>NZ_CP009747.1 GCF_000800255.1 Pseudomonas parafulva | reverse complement strand
TCCATACAGAACCACCGGATCACTAAGACCTACTTTCGTACCTGCTCGACGTGTCTGTCTCGCAGTCAAGCGCGCTTTTGCCTTTATACTCTACGACCGATTTCCGACCGGTCTGAGCGCACCTTCGTACTCCTCCGTTACTCTTTGGGAGGAGACCGCCCCAGTCAAACTACCCACCATACACTGTCCTCGATCCGGATCACGGACCTGAGTTAGAACCTCAAGGTTGCCAGGGTGGTATTTCAAGGATGGCTCCATGAGAACTGGCGTCCCCACTTCAAAGCCTCCCACCTATCCTACACAAGCAAGCTCAAAGTCCAGTGCAAAGCTATAGTAAAGGTTCACGGGGTCTTTCCGTCTAGCCGCGGATACACTGCATCTTCACAGCGATTTCAATTTCACTGAGTCTCGGGTGGAGACAGCGCCGCCATCGTTACGCCATTCGTGCAGGTCGGAACTTACCCGACAAGGAATTTCGCTACCTTAGGACCGTTATAGTTACGGCCGCCGTTTACCGGGGCTTCGATCAAGAGCTTCGCTTGCGCTAACCCCATCAATTAACCTTCCGGCACCGGGCAGGCGTCACACCCTATACGTCCACTTTCGTGTTTGCAGAGTGCTGTGTTTTTAATAAACAGTCGCAGCGGCCTGGTATCTTCGACCGGCATGGGCTTATGGAGCAAGTCCTTCACCCTCGCCGGCGCACCTTCTCCCGAAGTTACGGTGCCATTTTGCCTAGTTCCTTCACCCGAGTTCTCTCAAGCGCCTTGGTATTCTCTACCTAACCACCTGTGTCGGTTTGGGGTACGGTTCCCAGTTATCTGAAGCTTAGGAGCTTTTCTTGGAAGCATGGCATCAACCACTTCGTCGCCTAAAGGCAACTCGTCATCAGCTCTCGGCCTTGAAATCCCGGATTTGCCTAAGATTTCAGCCTACCACCTTAAACCTGGACAACCAACGCCAGGCTGGCCTAGCCTTCTCCGTCCCTCCATCGCAATAACTGCAAGTACAGGAATATTAACCTGTTTTCCATCGACTACGCTTTCAGCCTCGCCTTAGGGACCGACTAACCCTGCGTCGATTAACGTTGCGCAGGAAACCTTGGTCTTTCGGCGTGCGAGTTTTTCACTCGCATTGTCGTTACTCATGTCAGCATTCGCACTTCTGATACCTCCAGCAAGCTTCTCAACTCACCTTCACAGGCTTACAGAACGCTCCTCTACCGCATCACCAAAGGTGATACCCGTAGCTTCGGTGCATGGTTTGAGCCCCGTTACATCTTCCGCGCAGGCCGACTCGACTAGTGAGCTATTACGCTTTCTTTAAAGGATGGCTGCTTCTAAGCCAACCTCCTAGCTGTCTAAGCCTTCCCACATCGTTTCCCACTTAACCATGACTTTGGGACCTTAGCTGACGGTCTGGGTTGTTTCCCTTTTCACGACGGACGTTAGCACCCGCCGTGTGTCTCCCATGCTCGGCACTTGCTGGTATTCGGAGTTTGCATCGGTTTGGTAAGTCGGGATGACCCCCTAGCCGAAACAGTGCTCTACCCCCAGCAGTGATACATGAGGCGCTACCTAAATAGCTTTCGAGGAGAACCAGCTATCTCCGAGCTTGATTAGCCTTTCACTCCGATCCACAGGTCATCCGCTAACTTTTCAACGGTAGTCGGTTCGGTCCTCCAGTCAGTGTTACCTAACCTTCAACCTGCCCATGGATAGATCGCCCGGTTTCGGGTCTATACCCAGCGACTAAGCGCCCTATTAAGACTCGCTTTCGCTACGCCTCCCCTATTCGGTTAAGCTCGCCACTGAATATAAGTCGCTGACCCATTATACAAAAGGTACGCAGTCACCTAACAAAGTAGGCTCCCACTGCTTGTACGCATACGGTTTCAGGTTCTATTTCACTCCCCTCTCCGGGGTTCTTTTCGCCTTTCCCTCACGGTACTGGTTCACTATCGGTCAGTCAGTAGTATTTAGCCTTGGAGGATGGTCCCCCCATGTTCAGACAAAGTTTCTCGTGCTCCGTCCTACTCGATTTCATTGAAAAGAGACTTTCGTGTACGGGGCTATCACCCACTATGGCCGCACTTTCCAGAGCGTTCCACTAATCTCAAATCAACTTAAGGGCTGGTCCCCGTTCGCTCGCCACTACTAAGGGAATCTCGGTTGATTTCTATTCCTCAGGGTACTTAGATGTTTCAGTTCCCCTGGTTCGCCTCTTGCACCTATGGATTCAGTACAAGATACCTAGGTTATCCTAGGTGGGTTCCCCCATTCAGAGATCTCTGGATCACAGTCTGTTTGCCGACTCCCCAAAGCTTATCGCAGGCTACCACGTCTTTCATCGCCTCTGACTGCCAAGGCATCCACCGTATGCGCTTCTTCACTTGACCATATAACCCCAAGCAATCTGGTTATACTGTGAAGACGACATTCGCCGAAAATTCGCACGTCGCTCTTTCGAGCAGAACTCACAAATTTTACCTCAGCCTGATTTCCAGCAGTGAAACTGGTCATCAGTCTGTATCTATCACATATCCGAATTTTTAAAGAACGATCTGGCAAAAGCCAGAAATCAACATTCCAACGCGGCGTCAACACGACGCGCGAATGCTCATTTCTGAGTTCTAACAGTGCTGTACAAAGGTGGTGGAGCCAAGCGGGATCGAACCGCTGACCTCCTGCGTGCAAGGCAGGCGCTCTCCCAGCTGAGCTATGGCCCCGTGTATCTGCTACATCTCGTAGGCCGCACCAAGTAATTGGTAGGTCTGGGCAGATTTGAACTGCCGACCTCACCCTTATCAGGGGTGCGCTCTAACCAACTGAGCTACAGACCTATAACAGGGTCGCGTTACAGCATCGTCTTTTCACAATGAATCAAGCAATTCGTGTGGGAGCTCATCAGCAGGCTGATGTCTTCGATTAAGGAGGTGATCCAGCCGCAGGTTCCCCTACGGCTACCTTGTTACGACTTCACCCCAGTCATGAATCACACCGTGGTAACCGTCCCCCCGAAGGTTAGACTAGCTACTTCTGGTGCAACCCACTCCCATGGTGTGACGGGCGGTGTGTACAAGGCCCGGGAACGTATTCACCGCGACATTCTGATTCGCGATTACTAGCGATTCCGACTTCACGCAGTCGAGTTGCAGACTGCGATCCGGACTACGATCGGTTTTGTGAGATTAGCTCCACCTCGCGGCTTGGCAACCCTCTGTACCGACCATTGTAGCACGTGTGTAGCCCAGGCCGTAAGGGCCATGATGACTTGACGTCATCCCCACCTTCCTCCGGTTTGTCACCGGCAGTCTCCTTAGAGTGCCCACCATAACGTGCTGGTAACTAAGGACAAGGGTTGCGCTCGTTACGGGACTTAACCCAACATCTCACGACACGAGCTGACGACAGCCATGCAGCACCTGTGTCAGAGTTCCCGAAGGCACCAATCCATCTCTGGAAAGTTCTCTGCATGTCAAGGCCTGGTAAGGTTCTTCGCGTTGCTTCGAATTAAACCACATGCTCCACCGCTTGTGCGGGCCCCCGTCAATTCATTTGAGTTTTAACCTTGCGGCCGTACTCCCCAGGCGGTCAACTTAATGCGTTAGCTGCGCCACTAAAATCTCAAGGATTCCAACGGCTAGTTGACATCGTTTACGGCGTGGACTACCAGGGTATCTAATCCTGTTTGCTCCCCACGCTTTCGCACCTCAGTGTCAGTATCAGTCCAGGTGGTCGCCTTCGCCACTGGTGTTCCTTCCTATATCTACGCATTTCACCGCTACACAGGAAATTCCACCACCCTCTACCGTACTCTAGCTTGCCAGTTTTGGATGCAGTTCCCAGGTTGAGCCCGGGGCTTTCACATCCAACTTAACAAACCACCTACGCGCGCTTTACGCCCAGTAATTCCGATTAACGCTTGCACCCTCTGTATTACCGCGGCTGCTGGCACAGAGTTAGCCGGTGCTTATTCTGTCGGTAACGTCAAAATTGCAGAGTATTAATCTACAACCCTTCCTCCCAACTTAAAGTGCTTTACAATCCGAAGACCTTCTTCACACACGCGGCATGGCTGGATCAGGCTTTCGCCCATTGTCCAATATTCCCCACTGCTGCCTCCCGTAGGAGTCTGGACCGTGTCTCAGTTCCAGTGTGACTGATCATCCTCTCAGACCAGTTACGGATCGTCGCCTTGGTGAGCCATTACCTCACCAACTAGCTAATCCGACCTAGGCTCATCTGATAGCGCAAGGCCCGAAGGTCCCCTGCTTTCTCCCGTAGGACGTATGCGGTATTAGCGTTCCTTTCGAAACGTTGTCCCCCACTACCAGGCAGATTCCTAGGCATTACTCACCCGTCCGCCGCTGAATCGAGAAGCAAGCTCCTCTCATCCGCTCGACTTGCATGTGTTAGGCCTGCCGCCAGCGTTCAATCTGAGCCATGATCAAACTCTTCAGTTCAATACTGCTTGGGTTTTTAAGAAACCCTAAACTTGGCTCAGCAATCTCAAATGACTATGTGATTTCTCGCATGGCCACTTGTGATGCTGATAATCTAGGCGACGATCAGTCCATACTCACAAGCACCCACACGAATTGCTTGATTCGATTTGTTAAAGAGCGTTTGGCTAAGAGCGTTTCGTCTCAACCGAGGCCGCGCATTCTACAGCAGCCTTACTTCGTGTCAAGCCTTTATTTTGAAGTTCTTTCCGAGAAACTCGTTTAGCTTCAAACACTTGACTCACTGCGATCGCTCGTAGCGGGAGGCGAATCATACAGCACCAAACGATGCTGTCAACTGCCTTTTTCACCGCTTTCAACCCGAGGATCGAAGCCCTTCGCACCACACCGAACTCGCTTAACTCGTTGATTATCAAGGAGTTTCGCGTTCCGTTTGCTGCGGAAGTGGGGCGCATTATAAGGGGATCTGAACAGCGGTCAAGGCTTAATTTCAAATAAATTCAAATAGTTGAAACAAAGCGGGGCGGCCTGTCGGCCGCCCCGCTATTCACCTGCAGTATTACAAGCTCGGAAACGCGAACTGCGAAGCCTCGTGGCTCTTGCGTTGTGGCCAACGCTGGGTGATGGCCTTACGACGGGTGTAGAAGCGCACGCCATCCGGCCCATAGGCATGCAAGTCACCGAACAGCGAGCGCTTCCAGCCGCCGAAACTGTGATAGCTCACCGGCACCGGCAGCGGCACGTTGACCCCGACCATCCCCACCTCGATCTCGTCGCAGAACAAGCGCGCCGCCTCACCGTCCCGGGTGAAGATGCAGGTGCCATTACCGTACTCATGCTCATTGATCAGTTGCATGGCTTCTTCCAGGCTGCTCACCCGCACCACGCACAGCACCGGCCCGAAGATCTCTTCCTTATAGATACGCATCTCGGGCGTGACGTGATCGAACAACGTACCGCCAACGAAGTAACCATCCTCGTTGCCAGACACCCGCAAGCCGCGACCGTCCACCACCAGCTTGGCGCCAGCCGCCAAGCCATCGTCGATGTAGCCCACGACCTTGTCGCGAGCCGCTGCGGTGACCAACGGCCCCATGTCCAGGCCACAGGAGGTACCGGCACCGATCTTCAGCGCCTTGATCTGCGGTTCGAGCTTGGCGACCAGTGCATCGGCGACCTGGTCACCCACGCACACGGCCACCGAAATCGCCATGCAGCGCTCGCCGCACGAACCATAGGCCGCGCCCATCAAGGCACTGACGGCGTTGTCCAGTTCGGCATCGGGCATCAGCACCGCGTGGTTCTTCGCCCCGCCCAAGGCTTGCACACGCTTGCCGCGCTTGGTGCCTTCGGCATAGATGTACTCGGCGATCGGCGTCGAGCCCACGAAGCTCAGGGCCTTGACCTCTGGCGCCTCGATCAGCGCGTCCACCGCTTCCTTGTCACCGTGCACCACATTGAGAATGCCTTTGGGCAGCCCGGCTTCCTGCAGCAATTGCGCGATGTACAGCGTCGAGCTGGGGTCACGCTCCGACGGCTTGAGGATGAAGGCGTTGCCGCAGACGATGGCCAGCGGATACATCCACAGCGGCACCATAGCCGGGAAGTTGAACGGTGTGATGCCCGCCACGATGCCCAACGGCTGGAAGTCAGACCATGCGTCGATGTTCGGGCCGACGTTACGGCTGTACTCGCCCTTGAGCAGCTCCGGCGCTGCACAGGCGAACTCGACGTTCTCGATACCGCGCTTGAGTTCGCCGGCCGCATCTTCCAGGGTCTTGCCGTGCTCTTCACTGATCATCTGCGAGATGCGGGCTTCGTTCTGCTCCAGCAATTGCTTGAAACGGAACATGACCTGGGCACGCTTGGCCGGCGGCGTGTTGCGCCAGGCCGGAAACGCGGCCTTGGCCGCGTCGATGGCATCCTGGATGGTCGCGCGACTGGCCAATTCGACCTTGCGCGTGGCCTGCCCTGTGGAGGGGTTGAAGACGTCGGCGGTACGGCCGCCTTTGGAAACCAGCTCACCGTTGATCAGGTGCTGAACGATGCTCATGCGAGACTCCAGATAAAGAAGGGAAAGACAGGCGCCCGAAGCGCCTGTCCTCAAAGTCGGAAAGATCAGTCGATCTGATTCAGCGTTTCGCCTACCGCATCGAACAGACGGTCCAGTTCGTGCGGCTGAGTATTGAAGGTCGGCCCGAACTGCAAGGTGTCGCCGCCGAAGCGCACATAGAACCCAGCCTTCCACAGCTTCATGGCAGTCTCGTAGGGACGCACGATCGCATCGCCGTCGCGGGCAGCGATCTGAATCGCGCCAGCCAGGCCATAGTTGCGGATGTCCACCACGTTCTTGCTGCCTTTGAGCCCATGCAGCAACTGCTCGAAGTGCGGGGCGAGCTCGGCCGAAGCCTGCACCAGGTTTTCCTTCTGCAGCAGGTCCAGCGCCGCGATACCGGCCGCGCAAGCTACCGGGTGAGCGGAGTAGGTATAGCCGTGGGGGAATTCCACCGCATATTCCGGGGTCGGCTGATTCATGAAGGTCTGGTAGATCTCACTGCTGGCGACCACGGCGCCCATTGGAATCGCGCCGTTGGTGACCTGTTTGGCAATGCACATCAGGTCCGGGGTCACGCCAAACGCTTCAGCGCCTGTCATCGCCCCCATACGACCAAAGCCGGTGATCACTTCGTCGAAGATCAGCAGGATGTTGTGCTGGGTGCAGATTTCACGCAGACGCTTCAGATAACCCTTCGGCGGCGGCAGCACACCGGCAGAGCCTGCCAGCGGCTCGACGATCACGGCAGCGATGTTCGAGGCATCGTGCAGCTCGATCAGTTTGAGCATCTCGTCGGCCAGGGCAATACCACCCTCTTCCGGCAGTCCTCGGGAGAAGGCATTGACCGGCAACACGGTGTGAGGCAAATGATCGACATCCAGCAACTGGCCGAACATCTTGCGGTTGCCGTTGACCCCGCCCAGGCTGGTACCGGCGATGTTGACGCCGTGATAACCGCGGGCACGGCCGATGATCTTGGTCTTGCTGGCCTGGCCCTTCAGGCGCCAGTAGGCACGCACCATCTTCAGCGCCGTATCGGCACATTCGGAGCCGGAGTTGGTATAGAAGGTGTGGTTCAGATCGCCTGGCGTCAGCTCGGCGATCTTTTCCGCCAACTGGAACGACAGCGGATGACCGAACTGGAAGGCTGGTGAGTAGTCGAGCACGCTCATCTGGCGCGACACGGCGTCAGCGATTTCCTTGCGCGTGTGCCCTGCGCCACAGGTCCACAGGCCCGAAAGTGCGTCGAAGATGCGCCGTCCCTTGTCGTCGACCAGATGATTGCCGTCAGCCGCGACGATCAGGCGCGGATCGCGATGGAAATTACGGTTGGCGGTGTAGGGCATCCAGTGGGCGTCCAGCTTGAGCTGGCTGGCCAGACCGGTGGGCGCGGCTTCAGGCATGTTCATCGGCGGTTCCTCGGCAAACGAATAGGCAACGATGGGTGTTGTTGCCGCTACGTTGGCATGAGGATAAAGTCGGAAAAAGCCAACATTTCTAACCTTCAGTCAGACCCGGACTAAACAGATGAGCCGACGCCCCGATCCCCTCGCCCAAGTCAGCGACTTCGACATTCGCCTGCTGAAGATTTACCGCAGCGTGGTCGAGTGCGGCGGCTTCTCGGCCGCCGAAAACGTATTGGGCATCGGTCGCTCGGCAATCAGCCAGCAAATGAACGACCTCGAGCAGCGCCTGGGCCTGCGCCTGTGCCAGCGCGGACGTGCCGGGTTTTCGCTGACCGAGGAAGGCCGCGAGGTGTATCACTCGGCGCTGCAACTGCTCAGTGCACTGGAAACATTCCGCACCGAAGTCAACGGCCTGCACCAGCACCTGCGTGGCGAGCTCAACATCGGTCTTACCGACAACCTGGTCACCCTCCCGCACATGCGCATCACCCATGCCTTGGCCGAACTCAAGGATCGCGGTCCTGACGTGCGCATCCAGATCCGCATGATCGCGCCGAGCCAGGTGGAGCAAGGCGTATTGGACGGCAGCCTGCACGTCGGCGTGGTACCGCAGACCAGCCCGTTGTCCGGCCTGGAATATCAGCCGCTCTACAGCGAGCGCTCGCTGCTCTACTGCGCAGTGGGCCACCCCCTGTTCTATGCCGACGATCAGCAGATCGACGATCCACGGCTCAATGCCCAGGAGGCCATCGCGCCGACGTTCCGTCTGCCGGCCGACATCCAGGCGCACTACCAAGCGCTGAACTGCACCGCCAGCGCCTCGGATCGCGAAGGCATGGCCTTTCTCATCCTGACCGGACGCTACATTGGCTACCTGCCCGATCACTACGCCACATTCTGGGTGCAGCAGGGGCGCTTGCGTGCGCTCAAGCCCACTGAGCGCTTCTACGACCTGAGCTTGAGTTGGGTCACCCGCAAGGGACGTCGACCCAACCTGGTATTGGAGAGTTTTCTCGAAAGCCTGGCGACAACGCGCTAACCCTTGTCACTTCTGCACAGGCAGGTAATCTGTCCGACAGCCGTTGCCCACAGAACCTGTACGGAATCGTCCATGACACTCGAAGTCCCTGCGCACCGCCTCTCCGCCTCGGGCAAACCCGCCGGCCGCATTCGCCAGAAGAACGAACAGGCTATCATCCAGGCGGCCGAAGACGAGTTCGCCCGCCATGGTTTCAAGGGCACCAGCATGAACACCATCGCGCTGAAGGCCAACCTGCCCAAAGCCAACCTGCACTACTACTTCACTAACAAGCTCGGCCTGTACATCGCGGTGCTGAGCAATATCATCGAATTATGGGACAGCACCTTCAACGCTTTGAGCGTCGAGGACGATCCGGCCCAGGCGCTGGACCAGTACATCCGCACCAAGATGGAGTATTCGCGGCGCAATCCCCAGGCCTCGCGGATCTTCGCCATGGAAGTGATCAGCGGCGGACAATGCCTGACCGATTACTTCAGTGCCGACTACCGCGAATGGTTCCGCGGCCGCGCTGCCGTGTTCCAGGCCTGGATCGAGGCCGGCAAGATGGATCCGGTCGATCCGGTACACCTGATTTTCCTGCTCTGGAGCAGCACCCAGCACTATGCCGACTTCGCCACCCAGATCTGCCAGGTCACCGGGCGCAGCCGCCTGACCAAGCAGGACATGGAAGACGCCAGTAACAATCTTATCCACATCATTCTCAAAGGCTGCGGCATCACCACCGCGGCCGCCTGATCGCCAACTTATGCCTTCAACTCTGCTCGACGTCTGCGAATTACGCGAAGACATCCGCAAAAGCCGCTTCGTCACCCTCGCCGGCCCGATCACCAGCGTGGCCGAGGCCATGACCTTCATCGAGCGTCACAGCGACCCTACCGCGACGCATAACTGCTGGGCCTGGAAACTCGGCCCGCAGTACCGCAGCAGCGACGATGGCGAACCGGGCGGCACCGCTGGCCGACCCATCCTCGCCGCGATCGAGGCACAGGACTGCGATCAGGTCGTGGTGCTGGTGATCCGCTGGTACGGCGGCATTCAGCTCGGCACCGGTGGCCTGGCGCGTGCCTACGGCGGCGGCGCCAACAAGTGCCTGCAGCAGGCGCCGAAACGCGAACTGGTGCAGCGCAGCCAATTCAACTGCAGTTGCACGTTCAGCGAGCTGGCCCTGCTCAAACTGCGCCTGGGTGAGGTCGAGGGTCTGGTGCTGGACGAACAATTCACCGCCAATGGCGTCGATCTGCGCGTGGCGTTGGGCGAGGCGCACCTCAGCACCCTGGCTCAACAGTTGGCAGACCTGAGCCGGGGCCGAATCCGCCTTGAGCGCTGCTGAAAGCTGCCCACAAATACTGTTGGCCTGCCTGTGGATAAGCTTGGGGTATTTCACTGCAGACCTAGTCCTGCAATGGCCGCAGCCAACTGTACATATTTTGATCACGATTTGATGACAGTCGCAAACCACTGAACCCTCTGTATTTATCCACAAACCGACCCATCGACCGAGCCGTTCAATACCACACTGCTTTCACACAATAACTGTGGAGCAGCCTGTGGATAAGCGGTGCGCGAATAGCCTGCACCCCTTTGAGCACAAGGCATGCGCAACTTCGATCATTTTTTGATCACTTGCCGTTGCTGCCCTGCGAGTGCTGGCCTGGGGTATCCTGCGCCCTTCGTTCAAACGATCTTGGAGCTCCTATGTCCACCAGCAAACATGCCCTCATCATCGGTGCGTCTCGCGGGCTGGGTCTTGGCCTGGTACAACGTCTGCGCGAAGACGGCTGGAATGTCACCGCCACCGTGCGTGACGCGCACAAACCCGGCGCTCTGGCCGACGTTGCGGGGGTGCGCATCGAGTCCCTGGAAATGAATGACACCACCCTGCTCGACGGCCTCACGCAGCGGCTGCAGGGCGAAACGTTCGACCTGGTGTTCATCAACGCCGGCGTCATGGGCCCTCTGCCCCAGGATCTGGAAGCCGTTCAGAACGAAGACATTGGCGCCTTGTTCATGACCAATGCCGTCGCACCGATCCGCGTGGCCCGTCGCCTGGTCGGGCACATTCGGCAAAACACCGGCGTGCTGGCCTTCATGAGCTCAGGTCTGGGCAGCGTGACCAGCCCGGACGGTAATGAAATCTGCCTGTACAAGGCGAGCAAGGCCGCCTTGAACTCGATGATCAACAGCTTCGTGGTGGAGCTGCAGCGCTCCGACTTGAGCGTGGTGGCCATGCATCCGGGTTGGGTGAAGACCGACATGGGCGGCGAGAACGCCGAAATAGACGTGTTCACCAGTACGCGCGGCATGCTCGACCAGATCAACGCACAGAGCGGCCACGGCGGCCTGCACTTCATCAACTACAAAGGCGACAGCCTGACCTGGTGAATTGAACGGCGCCGGGCGAGGCAGTAGACTCGATGCCTCGCCTTGCGGCGGACCTGGATCAGCAGACAGGACAACACTGAGCTGGCTAACCCTGAACCCATTTTCAGAGGAGCCGGCGCCATGCCTGCCACCCGTACCTGGTTGAAATCTCCCCTCGCCATCTTTACTGCCAACCACGCCGATGCCCGTGGCGGTCTGGTCATCGAAAGCGGTCGCATCAGCCAACTGCTGGCCTTGGGCGAACAGCCCGAACAACCCTGCGAGCAGGTCTTCGATGCCCGCCAACACGTGGTGCTGCCAGGCCTGATCAATACCCACCATCACTTCTACCAGACCCTCACCCGGGCCTGGGCGCCGGTGGTCAATCAGCCGTTGTTTCCCTGGTTGCAAACCCTCTATCCGGTCTGGGCACGCCTGACCCCAGCCAGCCTGGCATTGGCCAGCGAAGTCGCCTTGGCCGAACTGCTGCTCTCAGGCTGCACCACCGCTGCCGATCACCACTACCTGTTCCCCGACGGACTGGAGCACGCCATCGACATTCAGGTCGAGGTGGTACGCAAACTGGGCATGCGCGCCATGCTTACCCGCGGCTCGATGAGCCTGGGTCAGGCTGACGGCGGCCTGCCACCGCAGCAAACCGTACAGCAAGGCGAAACCATCCTGGCCGACAGCCAGCGACTTATCCACCGCTACCACGAGCGAGGTGACGGGGCGCGCATCCAGGTCGCCCTGGCGCCGTGTTCACCGTTTTCCGTCACCCCGCAGATCATGCGCGCCAGCGCGGCCCTGGCCGAAGAACTGGACGTGCGCCTGCATACCCACCTGGCCGAAACCCTCGACGAGGAACACTTCTGCCTGCAACGCTTCGGGCTGCGCACAGTGGACTATCTGGACAGCGTCGGTTGGCTTGGCCCACGCACCTGGCTGGCCCACGGCATCCATTTCAACCCGGAGGAAATCGCCCGACTCGCAGACGCCGGTACCGGCGTATGCCATTGCCCGAGCTCGAACATGCGCTTGGCCTCGGGCATTTGCCCGACGGCGGACTTGGAGGCCGCTGGCGCGATCGTGGGCCTGGGCGTGGACGGCTCGGCCTCCAACGATGCCTCCAACATGCTCCTCGAAGCGCGCCAGGCCCTGTATCTGCAGCGCCTGCGCTACGGCGCCGAACAGATCACCCCGCAGCGGGCGCTGAACTGGGCCGCCCGGGGCTCGGCACAATTGCTGGGCAGGGATGACATCGGTGAACTGGCCGTCGGCAAGCAGGCCGACCTGGCACTGTTCAAACTCGACGAGCTGCGTTTCTCCGGCAGCCATGACCCGCTCTCGGCCTTGCTGCTGTGCGCGGCAGACCGAGCGGACCGGGTGATGGTGGCCGGGCAATGGCGGGTGATCGATGGCCAGATCGAAGGACTGGATGTGCAGAAGCTGATCGCCGACCACCGCCAGGCCGCCGCCGCCTTGATCAACGGCTGAGCCTGGCCGGGGGTTGCCAGTCAGCCCCCGGCCTGTCGCCGCGCGTCCAGGCCTGTAGAATGTCGGCCAACCGTGACTGATTCGAGAGTTTTCCCATGTACAACTGGCTCAACGCCTTGCCCAAGGCCGAACTGCACATGCACCTGGAGGGTTCGCTGGAGCCCGAGTTGCTGTTCGCATTGGCTGCCCGCAACAAGATCGCGCTGCCGTGGACGGATGTGGAGGCGCTGCGCAGTGCCTACGCCTTCAACAACCTGCAAGAGTTCCTCGACCTCTATTACCAAGGTGCGGACGTACTGCGTACCGAGCAGGATTTCTATGACCTGACCTGGGCCTACCTGCAACGCTGCAAGGCGCAGAATGTGATCCACACCGAGCCGTTCTTCGACCCTCAGACCCATACCGACCGGGGCATTCCCTTCGAGGTGGTGCTCGGTGGCATCGGCCAGGCCCTCAAGGACGGCCGCGAGCAGTTGGGCGTCAGTAGCGGCCTGATCCTCAGCTTCCTGCGCCACTTGAGCGAAGACGAGGCGCACAAGACACTCGACCAGGCACTGCCCTTCCGTGACGCATTCATCGCCGTCGGCCTGGACAGCTCGGAAAAAGGCCATCCTCCCAGCAAATTCCAGCGCGTATTCGACCGCGCCCGCAGCGAAGGCTTCGTGGCCGTGGCCCACGCCGGTGAAGAAGGCCCTCCCGAGTACATCTGGGAAGCCCTCGACCTGCTCAAGATCAAGCGCATCGACCATGGCGTGCGCGCCATCGAGGACGAGCGCCTGATGCAGCGCATCATCGACGAGCAGATCCCACTGACCGTCTGCCCGCTGTCCAATACCAAGCTGTGCGTGTTCGAGCACATGGGCCAGCACAACATCCTCGACATGCTCGAGCGCGGCGTGAAGGTCACCGTCAACTCGGACGACCCTGCCTACTTCGGGGGTTACGTCACCGAAAACTTCATGGCGCTGCACGAGCATCTAGGCATGACTCAGGATCAGGCACAGCGTCTGGCGCAGAACAGTCTGGCCGCTCGTCTGGTCTGATTCGAACCTGGCCGCCTTGCACTTCAACCCACCTGCAAGGCGGGAACGTTAGCGATGCGATTGATTTCCTGCACACCGAGTGTCGAGAGCTTCAGGGTTCGGGTGCCCTCCTGTTCACGTATCCACCCCGACTGCAGGAACAGACTGAGCAGCGCCTGGCCGAGCGCACCGCCCAAATGGGCGCTGCTGTCGCTCCATTCGCTGCAATGGCAGATTTCGCATCTGCCGCGTTGGCGCGGTGCCAGCGCATCGATGTAGACGCCGATCTGCGCCAGTTGCACACGTCCCTCAGCGCTGACGCTGGCCTGCAATTGACTGCCTTCCAACCACCCCGCACACGCCATGCGCCGGTACAGGTCAGCCGCCAGCTCGCCGCCCAGGTGATCACCGCACCGACGCGCCCGGCGCAGTGACACCGGCACCTGCAGCGGCTTGATCGAGGCCAGGTTCTCCGCGCGACTGCCCAGTTGCACGCTGGCCAAAGCCTCGACCGCCGCCACCACCTCAGGCGTCGCCAGGCGGAAATAGCGCTTGCGCCCGCGCGCTTCCAGCCGCAACAGACCGGCAGACGACAATAGAGACAGGTGGGCACAAGCCGAGGAAGGTGTCACGCCTATCATCGAAGCCAACTCGTCTGCATGCCGGGCCGAGCCATCGATGAGGGCCCAGAGCATCGCACTGCGTTTGGGCTCGGCCATCAGGCCGGCGATCTGGCTGATACTGCTGACTGCTTTCATGCTCCATCCACTCCCTGCAAAGTCATGTTTCTTGTCCGATGGCCATCCATGGCACCCAGCATCGCCCGCAGTGGCGGCACATGGGACCGGTGAGTTCAGACGCAACGTTCGACACTGCAGTCTGAGAGGGAAATCGCTCTGTCTGCATTGCCTGCGCGGGCAAGTATAAGCCGCCAGAACCCCTGCACTAGAGGGAGCTGGTGGCTATAGGGAAGCCCGGCGAACGAGGGTGGCAGTACCCTCTGCAAGGTAGGAAAAATAGAAAGAAGGTCGGGATTCGGGGCATTCGCTCTGCGTTCAAGGACACGGGCCTTCCCGGCCGCGCATCGGTTCGTAGACCAGGAACAATGCCGACAGTCGGATTCCATAAGTAGTGCATGCAAATGCGAAGGTTCATCGAGCTGCCAGACCATGACCATCGGTCAGCAGTCGCGTGCCGCGCCTGGCGGCGCACCTCAGTCGGACTAAACTCATGTCCCGCCGTCACATCCACACGAGGACGCCGCCATGAAGATTGTCGTCAGTGCTTCGAATCACCATCGGACCTGCCCCTGGCAGGTTCAGCTCGATCAACAGGTGGTGGGATTTCGCAGCGAGGTGGAGGCGCGCGCCTTCGTCGCCTCGCTGCAGGCGCGTCTGAATGCACCCCACAGTCTCATGCAGGCGCCTTCGCCTGGCGGCGTCGAGTCAGCAGCGCGACGCTGACCACCAGCAGGCCGCACAGACTGATCACCAGCGACATCGGCACAGCGCTGCCGTCATGCAGCACACCCACCAGCGCCGCAGCCATTGCAGCGACACTGAATTGCAGGCAGCCCAGCAAAGCCGAGGCGCTGCCTGCCCGGGCACCCTGCCCATTCATGGCGCAGGCCGAGGCATTGGGAATGATGCAGCCCAGGCTCGCGATACACACGAACAGCGGCAGCAACAGTGGCCAGAGTGCCGCCGGATGCAGCGCCGACACCATCAGCAAAGCCAGCCCTGCCAACAGGTACACCCAGACCGCACGCACCAGCAGCCATCCCGGCGGGCGCCTGGACAGCAGGCGCGCATTGAACTGGGCGACCAGGATGAAGCCCGCCGCGTTGATGCCGAACAGCCAGCCGTAGTGCTCGGCGGGCACGCCATAAAGCTTGATGAACACGAACGGAGAACCGGCGATGTAGGCGAACATGCCGGCGATCGCGACCCCACCGGTCAGCGCATGACCGATGAACAGCGGATCGCGCGCCAGCCGCAGGTATTGGCGCAGCGCACCGGACAGCGGCTGACGCGGCACATGCGCCGGCAGGCTTTCCGGCAGTCCCAGCACCACCGCCAGCAGCGCCGCTGCGCTGAACAGGCTCAACGACAGGAAGATCGACTGCCAGCCGGCGACGTTGACCAGCGCACCGCCCAGCATGGGCGCCAGGATCGGCGCGAGGCCCATGACCAGCATGAGTTGCGAGAACACCTTGGCCGAGGCCACGGCATCGCATTTGTCACTGACGATGGCCCGCGACAGCACCATGCCCGCACAGCCACCAAGCGCCTGAACGAACCGCGCCATCACCAAGGTCTGAAGGTTGGGCGCGTAAGCGCAGGCCAGTGAAGCCAGCGTGAACAGCCCCACGCCGAACAACAGCGGCTTGCGCCGTCCGAAGCGATCCGCCGCGGGGCCATAGGCCAACTGACCGATCGACAGCCCGAGGAAGTAGACGGCCAAGGTCGTCTGGATCTGCCGCTCGTCGGTCGCGAAGGCCTGTGCCATCGCCGGAAAAGCAGGCAGGTAGAAGTCGATTGCCAAAGGCCCGAACGCACTCAAGGCGCCCAGGATCATCACCGTTCGCAGGTTCATTAAAAAATCCATAGCAGGCTAAGCAAAGCCGCTAGTCTACAGCCACCCATTCGCCATGCCAGTAAAACCTGACGATTCGCCGAGCGCCCGGCTCCTCCTGATAAAAATGCCAGGTTACACCCCATCCAGCGGGTCATAGCATCCTGATCGAAGGCGATGACTGGCACCTGCACCGTTCGATGTCATCGCGCCCCCAGACCGATCCCGCGATCAGGAGCACGGCATGAACTCATCAAATGGCAGGCCAGATATCGAAGCTGTGGCCGAACTCTACTTCACCGACCTCTACGACAGCCCGGCGAACCCACGATTAGGGATCAACTACGAGTTACTCAAACGGCCCGTGCGGCTGCACGCGTCGATGGCCACCGTGCCCAAGATCGGTGATGAAGTGATCCTGTACTGGAACGATGTGCCGGTACAGACCATCATCATTGACGGCAGCATGGTCGGTAACCCGCGCCTTCAGTTCTCGGTACCGGTCAGCCGCGTCCAACCTCCGTCGGGACGGGTCTTCTACACCTATGAGGACAAAGTCTCCGGCGAGCCGCCGGAGCGCAGCCCTGTGCGCACGATCGCAGTGAACACTCAGGTACCAGGCGGCGCTGGCCCGGATATGCAACCGCCCTACAACAGTCGCCTCACACCGTGCACCGTTACGCCGAATCCCGTCACCAACCTGGATGCCACCGTTCGAGTGCAGGTGCCGCGCTGGTTGAACAAGAAAGTCGGTGACGAACTGATCGTCTACTGGGGCGGCGTGCCGGTGAATCACCCCAAGGTAACCAACCCCTCGATTCCCGAGTCGGTGGTGATTCCCGCAGCGGTCGTGATGATGGTGGGCACCCAAGGCACCGTGCCGGTGACTTACGACATTCGCGACTTCGTTGATAACTACTCCCGCCAGGCACGCCCTACCCAGGTCCGGGTGCAATTGGCAGCACCCACTGTCAGGGCCAACGGCTCACGGGTCACGCTGATCGACCTCAGAGGCCTGAATCGACTGGATGTACTGGTGCCGGACTACGGTATGCAGGTGGGCGACTCCGTCACCCTGCTCTGGCAGGGCGCAGCCAATCGGCAGAAGACCGAGCGAGTGGTCGGCATCGGTCCGATGACTATCACGGTGGATCTGGGTTGGGCGCGGGAGAACAAGGACCGCCAGGTGAGCGTGAGCTTCGTGGTGACCCGCGGCGGCCAGACCATGACCTCATCCGTCGCGACGGTGCAGGTCAACGAATCCACCGAGCAACTGTTCCTGCCGGCGCCCACTGTGAGGGACCTGCAAAATGGCATGCTCGACTATCACTGGCTACTCGCCAATCGCGGTGGAGAAGCGACGGTGGTAGTGCCGGCCTACACCGGGATGCGCGTGGGGCATACGGTCAGGGTGAGCTGGTCGAACAACGTGGTCTGGAACACGGCGGTGCAGACGGTTCGCGCCATCGGCCCGATGGAATTCAAGATCCGCTCCATCGAAGTCATCGACACCGTCGGCCATTTCGCCAACGTGAACTACACCGTGGTCACCGAGCCCAATGGCCGGATAAACGCCTCGCAGTTCTATCGCGTTCAGGTCAAGGACTACGACGCGCCCTTCCAGTCCATGCCGCCACCGTTCATGCTCAACAGCAACACGTTGCGCATTCCCCGACCTGGCACGCGTGCGTTTCGCACGGTAGTGCGCTGGTACCACCCTGAGTCGGGCTGGCAGCAGGATTCGCCGATCCTGTACTACGGCAGCGACGGCCAGACGCACCTGGACTGGACGATTCCCGCCGCCTGGATCGCCGCCAACCGAGGACGTACGGTGTATGTCAGCTATTCGATGAGCGTGAACAACGGTCGGATCCACGTGGGGCGCTACCTGCGCTACAACGTCCCGGCCTGAGCCGTGGGGCACGGCCGCAGCAAGGCCACTGGCCACTGCGCCCGTGCCCCGCGCTGTCAGGCTAGCTGCGCCTGATACCCCTCCTCCACGATCGCCGCGACGATCCGCTCGGCAGGCGATTCGCTCTGCACCTTCACCTGACGCCCCGGCAGATCCACCTCCACCTGGGCTGCTGCGTCCACCGCCTGAATCGCCTGGGTCACCGCCTTGACGCAGTGGCCGCAGGTCATGCCTTGAACATTGAACACGTGCATGGTGCTACCTCCTGAGGATTTCGCCGCAGTCTCGACCTTGCCATGGTGGCAAGGTCAAGCGCCTCGATGACGGACCGGGGTAGCAATCCTTGCCAACCTCGGCCAAGCTGCGCTTTTGCAGATCGTCAGCCAGCAGGAGACTCTTCATGTTCAGGGCAACAGCGGGCGTTGTCGGGCTTTTGGGCACGTTGGCCATGGTGCCGCCGGCCAGCGCCGAGGACAACGCGCAGTACAGCGTACTGATCATTTCCCGGGAGCGTCTGGAAGTGGCCACCAGCTGCGAAATCGGCGTTTACCTCAACGACCAACTGTCCGGGCGCGTCTTCCAGGAACAATCGACCTCCTTCAACCTGCCGCCAGGGCCGGTGGACGTGCGCCTGCGCCTGCTGCCCGGCCAGGCGCCCGGCTGCGGCGCAGGCGTCGAGGATCAGCGCAGCACTCGACTGGTGCTGCACGCCGGTCAGATCAACAAGTACCGCATCGCCTTGGGCCAGAATGGACTGCAGCTCAAGCGAGCCGACCTGGGGTATTGACCTTCCCCGCATGGCAAGGTTGATGCTGCAGGCCTGATCAAGGAGAGAAGCCATGGCCGCAACCACCACCTTCGACCTGCCGATTGCCGGCATGACCTGTGCGAGCTGCGTCGGCCGCGTCGAACGCGCGCTGCAGAAGGTCGACGGCGCTGCACAGGTCAGCGTCAACCTGGCCACCGAACAGGCCCGCATCCAGGCCCCGGCCAGCAGCCTGCCAGCGTTGATCGACGCCGTGCGCCAAGCCGGCTACCGCGTACCGACCCACACCCTGGAACTGCAGATCGGCGGCATGACCTGCGCCAGTTGCGCGGGCCGCGTCGAACGGGCACTGGCCAAACTGCCGGGCGTCGAACAGGTCAGCGTCAACCTGGCCAGCGAACGCGCTCACCTGGAAGTACTGGCGGGTACGGCCGAGGCGGCATTGATCGCCGCCGTCGAACAGGCCGGCTACAGCGCCCGCCTGCCGCGCGATGCCCACGACGACCGACACCAGGCTCAGCGTCGCCTGCGCCGCGAGCGCCTGGCGGTACTCGCCGCCGTGCTGCTGGCCCTGCCGCTGGTGCTGCCGATGCTGGTGCAACCGTTCGGCCTGCACTGGATGCTGCCGGCCTGGGCGCAGTTCGCGCTGGCCACGCCGGTGCAGTTCATCCTCGGCGCACGCTTCTACAAGGCCGCCTGGAAAGCCGTGCGCGCAGGCGCCGGCAACATGGACCTGCTGGTCGCGTTGGGCACCAGCGCCGGCTATGGCCTGAGCCTCTATCAATGGGCGCAGGCGCCGGCTGGAATGGAGCCGCATCTGTATTTCGAGGCCTCGGCGGTGGTGATCGCCCTGGTGCTGCTGGGCAAGTACCTGGAAAGCCGCGCCAAGCGTCAGACCGCCAGCGCTATCCGCGCCCTGGAAGCCCTGCGGCCGGAGCGCGCCGTGCGAGTGATCGACGGCAGTGAAGAGGAGGTATCGATCAGTCAGTTGCGCCTGGGCGACCAGGTGCTGGTCAAGCCAGGCGAGCGCTTTCCGGTCGATGGCGAGGTGCTCGAAGGCAGCAGTCATGCCGACGAGGCGCTGATCAGCGGTGAAAGCCTGCCAGTGGCCAAAGCGCCTGGCGACAGCGTCACCGGTGGAGCGATCAACGGCGAAGGCCGCTTGCTGGTGCGCACCCAGGCGCTGGGCACGGAGACGGTACTGGCACGCATCATCCGCCTGGTCGAGGACGCCCAAGCGGCCAAGGCGCCGATCCAGAAGCTGGTGGATCGGGTCAGCCAGGTGTTCGTCCCGGCGGTACTGGTACTGGCGCTGATCACCCTGGTCGGCTGGTGGCTGGCCGGTGCGCCGCTGGAAAGCGCGCTGATCAACGCCGTCGCCGTGCTGGTGATCGCCTGCCCGTGCGCCCTGGGCCTGGCGACACCAGCGGCGATCATGGCCGGCACCGGCGTAGCCGCCCGCCACGGCATCCTGATCAAGGACGCTGAAGCCCTGGAGCGCGCCCATGCGGTGAACCGCGTGGTGTTCGACAAGACCGGCACGCTCACCTCCGGCAGCCCGCGCATCGTTCATTTGCAGGCGGCGGCAGGCGCCGACCATGACCTGCTGCGCCTGGCCGGTGCCCTGCAACGCGGCAGCGAGCATCCGCTGGCCAAGGCCGTCCTGGAAGCCGGGCGCGAGCAAGGCCTGGACATTCCCCAGGTCAGTGACAGCCAGTCGCTGACCGGACGCGGTATCCAGGGCACGGTCGAAGGCCGGGTGCTGGCGCTGGGCAACCGCCGCCTGCTCGACGAGAACGAATTGCAGCCGGACACCTTGCTAACTCAGGCAAACACCTGGGAAGCCGAGGGCCGCACGTTGTCGTGGCTGATCGAGTGCTCGCCGCAGCGCCAGGTGCTGGGCCTGTTCGCCTTCGGCGACAGCCTCAAGCCCGGTGCCGACCAGGCGATCGCCGCCTTGCATGCCCAAGGCATCAGCAGCCACCTGTTGACGGGCGACAACCGCGGCAGCGCCCGGGTGGTTGCCCAAGCCTTGGGCATCGACGATGTACACGCCGAAGTGCTGCCGGCCGACAAGGCGGCCACCGTCAACGCATTGAAGCAGCAAGGCGTGGTGGCCATGGTCGGTGACGGCATCAACGACGCGCCCGCCCTGGCCGCCGCCGACATCGGCATCGCCATGGGCAGTGGCACCGATGTGGCCATGCAGGCCGCCGGTATCACCCTGATGCGCGGCGACCCGCGCCTGGTGCCGGCGGCGCTGGAAATCAGCCACAAGACCTACGCCAAGATTCGGCAGAACCTGTTCTGGGCCTTCATCTATAACCTGGTTGGCATCCCCCTCGCCGCCTTCGGTTACCTCAACCCGGTGCTGGCCGGCGCCGCCATGGCCTTGTCCAGCGTCAGCGTGGTCAGCAACGCCCTCTGGCTCAAGACCTGGAAGCCGCGCGACATCGCCGTCAAGGAGACCCCATGAACATCGGCCAGGCCGCCCGGCGTACCGGGCTCAGCGCCAAGATGATCCGCTACTACGAGTCCATTGGCCTGCTCAAGCCAGCGCTGCGCAGCGACAGCGGCTATCGCCTCTACCAGCAGGACGACCTGCACAGCTTGAACTTCATCAAGCGCTCGCGCGACCTGGGCTTCTCCCTGGACGAGGTCGCGCGTCTGCTGGCGCTGTGGCAGGACCGCCAGCGCGCCAGCGCCGATGTGAAGGCGCTGGCGACCCAGCACATCGAGGACCTGAACCGTCGGATCGAGGAAATGGTGAGCCTGCGCGACACCCTCAGCGAGTTGGTCGCCCATTGCCATGGCGATGATCGACCCGACTGTCCGATCCTCCAGGGCCTGGCGGATGAAGGCAGTTGCTGCCACTGAATGCCCTCAAGCACGGCAATTGGGTATGCCCTATTAGCCAGGTATGACTGAAGCGGCCTCGTCTGCCGCTTTCATCCCTTAAAACTGGGAGTTTTCCTACAGACTCCTTCAGAAACACCAGCGCCCTGCCGATGCCCTTGATACCAGTTCCATGCGTCTACAAGAAAAAATCCGGGAGCGCGAATGAACATCAAGCAGAAACTCACCTGGGCCTTCGCCGTCATTGCCGGCTTGCCCATCGTCATCGTCGCCGCCGTGGTGGTGCTGAACCTGCGCGAAGACGCGCGGGACGATTTCCTCGACAGCAGCAGCCGGGAAATCCGCCAGGTCGCCAATGCGATGAACATGTTCTTCCAGGGCATCGACGAGAACGTCGACTACTTGGCCTCCCTGCCCCAGGTCGGCGCCGCAGGCAGCAACCTGAACAAGTTCATGAGCGCCAACCCGCCGACCGAACTGGGTGAGCAGGACAAACTGGTACTGGCCGCCTTCACCCGTCTGGCTGAAACCCATCCGGCCTACGCCTATGTGTCCTATGGCGTCAGCGACGGCGGTTATGTCGGCTGGCCCGCCGGGCAGAAGTACACCAACTACGACCCACGCCAGCGCCCCTGGTATCAACTGGCGATGGCCAACCCCGGCAAGACCGTGCGCACCGGCGCCTATTATTGGGCTGCCGACGACCTGGCGCTGATCGGCACCGTACGCGCCGTCAACAACCAACTCGGCGCTCCTGGCGGCGTGGTCAACATCGACGTGTCGCTCAAGGGCCTCAGCGAAATCGTCAAGAAGATCAAGCTGGGCGAAAGCGGTTACCTGATGCTGGTGGAAAAGAACGGCAACGTGCTGGTCGACCCACGCGACCCCAACCATAACTTCAAGCAGTTGGAGAGTTTCGGCGGCGGCTACGCCGAGTTGGCCAAGGCCGGCAAGGGTCTGGTGCAGGTGCGTATCGACGACCAACCGTACATGGCCAACGTCTATGTCGACGAGCAGTTGGGCTGGACCTTCATCGGCCTGATCCAGCAGGACGAGGTGATGCAGGCCGCCACCCGCCTGACCTGGCAGATCGGCGTCATCGCCCTGGTGCTCGCCGCGCTGTTCGCGGTGGCCGGCGCCACCTTCGCCAAGCTCATCGTGCGGCCGATCACCGGTGTCAGCAGTGGCCTGGAAGGCATCGCCCAGGGCGAAGGTGACCTGACCCGCAACCTCGACGTGCGCGGCAACGACGAAACCGCGCAGTTGGCCAGTTGGTTCAACCAGTTCCTCGGCGCGATCCGCAGCCTGATCCAGCACATCGGAGGCGCCGCCGGGAAGATTCTCGCCACCTCGGCCAGTTCTACCCGGGTGTCCGGCGACATGGCTGAGGCGGCCGGGCGCCAGCGCGAAGCGGTGGACATGGTCTCCACGGCCTTCCACGAAATGGTCGCCACCGCCAACGAAGTGGCGCGTTCGTGCAGCCAGGCCGCGCAATCGGCCGACAGCGGCCAGCAGCAGGCGCGCCAGGGTCAGCAGCAGATCGACGCGGCGGTGCAGAGCGTCGATCGCCTGAGCCATGAGATCGAACAGTCTGCCCAGTCGATGCAGCAACTGGAGCGTGACAGCAATTCGATCCAGTCGATTCTGGGCACCATCCGCTCGATCGCCGAGCAGACCAACCTGCTGGCGCTCAACGCCGCCATCGAAGCGGCCCGTGCCGGCGAACAGGGTCGCGGCTTCGCCGTGGTCGCCGACGAAGTGCGCGCCCTGGCCAAGCGCACCGCCGACTCCACCGCCGAGATCGATGGTTTGCTGGGCAACCTGGCCAGCCGTACGGCCCAGGTGGCTGCGCAGATGCATGCCAGCCTGGACGTGTCGCAGCAGTCGGTCAGCCGCATCGGCGAGGCACGTGACAGCTTCGGTCAGATCCGTGAGTCGGTGGACGTCATCCGCGACATGAATACGCAGATCGCCACCGCCGCTGAAGAGCAGCACCAGGTGGCCGAAGACATCAACCGCCACATCAGCCAGATCCATGGCGATGCGCAGTTGGTGGCCGAACTGGCGCAGGCGGCGCGGCAGGACTCGCAAAGCCTGGAAGGCCTGTCCAGCGAACTGGATGCGTTGGTGCGCCGGTTCAAGACCTGAAGATCAGAGGCGCAGTTCGCCTGGCGTGGCACCGAACAACTGCTTGAAGGCGGCAATGTAGGCCGAGGTGGAGTCGTAGCCACAGCCCAGCGCCGCCTCGGTGACGCTGTGCCCGGCTTCGAGCAGCGCCAGCGACGACAGCAGACGCATGCGCTGGCGCCAGTTGCGAAAACTCAAGCCGGTCTCGCGCTGGAACAGGCGCATGAGCGTCTTGTCCGAGCACTCCAGTTGCAGCGCCCACTGCTGCAGGGTCTGCGCGCGATCAGGCGCGGCGATCAGCGCATTGCACAGCGCCAGCAGGCCGGGATGGCGCGGCAGCGGCAACGAGAAGCCGACGTGCGGCAGCGTCTGCAACTGGTCGAGCAGCACCGCCACCAGGCGGGCCTCGGCCGTGTCGCCTTCCGGGTAGGCCGCCGGCAGTTGGCAGAATTGCTTGATCAGCTCGCGCGCCAGGGGCGTCACCTCCACCACCTGGCAGGCATCGGCGCCCCAGGTGCAGGCATCGCGACGCACATAAAGGCTGCGCATTTCCGCCTGCATCGAGGTCACCACCTCGTGCTCCAGCCCCGCCGGAATCCACACCCCCCACTGCGGCGGAGCAAAGTAGCTGCCATCGCTGGTGTAGACGCCCAGCACGCCACTGATGGCGTAGGAGAACTGCGCCCAGTCATGCTGATGGCGCGGGGTCCAGGAGCCTGCGCCGAGGCTTTCGGCGCGGGCGTACAGCGGCCGCGGCAAGCGCTGCAGCGTGGGGATGGCACGGGGGGCAGTGAGGGGACCTGGGGTCGGCATGGCGCGGCTTGTTGTCGTGGTTTGGCCAAAGGTTACCACCTCAGCGCTCGACGATCGCCGTCACCCCCTGCCCGCTCGCAGCGCAGATCGAGATCAGTCCGCGACCCTTGCCGGCCTTGGCCAGCAACTTGGCCATGTTCGCCAGAATCCGCCCACCGGTGGCGGCGAACGGATGACCGGCAGCCAGCGAGCTGCCCTTGACATTGAGCCGGCTGCGGTCGATGGCGCCCAGCGCCGCGTCGAGCCCCAGCACCTCGCGACAGTAGCGCTCGTCCTCCCAGGCCTTGAGGGTGCACAGCACCTGGGCGGCGAAGGCTTCGTGGATTTCGTAGTAGTCGAAGTCCTGCAAGCTCAGGCCATTGCGCGCCAACAGGCGTGGCACCGCATGCACCGGCGCCATGAGCAGACCTTCGCGACCTTTGACGAAGTCCACGGCGGCCGCCTCGCCGTCCACCAGATAGGCCAGCACCGACAATCCCTGCTGCTCGGCCCAGGCCTCGCTGCCCAGCAGCACCAGCGAGGCGCCATCGGTGAGCGGGGTGGAGTTGCCAGCGGTCAGGGTGCCCTTGGGGCCTTTGTCGAACACCGGCTTGAGCTTGGCCAACTGCTCGGCGGTGAGGCCTGGCCGCAGGTTGTTGTCGCGGGTCAGACCCAGGTAGGGCGTGAGCAGGTCATCGTGCCAACCCTGGTCATAGGCCTCGGCCAGGTGCTGGTGACTGAGCAGCGCCAGTGCGTCCTGCTCGGCGCGCTCGATCTGCCAGGTCTGCGCCATGCGCTCGCAGTGCTCGCCCATCGACAGCCCGGTGCGCGGCTCGCCATTGCGCGGGAACTCGGGCTTGAGAAAGCTCGGCCGCAGCTTGAGAAACGGCTTCAGACGTTCGCTCAGTTGCCGACCGCGGTTGGCCTCCAGCAGCACCCGGCGCAGCCCCTCGTTGATCGCGATCGGTGCATCGGAGGTGGTGTCCACGCCGCCGGCGATGGCGCTGTCGATCTGCCCGAGGGCGATCTTGTTCGCCACCAGCAGCGCAGCCTCCAGCCCCGTGCCACAGGCCTGCTGGATGTCGTAGGCGGGGGTCTGCGGCGACAGCCGCGAGCCGAGCACGCATTCGCGGGTCAGGCTCAGGTCGCGCGAGTGCTTGAGCACCGCGCCGGCCACCACTTCGCCCAAGCGCAGCCCGTGCAGCCGATAGCGCTCCACCAGACCTTCCAGCGTCGCAGTGAGCATCGCCTGATTGCTGGCGGTGGCGTAGGCGCCGTTGGAGCGGGCGAACGGAATACGGTTGCCGCCCAGGATCGCAACGCGACGAGGTGACTGCATGCTGATTTCTCCTGAAACAATTTGAGCCAATTTATCGAGTCACGCGTTGACCCGCGCCATTGGGCAAAGCCTCAGCCTAGGCGCTTTTTCGAGGATTCGAACGACCTGCGCGCAATTAAGGTCCACACTTGCATGCTTGCCTTCAGGGAGACCCGCATCATGAGCGATCGCTATATCGGCTTCGCCAACTCCACGCTCGGCCGCCGCCTGGTCGATGCCCTTGGCCTACCCCGCCCGGCTGCACTGGAACGCTGGCAGGCCGGACGCCTGCGGCCCATCGAGGGCGCCCTGGTACTCGGCGGAGGCCCCTTGGCGCGGCGCGTCGAGGCCCTGGCCCCGGCACTCACCGACGAGTGCTACCACTTCGAAGGTGTTGATCTGCAATCCCCCGCCTGGGTCGCTGGTCTGGGGCCGAAGATCAAGGCGGTGGTGTTCGATGCCAGTCATCTGTCCGACAGCGATACGCTCGGGCAGTTGCGCGCGTTCTTTCAACCGCTGCTGCGCAGCCTCGCCCCGTGCGCCAAGGTGGTGATTCTCGGGCGCGCCCCGGAGCAGCTCGACGACCCGCTGGCGCGTGTGGCCCAGCGCGCCCTGGAAGGGTTCAGTCGCTCGCTGGCCAAGGAGTTGCGCAATGGCGGCACGGCACAGTTGCTGTACGTGGGCGCTGCGGCCGACGATCAGCTCGAAGGCGCGCTGCGCTTCTTCCTGTCGCCCAAGAGCGCCTTCGTTTCCGGCCAGGTCCTGCGCCTGGAGGCCTGCGCCCGCCAGGTGCAGGACTGGACGCGACCGCTGGCGGGCAAGCGCGCGCTGGTCACCGGCGCGGCACGCGGCATCGGTGCTGCCATTGCCGAGACCCTGGCCCGCGACGGTGCCGAGGTGATCCTGCTGGACGTGCCGCCGGCACAGAAAGACCTCGACGCCCTGGCCGCGCGCATCGGCGCGCAGGCGCTGGCCCTGGACATCTGTGCCAGCGACGCCGCGTCGCAGTTGCAGCAGGCCCTGCCCGACGGCCTGGACATCCTGGTGCACAACGCCGGCATCACCCGCGACAAGACCCTGGCCAACATGACCCCCGACTACTGGGATGCGGTCATGGCCGTCAACCTCAAGGCCCCGCAGCAATTGACCCAGGCATTGCTCGACGGCGGCCAGTTGCACGACGATGCGCGCATCGTGCTGCTGGCCTCGGTCAGCGGCATCGCGGGCAATCGCGGCCAGGCCAACTATGCGGCGAGCAAGGCCGGCCTGATCGGCCTGGCCCAGGCCTGGGCCGCGCCCCTGGGCGAGCGCGGCATCAGCATCAACGCGGTGGCGCCCGGCTTCATCGAGACGCACATGACCGCCGCCATGCCCATGGGCCTGCGCGAGGCCGGCCGCAGGCTGAGTTCGCTCGGCCAGGGTGGCCGCCCGCAGGACGTTGCCGAGGCTGTCGCCTGGCTGGCGCAGCCGGGCACCGGCGCGGTCAGTGGCCAGTACCTGCGGGTCTGCGGCCAAGCCTTGATAGGAGCGTGAACATGAAGCGATCCTGGCTCGACCTGCACAGCCCCGAGGCTCGCAGCCGCCTCTATCTGAGGGCACTGGGCAAGCGCAAGATCACCGGCACGCGCCTGCCCGAACGCGGCCTGCGCTGTTTTCTGCGCATCGACCCGCGCAACCTTCAGGCCTATCGGCGGCTGTGCCATTTCAGCGATGACCGCCGGCTGCCGGCCACTTACCCGCATGTCATGGCCTTCACCCTGCAATTGCAACTGCTCACCGCCGCAGACTTTCCGTTTCCGCTGCTGGGGCTGGTGCACCTGCACAACGACATCGAAGTGCTGCGCCCCCTGGGCGGTCTCGAAGGCCTGCGTTTCGCGGTACACGCCGACAACCTGCAGGCCCATGCCAAGGGCGGCACCTTCGACCTGGTCACCGAGGCCCACGATGGCCTCGGCGTGCTCTGGCGCGAAACCAGTCGCATGCTGGTCAGGGGCCTGAAGCTCGACGGCGTGGTGCACGAGCCGGCGGGCGAGCCATCGCTGGCGGGCCTGACGGACGTCACGCGCTGGTACGCCGACCGCGACATCGGCCGGCGCTATGCCAAGGTCTGCGGCGACTACAACCCCATTCACCTGAGCGCTGCCAGCGCCCGGCTGTTCGGTTTCCCCAAGGCGATCGCCCACGGCATGTGGAGCAAGGCCATGGCCCTGGCCGCCCTGCGCGGGCATCTGCCGGTGGCCGGCTACGGTTTCGTCGTGGACTTCCACAAGCCGGTGCGCTTGCCTTCGGAAGTGTCCCTGAGCGCCAGCCAGGCGGCGCCAGACGGACGGCTGGCGCTGACCGGCCACGGCGAACTGCTGCACATGACCGGGGCCTGGCGAGCGCTGTAGCGCGCTCGCAATTCACTTGCTTTGCTTCCTGGCGCGTCCGAAGCTATGCGCCAGAAGGAGAGTCCCCGATGAATCTGCAAGAACTGACCGAGCGCCTGCACCGGATCCGCGACAACAACGACTGGCGCGGTTTCCACAGCCCGAAGAACCTGGCCATGGCCGCCAGCGTGGAGATGGCCGAGCTGGTGGAAATCTTCCAGTGGCTGAGCGAAGCGCAATCGCGCCAACTGTCCCCCGGGCAGCTCGCCCACGCCGGCCAGGAGGTCGGCGACGTGGTGCTGTACCTGCTGTTGCTGTGCAGCGAACTGGGGCTGGACATGGACGCGGTGGTGCGGGCCAAGCTCGCCGACAGCGAACGGCGCTTCGCCCCATGAACGACCGTCATTTCGATGAGCTGGCCAGCCGTTTCGCCGAGAAGATCTATGGCGGCGCCAAGGGCGCCATTCGCCTGGCGGTGTTGCAGGCCGACCTGGCCGAGCGCTTGCCCGAGCGCCCGCTGCGCATCCTCGATGTCGGCGCCGGCCTCGGGCACATGGCATTGTGGCTGGCCCAACGCGGGCACTCGTTGACCCTCGCCGAGCCCGCTGCGCCGATGCTCGACGGCGCCCGTGAACGCTTCGCCGAGGCGGGCCAGCGTGCCACGTTCATCCAGGCGCCCTGGCAGGACCTGCTCGGCCAACTCACCGAGCCGTTCGACGTGGTGCTGTGCCATGCGGTGCTCGAATGGCTGGCAGAGCCCCACAGTATCCTGCCTGTACTGCACCAGTTGACCGCGCCCGGCGGCTGGTTGTCGCTGGCCTTCTACAACCGCGATGCGCTGGTCTACCGCAACCTGCTCAAGGGGCACTTCCGCAAGCTGCGCAGCGACCGCCTGGCCGGCGAAAAGCAGAGCCTGACGCCGCAGATGCCCGTCGATCCCCGTGAGTTGCGCGCGCAACTCGAACCGTTGTGGCAGGTCGAAAGCGAAAGTGGCATCCGGGTGTTCCACGACTACATGCCCAAGGAGTTCCAGGAAAAGGCCGAGCTGCTCGACCTGTTGGAAATGGAACTGGCCCACCGTCGTCATCCGAGCTTCGCCGGCCTTGGCCGTTACCTGCACTGGACCTGTCGCCCACGCTGACCCCGCCTGTCGGGAGGAACACATGCCGTACCGTCCGTTGTGTCTGGCCCTGCTGACCCTGGCCCTTGTCGGTTGCCAGGGCAGTAATCCGTATGTCGCCAGCTCGCTGCCCATGCCGCCGGCACCACCCCAGGCAGCCAACACCTTCGACGCCAGCGCTTACCCGGCGGCGCCGCGCGACTACGGCCGCTACCAGAGTTGGAGCTGGCGCAACGGCCAGTTGCCCAGCGGCATGGCCAACGCCGATCCTGCGCAATTGGCCGACGCCATCAGCGGTGTGCTCGACCAGCACGGTCTGCGTCCGGCTCGCGGCGGACCCGGCGACCTGCTGGTCAGTGCCAACGTGCGTCTGGAAAAGCGCCTGCGCCAGGTCCGCGACTATGATTACGACCCCTACCCTTACGGCCCCTACGGCGGCGTCGGCTATGGCGGCTACCGCAACGGCTATGGCGCCTACGGCAGCGTACCGATCGTGCGCACTTACCAAGTGGACGTGACGGTAGTGCGCATTGACCTGTTCGATGCCCGCAACGGCCAGGCGGTGTGGAGCGCCAGCGCTGAAAGCGGCAGCGACCAGGGCTCGCCCCGCGAACGTGAAGACGCCCTGCGCGAGGCCGTGCGCAAGGCCCTCAGCGGCTATCCTCCCCGTTAACCGAATGCAGGAGTCTCATCATGCTGCGCCGTCTCGTCGTACTGTCATTCGTGCTGTTGGTCGCGGCCTGCGCGAGCAACAACGTCACCCAGGATTTCGATGCCAGCCGCGACTTCGCGGCCTACCGCAGTTGGGCCTGGCAGGAGCCGGCGCTGCAATACCGCCCGGATGACCCCAGGATCAAGAGCGACCTGACCGAACAGCGCATTCGCCAGGCCGTGGCCGACCAGCTCGACCAGCGTGGCCTGCGGCCCGTGCAGGGCAACGCGCGGGCGGACGTGAAGGTGCGCGCGTACCTGATCGTCGAAGACCGCCAGCAGCAAGTCACCACCAACTATGGCGGCGGCTGGGGCGGCTATTGGGGAGGCTACTGGGGCGGACCGGTGTACAACGAAACCCGCAGCGTCGACTACAAGGTGGCGACCATCCAGGTCGACCTGCTCGACGGGCGCGACGGCAAGCTGGTGTGGCGCGGCAGTGCCGAACAGGTGATGAACAGCTACCCGCCGAGCCCGCAGGAACGCAACGCGGCGATCCAGAAAACCGTGGCGCAAGTCATGGGCAACTACCCACCGCGCTGACCCGGCGTCGGGGTTCCAGGCCCGAGGGCGCACGCGCGCCCCAAGGCCGACCGGCTCGCCGCTCGCCTGCTCATACGGCAAGACGCCATCACCCTGACTACACTCACTGGACCGCACACGCCAAGCAAGGCGCGCCGCCTGCAAAGGAGTGCCCGTGCTGTCCACTTCCGCTGCGCGCCAACGCGGCGCGATCGGCCTGATGGCCGTCATCACCCTGGGTCTGGCCCTGCTGATGCTGTTGCTGGTCGTCGACAGCGGCCGTCTCTACCTGGAGCAACGCAAGTTGCAGCGCATCGCCGACATGGCGGCGCTGGAAGCGGCCGGGCAGTTCGCCATGTGCACCGGCAGCGGTCCCTCGGCCAGCGCCATCGCGCGCACGGCCGCCACCCGCAACGGCCATGCGCCCGATGGCCCGTTGCAGGCCACCTGCGGCTACGTCCTGAGCGCTGACGACCACCTGCGCCGCTTCACCCGTGACGACAACCGCCACGACGCCATTCGCGTGGAGGTGTCGCGCACCGTCGCCAGCAGCGTCGCTGGAGGCGTGCACGCGCTGCTGCAGGGCAATCGCCTGCCGCCGACTACCACCCTGCGCGCCCAGGCCGTGGCGGCGGCGCCCTCCCCGCCCCAGGCCATGCTCAGCCTGCGCACCACCCTGGCCACGGTCGATTCCCGGCAGTCGGCACTGCTCAACGGCCTGCTGGGCGCCCTGGGTGGCGGCACACAACTGGAGCTTGCCGGCTGGCGGGGGCTGGCCAACACCGACATCAAGCTGCTCGGCTACCTCGACCAACTGGCGCTGGACCTGGGCGTGAAGGTCGGCGACTACCAGCAGTTGCTCAATGCCAACGCCAGCGCCACGCAACTGTTGCAGGCCGCCGTCAAGGTGCTGCAACGCGGTGGCGCCGCGCTGGAGGTGGCCAGCAACCTGGGTAAGGTCGCCCTGGCCAGCGGCGACAGCACCTTGCTGCGCCTGGGCGATATCCTCGACATCCAGAACGGCACCACCCAGGCCGGGCTGGACGCCAACGTGCAACTGCTGCAACTGGTGCAAGGGGTGATCCAACTGGCGGCGCGCGAGCGGGCCGTGAACGTCGACCTGCCACTCGACGTGCTGGGCCTGGTCAACGGCCGGGTCCGCCTGAACGTGATCGAACCGCAGCAGATCTCGGCGGTCGGCGATCCTCGCCGCGACACCTTGCAGGTGCACACGGCCCAGGTCAGGGCGATGGTCTCGCTCGACCTGCCCGTGCTCGACGGCGTGTTCGGCCTGGTCAACGCCGTGCTCGACCTGGCCGCGCCGCTGACCAACGTGGTCAACAATCTGCTCAGCCTCAACCTGGTCAGCACCGTGCAATCGGTGCTGTGCCTGATTGGCATTCCCTGCACCGTCAGCGACATCAAACTGGTGCCCGGCACGCTGCACCTGGACATCGGCCTGGAGGTCGCCGAGGCCAGCACCCGCTTCGCGCCCACTGCCGTGAATGCCTTCAGCTGCTCGCCCAAGCGCCTGTCCACGCGCAGCCAGACCTCGGCCGTGAAAATCGCGGTCGGCCAATTCGCCTCAGCCGATGCGTTCTTCAGCCAAGGCACCACAGCGATCAAGGCACTGGCGCTGATCGACATCGGCAGCAAGCGCTGTACACGCCTGCTGCTGCTGCCCTTGGGTGAGTGCGAGCCGCGGGTGCCCTTCGTCGGGGGCGGTATCGGCCTGCGGGTCGACAGCACCGTGCTCGGCAGCGGCGCGCAGGCGCGCACGCTGGTGTTCCAGGGGCCGGACAGCCTGCCGCCGAACATCGGTCAGCCGCCGGCCTACCTGATGCTGCAAAACGCCAACGACCGCGTGGTGAGCAGCCTGGCCGACACCCTGCAGGGCATCCAACTGCAGGCCTACAAGCCCTCCGGCAACAGCGGCCTGGGCGAGCTGCTGGCCGGGGCGGCCAGCGTGCTCGGCGGCGTCAAGGCCATTGTCGAACCCTTGATCAGAGGCCTGCTCGGCCCGTTGCTCGACCCACTGGTCAATGCGCTACTCAAAGTGCTCGGCGTCGATCTGGTGGGCGCCGAGGTGGGCGCCAACCTCAGTTGCTCCAGCGGCCGCGCTCAACTGGTGTTGTAGAGCGGCAACACCACGCGAAAGCACGCCCCGTGCTCGGCATTGGCGACCTCCAGCGTGCCGCCCATGGCTTCGATGATGCCGTGGCTCACCGACAGCCCCAGGCCGGTGCCGACCCCCGCCGGCTTGGTGGTGAAGAACGGCTCGAAGATCCGCCCCAACAGACGCGGGTCGATGCCGCCGGCGTTGTCCTCGACCAGCAGGCACACGCGCCCCTCCACCTGCTGCTGCGCAAGCCGAATGCACGGTGCCGGCGTTCGACGTTCGAGCAACGCATCGCGGGCATTGACCATCAGGTTGATCAGCACCTGTTCCAACTGATCCGGGTGCCCCAGCACCTGCAACGCCGACGCAGGCGACTCGGCCTGCACCTTCACGCCCTTGCCGCGCAACCCTTCGCCCAGCAGCGCCAAGGCCCCGTCCACCGCGCGCCAGGCGACGAACGCCTGGCGCTCCAGCTCGGAGCGCCGGCCATACACGCGCATGTGCTCCACCAGCCGCACCGTACGCTCGACCTGGGTCTCGATACGCTGCAGTTTTTCGCTCAGGTAGGGCACATCCGCCGTGCCGCTGTGCAGGCGCTTGAGGCTGTTGGTCACGGCCATGCGCATCACGTTCAACGGTTGGTTGATCTCGTGCACCAGCCCGGTGGCCAGCTCGCCCAGCGTGGCCATCTTGGCGCCTTGCAACAACTGCCGCTGACTGCGCCGTACCTCGGTGTTGTCGCGTCCGACCGCCTGCACCTCGAGCAAGCGACCCTGCGCATCGAACAGTCCTCGGTCGGCCCACACCCACCAGGCCTGCTCGCGCCCAGGCAGTTGCAGGCAGATTTCAGCGCTGCTCAGCGGCTGCTCCGGGGTCAGGCTGGCCAAGCGCTGCACGAACGCCTCGCGATCGCCTTCGGACAACCATCGGCCCAGGTTCATCCCGGCGAGCTGGTCCGGCGCGCACTCCAGGTAGTCGGCCAACGGCCGGTTGCCGAACAGCACCTGCAGATCGGGCCGGTAACGGCAGATCATCGCCGGCGAGTCATCGACCAGCGCCCGGTAGCGTTCCTCGCTCTGGCGCACGCGCTCGGCGGCCTCGGTGGCGTCGCTGACGTCCAGCCACAAGCCCACCACTTCCAGTGGCTGCCCGAGGTCGTCGCGCAGCAGGCGCGCCTCGTCCAGGATCCAGTGATAGCCGCCAAGCTGGTCGCGCAGGCGATAGCGGCAGCGCACCTGCCCTTCGCGCAGCAGCGTACGGGTGCGCTCCAGCCACTGCTCACGGTCGTGCGGATGCACCGCCAGCCCCGGCTGGCGTACCTGCTCGCCGTCGCTGCGCCAGCCGAGCAGCGGCTCCAGGCTGGCGCTGAAGAACGCGCTGTGCAGCGCACCTTCGTCGTAGCGTTGCACGTAGATCACGGCGGGCGAACTGGCGATGAGGTTTTCCAGGCGCGCGCGAGCAGCACCGGCTTGCTGCTCCTGGGCCTTCAGCGCGCTGATGTCGAGCACTACGCCGCGCACTTGGCCGCCATGCAGCGCGCCGACCCAGTGCAGCCAGCGGGTATCGCCCTGGGCGTCGGCCTGGGACAAGCGCAGGTCCAGGCTCAGCGCCTGCCCCTCGCGCACCTGCTGCAACGCCAGCCGCGCCGCTTCGCGGTCCGCCGGATGCAGTTGCTCCAGCCAGTGCTCGATGCTGACGGCGCATGGCAGGCCAAGACGTTCGGCCAGGGCCGCCTCCAGTTCTAGCAGTCCGTCCGGCGACCAGTGCCAGCCACCGGCCCCGAGTTGACGCTGCAAATCGTGCAAGTGGTCGGTGCTGCGCTGCATGTGCTGCTGGCGCCAGCGCGCCAGGAACGGGTCGAGCAGTGCCTGCACCAGCGCCTCGCTGGCCGCCTGGGCGAACGGCGCCTCGGCCGCCACGCACAGCAGGCAGGCCTGGACCTGTCCGCCTTCTCGGTAAGGCAGCACCCGCAGCGGCAGGCCGCCACACAGCACCTGAAGTTCAGCCAGCGCGCGGTCATCGAGATCGCCCTGTTGCGCCAAGACATGCAGCCAAGGCCGTACCTGCGCTTGCGCTGCCCAGGGCCAGTGGTGATCGCTCGCGGCGTGGCTATGCCAATCGCCCTGCTCATGGCACCACACCTGCACCGCGCGGGCCTGCCAGTGCTCGGCCAGGCGCTGCAACTGCTGGGCAATCACCGGCAGCAGACGCTCGCCCGTGCATTCGCGTACAGCACGGCCGATCTCGACGGCCAGCCGCTGGACGTCATCGCGCACGGCCTGATGCTGCTGCGCACCCAGCAGATCACCGATATCGAACAGCTGCAGCAACCAGCCTGCGCCCTGGCGTTGCAGCCAACCACGGGTGCGCAACGGCGGTCCCTGCACGGTCGGAAAATCCAGATCCAATGGCTGGCCTTGCCAGTCCTGAGGCGCGCCCTCGAGCACCACTGCGCTGTGCGGCAACAGCGCGTCCTGCACCCGAACCGCGCGTTGCGCCACAGGCGGCAACTGTGCGCGCAATGGACCGCCCAAGTGCTGCACACCACCCTGCTCGTCCAGCCAGAATTGCAGGCCGACCGCCGGCACGCTCGCGCCCGCCAGCGGCTGGCCGCCGCCCAGCCAACGTTCGAACGCCCCGCTCACAATTGCACGCTCGCTTCGGCGTGCAGACGCTGGGGCAAGCGCGGCACCTCGCCGATCATCGGCAGCACCAGCAAGGGCAGCACGCGGGTCAGTTTGCGTTTCGGGTAGTCGATGGCCACGGTCAGCACCTTGTCGGCACTCAAGGTCACTCGCACATCGCTGGCCGGCTGGAAATCCAGCGCAACGGGCATCCAGCTCAGTTGCCGGGCCACCACCTGGCGCGCCAGGGTCTGCACGTCGGCCGCATGGCTGCTGCTGGCCGGGTCCAAGGCCACGCAGCGACGCACCGCCTCACTGCTGGCGTGATGAAACGACTGCAGCATCAGCATCGGCAGCGCATAGCTGACCAAGCCGTAGAACACTGCGAAGAACAGCAGGAAGACTGCGACAAATTCGATGGCTGCCGCGCCTTTTTGCCGTCGTGCCGGGCTTGCCTGCATGATCGCGTCTACCCTGACTATGATTCCTGAATGACAGCATAGAACCCGTTCAACGAAGATGGATGGCCATTTGCCAAATGCACAGCATTGTTCTTCTGATGTGGCTTGCCTTGTGCACCGAACAAGATGTTCGCCAACGACAGATTTCCAACAGCCTGACCCTGGGTGTGGCCGCGTGTGCACTGGTGTGGCTGTTCGTGACCGGGCAGAGCTGGATCGGCGCAGAGGCCAGCGATGCCGGCTGGGCGTTGGCCATCGTGATGCTGCTGACCTTGCCCGGCTACTGGCTCGGCCGCTTCGGTGCCGCCGACGTCAAGTTGCTCGGTGCCCTGGCCCTGGCCACCAGTCAGCAGTATGTGCTCGGCACCTTCATCGGCGCTGGGGTGAGCGTCCTGGTGTGGTTGATCTGCCGTCGGCGGTTGTGGACGCTGGCCAATCCCAAGGTGAAAAGGCGCCTGCAGCACCTGGCCGAACAGATGGGTGACAAGCAACCCTTCGCGCCCTACGTGCTGGCGGGCTTTCTCCTGACATCTGTATGGATCCAATAAATGACCGTGCGGTCCAAACTCCTGCGGCGCGAAAATTGGCGTGTCTGCAAGGCATCACGCGTGTTGTCGGCCGGTATGGCCACGGAGCGGTATCCGTACCAACAGGGAGTTGAACGTGAACAAAGGCGCAAGTGAAGTGAAAGTGTTGGTGGTCGACGATCAACCGATGATCGTCGAGGAGTTGTGCGAGTACTTCGAGAGCGCAGGCTATGGATGCGTGCCAGCGAACTCCACCGCCCAAGCCCTTGAGCGCTACGCGGCCGACGAAGCCATTGGCCTGGTGGTGTGCGACCTGCACATGCCCGATCAGGACGGTGTGGAACTGGTCCGCGCACTCAAACTCATCGCAGGCGAGCAGCGGACATTCGAAGCGATCATGCTGACCGGCCACGCCGACAAGCAGGATGTGATCCGCGCCCTGCGCGAGGGCTTCTCCGACTACTACCAAAAACCCATGGACATGGCCGAATTGCTCGAGGGCCTGCGACGCGGGGAGCAGGCCTTGCTGGAGCGGCGCAGCAACTTCCAGCAGTTGGGCAACCTCAACCAGCGCCTGCAAGAACTCGCCGAGTCCATCGACACGCTGTACCAGGATCTGGAAAAGGCCCGTGGCCAGGGCGCCCACCGGCGTGCCGACGATGTCGAGGACGCGCCGGGCGAGTTGCCGCCGCTGTTCGAGAAGCTGTCACCGCGCCAGTTGGAGGTGGCCCTGTTGGTCAGCCAGGGCAAGACCAATTACCAGATCGCCTGCGAGCTGGGGATCACCGAAAACACGGTGAAACTCTACGTGTCGCAGGTGCTGCGTCTGACTCGGCTGCACAACCGCACGCAACTGGCGCTGGCCCTGGCGCCCAGTGCCTCACCGCTGCACCAGCGCTTCACGGCCCATTAGCCAGCGTCATCAGTTGTCCGCCGTCTTCGCACTGGGCCGGCGCAGGTACTGAGGAATGGGGTGCTTGTAGCTGTCCAACCAACGCTGCAGGGCGCGCTCGCGCTCCTGCGCGGTCTGCGCCTGGCCGCGCGTTGAAGCCTGCGTACCACTGGCCTGGACGCGCAGCCAGGCTTCGGCGGCGGTCTCGGTGGCAGGTGCTGGCGGCCGTTCCTGCGCCAGCACCACGCCCAGACCGACACTGCCGATGAGCAGCACAAGGTATCTGATCATCACGCCTCCTCGACCGCTCAGTTGACCACGTCAGCCGCGGTCTTGGCCGCGGCAAGCGAACCGCGCCCGCTCGACTTGACCTGCCGTGCCCTGGCCTGGGCCTCGGCAAACTGCTCCGGTCCCAGGCGCAGACGACTCACCAGATCGCTGGCTTGCTGCCAGTCGTCCTGCACCAGCGCCAGCGTCACCAGGTTGATCGCCGGCAGGCGCTGGTCGTCTTGCAGTTCGAGGGCGGTGAGCAGTTCGAAGCGCGCCGGCTCGAAGCGTCCCAGGTTCATCAGCACCACGCCCAGGTCGTTGCGCACCCGCTCATCGGTCGGTGCCAGACGCACGGCGCGTTGCAAATGCTGCAAGGCCAGCAGGTCATCGCCACGGGCCGCCGCCAACTGCCCCAGGCCGTGCTCGCCCTGGGCGGCCAGACAGCCGCCGAGCAGACTGCGGTACAAGGGCTCGGCCTCGCTGCGCCCGAGCAGCCGCGAGACCTGCGCCTTGCGCAGGCGAACCGGATCGAGGCGCTCGGGCAACTGCTCCAGGTGCGCCAGGCCGGCGTGGGGCCGTCCTTCGTTGAGCATCTCGTCGGCCAGGTTCAGCGCCAGTTGCTGGTCGGCGTCGGGTTTGGCGCATGCGCCTGCGCCGAACAACGTGCCCAGTCCTGGCGACGGTTGCGCCGCGCACCCGCCCAGCAGCACCAGGCAACTCCACATCAGCATCGCTTTCATCGCCTCTCCCTAGCTTCCCAAAGCCCGCGCCAACGCGGAAAAACCCGGCCCGGCCAGCACGATCAGCAAGGCCGGGAACAGGAACAGCATCATCACCGCCGACATTTTTGCCGACATCTTCGACACCCGCTCCTGCAAGCCCGTCAGGTGCCTGTCGTCGAGCAAGGTCTTGAGCGCCTGCAACGACTTCATCGCGCCACTGCCCTGCACCAGCAGTTGCTGGAGAATCACACAGGTATCGCTGAACTCGTCCACCGCCAGCAGTCGCGCGCTTTTGTCCAGTTCCGCGCCCAGCGCCATGCCGGAATCCACCCGTTGCAACAACTGCCGCAGTTCCTCGCTGAGTTCCGGAAGCAGGCCGCGTCCCTCTACGCTGAGCACACGCAGTGCCTGCTCCACGGCCAAGCCGGTCTCGAAGAGGATGCGCAGCAGCGCAATCATCTGGCTGACCTCCTCGGCAATGCGGCGCTGCCGCCGTGCAGCGGCCCACGCCAGCACCCGCTTGGGCAGCAGATAGCCCAGCACCAATGCACACAGCGGCAGCACCGGCCAGTGCGGCGTCTGCTCACCGAGCAGCGCGTGCTGCAGTAGCAAGGCCAGCCCCAGTGCCAGCAACGGCAGGCCCAACTGCGCGGCCGCGAACAGTGCACGCTGGCGACTGCGGCGCCAGCCGATGCGGTCGAGCAACCCTTGGCTTTCGCCATCCAGGCGTTGCAGGCGCTGACCAAGGCCACTGCTGCCCAGGGCGTGAAGCAGATCGCCCAGGCGCTGTTCGCGCCCCAGTCGCCCCTGCAGGCGGCGGCCGACCCGATGGCGCGCCTGCAATTGACGGCTGGCCTGCAGGCCCAGCAGCGCGGCGGCGATCAGCAGGCACAACGCGCAGATCAGCCAGGCCATGTCACAGGCTCCTCATCATGCGCCACAGCACCACACAACCCAGCGTCTGCAAGGCGAACGCCAGCAGCAACATCATTTGCCCGCTGGCGTCCTGCCAGAGCTGCATCAAGTAAGCCGGGTTGACCACCAGGAAATAGCCGACCATGAACAGCGGCAGGGCACCGAGCACCCACGCCGTGACGCGGGTTTCGCCGGTCATCGCCTTGAGCTGGCGGATACCCTGCTCACGCTCGCGGATCATGCGGATCAGGTTCTCCATCAGCTCGCTGGCGTTGCCGCCATGGCGCTGGTTGATGCGCAGGCCCAGGGCGAACAGCCGCAACTCGTCCTGGTCGTACAGCTCGGCCAGCTCGCTCAGCGCATCGTCCAGCGGCACGCCCAATTGCACGCTGCGCCGGACTTTGCTCAGGGTCGAGTGCAGCGGTTCACGGGTGCCCTCGATGCCGCCGAGCACTGCATCGCTGAGGGTTCGTCCGGCCTTCAGGCTACGGACGCTGGCATCGAGCAGGCCGGGCAGTTGCTCGATGAGCTGACGCATGCGCCGACGCGCGCGCCAGCCCAGGTACAGATAACCGGCCAGGGGCAGCCCCAGCAACAGCAGCAGCGCGACCTGCCAACCGATCACCAGCGCGGCCAGCAGGGCCAGTCCCAGCCACAACAGCAGGATTCGCCGCACGGGCCATTCGGCAGCGCCGAGCCCGGCGCGCTGCAGCCTCAGCTCGAGCCAGTCGCGCCGCGTTGCGCCGCTCTGCGCTTGCCAGGCGCGCCCCAGGCGACGCAGGGCGCGTTCCTCGCCACGTTTGTAGCGCACCTGGCGCAGCAACAGCACGGCGGCGCCGAGCAACGCCGGGGCCAGGGTCAGCAGCAGCGGGCCGATCACAGCACGCCGTCCTGGCGCAACTTGCTGCCCGCCGGATTGAGGGCCTCGCGCAGGAAGCTGTCGGTGCCACGTCGGTCCAGGCGAAACAAGGTGTTGGTCACGTACACGTCTTCACGTACCCCGACCACTTCCAGCACCTCGCTGACGCAGCGTCGTCCATCGGGCAGGCGGGTCAGTTGGATGACCACGTCCAGGGCCGCGCAGATCATTTGCCGCAAGGTCTTTTCGGCGATCTGCCGACCACTCAGCCCCACCAGCGTCTCCAGGCGCAACAACGCATCCTGGGCATTGTTAGCGTGCACCGTGCTCATCGAGCCGTCATGCCCGGTGTTCATCGCCGTGAGCACATCGAGCACCTCGGCGCCGCGAATCTCGCCGAGGATGATGCGGTCCGGGCGCATGCGCAGGGCGTTGCGGATCAGTTCGCTGGGCTTGATCTCGCCATGGCCTTCGGCATTCGGCGGACGGGTTTCCAGACGCACCACGTGGCCATGATTCAACTGCAGCTCGGCCACGTCTTCGATGGTCACCAGGCGCTCGCGCGGCGCGATCATCTGGCTGAGGATGTTCAGCAAGGTGGTCTTGCCGGTGCCGGTGCCGCCACTGACCAGAATATTGCAGCGCCGCGCCACGGCGCGCTCGAAGAAGTCGAAGATGGCCTGGTCGATGGCGCGGGTGGCCAGCAGGTCGGCGCTCTTGAGCATGTCCTGGCGGAATTTGCGGATCGACAGGCACGGGCCGTCCAAGGCCACGGGCGGAATGATCGCGTTGACCCGGCTGCCATCGGGCAGGCGCGCATCGACCATCGGCGAGGACTCGTCCAGACGCCGGCCTAGCGGCGCCAGGATGCGCTGCATGACCCGCTCGACATGGTGCGCGTCGATGAAGCGCAGGTCGGTTTCCTGCAACAGTCCCGCCCGCTCGACAAACACTCGGTGCGGCCCGTTGACCAGAATCTCGGTGACGCTGGGGTCGCGCAGCAGCACCTCCAGGGGACCGAAGCCGGTCAGCTCGTCCACCAGTTCCTCGGCCAGGCGCTCCATCTCGTAGCGCGACAGTGCCAGGCGCAGACGGCCGACGTAATCGGCCACCTGTTCGAGCACGAAGGGAGTCAGCGCGGGGCGTGCGCCTTCGAGCAGGTTGCGGCCGCTGTCCTCGATGGCGTCGATGACGAAGCGGTGCAGCGCGCGCTTGAGCGCGTGTGGATCGGCGCCCGCCTGGCGTTGACCGCCAAAGGGCTGGTCGCCGTTCATCGGCTGCCCCACAGCCGGCGCAGCCAGAGCAGGCTCGGCGGCGCGAGGGTTTCCGAGCGCCGCGCCAGGCGCTCGCCGAGGCCGCGCAGCGCTTGGGTCAAGCTTTCCCGTGGGGCCAGCTCGAACAGGCTCAGGCCCTGATTCTTCACGTTCAGGCGCACCTCGGGGCTGTCGGGCATGACCTTGAGCAGCGGCAGGGCGTAGCGTCGGGCCAGTGCATCGGCGTCGGGCGCGACGTTGCGCAGGTAGCGATCGACCAGCAGGCTGGCGTGCTCCAGCTTGATGCCGCGCTCGCGCCAGGCGTCGAGCACGTCCAGGTTGCGACGGCAGTCGAGGATGTTCTGGTCGGTGTAGACGATCAGCTTGTCGCAGTGACTGACCAAGGTGCGCAGTGCCTCGCTGTCGGCCTGCCCGGTGAGGTTGACGACGATGTGCTGGAAGTGCTGGCGCAACGCGCTGAGCAGCATGTACAGCTCGGCGGCGCTGGTCTGCGCCAGGGGCTCGTCGTGCTCGGCGTGACCGAGCAGGCGCAGGCCGCCTTTGTCGCGGGTGAAGGCACTGTCGATCAGGGTGCTGTCGAGCCGGCGCAGGTGGCGCAACGCATCGCCGAAATGGAACGAGGCCTCCAGGCCGAGCAAGGCCAGGCTGTCACCGCGTGGCAGGCCGAGGTCGAGCAGCAGGGTCTGCTGGCCGCTGTCCTGCACCACCCGCGCCAGATGACTGGTCAGCAGCGCACCGTCGGCGCCGCGCTGGGCGCCGTAGAGCACGGTCAGGCCGCCCAGAGCCGGGCTGTTGGTGACCGTCGGCAGGCGTTTGCCGAGCCGACGCACCAGCCCGGCGACTTCGCTGGCCCGCGAGCCATAGGCGACGAAGTCGCGTGCCCCGGCGCGCATCGCGTGCAGCACCAACTGATTGTCCATGCCATCGCCCAGGACCACGATCGCCAGCATCGGCTTGGCTTCCAGCACGCCTTCGATCAAGGCGCACTGGGCGACCAACTGCTCGCGGTCCAGGCCGATGAACACCAGGTTGCTGAACGTGACATCGACCAGCGCCAGCAACTCGTCGAGGCTCCCGGCGCTGGCACCGATCACCTGGCCCTGGGGCGCCAGGGCGTCCTGCAGCCAGTGCAGGTCGTCTTCGTTGCGGGTGATGGCCAGGTAGGTGGGATTGAGGCTGTCGTTCATCGGGATAACCCCCCTTGTCCTTGAAAGTCGCCTTTTTCCTGGAAAAACAAATGGCCCCAACTGGGGTCGTAGCGGCGCAGGGTCTCACCGGGCAACGCCGGCAGGCGTGCATTGGCGGCCAACGGCTGGACCAGGTGCGGCGTGACGATCATCAGCAGTTCGGTGTCGTCGCGTTGCACGCTGGACTGGCGGAACAGCGCGCCGAGAATCGGCAGGTTGCCCAGGCCCGGCAACTTGTCCACCGAAGAGCGCGTGCTGTTGCTCACCAGGCCGCTGATGATGAAGCTCTCGCCATCGGCCAGTGAGATGCTGGTGTCGGTGCGGCGCACGCTGAGCGCTGGCACCTGGGTGCCGGCGATGACCACCGGGCGGGAGTAGTCCAGGTCACTGACCTCGGGGGCGACCTTGAGCAGAATGCGCTCGCGGCTGACCACGGTCGGCGTCAGCGACAGGCGCACGCCGAACTCCTTGTATTCGATCGATATGTTGTCGCTGCCGGCACTGGGCACCGGCACCGGAATCTCGCCGCCGGCCAGGAAGCTGGCGGTCATGCCGCTGAGCACGGTCAGGCTGGGGCGCGCCAGGGTATAGGCGAAGCCGCTGTTTTCCAGGGCGTTGATCGCCGCGAGGATCTTGCTGCTGCCCCAGACGATGTTGAACACGCCATCGTCGAGCGGGATCGCCGGGCGGGCGATGGGCACCGCGCCAGGCGTCACCGCCGTGCCGGCAGGCGCGGTGCCGGGCGAGCCGAACAGGCTCTTGCTGGACCCATTCAGGAACAGCCGCGCGCCAGCTTCCTGGTACTTGTTGCGGCGCACCTCGACGAAGCGAATGTCGGCCTGCACCTGGCTCGGCAACTGGGCATCCTGGGATGGCAGCACACTGGCCGGGTCCATGTCGCTGCTGGCGCGTCCCTTGACGAACAGCATCGCCCGGTGCGGCGCGGCCGCGCACGCGGTCCAGAGCATCAGGGTGGTGTTGCCCGCGCCGACGCCGGTCAGCAGCACCGCACGCTCGCCGCTGGCCTGTACATCGGCCACCGTCGGCTCGCCCACCGCGACCCGGCCGATGACCAGCGGCAGACGCAGCTCCTGCTGCTGGCCCTGTGCGATCTCGATCACCGTCGGTAACCGGTTGACCGCCTCGCAGCCCGACAGCGCGGCCTGGGCCGGTGCTGACAACGCCGCCAGCAACAGCAGCACAGTGCCGACCTGTTTGAGACTGCGTTCGGAACATCGCATCGCTGCATCCTGCCTGGTCATGGCGTCTGGTTGGCGTGGGTGGTCTTCGCCCCGCGGATGATCTGCATGCCGTGGGCAGCAGCGCGCGCCGTCGTGGCCGGCGCGGAGGTACGGGACAGCTGGTCGAAACGCAGGGGCTCGGCGGACGGTGCGGGGGGCGCTGGCGCGACATCGGCCCAGTAGTGCGCCAGGCGCTGTTCGTCGGCGCTGCGCACGGCCAGACGCAACGTGCCGACCTGGGCGGCAAGCATCAGTCGGCTGGCCTGGGCCTCGGGCACGGCCAGGGTCACGGTGCGCGTGCTGGCCGCACGTGGCGCTTGCTGTTCCCGTCGGGCCTGTTGCTGCTCAGCGCTCTGCGCGGGCTGACCGTCGTTGGCCAGGCCCACCTGCTCGTTGACACTGAGCACGCGCAGTGCCGACAACACCACCTGCGCCGACGCTTGCGGGTTGCGGTTTTCCTCACGCAGGTACAGCAACACGTCCACATAGTCGCCCGGGTCCAGTTGCCCAGCCGCGCCCACCACCTCGTCCACGCCGAGGGTCACGGCACGTTCGTGGCTGCGGATCATCCGCGCCAAGGGTCCACCGCGCTGAAAGCTCGACTCGGCCAACCAACTGCCAGCGGCCAAGGGCCGGTCGCTGCTGCGCCCGAGCACCTGGTCGAAACGTTCGAAGGCACCGGCCGGTACCACCTGGAGGTGCTCGAGCAGCACGTCGTCTTCGCTCAGGGGCGTATTGGCAGGCAGTGCTCTGCGCAGCACCACGATCGGCGATCCGGTGGGTTCGGCGGCCGGGGCGGACAGCGCCGAGACGATTTCAGCGGCTGGCGCTGGAGGAGTGATTTCGACCGGATCGGGCAGCTCAGCGGGACGACTGAGCATCAGGCCCCAGTATCCGGCCAGCAAGGCGGCGAGCAAAAACGCCAGAGCAAGGAACAGGGTCGTGCGACTGCTCATATCCGCCTCCGTGCGAGTTGACCCGTGCTAGCAAAAAGGAACTATTTCGCTATTGCACGGTAGCGCAGCGCTCATCAATCGCCATGAGCGGCGGTCGGATTTTTTTCGACTCGCATTCATCTGCTTGCAAAACAGACAGTTAACTCACCCGAATGGGATTCAAACTTTAGTGCTAATACCTTCTTACATTTGCAGGCTGCGTCAGCTTGGCAATCCTGTGATGGCAAATGGACGTTATTCCGCCACGTCCTGACAGCAGCGCCGTGGGCGCAGGGAGCGATGCCATGCAATTGCAGCAGATCCTTCTACACTTGAAAAACTTCATCCGCCGCGAGGACGGTGCGTCGGGTATCGAATATGCGCTGATCGCCGCGATGGTCGCGGTGGTGCTGGTGCCGTTCGTACCGACCATCTCGACCAAGATCACAGCCCTGTTCACCTCCATCTCAGGAGCCCTGTGAGCGTGATCGACGCCTTGCGACCTTCTCCACGGCAACCAGGAGTCCATCATGCCGAACGCTTCCTCACGCCAGCAGATTCTCTTGGTGGACGACGAGGAAGACGCCTTGCTGGAGTTGGCTGAGCTGCTGGAAAACGAGGGTTTCACCTGTCACACCGCAACCTCGGTGAAAGTCGCGTTGCAGCAGCTCACCCGCTACCCCGACGTGGGCCTGGTCATCACTGACCTGCGCATGCCCGAAGAGAGCGGCATCGCCTTGATCCAGCGTCTGCGCGATCACACCGCGCGCCAGCACCTGCCGGTGATCGTCATGTCCGGGCATGCCGACCTCAACGACGTCAGCGACCTGCTGCGCCTGCAAGTGCTCGACCTGTTCCGCAAGCCGATCTACTACGCCCGCTTGCTGGAAACGCTGGACAATCTGTTCCCCAAGGTCTCGGTACAGGCGCTCAGGCGCTGAGCGGCGCCAGGCACGGCCTCACTCGCCCACCTGAAACTCCACCCGCGCGGTCTCGCCGCTCTCGTCCAGGGCACTGAGCTCCATGCGCCCGCGCTGCTCCAGGTGCAGGGCCAGGCTGTCCTGACCCTCGGTCTCGCCCAGCGGCGTGCCATTGAGGAACCACCAGCGCCGCCCTGCTCCACCCAAGGCCGACACTTGCACCTGCAAGGGCTCGTGACTGGTCAACGGTCGGCGCAAGTGATCGCCGCCGCGTACGCCAACGATCGACAACGGCGGCGCGCTGGGCGGTACTTGCGGCGGGCAGTTGGGGTCGATCGCCGGCAGTCGCGCGCTGCGCCGCTCCACACGCGGCAACCAAGGCTCCAGCGGCGCCGGCCACAGGGCGATGTCCTGCGCCTGCGCGCCTGTACAACGGGCATCGACGCGCAGGCCGCGCTCATTGACCCAGACCGTTTCGCGCAGGCCCAGGCCCAACGGCTGGTCGGCCGCCTGCAAGGTCGGCGGCGTGGTGCCGTCGAGGGTCCAGGCGAAGCGCTGGCGGCGGCACTGCGGATCCTGGCGCTTCATCGGCTGCCCCAGCGGCCAGCAGATCGCGGCCACCCCGACACTGGCGGGCACGTTCTCCACCGGCATCGCGATACCGCGCTGGCGGTCGCGGTTGCTCAGCAGGTCGTGCACCTGCAGCATCAACGGCGCCGCCGACGCCAGGCCGAACTGGCCCGGCACCGGCGTGCCATCGGGACGGCCGATCCACACACCGATCAGGTAGCGCGGGCCGACGCCAATCGACCAAGCGTCGCGAAAGCCATAGCTGGTGCCAGTCTTCCAGGCCAGTTGCGGGCGCTGCACCAGTTCGGCATGCGGATCGCGGTCCGGGCGCGCCTGTCCACTGAGGATGCGCCGCACGATCCAGGCCGCGCCGGGCGACAGCAGCGGCCGTTCCAACAGCGGGTCCTGCGGTTGCAGGCGGATCCGTGCACTGCGGCCCTGACGGGCCAGCGCGGCGTAGCCACCGACCAAGTCCTCCAGGCGACTGCCCGCACCGCCGAGAATCAGCGACAGGTTCGGCTCGGCCAAGGGCGGCAGCACCAACGGCACGCCGCCAATGCGCAGCTTCGCGGCGAAGCGTTTGGGCCCGTAGGCCTCGAGCAACTGCACGGCCGGCAGGTTGAGCGACAGCGCCAGCGCCGAGCTGGCCGACACCGGCCCGCTGAAGCCCATGGAAAAGTTGCCGGGTCGATAGTCGCCGTAGCGTCGCGGCACGTCTTGCAACAGCGATTCGGAATGGATCAGGCCGTCGTCCATGGCCAGGCCATAGAGGAAGGGCTTGAGGGTGGAGCCGGGTGAGCGCAGGGCGTGGACCATGTCGACGTGACCGAAGCGCCGCTCGTCGCTCAGGTCGATGGAGCCGAGGTAGGCGCGCACCGCCATGGTCTGCGCCTCGACCACCAGTATCGCCGCCGAGGTGCGCTCGGGCAGACGCGCGCGCCAGCCCAGCAGCAGGTCTTCGAGGCGGCGTTGCAGGGTGGCGTCGAGGGTGGTGCGGATCAGCGGCGGGCTGTCTGGCGTGTTCAGCCGCCGCGCCAGCAACGGCGCCAGGGCCGGTTCCTGACGCGGCGCCAGCAGCAGCGGTTCCTCACGCGCCTCGGCGATGCGCTGCGCAGGCCACACCTGATAGTCGGCCAGGCGTTGCAGCACTTTGTCGCGGGCTTGCTGGGCACGCGCGGGATGGCGGTCCGGGCGCAGGCGGCTGGGCGCTTGCGGCAGCACTGCCAAGAGCGCGGCCTCGGCGGGCGTCAGGTGCTTGGGCGATTTGCCCAGGTAGGCCCAACTGGCGGCAGCGACGCCTTGCAAGGTGCCACCGAACGGCGCCCGGTCCAGGTAGATCTGCAGGATCTCGCGCTTGGACAGGTGCCACTCCAACTGCGCCGTGCGCCAGAGCTGGCGCAGCTTGCCGGGCAACGTGCGGTCGTGCGGATCGAGCAGGCGAGCCACCTGCATCGACAGGGTGCTCCCCCCGGACACCACACGCCCGCCGCGCAGGTTCAGCCAGGCGGCGCGGGCCAGGGCCAGCGGGTTGACCCCCGGATGGTCGTAGAACCAGCGGTCCTCATAGGTCAGCAGCGCCTCCAGGTACAGCGGCGAGACCTCCTCGGGGCTGACCGGGTAACGCCACACACCGTCGCTGTCGGCGAAGCGCCACAGCGGCGTGCCGTCCTCGGCGAGCACCACCCGCGCCAGGTCGTCGCCCGGCATGGGCAGCGGCCACAGACGGTCGGCCAGCCACAGCAGGGCGGCCATCAGCAGGCTGGCGATCAGCATCGCGCGCAGCACCTTGCCCGCGCGAGTGTGTCCGCGCACTATGCGTGCGCCTGGCATTGGGAACCGACGCGCTCGGGCGATGGCCAAAGGCTGGGAACGATCATCAGGAAGCAGCTATGCATGTAGAAGGGTTTTTCGAGTGGCTGGGCCAGGCGCTGGGCGCGGTGATCAAATTCATCGTCGACCTCATGAGTGGCCTGTTCAACCTGCTGGCCAATGCCGGCGGCAATTTCATCGACGGTCTCTCGCGTACCTTGGGGATGGACACTTCGCTGGTCAGCATCCTGGCCCTGGTGGTCGGGCTGATGCTGCTGTATTCGGCGATCCGTGCATTCCTGCGGGCGTCGATCGTGATGGGCATCATTTGGCTGGTGCTGGGGTTGTGGGTGTTGAGCTGGATCATTCATTGAGAGGGCATGCCATTCATCCGCGAGGGCATCGGCAATGCCGATGTTCGCGGATGAACCACAGCGCCTACAGCGTGGCCTGACGATATTGCGCAGATCTCAACGACCGCGCACCACCAGCTCGCCCTGGCTCTCACCCACCGCCTGCAGGTTAGGCCGGTACATCGACTCCACCTGCGGTGGCGGGATGCGGTAGCTGCCCGGCGTCACCGCCCGCGCCAGATACAGCAGGTGAGTGGTGCCGTAGCCGTCGAGCTTGAGCGCCGCGACATAGCGGTCGTCGCGGTACTCCTGGTGCACCACGCTGGCGTTCTGCATCGACTCGCGCCATTCCTTCACCGCGCTGCTGGCGTTGTCCAGGCTGGCGGCGCTCTGCGCCAGGTTCTGGTTTTCCAGCTCCAGGCCCGCCGGCAGCAGGTCCACCACCAGCGCATCCGGCACCGACTCCTGGGCCTTGAGCGCCAGGTGCACCAGCACCAGGTCGCCACTGCGCAGGTTACGCAGGTCCACATTCTGGCCGTTCATACCCAGGTACTCGCGGCGGATCTGCAGACCGTTGCTGCTGGGTGCAGGCGCTTGACGCGGGTAACCGGACAGCGTCAGTTGCTGGTACAGCGTGTCGCTGCTCTGGTTCTGCACGGTCAGCGGCGAGGCCAGCAACGGGCCGTCGAGCAGCATGCCCGAGTCGGCGTTGTCGAACTCGCGCACTTCGCCGGCGCTGTCCAGGCGCGCCTGCCACTTGCCTTCCGGCTTGCCCAGCAGCCCGCGACCGGCGAGGAACAGCGCGTTGCGCTCCTGGGTCGACAACCAGCGGTTGGCGGCCAGTTCGTCGGACAGCGCGAACAGGCGCTGGTCGACCTGATCGGTCGCCAGGTTGTTCTCTTGCAACAACGCCAGGATCAACGCCTGGTCGCGCACGGCGCTGCCGTAGTCGGCCAGCCAGCCCTTGCCGCGACCGATGGCCAGGCCCGCCTGCAAGGCTTGCTGGGCACGCGGTTTGTCGCCCATCTTGTCCAGCGCCACCGCCAGTTGCACCAGTGGCAGACCGGAGCGGGCATCGCTGCGGCGCTCGAACAAGCTGCGCAGCGCACCCAAGGGTGCCTGCTGGCTGCGCGCCAGGACCAGACCGGCATAGGCCTGCACGGCGAAGCGGGTGTGCTCGGCGTTCTGGCTGTAGTCGACTTCGATCAGGTTGCGTTCCTGCAAGTAACGCAGCAGACGCTCATTGGCCTTCTTCAACGCCTCGGCGGGTACGCCGTAGCCCTGCTCGCGGGCGCGCAAGAGGAAGTCGGTAACGTACGCCGTCAGCCAGTACTCCTCCTCGCTGTCCGAACTCCACAGACCGAAGCTGCCGTTGTAGCGCTGCATGCCGAGCAGGTGCTCGATGCCCATCTCGATCTTGCGCTTGCGCACATCGGCCGGCTCGCCCTTGATGCCCAGGCGCTTGAGGCTGTCGGCATCGGCGTAGAGCGAGGGGTACAAGCCGCTGGTGGTCTGCTCCAGGCAGCCATAGGGATAGGCTTCGAGGGCACGGATCTGCTCGGCGAGGTTCAGCGGCGGACGGCTGGACAGCGCCAGGGTTGCCTCCAGGCCCGACGACTCGAACTGGGCCAGGTCGTTGTCCGGCAGGGTCCAGGGCTGGTCCTTCAGGGCCACGCGGTAGTGCTTGAGCATCGCCGGATAGGCCGGACGCACGCCCAGGGTCCATTCGCGCTCGAAGCCCTGGGCGTTTTCGCCCGGCAACTGCAGACCGTTGACGCGCACCTGCACCTTGCCCTGGCCCAGGCCGCCACGGGCCTGCACCGGGATCATCAGCGTGGTGCGCTGGCCTTCGGCAAGGCTCAGGCTCTGTTGCGCAGGCCCGGTGAGGTCGAGCTGGCCGTCGGTGCTGACCTGCACGTCGAGCTGCTGGGCACGTCCGGACAGGTTGGCCAGGTCCAGCGCCAGGCGGGTCTGGTCGCCGCCGGCCAGGAAGCGCGGCGCCGACAGCTCGGCGATCAGCGGCGCGGCCACCACCGTCTTGCCCTCGGCCATGCCGAAGTGCTCGTCGGTCCAGGCCTGCGCCATCAGGCGCAGCTCGCCGTTGAAGTCGGGGATGTCGACCGTGGCCAGACCTTCGCCTTTGTCGTCCAGGGTCACCGGCAGGCTCTGTTGGGCGACGATGGTGACCGTGGTATTCGGGCGCTTGCCGCCCTTGGCCATGGCGGCGTCACCGCCGAACGCCAGGCTGGCCAGACGGCCCTGACCGGCTTCGATCAACTGGCCATAGATGTCCAGTTGGTCAGCGCCGTAGGCCTTGCGGCCGAACAGGCTGGCGAAGGGGTCAGGGGTCTTGAAGTCGGTGATGTTGAGAATGCCCACGTCCACCGCAGAGAGCAGTACATGCACCTGCTTGGGCACGCTGCCATCGGCGTTGACGGCTTTGATCTTCACGCTCAGCGGCTGCTTGGGACGCATCTTCTCCGGCGCCTGCAAGCTGACCGCCAGCTTGCGCTCGGCGCGGTCGAGCGGCAGGTGCAGCACGCCGACGGCGCGCTTGGGCGTGGCGTTGGCCTTGCGCTCGCCAGGGCGGATGACCAGGGCGCTGACGTACAGGTCGTGGCGTGCCCACTTTTTGTCCAGCTCGACCTCGAAGGTCTTGCCCTCGGCCGGCACGTCGATTTCCTGCCACCACAGTGGTCCGTCGCTGGATTCGATCATCAGGTAGCCGCTGCCCGCGGCCGGCGGCGTGACGGTGATCTTGGCCGTGGCGCCGTCGGCGTAGGACGGCTTGTCCAGCGCCAGCTTGACCTGGTCGGGACGTACAGCGCCGCCTTCGGCGTTGTCCTGGGCGCGGTAGCCGGCCCAGAAGCGCTCGCTGGATACCAGGCCGGTCTGCGGGTCTTCGACTTCGACGCGGTACGGGCCCCACTCGACCGGGAAGGTCAGCTTGGCGGTGGAACCGGCCTTGACGCTGACGGCTTCCTCGCTCTGGGTGAGGAATTTCTCGTTGTAGTTGTAGCTCCAGCCGTCGTCCTGGGAGTAGTTCCAGTAATAGTCGCGGCGCTCGCGGATCAGCCGCACCTTGAGGTCGTCGGCGGCCAGTTTCTTGCCGTCGCGGTCGGCGACCAGCACTTCGAACTGCACCGGTGCGTCACTGTCGGTTTCCTCGCCGTCGAACAGACCGCGCAGGCCCGGCAGGCGCTCGGCCGGCCAGATCGGCTGCTCCAGACGGCGGGTGATCGGGCGACCACCGGACTCCTGCAAGCTGGCCTGTACGGTCAATTGCAGCGGCGAACGGGCCTCGGCCCAGCGGCTTTCGATGTTCAGCGTGGCCTTGCCGGCCTGGTCGAGGGTGACTTCGTCCAGCTCCAGGTCCTGGGTCAGCTCGTCTTCGGTCACCGAACCGAACTGATAGCCGGGCAGCGCCGGCACGGCCTCGCGCAGCGGGCGCAGATAGGCTTGGCCGCTGAGGCGGTTGCCGGCAGCCGGCGCGCCGTAGAGGTAGCGGCCGTTGACCTGGATGCGGGCGGTCTCTTCGGGGCTCAGCGGTGTCTTGCTGCCCTTGAGCTCCAGCGCCAGGCGCTCGGGGAGGAAGTCCTCGACGAGGAACTCATAGACCTGCTGGCGTCCGCCGCCAAGATCCAGCAACAGTTGCCAACGGCCGGTCGGCGCCTCGGTCGCCAACTGCAGTTGGTACTGGAACAGACCGTTCGAGTCGGCCTCCCAGACGAACTTGCGGCTGACCTGTTCGTCGGGACGGCGCACTTCGACCGTGATCGGCTGGGCCTTGACCGGCTTGCCGTCCTGATCGCGCAGCAGGCCATTGAGCAGCACGGTTTCACCCGGACGATAAAGGTCGCGCGGGCCGAAGATGAAGAATTGCAGGGGGTTGGCCTGTGGACCGGTGATGTCGAACTCGGCCAGGTCCAGCGCGGCAGTGGTCAGGCGCAGCAACGTGGTGTGCACGCCCTGGGTGGCGATCAGGGTGTCGGCCTTGGCGGTGATCGGCAACTGCGCGTGGCCCTTGCCGTCGGTCTTGGCCTGGGCCAGCAGCTTGCCTTTCTCGTCGTGCAACTCCAGCGTTACGTCGCCCAGCGCCTTGCCTCCTTCCAGCGCCTGGGTGAAGACGTCCAGGCGATCACGGTAGCGGTGCGCGGACAGGCCGATGTCGCTGAGGGTGAACAGCGTGGCGGGCTGCGAATAGTCGTAGGTGCCCGAGGCACGCATCACCGCCAGGTACACGCCCGGCTCTTGCAGCGGCTTGATGCCGGCGATGGGCAGCAGCACGGTTTCGCGGGTGTTGCGCGCGGGATTGAGGTCGAAGCGGCCGCTGTAGACCAGCTCGGCCATCTGCAGGGTTTCCTTGGACTGGTAGGCATACAGGCTGCTGTTGCGGCCCCAGTTGGCGAGGAAGCTGGAGAGTTGCTCGGGCTTGACGCGGAAGAACTCGACATCGACCTTGTCGACGTTCAGCGCGATCACCGGCAGGCCTTCGGCCAGGCGCGTGGGCAACAGCGAGCCGCGGCTGGCGAAGCCGACGGTGGGCTGCATGTCGCGGGTTTCCAGGCGGCTGACCGACTCGCTGGCCAGCGCCTTGCCGTTGACCGCCAGCAGGCCTTTATCCACCGTCAGCACCAGCTTGCGTTGCGGGTCCAGGTGGCGCAGGCGCAGCTCCATCTGGTTGTCGGAGAGTTCCCAGGCGCCGTCGAGCTTGCCCTTGACGGTGTCGACCAGGTGCACCTTGGCGGCGAAGTCCTGGTTGGCATCCAACGGCACCGAGAAGCTGATCGACAAGGCGCTGGCGCCGTCGACCTGGACTTCGGAGACATCCAGCACCTCCAATTCGCGATCAGCGTAGCGCTTGGCCAGCACTGCCGGGTCCTCACGTTTGGCCGCGCGGGTTTCGGCCGGTGCTGTCGCTGCCGGCTTCTCGGCTGGCACCGGGGTGTCCTTGGAAGAGGAATCACAGGCACTGAGCAAGGCCAGCGCGCACGCCAGCAACAATCCTTTGTTGAACATGGAAAGGGAACTCTTCGGCAGCGGGGTGATGAGGGCAGCAACTATAGCGCAACGTCGAGGCGTTGACCTCTCGACAAGTGGCAAGTGAGACCGCGGTCGCACGATTTGGTTGCCGGGCCGCTACAATGCGCCGGCCATACACCCAGGCGCCGCCAAGGCCCCACAGATCCGTAATGCGGTTCACTTAAGATCCGTATTGCTGGCATTGGGGCTGCTGCGCAGCCCATCGCGGCGCAAGGCCGCTCCCACAGGGTCCGTACAGCCCCCTGTTTCAGGGTTTGCGCGGACTTTGTGGGAGCGGCCTTGTGCCGCGAAAGGGCCGCGAAGCGGACCCAGCATTCTTCAAGTGAACAGCATGACCACAGATCCGGGAATCCCCATGTCGCAGTTGTCCACCGACTGGCAGCACCGCCTGACCCACCGCAAGGTCTGGGCCCTGGCCGCGCCGATGATCCTGTCGAACATTTCGGTGCCGCTGGTGGCGCTGGTCGACAGCACGGTCGTCGGCCACCTGCCCCACGCCCACCAGTTGGGCGCGGTCGCCGTCGGCGCCACGCTGTTCACCTTCATGGTCGGCCTGATGGGCTTTCTGCGCATGGGCTCGACCGGCTTCGCCGCCCAGGCCGCCGGGCGCGACGACGGTGCCGCGTTGCGCCAGGTGCTGGCGCAGGGGTTACTGCTGGCGTTGGCGCTGGCGTTGGTGGTCGGCCTGCTCGCCCTGCCCTTCAGCCAGTTGGCGCTGCACGCGATGCAGCCCAGCCAGGCGCTGGGCAGCGCCACCGAGACGTTCTTCCATACGCGCCTGCTCGGCCTGCCGGCGGCGCTGGCCAGCTACGCCCTGGTCGGCTGGTTCCTCGGCACCCAGAACGCGCGGGCGCCGCTGGCGATCCTGTTGACCACCAACGTGCTGAACATCGCCTTGAACCTGTGGTTCGTGCTCGGCCTGGACTGGGGCGTGCTGGGCTCGGCGCGGGCCTCGGTGATCGCCGAATGGAGCGCCGCCCTGCTCGGCCTGGCGCTGACCCGGCCGGCGCTGCGCGCGCATCCCGGACGGATCGTCTGGTCGGCGCTCACGCGCTGGCAGGCGTGGCGACCGCTGCTGTCGGTCAATCGCGATATCTTCCTGCGCAGCCTGGCGCTGCAACTGGTGTTCCTGCTGATCGCCGTGCAGGGCGCGCGCCTGGGCGAGGCGACGGTGGCCGCCAATGCCCTGCTGCTCAATGGTCTGCTCCTGACCGCCTATGCCCTCGACGGCCTGGCGCATGCCGTGGAAGCCCTGTGCGGCCACGCCATCGGCGCGCGCGAGCGCGACACCTTGCGCCGCTCGTTGGTGGTGGCCTGCGGCTGGTCGCTGATCGTCAGCCTGCTGTTCGCCGCGGCGTTCCTGCTGGGCGGGCACCTGTTCATCGACCTGCAGACCAACATCGCCAGCGTGCGCGCAGCCGCTTACCCGTACCTGCCGTACCTGGCCCTGTTGCCGCTGGTGGCGGTGTGGAGTTACCTGCTCGACGGCCTGTTCATCGGCGCCACACGTGCCCGGGAGATGCGCAATGCGATGCTGGTATCGGTCGCGATCGCCCTGCCCGTGGCATTCGCCCTGCGCGGGCTCGGCAACCACGGGTTGTGGTTGGCGTTTCTCGGGTTCATGGGGTTGCGGGCGGTGACATTGGGGTGGGTGGGGTGGAGGTTGCGCAGCCAGGATCGCTGGATGCAGTAAGTGCTGGGTTCTGCACATGTGGAAAAACAACAGATTTGCCCCTCATGAGCAGAACTCCGGACACTACGCGACTTTGGATAAGGAGAGGTATCGAGTATGCCCGCTCGCAAGGCCACTAAACGCTGGCTCACCCCAGTTCTTGCAGCACTCGCCGTGGGCCAATTCGGCTGGTCTGCGATCAATTGGACCCCGGCACCCAGCCTGGACGACATTGTTCGAACCACCGCTATCGGCGACCACAGTTCAGTTTATGAGGTGGTCAGCAACTCGGGCGGCGCGACCGTGGCTAAGACGTACCTGTATTACCTTATGAAGACGGAAACAGATCCAACCAAAGCCCTCACGCAATTACGTACTCAGCATCCCTTCCTGGTGACCAAGCAATCGGGGGCGATTACCGAAGTGGATGGCTGGGTAGTCAAAGCGAAAACCTACGATACCGTCTATCGATTCGCGAGCGTTGCGCTCTTGGAGGACGGGGATGCGCCACAGATCGTGGACATCGAGCTCGATGCTCGAAAAGACAGGCTCCGTGCGTCGCACTGATGCCGGGGGCTGCACCGCAGCCCCACCTCACCTAGGCAATCAGGACGACAGATAAGACGAGCGAGTCAGCCCCAGACGCAAGGCGTCGAGGAACTGGGTGCGCTCACGTGCGCTGATCTTGGCGCTGGCCACCTTGTCGCGGTAATGGGTCATCAACTCCTCCGGCGACAAGTGCACGTAGCGCAGCATGTCTTCGATGGTGTCGTGGGTCTCGATACCGGCGTGGTACACGCTGCCGTCGGCGTTCTGGTAGATGTTCACCGAATCGGTGTCGCCGAACAGGTTGTGCATGTCACCGAGGATCTCCTGGTAAGCGCCGACCAGGAACACGCCCAGCAGATAGTCTTCGCCTTCCTTGACCGCGTGCACCGGCATGCTGGTCTCGATGCTCTGCTCGTCGACGTACTGGTTGATCTTGCCGTCGGAGTCGCAGGTCAAGTCCTGCAGCACCGCACGGCGCATCGGCTCTTCGTCCAGGCGGTGCAACGGAATGATCGGCAGGACCTGGCCGATGGCCCAGGTGTCGGGCAGGCTCTGGAACACCGAGAAGTTGCAGATGTATTTGTCGGCCAGCTTGTCGTTGAGCTCGTCCAGCACCTGGCGGTGCGAACGCTGGCGCGCCTTGAGCGAGTTGTGCAGGCGCCGGCACACGGCGAAGTAGCACTGCTCGGCCAGGGCTTTCTCGGCCAGGGTGAGCTTGCCGTCGGCGTACTGCGCCGCCACGTCGCCCATGTAGTGCGTGGCGCGCCAGTAGGTTTCGGTGACCATCTCGATGTCGGTCGGACCGAGCAGGTCCACCAGCCACTGCACGGTCTCGGGCAGCGCGGCCTTGTTTTCGATGGTCGGCACTTCGTCGTTGTGGCTCTCCACGTCGGTGACCTGGATCACCAGCATGGCGTGGTGTGCAGTCAGCGAGCGGCCGCTCTCGGAGAAGATGTGCGGATGCGGCAGGCCCTGCGCGTCGCAGAACTCCTTGAGCATGCCCACCACCACGCCGGCGTAGTCGTCCATGTCGTAGTTGATCGAGCTGGCGTTGCGCGAGTGGGTGCCGTCATAGTCGACGCCCAGGCCGCCGCCCACGTCGATGTGATCGACCGGCAAGCCCAACCCACGCAGTTCGCCGTAGTAACGAATCGCTTCCTTGAAGCCGTGCTGGTAGTCGGCCAGGTTGGCGATCTGCGAGCCCATGTGGAAGTGCAGCAGGCGAATGCCCTGATCCAGCCCCGCCTCGCGGAAGCGCGCCACCACCGACAGCAACTGCGCCGCCGACAGCCCGAACTTGGACTTCTCCCCGCCGGTGTCGGCCCACTTGCTCGACGCCAGCGACGACAGGCGCACACGCAGCCCCACCTGCGGCTTGACCTTGAGCTCGGCGGCTTCCTCGATCACCAGGGCGACCTCGGACTCCTTCTCGATGACGATGAACACGTTGTGGCCCAGCTTCTGGCCCATCAGCGCCAGTCGGATGAACTCGCGGTCCTTGTAGCCGTTGCAGACGATGGTGCCGCCCTTGGGCGCCAGCGCCAGCACCGCCAGCAGCTCAGGCTTGGAGCCGGCTTCGAGGCCGATCGAGACGTTCTGGGTGGCGATGATATTCTCCACCACCGCTTCCTGCTGGTTGACCTTGATCGGGTACAGCGCGGTGTACTGGCTCTGGTATTCCAGGCGCGCGATGTTGGCGTCGAAGGCACCGGTCAATTGGCGCACGCGGTCCTGCAGGATGTCCGGGAAACGCACCAGCAGCGGCAGCGACAGGCCGCTCTGGCGCAGCTCCTCGACCTGTTCGAAGAGGTCGATCGGCGAGCTGTCCGGGCCGTTGGGGCGCACTTCGACGCGCCCGGCATCATTGATGGCGAAATAGCCAGCACCCCAGTGGCGGATCCCGTAAACACTGCGGCTGTCGGCCACGGTCCATTGGCTGCCATCGTCTTTGCGTGTGCGTCGTACGGACATTCAAGTCCCCTGTCGATAAGTTCTGGACACTGCCCCGCCTGGGAGGCGCGCGCAGTATGAAAGCTGAAGATGACGATTCGTCCGTCTGCGGCGGTAGACCCTGACCGCAGGAACGAGTTTAGAAAGCCACGGGCGAAAAATCCTCGTCGCGGGGTCAGCCGCCGGACTTCTTCGCCTTGAAACCCTGCTTGAGCAATTCGCCGAGCAGCAGTTCGACATGATCGCCCTGGATCTCGATGACGCCGTCTTTCAGGGCGCCGCCGGTGCCGCAGCGACGCTTGAGGGTGCTGGCCAGTTCCTTGAGCTGATCGAGCGGCAGCGGCACGCCGCTGATGGTGGTGACGGTCTTGCCGCCACGCCCTTTGCTTTCGCGGCGCACGCGGGCGATGCCATCGCCTTCGGGCACGGCCTGCTGCTTGCAGACACAGGCATCCACCGGCTGGCTGCAGTCGGGGCAATGCCGACCGGCGTCGGTGGAAAACACGAGACCGCCGAGGGCGGAAAAGGAAGAAGCTTTCTTGGCCACTTTTGTTCCTCTTGCTGAGGACAAAAACTGGTCGGCTCGCAGCATCGCTGGACCGACCGCGAAGCCCCACTCTGGCAGGGGCGGCGCTACTGTCGCAGATGCGGCGACAGCCCGAAAAGGGCGCGCAGTGTAACGGTAAATCGATGGCTTGCTAAGTAGCGGATTGCGGCATTTTCCACGCGTTATGCGACGCTCTGTTCAGGGGGCGGACGCCCCGCGCTGCCGATACCAGCGCTGTCACGAACTGGCCTTGAACCGCTGCAACGCCACCAGCGAATCCGGGCAGTAATCCTTCACTCGGCTCTCGGCCTCGGCCTGGGCCACGCTGATGAAGCGCGCCTCCATCACCTCTTCAGGCTGCAAGCGCAACGGCGCATCGGACACGGCCGAGTACACCGCGCACCACAGCCGGTTGCCCGGCTGGTCGAAGTAGAACTTCTCATGGAAGCGCAACGGCACATCCGCGATGCCCAATTCCTCACCAAGCTCTCGCGCTGCCGAGGCGTCGTAGCTTTCGCCCGCCCCCACCATGCCGCCGGCCGCCACATCCCAGAAGCCGGGATACAACGCTTTGCTCAAGGTGCGCCGGTGCACGCACAGCTCGCCTCGGCTATTGAACAGCAGGATGAAGGTACAGCGACCGATCAGCCCGCGCTCGCGCAACTCGGCCCGGGGCAGCGCGCCCAAGCAGCGATCCTGGGCATCGACCCAGGCCACCGACTCGGCGTCCGAAGCCGCACGGTGCGCGGCTTCGTCAGGGCTCAGGGTCATCCTTGCGAGAGCAACTGGCGCAGGTCGATCACGGCGGCGTTGGCCCGGGAAATGTAGTTGGCCATCACCAGCGAGTGGTTAGCCCACATGCCGAAGCCGCTGCCGTTGAGCACCATCGGGCTCCACAGCGGTTCCTGCGAGGCTTCCAGCTCGCGGATGATCTGCCGCACGCTGACCGTCGCGTTCTTCTTCGCCAGTACGTCGGCGAAGTCCACTTCAATGGCGCGCAGCAGGTGCGACAGGGCCCAGGCCTGGCCACGGGCTTCGTAGAACACGTTGTCGATCTGCAGCCATGGCGTCTCGACGATTTCCTCGTCGACCTGCGGCGCCTGGCCGGCCTGCACGGTTTCGGTCTTCAGGTTGCTGTTGAGCTTGACCCGGCCGACGCTGGCCGACAGACGCTGGGACAGCGAACCCAGGCGCGTGGCCACGTCGCCCAGCCAGTTGTTGAGGTTGTCGGCACGGGTGTAGAAGATCGCGCCCTTGTCGCCAGCGGCCAGGCGCGCCTGGTAGCGGCTAAGCGACTTGATGCCTTCCTCGAACTCCGATTCGCTGGACGGCAGGATCCAGCTCTTGTAGTCGAAGTTGAAGCGCGGTTCGGCCTTGGCCAGGTCGGCGTCTTCGGTGGATTGCGATTGCGAACGGGCGAAGTCCTTGCGCAGCGCGCGCGACAGGTCACGCACCTGGACCAGCACGCCGTATTCCCAACTCGGCATGTTGTCCATCCACAGGCCTGGCGGGAAGCGGTCGTTGGCGATGTAGCCACCGGGCTTGTCGAGCAGCGTGGCCGCGACGGTCTTCAGGGTCTCGGTGGTGGTGTAGCCGATCACCATCTGCTGGCCGTTGCGCTGGGCAGCGGCCTGGGCATTCTGCTGCACCGGGAACAGGGCCGGTTCCTGGCTCCAGTACCAGCCAAGACCGATGCACACCACCAGGTACACACCGATCAGGATAAGCAGGGCGCGGCTCCAGAGGCCGCCGAAGTAGCTACGGGTGGCGGCGCCACGGCCGTCGGCGCGCTCGCGCCGCTCGGCCTTGGCCTCGCGGTTTTTCCAGTCCAGCATGGCGTTGTCCTTAATCAAACATGAGGGTTCAGGGGCTTGGACCACAGGCCCGTGCCAGGGTGCCACGGCAAGCCTGCACCTGGGCACTATAAAGCAGACGCCGCCATGCGCATAAGCGACCCACGAGTCGCAAACTGAATGGACGGGCGTGAACGCTTTGTTGATCCGCGGCACTCACGGGTCGGACGATAGCTGCTAGCATAGAGCCATCATTGAACCTGCATACCTCTTTCCAACAAGCAGACAGGACATGACCGGACACGCCGAGCCCAGCCACGAGCGCTTGCGTCAACACTTCGCCCAGCGGGTCATCCACCAGGCTCGACAGATGCTGGAGACCTGGCAACGCCTGCAACGCGGCGAATGGTCGAGTGCCGGACTGGGCGAGCTGAGCGATGCCAACCTGCGCCTGCAGCGCTACGCCGAGCGCTTCGAGCAGGCCGAGCACATCGGCCTGGCGCAGGCCATCGGTCAGACCCTGGAGGCCATCGAAGCCAACAGCGCGCGCCTCAACTCGCAACTGATCGGTGAGCTCAACCGCCTGATGCAGCGCCTCTCGCGCACGGGCCTGCGCCAGGGCGACCAGCTCGACAGCGTGCACTTGCCGGCCGTGCGCAAGCCGGTGCATATCCTGCTGCAGGACGCCGAGCGCGCCGAGCGCCTGGCCCAGCAACTGGCGTTCTTCGGCCTGAGCGCACAAGCCCTGGACAGCGGCGAGGCCTTGCGCGCGGCGCTGAGCGAGCACCTGCCGGCGGCGATCGTCATGGACGTGGATTTCGCCGGTCCCGGCGCCGGCCTGCGCCTGGCGGCCGACGCCCAGCACGGTCTGCAAACGCCCATCCCACTGTTGTTCTTCAGTCTGCACGAAGCCGACACCCCCACGCGCCTGGCAGCGGTGCGGGCTGGCGGCCAGGAGTTCCTCACCGGCACCCTGGAAGCGTCGAGCCTGCTGGAGAAAGTCGAACTGCTCACCAGCACCACCCAGTACGAGCCGTTCCGCGTGCTGGTCATCGACGACTCGCGGGCCCAGGCCCTGAACACCGAGCGCCTGCTCAACGGCGCCGGCATCATCACCCGCACCCTCACCGAGCCGATGCGCGCCATGGCCGAACTGGCGGACTTTCAGCCCGACCTGATCATCCTGGATATGTACATGCCCGACTGTACCGGCGTGGAACTGGCCAAGGTGATCCGCCACAACGACCGCTACGTCAGCGTGCCGATCATCTACCTGTCGGCCGAAGACGACCTGGACAAGCAGCTCGATGCCATGAGCGAGGGCGGCGACGACTTTCTCACCAAGCCGATCCGCGCCCGCCACCTGATCACCACCGTGCGCAACCGCGCCGCCCGCGCCCGCCACCTCAAGGCGCGCATGGTCCGTGACAGCCTGACCGGGCTGTACAACCACACCCACATCCTGCAACTGCTCGAAGACTGCAGCTTCCGCGCCCGCCGCGAGCAACGGCCGCTGAGCTTCGCCATGCTCGACATCGACCACTTCAAGAAGATCAATGATCGCCATGGCCATCCCATGGGCGACCGCGTGATCAAGAGCCTGGCGTTGTTTCTCAAGCAGCGCCTGCGCAAGACCGATTTCATCGGCCGCTACGGCGGCGAGGAATTCGCCATCGTCATGCCTGACACCGGGCTGGACGCCGCGCACAAGGTGCTCGACCAGATCCGCCAGCGCTTCGCCGAAATCCACTACCCCGCCCAGCCTCAGGACCTGCAATGCACCTTCAGTGCCGGTGTGGTGCAGCTCGACGAGGCGCTCGATGCCCTGAGCATGGCCAGTGCTGCGGACGAGGCGCTGTACCGGGCCAAGCATGCCGGGCGCAATTGCGTGATGCGGGTCGAGCCGTAAGCGCCCACGGCGTTTCCTGCACAGCCATCAGCCACGACGCCAGCCATACCAGCAATGTGCCACTTTTTTATGGCGCCAAGCCTCCGGCGTCATCACGGCGTCACAAAATCGCAATAACTTCAGCCACCTACCTCACCATTGCCCAGGAAGTTAGCGGCTATGCGCCTGAAGTGGCTGACCAATTTCAACACCCTCTTGCTGGTGGCCGTGTGCTTTGCCCTGGGCGCGACCCTGTGGTGGTCGCAGCGCGCACTGGAGCGCCCCTACCAACTGATGGAGCGCTACCTGAGCCTGTCTCAGCAGTTCCAGAACCAGGCCGCCGACAATATCCAGGTCTACCTGGCCAGTGGCGACGCCCTGCGCCATGCCGCCGCCACGGAGGCCACCCGGCACCTGCACGAGGCGCTGGCCCAGTGGCCGGAGGATCTGGCCGCGCAACTGCGGCCCAGCCTCGACGGCCTGCAGGCGTTCACCGCCAACGAACTGCTGGCCGCCGGCAAACTGGCCGGCGACCCGCAAGCCCTGCTGCTGCAAGCCGAGCGCGAACTGGGGGCCAACTTCGAACAACTGGCCAGCTACGCCCGTGACAGCGGCAGCGCCGAGGCGCCGCGCTACCTGACACCCCTGCTGGACGCCTCGCTGCACCTGGGCCGCCTGGCGCTGGCCCGCGACAAACTGGTCAGCAGCGGTCGCGCCGAGCTGGCCGACGAGGTGGAACGCGAGCTGCAGCAGATCCGCGCCCAGGCCCAGCTCATCGACGCCCTGCCGCTGCTGGGGGTGACCCGCGCCGCCGAGTCCGGCGCCGACGACTTCGCCGCGATGATGGGCCTGCAAAGCCAGGCCAACGAACGCCAGGAAGATGTCGCCGTCGGCCTCAAGCGCGAACTGCAAAGCCTGCTCGGCCGTTACCCCGCCGAGCTGCAGCGCACCCGCGAACAGATCGAGCGCCGCGCCGCGCTGGCCGCCAGTACCCGCGAACGTATCGATGCCGTGCAGCAGGCCATCGCCGCACTGGAGCCGCAGGTGCGAGGCCAGCACGCGAAGATCGCCGCCGAAGTGCGACTCACCCAGGGCGTGATGATCGGCCTGATCCTGCTGATCGCACTGCTCATCGACACCCTGCAACGGCGCCTCACCCGCACCCTCACCAGCCTGGTACCGGCTCTGTCGCGTTGGGCCGAAGGCGACTTCGGCCAGCCCGTGGAGCTGGGCCGTACCAACCTCGAACTGCACGAGATCCAGGCCTCGCTGAACCGCCTGCGCCAGTACCTGGTGACGCTGGTGGGCACCTTGCGCGACAACGCCGAACAGGTCGCCGGCAGCAGCCACGCCCTGGCCGGCATGAGCACGGCGCTGCACGACGGCGCCGAACGCCAGGCCGGCGACACCGCGCAGATCCGCGACGCCCTGGGCGAACTGGAAGCGACCATCCAGCAGGTGGCCGGCGACGCCAGCGCAGCCGCCGACGCCAGCCGTGACGCCGGTCGCGCCGTGGAGCACGGCCAGGCGGTGATCGGCGACAGCCTGTCGGGGCTGCGTGCGCTGGTCGACGAGGTGCAGGGCAATGCTCAGCTGATCGAGCAACTGGCGGCCGAGTCGGCGACCATCGGTGGCGTGCTGACGGTGATCCGCGCCATCGCCGAGCAGACCAACCTGCTGGCGCTCAATGCCGCCATCGAGGCGGCCCGTGCCGGGGAGATGGGCCGCGGCTTCGCCGTGGTGGCCGACGAGGTGCGCTCGCTGGCCCAGCGCACCACCGGCGCCACCGGCGAAATCCAGGTGCTGATCGACCGCCTGCAACAGGCCGCGCGCGAATCGGTCAGCGGCATGCGTACCCAGCTCGAACATGCCGAGGCCACCGCCAGCCAGGCGCAGATGGCCGACGGTGCGCTGGACGAGATCGTCAGCGCCATTCGCACCATCGCCGACACGGCGGTGCGCATCGCCGATGTGACCGCCCAGCAGAGCGGCGCGGTGAGCGAGATCCGTGACCACAGTGAGCGTATCCATGCACTGGGCGAAGACAACCTGCAGCGTATCGGCGAAGGTCGCCAGCAGAGCGAGCAACTGCTGCAGCTCGGCGGCGAACTGAACCAGGCGGTCGGCGCGTTTCGCGTGTAAGCGCTCTGGGGTGCGGCGCTTCGCCGCCGCGCCCAGCCCGATCGCCCCCAGCCGCTGCCAACTCCGCTATCATGCCGGCCACGTTCCACCTCGCGAGTCCGCCATGCGCCGCTTGTTTTTCCTGCTGTTCCTGCTGCTGGCCGGCCCCAGCTTCGCCTCGGGCCTGCTCGACAACCGCCCCAGCGCCACCCTGGGCGCCGCCTCGCTGTCCAACAGCGCCGACTTCCTGCCGGTCCACGAAGCCTTCAAGCTGGAACTGCTCCAGGCCGATGCGCAGTCGATCAAGTTGCGCTTCGTCGCCACCGAGGGCTACTACCTCTATCGTCACCGCTTCCAGGTGCGCAGCGAGCCAGGCGACATCGCCCTGGGCAGCCCACGCATTCCCCAGGGCGAAGCCAAGCACGACGAGTTCTTCGGCGACGTCGAGGTGTACCACGGCATCGTCGACATCGAAGTGCCGCGCACCGACCCACGCGCCTTCACCTTGCTGGTGGGTTATCAAGGCTGCGCCGACAAAGGCCTGTGCTATCCCCCGGAAACCGCGCGCCTGAGCATTCCGGGAGAGGGCGCTGCGAACGCCGCCAGTGCCACCGAACGGCTCGATTGGCAGGCGCTGCTACTGTTCTTCCTCGCCGGCCTCGGCCTGACTTTCACCCCCTGCGTGCTGCCGATGCTGCCGATTCTGTCCGGCGTGGTGCTGCGCGGCCAGGTGGGCGGTTGGCGCGGCTTGAGCCTGTCGCTGGCCTACGTGCTGCCGATGGCCGCCAGCTTCGCCGGACTCGGCGCGTTGATGGGGCTGTTCGGCGCCAGCCTGAACCTGCAAGCACGCCTGCAATCGGCCTGGGTGCTGGTGCCCTTTGCGTTGTTTTTCGCGGTGTTCGCCCTGGCCATGTTCGGTCTGTTCGAACTCAAGTTGCCGCACGCCCTGAGCCAGCGCCTGGACCGGGTGGCACGCGGCACGCGCGGCGGATCACTGCTGGGCGCTGCGGTGCTCGGGGTGCTCTCCAGCCTGCTGGTCTCGCCCTGCGTGTCGGCGCCGTTGGCGGGCGCTCTGCTGTACATCAGCGCCAGCGGCGATGCCGTCGGCGGCGCCCTGAAACTGTTTGCCCTGGGCCTGGGCATGGGCGCACCGCTGCTGCTGGTGGCGACCGGCGGCGCGGCCTGGCTGCCCAGGAGCGGGCCATGGCTGAACAGCGTGAAGAACGTCATCGGCGTGCTGTTGCTGGGCGTGGCCATCGGCCTGCTCAGCCGCGTGCTGCCCGGGCCGCTGACGCTGCTGCTGGTCGGCCTGCTGGCCGCTGGCGTGGCACTGTTTCTCGGCGCGCTGGAGTTCGTGGTCAAGTCGCCGCGCCAGCGCCTGGCTCAGTTGCTCGGCCTGCTGTGCCTGGTCTACGCCCTGGCCTGCTGGTACGGCGCATTGGCCGGTCAAGGCGACCCACTGCGGCCGCTGCCGCCGCCCGCGTCTGCCGCCTCGGCGGCGCCTGAGCAGGCCGATGCCTGGCAGACCCTCACCACCCCCGCCGCGCTGGACGCGGCCCTGGCCCAGGCCAAAGCGGCCGGCCAGCCGGTGCTGCTGGACTGGTACGCCGACTGGTGCATCAGTTGCAAAGTGATCGAGAAGGACGTGCTCGGCGCCGCCCAGGTCCAGCCGATGCTGTCCGGCTTCAAACGGCTGCGCTTCGATATAACGGCCAGCAGCGCCGAACAGCGCAGCCTGCTCGACCGCTACCGACTGTTCGGCCCACCGGCGATGCTGTTCTTTGCCGCGAACGGCGGCGAAATGACCACTGATCGGGTGATCGGCGAGGTGAATGCCGAGGAATTTGCGACGATTCTGACGCGCGTGCGCGGCAAGTTGGGGCTATAACGTCCCACAGCGGCGTTTTTATCCCACGAAAGTGACCAAACCCAGGCTCGCAGTCACATACTTTGCCCGAACCTCGGTCAACGTGCTGGCTATTGCGGGGAACTGGACACTGCCACCGACTTGCGGCATAGTCGCCGCGCTATGTCGAATTGCCCTACAAAACCAAGGAATACGCAGATGGCCACCCTACTGGTGCTGCACGGCCCTAACCTGAACCTGCTCGGCACCCGCGAGCCAGGCGTCTACGGCGCTGTCACCCTCGCCCAGATCAACCAGGACCTCGAGCAGCGCGCACGCGCCGCCGGCCACCATCTGCAGTACTTGCAGAGCAATGCCGAATACGAGCTGATCGACCGCATCCATGCGGCGCGCCAGGAAGGCGTGGATTTCATCCTGATCAATCCGGCAGCGTTCACCCACACCAGCGTCGCATTACGTGACGCATTGCTCGCAGTGAGCATCCCATTCATCGAAGTGCACCTCTCCAACGTGCACAAGCGTGAACCGTTCCGTCACCACTCCTACTTCTCCGACGTGGCTGTAGGCGTGATTTGCGGCCTGGGCGCCAGCGGCTACCGCCTGGCCCTGGAGTCGGCCCTGGAACACCTGGCTGCCAACGCACAGCCCCGATGACACGCGGTTCAGGTCGATGGACCTGGCCCTGAAAGCACTACGAAGAAACGTTTTCGACACGTTTTCACATTTTAAGTCCCCGACCGAATCCTGGGAGTTGCTGATTAATGGATATCCGTAAAGTCAAAAAGCTGATCGAACTGCTGGAAGAGTCCGGCATCGACGAACTGGAGATCAAGGAAGGCGAAGAGTCCGTTCGCATCAGCCGTAACAGCAAAACCCCTGCCGGCGCCCAGTACTTCGCCGCGCCAGCGCCGATGGCCGCACCGGTTGCCGCACCTGCCCCTGCCGCTGCACCGGCCGCCGAAGCCGCAGCGCCTGCCCTCAAAGGCACCGTGGTCCGCTCGCCGATGGTCGGCACCTTCTACCGCAAGCCATCGCCGACCTCGCCGAACTTCGCTGAAGTGGGCCAGTCGGTGAAGAAAGGCGACACCCTGTGCATCGTCGAAGCCATGAAGATGATGAACCACATCGAAGCCGAAATCGGCGGTGTCATCGACGCCATCCTGGTAGAAGACGGCCAGCCGGTTGAGTTCGACCAGCCGCTGTTCACCGTCGTTTGAATCGCGGAGAGCCAACGATGTCTGGGAAGCTCGAAAAAGTCCTGATCGCCAACCGTGGGGAAATTGCCCTGCGGATCCTGCGTGCCTGCAAAGAGCTGGGCATCAAGACCGTCGCGGTGCACTCCACCGCCGACCGTGAACTGATGCACCTGGGCCTGGCAGACGAGTCGGTCTGCATCGGCCCTGCATCGTCCAAGGATTCCTACCTGCATATTCCGGCGATCATCGCGGCCGCCGAAGTCACCGGCGCCACGGCGATCCACCCGGGCTACGGCTTCCTGGCTGAAAACGCCGATTTCGCCGAACAGGTGGAAAAATCCGGGTTCGCCTTCATCGGCCCCAAGGCCGACACCATTCGCCTGATGGGCGACAAGGTGTCGGCCAAGGACGCCATGATCAAGACCGGCGTGCCTACCGTGCCGGGCTCCGACGGCCCGCTGCCGGAAGACGAAGAGACCGCACTGGCCATCGCCCGTGAAGTCGGCTATCCGGTGATCATCAAGGCCGCTGGCGGCGGCGGTGGTCGCGGCATGCGCGTGGTGCACAAGGAAGAGGACCTGATTGCCTCGGCCAAGCTCACCCGTACCGAAGCCGGTGCAGCCTTCGGCAACCCGATGGTGTACCTGGAAAAGTTCCTGACCAACCCGCGCCACGTGGAAGTCCAGGTCCTGTCCGACGGCCAAGGCAACGCGATCCACCTGGGCGACCGTGACTGCTCGCTGCAGCGCCGTCACCAGAAGGTACTGGAAGAAGCGCCAGCTCCAGGCATCGACGAGAAAGCCCGCCAGGAAGTGTTCAAGCGCTGCGTGGACGCGTGCATCGAGATCGGCTACCGCGGTGCAGGTACTTTCGAGTTCCTGTACGAGAACGGCCGCTTCTACTTCATCGAGATGAACACCCGCGTCCAGGTCGAGCACCCGGTCTCGGAAATGGTCACCGGTGTCGACATCGTCAAGGAGATGCTCAGCATCGCCGCAGGCAACAAGCTGTCGTTCCGCCAGGAAGATATCGTGGTCCACGGCCATTCGCTGGAATGCCGGATCAACGCCGAAGACCCGAAGAAGTTCATCCCGAGCCCAGGCACGGTGAAGCACTTCCACGCACCAGGTGGCAATGGCGTACGTGTCGATTCGCACCTGTACAGCGGCTATTCGGTCCCGCCGAACTACGACTCGCTGATCGGCAAGCTGATCACCTGGGGCAAGGACCGCGACGAGGCCATGGCCCGTATGCGCAATGCCCTGGACGAAATCGTCGTCGATGGCATCAAGACCAACATCCCGCTGCACCGCGACCTGGTGCGCGATGAAGGGTTCTGCAAAGGCGGCGTGAACATCCACTACCTCGAGCACAAACTGGCCAACCAGGAGTGATCGCGTTAGCGTGATGGACCCGAACCCCGGACGCGTTCCGTAATGCTGTTCACTTAATATCTGTATTGCTGGAATTAGGGCTGCTGCGCAGCCCATCGCGGCGCAAGGCCGCTCCCACAGGGTCCGTACAGCCCCATGTTTCAGGGTTTGCGCGGACTTTGTGGGAGCGGCCTTGTGCCGCGAAAGGGCCGCGAAGCGGACCCAGCATTCTTTAAGTGAACAGCATTACGGACGCGTTCCGGGGTTTTTCATGGGCGCTCGGTCGTCGGCGGGGCGCTCAGCCTTTCATGCGTGGCATCTCGATCCGATGCTCGTGCACTCGCCGATACAAGGTTGCCCGCGAAATGCCCAGTGCACGCGCGGCGTCAGCCGGTTTCCAGCGATGGCGAATCAACGCGTCGAGCAACGCCTGTCGTGCTGGGCAGGACACCACGCCGTCGCCCGTCTCCAGCACCTCGCCGCGCACCTCGTGCGGTAAATCCCTGCATTGCACCTGCCCGCCCTCACTCACCGCGCACGCATAGCGCAGCACCTGGCGCAACTGGCGCAGGTTGCCAGGCCAGCGGTATTCCAGCAGCGCCTGCAACGCCGCATCGCTCAGCACCACGTCCACACCGCAGGCCACGGCCTCTTCGGCGAGCAAGCGCTGGATCAGACCGAGCCTGTCCTCGCGCGCGCGCAGCGGCGGCAGCGCGAAGCGGGCATTGGCCAGGCGGTAATAGAGGTCTTCGCGAAACAGCCCCTGCGCCACCCTCGCGGCCAGATCGCGGTGCGTGGCGGCGATCACCTGAATGTCGACGCGCTCACGTCGCGCCGCGCCCAGCGGCGCCACCTCACCTTCGGCCAGCACCCGCAGCAGACGCGTCTGCAGGTTCAGCGGCATGTCGCCGATCTCGTCGAGGAACAGGGTGCCGCCGTGCGCCTGCTGCAACAGCCCCTGCATGCCCTTGCTCGACGCCCCGGTAAAGGCCCCGGCCACATAGCCGAACAGCTCGCTTTCGATGAGGCTTTCCGGAATGGCCGCACAGTTCAACGTGATGAAGGGACCGGCGCTGCGCTGGCTCTGGTGGTGCACCTGGCGGGCGAACACCTCCTTGCCCGCCCCCGTCTCGCCCTCGACCAGCACCGCCAGGTTGCAGTCCTTGACCCGCGTCGCCAGGCGCAGATGCTGTGCGATACGCGAATCCTGCGCGCTGTGCAGCGGCGACGCGGGGGTACGCTGGCGCGGCGCGCTGACCCGCCCATACAGGCCACCCAGCCCCGGCAGGCGCTGGGCCGAAGCGTTGCAGACCTGGCGCAACTGCGCCTGGTCGAACAGCTCGCCAATGTGCGCCGGCAGCCGCCCCAATCGCTGCACCAGGCACTGCCGGGCCAGGCTGTTGAGCGCTTGCAGGCGGCCCTCGGCATCCCAGGCCAACAGATAATCAGGCTGGCTCTCCACGTAGCCCGGCGTACCGTGCGCGCGCATCACCCAGTGCCCCTGGGCCTGGTGCATGAAGAAGGCGTTCTCGATCTCCCGCGCCGTGCGTTCGACCAGTTGGCGGATCAGGTGCTGGCTGCGCCGTTCATCGGGCGAGCGCAGCGCGGAAACGTCGATCACCCCCAGCAGGTCGCCCAGCGGGTCGAACACCGGCGCCGCCGTACAGGTCAGGCCGATGAACGCGGCGCGAAAGTGATCGCGCTTGTGCACCGTCACCGGCGCCTTGCTGGTCAGCACCGCCGCGACCCCACAGGTGCCCTCTTCGCCTTCGGACCAGCAGGCGCCCAGGTCCAGCCCGGCCTTGCGGCAGTCGCTGCGGATGTTCGTCTCGACCCGGTAATCGATGGTCTGCCCCTGGGCATCGGTGAGCAGCACGCAGTAGTCGGCGCCGCGCACCTGTTCATGCAGGCGCGCCACGGCATCGCCGGCGATGCGCAGGAACAGCTCGGCGCGTTCGCGGCATTCGTTGAGCAGGCGTTGTGAAAGGATGCGCGGGCCCTGCTGGGAGGCCGGGTCCAGACGGTACACCTCCATGGAGCGTCGCCAGGAGTCGAGGATCAGCGGCGGTACGGGCGCCTGGGGCAAGCGCTCGGCGTTTTTCACCACGCGACTGACGCAATCGACGTGGGCTCGGGAATGCGCGGCAAGCATGAGGCCTCCGGTTCCTGTGGTTCTTGTCGTTGTGCGGCCATTAAGCGCTTGCCGGCAGGCATCGACAAGCCTCGACTGATTATCGGCAGGCGTGAGACGCCGCGTCTCAGCAACCCCCGCCGCGGGTGAGCCAAGCGACACGCCGCGTCTCAGCGAAGTCCCGGGCGCGCTCCGTCGAACTCTGCCCAGAGTGCTCTATTACAGCCCTCTCAGCACCAAACCCAAGAGCTGGCACCGCGCTTGCTCCTGCTCCGGGCAAGGCATAACAACAAGATGAGGTGCGCCATGACGCAGCCCGGCCCCACCCTCGGAATCATCGCCAACCCGGCCTCCGGTCGCGACTTGCGGCGCCTGACCAGCAGCGCCGGGCTGCACTCGAGCACCGACAAGGCCTCGGCCATCCAGCGCCTGCTCGCGGCCTTCGGCGCCACGGGCGTGGCCAAGGTGCTACTACCCAGCGACATGACCGGGATCGCCGCTGCCGTACTCAAGGCCAGCCAAGGGCCGGGGGCGAGTCTGCAGCACTGGCCGGCCGTGGAAATCCTCGACCTGCCCCTGACCCAGACCGTCGCCGACACCCACCTGGCCGCCCGCCGCATGCGCGAGCGCGGCGTGGACCTGATCGCCGTGCTGGGCGGCGACGGTACCCACAAGGCGGTGGCGGCGCACGTGGGCGACATCCCGTTGCTGACCTTGTCCACCGGCACCAACAACGCCTTCCCACAACTGCGCGAAGCCACCAGCGCCGGACTCGCTGCCGGGCTGGTGGCTACGGGTCGGGTGCCCGCCAGCCTGGCGCTGCGGCGCAACAAGCGACTGCTGGTGAAGGTGCCCGAGCAGGGCCTGTGCGAATGGGCGCTGGTCGAAGTGGCGGTCTCGCCCCAGCGTTTCGTCGGCGCCCGCGCCCTCAGCCGGCGCGAGGATCTCGACGAAATCTTCGCCTGCTTCGCCGAGCCCCACGCCATCGGTTTGTCGGCCCTGTGCGGGTTGTGGCAGCCGGTGAGCCGCGAGGCGCCGCTGGGCAGTTGGGTGCGCCTGAGCCCCGGTGCCGAGCAGGCGCTGATCGTGCCGCTGGCCCCTGGCCTGCTGCAAGGCTGCGGCATCAGCGCCAGCGGCACGCTGAGCCCGGACACCCCGCAGCGTCCGCACCTGCGTGCCGGCACCCTGGCGCTCGACGGCGAGCGCGAGATCGAATTCGCCGCCCACGACACCCCGACCATCACCCTCGACCTGCACGGCCCGTTGACCGTCGAGGTCGAGGCCGTGCTCGCCCACGCCGCCCGTCATCGCCTGCTGGCCGTGACCCACGGCCACCGACTGCACCCTGCAACCCCGTGTTGAGACAACCCCTGGAGAACAACAACATGTCCACTGAGCTCAGTTCAGCGCAATTGCTGCATGCCTATGAAGTGATGCGCACCATCCGCGCCTTCGAGGAACGCCTGCACGTGGAGTTCGCCACTGGCGAGATCCCCGGTTTCGTCCACCTGTATGCCGGCGAGGAAGCGTCGGCAGCCGGGGTCATGGCGCACCTGCGCGACAGCGACTGCATCGCGTCCACCCACCGCGGCCACGGCCATTGCATCGCCAAGGGCGTCGATGTGCACGGCATGATGGCCGAGATCTACGGTAAGCGCACCGGCGTGTGCGGCGGCAAGGGTGGCTCGATGCACATCGCCGACCTGGGCAAGGGCATGCTCGGCGCCAACGGCATCGTCGGGGCTGGCGCACCCTTGGTGGCCGGTGCGGCGCTGGCGGCCAAGCTCAAGGGCCGCGACGACGTGGCGGTGGCCTTCTTCGGCGACGGCGCCTCCAACGAAGGTGCGGTGTTCGAGGCGATGAACCTGGCCTCGATCATGAACCTGCCGTGCATCTTCGTCGCCGAGAACAACGGCTACGCCGAAGCCACTGCGTCCACCTGGTCGGTGGCCTGCGACCACATCGCCGACCGCGCCGCCGGGTTCGGCATGCCCGGAGTGACCATCGACGGCTTCGACTTCTTCGCCGTCTACGAAGCCGCCGCTGCCGCCATCGCGCGCGCCCGCGCCGGGCAAGGGCCGTCGCTGATCGAGGTCAAGCTCAGCCGCTACTACGGTCACTTCGAGGGCGACGCCCAGACCTACCGTGCCCCGGACGAGGTGAAGAACCTGCGCGAGCAGCGCGACTGCCTGCTGCAGTTCCGCGACAAGACCACCCGCGCCGGCCTGCTCGACGCCGCCCAGCTCGACGCCATCGACGCCCGCGTCGCCGACCTGATCGAGGAGGCCGTACTCCGCGCCAAGGCCGACCCCAAGCCACAACCGGCCGACCTGCTCACCGACGTCTACGTCGCCTATCCCTGAGCCGACCCGAAGAACGACAAGGAGAATCACCATGGCTAGAAAGATCAGCTACCAGCAGGCCATCAATGAGGCCCTGGCTCAGGAAATGCGCCGCGACAGCACGGTGTTCATCATTGGCGAGGACGTGGCCGGCGGCGCCGGTGCGCCCGGCGAGGACGACGCCTGGGGGGGCGTGCTCGGCGTGACCAAGGGCCTGTACCACCAGTTTCCCGGCCGCGTGCTGGATGCGCCGCTCTCGGAAATCGGCTACGTCGGCGCGGCGGTCGGCGCCGCGACCCAAGGGCTGCGCCCGGTCTGCGAACTGATGTTCGTCGACTTCGCCGGCTGCTGCCTGGACCAGATCCTCAACCAGGCCGCCAAGTTTCGCTACATGTTCGGCGGCAAGGCCGTGACCCCGCTGGTGATGCGCACCATGTACGGCGCGGGCCTGCGCGCCGCCGCCCAGCACTCGCAGATGCTCACCTCGCTGTGGACGCACATCCCCGGCCTGAAAGTGGTGTGCCCGGCCACGCCCTACGACGCCAAGGGCCTGCTGATCCAGGCGATCCGCGACAACGACCCGGTGATCTTCTGCGAGCACAAGCTGCTGTATGGCCTGCAGGGCGAGGTGCCGGAAGAGGTGTACACGGTGCCGTTCGGCGAGGCCAGCTACCTGCGCGACGGCGACGACGTGACCCTGGTGACCTACGGGCGCATGGTCCACGTCGCGCTGGAAGCCGCCGCCAACCTGGCCCGCCAGGGTATCGACTGCGAAGTGCTGGACCTGCGCACCACCAGCCCGCTGGATGAGGACAGCATTCTGGAGAGCGTGGAGAAGACCGGCCGACTGGTGGTGATCGACGAAGCCAACCCGCGCTGCTCGATGGCCACCGACATCAGCGCACTGGTGGCGCAGAAAGCCTTCTGCGCGCTCAAGGGCCCGATCGAGATGGTCACCGCGCCGCACACGCCGGTGCCGTTCTCCGACGCGCTGGAAGACCTTTACCTGCCGGACGCGGCGAAGATCGAAGCGGCCGTGCATAAAGTGATCGACGCTGCGAGGAATGCCGCATGAGCCAGATCCATACCCTGACCATGCCCAAGTGGGGCCTGTCGATGAGCGAAGGCCGGGTCGATACCTGGCTCAAGCAGGAAGGCGACACGCTCAACGCCGGCGAGGAAGTGCTGGACGTCGAGACCGACAAGATCAACGGCAGCGTCGAGTCGCCATTCACCGGCGTGCTACGTCGCTGCGTCGCCCAGCCCGACGAAACCCTGCCGGTGGGTGCGCTGCTGGCGGTGGTGGTCGAGGGCGAAGCCGACGAGGCCGAGATCGACGCCGTGGTGCAGCGCTTCCAGGCCGAGTTCGTCGCCGACGGCGGCAGCGACCAGCCCCAGGGGCCGCTACCGCAGAAGGCCGAGGTCGGTGGGCGCCTGCTGCGCTGGTTCGAGCTGGGCGAAGGCGACACACCGCTGGTGCTGGTGCACGGCTTTGCCGGCGACTTGAACAACTGGCTGTTCAACCACCCGGCCCTGGCCGCCGAACGGCGGGTGATCGCCCTCGACCTGCCCGGCCACGGCGAATCGGCCAAGGCCCTGCAGCGCGGTGACCTGGACGAACTGAGCGCGGCGCTGCTGGCCCTGCTCGATCACCTGGGCATTGCCCGCGCCCACCTGGCCGGCCACTCCATGGGCGGCGCGGTATGCCTGAATGCGGCGCGCCTGGCGCCGCAGCGAGTGGCCAGCCTGACCCTGGTCGCCAGCGCCGCACTGGGCGAAACCCTCAACGGCCGGTACCTGCACGACTTCATCGAGGCCGGCAGCCGCAATGCCCTGAAAGGACCGATGAGCCAGCTGTTCGCCGACGCCACGCAGGTGACTCGGCAAATGCTCGAGGACATGCTCAAGTTCAAGCGCCTGGAGGGCGTGGACGCCGCCTTGCGCCAACTGGCGGCGGCGCTGGCCGAGGGCGACCGGCAACGGCACGACCTGCGCAGCGTGACCGCCGAGCACCCGACGCTGCTGGTCTGGGGCGCCGAGGACGCGATCATCCCAGCGTCCCATGCCGACGGGCTGAGCGCCCAGGCGCAGGTGCTACCGGGTGTCGGGCACATGGTGCAGATGGAGGCTGCCGACGCGGTAAACGCTGCCGTGCTGGCGTTCCTGCGCCAACCCTGAACGCGGCGCCCGCCTGGCCTGGGTCGCGCCGAACGCTGCGATCGAGGCCAGGCCTTCGGCTCTACAAACCCCGCGCACTCGCGTAAACTTGCACGCTTTCGCGCAGCCCCGTCGCTGCCCCTGCAGATTTACCAAAGGTGCCCGCCATGCCCTGGCTGCAAGTACGCCTGGCCATCAGCCCGGAACAAGCCGAAACCTACGAAGACGCGCTGCTGGAAGTCGGCGCCGTCTCGGTCACGTTCATGGACGCCGAAGATCAGCCGATCTTCGAGCCCGACCTCAACACCACGCCACTGTGGTCGCACACTCATCTGCTGGCGCTGTTCGAGGCCGACGCCGAGCCTGAGCAGGTGTTCGCCCACCTGCGCCTGCTGACCGGCGACACGCTGCCGGAGCACCAGGCCGAGGTGATCGAGGACCAGGACTGGGAGCGCAGCTGGATGGACAACTTCCAGCCCATGCGCTTCGGTCAGCGCCTGTGGATCGTGCCGAGCTGGCACCAGGCGCCGCAGCCCGAGGCGGTGAACCTGCTGCTCGATCCGGGCCTGGCCTTCGGCACCGGCACCCACCCCACCACCGCCCTGTGCCTGGAATGGCTCGACGGTCAGGCGCTGGACGGCGTTCAGGTGCTGGACTTCGGCTGCGGCTCGGGCATCCTGGCCATCGCCGCGCTGCTGCTCGGCGCCCGCGAGGCGGTCGGCACCGACATCGACGTGCAGGCCCTGGAGGCCTCGCGTGACAACGCCGGGCGCAACGGCATCGCCGAACAGCGCCTGGCGCTTTACCTGCCTGAGCAGTTGCCGGCCCTGCAAGCCGACGTGCTGGTCGCCAACATCCTCGCCGGGCCGCTGGTGTCGCTGGCGCCGCAGTTGTCCGGCCTGGTGCGCCCCGGTGGCTTGCTGGCGTTGTCGGGCATCCTCGCCGAACAGGGCGAAGAGGTGGCCAAGGCCTATGCTGACGATTTCGACCTGGACCCGATCGCCGAACGCGACGGCTGGGTGCGCATCAGTGGCCGTCGCCGCTGAACCTCTTGGACCCAACCCCTGCACAGCCCCCGGATCGCCGCATGACCGACAGTTTCGTCACCCAGTGCCCGCATTGCCAGACCCGCTTTCGCATCAACCATCAACAGTTGAGCGTGGCCCGTGGGGTGGTGCGGTGCGGGCAGTGCCTGCAGGTGTTCAACGCCGCCCGGCAGTTGCTCGAACAAAGCCAGATCAGCGCCGTGAAGCCGCTGACCGAGGCCCCGGCACAGCCGCCGCAGACACCCCTGGCAGCCGCTCCGGTGGCCGCCGACCCCGTGGCGCCGCCGCCCACTCAGGGCGACTGGGCTGCCGACCTCGACGCCATGGACCTGGACCAGGCCCTCGCCCACCTGGAACGGCGCGGCCCGGACGCGCAGCGTCAGCGCGCGCACGGCGACGACTCGCTGCAGGCGCGGCGCGACGATCCGCGTGCCGATGAGCTCGGCGAGCAGGCCTTCGGCACGGCCAACGACGAGCACCTCGAACCGCATCCCGAGCCCCCTCCGACGCCGATTCTGCTCGACACCCCGGCGCCGGACCTCGACGCCGAAGACAGCGCGCGCACCGAACCCTCGCTGGGCACGCGCCTGGACCTGGACGACGACGAACGCCCCACCGGGCTGCACGCCGAGCACGACGAACCCTTCGACGAGGCGCCGCCCCTGCGCGAGCCAGCGCTTGAGCGCAGCGGCCTGTCGGCACTGGACGACGAAGTCGCCGCCGTGCGGGTCTCGGCCCGCGACGACGACGATCACCTCGAGCCCCCCGACGAAACTGGCGCCGACGAACGGCTGGAGCCGATGCTGTCGAGCACGCCGAGCCGGACCCGCAAGGCGCCGCTGGTGGAGGTGATGGACGATCCACTGCAACTGGGTTGGCAGAAACCCGCACCGAACTGGGGCAAGCGCCTGCTCTGGGGCGCGCTGGCGCTGATCGCCGCCGGCCTGCTTGTGTTCCAGTACGTCTACTACCATTTCGACGAAATGGCCCGCCACGACCGCTATCGCCCGCTGTTCCAGCAACTGTGTCCGACGCTCGGCTGCCAGGTGCCGACCCGCGTCGACATCAACCGCATCAAGAGCAGCAACCTGGTGGTGCGCAGCCACCCGGACTTCAAGGGCGCCTTGATCGTCGACGCGATCATCTACAACCGCGCCCCGTTCAGCCAGCCCTTCCCGCTGCTGGAATTGCGCTTCGCCGACCTCAACGGCCAGTTGATCGCCAGCCGTCGCTTCAAGCCCAGCGAGTACCTCTCGGGCGAACTGGCCGGGCGCGGCGAAATGCCCAGCCAGACCCCCATCCACATCGCCCTCGACATCCTCGACCCTGGCCCCAAGGCGGTGAACTACAGCCTCAGCTTCCGTTCCCCGGATTGACGCAGCGCCAAGCGGCAAGCGGCAAGCGGCAAGCAGAAGCCGATCCGCGCTGGCTTCTGCTTGCCGCTTGTCGCTCATAGCTTGCAGCTTGGCGCCTGCGCCAAGCTGCTCACTTTTTATCCAGATCCATCTTTATCCGGTCACCGAGAGCGGGTATCATGCGATCCCTTTTTCGAACTCCAATTGATCCGGCCCCACAACAGGGAACACCTATGTCGGCGGTACGCATCGGCCCATACACACTGCACAACAACCTGATCCTCGCGCCCATGGCCGGGGTCACGGACCAGCCTTTTCGCACGCTCTGCAAACGCCTGGGGGCGGGCATGGTGGTGTCGGAGATGGTCAGCAGCGACATGAACCTGTGGAACAGCCGCAAGTCGCGCCTGCGCCGCATCCACGAAGGCGATCCCGAGCCGCGCTCGGTGCAGATCGCCGGCGGCGATGCGCAGATGCTCGCGGCGGCGGCGCGGGCCAACGTCGAATCCGGGGCGCAGATCATCGACATCAACATGGGCTGCCCGGCGAAAAAAGTCTGCAACAAAGCGGCAGGCTCTGCTTTATTGAGAGATGAAGCGCTGGTCGCCGAGATCCTCGAGGCGGTGGTCGCGGCGGTCGATGTGCCGGTCACGCTGAAGATTCGCACCGGCTGGGACCGCTCGAACAAGAATGGCCTGACGGTGGCGAAGATCGCCGAACAGGCGGGTATCCAGGCGCTGGCCGTGCATGGCCGGACCCGCGCCGACCTGTACACCGGTGACGCCGAGTACGACACCATCGCCGCGATCAAGCAGGCGGTGTCGATTCCGGTGTTCGCCAACGGCGATATCACCTCTCCGGAGAAGGCCCGAGCGGTGCTGGCGGCCACGGGTGCCGACGGCCTGCTGATCGGCCGCGCCGCGCAGGGACGCCCGTGGATCTTCCGCGAGGTCGAGCATTACCTGCGCACCGGCGAGCAGCTTCCAGCCCCCGGGCTGGACGAAGTGGAACGCATTCTGCTGGAGCACTTGGCCGCATTGCACGCCTTCTACGGCGATGTGATGGGCGTTCGTATCGCCCGCAAGCATGTGGGCTGGTACCTGGCAACACGCAAGGGCGGCAGGGAGTTTCGCGCCCGGTTCAATGCCTTGGAAGATACCCAAGCGCAATGCGCCAACGTTCAGGCGTTCTTCGCCGAACGTCGACAGAGCCTTGAGACAGAGGACGGACAAGGGGTGGCCGCATGACGATGATGACCGAGACATTAGTGAGTGGAACAACGCCCGTGAGCGACAACGCCAACCTCAAGCAGCACCTGAACACGCCGAGCGAAGAGGGGCAGACGCTCCGCGACAGCGTCGAGAAGGCACTGCACAACTACTTCGCCCACCTGGAAGGCGCCACCGTCACGGACGTGTACAACCTGGTGCTTTCGGAAGTCGAGGCACCCTTGCTCGAAAGCGTGATGAACCACGTCAAGGGCAACCAGACCAAGGCCAGCGAGATGCTCGGGCTCAACCGCGGCACCCTGCGCAAGAAGCTCAAGCAGTACGACCTGTTGTAAGCCAGAATCCCAATCAGAAAAGGCGGCTCCGTCGAAAGAGGCGCCTTTTTTGCTGACTCCACCGCGTTATGGAATCCGAAATGACCGACCAGACTACCCGCCTGCCGATCCGCCGCGCCCTGATCAGCGTCTCCGACAAGACCGGTATCCTCGAGTTCGCCCGCGAGCTGCAACAGCTCGGTGTCGAGATCCTGTCCACCGGCGGCACCTACAAGCTGCTCAAGGACAACGGCGTGAACGCGGTGGAAGTGGCTGACTACACCGGCTTCGCCGAAATGATGGACGGCCGGGTCAAGACCCTGCACCCGAAGATCCACGGCGGCATCCTCGGCCGTCGCGGCACCGACGACGCCATCATGGACGAACACGGCATCAAACCGATCGACCTGGTCGCGGTGAACCTGTATCCGTTCCAGGCGACCATCGCCAAGCCGGGCTGCGACCTGCCGACCGCCATCGAAAACATCGACATCGGCGGCCCGACCATGGTCCGCTCGGCCGCGAAAAACCATAAAGACGTGGCCATCGTGGTCAACGCCAGCGACTACGCCCAAGTCCTGGAAAGCCTCAAGGCCGGCGGCCTGACCTACGCCCAGCGCTTCGACCTGATGCTCAAGGCCTTCGAGCACACCGCCGCCTACGACGGCATGATCGCCAACTACATGGGCAGCATCGACCAGTCCCAGGCGCAACTGTCCACCGAAGGCCGCAGCGAATTCCCGCGCACCTTCAACACTCAGTTCGTCAAGGCCCAGGAAATGCGCTACGGCGAGAACCCGCACCAGAGCGCGGCGTTCTATGTCGAGGCGAACAAGGGCGAGGCCAGCATCTCCACCGCCCTCCAGTTGCAAGGCAAGGAATTGTCGTTCAACAACGTGGCCGACACCGATGCCGCGCTCGAATGCGTGAAGAGCTTCGTCAAGCCGGCCTGCGTCATCGTCAAGCACGCCAACCCGTGCGGCGTGGCCGTGGTGCCGGAAGACCAAGGCGGCATCCGCCAGGCCTATGAACTGGCCTATGCCACCGACAGCGAGTCGGCATTCGGCGGCATCATCGCCTTCAACCGCGAACTGGACGGCGAAACCGCCAAGGCCATCGTCGAGCGTCAGTTCGTCGAGGTGATCATCGCCCCGAGCATCTCCCAGGCCGCCCGCGAAGTGGTCGCAGCCAAGCAGAACGTGCGCCTGCTCGAGTGCGGCCAGTGGCCAGCCGAGCGCCCGATGGGCTGGGACTTCAAGCGCGTCAACGGTGGCCTGCTGGTGCAGAGCCGCGACATCGGCATGATCGGTGCCGAGGCGCTGAAGGTCGTGACCCAGCGCGCGCCAACCGAACAGGAACTGCATGACCTGGTGTTCGCCTGGAAAGTGGCCAAGTTCGTCAAGTCCAATGCCATCGTCTACGCCAAGAACCGTCAGACCATCGGCGTCGGCGCCGGTCAGATGAGCCGCGTCAACTCCGCGCGCATCGCTGCCATCAAAGCCGAGCATGCTGGGCTGCAGGTGCAAGGTGCAGTCATGGCCTCGGACGCGTTCTTCCCGTTCCGCGATGGCATCGACAACGCCGCCAAGGTCGGCATCAGCGCGGTGATCCAACCGGGCGGCTCGATGCGCGATGCCGAAGTCATCGCCGCCGCCGACGAGGCCGGTATCGCGATGGTGTTTACCGGTATGCGCCACTTCCGCCACTAAACGGTAGCGGCAAGTTTCAAGCTACACGCTGCAAGCAAGAGCCCTGAGCGCTTGCCTGCAGCGGCAGCATCACACATCCCCTGGCTGCAGGGTTGGCAGAATCAGCGCATAGCGCTTTTCTTGCAGCTTGCAGCTTGCAGCTTCTCCGAAGGAGTCTGTAATGAAAGTTTTGATCATTGGCAGCGGCGGTCGTGAACACGCCCTGGCCTGGAAAGTCGCGCAGGATCCACGGGTCGAGAAAATCTTCGTCGCCCCCGGCAACGCCGGCACTGCCACCGAAGCCAAGTGCGAGAACGTCGCCATCGACGTCTGTGCCCTGGAGCAGTTGGCCGATTTCGCCGAGAAGAACGTCGACCTGACCATCGTTGGCCCGGAAGCGCCGCTGGTCATCGGCGTGGTCGACCTGTTCCGCAGCCGTGGCCTGGACTGCTTCGGGCCTACCCAGGGCGCGGCGCAACTGGAGGGCTCCAAGGCCTTCACCAAGGACTTCCTGGCTCGCCACAAGATCCCGACCGCCGACTACCAGAACTTCACCGAGATCGAACCGGCCCTGGCCTACCTGCGCGAGAAAGGCGCACCGATCGTCATCAAGGCCGACGGCCTGGCCGCGGGCAAGGGCGTGATCGTCGCCATGACCCTGCAGGAAGCCGAAGACGCCGTGCGCGACATGCTCGCCGGCAACGCTTTCGGTGATGCCGGTTCGCGCGTGGTGATCGAAGAATTCCTCGACGGCGAGGAAGCCAGCTTCATCGTCATGGTCGACGGCCACAACGTGCTGCCCATGGCCACCAGCCAGGACCACAAGCGTGTCGGCGACCAGGACAGCGGCCCGAACACCGGCGGCATGGGCGCCTACTCGCCCGCGCCGGTGGTAACCGCCGAGGTGCACCAGCGCGTGATGGACCAGGTGATCTGGCCGACCGTGCGCGGCATGGCCGCCGAAGGCAATGTCTACACCGGCTTCCTCTACGCCGGCCTGATGATCGACAAGGCGGGCAACCCCAAGGTCATCGAATTCAACTGCCGCTTCGGCGACCCGGAAACCCAACCGGTAATGCTGCGCCTGGAGTCGAGCCTGGTGCTGCTGATCGAAGCGGCCTTCGCCAAGGCCCTGGACAAGGTCGAGGCGCAGTGGGATCCACGTCCGAGCCTGGGCGTGGTGCTGGCGGCCGGTGGCTACCCGGGCGACTACGCCAAGGGCGCGGCGATCAGCGGCCTGGACGCGGCCGCCGCGCTGGAAGGCAAGGTGTTCCATGCCGGTACCGCGCTCAAGGAGGGCCAAGTGGTCACCGCCGGCGGTCGCGTGCTCTGCGCCACAGCCCTGGGCGACACCGTCCAGGCGGCCCAGCAACAGGCCTACCGCCTGGCTGAACAGATCAGCTGGGACGCCAGCTTCTACCGCACCGACATCGGCTATCGCGCCATCGCCCGCGAGCGCGGTGAATACCCGCGCTGACGCCTGCCCCGCGCTCGTCGACAGGGCCCTTCGGGGCCTTGCCTTCGTCGCGCCCCGCCGCGCATAGTTGTCGCCCGGCCCCTCAGCCCAGAAAGGATCTCGACGTGCGTCGGCTTCGGATTGCCACTGCCCTGCTGGTCAGCCTGCTGACCCTGCTCTGCCTGCTGCCGGCTTCGGCCGAACAAGGCTCGGGCTGGTCGGTGCTGCTCGACGAGCAGGCCAGCCTGCAACTGTCCGACATCCGCTCCGAACGCTACCGCAACCAGTTCAGTCCCCTCGAGCTGGACGCGTTGGACGCTGCCGAGCCTGACCAGGCCCTGTGGCTGCACTACCGCCTGGAGCCTGCCGACCAGGAACGCCTGCTGCGCATCTTCGCCCCCGACCTCTCGCGCCTGGACCTCTATGCCCTGGCCGACGGCAAGCTGCTGCGCCAGTTCCACCATGGTCGCGCGCCGAGCGATGGCAACCCGACCTTGCGTGGCAGCGACCATGTACTGGCGTTGCCCAATGCCACGCAAGCGCTGGACCTCTATGTGCGGCTGGTGTCCGAACACCAGTTGCGCCCGGCGATCAGCCTGGAATCGGCGGCGCAGGCCGCCAGCGACCAACGCCAACCGCTGCTGTTCGGCCTGCTGTTCGGCGCCTTGGCGATGCTGATCCTGCACAACCTGATCCGCTTCTTCTACACCCGCTCCGGCACCACCCTGGTGCTGGCGCTGTACCACGCGCTGATGCTGCTCAGCGCGCTGATCCTGCTCAACCTCTGCGGCCCCTGGTGGCGCCTGTGGCACAGCGCGCAAACCCCGGCGGCCTTCCTGATGCTGGTGTTGGCCGGGCTGGTCGGCCTGCACTTCACCCAACGCTTCTTCGCCCCCTGCGCTTCGCGCCGGCTGAACCGTCTGCTACAGGCGCAGATGCTCATCGGCGGGCTCTGCGGCCTGCTGCTGCTGTTCGTCGACACCCTGCCGCTGAACCTCACCACCTACGTCCTGCTCGCCCTCGGCAGCCTGAGCATGCTCCTGATCAGTGCCTATTACTGGTATCAGGGCTACACGCCTGCGCGGCTGTTCGCCTCGGGCATGCTGGTGTTCAGCCTGGGCGGCCTGGTGCTGCTGCCCGCCCTGCTCGGCCTGACCCGCACCGCCACACCGTGGCTGCTGTGCATCCTGCTGGGATTGACGGTGGTCAGCGGCCTGCTGCTGAACCTGGCGGTCAGCGAGCGCCTGCGCAGGACCAACGACGAGCGCGTGCGCGCCAGCCGCGCGCTGGCCGCCAGCAATGCCGAGATCAATGCCAAGGCCGAGTTCCTGGCCAAGATCAGCCACGAGATCCGCACCCCGATGAACGGCGTGCTGGGCATGACCGAACTGCTGCTCGGCACGCCACTGTCGGTGAAGCAACGCGACTACGTACAGACCATTCACAGCGCCGGTAACGAGCTGCTCACCCTGATCAACGAGATCCTCGACATCTCCAAGCTCGAATCGCGGCAGATCGAGCTGGACGATGTGCAGTTCGACCTCAATGCACTGATCGAAGACTGCCTGAACATCTTCCGGGCCAAGGCCGAGCAACAGAACATCGAGCTGATCAGCTTCACCCAGCCGCAGGTGCCGCGGGTCATCAGCGGCGACCCGACACGCCTGCGCCAGGCGCTGTCCAGCCTGCTGGAAAGCGCCCTGAAGAACGGCGACCAAGGCGAAATCCTGCTGGTGGTGGCCCTCGATCAGCGCGGCGACGCCACGCGCCTGCGCATCGCCGTGCAGGACAGCGGCGAGCCGATGCCCAGCGCCGAGCGCGAGGCGCTGCTGCAGGCCGAGTTGCACAGCCACCATTTCCTCTCCAGCAACAAGCTCGGCGGCCACCTGGGCCTGGTGATCGCCAAGCAACTGATCGGCCTGATGCAGGGCGAGTTCGGCATCAAGACCAGCACCAGCCGTGGCAACACCTTGTGGCTCACCCTGCCGCTGGATCCGGCGCGCCTCGAACAGCCCAGCGCCGACCTCGACGGCTCGCTGCGCGACGCTCGGGTGCTGGTGGTGGACGACAACGACACCTGCCGCAAGGTGCTGGTGCAGCAGTGCAGCGCCTGGGGCATGAACGTCAGCGCAGTACCGTCGGGCAAGGAAGCGCTGGCGCTGCTGCGCACCAAGGCGCACTTGCGCGACTACTTCGACGCCGTACTGCTGGACCAGAACATGCCCGGCATGACCGGTATGCAACTGGCGACGAAGATCAAGGAAGACCCGAGCCTGAATCACGACATTCTGGTGATCATGCTCACGGGGATCAGCAATGCGCCGAGCAAGGTCATCGCCCGCAACGCCGGGATCAAACGCATCCTGGCCAAGCCGGTGGCCGGTTACACGCTCAAGACCACCCTCGCCGAGGAACTGGCCCAGCGCGGTCGCGAGACGGCCCTGGCCAGCGCCCTGGGCAACGCCCCGGCACCGCTGGAGTTGCCCACCGACTTCCGCATCCTGGTGGCCGAGGACAACAGCATTTCCACCAAAGTGATTCGCGGCATGCTCGGCAAACTCAATCTCGAGCCCGACACGGCCAGCAACGGCGAAGAAGCGCTGAGGGCGATGAAGACCCAACGCTACGACCTGGTGCTGATGGACTGCGAGATGCCTGTGCTGGACGGGTTCTCCGCTACCGAACAGCTTCGCCAATGGGAACTGGCCAACCAGCGCCCGCGCACGCCGGTGGTGGCGCTGACCGCGCACATTCTCGGCGAACACAAAGAGCGCGCCTTGCAGGTCGGCATGGATGGACACATGGCCAAACCGGTGGAGCTGTCTCAGCTGCGCGAGCTGATCCAGTTCTGGGTCAGCCAGCGCCAGCAAGGCTGAAAGCTGCAAGCAACTAAAGGTCGTAATCGAGGATGCGGTTGAGTGAAACCTCGACCACACGTTGCTGCACTTTGGGCAGGTGACTGTGCTCGAAGGCCAGTAGGTTGAAGCGCACGAGTTCGGCGCGGACATTTTTCAGGGTGCGCTGGCGGGTGAGAAAGCCAGCGCTCCAGACATCGCGGGTGTCGATCTCGTGATACAGCACCATGTCCACGCGGTGCTCGCCGGCCGGGGCGCAGGGCAGTAGCTGGAAGTGCTGGCGCGCCTGGGCGTGGTGCTCGAGGCTGGCCAGTGGCTTGGGATTGCCCAGCAGCTTGGCCAGCGACAGTTGTACCGCATCGGCGAAATGGCCGCCGGCGGTCTTGGCGATCAGGCTCAGCACCTTGTCCACCTGCTCGGCTCGTGAATCGTCCGGCCAATGGATCTGCTCGGCGGTCACCGCATCCCAGCCCATGAACTTCAACTGGTTGCGGTAGTAGGCGAACCAGTCCTGCACCAGGCCCTCTTCGAACGCACCCTGGGTCGCACGCTCGGCCAGCGCCAGCGCCAGTTTCACCTTGTCCTTCTGCGCCAGCGACAGGCCCGGAAGGAACGACACCACTCCGGCGCCGATTACGGCAGCATTGTGCTCACTCATGGCTGCTCACTCCCAGTTCCAGGCGCCGTGGCTGATCGCGCTCCTTCTGCTCGACCAGACCACGCAGGGCGGCGCGGCGTGACGCGAAGGCTTGGGTGTTCAGGTTCAATGACATCGCGCGCAGGCTCACCTCGACACTGGACGGCAGGTGGCGCAAGGCCGCCGCAAAGATGTCGCGGGTCACCGGCTGCTCGCTGCGCCACGCTACGCTGCACAGGTCCAGGCTCGGACCACTGCCGAGCAGCGCGAACTCGACGCTCACGTCTGCGCGCTCGGCCTGCTGGCGCACGGCAAAACGCAGGAGATGATCGAGGCCCGCTGCATGGCCGCAGACGCGCTCGGCGGCCGCCTCTCTCAGTGCATCGAGCGCGATCTGGCGCTGCTTGAACCAAGTGGCCAGGGGTGCGTCGTCAGTGCTCAGGCCGTCAGCGCCCAAGGTGATCTGTTCGTGCAGGTTGACGGTGCGGATCCAGCTCAGCGCAGCGAACGCCTGGCGATAAGCCGCCGCCCAGGCGTCAGGATGGTCGAAGCGCTCGCCAGCCTGCTTGCAGGCCAGCAACTGACAGTACTGCAGTGAATCGAGGGCATCGGCGCGTGACTGCGGCAAGATGTCCGGCGGCATCAGCACGATGCTGTGGCCGACCAGCAGCACGCTGTGATCGTGATAGGTCATGGCGGTAGTTCTCGTCTGGACGGACTCGGAAACGCGGCGCCCACGGACGCCGCGCCTGGATCAGATGTCGTACTGCAGGACGTTCTCGACGCTGCGCACGCCGAGCTTTTCCTCGATGGTGGCGCGCACCTTTTCGTAGACGAAGCTGTTGAGTGTCAGTACGGCCTGACCGGCGTAGTAATCCGATTTGTCGAGCTTGAACTGCACACCCAGCACGTCATCGTCGATGTTCGGCGCGGTCGATTGCACGCAGCTCATGACCATGACCACATCGCCCTTGGCGGTTTCCACGCAGGCGGCCATGCCCACCACGCCGCGGTCCTTGCTCTTCTTCTTGTGATGGACGATGCGGGTGTCGCTCTCCACCGTGGTGAGCTTGTCGAACGCCTTCTTCGCCAGCTCGCCCACCGCAGTGCCGCCGAGCAGGGCACTGCCAGCCGCGCCGATGACGCGCACGGCCACGGCACCGAGGGTGACGCTGAGCTCGGTGGATGTTTCCATCTCGAAGCTGCGCTTGGGGGTGGTGAAACCGACGTCACGCATGGCGTCGAGGAACTTGTCGTACCACGCCTTGCCATCCTTTTCGATGTCCAGCACCTTGTCTGCGGCAAGGGTGGCGAAGTGGAACGCGTTCTTCACATCCTGGCGGTGCTGATCGGACATGCCCGCACCGCAGGCCAGCAGGTTGCCTTCGACCAGCAAGCCAGCATCGGCGCTGGTTTTGTCGTCGCTCATTTGAAAACTCCTTGGGGTGGTCCCTGCACATCAGGGACCACCACGTTAGCCAGGCGCCGCCTGGCGTGGCGCTCTGAAGGAGTTCCTCTGCGGTCACCCGTGCGGGGGGTACCAGCGCGGGGTGTACACCCACTGCACACCGCCCGGATGCTGGAATACGCAGGTGGTGGACGAGCCGACCAGCACCATGGTGCGCATGTCGACCATCTCCGGCAGCAGCTCGGCGAGCGTCACCACCTTCAGCGTCTGTCCCGGGCGGCCGATGTCACGCCCCAGCACCACCGGCGTGCGACCGTCGCGGTGACGGCGCACGACGTCCAGGGCCTGGCCCAGTTGCCAGGGGCGGGCCTTGGAGATGGGGTTGTAGAACGCCAGCACCAGATCGGCCTGGGCCGCCAGGTCCAGACGGGTTTCGATGATCGACCAGGGCTTGAGGTTGTCCGACAGCGACAGCACGCAGAAGTCGTGCCCCAGCGGCGCGCCCGCCTGAGCAGCGGTGGCCAGCGAGGCCGAGACACCGGGCAGGATCTGCAAGTCGACCCGGTGCCAGGCCGGGTCGTCGGACTCATGCAGCGCTTCGAGCACGGCGGCGGCCATGGCGAAGACCCCCGGATCGCCCGACGACACCACCACCACCGAACGCCCCTGCGCCGCCAGCGCGAAGGCATGCCGTGCGCGCTGCATCTCTTCGCGGTTGTCGGTGCAGTGCAGCACCTGGTCGTCGCGGAAAGGACCGGCCATGCGCACATAGGTCTCGTAGCCCAGCACATCCTCGGCGCGGGCCAGCTCGGCCTTTACCGCCGGCACCATCAGCTCGGCCGCGCCGGGGCCCAGGCCGATCACCGCCAGACGACCACGGCCCCGGCCAATCTGCTGCGGATCGAACGGCGCGGCGGCTACGGCGATGGCCAAGCCGTCCTGCTCGATCACCTGCGCACCGGCCAGCGCTTGCTGCGCCCTCTCGCTGACGCTGACGCCTGCCGGGGCGAAGCGCAGGATCACGCCCAGCTCGCAGGCCGCCTCGTGCACGGCGGGTTCGGCCATCGCCGGCTCGCTCGCCAGCAGGCAGGCCAGCGACGCATGGGCGATGTTCGCTGCCGCCAGCGCCTCACGCACGCGCCGGGCCAGGTCGGGCTGGGTCTCGTCCACCGCCACCAGCACCGAACGCGGGTGGATCAGCAGTTCATCGCGGCTGGCCGGGCGCGCCGTGCAGCCCACGCGCAAAGTCAGGCGTGCGTCGTCGGCCTGGGTCAGTGGGGCCTGGGCCAGCCAAGGCGCCGCGCCTTCGATGCGCAGCGGCTCGCCGGCCAGCAGGTCAGAGACGAAACGCTTGCCCTGCTCCAGGTCGGCCAGGGCGTAACCGGGCGGCGGGTTGAGCAGGCAGGTGCCGAAGCGCAGTTCGCCGCTGGTGGTGATCGCCGCAGCCACCCCCAGCGCCTCGCCAAGCTCGCGGGCCAGCCCATTGACCCCGCTCAGGCCACCGAGCAGCGGCACCACTGCGCTGCCGTCCTCGGCCACCGCCAGCACCGGCGGCTCGCTGCCCTTTTCGTCGAGCACAGCGGCGAGGCTGCGAATGACGATGCCGGCCGCGCACAGGGCGATGATCGGTACGCCCGCGCGGTACAGCGCGCGCAGGGTGTCGCCGAACGAGGCATACAGGTGATCGGCGCCTTCCACACGCCCACTCAGGCCATGAATGCGTGCCTGTGGATAACGCTGCTGGAGACGCCGGGCGGTGGCCAGGCTGCCCTGGCCGAGCACGACGATGGCCATCGCCTGCGTGTTCATCCCTGCCATTTTTCCCCCGGCACCACGATCAGCGAGAAATACGGCGAGGACTGCGGATCGACCGCATCGAGCGCGACGATCTTCTGGTTGGCCATGGTCGCGCGCTCCACGTACAGGGCGCGGCCATCCAGGCCCAGCTCGGCGAGCACCTCGCGCACCTTGGGGAAGTTGCGGCCCAGCTTCATGATCACCGCCGCGTCGGCGTCGGCCAGGCGCCGCTTGAGCTCGGTGTGGGGCAGCACGCCAGAGAGCACGGTCAGGGTCTGGTTGCGGTACACCAACGGCGCGCCCAGCACCGAGGCGCCGCCAAGCATCGAGCACACGCCTGGGATTACCTGGGCTTCGTAGCGCTGGGCGAGGCGGTCGTGCAAGTACATGTACGAGCCGTAGAAGAACGGATCGCCCTCGCAGATCACCGCCACGTCGCGACCGGCCTCCAGGTGTTCGGCCACCTGCACGCTGGCTTCGTCGTAGAAGTCGCTGATCACCTGTTCGTACGACAACGGCGCCGGCAGCGCCTCGGTGGTCACCGGGTACACCAGCGGCAGCAGCGTCTGCTGCGCCTGCAAGTGCCCCTCGATGATGCCGAAGGCGTTGCCGCGCTTGCCCTTGGCCACGAAGTAGGCCACCACCTGCGCCTCACGCAGCAGGCGCAGCGCCTTGACCGTGATCAGCTCGGGATCGCCGGGGCCTACGCCCAGCCCCAGCAGACGTCCGCGTGCCTGCATCATTCCACCTCCGTGGCCAGTGCGTTGACTGCCGCTGCGGCCATGGCGCTGCCGCCCAGGCGGCCCTGCATGATCACGAAGGGCACGCCACGGCTGTCGGCGGCGAGCATGGCCTTGGACTCGGCAGCGCCGACGAAGCCCACCGGGAAGCCCAGGATCAGTGCGGGCTTGGGCGCTCCGGCATCGAGCATTTCCAGCAGGTAGAACAGTGCCGTGGGGGCATTGCCGATCACCACCACGCTGCCGGCCAGGTGCGGGCGCCACAGCTCCAGGGCCAGCGCGGAGCGGGTATTGCCGGCCGCCTTGGCCATGTCCGGCACGCGCGGGTCGCGCAGGGTGCAGATCACCGGGTTATTGGCCGGCAGGCGGGCGCGGGTGATGCCCTCGGCGACCATGTGCGCATCGCACAGGATCGGCGCGCCGTTGGCCAGGGCCTGGCGTCCGGCCAGACCCGCGCCGGCAGAAAACTGCAGGCCATCGATGGCCTCGACCATGCCGCAGGCATGGATCACGCGCACGGCGAGCTTTTCCAGGTCGGCGGGAATCCGCTCCAGGCGGGCCTCCTCGCGGATGATGCGGAAGGAATTGCGATAGATCTCCTGACCATCGCGGATGTAGTCAATCATCAAGGTGCTCCGTCGGCAGGTCGAGCATGGCGCCTGCTTCTTCTGGGGTAATGTCGCAAGCGCGCAAGCGGCCGAAGCCGGGCAGGCGCGCGTCGCGCAGATAGAGGTCGTAGCGTCCGGGCGCGCGGGCCAGCAAGGTCGCCGGGGCCACGTGGGCCATGGCGCAGGAGCGCGGACAGCCGGTCAGGTGCACGCTGGCCGGGGCGCCGTGGTGCAGCCGGCCGGCGAGCAGCCGGGCATCGGCCTTGGTGTCGGCCAGGCCGCGGGCACAACCGCTGGAGCCGGTACAGGCCGCGAGGCGGGCCAGCGGCTGCTGCGCCGCGTCGATCAGGCCCAGCTCGGCCAGCGCCGCCTGGGCATGGATGAGCTGCGTGGGGTCGAGGTTCGGCAGTACCAGGCTTTGCCAGGGTGTCACGTGCAGGCTGCCGTCTCCGACCAGACGGGCGACGTGCGCCGCGCCGCGCAGCATGTCTGGAGTCAGGCGTCCCAGCGGCGGCGCGACGCCCAGGGCCACGCCGTGACGCTGGGCCAGCGCGCCGAGCCAGTGCGCCTGACTCGCCGGACGGCGCCATTCGAGTACGGCGGCATCGTGACGAATCGGCAGGCCCAGACCGGCGACGAAGGTCTGCACCGGACAGGTCTGCAGCAGTTGGCGCATGCGCGTCTGCTCAGGGCTGGCCAGGTCGAGAAAGCGTTCCAGTACGGCCTGCACCAGCGCCAGCCCCTGGTCGAACGGCACGGCCCCAGCGGCGGATCCTCGCCCGGACAGCCGGCCAGGCCGAAGGCCAGCCAGGGCTCGCCGTCGAGGGTGAGGGCCGACAGCCACAGATCATGAGGGTGAGCGAGCATCGCCAGGTCCTCGCCGCCGTCCAACTGCACGGCGAACTTGGCCGACAGCGCATGCAGGCGCGGGGTGGTTTCCAGCAGCTGCAAGAGCTGCGCGGCCAGCGGACGAACATCCACGACGCTGGCCGGATCGAGGCCGGCCAGCGGGCTGAGCATCAGGTTGCGGACATCGTCGCCAGCAGCCTCGCGCGGCCCCAGCCCGGCAGCCAACAGGTGCTCGATCAGCGCCGGGTGCTGCGCGCCGATGCCGCGGATTTGCAGGTTGGCGCGGTTGGTCGCCTCGATCACGCCCGAGGCGTAGCGCTCGGCGGCGTCGGCCACGGCCTCGGCCTGGGCGGCTACCAAACGCCCGCCGGGCAACTTGATCCGGCAGATACCGCCGTCGCGTGCGGCGACGATGCGCCACAACCCCGGACAGGCCGAGGGACGTGGTGCTGCGCGGGGGGGTGGGCTTGGCTTCAAGAGGGTGTCCGGCAATCGTCAAGGCGCGCTTGTGGAGGGAAGGCGCGGTATTATGCCTGCTTTGTCCGGCGGCATGAAAAGCCGGTGGTCGAGCCGGTCGTGGAAATCGCGCTGGCGCTGATCGTGCCCCTCAACCCAACGGAAGCATCACATGGCCCCCTGGCTGACAGTAGTAGGCATCGGCGAAGACGGTTTCAGCGGCCTGGGCAAACAGGCCCGGCGCGCACTGCTGGGCGCACCGACGATCTTCGGCAGCCCGCGCCAGTTGGCGTTGCTGCCGCGCTGCGTGGTCGGCCAGCGCCAGCCCTGGCCCAGCCCGTTCTCCCTGGCGCCGGTGCTGGCCCGGCGCGGCGAGCCGGTGTGCGTGCTGGCCAGCGGCGACCCGATGTTCTACGGCGTCGGCGCGAGCCTGGCGCGCCAGGTGCCGGCCGAGCAGATGCAGGTGCTGTCGATGCCCTCCTCCTGCGCCCTGGCCGCCGCGCGCCTGGGCTGGCCTTTGCAGGAGGTGCAGGTGGTCTCGGGGGTGGCGCGGCCACTGGCGGCGCTCAATGCCCACCTCTACAGCGGCATGCGCCTGCTGGTGCTGAGCAATGACGGCGACAGCCCGACCGCCATCGCCCGGTTGCTCTGCGAACGCGGTTTCGGCCCCAGTCGCCTGCAGGTGTTCGAGCACTTGGGCGGGGCGGCCGAACGCTGCCTGAGCGGCACCGCCGACGCGTGGCCAGCAGGCAGCAGCGCCGCGCTCAACCTGGTCGCCATCGACTGCCAGGCCGCGCCCGACACGCCGCGCTTGTCACCGGTCAGCGGTCTGCCCGACAGCGCCTTTCGCCACGACGGTCAGTTGACCAAGCGCGACGTGCGTGCCATCACCCTGGCGCGTCTGGCGCCGCAGCCGGGCGAGCTGTTGTGGGATGTCGGTGCCGGCTGTGGCTCGATCGGCATCGAATGGATGCGCGCCCACCCCAGTTGCCGCGCCTTGGCCATCGAGGCCGACGAAGGCCGACAGGGCTTCATCGAATTCAACCGCGACCAGCTCGGCGTGCCGGGTCTGCAACTGATTCGTGGCAAGGCGCCACAGGCCCTGACCGAGCTGGAGCGCCCCGACGCCATCTTCATTGGCGGCGGTGTCACGGGCGAGGGCGTACTGCCGGTGTGCTGGGAGCGCCTGCGCCCCGGCGGGCGGCTGGTGGCCAATGCCGTGACCTTGCAGAGCGAGCTGGCCCTGGCGCAGTTCCGCGAAGCGCACGGCGGCGAGTTGACCCGCCTGCATGTGGCCCAGGCCCAGGCCCTGGGCAGCTTCGACACCTGGCGCCAAGCCCTGCCGATTACCCTGCTTGAGGTGGTCAAGCCCGTCGATGCGTGAAGAAACCCGCGAACAACCGGCGCCGCTGCGCAGCGGCCTGACCACCGGTAGCTGCGCCACGGCCACCAGCTTGGCGGCGGCGCGCCTGTTGCTGACCGGCCAGACCAGCGATGCGGTACAGATCACCTTGCCCAAGGGCAAGCAGGTGCAGATGCGCCTGGAATTCTGCCGGCGCGATGCCGAGCGCGCCGAAGCCGGCACCCTGAAAGATGCCGGCGACGACCCGGACGTGACCCATGGCGCCCTGCTCTACAGCCAGGTGCGGCTGATCGAACAGCCCGGCGTGCGCTTCGTCGCCGGCGAGGGCGTGGGCACCGTCACCCGCCCCGGCCTGGTGCTGGCGGTGGGCGAGCCGGCGATCAACCCGGTGCCGCGGCGGATGATCGGCGAACACCTGCAGCAGTTGGCCGAGGCCTGCGCCTATGCCGGTGGGTTCGAGGTCACGGTCAACGTGCAGGACGGCGCGGCGCTGGCGCTCAAGACCATGAACCCGCGCCTGGGCATCCTGGGCGGGCTGTCGATTCTGGGCACCAGCGGCATCGTCCGGCCGTTTTCCTGCGCGGCCTACATCGCCTCGATCCACCAGGGCATCGATGTCGCCCACAGCAATGGCTGCACGCACATCGCCGCATGCACGGGCAACGCCAGCGAGGACACCATGCGGCGGATCTACGGCCTGCCGGAAATGGCCTTGATCGAGATGGGCGACTTCGTCGGCGCGGTGCTCAAGCATGTGCGCAAGGTCCCGGTGGCACGCCTGACCCTGTGCGGCGGCTTCGGCAAGATCAGCAAGCTCGCCGCCGGGCACATGGACCTGCACAGCCGCCACTCGAGCATCGACCTGCCGCAGTTGGCCGGTTGGGCAGCGGACATCGGCGCGCCCGCCGCGCTGCAAGACGCCATCGTCGCCGCCAACACCAGCCAGCAGGCGCTGGCGCTGGCCCATGCGGCGGGTGTCGCCCTGGGCGATGCGGTCTGCGCCCACGCCCTGGCCTTCGCCCGCAGCGTGGTGCCGACGCAGGTGCAGGTGGAGGTGTTCGCCATCGACCGCCAGGGCGGTGTGGTCGGCACGGCGGGTGTGCAATGAGCGGGCGCATTCTTTTGCTCGGCGGCATCACCGAGGCCCTGGCCATCGCCCGGCGCCTGGGCCCGCTGCACGTCTACAGCCTGGCCGGCATCGGTCGTGTGCCCGACGACCTGACTTGCCAGGTGCGCGTGGGCGGCTATGGCGGCGCCGAAGGGCTGGCGGCGTACCTGAAAGCCGAACGCATCAGCCTGCTGATCGACGCCACCCACCCTTATGCCGCGCAGATCAGCGCCAACGCCGCACGCGCCGCGCAAGCGGCCGGGGTGACCTGCTGGGCGCTGCGCCGACCGGCGTGGCAGGCCCAGCCGGGAGACGACTGGCGTGAGGTGGCCGACTGGACGGAACTGATCGACGCCCTGGCGCCGTTTCAGCGACCCCTGTTCACCCTCGGGCGCGAGCCGCTGCAACATTTGCAGGCCATCCCGCCGCAGCAGTTCTGGACCCTGCGCGCCCTGGAAGCCTGTCCGGGCAACGCGCGCTGCGAAGTGATCGGCGCACGCGGGCCGTTTCAGCTGGAAGACGAGCGGGCGCTGTTCGCACGACGGCAGATCGACGTGCTGGTCAGCAAGAACAGCGGCAGCGCCGCCACCGAACCGAAACTGCAAGTGGCCCGCGAGCGCGGGGTGCCGGTCTTGGTGCTCAAGCGCCCGCCGCTGCCGACAGTGGATCGACTGTTCGAGTCGGTGGCGGCGCTGAGTGAGGCGTTGGGGTTGTGAAACCTGGGCAGGTGAGTACTGCCGGGCTCACAACCACACGCAATCCCAATGCGGATAATCACCCGCTTGCCTGACCAGCCCTGCTCGGAGCGGGTTGGCAACGATGTAGCGAGCGACAGCCCTGAGGTAGTCTTCACGACGCAGCGCTCGATCATGGAAGCCTGGCTGCCAGATGGGCCTACGTGGGGCCCCTGCCCGATACAGTGCGCAACTGCTGCGGGACTTGAAGCGGCACATGAGTGTGTCGAGTTTCACATTGCCCAATTCGATCAACCAATGCAGGTGGTCAGGCATCAGTACCCAGGCCAGCGAGCGGCAGGCCTGCTCTTGGCCAGAATGTCTCAATTGAGAAATGACCGTCCGGGCGAGCGGGAAGGCGTCGAAAAGAGCAAGCCGATTGCGGGTGGTGGTAGTCAGCAGATAGAACCGCCCTGGCTCGGAAAAGCGGCCTCGTCGTAGCCGATGGGAACTGGGACGGTCCATGTCGCGCTCCTGTGGAAGGTGTGTTCGACGATAGACGCGGTGCGCCTGAGCGGTTGGATTGCAGTGTTGCTTCGTATGACAACCATGATCTGGTTGGACTGGGGGGTCTTTCACCTACCACCGACCCGTGGTTTTGCTCAACTTCATTGGAGTCTGCACGCCCTCGTGGGACACGATCAGGGGGAAGGGCACTTTTTCATAACCAGGCTTATGCTTGGTAAGCGATTGGAGCCCATGCCTATGGCATCGCATGGGACTCAATTCATTCGCTGGCGTCTGCCAGTTTCGAGAGGTCGTCAGGCGACAGCTTGATCTCGGTAGCTGCCTTGAAGCTCTCGAGCTGAGACAGGGAGGTCGCACTGGCGATCGGTGCACTTATGCCTGGTTGAGCAATCAGCCACGCGAGGGCCACCTCCGCCATTTTGGCATCGTGACGATGGGCTACGACTTGCAAAGCATCTAGGATCTTTCGTCCTCGAGCATCCATATACCTAGCCAGATCGTCGTAGCGAGCAGTTCCCTCAATGGATTCCTTGTCTCGGTATTTTCCGGTGAGGAAGCCCGAGGCGAGGCTGTAGTACGTGACTACGCCCAGGCCTAGTTCATCGCAAACAGGCTTGAGCTCAGTCTCGAAGCTTTCGCGGTCGTATAGGTTGTACTCAGGTTGGATGACTTGGTAAGGCTGCAGGCCATTCCTCGCGGCGGCTGTGTTGGCCTCTCGGAGCTGCTGTGCTGAGAAATTCGACGCGCCCAGGATGCGAGCCTTTCCACTATCGATCAGCCCTTGGTACACCGCCAGAGTTTCTTCGTGAGGTGTCTCGTCATCAGGAAAATGCGAGAAATAGACGTCGATATACTCGCTGCCCAGTCGGCGTAGCGACTCGTCAAAGGCTTGGGTGATCCATTTCTTGGACAGGCCTTTACGAAGAGGATCTCCCACATCAGCACCCCCCTTGGTGAAAATTTTCACCTTGTCACGGACACCCGGTCTCGATTTGAGCCAGCGACCAATGATGGCTTCAGATTCTCCACCTTTGTTGCCTGGTGCCCAGACTGAGTAGACATCGGCAGTATCTATGGTGTCGAAACCGTGATCGACGAAGGCGTCCAGAAGCTCAAAGCTACGCTTTTCGTCAATCGTCCAACCAAAGACATTGCCACCGAACACGATGGGCGAAATGCTCAGCGCTGTTTTACCGAGAGGGTGCTGCTTCATGTGTCTCTCCATGGGGTTTTTAGGTTTTGAATCCCTGATTACGACCAGGCTTCTGAATGGAAGAACTCTAACCATCGGTACCATCCAAACCTAGCCGGATGCCTCGGTATGATTGGAACTGTCAGTTTTTTGAGCATCCCTGCATGCTGGAGCGTTGCGAACGCCCCGCGCAGAGATGATGCGCGTTTAAGCACGAAAATTGATTGACCCGTTGCAGTTGTCACCTGGGGACAATCGTAGGATCGAGTCTCAAACGTTCTTTGGGGTTGAATCATGAATAAGAAAATCGCCGGTCTCGTGCTGGCTTCGGCATTGGCAGGTGCGTCTGGCGCTACCTTCGCCGAAACTTTCACGCTCCACAGTCCTGAATTGGAAGGTGGGAAATTTGGCAATGCCAATCTACTGAGCGAGCCTTATGGCTTTGGGTGCAAAGGTGGAAATATCTCCCCATCCTTCACCTGGAGTGGCGTGCCGGCGGGCACCAAGAGCTTCGTCCTGACTATTTATGATCGCAACGCGCCTACTGGTGTGGGTTGGATGCATTGGGTTGTGGCGAACATTCCTGCCACCGCTAAAGGCCTGCCAGGCGGCATCGACGCGCAAGGCAAGAATCTGCCTGCCGGGGCACTTCAGCCACGCACAGACTTCGGTGTCCCTGGGTACGGTGGCCCTTGCCCGCCAGAGGGTTCTACGCATGATTTCGAGATTACCCTCACGGCTGTGAAGGTTGATGCTCTACCTATGGTGACTGCAGAAGCGACACCTGCATTCGTTGGTTTCTTCACGAAGGCCAATTCGCTAGGTGAAGCCAAGCTAACGATCAAGCAGGGCCGCTAACGGAAGCGGGCGCGAGGGTGGTAGTTGCCTTCGTGCCCTCACACTACAGGCTCAAAGGCCTCCGACAAACGCACGTCCGATGGGCTATGACCGAAACGCTGTCTGAATCTGGAAGAGAACCGAGAGCTGCAGCTGTATCCAACCTCACAGGCGATATTTGCTACTGGTAGGTCGGTGACCTGAAGCAGTGTTAGCGCCCTGGACATTCGGACATCTAATAGAAGCTGCTGAAAGTGCGTGTCCTCCACAACGAGCCTACGCCTGAGCGTGGCCTCGCTCATTGCGAGATGCTGCGCCACCATCGTTGCCGTCCACGTTTCACCAGGATCACTGCTGATTAGCTGGCGAACCCTCAACGTAATCTGATTAGTCGAGCTGGTACCGAAATACCCCCCGTGGTGATCAAGCCAGACCAGCATTTCCTCGAGGCGACTTCGAACTATCGACTCAGGGATGTCCTCCTTCTCACAAAATCCAGCGTAGGCATGGCGGAAGGATGCAAGCAAGCCGTTGCAGCTTCCTTGGATCAGCTGAACGTCATTAATTCTTCGACCGTTGGGTCGCCGCTCCAAAAAAGACTTAACCACAGCGTCGGCGCAGATCAGAACCTCTGCTTCGTAGATGCCAGTTCTGGGGCATGGTGTGTTGATCACATCGAACGTCTGTTCTGACGCTAAGGCTACGATCTCCCCAGGGCGTACGACCAATTCCTGGCCAGCCCAACGGAGGCATTTCTGGCCCTTCCACACAGCCACCAGTGTGGATTCTTCGATGTGCACACGATGGGTGAGTAGCTTGCGGCCCTGAATCACCCGGGCGCTCGCACCCACATTCCCACGGCCTACGGTTGAACGCTTCATTGGCGCGCACTCCATTGCCAAGAAAACCGAGTGCCGACGCCACTGCAGGCGCCAGCAGACGGGGATGTCTTAAGAGGCGGAAACAACGCGCTGTTGTTGCTCGCCCAGCCCTTCGATCCACAGGCGAATGGTGTCGCCGGTGTTGAGGTAAACAGGGTCAGGTTTGATGCCCATGCCTACGCCTGGAGGGGTGCCGGTGCAAATTACATCACCCGGTTGCAGGGTGATGTAACGGCTCAGGTAAGATACGATTTCAGCAACGGTGAAAATCATGGTCTTGGAGTTGCCGGCCTGACGGCGCTCACCGTTCACATCAAGCCACATGTTCAGATTCTGCGGATCTGGTACTTCGTCACGGGTAACCAGCCAAGGGCCGATCGGGCCGAAGGTATCGCAGCCCTTGCCCTTATCCCATTGAGACGACTGCAGTTGGAAAGCACGCTCAGACACGTCGTTGATGACGGCGTACCCAGCGACATAGTTCAGGGCGTCTTCCTCAGATACGAAGCGCGCTTCAGTTCCGATAATCACGCCAAGCTCGAGCTCCCAATCCAGCTTGGTGGAGTGAGGGGGCTGTACGATGTCGTCATTCGGGCCACTGATGCAGGTAATAGCCTTGGTGAAGACAACTGGCTCGGTCGGAATGGCCATGCCCGCTTCCTCAGCGTGATCGCGGTAATTCAGGCCGATGGCGATGAACTTACGGACGCCAGAGACAGGAGTGCCGTATCGCACGCCAGCGTCAACTACAGGCAGGGTCGAGACATCGATATCTGAGAGCTGCGCCAGTTTCTCCGGAGACAGTTCAGTAGGGGTGATGTCGGTGACGTGAGCGGACAGATCGCGAATTTTTCCTTCGGCATCGATCAGGCCAGGACGTTCTTGGCCCGGTTGGCCAAAGCGGCAGAGCTTCATTGGTTACGCCTCTATTTGTGGGGGGAGCTATCAGGAAACTTTGATCTTGAAGATCTTCCAGGGCTTCTGAACCAGGTTCGGGCCGCCAGAGAACATCGGGATTCGGTTGAGTTGGGTGCTCGGGAAGTAGAGATAACCATCCGGGCCAACAGAAGGTGCAATAGGCCAAACGATCTGATCATCAGTCACGAGCTGTTGGAATTCGCCGTTTGGTCGTAGGACGGTCATGCCGTTCTTCTCCGCATCGGACATATAAATATTTCCGTGCTTGTCACGGCAGAGGCCAGCTACCCAAGGGCCGACAACGTGAGCCACAGTCACCTTCTCAGCGATTTCGTCATCTGTGAGCGCTGGGTTGGTCAGCACATTGACGTCGACCTCGAAAATTCTCGAGCCGAACAAGCACATGAAGAAGAGCTTCGACTTGTCTTCACCGAACTCAAGCAAGTCGTTGTGTATGTACATCGGCCGACCGTCGAGCAATCGGATCAGGCGTCCCTCCATGGTCGGGACATCATCTGGGAGGCACCGCATCAGTGGGTGGCCAACGAGGACGCGACGATAGGAGTTGTCACGGAGGTCGATGACGTAGAAAGAGCCTTCCTTCGACTCTGCCATGATTGCGTAATGCCCGGCGAAACGGATGTGCGCCAAACGAGTGCCTGGGTGCGCAACCTCCGGAGCGAAGCGGATGACCCTTACAACCTCGTTCGTCGAGAGATCAATCTCGATGAGTTTCACCGCGCCTGGGATAGCTTTCGCGAAATTCGGGGCCGCGGCGTCCAGCACCCACAGGCTGCCCCTGTCGTCTGCGAAAACGCTGTTGATATCTACGAAGGCCTGGGTAGGGTCATTGACCCCGTTCTGCCATTGGTTCCAGTGATTGTTAGGGTACGGTTTCCACGAACCGTCCTTTGCGATCTCGACAACGCCTGGAGTGGGGCCAGTCCAGCCCGGCATGCTCGCAAATAAACGACCATTAGGCGCACAAACGGCGCCATTCCAGAGATAATCATGGGATTGAGCGACTTCGATCAGCTCCACAGCGGTAGACCTCAGGCAGACTTGAGAAAATCCAGTTTATTCCCGAAAATATATTTTGTGCAATAAAGAAGATTATGCGGATACGTAAGGAAGGTTCGCCATGTCGGTAGATAACCCTGCCAAAAGCCTTACCCAGGCGACCTACGAGCGCCTGCGTAGAGACGTGCTGTCCTGCGCATTGGCGCCTGGTAGTCGCGTGAATGTGAAAGAGCTCGCTGAGTTGTATGAGGCGAGTGGAGGAGCCGTCCGTGAGGCGCTTTCTCGGCTCACTTCGGAAGATTTGGTCGTCTTGGAGCCTCAGAAGGGCTTTCGGATTGCGCCAATATCGTTGGCTGACTTGCGGGATCTCACGCTCGCAAGAATCGAAATCGAGGGGATGTGCCTTCGCCAGTCGATCGAGAACGGCGACGTCAGCTGGGAAGCCCGATTGGTTTCGGCCTACCACAGTTTGTCTAGAGCGCCTGGCCCAGAGTCAGGCGATAAATATGAGTCCGTGCAGTGGAATGGGGCGCACTCTGCGTTCCACGAGACGCTGGTCAGCGCATGTCCCAACTCCTGGCTGTCCAGGTTGCGCAAAATGATGTTCGAGCAGAACTCCCGCTACAGAGCCCTCTCCGTCGCCATCACGGCGGGTGATCGTGACCTGTCAGGCGAGCACAAGGGGTTACTAGACGCTGCATTGGCTCGTGACGCCGATACGGCTGTTGCGCTCATCGGCTTACACATTCAGCAGACTTCTGCCGTACTGATGACTGAATTGCAGGCCTCGAAAGCCCTAGGCGATCAGTAGATGCCCTTGTTCCCAGCGCAGTAAGCGCTTGCGCCGCTTCGCTCGTGAGGCGGCGTAACATTTTCACATACAGAATCCGAGACTTGATCGGATTGACACTGTGAATGAGCGCATCTGTCGGTGTTAAAAAGGGCGACTGACGGAAAATTCATCTCAACCGTGCTTTGCACATTCAGAGAGATGAATGCATGAAACGCTCTTCCCTAGCTTCAGCATGCCTTTTGGCGATCATGTCGCTGTCCACTGCTTCCTTTGCAGCCAACGTGACGGTTTTAGACGGGGCTCAGCTGTTTGATGGCAGCGGCAAGCCAGTGATTGATAATTCCCGGGTTGTCATTCAAGACGGGATAATCAAGGCTGCGGGTGCTGCGGCAGACGTCACCATCCCTGCTGGTGCCATCGTTACCCAGTACAAGGGTAAAACCATCATCCCAGGATTGATCTCCGATCACACTCACCTGGGGCAGTACGACGCCACTATTTCTGGGTCACCTTTCAATGAGGCGACTATCGCTCGACAGTTGCTTCAGTATGAAGGGTTTGGTGTCACTACGGTGGTATCCATGGGGGTTAACGGGCCTGAGTTCTACCCCATTCGAGAAAAGCTCCGCAGTCACTCAATGAAGGGCGCAGATATCTTCGGCGCCGACAAGGGCATTGGTGTACCGCTAGGCGCTCCTCCAGCAAAAGTGGGTGCTGATCAGTTGGATAGGCCTGCAACCCCGGATGAAGCTCGTGCAGCAGTCAGAGCTGCGGCTGCACGCGGTACCGACCTAATCAAGCTTTGGCTGGATGACTTCCAAGGGGCGCATTTGGTCAAGATGGAGCCTGCCATCTATACCGCGGCAATTGATGAGGCGCATAAGCAAGGGCTCCGGGTCGTTGCGCACATTTACTATCTCCAGGATGCCAAGGATCTGATCAAGGCCGGTGCAGACGTGCTTGGCCATGGCGTTCGCGATACGTTGATCGATGACGAGTTCGTGAGCCTGATGCGTACTCACGGCACTTGGTACATTCCTACTCTGGGCGTAGACGAGGCTTCGTTCCGATTTGCAGAGCAGCCAGAGCTGCTGAAGGATCCAAGCGTTCGAAAGGCTCTGAATCCAAAGCTGCTGGCTCAATTCGAAGATCCGAAGTGGCGGGAGACGCAGTTGGCGAACCCCGGGCTCAAGCTTTGGCATCAGGGGCTCGAGAACAATCTGCGAAATACCAAACGACTCGTGGATGAAAACTTGGCGGTGGGCTTCGGTACCGACTCTGGCGCTATGCCACTACGTATTCCTGGCTATGCCGAGCATCGTGAACTCGAGCTTTTGGTTCATGCCGGTATGACGCCTGCACAAGCTCTGACGCTCGCTACAGGTAAGGCTGCAGACATGATGAAGTTGACTGACCGTGGTCGTATCGAAGCTGGCAAGCGTGCAGACCTTGTCGTGGTTGACGGCGATCCCACCAAGAATATTGAGGCGCTCGATCACATCGTAGAAGTGCGCAGCTCCGGCGAAAAAGCTTCCCTCACGTTTACGCCTTACTAAGCCCGATCTGGGGGAGTGGCGTCCTGCTGCTCTCCCAGGCGCGTGATCATTTCACGCGCTTTTTCTGCTGCCTCAATGCACAGCATTGGTAAGGCAACCTGGCATCGGTATGTCGAGCGCGTCTGCTCGATGGCTTTGCCTTGTAAACCCTGAACACTTTTAGCGAACACCTCTTGGATCAAGTGGTGTCCGCGTGCGCGTGTCTTTTTTGCAGGTACATTTCATGAGCACTGTTAATGATCAAATCCCCAATCCACGTAAGAACGCGAGGCGTGTGCAAGCAGCGATCGCATTGTTCGCGGTGGCCTGCATAGCGGGAGCAATCTATCAAGCAGGATTGGATGCAGAGGTCACGGAGGATGCCTATGTAGGCGGCAACCTAGTCCAGGTCACTGCACAGATTGGCGGTACCGTGACGGCCATTAAGGTCGACGATACCGACAAGGTTGGCCAGGGGCAGGGGTTAGTGGAGTTGAGTGATGTAGACCAACTGCTGGCACTCGAAAGTGCTAAAGCGGCGCTAGGAACCTCCGTGAGAACAGCGAAGGGGCAGTTTCTGCGAGTGAGGGAGCTTGAGGGGGAGGTCAGTCTGCGGCAAAGCGATTATCAGAAGGCGTCCGATGACTATGCGATCGTGTCCCGAGAAGTGGTGTAACTGAACCAGCCGAAGGCGCCCTGTGGGCGAAAGAGGGTGGTCATCGTGGTTCTTGGCTAACGTTGAGTTTGCGAAGACCTAACACTCACCAGGGAAACCACGATGACCAAGCCCACTATCGCACTGACCGAGTTGGTTGAGAAAGGGGCAGACGCTGATCTGCTCAAGCAAATGATCCAGTTCGTTGCCCAGCGCATGATGGAATTCGATGTCGAAAGTCTGTGCGGCGCCGGCTTCGACGTTAAAAGCCCTGACCGGATAAACAGCTGCAACGGCTACCGGGATCGCCTCTGGCAAACCCGCGCTGGCGATGTCGATCTCAAGATCCCGAAACTGCGTCAGGGCAGCTATTTCCCCGGCTTTCTTGAGCCTCGTCGTACTGCCGAGAAGGCCATGGCGGCGGTGATCCAGGAAGCCTATATCCAAGGCGTTTCAACGCGTTCGGTGGACGAGCAGGTCAAGGCCATGGGCATGACCGGCATTTCCAAGAGCCAGGTGTCACGGCTGGCTGGCGAGATCGATGAACGCGTCCACGCCTTCCTTGATCGCCCTTTGGAAGGCGACTGGCCTTACCTGTGGATCGACGCCACGTACGTCAAGGTGCGGGAGGCCGGGCGCATCGTCTCGGTCGCCGTAATAATTGCCGTGGCCGTGAACACGGATGGTGGCCGCGAAGTCCTGGGCATGCGGGTTGGGCCGTCGGAGGCCGAGCCGTTCTGGACGGACTTCCTGCGAAGCCTGATGCGGCGCGGCCTGCGTGGCGTGAAGTTGGTCATCTCCGATGCCCACGAAGGTTTGAAGGCTGCGGTTTCCAAGGTCTTCAACGCGACCTGGCAGCGCTGCCGCGTACACTTCATGCGCAACGCCATGGCCCATGTCGGCAAGGGCCAGCGCACCATGGTAGCGGCGCTTCTGCGCACGGTTTTCGCCCAGGATAGCCGCGCTGAATGCCACCAACAGTGGCGCTTGGTTGCAGACCAACTGCGCGAGAAGTACCCCAAGATCGCAACACTCATGGACGGGTGCGAGGACGAGGTGCTGGCGCACATGGCGTTTCCCAAAGCGCATCGACAGCAACTGCACAGCACCAATCCACTGGAGCGGCTCAACGCAGAGATCAAGCGCCGCACCGACGTCGTGGGCATCTTCCCCAACGATCCTGCGATCACAAGGCTGGTAGGGGCGATGCTGCTGGAGCAGAACGACGAATGGTGCCTGCAACGGCGATGTATGCAGTTGGAGGCCTTTGAATCCGTCAGTGATAATCCACAGGCCAAGCTGTCGGCCGTAATCAACTAAACGGCAAACTCAGTGGCCAGCGCCATGATGAGTTACACCACTTCCTGGGACACGATCCCTTGCGTCGCGATTGGACCGCGTAGCGGTCCCAGGTTTTCAGCTTCGCCGCTGCCATTGCCGGGACCGCTCTGCGGTCCAATCGCGACACAAGGCCGCTCCCACAAAAAGACGCGCTGGATTCTGGAAATCATGCGCTGCAGATGAGTAACAAACGCATGATTACCCGGTTCCGCATGCCGCGCCGAGGATATAAAGCGAGCGCAATCTCGGTGGGAGCCAACTGTCTTTCACCTACCACCGACCCGTGGTCTTGCTCAACTTCATTAGAGTCTGCACGCCCTCGTGGGAGCGGCCTTGCGTCGCGATTGGGCCGCGTAGCGGTCCCAGGTTTTCAGCTTCGCCGCTGCCATTGCCGGGACCGCTGTGCGGTCCAATCGCGACACAAGGCCGCTCCCACAAAAAGACGCGCTGGATTCTGGAAATCATGCGCTGCAGATGAGTAACAAACGCATGATTACCCGGTTCCGCATGCCGCGCCGAGGAAATAAAGCGAGCGCAATCTCGGTGGGAGCCAACTGTCTTTCACCTACCACCGACCCGTGGTTTTGCTCAACTTCATTGGAGTCTGCACGCCCTCGTGGGAGCGGCCTTGCGTCGCGATTGGACCGCGTAGCGGTCCCAGGTTTTCAGCTTCGCCGCTGCCATTGCCGGGACCGCTTTGCGGTCCAATCGCGACACAAGGCCGCTACCACAAAAAGACGCGCAGGATTCTAGAAGTCATGCGCTGTAGATGAACAACAAACGCATGATTACCCGGTTTCGCATGCCGTGCCCCGGAAATAAAGCGAGCGCAATCTCGGTAGGAGCCAACTGTCTTTCACCTACCACCGACCCGTGGTCTTGCTCAACTTCATTGGAGTCTGCACGCCCTCGTGGGAGCGGCCTTGTGTCGCGATTGGGCCGCACAGCGGCCCCATGATCCCGAGCGCTGCACACCTGCAGGACGCCAAACGGCGACCCCAACACGCCAGCTCACCGCCGCCCTCACCACTGCCAAAGCTCAGGCACAAGACAGTCGCGGCCCCCTGCCGTAAACTTCAGCCTCCCTCACCGCAAGGCCCTGCCCATATGGAAATGCAATGGTGGATCTGGCTCGTCTTCGGCATCGCGCTGATCCTGCTGGAACTGGTGCTGCCGACCTTCTTCATTCTCTGGTTCGGCATCGGCGCCGTGCTGGTGGCGTTGACCGCCCTGGTCGCGCCGGCCCTGCAACTGGACATGCAAGTGCTGCTGTGGGTGGCGTTGTCCTCCGTCACCACGCTGCTGTGGTTCAAGGTGTTTCGCAACAAGAAGCCTGACCTGCGCTGGACCGCCGACAGCGTGATCGGCGAAGTCGGCCTGCTCACCGCCAGCGTGTCGCAGTTCCAGAAAGGCCGTGTGCGTTTTCAGAAGCCCGTGCTGGGCAACGAGGAATGGACCTGCATCGCCGACAGCGACATCGCCGCTGGCGAGCGTGTGCGCCTGAGCGCCATCGAAGGCAACATCGTGCGGGTGACCCGCCCCTGAACCTCTACTGAAAGGAAGCTAGCAATGACCAGCCTCATCGTCGTCGGCGCCATCGCGCTGTTCGTGTTGATCACCGTGTTCAAGGGCGTGCGCATCGTCCCCCAGGGCGAGGAATGGATCGTCGAGCGTCTGGGTCGCTACCACAGCACCCTCAAGCCCGGCTTGAACATCCTCGTGCCGTACATGGACGTGGTCGCCTATCGCCTGCCGACCAAGGACATCATCCTCGACGTGCAGCAGCAGGAAATCATCACCCGCGACAACGCGGTGATCGTCGCCAATGCCCTGTGCTTCGCCAAAGTGGTGGACCCGCAGAAAGCCTCCTATGGCGTGCAGAATTTCTCCTTCGCCGTCACCAGCCTGACCATGACCTCGCTGCGCGCCATCGTCGGCGCCATGGACCTGGACGAAGCGCTGTCCAGCCGCGAGCAGATCAAGGCACGCCTGCGCGAGGCGATGTCCGAGCAGACCGAAGACTGGGGCGTGACCGTGCGCTCGGTGGAGATCCAGGACATCAAGCCCTCGGAGAACATGCAGAAGGCCATGGAACGCCAGGCCGCCGCCGAGCGTGAGCGCAAGGCCGACGTGACCCGCGCCGAAGGTGCCAAACAGGCGGCGATCCTCGAAGCCGAGGCACGCCTGCAGGCCGCCCGCCTCGATGCCGAAGCACAGATCAGCCTGGCCGAAGCCTCGGCGCGGGCGATCTCGCTGGTGCGCGATGCGGTGGGTAACGAAACCACCCCCGCCATGTACCTGCTGGGCGAGCGCTACATCGACGCCATGGATAACCTGGCCGGCAGCGACAATTCGAAGATCGTGGTGCTACCGGCGGACCTGCAGGAAACCGTGCGCGGGCTGCTGGGGCGCGGCAAGGTTTGACGAGGCGACTCGCCTCTGCGGCAGATCACCGCACCGGGGCGTTTTTCCCTATACTGCGCCGTACAATAGCCACCTGATTCCTGACCGGATCTTTCCATGACCCCACGTCGGCACATTGCCTGGATAGCCTGCCTTGCAGTGCTGTTCAACCTGCTGGCCATGCCGCTGTCTTCGGCCGCACCCAAGGGTGCGGCCGAGCAGTTGCTGTGGGGTGCCTTCTGCTCCAGCGGGGCGAGCAAGGCCACGTTCGACGTGCAGTCCCTGGCCAAGATCGATCTCGGCCAGCAGGACCAACACGCCGGCATGCAACACTGCTGGTGCTGTTCCGGCAGCGCTCCGGCGCTCGCCCTCACCGGCCACGCGCCGCATCTGCACAGCCCGCCCGGGCGCAGCTTCGCCCAGTCACCGCCACTGCCCGCGCACCAGCCGACGCCGCGCCAACTGTGGCCGGCGCTCAATCCGCGCGCCTCTCCCCTGGTCTGAGTTCACGACGCCGTCCCTGAACCTCGACAGACCGGAGAACATTCAATGCTCAAGCATGCCCTCGTCCTGGCCGCCCTGCTGCTGCCCGGCGCCTTCGCCAACGCCCACGAATACAGCGTGGGCGAACTGCATATCGCCCATCCCTGGTCGCTGCAACTACCGCCCAACGCCCCTAACGTCGCCGCCTACTTCGTCGTGCACAACAACGGCGCCAGCGACGATCGCCTGCTCGGCGCCGACAGCCCGATCAGCGACGACACCCAGTTGCACGAGCATGTGCAAACCACCACCGGCGCCATGAAGATGCAGCAGGTCAAGGGCGTCGAGGTGCCCGCGGGCAAGGACGTGGTGTTCGCCCCCAGCGCCTACCACGTCATGCTGATGCAGCCCAAGGACCGTAGCCTGCTCGAGGACGGCAAGCGCTTCCCGCTGACCCTGCACTTCGAGAAGGCCGGCGACGTCACCGTCCAGGTGGTGGTGCAGAAGCAGCCGCCCGCCGAACAGGCCGGACACGCCCACGCGCACTGACCGCTGATCGGCGCTGGCCATGAGCCTGTCGCGCACACGCACAGCCCGCAACACCCGCCCTGATCGCAGGCGCGTCGGTGGCGGCTGGCTGAGCCTGTTCGCCATGTGGATGATCTTCATCGGGCCGCTGGTTTCCCAGTCGCTGCCGATGGATCACCACGCCGGCATGGCGATGGACATGAGCATGCCCATGGACATGCCCATGGCGCACGCCGAGCCGGCCGCGCAGGACCACTGCAACGACGGCCAGTTGCACGCCGACTGGGAACGCTGCGGCTATTGCAGCCTGCTGTTCAACTGCCCTGCCCTGCCCCAGACCCTCAGCCCGCTCAGTGCTGGCCGCCTGGCGCCGCCCACCCTGGGCGCCATTCCCACCCGCCAGGGCCATGCCCTGCATGCCGTGTTTCCCGGCGCGCGCAGCCGCGCGCCGCCCCTGTCGATCGTCGTCTGAACCCCCTTCATGCCCAAGGCCTGGTGGCCTTGCGCGTCTTCACGACTGATCGACTGGAATCATTATGTCCGGCTGCACCCGTACCCCTGCGCTACCGCGCACCCTCGCCCTGTTCTGCGGCTCGCTGCTCAGCCCTCTCGCGCTGGCCGTCGCCGCCGACCACTCGCACCCTGACGCACCCGAGCTGAGCCCGACGGTGATCACTGCCGTGGCCCCCAGCTCGCCGCTGACCGTGGTCACCAACCCCAAGGATCCCCGCCAGCCGGTGCCGGCCAGCGACGGCGCCGACTACCTCAAGACCATCCCCGGCTTCTCCGCCATCCGCTCCGGCGGCACCAACGGCGACCCGGTGCTGCGCGGCATGTTCGGCTCGCGCCTGAACATCCTCACCAACGGCGGCGTGATGCTCGGCGCCTGCCCCAACCGCATGGACGCGCCGACCTCCTACATCTCCCCGGAAACCTACGACCGCCTGACCGTGATCAAAGGCCCGCAGAGCGTGATCTGGGGGCCTGGCGGCTCGGCCGGGACCATCCTCTTCGAGCGCGAGCCCGAAAAGTTCGGCACCCTCGGCAGCCGCGTCAACGCCAGCCTGCTGACCGGCTCCAACGGGCGCTTCGACAAGGTGCTCGACGCCGCCGCCGGCAACGATCAGGGCTACGCCCGCTTCGTCGGCAACCAGTCGCGCGCCGACGACTACCACGATGGCCACGGCGACACGGTGCCGTCGCGCTGGGACAAGTGGAATGGCGACGTCACCCTGGGCTGGACCCCGGACGCCGATACCCTGCTCGAACTCACGGCTGGCAAGGGCGATGGCGAGGCGCGCTATGCCGGCCGCGGTATGGACGGCTCGCAATTCAAGCGCGAAAGCCTGGGCCTGCGTTTCGAGAAGTCCAACCTGGGCGAGGTGCTGGACAAGGTCGAGGCGCAGGTCTACTACAACTACGCCGACCACGTGATGGACAACTACAACCTGCGCACCCCGTCCGGGCGCGGCATGATGGGCATGCCCATGGTCAGCAACGTCGACCGCCGCACCCTCGGCGCGCGACTCAAGGCCACCTGGCGCTGGGCCGACGTGCAATTGATCAGCGGCCTCGACGCGCAGACCAACGAGCACCGCAAGCGCGGCGGCATGGGCGTCGACGCCCACAAGGGCCAGCCCTGGACCAAGGACGCCGACTTCCACAACTACGGGGCGTTCAGCGAGCTGACCTGGTACGCCACCGGCGAAGACCGGCTGATCGCCGGCGCCCGCCTGGACCGTGCTTCGGCCCGCGATTTCCGCCAGACCAGCGCCACCGTTGGCGACACCCGCGCCGACACCCTGCCCAGCGGCTTCGTGCGCTACGAGCACGACCTCGCGGCCATCCCGGCCACCGCCTACGTCGGCCTGGGCCACGCCCAGCGCTTCCCCGACTACTGGGAGCTGTTCTCGCCCAAGCAGGGGCCCAACGGCGCGGTGAACGCCTTCGACGCCATCAAGCCGGAGAAGACCACCCAGCTCGACGTTGGCATCCAGTACAAGGATGAGCGCCTGGAGGCCTGGGCATCGGGTTATGTCGGGCAGATCCGCGACTACATCCTGTTCGACTACCGCACCGGCATGATGGGCATGAGCAGCACCCAGGCGCAGAACATCGATGCGCGCATCATGGGCGGCGAACTGGGCGCGGCCTATGCGCTGACCGACAACTGGAAGGCCGACGCCACCCTGGCCTACGCCTGGGGCAAAAACAGCAGCGACGGCAAGGCGCTGCCGCAGATGCCACCGCTGGAAAGTCGCCTGGGCCTGACCTACAGTCGCGACACCTGGAGCGTCGGCGGGCTGTGGCGGCTGGTGGCGGCGCAGAACCGCATCGCCCAGAACCAGGGCAACGTGGTCGGCAAGGACTACGAGAAGAGCGGCGGATTCGGCGTGTTCTCGCTTAACGGAGCCTACAAGGTCAACCGTAACCTCAAGCTCAGCGCCGGTGTCGACAACCTGTTCGACAAGACCTACGCCGAGCACCTGAACCTGGCCGGCAACGCCGGGTTCGGCTATCCGGCCGCCGATCCGCAGCCGGTCAACGAGCCGGGCAGAACCTTCTGGACCAAGGTCGATTTCAGCTTCTGACATAACAACAACGACATCGACCCCGCGGACGCGGCCAACACCGCGCCCGCTGGGGCGAACGGGAGATACCGTGAAACAACCGCAGCCTTCCTTCTACAACCTGGCCTGGCGCTGGCACTTCTACGCCGGGCTGTTCGTCGCACCGTTCATGATCCTGCTGGCGCTCACCGGGATCGTCTACCTGTTCAAGCCGCAGCTCGACCCCTGGATGTACCGCGACCTGATGGTGGTCGAGGCCGGCGCGCAGCGCCAGAGCGCCGACACGCTGCTGGCCAAGGTGCGGCAGGCCTATCCCCAGGGCCACATCGGCCAGTACCTGCCGCCGCTGAACGCCGAGCGCAGTGCGCAGTTCGTGGTGCACGACGGCGGCCGTGAGCTGAACGTGTTCGTCGACCCCTACCGCGCCGAAGTGCTGGGCGTCCAGGACGGCAAGCGCAACCTGCAAGCCATCGCCCGCGCCCTGCACGGCGAACTGATGATCGGCACCCTGGGCGACCGTCTGGTGGAACTGGCGGCGGGTTGGGGCATCGTGCTGGTGGTGTCCGGGCTGTACTTGTGGTGGCCGCGAGGACGCAGCGGCGCCGGCGTGCTGTGGCCACGCCTGACGGCGCGCGGGCGCCTGCTGTGGCGCGACCTGCATGCGGTCGTCGGCTTCTGGGGATCGGCACTGCTGCTGTTCATGCTGCTCAGCGGCATGACCTGGACCGGCTTCTGGGGCAAGCAATACGCCGAGCTGTGGAACCGCTTTCCGGCGGCCATGTGGACTACGGTGCCCACCTCGGACCAACAGGCCGGTGCGCTCAACGACGCTCACCGCCAAACCGTGCCCTGGGCCCTGGAAAATACGCCGATGCCGGTGTCCGGTGCGCACGCCGAGCATAGGGGACATCACACCGGCCACAGTGCTCCAGCGGCGCCGCAAATCGGTTTGCAGCAAGTCCAGGACCTGGCCGACGCGCGTGGCGTGACGCCCGGCTACAGCATCACTGCGCCGACCACCGCCGACGGCGTCTTCACCATCGCCGTGTTCGCCGACGACCCGCGCCACGACGCCACCCTGCATGTGGACCAGTACACCGGCCAGGTGCTGGCCGACGTGCGCTGGCAGGACTACGGCACGGCGGCGCGCGCCACTGAGCTGGGGGTGATGCTGCATGAGGGGCGGATGTTCGGCCCGGTGCACCAGGCGATCATCCTGCTGGTGTGTTTGATGATTCTGTTGGGCGCGGTCAGCGGGCTGGTCATGTGGTGGAAACGCAAACCCAGCGGCAGCCTGGGCGCACCACCGCTGCGCCATGACCTGCCACGCTGGAAGGCCGCCGTGGCGGTGATGGCGCTGCTGGGCGTGCTGTTTCCGCTGGTGGGGTTGTCGATGCTGGTGGTCGGTTTGGCCGACCGCCTGTGGTTACGCCGCCGCAGACCGCTGCCACGTTGAGTGCCGGCCACGCCTGACAAATCTGCTAGTTGTCGGGGTGCTGGGGCCGCTGCGAAGCTCCTACCGAGCACGACGCCGTACCTGGGTGTCGCCATAACCGAGGCAGGAGGGGACGATGAGCGATCACAATGACTGGGTCCAGGCCGGCGACGCCAGCCTCAGCTCGGCAGGGCATGCGAAAATCGGCGAAACCCTGACGGCGTTTCTGCTGGACCCGAACTCCGGGCAGATGCTGGCGCGCGTTCCCTACAAAGTCCCCAACGAGAACGAATCCTATCAGCATAGTTGGACTCACTATTTCGCCGAAGCCATCAACAAAGCCAATACTCCCCTGCGAGCGGGCGAAAAAAACGCCTCTGGTGGGTTCGATACCCCGTGGAGCAGCTACCGCAATCGACTGTGGAAACCGCGCAATTCAAATGGCGTGGCGTTCTCGACCCATCCGGGCCTGAGCAACTGGGTGGACGTCGGCGCGGTGGACACTCAATTGCCGGTCGCCCCCGGCCTGTCCGTACGCGTGGTGGTAAGCAGCCCCAAAGGCCCTGTGCACGAAACCATCGACCTGCCCCTCGACAATAACAGCAGCGATCCCGCGATCTGGCCCGCGAAACTCGCCAGCTTGTTGGACGAGCGCGGTAGCCTGGTACGCATCGGCCTGGGCAACGCGACCACTCAACGCATCGAGCCTCAGCCGCCTGGCAGCCTGAACCGCCTGTGGCTGCCACGCGGCGCGGACCTGCGCGTCCAGTTGAGCGTGCAGGTCTCCTCGAGCTGGCAGCAGGACGCCGAGCAGGTTTACCAACGCCTGTGCGAGGTCATGCGTCTGCAGCCCGATGAAGCAGAAACCGCCCAATGGCTGGCTGGCTTGCAGAACGGACGCTTCGCCGACATCCGTTATCCGACCTCGGCCCGCCAAGCCGATGTCGATCCACTGTACCTGCATCTGGAGCGGACTCGGCTGTTGGCCAGTTGCTCTGACGCGGCCTGCACGAAGGCCGCCGCCGATGCCCTGGTGTTCTATGCCAGCAGCAACTACCAGACAACCAACTGGTGGCATCGTCAGATCGGCTTGGCCAGGGCGGCGTCTGCCGGGTTGGTGCTGCTCGCCGATGGCCCCCAGCGCAGCCGCCTGGGCGGGGTGGTCGACTATCTGCAGGCCGCCGCCAACACGGGCCTGGGCTACACAGGCGCCAACCAGGCCGACTTCGCCTACATCCAATTGCACTGGGCCATTGCTGGCTGGAAGATCAAGCAGGACGACAGTTACCTGAGCCAAGTGGCCGAGGCGGTGCAGACCGTTTCGCGGTTGTGCCTGCCGGTCAGCCTTGCGGGCGCCGAGCAGGGCGAGGGCATACGCGTCGACCACTCGTTCAGCCAGCACAACCCGGCGCCCGAGGGCGCGCTCTATTCGCAACTGTACGCAGCCACCTACGGCTTCGTCCTGCTCAACACGCTGTTCGCCTTCAAGGTGCTGCTGACCGGCGTCTTCTCGCTGGAGCGCGAGTCCGTGCGCAACATCGAGCGCTTCATGGTGCAGGGCCTGGGCTGGTTCGCCCAGTCCGGTTTCTACGACTTCCATGTGTGCGGTCGGGCGATCAGTCGTGGCATGGAAGGTCATCGCTCATGGGCCCGGTGGTGTGACGTGCTGCTGGCTGATGCACCGCAGCATCCGGAGTTGCTGCGCACGATGAAAGCCCGCGCGCTGGGCCAGCCCTTCGATGGCAGCGCCTTCAAAGGCAACCGCGCCTATTGGACCAACGACTACATGAGCCACCTCGCTGCTGGCTTCGCGCTGTTCGCCAAGCTGGTGTCGACCCGTACCGTGGGTACCGAGAGCGGCAACGGCGAGAATCTCAAAGGGTATTACCTGGGCTGCGGCAGCTACTTCGCGGTGGCGAGCGGCGAGGAATACAAGAACATTCAGCCGCTGTGGGACTGGCAGAAATTGCCGGGCACTACCGTGGAGCAGGTGCCGAACTTCGCCTTCCCGCTGATCGACTGGGGCTATGGCGCCTGGGGCAGCCATGATGCCACTGGCGTGGTCAGCAACGGCGCTGCAGGCGTGGCCTCGATGCAACTGACCCGCGGTAACATCAGCGACGCGCGCAAGTCGGTGATGGCGGTGGGCGAACAGGTCTATTGCCTGGGCAACGCGGGAAACCTGAACAGGACCCGGCACCCGGTGTGCACCACCGTCAACCAGAGCTGGCTGCGCGCAAAGGTGCAGGTGCGCTTGCGCGATGGCCGTCAACAGACACTCGACCAGGGGCGTCTGAGCAGCGAGGACATCGCCGAAGTGATCCACGACGGCTTCGTCTACCGTTTCCTGCACGTCACCCAACGCGTCACCGTGGACATCAGTGCGCGCACCGGTGCCTGGAGCGACATCAACCGGAACGGGTCTGCCAAGCGCGTGCGTGGGACGGTGTTCTCGCTGTGGGTCGAACACGAGAAATCCGGTCTGGGCGACTACTGCTACAGCATCAGCCGGTCCGATCAGCCAGCCCCACCCAGCGGCCAATGCACCCTCGGCAACGCGGCCCATGTCCTCACCGGGCACGGCCTGCAAGGCGCGATGGGCACCCTGTTCACCGATGCCGAGGTGCTGGTGCAGCTCGAACAGGTGCAACTGACGCTCAGCGGACCGCTGGCGTTCATCGCCGAGCACAGCGACGCGAGCACCCTGCGGCTGACGTTGGCCGACCTCACGCAAAAGCGCCAGTCCATCGTCGTGCACCTGAACTGGGCCGGCAAACACACCACCCACACGGTCGACCTGCCTACCGATGAAGCGCAGCGTGGCAAGAGTCTGACGCTGACACTGACCGCCAGCGGCCTGCAGTCGCGCACCTGAGCACCTGGGAAGCTGTACCCCAAAGACTCGGTCAATCTGACGCGCCCCCACGTGGGGGCGCCCGTGATAGCCTACTCGGCTTGCACAAGAAGACTGACCCTCTCAATGGAATGCAGCCTATGACCCAAACCTCTCCCTCCCCGACAGATGACCAGCATCTGCAACGCAACCTGACCAACCGCCACATTCAGCTCATCGCCATCGGCGGCGCCATCGGCACCGGCCTGTTCATGGGCTCGGGCAAGACCATCAGCCTGGCCGGTCCGTCGATCATCTTCGTCTACATGATCATCGGCTTCATGCTGTTCTTCGTCATGCGCGCCATGGGTGAGCTGCTGCTGTCGAACCTGAACTACAAATCGTTCATCGACTTTTCCGCCGACCTGCTCGGCCCCTGGGCCGGCTACTTCACCGGCTGGACCTACTGGTTCTGCTGGGTGGTCACCGGCATCGCCGACGTGGTCGCCATCGCCGCCTACACGCAATTCTGGTTTCCGGAGCTTCCCCAGTGGATACCGGCACTGACCTGCGTGGCGGTGCTGCTGTCGCTGAACCTGGTCACGGTCAAGCTGTTCGGCGAGATGGAGTTCTGGTTCGCCCTGATCAAGATCATCGCCATCCTCGGCCTGGTCGCCACCGGCCTGTACATGGTGGTCACCGGTTTCACCTCGCCGAGCGGGCGCACTGCGCAACTGGCCAACCTGTGGAACGACGCCGGCATGTTCCCGCATGGGGTCATGGGCTTCTTCGCCGGCTTCCAGATCGCCGTGTTCGCCTTCGTCGGCATCGAGCTGGTGGGCACCACCGCCGCCGAAGCGAAGAACCCCGAGCGCACCTTGCCCCGGGCGATCAACTCCATCCCGATCCGCATCATCGTGTTCTACGTGCTGGCACTGATCGCGATCATGGCCGTGACCCCATGGCGCGACGTGGTGCCGGGCAAGAGCCCGTTCGTCGAGCTGTTCGTGCTGGCCGGCCTGCCGGCAGCGGCGAGCATCATCAACTTCGTGGTGCTGACCTCGGCGGCGTCCTCGGCCAACAGCGGCGTGTTCTCCACCAGCCGCATGCTCTTTGGTCTGGCCCAGGAAGGTGACGCGCCGAAGGCGTTCGAGAAACTGTCGCGCCGCGCCGTCCCGGCCAACGGCCTGTACTTCTCCTGCACCTGCCTGCTGCTGGGCGCGGTGCTGATCTACCTGGTGCCGAACGTGATCGAAGCCTTCACCCTGGTGACCACGGTATCGGCGGTGCTGTTCATGTTCGTCTGGACGCTGATCCTGCTGTCGTACCTGAGCTACCGCAAGCACCGTGAGCCCCTGCACCAGGCCTCGAAATACAAGATGCCGGGCGGACGCTTCATGTGCTGCGTGTGCCTGGCGTTCTTCGCCTTCATCCTGGTGTTGCTGAGCCTGGAGGCCGATACCCGCTCGGCGCTGGTGGTCACGCCGCTGTGGTTCCTGATTCTGGCGGTGACTTACCAGTTCGTGCGCAGCAAGCGCCAGGCGCGCGGCGCCGTGCGTCGCGATTGACTGACGCGGGGCCGCCGTGCGGCCCCGATCACCCCGCCCCGGCACCAGCTCGGTGCAGCCCTCGCCAGCGAGCACCAACCTCGCCCCCGCCTACGCCCCGCCCCGAAGCACAGCCCGTCTGCCGCGTGCCTTTGCGCACCACGGCACAGCCTTTGCAGTCTCCCCTGCGCCAACACCACAACAACGCAGCGGAGAGAGCACATGAAGCGTCGCAGTCTGATCAAGGCCTTTACCCTCAGCGCATCGCTCGCGGCCATGGGCCTGAGCTGGAGCCTCCAGGCCGCCGAGACCATCAAGGTCGGCATCCTGCATTCGCTGTCCGGCACCATGGCCATCTCCGAGACGTCGCTCAAGGACATGGCGCTGATGACCATCGACGAGATCAACGCCAAGGGCGGGGTCAACGGCAAGATGCTCGAACCTGTGGTGGTAGACCCTGCGTCCAACTGGCCGCTGTTCGCCGAGAAGAGCCGCCAGTTGCTGACCCAGGACAAGGTCGCGGTGGTGTTCGGCTGCTGGACGTCGGTGTCGCGCAAGTCCGTGCTGCCGGTGTTCGAGGAACTCAACGGGCTGCTGTTCTACCCGGTGCAGTACGAGGGTGAAGAGATGTCGCCAAACGTCTTCTACACCGGTGCGGCGCCTAACCAGCAAGCGATCCCAGCGGTTGAATATGTGATGAGCGAAGACGGCGGCAGCGCCAAGCGCTTCTTCCTGCTGGGCACCGACTACGTGTATCCGCGCACCACCAACAAGATCCTGCGCGCCTTCCTGCACAGCAAAGGCGTGGCCGACAAGGACATCGAAGAGGTGTACACCCCGTTCGGCCACGCCGATTACCAGACCATCGTCGCCAACATCAAGAAGTTCTCCGCTGGCGGCAAGACGGCCGTGATCTCCACGGTCAACGGCGACTCCAACGTGCCCTTCTACAAGGAACTGGCCAACCAGGGCCTGAAGGCCACCGATGTGCCGGTGGTGGCGTTCTCGGTGGGTGAAGAAGAGTTGCGCGGCATCGACACCAAGCCGCTGGTCGGTCACCTGGCGGCCTGGAACTACTTCGAGTCGGTGGATAACCCGGTCAACCGGAAGTTCGTGGCTGACTGGAAGGCCTATGCCAAGGCCAAGGGCCTGCCCGGCGCCGACAAGGCGGTGACCAACGATCCGATGGAAGCCACCTACGTGGGCATCCACATGTGGGCGCAGGCAGCGGAAAAAGCCAAGTCCACCGATGTGGACAAGGTGCGCGAAGCGCTGGCCGGGCAGACCTTCCAGGCGCCGTCGGGCTTCACCCTGACCATGGACAAGACCAACCACCACCTGCACAAGCCGGTGATGATCGGCGAGATCCAGGACGACGGGCAGTTCAGCGTGGTCTGGGAGACCGAACAGCCACTGCGCGCGCAGCCTTGGAGCCCGTTCATTCCGGGCAACGACAAGCGGCCTGACCATGCGGTGAAAGGCAACTGAGTGCAGGGGGCCGCGCGGCGCGCCCAATCGCGCGACGAGCCCGCCCCCACAACAGCCGCGTGACCCCATGAACATGGGGTTACACAGCCCCGGTGGGAGCGGGCTTGCCCCGCGATGAATCCACCTCCGATATCCAGGACTGCCCACATGCTCAGACTGCTGCTGACGCTGTTACTGCTCCTGCCGCTGGTAGCCGAGGCCAGCGAGGGCGAATTCTTCCTCGCCGCCAAGCCTGCCGAGCAGGCCAACCTGCTCGAACGCTGGGCCGCGCAGCCGGACCCTGCGCGCCTGGCGCTGCTGGAAAACCTGCGCGAAGGCCGCATTGCCGCCGATGACACGCGCAAGGTGCGCCTGAACAACCGCTTGCGCGGCCTGATCGACAACGCCCTGGCCAGCCACCAATTGTCCGCAGGCGACAGCCGTGTGCGCCTGGGCGCGGCCCAGCAACTGCAGAAAAGCGCGCAACCGGCGCAGATGGCAACGCTCGACCGCGCTTTCGCCCAGGAGTCCGACCCGGCGGTGCACGCCGCGCTGGGCCTGGCCTTGGCCAACCTGCAACTGGGCGCCAGCGAACCGCGCGTGCGTCTGGCCGCCGTGCGCCTGCTTGGCGAGACAGGCGACCCGCTGGCCCGCACCCGCCTCGAAGCACTGCTGCAACCCGGTGCGGAAAGCGATCCGGGCGTGCGCACCGCCGCCGAAACCAGCCTGGCCCAGGTGCAACGCAAGCTGTTGATCGGCGAACTGCTCGGTCAGGCCTTCAGCGGCCTGTCGCTGGGCTCGATCCTACTGCTGGCGGCGCTGGGCCTGGCCATCACCTTCGGCCTGCTCGGGGTGATCAACATGGCCCACGGCGAAATGCTCATGCTCGGCGCCTACAGCACCTACCTGGTTCAGGTGCTGGTGCAGCGCTATGCCCCCGGCGCCCTGGAGTTCTATCCGCTGATCGCCCTGCCGGTGGCCTTCGCCATCAGCGCCGGGGTCGGCATGGCGCTGGAGCGCACGGTCATCCGCCACCTCTATGGCCGCCCCCTGGAAACCCTGCTGGCCACCTGGGGCATCAGCCTGATCCTGATCCAGGCGGTACGCCTGCTGTTCGGCGCGCAGAACGTCGAAGTGAGCAATCCGGCCTGGCTGTCCGGCGGCGTGCAGGTGCTGCCGAACCTGGTGCTGCCGTACAACCGCCTGGTGATCATCGGCTTCGCCCTGGCCGTGGTGCTGCTCACCTGGCTGCTGCTCAACCGCACGCGGCTGGGGCTGAACGTGCGTGCCGTCACCCAGAACCGCAACATGGCGGCGTGCTGCGGGGTGTCCACCGGCCGCGTGGACATGCTCGCCTTCGGCCTCGGTTCGGGCATCGCCGGCCTCGGTGGCGTGGCCCTGAGCCAGGTCGGCAACGTCGGCCCGGACCTGGGCCAGAGCTACATCATCGACTCCTTCCTGGTGGTGGTGCTCGGTGGCGTCGGGCAACTGGCCGGCAGCCTCTGGGCGGCCTTCGGTCTGGGCATCGCCAACAAGCTGCTGGAACCGCAGATCGGTGCGGTGCTCGGCAAGATCCTCATCCTTGCGCTGATCATTCTGTTCATCCAGAAGCGCCCGCAAGGTCTGTTCGCCCTCAAGGGACGGGTAATCGACTGATGAACCAGCCACTGCTTGTCACCGCCGCGCACAAGGCCGGGCCTCGGCTGTCGTTGGCCCTCGGCGCCCTGCTGACCCTGGTGCTGATCGCCCTGCCGCTGTTGTCGCTATTGCCCGAGGGGCACGCCCTGCAGGTCTCGGCCTACACCCTGACGCTGGTCGGCAAGATCCTCTGTTACGCCATCGTCGCCCTGGCCCTGGACCTGGTCTGGGGCTACGCCGGGTTGCTGTCGTTGGGCCACGGCCTGTTCTTCGCCCTGGGCGGCTACGCCATGGGCATGTACCTGATGCGCCAGGCCGCCGGCGACGGCCTGCCTGGCTTCATGACCTTCCTGTCGTGGAGCGAGCTGCCGTGGTACTGGGCCGGCACCCAGCATTTCGCCTGGGCACTGTGCCTGGTGGTGCTGGCGCCGGGGCTGCTGGCCCTGGTGTTCGGCTGGTTCGCCTTCCGCTCGCGGATCAAGGGCGTGTACTTCTCGATCATGACCCAGGCCCTGACCTTCGCCGGCATGCTGTTGTTCTTCCGCAACGAGACCGGCTTTGGCGGCAACAACGGCTTTACCAACTTCCGCACCATCGTCGGCTTCGACGTGGCCGCGCCCGGCACACGGGCGGTGTTGTTCCTGCTGACCGTGGCCTTGCTGCTAAGCAGCCTGTACCTGTGCTGGCGGCTGACCCGCAGCAAGTTCGGCCGCCTGCTCACCGCCCTGCGCGACGCCGAGAACCGCCTGATGTTCTGCGGCTACGACCCGCGCGGCTTCAAGCTGCTGGTGTGGGTGCTCAGCGCCGTGCTGTGTGGCCTGGCCGGTGCCCTTTACGTGCCGCAGGTGGGCATCATCAATCCCAGCGAGATGTCGCCGACCAACTCCATCGAGGCCGCAGTGTGGGTGGCCCTGGGCGGACGCGGCACGCTGATCGGCCCACTGCTCGGCGCCGGCCTGGTCAACGGGATGAAAAGCTGGTTCACCGTGGCCTTCCCGGAGTTCTGGCTGTTCTTCCTCGGCGCACTGTTCATTTTGGTCACCCTGTACCTGCCCAAGGGCGTGGTCGGGCTGCTGAAGAAAAGGAGCCAGCCATGAGAGGCCTGCCTGCGGTACACCCGGAGTTCATGCTCGAGCCGGTGTTCGATCAGCTCGGCAGCGGTCGCGATGCCATCGGCCTGGGCCAGCCCCGCAAGGCCGGACTCGACACCCGCCACGGCACCGTGTTGAGCCTGGAGGACATCAGCGTCAGCTTCGACGGCTTCAAGGCGCTCAACGCCTTGACCCTGTACATCGGCGTCGGTGAACTGCGCTGCATCATCGGCCCGAACGGCGCCGGCAAGACCACGCTGATGGACGTGATCACCGGCAAGACCCGGCCGGACAGCGGCAGCGCCTTCTTCGGCGACACCCTCGACCTGACCCGCCTGAGCGAATACCAGATCGCCCAGGCCGGCATCGGTCGCAAATTCCAGAAGCCTACGGTGTTCGAGGCGCTGACGGTGTTCGAGAACCTCGAACTGGCGCTCAAGACCGACAAATCGGTGTGGGCCAGCCTGACCGCGCGGCTGACCGACGCGCAACGCGCGCGTATCGACCAGGTGCTGGGCACCGTGCGCCTGCACAGCCAGGCCTCGCGCCAGGCCGGGTTGTTGTCGCACGGCCAGAAGCAGTTCTTGGAGATCGCCATGCTGCTGGTGCAGGAGCCGCAGTTGCTGCTGCTCGACGAGCCGGTGGCGGGCATGACCGACGCCGAGACCGAGTTCACCGCCGAGCTGTTCAAGGGGCTGGCGGGCAAGCACTCGCTGATGGTGGTGGAGCACGACATGGGCTTCGTCGGCAGCATCGCCGATCATGTCACCGTGCTGCACCACGGCAGCGTACTGGCGCACGGATCGCTGGAACAGGTGCAGGCGGATGAGCGGGTGGTCGAGGTGTACCTCGGTCGATAGGGAGAGGCTGAATCGGCGTGGGAGCGGGCATGCCCCGCGTCTAGACCTGCCCGGCCAACATCATTTGCAGGTCTGGCGCTAGCGCGGGGCGAGCCCGCGCCCACGACCTGAATCACCGGATGGCAGAACATGCTGAAAATCGACGCACTGCACCAATACTACGGCGGCAGCCACATCCTGCGAGGCCTGTCGTTCGAGGCCAAGGTCGGCGAAGTGACCTGCCTGCTGGGCCGCAATGGCGTGGGCAAGACCACCCTGCTGCGCTGCCTGATGGGCCTGGTGCCCGCCCGCGAGGGCCGCATCGAATGGGAAGGCAAGCCGATCACCGCGCTCAAGCCCCAGCAGCGGGTGCACGCGGGCATCGCCTACGTGCCCCAAGGCCGGGAAATCTTCCCGCGCCTGACGGTGGAGGAGAATCTGCTGATGGGCCTGTCGCGCTTCAGCGCCCGCGAGGCGCGGCAGGTGCCGGCGTTCATCTATGAACTGTTCCCGGTGCTCGAACAGATGAAGCAGCGCCGAGGTGGCGATCTGTCCGGCGGCCAGCAGCAGCAACTGGCGATCGGCCGTGCCCTGGCCAGCCGCCCGCGCCTGCTGATTCTCGACGAGCCCACCGAAGGCATCCAGCCCTCGGTGATCAAGGAAATCGGCGCGGTGATCCGCCGCCTGGCGCAGCGCGGCGACATGGCGATCCTGCTGGTGGAACAGTTCTACGACTTCGCCGAGGCGCTGGCCGACCAGTACCTGGTGATGGCCCGTGGCGAGATCGTGCAGCGCGGCCGTGGCGAAAACATGCAGGCCGAGGGTGTGCGCGGGCTGGTAACCATTTAATCTGCGGCCTCGACTTCGCGAGACACTGCCATGAGCGACTGCATCCGCGATGCCCGGCCAGACGACCTGGCCGGCATCCTCGACATCTACAACGACGCCGTGTGCAACACCACGGCGATCTGGAATGAAACCCCGGTGGACCTGGCCAACCGTCAGGCCTGGTTCGCCGCCCGGGCCGAGCAGGGCTACCCGATTCTGGTGGCGACCGACGACAGCGGCGTGCTCGGCTACGCCTCGTTCGGCGACTGGCGCCCCTTCGAAGGTTTCCGCCACACGGTGGAGCACTCGGTGTACGTGCGCGGCGACCAGCGTGGCAAAGGCCTGGGGCCGCTGTTGATGCAGGCGCTGATCGAGCGTGCCCGCAGCGGTGGCAAGCACGTCATGGTGGCGGCCATCGAAAGCGGCAATGCCGCCTCGATCCGCCTGCACGAGCGCCTGGGCTTCGCCGTGACCGGGCAGATGCCGCAGGTGGGGGTGAAGTTCGGCCGGTGGTTGGATCTGACCTTCATGCAACTGCTGCTCAACCCAGGTGCCGAGCCCCGCTGAAGCTGACGTTGAGCACCGGCAGGATCACATCTGGGTGAACCGCCCCAGACGCTGGCGCAACATGCTGTTCTCGCTGCGCAACTGCTGCACTTCCTCCAGCAGTTCCAGCGCCAGCGCCACCCCTTCCCATTCCAGCTCCAGCTCCTGGTGCAGCTTCACCGCGCGCTTGACGGTGACCGGCGCGTGGTCGTCGAACACCCAGTCGTCGGGCGTTCGCCCTGAGGGTTCAACGATGCCGTGCTCGACGATCTCGATCACGCAGTCGGCCGTGAGGTTGGCTTCCTGGCAGAGGGTTCGCATGTCCAGTTGAACGATCAGGGTGCTGCTCATGGTCACTTACTCCATTGTGTCCTCGGGTTGAACGCGGCCTGCTCGGAGAGCTTGGTCCACAGTTCGCGGGTGGTCGCATCGGAGGTGCTGGGCATGACCACCTTGAGCTGGGCGTAGAGGTCACCGCGCTCGCCCTGCTTGGTGGCCAGGCCCATGCCCTTGACCCGCAGGCGCTGGCCGCTCTGGCTGTCGGGGCGGATGGTCAGGTTGATCTTGCCGGTGAGCGTCGGCACCGCCACCTTGGTGCCCAGGGCGGCTTCCCACGGTGCCAGGGGCACGGTGATGATCAGGTCGTGGCCCTCGACGTCGAACAGCGGGTGCGGGGCCATGCGGATGGTCAGGAACAAGTCGCCGTTGGCGCCGCCGCCCGCGCCCGGTGCGCCCTGGCCCTTGAGGCGGATGCGCTCGCCGTCGGTGACGCCGGCCGGGATCTTCACGTTCAGGGTCTTGGTGGTGAAGCCGGTGCGTTGCCCGGCGGCGTTGGTCTGCGGCACCTGGAAACTGATCTGCTTGGATTCCTTGCTCAAGGTCTCTTCGAGAAACACCGCCAGTTCCAGTTCCACGTCCTGCCCTCGCCTGCCGGCACTGCGCTGCTGTTGCTGGCCGCGCGCGCCGCCAAAGGGATTGCCGCCACGGGCACCGAAGATCGAGCTGAAGAAGTCGGAGAAATCGCCGCCCTCGAAACCACCGCCGCCACCGCCACGGCTTTCCCAGCCCGGCGGTGCCTGGAACGGCCGGCCGTGCTGGCCACCGTACTTGCGGATCTCGTCGTACTCGGCGCGCTTGGTGGCGTCGCCCAATACTTCGTAGGCCTCGTTGGCCTCCTTGAATTTGTCCTCGGCGTCGCGCTCCTTGCTGACGTCAGGGTGATACTTGCGCGCCAGCTTGCGGTAGGCCGCCTTGATCGCCTTCTCGTCCGCGCTGGGGTCAACGCCGAGTACCTTGTAATAGTCTTTGAAGTCCATCTAAGGATCACCAGTAGGAAATATCGTGCTGCTTGTGAAGATAGGGGTGAAGCATAGCCTTTCAAGGGCCGTTTGGCGTTGCGCCATGACAGACGATCGGTCTTGATTCTGTCGGCCACTGGCATAAACTGCGCGGCCGTTTTGCCTCCGGAAGCTTTCCCCCATGTCTGACGTATCCCCGGCCCGCGCCCTCGGCATCGACTTCGGCACCTCCAACTCCACCGTGGGTTGGCACCGCCCGGGCGTCGAATCGCTGATCGCCCTGGAAGAGGGCAAGATCACCTTGCCGTCGGTGGTGTTCTTCAACATCGAGGAGCGTCGCCCGGTGTACGGCCGCCTGGCCCTGCACGAGTACCTCGAAGGCTACGAAGGCCGCTTGATGCGCTCGCTCAAGAGCCTGCTGGGCTCCAAGCTGATCAAGCACGACACCAGCGTGCTGGGCAGCGCGTTGCCGTTCAAGGACCTGCTGGGACTGTTCATCGGCGAACTGAAGAAGCGCGCCGAAGCCAGTGCCGGGCGCAGTTTCGAGCAGGTGGTGCTGGGCCGCCCGGTGTTCTTCGTCGACGACGATCCGGCCGCCGACCAGGAGGCCGAAGATACCCTGACCGAGGTGGCGCGCAAGATCGGCTTCAAGGACGTGTCGTTCCAGTACGAACCCATCGCCGCCGCCTTCGACTACGAGTCGGGCATCACCGCTGAAGAGCTGGTGCTGATCGTCGATATCGGCGGCGGTACCTCGGACTTCACCCTGATCCGCCTGTCACCCGAGCGTCATCGGCTGGACGCGCGCCAGGACGACATCCTCGCCACCGGCGGCGTACACATCGGCGGTACCGATTTCGACAAGCAGCTCAGTCTGCAAGGCGTGATGCCGCTGTTCGGCTATGGCAGCCGAATGAAAAGCGGCGCGCTGATGCCCACCAGTTATCACCTGAACCTGGCCACCTGGCACACCATCAACGCCTTGTACGGCCAGAAATCGCAGTTGGCCCTGGGCAACATGCGCTATGACATCGAGGACACCCTGGGCATCGACCGGCTGTTCAACTTGATCGAACAGCGCGCCGGGCACTGGCTGGCGATGGAAGTGGAGGCCAGCAAGATCGAACTGACCGAGCGCGACAGCCGCAGCATCGACCTGGGCCGGGTCGAGTCGGGGTTGGTGGCGCAGTTGAGCCGGGCCTTGTTCGAAGACGCCATCGACGGTTTGCTGCAACGGGTACGCGGCAGTGTCGACGAGCTGCTGGTCAAGGCCGGGGTAACGGCGGCGCAGGTCGACACGGTGTTCTTTACCGGCGGCTCCAGCGGCATCCCGGCGCTGCGCAATAGCGTCGCGGCGATGTTGCCCAACGCCCGGCACGTGGAAGGGAACATCTTCGGCAGCATCGGCAGCGGGCTGGCGATCGAAGCGCGCAAGCGCTACGGGGCGGTCTGAGATCGCGCGGGGCTCTAGCGCGGGCAACCTGCGCTAGAGCCCCCGATGGCCTTCAGACCAGCTCCATACGCCGCAACTCGCTCTTGAGATAGGCGTAGTAGATCGGCCCCGCCACCACCCCCGGTAACCCGAACGCCGCCTCGAACACCAGCATCGCCAGCAGCAGTTCCCAGGACTTGGCGCGGATCTGCCCGCCGACGATACGCGCGTTGAGGAAATACTCGACCTTGTGGATCACGATCAGGTAACCCAGCGCGGCAGCCGCCACCCAGATCGACAGCGACAGCCCGACGATGGTGATCAGCGTGTTGGAGATCAGGTTGCCGATCACCGGCAGCAGACCCAGCAGGAAGGTCAGCACGATCAGGGTCTTGGTCAACGGCAGGTGCACGCCGAACAGCGGCAGCACCACGGCCAGGAAGATGCCGGTGAAGGTGGTGTTGAGCAGGGAAATCTTGATCTGCGCGAAGACGATGTTGCGAAACGCCTGCACCAGCAGGCTCAGGCGCTCGAACAGCGCAGCCGCCAGCGGCTTGCGCCGGGACAGGTCGGGGATACGCTGCAAGGCGATGATGGCGCCGAGAATCATGCCGATCAGCAGGGTCACGAACATGTGTGCCATGCCCTTGCCCACCAGTTGCAGATCGCTCAGGTGACTGCGTATCCAGTCGCCGATGGCCACCTTGAACTCGGCGGCACTGGCGGGCAGGTAACCCTCGATGAACGGCGGCAACTGACCCCGCGCGCGCTCCACCAGGCCCATGAACTTGTCCAGCGAAGCGCCGGGGTTCTCGGCCTCGTGCAGCAGGAAGCTGAAGGCGCCGGCGATCAGCAACGCCAGGCTGGTGACCACCAAGGTGCCCAACAGCGCCACCGCCAGCCAACGGGCGCGCTGGCCGGCGATCAGCGGTTGCAGGCGCGGGGTGAGCATGTTCACCAGTTCGAACACCAGCAGGCCGGCCAGCAGGCTGGGCAACAACTTCAGGGGCAACGCCAGGAGCAGGCCGGCAACCACGATGATGCAACTGGCCAGGGTGATCTGGCGGGGAGTGAAGGTCATACAGCCTCGGCGGCAGACAGCGGGAAGATCCGCAGTCTGCCAGCCTTCAGGCGACAGGCATAGGCACCGGTCACTTCTTCTTCAGACAGTCGCTCATGAACGCTTTTCGTGCGTCGCCCTTGAGCGACTGGCCGCTGGCGTCAGCGTTGCAGGTCTTCATTTTCTCCTGCTGGGTGGGGGGCGACTTCTTCAGGCAGGTGCTCATGAACGCCTTGCGCGCATCGCCCTTGAGCGACTGGCCCGTGGCTTCGGCGTTGCAGGTCTTCATCTTTTCCTGTTGCGCCGTGGCGGCGAATCCCTGCCCGGCGATCGACATGCCCAACACCAGCAATGACACGTGCAGCAGCTTCATGGAGTGGTCTCCTTGTCTGCGCGCTGGATGCGCGCTCGTCCTGCTGAGTGTAGACAAGAATTTTTACATCCTCGGCCAGGCCCCGTATTCCGGCCTCTTGCCGCTTCGCTTGATGAATCGAACTCCTGACGCGCCGTGCGGTTCCAAGCTTAACAGCCACCCGTAACGGACCTTTTGCAAGGAGCGTAATCATGAGCAAAGCGACCCTGGCCGTCCTGATCGCCAGCGCAGCCCTCGCCGCCTGCAGCAGCAACAGCCGCCCGGAAAATCCGGTCGACTACGTCACCTACCGCAACGAGCCGCTGGTCAAGCAGGTCGAGAACGGCATGACCACGCAGAAGGTCATCGCCATCGGCGGCAGTCCGTCGAACATGAGCGACCTGCCCAACGGGGGCATCTGCAACGACTACATCCTCAACAAGGATGGCAAGCAGCAGCCTTACTACGTGCGCTTCGACGCCAGCGGGCATGTCGACGCCAAAGGTTTCAAGACCTGCAAGCAACGAGAAGAGGACCGCAAGGCCGTGCCTGGCGCGTAAAACCTCTCGAGACTCTGACCTGAAAAGCTGATTCGACTGGAGAATCCCATGAGCAACTCTGTACTGACCGATATCGAAACCCTGCGCCATCGTGCCCGTGAGCACGTCGAGAACGGCGCCATCACCGAAGGCTACAAGGCCGACCGTGAAGAGATCATCCGCCTGCTCAACGAGTCGCTGGCCACCGAGCTGGTCTGCACCCTGCGCTACAAGCGCCACTACTTCATGGCCAGCGGCATCAAGGCCAGCGTCGCCGCCGAGGAGTTCCTCGAGCACGCCAACCAGGAATCCGAGCACGCCGACAAGCTGGCCGAGCGTATCGTGCAACTCGGTGGCGAACCGGACTTCAACCCGGACAACCTGAGCAAGAACTCCCACGCCCAGTACGTGGCCGGTTCCAACCTGAAGGAAATGGTCCTCGAAGACCTGGTGGCCGAGCGCATCGCCATCGACAGCTACCGCGAGATCATCCAGTACATCGGCGACAAAGACCCGACCACTCGCCGCATCTTCGAAGACATCCTGGCCCAGGAAGAAGAGCACGCCGACGACATGTCGGATCTGCTCGAAGGCCTGTAAGTCAGGTATCCTCGGGGCCGCTTTGCGGCCCTTTCGCGGCACAAGGCCGCTCCCACAACGTCCGCGTAAACCCTCAAAACAGGGGCCTTGCACGGATTCTGTGGGAGCGGCCTTGTGCCGCGATGGGCTGCGCAGCAGCCCCAATGCCAGCAATACAGATCTCAAGGGAACAGCGTTAGCACTGCAGCCTTCTTCAAGCGCATCACTTCTTCGACTTCACCGCAGCCGGCGCCTTGCCAGCCTTCATGCGCTCTAGCAGCGGTATGCATGGATTGGACTCCCACAACGTCCGCGTACCCCCTGAAAACAGGGCCTTGCACGGATTTTGTGGGAGCGGCCTTGTGCCGCGATGGGCTGCGCAGCAGCCCCAATGCCAGCAATACAGATCTCAAGGGAACAGCGTTAGCACTGCAGCCTTCTTCAAGCGCATCACTTCTTCGACTTCACCGCAGCCGGCGCCTTGCCAGCCTTCATGCGCTCGAGCAGCGGTATGCATGGATTGGACTCCCACAAAGTCCGCGTACCCCCTGAAAACAGGGCCTTGCACGGATTTTTGTGGGAGCGGCCTTGTGCCGCGATGGGCTGCGCAGCAGCCCCAATGCCAGCAATACAGATCTCAAGGGAACAGCGTTAGCACTGCAGCCTTCTTCAAGCGCATCACTTCTTCGACTTCACTGCAGCCGGCGCCTTGCCGGCCTTCATGCGCTCGAGCAGCGGCGTGCACTGGTTAGGCTCACCACCGCTGGGTGCGATCAACGCCAGCAGCCCAGCCGCCGGCCCCACCGCAACGCCCAACGCCACCATGCCTGCCCCGCGCAAGGCCAGGGGCACCGCTTGCACGCCGGCACTGGGCTTGGCGAACGCGCCGCGCACGTACAACGGCGAGCGCAGCGAGAACAGGCGCAGGCCCTTGGATTCGGGGGTGACTTTCAAGTCCAGGCGTTCGGTGGCGAAGTTGGCGGTACCGTTGATGTAGATGATCGCGTTCTCGGTATCGAAGACGAACAGCCGGGTACTGGCCAAGCCATCCTTGATGCCGACGTCGGCCGCCGCGCAATTGATCTTCACGTCCTCGTCGCCGAACAGCTTGTCCACCACATAGTTGCCGACGTTGAGCCCGGCGATTTCCATCAGGCTGCGGCTGATCGCGCCATCGTTGATCAACAGCCGCAGGTCGCCATTGGAGGTGCCAAGCAGCGCCGCCACCGAGTTGCCGCGCCCGCTGATGTCAGCATCGCCATTGAGCTCGCCGAAACTGGTCTGCATGGGTGCGAAGGTGGGGAACAGCTCCTTGAGCTTGAAGCCGCGCGCGGTCAGGCGGGCGCGGCCCTGCATCGGCACCGAGCGGCCATCCAGACGGATGTTGGCATCAAGGTTGCCACCGGCCACGCCGAAGCGTAGCGGAGTCAGGCGCAGCAGACCGTCTTCCAGCACTACGTGGGCCGACAGGTCCTTGAACGGCAATTGCTCGCTATGGACGATGCGCTTGCCGGCGAAGGTGACGTCGGCGTCCATGGCGCGCCAGCGGTCGGTGCGAAATTCCTCGACCGGCAACACCTTGTCGCCGGGTTGCTTGCTGGCACCGCCGCGGGCTTTCTGTTCGGCGTTGGAATCGGCACCGATCAGCGGCGCCAGGTCCTTGAACAGCAACTGGTTGGAGACCAGCTTGCCGGACAGCTTGGGCCGTGGCTGGCTGGCAACGAAGGCCAGGTCGCCGTGGATGTCGCTGTCGCCGATCTTGCCGTTGAAGTCTTCGTAGCGGAAACGCGCGCCGCCGGCGTCGTGCAGGTTGGCGGTGAGGTGACCGTCGGTGGAATAGGCCGGGGTGTCGGGCAAGGTCACGCCCGTCAGGGGATAGAGGTTGCCCAGGCTGCTGCCGGAGAGTTTCAGGCGCAGGTCCAGGGCGCCGAGGTTGCGCGGGTCGGTCAGGGTGCCGGCGACGGCAGCGCGGGTATCGCCCACGCGCGCATCGACTTGCAGCGGGAACGGCTGGCGGCTGTCCTGCAGCGCCAACAGGCCACCGATCTTGCCGGTGGCGTTCACCGCCTGACCTTTGTAGCGACCTTGGGCCTTGAGGCCGAAGGCGTAGTCCTGCGCGCCGCCGGTCTCGTCGGCCTTGGCCTTGCCGACGATCTCGCTGAACGGAATCGGCTTGCCCAGTGGGTCGATCTGCACCTTCATCTGGGTCTTGAGGGTCTGGTCGTCGAAGCTGACATTGCCTTGGTCGAAACCGATGGCGCCGATGTCCAGCACCCACTTCGACGGTTCGGCGTTCTCGTCCTTGGGCCCGAAATCGAAGTTCCAGTTGGCACGGCCATCGGCCAGGCGGGTCAGGTCGGCCGTGGGATGGGTGAGGTCGATGCGCGGAATGGAAATCGTCTGAACCAGCAACGGCAAGGGCGAGAGGCGGAACTCGACCCGCTCCAGACCGACCATCTGCGGCGCCTTGAGCCAGTCCGGGTTGCCCAGCGTCAGGTCTTCGGCGACGAAACGCGGCCACGGCACCCAGGCGCGCCACCCGCCCTCGTCGCGCTCGCGCTGCCAGTGCACGGCCAGGTTGCCATTGATGGCGAAGGGACGGTGCAAGGCTTCAGAGACTTTTTCGTTGAGCAGCGGCTTGATGCGGTTCCAGTCGAAGGTGGCGATCACCACCACCAGTATCACCAGCAGGGCTAGGAGGCTGGCGAGGATCCAGGTGAAGATTCTGGTGGGGCGCGTCATTGCGGGGCTCTCCTGACTGCATGACCTGAAGCGGTGCGGCGCTTGGCGTTCATTAGCTGGGACTGACGAAAGCCGGCAGGGTTTTATCGATGACGGTCATGATAGCGAAGTTTTTCTGACCCACTGCCCAGTTCCAGGGACAGATGCACGCCACCCGCTACCTGATCGGCGCGCTGAACGACGCCCTGAAACACCGGCGATAGAGCCTCCCGCGACGAACATCATTGGCGTTGATTGTTACCATCGACCGTATGAACTTCTCTGCTGAGTTACCGAGCGTAGCATTGCCCTCGTACCCACTTTTCGCATCCCACGAGGAGCACTGAATCATGAAACGCCCACTGTTGCTGAGCCTTGGTCTTTCCCTTCTGGCCGCCAATGCCTTTGCCCTGCCGGCCGCCGAACAACACTTGAGCGGCGAAGCTCGCCCCACCTCGACGGTGATCGCGCAGCCCTTGACCCCCCTTGCAGAGGGCGGCTCGGATCGCTTGATCGAACGCAACGACCGCGTGGCCGAAGGCGGCTCGGATCGCTTGATCGAACGCAACGACCGCGTGGCCGAAGGTGGCTCGGATCGCTTGATCGAACGCAACGACCGCGTAGCCGAAGGTGGCTCGGATCGCTTGATCGAACGCAACGACCGCGTGGCCGAAGGTGGCTCGGATCGCTTGATCGACAGCCGCCGGGTGAGCTGATGCGGTTGGCTGCCGAAGCGACGCAGTCCCACGGCTTTGAGCCTACCCACGTTGTTCACGCCAGCATGCCGGGGTTGCCACGCAGCCCCGACTACCTTCTCTAGACGACATCCCAGGCCATTGACCGCTCTTCGTTTTATTCACTAGAGTGCCCTGCCGTACAGCCTCAGAATTCACCGCCCATGCTGCCGCGCGCCGAACAGAAGCAACAGACCCGCCTGGCCCTGCTCGATGCGGTCTGTCAGCTCATGGAAAGTGGTCGTGGCTTCAGCAGCATCAGCCTGCGCGAAGTGGCCAAGGCCGCCGGCATCGTGCCCACCGGTTTCTACCGACACTTTCCCGACATGGACGCCCTGGGCCTGGCCCTGGTGGCCGAAGTCGACGCCACCTTCCGCCACACGATCCGCCTGGTGCGGCACAACGAATTCGAACTGGGCGGTATCACCGACGCGTCGGTGCGCATCTTCCTCGACGTCGTCGCGGCGCATCACGCCCAGTTCCTGTTCCTGGCCCGCGAGCAGTACGGCGGCTCGCAGCCAGTACGCCAAGCCATCGCCCGCCTGCGCGAGGACATCAGCTCGGACCTGGCCACGGATCTGGCACGCATGAAACGCTGGCAGCACCTGGACAGCGCCGCCTTGACGGTGATGGCCGACCTGGTGGTCAAGACCGTGTTCGCGACCCTGCCCGAGCTGATCGACACCCCCGACCCGACTTGTCCGCAGTCGTTGACGCCCCAGGAAAAGATCACCCAGCAGTTGCGCTTCATCTTTGTCGGCGCACGCCACTGGCAAGGCCTGGGCAATCGGGGATAGGGCAAGCGGCAAGCGGCAAGCGGCAAGCGGCAAGCGGCAAGCCAGTGAGTGCACGGCTTTTTCTTGTCGCTCGCAACTTGCCGCTTGCCGCTAGCTGTTAACATGGCGACCTGCCCGATTGTCACGAGCGTTGCCATGTCCAAGTCCCTTCCTGAACCGTCCGAGCTGACCAACCGCCTGGCCCAGGTCCGTGAGCATTTCGACTCGCGCATCGTGCCGCTGTGGCAAGGGCCGGGCTGGAACGCTGACATGGCCCTGCCCTTCGAGGCGCTCGATGCCGAGCACCGTCCTCTGCCCGTGCAGCGCTATCGGGCCATGGCGTGCGCAAGGCAGTTGTACCTGTTCAGCAGCCGCATCGAGCAACCGGGGGCGGCCGAGCGTGCAGCGGCGTTGTTCCGCTCGCTGCAGCGGCACTTCCACGATGCCGAGCACGGTGGCTGGTTCTACAGCATCGCCGCCGACGGCACGCCGCTGGACCGGCGCAAAGACCTGTACACGCATGCCTTCATCGCCTTTGCCTGCGCGCATTACTGGGGGCAGGTGCGTGAGGGGCTGGTCGAGTCGACCCTCAACGCTGCCCTGGCGGTGATTGCAGAACGCTTCGCCCGCGACGATGGACTCTACGAGGCGGTGCTCGGTGAGGACTGGTCGGATCTCTCGAGTGGGCCGCTGCAGAATCCGCAAATGCACCTGGCCGAAGCCTTTCTTCAAACCCTGGCAGTGCGCGAGGACACGGCGGTCGAGCAGGCCCTGGTGCAGTTATGCACAGCCCTGCACCGTGACTTCATCGATCCGGCGCATGGCGTGATGATGGAGAAGCCGCTGGGCGCTGTGGATAACTGGTTCGAGCCCGGCCATCAGTTCGAATGGTTGTTCTTGCTCGATACCTCACCGCTACTGCGCGACAGTGCCTTGCACACGGCCATCGAACGCGCTTTCAGCTACGCCGAACAGCATGGCGTGCAAGGCAATGCGGTAGTGGCGATGCTCGACATCGACGGCCGCGTGCTCGACGCCACGCAGCGCATCTGGGCCAAGGCCGAGTACCTGCGCGCGCTGACGTTGCAGTCGAACGCCGAACCTCGCCTGGTGAAGCAATTGACCGCCCTGCAGGACGACTTCCTGTACCCGGCCGGTTGGCACGAGTGCCGCGACGCCAGCGGCGCGGTGAGCCGTCACGACATGCCCTCGACCACGCCCTATCACCTGGCTACCGCTTTGCACGGGCTGCTGCAGATCGTCTGAGCGGGGTGTGGGCGCCGTGCGGCGCCCTCTGACGGCTAGCCCTTGACGCTGCGGTCGATGGCGAAACCGGCCCAGTCCTGGCTCACCGGCATCAGTTCGAGGGTGTTGATGTTGACGTGGGCGGGCTGGTTGAGCACCCAGAAGACGGTCTCGGCAATGTCCTGCGGCTGGATCGGCTCGGCACCGGCATAGGTCGCGTCGTAACGCGCCTGATCGCCACCGAAGCGCACCAGCGAGAACTCGCTTTCGCACAGCCCCGGCTCGATGGTGGTGACCCGCACCCCGGTGCCGCGCAGGTCGCAACGCAGGCTCAGAGAGAACTGGCCGACGAACGCCTTGGTGCCGCCATACACATGGCTGCCCGGATACGGATAATTGCCGGCGACGGAGCCGACATTGAGGATGCTTGCGCCACGGCCATGGGCGATCAGGCGGGGCAGCAGCAGTCGGGTGGTGTACATCAGGCCTTTGATGTTGGTGTCGACCATGGTGTCCCAGTCATCCAGGTCGCACTGCGGCGCAGGGTCGGCGCCGAGGGCCAGACCGGCGTTGTTGACCAGGGCCTGAAGCGTGTCGAAGCTTGGCGGCAGGCTGGCGATCGCCGCCTCCATGGCCTGGCGATCGCGCACATCGACCACCAGCCCCAGCACCTCGGTCTTGGCCGACAGCTCGGCGCACAGGGCATCCAGGCGCTCCTTGCGCCGTCCGGTGAGCACCAGTTTCCAGCCGGCCTCGGCAAAGCGGCGGGCGGTGGCTTCGCCGAAACCGGAAGTAGCCCCGGTGATGAATACGGTGGACGTCATGCTGATCTCCTTTGCAGATGGGTCGTCACGGGAGTGGCAGCATGCCCTCAGCGTGGGCTGGCGACAAGCCACAGCGTCACTGGTCAAAATATGTTCAACAGCCTGCATGCCTTATGGCGCAAGGGCTGGCTCAGGCTATGCGCATGTTATCCACAGGGCTTTCCCCACGGATTGGGGGCAATTGTCGAGGTCACGCTCGCCTCTCGGTCCGCCTGAGCAGCCGCACGGCGCGCTGACACGGGGGGCAAGGCTCACACCACGCTGGATGCAGCTGTCTGTCCAGTGGTTGCCCACAGAGTTATCCACAGCCTGGGCGAATGGATTCCGAACGACTGACGACGGCCCGCAGCAGCACCGCTCTGTGAATAAGATCTAATTGGTCAAATAATGAACACTTGCCGCAAACCCTTTATCCATAGGGCGTCTAGCGAGGTGCCACCACGTTTTCCACAGGCAGATCAACATTAATCGTGGAAAAGATCCCACCCGCGTGACGCTGGGTATACGGGGCGCATTCAAGGCCCTCGAAAACGCACGTGCGACAAGTTGTCCACATCGATGCCCGCCCCACGCAGCAGGGCGGGATCGTGTTCAGTGGCCGCCCAGATACGCGCTGCGCACCTCGTCGTTTACCAACAACTCCTGCCCCGTACCAGTCATGCGAATTTGCCCGTTGACCATCACGTAGGCGCGATCCGACAACTTCAGCGCATGGTTGGCGTTCTGCTCCACCAGAAAGATGGTCATGCCGGTCTGCGCCAGCTCGCGCAGGGTCGAGAAAATCTGCTTGACCACGATCGGTGCCAGCCCCAGCGACGGCTCATCCAGCAGCAACAGCTTGGGCCGGCTCATCAGCGCCCGGGCGATGGCCAGCATCTGCTGCTCTCCACCGGACATGGTCATCGCCCGCTGGTTGCGCCGCTCCTTCAAACGCGGGAACAGGGCGTACATACGCTGCATGTCCTCGTCGGCGTGCTTGTCGCCGATGGGGATGGTCCCCATCATCAGGTTTTCCTCGACCGTCATGTCGGGAAACACCCGCCGCCCCTCCGGCGACTGGGCGATGCCATTGGAGGCGATGTAGTGCGACGACTTGCGGGTGATGTCGGTGCCGCGATAGAGAATTTGCCCGGCGCTGGCGCGCGGTTGACCGAAGATCGACATCAGCAGCGTGGACTTGCCCGCACCGTTGGCACCGATCAGGCTGACCGTCTCGCCCTCCTCGATGTGCATCGAGACCTGCTTCAACGCCTGGATCGGGCCGTAGAACACGTCCAGGTCCTTGAGTTCGAGAATGGGTGCACTCATACCAGTTCCTCTTCGTCGGCACCCAGGTAGGCGGCGATCACCATCGGGTTGTTGCGGATATCCTGCGGCGCACCTTCGGCGATGACGTTGCCGTGGTCGAGCACGACGATGTGGTCGGAAATGCTCATGACCATGCCCATGTCGTGCTCGATCAGCACCACGGTGATGTCGTGCTCGTCGCGCAGTACACGAATCATGCGGCTCAGGGCCTCGGTCTCCTGCGGGTTGAGGCCGGCAGCCGGCTCGTCCAGACAGATGATCTTGGGCCGTGTGCACATGGCGCGGGCGATTTCCAGACGGCGCTGCTGACCGTACGACAGCTCGCCGGCCAGGCGGTTGGCGCAATCGACCAGATCGACCACTTCGAGCCAGTAGAACGCATGGTCCAGGGCATCGCTTTCGGCCTGGCGGTAGGCCTTGGTGTTGAGCACGCCGGCCAGCAGGTTGCGGTTGACCCACATGTGCTGGGCCACCAACAGGTTTTCCACCACCGACATCTCTTTGAACAGGCGAATGTTCTGGAAGGTCCGCGCCAGGCCAGCACGGTTCACCAAGTGGGTGCCGCCGAACATCTTGTAGTACACGCGACTGGCGAAGCGCGGCAGGGAGAAGAAATCCGCCGCTTCGAAGCGCTCGCCCAGCAGCTCGATGACATTGGTGCGGGTACCGCGCGCGTGGAGCTCGATGCGTCCGCCACTGGCCTTGTAGAAGCCGGTCAGGCAGTTGAAGACGGTGGTCTTGCCGGCGCCGTTGGGGCCGATCAGGGCGAAGATCTGGTTACGGCGCACCTTGAGGCTCACATCGCTGAGCGCCTTGATGCCGCCGAACTGCATCATCAGGTTGTCCACCGAGAGAATGATGTCGTCGCTCATGGCGCCACTCCTTTACGCGGAACCACGCCGGTGCGGCTGATGCGGATCAGCCCGCGCGGTCGCCAGATCATCATCAGCACCATCAGCACGCCGAATAGCAGCACGCGGTATTCGGAGAAGCTGCGCAACAGCTCCGGCGCCACGGTCAGTACGAACGCGGCGATCACCACGCCCACGGTCGAGCCCATGCCGCCGAGCACGACGATGGCCAGGATCAGCGCCGACTCGAAGAAGGTGAACGAAGACGGATTGACGAAGCCCTGGTAGGTGGCGAAGAACACCCCGGCCAGGCCCGCGGTGGACGCCCCTAAGGTGAAGGCCGAGAGCTTGACCAGGACATGGTTCAGGCCCATCGAGCGGCAGGCGATCTCGTCCTCGCGCAGCGCCTCCCAGGCGCGCCCCACCGGCATGCGGGTCAGCCGGTGCTTGATGTACAGCACCGCCAGCACCACCAGGAACAGCACGATGTAGATGAACAGGAACTTGTAGTTGGCGTTGTATTCCAGGCCGAAGAACTCGTGGAACGGCACCCCGCCGTCCTTGGCCCGGCGGCCGAACTCCAGGCCGAAGAAGGTCGGCGACGGTGCCGGCATGCCATTCGGACCGCCAGTGAAGGACAGCCAGTTGTTCAGCACCAGACGGATGATCTCGCCGAAGCCCAGGGTCACGATGGCCAGGTAGTCGCCATGCATGCGCAACACCGGGAAACCGAGGATGCAGCCGGCCAGGGCGGCGGCGATGGCCGCCAGCGGCAGCACGCTCCAGAAGCCCAGCCCCAGGTACTGGTAGCCCAGCGCCAGGCCATAGGCACCGATGGCGTAGAACGCCACGTAGCCCAGGTCGAGCAACCCGGCCAGGCCGACCACGATGTTCAGGCCCAAGCCCAGCAGCACGTAGATCAGCCCGAGGATGACCACGGTCAGCAGGTACTTGTTGGCGAAGATCGGAAAGACGATGGCGATCACGATCAGCGCCGGAATGATGTAGCGCAGGCGCGATTTGTAGTTGGGCGCCAGCACGTGCACGCCGGAGCCGCCGTTGTCGAAGCCCTGCTGCAAGCGCTGGCCGGCGGCGCTCTGCAGGAACAGGCTGAGTAACAGGCGGCCGATCATCACGGTGCCGACCAACCAGGCCACGCGCCGAGGCTCGGCGTTGAAGCTGTAGCCGTCGAGGACCACGCCGACCACCGGGCCGAAGACGATGAGCGCCAGCAGGCCGGCGACGAGGGTTTCCACGAGGCTGCGCTTGATGTCGAAGCCGTTGCGGGTGGAGACAGGGGCAGTATGGGCAATGGACATGTTCACACCTTGGCCACGAGTGGGCGGCCCAACAGGCCTTGTGGACGGAAGATGAGGATCAGCACCAGCAGCGAGAAGCTGAACACATCCTTGTAGTCGGAGTTGATCAGCCCCGAGAACAGCGACTCGGAGATGCCCAGGATGATCCCGCCGAGCATGGCCCCCGGCAGCGAGCCGATGCCACCAAGCACCGCGGCGGTAAAGGCCTTGATGCCGATGATGAAGCCGGCGTAGAAGTCGAAGGTGCCGTAGTTCAAGGTGATCAGCACACCGGCCAACGCGGCCATGACCGCGCCGATGACGAACACATAGGAGATCACCCGGTCGGTGTTGATACCCAGGATCGAGGCCATCTTGCGGTCCTGCTGGGTGGCCCGGCACATGCGCCCGAGCTTGGTGTACTTGATGATGTAGGTGAGCAGGGCCATGCCCGCGAACGCAGCGACCAGGATGAACACTTTGGTGTAGGTGAGCTGGACGAAGCCACTGCCGATGTCGACGCGCCAGGCGCCTTCGAGCAGGGTCGGCACGCCTTGCTGGCGGGCGCCCTGGCTGATCTGCGCGTAGTTCTGCAGGATCAGCGAAATGCCGATGGCACTGATCAGCGGCGCCAGGCGGGTGGAGTTGCGCAGCGGCTTGTAGGCGATGCGCTCGATGGTGAAGCCATAGACACCGGTGACGACGATGGTGAACAACAGCGTGCCGAGCATGAGCAGCGGGAAGGACTCGATGCCGAAGTAGGCCAGCAATGCCAGGCTGATCGCCGCGAGGTACGCGGAGATCATGTACACCTCGCCGTGCGCGAAGTTGATCATGCCGATGATGCCATAGACCATTGTGTAGCCGATGGCGATCAGACCATAGACCGACCCGAGGGTCAGGCCGTTGATCAGTTGCTGCAGGAAAATCCCATCCATAACGCAATCTCACCTGTCGAGATTGCACGAGCGCCGACCACGGCGGGGGCAAGGGTGACACGACCCTCGCCGCGCAGGACTGTGCAGATCTACGGATAAAGTACGGACACCGCGCAGCCAGGCCCGGCGCCTTCAGGCGACCGGGCCGCGGCCGTTGTTATTGTTGTTTTTCGAGCTGGTGGTACTTGCCGTTGGCATCCCACTGGTAGACCACGTAGTCGGAGACGGTCAGGTCACCCTTGGCATCCCACTTCTTCTCGCCCATGACGGTCTTGACCGGGTTGGCCTTGAGCCACTTGGCAGCGTCTTCGCCTTTGTTCGACTTGGCGCCGTTGAAGGCCGCAGCCAGTGCCTGCAGCGAAGCGTAGGCGTAGAGGGTGTAGCCTTCAGGCTCGGTGCCGGCCTTGCGGAACTCCTCGACCACGGCCTTGCTGTCGGGCAGCAGGCGCGGGTCGGCGCCGAAGGTCATGTACACGCCGTTGGTGTACTGGGCGCCGCCGGCGGTGGAGACCAGCTCGTCGGTGACGATGCCGTCGTCGGACATGAACGCCACGTCCTTCAGGCCCTGCTCGCGCAGTTGGCGCACCAGAGGGCCGGCTTCCGGGTGCAGGCCGCCGAAATACACCACATCGGCACCGGCCGCGCGAATCTTGGTCACCACGGCGCTGAAGTCCTTCTCGCCACGGGTCAGGCCCTCGTAGAGCACCGGCTTGATGCCGCGCTTCTCCAGTTGCGCCTTGGTCGCGTCCGCCAGGCCCTGGCCATAGGTGTCCTTGTCGTGCAGCACGGCGACCTTCTTGCCCTTGAGCACATCGACGATGTAGTTGCCGGCGACGATGCCCTGCTGGTCGTCACGACCGCACATGCGGAACATCGCCGACAGGCCACGCTCGGTAACCTGCGGGTTGGTCGAACCTGGCGTGATGGCGATCACCCCGGCTTCGTCGTACACCTCGGAGGCAGGAATGGTATTGGAGGAGCAGAAGTGTCCGACCACACCGATCACCTTGTCCTGATCGACCAGACGGTTGGCTACGGCCACGGCCTGCTTCGGCTCGCAGGCATCGTCGCCCTTGACCAGCACGATCTGCTCCCCATTGATGCCGCCGGCCTTGTTGATCACATCGGCCGCCGCTTGCGCACCTTTCATGTATTGCTCGCCAAACGCTGCGTTGGCCCCGGTCATCGGGCCCGCCACGCCGATCTTCACGTCGGCTTGTGCATACGAAGAAACACCCAGTGCCGTTGCCACGGCCAGTGCCAGGAAACCTTTCTTGTAAAACGTCTGCGACATGAGGTGGTGCTCCTAGAGTTTTTTTAGTTGGCACTACAACTTCATCAACACGATGCTCCGAGCAAGGGCCGTGCCATCGGTTTTATCTGACGGAACAGGATATGCCTCAGACAACGCCCCTCGCCCTGTAGGACGTTTCTTTATTGACCGTGCAACCGTCTAGCTCCGGCGAAGCGCCACCTCCTTCGCCAGCCAGGTGCAACCCACGGGTGCCATCATTGCAACCAACACAGGCATCAACGTGCAACCTGCGTGTAACGGTGCGACGTCACCGAAGTGCACACCGCTGGTGCACGAGTGCTACAGACAGGCACCGTTTCAAGGCTGTGACCCAACCCGCAACCTCTGCTTCCATTCCCGCGCAGTCGCTGAACCCTGGCACAATGAGCGCCAATCGCCGCCCTGGAGCCATTCAATGAGCGAGAGCGCATTCGCTGAGCGCATCGTGCACAACCTGCTCGACACCGATTTCTACAAGCTCACCATGATGCAGGCCGTGTTGCACAACTATCCGGACGCCGACGTGGAATGGGAATTCCGCTGCCGCAACGGCGAGGACCTGCGGCCTTACTTGAGCGAAATCCGCCAGCAGATCGAACAGCTGGCCGACCTGACCCTCGATGACGGCCAGATGCAGTTCCTGGAACGCATCAGCTTTCTCAAGCCCGACTTCCTGCGCTTCCTGCGCCTGTTCCGCTTCAACCTGCGCTACCTGCACCTGGGCATCGAGCATGACCAATTGTTCCTGCGCCTGCGCGGCCCCTGGCTGCATGTGATCCTGTTCGAAGTGCCGCTGCTGGCGATCATCAGCGAGATGCGCAACCGTCACCTGCACCCGCAAATGCCACTGAGTGCGGCGAGCGAGCAGTTGCAGCGCAAGTTCGACTGGCTGCGTAGCAATGCCAGCGAGGAGGAATTGAGCCAGTTGCAGGTCGCCGACTTCGGCACCCGTCGGCGCTTCTCCAGCCGCGTGCAGGAGCAGGTGGTGCGCATGATGCGCGACGACTTCCCAGGACGCTTCGTCGGCACCAGCAACGTCGATCTGGCCTGGAAGCTGGACATCAAGCCGCTGGGCACCATGGCCCATGAGTGGATCATGGCCCACCAGCAGCTCGGTCCACGGCTGATCGACAGCCAGATCGCCGCGCTGGACTGCTGGGTTCGCGAGTATCGCGGACTGCTGGGCATCGCCCTGACCGATTGCATCACCATGGATGCGTTTCTCGGTGACTTCGACCTGTATTTCGCCAAGCTCTTCGACGGCCTGCGCCACGATTCCGGCGAGCCGGTGGCCTGGGCGGAAAAAGCCATCGCCCACTATCGCAAGCTGGGCATCGATCCGATGACCAAGACCCTGGTGTTCTCCGACGGCCTGGACCTGCCCCGCGCCCTGGGCATCTTCCGCGCCCTGCGCGGTCGGATCAACGTCAGCTTCGGCATCGGCACCAACCTGACCTGCGACATACCGGGCGTGGCGCCGATGAGCATCGTGCTTAAAATGACCGACTGCAACGGCTCGCCGGTGGCGAAGATCTCCGACGAGGCGGCCAAGACCCAATGCCGCGACGACAATTTCGTCGCTTACCTGCGTCACGTATTCAAAGTCCCCAGCAAGGAGTAACCCATGCAAGCCGTCCAGCAGGAAATTGCCCAGGCGCTCAAGGTGCAGCCGCCTTTCGCCGACGCCGCCGCGCTCGAGCAGGAAGTGGCCCGGCGCGTGGCCTTCATCAAGGACTGCCTGGCCAACGCCCGGCTCAAGACACTGGTGCTGGGCATCAGCGGCGGCGTCGATTCGCTGACCGCCGCCCTGCTCGCCCAGCGCGCCATCACCGAGCTGCGCAGTGAAACCGGTGACAAGGCCTACACCTTCATCGCCGTGCGCCTGCCCTACCAGGTGCAGCATGACGAACACGACGCCCAGGCTTGCCTTGCGGTGATCAAGCCCGACGAAGTGCATACCGTCGATATCGCCCCGGCGGTGAAGGCCCTGGCCGCCGAAGTGGAAGAACTGAAGCACGGCTCGCCCACCCTGGTGGACTTCGTGGTCGGCAACGTCAAGGCGCGCACCCGCATGGTCGCCCAGTACACCCTTGCCGGTGCTCGCGCGGGCCTGGTGATCGGTACTGACCACGCGGCCGAAGCGGTGATGGGCTTCTTCACCAAGTTCGGCGATGGCGCCTGCGACCTCACCCCGCTGGCGGGACTCGTGAAAAACCAGGTGCGGGCGATCGCTCGCCACTTTGGCGCGCCGGAGTCGCTGGTGGAGAAGGTGCCGACGGCTGACCTCGAAGACCTGGAGCCGGGCAAGCCCGACGAAGCGGCCCACGGCGTCACCTATCAAGAGATCGATGCCTTCCTGCAGGGCCAGCCGGTGCGTCAGGAGGCGTTCGACATCATCGTCGCCACCTACCGTAAGACCCAGCACAAGCGCGAGCAGCCCTACGCCCCCTGAGGCGCGCGACTGGCCAGCCTGTTCGTGGCGCTTGCCGTGAGCCGACTGGCCACTCAGTAGGTCCAGGTCACCGTCAGGGTGGCATTGCGCGGATCGCCGTAGAAGTTGTTGCCACCGCGGTGTCGATTGGACACCGGGATGTAGTAGGCCTTGTCGGTGAGGTTGTTGCCCACCAGGCTGACGGTGGTGTGCGAATCCAGCCGGTACGCCAGGTTGGCGCTGAACAGGGTGTAGCCACCCTGGTACATGTTGCGACTGGTATCGGTGCTGCTCTGGCTGCTCAGGCCGCCGCCGATGCTCCAGCGATCACCGCCTGTGGCCAGGCGGTAGTCGGTGTACAGGCGCAGCAGGTGTTTGGGGAACCATTGTGCATAGGGATCACCGGCTTTGATGCTGGTCGATGCATCGTCCAGGTACTCGCTGCGGCTGAAGGTATAGCCCGCATACACCTGCCAACGCTCGCTCAAGGCACCGGAAGCCTCCAGCTCCACGCCTTGGCTGCGCACCCTGCCCGCCGCTTCGTTGCAGTTGTCCACACACGCTGGATTGCCGTTGTCTATGCCGCGATTCTCTTGAAGGATGCGATACAGCGCAGCCGACACATTCAGCCCGCCCTCGAAGTAGCTGCCCTTGAGGCCGGTCTCATAGTTGCTGCCGACGATGGGCTTGAGCGGTGAGTTGGACTCGTCCACCAGGTTCTGCGGCTTGAAGATGCTGGTGTAGCTGGCGTACCAGGACAGGTGTTCGTCCAAGTCCCAGATCAGGCCGCCATAAGGCGTGAGCTGGCCGTCTTCGCGGTACGGCGAGCGCGTTTCGCGGCCGGTGGCCAGACTCTTGGAGCGGAAGTTGAAGTAGAACCCGCTGTAACGGCTGCCCAAGATCAGCTTGAGGTCGTCACTCAGGTTCAACCGCGTGGCGACATAAGCGCCGCGTTGATAGTTGTCGTAGCGATAGCGACTGCGGTACGGCACGTGCGGTTTGGCCAGGCTGGAGGGGTCGAAGCGGTACACATCCACCCGCGCGGTGTTGGCCAGAATGCCGACGCGATTGTCGTAATGCTCCAATTGATAGTCCCCGCCCAGCACCACCTCGTGACTGCGGCCGAGCAGGTCGAAACGGCCGGCCAGGTTCAGATTGCCAGCGTATTGGTCGCCAGCGTTGTCGCGGTGAATGACGTTGTTCAGCCGCGCCAGACCGTCGCGGCCAACCCCGGCCACGCCATTGCCGAAGACGCCGATGAACTGGCCATCGCCCTGGGTCGCGGTGTAGTTGAGCGACGCACTGAGGGTCCAGTCAGGGTCGAAGTGATGCTCCAGTTCGGCGAAGGTGTTGTGCTTCTCGTAGGTCATGCTGTTCCAACTCGCACCGAGAAAGGTCGAGCGCGACAGCGGCAGGCTGCTGTAGTCGGTGGCCATCGGCACGCCATAGAGGTTGGGCACGATGTGCGACTTCTGCCAGGTGTAGCCGGTGGTGAGGGTGGTGTCAGGGGTGAAATCGTAGGCCAGGGTGCCGAACAGCAATTGCCGATCGGTGCCGACGTGGTCGATGAACGAGTTGCCGTCCTGATACACCGTCACCACCCGGCCACGCAGGTTGCCTTGTGCATCGAGCGGACCGGACACATCGATTTCGTTGCGGTAACGGTCCCATGAGCCGGCACTGAGGCGGGTCGAGGCCTGGAAGTCGTGGGTAGGCGCCTTGCGCACGAGGTTGACCGTGCCGCCCGGCTCACCGGTGCCCTGGGTCAGGCCGGAAGCACCGCGCAGCACCTCGACCCGGTCATAGATGGCCAGGTCCGGGGAATCGCTGGAGGCTTCGGCCGAGCCCATGCCCGGCACGCTGCCCTGAAACGACGAACTGGCGCCATTCTCCTGCACGTTGTCCATGGCGAAGCCGCGGGAGTAGAAGCGCACCTGGTCGGCGCTCTCATACATCACATTGACGCCGGCCACCTGCTGCAACGCGTCTTCCAGGCGGGTCATGCCCTGATCGTCCATGCGCGTGCGGGTGACCACGCTCACCGACTGCGGCGTCTCGCGAATCGACAGCGGCAGACGGGTGGCCACGCCCAGGCTGCCAGTGGTGTAGGAACCGCTGTGCTCGGTGGTGCTACCCAGGGTCAGGCGCGAATCCTGGACCTGAGTGTCCTCCAAGGTGGTGGCGGCGCGGCGCTGCACACTGAAGTCGCTGCCGTGGCCGATCAGTTCAAGGCCGGTGCCGCGCAGCAGCGTGGAGAATCCGTCGATGACCCCGTAGCGCCCGTGCAAGCCCGGACTGTTCAGGCCCTCGGTGAGACGCGTGTCGTAGAGCAAGGTGACGCCCTGGGCTGCGGCGAAGCTCGACAGCACCCGGTCGAGCGAGGACGCGGCGATCTCCATCTGCCGCGCGGTATCCTGCTCGCGGGTCACCGAGGTAGCGCGGGCCATCTCGAAGGGCAAGCACAGCATCAGGCAGGCCAGCAGGCTGCGCCGCAGGGGGGACATGTGGGCAGGAAAAGGTTTGAAGGGGGTGTTCACCGCAAGTGCTCCAGTTGATGAGTCGCACTTTCAATGCCAAGCGAAACGGCAAAAGTGTCAGGCGCTGAGCGGTTTTTTTTGCGCTTGGCTAGCCGAGCGCTTCGACACGCACCCAATAGCGCGAGAAGTAGCGCACCCGTACCGGCAGGATGTCCGGCAATTGCGCCAGCAGCCGATCGCTGTGATCGAGGCTGAAGACACCCGAAACGCGCAGACGGCCGGCGACCGCGTCGCAGCTCAACAGTCCAGTGCGGTAAGGCGCCAACTGAGCCAGGTAGTGCCGCAGCGGCATGCCCTCGGCGAACACCAGGCCCCGCTCCCAGGCCGCGACCTGCGGCTGCAGCGGGCCCACCGACACGCCCCGACCAGGCTGCAGAAGCGCCGACTGGCCGGCGCCCAACGCTTGCCAGGGCGCCGTATCCGGTTGCAGCCGCAGCGCGCCTTCGAACAGCGAGACCGACACGCGGCCGTCACGCTGGCTGACCATGAAGCGCGCCGCCTCGGCCTCGATGCGCCCATGCTCGGTCGTGATCTGCAGCGGGTGCGGATCCGATCGCCCCTGCACCTGGAACATGAAATCGCCCGAATACAGGCGTACCTGGCGCCGTCGTCCCTCGAACTGCACGCTGGCCGCGCTGCGGGCATTGAGGTGCAGGTGGGTATGGTCAGCCAAGGTCCAACTACGGCGCTCGCCGGCACCCGTCGACAGGTCGGCGAAGGTCTGCTGGGCCAACTCGCTGCGCATTCCCGCAGCGGCCGCCCCGCCAATGGCCAGCAAGGTGGCCAGCAGTTTGAGCGCGGCGCGCCGGTCCAGCGCCGGGGCGTTCAGGGTGTGCTGTGCCAGGGCCGGCGGCAGGCTCTGGAAACGTGACACCACCTCCTCCACCTGACACCAGGCCGCCTCGTGCACCGGCGCGGCCTGGCGCCAGTCGAGCCACTGGCGCCGCTCGTGCTCACCGGCCTCGCCGGACGACAACAGCGCGAACCAGTCGGCAGCCTGGCGCTGTGCCAAGGCCTGATGCGGGCAAGTGGCCTCGGTCATGCCGGGCACGCCTCGGGCGCGTGAGTCATGCAGTGCAGCAAGGCACGGGCGATGTACTGGCGTACCGAGCTTTTCGAAACGCCCAGCCTGGCCGCGATCTGTTCATGGGTCAGGCCTTCGAGCTGGCACATCAGCAAAGCGCTTCGTACCTTGGCGGGCAGACCGTCGAGCAGGGCGTCGAGCGCCTGCAGGGCCTCGAACAGTTGCCAGCGCTCTTCAGGCGAAGGCGCACAGGCCTCGGGGAGCTGGGCCAGTGCCTCGAGGTAGCGGGCTTCGAGCTGGCGCCGACGCAGCAAATTGACGAACAGGCTATGGGCGATGGTGGAGAGAAAGGCGCGGGGCTGCTCGATGCGAGGAGAAAGGCCCTTGCTCAGCACCCTGACGAAGGTGTCCTGGGCCAGGTCGGCAGCGACCTCCCGGCAACCGAGACGGCGGAACAGCCAGGTCTTGAGCCAGCTGTTGTGCTCGCCGTAGAGCGTACTGAAATGCGCCTGCTGTTGGCTTTCTGGCATCGACCCCATTCCTCGGATGCCCGCACAGGCGAGGCTTGAACTGAGAATGAGATGCATTATTCCAGATTGATGAGCGTGTGCAACTCTCTCTGCACAGCCCCGTAAAACAGCGGGGCCGCAAAGCGGCCCCGACGATTTCAACGGTACAGCGCGTGGCTTACTTGACCACCACCTTGCCCTTCATCATGGTCACGTGGCCTGGGAAGGTGCAGAAGAAGCTGTAGTCACCGCCCGCTTCCAGCTTGGAGGTGTCGAACTTCACCTCGGTCTCTTTTTCCGGCGCGCCGATCAGCTTGGTGTGGGCGATGATCGCGGCGTTGTCGGCCTTGATGTAGTCCTTGTCCAGGCCTTGGCTCATGCCTTCGGTGGCGATGGCCTGCATGTCGGCCGTCTTGCTGATCACCAGGTTGTGACCCATGACGTTCTTCGGCAGGTTGCCGGAGTGGGTCAGCTTGACGGTGAATTCCTTGCAGCTCTTGTCGACCGTGAATTCCTTGGTGTTGTAGCTCATCTGGTCGGTGGAATCGACGGTGACCGAGCACTCGGCGGCGAAGACAGAGGCACTGGCGAGGGTCAGCAGGGATACCGCTACAGCTTTCGCAAACATCGTGAATCTCCTTGGCGAGGGTTATCCATTGCCAGACTGCCTGAAACCGACCAGGCCCTTGCTGACATGGGTCAAGGGCTATCAATAGGCCAGCCAGTAGCATTGTTCAATGGATTGTATACAAAATTTCTAAGAGCACATCATGCCTGCTTGATAGACGATGGGACAACCCATCATTTAGGAGCGAGTGCGATGAATTTAGGAAATTTCATGCGCGGCCTGTTGGCCGCCTATGCATGCGGGGCTACAGGCGCGGCGCTTTACGAGTTTGCCCGGCCGGAGTGATGCGACGCCTTCACGGGAATGAAAAAGGGCTGCGAGGCAGCCCTTGGCAGGTGGATCAGCGCGGAATCACCGGCTGACGCGGCTTCTTGCCTTTGCCGCCCTTGCCGCCTTTGGCCGCTTCCTTGCGCTCCTTGGCCGCCTGTTGATTACGGGCGAACGCTTCGGCCTTGGCTTTCTCACGCTTGTCCCACGGCTTGCTGCCATCGCTGGCGCGCGGCGGCAGGCCGCTGTGCTGGGTCAGGATCTTCTGTTCCTTGGCCACCTTGTGACTGCCGGCAGGCGTGGAGTTCTTGCGTCGCGCGCTCTGGTAACTGTCGCTTTGCGGCTGGTGCAGCGGGATCAGCTGATGCTTGCCCGTACCGATCAGATCGGCGCGGCCCATGCGCGTCAGCGCTTCGCGCAACATCGGCCAGCCCTTGGGGTCGTGATAACGCAGGAACGCCTTGTGCAGCCGGCGCTGCTCGTCGCTCTTGACGATCTCCACGCCTTCGCTCTTGTAGGTCACTTTGCGCAGCGGGTTCTTGCCCGAGTGGTACATGGCCGTGGCCGAGGCCATGGGCGATGGATAGAAGGCCTGCACCTGGTCGGCACGGAAGCCGTTGCCCTTGAGCCACAGGGCCAGGTTCATCATGTCTTCGTCGGTGGTACCCGGGTGGGCCGCGATGAAGTACGGGATCAGGTACTGCTCCTTGCCCGCCTCCTTGGAGAACTTCTCGAACATGCGCTTGAAGCGGTCATAGGTGCCGATGCCCGGCTTCATCATCTTGTCCAACGGACCGCGCTCGGTGTGCTCCGGAGCGATCTTCAGGTAGCCGCCGACATGGTGGGTCACCAGTTCCTTCACGTACTCAGGCGACTCCACAGCCAGGTCGTAACGCAGGCCCGAGGCGATCAGAATTTTCTTCACTCCAGGCAACGCCCGCGCCTTGCGGTACAGCGATATCAGCGAGCTGTGGTCGGTGTTGAGGTTCTCGCAGATGCCGGGGAACACGCACGACGGCTTGCGGCAGTGCTTCTCGATGTCGTGGCTCTTGCAGGCGATGCGGTACATGTTGGCGGTCGGGCCGCCGAGGTCGGAGACCACGCCGGTGAAGCCCGGCACCTTGTCACGCATCTCCTCGATCTCGTGCAGGATCGACTCGTGGGAGCGGTTCTGAATGATGCGGCCTTCGTGCTCGGTGATCGAGCAGAAGGTGCAGCCGCCGAAGCAGCCGCGCATGATGTTGACCGAGAAACGGATCATCTCGTAGGCCGGGATGCGCTCCTTGCCGTAGGCCGGATGCGGCACACGGGCGTAGGGCATGCCGAACACGTAGTCCATTTCCTCGGTGCTCATGGGAATGGGCGGCGGGTTGAACCAGACATCCGCATCGCCATGCTTCTGCACCAGGGCGCGGGCGTTACCAGGGTTGGTTTCCAGGTGCAGCACACGGTTGGCGTGGGCGTAGAGCACCGGGTCGTTGCGCACCTTTTCGAACGACGGCAGGCGGATCACCGACTTCTCGCGGGTCACCCGCGGACTGTCGAGAATCTGCACCACCTTGGCTTCGTTCGGGTCTTCCACCTCGCCCTTGGCCTGCTCGATGGCACAGGCCTGGGTGTCCTGGGTGTTGACGTAGGGGTTGATGATCTTGTCGACCCGACCCGGACGGTCGATGCGCGTGGAATCGATTTCGTACCAGCCCTGCGGCGTGTCGCGGCGCACGAAGGCGGTGCCGCGCACATCGGTGATCGACTCGATGGTCTCGCCACCGGACAGGCGCTGGGCCACTTCCACCACGGCGCGCTCGGCGTTGCCGAACAGCAGGATGTCGGCACAGGCGTCGATCAGGATCGAATGGCGGACCTTGTCCTGCCAGTAATCGTAGTGGGCGATGCGGCGCAGCGAGGCCTCGATGCCACCGAGCACGATCGGCACATGCTTGTAGGCCTCCTTGCAGCGCTGGCTGTAGACCAGGCTGGCGCGATCGGGACGGCTGCCGGCCAGACCGCCTGGGGTGTAGGCGTCGTCGGAGCGCACCTTCTTGTCGGCGGTGTAGCGGTTGATCATCGAATCCATGTTGCCGGCCGCGACACCGAAGAACAGGTTCGGCTCGCCGAGCTTCATGAAGTCGTCTTTGGACTGCCAGTTCGGCTGGGCGATGATGCCGACGCGAAAGCCCTGGGCTTCCAGCAGGCGACCAATGATGGCCATGCCGAACGACGGGTGGTCGACGTAGGCGTCGCCGGTCACGATGATGATGTCGCAGGAATCCCAGCCAAGCTGATCCATCTCCTCCCTGCTCATGGGCAGGAACGGCGCTGGCCCGAAGCATTCGGCCCAGTACTTGGGATAGTCGTAGAGTGGTTTGGCTGCTTGCATGTCAGTGACCGGTTCTAATGTGCAGGGAAATCGCGGGCGCGGAATATAGCACAAATTTTGATCAAATCCGACGATAGCGGTCGGATTCATGGCGATGACGAAGTACCACTCGCCGGCACGGGTTACTCGTCGTCGTCGAAGTTGTACATGCCCGGGGCGAGGTTTTCGAAGCGGGTGTATTTGCCGATGAAGGCCAGGCGCACGAAGCCGATGGGGCCGTTACGCTGCTTGCCGATGATGATCTCGGCGACCCCCTTGTGCTCGGTCTCGGGGTGATACACCTCGTCGCGGTAGACGAACATGATCACGTCGGCGTCCTGCTCGATCGCTCCGGATTCACGCAAGTCGGAGTTGACCGGGCGCTTGTTCGGGCGCTGTTCGAGGGAGCGGTTGAGCTGCGACAGGGCGATGACCGGGCAGTTGAATTCCTTGGCCAGGGCCTTGAGCGAGCGGGAGATCTCGGAGATCTCGTTGGTGCGGTTGTCGCCAGCCGAGCCCGGGATCTGCATGAGCTGCAGGTAGTCGACCATGATCAGCGCGATCTCGCCGTGCTCGCGGGCCAGGCGGCGGGTGCGCGCACGCATTTCCGAAGGGCTGATACCGGCGGTGTCGTCGATGAACAGCTTGCGGTCGTTGAGCAGGTTGACCGCCGAGGTGAGGCGCGGCCAGTCATCGTCGTCCAGTTGGCCGGAGCGCACCTTGGTCTGGTCGATGCGACCGAGCGAGGACAGCATACGCATGATCAGCGATTCGCCGGGCATCTCCAGGGAGAACACCAGCACCGCCTTGTCGCTGCGTAGCACGGCGTTCTCCACCAGGTTCATGGCGAAGGTGGTCTTGCCCATCGACGGACGGCCCGCGACGATCACCAGGTCGGCCGGCTGCAGGCCGCTGGTCTTTTCATCCAGGTCGGTGAAGCCGGTGGATACACCGGTAATGTCGCTGTCGGAGTTGAACAGGGTGTCGATACGGTCGATGGCCTTGGTCAACAGCTCGTTGACGCCGACCGGACCACCGGTCTTGGGCCGCGCTTCGGCGATCTGGAAGATTTGCCGTTCGGCATCGTCGAGGATCTCTTCGGCGTTGCGCCCCTGAGGGTTGAAGGCGTTGTCGGCGATGTCGGTGCTGATGCTGATCAGTTGGCGCAGCGTGGCACGTTCGCGAATGATCGCCGCGTAGGCCTTGATGTTGGCCACCGACGGCGTGTTCTTGGCCAACTCCGCCAGGTAGGCCAGGCCGCCGACCTGGGTGGAAAGGCCTTCCTTGTCCAACTGTTCGTGCAGGGTGACCACGTCGAACGGCTGGTTGGCATCGGCCAACTTGTGCACGGCGCGGAAGATCAGGCGATGGTCATGTCGATAGAAATCGCCATCGGACACTTGATCCAGCACCCGCTCCCAGGCGTTGTTGTCCAGCATCAGACCACCGAGCACGGCCTGTTCGGCCTCGATGGAGTGCGGCGGCACCTTCAGGGAAGCAGTCTGCAGGTCGAGCTGTTCGGGATGGGTAATCTCGTTCATGGCCACGCAAGAATTCTGAGGAATTTAAAAAGACAAAGGGCACGGCCTGTCAGACAGGACCGTGCCCGATGTTAACCGCCTGGCCCGCGAGGGGCCAGCCGATCAGCGCAGCTTAGGCCGCTACGACGACCACACGTACGGTGGCTTCGACGTCGCTGTGCAGGTGCACGGCTACATCGTATTCGCCAACCTGACGGATGGTGCCGTTCGGCAGACGCACTTCAGCTTTGGCCACTTCAACGCCGGAGGCGGTCAGGGCATCAGCGATGTCGTGGGTGCCGATCGAACCGAACAGCTTGCCTTCGTCGCCAGCGGTGGCAGTGATGGTCACTTCCAGCTCGGCCAGTTGGGCAGCACGGCTTTCAGCCGAAGCTTTCTTGTCGGCAGCGGCTTTTTCCAGCTCGGCACGACGCTCTTCGAATGCAGCCAGGTTGGCGGCGGTCGCAGCGGTAGCCTTGCCGAATGGCAGCAGGAAGTTGCGGCCGTAGCCAGCCTTAACATTTACTTTGTCGCCCAGGTTGCCCAGGTTGGCGACTTTTTCCAGCAGGATCAGTTCCATTTGGTAAAACCTCTTAACTTTTAACCTTCACCGTTCGCGGGATCATTCCCCTTCGGGGAGTGGCGACCGCGAAAATCAATCAGGCTGTCGACAATGGCCAGGACCACGAGCAACGGATAGGTCAGCTGCATGAACAGCACCAGCGTGACGTACAACCCCACCAGCCAGAACTTGGCCAGGCGTTTCTGGGCCACCAGCCCATGCAGCAGGGCGATGCCCGCGAACATGAGCGGCACACTGCACAGTGGCGTGAGCAGGGCGACGGCGGAACCGAAGTTCGGCCCGAACACCATGCACGCCAGCAGCACCAGTGCCGGCACCCGAGGTATGCGCACCGCGTGAAATTCGCGGCCGAACCCTCCTGAGTTGTACAACGCGGCCTGCCAGTACCGCCCCAACATCAGGGCCAGTACGCTGACGACCTGCAGCAACGCTGCAATCAGGCCATTGAGCACCGGTACGATGAGTGCTCCAAGGTGTGCCTGCTCCTCCACCGACAACTGCTGGTAGAGACCGTCGAGCATCTGCGGCAGGGCTTTTTCAAGCGCTCGCGCCAGAGCTTCGATCGGTTCGCGGAACACTGAACCGAGGATGACACCGTACAACAGGCCCAGGGCGATGCTGGACAACAGCACCCGGTTCCAGGAATGCCCGGCGCGCAACAGCGCGGCCAGCCCCAGCGTCCCCAGCAGCACCATCAAGGTGCGCGGCTCGCCGAAGATCCACCAGGCCAGTGCGGGCAAGATGCCCCACACGATGACCGAGGATGCGTCCTTGAAACCACGCCGCAGGAACACCAGGCTCCCGGCGGCGGCACTCAACCAGAACAACAGCGGCATTGCCGCACAACCAGCCACCACGACAGTGGCCTGCACGCGACCGCGCATGATGAAATCAGCCAACGCTCGCATGCCTATCCCTTACTGCTTGTCGACGACCCGGTCTCAGCGGCCGTGGCTGTCGGTGTAAGGCAGCAGGGCCAGGAAGCGGGCGCGCTTGATAGCGGTAGCCAGCTGACGCTGATAACGAGCTTTGGTACCAGTGATACGGCTTGGAACGATCTTGCCGGTTTCGGATACGTAAGCTTTCAGGGTGTTGAGATCTTTGAAGTCGATCTCTTTCACGTCTTCAGCAGTGAAGCGGCAGAATTTACGACGACGGAAGAAACGTGCCATTTAATAGGCTCCTCTAAAGGTCCGTGGATTACTCGTCAGCGTTATCGCTGGAGTCGCTGTCATTGCTGTCGTCGCCGTCGGCGGAGTCAGCATGCTCAGGACGCTCGCGACGCTCACGGCGCTCGCTGCGGTTCTCTTCAGCCTTCAGCATCTCGGACTGGCCGGTAACGGCTTCGTCGCGACGGATGACCAGGTTACGGATCACGGCATCGTTGTAGCGGAAGTTGTCTTCCAGCTCGGCCAGGGCCTTGCCGGTGCACTCAACGTTCAGCATCACGTAGTGAGCCTTGTGAACATTGTTGATTGCGTAGGCCAGTTGACGACGGCCCCAGTCTTCCAGGCGGTGGATCTTGCCACCATCTTCTTCGATCAGCTTGGTGTAACGCTCGACCATGCCGCCGACTTGCTCGCTCTGGTCCGGGTGAACCAGGAAGATGATTTCGTAATGACGCATGAATGCTCCTTACGGGTTAGTAGTCTGCCAGCGAATCTGGTCAGACAAGGAGTGAATGACACTGTGTGTCTCGCCCTGAGGGGAGGCGCATGCGCACCTGCCAGCGTGGCAAGGGGCGCAATTGTAGAGAAGGCCGGTCGGACAAGCAAGGCGATTGGCGATTATTTGAACAATCGCCAACAGACTTCTCGAACCCTCAAGATCCGGGGCGCGATGCGCCCCTTATGCGGTACAAAGCCGCGCCCACAGTATCCGAAAACCTGTGGCGCGGCCGTGTGTCGCGACGGGCTGCCGGGCAGCCCATGGATTCAACGCTTGGCCTGACGCTGGCGCACGGCCTCGAACAGGCAAACCCCGGTGGCCACCGAGACGTTCAGGCTGCTGACGCTACCGGCCATGGGCAGCTTGACCAGGAAGTCGCAGTGCTCGCGGGTGAGGCGACGCATGCCCTTGCCCTCGGCGCCCATGATCATCACCAACGGGCCGGTCAGGTCCTGCTGGTAGATCTCCTGCTCGGCCTCGCCCGCCGTGCCGACCACCCACAGACCCCGCTGCTGGAGTTTCTCCAGGGTACGCGCGAGGTTGGTGACCGCCACCAGCGGAATCACCTCGGCGGCGCCGCAGGCCACTTTGCGCACCACGGCCGTGAGGGTCGCCGACTTGTCCTTGGGAATCACCACGGCGGTGGCCCCTGCGGCATCGGCGGTGCGCAGGCAGGCGCCGAGGTTGTGCGGATCGGTGACGCCGTCGAGCACCAGGATCAACGGCGCGGTCTCGCTACGTTCGAGCAATTCCTCGAGCATCGCCTCGCCCCATACCTGGCTCGGGCTGACCTCGGCGACCACGCCTTGGTGCACGCCTTCGACCCAGGCATCGAGCTCACGCCGCTCGGCCTGCCCTACCGCGACACGGTTCTCGCCGGCCAGGGCCAGCAGCGCCTGCAGACGCGGCTCACTGCGGCCTTCGGACAACCAGATCTGCTTGACCCGCTTGGGATGGTGCTGCAGCAAGGCCTGCACCGCGTGCACGCCGTAGATCTTTTCCAACTGACTCATGACTTGCTGCTCTTGCCCTTGCGTGGCGCGCCGGACTTCGACGGCCCCTTGCGATGCTTGGTCTTGCCCGATGCCTTGTCGCCCTTCTCGGACTTGTGCGAGGCCTGGTTGCGGGCGTCGCCCATCAGCGCCTTCTTCATCTCACGGCTCTTGCGCACCTCGGCGTTGCGCTGCACGGCATCCTTGGGGAAGTAGGCCTCGGCACTTTCGCTCTTGCGGCTGCGGGGCTTGGGCGAAATCCGCGCCTCGCTGGCCGGTGCGGCCTCGGCCTGAGCAGGCCCACTGGCCTTGGCACCGCTCGCGCCCTTGGCCGTGACATTGGCCTTGGCTTTGTCAGGCTCGCCAGACTCGCCACGACCTTTGCGACCGACCGGCGCCTTGATCGTCGCCTCGGACAGCTCGAAATCGATCTTGCGCTGTTCGAGGTCGACGCGCATGACCTTCACTTCGATGCTGTCGCCGAGACGGAAACTACGCCCGGTGCGCTCACCGGCCAGGCGATGATGCACGGCGTCGAAGTGGTAGTAGTCACCCGGCAGCGCGCTGACGTGGACCAGGCCTTCGACGTAGATGTCGGTCAGCTCGATGAACAGGCCGAAACCGGTCACCGCCGTGATCACGCCCGGGAAGGTCTCGCCCACGCGGTCGCGCATGTACTCGCACTTGAGCCAGTTGACCACGTCGCGGGTGGCCTCGTCGGCGCGCCGCTCGGTCATCGAGCACTGTTCGCCCATCTGCTCCAGGGCCGTCTCGTCGTACGGATAGATGCGCGCCTTGGGAATGCTCATGGCACCGGCACGCTTGACGTGCGGGGTATCCATCTTCGAGCGGATCACGCTGCGGATGGCGCGGTGCACGAGCAGATCAGGGTAGCGGCGGATCGGCGAGGTGAAGTGGGTGTACGCCTCGTAGTTCAGGCCGAAGTGGCCGTTGTTCTCGACGCTGTACACCGCCTGGCTGAGCGAGCGCAGCATGACGGTCTGGATCAGGTGGAAGTCCGGACGACCGGCGATGCTCGCCAGCAACGCCTGGTAATCCTTGGGCGACGGTTCCTTGCCCTTGTGCAGCGACAGGCCCAGTTCGCCCAGGAAGGCACGCAGTTTCTCCAGACGCTCCGGCGGCGGGCCGTCGTGCACGCGGTACAGCGACGGCACGTTGTGCTTCTGCATGAACTGGGCGGTGGCGACGTTGGCCGCCAGCATGCATTCTTCGATCAGCTTGTGGGCGTCGTTGCGCACGGTCGGACGAATTTCGTCGATCTTGCGGTCTTCACCGAAGATGATCCGGGTTTCCTGGGTTTCGAAGTCGATGGCGCCACGGGTATGACGGGCATCGACCAGCACCTTGTACAAGGCGTAGAGGTGCTTGAGGTCCGGCAGCACCGCGCTGTACTCCTCGCGCAGGGCCTTGCCTTCACGGGTGCGGGCATGCTCGAGCATGCTGCTGACCTTGTTGTAGGTCAGGCGCGCATGGGAATGGATGACGCCTTCGTAGAACTGGTAGTCGACCATTTGGCCGGCCTTGTTGATGGTCATCTCGCAGACCATGGCCAGGCGATCGACATGCGGGTTCAGCGAGCACAGGCCGTTGGACAGCTCCTCGGGGAGCATCGGCACCACGCGCTCGGGGAAGTACACCGAGTTACCGCGCTGCTGAGCCTCGACGTCCAGGGCCGAGCCCAGGCGCACGTAACTCGAGACGTCGGCGATGGCCACATACAGGCGCCAGCCTCCGGAGAACAGGCGCAGCTTGCCCAGCGGCTCGCAGAACACGGCATCGTCGAAGTCGCGGGCGTCTTCGCCGTCGATGGTGACGAACGGCAAATGGCGCAGGTCGATGCGCTTTTCCTTGTCCTTCTCTTCGACTTCGGAGCGGAACTTGCGCGCTTCCTTGATCACGTCCTGCGGCCAGACGTGGGGAATGTCGTAGCTGCGCAGGGCGACATCGATCTCCATGCCCGGCGCCATGTAGTTGCCGATCACTTCCACCACGTCACCCTGCGGCTGGAAGCGCGGGGTGGGCCAGTGGGTGATCTTGATTTCCACGAACTGGCCGATCTTCGCCCCGCCGTTACGACCGGCGGTCACCAGCACTTCCTGCTGGATCTTCGGATTGTCCGGGGTCACGTAGCCGATGCCGCCTTCTTCGAAGTAGCGGCCGACGACGCTTTCGTGGGCGCGGGAGATGACCTCAACCAGCGCCCCCTCGCGGCGCCCGCGGCGGTCCACGCCACTGACCCGCGCCAGCGCACGGTCGCCGTCGAACACTAGGCGCATTTGCGCCGGGCTGAGGAACAGGTCCTCGCTGCCATCGTCGGGAATGAGGAAGCCGAAGCCGTCGCGGTGGCCGGAGACGCGGCCGCAGATCAGGTCGAGCTTGTCTACCGGGGCATAGGTGCCGCGCCGGGTATAGATAAGCTGGCCATCGCGTTCCATGGCGCGCAGTCGGCGACGCAGGGCTTCGATCTGGTCTTCTTCGTAAAGACCGAATTCGTTTGCCAGCTCCTCGCGAGCGGCAGGTTCGCCACGGTCGGCGAGGCGCTGAAGGATCAGCTCACGGCTGGGGATGGGATTTTCGTATTTTTCCGCTTCGCGAGCGGCCTCGGGATCGAGGGATTGCCAATCGGCCATCAGAAGGGGTTCACCTTGGGGTATATAGATAAGAATTCTGCCATGTGCGTATTGAAACCGGAAATGTCTGCCTTGGACAGCCCCCGGCAGATATCCTGCTGAGGGCAATAGGTCACTGGAATCAACGACTTGAATATTTTGAAAAATTTTTCGATCCGGGGCTTTACAGCCTCAGGGACCGTCCGTATAGTGCGCACCACAACGACGGTCAGCCGACGTTGTAGTTGAGATGAAGCCTGATGTAAAGCATCATGTGACCTCGACAGAATGTGTGCCCAGGTGGCGGAATTGGTAGACGCGCTGGTTTCAGGTATCAGTGACTTAACGGTCGTGGAAGTTCGAGTCTTCTCCTGGGCACCAAATATTTCGAGTGATAGATAGCAGGTTTTTCTGTCATTCAGCAAGACGCTTGAAGTTTCATCGTTGTAGATGCAAAAGCTTTGCCCAGGTGGCGGAATTGGTAGACGCGCTGGTTTCAGGTATCAGTGACTTAACGGTCGTGGAAGTTCGAGTCTTCTCCTGGGCACCATATAAAAACCCACTAGCTTGCTAGTGGGTTTTTTCTTGCCTGCGTTTTTTCCATCGCCCGCCCTCACCGCCGCGCACCCAGCGAATTTCCCCCGCCACAGCCACATGAGAAACGATTTCGTTTACCATTGTTTCGAAATATGTAGCCGTAAGCGAGGAAGTACCCGCATGAGGATTCGCCCCACACCGCTGCTGCGCACCCTGACTGCCGCCGTCCTTGGCCTGGTGATCGGCGCGCCGGCAGCCCAGGCAGACGCACCGGTGACGCTGACGATGTACAACGGTCAGCACAAGGAAATCGGCGAAGCCATCGCCAAGGCCTACGAGGCCAAGACCGGCATCCACATCGATATCCGCAAGGGCAGCAGCAACCAGCTGGCCAGCCAGATCATCGAAGAGGGCGAGCGCTCCCCCGCCGACATCATCTACACCGAAGAATCTCCGCCACTGAACAACCTGGGCGAACTGGGCCTGCTGGCCAAGATCGACCAGAACACCCTGGACATGCTGCCCAAGGAATACGTGGCCGGTAACGGGACCTGGATGGGCGTGACTGCGCGTACCCGCGTGGTGGTGTACAACCCGAAGAAGATCGACGAGAACGACCTGCCCAAGACCGTGATGGACTTCGCCAACCCCGAATGGGACCGCAAAGTCGGCTTCGTGCCGACCAGTGGCGCATTCCAGGAACAGGCCGTGGCCATCCTCAAGATGCACGGGCGCGAAGCCACCGAGGAATGGCTGACGGGCCTGAAGGCCTTCGGCAAGACCTACACCAACAACATGGTCGCGCTCAAAGCCGTCGAGAAAGGCGAAGTGGCAGCGGTGTTGGTGAACAACTACTACTGGTACGCCCTGGAGCGCGAGCGCGGCAAGCTCGACTCCAAGCTGTATTACCTGGCCGACGGCGATGCAGGCAACCTGGTGACCATTTCCGGCGCAGCCGCCGTCAAGGCCAGCAAGCATCCCAAGGAAGCTCAAGCCCTGCTCAACTGGATGGCCAGCGAAGAAGGCCAGCGCGTGATCACCCAGACCACTGCCGAGTACCCCCTGCACAAGGGCATGGTCTCGGACCGTGGGCTCAAGCCATTCGAGGACCTGCGCCCACCGAAGATCAGCCCGGCCGATCTGGGCAATGCCGAAGAAGCACTCGAACTGGAACGTGAGGTCGGCCTGCTCTGATGACTGCCGCCGTGCCCGAGTCGGCCCTGGTACGCTTCGTGCCGCGCCGCAAGCGCCCCTCCGTGTGGGTGGTGTTGCCCGTCCTGTGCCTGGTCGCTGCGAGCCTGCTGCCACTGGCCTATGTGGCCATCAAGGCCTGGGAAGCCGGCTGGCATGAAGCCCTGCGCCTGCTCTGGCGCCCTTTCGTCTGGGACCTGCTGCGCAACACACTGCTGCTGATGGCCGGGGTCACCCTCGCCTGCCTGGTGGTCGGCGTGGCGCTGGCCTGGCTGCTCGAACGCAGCGACTTGCGCGGACGACGTTTATGGGGCGTGGTGCTGTGCCTGCCGTTCGCCGTGCCCTCGTTCGTCAGCAGCTTCACCTGGGTGTCGCTGAGCTCTGACTTCGAAGGCCTCGGCGGGGCGGTCCTGGTCATGGCGCTGTCCAAGTACCCCTTGGTGTTCCTACCCGTGGCGGCCACCCTGCGCAACCTCGATACCTCGCTGGAAGAGTCGGCGCGCACGCTGGGCTGCAGCCGCAGCGGCGTGTTCTTCAAAGTCACCCTGCCACTGCTGTGGCCGAGCATGCTCGGCGGCGGCCTGTTGATCGCCCTGCACATGCTGGTGGAATTCGGCGCCCTGTCGATCCTCGGCCTGCAAACCTTCACCACGGCGATCTACCAGCAGTTCGAGCTGGAGTTCAGCAATGCCAATGCAGCGATGCTCTCGGCCGTGCTGCTTGCACTGTGCCTGGCGTTGCTCTGGTTGGAATTGCGCGTGCGTGGCAAGGCCCGTCATGTACGCATCGGCCAAGGCGTAGCCCGACGTGCACAACCGTTGCGGCTCAGAGGCTGGACACTGCCGGCGCAGTTGTTCTGCCTGGGACTGGCCGTGCTCGGCAGCGGCATTCCGCTGGCCATGCTCGGTTACTGGCTGAGCGTCGGCTCGTCGGCAGCCTTCCCGGTCGCGGCGATCGGCAAGGCGCTGCTCACCTCCCTGTCGGTTTCGCTCGGTGGCGCCGGTTTCTGCGTGGCACTGGCGCTGCCGGTGAGCTTCCTGGTGGTGCGCTACAAAGGGCGCCTGGCGATCTGGGCCGAACGCTTGCCCTACCTGCTGCACGCCCTGCCCGGCCTGGTGATCGCCCTGACCCTGGTGTTCTTCGCCCTGCACTACGTGCCGGCGCTGTACCAGACCACCGCGCTGCTGATCCTGGCCTATGCCCTGCTGTTCCTGCCACTGGCCCAGGCACCGGTGCGCACCGCGCTGAACAAGGCCTCGCCGACGCTCGAAGAAGCCGCCCGCACCCTGGGCGCCAGCAGCCTCGCCGCCTTCTGCCGGGTGACCCTGCCGATCATCTTCCCAGCCTTGGCCGCCGCCTTTGCCCTGGTGTTCCTCGACGCCATGAAGGAACTGACCGCCACCCTGCTGCTCAGCCCGACCGGCATGACCACCCTGGCCACGGAGGTCTGGGCCCACACCGCCAATGTCGAGTTCGCAGCGGCAGCGCCCTACGCCGCCCTGCTGATTGTGGTGTCGGGATTGCCGGTGTACCTGCTGACCACGCGGATGTACCTGAACAGGGCGTGAACCTTACGCCCTGAACTGGCCAAGGCTTGCACGCAACTGCGTCGCCAGGTCGTCGAGCACCTTGCTGCTGGCGGTGGTCTGCATGACCACCTCGGCCGACCGCTCGGCCTGGGCATGGATGTTCTCTACCCGGCCCCGCACCGCCTGGGCACCGCTGGCCTGCTGTTCGGCCGCGCGCGTGGCCACACCGATGGCCGCATGCACCTGCTCGACCGCCGCCTGCACCGACTGCTGCCGGCGTTCGTTGTCGCGCAGCACCAACAGCCCCTCGCTGGCCTGCCGCCCGGCCTGGCCGATGGTCGCGACGGCCTCCTTGGCGCCTTGCTGCAGCGCGACGATATGCGCCTGGATATCACCGGTAGAGCTCTGCGTCTTGCTGGCCAATGCCCGCACTTCATCGGCGACCACCGCGAAGCCACGCCCCGTCTCACCCGCACGGGCCGCTTCGATCGCCGCATTGAGCGCCAGCAGGTTGGTCTGCTCGGCGATACCGTGGATCACCGTCAGTACCACCTCGATCTGCTCGCTCTGCTTGGCCAGCCGCTCGATGACCTGGGCCCCGCTGTCCACTTCGCCGGCCAACTTCTCGATCAATTTGGCCAGTTGAGTGGAGGCCCGACTGTTCTCGTCGGTGGCCTGGCGGATGTCCACCACCTGCTGCAATGCTGCCTGCATGGCATGACTCTCGGCCTGGGCTTCGTCGGCCATGCTCGACAAGTCGCGCAGACTGGCCGCCACTTCGTCACGCTGCAACGCCGCCGCCGCATCCGCACCAGCCGTGCGCTGCGCCATGCTGCCGATCTCGACGCCGGTTCGCTGCGCCACCTCGCCGGCCTCCCGCACGATGGGTTGCAACTTGTCGACGAAGCGGTTGACCGCTGAGGCCATGTCGCCAATTTCGTCGCGGCTGTCAAGCGCCACCCGCTTGGTCAGATCGCCCTCGCCAGCCGCCAGGTCGTCCAGGGCGGCGATCAGCAGGCGCAACTTGCTCACCACGCGCCGACCCAGCACCACCGCCACCAGCAACAGCACGCCCAGCCCCACCAGCGCCAGGCCCAGGCCGATGCGCCAACGCAGCTCCCCAGCCGCTTCGCGCACGGTCTGTGCGGTATTGGCCTGCATCGCGGTAGCACTGTGTTGCGCCGTTTCCAGGCGTGCCTGCAGGGCCTTGCCACTGTCGGCGGCGGCCGCGCCCAAGCTTTCGCCGACCAGTTGCTCGCTGCTGCTGATCAGGGCGGTAAAGCGCTGGTCGAGCGCGCTGAGCGTCTGGTCCACGGCCACGGTGGATACCCCCATCAGGACCTTGCCGATGGTGGCGCCGTTTGGGCTGATGGGCGCCTCGACGAAGTACACCGAAGGATCGTGGCGCGCAGCATCCAGCACCTTGTCCAACGCCCGCTCGCCCTGGCCTTTGTCCATGAGCGCCTGGTTGATCGGGTTCTGCCGATTCAGATAGCGCGTCAGGTGCTCGCCCTCGGCGTTGTCGTAGATGACGAACAACACGTTGGGATTGCGCTGGGCGCGTCGAGCGAAGTCGGAAAGCGTCGGCACGTCGTTATCCCAGATCGCCCTGGGTGCCACCGAGGCCAGCAGTTCGGCCATGTCGTTGGCCGAGTCCTTGAGACTTTGCTCCAAAGTAGTGCGCAATTGCTGCTGTTCGCTCTGCAAACGACTGGATAGACCAGCGCTCAAGCGCTGACGGGTGCTGGCAGAAAGGCTGTCGAGCCCTGCGCGCACATCCTGGCCCGCCAGGCCTAGCTCCTCGGCCAGCTTGCGGCTGTCACTGCCCAGGCGCTCGCCCAGATCCGCTTCGAGTGCAGAGATGGTGCTTCGAGTCAGCACCACGGCCACCAACACCTGCACCAGCAGGGCGATACCGAGTGCAACAAACACAGGCCGCAGGAGGCGGCTTCGTAACAGAGAGAGGATGGCAGACACGTTTGAACCCTCGTGTTTCTGGCGCCATTACTTTGATGGCAGCTACAGACGCTTCTTACAGCAAGGGTTGTGCCTGGCGCAGCGGGGATATACGCCAAGGTCGAGCAACGCGACGGCCTGTCATCGACACAAACAAAAACGCCGCAGCCCTTTGCAGGACTACGGCGTCGAATCGACCTGGCGGTCGATCAGGCGAACGGGTGACGCAACACGATGGTTTCGTTGCGGTCCGGGCCGGTGGAGATGATGTCGATCGGCGCGCCGACCAGCTCTTCGATGCGCTTGATGTAGTTGCGCGCAGCCTGCGGCAGCTCCTCCAGGGCTTTCACGCCCAGGGTCGATTCGCTCCAGCCTGGCATCTCTTCGTACACCGGCTCCAGGCCGATGTAGCTGTCGGCATCGGACGGCGCGTCGATGACGGCACCGTGCTCGTTCTTGTAGCCGACGCAGATGTTGATGGTTTCCAGGCCATCGAGCACGTCGAGCTTGGTCAGGCAGATGCCCGAGATGCTGTTGACGTCGATGGCGCGGCGCAGGATCACGGCGTCGAACCAGCCGCAACGACGGGCGCGACCGGTGGTGGAGCCGAACTCATGGCCACGCTTGGCCAAGGTGGCGCCAGTCTCGTCGAACAGTTCGGTCGGGAATGGACCGGAACCGACGCGGGTGGTGTAGGCCTTGGTGATACCCAGGATGTAATCCAGGTACATCGGGCCGACGCCGGAGCCGGTGGAGATACCGCCTGCGGTGGTGTTCGAGCTGGTGACGTACGGATAGGTGCCGTGGTCGATATCCAGCAGCGAACCCTGGGCGCCTTCGAACATGATGTCCTTGCCGGCGCGGCGCAGGTTATGCAGCTCGGCGGTGACGTCGAGCATCATCGGCTTGAGCTGTTCGGCGTAAGCCATGCAGTCGTCCAGAGTCTGCTGGAAGTCGATGGCCGGCTCTTTGTAGTAATTGACCAATTGGAAGTTGTGGTAGTCCAGCAACTCGCCAAGCTTGGCGGCGAAGCGCTCGCGGTGGAACAGGTCACCGACGCGCAGGCCACGGCGCGCGACCTTGTCTTCGTAGGCCGGGCCGATACCGCGACCGGTGGTGCCGATCTTGGCTTCGCCACGGGCCTTCTCACGGGCCTGATCCAGTGCCACGTGGTAGGACAGGATCAGCGGCGCCGCCGGGCTGATGCGCAGACGCTCGCGCACCGGCACGCCTTTTTCTTCCAGCTTGGTGATTTCGCGCATCAATGCATCGGGCGCGACCACCACGCCGTTGCCGATCAGGCACTGCACGCCTTCGCGCAGGATGCCCGAGGGAATCAGGTGCAGAACGGTCTTCTCACCGTTGATCACCAAGGTGTGGCCCGCGTTGTGGCCACCTTGGTAACGCACGACGGCGGCAGCATGTTCGGTCAGCAGATCGACGATCTTGCCTTTGCCCTCATCACCCCACTGGGTGCCCAGGACGACGACATTCTTACCCATAACACTTGTCCTCATTCACGCAATCTTGGTTGCCGGCCCATTGCCGGCGAAGAATCTCAATGGGTCAGCGGCAGAACCTGCCAGCGCCCGTCCTGCTGAATCAATTGCCGATCACAATCCGCTTCGAAGGCAGCACTCAGCGGCTGCCCAGGCAGGGCCTGAACCACACGCTGGCCCTCGTTGCGCAACTGGCAGACCTGCTGCCAGAGGGCCGCGTCGCCATTGTCGGGCATCCAGATGCCACCGCACGGCAATGCGACCTGCGCTCGCCCCAGTGTGACCAGGGTCTTCAAATCCGTGGAGAAACCGGTAGCCGGGCGCGCCCGGCCGAAGTCGGCGCCGATGTCGTCATAGCGCCCGCCCTGGGCGATCGATTGACCGACACCGGGAACGAAGACGGCGAACACCACGCCCGTGTGATAGTTGTAGCCGCGCAACTCGCCCAGGTCGAAGTACAGCGGCAGTTGCGGATAGCGCGCAGCCAGGCGATCGGCGATGGCCAGCAGATCGTCCAGCGCCGCCAGCACACTGGCAGGCGCACGCCCCAGGCGCACGCGGGCTTCGGCCAGCACCTCGCGGCCACCGCACAGCTCGACCAGGGCGCGCAGCATATTGCCCAGGTCCTTCGGCAGCTCCGCGGTCAGGGCGTGGACCTCGTCCACGGCCTTGCGCTGCAACGCATCGAACAACTGCTGTTCGACCGCGCCGCAGAGGCCGGCGGCGCGCGCCAGGCCGCGGTAGATACCGACGTGGCCCAGGTCCATGTGCACGTCGGCCACATCGGTGAGCTGCAGGGTGCTCAGCATCAGGCTGATCACCTCGACATCGCTGGTCGGGCTGGCATCGCCATACAGCTCGGCGCCCAGTTGGATGGGGCTGCGCGACGTGGACAGCGCCCGCGGCTCGGCGTGCAGCACGCTGCCGGCATAGCACAGACGACTCGGGCCTTCGCGGCGCAGGGTGTGGGCATCGATGCGTGCCACCTGCGGGGTGAAGTCGGCACGGAAGCCCATCAAGCGGCCGGACTGTGGATCGACCACCTTGAAGGTACGCTGGTCCAGGTCCTGGCCTGCGCCGGTGAGCAGCGATTCCAGGTACTCGATATGCGGGGTGACGACCAGTTCGTAGCCCCAACTCTGGAACAGGTCCAACACCTGGCGACGCGCAATTTCGATGCGCGCCGCTTCAGGTGGCAGTACTTCCTCGATGCCATCTGGCAGCAGCCAGCGGTCTACCGTTGCCATTACGCCATTTCCCCTCTGGTCCGGGCGGCTGCCCTGCGGGTTAGCCACCTGTAAAGCAGGCGTTGGCGCACAACAGCAGGCAGCACCGATCCCAGCGCCGCCGCCGTGCCAACACCCTCGAAATACCTGCGAGCTGACCAAGTCGTCGAAAAGCCTGGGGCCAATCAACCTTGCAGACGCAAAAAAGCCGGGAATTTCCCGGCTGACTCATCATACACCCCTTTTTCTTCGGGATGCACCCCACCGGACGTTTTAGCTGCCCGGCGGGGCGTCTTACGCTTACGGCTTGCTCTTGTCGAGGAAACGGAAGAACTCGTTCTTCGGATCCAGGACCAGCACGTCGCTCTTGCTGGAGAAGCTCTCGCGGTAGGCCTGCAGACTGCGGTAGAACGCGTAGAAATCAGCGTCCTGGCCGTAGGCCTTGGCGTAGATGGAGGCCGACTGAGCGTCACCATCACCACGGGTTTCTTCCGCTTCGCGATAGGCTTCGGCCAGCAACACGCGGCGCTGACGGTCGGCATCGGCGCGAATACCTTCGGCCAGCTCGTTACCTTTGGCGCGGTGTTCGCGGGCTTCGCGCTCACGCTCGGTGCTCATGCGATCGAACACGCTCCGGTTGACTTCCTTGGGCAGGTCGATGGCCTTGACGCGAACGTCCACCACTTCGATACCCAGCTCCTTGTTGGCCATGCGGTTCAGCGAGGCGGTGATGTCAGCCATCAACGCGTCACGCTCACCGGAAACCACTTCATGCAGGGTGCGCTTGCCGAACTGGTCGCGCAGGCCACTTTCCAGGCGACGCGACAGGCGCTCGTCGGCGATCTGCTTCATACCCGAGGTTGCGGTGTAGAAGCGCTCGGCATCTTTCACTCGCCACTTGGCATAGGCGTCGACCATGACCGCTTTCTTCTCCAGCGTGAGGAAGCGCTGGGTGGGAGCGTCGAGGGTCATCAGGCGGGCGTCGAACTTGCGCACCTGGTTGACGTACGGCACCTTCACGTGCAGACCCGGCTGAACATCGGCCTGGACCACGCGACCGAACTGCAGCAATACCGCCCGCTCGGTCTGCGAGACGATGTAGAAGCAGTTCCAGGCGACGATCGCCAACACCACGGCAGCGATGAGGGCGAACAGCGATTTATTGCTCATCAGCGGCTCTCCCTAGTGCGCAGCGGCTGTTGTTGCTGTTGCAGGTCGGGGGCCGAGCGAACGGCGGCGTCGTTGACCGACGGCGACCCGCTGCTGGACGACGCTGCGTTGTTGCGGCTGCCTTCGACCATCTTGTCCAGTGGCAGGTAGAGCAGGTTGTTCTGCCCGTCCTTGGCGGTCACCAGCACCTTGCTGGTGTTGCTGTAGACTTCCTGCATGGTCTCCAGGTACAGACGCTGACGGGTGACGTCAGGCGCCTTGCGGTACTCGGCGACCAGCTTGGTGAAGCGGTCGGCCTCACCCTTGGCGCGGGCGATCACTTCGTCGCGGTAGCCGTTGGCGTCCTCGATGATGCGCTGCGCTTGACCACGGGCTTCCGGCACCACGCCATTGGCATAGGACTCGGCCTGGTTGCGCGAACGCTGCTCGTCTTCGCGCGCACGGATCACGTCGTCGAAGGCTTCCTGCACTTCACGCGGGGCTGCCGCGCTCTGCACGTTGACCTGGGTGACGGTGATACCGGTGCGGTAGGTGTCGAGGAAACGCTGCAGGCGCTCGCGGATATCCACGGCCATCTGCTCACGGCCTTCGGTCAGCACCTGGTCCATCGAGGTGGAGCCCACCACATGGCGCAGGGCGCTGTCGGTGGCGTGCTGCAGGCTGACTTCAGGCTGGTCGACGTTGAGCACGAAGTCCTGCAGATTGCTGATCTTGTACTGCACCGTCAGCGGCACCTCGACGATGTTCTCGTCTTCGGTGAGCATCTGGCCCTGCTTGGTGTACGCCCGCTCACGCGTGACGTTTTCCATGTACTTGCGGTCGATAGGCGGGAAATAGATATTCAGGCCCGGGCCCACGGTTTCGTAGTACTTGCCGAAGCGCAGCACCACGGCCTGCTCCTGCTCGTCGACCACGTAGACGGCGCTGTACAGCCAGATAGCCGCCAGCACCGCCAGGCCAATGCCCAGCAGGCCGAAGCCGCCGCCTTTGCCGACGTTGCGGTCACCACCACCGCCACCGCGTTTCTTCTTGCCGCCGAACATGCCGTTGAGGCTGTCCTGCAGCTTGCGGAAGGCCTCGTCGAGATCCGGTGGCCCCTTCTTGTCGCCACCACCGCCGCCACCGCGGCGGCCGCCCCAGGGATCCTGATTGTTCGAGTTGCCACCCGGCTCGTTCCAAGCCATAGCGCTCTCCATCTGATAAAGCAAAGACGCGCCCACGGCGCGCCGTCCAATGCTACAGAATGCCTGTCACGGCTGCCCGGCGACCTCGACGGGCATTTATTGCAAAGTGTGTTGCGCGATGAACGCGTCAGGCTCGAGGCCCTCGCGGCTGACCATACGGTTAAGTTCCACCCGCGGCAAACGCACGCTCAGCAGGCTGCTGCCTTCGTCGTCGTGCTCCTCGCTCTGTACGGCCCCCAACTCGAAGAACTGCGCACGCAGGCGCGCCAATCGCTGCTCCAGTCGCAGGGTGCCGACGAACAGATCATTGCCCAGCAATTCGGCTATCGCCTGCCCGACGAGCTCAAGGCCACGCCCGTCTCGCGCCGAGACCCAGACCCGCTCCGGCTTGCCGTCGGCATTGCGCTGGATCTGCGGCTCGACGTCTTCGAGCAGGTCGAGTTTGTTATAGACCTCGAGGATGGGCAAGCCTTCGGCACCGATCTCGCCTAGAACGGCCAGTACCTGCTCGATCTGTTCCATGCGCTCCGGCTCGTGGGCATCGATCACGTGCAGCAGCAGGTCGGAGTTGCTCGATTCCTCGAGCGTGGCGCGAAACGCCTCGACCAGCTTGTGGGGCAAATGCCGGATGAAGCCCACGGTGTCGGCCAGCACGATCGGCCCCAGGTCATCCAGCTCCAGCCGGCGCAAGGTGGGGTCGAGGGTGGCGAACAGCTGGTCGGCGGCGTACACGTCGGAGCGTGTCAGGGCGTTGAACAGCGTGGACTTGCCGGCGTTGGTGTAGCCCACCAGCGACACCGACGGAATATCCGCACGACGACGCCCGCGCCGGGCTTGCTCGCGCTGGCTGCGGACCTTTTCCAGGCGCGCCTTGATCTGCCGCAGGCGTACCCGCAGCAGGCGGCGGTCGGTTTCCAACTGGGTTTCACCCGGGCCGCGCAGGCCGATACCGCCTTTCTGCCGCTCCAGGTGAGTCCAGCCGCGCACCAGGCGCGTGCTCATGTGCTCGAGCTGGGCCAGTTCGACCTGCAGCTTGCCTTCGTGGGTACGTGCGCGCTGGGCGAAGATGTCGAGAATCAGGCCGGTACGGTCGAGCACGCGACACTCGAAGACGCGCTCGAGGTTGCGTTCCTGACTGGGCGTGAGGGTGTGATTGAAGATGACCAGGTCGGCTTCTTCGGCCTTGACCAGGTCGCGCAGTTCCTCGACCTTGCCGCTGCCGATCAGGAACTTCGCTGTGGGCTGGTGCCGCGCAACCGTGGCCAGGTGGACGATGTCCGCCCCGGCCGACAGTGCCAGCTCCTGAAACTCCTGCGGGTCTTCGCGCGCCTCAGGGTTCTGACCTTCCAAGTGAACGAGCAAGGCCCGTTCACCACCACCGTGGCGCTCAAAGAACAATGCAGGCTCCTATCAGGCGTTGCCTGGCTCGCTGTCGCCGTGTTCGGAATCGGACGGGCTTGGCAGGCGAACCGGGCGGGCAGGTACGACAGTGGAGATGGCGTGCTTGTAGACCATCTGGCTGACGGTGTTCTTCAGCAGCACGACGAACTGGTCGAAGGATTCGATCTGGCCCTGCAGCTTGATCCCGTTGACCAGATAGATCGAAACCGGGACTTTTTCTTTTCTCAAGGTGTTCAAGTAAGGGTCTTGTAGCGAATGCCCTTTTGACATATGCCGCACTCCTGTAAGGATCAATAGTAAAAAGCTGAAGAATTCTTTCATTAACGCCGTCTGTTGCAAGAATAGACGGCAATTGCAGGGACTCAGCTCAATATGGAGGCCGATCCCAGGTATTTCAAGGTGCGGGACAGATTGTCGCAGGCCAGGCTGTCCAGCCAGTGCACATTGGACCAGCTGCGCAGCCAAGTGAATTGCCGCTTGGCCAACTGACGGGTGGCGATGATACCGCGTTCACGCATCTGTTCGGCTGTCAGTTGGCTGTCCAGATATTCCCAGACCTGCCTGTACCCCACTGCCCGTATAGACGGCAGCCCCACGTGCAAGTCACTTCTGGTCCGCAACTCTCGGACCTCGTCGACGAAGCCCTGTTCCAGCATCTGCGAAAATCGTAATGCAATTCGTTCATGCAGCACCTGACGATCCGCCGGCGCGATCGCCAGACGGGCCACAGTATAGGGCAAATGACCGCCCGCGCCCGCCTCTACACCGCTGCTTTCGGAGGATTGACGGGCCCGATGCGCGGTCATGCTCTGGCCGCTGACGCGGAACACCTCCAGCGCGCGAATCAACCGCTGCGGGTCATTGGGGTGAATGCGCGCGGCCGAGACCGGATCCACCTCGGCAAGCTGCCGATGGAGTTCGGCCAGGCCCTGCTCGCGGGCCTGTGCCTCGAGCTCGGCGCGCACCGTGGCATCGGCCGGCGGCATGTCGGCCAGGCCGTCGACCAGTGCTTTGTAATAGAGCATGGTGCCGCCGACCAGCAGCGGGATCTTGCCACGCGCGGTGATCTCGGCCATGGCCGCCAGCGCATCGGTGCAAAACTGCGCCGCCGAATAGCTCTGCGCGGGATCGAGAATGTCCACCAGCCGATGAGGATGCGCCGCCAGCACCTCGGGCGAGGGTTTGGCGGTGCCGATGTCCATGCCGCGGTAGACCATGGCCGAATCGACGCTGACCAGCTCGCACGGCAAGGCTTGGGTGAGCGCGATGGCCAGGTCGGTCTTGCCGGCGGCCGTCGGGCCCATGAGAAAAATGGCAGGGGGGTGAAGACTCATTCATCGACCGCGCAGGAAAAGTTTGTCCAGATCGTCCAGGCCCATTTGGGTCCAGGTCGGTCGGCCGTGGTTGCACTGGCCGCTGCGTTCGGTGTTTTCCATGTCGCGCAGCAGCGCATTCATCTCGGCAATCGCCAGACGCCGGTTGGCACGCACGGCGCCGTGGCAGGCCATGGTGCCGAGCAACTCGTTGATGTGCGCCTGGACCCGGTCGCTGGTGCCGTACTCCATGAGGTCGGACAGCACGTCCTGAACCAGACGGTTGGCCTCGGCCTGCTTGAGCAGCGCCGGAATCTGCCGGATCGCCAGGGTTTCCGGACCCAGGCGCTGCAGTTCGAAGCCCAGGCGCTGGAAAGTCTGCGCATGCTCTTCGGCGCAGTCGGCCTCACGCTGACTCACCGCCAGAGACTCAGGCACCAGCAACGGCTGGCCGCTCAGGCCTTCGCTGGCCATCGCCAGCTTGAGGCGCTCGTACATGATTCGCTCGTGGGCGGCGTGCATGTCCACCAGCACCAGGCCGACGGCGTTCTCGGCCAGGATGTAGATGCCTTTGAGCTGGGCCAGGGCATAGCCCAGCGGCGGGATATCGCCCTGACTGTCCGGCAATGCCGCTGGAGCAGGCGCCGCGCCGTCGAGCGGGGCGAAGAACTCTCGATACACCGCCTGGGCCTCGCCGGCCGGCACGGGCGCCGCCGGGCGCGGCGAATACTGATACTGGTAGCCCGCCCCGGCGCCGCCATTGGAGAACGTCGGGCGCGACTCGGCCGCAGGCTGCTCGAGCACCGAGGCAGCCAGGCGCATTTCACCCTGCGGGCCGAACTCGCCGGCCTGCTGACCGGTGGGACGGACGATCTCGCTGCTGGCGGCCGGCGCTGCCAATTGGTCTTCAGGGCGCACATCGGCCAGTGCCCGGTGCAAGGTGCCGTACAGGAAGTCGTGCACCATGCGCCCCTCACGGAAGCGCACTTCATGCTTGGTGGGATGGACGTTGACATCGACGCCGGTGGGGTCGAGTTCGAGGAACAGCACGAAGGTGGGGTGGCGACCGTTGAACAGCACGTCACGGTAGGCCTGGCGTACCGCGTGGGCGACCAGTTTGTCGCGCACCGCCCGGCCATTGACGAAGAAGTACTGCAGGTCGGCCTGACTGCGCGAGAAGGTCGGCAGCCCGACCCAGCCCCACAGGCGCAGGCCATTGCGCTCGACCTCGATCGGCAACGCCTGCTCGAGGAAGCCAGGACCGCAGATGGCGCCGACACGCCGCGCCCGCGCGACATCGTCTGGCGCTTCGTGCAGGCTGAGGATGCTCTTGCCGTTATGGCGCAGATGAAAGCCCACGTCGAATCGCGCCAGCGCCAGGCGCCGGATCACTTCCTGCAGGTGGTCGAACTCGGTCTTCTCGGCCTTGAGGAATTTACGTCGGGCCGGTGTGTTGAAGAACAGGTCGCGCACCTCGACCGACGTGCCGACCGGATGCGCCGCGGGCTGCACCCGTGGAAGCATGTCGCGGCCCTCGGTCTCCACCTGCCAGGCCTCGCCGGCATCAGCGGTGCGCGAGGTCAGGGTGAGGCGCGCCACCGAGCTGATCGAAGCCAACGCCTCGCCGCGAAAACCCAGGCTCAGCACACCTTCGAGGTCTTCCAGTTCACGGATCTTGCTGGTGGCGTGACGGGCCAGGGCCAACGGCAAATCATCCGAGGCGATGCCACGGCCGTCATCCCGCACCCGCAGCAGCTTGACCCCGCCCTGCTCCACCTCGATATCGATGCGCCGGGCACCGGAGTCAAGGCTGTTTTCCAGCAGTTCCTTGACCACCGAAGCAGGACGCTCGACCACCTCGCCTGCGGCGATCTGGTTGGCCAGCCGCGGGCTGAGCAGCTGGATACGGACGCCGTCGCTCATTGCTGCGAAGCCAGGGTGGTAGCCGGGATATCGAGGTGCTGACCGACCTTGAGCTCCTCGCTCTTGAGGTTGTTGGCACTGCGCAGGCTGGCCACGCTGACCTGATAACGCACGGCGATCATCGCCAGCGTCTCACCGGGCCTCACACTGTGCTCACGCGGCCCCTGGGCAATCTTGCCGGAGTCGCGCAGCCAGGCGATGTAGGTGCCGGGCGGTGGGTTCTGCTGGAAGAACTGGCGCACGCCGCTGTGGATGGAACGTGCCAGTGCCTGCTGATGGCTGCGGGTGGCCAGTTTGTTGGCCTCGTTGGCATTGGAGATGAACCCGGTCTCGACCAGGATCGAAGGGATATCAGGCGATTTCAGCACCATGAATCCGGCCTGTTCCACACGCTGCTTGTGCAGCGGCGTGATGCGGCCCATGTTGCCCAGCACTTTCTGCCCGACATTGAGGCTGGAGCTGAGCGTGGCGGTCATCGACAGGTCCAGCAGTACGCCCGCCAGCATGCGGTCCTTGTCGTCGAGGCTGACGTTGCCAGCACCGCCGATCAGGTCGGAACGGTTTTCGCTGTCGGCCAGCCAGCGCGCGGTTTCGGACGTGGCGCCCCGGTCGGACAGGGCGAACACCGAGGCGCCGAAGGCGGCCTTGGAGGGCGCTGCGTCGGCGTGGATGGAGATGAACAGGTCGGCGCCCTTCTTGCGGGCGATCTCGGTGCGCTTGCGCAGCGGAATGAAGTAGTCGCCCGTGCGGGTCAGTTCGGCGCGATAGCCCTTTTCGGTGTTGATCTGGCGCTGCAGTTCGCGGGCGATCTGCAACACGATGTCTTTTTCATGCTGCCCCCGCGAGCCGGAGGCCCCGGGGTCTTCGCCGCCGTGACCGGCATCGATGGCAACCACGATGTCGCGCTTGCCGTTGGGCACCGGCGGCAGCTTGATCGCCGGTTGGGTCGGAGTGACCGGCACCGCAGGCGTGGTCGCCGGCGCGGTAGCGACCGGCGCAGGCGTCGGGTTGCTGGCGGCGATGGCGTCAGCCTCCTGGTCGTACAGATCCACCACCAGACGGTTGCCATACTGGGCGTTCGGCGCGAGGGTGAAGCTCTTCGGCGTGACGGCCTTCTTCAGGTCGACCACCACGCGCAGGTCGGTGGGGGTGCGCTGAGCCGAACGCACGCTGGTGATTGGCGTGTTCGAGGTGGAGACGTTCAGCGGCGAGGCCAGCGTCGCACCATTGATGTCGATGACCAGACGATCGGGCGCGCTGAGCGTGAAGACGCTGTGCTGCACCGGTCCGGACAGGTCGAAGACCAGCCGTGTGTTGTCCGGCGCGCGCCACAGGCGCATGCTCTTGACTTGCGTGACGGCCAGAGCGTCGAGGGTCACTGCTGTCAACAGCAGGCCAACGATGGCGACCAGTGCGCGGATGCGCGGCATACCTTTCCCCACTTACTGTTTGAATTCGGCAGCCAGAGTGGCACACCAGGCTTCGCCGCGAGCCCCCTGCGGCGACAGGTTCAGCGAGCGGCCGCCCGCCTGGGGGCTTATGGTAATGGTCAGGTCAGGCTTTGGCAAAACGCCCGCGCCCTTCTGCGGCCATTCGAAAAGACACAGGGGATCGCCTTCGAAATAGTCGCGAATGCCCATGAACTCCAGCTCCTCTGGATCGACCAGGCGATACAGGTCGAAATGAAAAGCGCGTATATCGCCGATCTCGTAGGGTTCGACCACAGTGAAGGTCGGACTTTTCACCGCGCCGGTATGGCCCAACCCACGGATCAGACCGCGTGACAAGGTGGTCTTGCCAGCGCCCAGGTCGCCCTCCAGAAAGATCACGCCATGGCCGCCGGTGACCTGAGCCAGGGTCGCACCGAAGGCGACGGTGGCCGGTTCGTCGGCCAGAAACAGGGTTATGCCTGACACGCTGAATGCTCCTCCAACAATTCTCGAATGACCGGCGCCAGATCGCTGGCGGCCAAGCCTCTACCCCGGACGCCCAGGCGCTCGCCGGCACAGGCGTGTAGCCACACGCCCAGCCCCGCCGCCTGCCACGCGTCCAGGCCTTGGGCCAGCAGCGCGGCAAGCACGCCGCTGAGCACATCGCCCAGGCCCGCGCCAGCCATCGCCGGATGACCGCGCTCGCATACGCGCAACTGGCCGTGCGGGTCGGCGATCAACGTGCCGGCTCCCTTGAGCACGCACACGCTGCCATGACGGCGCGCCAGCTTGCGCGCCGCCCCCGCACGGTCGGCCTGCACCGCCTCGGTCGACAGCCCCAAAAGCCGCGCCGCCTCGCCTGGATGCGGGGTGAGGATGCTACCGGCCGGCAGCGCCAACGGCGCACGCGCCAGCAAGTTGAGTGCGTCGGCGTCCCACACTTGCGGCAACCGCGCGTTGGCCACGGCCGACAGCAGGCTACGCCCCCAGGCGGCCTGGCCAAGGCCGGGCCCGACCACCAGCACCGAGGCGCGCTCAAGTACCGCCATCAGTTGATTGGCCGAACTCACGCCCAGGCACATGGTTTCCGGCAGACGGGCCAGGCTGGCGGCCACGTGCTCGGGCCGCGTCGCCACGCTGACCAGCCCGGCGCCACAGCGCAGTGCCGCTTCGGCACTGAGCAGCACCGCACCGCCAGTACCCAGGTCGCCGCCGATCACCAGCACATGACCGAAGTCGCCTTTGTGGGCGTCGGCGAGACGCGCGGGCAGGTGCGCGACGGTCAGGCTGCTGAGCGCGAGCGGGGCGTTGCCGGGGTGTTTGGTCTGAGGCATGGGGTCAAAGGCTCCGATGTCTGGCAGAATTATACGCACCTGAGCCTGTAATGCCTGTCCATCCATGTCCGCCTCTCTTCCAGACCTGCCTCTATTGGCCCAGTCCATCAAGGATTGGGGCCACGCACTCGGTTTTGCCCATGTGGGCATCGCCGATGTCGAGCTTGGCGAACACGAACAGCATCTGCAGCGCTGGCTGGACGCCGGGCACCACGGTGAGATGGACTATATGGCAGCGCATGGCACGAAACGTTCGCGCCCGGCCGAACTGATTCCCGGTACCTTGCGCGTGGTGTCGCTGCGCATGGACTATCTGCCCGGCGACACCCGCATGGCCCAGCGCCTGGCCCAGCCTGAAAAAGCCTATGTCTCGCGTTACGCCCTAGGCCGCGACTACCACAAGCTGGTGCGCAAGCGCGTACAGCACCTGGCCGACCGCATCCAGGAAGCCATCGGCCCGTTCGGCTACCGCGCTTTCGTCGACAGTGCCCCGGTGCTGGAAAAGGCCATCGCCCAACAGGCCGGGCTCGGCTGGATCGGCAAGAACACCCTGCTGCTCAACCGCAAGGCCGGCAGCTATTTCTTCCTCGCCGAACTGTTCGTCGACCTGCCACTGCCGGCGGACGAGGCCCAGACCAGCGAACACTGCGGACGCTGCCAGGCCTGCCTGGACCTGTGCCCGACCTCCGCCTTCGTCGGTCCCTACCAACTCGATGCCCGGCGCTGCATCTCGTACTTGACCATCGAACTGCGGGACGCCATTCCGGTGGAGCTCAGGCCATTGATCGGCAACCGGGTCTTCGGCTGCGACGATTGCCAGATCGTCTGCCCCTGGAACCGCTTCGCCAAGTCCACCGGTGAAGACGACTTCAAACCCCGCCACGGTTTGGACAACGCCGAATTGGCGGCGCTGTTCCTGTGGGACGAAAAGACCTTCCTCAGCCGCACCGAAGGCTCGCCGCTGCGCCGCGCCGGTTATGAGCGCTGGCTGCGCAACCTGGCGGTGGGCTTGGGCAATGCGCCTTCGACGATCGCCGTGATCGAAGCCTTGAAAGCACGGCGCGAGCACCCATCGGCATTAGTCAGAGAGCATGTGCAGTGGGCGCTGGCGCGGCATCAGGTCGCGCTGGAGTAGCATCCCGCAGGCCTCATCGCTCATCGTTGTAATGAAACTTGGGCATTTCCCAGTGAAAGCGGATCGCCAGTAGCCGCAACAGAAAACCGCCGAACAGCGTCAACAGCATCGCCTGCTCGGCCGGCACCTGAAAGTACACGCAGCCCAAATAGAACCAGGCCGCCGCGAACGACACGCTGGCGTACAACTCACGGCGAAACACCAGTGGGATGTCGTTGCAGAAGATGTCGCGCAAGATCCCACCGAACACCCCGGTAATCACCCCGCTGATCGACGCCACCAGCATGCCCTGGCCCATTTCCAGTGCCGTCATGCAGCCGATCAGGGTGAACGCCACCAACCCCAGCGCATCGAGCACCAGAAACAGCGTGCGCAGATGGCGCATCAACGGCGCGATGAAAATGGTCAGCAAGGCGGCGAAGCTGGTGAGCACCAGGTACTCGGGATGTTTCACCCAGGTCAGCGGGTAGTGCCCGAGCAGCACATCACGCACCGACCCGCCGCCCAGGGCGGTGATGCAGGCGATCAGCACCACGCCAAACCAGTCCATACCACGCCGCCCAGCGGACAGCGCACCGGTCATGGCCTCGGCCGTGATCGCGATCAGATAGAGCAACAACAGCATGATGCACCTGAGAGGCAGTTTCGAATGGCAAGCGGCAAGCGACAAGCCTGTGTGGTGCACGGCTTCTCACGGGTGGCTTGCCGCTAATGACGTGCAGCGGCGGCGACAAGTCGCCGCTGGTCAGACCTTGATGAAATGTTGGCGGTAGTGGCGCAACTCGGCGATCGACTCGCGGATGTCGTCCAGGGCCAGGTGCGTTCCGCCCTTCTGGAAGCTGTCGCGCACGTGCGGCGCCCAACGCGCAGCCAGCTCCTTGAGCGTGGAGACATCCAGGTTGCGGTAGTGGAAGTAGCTTTCGAGCTCAGGCATGTGGCGATAGAGGAAGCGCCGGTCCTGGCAGATGCTGTTGCCGCAGATCGGCGACTTGCCCTTGGGCACCCACTGCTCGAGGAACGCCAGGGTCTGCGCCTGGGCTTGGGCCATGTCGATGCGGCTCTCGCGCACGCGCTGGGTCAGGCCCGAGGCGCCGTGGGTGCGGGTGTTCCACTCGTCCATGCGCGCCAGCACCTCATCGCTGTGGTGGATGGCGATCACCGGGCCTTCGGCCAAGGTGTTCAGCTCGCTGTCGGTGACAATGGTGGCCATTTCGATGATGACATCGGTGTCCGGGTCCAGGCCGGTCATCTCCAGATCGATCCAGATCAGGTTCTGTGGGTTGTGCATGCATGAGCTCCTCGAATAGGCCGCCATATTAGCCTAGTGGAGCGTGCTAAACTGCTTGCCGTTTTCTTTCTGCCCCGCCGACACGGAACCTTCATGGCCAAACGCCAGCTCAATCGCCGCCAGAACTGGCGCATCGAAAAGATCCAGGGTGAACGCGCCGCCCGCGCTGCCAAACGCGAGCAGCACGCGCTGCAGGAGCTCGAAGGTGGCGACCTGGGCCCCGAGCAGTTGGGCCTGGTGATCGCCCACTTCGGTGTCACGGTCGAGGTCGAAGCCCAGGACGGCGAGGCCGCCGGCCAGGTGTTCCGCTGCAACCTGCGCGCCAACCTGCCGGCGCTGGTCACCGGTGACAAGGTGGTCTGGCGTGCCGGCAACCAGGGCAACGGCGTGATCGTGGCGCAGCTTGCGCGCGGCACCGAGCTGTGCCGGCCCAACAACCACGGCCAACTCAAACCGGTGGCGGCCAACGTCGACCTGATCGTGATCGTCTTCGCCCCGGCGCCCGAACCCCAGGCCAACCTCATCGACCGCTACCTGGTCGCTGCCGAACACGCCGGTATCCGCCCGCTGCTGCTGCTGAACAAAGCCGACCTGATCGACGCGCACAATGCCCCCACGCTCAACGCGCTGCTGGCGGTGTACCGCGACCTGGGCTATCCATTGCTGGAAGTGTCGGCCCACCACGGCGATGGCATGCAGCGCCTGCAACAGACGCTGGACGCGCACATCAGTGTGTTCGTCGGGCAATCGGGGGTGGGCAAGTCGTCGCTGGTCAACAGCCTGCTGCCGCAGGCGCAGACGCGGGTGGGCGATTTGTCCGAATGGTCCGGCCAGGGCACCCACACCACCACCACGGCGCGGCTCTATCACTTCCCCAATGGCGGCGACTTGATCGACTCGCCGGGTATCCGCGAATTCGGCCTGGCGCACGTCAGCCGCGACGATGTGGAAGCAGGCTTCATCGAGTTTCGCGACCTGCTGGGCAACTGCCGCTTCCGCGACTGCAAGCATGACCGCGAGCCGGGCTGCGCGTTGCTCAAGGCGCTGGAAGAGGGTCGTGTTTCAGCGCAGCGCATGCACAGCTATCGCTCGATCGTGGCCAGCCTGACCCAAGACACCTACTGACAGCCACGGCCCTTGCAGGGCCGTGGCAGCGCGTCAGTTTTCCTTGCTGTCGTCCATCTTCAAGGTGCCGTTCTCGAAGATGTTCAGCTTCTGGCGCAACTCGCGCGGTTGCATCGGCTGCGCCGGATCGGTGGTGGGCGCCGCCGCAGCGCCGGGTGCCGCAGGCGCGGCGTTGGCGGGCGGCGTGGTCGGGCTGGCCGGCGCATCGGGCTGGCTCTGCTCGCCTTCGATGTCGCGCTGGGCCTTCTTGGTCAGCACGATGATGTCGATGCGGCGGTTGACCGGGTTCTGCGGATGCTCGCGGTCGAACAGCGACGACGAAGCATAGCCCACCACCCGCGCCACCTGATCGTCCGGATAACCACCCGCTATCAGCGCCCGACGCGCGGCGTTGGCGCGGTTGGCCGACAACTCCCAGTTGCCAAAGTCGCCGGTGCCGGCGTATGGCTTGGCATCGGTGTGGCCGCTCACGCTGATCTTGTTCGGCACCGCCTTGATGGTGTCGGCCATGGCCAGCAGGATGTCCTCGAAGTAGGGCTTGAGGCGCGCACTGCCCAGGTCGAACATCGGCCGGTTCTCGGCGTCCATGATCTGGATACGCAGGCCGTCCTGAGTGATTTCGAACAGGATCTGATCCTTGAACTTCTGCAGTTGCGGGTTTTCTTCGACCTTGTTCTGCAGTTCCTGCAGCAACAGTTGCAGACGCTCCTGTTCGACCTGCTCGGCCATGGTCTCGACCTTGTCCTTGTCCAGTTGCAGGCTGGTGTCAGGCGTCGGCTCGGACTTCTCTTCCGGGTTGATGGTCTTTTCCGGCGCCAGTTGCGGCGAGCCGCCCAGGTCGATGACGTAAGGCGTACCGCTCTCGGAAAAGCCGATCGGATCCTTGAAGTAACCGGCGATGGCGATCTTCTGCTCAGGGGTGGCCGTGGACAGCAGCCACAGCACGAGGAAGAACGCCATCATTGCCGTGGCGAAGTCGGCGAAGGCGATCTTCCAGGCGCCGCCATGATGGCCGGCGCCGTAGCGCTTGATGCGCTTGACGATGATGGGCTGGTTGTTCTCCATGACTCAGCGACCGCGCACCGCTTGTTCCAGCTCGGCGAAGCTCGGGCGATGCTTTGGATACAGCACCTTGCGCCCGAACTCGACCGCCAGCGACGGCGGCATGCCGGAGGCCGAGGCCACCAGCGAGGCCTTGATCGCCTCGTAGACGTTCAGCTCTTCCTTGGCGTCGTGCTGCAGGCAGTTGGCCAGCGGGCCGAAGAAGCCATAGGCCGCCAGGATACCGAAGAAGGTACCGACCAGCGCCGCGCCCACGTGCATGCCGATCGCCTTCTGGTCGCCCTCGCCGAGCGAGGCCATGGTCACCACGATGCCCAGTACCGCCGCGACGATACCGAAGCCGGGCATGCCGTCGGCCACGCCAGTCACCGCGTGCGACGGGTGCTCGAGCTCTTCCTTCATGCTCAGCAGTTCCATGTCGAACAGGCCCTCGAGCTCGTGGGGTGCCATGTTGCCGGTGGACATGATGCGCAGGTAGTCGCAGATGAACGCCGTCATGCGCTCGTCGCCGAGCACTGCCGGGTACTTGGCGAAGATCGGGCTGGCGGCGGCATCTTCGATGTCGCCCTCGATGGCCATCATGCCCTCGCGGCGGCTCTTGTTGAGAATCTCGTAGATCAGGCCCAGCACTTCCAGGTAGAACGTGTGGGTGAAGCGGCTGCCGAACATCTTCAGCGACTTCTTGATCACGTGCAGGGTCATGTAGCCCGGGTTGGCCTGCAGGAAGGCACCAAAGGCTGCACCACCGATGATCAGCACTTCGAATGGCTGGATCAGCGCCGCGATCTTGCCGTGGGATAGGACGTACCCGCCGAGAACGCTCGCGAATACGACGATGATGCCGATAATTTTAGCCATAGATTGGAAGCACTTGCTGTCGTGGTCAGGTTCAGGGGCGGGAGCTTTGAAACTCTGCTTCTACTTATCGGCAGAACTGCGCCAGACTATAGCCACATAATGCGAAAAGCCAGTTCGGACTGATGTCAAAATGCCAATCGAAACCAAGCTGCCAGCGCAGGTCCCCTCCTCTCTCGAGGGCTGGGTAAAGCTACTCGACGGTATCCGTGTGCCGGTGCCCAAGGAGAGTCATGACCGCGTCCTGGCGGCGGTCAACGACAACCGCCGCTCGCTGCGCGACATCGCCGAACTGATGCAGGACAGCCCGTCGCTGGTGCTGTGCGTCATGCGCGAGGCCAACCATCCGGCCAACGCCAGCATGGCCGAGCCAGCCGAAAGCCTGGAGGTCGCCCTCAACCGCCTGGGTCTTTCACGCATCCTGCAGCTCATGGGGCGTCTACCGGCGGTGCCGGCCGACGACATCCCGCCGGTGCTGCGCCAGTTCCTGCTGATCAGCCAGCACGCCACGCAACAGGCCAACGGCCTGTTCGCCAGTCGCCTGGCACGGCTGTGGCAGGAAATCCACTGGGGCAGCCTGCTGTTCCTCTCGCCGCTGTGGCCCCTGGCGTTGGCCTACCCCAAGCTGCTCGACGCCTGGGAACTGCGGGTGATCCACAAGGGCGAGGACGCCGCCGAGGTGGAGCATGCGTTGTTCGGCGTGCGCATCATGGAACTGTGCCGGGCCGTCGCCCTGCACTGGCGCCTGCCGGAATGGGTCACCCAGGGCTATCGCCTGCTGCTCGAAGAGCGCGAGCAACTGGCCCAGGTGCTGAATATCGCGCGCGATCCCGATGCACTGAACCAACAGCATCGCCTGGACGACGAAAGCGGTCTGCGCCGCTGGTTCAACCAGCCGGCCAATACCGTGCTGCTCGCCAACGGGCTGGCGCTGTCGGCGCAGGTCGGCTGGGACAACCCGCACCTGCTGCGCTGGCAACTGCTGACCGCGCTGTATTTGCAAACCACCCTGGACGACGTCCAGCAGCAGGTCCACCAGCAGGCGGCCGCCAGCGCCCGCCATCACGCCCGGCATGCGTTGTTCCATCCGGCCGAAGCGCTGATCTGGCCTTGGGAGCAACGCCGGCCGCACCCGGACATGCTCACCGCGCCGCCGCCCCCTGCGCAGGACCTGGAACGCTGGCGTGCCCTGTGTGGCGAGTTGCTGACCCAGCCCAGCCCGTTCAGCAACAGCATGCACCTGGCCACCCTGGCACGTGATGCCTTGCTGGCCTGCGGCATGCAGCGGGTGCTGCTGCTGATGCTGGACAAGCCCAACGACTGCCTGCGCGTGCAGCAAAGCGCCGTCCTGCCGCGTGAGGCGGCGGCGCTCAAGGTCGACCTGAACGCAAGCACCCTGCTGCAAAAACTGCTGAGCAAAGCTTCGCAACTGCGCCTGACGCCGGAAAACCACGCCCGTTTCGCGCCCCTGCTGCCCACCACACTGCGCGCCCTGTTCCCCAGCGAACACGTGCTGCTGCGCTCGCTGGCGTTGAATGAGCAGGCGCTGATGCTGGTGATCGCCGACCAGGGCGGCAAGCCGCTGGCCGATGTTGGCGTGCAGGCGTTTGGCAAAACCGCGCAATGTATCGAGCGCGCACTGGCCAGCTTCGCCAACCGCAATGGCTGAGCCGTGCGCTACAATCGCCCCTTTCTCGCCCCCGGAGACCGTGGATGACTGATTTTTCCGGCTTGCCTCTGGTGATCGAAGCCGACGACCTGCTGCCGCGCCTGCAGTCGCCCGAGCTGATCCTGGTCGATCTGAGCAGCGCCAATCGCTACGGCAGCGGCCACATCCCCGGCGCGCGCCTGGTCGACGGCAAGCGCACCCAGCTCGGCCAACCGCCTGCGCCCGGCCTGTTGCCAGCGCTGGGCGATCTGGAAAAGCTATTCAGCGAACTGGGTCATCGCGACGATGCGGTGTACGTGGTGTACGACGACGAAGGCGGCGGCTGGTCCGGGCGCTTCATCTGGCTGCTCGACGTGATCGGGCACAAGGCCTACCACTACCTCAATGGCGGGATCCAGGCCTGGCCTGCCGATCAACTGTCCACCGAGGTGCCGCCCGTGGCGAACACACCGGTTAAGTTGCGCCTGCACGGCGAACCCACCGCGACCCGCGAGTACCTGCAAAGCCGCCTGGGCGCCCCTGACCTGGTGGTCTGGGATGCCCGTGCACCGCAGGAGTTCTCCGGCGAGAAAGTCTTGGCCGCCCGAGGCGGACACATACCCGGTGCGATCAATTTCGAGTGGACCGCCGGCATGGACCTCAACGACCGCCTGCGCATTCGCGGCGATATCGCACAGACCCTTCAGCACCTGGGCATCACCCCCGACAAGGAAGTGATCACCCACTGCCAGACCCACCGTCGCTCCGGCTTCACCTACCTGGTCGCCAAGGCCCTGGGCTATCCACGGGTCAAGGCCTACGCTGGCTCGTGGAGCGAGTGGGGCAATCACCCGGACACGCCTGTAGACGTTTAAGGAAACTGCATGAAATCCCGTTTGTTCATCATCAGCCAGTACCTGCTGCCGCATCACCTGCTCTCGCGCCTGGCCGGCTGCGTGGCCGAGTGCCGCGTACGCTGGTTCAAGAATGCCTTCACCGCCTGGTTCGCCAAGCGCTACCAGGTCAACATGAGCGAAGCGCTGGTCGAAGACCTCACCGCCTACGAGCACTTCAACGCCTTCTTCACCCGTGCCCTCAAGCCCGGCGCACGCCCGCTGGACGACACCCCCGGCGCGATCCTGTGCCCGGCCGACGGCGCCGTCAGCCAGCTTGGCCCGATCGAACACGGGCGCATTTTCCAGGCCAAGGGCCACAGCTATAGCGCCCAGGAGCTGCTGGGCGGCGATCCGGCGCTGGCAGCGCCGTTCATGGGCGGCGAGTTCGCCACCATCTACCTGTCACCCAAGGACTACCACCGCGTGCACATGCCGCTGGCCGGCACCCTGCGTGAGATGGTCTACGTGCCAGGTCGGCTGTTCTCGGTCAACCAAACCACCGCTGAAAACGTACCGGAACTGTTCGCCCGCAACGAGCGCGTGGTGTGCCTGTTCGACACCGAGCGCGGGCCGATGGCCGTGGTGCTGGTCGGTGCAATGATCGTCGCCTCGATCGAGACGGTGTGGGCCGGGCTGGTCACACCACCCAAGCGCGAACTCAAGACCGTTCGCTACGACGAAGCCAGCCGTGCGCCGATCCATCTGGAGAAAGGTGCGGAACTGGGCCGCTTCAAGCTGGGCTCCACCGCCATCGTGCTGTTCGGGCCGGATCAGGTGAAGTGGGCGCAGAACCTCGGCGCGCTGTCGGCCGTACGCATGGGTGAGCAATTGGCACTGCCGACCCAAGGCTGACCAGACACATGAGGGCGCGGCAGCCTGCCGCGCCCTCATGCCTCTACCAGGCCCTCACGCGCAACCGTTGCGGTCGCGCCAGCCCAGCAGATACAACACCCCGTCCAGACCCAGCGTAGAAATGGCCTGCTTGGCCGATTGACGCACCAGCGGCTTGGCCCTGAAGGCCACGCCCAGGCCCGCCAGCGACAGCATCGGCAAATCGTTGGCGCCATCGCCCACCGCGATGGTCTGCTCCAGTTGCAGCCCCTCCTTGATCGCCAGCTCCTGTAGCAGATCGGCCTTGCGCTGGGCATCGACGATCGGCTCCACCGCCACCCCAGTCACCTTGCCATCCACCACTTCCAACTCGTTGGCGAAGACGTAGTCGATGCCCAGGCGCGCCTGCACCTGCCTGGCGAAATAGGAGAAGCCGCCGGAGAGGATGGCGGTCTTGTAACCCAGGCGCTTGAGTTCAGCGAACAGGTGCTCGGCGCCTTCGGTCAGGCGCAGCGAGGCGCCGATCTCGTCCAGCACGCCAACATCCAGGCCTTTGAGCAAGGCCATGCGCTCCTTGAAGCTGGCGCGGAAGTCCAGTTCGCCGCGCATGGCGCGTTCGGTGATCGCCGACACCTGCTCGCCGACACCCGCCGCCTTGGCCAGCTCGTCGATCACTTCGGCTTCGATCAAGGTCGAGTCCATGTCGAAGACCGCCAGGCGACGGTTGCGGCGGAACAGATCATCCTGCTGAAAGGCGATATCGACGCCCTGCTCGGAGGACAGCGCGAAGAACTCGGCGCGCAGGGCCTGGGGATCGGTCGGCTCGCCGCGCACCGAGATTTCCAGGCAGGCACGCCCCTGTTCGGTGGGCGCATCGAGCGCGACCCGGGCCGACAGGCGCTCGATACGCTCGATGGTCAGACCGTACTGGCTGATCAGCGCGCTGACGCGTTGCAACTGTGCCGGGGTGACCTTGCGGCTGAGCAGGGTGACGATATGGCGGTTGTCGCCATGACCGTCGACCCACTGCTGGTAGTCTTCTTCGGAAATCGGCGTGTAGCGCGCCTGCAGGTTCAGCTCGTGAGCCTTGGACTGCACGCTTTGCAGCAAGGCGGTGGCCACCTCGTTGTCGGGAATGTCCACCAGAATGCCGAACGACAGCGTGCCGTGCATGACGGCCAGACCGATGTCGAGAATGTTCACACCGCCCTGGAGCAGGACGCCGGTGAGGGCCGCAGTGAGACCCGGACGGTCTTCACCAGTGATGTTGATCAGGACGATTTCGCGCAAGACCGTGCTCCAACTCGATGAAAAGTGCGCATTCTACCCACTTTCAGTGACCATCGGGCAGCACCGATACTTTGCCGACAAAACGCGGGTCGCTATACTGCCCGGCATCAATTCCGCCATAAAGAGCCGCGCTCTGTGAACCGGCCCACGCCCGTCAAAACCGACAACTTCTTTCTGATGATCTTCCGAGCCTTGAGCCAACGCCGTATTCCCTTGGCATTGCGCATCGCCAGCCACAACATTTTCCTGGTGGCGCTGGCTCTGGTGATCTATGCCTGCGTGATGGGCCTGCAGTTCAAGCAGGCCATGCACGAGCAGGCCGATGCCGTGGGCCAGAGCCTGACCACCCAGACGGCGACGTCGGCGACCGAGCTGCTGGTGTCCAACGACATCCTCAGCCTCAACGTGCTGCTGGGCAACCTGGTGAAGAACCCGCTGGTGGCCCACGCGGCGATCTACAGCCCCGACAACCGCATCCTCGCCGAGGCCGGGCAACGGCCGAAGAACAGCCTGCTGGGCGAGGCCGAGGGTGTCTACCAGACCAAGATCACCTTCCAGGACGTGACCGCCGGGCAACTGCGCATCAGCCTGGACATGAGCCAGTTCCAGCAGCCGATGCTGATCAGCCTGCAGAGCATGGGCATTCTCGCCGCCATCCTGCTGGCCTTGGCGCTGACCCTGAGCCTGCGCCTGGGTCGTTTCATCTCCACGCCGCTGCTGCAACTGCGGGTCTGGTTACGCGATCCTCACCCCTACACCCCGGGCATCGAGCGTCAGGACGAGATCGGCGATCTGGCCAGGCAGCTGCACGCCAAGCTGGCGCCGCCGCCACCACCGGAGCCTGAACCCGAGCCGGAAGACGAGGACGACTTCGCCGACCTACCGGTCGAGCCCGCCCCCCGCAAGCCCACCGCCAAGCCCGTGAGCGCCCGCCCCGTCGCGGCCGACGAAGAGGCCGACGACGACGCCTTCGCCGACCTGCTCGAGGACAACGAGCCCAGCGCCAAGGCGCTGAGTGTTGCCGAGCCGGACGAACCGAACACCAGCGCCGTGCTGGCGGTGCAGTTGGGCTCCCAGGAGCAACTGCGGCGCCTGCCGCGCACGCGCCTGACCGAGCTTCTGGAGCGCTACCGCGACTGCCTGGATCAGGCCGCGTCGCTCTACGAAGGTGAAGTGCAGACGCTCAACGATGGCAGCACCCTGCTGCTGTTCCACAGCCGTCACAGCGGCGAGGACTACCTCACCAACGCCATCTGCTGCGGCGAGCTGCTGCGCGCCCTGGGCCACGCCTTGCAGATCGAGGTGGCCGACAGCGGCATCACCTTGCAACTGCAACTGGGCTTGGCGCTGGGCGAAGACCTGCTGGACATGGACCAGGTGGATCTACTGATGACCGACAAGGCCCAGGCAGCCCTGGCCCTGTCACAGCACAGCCGCAACCTGCTGTTGGTCGAACGTCAGGTCAGCGACGATGCGCTGATCCGCCAGCGTGCGCGTATTCGCCCGATTGCCAGCCCCGAGGGGGCCTGCTGTGTCGAACGACTGATGGAGCCGTATCCGTCGATGCTGGAGCGTCAACTGGCCCGCATGCACGAGCGGCGCGGCTGATCGGAGGCCAACGCACAAAAAAGCCCGCAGCGCTGCGTAATGCGGTTGACTTAAGAATGCTGGGGCCGCTTCGCGGCCCTTTCGCGGCACAAGGCCGCTCCCACAAATTCCGCGCAAACCCTTAAACATGAGGCTGCACGGACCCTGTGGGAGCGGCCTTGCGCCGCGATGGGCTGCGCAGCAGCCCCAATTCCAGCAAAACAGATCTTAAGTGAACCGCATTACGCATCGCTGCGGGCTTTTTTGTGCCGGATGGGTCAGAAGCGGAACACTTCCATGTCCGTGCGAATCGGCGAAGCCATCGGAATTCTCGATTTCTCGGGCTGCTTCTTCACCTGGGCTTGGGCCGCCGGCTTCTTCGGGGCTTCTTCGGCGAGCGCCGGCTGGTTGGCCAAAGGCTTGACCGCGCTGCTCAACTGCTCGACCAACCGCTGCAGCAGTTGCCCCTGGGCCTGAACCTGGGACGCTTCGCTGCCTTCGTGCTGCTGCTCGAGATGAACGATACGGTTGTCGCGCACATGGCCGCGACGGTCGAGCACGCGCCACTGGGCATCGAGAATCGCCGGCTGGCTGCTGCCGGAGTCCAGGCGGGTGATGGACAACAGCACCTGCACATCAGGCGTGAAGCCGGTGCTGGCCGGGGCCAGGACCACGCGTTGGCTATCCAGACGCCAGGCGAGCTGGCGGACCAGCAACTGGTCGATATCCGACGACAGGCTGCCGGCCCAGCGACCGTCGGTCGCGGCGGTGAGGCTGCCATCGGGCTGACGTTGCAGGAAGGTTTCACGTTGCAGGTAGTCGGCGACCGAGACCGGTCCGAGCACGACCGCCATGCCGGCAGCCTGCGTCGGCTGGCCGGGGTCACCGCTGTCGAGCTGATACAAGGCCACCGGCTGGTGCATGGTGCACCCGCCCAGGCCCAGCAGTCCCGTCATCAACAGCGCAAAGGGAAGGCGCAGAAATTTCATCGTCCCATCCAGGCGGTTGCCGCGCGGCAACCGCAGTGATACTCGTGTGGATTCCTGGGGGCACACGGCCACGCCGGCCCCGCGAGGGGTGTATCATCCGCGAAATGGTCGGCAGACTCCAGCATTTCCGCCCAGATCGACGCTGAAAACGCCGTTCCGGACGGACAGTCGGTTCACGCCGGACGCTCTACCGTGAGGCTGTCGACGCGCTGGAAACCTCGTGGCAACTTGCTACCACGGCGACCCCGCTCGCCTTTGTAATGTTCCAGATCATCTGGCTTGAGCGACAGGGTACGCTTGCCAGCCTGCAACACAAGGGTCGCGCCCTCGGCGATCACGGCCAGGTCGGTGACGTATTCTTCCCGGCTGGCGACCCGGTCCCCCGGTACACCGATGATCTTGTTGCCCTTGCCCTTGCCCAGTTGCGGCAGGTCGGCCACCTTGAACACCAGCAAACGCCCTTCGGTCGTCACCGCCGCCAGCCAATCCTGCTCGCGATCATCGACCGCACGCGGGGTAATGACCTTGGCGCCATTGGGCAGGCTCAGCAACCCTTTGCCCGCCTTGTTCTTGGCCTGCAAGTCCTCGCCCTTGACCACGAATCCGTAGCCGGCATCGGACGCCACCACGTACAGCGCATCGTCCTCGGGCAGCAACACGCACTCGAAGCTGGCGCCGGGCGGCGGCGTCAGCCGACCGGTCAACGGTTCGCCCTGACCTCGGGCCGAGGGCAGGCTGTGGGCCGCCAGCGAGTAGCTGCGGCCGGTCGAGTCGATGAGCACCGCAAACTGGTTCGAACGCCCCGCCGCTGCCGCTTTGAAGCCGTCACCGGCCTTGTACGACAAACCGGTGGCATCGATGTCATGGCCTTTGGCGCAGCGCACCCAGCCTTTTTCGGAGAGCACCACGGTCACCGGCTCGGTCGGCATCAGCTCGGTTTCCGACAGGGCCTTGGCCTCGGCGCGCTCGACGATCGGCGAGCGACGCGCGTCGCCGTAGGTTTCGGCATCCTTGATCAGCTCGCTGCGCACCAGCTTGCGCAGCTTGGCCTCGCTGCCCAGCAGCGCCAGCAACTTGGCCTGCTCCTTGAGCAGTTCGTCCTGTTCGCCGCGAATCTTCATCTCTTCCAGGCGCGCCAATTGGCGCAGACGGGTCTCGAGGATGTAGTCGGCCTGGATTTCGCTCAGTGCGAAACGCTCGATCAATGCCTGCTTGGGATGCTCCTCGGTGCGGATGATATGGATCACCTCATCCAGGTTGAGGAAGGCGGTGAGCAGACCTTCGAGCAAGTGCAAGCGACGCTCGACCTTGTCCAGACGGAACTGCAGGCGGCGGCGCACGGTGCCGATGCGGAACTGCAACCACTCCTGCAACAGCGCACGCAGGCTCTTGAGTTGCGGACGCCCGTCCAGGCCGATGATGTTGACGTTGACCCGATAGCTGCTTTCCAGATCGGTGGTGGCGAACAGGTGTTGCATCAGCTCAGCGGCATCGACGCGGTTCGAGCGCGGGATGATAACAATGCGGCAGGGGTTTTCGTGGTCGGACTCATCGCGCAGGTCGGCGACCATCGGCAGCTTCTTGTTCTGCATCTGCGCCGCGATCTGCTCCAGCACCTTGGCGCCGGACACCTGATGCGGCAAGGCGGTGACGACGATGTCGCCATCTTCCACGCGATACACCGCCCGCATGCGGATCGAGCCTTTGCCGCTCTCGTACATCTTGAGGATGTCGGCGCGCGGCGTGACGATCTCGGCTTCGGTGGGGTAGTCCGGGCCTTGGATGTGCTCGCACAGTTGCTCGAGGGTCGCCTTCGGCTCGTCGAGCAGACGCACGCAGGCGCTGGCGACTTCACGCAGGTTGTGCGGCGGCACGTCGGTGGCCATGCCCACGGCGATACCGGTGGTGCCGTTGAGCAGGATGTTCGGCAGGCGCGCCGGCAGGACCAGCGGCTCCTGGAGCGTGCCGTCGAAGTTCGGCCCCCAGTCCACGGTGCCCTGGCCCAGCTCGCTGAGCAGCACTTCGGAATAACGCGACAGCCGCGCCTCGGTGTAGCGCATGGCCGCGAAGGATTTCGGATCGTCCGGCGCACCCCAGTTGCCCTGGCCATCGACCAGCGTGTAGCGGTAGCTGAACGGCTGCGCCATCAGCACCATGGCTTCGTAGCAGGCCGAGTCGCCGTGGGGATGGAATTTACCCAGTACGTCACCGACGGTACGCGCCGACTTCTTGTGCTTGGCGTCGGCATCCAGGCCCAGCTCGCTCATGGCGTAGACGATACGCCGCTGCACGGGCTTGAGGCCGTCGCCGATGTGCGGCAGGGCCCGGTCCATGATCACGTACATGGAATAGTTGAGGTAGGCCTGTTCGGTGAAGTCGGCCAGGGAACGGCGTTCGACGCCTTCGAGACTGTCCAGTAAGTCGCTCATGCGAGCCTCGTCATTTCAGGTTCTGGCGCAGCAGCATGGTGCCGCCGCGCTGAGTGAATTCAAGTTGTTTCAGGGCGCTCATGCCGAGCAGCACCGTCTGGCCGTCCAGCCCGGGCACTACCAAGGCGCGCACCTCGCGCAGGTGGATATCGCCCAACTGCAGGCTGTCGAGCCGGGTGCGATAGCCCTCGGTGCGACCGTTGGCGGTACTGAGCATCACTGGCGCGCCGCGTTGCAGCGCCAGGTCGCGAGCCAGCGCCTCAGGGATCGCCACGTCGGTGGCGCCGGTGTCGAGCATGAAATGCACACCCTGGCCATTGATCGCGCCGTCGGCCACGAAGTGACCCTGGCCGTTGGCCAGCAGACTCACTTCGATGAAGCCCTCGCCATGGGAGGACTGCACCGCGCTGTTGGGATTGAGCTGGCGATCTTCCCATTGGCCGAAAAAGCGCGTGGCGAGAAACAGCGCGGCCGCCCAGGCGACGATCATCAGCACGCGTCCGGCACGCTTGCCCGGTGGCTGACTCAAGGCTTGGCGCTCCAGCCGCCGGCCGGCGCAGCGAAGCGCCAGACGATCGGTCGGGTTTCGCCATCGGCACGGCGGCCGTTGTTGTTGTCCAGGCCGATCCAGGCGCCATCCTTGTCGATCACCAATGCCTCGGCCAGGCCGTAAGGCTGGTCGTAGCGGCGCGATTCCACCAGCGCCTCGGCGGCGAACGACCAGCAGCGCTCCACCGCGCCGCTGTCGGCATCGCGGCGGCAAATGCGGTAGGCGTTGCGCTCGAGGGTGAACAGCTTGCCGTCGAACAGCGCCAAGTCGGCGAAGTCCCGCGACACCGCTCGGGCATTGGGCATCTGCGGTGGCTGCATCTCCAGGCCCGCCTCGCTGAGCAGTACGCAACTGACGCCACAGGTCCACAACGACTGCTGGCGCTGTATCGAGATCAGGCCACGGCGCTCGCGTTCTGCGGCCAGCCACAGACGGTCGCCGGCAGGATTGATGGCCAGGCCTTCGAACAGCGCGTTGAAATGCAGCAACATGCCACTGGCCCTGGCCTGGCGGACCATGGCCGGATCGATGCGTAGCCAGTCCGGCTCGCCCTGCAACGGCAGTTGCAGGACGCCGGCGTGGGCTTCGCTGACCACATAGAGGTTGTCGGCGCCGTCGCAGGCGATGCCCTCGAAGTCCAGCTCACCGCCACGAATGTAGGATGCCGCCCAGTTTCGCGACTTCAGTCCCCAGGGCAACCCGCTTTCCGGTGGAGGCGGCGCAGTGAAGGTGAGCGCTTCGCTCTGCCACACGCCATCGTCGTGCTGCTCGAAGCGGTAGATACGGTCGTCGTCGCGGTCGGAAACACCCCACAGGGCGCCCCGGCACTGGGCCAGACCCGACAGGTTGCCGCCGCGCATGCCGTCGATCGGATGCTCGGCAGTGAGCGTGAGCTCGGGCCACTCGCTGGCCAGCGTCGAAACGCTGAGCAGCGTGAGCAGCACCGCGCACAGTGACCGCATCAAACCAGGACCTCGGCCAGGTTGCCTTTGGTCTCCAGCCAGTGCTTGCGATCGCCCGCGCGCTTCTTGGCCAACAGCATGTCCATGATCTCGGTGGTGCCGGGCAAGTCGTCCAGGGTGAGCTGCACCAGGCGCCGGGTATTGGGGTCCATGGTGGTTTCGCGCAGTTGCGGCGGGTTCATTTCGCCCAGGCCTTTGAAGCGGGTGACCTGTGGCTTGCCGCGTTTCTTCTCGGCGACCAGACGATCGAGAATGCCATCGCGTTCGGCATCGTCGAGGGCGTAATAGATGTCCTTGCCCAGGTCGATGCGGAACAGCGGCGGCATGGCCACGTAGACATGGCCGGCCTCGACCAGCGGACGGAAGTGCTGGACGAACAGCGCACACAGCAAGGTGGCGATGTGCAGGCCGTCGGAGTCGGCGTCGGCGAGGATGCAGATCTTGCCGTAGCGCAGTTGCGACAGGTCAACGGCACCCGGATCGACGCCGATGGCCACGGCGATGTTGTGCACCTCCTGGCTGGCCAGCACCTCGCCGCCATCGACTTCCCAGGTGTTGAGGATCTTGCCGCGCAGCGGCAGGATCGCCTGGAACTCTTTGTCCCGCGCCTGTTTGGCCGAGCCACCGGCCGAGTCGCCCTCGACCAGGAACAGCTCGGCACGCATCGGGTCCTGACCGGCGCAATCGGCCAGCTTGCCGGGCAGCGCCGGGCCTTGAGTGATGCGTTTGCGCTCGACCTTCTTGCTCGCCTTCAAACGCCGCCCGGCGTTGCTGATGGCCAGTTCGGCCAGTTGCATGCCCAGTTCGGGGTGGGCGTTGAGCCACAGGCTGAAGGCGTCCTTGACCACGCCGGAGACGAATGCCGCCGCCTCGCGCGACGACAGCCGTTCCTTGGTCTGGCCGGAAAACTGCGGCTCCTGCATCTTCATCGACAGCACGAAGGTGATGCGTTCCCAGACGTCTTCCGGCGCCAGCTTGACCCCACGCGGCAGCAGGTTGCGGAACTCGCAGAACTCGCGCATGGCGTCGAGCAGGCCTTGGCGCAGGCCGTTGACGTGGGTACCACCCTGCGCTGTGGGAATCAGGTTGACGTAGCTTTCCTGGACGCTGTCGCCGCCCTCCGGCAGCCACAGCAGCGCCCAGTCAACCGCTTCCTTGTTGCCGGCCAGGCTGCCGCAGAACGGCTCGTCGGGCAGGCGCAGGAAGTCGCTGACCGAGTCGACCAAGTACGAGCGCAGGCCGTCTTCGTAGTGCCACTCGACCTTCTCGCCGGTGCCCTTGTCCTCGAAGCTGATCGACAGCCCCGGGCACAACACAGCCTTGGCCTTGAGCACGTGCTTGAGGCGGCTGATGGAAAACTTGGGCGAGTCGAAATACTTCGGATCGGGGGCGAAGTACACGCTGGTGCCGGTGTTGCGTTTGCCGACCGTGCCGACCACCGCCAACTCGGTGGCCTTGAAGCCGTCGGCGAAGGTCATCTGGTATTCGTTGCCGTCGCGCTTGACGCGCACGCGCACCTGAGAGGACAGGGCGTTGACCACCGAGATGCCAACGCCGTGCAGGCCGCCGGAGAACTGGTAGTTCTTGTTGGAGAACTTACCCCCGGCGTGCAGTTTGGTGAGGATCAGCTCGACGCCGGACACGCCCTCTTCGGGGTGGATGTCCACCGGCATGCCACGGCCGTCGTCGCTGACCTCCAGGGAGTGGTCGGCGTGCAGCACGACCTGAATCGAACGGGCGTGGCCCGCCAGGGCTTCGTCGACACTGTTGTCGATGACTTCCTGGGCCAGGTGGTTGGGCCGGCTGGTGTCGGTGTACATGCCCGGTCGCTTGCGGACCGGGTCGAGGCCGGAGAGGACTTCGATGGCGTCTGCGTTATAGGCGCTAGCGCTGGGATTGGCCATGGGTTCTCGTCGTCAGTCTGGTGAATGCAAAGGTCAAAATACAGAGAAGTCGAGCGCCGCGTACTGTCCGCGGGCAATGCCGGCAAAGGCCAGCAGGGCGGGCAAGCGCTCGACGAAGCCTTGGAAGCCGTGATCGCCTCCGGCCTGGATGCGCAGGGCACACGCCCGGTAAAAACGCTCGGCGTCGCGGTAGTCCAGCGTTTCGTCGCCGGTCTGCAGCCACACCTGATAACGCGTCGCGTCCTGCGGCGGCGGCACTTCGAGTTCGGCCAGGGCCTGCACATGGTCGTGGGTCAGCTCCCAGGTTTCACCGCTGTAGTGATTGCGCTGGGTGCCCAGATAACCGTCGAAGCGCCGGTGCGGCGTGACCGCCGGGTTGATCAGCAGGGCCTTGAGCCCGTGGCGCTCGGCCAAGTGGGTGGCATAGTAGCCGCCGAGCGAGCTGCCGACCAGCAGCGGCGCGTCCAGCTCGGCAAGGCCCGCTTCGAGCTGGGCCATGGCCTGGCGCGGGTGATGATGCAGGGCCGGGATGCGCAGTCGCTCGGCCAGGCCGAGATGCTGCATGACGGCTTCGAGCTGCCGGGCCTTGGTGGACAGCGGCGAGCTGTTGAAGCCATGGATATAGAGGATCGAACCCGACATGCTACCCCCGGAATCTGCGGCTTCGCGCCCGATGTGATGGGCGTAGGACGCGCAGTTTAGCCTGTTCGCGGGGTTTTGACGAAAGGCCCGGACTTTACCTACGAGTTCTTCGGCAACACACCCTGAGCACGGCGTCCCCTCTCGAGGCTGCCGCAGGCCTCAATAGCCAGGACTGTCGAAATCCAGCGTGACCTGGAAATCCCGTGCCCGCTCGACGCCGGTTTCCAACCGTCCATCGGCATGCAGGCGCAACCAGCGATAGCCTGGCTGCTGCTCGCTCACCTGAAAATCCGCGCTGCCGGGGGCGAATTGCAGGCAGGTCGATGGACTGGCCAGCAACCGCAGCCCCTCGCGCACCTCGTCCCACTCCTGATGCACATGCCCCCAGAGCAGCGCCTTGACCTGAGGGTACTGCGCCAGGCGCGCCAAGAGCTGATCGGCGTTGCGCAGGCCGATCGGGGCGATCCAGGCGCAACCGATATCCACCGGCTGATGATGGCAGCAGACCAGGCAGTAACGGTCTCCCGCGCTGGCCAAGGCAGCGTCGAGCAGCGCCAGTTGCGCCGCCGCGAGCTGACCATGGGTGGCACCGGGCACGGCGCTGTCGAGCATGACGATGCGCCAGGCGCCGATATCGGTCACCGCCTGCATCAGCGCGCTGTGCGCGGTCACCTCGGCCATGAGTCGGGCGTCGTCGTGATTGCCTGGCAGCCAGCGGGCTGCCGCGCCCAGCTCGTCGGTGAGCTGGCGAAACGCGGCATAGGACGCGGCGCTGCCATCCTGGGACAAATCACCGGTGCACAACAGCAGGTCGATGCGCGGCTGTTCGCGGCGTACCTGCGCGATCACATGGCGCAGGCTGTCGCGGGTGTTCAGGCCAAGCATGGCCCCCGCGGGATCGGCGAACAGATGAGGGTCGGTCAATTGCACCAGGTGCAGCGGTGCGGGAGGCGTGGGTGGGTGCGACAACGGCCGTCTCCTTGTGCGGAATCGGCAGAATTATGGACGCAGTGAAAGATGAGGCAAAGACGCAAAATCGACGAGCGTCACATTTCAACGCACGGTTTCGTACTCATGGCCGCAGGCCAGGCAGTGGCTCAGCCATTCGCCGAGGAACAGGTTGAGCTGAGCCTTTTCGTCGGGCTGGTGCATCGCCGCATTCGGATACGGATAGATGCTGCGCAGGCGCCGCGCATGCTCGGCACTGACCACCTCGGCCATGCGCGCATCGTGATACACCTGCACCTCCAAGTGCGGAACCGGCAACCAGGGCAGGCTGTGCTCCTGGCGCACACGCAAGGTGGTGGTATAGGGGCAGGCCAGCACCACCTCGAGCACCAGCACCCCGAGCATCTGGTCACCCTGGGTCATACCGATGCGTCGCGAACTCTGGGTGCTGCGCATGTCCGGCAGCAGGCGCATCAGCCGGGCGTAGTTGGCCTCACAGGCCGCCTGCAGCCCGGCCAGGTCGACCCGATAGCGTTCGCGCAGCAGGTTCACCTCCACATCCCCCGCACTTCGTCGCGGTTCAGCGCCAGCCATTGCAGGGCGATGATGCTCGCGGCGTTGGCAATGCGCCCGTCGCGCACCGCCTGCAAAGCGTCGTCGAAGGTCCACACGCGCACGCGGATGTCCTCGCCCTCCTCTTCTAGGCCATGCAGTCCGCCGGCGCCCTCGCTGCTGCAGCGACCCAGGAACAGGTGCACGTATTCGTCACTGCCGCCCGGCGAGGGGAAGTAGCGGGTCATCGGCCATAGCGCGGCAAAGTGCAGGCCGGCTTCTTCCTCGGCTTCGCGATGGGCCACTTCCTCGGGCTGCTCGTCCTTGTCGATCAGACCGGCGACCAGTTCGATCAGCCAAGGGTTGTCGGTCTTGTCCAGCGCACCGACGCGAAACTGCTCGATCAGCACCACTTCGTCGCGCTGCGGGTCGTAGGGCAGCACGCACACCGCATCATGGCGCACGAACAGCTCGCGGCTGATCTCACGGCCCATGCCGCCGGCGAACAGCTCGTGGCGCAGGCGCACTTTGTCGAGCTTGTAGAAGCCCTGGAAGCAATTGGTCCGCTCGACGATCTGCACCGCCCTGGGCACCGTGTTCAAGGTGTCTGACATGAAATTCCTCGCTACATCAACCACTGCATCGCGCCATCCTACTCTGCGAATCGCCGCGTTTCATCCCTTTCCCGCGACCGGGACAGGCCGCCTGCACTCTGTTAGCTTAGTGGCGAACCGAAGGCCCTGCCGACGGTCCAAGGCCGATCAACCCCGTTCTGCAAGGACTCCCATGACGCTCGTCAAACTGACCGCCGTCGCCCTGTTGGCGATGACCCTCGGCGCCTGCCAGAGCCTGTTCGCGCCCAACTACCGCGCGCCGGTCGAGGTCAAGCGCGAAGCCTGGGAACACGTCAAACCCGGCTGCAGCGAGCGCGACTGCCCTCTGGTGAATATCGACACCGTGCACTTCCCGACGTTGCCCAAGCTCGATGCCCTGGTGGAGCGCCGCCTGCTGCAACTGACCGAAGACAATCAGCGCGGCACTGCGCCGACCACGTTGCAGCAATACGAACAGCAGTACCTGGCCAGCGCCCCGGCGCGCAACAGCAGCTACCTGCAAGCCAAGGTACGCGAGCAGCATGACGGACTGGTGATCGTCGAATTGTCCAGCTACCTGGACAGCGGCGGTGCCCATGGCATGCCGGGCCGCGCCTTCATCAACTACTCGCGCAAGCAGGACAAGGTGCTGACCCTGCAGGACATGCTGATCCCCGGCCAGGAAGACACCTTCTGGAAAACCGTCGAGGAATCGCACCGCGCCTGGCTGATCAGCACGGGCATGGACAAGGACGCCGAGTTCGTCAAAACCTGGCCGTTCAAGCCATCGCCGCACATCGCCCTGACCTACGGTGCGGTCGTGGTGAAGTACGAGGTCTATGCCATCGCCCCTTACTCCATGGGCCACGTCGAACTGAAAATCCCCTATCCACGCCTGAACGGCGTCATCCGTCCAGAGCTGTTCCCTGGCCGAGGCTAAGCGCGTCGGCCGTTGCGGCTTGCCCGCGAACGGCACCTCGACTCGCTGAAAAGGGCCGCGCGGTGTGCAACCGCGCGGCCCGCCGCACTCACACCTTGCGGTACAACTGGCTGCCTTCCTGACGGAAGCGCTGAGCCTGCTCGCGCATGCCTTGCTCGGCCGTGACATCGACGGTGTCGATCTTGGCGGCGTATTCGCGCACTTCCTGGGTGATCTTCATCGAGCAGAACTTCGGCCCGCACATCGAGCAGAAGTGCGCGACCTTGGCCGACTCCTTGGGCAGGGTCTCGTCGTGGAAGGCGCGCGCCGTGTCCGGGTCCAGGCCCAGGTTGAACTGATCCTCCCAGCGGAACTCGAAACGCGCCTTGGACAGCGCGTTGTCGCGGATCTGCGCGCCGGGATGACCTTTGGCGAGGTCGGCGGCGTGGGCGGCGATCTTGTAGGTGATGATGCCGGTCTTGACGTCGTCCTTGTTCGGCAGGCCCAGATGTTCCTTGGGCGTGACGTAGCAGAGCATCGCGCAGCCGAACCAGCCGATCATCGCCGCGCCGATACCCGAGGTGATGTGGTCGTAGCCGGGGGCGATGTCGGTGGTCAGCGGGCCAAGGGTGTAGAACGGCGCCTCGTCGCAGCACTCCAACTGCTTGTCCATGTTCTCCTTGATCAACTGCATCGGCACATGGCCGGGGCCTTCGATCATGCATTGCACATCGTGTTTCCAGGCGATCTTGGTCAACTCGCCCAGGGTTTCCAGCTCACCGAACTGGGCGGCGTCGTTGGCGTCGGCGATCGAGCCGGGACGCAAGCCGTCGCCGAGCGAGAAGCTGACGTCGTAGGCCTTCATGATTTCGCAGATCTCGTCGAAGTGCGTGTACAGGAAGTTCTCCTGGTGATGCGCCAGGCACCACTTGGCCATGATCGAGCCGCCACGACTGACGATGCCGGTGACGCGCTTGGCGGTCAGCGGCACGTAGCGCAGCAGTACGCCAGCGTGGATGGTGAAGTAGTCCACACCCTGCTCGGCCTGCTCGATCAGGGTGTCGCGGAACAGCTCCCAGGTGAGGTTTTCGGCAACGCCACCGACCTTCTCCAGGGCCTGGTAGATCGGCACGGTGCCGATCGGCACCGGCGAGTTGCGGATGATCCACTCGCGGGTCTCGTGGATGTGCTTGCCGGTGGACAGGTCCATCACCGTGTCCGACCCCCAGCGAATGCCCCAGGTCAGTTTGGCCACTTCCTCTTCGATGGACGAGCCCAGGGCACTGTTGCCGATGTTGCCGTTGATCTTCACCAGGAAGTTGCGGCCGATGATCATCGGCTCCAGCTCGGTGTGGTTGATGTTGGCCGGGATGATCGCGCGCCCACGGGCGATTTCCTCGCGGACGAATTCAGCGGTGATTTCCTTGGGGATGCTGGCGCCGAAGCTGTGACCGCCATGCTGCTGGTCGAGCAGGCCGGCGGCGCGGGCCTCCTGCAACTTCATGTTCTCGCGGATCGCCACGTATTCCATTTCGGCGGTCACGATGCCCTGACGCGCGTAGTGCATCTGCGTGACGTTGGCGCCGGCCTTGGCCCGGCGCGGGTTGCGCACGTGGGCGAAGCGCAGCTTGGTCAGCTCCGCATCGTTGAGCCGTTGCTGGCCGAAGTTCGAACTCAGGCCGTCCAGGCGCTCGGTGTCGCCACGCGCGTCGATCCACGCCGAGCGCACATCGCCCAGGCCTTTGCGCACGTCGATGATGACGTCAGGGTCGGTGTAGGGGCCGGAGGTATCGTAGACCAGTACCGGGGCGTTCTGCTCGCCGCCGAAGTCGGTGGGGGTGTCGTGCAGGCTGATCTCGCGCATGGGCACGCGGATGTCCGGGCGCGAGCCCTGGACGTAGACCTTGCGCGAATTGGGCAGCGGTTGCACGGACTGCTGGTCGACGCGGGCCGACTCGCTCAGGCTGATCGTTTTTTCTTGTTGACTCATCACAGGCTCTCCAGACAGCTTCCTAGCGGGCGGAATGTCGGGGCGAACCTGAAAGGCGCGGACGCACTCCTTGCTGGAGTGCAGTGCCGGATACATGGGGTGCCTTGGCTGTGTGACAGCGGCGACGATCCCGGACCTGGCACAAGAGGCTCCCCGGGAAGGTGAGCAATCTTGTTCCCTACGCAGGCGCTAACCTGATCAGGTTCAACGGGATCCGGAACTCTCCGATCTCAGCCTTCGACTCAAGGCACCCCGACAAGAACTTGCGCAGTCTAGACTGGTCTGGTCTGCAAAGCCAAGCGCATTGCCGGGCAAGGGACGAAAGGCGCAGGCCGCCGATTGTTGCCGGCGGCGCCCGGCACTACACTGGCGCATCGCCCGATACTCAACAGTTCAGAAATTATTTTTCGTACAAGGATTGCCCTATGCTGCGCAAACTTTCACTGGCGCTCGCCGTGTCTTGTGCGTCCCACGGTGCGGCCTGGGCAGCGGCTGTGCCCATGACGGTGAAGACCGACCTGGTCAGCGTCTACCAGGAAGCGGTGGGCAACAATGCCGACCTCGCGGCCGCCCGCGCCGACTACGGCGCGCGCCGGGAAGTGGTGCCGCAGGCGCGGGCGGGCCTGCTGCCCAACCTCTCCGCCGGGGCCGAGACGATGAACACCCGCACCCAGCTGGATCAGCCATCGATCACCTCCACGCGCAGCGGCACCGCCTGGAGCGCGACCCTGTCGCAGCCGCTGTTCCGTGCCGACCGCTGGTTCCAGTTGCAGGCCGCCGAAGCGGTCAACGAACAGGCCGCGCTGGAGTTGTCGGCCACCGAACAGAACCTGATCCTGCAAAGCGCCGAGCGCTACTTCACGGTGCTGCGCGCCCAGGACAACCTGGCCTCGACCAAGGCCGAGGAAGCAGCGTTCAAGCGCCAGCTCGACCAGTCCAACGAACGCTTCGACGTGGGCCTTTCCGACAAGACCGACGTGCTGCAGTCCCAGGCTGGCTACGACACCGCCCGCGCCAACCGCATCCTGGCCGAGCGCCAGGTGCAGGACGCCTTCGAGGCGCTGGTGACCCTGACCAACCGCGAGTACGGCTCGCTGCAGGGCGTGGTGCACAGCCTGCCGGTGCAAGTGCCCACGCCCAATGACGCCAAAGCCTGGGTCGAGACCGCCGCGCGGCAGAACCTCAACCTGCTGGCCACCAACCACGCGGTGGAGGCTGCCGAGGAAACCCTGCGCCAGCGCAAGGCTGGCCATGCACCCACCCTCGATGCCGTGGCGCGCTACCAGAAAGGCGACAACGACAACCTTGGATTCAGCAATCCAGCGCCGCAACCGGGTGTGCGCTACGGCGGCGATGTGGAGCAGACCAGCGTCGGTCTGCAATTGAACATTCCGATCTACAGCGGCGGGCTCACCAGTTCGCAGGTGCGCGAGGCCTATGCGCGGTTGAACCAGAGCGAGCAGCAGCGCGAAAGCCTGCGCCGCCAGGTGGTCGAGAACACCCGCAACCTGCACCGGGCGGTCAATACCGACGTGGAGCAGGTGCAGGCACGCAAGCAGTCGATCGTCTCCAACCAGAGCGCGCTGGAAGCCACCGAAATCGGCTATCAGGTGGGCACCCGCAACATCGTCGACGTGCTCGACGCCCAACGTCAGCTGTATGCCTCGGTGCGCGACTACAACAACAGCCGCTACGACTACATCCTCGACAACCTGCGCCTGAAACAGGCGGCCGGCACCCTCAGCCCGCAGGATCTGCAAGACCTGGGACGCTACCTGAAGCCCGACTACAACCCGGACAAGGACTTCCTGCCGCCAGACCTGGCAGCGGCAGCGGCGAAGAACTTCGAGCGCCGACGCTGAGTCGGCGGCATTGGCGGGGCCGATCGGACGCGCGGGTCAGCCGATCAGCTTCGCCAACCCGTCGAGCAAGCGCTGCAAGGCGCCCTGGTTGGCCTGCATCACCGCCCTGCCCGCCTCGCCCATGCGCCGGCCGTCCTGGGGCAACTCGATCAGACGACGTACAGCCGCGGCCAAGCCTTCGGCGTCGTCCACCTGCAGCAAGGCGCCGGCATCGCGCAGCATCGCGCTGATTTCCAGGAAGTTGAAGACGTGCGCACCGGTGATCACCGGCAACCCCAACGCCGCCGGCTCCAGCGGGTTGTGCCCGCCGGTGGGCACCAGGCTGCCGCCTACGAAGGCAATATCGGCCAGGGCGTAGAGGAACAGCAATTCGCCCATGGTGTCGCCGAGCAACACCTGGGTCTGCCCGTCCACTGCCACCTCGGCAGATCGCCGCACCGTGGTGAAGCTGGCGCGACACAGCGCGTGCACGGCGTCGAATCGTTCCGGGTGGCGCGGCACCAGAATCAGCAACGCATCGCCATGCACCTGGAGCACACGCCGGTGGGCGTCGAGGATTGCCGCATCTTCACCCTCATGGGTACTGGCAGCGATCCACACTGGCCGCTGGCTGGCGCCCCACTGCTCACGCAATTGCCGAGCGCGCGGCACCAAGGTGTCATCCAGCTTCAGGTCGAACTTGATCGAACCGGTGACCTGCACGCACTCGGCACGGGCGCCCAGGCTGCGAAAGCGCTCGGCTTCGGTTTCGGTCTGCACGGCGATCAGGCTCATCTCTTCGAGCATCGGCCGGGTGAGTCCGGCGAACCGCGCATAGCCACGCGCCGAACGCGCCGACAGCCGTGCATTGGCCAAGGCCACGGGAATGCCGCGCCGTGCGCACTGGTGGATGTGGTTGGGCCACAACTCGGTTTCCATGATGATGCCAAGGCGCGGGCGCACCCGGTCGAGGAAACGTCCGGCGGCCCAAGGCAGGTCGTAGGGCAGGTAGCAGTGCTGCACCCGCGGTTCGTCGGCGAACATCGCGCGGATGCGTTCCGAGCCAGTCGGCGTCATGCAGGTCAGGGTGATCGGCAACTGCGGATAGGCCTGCAACAGCGCCCGGACCAGCGGCGCCGCAGCAATGCTCTCGCCCACCGACACGGCATGCACCCAGATGCCCCCCTGGCGCATGGCCGGCAGGCCGAACGCCAGGCGCTCGGCAATGCGTTGGCGGTAGGCCGGTGCCTTGCGCCCGCGCAGGAACAGGCGCAGCGCGATCAGCGGCAGGCCCAAGTGAAACAGCAGGGTATAGAGGGTTCTGTTCATGGCGCCGCAGTTTACCCGGATCCGCCGCAAAACACCTGCCGCGCTCAGCCGATGGCCCGCAAATGCACGGCGAAACGCTCGGCCAGCCACTGCCCGGCTGGGCCCAGCGGCTCGTCGCGGCGCCAGGCCAGTTCGGCCACCAGCGCCGGCGGGCGCCATTCGCTGTCGAGTTCGAGCATGTGCGCCTGGTAGGTGGGGTATTGCACCACATGGCGCGGCAGCCACGCCCACCCCAGCCCGCGCATGAGCAACTCGGCCATGGCGTAGAAGCTGTCGGCGCGCCACACCTGCGGACTGATCGCCTGCCCGCCCGGGTAGTCACTGTCACCCGGCGTGATCAGCAACTGTCGGTGGCGGGCCAATTGCTCCAGAGACACCCGCCCCTGCCGTGCCAATGGATGACTCACGGCGCACACGGTGACCATCTCGACGCTGCCCAGCGTGCGGCGCTCCAACGAGGCCGGGATGCTCTCGTGGTTGAAGAACAAGCCCAGGTCGGCGCGGCGCTGCACCAGTTTGCGCGCCACATCGCCCTGGGCGCCGCTGGCCAGGTGCACCTGCAGGTACGGAAAGCGGCTGGCCAGGTCATCCATGCTGTCGAGTACCGGCTGATAAGGCATGGCCTCGTCCTGGGCCACGCGCAACAACGCCTCCTGGCCGCGCATCAGCGCCAGGGCGCGGCTGTCGAAACGCTCGCACTGGCGCAGCAATTCACGGGCGTCCTCCAGCAGCACCTCACCGCTTTCAGTGAGGGTCGGCTGGCGGCCGCTGCTGCGCTCGAACAGGCTCACGCCCAAATCGGCTTCGAGCAACGCAATGGCCGTGCTGATTGCCGACTGCGCCTTGCGCTGCGCCCGTGCCACCGCCGAAAAGGACCGCAGTTCCGCCACCTGCACGAAGGTTTTCAACTGTTCGAGGTTCCACTGATCGGCCATCAACCCATCTCCAAAACGGATAGGTAATGACTTTACCGCATCTATGCCACCGCTAGAATGCCGAGCCTGTACCGGAGGAACTGCCCATGAATGCCTACAGCTATCTCGCCATCGCCATCTGCGCCGAAGTCATCGCCACCGCGTCGATGAAAGCCGTCAAAGGTCTCAGCACGCCCGTGCCGCTGTTGTTGATGATCGGCGGCTACGCCATTGCGTTCTGGATGCTCACCCTGGTGGTGCGCAGCATTCCGGTGGGTATCGCCTACGCGATCTGGTCAGGGCTGGGAATCGTGCTGATCAGCGTGGCCGCGCTGGTGATCTACGGCCAGAAGCTGGACCTGCCGGCCATGCTGGGCATGGCGCTGATCGTCGCCGGCGTGGTGGTGATCCAGGTGTTCTCCAAGACCGCCGGCCACTGAGCGTCAAGACCACGGCCGCAGCGCACCTGTATACTGGGCAATCGTTCCGGTTTTCGAGGTGCCCGCATGCCATCTGCCATTTCCACTGACGTACTGATCGTCGGCGCCGGGGTCGCAGGCCTCTGGCTCAATGCCAGGCTGCGGCGCCTGGGCTACTCGACAGTGCTGGTGGAGCGCGCCAGTCTCGGCGGCGAACAGACGCTCAAGTCCCAGGGCATCATTCACGGCGGCACCAAGTATGCCCTGCACGGCGCCCTGACCGGCGCCTCCGAGGCCATTGCCGACATGCCACGGCGCTGGCGCGAAGCCCTGGCCGGCAATGGCGAACTGGACCTGCGCCACACCCGCCTGCTGTCCGAGGCCCATTACCTGTGGTCACCCGGCACCCTGGCCGGCAACCTCACCAGCTTCTTCGCCAGCAAGGCCGTGCGCGGTCGGGTCGATCAGGTCAAAGGCGAACACCTGCCCCCGGCCCTGCAGGACCGTGCGTTCAAGGGCAAGGTGTACCGCCTGGCCGAATTGGTCATCGACGTGCCGAGCCTGCTGGCCAATCTCGCCGAACTGGCCGGCGACAGCCTGCTGGCTGGGGAGCGCATCGCACCACTGCACGACGACAAGGCGCTGGTGGGGCTGACGGTCGACGACCGCGAAATCCGTGCGCAACGCATCGTGCTCAGTGCCGGGAGCGGCAACGAAGACCTGCTGCACGCCCTCGGCCTGAGCCAACCGGCCCAGCAGCGCCGGCCGCTGCACATGGTGCTGGCCAAAGGTCCCAACCTCAAACCCCTGTATGCCCACTGCCTGGGAGGTGGCCCCAAGCCCCGGGTCACGGTGACCACCCACCCGGCTGCCGATGGCCAGTGGGTCTGGTACTTGGGCGGCGATTTGGCCGAGGCCGAGGGCGTGGCCCGCGAGCCGGCCGCGCAGATCGCCGCCGCGCAGCGGGAAATCGGCAGTTTGCTGCCCTGGGTCGATCAACAACAGATCCGCTGGGCCACCTTGCGGGTAGACCGCGCCGAGCCGGCGCAATCGGGCCTGGTACGTCCGGACAACGCCTTTCTCAGCGAGCAGGCACCCCTGCTGGTGGGCTGGCCGACCAAGCTGGCCCTGGCCCCGGACTTCGCCGACCGCGTGCTGGCCACTTTCGAGCGTGACGGCATCCGCCCCGCCGCCCACCCCGACCTCACCGATCTGCCGCGTCCGCCGCTCGGCGTACCGGCCTGGGAGCAACTGCTGCCATGAGCCTGCCGACCCTGCACGACCTCCACCGTCCACTGGGCAGCACCGGCCTGAGCGTCTCGCCCCTGGGGCTGGGCACGGTCAAGCTCGGCCGCGACCAGGGCGTCAAGTATCCCACCGGTTTCACCATCCCCGGCGACGACGACGCGCGCCTACTGCTGGCCCAAGCCCGCGAGCTGGGCATCAACCTGATCGACACCGCCCCCGCCTATGGCCGCAGCGAAGAACGCCTCGGCCCGCTGCTGCGCGGACAGCGTGAGCACTGGGTGATCGTCAGCAAGGTCGGCGAAGAATTCGAGGCCGGCCAGTCGCACTTCGACTTCAGCGCGGCCCATACCCGCCGTTCGGTCGAACGTAGCCTCCAGCGTCTTGAAACCGACCGCATCGACCTGGTGCTGGTGCATTCGGACGGCAACGACCTGGCCATCCTCGAGGAGCAGGAGGTCTACCAGACCCTCGCTGCGCTCAAGCAGGAAGGCAAGATCCTCGGCTTCGGCCTTTCCGGCAAGACCGTCGCCGGGGGCCTGAAAGCGCTGGAACAGGGCGATTGCGCGATGGTCACCTACAACCTCAAGGAACAGGCGGAGCGCGCGGTACTCGACTACGCTGCCGAGCACGGCAAGGCCATCCTGGTGAAGAAGGCGCTGGCCAGTGGACATGTGTGCCTGTCGCCGGGCGTCGACCCGGTGCAGGCCAGCTTCGAGCTGCTGTTCGCCCACCCAGGGGTGAGCAGTGCTATTGTCGGCACCATCAATCCGCTGCACTTGGCCCATAACGTGGCCACCGTGGCCCGAATCCTGGGCAAGACCTAAGCCGTCGAATGCAAGGAGGAGCCTCGTGGCGCGCACCCTGATCCGCAAGAACCCGAGCAACTTCAAGACCCTGCCACTGCATGTCGAAGCCACCCCCGAGGGCCTGAGCTATCAGAGCGTCGGCATGCCGCTGAACTTCGCCCAGACCCTGCAGCGGCGCAAGGCCGTGCACGTGGAAGACAGCGAACGTTTCGCCATCGAGCTGGCCAACCTCGGCGTGTCAGTGCGCCTGACCCTCACCTGGCAGAACCGCGACTACTGGGTGCTGGTGCGCCAGCGCCGCCAGGACCGTGGCGATGTGGTGCTCAAGCTGATTTCCGGCTACGTGCCGGCCCAGGAACTGAACCTGCCGCTGCACACAGCCATTCAGGAAGTGGCCGAGGAGTGCCTGATGGAAACCCCGGAAGGCTGGCTCGGCGGACGCTTCAACGACACCTGGCTACCGACGCCCTACGCCGCCGCCCTGCATTACCGGGAAACCCCGCCGTTCACCTTGAGCCCGGCCTCCGGCGCGGCACGTCCGGTGCAATGCGCCAATCTGACGCTACTGGAGCGGCCTCGGGCCTATGTGCACCTGCCCACCGCGTCGCTGCAACTGATCTACGACCTGCGCTTGCAGGTGCCAAGGGAGGCCAAGTCGCTGAGCCTGTTCCATGTGGACGAGCGCCTGGAAGGCGATCAACTGGTCACCCGGCTCAACCGCAAGCGTCCCGACCTTTACCTGATGCCGCTTCAGGACGGCCAGCCCATCGCCGAGCTGTACACCCTGAAGAAGGATCAATTGATTCCAGCGAGCACACGCGGGCTGTACCTGGCCGAAAGCTTCGCCCAGCAGGACGGCTGGGTGGTGCGCGAGGAACGGGTGCGCTGGAAGGACTGGCTGCGCCAGCAAGGGCTGGTGGAGGCACGGCCGCACAAGCCCTCGCATCTGCAGCGTTTCAGCGACAAGGCCCGAGCGCTGCTGCAGCGGGCGCGGACCTCGCTGAACAAGTAAGCCTCATTGCTTGAGGGCTGGCCCCTGGACACGGGCCAGCCATTTGCAACTTCAGTGCTTGCGGATCTTCTCGACGATCGCCGTGGTCGAGCTGTTCTCCACCAGGCCCAGCACCTTCACCGTGCCGCCGTAGGCGCTGACGATATCGGCACCGACCACCTGGTCGATGCCATAGTCGCCGCCCTTGACCAGCACGTCGGGCTTGACCTCACGCAGCAGGTTTTCAGGCGTGCCTTCGCTGAAGCTGATGACCCAGTCCACCGCCCCCAGCCCCGCCAGTACCGCCATCCGCCGGTCGACGCTGTTGATCGGCCGACCCGGCCCTTTCAGCCTGCTGACCGAGGCGTCGTCGTTGACCGCGACGATCAGCCGATCACCCTGGGCACGGGCCTGCTCCAGGTAGGTGACGTGGCCGGCGTGGAGAATATCGAAGCAGCCGTTGGTGAAGACGATACGCTCGTTGTGCGCACGGGCGTCGTCAATGGCCAGCAGCAGTTGCTCAAGGACCAGCACGCCACGCTCGGAGCCTTCCTCACGCTGGATCGCCCGGCGCAGTTCCGGCGCGCTGATGGCCGCCGTACCCAGTTTGCCGACGACGATGCCGGCGGCCAGGTTGGCCAGCGCCACGGCGTGCGGCAGTTCCTCGCCCGCGGCGATGGCGGCGGCCAGGGTGGAAATCACCGTGTCGCCGGCGCCGGTGACGTCGAACACTTCACGGGCGCGGGCCGGCAGGTGCAGCGCCGGATGACCGATGCGCAGCAAGGTCATGCCGTGCTCGCCACGGGTGACCAGCACCGCCCCGAGGTCGAAGTCTTCGAGCAGTTGCAGGCCCTTGGCAACCAGTTCGGCCTCATCGGCACAGCGCCCGACGATGGTCTCGAACTCACTGAGGTTCGGGGTGATCAGGCTGGCGCCCCGGTAGATGGAGAAATCCTTGCCCTTGGGGTCGGCCAGCACCGGGATGCCCTTGGCACGCGCGGCCTGGATCAGCGACTGGTGATTCTTCAGCGCGCCCTTGCCATAGTCGGACAGCACCAGCACCTTGACGCCGTCGAGCAGGGCATCGACTTCCTCACCCAGCGACAGCGGGTCGGTGGCGAAGGGCTCCTCGAAATCGATACGCAACAGTTGCTGATGGCGACTCATGACTCGCAGCTTGACGATGGTCGGCTGGTGCGCAATGCGCTGGAAAATCGAGCGCACGCCGGCGGCCTGCAGGCTGTTGGCCAGACTGTCGGCCGCCTCGTCCTGGCCGGTCACCCCCACCAGCGCCGCCGGGGCGCCCAAGGCGGCGATGTTCAACGCCACGTTGGCCGCACCGCCCGGACGGTCCTCGATCTGGTCGACCTTGACCACTGGCACCGGCGCTTCCGGCGAGATACGCGACGTACCGCCATGCCAGTAGCGGTCGAGCATCACATCGCCGACCACCAGTACCGGGGCTTGATCGAAACGCGGCATGGACAACTTCATGGGCAACCCAAATGGAAAAATGAACAGGGGCGGGATATTAGCACAGGGCAGGCGGCGGCTTTAGCGCCAACTGCCGAGTCGAAAAACACGCCGGCACTGGGGGCGCCAGGCCCCGAGTGCCGGTGTTTCAGGTGATGTCGGCCTTGCCGGGTTCGTCCAGGCCCATGGCGTGCAGGCGGGCATAATAGCCATTCTGCGCGATCAGCGTGGCATGGTCGCCGCGCTCGACGATCCGGCCCTGATCCATCACCAGGATCAGGTCGGCTTTCTCGATGGTCGACAGCCGGTGGGCGATCACCAGGGTGGTGCGCCCTTGCATGACATGGTCCAGCGCCGCCTGGATGTGCCGCTCGGACTCGGTGTCCAGCGCCGAGGTGGCCTCGTCGAGAATCAGCAGCGGTGCGTCCTTGAGCAGTGCCCGGGCAATCGCCAGGCGCTGGCGCTGGCCACCGGACAGCAGCACGCCATTCTCGCCGACCTGGGTGTCGAAGCCCTGGGGCAGTTGCTCGACGAAGTCCTTGGCATAGGCGGCGGCGGCCGCTGCCTCGATGTCGGCACGGGGCGCACCGGCCAGGTCGCCATAGGCAATGTTGTTGGCGATGGTGTCGCTGAACAGGGTCACATGCTGGGTCACCTGAGCGATGTGGCGGCGCAGGTTGAGCAATTTGAAGTCCTCGACCTCGACGCCATCGAGCAGGATTTCACCGGTACTGTGGTGGTAGAACCGCGGAATCAGGCTGGCCAGGGTCGATTTGCCGCTGCCTGAACGCCCTACCAGCGCCACCATCTGCCCCGGTTCTACGGTGAAGTTGATGTCGTCGAGCACCTGGCGATCGGTGCCGGGGTAAGTGAAGCTGAGGTTGCGCACCTCCAGACGGCCGGTCAGGGCGTCGCGCTCCACGGTGCCCTTGTCCAGCTCCTGCGGCTCGTCCAGTTGCTCGAAGATGCTCTCAGCACCGGCCACACCCTTCTGGATGGTCGAGCTGACCTCGGACAACTGCCGGATCGGCTTGGGCAGCAGGCCGGCCAGGGTGATGTAGGCCACCATGTCGCCCGCCGAAGCATCACCGCGCAGGTACAGCACCAGGAACATCAGGATCGCCATGGCGCTATAGATGACCAGTTGCAGCAATGGGGTGTAGATGGCACCGGTGCGGGTCATGCGCAACTGCTTGTCGGTGTTGCTCTGGCTGGCCTTGAGGAAACGCTCGCTCTCGTAGACCTCACCGCCGAAGCTGCGGACCACGCGGTAGCCCTGGATGGTTTCAGAGGCGACGTGGGTCACATCGCCCATCGCGGCCTGAATCTTCTTGCTCTGCTTGCGGAATTTCTTGCTGGCAGTGCCGACCATCAAGGCGATAAGCGGCAAGATGGCGACCATCACCAAGGTCAGCCGCCAGTTCATCAGTAGCAGCGAGCCGAACAGGAACACCACGGTCATGCCTTCGCGAATCACCACCTTGATCGCGTCTGTGGCCGCCCCGGTGACCATGGTCACGTTGAAGGTGATGCGGGAGATCAGATGGCCTGAGTTGTTCTGGTCGAAATAGCGGTTGGGCAAGCTCAGCAGGTTGTCGAACAATTGCACCCGCAGATCGTGCACCAGGCCCAGGGAAACCTTGGCCAGGAAATAGTTGCCCAGGAACGAGCCCAGGCCTTGCCAGGCCGCGATCAGGATGATCAGTGCCGGCACCGTGTTGAGCAGGTGCAGCTCACGCAGGTACGGCACGTTCGGGAACAGCGAGGCATCCGGGTTGGACAGCCCGTCGACGAAATACTTGAGGATGTAGCCGAGCATCGGCTGGGTAGAGGCGAAGATCAGGAAACCCACGATGCTCAGCAGGAAAAGCCCGAGATAGGGGCGCACATAGCCGAGTAGGCGGAAGTAGATCTTCATGCTCGATGGGCTGGCGGAGCCACTGGCGTCTGTCATATCGCGAAACATGCTGAAAATGGGGTGCAGACTGTAGCACAGCTGGGGCTGAACGTCGGGCTCCGGGTACACCACGGTTTCGCCCTGCAATGCGTGCAAAGCTGGGTTAAGATTGCCCCCCGCCCTCAGCCGGTCCGTTTCAGCATGCACATCAGCAGCCTTCGCCAAACAGGCAACCGCTTCTTCGACTTCGTCTGCCTGTGGGTTCTCCCAGTAGGCCTGCTCATGCTGCTCGGCACCCTGTTCTTCCTCCCCGACCGCAGCGTGCATCACAAGCTGTACTACGGCCTGTTCAGCATTCCGACCCTGCTCGCCCTGTGCATCCGTCCCTCGGAACTCAAGCGACTGGTCGGCGAGCCGGTGGTGATCTTCTTCATGCTGTTCGCCGGGTTCGCCATCCTCAGCCTGTGTTGGTCGCCCACGACGACCGCTGCCGACAACCTGATCAAGCGCCCACTGCACACCCTGATGCTGTTTTTCGGCACCGCGCTGCTGTTGCGCCATCGCCCAGGAGTGCTGAAGTCGATCTTCCTGGGCGCAGCGCTGCTGGCGTTGCTGGGCACCTTGCGCGATCTGTACGCCTTTGCCCTGACCTATACGCCAGGCACTCGGCTGATCGGCACCGGCGCACTGGACAACCCCCTGCTCAGCTCCCACCTGTTCGGCTTCTTCGGCATCTACTGGCTGTGGATGGCCATGGACAGCAAGCGCCTGCACCTCATGGCGCTGTGCCTGGCCGCGTTCACCGTCATGTTCGTCGCCGTCGTGGCGACTGGCTCACGAACCCCGCTGGTGGCCATGACCCTGGCGGCCAACTGGCTGGCACTGCTGTGCTGGAACCGCCGTTCGATCCCGCTGTTCGCCGCTGCACCGCTGGTGATCGCCGGCATTCTGCTGTTCGCGCCCCACCTGATCACCGGTCGCGGCGATTCGTACCGGTTCGAGATCTGGCAGACCACCTGGCAACTGTTCGTTCAGCACCCGCTCATCGGACATGGCTACGATGCGCCGATGCGTGTGGACACCGGCATGGGCTACCTGCTGAGCGAGCCACACAACTTTGCATTGGGTGTGCTGTTCAACGTCGGCATCCTGGGCTTCATCCCCTGGATCGCAATGATCGGTTATGCGCTGTACAGCGGATGGAAGCAACGGGCGCTGCCGGTCTTCCAACTGGCCTCGACCTTGCTGGTGTTCGGCATCGGTGCCGGCCTGACCGAAGGCGGCGGCATCCTGTCGCGTCCCAAGGAGCACTGGTTCCTGCTGTGGATCCCGCTGGCGCTGATCGCCGGGCTCAACATCGCGCGCCGTGCCGGCTGCCTGCTGCCGGCGCCTCGACCGCGCATCAGCGATACCCAGTTCGACCAACTCACCGACGGTGCCCGCCTCATCGAAGAAGATGGGCTGGGTCCGAAAGTGCTCGAACTGCGTGACGGCAGCTTTCTGAAACTGTTCCGCCGTCGCGACTGGTACACCTCAGGCGCCTGGCATCCGTACTCGGCACGCTTCGTCAGGAACAGCCAGCGGCTGGCACTGGCCGGCATCGCCACGCCCGACGTGCTGGAACTGATGGTGCGCACCGACGGCAGCCAGGGCGTGCGCTATCGCCCCCTGTCCGGACAGACGGTACGCCAGGCCCTGCAAGCCAGCACGTCCCCCCAGGAACGCCAGCAACTGGTGCATCGGCTGGGCCAGTTCATCGCCCGCCTGCACGATCAGGGGGTCTACTTCCGCTCGCTGCACCTGGGCAACATCCTGCTGCTCAACAGCGGCGAATTCGGCCTGATCGACCTGGCCGACATGCGCCTGCTGCCCTCGGCGTTGTCTGCCGAGCTGCGCCGACGCAATCTGCGCCACATGCAGCGCTACGACCAGGACCGTCAATGGCTGTTCGAAGAGCAGGTGGACGCCCTGCTGGAAGGCTATGCGAGCACCGCCAGTGCAAGCATGAGCCAGGCCCTGCGCACGCAACTGGGCCACAGCCCGCGCACGGCGCATTGACATGAGCTATCTCGCCCCCGTGTTCTCGGCCCTCACCTACGTGCTCGCCTTCAGCGTCGCTGCGCTGCTGCTGCGCATCCCCCTGGTGGCCAGGCACCTGGAACCGGTGGCGGGCCGCTGGGCCACGCTGGATGGCCTGCGCGGCTACCTGGCCCTGGGTGTGTTCATTCATCACGCCGCCATCGCTTGGCATTACCAGAGCAGCGGTCAGATCGCCATGCCGCCAGAGCGCTTCTTCGCCCAGATCGGCCAGGTCGGCGTGGCGCTGTTCTTCATGATCACCGGGTTCCTGTTCTGGGACCGGCTGGTCAGGCAGCGGGCCGACTTCGACTGGCGCTCGTTCGCCATTTCGCGGGTCATGCGCCTTTATCCCCTGTACCTGCCATTGCTGGCGGCGCTGCTGCTGACCGTGTTCTACCTGCAGCACTGGACCCTGCGCGACTCGCCGCTGCAACTGGCCGAGCAATTGTCGCTGTGGCTGGTGTTCCACCGGCCGGACATCAACCAGTTGGCCGGCACCGGCAACTTGATTTCCAACGTCACCTGGACCTTGATCTACGAGGCCTACTTCTACCTCGCCCTGCCCCTGCTCGGCGCCATCTTCCTCTATCGACGCGGGTTCGCCAGACCCCTGGCCTGCGTGGTCGGCCTCTATGTGCTGGCGCAACTGGTCGGCTGGGAGCACTCGCTGAAGAAAAAATACCTGCTGAGCTTTCTCGGTGGCATCGCCGCGGTGTACTGGATACGCAACCCGGCGCTGGTCGAATGGGCCAAGACCAGGACCGCGACCTTCGTCGCCCTGGGCCTGTTGCTGGTGGTCATGACCGTGCTGCACAAGACCTTTGCCGTGCCGGCGCTACTGCTGTTGAGCGTGTTCTTCTGCATCGTCGCGTCCGGCAACAATCTACTGGGCGCATTGAGCCTGCGCAGTGCGCGGTGGATGGGCGAAATCAGCTACAGCACCTATTTACTGCATGGGCTGCTGCTGTGGTGGATGGCCTATCGGTTGTACCCGCAACTGGACCTGGCCAGCGACGCGCCCTGGCTGTTCGCCGCGCTGGTCGCGGTGTGCTGCATCGTGCTGGTGGCGCTGAGCAGCGCCACTTTCCTGCTCTTCGAAAAGCCCGGCATTGCCCTGGGCAAACGCCTGGCCCGTCGCCATCGCGACAAACGTGTCGCCGGCCTGAAGTCAGCCGACCAGGTCTGAGTCGCCGCGCCGCTGGCGCGCGTAGTCCAGGAATGCCTCGATGCGGTCGCTGCAGAGCCTGTCCACCACACTGGCGATTTCAGCCGGCGGCCAGTCCCACCACGCGCTCTTGAGCAGCTCGGCGCGCACCTCTTCGGGGAAGCGCCAGCGCAAAATCGTGGCAGGATTGCCACCCACCACCGCATACGGTGGCACGTCGCGGGTGACCAGCGCCCCCGCCGCCACCACCGCACCGCTGCCGATGGTCACGCCGGACAGGATACTGCTGTTGGAACACAACCAGACATCGTTGCCGATGACCACATCACCCCGCGAGAAGGCATACCCCTTGATGGAGGCGGCTTCAGCCAGCATCGCCGGGAAGGGATAGGTGGTGACCCAGTCCGCCCGATGATGTCCCCCCAGGAAAATCTGCACGCCTTCGGCAATCGAGCAGTAGGCGCCGATCTTCAGGGTGGCGCCCTCCTGCCAGTCATGTACCTGCGGGACACCATAGCTGCCGACGCCAAAGGCATAGTGCGGATAACGCGCCGCGAAACGGGCTCGCCCCCGCTCGATAGGCGGCAGCTTGCGGATCGCCCGTTTGGCGCGCTTTTCCAGGTAGCGTGATAACCAGCCCATGGGGTACGACCTCCTCGGTCAGGGACGCTCCAGCGGCGAGAAGTACAACCGCGCCAGCCCACGCCAGGTCTTGCGGGTGAACGCCCGCAACGGAATCTGCGCCAGCAGTTCGCGGGCCAGGGCGCGATCGCGGTTGGCCACTTTCAGGAACATGGAATTCAATGCCTTGAACTTCACCTGCTCGTAGGCTGGGTGGTCCTTGAACAAGGCATAGGTGCGCAGGATGTTGTCGATCATGAACCGGTGGTTCTTGTAGGAGTTGCTGGCGTGCTTGCGATAACGCGCCATGAGCACGTTCAAGCCGTCGATGAAATAGCCGGCATGGGTGATCTTGAGCTCGATCAGCAAGTCCTCGAGGCGGATCTGCGGGTCGAATCCACCGACCTTCTCCAAGGCTTCGCGACGGATCATCAAGGTCGGCGCCGGTGGGTAGGGCTTGCGCTCCAGGAACATGTCCTCGAAGTCCATGCGCCGGAAGGCGATATCGCGCCGCTGCCGAGTCTCGGGGAAGAGTTCGCCCTGGGCGTCGATCAGCTCGATGTTGCCCGCGCAGATACCCACTTCCGGCTTGTCGGCCATGTACTCGGCCTGAATGGCGATACGCTCCGGCAGCATGATGTCGTCGGAGCCGAAGGGCACGATCAACTCGCCCTTGGCTCGCGCCACCGCCGCGTTGAGGGTATGGGTGAGGCCCATGTTCTGCTGCACCCGGAAGTCGAAGCCATGCTTGTCCTGCAGGCGCTGGATGCGTTCGACGCTGTCATCGGTCGAACCATCGTCCACCACCAGCAACTCGATGTTGGGGTAGGTCTGCCCGAGCACACTGAGAATGCTTTCCTCGATGTAGGGACCATGGTTGTACGAGGCGATGATCACCGTCACCTGCGGTTGAAACTGGGTCATTTCGATTCCTTGGTAGCCGCGGACAGGCCCGACTCGATGAGTTGCAGGTACTGCTGACGGAACACCTCGATGTCATGCTCACGCGTCAGGTAGCCATAAGCCTGCTCGCCTTTGGCGCGCAGGGCCTGATCATCGAGCGCCAAATAGGTATCCAGGGCCGCCGTCAGGCTCGCCACGTCGGCAGGCTTGACCGCCAGCCCGCCCGCGCCTTCGATCAGCGGCCGCATGGCCGGCACATCGCTGGCGATCACCGGCAGGTGCCCGCTCATGCCTTCCAGCAGCGCCAGGCCCAGGCCCTCGGCCAGCGACGGCATGGTCCACAGGTCGAACGCTCGCACGTATTGCAGGGCGTTTTCCTTGAAGCCGAGCAAATGCACGCGCCCAGCCAGGCCGGCGCGCTCGATCTGCTGCTGAAGACGCGCCTGCTCGCGACCGGCACCGATGATGGCCAGCTGCGTCTGCGGATACTTGTCCTTGAGCGCAGCGAACGCCTCGATCAGGTAAGTGTGGCCTTTGACTGGCACCAGACGCCCGAGCGCCCCCACCAGCCGGGCATCGGCATCGAGCCCCAACTGCGCCCTGGCGTCGGCCCGCGACAGTTGCAGGGCCTCGGCCTGCTCGATATCGATGGCGTTGGTGATGCCATGGGTATTGGCGTCGGTGAAACCGCACCGGCAATCGAGCAGGTACTGCTTGACCGCCGGCGACACACCGACGAACTGCCAGGCGCGGTCGATCAAGCGCTTGGCCTGGCGCCGACGGTAGAAGCGGTCGTACTCGCCAAAGCCATGGGAGATGCCGATGCACAGGGGAATCCTGAGCCAGCGATTGAGCTGCAGCAGCATGTTCACTGGCTTGAAACGGTTGCAGATGACCACATCGAAGCGCTCCCGCCGACAGAACTGGAACAGTTGCCAGGAGGCTTTCAAGCGCATGCCTTTGAGCGCCTTGTCGCTGAATTCGAAGTAGACCGAGCGCTCGGCCCGGCTCACCGGCTGACCCGACACAGGCTTGCCGCGCAGGAACGCCATGGTGGTGTCGAAGCGATCGGCAGGCAGGGCCTTGAAGATCTGCTCGGCCAGATCGGCGAAATCATGCTGTTTGATGTTGTAGTCCGGCTGTAACTGCAGAACCTTGTAACGCTGCTTCATACGCTGTCCTGATGGAACCCGCGGTCGTTGATCATCCAGTTCGACGTTGCCGCGAGTTGCTGCACCTGCTGCGAATCGGGCTGCGGCACGTCGCGCCACTCGTTGCGCTTCCAGCAGGCGAAATGGAAATAGGGATAAGCGCGCTGGCTGTCCAGATCGTTGCTCAGCCGCCCGTCACGCCAGTACCAACGCTGGGGGAAAACCTTGCGCCCGTCGTGCCAGGCGATGCAGCCGTTGGGCGTGCTGTAGGCCTCGGTGAAATCGCTGCGACGACGCAGAGGGTTCAACTGGCCCAGCAGCTTGAACAGCGGCCTGGGCAGATTCTTGCGGCGCAGGAACAACCGACTGAACGCGCCCTCGTCCAGCGCATGGTGGGTCTGGTCGGTGAACCGCGCCTGCCAGTTCGGCATGCGCTTGAACAGGGCGCGCTTGCACGGCGTGTTGCGGATCAGGCACAGGTGCCCGGCCACGCGGCGCTCATGGGTCGAGAAGAAGTCCCGACGCGCCAACCGTTCGTTGGTGAAGTACGCCCGCAAGTCGCCATATACCAGGTCGATGTCGCCAAAGGCCCAGAAGTCATAGCCTTCCAGGCGATCGGCGTGGATGTAGCCCAGTGCCGGTTTGATGTCGCACAGCTTGTAGGCTTGCTGCGGGGCGAAGTCGATTTCCAACCGGTCGGAGACCAGTCGGCAGTAATCGGTATAGCTGATCGCCTCGATGCGCACATTGGCGGGCAGGTCGGCGGGTGTGCCGCAGTCGCTGAACAACAGCCAGTCGATATCCGCGTTGCGCCGGCAGCTTTCCAGGAAGAATGGCATCCAGAACGGCCACTCGCCGAAATAAGGAATGACAAACAGGATTCGTGGAGTCGGTAGGGTCACGTGAAGCTCTCTCTGTCGAATGTGGCCTGCAGCGTGGTCTGATTAATCGAGGATCCAGAACAGCTCATGGCGGCGCACCGCCTTGCGGAAGAATTCGTTCTCACCGAACACTGAGCCGCGCCGCCCGGCCAGGCAGCGCTGGATCGACCGGCGCAGTCGACGCTTGAACGGCGGCCTGGGCTGCAGGTCATGCATCATGCCCAGCGCCATGGCCTTGTCGTATTGCACAGGCGGCTCCAGCGACAGGCTCAAGGGCAGTCCGAGGGTGTGTTCGTCGGTCACTGGCGGCAAGGCGACGCCCGCTCCGCTGTCGCCCATGGGCCAGCGGTCGTTGTCGTGCAGATGGTTGGCGTAGCCAAGTAGCAACTGTGGCTGCCACGCCAGGCCTGCGAGCGCTTCGCGCAGCGCCTGCTGGGCGCAGACATGGTCCGGGTGCGGATCCAGCACCGGGTGGGGCATTACGATCACTTCCGGTCGCGCCAGACGCAGCAGTTCGCGCAGGTCAGCCAGCAGGTTGTTCCAGGAGGGCACGCCATCGTCACCTGGCAGAGCCAGGCTGTTGAATTGGCGGAACACACGGGTGTCGGTCAGATCGGCCTCGCGCGAACCGATGGGCGCCTGCGGCGACTCGCGCATGGCCGACAGTTGCAGGCAGAAGTAGCCCAGTTGCACGCAACGCGACTCCGGCACACCCGCCCAGCGCGGCACGGTCAGGCTGTCCCAGGCCCGCAAGCGGCCTTTGAGGCGCGCCGCCTCGGTCGATGACAAGCCCATGTCCTGGTAATGCTCGGCTTCGATCTCACCGGCAGTCAGGGTGACGATCCACGCCTCGTCTGCCTGGCTGTACAAGCCGTAGGCAGCCAGCTCGGCGTCATCGGCGTGCGGGGCGATGACCATCACTCGGCGCCGACGCGGATCGGCCTGGCGCAACACCCACAGCCGCGGCTGCCCGACCACCGTGCAGAAGCGGCCGGCGAGGGTCAGTCGCCCGTCCACCAAGGCCTGGGCGCAGCCGCCAAGATTCAAGTAGCGCAAGCCTCGCACGCCGCGCTCGAACACCTGCAGGTCGGCGCGCTCGGCCCCCTCGATGTGCACGCCGGGGTCGAACAGTCGCCCCAGCCAGCCGCAGCGCAACTCCACCTGCAACACCAGGGTTTCATCGCCCTGCAGACTCAGGTCCGCCGCCCTCAGCCGGCCGTTCTCCAGGGTGACGTCGGGCACTTCGGCGCTGTCCGGGAAGCTGTAGAGGTAGTCTTCGTTCGCGGCATAGAACAGGTGATCGGCAAACCAGGCCTCATGGGCCACCCACAGCAGCGGCAGCAGCAGCACCGGCAACCACCAGGCGACGAACACGCCCGCCAGCAGCAAGGCCAGCAGCGTCACCAGCAAGCCGATGCGCTTGTTGCGGCGATGGCGCTTGAGCAACTGCTGCTTGCGGCTCATGACTGGTACACCGGCACCGGATGACACCAGCGCTCCTTGTACTCCCGGTCGGCCCGGCCGAAGGAAAAGCGCAGGGCCTTGCCGCGCGCCTTGGCGTCTTCCCAGGCGGCCTGGGTGTTGAGGAAGCTGAGCACGCTACCGGGGCTGAACGCCTTGGTTTCAGGATCGACCCCGCCATTGACATACTCGACGCTGACCCATTGCGGTGACTCGACCCGATACACCAGCTGGATGGCGATCGGCGCCGAGTCGAGGAACAGCACCGAACCGATCAGCAGCTCGCGCAAGCGCTCGATCACTTCGGCCATGTGCGCAGCACCCGTGGCGGGGAAGCCCCAACGACGCTGGAACAGATCGCAGTACATGGCGGCGATGTCGCTGGCACTGAACTCGCTGATCGGCCGCACAACACCGCCTGCCTCTTCCAGCAGACGCAGCTCGCGACGCTGGTTGTAGCGAAACTTCTTCGACAGGTCTTCGTGCGGGCGCGCCAAGGCCAGTTGCTCGGTCTGCGCTTTGAGGCCGTCGAAGCGACCGTGATTGAGCTCGGACAAGTAACGCCCGGCATGGCGCAGCGGTGCAGCGGTATCGTCAGCGGCGGGCAGGATGATTTCGGCATTGCCCAGATCGAACAGGCCCTTCTTGCCGTGGCGCTTGAGCACCTCTTTGGACAGCGCCAGGTGCCGGCCCCAGGTCGGCACTGCCGCTTTGAGTTCGCCGTCACGTTCCCAGCCCAGGTAGCGCACGGGAATCTGTGCCAGGTCGGCCAGTTGCTCGAGCACCAGCGGATGACTGGCGACACTGCCACCAAAGCGTTGCCAGGCCTGGGCATAAGCGTTCGCGTCGATGGCGGTCCAGCCGCGTTCGCGCCAGGCGCGCAGATGATTGAGCATCAGACCCGCGCCTCCAGCGCTCGTACCTGGGGCAGTTGCCAGAACACCTGACGCACGGCCTCATCGGAGAATCGCTCATGCAAACGCTGCAGCATCAGGGTGGCGCATTCGCGGCGCTGCTCGTCGCTCAGACCGGCCATGTGCTGCAGCCCTTGGGCCAATTGCCCGGCATCGCCCAGCGCGAACAGCACGCCCACGCCCTCGACCACCTCGCGCGCACCACCGCAAGCGGTGGCCAGCACCGGCACGCCCGCCACCATGGCCTCCAGCAGGACCATGCCGAATGGCTCATGGTCGGAACTCAGGGCGAACACGTCGAAGGCTTGGAAGTAGCGACGGGCATCGGCCACTTGGCCGAGGAAATCGACGCGCTCGGCGATGCCCAGTTCGGCGGCCAGCGCCTTGAGCGAGTCTTCCAGACGACCCTTGCCCAGCAGCGCCAATCGGGCGTTCCCGGGCAATCCCGGCAAGGCTTGGGCGAAGCCGCGCAGCAAGGTGGCCTGGTCCTTGTCCGGGTGCAGGCGGCCGACATTGCCGACGATCCACGCCTGAGCGTCCAACCCCAAGGCACGCCGCGCCTCGTCACGCGGCAGCAGTGCAGCCTGCAGCGCCGCGACGTCGATGCGGTTGTAAAGCGTCTGGATACGCTCGGCTGGCCAGCCGGGCAGACAGCGGCGCATGTCGTCACGCACCGCGTCGGACACGCCCAGCAGGCTGAGGCGCTTGCGCGCCAGGTTGGCAAATAGGCGACGGCCCTGGCGTTGATAGTCGCCGAAGGCATGGTGCACGCCAATCACCGGCAGCGCGGTGCCCAAAAGCGCCACATAAAGGGGCTTGAAGCGGTGGGCGATGCAGAAACTGAACGTGCGTTCTCGGGCGATTCGACGCAAGGCCGCGATGGCGCCAAGCTTGAGCCCGCGCACGGCCTTGGAGCTGAATTCGAGAAACAGCACTTCATCGCCACCACAGCCGGCAGCCACCTGGGGGTCGGCCTTGCCGGTGAGGAACACCGTGGTGACCTTGTAGCCCCGGCCTTCGAACAGGCTGGCGTACTGACGGGCACAATCGAGGAACGGCCCGTCGTAGCCGTGGCAGAACTGCAGGACCCGCAGGTCAGAGCGGCTGGTCATACGCCGCCGCGCCGTCCTTGACCACCAGGATGTCTTCCATGATCAGGTATTGCAGGTCCGAGCCGAAGAACATGTTCAGCGCGTCGGTCGGCGAGCAGATCATCGGCTCGCCACGACGGTTGAGCGAGGTGTTCAGCGACACACCATTGCCGGTGAGGTCTTCGAGCGCCTTCATCATGTCGTAGTAGCGCGGGTTGTACTCGCGCTTGAGCACCTGGGCCCGCGAGGTGCCGTCTTCGTGGACCACTTCCGGCACACGGGTCTTCCACTCCTCGGCCACCTCGAAGGTGAAGGTCATGAACGGGGCCGGGTGGTCGATCTTGATCATCTGCGGCGCGACGGTGTCGAGCATCGACGGGCAGAAGGGTCTCCAGCGCTCGCGGAACTTGATCTGCTCGTTGATCCGGTTGGCGACGTTGGGCACGCTCGGGCAGCCGATGATCGAACGGCCACCCAGGGCACGCGGACCGAATTCCATACGGCCCTGGAACCACGCCACCGGGTTGCCATCGACCATGATCTGCGCGATGCGCTGAGGCATGTCGTTGAGCTTGCGCCACTTCGGCGCACTGGGATGACGCGCGCAGGCGGCGATGACGTCCTCGTTGGAGTACGCAGGGCCGAGGTAGACGTGTTCCATCTTCTCGACCGGCACACCACGGGCGTGCGACACGTAGGCGGCGGCACCGACCGCCGTGCCGGCATCGCCGGACGCGGGCTGGACGAACAGCTCCTTGAGGTCCGGGCGAGCGATGATCTTCTGGTTAAGCTTGACGTTCAGCGCGCAGCCACCGGCAAAGGCCAGCTTGCCGGTTTCCTTGAGGATGTCGCCCAGGTAATGGTCGATCATCTGCAGGGCCAGCTTCTCGAACAGGGCCTGCATGCTGGCGGCGTAGTGGATGTAGGGCTCGTCGGCGATGTCGCCTTCGCGCTTGGGACCGAGCCACTCGATCAGCTTGGGCGAGAAGTAGAAGCCCTTGCCCTTCTCTTTATAGCGGCGCAGACCGATGACGTTGGCGTACTCGGTGTTGATCACCAGTTCGCCATTCTCGAAGCTGGCCAGACGGGAGAAATCGTACTTGCTGGCGTCGCCGTACGGCGCCATGCCCATCACCTTGAACTCGCCGTCGAGCATCTCGAAACCAAGGAACTCGGTGATCGCGCCGTACAGGCCGCCCAGAGAATCCGGATCGAAGAACTCCTTGATCTTGTGGATCTTGCCGTTCTCGCCGTAGCCGAAGAAGGTGGTGGCGTACTCGCCCTTGCCGTCGATGCCGAGGATCGCGGTCTTTTCCTTGAAGCCCGAGCAGTGATAGGCGCTGGACGCGTGGGCCAGGTGGTGCTCGACCGGCTCGATCTTGATCTTCTTCGGATCGAAGCCCAACTGCTCCAGGCACCAGACGATCTTCTTGCGGTAGCGCTTGTAGCGACGGTTGCCCATGAGGATAGCGTCGAGGGCGCGGTCCGGGGCGTACCAGTAGCGCTTGGCGTAGTGCCAGCGGGCCTTGCCGAACAGGCTGATGGGGGCGAACGGAATGGCCACCACGTCCACGTCGGACGGCTTGATGCCGGCCTGCTCCAGGCAGAACTTCGCCGATTCATACGGCATGCGGTTCTTCGCATGCTTGTCACGCACGAAGCGCTCTTCTTCGGCGGCGGCAACCAGTTTGCCGTCGATGTACAAGGCCGCGGAAGGGTCATGGCTGAGGGCGCCGGACAGGCCAAGAATCGTCAATGCCAAGGGACTCGCCTCTTCATTCGATATGAGATGCGCCAGGAGCCGGGTGGGCGGCTGGCGACCAAAGCGCGCGATTATAGCGCAAACAACCTGTACCGCACGGCTGCGCCTGTTACTCGGCGATCAGCCAGTCCATGCGCCAACTGCCAGCGCTCTGTGCCAGCTCCTTGGCCAGCCACGGCAGCAGCTCGCGCAGCTCGTCTTCCAGGCCCCACGGCGGATTGGCAATGGCCAGGCCAGAACCGTTCAGGCCCTGCGGGCTGTCCTGATGATGCACGTACAACTCGACCCGCAGCAGCTTGGGCGCGCCGGTACTGGTGAGGTCTTGGTAGAAGCGGGTCAGCGAGCGCTGGTCCTTGATCGGGTACCAGATGGCCGCGACGGTCTGACGCATGCGCCCGATCGCCTCTTTCACCGCCTGGGTGCAGCGTTTGAGCTCATCGGCCTGTTCGAACGGCGGGTCGATCAGCATGATCGCGCGCTTTTCCTGCACCGGCAGCAAGGCCCGCGGCACGTGCCAGCCTTCGCCCAGGTGCACGGTGACGCGCGGGTCTTTCTTCATGTTGTCCTTGAGCAGCGGCCCATCCTCGGGGTGCTTCTCGTTGAGCAGTGCGCGATCCTGCTGGCGCATCAGGCGCCGCGCCAGCTCCGGCGAGCCGGGGTAGTAACGCAGTTCACCCTCCGGATTCAGGCGGCGGATGATGCGCAGGTAGTCGTCGGTCACCGCTGGCAGGTCGTCGCGGCCCCAGAGTCGCGCTACCCCTTCCAGGTACTCGCCGGTGCGCGTCGCCTGATCGCCCTGCAGGTCGTACAGACCGAGGCCGGCATGGGTGTCGAGGTAGGCGAACGGCTGCTCCTTGCGCGACATCAGGGCGATGAGGCGGGTCAGCACGATGTGCTTGAAGACGTCGGCGTGGTTGCCGGCATGGAAGGCGTGACGATAGTTCATGTGGGCTCCTGAGGAACCGGCAAGTTTACCTTGTCGGGCTGACGGCGTCAGGTGCGGTGGTCGGCGCCGGCCGAGTCGCGGGCAGGCCCGCGCTCGGCCTGTCGCTTACTTGTCGGCGTGGTACGCCGCGTCAGCCGTCTCGAACCGCGAAACCATGCTGGCGCTCGGACGCCCCAGCTTGCTCACCACGACGATCGCGACGGTGGCGAACAGGAAGCCCGGAATGATCTCGTACAGCCCCAGCCCGACGTAGTTCTTCCACAGGATCACGGTCAGCGCACCGACCACGATACCCGCCAGCGCGCCATTGCGGGTCATGCCCTTCCACAGCACCGACATCAGCACCACCGGGCCGAACGCCGCGCCGAAGCCCGCCCAGGCGTAGGCGACCAGGCCCAGCACGCGGTTGTCCGGATTGGCGGCCAGGGCGATGGCGATCAGCGCCACGGCCAGCACCATCAGGCGACCGACCCAAACCAGCTCGGTCTGCGAAGCGCCCTTGCGCAGGAAGGCTTTGTAGAAGTCCTCGGTCAGCGCACTGGAGCACACCAGCAGTTGGCAGCTCAGGGTGCTCATCACGGCAGCGAGAATGGCCGACAGCAGCACCCCGGCGATCCACGGGTTGAACAGGATCTTCGCCAGCTCGATGAAGATCCGCTCATGGTTTTCGGTCACCGGCCCGGCCAGGCCAGGATTGGCCGAGAAGTAGGCGATGCCGAAGAAGCCCACCGCGCAGGTACCGGTCAGGCACAGGATCATCCAGGTCATGGAGATGCGTCGGGCATTGGCGATGGACTTCACCGAGTCGGCCGCCATGAAGCGCGCCAGGATGTGCGGCTGGCCGAAATAGCCCAGGCCCCAGCCCATCAGCGAAATGATGCCGATGAAGGTGGCGCCGCGGAACATGTCGAAGTTGGCCGGGTTCTGCGCTTCGATGGCCAGCAGGGTGGTGTCGAAGCCGCCGGTGGAGATCAGCACGATGATCGGCGTGAGGATCAGCGCGAAGATCATCAGCGTGGCCTGCACGGTATCGGTCCAGCTCACCGCCAGGAAACCACCGACGAAGGTGTAGGCAATGGTCGCTGCTGCACCGGCCCACAACGCCGTCTCGTAGGACATGCCGAAGGTGCTTTCGAACAGGCGGGCGCCGGCGACGATGCCGGAAGCGCAGTAGATGGTGAAGAACACCAGGATGACGATGGCCGAGATCACCCGCAGCAGACCGCTGGTGTCTTCGAAACGGCTGGAGAAGAAGTCCGGCAGGGTCAGCGCATCGCCATTGTGTTCGGTCTGTACCCGCAATCGACCGGCGACGAACAGCCAGTTGAGGTAGGCGCCGACGGTCAGGCCGATGGCGATCCAGGCCTCGGACAAGCCCGACAGGTAGATGGCGCCCGGCAGCCCCATCAGCAACCAGCCACTCATGTCCGAAGCACCGGCCGACAAGGCGGTGACCACGCTGCCGAGACTGCGGCCGCCGAGAATGTAGTCGGAAAGATTCTTGGTCGAGCGATAGGCGGCGAAGCCGATCAGCACCATTGCTGCGATGTAGACCACGAAGGTGATCGTGATTGGATTGCCCATGGTTATGTCCTGGCGTTGTTGTTATCTCTCGCAACCACACATGACGAGGCGGTTGCACCCAGGCGGCGCATCCTATGCAACAACCTTCATCAGGTGCAACCACTTTTCATTTGCAAGTTGCACCCATAAATGCATTTTCAGATAAAACCGCTTTTTTGCTACTTTTTGCGACAAAAGTCAGGGTTTTAAGACGTTAAGGCAGCAAAAATGGACTACAGGAGGTTCCTTCAGAGACTGGCGGACGAGTTGCACCTTTTTCAGAAAAAATTCGGGTTGCACCCGGTTGCACCTGCAAACGCCGCCCGCTAATCTTGCCGCCAGCTTAGCCACTCCCGTGGCAATAACGAGGATAAGAAATGGCGACGACCACCCTTGGGGTCAAACTCGACGACCCGACCCGTGAACGACTCAAAGCGGCTGCGCAGTCCATCGACCGCACCCCGCACTGGTTGATCAAGCAGGCGATCTTCAACTACCTGGAGAAGCTCGAGGGTGGTGCCAACCCCAACGACATCGACGGCCTGGCCGCCAGCAATGGCGACGATGCCGGCGACGTGCCGACCGACCACGCGCACCAATGCTTTCTCGAGTTCGCCGAGAGCATCCTGCCGCAATCGGTGCTGCGCGCGGCCATCACCGCCGCCTACCGCCGTCCCGAGCAGGAAGTGGTGCCGATGCTGCTGGAGCAAGCGCGCCTGAGCGCCCCGCTGGCCGAGGCCACCAACAAGATGGCTGCGGGGCTTGCCGACAAGCTGCGCCATCAGAAAAGCGCCAGCGGCCGTGCCGGCATCGTCCAAGGCCTGCTGCAGGAGTTCTCCCTGTCGTCCCAGGAAGGCGTGGCCCTGATGTGCTTGGCCGAGGCCTTGCTGCGCATCCCGGACAAAGGCACCCGCGATGCGCTGATCCGCGACAAGATCAGCACCGGCAACTGGCAACCGCACCTGGGCAACAGCCCGTCGCTGTTCGTCAACGCCGCCACCTGGGGCCTGCTGCTCACCGGCCGGCTGGTGTCCACCCACAACGAGTCCGGCCTGAGTTCTTCGCTCACCCGCATCATCGGCAAGAGCGGCGAGCCGATGATTCGCAAGGGCGTCGACATGGCCATGCGCCTGATGGGCGAGCAGTTCGTCACCGGCGAGACCATCGCCGAGGCCCTGGCCAACGCCAGCCGCTTCGAATCCAAGGGCTTCCGCTACAGCTACGACATGCTCGGCGAAGCCGCGCTCACCGAGCACGACGCGCAGAAGTACCTGGCCTCCTACGAGCAGGCGATTCATTCGATCGGCAAGGCGTCCAACGGGCGCGGCATCTATGAAGGCCCAGGCATCTCGATCAAGCTCTCGGCGCTGCACCCGCGCTACAGCCGTGCGCAGTACGAACGCGTCATGGGCGAACTGTACCCGCGCCTGCTGTCGTTGACCTTGCTGGCCAAGCAGTACGACATCGGTCTGAACATCGACGCCGAAGAAGCCGACCGTCTGGAGCTGTCGCTGGACCTGCTCGAACGCCTGTGCTTCGAGCCGTCGCTGGCGGGCTGGAACGGCATCGGCTTCGTCATCCAGGCGTATCAGAAACGCTGCCCCTATGTGATCGACGCCATCATCGACCTGGCCAAGCGCAGCCGCCACCGCCTGATGATCCGCCTGGTCAAGGGCGCCTACTGGGACAGCGAGATCAAGCGCGCCCAGGTCGAAGGCCTGGAGGGCTACCCGGTCTACACTCGCAAGGTCTACACCGATGTCTCCTATATCGCCTGCGCGCGCAAGCTGCTGTCGGTGCCGGAAGCCATCTACCCCCAGTTCGCCACCCACAACGCCCACACCCTATCGGCCATCTACCACATCGCGGGTCAGAACTATTACCCAGGACAGTACGAATTCCAGTGCCTACATGGCATGGGCGAGCCGCTGTACGAGCAGGTGGTCGGCAAGATCGCCGACGGCAAGCTGAACCGTCCGTGCCGCGTCTACGCGCCGGTCGGCACCCACGAAACCCTGTTGGCCTACCTGGTGCGGCGCCTGCTGGAAAATGGCGCCAACACCTCGTTCGTCAACCGCATCGCCGATCATTCCATTTCCATCCAGGAACTGGTCGCCGACCCGGTGCTGAGCATCGAGCGCATGGCCACCCAGGAAGGCAACGTCGGCCTGCCGCACCCGCGCATCCCGCTGCCGCGTGAGCTGTATGGCAGCGAGCGGGCCAACTCGGCCGGCATCGACATGGCCAACGAGCACCGCCTGGCTTCGCTGTCCTGCGCCCTGCTGGCCACCGCGCACACCGACTGGAATGCTTCGCCCCTGCTGGCCTGCACGGCCAGCGAAGGTGCCGTCGAGGCCGTGCTCAATCCCGCCGACCACCGCGACGTGGTGGGTCATGTGCAGGAGGCCAGCGTCGCCGACGTCGACAACGCCATCCAGTGCGCGCTGAACGCCGCCCCGATCTGGCAGGCCACCCCGCCGGCCGAGCGCGCGGCGATCCTGGAGCGCACTGCCGACCTGATGGAAGCCGAGATCCAACCGCTGATGGGCCTGCTCATCCGCGAGGCCGGCAAGACCTTCGCCAACGCCATCGCCGAAGTGCGCGAGGCCGTGGACTTCCTGCGCTACTACGCGGTGCAGGCGCGCACCGACTTCAGCAACGACGCCTGCCGCCCCTTGGGCCCGGTGGTGTGCATCAGCCCGTGGAACTTCCCGCTGGCGATCTTCACCGGCCAGGTGGCGGCGGCGCTGGCCGCTGGCAACCCTGTCCTGGCCAAGCCCGCCGAACAGACCCCGCTGATCGCCGCCCAGGCCGTGCGCCTGCTGCTCGAAGCGGGCATTCCCGAGGGCGTGCTGCAACTGCTGCCAGGGCGCGGCGAAACCGTCGGTGCCGGTCTGGTCGGTGACGAGCGGGTCAAAGGCGTGATGTTCACCGGTTCCACCGAGGTGGCGCGTCTGCTGCAACGCAATGTCGCCGGGCGCCTCGACGCCCAGGGTCGACCGATTCCGCTGATCGCCGAAACCGGCGGCCAGAACGCGATGATCGTCGACTCCTCGGCGCTCACCGAACAGGTGGTGATCGACGTCGTGTCCTCGGCCTTCGACAGCGCCGGCCAGCGCTGCTCGGCCCTGCGCGTGCTGTGCCTGCAAGAGGACTGCGCCGACCGGGTCATCGAAATGCTCAAGGGCGCCATGGCGCAGAACCGCATGGGCAACCCCGAGCGCCTGTCGGTGGACGTCGGCCCGGTGATCGACGCCGAGGCCAAGGCCGGCATCGAGAAGCACATCCAGGCCATGCGCGAGAAGGGCCGCAGCGTCTATCAGGTGGCCCTGGCCGAGGGCGAGGAATGCAAGCGTGGCACCTTCGTCATGCCGACCCTGATAGAACTGGAGAGCTTCGACGAGCTCAAGCGCGAAATCTTCGGCCCGGTGCTGCACGTGGTGCGCTACAACCGCAAGCACATCGACCAACTGATCGAACAGATCAACGCCTCTGGCTATGGCCTGACCCTGGGCGTGCACACCCGCATCGACGAAACCATCGCCAAGGTGGTGGACAAGGTCAATGCCGGCAACATGTACGTCAACCGCAACATCGTCGGCGCCGTGGTCGGCGTGCAGCCGTTCGGCGGTGAAGGCCTGTCCGGCACCGGTCCCAAGGCCGGTGGTCCGTTGTACCTGTACCGGTTGCTGTCGACCCGCCCGGCCGACGCCATCGCCCGGCACTTCCAGCGTACCGACGCACACGGCAAGGCCGACAACGCGCTGCACGAGCAACTGCTCAAGCCACTGCACGCACTCAAGACCTGGGCGTCCAGCCACCAGCCTGAGCTGGTCGCCCTGTGCGAGCAGTTCGCCGAGCAGTCGCAGAGCGGCATTACCCGTGTGCTGCCTGGCCCCACCGGCGAGCGCAACACCTACAGCGTGCTGCCCCGCGAGCACGTGCTGTGCCTGGCCGACAACGAAGCCGACCTGCTGACGCAGTTCGCAGCGGTGCTGGCGGTCGGCAGCTCGGCGCTGTGCAGCGATGGCGAGCCGGCCAAGGGCCTGCGCAGCCGCCTGCCGAAAGAGCTGCAAGGCAAGCTCAGGCTGGTGGCCGACTGGACCAAGGATGACGTGGCCTTCGACGCCGTCATCCACCACGGTCACTCCGACCAGCTCCGCGCAGTGTGCCAGCAGGTGGCCAAGCGTGCCGGTGCCATCGTCGGCGTGCACGGGTTGTCTAGCGGTGACCAGCAGATCGCCCTGGAGCGGCTGGTGATCGAGCGGGCGGTCAGCGTGAATACGGCGGCGGCGGGCGGTAACGCGAGCTTGATGACCATCGGCTAGGATCACGCGAGGCGATGAAAGCAGGCGCGTCTCGGGCGCGCCTGCTTTCTTTTGGCCACCGTTCAAGCCTGCTCACTGTTTGCTGGACGATCGCCAGAATTTTATCTTTGAGGCAAGTGAACGTTTGGTACTGACGGGCGCGACGGGAGTTACGTAGGAAATCTGCAACTTCTGAATCGTCGGATGTGCGTCCTGATAGTGGTAGGTAATCTCCCCACCCTGCCTGTCCACACGCAAGACCGAAATCTGCTCGGCGGTCAGGCTCAGGTCGGCAGCCAGTTGCTCCGTTTCCGTGTACTTGAGACTGAAAATCTGCCGTGACCTGACAATGAGCGACCTGTCGCTCGGTGAAGGCTTCTCGATGATGTGCTCAGGGTCAGCTCCGGGGGCCTGCACCCAAGAAGCGCGGAACTGGCCTTGCTCGTCGAACGTGCCGCCAGCGGCTTCAATGCCGTAGCTCAGCACGGCCAATTCGGCGGCGTGGGCTTGGTGCGCAAGGGTAGAAACGATCTCTTTCTGCTGCCGGGTGAACAACTGATCGATGGTGTGTTCGCCTAACGGCTTTTCCTGGCCACCTTCAATCACCGTGTAACTGCTGCGAGTCAGGTCCTTGGCGAACTGCTCGGTCACCCCAAGCGTACGTGCGCGCTGGGCATCGGGGCCGAGCTGACCACGCCCATCATCGCCCAGCGCACCGATCACTTGCTCAGAGGGCAACGGCTGGTAGGCGGGCACTTCCCGTTGCCAATACACCTTCAACCTCAATCGCCCCAGTGAATGCTCGCTGACATTGCCCTTGAGGACGACACCTTCAGGCGCAGCCTTGAAAATCTCTGGAAAGTCGATGACTTTATCCAAAGCACTGAAATCCGGGCCAAATTCGCTTTCGAAACTCTGCAAGCCGTCGTCATCCCGACGGGTAACGGGGTTATTACGTACCCGGCAATACAGATTGAGGCCATCGACTGCACCCGCTGGATCGGCACTCAGCCAGCGCCCTGCCCAGGGCTGATAGTAGCGTTGGCCATAGTAGTAAAGCCCAGTGACATCTCGCTCCTTGCCACCATGGCCCAACGTCTTGTAATTCGCCTCGAGCTTATTTCGCGCCAGGCAAAATGCCGTGCCGCCGTAGGGATAGTAGTCTTCGTGGCTGATCAAGCGACCATCCCCGTCGATTTCCAAAATGCTGCTACCCAAAGGGGTGTCGTAGCTGTAGCGCAGTTGATCGTTCTGTAAACCCGGGGGGGCGGCGTTGGACCAATATAAAAGCCGAACTTGGGCATACCCGCCCCCTCCGACCTTGAGTATCTGTAGCTCCTCTTCGACACGCGCATTGCTGACAGTGCGGCGCAATTCGAGCCCTGGCAGATAAATGACGCGCTGCCTGCGCCGGCTCGCAGAAGCCCACTGCGTATTGATCTTCGTGATTCGCTGACTATCGCCGTCGTAGCGGTAATGCTCGCTGTCGTCCTGTTGCGACTGTTCGCGCTGCACCGAAACCACGTGACGCAGTTCGCCGTTCGACGTCCAGAGCAATGGCTGATTAGGTAGCAGCATGGCCTGATGCCCACTCGCTGTGAATGCGGCTTGCGCTTCAGCGGGGCTGCTCGCCATCGTGTCGAGTACCGCCCGGTTACTGCGGTCACTGACCATCATGCCCACGACATAGCAGCGACTGCTGGCGGGCGAGAGGTGCACCGTGCGCATCAAATTGCCGGCTGCGTCGTAGGTAAAGTCTCGGCTATAGCAGGTCAGGAGGGTCTGGTCGCTTGCGCCAACCTGGCAGTCTTTGGACAATCCTGGTGCAGCCTCGCCCTGGGCGTGTTCACGCCCCGAAGCGCTGACCAGTTGATAGAGGCTGTCGTAGCGGTAGGTCTTTTTGGGTACCACCTTCTGGTTTCGCCAGAAGCTGGCAACGTCGGTCATGTCCAACTCCCCGACCAGGTTACCGACCGGATCGAAGGTATAGCGCACGTCCTGCAATACTTTCATGCCGCGCGCATGAGCCGCTGGCCGCTCGATGCGTCGGCCGGTCTGACGTCGCGTGGTGGGGTCGTGAAAGTACTGGGTCAATACACCGTTACCGTGCAGCTCAGACGCTTTGGCGCCACAGGCCAGGTAACTCAGCGAGCGCACGATTTCGCGTTCTGGCGCCCCTTTGCGAGACAGCCACGCAGCCTTGAGGTGACCCGCAATGTCGCAAGCCACGCGCTGCCGGTTTCCGGCGGCATCGGTGACACTTGAAACGGCTGCGCAGGCATCCACCACCGCGCACGTCGTGTAGGCGAACTCGACCGATTCCAGCGCCCGATCCCAGTCACTGGCCGTCTCCCCTCGCCAGTGCGCAGTGGTCTGCTCATCATCACCGTGCTCAAGAAGCCGCCGCGTGAACGCAATAGGTGTGCCGGTAAGGGCAGCCCCCTCGAGCAGCGCAAGTCCAGCACCGTCATAACGGCCGACACACCGCCCCGCCAGGTTCGACGCACATTCCGATGCACTGCCACCGCCGTAAACGAAGCGTTGGACGATGCGCGGATCACCGCCCGCTTGAGTATCGGTAATGCTCACCAGCCGCCCGGGCGAACCGGCAGTTTCATAGGCCAGACTGCGTACGACCACTTGGCCGCAGTCGTCGCGACCATCCGCATCGGCGGCGATCGCACTGAACCGTACGAGAGGGCGACCGAGGATATCGGCGAGGGCTACACAAATGCCGGCGTCAGCACGCTCAGCGCGCACTGGCCTGCCAACGAGATCGTTCGCAAAGGTAAAGTTCACCCGGCCCGATTTAGCCAGACGCGGATCGACGCTGCGCTCAAGCACACCTCGGCGATCGTACCCGTGGCACGTGACGCGCTGATCGGTGCGCTCCAAGCTCCGGTCATGGCGATGATAGACAATTTCCCGGACCGTCAGTCTCCCTGCAAAGACTTGTACTCGGGGCGTGTTGTGGGCAACCAACGGCGCAGAGCAGGTCATCGAGCGTCCTCCAATCGACATACGCATCCGCGCCAATCTCAACCACGGTGTGCTTTGCATACTAGCGTCGCAAAACCTCGGCGGCACCTGGCAGAACTGTCAGTCCCGCAGCACCACCTGACCCTGCACCGCCATCGTGCTTTTGAAGCGCTATCACCCACATCCATTAGCCTGTGCGGTAACGGTCACCGCCACTAGACTCGGCGCATCCCGATTCCAGGAATGCCGCCATGTCCGAGCAACTCCTCAGCAGCCGCAACCTTGCGTTCGAACTCTATGAAGTCCTCGATGCCGAGGCCCTGACCGCCCGCCCGCGTTTTGCCGAGCACAACCGCGAAACCTTCGACGCCGCGCTGGGCACTGCGCGCAGCCTGGCGGAAAAGTACTTCGCCCCGCACAACCGCAAAGGCGACGAGCACGAACCGCGCTATGTGGACGGCCGGGCTGAGTTGATCGCGGAGGTCAAACCCGCCGTGCAGGCGTTTCTCGACGCGGGCTTGCTCAATGCCAACCGCGACTTCGACGTCGGCGGCATGCAGTTGCCGAGCCTGGTCTCGCAAGCCTGCTTCGCCCACTTCCAGGCCGCCAACGCCGGCACCACCGCCTACCCGTTCCTGACCATGGGCGCGGCCAACCTGATCGAAAGCTTCGGCGACGAAACGCAGAAGCGGTTGTTCCTGCAACCGATGATCGACGGCCGCTTCTTCGGCACCATGGCCCTCACCGAACCCCATGCCGGCTCGTCGCTGGCAGACATCCGCACCCGCGCCGAGCCCGTTGGCGACGGCAGCTACCGGCTCAAGGGCAACAAGATCTTCATCTCCGCCGGGGACCACGAGTTATCGGAGAACATCGTGCACATGGTCCTGGCCAAGCTGCCGGACGCCCCGGCCGGGGTGAAGGGCATTTCCCTGTTCATCGTGCCCAAGTACCGGGTCGACGCCGACGGTCGCCTCGGCGCGCGCAACGACGTGACGCTGGCCGGGCTGTTCCACAAGATGGGCTGGCGCGGCACCACCTCCACGGCGCTGAACTTCGGCGATAACGGCCAGTGCATCGGCTATCTGGTCGGCCAGCCGCACCAAGGCCTGGCGTACATGTTCCAGATGATGAACGAGGCGCGCATCGGCGTCGGCATGGGCGCAGTGATGCTCGGCTACGCCGGCTACTTGTACTCGCTGGACTATGCTCGCCAGCGCCCCCAGGGCCGTCAGGTGGACAACAAAGACCCGCACAGCCCGCCGGTGCCGATCATCGAGCATGCCGACGTGCGGCGCATGCTGCTGATGCAGAAGGCCTACGTGGAAGGCGCCTTCGACCTGGGGCTGTACGCCGCGCGGCTGTTCGACGACACCCACACCGCGCCCGATGCAACCACTCGCGAGCAGGCCCAGCAACTGCTCGACCTACTCACCCCCATCGTCAAATCCTGGCCATCGGCGTTCTGCCTCAAGGCCAACGAACTGGCGATCCAGATCCTCGGCGGCCACGGCTACACCCGCGACTATCCGGTGGAGCAGTACTACCGCGACAACCGCCTGAACCCGATTCACGAGGGCACCGAGGGTATCCAGTCGCTCGACCTGCTGGGGCGTAAGCTGGCGCAGAACGGCGGTGCCGGGCTCAAGCACCTGATCCGCCTGATCGCCGCCACCGCCGAGCGCGCCAGCCATCACCCCAACCTGGATGCGCTGCGCCAGCCGCTGGAGCAGTTGGTCAATCGCTTGCAGGCCGCAACCCTGGCCCTGCTCGGCGATCTGGCCCAGGGCAAGGCGGCGGCTGCGCTGGCCAATTCTGCGCTGTACCTCAAGGTGTTCGGTCACTGCGTGATCGGCTGGCGCTGGCTGGAGCAGGCGATCCACGCCGAGCTCGGGTTGCTCAAGGGCGTCGAAGCCGATCGCGATTTCTATCAAGGCAAACTACAAGCGGCGCGTTATTTTCTGATCTGGGAGGTGCCAGGCTGCCATACTGAGCTCGCCTTGCTCGAGGCACGTGACGACACGTGCCTGGGCATGCACGAGGGGTGGTTCTAGGGGGAGCCACCGTGTACCGGAGGTTCTTGCATGTTCGATTCCAGCGCCCTGCTGCGCCAGCGCTTCGCCGGGCTGCGCAGCACGGCCGACGTCTTTTCGCTGCGCCACGTCAAGCAAGCGCACCAATCGCTGTCAGTGCGGCGTAACGTCGCCGAACCACCGTCGTTCAGCCAGGATGAGGGCGCCATGCTCAGCGTTCGGCTCAACGGCGTGGAAGCCTACGCGGCCACCGCCGACCTGTCGCAAGCCGGACTGCAACGTGCGCTGGAACAGGCCGAGGCCCTGGCCCGGCAGATCGCTGGCCACCACCTGCTCGATCTGCGCCAGCAGCCGGTGCCCAGCCAACGTCACGACCACGTCTCGCCCAACTTCGAGCAGGCCCTGCCCAACCTGGCCGACTGCCTTGAGCTGCTGGCCGCCGAATCGGCCAGCGTGCCCAAGGACGCACGCCTGGTGGACTGGCAGGCAAGCCTGGGCATCACCCTCGTCGAGCAGACCTACCTGAACTCGGCCGGTGCGCAGTTGCGCCATGCGCAGCGCTTCGTCTTCCCCGGCCTGGGCGTCACCGCCAGCGATGGCCAGGACAGCCAGAGCCGCACCCTGGGCCGGGAGAACTTCGGCCAACAGGGCGGCTTCGAGATCATCGAACGCTGCGGCCTGGTAGGCGCGGCCCGACACGTGGCCGACGAGGCCCTGCAGTTGCTGCTGGCGCCCAACACCCCCAGCGGCGTGCGCGACCTGCTGTTGATGCCCGACCAGATGATGCTGCAAATCCACGAGTCCATCGGTCACCCCTTGGAGATGGACCGCATCCTCGGTGACGAGCGCAATTACGCCGGCACCAGCTTCGTCAAGGCCAGCGACTTCGGCCATCTGCAATACGGCTCGGCGCTGCTCAACGTCACCTTCGACCCGACCCTGCCAGAAGAGCTGGCCAGCTACAGCTTCGACGACGACGGCACACCCGCCAGCAAGCAGTTCCTGATTCGCCAGGGCACGCTGTTGCGGCCGCTGGGCGGCGCCCTCTCGCAACTGCGCTCCGGCCTCGACGGCGTGGCCAACAGCCGTGCCTGCGGCTGGAACCGCGCCCCCATCGACCGCATGGCCAACCTCAACATCGAACCGGGCGAGCACTCGCTGGAGCAACTCATCGCGGGCATCGAGCACGGCATCCTCATGCGCACCAACCGTTCCTGGTCCATCGACGACGCGCGCAACAAGTTCCAGTTCGGCTGCGAATGGGGCCAGCTCATCGAGCACGGCCAACTCAAGGGCGTGGTCAAGAACCCCAACTACCGCGGCATCTCCGCGCAGTTCTGGCGCAACCTCTCGGCGGTGGGCGACCGCAGCACCTTCCAGGTGCTCGGCACCCCGAACTGCGGCAAGGGCGAGCCCAACCAGGTCATCCGCGTCGGCCACGCCTCGCCGGCCTGCGTGTTCCGCCAGATCGACGTATTCGGAGGAGACGCCTGATGAGCACTTCGTATCGACCTCGCTTCGAGCACCTGCACGGCGCCCTGCGCGACGCCGTGCATCCCGGCGAGCAGTTCACCCTCGGCTACAGCGCCGAACAGTCGCGTTTCGTGCGCTTCAACCAGGCCAAGGTGCGTCAGGCCGGCGATGTCAGCCAGGCCAGTGCGAGCCTGCGCCTGGTGCGTGACGGCCGTCAGGCCGAGCAGCAGTTCACCCTGGGCGACGACCCGCAACTCGACCGCCAGCGCCTGCACGACGCGCTGGCGCAACTGCGCCAGACCTTGCCGCTGCTGCCCGCCGATCCCTACCTGAAACTGGACGAGCGCGCCTGGCACAGCCACAGCGTGCAAGAGGAGCCCCTGCCCGACTTCGACGAAGTGCTGGCGCTGGTCGAGCAACAGGCCGGCGACCTGGACCTGGTCGGCATCTATGCCGCCGGTCCCCTCTGCCGGGGCTTCGCCAGTTCCTATGGCGCCTTCGGCTGGCACCAGGCCAACAGCTTCAACTTCGACTGGAGCCTGTTCCACGCCAACGGCCAGGCGGTGAAAGCCAACTATGCCGGCCAGGCCTGGAGCGCCGAGGCCTTTGCCACGCGCCTGCGGCTGGCGCGCGAGCAACTGCAGCACCTGGGCCGCCCGGCCATCACCCTCGAACCCGGCAGCTACCGCGCCTACCTGGCCCCCGCGGCCATGGACGAGATCGCCGACATGCTGGGCTGGGGCGGCTTTTCAGCCCAGGCCCTGGCCACCGGCAACAGCCCGCTGCAACGCCTGTACAACGGCGATGCCCGGCTCAGCCCGCTGGTGAGCGTCGCCGAACAGGTCAGCGGCTCGCTGAGCCCAGCGTTCTCCGACGAAGGCTCGCCCCGCCAGGACCTGACCCTGATTGGCGAAGGCCGCGCCCTCGAGCGCCTGACCAGCGCGCGCAGCGCCGCCGAATTCGCCCTGCTGGCCAACGGTGCAGACAGTTACGAGGCGCCCTGCGCGCTGAGCCTGGCCCCCGGATCGCTGGCCACGGCGGACATCCTCGAACACCTCGGCACCGGCCTGTACATCAGCAACCTGTGGTACCTGAACTACTCCGACCTGCCCGCCGCGCGCATGACCGGCCTGACCCGCTTCGCCACCTTCTGGGTGCAGGACGGGCAGATCCAGGGACCGGTGAGCACCATGCGCTTCGACGACAGCCTGTACAACCTGCTGGGCGACCGTCTGGAAGCGCTGACCTGCGAGCGCGAGCTGATCCTGTCCACCAGCACCTACGGACAGCGGCAGACCGGATCGAGTCATTTGCCCGGCGCGCTGGTCAGAGGACTGACATTGACATTGTGATTGGCCCTGCCGGCCCTATCGCCACCGCGATCGATCCGCGCCAGGGCCGGCACAGGCAGAAGAGGACGTCATGCCCGAACGCGCCCCGCTCGACCCCATCACCGCCCGCTGGCTCCCCTGGGTGGTGGCCATCGCTTTCTTCATGCAGTCGCTCGACGGCACCATCCTCAACACCGCGCTGCCCGCCATGGCCCGCTCGCTGGCCGAGGACCCGTTGCGCATGCAGGGCGTGATCATCGCCTACATGCTCACCGTGGCCCTGCTGATCCCCGCCTCGGGCTGGATCGCCGACCGCTTCGGCACCAAGCGCATCTTCTTCGGCGCGATCCTGCTGTTCAGCGTCGGCTCGCTGCTGTGCGCGGCGGCCAACAGCCTGGGCTTTCTGATCTTCGCGCGGGTCATCCAGGGCCTGGGCGGTGCGCTGATGCTGCCGGTCGGGCGCCTGGTGGTGCTGCGCGCCTACCCGCGCTCGGAACTGGTGCGGATCATGAGCTTCATCACCATCCCCGGCCTGCTCGGGCCGCTGCTCGGCCCGACCGTGGGTGGCTGGCTGGTGGAAATCCTCAGTTGGCACTGGATCTTCCTGCTCAACCTGCCGGTCGGCGCGCTGGGCTGCTATGCGGTGTGGAAATTCATCCCGGACCTGCGCGGCAGCGAGCGCACCACCTTCGACGGCCCGGGCTTCCTGCTGTTCGGCGCGGCGATGGTGCTGATCACCATCGCCATGGAAGGCCTGGGCGAACTGCACCTGCCGCACCTGCGGGTGATGTTGTTGCTGTTCGCCGGCATGGCCTGCCTGGCCGCTTACTGGCTGCGCGCCGGACGCGACCCCGAGCCGCTGTTCTCGCCCAGCCTGTTCCGCGTGCGCACCTTCGCCATCGGCATCCTCGGCAACCTGTTCGCCCGCCTGGGCAGCGGCGCCTTGCCCTTCCTAGTGCCGCTGCTGCTGCAAGTGGCGCTGGGCTACTCGCCGGCGCAGGCGGGCATGAGCATGATCCCGCTGGCGGCCGCAGCGATGTTGGCCAAGTCGGTGGCACGTCCGCTGATCGAGCGCCTGGGCTACCGCATCATCCTCACCGGCAACACCCTGCTGCTCGGCGTGATGCTCGCCAGCCTCGGCCTGGTCGACGAGCAGACGCCGTACTGGCTGCTGCTGGTGCAACTGGGCGTGTTGGGCGCGGTGAACTCGCTGCAGTTCACGGCCATGAACACCGTGACCCTGATCGACCTGGACGATGTCAGCGCCAGCAGCGGCAACAGCCTGCTGTCGGTGGTCGCGCAACTGTCGCTGAGCCTGGGCGTGGCCTGCGCCGGCGCCCTGCTCGGTGGTTTCACCGCCTCAGGCAATGCCGACGGCGTGGAAACCACCTTGGGGGCGTTCCAGCTCACCTTCCTGACCATCGGTTTGATGGCGATGCTGGCTGCGGCGATCTTCCTGCAGCTTTCGCCGACAGACGGCCGGCGTACCCGTCGTCCGGAAGAGCACGTGGAAACGTAGGGGGAATCGCCATGGGCTGGTAGACTGTGCGGCATTTTTCGCTTCGCACCGCAGGCCAGTCCCGTGACCACCGACTCCACCGCTTTCGCTTCCCTGCCGCTGTCCGCCGCCATGCTGGCCAACCTGGATGCCCTGGGTTATGCCGCGATGACCCCGATCCAGGCGCAGAGCCTGCCGGTCATCCTCAAGGGCCAGGACCTGATCGCCCAGGCCAAGACCGGCAGCGGCAAGACCGCCGCCTTCGGCATCGGCCTGCTCAACCCGATCAACCCGCGCTACTTCGGCTGCCAGGCGCTGGTGCTGTGCCCCACCCGCGAGCTCGCCGACCAGGTGGCCAAGGAACTGCGCCGCCTGGCCAGGGCCGAGGACAACATCAAGATCCTCACCCTGTGCGGCGGCGTCTCGCTCGGCCCGCAGATCGCCTCGCTGGAACACGGCGCGCACATCATCGTCGGCACCCCAGGGCGCATCCAGCAGCACCTGGACAAGGGCACCCTCGACCTCAAGGGCCTCAACACGCTGGTGCTGGACGAAGCCGACCGCATGCTCGACATGGGCTTCTTCGACGCCATCGCCGCGATCATCGGCAAGACCCCCTCGCGGCGCCAGACCCTGCTGTTCTCGGCCACCTACCCGGCCGGCATCGAGCAACTGGCCGCCGACTTCATGCGCACGCCGCAGCAGGTCAAGGTCGAGAGCCAGCACAGCGACAGCCAGATCGAGCAGCGCTTCATCGAGATCGATCCACAGCAGCGCCTGGAGGCGGTCACCCGCGTGCTCGGTCACTACCGTCCGCAGTCGTGCGTGGCGTTCTGCTTCACCAAGCAGCAGTGCGAAGACCTGGTTATCCACCTGACCGCCAAGGGCATCGTCGCCCAGGCCCTGCACGGCGACCTGGAACAGCGCGACCGCGATCAGGTGCTGACGATGTTCGCCAACCGCAGCAGCTCGGTGCTGGTGGCCACCGATGTGGCCGCTCGCGGCCTGGACATCGATGGCCTGGACCTGGTGATCAACGTCGAACTGGCGCGCGACGCCGAGATTCACGTGCACCGCGTCGGACGTACCGGCCGCGCCGGTGAGAAAGGGATGGCGATCAGCCTGGTGGCGCCGGCCGAAGGCCATCGCGCCCAGGCCATCGAGGACTTGCAGAAGCGCCCGTTGCGCTGGGAACCGCTGGACGGCCTCAAGCACAAGGGTGGCGAGCCCCTGCTGCCGCCGATGACCACCCTGTGCATCGGTGCCGGGCGCAAGGACAAGCTGCGCCCAGGCGACATCCTCGGTGCGCTGACCGGCGACGCCGGGCTGCCGGGCAAGCAAGTGGGCAAGATCGCCATCTTCGACTTCGTCGCCTTCGTGGCGGTGGAGCGGGCGGTGGCCAAGCGGGCGATGCAGCGGCTCAACAGCGGCAAGATCAAGGGCCGCGCGCTCAAGGTCCGCATCATCTAACCCCTTGGCAAGCTCCCTTTTCGACTCCAGACAGGTTCACACCGTGCACTCCACCGACGTGATCATCATTGGAGCCGGCGCCGCCGGCCTGATGTGCGCACACCTCAGCGCGCGCCGCGGTCGCCGCGTGCTGCTGCTCGACCATGCCAACAAGCCCGGCAAGAAGATCCTCATGTCCGGCGGCGGGCGCTGCAACTTCACCAATATGTACACCGAGCCGGCCAACTTCCTGTCGCAGAACCCGCACTTCTGCAAGTCGGCCCTGGCCCGCTACACCCAGTGGGACTTCATCGAACTGGTGGCCCGCCACGGCGTGCCGTACCACGAGAAAAAGCTCGGCCAACTGTTCTGCGACAACAAGTCCAGCGACATCCTCGACATGCTCCTGGCCGAGTGCGACGCCGCCGGTGCCGAGCTGCGCCTGAACACGCAGATCGAACGGATCGACAAGACCGACGACGGCTACCGCCTGCACACCAGCGCCGGACCGTTCGCCTGCCAGTCGCTGGTGATCGCCACCGGCGGCCTGTCGATCCCGACCTTGGGCGCCACCGGCTTCGGTTACCAGGTCGCCCGCCAGTTCGGCCACACCCTGCTGCCGACCCGCGCTGCGCTGGTGCCGTTCACCGTCACCGAGCCCCAACTCAAGGCACTGTGCAGCGAGCTGTCCGGCACCTCGCTGGACTGCATCGCCCATTGCAATGGCGTGAGCTTTCGCGAAAACCTGCTGTTCACCCACCGTGGCCTGAGCGGCCCGGCGATCCTGCAGATTTCCTCGTACTGGGAAAGCGGCGACACCGTCGAGCTCAACCTGCTGCCCGACCACGACGCGCTGCAATGGCTGCAACAACAGCAAACCGAGCGCCCCAACAGCGAGCTCAAGACCGTGCTGGGCGAGGTGTTCACCCGCAAGCTGGCGAACTTGCTGGCCGAGCAGTGGTTCGTCTCCAGGCCGTTGAAGCAGTACACCCCGGCGGAACTGGCGCAGATCGCCGAACAGCTGTCGGCCTGGCAGGTGGTGCCGGCCGGCACCGAGGGCTATCGCACGGCGGAAGTGACCCTGGGCGGCGTGGACACCCGCGAAGTGTCGTCCAAGACCCTGGAATCGTTGAAGAGTCCGGGGCTGTACTTCATTGGCGAGGTGCTGGATGTCAGCGGCCACCTGGGCGGCTTCAATTTCCAGTGGGCCTGGGCCTCGGCCAACGCCGCGGCGCAGTTCGTCTGAGGTAGAATCCGCTGCGCACGGAACGGTTATTGCTGGATCGTGCAAGGCTACTTCCGGGGCCGCTGTGCGGCCCCGAACCCGATCAGAACTCCCTTTCGCTCACAGCCCAGGGCCACTATGTCATCGAGTTCGTTGCGCCATTCATTGCGTCGCCTGTGGGGCCAGGACAAGTTCAGCTACGCCATCCGGGTGACCATCGCCCTGACCGGCTCCATGGCCTGGTGCTGGTACCACAACGAGATGAGCCTGCTCATCCCGCTGTTCCTGGGCATCATCGCCAGCGCCCTGGCCGAGACCGACGACGGTTGGCAAGGTCGCCTCAGCGCCCTGGCCGTGACCCTGGTGTGCTTCGCCATCGCCGCCCTGGCGGTCGAGCTGCTGTTCCCCTACCCCTGGATCTTCGTCATCTCGCTGGCCCTGGCCGCCTTCGGCCTGACCATGCTCGGCGCGCTGGGCGAGCGCTATGGCGCGATCGCCTCGGCGACCTTGATCCTGTCGGTGTACACCATGATCGGCGTCGACCAGCGCGGCGGCCAGGTCAGCGACTTCTGGCACGAACCCTTGCTGCTGGTGGCCGGCGCGGCCTGGTACGGCCTGCTCTCGGTGCTGTGGCAGGCGCTGTTCTCCAACCAGCCGGTGCAGCAGAGCCTGGCCAAGCTGTTCTTCGAGCTGGGCAGCTACCTCAAGCTCAAGGCCAGCCTGTTCGAGCCGGTGCGCACCCTGGATGTCGAAGCCACGCGCCTGGAGCTGGCCAAGCAGAATGGCCGGGTGGTCGCGGCGCTGAACACCGCCAAGGAAATCATCCTGCACCGGGTTGGCAACAGCCAGCCCAACTCCAAGGTCAGCCGCTACCTGAAACTGTACTTCCTGGCCCAGGACATCCATGAACGGGTCAGCGCCTCGCACTACCCCTACAACGCCCTGAGCGAGACGTTCTTCCACAGCGACGTGATGTTCCGCTGCCAACGCCTGCTGCGCAAACAGGGCTCCTCCTGTCAGGAACTGGCCCGTTCGATCCGCCTGCGCCAGCCGTTCGTGCTCGCCAGCGGCTACCCCGAGGCCCTGGAAGACCTCAACGCCTCGCTGGAGTACCTGCGCCAGCAGAACAACCCGGCCTGGCGCGGCCTGTTGCGCTCGCTGCGCGCCCTGGCGGCGAACCTGGCGACCCTCGATCGCCTGCTCGGTGCGGCGAGCAACCCCGACAGCCTGGTCGCCGCCAGCGACAGCAGCCTGCTGGACCGCTCGCCGCGCACCTTCAAGGAAGTCTGGAAACGCCTGCGCACCCAGCTCACCCCCACCTCGCTGCTGTTCCGCCATGCCTTGCGCCTGCCGCTGGCACTGTCGATCGGCTACGGCATGGTGCACCTGATCCACCCCACGCAGGGCTACTGGATCATCCTCACCACGCTGTTCGTCTGCCAGCCCAACTACGGCGCGACCCGGCGCAAGCTGGTGCAGCGGATCTTCGGCACCGCCATCGGCCTGACGGTGGGCTGGGCGCTGTTCGACCTGTTCCCCAACCCGGTGGTGCAATCGCTGTTCGCGGTGGTGGCCGGTGTGGTGTTCTTCGTCAACCGCACCACCCGCTACACCTTGGCCACGGCGGCGATCACGCTGATGGTGCTGTTCTGCTTCAACCAGATCGGCGATGGCTACGGGCTGTTCCTGCCGCGCCTGTTCGATACCCTGGTCGGCAGCCTGATCGCCATCCTCGCGGTGTTCCTGTTCCTGCCCGACTGGCAGGGACGGCGCCTGAACAAGGTGCTGGCCAACACCCTGAGCTGCGCCAGCGAGTACCTGCGCCAGATCATGCAGCAGTACGCCGTGGGCAAGAGCGACGACCTGGCCTATCGCCTGGCCCGCCGCAACGCGCACAACGCCGACGCGGCGCTGTCGACCACGCTGTCGAACATGCTCATGGAGCCCGGGCACTTCCGCAAGGAAGCCGACGTGGGCTTCCGCTTCCTGGTGCTCTCGCACACCCTGCTCAGCTACTTGTCGGGCCTGGGCGCGCACCGCGACACGGCATTGCCCGCCGAGGTGCACGAGCAGTTGATCGATGGCGTGGGCAGCAGCCTGGCGCGCAGCCTCGACGAGATCGCCAGCGGCCTGGCGGCGCGCTCGCCGGTGGCCATCCACAGCGACGCGGAGGAGGCCCTGGCCCAGCAACTGGAGCAGATGCCCGAAGAGCTGGACGAGCACCAGCGCCTGGTGCAGTCGCAACTGGCGTTGATCTGCAGGCAATTGGGACCGCTGCGCACGCTGGCGGCGCATTTGATCAAGGACAGCGAGCCGGCCTGAGGTGCCGGCGCGTCAGAAGCCGTACTGGCGCATGATCCGCGCGTAGCTGCCATCGGCCTTCATCGCCTGAATCGCGCGGTCGAAACCCTGGACGATCTGGTCATGCTGCGGGTTCTTCAGGCTGACCAGTATGTGCAGGCTGTTCTCGCCCAGGGGCTGGGCGACGAAGTCCACCTGCCCGCGCACCTCGGGCGGCTCGTGTTGCAGCAGGTAGCGCGCCACCAGTTCGTCTTCCACCGCCAGGTCGACCCGGCCGGCAGCCAGCATGCGGATGGCCGACGAGAAGCTGCGCACCGGCACCTTGTCGAGTCGGCTGTCGCTGTCGAAGGCCGGAGAATAGGCATAATCACGCACCACGGCGATGCTGTAGGGGTACAGGTCGGCCAACTGGGTGAAGCTGAAGGGTCGATCCTTGCGCCCGAGCAGGCGGATGCGGTTGCTCAGGTAAGGGCTGGAGAATTCACCGAGTTGGGTACGCGATTCGGTGTACCAGGCGTTGACCAACACGTCGTAGCGGCCCTCGCCCACGCCCATCAGCGCCCTGGCCCACGGTACCTCCTCGAATTCGCTGGCATACCCGGCACGCGCCAGCGCCGCGCTGACCAGACCGGTCGCCAGGCCGCCGCCGGGCAAGCTGCTGTCGGAGAACGGCGGCCATTTATCGGCCACCAGGCGCAACGTCGGCTGGGCCACGGCAGGTGCCATCGCCAACACCGCGATCAGTCCCACAACGCCAAGCAGTGAGCGCATGCACAGTACCTCTCGCGGTCTGGAGGGATCGCAGCCGATGGCTCGAGGGTACACAAAGCCGACCGCCGACGGCAGCAGGCAATAATGTCATTTAGCCTCTATTTTGGCCGAATCGCTGAGCGGCGAGGGCCGCTGCACGACGGCGAACGCTGCTCGCGCCTCAGGGATAACCCAGCACCTGACGGATGTGCGCCAGATGGGCTTCGATCCACTGTTTGTCGATCGCCCCCCAGTCGCGGATGCGGTACTGCCCGGCATGGTTGCGCGCGCCGCTTAGCTGCTCGAATTCACAGACGATGTCCAGGTCGGCCAGGGCGGTGAGGGTGTCCTGCGCGGTGCGCCGGGGCATGCCGGTGGCCTCCATCAGTGCCGGCACGCTGGTCGCGGTCTGGCTGTCGATCAGCCAGGCGACGTACAGTCGGCGGTAGAAACTGCTCTTGGTCTTGCTTACGTCCATGCTCGGGAGCCTCAGGCGATGCCTGGCAGTTCACGCCAGGTCAGGTAGACACGCAGGTCGAATTCCAGCTGATGGTAGTCCGGCTCCATGTGCTGGCACAGTTGGTAGAACGCCTTGCTGTGGTCGCGCTCGCGCAGGTGGGCCAGTTCGTGGACCACGATCATGCGCAAGAACTGCGGCGCCGCGTCCTTGAACAGCGACGCAATGCGGATCTCCTTCTTGGCCTTGAGCTTGCCGCCCTGCACCCGGGTCACCGCGGTGTTCAGCCCCAGGGCGCGGTGGGTGAGGTCCAGGCGATTGTCATAGAGCACCTTGTCCAGCGGCGGCGCGCTGCGCAGGAACTGCTGGCGCAAGTCCTGGGCGTAGAGGTACAGCGCCTTGTCGTTCTGCACGTCGTGGCGCTGCGCATAGCGCTGCTGCAGGTAGTCGCCCAGGCGATCGCGGGCGATCAGTTGGCGGACCTGTTCCTGCAGGTGCGGCGGGTAGGCTTGCAAGTAGCGTAGGGGCGTCATGGCCGGGGAGTTTACCCAATCGCCGCGTCCCTGTGTGCGTGCTGCCAGCGCTCGGCGCCATTGTTGGCTACGATGATCCCTTCATCCCCGCTCGAAGCACTGACCATGCCCAAAGCCAGCAAAGTCATCGACCCCTCCTACGAACTGATGGACGACCACGAAGGCCACTCGCTGATCTACCGCCAGCATGGCTTTCCCAGCCCGCTGGTGCGCTGGCATTTCCACAAGGAATACGAGCTGCACCTGATCGTCGCCAGCGCCGGCAAGGTGTTCATCGGCGACTACATCGGCAACTTCGCGCCCGGCACCCTGTTCCTTACCGGCCCCAACCTGCCGCACAACTGGATCAGCCAGGTCGCCGTCGACGAGGTGGTGCACACCCGCGACATGCTGGTCAACTTCACCGACGAGGTGCTCGAACACGGCAGCCAGGTGTTCTCCGAGCTGAACCAGTTGGCGCCCCTGCTGGCCCGCGCCAGCTACGGCATCGAGTTCCGCGACCCGGTGCTGATAGACCAGAGCCGGCTGTTGCTGCAACGCATCGCCGACAGCCAGGGCATGGCTCGCCTGGGATACTTTTTTATCCTCATGGAAAAACTGGCGGCCTGCGACGACTACCAACTGCTGTCCACCGTCACCTCCTCGCACCTGGCCGACGAGCACAACGTCGACCGCATCAACCGGGCCGTGGACTACATCTTCGAGCACTACGCCCAGGACCTCACGCAACGCGAGGTAGCCGAGCACCTGGGCATGACCACCACCTACTTCTCGCGCTTCTTCAAGCAGGCCGCAGGCCGGGGGTTCGTCGAGTTCGTCAACCGCCTGCGGGTCAGCAAGTCCTGCGAACTGCTGGCGCGCAGCGAGCTGCCGGTGACCGAGGTGTGCTTCGAGTCGGGCTTCAGCAACCTGTCCAATTTCAATCGGCGCTTCCAGCAGCTCAAGGGCATGACCCCCTCCGGCTACCGCAGCCTGGTGACCCAGCGCCTGACCGAGCAGAACCGCGCCTGAGCCTGGGCGCGAGCTGTTTGGCAGCACACCACGCGCCAATGACGCACAGCAAAAAAGTATCGGTCAGGGTGCAGGCTAGGCTTTGTCGCTGAATCCCGTCACAGGTGTAATCGGTGGCGAGCATGACAAAAACAATAATGTCTCCTGCGCCGTCCTGCGGTCCGGGAGGGGAGTTCACCGCATGAACGACTCGATCAAGGCCTGCCTGGCCGTCGCCTGCCTCGGCCTGACGCCACTGGCCCAGGCCGCCGAAACCCTGACCATCGCCACCGTCAACAACAGCGACATGATCCGCATGCAGCGTCTGTCCAAGGTGTTCGAACAGCAGCACCCGGACATCGCGCTGAAGTGGGTGGTGCTCGAAGAAAACGTGCTGCGCCAGCGCCTGACCACCGACATCGCCACCCAGGGCGGGCAGTTCGACGTGCTCACCATCGGCATGTACGAAGCCGCGTTGTGGGGCGCCAAGGGCTGGCTGGAGCCGATGCAGGACCTGCCGGCCGACTACCATCTCGACGACGTCTTCCCCTCGGTGCGCGACGGCCTTTCGGTCAAGGGCACGCTCTACGCCCTGCCCTTCTACGCCGAAGCCTCGATCACCTACTACCGCAAGGACCTGTTCCAGCAGGCCGGCCTGAGCATGCCCGAGCAGCCGACCTGGACCCAACTGGGCGAGTTCGCCGCCAAGCTCAACAAGCCCCAGGACGGCCAGTACGGTATCTGCCTGCGCGGCAAGGCCGGCTGGGGCGAGAACATGGCCCTGATCGGCACCCTGGCCAATGCCTTCGGCGCACGTTGGTTCAACGAACAATGGCAGCCGGAATTCACCGGCAGCGAATGGACCCAAGCGCTGAACTTCTACGTCGACATGATGAAGCACTACGGGCCGCCCGGCGCGTCGAGCAACGGCTTCAACGAGAACCTGGCGCTGTTCAACAGCGGCAAGTGCGCGATGTGGGTCGATGCCAGCGTCGCCGGCTCGTTCGTCACCGATAAATCCCAGAGCAAGGTGGCCGATGTCACCGGCTTCACCTTCGCCCCCAAGCAAGTCACCGACAAAGGCGCGAGCTGGCTGTACTCCTGGGCCCTGGCGATCCCCACCAGCTCCAAGTCCAAGGACGCGGCGAAGGCCTTCAGCACCTGGGCCACCTCACAGGCCTACGCCCAACTGGTGGCCGACAAGGACGGTGTGGCCAACGTGCCGCCCGGCACCCGCGCCTCCACCTACAGCGAGGCATACTTGCAGGCTGCGCCGTTCGCCAAGGTGACCCTGGAGTCGCTCAAGCGGGTGGACCCCAACCATCCCACCCTCAAGCCGGTGCCCTATGTGGGTATCCAACTGGTGACCATCCCTGAGTTCCAGGCCATCGGCACCCAGGTCGGCAAGTTGTTCGCCGCCGCCCTGACCGGGCAGATGAAGCCCGAGCAGACGCTGGCCGCCGCCCAGGCCTCCACCGAACGCGAGATGAAACGCGCCGGCTACCCCAAGTAGTCCGAACGGATCCGTCGGCGCGCCCGCCAGGGCGCGTCGACGCTCGCCCGCCCTGCCTGCCGCCTGAGGAATCGTGATGAAGACGTCGGCCCTGGACACCCCGACCCTGGCCCCCGAGCGCCGGGGCAAACGCCGCATCGGCCCCGGCTGGTTCCTGGTCAGCCCCTCGGTAGCGCTGTTGCTGCTGTGGATGATCGTGCCCCTGGGCATGACCCTGTACTTTTCGCTGATCCGCTACAACCTGCTGTACCCCGGCGAGAACGACTTCGTCGGCCTGGAGAACTTCAGCTTCTTCGTCACCGACGCGGGCTTTCTGCCCGGTGCGCTCAACACCCTGACCCTGGTGGGCAGCGTGCTGGCGATCAGCATCGTCTTCGGCGTGCTCATCGCCGCGCTGCTGGAGGCTGGGGAATTCTGGGGCCGCGGCGTGGTGCGGGTGCTGTTGATCTCGCCGTTCTTCATCATGCCCACGGTCAGTGCGCTGCTGTGGAAGAACCTGATCCTGCACCCGGTGTCCGGCATTCTCGCCGCGCTCTGGCGCCTGTTCGGCGCGCAGCCGGTGGACTGGCTGGCGCATTACCCCTTGCTGTCGATCATCCTGATCGTGTCGTGGCAGTGGCTGCCGTTCGCCATCCTGATCCTGATGACCGCCATGCAGTCGCTGGACCAGGAACAGAAGGAAGCTGCGCGCCTGGACGGTGCCGGCCCGCTGGCGATCTTCTGGCACCTGACCCTGCCGCACCTGGCACGGCCCATCGCCGTGGTGCTGATGATCGAGACCATCTTCCTGCTGTCGGTGTTCGCCGAGATCTTCACCACCACCAGCGGCGGACCGGGCTACGAGTCCACCAACCTGGCCTACCTGATCTACAACCAGGCGCTGCTGCAGTTCGACGTCGGCATGGCGTCGGCCGGTGGCCTGATCGCCGTGCTGATCGCCAACGTCGCTGCCATCGTGCTGGTGCGCATGATCGGCAAGAACCTCACCGAGCGCAGCTGAGGAGCCCGCCATGCTGACACTCAAGCAAACCCGCCGCCTGCGCGACGCGCTGCTCGGCCTGCTGTGCTGGGGCATCGCCCTGGTGATCTTCTTCCCGATCTTCTGGATGCTGCTGACCAGCTTCAAGACCGAACTGGACGCCTTCGCCACGCCGCCGCAGTTCATCTTCCAGCCGACGCTGGAGAACTACCTGCACATCAACGAGCGCAGCGACTACTTCGCTTATGCCTGGAACTCTGTACTGATCTCGGCCACGGCGACACTGCTGTGCATGCTGATCGCAGTGCCGGCCGCCTATTCCATGGCCTTCTTCGAGTCGCGCCACACCAAGCGCACCTTGCTGTGGATGCTCTCGACCAAGATGCTGCCGCCGGTGGGCGTGCTGATGCCCATCTACCTGCTGGCCAAGCAGTTCGGCCTGCTCGACTCGCGCCTGGCGCTGATCATCGTCTACACCCTGATCAACCTGCCGATCGTGGTGTGGATGATCTACACCTACTTCAAGGACATCCCCGTGGACATCCTCGAGGCGGCGCGCCTGGACGGGGCCGGCACCTGGCAGGAGATCGTCCGCGTGCTGCTGCCCATCGCCCGCGGCGGCCTGGCCTCCACGGTGCTGCTGTCACTCATCCTGTGCTGGAACGAGGCGTTCTGGTCGCTCAACCTCACCTCGTCGGCCGCCGCCCCGCTCACCGCGCTAGTGGCGTCCTATTCCAGCCCCGAAGGCCTGTTCTGGGCCAAGCTCTCGGCCGTCTCCACCCTGGCCTGCGCGCCGATCCTGATCTTCGGCTGGATCAGCCAGAAGCAACTGGTGCGCGGGCTGTCGTTCGGAGCGGTGAAATGAGACGGCTCAGTGCGGCTGCTGCGCAGCCCAACCCCCAATCGAACCCCTGCCGCCACGGAGCGCACTCTACATGGCTGATCTGAAGATCCGTAACCTGCATAAAGGCTTCGATGGCCACGCCATCATCAAAGGCATCGACCTGGACGTTCACGACCGCGAGTTCGTGGTGTTCGTCGGCCCGTCGGGCTGCGGCAAGTCGACCCTGCTGCGCCTGATCGCCGGCTTGGAAGAGGTCAGCAGCGGCGCCGTCGCGCTCGATGGCCGCGACATCACCGACACCGCCCCGGCCAAGCGCGACCTGGCCATGGTGTTCCAGACCTACGCCCTGTACCCGCACATGACCGTGCGCAAGAACCTGTCGTTCGCCCTGGACCTGGCCGGGGTGGCCAAGGCCGAGGTCAGCCGCAAGGTCGAGGACGCCGCGCGCATCCTCGAACTGCAACCGCTGCTCGAACGCAAGCCGCGCCAGCTCTCCGGCGGCCAACGCCAGCGCGTGGCCATCGGCCGGGCGATCGTGCGCAACCCGAAGATCTTCCTGTTCGACGAGCCGCTGTCCAACCTCGATGCCGCCCTGCGCGTGCAGATGCGCCTGGAACTGTCGCGCCTGCACAAGGAACTGGCCGCGACCATGATCTACGTGACCCACGATCAGGTCGAAGCCATGACCCTGGCCGACAAGGTGGTGGTGCTCAACGGCGGCCGCGTCGAGCAGGTCGGCTCACCGCTGGAGCTCTACCGCCACCCGGCCAACCTGTTCGTCGCAGGCTTTCTCGGCACGCCGAAGATGGGCTTCCTGCGCGGCCACCTGAGCCGCAATCATGGCGAGCGCTGCGAAGTGGCGCTGGAGTGCGGGACGCGCCTGGACGTGCCGCTGTGCGCCGGCGAGCTGGCCACCGGCAGTCCGCTGACCCTGGGCATTCGCCCCGAACACCTGAACATCGCCAGCCCCGGTGAGCCCGGCGCCCTGCAGGTGATCGCCGATGTCAGCGAGCGGCTGGGCAGCGACAGTTACTGCCACGTGCGCAGCGCCTGCGGAGAAATGCTCACGGTACGGGTGCGCGGCGACTTCGCGCCAACCTTCGGCGAGCCGCTGCACCTGCACATCGATCCCCAGCACTGCCACCTGTTCGACAGCCAGGGCCAGGCGCTGAGCAAACCCCTGCAAGTGGCCGCCTGAAGGAAGTCCCGATGAAACTCGACCCGCGTACGCTCGACCAACTGCCAACCACCGTCGCCCGCCCGACCTACGATCCTGCGCAACTGCGCCAGGGCATCGTGCACATCGGTGTCGGTGGATTCCACCGCGCCCACCAGGCGGCCTACACCGACGCCCTGATGAACCTCGGCGAAGCCCACGACTGGGCGATCTGCGGCGCCGGCCTGCGCAGCGAAGACCGCGCCATGCGCGATGCCCTGGCCAGCCAGGGCCACCTGTACACCCTGTTCGAGCTGGGCGATGGAGCCGATACCGAGGTCCGCGTGATTGGCGCGATCAACGGCATGCTCTTGGCCGAGGACGATGCCCCGGCGCTGCTCGACACTTTGGCCGACCCGGCCATCCGTATCGTCTCGCTGACCATCACCGAAGGCGGCTACTGCATCGACGACAGCACCGGCGAGTTCCTCGACCAGTTGCCCGCGATCCAGCACGACCTGGCCAGCCCCGAGCAACCGCGCAGCGTGTTCGGTTTCCTCTGCCAGGCGCTGCGACGCCGACGCGAGGCGGGCAGCGCGGCATTTACGGTGATGTCCTGCGACAACCTTCCGCACAACGGCGAAGTGGCGCGCAAGGCCCTGCTGGCCTTCGCCCGCTTGCTCGACGCCGACCTGGCCGAGTGGATCGCCCGCCACGTCAGCTTCCCCAACGCCATGGTCGATCGCATCACGCCCATGACCAGCGCCGCCCACCGCGAGCAACTGGCCGAGCGTCACGGCATCGAGGACGCCTGGCCGGTGGTCTGCGAGCCCTTCCTGCAATGGGTGCTGGAAGACCAGTTCGTCAGTGGCCGACCGGCCTGGGAAAAGGTCGGCGTGCAGTTCACCGACGACGTCACGCCCTACGAGGAGATGAAGATCAAGCTGCTCAACGGCAGCCACCTGGCCCTCACCTACCTGGGCTTTCTGCAGGGCTACCGCTTCGTCCACGAAACCCTGGCCGACCCACTCCTGCGCCGCTACATGCGCACCTTCATGGACCTGGATGTGACGCCACAGCTGGCACCCGTGCCGGGCATCGAACTGGCGCACTACAAGGAAGCACTGATCGAGCGCTTCGCCAACCGCGCCATCGCCGACCAGCTCGAGCGCGTGTGCTCGGACGGCTCGTCGAAATTCCCCAAGTTCATCGTGCCCACCGCCAACCGCCTGATCGCCGACGGCCGGCCGCTGGAACGCGTGGCGCTGGTGGTCGCGGCCTGGGCGCTGTACCTGGGCGGCGTGGACGAACAGGGCAACCACTACGCCATTCCCGATCCCCGCGCCGCCCAGTGCCAGGCCCGCGTGGTACAGCGCGACGGACTGGCTGCACGGGTATTGGGCGACGAGACCCTCTTCGGCACGGCCATCCCGGCGTCACGCGAATTCGTCGTCGCCTTCGAGCGTCTCTACGACAGCTTGCGTGAGGTCGGCGTCAGCGACACCCTGCGCCGGGTACTGGGCGACTGACACGGAGCGCGACGATGGACGGACTATTTCTCGGTATCGACTGCGGCACCCAGGGCACCAAGGCCCTGGTGCTCGACGCCGGTAGCGGCGCAGTGCTGGGCCTGGGCAGCGCCGCGCATGCCCCGCCCGAGGGCGAGCAGGGTCGCCGCGAGCAGGACCCGGCGGACTGGCTGCGGGCCTTGCGCACGGCCGTGGCCGAGGCCTTGGCCTGCGCCGGTGTGCCCGGCTCGGCCATTCGCGCGCTGGCCGTCTCCGGCCAGCAGCACGGCTTGGTGATGCTCGATGGCCAGGGCCAGGTGCTGCGCCCCGCCAAGCTGTGGTGCGACACCGAGAGCAGCGCCGAGAACGAGGATCTGCTGGCGGCGCTGGGCGGACCGGCCGGCTCGCTGGAGCGACTCGGACTGGTGATCGCGCCGGGCTACACGCTGTCCAAGCTGCTGTGGAGCAAGCGTCACCACCCCGAGCTGTTCGCCCGCGCCGAACACCTGCTGCTGCCCCACGACTTCCTCAATCACTGGCTCACCGGCCGCGCCTGCACCGAGCCGGGCGATGCGTCCGGCACCGGCTATTACGATGTGCGCCAACGCGCCTGGGCCACCGATGTACTGGAGCTGGTCGAACCCGGCACGCGCCTGGCGGCGGCGCTCCCGCAACTGGTGGCGTCGGGTGACTGCATCGGCACGTTGCAGACAGCAGCGGCCCAGGCGCTCGGGCTGGACGCCAGCACCTGGGTCGCCAGCGGCGGCGGCGACAACATGCTCGGCGCGATCGGCACAGGCAATATCCGCCCAGGCCTCATCACCTTGAGCCTGGGCACCTCCGGTACCCTCGCCGCGCACACCGACCTGGCGCAGATCAGTCCCCAGGCCGAAGTCGCCACCTTCTGCGGGTCTTCCGGCGGCTGGCTGCCGCTGATCTGCAGCATGAACCTGACCGGTGCCTGCGCGCTGATTCAAGACCTGGCGCAACTGGACCTGCAGCAGTTCGGCGAACTGGCTGGCCAGGCGCCAATCGGTGCCGGTGGGCTGCTGATGCTGCCGTTCTTCGATGGCGAGCGGGTGCCGGCGCTGCCCGACGCCAGCGCCAGCCTGCTGGGCATGACCAGCGCCAACCTCAACCGCGCCAACCTGTGCCGGGCGGTGCTGGAGGGCACGTGCTTCAGCCTGCGCTACGGGCTCGACCTGCTGCGCGAGGTCGGCCTGCTGGGCCAGGAAATTCGCCTGGTGGGCGGTGCGGCGAAGAGCCCGCTGTGGCGCCAGACCCTCGCCGACCTGCTCGGCGTGCCGCTGATCTGTCCGCGCCAGACCGAAGCTGCAGCGCTCGGTGCGGCGATCCAAGCGGCCTGGAGCCTGGGGCGTCAACTGGGCAGCGGGGACGACCTGCCGACGCTGGTCGAGCGCTGCGTAGCACTCGACCCCAGCACCCGGACCGAGCCACAGCCCGCACAACAGGCGGCTTTCGAGACCGCCTACCAACGTTATCGGGCGCACCTGCCGGCGCGCTGAGCGCGGCCCTCATTCATGTTTGCTCGGAGACCTTCATGTATCTGGTTTGTGGCGAAGCGCTGTTCGATGTGTTCAGCCAGGCGGACAGTCCCCGCAGCAGTGAGCTGGATTTCAAGGCGATTGCCGGCGGCTCGCCGTTCAACGTCGCGGTCGGCCTGCGCCGCCTCGGCGCGGAGTCGGCATTGTTCGGCGGCCTGTCCAGCGACTATCTCGGCGCGCGACTGCGTCGGGTGCTGCAAGAGGAACAGGTCGATTGCAGCCATCTGGTCGTCAGCGAGGCGCCCACCACACTGGCACTGGTCGGCTTGAACGCCGATGGCTCGGCGCAGTACCAGTTCCGTGGCGACGGCTGCGCCGACCGTCAGGTGCGCCTGGAGCACCTGCCTGTGCTGGACGGTCAGGTACGCGGCATCCATGTGGGTTCCTACACCTTGGTGGTGCAGCCGGTGGCGGACACCTTGCTGGCGCTGGTGCAGCGTGAAAGCGAGCGGCGGCTGATCAGCCTCGACCCCAACGTGCGCCTGAACACGCAGCCCGACGTGACGCTGTGGCGCCGCCAGGTCGAGGCATTCGCCGCGCATGCCCACCTGATCAAGGCCAGCGAGGAAGACCTGGCCCTGCTCTACCCGCAGCGCGATCCCGCCGAGGTTGCACGGGGCTGGCTCAACCCGCGCTGTCGGCTGGTGTTCGTCACCCACGGGGCAAACGGCGCGAGCGCGCACACGGCGCAGGGCTCATGGAAGCGCCCGGCGGACACCTCGCGGCCCCTGCGCGACACCGTCGGCGCGGGCGATACCTTCCAGGCGGCAGTGTTGAGCGGGCTGGCCACGCTGAACGCGGACAGTCCACAGGCACTGGCGGCGCTGACGCGCGAAGCGATCGACGACCTCCTCGAATTCGCCATTCGCGCGGCGGCCATCACCTGTTCGCGAGTGGGGCCGGATTTGCCGTTTGCCCGGGAGCTTTAATTAAAGGTTACGCCATCAGCTACGTTCGCGTCGCAATGACTGCCAGCGTGCATATCGGCCTCTGGGCTCTGAATGCGGTTTGTAAGCGCTCCACCGCCAAGGCGCCGCGTGCCAAGGCGCTGGAACTTCCAAACCACCTTTATAGAAATGAATCTGCCCTCCGAGCGCCGCTCTGTTACGAAACGCATAGCGCAACTCACTGGCGGTGACGGACTGCCCGAATTCACCGCTTTTATCGATAACGGCCGACTCAATCAGGTCGTCAAGGATAAAGTGAATCTTAGGTCCTTCCTGGTTGGTCGCCATGTGAAGACCCAGTTTGGATCCGCGCTTCCAAAATAACAGTGGTCCGACATCACCCTCTATCCAATTGTGAAATCTACTGGTCTCCCATTGCGTGGCCACGCTCTCGTAGATCGCTGGGATATTGAACTTCGGACTGTGTTGACTCACCGCGAAATAGCGATCCCAATGCACATAGGTCTCAAACGTCTCCCTGGCGACCGCGAAATTTTTAGTGCTCGGAGCCGCCGCCCGTAGTAGGTGGCGTGGTGGAGCAGTAATTGTCAGTTTGAACTTAATCAATGCATAACTTAGCACGGCTTTCGCCACGGCGATGTTGTAGTGATCGATGGTCAACGCAACGTCATCCTGCGACTCTTCATACCCATCGATCGCGACCGCGAGATAGCGATGACGGTGAGTGGAGATCCCATAAACGAGATCACCTCGCCCTTGATCGAGATTCATGCTCATCGAAATCAAGCCTGCGGCATCAAAATACGTTACGGGGCTATTTCGCACCATGGCGTATAGATTGGCCCCATCGACTCCCCCTGCCGGATCCGCACTCAGCCAACGCCCCGTCCAGGGTTGATAATACCGATGGCCGTAGTGATACAGCCCCCCCGCATCCCGCTCTCGCCCGGAATACCGAACCGCTTTATCGGTTGCTTTGATCTGATGACGCGCGACCAAACTGGCCGTTCCACCAAACGGGTAAAACGCTTCACGGCTTATGACCTCACCCTCGGCATCGAGCTCTAACCCGACACTGCCGATCACGTCGTCATAGAAGTAGCGAATGTCATCGTGATCGACACGCTCCGGCACTTGCGAGCGGCAACGCATGGCCCGTACTTGGGCGTTACCTGCTTCGCCCATCACCACAACGTGCACACGCTCCTTAGCATCACCGGCAGCGCACTCAAGATGCAACTCCACGCCCGGGAGGTACATCACCTGCTGTTGCTTCAGCGAAGGCCCCTGCCGCTGCCCACAGACCTTGAGCACACGCTGCCCGCCTGCGTCATAGCGATAGTGCTCCACGCCCTCTCCCAACACTTGCCGCAACTCGCCACGCGCCGTCCAGGCCAGCCCTTGTCCCGGCAGCAACGCCCGCTGTCCGCCCCCGGCAGTGAACTGCGCTTCCACGCCCTCCGGCTGCTCACACAGCACATCCCACACACCGCGGTTGCTGCGAGGACTCACGGTGATTGCCGTCACATAATGATTGTTGGTCGCTGGCGCGCTGTGCTGGATGCGGATCAGGTTGCCCGCGCTGTCGTAGGTAAAACGCCGCGTATATCGGGTGAAGAGCGAGTCATCCACCGGCAGCGGTACCAGCGCCTCAGGCAACAGATTGCCTTCTCGCCCGACATTGACCATTTCCCGACCACTGGCGAAGACCAGTTGGTAGAGGCTGTCGTAGCGGTACTCGCACTCGGCGGCAACGCGCTGGTTGCGCCAGAACCGGGTCGGTTCGGCGTCGTTGCTCGTGCCAATCACGTTCCCGACAGGATCGTAGCGATAGTCAAGCGCCCAATAGCGCTGCTGCGGCACCGCCTGCCGGAGGGTCTGGATCGACGCGAGCCAGGACGTTCTGGGCTGATACCGATAAACCGTCACCGCGCCATTGCCATGGGCCTCGCGCAGCTTGCGGCCCTGCGCCGAGTAGTCCACGGACACTACGATGGCGCGCTCAGGCTTGCTCTCGAGCGTCAGCCAAGCAGCGTTAAGCGCGCCCGCCACATCGTAAGCGCTGCGCTGCCGATGCCCGGCACAATCGAGCGACCACAGCGGCCTGCCCGTGGCGTCGCTGCCGCTGCACGTGCGGTAGGCATCGGTGTCCAGCAGACGGTCCCAGTCCTGGGCTGAATCGCCGCGCCAGTCGGCGTGGACATCAACGTCGTCGGCCTCGCGCAACAACTGCCGTGACACACAGGTCGGCGTCCCCACCAGGGCCTTGCCCTGCGTGCTGAGCCGCCCGGCAGGGTCGTAGTGACTCACCAGATCGCCCGACAGATTACGGTCTTTGTCCGCAGCGGAGTGCCCGGCATAGCACAAGCGTTCGCTGACCCGCGCTGGCGCTCCGACCACCTGCTCGCTGACACTCAGTAGCCGACCTGCCTGCGTGGGTAACTCATAGACCCGGCGGTGCATCACCGCTTGCGTGAAATCGTCCTGATCGGCCGTGCCGACGCCCACCTGGCTGACCGCGAACAGCCCCCGCCCAGCGCAGTCGTCAAGCGTTAGCCGAGTACCGGCATCGGCACTCTGCACCCGCAGTGTCTGCCGAGCCAGCCCCTGCCGATAAAGGAAATTGACCCGACCGGCAGCATGCAAACGCGGATCAGCCATCTGGCTCGGCAAGCCCGCTGGGCCGTAACCGTGACGCGCAATACGAATCTCCGCGGCGGCTGTCAGCGTCTCGCACCGGTAATACTCGATCTGACGCACGGGCAGACGACGATTGTCGTAAACCCTGACAGAAGGTGTTTGATGGAACAGTTCGCCGCCCATGCCCTGCCTCCCGGATTTGGCGTGTCATCGACCACACAGTCAACCGCGCCACAGAGAACGGCAACTAGCAGTTTTGTCAGGTCGTGGGCGACGGTAAGTACGTCGACGGCCAGGCATACACCGACGAGAACTCCTGGGCGTCGGTAGCCATCATCGGCCGTGCCACCAGAAAACCCTGGACGTAGGCGCAGCCGTTGTCGCGCAGCCACTGCGCCTGAGCCGTCGTTTCCACGCCTTCGGCGATCACGGTGATGGCGTAGTCGGCGCACAGGGCAATGACACTGCGCACCAACGCCGCATCGGCCAGCGACTCGGGCAAGCGCGCGACCAGGTGGCGATCGAGCTTGAGGGTGTCGATGGGCAAGTCGCGTAACATGCGCAGCGAACAGTCACCAGCGCCGAAGTCATCCAGCGCCACGCGCACCCCCAACTCGCGCAGGCGCTTGATCTGCTTTGCGGCGGCGTCGATGTCATACATCAGCGAGGTTTCCGCCACCTCCACTTCCAATTGCGCCGGCGCCAGCCCGTGTTCCTCGATGGCCCGGCGCAATTCGTCGACCAGGTTCGGTTGGGTGAACTGGGCGCGGCTCAAGCTGATGCCCAGCACCAGATCGTCGGCGAACACGTGCTGCCAGGCCCGGCGCTGGGCGGCGCCCTTGCCGTAGATCCAACTGGCCAGGCGATGGATCAGGTGCGCCTCCTCCAGCAGTGGGATGAACAGCCCCGGCGGCACGTCGCCGACACTCGGGTGCTGCCAGCGCAACAAGGCTTCGAAGCCACGCAGATGGCCATCGGCGAAGCCGACCTGGGGCTGGTAGACCAAGGTGAAATCCTGATGATCGATAGCGGTGCGCACGCTGTCTTCGAGCATCAGCCGCGAGCGGGCCCGGCCATTGAGCTCCTGGGCGTAGAAGCGGTACTGCTGGCGACCGGCGCGCTTGGCCGCGTACATCGCCGTGTCGCCTGCGCGCAGCAGGCCTTCGACGGTGGCGCCGCAGTCGGGGTAGGTGGCAATGCCGATGCTGATGCCCAGGCACACGTCCTGGCCGTCAACCTGCGGACAACTGGACATGCGTTCGATCAGCGCCTCGGCATAGCGACCTGCCTGTTCCGGATAGGGCAAGCCGTCGAACAACGCGGTGAACTCGTCACCGCCCATGCGCCCGAGCAGCGCCTGGGCACCCAGACAGTCCCTGAGCTGTTCGGCGACCCAGCGCAGTACCCGGTCGCCCGCCTCGTGCCCAAACGTGTCGTTGATCTGCTTGAAGCCGTCGAGGTCCATGTACATCAGCGCCTGGACCTTGTCTGCGCGCTCGTTGCGCAACAGCGCAGCTTCGGCGGTCTGATAGAAACCGCGCCGGTTGAGCAGGCCGGTCAGGGGATCGGTCACCGCCTGATGCTCCAGTTGCTGATGCAGGCTGTGCACCACCGACATGTCCAGCACTGTCACCACCATGGCCTTCTGCTCGACCGACAATGGCGCACAGGACAGCGCCACCGGGATCAGCGGACCGGCTGGGGTGCGCAACTGGGCATCGTGGACGCGGAAGATCTCCCGGCTCAGGTAGGCGTGGTAGAAGTCCGAGTCGCGCCACAGCGCAGCACTGGGCAACTGGATCAGGTCCAGCACATGGGCACCGAGCAAGCGCGCCACCGGCACCTGCAACAGGCGCGAAATGGCCGGGTTGGCGAAGCCGATGGTGCCGCAGTCGTCCACCACCAGAATGCCCTCGGCGGCATTTTCCAGCACCGACGCATTGAACGCATGCGCCGCCTCCAGCGCCTGGCTCAAGCGTTGCAGCGCGCGCTGGTTGCGCTGCTGCTCCAGAATGGCCTGCACCTTGGGCTTGAGAATCTGCGGGTCGAACGGTTTGAACAGATAGTCCACCGCCCCGCTGGCGTAGCCTTTGAGCACAGCGGCCTGACTCTGCTCGTTGGCGGTGAGGAAGATGATCGGCGTGAGGCGCGTGCGCTGACTGCCGCGCATCAGCCGAGCGACTTCGAAACCGTCCATGCCGGGCATCTGCACGTCCAGCAGGACGAGGTCCACCTCGTGTTCCAACAGTGCGCCCAGGGCTTCCCTGCCTGAGCTTGCGGTGATCACCTGCCAATCCTGGCCGGCCAGCAAGGCGCGCATGGTGATCAGATTTTCCGGGTAGTCATCGACTACCAGCAGCACGGAGCTGCCTTGCGGTGCCGCGTATTGAGCTCCATCCATGCCACTTCTCTTCGCGAACGTCTTTGTCTTGTAGTTGGATCCGATGTCGACTCGGCAGCGGAGTTCACTGTCAGCGATGCAATCAGTTCGCTATCAATGAATTAAATGAGAATAGCCGATCAACGGAGCCCTGCAGGGCCGATGGAATGGGCGTTACGAGGGTATTGGGCGGTGGCGGCTATCCAGATGAAGGGACACCCGCGACAGGCAAAAAAACGCCCCTGACCAAACTCAGCAGGTCAGGGGCGATGCGCAGATACGCCAGACGGTTCGTTGAAAATCAAAAATCAGCCGAATGCTTCACCAAAGCGCTGTTGACGAGGCTGCAGGTGGGCGAACGATCGCGCCAGACGCTGCAGCATGTCGTCGATATTGCCGCGACTGACATCCAGTGCCGGGGAAAAGCGCACGACGTCAGGTTTCACCGCAGCGAGCAGCAAGCCTTCGCCCAAGGCGGCCTCGACCAGTGCCTGGGCCTGGGCCTCACGCAGGTGCAGCGCCCACAGCAAGCCCTGGCCACGCACCTCGCCGTGGCTGTAACGCCGCGCTACTCGGCTCAAGCCATCGCGCAGGTGACGGCCGCTGTCCTGCACCTGATCGAAAAAACCCGGCGTGAGCAGGGTATCGAGCACGGCCAGCCCGGCCGCGCTCATCAAGGCGTTATCGGCCTGTCTGATGGGCGTGGCGAACGCCTCGAGGGCCGTGCCGCGTGCCAGCAGGGCGGCTAGCGGAACGCCGCTGCCCAGGCCACTGCCGAGAATGACGATATCGGCACGCACGCCATACGTCTGCTCGGCCAACAACGCTCCACAACGGCCGCTGCCGGTCAGCGTCTCGTCGAGGATCAGCAGGATGCCGAGCTCGCGGCAAAGCTGTTCGGCGCCGAGCAGGTAGTCTCGGCTCGCCGGAATCACGCCCGCGTCAGCCTGGAGCGGTTCGAGCATGATGGCCACGGTGCGCGAGTCGACTTGCGCGTGCAGCGCCGCCAGGTCGTTGAACGGCACCTGACTCAAACCCGTCCCGCGGGTCCGGCCGGCGGTGATGATGCCTTCGGCGCCGCCGCGGTGCCGTCTGCCCCACTCACGGGCGAGCCTGAGCGCGTCTTCGCAGGCCTGGGCACTGCTGTCCAGCACCCAGGCCTGATCGCTGCCGGTGGCCTGGCACAGGCGCTGGATCAAGGCCTGCGCGGGCGCGCTGGCGAAATGATGGCCGGGATTGATCAGGGCCTGGGCCTGAGCGCCGAGCGCGTTGACCAGCACTGGCGGGCTGTGCCCCAGGCTGTTCATCGCCCCCGCCTGGTCGAAATCCAGGCAGGCATGTCCACGGTCGTCCCACAGCCAGGAACCCTGGCCGCGTACGAAGGCCCGGGCACACACGTTGGGCACTACCGCTGCAGTTTGGCCACGCTGCGCCTGGCGCGACTCGACAACGGCGAGCGTCGGGCGACGCCGCTTGAACAGGTTCATGGTGGCTCCACGGCATTCAGGCATGCAGGCAAGGCGCCTCGGTCTGCGCCGCAGGTCGTTGTTTTGCTCTGCCTATCGAAAATGAATACTCATCACCATCAAGATCAAGCCTATCGTTCACTTAATCCTGCTGATTGACGGCGCTAGACTAGGCGTCTCGGCGCGCCGGGGCCATTTCGTTTTCCCAGCTTTTTCGATAAGTGAATCTTATGGATTTTCGCCAACTGCGTTATTTCGTCGCGGTGTATGAAGAAGGCCATGTGGGCCGAGCCGCCGAGCGACTGTCGCTGTCGCAACCCGCGCTGTCGCAACAGATCCGCCAGCTCGAGCACAGCCTCGACCTGAGCTTGTTCGAACGCAGCAACAAGCGTCTGTTGCCGACTCTGGCCGCGCACACCCTCTACAACCACGCGCTGCCGCTGCTCGACGGCCTGCAACGCGCCCAGGAGGCGATGCTCGGTTTCAAGGGGCAATCGCTGCGCACCCTGGCCATTGGCGTGCTGCAGACCGTGCGCCCGAGCCTGGTGCCCCGACTGCTGGAAAAACTGCGCAGGGCGCAGCCGCATCTCGTGGTGCAGATCTATGAACTGTCGGGCCTGGAGATCGAGCGGCGGCTGCTCAACGGCAGCCTGGATATCGGCATCAGCTACCTGCCGCCGCGCCAGCCGGGGCTGCACGGTCAGTTGCTGTACGAAGATGAACTGCAACTGGTCATCCCCAACACCCACCCGTTGAAGGACTTCAAGAAAGTCTCGATCCGCCAGGCCGCCGAGCTGCCGCTGTTGATGCTGGGCGAAGAGTTCCAGATCCGCCAGATCTGGCAGGCGCAACTGGCCAATCTTGGGCGTCGGCCACAGGTTCAGGCGGAAATGAACAACATGGGCGGGATCCTCGACAGCCTGGCCAACACTGCGTTGGCGACCATTCTGCCTGGGCGGGCGAAGGAAGCGGCCGAAGACGAACAGGCGCTGCTGTGGAAGCCGCTGAGCGAGCCACGGGTGCCGCTGAAGGTCGGTTTGGTGTTTCGCGATGCACAACGTCAGCAGGCCTCGGTGGAGCTGCTGCGAACAGTGCTGGAGGAAGAAACTGACGCCCGAAATGGCGCGATGCCGTAGGACGCGCATGGGAAATAAAAACCCCAGACGAAGGAAACCCCGCCGAAGCGGGGTTATCCAGACTGTTTCCCTGACATCCTTATCGTCCCACCATCCTGGCGGGAAATCCTCTTGTGTCCCTGTTCTGTCCTTTGCGCTTCCTGCGCTGCGTCCATGTGAGAAAGATTAACCCTGGATCCAATCTTAGGAAAGAGGCGAAAAGTCACCACGCAGCGTAGGAAAAAGCTTACAAGGCCGAGGATTCCGAGACGTCAGAGACGTCTCACATTACCCGTCCCGTCCATCAGAATTGCGCCGCATCCAGCAAGTACAGCGGCTCGCTGCCCGCCTTCACCGCCGCCACCAGCGAATCGACCCTGGGCAGCAGGCGTGCGAAATAGAAGCGTGCGGTGCCGAGCTTGGCGCCGTAGAAGGCCTCGTCGCCCTCGCCGACCTGTGCGGCGTGGGCCATCAAGGCCCACATGTAGGCGTAGGCGACATAGCCGAAGGCATGCAGGTATTCGACCGAGGCGGCGCCGATTTCGTTCGGATTGTCCTTGGCCTGCTGCAGCACCCATTCGGTCAGGCCGTCGAGCTGATCCAGGGCCGCGCTCAACGGACGTGTGAATTCTCCGACATTAGCGTCGGCCGAATCGATGAACTGACGGACCTCATCGGCGAACAGCCGGTAGTAGGCGCCACCACTGGCCACCACCTTGCGCCCCATCAGGTCCAGCGCCTGGATGCCGTTGGTACCCTCGTAGATCTGGGTGATGCGCACGTCGCGCACCAGTTGCTCCTGCCCCCACTCGCGGATGTAGCCGTGACCACCAAACACCTGCTGGCCATGCACCGTGCACTCCAGCCCCAGGTCGGTGAGGAAAGCCTTGGCCACAGGCGTGAGCAGCGCGACCAGTTCCTCGCTGCGCTTGCGGGTGGCCGGGTCTTCGCTGAACTTGGCGCTGTCCAGTTGCAGGGCCACGTAGGTGGAGAACGCGCGTCCCCCCTCGTTCAGCGCTTTCATGGTCAGCAGCATGCGCCGTACGTCCGGGTGGACGATGATCGGATCCGCCACCTTGTCCTTGGCCTGCGCGCCGGTCGGTGCGCGGCTCTGCAGACGGTCACGGGCATACTCCACAGCGTTCTGGTAGGAGCGCTCGGCCGACGCCAGGCCCTGGATACCCACGCCCAGGCGTTCGTAGTTCATCATGGTGAACATCGCCGCCAGCCCTTTGTTCGGCTCACCGACGAGGTAACCCAGCGCCTGGTCGAAGTTCATCACGCAGGTGGCCGAGGCCTGGATGCCCATCTTGTGCTCGATGGAGCCGCAGTTGGCCGGGTTGCGCGCGCCCAGGCTGCCGTCTTCGTTGACCAGGAACTTGGGCACCAGGAACAGCGAGATACCCTTGGGGCCGGGCGGAGCGTCCGGCAGCTTGGCCAGCACCAGGTGAATGATGTTCTCGGTCAGGTCGTGCTCGCCGCCGGTGATGAAGATCTTGGTGCCGCTGACCTTGTAGCTGCCGTCGGCCTGAGGCTCGGCACGGGTGCGGATGATGCCCAGGTCGGTGCCGGCATGAGGCTCGGTGAGGCACATGGAACCGGCCCAGACGCCTGCGTACATGTTCGGCAGGTAGCGCTGCTTGAGCGCCTCGCTGGCATGGGCGTTGATGGACAGGCAGGCCCCGGCGGTGAGCATCGGATACAGGCCGAACGACAGGCTCGCCGCGTTGACCATCTCCTCCACTTGGGCGGAGACGACCTTGGGCATGCCCATGCCGCCGAACAGCGGGTCGCCGCCGACGCCGACCCAGCCTCCTTCGGCATAGGTGCGATAGGCCTCGATGAAGCCTGCCGGGGTGCGTACTGCACCGTTGTCCCAGTGGCAGCCTTCTTCGTCGGCGGCGCGGCTGAGCGGAGCGATGCTGCGACTGGTGACCTTGCCCGCTTCTTCCAGCACAGCCATGGCGGTGTCGAGGTCGACGACCTCCGCCAGGCCCGGTAGCCGAGCCCACAGATCGGCCACATTGAAGACTTCATTGAGTACGAAGCGCATATCGCGCAGGGGCGCTTTATAGTCGGCCATGACAACCTCTCGCTAGTAGAGTCGGAGCGGCCCGCCGGGGCCGCACACTGGGTTGCAGGCAGTGTAACCGAACAACTTTTACGAGACATAGGGTCATCAAGCGACCGAATGGTCAGATATGGTCACGCCGTGCGTACAGCGCCACGCCGCACCGTCTGCCCGGTCTGCATCACGCAGTTGCGCCCCGCCGCCTTGGCGCTGTAGAGCGCCTGGTCGGCCGACTTGAGCACCTCATCGGGATTTCGATGCTCCGGCAGACGCTCGGCGACACCGATGCTGATGGTCACCGACACCGTATTACCCGCCGATCCGGCACGCCGCTGGCGACCGGCGGTGTCGTTCTGCGGTCGGCTGTTCTGATCGCGTAGCTGGATGGCGTAGTTGGCGATCATTTCGCGTACCGCCTCCAGGTGCGGCAGGCACTCTTCGAGGGTCTGCCCAGCGAACACCAACGCGAACTCTTCACCGCCGTAACGATAGGCACGACCACCGCCGGTCACTTTCGACAGGCGGCTGGCGACCAGCCGCAGCACTTGGTCGCCGACATCGTGGCCGTGGGTGTCGTTGAATTTCTTGAAGTGATCCACGTCGGTCATGGCGATCACATAGCTGCGCCCCAGGCGCTGCATGCGCTCGTTCAGCGCTCGACGTCCCGGCAGGCCGGTCAGCTCATCGCGGAATGCCATCTGATAGGCCTCATGGGACACCGCGGCGGCGATCATCAGCATCACCTGGCTGCACATGATGTTCAGGGTGAAGGGCAGGATGAAGGTCTGCGGCAGCATCCAGAAAATGCCGATCAGGCCGACGATCTGCGCCGCATGCAACGGCCGTGGCTGGCGCAGGTACTGCACCACGAGCAGCACGAACACCCCGAAGAACAGCGGGTAGGCGAGTTGGATCAGGCTCATCCACTGGCCATGCAACGACGGCCAGCGAATTTCCGCCAGCCAGCCCAGCAACGCCTGCGGGTAGCTCTGCTCCAGGGCCAGGGCCACGCCGCCGACCGCGAACAGCACGGCAAAACGCGCAAGCATGTCCTGGGCCAGGTGAGTGCGTTCTTGCCAGGCGCCGAACAGGCCATACAGCCCCGGCAGCAGCAGGCACACCAGATGGAACACCACCGCAGCGTCTTCGCGCACCTGGCCGTGGTCGCGGTAGTAGTCGGTCTGGGTGTCGAGCAGGAAATAGGCGATGTACACCGTGACCATCAGGAACAGCTCGCGCTGGCGACGGTAGACCGCACAGTACGCGCCGCCGAGCAGCAGCACCATGGTCGGCAGTACGTTGAACAGCGAGGTGAAGAACACGCTCAGGTCGCGCACGTACGCGGCTGCGAGCCCGAACAGCAGCAGCAGGATCGAAGGCAGGAAGTGGCTCGGGCGGACAGCGGATAGGCGAAACACGGGCAATCTCCGACCCGGAAGGTCAATAATAGCATTGTGCCTTAATTCATCGGCCGCGCGCATGAATAGATGAATACAGGTGGGCGATCTACCGACCTTGCGCGCGTCTGCCAGGTTCCTCCGACTCAGACATGCAGGCATGAAAAAACCCGCATCGCTGCGTAACGCGGTTCACTTAAGATCTGGATGGCTGGAATTGGGGCTGCTGCGCAGCCCATCGCGGCACAAGGCCGCTCCCACAGGGGCCTGAGCTCCGCCCCATGTTTCAGGGTATACGCGGACGTTGTGGGAGCGGCCTTGCGCCGCGAAAGGGCCGCGAAGCGGCCCCAGCATTCTTTAAGTGAACAGCATTACGCATCGCTGCGGGCTTGTTCAGTGCGCTCGAACGATCAGTTGACCTTGGCCGCCAGCTCGCCTTTGGCGTAGCGCAGGTACATGGCGTCCAGGGAGATCGGTTTGATCTTCGAGGCGTTGCCTGCGGTACCGAAGGCCTCGTAGCGGGCGATGCAGATGTCACGCATGGCCACGACGGTCTGGGCGAAGTATTTGCGCGGGTCGAACTCGGACTTGTTCTGCTCCAGGAAGCGACGGATCGCACCGGTGGAGGCCAGGCGCAGGTCGGTATCGATGTTGACCTTGCGCACGCCGTGCTTGATGCCTTCGACGATTTCTTCGACCGGCACGCCGTAGGTTTCTTTGATGTCGCCGCCGAACTCGTTGATGATCGCCAGCCAGTCCTGCGGTACAGACGAAGAACCGTGCATCACCAGGTGAGTATCGGGGATGCGCTGGTGAATGGCCTTGATGCGGTCGATCGCCAGGATGTCGCCGGTCGGCGGCTTGGTGAACTTGTAGGCGCCGTGGCTGGTGCCGATGGCGATGGCCAGGGCATCGACCTGGGTCTTCTTGACGAAATCAGCGGCTTCTTCCGGGTCGGTCAGCATCTGGCTGTGGTCCAGGATGCCTTCGGCGCCAACGCCGTCTTCTTCACCGGCCTGACCGGTTTCCAGGCTGCCCAGGCAACCCAGCTCGCCTTCGACCGACACGCCGCAGGCGTGGGCGAACGCGACGGTTTGCTGGGTCACGCGCACGTTGTAGTCGTAGTCCGACGGGGTCTTGCCGTCTTCCTTGAGCGAGCCGTCCATCATCACCGAGCTGAAGCCCAGCTGGATCGAGCGCTGGCAGACGTCAGGGCTGGTGCCATGGTCCTGGTGCATGCACACCGGGATGTGCGGGAATTCTTCGATGGCCGCCAGGATCAGGTGACGCAGGAAGGGAGCGCCGGCGTATTTGCGCGCACCGGCGGAGGCCTGGACGATGACCGGAGAGTCGGTCTTGTCGGCCGCTTCCATGATGGCGCGCATCTGCTCGAGGTTGTTGACGTTGAAAGCTGGAACGCCGTAGCCGAACTCGGCGGCGTGGTCCAGCATCTGGCGCATGCTAATGAGTGCCATTGTGTATCTCTCTCCCGACAAGCGTCGTTGTTTCGTGCAAGCCTGCCGCAGGGGCGGTTGCTGTTCAAGTAGTTGTGGACCGCCGTGACGGTCCGGCCAATCACGGTGCCTTGCAGCCCCGCCCAATCAGATCGTTGGTCGCTTCCCAGTACACCAGGCCTTCGTTGCCCTTAGTGTGGAAGGCGAGCACGCCATCGCTGTACAACGCACCCGAAGCACCGGGCTCGGCCTTGAGCCGGTAGACCTGGTCGGCGCCGCCGAGGCGTACGTCCACCGCCTGCTGCGAGGCGTCGGCGTAGCGCCACAGCACCTCGGCCTGGCTGTCGCAGACCCAGCGGGTCCAGGTGTCCGCCGGAGCGGAGGTCGGTTGCAGCAACGAGCAACCGGCCAGGGTTGCCAGGGCCAGTGCGGCCAGCAGCGCTTTCATTCAGCTTCCTCGCGTAGGGCCGGTGGTGACGCCACCGACCCACTGTTCAAGACCACAAAACCACCCATCGGTTGCCCACGACCCGATCAAGGGCAGCCGGGCGCCTTGCGCTGGTACTCGTCGTCGTACTTCTCCAGACCGTCCGGCCCCAGGCGCTTGTTGATCACCGGAACCGTCTCGGCCTGCCACTGCGACTGGTAGCAGCCGCCCTGGGGCGCGTGCGCCGGCTCGCTATCCGTCGCACGATCGCTGGAACAGGCGCCGAGCAGCGCGAACAGGACCAGCACAGGCAATTGCTTGACCATCAGGTCGCTCCCTTTGCCAGGCGCCATCGCCGATCAGCCCTTGGCCCGCTCTTCGAGCACGGCCACCGCAGGCAGTACCTTGCCCTCGACGAACTCGAGGAAAGCACCGCCACCGGTGGAAATGTAGGAGATATCGGCACCGACGCCATATTTGTCGATGGCTGCCAGGGTGTCGCCACCGCCGGCGATGGAGAACGCTGCGCTGTCGGCGATGGCCTTGGCCAGCACTTTGGTGCCGTTGCCGAACTGGTCGAATTCGAACACCCCGACCGGACCGTTCCACAAGATGGTCTTCGACGACTTCAGCAGCTCGGCGAACTGGGCAGCGGTTTGCGGGCCGATGTCGAGAATCATGTCGTCGTCCGCCACGTCGGCGATGGCCTTGACCGTGGCTTCGGCGCTCTCGGCGAATTCCTTGGCCACCACCACGTCCACCGGCAGCGGCACGCTGACCTTGGCGGCGATGGCCTTGGCGGTATCGACCAGGTCAGGTTCGTACAACGACTTGCCAACCGGGTGACCGGCGGCAGCGAGGAAGGTATTGGCGATGCCGCCACCGACGATCAGTTGGTCGCACACGCCGGACAGGCTGTTGAGCACATCGAGCTTGGTCGAAACCTTGGAACCGGCGACGATGGCCGCCATCGGCTTGGCCGGCGCCTTCAGCGCCTTGCCCAGGGCATCGAGCTCTGCAGCCAGCAGTGGGCCGGCCGCCGCAACCTTGGCGAACTTGGCCACACCATGGGTGGAACCTTCTGCGCGGTGGGCGGTGCCGAACGCGTCCATCACGAATACATCACACAGGGCCGCGTACTTCTGCGCCAGCTCGTCGGCGTTCTTTTTCTCGCCCTTGTTGAAGCGCACGTTCTCGAACAGCACCACCTCACCGGCCTTGATCTCGACGCCGTCGAGGTAGTCAGCCACCAGCGGCACGTCGCGGCCCAGGGCCTTGCTCAGGTATTCGGCCACCGGCTTGAGGCTGTTTTCCTGGGAGAACTCGCCTTCGCTCGGGCGCCCGAGGTGCGAGCAGACCATCAGCGCCGCGCCCTTCTCCAGGGCCAGCTTGATGGTCGGCAACGCAGCCTGGATACGCGCATCGCTGGTGACCACACCGTCCTTCACAGGCACGTTGAGGTCTTCGCGGATCAGTACGCGTTTACCTTGCAGGTCGAGGTCGGTCATCTTCAACACGGTCATGAATGCAGTCCTTCAGGGCTGTTTGCGGCGGTTTGGTGGACGACGTGCAGGTAATGCCCCGCGACGTCGAGCATACGGTTGGCGAATCCCCATTCGTTGTCGAACCAGGCCAGCAGGTTGACGAGCCGAGGGCCGCTGACGCGAGTCTGGCTGGCATCGACGATGGCCGAATGCGGATCATGGTTGAAATCACAGCTGGCGTGGGGCAGCTCGGTGTAGGCCAGCAGGCCTTTGAGCGGACCGTCCAGTGCGGCCTCGCGCAGCACCCGGTTGACCTCGGCGGCGCTGGTGTCGCGAGCGGTCAGCAGGGTGATGTCCAGGCACGACACGTTGACGGTCGGCACGCGTACCGCTTTGGCCTGGATTCGCCCGGCAAGTTCCGGCAGCAGGCGCTCGATGCCGCGTGCCAGCCCGGTGGACACCGGGATCACCGACTGGAACGCCGAGCGGGTGCGGCGCAGGTCTTCGTGGTGGTAGGCATCGATCACCGGCTGGTCGTTCATCGCCGAGTGGATGGTGGTGATCTGCACGTAGTCGATGCCGAAGGCCTGATCCAGCACGCGCAGCAGCGGCACGCCGCAGTTGGTGGTGCAGGAGGCGTTGGAGACCAGGCGTTCGTGCCCGGTCAGGCAGTGCTGATTGATGCCGTAGACCACGGTGGCATCGACATCCGCCTCGCTGGCCATGGGCTGGGAGAACAGCACGCGCGGCGCTCCGGCCTGGAGAAAACGCTGGCCGTCGACTCGGCTGTGGTAAGCGCCAGAGCATTCGAGCACCAGGTCCACGTCCAGTGCCGCCCAGTCGATGCCTTCGGGAGTGGCACTGCGCATGACTTTCACGCAGTCGCCGTTGATGTGCAGACAATCGCCATCGACCTTCACCTCGCCGGGGAAGCGGCCATGGGTGGAGTCGAAGCGGGTCAGGTATTCCAGACTGGCCTGATCGGCCAGGTCGTTCAGCGCGACGATCTCGAAGCCGGCCTTCGCCCCTCGCTCGAACAGCGCGCGCAGGACACAACGGCCGATGCGGCCGTAACCGTTGAGTGCAACTTTGTAGGGACGATCGTGGGTCATTCGCGACTCGCTAATGCAGGATGGCCATCGGGGCCGCCATGCAGCCCAGCGCGGCACAAGGCCGCTTCCACAGGGCACGGTGCAAGCAGTGCCTTGTGGAAGCGGCCTTGTGTCGCGAGACGAGGGCATCGCCCTCGCCTCGCCCGGCATGAATCAGTCTTCCAGCAGCTCTTCGGCGGTGCCCAGGATGTTCTCCAGGGTGAAGCCGAACTCCTCGAACAGCGCGGAGGCCGGGGCCGACTCGCCGTAGGTGGTCATGCCGATGACGCGGCCTTCGAGGCCGACGTACTTGTACCAGAAGTCGGCATGGGCCGCTTCGATGGCGATGCGCGCACCGACTTCCAGCGGCAGTACCGATTGCTTGTAGGCGGCGTCCTGGGCGTCGAACACGCTGGTGCTCGGCATCGATACCACGCGGACCTTGCGGCCCTGCTCGCTGAGCGCGTCGAAGGCCTGAACGGCCAGACCCACTTCCGAGCCGGTGGCGATGAGGATCAGTTCCGGCTCGCCGGCGCAGTCCTTGAGCACGTAGCCGCCACGCGCGATGTCAGCGATCTGCTGGGCGCTGCGCGGCTGATGCTGCAGGTTCTGCCGGGAGAAGATCAGCGCGGACGGACCGTCTTTGCGCTCCAGCGCGGCTTTCCAGGCCACGGCCGACTCGACCGCATCGCCCGGACGCCAGGTGTCCAGGTTCGGCGTGCTGCGCAGGCTGGTCAGTTGCTCGACCGGCTGGTGGGTCGGGCCGTCTTCGCCCAGGCCGATGGAGTCGTGGGTGTACACATGCACCACACGCTGCTTCATCAGCGCCGACATGCGCACCGCGTTGCGGGCGTACTCCATGAACATCAGGAAGGTGGCGCCGTAGGGCACCAGGCCGCCGTGCAGGGCCAGGCCGTTCATGATGGCAGTCATGCCGAACTCGCGCACGCCGTAGAACACGTAGTTGCCGCTGGCATCGACGGCATCGACGCCCTTGCAGCCCTTCCACAGGGTGAGGTTGGAGCCGGCCAGGTCGGCCGAACCGCCGAGCAGTTCAGGCAGCAGCGGACCGAAGGCGTTCAGGGTGTTCTGGCTGGCCTTGCGGCTGGCGATGGTCTCACCCTTGGCGGCCACTTCCTCGATGTACTGCTGAGCCTTCTGGCTGAAGTCGGCAGGCAACTCACCGGCGCTGCGGCGCTTGAACTCGGCGGCCAGTTCCGGGAAGGCCTTGGCGTAGGCCTCGAAGCGCTGGTTCCACTCGGCTTCGGCCTTGGCACCGGCGTCCTTGGCATTCCACTCGGCGTAGATGTCGGCCGGAATCTCGAACGGACCGTAGTTCCAGTTCAGTTCCTTGCGCGCCAGGGCGATTTCGTCGTTGCCCAGCGGGGCGCCGTGGCAGTCTTCCTTGCCCTGCTTGTTCGGCGAACCGAAGCCGATGATGGTCTTGCAGCAGATCAGCGTCGGACGGTCGCTCTTGCGCGCCGTCTCGATGGCGGTCTTGATCTCTTCGGCATCGTGGCCGTTGACGTTGCGAATCACCTGCCAGTTGTAGGCTTCGAAACGCGCCGGGGTGTTGTCGGTGAACCAGCCGTGCACTTCGCCGTCGATGGAAATGCCGTTGTCGTCGTAGAAGGCGATCAGCTTGTTCAGGCCCAGGGTGCCGGCCAGGGAGGCGACTTCGTGGGAAATGCCTTCCATCATGCAGCCATCGCCCATGAACACATAGGTGTGGTGGTCGACGATGTCGTGGCCTTCACGGTTGAACTGCGCCGCCATGATCTTCTCTGCCAGGGCGAAGCCCACGGCGTTGGCGATGCCCTGGCCGAGCGGACCGGTGGTGGTCTCCACGCCTGGGGTGTAGCCATATTCCGGGTGACCTGGGGTACGGCTGTGCAGTTGGCGGAAGCCCTTGAGGTCGTCGATGGACAGGTCGTAGCCGCTCAGGTGCAGCAGCGAATAGATCAGCATCGAGCCATGGCCGTTGGACAGCACGAAGCGGTCGCGGTCGGCGAAGCTGGGGTTGCTCGGGTTGTGCTTGAGGTAGTCGCGCCAAAGCACTTCGGCGATATCCGCCATGCCCATGGGGGCACCGGGGTGGCCGCTGTTGGCCTTTTGCACGGCATCCATGCTGAGGGCACGAATGGCGTTGGCACGATCACGACGGCTGGGCATCGCAGGTCTCCTGAGGCTTGAAGAAGTGGTGAAACGGGAAAAAGACGACCATTTTCCCCCACTGTGCGGCCAGGGGCAAACATTTCGAGCTTCAAGCGGCAAGCTTGAAGCTGCAAGACGCCGGTTCCCCCCTTACGGACCGCTTCGGACGTGCCGCCTGAAGCTCGAGGCTTGCCGCTGGCGGCGAACGGCCGCCCAATATCAAAACTTTTTGATATTGGCCTTGCGGGGGCACGGTTGGCTGTCTAGACTCCCGCTCCATGAATCTTCAAGCGCCCATCACCTCTCACCGCAGCGACGAGCTGACCGCCCTGTGCAAGGCCGGCGGCGATCCGCTGCGCCTGAACGTGCTGCGCGCGCTGGCCAGCGACTCCTTCGGCGTGCTGGAGCTGGCGCAGATCTTCGACATCGGCCAGTCGGGCATGAGCCATCACCTCAAGGTGCTGGCCCAGGCCGACCTGGTGGCCACCCGCCGTGAGGGCAATGCCATTTTCTATCGCCGCGCCCTGCCGGACAGCCAGCGCCTGGGCGGGCGCCTGCATTCGGCGCTGCTCGAAGAAGTCGATGGCCTAGCGTTGGCCCAGGAGGTGCAGGCCCGCATCGCCCAGGTGCAACAGCGGCGCGCGGCCACCAGCCAAGACTTTTTCCTGCGCGTCGAAGAGAAATTCCGCGCCCAGCAGGACCTGATCGCCGGCTTGCCGCAGTACCGGGAAAGCCTGCTGGCCCTGCTCGACAAGCTGCACTTCGGCGCCCACACCAGCGCCTTGGAGGTCGGCCCCGGCGACGGCGGTTTCCTGCCCGACCTGGCCCGGCGCTTCGCCCACGTCACGGCACTGGACAACAGCCCGACCATGCTCGAGCTGGCCCGCCAGGTGTGCGAGCGCGAGGCGCTGGACAACGTCACCCTGCACCTGGCCGACGCCCTCGGCGCCGCGGACGTGCAGGCCGACTGCGTGGTGCTGAACATGGTGCTGCACCATTTCCCCGACCCGTCCCAGGCGCTGCGCCAGTTGGCCGCACGGGTGAAGCCCGGCGGCAGCCTGCTAGTCACCGACCTGTGCAGTCACGATCAGGCGTGGGCCCGCGAAGCCTGCGGCGACCTGTGGCTGGGCTTCGAGCAGGACGATCTGGCCCGTTGGGCCACCTTGGCCGGGCTCACCCCCGGCGACAGCCTCTATGTGGGCTTGCGTAACGGTTTCCAGATCCAGGTCCGGCATTTCCAGCGGGCCGCTGGCAACACACACATCGGTACATTTTAGGAACCCTTCGAGATGAGCGAATACTCCCTTTTCACCTCCGAGTCCGTGTCCGAAGGGCATCCGGACAAGATCGCCGACCAGATTTCCGATGCCGTCCTGGACGCGATCATCGCCCAGGACAAGTACGCCCGCGTGGCCTGTGAAACCCTGGTCAAGACCGGCGTGGCGATCATCGCCGGCGAAGTCACCACCTCGGCCTGGGTCGACCTGGAAGAGCTGGTGCGCAAGGTCATCATCGACATCGGCTACAACAGCTCCGACGTCGGCTTCGACGGCGCCACCTGCGCGGTGATGAACATCATCGGCAAGCAGTCGGTGGACATCGCCCAGGGCGTCGACCGCTCCAAGCCGGAAGACCAGGGCGCTGGCGACCAAGGCCTGATGTTCGGCTACGCCAGCAACGAAACCGACGTGCTGATGCCGGCGCCCATCTGCTTCTCGCACCGTCTGGTCGAGCGCCAGGCCGAAGCGCGCAAGTCCAAGCTGCTGCCGTGGCTGCGCCCGGACGCCAAATCGCAGGTCACCTGCCGCTACGAAAACGGCAAGGTAGTGGGCATCGACGCGGTGGTGCTGTCGACCCAGCACAACCCCGAGGTGTCGCAGAAAGACCTGCAGGAAGCGGTGATGGAGCTGATCGTCAAGCACACCCTGCCGGCCGAACTGCTGCACAAAGGCACCCAGTTCCACATCAACCCGACCGGCAACTTCATCATCGGTGGCCCGGTGGGCGACTGCGGCCTGACCGGCCGCAAGATCATCGTCGACTCCTACGGCGGCATGGCCCGCCACGGCGGTGGGGCGTTCTCCGGCAAGGACCCGTCCAAGGTCGACCGCTCCGCCGCCTACGCCGGCCGCTACGTGGCCAAGAACATCGTCGCCGCGGGCCTGGCCGAGCGTTGCGAGATCCAGGTGTCCTACGCCATCGGCGTGGCCCAGCCGACCTCCATTTCGATCAACACCTTCGGCACCGGCAAGGTCTCCGACGAGAAGATCGTGCAACTGGTGCGCGAGTGCTTCGACCTGCGTCCGTACGCCATCACCAAGATGCTCGACCTGCTCCACCCGATGTACCAGGAAACCGCCGCCTACGGTCACTTCGGCCGTGAGCCGCAGCAAAAGACCGTCGGCGACGACACCTTCACCACCTTCACCTGGGAACGCACCGACCGCGCTGCCGCCCTGCGCGACGCGGCCGGCCTGTAAGGCCATCTGGCGTCGAACCCGCAAGCCCCTGCCGAGCGATTGGCAGGGGCTTTTTCATACTTGATCGCACAAAACCGTAGGGACTTTCTCCGTCTTGAGGTCAATCAGGTCACCACGGTTTCCAAATGGGCAAAATCCGGGCAGGATTTCGTCTTTGTCGTCCCGCCCTGTAAAGAGGCCCTCGTTCATGAAATCAGTTTCCACGCTCGCCCTGCTGGCAGTCGTCGGCCTGGCCGCCGGCCCGCTGCAGGCGGCTCAACCCGATGCCGGCCTGACCGGCTGCGCCGCCAAACGCAGCGCCATCGAGCAGCAACTCAACGAAGCCCGCGCGCACAACAACAGTGACCAGGCCGCCGGCCTGGAGAAAGCACTGAGCGAAGTCACTGCCAACTGCACCGACAGCAGCTTGCGCAAGGAGCGTGAGCAGAAGGTGCTCGACGCTCGCCACGAGGTCAGCCAGCGCACCAAGGACCTGGACAAGGCCATGAAGAAGGGCGACCCGGAGAAGATCAACAAGCGCAAGGAAAAGCTCGCCGAATCGAAGAAGGAACTGCAGGAAGCGGTGGACGAACTCGAGCGCTGATGACCGAGTGGCGCGCCGGGCTCGCCGCGCGCGCTGCCGATCAGTGGTTGCGGAACTCCGTATGGCAGGCCTTGCACGCTGCCTCGACGCGGTCCATCGGCGCTTTCAGTGCCTCGGCGTTCAGCGGCTGGCCGGAGCTGGCGGCGACCAGCTCGCCGGTCACGCCCTCAAGCTGGCGGGCCAGCGCCTCGAAGCGTGCCTGACGCTGCCACACCTCGGGCCGGGCACTGCTGTCGCCATCGTCGCGCACTGCCGGAAAGTGCTGCCAGGGCGCATGGGCCAAGGTATCGAGACGCGCGGCGCCGGCCTCGAACTTCGCCGCATCGAACGGCAGGCGTCCGCGCAGCATGCCGCCCAGGTCTTCGCTGGTCTTGAGCATGTCCTTGAAGATCGCCTTGCGCTGGCCCAGCGGCGAGTTCGGGTCGACACGCTCGCAGGCGCACAGGGCCAGGGTGGCGAGCAGCACTACGGTCAATCGCTTGTACATCACGGTCTCTACGGCCAACGGAATCGGGCATGCAGTATCGCCGCCCATCGGACAAAGACCAATAGCCACACAAAAGACAAGGGCGAATATTCATCTTCGCCCCACACAGGACCGCACTTATGAAAACTGTTCTGCGTCCACTCGCCTGGGCGCTTCCGGCCCTGGCCCTGTTGGCCGGCTGCAACGGCGGCGACAGTGAAAAAGCCAAACCCGAGCCCCACGCCATCGCCACCTACAGCAGCGTCGAGTTCAAGGACCTGCCGGCCGTCAGCGACGCCGACCTGCTGGCCGGTTTCCAGGCCTGGCGCAATGGCTGCCAGAAACTCACCCGCGATCCCGTATGGGCCGCCACCTGCGGCGCGGCGGCCTCAGTCCCGGCAGACCCGGCCCAGGTGCGCGGCTTCCTCCAGCAAAACCTGCAGGTCTATGGCCTGCGCTCGGCGCAGAACGATGCCAACGGCCTGATCACCGGTTACTACGAGCCGGTCTATCCAGGCAGCCTCACGCGCTCGGCCACGGCCAACGTGCCGGTCTACGGCCCGCCGGACGACATGATCGTCGTCGACCTGGCCAGCGTGTATCCGGAACTCAAGGGCAAGCGCCTGCGCGGCCGGGTCGAGGGACGCGTACTCAAGCCCTACGACACCGCCGAGGCGATCTATCGCGACGGCGCCAAGGCGCCGGTGCTGGCCTGGCTGACCGACCCGATGGACCTGCAGTTCCTGCAGATCCAGGGCTCGGGCCGGGTACAACTGGAAGATGGCCGGCAACTGCGCCTGGGCTACGCCGATCAGAATGGCCATCCCTACCGGCCCATCGGGCGCTGGCTGGTGGAACAGGGGCAATTGAAGAAAGAAGACGTGACCATGGGCAGCATCCACGCCTGGGCCCAGGCCAATCCGCAACGCGTACCGGAACTGCTGGCGAGCAACCCCAGTTATGTGTTCTTCGCCACCGGCCCCGACAGCAACGAAGGTCCGCGCGGTTCACTGAACGTCCCGCTGACGGCCGGTTACAGCGTGGCCATCGACCGCAAGGTGATTCCCCTGGGCAGCCTGCTGTGGCTCTCCACGACCCGCCCAGACGGCGCGCCCGTGGTACGCCCGGTGGGCGCCCAGGACACCGGTGGCGCGATTACCGGTGAAGTCCGCGCCGACCTGTTCTGGGGCACCGGCCCTGAAGCGGGCGAACTGGCGGGCAACATGAAGCAGCAGGGGCAGATCTGGATGCTCTGGCCCAAGGGCGCAGCATTGCCGGATGTGCCGAAGGTGCCCTGACTGAGGCGATCACCTCAGGGCCGCTTGGCGGCCCTGACGCGCTCGAGCCGAAAGCCCGGAATAGGCTCAGACCGACACCACGAAGAACGACACGATCAACGCCAGCCCGGCGAACCACACCAGCGAGCGCAACGCCGCCCAATCGGCCAGGTAGCAGATGATGTAGAGCAACCGGCTGGTGATGTACATCACGGCCAGCACGTCCTGGGTCACCTGCTCGGCGTTGCCGACGACATCGGCCACCAGCACTGCCGCCGCGAAGGCGGGGAAGGCTTCGTAGCCGTTCTGCTGGGCGGCATGCGCCCTGCGCGGCAGCCCGGAGAGGGTATCGAGGAAGGCACGCGGGTCGCGGTTGTCGCGCATGCCGAAGCGGCCGCTGGCCACCTTGGCGATCAACGCGCACAGCGGCGGCAGGAACAGCGCGATAAGGATGCACCACAGGGCTACGGTCATGTTCAGGCTCCTCGGTTCGGGACAGTCGCAGCGCGATCGCCCGCCTGGGCGCCGGACACCGCTTGCCAACTGGGATCACGCCGTCCGGGAAAGGTTCTGCGGCCAGGCATTGCCCATCCCTGCGAGTCGGACGAAGCGTTCTACCCAGGAACGAAGCTGAGAATTCTGGTCATAAGGTGTGTCCCGATACGCGCATCAGGTCATCAAAGAACTGCACGGACCCTTCGGGTACGATTTGGAAGCCACTGTCACAGGATTCAGGATGCTTGAATTAGTCGCCGCGTTCATCTGCCTCACCACCCTCCTCACTTACGTCAACTACCGGTTCATCGGCCTGCCGCCCGCCATCGGCGTGATGGTCACGGCCTTGCTGTTCTCGCTGATTCTGCAAGGCCTGAGCCTGATCGGCTTTCCGGGTCTGGAGGAGCGCGTCGAGAGCCTGATGAACCAGATCGACTTCAACGACCTGCTGATGCACTGGATGCTGTCGTTCCTGCTGTTCGCCGGCGCCCTGCACGTGAATCTGGGCGACCTGCGCAGCTACCGCTGGCCGATCGGCCTGCTGGCGACCATCGGCGTGCTGATCGCCACCTTCGTGATCGGCTACCTGGCGCACTGGGTGTTCGCGATGTTCGGCTGGGACGTCCCGCTGATCTATTGCCTGCTGTTCGGCGCGCTGATCTCGCCGACCGACCCCATCGCCGTGCTCGGCGCACTGCGCACGGCCAACGCATCCAAACCCCTGAAGACCACCATCGTCGGTGAATCGCTGTTCAACGACGGCACGGCGGTGGTGGTGTTCACCGTGCTGCTGGGCATCATCCAGCTGGGCGAGACCCCGAGCGTGGCCGACACCGCCTTGCTGTTCGCCCGCGAAGCCATTGGCGGCGTGGTGTTCGGTGGCCTCATCGGCTACGCCACCTACCGCATGATCAAGGGCATCGAGCAGTACCAGGTGGAGGTCATGCTGACCCTGGCGCTGGTGATCGGCGGCTCGGCCATGTGCTACGAGCTGCATGTATCGGCACCGATCGCGATGGTGGTGGCCGGTCTGATCATCGGCAACCTGGGGCGCAACCTGGCGATGAACGACATGACCCGCCGCTACATGGACGGTTTCTGGGAACTGATCGACGACATGCTCAACGCCCTGCTGTTCGCCCTGATCGGCCTGGAGCTGTTGCTGCTGCCGTTCAACTGGATGCACCTGGCCGCCGGTGGCGTGCTGGCGGTGGCGGTGCTGGCTTCGCGCCTGCTGACCGTGGCGCCGGCCATCCTGCTGCTGCGCCGCTGGCGCGAAGTGCCGCGCGGCACCGTGCGCGTGCTCACCTGGGGCGGTCTGCGCGGCGGTGTCTCGGTGGCCCTGGCGCTCTCGCTGCCGATGGGCGACGAACGCGACCTGCTGCTGTCGATCACCTACATCGTGGTGCTGTCGTCGATCCTGGTGCAGGGCTTGACCGTCGGCAAAGTGGTCCGCCGGGTCAGCGCCCAGCCCTGACCACGGCTCAGCGCGCTTCGCCGGCCACCGCGCGAAGCGCGCACTGCGCGTTATTGTTCGTCCGCGTCCGGGAACTGGTCGCCGATGTACTTGATGCGGGTCTGCCCATGGGGCGCCGGCAGGCCATCTTCGCCCAGATTGACGAAGACCATGCGGTCCACGGTGAGAATGCTCTTGCGGGTGATCTTGTTGCGCACTTCGCACTTGAGGGTGATGGAGGTGCGGCCGAACTCGGTGGCGGTGATGCCCAGCTCGATGATCTCGCCTTGGCGCGAGGCGCTGACGAAGTTGATCTCGGAGATGTACTTGGTCACCACGCGCTGGTTGCCCAGTTGCACGATGGCGTAGATCGCGGCTTCCTCGTCGATCCAGCGCAGCAGGCTGCCACCGAACAGGGTGCCGTTGGGGTTGAGGTCTTCGGGCTTCACCCACTTGCGCGTGTGGAAATTCATGGCGACTCCTCGGATGCCTGACTGACGGACGACCATGATGGCAGAGCGGCCCACCGGCCTCCACCGGGCATCGACTATCGTCTCGATTAATCGACGGAAAGTCTTGGGTGTGTCACATCGGCGCGGCTATAATCTGCCCGTTTCCAAATGGCCACCCGCTGCGGTGGTCATCCCGCCACCCGTCCGAGGGGCGCTGCAGCAGGTCTTCCTGTCAGGCTCGGACGGGGCGTTGTCCGCTCCAGCGGACGCTCAACGCACAACGGCGCCCATTCGCACACTACGAATGGAGGCTCTTCATGAGCGCTGTAAACACGCCTGCTGGTTTTTCCGATTTCAAGGTCGCCGACATTTCCCTGGCCGACTGGGGCCGCAAGGAAGTCATCATCGCCGAGTCGGAAATGCCGGCGCTGATGGGCCTGCGCCGCAAATACCAGGCTGAGCAACCGCTCAAGGGCGCACGCATCCTCGGCTGCATCCACATGACCATCCAGACCGCCGTGCTCATCGAGACCCTGGTCGCGCTGGGCGCCGAAGTGCGCTGGTCGTCCTGCAACATCTTCTCCACCCAGGACCAGGCCGCTGCCGCCATCGCCGCTGCGGGCATCCCGGTGTTCGCCTGGAAAGGCGAGACCGAGCAGGAATACGAGTGGTGCATCGAGCAGACCATCCTCAAGGACGGTCAGCCATGGGACGCCAACATGGTGCTGGACGACGGCGGTGACCTGACCGAAATCCTGCACAAGAAATACCCGGCCATGCTGGCCAAGATCCACGGCGTCACCGAAGAGACCACCACCGGCGTGCACCGCCTGCTGGACATGCTGGCCAAGGGCGAGCTGAAAGTCCCGGCGATCAACGTCAACGACTCGGTCACCAAGAGCAAGAACGACAACAAGTACGGCTGCCGTCACAGCCTGAACGACGCCATCAAGCGCGGCACCGACCACCTGCTGTCGGGCAAGCAGGCCCTGGTGATCGGCTACGGTGATGTGGGCAAGGGCTCGGCCCAGTCGCTGCGTCAGGAAGGCATGATCGTCAAGGTCACCGAAGTCGACCCGATCTGCGCCATGCAGGCGTGCATGGACGGCTTCGAAGTGGTCTCGCCGTTCAAAGACGGCATCAACACCGGCACCGAAGCCGGTATCAACAAAGACCTGCTGGGCCGCATCGACCTGATCGTCACCACCACCGGTAACGTCAATGTGTGCGACGCCAACATGCTCAAGGCCCTGAAGAAGCGCGCCGTGGTCTGCAACATCGGTCACTTCGACAACGAGATCGACACCGCCTTCATGCGCAAGAACTGGGCATGGGAAGAGGTCAAGCCTCAGGTGCACAAGATCCACCGCACCGGCGCCGGCACCTTCGATCCGCAGAACGACGACTACCTGATCCTGCTGGCCGAAGGCCGTCTGGTGAACCTGGGCAACGCCACCGGCCACCCGAGCCGGATCATGGACGGCTCGTTCGCCAACCAGGTGCTGGCGCAGATCTTCCTGTTCGAGCAGAAGTTCGCCGACCTGAGCGCCGAGAAGAAGGCCCAGCGCCTGACCGTCGAAGTGCTGCCCAAGAAGCTCGACGAAGAAGTGGCCCTGGAGATGGTCCGCGGCTTCGGCGGCGTGGTCACCCAACTGACGCCGCAGCAGGCCGAGTACATCGGCGTGACCGTCGAAGGTCCGTTCAAGCCGGACGCTTACCGCTACTAAGCGGCAAGCCTTGAGCTTCAAGCGGCAAGCAAGGGCGGCGCGCGTGGTTGCCGCGTGAAGCTGCTGTGCTTGGATCTTGATCATGCTACGCCAGGTCGGCCATCACCGAACTGGCGTCTACTTGCAGCTTGAAGCTCGACGCTTGAAGCTGAGGAACCAGAGATGTCACAAGAACGCCGTTACAGCTTCGAGTTCTTCCCGACCAAGACCGACGCCGGCCATGAAAAGCTCATGGCCGTCGCCCGTCAATTGGCGACCTACAACCCCGACTTCTTTTCCTGCACCTACGGCGCCGGCGGCTCGACCCGCGACCGCACGCTCAATACCGTGCTGCAACTGGAAAGCGAAGTGAAGATTCCCGCCGCCCCGCACCTGTCGTGCGTCGGCGACACCAAGGCCGAGCTGCGCGCCCTGATTGCCGAGTACAAGGCGGCCGGGATCAAGCGCATCGTCGCCCTGCGCGGCGACCTGCCGTCCGGCATGGGCATGGCCAGCGGCGAACTGCGCCACGCCAGCGACCTGGTCGAGTTCATCCGTCAAGAGACCGGTGATCACTTCCACCTGGAAGTGGCTGCCTACCCCGAGATGCACCCGCAGGCGCGCAACTTCGAGGACGATCTGGCCAACTTCGTGCGCAAGGTCAAGGCCGGCGCCGACAGCGCCATCACCCAGTACTTCTTCAACGCCGACAGCTATTTCTATTTCGTCGAGCGCGCCCAGAAGTTGGGAGTGGACATCCCGATCGTGCCGGGCATCATGCCGATCACCAACTACAGCAAGCTGGCGCGCTTCTCCGACGCCTGCGGCGCCGAGATCCCGCGCTGGATTCGCAAGCAGTTGGAAGCCTACGCCGACGACAGCGCCAGCATCCAGGCCTTCGGCGAAGAGGTGATCACCGCCCTGTGCGACGAGCTGCTGCAAGGCGGCGCACCGGGGCTGCACTTCTATACCCTGAACCAGGCCGAGCCAAGCCTGGCGGTGTGGCAAAACCTCAAGCTGCCACGCTGATCGGTCGCTGCGAGGCCGCTCCCCCAGGGCTTCAGCGACCTTCAGGAGCGGCCCGCGTCGCTCACTGAATCTGCGAACGCGTGTCACTGGCGTTCGCCGCACAAACGCCTTACCCTCGCCTGATGTCCGCTTTCAACCGTCTGGTCTGCTTACTGCTGCTCGCCTGCCTGAGCCCGTTGGCCCAGGCCGAACGGTTGCGCCTGGTCAGCGACGACTGGGCGCCGTACATCTATCGGCAGTACGGGCGACCCGCCGGGATCGATCACGAAGTGGTCAGCGAAGTGTTCAAACGCCTGGGTGTCGAAGTCGATTGGCAATTCCTGCCCTGGAAGCGCTGCCTGGCGATGGTCGAGCAGGGCCTGGCCGACGGCATCATGGACACCTTTCACGTCGGCGAGCGTGAATCCTATCTGATCTACGCGTCAGAGCCGCTGTCGACGGTCGAGTTCGTGCTCTACCAAGCCAACGCCCGGCCGCATCCCGTACAGCGCCTGGACGACCTGGCAGGCCTCAGGATCGGCACCTCACCTGGCTACACCTATGGCAATGCGCTCGATGACAGCACGCGGCTGCACCGCGAAGACGCCCCCACCCATGAAGCCAACTTCGGCAAACTGATGCTCGGGCGTATCGATCTGCTAATTACCGATCGTCGTGCCGGCCGCTATCTGCGTCAGCAACTGGGCCTGCAGGACAGTGTCCGGGAGCTGCCGCTGGTGATCGAACGCCAGCCGCAATTCCTCGGATTGGCCCGCAAACCGGGCCGCGAAGCGTTGGCCAGGGCCTTCAGCGAAGAGCTGCAGCGGTTCAAGCAGGAACCGGCGTATGCCGCCCTTGCCGCCCGCTACACCCAGGCCGCCGAGGATTTTCTCGACACCGTTGAGCAGCACGATCGCAGCACGCCGCGCTAGCTCTGTTATACTCGGGCCTTCCCGCCCGGCTCACGCCCGGACGCTCGGCCTCGCAACAGGCATCTCGACCAGCAGCGACGCACCTCAGGTGCCCGCCCGCCGCCTCCCGGATGCGCAGTGTAAGCCCAGCTGGACCGGACGCGATCGCATCTCACCGATGCCCGTCGCGCCAGGCAGAACATCCCACAGGGCCCAGCCCACACGAGAACAGGATTGCCCATGTCCTTTGCTTCCCTCGGTCTCTCCGAGGCACTTGTCCGCGCTATCGAGGCTGCGGGCTACACCCAGCCCACCCCGGTGCAACAGCGGGCCATTCCCGCCGTGTTGCAAGGTCGCGACCTGATGGTCGCCGCGCAGACAGGTACTGGTAAAACCGGTGGCTTCGCCCTGCCGATCCTCGAGCGTCTGTTCCCGGATGGCCATCCCGACAAATCCCAGCGTCACGGCCCACGCCAACCGCGCGTGCTGGTCCTGACCCCGACCCGCGAACTGGCGGCGCAAGTCCACGACAGTTTCAAGCTCTACGCTCGCGACCTGCATTTCGTCAGCGCCTGCATCTTTGGCGGCGTCGGCATGAACCCGCAGGTCCAGGCCATGGCCAAGGGCGTCGATGTCCTGGTCGCCTGCCCGGGCCGCCTGCTCGACCTGGCCGGCCAAGGCAGCGTCGACCTGTCGAAGGTCGAAATCCTGGTGCTCGATGAAGCTGACCGCATGCTCGACATGGGCTTCATCCACGACGTCAAGAAGGTGCTGGCCCGCCTGCCGGCCAAGCGCCAGAACCTGCTGTTCTCGGCCACCTTCTCCAAAGACATCACCGACCTGGCCGACAAGCTGCTGCACAACCCCGAGCGCATCGAGGTCACGCCGCCGAACACCACCGTCGAGCGCATCGAGCAACGCGTCTATCGCCTGGCCGCCAGCCACAAGCGCGCGCTGCTGGCGCACTTGATCACCCTCGGTGCCTGGGAACAGGTGCTGGTGTTCACCCGTACCAAGCACGGCGCCAACCGTCTGGCCGAGTACCTGGAAAAGCACGGCCTGACCGCTGCCGCGATCCACGGCAACAAGAGCCAGAACGCCCGCACCAAGGCCCTGGCCGACTTCAAGGCCAATACCGTACGTGTACTGGTCGCCACCGACATCGCCGCCCGCGGCCTGGACATCGATCAGTTGCCGCACGTGGTCAACTTCGAGCTGCCCAACGTCGAGGAAGACTACGTCCACCGTATTGGCCGTACCGGCCGCGCCGGCCGCTCCGGTGAAGCGATCTCGCTGGTCGCGCCGGACGAGGAAAAGCTGCTCAAGAGCATCGAGCGCGTCACTCGGCAGAAGATCGCCGATGGCGACCTGATGGGCTTCGATGCCTCGCAAGTGGAAGCCGAGAAGCCCGAGGTGCGCGAGCGCCAGCCGAACGCCGGTCGCGGCGGTCGCAATCAGCCGCGTGGCGAAGGCAGCAAGGACGGCAGTGGCGGGCGCAAGGACAAAGGCAAGGACAAAGGTCGGGCCAAGTCCCAGGCCGCCGAGAAGCCTGCCGACAAAGACGCCTCTGCCGACAAGTCGCAGGCCAGGAAGCAGGAGCCGCGCAAGCCGCGCGACAATCGCAAGCCTCGTCAACAGCAGGCCGGCCAGGGCCAGACCAGCGCGCCCAAGGCGCCTGCCGACCGCGACCCGGAAGAGTTCCTGGACGATGACGTAGACAACTTTGGTAACCGCGCCGACTACGTCAGCCCGTACCAGAACGGCAAGGGCCAGGGCCGCAATCGCCGTCCCGGCGGCGGTGGACAGGCGCAAGGCCAAGGCCAGCAGCGGGCAGGCTCCGGCCAGCCGCGCAGCAACAACGGCGGCGGTGCTCAGCGCCAAGGTGGTCAAGGTGGCGGTCAGGGCGCAGGCGACAAGCGTCCTCGCAACAACAACGGTGGCGCGCGTCGTGACGGTAATCCGGGACGTGGTCGTCGTGAAGACAGCGCGCGCCAGGAACCGGCCGTGCGCAACCCGCGCGAATCGCAGTCGGCGCCTGTGATCATCCGCAAGGAATCCAAGCTCGACCGTTACCCAACGCCTGAGCAATTGGAAGACGTGCCGAGCCGCCCACGGGGCGAGCGTCCGGCACTGCTGACCCGCAAGGGCTGACAGCAAAAAAGAGGGGCCGCATTTGCGGCCCCTCTCTCGTTCGGCGGGAGAAACTTACTTCTGCTTCACACCTTCCAGCGTGATGTCCAGATCCAGCGTCTGGGACGTCGGGCCTGGGCCTTTGATGCCGAAGTCGTTCAGGTTCAGCGTGGTCTTGGCGTTGAAGCCCGCACGCTCGCCGCCCCACGGATCCTTGCCTTCGCCATTGAAGACGGCCTTGAAGGTGACCGGCTTGGTCACGCCGTGCAGGGTCAGATCACCGGTCACATCGGCGGTCTTGTCACCGGTCGATTTCACCGCGGTGGAGACGAACTTGGCGTCCGGATACTTCGCCACATCGAGGAAGTCGGCGCTGGCAATGTGCTTGTCACGCTCGGCGTGGTTGGACCACAGGCTGGCGGTCTTCACATCGACGCTGATCTTGCTGGCTTCAGGCTTGGCGCTGTCCCAGCTGAAGGCACCGTCGAAGTCCTTGAACGTGCCGTGGATGAAGCTGTAGCCCAGGTGGCTGATCTTCCAGTCGACGAAGGCATGCTGGCCTTCCTTGTCGATCTTGTACTCGGCGGCCATGACCTGGCCGGCAGAGAGCAGAGCGGTACCGAGCGCCAGGGCGGCAAAAGTCTTCTTCAACATCCTTACTTCCTTCCTTTGCAATTGAGGTTGAGGGTCAAGCCTTGCGGCCCAGCATGCGAATGAGGGTCGCGTCACGGTCGATGAAATGGTGCTTCAGGGCGGCCAGGCCATGCAGACCGGCGAAAATCACCAGCCCCCAGGCCAGGTACAGATGAATCACGCCAGCGGTGTCTGCCTGATCGGGCAGATTACTGACCAGCGCCGGCACGTCGAACAGACCGAAGACCGGGATGCCGACACCGTCGGCAGTGGAAATCAGGTAGCCGGCGGTCATCACCGCGAACAGACCCAGATACAGCGCCAGATGGCCCAACTTGGCCGCCACACGGGTGAATGGCCCGTGGTTGGCCGGTGCCGGTGGCGGCGGATTGAGCAGACGCCAGAGCACGCGCAGCACCATCACCGCCAGCAGCACCAGGCCGATGCTCTTGTGCAGGTCAGGTGCGGCCTTGCGCCATGGATCATAGTAGTCGAGCCCGACCATCCACAGACCCAGGCCGAACAGACCGAAGACGGCAAGCGCCACACCCCAGTGAAGGACGATGCTGACGGCGCCGTAGCGCGAAGCAGAATTGCGCAGTTGCATGGTGGCGGAATCCCCGTGAGAGCTGTGCACACGATAACGCACTAAGTATCGAAATAAAGAAGAAAAAACCGCTTCATATTATCGATAGAGTCGATTGATTATTCTGTAATCAGCCTATTAAGGAAACATTAACGCGAACGATTCAGTCCACCCCCCGAAGCCCCGACGAGCGTGTCTCGTCGGAGCCCCTGGACGACGTTGGCGTCAGTTGGCTTGGGTAGCGGTGTTAGCAGCAGGCTGCTTCTTCACCGGCTCGGTTTTGCTCGGCGCCTTCTTCTTCGCCGCCTCGGCCTTGCTGGGTTGCTTGGCGGCAGGCTTGTGGGCCGGCGCGTGCTTCACGGCGGCCTTGGCCGGTGCCGGCTTGGCGGCAGCGGGTTTGCTGGTTGCCTTGACCGGCTCCGGCTTCACCGCAGGCGCGGCAGCCGCAGCGGCCGGGGCAACGGGTTCGGCAGCCGGTGCTGAAGGAGCCGTCACAGCCGGCTCAGCGGCCTTGACGGCCGGTTGCGGCTGCGCGGCAGGCGTCTCGTCAGCACCGAACAGGCGCGAGAAGAAGCCCGGCTTTTCCTTGGCCGGCGCAGCCTCTGGCGCAGGCTTGGCGCTCGGTTCAGGCTTGGCAGCCGGCTTGTCGCCACCGCCGAACAGCCCGGAGAAGAAGCCCGGTTTTTCTTTCGCAGCCACAGCGCCAGCGGCCGCTGCTCCGGCTGCAGCCGCGACCGGCGCGGCCTTGGCCACCGGGTCGAACGACTTGCCCGCCGCCAGGTCCTCGACCTGACCTGCCGCACGCTGGCCGCTGCGCAGCGCGCCTTCCAACGTGCCCGGATACAGCGCGTCGGTGTGCTCACCGGCAAAGGTGACCCGCTGCATTGGACGTTCCCACAGACGCCAGTACTTGCTGATCTGTCCCGGGCCGTAGGCCAGGTAGGCGCCACCGGTGCCCGGGTCGGCGCTGTAGCGCTTGACCTCATAGCCGGTGAACGCGCCACGGGCCTCCGGATAGAAGGCGTGCAGGCGGATCAGCACCTGATCGACCATCTGCTTGTCGCCGAAGGCCTGCAGCAGGCGCGCGTTATCGCCGGACAGGTTGATCACCAGGTTCGCCCCGCCCTTGAGCGCCGGCTCGACCCACAGCATGCCGAGACCGGCGTTGCTGAAGATCTCGCCCGACATCCGCGCGCGGCTTTCCCACACCGGATTCTTGAACTTGAGCAGCAACTGGTCGCGCCAGCCATAGTTGGTGCCCTTGAGCGCAGCCATGTGCTGGGCGTCCAGGCCTGGGGTCATCTGGATCTTCGCCAGCGCCCGCAGCGGCACGGCCAGTACCAGGTAGTCGGCCTGATAGCCGACGGCACCGACCTTCACCGTCACGCCGTCCTTGTCCTGGACGATGGCAGTGACCGGCGAATGGGTCTTGAGGGTCTTGAGCTGCTTGACGAAGGCCTGGGCCAGCACCGGGCTGCCGCCGGGCAAGCGCGCCGCACGCAGGTCACGATCACCGACACCCCGGTACACCCGCGCCTGCTGGGCGAAGTACAGCAGCGACAGGCGCGAAGGCTCGTCGTAACGGGTGCGGATTTCCTGATTGATCAACTGACGCGCAGTGGCGGGCAGTTGCAGCTTGTCGAGCCAGGCCGACACGTTGATCTGGTCGAGGGCGAACAGCGTGCTGCTGGCCGCAGGGTTGAGCGGGTCGTCGATGGAGCGGGCGAGGTCGTCGAGGGTCTTCTCGTAGCGCTTGATCGCGTCGGCCGTGGCGGGCTGCTTGATGGCCAGGTCGGCAGCGCTGAAATACTCGCCGTCGATCAGGTAGCCGGGGGTACGCACGAACTCTGGCGCCGGCAGCGTATCGAGCTTGAAGCGTTGCAGGTACTGATTGAGCACCGGCTGCGCCTTGTCGTTGCCGATCCATTCACTGGTCGCCAGCCCCGAGCGCCCGCCCATGCTGTCCTTGGCCTCAAGCAACGTCACCTGCCAGCCCTTGGCCTGCAGCTCGTAGGCGGCCGTCAGGCCCGCCATGCCGCCACCGACCACGATGGCCGAGGGCGTTTTGTCCTTCGCCAGCGCAGTCGCGCTGGATGCACCTATCAACACCAATGCGCACAGGCGCACCCAAGCAGCAGCCATGTCGGCGAACTCCGGATCAGAAGCGAAATGTAAGTAGGGAGGGATTCCCCGGGAGGCGCGTGAAGAATACGTCAGGAGCCCTCGGCGCCGCCAGCGCGGCGCTATGACGTGAGCCAGACCAGGGCGCCAGGCAATCCAAGGTTGTCGCCACAGGTGCCTTTGCTTAGGCTTACGCCGTCCCAGGGTCTGTCTGGAAAGCATCTGTAGCGGGGAGCACACGCGCACGCGAGCCCCGTTTCAACGCCGTATGGGCGAGTCGATGCCGTTCAGACAGAGCCTAAATGCCCCCGCCAGGAGATTTGCCCATGGGCCTGAATCAACAGTGGATGCAGCGCGACCTCAAGGTCCTGTGGCACCCCTGCACCCAGATGAAAGACCACGAGCACCTGCCGCTGATACCGATTCGTCGCGGCGAAGGCGTGTGGCTGGAGGACTTCGAAGGCAAGCGCTACCTGGATGCGGTCAGCTCCTGGTGGGTCAATGTGTTCGGTCACGCCAATCCGCGCATCAACCAGCGCATCAAGGACCAGGTCGACCAGCTCGAACACGTGATCCTCGCAGGCTTCAGCCACCAGCCGGTGATCGAGTTGTCCGAACGCCTGGTGGCCATGACCCCGGCTGGTCTGGACCGGGTGTTCTACGCCGACAACGGCTCGTCGTGCATCGAAGTGGCGCTGAAGATGAGCTTCCACTACTGGCAGAACAAGGGCCAGCCGGACAAGAAGCGCTTCGTCACCCTGACCAACAGCTACCACGGCGAGACCATCGCCGCGATGTCGGTGGGCGATGTGCCGCTGTTCACCGAAACCTACAAGGCGCTGCTGCTCGACACCCTCAAGGTGCCCAGCCCGGACTGCTACCTGCGCCCGGAAGGCATGGGCTGGGAGGAGCACTCGCGCAACCTGTTCGCGGTGATGGAGCAGACCCTGGCCGAGCACCATGCCAGCGTCGCCGCGGTGATCGTCGAGCCGCTGATCCAGGGCGCCGGCGGCATGCGCATGTACCATCCGGTGTACCTGAAGCTGCTGCGCGAGGCGTGCGATCGCTACGGCGTGCACCTGATCCACGACGAAATCGCCGTGGGCTTCGGCCGCACCGGCACGATGTTCGCCTGCGAGCAGGCCGGCATCCGCCCGGACTTCCTCTGCCTGTCCAAGGCCCTGACCGGCGGCTACCTGCCGCTGGCCGCCTGCCTGACCACCGATGACGTGTACCAGGCGTTCTACGACGACTACCCGACCCTGCGCGCCTTCCTCCACTCGCACAGCTACACCGGCAACCCGCTGGCCTGCGCGGCGGCCTTGGCCACGCTGGACATCTTCGAGCAGGACCAAGTGATCGAGGCCAACAAAGCGCTTTCGGCGCGCATGGCCAGCGCCACCGCGCACCTGGTCGATCACCCGCACGTGGCCGAGGTCCGTCAAACCGGCATGGCCCTGGCCATCGAGATGGTCAAGGACAAGGCCGGCAAGGTCGCCTATCCCTGGCAGGAGCGTCGCGGGCTGAAGGTGTTCGAGCACGCCCTGAGCCGTGGCGCCCTGCTGCGCCCGCTGGGCAGTGTGGTGTACTTCCTGCCGCCGTACGTGATCACCCCGGAGCAGATCGACTTCCTCGCCGAGGTGGCCAGCGAAGGCATCGATATCGCTACCCGTGATCGGGTCAGCGTGGCCGTGCCCGCTGATTTTCACCCGGACTTCCGCGATCCGGGCTAACCCCTCGAGCCCACCGCCAGACCCTGTCGGCATGGCAGTTCGCCGCGCCGACAGAGGATGATGCCCACGCCCCTTTCGAGCCAAACCATGAGACTGTCCCGCTTCTTCATCGACGCCCCCCTGAGCCTCGGCGAGCACGAACTCCCCGAAGCCCAGGCCCATTACATCGGTCGCGTGCTGCGCATGAGCACGGGTGACGCCGTGCAGTTGTTCGACGGCAGCGGCCAGGAGTACCTCGGCCAGTTGCTCGAAGTGGGCAAGAAATCCGTGCGGGTCGGCCTCGACCAGGCCCTGGCCGGTCAGCCGGACTCACCGCTGCACATCCACCTGGGGCAAGGCCTGTCGCGCGGCGAGCGCATGGACTGGGCGATCCAGAAGGCTACCGAGCTGGGCGTCAACGCCATCACCCCGATCGTCAGCGAACGCTGCGAAGTGCGCCTGAAGGACGAGCGCGCCGACAAGCGCCTGGCCCACTGGCGGCAGGTGGCGATCAGCGCCTGCGAGCAATGTGGCCGCTCCAGCCTGCCGACGATCCATGCACCGGTGACCCTGGCCGAGTGGCTGAAAGCGACCGACGCCGACCTGAAGCTGGTGCTGCACCCGGTGGCCGAGCCGCTGGTCAGCCATGCCAAACCCGCACGCCTGGCCTTTTTGATCGGTCCCGAGGGCGGCCTGAGCGAGCTGGAAGTGGAGCAGGCCAACGCCGCCGGTTTCCAGGCTGCCCGCCTCGGCCCGCGCGTGCTGCGCACCGAAACTGCGCCGGTGGTGGCGCTGTCGGTGGCACAGCAGCTGTGGGGCGACTTCTAGGCTCTGTCTGAAAAGTTCTGAAACGCCGGGGAGACAAGGCGAAAACAGCCGAGGAAGCGGAGTTTACTGGTTGTAAATGAGCATTCCGAGGCTGTTTTCAACGCAGGATCACCAAGTATCAGGGCTTTTCAGACAGAGCCTAAAGCCGCTCAGGCCACGTAGAGCGACACCGCGACGAAGTGCATCAGGCTGCCGGCGATGACGAACAGGTGCCAGATGCCGTGCCAGTGACGGAAGCGGCTGTCGAAGGCGAAGAAAATGATGCCGACGGTGTACAACACGCCGCCGGCCGCCAGCCAGGTGAAGCCAGCGGTACCCAACTGACGCAGCAAGGGATCGACCGCCACCAGCACGATCCAGCCCATGACCGCGTAGATGATGATCGACAGGATGCGCGCCTCGGAACGCGGCTTGATCTCCTGCAGCATGCCGATCAGTGCCAGCCCCCAGACCACCCCGAACAAGCTCCAGCCCCACGGCCCGCGCAGGCTGACCAGGCAGAACGGCGTGTAGCTGCCGGCAATCAGCAAATAGATCGACAGATGATCGAGCTTGCGCATGATCACCTTCGTCCGCCCACGGGTGCTGTGGTAGAGCGTGGAGATGCTGTAGAGCAACAGCAGGGTGAAACCGTAGATCGAAAAGCTGACGATCTTCCACGGGTCGCCCTGCAACCCCGCGATGACCACCAGCCAAATGGCACCGACCGCCGCCAGCAAGGCGCCGAACAGGTGAGTCCAAGCATTGAAGCGTTCACCGTAATACATGCAGACAGAGACCTTTTGAAAAAGACGGGGTTCCGGTCTGAAGACCATGCCGCCAGATCGCGGGCAACCCGCGACCAGACCGGTAAAACGACAACTCTACCCCGCCCCAGGTTGCAGATCGGCGTCACGCACCAGACGCTCCAGCGCCGCGAGGTCGGGAACGTGGGCCACTTGCTCGCCCACCTGCACCGCCGCCAGCTCGAACGGCCCCAGGGGCACGTCCACATAGTTGAGCTGGCTGTCGAGCTTGCACGAGCGAGGAATACCCTGCAGCAGCAGCGCCAGGTAGCGCAGGCCGGTATCGCCCAGGGCGTTGAGCACCACGATGCGCGCCCGCTCGCCGCACGGGGTCTGCCCGCCGCAGGCGGCCTCGAAGCCGATCAGCGGCAGGCGCTGCTGGCGCCAGTCGAGCCAGCCCATGTGCCAGTTCAACGCGAAGCGCTCGCACACCCAGGCACGCTCGCCGATCAGTTCGGCAACGGCGACGTTGGGCAGCACCAGGGTGCGGTCGCCCAAAGGCAGCAGCAGCCCGGTCAGGCTGCTGCGCTGGCCGGCGATATGTTCAAGCATGGGGCTGGCTCCAGTGGGCGATGCTTTGCAGCAGGAGCGACTCCTGATACGGCTTGCCGAGGTACTCGTTGACGCCAATGGCCATGGCCCGCTCACGGTGCTTCTGGCCGGTGCGCGAGGTGATCATGATGATCGGCAGCGCGCTCAGACGGCTGTCGCGGCGGATCCGCGTCGCCACCTCGAAACCGTCCATGCGCGGCATTTCGATGTCCAGCAACAGCACGTCGGGACGGTGCTGCTCCAGCAGCGCCATGGCATCGACGCCGTCCTTGGCGGTCAGCACGCTCATGCCGTGCCGCTCGAGCAGGCGGCTGGTGACCTTGCGCACGGTCACCGAGTCGTCCACCACCATCACCAGCAACTGACGTCGCGGCGCCGGGCCCAGCAGCGGGCGTCGTCCGCCCTCGCCCAACGGCAGCCGTGCCAGACGGCGTTGCTGGCCGCGCAGTTGCCCGAGCACGTCGAGAATCAGCACTACCCGGCCATCGCCCAGCAAGGTCGCGCCCGACAGCCCCGGCACCGCAGCGAACTGCGGCCCCAGGCTCTTGACCACGATCTCGCGGCTGGGTGACAGGCCATCGGCCTGGATCGCGAACGACTGCTCCTGAGCATGCACCAGCAGCACCGGCAACGGCACGCGCTGCCCCAACAGTCGCGGACGCGCGACCGCCTGGAGCAGCTCACCGAGATAGCGCAGGGCATAGTCCTGCCCACCGTAGCGGTAGCGCGGCGGGTCCTGCTGGTAACAGGCTTCGAGCTCGGCGGGCGGCACCCGGACGATGCCTTCGATGGTGTTGAGCGGGATCGCGTATTGCTCCTCGCCCAGGTGCACCATCAGCGCCCGATTCAGCGACACCGTGAACGGCAGACGGATCTGGAAGCGCGCGCCCTTGCCGGCACTGGACTCGATGCTCATCGAGCCGCCGAGCTGCTTGACCTCTTCATGCACCACGTCCATGCCCAGGCCGCGACCGGAAATCTGGGTGATCTTCTCGGCGGTGGAAAAGCCAGGGCGCAGGATGAACTGCAAAATCTCGTGATCGCTCAACTGCGCCTGTGGCGCCAGCAGGCCGCGCTTGATGGCCTTGTTGCGCACCGCCTCAAGCGGCACACCGGCGCCATCGTCGCTCATCTCGATGACGATGTCGGCGCCCTCGTGGAGCAGGTCCAGGTGAATGGTGCCCTGCTCCGGCTTGCCGGCCGCCAGGCGCACCTCGCGCGGCTCCAGGCCATGGTCCACGGCGTTGCGCAGCATGTGCTCCAGCGGCGCAACCATGCGTTCGAGCACGCTGCGATCAAGCTCGCCCTCGGCATTGCCGACCACCAGTTCCACCTGCTTGCCCAGCTCGCTGGCCACTTGTCGCACCACGCGCTGCAAGCGCGGCACCAGGCGCTCGAAGGGCACCATCAGGGTGGCGGTCAGGCCCTCCTGCAACTGGCTGTTGATCCGCGCCTGCTGCTGCAACAGGCCCTGCGCTTCCTGGGTCTTGAGCGCCAGGGTTTCCTTCAGGTCGAGCAGGTCGGAGGCCGATTCGAACAGGGCCTGGGACAACTGCTGCAACTGCGAGTGACGGTCCATCTCCAGCGGGTCGAAGTCATCGTAGACATCGCCCTCGGCCTGCCAGCGACCGGCCATACGCCCCTGGGTCTCGGTGTCCAGGCGCAGCAGTTGGTCGCGCATGCGCTCCAACGTGGTTTCCATTTCGCTCAAGGCGAACTGCGCATCGTTGACCTGCTGCTCGATGCGCCCGCGAATGATCGCGTGCTCGCTGGCCAGGTTGCCGAGGTCGTCGAGCAGTTCGGCATCGACCTTGACCAGGTCTGCAGGCGTGCGCTCCGGTGCCAGTGCCGGCGCCTCGGCAGGTTCGGCCTGAACCGTCGCCTGGCCCGCTGCGCTGTCGGTGAGGGCAGCGCTGGAGAAGTTGCGGATGTAGTCGATCAGCGCGGTCGCCGCATGCAGCGGTTGGCCCAGGCGCACGGCATCGATCATTTGCGCCACACGGTCGTGGCAGTTCTGCAACAGGCTGAACAAGGCCGGGGTCGGCGGTAGGCGACCGGCGGCGAGCAGTTCGTAGAGAAACTCGAGCTCGTGGGCCAGATCGCCGATGGCGGCGATCTGCACCATGCGCGCGCCGCCCTTGAGGGTGTGCAGGTCGCGCAGCAGGTTCTCCGCTTCGGCGCGATTGCGCGGGTCGGCCTGCCAACGGGCCAACGCGGCGGCGGCGCTCTCGACGATGTCGGAGCTTTCCTCGAGGAAAACCTCCAGCAGTTCCTTGTCGGCCGGTGCCTGTTCGTCATCGACCGGCGCGTCCAGGGGCAACTGCGACGGCGGGGCATGGCGAAACTCGCGCAGTTCTCCCAGCAGCGCCACCGCCGAGGCGGGCAGTTGGCCCTGGCGCAGGTCGTCGAGCATCTGCGCCAACGCCGCATGGCTGCGCTGCAGCAACTCGGCCAGCGTGCTGTCGGCGCGCAGGCGGCGGTCGACCAGGCCCTCGTAGACCCGTGCCAGCTCCTGGGCCAGCACTTCGACCGGGCCGATCGCCGCCAGTTGCGCGCCGCCGCGCAGGGTCTGCACGTCCTGCTGCAGGGCCGACAACGCCGAGACGCCCTCCGGCGCCTGCTGCCAGCGCTGCAGGGCCTGCTGGGCGCTGTCGAGGAGGTCGCTGGCTTCGTCGAGGAACAGTTGCACCACCGCCGGTTCCGGCAGGTCCACGGCTACCGCCAGCGGCGTCACGCCGTCGGCACCGACCACACCGCTGGCGGCCGGGTCGAGCGCACCGTCGAGCAGCGCGCGCAAGGCGTGCTGGCAGTCGTCGGCTGGCGTGATGTCCTGCCCGGCGGCGATCTCGTCGAACATGTCGAGCAGCCGTTCATGGGCCTGGCGCGCCTGGACGAAAAAGCGCGCATCGGCCACCAGACGCCCCTCCTCCACGGCCCCGTACAGGTCGAGCAAGGCTTCGCAGAGCGCGTCCACCTGCCAGAAATCGGCCAAGTGGGCGGCGTGGCCCAGGGTGGTCAATTCGTCCAGCAAGGTCTCCAGCGCCTGGCCCTCGCGAGGGTGCTCCTGCCAGCGCGACAGCAGCGATTCGGCATCGAGCAGGCTGTCCATGCCTTGGGCCAGGAAGCTGGCGATGATCTGCGGGTCGCGGCGTACGCGGCGCGCGTGCGCAGGCTCGTGCTGCAATGCAGCCAGGCGCGCATCCACCGCCTCGCCCACCTGTTCGATCAGGGCGGCGGCGCCGGGGATGGCCGCCAGTGGCGCACTGTCGAGCTGCGCCAGGCCCTGCCGGAACAGCATGCCAGCCGCAGTCAGCGCGTCCAGATCGCTTACCTGCACCGGCAATTGATGCACTTTGTACTCGCGCGCCAGACGGTCGAAGGCAGTGGCCAACTCGGCGATAGGCATCACCCCGGCCATGGCCGCGCTGCCCTTGAGCGTGTGCAGGGCACGCTGCAGGGCGTCGGTGACCGCTGCATCCTGACCCTGGGCAGCAAGCAGAAACGCGTCGAGGCTGGCCAGGTGGCCCTGGGCTTCGTTGCGGAAGATCTCCAGCAACTGCGGGTCGAGCCCTTCGACGGTGCTGGGCGGCGGCTTGTCGCGCACCGCCAGGGCATGCAAGTGATCGCCCAGCCGCTCAAGCTCCGCCAGGCGTGGCGGCTGACCGACGGCGAAATCGGCGAGCAGGTCGGGTAGATGCACGAAGGCTTGCTGCAAGGCCACCAGGCCCTCGCCGCCCAGCGCGACGCGCCCTTCGAGGGCGCGATTGAGCAAATGTTCGGCCGCCCAGGCCAGTTCGGCCACGGCCCGCGCCTCGACCATCCGCCCGCTGCCCTTGAGCGTGTGCAGGGCGCGGCGCAGGGCGATCAACGCCTCGCGCGGGTGATCGTCGGCGCGCCAGCGCAACCACTGGCGCTCGATTTCCGGCAGCAGCTCGCCGGCTTCTTCGAGGAACACCTCGCGCAGGGTCTCGTCAACGCCGTCCTGTGCGGCGGGCAGTTCACCCGCCTCGGTCTCGCCGCTGCCGCGCAGCCCCAACGAGGCCAGGCGGGTGCCGGCCAGATCGAGAAAATGCCCGGCATCGGCCAGCGGGTCCGCCACTTGCCATTGCAGGTAACACTCCAGCGCACTCAGGGCCTCGGCCAGCGGTGTGAGCTGCGCCTCGGGCGGCACCTGTTCCAGCGGCAGCAGCGCGTCCTGCACATGGGCCGCGCACAGGCCGAACAACTCGGACGCGTTCGCCAACATGAGCATGGCCAGCGCGCCGCGTACTTGCTGCAACAGGCCCGGCAACGGTAACAGGCGCTGACGCGACCAGTCGCACTCCAGGCAGTCGCTCAGCAGGTCCTTGGCCTGTTGCAGCACCGACAGCGATTCTTCGAACACCCGCTGGCGGATTTCGCCCAGCTCGGCGCCGGGCATGCCGCCTTCCAGCCCTTCGGCCAGGCCGCCGACCATACCGTTGAGCGTCGCCTCGACGTACAGCAGGGCGCCGGCTACATCCATCAGCAGCGCATCGCTGACCGCCTTCTCACCCTCGACCAGCGCCTGCAACGCCAGCACCTGATCGATGATCACGCGTCGTGGCTGCTGGAAGCCGAGCACCGCCAGGGTGTCGGCCACGTGCCGCAGCGGCGCCAGCAAGCGTTGCAGCGGCTCGCGCGGGGCTTGGCCACCGGCCATGAACGGATCGAGGCGCTCCTTGATGCGCACCAGGTCGTCGCACAGGGCGGTGATCACCGAGCGCAGGGCATCGCGCCCCTGACCGGCCTGCAACTGGTCGCGCCAACTGCCCAGCGACAGGTCGAGATTGGCCAGGTCACTGGCCCCAGCCAGGCGCTGCGCGGCCTCGCCCATCAGGCTGTCCTGGGCCAGCGCCTCGGCGCCGCGGCACAGGCGCAACTGGTTGAGCAGCGGCAGCACCACCAGCGGCAGGTCGTGGCGCGGGCCGCGCAGGCGCTCGAGGTAGGACGGCAGTTGCTCCAGGCCACGGAACAGCGCGCCGAGGCAGTCGCCGCGCGGGCTGACCTGGCCGTCGAGCAGCGCCCGCCCGAGCTGTTCGAGCTCTTCGGCCAGGCGCGCGGCGCCCTTGAGTTCGAGCAGCGCCAGGCAGCCATGGACCTGGTGCAGGTTGTCCACCATCGGCGCCAGGTGGGCAGGCTCGCCCGGTTCGCTGGCGAAGCGTTCGAGGGCCTGGCGGGCCTGGGCCAGGCATCCGGCGATGGCCGGCTTGCTCCAGCTCAGGGCGACGGTGTCGTGGCGTGCGGGGTTCATGGAGGTGATGGCCATCGACGGCGCCTCAGTTCGGCTCGGCCGGCGGCGGCAGGGTGAACCCCGAGACCGAGCGACGCATCTCGCTGGCCATCTTCGCCAGGTGGCGGATGCTGTCGGCGGTGGCGCCGGAGCCGTGGGAAGTCTGTGCGGTGATCTGCTGGATCACCGCCATGGTGTGGGAAATCTGCCCGGCCGACGAGGTCTGCAATTGCGCGGCATCGGAAATGCTGTGGATCAGGTCGGCCAGGGTCTGCGACACGCCTTCGATCTCGGCCAGGGCCACGCCGGCGTCCTGGGCCAGGCGCGCGCCGCGCACCACTTCGGCGGTGGTCTGCTCCATGGAGATCACCGCTTCGTTGGTGTCGGCCTGGATGGTGCGCACCAGCGCCTCGATCTGCCGGGTGGCCGACGACGAGCGCTCGGCCAGGCGCTGGACTTCATCGGCGACCACCGCAAAACCGCGACCGGCCTCGCCCGCCAGCGACGCCTGGATCGCCGCGTTGAGGGCCAGGATGTTGGTCTGCTCGGCAATGTCGTCGATCAGGCTGACGATATCGCCGATCTCCTGGGACGACTCGCCCAGGCGCTTGATGCGCTTGGCGGTGTCCTGGATCTGCTCGCGGATGTTGTCCATGCCGTCGATGGTGTTGTGCACCACTTCGTTGCCTTTGTTGGCGATGGCCACCGAGCGCTCGGCCACCTTGGCCGACTCGTAGGCGTGGGCCGACACGCGGTCGATCGACTCGACCATGTCGCCCACCGCCAGCGACGCCTCGCTGATCTGATCGGCCTGGTGCTCCGAGGCCTTGGCCAACTGGCGCGCGGTGTTCTGGGTATCCTGCACGGCGGCGGCGACCTGCTCGGCACTGTGGTTGATGGTCGCCACCAGGTCGCGCAACTGGTCCACCGAATAGTTGATGGAATCGGCGATGGCCCCGGTGAAGTCTTCGGTGACCGAGACATTCACGGTCAGGTCGCCGTCGGCCAGCTCTTCGATCTCGTCGAGCAGGCGCATGATCGCCTGCTGGTTGCGTTCGTTCTTCTGCGCCGTGTCGCGCAACTGGCGATTGGTGGCGCGCACCATCACCAGGCCGATGAGGATGATCGAGGTCAGCGCCAGCAGGCCCAGCACGTAGCCGCCCACGGTATCCAGGGTGCGTCCGGCCAGGTTCTCGAAGCCGGTGGCCAGATGCGAGGCTTCGTCGAGCAAGGTCTGCGACAGGCTGAAGATGTTGCTCGCCGCCTCGCGCACGCGCTGCAGCTCTGGGGAGGTTTCGAGAATTTCGTCCACCGAACCGGAGACGAACTGGAACAGCTCGGCGATTTCGGCCAGGCGCGCACGGGCGTCGGGGTCTTCGACGCGGGTCACCTGGATCGCGGCATTGCCGTCGAGCATGCCCTGCAGCACCTGGCCGAAGCGGCTGGCATCGCGGCCGAAGGTGTCGGCGGCCTGCACCGCCGCCTCGTCGCCGCCAAGCACGGTGTTGACCGAGCCGAGAATCCGCTCGGCCAGCAGCAACTGGCGCTGGGCCACGGCCACCTGACTGGCCGGTGCGCCGCTTTGCAGGAGGATTTCCACCACTTTCTCGTACTCGACCTGCAACTGCGGCACGGTCTCGGCCAGGGTCGCCGCCACTTGATGCAACGACAGCACGGTCTGTTCGCTGGCCAGGATGGTGTCGGTGTTGCGGCGCAGGTTTTCCCAGTCCTGGCGCACTGCGTCCATCTCGTCGCGCACGGTGGCCGGCGCCGGTGGCAGCCCGGTGGTCTTGTCGCCCTCGCGCAGGTACTTCCAGCGCCGCTCGAAGTCGTTGCGTGCATCGGACAGCAGACGGAACGCCAAGGCCTTGCCCGCCGCCGCTTCGGTGGCGTTCTTGGCGATGCGCTGGGACAGCACGCGCAGCTCGCCGGCATGACCGATGTACTGCTTGTCGTGGCTGGACTGGGTGTTGAGGTAGGCGAAGTTGGCGAACAGCAGCACGATCGACAGGATCAGCACCACGAACAGCACGGTGATCTGCGCGGTGCTGCGCGGACGCTGGGCCACCGCTTCCGGAACGACGGTCGGGGTGGGCTTGCTGGGGATCGAAGGGTTCACTGTCGCAGGGGCCTCACAACGCCACATCGAGAAAGCCTGGCGCCTGGGCCAGGGCGAAAGGGCTGAAGATCGCCCAGTTGTGCTCGCGGGGGAAATGCCCCTGTACGAACGGCGCCGCCGCGCGAATCAGCGGCTGCGGCGGCGACAGCGCGAGGCTGTCGAGGGCGAAATGCTGCAGGCCGACCACTTCGTCGACCAGCAGACCGACGAACAGGTCGTCGTGGTCCAGCACCAGCACCCGCCGCTGCTTGCCCGCCGCTGCCGGGCCGAGGCCAAGAAAGGCCGACAGGTCCATCACCGGCAGCAATCTGCCGCGCAGGTTGGCCACCCCACGCACCCAGGGCTGCACGCCCGGCACGCGGCTGCTGCGCGGCTCGCGCAGCACTTCGGCGATTTCCCCCATGGGCGCGACGAACCACTGCCCGGCGATGCGAAAACCGATGCCGCTCCAGTGCTGCAGGCGCGTGTCCTGCGGCGGCTGGTCGGCCACCAGCAGGCGGCAACGGCGGTCGATGTCCAGCAGCAGCTCGAACGCGGTCAGCGACGCGCCCTGGGGGCGGGTGGTCAAGTGCCCAGCACTTCGGCCAGCTTGGCGATCAGCGCGTGTTCTTCCACGGGTTTGGTGAGGAAGTCGCGCGCGCCTTGGCGCGTGGCCCAGATGCGGTCGGTGTCCTGGTCCTTGGTGGTGACCATGATCACCGGAATGGCGCAGGTCTCGGGGTCTTTGCTCAACTGCCGGGTGGCCTGGAAGCCGTTCATGCCCGGCATGACGATGTCCATGAGCACCGCGTCGGGTTTTTCCTGGCGCGCCAGGGCCACGCCGTCTGCACCGGTTTCGGCCTTGAGCACCTCGTAACCGTGTTGTTGCAGCCATCCGGTGAGTTTTTGCATCTCTGTCTGCGAGTCGTCGACGATCAGAACTCGGGCCATGCGGTTTCCCCATCAGAAACATGAAGACCGCGCCGGCGCGGCGCGGTCAGGGTGCGTGGTGTGCATGTTCGGCGAATCCGGGCACATGCACGCGGATCGCTTCGAGCAATTCTTCCTTGGTGAACGGTTTGGTCAGGAATTGGTCGGAGCCGACCACCCGCCCACGGGCCTTGTCGAACAGGCCATCGCGCGAGGACAGCAACACCACCGGGGTGTCCTTGAACAGCGCGTTGTGCTTGATGATCGCGCAGGTCTGGTAGCCGTCCAGGCGCGGCATCAGCACATCGACGAAGATGATCCGCGGCGCATGATCGACGATCTTGGCCAGGGCATCGAAACCGTCGCTGGCGGTGATCACCTCGCAACCCACCTCCCCCAGCAGCGTCTGGGCGGTCCGGCGGATGGTGCGCGAGTCGTCGATCACCATCACCTTCAGAGGTTGTTCCATAGACGTCTACCCGTGCGCAGGTGAGTGCAGACGCGCAAGCCACAGCAGAAGCGCAGACCGAGCCGATCCGCGTCCATTCGCCGCTTGCCGCTACACGCTCGAAGCTGCTTTTTTAACACAGTCCGCAGGGCCATTGCATCTGCCTGCCCCTTGACCCGCCGCGTTTGCGGCGCCACCCTGAGCCACTTTTCTTTCGTGCCATCGCGGCCGCAGGTCGCCAAGAGGATTTACCCCATGAGCGTTCGCCTCGGGATTGTCATGGACCCCATCGCGTCCATTTCCTATAAGAAGGACAGTTCGCTGGCCATGCTGCTGGCGGCGCAGGCGCGCGGCTGGAGCCTGTTCTACATGGAGCAGCGCGACCTGTACCAGGGCACCGGGCAGGCGCGCGCGCGCATGCGCCCGCTGAAGGTGTTCGCCGATGCCACGCGCTGGTTCGAGCTGGGCGAGGAACAGGACAGCGCTCTGGGCGAGCTGGACGTGATCCTGATGCGCAAGGATCCGCCGTTCGACATGGAGTTCGTCTACAGCACCTACCTGCTGGAGCAGGCCGAGCGCGACGGCGTGTTGATCGTCAACAAGCCGCAGAGCCTGCGCGACTGCAACGAGAAGCTGTTCGCCACGCAGTTCCCGCAGTGCATGGCGCCGACGCTGGTCAGCCGCCGCGCCGACATCCTGCGCGAGTTCGCCGCCACCCACGGCGACGTGATCCTCAAGCCGCTCGACGGCATGGGCGGGGCGTCGGTGTTCCGCCATCGCCAGGGCGACCCGAACCTGTCGGTGATCCTGGAAACCCTGACCCAGCACGGCCACCAGCAGATCATGGCGCAGGCCTACCTGCCGCAGATCGTCGATGGCGACAAGCGTATCCTGATGATCGACGGCGAGCCGGTGCCCTACTGCCTGGCGCGCATCCCGGCCAGCGGCGAAACCCGTGGCAACCTGGCCGCAGGCGGTCGCGGCGAAGCCCGCCCGCTGACCGAGCGCGACCGCTGGATCGCCGCCCAGGTCGGTCCGACCCTGCGCGAAAAAGGCTTGCTGTTCGTGGGCCTGGACGTGATCGGCGACTCGCTGACCGAAATCAACGTCACCAGCCCGACCTGCATCCGCGAAATCGACGCGGCCTACAACACCGACATCGGCGGCCAACTGATGGACGCCATCGAGCGCCAGCTTAGCGCTCAGCGCTAAGCTGGCGCTCAGCGGCAAGCGGTAAGCTACAAGCGGCAAGAAAAAGCGCGATCCAGCGCCGAATCGCCTCTACTTGCCGCTTGAAACTTGAAGCTTGAAGCTGCTTCTCTGGGACACAAGATGACATCGCCCGCCGATATTCCCGCCGACCTGCTGCCACCGCGCGTACGCCCGGTGGATCGGCTTGGCTTTACCTTGTTCCTGGCGGCGTTGGTGCACCTGGCGTTGATCCTCGGCGTGAGCTTCAACGTCATCAAGCCCGCCGAAATTCGCCAGACCATGGACATCACCCTGGCCACCTTCAAGAGCGAGAAAGCGCCCGAGAAGGCCGACTTCCAGGCACAGGACAACCAGCAAGGCAGCGGCACACTGGACAAGAAGGCGGTGCCCACCACCACCGAGGTGGCGCCGTTCCAGGACAGCAAGGTCAACAAAATCACCCCGCCGCCGGCCGCCCGCGTGGAAACGCCGCCGCCCCCGGCCAAAACCGCAGTGACCACCAAGGCGAGCAAGCCGCAGAAGGCCGAGACCGCGCCCAAGGAGAGCAAGCCGCAACCTAAACCGGCGCAGGCGGCGCCGACCTTCGACAGCTCGCAGCTGTCGAGCCAGATCGCCAGCCTGGAAGCCGAGCTGTCCAACGAGCAGCAGTTGTACGCCAAGCGGCCGCGCATCCATCGCCTGAACGCCGCCTCGACCATGCGCGACAAAGGCGCCTGGTACAAAGAGGAATGGCGCAAGAAAGTCGAGCGCATCGGCAACCTCAACTACCCGGAAGAAGCCCGCCGTCAGCAGCTATACGGCAGCCTGCGCCTGCTAGTGTCGATCAACCGCGATGGCTCGCTGTACGAGGTGCTGGTGCTCGAATCGTCCGGCCAGAAGCTGCTCGACCAGGCCGCCCAGCGCATCGTGCGCCTGGCCGCACCGTTCGCACCGTTCACCGGCGACCTGGCCGAGTACGACCGCCTGGAGATCATCCGCACCTGGCGCTTCGCCCGTGGCGACCGGCTGTCGAGCAACTGACCGGTACGGACACCGCACGGCCAGCTTGTCAGCCTCGCCACCTGACGCCACACTACCCCTCATGAAAACCCTCGCCCCCAGCTACCTCAAGCACCAGTTCCTGATCGCCATGCCGCACATGGCCGATCCGAACTTTGCCCAGACCCTCACCTACATCGTCGAGCACAATGCCAACGGTGCCATGGGGCTGGTGGTCAACCGCCCGCAGGATCTGTACCTGGCCGACATCCTCGAGCAACTGCGCCCGGACGAGGAGCCCGCACCCAGCACCCTGCAGATCCCCATCTACCAGGGCGGCCCGGTGCAAACCGACCGCGGCTTCGTGCTGCACAGCCCGGAATGCAGCTACCAGGCCACCGTCGAGCTGCAAGGTGTGTCGCTGTCCACCTCGCAGGACGTGCTGTTCGCCATCGCCGAAGGCGTCGGGCCGAAACAGAGCCTGATCACCCTGGGCTACGCCGGCTGGGAAGCCGGACAGCTGGAGGCAGAGCTGGCCGACAACGCCTGGCTCAACTGCCCGTTCGACGCCAACATCCTGTTCGGCATGGCCTGCGAACAACGCCTGCAAGCGGCCGCGCAAAGCCTGGGCATCAACCTCGCCCTGCTGACCAGCCAGGCAGGACACGCCTGATGGCCGAGCTGCGCCTGCTGCTGGGCTTCGACTACGGCACCCGCCAGATCGGCGTCGCCGTCGGCCAGGTCATCACCGGTCAGGCCCGCGAGCTGTGCACGCTCAAGGCGCAGAACGGCGTGCCGGACTGGAACCAGGTGGAAAAGCTGATCACGGAATGGAAACCCGATGCCATCGTCGTTGGCCTGCCGCTGAACATGGACGGCACGCCGAGCGAAATGAGCGAGCGTGCGGAGAAATTCGCCCGCCGCCTCAACGGGCGCTACAACCTGCCGGTACACACCCACGACGAACGCCTGACCACCTTCGAAGCCAAGGGCGAGCAAATGGCCCGCGGCGGGCCACGTGGCAGCTACCGCGACAACCCGGTCGACGCCATCGCCGCGGCACTGCTGCTGCAAGGCTGGCTGGAGGCCAATACCTGACCATCCGCTTTGCCGCCGGCCCTGCTGGCGCCCCAAGGAGCACGCAATGAGCCTACCCGATCCCGCCGCACTGATCCGGCAGATGGCCGTCGATCTTCGCGCCCACCTGGCGCGCCGCGCCATCGCCGAGCCCCGCTTCATCGGTATCCGCACCGGTGGCGTGTGGGTTGCCCAGGCCCTGCAAGAGGCACTCGACGACCACAGTCCGCTAGGCACCCTCGACGTGTCGTTCTACCGCGACGATTTCAGCCAGAACGGCCTGCACCCGCAAGTGCGCCCCTCCGAGCTGCCGTTCGAGATCGAAGGCCAGCACCTGGTGCTGGTCGATGACGTGCTGATGAGCGGTCGCACCATCCGCGCGGCACTCAACGAGCTGTTCGACTACGGGCGCCCGGCCAGCGTGACCCTGGTGTGCCTGCTCGACCTGGACGCTGGCGAGTTGCCGATCCGTCCCAACGTACTGGGCGCGACGCTGTCCCTGGCAGCCCATGAGCGGGTAAAATTGACCGGTCCCGCGCCGCTCGCGCTCGAGCGCCAGGACCTCGCCTCCGCATCCGCCCTTTAAGAGTCCCCCGCGATGACGCCATTCGACGCCAAGCGCCCGCTGCAGCTCAACGACCAGGGCCAGCTACGCCATTTCCTCTCGCTCGACGGTTTGCCCCGCGAACTGCTCACCGAAATCCTCGACACCGCCGACTCCTTCCTCGAAGTCGGCGCCCGCGCCGTGAAGAAAGTCCCGCTGCTGCGCGGCAAGACCGTGTGCAACGTGTTCTTCGAGAACTCCACACGGACCCGCACCACCTTCGAGCTGGCCGCCCAGCGCCTGTCGGCCGACGTCATCAGCCTGAACGTGTCCACCTCGTCCACCAGCAAGGGCGAAACCCTGTTCGACACCCTGCGCAACCTCGAAGCCATGGCCGCCGACATGTTCGTCGTGCGCCATTCGGACTCCGGCGCCGCGCACTTCATCGCCGAGCACGTCTGCCCGGAGGTGGCCGTGATCAACGGCGGTGACGGCCGCCATGCGCACCCCACCCAGGGCATGCTCGACATGCTCACCATCCGTCGCCACAAAGGCAGCTTCGAGAACCTGTCGGTGGCCATCGTCGGCGACATCCTGCATTCGCGCGTGGCCCGCTCCGACATGCTCGCGCTCAAGGCCCTGGGCTGCCCGGACATCCGCGTGATCGGGCCGAAGACCCTGATCCCGATCGGCATCGAGCAGTACGGGGTGAAGGTCTACACCGACCTGGCCGAGGGGCTCAAGGACGTCGATGTGGTGATCATGCTGCGCCTGCAACGCGAGCGCATGGCCGGCGGCCTGCTGCCCAGCGAAGGCGAGTTCTACCGCCTGTTCGGCCTGACCACCGCGCGCCTGGCCAAGGCCAAGCCGGACGCCATCGTGATGCACCCAGGCCCGATCAACCGCGGCGTGGAAATCGAATCGGCGGTGGCCGACGGCAAGCATTCGGTGATCCTCAACCAGGTCACCTACGGCATCGCCGTACGCATGGCCGTGCTGTCGATGGCCATGAGCGGCCAGAACGCGCAACGTCAACTCGACCAGGAGAACGCCCTGTGACCATCAGCATCATCGGCGCACGGGTCATCGATCCCAGCAGCGGCCTGGACCAGGTCAGCGACCTGCACCTCGAAGGCGGGCGGATCGTCGCCATCGGCGCAGCCCCGGCCGGCTTCAGCGCCCGCCGCACGCTCCAGGCCGAGGGCCTGGTGGCCGCGCCCGGCCTGGTCGACCTCGACGTCGCCCTGCGCGAACCAGGCTTCAGCCGCAAGGGCAACATCGCCAGCGAAACCCGCGCGGCGGTGGCCGGCGGCGTCACCAGTCTGTGCTGCCCACCGCAGACCAAACCCGTGCTCGACACCTCGGCAGTGGCCGAGCTGATCCTCGACCGCGCCCGTGACGCGGGCAACAGCAAGGTCTACCCGATCGGCGCACTCACCAAAGGCCTGGACGGCGAGCAACTGGCCGAACTGGTGGCTTTGCGCGACACCGGCTGCGTGGCCTTCGGCAACGGCCTCAAGGAAATCCCCAACAACCGCACCCTGGCCCGCGCCCTGGAGTATGCCGCCACCTTCGACCTGACCGTGGTGTTCCATTCCCAGGACCGCGACCTGTCGGCCGGCGGCCTGGCCCACGAAGGCGCCATGGCGAGCTTCCTCGGCCTGCCAGGCATTCCCGAAAGCGCCGAGACCGTGGCCCTGGCGCGCAACCTGCTGCTGGTCGAGCAGAGCGGCGTACGCGCGCACTTCACCCAGATCACCAGCGCCCGTGGCGCGCGCCTGATCGCCCAGGCCCAGCAGTTGGGGCTGCCGGTCACCGCCGATGTGGCGCTGTACCAGTTGATCCTCACCGACGACGCCCTGCGCGACTTCTCCAGCCTCTACCACGTGCAACCACCGCTGCGCACCGCCGCCGACCGCGATGGCCTGCGCGAAGCGGTGAAGTCCGGGGTGATCCAGGCCATTTCCAGCCATCACCAGCCCCATGAGCGTGATGCCAAGCTGGCGCCGTTCGGCGCTACTGAACCGGGCATCAGCAGCGTCGAACTGCTGCTGCCGCTGGCCATGACCCTGGTGGAAGACGGCCTGCTCGACCTGCCGACCCTGCTGGCACGCCTGTCCAGCGGCCCGGCCCAGGCCCTGCGCCTGCCAGCCGGCGAGCTGAAGGTGGGTGCCGCCGCCGACCTGGTGCTGTTCGACCCCAACGCCTCGACGGTCGCTGGCGAACACTGGTTCTCGCGGGGCGAGAACTGCCCGTTCATCGGCCACTGCCTGCCGGGCGCGGTACGCTACACCCTGGTCGACGGGCGGGTGTGCCACGAGGCCTGAGAGGACGCAAGGGCTGCGATGCGGCCCTGGTTTTTCTCAAGCACGTACCGCTACTCGATACACGAAGTGTCTGACGGATTGATAATCTCTCTCATGCTCCAGATATCATTCGCATGCATGCTAAGGTTGCCAGGTTGTGCGCGCCCGAACGGCGTGAAATCCATAAGGTTGACATTATGCAAATCCGAGCTTTTCGAATAGAGAACATTGGCCGTTTCAAGCGTCTCGAACTTTCTCTTTTGAAAGCAAATGATGCTCCTTCTCAAGCCTTGATATTGGTCGGCAATAACGGCGCAGGCAAGACATCCATACTGAAATCTCTGTCGATTTCTCTAGGATGGTTCATCGCACGCCTGCGCTCGGAAAAAGGCTCCGGCAGCCTCATAAAAGATGACGAGATCAACAACTCGGAAAACACCGCATCAATCCAGATCGAAGTTTCGGACTTGACGACCAAGGATGTCGATAGTCATTTTAGCTGGAAACTTGTCCGTACCCGTCCAGGTTTCAACAGCCCTGAAGTCAGCAAGCTGTCCGGACTGGTTCAATTAGCAGCTCTTTATCGAGAAGCATTAACTACTGAAGCGCCATACGACCTTCCATTGATCGCGTACTATCCCGTGGAGCGATCAGTGATCGACGCACCACTCAAACCCCGTAGAAACCCTACGTTTCCACAATTGGCTGGCTATGATGGATTCACTGAAAATACTGCCAATTTCAGTAAATTTTTCGAATGGTTCCGTGACAGAGAGGATCATGAAAATGAATTGCACGCTTACGCTAAGGAAGGGAATGCGTTACTAGAAGCCGCACACGCAGCAAAAAACGCGGTTACAGAGGACACTCTTCTTTCAAAAAGCAAACGTACAGCATTGCTAGAAGTCTTAAACAAGACCATTTCGGATGTCAACAATGCCGTCAGCGTTAAAATTCCAAAGCTCTTATCTCACGCCCAAACTCTTCCAAAAGACCGACAGCTCACAGCCGTGCGCGATGCGATTGAGCAGTTCATGCCCGGGTTCAAAAATTTAAGAGTGCATCGCAAACCTCGACTGCAAATGCTGGTTGACAAAAAAAATGAAACACTGGACATACTACAGCTTTCACAAGGTGAAAAATCTCTCTTGGCACTGGTGGGCGATATAGCTCGCAGACTCTCCATGTTAAACCCCACTCTTGAATCCCCACTGCAAGGACGCGGAATTGTCTTGATTGACGAAGTGGATATGCATCTACACCCTAAATGGCAGCGCGGAATCGTAGAACAATTAAAAATAACATTTCCCAACTGTCAGTTCATTTTGACCACTCACTCACCTCTTGTCATTAGTGACACTCAAGACCTGAAAATTTACTCCTTGGACGATGGAGCGGTCAACGCTGTAACTTCGCAATACGGTCAGGATGCCAACTCCGTATTACTAGACGTCATGGACACCCCAATACGCAACTCCAAAATAGAAAGCTACTTCAACGATCTCTACGACGCAATTCAGGACTTAGAACTCAAAAAAGCAAAGGGTATAATCGCCTATCTAGAGAAAAATGTCTCACCGAACAATACCGAGCTTACAAAAGCGAGACTGATGTTGAGAAAGCAGGAGCTCCGCGTTGAAAAAAATCAATAAATCAATAGAGCCAGTTGCGCTTACACATTGGAAGCGCAACAATCCTGGACGACATTACGATTCCTTGGGCCACCCCGAAAGAGATGCGATTAGGCGCTCTTGCGTAGCCGAACAGTTTTATCTTTGCGCATATTGTTGTCAGTTTGTGAGTGGTGAGTCTCCAGACACGATGAATGAGCATATACTGCCGCGATCTTCGCATCCACATTTGAGCGTGGCCTACGATAATATCGTGGCTAGTTGTACATCAAGGGGGCAGTGTGATGACGCTCATGGCCATCAACTCATGGGACTCACTCCACTGATGGATGAGTGTGAAGGTGAGCTAAAATTCCGAATCAGCGGTCGAGTAGAGGGACTTACCGAGCGTGCGCAGGAAACGATAAGAATCTTAAACCTTGGCGATCACGAGCGAAACAATCGCTCGTTAGTAGAAAAGCGTAAAACGCTCTCCCACGCGCTGATGGTGATCCACGGTATTGATCCCACCTCCCCTCTTGAAGAAGATGACTTGTTACACGCACTTCTTGAGGATTTGAGTACTCCAGTCGAGGGTAGACTGCCCCCGTTTGCACCTGTAGTCGCCAACATTCTCCGGGGTTGGCTGTGTGGCTGGTCAAAACAGAGTTAAGCGTTCCCCTGAGGCCTCATCACGACCATTCATCCGCACCGGTTGAAATTCTTCCCCCCACCCCCATATGAGTCTGCAACAGGCATTTTCGCCCCGCTGCGTGGAGACTCTCTCTTGACCACCATCGTTTCAGTCCGCCGTAACGGCAAAGTCGTCATGGGCGGCGACGGCCAGGTATCCCTGGGCAACACCGTGATGAAAGGCAACGCCAAGAAAGTCCGGCGCCTGTACAACGGCGAGGTCATCGCAGGCTTTGCCGGCGCTACCGCCGACGCCTTCACCCTGTTCGAGCGCTTCGAGTCGCAACTGCAGAAGCATTCCGGCCATCTGGTGCGCGCTGCCGTCGAGCTGGCCAAGGAGTGGCGTACCGACCGCACCTTGAGCCGCCTGGAGGCCATGCTGGCCGTGGCCAACAAGGACGCCTCGCTGATCATCACCGGTAACGGCGACGTGGTCGAACCCGAAGACGGCCTGATCGCCATGGGTTCCGGCGGCGCCTACGCCCAGGCCGCTGCACGCGCCCTGCTGAACAAAACCGACCTCTCGGCCCGCGAAATCGCCGAGACCGCGTTGAACATCGCCGGCGACATCTGCGTGTTCACCAACCACAACCTGACCATCGAGGAGCAGGACCTGGCCGAGTGATCAGCTGTTCTGGTGTCCCGCGCGCTGCGGGACTTTTTCCCACGCTGATCCACTCCATCCGAGGCCCCAATTCATCATGTCCATGACCCCCCGCGAGATCGTCCACGAACTCAACCGCCACATCATCGGCCAGGACGACGCCAAGCGCGCCGTGGCCATCGCCCTGCGCAACCGCTGGCGGCGCATGCAACTGCCGCTGGAACTGCGCGCCGAAGTCACGCCCAAGAACATCCTCATGATCGGCCCCACGGGCGTGGGCAAGACCGAAATCGCCCGGCGCCTGGCCAAGCTGGCCAACGCGCCGTTCATCAAGGTCGAAGCGACCAAGTTCACCGAAGTGGGCTATGTCGGCCGTGACGTCGAGTCGATCATCCGCGACCTGGCCGATGCGGCCCTGAAAATGCTGCGCGAGCAGGAAATCGTCCGCGTGCGCCACCGCGCCGAAGACGCCGCCGAAGACCGCATCCTCGACGCCCTGCTGCCGCAGGCTCGGGTCAGCAGCTTCAGCGAGGAAGCCCAGCAGTCGAGCAGCGACTCCAACACCCGCCAACTGTTCCGCAAGCGCCTGCGCCAGGGCGAGCTGGACGACAAGGAAATCGACATCGAGGTCGCCGACGCAGTGGGCGTGGAAATCGCCGCGCCGCCCGGCATGGAAGAGATGACCAACCAGTTGCAGAGCCTGTTCGCCAACATGGGCAAGGGCAAGCGCAAGAGCCGCAAGCTCAAGGTCAAGGAAGCGCTGAAGATGGTCCGTGACGAGGAAGCCAGCCGCCTGGTCAACGAGGAAGAGCTCAAGGCCAAGGCCCTGGAAGCGGTGGAGCAGCATGGCATCGTGTTCATCGACGAGATCGACAAGGTGGCCAAGCGCGGCAACGTCGGCGGTGCCGATGTGTCCCGTGAAGGCGTGCAGCGCGACCTGCTGCCGCTGATCGAGGGCTGCACCGTGAACACCAAGCTGGGCATGGTCAAGACCGATCACATCCTGTTCATCGCCTCCGGCGCCTTCCACCTGAGCAAGCCGAGCGACCTGGTGCCTGAGCTGCAGGGCCGTCTGCCGATCCGCGTCGAACTCAAGGCCCTGACCCCGCAGGACTTCGAGCGCATCCTCACCGAGCCGCATGCATCGCTGACCGAGCAGTACCGCGAGTTGCTCAAGACCGAAGGCCTGAACATCGCCTTCGCCGAAGACGGCATCAAGCGCCTGGCCGAGATCGCCTACCAGGTCAACGAAAAGACCGAAAACATCGGCGCCCGCCGCCTGCACACGCTGCTCGAGCGCCTGCTCGAAGAGCTGTCGTTCAGCGCCGGCGACCTGGCCAGCGGCCACGACGAAACCCCGGTCAACATCGACGCCACCTACGTCAACGGCCACCTGGGCGAACTGGCACAGAACGAAGACCTCTCCCGTTACATCCTTTAAGCTTCAAGCGATAAGCTGCAAGCGACAAGCTGGGTCTGAGCTTCAAGCACAAGCTGCAAGCGACAAGCTCATGTGTGTCGCTTGCAGCAGCGCTTTTTCTTCAGATACATCCGCGATAGCTTGAATCTCACCTCTTGTAGCTTGTAGCTTGCAGCTTGAAGCTCAAAAAAGAGATGTGTCATGGCCCGCCTTCCTACCGCCATCAACCTGCACAAAGCCTCGAAAACCCTTTCGCTTACGTACGCGCCTGGCGAGGTCTATCACCTGCCTGCCGAGTTTTTGCGCGTGCACTCGCCTTCGGCCGAGGTGCAGGGGCACGGTAATCCCATCCTGCAGTTCGGCAAGATCAACGTCGGGCTCAGTGGCCTGGAACCTGCCGGGCAGTACGCGCTCAAGCTCACCTTCGATGACGGCCACGACAGCGGGCTGTTCACCTGGGAGTACCTGGAACAACTGTGCTTGCGCCAGACACAGTTGTGGGCCGAATACCTCGACGAACTGCACAAGGCCGGCAAATCGCGTGATCCGGCCGTGTCTGCGGTCAAGCTGATGCTCTAGGTCAAGGCGCGACATCGTTGGAACGCGCTTTCTAACGAACTCTGCTTGAATGCCCTATAGACAGCCAATGACTGGCCTGTCTTGCGCATTACATGAAACTCGGGTAACCAAGGGGTCTGGCAAGTTTCAGCACCTGTTCGTCATCACTGGTCACCCGAGCGGGGGTACCGGGCGGTCGCCTGCGAGCCCGCCACAGGCAGTCGGTATTCGTCTCGAGACAACGGAGCGTCGTAGATGAGTAACAAGAACAACGATGAACTGCAGAAGCAGGCCTCGGAAAGCACGCTGGGGCTCAATCCGGTCATTGGCATCCGCCGCAAGGACCTGCTCAGCTCAGCGCGCACCGTGTTGCGCCAGGCCGTGCGCCAACCGCTGCACAGCGCCAAGCACGTCGCCCATTTCGCACTGGAACTGAAGAACGTGGTGCTGGGCAATTCGCAGCTGCTCCCGGCCAGCGACGACCGCCGCTTCAGCGATCCGACCTGGAGCCAGAACCCACTGTACCGCCGCTACCTGCAGACCTACCTGGCCTGGCGCAAGGAGCTCAACGACTGGATCGCCGACAGCGACCTGTCGCCCCAGGACATCAGCCGAGGCCAGTTCGTCATCAACCTGATGACCGAGGCCATGGCGCCCACCAACACCTTGGCCAACCCGCAGGCCGTCAAGCGCTTCTTCGAGACCGGCGGCAAGAGCCTGCTCGACGGCATGGCCAACCTGGCCAAGGACATGGTCAACAATGGCGGCATGCCCAGCCAGGTGAACATGGCGGCCTTCGAAGTGGGGCGCAACATCGCCACCAGCGAGGGCGCGGTGGTGTTTCGCAACGACGTGCTGGAGCTGATCCAGTACCGGCCGATCACCGAGCAGGTGCACAGCCGCCCGCTTTTAGTGGTGCCCCCGCAGATCAACAAGTTCTACGTGTTCGACCTCAGCCCGGAGAAGAGCCTGGCGCGTTTCTGCCTACGCTCCAACCAGCAGACGTTCATCATCAGTTGGCGCAACCCGACCAAGGCCCAGCGCGAGTGGGGGCTGTCCACCTACATCGAAGCACTCAAGGAAGCGGTCGACGCGGTGTTGGCGATCACCGGCAGCAAGGACTTGAACATGCTCGGCGCCTGCTCCGGCGGCATCACCTGCACCGCGCTGCTGGGCCACTACGCCGCACTGGGCGAAACCAAGGTGAAGGGGCTGACGCTGCTGGTGAGCGTGCTCGACACCACGGTCGATACCCAGGTGGCGCTGTTCGTCGATGAAACCACGCTGGAGGCGGCCAAGCGCCATTCCTACCAGGCCGGGGTGCTCGAAGGCAGCGACATGGCCAAGGTGTTCGCCTGGATGCGCCCCAACGACCTGATCTGGAACTACTGGGTCAACAATTACCTGCTGGGCAACGAGCCACCGGTGTTCGACATCCTGTTCTGGAACAACGACACCACGCGCCTGCCCGCCGCCTTCCACGGCGACCTGATCGAGATGTTCAAGAACAACCCGCTGACCCGCCCCGGCGGCCTGGAGGTCTGTGGCACCGCCATCGACCTCAAGCAGGTGCAGTGCGACATCTACGCCGTCGCCGGCACCGCCGACCACATCACCCCGTGGCAGTCGTGCTACCGCTCGGCGCACCTGTTCGGCGGCCACATCGAGTTCGTGCTGTCCAACAGCGGCCACATCCAGAGCATCCTCAATCCCCCGGGCAACCCCAAGGCACGCTTCCAGACCGGCGAAGACCGTCCCGACGACCCGCTGGCCTGGCAGGAAAACGCCATCAAGCATGCCGACTCCTGGTGGCTGCATTGGCAGAAATGGCTGGGCGAGCGCGCCGGCGATCTCAAGAAAGCGCCTACACGCCTGGGCAATCGTGCCTACAGCCCGGGGGAGGCCGCCCCCGGCACTTACGTTCACGAGCGTTGAGCTCCGCCGCCTTCCCGCCCTTGGCAGGACACGGCGCTTCATCCACCTCAGAGTCAGGCGCATGTCGCAACCCTACGTGTTCAGGACCGTCGAGCTGGACGACCAGTCGATCCGCACCGCGGTCCGCCCCGGCAAGCCGCACCTCACGCCGTTGCTGATCTTCAACGGCATCGGCGCCAACCTGGAGCTGGTGTTCCCGTTCATCGAGGCGCTGGACCCGGACCTGGAAGTGATCGCCTTCGACGTGCCCGGTGTCGGTGGCTCGTCGACTCCACGCCACCCCTACCGCTTCCCCGGCCTGGCCAAGCTCACCGCGCGCATGCTCGACTACCTGGACTACGGCCAGGTCAATGTCATCGGGGTGTCCTGGGGCGGTGCGCTGGCCCAGCAGTTCGCCCACGACTATCCCGAACGCTGCCGCAAGCTGGTGCTGGCCGCCACCGCCGCCGGCGCCTTCATGGTGCCCGGCAAGCCCAAGGTCCTGTGGATGATGGCCAGCCCCCGGCGCTACGTGCAGCCTTCCCATGTGATCCGCATCGCGCCGATGATCTACGGCGGGCCTTCCGCCGCGACCCGGACCTGGCGCTGCACCATGCCTCGAAGGTGCGCTCCGGCGGCAAGACCGGCTACTACTGGCAACTGTTTGCGGGGCTTGGCTGGACCAGCATCCACTGGCTGCACAAGATCCATCAGCCCACCCTGGTGCTGGCCGGTGACGACGACCCCCTGATTCCGTTGATCAACATGCGCCTGCTGGCCTGGCGCATTCCCAACGCCCAATTGCACGTCATCGATGACGGCCACCTGTTCCTGATCACCCGGGCCGAAGCGGTGGCGCCGATCATCATGAAATTCCTCCAGCAGGAACGCCAGCGCGCGGTCATGCACCCACGGCCGGCAGCGCCGGGCAACGGCAAGCGCTAGATGGCCATCAAGACCCGCGAACGCATCCTCGCCTGCGCCCTGGACCTGTTCAACCAGCACGGCGAACCGAACGTCTCGACCCTGCAGATCGCCACCGAGCTGGGCATCAGCCCCGGCAACCTGTACTACCACTTCCACGGCAAGGAGCCGCTGGTGCTGGGGCTGCTGGAGCGCTTCGAAGACGAGCTGATGCCGCTGCTCGAACCGCCGCTGGACGCGCGACTGCAGGCCGAGGACTACGGCCTGTTCCTGCACCTGATCGTCGAGCACATGGCGCGCTACCGCTTCCTGTTCCAGGACTTGTCCAACCTGGCGGGCCGCTTGCCCAAGCTGGCGCGCGGCATGCGCCGCCTGATCGACGCACTCAAGCGCACGCTGGCGGCGCTGCTGGCCAGCCTCCAGGCCCAGGGGCTGGTGCTCAGCGACACCCAGGCACTGGGGCTGCTGGTGGAGCAGATCACCCTGACGCTGCTGTTTTCGCTGGATTATCAACGGGTGCTGGGGCACCTGGGCGAGGAAGCCGTGGTGGTGTACCAGGCAATGATGCTGGTGGCGCCGCACCTGGCGGAGCCGGCACGGAGCGCGGTGCAGCGCTTGGCGGGGAAGTACCTGCCCAGATGAGCCCGGCGCCAGGCGACCGCGCGGACATCGCGGTCGCCTGGGCGGACGATCAGGCCTGGGTCGAGGAGCTGGACGCGGCGGGCGTGTCGCTGCTGGAGGCCGACGCGGCGGTTGGGGTCGCTGTCGACTTGGCCGGTGCCTTTTTCGCAGCAGGCTTCCTGGCAGCGGCGGGTTTCGCGGCGGGCTTGGCAGCCGCTTTGCTGGCCGCCGGTTTCTGCGCAGCCGCTTTGCTCGCCGGCTTGGCCGCTGGGGTTTTCGCTGCAGGTTTGGCCGCCGCCTTGGTCAGCGGCTTGGCCGCGCTCTTGCTGGCCGTCGCCGTAGAGGCCGAAGCGGTCGAGGTGCCCGTCAGCTTCTCGATCTGCTGGGTGAGGTGCTCGACCTGCTGGTGCAGGGCCTTGATCTCATTGCGGCTCGGCACGCCAAGACGCGAGATCGCGCCGTTGAGGCGCTTGTCAAAGGCTTCTTCGAGTTCGCTCCACTTGCCCAAGGCACGGTCCTTGACGTCCGATACGCGCGAAGTCGTAGCCGACTTGGCAGCGCCAGCCTCTTTCTTGGCCTGCTTCTCGGCCTTCTCGCCATCCTTGACCAGCGAATCGAACAGCTTGGCGCCGTCCTGGTCGATCTTCGAGTAGATCCCCAGGCCCGCCAGCCAGATCTTGCGCGAGTACTTCTCGACCCCGCCGATCCACGAACTGCCTGCTTTCTCGGTGTTTTTCTTGCCAGCCATCCTGCTCTCCTCATGGTATGCGCGACAGGCTCGAGCAACCCGGTGAGCTGTTCGAGCGTGATGGACACTGCATCAACGTCAGGTGTAGACGCTAAGCCGACGCGATTCAAGGCGCAGAACGCTTGCGCGCCGAAGTCTGCTCACACTTTAGAAGTAGAAATTAGAATGCTCACCCTATAGCGCATCGGCTTGGCGGACGGCAGGCCAGGCGCTCACACCAGGCTCTTGTCCAACGCCCGCTCGATCTCGCCCTTGATGGTCCCGCTCATCATCGACAGCATCATGCCCAGCTTCAGATCGACGCGGATGCTGTCCTCGCCGATGTGCACGCTGCCCTTGGCGCCGCTGCGCGCCACATCGACGCGGTCGCCGTCCCAGGTGGCTTTCAGGTCGTACTCGCGCGACAGTCGCTCGACCAGGGCCTCGGCCTTGGCGCGGGCGGCTTCGCGGCCGAGGGAATGTTTGCGTTCGACGCTGATCTGAGTCATGCGGGGTATCCAGGCAATGAAGACATAATCGGCATTATGCCCGCGCCCGCCAGAGGGTACACCCCGCCAAGACAAATCCGCCCGTTCACCCTAGAATGGCGGTACTTTTTCCCGGTGAAGCGATATGAACGACCAGCGCAAAGGCGACTCCGCCGAACCCACCACTCATTTCGGCTATCAGGACGTGCCTGAAAGCCAGAAAGCCAAGAAGGTCGCCGAGGTCTTCCACTCCGTGGCCGCCAAATACGACCTGATGAACGACGTGCTCTCCGGCGGCATGCACCGCCTGTGGAAGCGCTTCACCATCGAGCTGTCCGGCGTACGCCCCGGCAATCGCGTGCTCGACATCGCCGGCGGCACGGGCGACCTGGCCGCCAAGTTCTCGCGCCTGGTCGGCCCCACCGGCCAGGTGGTGCTGGCCGACATCAACGAATCGATGCTCAAGGTCGGTCGCGACCGCCTGCTCGACCGTGGCGTGGCCGGCAACATCGAGTTCGTCCAGGCCGACGCCGAGAAGCTGCCCTTCCCCGACAACCACTTCGACTGCGTGACCATCGCCTTCGGCCTGCGCAACGTCACCCACAAGGACGACGCCATCCGCTCGATGCTGCGCGTGCTCAAGCCGGGCGGTCGCCTGCTGGTGCTGGAGTTCTCCAAGCCCACCAACAAACTCATGTCCAAGGCCTACGACGCCTATTCGTTCGCCTTCATGCCGCTGGCCGGCAAGCTGATCACCAACGACTCGGAAAGCTACCGCTACCTGGCCGAATCGATCCGCATGCACCCCGACCAGGAAACCCTCAAGAGCATGATGGTCGCCGCCGGCTTCGACCGCGTCACCTACCACAACATGACCAGCGGCATCGTCGCCGTGCACCGCGGGATCAAGCCCTGATGCTCATGGCCGGCCTGCTCGCCAGCGTCGAGCACGGGCTCAACCGCGTGCTGCGCCTGGACAGCACGGCGCTGCCGCGCCTGAGCGCGCTCGAAGGCAAGGTGATCGCCATCGACTGTCGCCAGCCGGCCCTGCAACTGTTCATCCTGCCTGACGAGCAAGGCCTGATGCTGGCCGCGCATTGGGAAGGCGACGTGCACTGCACCTTGCGCGCCCCCGCCGCCAGCCTCGCCCAATTGGCGCTGGCCAAGGACAAGACCGCCGTGCTGCACAGCCCACAGGTGCAACTGCATGGCGACAGCGCCGTGCTGCTGGACCTGGTCGGTGTGCTCCAGGACCTGGAACTGGACTGGGAATACGAGCTGGCGCGCTGGCTGGGCCCAGTGCCCACCGCGCTGCTCGCAGGTCATGTGCGCCAGCGCGCGCAGTGGACGCGCCAGGGTTTGGCGCGCTTCGGCCAGAACCTGTCCGAGTACCTGGCCGAGGAATCGCGCACCCTGGTCGGCCAGCGCGAAGCCGAGGCCGCGTTCAGCGAGCTCGACGCGCTGAAAGTCGACATCGAACGTCTCGAGGCGCGTATCCGCCGCCTTTCCCTCCCCCCTGATTCCAGCGATAACGCATGAAGCTGCTCGCCGTCCGCCGTCTGTTGCGCATCCAGCGCGTCGTGATCCGCTACCGCCTCGATGACCTGCTGTTCGACCTGCCCCTGCCCTGGTGGCTGCTGAGCCTGCGCCTGCTGCTGCCCTGGCGCTGGCTGCCGCGCAAGCGCAGCGCGCTCAGCCGTGGTGCGCGGGTGCGCCTGGCCTTGCAGGATCTCGGCCCGATCTTCATCAAGTTCGGCCAACTGCTGTCCACCCGCCGCGATCTGCTGCCGGCCGACGTCGCCGATGAGCTGATGCTGCTGCAGGACCGCGTGCCGCCGTTCGACCCGCAGCAGGCCGTGGCGCTGATCGAAGCGCAACTGGGGGCCAAGGTCGGTGAAGTGTTCAGCCGCTTCGACGTCGAGCCGCTGGCGTCCGCCTCGGTGGCCCAGGTGCATGCCGCGCGCCTCAAGAGTGGTGAGGAAGTGGTGGTCAAGGTAGTGCGCCCCGGCCTGAAGTCGATCATCGCCCAAGACCTGGCGTGGCTGTTCCTGATCGCCAAGGGCGCCGAACGGCTTTCGGCCGACGCGCGCCGCCTGCACCCGGTGGAGGTGGTCGGCGATTACGAGAAGACCATCTACGACGAGCTCGACCTGCTGCGCGAGGCGGCCAACGCCAGCCAACTGCGGCGCAACTTCGAAGGCTCCGAGCTGATGTACGTGCCGCAGGTCTACTGGGACTTCTGCCGCCCGAAAGTGCTGGTGATGGAGCGCATCTACGGCGTGCCGGTGACCGACATGGCCACCCTCGCCGACCAGCGCACCGACATGAAGGCGCTGGCCGAGCGCGGTGTCGAGGTGTTCTTCACCCAGGTGTTCCGCGACAGCTTCTTCCACGCCGACATGCACCCGGGCAACATCTTCGTCAGCACGGTCAAGCCCTGGAGCCCGCAGTACATCGCCATCGACTGCGGCATCGTCGGCAGCCTCACCGATGAGGACCAGGACTACCTGGCGCGTAACCTGATCGCCTTCTTCAAGCGCGATTACCGCCGCGTGGCACAGTTGCACATCGACTCGGGCTGGGTGCCAGCCACGACCAAGGTCAACGAGTTCGAGGCGGCGATTCGCACCGTGTGCGAGCCGATCTTCGAAAAACCGTTAAAGGATATTTCCTTCGGCCAGGTGCTGATGCGCCTGTTCCAGACCGCACGGCGCTTCAACATGGAAGTGCAGCCGCAACTGGTACTGCTGCAAAAAACCCTGCTCAACATCGAAGGCCTGGGCCGCCAGCTGTACCCGGAGCTGGACCTGTGGAGCACTGCCAAACCGTACCTGGAACGCTGGATGCGTGAGCGCATGAGCCCCAAGGCGGTCCTGGGCAACCTCTACAGCCAGGCCGAGCAACTGCCGCACCTGGCCGACATGACCCGCGATGTGCTCGAACGCCTGTCGCAGCCGCACCTGCACAATGCGCATCTGCCCGAGCGCCAAGCGCCCGCTGACCGCTGGGCGCTGCGCCTGCTCGGTGCCGGTCTGCTGACCGGCGGCGCGACCCTCGCCGCTGGCGCTGCCAGCCTCAGCGCACCCGCCGCCTGGCCGGCCTGGCTGATGCTCGCCGCCGGGCTGTACCTGATCGTGCGCCGATAGCCAGCCGCGCGGCTGGCTGGCACACTAGCGGCAATCGGCCCGGTACGGGAGCGGGCCTGAGTTGGAGTCGACGATGAAAGACTGGCTGGACGAGATCAAGTGGAACAGCGATGGCCTGGTACCGGCGATCGCACAGGACCACAAGACCGGGCGCGTACTGATGATGGCCTGGATGAACCGTGAATCGCTCGCCCTCACCGTCGCCGAGCATCGCGCCATCTACTGGTCGCGCTCGCGTGGCAAGCTGTGGCGCAAGGGCGAAGAGTCCGGCCATGTGCAGACGCTGCATGAGCTGCGCCTGGACTGCGATGCCGACGTGGTCATCCTGATGGTCGAGCAACTGGGCCACATCGCCTGCCATACCGGTCGTGAAAGCTGCTTCTATCGCGTCTTCGAAGACGGCCAATGGAAAATCGTCGATCCGGTGCTCAAAGACCCGGACGCCATCTACCACGCAGGGCACTGAACATGAGCGACACCCTTGACCGCCTCGCCGAGGTGCTGGAACAGCGCAAGCAGGCGGCACCCGACAGCTCCTACGTGGCCAGCCTGTACCACAAGGGCTTGAACAAGATTCTGGAGAAGCTCGGCGAGGAATCGATCGAGACCATCATCGCTGCCAAGGACGCTGCCGTGAGCAACGATTGCAGCGATGTCATCTACGAGACCGCAGACCTGTGGTTCCATAGCCTGGTGATGCTCAGCGCACTGGGCCAGCATCCGCAAGCGGTGCTGGACGAACTGGACCGCCGCTTCGGGCTGTCCGGGCACGACGAGAAAGCCGCGCGCCAACCGTCGGCCTGACGTTCACCGCCCCCGCAGCGTCGCTTGGCCGACACACATTTTCAGGAGTACGAACATGGGTATTTTTGACTGGAAACACTGGATCGTCCTGCTGGTCGTGGTGGTGCTGGTGTTCGGCACCAAGAAGCTGAAGAACTTTGGCAGCGACCTGGGCGAATCGATCAAGGGCTTTCGCAAGGCCATGAACGAGGAGGAACACAAGCCGGCCGAGCCGACACCTCCACCCGTTCAGCCCGTGCAACCGACCGTCCAGCCCACCCAGCAGCCGCACAGCACCGCGCCGCTGACCACGCCACACACCCTCGAGGGCCAGGCTCAGCCGGTCCAAGAGCCGCAGCGCAAAGACTGACCCATGTTCGGTATCAGCTTCAGCGAGCTGTTGCTCGTCGGCCTGGTCGCCCTGCTGGTGCTCGGCCCTGAGCGCCTGCCGGGTGCCGCGCGCACCGCAGGCCTGTGGATCGGGCGGCTCAAGCGCAGCTTCAACAGCATCAAGATGGAGGTCGAGCGCGAGATCGGTGCCGACGACATCCGCCGTCAGTTGCACAACGAGCACATCCTGCGCATGGAAGAAGAAGCCAAGCGCATTCTCGACCCGTACAAGGCACCGGCGGCGCCCACCGTGGACACGCCGCCGACCGGCACCCCACCGGTCGCCCCGACCGATGCCCCCGCCGCGCCAGCGGTGCCCACCCACCCTGAGCCGCCGCAGCCCCCAAAAGCCCCATGAGCCAGATCCCGGACCACGACCAGCCGATGCCGCTGGTTTCGCACCTGACCGAACTGCGCACGCGCCTGCTGCGCTGCGTCGCGGTCATCTTCCTGATCTTCGCCGGACTGTTCTCCTTCGCCCAGCAGATCTACACCCTGGTCTCGGCGCCACTGCGCGAACACTTGCCGGCCAACGCGACGATGATCGCCACCGACGTGGCCTCGCCGTTCCTCACGCCGTTCAAGCTGACCATGATCGTCTCGCTGTTCCTGGCCATCCCGTTCATCCTCCAGCAGATCTGGGGCTTCATCGCGCCTGGGCTGTATCGCCATGAAAAGCGCATCGCCATTCCCCTGCTGATCTCCAGCATCATCCTGTTCTACGCCGGGATGGCCTTCGCCTACTTCCTGGTGTTCCCGCTGATCTTCGGCTTCTTCGCCAGCGCCACCCCCGAAGGCGTGTCGATGATGACCGACATTGCCAGCTACCTCGATTTCGTCATGACCCTGTTCTTCGCCTTCGGCGTGGCCTTCGAAATCCCGGTGGCGGTGGTGCTGCTGGTGTGGATCGGCGTGGTCGACGTGAAGTACCTGAAGAAAATCCGCCCCTACGTGATCATCGGCTGCTTCGTGGTCGGCATGATCCTCACCCCGCCGGATATCTTCTCCCAGACCTTGCTGGCCGTGCCGATGTGGCTGCTGTTCGAGATCGGCGTGCTGTGCGGCGGCCTGATCCGCAAGCGCGGCCAAGAGATGGACGAGGCGGCAAACGATTCCGACGATCAGCCACCTGCGACCCAGCCGTGAACCTGCTGCTGCTCGAGGAAGCCGACTTCGTCGCGGACGACCGTGTGGTGCTGGCCGACCGGCGCTTCACCCACATGCAGGACATCCACCGCGTCGCGGTGGGTGACCGCCTGCGCGTCGGTCGCATCGGCGGTCTCATGGGCCAGGCCGAAGTGCTCAGCCTGGCCGCTCACCAGGCCGAGTTGCGCGTCAGCTTCGATCAGCCGCCACCGGCCAAACTGCCGTTGACCCTGGTGCTGGCGGTGCCCCGGCCGAAAATGCTGCGGCGTCTGTTCCAGACCATCGCCACCCTCGGCGTGCCTCGGCTGATCCTGGTCAACAGCTACAAGGTCGAGAAAAGCTTCTGGCAGACCCCCTTCCTGCACCCCGATAGCATCCGCGAGAACCTGATCCTGGGTCTGGAACAGGCACGCGACACGGTGCTGCCGGAGGTGATCATCGAAAAGCGCTTCAAGCCCTTCGTCGAAGACCGCCTGCCGGCCATCGCCGCCGATACCCTGGGTTTGGTGGGGCATCCGGGACCGTACCCAGCCTGCCCGCGGGCGGTGGACAGGCCGGTGACGCTGGCCATCGGCCCCGAGGGCGGCTGGATTCCCTATGAAGTGGACCTGTTGGCCGAGGCCGGACTGGCACCGGTGCAACTCGGCGAGCGCATCCTGCGCGTGGAAACCGCCGTTACCGCGCTACTATCGCGAATTTTCTGACCGATCAGTCAGAAATAAAGAGTCAAGTTTCTCCCCCACTGGCCGATGGGCTAGACAATGCCCATAACAAATCCAGGCATCGCCGCGTGTCCAGGGGGAGGACGTCATGTTCGCAAAGGTTGCCCAATCACTGGGAAACATCAGTGTCAGCCGCAAGCTTGCGGTCGGTTTCGGTCTGGTGCTGTTGCTGACACTGGCCATCGCTGCCACCGGCTGGCGAGGCATGGACAGCATCACCAGCCGCGGCGACAAGCTCGGCAACATCTCGGTCATTCTGGCCAACGCCCAGGACCTGCGTATCGCCCGCCAGCGCTTCGAGCGTGAGCGCGACGAGGCATCGGCAGGCCAACTGCAGCAGGCCATCGACCAGCTCGCCGCGCAGGTCGAGAAAATGACCGGACAAATCGAGCAGCCCGAGGATCACCAGCGCCTGGAACAGCAGCGCAAGGCGCTGGAAGCGTACCGCCAGGCCCTGGCCGACCTGACCCAGGCCGAACAGCGCCGCCAGGCTGCCCGCGGGGTGCTCGGCGACAGCGCCGACAAAGCCGCCGCACTCATTGCCCAGGTCCAGCAGCGTCTGCTGCAAGGCGGCGATATCAATCAGTATCAGTCCATCGTGCAGGCCAGCACGCTGCTGCAGCAGGCGCGCTTCCAGGTGCGCGGCTACACCTACAGCGGCAAGGCGGAATTCCAGCAAACCGCCCTGCAGGCCATCGACCAGTCGGTGACGGTGCTCAAGGCCCTGCCCACCCAGGTTCCGGCTGAATACGCCAGCAGCCTCGACGATGCGGCGACGGCCATGGCCGCCTACCGCGATGCCGTCGAGCAGGTCGGGGTGGCGCAGGACGCCGCCAACCAGGCCTTGCAGCGCATGGTCAGCCAGGACCGGCTGATCAACGACCTGGGCCAGCAGATGACCGCCTCGCAAACCCAGGTGCGCGACAGCGGCGCCCGCCAGGCCAAGACCTTGCTCGGCGGTGCCACTGCCCTGGCGCTGCTGTTGGGCATGCTCGCTGCGCTGGCCATCACCCGGCAGATCGTCGCGCCGTTGCGCCAGACCCTCTCGACGGCGCAACGCGTGGCCAGTGGCGACCTCAGCCTGGATGCACCGGTGCAGCGCCGCGACGAACTCGGACAGTTGCAGGCCAGCATGCAGCGCATGACCCAGAGCCTGCGCGAGCTGATCGGCGGCATCGGTGACGGTGTCACGCAGATCGCCAGCGCCGCCGAGGAGCTCTCTGCGGTCACCGAGCAGACCAGTGCGGGGGTCAACAATCAGAAGGTGGAGACCGACCAGGTGGCCACCGCCATGAACGAGATGACCGCCACCGTGCAGGACGTGGCGCGCAATGCCGAGCAGGCCTCGGAAGCGGCGCTGATGGCTGACCAGCAAGCCCGCGAGGGCGATCGGGTGGTCGCCGAGGCCATCGCCCAGATCGAGCGCCTGGCCGCCGAGGTGGGGCACTCCAGCGAGGCCATGACCCAGTTGCGCGGCGAAAGCGACAAGATCGGCAGCGTGCTGGACGTGATCAAGGCCGTAGCCCAGCAGACCAACTTGCTGGCGCTCAACGCCGCCATCGAAGCGGCCCGCGCCGGGGAAGCCGGTCGCGGGTTCGCCGTGGTCGCCGACGAGGTCCGCAGTCTGGCCCAGCGCACCCAGCAGTCCACCGAAGAAATCGAAGAGTTGATCGCCAGGCTGCAGAGCGGCACCCAGCGGGCGTCCAGCGTCATGGACGGCAGCCGTGCACTCACCGACAGCAGCGTCGAACTGACCCGTCGCGCGGGCAGTTCACTGGCGACCATCACCCGCACCGTGTCGTCGATCCAGTCGATGAACCAGCAGATCGCCACGGCCGCCGAGCAGCAGAGCGCGGTGGCCGAAGAGATCAACCGCAGCGTGATGAACGTGCGCGACATTTCCGACCAGACCTCGGCGGCCAGCGAAGAAACCGCCAGTTCCAGCGTCGAGTTGGCACGCCTGGGCACCCATTTGCAGAGCCTGGTCGCGCGCTTCCGCTTGTGAAGCGCCGCGCCCAAGGAATCTTCACTCCCATGTAGAGGACGTTTCCCACAGTATTTACAGGTCGAGTCCCACGAGGTCCGTGCCGATGAGCAGAAGAGCCATACTGGCAACTTACCAGCATGGCCTTTCTCTCAATTGGACGGAGACTCGCCATGTTCGGACCCTTCACTCGCCGCCTGGACAACCTCAGTGTCCGGCTCAAGCTCACCCTCGGTTTCGCCGTGGTCCTGCTACTCACACTCGCCACCACCGTCACCGGTTGGCGGGCCCTGGACGGCGCCATCAACCGCTCGCAGCAGCTCAGCGAGATCGTGCGCATCAACGACCTGACCAAGGACCTGCGCGCTGAGCGCATCACCTTCCGCGTGCTGTCCGATGACGCCAGCAAGGCCCGCATTGAGCAGATCCTCGAACAGTTGCAGGGCATGCTCACCCTGCTCCAGCAGCGCAGCAGCGTCGAAGACTCACGCCAATTGCTCACCGAAAGCCTGCAACAGTTGCAGCGCCTGCGGCAGAACTTCAGCGAGCTGCTGGGGGTGGTGCTCAACCGCGCCGAGTTGCGCAGCACTATGCAGGCCCGGGTGCGCACCCTGGCTGAAGCCATCGACGAGGTGCAGACCCAGGCCCTGCTCAAGCTACCGGCCGACGGTCAGCAGAACGGGCTGCTCGGGGTCATGGATACGCTCACCCGCCAGGTCGACAGCGCCGAGCAGCAGAGCCTGGTGCCGGCCTATACTTTTTCGCCGGTGGAAGACTTCGCCAAGGTCGGCGACCAGGCGCTGGACGCCGCGCAGGTCAGCTTGGAGCAGATGCTCACGGCATTGGCGCCCCTGGGCCTGCCGGCCGATCTGATGGGGCGGCCCAAGCTGGCCCTGGCGCAGTACCGGGCCAGCCTGGAGCAGTACCGCCAGGTGGCGATCCGTGCCGAGCGTCTGCAGAACAGCATGGAGAGCATCGGTAACCAACTGCGCGCGACCAGCGTGACCCTGGCCGAGCACAAGGTCGAGCAGCGTGACCGCGAGGCCCTGGCCGCCCACTCGCTGCTCACCAGCGTCGCGTTGCTGGCGTTGTTGGTGGGCGTGCTGGCGGCCTGGCTGATCACCCGGCAGATCACTCTGCCCCTGCGCCAGACCCTGGCCCAGGCCGCGCGTATCGCCCGTGGCGACCTCAGCCTGGTGCACAGCGTGGCGCGTCGCGACGAGATGGGTCAGTTGCAGACCAGCATGCAGGAGATGACCCTGAGCCTGCGCCAGTTGATCGGAGGCATCGACCAGAGCGTGGGCCATCTGTCACAGGCGGCCACGCAACTGGCAGGTGCCAGCGCCGACACCCTGGAGCGCATCACCCAGCAGCGCGAGGAAACCGACCAGGTGGCCACGGCGATGAACCAGATGAGCGCCACGGTACAGGAGGTGGCGCAGAACGCCGAGCATGCCTCGCTGGCCGCCACCGACGCCGACCACCAGGCGCAGATGGGCGACCAGGTGGTGGGCGAGGCCATCGCCCGCATCGAGCAGCTGGCGATGCAGATGGACCGCTGCCTGAGTTCGATGCAGCACCTGGCCGGGGAAAGCCAGCGCATCGGCAGCATTCTCGATGTGATCAAGTCGGTGTCCGAGCAGACCAACCTGCTGGCGCTCAACGCCGCCATCGAAGCGGCGCGCGCCGGTGAGGCCGGACGCGGTTTCGCCGTGGTCGCCGACGAAGTGCGCGGCCTGGCCCAGCGCACGCAGCAGTCCACCGAGGAAATCGAGCACCTGATCGAAAGCCTGCACCAGGGCACCGACGAAGTGACCTCGTTGCTCGACAGCAGCCGCACCCTCACCGAGCAGAGCGTCGAACTCAGCCGCCGCGCAGGCGACGCGCTGAGCCAGATCACCCGCACGGTGTCGAACATCCAGGGCATGAATCAGCAGATCGCCACCGCCAGCGAACAGCAGAGTGTGGTGGCCGAACAGATCAACCGCAGCGTGATCAGCGTGCGCGAGGCGTCCGACCACACCAGCACTGCCAGCGAGCAGACCGCCAGCTCCAGCGGCGAACTGGAGCAGTTGGGCCAACAGCTAAGGGGAATGGTCGGGCGCTTCAGCTTGTAGCCGTGCCAAACAATCACCTGATACAGGGACCGCTCTGCGGTCCAATCGCGATGCAAGCCAACTGTCTTTCACCTACCACCGACCCGCGGTCTTGCTCAACTTCTTGGGGGCTGCGGGATCTCGTGGGAGCGGCCTTGCGTCGCGATTGGACCGCGTAGCGGTCCCCGCTTTCCAGCTCTGCCGCCGCAATTGGCATCCCCGCTCACAGCACCTGGCGCAGGAACGCCTGGGCGCGCGGATCGGTGGGTGCGGCGAAGAACGCGGCCGGTGCCGCATCCTCCAGCAGCTTGCCATGGTCGAAGAACAGCACGCGGTCGGCCACTTCACGGGCGAAGCCCATTTCGTGGGTGACGCAGACCATGGTCATGCCTTCCTGGGCCAGGGTCTTCATCACGTCCAGGACCTCGCCGACCATTTCCGGGTCAAGCGCCGAGGTGGGCTCGTCGAACAGCATGACCTTGGGGTCCATCGCCAGCGCACGGGCGATGGCCACCCGCTGCTGCTGGCCACCGGAGAGGCGCGAGGGGTATTCGTTGGCTTTCTCGGCGATGCCCACCTTCAGCAGCAATGCCCGCGCCTTGGCCTCGCGCTCGGCCTTGCTGCGCTTGCGCACCACTTTCTGGGCCAGGCACAGGTTCTCCAGCACGGTCATGTGCGGGAACAGGTTGAAGTGCTGGAACACCATGCCCACTTCGCGGCGGTAGGCGTTGATGTCGGTCTTGGGGTCTTCCAGGCGCAAGCCGTCGATGGCCACATGGCCCTGGTCGAAATGCTCCAGGCCGTTCAGGCAGCGCAGGAACGTCGACTTGCCCGAGCCCGACGGGCCCAGCACCACCACCACCTCGCCCTTGGCCACCTGCGTGCTCACCTGGTCCACCGCACGCACCACCTGTCCCCGGGTGTCGAAGACTTTCAGCAGGTCACGAACTTCAATCACTTTGCGCAAGCCTCCGCTCGAGCCGGCTGGCGATGTGCGACAGCGGCAAGTTGATCAGCAGGTACAGGCCCGCCACGCAGAACCAGATCTCGAAGGTCGAGAAGGACGTGGTAATGGCCTCGCGACCGCTCTTGGTCAGCTCGGTGATAGCGATCACTGACACCAGCGAGGTGTCCTTGACCAGGCTGATGAACTGACCGGCCAGCGGCGGCAGCACACGCTTGAAGGCCTGGGGCAGGATCACGTGGCGCATCGACTGCCCGGCATTGAGGCCCAGCGAGCGCGCCGCCTCGTTCTGCCCCTTGGCGATCGACTGCACGCCCGCGCGCACGATTTCGGCCACGTAGGCGCCGGTGAACAGCGCCAGCGCCGCCACCCCGGCAAACTCCCGGGACAGGTTGAGCACGGTGCCGATGAAGAAGTAGAAGATGAAGATCTGCACCAGCAACGGCGTGCCGCGCACCAGTTCGACGTACACCGTGGACAGGTCGCGCAGGGTCGGGTTGTTCGACAACCGGCACAGCCCGGCGAACAGGCCAATCAGCAGACCGAAGGCGCCGGACAGCACGGAAATCCACAAGGTGGTCCACAACCCCCAGGCCAGCGGTCCGGCCGTCCAGTGGCGGGTCACGCCGACTGCATCGCCCTCGGAGACATCATCGCCACGGCTCAGTTGCAGGCTGTCCTTGGCCACGTCCAGCACCTGCGTGTCGCCGTCCTCGCCCTTGAGGGTCACGCGCGCCTGGTCGCCGGAGACCACGATCTCCTCGACGCTGCCGTAGCTGGCCGCACGTTGCACATCTTCGGCCTGGAAGGCGAAGTATTGAGGGACGCGGTTCCAGCGCCACTCATAGGAAATCATCGACGTGGCCAGGTACAGGCTGCACGCCAGCCCCACCAGCACCAGCGCGGTGAGCGCGTGCCAGGGCCACTGGGGTTTGTTGTGTTTGATCACGGGGGTACTCCGCACAGCGCCGCGCGGCAAGCCACGCGCGGTCCGCTACGAGCAGACGCGCACCGTCATCAGGTGTCGCGCGTGCTCGTAGCGGGCCGCGTGTCGCTTGCCGCGCGCGTCTGGGTTTATTCCATTTCCTTGAGCCAGTCGGTCTTCTTGAACCACTTGTCGTGGATACGATCGTAGGTGCCGTCGTGCTTGATCTGGTGCAGGAAATTGTTGATGAAGTTGATGCTGTCGTAGTCGCCCTTCTTCAGGCCGAACGCCAGCGGCTCGTAGGTGAAGGGCTCTTCCAGGTACACCAGCTTGCCGGCGCCGGCCTTGTTCACCGCGACCACGTTGTAGGGCGCGTCGTAGACGAAGGCGTCGGCCTTGCCGTTGACCACGTCCATCACCGCTTCCTGCTCGTTGTCGTAACCGTGGTACTTGGCCTTGCTGATCAGCTTCTTGGCCACCATCTCGCCGGTGGTGCCGAGCTTGGAGGTCAGGCGGTACTTCTCGTCGTTCAGGTCCTTGTACGACTTGATCTCGCCTTGCAGTTCCTTGCGGATCAGCAGGGTCTGGCCGACCACGATGAACGGCTCGCTGAAGTTCAGGCGCAGGTTGCGTTCCTGGGTCAGGGTCATGCCGCTGCCGATCATGTCGAACTTGTCGGTGAGCAGCGCCGGGATGATGCCGTCATAGGCCGTGGAGACGGTCTCCAGCTTCACGCCCATGGACTTGGCCATGGCCTTGAGGATGTCCACCTCGAAGCCGATGATCTCGCCACGCTTGTTGGTCATTTCGAACGGCATGTAGGTCGGGTCCATGCCCACACGCAGGGTGCCGCGCTTGACCGCATCGTCGATGGCGCCGGCCTGGGCGGCGGACACCGCCACCAGTGCCGTGACGCCCAGCAGCATGCGCGACAGGTATTTCTTCATCATCACCAAGTCCCCTAGCAGGAAGTTCGCAGAATCTTGTTGTGTGCACGGCCGTGCCGGCCGCGGCGTTATGTCGGGACGGATGCTAACGCATGCACAGCCTGGGACCTAGGGCCGGAAAGGGACTTTATTGGCCAAATTAGCGCTGGAGGTTGAAAGCAGCGCGGGTGAACCGCCGTAGCGATTCACCCGCGAGAAGACCGATCAGGCGCCCACCAGCGTCGGCTGCCCCTCGCCCTCAGGCTGCAACGGCAACAACGGCGCATGCGGATCGTTGGCGATCGAGCCGCGCCAGGCCTTGATCCAGGCCTCGTGCTGTTCGGCCCAGACCCGTTCGTGCAACCGCGACAGCGCCACCGGGTCGCTCAGCAGCGCCAGGCGGGTGTTGAGGTCGATGCCCTTGGGACCGGCTTCCAGCGCCTTGGCGATGCGCTCGGCGCGCAGCGTCTCGATGGCCTCGGAATGACCATGGCGAGCAGTGCCCATGGCGCAGGCCAGGGCGTTCTGACGCGGGTCCACCACCGCCCGGACGAAACCGTCGCGCAGGGCATGCCAGCGGTTCTCGTGGGTGTACTGGTCGGTCGACAGCAGCTCCGGCGGCGTGGCGTATTCCTCGGGAATCAGGAACAGCTGCTCGTCCTTGGCCGCCAGGCCCAGGCGCACGCGGCTGGAAATCACCGACACCGGGATCGACAGCACCAGCGAACCGACGATCGGCGCCAGCCACCACAGGAAGCTCGGGTTCAGCCACGCCACCAGCCCGGCCCAGGCGATGCCCAGAAGGGTTTGCGGGCCATGCCGACGCACCGCTTCGCTCCACGGCGTGGAGTCGTCGTCACGCTGCGGCGAGTTCCAGGTCGCGGCCCAGCCGAGGAACGCGGCCAGCACGAAGCGGGTGTGGAAGATCATCCGCACCGGCGCCAGCAGCATGGAGAACAGCATCTCCAGCAGCATCGACAGGGTGACCTTGATGCGTCCGCCGAATTCGGTGGCGCCCTTGGCCCAGATCAGGATGACGCTGAGCAGCTTGGGCAGGAACAGCAGCACGATAGTGGTGGAGAACAGCGCGATGGCCTTCTCCGGGTGCCACTGCGGCCACAGCGGATAGAGCTGGAACGGCTCGATGAAGTACTGCGGCTCCATCAGCGTGTTGGTCGCCAGCAGCGCCGTGGACAGCACCAGGAACAGGAACCACAACGGCGCCGACAGGTACGACATCACCCCGGTGAGGAACACCGCGCGGTGCACCGGGTGCATGCCCTTGACCAGGAACAGGCGGAAGTTCATCAGGTTGCCGTGGCACCAGCGGCGGTCGCGCTTGAGCTCGTCGAGCAGGTTCGGCGGCAGCTCTTCATAGCTGCCCGGCAGGTCGTAGGCGATCCACACGCCCCAGCCGGCACGGCGCATCAGCGCGGCTTCGACGAAGTCGTGGGAGAGGATCGCACCGGCGAACGCGCCCTTGCCCGGCAACGGCGCCAGGGCGCAGTGCTCGATGAACGGCTTCATGCGGATGATCGCGTTGTGGCCCCAGTAGTGCGACTCGCCCAACTGCCAGAAGTGCAGGCCCGCAGTGAACAGCGGACCGTAGACACGGGTGGCGAACTGCTGCATGCGGGCATAGAGGGTGTCCATGCCCGAGGCGCGCGGCCCGGTCTGGATGATGCCGGCGTCCGGGTTGGCCTCCATCAGGCGCACCAGGCTGCTCAGGCATTCACCGCTCATCACGCTGTCGGCGTCGAGCACCACCATGTACTTGTATTCGCCACCCCAGCGACGGCAGAAGTCGTCGAGGTTACCGCTCTTGCGCTTCACCCGACGGCGACGGCGGCGGTAGAAGATGCGCCCGAAGCCCTTGGCTTCACGGCACACTTCCAGCCACGCCTGCTGCTCGGCCACGGCGATGTCGGTATCGTTGGTGTCGCTGAGCACGAAGAAGTCGAAGCGGTCCAGGTTGCCGGTGGCGGCCACCGACTCGAAGGTCGCGCGCAAGCCGGCGAACACCCGTGGCACGTCCTCGTTGCAGATCGGCATGACGATCGCGGTACGCGCCTCGGCGGCAATCGGTTCGTTGCCGGCACTGCTGCCGGAAATCTTGTACTTGTCGCGACCGGTGAGCAGTTCCAGGAAGCCCATCAGCGCAGTCCAGAACCCAGCCGACACCCAGCAGAAGAGGATACCGAACAGGATCAGGATGGAGGTCTGCAAGGCATACGGCCAGACCTGCACCACGGTGTCCCACAGCGGTTGGTTGACCACCTCGTTGAAGTCGACGAACGACCAGCCCTGGTACGGCAGGATGCCTTTCATGTACCAGCCGGCGACCAAGGTCTGGCCAATCATCAGCAGCAGCAGGATGTAGCGGCGCATCGAGCCGACCCAACGCCAGCGAGCCGGCGGCAGCTCGCGCTTGGGCGGCTGCGGGGCATTGCTGCGGCCGGTCAGGCGACGCCAGATGCGCACCAGCACGTTGGTGCGCCAGGGTTCGGGCAGCACGCGGGTACGCTTGATGGGCGGTGCGATCTTCAGGCTCAGACGCCCGCCCGCATCGACGCCGAGCATCTCGGCCTCTTCGAGCTCGGCGGCGCTGCCGACGGTCAGGCGCGAGCCCACCGAGGCCTGCACGGCCTCGCGGGCATCCGGCTGGGCCGACAGGCGTTGGTGCAGCTCGCTGAACGAGGCGCAACTGGCCAGTTCGGCGCGCTGCTCGTCGCTCAGGGGGAGGTGGGCCAGATACTCGCCAAGCGATTCCAGCCTTGCGTTGGGATTACTCATCGGCAGGCAACTGGTAGCTCCAGGTCTCGGTCAGCACCTTCTCGGTGGTGGCCGGGGCCTCGGGGGTGGACGCCGCATCGGCGGCTGGCTGCTCGGCCGGCTTCTCGGCCTTCTCGACCTTGCCGTGCTGAGCCTTGGCATGCTTGGCAGCGGCCTTGTCCTGCTTGGTCTCGGCGGCTTTCTCGACCTTCGGTGCCTCGACCGGCACGTCACGCAGCAGCGCAGCGCGCATTTCGGTGGACTTCTTCGGATCCTTCACCTTCAGACGCAGGGTCAAACGCCAGCCCTTGGTCTCCGGGTTGTAGCGCAGGTTGTTCTCGACCAGCTCGGCGTTGTCGCCGACGCTGACCTGGCTGCGCACAGCGGTGTCTTCAGGCAGTGCGGCCAGGGCCGGGCCATTGAAGTCGACCAGGAAGGCAATGCTGCCGTCAGGTTGACGGATCAGGTTGGCCTGCTTGACGTCACCGGTCGAACGCAGCGTCTGCTTGACCCAGCCCAGGTCCTGAGGCTGGTACTTGGCCTCGTCGATGGTCCAGTGCAAACGGTAGTTGTACTCGAACGGTTTGCCGGGCTCGGGCAGGGTTTCCGGGCTCCAGAAGGCAACGATGTTGTCGTTGGTCTCGTCGGCGGTCGGAATCTCGACCAGGTCGACGGTGCCCTTGCCCCAGTCGCCCTTGGGCTCGATCCAGGCGCTCGGACGCTTCTGGTAGTTGTCGTCCAGGTCTTCGAAGTCGCTGAAGGCGCGCTGACGCTGCATCAGGCCGAACCCACGCGGGTTCTCGACGCTGAAGTTGCTCACCGCCAGGTGTTTCGGGTTGTTCAGCGGACGCCACAGCCACTCGCCGTTGCCGGCGTGGATCGACAGGCCTTCGGAGTCATGCAGCGCCGGACGGTAGTTCTGCACCTTCGACGGCTGGTTCGGGCCGAACAGGAACATGCTGGTCAGCGGCGCGATGCCCAGGCGGCTGACGTGGTCGCGCAGGAACACCTTGGACTTGACGTCGACGATGGTGTCGTCGCCCGGACGCAGGATCATCTTGTAGGCGCCGGTGGAGCGCGGCGAGTCCAGCAGGGCGTAGATCACCAGGTGCTTGTCGTTGGGCTTGGGCTTCTCGATCCAGAACTCACGGAAGCGCGGGAATTCTTCGCCCGACGGCAGCGCGGTGTCGATGGCCAGGCCACGGGCCGACAGGCCATAGGCGTGGCCACGGCCGACCACGCGGAAGTAGCTGGCGCCAAGCAGGGTCATGATCTCGTCCTGCTTGTCGGCCTTGTTGATCGGGTAGAGCACGCGGAACCCGGCATAGCCCAGGTTCTTGGTGGCGTCGGCATCGTGGGGCACGTCACCGAACTCGAAGCGGCTCGGGTCGTACTTGATCTCTTCGACCTTGTTGGCGGTGATCTCGTTGATGGTCACCGGCGTGTCGAAGTGCATGCCCTGATGATAGAAGGACAGCTTGAAGGGGGTCTTGTCGTTGGCCCACTCGGCCTTGGACTGGATGAAGCGGATCTTCTGGTAGTCGGCGTACTTCATGTCGCGGAACACCGGCGGCAGATTGCTCTTGGGTGCTTCGAACTTCTGGCCGGCCAGATCCTTCGCCTTGGCTGCAACATCGTCAAGATTGAATGCCCACAACTGGCCAGCGCTCATCAGGCCAACCAGCGCTGCGCCTGCCAACACGGCCTTGCGCAGCCGATTGCCGGGGATTCTTGGTGCATTACAGGGACTTACAATCACGAGCAACCCTCGCCGTAAACAGATCATGAAACCAACGGCCAGCGACCAATGCCGGGTTGGCGAGCACTGTTCGGACCCCGCAACCGGGCAATGATTCCCTAGGCGGATCCAGACAATGCTCGAGTCAGGGTGAAACGAACCTGCGAACGCAGGCTCACGCAGCGCGCGATTATCCAGCAGGCTGCGTGACAACGCATCATGCTTAACAAACTATTTATCAGCCAAATCTGCAAAATCTGTAGCCGCGTGCCTGTCCGTGACAGGCAACGCCGCACCTTGGCTGCAAGCCTGATCCTACACGCGCCAGTGCTTCAAATTTGTAACATAAAAGTCACGGGGCCATCATTGACCAGGTGCACTTGCATGTCAGCCCCGAATTGGCCGGTTTCCACCACCGAATGCTGGCCTCGGGCTTGTTGCACAAGGTAGTCGAAGAGTTCGGCACCGAGCGCAGGGGGCGCGGCGGTGGAAAAGCCCGGCCGCAGGCCGCTGCGGGTGTCTGCCGCCAGGGTGAACTGCGACACCAGCAGCAGGCCGCCACCGATGTCCTTGAGCGACAGGTTCATCTTGCCCTGTGGGTCGCTGAATACCCGGTAATTCAGCAGTTTGTGCAAGAGCTTGTCGGCGTGCTCGCGGGTGTCTTCAGGCTCGACCGCCACCAGCACCAGCAGGCCCTGGTCCACCGCGCCCACCACCTGCCCTTCGACTTCCACCCGCGCGCCGCGCACGCGCTGCAGCAAACCTTTCATGCTTCTTCCAACGGCAGGTCCAGCAGGCGCCGGGCCATTTGGTCGGCGGCGCGCACCAGGGCGTCGGTGATGCCTGGCTCGGAGGCGGCGTGGCCGGCGTCGCGAATCACCTTCAGCTCGCTGTTCGGCCAGGCCTGGTGCAGTTCCCAGGCGTTGTCCAGCGGACAGATCACGTCGTAGCGGCCATGCACGATGACCGCCGGCAGGTGGGCGATCTTGGGCATGTCGCGAATCAGCTGATCCGGTTCGAGGAAGGCATTGTTCATGAAGTAGTGGCATTCGATGCGGGCGATCGACAAGGCACGCTGCGGCTCGGAGAAGCGATCGACCACCAACGGGTTGGGCCGCAGCGTGGCGGTGCGTCCTTCCCAGGTGGACCAGGCCTTGGCCGCCTGCATCTGGGCGATCTGGTCGTGTCCGGTGAGGCGTTTGTGGAACGCCTTGACCAGGTCACCACGCTCGTCCTGCGGAATCGGCGCAAGGTAATCCTGCCAGTAGTCGGGGAACAGGCGGCTGGCGCCAGCCTGGTAGAACCACTCGATCTCCTGCGGGCGGCACAGGAAGATGCCCCGCAGGATCAAACCATGGACGCGCTCGGGGTGGGTCTGGGCGTAGGCCAGCGCCAGCGTGGAACCCCAGGAGCCGCCGAACAGCACCCACTTGTCGATGCCCAGGTGCTCGCGGATACGCTCCAGGTCTTCGACCAGATGCCAGGTGGTGTTGTTCTCCAGGCTGGCGTGGGGCGTGGAGCGCCCGCAACCGCGCTGGTCGAAGGTGATGATGCGGTACAGGTTGGGATCGAAGTAGCAACGGCTCTGGGCATCGCAACCGGCACCCGGCCCACCGTGGATGAACACCACCGGCAGCCCTTCGGGCGAGCCGCTTTCGTCGACATACAACACATGCGGCGCTTCCACGGCCAGATCGTGCCGGGCGTAGGGTTTGATCTGCGGGTAGAGGGTCTGCATTGCGCACTCCGTGTGGGATTAGTCGGCCGAAGGCCATCATAAACCTGAATCGCGCCAAGAGCATGCCTGTCTCCATCGACATCGGTACGCGAAGCGGCGGCCTGACGATAGCCCCTGCGCCACGCGTATCTGCCAGATCATGTTATGGGGGCAGCGCACAGCCCTGTCCCTAGCATGGGCCCTCCATCACGCGAGGTCCTCCCGATGAACTCGACTGCCGCGACGCCACCGTCGACGTCCTGCGCAACGCCCCCTGCTTCCCAACAACAGTTGATCGCCTGCCATACGCCCGCTTGGATGGTCGCGGCGCCCGCCGACGTCCATTCACGCCTGCGCGCCGCACAGCGCGCTGTGCCCGCCTGGTTCCAGGACTGCCGCTTGGCCCGCCCTGACGCCGCCCGCGCGCTTGCCAGTGCCTACGCCGTCAGCCGCGCGGCCGATGCAGCCGTCGGCAAGCGACTGGAGGCGCTGCCGGACCTGCTGCCGTTCGCCAGGGCATTACTGGCCCCCGCGCTCAAGGATCGTTTCGGCCTGGCGCTGGATGTCGACCGCACTTACCTGTTCAACGCCAACAAGGCCGTCGCCTACCAGCAGGAGGTCAACGGCGACCCGATTCAGGGCGCCGCCCGGGCCTTCAAACTGGCGACCCAATCGCTGCTGCACTGCGCGCTGCAAAACTTCGAGGCCGACGAAGCCTGCGAAGGCGGTCTCGATGCGGCAGGCCTGAGCGCCCTGGTACTGGACAGCGACCGCTTCGAGTCGGTGATTCCCAGCGGCCAGGTGATCGACATCGCGCCCCACGCCTTCGCCGCCCTGTGCCGCGAACTCGACATCGGTGGGAACTACCTGAAGCAGGTCGAAGGCCTGTGCAACGACGGGTCGGCCACCGCCCTCTTCACCCAGGCCCAACGCGGCCAATGGCACCTGGAGGTGCACCGCGCCTACCTGAGTGGAATGCTCGAACACGGGCTGTTCGAAGCCCTGCTGACCCTGGCCGACAGCGGCCAGGCGCAGTACCTCGACAGCCCGCTACGCTGTGCGCGCATGAGGCTGCTGGGCTTCGAGCTGACCGGCGCCGTGGTCATCGGCCTGGTCCCCAGCCCGGAACGGCTGCTGGTCTATGACCCGCTGCTACTGCCTTACAAAGGCCTGCTGCTGACCTATCTGCCGGGCGCGCCGTCGCCGCTTCAAGTCCACGCCACCAGCCAGCAGGCGCAGCGCTACCTGCGCGAACAACTGTCGATCATGGACCTCGGCGCCCTGTCGCGCGCGGTCGCCGCCGCCGACAGCGCCGCCTTCCTCACCCGACTGCGCGACGTGCTGCAGCCCATCGACTGGACGACGGTCACGCCCGAGCCTGGGCAAGGCGGGGCCAGCGCCCAGCGCAGACCCGATCCGAACGCCTGGATCACCCTGACCCTCGCGCCCTTCACCCAGGCCTTCATCGATGAGCGCGTCAGCCAGTGGCAGCAGCGCCTCAGGCAGGATGCGCTGTTCCATGCCGTGCCCAGCGCTGAGGAAGACCGCAAGAGCGCCGCCCGCCGTCGCGCCTATTTCAGCCAATGGGCGAGCGATGCGCTGATGGTGGCCGCCTTCGTGGTACCGGGGCTGGATCAATTGATGCTGAGTCTGTCGATCGCCCAGCTCAGCTATGAAACCTACGAAGGCTTCGACAGCTGGGCCGACGGCGAGCGGGAGCAGGCGCAGGGTTACCTGATGGATGTGGTGGAAAACCTGGCACTGACCGCCGCACTCGGCGCCGCGGGCGCGGCGGCCGGCGCTCAGGCGGCGGTGCCCAGGCCAGCGTTCATCGAGGCGCTTCATCCCGTGGAATTGCCCAACGGCGAACAGCGCCTGTGGAAACCCGATCTGCAACCCTTCGTCCACGAGATCACCCTGCCCACCAGCCTGCAACCCGATGCCCTGGGACTGCTGCACCATCAAGGCCGCACCTGGCTGACGCTGGAGGGCCAGACCTACGCGGTCGGGCACTCGCCGCAGACCGACCAGTACCACCTGCTGCCCGCACACCCGGCCATGAGCTACCGCCTGCCGCTGCGACACAATCGCGCCGGCACCTGGCTGCATGCCTTGGACCGGCCCAGCGCCTGGCAAGGCCCGGAACTGTTCAGGCGCCTAGGCCCGCTGGGTGCCGCCGTGAGCGATGACCTGGCACTGCGCTTCGCCCAGTTCAGCGGCGTCGAAGACAGCGTGCTGCGGCGTGCGCTCAGCCACTCTGAGCGGCTCCCAGCCTTGTTGGAAGATGCCTTGCTGCGCCTCAAGCTCGAACAGGCGATTGCCCAAGACAGCGCCGGACTGCCACTGGCGCAGCGCCGCAGCGAATTCCAGCGGCGTTATCGGCAGTTGCCCTGCACCGAGGCGCCCGGGGCGGCCGTCATCCAACGGGTCTATCCGAACCTGCCCAACGCCGTGACCGAAGAGCTGCTGGGCAACGCCACGGCCGATGAAGTCCAGCAGTTGATCGATGGCAAGGTGCCGCTGCGTGTGGGCGAAGAGATCCGTGTCTACCAACAGCAACTGCGCTTGAACCGTGCCTACGAGGGCCTGTATCTGGACGCGGCACACAGCGCCGACAGCGACCGCCTGATCCTGCACACCGCCGCGCAATTACCCGACTGGCCGGCCGAACTGGCGATAGACCTTCATGAAGGCGCCATCGATCCACAACCCATCGATCGAGTCGGCCCGGGCGACAGCCTCCAGCGCAAACTCATCACCCGCTACCCGAATGGCTACACCGTTTCCAAACCCTACCCGGACAGCCCGACCCTGCGCCTGCATGCCACGCTTCACGACGCCCTGCACGAAGCGCTCGGCGGTGACGTGGTCGCCGACGCCACCGCCTTGCGCGAGCAGATTCGCCACGCACCCGCGATGTCTCGTGATGCCCTGCGCCGACACCTGGGCCTGCAGCGGCGCACCCTCAGGTCGCCCATGCGCCTGGCCGATGGGCGCTTCGGCTATCCCCTGAGCCCCACCCCTCGCCCCTTGCTGCATGACATCGGCAACCTGGACGCGATCAACCGCCACTTGCGCCAGCTCGAGGGCCAAGGCTTTTCGCCGGCAATCGCCAACTGGATCCTCAGCAACCTGGCCGATGCGCCAATCACCCACGAAGCGATGACCCAACGCATCGCACAGTTGCCATCGGCCTCGGCAGTGGAGCTGGACAACAGCCTGGCCGCCTGGCGCGCCTCGCCGGGCCAGATCAGCGATGCCATCACCCGTATCCACGCGCGCAATTCCATCGAGATGGCGATCTGGGGTCACTGGATCGAGCGCGCCATTCCCGAATCCAGTCCGTCCCCCGACACCCTGACCCTGGAGCGCACCTTCATCGCCGAGTTTCCCCAGCAGTTGCCCGAGAGCTTCACCTCTGGGGTCAAACGCCTGCGCCTGAGCGACGTCTGGATCGCGCATGCGCTCGAGCAGGAGGCGCCGCAGGCGTTGATAGAAGGCCACCTGCACAACCTGTTCCAGCACTTCCCGGCCCTGGAGGCCCTGGAAATCGAACGCCCGTACGCCAGCGACGCGCCGCCCTCGGCGTTTCGCTACAGCCTCGGACCGATCAGCGAACGCTTGGCCGGACTGAGGGAACTGCGGCTGGTCAATCAGAACATCGAACTGAGCGTGCAGGCCATCGACCGCCTGGCCAGCCCCGAGACCATGACCTACCTGGACCTCGGCGGCAATGCCCTGATTCCGCAAGCCGATGCCCAACTGTCGCCGTGGCGGCTGCAATACCTGGGACTGGAGCGCATGGCGCTGACGCACTGGCCAGCCTGGCTGAACCTGGACGCTCTGGAGCGGATCGAAGCGGTGTCCTTGCTGCACAACGACCTGCACCAGGTGCCTGCGTTTCTGACCCTCAACGAGCAGAGCGACACCTTCCATACCATCGTGTCGCTGAGCGGCAATCCGTTGAGCGAGGCGCACCTGCGCAATCTCATGTTCAGCGAGGATGGCCTTGCGCGCCGGTTTCATTTCAACCTGGCAGCGCCCCTGCATCTGCTGCCGGAACTGCAGACGCTGTTCAATCAGCGCAGCCAGTTGCGCGAAGCGCTGTTCAACTGGGTGAGCAGCGCGCCGGCGCCGGGCGGTGCCACGCAACTGCGTTGGCAGATCGCCAATGACTTGAGCGGCTACTGGGAAGCGCGGGTTCGCGGTGCACAGACGCCACTGCACTTGATCGACCTGGCGCTGGAGCACTTCCCGCCGGTGCTGCCCAGCGCTTTCGACCAGCAAGTGGACCACCTGATTCTCGAGCGCCTGAACGGCACGCCAGCGCAGTTGGACACGCTGCTCAGGCGCTTCCCACGCCTCTCGACGCTGGCCCTGTACGAAAATATCCAGTCCCTGCAACACGTGCCAACGGCCATCACCGAGCTGGCTTCGTTGGTCGAGCTCGAGCTGGTGAACCAGGGGTTGACGATCGACAACGACGACCTGCAAGCGCTGCTGAGGCTGCCTGCACTCAAAGCGCTGGACCTTTCCGACAACGTCTTGAGCCCTGCACTGAGCGGGCCTTTCCAAGTTGCCAGACGCCTGGAAAGCCTGTCGCTGAGCAAGACCGGAATGACCGCCTGGGCAGATTGGCTGTTCGATGTGATGCCTCGGCAGATCCTGGACCTGGACGACAACCAGATCAGCCGCTTGCCAGACTCGGTGCTCGGCGTGAGCACAGTCGACACCGGCAGGACGCGTGTCTCGCTGATGGGCAACCCGCTGGAGGCCGATATCGTGCAGCGACTGGATGACCCCGAAAGCCTGCACCTGTACCTGCCGCACGACTACCGACCTTGAGCGTCGGCCGCTGACCGGCGCGCTGCGGCTACCGGCCGTAGCGCGCCTTGCCCCAGTCCAGCAGGGTTTCCAGCAGTTGCCGCAGCACGGCCTGGGTCGGTCGTGCCAGGTCTTCGCGGTACTCGAATGGCGCCACTTCGTTCATGTAGGTGCTCTGCGCCAGTTCCAGTTGCACGGCATGAATGTGCTGCGCCGGATCGCCATAGTGGCGGGTGATGTGCCCGCCCTTGAAGCGCCCGTTGAGCACATGGCTGTAGTTCGGCGCCTGGGCGCAGACCGCCTGCAAGCGCTCGGCCAACTGCGCATCGCAGCTTGCGCCGTTGAAGGTGCCGAGGTTGAAGTCCGGCAGCTTGCCGTCGAACAGGTGCGGGATGTGCGAGCGGATCGAGTGGGCGTCCCACAGCAGCGCATAGCCGAACTCGGCGCGCAGGCGTTCCAGCTCCTGACGCAGGGTGTCGTGGTAGGGGCGCCAGATCTGCGCCAGGTAGCTGGCGCGCGCTTCGGCCGACGGCGCCTGACCGTCCTTGAACAGCGGCTCGCCCTCGAACAGCGTGGCCGGATACAGACCCGTGGTGGCGCCGACGTACAACGGCTTGTCATCGTCGGGCCTGTTGAGGTCGATGACGAACCGCGAGTAGTGCGCCGCCACCACGCTGGCGCCCAGTTCGCCGACGAAATCGTAGAGCTGTGGAATGTGCCAGTCGGTGTCCGGCAGGCCACGTGCTGCCTCTACCAAACCCGCCTGCACCGTCGGCGTCAGCGCGAGACCGGCATGGGGCATGCTGACCAACAACGGCAGGCGGCCTGCGTGAAAACTCAATACCTTGTCCATGACGCCTCTCAATGGGAAATTTCATGGCCCAGGCGCACCACACGCTTGGGCAGGTCGCCGCCGAGCCAGTAGGCCAGGTCGGCGGGACGGTCGATCTGCCAGGCGACGAAATCGGCCACCTTGCCGACCTCCAGCGTGCCGTGACTGGCGCCAAGCCCCAGGGCCGTGGCGGCATGCACGGTCACCCCGGCCAGCGCCTCTTCCGGCGTCATACGCAACAGGGTGCAGCCCATGTTCAGCATCAAGCGCAGCGACAGCACCGGCGAGGTGCCGGGGTTGAGGTCGCTGGACAGGGCGATCTTCACGCCATGCCGACGCAGGGCGTCCAGGGGCGGCAACTGGGTCTCGCGCAGGAAATAGAACGCGCCCGGCAGCAGCACCGCCACAGTGCCGGCCTTGGCCATGGCGATGGCATCGTCTTCGGTCATGAACTCCAGGTGATCGGCCGACAGCGCCTGGTAGCGCGCCGCCAGGCTCGATCCATGCAGCGACGACAACTGCTCGGCATGCAGCTTCACCGGCAGGCCCAGTTCACGGGCCTTGATGAATACCCGCTCGACCTGGGCCGGGGAGAATGCCAGGTGCTCGCAGAACGCATCCACCGCATCGATCAGCCCTTCGCTGGCCAGGGCCGGCAGCATCTGCTCGCAGACCAGGTCGATGTAGGCGTCGGCGCGCCCAGCGTACTCCGGTGGCAGCGCGTGGGCGGCCAGGCAGGTGGCGCGCACGGTCACCGGCAGTTCCTCGCCGAGGCGGCGGGCCACGCGCAGCATCTTGCGCTCGTTGACCAGGTCCAGCCCGTAGCCGGACTTGATCTCCAGGGTGGTCACGCCATCGCGCAGCAACGCTTGCACGCGTTGGCGGGCGCTGGCCAGCAGGGCGTCCTCGCTGGCCGCACGGGTGGCACGCACGGTGCTGGCGATGCCACCGCCGTTGGCGGCGATCTCGGCATAGCTGACGCCTTGCAGGCGCTGCTCGAATTCGCCGCTGCGGTTGCCGCCGAACACGGCGTGGGTATGGCAATCGATCAAGCCAGGGGTGACCCAGGCGCCGCCCAGGTCGACCACCCGCTCGGCCTCGACGCTGGGGACGTCCGCCTGCGCGCCGATCCATTCGATCAGCCCGGCATTGCTGACGATCGCTGCCTGCTCGATCGTCGAGTAGTTGCCCTGCGCCATGGTGGCGACATGGCAGTTCTGCCAGAGGGTTCTCATAGTGCGCTCCACACGTCAGCGGTGCAGCTCGGCCTGTTCCCGGGCGACCTGGTCGCCACCGGCGCGCGGTTTGCACCACAGCCGGTAGGACAGCACCAGGAACACCACCCAGACCACGCCGACCAGCAGCGCCGCCTGGGTGTCGGGGAAGTAGCCGAGCACACCGAAAATGAACAACATGAATACGATCGCCAGCGCCGGCCCCCAGGGCCAGAACGGCACCGGGAAGGCCAGCGCGGCGGTTTGCTCGCGGTCCAGGCGCCGGCGCATGGCCACCTGGGTCAGCAGGATCATCAGCCACACCCACACCGTGGCGAAGGTGGCGATCGAGGCGATCAGCAGGAACACGTTCTCCGGGATCAGGTAATTGAGCAGCACGCCCAGCAGCAGCGCGGCGCCCATCACCAGCACCGTCAGCCACGGCACGCCGTGCCGCGACAACCGGGCGAAGCCGCGTGGTGCCTGGCCCTGCTCGGCCAGCCCGTACATCATGCGTCCGGCGCCGAAGATGTCGCTGTTGATCGCCGACACCGCTGCCGAAATCACCACCACGTTCAACACCGCCGCTGCCGAGCCGATGCCCAGGTGGCTGAAGATCTGCACGAACGGACTGCCCTGGGTGCCGATCTGCGGCCAGGGGTACAGGCACATCAGCACGAACAGGGTGAACACGTAGAACAGCAGGATGCGCAGCGGCACCGCGTTGATCGCCTTGGGAATGACACGCCGCGGATCCTGCGCCTCGCCCGCCGTGATGCCGATGATCTCGATGCCGCCGAAGGCGAACATCACCACCGCAAAGGAGGCGATCAGCCCGGCGACGCCATTGGGCAGGAAACCGCCGTGGGCGAACAGGTTGCCAACCCCGAGTGCCGGGTCGCCGCCCGCCTGGCCCAGGCCGAAGGCCATGATGCCGAAGCCGGCGAGGATCATCGCGACGATGGCGCCGACCTTCAGCAGCGACAGCCAGAACTCCAGCTCACCGAACACCTTGACGTTGCACAGGTTCAGCGCGCCGATCAGGAACACGATGCCCAGCCCCCAGATCCAGCGCGGCACCTCGGGAAACCAGAAGCCCATGTAGATGCCGAAGGCGGTGACGTCGGCGATGCAGACGATGATCATCTCGAAGGCGTAGGTCCAGCCCAGGACGAACCCGGCCAGCGGACCGAGATAGGTACTGGCGTATTGGCCAAATGAGCCGGCCACAGGATTGTGCACGGCCATTTCACCGAGCGCGCGCATGACCATGAAAACCGCCGCGCCACCGATCAGGTAGGCCAGCAGCACCGCCGGCCCGGCCATCTGGATCGCCGAGGCCGAGCCGTAGAACAGCCCGGTGCCGATGGCCGAACCGAGGGCCATGAAGCGGATGTGCCGGGCGGTCAGCCCGCGTTTGAGTCCTTGTGCCTGCTGCATGAGTCGTCCTTATCGTTGGGCTGCTGGAGAGGGCCTGGACAGCAATCACAGACTCGGCAGAACCCCCGCCGGCAACAAGCCGGTGAGACGTCCCTCGGCCAGCAGGTCCACCGCCACCTCGATGTCCGGTGCGAAGAAGCGGTCGCGGTCGTAGTGCGGGACTTCACGGCGCAGGGTGACACGCGCCTGCTCCAGCTTCGCCGAGGTTTTCAGCCCTTCGCGCAGGTCCAGCCCCTGGCAGGCGCCCAGCCATTCGATGGCCAGCACCCCACGGGTGTTCTCGGCCATTTCCCACAAGCGCTTGCCCGCCGCCGGGGCCATGGAGACGTGGTCCTCCTGGTTGGCGGAGGTGGGCAGGCTGTCGACGCTGTGCGGGTGCGACAGGGCCTTGTTTTCGCTGGCCAGCGCGGCAGCGGTGACCTGGGCGATCATGAAGCCGGAGTTGACCCCGCCGTTCTCCACCAGGAAAGGCGGCAACTGCGACATGTGCTTGTCCATCATCAGCGAGATGCGCCGCTCGCTCAGCGCGCCGATCTCGGCGATGGCCAGGGCCAGGTTGTCGGCCGCCATGGCCACCGGCTCGGCGTGGAAGTTGCCGCCGGAAATCACTTCGTCCTCGGCGGCGAACACCAGCGGGTTGTCCGACACGGCGTTGGACTCGATGGCCAGCACCTCCGCAGCCTGGCGCATCTGCGTCAGGCAGGCGCCCATCACCTGCGGCTGGCAGCGCAGCGAATAGGGATCCTGGACCTTGCCACAATGCTTGTGCGACTGCGACACCTCGGTGGAATCGCCCAGCAGGTCGCGGTAGCAGGCCGCCGCGTCGATCTGCCCACGCTGGCCGCGCACCGCATGCACGCGGGCATCGAACGGCGCACGCGAGCCCAGTGCCGCCTCCACGGTGAGCGCGCCGCAGGCGATGGCTGCGGCGAACAGGTCTTCGGCCTGGAACAGCCCGCGCAGGGCATAGGCGGTGGATGCCTGGGTGCCATTGAGCAGCGCCAGGCCTTCCTTGGCGGCCAACGTCAGCGGCTGCAGTCCCGCCACCGCCAGCGCCTCACGGGCGTCCAGCCACTGGCCTTGGTGGCGCGCCTTGCCTTCGCCCAGCAGCACCAGCGACATGTGCGCCAGCGGCGCCAGGTCGCCCGAGGCCCCGACCGAGCCCTTGAGCGGGATGTGCGGATAGACCTCGGCGTTGACCAAGGCGATCAGCGCGTCGATGACCTGCCGACGGATGCCGGAGAAACCCCGCGCCAGGCTGTTGATCTTCAGCACCATGATCAGCCGCACCAGTGCATCGTCCAGCGGCGCACCGATACCGGCGGCGTGGGACAGCACCAGCGAGCGCTGCAGGTTTTCCAGGTCGTGGCTGGCGATGCGGGTCGAGGCCAGCAGGCCGAAGCCGGTGTTGATGCCATAGGCGGTGCGGTCCTCGGCGAGGATGCGCTCGACGCAGGCGACGCTGGCGTCGATGGCTTCGGCGGCGCCTGCATCCAGGCTCAGGCTCACCGGCGCCTGGTGAATGCGGCGCAGTTGGGCCAGGCTGAGCTGGCCGGGGGTCAGGGTCAAAGCGGCCATGTGATAGCTCCTTGTTATTGTGTTCAGTGCCGTGCCGCCAGCAGCGGCTGCGGCAGTCGAGGGTCTTTGAGCAGGCGCGCGGCGGTGGCGATGTCCGGCGCCAGCCAGCGGTCCTGGCGATAGGCCGGGACGCACGCGCGCAGTTGCCGCCACGCGGCCCCAGTGCCCGCGCCCAGGCGGTGGTCGGCGTGGAACTCGAAGGCCTGGGCCGCCAGCAGGTACTCGATGGCGAGGATCTGCGTGCAGTTCTCCAATACCTGGTGCAGCTTCAGCGCAGCATTGGTGCCCAGGCTCAGGTGATCTTCCTGCAGCCCCGAGGTGACGAAGTTGTCCAGCACCGCCGGCTGCGCCAGTTGGCGGTTCTGAGCGCACAGCGAGGCGGCCACGTACTGGGCGATCATCATCCCGGAGTTGACGCCGGGCTCGCTGACCAGGAACGCCGGCAGGCCGCTGACCAGCGGGTTGACCAGCCGGTCCAGGCGCCGCTCGGCGATGGCGCCGATCTCGGCCATGGCGATCGCCAGCAGGTCGCTGGCCAGCGCCACCGACTGACCATGGGGGTTGGCCTGCGAGACCACGCGAAAGTCATCGGGGGTGCCGAGCAGCAGGGGGTTGTCGTTGGCGCCATTGAGCTCGGCCTCGACCTGGCGCACCGCGTGGGCCAGTTGATCGCGGGCCGCGCCGTGCACCTGGGGGATCGAACGAATGCTCAGGGCATCCTGGGTGCGGATGCCTTCGCTGGCGGCGATCACCTCGCTGCCGGCCAGCAGCGCGCGCAGGTGCTCGCCCACCACCTGCATCCCCGGATGCGGCTTGAGCGCGATGATCTCGGGATCGAACGCGGCGATCTGGCCGCGCAGCGCCTCGAAGCTCATGGCGCCGATCACGTCGGCCCAGTCCAGCAGGCGCTGGGCATCGTCCAGGGCCAGGCAGGCCAGGCCGGTCATGCAGGGCGTGCCGTTGACCAGGCACAGACCGTCCTTGGCGCCCAGTTGCACGGGCGCCAGGCCCGCGTCGGCCAGGGCCTCGGCAGCCGCGACAATGCGCCCGCGATAGCTGACCTGCCCCACCCCCAGCAGGCACACCCCGACATGGGCCATGTGCGTGAGATACCCCACCGAGCCCTGGGATGGCACCTGCGGCGTGATGCCGTGTTCGAGCAGCGCCAGCAGCGCCTCGACCACCGCCCGTTGCACGCCCGAATGGCCATGACTGTAGTTGACGATGGCCGCGCAGATGATCGCCCGGGTCTGTTCGTCCGGCAGCGCCGGGCCGACACCGCAGGCGTGGCTGAGCAGGGTGTTGCGCGACAGCGCGCTCAATTGCTCGCCAGCCAGCGACACGTTGCACAGCGCCCCCAGGCCGGTGTTGACGCCATAGGCGCGCTCGCCGCTGTCGACGATGCGGCGCACGATGGCCTGGGCATTGTCGATGCGTGCCCACACCGTCGGCGTCAATTCCAGGCGCGCAGCGCGTCGGGCCACGGCGGCGATGTCCTGCCAGCGCACCGGGCCGTCGCCGAGCAGCACCCCTTCAGGGTTCGACATGGGGCTCCTCATACCGCGACGGCGCGGCGCTGGACGAAGCGGTCGACGTACTCGTCGGCCGGCGAGTGCAGGATTTCCTGCGGCGTGCCCACCTGGATCAGACGACCGTCCTTGAGGATGGCGATGCGGTTGCCGATGCGCACCGCCTCGTCCAGGTCGTGGGTGATGAACACGATGGTCTTGTGCAGGGTCTTCTGCAGCTCCAGCAGTTGGTCCTGCATCTCGGCACGGATCAGCGGGTCGAGGGCACTGAAGGCCTCGTCCATGAGGATGATGTCGGTGTCGGCCGCCAGTGCCCGGGCCAGGCCCACACGCTGGCGCATGCCGCCGGAGAGTTGGTGCGGGTACTTCTTCTCGTAGCCCTTCAGGCCCACGGTCTCGATCCACTGCAAGGCACGGGCCTGGCAGGTCGCCTTGCTTTCGCCGCGCACCTTCAGACCGTAGGCGACGTTGTCCAGCACGTTGCGGTGCGGCAGCAGGCCGAAGCTCTGGAACACCATGCTGATCTTGCGCCGACGGAAATCACGCAAGGCGTCCATGTCGTACTGCAGGATGTCCTGGCCATCGACCAGGATCTGCCCGCTGGTGGGATCGATCAGGCGGTTGAAGTGACGCACCAGGGTCGACTTGCCCGAGCCGGACAGGCCCATGATGACGAAGATCTCGCCGCTGCCGATCGACAGCGACAGGTCGTTGACCCCGACCACGCAGCCGGTCTGGCTCAGCACTTGCTCCTTGCTGCGCCCGTCGCGGATCAGTTGCAGCGCGTCGGCGGCACGCTCGCCGAAGATCTTGAAGACGTGCTTCACTTCGATCTTGCCGATCGGCTGGGCGCTCATGGGTTCACCTCGTGACGGGGCCGGCCATAGGCCTGGGTAATGCGGTCGATCACCACCGCGAGGATGACGATGGCCAGGCCCGCTTCCAGGCCGCGACCGACGTTGAGGGTCTGGATGCCCACCAGCACGTCTTCGCCCAGGCCTCGGGCGCCGATCATCGAGGCGATCACCACCATCGACAGGGCCATCATGGTGGTCTGGTTGATCCCGGCCATGATGCTCGGCAGCGCCAGCGGCAACTGCACGCCGAACAGCTGCTGCCAGCGATTGGCGCCGAAGGCGTTGATCGCCTCCATCACCTCCCGGTCGACCTGGCGGATGCCCAGGTCGGTGAGGCGGATCAACGGTGGCGCGGCGTAGATGACGGTGGCGAAGATCGCCGGCACCTTGCCCAGGCCGAACAGCATCAGCACCGGAATCAGGTACACGAAGCTGGGCATGGTCTGCATGATGTCCAGCAGCGGCATCAGCACCGCCCGCAGGCGGTTGCTGCGCGCCGAGAGAATGCCCAGCGGGATGCCGATCAACACCGAGATCAACGTGGCCACCAGCATCAGTGCCAGGGTCTGCATGAGCTTGTCCCACAGCCCGACCGCACCGACCAGGAACAGCAGGCCGACGATCACCAGCGTGGGCAGCAGACGCCGGGTGGCGTGCCAGGCGAGCACGCCAACCAGCGCCAGCATCAGCCACCAGGGCGTGGCACGCAGCAGGCCTTCGAGGTTGACGATGGCCCACAGCAGGGTGTCGGAGATGTGCCGGAACACATCGCCGTAGTGGGTCACCAACGCATCGACCCAGCCATTGACCCAGTCGGCGATGGAGAACGTGAGGTTGTCAGGAAACATAGGCTGCACTCATCAGGGTGAGGACGCTCACAGCGCCGCGTTGATCTTCTTGGCAGCGTCTTCGCTGACCCACGCCTGCCACACCTCAGGATGTTCCTTGAGGAAGATCTTCGCCAGTTTCGCCGACTCGATGCGCTCCTTGCTCATGCGGCCCAGGTTCTGGTTGAGCAGGTCGATGGGGATGTTGACCTTCTCCAGCACGCCGACCAATTCGGGGGCCTGGTCGTGGAAGGCTTTCGACAGGCCGACCTTGATCGACACGGTCTTGTCCACGCCCGGTTTTTCCTCGAGCTTGACCAGGTCCACCTGGCCCATCAGCGGCGTGGGTGTCCAGTAGTAGAACAGGATCGGCTCGCCGCGCTTGTAGCTCGACAGCGCGGCAGCATCGAGCGCAGGCCCGGTGCCGGGGCGGAAGTTGGTGTAGGTGTCTTGCAGGCCGTAGTCCTTGAGCATCTGGGTGTTGTCCAGCTCGCAGGTCCAGCCGGCCGGGCAGTTGTAGAAGCGGCCCTTGCTCGGTTCCTCAGGGTCTTTGAACACGCTGGCGTACTTGCCCAGGTCGGCGACGCGCTTCAGGTCAGGCGCCTTGGCCTCGAGCTTGCGCTTGGCATCGCCCTCGATCACGTAGCGCGGCACGTACCAGCCCTCGACCGCCCCGACCACCGGGGCGCCGACGCCCACCACCTTGCCGGCCGCCTCGGCCTTCTTCCACACCTCGCTGCGTCCGACCCATTCTTCGGCGAACACCTGGATGTCGTTGCTGCCCAGGGCGTTCTCCATGGTGATGGAGTTGCCCGGCAGGCTGTCGGTCTTGCAGCCGTAGCCCTTTTCCAGCACGAACTGCATCAGGTCGGTCAGCAGCATGCCGCTTTCCCAGTTCAGCCCGGCGAACTTCACCGGTTTGCCGGACTCGCACCAGGTCGCTGCCTGCGTGGCACCGGCGGTGCCGAGCAGGCCAACGGCGAACAGCGAAGCAAGCAAGGTCTTGTTGGTTTTCATTGCGTGACGCTCCCAAACTTTAGAAGTGGAATTCGGCAGTCCTTGCAAAGAAGTGGGATGGCCTGGGCTGCATGGCGCGCCCAGGCCTTCCGATCAACCCGTGATCATCGGCAGGTTCAATCCCTGCTCTTTGGCGCATTCGACAGCGATTTCATACCCGGCATCGGCGTGGCGCATGACCCCGGTGGCGGGGTCGTTGGTCAACACCCGAGCGATACGCGCAGCGGCTTCGTCGGTGCCGTCGCACACGATCACCACGCCCGAATGCTGGGAGAAGCCCATACCCACGCCGCCGCCATGGTGCAGCGAAACCCAGGTGGCGCCGCCTGCGGTGTTGAGCAGGGCGTTGAGCAGCGGCCAGTCGGACACGGCATCGGAGCCGTCCTGCATGGCTTCGGTCTCGCGGTTGGGGCTGGCCACGGAGCCGGAGTCCAGGTGATCGCGGCCGATCACCACCGGCGCCGACAGCTCGCCGCTACGCACCATTTCGTTGAACGCCAGGCCCAACTTGGCGCGCTGGCCCAGGCCGACCCAGCAGATGCGCGCCGGCAGGCCCTGGAAGGCGATGCGCTCGCGGGCCATGTCCAGCCAGCGGTGCAGGTGCTCGTCGTCGGGGATCAGTTCCTTGACCTTGGCGTCGGTCTTGTAGATGTCCTGCGCGTCGCCGGACAGCGCCGCCCAGCGGAACGGACCGATGCCGCGGCAGAACAGCGGACGGATGTAGGCCGGCACGAAGCCTGGGAAGTCGAAGGCGTTGCTCACGCCCTCCTCCTGGGCCATCTGACGGATGTTGTTGCCGTAGTCGAAGGTCGGCACGCCGGCCTTCTGGAAATCGAGCATGGCCTGCACGTGCACGGCCATCGAGCGCTTGGCGGCCTTGACGGTGCCGGCGGGATCGCGCTTGGCCTGCTCGCGGTACTGCTCCCAGGTCCAGCCGCTGGGCAGGTAACCGTTGAGTGGGTCGTGGGCGCTGGTCTGGTCGGTGACCATGTCCGGGCGCACGCCTCGCTTGACCAGTTCGGGGAGGATGTCGGCAGCGTTGCCGTGCAGGGCGATGGAGATGGCCTTGCCTTCGGCGGTGTAGCGGGCGATGCGCGCCAGGGCGTCATCCAGGTCGCTGGCCTGTTCGTCGACGTAGCGGGTGCGCAGGCGGAAGTCGATGCTGGTCTGCTGGCACTCGATGTTCAGCGAGCAGGCGCCGGCCAGGGTGGCGGCCAGCGGCTGGGCACCGCCCATGCCGCCCAGGCCGGCGGTGAGCACCCACTTGCCGGTGAGGTTGCCCTGATAGTGCTGGCGACCGGCCTCGACGAAGGTTTCATAGGTGCCTTGGACGATGCCTTGGCTGCCGATGTAGATCCAGCTGCCGGCGGTCATCTGGCCGTACATGGCCAGGCCCTTGGCGTCGAGTTCGTTGAAGTGTTCCCAGTTGGCCCAGTGCGGCACCAGGTTGGAGTTGGCGATCAATACCCGTGGTGCGTCGCGGTGGGTCTTGAACACGCCGACGGGTTTGCCGGACTGCACCAGGAGGGTTTCGTCGTCGTTCAGTGCCTTGAGGCTGGACACGATCTTGTCGTAGCACTCCCAGTTGCGCGCTGCGCGGCCGATACCGCCGTACACCACCAATTCCTTGGGGTTCTCGGCCACTTCGGGGTCGAGGTTGTTCATCAGCATGCGCAGGGGGGCTTCGGTCAGCCAGCTTTTGGCGTTCAGCTGGGTGCCACGGGGGGCACGGATCTCGACGTCACGGAAGGTGGTGGGCTTTTGGTCAGTCACGAACAATGCTCCTTGAGCGATCTGGGCGAACCCGATGAGAGTGGCGGGCCGGGGTGTCACTGATGCGCTGGGGGACAGCCAGTCCACTGTGGCGCGCTTGGCTTTACTTGTACATACAAGCATATGCAATTGGATTGCCAAGTTTTTTTGGGGGGGTGGGTGGGGTGGCTGGGGCCTTGTGGTTGGCGGGGTGATGATGGTTTTGGGGTGGGGTTGTCGGGTGGGGGTGGTTGGGGGATTTGCGCTATTTCGGGGCGATTGGTAACAGTGTGGGCTGTTGGGGGGCGTTACGGGTAACTGGGGGCTCGGGAGTGTTTTGGGGGTAGTGGGCGGGGATTGGGGGCGGGGGATTGGGGGTTTTTGTTGCAACTCTTTGATTTATGGTGAGTTTTAGTCACCTTTTCGCCTTTACGGCGACCCCCTTTTTTTCTTGGAAAAAAGGGGGGCAAAAACCGCTTGCTCCCGCATACGGCCCCTGCGCTGCGCTTCGGGGTTCCCTCGCGCCGGCGTCGCTCCGGGAGGACCGCGCTTAGGGGCCGTCCTGGCCCCAAGCGCTTGACGGGCATCCATGCCCGTCACCTCCCTGCGCAACGCCTCTGCTCGGCCTCCTGAGGTCGCGGTTGGCGGTGTTTGAGCTACCGCGCACTAAGATCAAGATCAAGATCAAGATCAAGATCAACGGCAACGGCAACGGCAACGGCAACGGCAACGGCAACGGCAACGGCAACGGCAACGGCGGTTTGATCGCGCAGCGCTCCAGAGCATCTGCCCCACCGCCCTGCTTCTAAGCGCGCGCCAGTTCAGACGCCGCCCATGGCGACCTCAGGAGGCCGAGCAGAGGTGGCATGGAGGGGGTTGACGGGCATGGATGCCCGTCAAGCGCTTGGGGCCATGGATGGCCCCTAAGCGCGGCACCCCCGGAGTGCCACCGGCGCGAGGGAACCCCGCAGCGCAGCGAAGGGGCCGGATGCGGGAGCAAGCGGTTTTTGCCCCCCTTTTTTCCAAGAAAAAAAGGGGGTCGCCGTAAGGGCGAAAAGGTGAATCAGCCTCACCCAATCCACCGGATAAGCCCACCAAAAAAAGCAGCCCCCCAAAACCCAAAACCCAAACCCCCAACAGCCAATCACCCACCAACCCGAGTCAACTCAACAACACAACAAACCCCAGAAACCTCAACCCCCACCACCCCCTCACGACCACTCACCAGCAAACAGTCATAACCCCCCAACAAAACCCCACCCCCATCAACCTCAACCCCCACCTCCCCGCCCCCCGCAAACACCACCACCGTCCCAGCATCACTAAAGAATCGAGCCCGCCCCTCAAACCACTGCAACCGAGCCCCATAAAGATCAGGCGCATAGATGAGGTTGAAATCCCGAATCCCCCCACCAGGCAACGTACAAGCCACCTCACTGCCCCCCTTGAAGGCAAAGGCATCGAACACCCGCAACAACCGGCTCCGCTGCCCATCCACCGTCAAGTACATACCCTCACCCTGCAACACACTGATGATCCGCTGATACGCCGCAAACCGTGAAAAGCCCCCAGAAGACTCGATATCGGCAATCGACAACCGCCAGCCAAAGCCCTCGAGCCCCTCCCCCGCATCGCGGGCAATTTCTTCAGTGGAGCCGCCCCCGTTCTTCCAGGGCATGCGCGGATAATCGCGGGCACGCAACACACGGACCCCGCTCATTTGCTGAACCGTCCTTCCAGGCGATGGCGCGAGCCAGGGTGAATCAACCGCGCCGCGGTGACCGGCTGACGCCCCGACCACGTACGTCGACGAATGAGCAAGCAAGGTTCACCACGCTCGATCTGCAACAACTGGCATTCGTCCGGCTCCGCCAGGATCGCCTCGACCACATGCTCGCCCTCGGTCAAAGGCGCCACTTGCGACAAATAGGCGTAGGGCGTCTGCCGGGTGAAGTCCTGCTCCAGGTAACCCGGCGCGATGGCGGCGTTGACGTAGCGGTCTTCGATCTGCACCGGCACGTCGTTTTCGAAGTGCACGATCAGCGAATGAAACACCCGCTGACCTTCGCGCATGTCCAGCGCCAGGGCGCGCTCGGAGCCGGCCGCTTCCTCGGCGAGGACGATCACCTGGCAGCGGTGCCGATGCCCGCGACTGGCGATCTCATCGGCGATGTTGTTGACTTCGAACAGCGCCGAGCGGGTCTTGGGCTCGGCGACGAAGGTGCCGACACCCTGCATGCGCACCAGCAGCCCGTCGGCAGTGAGCTCGCGCAGGGCGCGGTTGATGGTCATGCGGCTGAAGCCCAACTGGCTGACCAGCTCGCTCTCCGACGGCACGCGGTGATGCGGCGGCCAACTGCCGGTTTCGATCTGCTGGACGATCATCTGCTTGACCCGGGCATACAGCGGCGCCGGCCCTTCGCCCATCTGGGCCACCAGCGCGGAGACGGAGGGTGTCGGCACGGTCGTGCATCCTTGTGCAAAGTGAGTGGCGGTAGCTTGCCGCAGTTTACCCGGCAGGCAAACGTCTGTATATGTATATACAAATAACCACAAGGTGACCGACCGATGTCCGCCTATTTCGCCGAACGTGCCCTGCTGCCTTCGGGCTGGGCCAGCAACGTGCGCCTGGAAGTCTGCGCCAACGGACAGATCCAACGCCTGGACTGCGACGCCAGTGCCGAAGGTGCCGAGCGCCTCGCCGGCCCACTGCTGCCGGGCATGCCCAACCTGCATTCGCACGCCTTCCAGCGCGCCATGGCGGGTCTGGCCGAAGTGGTCGGGAACCCCAACGACAGCTTCTGGACCTGGCGCGACCTGATGTACCGCCTGGTCGGCCTGATCACCCCCGACCAGTTGCAGGTCATCGCCCGCCAGCTCTACATCGAGATGCTCAAGGCCGGCTACACCTCGGTGGCCGAGTTCCACTACGTGCACCATGACGCCGCCGGCCAGCCGTACGCCGACCCCACCGAGCTGTCACGCCAGGTCAGCGCTGCCGCCAGCGCCAGCGGTATCGGCCTCACCCTGCTGCCGGTGCTCTACAGCCATTCCGGCTTTGGCGGGCAGGCTCCGAACGACGGCCAGCGCCGCTTCATCAATTCCACCGAACAGTACCTGCGCCTGCAGCAGCAACTCGCGCCGCTCGTGGCCGCACAACCTGCGCAACACCTGGGGCTGTGCTTCCACTCGCTGCGCGCGGTCACCCCACGGCAGATCGCCGAGGTGCTGCAGGCCAGCGATGCCACCTGCCCGGTGCATATCCATATCGCCGAGCAACAGAAGGAAGTCGACGACTGCCTGAGCTGGAGCGGGCGCCGCCCTCTGCAGTGGCTGTATGAGCACGTGCCGGTGGATCAGCGCTGGTGCCTGGTCCACGCCACCCATGCCGAAGCCGACGAAGTCAGCGCCATGGCGCGCAGCGGCGCGGTGGCCGGGCTGTGCCTGACCACCGAGGCCAACTTGGGCGACGGCCTGTTTCCGGCCGTGGCGTTCCTTGCCCAGGGCGGACGCCTGGGCATCGGCTCGGACAGCCATGTCTCGCTCAGCGTGGTCGAGGAACTGCGCTGGCTGGAGTACGGCCAGCGCCTGCGCGACCAGCGCCGCAACCGCTTGTACCGCAGCGACCAGCCGATGGTCGGCCGCACGCTGTTCGACGCGGCCGTGGCCGGCGGCGCGCAGGCGCTGGGGCAAAACGTCGGCGAACTGGCGGTCGGCAAGCGCGCCGACTGGCTGGTGCTCGACGGTCAGGATCCGTACATCGCCACCTCGCAGGGCGACGCCGTGCTCAACCGCTGGCTGTTCGCCGGCAGCGACCGGCAGGTGCGCGATGTGATGGTCAACGGACGGTGGGTGGTGAGACAGGGGCGCCATGCCCTGGAAGACGACAGTGCCCAGGCGTTCGCGCAGGTGTTGCGCGCATTACTGGGCTGAGTGAAGCGCGGCCACTTCAGTAGAGGGCCGCGCGATTCGCACCGATCAGTGCCGGGCGACGATCTGCTTGTCCGACACACGCCAGACCAGCCGGCTGGTGTCATAGCCCTGCTGGCGCGCCTTGGACAGCAAGTGCTCGCGCTGCCAGGCCGGCAGGCTCGGGGTCCGCGACAAGATCCACAGGTAGCGACGGTTCGGACTGCCGACGATTGCCGTCTGGTAGTGCTCGTCCACGTACAGAATCCAGTAGTCGGCGCGGGTCAGGCCCGGCACCAGGCGGCTGAACCAATTGTCGAACTCCACCCACAGCTTGTCGGTGTGCCCCGGCTCTTCAATGCCCGCATGGCCCTCGGCGCGCAGCCACTCGTCACCCTCGGTGCGGCAGCGATTGAGCACGCCCAGGCTGCCATCGGGCTTGAGGTTGTAATGGGCTTCGGACTGCGCGCAGTCCTGCTGGAAGCGCATCGGCAAGCGCGCCAGTTCGTACCATTTGCCCTGATAGCGCTTGAGGTCGACGTGGCCGGCGGTCTTGGGCGCCAGCGGATCCACCGACGAACTCGCACAGCCGCCCAGCGCCAGCGCCAAACCCAGCGCCAGCAGCACAGGCCAGCGCTTCATTTGAGGCCCTGCCCGGAGTACATCAGCACTTTGTCGGCGGCGTACTGGACGCTGATGAAGCTGCTCTCGTCGCCCCAGGTACAACTGCTCATACCCAACGCACCGGAGCATTCCTTCGGCGTGCCGAGCAATTGCTCGACCTCGACCTTGGTCATGCCGGCCTTGAGCTTGGCGTAGTTTTCCTGGTTGATCTTGCTGCACGCGGTCAGCACGACCATCAACGACAGCAGGGCGATAGAACGCAACGACATGAAGGGCTCTCCTGGAGATGAATGCAACAGGCGAGACGGCCTGCAGAGCCCTTAGAAGCGAAAATGCCTCCCCGGTTCCCTGACAAGCCTGCTTTCGTATCAGACCGTTCGTCGGCACACGCCCACCACGACGCACCGCGTGTAAGCGCGGTGCGTCAAGGGCGATGCAAGGGGAAAACGGAGCCCGGAAGCGGGCCCCGTCAACTCAGAACCGGGAGCCCGGTTCGAGCAGGAAATCCATCTCTTCGCTGGTGCTGGGACGATCGAGCACCAGGTTGCGATGGGGGAAGCGACCGAAGCGCTCGATCACTCGCTGGTGCTGCTCGGCGTAGTCGAGGAAGCCTTCGAACAGACGACGGTTGGCCTCGGGCTGCTCGTCCAGCAGCGCGCGGTAGCGCTCCACGCTCAGGTTCTGCCAGTCCAGCACCTCGGCGTGCTCCAGCACCAGCAGCACGAACACCCGCTGGATCGGCAGCAACTGGTAATCCCAGCCCTTTTGCAGACCCTGCATGGCCACCACCTGCGCACGCCGGTCGCCCTCGAAGGCGCGCGGCGTGTCGCGGTAGATCATGCGCGGGAGCTGGTCGAGCAGCAGCAGCAGCCCCAGCCAGCCTTGCGGGCTCTGCTGCCAGTCCTCGAGCCCACCGGCCAGGGCCTGCTCGACCTGATCGCCGAACAGCGCCTGGGCGTCGGCGTCATGGTGCTTGCCGAACCACAGCGTGCTCTTCTCGTCAGCCACGGCCTGGGCACTGCTGCCCCAACCGAACCACCACTCCAGCAACGGCTGCCAAGGTGCGAGCATGTCTTACTCCTTGTGATAGGCGGTGACGCGCTCGACCTCTTGCTTCGAGCCGAGGATGACCGACACGCGCTGGTGCAGGCTCTCCGGCTTGATGTCGAGGATGCGCTCGTAACCGTTGGTCGATGCGCCACCGGCCTGCTCGATGATGAAGGACATCGGGTTGGCTTCGTACATCAGGCGCAACTTGCCCGGCTTGCTCGGCTCGCGAGCGTCGCGCGGATACATGAACAGGCCGCCACGGGTGAGGATGCGGTGCACGTCCGCTACCATCGAAGCGATCCAGCGCATGTTGTAGTTCTTCTGCAGCGGACCGGTCTCACCGGCCAGCAGCTCGTCGACGTAGCGCTTGACCGGGGCTTCCCAGTGACGCTGGTTGGACATGTTGATGGCGAACTCGGCGGTGGTTTCCGGCACGCAGATGTTTTCGTGGGTGAGCACGAAGCTGCCCAGCTCGCGGTCCAGGGTGAAGCCCTTTACGCCGTTGCCCAGGGTGAGGATCAGCATGGTCTGCGGGCCGTAGATGGCATAACCGGCGGCGACCTGCTCGGTGCCTGGCTGCAGGAAGGCGTTCTCGTTCAGGGTTTCGTTCTGGCTCAGGTACTCGTTCGGGCAGCGCAGTACCGAGAAGATGGTGCCGACCGAGACGTTGACGTCGATGTTCGACGAACCGTCCAGCGGGTCGAAGACCAGCAGATAGGCGCCTTTGGGATAACGGCCCGGAATCTGGTAGGCGTTGTCCATTTCCTCGGACGCCATGCCGGCCAGGTGGCCGCCCCACTCGTTGGCCTCCAGCAGGATGTCGTTGGAAATGACGTCGAGTTTCTTCTGCACTTCGCCTTGCACGTTTTCGGTGCCCATGCTGCCCAGCACGCCGCCCAGGGCGCCTTTGGACACGTGGTGGCTGATTTCCTTGCACGCGCGCGCCACCACTTCGATCAGGAAGCGCAGATCGGCAGGAGTGTTGTTGCTGCGGGTCTGCTCAATCAGATAGCGACTCAGGGTAACGCGGGACATGTATGGCTCCGAAAAGGAAGAGGGGGTAAAAACCCTCGCAGTTTACAGGGAGAGCTGCGCCCTAGCGAGCGTCGAGGTGGGGCTGGGCAGTGAGACGACGAATAAGGTCGGGAGTTCAGCCGTGCCGGCGATCCTGCTGGCCGACAGATGCAGGTTCACCGGCGCGGCCTGAGCTCAATCCAAGGCCTTCCAGATATCGGTCGCGTACTCGCGAATGGTCCGGTCCGAGGAGAACCAGCCCATCCGCGCGGTGTTGAGCACCGCCATGCGCCACCAGTCCTGCGGCGCGTGCCACAGCTCCTCGACACGCCGCTGGGCATCCCAGTAGGCGTCGAAGTCGGCGCAGACCAGGAAGCGGTCGTAGGCGATCAGACCGTCGATCAGCCCGGCGTAGCGCCCCGGATCGTCCGGCGAGAACACCCCGCTGCGAATGGCCTGCAACACATCGCCCAGGCGCCCGGAGGCGTCGATCGCCGCCGTGGCGCCGAAGTCGCCGGCGCGCTTGCGCGCTTCCACCTGCTGCGCGGTCAGGCCGAAGATGAACATGTTCTGCGCGCCCAACTGCTCGCACATCTCGACGTTGGCGCCATCGAGCGTGCCGATGGTCAGCGCGCCATTGAGGGCGAACTTCATGTTGCTGGTGCCGGACGCCTCGTAGCCGGCCGTGGAGATCTGCTCGGAGAGGTCCGCCGCCGGAATGATGCTCTCGGCCAGGCTGACGTTGTAGTTGGGCAGGAACACCACCTTGAGCAGGCCGCGCACGGTCGGGTCGTTATTGACCACCCGGGCGATATCGTTGGTCAGCTTGATGATCAGCTTGGCCTGGTGATAACTGGCCGCCGCCTTGCCGGCGAAGATCTTCACCCGCGGCGCCCACTGGGTGCCGGGATCGTTGCGCATGGCCTGGTACAGCGCCACGGTGTGCAGCAGGTTGAGCAACTGGCGCTTGTACTCGTGGATGCGCTTGACCTGCACATCGAACAGCGCCTCGGGATTGACCGTGACGCCGACGCGGTCCTGGATGATGCTGGCCAGGGCGCGCTTGCTGTGCAGGCGCTGGGCCGCGAACTGTTTACGGAAGGTGTTCTTTTCGGCGAACGGCTCCAGCGCCTTGAGCCCGCCTTGCGGGTCGTCCAGCAGCCCGGCGCCCAGCGCCTCGACCAGCATGGCCGTGAGCGGCGGATTGGCCTGGTACAGCCAGCGGCGGAAGGTGATGCCATTGGTCTTGTTGTTGATGCGCTGCGGGTAGAGCTTGTGCAGTTCGGCGAACACCGTGCTCTTCATCAATTGGCTGTGCAGCGCCGACACCCCGTTGACGCTATGCGAACCGAGGAACGCCAGGTTGCCCATGCGCACGCGCCGGCCGTTGTCTTCCTCGATCAGCGACACCGCGCGCAGCACGTCGAAGTCATGCTGCCCTTTGGCGCGCAGCGCATCGATGTGGTACGCGTTGATCAGGTAGATGATCTGCATGTGCCGCGGCAGCATGCGCTCCATCAGCGCCACCGGCCAGGTCTCCAGCGCCTCGGGCAGCAGCGTGTGGTTGGTGTAGGCCAAGGTGCCGACGGTCAGCTCCCAGGCGGTGTCCCACGGGATCTCGTGCTGGTCCACCAGCAGGCGCATCAGCTCGGCCACGGCGATCGAGGGGTGCGTGTCGTTGAGCTGGATCGCGGCCGCATCCGGCAGGTTGAGCAGGTTCTGGTGCATGTTCAGGTGACGGCGCAGCAGGTCCTGCAGCGAGGCGGAGACGAAGAAGTACTCCTGGCGCAAGCGCAGTTCCTGCCCCGCTTCGGTGCTGTCGGCCGGGTACAGCACCCGCGAGATGCTCTCGGCGCGGGCCACCTCGGCCACCGCGCCCAGGTGGTCGCCGGCGTTGAAGCGCTCCAGGTGCAGCTCTTCCAGCGCCCGCGCACGCCACAGGCGCAGGGTGTTGACGCTGGAGCCGCGCCAGCCCACCACCGGCGTGTCGTAGGCCACCGCGCGCACGGTCTCGCCCGGCGTCCACACCTGACGCGCCACGCCGTGGGCGTCATGCAGGGTCTCGACGCTGCCGCCGAAACTGATCGGGTAGATCACCTCGGCGCGCTCGAACTCCCAGGGGTTGCCGAAATCCAGCCAGTTCTCGGTCTGCTCCTGCTGCCAGCCATCGACGATGGCCTGGCGGAACAACCCGTGCTCGTAGCGGATGCCATAGCCATGGGCAGCGATGCCGAGGGTCGACATGCTCTCCATGAAGCAGGCGGCCAGCCGCCCCAGGCCACCGTTGCCCAGCGCCGCGTCGGGCTCCAGCAGACGGATGCGCTCCAGGTCCACGTCCAGGCCTTCCAGGGCTTCGCGAGCGATCTCCAGATAGCCCAGGTTGCTCAGGCTGTCGTACAGCAGGCGACCGATGAGAAATTCCAGGGAGAGGTAATAGACCCGCTTCTGACTGCGCCGGTAAGCCTGGCGCGTGTGATCCATCCAGTGATCGACCATGTGATCGCGTGCGGCCAGGGCGATGGCTTCGAACCAGTCGTGGTCGAAGGCGTGTTCCGGATCCTTGCCGACCGCGTAGGTCAGTTTGTCCAGTACAGCGGTGCGAAAAGCAGCCACCTCGGCGTCACGCGCTTTGGGTTCCTGAGACATCGGGCATCCTCGGGCAAGTTGACGAATACGCAAGGGAGAGTGATGAGACTAGACCCTTCGACAGGGCGTTGACATGACGGTTCGCAGTTTTCATGCCTAGCCGGGGTATCCGGCAAAAGGTTGTACATAATTTGTACAACTCCGGTATGATCGCGCGCCCTCAGCCCCAGATCCGCCCGAAAACGATGAAACCGACCCTGATTGCCGCCGCCGAAGTCGACCGCCTGGAAACCTGGCAACGCTATGCCAGCCACATGTGCGGGGGCTGCCACTCGACCTGCTGCACGCTGCCGGTGGAAGTGAAGATCAAGGACTTGATCCGCATCGGCGTGGTGGACGAATTCGAAAAGGACGAGCCGCCGAAGAACGTCGCCAAGCGCCTGCAGAAAGACGGCATCATCGAGCGTTTCAATCAGAAGTCGGGGATCTTTACCCTGACCCGCATGAGCAACGACGACTGCCTCTATCTGGACCGCAAGAGCCGGCTGTGCACCATTTATGACAAGCGCCCGGACACCTGCCGCAATCATCCCAAGGTCGGACCACGGCCGGGGTATTGCGCCTACAAGCCGAAGAAAGTTTGAAGTGGCGAGCGGCAAGCGGCAAGAAGGAGCAAGAGCAAGGGCTTTGAGGGCGTCATAGGCTTTGCCTCAGCCGGGCTGGGCGCCTGCGCGGCCGTCTTCGACGACGAAGCGCCTCAACGTGGAGATCGTCGCTGCGGGATCGCGGCGCTCTGAAATCACCTGGAAGCGCGTTGTCATTTGTCGCGGCTCCAAGGTTACCGAGACATAGCCGCGCTGGCGGCTGTCGAAGAACTTCACGTGCGGATTGAGCGGCAGCACGGCGTTGAACGCTTCATAGGGCGGGCCGTCGGAGGTCACCGAGGTGCCGACGAATTCGGTGGCGACCACCTTCGAGGCAGGGTCCTGGCTGTCCAGGTGCAGATCGGTGGTCCAGAACGAATGGATATCCCCGCCCCAGAAGACCGGGTTGAGCGCCTTCGTCTGGTCGATCGCGGTGAGCACCCGTTGGCGTGAAGCCGCATAGCCGTCCCAGCCGTCGGTCCAGTGACCCAGCGCCTGGGTGTCGGCAGCGCGTTGCAGCATCGGCGCCACCAGCAAATCCTGGGCGATGACGTTCCAGCGGGCTCGGGACCGCGCCAGCCCGTCCTGCAGCCAGGCCTCCTGCTTCCAGCCGAGCATCGTCCGACGGGGGTCTGACAGGTCCGCGCAGTCGAGCGCGGCGACATGCCCGCGATGGCTGCCGTTGGCTGGAATGCAGGGCTGTTCGCTGCGGTACTGGCGGCCATCGAGCACGTGGAAGCGCGCAAGCTGACCGAAATCGATGCGGCGGTAGACGCGCATGTCGGCGCCGCGCGGCACGCTGCTGCGACGCAGCGGCATGTGCTCGTAGAACGCCTGGTAGGCCGCCGCGCGGCGACGCAGGAAGGCGTGCGGGCTGACGCCAGCGTCCTGCGACCAGCGGTTGGCGTAGTCGTTCTGCACCTCGTGATCATCCCAGGTCGCTACACAGGGCGCGCTGGCATGCAGCGCTTGCAGGTCGGGATCGCGCTTGTATTGCGTATAGCGCGCGCGATACCCGGCCAGGTCGCTGGCCTCGGCCACGTCGTGGGCACGGACGATCTTGGCTGAGCCGGCGGCGTAGGAGCCTTCATAGATGTAGTCGCCCAGGAAGAACACCAGGTCTGCCTGCTCCTGCGCCAGGTGCCGATAGGCGCTGAAGTAGCCCAGCTCGTAATGCGAGCACGAGGCGAACCCGAAGTGCGCCGGGGCCAGGCTGTCGGCGGCAGGCGCGGTGCGTGATCGTCCGACAGGGCTCTGCTCGCCCAAGGCTTCGAAGCGGTACCAGTAGGGCCGACCAGGCTGCAGGCCGGACACCTCTACATGCACCGAATGCGCCAAGCCGCCCTGGGCCAGGGCCTCGCCGCGACGCACCACCTGGCGCATGCCTTCATCGGTGGCGACGGTCCAGCGCACTGGAACCTGGCGCTCGGGCTGCAATCGACCAACCGGCGCCAGGCGGGTCCAGATCACGAAGCCATCGGGCAGTGGATCACCACTGGCCACGCCCAGCGTGAAGGGGTACTCGATGCCGACTGCACGGGCGTAGGGACCGATCAACGCCAAGCTGCCGCCGACTGCCAGTCCGGTGAGAAGGCGTCGTCTGCCAAGGTCCGGGAGGCCGGATTCAGTGCCCATGAAAATCTGTCCGCCTGATCAAATCGGCGCAGGATGGCAGCCGCGCAAGTCCATTTCATGACATCACAAAAAAGTTAATGGAACCGTCAAAAAGCCCGTCCTAGAGCCTTTTCAATCTTTCAAGGCTGGTCATTTTTTGTTCATTATTGGTTGCTAGTGTCGCCCCTCCAATCGAGACGAGGAGGCTTCATGAGAGCCTGGGACGAGCCAACCAAGCGCAAGGCACACATCGAACTGATCCCCATGATCGACGTGATGATGTTCCTGCTGGTGTTCTTTGTACTGATCAGCCTGAACGTGATTCCGGCGCTGGGCATGAAGACCCAGTTGCCCAGCGCCAGCACCGCGCAGCAGCTCAAGCCGCAGAACAAGTCCATTCTCACCCTGGGCCTGAATGGCGAGCTGCAGCTCGATGGCCAAGCGACCAGCGTGGACGCACTGGTGCCGGCCCTGAAGGGCCTGGAGAAGCCTGACACCAAGACCGTGATCATCATCAACAGCGACAAGGGCGTCGAGGTGGCGCGACTGGTCGAGGTCATGGACACCCTGCGCGCAGGCGGCTTCACCTCCATCTCCATCGCTACCCGCAAGCCATGACACTTTATTTCCTCTATCGCGGCCGCCAATGGCTGGGTGCCGTACCGGCCGTGGCGGCCATCGCCGCGATCCTGGTGGCGGTCAATACCAAGCCGTTGAAGATCGAACCGGTGTACGACGAATCGGCAGTCGAGGTGGCGCTGGTCGAGCCCGCGCCGCCCGAAGAGCCTGCGCCTGCGGTCACCGAGCCCCCACCGCCGCCGGTGGAAACGCCACCGCCGCCGCCCCCTGTGGAAGAACAACCCGAGGCCGCCCTGCCGCCGCCCGAACCGGTCGTGCCCAAGCCGGTGCCTAAGCCTGCGCCGAAGCCCAAGCCAACCCCCAAGCCTGTCGTCGCCAAAGCCGCGCCCAAGCCAGTGCCACAGCCACAGCCGACGCCCGTGGCCAGTGCCCCCGTGCGCCCGGCCGCGGAACCGGCCAAGCCAGCGCCCCCGGCACCTGCCGCGCCCAAGGTCGATGTCGCCGCACTCGAAGGCGGCTACATGCAGGGCCTGCGCAGCGACATGGAGCGTTTCAAGCAATACCCCACCGGCCGCCAGGCGGCCCTCGAACGACCCACCGGCGATGTGGTGGTGTGGATGCTGGTGGACAGGGCCGGCAACGTCCTCGACTCGGGTATCGAAACACCGGCTTCGAGCATGCTGCTCAACCGCGCCGCCACCACCAGCCTCAAGCGCATCAAGCAAGTCAAACCGTTCCCGGAGCAGGCCTTCGGCGGCAAATCCCAGCACCGCTTCACCGCCACCTTCAACTACCGCGTGCAATAGCACCGATACACAGGAAACCCGTGATGAAGTTCAGCAAGCTCACCCTCGCCCTGATGACGGCCGGCCTCGCCCACGGCATGGCTTATGCCGCCGACAGCACCGAGTCCGACATCGGCGCCATCAAGGTCGAAGGCAAGGCCACCCAGGGCGGGGGCTACATGGTCCCCGAGGACAGCGCCAAATCCCGCTCGACCGTGACCAAGGAAGCACTGGACAAGCAGACCGCCACCGGCAACGCCGTCGACAAGCTCAAGTACACCCCCGGCCTGAACATCTCCAGTGAAGACGCCACCGGCCTGTCGGGCTTTCGCTTCACCATGCGCGGCATGAACTCCGATCAGGTCGGCATGAGCGTCGATGGCATGCCGATCAACGACTCGGGCAACTATGCGCTGTACTCCAACCTGCTGGGCGACGCGGAGAACATCGAACAGATCTTCGTCACCCAGGGCGCCTCGGAAGCCGACGGCCCGCACATCGGCTCCAGTGGCGGCAACATCGGCCTGGTGACCCTTCGCCCGACCAAGGAAACCGGTGCCTTCGTCAAGCAAAGCATCGGCAGCAACGCAACCCGCAAGACCTTCGCGCGCCTCAATACCGGTGAGATCAACGGCCTGAGCAACTGGCTGTCGGTGTCGCACGAAGAGGGTGACAAGTGGCGCGGCGATGGGGCGGTGCGCGCCAACAAGGTGGAATGGAACAGCTTCTTCGACGCCGGCGAGGGCAATACGGCCAACCTGATCCTCAAGTACCACAAGCAGGAAAACAACAGCTACAGCCAGTTGACCAAGAGCCAGTACACCCAGTTCGGGCGCCGCTACGACCCCTACCCTTCGGTGGCCGCGCGCAACGGCAGCGGCAAGATCACCAGCTACTATGGCTTGGCGCAGAACCCGTTCGAAACCTTCACGGCGGTGTTCAACACCCATTTCAAACTCGCCGACAACGTCTCCATGGACGTCATCCCGTATTACTACTACGGCAATGGCGGTGGTGGCGGCAGTTCCACCTCCGCGCTCAACAGCGGCTCAAGCGCCAGCGGCGTGTACGACCTGAGCAACCTGGCCTCGGCCGCCACCTACAATGCCGACGGCACGCCCAACAGCGGTGTCTACTATCGCTTGTCACGCACCCAGACCTGGCGCCCAGGCATCACCACCAAGCTGAACTGGGACCTGGGCGAACACAGCCTGCAATTGGGCTACTGGTTCGAGGATGCGCGTCAGCGCCAGACCCAGCCCTTCATCGGCATCGATACCGCCGGCAAGCCCGACAGCATCTGGCCGGACAGCCACCGCGTGAGCGACGCCAATGGCCAGATCGTCCAGGGCCGCAACCGCTTCACCGAAACCCCGGCGCAGAAGATCTGGGCCCAGGACACCTGGTACATCAACAGCGACTGGACCCTCAACGCCGGCCTGTCGTTCATGAATGTGGAGCGCAAGGGCCACAACCACGGCAGCCTCACCGAAGCGCCCGTGGACCGCAACCAGACCTACAACAAATTCCTGCCCAACGCGGGCCTGAAGTACCAGGTCGACGACCGCAACCAGGTGTTCTACAGCGTGTCGCGCAACATGCGCATCCCGCAGAACTACGCGCTGTACGACAACTCGCCCGAGTCCATCGGGCTGAAGCCTGAAACCAGCTGGAACCACGAGCTGGGCTGGCGTTTCGTCGAGCCGGACATGACCCTGTCGGCGAGCCTGTTCTACATGCAGTTCAAGAACCGCCAGGTGTCGTCCAAGGACATCAATGGCGACGCTGCCGACATCAATGCCGGCGCCGTGGACAACTACGGCCTGGAACTGGAGTGGAGCGGCCTGCTGCCGCATGACTTCAACTACTACACCTCGTACACCTACACCCGCTCCAAGCAGAAAGACGACCTGCAAGTGTTCAACAAAGGTGCGGCGATCACCCTGCCGACCGCCGACAAGCAGTTCGCCAACGTGCCCGAACACATGCTCGCCGCCAACATCGGCTACGACAACGGCCGCTACTACGGCACCTTCGGCGGCAAGCTCACCAGCAAGTTGTATGGCGACCTGACCAACGACGAGAGCATCCCCGGCCGCGTGGTCTTCAACCTCGGCGCCGGCGTCTACCTGCCGGTCGACAAGCGCGTGTTCAAGAGCGCGACGCTGCGCCTGAACGTCGACAACCTGTTCGACAAGAAATACCTCGACGGCGTCTACACCACCAAGACCAACTCGGCCACCTACAGCGGTTTCCGCGACGGCGACCCGGCCTACATCGTAGGCGTGGAGCGCACCGTGACCGTCGCCCTCGAAGCCAACTTCTGACGCAACCTCAAGCGGAGCCTTTCATGAACACCGACCTGATGCACGATGTGACCTTCTATGTGATGTACGGCGCGCTGGCGATCGCCGTGTTCATCATCATCGAACGCTCGCTGTATTTCACCTACGTACGCAAGCAGGCTGCCCGGCTGCTGGCGCAACTCACCCCGGCCGTGCAGAACGAACGCGGCTTGAGCGAAGAGGTGACCGCACGCAAGAGCCTGCCCATGGACATGGTCCGGGAAGTGCTTAAACAGAAACACGCTGGTGGCAGCCGCAAGGACCTGGACGACGTCGTCGAAACCCAGTATCTCGCTTCCCGGGCGCCCCTGGCGCGCAGCTTGTGGATCGTCGAGACCATCGTCACGGCGGCCCCGCTGCTCGGACTGCTTGGCACCATCCTGGGCATCATCGACACCTTCAAGGCACTGGCCAGCGCCGGTGTGTCCGACCCAGGGCAGATTTCCGCCGGCATCGGCACAGCGCTCTATGCCACCGGCCTGGGCATCGCCATCGCCCTGTTCTGCGTGGTCTTCCACAACCTGTTCCAGGATCGCCTGGAGCGCATCAACGACCAGCTCAAGATGCTGCTGATCCGTGCCTCCATGGGTGCTCGGGTGACGGCGCCCGCCGAGCTGACGCCCGTGCAGGCACCGCACTACCGCACGGCCTGAGGCCGGACTACGAGAGTTCACACGTGAAAGCCTTTACTTCGTCCGACAGAAAACTGCGCCTGTCCACTGCCCTGCGTCACGCTCGCGGCCTGGCGGCGATGCTGGCGTGCGCGGCGCTGGCCGCCTGCAGCCAGACGCCCAGCGTCGCACCGAGCGAACCGGTGGAGATCAACATCGTCGCCATCAACGACCTGCACGGCTACCTTCAGGCCAATCCCTGGCGCTACAAGGATGCCAGCGGCGCCGAGCACAGCCTCGCCGCCGGAGGGATCGCCACCTTGGGCGGCATGCTCGACCAACTGCGCGCCCAAGACCCGCAATTGCTGTTCGTCGGCAATGGCGATCTGATCGGCGGCAGCCCGGCCATTTCGGCGATGTGGGCCGATGAACCCACGCTCGAGGCCTTGCGCGACATGGGGCTGCTGTTCAGCACCGTGGGCAACCACGAACTGGACAATGGCAAAGCCGAACTGCTGCGACAGATCAACGGCGGCTGCCAATCCAATCGACCGCAACAGGCCTGCACCTTCCGGCCTGATTTCGCCGGCGGCGGTTACCCATACATCGCTGCCAACCTCGTCGACACCGACACCGGCAAGCCGCTGTTCGCGGCCTACCGTATCGAGGAGCGCCGTGGGGTGAAGATCGCCTTCGTCGGCGCGGTGTTGCGCGATGTGGCGCAGGTGGTCAGTGCCAAGGGCATGCAAGGATTGCAGGCCAGCGACGAAGCCGAAGCGATCAACCGTGTGATCCCTGATCTCAAGGCCCAAGGCGTGAACGCCATCGTCGCCATGGTGCACCAGGGCGGCAGTACGCCAGAAGCGTTCGACCAAAGCGATTGCAGCCAGCTCAAGGGCGACATCGTCGAGGTGGCGCAGCGCCTGGATCCGGCGGTGGACGCACTGCTCACCGCCCATACGCACCAGGGCTACCTGTGCAAGGTGGGTAAATTGTCGGTCAGCCAAGGCGGCTCTTACGGCCACCTGCTGACGCAGTTGACCCTGCGTGTCACGCCCGGCACCCATGCGGTGACCGCCGTCACCGCGCACAACCTGCTGGCCGATCCTCAGCGTTATCCACAGAACGCCAAACTCGCCGCCCTTGAGCAAGAGGTTGAGGCGCGTAGCGCAGCCGTGCTCGAGGCGCCGGCCGGGCGCATCGCCGTGCCCCTGGTGAGCGAGCGCCAGGAGCGCAACGGTGAGTCTCCACTAGGCGACTTGGTCGCCGATTCGCAACTGGCCATGACCCGCCAGTGGGGCGCGCAGATCGCCTTCATGAATGTCGGCGGCATTCGCGCCGATCTGCAACAGTCCCCTGGCAGGGGCCTGACCTATGCGCAAGTCGCCAGCGTGCAGCCCTTCGGCAATACCCTGGTGTTGATGGACCTGACGGGCGAACAATTGCTGGCCTTGCTCAACCAGCAGTTCGGCGCCAGCGACAGCAACATACTGCAGATTTCCCAGGGATTCAGTTACCAATGGGATGCCAAACGTCCAGCCGGCAGCTACGTGGTACCCGGCAGCCTGCGCCTGGAGGGGCGAGCGGTGGACATGAACACGCGCTATCGCATCGTCGCCAACTCGTTCCTGGCGGCAGGCGCGGAGCGCTTCTCGGTGTTCAAGCAAGGCACGAATGTGGTCGACAGCAAGCGGATCGACCTGGACGCGATGCTGGCCTATCTGCGCGACCGCGAACAACAAGCGATCCCCGTCGGTGCCACGCACAGCGCCGGGCGGATCGTGCGCAAGAACTGATCGCGAGCGGGTCACTGGCGTGCAGTGACCCGTGTTTTTTTTCAGTCATCTGCGCTCGCTACTCTGCCCAGTAGATCGTGGACACGTGCAGACCTCAGGTAATCACCAGCATGACAGACACCCCCAAAGACAAACGCGATGGCGTGACACCAAGCCCTTCGCCTCAAGACCCCAACCGCAGACGCTTCATCGGCGGTGCCGCACTGCTGGGGGTCGGCCTGACCCTGGGCGCTTGCGAGGACACCGAGAAGCCATGCACGGCGCCCAGCCGCCCGCCGCTGGGCGCGGTGGAACTGGACGAGGCGCTGCAACGGCAGGTCAAGACCGTCGTGGTGATCTATGCCGAGAACCGCAGCTTCAACAACCTGTTCGCGGACTTCCCCGGATTGCAGAAGCCGCTGTCGTCGCTGGCGCCAGCCGATTATCGCCAGCTCGACCGAGATGGCAGCGCGTTACCGTCGCTGCCTGCACCCTGGGGAGGGGTGCTGCACGTCGGGCCTCAGACCGTGGATGGCGTGACTTACCCCACCGGGCAGGCGTTTCAGGACAACGTGCCCAACGCACCTTTCGCGCTGAAAGGTCCACAGGGCGAAGACTTGCCGTTCAGTCTCGTGACCCGCGACTTGTGGCATGTGTTCTACCAGAACCAGATGCAGATAAACGGGGGCAAGAACGACGGGTTCGTCGCCTGGGGCGATTCGGGCGGGCTGGTGATGGGCCACTATGCGCAGTCGCGCTACGAGCTGCGCTTATGGGATGTCGCCAAGGAGTTCGTGCTCTGTGACAACTTCTTCCAGGGTGCTTTCGGCGGCTCGTTCCTCAATCACCACTATCTGGTGGCAGCCAGACCGCCCTACTACCCAGATGCGCTGAACTCGGTCGCCAAGTCGCAGATCGCCACGCTGCAGTCCGACGACCCGACCGACCCGCGCCTCAAGCCGCTTCCCACCTCGCCTGCCAGCGCCATGGACGGCCCTCCACAGTTTGGCCCCAGCGCCCTGACACCCGATGGCTACGGCGTGAACACCCTGGCGCCGCCCTACTGGCCCACATGGATACGCGATCCAGAACGCCCGGACTACTCCAAATCCGGATTGCCCAATGTCATGGTCGCGCAGACGCACGAACACATTGGCGACAAGCTGTCCAAAAAGAACGTGGACTGGGCGTGGTACGCGGGCGCCTGGCAAGCCACCCTGGAGCAATTCAAGGATTCGGGCGGCATTCCGAAGATCCCCAACTTCCAGTTCCATCACCAGCCGTTCAATTACTTCCAGCAGCAGGGACCTGAAAATCCCGCCGAGCGCACGCGAAGACTGCGCGACGCAGGGCTGGGGGACACGCCGGCCACCAATCTGTTTCTACGTGACGCGCAAGCCGGAACGCTGCCTGCGGTGACCTTCTACAAGCCCCAAGGCAATCTCAACATGCACGCCGGCTATGCCGATGTCGCGTCCGGCGACCGGCATATCAACCGCGTGCTGAAGGTGCTGCGAGAAGGCCCGCAATGGAACGACATGGTGGTGATCGTCACCGTCGATGAAAACGGCGGCTGGTGGGACCACGTCGCCCCGCCGGCAGGCGACAGATGGGGCCCTGGCTCACGGATTCCCGCACTGGTGGTCTCGCCCTTCGCCCGTAAAGGTACGGTCGACCACACCGTGTACGACACTGGCTCGATCCTGCGCTTCATCACGCGGGTGTTCAAACTGGAAACCCTGGAAGGTCTCAAGCACCGCGACGAGGCGATGATCGCTCGCGGTCAGCAGCCCATGGGCGATCTGACCAACGCCTTGCAGTTCGGCGCCTAGCTCACCCCAGTGAGCCCACCGCACACTTGCCGCTTGCCGCTTGCCGCTTGCCGCTTGCCGCTAAAAAAACGCCCCCGGCCTTTCGACCGGGGGCGTTTTCATTCAGCCAGCGCTGACTCAGTTCTTGGCTTTCTTGGCAGCGCGGGTACGCTCGCCTTCGTCCAGGATCTTCTTGCGCAGACGGATCGACTTGGGCGTCACTTCGCACAGCTCGTCGTCCTGGATGAATTCCAGGGCCTGCTCGAGGGTGTGGCGAACCGGCGGAACCAGGGCGATGACTTCGTCTTTGCCCGAAGCACGCATGTTGTCCAGTTTCTTGCCCTTGGTCGGGTTCACGCCCAGGTCGTTGTCACGGCTGTTCAGACCGATGATCTGACCGTTGTAGATCTCCTGGCCGTGCTCGACGAACAGCTTGCCGCGCGCCTGCAGGGTTTCCAGCGAGTAGGTCAGAGCCTTGCCGGTTTCGACCGACACCAGGACGCCGTTCAGACGACCGGACATCTGGCCCGACTTCATGGTGTCGTAGCGGTCGAAGATCGAGGTCAGGATGCCTGCGCCGTTGGTCAGGGTCAGGAACTGGTTACGGAAACCGATCAGACCACGGGCCGGGATGTTGTACTCCAGACGCACACGGCCTTTGCCATCCGGCACCATGTTGGTCAGGTCGCCCTTACGCAGGCCCATCTCTTCCATCACCTTGCCCTGGGATTCTTCAGGAATGTCGATGGTGACGTTCTCGAACGGTTCCTGCTTGACGCCATCCACTTCGCGGATGATCACTTCAGGACGGCCTACGGCCATCTCGAAGCCTTCACGGCGCATGGTTTCGATCAGTACCGACAGGTGCAGTTCACCACGGCCGGAGACCTTGAACTTGTCCGGGGAGTCGGTCTCTTGAACGCGCAGGGCTACGTTGTACAGCAGCTCTTTGTCCAGACGGTCCTTGATGTTACGGCTGGTGACGAACTTGCCTTCCTTGCCGCAGAACGGCGAGTCGTTGACCTGGAAGGTCATCGAAACGGTGGGCTCGTCGACGGTCAGCGGCTTCATCGCTTCGACCGCGTCCGGTGCGCACAGGGTGTCGGAGATGAACAGCTCGTCGAAACCGCTGATGCAGACGATGTCGCCGGCCTGGGCTTCTTCGACGTCCACACGGTGCAGACCGTGGTGACCCATCAGCTTGAGGATACGGCCGTTGCGCTTCTTGCCGTCGGTGTCGATGGCGACCACCGGAGTGTTCGGCTTGACGCGACCACGGGCGATACGGCCAACGCCGATGACGCCGAGGAAGCTGTTGTAGTCCAGTGCGGAGATTTGCATCTGGAACGGACCGTCACGGTCAACCGAAGGCGCAGGTACGTTGTCGACGATCGACTGGTACAGCGGGGTCATGTCTTCGGCCATGGCGGTGTGGTCCAGGCCGGCGATGCCGTTCAGGGCCGAGGCGTAGACCACTTGGAAGTCCAGTTGGTCGTCAGTGGCGCCGAGGTTGTCGAACAGGTCGAAGATCTGGTCCAGGACCCAGTCAGGACGCGCGCCCGGACGGTCGACCTTGTTGATCACGACGATCGGCTTCAGGCCGGCTTCGAAGGCCTTCTTGGTCACGAAGCGGGTTTGCGGCATCGGGCCGTCCTGGGCGTCGACCAGCAGCAGCACCGAGTCGACCATCGACATCACACGCTCGACCTCGCCACCGAAGTCGGCGTGGCCGGGGGTGTCGACGATGTTGATGTGGTAGCCATTCCAGTTGATGGCGGTGTTCTTCGCCAGAATGGTGATGCCGCGCTCTTTTTCCTGGTCGTTGGAGTCCATGACGCGCTCGTCGTTGAGCTCGTTACGTTCCAGGGTGCCGGACTGGCGCAGGAGTTTGTCGACCAGGGTGGTTTTACCATGGTCAACGTGGGCGATGATGGCGATGTTACGCAGATTTTCGATCACAACTGTATCTCGTGCAGAGGATTCGGTGGCCGCCAGTGTAGGCGGCGAATATGTACGAAAGCAGACTCAGCGGGCCCGTGGGTCGGGAGGGCGATGGCGGATGCTGCCGCCATACAGCCCTGGCGTCTTATGCCGGACGATAAACACGCACATTGGCATGTCCCTCACTGAGCAGATGGTGTGCGTGCAAACGGCTCATCACACCCTTGTCGCAATACAGCAAGTACTGGCGCGTGTCGTCCAGGTGCTTGAACTTGCTGTTGATGGCGTAGAACGGCATGACCTGCACCTCGATGCCGTCGAGCACCAGCGGCTCGTCTTCCTGGGCATCGGGGTGGCGGATATCGACGACGATCTGGCCAGGCATCGCCTGCGCCACTTCCTCGACCTCGATGTCCTTGCCCAGCTCGTCGATCACATGGTCGATGGAGATGAACCGGGCGCGCTCGATGGCGCGTTCAAGCACGGCCATCTCGAACTGCTTCTCTTCGTGCTCCATGCGGTGACGCTTGGCATGGGTGGTCGGGTTCACCGAAATCACGCCGCAGTACTCGGGCATGTGCTTGGCGAAATCGGCGGTGCCGATCTGGTAGGCGGTGTCGATGATGTCCTGCTTGTGGCTGGCCAACAGCGGGCGCAGCACCAGCTTGTCGGTGGCCGAGTCGATGATCGCCAGGTTCGGCAGGGTCTGGCTCGACACCTGGGAAATCGCCTCGCCGGTGACCAGGGCATCGATCTGCAAACGCTCGGCCATGCGCGCGGCGGCGCGCAGCATCATGCGCTTGAGAGTGACGCCCATGTAGCTGTTGTCGACCTTGCCGAGGATCTCGCCGACCACTTCTTCGAACGGCACGCTGATGAACAGCACGCGCTGGCTGCTGCCGTACTTCTTCCACAGGAAGTGAGCGACTTCCATCACCCCCAGCTCGTGGGCGCGACCGCCGAGGTTGAAGAAGCAGAAATGGGTCATCAGGCCGCGGCGCATCATCTGGTAGGCCGCCACGGTGGAGTCGAAGCCACCGGACATCAGCACCAGCGTCTGCTCCAGCGCGCCCAGCGGGTAGCCGCCGATACCGTCGTGCTGACTGTGGATGACGAACAGGCGCTGGTCGCGGATCTCCAGGCGCACCACTACTTCCGGACGCTTGAGGTCGATACCGGCGGCGCCGCACTGCTGGCGCAACTGGCTACCGACGTAGCGGTCGACGTCCATCGAGGTGAAATCGTGGTGACCGCCGCGCTTGCAGCGCACGGAGAAGCGTTTGCCGGCCAGCAGATGACCGTAGTGCTGCCTGCATTTTTCGACGATGTCGTCGAAGTCGCCCAGCGGATACTCCTGCACTTGCAGGAAGTGGGTGATCCCCGGGGTGCAGGTCAGGCGCTCGATCATCTCGCGCTGAATCTTCTCGTCCTCGAGGCGGGTGACCACTTCGAGATTGTCCCAGACACCGTTGACCACGAGCTCCGGATCCAGATCCTTGAGCACGTTGCGGATGTTCTTGCCGAGCTGGCGGATGAAGCGCTTGCGCACTGGCCGGCTCTTGATGGTGATCTCTGGGAAGACTTTGACGATAAGTTTCATTGGGTTAACAGCGCGCGCGGAGCCTGCCGAAAATGAGGGGCGCGAATTATAGCGGAAACAGGTAGAGATTTGAGCAACTTTTGATCAGAGGTTTACAGATAGGTGCCGCGTGGCGGTCTGACAGTGCTTTTAGCGGCCTGATGGCTGATGAATCGCCGCAGCCCTCAAACAAAGCACGCCTGCCCCACCTACGCACCATATCAGTGCATTGCCAGCGAATGACGCCTTTTTTAGGTGCATATCGCCGTTGCAGGGTGCCCTTAGATGCCTATGGACGCCGCCTTTTATCCCGCCCTAGCCATTTTCGGGCACTGGCATACAATTTGCTCCCTTGTGATGCAGGTAAGCTTGGCCGACTATCCGCGCCCGGCGACACCCTTTTTCCAGGGCAGCGGCCTACCGCGCTCTAGACCATCCGGAGGACAACATGTCGAAGTCGGTTCAACTCATCAAAGATCATGACGTCAAGTGGATTGATCTGCGTTTCACGGACACCAAAGGCAAACAGCACCACGTCACCATGCCGGCTCGCGATGCGCTGGATGATGAGTTCTTCGAAGCCGGCAAGATGTTCGACGGCTCCTCCATCGAAGGCTGGAAAGGCATCGAAGCCTCCGACATGATCCTGCTGCCGGACGATTCGTCCGCCGTGCTCGACCCGTTCACCGAAGAGCCGACCCTGATCCTGGTCTGCGACGTCATCGAACCTTCCACCATGCAAGGCTACGACCGCGACCCACGCGCCATCGCCAAGCGCGCCGAAGAGTTCCTGAAGTCCACCGGTATCGGTGACACCGTATTCGTCGGCCCTGAGCCTGAGTTCTTCATCTTCGACCAGGTCAAGTTCAAGTCGGACATCTCCGGCTCGATGTTCAAGATCTACTCCGAGCAAGGCTCCTGGATGACCGACCAGGACGTCGAAGGCGGCAACAAGGGCCACCGCCCGGCCGTCAAAGGCGGCTACTTCCCGGTTCCGCCGTGCGACCACGACCACGAAATCCGTACCGCCATGTGCAACGCCATGGAAGAAATGGGCCTGGTCGTCGAAGTGCACCACCACGAAGTGGCCACCGCCGGTCAGAACGAAATCGGCGTGAAGTTCAACACCCTGGTCACCAAGGCTGACGAAGTTCAGACCCTGAAGTACTGCGTGCACAACGTGGCCGATGCCTACGGCAAGACCGCCACCTTCATGCCCAAGCCTCTGTACGGCGACAACGGCTCGGGCATGCACGTGCACATGTCGATCTCCAAAGACGGCAAGAACACCTTCTCCGGCGAAGGCTATGCCGGCCTGTCCGACACCGCCCTGTACTTCATCGGCGGCATCATCAAGCACGGTAAGGCCCTGAACGGCTTCACCAACCCGGCCACCAACTCCTACAAGCGTCTGGTGCCTGGCTTCGAAGCGCCGGTCATGCTGGCCTACTCGGCCCGCAACCGTTCGGCCTCGATCCGTATTCCTTACGTGTCCAGCCCGAAAGCTCGCCGCATCGAAGCGCGCTTCCCGGACCCGGCCGCCAACCCGTACCTGTGCTTCGCCGCCCTGCTGATGGCCGGCCTGGACGGTATCCAGAACAAGATCCACCCAGGCGATGCCGCCGACAAGAACCTGTACGACCTGCCGCCTGAAGAGGCCAAGGAAATCCCGCAGGTCTGCGGTAGCTTGAAAGAAGCCCTGGAAGAGCTGGACAAGGGCCGTGCCTTCCTGACCAAAGGCGGCGTGTTCTCCGACGACTTCATCGATGCCTACATCGAGCTGAAGTCCGAAGAAGAGATCAAGGTGCGCACCTTCGTTCACCCGCTGGAATACGACCTGTACTACAGCGTCTGATGACTGCGGCGCTTGCGCCGTAGCGATCAACCCAAACGGCTTCCCTCGGGAAGCCGTTTGTATTTTTACGGTCACGCGGTTCGGACGCGTCCTACTGGTACACAAAAGGGCATTGGCCACACTCAGGTCTCCCATTTCAAGGAGATCGCCATGCGCCTCACCCCGCTCTGCCTGTTGTGCATCCTCGCCCTCACCGGCTGCCTGAAAGCCCCGGATCCCGACCCCACCTTCGAGGCCCTGCTCGACAGCATCGAGCAGCGTCTGGCCATCGCCGACGCCGTGGCCCTGCACAAGTGGGACAGCGGCCAGCCGGTGCAGGACAGCGCTCGCGAGCAGCAGGTGCTGGAAAGAGTGCGCAAGGCCGCATCGAGCTATAAGGTCAGCCCGCAACGCGCGACCCTGTTCTTCAGCGATCAGATCGAGGCCGACAAGCTGCGCCAGTACCATCTGCTCAGCCAGTGGAGCCTGGTGGAAGCCGCGCCAGACATTCCACGCCTGGACCTCACCCGTGAGATTCGCCCACAACTGGACCTGTTGCAGGCGCAGATGCTTGATCGCCTGGCGCGTTTCGACCGCCACCGGCCCGCGCACTGCGAGCACGCACTGGCCAAGGCCATCGGCCTGCGCTCCAGCGATGCCACTCGCCGCCTCATGCTGATCCGCGCCACCGCAAGCCTCTGCCCACGCGGCTGACGAGCAATGCTCTATATTGGTGCAACAAATAGCTGAACGCCCTGCGGTGCAGCCCAAATCAGGTCAGTTGAATCGATAAAGCGTGAATTATTGAGCCGATTTTGCGCACAACCCGCGCTTCATCGGCCAATTCCGCTTCTTTTCGGAGCCTTGGTTTGTTTCTTGCATTTTCCAGGGCAACCAGCGGCTGACCCGTCTGCTTCCTTGAGGCATGCGGGCCGGAACAGCGCCAATAGAGGTCGACAACGCACCATGACCATCAGCGATGCACAGCACCGACTGCTCCTGGACAACCTGACCACCGCGACCCTGCTGCTCAACAGCGAATTGCGCCTGGAGTACATGAACCCGGCGGCCGAAATGCTACTGGCAGTCAGCGGTCAGCGCAGCCACGGCCAGTTCATCAGCGAACTGTTCACCGAATCGACCGAAGCGCTGCACTCCCTGCGCCAGGCCGTGGAGCAGGCGCATCCGTTCACCAAGCGCGAAGCCCAGTTGACCTCCCTGACCGGCCAGAGCATCACCGTGGACTACGCTGTCACGCCCATCCTGCATCAGGGCAACACCCTGCTGCTGCTCGAAGTGCACCCGCGTGATCGGCTGCTGCGCATCACCAAGGAAGAGGCGCAACTGAGCAAGCAGGAAACCACCAAGATGCTGGTGCGTGGCCTGGCCCACGAAATCAAGAACCCCTTGGGCGGGATTCGCGGCGCAGCGCAACTGCTGGCCCGCGAACTGCCCGAGGACGGTCTGCGCGACTACACCAACGTGATCATCGAAGAGGCCGACCGCCTGCGCAATCTGGTCGACCGCATGCTGGGCTCGAACAAACTGCCGTCGTTGGCGATGACCAACGTGCACGAAGTGCTGGAGCGGGTGTGCAGCCTGGTGGACGCCGAAGCCCAAGGCAGCATCACCCTGGTGCGCGACTACGACCCGAGCCTGCCGGACGTGCTGATCGACCGTGAGCAGATGATCCAGGCCGTGCTCAACATCGTGCGCAACGCCATGCAGGCGATCAACGGCCAGAACGAATTGCGCCTGGGCCGCATCACCCTGCGCAGCCGCGCCGTGCGCCAGTTCACCATCGGCCACGTGCGCCACCGCCTGGTGGCGCGCATCGAAATCACCGACAACGGCCCCGGCATCCCCGCGCAACTGCAGGACACCCTCTTTTATCCGATGGTCAGCGGACGCCCGGACGGCACCGGGCTGGGCTTGGCCATCACCCAGAACATCATCAGTCAGCATCAGGGGCTGATCGAGTGCGAAAGCCACCCTGGCCACACCACCTTTTCGATCTTCCTGCCCCTGGAACAAGGAGCCACAGCCCCATGAGCCGTAGTGAAACCGTGTGGATCGTCGACGATGATCGTTCCATCCGCTGGGTCCTGGAAAAGGCCCTGCAGCAGGAAGGCATGACCACCCAGAGCTTCGACAGCGCCGACGGGGTCATGGGACGCCTGGCCCGCCAACAGCCGGACGTGATCATCTCCGACATCCGCATGCCCGGCACCAGCGGCCTGGACCTGCTGGCGCAGATCCGCGAAGCGCACCCGCGCCTGCCGGTGATCATCATGACCGCCCATTCCGACCTGGACAGCGCGGTGGCGTCGTACCAGGGCGGCGCCTTCGAGTACCTGCCCAAGCCATTCGATGTCGATGAGGCCGTGGCGCTGGTCAAGCGCGCCAACCAGCACGCCCAGGAACAGCAGGCGCTACAAGCCCCGCCGACCCTGGCGCGCACCCCGGAGATCATCGGCGAGGCGCCGGCGATGCAGGAGGTGTTCCGCGCCATCGGTCGCCTGAGCCACTCCAACATCACCGTGCTGATCAACGGCGAGTCCGGCACCGGCAAGGAGCTGGTCGCCCACGCCCTGCACCGCCACAGCCCGCGCGCCGCCGCGCCGTTCATCGCCCTGAACATGGCGGCGATTCCCAAGGACTTGATGGAGTCGGAGCTGTTCGGCCACGAAAAAGGTGCCTTCACCGGCGCGGCCAACCTGCGCCGCGGCCGCTTCGAGCAGGCCGATGGCGGCACGCTGTTCCTCGACGAAATCGGCGACATGCCCGCCGACACCCAGACGCGCCTGCTGCGCGTACTGGCCGACGGCGAGTTCTACCGGGTCGGTGGACACCTACCGGTCAAGGTGGACGTGCGCATCATCGCCGCGACCCACCAGAACCTGGAATCGCTGGTGCAGGCCGGCAAGTTCCGCGAAGACTTGTTCCACCGCCTGAACGTGATCCGCATCCATATCCCGCGCCTGGCCGACCGGCGCGAGGACATTCCCGCGCTGGCCCGTCACTTCCTGGGGCGAGCGGCACGGGAGCTGGCAGTCGAACCGAAACTGCTCAAGCCGGAAACCGAAGAGTTCATGCGCAACCTGCCGTGGCCGGGCAACGTGCGTCAGATGGAAAACACCTGCCGCTGGATCACGGTGATGGCCTCGAGCCGCGAAGTGCTGATCAGCGACCTGCCGCCAGAACTGCTCAACCTGCCCCACGACGCGGCACCGATCACCAACTGGGAGCAGGCGCTGCGCCAGTGGGCTGACCAGGCCCTGGCCCGCGGTCAGTCGAACCTGCTCGACAGCGCCGTGCCGAGCTTCGAGCGGATCATGATCGAGACCGCCCTCAAGCACACGGCCGGGCGTCGGCGTGATGCGGCGGTGCTGTTGGGCTGGGGCCGCAACACCTTGACTCGCAAGATCAAGGAACTGGGGATGAAGGTCGACGGCAGTGATGAGGACGACGGCGAGGAGCACTGATCGCCAGCGGTCGCTGTCATGACCGGGGCCGCTCATGGCTGGCATAGGGGCTGCTGCGCAGCCCATCGCGACACAAGGCCGCTCCTACAGGGTCCGTGCACGGGTTTTGTAGGAGCGGCCTTGTGCCGGGATGGGCCGCGAAGCGGCCCTTTTCATGTCTGCCGGGACTTGCACCGATGCAGTGCCCGCTGCACCTGCGCAAGGCACAGGATAGGGAGCACCTCATCGAATAAAACCGGCAAGCCATTGAATTAAAAGGATTTTATAAACTGGCACGACACCTGCAATAACACTGATAACGACAGTTTCGGGGACCCCGGTACAGGCAGGCCGGGACATCCCCCTCTTTATTCGCAACACCGCCCGTTTTGGGGACCTTGGTACAGGCAGGCCGAGACTCCCTCTTTTATTCGCAACACCGCCCGCTTCGGGGACCTCGGTACAGGCAGGCCGAGACTCCCCTCTTTTATTCGTGCAGCCTGACCTGCACCCGCCAACGCCCCGCGTCCTCTGCAGCGCTCCAGGTGCCGCGCAGGGGACGCGCGGCCACCAGGCTCAGCACCAGTCCCTCATCGCTACGCTGCAAACGCCAGCCCACCGGCCTTCCTTGCAGGGTCAACTGGCCACGCTGCGGCTTGCCCTCGGCCTGGAACACCAGCGCCACGGTGCCATTGACGTTCTCGCCATGCAGCTTGGGCGAGGCGTTGAACAACAGGTCCAGGCCTTCATCCATGACCTGCACCTGTTCCAGCACACGCGGCTCGGGCGCCGTCAGCCGACCGATCATCAAACCGACCATCACCCCGACGATGGCCATCGACATCAATACCCGCGGCCATGCCTTCGAACGCGGGTCCGGTTCGAGGGTAGAATGCGCGTCATCTTCCTGCCTGGGGCCGTGCATGTTCCACGTCATCCTCTTTCAACCTGAAATTCCGCCGAATACCGGCAATATCATCCGCCTGTGCGCCAACAGCGGCTGCGACCTGCACCTGATCGAGCCGATCGGTTTCGAGCTGGACGACAAGCGCCTGCGCCGGGCCGGGCTGGATTACCACGAGTATGCCACGCTCAAGCGCCACGACAGCCTGGCCCAGTGCCTGGAAAGCCTCGGCCAGCCGCGCCTGTTCGCCTTCACCACCAAGGGCTCGCAGCCGTTCCATGAAGTGGCCTATCAACCCGGCGATGCGTTTTTGTTCGGCCCGGAGAGTCGTGGGCTGCCCGCTGAAGTGCTCGACAGCCTGCCCGCCGAACAACGCCTGCGCTTGCCCATGCGTCCGGGGTGCCGCAGCCTTAACCTGTCCAACACGGTGGCGGTGACGGTGTATGAGGCGTGGCGCCAGCAAGGATTCGCCTGAATCGGCGTAGGAAGGGTGGCCGGCGGCCGGGCGAATCCCTGCTGCCGGCAAAGAGAAGCGTCACTCGACGATGCAGATCCAGCGGTGGTTGCAGCGGTACGGCGCGCGGGTGAAGGCGATATCGACCAGGCGTTTCAGGCCGCGTCGCTTGAGCGCCTGGGTCAGTTCGGCAAGTGTTTCTGCTTCGATAGTCATGCGGTTACCTCGTCAGATTACTGCGTACATAATTCTTGACCGAGGGGACAAACCGGGGATTCATTTTTTTACCGGGCCGATTCGACCACTGGTCCGATAAACGCAAAAGGCCGCATCCTTCAGAGGATGCGGCCTTTTCGATGCAGATGCCGACTCAGTTATCCAGCACGGCCCGTCCGGCGACGCCGCGCTTGCGATGCACCAGTAGCCCGGTGATCACCACGGCGATGCTCAACAGCGCCGTGGCGATGATCTCGATGCGGTGGTCTTCGCGCAGGGCCATCACGCCCAATACGGCGACGATGAAAGCGATGGTGGCCCAGGTCAGCCCCGGGAACAGCCACATCTTGAACGAGATTTTCTCGCCCCGCGCCTCACGCTGGGCACGCATGCGCAACTGCGACACGGCGATCACCAGGTACACCAGCAGGGCGATGGCGCCAGAGCTGGCCAGCAGGAACTCGAACACCTCGGCCGGTGCGAGGAAGTTGGCGAACACGCACAGGAAGGCAGCTGCGGTGGACAGCAGCACGGCCCAGTGCGGGGTGCCCGCGCGGGTGGTGCGCTGGGCGACGGCAGGGGCGTCGCCCCGCTTGCTCAGCGAGAACAGCATGCGCGAAGAGGTGTACAGCGCCGAGTTCAAGCAACTGGTGACCGCGATCAGCACAACAATGTCGACGATCAGCTTGGCGTTGGGCACGCCGATCAAGCTCAGCACGGTCTGGTAGGAGCCCTTCTCGGCCAGGGCCGGATCGTTCCACGGCACCATGGCCACCACCAGGAAGATCGACACCAGGTAGAACAGGCAGATCCGCCAGATCACCGAGTTGGTGGCGCGGCTGATCTGCTTGCCCGGATCCTTGGATTCGGCGGCAGCGATGGTGACGATTTCGGTGCCCATGAACGAGAACATCGTGGTCAACATGGCCGCCAGCACCGCGCCCAGGCCGTTAGGCATGAAGCCCTGGGTGTCGAACAGGTGGCTGACACCGCTGACCTGACTGCCCGGCACCAGGCCGAACATGGCCGCGCAGCCGACCACGATGAAGGCGATGATGGCCAGCACCTTGAGCAGGGCGAACCAGAACTCGAACTCGCCGTAGTTCTTCACGCTGAACAGGTTGGTGACGGTGAGCGCCAGGGTGATGATCAACGAGAAGGCCCACAGATCGACGGCCGGGAACCAGGCATGCAGGATCGCCGCAGCGGCGTTGGCTTCCAGCGGAATCACCAGCACCCAGAACCACCAGTACAGCCAGCCGATGGTGAACCCGGCCCAGCGCCCGATGGCGCGGTCGGCGTAGGTGGAGAAGGAACCTGTGTCGGGCGACGCGACCGCCATCTCGCCGAGCATGCGCATCACCAGCACCACCAAGGTGCCCGCTGCGGCATAGGCCAGCAGTACGGCAGGGCCGGCAGCGGCGATGGCGTGGCCGGAGCCGACGAACAGGCCGGCGCCGATCACGCCGGCAATGGAGAGCATGGTGACATGCCGTTGTTTGAGCCCCTGAGCGAGGTCATTGGAATTGTGCTTACCGCTCATAAAACTACCTTTGTAAGGAGTGGACCACCCGATTACTGGAACGAAGCGCGCCAAGGGTTGATTTAGACGGCTTGGCAATCGGCGCCTTGCTGCTGGCAATAACTGCGCCAGCGGTGCAGGTCATGCACATGAATCTTCGCGCTACCGCGATTGACGTGGCTTTGCCGCCCTTCGGCCAAGCAATGACCGAAGGGTCGTCGAAGCGGTCCGCGCAGTGTGCATTACTGAAATACTCACTTACAAACGCACCAAAGGTAGTCCTTAGTAACACCGTCGCACCAAAAAGACGCACCCTAGGTGCAACCCTCAGGCGCAACCCAACTCCGTGCTAGGAAGCTTACTCAAGAGCCTGCCATCCACCCGCGAAGCAAAAAGCCTTTCCTCGCCAAACCAAAACTGGCACCATCGCGCCTTTTTTCATCAAGGCTCCGGCGCCGAGCGCAACGCGTTGCGGACATCCGCGCGACGTTGCACTGCAGCGATGCGACAAACTGTCCCGCCAGCGACCCGAGTCCCCTGCGTCCCGGTTGGCCGCCCCGACCCGCTATGCTAGCGTTGCGCACGCCAGGAAGGCCGCCAACAGCTGGGAACGCACCCGATCACATGAGGACCGCACATGGCCCAGGCCACGCCCGCGCTGGAAATCCGCAACCTGCACAAACGCTACGGCGACCAGGAAATTCTCAAGGGCATTTCGCTGACCGCGCGCGATGGTGACGTGATCTCGATCCTCGGATCGTCCGGCTCCGGCAAGTCCACCCTGCTGCGCTGCATCAACCTGCTGGAGAACCCGCACCAGGGCGAAATCCTGGTGGCCGGCGAAGCGCTCAAGCTCAAGGCCGATAAAACCGGTGAGCTGATCGCCGCCGACAACCGGCAGATCAACCGTCTGCGCAGTGAAATCGGCTTCGTCTTCCAGAATTTCAACCTGTGGCCGCACATGTCGATCCTCGACAACATCATCGAGGCGCCACGCCGCGTGCTCGGCCAGAGCAAGGCCGAAGCCGTGCAGGCCGCCGAGGCGCTGCTGGAGAAGGTCGGCATCTTCGACAAGCGCCACAGCTACCCGGCGCAGCTGTCCGGTGGTCAGCAGCAGCGCGCCGCCATCGCCCGTACCCTGGCCATGCAGCCGAAGGTCATCCTGTTCGATGAGCCCACCTCGGCGCTCGATCCGGAAATGGTCCAGGAAGTGCTTAACGTTATCCGCGCACTGGCCGAAGAAGGCCGTACCATGCTGCTGGTAACGCACGAGATGAACTTTGCCCGCCAGGTGTCCAGCGAAGTGGTGTTTCTGCACCAGGGCCTGGTGGAAGAGCAGGGATCGCCGCAGCAGGTCTTCGAGAACCCGACCTCGGCGCGTTGCAAGCAATTCATGTCCAGCCACCGCTAACGGAGCAACACATGCAGACCTACAAGAAATTTCTCCTGGCCGCGGCCGCCACGCTGGTGATGTCGGCCAACGCCCTGGCTGCGGAAAAACTGCGCATGGGTATCGAAGCGGCCTACCCGCCGTTCAACAATAAGGATGCCAGCGGCAACGTCGTCGGCTTCGACAAGGATATCGGCGACGCCCTGTGCGCCAAGATGAAGGTCGAATGCTCGGTCGTCACCTCCAACTGGGACGGCATCATCCCCGCCCTGAACGCCAAGAAGTTCGACTTCTTGGTGTCGTCGCTGTCGATCACCGACGAGCGCAAGCAGGCGGTGGACTTCACCAACCCGTACTACTCCAACAAGCTGCAGTTCATCGCGCCGAAGAACGTCGACTTCAAGACCGACAAAGACTCGCTCAAGGGCAAGATCATCGGCACCCAGCGCGCCACCCTGGCGGGCACCTGGCTGGAAGACACCTACGGCAGCGACATCACCATCAAGCTGTACGACACCCAGGAAAACGCCTACCTCGACCTGACCTCGGGCCGTGTCGACGCCATCCTCGCCGACAAGTACGTGCAGTACGACTGGCTGAAGAGCCCGGAAGGCCAGAACTACGAGTTCAAGGGCGAGCCGGTGGTCGACAGCGACAAGATCGGCATCGCCGTGCGCAAGGGCGATACCAAGCTGCGCGACGAGCTGAACAAGGCCCTGGCCGAAATCAAGGCCGACGGCACGTACAAGAAGATCAACGAAAAGTACTTCCCGTTCAGCATCGAATGATTCACCCCGACCGGCACCGCCTTTGCGCGGTGCCCGTCCCTTGAATGCACCCTGCCCATGAATATCGATCTGCACGGATTCGGTCCGGCCATGATGGCCGGCACCCTGATGACCGTAAAACTGGCGCTCTGTGCCCTGCTGCTGGGGCTGATCCTCGGCCTGCTCGGCGCCCTGGCCAAGACCTCCCCGTTCAAGCCCTTGCAGTGGCTGGGCGGCACCTACTCGACCCTGGTTCGCGGCGTGCCTGAACTGCTGTGGGTCCTGTTGATCTATTTCGGCACCGTCGGGCTGATGAACAGTCTCGGCGAGGCCCTGAACATGCCGGGCCTGGAACTCAGCGCCTTCGCCGCCGGGGTGATCGCCCTGGGGCTGTGCTTCGGCGCCTATGCCACGGAAGTGTTCCGCGGCGCCATCCTGGCGATTCCCAAAGGCCATCGCGAAGCGGGCCTGGCGCTGGGGCTGTCCAAAGGCCGCATCCTGTCGCGCATCATCCTGCCGCAGATGTGGCGCGTGGCCCTGCCGGGGCTGGGCAACCTGTTCATGATCCTGATGAAGGACACTGCGCTGGTGTCGGTGATCGGCCTGGAAGAAATCATGCGTCACGCGCAGATCGGCGTGACCGTGACCAAGGAGCCGTTCACCTTCTACGCCGTGGCCGCGTGCATCTACCTGTGCCTGACCATCGTCGCCATGATCGGCATGCATTTCCTTGAACAACGCGCCGCTCGCGGCTTCGCGAGGGCTGCGCAATGAACTGGGAAGTGATCATCAAGTGGCTGCCGCGCCTGGCCCAGGGCGCTACGCTCACCCTCGAACTACTGGCCATCGCCGTCATCGCCGGGCTGATCCTGGCCATCCCGCTGGGCATCGCCCGCACCTCGCGCCATTGGTACGTGCGCGCCCTGCCCTACGGCTACATCTTCTTCTTCCGTGGCACGCCGCTGCTGGTGCAACTGTTCCTGGTGTACTACGGCCTGGCGCAGTTCGACGTGGTGCGCAGCAGTTCGCTGTGGCCGTACCTGCGCGATCCGTTCTGGTGCACGGTGCTGACCATGACCCTGCACACCGCCGCCTACATCGCCGAGATCCTGCGCGGCGCCTTGCAGGCCATCCCGAAAGGCGAAATCGAGGCCGCCCGGGCGCTGGGCATGTCACGCGGCAAGGCGCTGGTCTACATCATGCTGCCGCGCGCTGCCCGCATCGGCCTGCCGGCCTACAGCAACGAAGTGATCCTGATGCTCAAGGCCAGCGCCCTGGCCAGCACCGTGACCCTGCTGGAACTGACCGGCATGGCCCGCACGATCATCGCCCGCACCTACCTGCCGGTGGAGATCTTCTTCGCCGCCGGGGTGTTCTACCTGCTGATCTCGTTCGTGCTGGTGCAAGGCTTCAAGCTGCTGGAGCGCTGGCTGCGCGTCGATGCCTGCCAAGGGCGCTGACCCCCTTCGCGGGTGAGTCGCCCCGGCGATCCACCCGCGCCCTTCCCTCACCGACGCCGCGTCATGCCTCAGCCCACCTTCCTGCGCCCCGAACAACTGAGCACGCGCTTCCAGGCCCTGGACCTGTTCCTGCGCCAGCACGAACACCTCTGGAAACCCCGCCCGTTCACCGCCCTGCACTTGCCATGGGAATCCCAGCACCCCGAGCTGGCCCAGTGGCTGCGCACCCGCACCCTGGATGACGCCGAAGCCGCGCAGCAGCACCCCGAACGACTGCCCGCCCCAGCGCCCTTCCCGCAACTGGCCCACGAGGCCGTGCAGTTGTCCGCCCTCGGCGAGCTGCCGCGCAGCGAGCTGCACGCGCCCGGCCATCGCCTGGACGTCCACGTGCCCGGCCGTAAATGGCAGCAGATCGAAGCCTTCGGCAGCCACCTCAGCTTCGGTCAGCCCGCCCAGCACTGGCTCGACTGGTGCGCAGGCAAAGGCCACCTGGGCCGACGCCTGCTGCAACCCGGCCAGCACCTCACCTGCCTGGAGTACGATCCAGCGCTGGTGGCGGCGGGCCAGACGCTCAGCGATCACCACCGACTCGCGGCCCAGCATGTGCAGCAAGACGTACTGGCCCCCGGCAGCGCCGACCATCTGCACCCGGACAGCAGCGTCGTGGCCCTGCACGCCTGCGGCGACCTGCACGTGCACCTGCTGCAACTGGCCAGCGCCCAAGGCTGCCGCCAGATCGCCGTGGCCCCGTGCTGCTACAACCGCATCCAGGCACCGCAGTATCAACCGCTGTCCCTCGCCGCCCAGGCCTCCCCGCTGCACCTGGGCCTCGACGACCTCGGCCTGCCCCTGAGCGAAACCGTCACCTCCGGCGCCCGCGCCCGTCGCCAGCGCGACCGCTCCATGGCCCGGCGCCTGGGCTTCGACCTGTTGCAGCGTCAGCAACGCCAGACCGACGACTACCTGCCAACCCCCTCGTTGCCCACGGCCTGGCTGGAAAAATCCTTCGAAACCTACTGCCGCGACCTCGCCGCCCTGCGCGACGTGCCGCTGACCGGCAATCCCGACTGGACCGCCCTGCAAGCCGCAGGCTGGCAACGCCTGGCCGAAGTGCGCAACCTCGAAGCGCTGCGCAACCTGTTCCGCCGCCCACTGGAACTCTGGTTGGTGCTCGACCGCGCGTTGTTCCTGCAGGAACAAGGCTACGACGTCAGACTCGGCATCTTCTGCGACTACCCCCTGACGCCCCGCAATCTGCTCCTGTTAGGCGAACGAAAATAGCGGAGCAACCTGTGGATAAGTCTGTGAACAAGCTTTTGATGAATCTCTCCGTTCATCTCTAACCCGCGACGTTTTGCCTCTTTGCTTATTCCACATCGCTGATCTAACACCAGCAAAAACAGGCCTTTGCGCAAAGACCAACGGACTGTCATCAATCCTTGCCTTTCCCCCAAGCTGTGCTTCGCGCTTGTGAATAAGCCCCGCGCCTAGCACTCACGACACCACCCCACACGCCGCGAAAAACCTACACAGCAGCCCCCGCCATCTCAGCCCCTCGCCCGAGTCAAACAAGAACCCCATCACACCCACCACACCTCACCCTACCCACTGCCCCACGCAACCCGTTAAAATCCCGCCCGCGCCCACCCACCGGCAACACCCACCTGCGCATCCGCCCACCCGGATAGCTTGATGAACGGATCTCGACTCGTGAAACAGACCACGCCCCTCACCTTCCTGGCCCTCGCCCTGGCCCTAGGCGGCTGCACGCCCAACAGCGCCTCCACCCCGAAAACCGCCAACCTTGGCTGGGAAACCCCCGCCATGCAGCTCGGCGGCGACCGCGGCCTGCCCCTGCAAGCAGACGCCCCGTGCCGCAAGCGCGGCTGCGACAATCACAAGCTGTTTTTCAACCCAGCCGAACCCGAGCCGAACGTCACCAGCATCCATCGCGGCTGGTAGGATTTTCTTCTTTCGCGGCGGTGACTTAGGTGATTGCGAGCGAATTGCAAGGAAGTGGTTTACAGCAGCCTGGCGATCGCTATAATGACGCCCCTGTGCCGGTATAGCTCAGATGGTAGAGCAACTGACTTGTAATCAGTAGGTCCCGGGTTCGATTCCTGGTGCCGGCACCATATAAGGTTTCGGAGAAGGCTGTTTAAATCTCTGGAACACACGGAAAACCCGCCTTTTGGCGGGTTTTTTCGTTTTGGTGATCCGTTGGGCTTGGAGGGCAGCCAGCGCTGGCAACGGTCTAGTTCTATGCCAAAGGTATGCCCGAAGCTCGCACACTAGTCCCGCTGATAGACACCACCTGCCGCATGGCCAAGCCCTGAACGCGCGGGTAGACGCGCTTCGACGGCAATAGCCTCTCCCAGCCCAAGTAACACGCTCGGTTCAATGCCAAAAGCACGGCCATCCATCGCCGTTAAGGCAACTGCCCCACCCAATTCCAAAAAGCCAGCACAGAACCCTGTGGGAGCGGGCTTGCCCCGCGATCTGCCGCAAAGCGGCAGCAAAGCCTGAGTCCACGGCGTCTTTGGCACCATTGAATATCAGGCAAACAAGCGCTGAGCCCACCATCGCCGGACAACCTCACCTCTCAAAACTTTTCGCACAGAGCCCAATACCCACGCCATGATTAACGACTACCCCTTCAGAGGTGTTGCACTCGACTCTCCCTCCAAGCCTGCCAGCCAAGGGCCAGCCAAGAGCCGCTAATACCAATCAATCCTGATATCAGTGCTACGCCCACTGTGGTCAGGTTTAGTGACTGATTGGCAGCCGGCGCAGCAGCAAAATCCCAAACCACTACGCACCACTCCAGAGCTTCAACCATTACCTGCATCCTTCACTCCAAGATTGGTCAGCGGGTTAAGCGTTACCACCTCTGCAAGGTGACCAGGACTGAAATGGGCATAGCGCATTGTCATGGCCAACGACGAGTGCCCTAAAACCCGCTGCAACGTCAGGATATCCCCACCATTGGCAGAAGGCTGATCTGGCGAGGGTAGTGCCAAACTGGGGAAAAATTACCGCCAAGAACGCGAGATTTGACTTACCCGCGCTGGTTCTACCCCTCTATTAAGGTATCATTTCATGAACCCTTATCGTACATAAGGTGTCATTTTGCGACATCTTAAAATCTACAAAAGATTTTTTAGTGTGCGATTAGTGATATCTTATCCTCTCTAGGATGTCGCTAGGTGCTACCTTATGAAAGACTTTTTCCCTGTTCAAAGCACCTCTGTGCTTTACCGTATAGGCCTTCTGATGAAGGAAGCTCGGTTGCGCATGGGGATACGGCAGGCTGACCTTGCAGAGCTAGCTGGAATTTCTCTCCGAGCTATTCGTCACCTCGAGGGGGGGAAGGCTGAAGGTGTTTCGTTGCGCGATTTCATGCTCGCGCTATTTACCGTGGGGATCTCTGACCGGGTTTTCCAAGCACTGATCGATGACCCTGCGCTTGATCTCAACTCTTTAGAAAGCAACACCACCAAGCGCGTAAAACTGCCGCGCAGCAAAGCGGAGGACTTCTAATGTCGCACGCTTACATTTACATGGAGTGTCCGCAAACAGGTCAGACTGTGACGCTGGGTAAGCTGACCCTTTCTGGCCGCACGGGAACCTTCGTCTATGCGCCGGAGATCGTGGATACCAAGGGTTGGGTGCCTGATCCAATACGATATCCGCTCTCCACTCGACCCATTCAGGTACAAAAGAATGGCGGCGTTCCCGGGTTCATTGATGATGCGATGCCAGATGGCTGGGGAGAACGATTGCTGCGCCGCACCCAAAAGGGAGAACTCACTCCTATCCAGCTCCTGTTGTTATCTCCTAACGAAGATCGCGCCGGAAATATCATGGCTGGCGAAGCTCGCACACCGAGGCCGGGTACAGGCGAAAGGCCTATGAAAATGCTTGAAGCCAAAGGGCTCGACCACTTCATAGATATTTGCGCTGCGATCTATGACAGCCAGCTGAGCGCTGAGCAGTTGGAGGCTTTAAGAATACGGGATCAGCGCTCAGCTGTTGGTGGTGCCAGGCCCAAGCGCACATACCGCTTTGATCACAAGCTGATTCTTGCTAAGCCTCGCGATAAATTTGATCACTACGACCTGCCGAAATTTGAGTATGCCTGCATGACCTTTGCGACTACTAAGGGGATGAATGTCGCCCGAACTGCACTCCATCAAGGTGTAAAAGGCAACACGCTAATAGTGGAGCGATTTGACCGAAAATGGTCAGAGACTGATGCAAGGTTTCGGCGCATCCCAATGATGAGTGGCTTGACTCTTCTCGATGCCGAATGGCACGCGCAGCGCAACGACGGATGGATCTATGCGGCGCTCGCCGATGAGCTGTATCGCAGAGGCGCGCCAGACTCTGATAGGCAAGAGCTCTACAGGCGAATGGCCTACAACGCTCTAGTAGGGAACAGTGACGATCATCCTCGCAACCACGCTGTGATCTGGCAGGAAGGGGCTTGGCGCCTCTCGCCTATGTATGACGTTCTTCCCGTACTGGGAGAGGGGCCTGCACAAGGGCTGTCGATGCATGTTGGTATAAACGGTCCCCTTCTAAGTCGAGATAACCTGCTTAGTCAACATAAGCATTTCGCACTGACGAAAGATGAGGCGGTAGCCCTATTGGATCAGGTCGCTTCTTGGGAGTCGGAACTGAAGGAGCACTATGCAAAGCATTTGGCTGGGGCTGAGCTGGATGCGGCGGTGGACGCAACAAGCAGCAAGAGATTGCTGGCTTAGGATAAGCTACGAAGCCCTCGATTGAAATCTTGGTATTGGTGCTTGCTTTATCGTCGTGCACCACCTTCGTCAGTTGCCCCAGCTTGAATCGACAGATTTGAACGTCACTTGTAGCGGATAGCTACCTTTTCGCACCTTTGAACCGCTTGCTGTCGATTAGAAAGGAGCAATGGCTCCTTGTCAGCATGACAGGCTGCTATGCCTCGAGGGCAATGGATCGTAGCTTGGCATTGCTTGCCTCTATGAAAGATTGGGCGAATCCCGAAAGATAGTTTTAGAGATAGAGAGCCGCACAAAAACAAATAAAAAATTATCAATCATATATTTATTAAAATTTTCGACTCCTGGTGCCCCAGCATTTTAGCTGCCACAGACTAAACCCCTCCCGTCATGTCCCGAATCCCCTAAAAACAACAATGCCGGTCACTAGGACCGGCATGCCGACACACATTTAAACAACCCTCACCCAAATCACCTCAAAAATTCGTACTCACCGTCAACGACAAACTCCGCGGATCCCCATAGATTGCCCCCGCATAGAACCCGTAGCGGGTGTAGTACCGCTTGTCGAACAGGTTATCGGCATTGAGGCTGACGCTGGTGTCGTCGGTCACCTGATACTTGGCCATGGCGTTCCAGATCGCATAACCCGACCAGTTCACGTCAGTGGCGCTGCGGCTCACGCCATTGGTCGGCTGCCCCGCCGGGGTGGACAGTGCGCGGATGTTGGTCTGCGCCGTGACGCCGGCGCCCAGGGTCAGGCGGTCCAGCGGGCCGGACAGGCGATAGGTGGTGGAGGCCTTGAACAGGTGCGACGGGTCGCTGCGGCCGTCGCTGTCGAGGCGGCGGAAGTGCAGGTAGGTGTAGCCGCCGTAGACGTTCCAGTTTTCGGTCAGGGCGCCGGCCAGTTCCAGGTCGATGCCGTCGGTTTCCTGGCCGGAGCCGGCCTTGTAGGCCGTGGCGCCGGTCGGGGTGAGCAGGTCGCCGTCGGTGACCGCCTTGTTTTCCTGCTTGGTGCGGAAGTACGCCGCCGAAGCGTTGAGGCGACCGTCGAACCAGGCGGCCTTCAGGCCGGTTTCGTAGCTCTGGCCACGGATCGGCTCGACCTTGCTACCGCTGGCGGTTTCCTGGGTCTGTGGATTGAAGATATCGGTGTAGCTGGCGTACAGCGAGTAGGTGTCGTTCAGGTCGTACACCGCGCCCAGGTAGGGGGTGACGATGCCATTGTTCTGCTGGTTGCTGCGCACGCCGCCGACGCTGCGTGTGGTCGAGGAATAGTCGGTCACGCGGGCGCCGAGAATGACCGACAGCGGATCGGTGATGCTCAGCCGGGTGGCGGCGTACATGCCCTGCAAACGCGTAGTGGTCTTGCTGTGGCGGCCGGTTTGCGAGGCGAGCATGTTGTAGTCGCTGTCCACGCCGTTGAGCCAGTTGCTCAGCGGGAAGCCGTTGTTGGCGCGGAACTGACAGCCCAGCGCCGGCGCGCTGACGCGGTTGGCGCTGGTCAGGGTGCAGGTGTACTCCGGCGACCAGGCCACGGTGCGGCTGTCGTTGTAGCCGACCATCGCCTGATGGGTGCGGCCCAGCAGTTGGAACGGGCCGGAGAGGTCGATCTGCGCCGATTGCTGGGTGGTGTCGCTGGAGCTGTGCAAACCATTGAGCACGGCGCCGCTGCCGTCCTGGTCCCAGTAGCCGCCGTACACCCCGCGTCCCGATGAGTTGACCTTGGCCAGGCCGCGATGGTTGAGCGCATCGGTGGTGCTCTGGGCGCCTTTGAGGTCCAGGGTCCAGTCGTTGTCGAAGCGGTGCTGCAGCGAGCCGAAGGTGGTGCGGGTGACGTATTCGCCGAAGCTCCAGCTCGGCACCACGTTGCTGCTGCGTGGCAGGTGGGTCTTGCTGCCGTCGCCGTACCAGATCGGGATGTTCGCGCCCCAGCCGCCGCCGACCACCTTGTTGTACTCGTACTGGTAGCCGGCGCCGAGGGTGGTGGCGTCATCCAGGTCGAACTCGAAGTTGGCCAAGGCGGCGCGGGCGCGCTGGGACTCGTTGTCGCGGAACGAGTTGGCGTCTTGTTGGGTGACCACGAAGCGCGAGCGCAGGCGGCCGTCTTCGGACAGCGGAACGTTGAGGTCGGCGCCCAAGCGCCGTTTGTCCCAACTGCCGTAGGTGGCGTAGGCGCTGCCACCGAAGGTGCGGGTCGGGGCCTTGCGAATCAGGTTCACGGTGGCCGACGGGTCGCCCGTGCCGCCGAGCAGGCCGTTGGCGCCGCGAACGATGTCGATGCGCTCGTACAAGTCGAGGTTCAGGGCGTTACCGCTGCCGCTGAAGTCCGAGCCGCCCGGAAATTGTAGGCCGTCGAGTTTCCAGTTAGTGATGGTGTAGCCACGGGCGCGGAAGTCGGTACGCCCGCCCACTTCCATTTTGCTGACGCTGATCCCCGGCGCCGTCTCCAACGCCTGCTCGATGCTGTGCACATCGCGGTCGTCCATTTGCTGACGGGTGATCGTGGTCACCGACTGCGGGGTCTGGCGTGGGGTAAGATCGAGCCCGGTGGAGCTGCGTGTGCTCTCGACCGTGTAGCCAAGCTGCCCGGTGGCGTCGGCGCTGGGCAGCGCGCTGTCCTCGATGCTGGTCGCGCTCAGTTCGATGGGCTGGCCGTCGGCGGCGTAAGCACTGGTGCACAGGCTGAAGGCAACGCACAGGGCGAGCGGCGAGAGACGACTGCCGCCACGGCTTGAGCGTGCGCAATCGCTGGAAAGTTTCAGGGGATTCATTTGGGAAGGTTTCGTATTCGCAGATGGTTTTTGCTACGATTCTAGGGATGTGCCCTCCGGGCTCCATGCCCGACATGTACGGGGATGTAATGGAACGTAACGGCGCGCCAGCGCGCGCCACACAGGTGCCCCCGCAATGAGCACGACCCTGCTGGTCGTCGACGACGACGACGAGATCCGCGAACTTCTCTGCGATTACCTGGCAGATGCCGGCTACCACGTGCTGGCTGCCGCCGACGGCGAGCGCATGCGCGAGCAACTGGCGCAACACAAGGTCGAGCTGGTGGTGCTCGACCTGATGCTGCCCGGCGAAGACGGCCTGAGCCTGTGCCGTTACCTGCACACCCAACCGGGCCTGGCGGTGATCATGCTCTCGGCCAAGGGCAGCACCCTGGACCGCATCATCGGCCTGGAAGTGGGCGCCGACGACTACCTGGCCAAGCCCTTCGAGCCGCGCGAGCTGGTGGCACGGATCAAGGCGGTGCTACGCCGCCCCCAGCGCCTGGACGCCCCTGCCGAAGAACAGGCCCAGTCCCTGCAGCGCTTCGCCGGCTTCAGCCTCGACCACATCAAGCGCCTGCTTACCCTCCCCGACGGCCAGACCCTGAACCTGCCCCGCTCCGACTACCGCGTGCTGCGCGAACTGCTGGACGCCAACGACCGTGTGGTGTCGCGCGACCACCTGACCCGCAGCGCCTTCGGCCGCGACCACCTGCCCGACGACCGCTCGGTGGACATGTGCATCAGCCGCCTGCGCCAGCAACTGCGCCGTGGTGCCGAGGGCAGCGCGCAGATCCTCACCATCCGCAACGAAGGCTACCTGCTCAGCATCGCCCAGAGGCCGGGCGTCTAAGGTGCGCCTGCTGCGCCGGTTGTGGCCCCGCACCCTGTTCGGCCAACTGCTGCTGATCATGATCAGCGGCACGCTGCTGGTGCAGTTGGTGTCCAGCAGCATCTGGTTCGACGTGCGCTTCGCCCAGGTATTCGAAGCACCGGTGCGGCTGATCGCGGCGCGCAGCGCGCCGTTGATCGCCCAGGCCAATTGCCACACCACCCCACCCCGTATCCCTGCCCGCTATCACCTACGCTGCGCCGAATCGCTGCCCTCGCCACAGGCCGACGACCCGCACAGCCGCCACCGCATCGAACTGCTGCTCAATCAGGCCCTGAGCTACGAACTCGGTCACGCGCTCAAGGCGCGCGTGCTCAAGCTGCAGCTCACCGACGAACTGGGCCGACCGGTGCTGTGGCGCAGCCTGTTCGGCCTGCGCATCGCCCAGGCGCACTTGCAGTTCGCCGTACCGCTGGAGGACGGCCACTGGTTGCTGGTCGATGGCGAAGAGTTGCAGGGCTGGAGCGGTGAGTCGGCCTGGGTGCTGATCAGCGACTACCTGCTGCGGGTCTATGCCCTGCGCATTCTGGCCGTGCTGCTGGTGTGCCTGGTGGCGGTGCGCCTGTGCCTGCGCCCGCTGCGGCGCCTGGCCGACGCCGCGCTGGGCCTGGGCCGCAACCTCGAACAGCCGCCGTTGCCGCTGGAGGGCCCGGAGGAAGTGCGCCAGGCCGCCCAGGCGTTCAATGCCATGCAGCAGCGACTGATCGCCATGGTCAACGACAAGGCCTACTTCCTCGCCGCCGTGTCCCACGACTTGCGCACCCCGCTCACGCGCATGCGGCTGCGCCTGGAACGACTCGAGGACGGAGAGCACAAGGTACGGCTGCAGCAGAACATCGCGCAGATGGACGCGATGATCGGCCAGGTCCTCGATTACCTGCATGCCGGAGAGCAGCAGAACCTGCAAGAGGTCGATCTGGACCGGCTGGTGGCGCGGGTGTGCGCCGATTTGGCCAGCGCCGAGGAACCACTGCCGGTGCAGGGCAGTGTCGGCAAGGTGCGCGTCGATGCGTTGCTGATGCAGCGCTGCCTGCAGAACCTGCTGGTCAATGCGCTGCGCTATGGGCGCCAGGTGACGCTGCGACTGGACGCTGACTCGACACACATCCGCCTCCACGTCGAAGACCGCGGCCCCGGTATCGACCCGGCATTGCTAGCGACCGTCACCGACCCCTTCGTCCGTGGCGAGACCTCGCGCAACCACCGCTCCGGCGGCTACGGCCTGGGCCTGAGCATCGCCCAGCGCATCGCCGCCAGCCATGGCGGCGCGTTGCATCTGGAAAATCGGGAGGGCGGCGGACTGGTGGTGACGGTGACGGTGGCTCGGTGATTCAGGGTTTGCGTGCGGCGCGGCGCTGTTCACGGTAGTGCGCCAGGCCTCGGCGCATTTCGCGGTAGCGGCGAGTGTTGAATACCAGCAAGGCAACCAAAATAAGCAGCACGATCGCTATCAAGGAGCCTCTGAACGAGGTGTATGCATAGCAGGGAGCCACCGCGACCAGACCTGCGGCCAATACCGCCAACATGACCCATGCACCCCAATAGCGGCCTCGAACGATAGCGATGTGTGATCCTGCAACAATCAGAGCAATGCCCAACGTCACAGCGAAGGAGAACGTCCCATCTCCCTCAAAATCGCGAAGGTAGGTGGCGAATGTCAGCGACACTACGCCACTCAAGCTCACGCAGGACAATAGAAAGCCCAGAATGAACATCGGAAAATAACGGCGCATGAACGAAGACCGTTCAGAGTCGGGCGATGGATTTTCGTTGTGTGACTTAGTGCTCATGGTTTCGGGGTACGCCCTTTTGAATCTCGCCCCGCACGCTCCTGCCTACGCTTGGCTCGATACTCCGCCAACACGATCCGCATCTGCCGATAAGTGCGGCTATTAAGCACCAACAAGCCAAGCAACGCTGCGGTCAGAATGCTTGTGAAGACCATTTTGTGAGGTCCGTAGGCATAGGTCGGAATCAGAAATGCAATTGATCCGATACACAGCCCAGCGACCCACCATGCCCCCCAGTAGAAGCCTCGAACTACCGCAGCATGCGCCGTGGAAAGTGCCAGGATCAAAACGGCGAGACTCGCAGGGTAGGCGATCTCCCGAGTGCATTCGCGGCAGTACGAACTCCATACCAGTGAAAAGGTGCCCGCCATAGCAAAGAGGGACAGAAAGTAGGCGGCTAGAAATATCAGCAGATACCGATCGAGAAATCTTTGCAGCTCAGGATCACGGCTCATTCGCCGAACTCCTCGTAAAGGCCCAGCGCGATACTTTGAGCTTGGCCTTGGACAGTGCTGCTGCCGACGAAGCCTAGGGATGCACCGATCAAATCCTTGATCAGCGTCTGGGTGGCGTGCTTGATTTCGGTGGGCGTGTATCGCTTGGTGAGTGCGCCCGTGCTCTGCTTCAACTTGATTTGCTTGGTAGCTTTGGAGGCGGATATGAGGGTGGCGCGGTCCATACGCATGGCCGGGTTCTCTCGAGTTGCACAAAACCGCTCTGCGTCATGCGCGGGAGCGGCGGACCGATGATAACTGCGGTGCGTTGATTCAAGTTTTGCGCGCGGCGCGCCGCTGTTCGCGGAGATGCGCCAGGCCTCGGCGCATTTCGCGATGGCGCGAGCTGTTCAACACCAGAACCGCCAGCAACGGCATCGCCGTCACAATGATCAAGAGAATTGTGCTCAACCCCGTGCCTACGAGGCTCAAGGCCATCAGCCAAGTGATTGCCAGCGATAACAGCACGACCCATATCGCCCAGCCCAAGCCGCGAATCATCGCGAAGTGACCTACACACAGCAGCAGTGATAGCACACCACACGTCAGCAGGGTGTAGAGGGAATTATCCGGGTGGTCGCGCCAATGATTATCGACCCACAGCGCAACCGCCAAGACCATCGATAGGATCGAAACGAACAGCCCCGTCAGGAAGATGGGAAAGTACTGCCGCATGAAGGCTTGGAAAGCGCTGAAGTTCATCATCAGTCGATTTCCTCGTAGAGCCCCACGGCAATGCTCTGTACCGTCGAACTTCCCGCCAGGCCGAACGATGCGCCCAGCGAGTCGCGCAACAGTGTCTGGGTCGCGTGGTTGATCTGGGTGGGTGTATATCGCTTGGTCATGGTCCCGGCGGCCTGCTGCAACTTGAGCTGCTTGGGCGTCAGTGACGGGTGCTTGATCGAGAGCAACTCATCGGTCAACGCCTTGCGCTGCTGACGGCTGAGAGATCTGGTCAATTCAAACCAACTGCGGCCCGTCGCGGCCTTGTGAACCTGAAGGTATTTGAGAGTGGTCAGGCCGGAAGCCCCTACCCCCATGAGCGAGACCGCATCGAGCACCGTGGAAGTCGCCTGATACCACTTACTGTCGTCCATTGCGTCATTGGCTGCAGGATTAGTGACCTCACGCACCGTACGTACTCCGCCAATGAGGCACTGGGCCGTGCTCGCCGTGGCTGCCGCTCCCCCGATGTACGTCAGCACCAAGCTGGTGCCTGCTGTGAAGGGCGCCGCAATGGTGCCACTGAAAACCACCCACCAGCCGATGATTGCACCTGCGCAAGACAGCGTCGTGTTGACCGCCTCCTTCACCACGCGTGTTTCTCGCGGATTGTTCTGTAGCTGCTCTGTGTACTGTGCAGGTGTCTGGTACTTGTTGATCTCACGAAGAATCACGCGCTTGGGCTTGATGCTGCAAATCGGCTGGAATTCACGCAGGGTGATGACGTTGTAATCGGCATCTACGTAAACCACCCCAGCCCCCACGATGCGCGGATCCGCATCGATAGCAGCGAACATTTGCGGCAGATTGATACGTGACTGAAGACGCTGCCGCGCCATGAATTGCGAAGAGTTGGCCAGTTGATTGACCAGAAGATCCGTCATTGAATGCGTCCCCGTTCAACACGCAGCGCAACGCCTGAAACCTCGGCGCTGCACCCGACGCGCCACCGGTCGCACGGGGCGGACCGGCGTCGCGAAAAGGGGCGCGCAGCGCCCCATGGCATCCCATCAAACGTTCGGGCAAGGCACCGGTGCCCAGTCGCCCATGTCCGGGTTGCGGCACATGCTGTTGACCTGATCGGTACCAGCCTTGGCTACTTGCTGGGCCTGGGCCTTCTTGCTGCTGGCGTTCTGCAGGGTCTTCTCGGTGGCTACGGCTTCGCTCGGCACGGTGCTGCTGGCCTTGGACGAGGCTTTCTTGCCAGCCGCTTTGCCGGTGGCCTTCGGCGGCTCGACCGCAGCGACCACTTGCGAGCGCTGCACGCCCACTTGCTTGAGGTCTTGCTCGTAGGCCTGGGTGTAGTTGTTCAGGTTCTCACCCAGACGACCGTTCACGGCGGTCAGCAGGTTGTTCGATTCCTGCAGGCCCGAGACGATCTCGGCCAGGCGCTTGCGGCCTTCGGTGTCGTTGATGCGGTTGGCCTTGCGGTTCTGGATCAGGCTGGCGAACTCGCGCTGATAGCACGACTGCGAGGCCTTGGCGTACTGGGTGGTGCGGTCCAGGTCGGCGGCGCTCTTGTCGATGTCGGCGGCGTAGGAGGCGATGCGCTGCTTGTCGTCGCTGATCTGCTTCTGACGCTCGGTGTAGTACCCCGCCGCGCCGCCCACCAGGGCACCGCCGGCCGCGCCGATGGCAGCGTTACGGCCACGCTTGTCGCCATCGACCATGGCACCGGTCAGGGCACCGCCGACAGCCCCCAGCAGCGCGCCGGTGGCGACCGAACGGGTCATGTCACCGTCGGTGGAGCGCAGGTGCTGCACCGGCTCGTAGCAGTTGGGGTAGTACTCCACCTTGGTGCTGGCGCCCACCTTGGACACCGGCGAGCCGGCGCAGCCGGTCAGCAGCACGGTGCTGAAGCCGGCGGCGAGCAGCAGGGCAGTTCGAGCCTTGGAAGCGGAGATCAGGGAGGTGCGGTTCATGCGCATGGTCGGGTTCTCTCTCGGGTTGTGCAAATCCGGCCAGCGTCATGCCGGCCGGAGGTTGGGCAAAGGGTTCAGGGTCGTGGAGCGGCCGAGGCCAGCAGCTCCTTGAGAATCGTCGCCGGGTCGGCCCGCCGGTTCTGGCGGTATTCGCCGACGTGGCGAACGAACAGGGTCGCGCGCGCCTCCAGGCTTCGGCCCAGCACCGGCTTGCGCTCCAGTTCCTGCTTGACCTGCTGGAACTGCGCCTGGATCACCGCATCGGTGTAGCGCGTGCCGCTGGCCAGGTTGTCGATGTAGATCGCCAGCGCACCGTCCAGCGCGCTGCGACCGTTGGCGATGGCCGCGCCGTACAGCTTGGCGCTGGTCTGGTCGCCCGCCGCCTGGGCCTTGGCCTGGGTGTTCTGCAGGTTGGTCAGGCGGATGTTGTAGTTGTTGATGGTCTCGGCCACCAAAGCGGCGGACTGGATCAGGTTGCCGGCCGCTTCCTCGCGCTGGCGGGCGATCAGCGAGACATTGCGCTTGAGTTCTTCGTTGACCAGGCCCAGCTCGGCTTGCAGGCGCGGATCGCCGGAGCCGGCGATGATGCTGTCCAGGCGTTGGGTCGGGTCGGCGGCGGCGTCGATGTCATCGGTCAGGCCCGCCAATCGGCCTTCCTTCTGCCACTGCTCGAACAGTTCCTGATAGCGCGAACGCGGCGCCGACAGCGCACCGATGGCGACTCGGAAGCCGGTGGTCTCGTTGCGCTGCTCGGTGCCGTCGGCGCCGAACAGCGGGTACTCGCGGCGCATGCCGGTGAACAGTGTGGTTTCGCCTTCGAGGTAGTTGCCGCCCTTGACCACGAAGCCGCCATAGGCACCCTGGCGACGCCCGGCATGCACCAACTGGAACGACTCCTGGACCATCTCGGCGGCATTGCCGATCACATCGAACAGCCCCAGCGGATTTGGCAGCTTGGTGCCGATCGGCATCAGCCGCGCCGCCTGGCCGGTGCCGCCGGCCACTTGGTTGTACACCGCCCAGTCGGCAAGCGGCCCCTCGCTGTCGCTGCCCTCGACCTGGCGCGGGAACAACCGACCGTCGAGCTGCTGGCGGCTGACCGCCGAGCCGCCACGGGCCGCGAATTCCCATTCCACTTCGGTGGGCAGGCGCACGAAGCCGATGCCGCCGTCCTCGGCCTTGCTGCCCCGGCCACTGACCGGCAGCAGGTCGCGGTGATGCTTCATCAACCAGGCGCTATACACCGCCGCGAAGCGCTCGGCCTCGAAGCGCGACAACTTGACCTTGGGCAGGCGCCCGGCCGCTTCGGTGACCGGCTCGCAGGTCGGCGCGGCCTCGCCACTGGCCAGCGACTGGGCCTGGGCCATCACCTGCGCGTACTGCCGCGCGGTGACTTCGTATTTGCCGATGAAGTACATCATCGGCTTGAGCGGGCTGCCGGCCTCGACCTTGGGCAGGCTGCCGGCGATCTGTTTCTGCCAGTCGGACGACAGGTCCTTCACGCTGAACTGACCGTTGATGAAGTCGCGGCGATAGCCGGAGATGAACGACTGCTTGTAGCCCGCCTCGCCCTCGCTGAAGGGATAGCCCAGGTTGACCTCGCGGTCGTCGAGGCTGCCTTGGGCCAGTACGTAGACGTGGCGGAAGACGATTTCACCGCCGCACGGCAGCGGCAGGCTGACGTCGTCCGGCAGCGGCTTGGGGTTGTCGAGCTTGCTCAGGGCTGCGGGGTCGGGCGTGGCCGCAGCGGCGCTGGAGGAGGATTTGGGCTTGTCGTCGCCATCGGCGGGGGAGCAGGCGCCCAGCGCCATCGCGGCCACGACCAGGGACAGCACCTTCAGCAGCGCGGGGGCCGCTGCGGTTGATTTACACATCACGAATTCCTTGCGAAGCGTCGATCCGCGCCACTCGCCAGCCGCCCAGGGCGGCGGCGGCGGTGCTGGCCGAGAGCACGGCCAGCAGTGCGACGAGATAGTGCATGGGCAGCAGATGCGCGGCGTATTCACCCGGCACCTGCATGAACAAGCGGTTCAGGCCTTGCTCGGCCAGCAGGTACAACAGTGTTGCCAACAACACCGCCAACAACCCGCTGTACAAGGCCTGCAACACCACGAACAGCAACAGCGCGGCGGTGCCCAGGCCCAGCAGGCGCAGCACCGCCAGTTCGCGCTGCTTGCGCTGCACCGCCGCCACCGCACCCGCCGCCGTGGCCGCTACGGCGCCGGCCACCGCCAGGCTGGCGATGATCCAGAACACCAGGTCCAGGTTGCGGCCCAGCGACTGCACCTGGGCGATCTGCGCGGCCTGGGTCGACACCAGCAGCTTGCGCTCCGCGAAAAAGCGCCGCAGCGGCTCCACATCGTCGAGCGTGCGGGCGTAGAGGCGAAACGCTGGATAGACCCGCGCCGCAGCCGCCACCGCGTCCGGCGCTTCGCCGCTCCAGCCCAACGCAGGCACCGCGCGGCCGTCGCGGTAGTCTTCGGCTGCCTCCAGCAACGCCAGCGAGGCAAACAGGCCGTCGCGCTCGAAGGCCGCCAGCGGCAGCACCGCACGCACATGCAACGGCGTCTGCCGCCACTGCACATCGCCGCCCTGCTGGCGATTGAAACTGCCCAGCAGACGATCGCCCGCCCGCGCGCCAAGCTTTTCTGCAGCGGTGAAGCTCAGCACCACATCGCGCAGATCGGCGGGGTCCGGTGCCACCGCGCCATCGAGCAGCGGATCGCCCGCTGCGGTGGGCAGCATCTCGACCGTCACCCCGCGCCCCTGCGCCGGCAGCAACAGCTCGGCGGTGGCAGCGATCTGCCGGGTGCGCGGGATGGCGAAGGCCACGTCGGAGCGCGCTGCCAACCGCGCGATGAACTCGGCGCTAAAGCGGCCGCCGCCCAGCGCGATGATTTCGCGCACACCGGGGTCGCGTTGCAGGCGCTCGGTCAGGCTGCCGATCAAACCGAACTTCAGACCGAACAGCACCAGCAGCGGCGCAATTACCGCTACCAGCGCCAGCACCGCGCAGGCCGACAGCCGCGCGTCGGTGCGATAGTCCTGCCAGGCCAGCCTGGCGATCAGCAGCGGGCGCATCAGGCGGCCTGCTCCAGGGTGGTGGTGACGCCGCCATCGGCATCGCGGCGGCACTGCATGCGCAGCACCCGCAGCCCGGCGTTGCGCGCCAGCGTCTCGTCGTGGGTGGCGATCACGCAGGTCACCCGGTGCGCCTCGGCCTGGCGCAGCAGCAACTGCATCACCCGCTCGGCGTTGAGCGGATCGAGCGCCGCCGTCGGCTCGTCGGCCAGCAACAGCGTCGGTGCATGGACCAGGGCACGGGCACAGCTGACCCGCTGACGCTGGCCCAGGGAGAGATCTGCCGGCCGCTTGTCCAACTGATCGCTGACGTCCAGCGCCGCCGCCAGCCGCTCCACGCCACCGTCATCGGCCAGACCGAGCAACTGGCGCGGCAGGCGAATGTTGCCGCGCACATCGAGAAACCCGAGCAGGCCGCCCGCTTGCAGCACATAGCCCAGATGGCGGCTGCGCAGCGCCGCCAGGCGATCGAGCTGGCGCGCCCGCCATAACCCGGCTATGTCCTGCGCGGCACCGTCCAGTTCGAGACTGAAACGCTCGGCAGCGTCCGGCGCCAGCACCAGCGCCAGCAGGTCGAGCAAGGTGCTCTTGCCGCAGCCGCTGGGGCCGACCAGCGCCACCTGCGCACCGGCCGCCAGATGCAGCTCGCCGATCTCCAGGCTGTAGCGCTGGGCACCCTGCCCGCGCGTTTTGCGCACCCCCTGCACGTTGATCATCACGGCAGCGTCGACAGTGGGACACGGTACAAGGCGTCGCCCGGCTCGGCCTTGCCGAAACGCACCCAGTTAGCCATGTCGTTGTGGAAGGTTTCGTAGAGGCGAATCTTCGACTCCAGCTCGTCGATGAAGTCTTCCTGCTCGGCCACCGACAGCGACAGCCACAGGTCCTGGGTCATGCTCAACGACTTGCTGCGATACGGCAGGCCTTCGAGGTATTCGCCGAGCACACCGCCCTGGGCCAGGTTGGCGCCCTTGCTCAGTGCACTCGGGTCGCGGCTCATGTAGGCGCTGGCGCTGGCGATCTCGTTGAAGAAGTCGCCCGGCGAGCTGCGGGTCTTGCGCGCGGCATCGACGATCAGCTTGAGCGATTGCTGCAGGTCGTTGAGCTGCAGCTTGGTGAGCATCACGCACACTTGCAGGGTCGGCAGCGCCGGGTTGGTCAGGTCGCGGTCGGCGGTCCAGGCGCTGACCAGTTGCGGCGCCTGGCTGGCGCTGCGCCGGCCGAGGAAGTCCATGTGCATGGCGTAGCCCACCGCCTGGGTCTTGGCCGCCAGGCTGGAGCCGGCGCCCAGTATCGGCACCGGCTGCGGCTGCTGGCTGCGGACCTGATGCACCAGGTCCGCGAAGGTCGAACCAATTTCCCGCACCCGTTCGCCGAAGGCATTCACCTCACCGCCCGGCACGCCTACGTAGAGATCGCCAATGCGCGGGTTACTGTCGGCGGTGAGCACGCGGTACTGCTGCTCGGCCGAACCGTGGTTCTTGATCCCGGCGGGCGTGCGCAGGTGCAGCGCGTAGATCTTGATCTGCTTGCTCAACGCTGCCTGACGGACTTCGGCTTCGTTCATCTGCGTGCTGCTTTGCGGATCGCTCTTGCGCAGCGCGCCCGCGTCGGTGACCAACAGCACGATGCGTCCGCCATAGCCGGACCAGTCCATGCCCTCGACCGCCTGCATCACCCCGGCAAAGGCGTCCTCGTTGAACGACTGGCTGGACACCGTGGTGGCCTTCACCTGTGAAGCCGCTTTGAGGAAGCGTGCAGGATCGCGCCCTTCATCCAGGGTCACCAAGGTCTTGCTCAGGTATTCCAGGCCCGGCGTGCGCTTGATGCTGTTGCGAAAGCCCACCAGGCCGAAGCTGACGCTGTCCAGTTCGCCGCGCTCGGCCAACTGCGCCTGCAGCTCGCTGACCACCTGACGCACGCGGTCGATGTAGGGCTGCATCGACACCGAGGTGTCCACCACCAGCACGATGCCGGTACGGAAGTTGTTGTCGGCTGCGCCCGTGGCAGGCGCCTGGGACGCTTTGGCGGCCTCGCCGGACGCGCCCGCACCGGGATCGATCGAGGCGATATTGAGCAACTGCGCAGGTTGTCCGTCGGCGTCGAAGCTCTCGCGGTAGTCGAAGATCGGCATCAGGTAGAACTGGTCTTGCGGCACAGCGTTGGCGGTAGGCTCCAGCGCCAGCACCTCGGGCGCCTGGGCCGGATCGTTCTGCGCCTGGAGCAATTGCGCGCGGGCGCGGTTGCTGTCGTCGAGCAACTGCTGCACGTCGTCGGGCTGACGCATGAACATCACCGGCGCGCGGCCGGAGCGTTCGGTGAACTTGAGCACCAGGCTCTGCTTCCAGTCACTGGTCTGCTCGGCGGCGAGCCAGCCTTCACGCTGCCCGTCGCTGGCGGCACCGACCTGCACCCAGGACTGACCGTCGACGTCCTTGCGCTGGTAGACGTAGAGCACCGAGAACGCCGGCAGCGGCTCGCCCGCCTGACCTCCAGGACTGTCGGCCAGGCGCGCGCCAGGCTTGGTCAGCACGCGTTGGAACAGCGTCTTCTTGCCGGGCATGAGCAGCGGACGCTGATCGTCCGTGGCGGCTGTCGCCAGAGGCGGCGGTGTCTGGGCGTGAGACGGTGTCTGCACCCCCGGCGGTTCGACGGCAGGCTCGTCACCGCCACTGAACAGCCAGTAGCCACCGGCAGCCAACCCCAGCCCCGCCGCGATGGCCACCGCAAGCAGGGCGACCGCAGGCTTTTTCTTCGCAGCCTTGGACGGCGCAGGCGCGGGCTGGGGCTGGAGAGGTGGCGGCTTGATCGGCTCTGGGCGCGCAGCGGCCTGGGGAATGTCGATGGAGACCGGGGTCAATCCGCCCAACGCCGGCGCCGGCGCGGACACCGAGTCCGGCCCAATGCTCGCCACGGGCATGAACACCGTGCTGTCGCCCTCGGCGGGCAGACGGTCCAACGCCGCCAATAGCGCGTCGGCATCGGCGAAGCGTGCAGTAGGATCCTTGGCCAGCAAGCCGTGCAGGATGTCCTGATAACGGCCGTGCTCGATGGGCAGTTCCGGCAGCGGTTCGGTCAGGTGCGCCAGCGCCGTGGACAGCGCGTCGACACCGTTGTACGGCAGCTTGCCGACGAGGATTTCGTACAGCACCACGCCCAGCGCGTAGAGGTCGGCGCGCCCGTCGATCTCGAGCCCGCGCGCCTGCTCCGGGCTCATGTAGCTGGGCGTGCCGATGGCGAAGCCGGCCTGGGTGAACTGGGTGTGGTCATCCAGCGACTTGGCGATGCCGAAGTCCGACAGCACGGCAGTGCCGTCGGCGCGGAACAGGATGTTGGCCGGTTTCACGTCACGGTGCACCAGGCCCTGGGCATGGGCATAGCCCAGCGCCTGGGCCATCTGCCGCACGTAGACCAGCCCCTGTTCGGCGCTCAAACCCGCCGCGATGCGCTCCTTGAGCGTGCCGGCCGGCAGGTACTCCATGGCCATGTAGTACAGCTCGCCGACATTGCCGATGTCGTGGATGGTGGCGATGTTCGGATGCGCCAGGCGCGCCAGGGTGCGGCCTTCGCGCAGGAAGCGCTCGCAGAAGGTCGGATCGGCCGCCAGGCTGGCCGCCATCACCTTCAGCGCCACCTTGCGTTGCAGCGAACGCTGGGTGGCCAGGTAGACGCTGGCCATGGCGCCCTGGCCAATTTCGCCGTCGATGTCGAAACCGGGGATCTGCATGTCGATGTCGTTCTTCAATTGGCCTTCACCACCACGGCTGTGATGTTGTCGGGAGCGCCACGGGTCAGGCCGAGATGGACCAGCCCGCGCACCACCTGATAGGGGTCGGCGTGGTGCAGCACCTCGCCGATTTCGAGGTCTTCGGCGGTCTTGGTCAGGCCGTCGCTGCACAGCAGGTAGGTATCGCCGGGACGGACTTGCACCGAGAGACTCTGCAATTGGAGCTGATCCTCCACGCCGATGGCGCGGGTGACGATGTTGCCGCGTGGGTGCACGCGCGCCTCGGCCTCGCTGAGCAGGCCACTGTCCTGCAGTTCCTGGACATAACTGTGGTCATGGCTGAGGCGCTCGATGCGTCCGTCGCGCAGGCGGTACAGACGGCTGTCGCCGGCCCACAGCGCGACGCCCTGGTCGCCGCGCACGGCCAGTACCACCACCGTGCTGCCCATCATCGACACGCCCCGACGATGGGTTTCCTCACGGACCGCGCGGTTGACCCGCACCAGGGTGTCGCGCACGGCTTGGGCGCGCGCCTCGAGCGGCGCCGGCAACGGCAACTGACGCAGGCTGTCGACAGTCAGACTGGCCACGTAATCGCCCGCCGCATGACCGCCCATGCCATCGGCCACAGCCCACAGGCCATCGGCCGCCAGGTCCAGGCAGGCGTCCTCGTTGATCTTGCGCACCATGCCCACGTGGCTGTAGCTGGCGGCACTGTAATGCAGGGTCGTCATACCCCGCCTCCCTCGTCGCCCAACAGGAATGCGGCGAAGTGCTCGCTGCGCGGCAGACCCGGGTAACGCATCAGGCCCGGCGCGATGCGCTCCGAGCCGCGCCCCCACCACAGGCTCATGCCTTCGCAGGCGCACTCGGCCAGCGCGTGTGCGCGGCCCTCGGGGGTGGTCGCGACCAAGCGTTGCAGGCCACCGACGCTGGGTACGGATGCCGCGCCCTGAATGCCCGTGCTGTCGGCGCCATAAGGCTGCACGGCGCGCTCGAACGCGTCGAACGGCGCCCCCTCCTCCAGCGTGTCCAACAATGCCGCCTCGACCGCCTCGAACCAGGCATCGCTGCCGGCCACGATCGCCGCCAGCGACGTCTGCGGCCCAAGCACCTGAGCGACGGTCAGCGGGAAGTAGCGCCCGACCCGGTCGATGCTGGGCATCACGACGCCAGTCACCGCCTGAGGCCCGCACACGCCGGGCGCCAAGGCAAAGCGCCACAATGGGCTGACCAGGTAGGCCTGTAGCCACTGTTCGCCCAACTGCCGCTGACTGGCTTGAATGCCAGCGGCCAGCCACTGATCCCAGGGCTGGATGAAGGTCTGCGGCAGGTCGCGGCTGACGAAATCGCCGCGACAGGCCATTTTCCCGTAGAAACCCACGTCGTTCACAAATGCTCCGGCAGGCTGAAACCGCTGACCACTCGGCTGCGGAACGGATTGAACGCGCTGCTGGCACGCAGCTCGTAGGACACGCTGGCGCCATCGACGCGCAGGCGTAGGTTGAAGCGCTCCGGCGAACTGCCGGCACTGAGATCGGACTGATCGAGCAAGCGGAACCACGCCCACGGCCCCTCCAGTGTCATCCCCGAGCGACCGCTGGCCGCCGGGGGCGAGATCGACAGGCGCACCACGCCGATACTGTTGGGGTTCGGCCACTGCAGCGACACCGGGCGACTCGGACCGTGGTCGTAGCTGACCTGCTGACCGTCGAGGTCGAGCAGGAACTGAGTGATCGAGGCGTCCATCGCCACCGGCTTGAGCTCGAAACGCACCCCCGGTTGCAGGCCGCCGCTGGTGCGGAAGAAGGCATCGCGAATGGTCGCGGCGCGCTGGAAGGTGTTCAGCACGCCGCCACCGATGCCCAGTTTCTGCGCGGCGCCCGGCTGCCAGCTCCAGGGCGACGTGGCCGTGTTGACGTAGGGTTGCAGGTACTTGCGGAAGTAGTTGTCCATCACCCCGCCCACACCGAAGAACTGGCCGAAGTCTTCCAGGGTGGCATCGCGTGGGCTGCCGGCGCTCAGGGGATAGCGCCCGCTGAGCGACTGACGGTAGACATTGACCACCTCGCTGGTCCAGGCGGCGTTGAGCTGATTGCGCACCCCGCCCATGACGATGGCGTTGGTCGAGCCGACCACCGAACCGACCAGGTTCTGCACCAGCTTGGGCTGGCGCGCCGCGCCCAGCGACACGCGCTGCGAAGCCGCCTGCGCCTGGTTCTTGGCCTCGCCCAGCAAGGCATCGCCACTGGCGCCGACCATGGCGCTGACTTGCACGTACAGCGCGTTGAGGTCGGCCAGCAAGCCGTCGAGCGAACTCGGCTGGCCCTCGCCGCTGGCGACCAGTTCGGCCAGTTCAGCGAAGTGGGCCGTGACCGGGTCCACCTCGCGCGCCTGCGCCTCGGTGCCCGGAATCGGCGTGTCGCCCAGCAGGCCACCGAGGCGCTGACGCAACTGATCAACCCCGGCCTGCTCCACCTTGGCCTGGGCCTGGTCGAGCACGGTCGGCTGTTGCAGGTCGGTTTCCTTGGCCACCGCCTGCAGCAGCTTCTTCAGCGGCGAGGTCGGCCCGGACAATACGCGCAGCACGTCGGCAGCCTGCCCGGCGCTGGTGATGGGCACGAAATCGAGATCGGCCAGCAGCGCATCCCACTGGCGGATGTAGTCCTGGTAATAGAGCTGGCGCACGTCGTCGGCCAGGCGCTTGGCATCGCTGGCCTCGCTCAGCTCGCGACCCAGCACCCAGCGCTCCTCGGCCAGGGTTTCGGCGTGGGCGACGCTGGCGGCGAGAAACGCTTTGCGATAACCGTCGACGGTGAAGATGCCCGGCAGCGGATCGGTCAACGGCTTGCCGCTCTTGCGCTGGAACACCAGCGCCGCATCGCGACCGGCCGCGTCGCTGAGGCGAAAATCGCTGACACCGTTCGGCAGTTTCTGACGCTTGACCCGGTCATACACCCGTTGCGCCACCGGCAATTGCTGCAACTGACGGCGGGTGTCGTCGATCAGGCGCTGATCCAGTCGCGCATTGGGCGGGCGCTTGTCGAACAGCGCCGAGAGGTGCTGCTCCAGTGCCTGACGTTGTTCCGGGGCCAGATCGCGCGGCAGATGACGCTCCCAATCCAGGCTGATCCAGGCCTTGATGAAGTCGGCGTCGTAATGCTCGCTGTCGGCGAGCATGAGATAGGCCTTGAGGCCTTCGTAGAGGTAATCCGACGGGCCACCGGCATACAACTGCTCCTCGATGCGGGTAACCAGGCGCGGGGCGAAGATGGCGATCAGCAGCTTGCGGTAGACGCTATCGGACTCGCTCTCGAGCATATCGCCCTGATACAGCCCCAGGCCCTCGGCCCAACTGGGCGGATCGTTGGCCAGGCGGCGCACGGCATTGAGCAACGGCAGCACCTCGATCACTTCGCGCTGCGCCGGGCTCAGTTCCTGAACGCTCTTGCCCAGCGGTTTGAGGCGGCTGTCGACTTCGGCGATGTACTGCTGGTTGGCGCGGTAGCTCAAGGTCCACAAGGTGCCGACCACCAGCACCAGAGCCACGCTCAAGGCCAGGGCACCGCGTGCGATCCATTTGCGTCGACGCTCCACCTTGGGATCGCTGCCCACCAGCCCGCGTTCGGCGAAGGCCACGGCGGTGAACAGCTTCTCGATGAAGTAGCTGCGCCCGGTGCCGGTCTGACGCGCCAGGTGCGCACGGTCCAGGCCCATGCTCTGCGCCATGCTGCCGATCAGGCGGTCGATCGGGCTGCCTTCCTGGGTGCCGCTGGTGAAGTACACCCCGCGCAGCAGCGCCCGCTCTTCGAAGGCATTGGGTTTGAACACGCCGTCGAGGAAGCTCTTGAGGTTGCCACGCAGCGCCGCGAACTGCTGGATGAAGCCATAGACCAGATCGCGCCGCGCCGGGTCGCGTTCCTGCTGGAGGCGTTCGACCAACCGCTGGTTCAGACGCGTCTCCAGCAGGCCGAACTCTTGCTCGAACTGCGCCACCGGCCCCTCGCCCTGCTGACCCTCATCCAGCGCGAAGGTCATGCCCCACACCTGAGCACGTTCTTCCTTGCTCAGGTTGTCGAAGAACTCCATGAACCCAGGCACCAGGTCGAGCTTGGTGAGCATCAGGTAGATGGGGAAGCGCACGCCGAGTTGGGTATACAGCTCCTGGATCCGCGTGCGAATCGCCATGGCATGCGCGGCGCGTTCTGCATCGCTGCCCAGCAGCAGATCCGACAGGCTGATGGCGATGAACGCGCCATCGATGGGACGCCGTGAGCGCTGCTGCTTGAGCAGGTCGAGAAAGCCCAGCCAGGCGGCCTTGTCGACCTGGGCATGGCTGTCCTGGGTGGTATAGCGGCCAGCGGTGTCGAGCAGCACGGCCTGGTCGGTGAACCACCAGTCGCAATTGCGCGTGCCGCCAACGCCGCGGATGGCGCCTTCGCCCAGTTGCGCGGCCAGCGGGAAGTGCAGGCCGGAATTGATCAGCGCAGTGGTCTTGCCCGAGCCGGGCGGGCCGATGATCACGTACCAAGGCAGCTCATAGAGATTACGCCGCTCGTCGCCGCCCAGACGCGCCTTCTTCAGCAGCACCAGGGCTTCGTCCATACGCTGGCGCAGGGTCGCCAGTTCTTCGGCAGTGGCCAGGCTGGTAGGGTCCGGCGCCGTCTCGGCAGCCAGGCTTTCCAGCACCTTGGCCGCCTGGCGGCGGGCTTGGACGATGCGCCAGGTGCGGTAGGCGATCCACACCGCGAACAGCAGGATGATCAGGATCCAGCGCGGCGCAGGCGGGGCCAGCACATCCAGCAGCGGACCCAGGAACCAGATGATCAGGCTCAGGGCGATCAGCCCCAGCACCGGGATCACCCAGCGGATGACGAAACTGAAAAACGCCTTCACTCGACGCCCTCCGCCAGAACTGTGATTTCCACCCGACGATTCTTCGCCCGGCCTTGCGCGGTGTCGTTCGACGCCAACGGCTCGGTGTCGCTCAGCCCCTGGGCGGTGAAACGCTCGGCCTGACCGGTGCGCGCCACCAGCAGCGACTTGACCTCTTCGGCACGGGCCTGGGACAGCGCCCAGTTCGAGGGGAAGCGGATCGTGGCGATGCGTTGGTTGTCGCTGTGCCCGGTCACGCGCACATTGCCCTTGACCTTGGAGACGGCCGCGGCAATGCGCTGCAGCAGGGGCTCGAAGTCGCCCTTGATGCTGGCGCTGGCCGACGCGAACAGTTCGTCACCGCGAATGGTCACCACCGAACGGTCGACCGCATCTTCGACCGAGACCCGGCCAGCCTTGATGTCATCGGCCAGGAAACCGGCCAGACGCGGGCGCTCAACGGGCTTGGGCTGCACCACGGGACGGTCCATGGCCTGCACCGGAATTTCCCCCAGCGCGTGAATACCACGGAACACCGGCTCGGCGTCGGAGGCGAGCTTCATGCGCAGGCCGAACAACAACAGCAACAGCAACGCCAGGGCCACGGCCAGGCCGACCCATGGCGGGATGAACTGCGCCAGGCGGTCGCGGCTGACCGAGACGCCGCGCCAATGCGGCGACAGTTCGCGCTCGATCTCGCCACGGGCGCCGCGGATGGCTGCGGCGGTGCGTTCGCGCAGCGCTTCGAGCTGCGCGCGGCCCCCGTTCATGACCCGATAGCGGCCCTCGAAACCCAGGCTGGTGCACAGGTACAGCAGCTCCAGCAGGTTCAAGCGCTCACGCGGGCTCTGCAGGCAATGTTCGAGCAACTGGAAAGTCTTCTCCCCGCCCCAGGCCTCGTTGTGCACGGTGATCAGCAGGCTTTGCTTGCCCCAGTCGCTGCTGCTGCCCCACGGGGTGCTCAGCACCGCCTCGTCGAGGGCGGTGCACAGGGCGTAGCGTGCCAGCAGCACTTCGTTACGCGGCACACCGGCGGCGTCGGCACGCTCCTCGAACTGACGCAGGTAGGCCAGCAATTGTGCGCGCAGGCTGGCCGGGGCGGGATGGGCGATGGTGTTGCGCAGGCGTGTGAGTAAGGCCAGCAGCGGCCCGGCTGCCTGCTCCAGTGGATTGAGCCCGGCGCCCTGCCCAGGCGCCAGCGGTTCGGCCGGCACGCTCAACGGCGGCGGTGCGGGCTGCGCCGGTGTCGAGGGCTGCGGACCACGGCCACCGGGGCGCGGCATGAATTGGGTCCGGTCATTGCCTTGAGGATCGTCGTGCTGCATCGCGGCTTATCCTCGAATGGCCCAGAACGCCAGGCTCAACCCAGGGAACTCGCCAGCGACGTAGAAGGCGAAGCCACCGGAATGCTGCAACTGTTTCCAGTGCTCGCTGCCACGGTCGAGCTCAAAGTAAGTGGAACCGGCATGGAACGGGATCTGCCTGGGCGCCACCGGCAACGGCAACAGGCCGATGCCAGGCAATTGCAGGTTGACCAGGTCGCGGATGTGTTCCACCGAGCCGATCTTGCTCTGCTGGCCGAACCGACTGCGCAGGGTTTCGCTCGGCACATCGGCGCGCACCACCAGGATGAAGCTGGCGCTGTCCAGCAGGCTGCGGTCGGCCAGCATGCCCACGTGCACGCCATAGGCTTTCTCGACGATCGGAATGGCCACCGCCTTGCTGTCGATCAGCATCGACAGGGCTTGGCGCAGGGAAGCCATCAGCGGCTGGAACGTCGCCGCCAGATCATCGTGCTGATACGCCGGGAAGCTCTCCGGACGCCGGCCGTCCTGGGTGAAGGTGGCGAACTCGCCGGCAAGGGCGACCAGTTCGCTGAACAGCCGCTCCGGGTGCAGCGGGCTGAGCTGGCCCAGGTGCTCGACCAGCGGCTGCGCCCGGTTGACCAGTTGCAGCAGCATGAAGTCGGCGATTTCCGAGGCGCCGCCGTTGGCCGAAGCCACCACGCGCCCGGCCAGCGCTTCGCCGCGTTGATGCAGCAGACCCAGCAGTTCGCTGCGGAAATTCGCCAACGTAGCGCTCACCGCCACGTCCAGCACGGGCGGGATGTAGCTGTCATCGAGCATCAGCGCGCGGTCGGCGCGCTTCTCACGGATACGCAGCACGCCCAGCGCCGCGTAGTCGCCCAAGCCCTCGCGCTCGGACAACAGGCGCAGGGCGCGACTGCCCAGGGCCAACGGCGCGCGGTTCTCGAACGGCGCATTGTCGTCGCGCACTTCGCTGACCCGGGCGACGTAACGCGCGCCGTCCAGCGGTTCACCTTCATCGACGGTGTCGCGGGCGCCGGCGCGCTTGAGCGGCAGGCCCAGATAGATCACCGCATCGCGCAGGTCTTCGGGAATTTCCAACGGCGGCGGTGGCAGGTCGTCACGCGGGATGTCGAACGGCGTACCGTCCGGCAACAGGCCTCGGGCGCTGATGATCGCCAGCTTGCCCTGGGCCAGCAGGCCCTGGTCGATCAGCAACTCGGAGAAACCCCAGGCGGCCGTGGACAGCGGGCGACTGCGGGCATCGATGAACGTCTCCAGGTAGCGGTCGTGCTGCTGGAAGTGCTGGGTCGTGATGAACATGCCTTCCGACCAGACCACGCGATTGTTCCAGGACATGGGTTCTCCGTTTGCCTAGCGGGCAGGGACAGGTTGTGGTGTGGCCACGGTGCTGCGCACGGCGCGCACATCGAGGCTGATCTGGTAGTCGTGTGGCGGCACCGGCAGCACGCTGCGCCATTGCGCCCGATCGACCTCGCGGTAGCCGACGACCAGCCCGACCAGGCGTGTGGCCGGGTTCAACGGACGGTCGAGTTGCAACTGCCGACCGGGCTGCAGCAGCACCTCGTCCTGATCGACGAGGTCGGCCCCCAAGGTGGCCTGAGCGCGCTCGGCCAGGGCGAAATAGTCAGCGCGCTCGAAGGCGGCGGCGTTCTTCAGCTCGTAGACCCGCACCCGTACCGGCGCGGGCGTGCCGTCGGCGCCCGGATTGAGGCCAGCGGCGGCGCTGAAGTACAGGCTGACGCCGGGCGCCTCGTGGTCAGCCGACGCGGGTGCGGGCGCGTCTTTGCTGCAGGCACCGAGCAGCACCAGGGCCAGGGCCGTGATCAGTCGTGTTGCATTCATGTTCGTCCTCATGACGTCCTGTAACTCTTCCGGTCCTGAAGCACAGCCTCAGGAACGTTGCATTCTTGCGGTATGGGCTTCGTAGGCGCGGCTGAACTCGCGGCCGAACAAGTCCTGGAAATCGTCCTGCGCTTCGCGGGAAATCTGCCCGTAGAGCTGGGTGAACTGCTGCCACAGATGGGCCTGGCGCGAGCCACCGAACAGCTTGGCCAGGCCTGCCGCAGGCGCCAGCCGCGCTTCCAGTTGCCCAGGCTCGAAGCGGGTCAGCAGGTGCTTGATGGCGGCTTCGACGCCGGCCATCACTGCCAGTTGGTGGGCACGCAAATCATCGAAACTGTCGCGCACGGCCTGGTCGGCCGGCATGAACGCCTGACTGCCCTGGCGCAGCAACAGCAGCAAGGCCTCATCGGCATTGGGGGCGAACTTGAGCGGGTTGTTCTGCACGGGGGCGATGGTGGTCTGCTGCATGCGGAACTCGCCCTTGAGGCTGCTGCGCGCGCGCAGGACATCGATCAGCCCTTCGACCATCAAGCGGTAACTGCGCCCGACGGCCTCCATCTGCGCAGCCGCATCCTCGGCGTCGAAACGCAGGTGGTCGATCCCGGCACCGCGCAGGAATGCCTGTAGAAGACCCTGGTCAGCGGCAGGCGGGGCGGGCGGCGCTGCCACGACGGGCGTTGAGGGCGGCGGCTGAGGCGTCTGCGGCGGGGCGATCGGCGGCGCAGGCTCAGCCGCCAACGGGCTTTCGAAAGCCGGCATGGGCGGGATGTCTGGCGCAGCAGCGGGCAAAGGCGCAGGCGCGGGACTGTCGTCGAAGGGGTTCCAGTCCGCTGGAATGGCCCCGATACCCGGCGCTGCAGGAGGCGGCGGCGCAGGAGCAGGCGCAACGGGCGCAGGTGGCCGGAAATCGTGTTGTTGGGCCGGTACGTGGTCGGGCTGGCTGGCCGGAGGCACACTCGATGCCCCCAGGAAATCGAACAAATCTGGCAGGGTGTCGTGGCTGGACGCCCCCTGCAGCAACGCCGCAGAGGCCGGAGCGATCGGCGAGCTCGACGCTGCGACCTGATTGGCCATCAGCGCCTCGAAGCTCTGAGCGCCCGGCTGACGACTCTCGTCGACGGAAAAGCCCGAATCGATACGCGCCTGGATCTCGTAATCGCCGATCCGGATGAGTTCGCCGTCCATCAACGGTTCACTGTTGCCACGGCGAAGACGCACGCCGGCCTGAACCAACTCGATACCGTTGGTACTGCTATCCGTTATGTAGTAACGGCCCTCACGGAATTGAACTACACAATGACTAGAAGATACCAACCGCTCAGGATCAGGTAATACCCAGTCATTGTTAGGACTTCTTCCTATGCTGACGGCACCCTTTTCCACCGTGATCTCCGAGCATTGCCCTGGGGTGATCTTGTGGTAACTAGTGATAGTTAGGCAAAGTGCCATCACGCCTCCTGCATAGAATATAAACCTTGATTCCATTCAAATGGATGGACTGCTTTGCGCTACAGGACCAGACCCTGAAATCCACGTCATTTCAAAGGAGATGCGCTATTTATCGCTACAGAACCTGACAATCTAACTCACTCACGCTGCACTTTGATGTCAGTTTCAGCGGCCGGCTGAAATTCTGCTGAAACGATCACACTCGGGTTTTCAGCGCGCTAGCTTACCTTGACAGCATTTTGGAAATAAACCATAAATGCGCAACTTTGAGCTGCAGCCGCTGATATCGGTTCAATATCAACCCTTAAAGTTCACCTGCGTTTTGTGCGCTGGTTCACACTTTTAAATTTTTACCCTGCGCCATTTGCAGAGCCCCACCACGGGCCGATATGGAGATCGATATCTGGTGAACTCCCAGGCACTGCTAGCCGCTGTTTCAGATGACTTCCCTTGTGGCGAAGACCTGGAATACGACGCCGACTTCCTGCAACTCGAACGCGATGCCCAAGGGCGTCCGGAACGGGTCATGGGCGATGCGGTACAGCCGGCCGAACCGCCTCAGTGGCGCGCTCTCGAACAGTCCTGCATCTCCCTGCTGCAACGCAGCAAAGACCTGCGCATTACCCACTTCCTGGTTCAGTCCAACCTTGCCCTGCACGGTTTTGTCGGCCTGGCCGATGGCCTGGAACTGATCCGCGATCTGCTGGGCGAATACTGGCTGCACCTGCACCCGCAACTCGATGCCTCGGACGACAACGACCCGACCGTGCGCGTCAACGCCTTGGCCGGCCTCACCTGCGAAACCAACATCGCCTTGCTGCGCGAAGCCGTCCTGGCACGCTCGCGCGCGTTCGGCCCGGTGACCCTGCGTGCCGGCCTGCATGCCGCTGGCCTGCAGCACTTCGCCAGCGAAGACCTCAGCATCGAAGCCTTGGCCGCCGCACTGCGCGATGCCGACGCCGAAGAGCTCGAACTGACGCGCCAGGCCTTGACCCGAGCGCGCGACGCCTGCGAAGCCATCGAACGACGGGTGAGCGACCACGTGGGCTCCGCCTCGGGCGTCGACCTGAGCGCGCTCAAGCAGCCGCTGCGCCTGGCCTCGCAAGTGCTCGCCGACTACGCACCCGGCGGCTCGCCATCGGCCACGGTACCCGACACGCCTGCGCATGACCCGTTCGAGAACGACCAGGCACCATCGGCCAGCGCCGCCACACCGAGTGCCCGCCCGCCAGCGCGGCCCGGCGAGGTGAACAGCCGCGACGATGTCCGCCAGAGCCTCGACCGGCTGCTGCAGTACTACGCCCGCCATGAGCCTTCGAGCCCACTGCCCGTGCTGCTGCGCCGGGCCAAGCACCTGGTCGATGCCGATTTCGCGACCATCGTGCGCGACCTGATTCCCGATGGCCTGTCGCAGTTCGAGAACCTGCGCGGGCCCCAGGACGACTGATACCACCGACAGCCGCAACGAACGACAGCGCCCCCAGCGGCGACCAGGAGGAACCACGTGGCCAAAGACAGCTCCCAGAAATTCATCGCGCGTAACCGCGCGCCGCGCGTGCAGATCGAATACGACGTCGAACTGTACGGCGCCGAGAAGAAGGTCCAGCTTCCCTTCGTCATGGGCGTGCTGGCCGATCTGGCCGGCAAGCCGGAAGACCCGCTGCCGGCCGTGGCCGACCGCAAGTTTCTGGAGGTCGATGTGGACAACTTCGACTCGCGGCTCAAGGCGATGAAGCCTCGCGTGGCGTTCAACGTCCCCAACGAACTCACTGGCGACGGCAACCTGAGCCTGGACATCACCTTCGAGAGCATGGACGACTTCAGCCCGGCCGCCGTCGCGCGCAAGGTCGATGCCCTCAACCAATTGCTCGAGGCACGTACCCAGTTGGCCAACCTGCTGACCTACATGGATGGCAAGACTGGCGCCGAGGACATCATCCTCAAGGCCATCAAGGACCCTGCCCTGCTGCAGGCCCTGGCCAGTGCCCCGAAACCTGCCGACAACGAGCCGAGCGCCTGAGGAGCCCGCCATGACCGACACATTGCGCGACAACCAGGCCGCCGAGGCCAGCACCGAGCAGACCAGCGAGTTCGCCAACCTGCTGCTGCAGGAATTCAAACCCAAGACCGAACGCGCCAAGGAGGCGGTGCAGAGCGCCGTACGCACCCTGGCCGAGCAGGCATTGGCGCAGACCAATCTGGTTTCCGATGATGCCATCGGCTCGATCGAGCAGATCATTGCCGCCATCGACGCCAAGCTCACTGCCCAGGTCAACCAGATCATTCACCATGACGAGTTCCAGAAGCTGGAAAGCGCCTGGCGCGGTCTGCACTACCTGGTCACCAACACCGAGAGCGACGAGCAACTGAAGATCCGTGTGCTCAACGTGTCCAAGACCGACCTGCACAAGACCCTGAAGAAATTCAAGGGCACCGCCTGGGACCAGAGCCCGGTGTTCAAGAAACTCTACGAAGAGGAATACGGTCAGTTCGGCGGCGAGCCCTACGGCTGCCTGGTGGGCGACTACTATTTCGACCAGTCGCCGCCCGACGTCGAGCTGCTTGGCGAGCTGTCCAAGGTCTGCGCCTCGATGCATGCCCCTTTCATTGCTGCCGCCTCGCCGACGGTTATGGGCATGGGTTCCTGGCAGGAACTGTCCAACCCGCGCGACCTGACCAAGATCTTCACCACCCCCGAATATGCCGGCTGGCGTTCGCTGCGCGAATCGGAAGACTCGCGCTATATCGGCCTGACCATGCCACGCTTCCTGGCACGTCTGCCCTACGGTGCCAAGACCGACCCGGTCGAAGCCTTCGCTTTCGAAGAGGATACTGACGGCGCCGACAGCAGCAAATACACCTGGGCCAATGCCGCCTATGCCATGGCAGTGAACATCAATCGCTCGTTCAAGCACTACGGCTGGTGCTCGCGCATCCGCGGTGTGGAATCGGGCGGTGAAGTACAGGGCCTGCCGGCACATACCTTCCCCACCGACGACGGTGGCGTGGACATGAAGTGTCCGACCGAGATCGCCATTTCCGACCGTCGTGAAGCGGAATTGGCGAAAAACGGCTTCATGCCGCTGCTGCACAAGAAGAACACCGACTTTGCCGCCTTCATCGGCGCCCAGTCGTTGCAGAAGCCGGCCGAATACGACGACCCGGACGCCACCGCCAACGCCAACCTGGCCGCACGCCTGCCGTACCTGTTCGCCACCTGCCGCTTCGCCCATTACCTGAAGTGCATCGTTCGCGACAAGATCGGCTCGTTCAAGGAAAAGGACGAGATGCAGCGCTGGCTGCAGGACTGGATCCTGAACTACGTCGACGGCGATCCCGCGCACTCCAGCGAAACCACCAAGGCCCAGCACCCGCTGGCTGCCGCAGAAGTGGTGGTCGAAGAAATCGAGGGCAATCCTGGCTACTACAACTCGCGCTTCTACCTGCGCCCGCACTACCAGCTCGAAGGGCTGACCGTGTCGCTGCGACTGGTCTCGAAGCTGCCGTCGGCCAAAGGGGCTTGATCGACTTTTGACCCTCAGGGGGAGTGATTTCCCTCTCGACCGAGAGGGGAAGCCTTGCCAACCTACGAACCTTGTCTCGCAGGTGAAGCAGCTTCCCCGGAACTGTACGACCTCACGACGAACGCCAACCGACGCGATATATCGAGGACATCATGGCTGTAGACATTTTCATCAAGATCGGCGACATCAAGGGCGAGTCCGCAGACAAGGCCCACAAGGAAGAAATCGACGTGCTGAACTGGAGCTGGGGCATGTCCCAGTCCGGCAACATGCACGTGGGCAGCGGCGGCGGTGCCGGCAAGGTCAACATCCAGGACCTGTCGATCACCAAGTACGTCGACAAGTCCAGCCCGAACCTGATGGCCCACTGCTCCAGCGGCAAGCACATCGACAAGGTCAAGCTGACCGTGCGCAAGGCCGGTGGCGAGAGCCAGGTCGAGTACCTGATCATCAACCTGGATGAAGTGATCATCAGCTCGCTGAGCACCGGCGGCTCGGGCAGCGATGACCGCCTGACCGAGAACGTCACCTTGAACTTCGCCAAGGTTACCGTGGACTACCAACCGCAGAAGGCCGACGGCACGAAGGAAGGCGGCGCGATCAAGTATGGTTGGAACGTGCGTCAGAACGTCAAGATCTGATCGCGCACGCTGGCGTCCCCACAAGGCGCCAGCGTTCTCTTGTACACCAGATTTGCCCAAGGTAATCGGTCATGGCCAAGCCTTCTTTCATGAACCTTTGGAATGCCTACCCCGCCGATGCTTCGCCTTGCGAAACACTATCCAGGGTCTTGCCCGGCCTGATGATGACACTTGCTCTGAGTGCTTGTACCCAACAGACCCCGTCACCCTTCCCGCTCGACCCAACAGTCACGATTGGCGGACAAACGCTTGCGCTGGTGAGTCACCAAGGCCGCTGCGCCTTGCAAAAAAGCGATCAATCGCTTTTGGAGCTGCAGATGCCGTGGCCATGCCAATTGAGCCCCGAACGCAACACTGGCCGGCCTCGAGTGGAGCAGTTCAGAGGAGCACAGGTCATCATTGTGAGCCATGTCGAAGCCGATCCCTCAACGCCTGGGCGATGTGATAGCCAGTATCAGGCCGTGCGCCTGATGGACAGCGGGCTCGAACCTTCCATCTTGGCAAAAGGTGGGAGCTGCATGACCGGTCCCTTGGACCAGAAGGACTTCGTGGGGCTATTCACGTGGTAGCCGACATCGCCGCCCGCGACCGCCTGCAACCCTCGCTGCTCGATCGTCTGACCGACGATGATCCCGGCAACCCGCAGGAAGCTCCGGACAAACGCGTACTGTCGCTGCAACAGCTCAAGGCCTCGGTCCTGCGCGACTTGGCCTGGCTACTGAACACCACCTCGTTGCTCGACAGCGACGACACCCTGAATACCCCGGCCGGCACCTCGGTGATCAACTACGGACTGCCTGCGTTGGCCGGCAACTGCGCCACCAACATCGATCTGCAGGCCCTTGAGCGCATCATTCATCAAGCCATCGCCACCTACGAGCCGCGCATCCTGACCCACACGCTGCGTGTCCGAGCCCTGGCCGCGCCGGCTGAAATGAATGCCAACGCCCTGAGTTTCGAAATCGAAGGCGACCTCTGGGCCCAGCCCGCGGCCCTGCCACTGCTGCTGCAGACCGACCTGGACCTGGAGTCTGGGCAGGTGCGTGTAACCACCGCCGATCGCCGGAGACGCGCATGAATCCGCGCTTGCTCGAACTGTACAACCAAGAACTGCGCCACATCCGCGAGAGCGCTGCGGAATTTGCCCGTGAGTATCCCAAGATCGCCGGGCGCCTGACGCTCTCCGGCATCGAATGCGCCGACCCTTACGTCGAGCGCCTGCTCGAAGGCTTTGCCTACCTCACCGCACGGGTGCAGTTCAAACTCGACGCCGAGTATCCGACCTTCACCCACAACCTGCTGGAAATCGCCTACCCGCACTACCTGGCACCGACCCCGTCGATGACCATCGTGCAGTTGCAGACCGACCCCGACGAGGGCTCGCTCAGTGCCGGTTTCCCGCTGCCGCGCGGCAGCGCATTACGCGCCAACCTGGGCCGCGATTCGCAAACCCCCTGCGAATTCCGCAGCACGCAAGAGGTGACCTTGTGGCCGCTGCAGGTGGCGCGCGCAGAGTACTTCGGCAACCCAGGCGCGGTACTCGGTCGCCTCGCTGCCAGCGAGCCCAAGGCTCGTGCGGCCTTGCGCCTGACCCTGCGCAGCGGCGCCGAGATTCCGTTTTCCAGCCTGCCACTCAAGCACTTGCCGTTGTACCTCAATGGTGCCGACGAGATGCCCTACCGCCTGTACGAGCAGTTGCTCGGCAGCGCCTGCGCGGTGTTCGCCCGCCAGCCCGGCGCCGACTGGGTCGAGCGCATCCCGCTGGAACAGGCGCTGCGCCCATGCGGTTTCGACGACCATGAGGCCGCCCTGCCGGTGGTGCCGCAAGCCTTCCAGGGCTACCGCCTGCTGCAGGAGTATTTCGCCCTGCCGCAACGGTTCCTGTTCGTCGACTTCGCCGGGCTCGAGCGCGCGGTCAAGCGCTGCAACGGCCAGGAGCTGGAACTGCTGGTCCTGTTCGAGCGTTTCGATTCGACCTTGGAAAACAGTGTTGGCGCCGAGCGCCTGGTGCCCTTTTGCACCCCGGCGATCAACCTGTTTCCACGCCGCACCGACCGCATTCATCTGACCGACAAGGTCAACGAGCACCATGTGATCGCCGACCGCACCCGGCCCACCGACTTCGAAATCCACTCACTGCAGGCCGTCACCGGTCACGGCACGGGCTCGGACCAGTCGTTCCTGCCGTTCTATGCGGTGCGCGACCCATCGCGCTACGGTCGCGACCAGGCGTACTACATCCTGCGCCGCGAACAGCGCGTATTGTCCAGCGAGCAGCGGCGTACCGGCACGCGCTCGAGTTACATGGGCAGCGAGACGTTCATCAGCCTGGTCGACGGCCAGCAGGCGCCCTACCGACACGACTTGCGCCAGTTGGGTATCAGCGCGCTGTGCAGCAACCGCGACCTGCCACTGTTCATGAACGTGGGCGACGGACGCAGCGATTTCAGCCTGGCCGACAGCGCGCCGGTTTCTGCGGTGCGCTGCCTGGCAGGTCCCAGCCGGCCGAAGGCCAGCCACGCCCACGACAACCGCGCCTGGCGCCTGATCAGCCAGTTGTCGCTCAATTACTTGTCGCTCACCGAGCAGGGTCAAGGGGCGGCAGCGCTGCGCGAGCTGTTACGCCTTTACGGCGACAGCCAGGACAGCGCCTTGCATCTGCAAATCGAAGGCCTGCGCGAGGTCAGCGCCAAACCTTGCACGCGACGCCTGCCGATGCCAGGACCCATCGTGTTCGGCCGAGGCCTGGAAATCACTCTGGAATTCGACGAGAACGCCTTCCGCGGAACAGGCGTGTTCCTGCTCGGTGCAGTATTCGAGCGTTTCCTGACGCGTTACGTCTCCATCAACAGCTTTACCGAAACCGTGCTGCGCACCACCGAGCGCGGCGAGATCATGCGATGGAAAGCCAAGCCCGGACGCAGGCCGAGCCTGTGAACATACTCGAGGCCATGCACGCCGAACCCTGGGCGTTCGACTTCTTTCAGGCGCTACGCCGCCTGGAGACCGAGCACCCAGATTTGCCGCGCTTTGGCCATGCCCAGCGCCTGGCCGACGAACCCGTGCGTCTGGGTCAGCACCTCGATTGCAGCTTCGCGCCGGCGACACTGGCCTCGATAACCTACAGCGACATCGGGCCCGCGCGTCTGGAGCAGTTCTTCTTCGGCCTTGGCGGCCCCAACGGCCCACTGCCACTGCACCTGACCGAGTACCTGCGCGAGCGCGAGCGCAACCACGCCGACCACACCAGCAAGCGCTTCCTCGACATCTTCCACCACCGCCTGCTGACGCTGTTCTATCGGGCTTGGGCCGAGGCACGGCCGACAGTCAGCCACGACCGGCCCGACGACGACTATTGGGCCGCGCGCCTGGCGGCGCTGATCGGCCGAGGTCAGCCCGAACTGCAGCACCAAGGCCCACTGCCATATACGGCCAAACTGCACTATTCAGGCCATCTGGCGGCGCAGACGCGCTACCCGGACGGGCTGTGCAGCATTCTGTCGAGCTATTTCGACGTGCCTGTACACATCGAAGAGTATGTCGGCCAGTGGTTGGAACTGCCCGAGCGCAGCCGCATGAGCGTACATGCCAACCGCCTGGGCGTGGACCTGTGCCTGGGGCGCCACGTCTGGGATCGCCAGCACAAGTTCCGCCTGTGCATTGGCCCGCTGAACCTGGAGCAATACCACGCCCTGCTGCCCGGCGGCCAAGCCTTCGTCGAGCTGGCGGCCTGGGTCGCCGAGTACCAAGGCCATGAGCTCGATTGGGACCTGAACCTTATCCTCGCTCGCGAACAAGTGCCTGCATTGCAGCTCGATGCCGGCAGGCGCCTGGGCTTCGACACCTGGGCCGGCACACCTCAACACGATGCCAACGATCTCAAACTGGCTCGCTACTACGCCGAGCAACCGGTCCAATCCCCCCGCACAAGGAGTCCGCAACATGGGTGAAATCAGTCGCGCCGCGCTGTTCGGCAAACTCAACAGCGTGGCCTACAAAGCCATCGAAGCCGCCACGGTGTTCTGCAAGCTGCGCGGCAACCCCTATGTGGAACTGGTGCATTGGTTGCACCAGTTGTTGCAGTTGCAGGACAGCGACCTGCACCGCATCGTGCGCCAGTTCAACGTCGAGCCGGCGCGCCTGGCCCGAGACCTCACCGATGCCTTGGACCGTCTGCCACGCGGTTCCACCTCGATCACCGATCTGTCCTCGCAGGTGGAAGAAGCGGTCGAACGCGGCTGGGTGTACGGCAGTTTGATGTTCGGTCAGAGCCAGGTGCGCACCGGTTATCTGCTAGTCGGCATTCTCAAGACGTCGAGTCTGCGTAATGCCCTGCTGGGGCTGTCGAGCGAGTTCGCCAAGCTGAAGATCGAGGCCCTGAGCGAACGCTTCGACGAATACGTCGGCGACTCCCCCGAAAACGGCCTGAGCGCCAGCGATGGCTTCAATGTAGCGGCACCGGGCGAAGCCAGTGGCGCCGTCGCCCCCGCCGCGATGGGCAAGCAGGAGGCGCTCAAGCGCTTCACCGTCGACCTCACCGAGCAGGCGCGCAGTGGCAAGCTCGATCCAATCGTCGGACGCGACGAGGAAATCCGCCAACTGGTCGACATCCTCATGCGCCGCCGGCAGAACAACCCGATCCTCACCGGCGAAGCCGGGGTGGGCAAGACCGCTGTGGTCGAGGGTTTCGCTCTGCGCATCGTTGCGGGCGACGTGCCGCCGGCGCTCAAGGACGTCGAATTGCGCAGCTTGGATGTCGGCCTGCTGCAAGCCGGCGCAAGTATGAAAGGCGAATTCGAGCAGCGTCTGCGTCAAGTCATCGAGGACGTTCAAGCCTCGCCCAAGCCGATCATCCTGTTCATCGACGAAGCCCACACGCTGGTCGGCGCCGGCGGCGCAGCCGGCACCGGTGACGCCGCCAACCTGCTCAAACCGGCCCTGGCCCGCGGCAGCCTGCGCACCGTGGCCGCCACCACCTGGGCCGAGTACAAGAAGCACATCGAGAAAGACCCGGCACTCACCCGGCGCTTCCAGGTGGTGCAGGTCGATGAGCCGAGCGAGGACAAGGCCGTGCTGATGATGCGCGGGGTGGCCTCGACCATGGAGAAACACCATCAGGTGCAGATCCTCGACGAAGCGCTGGAAGCGGCCGTCAAGCTGTCGCACCGCTACATCCCTGCGCGGCAATTGCCGGACAAATCCGTGAGCCTGCTCGATACCGCCTGCGCACGCGTTGCCATCAGCCTGCACGCCGTGCCCGCCGAAGTGGACGACAGCCGGCGGCGCATCGAAGCGCTGGAAGTCGAGTTGCAGATCATCGCCCGCGAGGCAGCCATCGGCGTCGACACCACCCAGCGGCAGGCCTCGGCCGAGCGCCTTCTGGCCGAAGAGCGCGAGCGCCTGCAAACCCTGGAAAGCCGTTGGAGCGACGAAAAGGCGCTGGTCGACGAGTTGCTGGCCACCCGCGCACGGCTGCGTGAGCAGGTCGGTGTCGTCGACCAGGACGTGGACGCGCAGGGCAGCCATGAACTGCGTGAGCAACTGATCGACCTGCAACAGCGCCTGAGCGTCTTGCAGGGCGAAAGTCCATTGATCCTGCCCACCGTCGACTATCAAGCCGTGGCTTCGGTGGTCGCCGATTGGACCGGCATTCCGGTCGGGCGCATGGCGCGCAACGAGATCGAGACGGTTCTCAACCTCGACGGCCACCTGGCCAAGCGCATCATCGGCCAGGACCACGCCTTGAAGATGATCGCCAAGCGCATCCAGACCTCTCGCGCCGGGCTGGATAACCCGAACAAGCCTATCGGCGTATTCATGCTGGCCGGCACCTCGGGCGTGGGCAAGACCGAGACGGCACTGGCCTTGGCCGAGGCCCTGTACGGCGGCGAGCAGAACCTCATCACCATCAACATGAGCGAGTTCCAGGAGGCGCATACCGTCTCCACCCTCAAGGGCGCGCCCCCCGGCTATGTCGGCTACGGCGAAGGCGGTGTGCTGACCGAGGCCGTGCGTCGCCGGCCGTACAGCGTGGTGCTGCTCGACGAAGTGGAGAAGGCTCACCCCGACGTGCACGAAATCTTCTTCCAGGTGTTCGACAAGGGCGTCATGGAAGACGGCGAAGGGCGGCAGATCGATTTTCGCAACACGCTGATCCTGCTCACCACCAATGCCGGCACCGAACTGATCGCCGACATTTGCCAAGATCCACAGACCCTGCCGGAGCCCGACGCGGTAGCCACCCTGCTGCGCAAGCCGCTGCTGGAGATCTTTCCGCCCGCCCTGCTCGGCCGCCTGGTGACCATCCCCTACTATCCGCTCAGCGATGCCATGCTCCAGGCCATCACCCGCCTGCAACTGGAGCGTATCCGCAAGCGCGTGGAGGCTACGCACAAGGTCGGTTTCGCCTACGACGACGCGGTCGTGGAGCTGATCGTCTCGCGTTGCACCGAAACCGAGAGCGGCGGGCGAATGATCGACACCATCCTGACCAACGGCCTGCTGCCAGACATGAGCCGTGAATTCCTCACCCGCCTGCTCGAAGGTAAACCTCTGGCCAGCGTGCGCATCACGACCACCGATAACGACCTGCACTATGACTTCAGCGCGGCCGACTGACCGCCGAGCCTATAGGATGACTCATGTTGTTCACGCAAAAGACACGTCTTGCTAAGGTTTACAGCACCCTAGGCCCCGACGTGCTGATCCTCTCCGAACTGGGCGGCAGCGAGGAGCTGGGCCGCCTGTTCGAGTTCGAGCTGCAACTGACCAGCATCAACATCGCCATCGAGCTTAACGTGCTGCTCGGCACGCCTTTGTGCGTATCGGTGCAGACCCATGGCCTGGTCAAGCGCTACTTCCACGGCATCGTGACCCGCTGCAGCCAGTCAGTCTCGCGCGGTCAGTTCGCCAGCTATCGGGTTACGCTGCGGCCCTGGCTGTGGATGCTGACGCGCACCAGCGATTGCCGGATTTTCCAGAAGAAAACCGCACCGCAGATCATCCAGCAAGTGTTCCGGGACCTGGGTTTCTCGGATTTCGAGGATCGCCTGAGCCGCAGCTATCCCGAGCGCGAGTACTGTGTGCAGTATTGCGAGACCAGCTTCGATTTCGTCAGCCGACTGATGGAAGATGAAGGCATCTACTACTACTTCCGCCACGAAAAGTTGCGCCATGTACTGGTGCTGGCCGACGCATTCATCGCCCACCACAAGGCACCAGGCTACGAACTGGTACCTTTCTATCCGCCCGACACACAGCACCGCGAGCGCGACCACATCAACGACTGGCAGTTGGCGCGTGAGGTACAACCAGGCTCGCTGGAACTCACTGACTACGATTTCGAACGCCCCAACGCCCGGCTTGAGGTGCGCTCGGTGATGCCGCGCCCGCACTTGAACGGGGCTTATCCGCTGTTCGACTATCCTGGCGGCTACAGCAAGACCGAAGACGGCGAGCAATACGCACGCACGCGCATGGAGTCGCTGCAGAGCCTGCACGAACGCATCGACATGCACGGCAATGCCCGAGGGCTGGCCTGCGGCCATCTGTTTGCCCTCACCAGCTTCTGGCGGCTGGACCAGAACCGTGAGTACCTGATCGTCGCGGCGCGCTATCACATTGTCCAAGAGTCGCTGGAAACCGGCGGCGGCAGCGGTGCCGGCCAGTTCGAGAGCGACCTGACCTGCACCGATGCGCTGCAGACCTTCCGATCGGTTTCCAGCACCGCCCGACCCAAGGTCATGGGCCCGCAGACTGCGTTGGTGGTCGGCCCGAAAGACGAGGAAATCTGGACCGACGAACACGGTCGGGTCAAGGTCCACTTCTACTGGGATCGCCATGACAAGTCGGACGAGAACAGCTCGTGCTGGATTCGTGTTTCGCAATCCTGGGCCGGCAAGAACTGGGGCGCGATGCAGATTCCGAGGATCGGCCAGGAAGTCATCGTCAGCTTCCTTGGAGGCGACCCTGATTCGCCGATCATCACCGGCCGGGTATACAACGGCGAGCAGAAAGTGCCCTACGACCTGCCCGCCAATGCCACCCAGAGTGGCATGAAGAGCCGTTCGAGCAAGGACGGCAGCTCGGCGAATTTCAATGAAATCCGCATGGAAGACAAGCGCGGAGAGGAACAGCTGTACATGCACGCCGAGCGCAACATGGACACTGTCGTGAAGCAGGACGAGACATTGGCGGTGGGGGCAAATCGGACACAGACGGTGGGCAAGCTGGAAACCTACACCGTCGGCCAGGACCGGACCCGGGGCGTGCGCCGTGACGACAAACTGGTGGTGGGGGCCAGTAAAACAGACAGCGTCAGTACCCGCTACCTGATCGAGGTGGGCGAAAACCTGCGCCTTGTGTGTGGCAAGAGCGTGATCGAGCTCAACGCCAGCGGCCATATCAACATCAGCTGCGAGCATTTCAGTTTCCACGCCAGTAAGGACGGGGAAATCAACACAGATGGCACCCTGGACCTCAATGTCGGAAGCGGCGCCCAGACCTCACCGGACAAGCAAGGTGTAAAGAAGGACATCGACGACGCGGTCAAAGCCCTCTTTCCGAACTCAGGCAAGTAACGAGACCTTTCATGAACTACCGCCTCAATGAATTTTGCCTCGCGCTGCCCGATACCGACGTGCGCGACACCAGCATCAACATCCTGCGCTTCGAACGCCTGGGCACTTCGCTGATCGTCAGCCGCAGTGCGCTCGCGGATGACGAAACGCTGCAGAGCAACTTCGATGGTCAATTGCAGCGTCTGCAACAGCAGGTCAAGGACTTGCAATTCCAGCCGGCTCACCCGGTGAAGGTGGGCGCTGCACAGGACATCGAGGCCATCGAGCTGAGCAGCCAGTTCAGCAAAGGCCAGGAAATGGTCTACCAATACCAATTGGCGCTGGTGCTGCCGGGTACGCGCAAGATGTTCGCCCTGAGCTACGTGAAGCCCTCGCCCCTGGGTGAATCCGAAGCGTCGCACTGGGCCGCCATCAAGCAGTCGCTCGACTTCGACAATCTAGGCTGAACCGGTATGTCGGATGCATTCTGGGCCGCGCGCGAGGGTGACGCGTTGATGCACACCTCGATGATGGCCGATATCGTCGGGGGCGTGCTGGAAGTGGCAGCCAACGTGGCGATCGGCGCACTGGCCACCGCGGCCGTTGGCGCAGCGCTGGGCATCACCGTGGCTACCGGTGGACTGGGCTGCTTCGTGCTGGGTGCCGCAGTCGGCCTGGTGGTCGGCGTGGCCATGGCCAAGAGCGGTGCCGATACCGGCCTGAGCCGATTATGCGACGGCATCGGCAACGCGCTTTTCCCGCCTTCGGTGCAGGCGCACATCGCCACCGGCTCGGGCAACACCCACACCAACGGCAAGCCTGCCGCCCGTGCAGCAGGCATCGTCACCGGGCCGGTGGGGCCGGCAGCGGACGCCTCCGGCCAACCAGCGGGCGATGAGCCGGAAGAAAGCTTCCTGGACATGGCCAAGGGCTTCTTCTCCCAAATGTGGCGGCCGACCGTGGCGACACCGGCGCCCAATACCCAGGAAGCGGAAGACGACAAGATCCTCTGCGACAAACATCCGGCGATGCCGCCGCAATATCTGGCCGAAGGCTCCAGCAAGGTGCTCATCAACGGCCACCCGGCCTGCCGTAGTGGCGATCGCAGCACCTGCGAGGCGGTAGTGGTGGACGCTGGCGAGATTTCCAGCAACGTGCGCATCGGCGGCGAGCCCATCGTGGTGCGCGAGATCCGCAGCGGCAAGACGCCCGGCATCGGCCTGGCGATCACCGCGCTGATGCTGCTGCGCGGGCGCGGCGGCAAGTTCTACAGCAAGTTCGGCTGCATGCTCATCGGTGGCGTCACTCAGCTGGTCACCAGCCAGGTCACCAGCGCCCTCACCTCGGCCATCGTCGGCTCGCCCAACCCGGTGCATACACCGACTGGCGCCAAGCTGCTCAACGGTGAGGACGATCACGACTTCGACCTGCCGGCCCTGCTGCCCATCACCTGGCAGCGCTGCTACAACAGCCATGGACAGCGCGAGGACGGGCTGCTGGGCACCGGCTGGAGCGTGCCGTACGAGGTCTACATCGAAGTCAGGACGCAAGCGCAAGGTGGCGAAGGGCTAATCTTCGTCGACGAGCAGGCCAGGGCCATCGAAATGGGCCGTATCGCGCCAGGCGATGCGGTCTACAGCGCTGCCGAGGGCCTGAGTGTGCGCCGCGAACACAACGGCGAGGTGTTGATCGAGGATCGCGACGGCCGCTACCGGTTGTTCCAGCCCTGCCCCGCCAACCCCATGCGTCTGCGCCTGAGCCAGATCGGTGATCGCAACGACAACCGTATCTTTCTGGATTACGACGACAGCGGGCGACTGCGTGGGCTACGCGATACCTTCGATCAGACAGAAGCGCTCTTGAGCTACGACCCGCAATGGCCGCAGCGCCTGAGCCAGATCGAGCGGCGCCTGACCGACGCGAGCGTCGAGCCACTGGTGAGCTACGGCTACGACGGCGCTGGTCGCCTCGCGCAGGTCAAGAATCGCCACGGGCAGGTCACGCGCCGCTTCAGCTACGACACTGGCGGACGCATGGTCGAGCACCAACTGCCCACCGGTTTGAGTTGCTACTACCAATGGGCGCAGACGGCGGATGGCTGGCGAGTGATTCGTCACTGGACGGATGCAGGTGATGAGTACAGCTTCGAGTACGACCTGACAGCGGGCATCACACGCGTCACCGACGGACTGCAACGGGTCACCACACGCCACTGGAACGACCAGTACCAGATCACGGCCTACACCGACGCCTTGGGGCGCACCTGGCGTTTCGACTGGAACGCAGACCGGCAACTGCTCGGCGCCAGCGACCCGGACGGCGGACGCTGGTCGTTCAACTACGACGAGTCCGGCAACCTCAGCGAGACCTTCGACCCTCTGGGCCGCTGCGTGTCGACGCAGTGGCTGGAGCATTGGGCGCTGCCCCGCTCACGCATGGACGCCGCCGGCCACTGCTGGCGATACCACTACGATGCCCGTGGCAACTGCATCCGCGAGACCGATCCGCTCGGCCAGACGACCCACTACCGGTATGACCCACACGGTCAGGTGATCGAAATAACCGATGCTGCGGGTCGGGCCAAGCAGTTGCAGTGGACCGACTTCGGCGCCCTGCGTGCCCTGACCGACTGCTCCGGCTACACCACGCGTCTGGATTACGACCACCGAGGTCATCTGGCAGCGCTCATCGACGCCCACGGCGAACGTACCGACTACCAGCACGATGCGTCCGGACGACTGGTGCAGGTGCGCCTGCCCGACGGCCGCACTCAATCTTTCGACTATGCCGTGGGCGACCGGCTGGCTCGTCATACCGACACTGCCGGCCATCAGCGTCAGTTCCAGTACGATGCGCGCGGCCAGTTGCGGCAGTTGGTCGATCCCTTGGGCCGTACCGTGGAGTACCGCTACGACCTGTACGGCCGATTGCTCAGCCTGACCAACGAAAATGGCGAGCAGTACCGCTTCACCTGGGATGCCGCCGATCGTCTGGTCGAGCAGCGGGACCTGGACGACAGCGCCAAACGCTATCACTACGACGCTCTCGACTGCCTCTCGCGGCTCGACTACCTGCCCGGACCGCACGGGACCGGCCTGGCGCTGGTGTCCCCGACGCCAGCGGCCGTGATCAGCCATTTCTTCGAGCGTGATGCTGGCTGCCGGCTGCTGGCCAAGGTGACCGACGATGGCCGTACGGAGTACCAGTACGACGCCCTAGACCAACTGCTGCAGGCCTGCTTCACCGACAACCAAGGCAAGCGCGAGACCGTCGCGTTCGCTTTCGATGCCCTCGGCCGGCGGACCCAGGAGCAGGGCAGCAATGGAACCCTTCATCACCGCCATGACGCACTGGGCAATCGCCTGCAGACCTGGCTGCCGGATGGGCGTACGCTCAACCAGCTGTACTACGGCAGCGGCCATCTGCATCAGGTCAACCTGGACGGCAAGGTCATCTGCGATTTCGAGCGCGACCGCCTGCACCGTGAGGTGCTGCGCATTCAGGGCGGGTTCGAGACGCGCAGCGAGTACGATCGCGCCGGCCGCATTCGCTCGCGCCTGAGCCACCCCCGAACAGTACCCCGACGTCTGCCCGCACCGTTGCAGCAACGCTTCGAGTACGACCTGGCGGACAACCTGGCCGTGCGCTTTCGGCAGAGTCCCGAGGGTATCGTCCAGCAACACCTGCAACACGATGCCAACGAGCGAATCGTCAGTAGCAGCCAGCCCCATGCTGCGCTGCCCGACGAAGTCTTCGCCTACGATGCAGCCGCCAACCTGCTCGATACGCCGTCGCTGGGCTGGGTACGGCATAACCGCGTGCTCACCTATCAGGACAAGCGCTATCGCTACGATGCCTTCGGCAGGCTGATCGAAAAGCGCAGCGCCAGGCGTGGCCTACAGCGTTTCGCCTACGACGCCGAACACCGCCTGATCGAGGTGCGCAGCCACAACAACGGCCGCGAGCGGATCGTGCGCATGACTTACGACCCTCTGGGCCGGCGTATCGAAAAAAGTGAACACGACGAGACGGGACGCCAGTTGGGCCTTTCGCGTTTCGGCTGGGATGGCTATCGCCTGCTGGAGGAAGTCCGGCATGGCCAGCACAGCCTTTACCTCTATGACGACCAGGACAGCCATGAGCCTCTGGCGCGCGTTGAAGGTGTAGGCGCTCACCAGCGGGTGCATCACTACCAGAATGACCTGAATGGCCTGCCGGAACGCCTGAGCGACGACACCGGCCAATTACTGTGGCAGGCCCAGTACCAGGTGTGGGGCAATACCGTCCAGGAAGTTCGCCAGGACGGCTTGGTCCAGGAGCAGAACCTGCGCATGCAGGGTCAATACCTGGATCGCGAAACCGGCCTGCACTACAACACCTTCCGCTACTACGACCCGGATATCGGCCGTTTCACACAGCCCGATCCGATTGGTCTGGCGGGCGGCTTGAATCTCTATCAGTACGCTCCGACACCGGCAACCTGGATCGATCCGCTAGGGTTGGAGGTCTGCAGGCTGAATAAAGAGGACATGGCGAAGCTGGATGAGACCAAACCGACCAACATGGTCCGGCCACATCGCCATCATATCGTTCGCGAGTATGCACCGAGGAACTGGAAGCAGGAAAATCGCGACTACATCCTCAATGCCCAGGCGATCATGAGGAAGCACAAGATCGACCTGAATACGGACTTGAGGAATTTCACCTGGGCGGAGAATGGCCGTGGGACGCACAGCGTCGCTTCGGCCAGGAAAGTCTACGAGCGCCTGCAGGAAGTCGACGCAAAAGGGACGCCGGCTGTAGAGCGAGCACTCGCCGAATTGGGCGAAGCCTTCAGAAGGGGACCGATCAACAAATGAACGAAGCGCAGAAACTCTACGAACAGCACGAAACCCAACTTGATCGACTATATGAGGACATCGCAGAAGGCAAAGTGGCGGCGGTGGTCGCCTTTATACAGAAGTATCCTGAACTGCTGACTTTGCCGCGGTACGGCAACGGCGATGGACCTAGCTTGTTGCATTTGGCAGCCCGCGCCAGCCAGACTGAAATCTGCGCCTTACTGCTCGAAGCAGGTCTGGATCCCAATCGGACCTGCCTGGACGATGCTCACTCCACCGCATTGGAGTTGGCAGCCAGCGAGGGCGATCTGGCAACGTGCACATGCCTGCTGGACGCAGGTGCCTGGCCAGACGGCTCGCCCTGGAGCGTGCGCCCGCCCCTGTACGCAGCCGCCCAAGGTGGCCACGACGACGTCGTGGCGCTGCTGCTTCAGCGAGGCGCACGCCCCGACCGGCTGCACCTCTACCTCAACAGAAGTCCTCTGGACGCAACGCGTGTTTGGGGCCACCCAAGCACCGAGCGGCTGCTGCAGGACAACGGCGCCCACGGCACGCAGGATCCCGAGACCGGCGTCGAAGACAGTGCAGCGCATACCCTGGTCAACTTCGTCGACCAGACCCTCGGGCACGTGCTGCCCACTGCCTTCTCGCCCCCCACCAATGACTCGCGCATCGACCTGCACATCAGCCTGATCGACGGCAAGACCTCCCACAAGCTCTTGTTCACCACTGGCCTTTACCAGGCCACGCCGATGACCGAATTGTGCCTGTGCCTGCCAGGCGAATGGCCCCTGCCGCAGGCCGGAATCCCCGACGATGCGGCACGACGCTTTCCGGTCAGCCTGCTGGAGCGCCTGGCCGCGCTCACCTTCGAGGAAGCACCGCTGAGTGAAGGCACATTGATCCTGCGCAGCGACCCACGCTTCGCCGACCTGGCCTGGCCCGAGAAGACCGACGCCTTGCTGACGGTCGACAAGCCTTGGAACAAAGCGGCGGACAGCCGAACGCACACGCCGGACAGCGTTTACCTGCTGACGTTGGCTCCGCTGGCCTTCGCCAAGTGTCCAACCGGTAAAGCCCTGGCTTCGCTGGTGGAGCGCAAGCGCAAGGGAAGCTGGAAGACACTCGCCCTGGCGTTGCCAAACCCATAACGGTGAATTCGCACCTCGCGACCTTGCACGCAAAAACGAAACAGCCCCGGCAAATGCCGGGGCTGTTGGTTACGCCAAAACCGGATCAGAAGATGCTGATCGGGTACTCGACGAACACGCGTACTTCGTTGCCGTCGTCGTTGTAGCCATTCTGACGCACGGCATCGTTGGTGCGCAGGAACGAGCCGCGCAGCTTGACCGACAGGTCTTTGGCCGGGCCTTCCTGGACCACGTAACGGACCTGACTGAAGATCTCGCGCTCCTTGCCCTCGCCCCAGCCCTGCGGGTTGCCGACGGTGCGGGTGTTGATGTTGTCACCCACCACATAGGCGATCTTGTAGGTCAGCCCCGGAACGCCGAAGGCGCCGAAGTCCAGGCCGTAGCCCAGTTGCCAGGAACGCTCGTCCTCGGCGTTGAAGTCGGACCAGTAGGAGTTGGCCAGGTAGATGGTCGAACCGCCGTCGCCCACGCCGCCTTCGTTCTGGTACCAGCCGTAGTTGTAGCCGGTGCTGCCGGTGCTGCGCTGGTGGGCCAGGGTGAAGGAGTGCGGACCATAGGCGTAGGTCGCCGCCAGGCTCCAGATGGTGTTGCGGTCGCCGTTGAGGCCGGCTTCACGCACGTACTGGCTGTCGATGTCCGACTTGTAGCCGTTAAAGTCCAGGGTCAGGGACTGGTCGGCGGCGATCGGGAAGACGTAGTTCAGGCCCAGGTAGTGGCGCTTCATGACGTCTTCGTTGTCCGCGGTGTACAGCGAGGCAGTGAAGTTGTCGGTGAACTTGTAGCTGCCGCCGAGAACGTTGATCGACTTCAAACCACCGCTGTCACGACGCTGAGCGCTCTTGCGCGCTTCCTGGGTGAAACGACCGGCGTTCAGTTCCAGCCCTTCGATTTCCTTGGAGGTGATCAGGGTGCCGGTGAAGCTTTCAGGCAGCAGGCGCGAATCGTCGTATTGCAGGACCGGCAGCGCGGGCATCTGGTCGCCGTACTTGAGCACGGTGTTGGAGATGCGGAACTTGACGGCACCGCCAGCGCGGGCGAGGTCGTTGGCCGCGTCGCTGCGACCTTGAGCGTCAGTGGTGTTTTCGCGCTTGAAGAAATCGATACCGCCGCCGCCGTTGCGGCCCTTGCCGCCATCCAGGCGCAGTGCATACAGGCCGAAGGCATCGACGCCGACACCGACGGTGCCCTGGGTGAAGCCGGAGGAGAAGTTGGCGATCACGCCCTGGCCCCACTGGGACTGGTCGTTGACGCCGTGCTTCTTGTCGCGATTGATGAACGCGTTACGCAGAAGGACGTTGGCGTGGCTGTCCTCGATGAACCCCTTGCTCTGGGCCTGGTCGTTGGCCTGGGCCTGAGTGGCGGCGATGAGTGCCAGCGCAACCAGGCTGATCCTTGTATTCAACATGTTGTTTTCCTTATTACCGAATCAGAACGCTCTGCTACGTAAACGCCAGGAACCAACGCCCCTTCGTAGGTTCGACGCGTGTATCCAAACGGTGGGCGGCGCTGCTGTGCAGAGCGCGCGCCTCGTCCGGCGCTCGGCCATGGGATGGCCGGCAGGCGTAGAGGCCGCATCCTATCCGCGCGCGCCAACGAATGTCAAAAAAACGTGAAATGAAGGTTGATATAACCAAATTGAAGCTTTGGGCTGGTGTAAATCCGTGGAGATTGGCTCACAGGGAGTTATTCCTTCTCTTTTTCGGACGTGTGTACCAAGGCCAGCGCCATCTCGCTGCGGTCCCAACCTACTGGCGGGAGGCGAGTTACAAATTGATACATACGTCATGATTCAAGCTGACAAATAGCCAAGCAGTAGCAAATAGCAAGCATTACCATTCGCATCCTTTCTCTCGACCCTTTGTCGGATGCCATGCCATGCCTGCTCCCCGCCGCTTCAGATCCCTACCCTTGGGCTTTTCGCTGATGTTCAGCACCAGTCTCGTCAGCGCCGCCACCCTGCTCCCGGAAATCTCGATTTCGGCCGACACCGACCGTGAACGCGACAACCCCAGGGTCAAGGACGTCAGCACCGCCACCCGTACCTCGACCCCGGTGCGCTACGTGCCGCAGGCCATCGACACGGTCAAGACGGCCAATGTACTGGACTACGGCAGCAATAGTCTGGGCAAGGCGCTGGAGGGCATTCCCAACGTCAGCAGCGGGGCCGACACACGCTTCGACAGCCTGCGCATTCGCGGCTTCGATGCCAGCAACGATTTCTATCTGGACGGCGTGCGCGATGACAGCCAGTACGTGCGCGACCTGCACAACATCGAACGCGTCGAAGTGCTCAAAGGCCCGGCGGCAGTGCTTTACGGTCGCGGCAGCCAAGGCGGCATCGTCAACCGGGTGAGCAAGGCGCCGGAGCATGGTCGTCGCTCGACCCTCGAAGTCCAGGGCGGCAGCGAGGACCTGCGCAGCCTGTACGCCGACCTCAGCGCCGACCTGAACGATGACATCAGCGTGCGCCTGAACATGGGCAATCAGGACAACAACAGTTTCCGCGACGGCATCGACGGCAACCGCCAGTTGTTCGCCCCGTCGATGAGCTGGCAACTGAGCCCCGAGCTCAACTGGTTGGTGCAGTACGAATACAGTCGCTACAACCGCACGCCCGATCGCGGCATTCCCGGCGTCGGCGGCCGTCCGGCCGATGTGGGTCGCAGCACCACCTACGGCGATACGCAGCGCGACTTCATCGACGACCGGGCGCAGTCGCTGCGCTCGCGGCTGAACTATCAGCTGGGCGACAACTGGCAACTGCGCCACACCCTGAGTCTGTTCAAGCTCGACAGCGAGTTCGACAACACCTACCTCACCGGCTACATCCCCAGCACCCAGCGGGTGGTTCGTCAGCGCTGGCAGCAGGACCTGAACACCCGCAACCTGTTCAACAACCTCGAAGCCGAGGGCCAGGTCAGCACCTGGGGGCTGGACCACACGCTGTTGCTAGGGGTGGAGTTCGGCAACCAGCGCCGTGACCCACAGTTGTACACCGCGCGCGCGGTCAACGCGGGAGGCCAGGCGGTGCCAACGCTGGACCTCAACGCCCCGAACCGACGGCTGCAACACACCGGACCGATGGTGGCGTCGAGCTACAACCACACGGTGGTCGACAGCCGTGGTGTCTACCTGCAGGACCAGATCCGCCTCAACGATCAATGGCAACTGCTCGCCGGCCTGCGCTTCGATCAGTTCGAGGTGCAGACCCAGAACAGGCTGCGGGGCATTTCCGAAAAACAGAACGACAACAGCACCAGTCCGCGCCTTGGTGTGGTGTACTCGCCCTGGCAGGCGCATTCCTTTTACGCCTCCTGGAGCAAGACCTTTTCCCCGGTCGGCGGTGGCTTGATCGGCATCACCCCCGGTGCAGCAGGCAACACCAACGAGACCGCGCCGGAGAACACACGGCAGAAGGAAATCGGGGTCAAGAGCGACTGGCTCGACGACCGCCTGAGCACTACCCTCGCCGTCTACGAACTGGAGCTCTACAACCGTCGCACCAGCGATCCGGACAACCCGGGTATCACCGTGCTCACCGGCCTGCAGCGCTCACGCGGGGTCGAACTGACCGCCCAGGGCAAGCTGGTGGGCGACTGGTACGTGCGCGGCGGCGTCGGTCTGCAGGATGCCACCATCGTCAAGGACAACAACGGCCTGGCGGGCAACCGAGTCAACAACGTGGCGCGGCGCAATGCCAGCCTGTTCCTGACCTGGAAGCCGGAGTTGGGCTGGTACGCCGAAACCGGCCTGACCCTGGTGGGTCAACGCTACGCCGACAACCAGAACACCACCGTACTGCCCGGCTATGGCCGCTGGGATGCGCTGGTCGGGTTGCGCACCCATGACTGGGACGTGCGCGCGGCCCTGTCCAACCTCACCGACAAGACCTACTACAGCGCCGCGACCAGCGCCGCGCAGATCCAGTTCGGCGACCCGCGCAGCCTGGTGGTGACCGGCACTTACAGCTTCTGATGCAGCCAGGCTCTATCCAGAACGCCGACTCTAGGCTTCAATACGCGTTTTTTGCGGATACACCCGAGGATTCACGGCATGGCTTCCAACACCAAGCAACAGAAACGCGCCAAGCGCGCCGCCTCCAAGGCCAAGCAGAACCGGATGGTGCGCAGTGGCCAGGCGGTCAAGGCCAGCTCGGGTGAAAGCACCAGCGTCGAGCAGGTGTTCAACAAGGCCATGGATTCGGGCAGCTACGACGCGTTGTTCGAGAAGATGAAGCAGGCCCAGGAGAACGGCCTGGAGGCGATGATTTCGGTGTTCCTGGTCGACCCCCTGCTGGCGCTGGTGCTCAAGGGTCACAAGGAAGAACACGCCACCGACTATATCGTCTTGGTGTTCACCGCCTACCGCGCCTGGCTCGATGGTGCCGATGACGCGGCCACCATGGTCTGGCTGGAAAGCGATGAATTCCAGGCGGCCTATGTGGCGGCGTCGGAAGCAGTGGCCAAGCAGCAGCAACAGCAGAAACAGTTCGGCTGACGCCATTTCGCAGCCATGAAAAAGCCCCTCGGGTCGATCCCGAGGGGCTTTTTCGTAAGTCGCGCAGGCAATTACTGCAGCGACGGTGCCTCGCCCGCTTCCTGCATGCGCTGCAGTTCCTGGGCGTACAGGGCATCGAAGTTCACCGGCGACAGCATCAGCGCCGGGAACGAGCCGCGGGTCACCAGGCTGTCGAGGGTTTCACGCGCGTACGGGAACAGGATGTTCGGGCAGAACGCGCCCAAGGTGTGGCTCATCGACTGCCCGTCCAGGCCCGAGATCAAGAAGATGCCGGCCTGCTGGACTTCGGCGATGAACGCCACTTCGTCACCATTCTTGACGGTGACCGACAAAGTCAGCACCACCTCGTGGAAGTCGCCTTCCAGGGCCTTCTGGCGGGTGTTCAGGTCCAGCGAGACGCTCGGCTCCCACTGCTGGCGGAAGATCTGCGGGCTCTTGGGCGCTTCGAACGACAGGTCGCGCACGTAGATGCGCTGCAGCGAGAATTGCGGGCTGTTCTCTTCGGCAGCGCCGTTGGTCTGTTGGTCAGTCATGGCAGATCCTTGTCTGAAAAAGGGTTGAAAGGGGGCGTGAATCAGGCCTCGAGCAGGGCGTCGAGCTTGCCCGAGCGCTCCAGCGCAAACAAGTCATCGCAACCGCCGACATGGGTGCTGCCAATCCAGATTTGCGGCACCGAGGTACGCCCGGCCTTCTGCGCCATCTCGGCACGCAGTTGCGGCTTGCCGTCGACACGGATTTCCTCGAAGGCCACGTTCTTGCTCGCAAGCAGTTGCTTGGCGCGCATGCAGTAGGGGCAGTAGTCGCTGGAATAGACGATGACCGGTTGCATATCACTTCACCAGGGGCAGGTTGTCGGCTTTCCAGCTGGACACGCCGCCGCTGAGCTTGGCGGCGGTGTAGCCGGCTTTGAGCAGGTCGCGGCAGACGGTGCCGGACTGCTGACCCATCGCGTCGACGATGATCAGGGTCTTGTCCTTGTGCTTCTCCAGCTCTGCCATGCGGCTGGCGATCTTGTCCTGGGGAATGTTCAGCGCGCCGACGATGTGCCCGGCAGCGTACTCCTTGCCTGGACGGATATCGATCACCACGCCTTTGTCGGCGTTGACCAGCGCGGTCAGTTGACCGTTGCTCAGGCTCTGACCGCCACGGCGGATCTCGTTGAGAAGCAGCAGGATCAGCAGAATGAAGAAGATCGCAACCAGGATGAAGTGATCTGTCGCAAATTGAATCAGGTGAGCAACCATCAGGGGTGTTCCAGGCGATTGAAAATGCCGGCCAGTATACACAGCCACCCAGGCCGGCCAAAGCCCGCCGGGCCGGTGCGAAAACCCGCCTTGCACAGGATAGGGCGGTGCGCTGGTCGCGCGGTCCGACGAATATTCGCCGCCTCTGGCCGATTTCCCCTAAAATGCGTGTCTTTATCATCTTTGAACAACCGTGAGTTTGATCGATGACGAACCTCCCCAAGCCCCTGGTCCTGATCATCCTGGATGGTTTCGGTCACAGCGAAAGCCGCGAATACAACGCCATCCTCGCCGCCAACACGCCGGTCTACGACCGCTTGCGCGCCACCCAGCCGCATGGCCTGATCTCCGGCTCCGGCATGGATGTCGGCCTGCCGGACGGGCAGATGGGCAACTCCGAAGTCGGTCATATGAACCTGGGTGCCGGGCGCGTGGTGTATCAGGACTTCACGCGGGTGACCAAAGCCATCCGTGACGGTGAATTCTTCGAAAACCCCGTGCTTACCGGCGCCGTGGACAAGGCCGTGGCCGCTGGCAAGGCGGTCCACCTGCTGGGTCTGCTGTCCGATGGCGGTGTGCACAGCCACCAGGATCACATCGTCGCCATGGCCGAACTGGCCGCGCAGCGCGGCGCCGAGAAGATCTACCTGCATGCCTTCCTCGATGGCCGCGACACCCCGCCGCGCAGCGCGCAGTCGTCCCTCGAACTGCTCGACGCCACCTTCGCCCGACTGGGCAAGGGCCGCATCGCCAGCCTGATCGGCCGCTACTTCGCCATGGACCGCGACAACCGCTGGGACCGCGTCAGCGCGGCCTATAACCTGATCGTCGACAGCGCCGCCGACTACAGTGCCGACAGCGCAGTGGCCGGCCTGGAAGCGGCCTATGCCCGTGACGAGAGCGATGAATTCGTCAAGGCCACGCGGATCGGCGAGGCCGTGAAGGTCGAGGACGGCGACGCGGTGATCTTCATGAACTTCCGCGCCGACCGCGCCCGTGAGCTGTCGCGCGTCTTCGTCGAAGCGGATTTCAACGAGTTCCCCCGCGCGCGCCTGCCGAAACTGGCGGCCTACATCGGCCTGACCCAGTACTCGGCGAAGATCCCGGCTCCCGCCGCATTCGCCCCGGCCAGCTTGCACAACGTGCTCGGCGAGTATCTGGCCAACAACGGCAAGACTCAACTGCGCATCGCCGAGACCGAGAAGTACGCCCACGTTACCTTCTTCTTTTCCGGCGGCCGCGAAGAGCCGTTCGAAGGTGAAGAACGTATTCTCATTCCGTCGCCGAAGGTCGCCACCTACGACCTGCAACCGGAAATGAGCGCACCGGAGGTCACCGACCGCATCGTCGAAGCCATCGAGCAGCAGCGCTTCGACGTGATCGTAGTCAACTACGCCAACGGCGACATGGTCGGCCACACCGGCGTATTCGACGCCGCCGTGAAGGCGGTCGAAGCGCTGGACGGCTGCATGGGCCGTATCGTCACGGCACTGGAAAAAGTCGGCGGCGAAGCGCTGATCACCGCCGACCATGGCAACGTCGAACAGATGGAAGACGAATCTACCGGCCAGGCGCACACCGCGCACACCACCGAGCCGGTGCCGTTCATCTATGTCGGCAAGCGCAAGGTCAAGGTCCGCGAAGGCGGCGTGCTGGCGGACGTGGCGCCGACCATGCTCAAGCTGCTGGGGCTGGAGAAACCCGTCGAAATGACCGGCACCTCGATTCTGCTCGACGCCTGAGCCGGCTCAGCGCTGCACAATGAAAGCCCGATGCGATTGCATCGGGCTTTTTGCGTTTCAAGGGTTCAGCGAAAGCGATAGCCAACGTTGACCATCATGGCGTTGCCCCCCAGCAGCACCGCCTCGATGCCCACCGGCCCCAGGTGGGTGCCCAGCGCGGGAATGATCACGGGTGCCACGCCAAAGCGATTGAGCGGCAGCTTGTCGCGGTACTTGCCGCGATAACCCTGCAGCAAACCGGCACTGACCTTGGCGTACACCGGCCATCGGTCATGCTGCCAGGCCTTGCCGCCGTAGGCGTAGACCGAGCGCTGGCGGAACGAATTGCGGAAGGTTGCAGCACCGTACAGCAGGCCATCGGCGCGATTGCGCTCCAGGCCGATGAGTTCCTGACGCTCGTTGTGGTCCGGGTCGGGATTGAAGTGTCGGGTGTAGACACTGGTCTGCAAGGTCCAACTGTCCTGCTCGGTGGCAGCCGCAACGGACGGAATGAGGACCATCAGTAGACACCCTGCGCACAACAGAAAGTGCCTCAACTGGAACAAACGGAAAGATATCGACATGGACGTTCTCGCACAGCAGGAAGAGCACGGGCAGCCGGATCGGCGTTCGCCACGCAAGGGCCGCCGATGGTAAGCGCGGTCGTCGCAGCGCTTCACGCCGAGCTTTCCGATCTTTACAACGGATAAGTCCGATATTTCATGCGGCTTTCCTGACAAACGCGGCCCTCCTGCCGTTGGCAGGCGTTTTTTTTGCAAGCCCGGGCGGGCATACTAGGCCAGTCTCCATCCCTGGTACGCCCGATTCCATGCGCCGCGCCCTCATATTCCTCGCCCTGTCATGCCTGCTCGCCCCGGCTATCGCCGACGAGCGCGCCCAGACCCAGCAACAGCTGGACGCCACTCGCCAGGACATCGCCGAGCTCAAGAAGACGCTGGGCAAGCTCCAGGAAGAGAAAGCCGGCGTGCAGAAAGACCTCAAGTCCACCGAGACCGATATCGGCAATCTCGAGAAACAGGTGGAGGCGCTGCAGCAAGCGCTAAAAAAGACCGAGGGCGAACTGGAGCGCCTTGACCACGAGAAAAAAAAACTCCAGTCCGCCCGTACTGAACAGCAACGGCTGATCGCTATCCAGGCCCGTTCGGCCTACCAGAGTGGCCGCGAGGAATACCTCAAGCTGCTGCTCAACCAGCAGAATCCCGAGAAGTTCGCGCGCACCCTCACCTACTACGATTACCTGAGCAAGGCGCGCCTGGAACAATTGCGCACCTTCAACGAAACCTTGCGCCAACTGGCCAACGTCGAGCTGGAGATTTCCGGGCAGCAAGAGCAACTGCTGGCCCAGCGCGCCGACCTCGACACCCGCCGCCAGTCACTGGAAGCCGAGCGCAGCAAGCGCCAGCAGGTGCTGGCCAAGCTCAACAGCGACATGAAAGCCCGCGACCAGAAGCTTCAGGCCCGCGAACAGGACCAGGCCGACCTGGCCAAGGTGCTCAAGACCATCGAGGAAACCCTCGCGCGCCAGGCCCGCGAAGCCGAAGAGGCGCGGCAGAAGGCCCTGCTGGCGCGCCAGGAAGAAGAAAAGCGTCGCCGCGAACAGGCCCTGGCCGATGCTCGGCGCGAGGCGCCCGAAGCGCCCGAAGCGCCGCCGAAGAAGGCCCGTACCGTACTTGGCCCGCTGGTATCCAGCGACGGCGCCAACTACGGCGGCGCCTTTTCCGCGGCCCGTGGAAAACTTCCATGGCCGGTCAATGGTCGACTGCTGGCACGCTTCGGCGATACCCGTGGCGGTGACGCCCGCGCCAAGTGGGATGGGGTGATGATCGCCGCCTCCGCAGGCACCCAGGTGCACGCGGTGCACGGTGGCCGCGTGGTGTTCGCCGACTGGTTGCGCGGTGCCGGACTTCTGGTCATTCTCGACCACGGCAATGGTTACTTGAGCCTGTATGGCCACAACCAGAGCCTGCTCAAGAGTGCCGGAGACATCGTCAAGGCCGGTGAAGCCATTTCCACCGTCGGCGACAGCGGCGGTCAGGACAGCGCGGGCTTGTACTTCGCGATTCGCCAGCAGGGTCGGCCAACCGACCCGGCGCAATGGTGCCGAGGCTAGGCATTTGCATACATGACGGCATCGCCTCTATGGGCGGCGTCGATGCTCCGTCAGGGGCACCTACAGGATCAGGAGTTCGTTCGACATGCTGCACTCGTCTCGCCTCACCCAGCTGGCCCTGAGCATCGCTCTGGTCGTCGGCGCGCCCCTGGCCACCGCCGCCGAGCCGGCCAAGGCTGCCAAGCCTGCGGCCATGCCGGCCACCGAGGTGACGGCCAAGGCGCCGCTGCCGCTGGACGAGCTGCGCACCTTCGCCGAGGTCATGGACCGGATCAAGGCCGCCTACGTCGAGCCGGTGGACGACAAGACCCTGCTGGAGAACGCCATCAAGGGCATGCTCAGCAACCTCGACCCACACTCGGCCTACCTCGGCCCGGAAGACTTCCAGGAACTGCAGGAAAGCACCAGCGGCGAATTCGGCGGCCTGGGCATCGAAGTGGGCCAGGAAGACGGCTTCATCAAGGTGGTCTCGCCCATCGACGACACCCCGGCATCGCGCGCCGGCATCGAAGCGGGCGACCTGATCGTCAAGATCAACGGCGCGCCCACCCGTGGCCAGACCATGACCGAAGCGGTCGACAAGATGCGCGGCAAGATCGGCCAGAAGATCACCCTGACCCTGGTGCGCGACGGTGGCACACCGTTCGACGTGACGCTGGCCCGTGCGGTCATCCAGGTCAAGAGCGTGAAGAGTCAGTTGCTGGAAAGCGGGTATGGCTACATCCGCATCACCCAGTTCCAGGTCAAGACCGGCGAGGAAGTCGGCAAGGCACTGGCCAAGCTGCGCAAGGACAACGGCAAGAAGCTGCGCGGCCTGGTCCTGGACCTGCGTAACAACCCAGGTGGCGTGCTGCAGTCGGCCGTGGAAGTGGCCGACCACTTCCTCACCAAAGGGCTGATCGTCTACACCAAGGGCCGTATCGCCAACTCCGAGCTGCGTTTCAGCGCCGACCCGGCCGACGCCAGCGAGGGCGTGCCGCTGGTGGTGCTGATCAACGGCGGCAGCGCCTCGGCGTCGGAGATCGTCGCCGGCGCCCTGCAGGACCAGAAGCGCGGCGTGCTGATGGGCACCGACAGCTTCGGCAAAGGCTCGGTGCAAACCGTGCTGCCATTGACCAACGACCGCGCACTGAAGCTCACCACGGCGTTGTACTTCACCCCCAACGGCCGCTCCATCCAGGCCCAGGGCATCGTTCCGGACATCGAGGTGCGCCAGGCCAAGCTCACCGCCGAAGCCGACACCGACAACTTCAAGGAAGCCGACCTGCAGGGCCACCTGGGCAACGGCAACGGCGGCGCCGACCGCCCGACCGGCAGCAGCAAGCGCACCGAGCGCCCACAGGACAATGACTTCCAGCTCAGCCAGGCCCTGAGCCTGCTCAAGGGCCTGAACATCACCAAGGGCGACTGATGCCCGTCATCCGCGCCCTGCTGCTGACACTGGCCTGCGCACTGGCCGGCACCGCCCACGCGGCGCCGGTCAAGGCGTTCATGAGCATCATCATCGACGACCTGGGACAGAACAGCGAACGCGACAGCCGCACCCTCGCCCTGCCCGGACCGGTCACCCTGGCGGTCATGCCCGATACCCCGCACGCCAGCGACTTCGCCCGCCAGGCCCACAAGGCCGGGCGCACGGTGATCCTGCACATGCCCATGGACCCGGCCACCGGGCCTTATGCCTGGCACCCCGGCCTGCCCATCGAGGAACTGGCGCGGCGCCTGGATGCGGCGCTGATCAAAGTGCCGTTCGCCGCAGGCGTCAACAACCACATGGGCAGTCGCATGACTGCGCAACCCGAGGCCATGGCTTGGCTGATGGGTGAGCTGCAGCGTCGTGAGCTGTTCTTCGTCGACAGCCGCACCAGCGCCGCCACGGTGGCGGCGGCCAAGGCTCAGGAAACGGGGCTGGCCCACGTTTCGCGAGATGTGTTTCTCGACGATGTGCGCACTCCGGAAGCCATCGCGGCCCAACTGCGCCAAGGCGTCGAGCTGGCGCGCAAGCAAGGCTCGGCGGTACTGATCGGCCATCCGTACCCGCAAACCTTGCAGGTGCTGGAGCGGGAAATGCCCCGGCTGGCCAGCCAGGGCATCGCGTTGATCGAGCTGCGTCAGATGATCGCCGAGCGCAGCAATCAGGCCATGCCGGCACATGGTCGGCACGGCCGATACAGCAACCGCTGAGTGTGCTCACTCGAAGGGAATGATGCCCTCGACGTCGCCCTTGCGCAGTTGCCCGCGATACACCTTGAGCACCTGGTTGCGCTTTGCCGCACGCAACTGCGCTTGTGCGCCCAGCTTGCGCTGCTCCCAGAGCTTGAGATGACCCCGGAGGAACTCGCGGTCGGCGGTCTCCTCGGCGGGGTAATGGAAATGGGCTTCCCACAGTTTCCTGCCCGTCACCCGCCGGATTTCATAAGTGTCCAAGTAATCACCATCGGACAGCGATAAACGTCGATCACGCCGCTCGATGATGAGCTCACCAATGGAATGCAGGTACTTCAAGGCATTGAGTGTCGGCGTGCGTGTGGTCAGATAAAGGGTGACCAGCAGATCGCGCTTGCTGTCCTCCAGCTCTTGGATGGCTGACTGGGCCCTCTCGATCAAGTCACCGTCCTGGCCACTGCGTGGCAACTGCGCCAGCCTGTGCTGAAGATCCTTCACATGCAGGTCGATCACCGTCGACAGCCCCAGGGGTTCATCGTGACCGAAGAACCGCTTGGCCATGTTGATGGTTGGGTTCACGCCGGCAATCAGCGCCTGCACCTGAGTGCGCAGAACCTCCGGCTGCGGTGCAGGCCCGACGGCAGGCCGTTCTTTGAGCTCATCCGCCACTTCGCGCCACTGACTGGCTTGGCGACGGAACGTTCTGAGCACATTGTCATGACTGTCCCTCTGCTGCACGACGGCTTCGCCGTCCTCCCCCGTGGCCTCCACACCCACCACATTGCGCCCGCGCTGGGTTCTGACCACCCGACGAATACCGCCGCGCGGCGCATACACCGGGGTGCGCTGGGGCACCGGCTCGCTCAGTTCGATTTCGCGGACACTGGCGCTCATCTGTTCAGTGGCCCGCGCTTTGAGCCGCCGCGCAACGTTGAGAAAAGACTGCAGCTTGTCCTGGCGAATCAGCGCCGGCTGGGTGCTGGTCAGATACTCGGCGCTGCCGATGGTTTCCTCGTAGGCCTCGATCACATCGTTGAGCACCGCCACGCGCTCCTCCTCGGACAGATCGCTGGCCGCCAGTTCGCCATGTGCGCTACCGGCGCTGCGCAAGGCGTCGCTGACCAACAATTCGTCATGGTCCGCGACCTCCTCCTCGGTAGAGCCCTTGAGGCGGTCCAGGCACAGCTCGCCAAGGTCTTCGAGCAAACGAAACTCCACATCGACGGCGTTGTGCCGCCGCTGCTCGATCACCTTGTCCAGTTCATGGTGCTTGTTGACAGGCTGGTCGTCATCGTCGCGAAAGACGATACCGTCGTCCTTGAGCGTGCTTTCCAGAAGCGCGTCGAAACGCCCCGCGTGCGCGACCAGTTCGATGCCCAACTGCTCGACGCGCTCCAGCGACGCAACCAGGCGCAGATACTGCTGCTTTTCCTCGTCGGTCTCGGGCAGGATCGCGATCGCCCGACGTTGAGCGTCGATCTCCTCATCGTTGATAAGCGTCGCCAGCAGGTTGTAGCGATGCTCGCAGGCGGCGATCAGGCCCTGGCGCAAGGCGCTGCGTTGCGTCAGCAACGCGTCAGCCACGATCTGACTGGACAGCTTCACCGAACCGGTACTGGCCAGCAGCGCCTCGTGCTCCAGGTCATGCTCGATCAGAGCCTTCAGGTCTTTCGCCAACACGTTGCGTTGTGCCCGGCGCACCTGCAGATGCAGGTCAAGCAACTCGCGCTGCCGCTCGTCCAGAGACTCCAGCGCCCGCAACTCGTCGATCTTCGCCGTGGTCTTTTCCACCTCATCCAGGTGTTTGCCAAAAGCCTGTCCCAGGCTGTTGCGCTGACCGGTCAGCTGCACGTCCTGCTCCCTTATCCGTGCTTCTGCGGCGATGTTCTCCTCGCGCTTGCGGGCAATGCGGCTTTTCGGCATACCGCCACGCAGTCGTTGCCCGACGTCGATTCGCCAGCCGGCACCATAGCGCTCTACCCAGGGCCCAGGATTGCCTTGCGCGTCGACGATGCGCACACCTTCTTCGCCCAGCGTGACGCGATAGGCATCGCCACGCAGCCCGACGTAATGTTGATCCTCGATGAGGTACAGGCCGGCGGCAGCGCCCTGTGCGAGTGGGGTCAGTCCGTCCAGCGCACGCTCGCTGCGCATGGCCTCCAACTGGCGAAGTCGTTCCGGTGGCAGCAGGTTGAATCCGCTACCGCCACTGAAGGAGAAGTCCAGCAGTGCCTGCGGCTTGGCGAGCGCGCCGGCCATGAACACCTTGCCCTGCGCAGGCGCGGGGGGGCGCTCGGTGATCGGCAGCGCCGCACCGGCTGCAAGACCGCGCATCTGGGCTGCATCTGGTAGCCTGGCCGGCACTCGCGACACTGCAGGCGCATAGGCGTGCCCTATCACCATGACCAAGTTCAACAGCATGTCGACCAAGGCCGCCGAGCGCTCGAACGCGCTGCCCTCGCGCACCGCTCGCACATCGGCACTGGCGGCATCGAACATCTGCACCAGCCACAGCACCGTCGCCACCGGGCCGCGCACCAATAGGCTGGCAACATCGAACAGCAGCCATGCGCCCTGGACCAGCAGCGCCCAGCGGCTCTCGGCGTTGGACACCGAATCGCGGTCCGCCAGGGTCACCAGCAGATCGCGGTTGGCCTGGTAGAGCTGCAGGTCCACCTCTCTGCGCCAGTAGCGCGGCCAGAACTGCACCGGTGCCACGGGCGCGGGCAGAATCGAGGTGTCGACGATCGGCGTTCCCAGGTGCGGTTCGGTGAATCCGCCGTGGTCGTAGACCGGGCGCGCCTGCGGCGGCAACCAGTCGAGCAGGCTGGCTTGCAAGTCCTTGTCTTCGCGCACGGCCTGCATCATGGCGTCGATACTCGCGAACTCGAGCACGGCGGCCTTGCCGTACAACGGCCGATAGAGGATGACGTTGTTCAGCGCCGCGTTGAACAGCACATACATGCCCTGCACCACATCGTATGCCGGGCTGTCGGGCGCACGGCGCAGGGCCAATGGCATCAGCATGCTCGCCGGCAGATTGACATCGATGCGTCCTGCGCAGTAGTCGCTGACCGCTTGCAGACTGGGTTCGCAGATCCGTCCGTGCAACCGCGCGCGAAGGGCGCTGAACAGCAGTGCGCTGCGCCACTGTCGAGCGAACTGCTGTACGCGCATCGAGTAGCCGCTCGGCTCGTCCAGTTGCGCTGCGACGTACAGTGGATAGCTGCCGCCGATGTCCACCCGCTCCACCAACGCCTTGACGTAGTCGGCGTTCATCCACGCCATGATCAACTGGCCATCGCGGTGTCGGATGGCAGTGATGGATGCGCCTTGCAGCGACGCAAGATTGGCGATGGCGAACTGGGTCAGGCTGACACTGCGCCGTTCCAGCGTCCCGTCGCCCGTGCCGGCACCCGCCCCGCCTGGCACGCCCCAGGCGGTGGTGAGCTCGAGCATCAGGTCGTCTGGCCAGTAATTGGCATCGATCGGGTGATCGGCCAGCAGTTGCTGGCGCAGTTGCTGGCTGGCGTAACTGTGCAGGTCCAGCACCTCGCCCAAGGCCCCAGCGCCACCGGACTCGGCCTGGGCCAGCGCCAGTTCGTACAGCGCCGATTGGCAGGCGAAGCTGTTCGTTGGACTGAGCCGGAACACGCCCGACGGTGGCACGCCTTTGATCTGTGCCTGGGTGATGTAGCCTTCGAGAAACCAGCGTGACGGGTCGGTGAGCGCCAGATACGCCTGCTCCAGTTCAGCCACGCTGCGCAGTGACAGACGGTCGAGGGCCTGCACCTGTTCGAGCATGCGCTCCTGCAACAACGCCGTCAGTTGTGCGAAGGGGTCGCCCTCAAGCACGTGGCGATGCCAGGTCAGGCCCACTCCTTCGGCGGAGGGCGCGTACTCGTCGGCCAAGGCATCGGTCAGCGCATCGAGGCCGTCGAACGCCCAGATCACGCCGGACGGGCGACACCACAGGACCACCTCAGCCTCGTCCCACTGCCCCTGCACGAACAGATCGCTGAGAAACGTGCTGCTCGTGCGGGCGTCGTGCAGCAGATCGATCTGCACCATGAACACCGTCGGCTGCTCACGTCCGCCCTTGAGCAGGCCATGAATGCACGCCTGCTGGCGCGCATCGAGGCCGTTGAGCGGCAGGTTGTACAGCAGCGCCGCGCGAATCGTTTGCTGCAGGCAGCGGTCTCGGCTAGCGCCCATGCTGCCCTGCGCGCGCCAATAATCGACCTGCGCTTGACGGAAATAGGCCGCGGTCAGCAACAGCACATCGTTGAATGGCTCGATCAGGCGCTGCAAGTCGATCTGATCGCCATCAGCCGTTTCAAACGGATCTTCGATGGCGAACAAGCGTTTGCGATCAAGCATCAGATAAGGCTCGGTGATTCCCACGATGGGGAAATCCAGCAGTACACCGTTGAGGTAGGCCTGCAGCACCACATCGACCAGCGGGCGCAAAGTGACCTGCTTGTCATCCGGGCTGGGAGTGGCCACGCTGAGCCTGTCGGCGTCGACCAGTTCGGGGCGCCGGCGGGCGACTAGCGGGTACTGCTCGACCAGCGCTAGCAGGAGTTGGCGGCTGAGCACCTGTCGCAGCGTGGGACGGCTGGCGAACTGGGCGCGCACGAGCAGGCAAAAGTCGGGCGATGAAGCGACGGTATCGGTCATGACGACGTCTCGCTGGGAACGGACCCCGACCCTAGCTCGGTGCCCACCCCGACTGGCCGTACTTATCGCTGGCATTCGATCGTCAGCACTATGTAACGCGGATGGTCTGCGCCACGGCGGCAACCTCATGGCAACCGTCCAGAGGAATTCGCCATGCCGTCACGCTCCGCCCTATCCGCATCTGCTACCTGGCTTCTGCTGGCGTTTCGCGCCGACGTCGTGGTCGCCGCCGATCCAGTGCCGCTGCTCAATGCCCAGTTGCAGAGCGTGCAGTGGAACGGTATCGGCCGCCTGAGCACCCAGCACGGCACGCATCAATGCATCGCCACCTTGCTCGACACCCGCGAGCCCTCAGGCCAGTCGTCCGGGCCTGCCTACGTGGTCAGCGCCGCCCATTGCCTGGATCCACGCAACGGCGTGGTCGCCCATGACGTGCCGGCCGAGGGCTCGGTGGCCTTCAACTATTTCATCGACACGTCCGAGCAGCGCGTCACCTTCGCGCTCAAGCAGCGGGTGTGGAGCAGCATGCAGGGCACCGACCTGGCGTTGCTCGAGCTTGATGCCAGCTTGCAGGACGTCATGGCCCAGGGTATCGAGCCCCTACGGCTGGGCGAGCGACCGGATACGGCCACGCCGGTGATGGTGATTGGCGAGCCCAGTGTGCCTGATGAGGGCCTGCGCCTGATGCGCTGCACGCAACAGCGTGCCAGCCATGCCATCGAATACCCCTGGGTCTGGCGCGACATCGAGCGCAACGACTGCGCGGGCATCGCCGAGGGCGCCTCGGGCAGCCCGGTGATCAGCGAGGACGGGCAACGCTTGATCGCCGTCATCAACAGTGTCGGGGTCGCCGATTCGACGCGCTGCGAGCGCAACAGCCCGTGCGCGTTCGATCATGCCGAAGCGTTGACCGGACAGGCGCTCAATTACGCCATGCCGGTGCAACGCTTGTCAGGCTGCTGGCGACAGGGGCGTGCAGACCTGGAAAACCCCGACTGCACCTTGCTGCCCGCTGTGCACATCGAGATCCAGGAGCGCATCGCATTCATGCGCAAGCTGGCGCTGGATGCCAACGGGCAGATCGAGGCGCCGACGTGGGGCATGACCTTCGCCCTGGACACGCCGCGCTATCGCTACAAGACCGTGCAGGATCCGAAGGCCTGCGAGGATCCGCTGCACTACAGCGGCACGATCGAGGCCGCGCAGAACCGCATCGACACACCGATTGGCACGACGCCGGGCTGGTACTTCCTGTGCTTGATCGGCGTCGAGGGCGCCGATCAGCGACCCTCGCCAGGCTTGATGGCCAACAGTCTGAGCCTGCCGGTCAATCTGCTTCCGGCTGCGCCAGTACCTGACCCGGACGTGTCGATCCGACGCCTGGAGGACGCCAGCCTGGAGGTGACCTGGACCCGCCACCCGCCGGATCTGGTGCGCTACTTCGTCAAGCGCGGCCCGCCGCAGTCGACCGATTGCGAGAACCCGTCGGGCTACCGACGGGCGCGCCACGAGGTGTATGCCTTCAAGCCCCAGCAACTGCCGTTGAAACTCTGCACCCGAGGCGAGGACATCAACGGCAGTCATTCGGCGGTACGCACCGACCATCTACTGCCTGCGCCATGACGGCTCAGCTGTAGACGCGGCCCAGCACCTGGCGGTGGCTTTCGAACTGATCCAGCACGTCGCGCACGATCTGCTCGGACGTGAAGCCCATCAGGTCGTATTCCTGGCTGCCGTCATGCAGATAGACCTCGGCACGGTAGAAGCGCTGGCGCACTTCTGCCTCGCCCTCGGGCGACGCCTCGTTCGGTGCAGCCAGATAGCCGTCCAGGCTCACTTCGTAGACGAACGGGTTGCCCTCTTCCATCATCACCCGCACGCCCATCATGTTGCGCGACTGACCGACGCGGGTCTCGACCTGGAAGCCCAGGGCGCGGAGCTGCTCAGCCGCCTCCTTGAGCGCCGGGCTGACCTGGCGGTCCATGAAGCGCTGCACCACAGCCTGGGTCGGCTGCAGTTCGAGCTGGGTCAGACGCTCGCTGAAGCCGCGACGGCCACGGGCCGCCAACTCGGCGCGCTCCTGCTCGATCGCCACGTCCTGCTTCATGGCCTTGTACAAGCCGAACATGAACAGCACCAGCACCACCGAGAACGGCAGACCGGCCAGCACCACCATGGTCTGCATGGCCTCGAAGTTGCCAGCGAACAACAGACCGATGGTCACCAGGGTGATGATCACCGACCAGAACACCACCATCCAGTGCGGCGCGTCCTCGTCCACCTGGCCGCCGGTGCAGGAAAGGTTGGCCATCATCACCGCGCCCGAGTCGGCGGGGGTGAGGAACAGCACGAAGCCGACGAACACGGCGACACCGATGACGATCTTGGCTGCCGGGAAGTATTCCAGCAGTTGGTAGATCGACATCGACGGCTGCTCCAGGGCGGTCTTGCCCAGTTCCACGGCGCCGTGGTTCATCACCAGGTCCAGCGCGGTATTGCCGAAGATCGACAGCCACGCCAGGGTGAAGCCCAGTGGGATCAGCAGCACGCCGCTGACCAACTGGCGCACGGTGCGCCCCTTGGAAATCCGCGCGATGAACATGCCGACGAACGGACCCCAGGAGATCCACCAGGCCCAGTAGAACACGGTCCACAGGCCCAGCCAGCGCTCGGACTTGCCGGCCTCGCCTTCGTAGACATAGAGGTCGAAGGTCTTGAGCACCAGGCCATTGAGGTAGTCGCCGATGTTCTGCACGAAGCCGTTGAGCAGGTGCAGGGTCTCACCGCCGAGCAGTACGAAGATCAGCAGACCGCTGAACAGCACGATGTTGAGGTTGGACAGGCGGCGAATGCCGTTTTCCACACCCGACACCGCGGCCACGGTGGCAACACCGGCCATCACCAGGATCACCACCAGCAGGTTGGTCTTGCTGTGGTCCATGCCGAACAGGTATTCGAGGCCCGAGGCCACCTGCATCGAGCCGATGCCCAGGTTGGTCACCAGGCCCAGCAGGGTGACGAACATGCCGAAGATGTCCACGGCGTTGCCCGCCGCACCCTTGACCCAGCGTTCACCCACCAGCGGGTACAGCGCCGAGCGCAGCGCCAGCGGCTGGTTGTGGCGATAGGCGAAGTAACCCACGGCCAGGCCGACCAGGGCGTAGATCGCCCAGCCATGCAGGCCCCAGTGCAGGAAGGTCAGTTGCAGGCCCTGACGCGCCGCTTCCAGGCTGGCGGGCGTGCCTTCGGGCGGGTTGAAGTAGTGGTCCAGCGGCTCGGACGCGCCGAAGTACAGCAGCGAGATGCCGATGCCGGAGGAAAACAGCATGCCGGCCCAGGCGCCATAGCTGAAGTCGGGCTGGTCGTCCTTGCCGCCCAGCTTGAGCTTGCCGTAGTCGGAGAAGGCCAGGTAGATGACGAACAGCAGGTAACCGCAGATCACCAGCATGTAGTACCAGCCGAAGCTGCGTGTCAGCCATTGCTGAGCGACGCTCAGCACCTGACCGGCGGTTTCGGGTACAGCGATAAGCAAGGCAGTCAACGCGAGGATCAGCAGCGCAGAGGTGTAGAACACCACGCGGTTGACCCGAACCCTCTCGGCGGGGGGCTTTGTCAGGGAGGCAGAACTCATTGCACGAATGCTCCGGGCAGTGCGGCGGTGGAGGCTAATTTCAGTCTTGTCCCGAGCAATTGGTGGAATCCCCCCACTGCGTCAGGTGTTATAAAAGCACCTTGGAAACCGTGAACCCGAACCGAATCGCTGCAAAAAAACAGAGTGGCTGGCCGGATTTCAGCACGATCATCCGCGTGGGATGCGCGCATCTGTCGCAGTTCGCCGGACCCGCTCCAAAGGTCTGCCGCACGGTCGATGACCGCCCGGCGGGATCTGTCGCTGCACCATTCCTACCCGCAAACGCCCTGTATCACGGGGGTTTCACGATTTCCTGGGGTGTCAATCCGTGTCGCTGGAGCAGCCTCAAAAGCTGTCAATGGCACAAATTGTCGCAGAGCTTATTCTTTATTGATTGAACGTTCAATCAAAACAAAATAGACTGGCCCTCGCCGAGTCGGAGGCGTCTCGTCCGCTCGCAGGCCTGAGGAGATAGCACGATGCCCAAGGTCGGTATGCAACCCATCCGCCGCCAGCAGTTGATCGAAGCCACGTTACAGGCGGTCGATCAGGTCGGACTGGGAGATGCCAGCATTGCGCTGATTGCCCGTTTGGCCGGCGTGTCCAACGGCATCATCAGTCACTACTTTCAGGACAAGAACGGCCTGATCGCAGCGACCATGAGTTACGTCATGAAGATGCTCAGCGAAGGGGTCAGCGCACGCCGCGAGGCGCTGCATGAAGACTCTCCGCGAGCCCACCTGCAGGCGATCATCGAGGGCAACTTCGATGCCAGCCAGGTGAACGGTCCGGCCATGAAGACCTGGCTGGCGTTCTGGGCCTCGAGCATGCACCAACCGTCCTTGCACAGGTTGCAGCGGATCAACGACCACCGCCTGTACTCCAACCTGTGTTGTCAGTTTCGCCGCGTCCTGCCGCTCTACCATGCGCGCAAGGCAGCTCGCGGCCTGGCGGCCCTGATCGATGGTCTGTGGCTGCGCGGCGCGCTGTCGGGCGATGCGTTCGACACGGAACAGGCGATACGCATCGCCTACGAATACATGGATCTACAACTGGCTAAACAGCACAACCTGGCTCCCCAGGCCGCTGCACAACCGCCCGCGACCGCTGCCCTGAAGGCAGGCGCACGAGGCGGCTAGCCAATCACACACTGCACTTGCGAGGATTCTATGGCCCGTTTCGGAACGCAAAAACTCTACATCGATGGCGGTTATGTCGACGCTGCCAGCGACGCCACCTTCGAAGCCATCAACCCGGCCACCGGCGAAGTGCTGGCCCACGTCCAGCGTGCGACCGAGGCTGACGTCGAGCGCGCCGTCGAGAGCGCCGAGCGGGGCCAGAAAGTCTGGGCCGCGATGACCGCCATGCAGCGTTCGCGCATCCTGCGCCGCGCCGTCGACATCCTGCGCGAGCGCAACGACGAGCTGGCCATGCTGGAAACCCTGGACACCGGCAAGTCGTACTCCGAAACCCGCTACGTCGACATCGTCACCGGCGCCGACGTGCTGGAATACTACGCTGGCCTGGTGCCCGCCATCGAAGGCGAGCAGATCCCACTGCGCGAATCGTCCTTCGTCTACACCCGTCGCGAACCGCTGGGCGTGACCGCTGGCATCGGCGCGTGGAACTACCCGATCCAGATTGCCCTGTGGAAATCCGCACCAGCCCTGGCCGCCGGCAACGCGATGATCTTCAAGCCGTCGGAAGTCACCTCGCTGACCACCTTGAAACTGGCCGAGATCTACACCGAAGCCGGCCTGCCGGACGGCGTATTCAACGTGCTGACCGGCAGCGGCCGCGAAGTGGGCACCTGGCTCACCGAGCACCCACGCATCGAGAAAGTCTCCTTCACCGGCGGCACCACCACCGGCAAGAAGGTCATGGCCAGCGCTTCGAGCTCCTCGCTCAAGGAAGTGACCATGGAGCTGGGCGGCAAGTCGCCGCTGATCATCTGCGCCGACGCCGACCTGGACAAGGCCGCCGACATCGCCATGATGGCCAACTTCTACAGCTCGGGTCAGGTGTGCACCAACGGCACCCGCGTGTTCATTCCTGCTTCGCTCAAAGCCGCCTTCGAGGCCAAGATCCTCGAGCGCGTCGCGCGCATCCGCGTCGGCAACCCGGAAGATGACAACACCAACTTCGGTCCACTGGTGAGCTTCGCCCACATGGAAAGCGTGCTGGGCTACATCGCCAAGGGCAAAGAAGAAGGTGCCCGTGTGCTGTGCGGCGGTGAGCGCCTGACCGACGGCGCCTTCGCCAAGGGCGCCTTCGTTGCACCGACCGTGTTCACCGACTGCCGCGACGACATGACCATCGTCAAGGAAGAGATCTTTGGCCCGGTGATGAGCATCCTCAGCTACGAGACCGAGGAAGAAGCCGTACGCCGCGCCAACGACACCGAGTACGGCCTGGCCGCCGGCGTGTGCACCAACGACCTGAGCCGCGCCCACCGCATCATCCACCAGCTCGAAGCCGGCATCTGCTGGATCAACGCCTGGGGCGAATCGCCGGCCGAAATGCCGGTCGGTGGCTACAAGCAATCGGGCGTTGGCCGCGAAAACGGCGTCAGCTCGCTGGCCCAGTACACCCGTATCAAGTCGGTCCAGGTCGAACTGGGCGGCTACACGTCGGTCTTCTGACAGACAGCCGCGAGCGGCTAGCTGCAAGCTGCAAGAAAGAGCCGGTCGGCGATAGCCGCCGGCCCTTGCAGGCAACGCGCAGCCGTAAGTCCTTAGCGGCAAGCTGCAGGGAACGTGAGGCGCGTATCGCCTCACCGATCTTGCAGGACCCAATCAATCGCAAGCTTGGCGCGAACGCTTCTTCTTGAAGCTCGAGGCTTGAAGCTTGCAACTGCTTCCGGAGGAAGCCCCCCATGGAATACGATTACATCATCGTCGGTGCCGGTTCGGCCGGTAACACCCTGGCCACCCGCCTGACCGAAGACGCCAGCGTGTCGGTGCTGCTGCTCGAAGCGGGCGGCCCTGACTATCGCTTCGACTTCCGTACCCAGATGCCCGCCGCCCTGGCCTTCCCGTTGCAGGGCAAGCGCTACAACTGGGCCTACGAGACCGATCCAGAGCCGCACATGGATGGCCGCCGCATGGAATGTGGTCGCGGCAAGGGCCTCGGTGGCTCGTCGCTGATCAACGGCATGTGCTACATCCGCGGCAACGCCATGGACTTCGACGGCTGGGCGAAGCTGCCAGGCCTGGAAGACTGGACCTACCTCGACTGCCTGCCCTACTTCCGCAAGGCCGAAACCCGTGACATCGGCCCCAACGACTACCACGGCGGCGAAGGCCCGGTCAGCGTGGCCACGCCCAAGGCCGGCAACAACCCGCTGTTCCACGCCATGGTCGAAGCCGGCGTGCAAGCCGGTTACCCGCGCACCGAAGACCTCAACGGCTACCAGCAGGAAGGCTTCGGCCCGATGGACCGCTCGGTGACCAAGAACGGCCGCCGCTCCAGCACTGCCCGTGGCTACCTGGATCAGGCCAAGAAGCGTCCCAACCTGACCATCGTCACCCACGCCCTGAGCGACCGTATCCTGTTCGAAGGCAAACGCGCCGTCGGCGTGACCTACCTGGTCGGCGACAGCGAAGAGCGCGTGCAAGCGCGTGCACGCAAGGAAGTGATCGTCAGCTCCGGCGCCATCGCCTCGCCGCAACTGCTGCAGCGCTCCGGCGTAGGCCCCCGCGCCCTGCTCGACAGCCTCGACATTCCCGTGGTCCACGAACTGCCGGGCGTCGGCGAGAACCTGCAGGACCACCTGGAACTGTACCTGCAATACGCCTGCACCCAACCGGTGTCGCTGTACCCGTCGCTGCTGTGGTGGAACCAGCCGGCCATCGGTGCCGAGTGGCTGTTCAACGGCACTGGCATCGGCGCCAGCAACCAGTTCGAGGCCGGCGGTTTCATCCGCACCCGTCCTGAGTTCGAGTGGCCGAACATCCAGTATCACTTCCTGCCGGTGGCCATCAATTACAACGGCTCCAACGGCGTGAAGGAGCACGGCTTCCAAGCGCACATGGGCTCGATGCGCTCGCCGAGCCGCGGCCGCGTGCAGGCCAAGTCGAAAGATCCGCGCCAGCATCCGAGCATCCTGTTCAACTACATGGCCACCGAGCAGGACTGGCAGGAATTCCGCGACGGCATCCGCCTGACCCGCGAGATCATGGCCCAGCCGGCGCTGGATCCGTATCGGGGTCGTGAGATCAGCCCGGGCGAGCACGTGCAGACCGACGAGGAACTGGACAAATTCATCCGCGAGCACGCCGAGACCGCTTTCCACCCGTCGTGCTCGTGCAAGATGGGTACCGACGACATGGCGGTGGTCGATGGCGAAGGCCGCGTGCACGGCATGCAAGGCCTGCGCGTGGTAGACGCCTCGATCATGCCGATCATCATCACCGGTAACCTCAATGCCACCACGATCATGATCGCCGAGAAAATCGCCGACAAGATCCGCCAGCGCCAGCCGCTGCCGCGCAGCACCGCCAAGTACTATGTGGCCGGCGATGCTCCGGTGAAGGGCAAGGCGATGCGCGAGGTGAAGCAGGGCTAAGCGCGCCCACACAGGTTCTGCGCAGTGCTCTGAAACGGCGCTGCTGCTGATCCCTACAGGGAACCTGTGGGAGCGGGCTTGCCCCGCGATGAGACCCGCCGCCACACCGCAGCACCCACGAAAGGCACCTCGACGGTGCCTTTCGTACATCTGCAGAAACGCTTTACATGCCGCCAATTCATCAGGTTAGAATCGATTGGCACGCGACCTGCTAGTTCTATTCAGCACTACCACGTCTTCATCCCCGCGAAGTCCCGGAGTACCTGCCTTTGGATGCCAGTACCATCAACAGCCTGTTCCTGATCGGCGCACTGCTGGTGGGCGCAAGCATCCTGGTCAGCTCGCTGTCTTCGCGCCTGGGCATTCCCATCCTGGTCATCATCCTCGCGGTCGGCATGGTTGCCGGCGTGGATGGCGGCGGCATCATCTTCAACAACTACCCGACCGCCTACCTGGTGGGCAACCTGGCCCTGGCGGTGATCCTGCTCGACGGCGGCCTGCGCACACGGGTGGCAAGCTTCCGCGTGGCTTTGTGGCCGGCGCTGTCGCTGGCCACGGTCGGGGTGCTCATCACCACCGCGCTGACCGGCATGGTCGCCGCCTGGCTGTTCGACCTGAGCTTGATCCAAGGCCTGCTGATCGGCGCCATCGTTGGCTCCACCGACGCTGCCGCGGTGTTTTCGCTGCTCGGCGGCAAAGGCCTCAACGAGCGGGTGACCGCCACCCTGGAGATCGAGTCCGGCAGCAACGACCCGATGGCGGTGTTCCTCACCGTGACGCTCATCGACATGATCGCCAGCGGCCAGACCGGCCTGCACTGGAGCCTGCTGACCCACCTGCTGCGCGAGTTCGGCATCGGCGGCCTGCTGGGCCTGGGCGGCGGCTGGCTGATGCTGCAACTGGTCAACCGTATCAACCTGGCCGGTGGCCTGTACCCGATCCTGGTGGTGGCGGGCGGCCTGGTGGTGTTCTCGCTGACCAACGCCCTGCATGGCAGCGGCTTCCTCGCCGTCTACCTGTGCGGCCTGGTGCTGGGCAACAAGCCGATCCGCAGCCGCCACGGCATCCTGCACATGCTCGACGGCATGGCCTGGCTGGCGCAGATCGGCATGTTCCTGGTGCTCGGCCTGCTGGTCACCCCGCACGACCTGCTGCCCATCGCCTTGCCCGCCCTGGGCCTGGCGCTGTGGATGATTCTCGTCGCCCGGCCGCTGTCGGTGGTCGCTGCGCTGCTGCCGTTCAAGGCCTTCCATGGTCGCGAGAAAGGCTTCATTTCCTGGGTCGGCCTGCGGGGCGCGGTCCCGATCATCCTGGCGGTGTTCCCGCTGATGGCGGGCCTGCCGCAGGCGCAGTTGTTCTTCAACCTGGCGTTCTTCATCGTGCTGGTATCGCTGCTGGTGCAGGGCACCAGCCTGCCGTGGATGGCCAAGCTGCTGAAGGTCACGGTGCCGCCGGACCCGGCGCCGATTTCCCGCTCGGCGCTGGAGGTGCACATCACCAGCGAATGGGAGCTGTTCGTCTATCGCCTCGGCGCGGAAAAATGGTGCATCGGCTCGCCCCTGCGCGAGCTGAGGATGCCCGAGGGCACGCGCATCGCCGCGTTGTTCCGCGGCCAACAGTTGCTGCACCCGTCCGGCAGTACCGTGCTGGAGGTCGACGACATGCTCTGCGTGATCGGCCATGAACACAACCTGCCGGCCCTGGGCAAACTGTTCAGCCAGGCGCCCCAGCGCGGCCTGGACCTGCGCTTCTTCGGCGACTTCGTGCTCGAAGGCGATGCCGAACTGGGCGCGGTGGCCGCACTGTACGGTCTCACGCTCGACGGCCTGGAGGCGTCCACCCCGCTGGCGCAGTTCATCCGACAGAAGGTCGGCGGCGCGCCCATCGTGGGCGACCAGGTGGAATGGCAGGGCACGATCTGGACGGTGGCGACCATGGACGGGAACAAGATCCAGAAAGTGGGCGTCAGATTCCCCGAAGGAACCCGACCCGGACCCGGTCTGTTCCTCTAAACTCCGATTCATGCCCTTTCGCTAGTAGTCTGCCTATGTCCCTGCGCGTATATGCCCGCACAGCCCTGCTCGGGCTGTGCCTCTCCCTGTCGTTCGCCGCCGTGGCGGCCGAGATGCCCACCGCTCCGGGCGTTCAGAACAGCCTCGACAAGATCGCCGAGCGCAAGCTGCCGGAGGCCGAACAGAAGGCGCTGCAGCAAGTGCTGGAGCAAACCCTGACGCTGATCGCCAGCAAGGACGACAGCGACCGCAAGCTCGCCGAACTCAAGCAGCAGCTCGCCAGCGCGCCCCAGGAAACCCGTGACAGCCAGCACGAGCTGGCCAAGCTCAAGACCAGCAAGCCCACCCCGGTGGCGCAGCGCTACGCCAACCTCAGCGTGCCGCAGCTCGAATTGATGCTCAGCGAACGCAGCACCCAGCAGGGCGACCTGCAAAAAGCGCTGTCCGAAGCCAACAGCCTGATCATCAACTCGCAGACCCGCCCCGAGCGTGCCCAGGCCGAGATCAGCAACAACCAGACTCGCGTCCAGCAGATCAACAACGCGCTCAAGTCGGGCAAGGACAACGGCAAGGCGCTGTCCCCCGACCAGCGCAACCAGCTCATCGCCGAACAGGCCTCGCTCAATGCCCTGACCCTGCTGCGCCGCCAGGAGCTGGCCGGCAACAGCCTGCTGCAAGACCTGGGCAGCGCCCGCCATGACCTGCTGATCGAGCGCACCGCGCGCCTGGAGCAGGAGATTCAGGACCTGCAGACGCTGATCAACGAAAAGCGCCTGGCGCAGTCCCAGCAGACCGTCACCCAGCAGTCCATCGAGGCGCAGAAGGCCGGCGGCAGCACCCTGCTGGCCAACGAGAGCGCAGCCAACCTCAAGCTCTCCGACTACCTGCTGCGCAGCACCGACCGTCTCAACGAACTGACCCAGCAGAACCTGCAGGCCAAGCAGCAACTCGATACCCTGACCCAGGCCGACCAGGCCCTGGACGAGCAGATCAACGTGCTCAAGGGCAGCCTGCTGCTGTCCAAGATCCTCTACAAGCAGAAGCAGGCCCTGCCGCACCTGAAGCTGGACCGCGACCTGGCCGACCAGATCGCTGATATCCGCCTCTACCAGTTCGAGGTCAACCAGCAGCGCGAGCAGATGAGCAGCCCGATCAGCTACGTCGACGACCTGCTGTCCAAACAGCCCGAGCAGGACGTCACGCCGCAACTGCGCAAAGCCCTGTTGGAAGTGGCCATCACCCGCAGCGACCTGCTCGAACGGCTGAACCGCGAGCTGTCGGCGCTGCTCAACGAATCGATCACCCTGCAACTCAACCAGAAACAGTTGCTCAGTACCGCGCAAAACCTGCGCACCACCCTCGATGAACAGATGTTCTGGATCCCCAGCAACAAGCCGCTGGACTGGGACTGGCTGCGCTACGTGCCGGAGCGTCTCGCTGAACAGGTTGCCAGCCTGCCGTGGAGCTCGGGTATCAACGAACTGGCCGACGGCCTGCTGCAAAGGCCACTGTTGTTCCTGCCGCTGCTGCTGGTGATCGGCGCGCTGCTGTGGCGACGCAAGTACCTGTACCAGCGCCTGAGCAAGGTGCACCAGGACATCGGCCACTTCCGCCGCGACAGCCAGTGGCACACGCCCCAGGCGATCTTGATCAACATCCTCCTTGCGATGCCGCTGAGCCTGGGCCTGGCGCTGTGCAGCTACGCCTTGCAGATCGACGCGCGCGGGCAGAATGCCAACCTCGGCGCCGCGCTCTGGCAACTGGCCCAGGCCTGGCTGGTGTTCTACACCGCCTACCGCATCCTCGCCCCCGGCGGCGTGGCGGAAGTGCATTTCCGCTGGCACAAGCCGCAGGTCGAGTTCCTGCGTGGCTGGGTGCGCCGGCTCGGCACCGTGGTGCTGGCCTTGGTCGGCGTGGTGGCCGTGGCTGAGCACCAGCCCTCGGCGCTGGCCGACGACGTGCTCGGCATCGGCGTGGTCCTGACCTGCTATGGACTGATGGCCTGGCTGCTCAGCCGCCTGCTGTTGAGCAGTCCGGCGCACCAGAACACCTCGTTGTTCCGCAAGGCCGTCGGCGTGGCCTTCACCGCCCTGCCCATCGCGCTGTTCGTCGCGGTGTGCTTCGGCTACTACTACACCGCGCTGAAACTCACCGACCGCCTGATCTACACGCTGTACCTGCTGCTGTTCTGGCTGGTGATCGAGGCGGCGTTCGTGCGCGGTCTGTCGGTGGCGGCGCGGCGCCTGGCCTACCAACGCGCGCTGAGCAAGCGTGCGGCGGCCAAGGAAGGCCTGGACGGCGAGGTGATCGTCGAAGAACCGACCCTGGACATCGAGCAGGTCAACCAGCAGTCGCTGCGCCTGATCCGCCTGGCCTTGCTAGGCGGCTTCATCGCCGGCCTGTACTGGGTGTGGTCGGACCTGATCTCGGTGTTCTCCTACCTCAACAACTTCACCCTGTACGAATACACCAGCGGCACCGGCGCCACCGCCAGCATGGTGCCGATCAGCCTCGGCGACCTGCTCGGCGCGTTGGTCATCGCCGGCATCACCATCGCCCTGGCCAGCAACCTGCCGGGCCTGCTGGAGGTGCTGGTGCTGTCACGCCTGAGCCTGGCCCAGGGCAGCGCCTACGCCATCACCACGCTGCTGTCGTACGTCATCGTCGGGGTGGGCATCGTCAGCACCCTGGCCACCCTCGGGGTGAGCTGGGACAAGCTGCAATGGCTGGTCGCCGCCCTGTCGCTGGGCCTGGGCTTCGGCATGCAGGAGATCTTCGCCAACTTCATCTCCGGCATCATGATCCTGTTCGAGCGCCCGGTGCGGATCGGCGACACCATCACCATCGGCAACCTGTCCGGCACGGTGAGCAAGATCCGCATCCGTGCCACCACCATCACCGACTTCGACCGCAAGGACATCATCGTCCCCAACAAGACCTTCATCACCGGGCAGTTGATCAACTGGTCGCTGACCGACACGGTGACCCGAGTGACGCTGAAGCTGGGCATCGACTACGGCTCGGACCTGGACCTGGTGCGTGACCTGCTGCTCAAGGGCGCCCACGAAAATCCCCGGGTGCTCAAGGACCCTGAGCCGCTGGTGTACTTCCTGCAATTCGGCGAGAGCTCGCTGGACCACGAACTGCGCATGCACGTGCGCGACCTGGGCGACCGCAACCCGACGCTGGACGAGATCAACCGCTACATCAACCGCGAGTTCAAGGCCCACGACATCAAGATCTCGGTGCGCCAGGTGGAGGTGTTCCTGATGGACACCAAGAACGGCAAGCAGCAGATGATCCCGCTGGAGAACACACCCGACAGCAGCACGCCACCGAGCTGAATTGGACGCTGACCGGTGCAAGCGCCCAGAATGCCAGTCAACGCTGCACCTGGACCGCCCCTCAACAACCCGGAGCCGCCCGTGAAAACGCTCGACCACCTGCAGTTCGACAACCGCTTCGCCCGCCTGGGCGACGCCTTCTCCACCCAGGTGCTGCCAGAGCCGATCGCCGACCCGCGCCTGGTGGTGGTCAGCGAAGCGGCCCTGGCGTTGCTCGATCTGGATCCGGCGCAGGCCGAGTTGCCGGTGTTCGCCGAGCTGTTCGGCGGTCATAAGCTCTGGGAAGACGCCGACCCTCGGGCGATGGTGTATTCCGGCCATCAGTTCGGCGGCTACAACCCGCGCCTGGGCGACGGTCGTGGCCTGCTGCTGGGTGAGGTGGTCAACGACGCGGGCGAGCACTGGGACCTGCACCTCAAGGGCGCCGGCCAGACCCCGTATTCGCGCATGGGCGATGGCCGCGCCGTGCTGCGCTCGTCGATCCGCGAATTCCTCGCCTCCGAAGCCCTGCACGCGCTGGGCATTCCCAGCAGTCGCGCCGTGTGCGTGATCGGTTCGAGCACGCCGGTGTGGCGCGAAACCCAGGAAAGCGCGGCCATGCTGCTGCGCCTGGCGCCCAGCCATGTCCGCTTCGGCCATTTCGAATATTTCTATTACACGCAGAAACCCGAGCAGCAGCAGGTGCTGCTGGACCATGTGCTCGAACAGCACTACCCCGAGTGCCTTGCGGCCGAGCAGCCGTACCTGGCCATGTTCCGAAGCATCGTCGAGCGCAACGCCGAGCTGATCGCGCGCTGGCAAGCCTACGGTTTCTGCCACGGGGTGATGAACACCGACAACATGTCGATCCTGGGCATCACCTTCGACTTCGGCCCGTTCGCCTTCCTCGACGACTTCGACGCCAACTTCATCTGCAACCACTCCGACGACCGTGGCCGCTACAGCTACGCCAACCAGGTGCCGATCGCCCACTGGAACCTCAGCGCGCTGGCCCAGGCCTTGACCACGGTGGTGGAGGTCGAGGCGCTCAAGGACACGCTGGGGCTGTTCCTGCCGCTGTACCAGGCCCACTACCTGGACCTGATGCGTCGCCGCCTCGGCCTGACCTGTGCTGAAGAGGACGACCTGGCGCTGGTCGAGCGCCTGCTGCAGTGCATGCAGCGTGGCGCAGTGGATTACACGCTGTTCTTCCGCCGGCTCGGCGAGCAACCGGTCGAACAGGCGCTACACGGGGTGCGTGACGACTTCGTCGACCTCGCCGGCTTCGACGCCTGGGCCGCCGACTACCTGGCACGCTGCCAGCGCGAACCCGACAATGCCCAGGGCCGGCGTGCGCGCATGCACGCGGTCAATCCGCTGTACATCCTGCGCAACTACCTGGCTCAGCAGGCCATCGAGGCGGCCGAAGCGGGCGACTACAGTGAAGTCCGGCGCTTGCATCAGGTGCTGAGCAGGCCGTTCGAGGAACAGCCCGGCATGCAGGCCTACGCCGAGCGCCCGCCAACCTGGGGCAAGCACCTGGAGATCAGTTGCTCGTCCTGAATGCCAGGCGCGGCCTGACAGCCCTATCGCACCCCAAGGAGAAGATATGCCTGAACCCCTGGTCATCCCCTGCCCTCACTGCAACGGCCTCAACCGCTTGCCGGCCGAGCGCCTGGGCGACAGCCCCAAGTGCGGGCGCTGCAAGCAGGAGGTGCTGCTTGGCCAGCCCTTCGAGCTGACCGAGCGCAGCTACGCCAGCCAGATCAAGGGCGATCTGCCGCTGCTGGTGGACGTGTGGGCCGACTGGTGCGGGCCGTGCAAGAGCTTCGCCCCAACGTTCGCCCAGGCCGCCCGCCAGCTCGCCGGCCGCTGCCGCCTGGCCAAGCTGGACAGCGAAGCCAACCGCAGCCTGGCCGGTCAACTGGGGATTCGCTCGATCCCCAGCCTGATCCTGTTCAAGCAGGGCCGCGAAGTCAGCCGCCAGGCCGGCGCACTGCCACTGCAATCGTTGCTGGAGTGGCTGCGCGGGCAGGGCGTCTAGGCGTTCTCTTCGAGCAGCGAGTGCAGCTCGACGAACTGCTGCGTCAGCTTGTGCCGTGGCTCCAGATGAATCAGCGGCAGGCTGGCGTGGTGCGACTCGCGCATCTTCACCGAGCTGCCCAGGTACACCGGCAACACCGGCAGCCCCTCGGCGAGCAGTTCGTCGAGCATCTGCTGCGGCAGGCTGGCGCGGGACTGGAACTGGTTGACGACGATGCCCTCGACCTCCAGGGCTTCGTTGTGATCGTCCTTGAGTTCCTCGATTTCGGCGAGCAGGCCATACAGGGCCTGGCGCGAGAAGCTGTCGCAATCGAAGGGAATCAGCACGCGATCAGCGGCGATCAGCGCTGAAACCGCGTAGAAGTTCAGCGCGGGCGGCGTGTCGATGTAGATCCGCTCGTAGTCTTCGCTCAACTCGTCGAGCAACTTGCGCAGCTTGTTGATCTTGTGTTTGGCCTCGAGCTTGGGCTGAAGGTCGGCGAGTTCCGCCGTGGCGGTGATCACGTGCAGGTTGTCGAACGGGGTCTCGTAGATATCGACCTTGTTCTTCTTCGCGACCGGCCCGCCGGCCAGGCTCTGCTTGAAAAAGTCGGCGATGCCCATGGGAATGTCGTCGCCGGTCAGGCCGGTGAGGTACTGGGTGGAGTTGGCCTGGGCATCCAGGTCGATCAACAGGGTGCGATAGCCTTCGCTGGCGCTCACCGCCGCCAGGTTGCAGGCGATGCTCGACTTGCCCACGCCACCTTTCTGATTGAACACCACGCGCCGCATGACAGGATCTCCGGGTATCAAGGAATGCCCGAGTATGTGTGCACAGCAACGCTTTATCCAGCGCCTTGGGGCGCTTGCACACCAGCCAACAGCTCGCAAAACGCATTGGCCATCGCCGAGCCTGCTCCCTCGCGGCGCACCAGCCACACGGCGCTGGTCGCCTGCGGGTCGAGCAGCGTGCGATAGACCACACCGTCGATGCGAATGCGCTGGAACGAGGCCGGCAGCACCGACACGCCCAACCCGGCCGACACCAGGCCGATGATGGTCAGCGCCTCGCCTGCCTCCTGGGCGAAATGGGGGCTGAAGCCGGCCTGGCGCGCCAGTTCCATCAACTGCGCGTACAGGCCGCTGCCGTAGCTGCGCGGGAAGAACACGAACGGCTCCTGGGCCAGATCAGCCATCTGAACGCCACCGTCACCACACGCCGCCAGCGGGTGGGAGGCGTTGAGCACGGCGACCAGCGGCTCGCGGAACAGCTCGGTGACCGCCAGCCCCTCGGGTACGGGCAACGGGCGCATCAGACCGACCTCGATGGACTCGTCGAACACCGCATCGACCACCTCGCGACTGCTCATCTCCGTCAAATGCAAGTGAACTGCCGGAAAGCGCTGGCGAAAGGCGTGAATCGCCTGGGGAATACGCGACGTGAACGGCGCCGACGAGGTGAACCCGATCTTCATCTCGCCCAGCTCGCCCAGTTGCGCGCGCCGCGCCACGTCGGCGGCCTTGTCGACCTGGGCCAGCACTTGACGCGCCTCATCGAGAAACAGCCGGCCGGCCTCGCTGAGTGCCACCCGGCGGTTGGTGCGCTCGAACAGTCGGGCACCGAGCTCCTGTTCGAGGGCCTGGATCTGCTGGCTCAACGGTGGCTGGGAAATGCCCAGTTGCTGCGCGGCGCGGCCGAAGTGCAGCTCCTCGGCGACCGCGATGAAATAACGCAGGTGACGCAGCTCCATAGCGCGCTCCAAACAAGTCGTAAAACGTCTCAAATAGGTCGAACAATATATTGGATCTAATCATTAGCCAGCTATATGATTTTTCCATCGCATCACCGGCCCCGCGCCTCGAGGTAGTCCGTCGTGAAATCCGCTGTAGCCCCCCTTGCCCTGGAACCCGACCCCGCTGCGCTGACCGATATCTGGATCGAAAAAGGCAGCCCGGCCTTCATGAAGACCGTGCTGGCATTGTTCAGCGGCGGCTTCGCCACCTTCGCCCTGCTCTACTGCGTGCAGCCGATGATGCCGCTGCTGTCGCAGGAGTTCGCCATCAATGCCGCGCAGAGCAGCCTGGTGCTGTCGGTCTCCACGGCGTTGCTCGCCGTGGGACTGCTGGTCACCGGGCCGATCTCCGACCGCATCGGGCGCAAGCCGGTGATGGTCATGGCCCTGCTCTGCGCGGCACTGGCGACCCTGGCCAGCGCCGTCATGCCGACCTGGGAAGGCGTATTGGCCACGCGGGCGCTGGTCGGGCTGTCCCTGAGCGGGCTGGCCGCCGTGGCCATGACCTATCTGAGCGAAGAGATCCACCCCCAGCACATCGGCCTGGCCATGGGCCTGTACATCGGTGGCAATGCCATCGGTGGCATGAGCGGTCGACTGATCGCCGGGGTGCTGATCGACTTCGTCAGCTGGCACACGGCGATGCTGGTAATCGGTGGTCTGGCGCTGCTGGCGGCGGTGGTGTTCTGGAAGGTGCTGCCCGAATCGCGCAACTTCCGCGCACAATCGCTGCAACCGCGTCGCCTGCTCGACGGCTTCCTCATGCACTTCAAGGACGCCGGCCTGCCTTGGCTGTTCCTTGAAGCCTTCCTGTTGATGGGCGCGTTCGTCACCCTGTTCAACTACATCGGCTATCGCCTGCTGGCCGAGCCGTACCACATGAACCAGGCATTGGTCGGGTTGCTGTCAGTGGTTTACCTGTCGGGGATCTACAGCTCGGCGCAGGTCGGCGCACTGGCGGACAGACTGGGGCGGCGCCGGGTGTTCTGGGCCAGTATCGGCGTGATGGCGGCGGGCATGCTGATGACGCTGTTCACACCGCTGCCAGTGGTGGTGGTCGGCATGCTGGTGTTCACCTTCGGTTTCTTCGGCGCGCATTCGGTGGCCAGCAGCTGGATCGGCCGACGCGCGCTCAAGGCCAAGGGGCAGGCGTCGTCGCTGTATCTGTTCTGTTATTACGCGGGGTCGAGTGTCGCCGGGACGGCGGGCGGGGTGTTCTGGCACCACTGGGGCTGGAACGGCATCGGGCTGTTCATTGGCAGCCTGCTGGCGGTGGCGTTGCTGGTGGCGCTGCACTTGAGCAAACTGGCGCCCAAATCGGTGTGAGACCTGCGCGGAGCGAGCGCGCCGCCATTACTTTCGGCAGGCGCGCTCGCCAGCGAGACAGCGGCTGGATCAGTTGATGATTTCGACGATATCCACATCCACTTCACGGCTCATCAGGTGCTTCTCCACCTCGCCGGTCAGCTTGACCTTGGTCTTTTCATTGAAAGGAGTGACCGGCAGGTCTTCGTTGTCGATCTCGACGGTGATGGTGCCGGTGTTGTCCTTGAACTCGTACTTGTCGTCGTTGTTGACCTTCTTGGTGATGTAGCCCTGCAGCACCACTGGCGTGTCGTCGGCGGCTTCTTTGGCAGCGGCGACGGTGGTGATCGATTGAGCACCCGGGCCGGTGTAGCCAGCCGCCAGGGCGGCGGTGCTGAACAGCGGGGCAAGAATCAGCGGCAGATAACGAATTTTCATGATGATCGGGTCCTGTTTGGGTTTCGATGGGACCAGATTAGCGACGATCGCTGAATTTAACCTTAATGTCACAAAAAGCCCGGCACATGGCCGGGCTGGGTGAGGCGTGAAGCGGACTCAGCCGTGGTACTGCGCCGAAAACTCGTGCACGGCATTGATGAACACGCCCGCGTGCTCGGGATCGACTTCCGGGGTGATGCCGTGGCCGAGGTTGAAGACGTGGCCGCTGCCATGGCCGTAGCTGGCCAGGATGCGCGCGACTTCCTGGCGGATCGCCTCCGGCTTGGCGTACAGCACCGTCGGGTCCATGTTGCCTTGCAGCGCCACGCGGTCGCCCACACGGCGACGGGCGTCGCCGATATCGCAGGTCCAGTCCAGGCCCAGCGCGTCGGCGCCGGCTTCGGCGATGCTGTCCAGCCATAGCCCGCCATTCTTGGTGAACAGGATCACCGGCACCTTGCGGCCTTCGTGCTCGCGGATCAGGCCGCTGACGATCTTGCGCATGTAGGCCAAGGAGAAGGTCTGGTAGGCCGACGCCGACAGCGCGCCGCCCCAGGTGTCGAAGATCTGCACCGCCTGGGCGCCGGCCTGGATCTGGCCGTTGAGGTAGGCGGTGACCGACTGGGCCAGCTTGTCCAGCAGCAAGTGCATGGCCTCGGGCTGGTCGTAGAGCATGGCCTTGGTCTTGCGGAAGTCTTTCGACGAGCCGCCTTCGATCATGTAGGTGGCCAGGGTCCAGGGGCTGCCGGAGAACCCGATCAGCGGCACGCGGCCGTTCAGTTCGCGGCGGATGGTGCTGACCGCATCCATCACGTAGCCCAAGTCCTTGTGCGCATCGGGAATGGGCAGGGCTTCGATATCGGCCGCCGTGCTGACGACCTTCTTGAAGCGCGGACCTTCGCCGGTCTCGAAATACAGGCCCTGGCCCATGGCGTCGGGGATGGTGAGGATGTCGGAGAACAGGATCGCGGCGTCGAGCGGGTAGCGGTCCAGCGGCTGGAGCGTCACCTCGCAGGCGAACTGCGGGTTCTTGCACAGGCTCATGAAGTCGCCGGCGTTGGCACGGCTGGCGCGGTACTCCGGCAGGTAGCGGCCGGCCTGGCGCATCATCCACACCGGGGTGACGTCTACAGGCTGCTTGAGCAATGCACGCAGGAAACGATCGTTCTTCAGGGCAGTCATGTCGGCATCCAGCAAAAAAGTGCGGGCATTTTCTCAGACGCCAGCGCAAAAGGCACGGCTGCGGCCATGGCTTTTGTCTATTGGGTGCCGTGGGTCAAGGATTGTCGGGCGGGATAACGCCGGGGTCGAGTGGCGACCCCGGCGCTCGATCACACCTGCAGGTAGTCGAGGATGCCTTCGGCTGCCGTGCGGCCTTCGAAGATGGCCGTCACCACCAAGTCCGAACCGCGCACCATGTCGCCACCGGCGAAGATCTTCGGGTTGCTGGTCTGGTGCTTGAAGGCGGCCTTCTCCGGGGCCACCACGCGGCCCTGGCTGTCCATCTGGATGCCATGCTGCTCGAACCACGGCGCCGGGCTCGGACGGAAGCCGAAGGCGATCACCACGGAATCGGCCGGCAGGATCTGCTCGGAGCCGGGAATAGGCTCCGGACTACGGCGACCGCGAGCATCCGGCTCGCCCAGGCGGGTTTCGACCACCTTGACGCCCTCGACCTTGCCGTCGCCGACGATGGCGATGGGCTGGCGGTTGTAGAGGAACTTCACGCCTTCTTCCTTGGCGTTCTTCACCTCTTTGCGCGAGCCTGGCATGTTGGCCTCGTCGCGGCGGTAGGCACAGGTCACCGACTTGGCGCCCTGGCGGATCGAGGTGCGGTTGCAGTCCATCGCCGTGTCGCCACCGCCGAGCACCACCACCTGCTTGCCCTGCATGTCGACGAAGTCTTCCGGCGACTTCTCGAAGCCCAGGTTACGGTTGACGTTGGCGATCAGGAAGTCCAGCGCGTCATGCACGCCCGGCAGGTCCTCGCCGGGGAAACCGCCCTTCATGTAGGTGTAGGTACCCATGCCCATGAACACGGCGTCGTAATCGGCGAGCAACTGCTCCAAGGTGATGTCCTTGCCCACTTCGGTGTTCAGGCGGAATTCGATGCCCATGCCGGTGAACACTTCGCGGCGGTTGCTCAATACGCTCTTTTCCAGCTTGAACTCGGGAATGCCGAAGGTCAGCAAACCGCCGATTTCCGGGTTCTTGTCGAACACCACCGGGGTGACGCCAGCACGCACCAGCACATCGGCGCAGCCCAGCCCAGCCGGGCCGGCACCGATGATGGCGACGCGCTTGCCGGTCGGCTTGACCTTGGACATGTCCGGACGCCAGCCCATGGCGAAGGCGGTGTCGGTAATGTACTTCTCCACCGAGCCGATGGTCACCGCACCGAAACCGTCGTTCAGGGTGCACGCGCCTTCGCACAGACGGTCCTGCGGGCAGACCCGGCCGCAGACTTCCGGCAGTGTATTGGTCTGGTGCGACAGCTCCGCCGCCGCCAGGATGTTGCCCTCGGACACCAGCTTCAACCAGTTGGGGATGAAGTTGTGCACCGGGCACTTCCACTCGCAATACGGGTTGCCGCAGCCCAGGCAGCGATGTGCCTGCTCCACGGACTGCTGCGGCTTGAAGGGCTCGTAGATTTCCACGAACTCCTTCTTGCGCTGACGCAGCAGCTTCTTTTTCGGGTCCTTGCGGCCCACTTCGATGAACTGGAAGTCGTTGCTCAGACGTTCAGCCATTTTTCAAAACCTCTCAACAGCAGCTGCGAGCCAGAAGCTGCAAGCCGCAAGACGATCACGTAAGCCGGGCGAACCCCGTGCTGCTTCTGCTTGCAGCTGGGAGCTCGCCACTTGCAGCTGCTTTACTGCGGGTTGGCGCGGGTGCTGGACAGCAGTTGCTTGAGGTTGGCCGCCTTGGGCTTGACCAACCAGAAGCGCCGCACGTAGTCGTCCAGGTTCTCGGAGAGCTCACGCCCCCACTCGCTGCCGGTCTCGTCCACGTATTCGCCCAGGACACGCGCCAGATGGCTGCGATAGGCCTCCATCGCCTCACCACTGATGCGCTGGATTTCCACCAGCTCGTGGTTGAGTTTGTCGACGAAAGTGTTGTCCAGGTCGAGCACGTAGGCGAAGCCGCCCGTCATGCCGGAGCCGAAGTTGTAACCGGTCTTGCCCAGGACGCAGACAAAGCCACCGGTCATGTATTCGCAGCAATGATCGCCCGTGCCCTCGACCACAGCGTGGGCGCCGGAGTTACGCACCGCGAAGCGCTCACCTGCGGTGCCAGCGGCGAACAGCTTGCCGCCAGTGGCGCCGTACAGGCAGGTGTTGCCGACGATGGCGCTGTGCTGGGTTTCGAACGGACTGCCCGCCGGCGGTACGATGGTCAGCTTGCCACCGGTCATGCCTTTGCCGACGTAGTCGTTGGCATCGCCTTCCAGGTGCATGTTCAGGCCACCGGCGTTCCACACGCCGAAACTCTGCCCTGCGGTGCCCTTGAAGCGGAAGGTGACCGGCGTGGCCGCCATGCCCTGGTTGCCGTAGAGCTTGGCGATCTCACCGGAGATGCGCGCGCCGATGGAGCGGTCGCAGTTGCAGATGTCGAGGGCGAACTCGCCACCGGCCTGGTCACGGATCGACGGCAGGGCCATGTCGACCATGCGCTCGGCCAACTCGCCTTTGTCGAACGGCGGGTTGCGGTCCACTTCGCAGAACTGCGGCTTGTCGGCCGGAATGTGCGAGCTGCCCAGCAGTGGCGTGAGGTCCAGGTGCTGTTGGCGCTCGGTGTCACCTGGCAGCACGTCGAGCAGGTCGGTACGCCCGATCAGCTCGCCGAGGCTGCTCACGCCCAGCTTGGCCAGCCACTCGCGGGTCTCTTCGGCGACGAAGGTGAAGAAGTTGATCACCATGTCGACGGTGCCGATGTAGTGGTCCTTGCGCAGCTTGTCGTTCTGGGTGGCCACGCCGGTGGCGCAGTTGTTCAGGTGACAGATACGCAGGTACTTGCAGCCCAGGGCGATCATCGGCGCGGTGCCGAAGCCGAAGCTCTCGGCGCCGAGGATGGCGGCCTTGATCACGTCCAGGCCGGTTTTCAGGCCACCGTCGGTCTGCACCCGCACCTTGCCGCGCAGGTCGTTGCCGCGCAGGGTCTGGTGGGTCTCGGCCAGGCCCAGTTCCCAGGGTGCGCCCGCGTACTTGATCGAGGTCAGCGGCGAGGCGCCGGTGCCACCGTCGTAGCCGGAAATGGTGATCAGGTCGGCATAGGCCTTGGCCACGCCTGCCGCGATGGTACCGACACCCGCCTCGGCCACCAGCTTCACCGACACCAGCGCTTGTGGATTGACCTGCTTGAGGTCGTAGATCAACTGCGCGAGGTCTTCGATGGAGTAGATGTCGTGGTGCGGCGGTGGCGAGATCAAGGTGACGCCGGGCACGGCATAGCGCAGCTTGGCGATCAGGCCGTTGACCTTGCCGCCAGGCAACTGGCCGCCCTCGCCCGGCTTGGCGCCTTGGGCCACTTTGATCTGCAGCACTTCGGCGTTGACCAGGTACTCCGGGGTCACGCCAAAGCGGCCGGTGGCCACCTGCTTGATCTTCGAGCTCTTGAGCGTGCCGTAGCGGGCCGGATCTTCGCCGCCCTCGCCGGAGTTGGAGCGCGCGCCCAGGCGGTTCATGGCCTCGGCCAGGGCCTCGTGGGCCTCCGGCGACAGCGCACCGAGGGAGATGCCGGCGGAGTCGAAGCGCTTGAGGATGGCCTCGACCGGCTCCACCTGCTCCAGCGCCAGGGCCTGATCGGCCACCTTGACCTTGAGCAGGTCACGCAGCATCGACACCGGACGCTGGTCGACCAGCGCGGTGTACTCCTTGAACTTGCTGTAATCGCCTTGCTGCACGGCGGCCTGCAGGGTGTTGACCACGTCCGGGTTGTAGGCGTGGTACTCGCCGCCATGCACGAACTTGAGCAGGCCACCTTGCTGGATCGGCTTGCGCGCGCTCCAGGCTTCGGCCGCCAGCAGCTTCTGGTCGCTCTCCAAATCCTCGAAGCGCGCACCTTTGATGCGGCTGGACACGCCCTTGAAGCTCAGGCCGACCACCTCGTCCGACAGCCCCACGGCTTCGAACAACTGGGCGCCACGGTACGAGGCGACGGTGGAGATGCCCATCTTCGAGAGGATCTTCAGCAGGCCTTTGGAAATGCCCTTGCGGTAGTACTTGAACACTTCGTCCAGATCGCCCAGCACTTCGCCGGTACGAATCAGGTCGGCCAGCACTTCGTACGCCAGGTACGGGTAGACGGCCGAGGCACCGAAGCCCAGCAGCACGGCGAAGTGGTGCGGGTCACGGGCGGTGGCGGTCTCCACCAGGATGTTGCTGTCGCAGCGCAGGCCTTGTTCGGTCAGGCGGTGGTGAACCGCCCCGACAGCCAGCGAAGCATGCACGGGCAACTTGCCTGGGGCGATGAAACGGTCGCTCAGCACCAGTTGCGTCTTGCCGCTGCGCACCGCTTCTTCGGCCTGGTCGGCGATGTTGCGAATGGCCGCTTCCAAGCCCAGGCCCTGCTCGTAGTTGAGGTCGATCAACTGACGGTCGAAGCCCTCGCGCTCCAGGTTCATCAGCGAGCGCCACTTGGCTGGCGAGATCACCGGCGAGCTGAGGATCACCCGCGACGCGTGCTCGGGGGATTCCTGGAAGATGTTGCGCTCGGCACCCAGGCAGATTTCCAGGGACATCACGATCGCTTCGCGCAGCGGATCGATCGGCGGGTTGGTCACCTGGGCGAACTGCTGGCGGAAGAAGTCGTACGGCGAGCGGACGCGCTGGGAGAGCACGGCCATCGGCGTGTCGTCGCCCATCGAGCCGACCGCTTCCTGGCCCTGCTCGCCGAGCGGACGCAGCACCTGGTCACGCTCCTCGAAGGTGACCTGGAACATCTTCATGTACTGCTTGAGCTGGTCGGCGTCGTAGCTGGCCACGCCCTGGTCGTCGCTCAGGGTCGCCTGGATACGGGTGGCGTGCTGACGCAGCCAGCGCTTGTAGGGATGGCGCGACTTGAGGCGATTGTCGATGGCGTCGGTATCGAGGATCTGGCCGGTCTCGGTGTCCACGGCGAAGATCTGCCCCGGGCCGACACGACCTTTGGCGATGACGTCCTCCGGCTGGTAGTTCCACACGCCGATTTCCGAGGCCAGGGTGATGTAGCCGTTGCGGGTGGTCACCCAGCGCGCCGGGCGCAGGCCATTGCGGTCGAGCAGGCACACCGCGTGGCGGCCTTCGGTCATGACGATGCCGGCCGGACCGTCCCACGGCTCCATGTGCATGGAGTTGTATTCGTAGAAGGCGCGCAGGTCGGCGTCCATGGTTTCGACGTTCTGCCAGGCCGGCGGCACCAGCATGCGCACACCGCGGAACAGGTCGATACCACCGGTAACCATCAGCTCGAGCATGTTGTCCATGCTCGAGGAGTCGGAGCCGACCCGGTTGACCAGCGGGCCGAGCTCTTCCAGGTCCGGGATCAGGTCGTTGGCGAACTTGGTGCGCCGGGCCATGGCCCAGTTGCGGTTGCCGGTGATGGTGTTGATTTCGCCGTTGTGGGCGAGGAAGCGGAACGGCTGCGCCAGCGGCCACTTGGGCAAGGTGTTGGTGGAGAAACGCTGGTGGAACACGCAGATCGCGGTCTTCAGGCGCTCGTCGCCGAGGTCTGGATAGAAGGCGGTGAGGTCCGCCGGCATCATCAGACCTTTGTAGATGATGGTCTTGTGCGAGAAGCTGCAGATGTAGTGGTCGGCGTCGTGGGCATTGGCCACGGACGAGCGGCGACGGGCACTGAACAGCTTGATGGCCATTTCCTGGTCGGTCAGGCCTTCGCCGCCGATGAACACCTGCTCGATCTGCGGCAGGCGCTCCAGGGCCAGGCGACCGAGCACGCGGGTATCGATCGGCACCTTGCGCCAACCGATCAGTTGCAGGCCAGCCTGGGTGATCTCGCGGTTCATGTTGGCCCGCGCGGCCTCGGCTTTCACCGGGTCCTGATTGAAGAACACCATGCCGACCGCGTACTGCTTGGGCAGCTCGACGGCGAAGTGTTCCCGGGCCACGGCGCGCAGGAACTGATCGGGCTTCTGCATCAGCAGGCCACAACCGTCACCGGTCTTGCCGTCTGCGTTGATCCCACCGCGGTGGGTCATGCAGGTCAGGGCCTCGACGGCAGTTTGCAGGAGGTGGTGGCTCGGCTCGCCCGTCATATGGGCGATCAGGCCAAAACCACAGTTGTCCTTGAATTCTTCGGGATGGTACAGACCTGTTTTCATAGACACATTCTCACCAGGTTCGCCTCTCAACCAAGGCAAATCTCTTTTTAGTACAACCACTTACCATCCACGCCGATCGAATGCCAGCTTTTTTGCGGGGGCAATGGGAAACCATTGTTGCACAGCGACGAAGCCGCCCACAAACAATAACGACGAATCGTTGAAAGTTTATGTCGCAATTTTGAATGTTTTTGCGTCACTCACCGTGTAGGCGGGTGGACTTGAGTCTGAAGCGTTTCAGCGGTGACTGCAATCAGGCTTGTGGCCGGCAGTCTGGGACACGAAAGCCTGCCGCGCTCGTGCACAGCAGGCTATCGAGATTCCGGGATTCGCTCAGCAACTGGGCGGCGGGGTGGTGCCGCCCGGAAGGATCAGCGGGCCGTGGCCAGCTCTTGTTGAACGCTGCCGACGGTACGAGGCCAAGGTTTACCAGCCTGGACCTTCGCTGGCAAGTTCTTGATTGCAGCCGCTGCCGCGTCGCGGCTGGCGAAATTGCCGTAGGTAACCACGTAGAGGGGTTTGCCCTGCAGGTTTTTCTTGAAGTAGCGGTACTCGCCGCCCTGCTCGCGGACGAACGACTGGGCCGCCGACTCATTGCTGGTGCCGAATACCTGGACCACGTAGTTGCCGGCCTTCTGGCCGCTGTACCAACTGCTGTTACCCGCACCGCCGGTCGACTTCTCGACCGCTTTGGCCGCCGGCTTCGCCGTGGCGACCTGGGTCGGCGCCGCAGCCGGCTTGCTGGCAGGGGTGGCGGTTTTCGCCGGCTGCGTGGCAGCCGGTTTCTGCGCGGCGGCAGCCGGCTGGCTCGGTGCGCTGACAACCGGCTGGGCCGGCGTCGGCGCCGGACCTGCAGCGACACCTTGTGGCGGTGCAGTGGTGGTGACGGTCGGCGGCACCGCGGCCGAAGGCGCGGACGGCTGCAGTGCGGTGTTGCCCGCTGGCCCCCCCTCCTCACCATCCCCCATACCGGCCGCCTGGGCCAGCGGCTCACGCATCACCGGCTGCGACTGACCGACCAGCGGCAGCGGCATCGGTTGCGACGAACCGGAGAACTCCACCGTCGGACCGCCATTGCCCGACTGGCCCTGACCCAGTGGCAACTGAGCTTGGGCGGCAGGCGCCTCGGCTGGCGCCTTGTCGCTTTTCTTGGGCATCAGGACCGCCGCCGCAACGGCGACCACAACCACAGCAGACAGTGCGAGCACGTGTTTCTTAGGCATTTTGAACCCCATGGATGGTCGCTTCTCGGTACTGCGAGTGGCGATCATGGCTTCGATCAAGGTATCGCGGGCCACCTGATTGATGTTGCCCGGCCAACCGTCGGAGTTTTCGTGGATATCGGCGATCTGCTCGGCGCTGAACAGGTCCAGCCCCCGGCCAGCACCTTCAAGGCGTTGCTCCAGGTACTCGCGGGTTTCCTCTTCGCTGTAGGGGGCGAGCTCGATGATGTGGAAGCGTTCTTCCTCGGCACTGAGCTCGTCCAACCCGGCAATCAGCGAAGGCTCGCCGAACAGGAATACATGCGGGCGTCCTTCCGCAACGCCGGCCGCCAGTTCCAGCAACGCTTGGAGTGCTGACTCTTCGAGTTGTTCCGCATCGTCTACCAGCAGATACACCTCTTGCCCGGTCAGCGCCAACTGCACGACCTGGGAAAGAATGGCCTGTACCTGCGGCTGCGCGACGCCCAGCGCCTGGGCCACTTGGCCGAGCACACCGGCGGCATCGCTGGCGCCGCGCGCCGATACCACCACGCTCTGCACCGACTGCTTGTTGGTGCTGGCGACCAGTGCCTGGCGCAGCAAGGTCTTGCCGCTGCCATGGGGACCGGTCACCACCAGCATCAGGTGGCTGTAGCGTGCCAGATGATGCAACTGACCCAGCACCGGCTTGCGCTGGGCAGGAAAGAACTTGAAGCCGGGCACACGCGGCGCGAACGGATCGTGGCTCAACTGGTAGTGGTCGAGAAACGCCTCATCGGCATGCAAACTGGTCATTGCCCTGTCACAACCTCACGCTGGGCCACGATTGCGCGGTAGTCCGCCGCCAACGTGGCCTGAAGGATCTCTTTCGGATAGTCGTCGGTGATCACGGCTTCGCCCAACTGGCGCAACAGCACCAGGCGCAGGCGTCCGTCGAGCACCTTCTTGTCGACCGCCATATGTTCCATGAAATGCGCCGGGGTCATTTCCTCTGGAGGCACCACCGGCAGGCCTGCATCCTGCATCAGGCGAATTCCGCGATCACGCGCCGTCTGGTCGATCCAGCCCAGGCGCATGGACATCTCCAGGGCCATCACGGTCCCGGCAGCGACGGCCTCGCCATGCAACCATACCCCGTAACCCATGTGGGTTTCGATGGCGTGGCCGAAGGTGTGGCCGAGGTTCAGGGTGGCACGCACGCCCGATTCGCGTTCGTCGGCACCGACGACCGCCGCCTTGGCCGCGCAGGAGCGGCGAATGGCTTCGGTGAGGGCTGTCGAGTCGAGTTGGCGCAGCGCGACCATGTTGTCTTCCAGCCAGCCGAGGAACGGCTCGTCGCAGATCAGACCGTACTTGATGACCTCGGCAAGCCCGGCCGACAGCTCGCGGGCCGGCAAGGTGCGCAGGCTGGTGGTGTCGATGAGCACTGCATTGGGCTGGTAGAACGCACCGACCATGTTCTTGCCCAGCGGATGGTTGATGCCGGTCTTGCCACCCACCGAAGAGTCCACCTGGGACAGCAGCGTAGTCGGCACCTGGATGAAATCGACGCCGCGCTGATAACAGGCTGCAGCGAAGCCGGCCATGTCACCGATCACTCCGCCGCCGAGCGCCACCACCGTGGTGCGCCGATCATGCCGGGCGGTGAGCAGGGCGTCGAAGATTAACTGCAGGGTTTCCCAGTTCTTGTGGGCCTCGCCGTCGGGCAGTATCACCGGCAGCACCGACCAAGCCCCAAGGGTCTTGCTCAGGCGCTCGAGATACAGCGGCGCGACGGTTTCGTTGGAGACGATGGCGACCTGCCGTCCGGCAATATGCGGTGCCAGCAGCTCGGGCTGGTCCAACAGGCCCTCGCCAATGTAGATCGGGTAGCTGCGCTCGCCCAGATCGACCTTCAGTGTCTGCATGTATCCCCACAATGTGCTTGGGCGCGGCCTTGGCTGAGCGGCCTGCGCGTACGTTCAACCTCGACCCGGCGTTGGTCGCCGAGAATAGTCCCGGCTCAGCGGGGCGGCAACTGCTGCAGGCGCTCGAGAATGTCGATCACCACCATGCGCGGTGGCCGTTCGTCGGTTTCCACCACCAGGTCGGCGATCTCGCGGTAGAGCGGGTCGCGCATCTCCAGCAGCGAGCGCAGCGTGGCTTCAGGATTGGCCGTGCGCAGCAGCGGGCGATTGCGATCACGGGCGGTACGGCCCACCTGCTGCTCGACCGAGGCGTGCAGGTAGATGACCCGGCCGCCTTGGTGCAGGGCACGACGGTTGGCCTCGCGCATCACCGCGCCACCGCCTGTGGCGACCACCACGCCGTCGAGTTCGCACAACTCGGCGATCATCGCCTGCTCGCGATCGCGAAAGCCCGGCTCGCCTTCCCTGTCGAAGATCCACGGGATGTTGGCGCCGGTGCGCAGTTCGATTTCCTTGTCGGAATCCTTGAACAGCAGACGCAGCTCTTTGGCCAACAGGCGCCCGATGGTGCTCTTTCCGGCACCCATGGGCCCTACAAGTATCAAATTTCGCACAGAATCAACGACTCACAGCAATCGCCTGGTCATTCATGATACGCGGAGTCAGGAAGACCAGCAGCTCGGATTTTTTCTCTTGTAATGCATCGCGTCGAAACAGCCGTCCAACATACGGCAGATCGCCAAGAAATGGCACCTTGTCGACCACATTGCTGTTCGACGTCGAATACACGCCACCAATCACAATGGTCTGACCGTCGGCCACGCGTACCTTGGCGTTGACCTCGTTCTTGCGAATCGGCGGCACGTCGTTGAGGGCATTGGCGTAGTCGGGCTCGTCCTTGGTCACGCGCACCGCCATGATGACTTTGCCGTCAGGGGTGATTTGCGGGGTGACCTCCAATGAAAGCGAGGCCTCGCGGAACGACACCGAGGTGGCGCCACTCTTGCTCGACTGCTGGTACGGCACCTCGGTGCCCTTGAGGATGCGTGCGGTTTCCTTGTCGGCCGTGACCACCTTGGGCTGCGAGATGATCTCGCCATTCCCGCTCTTTTCCATGGCGCTGAGCTGCAAGTCGAGCAGCGCATTGCTGCCCACCAAGCCTAGACCGATGCCGGACGTGGCGGGCGAGGCGCCGAGATCGACGAACAGTTCGCTGCCCGAGCGTCCCGGCGAACCGCCATGTTTGGCGCCCCAGCGTACGCCAAGCACCTTCTCGTAGTCGACGTTGGCCTCGACGATGCGCGCCTCGATCATCACCTGACGCACCGGCACGTCCAACTGCGCGATCAACTGCCGCAGTTCGGCCAGCCGCCCGGCGGACTGGACGGCGACGAGGGTGTTGGTGCGTGGATCCACGCTCAGCGTGGCGCGCGCATCCGCCGGGTCATCGAGGGCCAGGCTGGCCAGCAACAGCGGTGCCAGCGCGGACGCATCGGCATGGTGAACGGGCAGCAGTGCGCGCTGCAGCGGCTGCGACCGCGCCTCCAGCAGGCGGTCAGCCTGCGTCTCGCGCGTTTGCTCGGCAAGCTCGGCGGCAGGGGCGATCAGCAGTACATTACCCTGCTCGCGCCTGGCCAATCCGCGACTGCGCAGCACCAGGTCCAGCGCCTGGTCCCAGGGTACGTCCTGCAAGCGCAGCGTGACGTTGCCCTGGACCGTGTCGCTGGCCACCAGATTGACCCCTGCATAGTCGGCCAGCACCTGCAGCACCGCTCGCACCTCCACATCCTGGAAGTTCAGCGACAGCGGCTCACCTTTGTAGGCCGTCGTCGCCAGTGCCTGCATCGACGCCAAGAGCGCCCACAGACCGATCACCGCGTTTTGTCCAATCATCCGTGCTCCCTGCACTGCTGCCACGGCTCAACGTCAGATAGCTGGAGCGCTCCTGCCATGCTGCATCGTTGAACAACCGTTCCCTGATTTCGACTTGATCCGGATCGACCTTGACCACCTCGCCCTCTTCACGCCCCAGGTGATCCCCCTCAGCCACCCGATACACCCGCCCGGCCCAGCGCACCAAGGCGTGCGTGCTACCCGCGCGCGACAGGCTGCCGACCATCTCCAACTGCTCCAGCGGCACCCCGATCAAGCCTTCTTGCGCCCTGCGCCGTGTAGACCATGGGGCGAACGGGTCAAGCAGCGGCGCTGTGACGCGCTGCCGTGCCGGCTCATCGGCAAGCGAGGCCGGCGCCGGCAACTCCTCGCCGGCCTCCAACGCGTGCACTTGCAGGTGCAGATGCAGCAGCCCGGGCCGTCCTGTTGCAGGCTCCAGTTGCGCACGCACCACTTGCAGCAACCGCACCTGCTGCAGCCATTCGTCAAGCCAGGCGCGCAACCCGGCATAGCTGCCGCTGACCTGCATCTGCAGCGGAATCTGGCGGTACCCGACAGCCTGGACCTCTTGCCCGATATCGAGTTGCTCGAACAGCAGGCCGTGGGAGCGCCCCGTCAGCGCCAGTTGATCGAGCAAGTCGCTCATGCTCGCTCCACCCGACAAGCGCCAGCGCGCCTCCTGCAGTGTGTGCTGCTCCTGAATCAACGCCGCTTCGGCCGGGACCAGCCCCTCTGCCAGGGACTGTCGCGCTTGCAGTGCCTGCATCTGCTGCGCTTCGAGCAACGAGCCCTGGCGATAAGCAGCGCGCGTGTCATGGACACGCAGCCAGTAGCCGCCGGCCAGCACCAACAGCACCCCAAGCCCCACAGTGGCCGCGCGGGACACTGGCGAACGCGCAGCATCGTCCTGCCAGCGTGAGAGCACTGACCAGCGCATGATCAAGATGGCGAAACGCGAGCGATCAACAGGAATGCGTCCCCTGCAGCACGCCCAACGACTTGCTTGAGCTCAAGGTCGTGAACGACCGGTGATCGCTGCAAGTCGCGCATGAACTGAGCCAGCACGGCTGAAGACAGCGCCAGGCCGTTGACCTGCAGGCGCCCGTCTTGAAGATCGAGACGGGTCAATTGCATGCCTTGGGACATCGCCGCCTCCACCTCAGCGAGCAACTGCGGCATCTGGGCCTGCCCCGCGCGCAGTCCAGCGAGCGCCTGGACCTGTCCGCGCATATCCTCGCGCGCGGCATGCAGGCGCTGCACCTGCTGCACCCGCTCGTCCAGCACCTGGAGTTCGGCTTGGCGCAGCACACCGGCTTGCGCCTGCCGCTCAAGACGCTGATGAGCTAGGCGATCCACCAGCATCACCGCCACGAAGGCCGTGAACAGACTGCCCAGGAACACACAGCGGAACCTGCGCAGCGCGGCCAACCGCTGGCGTTCGCGCCAGGGCAACAGATTCAAGCGCAGGCTCATGCGTCCACTCCCAACGCCAGTGCCAGGGGCAGGGCCATCGCGCCGTGGTCCGCAGCAGGCATATCCTTGCGCACGTAGGCGGAGCAAATTGGTTGGCAAACGCGACCTAGATGCTGCTCCAGCACCTGTAGCCAGTTCGACGTGGCCGCCGCACCGCCGACCATCAATCCCGCGGCGTTTTTCCCAAGCGCAGCGCTCGCAAGCAGATCCTCGATCCGCTGCAGGTAAGCCGCCTGCGTACAGCCATTGTCGAAACGCTGCTCTACACGCACCCCCAGCGGGGCATCACCCCAGGTATGCAATGCCAGCCCGTCCGCCTCCAGCAGCAGCAAAGGCTGGCGATCCGCGCCCGGCTGCAACCGAGCCAGCGCGACGCTATCCACCTCCACGGCGACGACCTCAAGCCCCGCGTCCTCGAACGGCTGCAGCAGCGTTTCGACAAGGCTCTGGCGCGCCGCGCCTATGAGCACGTCGAGCGACTGGGAAGCCTGCGCCGTCGGGCCAAGCACCTGGAAGTCCATGGCCAGATCATCCAAAGGAAAAGGGAACAGATGCTCGGCATCGGCCAGCAGCCGCGCCTCGCGTTCAGCCTCAGGAACGGCCGACGGCAACTGCACCACCTTGCAGATCACCTGAGACCCCGGCATGGCCAGGGCGACTCTCCTGGCCCGGCCGCAACGGCGAGCAGCCTCGCGCAGCGCCTGTGCTAGCGACTCGCCATCAGCGTCCAACCGAGTTACAGGTGCCACCACCTGATGAACCCAGGAACTCACCCTGCGTCGCCCTCGGGCGCCGCTCAACTGCAGCATTCGCACCGAATCGGACGTAATTTGCACACCCAACACTGAACCGTCATCCCTGCCAAAGCGTCCAAGCATCGCTATTCCCTTTTTGATGACCGGCATCCCATTGCCGGTCGAACCCATCGTCGCCTGCCCCGGCCGGTCGATGACCCGGAAGGGCGAAATGCTTATAATGCCCAGCGTTTTTGCCCGTCCGCCGGGCCTGCGTGCACTCCATTTATCAACCTGGACACCCCAAAGCCTTGATTCGCCTGCTGAAGTTCTTCTGGTGGTCTTTCGTCGCCGTCATCTGCGCGCTCGTACTCGGTCTGAGCGGGGCGTTTCTGTATCTTAGTCCCAGCCTGCCGTCGGTCGACTCGCTCAGAAGCATCCAGTTGCAGATACCGCTGAGGGTGTACAGCAGCGACGGCAAGCTGATTGCCGAGTTTGGCGAGATGCGGCGCTCTCCCATTAGATTCGCGGAAATTCCCCCGCAGTTCATCCAGGCACTTCTGTCAGCCGAAGACGACAATTTCCTCAACCATTACGGCGTCGATCCAAGCAGCCTGATGCGCGCTGCGACCCAATTGGTGAAATCCGGTCATATTCAGACTGGCGGCAGCACCATCACCATGCAGGTGGCCAAGAATTTCTTCCTCACCAGTGAACGCAGCTTCTCGCGCAAGACCAACGAAATCCTCCTGGCCCTGCAGATCGAACGCGAGCTGACCAAGGACGAAATCCTCGAGCTGTACGTGAACAAGATCTACCTGGGCAATCGTGCCTATGGCATCGATGCGGCAGCGCAGGTGTATTACGGCAAGTCGATCCGTGACGTCAGCCTGGCGCAAATGGCGATGATCGCCGGCCTGCCCAAGGCGCCGTCGCGTTTCAACCCGCTGGCCAACCCGGTACGCGCCAAAGAGCGCCGCGACTGGATCCTGGGGCGCATGTACAAGCTCGGCAAGATCGACCAGGCGAGCTATCAGGCCGCGCTCGCCGAGCCGCTGAACGCCAGCTATCACGTGCCGGCGCCGGAGGTGAATGCGCCGTTCGTCGCCGAAATGGCGCGGGCCGAAATGGTTGGCCGATACGGCAGCGAGGCCTACACCGAAGGCTATCGCGTCACCACCACGGTCCCCAGCGATACCCAGGAGATCGCCAACAAGGCGGTGCTCAATGGCCTGACCGCTTACGACGAGCGCCACGGCTACCGTGGCCCCGAAGCGCGCTATCCGGGCAAGACGCGCAACGCCTGGCAGCAGGACCTGACCAAACAGCGCACCCTCGGCGGGCTGGAACCGGCCATCGTCACCCAGGTCGACAAGACTGGCCTGAAGGTACTGACCCGTGCCGGACAGGAAGAAGACGTGGCCTGGGACACCATGAAGTGGGCCCGGCCGTTCATCAACAGCAACGCCCAGGGCCGCTCGCCGCAGTCGCCGGCAGACGTGGCGCAGGTCGGCGACCTGATCCGTGTGCAGCGCCTGGACGACGGCACGCTCAAGTTCAGCCAGGTGCCGGGGGCGCAGAGTGCGCTGGTGACACTGAACCCGACCGACGGCGCGATCCAAGCGCTGGTCGGCGGCTTCTCGTTCGAGCAGAGCAACTACAACCGCGCCATGCAAGCCAAGCGCCAGCCGGGTTCGAGCTTCAAGCCGTTCGTCTACAGCGCTGCGCTGGACAACGGCTACACCGCCGCCAGCCTGGTGAACGACGCACCGATCGTGTTCGTCGACGAGTCCATCGACAAAGTCTGGCGTCCGAAGAACGACACCAACACCTTCCTCGGCCCGATCCGCATGCGCGAGGCGCTGTACAAGTCGCGCAACCTGGTGTCGATCCGCCTGCTGCAAGCCATGGGCGTCGATCGCACCATCGACTACATCGCCAAGTTCGGTTTCAACAAGCAGGACCTGCCGCGCAACCTGTCGCTGGCCTTGGGCACCGCAACGCTCACGCCGATGGAGATCGCCACCGGCTGGAGCACCTTCGCCAACGGCGGCTACAAGATCAACCCGTACCTGATCGAGCGTATCGAGAGCCGTAGCGGCGAGACCCTGTTCACCGCCAATCCGGCGCGGGTACCGCAAGGCCAGCAGGATCAGGCCGGCATCGCTGCACCGGAAGCGCCGATCACTACTCTCGCGCAGCCGGGTACCGCGCCGTCGGCGCTGGGCCAGATCGCCCCGCCGCCACTGACGCCGGTGGTGGCCGAGCGGATCATCGACGGTCGTACCACCTATATCCTCACCAGCATGCTGCAGGACGTGATCAAGCGCGGCACTGGCCGACGCGCCTTGGCCCTGGGCCGCAGCGACCTGGCGGGCAAGACCGGTACCACCAACGAATCCAAGGATGCCTGGTTCTCCGGTTACAACGCCGACTACATGACCACCGTCTGGGTCGGCTTCGATCAGCCGGAGACCTTGGGTCGTCGCGAGTATGGGGGCACCGTCGCGCTGCCGATCTGGATGGACTTCATGGGCCCGGCGCTCAAGGGCAAGCCCGAGCATCCGCCAGCCGAGCCCGAGGGCATTCTCAGCCTGAGGGTCGATCCGGTGAGCGGCCGTGCGGCGACGCCAAGCACGCCGAATGCCTACTTCGAGCTGTTCAAGGCTGAAGACTCGCCACCTTCAGGTGACGAACTGGGCAATGGCGTAGCACCGGGCAGCCCGCTCCCGGCCGATGAATCGGCGCCGATGGACCTGTTCTAAGCGCCGCTCATCTTCTGTCGAGGCGGCGCAGCGCCGCTTCTGCAGGACGCCCACAAAAAAGCCCCGACGCTCACGCGCCGGGGCTTTTCAATGACGCGGCGGCCGATCAGCCGTTGAACACGTCATCCACGCTCTTGAGCGGGTAGTGCTTCGGATACGGCAGGGTGGCCACACCCGACTCGATGGCTGCCTTGGCCACCGCGTCGGAAACGACGGTGATCAAGCGCGCGTCCAGCGGCTTCGGAATGATGTACTCACGGCCGAACTCCAGGCCCTCGACGCCGTAGGCTTCGCACACTTCCTTCGGCACAGGCAGCTTGGCCAGATCCTTCAGGGCGACGGCGGCAGCGATCTTCATCTCTTCGTTGATGCGCTTGGCGCGCACGTCCAGGGCGCCACGGAAGATGAACGGGAAGCCCAGCACGTTGTTGACCTGGTTCGGGTAGTCAGAACGACCGGTGGCCATGATCACGTCATTGCGGGTGGCGTGCGCCAGCTCAGGGGCGATTTCCGGATCCGGGTTCGAGCAGGCGAACACGATCGGGTTGGCCGCCATCGACTTCAGGCCGTCGGCGCTCAGCAGGTTCGGGCCGGACAGACCCACGAACACGTCAGCACCGTCCAGGGCATCGGCCAGGGTGCGCTTGTCGGTGGCGTGGGCGAACTGGGCCTTGTACTGGTTCAGGTCGTCGCGACCGGCATGGATCACGCCGTTGCGGTCGATCATGAAGATGTTCTCGACCTTGGCACCCATGCTGACCAGCAGCTTCATGCAGGAGATGGCCGCAGCGCCGGCGCCCAGGCAGACGATCTTCGCGTCCTCCAGGGTTTTACCTGCGATTTCCAGGGCGTTGATCATGCCCGCAGCGGTCACGATGGCGGTGCCATGCTGGTCGTCGTGGAAGACCGGAATGTCGCACTGCTCGATCAGCGTGCGCTCGATCTCGAAGCACTCAGGCGCCTTGATGTCTTCGAGGTTGATGCCGCCGAAGGTGATGGAGATGCGGCGAACGGTGTCGATGAAGGCCTGTGGGCTTTCCGATTCAACTTCGATGTCGAACACGTCGATGCCCGCGAAACGCTTGAACAGAACGCCCTTGCCTTCCATGACCGGCTTGGAGGCCAGCGGGCCAAGGTCGCCCAGGCCCAGGATGGCGGTGCCGTCGGAAATCACCGCGACCAGGTTGCCCTTGCCGGTGTATTTGTAGGCCAGCTCTGGATCACGGCCAATTTCGCGGACCGGCTCGGCAACGCCTGGGCTGTAGGCCAGGGCGAGGTCGCGGGCGGTGGCGGTTGGCTTGGAAAGTTCCACGCTCAGTTTCCCCGGACGAGGTTGAGCGTGGTATTCGAGAGCGGCGGTTTTCAAATCTGACATGGTGGGCATTCCGCTTGTTTACTGTTCTGACGGACCGCCGAGGATACGCAAAGAGTCCGGGAGCGACAAGACTGCCCGGTCACACCTGTCAAGGCCGGTGGCCTACGACTTTACGCTACACCTGACGGGGCTGGCGAAATCGAGTGTGTACAATCCACGCACATAGTGTCTACAACTATTTTCTCTGACCACCTTCTCCTCATGCTCGCACACCCTGCACCTCACCCCCGCCTTACCTGCCAAACGGCAGATACAAAAAAGGCGCCCGCAAGGGGCGCCTTCTTTTGCAGCATCGCGAAGCCAGAGGCCTCGCCAGGTGCATGATTACTTCTTGGTACCGAACATACCGAAGCGGTCGGCGAACTTCTGTACGCGACCACCGGTGTCCAGGACTTTCTGCTTGCCAGTGTAGAACGGGTGGCACTGGGAGCAGACGTCGATCGCCAGCGGCTTGGCCAGGGTCGAACGGGTTTCGAATTTGCTGCCGCAGCTGCAGGTGACTGCAACTACTTCGTAGTTCGGATGAATATCGGCTTTCATGGTCACTTCCTCGAGCTGCGTGCCGCCACCCAACACCTATTGTTGAATACCGCACGTAATTAGGCGGCAAATAATACCAGAGCCCGGAGGCAGCGCAAGTGGTCGCTTGCACCGGCTGTCGTCTGCTAGGCTCGCCGACTCATCCCCTTCCCACGAAGACCTCCCGCGTGCCCGACGTCATCCTGCGCCTTGCCCTGCCCTCGCCCTTGCGTCGCCTGTTCGACTATCGGGCGCCGGCCGCCATGGCCCGCCAGACACTGACCCCGGGCATGCGCATCCGCGTGCCGTTCGGACGCCGCGAGATGATCGGCGTGCTGGTGGAAGTCTGCGCGCAGAGCGAAGTGCCCGCCGACAAGCTCAAGCCGGCCAGCGAGCTGCTCGATCCGGTGTCGCCGCTGCCGCCTGAGCTGTTCAAGCTGTGCCTGTGGACCGCCCACTATTATCAGCACAGTCTGGGCGACACCCTCAGTTGGGCACTGCCGGTGCTGCTGCGCCAGGGCGAGGCGGCCGAAGCCCGGCAGGAGCGCTTTTGGCACGTCGCGCCGGGCGCGCGACTCGACGACCCGCGCATCGCCCGCGCCCCGCGCCAGAAAGAGGCCCTGCAGACCCTCGCCCAGCATCCCCATGGCGTGGCCCACAGCCTGCTGAGCAAGCTGGCACTGAACAAGGACAGCCTCGACCTGCTGCTGGCCAAGGAGCTGGTGCAGGTCGAGGTGCGCCGCCATCTGCCGCCGCCGCGCCACGAGCATTGGCTGGCGCAGCCGGAGCTGCCACTCAACGATGAACAGCGGGCGGCGTTCGAGGCCGTGCGTTCGGGCTTTGGCAGCTACCATGCCTTCCTGCTCGCCGGGGTCACCGGCAGTGGCAAGACCGAGGTCTACCTGCAACTGATCCGCGAAACCCTGGAGGCCGGCAAGCAGGCCCTGATCCTGATTCCCGAGATCAATCTCGGCCCGCAGACCCTGGCGCGCTTCGAGCAACGCTTCAACGCGCGCATCGCGCTGCTGCACTCGGCGGTCAACGATCGCGAGCGCCTGGACGCGTGGCTGGCGGCCCGCGACGGCGAGGCCGACATCATCATCGGCACCCGCTCGGCGCTGTTCACGCCCATGAAGCGACCCGGCCTGATCATCATCGACGAAGAGCACGACGGCTCCTACAAACAGCAGGAAGGCCTGCGCTATCACGCCCGCGACCTGGCAGTGGTGCGCGCGCATCAGGACAACATTCCCATTCTGCTGGGCTCGGCCACGCCCTCGCTGGAAAGCTTGCACAACGCCCACACCGGCCGCTACGGCCTGTTGCGTATGAACCAGCGCGCCGGCGGTGCCAAGCCGCCGCGCTTCATGCGTCTGGATGTGCGCAGCCTGCCGTTGGACAGCGGCATCAGCGGGCCCTTGCAACAGGCCATCGGCCAGACCCTGGCGGCCGGCCAGCAGGTGCTGGTGTTCCTCAACCGCCGCGGCTTCGCCCCGACCTTGCTGTGCCACGACTGCGGCTGGCTGTCGGAGTGCCCGCGCTGCGATGCGCGCATGACCGTGCACCAGCGCTCCGGCGTGCTGCGCTGCCATCACTGCGGCTACGATGAGCGTCTGCCGCTGCAATGCCCCCAGTGCGCGCATGTCGACCTGCGGCCGGTCGGCGCCGGCACCGAGCGTGCCGAAGAGCGCCTGAAAACGCTGTTCCCCGACTACCCGGTGCTGCGCGTGGACCGCGACAGCACCTCGCGCAAGGACGCCATGCAGCAGTTGTTCAGCACCATCCAGCGCGGCCAGCCGAGCATCCTGGTCGGCACCCAGATGCTCGCCAAAGGCCACCATTTCCCCCGGGTGACGCTGGTGGCGATTCTCGATGCCGACGGTGGCCTGTTCTCCGGCGACTTCCGCGCCAGCGAGCGCATGGCGCAGTTGATCGTGCAGGTGGCTGGCCGCGCCGGTCGCGCCGAGGAACCGGGCAAGGTGATCGTGCAGACCCATCTGGCCGAGCACCCGCTACTGGTACAGCTCACCGAGCAAGGCTATTTCGCCTTCGCCGAACAGGCCTTGAGCGAACGCCGCGCCGCCGGCCTGCCGCCGTTTTCGCACTTGGCGCTGCTGCGCGCCGAAGCGCACAAGCCGGGCCAGGCCGAAGCCTTCCTCGACGAAGCCTGCGCCGCCGCCGAACGCCTGCAGACCGAGATGACGCTGCCAGGCATCGAGCTGCTGGGCCCGGTGCCCGCCCCCATGGAGCGCCGCGCTGGCCGCTTCCGCGCCCAGTTGCTGATCCAGGCCAGCGCCCGCGCCCCATTGCACCGGCTGATCGCCGCCTGGCTGCTGATAGTCGAGCAACTGCCCTCGGGCCGCCAAGTACGCTGGTCGCTCGACGTCGACCCCGTCGACCTTTATTGAGCTGCAAGCTGCAAGCTGCAAGCTGCAAGCTGCAAGCTGCAAGCTGCAAGCTGCACGCGACAGGTTCGGGCCCGCGCAGTCACCGCACAACCTCTTGCCGCTTGCAGCTTGCCACTTGCCGCTCATCACTTGCCGCTGTGCTTGAGCCTTAAGGCTCAAGCACGGATAATGTCCAGTTTTTCCACCTGCGCATCGAAGCGCTCGCCGCGTTTGCGGTCGAAACGAGAACCCGATGAAAGACACCATTCGCCAGCTGATCCAGCAAGCTCTCGCCCAACTCGTCACCGACGGTGTGCTGCCTGAAGGGTTGTCGCCATCGATTCAGGTGGAGAACGCCCGCGACAAGACCCATGGCGACTTCGCCAGCAACATCGCCATGATGCTGGCCAAGCCTGCGGGCATGAAGCCTCGCGACCTCGCCGACAAGCTGATCGCGGCGCTGCCGGCCAGCGCCGACATCAGCAAGGTCGAGATCGCCGGTCCCGGGTTCCTCAACTTCTTCCAGAACACCGACGCCCTGGCCCAGCGCCTGGACGCGGCGCTGGCCGACGACCACCTGGGCGTACGCAAAGCCGGCACCGCCGAGAAGGTGGTCGTCGACCTGTCGGCGCCCAACCTGGCCAAAGAGATGCACGTCGGCCACCTGCGCTCGACCATCATCGGTGACAGCGTCGCCCGCGTGCTCGAGTTCCTCGGCGACACGGTGATCCGCCAGAACCACGTGGGCGACTGGGGCACCCAGTTCGGCATGCTGCTGGCCTACCTGCAGGAAAACCCGATCACCAGCGAAGCGCTGTCGGACCTGGAAAACTTCTACCGCGCCGCGAAGAAACGCTTCGACGAGTCCGAGGAATTCGCCACCCGCGCCCGGGGCCTGGTGGTCAAGCTGCAGGCCGGCGATCCGGAGTGCCTGGCGCTGTGGACGCGCTTCAAGGACATCTCGCTGTCGCACTGCCAGAAAACCTACGAGCTGCTCAACGTCAAGCTGACCATGGCCGACGTGATGGGCGAAAGTGCCTACAACGACGACCTGGCACCGGTCGTGGCCGACCTCAAGGCCTCGGGCCTGCTGGTCGAGAGCCAGGGCGCCCAGTGCGTGTTCCTCGAAGAGTTCAAGAACACCGAAGGCGAGCCGCTGCCGGTGATCGTGCAGAAGGCCGATGGCGGTTACCTCTACGCCACCACCGACCTGGCGGCGGTACGCTACCGCAGCAACGTGCTGCACGCCGATCGCGCGCTGTACTTCGTCGACCAACGCCAGGCGCTGCACTTCAACCAAGTGTTCGAGGTCGCCCGCCGCGCCGGCTTCGTCGGCCACCCGATGAAAATGGAGCACATGGGCTTCGGCACCATGAACGGCGCCGATGGCCGTCCGTTCAAGACCCGCGACGGCGGCACCGTCAAGCTGATCGACCTGCTGAGCGAAGCCAAGGACCGCGCCTACGCCCTGGTCAAGGAAAAGAACCCGAGCCTGGCCGAAGACGAACTGCGGCGCATCGCCGAAGTGGTCGGCATCGGCGCTGTGAAGTACGCGGACCTGTCCAAGCACCGCACCAGTGACTACAGCTTCAACTTCGAACTGATGCTCAACTTCGAAGGCAATACCGCGCCTTACCTGCTGTACGCCTACACCCGCGTGGCCGGCGTGTTCCGCAAGCTGGGCAAGGGCTTCGAGCAGGTCGAAGGCGACATCGTGCTGCAGGCGGCTCACGAGCAGGACCTGGCCGCGCGCCTGGCGCAATTCGGCGAAGTGCTCAACAACGTCGCCGACAAAGGCACGCCACACGTGCTCTGCAGCTACCTCTACGACCTGGCGGGTCTGTTCTCCAGTTTCTACGAGAACTGCCCGATCCTCGCCGCCGACACCGCCGAGCAGCAACAAAGCCGCTTGCGGCTTGCGGCGCTGACCGGCCGTACCCTCAAACAGGGCCTGGAACTGCTTGGCCTGGAAACCCTGGAGCGCATGTAAGTTGGCTGCCAAGAAGAAACCTGCGCCCAAGCGCGGCGCCAGTCGCCATCAGCCACCTGCGAAACAGCCGATTCCGGGCTGGGTGTGGCTGGCGATCGGCCTCACCGTGGGCGCGTTCGTGGTGTTCCTGATGAAGCTCGAGCCGGGCGGCGACGACATCAAGCGCGCCAAGCCTGAACAGCAGAAGCCGGCCAAGGTCGCCGAAGCCGCCAAGGGCACCACCCCCACCACGCCTCAGCCGATCAAGCCGAAGTACGATTTCTACACCCTGCTGCCGGAATCGGAAGTGATCGTGCCGCCTGAAGCGGTGCCGGAGAAGACGCCGCCAGTGCCGGCGCAGCCGACCACGCCGGTCACCCCGGCAGAAGCGGCGAAGATCGACACCGCCCGTGCCCAAGCCGCGCTGCTGGGTCAGACGCCGCCACCCGCACCACCGGTGATCAAGCCGGCAGCGACCACCCTGTACTTCCTGCAGGCGGGCTCGTTCCGCAAGGAGGCCGACGCCGACAAGGTACGGGCGCAGATCATCCTGCTGGGGCAGGTGGTGAAAGTGGAGTCCGGTACGGTGAAAGACGAGACCTGGTACCGGGTACTGGTCGGACCGTTCAGCAACCGCGAACAGCTGACCGTTGCACAGAAACAATTGGCCGGCGCCGGCTTCAGCAACCTGCTGTTGCAGCAGCGCCAGACACGCCAGTAAAGAAAAGGCCTTGCCGCACTGCGACAAGGCCTTTTTTCTGAAGCGCGCCTTTCAGGGACGTTCGCGGTTGACCGTGGATATCTGGGTGTTCAGCGTCCAGAAGTCATACAGCACACCAACCAGGAACAGGCCCCCGGTGAAGAAGTAGATGATCGCGCTGATCCATTTGCCCTGGTACAGCCGGTGGATACCGAAGATGCCCAGGAAGGTCAGCAGCACCCAGGCCACCGTGTAGTTCACCCGGCCTGACTGGAAGCGCATGTCGGCTTCGCGGTCCATCGACGGAATCAGGAACAGGTCGATCAGCCAACCGATGCCCAGCAGACCGAGGGTCAGGAACCAGATCGTGCCGGTGATGGGCTTGCCGTAATAGAAGCGGTGCGAGCCGGTGAAGCCGAAAATCCACAGCAGATAGCCAATCACCTTGCTGTGCGTGTCGTGCAGCGGCGCACCCTGTTGATACGTATTCATGCATTGTCCTCGTGGGATAGCCGAAAATTTTCTAAGAAAAAATGTGACTTTTCCGTTTTGCGCCGACGTATGGTAATCGCCCACACGACCAACGGATCAGTTTTTGATCGAAAAGCTGTTATAAAGTTGCGCGCCAATCTCCATAACCGTTCATAAGAGCTTCATCTATGCCGCCCTTCTTCAAGACATGGCTGACCCTCTGCCTTTTATTGCCCCTGGCCGCCCACGCCACCAATCGTGAGCAACGACTTCCCAACGGCTTCAGCGGCTATACCACCAATGCCGATGCGACCATCAAACGTTCCCCCGCCAAGCACGTCAATCTGCGTGCACGGCCAGGCAATGCGGCCAAGAACCCCACACTGAAGGTGGCCGCTGCCACGCCCAAGCAAAGCAGCCAAGTGCTCAGCCGCGCCGTCAATGCGCTCGGCACGCCCTACCGCTGGGGCGGCAGCACACCCGGCAAAGGGTTCGATTGCAGCGGCCTGGTGAAATATGCCTTCAACGACGTCGCCGACCTGGATCTGCCGCGTAGCTCCAATGCCATGGCCCAGGGCCACGGCGTGAAAGTGGCGCGCAAGGACCTCAAGCCTGGCGACCTGATCTTCTTCAACATCAAGAGCCGTCGCGTCAACCACGTGGCCATCTACCTGGGCAACGAGCGCTTCATCCACGCACCGCGCACCGGCAAGCGGGTGAGCATCGACAGTCTGGACAAACCTTACTGGCAGAAGCACTACGTCGTCGCCAAACGCGTGCTGCCCAAAGAGCAGCAGGCCTTGAGACTGGCCAAGCGTTAATCCCCCTTCGGCCCGGCGCGGGCACTCCGCGCCGAGAGCGCCGCTCCTACTCCAGGTTGTCGATCAGCCCCCGCCCCCTCAACCTGTCCAGCGCCGCCTCCATCGTCACCATGCCCTGCGCCGCACCGGTCTGCATGGCCGACTGCAATTGCGCCACGCGCCCTTCGCGGATCAAATTGCGGACCGCCGCGGTGGCCACCAGCACCTCGCGCGCCGCCACCCGACCGCCGCCCACACGCCGCACCAACGCCTGCGCCACCACCAATTGCAGCGACTCGGCGAGCATGGCGCGGATCAGCGGCTTCTCCTCGGCGGCGAACACCTCCACCAGCCGATCGATGCTGCTGGCAGCGCTGCGCGTGTGCACGGTGGCCAGTACCAGATGACCGGTCTGCGCTGCGCGCAAGGCCAGGCGGATGCTGTCCAGGTCGCGCAGTTCGCCGATCATGATCACATCCGGATCCTGGCGCAGTGCGCTGCGCAGGCCTTGGGCGAAGTCTCGGCTGTGGCGGCCGATCTCGCGCTGGTTGATCAACGCCCGGCCACCGCCGTGTACGAACTCAACCGGGTCTTCCAGGGTCAGGATATGGCCTGCGCGGTCGCATCCCAGTTGCGCGACCAGCGCGGCGAGCGTGCTGGACTTGCCACTGCCGGTCGCCCCACCCACCAGCACCAGGCCATCGCGGCAGCGGGCAAGCGCCTGATACACCCCAGTCAATTCCAACGCCTCGACCGTCGGCGCCTGCTGCCCGATCAGCCGCAGGCTGGCGGCCAGGCCGTGATACTGCCTGAACAGGCTCAGGCGAACGCGTCCAAGCCCAGGCGGCTCCACGGCCAGGTCCACCTCGTCGCCCGTCCGCCAGCGCTGGCGCTGATCCGCATCGAGCCAGGGCGCAAGCCCCTGCTCCAGCGTGTCGCTGCACAACGTCGGCAACGCCACGCGCTGCAATACGCCATCCAGGCGCCACGCCGGCAATTCGCCCGCCGCCAGGTGCAGGTCCGAGGCCCCCGCCTTCACGGCGCGGGCCAGCAGGTCGGTCACGTCCATGAGACTCCCCAAAGGCCATCAAGCAGGTAGAATGCCGCACACCACTGAGCTGCCGGCATCGATCCATGTCCACCCTAGCAGACAACCTTCACGCCATTCGTACCCGCATCGACGGCGCGGCCAAGGCCAGCCACCGCGACCCGACCAGCGTGCAGTTGCTGGCCGTGAGCAAGACCAAGCCCGCCAGCGCCATCGCCGAACTTCACCGGGCGGGCGTGCACGATTTCGGCGAGAACTATCTTCAGGAAGCGCTGACCAAACAGACGGAATTGTCCGACCTGCCCTTGATCTGGCATTTCATCGGCCCCATCCAGTCGAACAAGACCAAGGCCATTGCCGAACATTTCGACTGGGTACATAGCGTGGACCGCCTGAAGATCGCCCAACGCCTGAGTGACCAACGCCCGACCGACCTGCCACCCCTGAATATCTGCCTGCAGGTGAATGTCAGTGGCGAGGACAGCAAGTCTGGCTGCACGCCAGAGCAGCTTCCAGCCCTGGCCCAGGCCGTGGCCGCGTTGCCCAACCTGCGCTTGCGCGGGCTGATGGCGATCCCTGAACCCACCGACGACCCTGCCGCCCAGCACGCTGCGTTCGCCCGGCTGCGCCAGTTGCAGGAGGCCCTCGGCCTTGGCCTGGACAGTCTGTCCATGGGCATGAGCCATGACTTGGAAGCGGCCATCGCCCAAGGCGCGACCTGGGTGCGTATCGGCACCGCACTGTTCGGCGCGCGCGACTACGGGCACGCCTGAATCCATGCTTTACTCACTCTTTCCTTCAAGGACCTGACATGAGCAAGACGCGTATCGCCTTCATCGGCGCGGGCAACATGGCGGCCAGCCTGATCGGCGGCCTGCGGGCCCAGGGCCTGGACGCTTCGCAGATCCGCGCCAGCGATCCTGGCGCCGACACCCGCACCCGGATCCAGGCCGAACACGGCATCGCGACCTTCGAGAGCAACGCCCAGGCCATCGATGGCGCCGACGTGATCGTGCTGGCAGTCAAGCCACAGGTCATGAAGAGCGTGTGCGAAACCCTCAAACCTGAGCTGAAGGCCGGGCAATTGGTCGTCTCGATCGCCGCCGGCATCACCTGCGACAGCCTCCAGAACTGGCTGGGCCAGGTCCCGGTGGTGCGCTGCATGCCCAATACCCCGTCCCTGCTGCGTCAGGGCGCCAGCGGCCTGTACGCCACCGCACAGGTGTCGGTCGGCCAGCGCGAGCAGGCCGAACAGTTGCTCAGCGCCGTGGGCACCGCCCTGTGGCTGGAGCAGGAGCAGCAACTGGATGCGGTCACCGCCGTCTCCGGCAGCGGCCCGGCCTATTTCTTCCTGCTGATCGAAGCCATGACCGCCGCCGGCGAGAAGCTCGGCCTGCCACGCGACATCGCCTCGCAGCTGACCCTGCAGACCGCACTGGGCGCCGCGCACATGGCCGTTTCCAGCGACGTCGACGCCGCCGAGCTGCGTCGCCGCGTCACCTCGCCAGCCGGGACCACCGAAGCGGCGATCAAATCGTTCCAGGCCAACGGCTTCGAGGCCGTGGTCGAGCAGGCGCTGCAAGCGGCCGCCACACGTTCGGCCGAGCTGGCCGAACACTTGGGCAAATGAGGAGTTGTCGATGAATGCACTGTCCGGCGCCGCGATCTTCGTGGTGCAAACCCTGGTCAGCCTGTACCTGGTGATCGTCCTGCTGCGCTTCGTGCTGCAACTGGTCAAGGCCAATTTCTACAACCCGCTGAGCCAGTTCACGGTGCGCGCCACCCAGCCGCTGCTCAAGCCGATTCGCCGTATCGTGCCGAGCATCGCCGGGCTGGATACCTCGTCGCTGCTGTTGGCGATCGTGATTCAGGCGCTGCTGATGGCCTTCGTGCTGATGCTCACCTACGGCACCATCGGCGACCTGCCGCACCTGCTGATCTGGGCCATCCTGGGGATCACCTCGCTGTTCCTGAAGATCTTCTGGGTGGCGATGATCGTCATGGTGATCGTGTCCTGGATCGCGCCCAACAGCCACAACCCCGCCGCCGAGCTGGCCTACCAGATCAGCGAGCCGGTGCTGGCGCCCTTCCGCCGCCTGGTGCCCAACCTCGGTGGTCTGGATATCTCGCCGATCTTCGCCTTCATCGCTATCCAGGTGGTGCAGTCGTTCCTGATGCCGCAACTGGCCAACTACGCCGGCATGCCGGATGTGCTGTGGCGCCTGATCTGATCCAGCCCGGCCCCCAGCGGCAGCCATTGCTTGCCGCTGGGGGTAGCGCTCTTTAGACTTACGCCTCCGTCAAGCGTGAGCAGGGCCGATGTCCACTGTCTTTCCCGAAGATTCCGTCGGTCTGGTAACCCCCCAGATCGCCCGGTTCGATGAACCGTTGACGCTGGCCGGTGGCCGCTCGCTGGCCGGCTACGAGCTGGTCTATGAAACCTATGGCACGCTCAATGCCAGTGCCAGCAATGCGGTGCTGATCTGCCACGCGCTGTCCGGCCATCACCATGCGGCCGGCTACCACAGCGTCGAAGACCGCAAGCCGGGCTGGTGGGACAGTTGCATCGGCCCGGGCAAGCCCATCGACACCAACCGCTTCTTCGTGGTCAGCCTGAACAACCTCGGCGGCTGCAATGGCAGCACCGGTCCGAGCAGCATCAACCCGGCCACCGGCAAAGCCTATGGTGCGGACTTTCCGGTGCTCACCGTCGAGGACTGGGTGCACAGCCAGGCACGCCTGGCCGATCGCCTCGGCGTCAGCCAATGGGCCGCCGTGGTCGGCGGCAGCCTGGGCGGCATGCAGGCCTTGCAGTGGACCATCACCTACCCGCAGCGCGTGCGTCATTGCGTGGACATCGCCTCGGCGCCCAAGCTGTCGGCGCAGAACATCGCCTTCAACGAAGTCGCGCGCCAGGCCATCCTCACCGACCCCGAATTCCACGGTGGCTCGTTCCAGGACCAGGGCGTGATTCCCAAGCGCGGGCTGATGCTGGCGCGTATGGTCGGCCATATCACCTACCTGTCCGACGACTCGATGGGCGAGAAATTCGGCCGCGAACTCAAGAGCGACAAGCTCAACTACGACTTCCACAGCGTCGAGTTCCAGGTGGAGAGCTACCTGCGCTATCAGGGCGAGGAATTTTCCGGCCGCTTCGACGCCAACACCTACCTGCTGATGACCAAGGCGCTGGACTATTTCGACCCAGCCGCCGCCCACGGCGGTGACCTGGCCGCCAGCCTGGGCCATGTCACGGCCGACTACTGCATCATGTCGTTCACCACCGACTGGCGCTTCTCCCCGGCACGCTCACGGGAGATCGTCGATGCGCTGATGGCCGCGCGCAAGAACGTGTGCTACCTGGAGATCGATGCCCCTTACGGCCACGATGCCTTCCTGATCCCCACACCGCGCTACACCCAGGGCTTCACGAACTACATGAACCGCATCGTCATCTGAGGACAGCATGAGAGCCGACCTGGAAATCATCCACGACTGGATCCCTGCCGGCAGCCGGGTACTCGACCTAGGCTGCGGTAATGGCGAGCTGCTGGCTTCGTTGCGCGACCGCAAGCAGGTCACCGGCTACGGCCTGGAGATCGACGCCGACAACATCGCCGCCTGCGTGGCCAACGGTGTCAACGTCATCGAGCAGGACCTGGACAAGGGCCTGGGCAACTTCGCCAGCAACAGCTTCGATGTGGTGGTCATGACCCAGGCCCTGCAAGCTGTGGAGTATCCCGACCGAATCCTCGACGAGATGCTGCGCGTGGGCCGCCAGTGCATCATCACCTTCCCCAACTTCGGCCACTGGCGCTGCCGCTGGTACCTGGCGACCAAGGGCCGCATGCCCGTGTCGGACTTCATGCCCTACACCTGGTACAACACCCCGAACATCCACTTCTGCACCTTCGAGGACTTCGAGAACCTGTGCCGCGAACGCGATGCAAAGGTGCTCGATCGCCTGGCCGTGGACAACCGTCACCGCAACGGGTGGGGCGGTCGGCTTTGGCCTAATCTGTTGGGGGAAATCGGTATCTATCGGGTCAGCAGCCCTGGGTTGCAGGAGCACCAGGTCGCGGTGTGACCCACCACCGGAGGAATGGCAACATGCGTCGTCTCGCCCTTTTGCTGATCACCCTGTGCCTGGCCCTACCGAGCTGGGCCGCCGATGCAGCCCGACCGGACCGCAAGCAGGTCTTCGGCGACGTCACGGTGTACTACAACGCCTTCGCCTCCGGCGCACTGACGCCCGAGGTGGCGCAGGCCAGCGGCATCGAACGCAGCAAGCGCCTGGGCGTGCTCAACATCACCCTGCTCAAGGGTGGCACGCCTACGACCGCGGTGGTCAGCGGCAAGGTCAAAGACCTTACCGGCCGCGCCAGTGCGCTGTCGTTCCGCCAGGTGAGCAGCGCAGGCGCGGTGTCCTACATCGCCCAGTTCAAGACCGAGCAGGCGCAGACCCTGGTCTTCGACGTGCAGATCGAGGCCGGCGGCATCAGCCACGACCTTCAATTCAACCAGGACGTATTCCCAGGCGAATGATGAATTTCCAGCAACTCGTATTGGCCAGCCACAACGCCGGCAAACTCAAGGAACTCCAGGCCATGCTCGGAGAGTCCGTGCAGCTGCGTTCGATCGGCGAATTCAGCCAGGTCGAACCCGAGGAAACCGGCCTGTCGTTCGTCGAAAACGCCATCCTCAAGGCACGCAATGCCGCGCGTATTTCCGGCCTGCCGGCCCTGGCCGACGATTCGGGCCTGGCGGTGGATGCATTGGGCGGCGCACCGGGCATCTACTCGGCCCGCTACGCCGACGGTCAGGGCGATGCGGCGAACAACGCCAAACTGCTCGAGGCGCTCAAGGACGTGCCTGAAGCCGAACGCGGTGCACAGTTCGTCTGCGTGCTGGCGCTGGTCAGGCATGCCGACGATCCCCTGCCAGTGCTCTGCGAGGGGCTGTGGCACGGGCGGATTCTGTTCGCGGCCAGCGGCGAGCATGGTTTCGGCTACGACCCGCTGTTCTGGGTGCCTGAACGCAATTGTTCCAGCGCCGACCTGGCGCCGCTGGAAAAGAACCAACTCAGTCACCGCGCCCGGGCCATGGCCCTGCTGCGTCAGCGCCTGGGATTGGCATGACCGAATCCTCCTCTGCGCCACCGCCGGGCCTGGTGCTTGCGGTGCTGCCGCCGCTGTCGCTGTACATCCACATTCCTTGGTGCGTGCGCAAATGCCCTTATTGCGACTTCAACTCGCACCAGGCCGGACCGACCCTGCCTGAAGCGCAGTACGTCGATGCCCTGCTCGCCGACCTGGCGCTGGAAATGCCGGCGGTGCAAGGCCGGTCGATCAGCAGCATCTTCTTCGGTGGCGGCACGCCCAGCTTGTTCAGCGCCGCCGCATTGGGTCGGCTGCTGCGTGGCATCGAGCAGCGCATTCCCTTCGCCGCCGACATCGAGATCACCCTGGAGGCCAACCCCGGCACCTTCGAGCAGGACAAGTTCAAGGCCTATCGCCAGACCGGCATCAACCGCCTGTCCATCGGCGTGCAGAGTTTCCAGGCGCAGAAGCTGGAAAAGCTCGGGCGCATTCACAATGGCGACGAGGCCGTGCGCGCCGCCGGCATGGCCCGTGCGGCAGGCTTCGACAACTTCAATCTGGACCTCATGCACGGCCTGCCTGAACAGTCGCTGGACGAAGCGCTGGGCGATCTGCGCCAGGCCATCGACCTGGGGCCGACGCACCTGTCCTGGTACCAACTGACCCTGGAACCGAACACGGTGTTCTGGAACCAGCCGCCGCTGCTGCCCGAAGACGACATTCTCTGGGATATCCAGGAGGCCGGACAGGCGCTGATGGCCGAGCAGGGTTATCGCCAATACGAAGTGTCGGCCTATGCCCAGGCCGAACGCGCCGCGCGCCACAACCTCAACTACTGGCGCTTCGGCGACTTCATCGGCATCGGTGCCGGGGCCCACGGCAAGCTGTCGTTCCCCGACGGGCGCATCCTGCGCACCTGGAAGACTCGCCTGCCCAAGGACTACCTCAATCCCGAGAAACCGTACAAGGCGGGCGAGAAGCTGCTGCCGCCCGATGAGCTGCCCTTCGAGTTCCTGATGAACGCCCTGCGCTTGACCGAGGGCGTGGAAGCCGAATTGTTCACCCAACGCACAGGGCTGCCGCTGGCGCAGTTGGCCGAGGCACGGCGCGCCGCCGAACAAAAGGGGCTTTTGCGAGTCGAACCGGAGCGGCTGGCGGCAACGCCCCAAGGCCAGCTGTTTCTCAACGATCTGCTGCAGTACTTCTTGAATTAAGGATGACCCATGGACCTGGTACTTGACCTGCTCTCGACCGTTTCCCGCTGGAGCCGCAGCAACCTTTCGGAGATTTCCCTGGCGTTGGTGGGCTGCCTGCTGGTGCTGTTCGGCACCGACATCAAGGGCTGGGTCGAGCAGCGCCTGGGCGGACTGGCCGGCGCCCTGCGGGTGCCGTTCATGGCCCTGCTGGTGATGATCGGCAGCGGCGCGGCGCTGATCTATGCCACGCCGTGGGTGGTGAAAGCGCTGGCACAGTTCAACAACTACGCCTTGGCGCCAGTACTGCTGGTGGTACTGGTGCTGATCGGCGTGGTGGCGGATCGCCGCGGCTAGTAACGCAAAAGGGCTGCATAGCAGCCCTTTGTCGGTCGGTCCAACGCTGACTGTCAGTCAACCTTCTCGAACTTCAGATCCCACACCCCATGCCCGAGCCGCTCACCGCGGCGCTCGAACTTGGTGATCGGGCGCTCGTCCGGACGCGGTACGTAGGCGCCGTCCGCCGCCTGGTTGCGGTAACCCGGCGCGGCCTGCATCACTTCCAGCATGTGCTCAGCGTAGGGCTCCCAGTCGGTGGCCATGTGGAACACGCCGCCGACCTTGAGCTTGCGCCGCACCAGTTCGGCGAACGCCGGCTGGACGATGCGCCGCTTGTGGTGACGGGCCTTGTGCCACGGATCGGGGAAAAACAGCATCAGCCGGTCCAGGCTGCCGTCGGCCACGCAGCGGTTGAGCACTTCGATGGCATCGCAGTCGTACACCCGCAGATTTTTCAGGTTCTGGGTGAGCACGCCGTTGAGCAGCGCGCCGACACCAGGGCGGTGCACTTCGACACCGATGAAATCCAGCTCCGGTGCGGCAGCGGCCATTTCCAGCAGGGAGTGGCCCATGCCGAAACCGATTTCCAGAGTGCGCGGCGCCGAGCGGCCGAACACCTGGTCGTAGTCCACCGGGCTGTCGGCCAGGGGCAGGATGAACAGCGGGCCGCCCTGCTCCAGGCCGCGCTGCTGGCCTTCGGTCATGCGGCCTGCACGCATCACGAAACTCTTGATGCGGCGGTGCGGGCGCTCTTCGCCGTCGGCGGAGATCGGCGTTTCTTGCGATTCAGTCATCAGGTGCTCTTACTTGATCAGACCATCCAGCGGCGAAGACGCGCTGGCATAGAGTTTCTTCGGCATACGCCCGGCCAAATAGGCCATGCGACCGGCGACGAGGGCATGCTTCATGGCTTCGGCCATCAGTACCGGCTGCTGGGCGTGGGCGATGGCGGAGTTCATCAGCACGGCTTCGCAGCCCATTTCCATGGCGATGGTGGCGTCGGAAGCGGTGCCCACACCGGCATCGACCAGCACCGGCACCTTGGATTCCTCGAGGATGATCTGCAGGTTGTAGGGGTTGCAGATGCCCAGGCCCGTGCCGATCAGACCCGCCAGCGGCATGACCGCGATGCAGCCGACCTCGGCCAGTTGACGCGCGATGATCGGGTCGTCGCTGGTGTAGACCATCACATCGAAGCCATCCTTGACCAGTACTTCGGCGGCCTTGAGGGTTTCGATGACGTTGGGGAACAGCGTCTTCTGGTCGGCCAGCACCTCCAGCTTCACCAGGTTGTGGCCGTCGAGCAGCTCACGGGCCAGGCGGCAGGTGCGCACGGCTTCGATCGCGTCGTAGCACCCGGCGGTGTTCGGCAGGATGGTATAGCGGTCCGGTGGCAACACATCGAGCAGGTTCGGCTCGCCTGGATTCTGGCCGATGTTGGTGCGGCGCACGGCGACGGTGACGATTTCGGCCCCCGAGGCCTCGATGGCCTCGCGGGTCTCGTCCATGTCACGGTACTTGCCGGTGCCGACCAGCAGGCGCGACTGGAAAGTACGCCCGGCCAGGGTGAAAGGCTTGTCGCTGCGAACGTTGCTCATCGTGGTTCCTCTGCAAAGGTTACGGGAGTTGCGGGTGGGCACGGCGCGGCCGTCAGCCGCCACCGATGGCGTGGACCACCTCGACCCGGTCGCCCTCGTTCAACAGGGTGCAGTCGTGCTGGCTGCGCGGCACGATGTCCAGGTTCAGTTCCACCGCCACACGACGCCCGACCAGCTCCAGACGCCCCAGCAGGGCCGCCACGCTCTCGCCTGCAGGCAGTTCGTAGGGTTCACCGTTGAGTTGAATGCGCATGCGCACGGCCACCATCGTTCATTGGGGCCCGCATTCTAGCGCCGATCCGCCGTGCAACCCAAGGGCGAGCGGCGCCATCAGTCGCTATTGCCGACCGACTGGTCAGCCCAGGCGCCACGCCGTCAGGCCCAGACAGGCCCAGCCCGCCAGGAAGCACACGCCACCGATGGGGGTGATGATGCCGAGCTTGCTCACGCCGCTGAGGGTCAGGGCGTAGAGGCTGCCGGAGAACAGCACGATGCCCACAGCGAACAGGCCGCCCGCCCAGCCGATCAGCCGCCCGGGCAGATGCACGGACAGCATCGCCACCGCCAGAATCGCCAGCGCATGCACCAGTTGATAGCTGACACCGGTATGAAAGATCGCCAGGTAGTCGGCGCTCAGACGGTTCTTCAAGCCGTGTGCGGCGAAGGCACCCAGCGCGACACCGGTGAAGCCGAAGAAGGCCGCGAGCATCAGGAAGCTGCGAAGCATGGGACGACTCCTTGAAAGGGGTCTGTATAATGGCCCGTTCCATCGGTCCGGCCAAGCTATCGACATGCTGTCATCCCTTATCCGCCGTCTTGCTCGTGTCCTGCTCTGGTTCGCCGCAGGCAGCATCGTGCTGGTGTTGGCGCTGCGCTGGGTGCCGCCACCGGGCACGGCCTTGATGGTCGAGCGCAAGGTGCAGTCGTGGGTCGATGGCGAGCCGATCGACCTGCAGCGCGACTGGGTGTCCTGGGAGCAGATCTCCGATGAACTGAAGGTGGCTGTGGTCGCCGGCGAAGATCAGCACTTCGCCAGCCATTGGGGCTTCGATGTCCCGGCGATTCAGGCAGCCCTGGTGCACAACGAGCAAGGGGGCAAGCTGCGCGGCGCCAGCACGCTGACCCAGCAGGTGGCCAAGAACCTGTTCCTGTGGTCTGGGCGCAGTTGGCTGCGCAAAGGCTTGGAGGCCTGGTTCACCGCGCTGATGGAACTGCTCTGGTCGAAGGAGCGCATCCTCGAGGTCTACCTCAACAGCGCCGAATGGGGGCCGGGGGTGTTCGGTGCCCAGGCTGCCGCGCGCTATCACTTCGGCGTCGATGCCAGTCGCCTGACACGTCAGCAGGCCAGCCAGCTCGCCGCTGTGCTGCCCAGCCCGCTGAAATGGAGCGCCAGCCGGCCCAGCGCCTACGTGGCAAGCCGGGCCAGTTGGATTCAACGACAGATGAGTCAGTTGGGCGGTACCAGCTACCTGATGCAACTGCAGGGCAGCGCGCGCCTCTGAGCGAGGCGCCTGGCAAACGCCAATGTCACAAGCACCCGCAACGAAAAAGCCGCCTGTTTCGTGGGAAACAGGCGGCTTTTCAGTTGAGCGCAAGGCCGATCAGACGGTGATCAGCGCCTTGACCTTGCTCATCGCGTTCTTCTCGAGCTGACGAATCCGCTCGGCCGACACGCTGTACTTCTCGGCCAACTCATGCAAGGTCGCCTTTTCCTCGGCCAGCCAGCGCTGGTAGAGGATGTCGCGGCTGCGCTCGTCCAGACCGTTCAACGCTTCATGCAGGTTGCTGTTGGCGTTGTCGCTCCAGTCGGCATCTTCCAACTGCATGGCCGGATCGTAGCGATTGTCTTCCAGGTAGTGCGCAGGCGAATGGAAGGCGCTGTCGTCGTCGGCATCGGCTGCCGGATCGAAGGCCATGTCATGGCCACTCAGGCGGCTTTCCATCTCACGCACTTCACGCGGTTCGACGCCCAGGCTCTCGGCCACACGGTGCACTTCGTCGTTGTTCAGCCAGGCCAGACGCTTCTTCTGGCTGCGCAGGTTGAAGAACAGCTTGCGTTGCGCCTTGGTGGTGGCCACTTTGACGATACGCCAGTTGCGCAGGATGAATTCGTGGATCTCCGCCTTGATCCAGTGCACGGCGAAGGACACCAGGCGCACACCCATTTCCGGGTTGAAGCGCTTGACTGCCTTCATCAGGCCCACGTTGCCTTCCTGGATCAGGTCAGCCTGGGCCAGCCCGTAACCGGCGTAGCTGCGGGCGATATGGACGACGAAACGCAGGTGGGCCATCACCATTTGCCGAGCGGCCTCAAGATCCTGCTCATAGAAGAGACGCTCAGCCAGTTCACGCTCCTGCTCGACCGTCAGCAGCGGGATGCTGTTGACCGTGTGCACATAGGCTTCCAGGTTTGCACCGGGAACCAAGGCATACGCAGGTTGCAACGAAGTGGTCATTCAAGTACCTCCGACTCACTGGACTCGTGCCTTGTGGGCACTGCCAACATAGACCCGGAACCATCAGACAAGTTCCTGGATGAAAAAAGTCAATGCTGGCACGAAAGCATTATCGCGGTGCGAGCTCGTTCAGGTGGCGAGCGACCGCAATCCATGCACCGATATACCCCAAGAGCACCGCCCCGATCAAGAGTGACAGACCGTCGGCAGCGGGTACGCCCCCCAGGGCGAAGTCACTGCCATACAGGTCGGAAAGCCCGACCACCGCATCATTCAGCCAGTTCAGGCCAAACGCCAGGATGCCCCAGGCCAGCACGCCGGCGCCCAGACCGTACAAGGCGCCCATGTACAGGAAGGGTCGGCGCACGTAGCTGTCGGTGCCACCCACCAGCTTGATCACCTCGATCTCCACCCGGCGGTTCTCGATGTGCAGGCGAATGGTGTTGCCGATGACCAGCAGCAGTGCGGAAATCAGCATCACCGCCAGACCGAAGACGAAGCGATCGCCCAGTTTGAGGATCGCCGCCAGGCGCTCGACCCAGACCAGGTCCAACTGCGCCACTTCAACCCGCGGCAGCTCCGACAAACGCTGGCGCAGCGCTTCGAGCGCCGGCTTGTCGACTTCGGTCGGTGTCACCACCACCACGCCGGGCAGCGGGTTCTCCGGCAGCTCGCGCAGCGCCTCGCCCAGGCCCGACTGCTGCTGGAACTCCTGCAGCGCCTGTTCGCGGCTGACATAGGTGGCCTCGGCCACCCCCGGCATGGCCTTGATCTCGTCGCGCAGCGCTTCGCCTTGCTGGGTGCCGGCATCGAGCTTGAGGTACAGCGAAATCTGCGCCGCGCGCTGCCATGAGCCGCCCAGTTTCTCGACGTTCTTCAACAGCAGCGACAGTCCCATCGGCATGCTCAGCGCCACCGCCATCACCAGGCAGGTGAAAAAGCTACCGATCGGCTGCTTGCCCAGGCGACGCAGGCTGTCGGCCAAGCTGGCGCGGTGGCTTTCCAGCCAGGCGTTGAGCAGGGTGCGGAAATCCGGGCCATCGTCGTCGTGGCCACCGCGCTTCTTGTCGGACTTGGGGTCTGCCGCCTTGGGCGCGACGCGCTCGGAGACCTTGGGTGTACGGGTGTCACTCATTGTCCGGCCTCCCCATCGCCGATCAGTCGTCCGCGTTGCAGGGTGAGCATGCGGTGGCGCATGCGCGCGATCAGCGCCAGGTCGTGACTGGCGATCAGCACGGTGGTGCCCAACCGGTTGATGTCTTCGAACACCCCCATGATCTCGGCCGCCAGGCGCGGATCGAGGTTGCCGGTGGGCTCGTCCGCCAGCAGCAGGGCCGGCTGGTGGACGATGGCGCGGGCGATGCCCACGCGCTGCTGCTGACCAGTGGACAGGTCGGCGGGGAACAGTTCGCCCTTGTCCGACAGCGAAACCCGCTCCAGCGCCGAGTCCACGCGCTTGCCGATCTCGGCCTTGGACAGGCCGAGAATCTGCAGCGGCAGGGCGATGTTGTTGAATACGGTACGGTCAAAGAGCAGTTGGTGATTCTGGAACACCACGCCGATCTGGCGGCGCAGGAACGGAATCTGTGCGTTGCTGATCTGGCCCAGGTCCTGGCCGGCCAGCAGCAGCTTGCCGCTGGTGGGGCGCTCCATGGCCAGCAACAAGCGCAGCAAGGTGCTCTTGCCGGCGCCCGAGTGCCCGGTGACGAACAGGAATTCGCCCCGGCGCGCCCGGAAACTCAGTTCATGCAGGCCGACGTGGCCATTGGGGTAGCGCTTGGCGACCTGCTCGAATCGGATCATGGGTGCTCACGCTCGGCAAACAGGGCTTTGACGAAAGGCTCGGCTTCGAAGGTGCGCAGGTCATCGATACCTTCGCCGACGCCGATGAAGCGGATCGGCAGGCTGAACTGCTTGGCCAGGGCGAAGATCACCCCGCCCTTGGCAGTACCATCCAGCTTGGTCAGGGCCAGGCCAGTCAGTTCGACGCTCTGGTTGAAGTACTTGGCCTGGCTGATGGCGTTCTGCCCGGTTCCGGCATCGAGCACCAGCAGCACCTCGTGCGGCGCCTCGGCGTCGAGCTTGCCGATGACCCGACGGACCTTCTTCAGCTCTTCCATCAGGTTGTCTTTGGTATGCAGGCGACCGGCCGTGTCGGCGATCAACACATCGACACCACGGGCCTTGGCCGCCTGTACCGCGTCGAAGATCACCGAAGCCGAATCGGCGCCGGTGTGCTGGGCGATCACCGGAATCTGGTTGCGCTCGCCCCAGACTTGCAACTGCTCCACCGCTGCGGCGCGGAAGGTGTCACCGGCGGCGAGCATGACCTTCTTGCCTTCGAGTTGCAGCTTCTTGGCCAGCTTGCCGATGGTGGTGGTCTTGCCGGCGCCGTTGACGCCCACCACCAGAATCACATAGGGCTTGGTCTGCGCGTCGATCTTCAGGGGTTGCTCGACCGGGCGCAGCAGCGCGGCGAGTTCTTCCTGCAGCGACTTGTACAGCGCATCGGCGTCGGCCAACTGCTTGCGGGCGACCTTCTGGGTGAGGTTCTGCACGATCAGCGAAGTGGCTTCGACACCGACGTCGGCGGTCAGCAGGCGTGTCTCGATCTCATCGAGCAGGTCGTCGTCGATGACCTTCTTGCCGAGGAACAGGCTGGCCATGCCTTCGCCGATGCTGGCGCTGGTCTTGGACAGGCCCTGCTTGAGCCGGGCGAAGAAACCGACCTTGGTCTGCTCGGTGGCCGCGACCGCTGCAGCGACCGGCTCCGGCTCGGCTACGGGCACGGGCTCGACTGGGGCAGGCACGCTCACGGGCGCCGGCTCCACCACCACGGGTGCAACCACGACCAACTCGGGTTCGACGGACTGGGGCTGAACCACCGGCTCGGCGATCGGCTCGGCAATGGCAGCAGGACGCGCGGGGATGACCGGCGGCGCGCTCGGTTCCAGATCGGGCACCAGCGCCACCGGCTCTTCGGCAACCGGCAGTACCAGATTGCTCACCGGGGCCTCGGCGACTGGCGCCACCACCACGGGCGTTGGGCTGACGGCCTGGACAGGCGCCTCGCTCGGCGCCAGCGGCCGCTCATCGGCGACCGGTTCGTGGACCTCAACCGGCGCAGGCTCGGCCGCTGCGGCGGGCGTTACCGGTTCGGCAGCCGGTTGCTCGGATACTGGCGGCGGCTCGGCGACAGGTTGCTGCGGCTTCTTGCGAAACCAGCCGAACAGGCCTTTCTTTTCACCGGCCTCGGCCGGCGCTTTCTTGTCGTCGTTGGAACCAAACATGGAAGACGGCTATCTCAGGGTGGCGATGCACCATCATTGGGCATCGGGAATGTTTTATACGCAGAACAGACTCTCATGCAGGCGGCTGGTTCACGCGCAACGTTTTGTCTTGGTGTCCTGTGGGCCAGAACGGCGACAGGCATGGTCGCCAGGCAACCGGATCAGTATCCTAGCACCTCCTGGCCTGCCGACGCTAAGTCCCGCAGGCCGCCGTACAGGTTATCCATCGTATGAATGCTCTCGCCCGCCGCGCCGCTGGCCTGTTGCTCGGCACGCTCTGCCTGCCCCTGGCGGCACTGGCCGCCGATACGCAACCCACCCACGAATTCATCCTCGACAACGGCCTGAAGGTCGTGGTGCGCGAAGATCATCGCGCGCCCGTCGTGGTTTCGCAGATCTGGTACAAAGTCGGCTCCAGCTACGAGACGCCGGGCCAGACCGGCCTGTCCCACGCCCTGGAGCACATGATGTTCAAGGGCAGCGCCAAGATCGGCCCCGGTGAAGCCTCGCGCATCCTGCGCGACCTGGGCGCCGAGGAAAACGCCTTCACCAGCGACGACTACACCGCCTATTACCAGGTGCTGGCCCGCGACCGCCTGCCGGTGGCCCTGGAACTGGAGGCCGATCGCCTGGCCAGCTTGCGCCTGCCGGCCGACGAGTTCAGCCGCGAAATCGAAGTGATCAAGGAAGAGCGCCGGCTGCGCACCGACGACCAGCCCAACGCCAAAGCCTTCGAGCTGTTCCGCGCCATGGCCTTCCCCGCCAGCGGCTATCACACCCCGACCATCGGCTGGATGGCCGACCTGGAGCGGATGAAAGTCGAGGAACTGCGGCACTGGTACGAATCCTGGTACGCGCCGAACAATGCCACCCTGGTGGTGGTCGGCGATGTCACCGTCGATGAGGTCAAGGGCCTGGCCAACAAGTACTTCGCGGCCATCCCCAAGCGCAGCGTGCCACCAGCCAAGCTGCCGCTGGAGCTCGCCGAGCCCGGTCAGCGCCAGCTCACCCTGCATGTACGCACCCAATTGCCCAGCCTGATCTACGGCTTCAACGTGCCGGGCCTGGCCACCGCCAAGGACACCCGCAGCGCCCAAGCCCTGCGGCTGATCTCGGCCCTGCTCGACGGCGGCTACAGCGCGCGCATGCCGGCACGCCTGGAACGCGGCCAGGAACTGGTGGCCGGTGCCTCCAGCAGCTACAACGCCTTCACCCGTGGTGACAGCCTGTTCCTGATCTCGGCAACGCCGAACGTACAGAAGCACAAGACGCTCGCCGATGTGGAAAAGGGCGTCTGGCAGTTGCTCGACGAACTCAAACGCACTCCGCCGACCGCCGAAGAGCTCGAGCGCGTGCGCGCCCAGGTCATCGCCGGACTGGTCTATGACCGCGACTCGATCAGCAGCCAGGCCACCACCATTGGTCAACTGGAAACCGTAGGTCTGTCGTGGAAGCTGATCGACAGCGAACTGGACGACCTCAAGCGCGTCACCCCGCAGGACATCCAGGAAGCCGCACGCACCTACTTCACCCGCGAACGCCTGAGCGTTGCCCATGTTCTGCCCGAGGAGTCCGCCCATGACTGATCGTCGCGCCCCCCGCGCTCTGCGTCCCGGCCGTGGTGCGTTCGCCTCGGCGCTCACCCTGGCGTTGTTGCTCGTCGGCCCCGCGCAGGCCGACGAGGCCACCGGCACCATCGACCGCTCCAGCGCGCGCCCGGCCAATACCCTGCAGTCGCTGGCCGAGCTCGACGGCAAGGCGCCCAGCCGGCGTCAACTGAACATCCAGCACTGGACCACGGCCGAAGGCGCCCGCGTGCTGTTCGTCGAGGCCCGCGAACTGCCGATGTTCGACCTGCGCGTGACCTTCGCGGCCGGCAGCAGCCAGGACGGCCCGGTGCCGGGCCTGGCCACCCTGACCAACGCCATGCTCAACGAGGGCGTGGCCGGCAAGGACGTCACTGCCATCGCCCAGGGCTTCGAAGGCCTGGGCGCCGACTTCGGCAACGGCTCCTATCGCGACATGGCCGTGGCTTCGCTGCGCAGCCTCAGCGCCGCCGACAAACGCGAACCGGCGCTCAAGCTGTTCGCCGACGTGGTCGGCAAGCCCAGCTTCCCGCAGGACGCCCTCAAGCGCATCAAGAACCAGTTGCTGGCAGGCTTCGAGTACGACAAGCAGAACCCCGGCAAGCTGGCTGGCCAGACGCTGTTCGCCAAGCTCTACGGCAGCCATCCTTATGCCCACCCCAGCGATGGCACCGCGCAGAGCATCCCCGGCATCACCCAGGCGCAGTTGCGCGCGTTCCACGCCAAGGCCTATGCAGCCGGCAACGCGGTGATCGCGCTGGTGGGCGACCTCAGCCGCAGCGACGCCGAAGCCATCGCCGCCCAGGTGTCCGCCGCCCTGCCCAAGGGCCCGGCACTGGCCAGTCCCGCCGAGCCGACCGAACCCAAGCCCGGCGCTACCCACATCGACTTCCCGTCCAAGCAGACCCACCTGATGCTCGCCGAGCTGGGCATCACCCGCCAGGACCCGGACTGGCCTGCGCTGTCGCTGGGCAACCAGATCCTCGGCGGCGGCGCCTTCGGCACCCGGCTGATGAGCGAAGTGCGCGAGAAACGCGGCCTCACCTACGGCGTGTACTCCACCTTCACCCCGATGCAGGTGCGCGGACCGTTCATGATCAACCTGCAGACCCGTGCCGAACTCAGCGAAGGCACCCTGCAACTGGTGCGTGACATCCTGGCCGACTACCTGAAGAACGGCCCGACCCAGCAGGAACTGGACGACGCCAAGCGCGAGCTGGCCGGCAGCTTCCCGCTGTCCAACGCCAGCAACGCGAGCATCGTCGGGCAACTCGGCGCCATTGGCTTCTACAATCTGCCGCTGACCTGGCTCGAAGACTTCATGCAGCAGTCACAGGCGCTGACGGTCGAGCAAGTCAAGGCGGCGTTGAACAAGCATCTGGCGGCGGACAAGCTGGTGATCGTCACCGCCGGCCCGAGCGTGCCGCAAAAGCCCCTGCCGCCACCGACAGACACACCGTCCGAGCAGCCACTCGGCGTACCGGAGCACTGATGGCCAGACCTTCCTCCCCCGCCCAGCCCCACAGCAAAGGGGCTGGCCAGTTGCGCATCATCGCGGGCGAATGGCGCAGCCGTCGCCTGGCCGTGCCCGAAGGCGAAGGCCTGCGTCCGACGCCTGATCGCGTGCGCGAAACCCTGTTCAACTGGCTGGCGCCCTACATCGAAGGCGCCCATGTGCTGGATGCCTTCACCGGCAGCGGCGCGCTGGTGCTCGAGGCGCTGTCGCGCGGCGCGGCCGATGCGGTGGCGCTGGACAGCAATCCGGCAGCCATCGCCAACCTCAAGCACAACCTGGAGTTGCTGCGCTGCCCGCGCGGGCAGATCCTGCAAACCGACGCCTTGCGCTACCTCGGCGGGCAGGCCAAGCAACCCTTCGACCTGGTGTTCCTCGACCCGCCCTTTCACAAAGACCTGCTGGCCGAGGTGTGCAATCTGCTGGAAAACCAGCAGTGGCTGCGCGACCAGGCGTGGGTCTACACCGAGAGCGAGACCGCGCCGTCGAGCCTGCCGATGCCGGGCAACTGGCGCTTGCACCGGGAAAAGAAAACCGGCCAGGTGCATTACGCCTTGTGGCAGCGCGGCGAAGTGCGCCAGGACAGCCAGACATAGGTAATACCTGCCGATACCTGCCGTGATCGAAGCTGCTCCGCTTGTGACCTCACTCGGAGCAGCGCCCCCATGCAAGCATCCCCCCTCGCACTCGAAGACCTGATCACCGCGCCCCACTCGCCTCAACAGCACTTCACCTTGCCCAACGGCCTCGCTGTCCACTTCCAGCAAGATCGACGCAGCCCCTTGGTGTGCGTGCACCTCTACTACCATGTGGGCTCCAGTCACGAGGCGCCGGGCCATACCAACCTGTCCCATGTACTGGAGCACATGATTTTCGAGGGCAGCGAAAAACTCGCCACCGGTCAGTACCTGCGCGTCATCGAGTGGCTGGGCGGTAGCAACAACGCCCAGACCCTGCAAGACGCCACCGTCTACACCATGGTCCTGCCAGCCTCGCGACTGGAAGTGGCGCTGGAGATCCTGGCAGATACCATGATCAATGCCCGCCTGAGTGAACGGGCCTTCGAGAAAGCCCGGACCGCCGTGCGTGACGAGCGTCGCCTGAAAATCGACAACCGTCCTGTGCAACAGGCCATAGAGCGCCACCATGCCCTGGCCCACGGCACCAGCCCCTATGGCACACCCCACTATGGTCAAGCACGGGATCTGGAGGACATGAGCCTGATCGCGATACGGACCTGGTACCGGAATCGTTACGCGCCGAACAACGCCACGCTGGTGGTGGTCGGAGACGTCGAGGCCGACGCTCTTCAGCGTCTGGTGGAACGGCATTTTGCCGCTCACGAGGCCGTACCGCTGCCGCCTCCGGAAGTCCCTCGTCACGCAACGCCCCTGCACGCGCGCAGTCAGTCGGTGACCCTGCCCGGCCTGCGCGACGGCTTGCTCATGGCCTTCAATGTTCCGAGCCTGGCAACCTGCGATGAACCGCGCAGCGTACATGCGTTGAGAGTCGTCGCCGAACTGCTGGGCAGAGGCGCTTCGTCGCTGCTGTACAGCCAACTGGTGCGCGGACAGCACGTGATGACCGGCATCGACCCTTCGTACGACTATCAGGTGCGTGGCGACACCTTGCTCAACTTCGCCGGTTACGTCGCCCCCGGGCATACCCCGGCCGCCGCCGAGCAAGCCGTGTGGAACGTAATCGATGGGCTTCGGACAGCGCCTGTGAGCGCCCAGCACATCGAGAACGCCAAATTCCACTTGCTGGCACAGCATGCCGCCGCCCAGGCCAGCCTCACCGGCCAGGCCGATGCCATCGGCTGGAGCGTGATCGGCGGCACCGCGCCCGCCCTGCGCCAACAACACCTGCGCACATTGGCCTCGATCACCGAGCAAGACATCCAGCACGCTATCGACACTTACCTGACTCGCGAGCGATCGACCGTCACCCACCTGTGCGCCGTCACGCCGGTCATCGATCAACACCCGGTGCTGACCTGCGCCGATCTGTCGCCCGGCATCGCCGCCGTGGACATGTCCGCGCTGATGTCGGCGCAGGGTCTGCCGGAGATCGCGTTGGACGGCACGCAACGACCGCTGCAGCAGTGGCACACGGCGCAGGGCAGCAAGGTGTGCTTCGTCGCCAGCGAGGGCGCGCCGATGTTCGATCTGCAACTGCGCTTCAAGGCCGGCGCGTGTCATGACGGCGATACCCCGGGCCTGGCGGCACTGACGCTGTACATGCTCGACCAAGGCGGCGGGCAATGGGATGCCGCGCAGATCGCCGAGCGATTCAAGGCCCTGGGTGCCACCTTCAGCCGCAACGTCACCCCTGACGACGCCATCCTGCGCCTGCGTTGCCCGGCCCACGCAGGGCTGCGCAGCGACGCCCTGGCGCTGCTGACGGCCGTGTGCGCACGCCCGAGCTTCGAGCCCACGGCCCTCGAACGGATGCGCACGCGCGTGCTCAACTATGTGCGCCGCCGCGAAGCCAAAGCGCAAAACCGGCTCAACGTCGAAACGCTGCGCCTGCTGTATGCCGCGCACCCCTACACCCAGGATCACCACGGCACCGTCGCCAGTCTCGCCACCCTCGATCGCCAGCAGATCGTCGACTTCCACCAGCGCGCCTACAGCGCTGCGAACCTGGAGATCACCCTGGTCGCAGACCTGCCGCACGAACAGGCGCAAGCCTTGCTGGCCTCACTGAGCCAAGCGTTCACGGCAACCGAACAGCCCCTCCCGACCGTGGCCAAGGCGCAGGCCACCGGCCAGCCGGGCACGCTGCGTATCGAAGAGCCCGGCAACGAGACGACGACGGACAACGTCACGCTCAAGCTCGCCTTCGCGGTGGATACGCTGCCGGACGATCCACACTACCCGGCGCTGCTGATGGCCAACCAGATAGTCGGGGGCAGCTTCCAGTCGCGGCTGGTCAGCGAACTGCGCGAGCGCCGCGCGCTGACCTACGCGATCCATAGCCGTCTGCACCACTATCGCGCGGCGAGCGTGTTGATCGTGTCGTGGGACATCCAGCCTCAGTACCTCGACGCCTCGCTGGAACTGGTCCGGCTGGTGCTGCGTTGTTTCATTGAGCAAGGCCCGAATCCCGTCGAACTGGACATGGCGCGCAGCCAACTGCTCGGCAAACAGTTGCGCACGTTCGCCGACGACGAGGAGTTGGCCACCCTGCTCGCCGAGATCAACGCCCAAGGGCTGCCGGCCGACCATTGCAGCGGTTATTCAGCGCGCCTGGCCCAGGTCAGCGCGGCGCAGGTTCAGGCGGCAGCCCGGCAGGCCTTCGACCCAAACCGCTGCGTGGTGGTCAGCGTCGGTCCGAACGTGGCGCAGAAACCATTGCCGGCGCTCGTCGGCGCCGACCACTAGGCGCGGTACAGGCGCGCTGTTTCATGGCACTCTAGACAGGCCCATCACGAGTTGCCCAGCATGCCCAGTCCCACCGCCCTCTTTCGTCCGGCCCGCGGCCTGTCGAATCCGCACCTGCAAACGCTTTGGGGACCGCTGTGGCGCAAACTGCCTGCGCTGCGGCGCGCCCGAGAGCGGTTGTGGCTGGAGGATGGCGACTTTCTCGACCTGGACTGGTACGGCCCTGACCAGACCGAGACGCCGCTGGTGCTGGTGCTGCACGGCCTGACCGGCTCGTCCGACTCGCCCTACGTGAAGGGCCTGCAACAGGCACTTGAGGCGCAAGGCTGGGCCAGCGTCGCGCTGAACTGGCGGGGCTGCTCGGGCGAACCGAATCGGCTTGCGCGCAGCTACCACTCCGGCGCCAGCGAAGACCTCGGCGAAACCGTCCGCCACCTGCGCGCCCGACGTCCGCTGGCGCCGCTGTACGCCGTGGGCTACTCGCTGGGCGGCAATGTGCTGCTCAAGTACCTGGGTGAAACCGGCGCGGCCAGCGCACTTCAGGGCGCAGTGGCGGTTTCGGTACCGTTCCGCCTGGACCAGTGCGCCGACCGCATCGGCCTGGGCTTTTCGAAGATCTATCAGGCGCATTTCATGCGCGAGATGCTGAGCTACGTGCAGGTCAAGCAGCGCCATTTCCAGGCGCAGGGGCACGTTGAAGCGCTGGCGGCCCTCGAGGGCCTGGGGCCGCTGCGCAACCTGCGCACCTTCTGGGATTTCGATGGCCGGGTAACCGCGCCCCTGCACGGTTTCAGCGACGCGCACGACTATTATCGCCGCGCCTCCAGTCGCTACTACCTGGGCGAGAACCGCACCCCGACCCTGATCATCCAGTCCCAGGACGATCCCTTCGTGTTCGACCACAGCCTGCCGACACCAGGGGAATTGGCGCCGCAGACCGAATTCGAACTGCATCGGCACGGCGGCCATGTGGGTTTCGTCGAAGGCAGCCTGCGCGCTCCGGGCTACTACCTGGAACGGCGCATTCCGCAGTGGCTGGGCGGATTGGGTTAAGCGGGGCCTCTTTCAGTCGCCGACCTCGATGGCGTGGTCGGCGTCATTGATCCACTCGCTCCAGGAGCCGGCGTACAGCCGACCCAGCGGATAGCCCGCCAGCGCCAGGGCGAACAGGTTATGGCAAGCCGTGACGCCCGAACCGCAATAGGCGACCAACTGTTGCGGTGCGCGGTCCGCGAGCTTCTGGTCGAAGCGCTGGCGCAATTGCTCGGGAGGCAGGAAGCGTCCGTCAGCACCCAGGTTGTCGGTGAACGTGGCGCACTGTGCGCCAGGGATGTGTCCGGCCACCGGGTCGATCGGCTCGACTTCCCCGCGAAAGCGCGGCAGCGCCCGCGCATCGATCAAGGTCAAATCAGGCGCGTCCAGGCGCTTGGCCAACTGCTCGGCATCGATCAGCAGCGCAAGGTCCGGCTCACCGGCGAAACTGCCCTCGCGCTGCGCCGGCGGGTCCAGGCTCAGCGGCAGATGCGCGGCATGCCAGGCTTTGAGCCCACCGTCGAGGAGGAACACTGCGTCACGTTTGCCCAGCCAAGCCAGCAGCCACCAGGCGCGGGCGGCATAGGCGCCGGGACCATCGTCGTAGAGCACCACCTGGCTGTCGTTGTCCACGCCCCAGGCGCGCAGGCGCTCGACCAGCCGCTGCGGATCCGGCAGTGGATGTCGGCCACTGCGGCCCTTGATCACAGGTCCGCTGAGGTCACGCTCCAGGTCTGCGAAATGCGCCCCTTCGATATGCCCCTCGGCATAGCTGCGCTGGCCATAGTCAGGGTCTTCGAGGGCGAAACGGCAGTCGAGAATCACCAGTCCTGGCGAACCCAGGCGCTCGGCCAATTGCGGCGGGGTGATCAGTTGCGCAAGCGGCATGACAGTCTCCTATCGATGGCACGAACGGCCCGGCAGGCATGCGCCAGGGCCTGATTGAAGCGGCTATGGACCTGATCGCATGGCAGCCAGCGACAGGTTCACGGACCGAGGCGTAGGGAGTATAAGCTGGCCAGATGCCCACTTTGCACGGAGCTGCCGTGAGTTCGTCCAATCCCCCGCCCGTTGAATCATCCGACCTCGCCCTGCAACGCTTGTTCGACGCTCAGCGCCGCGCGTTTGCCGCCCACCCGATGCCACCCGCCGATCAGCGTAGGCAATGGCTGAGGCACCTGCGCGAAACCCTGCTGGCTAATCGCGAGCGTTTGATCGACGCCATCGACGCCGACTTCGGTGGACGCAGCGCCGATGAAACCCTGTTCGCCGAACTGCTGCCTACCGTGCACGGCCTGCGGCATGCCGAACGCCGCGTGCGACGGTGGATGAAACCCCAGCGGCGCAAGGTGGGCCTGGCGTTTCAACCGGCCCGCGCCCACGTGCTGTGGCAGCCGTTGGGCGTGGTCGGCATCATCGTTCCCTGGAATTACCCGCTGTTCCTGAGCATCGGTCCGCTTACCGATGCGCTGGCGGCGGGCAACCGCGTCATGCTCAAGCTCAGCGAGGCCACGCCGCAGACCGCTGCGCTGCTCAAGCACCTGCTCGAACAGGTGTTCCCGAGCGACCTGGTCAGCGTGGTGCTGGGTGAGGTCGATGTCGCCCAGGCCTTCGCCCGGTTGCCGTTCGATCACCTGTTGTTCACCGGCGCCACGGCCATCGGCCGCCAGGTCATGCAGGCCGCAGCGGCCAACCTCACGCCAGTGACCCTGGAGCTGGGCGGCAAGTCGCCCGCCATTGTCGCGCCCGACGTGCCGTTGGCCATGGCCGCCGAACGCATCGCCTTCGGCAAGACGCTCAATGCCGGGCAGACCTGCGTGGCCCCGGACTACGTGCTGGTCCCACGCCAGCAGCTGGACGCGTTTGCCCAGGCCTATCGGGCGGCCGTGACCCGGCTGTACCCGCACATCGCCGACAACCCCGACTACAGCGCCATCATCAACCCGCGCCAGTTGCAGCGCCTCGAACACCTGCTGCAGGACGCCCGCGACAAAGGCGCCCAGGTGCTCGACCTATATCCGCAGGAAGGGCGCCAGGGCCGGCGACTGCCACCGCACCTGCTGCTGCAGGTGAGCGATGACATGCAGGTGATGCAACAGGAGATCTTCGGTCCGCTGCTGCCGCTGGTGCCCTACGACGATCTGGACGACGCCCTGGCCTATATCGCCCAGCGCCCTCGCCCACTGGCCCTGTACTATTTCGGCTACGATCGCCGCCAACAGGCTCGCGTGCTGGCGCACAGCCACTCCGGTGGCGTCTGCCTGAACGACACCCTGCTCCACGTTGCCCAGGATGACTTGCCGTTCGGCGGGATCGGCCCCTCCGGGATGGGCCATTACCATGGTCAGGCGGGTTTCCAGACCTTCAGCAAGGCCAAGGCCGTGCTGGTCAAGCAGCGCGTGAACCTGGCCAGGCTGATCTACCCGCCCTACGGCACGGCGCTGCAGCGCTTGGTGCAGCGCCTATTCATCCGCTGATGGCAGCGCGGGCATGACAGCCAATAGACGCACTGTCTATAGTGCCATCAGCCGGACACATGACTTGGCCCGGCAGCAGTCGCTGCGCTACCATCCGACTCCCCAACGCACTCCAGCCAGGATGACGCGATGAACCGAGTGTTGTACCCGGGTACTTTCGACCCCATCACCAAAGGCCATGGCGACCTGGTCGAGCGCGCGTCCCGCCTGTTCGACCAAGTGGTCATCGCGGTGGCCGCCAGCCCCAAGAAGAATCCGCTGTTCCCGCTGGAACAACGGGTGGCGCTGGCTCGTGAGGTCACCAAGCACCTGCCCAATGTCGAGGTCATCGGCTTCTCCACCCTGCTGGCGCAATTCGCCAAGGAGCAGGGCGCCAATGTGTTTCTGCGCGGGCTGCGTGCGGTGTCCGATTTCGAATACGAATTCCAGTTGGCGAACATGAATCGCCAACTGGCGCCGGACGTGGAGAGCCTGTTCCTCACGCCGTCGGAACGCTATTCGTTCATTTCCTCGACCCTGGTGCGGGAGATCGCCGCGCTGGGCGGCGATATCAGCAAGTTCGTCCACCCCTGCGTGGCCGACGCACTGACCGAACGCTTCAAGAAGTAGTCATGCTCCCCGGAACGCCACGTGGGCGCGACACCGCGCCTGCGTGCACTGCGCGCAGTAATGCGGCACAATTGCGCGCATTGCCTTGATACATGCCTGGGCGGCAAGCCCTGGCCGGAGTCCCAATGTCCCTGATCATCACCGACGATTGCATCAATTGCGACGTCTGCGAACCCGAGTGCCCGAACGCCGCCATCTCCCAGGGCGAGGAGATCTACGTGATCGATCCGAACCTGTGCACCCAGTGCGTGGGCCATTACGACGAGCCGCAGTGCCAGCAGGTCTGCCCGGTCGACTGCATCCCCCTGGATGACGCGCACCCGGAAACCGAAGACGAGCTGATGGCCAAGTACCGCCGGATCACCGGCAAGGCCTGATGACCGTGCTCGGCGTGATTCGCCAGGCGCTGCTCGGCGCCGCCCTGGCGCTGCTGGCCAGCGCCGCGCTCGCCGACGGCCCAGGTCGGGCCGCCATCGCCAGCCCACACGCCGACGCCACGGCCGCCGCGCGACAGGTGCTGGCTCAGGGCGGCAACGCCTTCGACGCCGCCATCGCCATCAGCGCCGCACTGGCCGTGGTCGAGCCATACGGTTCGGGGCTGGGCGGCGGCGGGTTCTTCCTGCTGCGCCAACAGGGCGAGCCAACGCGCTACGCCTTCCTCGATGCCCGCGAACGCGCGCCAGGGGCGGCGTCGCCGGACATGTACCTGGAAAATGGCAAGGTCCGTGCGGGGCTGTCCGTCAATGGCCCCTTGGCCGCCGCCATTCCCGGCTTGCCCCAAGCCCTCGCCGACCTCGCCGCCACCCACGGCAAACTCCCGCTCAAAGACAGCCTGGCCCCGGCCATCCGCCTGGCCAACCAAGGCTTTACCGTCGACCGCATCTACCGCGACCGCGCCAGCATGCGCCTTGACGCGCTGCGCGCCGACGCCGAAAGCACCCGCCTGTTCTTGCGCGACCAGCAGGTGCCCGCTCTCGGCACCCGTATCCGCCAGCCCGAACTCGCTGCCACCCTGCAGGCGCTGGCCGACCACGGCCGCGATGGCTTCTATGGCGGAGCGGTCGCGCGGCGACTGGTGGCAGGCGTTCGCCAGGCCGGCGGGCTGTGGACGCTCGACGACCTCGCTGATTACCGCACGGCCTGGCGCCAGCCGCTGCGCTATGCCTTGGCCGATCAGCGCGAACTGATCAGCAGCCCACTGCCGTCGGCGGGTGGCGTGGCGCTGGCGCAAAGCCTGGCGATGCTCCAGCGCCTGCCCTGGCAGAGCGCCGGGCCGGTGCAACGCAGCCACTACGTGGTCGAGGTGCTGCGCCGCGCCTATCGCGACCGGGGTCTGCTGGGCGATCCAGACTACGTCGCCAACCCCATCGACCGCCTGCTGGCGCGTTCGTACCTGACCTCGCTGGCCGACAGCATCGATGTGCACCAAGCGACCCCCAGCAGTGCGCTGCCGCCGGCACCGGCCTGGCGCGAAGGCGACCACACCACTCACTTCACCGTGATCGATGCCGCTGGCAATGCCGTGTCGGCCACGCTGTCGGTCAACCTGCCGTTCGGCGCCGCCTTCACCGTGCCGGGCAGCGGCGTGGTGCTGAACAACGAGATGGACGATTTCGCCGCCGACCCCAGCGGCAGCAACAGCTACGGGCTGGCCGGCAGCCAGGCCAACGCCGTGGCCGCGGGCAAGCGTCCATTGTCGAGCATGACCCCCAGCTTCCTGGAAAGTCCGTCGCAACTCGCCAGTTTCGGCACACCGGGCGGCAGCCGGATTCCGAGCATGGTGCTGCTGTCGATGCTGGGTTTCCTGGAAGGACGACCGGTGAGCGACTGGCCCGCCACGCCCCGCTACCACCATCAGTACCTGCCGGATGTGATCGAGCACGAGCCCGATACCTTCGACGACGCACAAAAGGCCGCGCTGCGGGCGCGTGGTTACACGCTCAAGGATCTGCAGCGCAGCTACGGCAACCAGCAGGTGGTGTATTGGAACAAGCGCGCGGGCACGCTCGAAGCGGCCAGCGATCCACGCGGGGAAGGTCAGGCCACGGTGCTGGAGGCTGTCCGGGAGTGAGCGGCGCTCAGCGCTGGCAGCGTGGGCAGAACACGCTGGCGCGCTGGCCGAGCTTGACCTCGCGCAGTTCGCTGCCGCACACCTTGCAAGCCTCGCCAGCCCGCCCGTAGGCATACAGCTCCTGCTGGAAATAGCCGGGCTGGCCGTCGCCGCCGATGAAATCACGCAACGTGGTGCCGCCGCGCTCGATGGCGGCGGCGAGCACCCGCTTGATCTCGATCGCCAGCTTCAGATAGCGCGCCCGGCTGATGCCGCCAGCAGCGCGGCGCGGGTCGATACCCGCAGCGAACAGCGCTTCGGTGGCGTAGATGTTGCCCACGCCGACCACCACGGCGTTGTCCATGATGAACGGCTTGACCGCCATCGACCGCCCGCGCGACAGCTGGAACAGCCGCTCACCGTCGAACAGCTCGGTCAGCGGCTCCGGCCCCAGGCGCGCCAGCAGTTCGTGGCCGAGCGGGTCATGGCTCCAGAGCATGGCGCCGAAGCGACGCGGGTCCGTGTAGCGCAGCATCAGCCCGGATTCCAGCTCGATGTCCACGTGTTCGTGCTTGGCCGCCGGCAAGCCCTGCTCGACCAGGCGCAGGTTGCCAGACATGCCCAAGTGACTGATCAGCGTACCCACCTCGGCGTTGATCAGCAGGTACTTGGCCCGCCGCTCGACGCTGAGAATGCGTTGGCCCGAGAGGCGCACATCCAGGTCTTCAGGGATCGGCCAGCGCAAGCGGCGATCACGCACCACCACCCGGCTGACCCGCTGCCCTTCGAGGTACGGCGCGATACCGCGTCGGGTTGTTTCGACTTCCGGCAACTCAGGCATGGATCAACGGCCACTCAGTTCGCGAATGTTCTGCTTGAGGCTGTCGAAGTCGTATTCCGACAGCCCGATGTAATCGAGTACCAGCGGGCCGACCGCGTTCCATTCGTGATCTTCGCTCTGGTTGCCCAGCACCCGGTAGGACGCGCAGATGTGCTCGGCCATCTTCAGCACCGCCAGCAGGTTCTTCAATTGAGTCTGGCCATTGCGCGACGTGTCGTCGCGGAAGATCGACAGCGCGTTGTGGTGATTGGCGATGGCGCCGCTGATGTGCTCGGGCAGGCGCCACGACTTGGCCGTGAAGTAGCCCACCACCGAGTGGTTGGTGTTGAGGGCGCGGTTTTCGGTGTCGACCACGCGGTTGTCCGCGCTGGCATTGGCGTAGGCGTCTTCCAGCACGTCCATATAGTTGGGGAAACGCTTGAGCATCAGCGGCACGCCGCAGTCATGGAACAGGCCGAGCGTGTAGGCCTCGTCCACCGCCTGGATGCCGGTGCGCTTGGCCAGGGTCAGGCAGGTCATGGCCACGTCCTGGGCGGTATCCCAGAACCGGTTGAGGGTGACGATGGTCTCGTCGCTCATCTCGCCCTTGATCGACTGGGCGTTGATCAAGTTGATGATCGAGCGGCTGCCCAGCAGGTTCACCGCGCGCTGGATCGAACCGATCTTGTTGGCCAGGCCGAAATGCGGCGAGTTCACCAACTTGAGCAACGCGCCGGACAGACCGGGGTCTTGGGCGATGAGCTTGGCGATGGTTTCCAGGTCCGGGTCGGGCATGTACTGCTCGAACTGCAGGTCCACCATGATCTGCGGCTGGGGCGGGATGGTGATGCCCTGCAAGGCTTGCTGGATCTGTTCGGCGGTAAGTTCCTGGGACATGGCTGCGCACTCGGGGATAAGGGGGAATTCTAACCCTGTACGCCGGCAGGGCACCAACCACTGAATCGTTCGCCGGGAACTTTACTTTAGGGCCGGCGGCCTCTTTTCTCACACCTATCGAAGAAATGGAGTAGCAACTCATGACCGCACAACTCAACGGCAAGCGCGTGGCCTTTCTGGTGACCGACGGCTTCGAGCAAGTCGAGCTGACCGGCCCGCGCGATGCGCTGCTGCAGGCCGGCGCCCAAGTGGATGTGCTCGGCGAGGAGACCGGCAGCGTGCGCGGCTGGAACCACGACAAGCCGGCCGATGCCTTCCAGGTCGATGCCACGTTCGATGACGCCCAGGACACGACCTACGACGCCATCGTACTGCCAGGCGGCGTGCAGAACTCCGACACCATCCGTCTGATTTCGGGCGCGCAGAAACTGGTGAAAAGCCACGCCGCAGCGGGCAAACCCCTGGCGGTGATCTGCCACGGCGGCTGGTTGCTGATTTCCTGCGACCTGGTCAAAGGCAAGCGCATGACCAGCTTCAAGACCTTGCAGGACGACATTCGCAATGCAGGCGGTCAGTGGGTGGATGAAGAGGTGGTGGTGGACGGCAACCTGATCAGCAGCCGCCAGCCTGACGATATCCCGGCATTCAACGCGCAATTGATCAAAGCGCTGAGCTGAGCCTCTCGCGGCCTGAACCGCAGCCACGGCGAGGTCGCTTTGCGCCTCGTCGCGCTGCGCTGCGAATCCAGCCAGCGACACGCTATACTCCCGCTCTTTTTTCCGGAGCGACGTCATGTCCCTGCCCAGCCTTCGTCTCAAAGCCAATGCCGACCGCCGTTTGCGCGCCGGTCACCTGTGGGTCTACAGCAACGAGATCGACGTGGCTGCGACCCCGCTGCAGGGCCTGAAGGCCGGGCAGCAGGCGATCCTCGAAGCGGCCAACGGCAAGCCGCTGGGCGTGGTCGCCGTCAGCCCGAACAACCTCATCTGCGCGCGCCTGCTGTCGCGCGACAGCAAGCTGGCGCTGGACAAGTCGCTGCTGGTGCACCGTTTGAACGTGGCCTTGTCGCTGCGCGAACGGCTCTTCGAGCAGCCCTGCTATCGCCTGGTCTACGGCGATTCCGACTTGCTGCCTGGGCTGGTGGTCGATCGCTTCTACGACATTCTGGTGGTGCAACTGGCCTCGGCCACCATGGAAGCGCACAAGGACGAAGTGATCGCCGCGCTGGTGCAGGTGCTCAAGCCCAGCGGCATCCTGTTCAAGAACGACTCCGCCGCACGCGACGCCGAAGGCCTCGCGCGCTATGTCGAGACGGTCTACGGCGACGTGCCGGATTGGGTCGCCTTGGAAGAGAACGGTGTGAAGTTCGAAGCCCCCGTGCGCGAAGGCCAGAAGACCGGCTGGTTCTACGACCACCGCATGAACCGTGCGCGCCTGGCGCCCTACGTCAAAGGCAAGCGCGTGCTCGACCTGTTCAGCTACATCGGTGGCTGGGGCGTGCAGGCCGGTGCCTTCGGCGCCAGTGAAGTGTTCTGCGTCGATGCCTCGGGCTTCGCCCTGGATGGCGTCGAGCGCAACGCCGCGCTGAACGGCATCGCCGACAAGCTGACCTGCATCGAAGGCGATGTGTTCGAAGCACTGCGCGAACTCAAGGCCGCCGAAGAGCGCTTCGACGTGATCATCGCCGACCCACCCGCCTTCATCAAACGCAAGAAGGACCTGAAGAACGGCGAAGCGGCCTACCGTCGCCTCAACGAACAGGCCATGCGCATGCTGAACAAGGACGGCATCCTGGTCAGCGCCTCGTGCTCGATGCACCTGCCCGAGGACGATCTGCACAATATCCTGCTGACCAGCGCCCGCCACCTGGACCGCAACCTGCAACTGCTCGAGCGTGGCGGTCAGGGCCCGGACCATCCGGTGCACCCGGCCATCGCCGAAACGCGCTACATCAAGAGCATCACCTGCCGGTTGCTGCCTAATAGCTGACCACGGTTCGGCGCGGTTTGAAAAAGCCCGGTATTGGATAGCCAATGCCGGGCTTTTTTTACGCGTTAGATAACCTGCGAAGCAACAGCGGAAAGCTCCTACGAGTTGCTGAGAATTTTCAGCCGATATAGAAGCTTGCCTCTCTAGATCTTTTTTCTACTCTAAGAAATGTCGCAATGATGCCGTTTAACGAGCACGTTAGATTGTGTTCGACCGAATGATCGATCAACAGCGCGAGCAGCTTCGCTGGTTGAGGCCACTACATACGTCAATGCGGTCAGAATTTCTCAAGAACAATTAGACGCTCCATTTATAAAAAGCGCTGGAATAATCGCATGAACTCGACCCCACCCTCCCCCCCTGGCCGACGACTGCTTGCTTTACTCGCATTGATGACGCTATTAGGCGTCTTCCCTGTGGATGTGGTGCTCCCTTCACTCCAAGCAGTCAGCCAAGCGTTTTCTGTCAGCCTCGTAAGCGCTTCCTATTCCGTCAGTTTGTTCGCAATCGGCGTGGCCATTTCTCAGTGCGCAATCGGACCGTTGTCAGACCGGATGGGTCGCAAAAGACTTCTACAGGCCGGCCTTTACTTATCGATCATCGGAGCGGTTGGCTGCACCTTATCGGGTGATTACATAAGTTTTACAGTCTTTCGGATACTTCAAGCCGTTGGCTGCGGCTGTTTCGTATTAAGCCAGGCCATCATCCAGGATCGATACTCGGACCATCGACGCAATACCTTGAGGATAATCTTGACCACTGCAAGCGGATTGTTCATTTCCATTGCGCCGCTGGCGGGCAGCGTATTGCAAAATTTTTTCGGCTGGCAGGGAAGCTTTTATGTGTTCAGTGGTTTCGCTTTCCTGGCTATCGTTCTGTGCGCGAAAGAACTGACAGAGAACCGCTCGAAACCTCCCCTACCCGGTGCGATGAAAAGCTACAGCATCCTGATTCGCGACCCTCGCTTTATGGCCTACTCGATCCTTTCTGCTTTTGCATTCGCCTGCCATTTTTCCTTCATCGTCGTATCACCGTTACTGCTCATGAACCGCTTGGGCCTTTCCGAGTACGGCTTTTCGATGGTTTTTCTTGGCTATGGATGTGCCTACCTGGCCGGCGGCATCATCGCCAGTGCGATCAACGGGCGGATACCGACACGCACTCAGATTCGCGTCGGCCTTGGGCTCATCGGTCTGGCAGGTGGGGTGCTGGTCGTCTGGCTCACATGGACCGTGTTGTCCATCACGGCGCTCTTGGTGCCCATGATCGTCTGCACGGCAGGCACCACGATCGTCAGGCCCGCGGCCACCTGCGCACCACTGGAACGTCATCCTGAACGCGCAGGCGCCGCAGCGGCGCTCGGTAATACGTTGCTGTTCGCGATTGGGGGCGCGGCGAGCGGGCTGATCGCGATGATGGAAGCCAGCCTACCGATGAGCCTGGGCTTGGGCTTCATCTGCGTGAGCCTGTGCGGCGCGGTGGTGCTCGAAAGGCTGTCGTCCGTTGCAGCCGAGCCCACTGCAACACCCCCTTGAGCAGCAGGAGCAGCAAGCCCGAGAAGACCAATGTCAGACTCGACGCGCGCGCCCGGCTGAGGACGAGCTCCCAGGCCTGCATGCCCCCTGTCACTCCGTCTGCGCCAGACTCACAACTCCAGCACCACCGAAGCGATACCGAAGTAGATCAACACGCCCACTGCGTCGGCGATCGATGTCACCAACGGGCCACTGGCGGTAGCCGGATCCAGCTTGAAGCGGCTGAGCAGGAACGGCAGGCTCATGCCGATGAGGCTGCCGATCAGCACGATCACCAGCATGCTGCTGGCCACGATCACGGCAATCTCCGGCCCACCGCGCAATACGCCGAGCGATGCCACGGCCACGGCCATGGTGCCGCCCAAGGCCAGTGCCACGCCGCACTCGCGGGCCAGCATTCGCATCCAGTCGCGCATCACCACTTCGCCCGTGGCCAAACCGCGCACCATCAAGGTCGCGGACTGGGCACCGGCATTACCGCCGCTGTCCACCAGCAGGGGCAGGAAGAAGACCAAAGCGATGTGCGCGGCGATGGTGTCTTCGAACGCTGCGATACCGGCCCCGGAAAACAGATTGCCGAACACCAGCACCACCAGCCAGAGCACGCGCTTGCGGTACATCAGGCCGATGGTGGCGTCCTTGAGGTTGCCGATGTGGTTGGTGATCGACGCGCCTTTGTGAAAGTCCTCGGTGGCCTCTTCCACCATCACGTCCAGCGCTTCGTCGCAGGTGACGATACCCACCAGGCGCCCGAGTTCGTCGAGCACCGGCACGGCCAGCAGATCGTGCTCGCGGATCAGCCGCGCGACTTCCTCCTGGCGTGTGGCGGTGCTGACGCAAAGCACCTTGCGCACCATGATGGCGTCTATCGGCTGGTCGGGCGCCGCCAGGATCAGCTCGCGCAGCGACAGGGTGCCAAGCAGGTTGCGCGCGGCATCCACCACGTAGGACTGATAGATGGTTTCGGCATCTGCGGCCTCGCGGCGCAACATGGCGACGGCCTGACTGGCCGTAAGCCCGCTATCGAGGTGCGTGTACTGGCTGATCATCAGCGCGCCCGCTGTACCGGTCTCATAGGTGTCGGCCTGCAGAAACTGGTCCCGCTGCGCCTGGGCGGCCTGGCGCAATTCGAGCGGATTGGATGGGGTGTAGTGCATGGGAGATTCTCCAGGCGCCGTGACAGGCGCCTGCTGACCTCAGCCACGCGGGCTCAAGCCTTCGCAAGCCCTGGCGACGGCGCGCTCAGTGCCAGAATGCAAGTTCGCGATGAACTGAAACTGGGAAGGTCCATTGAGGTAATAGCTCGTGAAGCCGCACATGCGGCGCGGGGATGATAGGGAGCGTGGCGAGGGAAGAACACCGCCCAACTCGCGTTTGGGACAAGTCCTACAACTACCGCAGCGAGTCGTGAAAGCCACCGTCCAGACACATCGCCATTTCCTCACCGCCCCAGCGGTGTAGAATCGGCCTATTCATCGCCAGACATCCCCAGGCGGGTTTATGAGCTCTGGCCAGGCACGCGGCGATCCCGCGCAGTCCCGGCCCCATCCGTGCAGCGGCAACCGGCCTGCGGCGCCAAGGACAAGCGAAGCTCACTCCCCTTACCAGTGACCTGATCAAGCCGCCAGGAGTGCGTCATGCCTGATTACCGTTCCAAGACCTCCACCCACGGCCGCAACATGGCCGGTGCCCGCGCGCTGTGGCGTGCCACCGGCATGAAGGACGATGACTTCAAGAAGCCGATCATCGCCATCGCCAACTCCTTCACCCAGTTCGTCCCGGGTCATGTGCACCTGAAGGACCTGGGCCAGTTGGTCGCTCGAGAAATCGAACGCGCCGGTGGCGTCGCCAAGGAATTCAACACCATCGCCGTGGACGACGGCATCGCCATGGGCCACGACGGCATGCTGTACTCGCTGCCCAGCCGCGAGATCATCGCCGACGCCGTCGAGTACATGGTCAACGCCCACTGCGCCGACGCCATCGTCTGCATCTCCAACTGCGACAAGATCACCCCCGGCATGCTGATGGCCGCCCTGCGCCTGAACATCCCGGTGATCTTCGTCTCCGGTGGGCCGATGGAAGCCGGCAAGACCAAGCTGGCCAGCCACGGCCTGGACCTGGTCGATGCCATGGTCATCGCCGCCGACTCGTCGGCCTCCGACGAAAAAGTCGCCGAGTACGAGCGCAGCGCCTGCCCGACCTGTGGCTCGTGCTCCGGCATGTTCACCGCCAACTCGATGAACTGCCTGACCGAAGCCCTGGGCCTGGCCTTGCCGGGCAACGGTTCGACCCTCGCCACTCACGCCGACCGCGAGCAGTTGTTCCTCACTGCCGGACGCACCATCGTCGAGCTGTGCAAGCGCTACTACGGCGAGAACGACGAGTCGGTGCTGCCGCGCAACATCGCCAACTTCAAGGCGTTCGAGAACGCCATGATGCTCGACATCGCCATGGGCGGCTCGACCAACACCATCCTGCACCTGCTGGCCGCGGCCCAGGAAGCCGAGGTGGCCTTCGACCTGCGCGACATCGATCGCCTGTCACGCACGGTACCGCAGCTGTGCAAGGTGGCGCCGAACATCCAGAAGTACCACATGGAAGACGTGCACCGCGCCGGTGGCATCTTCAGCATCCTCGGCTCGCTGGCCCGTGGCGGGCTGCTGCACACGGACCTGCCGACCGTGCACAGCCGCAGCATGGAAGAAGCCATCGCCAAGTGGGACATCACCCAGACCGATGACGCCGCCGTGCACACCTTCTTCAAGGCAGGCCCAGCCGGCATCCCGACCCAGACCGCCTTCAGCCAGTCGACTCGCTGGGACACGCTCGATGACGACCGCGAGAACGGTTGCATCCGCAGCGTCGAACACGCCTACTCGCAGGAAGGTGGCCTGGCCGTGCTGTACGGCAATATCGCCCTGGACGGCTGCGTCGTGAAAACCGCCGGTGTGGACGAGTCGATCCACGTGTTCGAGGGCACCGCCAAGATCTTCGAAAGCCAGGACAGCGCCGTGCGGGGCATCCTCGCCGACGAAGTGAAGGCCGGCGACATCGTGATCATCCGTTACGAAGGTCCGAAAGGCGGTCCGGGCATGCAGGAAATGCTCTACCCCACCTCGTACCTGAAGTCCAAGGGCCTGGGCAAAGCCTGCGCCTTGCTCACCGACGGTCGCTTCTCCGGCGGCACCTCGGGTCTGTCCATCGGCCATGCCTCGCCGGAAGCGGCGTCGGGCGGCGCGATTGGTCTGGTGAAGGATGGCGACAAGGTGCTGATCGACATTCCCAACCGCTCGATCAACCTGTTGGTCAGCGACGAGGAGCTGGCGGCGCGCCGTGCCGATCAGGACAAGAAAGGCTGGAAGCCCGCCGAAGCGCGACCACGCAAGGTGACCACCGCCCTGAAGGCTTACGCGCTGCTGGCGACCAGCGCTGACAAAGGCGCGGTACGCAACAAAGCCATGCTCGACGGCCTCTGAAGGTTGCGAGCCTGACCGAACCGGCGCCCAAGGCGCCGGTTTTTTTTGCGCCCGCAGTTTGCATTACAGCGGCAGGCTGGTGGTCGACTTGATCTCGGACAGCGCCACGATCGAATTCACTTCCTGGATCCCCGGCACGTTCGACAACTTCTCGAAGAAGAAGCGCTCGTAGGCCTCGATATCGGCCGTGACGATCCGCAGCAGGAAATCCACCGAGCCCATCAGCACGTAGCACTCCAGCACTTCGGGAAATCCACGGATCGCCTCGGTGAACTCGGTGAAGTTGGAGCGGCCATGGGCGTTGAGCTTGACCTCCGCGAAAATCTGCGTGTTCAGACCCACTTTACGGCGATCGAGCAGGGTGACCTGAGCGCGGATGACCCCTTCGTCTTTCAACCGCTGTATCCGTCGCCAGCAGGGGGACTGGGAAAGCCCCACGCGCTCGGCAATCTGCGCGCTGGACAAGGACGCATCCTCTTGGAGCAATTCGAGAATGCGCCGGTCATAGGCATCCAGTTCGCCGTGCATGATTGATCCTTTTATTTACGGTTATGAGACTTGATCTAGTCTCAGGCTCAGTTCAAACGAGGAATAATAACGAAGAAATGCCTGTTTCGACCTGGGAGAATGCTCTGCATCCAATGGGAGACCTTCATGAATGCACTCGAACGCCAAGACACCCCCACGCGCAGCGATGCCTGGGCGGCCAGTGTCCACCTTACCGAGGTGCGTTATCGCCTGGATATCGAGGCCGAACCCGACAGTTTGTGTCGAGTGCTGAACCTCTTCGCTCTGCAATTTCTCACGCCACACAGTGTGCAGGTCTGTCAGCACGATGACGTGCTGCACGTGGAAATCGGTATCGCCGGACTGAGCTGGCATCGTGCCGGTGTGATCGCACAGAAAATGCGCAACCTGGTGTGCGTGGGCGAAGTACTGCTGGAAAACGTACCCAGGCTGTCGGAAGTCGTCGCTGGCTGAGACGCGTGCCGCTGCGACCGCGCAAGATCCGGAAACCCATTTTTCCCGGACCGTATTTCAACCCCGGCTAAGCTTGCCCGGGCCTTCAGCAGCCCGGCAAGGATGCCGCCATGCACAGCCCACACGATCACAGCCTCGACCTCAATCGCCTACTCGAAGCGCTGCTGGCCGAGCAGCGCCTGGACCCTGCCGATACGCTGCGCGTGCTCGAGCACACCAGTCACCCGCCGAGCCACCCCCTCGAGATTCTCGCCAGCCTGTCCCTGAAAGACCGCCTGCGGCCCGGTCATACACTGGATCTGGATACCCTCTGCCAATGGCTGGCAGACAAGACCGGCCTGCCCTATGTACGCCTTGACCCCCTGACCATCGACCTGGCCGGGGTGGCGGACCTGATCTCCCCGGCCTTCGCTCGCCGTCATGGCATCCTCGCCGTGGACAGGGACGACACCGCGGTCACCGTGGCCAGTACCCAGCCCTATCAGCGCGAATGGGAGGCCGACCTGGGGCGCAGCCTTGGCCAGCCGATCCGTCGCGTGCTGGCCAATCCGGCGCAACTGCGCCAACTCACGGACACCTACCAGCACCTGGCGCACTCGGTACAAGGTGCCCAGCAGCAGCGCGCCAGCCTGGGCGCACTGGAACACCTGCTGGAACAGAGTGGCAGAACGACGGCCAACAACGCCGACGACGCGCACATCGTGCACATCGCCGACTGGCTCCTGCAGTACGCCGTCGAGCAGCGCGCCAGCGATATCCACCTGGAGCCACGTGGCGATCAGGGCCAACTGCGCTATCGCATCGACGGCTTGCTGCACACGGTGTACGTGTTTCCGGCCAGTGTGACCTTGGCACTGGTCAGCCGCCTGAAGCATCTGGGGCGAATGGACGTGGCCGAGAAACGCCGCCCTCAGGATGGTCGTTTGAAAAGCCGTCTGCCCGACGCCAGCGAAATCGAATTGCGCCTGTCCACCCTGCCGACTCCCTTCGGCGAAAAGCTGGTGCTACGCATTTTCGATCCGGAACAGTTGCATGAAGACTTCGAGCGCCTGGGGCTGGAAGGCAGCTTGCTCGGGCAGTGGCAAACGCTGCTGGCCCGGCGCCAGGGCATTGTCCTGCTGACCGGCCCCACCGGCTCCGGCAAGACCAGCACGCTCTATGCCAGCCTCAAGTACCTCGCTACACCCGAGATCAACCTGTGCACCATCGAAGATCCCATCGAACGGCTGGAGCCCGGCCTGAACCAATTGCAGGTCCAGCCGGCGCTCGACTTGAGCTTCGCCAATGGAGTGCGAGCGTTGCTGCGCCAGGACCCTGACATCATCATGATCGGCGAAATCCGTGACCGGGAAACGGCGCAGGTCGCGGTGCAAGCCGCCTTGACCGGTCATCTGGTACTTTCCACCCTGCACACCAACGACGCCTGCAGCGCTATCACCCGCTTGCAGGAACTGGGCGTTGCCGACTACCTGATCAAAGCCACGCTGATCGCGGTCATGGCTCAGCGTCTGGTCCGGACCTTTTGCGTGGCTTGCCACGGCAGGTCAGGGGAGAACGATGCGTCGTGTAGGACCTGTCGCGGAACTGGCTACAAGGGGCGTACCGGACTGTTCGAACTGCTGGTGCTCTGCGAAGCTCTGCGAGCGCGAATCGGCGCCCGGATGGACCTGGCGAGCCTGCGACAGCAAGCTTTTGCCAGAGGTATGCGGGACTTGCGCCGATGCGGCGAAGACAAGGTTGCACAGGGGCTGACCAGCCTGCAGGAGGTTCTGCGGGTATGCCCCTGAGCACCGCCCCTATCTTGCGCGCAAAGGAACTTGCCTCAGGCAAAGCGATCGAATCTGGCACCTGTGCGCCCTAACCTTCCGAGGTATTCAACATGCGTCTCAAATCCGCCATTGCGGCCGCTGTCATGCTGTCTCTGCCCGTGGGCTCCGCCCTGGCATCCTGGCGCGACATCATCTCTTCCGGCGCAACCACCGCCTCCACGTACCTGACCTTCAAGGACCACAAGCTGGTCGCGGCGGCACAGGACGACGCCGGCAGCTTCGTCGCCAGTGATGGCGCGATCCGCGGTCCTTACCTGGAAGCCGCGATGCGTCAGGTACGGGCTGAGAACCCCGGTGTACAAGCCACCGACATGGACTTGGCCAACGCCATCCTGGCCAGCAACCTCGACGCGAAGTAGTCACCTCGCGTGCAGTGCGGGGCAGCCTGATGGCCGCCCCTGTCACTCATTCCCCGATGGCCGCCTGGTAACCGGCAGCATCCAGCAGCTTGTCCAGTTCGGCCGCATTGTTCGGCTTGAGCTTGAAGATCCAGGCCTCGTAAGGTGTTTCGTTGAGCTGCTCCGGGCTGTCGGCCAGTGCTTCGTTGACGGCAATCACTTCGCCACTCACTGGGGCATAGATGTCCGACGCGGCCTTGACCGATTCGACCACACCTGCGGCATCACCCGCCGCGAACACCTTGCCGACTTCGGCCAGTTCGACGAAGACCACATCGCCCAGAGCTTCCTGGGCATGGTCGCTGATGCCCACGGTGACGCTACCGTCAGCCTCCAGGCGAGCCCACTCGTGACTTTCAGCGAAACGCAGGTCGGCGGGGATATTGCTCATGTGTCGTTTTCCTCGATTGGCTCAGCGGCGTACCGCCGGTAATGGTTCAGATCAGAATCTTGCCGTGGCGCACGAAGGTGGGTTTGACCACGCGCACCGGATACCACTTGCCGCGAATTTCCACCTCGGCACGCTCACCCGTGGCCATGGGTACCCGCGCCAAGGCGATGGACTTGATCAGCGTAGGAGAGAAACTACCACTGGTAATCTCTCCTTCGCCAATCCCGGCGACGCGAACGGTCTGATGAGCGCGCAGGACACCGCGTTCTTCCAATACCAGGCCGACCAATTTCTCTTCAACCCCGCGCTCGATTTCCGCGAGCAGACCGCCGCGCCCGATGAAATCGCGCTCCGCCGGCTCCCAGGCGATGCTCCAGCCCAGGTTGGACGTGAGCGGCGTATGGCGTTCGTCGATATCCTGGCCGTACAGGTTCATACCGGCTTCCAGACGCAAGGTATCGCGCGCGCCGAGGCCGCTGGGCGCGATGCCGGCGCCGACCAGGTCGTAGAAAAAGGTGGCCGCCTGATCGGCCGGCAGGATGATTTCCAGACCGTCCTCGCCGGTATAGCCGGTGCGGGCGATGAACCAGTCCCCGTCGGTCACCCCCTCGAACGGCTGGAGCGTGCGGATCAGCGCCGCCCGCGCGGCACTCAGCAGCGCTGCGACCTTCTCGCGCGCCTGCGGGCCCTGGATGGCCAGAATGGCCAGATCCGTGCGCGGGACCAGGTTTACGGCATGGCCTGCGCAGCAGGCATTCAACCAGGCCAGCACCTTGTCGCGGGAGGCGGCATTGGCCACCAGTCGGTAGCCCGCCTCGGTTCGGTAGGCGATGAGGTCATCGATGACCCCGCCCTGCTCGTTGAGCAACGGGCTGTAGAGCGCCTTGCCGGTGCGGTCGAGGCGGATCACATCGTTGGCCAGCAGACGGCGCAGCCAGGGCATGGCATCTGCACCGTCAAGGTCGATCACACTCATGTGGGAAACATCGAAAACGCCGCAATCGCGGCGCACCTGATGATGTTCTTCGACCTGCGAGCCGTAATGCAGGGGCATGTCCCAACCACCGAAGTCGACCGTCTTGGCGCCAAGCGCCAGGTGCAGGTCGTACAGGGGCGTGCGCTGTCCCATGGGTTTCTCCTTCCGGGCGTGGCGAGGCAGAGGCGGTCGGCGCTGTTCGATCAGCGCGGGCTATTGCAGGACCGGCCTCGGCGAATGCCGCGCATTGTAGCGGCAAGGGCCAGGGCTGACACCCTCAGCACGCTTGCCCAGGGCCGCGCGCCGAGCGGCGGATCAGCAGGATGACCGGCAGCAGCCCGACCAGCACCAGGGTCAGGGCCGGCAGCGAAGCGCGCGCCCACTCCCCTTCGCTGGTCATCTCGAAGACGCGCACGGCCAGGGTGTCCCAGCCGAACGGACGCATGAGCAAGGTCGCCGGCATTTCCTTCAGCACATCGACGAAGACCAGCAACGCAGCGCTCAACACACCCGGCACCAGCAACGGCAGATACACCCTGAAAAACAATCGCGGCCCGGCCACGCCCAGGCTGCGCGAAGCCTCCGGAAGCGAGGGCCTGACCCGCGCCAGGCTGCTCTCCAGCGGCCCATAGGCCACGGCGATGAACCGCACCAGATACGCCAGCAATAGGGCGGATACGCTCCCCAATAGCAATGGCTTGCCCGCGCCACCGAGCCAACTGGACAGCGGGATCACCACGTGGTTATCCAAGTAGCTGAAGGCCAACATGATCGATACCGCCAGCACAGATCCCGGCAAGGCATAGCCCAGATTGGCCAGCCCGACGCCGGCGCGGATCGAGGCACTGGGCGCCTGGCGTCGGGCGAAGGCCAGCACCAGCGCCACGCACACGGTGACCAGCGCCGCCATGCCACCGAGAGAGAGGGTATGCAGGATCAACCCGGCATAGCGCTCGTCCAGGTCATGGCGGCCACGCTGCCAGAACCACGCCAGCAGTTGCAGCAGCGGAATCACGAACGCGCAGGCGAAGACCAGCAGGCACCAGCCACTGGCGGCCAGGGCCTTGAGTCCACGCAGGTGATACAGGGCCTGGCCACGCGCACGCTCGTTGGCGCTGCGCGTCGCGCCACGGACGCGGCGCTCACCGTACAGCACCAGCATGACCGCCAACAGCAGCAGGCTGGCCAACTGCGCGGCGCTGGACAGGCTGAAGAAGCCGTACCAGGTCTTGTAGATGGCCGTGGTGAAGGTATCGAAGTTGAACACCGCCACCGCGCCGAAATCGGCCAGGGTTTCCATCAGCGCCAGGGCAACCCCGGCGCCGATGGCTGGCCGCGCCATGGGCAACGCCACCCGCCAGAAGGCCTGCAGCGGTGAGAGGCCCAGTATCCGCGCCGCCTCCATCAGCCCCCGGCCCTGGGCCAGAAACGCACTGCGAGCCAGCAGGTAGACGTAGGGATAGAACACCAGCACCAGCACCACGATCACACCGCCGGTTGAGCGCACACGGGGCAGGCGCAGAGGACCGAACAGTTCACGCAACGCACTTTGCACGGGACCGGCGAAATCCAGCAGGCCGACGAAGACGAACGCCAGCACGTAGGCCGGAATGGCGAAGGGCAGCATCAGCGCCCAGTCCAGCCAGCGCCTGCCGGGGAATTCGCAGAGGCTAGTCAGCCACGCCAGGCTGACGCCGAGCAGGGTGACGCCCAAGCCAACGCCCACCACCAGCGTCAAGGTATTGCCCAGCAGACGACTCATCTGGGTGTCGAGCAGGTGCGACCAGATCTGAACATCGATCGACTGCCAGGACAGCACCAGCACGCTCAGGGGCAGCAGCACCAGGGCGGCGATGAGCGAGACCGGGACATACCAGCGGCGTTGGGGTGTGTGGGGCAAAGTGGCTGAGTCCGGTGGCTGGGTTGGTTGCGTTGCGGCGATCGCGGGGTGAACCCGCGATCAGGTTCATGACTCAGTTCCAGCCAGCCCGGTCCATCAAGCGAATGGCTTGGGCCTGACGCTTGCCAGCCACCTCCACCGGCAGGCTGTCAGCCTTGAAGCTGCCCCAGGCCGCGACCTCGTCCGACGGCTTGACCTTGGGATTGGCCGGAAACTCCTGGTTGATGTCGGCGAACAGCTTCTGCGCCTGCTCACCGGTCATCCACTCCACCAGCTTCTTCGCCGCCTCGGGGTGAGGCGCGTGCTGGGTCAGGCCGATGCCCGACAGGTTGACGTGCACGCCACGGTCGCCCTGGTTAGGCCAGAAGATCTTCACCGGCAGGTTCGGATCGATCTTGTGCAGGCGGCCGTAATAGTACGTATTGACCACGCCGACATCGCACTGACCGGCCGCCACGGCCTGAATCACGGCGTTGTCGTCGGAGAACACATCGGTGGACAAGTTGTTGACCCAGCCTTTGACCAGCTTCTCGGTCTCGGCCTCGCCATGCGCCTCGATCAGCGTGGCGGTGAGCGACTGGTTGTAGACCTTCTTCGCCGTGCGCAGGCACAGACGGCCTTCCCACTGCTTGTCGGCCAGGGCTTCGTAGGTGCTCAGTTCAGCGGGCTTGACCCGGTCACTGGCATAGACGATGGTCCGTGCCCGCAGGCTCAGGCCCGTCCAGTCATGGGAAGCGGCGCGGTACTGGGGCGGAATGTTGCGGTCGATGATGTCCGACTTGATCGGCTGCAGGATGCCCATCTGCTCGGCCTGCCACAAGTTGCCGGCATCGACGGTGAGCAGCAGGTCGGCCACGCCGTTCTGGCCCTCGGCCTTGATGCGCTGCATCAACGGCGCTTCCTTGTCGGTGATGAACTTGATCTTCACCCCTGTTTCGGCGGTGTAGGCGTCGAACACTGGCTTGATCAACTCGTCGATGCGCGAGGAATACACCACCACTTCGTCGTCCGCCGCCTGGGCAGTGCCAGCGAACAGGGTCAGCGCCAGGGCGGCGAACAGAGGCTTGCGGGGCGACATGGCGAGGGCTCCAGGGGTAAGTGAGGCGCAAAGGGTAGTGAATCTCATTTGCCTGCTCACCCACTGAGCCGTTACCAGATGTTGCAAGGGAACGGCTGACCCTCAGGCTTTTGCCAGCGCCGGCAGATCGCCGCTCAAGCCCAGCGCCTGACGCACGAACAGCGCCTTGGCCTCGGGCAAGTCCTGCACCACTTTCAGCCCCGTGTTGCGCAGCCAGCGCAGCGGCAGCGGATTGGCCTGGAACAGGCGCTCGAAGCCCTCCATGGCCGCCATCAACGCCAGGTTGTGCGGCATGCGTCGGCGCTCGTAGCGACTCAGCACCTTGACGTCCGCCAGGCGCTCGCCACGCTCGCTGGCGCGCATCAGCTCCTCGGCCAGCACGGCAGCGTCGAGGAACCCCAGGTTGACCCCCTGCCCCGCCAGTGGGTGAATGGTATGGGCGGCATCGCCAATCAGCACCAGGCCTTCGTCCACATAGCGCTTGGCATGGCGCTGACGCAGCGGCACGCACAGACGCGGATCGGCATGCTCGACCTCGCCCAGGCGCCCCTCGAAGGCGCGCTCCAGCGCCCGGCAGAATGCCGCGTCGTCCAACGCCATGGCCTGCTCGGCCTGCTCCGGCGTGGTGGACCAGACGATCGAGCACCAGTGTTGCCCGCCATCGCGCGCCAGCGGCAGGAACGCCAGCGGCCCCTCGTCGGTGAAGCGCTGCCAGGCCGTGGCCTGGTGCGGCGCACTGCACCGCACGCTGGTGACGATGGCGTGATGCAGGTAATCCCATTCGCGGGTGGCGCAACCGGCCAGGCGACGCACGGCCGAGTGGGCGCCGTCGGCCGCCACCACCAACGGTGCGCGCACGCGTCGACCGTCGGCCAGCGTGACCAGCCACTCGTCACCGGAGCGACGCAGCTGTTCCAGACGGGCATTGGGCACGAGGCCGACATCGCTGTCGTGCAGGCGCTCGAGCAGGCCGTCCTGGACTACGCGGTTCTCGACGATGTGGCCCAGCACCTGGGCATGCACGCTGGCCGCCGAGAAGTGGATCTGCCCGGTGCCGCTGCCGTCCCACACCTGCATGTCCGAATATGGACACACGCGTCGCCCGGCGATGCCTTCCCAGGCGCCGAGGCGCTCAAGGATGCGCTGGCTAGCGGCCGACAGGGCACTGACCCGCGGCTCGAAGGGCGCCGCCGCCTCGAACGGCTTGACCGACAGAGGCCCGCCATCGACCAGCAGCACCTGCAGCCCGCTGTGGCGCAAGGCGAGCGCCAGGGCGCTGCCGACCATACCGGCTCCGACAATCAACAGATCCGCGCGCATGTCCATGCCTTACGCCTGCCTCGCTTGCGGCTTGAGCCGCACATATAGGGTTTTGTCGACGCGGGCCACCAGCTCGCCAGCGCCGTCACGGATGTCCACCTGCAGACGCGGCAGGCATTTCTTGCCACTGGCCGTCTGCTGACGGATGTCGTCCAGCAGGGCATCGTCGATGTGCAGTTCGGCGAACACCGGACCTTTGCCCGGTGCGATGAAGTCGATGCTGGCGGCCTTGTCCCAGACGATGTACTCGCTGCCCAGCTGCTCGATCAGCAACAGCATGTAGAAGGGGTCGACCATCGAATACAGGCTGCCGCCGAACTGGGTGCCGACGTAGTTGCGGTTCCAGCGCGTCAGGCTCATGCGCACCTTGACGCTGCGCATGTCCGGGCTGATGCGTTGCACGCGGATGCCGGCGCCCAGGTAGGGCGGGTAGAGATTCAGCAGCCAGCGCAGCAGGCGGGCGCGACGGGCGAGCTTGCGCGCATCGCTCATGCCTGGCCTCGCAGATCGGCGCGAGTGCCCAGGCCCATGGCCTGGCGGGCGAACCAACTTTTCGCCGGGGGCAGCAGGTCCAGGCCCAGCAGGCCGAGGTTGCGACCGCCGGCCAACAGTGGCTGAGCCGTGCCGAACAGGCGTGTGACCTGGTCGGAAAAGCCAATGGTCAAGGCTTGATCGAGGCGCTGACGTTCACGGTAGGCCTGCAACGTGGCGAGGTCGCCCGGCTGTTGCGGACCGGCGAGCAAGGCCTCGGCCAGGGCTTGCACATCGCGCAGCGACAGGTTGAAGCCTTGGCCGGCAATCGGGTGCAGGCTGTGCGCGGCATTGCCCAGCACCACCAGGTGCGGACGCACCTGCTCTTGGGCCTCGACCAGCGCCAGCGGATACAGATGCCGTGCGCCGACCTGGCGCAAGGCCCCCAGGCGATAACCGAAGGCCTCTTGCAACTCGCCGAGGAATGCGCGCTCGTCGAGGTCGGCCAGGCGCCGCGCGTCCATGCCCTGTCGGGTCCAGACCAGCGCGCAGCGATTCTCCGGCAGCGGCAGCAAGGCCATGGGGCCTTGTTCGGTGAAGCGTTCGAAGGCCTGGCCATGATGGGCCTGGCCAGGGGTGATGTTGGCGATCAGCGCACTCTGCTCATAGGGGATGCGCCGCACATGGATACCCAACTGCTCGCGCAGGCCGGAGCGGCCGCCGTCGGCCAGAATCGCCAGGTCGCACTCCACGCGGGTGTCGTCGTCCAGTTGCAGGCGGTAGCCGCCGGCGATCGGCTGCAAGGCCTTGACCTCGGCCGGGCAGCGCCAGCTCACCACTTCGCTGTCCAGGCCCTGCCACAGGCATTGGCCGAGCCAGGCGTTCTCCACCACGTAGCCCAACGCCGGCACGCCCTCCTCCTGGGCATCCAGGCGCGTTGCGCCGAAGCGGCCGCGATCGGACACCTGGATCTGGCGGATCGGCTCGGCACGACGCTCGATACCGTGCCACAGGCCCAGTTGGTCGTAGATCTGCCGCGTGCCGAAGGACAGCGCTGAAGAGCGCGCATCGTAGCTGGGCTGGAAGCTGTCACCGGGGGCGAACGGCTCGATCAGCAGAATGCGCCATCCACGCGCCTTGGCCCCGGCCTGCAAGGCCAGCGCCAGGCTGGCACCGACCAGACCACCGCCGATGATCGCCAGATTGACCCGATTCATGCCACGTCCTTGCGCGCGTCGGCCATCAAGGCCTCGATCTCGGCGACCGTCTTCGGCACGCCTGAGGTGAGGATTTCACAGCCTTTTCTGGTGACCACCACGTCGTCCTCGATTCGAACCCCGATACCACGCCATTTCTTCGCCACGCGCGTGTTGTCCGGGGCGATGTAGATGCCCGGCTCGACGGTCAGCGCCATGCCCGGTTCGAGCACGCGCCACTGACCACCGACCTTGTATTCGCCCACGTCGTGCACGTCCATGCCCAGCCAGTGTCCGGCGCGATGCATGTAGAAGGCGCGGTAGGCCTCGCTGTCGATCAGCGCCTGGACCTCGCCCTGCAGCAGCCCCAGCCTGACCAGCCCTTCGGTGATGACCCGCACCGTCGCCTCGTGGGCGTGATTCCAGTGCTTGCCGGGCGCGATCTCGGCGAAGGCGGCGTGTTGGGACTCCAGCACCAGCTCGTAGATCGCCTTCTGCTCAGGCGAGAAGCGCCCGCTGACCGGGAAGGTGCGGGTGATGTCGCTGGCATAGCAGTCGATTTCGCAGCCCGCGTCGATCAGCACCAGGTCGCCGTCCTTGAGCGGTGCATCGTTCTGCTGGTAATGCAGGATGCAAGCGTTGCGCCCAGCGGCGACGATCGAGCCGTAGGCCGGCATCTTCGCGCCCCCCTGACGGAACACGTAGTCCAGTTCGGCCTCCAGGCTGAATTCATGCAGTCCGGCGCGGCAAGCCTGCATGGCCCGCACATGGGCACGCGCGGAAATCGCCGCGGCCTCGCGCATCACCTTCACTTCCGCCGCCGATTTATACAGGCGCATGTCGTGCAGCAGATGATCCAGGGCAACGAATTCATTCGGTGGCTGGGCGCCGAGACGGGCCTTGGAGCGAATCACGTTGATCCAGTCCATCAGCCGTCGGTCGAATTCGGGGTTGCTGCCCATGGCGCTGTAGACCCGCTCGCGCCCCTCGATCAGCCCCGGCAGGATCTCGTCGATGTCGGTGATGGGGAAGGCATCGTCGGCGCCGTAGTCGCGAATCGCCCCTTCCTGACCTGCGCGCAGGCCGTCCCAGAGCTCGCGCTCTGGGTTGCGCTCGCGGCAGAACAGCACGTACTCGCCGTGCTCGCGCCCGGGAATCAGGGCGATCACCGCCTCGGGCTCGGGGAAGCCGCTCAGGTACTGGAAATCGCTGTCCTGGCGATAGACGTGCTCGACGTCGCGGTTACGAATCGCCACCGCTGCCGCCGGCAGGATGGCGATGCTGTTGGGGACCATCTGCGCCATCAGCGCCTTGCGCCGACGGGCGTACTCCGCCTTGGGTATGTGGCTCATGGGCAAACGACCCCCGGAACGATCAATGCAGCGATGGCTTGGGCGCTGGCGCGACGGGTGCGGCCAGCTCCGTGTACAGCAGCAACGGGGCGACGCGCAGGTACTCCATGACTTCCATGTAGTCGTTCTCGCCGTCCTCGGATTCTTCCAGTGCTTCCTGGACCTGGGAAATGGCCACCAGGTCCTGCAGCACGTCCTTGGCATCGGTGGACAGGTCCTTGCCGCCGGCGTTCAGGCCGAAGCCGGCAATGAAGCCCTGGCACCACTGGCCCAGGGCAGTGGCCCGTTCGGTCAGCGAGGTTTCATCGCCCGGCAGCAGCAGGACGATGGCGACGTCTTCGCCGGTGAGTTCGGCCTTGACCATCTCCTGCAGGCCGATCAGGGCCGCACGGACGTTGTCTTGCGGTTCGCTCTCCAGCGCAGCCGCGGCGTCGGCCAGCCAGGCCTCGGCATCGAAGCCGGCACCGGCGCAACTGCGGCCGATCAGCAGACCATGCAACTCGGCCGGAGAGACAGGATGACCGTTGCTCGACAGCAACGAGGCGAAGGCGGTGTAAGGCGATTGGGTATTGGGCATGGGCGGCTAGGCGCCAGACGGCGCATATGACTAGAATGAAGGCCTTGTATCCTAGCACCGGCAGGCGCGCCAAGACCATCTGCGCCGCCCGCCCCGGCTCGGGCAGACGCAAGATCGCCAGGCGATCGACGAAGGAGCGGATCGAGTGCAACCCACGCAAGACAATGACCTGCAGGCGCTGATGAGCCGTTTCGAGCTGCTGATTGCACGCGTCGAGCAACTAAAACGGCAAAATGCACTCCTAGTAGCGCAGGAACGGTCCTGGCGCGAAGAGCGCGCCCACCTCATCGAAAAGAACGAGATCGCCCGGCACAAGATCGAGTCGATGATCTTGCGTCTGAAGGCCCTGGAGCAAGACTCATGAGTTCAAGCAATAGCGTCACCGTGCACATCCTGGACAAGGAGTACTCGATCATCTGCCCGCCGGAAGAGCGCAGCAATCTGGTCGGCGCGGCGCGCTACCTGGACGGCAAGATGCGCGAGATCCGCAGCAGCGGCAAGGTGATCGGCGCCGATCGCATCGCGGTCATGGCCGCCCTGAACATCACCCACGAATTGCTGCACCGCCAGGAGCGTCCCGAGGGCGCCAGCGCGGGCACCACCCGCGAGCAGGTGCGTGACCTGCTCGAGCGGGTCGATCAGGCGCTGTCCGACGACCCGGTTAGCAAAAAGGATTGAGATAGGTATACTGGCGCCACTCCCTGGTGGATGCGCCAGTCGGTTATGTCCCTGAGCCGATACGCACAACCACGGGGCTTGCACGTGGGGCCGGTGTGCATGTCCGCTCGACGGAAAGCCTTAAAGCCTCCTGCAATCTCCACCTTGAACTTTCGGGTTCAAGGGCTACACCGATAGCGGTCTTATCGGGGAGCCTGAATATTCGATGCCCGCCCCTTCGGCGGGCATTTTCGCTTAGGCCGCCTGCCACGGCTCGCTTCCGGGATCGCCTGTGCCATGACCGACACCGCGCCGCTCACCCGCCCACAACTGCGTCGCGTGTTGCGCAACGCCCGCCGTGCACTCACCCCAGCTCAGCAGCGCCAGGCCGCCCTGGGCCTGTACCGCCAGTTGGCGCAGCATCCGCTGTTTCGACGTGCCCGGCACATCGCCCTGTATTTGCCCAACGACGGTGAGATCGACCCGCGCCTGTTGCTGCGTGAAGCGCAGCGCCGTGGCAAGCGCACTTACTTGCCGGTCCTGCACGCCTGGCCGCGCACGCGCATGGTGTTCCAGCGCTTCGAACGCGGCGAGCCACTGCGGCGCAACCGTTTCCGTATTGCCGAGCCGGTGATCGAGCGCAAGCGTCAGCGGCCGGTGTGGGCACTGGACCTGATTCTGCTGCCACTGGTGGGCTTCGACGAGGCAGGCGGACGCCTGGGGATGGGCGGAGGCTTCTATGATCGCAGCCTGGCCTATCAAGGCCGGCGCCAATCCTGGAAGAAACCGCTGCTGCTGGGTCTGGCCCATGAATGCCAGAAGGTGGAGCGCCTGGCTCAGGCCAGTTGGGATGTACCGTTGCGCGGAACCGTCTCGGACCGCAACTGGTACCTGGCGCCGGCTTGAAGGCCGCGCGCCGCAGCGATCAGCGTGACTGTTGAGGGGTGGACACGGCCGACGTCTGATATGACGCGTCGAGCTTGCGCTCCCACAAACCCTGCGCATAACCGGTGGTGACCACGCCCAGACCGAAGATGAAGGCCAGGATCCACAGTAGGTCCGGTTTGCGTTTGTTCATGATTGCCCCCTCGGCAAACTGTTCAGGCTCGACGACTTTCTCGGCATCGCCGGAGCCCCTAGCGTTAAAATCGGCGCATTTTCCGCCAACGTGACGCAACACGCAAACGTTGACGCCAACCGGCTGTCGGTTAGATGCAACATCTTATTTCCAAACTTGTCAGGAGCAGCGCCCATGGCCTATTGGCTGATGAAATCCGAACCCGACGAGCTGTCCAGTGCCGATTTGTCGCGCCTGGGCCAGGCGCGCTGGGACGGCGTGCGCAACTATCAGGCGCGCAATTTCCTGCGCGCCATGAGCGTCGGCGACGAGTTCTTCTTCTACCACTCCAGTTGCCCGCAGCCCGGCATCGCCGGCATCGCCCGGATCAGCGCGGGCGCCTACCCGGACCCCACCGCGCTGGACCCACAGAGCCCCTACTTCGACGCCAAGGCCAGCGCCGACAAGAACCCCTGGAGCGCAGTCGACGTGGAGCCGGTACGCACTTTCGATCAGGTACTGGAATTGGGGCAGCTCAAGCAGCAGACGGCACTCGCCGAACTGCCGTTGGTTCAGAAGGGTAGCCGGCTGTCAGTGATGCCGGTGACGACGGAGCAATGGCAGGCGATTTGCGCGCTGGTGCGGTAATCACACGGCAGCTAGCCGGCGTCACTGCACGATCAGGTTATTGAAGAGCAAGTCTTCGACAATCGGCTTGCCTTCCTCGGCCTGCATCACCTGCTGCACCTGCTTGAGCGCCTCCTGACGCAACGCCTCCTTGGCCTCGACGCTGCTCATGTTGTCCACACCCTGCTGGGTGAACAACGCCACCAACTGGTTGCGGATCAGCGGCTCATGGTGCTTGACCGCCGCCACAGCGGCATCACCGGTGACGCGCAGGGCCACGTCGGCCTTGAATACCCGCAGCTTGGGCCCGCCATCGAGCGCATAGTTGCCGACGAAGGGCGGGCTCAGGCTGATGTAGGCCACCTTCGGTTCCCCTTCCTTGGCTTCTTCGGCCAGGGCCGCGACCGGCAGCAGCAGCGCCAGCACCATCAAGATCCACGCTTTCACGACTTCGCTCCTCGACACAATGGGCGCCAGCTTACCCAGCACCGCGTACAAACCCAAGCCCAGGCTTATGCCGTAATGCTGTCCACTTAAAGAATGCTGGGGCCGCTTCGCGGCCCTTTCGCGGCACAAGGCCGCTCCCACAAAGTCCGCGCAAACCCTGAAACAGGGGGCTGTACGGACCCTGTGGGAGCGGTCTTGCGCCGCGATGGGCTGCGCAGCAGCTCCAATTCCAGCAATACAGATCTTAAGTGAACCGCATTAGGGCTTATGCCGGCCTATCAGAACAGGCCATGCTCGTTGACCCACCCCTTTGCCCTCCTACACTTATCGGCCAACACCCGCAAAGGAATAGCCCGATGAAAGCTGTGTTGTGCAAAACCCTGGGGCCGGCAGGCGACCTGGTGCTCGAAGAGGTCGCCAGCCCGGTGCCCAAGCCCAACGAGCTGCTGCTCGACGTGCACGCCGCCGGGGTCAACTTTCCCGACACGCTGATCATCCAGGGCAAGTATCAGTTTCAGCCACCACTGCCCTTCTCGCCCGGCGGCGAAGCGGCCGGTGTGGTGGCGGCGGTCGGCGAGAAGGCGGGCACGTTCAAGGTCGGCCAACGGGTCATGGCGTTGACCGGCTGGGGCGCCTTCGCCGAACAGGTCGCGGTGCCGCACTACAACGCCTTGCCGATTCCCGACGACATGGACTTCACTACCGCCGCCGCCTTCAGCATGACCTACGGCACCTCCATGCACGCCCTCAGCCAGCGCGGCCAGCTCAAGGCCGGCGAAACCCTGTTGGTGCTCGGCGCCTCGGGTGGTGTGGGCCTGGCGGCCGTGGAGATCGGCAAGGCCCTGGGCGCGCGAGTGATCGCCGCCGCCAGCAGTGCCGAGAAGCTGGCCGTCGCCCAGGCTGCCGGCGCCGACGAACTGATCGACTACAGCCAGGCCAGTCTGAAAGACGAAGTCAAACGCCTGACTGGCGGCCAGGGCGCAGACGTGATCTACGACCCGGTCGGCGGCGAGCTGTTCGACCAGGCGGTACGCAGCCTGGCCTGGAACGGCCGACTGTTGGTCGTGGGTTTCGCCAGCGGCAGCATCCCGCAACTGGCCGCCAACCTGGTACTGCTCAAGGGCGCGGCCGTGCTCGGCGTGTTCTGGGGCGCCTTCGCTCAGCGCCAGCCCCAGGACAACGCCGACAACTTCAGGCGACTGTTCGCCTGGTACAGCGAAGGCAAGCTCAAGCCGCGCGTGTCACAGACCTATCCGCTGGCGCAGGCCGGGCATGCCATCGATTGCCTGGCCCAGCGCCAAGCGGTCGGCAAGTTGGTGGTGACCGCCCGGTGACGGGCTGGGCCGCGCAGCAGGTTCGATCAAAAAAGGAATGACCCTCGCACTTTTTTTCGCTTGTAGAGAAAGTGCATTCCTCGCTTTCATGTCAGGGTCTCTACCACCTTCAGGAACCCCGCGATGCCCGCCCACCATTTCGTCAGCCCCGACAGCATTCGCACGCAGTTCTCCGCAGCCATGTCGCGCCTGTACAAAGAAGAGGTGCCGCTGTACGGCACGCTGCTGGAGCTGGTGAGCGAGGTCAACCAGCAGATCCTGGCCGAACAGCCCGACGTGGCCCAGGCCCTGCGCTGGACCGGCGAAATCGAGCGTCTGGACCAGGAGCGCCATGGCGCGATCCGCGTCGGCACGGCCGAGGAACTGGCGACCATCGCCCGACTGTTCGCGGTCATGGGCATGCTGCCGGTCGGCTATTACGACCTGAGCCCGGCGGGCGTGCCGGTGCACTCCACCGCCTTCCGCGCGGTGCACGAGCAATCGCTGCACATCAGCCCGTTCCGGGTCTTCACCTCGCTGCTGCGCCTGGAGCTGATCGACGATCTCAGCCTGCGCGAGCTGGCCCGCGATATCCTGGCCAAACGCAGCATCTTCACCCCGCGCGTACTCGAACTGATCGCCCAGCACGAGCGCGACGGCGGCCTGAGCGCCGCCGATGCCGAGACCTTCGTCGAGCAAGCCCTGCACACGTTCCGCTGGCATCCGCAGGCGACGGTCAGCGCCGAGCAGTACCAGCAGTTGCACCAGCAGCACCGCCTGATCGCCGATGTGGTGGCCTTCAAAGGCCCGCACATCAACCACCTGACGCCGCGCACCCTGGACATCGACGCCATCCAGGCGGGCATGCCGGCCAAAGGCATCGCGCCCAAGGCCGTGGTCGAAGGCCCACCCACTCGACGCCATCCGATCCTGCTGCGCCAGACCAGCTTCAAAGCGCTGCAGGAAACGGTCGCCTTCAGCGATGCCCAAGGCAGTCACACCGCACGTTTCGGCGAGATCGAACAGCGCGGCGCGGCGCTCACGGCCAAGGGCCGCAGGCTCTACGACCGCCTGCTCGACGCCACCCGCGCGGCCCTGGGCGGCGTGCCCGCCGAGGCCAATGCCGAGCGCTATCGAACGCTGCTGGCCAGCCACTTCGCCGAGTTCCCCGATGACCTGGCGCAGATGCGCGAACAGGGCCTGGCCTATTTCCGCTACTTCGCCACCGAAAAAGGCCTGGCCGAACGTACCCGCCAGGATCGCCCTGACACGCTACAAGGTCTGATCGATGCCGGGCACGTGCATTTCGAAGCGCTGGTCTACGAAGACTTCCTGCCGGTCAGCGCCGCCGGGATCTTCCAGTCGAACCTGGGCGACGACGCACAGGCCCACTACGGCAGCAACGCCAACCGCGAGGCCTTCGAGGCCGCGCTGGGCCTTGCGGTGCTGGACGAGTTGGCCCTGTATGCGCAGGCCGAACAGCGTTCGCTGCAGGCCTGCGCCCAGGCCCTGGGCGTGACCCTGGCCTAGCCGCCCTTACCCGGCGACGCGAAAGCGGTCCACTTCCTGGCGCAACTGCTCGGCCAGCCCTTCCAGCTCCCGGGCCGTCGCCGCCAGCTCGTTGGCCACGTCATGCTGCTCACTGTTGGCCTGGGCGATGCTCTGCAGGTTGCGGCTGAGCAGGTTGGCGGTGCTGCTCTGCTCCTGGGTTGCCGTGCTGATCACGGTGAACTGCTCGCCCGCCGCACGGCTCTGCTCGTCGATGCGGGCCAGCGCCTGGGCTACCTTGTCGTTGCGCTCCAGGCCATCCTGCATCAACCGATTGCCCTGCTCCAGGGTGCTGATCGCCTGACCCGTCTGCTGCTGGATGCTGGCGATCATGGTGGAAATTTCCTCGGTGGCCTGGCGGGTCCGCGCCGCCAAGCCACGCACCTCATCGGCCACCACGGCGAAGCCGCGGCCTTGCTCGCCAGCGCGCGCCGCTTCGATGGCGGCGTTGAGCGCCAGCAAGTTGGTCTGCTCGGCGATCGCGGTGATCACCCCGACGATGCCGCCGATTTCCTGCGAACGCGCACCCAGGCTGTCCATCACCGTCGCCGTGCCGCCCAGCGCTTCGGCGATCTGCCGCAGCGAGGCGGACGCCTGGTCCATGGCCGAACGCCCGATACGGGTCTGCTGGGCGTTGTCCTGGGCCATGCGCTCGGTGCCCGCCATGTTCTCGGCAATGTTCATCGACGTGGCGCTGAATTCCTCCACGGCACCCGCCATGCTGGTGATCTCGCCGGACTGCTGTTCCATACCCTCGCACGCCCCGGACGATAATCCGGCCAACGACTGCGAGCGGGCGCTGACCTGTTCGGAGGCGCTGCGAATGTGCGTGACCATGGTCGCCAGGGCGTCGGCCATCTGGTTGAAGCTGCGCGCCAACTGACCGATCTCGTCATCGCTGGTCAGGGTCAGCCGCGCACTGAGGTCGCCTGCGCCCAACGCCTGGGCCTGGCGCACCAGGTCGTCCAGCGGACGCAGCTTGCGCCGCAGCAACCACAAGGTGGCGAGCACCGCCAGCAGCATGGCCAGCAGACTGCCAATCGCCAGGCGCAGGCCGACGCTCCAGGTCACTTCGCGGATTTCCGCCTCGGGCATGCTCGCCACCACGGTCCACGGGCCTTCGGCGAACGGCTGCACCACGCTGAAGAAACGCTGGTCACCGCTGTTCCAGAACTGCGCGTGCGCCCCCAGGCCCTTGATGGCCGTCGCCGCAGCCTGGGTATCGGCCACCCCCGCCGGCGGCACCAGCCACTGACCTTGGTTGTCGAGCAGCGCCAGCGAGCCGGTCTGGCCGATGCGGAAGCGCTTGAGGTTGGTGAACTGGGCGTTTTGCGCATCGGTGTAGTCGAAGCCGACGAACAGCACGGCGATCACCCGACCGCTGGTGTCGCTGACCGGCACGTAGCGGGTCATGTAGTTGCGCTCGAACAGCACGGCGCGGCCCACGTACATCTGCCCGGCCAGCAGCCGCGCATAGGCCGGGTGCGCGCGGTCGAGCTGGGTGCCGATGGCGCGGCTGCCGTCCTGCTTCTTGAGGTTGGTGGCGATGCGCACGAAGTCGTCGCCACTGCGCACGAACAGCGTGGCGATACCGGCAGTCATCTGCTGGAATTCATCGACGATGCTCAGGTCGTTGTTGAGCAGGTGGTCGCCCAGGTACAGCGCTGGGGTGGCGACACCGGCGACCTGCACGCTCTGGTCGTCCTGAATCCTCAGGCCAGAGGCGAAGCGGCGTTCGAACAGCCCGCTCAGGCGCTGGGTGTTGTCCTTGAGCGAGCCGTGGAAGGTATCGAGCTGATCGGCGAGCAGCCGCGCTTCGCTACCCAAGTGCTGCTGGCGGGTGGCGAGGTTGGCGTCGTCGAGCGAGCGCAGGGCGAACAGGGTACTGCCGGTGATCACCAACGCCAGCACGATGGCGAGGGCGATACCGAGTTGCGAGGCGATCCGGGCACGGGGTCGAGGCATGGCGAAGCTCCTGGCAAGGGGCCGGGATCGTCCTGATCACGCTGACCACCCGCTTTTATTATCGACGGGAACGGGCGTCCTCTTCCGGGACGCTGGTGCCAGTAGATCGGCGTCGCCGATGAATACTTGAGTGTCGGACGCGGGAATACGCAAACGTTTTGCGTCGGGCTTTGTCGGCGACTTGCGGCGAATAGCGCGCAGCGATTCACCGGTCAAGCCGGCGCCTTCACGGCGCAGCCGCTGCTTTCCAACCACCGCCCAACGCCAGGAACACGCCGACCTGCCCCATCGCTACCTGACTGTTGGCCGCAGCCAACTGGCCACGCACATCGGTGTACGCGCGGGTGGCCTGCAAATCGGCCAGGAACGACTCGCGCCCAGCCTCGTAACGGCGATGAGTCTGGTCGGCGGCGTCCTTGGCCGAGCGTTCGGCATCGGCCAGCGCGTCGCGTCGTTCGAGCAAAGCGCTGTATTGCGCCAGCCGCGTCTGGGTTTCGCGCAGGGCGTCGAGCACCACACCGTCGAAGTGCGCCAGCGCGGCCTGGGTCGACGCCTCGGCCTCGCGGATGCGCGCACGCGTACCGTTGGTGGGCAGCGTCCAACTGATCTGCGGGCCGAAGCCCCAGCGATTGGTGGAAGGCTCGCCCAGGTTGTCGATGATGCCGAGGGTGCCGATCTGCGCGCCGAAGCTGATGTTCGGGTACAACGCGCCGGTCGCCACACCGATGTTCGCCGTGGCTGCTGCCAACTGCCGCTCGGCCTGGCGCACGTCGGGCCGACGCTTGAGCAGTGCGGCGCCGTCGCCCACCGGAATCAGTTGCGCCAGGTGAGGCAGTTCGGCGCACTCGGCAGTGCCGGCGGGCAACTGGCCGACCGGCACGGCCAGCAGTGCCGCCAGGGTATACAGGCCCGCCTCGCGCTCGGCCTGGAAGCGCGGCAACTCGGCGCGCAACGATTTGAATTGGGTCTGCGAACGGGTGACCAGGGTCTCGTCGCCGCGCCCGGCATCGCGCAGACGCTGGTTGAGTTGCACGCCCTGCTGTTGCAGGTCCAGCGATTGCCGGGCGATGTGGTATTCCTCATTGGCCGAGCACACCTGGGTGTAGGCCTTGACCACGTCGGCCACTACCGTGATGCGCGCGGTGTCGGCGGCGGCCTGGACGGCATCGGCATTGGCCTTGGCCGCCTCGGTGCCACGCTTGAGCGTGCCCCACAGGTCGAACTGGTACGAGGCGCTGATGATCGCTTCGCCGATATTGGCCACCGGCACTTTATTCGGCTGCAGAAAGGCTTCGCCAGACTCTTGCAGGCGCTGGGCACCGGCTTTGGCGCCCGCGCCAAAACCGCCCTGCGACTCAGCCACTTCCACCTGGGCACGGGCCTTGGCGATGTTCGCCGCCGCCACGCGCAATTGACTGTTGGCCGCCAACGCCTGGCGCACCAGCGCGTTGAGCCGTGGATCCTGATACAACTGCCACCAATCGTCCGGCACCGGCGCCGACACCACGCTGCTGGCATCCTCGCGCAACGGACCGTTCAGGTCGCTGCGCTGCACGGCGGCGTCGGCGGGCACGTGGTAGTCGGGGCCGACCGTGGTGCAAGCACCCAGTGCCAGCGCCAGGACCGTGAGCATCAGGCGTTTCATGGCCGCTGCCCTTCGACGATCGAGACCGTCGCGGTGCGCCCGGCGATCAGGCGAAAGTCTGCGGGCACCTCGTCGAAGGCGATGCGCACCGGAATCCGCTGGGCCAGGCGCACCCAACTGAAAGCAGGATTGACGTTGGGCAGCAGGTTGGCGCCGCTGACCCGGTCACGGTCTTCGATGCCCGCCGACAGGCTTTGCACATGCCCGCGCAGGCGCGTGTCATCACCCATCACGCGGATGTCCACGGCGTCACCGACGTTGATGCCACCGAGCTTGGTTTCCTCGAAGTAGCCGTCGACGTGGTACGAGGTGCTGTCGACCACCGACAGCACGGCTCGGCCTGCGGTGACGAACTCGTGGGCGCGCGGAGCGCGGTCGTTGAGGTAACCGTCCACCGGGCTGCGCACCACCGAGCGCTCGAGGTTGAGCTTGGCGATGTCCACCGCCACCTGCGCCTCGCTCACCGCCGAGCGGGCACGGGCTTCACGCGACTGGCTCTCTTCGAGCTGCTCGGCGGCCACCAGGTTGCCCAGCTTGCGGTTGCGTCGGGTTTCGCGGGCGGCCTGGGCCAGGGTTTCCTGGCGCTCGGCCAGGCTCGCCTGGGCCTGGCGCAAGGCCAGCGAGAAACGGTCCTGGTCGATGGTGAACAACACGTCGCCGCGCTTGACCACCTGGTTGTCGCGCACGCTCACCTGCTGGATCAACCCGGACACGTCCGGGGCGATCTGGATCACGTCGGCACGGATGTGCCCATCGCGGGTCCAGGGCGCGAACATGTAGTACACGACCATCTGCCAGACCAGCACGGCCGCCAGGGTCACCACCAGCAAAGTCAGGACCACGCGGCCCAAGGTCAACAACGGTTTTTTCATGGCAGCATCAGGCTTCGACAAAAGTGATCCACCGCGCCCAGCAGCACGGCGTAGAGAGCAACGTTGAACAGCGCCCGGTGCCAGACCAGGCGGTAGAAATGCAGGCGCACCAGCACCGCGTGCAGGCCCAGGAACACCACATAGGTGCCCAGCATCATCACCAGCAGCGTAGGCAGGAAGACTCCGCTGATATCCACTTCGCCAATCACAGCGGTGCTCCATCGATGGCAGGGGGCAGTTGCGCTTGCGCGTCCGGTTCGAGCATCACCTCGACACCCGGCAGCAGCGACAGGCGCAAACCGGAGAGGGCATGCAGCAGATGGACCCGGGGCTCGCCGCGCTCGTTCAGTCGATCCTGGGCCAAGGCCAGACGCGCCCGCTCCATGTGCCGCAGCAGCGCCGCCGACGCGTGCAGGCGTTCGCCGCTGCGCAGGCACGCGGCGTAGTGGGCGCCGACTTCCTCGATCACCGTGCGCAGGCGCGCGCGGGCGTCGTCGCCGGCACGCGGCAAGTACGCCAGCAGGTCCAGCAGGTTCAACCCCACGCGCAGGTCACGCAGCGCCGTGCCGGTGTCCTGGCCGGTCTGCAACAGGCGCGGCAGGTGCTGCATCAGGCGGTCGAGCATCTGCACGCCGACCTTGCGCTGTTCGGCCAGGGTCGCCGGCTCGGTCATCTCGACGATGTCGCGCCAGGCGAAGCGGGTCATGCGCTTGGCGGCCAGTTCCACGCCGAACGGGCGCATCACCAAGGTCCAGATGAAGGCGAACAGCAGCCCCACGGGGCCGGCCAGGTTGGAATTGACGAAGGTGAAGAAGTCGGCGTCGTAGGCGCCCTGGATACTGATGAAGTTCGAGGTGTTGACGATGGTCAGCAAGGTGCCCAGGTAGAAGGCCGGCTGCACGGTCAGGGTGCCGATGACGATGAACGGCACGGCGAACGCCAGCACCAGCATGGCGAAATCATGCAGGTTGGGCAGCACCAGGAACAGGTACAGGCTGGAGAGAATCACCGAGATCAACGTCCAGAAGAAGAACCGGTAGATCTGCGGCGCCGGGTCGTCCATCGCGGCGAAGAAGCTGCATGCGACGGCGGCGAGGATCACCGCGCTGGCGCCGTCGGCCCAGCCCAGGCCGATCCACAGGCCACAGGCGACGACGATGGCGACCACGGTGGAGAGCACCGAGTAGAGCATCAGGCCGCGGTCGAAGAAAGGCGTCAGACGGCCCAGGCGCCAGTGCCGGTACACCGCCCGCCAGGGCCGCGCGTCATCGTCGCGCAGGGCGTGCTGCAGGGTGCAGCAGTCCTGCCAGAGGTCGATCCATTCGCTCAGCCGGTAGAGCGCGTTCGACAGCAGCAAGGCCTGGCGCTGATCGAGCGCCTCGGCGTCGGGCTGCAGGTGCTCGATCTGCACGTGCAGGGCGCTCCAGCGCCCGATCGAGGGATCGTCGGCGGTGCTTTCGAGCCAGGCGCGGGCGTCGGCCAGCAACGCTTCGAGCTGCGCGTACTGCACCGGGGCGCGGCCCTGCAAGGCCACCAGGGCATCGTCAAGGGCGTCGATCACCGGCAGCAGATGGATCATCCGCCCGCGCAGTTCGCGGGCGTTCTTCAGCGTGTGCGGTCCCGCGCCCTCGTGGCCGAGCTGACCGATCATCAACTCCAGGCTGTTGAAGGTGGCCACCATCGAGCTGCGCAGGGCGCCGACCTGTTCGGCAGCGGCGTCGCGGCTCAGGTACAGGTCGCTGTAGCGGATGGCCTCGGCGAACCACTTGCCCGTGGCGCCGACTACCACCGGTGCCAGGCGCCGGGGCCAGAAAATCGCGCCCACCACGGCCGCACAGACGATGCCCAGGCAAATCTCCTGGGCGCGTGAGGCCGCCACGTCGAACACCGCCAGCGGGTTGTCGACCACCGCCAGGGCGATCATCGGCAAGGTGTAGCCGGCCAACATGAACATGTAGTTGTTCGCTGTGCGCAGGTTCAGCGACAAGTACAGCAAGGTGCCAGTCCACAGGGCGATGGCGATGCTCAGCAGCAGCGGCGACTGCACCAGCGGCGGCACCAGCAGGACCGCGCCAGCGGCGCCGAGCAGGGTGCCGACGGCGCGGTACAGGGCTTTGGAGCTGGTCGGCCCGACGAACGGGCTGGAGACGATGTACACCGTGGCCATCGCCCAGTAGGGACGCGGCAGTTGCATCAGCAGGGCGATGTACAGGGCGATCATCGACGCGGCGAAGGTGCGTACGCCGTAGAACCAGTCGCGCGCCGGCGGCACCGAGCTGAAGAAGTGCTTCATGACGCGCTGCCCGAGCCGGCGGTTTCGAATGCGCGGATCACCCGCAGGGTCGCCTCCAGATCGTCGGCCGGCAGGCCGTGCAGCACGTCGCGGCGCTGGCGGACCAGTTCGGCTTCGATGGATTCGGCCAACGTGCGACCTTCGGCGGTCAGGCTCAGGGCCTTGGCGCGTCGGTCCAGGGGATCTTCGCTGCGACAGACCAGCCCGGCCTTGCACAATTGATCGAGCAGGCGCACCAGCGACGGACTTTCCAGCCCAGCGGCCTGCGCCACCGCCACCTGATGCACGCCATCGCCCAGGCGCACGATCATCAGCAGCGGCACCGCACAGGCCTCGGAAATGCCGTAGCCGGTCAGCGCGGCGTGGCAGATGCGCCGCCAGTGGCGGGCGGCAACCACCAGGCCGCTGCTGACTTTCAAGTGCAGTGCGTCGAGTGTCATCAGGGGAAACCGAGGGTAATCATAGTTTGCTAACTATCAATATACGCCCGCCCCTCCCCCCGTCGTCAACCGGAGGCGATGAACAGCGTGTTCAGGTCTGCACCTGATCCTCCAGCTTCATGGTCAAGGCCAGCGTGCTGCCCAGCCCGATCGCCTGGTCGCGCCAGGCCAGGTAGCGTGAGGCGTCGCGCCGGCTGAAGTGCACGGCCAACTCCTCGGCGGCCTGCATCACCCCGGCGCCGGCCGCCAGCTCCAGCCAGTACAGCCCGGCCTTGATGTCCGCCGGCACATGCAAACCATGCAACTGCCGGTAGCCCACCTCGAACCGGCAACGCGCCTCGCCACGCTGAGCACCGCGCAGGAACCAGCCGTAGGCTTGAACCGGGTCCACCTGCCACGGCTGGTCGGTCTCGCACACCTCTTCTTCATAAAGATCGCCCAGCGCTGCGGCCGCATGCGACAGGCCGCGCTCGAAGGCATGCCGGTAGTACTCGGCGGCATTGGCGTAACACACCGCCACGCCCTTGCCGAAGTAATGCTGCTGGCCAAGGTTGAACCAGGCCGCCGCATTGCCCTGCAACGCCGCCATGCGCAGCAGATGGCTGGCCAGTGCGGTGTCCGCGCGCCAGTAGCGGCCATTGAGCCAGATCCAGCCCAGGTCGTTGAGCACCGCCGCGTTGCCTTGCAGCGCCTGATGCCGCAGGTCGCTGTAGATCGCCTGCACATCCACCGCCTCGTCCAGACGACTGACCAAGGCCGAGCGCTCGCCCAGCAATGCCCATTGGGTGGGCAGCCCCACCCCGGCAAACGCACGCAGGTGCCGACGTGGGATGGCGGGCACCGGTACCACATGCTCGGGCAGAAGGCGGGCAAGCAGCGAATGGATATTGCTGGCAGCAGACATGTTCATCCTCATTGAACGGCCCACAGTTCCGACCTCGACTGTGATGAGGCGATTCTGCGCGACGATACGACAAAACCTGTCGCGAACGATCTGCGCGCACGCAACAAATAGCGGGTTTGTTGATCTCAGCGCAAAGTAGCGAATTGCCATCCCGCACCGCGCCCGCCATGCTATTTGTCGCAAGCCTAGACAAGGACGTTAACCTTTGCCGTTCGCCACAACCCGCGCCACCCTTAGTCGCCAGTGGGCCTTGTTGCGCCAGTTGCCCAGCCGCTCGCCCGGGGTCACCAGTGCCGAACTGGTGTGGCGCCTGCGCGACGTGGGCTTCACGGTCAGCAAGCGCACCGTGGAACGTGACCTCAATGAGCTGTCACTGATCTTCCCGCTCGAGCGCAACGACAAGAGCATCCCGTTCGGCTGGCACTGGTCAGCCAGCGCAGGCGAGCTGCGCGGCCATTTCGACCTGCTGGACTATCTGCGTGACGATCCGCTCAAGGCCGCGCCTGGCCAAGGCCTGGCGCTGCAAGCCTGGGTCAGCGACGCCTTGGCGCGACGGCTGCGCGAAACGCCGCTGGGCGCGGACATGCACTTGACCGCGCTGGAGCAGGGTCACCGCCTGCGCGCGACGGTCAGCGACGACGCGCCGCTGCGCTGGTGGCTGCTGGGCCAGGGTGACGATCTGATGGTGGAACTGCCCCAGGCGCTGCGCGAGGAAATCGGCCGTATCCTCGCCAGCGCGGCAGCACGCTACCGCGACTGAAACGCGCTGCCGTCAGCGCTGCATGCCCCAGCGGCGCACGGTCAGCCGCTCCAGCGTGTTGAACACCAGCCCCTCCACCAGCAGGCCGATCAGGATCACCACCGCCAGCCCGGCGAACACCTTGTCGGTGTACAGCTCGTTGCGGTTCTGGAAGATGTACCAGCCCAGGCCGCCCTTGCCGCTGCTGGCGCCGAACACCAGCTCGGCCGCGATCAGCGTACGCCAGGCGAAAGCCCAGCCGATCTTCAGCCCCGACAGAATCGACGGCAGCGCCGCCGGCACCAGGATATGCAGCACCAGGCGCAGCCCGCGCAGGCCATAGTTGCGCCCCGCCATGCGCAGGGTCTCGGACACGCCCAGAAAGCCGGCATAGGTGTTCAGCGCCAGGGCCCACAGCACCGAGTGCACTAGCACGAAGATCAGGCTGTTGTCGCCCAGCCCGAACCACAGCAGCGCCAGCGGTAGCAGAGCGATGGCCGGCAATGGGTTGAACATCGAGGTCAGGGTGCCGAGCAGGTCGCGACCGAACTGGGTCGAGACCGCCAGGCTGGTCAACCCGAATGCCAGCACGATCCCCAGCACATAGCCCTTGAGCAGCACCACCAGCGACACCGCGACCTTGGCCGGCAACTCGCCACTGGCCAGGCCATCCCACAAGGCCGCTGCGGTTTGCCCGAAGGTGGGCAGCAGCAGGTCATTGTCGGTGTAGCGCGCCACCGCTTCCCAGATCACCGCCAGCAACAGCAGGATCAGGCCCTTGCGTATCCAGGCTTGCTGCCACAGGCGCTGGGCCAGCGGCAGCTCACGGTGCAGCGATAGCCCTGGCAGCGGTTGCAGCGCCACTTCGTATTCCTGACGCGCAGACGTCGTGCTCATATCCAGCTCCTGTCAGTAGGCGATGCGGATGTCGTTGAAGCCCAGCGGCGCAGCAGGCTCGGGCTCGCCGGCCTGGTCGAACAGCAGGCGGTGGATGCGCCGGGCGCTGGCCTGGAAGTCGCTGCCGCCCAGGCTGCCAAGATGGTACTGGTGGCTGTGCACCTCGGCCCGCACCCGCCCTGGATGCGGCGACAGCAGCAAGATGCGGTTGCCCACCACCAGCGCCTCTTCGATGGAGTGGGTGACGAACAGCAAGGTGAAGCGCACCTCCTCCCACAGCAGCAAGAGTTCCTCCTGCATCTTGCGGCGGGTCAGTGCATCCAGGGCGGCGAATGGCTCGTCCATCAGCAGGATCTGCGGCTGCGTGGCCAGCGCCCGGGCAATCGCCACGCGTGCCTTCATGCCGCCAGACAGCGTATGCGGGTAGGCATCGGCGAACGCCGCCAGACCGACTTTCTCCAGGTAATGCAACGCGCGATCATGGGCTTCGCCGCGCTTGAGCTGCCCAGAGACCAACAGGGGGAACATCACGTTCTGCTTCACCGTCTTCCAGGGCGGCAGTTGGTCGAACTCCTGAAACACGACGATGCGGTCTGGCCCAGGCCCTTTGACGGGCTGGCCGTTGAGCAGAATGTGGCCTTCGCGCGGCTCGATGAAGCCGGCCACTGCCTTGAGCAGGGTGGACTTGCCGCACCCGGAAGGGCCGAGCAGCACGAATCGATCAGTGCGATCGACCTCGAAACTGACTTGGTGGGTGGCCCGCACCACGCGCTGCGGGGTGCGGTACTCCAGACTCAGGTTATCCACCGCGAGCAACGTCGGGCTGTCGACACGGCGCAGGTTGCTGGCCGCGTGGCCTGGCAAAGGGGCGGTCATGATCGGTCAGCTCCCTTGCAACGGCCGCTCATCCTGGAAGAAGTAGTCCTTCCACGACGCGGGCTTGTGCTTGAGGGCGCCGACCCGATAGAGAAACTCGGCCAGCGGGTAGGTGTTCTTCGGCGTGACGGTGAACTCGTAGCGCGGGTTGTCGATCAGCTTGATCAGCGCGTCGCGGTCGATCTTGGCCTTGGTCACGCGCAGGTAGGTGTCGGCGGCAGCCGCTTTGTCGCGCTGGGCGAAGTCGGCGGCCTCGGCCAGCGCATCGACGAAGGCTTTGTAGGTCTTGGGGTTGTCCTGGCGGAATTTCTCGGTGGCAAACAGCAGCGTCGGCGAGTTGGGGCCGAGCAGGTCGTAGCTGTCGAGCACCACGTGCACGTTGGGATTGGCCAACTCCTGGTCCTGGAACGGCGGGTTGGAGAAATGTCCGTTGAGTTCGGTGCCGCCGGCCAACAGTGCAGCGGCGGCATCGGGGTGCGGCACCGCGAGGGTGTACTTGTCCAGGCGGTTGTATTCCTTGTCGCCCCATTGCTTGGCGGCGGCGTATTGCAGGAAGCGCGACTGCACCGAGACGCCTACCGCCGGCACGGCAATGCGATCCTTGGCGGAGAAGTCGGCGATGGTCTTCACCTCGGGGTTGCTGCTGACCAGGTAGTAAGGGAAGTTGCCCAGCGAGGCCACCGCCTTGACGTTCTGCCGCCCGTAGGTGCGGTCCCAGACGGTCAGCAGCGGGCCGACGCCGGCACCGGCGATGTCCACCGAGCCGGACAGCAGCGCGTCGTTGATCGCAGCGCCGCCGGACAACTGCGCCCAGTCGACCTGGATATCGATGCCTTGGGCCTTGCCGTGCTTCTCGATCAGTTGCTGGTCGCGGACCACATTGAGCAGCAGGTAGACGATGCCGAACTGCTCGGCGATGCGAATCTTGCCTTCGGCCTGGGCCAGGCTGGGAACCGCAAGACCGCCGATGACCAGGCTGATGCCCAGGCCGATAGTGGCCGCCAGGCGGCCGATGGAGGTGCGCATGATGAAGATCCTCGACAGTCAGAACGGGGCGTCGCCCTGGATGGTGGTGCGGTACAGCTTGCGCCGCAGGTGAGCAGGACAGCCGGTGGCCAGGTGGATCAGCGAGCGGTTGTCCCAGAACACCAGGTCATGGGGCTGCCAGCGATGGCGATACAGGTTGTGCTCCAGCACGCTGAGGGCGTAGAGCTGCTGCAGCACATCGCGACTTTCGTCCTCCGGCAGCCCGACGATGCGGGTGGTGAAGCCTTCGCTGACGAACAACGCTTTGCGGCCATTTTCCGGGTGGGTCCGCACGATCGGATGAACCACCTCGTTGACCTGGGCCAACTGCTCGGCCGTCAGGGTCGGGCGCCAATTGCCTTCGAACTTGGTTTCCGCGTAACGCGCGGTGTAGGAGTGGGCAGCGCTGCGGCCCTGCACCACGTCGCGCAACGCTTGGGGAACGGCGTCCCAGGCCTTGTGCATGTCGGCGAACAGGGTGTCGCCGCCCTCGCTGGGCAGTTCCTGGGCGTGCAGCATCGAGCCCAGGCTCGGCAGTTCCTTGTAGGAGAGGTCGGAATGCCAGAACTTGCCGGCATCGCCCAGGCCGATGTTGCGACCGTCCTCGACGATGTTGGAGACGATGAGAATCTCGGGATGGCCCTGCAGCAAAAACTGTTTGAGCACGTGGATCTGCAGCTCACCGAAACGGCGGCTGAACGCGATCTGCTGGTCGGGACTGATGCGCTGCTCGCGAAACACCAGCACGTGATGATCCAGATGGGCGCGGTGAATACGCTGGAAGTCGTCGGCATTGACGGGGCGGGACAGATCCAGCCCAACGATTTCGGCACCGACGGCGCCGCTGAAAGGACGAATCTCGAAGGCTTGCGGCGGTGCGCTGTGGATGGTCGACACAGCGTTCAAGGCGGCTGACATTGTTCACTCCCACGCAGTGCGCGACGTCAAAGGGCGCGCATCGATTCATGACCGCACGGGTTTGCCGTGTGGGTTCGAGTCGTGCGGCGCGCCGATTGGTCGGCAGGTACGCAGTGGGGCAAACTATAAAGTCATAAGAATGAAAATTTAAATACCTTTAAAGAATATGCATACAACCATGATCACGTGCCATTGCCGGGACGGCTCTGCGGTCCAATCGCGACGCAAGGCCGCTCCCAGATGCTATGCGGCCCCGCATGATTCAGGGTTTATACGGCCGTGATGGCGCGTAATGCTGTTCACTTAAGATCTGGATGGCTGGAATTGGGCTGCTGCGCAGCCCATCGCGGCACAAGGCCGCTCCCACAGGAACCTGAGCTCCGCCTCGTGTTTCAGGGTTTGCGCGGACGCGGTAGGAGCGGCCTTGTGTCGCGATTGGGCTGCATAGCAGCCCCATCCATTCTTGGCTGAAACCCAGATAGAGGGGGCTGCGGCGCAGTCTAGCCGCGATACCAAGCCCTCACCGCTCGCGCAGCGCCTCGGTACGCGCCTTGATGATCGGCTTGAGCAGGTAGCTCATGATGGTCTTCTTGCCGGTGAGGATATCCACCGTGGCGACCATGCCCGGGATGATCAGCAGCGGTTTCTCGTCCGTGCCCAAATGGCTTTTATCGGTACGCAGCCGGATCAGGTAGTAGGTGGTCTTCTTGTCTTCGTCGGTAATGGTGTCGGCACCGATCTGCTCCAGCTTGGCCTTCAGACCACCATAGATGGTGTAGTCATAGGCGCTGAACTTCACCGTGGCTTCCTGGCCCGGATGCAGGAAGGCAATGTCCTTGGGCAGGATCTTGGCTTCGATCACCAGCGTGTCGTCCAACGGCACGATCTCGATGATGTCGCTGCCCGGCTGGATCACGCCGCCGATGGTGTTGACCAGCAACTGCTTGACGATACCGCGTACCGGCGAAGTGACCATGGTGCGGTTGACCCGGTCGTCCAGCGCCTTGCTGGTGGCAGTGGCCTTGTTCAGCTCGGTGCGCGCCTCGTTCAACTGTGTCAGCGCCTCGCTGCGGAACTTGCCGCGGGTTTCTTCGATCTTGCTCTGCACTTCCTTGATCGCCGCTTCGGCGCGGGGAATGGCCAGCGCGGTGGAGTCCATCTGGCCGCGCGTTTCCACCTCGGAACGGCGCAGACGCAGCATCTCCACCTGAGAAATCGCGCCCCGGGCCACCAGCGGCTCGGACATGGAGATTTCCTGACGCAGCAACTGCAAGCTGTTGGCGTACTGGGCACGTTTGGAATTGAACTCGCGCAGCTCCTGCTGCTTCTGCACCAACTGCTGGTCCAGACCACCGATCTCATCCTGCAATTGCTGGCGACGGCTCTGATACAACGAAAGCTCGTCGGCCGCCTGGTTGGGTGCAGCCTTGCGCAGTTCTTCGTCGATCTGCAGCGGTGTGCCCTCCACCTCCGCGCTCAGGCGTTGCACGCGCAGCGCCATGGCCAGGCGCGAGGCCTCGGTTTCGCCGACGTTGGAGGCAAAGCGCGTTTCATCTAAACGCAGCAGCGGCTGGCCGACCTCGACGATTTCGCCCTCCTTCGCATAGATCTGCGCGACGATGCCGCCCTCCAGGTTCTGCACTTTCTGCACCTTGGACGACGGAATGGCCTTGCCCTCCCCGCGCGTCACTTCGTCGATGGGGGCGAAGCAGGCCCAGACGATCAGGAACAGGAAGAAGGCGATCACACCCCAGATGGTCAAACGCACCACGCGCGGGGCATCTTCGATCAACGCCTTGGGCACTTCCGGCAGAGGCTGGCCGGCCATCGACTCCGAGCCCTTGAAGTAGCGCCGCATCTGATCCTTGAAACGTGCGAAATCCAGCTTATGCAACACTGATCTGCCCCTTCTTCAGCGCTTCCATGACAGCCACTTTCGGGCCATCGGCGACGATTTGTCCGCGGTCGATGACGATCAACCGATCCACCAGCGACAGCAGCGATGCACGGTGAGTCACCAGCAGCACGGTCTTGCCTTCGATGACAGCCGCCAGGCGCTGCTTGAGGCGCTCCTCGCCGGTGTTGTCCATGGCACTGGTGGGTTCGTCGAGCAGCAGGATTTGCGGGTTGAGCAGCAGCGCGCGGGCCAAGGCGACGTTCTGCCGCTGGCCGCCGGACAGGTTCTGCCCGCGCTCGCCGACCTGCAGTTCGTAGCCGTCCGGGTGCAAGCGGGCGAATTCGTGCACGCCGGCGAGTTCGGCCGCTTGCAGGATCAATTCGTCCTCGATGTAACGTGCGCCGCTGACCAGGTTGTCGCGCAAGGTGCCCGCCAGCAGTTGGATGTCCTGGGGCACGTAGCCGATGTTGTGGCGCAGCTCGCTGACGTCGATCTGACGAATATCGACGCCATCGACCAGCAGCGAACCGTTATCGGCCTCGTAAAGCCCGACGATCAGCTTGGCCAGCGAACTCTTGCCCGAGCCGCTGCGACCGATGATGCCGATCTTCTCGCCGGGACGAATGACCAGGTTGATGCCCTTGAGCGCCTGGTTCTGCTGGTTCGGGTAAGTGAACTCCAGCCCGCGGAACTCTACCGCGCCTTGCAGCACCTGACGGCTCAGCGGACGCTCTTCGAAGTTGCGTTCCTGGGGCAGGCCCATCATCTGGTCGGTGGCGACCATGGTCACCTTGGCCTGCTGGTAACGCGCCAGCAAGCCGTTGAGCTGGCCCAGTGGGCCGAGTGCGCGACCGCTGAGCATGTAGCAGGCCACCAGCCCACCCATGCTCAGGTTGCCGTCGATGATCAGATAGACGCCGACGCAGATCATCGCCACACCGGCCAGTTGCTGGATCAGCAGGGTGATGTTCATCGCCAGGCCAGACAGCACCTTGACCCGCAGCTCCAGGCGGCTGAGGGTACCGAGGGTTTGCTCCCACATGTACTGGCGTTCGCTCTCGGCGTTGTTGACCTTCACCGCGTCCAGGCCGGCGAGGGTCTCGATCAGGCTGGACTGGCGCTCGGAGGCCAGCGCCATGGTTCGCTCCATGGTCGACATCAACGGCTTCTGCAAGGCATAGCCGATGCCCAGCGCCAGCGGGAAAGCCAGCACCGGAATCCACACCAGGTGCCCGCCGATGATGGCGATCACCATGAGGATCAGCAGGGTGAACGGCAGGTCGATCAGGCTGGTGAGGGTCAGCGAGGCGAGGAAATCACGCAGGCCTTGGAACTCGTGGATGTTCTGGGCGAAGCTGCCGACCCGCGCGGGCCGGTACTTCATCGACATGCCGACGATGCGCTCGAACAAGGTGGCGGAGATGATCAGGTCGGTCTTTTTGCCGGCCAGGTCCAGGCACAAGCTGCGCAGCCCCTTGAGAATGAGGTCGAAGACGTAGGCACCGGCGATGCCCACTGCCAGCACCCACAGGGTCGAGGTGGCCTGGTTGGGCACCACGCGGTCGTACACGTTCATCACGAACAGCGGTGCCGCCAGGGCGATCAGGTTGATCACCAGGCTCGCGGCGATGGCGTCGATGTACAGCCACTTGCTGCGCAGCAGCGTGTCGCGGAACCAGGAACGGGTGCGTGGAATGAGGTTGCCGTGGTTGACGTCGAACTTGTGCTGCGGCTGGGCGAAGAACACCTTGCCGCTGTAGTCGCCGGTCAAAGCCTCGCGGGTGACCAGCACTTCGCCACCGTCGCTCTCGCTGAGCAGCAGGCGCGCGCTGTCTTCATTCTCCCAGCCCAGCAGCACGGCGCTGCGGCCATCCTTGAGCAGGAGCATGGCAGGCATGGCGATGGTGGGGATCTGCTCGAGCTTGCGTTGCAGCAGGCGCCCTTGCAGGCCCGCCCGCGCAGCCGCACGCGGAAGCAGTTCCGGGCTCAAGCGCTGTGCTGGCAACGGCAGGCCAGTGGTGAGCATCGCCCGGCTGGCAGGCTTCTGGTGCAACACGCACAGGGTCAGCAGGCTGTCCAGCAGCGGATCGTCGTGCTGACTGCGTGGATCATGGTTGAGCTGTACTCGACTGACTTCAGATTCCACGCGGCGCTCTCTTCATCCTTGCAGTGGTTGGGGCGGGTGCGCCTGCCAGTCAGGTCTGGCCGTCTCACCCTGGGCTTGAGGTCGTGCTGCAGGCAGCGGGCATCGACACCCTGTCCTTCGGCAGCCGACCAATGGTCGCCTTGATTCGGTACTGAGTAAACAACTGCTTATATGTCACCTGCACCAGACGACAGTGCACAGTGAAGGTTTCATTTACGCGGTGTCGCAGACTGGGCAAAGTCGCTACCAGCGGCGGCTGACTCGCGTGCAGTGCACGGTTCTTGCGAGGAATGCGCTCCAGGGCATTTTCACAACTCACTCTGCAAAGCCTAACTGCTCATGACGCTGGCGCAAGGCCATATGGCAAAAAACCAGCGCCCGAATCACGGCGCGTGTCGTGACGACTGGAAGCTCCGGTTCCGCATAGGCAACAGACCGTCCATCGATTCTGAGCGTTTGACGCCCACACCGCGCCTAATCCTCATGATCCCTCGCCAGAGACGGTTATTTGACTCAGCAAGATGATGTCTTATAGCCATCCAATCCTATTCAGGAGGGTAAACCGGGCTGCGAATCCCTTCTTGCTGTGCACGCCAGATCCCCGCTGTACACCGCGCGCGAAGGACTGCGAGCGTCTGCGCAGAAACTGATTTCGCGGCTATTCTCCTGACGAACGGTAAGCGCCAAATTAATGGTGGTCGGCAAGGTTTGTGCTTAAAGACCAAAGCCTGCACCTCAAGTGACACATTGATGAAACTCACGACACGCAGTGTGGGTCATTTCCCAGTCGCAGACTTGCCCCAAGTCACTGCCAACAGGCGCGTAGCTCAGGAGAATAGCGGTCTCGACGGAACGTTTAGAAAAAACGCGAGCTGTTAGGTAATTAATACAAAAGGAAGATTGGTGTCGGACTAAATATCAATGTGACATTACTTTGCCGATTGTTTAGGATGACAAGACAAGGGTCAATACTTTGGCATAAACTTAATAGCCAAAAGTTATCGACAGAAAGTTGACGCATAAAAGCGTCAAATCTATTTCGTAACATTCCAGCGGAAGCAGGTTCGCACGCCGGCCGGAAGCCAACTGAGACACACCCCGGAGAGTTCCATGAGCACTGTCGTTGCCATCGTCAAAAGCATTGTTGGCCAAGTCATCGCAGTATCCCCGGAAGGCATCAAGCGCGTGCTGATCGAGGGCGACCGCCTGTTCGCAGGCGAAGAAGTCCTCACCGGCCCGGGCGGCGCCGTGACCCTGGAACTGGCCGACGGGCGAATGCTCGACCTGGGCCGCGACAGTCAATGGAGTGCGGACACACCCGCCAGCAGCGCTGACCTGGGACAGGTCACTGCCCAGGCCGCGCCATCGGTTGAAGAGCTGCAGCAAGCCATTGCCGCGGGTGCCGACCCGACCACCGATCTGGAAGCACCCGCCGCAGGCCCGACGGCCGCAGGTGGCGGCTCGGTGGGTGGCGGACACAGCTTCGTTCTGTTGGAAGAAACGGCAGGTGTGGTGGATCCGACCATCGGTTTCCCTACCGATCCGCTCAACTTCGCCGCTGCGCTGAACACGCAACAGGTCGGTGGCCTGAATGCCAATAACGCCACCACGACCAATACGGTGCCCGTGGCCACCGGCCTCACCCTGACCGCCACCCCCTCGATCAGCGAGGCGGGTGGCGTCATCGTCTACACCGCCAACGTCGGCCAGGCGCCCCAGAGCGACCTGACCGTGACCCTGTCCAATGGCGCGGTGGTCGTGATTCAGGCCGGTCAAACCAGCGGTTCGGTAAACGTCAACATTCCAGCCAACGATACGCCGTACATCGATGGCGGGCAGATCTCTACCACCATTACCAGCACCTCGGGCGGCACTGGGTTGATCGTCACGCCAAGTGACACGCCAGCAGTGACCCAGATCACTGACACCATCGACACCACCACTGCCACGTTGACCGCCTCCCCAAGCGTCACCGAAGGCGGCGTCATCACCTACACCGTCAGCCTGACTAATCCAGCGCAGACGCCGGTCACCGTGACCTTGTCCAACGGCCAGACCATCACCGTTGAAGCAGGCAAGTCCAGCGGCTCGATCGATTTCCAGACGCCAGCCAACGACGTCTACAACAACGGCAGCACCGTTAACACCACGATCACCAGCGCTACCGGCGGCAACTTCGAAAATCTGGTACCGAATCCGACGCCAGCGCAGACCGTTATCAACGACTCGATCGACACCACCACTGCCACGCTGACCGCCACCCCAAGCGTCACCGAAGGCGGTGTGATCACCTACACCGTCAGCCTGACTAATCCGGCGCAGACGCCGGTGACCGTGACCTTGTCCAATGGCCAGACCATCACGGTTGAGGCAGGTAAATCCAGCGGCTCGATTGATTTCCAGACGCCGGCGAATGACGTCTACAACAACGGCAGCACCGTCAACACCACGATCACCAGCGCTACCGGCGGCAACTTCGAAAATCTGGTACCGAATCCGACGCCGGCACAGACCGTTATCAACGATTCCGTTGACACCACCACTGCCACGCTGACCGCCACCCCAAGCGTCACCGAAGGCGGTGTGATCACCTACACCGTCAGCCTGACTAATCCGGCGCAGACGCCGGTGACCGTGACCTTGTCCAATGGCCAGACCATCACGGTTGAGGCAGGTAAATCCAGCGGCTCGATTGATTTCCAGACGCCGGCGAATGACGTCTACAACAACGGCAGCACCGTCAACACCACGATCACCAGTGCTACCGGCGGCAACTTCGAGAATCTGGTACCGAATCCGACGCCGGCGCAGACCGTTATCAACGATTCGATCGACACGACTACCGCTACCTTGACGGCTACTCCGAGCGTCACCGAAGGCGGCGTCATCACCTACACCGTCAGCCTGACCAATCCAGCGCAGACGCCGGTCACCGTGACCTTGTCCAACGGCCAGACCATCACCGTTGAAGCAGGCAAGTCCAGCGGCTCGATCGATTTCCAGACGCCAGCCAACGACGTCTACAACAACGGCAGCACCGTTAACACCACGATCACCAGCGCTACCGGCGGCAACTTCGAAAATCTGGTACCGAATCCGACGCCAGCGCAGACCGTTATCAACGACTCGATCGACACCACCACTGCCACGCTGACCGCCACCCCAAGCGTCACCGAAGGCGGTGTGATCACCTACACCGTCAGCCTGACTAATCCGGCGCAGACGCCGGTGACCGTGACCTTGTCCAATGGCCAGACCATCACGGTTGAGGCAGGTAAATCCAGCGGCTCGATTGATTTCCAGACGCCGGCGAATGACGTCTACAACAACGGCAGCACCGTCAACACCACGATCACCAGCGCTACCGGCGGCAACTTCGAAAATCTGGTACCGAATCCGACGCCGGCACAGACCGTTATCAACGATTCCGTTGACACCACCACTGCCACGCTGACCGCCACCCCAAGCGTCACCGAAGGCGGTGTGATCACCTACACCGTCAGCCTGACTAATCCGGCGCAGACGCCGGTGACCGTGACCTTGTCCAATGGCCAGACCATCACGGTTGAGGCAGGTAAATCCAGCGGCTCGATTGATTTCCAGACGCCGGCGAATGACGTCTACAACAACGGCAGCACCGTCAACACCACGATCACCAGTGCTACCGGCGGCAACTTCGAGAATCTGGTACCGAATCCGACGCCGGCGCAGACCGTTATCAACGATTCGATCGACACGACTACCGCTACCTTGACGGCCTCCCCAAGCGTCACCGAAGGCGGCGTCATCACCTACACCGTCAGCCTGACTAATCCAGCGCAGACGCCGGTCACCGTGACCTTGTCCAACGGCCAGACCATTACCGTTGAAGCAGGTAAATCCAGCGGCTCGATTGATTTCCAGACGCCTGCGAATGACGTCTACAACAACGGCAGCACCGTCAACACCACGATCACCAGTGCTACCGGCGGCAACTTCGAGAACCTGGTACCGAATCCGACGCCAGCGCAGACCGTTATCAACGATTCGATCGACACCACCACTGCCACGCTGACCGCCACCCCGAGCGTCACCGAAGGCGGCGTGATCACCTACACCGTCAGCCTGACCAACCCGGCTCAGACACCGGTGACCGTGACCCTGTCCAACGGCCAGACCATCACCGTTGAGGCAGGTAAATCCAGCGGCTCGATTGATTTCCAGACGCCTGCGAATGACGTCTACAACAACGGCAGCACCGTCAACACCACGATCACCAGTGCTACCGGCGGCAACTTCGAGAATCTGGTACCGAACCCGACGCCAGCGCAGACCGTTATCAACGATTCGATCGACACCACCACTGCCACGCTGACCGCCACCCCAAGCGTCACGGAAGGCGGTGTGATCACCTACACCGTCAGCCTGACCAACCCGGCTCAGACACCGGTGACCGTGACCCTGTCCAACGGCCAGACCATCACCGTTGAGGCAGGTAAGTCCAGCGGCTCGATTGATTTCCAGACGCCGCCCAACGATGTTTATGTCAACGGCAGCACCGTCAACACCACGATCACCAGTGCGACCGGCGGCAATTTCGAGAACCTGGTCACCAATCCGACCCCTGCACAAACTGTGGTCAGTGACAGCATCGATACCGTGACCGTCAACATCGCCAGCAACGGCAATGTGACCGAGGCCCAGCAACCGACCTTCACCGTATCAGTCAGTCAACAACTGGATCGCGATCTGACCGTCACCCTCAGCAACGGTGACAAAGTGGTAATCGCTGCTGGCCAGACCCAGGCGACCTACAGCCTGCCAGCCCAAGGCGATGACGTTTTCAAGGATCCAGGTTCCGTGACCGTGGGCGTCACCGATGCCAGCGTGCCAGGCAAGACCTTCGAGAATCTGCAGCTCGGCGGCGCAGCTACCGTGCAGATCACCGATACCGTGAGCGAAGTCGTTGCGACGCTCACTGCGGACAAGGCTACCGTCGCCGAAGGTGGGCAGGTTACTTACACCGTCACGCTGACCAATGCCCAAGGCTTGGATGTCACCGGCCATCAGGGCCTGACGTTCACGCTCTCGGATGGCACCAAAGTGACCATTCCGGCAGGCAGCGCCTCTGCATCGGCCACTATTCAAGCTGCTGACGATGTTTACGTCGGTGGTCAGCCTTCAATCGTTAACAAACTGGAGTCGGTCACCGGTGCGGATAACTTCGAGAAGTTGACCCTCGGCGACAACTCGATCACCACTACTGTCACCGATGAGCCTGGCACTGGTATTTCAGGTGCTGGTAACGAAGGTGACAAGGTTTCCGTCACCATCGTTAGCAATGGCGATGTGAACGAAGCTCAGCAGCCGTCGTTCACCGTTAAAGTGAATCAGCCGCTGGATCGTCCGCTCACCGTCACCTTGAGCAACGGCGACAAAGTCACCCTCGCTGCCGGCCAGACCGAAGTTGAATACAAGGCTCCAGCTCAGGGCGAGGACGTCTTCAAAGATGCCGGCTCGCTGACTGTCGGCATTACCGATGCAAGCGTTGCTGGCAAAACCTTCGAGAACTTGGAACTCGGCGGCAGCGCGACCGTGCAAATCGCTGACACGATCAGCGAAGTGGTCGCGACTCTTACCGCTGACAAGACCACCGTCGCTGAAGGCGGCCAAGTCACTTACACCGTCACTCTCAGCAACGCCCAAGGCCTGTCGGTTACCGGTCACCAAGGCCTCACCTTCACCCTGAGCGACGGCACCAAAGTTACCGTCCCGGCTGGCAGCGCCACGGGTACTGCGACCATCACTGCCAACGACGACGTCTACGTCGGCGGGCAAGCTCCGATCGTCAACAAACTGGAATCGGTCACCGGTGCGGATAACTTCGAGAAGCTGACTCTCGGCGACAACTCGATCACCACTACCGTCACCGATGAGCCAGGCACTGGTACTCCAGGTGCTGGCAACGAAGGCGATAAAGTTTCCGTCACCATCGTCAGCAATGGCGATGTGAACGAAGCTCAGCAGCCGTCGTTCACCGTTAAAGTGAATCAGCCGCTGGATCGTCCGCTCACCGTCACCTTGAGCAACGGCGACAAAGTCACCCTCGCTGCCGGCCAGACCGAAGTTGAGTACAAGGCTCCGGCCCAAGGCGAGGACGTCTTCAAAGATGCCGGCTCGCTGACTGTCGGCATTACCGATGCAAGCGTTGCTGGCAAAACCTTCGAGAACTTGGAACTCGGCGGCAGCGCGACCGTACAAATCGCCGATACCATCAGCGAAGTCGTTGCCACACTGACCGCCGACAAATCGACCGTGGCCGAAGGCGGCACCGTTACCTACACCGTCACCCTTAGCAACGCTCAAGGCCTTTCTGTGGCGGGCCACCAAGGCCTCACCTTCACCCTGAGCGACGGCACCAAAGTTACCGTCCCGGCGGGCAGCGCCACGGGCACTTCCACCATCCAGGCTCCAGATGATGTGTACGTGGGTGGTCAGCCATCCATCGTTAACAAACTGGAGTCGGTTACCGGTGCGGATAACTTCGAGAAGTTGACCCTCGGCGACAACTCGATCACCACTACCGTCACCGATGAGCCAGGCACTGGTACGCCAGGTGCTGGTAACGAAGGTGACAAGGTTTCCGTCACCATCGTTAGCAATGGCGATGTGAATGAGGCTCAACAGCCGTCGTTCACCGTTAAAGTGAATCAGCCGCTGGATCGTCCGCTGACTGTCACCCTGAGCAACGGCGATAAAGTCACCATCGCTGCAGGCCAGACCGAAGTTGAATACAAGGCTCCAGCTCAGGGCGAAGATGTCTTCAAGGATGCCGGCTCGCTGACTGTTGGCATCACCGATGCCAGTGTTGCTGGCAAAACCTTCGAGAACCTTGAGCTGGGTGGTTCGGCAACTGTTCAGATCGCTGACACCATCAGCGAAGTGGTTGCGACCCTCACCGCAGACAAATCCACTGTCGCTGAAGGCGGCCAAGTCACCTACACCGTTACCCTGAGCAATGCTCAAGGTCTGTCGGTGACTGGTCACCAGGGTCTGGTGTTCACCCTGAGCGACGGCACCAAAGTCAACGTGGCCGCTGGTAGCTCGACTGGCACCGCCGTTATCACTGCCAAAGACGACGTCTACGTCGGCGGCCAGGCTCCGATCGTCAACAAGATCGAGTCCGTCACTGGCGGCGATAACTTCGAAAAACTGACTCTGGGTCAGGGTGAAGTTAGAACCGAAGTCACTGACGAGCCAGGTGCTGGCACTCCAGGCGCTGGTAACGAAGGCGATAAGGTTTCCGTCACCATTGTTAGCAATGGCGACGTGAATGAGGCTCAACAGCCGTCGTTCACCGTTAAGGTGAATCAGCCGCTGGATCGTCCGCTCACCGTCACCCTGAGCAATGGCGATAAAGTCACCATCGCTGCAGGCCAGACCGAAGTTGAGTACAAGGCTCCGGCTCAAGGCGATGACGTCTTCAAAGATGCCGGTTCGCTGACTGTTGGCATCACCGACGCCAGCGTTGCAGGCAAAACCTTCGAGAACCTGGAGCTGGGTGGTTCGGCAACTGTTCAGATTGCTGACACCATCAGCGAAGTGGTTGCGACCCTCACTGCCGACAAGTCCACCGTTGCTGAAGGCGGTCAAGTCACTTACACCGTTACCCTGAGCAACTCCCAAGGCCTGTCGGTTTCCGGTCACCAAGGCCTCACCTTCACCCTGAGCGACGGTACTAAAGTTACTGTCCCTGCTGGCAGCGCCACTGGCACCGCGACCATCACTGCCAACGACGACGTCTATGTCGGCGGGCAAGCGCCGATCGTCAACAAGATCGAGTCCGTCACTGGCGGCGATAACTTCGAAAAACTGACGCTGGGTCAGGGCGAAGTTAGGACTGAAGTTACTGATGAACCAGGCACTGGTACTCCAGGTGCTGGTAACGAAGGCGACAAGGTTGCCGTCACTATCGTTAGCAATGGCGATGTGAACGAGGCTCAACAGCCGTCGTTCACCGTGAAGGTGAATCAGCCACTGGATCGTCCGCTCACCGTCACTCTGAGCAATGGCGATAAAGTCACCATTGCTGCAGGCCAGACCGAGGTTGAGTACAAGGCCCCGGCTCAAGGCGAAGATGTCTTCAAGGATGCCGGCTCGCTGACTGTTGGCATCACCGACGCCAGCGTTGCTGGCAAAACGTTCGAGAACCTGGAACTCGGCGGCAGTGCTACCGTACAAATCGCTGACACGATCAGCGAAGTGGTCGCGACTCTTACCGCTGACAAGACCACCGTCGCTGAAGGCGGCCAAGTCACTTACACCGTCACCCTGAGCAATGCTCAAGACCTGTCGGTTACCGGTCACCAAGGCCTCACCTTCACCCTGAGCGACGGCACTAAAGTTACTGTGCCTGCTGGCAGCGCCACTGGCACCGCGACCATTACTGCCAACGACGACGTCTACGTCGGCGGCCAAGCTCCGATCGTCAACAAGATCGAGTCCGTCACTGGCGGCGATAACTTCGAGAAACTGACCCTGGGTCAGGGCGAAGTTAGAACTGAAGTTACCGATGAGCCAGGTACCGGTACTCCGGGCGCAGGTAACGAAGGAGATAAGGTCTCCGTCACCATCGTCAGCAATGGCGATGTGAACGAAGCTCAGCAGCCGTCGTTCACCGTGAAGGTGAATCAGCCACTGGATCGTCCGCTCACCGTCACTCTGAGCAATGGCGATAAAGTCACCATCGCTGCCGGTCAGACCGAAGTTGAGTACAAGGCTCCAGCTCAAGGCGAAGACGTCTTCAAAGATGCCGGTTCGCTGACTGTTGGCATCACCGATGCCAGCGTTGCTGGCAAGACCTTCGAGAACCTCGAGCTGGGTGGTTCGGCAACTGTTCAGATCGCCGACACGATCAGCGAAGTGGTTGCGACTCTCACCGCTGATAAGTCCACCGTCGCTGAGGGCGGTCAAGTCACTTACACCGTCACCCTGAGCAATGCTCAAGGCCTGTCGGTTACCGGTCATCAGGGCCTCACCTTCACCCTGAGCGATGGCACCAAAGTTAACGTCGCTGCTGGCAGCGCCACCGGCACTGCGACCATCACAGCGAAAGACGACGTGTACGTCGGCGGCCAAGCTCCGATCGTCAACAAGATCGAGTCCGTCACTGGTGGCGATAACTTCGAAAAACTGACGCTGGGCCAGGGCGAAGTTAGAACCGAAGTTACCGATGAGCCAGGTACCGGTACTCCAGGCGCTGGCAACGAAGGCGATAAGGTATCGGTCACCATCGTCAGCAATGGCGACGTGAACGAAGCTCAGCAGCCAAGCTTCACCGTGAAAGTCAGCCAAGTGCTGGATCGTCCGCTGACTGTCACCCTGAGCAACGGCGATAAAGTCACCATCGCTGCAGGCCAGACCGAAGTTGAATACAAGGCTCCGGCTCAGGGCGAAGACGTCTTCAAAGACGCAGGTTCGCTGACTGTCGGTATCACCGATGCCAGTGTTGCTGGCAAAACCTTCGAGAACCTGGAACTCGGCGGCAGCGCTACCGTACAAATCGCCGATACCATCAGCGAAGTCGTTGCCACACTGACCGCCGACAAATCGACCGTGGCCGAAGGCGGCACCGTTACCTACACCGTCACCTTAAGCAATGCTCAAGGTCTGTCGGTGACTGGTCACCAGGGTCTGGTCTTCACCCTCTCGGACGGCACCAAAGTCAACGTGGCCGCTGGCAGCGCAACCGGCACTGCGACCATCCAAGCTCCAGATGATGTGTACGTGGGTGGCCAACCATCCATCGTTAACAAACTGGAATCGGTCACCGGTGCGGATAACTTCGAGAAGTTGACCCTCGGCGACAACTCGATCACCACTACTGTCACCGATGAACCTGGCACTGGTACTCCAGGTGCTGGTAACGAAGGCGACAAGGTTGCCGTCACTATCATTAGCAATGGCGACGTGAATGAGGCTCAACAGCCGTCGTTCACCGTTAAAGTGAATCAGCCGCTGGATCGTCCGCTGACTGTCACCCTGAGCAACGGCGATAAAGTCACCATTGCTGCCGGTCAGACCGAAGTGGAATACAAGGCCCCGGCTCAAGGCGAGGACGTCTTCAAAGACGCGGGTTCGCTCACCGTCGGCATTACCGATGCCAGCGTTGCTGGCAAAACCTTCGAGAACTTGGAACTCGGCGGCAGCGCGACCGTACAAATCGCCGACACCATCAGCGAAGTCGTTGCCACACTGACCGCAGACAAATCCACTGTCGCTGAAGGTGGCCAAGTCACTTACACCGTCACCCTGAGCAACGCTCAAGGCCTGTCGGTTACCGGTCACCAAGGCCTGGTGTTCACCCTGAGCGATGGCACTAAAGTCACCGTCCCGGCTGGCAGCGCCACGGGTACTGCGACCATCCAAGCTCCAGATGATGTGTACGTGGGTGGCCAACCATCCATCGTTAACAAGCTTGAATCGGTGACCGGTGCGGATAACTTCGAAAAACTGACTCTGGGCGATAACTCGGTTACCACTACCGTCACCGATGAACCAGGCACTGGTACTCCAGGCGCGGGCAACGAAGGTGACAAGGTCTCCGTCACCATCGTCAGCAATGGCGACGTGAACGAGGCTCAGCAGCCGTCGTTCACTGTCAAAGTTACTCAGCCACTGGATCGTCCGCTCACCGTCACCCTGAGCAACGGCGATAAAGTCACCATCGCTGCAGGCCAGACCGAAGTTGAATACAAGGCTCCGGCTCAGGGCGAAGACGTCTTCAAAGACGCAGGTTCGCTGACTGTCGGTATCACCGATGCCAGTGTTGCTGGCAAAACCTTCGAGAACCTGGAACTCGGCGGCAGCGCTACCGTACAAATCGCCGATACCATCAGCGAAGTCGTTGCCACACTGACCGCCGACAAATCGACCGTGGCCGAAGGCGGCACCGTTACCTACACCGTCACCTTAAGCAATGCTCAAGGTCTGTCGGTGACTGGTCACCAGGGTCTGGTCTTCACCCTCTCGGACGGCACCAAAGTCAACGTGGCCGCTGGCAGCGCAACCGGCACTGCGACCATCCAAGCTCCAGATGATGTGTACGTGGGTGGTCAACCATCCATCGTTAACAAGCTGGAGTCGGTTACCGGTGCGGATAACTTCGAGAAATTGACCCTCGGCGACAACTCGATCACCACTACCGTCATCGATGAGCCAGGCACTGGTACTCCAGGTGCTGGCAACGAAGGTGACAAGGTTGCCGTCACTATCGTTAGCAATGGCGACGTGAATGAGGCTCAACAGCCGTCGTTCACCGTGAAGGTCAACCAGCCACTGGATCGTCCACTCACCGTCACCCTGAGCAACGGCGACAAAGTCACCATCGCTGCAGGCCAGACCGAGGTTGAGTACAAGGCTCCGGCTCAGGGCGAAGACGTCTTCAAAGACGCAGGTTCGCTGACTGTCGGTATCACCGATGCCAGTGTTGCTGGCAAAACCTTCGAGAACTTGGAACTCGGCGACAGCGCGACCGTACAAATCGCTGACACGATCAGCGAAGTCGTTGCCACACTGACCGCAGACAAATCCACTGTCGCTGAAGGTGGCCAAGTCACCTACACCGTCACACTGAGCAATGCTCAAGGCCTGTCGGTTACCGGTCACCAAGGACTCACCTTTACCCTGAGCGATGGCACCAAAGTTAACGTCGCTGCTGGCAGCGCCACCGGCACTGCGACCATCACAGCGAAAGACGACGTTTACGTCGGCGGCCAGGCTCCGATAGTCAACAAGATCGAGTCCGTCACTGGTGGCGATAACTTCGAAAAACTGACGCTGGGCCAGGGCGAAGTTAGGACTGAAGTTACTGATGAACCAGGCACAGGTACGCCAGGTGCTGGTAACGAAGGCGACAAGGTTGCCGTCACTATCGTTAGCAATGGCGATGTGAACGAGGCTCAACAGCCATCGTTCACCGTGAAGGTCAATCAGCCACTGGATCGTCCACTCACCGTCACCTTGAGTAATGGCGATAAAGTCACCATCGCTGCGGGCCAGACCGAAGTTGAGTACAAGGCTCCGGCTCAAGGCGAAGACGTCTTCAAAGATGCCGGCTCGCTGACTGTCGGTATTACCGACGCCAGCGTTGCTGGCAAAACCTTCGAGAATCTTGAGCTGGGTGGTTCGGCCACAGTTCAGATCGCTGACACCATCAGCGAAGTGGTTGCGACCCTCACCGCAGACAAATCCACTGTCGCTGAAGGCGGCCAAGTCACCTACACCGTCACCCTGAGCAACGCTCAAGGCCTGTCGGTCACAGGTCACCAAGGCCTGGTCTTCACCCTGAGCGACGGCACCAAGGTCAACATTGCTGCAGGTAGCGCCACCGGCACCGCGACCATCACTGCCAAAGACGACGTCTACGTCGGCGGCCAAGCGCCAATCGTCAACAAGATCGAATCTGTCACTGGCGGCGACAACTTCGAGAAGCTGACCCTAGGCAGCAACTCCGTGACCACCACCGTCACCGACGAGCCAGGTTCGGGTACTCCAGGTTCGGGTAACCAAGGCGATAAAGTTTCCGTCACCATCGTCAGCAATGGCGACGTGAACGAGGCTCAGCAGCCGTCGTTCACTGTCAAAGTTAATCAGCCACTGGATCGTCCGCTGACTGTCACCCTGAGCAATGGCGATAAAGTCACCATCGCTGCAGGCCAGACTGAAGTGGAATACAAGGCTCCGGCTCAAGGCGATGACGTCTTCAAGGATGCCGGTTCACTGACTGTCGGCATCACCGACGCCAGCGTTGCTGGCAAAACGTTCGAGAACCTGGAACTCGGCGGCAGCGCTACCGTACAAATCGCTGACACGATCAGCGAAGTGGTAGCAACGCTGACTGCCGACAAGTCCACTGTCGCTGAAGGCGGCCAAGTCACCTACACCGTCACCTTGAGCAACGCCCAAGGGCTGTCGGTGACTGGTCACCAGGGTCTGGTCTTCACGTTGAGCGACGGCACCAAAGTCAACGTGGCCGCTGGCAGCTCGACTGGCACCGCCGTTATCACTGCCAAAGACGACGTCTACGTCGGCGGCCAGGCTCCGATCGTCAACAAGATCGAATCCGTCACCGGCGGCGACAACTTCGAGAAACTGACCCTCGGCAGCAACTCCGTGACCACCACCGTCACCGACGAGCCAGGTTCGGGCACACCAGGTTCGGGTAACCAAGGCGACAAAGTCTCGGTCACTATCGTCAGCAATGGCGATGTGAACGAGGCCCAGCAGCCAAGCTTCACCGTCAAAGTGAATCAGCCGCTGGATCGTCCGCTGACTGTCACCCTGAGCAACGGCGACAAGGTCACCATCGCTGCCGGCCAAACTCAGGTCGAGTACAAGGCTCCAGCTCAAGGCGAAGACGTCTTCAAAGATGCCGGTTCACTCACCGTCGGTATCAACAGCGCCACCGTCGAAGGCAAGACCTTCGAAAACCTGGAGCTGGGTGCACCTGCCACCGTACAAATCAGCGACACCATCAGCGAAGTCGTTGCCACACTGACTGCCGACAAGACGACCGTGGCTGAAGGCGGCCAAGTCACCTACACCGTCACCCTGAGCAACGCCCAAGGCCTGTCGGTAACGGGTCACCAGGGTCTGGTCTTCACCCTGAGCGACGGCACCAAAGTCAACGTGGCCGCTGGCAGCTCGACTGGCACCGCCGTTATCACTGCCAAAGACGACGTCTACGTTGGCGGCCAAGCGCCGATCGTCAACAAGATCGAATCCGTCACTGGCGGCGACAACTTCGAGAAGCTGACCCTCGGCAGCAACTCCGTGACCACCACCGTCACCGACGAGCCAGGTTCGGGTACTCCAGGTTCGGGTAACCAAGGCGACAAAGTCTCGGTCACTATCGTCAGCAATGGCGATGTGAACGAGGCCCAGCAGCCAAGCTTCACCGTCAAAGTGAATCAGCCGCTGGATCGTCCGCTGACTGTCACCCTGAGCAACGGCGACAAAGTCACCATCGCGGCCGGTCAGACTCAAGTGGAATACAAGGCCCCCGCTCAAGGCGAAGACGTCTTCAAGGATGCCGGCTCGCTCACCGTCGGCGTCAACAGCGCCACCGTCGAAGGCAAAACCTTCGAAAACCTGGAGCTGGGTGCACCTGCGACCGTGCAAATCAGCGACACCATCAGCGAAGTCGTTGCCACACTGACTGCTGACAAGACGACCGTGGCCGAAGGCGGCCAAGTCACCTACACCGTCACCTTGAGCAACGCCCAAGGCCTGTCGGTAACGGGTCACCAGGGTCTGGTCTTCACCCTGAGCGACGGCACCAAGGTCAACATTGCTGCAGGTAGCGCCACCGGCACCGCGACCATCACTGCCAAAGACGACGTCTACGTCGGTGGTCAGGCGCCAATCGTCAACAAAATCACCGCCGTCACCGGCGGCGACAACTTCGAGAAACTGACCCTCGGCAGCAACTCCGTGACCACCACGGTCACCGACGAGCCAGGTTCGGGCACGCCAGGTTCGGGCAACCAAGGCGACAAAGTCTCGGTCACTATCGTCAGCAATGGCGATGTGAACGAGGCCCAGCAGCCAAGCTTCACCGTCAAAGTGAATCAGCCGCTGGATCGTCCGCTGACTGTCACCCTGAGCAACGGCGACAAAGTCACCATCGCGGCCGGTCAGACTCAAGTGGAATACAAGGCCCCCGCTCAAGGCGAAGACGTCTTCAAGGATGCCGGCTCGCTCACCGTCGGCGTCAACAGCGCCACCGTCGAAGGCAAAACCTTCGAAAACCTGGAGCTGGGTGCACCTGCGACCGTGCAAATCAGCGACACCATCAGCGAAGTCGTTGCCACACTGACTGCTGACAAGACGACCGTGGCCGAAGGCGGCCAAGTCACCTACACCGTCACCTTGAGCAACGCCCAAGGCCTGTCGGTAACGGGTCACCAGGGTCTGGTCTTCACCCTGAGCGACGGCACCAAAGTTAACGTGGCCGCTGGTAGCTCGACTGGCACCGCCGTTATCACTGCCAAAGACGACGTCTACGTCGGCGGCCAGGCTCCGATCGTCAACAAGATCGAATCCGTCACTGGCGGCGACAACTTCGAGAAGCTGACCCTCGGCAGCAACTCCGTGACCACCACCGTCACCGACGAGCCAGGTTCGGGTACTCCAGGTTCGGGTAACCAAGGCGACAAAGTCTCGGTCACTATCGTCAGCAATGGCGATGTGAACGAGGCCCAGCAGCCAAGCTTCACCGTCAAAGTGAATCAGCCGCTGGATCGTCCGCTGACTGTCACCCTGAGCAACGGCGACAAAGTCACCATCGCGGCCGGTCAGACTCAAGTGGAATACAAGGCCCCCGCTCAAGGCGAAGACGTCTTCAAGGATGCCGGTTCACTCACCGTCGGTATCAACAGCGCCACCGTCGAAGGCAAGACCTTCGAAAACCTGGAGCTGGGTGCACCTGCCACCGTGCAAATCAGCGACACCATCAGCGAAGTCGTTGCCACACTGACTGCCGACAAGACGACCGTGGCTGAAGGCGGCCAAGTCACCTACACCGTCACCCTGAGCAACGCCCAAGGCCTGTCGGTAACGGGTCACCAGGGTCTGGTCTTCACCCTGAGCGACGGCACCAAAGTCAACGTGGCCGCTGGCAGCTCGACTGGCACCGCCGTTATCACTGCCAAAGACGACGTCTACGTCGGCGGCCAAGCGCCGATCGTCAACAAGATCGAATCCGTCACTGGCGGCGACAACTTCGAGAAGCTGACCCTCGGCAGCAACTCCGTGACCACCACCGTCACCGACGAGCCAGGTTCGGGTACACCAGGTTCGGGTAACCAAGGCGACAAAGTCTCGGTCACTATCGTCAGCAATGGCGATGTGAACGAGGCCCAGCAGCCAAGCTTCACCGTCAAAGTGAATCAGCCGCTGGACCGTCCTTTGACTGTCACTCTGAGCAACGGCGACAAGGTCACCATCGCTGCCGGCCAAACTCAGGTCGAGTACAAGGCTCCAGCTCAAGGCGAAGACGTCTTCAAAGATGCCGGCTCGCTCACCGTCGGTATCAACAGCGCCACCGTCGAAGGCAAGACCTTCGAAAACCTGGAGCTGGGTGCACCTGCCACCGTACAAATCAGCGACACCATCAGCGAAGTCGTTGCCACGCTGACTGCCGACAAGACGACCGTGGCCGAAGGCGGCACCGTTACCTACACCGTCACCCTGAGCAACGCTCAAGGCCTGTCGGTCACAGGTCACCAAGGTCTGGTCTTCACCCTGAGCGACGGCACCAAGGTCAACATTGCTGCAGGTAGCGCCACCGGCACCGCGACCATCACTGCCAAAGACGACGTCTACGTCGGTGGTCAGGCGCCAATCGTCAACAAAATCACCGCCGTCACCGGCGGCGACAACTTCGAGAAACTGACCCTCGGCAGCAACTCCGTGACCACCACGGTCACCGACGAGCCAGGTTCGGGCACGCCAGGTTCGGGCAACCAAGGCGACAAAGTCTCGGTCACTATTGTCAGCAATGGCGACGTGAACGAGGCCCAGCAGCCAAGCTTCACGGTGAAAGTCAGCCAAGTTCTGGATCGCCCATTGACGGTAACCCTGAGCACCGGCGACAAGGTCACCATCGCTGCAGGCCAGACCCAGGTCGAGTACAAGGCCCCTGCTCAAGGCGAAGACGTCTTCAAAGACGCCGGCTCGCTCACCGTCGGCATTACCGATGCTAGCGTTACCGGCAAGACCTTCGAAAACCTGGAGCTGGGTGGCAGCGCGACCGTGCAGATCAGCGACACCATCAGCGAAGTCGTTGCCACGCTGACTGCCGACAAGACGACCGTGGCCGAAGGCGGCACCGTTACCTACACCGTCACCCTGAGCAACGCTCAAGGCCTGTCGGTCACCGGCCACCAAGGCCTGGTCTTCACCCTGAGCGACGGCACCAAGGTCAACATCGCTGCGGGCAGCGCCAGCGGCACCGCGACCATCACCGCCAAGGACGACGTGTACGTCGGCGGGCAAGCGCCGATCGTCAACAAGCTCGAGTCCGTTGCCGGCGGCGACAACTTCGAGAAACTGACCCTGGGCGGCAACACCCTCACCACCACCGTGACCGACGAACCGAGCGGCCAGGGCGACCTGACCACGGTGAGCATCAGCGGCGACACGTCGGTGACCGAGGGCGATACCGCGCACTACACGCTCACCCTGACCAGTCCATCGAAGACCGATGTCACCGTCACCCTGAGCTACAGCGGCACCGCCACCAACGGCCAGGACTACACCGGTGTGGTCACCGTGAAGATTCCGGCGGGCGCCAGCACGGCCAACTTCGACGTGAAGACCATCGACGACCAACTCGTCGAGGGCTCGGAGAACTTTACCGTCAAGATCACCGGCACCAGCGGGGGTGGTTTCGAGAACCTGCAGGTCGACGCGAACAAGGGTAGCGTGACCACCACCATCATCGACAACGACCACATGCCCGAGTCGCCCGGCGGCGCCGTCACCGGCACCGAGGACACCGACTACGTGTTCAAGTGGGGCGACTTCAACGTTACCGATGCCGATGGCAACACCGGACTGGCCGTGGTCATCAGCAAACTGCCGGACCTGGGCAGCCTCAAGTTCTTCAACGGCAGCGCCTGGGTCAACGTGTCGCTGAACCAGACGGTCAGCCAGGCCGACATCACCGCCGGCAAGCTCAAGTTCGTGCCACTGGCGAACCAGTCCGGCGTGGACGGCTATGGCGGCAACGGCGTGGGCAACCAGCAGGCCGACTACGCACAGATCAAGTACAAGCCGAACGACGGCACCAATACCGGTAGTGAAGTGACCATGAAGGTGGACATCACGCCGGTCGCCGACCGCCCTGACCTGTCGATCGGCAACAACAACGTCGCGTCGATCGGCCTGACCAAAGAAAGCTGGAACAGCCTCAATGGCCTGGGCACCAACGGCAACGGCATCACGGGCGACCAGTTGAAGAACGTGTTCGCCAACTCCGGCAGCGCCAATAAGAGCGAGCAGGTCACCACGGTCGATACCGCAGCCACCGTCAGCCCTGGCACCGGTTCGAAAACGTCCGGCCTGATCTACATGGAAGCCGGCAAGACCTACACCTTCAGCGGCACGGCGGACGACAGCCTGCAGATCGTTGTCGGCGGCAAAAACGTCGCCGGTGCCACCTGGGGCAACGCCAGCGGCGCCATCAGCGGCAGCTTCACGCCGACCACTAACGGCTACTACACCCTGGAGATCTACAACGCCAACCAGGCGGGCCCGGGTAGCCTGGACGTCAACATCAAGGTCGGCAACGGCCCGGTGACGGACCTGAGCGCCTCGAACATCCCGCTGTACCCGAACCTCGGTTCGATGACCGGCGCAGGCCTGACCGTCTCCGACCTGCATGGCAGCAACGGCCAGGGTTACTACGACGGCTACAAGCTCAACGAAGGCCGTGAAAACGGCGCGCCGGTCAAACTGGTGGGCATCAGCACCAACCTGACCGACACCGACGGCTCGGAAACCCTGAGCGTCAAGCTCAGTGGCATTCCGGCAGGCTCGGTGGTCAGCGACAACGCTGGCCACAGCTTCACCGTGGGCAGCAGTGCCGTGGACGTCACCGGCTGGAACCTCAACAGCCTGGCGATCAAGCCACCGGCCTACTACAACGGCCAGTTCGACGTGAAGGTCAGTTCGATCTCCAGCGAGAGCGTTGGCGGCAGCACCGCGACCAATGAAGGCACCTTCAAGGTCACGGTGTACCCGCAGTCCTACAGCACCAGCAACCTGACCGCCAATGCCGATAACTTCACCGGCACCGACGGTAACGACATCATCGTTGCCGACGTCGGCGGCCTGCACGTGGTGCCGGGCAAGGACTACAACATCGCCTTCATCGTCGACACCTCCGGCAGCATGGGCGCCTCGGGCGTGGATGCGGCGAAGAAATCGCTGGAGTCGGTGTTCAAGACCCTCGCGGCCAGCGTCAAGGGTGCGCAGTCCGGCAGCGTCAACATCCTGCTCGTGGACTTCGCCACCCAGGTCAAGTCGTCGGTTTCCGTCACCTTGAACGATGCCGGTCTGCAAAAGCTGCAAAGCCAGCTGAGCACCCTCAGCGCGGGCGGCGGTACCAACTACGAAGATGCCTTCAAGACCACGGCGAACTGGTTCCAGAGCCTGAAGAATGCCGGTAGCACCGGCAGCAACCAGACCTACTTCATCACCGACGGTCAGCCGACGTACTACCAGTCCAACGAGCAGACCAACCCGAACCTGGGCTACGCCGGCTCGACCCTGGACGGCTACCTGTCTTCGATCAACTACAAGATCGGCGACGTGATCTCCCGTGGCATGATCGACAGCAGCACGCGGGCCGACATCGACTCCAAGGGCTACCTGTCCGTGCAGTACAAGTCCGGGTCGAGCTGGTACAACTACGGCTCGGGCTATATCCATGCCCAAGGCGATGGCACCTATGAGGTCTCGTCGCTTTCAGGCACCGGCTATAGCACCGACTCGGCGACCCTGGCCAACTCCAAGGACACCTTCAAGCTGCTGTCGAACCTGTCCAACGTCGAAGCCATCGGCCTGAACAACGATGTCAATGCCAGCGACCTGAAGCCGTACGATTCCGATGGCGTGCCGCAGACCAACATCGACCCGAGCAAGCTGGCCGAGGCCATCCTTGGTCACACCGAGGTGATGAACCCTGGCGCCGACACCGTCAACGGCGGCGACGGCAACGACATCATCTTCGGTGATCTGGTGACCTTCGATTCGGTGCCCGGCACCGGCGTCGAAGCGATCCAGGGCTATGTCGCCAACAAGTTGGGCGTTGACGTGGGCGACGTGGATGCCCGGATGATGCATCAGTACGTCACCGAGCATTACACCGAGTTCGATATCTCGCGCAGCAGCGACGGCAACGACACCCTGATCGGTGGCGACGGTGACGATATCCTCTTCGGCCAGGGCGGTGACGACTACCTCGACGGCGGGCGCGGCAACGACATCCTGCTCGGCGGCACCGGCAACGACACGCTGATCGGTGGTGAAGGCAACGACCTGCTGATCGGCGGTGCCGGCAACGACATCCTCATCGGCGGCAAGGGCGACGATATCCTCATCGGCGGGAGCGGCGCAGATACCTTCGTGTGGAAGGCCGGCGATTTCGGCAACGATGTGATCAAGGACTTCAACCAGCAGGAAGGCGACCGCCTCGATCTGCGCGATCTGCTGCAGGGCGAGAAGGCCAGCACCATCGACAACTTCCTGAAGATCACCACCGTCAATGGCGAGTCGACCCTGCAGGTCAGTTCCGAAGGCAAGCTCAATGCCAGCGGCGGCGTGGCCAACGCCGACGTCAGCATCAAGCTGCAAGGCGTGGACTGGTCACACTCGTCGATCAACTCGTTGATCGCCGGTGCGGACCCGATCATCAAGATCGACAACGCCAACAGCTGATGCGTGAACTCCAGGCGGCTTCAACCGCCGCCTGGGGGCCGCGCTTTCCTGTCATCGCCGTGCGGGGCATACTCGCAGGTCGGCCGCTGCAAGGCCGCTGAACTTTGCCTATGCTCCTGACAACCAAAAGGAATCATCGTGACGAGGGTCGATGCCATGTTCTACGTGCAACGCGACGCCGACGGCCAGCTGCTGCGGGTAGAAGCTACCCCGTTTGACGAGTACACCGAGTCGCTGCCGGCCGACCATGCCGATATCCAGGAATGGTTCGCCGACGATGTCGTGGAAACCAGTCTCAAGCAGCTCAAGCAGAGCGACCTGGACATGATTCGTGTGCTCGAGGACTTGATCGAGGTGCTGACCGCCAAGGGCGTGTTCAGCATCACCGACCTGCCGCCGGGCGCCCAGGCCAAGTTGCTCAGCCGGGCCTCCGCGCGCAAGGCGCTGGGCAGCCTCAATAACCTGATCGAGGAAGAGGAAGAAGGCGGGCTGATCTGAATCAGGCCGCACCCTGAGCGGATGCGGCCCGGGCCTGTATCACTTCCAGGGCGCAGGCTCACCCACCCATTGTCCCTGGATCCCCTGCACACCCATCTCGCGCAGTACCTGCAACTCGCCCTCGGTCTCGACCCGTTCGGCGATCAGCGGCAGGTCGATGCTGTGCGCCGCACCTTGGATCGCCTCGATGAACAGCCGCTTGTGCCGCTCTTGATCGATGCTGCGGATGTAACCGCCATCGATCTTGAGATAGGCCAGACCCAAGTGCGCCAGGTTGCCGATCATGCTGAAGCGCCCGCCGAAACGCTGGAGCGCCAGGCCGTAGCCCAGTTCGTGCAGGCGGCGGTTGAGCTTCTCCAACTGCGCCTGCTCCGGCAACTGTTCCTCGCCGATCTCGAAGGTCAGCCGACGTCCTAGCGCCGCATGCTGTGCCAGCAGTTCATACACTCGCTGCAGCGCCTTGGGATCGGCCAGCGTCGCGGCAGACAGGTTCAGCGCCAGCGACTCACCATGGCTCTGCAAGTGCCGAAGCACCTTCTCCAGCACCAGCAGGTCAAGCCGCGGCATCCAGCCGAAGCGTTCGAGCCAGGGCAGGAAGCGTCCGGCCGCCAGTGCCTCGCCCTGCTCGTCGTGCAGACGGGAAATCACCTTGTAGTGCAGAATCCGCTCCGGCGTTTGGCAGTCCACGACCGGCTGGAAGAACAGCTCGAACTGGCCGTTGGTCAGGGCCTGATCCAGACGCGTGTGCCAGGCGTGATGGCTGTCGGCAGCTTGCGCGGCAGCGCCTTGCTCCAGGCAGACCCAGCCCGGCTCTGGCTGGCTCTCGGCACGCGCCAGCGCCTCGTCGGCGAGCTTGAGCAGCGCCTGCGGCGCATCCCCTGGACTGTAGGGCGCAAGGCCGATGCAGGCCACCGGATCGACATCACTGGCGCCGGTCACATGCAGGCTCTGCAGGATCGCCTCCAGAGCCTGGGCCAGTTGAATGGCCTCCTCGTGCACCATGCCTGGCGCCAGCACGGCGAATTCACCGCCACGACTGCGGGTGATCAGGTCCTTGGTTTCCGGGAAGCTGGCACAGGTGCGCCGCAACTGTTCACCGACGGCTTGCAACAGCTGGTCGGTGCGTTGGCCACCCAGACGCGCGTTGAGGCCGGCCAAGTCCTGCACCCGCAACAACAGCAGGTAACCCGCGCGCGCCTCTTCCAGATTGCTGACCCGAGCATTGAGCTGCATTTCGAAATAGCGGCGGTTGGCAAGGCCGGTGAGGCTGTCCTGGTACGACTCGACCCGCAGCTTTTCGCTGCGCTCGGCCTGCTCGGTGAACAGCGTCTGCAGCTTCTCGACCATCTGGTTCATGGCCTGCACCACCCGACGAAACTCAGGCGTGCGTGGCAATTCCGGCAAGCTAAGGAACTCGCGCCGGGCAATGGCGTGGGATTGCGCCACCAGGTAATCCAACGGGCGCAGTTGGCGACGCAGCAACAGCGCGCCGAGGATCGCACTCACCACGCCACACAGCAGCAGCAGGCCGAGGCTGCCCAAAGCGCTTTGCCACAATTTGGCCAGGGCGAACATCGGATGGCTGATCACCTCGACCCGTGCCGCCTGCTGCCAGCCGCGGCTGACGATGGCATCGCCCCCGGCAGGCTCCAGGCCGATCAGGCCGATGAACCAGGCCGGCACACCGTTGCTGTCGGGCTCGGCATGGCGCTCGACCAGCACTGCGTTGGAATCCAGGTCGACGACCTTGATGCTCGAGTAATAGCCGCTGTCGAAGATCGAGCTGACCATCAGCTCGACCATGGCCGGATCGTCGATATTAGGGGTCAATGACAGGGCAAGCGCGGTCGCGGCATCCTGAGCGTGGGAGCGCAACTGGTTGACGTACTGGGTGCGCGAACTTTCCAGGCTGACCATGAAGCTGCCGCTGAAGGCGATCGTCAGGAGCAGGCATATGGCAAGCAGCAATTGTTTGAACAGTGACATCTGTGCTCCTCAATAGACCGGTTCGGCCGGGAACCCTTCGGCCTGCATTTTCTTCAGCACGTCCTGCCAGCGAGACAGGCGCTTGGTGTCGCCGACTTTCTTGTTGCCGGCGGCGCCGGTTATCCACAAGCCCTCGCCGTTGAAGGCATACACCGGCAGCAGGTCGGTGCGCTGGCTGGCCGGCTTGATCGAGTCCATCAAGCTGTCCAGCACCAGCGGCTGAGCCTGGGGACTGGCGTAGTAAGTCAGAACCATGTGCGCGCGGTTCAGCCGCAGCGCCTTGACGTAGGTGATTCGCAGCTTGTCGGCCGGGATGCCCATGCGCCGCAGACTGAAGTATTTGGCGATGGCGTAGTCTTCGCAATCGCCCGCGCCCTTGATCAGCGACTGCACCGGGGTGGCCCAGTAGTCGACCTCATGCCACAGGTCGATGTCCTCCACGTAGCGCATCTGTTTGTTGAAGAACAGGTTCACCACCTGCAGCTTGTCCAGCTCGCTGCCCTGATTCTGGGTCGCCATCAAACGCTGCCAGGCATCGATGCGCCCCTGTCCGGCGCCGAGCGGCCCGTACAACTGCTCCGCGCGGCGGCTGATCTGGGCGAAATCCCAATCGGCGTGCAGGCCGCCCAGCAGCAGGCAGCCTACCAGCACGGCGAGGCCGAGGCGATGCACGAGCTGCTTGAGCACTTCAGGTATCGCCACTGCGAACACCTTTCCAGAACAGACGAAAGCCGCGATGGTGCGGCTTACCCGTGTAAAAGACAATGGCACCTTACAATCACGGCGCTGGACGCCGATGCCCCGGCATTTGCCAACTGCCGATCAGGAACGGGCCGACTTCCCTTGCCTGGCGACTTCATTCACGATAGCTGCACTCCAGCGCCGCAGCAGCCCATCGCCTCGGTTTGACAAGTGACCACCCTGATCACTAGGGTTATTGGATCCAATCATCGCTATTCATCAAGGCAGACTCCGCGTGGCCGAGAAAATCCGACTCCTAAGCTCCGTGCTGGGTAATGAGCAAGTACCCGCTCATCTTGCCCGCAGCGTTATCGAAGAGCGCCTGCGCAGTGCCATCCTCGATGGTCGCCTGCCGCCGGGCACCGCGTTGCGTCAGGAAGAATTGGCAGGTCTGTTCGGGGTCAGCCGCATGCCGGTGCGCGAAGCGCTGCGCCAGTTGGAGGCGCAATCGCTGCTGAAGGTGGTGATGCACAAGGGCGCGGTGGTCGCTCCCCTGATCGGTGAAGACGCCGTCGATACCTACAACTTGCGCGTGCTCCTGGAAACCGAGGCGCTGCGTCAGTCCATCCCCAACCTGGACGCTGCCGATATCGCGCTTGCCCGCGGCTACATCGCTCAGTTGGAAGAAGAAACCCGGCACGCCGAAATCGGCCGCCTCAACCGCCTGTTCCACATGACGCTGTACAGCAAGGCCTCCAATCAAAAGCTGCTGCGTCTCATCGAGATCGAACTCAACGAGGAAGAGCGCTTCCTGCGTTTTCACCTCTCGGCCATGGGCCTGGGCAAGCTCACTCAGGATGACCACATCGCCCTGGTGGATGCGGCCAATGACAAGCTGGTGGAACAGGCCATCGAAGTGCTGGAAAAACACCTGAACACCGCAGCGCAGACCATCAGACGCTACTTGAGCTCGCAAGCCGCCAAGTGAATTCTCAGCCGCGACGGCCGCAAGCCCTAACGGTCATCACGCCCGGCACACCTCGGGATGAAGGACAGACAGTGCACGTCCAGAACCTACCAGCCCCCGAAGACAGCGGGTCATCCGCGCAAGTCCGCCTCATCTGCCTGGCTTGCAGCCCGCAGCACCTGGAACGCTATCGAGCCTGGGCCTATGCCCTGAGCGACCCCATCGAGCTGATCGCGGTCGATGTCCAGCGCCACGCCGACTGCGCGCCAAGCGACCTCCAGCAGGGCCCTTCGCCCCTAGCCCGTACCCTGGTCGACCACCTGCACCCTTACCTCAGCCAACCGCATGCCATCTTTGGTCAGCGTCTGGGCGCGCACCTGGCCTTCGAGCTCACTCAACTGGCAGAGCGCGAGCACCCTGGGCAGACTCGTCATTTGTTTGTTTCGAGCTGTGACAGCCCGAGGGCTACCGAACCTCGGGCCAGCATCAGCGCCATCCAAGTGCCGATGACGGTTCTCTATCCCGCCGGCTCACTCTCTCAAATGCTCGGCTGGCACGCCTTCGTCCGGCGGGAGCTGGAGCTCATCGAGTTACCGGACGCTTCGGCAGACCCTTCCCATGTGGATCAACGGCTCGTGCGAATCTTCGACACGCACCTCGGCTTATTGAGCTTCTGAACCCTGACACACGGCGTAATTGCCTCGCGTTGGCAGGATTTCCCCCAGTGTGCTGCCAAAGGCCGTGGCAGCGCGCGCCGTTTACCCCCACTCTAGTTGCGCCGTGACTGCTGATCGCCCTGTTCGGGGCCCGGTCGCAGGCCTTCCATACACCCGCAGAAGGAGTCTGATATCGGGGCAAGGGCCGCATGGCGATCAGCCGCCCCCGTAAAGCGAAACACTCCCGCAACGACCTTTACCAGTGCTCCGAGTGAGGCATTCACTCAACTTTAATTTTCTGATCTTAGTTATCGGAAGGGGCACTGCTTAATTAAATAAAACTCTCAAAAAGTTTTATACGGGCTCCCATTTTTCAACATTCCCACTCCCCAAAATTATTTCAAAAAACATTTGCCGACAACTTTGAAGTTGTTCTAACTTTTCATCGCCGACCCCTGGAACTTGCCTGGCCTGCTGCAGGCCGCATGCTTCATGGTCCGCCGGCTATACCGAGACTGCTCAGCCATCGAACTTAGATCGAGGCACTCGTTCGCACAGACTTTGTAATGGCTGTAACGGCACGGTAACTAAGCGCCTAATTTCCACGAGGAATAATTGTGATGAGCCCATTGAACAGCACCCTGTCCAACCATAAGAGCGCCCTTGCCCGGCACCCATTGTTTTCCGAGATCGATTCGCTCGAAACATTGCGACGGTTCATGGAAACCCATGTTTTCGCCGTGTGGGATTTCATGTCGCTGACCAAACGTCTGCAACAGGAACTGACCTGTGTCCGCCTGCCCTGGCTGCCGCCGTCGGATCCCGCCGCGGCACGGCTGATCAACGAGATCGTGCTCGGTGAAGAGTCCGATGACCGCCTGCAACATGGCCACTACAGTCATTTCGAACTGTACCTCGACGCCATGCGCGAGGTCGGGGCCAGTACGCAGGCCATCGAACACTTCGTCAGCTTGCAGCAGCAAGGCGTGGACTACCTCACCGCGCTGCAACGTTCAGGCGCCAGCGAGGCGGCCAGGCGCTTCGTCAGCGATACCCTCGACGTGGCCCTGCACGCTCCAGCGCACCGCGTGGCCGCCGCGTTCCTGCATGGCCGCGAGAGCGTCATTCCCGCGATGTTCCAGCAGATCCTCGATGAATGGGGCATTGGTCAGGCCCAAGCGCCGACGTTCCGCTACTACCTGCAACGGCATATCGAGGTGGACTCCGAGGACCATGGTCCCGCGGCGGAGCAACTGCTGGCGCGCCTGGTCGATGGCGACCCACAGCGTCAGGAAGAGGTCTACGAGGCCGCCATCACTGCCGTGCAGAGTCGTACCGCGCTGTGGGACCGTCTGCGCGCTTCGTTGCAGGTGCCGGCCGGTGAGGTGCTGCCATGAATGCGCTGGACTACCGTTCTTTCGCCGAGGCCTGGGAAGAGCGCGCCACCATCCGCACGCGGCCGCGTCGCCGGGTCGAGGACGACCAGCGGTTGATCTATCCCCTCAGTCGCCAACCGCTGGTGCTCAGTGCCACCTTCCAGCAAGGCTGCCCGCAGTTGCGCGACTTCGTGCTGGTGCAGAGCCTCTACAAGTTCATCAACGATGTGGTGATCTTCGAGACCGAGATCGTCGACCGCACCGCCCGGCGCATCGCCAAGGACCACTTCGCCGTGCGCTTCCCGTTCGCCTGCCGCTATGACGCGATGACCGTGGTGGTCGATGAGGACTATCACGCGCTGGTGGCCATGGACTTTCTGCAGCAGACCATCGCCCTCACCGGCATCGAGCCCATCGTCCTGCCTGGCGAGATCGAACTCAGCCGCGCCATACCTGCAGCGCTGGCCCAGGTACCGGCGTCCTTGCGCGATGCCTTGGAGCTGATCTGCGTCGGCATCGCCGAGAACACCCTCACCGATGACGTCGCAGCGTTTGCCCGCGACGACACGGTCAAGCCCTCGGTGAAAGGGTTGATGGCCGATCACCTGCTCGACGAAGGGCGTCATTCCAGCTTCTGGGCACGTCTGACCCGGATCTACTGGCAGGCCGCGCCTGAACACGAGCGCGAAGCCATCGCCCGCGTGCTGCCGGTGTTCCTCGGCCAGTACCTGACCAACGAGATCCAGCAGACCTTCGACTTCAGCCTGATCCAGGCCTTGCCCATCAGCGAAGACCTGCGTCAGGCGCTGCGCGAGGAAGTGCTCGGCCTGGCCTATCCGATCAATCACCAGCATCCGCTGCTGGGCAACATCCTGCGCTTTTTCCGCGCCAGCTCGATGCTCGAGTCGCCGTGTGTGCAGGACGCCCTGCGTGATTACCTGCCCTGAGGAGCTGCGCATGCGACGTCTCAACATCATTCTGGTCGGCATCAGCCCGGCGCTGCACGCACTGGCGCAGATGCTCGACGATCACGGCCATGCCTGCGTGCTGGCCGAAAGCCCGGCGGCGCTTCGTCAGGCGCTGAGCGCAACGCACTCGCTGGCATTGGACGATGGCAGCCTGGCGCTGTCCTCCAGCGACTGGCAGGGCCTTGCCGATGCCCCTCTGCTCAGGCTGCGACTGGGCACCCATCACGCGACTACGCTGCCCGCACTCGAGCTGCTGTGCTGGTATGGCAGCGCCACGGCCCAGCGTCTGATCGCACGGGTGGCGCTGGCGGCACCCGTTTCAGGCAACGGCCAGCAAGTGCGCGAAGAGGCTCTGCAGGTCATTGCCGAGCAGGTCACCCTGCTGAGCACTCGACTGGCCCGCGATGCCTGTGCACTTCGCGAGATGCCCACAGCGCTGGCTGGGCTGCATGAGCGCGAGCATGGACTGCAGTGGCTGGAGTCGCTGGCTTTCCATCACCCCTTCAACCGCACACAGCGCGCAGACCTGCTGGAGCAGGCTGAAGGCGACTTGATGCAGTACCTGGAGCAGGGCCTGCGCCAAGCGCCGCGCAGACCCGCTCTCAACAGCAATGGCGAACGTATTGGCTATCGCGAACTGCACGGGCTAGCCGTCGCGCTGCAGCAGGCGCTGTTGCCGCTGCTGCCCGAACACGCTGACCAGCCTGCGGTAGTGGGTGTGTGCATGGCCAAGTCACCCGCCCTCTATGCAAGCCTGCTGGCCGTGCTGGGTTGCGGCGCTATCTACCTGCCACTGGACCCTGCAACCCCCGCTGATCGTCGCAGACGCATTCTCGAGGACGCCGGCGCGCAGGTGCTGCTGCACGATGGCACGGTGCAGACAGCCCTACCTTCGCTGGATGTAAGCCGATTGTCGTCGGCCCAGCGGGCGGACGTGCCTTCGCTGCAGCAACGTCCGGGTGAGCCAGACCGCGCGTGCGTGGCGATCTACACCTCCGGCACCACCGGGCAGCCCAAGGGCGTGCTGCTCAGCCAGCGCAACCTCTTGCACTTCATCGCCTGGTATCGCGAGCATGTCGAACTGGATGCCGACAGTCGTGTATTGCAGTTCTCCACCATCGGCTTCGACGCCTCGCTGCTGGATATCCTGCCCACCTTCGCCAGCGGCGCGGAGTTGGTGATTCCGGACGAAGAGCACCGCCGTGATCCACAGCGGCTGGTCACACTTATCCACAGCCAAGCGGTGAGCCATGCATTTCTGCCACCCGCGTTGTTGAGCATCCTGCCCAGTGACGCGCCTTTGGGTCTGCGGCACCTGGTGACGGGAGGCGATGTCTGCGAGCCGGAGGTGATCGCGCGCTACAGCCAGCAGTGCCAGATGCACAATATCTACGGACCGACCGAAACTACTGTGCTGGCGACCACCCGGGTGTTCGCTGTCGGTACGAGCAACCGAAACCTCGGCAAGCCGATCGCCAACACTCAGGTGCTGATCCTCGATCCGCATCTGCAACCGGTCGTCGAGCAGACGCCGGGCGAACTCTACCTTTGCGGGCCTGGGGTCGGTCTGGGTTATCTGAATAATCCGACACTCACCCAAGAACGCTTCGTCACCCTCGACCTGCCAGACGGCCGCGCTTTGCGCGCCTATCGCACAGGGGATATCGGCAAATGGACAGACCAAGGTATCGAGCTGTGTGGGCGACTCGATAACCAAGTGAAGATCCGCGGCTTTCGCGTGGAGCCGGAGGAAATCGAACACTGTCTGCGTGCAAGCGGACTGTACAAGCAACTGGTGGTAGTGATCGACGAGCAGCGGCGGGTGCTGGCGTTCATGGCGCAGCCCGCTGCCCAGAATGCTCTGACAGCGCTGCGCCAACACGCCGAAGCGCATCTACCGGATTACATGCGCCCAGTGTTCTATCAGGTGTTGGAGCGGATGCCGTTCACGGCCAACGGCAAGGTCGACCGCCAGGCCCTACGGGCGCGACCGCTGGCGTTGCCTCCCAGCGCACGGGTCGGCCCCAGCACCGCCACCGAGCAGCGTCTGCTGGTGCTGTGGAGCGAACTGCTGGAGCTGGCAGAGGCGGACATCTCCGTGGACGACAGCTTCTTCAACCTCGGCGGCCATTCCATTCTGCTCTCCAGGCTATTGCTGGAGGTGCGTCAGCTGTTTGGCTGCGGGGTTGCCATCAACCGCTTCATCGAGCAGCCGACGCTGCAACGGCTGGCGGCGCTGCTCGACGGTGAAGAGGGGGGAATCGACGCGGGCTTGGACCGTCTGGAACAGGACGCCAATCGGCCGCTGGATCTGCACGTGCTGCCCTTGGAGGCCATGGGCGATGTGCACAAGGTCATCGTCACCGGCGCCAACAGTTTCCTCGGCGTCCACTTGGTCGAGGCGCTGCTCGACTGGGGAGCTACGGAGGTGGCGTGCCTGGTGCGCAGCAGCGCTGAGCAGACGGCCAACGAACGCTTTGCCCAAGCCATGCGCGATAACCAGCTGGACTTCGACCTGACACGGGTGCGGGTGCTTGCCGCGGATCTGCGCCACCCGCGATTGGGGCTTGGCGAGGCGGATTACGACGACCTTGATCTGAACTTCGGTGCCTTGCTGCACAACGCAGCGCAGGTCAATCACGTGCTGGATTACCAAGCACTGGCTGTGGATAACATCGAGCCGCTGTTCGAATGCCTGCGGCTGTGCGAAGGACGGCGCAAGAAGATCTTCAACTTCGTCTCGACACTGTCAGCCTGCAGCGCGGTGAGCGGTGATGGGCGTGTACTGGAACAAGACCCGGCCGTCACGCCGCCCATCTACCTGCGCAATGGTTACAACCTGAGCAAATGGGTTGGCGAGCGCATTCTGCATCGTGCTCGTGAGGCGGGCGTACGGGTGAATCTGTTCCGGCCTGGCAACATCACTTTCGACAGTCGTAATGGCGTCTGTCAGCCACACCGTAATCGCTTGATGCTGATGCTCAAGGGTTCACTGCAACTGGGTCAGGCCCCCCACCTGGAGATCGATTTCGACCTCATGCCGGTGGACTTCCTCAGCCGCTTCATCGCCTTTCACAGCAGCCGGTACCACCCTGGGCACTGTGTCTTCAATCTGCACAATCCCGAGCCCCTGCGTTGGCAGGACTACCTGGCTGCGTTTCGGGAACAGGGCCACGCCTTCGACGTGGTCGATGTCGCGCAATGGCAGCGTCAGTTGGGACGGGTCGATCGCGACAACGCGCTGTTCGACGTGCTGGGCTTCTACCTCGAAGGGTTCGAGGAGGACATCGGCGATATCGCCGGGATCGAGCATGGCAATGCCCGAGAGGGCGTGCGACGCATGGGCGCGTGCTATCCGGTCAAGGACACAGCGCTATTGCAACGCGGTTGCCGCTACCTCAGCGACATCGGTTTTCTCTGACTCTTCGCTTTATCACAACAGGAGCAATACGACATGCAAGCACTCAAACCCGATACCCTGATTCGCAATCCACAAGGTTGCCTGGTGGTCTCCAGCGTGGACATCACCGCACCGGCCTCCGCTGTGTGGAGCATGGTGGGCAACTTCGCTGGCTTTCCGGTGTTCATCCCGGCCCTCTCGCATATCGAGATGACCGGCAGCGGGGTGCGCTCGGTACGCAAGAAGCTGTTCAAGGACGGTCATGTGGTGATCGAGCAGTTGAACTCGCGGGATGACGAAGCGATGCACATGACGTGGAGCCTGATCTATACCAGCCTGAATATCGGCAATTTGTGGGCAGCCATGCAGGTCGAGCACATTGACGCCCAATCCAGCCGAGCGACTTGGACTATCCAGGCAGAGCCTTGGGAAGGAGGACCGCAGGCGCTACCGGAATTCCAGGCTTTCTTGCAGGGCTTTGCCGATCAAGCGATGGGCAACGTACGTAATCTGCTGACCTGACAGATCCCCCTGAAAGACAAAACCCCTACCTGCTTGCGCAGATAGGGGTTTTGCGAAATGAATCTTGACGATGACCTACTCTCACATGGGGAAACCCCACACTACCATCGGCGATGCATCGTTTCACTGCTGAGTTCGGGATGGGATCAGGTGGTTCCAATGCTCTATGGTCGTCAAGAAATTCTGTGTGCAGGCCCGTCCCAAGGACGTGTCTGCGAATCTCTGTAGTCTCTACTTAAAGACAAAACCCCTACCTGCTCACGCAGATAGGGGTTTTGCGAAATGAATCTTGACGATGACCTACTCTCACATGGGGAAACCCCACACTACCATCGGCGATGCATCGTTTCACTGCTGAGTTCGGGATGGGATCAGGTGGTTCCAATGCTCTATGGTCGTCAAGAAATTCGGTTGCCAGTGCGTCCTTACGGACACCCCAGCCTATTCGGATATGTGATTCTGTGGTTCGTCGCGAACTTTCGGTTCTCTCGTCTTCACCACCACAATTCGGCGCTCACGCTCAAATTGCTTGGGTGTTATATGGTCAAGCCTCACGGGCAATTAGTATGGGTTAGCTCAACGCCTCACAGCGCTTACACACCCCACCTATCAACGTCGTAGTCTTCGACGGCCCTTCAGGGGATTCTAGATCCCAGTGAGATCTCATCTTGAGGCAAGTTTCCCGCTTAGATGCTTTCAGCGGTTATCTCTTCCGAACATAGCTACCCGGCAATGCCACTGGCGTGACAACCGGAACACCAGAGGTTCGTCCACTCCGGTCCTCTCGTACTAGGAGCAGCCCCTCTCAAATCTCAAACGTCCACGGCAGATAGGGACCGAACTGTCTCACGACGTTCTAAACCCAGCTCGCGTACCACTTTAAATGGCGAACAGCCATACCCTTGGGACCGGCTTCAGCCCCAGGATGTGATGAGCCGACATCGAGGTGCCAAACACCGCCGTCGATATGAACTCTTGGGCGGTATCAGCCTGTTATCCCCGGAGTACCTTTTATCCGTTGAGCGATGGCCCTTCCATACAGAACCACCGGATCACTAAGACCTACTTTCGTACCTGCTCGACGTGTCTGTCTCGCAGTCAAGCGCGCTTTTGCCTTTATACTCTACGACCGATTTCCGACCGGTCTGAGCGCACCTTCGTACTCCTCCGTTACTCTTTGGGAGGAGACCGCCCCAGTCAAACTACCCACCATACACTGTCCTCGATCCGGATCACGGACCTGAGTTAGAACCTCAAGGTTGCCAGGGTGGTATTTCAAGGATGGCTCCATGAGAACTGGCGTCCCCACTTCAAAGCCTCCCACCTATCCTACACAAGCAAGCTCAAAGTCCAGTGCAAAGCTATAGTAAAGGTTCACGGGGTCTTTCCGTCTAGCCGCGGATACACTGCATCTTCACAGCGATTTCAATTTCACTGAGTCTCGGGTGGAGACAGCGCCGCCATCGTTACGCCATTCGTGCAGGTCGGAACTTACCCGACAAGGAATTTCGCTACCTTAGGACCGTTATAGTTACGGCCGCCGTTTACCGGGGCTTCGATCAAGAGCTTCGCTTGCGCTAACCCCATCAATTAACCTTCCGGCACCGGGCAGGCGTCACACCCTATACGTCCACTTTCGTGTTTGCAGAGTGCTGTGTTTTTAATAAACAGTCGCAGCGGCCTGGTATCTTCGACCGGCATGGGCTTACGGAGCAAGTCCTTCACCCTCGCCGGCGCACCTTCTCCCGAAGTTACGGTGCCATTTTGCCTAGTTCCTTCACCCGAGTTCTCTCAAGCGCCTTGGTATTCTCTACCTAACCACCTGTGTCGGTTTGGGGTACGGTTCCCAGTTATCTGAAGCTTAGGAGCTTTTCTTGGAAGCATGGCATCAACCACTTCGTCGCCTAAAGGCAACTCGTCATCAGCTCTCGGCCTTGAAATCCCGGATTTGCCTAAGATTTCAGCCTACCACCTTAAACCTGGACAACCAACGCCAGGCTGGCCTAGCCTTCTCCGTCCCTCCATCGCAATAACTGCAAGTACAGGAATATTAACCTGTTTTCCATCGACTACGCTTTTCAGCCTCGCCTTAGGGACCGACTAACCCTGCGTCGATTAACGTTGCGCAGGAAACCTTGGTCTTTCGGCGTGCGAGTTTTTCACTCGCATTGTCGTTACTCATGTCAGCATTCGCACTTCTGATACCTCCAGCAAGCTTCTCAACTCACCTTCACAGGCTTACAGAACGCTCCTCTACCGCATCACCAAAGGTGATACCCGTAGCTTCGGTGCATGGTTTGAGCCCCGTTACATCTTCCGCGCAGGCCGACTCGACTAGTGAGCTATTACGCTTTCTTTAAAGGATGGCTGCTTCTAAGCCAACCTCCTAGCTGTCTAAGCCTTCCCACATCGTTTCCCACTTAACCATGACTTTGGGACCTTAGCTGACGGTCTGGGTTGTTTCCCTTTTCACGACGGACGTTAGCACCCGCCGTGTGTCTCCCATGCTCGGCACTTGCTGGTATTCGGAGTTTGCATCGGTTTGGTAAGTCGGGATGACCCCCTAGCCGAAACAGTGCTCTACCCCCAGCAGTGATACATGAGGCGCTACCTAAATAGCTTTCGAGGAGAACCAGCTATCTCCGAGCTTGATTAGCCTTTCACTCCGATCCACAGGTCATCCGCTAACTTTTCAACGGTAGTCGGTTCGGTCCTCCAGTCAGTGTTACCTAACCTTCAACCTGCCCATGGATAGATCGCCCGGTTTCGGGTCTATACCCAGCGACTAAGCGCCCTATTAAGACTCGCTTTCGCTACGCCTCCCCTATTCGGTTAAGCTCGCCACTGAATATAAGTCGCTGACCCATTATACAAAAGGTACGCAGTCACCTAACAAAGTAGGCTCCCACTGCTTGTACGCATACGGTTTCAGGTTCTATTTCACTCCCCTCTCCGGGGTTCTTTTCGCCTTTCCCTCACGGTACTGGTTCACTATCGGTCAGTCAGTAGTATTTAGCCTTGGAGGATGGTCCCCCCATGTTCAGACAAAGTTTCTCGTGCTCCGTCCTACTCGATTTCATTGAAAAGAGACTTTCGTGTACGGGGCTATCACCCACTATGGCCGCACTTTCCAGAGCGTTCCACTAATCTCAAATCAACTTAAGGGCTGGTCCCCGTTCGCTCGCCACTACTAAGGGAATCTCGGTTGATTTCTATTCCTCAGGGTACTTAGATGTTTCAGTTCCCCTGGTTCGCCTCTTGCACCTATGGATTCAGTACAAGATACCTAGGTTATCCTAGGTGGGTTCCCCCATTCAGAGATCTCTGGATCACAGTCTGTTTGCCGACTCCCCAAAGCTTATCGCAGGCTACCACGTCTTTCATCGCCTCTGACTGCCAAGGCATCCACCGTATGCGCTTCTTCACTTGACCATATAACCCCAAGCAATCTGGTTATACTGTGAAGACGACATTCGCCGAAAATTCGCACGTCGCTCTTTCGAGCAGAACTCACAAATTTTACCTCAGCCTGATTTCCAGCAGTGAAACTGGTCATCAGTCTGTATCTATCACATATCCGAATTTTTAAAGAACGATCTGGCAAAAGCCAGAAATCAACATTCCAACGCGGCGTCAACGCGACGCGCGAATGCTCATTTCTGAGTTCTAACAGTGCTGTACAAAGGTGGTGGAGCCAAGCGGGATCGAACCGCTGACCTCCTGCGTGCAAGGCAGGCGCTCTCCCAGCTGAGCTATGGCCCCGTGTATCTGCTACATCTCGTAGGCCGCACCAAGTAATTGGTAGGTCTGGGCAGATTTGAACTGCCGACCTCACCCTTATCAGGGGTGCGCTCTAACCAACTGAGCTACAGACCTATAACAGGGTCGCGTTACAGCATCGTCTTTTCACAATGAATCAAGCAATTCGTGTGGGAGCTCATCAGCAGGCTGATGTCTTCGATTAAGGAGGTGATCCAGCCGCAGGTTCCCCTACGGCTACCTTGTTACGACTTCACCCCAGTCATGAATCACACCGTGGTAACCGTCCCCCCGAAGGTTAGACTAGCTACTTCTGGTGCAACCCACTCCCATGGTGTGACGGGCGGTGTGTACAAGGCCCGGGAACGTATTCACCGCGACATTCTGATTCGCGATTACTAGCGATTCCGACTTCACGCAGTCGAGTTGCAGACTGCGATCCGGACTACGATCGGTTTTGTGAGATTAGCTCCACCTCGCGGCTTGGCAACCCTCTGTACCGACCATTGTAGCACGTGTGTAGCCCAGGCCGTAAGGGCCATGATGACTTGACGTCATCCCCACCTTCCTCCGGTTTGTCACCGGCAGTCTCCTTAGAGTGCCCACCATGACGTGCTGGTAACTAAGGACAAGGGTTGCGCTCGTTACGGGACTTAACCCAACATCTCACGACACGAGCTGACGACAGCCATGCAGCACCTGTGTCAGAGTTCCCGAAGGCACCAATCCATCTCTGGAAAGTTCTCTGCATGTCAAGGCCTGGTAAGGTTCTTCGCGTTGCTTCGAATTAAACCACATGCTCCACCGCTTGTGCGGGCCCCCGTCAATTCATTTGAGTTTTAACCTTGCGGCCGTACTCCCCAGGCGGTCAACTTAATGCGTTAGCTGCGCCACTAAAATCTCAAGGATTCCAACGGCTAGTTGACATCGTTTACGGCGTGGACTACCAGGGTATCTAATCCTGTTTGCTCCCCACGCTTTCGCACCTCAGTGTCAGTATCAGTCCAGGTGGTCGCCTTCGCCACTGGTGTTCCTTCCTATATCTACGCATTTCACCGCTACACAGGAAATTCCACCACCCTCTACCGTACTCTAGCTTGCCAGTTTTGGATGCAGTTCCCAGGTTGAGCCCGGGGCTTTCACATCCAACTTAACAAACCACCTACGCGCGCTTTACGCCCAGTAATTCCGATTAACGCTTGCACCCTCTGTATTACCGCGGCTGCTGGCACAGAGTTAGCCGGTGCTTATTCTGTCGGTAACGTCAAAATTGCAGAGTATTAATCTACAACCCTTCCTCCCAACTTAAAGTGCTTTACAATCCGAAGACCTTCTTCACACACGCGGCATGGCTGGATCAGGCTTTCGCCCATTGTCCAATATTCCCCACTGCTGCCTCCCGTAGGAGTCTGGACCGTGTCTCAGTTCCAGTGTGACTGATCATCCTCTCAGACCAGTTACGGATCGTCGCCTTGGTGAGCCATTACCTCACCAACTAGCTAATCCGACCTAGGCTCATCTGATAGCGCAAGGCCCGAAGGTCCCCTGCTTTCTCCCGTAGGACGTATGCGGTATTAGCGTTCCTTTCGAAACGTTGTCCCCCACTACCAGGCAGATTCCTAGGCATTACTCACCCGTCCGCCGCTGAATCGAGAAGCAAGCTCCTCTCATCCGCTCGACTTGCATGTGTTAGGCCTGCCGCCAGCGTTCAATCTGAGCCATGATCAAACTCTTCAGTTCAATACTGCTTGGGTTTTTAAGAAACCCTAAACTTGGCTCAGCAATCTCAAATGACTATGTGATTTCTCGCATGGCCACTTGTGATGCTGATAATCTAGGCGACGATCAGTCCGTACTCACAAGCACCCACACGAATTGCTTGATTCGATTTGTTAAAGAGCGTTTGGCTAAGAGCGTTTCGTCTCAACCGAGGCCGCGCATTCTACAGCAGCCTTACTTCGTGTCAAGCGTTTATTTTGAAGTTCTTTCCGAGAAACTCGTTTAGCTTCAAACACTTGACTCGCTGCGATCTCTCGCAGCGGGAGGCGAATCATACAGCACCAAACGATGCTGTCAACTGCCTTTTTCACCGCTTTCAACCCGAGGATCGAAGCCCTTCGCACCGCGCCGAACTCGCTTAACTCGTTGATTCTCAAGGAGTTTCGCGTTCCGTTTGCTGCGGAAGTGGGGCGCATTATAAGGGGATCTGAACAGCGGTCAAGGCTTAATTTCAAATAAATTCAAATAGTTGAAACAAAGCGGGGTGGCCTACCGGCCACCCCACTCACTTATAGAGAGGTCTACCACCCCACCTACACCACGCCGGCATCCCTCAACCCTTGCACGACACTCGCCTCCAGCCCCAGCACCTCTTCGAGTACCGCCTGAGTATGCTCACCCAGCAAGGGCGGCGCGTGACGGTACTCCACCGGTGTACGCGACAGCCGGATAGGACTCGCCACCTGCGGCACACTGCCCGCCAACGCATGCGGCACATCCAGCGCCAGCCCACGGGCCAGCACCTGCGGATCCTGGAACATTTGCGCCAGGTCGTTGATCGGTCCGCACGGCACACCCGCCTGCTCCAGAAGGCCAACCCACTGCGCCGTAGTCTTGAACACCGTCACCTGACGGATCAGCGGGATGAGCTCCGCCCGATGCGCTACCCGCAGCTTGTTCGTGGCAAACCGCGGGTCATCCGCCCACTGGGGCTGACCCGCCACCTCAGCGAACTTGCGAAACTGCCCATCGTTCCCCACGGTAAGAATGAAATCGCCGTCTGCAGTGGGGAAGTCCTGGTAAGGAACGATGTTGGGGTGCGCGTTACCCAGCCGTTTCGGTGCAACTCCGGTGGTCAGGTAGTTCATCGCCTGATTCGCCAGACACGCCACTTGCACATCCAGCAACGCCATATCGATATGCTGGCCTTCGCCCATCTGGTCGCGATGGGCAAGCGCAGCCAGAATCGCAACCGTGGAATACAAGCCCGTCAGGATATCCGTCAGCGCCACCCCGACTTTTATCGGCCCCGCGCCCTCCTCGCCCTCAGGGCGCCCGGTCAGGCTCATCAACCCGCCCAGCCCCTGAATCATGAAATCGTAGCCCGCTCTTTTGGCATATGGACCGGTCTGGCCAAAGCCCGTGATCGAACAATAGATAAGGGTGGGGTTGACCATCTTCAGGCTGTGATAATCCAGCCCATAGCTGGCCAGACCGCCCACCTTGAAGTTCTCGATGACGATATCGGACTTGGCCGCCAGCTCACGCACCAGGCGCTGACCCTCGGGCTGGGTGAAATCAATCGTGACCGAGCGCTTGTTGCGATTAGCGGACAGGTAGTAAGCAGCTTCACTGGTACTCTCGCCCTGCGCATCCTTGAGGAAGGGCGGCCCCCAGGCGCGTGTATCGTCGCCACTGCCGGGACGCTCGACCTTGATCACATCCGCGCCCAAGTCGGCGAGAATCTGTCCACACCAAGGTCCGGCCAACACCCGAGACAGATCCAACACCCGCAGGTGAGAAAGCGCTCCCATGGCCTGCTCCTTCTATTAATAGAACGCCTGGATGCCAGTCTGGGCACGCCCGAGGATCAGCGCATGAATGTCATGGGTACCTTCATAAGTGTTGACCACTTCGAGGTTGACCAGATGCCGGGCCACACCGAACTCATCGGAAATGCCATTACCGCCAAGCATGTCGCGGGCCAGACGGGCGATTTCAAGCGCCTTGCCGCAAGAATTGCGCTTCATGATCGAGGTGATTTCCACCGCCGCCGTGCCCTCATCCTTCATCCGCCCCAGACGCAGGCAGCCCTGCAGGCCCAGGGTGATTTCAGTCTGCATGTCGGCGAGCTTCTTCTGGATCAACTGATTGGCCGCCAGCGGGCGGCCGAACTGCTGGCGATCGAGCGTGTACTGGCGCGCGGTGTGCCAGCAGGCTTCCGCCGCGCCCAGTGCTCCCCACGAGATGCCGTATCGCGCTGAATTCAGGCATGTAAACGGCCCCTTGAGACCACGCACTTCAGGGAAGATGTTCTCCTCCGGCACAAACACACTGTCCATGACGATCTCGCCAGTGATCGAAGCACGCAGGCCCACCTTGCCGTGAATGGCCGGCGCGCTCAGGCCTTTCCAGCCTTTTTCCAGAATGAAGCCACGAATATCACCGGCATCATCCTTGGCCCAAACCACGAATACGTCGGCAATGGGGCTGTTGGTGATCCACATCTTGCTGCCAGTCAGGCTGTAGCCACCTTCGACCTTGCGTGCCCGAGTGATCATCGCCCCAGGATCGGAACCATGGTTGGGCTCGGTCAGACCGAAGCAACCGATCCATTCGCCGCTGGCCAGCTTCGGCAGATATTTCTGCTTCTGCGCCTCGCTGCCAAAGGTATCGATGGGCACCATCACCAAGGAAGACTGCACGCTCATCATCGAGCGATAACCGGAGTCGATGCGCTCCACCTCGCGAGCGATCAATCCGTAGCACACGTAGTTCAGGCCACTGCCGCCATACTCCACCGGGATGGTTGCGCCCAGCAGACCGACCTCGCCCATCTCGCGGAAAATCGCTGCATCGGTACGCTCATGACGAAAGGCCTCGACCACACGCGGCGCCAGCTTGTCCTGGGCGAACTGGTAGGCGCTGTCGCGCACCATGCGTTCTTCTTCGGTGAGCTGCTGATCCAGCAGCAGCGGATCGATCCAGTTGAAGCTTGCTTTACCGGCCATGTGATGAGTCCTCTGCAGATGTCCGATGAATAGGGCTGGAGTTGATCCTAGGTCCGAATCGGCAGCACGACAAACGAGGATTGCGCACCTACCTGTGTTGTTTTCTCACTCCAAGAGAGGACAGAATCGCCTGAGTGACCCTTGATGAGTGAGATTGACGTACATGCGCCGGAAGATCCCTAGCACCGCCGCGTTGGTCTGCTTCGAAGCTGCAGCCCGCCACGAGAGCTTCACCAAGGCCGCACAGGAGCTGGCACTGACCCAGGGCGCCGTGTGCCGACAGATCGCCAGCCTGGAAAGCTTCCTCAATGTAGAGCTGTTTCGACGCTCGCAACGCGGAGTCAAGCTGAGCGAAGCCGGCCTTTCCTATAGCCGCCAGGTGGCAGCGCAGCTCGATGCGGTGGAGCGCGACACACTGTCGGTGATGCGCCAGCAAGGCGCCAGTGTCATCGAACTGGCCGTGGTGCCTACCTTCGGCACTCAATGGCTGCTGCCACGACTCAAGGATTTCCAGCAACGTCATCCGCAGGTGACGGTCAACCTGACCAACCGTACTCGGCCCTTCCTGTTCGCCGACACGCCTTTTGATGCGGCCATCTACTTCGGCGATGCCGACTGGTCTGGCACCCAATCGCACCGGTTGATGGGCGAGAACCCGGTGCCGGTGTGCTGTCCGCACTGGCTCGAAAAGCAGGACTGCATCGAGCCGGGAGAAATCGCACAGCTACCCTTGCTGCAGCAGACCACTCGCCCCTACGCGTGGCGACAGTGGTTCACCAGTCTCGGCATGACTGTGGAGCGGGACATGACCGGGCCGCGCTATGAACTGTTCTCAATGTTGGCCCAGGCGGCCATGCACCAGATGGGCATCGCCTTGATCCCCCCTTTCCTCATCCAACGCGAGCTGGAGGACGGACGCCTGGTGGTCGCAAACAGGCATGTGCTGACCAGCGACAAGGCCTACCATCTGATGATTCCGGAGCGCAAGATCGAGTCGGCTTCGCTTCGTGCTTTCCGCGATTGGCTGATAGGTCAAGCGCACGCCTACACCCGACTCATGTAGCCCGCCTGTGCTGTAGTTCCTAGTCAGACAAACCTACAGATGTATGGATATGTCGCCTATCCATAAACAATCTTATGACCTCGACGAAATCTCTGAACGTCCCGCACAGCGTGAGCTAGAGGTGACATTTACGACATTCACCAATCTGTGAGCGAAACACAGGAAAAAATCTCGTTTTCCTCATCTATGATGCGAATGTCCCATTCTAGACGCGTCGAAGCCCATGCGTTGCGACACATGGTCACAGTGTGACTTGTAGTTTTAACTTCGTTTCGCTTCAGAACTGGTTGATGCCGTTTCGGTTCCTCTGCAAAATGCCTCGCCCGCCCCGGAACCGGCGGTATGCATGCTCAACGACCGCTCCAGCCGCACCACCCGAAGTGGGCTGGAAATCAACAATGACAAAGGTCACCGCAGGAGAAAAAGTCGTGCACATTGGTGTTCCTCTCGAGACGCAGACGGGTGAGACGAGGGTCGCTGCGACCCCGGAAACCATCAAGAAACTGGTTGGCCAAGGCCATCGGATCACCGTCGAACGTGGGGCCGGGCTCAAGGCCAGCATTCCGGATACGGCCTATGAAGCCGCAGGCGCCACCCTGGGCGAGGCCGCCGACGCACTGGGCGCACAGTTGGTGCTGAAGGTGGTGGCCCCCAACGACCAAGAATTAGGCCAGATCAACCCTGGTAGCGTTCTGGCGGGCATGCTCAACCCCTTCAACAATGATTTGATCGCCAAGATGGCCGATCGCGGCATCACGGCCTTTGCCCTAGAAGCGGCACCCGCACGTCGCGGGCCCAGAGCCTGGACGTGCTGTCGTCACAAGCCAACATCGCCGGCTACAAGGCCGTACTGCTTGCCGCCCACCATTATCCGCGCTTCATGCCCATGCTGATGACCGCCGCCGGTACGGTGAAGGCTGCCCGCGTACTGATCCTGGGCGCTGGTGTCGCCGGGCTACAGGCCATCGCAACAGCCAAGCGCCTGGGTGCGGTGATCGAAGCCTCGGACGTACGCCCGGCAGTCAAGGAGCAGATCGAGTCGCTGGGTGCGAAATTCATCGACGTCCCCTACGAGACCGATGAAGAACGCGAGTGCGCCGAAGGCGTCGGTGGCTATGCCCGCCCCATGCCGGCCAGTTGGATGCAGCGTCAGGCACAGGCGGTCCACGAACGCGCCAAGCAGGCCGACATCATCATCACCACGGCACTGATTCCAGGACGCAAGGCACCGACGCTGCTGAGCGCAGAAACCGTTGCGCAGATGAAGCCTGGCTCGGTGGTCATCGACTTGGCCGCAGCCCAAGGTGGCAACTGCCCCCTCACCGTGGCCGACCAGGTGGTGATGGCGCATGGCGTGACCCTCGTAGGTCCGACCAACCTTCCCGCACAGCTGGCGGCCGACGCCTCGGCGCTGTACGCACGCAACCTGCTGGATTTCATGAAGCTGCTGTTCGACAAGGACGGCGCTCTGGCGATCAACCTCGAAGACGACATCGTCGCCGCGTGCCTGATGTGCCGCGACGGCCAGATCGTGCGCAAGAACGGCTGAGGAATACGACTATGGAAGACATGCTGATTTCCCACGGCATCTACAACCTGATCATCTTCGTGCTGGCGATCTATGTCGGCTATCACGTGGTCTGGAATGTCACTCCCGCGCTGCACACGCCACTGATGGCCGTGACCAACGCCATTTCCGCGATCGTCATCGTCGGCGCCATGCTCGCAGCCGCCCTGACCGTGACGCCAGCCGGCAAAGTGATGGGCACACTGGCCGTGGCTTTGGCTGCGGTCAATGTGTTCGGCGGCTTCCTGGTCACTCGCCGCATGCTGGAAATGTTCAAGAAGAAAACCAAGAACGCGGGGCAGAAGCAACCATGAGCATGAATCTGGTCACCCTCCTTTATCTGGTCGCTTCGATCTGTTTCATCCAGGCACTCAAAGGCCTGTCGCACCCGACCACGTCGCGACGCGGCAACCTGTTCGGCATGATCGGCATGGCGATCGCCACGCTGACCACCATCGGCCTGATCTACAAGCTGGCCGCGCTCTCGGTGGGCAACGGCGGCGCCACGGCAGGCATCGGCTACGTGCTCGTCGGCCTGCTGATTGGCGGCAGCGCGGGCGCGATCATGGCCAAGCGCGTGGAAATGACCAAGATGCCCGAACTGGTCGCCTTCATGCACAGCATGATCGGCCTGGCTGCGGTCTTCATCGCGATCGCTGCAGTGCTGGAACCGCAGTCGCTGGGCATCGTCGCGCTCATCAGCGATCCGATCCCGACCGGCAACCGGCTCGAACTGTTCCTCGGCGCCGCCATCGGCGCTATCACCTTCTCCGGCTCGGTCATCGCCTTTGGCAAGCTGTCGGGCAAGTACAAGTTCCGCCTTTTCCAAGGCGCTCCGGTCCAGTTCGCAGGCCAGCACAAGCTGAACCTGATCCTGGGTATCACGACACTGGCCCTGGGCCTGCTGTTCACCTTCACCGGCCATTACAGCGCGTTCACCCTGATGCTGGTGCTGGCCTTCATCATGGGCGTGCTGATCATCATCCCCATCGGCGGCGCCGACATGCCGGTGGTGGTTTCGATGCTCAACAGTTACTCGGGCTGGGCGGCGGCGGGTATCGGCTTCTCGCTGAACAACTCGATGCTGATCATCGCCGGCTCCCTGGTCGGCTCCAGCGGCGCGATTCTGTCGTACATCATGTGCAAGGCCATGAACCGCTCGTTCTTCAATGTCATTCTCGGTGGCTTCGGTGGCGATGCCGGTGCCGGCGCCTCGGCGGGCACTCAGGAACAGCGCCCGGTGAAATCCGGCTCGGCCGATGACGCGACCTTCCTGTTGAGCAACGCCGACAGCGTGATCATCGTCCCCGGCTACGGCCTGGCGGTAGCGCGCGCGCAGCATGCGCTGAAGGAACTGACGGAGAAGCTGACGCACAACGGCGTGACCGTGAAGTACGCCATCCACCCGGTGGCGGGGCGCATGCCTGGCCATATGAACGTGCTCCTGGCCGAGGCAGAAGTCCCCTATGACCAGGTCTTCGAAATGGAAGACATCAACGCCGAGTTCGGGCAAGCCGACGTGGTGCTGGTGCTTGGCGCCAACGACGTGGTCAACCCGGCGGCGAAGAACGATCCCAAGTCGCCAATCGCCGGCATGCCGATTCTCGAGGCCTTCAAGGCCAAGACCATCATCGTCAACAAGCGCTCCATGGCCAGCGGCTATGCCGGGCTCGACAACGAATTGTTCTACCTGGACAAGACCATGATGGTGTTCGGTGACGCGAAGAAGGTCATCGAAGACATGGTCAAGGCCGTGGAGTAGCACTTTTCCTGCTGAACCGAGCGACATGAAGAAGGCCCCAGGAAGATCTTTCCTGGGGCCTTGTCGTTTTGCTGATCCAGATCAACGGCTCTACGACCGGGCTTCTCATACGACCATGGTCGCGGGACGGCCCCGGGCGAAATCACTAGACTGCGCTGCAGTAGCCAAGTAGCCCGAGATGACACCCCATGTACCGTGATCGTATCCGCTTGTCCTCCCTGCACAGCAAGGTAATGAGTGCGGCCGATGCCGCTGGCCTGATCGAGGACGGCATGACCGTCGGCATGAGCGGCTTCACCCGCGCCGGCGAAGCCAAGGCCGTGCCCCACGCCCTGGCCGAACGGGCGAAAAAATCGCCACTGAAGATCAGCCTGATGACCGGCGCCAGCCTGGGCAACGACCTGGACAAGCAACTGACCGAGGCCGGCGTGCTGGCCCGGCGCATGCCGTTCCAGGTCGACAGCACGTTGCGCAAGGCGATCAACGACGGCCAGGTGATGTTCATCGACCAGCACCTGTCCGAAACCGTGGAGCAGTTGCGCAACAAGCAACTGACGCTACCGGACATCGCGGTCATCGAAGCCGTCGCAATCACTGAACAAGGTCACATCGTGCCGACCACCTCGGTGGGCAATTCGGCCAGCTTCGCGATCTTCGCCAAGCACGTCATCATCGAGATCAACCTGTCGCACAACCCCAATCTCGAAGGCTTGCACGACATCTATATTCCTACCTATCGTCCAACCCGCACGCCGATCCCGCTGGTCAAGGTCGATGACCGCATCGGCAGCACCGCTATCCCGATCGATCCGGCGAAGATCGTCGGCATCGTCATCAGCGACCAGCCCGACTCGCCCTCCACCGTGCTGCCGCCGGATCACGAGACCCAGGGCATCGCCAATCACCTGATCGACTTCCTAAAGCGCGAAGTGGCCGCCGGGCGCATGAGCAACAGCCTCGGCCCATTGCAGGCTGGCATCGGCAGCATTGCCAACGCAGTGATGTGCGGGCTGATCGAATCGCCGTTCGAAGACCTGACCATGTACTCCGAAGTGCTGCAGGACTCGACCTTCGAGCTGATCGACGCAGGCAAACTGCGCTTCGCCTCGGGCAGCTCGATCACCCTGTCGAGCCGGCGCAACGCCGACGTGTTCGGCAACCTGGAACGCTACAAAGACAAGCTCGTGCTGCGTCCTCAGGAAATTTCCAACCACCCCGAAGTAGTCCGTCGCCTGGGCATCATCGGTATCAACACGGCGCTGGAGTTCGACATCTACGGCAACGTCAACTCCACCCATGTCTGCGGCACGCGGATGATGAATGGCATCGGCGGCTCCGGTGACTTCGCCCGTAACGCGCATCTGTCGGTGTTCGTCACCAAGTCGATCGCCAAAGGCGGGGCGATCTCCAGCGTGGTACCGATGGTCAGCCATGTCGATCATACCGAGCATGACGTCGACATCCTGGTCACCGAACAAGGGCTTGCCGACCTGCGCGGCCTGGCACCGCGCGAGCGCGCCCGGGTCATCATCGACAATTGCGTGCACCCTGACTACCGCGCGGCGCTGAACGACTACTTCGAACGGGCCTGCGCGCGCGGTGGGCATACGCCGCACATTCTGCGCGAGGCGCTGAGCTGGCACGAAAACCTGGAAGAGAACGGGCGGATGCTGGCAGGCTGATCAGAACGCTTTCCAGCGATGGTCATCGCGGACGCACTCTGCGGTGACCGGCATAAAACAGTTGGCCCAAGTCAGACGAATAAAACTGTACTACTGTATTGCAATAACCCCCGCCCATACTCACTAAAAAGACTTAACCCCTCCAAATTCGCACCACAATGGCGCACACCAATACAGTTGCGCCAATTTTGAGTGCAACAGTGCCCACAAACAGTTAACTGAGCCCACTCAATACTGTTGAACTGTATCTACTGTACTGGACAAGACGAGAGGATCATTGGCACCAGTTAAATCACTATCTAGTCCCGCCATAAGCGGAAGGATGACACATCATGGAACGTACCCTCAGTTCCGGTCTGGTTTTCGACAACAACACTGAATCCAAAGCCTCGGCGCCACTGCGCGTCGTTTCGACCCTGCTGCTGTGGCAACGCCGCATCGCCAGTCGTCGTCAACTCGCTCGCCTGGATGCACGCCTGCTCGCTGATGCGGGTATCAGCGAATCGCAGCGCTACCAAGAGCTGAGCAAGCCTTTCTGGCGCTAAGCGCTGGTGTGCCGACACTGATCGGCACTGCATTCTTGAAAACCCGTCACAGGCAACTGTGACGGGTTTTTTATTGGGAATGGTAAAACCGTGCTGAACAGGTACAGTTCGAATGAAATCCGAAATAACCGAAACAGTTTGAAGCGACCTTCCCTTAACATCCTGAAACAATGCCCCGTGGTACGCTTGCGTCACCCGCCTGTTAGCGTGTCCGCGCGTGTCAGTGTGCCCACAGGTATCCTGTGCGGTCCCGCAAGCGTCCGAGTAACCAGAACCGTCCCTTCGCAGGAGCACCATCCATGTCCCGTAAATCCCTGTTCGGCGCAGCCCTGCTGCTGGCCCTGACCAGCACCGCCCAGGCCAGCAGCTTCGTGGTCACCACCGATACCGTTGTTCGCGGGGTCGCAGCGTCCACCGACGCCACCTCTGACGCCAGCTCGTCGCTGCGTGACAAGAAAATCGTCGAAGCCGCACGCGACGACGCCGCCAGCTTCGTCGGCAGTCAGGGCGCCATTCGCGGCGCCAAGCTGGAAAGCGCCTTTGCCCACATCCGCGAGCAGGTGCCGACGCTGCAAGCGAGCGATGCACAATTGGCCCAGGCCATCCTGGCCTATTGATTACGCCTTCAGGTTCGCGCAGTCGGCGTTACACACCGACTGCACTGCAAGCCTCGCCCAGCCGACAGAACGTTAAGCCCATGCGTTACCTGATAACCCTGCTGCTTGCCTTCGCCAGTGTGGGAAGCGTCCACGCCATGGACGTCACCACTCAGTTTCCAATCATGACCGGCTACGTCACCACCCAAGTGACCACCGCGCCGTTCGATCGCAAGATCGTCGGCATGGCCCGCGATGACGCCGCCACGTTCGTCGCCAGTGGCGGACAGATACGCAGCGCCCGTCTCCAGGCTGCGCTCGTCGAACTGCGCCGCCATCATTGGCTTGGCAATCACGACGACCTTGAACTGGCAGAGGCAATTCTCGTCCAATGATCACCCCTGACTCCTCGTATTCTTCGGAGATGCTCCATGCGTAAACCGCTGATCGCCGCCACCCTCGGCATGCTGCTGCTGGCCGACCTGGCCCAGGCACAGACCCTGGTGGCCACCAGCAACATCATCGTGCGTGCCTTTGGCCGCTCGATCGACTTCACCTCCGACACCACCACCTCGATCCGCGACTCCAAGGTCGTGCGCGAAGCCCGTGACGATGCGGCCAGCTTCGTCGCCAGCAACGGCGATATCCGCGGCGCTCAGCTCGAGGCGGCCTTCGACACCCTGCGCGACCGTGTGCCCGAGGCACGCGACGCCAGCGATCAGGTTCTGGCCGAAGCCATCCTCTCGCTGTGAAGCGCGCGCGTGCCTGGCTGCTCGGCTGCGCCCTGACGCTGCTCGGCACGCCCGCCCTGGCGGACCTGCGACTGGACTTGCAGACTCACGGTCTCGACGCTCACCAACGGCAAGCGTCCCAGGCCTTGCTCGATGAGGCCCTGTCCAAACTGCCGCCGACCTTCAAGCAGCGCCTGGATCGGCGAATTGACGTCAGCTGGAGCGACCGCATGCCGGCCGATGCCTACGGGCAGGCGTCGCCGGTAGCCAGCCTGGAACTCAATCGCCGCTTGCTGCCTGGTCTGGTCGACGGCAGCGCCGCCACTGAAAAGACCCAGCGCCCCCATGGCACGGTCCGCGAAGAACTGCTCGCCACCGTGCTCCACGAGCTGACCCACATCTATGACCGCGCACGCCTATGGCAAGGTGCGGAGCGCTCACGCATCGCCCGCTGCAAGCGGCAGTACACGACGCTCGGCGATATCGGCCTACCGCAGCAATGCCGTGGCGAGACCGAGCGCCGCTTCACCCTCAGCGACGACCCACGCTTGCTCGATCTGGCCGGCTGGCCACAATACGTAGGCCGTCGCGGCGAGCGCGAACAGCACAACGGCCAGTTGGTGCGCACGCCTGACGCCTACGAGTTGAGCAGCCCCAAGGAATTCATCGCGGTCAACATGGAGTACTTCCTCCTCGACCCGAGCTACGGCTGTCGCCGGCCAGCGCTGAACCAATACCTGCGCGAGCATTTCGCCTGGGCACCGGCGCAAGACACCTGCGCCCAAGGCCTGCCCTTCCTGAATGCCGGCAGCGACTTCGCCCGCGAGCCGCTGGGCGATATCGATCCCGAGCGCGTCTACCAGGTCGACTACCTGCTCGCCGAAGCCAACCAGAACTGGGTGAGCCGCTGGGGGCACAGCATGCTGCGGCTGGTGATCTGCGCCCCAGGTCGGCCACGCGGTCCGGACTGCCGCTTGGACCTGGACCGCCACCTGGTGCTTTCCTACCGTGCCTTCGTCAACGATGTGCAATTGTCCAGTTGGGACGGCCTGATCGGAGCCTACCCCTCGCGGCTGTTCGTGTTGCCGCTGGGCCAGGTCATCGACGAATACACCAAGACCGAACTGCGCAGCCTGTCGTCGGTGCCGCTCAAGCTTGATCGTCAGCAGATCGAGGACCTGGTGCGCCAGGCAGCGGAGATGCACTGGAGCTATGACGGCAACTACTACTTCCTGTCCAACAACTGTGCGGTGGAAACCCTAAAGCTGATGCGCAGCGGCACCGCCGATCCACGCTTGAGCGACCTCGATTCGATCATGCCCAACGGCTTGCTGGAAGTGCTCAAGGGCCGCGGCCTGGCCGATACCCACGTGCTCGACGATCCGCGCGAAGCCTTGCGCCTGGGCTATCGGTTCGACTCCTATCGAGACCGCTACCAGGCGATGTTCGAGGTGTTGAGAAAACAGCTCCCGATCCCGCAGACCGCCGTGGAGGACTGGCTTGCACAGGACGCCGAACAGCGTCGGCCCTGGTTCGCCCAGGCCAATCTGCGCACCAGCGCGGCCCTGCTACTGCTGGAGCAGGCCAGCCTGCGTCGCCAACTGCTACTGGCACAGGATGAGGTCAAGCAGCGTTATCTGAACGCGGCCGCATTAAAGGACGGCAGCATCGACAAAGCCAATGCGACTCTGCAGCAGATGCTCGCCAACAGCGGCTTCCTCAGCCGGCCGGCCGAATTGCTGGAGTCGCGGGGCTATGGTCTGCCGCAACCGCAAGAGCGCGCGCATCTGGAGAAAGTCAGCAGCGAGCGTCAGGCGCAATTGCTGCGCCTGAGCACCGATCTGGACAAGGAGGTGAGAGCACTGCTGGAGCCCGCGAGGGCCAAAGAAATTGCCGCTATCGAGACCAACGTCAAGCAGATCGGCGAACATCTGAGGGCGTTGCACAAGGCAGCCGGCGGTTTGCAGCTGCCTTGAACGTAGCGGTTACTTGATCGGACGCCAGATGAACGGGTAGCGATAGGCTTTGCCTTCGTTCGCGCGAACGCCGGCCAGAATGATCAGAATCAGCATCGCCACCGCGAGGATGGCGAGCAGCACGACACCGATCACCACGAACATCAGCAGGAAGCAGATGAACCCGGCCAGGGTGACGGTGATCTGGAAATTCAGCGCCTCCTTGCCTTGGGCATCGACGAAGGGGTCCGATTCGCGCTTCCAGAGCCACATCACCAACGGCCCGAGCAGATGTCCCAACGGCATCACCAGCCCGAGAAACGCACTGAAGTGACAGAACATCGCCCATTGCCGGGCTTCGGCGCTGACGGTTCCGATCGGTGGATTTGGCTCATTCATGGATCAATGGTCCTCTTGGGAAGCGCTCAGTCGGCCAGTGCGGCAGTTTGCAGATCGAAGATCTCGGTCATGCCCTTCTGGGCCAGTGCCAGCATGGCATTGAAGTCTTCAGGCTGGAACGGCGCGCCTTCGGCAGTGCCCTGCACTTCGATGAAGCCGCCCGCGCTGGTCATGACCACATTGAGGTCGGTCTCGGCGGCGGAATCTTCCAGATAGTCCAGGTCCAGCACCGCCTCGCCCTGGTACATGCCTACCGAGACAGCCGCGATCATGTGCTTGAGCGGGTTGCCGCCCTTAAGGCCGCCGCGCTTCTTGATCACCGCCAGCGCGTCGCACAGGGCGACCATGGCACCGGTGATCGACGCCGTGCGGGTACCGCCATCGGCCTGGATGACGTCGCAATCGACGTAGAGCGTGATATCGCCGAGCTTGCTCATGTCCAGCGCGGCGCGCAGGGAGCGGCCGATCAGGCGCTGGATCTCCAGGGTGCGACCACCCTGCTTGCCACGACTGGCCTCGCGCTGGTTCCGCTCGCCGGTCGAGCGCGGCAGCATGCCGTACTCGGCAGTCAGCCAGCCTTGGCCCTGACCTTTAAGGAAGCGCGGAACGCCGTTCTCGACGCTGACCGTGCAGATGACCTTGGTGTCACCGAACTCGACCAGTACCGACCCCTCGGCGTGTTTGGTGTAGTTGCGGGTGATGCGGATCGAGCGAAGCTGATCGGCGGCGCGACCACTTGGACGTTTCATCTGGGATACCTGTACTGGAATGCGAATCAGGCGGCCATTATAGGGCTGCTAAACGCACGAGGACATGCCTAATGTCTCGGGCGTGCCATCCGTCGACCTGTCTGCTCTGTCACCGGTGCGCGGCGCGGCGCGATTGGGCGCCGTCGCCGCACTGCGCTACAATCCTGCGCCTTGCAGCCGAAAGGCGCTCCGTCATCCCGAAATTCGCGAGGTTCTCCCCATGGTGCACAGCATGACCGCCTTTGCCCGCGTCGAGCGCGCCGGCAGCCAGGGCACCCTGAGCTGGGAGTTGCGCTCGGTCAACCACCGCTACCTGGAGCCGCACCTGCGTCTGCCCGAGGCCCTGCGCGATCTCGAAGGCGCGGTCCGCGAAGGCCTGCGCCAAGGGCTCTCGCGCGGCAAGGTCGAATGTACCCTGCGCCTGTGCGAAGAGAGCAGCGGCAAGCCACTGCAGGTCGATCGCGAGCGCGCCGCGCAACTGGTCGCCGCCGCTGAAACCGTGGCCGGGCTCATCAACCAGCCGGCACCGCTCAACCCCCTCGAAGTGCTGGCCTGGCCCGGTGTACTGGTGGCCGATGCCGCCGACCCGCAGGCGCTGAACGCCGAGGCCCTGGCGCTGTTCGACGAAGCGCTTGCCGAGCTCAAAGCTGGCCGTCAGCGCGAAGGCCAGGAGCTGGCACGGCTGATCGACGAACGCCTGGAGGCCATGACCCACGAAGTGGCCACCCTGCGCGCGCTGGTGCCGCAGATGCTGGCTGCGCAACGCCAGCGTATTCTTGACCGCTTCGCCGATATGCAGGCCGAGCTCGAGCCCCAGCGCCTGGAGCAGGAGATGGTGCTGTTGGCGCAGAAGAGCGACGTGGCCGAAGAGCTCGACCGCCTGAGCACCCATGTCACCGAAGTACGCCGGGTGCTCAAGTCCGGCGGTGCGGCCGGACGGCGGCTTGACTTCCTGATGCAGGAGCTCAATCGCGAAGCCAATACCCTCGGCTCCAAGGCCTTCGACCCGCGCAGCACCCAGGCGGCCGTCAATCTGAAGGTGCTGATCGAACAGATGCGTGAACAAGTACAGAACATCGAGTAAGGCTAACCCGACCATGACCCACACCAGCGGCACCCTCTACATCGTCTCGGCCCCTTCGGGCGCCGGCAAGACCAGCCTGGTCAACGCCCTCAGGCAACAGGACACGCAGATCCGCGTCTCGGTGTCCCACACCACGCGGGCCATGCGTCCCGGCGAGGCCCACGGCGTGAACTACCACTTCGTGGACCACGACGCCTTCAAGACGCTGATCGCCCAGGACGACTTCCTCGAACACGCCGAGGTGTTCGGCAACTTCTACGGCACCTCGCGCAGCGCACTGCAGGCAACCCTCGCCCAAGGCTTCGACCTGATCCTGGAGATCGACTGGCAGGGCGCTCAGCAGGTACGCAAGCTGATGCCCGAAGCGCTGTCGATCTTCATTCTGCCGCCCAGCCGAGAGGCACTGCGTCAGCGTCTGGACGGCCGCGGCCAGGACAGCGAGGACATCATCGCCGGCCGCATGAAGGAAGCAGTCAGCGAGATGGTGCATTACGCCGAGTTCGACTATGTCATCGTCAACGACGATTTCGCCCACGCGCTGGACGATCTGCAATCGGTGTTCCGGGCCAACCGCCTGTTGCTCAAGAAACAGCAACAGCGCCATGCGGCGCTGCTCGAGCAGTTGGTCGGCTGAAGACATCGGGGGCGCTCGGCGCCCCCTGGGTCATTCCTGCAATTGCAGCTTGGCCTGCTGCTGCAAGGTCGCGCCGAGGAAGAACGCCGGCGCTCGCAGCCGCGACAGCATCATCAGCACGATGCCCAGTACCGAGATGATCGCCGCGATCACGAACACCAGCCCCAGCCCGCCCACGTGCGAGCCGCTGCCGAAGTCCGGCGACGCGCTGTCGAGCGCGGTGCGCACGAAGATCACCGACAAGATCACACCGCCCACCAGCGGGCACACGCCGCGCATGAAGAAGTGGCGCAGGCGGTCGAACAGGCTGCTGCGGAAATACCAGACGCAGGCGAAGGCCGTCAGCGAGTAGTAGAAACAGATCATCATGCCCAGTGCGGTGATGGTGTCGGCCAGCACGTTTTCGCTCAAGGTGCGCATGGTCACGTAGAACACCGCCGCCGCCAGCCCAGCGCAGACGGTCGCGTAACGCGGTGTCTGCGAGCGCGGACAGACACTGGCGAAGCGCTGCGGCACCGCGCCGTAATAGCCCATGGCAAGCAGCGTGCGCGCCGGCGAGACGAAGGTCGACTGCAACGAGGCCGCCGTACTGGCCAGCACGGCGATCGACATCAGGATCGCCAGCGGCCCCATCACCGGGCCGGCCAAGTGGGCGAAAACGTTCTCCTGGATACGCGGATTACCCAGCCCCAGACCACTGTCGCTGATGCCGGCGAACTGCAACGTGGCGATGGCAGTGAACAGGTACAGCCCCAATATCAGCAGCACGGTCCAGGTGGCAGCTTTGCCAGGCACCTCATCGCTGCCGACCGACTCTTCGCTGACGGTCAGGCACACGTCCCACCCCCAGAAGATGAAGATCGACAACGACAGCCCGGCCGCGAAGGCCGAGAACGACTCGACACCGAAAGGGTTGAACCAGGCGAAGTCGAATTCCAACGGCGGCGGTGCGGTGGTTTCGCCGAACGCGGCAAAACCGAAGCCCACCAGCACCAGCAGTTGCAAGGCGACCAGACCGTATTGCACGGTCATGGTGGTGCCCATGCCTCGGCAACAGATCCACACCGCCAAGGCGATGAAGGCGCAACAGGTGCTGACGTTGATCAGCAAGTTGTCTGCCAGCGCGGCAAGCTCATGGTGGCTGCTGATCTGGCCAATGAACAGGTAGAAGAAATCAACCGCGACGCCCGCCAGGTTCGACAACACGATGGTGGTCGCCACCACCAACCCCCAACCGCCGATCCAGCCGATCATCGGACCGAACGCGCGGGCTGACCAGGTGAAGGAGGTGCCGCTGTCGGGCTCGGCGGCGTTGAGCTCGCGGTAGCCCAACGCGACCAGCAGCATCGGCAGGAAACCGACGATGAACACCGCGGGGAGATGGGCGCCGACTTCGCGCACGGTCGGGCCGAGCGCGCCGGTCAGGGTGTAGACCGGCGCGATGGTGGAAATGCCCAGCACGACGCTGGCCAGCAGGCCCAGGCGGCCTTTGGCCAGGCCCTTGCCTGGGGCTTGGGCGGTACTGCCTGCATCGGCGGCCGCATCGGGAGGGCGGCCGGTTTCTGTGTATTCGCTCATGAGTATTTGCCGTTGCTATTGGTATTGTTTTTTCACAGACCTTGCGCGCAAGGCCCGCTTCCACTCATTGAAAGCTTGCTGCTGGGGTGAGTCGTCCGCGACCTTGGGGCCGCGTCAGAATGCCTTCTAACGCGCGCCCTCCCCTGCAGCATGGGCGATACAGGCCTCGCGAAACGCCTGAAACAGACGTAGGGAGACCGGGTTTTCGGCGAGCTGCCATTCCGGGTGCCACTGCACGCCGAGGACGAACCCCGGTGCGCCCGGCATCGATACCGCTTCGATCAAGCCATCCGGCGCCCGCGCTTCGACTCGCAGGCCGCACGCCAAACGGTCGATACCTTGACTGTGCAGCGAGTTGACCTCGAACTGCGCCGCCAGGCCCAGGCGCTCGAACAGGCCGCCCGGCGCACTGTCGACCCGATGCCGGGGGCCATACTGCACCTGCAGCGGCGCCTCCTCGGGCTCGCGGTGGTCCAGATGGCCGGGCAACGCATGCACACGCGGGTGCAAGGTTCCGCCCAAGGCCACGTTGAGCTCCTGGAAGCCCCGGCAAATGCACAGCACCGGCACGCCTGCGGCAATCGCCGACTGCAGCAACGGCAGCGTCAAACGATCGCGCGCAGCGTCATGCCGGGTGCCGACCGCGCTGGGGGCGCCATTGTAATGATGCGGCTCGACATTTGAAGGCGAGCCGGTGAAAAGAATGCCGTTCAGGTGCGCCAGCAGCGCATGCGGCTCGTCGGGGGTATCGCGGGCCGGCAGGATCAGCGGCAGCCCCGCAAAGGCTGCGGCCTCGACGTACTTGGCGCCTACCGTGTGCGAAGAGTTCCGGCCGACCTGCTGGCGGCAGGCGCTGACGCCGATCAGGGGCGGCTTGCGAGTGCTCATGGACGTGCCTTGTCGGCAGGCATCATGTCGCGGAAACGGGGGCACGAGAAGACCGACGTCATGGCTGTACATCCTGTGATCAAAAGCGACGATTCAGGGATAGGAGGACGCCTGGAAGGCGACGAGGGTTGCGCTGGTTGTTGTTCTAACGACCCCATTCGAGGGGCATTGCGTTGCGCGGCGCCACATTGATTCACGCCAGTCGTTGCACTATAAAGTGGGCTCCAATGCAACAGACATTGGCAGACCAGCAAGCAGAGCGTGCAACCATGCAATATCAAATCTCTCATGCCGATCTGGCCCTGGTGCTGGCGCTGGAGCGCGGTCGCTCGCTGGCAAAAGCAGCGGAGCTGCTCAAGGTCGATGTTTCCACGGTGTTTCGCTCCATCCGTCGACTGGAATCGGCGCTGGGGACTGCGTTGTTCGTCAAGAGCCGCAAGGGTTATCTGCCGACCGACACTGCCCAGGCCCTGGCCGAGCAGGCCGAACGTGCCGAACAAGCGCTCGATGCGGCGCGAATCGCGCTGACCAGCGGCGAACAGGTGGTCAGCGGCACCGTGCGACTGACCTGTACGGAAGCGGTGCTGCACAGTCTGCTGCTACCGGCGCTGGTCGAGTTCATGCCCAACTACCCGGCACTCTCGCTGGAGATGGGCACCTCCAATTCCTTCGCCAATCTGAGCCGTCGCGACGCCGACATCGCCCTGCGCTTGACCAACACGCCGCCGGAACATCTGGTCGGGCGTTGCTTGGGGTCGACCTCCTACGTGATCTGCGGCCACGCGGCGTTTCGCGAACGCCTGACCGAGTCGCCGAACAACGTGCCCTGGATCGCCCCGGACGACAGCATGCACGAACATCCCACGGTCATCTGGCGCACGCAGCACCACCCCGACCTCGTTCCGCGCTACCAATGCAGTGGCATGTCGACCATCGCCCAACTGGTCAGTAGCGGCATGGGCGTGGCCGCGCTGGCGGACTACATGGTCGACACCCTGCCCGGAGTCGAGGCCCTGAGCGGCCCGCTGCCAGGCTGCGACACCCAGTTATGGCTTCTCACCCGCCCAGACTGCCGGGCCCTGCGCTCGGTGCAGACCCTGTTCGAGGAACTGACGCCGCGGCTGCGTGACGCGATGCGTTGAGGCTGTTGTGTTCGCGGGGCGGGAGGCGTTATCGTCAGCGTCGTGCAAAAGGCCGTCTGCGGCGCCTGTTTCGTGGGCACTGCCCGGCGAAACCCGGGCGTGGAGCGAAACAGTCCTTCCCTATTGGCTGGTGATTTTTTAAACTATCGAGTCCGCCTGCCCATTCTGGGCTGTACGCCTAACGCATCTGCTACTGAGGAACACCATGGCCCGCGTAACTGTTGAAGACTGCCTGGAACACGTGGATAACCGCTTCGAGCTGGTCATGCTCTCGACCAAGCGCGCCCGCCAACTGGCCACCGGCGGCAAGGAACCACGCGTGGCGTGGGAAAACGACAAGCCGACCGTCGTTGCCCTGCGCGAAATCGCCGAAGGCATCGTGACCAATGAATTCATCGCCGCTGAAGAGATCGTCACCGAGGATCCGGTGTTCGCCGCGTTCGAGGACGAGAACAACGAGGCCGTCTGATTCATGCCCTGTCGACGTCGCGCGGCACCCGATCCTCTTCCTGTGCAAGAGGTGAAATCATGGCGGGTATAGAAGCCCTTGCCGAGCGGCTGTCGACCTACTTAGGTCCCGAACAGGTCAACCTGGTTCGCCGGGCCTATTTCTATGCCGAGCAGGCACACGATGGGCAGCGCCGCCGCAGTGGCGAGCCCTACGTGACCCACCCGCTGGCAGTGGCCAGCATTCTCGCCGACATGCACATGGACCATCAGAGCCTGATGGCAGCCATGTTGCACGACGTCATCGAAGACACCGGCATCGCCAAGGAAGCCCTCAGCCAGCAGTTCGGCGAGACCGTCGCCGAGTTGGTCGACGGGGTCAGCAAGCTGACCCAGATGAATTTCGAGACCAAAGCCGAAGCGCAGGCCGAAAACTTCCAGAAGATGGCCATGGCCATGGCCCGCGATATCCGTGTGATCCTGGTCAAGCTCGCCGACCGCCTGCACAACATGCGCACGCTTGAAGTGCTGTCCGGGGAAAAACGCCGGCGCATCGCCAAGGAAACCCTCGAGATCTACGCCCCCATCGCCAACCGCCTGGGCATGCACACCGTGCGCGTGGAATTCGAAGACCTGGGGTTCAAGGCCATGCACCCCATGCGCTCAGCGCTGATCCATCGAGCGGTCAAGAGTGCGCGCGGTAACCGCAAGGAAATCGTCGCCAAGATCGAAACCTCCCTGGCCAATTGCCTGGCAGCGGACGGCATCGCCGGCGAGGTCAGTGGGCGACAGAAGCACCTCTACGGTATCTACAAGAAGATGCGCGGCAAACGCCGCGCCTTCACCGAAATCATGGACGTGTACGCCTTCCGCATCGTGGTCGACAAGGTCGATACCTGCTATCGCGTACTGGGCGCTGTACACAATTTGTACAAACCCCTGCCGGGTCGCTTCAAGGACTACATTGCCATTCCCAAGGCCAACGGCTATCAGTCGTTGCATACCACGCTGTTCGGCATGCATGGTGTACCCATCGAGATCCAGATCCGCACCCGCGAAATGGAAGAGATGGCCAACAACGGCATCGCCGCACACTGGCTGTACAAGTCCAACGAGGATGAGCAGCCCAAGGGCAACCACGCCCGTGCCCGCCAGTGGGTCAAAGGCATTCTTGAGTTGCAGCAGCGGGCCGGCAACTCGCTGGAATTCATCGAGAGCGTGAAGATCGACCTGTTCCCCGACGAGGTCTACGTCTTCACCCCCAAAGGCCGGATCATGGAGCTGCCCAAAGGCTCCACGGCCGTCGACTTCGCCTACGCCGTGCACACCGACGTGGGCAACAGTTGTATCGCCTGCCGCATCAACCGTCGCCTGGCGCCGCTTTCCGAACCGCTGCAAAGTGGCTCGACGGTGGAGATCGTCAGCGCGCCCGGCGCGCGCCCGAACCCGGCCTGGCTCAACTTCGTGGTCACCGGCAAGGCCCGTACCCACATCCGTCATGCCCTCAAACAGCAACGCCGCTCCGAGTCGATCAATCTCGGCGAACGCCTGTTGAACAAAGTGCTCACCGGCTTCGACAGCAGCCTGGACAAGATCCCGAGCGAGCGCGTGCAGGCCATCCTCAGCGAATACCGCCTGGAATTGATCGAGGATTTGCTTGAGGACATCGGTCTGGGCAACCGCATGGCCTATGTGGTGGCCCGACGCCTGCTGTCCGCTGAGGGCGAGCAGTTGCCATCGCCCGAAGGGCCACTGGCAATCCGCGGTACCGAAGGCTTGGTGCTCAGCTACGCCAAGTGCTGCACACCGATTCCAGGTGACCCCATCGTGGGCCACCTGTCGGCAGGCAAAGGTATGGTCGTTCACTTGGAAGACTGCCGAAATATCAGCGAAATCCGACACAACCCGGAAAAGTGCTTGCAGCTCTCTTGGGCCAAGGACGTCACCGGCGAGTTCAATGTCGAACTGCGCGTCGAGCTGGAGCACCAGCGCGGCCTGATCGCGCTGCTGGCGAGCAGCGTCAATGCCGCCGACGGCAACATCGAGAAGATCAGCATGGATGAGCGCGACGGTCGCGTCAGCGTGGTCCAGCTGGTGGTCAGCGTGCGCGACCGCGTGCACCTGGCGCGCGTGATCAAGAAGCTGCGCACCCTGACCGGCGTGGTCCGCATTACCCGCACGCGTGCGTAGTCCGTCAACCGCAAGGAGTCAACATGACCAAGACCGTCATCAACAGCGACAAGGCCCCGGCCGCCATCGGCACCTACTCCCAGGCGATCAAGGCTGGCAATACCGTATACATGTCGGGGCAGATTCCGTTGGACCCCAAGACCATGGAACTGGTCGAAGGCTTCGAGGCCCAGACCGTGCAGGTCTTCGAGAACCTCAAGGCGGTCGCTGAAGCGGCTGGTGGGTCGTTCAAAGACATCGTCAAGCTGAACATCTTCCTCACCGACCTCAGCCACTTCGCCAAGGTCAATGAGGTCATGGGCCGTTACTTCGAGCAGCCCTACCCCGCGCGCGCCGCGATCGGCGTAGCAGCGCTGCCAAAAGGCTCGCAAGTCGAGATGGACGCCATCCTCGTCATCGAGTGATGCCCAAGCGGCAGGCACTCGCCTGCCGCTCCTCCTGCCTGAAGGTTCCCCTCATGCGTCATGCCCTGCCCCTCGCGCTGGCAGCCCTGATTCTGGGCGGCTGCGCCAGCCACAAACCCGAAGACTACAACGGTACTTGGATCAATCAGAAAGCGATCGATGCAGCGGCCAAGGGCGAGAGCCTACGCAATGCGCTGGCTAGCAATGGTCCGGTCTTCGAATGGAAGATCAATGTCGCCGGTCAACAGGCCAGCTACATGAATGGCGTGGAGACCGTCGATGGCCGCTTGCTCGCCAACGACAAGCAATGGCAAGCCACGTTCGAAGGCGGCCAAAGCGAACAGCTGAGCCTGAGCGGCAACGAGCTGCAAACGACCGACGCCAGCGGCACCCGCCAGACGTTCATACGCAGCACCTTGCCCGAAGCGGCCGATTCACCTGTAGGCAGCAGCTTCGAAAAGACGCTGTACCAGACCTACCTGGGCGGTGAGTGGACGATCACCGAAGGACCGGGCCAAGGCGCCAAGGTCCGCTTCGGCGATGACGGCAGCGTCACTGGCTTGCCGGCGCTTGACCGCTATGCGCTGTGCCTGGCCGGCGACTGCGCCACCATCGGCAATGGCAACGACAGCCTATGGCTCGAGCGCGATCAACAAGGCGGGCCTTGGATTTTCCGGCGCAGCCCCGACCGACTCGAGATCTTCCGCGCGATCAATCGTGCCCAGCCCGATGACATGCCACAGCTGGCACCTGGCCCGCGCCAGTGGGTACTTCAGCGCAACTAAGCGGCACCGCCTTAACCCTGACCCAGCAGAATCGCGGCGTAACCCTCCTTGTAGCTCGGATACTGCGGCGCCCAGCCCAGTGCCCGAGCACGCGCGTTGCTGCACCGCTTGCTCCCGGTACGACGCACGCGCTGCTCGTCCGACCATTCTGTGATGCCCAGGTACTGGCGCAACCAGGTGACCACGTCGGCCAGTGGCGCCGGATCGTCATCGACGCCGATATAACAGTCTTGCAGCACCTGCCCACCGGCATCGGCCTGCAGAAGAAACGCCAGCAGACCTGCGGCATCATCGGCATGGATTCGGTTGCCGTACAACGGCGGCTCTTCGGCCACCCGGTAGCCCTGACGCACTTGACTCAAGAGCCATTCACGGCCTGGTCCGTAGATGCCGGTGAGGCGCACCACACTGGCGGGCATGCCACTGTTCAGTGCCAGCTTTTCAGCCTCAAGCATGACTCGACCGGAATAGGCCTCTGGTTCGGTAGCCGCACGCTCATCGACCCAGGCGCCATCCTTCTGGGCATAGACGCTGCTGCTGGAGACGAAGAGGATTCGGCGAGGCCGCTGTGCCCGCTGCGCCATCCACGACAGCACGTTACGCAACCCCTCGACATAGGCTGCACGATAACCGGGCTCGTCGTGCTGACTGGCTGCCACGCAGTAGACCAGGTAATCGAAAGAGCCCTCGGGCCAAGCCGCTGGCATCTCGACTTGGGCGAGGTCCGCCGCCACCGGCAGCACGCCATTGGGCAGTTGATCGACGGACCTTCGCAGGCCATGCACCTGCCAGCCACGCGCGAGCAACTGTCGAGCCAATCGCCCGCCTACATCGCCGCAGCCTACGATCATTGCGGATAAATCGGGCATCACACACTCCAATTCCAAAGCCTCAGGCTAGCCCCTTCTGACGATCAGCGGCTATGGAACATATAAAAAAAGTTACTGTATTGCTTTTGTTAACAAGAATTAGTTGCAATAATGGCGCCCTGAAAAATTCTCGGCCTGCCTCGAGGCCGTGAAGAACGTCACCCTCTTTTCTTCATCAGGTCCGGCCAGCATGACTCGTACTCAACCCTCCGCTTCGCCAACCACATCGCGCGCCTGGGGCGCCATCGCCGCGCTGATGTTCAGCCTGGTACTGGCACCGGCCGCCATGGCTGATGAGCCCGCCGCCAATGGCGCAGCCGCGCCAGCCGCCGCAGCCCCGGCGACCCCGGCAGCCCCCACTGCTGCCCAGCCGTCGACGACAGACACCGCCGCCGCACCCGTCGACGCCCCGGCACCTGCCGACGACAGCACTCAGGCGCTGGTCGAGGACACCTCACTGGGCATGGCTCACGACCTGTCGCCCTGGGGCATGTACAAGAACGCCGACGTGGTGGTCAAGGCCGTGATGATCGGCTTGGCCATCGCCTCCATCATCACCTGGACCATCTGGATCGCCAAAGGCTTCGAGCTGCTGGGCGCCAAGCGCCGTCTGCGTGGCGAAATCGCCGTGCTGAAGAAGTCCGCCAGCCTCAAGGAGGCCAGCACGGTCGCCAACAAGGAAGGCACCCTGGCCCATACCCTGGTGCATGACGCCCTCGAGGAAATGCGCCTGTCGGCCAACAGCCGCGAGAAAGAAGGCATCAAAGAACGCGTCAGCTTCCGTCTGGAACGCCTGGTGGCCGCCAGCGGCCGCGCCATGAGCAGCGGCACCGGCGTACTGGCGACCATCGGTTCCACCGCACCGTTCGTCGGTCTGTTCGGTACCGTATGGGGCATCATGAACAGCTTCATCGGCATCGCCAAGACCCAGACCACCAACCTGGCCGTGGTCGCACCGGGTATCGCCGAGGCCCTGCTGGCAACGGCACTGGGTCTGGTCGCCGCCATCCCGGCGGTGGTCATCTACAACGTCTTCGCCCGCTCCATCGCCGGCTACAAGGCGCAGGTGTCCGACGCTTCGGCGCAGGTCCTGCTGCTGGTCAGCCGCGACCTCGACCACCAGGCTGGCGATCGCGCCGCCCCGCACATGGTGAAAGTGGGGTAAGCCATGGGCCTGCATCTCAACGAAGGTGGCGACGACCTCGCCGAAAACCACGAAATCAACGTCACCCCGTTCATCGACGTGATGCTGGTACTGCTGATCATCTTCATGGTTGCCGCGCCTTTGGCGACGGTCGACATCAAGGTCGATCTGCCCGCCTCCACCGCCAAACCGGCGCCGAGGCCGGAGAAGCCGGTGTTCGTCAGCGTCAAGGCCGACAAGAAGCTGTATGTCGGCGATGACCCGGTGGCCACACCCGATCAGCTTGGCGCGATGCTCGACGGCAAGACCAAGGGTGACAAGGAAACCACCATCTTCTTCCAGGCTGACAAGGGGGTCGACTACGGCGACCTGATGGAAGTGATGAACACCATGCGTGCGGCCGGCTATCTCAAGGTCGGTCTGGTCGGACTCGAGACGGCAGCGAAGAAATGACAAAGACGCGCTCCAACCTGGCGCGCTACGGTGTAGGCCTGGCGGTCGTGCTGGGTGTGCACGCGATCGCCGTGCTGCTCATGCTCAATTGGACGGTGCCCCAGGCCATCGAACTGCCTCCGGCAGCGATGATGGTCGAATTGGCGCCTTTGCCGGAGCCGGCACCGCCGCCGCCACCGAAAGTCGCCCCACCGCCGCCGGCGCCGGTCGAAGAGCCGCCGCTGCCGAAGGTCGCCGAGGCGCCGAAGCCGAAGATCGCCATCAACAAGCCGCCCAAGCCGAAGGTCAAGCCGCAGCCGCCCAAGCCTGAGAAGAAGCCCGAGCCGCCGAAGGACGAGCCTCCCGCCAAGGAGCAGGTCGCCGATACGCCGCCCAGCAATGCGCCACCGCAGAAGTCGGTCGCACCGCAGCCAAGTATCGCGTCCAACAGCAATGCCCTGCCGAACTGGCAGAGTGACCTGCTGCGCCATCTGGCCAAGTACAAGAAGTACCCGGAGGACGCGCGCCGTCGCGGCCTGCAAGGCATCAACCGACTGCGTTTCGTGGTCGATGCCGACGGCAAGATTCTGTCCTACTCGATGGCAGCAGGTTCAGGCAGCGCTTCGCTGGACCGAGCGACCATGGACATGATCCGCCGCGCGGGCACGGTGCCGAAGCCGCCGCCGGAGCTGCTGAACAACGGTCAGATCGAAGTGGTCGCGCCCTTTGTCTTCTCGCTGGACAAGCGCTGACACATTGAATCTGTCACACAGCCGCAAGTCTGATAACGTGCGTCTATCGATTGCACCCGCTATGCTGGGGCCGCAACTTCATGGACGCACGTTATGACCCTCACAGAACTCCGCTACATCGTCACACTCGCCCAGGAGCAACACTTCGGCCACGCGGCTGAGCGTTGCCACGTCAGCCAGCCTACCCTGTCGGTCGGTGTGAAGAAGCTCGAGGACGAGCTGGGGGTGCTGATCTTCGAGCGCAGCAAGAGTGCGGTGCGCCTCACGCCTGTCGGCGAAAGCATCGTCGCCCAGGCGCAGAAGGTGCTGGAGCAGGCCCAGGGCATCCGCGAACTGGCCCAGGCCGGCAAGAACCAGCTCACCGCCCCGCTGAAGGTCGGCGCCATCTATACCGTCGGCCCCTACCTGTTCCCCCACCTCATTCCACAGCTGCACCGGGTCGCGCCGCAGATGCCGCTGTACATCGAGGAAAACTTCACCCACGTGCTGCGCGAGAAGCTGCGCAACGGCGAGCTGGATGCAGTGATCATCGCCTTGCCGTTCAACGAGGCCGACGTGCTCACCCTGCCGCTGTACGACGAGCCGTTCTGCGCGCTGATGCCGGCCGATCACCCATGGACCGCGAAGAAGACCATCGACACCGCTCTGCTCAACGACAAGAGCCTGCTGCTGCTCGGTGAAGGTCACTGCTTCCGCGACCAGGTGCTCGAAGCCTGCCCGACCCTGAACAAGGGTGCGGATGCCTCCAAGCACACCACGGTGGAATCCAGCTCGCTGGAAACCATCCGTCACATGGTCGCCTCCGGCCTGGGCGTCTCCATCCTGCCGCTGTCTGCCGTGCACAGTCACCACTATGCACCCGGTGTGATCGAAGTACGCCCGCTCACCGCCCCTGCGCCGTTCCGCACCGTGGCCATCGCCTGGCGTGCCAGCTTCCCACGGCCCAAGGCCATCGAGATCCTCGCCGACTCGATCCGCCTGTGCTCGGTGGCCAAGACGCCCACGCAACAGCCGGCCTGATCCCATGACCGAGCTGTCGAAGGTTCCGGTCACCGAGCTCAAGGGCGTCGGCGAGGCCATGGCGGAAAAGCTCGCCAAGGTCGGGCTGGAGAACCTGCAGGATCTGCTGTTCCATCTGCCCCTGCGTTATCAGGACCGCACCCGCGTGGTGCCCATCGGCGCGCTGCGTCCTGGCCAGGACGCGGTGATCGAAGGTGTGGTCAGCGGCGCCGATGTGACCATGGGCAAGCGCCGCAGTCTGGTCGTGCGCCTGGGCGACGGCACCGGCGTGCTGAGCCTGCGCTTCTATCATTTCAGCAATGCGCAGAAGGAGGGCCTCAAACGCGGCACCCACCTGCGCTGCTACGGTGAGGCCCGCCCCGGCGCCTCGGGCCTGGAGATCTACCATCCCGAATATCGGGCGCTCAACGGCGACGAGCCGCCGCCTCCAGTCGAGCAGACCCTCACGCCGATCTACCCGACCACCGAAGGCCTGACGCAGCAGCGTCTGCGTCAGCTCTGCCAACTCAGCCTGAGCAAGCTCGGGCCACGCAGCCTGCCCGACTGGCTGCCTGACGAGCTGGCCCGCGACTATCACCTGGCGCCGTTGGACGATGCGATCCGCTACCTGCACAACCCACCTGCCGACGCCGACCTCGACGAGCTCGCCGAAGGCCAGCACTGGGCTCAGCACCGGCTTGCTTTCGAGGAGTTGCTGACCCATCAGCTTTCCCAGCAGCGCCTGCGCGAAAGCCTGCGAGCTTTGCGGGCACCGGCGCTGCCCAAGGCCAGCCGCCTGCCCGAGCGCTACCTGGCCAATCTCGGCTTCGCCCCCACCGGTGCACAACAGCGTGTCGGCAACGAGATCGCCTACGACCTCAGCCAGCCTGAGCCGATGATGCGCCTGGTCCAGGGCGATGTCGGCGCCGGCAAGACGGTCGTCGCTGCGCTCGCCGCCCTGCAGGCGCTGGAGGCGGGTTACCAGGTTGCGCTCATGGCGCCTACGGAGATTCTCGCCGAGCAGCATTACCTCACGTTCAAGCGTTGGCTCGAACCGCTGGGCATCGAGGTCGCCTGGCTGGCCGGCAAGCTCAAGGGCAAGGCCCGCGCCAGCGCGCTCGAACAGATCGCCGGCGGCGCACCGATGGTGGTCGGCACCCACGCGCTGTTCCAAGAGGAAGTGGTCTTTCGCAACCTGGCCCTGGCGATCATCGATGAACAGCACCGCTTCGGCGTGCAGCAGCGCCTGGCCCTGCGCAAGAAAGGCGTGAATGGTCTGCTCTGTCCGCACCAGTTGATCATGACCGCCACCCCCATCCCGCGCACCCTGGCCATGAGCGCCTACGCCGACCTGGACACCTCCATTCTCGATGAGCTGCCTCCCGGGCGAACGCCGGTCAATACGGTGCTGGTAGCCGACAGCCGTCGATTCGAGGTGGTCGAGCGCGTGCGCGCTGCCTGCGCCGAGGGTCGCCAGGCGTACTGGGTGTGCACGCTGATCGAAGAATCCGAAGAGCTGACCTGCCAGGCGGCCGAAAGCACCTTCGAGGAACTGGGCAGCGCATTGGGCGAGCTGCGCGTGGGCTTGATCCACGGACGCATGAAGCCTGCCGAAAAGGCTGCGGTCATGGCCGAGTTCAAGGCGGGCGGGCTGCAATTGCTGGTCGCCACCACGGTGATCGAAGTGGGCGTCGACGTGCCCAACGCCAGCTTGATGATCATCGAGAACCCCGAGCGCCTGGGGCTGGCTCAGCTTCACCAGCTACGCGGCCGGGTCGGCCGGGGCAGCGCAGCCAGCCACTGCGTACTGCTCTATCATCCGCCGCTGTCGCAGATCGGTCGCGAACGTCTGGGCATCATGCGCGAAACCAACGACGGCTTCGTCATCGCGGAAAAGGATCTGGAACTGCGGGGGCCTGGAGAAATGCTCGGCACCCGGCAGACGGGTCTGTTGCAGTTCAAGGTGGCCGACCTGATGCGCGATGCCGATCTGCTGCCAGCGGTGCGCGATGCGGCGCAGGCCCTGCTGTCACGCTGGCCGGAGCATGTCAGCCCACTGCTCGACCGCTGGTTGCGTCACGGCCAACAGTACGGCCAAGTGTGACCTTGGTCCCATTCGCGCCCCAGCTTGGGGCGCAGGATGGTTATACTTCGCATTTGAAAAAGACACATTGGAAAACAGACCATGACTGAAGTGGCCCTGGATACCGCACACCCGCACGCCCCGCCGGTCATCCGGCTGCTGCTGGAAAAACTTGGCATCGGCTACCGCGAGGTGCCGGAGCACCCACACCTGCCTGCCAGTTCGCGTGTCCAGGCGATCCTGCTGGACGATGAAGTCGGCGCACTCATGGTGCTGTTCGCACAGAGCCAACTGCTCGACCTCAAGCGTCTCGAAGAGCTCACCGGCCGCACGCTGACCGCGGTCCCGGTGGAGCGCCTGAGGAAGATGCTCGACAAGCATTCGCTCAAGGCCCTGCCTGGGCTGCCCGCGCTGACCAGTTCCCCCTGTCTGTACGATGAACGGCTACTGAGCGCCGATGCGCTGCTGATCCAGTCGGGAGAAACCGGTCTGCTGCTGGAAATTGCCCGAGACGATTTCAAGCGCATGCTGAGCAAGGCCAGTGCCGGCAGCTTCGGTGTGGAAGTCGAGGGCATCCGCCGCAACCTCGACCGTCCGCACGACGACACCCGCGAGATTTCCCATGCGGTTCAAGCCTTCACCGCCCGACGCATCCAGCAACGCCTCGAACAGACCATCGAGATCCCGCCGCTGGCCGACACCGCGCAGAAGATCATCAAGCTGCGCGTCGACCCCAATGCCAGCCTCGACGACATCACCGGCGTGGTGGAAACCGATCCGGCGCTGGCCGCTCAGGTGGTCAGTTGGGCCGCCTCGCCCTACTACGCTTCACCGGGCAAGATCCGCTCGGTGGAAGATGCCATCGTGCGGGTGCTGGGCTTCGATCTGGTGATCAACCTGGCGTTGGGTCTGGCCTTGGGCAAAACCCTGAGCCTGCCCAAGGACAATCCGCAGCAGGCCACCCCATATTGGCAGCAATCGATCTACACCGCCGCGGTGATCGAAGGCCTGACCCGCGCGATGCCACGTACCGAGCGTCCAGAGGCGGGGCTTACCTACCTGGCCGGGCTGCTGCACAACTTCGGTTACCTGCTGCTGGCCCACGTGTTCCCACCGCACTTCTCGCTGATTTGTCGCCATCTGGAGGTCAACCCGCACCTCTATCACAGCTACGTCGAACAGCACCTGCTGGGCATCAGCCGCGAGCAGATCGGCGCCTGGCTGATGAAGCTGTGGGACATGCCGGACGAACTGTCCACGGCGCTGCGCTTCCAGCACGATCCAAGCTATGAAGGGGAATATTCGGCCTATCCCAACCTGGTGAGCCTGGCCACTTCGCTGCTGCGCTCGCGGGGCATCGGCGCGGGGCCACAGGAGGAGATTCCCGAGGCGCTGCTCGAACGCCTGGGGCTGACACGCAACAAGGCCGAGGAGGTGGTCAGCAAGGTGCTGGAGGCCGAAGCACTGCTGCGCGAACTGGCCTCGCAATTCCACACCCCGCACTGACCGTGCGCGACCGCCTCACGCCTTCTTGCGCGGCTTGAGGTACTTCATCAGGCCCTGGAACCAGATCACCAGGGCCGGGTTGCCCTTGATCTGGATGCTCTTGTCCTGAATGCCCTGCATGAAGGCCAGTTGCTTGTTGCTCGCCTGCAAGGTGGCGAAGCCGAACGCCGCATCCTTGAAGGCGATGGCGAAGGCGGGATCAGGATGCAGGCCGCCCTTGCTGCTGATGCGCTCGCCACTGACCTTGAAGTGCCGCGCCACCTTGCCGTCCAGCGTCTGCATCTGGAACACCAAGTCCTTGCCGCGAAGCTGTTGCTGAAACGCCGGATTGTTGCGGCTGGCCCGGGCCATCAGCAGCCCCATGGCCCAGAGCAGAAAGCGAAACTTCATCAGGGTGCCTCGATGGAAAAGTGACCGAAGCGCGGATTCTAGCTTTTTATCGAACCGATTACGCCAGTGCGCACAGGGGTGTTTGTGCCAAATACGACGGGCGCCCATAGGCGCCCGTCTGGATGACACTGTAATGTCTGTCGGTTACTTGGCTTTCTTCGCCGGTTTAGCCGGCTTGCCGGAGGTCATGACGGTGTCACGCAGGTTCTTACCCGGTTTGAACGCTACGGTATTGCTGGCCTTGATCTTGACCGGTTGTCCAGTCTGCGGGTTCTTGCCAGTGCGCGCACCACGATGACGTTTTTCGAAGGTACCGAAACCAACCAACGTGACGGTATCTTTGTCGAGCGCGCCAGTGATGCTGTCGAGAATCGCGTTCAGGACCTGATTGGCCTTGTCCTTGGTCAAGTCGGTCTTTTCAGCGATGACGGCGGCGAGTTCTGGTTTACGCATAGTGAAGCCTCTTAGACGGGATTTTTTGTTGTTATGCCGTACTGCCTGCGAATGCAGCGCCCAAGGCGCCACAGGCTCTAGTCTGCGGCAGACGCCAGTGAGAATGGCATGCAGGCCGGGGGCGCGCCAGTATCTGCGCGGCCATTGTCGCGTCTAGAACACGACGCAAAGGACACTCCGGACGCCATTCACGCCAACAGCGGTGGCAGCCGTCGATTCAAGGCCAATTTTTCCATGACCGCCGTGCCCGTGAGCGCATAGCCGAGCAGCTCGCCTTCAGCGCTGTGGCACAGCACTTTCAGGTCGTTGCCCTGCCCTTCGATACGCCAAGTCCCCTCTCGCCCCAGTGGCGGGGGCGAAACTACCAGCGGGCATGCTGGCGTCTTCACCGTCACCGGCATCGGTCCGTAAGTCACGCCCGTGAGATTGCCGGCAAGCGTCTGCGCCAAGGCGCGGGCGCAGGTCATCAAGGGCATGACGTAGAGCAGGTTGAGACCGTCGACCTCGGCGCAGTCGCCCAGGGCAAAGATGTTGGCGTGGGATGTGCGTAACTGGCGATCCACAACCACGCCTCGATTGACCAGCAGCCCAGCCGCCGCCGCCAGATCGGTGCGAGGCCGCAGGCCCACGGCGGATACCACCAGGTCGCAGGCAATCACGCTGCCATCGGACAGTTGCGCCTGCAAACCCTCGTCGACACGCTGCAGTCGCGTCAGCACCGGTCCGAGATGGAAGCGCACGCCCAACTGCTCCAGGCCAGCCTGCACTGCATGCGCGGCAGCGGGGTGCAGCAGCGTCGGCATCAGTTGCTCGCACGGCGCGACCACCTCGCACTGGTAGCCACCCAAGGTGAGGTCGTTGGCAAACTCACAGCCAATCAGCCCCGCGCCGAGCACCAGGACGCGCCGCTTGCCGACAGCCGCGGCGCGAAAGCGGGCGTAATCCTCCAGGTCATTGATCGGAAAAATGTGCTGCCCACCATCGCCTTCTACCGGTACCTGTACCGTCTGTGCGCCCCAGGCCAGCACCAGGTCGCGATAGGCCACAGCCTCCTCGCCGATCCACAGGCGCTTGTGGCCGGGGTCGATACCGCTGATACGCGTATGGGTGCGGATCTCGGCGTTGAGCTGCTCGGCCATCGCGCCGGGCTCTGCCATGCACAGCTCGTCGGCGCCTTTTTGCTTGGCGAAGCCGGTGGACAGCATCGGCTTGGAATAGGAACGCCCGTCGTCGGCGGTGATCAGCAGCAGCGGCGTTTCGCTGTCGAGCTTGCGAAACTCTCGGGCCAGGTTGTAGCCCGCAAGGCCGGTGCCGATGATCACTACAGGTGACGTCATGTCGGGGTTCCTCTCTGAAAGGGTCTTCGATCAGCCGATGGCGATCATTTCGAAGTCGCTCTTGCCTACGCCGCAGTCCGGGCACAGCCAGTCGTCTGGCACGTCTTCCCAACGGGTGCCGGGCGCGATGCCGTCGTCCGGCCAGCCCTCGGCTTCGTCATAGATCAGGCCACAGACGATGCATTGCCACTTCTTCATTGGTGATCCTCGGTCAGGCGTCGTGTTGCGTCGGGTGACGGCTGCGCGGGCAGGCCCGCACTGCACTCACCGCGCAATTCATGGGGGCTTTTTACTGGCCCGGCGGGCAGGATGCAAGCCTACCGGGCAATCATGCTAAGCTCGCCGCCTCTCTGGATGTAGCAAGCATACCGACGTGCCGTACGAATCCCCGCAAGCAGCCGCTGTCGCGTGGCTGGCGTATTCACAGCTGGCGAGCGAGCTCGACCCGCGCACCCGCGACTGGTTGTTCGACGAGGGCTCCCTGACCCGCCGCCTGACACACCTGTCCGACGATCACTTCTGCGTGACGCCCCTGAGCGAAGGCTGGCAGCCGCTGCGTGCCGACGAATGCCAGGCACTGAGCCTGGAGCCCGGCGCCCAGGGTTGGGTCCGCGAAGTGTTCCTGCGCGGCCACGATCAGCCCTGGGTGTTCGCCCGCAGCGTCGCCAGCCGTGCAGCGCTGGAGCGTGGTGGCCTGGATCTGGAAACGCTGGGCAGCCGCTCGCTGGGCGAGCTGCTGTTCTGCGACCAGGCGTTCGTTCGCCAGCCCATCGAAGTGTGCCGCTATCCCGAAGCCTGGCTGCCCGCGCCCAGCGCCAGCGCCGGACTGTGGGGACGACGCTCGCGCTTCTCCCGCGACGGCCTCGACCTGCTGGTCGCCGAGGTCTTCCTGCCGGCACTGTGGCAGGCTGAGCAAGAGGTGTCGTCCTGATGTACCTGAACCTGCTCAAATCGCTGAACCGCCTGCACCCCCGGGCCTGGGACTTCGTGCAGCTCAGTCGCCTGGATCGCCCCATCGGCATCTACCTGCTGCTGTGGCCAACGCTGTCGGCGGTGTGGATCGCTGGCAACGGTTCACCGACCCTGGCCAATGTGCTGATCTTCGGCCTGGGCGTAGCGCTGATGCGAGCGGCGGGCTGCGCGATCAACGATTTCGCCGACCGCAAGGTGGACGGCCACGTCAAACGCACTGCCGATCGCCCTCTGGCCAGCGGTCGGGTGAAACCGCGCGAAGCGGTCCTGCTGTTCGCCGTGCTGACCGGTATCAGTTTCCTGCTGGTGCTGTGCACCAACGCCAGTACCGTGTGGCTGTCCTTCGGTGGCGCAGCGCTGGCCTTCTGCTACCCGTTCATGAAGCGCTACACCTACTACCCGCAGGTGGTCCTAGGTGCGGCGTATTCCTGGGGCATTCCCATGGCCTTCACGGCGGCCGGCGTCGATGTGCCTGCCGCCGCCTGGTTGCTGTACATCGCCAACCTGCTGTGGACGGTGGCGTTCGACACCTATTACGCCATGGTCGATCGCGACGACGACCTGAAGATCGGCGTGAAGTCCACCGCGATCCTGTTCGGTGACGCCGACCGGGTGATCATTCTCACGCTGCAGGTATTGTCACTGGGCTGTCTGCTGCTGGCCGGCAGCCGCTTCGCGCTCGGAGGGTGGTTCCACCTGGGGCTGCTGGCGGCGCTGGCCTGTTTCGCCTGGGAGTTCTGGTCGACCCGCACACGGCAGCGCGACGCCTGCTTCAAGGCGTTTCTGCACAATCACTGGGCGGGGCTGTTGATCTTCATCGGCGTGGTACTGGATTACGCACTGCGCTGAACGCCTGGCCGGCGCAGGCACCGGCCTGCGCCGCAATCGCCAATGGGCTGCCGCCCCGACAAGCCGTATTCCATCCCCTCCCGCACCGGATTTTCAGTGGTGCCGCCGCCACGCCGCGAGGCCCCTCCGTTCATGCAATGTCGCCAGAATGGCCAACGCCCTGTCACACAGCTGCAATAATTCCGTTATCTAATGCGGGCCAAGACACCATAGATGGGAGAGGTTTGAGCATGGTTGGCAGGAACATTCTGATCGTCGACGACGAAGCGCCTATTCGCGAGATGATCGCCGTTGCGTTGGAAATGGCCGGCTACGACTGCCTCGAAGCGGAGAACTCCCAGCAGGCCCATGCCATCATCGTCGACCGCAAGCCGGACCTGATCCTGCTCGACTGGATGCTGCCCGGCACCTCCGGCATCGAGCTGGCGCGCCGCCTCAAGCGCGACGAACTGACGGGCGATATCCCGATCATCATGCTCACCGCCAAAGGCGAAGAGGACAACAAGATCCAGGGCCTGGAAGTCGGTGCCGACGATTACATCACCAAACCCTTCTCGCCCCGCGAACTGGTGGCCCGCCTGAAAGCCGTGCTGCGCCGCACCGGCCCGAGCGACAGTGAGGCGCCCATCGAAGTCGGCGGCCTGCTGCTCGACCCGATCAGCCACCGCGTGACCATCGACGGCAAACCCGCCGAAATGGGCCCGACCGAATACCGTCTGCTGCAATTCTTCATGACCCACCAGGAACGCGCCTACACCCGTGGCCAACTGCTCGATCAGGTCTGGGGCGGGAATGTCTATGTGGAAGAGCGGACCGTCGACGTGCACATCCGTCGCCTGCGCAAGGCGCTGGGTGAAGCCTACGAAAATCTGGTACAAACCGTACGCGGCACCGGCTACCGCTTCTCCACCAAGAGCTGAAAAGCGAAGCGCCAAGCCCATAAATGGACGTGAATGCACCACCGATCCGCCTCTACTTGCAGCTCGCCGCTCGCAACTAGCCGCTGGATCCGAAGGATCCCCTAATTGAACCAGAACTGGCATGCGACCCTGATTCGTCATCTGCTGTTGCTGATCACCGTCTGCCTGGTCGGTGGCCTGGCCAGCGGCGAGTACGGCTGGAGCCTGGCCATAGGCCTGGCGCTGTACCTGGGCTGGACCCTCAAGCAATTGCTGCGCCTGCACGACTGGCTGCGCAACCATCAGCCCGACGAGGCACCGCCCGACGGCTACGGGCTGTGGGGCGAAGTGTTCGACAGCATCTATCACCTGCAACGCCGCGATCAGCGCGTGCGCGGCCGCCTGCAAGCGGTGATCGACCGGGTGCAGGAGTCCACCGCAGCCCTGCGCGATGCGGTGATCATGCTCGACAGCGACGGCAACCTGGAGTGGTGGAACCGCGCCGCCGAGACCCTGCTCGGCTTCAAGACCCCTCAGGACGGCGGACAACCGGTGACCAATCTGGTCCGCCATCCACGCTTCAAGGAATACTTCGAAGCGGAAAACTACGTCGAACCCCTGGAAATCCCCTCGCCCATCAACGACCGTCTGCGCGTGCAACTGAACATCACCCGCTATGGCAACAACGAGCACCTGATGCTGGTGCGCGACGTCACCCGTATCCATCTGCTCGAACAGATGCGCAAGGATTTCGTCGCCAACGTTTCCCACGAGCTACGTACCCCCCTGACCGTGATCACCGGCTACCTGGAGACCCTGCTGGACAACGTCGAGGATGTGAATCCGCGCTGGGCCCGCGCCCTGCAACAGATGAGCCAGCAAGGCTCGCGCATGCAGACGTTGCTCAACGACCTGCTGCTGCTGGCCAAGCTCGAAGCCACCGACTACCCCTCCGACAACCAGCCGGTGGCCGTGGACACGCTGCTGCAGTCGATCAAGGGCGACGCCCAGGCGCTGTCAGGCCCCAAGCGTCAGCACATCACCTTGGAGGCGGCGCCCGGCGTGCGCCTGAAGGGCAGCGAATCGGAGCTGCGCAGCGCCTTCTCCAACCTGGTGTTCAACGCCGTGAAGTACACCGGGGAAGACGGCAACATCCGTATTCGCTGGTGGGCCGACGAGCAAGGTGCGCACTTGAGCGTGCAGGACTCTGGCGTGGGCATCGACGCCAAGCACCTGCCACGCCTGACCGAACGCTTCTACCGCGTCGACTCCAGCCGCGCGTCCAATACCGGTGGCACCGGCCTGGGCCTGGCGATCGTCAAGCACGTGCTGATGCGCCATCGCGGCAAGCTGGAGATCAGCAGCGTGCCCGGTCACGGCAGCACCTTCACCTGTCACTTCGCCCCGGCACAATTAGTCGGCGCCAGCCGCTGACGCTTGGCAATGACATCAGTCCCCTTTGCTTTTGCGGCACCAGCCGCTACATTGGATCCCCTGTGCCAGCTTGAGCTGGCACTTTTTTTCTCCCCCTATCGAAGACGGACCCCGTAAAAACTCCATCATGGACCCTTCCCCTGGTTTCAACCTCGCGTCACTGTTCGCCGATTTCGGCATGATCCTTTTTGCCCTGTTCCTGGTTGTGCTCAACGGCTTCTTCGTTGCCGCCGAGTTCGCCATGGTCAAGCTGCGCGCGACCCGCGTCGAGTCCATCGCCGAACTGCACGGCTGGCGCGGCAGCATCCTGCGCAAGGTGCACAATCAACTCGATGCCTACCTGTCGGCCTGCCAGCTGGGTATCACCCTGGCCTCCCTGGGCCTGGGCTGGGTCGGTGAGCCGGCGTTCGCCCACCTGCTCGAACCGCTGCTGGCCTACCTGGGCGTCGACAGCCCGGAGCTGATCAAGGGCGTGTCGTTCTTCATCGCCTTCTTCGTCATCTCCTACCTGCACATCGTGGTCGGCGAGCTGGCGCCCAAGTCCTGGGCGATCCGCAAGCCCGAACTGCTGTCGCTGTGGACGGCGGTACCGCTGTACCTGTTCTACTGGCTGATGTACCCGGCCATCTACCTGCTCAATGCCAGCGCCAACACCATCTTGCGCATCGCCGGCCAGGGCGAGCCCGGGCCGCACCACGAGCACCACTACAGCCGCGAGGAACTGAAGCTGATCCTGCACTCCAGCCGTGGCCAGGATCCGAGCGACCAAGGCATGCGCGTGCTCGCTTCGGCGGTGGAAATGGGCGAACTGGAGGTGGTCGACTGGGCCAACTCGCGCGAAGACATGGTGGTAATCGACGCCAAGGCGCCGCTCAAGACCATCCTGGCGATGCTGCGACGCCACAAGTTCAGCCGCTACCCGGTGTACGACGCCGAGCGCGAGGAGTTCACCGGGCTGCTGCACATCAAGGACCTGCTGCTGGAGTTGGCCGAGCTCGACCACCTGCCTGAGCGCATCGACCTGGAAGAGCTGGCACGCCCTCTGGAACGCGTCTCACGGCACATGCCGCTGTCGCAGTTGCTGGAGCAGTTCCGCAAGGGCGGCGCGCACTTCGTGCTGGTCGAGGAAGCCGATGGCAAGGTGATCGGCTACCTGACCATGGAAGACGTGCTGGAAGTGCTGGTCGGCGATATCCAGGACGAACACCGCAAGGCCGAGCGCGGCATCCTCGCCTACCAACCGGGCAAGCTGCTGGTGCGTGGCGACACGCCGCTGTTCAAGGTCGAACGCCTGCTGGGCGTCGACCTCGATCATATCGAGGCCGAGACCCTTGCCGGATTGGTCTACGAATCGCTCAAGCGCGTGCCTGAGGAAGAGGAAGTGCTGGAAGTCGAGGGCCTGCGGATCATCATCAAGAAGATGAAAGGCCCGAAGATCGTGCTGTCCAAAGTGGTCAAACTGGACTGAAACACCGCTCCTGTAGGGGAGCGGCAAACGATCGCGAGCAGCCGGACGATCAGGCGCCGGGAATGAAGTGCTTCTGCGCAGTGCCGCGAGCGATCAGCCGCGACAGGTAGTCGAGCTTCTGTGCATCTTGATCGACGAACTTGAACGTCAACTGCAACCAGTCGCTCTCGGGCTTGGGCTCGAGCGCGGCGACGGCGTGCAGGTAGCCGTTCAGACGCGCCACCTCAGCGTTCTCGCCCTGCTCCAGATCGAGCACCGCGCCCTCGAGCACTTGCGGCAGCACCGCGCTGCGACGCACCACCAGCAGGGCTTCCTTCAGGCTCAGCGCCTTGATCACACAGGGCTGGTTGCCGCTGGACAGGCGCAACTGGCCCTGGCCACGTCCACTCGGTGCTGCGGCAGCAGCAGCGGCGGCGCTCTGCGGGGCCGGCGCATTGATCAGCGGTTTGGCCGCGGCGGATGGCGCTGCCGCGACCTTGGCCGCCTCAGGCTTGCCGCCGGTGAGGGCGCTCAGCGAATCGTTGGCGAATGCCGAATTCACCCGCGCAGGTCCCGCCGACATCAGTCCTTCGAGCTTGCCGATGCGCTGCAGCGACTTTTTCACCTTGGTCAGCAGTTGCTCATTGGTGAACGGCTTGCCGACGAAGTCGGAGACGCCGGCCTGGATGGCCTGGATCACGTTCTCCTTGTCGCCACGGCTGGTCACCATGATGAATTGCATGGCTTTCATCTCAGGCTGCTGGCGGCACCAGGCTAGCAGTTCGAGGCCGGACATTTCCGGCATCTCCCAGTCGCACAGGACCAGGTCGAAGCGTTCCTTGGTCAGCATGGCCATAGCTTTACGGCCATTGACCGCGTCTTCGATGACCATGCCGGGGAAGGCATTGCGCAGGCACTTTCTTACCAGATCGCGGATGAACGGCGCATCGTCCACGACCAGCACATTGACTTTACTCATCGATACTCCTCTTGAATCCCGACTAGCTTACCGCCGAATGATGGCAATTTGCCAAAGCACTGTTCACGCCGGGACGTTTCAAGACAGTTCGCGGGTACCTGCAGCATCTGCCACCAACGAAAACGCCCGGCTTGGGCCGGGCGTCGATGCACGGGGGCAATACTATTTATCGTCAGATTGCCCCGGAACATTAGCCTTTTCCAGCGCGGCCAGCGGGTCGCCTTCAACCTCAGCTTTCATGCGCTTGAGGCCCATATGGCGTACATCGGTACCGCGCACCAGGTAGATCACCAACTCCGAGATATTGCGTGCGTGGTCGCCGATGCGCTCCAAGGAGCGCAATGCCCAGATCACGCTGAGAACCCGCGAGATCGAGCGTGGATCTTCCATCATGTAGGTGACCAGCTCACGCAGGGCGGTCTTGTATTCGCGGTCGATGGTCTTGTCGTACTGCGCCACCGACAACGCCAGGTCGGCGTCGAAGCGAGCGAAGGCGTCCAGCGCGTCACGCACCATGTTGCGCACCTGATCGCCAATGTGCCGCACCTCCACGTAGCCACGCGGCGACTCGCCTTCTTCGCACAATTGAATAGCGCGTCGGGCGATCTTGGTCGACTCGTCGCCGATGCGTTCCAGGTCGATCACCGACTTGGAGATGCTGATGATCAGACGCAGGTCGGACGCCGCCGGCTGACGCCGGGCGAGGATGCGCACGCACTCTTCGTCGATGTTGCGCTCCATCTGGTTGATCTGTTCATCGACCTCACGCACCTGCTGGGCAAGCCCCGAATCGGCTTCGATCAGCGCAGTCACGGCGTCGTTGACCTGCTTCTCGACCAGGCCGCCCATCGCCAGCAGATGGCTGCGCACCTCTTCGAGCTCAGCATTGAACTGCTGGGAAATGTGATGGGTGAGGCTGTCTTTGTTGATCATGCGTTCGCTCCGCGAAGTTGCTGGCTGCAAGCTTCAAGTAGTTCCTGTGGTTCCCTGACACCGCGCTAGCTGCCTTGACTGGTGGCTTGCAGCTCAAAGCGTGCAGCTGCGCCCAAGGGCGCTTAGCCATAGCGGCCGGTAATGTAGTCTTCGGTCTGCTTCTTGGCCGGGTTGGTGAACAGCGTATCGGTGTCACCGAATTCGATCAGCTTGCCCATGTACATGAACGCGGTGTAGTCCGAAACCCGTGCGGCCTGCTGCATGTTGTGGGTGACGATGACGATGGTGTACTTGGACTTGAGCTCGTAGATCAGCTCCTCGACCTTCAGCGTGGAGATCGGGTCCAGCGCCGAGCAGGGTTCGTCGAGCAACAGCACTTCCGGCTCCACGGCGATGGTCCGGGCGATCACCAGACGCTGCTGCTGACCACCGGACAGGCCCAGCGCCGACTCGTGCAGGCGGTCCTTGACCTCATCCCACAGCGCCGCGCCCCTGAGCGCCCACTCCACCGCTTCGTCCAGCACGCGTTTCTTGTTGATGCCTTGGATGCGCAGGCCGTAGACCACGTTCTCGTAGATGGTCTTGGGGAACGGGTTGGGCTTCTGGAACACCATGCCCACCCGGCGACGAAGTTCGGCCACGTCCTCGCCCTTGCGGTAGATGTTGTGGCCGTAGAGGTTGATGGCGCCTTCGACGCGGCAACCGTCCACCAGGTCGTTCATGCGGTTGAAGGTGCGCAGCAGGGTCGACTTGCCGCAACCGGACGGGCCGATGAAGGCAGTGACACGCTGCTTGGGAATGTTCATCTGCACATCGAACAGCGCCTGTTTGTCACCGTAGAACAGCGACAGACCCGGCACTTCGATGGCCACGGTTTCTTCGGCCAGGCGCAGGCTCTGCTTGTTGCGCCCCAGCGCCGACATGTCGATGCCGTGGTTATGAGTATCGTGTTGCATGGTCGTACTCCGGTTTTTTAGCGGCGAGCTCTGAGCTGCACGCTGCAAATAGGGGCCTGCGTCGAATCGGCTTGCCGCTTGCGGGCGGGATCAGCTGTCGAGTGCCTTGTATTTCTCGCGCAGGTGGTTGCGGATCCATACCGCCGACAGGTTGAGGGTCGCGATGACCAGCACCAGCAACAGGGCGGTGGCGTACACCAGCGGCCGCGCGGCCTCGACGTTGGGGCTCTGGAAGCCGACATCGTAGATATGGAAGCCCAGGTGCATGATCTTCTGGTCCAGGTGCAGGTAAGGGTAGTTGCCATCCACCGGCAGCGACGGCGCCAGCTTCACCACACCCACCAGCATCAGCGGCGCCACTTCGCCAGCGGCGCGGGCCACGGCGAGGATCATGCCGGTCATCATCGCCGGGCTGGCCATCGGCAGCACGATCTTCCACAAGGTCTCGGCCTTGGTCGCACCGAGTGCCAACGAACCTTCGCGCACGGTACGTGGAATGCGCGCCAGCCCCTCTTCGGTGGCGACGATCACCACCGGCACGGCCAGCAGCGCCAGCGTCAGCGAGGCCCACAGCAGGCCCGGCGTGCCCAGGGTCGGCGCCGGCAGCGATTCGGGAAAGAACAGGCGGTCGATGGAGCCACCGAGCACGTAGACGAAGAAGCCCAGGCCGAACACGCCATAGACGATCGCCGGCACCCCTGCCAGGTTGTTCACGGCGATACGGATCAGGCGAGTGACCGGCCCCTGGCGGGCATACTCGCGCAAGTAAACGGCCGCCAGCACGCCAAATGGCGTGACGATCACCGCCATGATCAAGGTCATCATCACCGTGCCGAAGATGGCCGGGAAGATCCCCCCTTCGGTGTTGGCCTCGCGCGGGTCGTCGCTGAGGAATTCCCAGACCTTGCTGAAATAAGCACCCAGCTTGGCCAGGGTCGACATGTTGTTGGGCTGGATGGCATGCACCACCTTGCTCAAGTTGATCTCGACCTGTCGGCCGCTGCCGTCGCGAGCCACCAGGCTGTCACGGGCGAAGGCTTGGTGCAGCTCGGTCAGGCGCTCTTCGATGGTCTTGTAACGACTGGTCAGCTCGGCGCGCTCGGCCTCGATATCGGCCTGGGCTGCCGCGTCCAGCTTGCCCTGCAATTCCAGCTTGCGGCTGTGCAGGCGCAGGCGTTCCAGTCCATGGTTGATCGACCCGATGTCCTTTTTTTCCAGGCTGACAAGCTGGTCGTTGAGCGCGTCGGCGCGCTTGAGTCGTGCCTGCAGTTCGTTCCAGGCGCTGGGGCCGGAAGCGACCACACGGCCCTGCTCCTTGACGCTCACCAGGTAGCCATAGAAGTTGCCCCACTCGCGGCGCTCCAGGGCCATCAGGTCGGCCGGCCGGCGTTGGTCCACCAGCCAGTCGCCGACCAGCCAGGTGAAGTCGCTGCCGTTGAGGTCGCGGTTACCCACCTTGACCAGCTCGCGGGTCATGAACTCTGGGCCATTCTCGGGCACCGGCAAGCCGGCATCCTTCAGGCGCACGCGAGGGACTTCTTCCTTCTGCACCACTTCGCCGACGATCACCACGTCGGCCTGCCCGGGCACCTTGTAGGTGGCCTGGATCAGATCGGCCGGCCAGAAGTGGCCCAGGCCGCGCACGGCGATCACGGCGAGCAGGCCCAGGGTCATGATCACCGCCATGGCCACCGCGCCACCGCTGATCCATACGCCGGGCGCACCGCTCTTGAACCAGCCTTTGAGGGAATCCTGTTTCACGGATCTCTACCTTTCTATCAAAGCGACGAGTATTTCTTGCGCAGACGCTGGCGAATCAGCTCGGCCAAGGTGTTCATCACGAACGTGAACAGCAGCAGCACGAGGGCGGCGAGGAACAGCACACGGTAGTGGCTGCCACCGACTTCCGATTCGGGCATTTCCACCGCCACGTTGGCGGCCAGGGTGCGCATGCCGTCGAACAGGTTCAGCTCCATCACCGGGGTGTTGCCGGTGGCCATCAGCACGATCATGGTCTCGCCCACTGCCCGGCCCATGCCGATCATCAGCGCCGAGAAAATGCCGGGGCTGGCGGTCAGGATGACCACGCGGGTCAGCGTTTGCCAAGGTGTCGCGCCCAGGGCCAGCGAGCCCAGGGTGAGGCTGCGCGGCACGCTGAACACAGCGTCCTCGGCAATGGAATAGATGTTGGGGATGACGGCGAAGCCCATGGCGATCCCCACCACCAGGGCGTTGCGCTGGTCGTAGTTGAGCTTGAGCTCTTCGCGGATCCACAGGCGCATGTCGCCGCCGAAGAAGGCGCTTTCCACCGCCGGGCTCAGGTGCAGTGCGAGCCAGCCGATCGCCAGGATCACCGGGATCAGAATCGCCGCCTCCCAGCCGTCCGGCACACGCAGGCGGATCGATTCGGGCAGGCGACTCCAGGCGAAGCCGGTGACCAGGATGCCGATGGGCAGGATCAGCAACAGGCTGAATACGCCCGGCAGATGGCCTTCCAGATACGGGGCCAGGAACAGGCCGGCGAAGAAGCCGAGAATCACCGTCGGCATCGCCTCCATCAGCTCGATCACCGGCTTGACCTTGCGGCGCATGCCCGGCGCCATGAAGTAGGCGGTGTAGATGGCAGCGGCGATGGCCAGCGGCGCGGCCAGGATCATCGCGTAGAACGCCGCCTTGAGCGTGCCGAAGGTCAGCGGCGACAGGCTCAGCTTGGGCTCAAAGTCGGTGTTGGAAGCCGTGGACTGCCAGACGTATTTCGGCGCGTCGTAGTTCTCGTACCACACCTTGCCCCACAGCGCGCTGAAGGAGACCTCCGGGTGCGGGTTGCGCAGGCTCAGCGGCAGCAGTTTGCCCCCTTGCTCGATCATGATGCGGTTGGCCCGCGGCGACAGCGCCAGCAGCCCGGCGCCCTCGGCCACCGGCTCCACCAGCAAGGTGCGGTGCGCGGTGCTATGGAACACGCCGAGCTTGCCGTCGCTGTCCAGGGCGATGAAGCCCTTGCGCCGCTCTTCGGCATCGATCTGCACGATCGGCGCCTTGCCCAGCTGGAAGCTGCGGATCAGCTTCAGGCGCGACTCGCCATCCGGGTCACGGGCCATGAACCACTGGCTCAGGCCGCCCTTGGAGTCGCCGAGGATCAGCGAAATGCCACCGACCAGCTGACCGCTGGCAGTGATGGCGGCGTTGCCATCGTCGAGCAGGGTGTAGCGGCCGTTCAGGCTCTTGTCGCGCAGGCTGAAGACGTCCGCCGTGGCCCGCCCGTTGATCACGTACAGCCACTGCTGACGAGGGTCGATGAAGAGGTTCTTCACCGTCTCGGTCATCTGCGGCAGCACGATGCGGGTCTGCTCCTGGGTGACCTCGCCGGTCATCATGTTCTCGCTGCTCGACAGCGACAGCACCTGCAACTGCGCACCGGTCGAACCGGCCAACAACAGGGTGTCGCCGTTGCGGTTCAGGGTGACGTGCTCCAGCGCGCGACCCTGCTCGTCGAGCAGGATCGGCGCCTGACCATACGGATAGTCGATATCGGGGGTGATGGTCTTCTTGTTGTCCGGGTAGGTGATCTTGTAGCTGTGATGGAACACCAGCGCGCGGCCGTCCGACAGGCCCAGTACCATCAGCGCGCTGCCCGGCTGGTCGCTGCCGATCGAACTGACGCGGGCGCCGGCCGGGACCGGCAACTCGACGCGCTTGAGCTCGGCACCTGTACGGCTATCGAAGAACAGCGCCTGGCCGTTATCGGACACCCGCATGCCCACCAGATTCTGCTCCTCGAGGGCAAGCGCGAGCGGCTTGCCGGCATCCTGCTGCAGCCAGGCAGGCTGCAAGGCTGGCTTGCGGGTCAGCTCGGCGCCCTGGAACAGCGGCAACACCACGTAGGCCAGGTAGAAGAAGATCAGGGTGATGGCGGCCAGCACGGCGAGCCCGCCCACCAGCACGTACCAACGGGTCAGGCGGTCCTTCAACGCGCGCAGACGGCGTTTGCGTTGCAGCTCGGGCGTATTGAAATCAATGCGCACGGGAGGGGAATTGGGGGTCATCGCAGAATTGGCCAGATCGTTCATGGGCACACCCTAGTGGCACCGTATTACAGAAACATGACAACACAATGACGCAAAAAAGCCCGCCGCTCAGGTATCTGGCGCCGGACTGAAAAGGCGGTGGAAACGATCGGCGGCTGAAGACCGATCGCTTCCGGGTCATCGTCTTACTTGTGGGCCAGGCCCAGGTCGTTCAGGGTTTTCTCGACGACTTTGGCCGGCAGCGGGATGTAGCCATCCTTCACCACCACCTGCTGGCCGGCCTGGGACAGCACCAGCTTGACGAACTCGGCTTCCAGCGGTGCCAGCGGCTTGTTCGGCGCCTTGTTCACGTACACGTAGAGGAAGCGCGACAGCGGATACTTGCCGTTCAGGGCGTTCTCTTCGGTGTCTTCGATGAACTCGCTGCTGCCTTTCTTGGCCAGGGCAACGGTCTTCACGCTGGCGGTTTTGTAGCCGATGCCCGAGTAACCGATGCTGTTCAGCGAGGAACTGATCGACTGCACCACCGACGCCGAGCCGGGCTGTTCGTTGACGTTAGGCTTGAAGTCGCCTTTGCACAGCGCCTCTTCCTTGAAGTAGCCATAGGTGCCGGACACCGAGTTGCGTCCGAACAGTTGGATGGGCTTGCTGGCCAGGTCGCCGGTCACGCCCACGTCGCCCCAGGTCTTGACCTCGGTCTTGCCACCGCACAGGCGGGTGGAAGAGAAAATGGCATCGACCTGTTCCATGGTCAGGTGCTGAATCGGGTTGTCCTTGTGCACGAACACGGCCAAGGCATCGACAGCGACCGGAATGGCGGTCGGCTTGTAACCGTACTTCTGCTCGAAGGCCTGCAGCTCGACGTCCTTCATCTTGCGGCTCATCGGGCCGAGGTTGGCGGTGCCCTCGGTCAGCGCAGGTGGTGCGGTGGACGAGCCAGCAGCCTGGATCTGGATGTTGACGTTCGGATATTCCTTCTTGTAGGCCTCGGCCCACAGGGTCATCAGGTTCGCGAGGGTATCGGAACCGACGCTGGAGAGGTTGCCCGACACACCCGTGGTCTTGGTGTAGGTCGGGATAGCAGGATCGACAGCGGCGACCGCGGTGGCGGCTGCGACGCCAGCGGCGGCAAAGGTGAGGGCCGCCATCAAACGCTTCAATTTCATGCCTTACTCCTAGCAGGAATGGGGGGTGTCGGATGGAACGGGGCCCAGTATCGGCACGCCGCATGAACACGATATGACCTAATTGTGACAAATGGATGAAAGGCCATCATTGCGAAGGCCCTTCATCATGTCGGGTCGTCAGCGTTTTCGTGCGAGCAGGTACAGCCCTACCCCCAGGCCCACCGCACACAGCCCCGCCACATAGTAGGCCGGCGCCATGGGGCTGACTTTGAGCAGCCCGGTCACCACCATGGGCGTGAGGCCGCCGAAAATGGCATAGGCAACGTTGTAGGAGAACGACAGCCCACTGAACCGCACCGCTGCCGGGAACGCCTTGACCATCACGTAGGGCACCGCGCCGACCAGGCCGACGAACAGACCGGTGACGGCATACAGCGGAAACAGCAGGTCCGGGCGCGTCGGCAGGCTGTGGTAGAAGACCCAGGACGAGGCCAGCAGCCCCAGGCTGCCGAGCACGAACACCCGCCCGGCGCCGAAGCGATCCGCCAGGCTACCCGCACCGATGCAACCCAGGCTGAGCAGAACGATGGCCAGGCTGTTGGCCTTGAGCGAATCGGTGGGGCTGATGTGGTACAGGCTCTGCAGCAATGCCGGGGTCATCAGGATCACCACCACGATGCCCGCCGACAGCAGCCAGGTCAGCAACATCGACAGAACGATCGCGCCCTGGTGATCGCGCAGGACCGCACGCAGTGGCAGTTCCTCGGCCAGAGCCTTGCGCTGCTGCATTTCGGCGAACACCGGGGTTTCATGCAGCCAACGCCGCAGGTACACCGCGAACAGACCGAACACGCCGCCGAGCAGGAAAGGAATACGCCAGGCGTAGTCGGCCACTTGCTCTGGGGTGTACAAGGTGTTGATCAAGGTGGCCACCAACGAGCCCAGCAAGATGCCCGCCGTCAGCCCCGCCGTGAGCGTGCCGCAGGCATACCCGGTGTTGCGCTCGGGCACGTGCTCGGAGACGAACACCCAGGCCCCCGGCACTTCGCCTCCAATCGCCGCGCCCTGCACCACGCGCATCAGCAGCAGCAGGATCGGTGCCCACAGGCCGATCTGCGCATAGGTCGGTAGCAGGCCCATGATCAGCGTCGGCAGCGCCATCATGAAGATACTCAAGGTGAACATCTTCTTGCGCCCGAGCAGGTCACCGAAGTGGGCCATGACGATGCCGCCCAGTGGCCGCGCCAGGTAGCCGGCAGCGAAGATGCCGAAGGTCTGCATCAGGCGCAGCCATTCGGGCATGTCGGCGGGGAAGAACAGTTTGCCGACCACCGTGGCGAAGAACACGAAAATGATGAAGTCATAGAACTCCAACGCGCCGCCCAGCGCCGACAGCGAAAGGGTCTTGTAGTCGCTGCGGGTCAGCGGCCGGGAAGGCTGTTCGAGGGGGTTGGGCACGGCGGTCATGGAGATTCTCTTTTATAGGACAGGCCGCTTGTGGCGCGGCTGCTGGTGCGGGAAGGGCGAAGATAGCAAATTGCTAAGCGCTGCTCATAGCGATACAAAAACCCTACAGTTATTCACCATGGCGCTGTCGTCGCTGGCCAATCCCGTCTATATACTGGCCCGTTGTAGGAAAAGGTTGGCTACGATGTGGGACGTTGTGCGAAAACGCCGGTCACACTGGACAGACGGTTCCTCAGCGTTTTCCTTTGGCCACCGCCGGCAGCCAGATCAGCGTAGTATGTTTCGCGCTGAATCGTTTTCAGGGCGTCCACCACCGCGCCAACCAATGAAGCTTCACGGGTCAGAGGCCCCACGGCATGATTGAGCTCGAACAAGAAGATCCCATCCCGCAGGGCGACCTGGCCTTGCAGATCACCGCGCTGCCGCGTGAAACCAACGGCTTCGGCGACATCTTCGGCGGCTGGCTGGTCGCGCAGATGGACTTGGCTGGCACCGCCATGGCCAGCCGCGTCGCGAGCGGACGCGTGGCCACCGTGTCCATCGACCGCATGGCCTTTCTGGTGCCGGTGGCCGTGGGCGCGCAACTGTCGTTCTACACCCAGACCCTGGAAATCGGGCGCAGCTCCATCCGCATGATGGTCGAGGTGTGGAGCGACGACCCGCTGTCCAGCGAATGGCGCAAGGTCACCGAAGCGGTATTCGTCTTCGTCGCCATCGACGGCAGCGGCCGCACCCGCTCCGTGCCGCGCTGCTGAAGCCCGCCGCGCGGTAAACTCGACGTCGGCATCGAGGTCCAACGGCCTCACCCGCATTGAATGAGGGCCGCATGGCAACCTTCACGGTCGACACCGAGCAACACGGCGAACTCAGCTGCTGGCGCATCGTCAGCCAGCACGCCGAACTTCTCATCGCCCAGCAGGGCGCGCAGATCCTCAGCTACCAGCGCCTCGGCGAACCGCCGCTGCTGTGGCTGAGCGACCAGGCTCTGTTCCGTCCAGGCAAGTCGGTGCGCGCCGGGGTGCCGGTGTGCTGGCCCTGGTTCAGCAACTTCCAGCGCAATCCTGACTCGGTCCGCGCGATGTACCAAGGCAGCGAAGCACCGGCCCACGGCCTGGTGCGTGGCCGCGACTGGCAACTGCTGGGTGTCGAGGAGCGCGATGAAACACTGCGTATCGAATTCGACTTGCCGCAGGCCCAGGGCCAACTGCCCGACTGGCCGCACACCGTCGAATTGCGCCTGGTGATCGAATTGGGCACGCAACTGCGCGTCGCACTGTCCAGTCGCAACCTGGGCGAGGCGCCCGTCACCCTGAGCCAGGCGCTGCACAGCTACTTCGCCGTGAGTGACGTGCGCGAGGTGCAGGTGGAGGGTGTCGAGGGCCTGACTTACATCGAAACCCTGGAGAACTGGGAGCCGCGCACCCAGCACAGCGTGCTGCGCTTTGCGGGCGAGACCGACCGTATCTACCTGAACACGCCCCAGCAACTGGCGATCGTCGATCCGCGCTGGAACCGCCGAGTCATCTTGCGTGCCAGCGGCTCGCGCAGCGCAGTGATCTGGAACCCCTGGACCGACCGAGCCCGCGAGTTGCCGGACATGGCCGACGATGGCTGGCAGCGCATGCTGTGCATCGAGACGGCGAACGTGTGGGACGACGTGGTCACCCTGGCGCCCGGCGCGGGCCATGTGCTGCAGGTGGAACTGAGCAGCGAAGCGCTCTGAGCCCTACGGCGACTCAGAGGTCGGCGTCTTCCACCACCCGCACCTTCGCCGCGTCCAGCGCGTAGGCCGCGTCGGCCAGGTCGTTGCTCACCTTCTCGATCTTCAAGGCGCCGCTGACCCACAGCGGCGTGTAGATATCGGTGATCTTCAGGCCTTTGGGGTAGCGCACCAGCACCAACTGGTTCGGTGGTGGCGGCGGCACGTGGATGCAGGCGCCCGGATACGGGACCAGGAAGAACAACGTGCTGTTGCCCTTGGCGTCGCTTTCCAGCGGCACCGGATAACCGCCCAGGCGGATCTGCCGGCCGTTCATCGCCGCCACGGTCTTGGTCGAGTACATCACCGCAGGCAGACCCTTGCTCTGCTTCAGGCCACCCTTGGCGGTGAAGGTGCCGAGCGCTTCAGGTGAGTTGTGGTCGATTTCAGGCATCTGCTCGAGGGCCTTCTGGTCCGACTTAGGCATCAGCTCCAGCCAATCGGTCTCGGGCAGCTCGGCATGGGCCAGGGTGCTGGCCAGCAACAGGGAAAACAGGAATGACGCACGCATGGCAATGCTCGGCAACTCGGATGAATTGCCGCGCATTCTAGCCTGTGTTCAACGCTTCTTGATGAATCCGTAGATCACCAGCAGCACGATGGCGCCGACCAGCGCGCCGAAGAAGCCCGCCGCCTGGCCGGCATGATAGATACCCAGCGCCTGGCCGCCGTAGGTGGCCACCAGCGAGCCGGCGATGCCGAGCAGGATGGTCATGATCAGGCCCATGCTGTCGTCGCCCGGTTTGAGGAAACGCGCGAGCAGGCCGACGATCAGGCCGATGAAGATAGTTCCGATGATGCCCATGGCAATCCCTCCGCAATAAAGATGGAACAGGCCAAAGCCCGTGCAGCGCTTTGGCGTGTTGCCATTTCAGAGGGCGGGCGCCCGGCGAAGTTCGATCAGCCGCCGATCAGTTGCTCGACTTCGGCGATCTTCGCCTGGAGGGTAGCCATGTCCTTGCAGCGCAACGTGGCGTGGCCGACTTTACGACCGACCTTGAACGCTTTGCCATAGTGGTGCAGGTGGCAATCGTCGATGGCCGTCACCTTGCCCACGGCCGGCACCTCGCCGATAAAGTTGAGCATGGCGCTCTCACCGACCTTGGCGGTCGAGCCCAGCGGCAGGCCGGCGACGGCGCGCAGGTGGTTCTCGAACTGGCTGCACTCGGCGCCTTCGATGGTCCAGTGCCCGGAGTTGTGCACCCGCGGGGCGATCTCATTGGCCTTCAGACCGCCGTCCACCTCGAAGAACTCGAAAGCCATGACCCCGACGTAGTCGAGTTTCTCGAGCACGCGGGCGACGTAGTCTTCGGCCAGGGCCTGCAACGGGTGCGCGACACTGGCCACCGACAGGCGCAGGATGCCGCTGTCGTGGGTGTTGTGCACCAGGGGATAGAAGCGCGTCTCGCCGTCACGGCCCCGCACGGCCACCAGCGAGACTTCGCCGGTGAACGGCACGAAACCTTCCAGCAGACAGGGCACGCTGCCCAACTCGGCGAACGTGCCTGCCACGTCCTGCGCCGTGCGCAGGACTTTCTGGCCCTTGCCGTCGTAGCCCAGGGTGCGAGTCTTGAGCACGGCCGGTAGGCCGATGCTGGCCACGGCGGCGTCGAGGTCGGCCTGCGAGAGGATATCGGCGAAGGCCGGAGTGGGAATACCCAGGTCGCGGAACAGGCTCTTCTCGAACAGGCGATCGCGCGCGATGCGCAGCGCCTCGGCGCTCGGGTAGACCGGCACGAACTGCGAGAGGAAGGCGACGGTTTCGGCCGGGACGCTTTCGAACTCGAAGGTGACCAGATCGACTTCGTCGGCCAACTGACGCAGGTGGTCCTGGTCGCCGTAGTCGGCGCGCAGGTGTTCGCCCAGCGGTGCCGCGCAGGCATCCGGCGCCGGGTCGAGGAAAGCGAAGTTCATGCCCAGCGGCGTACCCGCCAGAGCCAGCATGCGGCCCAGTTGGCCGCCACCGATTACACCGATCTTCATATCGTCAGCCTCAAGCCTGGCGTGGGTCCGGGTTGTCCAGAACGGTGTCGGTCTGCTCGGTGCGGAACTGCTTGAGCGCCGCATGGTACTGCGGGTATTTGGCGCCCAGGATGCTCGCCGACAGCAGCGCCGCGTTGATCGCGCCAGCCTTGCCGATGGCCAGGGTAGCGACCGGCACACCGGCCGGCATCTGCACGATCGACAGCAGCGAATCGACACCCGACAGCATCGACGACTGGACCGGCACGCCGAGCACCGGCAGGTGGGTCTTGGCGGCGCACATGCCGGGCAGGTGCGCAGCACCGCCAGCGCCAGCGATGATCACCTCGATGCCGCGGCCTTCGGCCTGTTCGGCGTACTGGAACAGCAGGTCGGGGGTGCGGTGGGCGGACACCACCTTCACCTCGTAGGGAATGCCGAGTTTTTCCAGCATATCGGCGGTGTGGCTAAGGGTGGACCAATCGGACTTGGAGCCCATGATCACGCCAACCAGTGCACTCATCGTCGAGCCTCTTCGCTTGTGCGCCCGGGGGCGCCGTCAAAAAACAACAAGCCACGCGGGACGGCGTGGCTTGTTTGCTGTTCATGACCGGATCTAACCGGTCCAGGGGCCGCGCAGTATACCGTAACCCAGCGCCGCACAGGCACCCCTGCCGACCATCTGTCGGCCTTATTTTTCGGGGGTTGCGCTGACTTTCGAGTCAACTGCCACACCCTGTGCGACACCTTCGAGCTTGCGCCACAGCAACCGCACATTGGCCTTGCGCACCAGCGCGCAGCGGTACAGGCGAATCTCCAGCGGCACATGCCACTGGCTGGGGCCGCAGATCACCAGTTCCCCGCGCTCCAGCTCGCCGCGCATCGACAGGCGCGGCACCCAGGCGATGCCCATGCCTTCGAGCGCCATGCTCTTGAGGCTGTCGGCCATCGCCGTCTCGTACACCGTGGTGTAGCGCAGGTTGCGCTGGCGCAGCAGCAGGCTCACCGAACGCCCGAGGAACGCACCGGCACTGTAGGCCAGCAGCGGCACGCTGGCCTCGCCTTCCAGGTCGAACAGCGGCTTGCCATCAGGTCCCACCGCACACACCGGCAGCATCTCGGTGGTGCCCATGTGCAGGGACGGAAAGATCTCCGCATCCATCTGCAAGGCGGCATCCGGGTCATAGAACGCCAGCATCAGGTCGCAACCGCCTTCACGCAGGGCATGCACGGCGTCGCCGACGTTGGTGGCCACCAGCCGGGTGGCGATGTTCAGCCCGTCGTTGCGCAACTGCGCCACCCAACGCGGGAAGAAGCCGGAGGCCAGGGAATGCGCGGCGGCCACCTGGATGACCTCGCCCTGCCCGCCCTCCAAATGGTGCAAGTGGCGGAGAACTTCGCTCAATTGGTCGACAACGGTTCGAGCGGTGACCAGAAAAAGCTGCCCGGCTTCGGTCAGTTCGATGGGCGTGCGCGAGCGGTTCACCAGGGTCAGCCCGAGCGCAGCTTCCAGGCTGCGGATGCGGCGGCTGAAGGCCGGCTGGGTGACGAAACGGCGCTCTGCCGCCTGAGAGAAGCTACGCGTCGAGGCCAGGGCACTGAAGTCTTCCAGCCACTTGCTTTCAAGGTTCATCGAGAAGCTCCGAAGGCGTGCACCAAAATGGGACACGCTCGATTGTCAACCGGCGTCACATCAAACCGTATGCCGTTTGTGCATAGGTTAGCGTGCATCAGCATTGGCCGCAAAACCCGTCGATCCCTAGGATTGGCGGCATTCCGGCTAGTGCCGGGGCCAACCCGAGATGATATCCGTCATGTCCTCCGCTGCATCGTTCCGTGTCGAAAAAGACCTGCTTGGTACCCTTGAAGTCCCTGCCGATGCCTACTACGGCATCCAGACCCTGCGCGCTGCCAACAACTTCCACCTCTCCGGCGTTCCGCTGTCGCACTACCCGAAGCTGGTCGTGGCCCTGGCCATGGTCAAGCAGGCCGCTGCCGACGCCAACCGTGAGCTGGGCCACCTGAGCGATGCCAAGCACGCTGCCATCAGCGCAGCCTGCGCCCGCCTGATCAAAGGCGATTATCACGAGCAGTTCGTGGTCGACATGATCCAGGGCGGTGCAGGCACCTCCACCAACATGAACGCCAACGAGGTCATCGCCAACGTTGCGCTGGAGGCCATGGGCCACCAGAAGGGTGAGTATCAGTACCTGCATCCGAACAACGACGTGAACATGGCGCAGTCGACCAACGACGCCTACCCGACTGCCATCCGCCTGGGCCTGCTGCTGGGGCACGACGCCCTGCTGGCCAGCCTCGACAGCCTGATCCAGGCCTTCGCGGCCAAGGGCAAGGAATTCGACCACGTCCTGAAGATGGGCCGCACCCAGCTGCAAGACGCCGTGCCGATGACCCTCGGCCAGGAATTCCACGCCTTCGCCACCACCATGACCGAAGACCTCAACCGTCTGCGTTCGCTGGCGCCTGAGCTGCTCACCGAAATCAACCTGGGCGGCACCGCCATCGGCACCGGCATCAACGCCGACCCGGGCTATCAGGCCCTGGCCGTGCAGCGCCTGGCCACCATCAGCGGCCAGCCGCTGGTACCGGCAGCCGACCTGATCGAAGCCACCTCCGACATGGGCGCCTTCGTGCTGTTCTCCGGCATGCTCAAGCGCACCGCGGTCAAGCTGTCGAAGATCTGCAACGACCTGCGCCTGCTGTCCAGCGGCCCGCGCACCGGCATCAACGAAATCAACCTGCCGGCGCGCCAGCCGGGCAGCTCGATCATGCCGGGCAAAGTCAACCCAGTGATCCCCGAAGCGGTCAACCAGGTGGCCTTCGCCATCATGGGCAACGACCTGGCCCTGACCGTCGCGGCCGAAGGCGGCCAGTTGCAGCTCAACGTGATGGAGCCGCTGATCGCCTACAAGATCTTCGACTCGATCCGCCTGCTGCAGCGCGCCATGGACATGCTGCGCGAGCACTGCATCGTCGGCATCACCGCCAACGAACAACGCTGCCGCGAACTGGTCGAGCACTCCATCGGCCTGGTCACCGCGCTGAACCCGTACATCGGCTACGAGAACGCCACCCGTATCGCCCGCGTCGCCCTGGAAACCGGGCGTGGCGTGCTGGAACTGGTTCGCGAGGAGAAGCTGCTGGACGACGCCATGCTCGATGACATCCTGCGTCCGGAAAACATGATCGCTCCCCGTCTGGTTCCGCTCAAAGCGTAACCCGACCGCTGCAACCGTCTCACCAGGTCGAGGGACTAGACACCTCTCAACCTTTCCAGGGCCCGAGCGCACAGCGCCGGGCCCTTTTTTTATCCACGCTTCGCACCTCCACCGACCCGTCGGCGTCCTGCGGCACACAACTTGCTCGCCAATAGCCCTCACCGCACCGGGATGCCGAGCATGCTGCACAGTCACCTCACTACCCTCAACGCCGTTTCGCTGATCCTCAACCTGTTCCAGGAAGAGGGCTGCAACGCTACGCAACTGCTCGATGGCAGCGGCATAGGCCCGGCGGACCTGGGGCATCCCGACGCGCGCATCACCACCCAGCAGGAACTGCAGGTCTGCGCAAACGCCGTGGCGCGACGCGCGGAAATCGGCCTGGAACTGGGCCGGCGCATGCATGTGTCCTGCTATGGCATGCTCGGTTACGCGCTGCTCTCCAGTGCCACTTTGGGTGACGCCCTGCGTCTGGCACTGCGCTTTCCGGCACTGCTGGGAACAATCTTCCAACTGCGCCTGGTCGACGACGGCCAGCGCGTCTGGCTCAGCGCCAGCGATTACCGCGAGCTACCAGCCCTGGCAGCGTTCAACGCCGAATTCTGCATGGTGTCGCTCAAGGTCATCTGCGATGACCTGCTCGGCCGGCCACTGCCCCTGCTGGCCGCCCGCTTCGAACACGCGCGCCCGGCCTATCACCCGCTCTATGCCGGTGCACTCCAGTGCCCCCTGGAATTCCGCGCGCAAGACAACGCCGTCGCCTTCGAACGGCGCTGGCTCGACATGCCCTTGCCACTCGCCGACCCCATTACCCACAAGGCCATGGCCGAACGATGCCGCCGCCTGAACCTGGAGTTCACCGGACGCCAGGCCTGGCTCGGGCGCATCCGCCAGTTGCTGCTCAAGCAACTCGACGCGGCGCCTGGGCTAGAGGGCCTGGCGCAGCAGATGAACTGCTCCTCGCGTACCCTGCGCCGCCACTTGCAGGCGCTGGGCAGCAGTTACCAGCAGTTGCTCGACGAACTGCGTTTCGAGCGCGCCAAACAGCTGTTGGCCGAGGATCACATGCCCATCTACCGCATCGCCGAGACCCTCGGTTTCAGCGAGACAGCCAGCTTCCGGCATGCCTTCCAGCGCTGGAGCGGCGTAGCGCCCAGTCATTTTCGCGGCTGATCCAAACCACCGGGTACGCGGCCTGAATGATCCCCCACGACCCCGATCCGGCCATCGACAGTGGCCACATCGATCCCCTTTTGGCCGTTTGCGACGTTTCACCCCCTCTGGCTTGGCCACCACAATGAATTCACGCCAGTCCCTGCGGAGAACAACAAATGCTGACGATCTATTCCGACGATCACCGCCTGCACCACGGCCGCTGCGAGCTGATCGACGGCAAGCTGATGCCGTGCTTCGAGATGCCATCACGCGCCGATCATGTACTCGACCGCGTCAAGCAGCGCGAATTGGGTCCGATCCAGGCGCCCACCGACTTCGGCCGTGAACCCCTGCTGCGCGTCCACAGCGCCGCCTACCTGGACTTCTTCGAAGGTGCTTGGGCCCGCTGGGCGGCGATGAACCAGGAGGGCGACCTGCTGCCCTTCACCTGGCCGGCACGCACCTTGCGCCCCATCAAACCACGCGGCCTGCATGGCGAACTGGGCTACTACAGCTTCGACGGCGGCGCGCCCATCACCGCCGGCACCTGGCAGGCCGCCTACAGCGCAGCCCAAGTGGCTCTGACGGCTCAAGCCGCCATTCACAACGGCGCTCACTCGGCCTTCGCCCTGTGCCGTCCGCCAGGGCACCATGCCGCCGCCGAGGTGATGGGCGGCTACTGCTACCTGAACAACGCCGCCATCGCTGCCCAGGCGTTCCTCGATCAGGGCAAGGGCAAGGTCGCCATCCTCGATGTGGACTACCACCACGGCAACGGCACCCAAGACATTTTCTATGCCCGCAACGACGTATTCTTCGCCTCGATCCACGGCGATCCGACCGATGAATTCCCGTTCTTCCTGGGCTATGCCGACGAAACCGGCGAAGGCGCCGGCGAGGGCTGTAACGTCAACTATCCCTTGCCAGCGGGCAGCGACTGGGCGGCCTGGAGCGCGGCACTGGAAGACGCCTGCCAGCGCATCGCCGCTTTCGACGCCGAGGTGATCGTGGTGTCGCTGGGCGTGGACACCTTCAAGGACGACCCGATCTCCCAGTTCAAGCTGGACAGCCCGGACTACCTGGCCATGGGCGAGCGCATCGCTCGGCTCGGCAAGCCGACGCTGTTCGTGATGGAAGGTGGCTACGCCGTCGAGGAAATCGGTATCAACGCGGTCAACGTGCTGGAAGGTTTCCAGCGCGTCCAGACAGGAGCCTGATCATGCGTCCATTCAAGCGTCTGCTTGCCCCACTCATCGCTGTCGGCCTGCTGGCCGGCGGCGCTGCGGCCCATGCCGAACAGCGCACCCTGCGCGTGTACAACTGGTTCGACTACATCACCCCGCAGACCCTGGTGGACTTCCAGAAGGATGCCCAGGTCAAGCTGATCTACGACATTTTCGACACCAACGAAGCACTGGAAGCCAAGCTGCTGACCGGCAACTCCGGGTATGACGTGGTGGTGCCGTCCAATGTGTTCCTCGCCAAGCAGATCGAAGCCGGGGTGTTCCAGCCGCTGGACCGCAGCAAGCTGCCGAACTGGCAGCACCTGGACCCGGCGCTGATGAAGCTGATCGAGGCCAACGATCCCGGCAACCGCTTCGCGGTCCCTTACATGTACGGCACCATCCTGATCGGCTTCAACCCAGCCAAGGTCAAGGCTGCGCTCGGCGACAACGCGCCTGTGGACAGCTGGGACCTGATCTTCAAGGAAGAAAACATCGCCAAGCTCAAGCAATGCGGCGTGGCGTTGCTCGATTCCCCCTCGGAGATCCTGCCGCTGGCGCTGCAGTACCTGGGCCTGCCGCCCAACAGCGATAATCCGGCCGATTACAAGAAGGCCGAGGCGCTGCTGCTGAAGATTCGTCCGTATGTCACCTACTTCCACTCATCCAAGTACATGGCCGACATCGCCAATGGCGATATCTGCGTGGCCGTGGGTTACTCCGGCAGCTTCTCCCAGGCGGCCAACCGCGCTCGCGAAGCCAAGAACGGCGTGGTGGTGGACATGCGCCTGCCCAAGGAAGGCGCGCCGATCTGGTTCGACATGCTGGCGATTCCGAAGAACGCGGCAAACCCGGAAGATGCCCACACCTTCATCAACTACCTGCTGCGGCCTGAGGTGATCGCGCCGATCAGCGACTTCGTCGGTTACCCGAACCCGAACAAGGACGCTACCGACAAGGTCAGCCCGGACATTCGCAACAACCCGAACCTGTACCCAACGGCCGAGGCGATGACCAAGCTGTACACCCTCAAGCCGCTGAGCCGAGAGGCAGAGCGGGCACGCACCCGCGCCTGGACGCGGATCAAGTCGGGAACCTGAGTCGTACCTCTGCCGGTGGTTAGCGCCAGGCCTTGCGTAACCGCAGCAAGGCCTCGGCGATCTCCGGCTCGGGAACCGCGGCGAAACCCAGCACCAGACCCGCGCACTTATCCACAGGCGCTTCGCCGTTCTCAAGCCAATACGGGCTAAGCGCCTGCACTTCCACCCCCACCGCCTCGGCCTGCGCCACCAATTGCGTTTCCCGGGCAACGTTATCCACATCCACCTTCACATGCAGGCCTGCCGCCACTTCCGGCATGGTGCCCAACCCCGAAACATCCTTGGGCCAGCCCGCCTTGAGCACGTCGCGACGGGCCAGGGCCGCCCGGCGCATGCGGCGGATGTGACGCTGAAAGTGTCCTTGAGCCATGAATTGCGCCATCACACATTGAGTACCGACCTCGGAGTGTCGCACTGCCAGCGCGCGTGCCTGGCTGAACGGCTCGACCAGTCGCGGCGGCAGTACCAGGTAGCCCAAGCGCATGGCCGGAAAGGCGATCTTGCCGAAGGTGCCGACGTAGATCACCCGCTGCTGCCTGTCCAGCGCCGCCAGCGGGGCCAACGGCGCGCCGCTGTAGCGGTACTCGCCGTCGTAGTCGTCCTCGACGATCCAGCCGTCATGGCGCTCGGCCCAGGCCAGCAACGCCAGGCGCCGCGCCAGGCTCAGGGTGACGCCGGTCGGGTACTGGTGCGCGGGCGTCACATAGACCAATCGACAATCAGGCCAATCCGCCAACCGCTCGCATTCCAGCCCCTGCTCGTCCACCGGCACGCCGCGCAGCGAAGCACCGGCCAGGGCGAACGCATGCCGAGCCGCACGATAGCCTGGGTTTTCCACAGCCACCGCATCGCCCGGCTGCAACAGCAGCTGTGCACAAAGGCTGATGGCCTGCTGCGCACCACTGGTGATCACAATTTGTTCAGCCGTGCACGACAGCCCACGCGAGCGACGCATGTAGGCGGCGATCAGTTCGCGCAGCAGTGGCTCGCCCGCCGGATCACCATAGCCGAGCACAGCGGGATCGGGATTTCGCCAGAAACCCGCCTGTAGCTTGGCCCAGACCTCGAACGGAAACAGGTCGACTGCCGGCATGCCCAGTCGAAATGCCCGCGGCGCATCGGTTCGAGGCAGTGAAAGATGATGGCTGGCAAGGCGCTCGAGCGGCGCACTGGAACGCGTCGAGCTGGATAAATGCTCAGTATCAGAAGACGAAAATGTGGATAAACCTGTTGATAACCCCTGGGATAACCTTGTTGATAACTGTGTGGACAGTTTTTCCAGCCGACTCACATACGTGCCATCGCCGACCCGGCTTTCAATGAAGCCTTCGGCATACAGCTGATCGTAGGCACGCACCACGCTGTTGCGCGACAGCGCCAGCATCGACGCCAGGTCACGGGTGGCCGGCAGGCGCGTACCACTGCTCAGGCGGCCATCCAGCACCCTTGCGCGCAGCGCCTGATACAGCTGCTGGCTGAGCCCGCGGCGCCGGTCCAAGACGATTCCGGCTGGGTCGAAAGACGATACGAGTGCGCGCTCAGTCATGAAATTGGACCTATGAAAATAGACTTCAATGGCTCTTACACCAGACCAATAGCCTGCCTAGGATGGTCCCCATCGAACAAGGACTTTCATCATGCACATCGCCAAACCCTTCCAGGATCACGACCTTCAGCGTCTGCACCAGCACATGCAGAGCGCCCGCCTCGCCACCTTGATCAGCCACGGCGACCACGGCCTGCTGGCCACTCACCTGCCGGTACTGCTGGACACCGATGAGGGCGAGTTCGGCACGGTCTACGGCCACCTGGCGCGGGCCAATCGCCAGTGGCAGGACCTGCAGCGCGGCGGCGAGGCGCTGCTGGTGTTTGCAGGTGCGGATGCCTACGTCAGCCCCAGCTATTACCCGAGCAAGCACCACGATCCCAAGGTGGTGCCGACCTGGAACTACGTCGCGGTGCATGCCTACGGTCCGGTCGTTGTCATGCACGACGCCGAGTCGCTGCTGCAGATCGTCAGCCGCCTGACCGACCTGCACGAGCACGGCCGCAGCGAGCCCTGGGCGGTGGCCGATGCGCCAGCCGACTACATCGACGGCATGCTGCGCGCCATCGTCGGTATCCGTCTGCCGATCGCCCGCCTACAGGGCGCGCGCAAGCTCAGCCAGAACCGCAGCGCGGCGGACATCCAGGGCGTTCACGCTGGCTTGGCCGACAGCCGCGACCCACTCGACCAATCACTTGCCGCGCATATGCGCTCGCTCTAAAGGAGAATGCCCATGTCCACCGTCACGCTGCGCCCTGTGCGCGCCGAAGATCACGCCGCCTGGCTGCCGCTGTGGCAGGCCTACCTGCGCTTCTACGAAACCACCCTGGCCGAGGAGGTCAGCGCCAACAGCTGGCAGCGGCTGCTCGACCCCAGCGAACCCACCCATTCGACACTGGCCTGGGTCGATGGCAAGGCGGTGGGCATGGTCAACTTCATCTACCATCGTTCCAACTGGAGCATCGAGAACGCCTGCTACTTGCAGGATCTGTACGTCGACCCACAGCAGCGCGGCCTGGGCATCGGTCGTCAGTTGATCGAGCATGTCTGTGCCACGGCCAAGGCCGCCGGCTGCATCAAGGTGCACTGGCTGACCCACGAAACCAACGCCACAGCCATCGGCCTTTACCAACAGGTGGCCGAACGGCCAGGCTTCATCCAATTCCGCAAAGGGTTGTAAGCGCCATGACTGACGCACTGAACTGGACACCTGCCGGGATTCCCGATGCTGCGCCCCTGGAGGGGCGCTTCATCCGCCTGGAAAAACTCGACCCGGCGCGCCACGGCGACGACCTCTGGGAAGTCCTGCAAGGTCCGGACGCCGACCCCGCTCTGTGGGACTATCTGCCCTATGGCCCCTTCACCGAGCGCGCCGCCTTCGACCGCTGGCTGCACGGCCATGCCGCCAGCGCAGATCCGCTGTTCTACAGCGTGATCGACAAAAACAGTGATCAGGCCCAAGGCCTGCTCAGCTACATGTCGATGGTGCCCGACCACGGTCGCTTCGAACTCGGCCACATCGCCTTCGGCGCCGCGATGCAGCGCACGCCCAAGGGCACCGAAGCGGTGTACCTGCTGGGCAAGCTTGGATTCGAACTGGGCAATCGCCGGCTGGAATGGAAGTGCAACGACGCCAACGCCCGCTCCAAGCGCGCCGCGCAGCGCTTCGGTTTCGTCTTCGAGGGGGTGTTCCGGCAACACATGGTGGTGAAGGGCCGCAACCGCGATACGGCGTGGTATGCGATCACCGACGAGCAATGGCCGCAGGTGGCAGCCGGTTTCGAGCGCTGGTTGGCGGCCGAAAACCAGCGGCCGGAAGGTCAGGTGCGAACGCTGGAAGACTGCCGACGGGCAAGCGACGGCGCTGGCAGCGCTACCTGATCAGGCTTGCGCGCCTGACCAGACCCATCTGCAAACCGAACGGTTTGAAGACCGCGTTCAGGGACTTGAGCGTAGGGTTGCCGTCGCCCTGCTCGATCTGAATGAGCGTGCGCACAGAAATCTTGCAGATGCGCGCGAACTGCGCCTGTTGCATCTTCGCCACCTCCAGACGCAACCGCCGCACGGCAGCGCCCAATTCCAGGCTGCCGTCGGCGATGCCCTCGCGAACGCCGTCGATCATCAGACCACGAGCATCGATGGACACCGTCATGCCAACCCCCACTGCACCAGTCGACGCTCAAGCTTACCCAGCGCAATTGACGGATGATTCATCACAGCATCGGAGAGTCCCAGGCTGGCGAGAATATCCGGCAAGGCGGCCAACTGCCGTGCGTCCTGACGCAACCGCTGGTAGGCGTCGTCGGGATCGATGTATTTAGCCAGTTCGGCACAGGCGGCCAGCCAGTCGACGTCTCCCCCGCGCTCGATCTCGACAGGCCATTTCGTCGTTCGAGTGATCCCTTCCTGATCCATCACCATCGGCGCCAGATCGTAAATCGGTGCGAGACGTATTTGGTCGCGGGTACGAATGATGGCTGTATTGCGTCCGTGGTTATCAGCATTGCCCAGCATTTTGTTGATCAAGTCACGGCGCAGGTAGTCCGCAATCAGATCCGGCACCTCCTTTTCCTGCCCCGCCGCCCCCCACGATCGCACGAGCGCTTCGATCACCTCCAGATGCCCCATGCGGCTGCCGGGCTCTGTGACACCACATAGCGAATACATCGACTCCACAGCAAAGCGCTGCACCCCTTCGGTACATACCCGACGGTCGAAACGCTCCATCCAGAGGCTGGGCTTGCGGCCCTCTTCCAGCATCAAGTGCTCACTGGCTACCGTCTCGATACCAAGCTGCCGCAGTGCCTTGTAATAGAGACACTCGGCCCGCAGGATTTCCTGATCATCAGCCAGCGCCTGATTCCTGGCGAATTTGATGAACCAGTGTCGGCAGGCATGCTCATCCGCCAATACCGCGTCCGGATACAGTTGCCCATCTCTTCCTTCAGTCATCAAAAGCTTTGGCGCTTCCCCCCCGGCCCCTGTCGCGCCACCAATGGCCGCGCCTTGTTCGTAGGCGTACTCCAGAAAGTGCTGATCTCGGTCGACGATGTCCTGACGGTCGAATCCGAGGGGGGCTGCGCGCTCCACAAACTCAACAGACTCCTTGATGCGCAAGTTGCCTATGGGTGCCGGGGTGGATCGGCCAAGAAGAAAAAGATCTTCACCCATGCCAGGCGGTCTTTCGCGGCCGACATGCTTTAGCAGGAAGCGCTTGGCCGCACCAGCGGGTGCTATGTCATAAACAAAAGCAGGTGCATGCGGCAGACGGTGCGAGCCAAAATCTACTGGCAGATTGGCACTGACTGCCTGGCAGAACACGCTGTCGTAGGCCTCCAGACTGGTTTTCACATAGCTTGATGCATAGCCAAACTCGCAGGGACCGGAAAGGCTCTTTTCGGGATTGGCAAAAACAAGCGTGAGCGCATCGTGCCATTTGCCCTGATCGTGTAGTTGGAGCGTGAGTCTATCCATCAATCACCTGCAATTTAATGCATCTTGTAAATCAAAAAACCGTGCACAACTGCAAGATAGTGCAGATTCCAAGCGATCACCACTTCAGATCTGCATTTTAGTGCATCTATACCTCATCCTGCGTTTCCATCTGCACTAAAACGCACCGCAAAAAAAGGGGAGCCTTCGCTCCCCATGAGGTAACCGCTTCACTCTCGAGCGCTGCGTATCAGCCCTCGATTTCGATCAGGATCTCACCCGGCGTGACCCGGTCGCCTTTGGCGACATGGATGGCCACGACCTTACCGGCGATGGCCGCCTGCACTTCGGTCTCCATCTTCATGGCCTCGGTGATCAGTACCGCCTGCCCGGCCTTGACCACATCGCCCTCCTTGACCAGCACATCGACGATGTTGCCCGGCATGGTGGTGCTGACATGGCCCGGCGCGCTGGCCTGCTTGCGCTTGCTGCTGCCGCCGCTGACGAAGTCGTTGAGCGGTTCGAACACCACTTCTTCCGGCATACCATCGATCGACAGATAGAAATGGCGCTTGCCTTCGGCCTTGACCCCGACACCGGTGATGTCCACGCGGTAGGTCTCGCCGTGCACGTCGATGACGAACTCGGTCGGCACACCCTCACCGCCCACCGAGGCGGCGGCGCCGGCTTCGGGAATCGGCAGCAGCACTTCGGGCTTGAGCGTGCCGGCTTGGCGTTCCTCGAGGAACTTGCGACCGATGTCCGGGAACATGGCGAAGGTCAGCACGTCCTCTTCGCTGTGCGCCAGATTGCCGATCTCGGCGCGCAGCTTGGCCATTTCAGGCTTGAGCAGGTCGGCCGGACGCACATCGATCACGTCTTCGCTGCCAATCGCCTGGCGCCGCAGTTGCTCATCGACCACACCTGGGGCCTTGCCGTAGCCGCCCTGCAGGTACAGCTTCACTTCGTTGGTGATGGTCTTGTAGCGCTCGCCGGCGAGCACGTTGAAGAACGCCTGAGTGCCGACGATCTGCGAGGTCGGCGTGACCAGTGGTGGGAAGCCGAGGTCTTCGCGCACCCGTGGGATTTCCGCCAGCACTTCGTTCATGCGGTTGAGCGCGCCCTGCTCCTTGAGCTGGTTGGCCAGGTTGGAAATCATCCCGCCCGGTACCTGATTGACCTGCACGCGGGTGTCCACGGCGGTGAACTCGCTCTCGAACTGGTGGTACTTCTTGCGCACGGCATAGAAGTACAGGCCAATTTCCTGCAACAGTTCCAGATCCAGGCCGGTGTCGAACTCGCTGCCCTTGAGCGCTGCGACCATCGATTCGGTGCCGGGATGGCTGGTGCCCCAGGCGAAGCTGGAGATGGCCGTGTCAATGTGGTCCGCGCCGTTTTCCACGGCCTTGAGCTGACACATGGCGGCCAGGCCGGCGGTGTCGTGGGAGTGGATGAACACCGGCAGCGACTGCTCGGCCTTCAGGGCCTTGACCAGTTCGCCGGTCGCGAATGGGGTCAGCAGGCCGGCCATGTCCTTGATCGCCACCGAGTCGCACCCCATGGCTTCCATCTGCTGGGCCTGCTTCACGAAGGCGTCGATGGTGTGCACCGGGCTGGTGGTGTAGGCGATGGTGCCTTGCGCGTGCTTGCCAGCCGCCTTTACCGCTTCGATGGCCACGCGCAGGTTACGCACGTCGTTCATGGCATCGAAAATACGGAAGACGTCGATGCCGTTGACTGCCGCCTTGGCCACGAACGCCTTGACCACGTCGTCGCTGTAGTGGCGATAGCCCAGCAGGTTCTGCCCGCGCAGCAGCATCTGCAAGCGCGTATTGGGCAGGGCTGCGCGCAACTGGCGCAGGCGCTCCCACGGGTCTTCCTTGAGGAAGCGCACACAGGCGTCGAAGGTGGCGCCACCCCAGACTTCCAACGACCAGTAGCCTACTTTGTCGAGCTTGTCGCAGATCGGCAGCATGTCTTCGGTGCGCATGCGCGTGGCCAGCAGAGACTGGTGGGCATCACGCAGGATCGTGTCGGTTACATGGATTTTCTTGGACATTGTTATCTCCTTTTAGCGGCAAGCGTGTTGCGGTAAGCCGCAAGAAAAGCCGATCCGCTTCTACTTACAGCTTGCCGCTCGCAGCTTGCCACTGGATTCAGATGCCGGCGTGGGCAGCGATGGCGGCGGCGATGGCCAGAGCCAGTTCTTCGGGTTTGCGCTTGATCGAGTAGTTGGTCAGTTCAGGGTGGCTTTCGACGAAGCTGGTATTGAACTGGCCGCTACGGAATTCCGGGTTGCGCAAGATTTCCTGGTAGTACGCGGCGGTGGTCTTGACGCCCTGCACGCGCATGTCGTCCAAAGCCCGCAACCCGCGATCCATGGCCTCTTCCCAGGTCAGCGCCCAGACCACCAGCTTCAGGCACATCGAGTCGTAGAACGGCGGAATGGTGTAGCCGGTATAGATCGCCGTATCGGTACGCACGCCCGGGCCGCCGGGGGCGTAGTAACGGGTGATCTTGCCGAAGCTGGGCAGGAAGTTGTTCTTCGGGTCTTCGGCATTGATGCGAAACTGCAGCGCAAAGCCGCGGTGCACGATGTCTTCTTGCTTGACCGACAACGGCTCGCCCGAGGCAATGCGGATCTGCTCGCGGACAATGTCGATACCGGTGATTTCCTCGGTGATGGTGTGCTCTACCTGCACCCGCGTGTTCATCTCCATGAAGTACACCTCGCCCTCGGCGAGCAGAAACTCCACGGTGCCAGCGTTCTCGTAATTCACCGCCTTGGCGGCGCGCACCGCCAGGTCGCCGATGTAGGCGCGCTGCTCAGGGGTGAGCTGCGGGCTCGGGGCGATCTCGATGAGCTTCTGGTTGCGGCGCTGGATCGAGCAGTCGCGTTCGAACAGGTGCACCACGTTGCCGAAGCTGTCGCCGAGGATCTGCGCCTCGATGTGCTTGGGATTGACGATGCACTTTTCCAGGAACACCTCGGCCGAGCCGAAGGCCTTGGTCGCCTCGGAAATCACCCGTGGGAAGTTCTGTTCCAGTTCCTCGCGGCTGTTGCAGCGGCGAATACCGCGCCCGCCGCCACCGGAAGTGGCCTTGAGCATCACCGGGTAACCGATGCGGTCGCCTTCGCGCAGGGCCTCGTGGATATCGGCCACGTTGCCTTCGGTGCCAGGCGTGACGGGCACCCCGGCCTGGATCATGGTGCGCCGTGCTTCGGTCTTGTCGCCCATGCGGCGGATGACCTCGGCGGCCGGACCGATGAACTTGATCCCACGCTCGGCGCAGATTTCCGCAAGTTCAGCGTTTTCCGACAGGAAGCCGTAGCCCGGATGCAGGGCGTCGCAACCGGTTTCCACAGCCAGGTTCACCAGCTTGCGCGGGTTCAGGTAACCGGCCAGCGGCTCGGCACCGATGCTGTAGGCCTCGTCGGCGCGCTTGACGTGCAAGGCATGCCGGTCGGCATCGGAAAAGATCGCGACGGAGCGGATGCCCATCTCGGCGCAGGCACGCACGATGCGGACTGCGATTTCACCCCGGTTGGCGATCAGGATTTTTTTTATCACTGGAGTCTTCCCAAAGCCGTTCGAACAGACGATCCGGATACACCGGTCGGCGCGTGACCAGACGCTGCTGGCCAGTCGCACGTTCAAAGCTAGCGCCGCTGATCGATAAACAAAAATCAATATTTGTTAGGGGCAGTATTAGCAAAAGCTTATAGTTCGGTAACAGGGTATTGCCGGGGTGTTCGGATAAATGCGTAAGTCATTGATGCGTATGACGTTGCGTCAACTGCAGATTTTCAATGAGGTGTGCGACCTGCGCTCCTACAGCCGCGCGGCCGAAGAAATGTCGCTCACGCAACCGGCCGTCAGCCTGCAAATCCGTCAGCTTGAGGAGCTGGTGGGTCAGCCGCTGTTCGAGTATGTGGGCAAGAAGTTGTACCTGACCGAAGCGGCCGAGGCACTGCAACGGGCCAGCCGGGACATCTTCGGCCGGCTGGAGAACTTCGACATGCAGCTGTCGGATATGCAGGGCTCACTGCAAGGGCAGTTGAAGCTGGCGATCGAATCCAGCGCCAAGCACTTCGTGCCTCATCTGTTCGCGGCGTTCAAGCGACGCCATCCTGAGGTCAACCTCACGCTGACGGTGGTCAATCGCGCCCAGGCGATTCGGCGGCTGTCGGACAACCGCGACGATCTGATCATCATGTCGATGGTGCCCCAGGACATGGGCCTGGAGTTCCTGCCCTTCCTCAACAACCCGATCATCGCCGTAGCGCCGCCGGATCATCCGCTGTCACAGCCCGAGCGCCTGCGCTTGCAAGATCTGGAACCTCACACGCTGCTGGTCCGCGAACAGGGTTCAGGCACGCGCAAAGCCTGCGAGGAATACTTCAAGGACAAGCGCGTGCACTTTACCCAGACCCTCGAAGTGGCGTCTGCCGAGGCTCAGCGAGAGAGCGTGATCGCCGGTCTGGGCATCGCCCTGCTGACGCGACACGCGGTGAACATGGAGTTGGCCACCGGCCTGCTGCGCGAGCTGCCGGTGGAAGAACTGCCGCTGTTTCGCAGTTGGTGCGTGGTACAGGCCAAGGCCAAGCGACAGTCGCCGGTTGCCTTGGCCTTCCTGGCGTTCATTCGCAGCGAACGGGCGACGATCAGTGGGCTGGTGGAGCGATTTTCTGGGAAGCTGCCGGCACCACTTGCCACACCGTGATGTCTTGCAATTCGGGGTAATCGGCGATTTCACGAAGCAATTGACGCTGGTCGCAATAGCTTTCGATCGCACGGCGATATTCCATGCGACGCTGATCCTTTTCAGCCTGCTTGCGAGCCTTGGCGTTGGGTTGGTACGAACCGAAGTGATCGTTTGCCATTGCCTGTCTCCCAGATCGGATGCGGGAGCTTCAGGGTGGCGAGCGCGCTTTACCGATTGGTGACAGGCCGATGAATTTTGCGGGTCGCTAGCACGCAAGCGCGCTCAGTCGTCGGTCGCCTTGATCGACTTGGGCGAAAGCCGCAGGCTGCGCAAGCTGCGCTTGACGCTCTTGAGGTGATTCACCAGGCTCGGGCCACGCGCCATGGCCACGCCCATCGCCAGCACGTCGATCACCACCAGGTGGGCGATGCGTGACGTCAGCGGGGTGTAGATTTCGGTGTCTTCGTGCACATCGATGGCCAGGTTGACGGTCGAGAGTTCCGCCAATGGGGTTTGGCTGGGGCACAGGGTGATGAGGTTGGCGCCGCTTTCGCGCACCAGATTCGCGGTGATCAGCAGGTCCTTGGAGCGCCCCGACTGGGAGATGCACACCGCCACATCGCCCGGCTTGAGCGTGACCGCGGACATGGCCTGCATGTGCGGGTCCGAATAGGCCGCCGCACTGAGCAACAAGCGGAAGAACTTGTGCTGGGCGTCGGCGGCCACTGCGCCTGAGGCACCGAAACCGTAGAACTCCACGCGCTGAGCTTGGGCCATGGCGCTGACCGCCTGCTGCAGGGCCTGCGGGTCGAGGTGCTCGCGCACCTCCATCAGCGTGTGCAGCGTAGTGTCGAAGATCTTCAGGCTGTAGTCGGCCACCGAGTCGTCTTCATGGATGGCGAACTGTCCGAAGCTGGCGCCCGCCGCCAGGCTCTGCGCCAGCTTGAGCTTGAGATCCTGGAACCCGGAGCAGCCGATGGCCCGGCAGAAACGCACGATGGTCGGCTCGCTGATCCCGACGTTATGCGCCAGATCGGCCATTGAGCTGTGCATGACGGCAGCCGGATCGAGCAGCACATGGTCGGCCACTTTCAGTTCCGATTTGCGCAGCAGATGGCGCGATTGGGCGATGTGTTGCAACAGATTCACAGGCTTGACTCGGTTATGATCGGCTGGCCGGGGATGTAGCTATCTTGTAGTTATACTACATGACCGGCGGACCGCCCAGCTAAACGAACGTGGGAGCGTGGTGGCTTGAGTATTCCCTGCGACATCTTGGTTTTCGGCGGTACTGGCGATCTGGCCCTGCGCAAGCTGCTGCCGGCGCTCTATCAGTTGTATCGCCAGAACCGCCTGCACAATGCCGTACGCATCATCGCCCTGGCCCGCCAGCCACTGTCGCGTCGCGACTACCTCAAGCGGGTCGAGCGTCATGGCCGGGCGCAGATCGCCCCTGCCGACTTCGACGACGAACTGTGGCGACGCTTCTGCGCGCGCCTGGACTACTTCGCCATGGACGCCGCCCAAGGCGCCGACTTCGTCCGCCTGGCCCGCTATCTTGGCGAACCGGGTGGCCTCACGCGAATCTTCTACCTGGCCACCGCGCCCAGTCTGTTTGCCTCGATCGCCGGCCACCTGCGCCTGGCAGGCCTGGCCGACCCGGAAGCGCGCATCGTGCTGGAAAAGCCCATCGGCCATTCGCTGGCGTCGGCCCAAGCGATCAATCACGCCATCGGTGCTGTATTCGAGGAATCCCAGGTGTTTCGCATCGATCACTACCTGGGCAAGGAAACCGTGCAGAACCTCATGGCCCTGCGTTTCGCCAACGCCCTGCTGGAGCCGGTGTGGCGCAACGCGCAGGTCGATCATGTGCAGATCAGCGTGTGCGAAACCCTCGGCGTGGAGAATCGCGGTGCCTACTACGATCGCGCCGGCGCCACCCGCGACATGCTGCAGAACCACCTGTTGCAGTTGCTGTGCCTGGTGGCCATGGAGCCTCCGGCGCAGTTCGAGGCCGAGGCCGTGCGCGACGAGAAGGTGAAGATCCTGCGCGCCCTGCGTCCACTCGGCGACCAGGACGTGCAGGACCAGACCGTACGCGGGCAGTACAGCGCCGGTCGAATCGGCGGTCAGGAGGTGCCGGCCTACTACTTCGAAAAAGACGTGGACCACGACAGCGACACCGAAACCTTCGTCGCCGTCCAGGCGCACATCGAGAACTGGCGCTGGGCCGGGGTGCCGTTCTACCTGCGTACCGGCAAGCGCATGGCGCGGCGTTCATCGCAGATCGTCATCCAGTTCAAGCCGGTGCCCCACGCGCTGTTCGCCAGTGAACAGGTCAACCAGTTGCTGATCCGGCTGCAACCCGAAGAGCGCATCAGCCTGCGCATGATGACCAAACGGCCTGGCAAGGGCATGCACCTGGCCCCGGTCGACCTGGACCTGAACCTGGCCCAGGCGTTCGGCCACACCCGTCGCTGGGACGCCTATGAGCGCCTGCTGCTGGATATCCTGGAGGGCGATTCCACCCTGTTCATGCGCCGCGACGAGGTGGAAGCGGCCTGGGCCTGGATCGACCCGATCCTCAAGGGCTGGGAAGCGCACTTCCAGGCGCCCCGCCCTTACCCGGCCGGCAGCAATGGGCCGGAGCAGGCCAACAGCCTGCTGGCGAACCAGGGAAGGCAGTGGCATGACTGAAACCTTTCGTCCTGCAATCGCGGTCTGCCAAGACGCATCGTTCGTTGAAGCGACGCATTCCGCGTAACGCCTATCGCAGGAAAAAACCTCATGACCGAATCGAAGCATTGGACTGCAACGCAAACCGACACATTGCTGCGCGTTGAAGCCACAGTCACCGTGGCCAACCCTGGGGTCACCCCGCTGCTGGTGCCATCGCGCATTCAGGACAAGTCATCCAACTTGAATCTGGATCTGGTCCTGGAGCAGGAGGACGGGATTCACCTCGCGGTGATGACTGACAAACCGGTGGTGTTCGAAAAAGACTTCGGCTACCCGGTACGCCTGGTCGTCGTCCTCCACGACGGTAAGGCAATCGAAACCTTGCGCGTGAACGCGCAGCACTGACGCGGCCGACCCATTGCGGGAACGACTCGCCGACGGTTATTGCTGCAGCAATTTCTCGAAAGCCTCGGCCTCCAATGGACGACTGATCAAGTAACCCTGGACTTCGTCGCAACCCTGCTCACGCAGGAACGACAATTGCTCCGGGGTTTCCACGCCCTCGGCCACCACTTCCAGACCCAGGCTCTTGGCCATGCCGATGATTGCCCGGATGATCGCAGCATCCTGATTGCCCTCATGCAGGCCGCGGATGAACGCCTGGTCGATCTTCACGTAATCCACCGGGAAGCGCTTCAGGTAGCTCAGCGACGAATAGCCCGTGCCGAAGTCATCGATCGCCAGCTTCACCCCTAGCGCATGCAATTGTTCGAACGTGGCAATGATGTGCTCGACGTTGTCGAGCAACTGGCTTTCGGTGAGTTCCAGTTCCAGTAGATGCGGCGCCAACCCGGTCTCTTCCAGCACCTGACGGACCAGACTGACCACCTTGCCCTGGCGCAACTGGTACACCGACAGGTTCACCGAGACCCGGATGTCTCGACCCTGGCGCAACCATTCGCACGCTTGCCAGCACGCCTGACGCAGGACGAATTCGCCCATCGGCGCGATCAGCCCGGTTTCTTCCGCCAGCCCGATGAACTCGCTGGGCGGCACCATGCCCCACTGCGGATGCTGCCAACGTACCAGGGCTTCGGCCGCATTCAGACGGCCACTGCGCAGGCACATCTTGGGTTGGTAGAACACCCGCAATTGGTTCTCGACCAAGGCCTTGCGCAAGTGGTTCTCCAGTTGCAGGCGCTCCAGCGTGCTGGCGCGCAGGCTCTCGGTGTAGAACTGGAAACAATCACCGCCCAAGTGCTTGGCGTGTTGCTTGGCCATGTCAGCCTGGTTGAGCAGCGTCTCAAGGTCGCAGGAAGGATCCGTCAGCAGGCTGATCCCCACCGAGGCACTGACCACCACTTCGTGGTCACCCAACTGCTGCGGGACACGCAGCTTGTCGAGCAGGCGCGTGGTGACCCGGACCAGGCTCGACAAATGGCTGTAGCCATCGAACAGCACCACGAATTCGTCACCCGATATACGCGCCACCGTATCGGCCTCGGGTACTGCGTTGGCCAGACGTCGCGCCATCTGCCTGAGCAATTGGTCGGCCAGCGCCTGACCTAGGCTTTCATTGAGCAGCTTGAAGCGGTCCAGGTCCACGTGCAGCAGGGCCAAGGTGCGGCCGTTGAGCCGAACCCGCTGGCGTGCCTGATCCAGGCGCAGACGGAACAGCATGCGGTTGGCCAGGCCAGTGAGTTCATCGTAATGAGCCAGATGACGCAAACGCTCCTCCGACTGACGGCGCGTCGACAGGTCGGTGCAGAACGCAACGATATTGCTGAGCCTGCCGTTGCCGTCGTGCACGCCGTTGAGCTGCAACCACTGCGGGTACAACTCACCGTTGCTGCGTGCCTCGACCAGTTCACCCTGCCAACGGCCTTGCTGTTGCAACGCTTCGCGGATCGACTCGCTGTGACGCTGCGCGTCGCGGCTGCTCGGCAGTTGCAACAGGTTGCGCGACAGCAACTCTTCGCGAGCGTGGCCGGTGAGTGTGCAATAGGGCTGGTTCACCGCCAGCACCTGGAAGTGTGCGTCGAGGATGGCGATGCCCTCGCTGGCGGCCTCGAACACCGTGGCGGCCAGGCGTTGCTGCTCTTCATGCACAGCCAGGCGTTGCGCGCTGGCGCCCAGTGCCTGATGCGCGAGGTCCAGCTCACGGCCACGTTCGCTCACCCGCTGCTCCAGGCAGTGCTGGGCATGACGTAGCTGCGTTTCGACCTGACGGCGCTGCTTGACCTCCTCACTCAGCGCCAGATTCAACCGCTCGCCCTGGCGCTGTGCCTGCTGCAGATGTTCGATCAACGCCTGGTTCTGGAAGCGTCGCAACAGACCGTTCTCGATCAGGCGATTGATCTGCCAAGCCACCACGAACAGCGCGCCCAAGAGAATCAGACCCAGCCAACCCCAGCCGCGCTGCGCGCCATCCTCGTAGATGAAGAGAAAGCCGATCGGCGGCAGCAGCCCCGGCAGCACGAAACTGAGAAAGGCGGGCAGACTCACCGCATAGGCGACGCTGGCCGACAGCGCCGCAGCGCCCAGCAAGCCGAACACCCAGGCCTGCTGGACGAAGCTGTCCACCGGCACCAAGGCGAGCGCGGCACAGGCCAGAGTCAGCCCACTGAAGGCAGACCCGCCGAGAAACAGTCGCCACCAACTCGGTTGCGCCTGCCGTGGCGCAGGCGCCGCCTCGAAGGCCGCCACCTGAATCACGCGCAGGCCCACCAACGCCAGGAGCCAGAGCGTCCACACACACACCAGCAGGTAGCGGGCCGGACTCCATAGCAGCCAGGCACACAGCAGGCCGTTGAGCAACATGAGCAGAGTGGGTAGCAAGGAGCCTTGATACAGCAGGCGGGTGCGCTCGATGGAGAGCTCGGTTGCGAATTGCCTGCGAACGCGCTTCGTCGTGTCGGGTAATGCGTCGATCACCATGCAATTCTGGGTCATATGGCAGTGTTCTTGTAGTGGTCAGCCGCTAACGGTCACGGAGAATACACAACACCGCCCGTTGGCCAAACTGCTGTACGTCATGTTTTCACAACAGCCCTGTCCTTTGTCCGCTGCCCCTTGCCGATGAACGGCCCGCCGCAATGCCCGAGATTTATCAGCAACGCGTTTGCCCCCGCCCCCGCGCGCCCCTAGAATGGCCGGATGCACACTGATGACCTCTCCCTCCTGCTCAATTCCCTCAACGATGCCCAGCGCCAGGCCGTAGCCGCTGCGCGTGGCCGTCAGCTGGTGCTGGCTGGCGCCGGCTCCGGCAAGACCCGCGTGCTGGTGCACCGCATCGCCTGGCTGATCCAGGTCGAGCAGGCCTCGCCGCACTCCATCCTGTCGGTGACGTTCACCAACAAGGCGGCGGCCGAGATGCGCCACCGCATCGAGCAGTTGCTGGGCATCAACCCGGCCGGTATGTGGGTCGGCACCTTCCACGGCCTGGCGCACCGCCTGCTGCGTGCCCATTGGCAGGAAGCGCGGCTGACGCAGAACTTCCAGATTCTCGACAGCGACGACCAGCAGCGCCTGGTCAAACGCGTGATCCGCGAAATGGGTCTGGACGAGCAACGCTGGCCGGCTCGCCAGGCCCAGTGGTTCATCAACGGGCAAAAGGACGAAGGCCTGCGCCCGCAGCACATCCAGCCAGGCGGCGACCTGTTCCTGGCCACCATGCGTGGCATCTACGAGGCTTATGAACAAGCCTGCGAACGCGCCGGTGTCATCGATTTCTCCGAGCTGCTGCTGCGCGCCCTGGACCTGTGGCGCGACCACCCTGGCCTGCTGGAGCACTATCAGCGCCGCTTCCGTCACGTGCTGGTGGACGAGTTTCAGGACACCAACGCCGTGCAGTACGCCTGGTTGCGCCTGTTGGCCGCAGGCGGCGACAGCCTGATGGCGGTGGGTGACGACGACCAGTCCATCTATGGCTGGCGCGGGGCCAAGATCGAGAACATCCATCAGTACACCGCCGACTTCCCCGATGCCGAGCTGATCCGCCTGGAGCAGAACTACCGCTCCACCGGCGGCATCCTCAAAGCAGCCAACGCCTTGATCGCCAATAACAGCGGGCGTCTGGGCAAGGAACTGTGGACCGACCTGGGCGAAGGCGAACCCATCACGCTGTATGCGGCCTACAACGAGCACGACGAAGCACGCTACGTGGTCGAGAGCATCGAGCGCGTGATCAAGGACGGCAACTCACGCAATGACATTGCCATCCTCTATCGCTCCAACGCCCAGTCGCGAGTGCTCGAAGAGGCCCTGCTGCGCGAGCGTATTCCCTACCGCATCTATGGCGGCCAGCGCTTCTTCGAACGCGCCGAGATCAAGAACGCCATGGCCTACCTGCGCCTGCTCGAAGGGCGCGGCAACGACGCAGCCCTGGAGCGGGTCATCAACGTGCCGCCACGCGGTATCGGCGAAAAAACCGTCGAGGCCATCCGCGAGCACGCTCGCCACAGCCAGTCGTCGATGTGGGATGCCATGTGCCAGTTGCTCGCCGCCAAAGCCCTCAAGGGTCGCGCGGCAAGCGCGCTGGGCGGCTTCATCGAATTGATGGAGCACCTCGCGGCCAAGGTTAGCGAGATGCCGCTGCACACGATGACCCAGACCGTGATCGAGCAATCCGGGCTGATCGTCTATCACCAGGAAGAGAAAGGCGAGAAGGGCCAGGCGCGGGTGGAAAACCTTGAGGAACTGGTCAGCGCCGCGCGCAACTTCGAGACCAGCGAAGACGACGGTGACCTGTCGCCGCTGTCCGCCTTCCTCGGCCACGCGTCGCTCGAAGCCGGCGATGCCCAGGCCGATGAGCACGAAGACAGCGTGCAATTGATGACCCTGCACAGTGCCAAAGGCCTTGAGTTCCCCTATGTGTTCCTGGTCGGCCTGGAAGAAGGGCTGTTCCCGCACAAGATGAGCCTGGAAGAGCCGGGACGTCTGGAAGAAGAGCGCAGGCTGGCGTATGTCGGTATCACGCGGGCCATGCGCCAGTTGATCATGTCCTACGCCGAAACGCGCCGTCTGTATGGCAGTGAGACGTACAACAAGGTGTCACGCTTCGTTCGGGAAATTCCGGCCGGGCTGGTTCAGGAGGTGCGCCTGTCCAACTCGGTCAGTCGCCCCTTCGGCGGCGCTCAGACCCAGGCCAGCAGCCTGTTCGCCAATGCCGCAATCCCGCAGACCGCCTTCAGCCTCGGGCAGCGGGTTCAGCACTCGGTATTCGGCGAGGGCGTGATCCTCAACTTCGAAGGTTCCGGCGCCCAGGCGCGGGTGCAGGTGAATTTCGACGAAGGCAGCAAATGGTTGATGCTGGGGTACGCCAAGCTGGAAGCGATCTGAGGGCAAAGGGATCTCAGCGAGATTCCTTTTTCAGATAACCTTTCCAGACTCTACCTACAGACTCTTCCAAACATCGCCCTGCCCGCCAGGCAAAAGCTCGAAACATTCTTACGCTGGCCTTGTCTGTCAGATCATGTGCACCATGACGCGCGTGCAATCCACAAAACGGGAAATCCCATCTTATGCAACGTTTTCTTAGCATCGCACTGGCGCTCTGCGTCGGCCTGACGCTGAGCCTCGACGCCAATGCCAAGCGCTTCGGCGGTGGCAAGAGCTCGGGCGCAGCGCCCATGCACCAGACCCGCCAGGCCTCCCCCACTACGCCTGCCGCCACGCCAACCGCTCCGGGCCGCGCCCCGGCCGCTGCCAGCGGTGCTTCGCGCTGGCTGGGTCCATTGGCCGGTATCGCTGCCGGTGGTCTGCTGGCCTCCATGTTCATGGGCGATGGCTTCCAAGGCATGCAGATCTTCGACTTCCTGATCATGGGCCTGATCGCCTTCCTGGTCTTCCGCTTCATCGCCGCACGTCGCCGTCAGCAGCAGCCACAGGCTGCGGGTCACGCGCCATACCAGCGTGAAGTACAGACTCAAGCGCAGCAGCCTGCCCAGTCGATCTTCGGCGGTTCGGCCGCACCGGTCGCCGCGCCGGTGATCAACGCCCCGGCCTGGTTCAACGAGCAGAACTTCCTGGCTGCCGCGCGCAACCACTTCCAGACCCTGCAGCAGCACTGGGACGCGAACGAGATGGACAAGATCGCCGAGTTCGTCACCCCGCAGATGCTTGAGTTCCTCAAGCGCGAGCGCGCCGAACAAGGTGATGGCTTCCAGTCCACCTACATCGACGACCTCGACGTGCAACTGGACGGCGTCGAAGACCGTGCCGAGAAGACCGTCGCGACCCTAACCTTCCGTGGCGTGTCGAAGAACTCTCGCTTCGATCAAGGCGAAGCCTTCAGCGAAAGCTGGCACATGGAGCGTGCACAGGGCGAGAACCAGCCCTGGATGCTGGCCGGTATCCGCCAGAACGGCTGATTCCGACCTGCAGCACAAAAACCCCGGACCTGTTCCGGGGTTTTTGCTTTTGCCATAGCGGACTACTAGGGTATAAACCGCAGCGTTGTCATCAAGGCCAGAGGAAGTGAAACGTGGAAGAAGTGATCGAACAACTCCGTGAAGCCAACGAGCCGGTACCGGTCCCCCTCGAGCTTCCCGATGAAGACCAACTGGTCGAGATCGAGGAAGAGCTGTTCATCAACATCCCCTTCGTCTTCAAAGAGTTCCTGCTCACGGTCAGTGACGTGGTCTACGGGTCTCTCGAACCGGTCACCGTCACCGACCCGCAATCGCACACCTACCTGCCCGACGTCGCCGCCAACGCCTGGGACGCCGGTGTACCGCGTGACCTGATTCCGTTGTGCCAGGACGGCGACAATTACTACTGCGTCGAAGAAGACGGCACCGTGGTGCTGTGGGACGGTGACGAAGAGATCGTTGGGGAAGACAGCTGGGAATCGGTGTGGCACTGGGCGCGAGACGTCTGGCTGGAAAGCTGAGCCTGCTGAGTGACCCGCGTCTGACACGGCGAAGGCCTTACCCTCGCCGCGTCGGAACAAGCGACACCGCGATCAATCAGTGCGAGTGGTCGCGGCTGTTCTCCAGGGTTTCCAACAATGCCACCTGCATGCGCGTATGCATGCGCACGAACCAGCGCCAGAGCAGCGCCACCACCACCGCAGCCACCACCGCGATGATCAGCAGCAGTTCGCTGGTCGGCAGAATGCTGGCCGACAAGGCCGACAGCAGCAGGAAGATGACCAGCAGCGACAGCAATGGAATCACCTCGGCGATGACCCGCCGCACGCGCTGGGTGTGGCGCCCGGCCATTTCCGGCTTGACGCCCATCTCCGCCAGCAACATCGACAGCGCCTTGAGCTTGCGGTAGGCCGCGATCAGGAAGGGCAGCGACAGCAGCAGCGCGGCGCCCCAGATCAGCGCTTTCTGTTGCCCCACATCGCCGATCCATTCGCTGAGCCACGCGCCGATGCGCACGGCGAAGTAACCGCCACTGAAGAAAATCGCGATCACCAGCGCCAGGTTCACCCCAACCTGCAACAGAATGCGCCGGATCATCGCCGCCAGCATGGCGCCCTCACCTTGCGGCTGAATGCTGCGCAGCCACTCGCCGTACAACGACAGCACCCTGGACAGGCGCTGCGGGACGACCTTGCCCAGACGAATGGACAGCGGATCGGCCGCGCGGATCAGGTAAGGCGTCAGTAAGGTGGTGATGGCCGAGACCGCGACCGCCACCGGGTAGAGGAAGTCGCTGGTGACCTGCAATGTCATGCCCAGCGCCGCGATGATGAAGGAAAATTCGCCGATCTGTGACAGCCCCATGCCCACTCGCAACGAGGTACGCCCGTCGTTACCGGCAATGAAGGCGCCCATGCCGCACGAAAGCATCTTGCCAAGCACCACGGCCAGGGTAATCACCACGATCGGCCAGGCGTACTCGACCAGCACGTGAGGGTCGATCATCAGACCAATGGCGACGAAGAAGATGGCGCTGAACAGGTCACGGACCGGCTCGATGAGGCGCTCGATCTTCAGCAACTGTCGCGATTCGGCCATGATCGCGCCGATCAGGAAGGCGCCCAGCACCATGCTGTACTCGAGCTTGACCACCAGCAGGCAGAAGCCGAAACACAGGCCGAGTACGGTGATCAGCAACATCTCGTTGCTTTCGAACTTGGCCACATAGGCCAATAGCCGTGGCACCAGCAGAATGCCGATGACCAGGGCGACGATCATGAACAGCGACAGCTTGCCGACGGTCGAGAACACCTCCCCGGAGCTCACCGAACCGCTGACTGCAATGCCCGACAGCAGTGCGATGATGCCGATGCCGAGGATGTCCTCGACGATGAGCACACCGAAGATCAGTTGCGCGAAGCGCTCGTTCTTCATCTTCAGGTCATTGAGCGCCTTGACGATGATGGTGGTCGAGGAAATCGCCAGGATGGCGCCGAGGAACAGCGAATCCATGGTGTTCCAGCCGAACCAGCGGCCGATTTCGAAGCCGATCCAGATCATCAGCACGATCTCGAGGAACGCGGCGATGAAGGCCGTGGCACCGACCTTGAACAGCTTGCGCAGGCTGAACTCCAGGCCCAGGCAGAACATCAGGAAGATCACCCCGAGCTCGGCCAGGGTCTTGATGGTGTCTTCGTCGTGGATAAGGCCGAACGGCGGGGTATGGGGGCCGATGATGAAGCCGGCAACGATGTAGCCCAGTACGACCGGCTGACGCAGCCGGTGGAAAAGAATGGTTACCACCCCTGCGACCAGCATGATCACGGCCAGATCCTGGATGAAGCTTATGGCATGCATGGCGTGGCACTCCTTTTATCAACGCACGGTTGTATCGACGCATGAGGCAGATCGCCGCTCGGCCAGGCGACACCTGAGCGAACGGCAAGTACAGATTGTGTTGATCGGCGGTACGCCCATGTTGCATGGGCGTACTCAGGGTAACATTGCGTCCGTCGATCGAACGGCGATGCAATATGCAGAAACAGATCGGCCAGACCGCGCCCAGTAATGGCATGATCGGCGTGACGGCGGACCGCTCGCAGACGTCCGTAACCACGATAGGAAACTTCATCGAAGGGGTTTAGAAGTGTCTGGAGATACCCACCCCGTTTCAGCGCAACCACACCGTGAGCACTCTATGGAACCCGGCAACGCCCAGCTGACCATGACCGTCCTGATGACGCCGGACATGGCCAACTTCTCTGGCAACGTACATGGCGGCACACTGCTGAAATACCTGGACGAAGTGGCGTATGCCTGCGCCAGCCGTTATGCCGGCACCTATGTGGTGACCCTGTCGGTGGACCAGGTGATTTTTCGCGAACCGGTGCACGTCGGCGAGCTGGTGACCTTCCTCGCCTCGGTCAACTACACCGGCAACACCTCCATGGAGGTGGGCATCAAGGTGGTGACCGAGAACATCCGCGAGCGCTCGGTGCGTCACTCAAATAGCTGTTTCTTCACCATGGTGGCCGTGGACGACAATCGCCGTCCGGTGCAAGTCCCCGCACGCCAGCCGCAAAGCAGCGAAGAAAAGCGCCGGTTCCTGCAGGGTCAGCAGCGCCGGCAGATCCGCCAAGAGCTGGAGAAGCGCTATCAGGATTTGAAGACCGAGTGACCTACCGCTCGAGTGCCTGCGCCTCGAAGCGTACCCGTGGGTGCGCAATGCGGTCCTGAGCGCGCACCAGTTGCAGCTCGTAGCTGGCGCAGGCCTGGGTTTCCAGCAACACCTCGTGCACAGCCGCTGCGGTGAACTCGAACGCCTGTACCCAGGTGTCGCCGAGCAGCACGCGCGCCAGGAACAGCCCTGAGGTGAGATCGCCGACCCCAACCGGCTGACGCGGGAATGCCAGCAGTGGCCGACGCAGGTGCCAGCTCTGCTCACGCGTCACCAGCAGCATTTCGAAGGCATCGTCGGCACGCCCTGGGTAGGCCAGGTGCTTGACCAGCACCACTTGTGGCCCACGCGCCAGCAGGCTACGCGCCATGGCCACGCAGTCTTCCAGCGACTGCGCGCGGCGCCCGCAGAAACTGTCCAGCTCCAGCTGGTTCGGGCACAGGATGTCGGCTGCCGCCGCCGCTTGGTCGAGCAGGAAGTCGCTGACCTCCTGCGGCACGATACAGCCCTTTTCAGGGTGACCCATGACCGGGTCGCACAGATACAGCGCGCGCGGATTCACCGCCTTGATCCGCTGCACCCCTGCAAGGATGGCCCGGCCCTGCTCGGCGCTCCCCAGGTAACCGGAGAGCACCGCATCGCAATTGCCCAGCTCACCGATGTTGCAAATGCCTTCCACCAACGCGGGAATTTGCGCAGGCGCGAGCACTTCTCCTGCCCACTGACCATACTGAGTGTGGTTGGAGAATTGCACGGTATTGAGCGGCCAGACATTCACGCCAATGCGCTGCATGGGTAACACCGCAGCGCTGTTTCCGGCATGTCCAAAAACCACATGGGACTGGATGGCGAGCAAGTGCGGCGTACGTTTCATGCAGGAGATTTCCGAAGCTGTGTGGATAAGTGAAGACCGAGCAGTATGAACCTGAAAGCCACCTGTACGACAGGCCAGCGACGCAGTTAAGCTGCGCCCACCTGTCTGGAGCCTATTGAAATGTTGACCCTGGAGAACCTGTTCGTCCTGATGCTGTTGGCGACGGCTGGCGCCTGGCTGTGGCATAACCACGGCTTGCGCGAGAAGGCACTCGAGCGGGTCAAGCAGCATTGCGCCAAGCTCGACTTGGAACTGCTCGACGACGCCGTGGCGCTCAAACGCATCGGCTTCGTGCGTGATGCCAAGGGCCGCAAGCGCCTGGCACGTATCTATGCCTTCGAATTCACGGTCACCGGAGAGCAACGGCATCCTGGTAGCGTGACCCAGTTCGGTGCCCATACGATGCAGATCGAACTGGCGCCTTATCCGTTCGAGATCAACACGGCGCCGCGCGGCGACAACGTCATCGAAATGCAGCAGTGGCGCCAGGAACACAACCGCTGGCGCAACTGATCACGCGCTCAGTTGGCAGCGCGCCATGGCAGCTTGCAGCGCCTCCAGGGCCTGCGGGTGGTCGAAGATCAGTTCGAGGCGGGAATCCTTGCGCCACTCGCTCGAACGCCAGTCCTGCAGTTCGCCGTTCAATCCATTGAACGAACGCCATCCTTGGCCGCTGTGGATAACCCCTTTGGCCCGCTTCCAAGGCCAACGCCGGAGCGCGTCGCTCAACAGCGCTTCATCCAAACGCTGAGTAGGGTGCCAACGCCAACCCACGCTCCAGCCGCCCTCACCTTGCTGGGCAAGGCAAATGGGGCGTTCAGGATCTGTCCACAGGGCTGGCAACGCCGGCAGTGAACGTTCCACAGGCAAAGGGCTGGGCGCCGCGAGGCACGATGGATTCGCGAATGAAGCCGGAAGATCGCTGAGATCGAGCTTGCCCTGATCGGTCCAGATACCGCGCTGCTCGGCAAACCGAGAACTTATCAACAGGCGAGTGGCGCCATCCACAGATGCCGATTTATTGAAGATCAGAACGCCCGCCTTCAGCTGTGCTTGCAACTGGGCTTGTGCAAGCAACTCGCCGCGGGCCAGCGCCTGGGCATCCATCACCATGACCAGAGGGCGGACATCCAGCACACCTGTCCAGGGAGCCTGAGTGAGCTGTTCCAGCAGTTGCAGTGGGTGGCCTAAGCCAGAAGGCTCGATGAATAGCCGGTCTGGCTTGGCACTGCGCAACAGGCGACTCAATCCGACCTGGAATGGCACGCCATTGACGCAACACAGACATCCCCCCGCCACCTCACCGATGGCCACGCCCCTCTCGTCGCGGCTGAGCAGTGCGGCATCCAGACCAATCTGGCCGAACTCGTTGACCAGCACTGCCCAGCGCTCGTGCGCCGGACGCTGGCTCATCAGATGACGGATCAACGTGGTTTTGCCAGCGCCCAGCGGGCCGGAGATCACATGGGTCGGGATATGCTGCAACATGGCGCGGTGTCGAACCGAATAAAAGAACAGTCTAGCGCGGCGGCGAACCGATGGCTCGCACCCGCCTGTCAGCCCAGCCAGTCCAGACTCAACAACAATCGTTTCTCGCCTCTGGGCGTGGCCGGCGAGCGGTGAATCAAACCCGCCCCTTCGTTGCCCACCCATTTCTCACCCTTGAGCAGCGCCACCTCACCCATCGCCAAGCGCTGGATGTTATCCACAGGCGGCTGCGCCACCTGCAAACGGCTGCGGTCGATATGCCCTTCCGCCAGCCATTCACTGCCCATCCCCGCGTAGGTAGTGAGCAAGCGCAGCGGCACGTGATCGACATGAAACCGCGGGCACATCGCACCGTCGAGCACTCGCAGCCTGAGCCCTACACGGCGGGCGCCAAGCAGGCAGGTGAAGGCCTCCACCAGCCAGGTGACATCGGCGACGAACCCTTCGTACCCCTCTAGATCCGCCGCTTCGCGCAGCAGTCCGGTCAGCCTCGGCGGTTGCTGTTCATTCACCTCGATCACCCGCTCATCGGACATGGGCTGATCCAGACGAGTGACCAGCTCGGCAAAGTCCTCGACCTGTACCGGTAAACGACGCTGCCAGACCGCGAGATTGACGTCATCGCGAAGGATCTCGGTCATGACCTGAGGAGACTCGCCCTGCCTCTGGCAGATATCCACAGCCTTGAGCGCCAACATCAGGCAGCCGCCTCTTCGTACCATGGGCCGAAGGGATCGGGCAGGCGCAGCCAGGCCATCGGCCCTTGCTCCATCTCCTCATCCGTCAGCAGGCAGGCCTCGAGTTCTGTGGATAACCGGACGAAGTCGATGTTCTGTCCGATGAAGACCAGCTCTTGGCGACAGTCACCGGTCTCCACGGTCCATTGCTTGAGGATCGCCTGGCGATTGTCTTCGTCCTGAGGCCATTGCTCGCGTGGCACGAAGCGCCACCAACGACCGGCCAAGCCATGGCGCATCATGCCGCCGGCCTGGGACCAACTGCCGGCTTCTTGGTACTTGCTGGCCAGCCAGAAGAATCCTTTGGAGCGCAGCAGCCGCCCGTTGCTCCACGTGTTGTGGATAAAGTCGAAAAAGCGCTGTGGATGAAACGGTTTGCGCGCTTGCCAGGTGGTCGCGGCAATACCGTATTCCTCGGTCTCGGGCACGTGCTCTCCGCGCAACTCCTGAAGCCACCCCGGTGCCTGTGCGGCTTGGTCGAAGTCGAACAGCCCGGTGTCGAGGATGCGCGACAGCGGCACCTCTCCCATGACCATCGGTACGATCTGCGCCCGGGCATTGAGGCTGCGCAGAATCGCGGTGAGCTCGTCACGGTCCGCCTGACTGATCAAGTCGATCTTGCTCAGCAGCAGCACATCGGCGAACTCGATCTGCTCGATCAACAAGTCGCTGATCGAGCGTTCGTCTTCCTCGCCCAGGGTTTCGCCCCGGCTGGCCAGGCTTTCGGCAGCCTGATAGTCGCGCAGGAAGTTCAGACCATCGACCACCGTGACCATGGTGTCCAGCCGGGCCATATCGGACAGGCTGCGACCTTGCTCGTCGCGGAAGGTGAAGGTCTCGGCCACCGGCAACGGCTCGGAGATGCCGGTGGACTCGATCAGCAGGTAATCGAAACGCCCTTCGTCGGCCAAGCGGGCGACTTCCTCCAGCAGGTCTTCGCGCAGGGTGCAACAGATGCAACCATTGCTCATCTCGACGAGCTTTTCCTCGGCGCGATTGAGGCTGACGTTACGCTGGACCTCGCTGGCATCGATGTTGATCTCGCTCATGTCGTTGACGATGACCGCGACCCGCAGGTTGTCGCGATTACGCAAGACATGATTGAGCAGCGTGCTCTTGCCGGCCCCCAGGAAGCCGGACAGCACGGTGACGGGAAGACGGTCGGACATGATGAACCTCATCGGCGGTGCGCATTCGAAACGATGCATTGCACAACGTTATAATATAACAATACAATTTCGCCAAGCCGCGTCTGTCGAACGGCTGCCTTTGAGGACAATCATGAACCGCTTGAAGCTCGCCCTATGGGTACTGACATTCGCGGTATCTACCCCGCTGCATGCCGCGATTGCGCACAGCGGTCTGGCCGTATGCACTCGCAGCGCCACACTTCTGGCATGCGAAGACAGCAAGGGCAGTTACTACAGCGTGCGCACCGACGGCAGCGATTTTCATCTGCGCGGTTACGACAGCGTCACTCGTCGACTCTGGGCCCAGACCAACAGTCGTTATGGGCAGATGACCTTCTTCACCGGTCTGGCCAGCGACGGCGAAGCCTGGGTGGGCTACAGCCGTCGCGTTGGCTGGACCACCCTGAACCGTGTTTCCAGCTCCAGCGGACAACGCTTCAACCTGCACTGCAGCTTGATCGGCGGCTGCCGCTAAGCCTCTTTTTTCATGGGATATCTCGATGACCAGCCTGACGCTTCCCGACATCGCCGCACAAACCAGCCCGACGCTGCAGCCCTTGGACTGGGTCGGTATGCGCGGCATCGCTTTGCCGGTGCAACTGGGCGGCCGCACCTTGAGCGCCTGGGCCGATGCAGGTGTGAGCCTTGACGATGGGGAATCACGCGGCATTCACATGTCGCGCCTGTACCTGGCCTTGGAGGCGCTGGAGCACACTGAACTGACGCCACTGGCTTTGCGCCAATTGCTGGCCCATTTTCTCGACACCCATGACGGCCTGTCATCGTCGGCCTATGTGCGTCTGAAGTTCGACTGCATGCTCAAGCGTCCTGCGCTGATCAGTCCACTGGAGGGATGGAAGCGCTACCCCGTCATCCTCGACGCAAGGATCGAAAACGAGATGTTCCACGTGGAACAATACGTTGAAATCCCTTACTCCTCGACCTGCCCCTGCTCGGCGGCCCTGGCTCGACAGCTGATTCAGCAGCAATTCCTCAACGACTTCGCCAATCAGCCAGCAGATATCCAAGCGGTCCTGCAATGGCTGGGAAGCACTGCGGGAATCGTCGCGACACCGCATAGCCAGCGCAGCCAGGCAGCCGTGAGAGTACGCCTGCAGGACACACTACAAACCCTGCCGGTCGAAGCGCTGATCGATGCCGTAGAAAGCGCACTGGGCACGGCTGTACAAACGGCGGTGAAACGCGCCGACGAACAAGCCTTCGCGTTGGCGAACGGGCAAAACCTGATGTTCTGCGAAGACGCGGCGCGACGTATTCATCACGCGCTACGCGGATTGGCATGGTGCAGCGGCTTCGACCTGCGCGTGGAACATGCAGAAAGTCTGCACGCCCACGATGCAGTAGCTGAAAGCCGCTGGCAGTGGTGAACCTTCAGCTACGCGGACGCACGTTGCCGCAGTCTTTTCCCTGCCAGAGCGCACGGGTGTTCATGCTGCCCTGCTGCTGAACACCGGACGCGTTGAAGGTACCGCTGACCTTGGTGGTGAACTCGCGGTCACTGAGGAACGTGGCCTGGCCTGAACCCTGCGCCTTGGGACAGGTGAACTGGAACTTCCAGACGTTGCCTTGCCGGTCGGTGATCTTCTGCGTGCAACCCGATTGCGGGTCCTGCAAAGGGATGTCGTTGGTCGCCACCTGCTCAGGTGTCAAACAGGCACGCACACCCTTGCCGCCTACGCTGATGCCCTGCTTGGCCAGGGCGCCCTCCATCATCGCGCGCTGCTCAGGTGGCAGATTCTTCAATTGGCCCAACATGAACTGCATGTCCGGTAGCTGTTTGCCATCGACCTGCATGTCGCTGGTGGTCAGCTCCCACAGACCGGGTTGCAGCATCTGCGCGTGCGCCAGCAGCGGGCTGCCCAGGCCAAAAGCCAGGGCGATCAGTGGCAGACGAATCTTCATGGATCAGTACTCCTCGAGATACCGGCCCCAGGCCGGACAGAGGCTTAGACGCGTTTTACCCCTGCGGGTTGCACCTACACCGATGAACATGGTCTGTTAGCAACAGTGCTCTTGGAATGCAGGATGCGTATGGACTACCACAGCCCTTATTTCTTCGGTTACCTGCTCGGCCTGATCCACCTGCTCGGCATCGGTGCCGCACTGCATGCGGTGTTCACCGTGCGCACGGCGCAAGGTGCCATCGCCTGGGCCATGTCGCTGCTGTTCATCCCCTACCTGACCCTCATCCCCTATCTGGTGTTTGGCGCGCGCTCCTTCTATGCCTATATCCAGGCGCGTCGCCAAGCCAACCAGGAGATGCACGTGGCGATGGCCAACCTCAACTGGCGGCCTTGGGTCGAAGAAGCCCTGGCCGCGCGCGAGTCGGTGAGCTATGTGGCGTTGCGAGCGATGCCCAAGCTGGGCCGCATGCCGTGCCTGGCCAATAACGAGGTGAAACTGCTGATCAATGGCACGGCCACCTTCGAGGCGATCTTTGCCGCCATCGAACGGGCCAGCGATACGGTGCTGGTGCAGTTCTTCATCATCCACGACGACGCCCTCGGCCAGCGCTTGCAACAACTGCTGCTGCGCAAGGCTGCCGAAGGCGTGAAGATCTATGTGCTGTTCGATCAGGTGGGCAGCCATGCCCTGCCCTCGCGTTACAGCCAAGTACTGCGAGAAGGTGGGGTACAGATCCAGGCCTTCTCTTCGAAGCGCGGCTGGTTCAACCGCTTCCAGGTCAACTTCCGCAATCACCGCAAGATCGTGGTGGTGGATGGGTTGGTCGGATTTCTGGGTGGACACAACGTCGGCGACGAGTACGTGGGTGCACACCCGCGTCTGTCGCCCTGGCGAGACACCCATGTCCAGGTCAGCGGACCGGTTCTGGCGTGCCTGCAGGAGTCGTTCGCCGAGGACTGGTACTGGGCCACCCGTGAATTGCCGCCACTGATCCTGCCCGATGCCTATCCCGAAGACGGCGTGCTGTGTCAGGTACTCGCCACCGGACCCGCCGACCCACAGGAGACCTGCCAACTGTTCTTCGTCGAGGCCATTCAGTCAGCCACTCGACGCATCTGGATCACCAGCCCCTACTTCGTGCCCGACGAAGCCGTGGTGGCTGCGCTGCGCCTGGCGGTACTGCGCGGTGTGGATGTGCGCATCCTGATTCCCAGCCGACCAGACCATCGCATCGTCTACGCGGCCTCCAGCCTGTTCGCCTTCGAGGCAGTGCGTGCCGGGGTGAGGATATTCCGCTATCAACCCGGTTTCGTGCACCAGAAAGTGATTCTGGTGGATGACGACGTCAGCGCCGTCGGCAGCGCCAACATGGACAACCGCTCGTTCAGGCTGAATTTCGAGATCACCTTGCTGACCATCGACCGTGCATTCGCCGATCAGGTGGAGGCCATGCTGCTGCGTGATTTCGAGCAGTCGCGGGAGGTCACCGCCGAGGACATCCGCGATACCCACCGCCTACAGCAATTGGGCATGCGCATCGCCCGACTGATCTCACCCATCCTGTAACGCGAACCTGACGGGCCGCCCCGCCGCGGCGGCCCGCTTGGGCTCAACGATAGAGGTCTTCGCGCGTCCACGGCAGGTCATGGTGACCGTCCGCATAGGGCTTGACCGCGAGAATCTGATGCAGGTTGATCCAGCCCTTGGTGAAGGCGTAAGCACATCCGGCCAGGTACAGGCGCCAGATTCGCAGCGTCTTCTCCGGCACCAGCGCTGCCGCGCGGTGCAGCTGATTCTCCAGGTTCTCGCTCCAGTGATTGAGGGTCTTGGCGTAGTGCAGGCGCAGGCTCTCCACATCCACCACTTCAAGTCCCGCTTCGCAGATACGCGCCGTAATCATTGAAATGTGGGGCAGTTCGCCATGGGGGAAAACGTAGCGATCGATGAACTCCCCTGCCCCGCGTCCGACCGGGCGGCCGTCCACATGCTTGGCCGTGATGCCGTGGTTCATCACCAGGCCACCCTCGCGCACGGCCCCGAACAGCCGCTGACAGTACAGCTCGAGATTGGCATGACCCACGTGCTCGAACATGCCGACACTCACCGCCTTGTCGAAGCGCCCATCCTGGGGCAGATCGCGGTAGTCGAGGATCTGCAGATCGATCTTGTCGGCCAGCCCCTCGTCTTCGACCCGCTGACGTCCCAAGGCGAGCTGCTCCTTGCTGAGCGTGATACCGAACACCTTGGCCCCATACTCACGGGCGGCGAAGCGCGCCAGCCCGCCCCAGCCGCACCCCACATCCAGCAGGTAGTCGCCAGCCTGCAATCGCAGCTTGCGGCACAGATGGTCGAACTTGTCCTGCTGCGCCTGGGCCAGGGTGTTGTCCGGTTCCTTGAAGTAGGCGCAGGAGTACACCATGTCCGGGTCGAGCCACAGCTGATAGAACGCGTTGGACAGGTCGTAGTGGTAGGAAATGGCTTCGGCGTCGGTGTCCTTGTCGTGCGCGGTGCGCACGGGGTTGACGTCGGTTTCGTCGTGGAGCAAGGCCTCGCTGAGCTCGTCGCACACGCGGATGACTTCGCCGATGTCGCCTTCGAGCTCCAGCTTGCCCTCGACGAACGCAGTGCCCAGTTCATCCATGCTCGGATGGGTGAGCTGAGCGATCAACTGCGGTTCCTTGACCAGGATGGTGACTTGGGGACTGGGCCCCAGATCGAACTCATTGCCGTCCCAGAGCTTAAGACGCAGAGGCAAGTGCAGGCTCTGCAAGGCTGGCGGAAGTTGCGCAAGCATGAAAGACCCCCTTCACGTTAGGACGCCGTACACAGATTCGAACCCCATCGATTCAGGGTAGCTCATCCGTAGGAACTTTCCTCGCGCAGCTGTGGGAAGGGTCGATCCGCGAAGGTGTCAGGCGCCATCGCGGATCAATCGTCGGGTCTACACCACCGCCCAGTTCTTATCCACAGCCGTGCCGAAGCGCGAAGCGAGGAATGGGGTCAGATCCAGCGGCGTTTCTTCGTCGTTGATGACCTTGTCCAGCAGTACCCCGGTGATCGCCGACGTCAGGATGCCGGTGCGGAAATGTCCACAGGCATTGAAGTAGCCCGGCATATCCTCCACGGGTCCGAGAATCGGCAGCTCGTCTGGCGACCCCGGGCGCAGTCCCGCCCAGGTGCGCTTGAGACTCACCTGCGCCAGCTCCGGCACGCAGCGCACTGCGCCTTGCACCAGCCCGGCGATTTCCGGGAAGGTAGTGCGCACATCGAAGCCCTTGTCCTCGGTGGTGCTGCCGATCAACACCTCACCGTTGTCTTTCTGCGCCATGTAGCAGTCGCTGGTGGTCAGGCAACCATCTAGCAGCTTGGGCAGGCGTTCGGTCAGGACGATCTGGCCTTTCACCGGTTTCACCGGAATCGAGGTGCCGGTGGCCCACTCGCTCAGTTCTCCGGCCCAGGAGCCCGCTGCATTGAGCAGGGTATGGCAATGGAAGACGCCGGCCTCAGCCGTGCGCACGCCCTTGATCCGCGCCTGCTCATGCAGCACGCCGGTGACATTGGTGTTCAGGTACAGGTCGACACCGTTCTGCCGGGCCGCCTCCAGGAACGCATCACCCAACCGGAACGGGCTGACCTGGTGATCGCAGAGGAACTCCAGCGCCCCACTGGCCGCGTGACTCACCGCCGGCTCACGCTCGCGCAGGGCCGCGCGATCCAGCCAGCGGACTTGATCGGCCAGGTGCGGAATGTGCGACACGATGTGCTCGGCGTACAACTGGTCTTCATCGTCCTGAATGATGTACTTAAGGCCCGTGCGTTCGAACTTGAAGTCCATGCCGTGGCGCTCGATCAACTCCTGGTGCAGCTGTGGATACAGCGCGTTCGATTGCAGCGCCAGGTCGAAAAAGCACTGCGGCAGGATGTGAGGCGTGCTCGAATCCACCGCCACCGCCGCGCCGTGGGCCTCGCGCTTGTTGCGCGAGGACATCATGCGAAAGAAGATCACCCCGCAGCCCAGGCCCACGGATTCGCCGATGGCCCACAGCCCGCCCGCCGAGGCGCGGGTCGCATTACCGGGGCGCTTGCTGTCGATCAGGGCGATCTTCAGGCCCTTGCGCTTGGACAACTGGTAGGCGCAGGAGGCGCCGATCACGCCGCCACCGGCAATCACGATGTCATAGGTCTTGTTCATGTTCAGGCCTCCGTGCCCAGGTGCAGGAATGCGGAAAACGGAATCGGGTCCACCGGGAAGCGTGGCCGCAACCACCCCACGTCGGCGCGCCCGGTGTCGGCGCGCAGGCGATCGCTGCAATAACCCACGCACATACGGCCCTGGCAGTCGCCCATGCTCACCCGGGTGCGCATCTTCAGGCTGGCCATGTCCTGCACGCCCTGCTCCAGCGCCAGGTCGATGTCGCTGCGGGTGACGTGCTCGCAGCGGCAGATCACCGTATCCGGTGCAGCCAGCTCGATCTGCGCCGCGCCCCTACGGGTGTAGCGCTCGACGCCATAGCGGAAGCGCTTGATCGCCGCCAGCTTGCCCAGGTAGCGCTCACGCCGCTCGATGGCCTGTGCGGCATCCAGCACACCGCGTTGCTGCAGGATCGAGACCGCTGCAATACGCCCGGTCAGCATCGCGGCTTCTCCGCCACGAATACCGCCCATGTCACCCGCCAGGTGGATGTGCGCCTCGCTGCTCTGCTGCCAGACGTTGCACTCGGCGCGCAGATAGCCGTCTTCGCTGAAGCCGTGCGCCAGCCCCAGTTGCTGGCTGAGTTGGGTGCGCGGGATGAAGCCGTAGCCCACGGCGAGGGTCTGTACCGACTCGCGCTGCACACGGCTCAGGTCAGGTTTCCAGTCCTGGCCATAGGGCGCCACGCTGACCTCGCTCAGTTCAGCGTCACCGCGAGCGCCAACCACACCCCAGCCGTAATGCATGGGGATACCGTTGAGTTTCATGTAGGCCAGCATGCTCAGGCCGTCGAGGAACAACTGGGGCTTGTTCATCAGCGCCAGACTTTCCTTGGCAATGCGATTGAAGGCACAGGCCTCGTAGACGCCGGCGACCTTGGCCCCAGCGGCGTGCAACTGACAGGCCACCAGCGGTAGCAGCGGTCCGGTGCCGGCGATCAAGGTGCTGCCCAAGGGTTTGACCACGTTGCTCTTGATCTGCAACTGCAACCCGCCGAGCAGCATGACCCCGGGCAGGGTCCAGCCAGGGAACGGCACATTGCGCTCGTGACAACCGGCCGCCAGCAGCAACTGGGCGTAGTCGATTTCATGCAGTTGCTCGTCGGCGTCGAGCACCATTAGCCGCTCGCTGTCGCCACCGACCACGCGGCTGTTCAAGCGCACGTCGATGTGCCGGGCGTTGGCCGCGAATTGCTCGTGCAGTCGCTGCAGGGCCTTGCCATAGCGCGCCCCGAGATAACCCAGGTCGACACCGGCCCGCAGCGGACCGCGATAGACCACCCCACCGGGGCGCGAGGCTTCATCGAACAGCAGACAATCCACACCCTGCTCGGCCAGTTCGATGGCCGCCGCCATCCCCGCCGAACCGCCGCCGACGATCACCGGACGCAGGCTCATGGTTGCACCTGCGCGGCAATGGCATTGACCTCGGTCTCGACGCGCATGCCTTCGCGCACCACGGTCTGACACGCGCGACGCTTGGCGCGGCCATCAATGGCGACCAGACAGCAATGGCACACCCCCATGCCGCAGAAGGCGCCGCTGCGCTGACCATGGTCATTGAGCGCCACTGGGCGCAGCCCCACCGCGTTGAGCACGCTGAGCACGGTTTCACCGGCTGCTGCCTGAACCGGCTGACCGTTGAGCTGCAGGGTGATGTCGGCCTGGGTGATGGGTTGTATGTCGAGTATCCGTTCCATCGCTTGCATGAGCGTCGTCCTTGTTTTGAAAAGCACAGGACCTTACGTCACTCATAGGGAACGACACATTGATCTGCGCCGTAGGAATTGAAGGAAATTTCTTAGGAAGCTGCGCGCCGACGAGCGGGATACTGGCACTTTGTATACCTTTTACGCCGTCAGTTTGAGCCCCTCGCATCGGGCCTCAGGAAAAAACCGCAGGATGTTGTGCGCAGAATTCGTTTGAGCCCTGGCGTCGTTTTGCCCAAGGTTACAGATCGGGAAGTCCTTGGCAGGCGCAGCGCCAGACCCAGGCCCCGCTCGATGGCCCCGCCCTGTGCAGGCGGACCGCAGCGCCTTGCGCGCTGTACCAGTGCCCGTTCCTTCCAATAATAAGAGACACCTGGACATGCAAGACAGCGGATTGAAGCAAAGCCTCAAGCAGCGGCACATCACCATGATCGCGCTGGGCGGCGTCATCGGCGCGGGCCTGTTCGTCGGCTCTGGCAGCCTGATCGCCTTGGCAGGCCCGGCCGCGATCCTCTCCTACGTCATCGGTGGCCTCATCGTCACCCTGGTGATGTTCATGCTCGGCGAAATGGCCTCACGCAATCCCGATGCCGGCTCTTTCTCCACCTATGCCAATACCTACTTGGGCGACTGGGCAGGCTTCACGGTCGGCTGGCTGTACTGGCTCAAGTCGATGGTCACCATCACCTTGGAGGCGGTCCTGCTGGGCGCAATCCTCAACGACTTCATGCCCTGGCTGCCGATCTGGGTCGGTGCCTTCATCATGCTGGTGACACTCATCGCCAGCAACGCCTACTCGGTACGCTCATTCGCTGAAGTGGAGTACTGGCTGGCCGCGCTGAAGGTCATCACCATTCTCATTTTCATGCTGCTCGGCGCCTCGATTCTGCTGGGCTGGCAGGAAAACATCCCGGCTCCGGGCCTGGTCAATCTCACCGAGCACGGCGGCTTCATGCCCAATGGCCTGTCGCCGGTGATGGCCGGGGTGCTCGTGGCGATCTTTTCCTTGGGCGGCAGCGAAATCGCCGCCGTGGCCGCAGGCGAGTCGGAGAACCCTCGGCGTAACGTGATCCGTGCGATCAAGAGCGTGATCGTGCGGGTGATGCTGTTCTATGTCGGTTCGGTGTCGATTCTGGTGCTGTGCCTGCCCTGGGTCGACAAGGCCAACCTCGCCTCGCCCTACGTGGCCCTGTTCACCCTCGCCGGCTTCAAAGGCGCGGCGGTGGCGATGAAGCTGGTGCTGTTCGTCTCGTTCATGTCGGTGATGAACTCGTTCATGTTCTCCAACTCGCGCATGCTGTTCTCCCTCAGCCAGCGCGGCCACGCCCCGGCACTGTTCGCGCGGACCAACGCCAAGGGCGTGCCGATCAATGCCCTGGCACTGGCCTTCAGCGTGTGCGTGAGCATCCTGACGGTGCATTTCCTCAGCGGCGGCGACCTTTTCCTGACCCTGGCCAGGAGCACCGGCGCATTCATCATCTTCGTCTGGATCTTCATCATCTTCGCCCACTTGGCAATGCGCTGGCAGACCCGCCACGAGGTGGTGGATGCGTCGTACTTCAGGGCCTGGGGCTTTCCGGTGAGCAACGCCGTGGCCTTCCTGGCGCTGGTCGCGGTGCTGACGACCCAGGCACTGGAGCCGGCCACGCGCTTGCAGTCGTGGCTGGTGCTGGTCACCTTGGTGGTGATCGTGGCGGCGTACTTCCTGGTGCGCAGGCGGCGGGGCGAAGAGGTGCGCGGGATGGTCCGCGAATAACCGAGAAAGGGGCCGTGATGCGGCCCCTTCCAGGTGAGCTCAGCGCACGTTCATGAGCTCTTGGCGAACGATTTCAGCACCGGCCGTCAACGCCTGCAGCTTGCCGCTGGCCACGCGCCGTGGCAAAGGCGCCATGCCGCAGTTGGTGCACGGGTAGAGCTTGTCAGCATCCACGAACTGCAGTGCCTTGCGCAGGGTATCGGCCACCGCTTCGGGCGTTTCGATCGCATGATTGGCGACGTCGATGGCACCGACCATGACCTTCTTGCCACGGATGAGCTCGATCAGCTCCATCGGCACGTGTGAGTTGTGGCACTCCAGCGAGACGATATCGATGCTGGACTTCTGCAGCTTGGGGAAGGCCTCTTCATACTGCCGCCATTCCGAGCCCAGGGTCTTTTTCCAATCCGTGTTGGCCTTGATGCCGTAGCCATAGCAGATGTGCACGGCCGTTTCGCACTTGAGGCCTTCGATGGCACGTTCCAACGTGGCGACGCCCCATTCGTTCACCTCGTCGAAGAAGACATTGAAGGCGGGCTCGTCGAACTGAATGATATCCACACCGGCCGCTTCGAGTTCTCGGGCCTCCTCGTTGAGGATCTTGGCGAATTCCCAAGCCAGTTTTTCGCGGCTTTTGTAGTGCGCGTCGTAGAGCGTGTCGATCATCGTCATCGGACCCGGCAGCGCCCATTTGATCGGTTGCCGGGTTTGCTGACGCAAGAACTTGGCGTCTTCGACGAACACCGGCTTTTGCCGGGCCACGGCGCCCACCACGGTCGGCACGCTGGCGTCATAGCGATCGCGAATCCTCACCGTCTCACGCTTTTCGAAATCGACGCCACTGAGGTGCTCGATGAAGGTCGTGACGAAGTGCTGGCGCGTCTGCTCGCCGTCGCTGACGATGTCGATGCCGGCGCGTTGTTGCTCGTGCAATGCCACACGCAAGGCGTCCTGCTTGCCCTCGGTCAGCGCCTCGCCCTCCAGTTTCCAGGGCGACCACAGTGTCTCGGGTTGTGCGAGCCAAGACGGCTTGGGCAGACTGCCAGCAGTCGAAGTAGGCAACAGCTTGTTCATGGTAAAAACCTTGTCCTTGAGATTGATCAACGTGCGTAGCGAGCAGACCACCGCTCGAGCACGGCGCGGTAGGGCTTGATGAAGTGCTTTTCAACGAAATGCCCCTGCTCCACCGCCAAGCGGCTGCGCTCTTCTCGGTCGTAGACGATCCGCGTCAGTGAATAGTCCTGGTGCTGCAAACTCGGCTGATAGGCTTTTCCCGCCGCAGAGTTGGCGTTGTAGATTTCAGGCCGGTAGATCTTCTGGAACGTGTCCATGGTGCTGATGGTGCTGATCAATTCGAGTGCCGTGTAATCACCGAGCAGATCACCGGAAAAATAGAATGCCAACGGCGCGACACTATTGGGCGGCATGAAATAGCGAACCTTCAGGCCCATCTTGGCGAAATAGTCATCGGTCAGCGAGTACTCATCTTGAAGGTACTCGACACCCAGTACAGGATGATGATTTTCCGTGCGCTGGTACGTTCGGCTGCTGGACACACTCAGGCAGATGACGGGCGCCTTCTTGAAGTGCTCTTTATAAATAGGCGAACTGACGAAAGCTTTGAATAATTGTCCATGCAGCACGCCGAAATCTGCCGGAATAGTGAAGCGAGGCTGATTATTATTGTGTCCTGGCAATACGACGCTGAAGTCGTAGTCCCGGACATAGGACGAGAAATTGTTTCCGACCATGCCATCGTGGCGTTCGTTGGTTTTTCGATCCACCACGGTGGTCTTCAACAGCTCGATCAAAGGCAGTGCCGCCGCAGCCTGCGCGTCATCGACCGCCATTTCCACGGAAACGATCTCGAGCTCGACGGTGTAACGATCGCCTTTAGGGTTGTCCCAATGAGCCAGCGCATTGAAACGATTGTCGATCATCTTCAATGTATTACGCAGGTTTTCCTGGCGGCTCTCCCCCCTGGCCAAGTTGGCGAAGTTGGTGGTGATGCGGGTAGTCTGCGACGGTTGATAGTGTTCGTCGAAACGAAGCGTATTAATCGAAAATGCAAATTCGTTATTCATCTTGGCTCAACTCCCCAAGCGCTAATAGATCATCGTGCATCCAGCACTACTGGCCGATCAGCGATCAGCTTCGCACGGCCCTGAATTGATCAGCATATTAGAGGGGGTCTCAAGGTGGGGCCAATGAATTGAATTCAGAGGGGCTTTAGTTTCACTCATGTCCCGTTATACGTGCGCGGCGCAGCCTGAACGCTCGCGCTTTTAACTGAGGCGCCTGGTCACGAAACTCAGGTATGGCGTCTGGCTATGCTACAAAGACGCGCTGCGCAATCGCACAGCATCTCGGGCAGGCGGAAGGCCAAAGATGCGTGCGTAGTCACGGCTGAATTGAGACGGGCTCTCGTAGCCGACCCGGTAACCGGCACCTGCCGCGTCCAGCGCCTCGGCCACCATCAAGCGCCGGGCCTCCTGCAGCCTGAGCAGACAACGGAATTCCAGCGGACTCATTGACGTTACCGCCTTGAAGTGGACATGAAAGGTGGAGCGGCTCATGCCTGCGACGCCCGCCACATCATCGATGCGCACCGGCTCCTGATAGTGGGCACGAAGCCAGGTGATCGCTTTGGCGATCTGACGAAGACGACTGTCGGCCGTGGCCATCTGCAGCAGCATCTGATTGCCAGGTCGGGTGAGCAGGCGATAGAGCACTTCACGTATCACCAGCGGCGCCAGTTCTGCAGCGTCTTGAGGCGTGTCGAGCAAGCGAGCCAGCCTGCTGACGGCGTCCAAAAGCTCAGGGGTGCTGCCGTTGAGTTCGATACCACTTGGCGTCGAGGTCGATGATTCGTGGCGAGCGGCTGGATGGCGCAGGGCAAGCTCGCTGAGCACCGCCCTGTCCAAGTCAAGCACCAGGCACAGATAGGGTTCTGCCTCGCTCGCTTCGATAATCGAGCCCATCACCGGCATATCGACTGAGGCGACAAGGTAATTGGCCGCGTCGTACACGTAGGTCGTGGCGCCAATCGAGACCTTCTTACGTCCTTGAACGATGTAGCAGAGGGTTGGCTGATACACCACGGGCATGGGCACGGTGGGCGTATCTGAACGCACCAATGTCACGCCTGGTAGGGGCGTTGAGTGGAAACCATTGGAAGGTGCATGACGACGGATGATGTCGATCAGGGTGTGCCGCTGATTCATGGCGTGTCCCAAACGTTCTGGCGTGGAACTCCCAGTACCTCGGAGGATGATGCAAGAATGCAAGACGATCCCTTTACCCGCAAGCCGCCCTCTCGACGCACAGTCTCCCTACCGCCATCGACAGTGTTCGGTAAGGAGTTCCAATGTCTAATTCTGCAGCACTCGATCAGTACCGCCTGCTTGGCCGCTCCGGCATTCGCGTTTCCCCACTCGCCTTGGGGACGATGACCTTCGGCTCCGACTGGGGGTGGGGAACGGACGAAGCCGGAGCCCGGCAAATTTTCGACGCCTACGTCGCAGCGGGCGGCAACTTCATAGACACCGCGGTCAACTACACCAATGGCGCGTCCGAGCGCATGCTTGGCCAGTTGATGAAGGGTCGCCGCGAGCGCTTGGTTGTTTCAACCAAGTACACGATGGCCCGTGATCCCGGTGACCCCAACTCAGGCGGCAATCATCGCCTCAACATGATGCGTTCGGTCGAAACCAGCCTCCGACAACTGGACACCGACCGTATTGACCTGCTGTACCTGCACGCTTGGGACTTCACCACGAGCGCGGAAGAAGTCATGCGCGGCTTGGATGATCTGGTTCGCAGCGGCAAGGTGCTGTATCTGGGCATCTGCAACACGCCTGCATGGAAGGTCGTGCAGTTGCAAGCGCTCTCAGAGCTGCGCGGCTGGTCGCCCTTGGTCGCGCTACAAATCGAATACAGCCTGGTGGAGCGCACCGTGGAACATGAGTTACTGCCCATGGCGCGGGAAATGGGGCTCGGCGTGATGCCGTGGTCACCGCTGGGCGGCGGTATTCTGACCGGCAAGTATGGACGTGAAGACCTGAGCGATAACCAAGAGGCCGGCGTAGCGACAGACCGCAAGGGCGTGATCAGTGCCACGGGACACATGAACGAGCGCTCGCTGCTCATCGCCAGCGTGGTGGTCGATATCGCCCGGGAAATAGGCGCCACAGCCTCCCAGGTCGCGCTGGCGTGGACCTTGCGCAACCCGATGGTGGTGGCGCCCATCGTCGGGGCGCGAACATTGGCCCAAGCCGAAGACAACCTGAAAGCACTCAGTATCGAGTTGGATCAGTCGCATCTCGAACGCTTGGATCGAGCAAGCGCGCCTGAACCTGTCTTTCCGGGTCGGTTTGTCGCCAGACCGATGGTCCAGCAATTGATATTCGGCGGCGCCACGGTGCAGAAACGCGTGGGACAAGAAACGCCAAGGGAGAACATATCGTGACCAGCCTGCGTTCAACCCGTCACATTTTCAGCCTCGTTCTCTGCGCGTCGCTTGCCTGCTGTGCAACGTCTGCCTCGGCGATTGTCGAGCCAAGCCAGCCTGCAGTGGTCGCCGACAACAAAGCCGTTGTCGCTGCCGCATTCGATCGGTGGGCGGCGGGTGGCTCTGACTTCTTCAACGAGGTTGTGGCACCGAACGTCGTCTGGACCGTTGAAGGGTCAGGGCCCTACGCAGGTACTTATCACGGGCGCGATGATTTGATGGAGAGAGCGGTTCGCCCCCTCACCGTGCGGCTCAAAACGCCCATTCGGCCGGTGTCGAGGCACGTCTGGGCCGATGGCGGATACGTCATCGTCCAGTGGACAGGCGAGGCCGTCGCGGGCGACGGTAAGCCCTATATCAATCGCTATGCCTGGATATTACGGATGGATAACGCACGTGCGATCGAGGTAACGGCGTTCCTCGATCTGCGTGCCTATGAGGACGTGCTGCAGCGTGTTCCCCAACCAGAGAAGACATGACGGCGACCCCTTCAAGGCGCGATTGTCCATCAATGAAGGAGGCTTTGTGCCTCCTTCATCGCTGCGTGATTGATCAGTCGAATGCACACCCGTTGAGAACTGCTGCGCATCGCTTGGGAGCGAGGGTAATCATCACCCTGGGGGCTAACAATATAGTTTGACACAGAGCCCCTTGTAATTCGCGCCCGACAGCCCTGGGACCTATCGCCGTGGTCGAATCATAGTTTGACACAAGCAGATACCTCATCGAATAAAGCGCTCCGCTTTGCACAATATAGTTTGACACAGCGCTGACAAGCCCTCTCAAGCGGGCTCGTCAATCTCAAGGTCATCTGCTTCCAGTTGTTTAGGGCTGGTCAGCAGCTATCCGAACGCCAACAATGATGCCACCGAGTTTGTCGCCTAGAAGATTCGCGACAACCCTGGGTTTTATCCGAGCAAACATCGCAGGCGGTAGTATGCCTTGATCATTTTGCGGACTTCACGGTTGGAAGCTATGTGTCGAAGCCTTGAGGGAAGAGTACACACGGTTAGGCATAGTGGAGTATGTGTAAGGGCTGGCTGCGGCCCGAAGCCGAACCTTCACTACAAAGAGAAGCTCGACTTCCTGCAATGGAGAAGCAAATTATGAGTGGGTTTTGGAGCTTGGTGAAGCAGTGGCTACCAGGCCAGCAGGCGCAAACCAGGGATAAATTCCTCAATCATCAACCTATGGAGATCGGAACGGAGGCACCAATCCGGACGAAGGCTGAGGACCGGCTTCGAAGGGGGGGCTATGCAAACCGCATCGCCGGCGTGCTGTCCGAACTAAGTCTTCGTGAAGGCCGCGTGTTTGCTATCCGAGGAGGCTGGGGCTTCGGAAAGTCCTCACTCAAACACCTCGTTATCGAGCAACTGCAAGCCAGAAGCGACGGCGCAGATTGGCTTGATTTCAACCCTTGGCAATGGGGCGACGGCAACGCCATCACTCGGGCGCTATTTGGTCAGATAGCCGACCGATTGGGCGGCGATCATTCCCAAGAAGCAAAGGCTCGTGCAGAAGCGTTGAGGCGCTACGGTGCAATTTTATCTGGCTCCAGCGCCCCGCTCAAAAAGGCAGGTGGGGACAGCCAGAAAATCTCTTCAGTGCTGACAAACGCGTCGGTAATTTCTGTAGCCTCATCCATCGGCTTCAACCTTCCCGCCGCAGCCACGGTGGCTTATGTTCTAGCAGGGTTGTCGATCGCTACCTCGTTGCTGGGCCGTTTGTTGAAGCACCTTGGTCGCGACCGTAGCGGCGAACCGCTGGACAAAATCCGTAAAGCTCTCGAAGCGCGCCTGCGTGAATTGAAGCGCCCGCTCATTGTCTTCGTCGACGATATTGATCGACTCGAACCTGATCAGATACGGGTCCTGCTGCGCCAGGTCAAGGCTAATGCAAACTTGCCCAACATTGTCTTTGTGTTGCTCTTCCAGCCCAGCATCGTGGAACGAGCCCTTGACCCGGTCGCAGACAACAATGGGCGCGCTTTCCTCGAAAAAATTGTACAGGCCCATTTCGATCTCCCCGCTGTGCCAACGCAAATGGTGCATCAGATCTTTGCGGAGCAGCTAACGGAGTTGGCAATCCGATTCGCTACCGAGCAAAACGGCTTCGCCAAGGTCCGCTGGGGAAATGCCTTGCTAAGCTGCATCCAACCACACGTGCGGAACATGCGAGATGCTCATCGACTGCTGTCGTCCATCGCGGTGCATCTACCCTTGCATGCGTCAGATGATTTGCTCGAAGTGAATATTGTGGACTTCCTTGTGCTGGAAACGCTGCGTGTTTTCGAACCAGATCTACACGAAGCTCTGTTCCAAGAGAAATCAATGCTTCTACAAGAGCATCGCTACCGTGGGGATGGTCGCGATGCCATCGTGAAGGATGCCGTCCAAAAGCTTATTGAGATCGTCCCAGAAGATCGACGCAAACTGGCCCAAGACACCATTAAGCTGCTTTTCCCCACCATCCAATGGGCCATGGGCGGCACGCATTACAGCGATGGTTTTCGCCAGCAATGGTTGGATGGCAAACAGGTGTGCACCCCACGCTTTTTCCCCCGGTATTTCGAGCTTCAAACCGCGCTCGGTGAGATTTCGGAACGACGCTTCATTGAGTTTATTGATGCCACAGCGATGGAGGAAAACCTTGCCGCTTTGATCGCCGAGATAGAAGCAGAGAACCTGCTGCCTTCGCTCATTGCGAGGCTTGATGATTCGGTTGGCCTTCTGCCGACTGAAAACGCCGCAATACTGCTGCCGGGACTGTTCACCATCGCGCAGAAGCTCGTGCGCTTCGAAGGTGAGTCATTCAGCTCGCCTTGGGTAAGCGGATGGCATGCAGTATCTTGGTTCTTGAAGCGCCTTCCAGAGGACCAGCGAGGTGGTTTAGCTGTTGACGCCCTTCAGAAGACCGAAGCGCTTTCTGTAGCAGCAATGCTAATCCATCTCAGTGATCCAACCGACCACCAAGAAACAGCTGATTTTGATCCCACCCTGAGCCTAGCGACTGTCGAGGCGATGAAAGATATGTGGCTACAACTAATCAGAAGTCGCGCTGCGGGCAAAAGCGTTTTGCTCGCGGAGCCCGACCTCGAATCCCTGCTTTATCGGTGGAAAAATTATGCAGGGTCCGTCGAGGAACCTCGCACATGGTTGCTAGAGGCCATCAGCAGCGATGAAGGCTTTGCCAGTATGGCTAAAAGCATGATGAGCATTGGGCGCAGCCATACCGTAGGTGATCACGTGTCTCAGGTGCACAATATTTTCAGCAAGGACGTCTTCGAGATTTTTATCGGCCTGGATACGGCAAGGGATCGATGTGAGGCCATCAACCCAGCTGACTTCCCGAATGAAGCAGTAGCGCTCACCACTCTGCGCCAACACTTTGATGCTTGGGCTGAGAACAAGGGTAGTTTCATCTATCGTTAAGCTCTTCTCTGATGGGCAACCCCGGCGCACCAATGCACTTCACCTTTGAAGAGGGTGCGCCGAAGCGATGGTCCGATGTAGGAATAGCTCTCGGCGACGGGCTGGTGCACTAACAATCACCCGTCGAGCGATGCCAACAACTTAGTGCCCACTGGCCGCAAGCTGCTCGGCGATAGCCCGACCGATGCCTTTACGGGTTTCAACTGCTCCTGAGCATTGAAGATAAAGGATTGCGTACGCGAACCTGAGTATCCATCAGATGACTTTGGCCTCAAGTCTCTTCAGAGGGCTATAGTGATGAGACCGTTCACAATTGTGAGGATCATAGAGATGAGCGAGATCGATTCTGTGAAGATCCAGCAGCAGTTTCAGCTGTGGGAAACTGCCATCGCTGCCCAACGTAGGTATACCGAAGCTCAAGGCTGCGCTCCCGCAAAGGACTTAGAAAAACTGCGCCAGGAAGCCGAATTCCTCACAGCCGCTGCCAGCTCCTTCCATCTAGAGAGTATGGCAAGCAAAAAAACATCTCGCCACTGATTTAGAGATAATAAAGATTGACAAGACTTTATGGAGCCAAAGGCTCAATCGCATGGTGGGTAGTAAGCGATTTTTGGGCTTGGAATAAGACTATTTAAGTGAGTATCGGGTTATTTCACCTTGAGGCAGACACTTTCGGATCGAAGAGGTCGATCGCGACTTTGCTATCGACCATAAAACTGTGAATTCGGTGTGGAGGGGGGGGAGTTACTTGTACAAGATTAGAATCTAAATCACTGAACCAAGCAGAATGCTTACTTATATTCATGTCGGAAGCGGCTTCAGTTCCATCTTATCGATCAAAGCCATTTGAGCGGCCAATCGTACCGCCTGATCTTCAAGCGAAAGCTCTTCAGAATTCCCAAAGAAAGCTGTTGCAAAAATATCTGCATGGAAGCCCATGGTCGGGTTAGCGGTGTCGTAGACCTTGAACGCTTGACCCCCAGTATCGTAAAAGACCTCACGGGCATCGCCAGTACGGACAACCGCAATACCCACAGCTTTCTTCTTACCGCGTGCGCCCTTCCCTTGACCAGTGAACTGGGCAGCGCAGAAGTTCATGACATGCGCTTCCCCGGTTTCCACCTTACTCAACCTAGTGACAGACATACCTTGCGCGTAGGCGTGCGCAACAGTTTCGGGCGAGAGGCTGCCGTCCTCCAGAACGTGGTAAGGATGACACGCGCAAGATGCCACCATTTCATCATTGAGCACGATGCCCGGCGAGCATTCTGTCGTCGAGTGGGTCTCGGCATTGCAGTCTTCACACTCCAAAACCTTAGAAAGTTTTTGGGCTGCAGTTGGCTTTCCTAGCGAACTAGCGAAGACCTGTTGGCAATTTTGGCAAATGAGTTGTGACATCTTCCTTGAAGCTCTCAATCAGAAATTGTTCTAATTCTTGTGGTAACTGGCCTACCGCACAGTTCATGGTTAGAAACGGCTTTCGGTCAACTAACACAATGGCAGAGTATTGATCATGTCCTTTAAACTTCAAGTTAGCAAATCTGGTGTTATCTTTCCAAATCACTGAAACAGCACCATTATTGCTCAACGTCAAGCTGGGCCGTGAAATATGAAGCTCTCGAGCAAGGTTCAACAACTGCCTAACTGCTTGAGCGGTGTGACCATCAGCAGGCTGACCATTCATACCATCCCAGTCAGGTTCTTCACTCTCAAAATCGGTAAGGCGTGCGAATGCATTGCCATAGTCTGGAGCACCACTGGCTTCATAAAAATGAGCGCCAATGATCAAAGCCGACATTTTCGTACAATCGACCTGGTCGCTGAAGTGCGCAATTTTCAACATGAGTTGAACACTTAGCTCTTCGCCAGAATATGTCGGATAATCGCTCAGAAAACTACGTGCCTTGCTTACACAAGACGAATCTCTCCATCGGTCGGCGCCAAGGAAACCCATACCCTCTGGGTAGGGGAAAGACCGATGACTAGCGGGCGAGCGTGCATTTACGACCGTTACGCTAGGATAATCGCTGTTAATCGAAACTACCTCAGACTGGCGGTAAAAACAATCGCGGTCGGCATTGTCTTCTTTCGCCAGACGGACAAGTAGAGCCTGATTAACTACAAAATCCTGAGTATTAGGATGCATAATTGTCACCTTCTGGCCTTAAGCCAAAAAACTCTCCAGCATCTTCACTTAGGAGAGAGGCAACGATCGTTTGGTGTTTTTTGTACAAATTATCATACGCATTATGCAGCACATTTGGGGCAATGGGTGCAGGATCACCAAATATCAAACGATGCAGACAACTAATAACAAGTCTGTCCCTATCATGGGTTGATGGGGAATGCAGCAAGTGAAAAGTTGTCTTAATAGCTTTACCGTTAGCGAGAGGTTCGTAAAACGAGTGTTCAAACCGCCAGTATGAACCACCATTGAATGTAGATGCCGGAATAAAATCACTTTGAACATTCAAAATCTCATCAAAGCGAAGTTCGCGATCAAATTCGAAACTTGTAACGACCTTAAGCCCTATCGATTCTGGTAAAACCCTATTCAATAGTTCAGCAACTGCAGCTTCAGAGGTCTCTAACGCACGATTGCGGCTATTTTCCCAATCGGAGTGCGCTACACTATTAAGCAGGATCATAAATCCATTTTCGCGAACATTGAGCTCAATGGATTTTTCAGTATCAACCGAGTCGGAACCCTCTCCATCGTCGGCTATAATATGTGTCAAATTCGAAGAGTCATTGAATGCAGCGAAATCCGACTTTGGATCCGCAATCTCTTTTTCAGCGGACCTGATTTCGATGCAACGGGGAAGCACAGCGATATCGCGAACGATGGTCGACAAATTGACCATAGCGCTTTGATCCAGCTCTGAATGCCATTCAAAGCCGAGAAGCAAGCGATCGATAGCGTTTCTACCTCTGGAGAGGTGGATATGCTTGGCAAACCTCGATTCCAATTTAGACATTTAGCCTCTACGTACCTTCTTGTCCCGATTCCGTTCAACCGCGCATCTGTCGCGGTGGACCATGTGGGTGGCGCCTTCTCACCACCTGGCGATGATCGCCAAACCCTATGACGCTTCCGGTTGCCTGTTGGTTCGCCTGCGCAGGCTCATGCGAGCAGGTTAGGTCATGTTTGACGCAATGCAATCCAAGCCGTCACAACGTGATGATAACAGTTTAACCAAACGCATTTCTGGGCCTACTGATAGACGTATGAGGTGTGAACACAATCACAATGGTGCGTAAGCTATCGTTTTGATATCAAGGTGTAAATGCTGGGCCTGATGAAATTTTGTCACAAAAATGGCAAATCGCCATCACTGACTACCTAAGTGACCGAGAGCACACGGACCTGCAAGACTTCATCAGGATGAGACACGCCTACCTGTTTCGCTTCAACCAGCCCGCGCTGCTCATTCACGACGGCTACAATCAGCGTCCGAACGTACCCTGAAAGCCTACCCGCGCGGCGGCTATCTGCTCGACCCGTTCTACGTCGCCTGTACCAACAACCATCCCTCTGGCCTTTGGCGCATGAGCGAGTTGGCCCCAGACAGCTTCTTCGCCTCCGGATTTGCCATCTCTCATGACATCCACCCCTGCGTCTCGACGCATCACGGTAGCTTGATTGAGGAAATGGGCTTCATTGTCCCGATACGCCCAGGACTTGGCAGATCCGCAGGAATCGGACAGCCAGTTGGAGGACGCCTTTGTTGATATCCTCCAGGGCCAGTTGACCGAAACCCAGCGCCTCGTGGCCAAACTTATCCTGCAGGGCCACAGCAGCCAGTCAATCTCTCGCAAGCTTCGGATTTCAGAAGGCACAGTGAAAGTGCACCGGCATAATATCTGGCAGCGCTTGGGCATTGCGGGGAATGCGGAATTATTTCGTTTGTTTATCAATTATCTCATCAAAAACAGTTAACCTCGCTGGTGCTTAATCTATGATTCAGCAATCAACGGTGATATCAGTCCCCGGTACGGACGCGCACATGAGCGCACACCCGGATTTAGCGCTACCGGCATTAATCAGGGGAATAATTTTCCCGTCCAATACGGCGCACTCACAGGTTTGGCATATGCCAGCACGACAATGGGCAGGTAATACCAGCCCCTTGGCTTCTGCGAAGCTCAGGAGGGTTCCATCTGTGGGTTGCCATAATGCAGTGACACCTGATCTGCTGAAGGTGACCTGGAATGGCCCACATTCGGGGATTTTGCGCATTTCCACTGGACTGTCAGGGGGCGCGAAGCTGTCCATGTGCAGCCGATCCACAGCATCCGCTTGAACCACGCTGTTCTTTATCTGGCCCTGAAAGCCTTCAGGCCCGCAAACATGGATGGCAGCGCCACGCTCGGCAGCGTCGGCGATTAACGCGGATATATCCGGCCTGTAGTTGATCGCGCCTTCAATTTCACTGTTCCCCTCGGTCACATGCAGGGCGATAGCACCTTGGCTTAGCTGCCCTACCAGCTTAGTGACCTCATCCCACAGCGCTAAGTCGTCGCTGCATTTCACGGTGTGCACGACCCGTACAGGATGCGGGTAACGTGCTTGCACAAGTGCTGTGAGCTTGGTGATCGTCGGGGTTATGCCTATTCCTGCGGTAATGAAGAAATTGGCTGGAGCGTCCAGACCAAACGTAACTGGCCCTGAAGGACCAGTGAGATGTAGCCACTGCCCGCAGGGGTTTCTTCTTGGTTGGCATACATGCACCTCTTGCTCATGTTATGCCCGAACACAAAATTTCTGACATACCCCCTCTCGACGGGACATCCTGCACACGCAACCAAGGCATGTAACCGGCTCCGGCTCCGCCACCAAATCCATTGGCGATGTGCCGTTCTATGTCCTGCTTTGACGCAAACCGACGACCGCGCAACCTTACCTCCTCAGTCCACCTGGACCGCTTCACCTCACTCTCAAAAAAAGTAATAGGAAAATACGGCCCACTGCGAGGCCACTTTGAAGGGCTTCCTAGACTACTCCCGCTGAAAAGCGAAGCGGCGGATCCAGACCAACGGCTTGACCCAGAAACGTAAAACCCCCGTAGATACGGGGGTTTACGCGTTGTGTCAAACTTTAATAGCTTGTGTCAATCTTTATTGTTCAAAGCCACACCCTTGGATTTGGAGAATTAAAACTGTCGCGAGAGCCCCCCGGCTTCCGTGGCTTCCAGCACAGTTCCAAGAAAGCGCAAAACTGTCGCAACTGCCCAAAATTACGGTTCGCAGCAATGGCGTAGAGAATTAAAACTGTCGCAGCCAGAGCCTACGCGCCTTGGAGGCTCATCCACCGCCAGTACTGGTCAACCGCCGCGTTGTAGACCCTGCCCTACGCGCCGCAGAAATCGCTGTCGCTGGGCACCCCCTACGAGACCGGGCCTTGGCGCCTGTCGGCTGATGCGCAGTACCAGAAAGACATGTCGATCCCACAGAGCGCCGAGCAAGCCGCATTGATTGAGCGCCTTGGCGTTGTCCCCGAGCCCACCTACGGGGGGCAACTACAAGATGAAGCCATAGACGGACACGCGCCGGAAGGCCGAGTCCAATTGCACTACGAACCCTATGCCATCACGCTTGCCGACGGCCAAACGGTCACACTGCGCAAGCCTTCTTTCACCATCGTCCAACTGGGTTATGGGCCGATGCATCCTCAGACGCAAATGTCATTACGCGTAGCACCGCCAATGATCGGGCTTGGATTGCTGGAGGTTATTAGCGACAGCGACCTGGAGCAGAACGCTGCGCTTCAGGCTGACGCCGGCGGTCCGGTGCGTGGTCAATTCAACAAAGTCTGGGACGACTTACACCAGCAAACACGAACTGGTCGCTTTGGCTGGAAAGCCGGCCAGCCTACGTTGGACCAGCAAAATGCCCATGCCTTTGCGGGAGACATGGGTCTGACCAGCAGCCTGCTGCCCACCGACGACTGTACCGAGCGTCAATCCGCATGCCGCGAGGCGCCCCAAGGAGGATCCCCGGAAGTCAGTGACAAGATTCGCGACCAAGTGCTGTTCTACACCCGTACCCTGGGCGTACCTGCGCGCAGAGATGCCGAGTCACCCCAAGTGCTCAAGGGCAAGAGCGTGTTCCATACCGCCTGGTGCGCGGCCTGCCATCGTCCATCCTGGGGAACACGCGCTATCAGAGCTTTCCGGGCAACGGATCTTCCCCTATACCGACCTGTTGCTGCATGACATGGGTGTCCTTAGAGCAGATTGCCAAACGACTTCCGTAATTCATGATGGGATCGCTCGACCATATTCGACTCCATTAAATTCATTCAGCTGGTGCAAAGCACGCTGTACGAACTCCGCCCCGCAGCGCCAGCCGCGCCTCTAGAGGTCTGAGTGGATGCACTACAGTTCTTTGCCCGTGATGTTGAAAGACATCAAACTCTGGTTTTCTGCTTAGCACCTCCAATTACCTTATCTCAGCCTCAAATACTCTAAGACAAATCTCAATTTATAAGACATATTTTATTTAATAAAATTTTCTGCTTTTAATGCATGTAGACTAAGAATTAGGATCGGTCTCATGTCATATCATAATTGTGCACTGTATATTTGAGTGGCTTACTACTCGATAGTTAGTAAAGTTTAAAAGCCCGAGGAAATTATAATGCATAAATCGCTAAGCTTATTAACCCTTTCATTTGGCCTCTTGGCAAGCGCTGTGTCCTTCGCCGACAGTGGTCAAATCGTTTTCACTGGTTCGGTGACCGATAACGCATGCACCATCAATACCAACGACATGACTAAGTCGGTCACGCTTGATCCAGTACGTATTGCTGACTTCGCCAACCAGGTGGGCGCGAAAGCCAAACCCAAAACTTTTTCGCTGACCTTGGAAAACTGCTCTCTGGCTACGCGTAACAACGTCCAGATCAAATTTAGTGGGCAGCCTGATCAAGTAGATAACACCCTGCTCGGCCTAACAGGTGACAACCAGGTCAAAGGTATCGCGATTCAAATCGACGATGCGCGAACAGGTAACAAAGTTCCTCTGAACGTCGCAACCGAAGATTACGAAATGCGCCCTCAGTCCAACACTTTCGACTTTGTTGCTTCCTACGTTCGTACGACGCTGGATGTGACCACTGGTGACTCGCCTAACCAAGTTACGACATCGGGTATCGGTACCGGTAAGGTGAATGCACTGGCCACTTTCGACGTTACCTACCGCTAAACCCCACGAGGGCCATGCTTGTCATGGCCCTCGGTTCCCGAGGTACAAGCAAAATGCGCAAAACACTCCTTAGCGCGCTAGCGCTGTTATCACTGCTGTTCGCCAGCATCTCACAAGCAGCGGTCATGGTCGGGGCGACCCGATTGATCTACGACGGAAAGCAGAACGAAGCCAACCTTGCCGTCAGCAACCGTGAGGACGATTCGCCCTACTTGGTGCAGTCCTGGGTCAGCCAGTACGGTACGGGTAATGATGCCAGTCTCAACACGTTCATCGTCACGCCACCACTATTTCGGCTGGACGCCAACAAAGAGAACATTGTTCGGGTGATCTTTACCGGCGGTGGCGACGTGCCTCAAGATCAAGAAAGTATGTTCCTGATGAACGTCAAAGCGATCCCTGCGACGCGCGATGATCAGCGTGACGCAAACGTGCTACAGATTGCCCTGAAAACCACCATCAAGTTGTTTTACCGCCCTGCCGGGCTGAATGGCTCGCCCAAGGAGGCCGTGGCAGCGCTGGACTGGCAAGCGGCGGGCGGGACCCTTTCGGTCTACAACCCTTCGAAATTTCACGTTGTCGTCAGCGATCTAAAAGTCAACGGTACGGCGCTAACCGCACAAACCGACGTACTTAAGCCCGGTGAACATCGTGTATTACCGGTGAAGGGTAGCAGTGGCGATCAGATTTCGTTGAGCTATATCGATGACTATGGCACCAGCATCACAGCACCTGCCGTAACCCTGCGCTGACAGCACTACGCCCCACCAGGATCGTCCATGTTCACCTTTTCCACATTCATGCGCTATGACGCCGTGAAGGCCTTCGGCTTTCTTTTATCCGCCGTTCTGGCCTTGGCCATTCTCCCTGCAGAGGCTGGCTTTGAGTTTGACTCAACCTTTCTGGAGATCGGGGGTGGCCAGAGTTCAGCGCAGGTTAAGCAGCAGATCAGTGCCATCGGCGAAGGACAGCTACCGGGGGTGTACCGGGTCGACGTCTCGGTCAACCAGCGCTATGTCACCAAGCAGGACATCCGCTTCGTGCGCACTATGGACCCAAAACAATCCGATACTGGGTTGTTCCCGTGCCTGGATATCGAGTTCTTCCACTCTCAAGGTGTAGCCAGCAAAGTAATGGACAAGCGCGTTGATGCCGATCCGACGTGTGTTGCCTTCGATCAGGGGCTGGCCGGTGTGACTTATGACTATGATTTCAACCAACAGTCGCTGGACATCGAAATACCCCAGGCCTATCTGGGAAGTATTCCTTTTGAAGTGCGGCGGCGACAATGGAGCAACGGCGAGGCTGTGGCGTTCACCAGCTACTCCCTGTCGGGTAGTTCCGTGATTGATTCAGGTGATCGACGCCAAGACCAGTTCGCCAGTTTTCGCAGCGGCGTCAATGCCGGGGCCTGGCGGTTGCGTAATTTTTCTACATGGCGCAATGGCAATACTACTCCCGGGCGCTGGGAGTCGCTGGAGTCTTATGTTCAACGGGACATGGGTAGTTTCATGGCAATCGCGACGCTGGGGGATGCTACCACTGAGGGGGATCTGTTCGACGCCATTCCATACCGCGGCGTTGGTATCGCATCTGACCTGGACATGCTGCCTGATGACGCTCGTCAGTTCGCGCCGGTGGTCCGCGGCATCGCCAACGGCCGCTCCCGCGTAATTATTCGACAACGCGGCTACGTGATTAAGGAACAGTGGGTGCCTTCCGGGCCGTTCGCAATTTCGGATCTGTATTCGACGACTAATAACGGCGACCTCGAGGTAACGGTGGAAAGCGCTGATGGACAATCGCAGGTCTATACCCAGTCTTTCGCATCTGTTCCCTATATGTTACGCGAGGGGCAGACGACATATGCATTGTATACGGGGCGCTATCGGTCATCGTCTTCAGTCGCGGGCTCACCGGCACCGGGATTCGCACAGATGACCGCGCGACGTGGCCTAGCCGGCGGCACCACATTATTCGGAGGCGGTGTGCTCAGCGCCAAGTACAGTGCCGGTCTGTTCGGCTTAGCCCACGACTTCGCAGGTTTTGGCGCGATCTCGTTGGACGTTACCCATGCACGTAGCGCCGGGCTTGGCGCGGAGAATGCCACCGCAAGCGGCCAATCATTCCGCTTTCGATACTCCAAATCGGTAGCGCTCACGGACACAAATTTCAGCTTGTTAGGTTATCGCTATTCCACCGGCGGTTACTACTCATTCAAAGAAGCACTTGACAGCCGCAGTGATTTACTTGGCAGCTCCTTTGATGCCTCAGTCGAGAGTTTGAGCCGGCAAGAATACCGTCGAGGCCATATGAAAAGTAATTTCAGCGCGAACGTCTCCCAACAATTGGGCGGCTTCGGCAGTCTCTACTCTAACATATCCAAGTCGGCGTACTGGGATAAGGCGGTTGCCGACACTACTATTCAGCTTGGTTACAACTTCAGCACCGGTAATGTTTCCTACTCCCTAGCGCTTGGCGTTACAGAAGGTCAGAGCAAGGATCGGAATGTCACCTTCAGCGTAAGCATGCCGCTGGGTGACCCAAACAGTAGACGTCGAATCTCGGCCAGCACAAGTCATAGCAGTAGCGGGACAAATTCGCAGATGGCTACGCTTAGCGGCAACGCGCTGGAGGACGATGTGCTGTCATACAACGTCGGCGTCGCCCGGCAGTCCAGCCGGGGGCAAAATAGCCAAGTAGGCTCTCTGTCCGGACAATATGAGGGCGCACGTGCGACACTGCGAGGTGGCTACACCCAGACCGGTAGTAGCCGTCAACTCGACGTGGGACTCGATGGTTCGGTCGTCGCATACGCCGATCAAATGATGCTGGGGCAACAGCTGGGCGAAACCAACGTGATCATTGCCGCTCCAGATGCGGCGCAGGTATCAGTAGCGGGCAAACGTGGCGTGCGTACCAATGGCAATGGCTACACGGTGATGCCCTCGGCGATGCCCTACCGCAAGAATCGAGTCTCACTCGATAGCAAGACAATCGCCCAGAACGTAGATATTGAACAACTAGTTCAGGATGTCATCCCCAACCGCGGTGCCTTCGTGGTAGCGAACTTCGCGACGCGCAGTGGCCACCGAATTCTGTTCCGCATCGCCGATTCCCAGGGCAAAGCGGCACCCTTCGCCGCTAACGCTCAGTTATTCAATGCAGAAGGCGATTTGTTGGCGAGTGCGCTGATAGCCGACAACGGTCGAGCTTTTCTGACAGGCGTCCCCAACCAAGCTCGACTCAGAGTCAGTATGGGGAGTGAGACGTGGTGTTACAGCGATCTGCACCTGGATGAACCGGAGCCCGCCAGCGGCATCATCACGATGGACATACAGTGCGAGCACGCCGGCGCCCACAATGTGCAGGAAATCAAACCATGAAAATCCGCAGTTTTTCGAACGTTCTTAAACTCACCGCACGCTTCGTACTGCTGGTAGGCAGCACTTGGTTCGCCCAGTCAGCCCATGCATTAATCGGTGGCAGCATGAGTTGCGCAACCTCTGTTCTCGAAAGAAATTACACGTTCGAGCCTGGTGAGCTTATGACCGTCGGTTTCAGTGGCAGATGTGTTGCTTTGCGGGTATTTCCCTATGGGGCAGGGGCGAACCTACAGATTACTAATACTTCAGGCTCCAATCCTGCTGCGCTGTTTGTCTTTGACGGCTACAGCAAGACCCGAATGAGCGAGCTAGGTCTAGGGAGCTACGGTGGCGCGTGCCTTGGATCGTACCAGCCGGTGAACTGCCCAGCTATCCCTGTCAATGGAAACGTCAACTATTATTATAATATAATGGGGACGGCACCTCAATCACCTGGCACTTATACCGCTACGATCCGGCTGGGTATCACCGCAGTGGGTTTCCCTAATTACGCGGAATGGATACATACCATGAACTTACGCTACACCGTGGCAGCGAGGGCTTGCACGCTGGGATCGTCGAGTTCGGTGGCACTGAACATGGGACGCTTCAACGGGACCGATTCAGGCTCGCAGAGCACATCCACAAGCATTGTCGTCAATTGCCCCGTTGATCGTAGCGCCGATATTACTCTGGTACCGACACAAACTCCGGTCGACGCTAAATTGGGAATTTCCAGAACCACCCTGATGGGGCTGAACATGCAGTCGACATGGACGGATACGGGTAATCCCGTGAACTTTGACTATCCACGGAGAGTGTATCTAAACTCTGGTGCAAATACGCTAAACCTTACCTTCAAACCTCAGTGGCAGTCGGATTCGAAGTCTGTTGGTACATTCCAGGCTAGCTACACTTTGCGCATCAATTACCTGTGAGGTCACTATGAATTATGTGCTATTGGTATTGGCCGTACTCAGCGCCACTGTTCACGCTGCCGATACAGTCAACATTACCATCAGCGGCACCTTGACTCGCCCCCCTTGTACGATGAGTACCGCGAGTTCGCTCACGGCCAGCTTTGGAGATGTCCAGATAGACAAGATAGATGAGACAGAAACGAAGACGCTTCCTATCCAGCTGCGCTGTCCTGCTGGCTCCTCGCTCAACGTCTCATTTGCCGTTTCGGAAGGCACCCACAGTGCCACGATCGCAAAAACCAATGTAGCCAACCTCGGTGTCTCGATGTTGTGGGCTAACAACGATTCCACAGCCAATCTTCAGGGGACAGCCAAGTCTTTTACCAATCTGAGCGGATCGGTTGACATGAGCATGAAAGCCAAGTTGATCAAGCTAGGTGATCTGTCGCCAGGGCGATTCACCTCGGCCTTGGTCATGACGATCAATTACCTATGAAAGCCCTGTCGCTGTTGCTGGCCCTCTCTGCACTTACACATGCCCAGGCTGCGGACCACGTGCAGCTAGACATTGGCGGCAATTTGATTTCGCCGGCATGTCGCCCGCAGTTCTCCAGCCCCATGGAAATCAAGATGGGCAATGCCAACATCAATCAACTTAAAATGGACTCGGTAGCAGTCACCGAAGTGCCCTTGGTTTTCGACTGCCGTGCCGGCAGTCAGGTAACTCTAATGGTCACGGCAGGAGCCGGAGCCTACGACAATGCGACGCTTCTTACCAACCGGGCCGGTCTGGGTTTGCGGCTAGTCGGTAATGATGCAATCCCGGCACTCACACTTGGTCAACAGAGCGAGTGGAAGGCTGGCGACGTTCCAATGTTGGTAAAACTGCGGCTCAAGCCTGTTGCCCTGGAGGCGCTACCCCAAGCAGGTGCGTTCAGCGCTACCCTGCTGATGCAGATTAGCTATCTGTAATTATTGGAACTGCCTAGCTTCGAAGCAGTAGGTCATAAGCGCCTGATCACTGTCCACGCCCAGCTTGCGCATGGCGGAGACTTTCTGGGCGCTGACGGTTTTATTACTGCGAGAAAGCTGTCGGGCAATATCGCTGACCGTCATGCCCGTGACGAAAAGGCGCAGGACCTCAAGTTCTCGAGGCGACAGGCTTTGAAAGCGATCTTCGATATGTCCTGAACTGCCCATTGCCAAGCGGGTCTCCGGCGCCGGGCTCTTGTAGCGGCGATGCAGACTAATTGCTGTAAGTGCCTTCTCAATCTCCAGATGCAGATGGTTTTTTTGGATCACTCCAGCCACGCCAAGCTCTTCCAAACGTGAAAGTATGAGGATATTTGAAATCATCGTCAGCACTAGGATCTGCGTCTCTGGAAAATTACGCAGCACGTAGTCGATCAGTTTCAGCCCATCTCCGTAAGTGTCATCGCCCGGCATGTTGAAATCGGTGATGAGCACTTGAGGACGGTGCGTGCGCATTTGTTCGACTAGCTCAGTAGAGCTGACGGCCTCGCCGATCACCGTAAAGCGGCAATTGCGCTGGACGATCTCGCGTACACCCAATAAAACAATGGGATGGTCGTCCGCTATGACAACGTTCAACTCAGACATTTAGAACCTCGTTTGCAGCGGAGATAGACATCAACTGTGTTCCACGGCCAGGTAATTAGCAAGCGCCGATAAGCGGGAGCAGAGTGCTCGGACTTGCTTAATCACCGATGCGGTAAGAGGACCGCCATGGAGCGCGTTTTCCAACTGTTGGCATTGCGTGTAAAGCGCTTGCGCGTTGACGCTTGCCAGCGCCCCACTGAGACTATGCAAACGCTGCTGGACCATGGTTGCATCCATTTTTATCAGGCCTTGTTCGATCTGTTCAATATCCACTACCAACGTCTCGGCCATCAACCCTCGCATGGTGCTGGACAATTCGATCCAACCCTCTTGATCCTGCACTGCATTCGCCACCAGACTGCTCGCTTTTTGGCAGTACGACAACAAGGCCTGGCGCAACATGCTCAGGCTCAACGGCTTGACGACCCAACCATTCATGCCCACCGCTAGGCAACGCTGACCCTCCTCGCGCAATGCGTTGGCGGTCACACCAATGATCGGCACAGTCACGCCCTGCCCCCGTAAGGCTTGCGCCAACTCGTAGCCATTGAGTTGCGGCATGTTGATGTCAGTGATCACCAAGTCGAAAGGTTGAGTATGCCAAATCTGCAGCGCATGTTGGCCATCTTGGGCGACGGTGGGATAGGCGCCGAGGGCCTCAAGCTGTTCGCGCAATACGGCCTGGCTCACAGGATTGTCTTCGGCCACCAGAACCCGAACGTTCAAACAGGGCGCATCCAGGCCGGAAGGCAACAGCGGCGATTGAGACGCAAGGTATGGGGCGTCGACTACCGGTAGACTGATGAGTAAAGAGAAGCTGCTGCCCAGGCCCGGTTCACTGACCACCCGCATGCTGCCGCCCATCAATTTACTCAGTCGCGAGCAGATGGAAAGCCCCAAGCCGGCGCCGTTACCATCCTGACCGGCCGTGACCTGATAAAAGGGTTTGAACAGCTGGTCAATGGACCCTTCAGGAATCCCGACGCCGGTGTCGGTCACCTGCCACTGCAGGGAGACACTATTTCCTGTACGTGCCTGGACGGTGAGACGCAACCGAATACGACCTGAGTCAGTGAACTTGATGGCGTTGCCCAATAGGTTGTGCAGGATCTGACGTATACGCCCAGCATCGCCGTTCACCTGCGCGGGTAATTGCGGGTCGATCTCAGTATCAATCTCCAAGCCCTTGTTATGAGCAGTTGCAGCGAAGCTGGCCATCGCGTCTTCGACCAGTTGAGCTGGATGGAACGGTTCCTCTTCCAACGCCATCTGACCAGACTCAATCTTCGAAACGTCCAGCACGTTACTGATCAGCTGGAAAAGCACGCTCGACGAGCCCTGTATAATTTCCAGATACTGCCGTTGTCGATCGCTCAATTCGGTGAGTGAAAGCAATTCTAGATTACCCAGCACTCCATAAAGAGGGGTGCGGATTTCATGGCTCATGGTGGCCAGAAACACCGTCTTGGCTTCGTTGGCGGCAGTTGCCCGCCGGTGAGCTTGATTGAGCATCAAGGTTTCGTCCACGTGACGGGTGACGTCGTTGCAACCGCACAGAAATACATCCTGGCCTTCGTAGCGGGCAGCGACGACCACCACCTGCAGGTAGCGGCCTTCCACGAGCAGGCACATCTCTCCGGGAGCCTGATCTCCTTGATGGCCCTCCAGCATCTGGATGACGGCGGGTGTAGCGACCAATTGCACGGCACGCTGGTTCTCCAGCAACAACTGGTGATCGTCGCGACGCAGCACGCACAGCCCCACCGGGGCATGCTGCAGCATGATGCGATTGAAGGCTTCGCTCTCGAATAAACGCACCTGTGCCCGTTGTGCGGGGAACACAATGCGCGACTTGTACCAATGGTTGATCCACAATCCGATCAGAATCGATGCGATGATAGTGAATGCTAAGCCCACGAGCGGCCACTTGGCATAGCGCAAAAAGCCCTGGTAGGTGATCCCGTACAAACCGATCCAGTGATCGCCGCTGGGAGACACCATCTTAAAGCGTAGCCCTTCACGATTGAAACTCAGCCCCAACGGGGCGGGGTCATCAGCTCCGAGGTCCCCTAGCACCACTTGGCCTTCAGGCGAGACCAAGGTGAACTGGTTGTAAACCGACAACCGTAATACACGCTCGTACTCGTCGACTTGTGCTGTGTCTACCAGCGCCGCCAAGGTCAATTGCCCTTGTGCCTTGGCGGCGGGAAGCAGGGCACTGGCGGCGTTAACCTTGATCATGGCGACAATGCTGCGGTGGTCGCGATAGAGCCGCAAAGGTGCGCGCACCCAGCGCACCCGATGATCGCTCATAGAGCTCTGGGCATTTCGCAGTTGCTCAATACGACTGACAATCGTCGAGTACTGATCCGACTGCATCGGTAGATGCTGGCGCTTATCTTCGGGGGCCGGGATGGCCAAGCTGGCATCGCCGTCGGGAGTTAATACCAGCAGTTGCGGCGAGGCATAAAAAGAACTGGCCCAGAAACCGCCATAGTAGTCTGTCAACTGGACGCCTAAGGCCAATGCCCGGTTTTCGTCATCCCTGCTGAAGTCACTGCTATGAGCAAGGAAAAACGGCAGAGACAGGTCGAACCCTTTGGCTTTGAGCAGAACCTGGTTACCGGTACGCTGCGTCTGCATGACTGAAACCGACTGCACCGAACGCAATGGTGGCGATGTGTTGTGCCGATAACCTGTCGCTACGTTGCGCAGAAAAGCCTCATGCTCATTAACGATCTCAATCACACGGGCAAAGTGGAACTCGACGCGTTGCTGCTCGGCTTCGAGCAATCGAGAGATAGCCCAATAGCAAGTGCTGGACAGCAGAATGAGCAATCCGGTTAGCAATAGCAGCGCTTTGTTCAAACGTTGGGAACTTTGCGCCAGCTTGTCCAGACGCAGACTTGCATGTTTCATGGGAAGTGCTCAGCCAGTAGGAGAAGGTCGGTGCGCTGGAAGCTCAGCATTTATCACCCAAGGCTAGGGCAGCAGTTCCGTTTGCTGAATCGTTTGACCATCAAGCTTTAGAGAAGTGCAGGCCCAGTGCCATCTATTTTGAGTAAAGCAGCTAGATCGTCCCTGGCTACGGCCGGCGATATGATAAAGCCTTGCACAAGATCACAATGGATCCGCCGCAGTACTCCCAGCTCGGATTGCGTTTCGGCACCCTCCGCCACTGTGATCAGGCCCAGCTTGCGTCCGAGATCTGTGATGCTTAGCAGGGCCGCTGCCTGGCCTTCATTGTCGCTGCAGCCCGACACCAACGAGCGATCAATCTTGAGCTCTGTAAAGGGAGTCGAGACTAGGTTGAAATATGAGCTATAGCCTTTGCCAAAATCGTCCTGTGCCAAGCCGAAGCCCATCAGACGAAGGCGACAGGCTCCAGCGTAGTAGTCGCTGGAAAATCGAGTGGTGGAGCTTTCTGTCAATTCGAAGGTTATCAGCCTAGGATCGGCCTGGCTGGCAAGTACCTGACGGAGTAAATTGTCGACGAGATCGCCCCGGTCGAGCAAATGCGTCGGCAGGTTGATAGACACTGGCAGCGGATGCCCCATCTTGGTCCATTGGGCCTGTGCGTGGAGTGTCTGGGCGAGCATGCTGCCCAGCAGCTCAATCTCCAGTTGAGCTTTTTCAACATCATTCAAGAAGTCCCCGGGCATCAACACACCTTCGATAGGATGAGCCCAACGCGCCAACGCCTCAGCGCCAACGATGCCGCCGTCTCGCAAAGACTTCTTGGGCTGGAACCACGCTTGTATCTCCTCATTCTCGAGGGCCTTGATGAGCGTAGCGCGGGATCGGCATCCTCGCGTTTGTCTACCATAACCGCACACCTGTTCTGCTATGTGAAGATCAAGGTTTTTACGCAGGCTGACGATTTCGTCTGCACGCACCGGTTTTGAAATCAAGCCTACAACATGCAATCCCAAATTCTTGGCAGCCTGCGCAGAGCCGATCAACATACGCCGTGAAGCGGCGGTCATCAGTGCCAGCGCTGGAGGACGATGTAACTGCGCAATCTGCTGAATTAGCTGGACGCCATCCATTTGCGGCATCATCAGATCGGTCAGCAATAGATCGTAACGGTTGTGGGAAAGGCGATTTAGGGCGCTGGCGCCATCCCAGACGAGTTCTACTTCGAAACCGCCCGTCGCCAGGAATATGTTGGCCAGATATTGATGCTGAAACGGATGGTCCTCAACTATAAGCACACGATACACGTTCAAGGCATGCCTCTCTTATAGGGCTGCAGGCATTGGTACAGCGCTTGCAGCGTGAAGGGTTTGACCAGAAAGTGATCCATACCTGCACTCAAGCAACGCTCAGCTTCATCGAGCATGGCATTTGCAGTAGCTCCGACGATAGGCATTGTGCAGCCTTGCTCGCGCAACCGCTGGGTCAGCTGATACCCATTCATTTTGGGCATATTGACGTCGGTAATGACTATGTCGAAGTCAGCGTCTCGCCACACCGCTAGAGCTTCTACTCCATCTCGGGCCAGTACTACAGTGCAGCCGAGCTCCTCTAGCTGATCCCGGAGAATTAGCTGATTGATCATGTTGTCCTCTGCTACCAGCAAGCGCAGGTGAAGCTTTTCAGCCAGCTGATGCGATACAACAAGTTCGTCATGCGTACCAAGGCCCTGTGCTTGACTGAGCGCACGGTTCAGGGCTTGAAGGTTGTTGAGGCCGACATGCCAAATGTGTTGGGACTTCGGAACGATGCTGTGCCCGTCCTGTGAGACAAGGACCCACCTGCCGGGCCAGTCTGCGCGTTGTGCGGTGTTTGCTGGACCGGGGCACAACTCGACCAGTATTCCGTCAGTATCCAGTTGGGCAGCGTCAGGCCCGATCAGTCGAGTTCTGGCGCCCCAGCGCCGCAACCAACCTGCAGTGTGCTCAGCCAGCTCCTGCACAGAGGATTGCACATAGATGATTTCGCTTGACAGTGGCAGTGCCCACCGCTGTTGTGTTTTTACGGTTACATGCTCAAGCGGCAGACTAAAGGCAAAGCTGCTTCCCAGTCCCGGCTCGCTAAACACTCGTAGTGAGCCGTTCATCAAGTGAACAAGACGCTTGCATATCGAAAGTCCAAGACCAGTGCCTGCCACAACGTTGGCGCTCGGATGACTCTGGAAAAAAGGCTCGAATAAATGATTGTGATCCTCTGCCGGGATTCCTTTGCCCGTATCAACCACTTGCCAGGAGAGCATCGTGCGCTCCCCCTCCCGATATACCACCTGAAGACGCACGACGATACGTCCGCTCTCAGTGAATTTAACCGCGTTACTCAGTAAGTTACCAAGAATTTGGCGAACTCGGACTACATCTCCCAATACCTCTTCGGATAAAGACGGGTCTATACAAGTGAACAACTGCAAACCTTTGGTTTTAGCCGCACCTGAATAGCCCTGTATGACATCCTGAGTTAATTCTATAGGAGAAAAAATGCTTAGCTCCAGCGCAAGCTGACCCGCTTCAATCTTTGACACATCCAACATATCGCATATCAGCTGTAGTAACGTCGCTGACGATCCTTCGATCGCCTTCAGATAGCCGCGCTGCTGAGCATCCAATTGGGTGCGTGACAATAGCTCAAGCGTCGCAACTACGCCGTACAAAGGGGTACGTATCTCATGACTCATAGTGGCCAGGAAAAGAGTCTTGGCTTCGTTAGCCGCATCGGCCAGTGTGCGTGCCTGTTGCAATGCCATCTCAGCAGACTTGCGCGTGGTAATATCGCTGAAAGCAAAGATCAAGACATCTTCACGCTGATACCGTGTCGGCGTGTAGCTCAAAGAAAGGTGGCGACCATCGGCCAACTGCATCTCATCAACATTGTGATTGGTTGACTCCGAGTCAAATGCTCGATGTATCCACTCTTGGTACACGTCCGCCCGCTCATCACCTGTACCGAGCCATTGTTCAGATAGGTGATTTTCCAAAACCACAGCGCCATCATGGCGGCGCAGCACGCACAGAGCCACCGGGGCAATTCGGATGACGGCGCTGCAAAACGCTTCGCTTTCAACTAAAGCATCAATTCGCGCTGCCGCTGGTGCTATCAGCCGCTGCTCGACCCGGCGGACTAACCATAGCATGAGCCCTGTGAAAACTATGCAGATCAATAGACATAGGCTGAGCGGTAGCGACAAGGCGGGAAGCAACGACAACAGTTTCAACCTATAGACGATCTGCCAGTCGGAGTAGTCGAGTTGCTTTCGTATTGTTAAACTATCTGGTAGCCATTGGCCCCCTTCCCAGCCAAAACTCGCCGTCGTTCTGTTTGGCGCACTCTGAGCGTCTAGTGGCGTACGTTGCTGTAACGGTGTATTACTCAGGATTAGCAGTCCGCTTGTGTCGAGTAGTTGAAAAGCGCCAGCCTGCTCGTGCTGTATGGCTTGGATTAGGTGTGGCCCATCGACCTCCAAGCCGAGCCAACCCGAGTTTTTCTTAAGGACGTCCAGACGGATAAATATGTATATGGGCGAATCAGGTTGCTCGGGATCGCTAAGCTAGTACTCTTCCTTCGTAATATCATCATGAGTATCGATTTCACGAAGGCGCCGTAATATATACATCGGTACCGCTTGTGCGTACTCCGTGGCGACCAGGAAGCGTTTTACAGGCATGCTCTCACTTGCGGGCACGTATATAAGACTGTTTTGCTCCTTCCTCAAATGCGCAAGCATTCGCTTTGTCAGCCATAGGCTCCATTGATTCTGAGCGTCACCCAAAACGAAATGCAGTTGCTCTCCATGGTCATCGTGGATATCAGAATTCGCATCGCCAACTGTGGAAAGCACGATCATTTGAAGCAGCGTTTTGCGACTGACGAAGAAACGCTGAGCATTAAATACCGCCTCGTTCATGTAACTGCGTCTTAATGAGACTTCTTGATTTAGAGTCACGCGTAAAAAACTATACGCTCCGATGTAAACGCCCACCACAAGGGCGAACGCTAACAGCCGTAGTAAATTCCGGGCTGTCTCGGGTTTATAAACGCTCGCGTAAGCAGGCAAGATCATGTGGCCAATTTTCATAGACTCAGCCTAGGCCTTGGTCCGTCCTTTCTGAATAGGACGTATCTCAAACTTCTAGGTTGGGTGCTGCATCGGTCACCAGCTTTCTAAACCTACAGGAAGTGTAGTGGTCTACTAACCCCGGACACCCATTTAGGCGAGAATGCTCGCCACAGAGAGGTGTCCGATGACCAAGCAACGCCGTACCTTTACCCCTGAGTTCAAGCGCGAAGCTGCCTGCCTGGTGCTCGATCAAGGCTACAGCCATGCCGAAGCGGCCCGTTCGCTCGGCTTGGTCGAGTCGGCCCTGCGCCGATGGGTTAATCAACTTCAACAGGAGCGCGGCGGCGTTACGCCGGCCAGCAAAGCGTTGACGCCAGAGCAGCAAAAAATCCAAGAGTTGGAAGCCCGGATCACGCGCCTTGAACGCGAGAAATCGATACTAAAAAAGGCTACCGCGCTCTTGATGTCGGAAGATCTCGAGCGTACGCGCTGATCCGCCAGCTCAGCGACCATGAGCCCGTTGATTGTTTGTGCGAAGTGTTCGAAGTCACTCGCTCAAGTTACTACGCACATCGTCACAGAAGGCGAACTCCGGACGTTGAACGACTACGGTTGCGCAGTCGAGTGAATGAGTTGTTCACGCGAGGTCGAAGTGCGCCCGGCAGCCGCACCATCATGGCAATGATGCAAGAAGAGGGTGAGCAAATCGGGCGGTTCAAGGTACGCAGCCTGATGCGTGAGCTGGCGTTGATCAGCAAGCAGCCAGGATCACATGCGTACAAAAAGGCCACAGTGGAGCGGCCAGATATACCGAATACCTTGAACCGAGCGTTTGATGTCGAAGCTCCAAATCAGGTCTGGTGTGGAGACATCACTTACGTCTGGCGAACTAAGTGGGCAGCGTGCCTAAGTAGTATTGTGGAGGTTCAGGACCGTTGGCATCTATGAAAAGCACACCCGTCTTGACGGCCGCTGGCTGAATTGCGCGCTCGATGAGCGAGTGTTTCCTTCGAACCAACCCGGTCCAGATGACGAAGCAACTGCGGCATGAGATAGCCCGCGTCAGCACCTACCCCCCTGAGGGTCGCCGATGCGAAGTTCCTTTGCTTGGGTAGCCCAACGAAGAACAAACCTGGCACCTGATCTGCCACTCCGTTTCGCTGCAGAACACGCCCTTGCTGGTCGGCGATAGGGAGCTGCTTCAGAAACTGCACGTTCGGCCGGAAGCCCGTAGCGAAGATCAACGCATCGATCTGGGAGGTGGTTTCGTCTGGCCAGACGACGCCGTCGGGCAACACCTGCTGGAACATCGCTCTGAGCTGGAAACGTCCGGTAACCAGGGCTTTCCGGTACTTACCGGTATCCAGGACAGGCGTGCTCTGGTCACTCAGCCACCGCGTGTGCTCCAGCCGGGTGAGCTTCATCCAGGTATGAAAGTCGAGCCCCAGGATCCGCTGTGGAAAGAAGCGGATTTTTTCGCGGGTCGCCAGCACTACGTGTGCAACGCCAGCAAGCTCGTAGGCAATTTGAATAGCCGAGTTCGCTGCCCCGACCACGACAACACGCTGGCCGGCAAAAGCCTCGGGCGCTCGATACGCCGAACTGTGCAGATAGTCCCCTGAAAAGCTTTCCAGCCCAGGAATATCAGGTATGTAGGGCCGGCTGAACCCGCCCGAGGCCACTACCACGGAGCGCGCAGTGAAGATTACTCCGTAGTCGCAGCGAACCTCAAATGCCTTGTCCTTCTGCACGACCTCCACCACTCGGGTGTCGCCCTCAAAAGGCAGATGAAACTCGGCGGTGTATGTCTCCAGGTATTGCACCACTTCGTCTCGCAACGGGTAGCCTTGGGGATCGCCGGGAAACACCATCCCCGGTAGCGCGGAGTACTCCGCTGGGGAGAACAGCTGCAGGCTGTCGTAGTAATTGCGCCAATTTCCGCCCGGAAGTGTCTGCTTATCCAAGATGACGAATTCCAAGCCGCGCTGCTGCAAATGCCAGCCCATCGCCAAACCCGCTTGCCCACCACCGATGACGACCACATCTACTGCGCGACTCAACTTGTTCATATATGCGCACTCATACATGTATTAGGGCAAAAACCTAGCTATGGGCAGCACAGCGAAACCAAGCCCTTGGTTCGCTGGAGCAAGCCCTCCAGGCGCTCGACGATTGCTCCACCATTCACCTCGTAGAACACCTGCCTGCCCACCTTGGTGGCCTTCACGATCTGGGCATCATGCAGTACCTGCAGGTGCCTGGAGATCACCGAGCGCTCCTGTGGCAGCTCTTTGGCAATTTCGCCGACATCCGCCCGGCCGAGCAGGAGCACTCGCTTGAACACCGCAACCCTAGATGGCTCGCAGAGCGCTTTGAAGAAGGCTTCGTCCAGCGACTCGATGGCGGCCTCGATGGCTTGGGTGCGGAGTTTCTGGCTGGTCGTCATGTCGACAATATATGTGCGCGTATATGCACATGTAAATCCCCTAAAGCTCGTGGCTAGTGCCTCAGACACCTGACTCAGAGTTCGAAGATGGAGCTTTTTATGTAAACTGCCACTCGGGTGCTAGCTGCATAAGGCAGTGAGGCAGGTTAAAAGCAACGCCGGTCGGGCCGCCGCGCGCGAGTAACTGTGCCGATGCATACACCTGAGCTTCCCCGTGCCCAGCAAATGGCCGAGCGCGCCTTTGCCAACCTAGAGCGTTTTCTACATATCGAAGCCGTCAGTGGCATAGTCCTTTTGGTCGTCGCCATTTGCGCGCTGATCTGGGCCAATTCCCCAGCGGCTGACAGCTACGAGGCCCTGTGGCATACCCCGTTGTCATTTGGTATCGGAACGTACGTCGTATCACAATCCCTGCACTTCTGGATCAACGACGGCCTGATGACCATCTTCTTCCTGGTGGTAGGGATGGAAATTCGCCGCGAGATCCATGAGGGGGCATTATCCAGCCTGCGTCAGGCCACTTTACCCATGGCTGCGGCGCTTGGTGGCGTTGCCGTGCCGGCACTGCTTTACCTCGTGTTCAATCACCAGGCCCCCCAGCAAAACGGTTGGGCGGTACCAACCGCCACAGACATCGCGTTCGCCGTCGGCGTACTGGCTCTGCTAGGCAAGTCGATTCCCTCGAACATACGTGTTTTCCTTCTGGCCCTAGCGATCATCGACGACATCATTGCCGTTCTGATCATTGCCTTCTTCTACTCGGGCGGCCTGGACTACTCAGGTTTTGCGGTCGCAGCGGTAGGCCTCGTGATGGTTATCGCGCTGCAGAAGATCGGGATTGGTTCGGCCTATGCGTATGTCATCCCGGGGGTCATCACCTGGATAGGGATACTGATGACAGGCGCCCACCCTACATTGGCTGGTGTGGTTCTCGGGATGATGACGCCAGTTGTCTCGATGCCCATGCGCGAACGCCCGCTGGAGGCCATTGCACGGTTCTCAGGTGAGCTCATCGGTCGTGCCAAGGCTCCGGAGCAAGATGCCAGCGACTTGATGGACCCACTCAAGCGACTGCGTCTGGCGCAGCGTGAGCTTGTGCCCCCGGTGGTACGTGTTCAAAGTGCGCTACATCCTTGGGTAGCGTACGCCATCATGCCGTTGTTTGCCCTAGCCAATGCGGGAGTGAACCTGGGAGGCATCGACCTGTCGAGCGAGGCGCCTCATTGGGTGATGCTGGGTATCGGTATTGCATTGGTGGCAGGCAAGCCGCTAGGGGTACTGAGCGTAAGCTGGCTGATGGTCCGCCTGGGCTGGTGCACACTGCCGGCGGGCGTTAGCTGGAGTGTGATTACCCTGATCGGCTTGTTGGCCGGTATCGGCTTCACCATGTCGATCTTCATTGCCACATTGGCGTTCGCTGATGCCAGCTTGCTAGGCGCGGCCAAGGTCGGAGTGCTATCCGGATCGGTGATTTCTGCTGTATTGGGCATTGCATGGGGAGTGCTAAAAGTGCGCCGGACGCACCCTGGAACGTCAGCAAAAGCGGCCTAAACCGCCTCCTCTCATACAAAACCTGCCAGAGACTAAAACTCTGGTAGGTTGCTTTGTCCAAGACCGCAAGCGGTCGTACATCCGGGCGCTTGAGGTTGATCCGCTTGGACAAAACCCTCTACCATACTGCCGGTCTATCTTCAGACAACCTCTAGGAAAAACCTTGATTCGTACTAACTGGCTGCCTACGCCGCCTTAGTTTCCCGCCCCCCCGCAACACCTGACCGCCTTCTAGCTGCGGTCGTACTCGGCTGCACCTGAGAATTTTTCGCAGCCAAAATCCTCTCACAACTCAATTGAAATGCACGCTCGTGCTTGCCTGACGGTCGCCGTCCGGGCTGCATGCGCCTTGCCTTGGGTGAATTCATGCTCGAAAAGCTTAAAGCCACATGGCTATCCAATATCCGTGCGGATGTACTTGCAGGCCTGGTTGTCGCACTTGCCCTGATTCCTGAAGCCATCGCCTTCTCCATCATCGCGGGCGTCGATCCGAAAGTAGGTCTCTACGCTTCATTCTGCATCTGCGTGGTCATTGCATTCGTCGGTGGCCGACCCGCCATGATCTCCGCTGCCACAGGTGCCATGGCGTTGCTCATGGTTAATCTGGTCAAAGATCACGGCCTGCAGTACCTGCTCGCTGCAACATTACTGTGCGGCGTTCTGCAGATCCTCGCCGGGTATCTGCGCCTGGGTGAGTTGATGCGCTTCGTCTCACGCTCCGTCGTAACCGGTTTCGTCAACGCGTTGGCCATTCTGATCTTTATGGCCCAGCTCCCCGAACTGACCAACGTGACCTGGTCGGTCTACGCCATGACTGCTGCCGGGCTCGGGATCATCTACCTCTTCCCGTACGTACCTGTTCTGGGCAAGCTGCTACCCTCGCCACTGGTTTGCATTCTGGTACTGACTTCGATCTCAATGTATGTCGGCCTGGATATCCGCACGGTGGGCGACATGGGCTCGTTGCCGGACAGCCTGCCAATCTTCCTGTGGCCCGAAGTCCCGCTGAACCTGCATACCTTGCTCATTATCCTGCCTTACTCGGCGGCGCTGGCTGTCGTTGGACTGCTGGAGTCGATGATGACCGCCACCATCGTGGATGATCTGACGGAAACGAACAGCGATAAGAACCGCGAATGCAAAGGACAAGGCATCGCGAACATCACCGCAGGGCTGCTTGGCGGTATGGCCGGCTGCGCGATGATCGGACAGTCGATGATCAACGTGAAATCGGGTGGTCGCACCCGTCTCTCCACATTGAGCGCCGGAGTGCTACTGCTGGCGATGATGCTGTTCCTCGGCGATTGGCTGGCCAGCATCCCAATGGCGGCACTGGTGGCGGTGATGATCATGGTGTCCATCAGCACCTTCAGTTGGCAATCCATCCGTAATCTGAAGCAGTACCCGCTATCGACCAATATCGTGATGGTTGTGACCGTGGTTGTCGTGGTTGCCACCCATAACCTGGCGTTTGGCGTCATCGCTGGCACGTTGCTCGCCGCCATGTTCTTCGCTAACAAGATCGCCCACTACCTCGACATTACTTCCAAGGCCGATCCGATGCACAAGCACCGGACCTACTATGTAGTCGGCCAGGTCTTCTTCGGCTCTGCGGAGCGATTCACCAGTGCTTTCGATCTGCGTGAGGAAGCGGATACCGTAACGATTGACCTGCGTGAAGCTCACTTCTGGGATATCACAGCAGTGGGCGCCCTGGACAAGGTTGTCTTGAAGCTGCGCCGCAATGGCACTGTAGTGGATGTGATCGGCATGAACCGGGCGACAACTACCCTGGTGGATCGTTTTGGTGTGCACGATAAACCCGATGGGATTGATACCTTGATGGGCCACTAGCATCCGGCAAAAGGCCATCTGAATCAGGAAGTTAAGGTGGCCAGCTAGGCGTGAGGTTGCACCCTCAGCAGGGGCAGGAGAAGACTTCAGGTGAAAGATCATCGCCTTGAAGCCCCTCCTGGCCCCGCGTTCCGGTATTCGGCTAGGTCGATGCAGGTTTAGATCAACATGACAAAGAGCCCTGGACGGGGTTACTGATCGGAGCGCGTGCTGGTTGAAGATTTCGATACGCTTGCTATAAGATCTTTTCAGGAGATGGCATTCCTCCTTTAAACCGCCTCGTGCTGATGATGCCTACGTGAACCCTGGACAGGGTGCGTAGGTGTGTCCCCTGTCCGCCAATTCAGGACAGAACCGTGACACAGAAATTTATTTCAGCCTTCTCTCGCAATCCCCTGTTGTTAGCACCTCCTCGGCTCTATCAGCCAAGAGGAGATACTCAGCCATGCTGAAATCACTGATTGTTATCGCTATCGGCGCATCACTTGGCGCCTGGTTGCGCTGGCTCCTTGGGATGAAGCTCAACGCGCTGTTCCCGACAATTCCCCCAGGTACGGTGGTAGCGAACATGGTCGGGGGGTACATCATTGGCCTAGCGATCGCGTTCTTGGCCGCGTCTCCCTCCCTAAGCCCTGAGTGGCGGCTGCTGATAATAACGGGTTTCTGTGGGGGACTTACCACCTTTTCCACCTTTTCAGCCGAAACAGTCGCTCTCATCCAAGAAGGCAGATTGCTGTGGGCTCTCGGCTCGATTTCTTTGCACGTAGTGGGCTCGTTGGCGATGACGGCTGCCGGGCTTCTGTCCTTTCAAATGATTGGCTCGCGTTGAGGAGATGACAATGAAAGGCTTTCTCGTGATTTTCTTTACCCAACAAAACCGTCGCTACCAAGGAAGGATGCTCGGTGACTGGATCGTTGATTTAGCCAAGGAAATGGGGCTGCGTGGCGCAACACTCTCTACAGGCATTGAGGGATTTGGGCATACAGGTCGACTTCACTCCTCACATTTTTTTGAATTGGCGGATCAGCCGACAGAGATCCGCATGGCCCTCACCGAGGACGAATCCGAAAGGTTGTTCAAGCGATTGGAGCTTGAGGAGATCTCCGTGTTTTACATCAAGTCCCCAATCGAAATGGGCACCGTTGGCAAAAAGGCCACCTAGCCTCTTCCTTCATTCGAACACTGGAGTTATGTAAATGAGCTATGCGGATATCCCTGCTGGAAATGCAATTCCCGATGACTTTTTCACCGTTATCGAGATACCTGCAAATCACTCTCCGATCAAGTACGAGGTGGACAAACAAAGCGGGCAGATCTTCGTTGATCGCTTCCTCAGTACGCCGATGTTCTATCCGGCCAACTACGGGTTTATACCGAACACGCTAAGCGATGACGGCGATCCCCTTGACGTATTGGTGGTCTGTCCCTATCCGGTCTCTCCTGGTGCTGTCATTCGCAGTCGTCCGGTTGGCGTGATGTACATGACAGACGAAGCAGGCGCCGATGCCAAAGTAATCGCTGTTCCTCACGACAAACTCAGCTCTATGTACAGCGCTGTCAAGGAAAGCGAAGATCTTCCCACACTTCTGCTTGCGCAAATCCAGCACTTTTTCGAAAACTACAAGGCGTTGGAGCCGGGTAAGTGGGTGAGGATGGAGCGCTGGGGTAACGCAGATGAGGCTAGGGAAGAAATACGTAAGTCAGTAGCTGCTTACACCACAAAAAAAGCTGATGCTTGAGAGGGAAATCTGGACTCAACGGATTAAGCGCTTCGGGTCGCGCCGGCTGAATCATTGTCAGACATCCCAAGGGCGGAAATTTTTCCATGACTTCTGCATTAATGACCTGAAATAAGGGTGGCTCGAAGCGTGCGCCTCACATAACCAGACTAGAAAATGGCGTCCATTTGAATTTGATCGGACGCCAGCGCATCACCTGATTTAGTCAGAAAGATGTGCTGCCCGAACGGCTACGAAAAAAGCCGCCCGAAGGCGGCCAAGGGGACTATATGGATGAAGCCTGAGTGTAGTCCTGATCCATCACTTTTTCAGTGTTTCGAGGTACTCCTTCAGGGTCTGCTCGTCCGCGGCTTTGACGGTCATCCCTTCAGGGCCGGTACCGATGTCAGTGAACTGCTTGACCGGCTCACCGCTGGCATTGAAGTCTTTGAGCTCCTGGGAATCCGCTCGGAACACCCACAGTCGCCCGTCTTCGACCTCGGTGACGAAACCGGGTTTGTCGTACTGACTGGCATTGGCAGCACCGGCAAAAAGGCCGAAGAGGACCAGAGCCGCGAGGGTCATTTTTTTCATTACGAATTCCTGTGTTGGGTTGGAATGGCCGCAACCTAAAGGGCCGTCGATGACGCTTTCATGACGTAGTCCAAATATACGTGTAACCAGATGTAACCCTTCGCCGCCTCATCTGCCCACCAAGAAATCCTCACACAGCTTCGCCAAAAGCAGTCCTTTAGGCTGCATGAAACATATTTTCTGTTTACGAAGCATGCGGAAAATCATATATTCGATTTTCCGAATAAACCCTGAGGTCCCCCATGGCCTTCAAGACCCGCGTGCTCTTTGTCTGTACCTCTAATGCCGCTCGCTCGCAGTTGGCGGAGGCCCTCCTTAGGCACACAGATACCGAGCATTTCGAAGCGTTTAGTGCCGGCACCCAGCCCACCTCAATTGACCCTCGTACGCTGGAGGCACTTGAGCATCTGAACGTGAACACCGATGGCTTGCGCAGCAAGGCCACTGGCGAATTCTCAGGTGAGCATTTCGATTACGTCATCACCTTGTGTGACAAATCGGCAGCGGAATGCATGACGTCGTTGAAAGCTGGCGAGGTCCTTTCTTGGCATTTCGAAGATCCCGCCACCAGCAGCGAGCCTGACGCTTTCCGACACACCCTTCATGAAATCCATGAACGCATCAAGATGTTCGTTCTGGTGAAAAACAAGCGCTGAGATAGCAATGACAGACCATCTAACCCCAACGACAGTCTTCAAATGCCTGGCAGATGAAACCCGCGTCCGAACCATGCTGCTCATCACCGAAGAAGGTGAGCTGTGCGTGTGTGAACTGACCTGTGCACTACAAGAAAGCCAGCCGAAAATTTCCCGCCACCTGGCTCAACTACGCACCTGCGGTCTACTGGCAGATCGTCGTCAAGGGCAGTGGGTGTACTACCGCCTGCACCCTAATCTCCCAGATTGGGTCGTCCAGATTTTGCAGAGCACGCTCACTGCAAATCGCCACTGGCTCAGCCCTGACGCCAAACGCCTTGAACAAATGGGTGACCGGCCTGAAAGGGCCGCTACCTGCTGCTGAATAACGCCAAGGATACGTCGATGAAAATTCTCTTTCTGTGCACTGCAAACAGCTGCCGTAGCATCCTTTCCGAAGCAGTCTTCAACGACATGGCACCGAAGGGTTTGAAGGCCTATAGCGCTGGGAGCCAGCCAAAGGGCGAAGTTCACCCCCTCAGCCTAAAGACTCTGACCAAAGCCGGCATTGGCACGGATGGTCTTTTCAGCAAGCCTACCGATGCTCACCAGTCGCTTGCCCCGGATTTTGTGATTACGGTCTGCGACAAAGCGGCCGGTGAAGCATGCCCGGTGTTCTTCGGGCCTGCGATCAAAGCCCACTGGGGGCTGGCAGACCCTTCCGACATGGAGGGGAGTACCGAACTGATCGAAGGCGCCTTCGACCATACCGTGGAAATCATTCGTAACCGCGTTCGGGCATTCCTCGCCCTGCGGTTCGAGCACATGAGTCCGGAGCAGTTGAAAGCAGAGCTGGCACTGATTGGCACGCTGGGAGCATGACCATGAGCAAGAGCCGCCTGTCCTTTCTGGATCGCTACCTTACCCTGTGGATTTTTCTGGCCATGGCCCTGGGTGTGGGCCTGGGCAGCTTCTTCAAAGGTTTTCCGACGTGGCTGAACAGCCTGTCCGTGGGCTCCACCAATATCCCCATTGCCATCGGCCTGATTGTGATGATGTACCCGCCGCTGGCCAAGGTGAAGTATGAGGAGCTTCCGCAAGTCTTCAGCGACAGACGCATCTTGGTGCTCTCGCTGGTCCAGAATTGGGTCATAGGACCCGTATTGATGTTTGCCCTGGCAATCATTTTCCTACGCGATCAACCCGAGTACATGACAGGTCTAATCCTGATCGGCCTGGCCCGCTGCATCGCCATGGTGCTGGTATGGAACCAGATCGCGGGTGGGAGCAACCAGTACGTCGCCGGACTCGTGGCGTTTAACAGCATCTTCCAGATCCTGTTCTTCAGCGTGTATGCGTGGATCTTCCTTGGCCTGCTACCACCGGCGTTTGGTCTTGAGGGTAGCATCATCAAGACCAGCTTCATCGAAATTGCTCAATCGGTGCTGATCTACCTGGGCATCCCGTTCCTGGCCGGCTTTCTGACCCGCAAGATCCTGATCAGTAGCAAGGGCGAGATCTGGTACCAGGAGCGCTTCATGCCGAAGATCAGTCCTCTGACGCTCGTGGCTTTGCTGCTGACTATCGTGGCCATGTTCAGCCTGAAGGGCGACATGGTACTGCAGCTGCCGCTGGATGTGCTGCGCATCGCCATCCCGCTGACCATCTACTTCGTGGTGATGTTCTTCATCAGCTTCTGGATGGGCAAGCTGCTGGAGGCCGACTACCCACGTACCACTGCGCTGGCGTTCACCGCAGCGAGCAACAACTTTGAACTGGCCATCGCCGTGGCCATTGCCACCTTCGGTCTTGCCTCACCGGTCGCCTTCGCCACCGTCATTGGGCCCTTGGTGGAAGTGCCGGTACTGATCTCACTGGTAGGCGTGGCCTTGTGGCTCAAACGCCGCTGGTTCGATCAGCCATCTGGAGACTTTTCTCGGAGTAAATCATGACCGAACACCACATCCCCAACATCGACAACGATCTGGTCTACCTGCCGACAGCTGACAAACTGGCAGTCGAGCAAAAGTCCATCCATAAGCCTCGCATTCTGCTGCTGTATGGATCGACCCGCGAACGCTCGTTCAGCCGCCTGCTGACGGAAGAAGCGGCACGCCTGCTGGAGCACTTCGGTGCCGAGACGCGGATCTTCAACCCGTCCGGCCTACCACTGGCCGATGACGCGCCTGATGACCACCCCATGGTCAAGAAGCTGCGCGATCTGGTGCTGTGGTCGGAAGGCATGGTCTGGTGCTCGCCAGAACGCCACGGCGCAATGACTGGCGTGTTCAAGACGCAGATCGACTGGATTCCGCTGAGCATGGGTGCCGTGCGCCCGACCCAAGGCAAAACCCTTGCGGTGATGCAGGTCTGCGGTGGCTCGCAGTCGTTCAATGTGGTCAACCAGCTGCGGGTCCTCGGCCGCTGGATGCGCATGTTTACCATCCCTAACCAGTCCTCCGTGCCAAAGGCCTATCTGGAATTCGACGAGAACGGCCGCATGAAGCCTTCTCCGTACTACGACCGAGTCGTCGACGTGATGGAGGAGCTGGTGAAGTTCACTCTGCTGCTTCGTGATCGCTCCGACTACCTGGTCGATCGCTACTCCGAGCGCAAGGAGTCGGCTGAAGAGCTTTCCAAACGCGTTAATCAACGATCCATTTGAGGCTTTCTGAGCATGCAACTGCACCCTTATTCCGTGCTGGCTAGTCCCGAGCTGATCGGCCAGCTGATCTTCACTCCGTGCCCTGGTACCAAGGACACCTCGGTATCTCAGGCGCTGGCAACGCTACGCGAAGCTGGGGCGAGCGCGCTGGTGACCCTGATGCCAAGTGAAGAACTGCTGCAGAACGAGATCGATCTGCTCCCCGAGGAGTGCCAACTGCTGGGCCTCGAATGGTTCCACCTGCCGGTCGAGGACGACGAAGCACCCGGTGAGCCGTTTGCTGCCGCCTGGAACACTCACCGGGACCGCCTGAAAGAGCTGGTGATGACCGGTAAGACGATCGCCATTCACTGCAAGGGCGGCTCTGGACGCACGGGCCTATTTGCGGCCTGCCTGATGATCGAGTGCGGCATTCCTGTGCAGGAAGCCGTTGCTCAGGTCCAGGCCCTGCGCCCACGTGCGATTCAGAACCCTGCACACGTTGAGTACATCAACCAGTTCTCCAACACCCTCTGACTTTTCTCTAATCGCGATGCGAGACCAAGAACATGGCTATCAAAGTAGGTATCAATGGGTTTGGCCGTATTGGTCGCTTGGCGCTTCGCGCGTCCTGGGACTGGCCGGAATTCGAGTTTGTGCAGATCAATGACCCGGCCGGTGACGCCGAGACCCATGCCCATCTGATCAACTTCGATTCGATCCACGGACGCTGGCACCGTGAAGCCCGCGCAGAAGGCGACTCGGTAGTGATCGAGGGCAAGCGCATCAAGGTCACTGCGAACAAGAGCATCGCAGACACCGACTGGTCGGGCTGCGACCTGGTCATCGAGGCCAGCGGCAAGATGAAGTCGGTAGCTGTGCTCCAGGCCTATCTGGATCAGGGCGTCAAACGTGTGGTCGTCTGCGCTCCAGTGAAGGAGAAAGGCGCACTGAACGTGGTGATGGGCGTCAACCAGCACCAGTTCGACCCGGCGCAGCACCGTATCGTCACCGCCGCTTCCTGCACCACTAACTGCCTGGCCCCGGTGGTCAAGGTGATTCACGAGAACCTTGGCATCCGCCATGGCTCGATCACCACCATTCACGACCTCACCAATACCCAGAGCATTCTGGATACACCGCACAAGGACCTGCGTCGCGCCCGAGCCTCGGGCATGAGCCTAATCCCGACCACCACGGGATCTGCCACCGCAATCGCCGAGATCTTCCCCGAGCTGCGCGGCAAGCTGAATGGTCACGCTGTACGTGTACCACTGGCCAACGCCTCGCTGACCGACTGCGTGTTCGAAGTGGAACGTGAGACAACGGCTGAAGAGGTCAACGCGCTGCTGAAAGCCGCAGCCGAAGGACCGCTGAAGGACATCCTGGGCTACGAAGAACGCCCCTTGGTGTCCATCGACTACCGCACAGATCCGCGGTCCTCAATCATCGATGCGCTGTCCACCCTCGTAGTCAACGGTACCCAAGTGAAGATCTACGCCTGGTACGACAACGAGTGGGGCTACGCCAACCGTGCGGTTGAACTGGCACGCCTGGTCGGCGCAGCGGAGTAAATGGCGATCATGAAGGCGTTGTCAGCCCTGTCTGCGGAAGTGCGTCAGTACCTGCTGGTTACCGGCAATTACTGGGCCTTCACCCTCACCGACGGCGCATTGCGCATGTTGGTGGTACTGCACTTCCATTCACTGGGCTACACGCCGCTGCAGATCGCGGCGCTGTTCCTGTTCTACGAAGTGTTCGGTGTGATCACCAACCTCGTGGGCGGCTACCTCGGCGCCCGCCTGGGGCTCAACCGCACCATGAACATCGGCCTTGGCATGCAGGTCGTCGCCCTGCTTATGCTCACGGTACCAGCAGCCTCGCTGACGGTGCCGTGGGTGATGGTCGCCCAGGCGCTCTCCGGCATCGCCAAGGACCTGAACAAGATGAGCGCCAAGAGCTCCATCAAGCTCCTGGTACCGGACAGCCAGCAAGGCACCCTCTACAAATGGGTGGCCATCCTGACGGGCTCGAAAAACGCGCTCAAAGGCGTGGGCTTCTTCCTAGGGGGAGGACTGCTTGCGCTGCTCGGTTTCAGCCAGGCGGTACTGGCTATGGCAGCGGTGCTGGCCCTGATCTGGATCGGCAGTCTGATGCTGCTGAAAAAAGACTTGGGCAAGGCCAAGGCCAAACCGAAGTTCCGTGACATGCTGTCCAAGAGTCGGGCGATCAACATTCTCTCGGCCGCACGGCTGTTTTTGTTCGGTGCGCGGGATGTCTGGTTCGTTGTGGCACTGCCGGTGTACCTGAGCTCTGAGTTTGGCTGGGACTTCTGGCTGGTCGGCGGTTTCTTGGCCGCGTGGGTCATCGGCTACGGCATCGTCCAGTCGTTTGCTCCCCATATCACCGGCAAGAAGCGCGGACATGTGCCCGATGGTCGAGCAGCCTTCATCTGGGCAATCGCCCTGGCCGGGCTACCTGCGCTCATTGCCCTGGGCCTGTCGGCAGGCTGGTCGGCGCAGGTAGTGCTGCTCGGTGGGTTGATGCTGTTCGGCGTGCTGTTCGCCGTGAACTCGTCGCTGCACAGCTACCTGATCGTCAGCTATGCCAAGGAAGACGGCGTGTCCTTGGATGTGGGCTTCTACTACATGTCCAACGCCCTCGGGCGCTTGGTCGGCACACTGCTGTCAGGTTGGGTGTTCCAAGCTTACGGGTTAGAGGCGTGTTTGTGGGTATCCAGCATCTTCGTATTGGCTGCCGCACTCATCTCGATCGCACTGCCCAGGCACAGTGAAATGGCACAACAGATACACTGATCCGTGAGGAAATGCGGAGGCCATCAGGCCTCCGCTTTCACCACAAACTGCTCGATTTCAGCTGCAGTACTGCGGGCAGTGCGGATCACCCCGATCAAGGTTGCTGATGCAGAACCTGTCCACTCGCCATAGCCCACCAGCCACAGTCTGGGCTCACTCACAGATCGGGTCCCTTCGACCTCTACACGTCCTTGCTCAGTAACAACCCCAAGGCTGACGAGGTGTCCCAAGGCGGGTTTGAACCCGGTGCACCAGATCACTGCATCCACTGCGGTTTCCGAGCCGTCTGCCCAGACCACACCGTCAGGGGTGAAACGAACGAAGGGTCTCACCGCGTGCAGAACGTCTCGCTCACGCGCCTCCACCACAGGCGGGACCATTACTACGTCGCCCAACCCGCCGACCGGCTGCTCAATGACACGCCCCTCCATCTGCGCTTTCCAGCGCTCTGTGGCCCGCTCGAACAGCACTCGGCCATCTACATCATCAGGTAGGAAAACTGGATCGGTAGGGGTTACCCAGGTCGCATCCGCTACTTTGGAAACCTCTGCGAGAATCTGAGCGCCGGAGTTGCCGCCGCCGACGACCAGCACGCGCTTGCCAGAGAAGGCCTGCGGTTCAACGTAAACAGCCGAATGCAGCTGTTGGCCACGGAACAGCTCAGCGCCGGGGTAGGCAGGTATGTTCGGATTGCTCCAAGTGCCTGTGGCACTGACCACAGCTTTGGCATCCCAATGGCCAGACTCTGAATGGACATGTAACGCGCCGGCTAAGCGCTCGACTGAGGTGACACGTACCGGCCGTTCAATCGGAAACTGATAGCGCGCCTCATACTGGGTGAGGTAGTCGATGACATGTTCGCGAGACGGATAGCCATCCTGAGCAGGCGGCATCATCCAACCGGGAATGGAGCTCCAGGTGGCTGGCGAGAACAGCCGCAGGGAATCCCAGCCGTGTCGCCAAGCACCACCGGCGCCCTGCTCGGCATCGAGGATGATGAACGAGAGATCTGTCCGGCGCAGGAAGTACGCCGTTGCCAGGGCGGCTTGTCCTCCGCCAATGATGACTACATCCCACAAGCGCTCTGCATGGGCTTTCATTTCACTCCCTCCGGACCATGGTCAGGCCCCATCTTCTCAGATGCTGCAGTAAGTGACTTAACGTAGATCCTCTGCTGCAACGGTCACCAGCATTCAAAACCTACACGCAGCGCTACACGGGCTTATTGTCTATTTCCAGACGACTGGCCAAAGGAGAAAGCGAGATAACGGCTCGCAAGGCCTCATGATTGGTATCAGACCATGCCTGATCCAGCAAATCGTTGAGCGCGCCCTGCGTTGGAATTGACTGAAGGGCTTGCGTTGTTGGGTCGCACACGAAGGCGTAGAGACCTTTCTCAATCGCCCTAGAGACCTGGCGGTGCCAATTAAAATTGCCGCCATCTGTCATCGTGTCCGCTGCTAGGACGATGTCGTAGTGCTGAACGATGTAGTTGAAAAACACCTGCTGTGAAATATCGCGGAGAGCTGGGGAATGACGGCTACTCGCCGATCGCCAGATTGAGTTGCGCGCAAGGAGTCGGCTACTGACTTCTGGGACACACACGAGCGTGACCTTGTCGTAAAAGGCCACTGACATCTCGATATCGTCGACCAGGGCAACTTCGAACTCATTCTTTGCCGGTCCCAGCCGACGGTCAACACGAACCAAACGATACCGAGGGTCAACCTTAAGACCTGCCAGCTCATTGATCTCGCGCACCCCGTCAGCCGCTGTGAGCAGCGTGTAGAAAGCAGAATTGTCAGCTGTGCGTGCAAGTAACGCTGAGAGAGCACTACGCTCTTGAGCTGCAAGGGACATGTCGGCGTCTCTGTGGGAGCTATCGTCAGTGACCTACAAGCTATCCGGTAGCCTTAGATTCCACAATCGTTCGAGCGGGATAGAGCCTGCTTTGCCTCAAAGATGCTCACCGGGGGGCCAGTTGATCAAGCAAAACCTCTGGGCTTGACCACCTGAAGACGGCAAATGGATAGCCACCCTATACTTAATAGAATTTTTCTCAGCGCGTTTGCTGCTTAGAAGGCTTCTGACCCCTGCTTTCATATTCGAAGAACAGTTTTTTCTGTTCCTCCTCACTCAGCTTTGCTGCAGGCGGCCTCCGAGAGCTTTTGCTAGGCCTTTTGTCACTAGGCTGTACAATTTGCGCCTTCGCGGTGCGCTCTGCCGCGTTGAGGGCAGAATCGAAGATCGTTTCGGCCACCTGTCTATCTCGCTCGGCAATGACCGACTGTGCAACGCTACTCGTATAAGCCGTCGGCAGATCAAACGGACACCACAAATCGGGGCGAGCCTTCTGCAATCGTCGTTCACCTAATGCCAAATTATGGAGAGCTTGGACATCGCCCGCGTTGGCGGAAAACTCCGCAGAACGAAAGGCGCTACCGAGGTCATCCATCTCAATCCAGGCCCGTCCAGATTTTCGACTTTCGATGTATGCCTGCTTCAATAGATGCACCGCGATCCGCTTAATCCCGAATGTGTATCGATGGAGCTCTGCGGCAAAATCTCCTCCTCGGGTGCGGATATGACCGCCGCTGACCCTGACGCACTCATTTGCATATGCCTTCCAGTCCTTACTGCCAACCTCATCGGGCAGCATGATCCGAGGTTCGGGGAGTAAACGCTGCTTGTCCTCATTGTTGCGTTTGAAGAGCTTATGCCCAAGACTGAAGTTAGATACGAAAACTGCTGGCGGGCCTATTCGCATCAATGTCAGCAGAATAGTAACGATCCTCGCTATACCTAAACCTAGGCTGATGTGCTGAGTTTCATCAAGTAAAAGCAACGAAACTATATCCCTGTATGCACGGCGCCGACACTCAAGCAGTAGCCTATCAAAATTACCACTTTTTCGATCTGAGCCTCCAAACAAAAACCATAAGAGCAAGCTCTTGCCGCTCTCCTTTCCTTCCGCACTTGCGTACCAGTAGGATTCTAGATTCAGTGCCCCGTCAAAGTATGGCGAATGAAACTGAGATGGAGCCGGCATTACTTTTTTCAAAGCATCAATTGTACGACTCTTACCCAATCCCGCCAAACCCGTTAGGCATATTGGTACAACTTCCGTTATGGGAGGAGTATAAATCTTCGCCTGATGCTCGGCCTCGCTTGAAAAAACATAGCAATGATGCATAAAAGCTCGACCAACCATTTCATGTATAAAATCGAGGGAAAATTGATTAGGTATGAACGATTGCTTTAATGCATCGGCAAGTATTGTTGCCGCCATGAATGGCTCCGCGCTAGCTAGCGCGGAAACGGGATCAGGCTTCACAGTAATCGCTTTCCGGACAAATTCATTATCCATGGCGAAAATGAAGCGTTCTTGCAGTGATCCGCTCATCTCTACTTCCCTCGGCTTCTATCGAAATCCGATTTATCACGCTTTGAAGCTGCGCTTTTTGACGGCCGTCCCTTTATGCGCTTAACTGCTTGCCAATCCTCTCCCGTTTCATGCTTGAAAGCATCCCGCTGGACCTGCTGCAACGCCGATCTCTGCTCCATTATTTTAGCTACCTCAGCGCGCCTAAGACCGTCAATCTCTTGTAGCTTACGCAAAGAGATATCTCTTTCCCCCCCAAGGGTCCTAATAGTGCGCACCATATCAAGCTCGTACAAAACACCGTTTAGATCAAGCCAAATATGGCGAACACACATGGTAAGCACGTAGACACTTATTTGAATCACAGAGTCTTTTGATACTCGGTCAAAAACGCCTGTAGCTTCTAGTTCGGGCGACCTATATTTTCGGCCATAAAAATACACGGCGTCTTGCTTGATGGTTGCAGGATGCTGAGCAAGGAAGGATCTAACGGCAGTTTCGAACTGCATTCCGATAGATGAATCACGCCCACGTCCACTCCAATAATTCCAAACCCCGATAGGTGTGGCCTTTACTCCTGCGAGAATGAGGGCCTCCTCCATTCTACGGGTAGCATCAGACCCTAGGTTGTCCTCCAGCACCTGCCTGATCTCCCGCCTGGCCATGGTGACGAAATTCAGTTTGCTTTGGACGACTACTGGCTGCTCCAGATCATTTTTATCGCGTGGATGCGATGACTCGACTGTCGATTTAGATTGACCCGAAAATACCGGCGTTAGCTCAAGCTCACCGAGCCAGTTAATCTGTGGCTCGACATCATAATTTGCACCGGGGCCTCTATCAAAGACGACGCTACCGGATAAGCCCTCGCAGGGCCAGTGTTCGGGCGCGATCTCAACGCCAAAAAGCTCACAGAATTTGACCTTATTCAAAGCCATGGAGAATAAACACATCCGATAGGACTCCATGTTTTCCCTACCTTCGGAAAATCCAATTCCGACGATGGCTCCTGATACACCGCAAACTGCACGAACGACGCAAAAGGAGTCAACTACACTTCCCTCAGTCAGGCCGCTTAGTTTTTCACTAATATAGTACCCATCGAACTCAGAAAGCTGATTAACATTAATCAATTTTTCTGAGAAACTTCCTTTATCACCTGCCCTAGCGCGCGCCTTGTTCGCACCTTTCTGCGCGACTTCACGCTTTCGCAAGCTGAAATTCTTTCTGATCCAATACTGAATCTGTGCTAGAGACGGAAAAGGAAGCCCCTCGGGATGAATAAACATATAGTTCCCAGACTTTTCAATCGCACGACACCCAAATTCATTGATAAGTATCTCACGACGAATTCTATGCCAAGTATGGGATGGTGATGTAAATCGTACATAACCCGAGCATATTTTCTTCTGCATTTCCAAATCGCAGGGATATCCTGCCTTCTTACCCAAAGGAGAAGGCCGTCCGAGTTTTACCGTGCGATTTGGTCCCGTCCTGTCCCACCCACCTATACAGTGAGTTCGTGGCATCAACGCCCACTTGTTACGCCCAAACGTGATGTAGGCGTAGAACCACAGACGTAGCCGCGCAGCATTCTGTCTAGGGATAGAGGCATTGGCGCAAGCATTGATCACGGCGTTTGGATTCTTGCTGATGAGAATTTTTTTGGTGTCGCGCACCAGGTCAGAAATCGCAAGGAAACGACGGTTAACCTTTTCGTCATAGGATTCCTTGGCAGAAACGCGACACTCCTCTAGGTGAGATATGGCTACACCTTCGATACGTTTCAGCCAGGGCGGATACTTATCTACCACTCCGGTTTCCAGAAGTACTCCGGTCTCTAGCGCTTCTTCGAATTGAGTTGAGGTTAAAGTTATCAGGATCGGAACAGGATTTTTCCCAATGATGAACTCTATTAGCCGAGCTCGGTTATGGCTTGGATCATTCACAAGAAAGTAGTAAGTAACACCTTTGCAGAGTTCCCCAAACCCTTCGGGTGCGATCAATTGAGCGCCAGTAATCATGAGACTTGCTCCGTAAAAAGCGAGTCGTATACCTGCATCAGATCACCTCCCTCTGTTTCCAGAGGGTGATCAATGAGGATTGGCTGGAAGAAATTTACCTTCAACCTTCCTTCCCAAATGTCTTGGTAAAACCGCGCCGTAAACTGTCTAGGAGCGCCCCAACGTTTACTAAATTTAGAAATCACCAGAAAGGCGGGCTCACCCTTGGCGATGAATTCTTTGACCTCTGCACTGAAATCGGACAGCAGCTCTATGGGGTGGGACAGCGACAAGCCATGCATCGGAAAAATCAGGCCAAGGTTGGCCTGTACGGTAGGAGCAATGCTGTCCAAAGACGCTTTCACCGTCCTGATGCCAGCACTTGCGTAGTAAGCCGCCTCCAGTTCAGCGCGTCCTTCCGCGTATTCTCGATCTTTCCGCTGCTGGGCCGGGGTCTTCAGACTGGAGATACGCCGCTCACCAAAAGCCGCGCCTTGATCCTTGACCGTCCAATTCACGGCGTAAGGGACGCCATTGGCACCCAGCAAATAGAGGAGTAGGTCGCCTTGATAAGGGAACGGCATCCTGCGCCAGACACCTCCAACCCGCACTGTTACTTCGAAATGCTTGAACCCGATTTCATTGGCGATTTCTACAGTGCCACGAACAGGCGCCGGGAACCTACCCTTCATAAACGGATGGCCACTCAGCGGGTGGCGAGCTTCATATGGCGAGAGCATTCGCTGCTCATGCATATCAAGCAAGCATGGAGAGTGCAGAGCCAGCTGAATGAAAACACGCTCAGGGTTGGACATTGCATGGATAGCACGATTGAGCTTTCGGCTGTTCAGACGCGAGATACGGGACTTTTTAGGGGCTTCTCGAGGAACCGCCAACGTTGAAGGAACGTACGGATCGCCCCACTGAAAGTCTCTTTGTCGACTCATGATGAGGTCGAATTGATGCTGCCTGTTCATGTCTTTCTTCCCTTTATGGTGGGGAAAGCAGCCGCAGCGCTGACTGGGGATAATTTGTCAGGACTGCAGCAAACCCTTGCCGGCCGGGCATCCGCCAGCACCTTGCGCTGTGGATAACGCCAACTTTCTTGTGGATGAACGAAGTCGTGCGGGACTTGACGTCCCACATGCAAGGGATAGACAATGGAAGGGTCAGGCTTCCAAAACTGACTTATCCACAGAGACCCCAGGTCGCACTGGGGTCTTTGTCTACCTGACTTCTATTAGCTCTCTTGGCTAGCTTTTAGATGTCATGTGATCTCCTACCATTCAAAAAAGTAGCGGTTGCGTTGAACGCCAGCCCTGATGCAGGCCGTTGTACCGCGTCTGCACAACTGGCAATAGTACCGCTGCATTTTCCCACCTGACAATAAAAAGTTGGCAACTGGATTAAGTTAATTAGTGCACGCACGCCCTCTTTTTTACCTTGCCTAAATACGAGACCGGAGCAGACCTTAATATACAATTCTGAGAATTATATATTGAGATAAACGATTATCATTCCCAAACACTTCTTGCGTAACGCAACACCACCTACTATGATAATCGGCAAAATTAATGTATTGAGCGATGGTGAAAGCCATGGTGCGACTTGCATTAAACTGGCTCGAAGACGAAACCTTCTTCAGCATCTGCAGCAGGCAGCATGTGTACCTTTGCAGCATTGACTCAGCCGCTACTAGCGAGTGGCTATTCGGCACTACTAAAAAGTATGTTCACGATTTTAATTATAATTTAGGCGCTTTGAATAAACTTACTACTCATTGGGGTACTCCTGAATCCATCATAAACGAGCACACCATTGCTCCATTTTTCTTCTCCTTTCAATCTAAGAAAAATGTGCTTGCTGCAAAGGAAGCACTTTTAGGCCCGAGATTGGGATCACTGAAGTACCGTCTGGGTTTGCTAACAAACCGCTTCGGTGCGGAACACCCCTTAAAAGCTTGTATTGCATGTATGGTATGCGACCGTATACGTGTCGGCGTGGCCTACTGGCATCTATCTCATCAGTATCCAGGGGTGACAATTTGCCCTGTGCACGGTTTGTATCTCCGAGAAAGTACAAAGAATAGACAGTGGTCAGGTCAATTCGAGTGGTTACTGCCCGAAGAAGAAGATCTCCTACCTGTCCCTCGAGTTGAAACGACAGCCACGACCCGGAAAGTGCTGGAAGATCTTGTCGATGCAATCATCGGCTTATCAAGTTTCGGATGCCAGAGGGTTTTTGATCCAAGCGCTGTCAACGCTGTGTATAGGACAGCGTTGGCTCAGTACGGTGAACGCAGGTCTGGACAGGAGGCAGCCGCCAGTGCGCTTTGGCTCCACATCAGTGGACTTCAGGCCTACCAACCCTTTAGCTGCATGCCCAGAAGCCCCGATGAGGCCGTCACATTTTTGAGGGGGCTTGTGCGCAGTCCAAGGGGGCACGTCCACCCCTTGAAGCACCTCACGCTCATTACTTGGCTGTTTGGATCTGTCGCTGCTTTCATCAAGTTACACGATCAGATAGTCAATTCTTACACGCCATCAAAAAAAGTTTCGCCAGGCCTTGTCAGTCCAGTTAACCGTGTCAAAGAGATAAATTCCTCCTCAGATGAAATATTCAAAGCCGCTAGGCGACCAAAGATTCTAAAGAAAGATATCAGAGCTGCTATCTTACTCAGGCTTTCTCAGGGTCAATCAAAATATAGCCTGTGTGAGGATTTCGGCATAACGATTTCGACTATAAACAAATTGATGCGATCAGAGCCATCAGTAGCCAATGCGTGGAAAGAAAAAACAATATCTAACGAAAAATTTAAAAGAAGGTCGATCTGGGAAAACACCGTAAAGACATTCTCGAAAGATAGCGCAAAGCAAATTAGATGCCGCCTCCCAGCAGTGTATGTCTGGCTTTACCGAAACGACAGGGAATGGCTGACCAGTAGGCTTAGAGGGCTTCCAAACGGACGAATCGGAAATCACTCTGCCGTTGATTGGAGCAAACGTGATCTGCATTTGCTAGAAGCGCTAAAATCGACTGCTGACAACTTGCTGAAGTCTCATGAGCTTCCATTGAAAAAAAAGCAAATTTATTTGGCGCTTCCAAGGCTGGTCAGCGCTCTGCAAAAAAGACAAGCCTACGGGCTAACCCGATCTTTTCTCCAAGAGATCACCACGTCAGTTCAAAAAGGCAGTGGGAGTGCTTCAGCTGGAGGCAGCACTGAAGCCATCCAGTCCTCATGATCTTCCGCAGCCATTTCCAGATGGCCTGGACTGGTGAGAAGATGGGCGAGAAGCTTGTGGTGAGGAAACCGGTCCTCATGATCAGCTAGTCAAGCAGCGGTTTGGGCTGTAGATACGCGGTGATGGAGAGATTTCAAATGACGGGCGCCAATGCTGAGCTCACTCAAAATCAGTTGGCCGTAGGGTTAAGGGCAGCCCTGCGAATTCTTGATGGATGGAACGCGACCACCGAGCAGGTCGGAAGCATTCTTCGCCTATCCACCGCGACCCGCCAGAAGATCTCACGGGATTCCAGCGCCAGCGTACGCCTTGATCTGGATCAGCAGCAGCGAATCAGCTTGGTGCTCAACATTCATGCCGCGTTGCGAACGGTCTTTGCAAATCAAGAAAACGTTCAAGGGTTCCCAAACCTGGATAATGCCAATGATTTCTTCGAAGGACGTTCTCCCCTGGAGGTGATGGCCCAAGGGGACATGATCTCGCTTTATGAGACCTACAGACGAATTGAACATCTGCAACAGTCGAGCTGAACCTAGCCGGTCAGCCCCTTGGACCGCCTACTCAGTTCATGCCTTCTCGGCGTTTTCCGTGTGTTCCCGGTGCCGGTGCGTCTCGGACACAAAGTCGATAAACGCGACGGCCGCTGCAACAGCTAACCGAGCGTGCCTCGGCTGAAGACCACGATACTGGCCGTCCTTTCCGTGTCCCGTCCCGTAAAGGCCTCTTAGCTGTGTCAGATTGCTCGTGATCTGGGTGAGGTTGCGCAGTATCAGTCGAACGTTCTCAGCCCCCTTGGCAGCATCACTTACGCCCTCTGGCACAAGTTGAAGAGCTTTGGTGAGCTTCTTCGTCAAGTCACCCATGTCGTCTGACTTGGTGAAGGCGATACCACGCTTGGTGAGAATCGACTTGCAACAGGTCTCCACAAGCTCTTTAGCGGTGCCGATCGCCAACTCCGGGTCGGTATCCACGGCGAGCTCTAGACGTTCGATTTGCTTGGCCATCCAGCCTGCATTCAGTGCATCTGCAACCGCTTTAGCACGGAGTACCGAGCGGCCACCATTATGCTCTAGAGACCGAAACGCAAATCTCGGTCGGCCAGCAATGAGTTCAGCCTGATACAGCTCCCATCCGGCGCCCTTCAGTTGATCATTGAACTGCTCCGCCAGCTTGAGCGCGTCATTTCGATCGGGTCGCACCAAGGGATGGACCATTTCACACAGAAAACGCAGGAAGTGATCGGCACTCCCTTCAGCCAAGCGGAAGCGGCTGTCGCTGTAGAGCCAGTCGTTTTCCCAATCATCGTTGTTACAGCGATGCTGCCAGATATCGCCAACAGCATCCTTGTAACGGCTATCCGTGGATGGCATTTCTTCCAGGTCGTACAACCGGCTCAAAAATTCCACATCGTTGAGCCGCCCGCTCCAGTCGACATCCTCCAAGCGCAGACCATCCAAGATGTTTTGTCGCACCTTTTTAGGCAGTTCTGACTGACTCGACGACCGCCAATCAGCGCGGAACTCCCTGTCTGGGACGATCACTGCAGAGTAGCAATCATTCTCCTGATGCTCGGTAACGGTGCGTAGCTTGGCTGTGATCTGCTCTTCCAGCTGGCTGCGTTTCGCGCCAAGACGAGCATAGTCAGAAGCAGGCATCTTGAACTGGATGTGCCAGTAGTTGGTGCCGCCATTCCAATTGTCATACCCCGTCTGCTCCGCTGCGGCGGGGTATTTCTGCACGATCTCGGCAGCATCATCCGCACCATCTGCTCTCAGGAGAGTATGTACGGTCGCCAGTAGCGGCTCGATTTGGTCGTTCTGCTCCATACCTGCCTCAAGAAAGCCAACCCCATTGGCATCGCTCGCCAGGCCATAGCCCTAGGGCGCCGCCACCTTACGACAGAAATGCAAATTTCCACAGGTCACTATAGTGAATCAGAAGCACAGTAATGCGAAACGATTTTGACCAGATACGCTACACTCACGCCGAAATCCGAAACAGATAACCCTTTGAGCGAATCATCCCGTGGAATACCTCTCAGAAATCTTGAAGATCCTGGACGGAGCTCTCAAGGCGAATGCCAGCATGGCCTCGAATTATGCCGGCCTCCTGGCAGACAAACTGGAGAGTGACGGCGACAAACGACAAGCCCGAATGATCAGAGAGCGCCTTGCGCGGGCTCCTGCAGCGCTAGCCAGTGCCCAGGATGCTGCCCATGGTTTCAGCTTCTCGAACCTGCCTACAGATGGTGAAAGCCATCTGCATACGGTGGACGTAAGCACCCCTTCGCTTGATAAAGGCTCGTTGCTGCTGCCCAGTGCTGTTGAGAATCGAATCCAGGAGTTTCTGGCAAATATCCGCCGATACGACGACCTTGCACGCGTGGGCGCTGCCATGCCGAGCCGCTTGCTGGCATACGGCCCGCCCGGTACCGGGAAAACTAAGCTTGCCCGGTATATCGCCGGGCACCTTGAATTGCCACTGCTAACGGTCCGCTGCGACACGCTTGTGAGCAGTCTACTAGGACAGACCAGCCGGAACCTCCGTAGGGTGTTCGAGTACTCCCAACAGCGCCCCTGTGTACTGTTCCTAGATGAGTTCGATGCCTTAGCGGGGGCTCGGGGGAACGAACGTGATGTCGGGGAGCTCCAGCGAGTGGTGATTGCACTGCTGCAGAACATAGACGCCATCCCAGAGAGCACCATTCTGGTCGCTGCAACCAATCACGATCAGTTGCTCGACCCAGCCATCTGGCGCCGTTTCAGTTTCCGAATTCCTATGGCTGAGCCTGACCTGGCATTGCGCCGAATGCTGTGGAAACAATACCTGGAGCCGTTCAGCGCCGAGCAGTTGGATCTGGATGTCCTAGCTCAGCTGTCTGACGGAATCACAGGGGCAAACATTGAACAGGTCTGCCTCGATACCAAGCGCGGGGCTGTTTTGTCGAACGCATCCAGCGTCGATGAAAACCAACTCATCCGACGCCTAGGTTTAAATCTTGCACTTACTGGTGGCCGAGTGCTATCTACTGTCGAGTCAGAAGTTCGGTGGCTTAATGGATGGGCACCAAAGTACTTTTCCCTGAGAACATTGGGAAGACTGTACGACCTGTCGACTAGGCAAATCACGAAGATCCTCAAGGAGGAGACCAGTAGTGGCCCGCAAGAACACGCCCGCGCAACCGCTGTTGAATGCGAGGGTTGAGAATCCGTTCATACATGTCCCGTTTCAGCCTGGGGATCTCTCGTCAATTGAGGGTGGCGGTGGCGGTGGTGGCAAAGAGCTCGTAGAGGTCAACGCCGCTTACCGTCAGGCACTTTCAAGAACACTCGCAGGTGCTTCATCGGCGCTCTCCCGCGAGCAGATGCTTCATCCCCAGGCTTTGACGCACCTGGTACTCAAGCTGCGGGAAAAGGGAATCGCAAAAACCCACCGCCCCATCTTGGTCGCAGAGGAAGCGAAGCTACAGCCGGCTGGCCATGGTCAGATTGATGAGATGCTCGTTGGGGCCTCTGCCAACAGTCTGGACGTGTTTGATCGTGTGATCCTGCACCGCGACACCAAGAAAATTCGATCCCAACTGAGTGTGATCGAATCCATTGAGCCTTGGGATCGCCAACGACGAAACCCGGAAGGAAGCCACCGGCTCCTGGAAAATGGTCGTGCCGTTTTGCGACTCTTCCAGTACCAACAGGGCAGCTTCAACGCGTTCAATTACGAGACCTTAGTGCGGATTTTGAAGTCACTATCGCTGCCGTTCGTCCAAATCGACCAAGGACGTGGCCTGCCGGTATTTGGCATTCGAGACCTGGACAAGATCCAAGACGATGCTCTTGAACAGATACTGGATTTCCCTGGCATTCGAACAATTTACGCGGAAAAGCTTTTCCTTCCCGTTACAACTGTCCAAATGCCTATGAGCGGCGCGGTAGCCACCCAAGCTCAGCCAACTCCACAACCCGTCACGCTGCCCACGGTGGCCGTCTTCGACTCCGGTGTGAGCTCGGATGCGAAGCTGATTGAGCACTTCGTCAAATCGAGGGATCCCTACGTCCTACCTCCAGACACCAATTATGAGCATGGAACAGCGGTAGCCTCTCTGGTCGCCGGAGGGGCATTCTTCAACGATAAGCACGCTTGGATCCCAACAACGCCAGCTTACGTACATGACGTCTGTGCGTTGGAAGTTTCTGGCTCTTACATGTCCGATCTGGAGCTGCGGCTTCAGTCGGCCGTGAAAAAGCGCCCGGATGTGAAGGTATGGAACATATCGATTGGTGGTGACGCTTGCGACGACAGCCACTTCAGTGACATTGCCATGGCGTTGGACCAACTCAGCGATAAGTACCAGGTTCTCTTCGTAGTAGCTGCCGGTAACTACAACGACCTCCCTCGGCGTGAATGGCAAAAGTTTTCGACGCTCGCTGACCGTATTTCGAGTCCAGGGGAGTCGGTTCGTGCATTAACTGTGGGTTCGATCTCCCACATTGATGCTGCGGGCGCGCTCAGCGCTATTGGCCACCCGGCACCTTACTCGCGTTGTGGTCCTGGCCCTGTCTTCACTCCGAAACCAGACATCACGCATGTGGGCGGAGGAGTACATGCTCCGTGGAACGCCGGCTCGGCTAGCCTCAAAGTCTTGTGGCCCGACAATCAGCTGCGCTTGGGTTTTGGTACGAGTTACGCGGCTCCCCTCGCATCGTGCATGGCAGCCCACGCATGGCAAGCTGTGGCTGGGCGTCCATCGCTAAATCCGTCGCCTTCGTTGGTCAAGGCATTAATGATCCATGCAGCGCAGCTCTCTTCGCCTGATTACGATTCTTACCATCGCCGATATCTAGGTGCAGGCCGCCCTGAAGACGTACTTAAAGCCCTTTACGATTCAGACGACAGTTTCACCCTCGTTTTCCAGGCGAATCTGGTACCGGGCAACATGCGCTGGCGGAAAACGCCTTATCCGATCCCAGATGTTTTGATTGAGGACGGAAAATTTCGGGGCGAGGTGATCATCACGGCGGCATATGCCCCCCCACTGGACCCCAACTCGGGCAGCGAATATGTGCGCGCTAACGTTGAGTTGAGCTTCGGTGCGATAACGGGAGATACCATCCAAGGCATGGTTCCAATGGACAGCGATGAAGGCCAGAGCGGATATGAGATCGCTCAAATTTCCGCTGGAGGTAAGTGGTCGCCAGTGAAGGTGCATAGGGCAAAATTCCCCAACGGCACAGCGGTCCTGCAATGGGGATTACAGGCAAAGGCTCGACTACGTGCATACGAACCCGAGCTAACAGAGGCGTTGCCGGTCAACATAATCGTAACTTTGCGATCACTGGATAGAGATCCAAAGGTACGCGCGGCAGGACTCAAAGCGCTGAGCCAGTGCAACTGGGTCCATACTCCTCTACCTGTTCGCGTACCGATTCGAGTGTAGAACATTGGCTGCCTGGACTAGGCGTCGCAGCGGGTGAAGGCTTGCGGCGTCTATTTTATGATCCCGACAGCTCGCGCTTTTGCTAAACCGATCTTGGGAATGCTGGGCGAAGCAGCGACGGTGGTATTCCGCTGCGATGGTCCTTCATGAATGGACAGCGGGGTGTTGCAGCAGGGATAGTGCTTGGATGTAGGCCAAGGCCAACCTACCTGGACTACCACGTCATCCAACACAATGCGCGGGGTGAACCAAACCCCCAAACCCTGCACATAGTCTTCTTCTACGAAGTGGACATACTTTGTGTCCTCTATCCGATAGCTGCTCCAAAGCGAATCAGTGCATCGAGCGCTCCCCGCTAGGGACATTAATTCACGTTCGAAATCGTCATAGCTGTCATAGAGCGCCACGACAGCATGAATGAATAATGCTGTGATGGTCCCAGCTCGACTTTCAAGGCTCGGTGATGGCACATCGGCGAACCTCTGTACAAGATCGCTCATGGTCGAGGCTATCGCCTGCATTTTTGACCTTTCCTCGCCACTGAGCTGCGGGCTCAAAGCGGTAGCCTTATCCAGCAGCACCTTGGCGGCATGCAAACCAGAGATGATATGGGGCGACCTGCACAATCGCTGGTAGACCTCAGCACGCTTGAGCGCCAATGGGTCGTGGTTAGCAACAACTTCAGCTTCGGCGAGATGCCGGCCGCCGCAAGTGCGCCACATCACATCAAGGTCATGATCTATGCGAGTGAACAACTTACCGCAAAAAGGACAATCCCTAAGCAAGACAGCGTTGTGCTTGGGGCACACCGACACGTTTGACGCGCCATAGCGCCTCCAGTATGAAAACCCGTGGATCTTGAGGTCTTCCCGAACGCATTCAGGGCAGAAGGAAGCATCCCATTCACTGAAGTGCTCCCCCTCAGAAAGGTACTGAGTGCCTGAGTAGGCAAAATCCCAGTCACTCTTGATGACGTGGAACGCTGCATTCAGCGTGTGATTGTGAACAAGTCGATTGAAACCATAGCACCCAGGCCAGCCGATGGCTGCTGCGAGCCTTCTCACTTCGGCCGTCTTTATCACATGACGGGTACGCAGGGCTTCGAAGATCTCTGCCTTGGGCTCGGCCCAATAGAGCAGCAGGTTCCTTCTCACGTATGACGGAAGAGTTTCATCAGGCAGAATCGAGAGGGGCATGTGAAAACGCCAGTACAAGGAAGGGAGGGGTCACGCGGGGAGGCTGGTGTAACCGCCCGATGGAGGGGAGCGAGCGCTTCCCCTCTACCGGCGACAGTTTTAATTGTTGGGCGACAGCTTTAATTCCACAAAATCACCCTACATCCGACCCAGCAACCCTCACTCCACCGTCACCGACTTGGCCAGGTTACGCGGCTGGTCGACATCGGTCCCTTTCAACACGGCCACGTAGTACGACAGCAATTGCAGCGGGATGGTGTAGAGGATCGGTGCGAGGGCGTCGATGATGTGCGGCACCTTGATCACGTGGGTGCCTTCGCCGTTGCTCATGCCGGCGTTCTCGTCGGCGAACACCACCAGCTCGCCGCCACGGGCGCGGACTTCCTGCAGGTTCGACTTCAGCTTTTCCAGCAGCTCATTGTTCGGCGCAACCGTGACCACTGGCATATCGGCATCGACCAGCGCCAGCGGGCCGTGCTTGAGTTCACCGGCCGGGTACGACTCGGCGTGGATATAGGAAATTTCCTTGAGCTTGAGCGCGCCTTCCATCGCCACCGGGTACTGCGCACCGCGGCCGAGGAACAGGGTGTGGTGCTTGTCGGCGAACAGCTCGGCAGTCTTCTCGACCACGGTGTCCATGGCCAGGGCTTCGCCCAGGCGCGCCGGCAGGCGACGCAGTTCTTCGATCAGTTCGGCTTCGACGCCCGCTTCCAGCGTACCGCGCACTTGGCCCAGGGCCAGGGTCAGCAGCATCAACGATACCAGCTGGGTGGTGAACGCCTTGGTGGAGGCGACACCAATTTCCGGGCCAGCCAGGGTGAGCAGGGTCAGATCCGACTCGCGCACCAGCGAGCTGATGCCGACGTTGCAGATCGCCAGGCTGCCGAGGAAGCCCAGTTCCTTGGCGTTGCGCAGCGCCGCCAGCGTATCGGCGGTTTCGCCGGACTGGGAGATCGACACGAACAGGGTGTCCGGCTGGACGACCACCTTGCGGTAGCGGAATTCGCTGGCGACTTCGACTTGGCACGGGATGCCGGCCAGGCTTTCCAGCCAGTAGCGGGCGACCATGCCGGCGTGGTAGCTGGTGCCACAGGCGACGATCTGCACGTTGCGCACCTTGGCGAACAGCTCGGCGGCCTGCGGGCCGAACGCCTGGACCATGACATGGTCCTTGCCCAGGCGCCCTTCCAGGGTGCGCTGAACCACCGACGGCTGCTCATGGATTTCCTTGAGCATGAAGTGGCGGTAGTGGCCTTTGTCCGCCGCCTCGGCGCCTTCGTGGTACTGCACGGTCTCGCGCTGCACCGCAGCACCGGATTGGTCCCAGATGCTCACGTGATCGCGGCGGATCTCGGCGATGTCGCCTTCTTCCAGGTACATGAAACGGTCAGTGACCTGGCGCAGCGCCAGTTGGTCGGACGCGAGGAAGTTCTCGCCGTGGCCCAGGCCAATCACCAGCGGGCTGCCGCTGCGCGCGGCGACCAGACGGTCCGGCTGTTTGGCACTGATCACCGACAGGCCATAGGCGCCATGCAAGCGCTTGACCACGGTCTTGAACGCCTCGGTGAGGTCGGGGATCTGCTTGAGGGTATGGTGGATCAGGTGGACGATCACTTCGGTGTCAGTCTGCGACGCGAACACGTAGCCCAGACCTTTGAGCTCTTCACGCAGCTCTTCGTGGTTTTCGATGATGCCGTTGTGAACAACGGCCACTTCCTGACCGGAGAAGTGCGGGTGGGCATTGTGCTCGGTCGGCGCGCCGTGGGTGGCCCAGCGGGTATGCGCGATGCCCAGGTGACCATTGAGCGGTTCGGCAGTCACGGCGGCTTCCAGCTCGGCCACTTTGCCGATGCGGCGGCGGCGGTCCAACTGGCCTTCGGCGGTGATTACCGCCAGGCCGGCACTGTCATAGCCGCGGTACTCGAGACGCTTGAGGCCTTCGATGAGGATGGAGGTGATGTTACGCTCGGCGACTGCACCGACGATTCCACACATGGTCATTGCTCCTGGCTGATCGCGGCGCAGATCAGGTTGATGCCGCGGGCTTGAATCTGGTCGCGTGCCGAACTCGGCAGGCGATCATCTGTAATAAGGGTGGTAACGCTGCCCCAAGGCAGCTCAAGGTTGGGAATCTTGCGCCCGACCTTGTCCGACTCGACCATCACGATCACTTCACGGGCCACCTCGGCCATCACCCGGCTCAGGCCAAGCAGCTCGTTGAAAGTAGTGGTGCCGCGGTTCAGGTCGATGCCATCGGCACCGATGAACAGCTGATCGAAATCGTAGGAGCGCAGCACTTGCTCAGCGACCTGGCCCTGGAACGACTCCGAATGCGGATCCCAGGTGCCGCCAGTCATCAGCAACACAGGCTCATGCTCCAGTTCGCTGATGGCACGGGCCACGTTGAGCGAATTGGTCATCACCACCAGGCCAGGCTGGCGGCCCAGTTCAGGGATCATCGCGGCCGTGGTGCTGCCGCTGTCGATGATGATGCGCGCATGCTCGCGAATACCGGCAACGGCAGCGCGGGCGATGGCTTTCTTGTAGCTGGAAATGGGCTGGGCGACCCCGCCGAACATTTCTTGCGGTACCGGCACGGCGCCGCCGTAACGGCGTAGCAGCAGTCCGTTGGTTTCGAGCGCAGCGAGGTCCTTGCGAATGGTCACTTCAGACGTTTCGAAATGCTTGGCCAAGGCGTCGACGCTCACCTCGCCCTGTTCTGCGAGCAAGGCGAGGATGTTATGGCGGCGCTGGGGGGTGTTTCGTTTCGACATCTGCTTTTAAGTTTCGATTCGAAAGATAATGGGTGCAATCAAAACCTAAGATCGGCATTTCGTCAAGCTGCCCATCAACAGCTTTCACCCAGAAAACCCGCGCAAACAAAAGCCGACTTATTCACATAAGTCGGCTTGTGGATAACAGAGCTGTTGATAACTCAGTCTTTCTTGATCTTCACCGGCCTCTTCCAGCCGTCGATGTTGCGCTGACGTGCGCGGGCGACCGCCAGCTGACCAGGTTCGACCGCCTGATTGATGGTCGAGCCAGCCGCAGTGGTGGCGCCATCCTTGATTTCCACAGGCGCTACCAACGAGTTGTTCGAGCCGATGAAGACGTCCTCGCCCAGCACGGTCATGAACTTGTTGGCGCCGTCGTAGTTGCAGGTGATGGTTCCGGCACCGATGTTGGTGCGGGCACCGATCTGCGCATCGCCCAGGTACGTCAAGTGGCCGGCTTTCGCGCCTTCGCCCAGATGAGCGTTCTTCAGTTCGACGAAGTTACCCACATGGGCCTTGGCCTCCAGCACGCTCCCTGGACGCAGCCGGGCGAACGGACCGGCGTCGCTGCACTCACCCATCACCGCGCCTTCGATATGGCTGTTGGCCTTGACCACCACACCCTTGCGCAGTGTGCTGTTCTTGATCACGCAGTTCGGGCCGATCTGAACATCGTCCTCAATGACCACCTGACCTTCGAGAATGACGTTGATATCGATCAGCACGTCGCGCCCAACCGTCACCTCACCGCGCACATCGAAACGCGCCGGATCACGCAGGGTCACGCCCAGGGCCATCAGACGACGGCCTTCACGCAACTGATAGTGTCGCTCGAGTTCAGCCAGTTGGCGGCGGTCATTGGCGCCCTGCACTTCCATCGGATCGTGCGGCTGCTCGGTGGCCACCACCAGGCCGTCGGACACAGCCATGGCGATCACGTCGGTGAGGTAGTACTCGCCTTGGGCATTGTTGTTGGACAAGCGGCCCATCCAGTCGGCCAGGCGCGCGGCGGGCATCGCGAGAATGCCGGTGTTGCCTTCCTTGATCGCCTTCTGCGCATCGCTGGCGTCCTTGTGTTCGACGATGGCTGTCACCTGGCCCTGCTCGTCGCGCACGATACGGCCGTAGCCGGTCGGATCCTCGAGGTTCACGGTCAGCAGGCCGAGTTGGCGGTCGTCGACCTTCGCCAGCAGACGCTGCAGCGTTTGCACCTCGATCAGCGGCACGTCGCCGTAGAGCACCAGCACGGTGTCGGCCGTGATCGCCGGCAACGCCTGGGCGACCGCATGACCCGTACCCAGTTGCTTGTCCTGCATGACGAAATTCAGGTCGTCGGCCGCCAGGGATTCGCGCACGCGTTCGGCGCCATGGCCGATGACCACATGGATGCCATTGGGCTGCAGTTGACGGGCGCTGTGGATAACGTGGCCAAGCATGGAATTGCCAGCGACCGGGTGCAGCACCTTGGGCAGCGCCGAGCGCATGCGAGTGCCTTGGCCTGCGGCGAGAATAACGATATCGAGTGACATTGACTGGCTACCAATCCTGGGCGGTCAGGGATGTGACCGAGGGGGGAAATTCGGGAAAAGAAAAAGGGTAGCCGAGGCTACCCTTTAACTCAATCGCAACGCAGATCACCGGCAGGACCGGATCACTTGCCTCTGCGCATTTGCTGGACAGTGCGCAGCTGAGCCGCAGCCTCGGCCAGACGTGCGGCGGCAGCGCCGTAGTCGAAGTCCGAGCCTTTGGTGTTCAGCGCGTTCTCGGCAGCCTTGAGGGCTTCCTGAGCCTGAGCTTCGTCCAGGTCGGCAGCGCGTTGCACGGTGTCGGCGAGAACCTTGACCATGTTCGGCTGCACTTCGAGGAAGCCACCGGAGATGTAGTACACCTCTTGAGTGCCACCCTGCTTGGTCAGCGTAATCGGACCCGGCTTGAGATTGGTGATCAGCGGCGCATGGCCTGGCGCGATACCCAGATCGCCCAAGTTACCGTGCGCTACTACCATCTCGACCAGACCGGAGAAGATCTCCCCTTCCGCGCTGACGATATCGCAATGGACTGTCATAGCCATCTGCTTGCCTCAACCTGATTAGCGCCCCTTGCGGGGCGCCGGGATTACAGTTTCTTGGCTTTCTCGATCGCTTCGTCGATGCTGCCGACCATGTAGAACGCTTGTTCTGGCAGGTGGTCGTAGTCACCTTTGAGGATACCGCTGAAGCCAGCGATGGTGTCCTTGAGCGAAACGTACTTGCCTGGCGCGCCGGTGAAGACTTCGGCCACGAAGAACGGCTGCGACAGGAAGCGCTGGATCTTACGAGCGCGAGCAACCAGTTGCTTGTCGGTCTCCGACAGTTCGTCCATGCCCAAGATCGCGATGATGTCCTTCAGCTCTTTGTAACGCTGCAGAACGTACTGGACCTGACGGGCAGTTTCGTAGTGCTCGGTGCCGATCACGTTCGGGTCCAGCTGACGCGAAGTCGAGTCCAGTGGGTCGACGGCCGGGTAGATACCCAGCGAGGCGATGTCACGGGACAGAACGACGGTGGCGTCCAAGTGGGCGAAGGTGGTCGCTGGCGACGGGTCGGTCAAGTCGTCCGCAGGCACGTAGACGGCCTGGATCGAGGTGATCGAACCTTCCTTGGTCGAAGTGATGCGCTCTTGCAGAACGCCCATTTCTTCGGCCAGGGTCGGCTGGTAGCCTACTGCGGAAGGCATACGGCCCAGCAGAGCGGATACTTCGGTACCGGCCAGGGTGTAACGATAGATGTTGTCGACGAACAGCAGAACGTCGTTACCTTCGTCACGGAACTTCTCGGCCATGGTCAGGCCGGTCAGCGCGACGCGCAGACGGTTTCCTGGTGGCTCGTTCATCTGACCGTAGACCAGCGCTACTTTGTCGAGAACGTTGGAGTCCTTCATCTCGTGGTAGAAGTCGTTACCCTCACGAGTACGCTCGCCCACACCGGCGAACACGGAATAACCGCTGTGCTCGATGGCGATGTTACGGATCAATTCCATCATGTTGACGGTCTTGCCGACACCGGCACCACCGAACAGACCGACCTTACCACCCTTGGCGAACGGGCAAACCAGGTCGATAACCTTGATGCCGGTTTCCAGCAGGTCGTTGCCGCCTGCCTGGTCAGCGAACGAAGGCGCTGGCTGGTGGATACCGCGACGCTCTTCTTCGCCGATCGGACCGGCTTCGTCGATCGGGTTGCCGAGGACGTCCATGATACGGCCCAGCGTGGCCTTACCCACCGGAACGGAAATGGCCGCGCCAGTATCGACGACGTCCAGACCGCGCTTCAGACCTTCGGTCGAGCCCATCGCGATGGTACGAACCACGCCGTCGCCCAACTGCTGCTGGACTTCCAGGGTGGTTTGCGCGCCTTGAACTTTCAGCGCGTTGTAAACACTCGGCACGACGTCACGTGGGAATTCCACGTCGATGACGGCGCCGATGATTTGAACGATACGTCCGCTACTCATAGCTGGATCCTCTGAATATGTGAACCGTTAAACCGCGGCAGCGCCGCCGACGATTTCCGAGATCTCCTGGGTGATCGCAGCCTGACGCGCCTTGTTGTAGATCAGCTGGAGTTCGCTGATCAGGTCACCGGCGTTGTCTGTGGCGTTCTTCATGGCGATCATCCGGGCCGCTTGTTCAGCAGCGTTGTTCTCGACCACCGCCTGGTACACCTGCGACTCCACGTAACGCACCATCAAGCCGTCCAGCAGCTCTTTTGCGTCGGGTTCGTACAGGTAGTCCCAGTGGTGCTTGAGTTCCTGATCCGGGGTTGCCACCAACGGTACCAACTGCTCGACCGTCGGTTTTTGGGTCATGGTGTTGATGAACTTGTTCGAAACCACCGAGAGGCGATCGATACGGCCGTCGAGGTAGGCGTCCAGCATCACTTTGACGGAGCCGATCAGATCGTTGATCGATGGCTCTTCGCCCAAGTGGCTGATCGCGGCTACGACGTTGCCGCCAAAGATGCGGAAGAAAGTCGCACCTTTGCTGCCGATCACGCACAGGTCGATTTCCACGCCCTGTTCGCGGTTTTCGTTCATGTCCTTGACCAGGGCCTTGAACAGGTTGGTGTTCAAGCCACCGCACAGACCACGGTCACTGCTCACCACGATATAACCGACGCGCTTTACAGGGCGCTCGATCATGAACGGGTGACGGTATTCCGGGTTGGCGTTGGCCAGATGACCGATCACCTGGCGGATACGCTCCGCGTAAGGACGGCTAGCAGCCATGCGCAGTTGTGCCTTGCGCATTTTGCTGACCGCCACTTTCTCCATGGCGCTGGTAATTTTTTGCGTGCTTTTGATGCTCGCAATCTTACTGCGAATCTCTTTTGCGCCTGCCATGTATCACCTATCAGGTTAGCAAGCGGGGGCCAGAAGCCCCCGCTGCGGCTTACCAGGTCTGGGTGGCCTTGAACTTCTCGATACCGGCTTTCATGCCAGCGTCGATTTCGTCGTTGAAGTCACCTTTCACGTTGATCTTGGCCAACAGCTCGGCGTGATCGCGGTGGAAGTAGGCGATCAGCGCTTGCTCGAAGCTGCCGACCTTGGAGACTTCTACGTCGGTCAGGAAACCACGCTCGGCGGCATACAGCGACAGAGCCATGTCGGCGATCGACATCGGCGCATACTGCTTCTGCTTCATCAGCTCGGTGACGCGCTGACCGTGTTCCAGCTGCTTGCGGGTCGCTTCGTCCAGATCGGACGCGAACTGGGCGAAGGCCGCCAGTTCACGGTACTGAGCCAGCGCGGTACGGATACCGCCGGACAGCTTCTTGATGATCTTGGTCTGAGCGGCACCACCGACGCGCGATACCGAAACACCGGCGTTCACTGCAGGGCGGATGCCCGAGTTGAACATGGCCGATTCCAGGAAGATCTGACCGTCGGTGATGGAAATCACGTTGGTCGGAACGAACGCGGAAACGTCGCCAGCCTGGGTTTCGATGATCGGCAGGGCGGTCAGCGAGCCGGTCTTGCCGGTGACTGCGCCATTGGTGAACTTCTCGACGTACTCTTCCGAAACGCGCGAAGCACGCTCCAGCAGACGGGAGTGGAGATAGAACACGTCGCCTGGGTACGCTTCACGTCCTGGCGGACGGCGCAGCAGCAGGGAGATCTGACGGTAGGCAACGGCCTGCTTGGACAGGTCATCGTAGACGATCAGAGCGTCTTCGCCGCGGTCACGGAAGAACTCGCCCATGGTGCAGCCGGCGTAAGGTGCCAGGAACTGCAGTGCGGCGGATTCCGAGGCGCTGGCGGCAACCACGATGGTGTTGGCCAGGGCGCCGGCTTCTTCCAGCTTGCGCACGACGTTGGCGATGGTCGACTGCTTCTGGCCGACGGCCACGTAGACGCAGAAGATGCCGCTGTCTTTCTGGTTGATGATCGCGTCGACCGCCATGGCGGTCTTACCGATCTGACGGTCACCGATGATCAGCTCGCGCTGGCCACGGCCAACCGGGATCATGGCGTCGACCGACTTGTAGCCAGTCTGCACAGGCTGGTCGACCGACTTACGCCAGATCACGCCTGGAGCCACTTTCTCGACCGCGTCGGTCTCGGTGTTGTTCAGCGGACCTTTGCCGTCGATCGGGTTGCCCAGGGCATCGACCACGCGACCCAGCAGTTCCTTACCAACAGGAACTTCCAGGATGCGGCCGGTGCACTTGGCGGACATGCCTTCGGCGAGGGAGGTGTAAGCGCCCAGTACCACCGCACCCACGGAGTCTTGCTCCAGGTTCAGTGCCATACCGTAGACGCCGCCCGGGAACTCGATCATTTCGCCGTACATGACGTCGGCCAGACCGTGAATGCGAACGATACCGTCGGAAACGCTGACGACGGTACCTTCGTTGCGGGCTTGGGAGCCGACATCGAGTTTCTCGATGCGACCCTTGATGATTTCACTAATTTCGGAAGGATTGAGTTGCTGCATTGCTCTGCTGCCCCTTCAAACTCAAGATTTCAATGCTTCGGCCAGTTTCGCGATTTTGCCGCGAACAGAGCCATCGATTACCAGGTCGCCGGCGCGGATGACGACGCCGCCGATCAGGCTGGCATCCTCCGACGCGTGCAGGCGCACTTCCCGGCTGAGCCGTGCACTGAGAACCTTGGCGAGTTTGTCTTGCTGTTCTTGGTTCAACGCAAAAGCACTGGTGACTTCCACGTCCACGGATTTCTCCTGCTCGGCCTTGTACAGGTCGAACAGGGCGGCAATCTCCGGCAGAAGCAGGAGACGGTCGTTTTCCGCGGCAACATGAATGAAATTCTGTGCCTGTGCATCGAACTTGTCACCGCACACTTCAATGAATGCGGCGGCCTTGTCTGCGCTAGTCAGTTGCGGGGCCTTGAGCAGGCGCTGCATGGTGTCGTCTTGCGACACCGCAGCAGCCAGGCCGAGCATGGCTGACCAATTGGCCAGTTGCTGATGGGCCTGGGCATGCTCGAAGGCAGCCTTAGCGTAAGGTCGGGCCAACGTGGTCAGTTCTGCCATGATCGCCCTCGCTTAAATTTCAGCGGCCAGTTTGTTAACCAGCTCCGCATGCGCGTTTTGATCGATTGTGGCGCCAAGGATCTTTTCAGCACCGCCAACGGCCAGGGCACCCACTTGGGCACGCAGGGCGTCTTTGACGCTGTTCAGTTCCTGTTCGATCTCGGCCTGAGCCTGAGCCTTCACACGGTCAGCTTCGACGCGGGCCTGATCACGGGCTTCCTCGACAAGCTGAGCAGCGCGTTTCTTGCTTTGCTCAATGATTTCGGCTGCCTGTGCTTTCGCTTCACGCAGTTGCTGACCCGCTTTCTCTTGGGCCAGCTCCAGGTCGCGAGCTGCGCGGTTGGCAGCGTCCAAGCCGTCTGCAATCTTCTTCTGGCGCTCGTGCAGAGCAGTGATGACCGGAGGCCATACGTACTTCATGCAGAACAGCACAAAAATCAGAAAAGCAACGGATTGGCCAATCAGGGTTGCATTAATGTTCACGCCAACACCTCGCTCGGTCTTTGTCCATCACACCAATCAACTCGTAGGAACGAGTGATTAGCCGGCGATCTGACCAACGAAGGGGTTCGCGAAGGTGAAGAACAGAGCGATACCAACACCGATCATGGTGACGGCGTCGAGCAGACCGGCAACGATGAACATCTTGACCTGCAGCATCGGAACCATCTCAGGCTGACGAGCAGCGCCTTCCAGGAACTTGCCGCCCAGCAGGCCGAAACCAATGGCGGTACCCAGAGCACCCAGGCCGATCAGCAGAGCAACAGCGATAGCGGTCAGACCAACTACAGTTTCCATCTTTCCTCCCGACTTTTACGTCGTATTGGTTAGGTTTTTAGTTTGAAGCGGTAAAACAAATCGTTGAAACAACGGCCCTTGCGGACTTTTTCAGCCCTGCCCCCGAACCGGCGGACAAGGCTATCAGACACGCCAGGCGGTCTTAATGGTTATCTTCGTGAGCCATCGACAGATAGACGATGGTGAGCATCATGAAGATGAAAGCTTGCAGCGTGATGATCAGGATGTGGAACACCGCCCACGCCCACTGCAGTACCACACCCAGGCCGCTGAGCCAGAGGATGCCGGCGCCGAACATCACGGCGATGAGGATGAACACCAGCTCGCCGGCGTACATGTTGCCGAACAGACGCAGTGCCAGGGAGATCGGCTTGGCGATCAGGGTGACGAATTCCAGCAGGAAGTTCACCGGGATCAGCAGGATCTGCACGAAGAGGTTCTTGCTGCCGAACGGGTGCAGGGTGAGCTCGCCGATGAAGCCGCCGAAGCCTTTGATCTTGATGCTGTAGAAGATGATCAAGGCGAACACGCTGAAGGCCATGGCCAGCGTGGCATTCGGGTCGGTGGTGGACACGGCACGGAACGGAATGTGCGGATCACCGGAAATCAGGATAGCCAGCTGCGGAATCCAGTCGACCGGAACCAGGTCGATGGCGTTCATCAGGAAGACCCAGACGAAGATGGTCAGCGCCAGCGGTGCGATGACCGCGCTGCGACCGTGGAACGAGTCCTTCACGCTGCCGTGAACGAAGTCGACCAGCACTTCGACGAAGTTCTGCAGGGCGCCCGGCTGACCGGAAGTGGCCTTCTTGGCCGCCATGCGGAAGATGAACAGGAAGATCAGACCCAGCGCGACGGACCAACCCAGCGTATCCAGGTGGAACGCCCAGAAGCCCATTGCCTTGGCTTCTGCAGCCGAATGGGCGAAGCCCCAGCTGCCGTCTGGTAGTTGACCGTAGGTCAGGTTCTGCAAGTGGTGCTGGATATAGCCCGAAGCGGTTTCTGCTGCCATGGTTGCCTCAAACGCCCTAAGGTCTCGAAAGTCTTGTATTCATCAGCAGTGGCGCGAACCAGCTGACCATCAAGGTCAGCAGGAAGACGCCGAATACTGCTAACGGCGCCAGTGGCTTCACTCCTGCAAAGGTCAGTGCGAACAGCACTGCCGTCAAAATCAATTTGCCTGCCTCGCCTGCGTAAAACGACTTGACGATGGCCGGCGCCGCCCGGGCTCCGCTGAAGCGAAAAGCCTTCCAGGCGAAATACACGTTGGGCAGCCAGCCGATCAAACCACCACACAGGCCTGAATAACCGCTGACCTTGCCCTGCCATTGCCACAACACCAACGTTGCCAGCAATAACACCCCAAATTGAGCCAGCAGCACCGGGAAAACTGCCCAACGATGGAAAGGCAGGCGGTTTGGCGTGCGTATTTCCATCGCTACTGCTCCTCGAAAGTCGACCGCCTCGTCAGCGATGACTTGGCATAATTTGTGCCGACAAAATGCGCGCAGAGTATAGGGGTGGATGCCCCCCTATTCAACTATCGGGTAGTGATTTCCGACTGCGCGCTACAACGGGAATTGTTTCAGCGGATGTGGGCAAGTACGCCCTGAAGCTCGTCGAGCGAGTTGTAGCGGATGACCAACTGGCCTTTGCCCTTGTTTCCATGGCGAATCTGCACCGAAGAGCCCAGGCGCTCGGCCAGACGCTGTTCCAGGCGGGCTATGTCCGGATCAGATTTATCCGATTGCACCGGCTCAGGTTTACCGTTCAACCACTGACGAACCAGTGCCTCGGTTTGGCGCACGGTAAGGCCGCGTGCGACAACATGTCGCGCCCCCTCCTCCTGACGATTCTCCTCCAGGCCGAGCAGCGCACGGGCATGACCCATTTCCAAGTCGCCATGGGCGAGCATGGTCTTGATCGCTTCGGGCAGGGTGATCAGGCGCAACAGGTTGGCGACGGTCACCCGCGACTTACCGACCGCATCGGCCACCTGCTGCTGGGTCAGCTCGAACTCCTGCTGCAGACGCTGCAATGCCATGGCTTCTTCCAGCGGGTTGAGGTCTTCGCGCTGGATGTTCTCGATCAGCGCCATGGCGATGGCGGCTTCGTCCGGTACTTCGCGGACCATGGCCGGAATGCTGTCCAGACCGGCCTGCTGGGTGGCGCGCCAGCGACGCTCACCGGCGATGATCTCGTAGCGGCCTTCACCGATCGGGCGCACCACGATGGGCTGCATCACGCCATGATTGCGGATCGAGTGCGCCAGCTCTTCCAGCGCTTCTGGGTCCATGTCGCGGCGCGGCTGATACTTGCCGCGCTGAATCAGCTCGACCGGCAGGCGCTGCAGCTCCTTCTGATCGACCTTGACCGCCTGCTCTTCGAGCGCGCTGACGGATGGACCGCTGAGCAGTGCATCCAACCCACGTCCGAGACCGCGTTTCTTGATGGCCATGCGGATTCCTTAAGTTGTCTGTGCAGTGCGGGTTTGACGACGCTGGCGGCGCACCAACTCACCGGCCAAGGCCAGGTAGGCGAGCGCTCCGCGTGACTGCTTGTCGTAGGCCAGCGCCGGCATGCCGAAGCTCGGCGCCTCGGCCAGGCGGATGTTGCGCGGGATCACCGTGTCGTAGAGCTGATCGCCGAAGTGTTCCTTGAGCTGCGCCGAGACATCATTGTTCAGGCTCAGGCGCGGGTCGTACATGGTGCGCAGCAGGCCCTCAATCTTCAGCTCCGGGTTCAACCGGGCAGCGATGCGCTTGATGTTATCCACAAGGTCGCTCAGCCCTTCCAGTGCGTAGTACTCGCACTGCATGGGAATGATCACGCCATCGGACGCGACCAACGCGTTGAGCGTGAGCATCGACAACGAGGGCGGGCAGTCGATGAGAATGAAGTCGTAGTTGTCGCGGATCGGCGCCAGCGCGTTGCGCAGACGGCTCTCCTTCATCTGCATTTCCAGCAGCACTACCTCGGCGGCAGTCAGGTCGCGGTTGGCTGGCAGCAGTTGGAAACCGCCGTGCTCGGAGTACTGCATGGCCTGGGCCAGGTCGCATTCCCCGATCAGCAGGTCGTACACCGATTGCTCGAGCTCGTGCTTATCCACACCGCTGCCCATGGTGGCGTTGCCCTGTGGATCGAGGTCGATCAGCAGCACGCGGCGCTTGGTCGCGGCCAGCGATGCGGCGAGATTGATGCAGGTGGTGGTCTTGCCGACCCCACCCTTCTGGTTCGCGATTGCGAATACCTTAGCCATTGTTGCGTGTGTTCCCAGTCAAGCCTTGCGGCGCAGTATCAGCAGATGGCGCTGGCCCTGGCAACCTGGAACGGTCAGGGCCTGCTCGCTTTCCACTGTGAAGTCTGCAGGCAATGCTACCAGTTCATCGGCAGGATGCAGCCCTTTCATTGCAAGCCATTGCGTCTTGGCATCGCCGAGGTGGCGAGTCCAGTTCGTGAAGTTCTCCATGCTGCTGAATGCCCGGGAGATGATTCCGCAGAACGGCTGCTCAGGCTGCACCTCTTCCACCCGGCTGTGGATAACGTTGAGGTTGTCGAGTTTGAGCTCCATCTTCACCTGGGTGAGGAAGCGAGTCTTCTTGCCATTGCTGTCGAGCACGGTGATGTGCTTTTGCGGATGCAGGATGGCCAGCGGGATACCGGGCATGCCGCCGCCACTGCCGACGTCGAGCCAACGCTGAGTGTCGCTGTGGATAAACGGCATGACGCTGAGGCTGTCGAGCAAGTGGCGCGACACCATCTCATCCGGGTCGCGCACGGCCGTCAGGTTGTAGGCCTTGTTCCATTTGATCAACAGGGCCAGGTAGGCCAACAACTGGGCGTGCTGCTGCTGGTTCAGTTCGACACCAAGCTGCCGCGCACCTGTGGACAACTCTTCGGCGTGTTGCGGGGTGACCAAGACACTCAAGCGCTTTGCTCCAATTCGCGGCCGGCGCCGCGTTTCTTCAGGTGAATCAGCAACAGGGAAATAGCGGCCGGGGTGACGCCAGGAATCCGCGAAGCCTGGCCCAGCGTCTCGGGACGGGTCTGGCCGAGTTTGCCCTGGATTTCCTTGGACAGTCCGGAAATACCGGTGTAGTCGATATCCACAGGGAGCCGGGTGTCTTCGCTGGCCCGCAGTCTGGCGATCTCGTCCTGCTGGCGGTCGATGTAGCCCGCGTATTTGGTCTTGATCTCGACCTGTTCGGCCACCTGTGGATCGATGACGTCACCGCCGGTGGCCTCGACCAGACCGGCATAGTCGATCTCAGGCCGTGCCAGCAGGTTGAGCAGGCTGTACTCGTGGGCCAGTGGTGTGCCGAACTTATCCACAACCGCTTGGCCTTGTGGGGTACCCGGACGAATCCAGGTGCTCTTCAGGCGCTGTTCTTCGCGCTCGATGCCTTCGCGCTTGGCGCTGAACGCCGCCCAGCGCGCATCATCGATCAAGCCCAGCTCACGACCCTTCTCGGTCAGGCGCAGATCAGCGTTGTCCTCGCGCAGAATCAGCCGGTACTCGGCGCGCGAGGTGAACATGCGGTAAGGCTCCTGGGTACCCAGGGTGATCAGGTCGTCGACCAGTACGCCGATGTACGCCTCGTCGCGGCGCGGGCACCACGCCTCGCGACCTTGTGCGCGCAACGCCGCATTGGTGCCGGCCAGCAAGCCCTGCGCGCCAGCCTCTTCGTAACCGGTGGTGCCGTTGATCTGACCTGCGAAGAACAAGCCGCCGATGACCTTGGTTTCCAGGCTGTATTTCAGATCGCGCGGATCGAAGTAGTCGTACTCGATGGCATAACCCGGACGCACGATGTGCGCGTTCTCCATGCCACGGATCGAGCGCACCAGCTCGAGCTGGACGTCGAACGGCAGCGAGGTGGAGATACCGTTGGGGTACAGCTCATGGGTGGTCAGGCCCTCAGGCTCGATGAACACCTGGTGGCTTTCCTTGTCGGCGAAGCGGTGGATCTTGTCTTCGATCGACGGGCAATAACGCGGGCCGACCCCTTCGATCACGCCGGAGTACATCGGTGAACGGTCGAGGTTCGAGGCAATGATTTCGTGGGTGCGGGCGTTGGTATGGGTGATCCAGCAGCTCACTTGACGCGGGTGCATGGCGGCGTTGCCCATGAACGACATGACCGGGATCGGCGTGTCACCCGGTTGCTCGGTCATGACCGAAAAGTCCACGGAACGTCCATCGATGCGCGGCGGCGTACCGGTCTTCAGGCGACCGACGCGCAGCGGCAGTTCGCGCATGCGGTGGGCCAGGGCGATCGACGGTGGATCGCCGGCACGCCCGCCGGAGTGATTCTGCAAACCGATGTGGATAAGTCCACCGAGGAAGGTACCGGTGGTCAGCACGACGGCATCGGCGAAGAAACGCACACCCATCTGCGTGACCACGCCTCTGACCTGGTCCTGCTCGACGATCAAGTCGTCGCACGACTGCTGGAATATCCACAGGTTGGGCTGATTTTCCAGAATTTCGCGCACCACCGCCTTGTAGAGGGCCCGGTCGGCCTGGGCGCGAGTAGCGCGCACGGCCGGACCCTTACGGTTGTTCAGGACGCGGAACTGGATCCCGCTCTTGTCGGTGGCCAGCGCCATGGCGCCGCCGAGCGCATCGATTTCCTTGACCAGGTGGCTCTTGCCGATACCGCCGATGGCCGGATTGCAGCTCATGTGGCCGAGGGTTTCCACGTTGTGGGTCAGCAGCAGGGTTTTTACACCCATGCGTGCAGACGCAAGCGCAGCCTCGGTACCGGCATGGCCGCCGCCGATGACGATCACTTCAAAACGGGAAGGGAAATCCACCACGCACCTCGTGCCTGTTTTTGCGAATAGAGAAGGTAAGCCGACAAGTATAGGGGGTTCACCCGCTCCATTGAAACCGGTTGAGCAAAATTTGATCAGGCTGTGGATGAATGGCAGACAACAGAAATCAAAGAGGAAAAAGTTAAAGAAGCTTTGTTTTTATGTTTATTCTTATGCAGCCTGTTGTCTGTGGATAAACCTCTCCAGGCCTTTATTAACAAGCCTTACAGGGATCCAAAACCCTGTGCCGAACCCCACCTGAAGGCTTTGGATAAGGCCGTTTAACCTGTGGATTAAATGAATACTTACGCACAGGCAGCCTTATCCTCAGAAAAAAAGCCCGGTTATCAACGGAGCTGAAGGATGGTTTTCCACAGGGCTCAGGTGCACGGCATGCAGTCTGTGGACAGCCACGATGCAGGTCACGGTCCCCTCTTTTGACAGACGAAAAAAAGCCGCTCGGGTCAGAGCGGCTTGGGTGAGACGGTGCGCTACGTCATTTACCGATGCAGAAACTCGAGAAGATCCGTCCCAGCAAATCGTCCGAGCTGAATGCTCCAGTGATTTCGCCCAGCGCCTGTTGGGCCTGGCGCAGGTCTTCAGCCAGCAACTCCCCTGCGCCAGCGAGTGTCAGTTGCGCACGACCATGCTCCAAGTGCTCGCTGGCGTGACGCAGCGCATCCAAGTGACGGCGACGCGCACTGAAGCTGCTCTCGGCGGTCTGTTCATAGCCCATGCAGGCCTTGAGATGATCGCGCAGCAAATCCAGTCCGCTGGACTCGCCCTTGGCGCTGAGAGTAAGGGTCACGTGTCCATCCTCGCTCTGCACGAGACCTACGGCCTCACCACTCAGATCGGCTTTGTTGCGGATCAGCGTGACCTTGGCTGGATTCGGGCGTTGATCGAGAAACTCAGGCCACAGTGCGAACGGATCGTTGGCTTCCGGCGCGGTGGAATCCACCACCAGCAACACTCGATCGGCTTCGGCGATGGCCTTGAGTGCGCGCTCGACACCAATCTTTTCCACATGGTCTTCGGTATCGCGCAGACCTGCGGTGTCCACCACGTGCAGCGGCATTCCGTCGATGTGGATATGTTCGCGCAGGATGTCCCGCGTCGTGCCGGCGATGTCGGTCACGATCGCTGCCTCGCGCCCCGCCAACTGATTCAGCAGACTGGACTTGCCGGCATTGGGCCGACCTGCGATCACCACTGTCATGCCATCGCGCAGTAACGCGCCCTGCCCCGCTTCACGCTGGACTGTGGATAACGCTTCGCGTACCGCGTCGAGCATCCCTAGCACATGACCGTCGGCGAGGAAATCGATCTCTTCCTCAGGGAAGTCGATGGCGGCCTCGACATAGATCCGCAAGGCAATCAACGACTCGGTGAGCGCATGCACGCGCTTGGAGAAGGCGCCTTGAAGCGAGCGCAAGGCGTTGCGCGCCGCCTGGGCGGAACTGGCCTCGATGAGGTCGGCGATGGCTTCGGCCTGGGCCAGGTCGAGCTTGTCGTTGAGAAAGGCGCGCTCGCTGAATTCGCCAGGACGTGCCAGACGGCAACCCAGCTCCACACAGCGCTGCAGCAGCATATCCATCACCACAGGACCGCCATGGCCCTGCAGCTCGAGCACGTCCTCTCCGGTAAAGGAATTAGGCCCGGGGAAGTACAGGGCGATGCCCTCGTCCAGCACCAGACCGTCTTGTGCACGGAAAGGGCCGTAATGAGCGTGACGCGGCGTCAGCGTGCGACCGGTGATGGTCCGCCCCGCTTCGCTGGCCAGCGGTCCTGACAGACGGACGATACCCACACCACCGCGGCCCTGTGCGGTGGCGATGGCAGCAATGGTTTCACGCACTGAATTCATGCTCTAGGCCTTTGTTAGGAATTCGTCAGATAGCAAAAACGCCCCACTAGGGGGCGTTTTTATTCACAGGCAAACCGGGCTGCCCGTCAAGCGGCAGCTTTTTTGGTCGCTGCCTCGATGCGGCGGGTGATGTACCACTGCTGAGTGATGGACAAGCAGTTGTTCACAACCCAGTACAGCACCAGACCGGCTGGGAACCACAGGAAGAAGAAGGTGAAGATGATCGGCATCATTTTCATGACCTTCGCTTGCATCGGATCCGGCGGTGTCGGGTTCAAACGCTGCTGGATGAACATGGTCGCGCCCATGATGATCGGCAGGATGAAGAACGGATCCTTGATCGACAGGTCGGTTATCCACAGCATCCACGGCGCTTGGCGCATCTCGACGCTTTCCAGCAGTACCCAGTACAGGGCCAGGAACACCGGCATCTGCACCAGGATCGGCAGGCAGCCGCCCAGCGGGTTGATCTTCTCTTTCTTGTACAGCTCCATCATCGCCTGGGACATCTTCTGGCGATCGTCACCGAAGCGTTCCTTGAGCTGGGCCAGCTTCGGCGCCACGGCGCGCATGCGCGCCATCGAGCGATAGCTAGCGGCCGAGAGCGGGAAGAACAGGCCTTTGATGAGCATGGTCAGGACGATGATCGACCAGCCCCAGTTACCCAGCAAGCTGTGGATATGTTGCAGCAGCCAGAAGATCGGCTGAGCGATGAACCACAGGAAACCGTAGTCGACGGTGAGTTCCAGGCCTGGGGACAACTCTTTGAGCTTGGACTGGATCTTCGGACCGGCATACAGCATGGCGCTGGTCTCAGCCTTGCCACCGGCAGGTACGTTAAGCGCCGGACCGGTGTAGCCGATGATGTAGTTGCCTTGGCTGTCCTTGCGAGTCTGCACGACGTTGTTGTCAGACTTGGCCGGAATCCACGCGGTGACGAAGTAGTGCTGCAGCCAGGCGACCCAGCCGCCCGACACATTTTCTTTCAAACTGCCTTTGTCGATGTCCTTCATCGACACCTTCTTGTACGGCTCCGAACTTGTCCACAGGGCGGCGCCCAAGTAGGTGGCAGTGCCGGTAGCGGTGCTCGACGACGGATCGGAACTGGCGTCGCGCTTGAGCTGGGCAAACATGTTGCCGGTCCAGGGCGCGGCGCTCTGGTTGTCGATCAGGTAGCTGACATTCAGGTCGTACTCACCGCGCTTGAAGCTGAAGCGCTTGATGTAGTTGACACCGTTGTCGCTGAACTTGAGGTCGACCACCAGTTGGTCCTGACCGTTGGCCAGTTGGTAGCTCTTCTGCTCGGCGGCATACAGCGGACGGCCGGTGGAACGGGCGTCTGGACCGTCGGTGCCGGTCAGACCGCTCTGGGCCAGGTAGACGCGCTCGCCACCGTTATCGAACAGCTGGAAGGCGATGTCCGGATGATCCTGACGACGTGGGTACTTGGGCAGGGTCAACTGGACGATGTCGCCGCCGACCGGGTCGATAGCCAGGTCCAGGACGTCGGTCTTGACCCGGATCAGGTCCTTGCTGACAGCGACTGGCGCGATTTCAGCAGGGCTGGCCTCGGCGTTGGCGCTCGGCACGTCGGCGCTGGCGCCAGTGTTGCTGGCCGCAACGGTATCCGGCAGGGCCGGTGCAGCGTTGTTGGCCGCCGTGTGCTGAGTCGGCAGGGCTGCCTGGCCATAGTCCTGGTTCCACTTGAGGACCAGCACATAGGACACGATTGCCAGGGCGACGATCAGGATCGTGCGTTTAATATCCATGATTACTCGGCTATCGAAGAAGTTCGGGAAGAAGGAGCTGGCGGGACGGGATCGAAACCGCCGTCGTTCCACGGATGACAACGACCCAGGCGACGAACGGCAAGCCACCCGCCACGCAGGAGGCCATGGTTTTCAATGGCTTCGTACGCGTAACAGGAGCAACTGGGATAGAAACGACAGTGACTGGCCATCAGAGGACTAATGGCGTAACGGTAGAACTGGATCGGAACGAGGGCCAGTTTACGCATCGTGACTGTCTACCCGTGCGGAATCGGCAGGTACCGCTGGAGCGGGCCGACCGCGGGCCAGACGCTTCCAGAGTTTGCCAAAGTGTTGGTGCAATTCTGGGTTTTCCACCTCGCCCAACCCCTTGCGCGCGACGATCACGATATCCAGCCCGGCCAGACTGTGCTGGTGCAGACGGAACGAGTCGCGCATCAAGCGTTTGAGGCGATTGCGCTGAACGGCGAGCTTGACGCTCTTCTTGCCGATCACCAAGCCGAGGCGTGGATGATCCAACCCGTTCTCGCGAGCAAGGATAAGCAGGTTTTTCCCTGGAACCTTGCCGGTTGGGGAGTCAAAGACCGCTTTGAAATGCCGGGGTGTAAGCAGTCGCTTGTCCCGACTGAAGTCCTGACTCACCACCTGTACCGAAAAATCAAATGGCCAGACGCTTACGGCCTTTGGCACGACGACGCGACAGAACGGCGCGGCCGTTCTTGGTGGCCATACGAGCACGGAAACCGTGGGTGCGCGCGCGCTTGATGGTGCTTGGTTGGAAAGTACGTTTCATGGCGTGTTACCTGGGTTGTCGACAACGGGCCGGGATGGCCCCCTTTTTAAGAGACCGGCGATTCTAGAGAAAGCAAGGCAATAGGTCAATTTCCAACCAACATTCCTTGAAGGTGCGCCTTCCAGGTGATCGGGTGCCTGGAACGCCGTCGGCCCATCGAGCACGTTCAGTCGCTTAACATGAAAAATAGAAAGGACATATTTAAAGCTTTTCTGAAGAACTTATAAATCTTATGTGGACAAGTATCTGTGGATAACCAGCTGAAGGCCTTATTCCATAGGTTGTACAGAGAATCATAAGTATGTCGGTAACAGGTGCTGCGGCTGTGCTCATCAGACAAATAACCTGTGGATTGAATAGGGCCTTATCCACAGATGATTTATCCACAGCGTTGAGCATAGGGTTGTGCATAGCCCTCATGCTGGGTTATCCACAGTGCTTATGAGCGATCCCCTGCGTTGTACTGGTCGTTAAATGGCAGATATGGCACGTCCCAATCCTCGGTCTCGTGTGGATAAGTGGCCGCTCGCCCGGTACAATGGCGGTTTGCTTTTGCCTCATCCGGCTTTCAACTCAGGGGATATCCGTGTCAGTGGAACTTTGGCAGCAGTGCGTGGAGCTTCTGCGCGATGAACTGCCTGCCCAGCAATTCAACACCTGGATCCGTCCGCTACAGGTCGAAGCCGAAGGCGACGAGTTGCGCGTCTATGCGCCTAACCGTTTTGTCCTCGATTGGGTCAATGAAAAGTATCTCGGCCGCCTGCTCGAACTGCTGGGTGAGCAAGGCAGCGGCTTGGCGCCGGCGCTTTCGCTGTTGATCGGCAGTCGTCGTAGTTCTGCGCCAAGGGCCGCGCCGAACGCACCGGTGAGTGCAGCGATGGCGGCATCTTTGGCTCAGACTCAGGCCAAGCAGGTAGTGCAGCCGGCCGCTGCGCCAACTGTAGCCGCCGCCGCAGTGGCTCCTGTCGAGCCTGCGTCGGTCAGCGAAGCCGAATCGCCCGCCAACAATGTCTACGACACCACAGACGAGCCGACCCCAGCTCCAGTTGCCGCCACGCGTAGCGAGCAACGCACTGTGCAGGTCGAGGGCGCGCTCAAGCACACCAGTTACTTGAACCGTACCTTCACCTTCGAAACCTTCGTCGAGGGCAAGTCCAACCAGTTGGCACGCGCTGCCGCCTGGCAGGTGGCCGACAATCCCAAGCATGGCTACAACCCACTCTTCCTTTATGGTGGCGTCGGTTTGGGTAAGACCCACTTGATGCATGCTGTGGGTAACCACCTGTTGAAGAAGAACCCGAATGCCAAGGTCGTCTACCTGCATTCCGAGCGTTTCGTCGCCGACATGGTCAAAGCCCTGCAGCTCAATGCGATCAACGAATTCAAACGGTTCTACCGCTCGGTGGACGCGCTGTTGATCGACGACATCCAGTTCTTCGCGCGCAAAGAGCGTTCCCAGGAAGAGTTTTTCCACACCTTCAACGCGTTGCTCGAGGGGGGTCAGCAGGTCATTCTCACCAGCGACCGCTATCCCAAGGAAATCGAAGGCCTGGAAGAACGCCTCAAGTCGCGGTTCGGTTGGGGCCTGACGGTTGCCGTCGAGCCACCTGAACTGGAGACTCGCGTTGCGATCCTGATGAAGAAGGCCGACCAGGCCAAGGTGGAACTGCCCCACGATGCGGCGTTCTTCATCGCCCAGCGCATTCGCTCCAACGTTCGCGAACTGGAAGGGGCGCTCAAGCGGGTGATCGCCCATTCGCACTTCATGGGGCGTGATATCACCATCGAATTGATCCGCGAGTCGCTCAAGGATCTGTTGGCGCTGCAAGACAAGCTGGTCAGTGTGGATAACATCCAGCGCACCGTGGCCGAGTACTACAAGATCAAGATCTCCGATCTGTTGTCCAAGCGCCGTTCGCGCTCTGTGGCTCGCCCGCGTCAGGTGGCCATGGCCCTGTCCAAGGAGCTGACCAACCACAGCTTGCCGGAGATCGGCGACATGTTCGGCGGCCGGGATCACACCACGGTGCTGCACGCCTGCCGCAAGATCAACGAATTGAAGGAATCCGACGCGGACATCCGCGAGGACTACAAGAACCTGCTGCGCACGCTGACCACCTGATGGGTGACGGCGCAGCTTATTGAAGGCAAGGGACTAGACCATGCATTTCACCATTCAACGCGAAGCCCTGTTGAAACCCCTGCAACTGGTCGCAGGCGTCGTCGAGCGCCGCCAGACCTTGCCGGTCCTGTCCAACGTCCTGCTGGTGGTACAAGGCCAGCAACTGTCGTTGACCGGTACCGACCTGGAAGTCGAACTGGTTGGCCGCGTGCAATTGGAAGAGTCGGCCGAGCCCGGCGAAATCACCGTTCCGGCACGTAAGCTGATGGACATCTGCAAGAGTCTGCCCAGTGACGCGCTGATCGATATCAAGCTCGACGAGCAGAAGTTGTTGGTCAAGGCCGGGCGCAGCCGCTTCACCCTGTCCACGCTGCCCGCCAATGATTTCCCCACTGTAGAGGAAGGTCCGGGATCGCTGACCTGCAATCTGGAGCAGAGCAAGCTGCGTCGCTTGATCGAGCGCACCAGCTTCGCAATGGCTCAGCAGGATGTGCGCTACTACCTCAACGGTATGTTGTTGGAAGTCTCGACCGACACACTGCGCGCCGTTGCCACCGACGGCCATCGTCTTGCGCTGTGCGCAATGCACGCGCAGATTGGTCAGGCCGAACGCCATCAGGTCATCGTGCCGCGCAAAGGTATTCTTGAACTGGCCCGACTGCTGACTGACCCGGAAGGTATGGTCAGCATCGTGCTGGGCCAGCACCACATTCGCGCGACCACGGGTGAGTTCACCTTCACCTCGAAACTGGTCGATGGCAAATTCCCTGATTACGAGCGTGTACTGCCTAAGGGCGGCGACAAGTTGGTCGTGGGTGATCGCCAGGCCCTGCGTGAAGCGTTCAGCCGTACCGCGATTCTCTCCAACGAAAAGTACCGTGGCATCCGTCTGCAATTGGCTTCGGGTCAGCTCAAGATTCAGGCCAACAACCCGGAGCAGGAAGAAGCCGAGGAAGAGATCAGCGTGGACTACGAAGGCGGCTCGTTGGAGATCGGCTTCAACGTCAGCTACCTGCTGGACGTTTTGGGAGTGATGACCACTGAGCAAGTTCGTTTGATCCTGGCCGACTCCAACAGCAGTGCGCTGTTGCAGGAAGCCGGCAATGACGACTCGTCCTACGTCGTCATGCCGATGCGCCTGTAACCGTAGCAGGCCCAATGTCCCTTCGACGTCTGTCGGTCACCGCGGTGCGAAACCTGCACCCGGTGACCCTGTCTCCCTCCCCCCGCATCAACATCCTCTACGGCGCTAATGGCAGCGGCAAGACCAGTGTGCTCGAAGCCGTTCATCTGCTTGGGCTAGCGCGCTCGTTTCGCAGCACTCGCCTGAATCCTGTCATTCAATACGAGCAGCCGACCTGTACGGTTTTCGGTCAGGTCGAGGTGTCAGACGGGGCGACCAGTAACCTGGGTGTTTCGCGTGAGCGGCAGGGCGATTTCACGATTCGCATAGATGGCCAGAACGCGCGCAGCGCGGCTCAATTGGCTGAGATGCTCCCCCTACAACTGATCAACCCCGACAGCTTCCGGCTATTGGAAGGCGCCCCCAAGGTACGCCGACAGTTTTTGGATTGGGGCGTGTTCCACGTGGAACCTCGATTCATGGCTACCTGGCAGCGCCTGCAGAAGGCCCTGCGGCAGCGGAACTCGTGGCTGCGACATGGTACACTTGACGCCGCTTCGCAAGCCGCCTGGGACCGGGAATTGTGTCTCGCCAGCGCGGAAATAGATGAATACCGTCGCAACTACATCAAGGCCTTGAAGCCCGTCTTCGAGCGAACCCTGAGTGAACTGGTCGAGCTGGACGGATTGAGCCTTAGCTACTATCGAGGCTGGGATAAGGATCGGGATCTTAGCGATGTCCTGTCCACTGCGCTGCTTAGAGACCAGCAGATGGGCCACACCCAGGCCGGTCCTCAGCGTGCAGATCTACGTCTGAGATTGGGCGCCAACAACGCGGCCGACATCCTCTCACGGGGTCAGCAAAAACTGGTGGTTTGTGCCCTGCGTATTGCTCAGGGACACTTGGTTAGCCAGGCTCGCCGCGGTCAGTGTATTTATCTGGTGGATGACTTGCCGTCCGAGCTGGACGAGCAGCACCGCCGTGCGCTATGCCGCTTGCTTGAAGAATTACGCTGCCAGGTGTTCATCACCTGTGTAGATCACGAATTACTGAGGGAAGGCTGGCAGACGGATACGCCAGTTGCTTTGTTCCACGTGGAACAAGGCCGTATCACCCAGACCCACGACCACCGGGAGTGAAGGCATGAGCGAAAATCAAACGTACGATTCCTCCAGCATCAAGGTGCTGAAAGGGCTGGATGCCGTGCGCAAGCGTCCCGGCATGTACATTGGCGACACCGATGATGGTAGCGGCCTGCACCACATGGTCTTCGAAGTGGTCGACAACTCGATCGACGAGGCGCTCGCCGGTCATTGCGATGACATCACCGTCATCATTCACCCTGACGAATCGATCAGCGTGCGCGACAACGGTCGCGGTATTCCGGTCGACGTACACAAGGAAGAAGGGGTTTCCGCCGCTGAGGTCATCATGACCGTCCTGCACGCAGGCGGTAAGTTCGATGACAACTCCTACAAGGTATCCGGCGGCCTGCACGGTGTAGGCGTCTCCGTAGTGAACGCGCTGTCGGAAAAACTGGTGTTGACCGTGCGTCGCAGCGGCAAGATCTGGGAGCAGACCTACGTTCATGGCGTACCACAGGCGCCGATGGCGGTTGTCGGTGAAAGCGAAACCACCGGTACCCACATCCACTTCAAGCCCTCGGCCGAAACCTTCAAGAACATTCACTTCAGCTGGGACATCCTGGCGAAGCGGATTCGTGAGCTCTCTTTCCTCAACTCGGGTGTCGGCATCCTGCTGAAGGATGAGCGGTCGGGCAAGGAAGAGTTCTTCAAGTATGAGGGCGGTCTGCGCGCCTTCGTCGATTTCCTGAACACCAACAAGACGCCGGTCAACTCTCAGGTGTTCCACTTCAACGTCCAACGAGACGATGGTGTGGGCGTTGAAGTCGCGTTGCAGTGGAACGACAGCTTCAACGAAAACCTGCTGTGCTTCACCAACAACATTCCTCAGCGCGATGGCGGTACTCACCTGGTGGGCTTCCGCTCTTCGCTGACGCGCAGCTTGAACAACTACATCGAGCAAGAAGGTCTGGCCAAGAAGAATAAGGTTGCGACCACGGGTGACGATGCGCGGGAAGGCCTGACTGCGATCATTTCGGTCAAAGTGCCGGATCCCAAGTTCAGCTCGCAGACCAAGGACAAGCTGGTCTCCTCGGAGGTGAAGACCGCCGTGGAACAGGAGATGAACAAGTACTTCGCCGACTTCCTGTTGGAGAACCCCAACGAAGCCAAGGCAGTGGTCGGCAAGATGATCGACGCCGCGCGTGCTCGAGAAGCAGCGCGTAAAGCACGGGAGATGACTCGCCGTAAAGGTGCGCTGGATATCGCCGGTCTGCCGGGGAAACTGGCCGACTGCCAGGAAAAGGATCCTGCCCTTTCCGAACTGTACCTGGTGGAGGGTGACTCTGCAGGTGGCTCAGCCAAGCAAGGTCGTAACCGGCGCACTCAAGCGATCCTGCCTCTGAAGGGTAAGATCCTGAACGTCGAAAAAGCGCGCTTCGACAAGATGATCTCCTCCCAGGAGGTCGGCACGCTGATCACTGCGCTGGGCTGTGGCATCGGTCGCGACGAGTACAACATCGAGAAACTGCGCTACCACAACATCATCATCATGACCGATGCTGACGTCGACGGTTCGCACATCCGTACGCTGCTGCTGACCTTCTTCTTCCGCCAGTTGCCCGAGTTGGTCGAGCGTGGCTACATCTACATCGCTCAGCCGCCGCTGTACAAGGTCAAGCGTGGTAAGCAGGAGCAGTACATCAAGGACGACGAGGCCATGGAGGAATACATGACCCAGTCGGCCCTCGAAGATGCCAGCCTGCACTTGGACGAGTCTGCGCCCGCCGTGTCCGGTGTCCAGCTCGAGTCCTTGGTCAACGACTTCCGTACGGTAATGAAGACGCTCAAGCGCCTGTCTCGCCTGTACCCGGAAGAGCTGACCGAGCACTTCATCTACCTGCCAGAAATCACTCAAGCTCACCTGGGCGAGCACGCCACCATGCAAGCCTGGCTGCCCAAACTCCAGGAGCGACTGAATAGCTGTCAGAAGTCTGGCTTGAGCTACAAGGTCAGCCTGCGCGAGGACAAGGAGCGCAGCCTGTGGCTGCCGGAAGTGGAAGTCACTTCCCACGGCCAGGCCAGCTACGTGACCTTCAACCGAGACTTCTTCGGCAGCAACGACTACCGCTCGGTCGTGGGTCTGGGTAACAAGCTGGCGACGCTGCTCGGTGAAGGCGCTTATGTTCAGCGCGGTGAGCGTCGCAAGGCGGTGACCGAGTTCAAGGAAGCGCTGGACTGGTTGATGAACGAAAGCACCAAGCGCCACACGATCCAGCGATACAAAGGACTGGGTGAGATGAACCCGGATCAGTTGTGGGAAACCACTATGGATCCAACTGTGCGCCGTATGCTCAAGGTCACCATTGAGGATGCCATCGCAGCCGACCAGCTGTTCAACACCCTGATGGGCGACGCTGTCGAGCCGCGCCGCGACTTCATCGAAAGCAATGCCCTGTCGGTGTCCAACCTGGACTTCTAATCGTCCTCCACCGTCAGCGCATCAAAAAAGCCAAGGCCTCACCCGCCTTGGCTTTTTTGTTTCCACTGAAGAGTGTTCCACGTGAAACACTCAAAAAAGTTGCTCACGACTCGAGATCTCTAAGCCGTCGATAAAGCGTCCGCTCACTCATTCCAAGCTGTTTAGCAAGCTCACGTCGAGAGCCGTTGAAACTATCCAGCGCTTGAGCCAGTGCCTTCAGTTCATGCAATTCACGTTTGTTCGTGCCCAAAGGGGCCTGCGCACCGCCCTCATCCAGCAGATGGGTTGCGCGAATCACACCGTCGTCGGCGAACAGCCAGGCACGCTCCAACAGGTTGCGCAGTTCACGAATGTTTCCGGGAAACGGATGCAGGCTAAGCCGCTCCAACGCATCCGTGTCCACCTGAGCTTTGCCTTTGCCAGCAATGCGTTGCAGCAGACTGTCGATCAACAGCGGCAGATCTTCGACCCGCTCGCGCAGCGCGGGTAGGCGAATGGGGAAGCCGCTGATGCGGTAGTAAAGGTCTTCGCGAAAGCTGCCGTCGGCCACCATGGCCTTGAGTGGTTTGTGGGTGGCCGAGACCAGACGGAAATCCGAGTGCACGGTGCGCAGACTGCCTACCGGTCTGAAGCTCCCGGTCTCGATCAGCCTCAGCAACTTGACCTGCATGGCCAACGGCACTTCGCCGATTTCATCGAGGAACAGCGTGCCCCCATGGGCGGCCTCGGCTAGGCCGATTTTGCGTTGGGTCGCTCCGGTAAAGGCACCCTTCTCGTAGCCGAACAGCTCGCTCTCGAACAGCGACTCGGTCAGCCCGGTGCAATCGACCACCACCAGCGGACCATTGGCCCGCGGGCTACCCAAGTGCAATGCACGGGCGAACAACTCCTTACCGGTGCCCGATTCACCCTGAAGCAGCACAGGAATCTGCGCGGGTGCAGCACGTTGCAGACTGGCCAGCGCGGCCTTGAATGCGCTGGACTGTCCGACCAGGCCCTGCTGCTGGGGCTGGGCAGCAGCGAGGGTGATGCTGGTCAGGCGTTCGACGAACGCGACCACCCTGCCCTGTTCGTCCAGGATGGGCCGCAGTTCCACGTCGACATGTTCCGGTCCACGCGGGGTGTGATGAATGTGCAAGACCCGCTCCGGCACCTTGCTGTCCCACGCCTTGCGCATCGGACAGTGCTCGCCGGCTTGATCGCAGGGCACCGCATAGTGGTGGGACACCCGATGGCATTTCTCGCCCAGGGGCGCACGATCCTCTATGGCGAACTGGCGCCGATAAGCCGCATTGGCGGCCAGGATGTTGTAGTCGGTATCGAGCACGATGCTGGGCAGCGCATCGTGTTCCAAGTAGGAAACCAGCGCTAGGATGGCAGGATGGTGTGCAGCCGCGAGCTCGGACATAAGGGCACCGGAGGAAACTGCCAGCGAGGTTAGCAAGGACTGCCAATCACTGCCAGTCGCTGTCAGATGACTGCCATCCCCGCTGGCAGCGAGCCCCTAAGCAGTAGGAATACCCCCGTGATTATGGGAAATCCCTGTCGGAAATGGCCTGGCATGCATCTTGAACAATGCTCAATCCCTGCCGACGCTTCTGTTCAGGCGAGGCAGCGTTTTGGAGACTGTGATGATCATTGGCAACAACCTTCATGTGGAAGCCTTGTACGACCCGGCAACCTCCACCATCAGCTACTTGGTGATGGACCGGGAAACCCGGTACTGCGCCCTGATCGACAGTGTGCTGGATTACGACCCGAAGTCCGGACGCACCGATCAGCACTCTGCCGACCAACTCATTGCCCGCGTCGAGGCCCTGGGCGCCAAGGTGCAGTGGATTCTGGAGACGCATGTCCATGCCGATCACCTGTCTGCAGCGGCCTATCTCAAGCAGCGTCTCGGCGGCCAGATCGGCATCGGCGCGCAGATCATCCAGGTGCAGAAAACCTTCGGTTCGCTGTTCAACGCCGACTCAGGATTCGCCCGCGACGGCAGTCAGTTCGACGTGCTGTTTAGTGATAACGACCGTTTTCGCATCGGCAACCTGCAGGCTCGGGCGCTGCACACGCCAGGTCATACGCCGGCCTGTATGAGCTATCAAGTCGAGGATGCCGGTGAGAGAGTCGTGTTCGTCGGCGACACGCTGTTCATGCCTGACTACGGAACGGCCCGCTGCGACTTCCCCGGCGCCAGCGCCCGTACCTTGTACCGATCGATCCGTCGCTTGCTGGCACTCCCGGAGCAGACTCGCCTGTTCATGTGTCACGACTACCTGCCAGGTGGTCGCGAGATGCAGTACGTCACCACGGTGGCCGAACAGCGTGCCCACAACGTGCACATCCACGAAGGCGTCAGCGAGGACAGTTTCGTGTCCATGCGTGAGGCTCGTGACGCCACGTTGGAAATGCCGGTTCTGATCCTGCCCTCCGTGCAGATCAACATGCGCAGCGGCCAGTTGCCCGAGCCCGAAGACAACGGCGTGCGCTACCTGAAGATCCCGCTCAACCTGCTCTGAGCCTGCGGCTCCCATAACCAGAATTCAAAGGAACTCCCATGCCTGCCCTGCATGCTTCTCCCGCCGCTGCTGACCACCATCAGGTGCTGATCGTCGGTGCCGGTGCCGCCGGTATCGCCACGGCTTCCAGTTTGATCAAGCGCGATCCGTCGCTCGAGATCACCCTCATCGACCCCTCCGCCATCCACTACTACCAGCCGGGCTGGACCATGGTGGGCGCGGGTGTATTCGAGGCCCCCTCCACCGCCCGCAACACCGCCGATCTACTGCCTGCCGGCGTGCGCTGGATTCAGTCGCGGGTGACCGGCTTCACCCCCGAGCAGCGCCAGGTGAGGCTGGAGGATGGCCGCACGTTGAGCTACCAGCAGTTGGTGGTCTGTCCTGGGCTCACGCTGGACTGGGGCGCCATTGAGGGCCTGGACGAAACGCTTGGCCGCAACGGGGTGACCTCCAACTACCGTTACGACCTCGCCCCCTACACCTGGAAGCTGGTGCAGTCGCTGCAACAAGGACGGGCGCTGTTCACTCAGCCGCCGATGCCGATCAAGTGCGCCGGCGCGCCGCAGAAAGCGCTGTACCTGTCCTGCGATCACTGGTTGCGCGCAGGTCGCCTAGGCGCCATCAAGCCGGCCTTCTTCAACGCCGGCGCCGTGCTGTTCGGCGTGGCCGACTATGTTCCGGCGCTGATGAGCTATATCGACAAGTACGGGGTCGACCTCAACTACAGCCAGCGTCTGGTGGCAGTGGACGGTCCCGCTCAGCGCGCCACCTTCGTGCGCACCTTGGCCGATGGCAGCAGCGAGACGCGCACCGAGCCCTTCGACTTCCTGCACGTGGTGCCGCCACAAGTGGCCCCGGACTTCATTCGCCAGAGCCCCCTCGCCGATGCAGCCGGTTGGGTGGATGTCGATCCGCACAGCCTGCGGCATCGCCAGTTCGCCGACATCCATGCACTGGGAGACGTCATCAACACCAGCAACGCCAAGACTGCCGCTGCCGCGCGCAAGCAGGCACCGGTGGTGGCCAACAATGTGCTGGTCGCACTGGGGCGTCTGTCCAAGCTGGCCGCCTATGACGGCTATGGCTCATGCCCACTCACCGTGGAGCGCGGCAAGATCGTCTTGGCCGAGTTCACCTACGGCGGCAAGCTCGCGCCCAGTTTCCCGCGCTGGCTGCTCGATGGCCGCAAGCCCACGCGGTTGGCCTGGCTGCTCAAAGCCCGAGTGCTACCGCCGCTGTACTGGAAGGCCATGCTCAAGGGCCACGAGTGGTTGGCGCGGCCACAACCCCTGGTAACCGAGACGTCCAAGTGATCGAACATCAAGTGCTCGGCGCCGGGCTAGGCGCCGTCATCGGTGCGGTCCTGGCATTGACCGGTGCTGGTGGCGGCATTCTGGCCGTGCCCTTGCTGGTCTTCGGGCTGGGGTTGTCGATGGTCGAAGCGGCGCCCATCGGCCTGCTGGCCGTGGGGCTAGCGGCGGCCGTAGGGGCTGTGCTTGGACTGCGTCAGGGCCGAGTGCGCTACCGTGCGGCGCTGCTCATCGCCGTCATCGGTATCGTCTGTGCGCCACTGGGGCTGGTGCTCGCTCATCGGTTGCCGAACGGGCCGCTGGCGTTGGTGTTCTCGGTCGTGCTGGTGTATGCCTGCCTGCGGATCTGGCGCAAGGCCAAGCGCGAACTGGCGGGTGAGTCGGCCTGCGCCGAGCGGCAGATCATGCCCTGTGTGCTCAACCCATTGCAGGGTCGTCTGCGCTGGACCTTGCCCTGCGCCCGCGCCTTGGCACTGACCGGCGCGGTGTCCGGCGTGCTGTCGGGGCTGCTGGGCGTGGGCGGCGGATTCGTCATCATTCCCGCTTTGAACCGTTACACCAACCTGGACATGAAGAGCATTGTCGCCACCTCGCTGGCGGTGATCGCGCTGGTGTCCGCCGGCAGCGTGGTCAGCGCCAGCCTAGGTGGCGTGATGCATTGGCAGGTCGGTGCGCCATTCGCCGCAGGCGCGGTCCTCGGCCTGTTGGCCGCTCGCCCGCTTGCTGCAAAGCTGGCCGGCCCGCGCCTCCAGCAACTGTTTGCCTTGGTGGGTATCGCCGCCGCAGTGTCGCTGGCGGCCAAGGTACTATTCGGCTAGCAGTTCGTGCTGCTGCTCGGCGCACAGCGTGAGCAGGTAATCCCAGACCACGCGCAGGCGCACGGATTTGTGCAGTTCGCGCCGGGTACAGATCCAGTAGCTGCGCTGGATGGTCTCGCTGGGCAGCACGCGGACCAGCCCGGGGTCATGTCGTGCCATGTAGTTGGGCAGCACTGCAATGCCCAGGCCCGCGCGGGCCGCCTGCTGCTGGGCGATCACGCTGGTGCTGCGAAAGACCACGCTCGGGGCTCTGCAGAAGCTGTTGAGGAACAGCAGTTCCTGGCTGAAGATCAGGTCGTCGACGTAGCCGATCCAGCTGTGACGGGCCAGGTCCTCGCGGCTTTGCAGCGGCGCGGCACGGTCCAGGTAGGCTTGGCTGGCGTAGAGCGCCAGGCGGTAGTCGGTGAGTTTGCGGGTGATCAACAGATCGGCATTGGGCCGTTCCAAGTGGATGCTGATTTCCGCCTCGCGATTGAGGATGCTGACGAAACGTGGCACCGCCACCAGTTCCACCTCCAGCCCCGGATAGCGCTCGAACAACACGCCCAGCCGTGGGGTGAAGAACATGATACCGATGCCTTCGGTCACGCCCAGACGGATCTTGCCCAGCGGGGTGATTGCCTGGGTGATTTCCTCCTGCGCCAGCAAGGCCACGTTTTCCATGGCCTCGGCGTGCTTGAGCAAGGCCTGGCCGGAGGGTGTCAGTTCGTAGCCCTGGGCGTGCTGGACGAACAGCGCGGTGCCCAGGCTCTGCTCGATGTTCTCGATATGCCGGGCCACGGTGCTGTGGGTGGTGTTAAGGCGCTTGGCTGCGGTGAGCAGGCGACCACTGCGCTGCAGCTCCAGGAAAAATCGCAGGTCGTTCCAGTCGAACATGCCGATCACTGTCTCGGTTCCATGGGCCGGCACACCGCCGTCACAACGGAGGATGCGGACGCCTAAGAAGATAACGCTGTGCTAAAACGCACAACGGCTGCGCGAAAACTCGTGTTTCATCCGCGAAATTACTCACTAAGATGAATCGGGACAAGAATAAAAAATCAGGCCCGAGGTTGCCCCATGCCATCAGCCGATTCTCTCTACGATTACGTCGTGGTAGGCGCCGGTCCCGCCGGATGTCTACTGGCCAATCGATTGTCCGCCGATCCTGCCTGTCGCGTACTGCTGCTCGAAGCGGGCGGCCGCGACAACTACCCCTGGATTCACGTCCCTGTCGGTTACCTCTACTGCATCGGTAATCCACGCACCGACTGGTGCTTCAAGACCGAAGCCCAGCCTGGGCTGGACGGTCGCAGCCTGGGTTACCCGCGCGGCAAGGTACTGGGTGGCTGCTCGTCCATCAACGGCATGATCTACATGCGCGGTCAGGCGGCCGACTATGATCGCTGGGCCGAACTGGGCAATGCCGGTTGGGCCTGGAAGGACGTGCTGCCGCTGTTCAAGGCCAGCGAAAACCACTTCGCCGGCGCCAGTGAGAGTCATGGCGCTGCGGGTGAATGGCGGGTCGAGCAGCAACGCTACAGTTGGCCCATCCTCGATGCCTTCCGCGACGCCGCCGAGCAGAGCGGTGTGGCCAAGGTGGCCGACTTCAACACCGGCGACAACGAAGGCTGTGGATACTTTCAGGTCAACCAGCGCAGCGGTGTGCGCTGGAACGCCGCCAAGGCATTCCTGCGGCCGATCGCGGCACGGCCCAATCTCACCGTTCTGACCGACGTTCAGGTGGATCACGTGCTGCTCAGCCAGAGCCGCGCCACGGCCGTGAAGGCGCGCTGGCAAGGCGCCTGGCATGAATTCGGCGCGCGCCGGGAGATCATCCTGTGCGCAGGCTCGGTTGGCTCGCCGGGCATCCTGCAACGCTCTGGCATCGGCCCACGTGCCTTGCTCAATGACTTGGGGATCACCGTTCGCCACGAACTGCCAGGTGTCGGCGGCAACCTGCAGGATCACCTGCAACTGCGCCTGATCTATCAGATTCGCAACACCCATACCCTCAACCAGATGGCCAACAGCCTGTGGGGCAAGTTGGGCATGGGCCTGCGCTACCTCTATGACCGCAGCGGTCCGCTGGCCATGGCGCCGAGTCAGTTGGGTGCGTTCGTGCGTTCGGGGCCTGAGCAGGCGTCGGCCAATGTGCAGTATCACGTGCAGCCGCTGTCGCTCGAGCGCTTCGGCGAACCCCTGCACCGTTTCCCGGCGTTCACCGCCTCGGTGTGCAACCTGCGTCCGGCCAGCCGGGGACGGATCGACATCCGCTCGGCCGACATGAACGCGGCGCCGCTGATCGACCCCAACTACCTCAGCGATGCCCAGGACCTGAAAGTCGCCGCCGACAGCATTCGCCTCACCCGGCGCATCGTCCAGGCCCCTGCCCTGGCGATCTTCGATCCCAAGGAGTATTTGCCGGGCGCCGCCTTGGACACCGAAGAACAGCTGTACGAGGCGGCCGGCAAGATCGGCACCACCATCTTCCATCCGGTCGGGACCTGCCGCATGGGCAGCGGCACGCTGGACGTTGTGGATAACCAGTTACGCGTTCACGGCATCCCCGGCCTGCGGGTGGCCGATGCCTCGATCATGCCGCAGATCGTTTCCGGCAATACCTGCTCCCCCACCTTGATGATTGCCGAGAAGGCGGCGCAGCTGATTCTCAAGGGCACCCCCAGCCACCTCATGCTCAGCGACAGCAACGCGATACCGACGCCCTGACCGGGCGCGTGCAACACACCGGCAGCCTTGGAGTCGAGGGCTGCCGACAGTGGAACAAGAACAATAATCACTGTGGCCTGCGGGCCGAGGACAGCAACGATGTCGGACTACATCCAGCAACAGGGCGCCGCCGCTTCCAGCAGCCGCCGCGAGGAACGCAAGATCATTTTCGCTTCATCCCTGGGCACGGTGTTCGAGTGGTATGACTTCTTCCTTTATGGCGCGCTGGCGGCGGTGATCAGCAAGCAGTTCTTCGCGGGGGTCAACGACACCACGGCGTTCATCTTCGCCCTGATGGCCTTCGCCGCAGGCTTCCTGGTGAGGCCCTTCGGCGCCCTGGTGTTCGGGCGTCTGGGCGACATGATCGGACGCAAGTACACTTTCCTGATCACCATCGTACTCATGGGCCTGTCGACCTTCGCAGTGGGCCTGCTGCCCACCTATGCCAGCATCGGCATTGCCGCGCCGATCATCCTGGTGATCCTGCGCATGCTTCAGGGCTTGGCCCTGGGGGGTGAATACGGCGGTGCGGCCACTTACGTCGCCGAACATGCGCCACCGGGCAAGCGCGGTTTCCACACCGGTTTCATTCAGTCCACCGCCACCTTGGGGCTGCTGCTGTCGCTGGTGGTGGTGCTGGGCAGCCGCTACATCAGTGGCGATCAGTTCGAAACCTGGGGCTGGCGCCTGCCCTTCCTGCTGTCCATCGTGCTGCTGGGCATTTCCACCTGGATACGGATGAGCATGCATGAGTCCCCGGCCTTCGTGAAAATGAAGGCGCAGGGCAAGGTCAGCAAATCGCCGATTCGCGAGTCGTTCACCTCCTGGCCGAACCTGAAGGTGGTGCTCACCGCGCTGTTCAGCATCAACGCTGGGCAGGCCGTGACCTTCTACACGGCGCAGTTCTACGTGCTGTTCTTCCTCACCCAGATGCTCAAGATGGACCCCGCCCAGGCCAACACCCTGCTGATCATCAGCGTGGTGATCGGTGCGCCGTTCTTCGTCTTCTTCGGCTGGCTGTCGGACCGCGTGGGCCGCAAGCCGATCCTGATGATCGGTCTGCTGCTGGCCACGCTGTGTTATTTCCCTATGTTCAAAGCCCTCAGCCACTACGCCAACCCGCAGATCGACGCGGCCAGCCGTCAGTCGCCGATCGTGGTCAGTGCCGATCCGCAGGGCTGTACCTTCCAGTTCGATCCCGTGGGCAAGGCCCGTTTCGACAGCCCCTGCGACAAGGTCAAGACGTTCCTGGTCAAGCAGGGCCTGCCGTACAGCTCAGTGGCCGCGACCGGCAGCGAGGTGTCGGTGAGCATCGGTGACAAGACCATCAACGGTTTCGATGAGGCGGCGATGCGGGCAGCCGTCGAGCAGGCCGGCTATCCTGCCAAGGCCGATCCCGCCCAGGTCAACCAGGTGATGGTGGTGGTGCTGATCGTGGCGATGATCCTCATCGCAACCATGACCTACGGCCCGCTGGCGGCGGTGATGGTGGAGCTGTTCCCCACGCGTATTCGCTACACCTCGATGTCATTGCCCTATCACATCGGCAATGGCTGGTTCGGCGGGTTCCTGCCCACCGTGTCGTTCGCGCTGGTGGTGTACACGGGTGATATCTTCTATGGGCTGTGGTATCCGGTGTTGATCACCGGTGTCAGCCTGGTGGTGGGGATCTTCTGCCTGAAAGAGACCCGGGATGTGGATATCGACAAGGTCTGAAAACTGACTGGAAGCCATGAAAAAACCGGCTGTAAGAGCCGGTTTTTTTATGCCGCAAAAAACTTATGCACGATTTTCAAGAAATCGTCATACAGGGAAATAAGCTTTTAATTCAAACACTTATATCTAATCCCTGACGACTCATCGCCAAATTGCTAACAACTTATCCACAGTTCTCAAGCGACCGGCGTTGCGTCGCTTTCCTGCGTTGCAGGCAGCGAGCCCATTTCCCGTTGGCGGGCTTCGTTCCAGGCCTGGGCGCGGTCGTTGAGCTCGGCGATGGCGCGCGGTCCGGTACCGGTGGCGTACATTGGCTCACCGATGATGACCTCGATGGTGCCCGAGCGTTTGCCCCAGCCGGTCTTGGGCCAGAATTTGCCGGCGTTGTGGGCGATGGGCAGTACCGGCAGGCCGGCGTTCACGGCCAGCGCCGTGCCGCCACGGGAGAATTTACCCACCTGGCCGAACGGCACGCGCGTGCCTTCCGGGAAGATCAGTACCCACACGCCCTGCTTGAGCAGTTCGTCGCCCTTGCTGGCCACATGACGCAGGGCTTCCTTGGGATTGTTGCGGTCGATGGCGATGGGCCGCAGCATGGCCATCGCCCAGCCGAAGAAAGGCACATACAGCAGCTCACGCTTGAGCACTTGGCTCAGCGGCGAGAAGTAGGCCGACAGGAAGAACGTCTCCCACGTGCTCTGGTGGTTGGCCAGAATCACGCATGGCTGCTGCGGTACGTGCTCGGCGCCGGTGATCTTGTAGTCGATACCGAGGATCGTGCGCGTCAGGAACAAGGCGCAGCGGCACCAATAGACATTGATGAAACGGTAGCGCCGTGGGAACGACAGGAACGGCGCGATGAAGAAGCTCAGTGAGCACCACAGCAGCGAACTGGTGCCCAGCAGCAGGTAAAAAAGAAAGATTCTGATCGCCTGCAGGATCGACATAGTGGCATGTACCGTTGCGGGACATGCCCGCCTGAGAAAGCGCGCCAACCGGCGCGTGCTTTAAATGAGTGCTCTGGCAATGGCTGCCAGATCGTCGTAAATCAAGGTGCCGGATGGGACACCCTTGTCCAGGGTCCGCAGACCCTTGCCGGTTTTCACCAGCACCGGTTGTGCTGCGACGGCCACGGCCGCTTGCAGGTCACCCGCACTGTCGCCGACGAACCATACACCGGCCAACGGCGCTTGATAATGCTCGGCGATTGCCCGCAGCATGCCCGGCTTGGGCTTGCGGCAATCGCAGCCTTCGTCCGGACCATGCGGGCAATAGACGATCTGCCCCAGCTCGCCACCCTGCTCGGCGACCAGCGCGCGCAGCCGCGCGTGCATGGCTTCGAGCGTCTCGAGCGAGTAGTAACCGCGGGCAATGCCGGACTGGTTGGTGGCCACGGCCACCGTCCAGCCCGCCTGACTCAACTGCGCGATGGCTTCGATCGCACCGGGAATGGGGATCCACTCGTCCAGCGACTTGATGTAGGCGTCGGAGTCATGGTTGATCACACCGTCGCGATCGAGTATCAGCAGTTTCAAGGCTTACCCCAGCAGCGAGATGTCGGCGACGCCCAGGAACAGACCGCGCAGGCGGCTGAGCAAGGCATAGCGGTTGGCGCGCACCTTGGCGTCCTCGGCATTGACCATCACTGCCTCGAAGAAGGCATCGACCGGGTCGCGCAGCGCGGCCAGGCGCGCCAGCGACTCGCGGTACTGACGGGCTGCAGCCATGGGCTGAACGGCCTGGTCGGCTTGCTGGATCGCCGAGTACAGCGAGAACTCGTTGGCGTTGTCGAAGTACTTCGGCTCCACCTGCTCGGCGATGGCGCCTTCGGCCTTGCTCAGCAGGTTCGACACGCGCTTGTTCACGGCGGCCAGGGCATCGGCCTCGGGCAGCTTGCGGAAGGCCTGCACGGCTTGCACGCGCTGGTCGAAGTCCAGGGCCGACGACGGTTTCAGGGCGCGCACCGAGAGGTAGGTGGCCACGTCCACGCCTTCGTCTTCGTAGCGCGCACGCAGGCGATCGAAGATGAATTCGAGCACCTGTTCGGCCAGGCCCGCAGCCTTGACCTTGGCGCCGTACTGCTTCACTGCGAACTCGACCGCTGCGGTCAGGTCCAGGTCGAGCTGCTTCTCGATCAGGATGCGCAGCACACCCAGCGCGGCACGCCGCAGGGCGTAGGGGTCTTTGCTGCCGGTGGGCAGCATGCCGATGCCGAAGATGCCGACCAGGGTGTCGAGCTTGTCGGCGATGGCCACGGCGGCCCCGGTGAGGGTCTCGGGCAACTCGGCGCCGGCACCGCGCGGCATGTACTGCTCGTTCAAGGCCAGGGCGACGTCCTGCGCTTCGCCATCGTTGACGGCGTAGTAGTAGCCGGCGATGCCTTGCATTTCAGGGAATTCACCGACCATTTCGGTGGCCAGGTCGCACTTGGACAGCAGGCCCGCGCGCCCGGCATTGATGGCACTGCCACCGATGAACGGCGCGATATAGGCCGCCAGCTTGGACACTCGCTCGGCTTTGTCGAAGACGGTGCCCAACTGCGCCTGGAACACGACGTTCTTCAGGCGTTCGTTGAAGGTTTCCAGCTTTTGCTTCTTGTCTTGCTTGAAGAAGAACTCGGCGTCGGTCAGGCGTGGACGTACCACCTTCTCGTTGCCGTGCACGATCTGCTGCGGGTCGCGGCTCTCGACGTTGGCCACGGTGATGAAGCGCGGCAGCAGCTTGCCTTCGCTGTCGAGCAGGCAGAAGTACTTCTGGTTGTCCTGCATGGTGGTGATCAGCGCTTCCTGGGGCACGTCGAGGAAGCGTTCCTCGAACGAGCACACCAGCGGCACCGGCCATTCCACCAGCGCGGTCACTTCATCCAGCAGGGCGGGCGGCACGATGGCCGTGCCTTCCTGCTGACGGGCCAGTTCTTCGGTGCGCTTGGCGATCAGCGCGCGGCGCTCGGAGAAATCAGCCAGCACATAGGCCTTGCGCAGGTCCTCGACGTAGTTGGCCGGGGCGCTGATGGTCACGTTTTCAGGGTGGTGGAAGCGGTGACCGCGCGAATCGCGGCCGGCTTTCTGCGACAGCAGGGTGCAATCGACGACCTGGTCGCCCAGCAGCATTACCAGCCATTGGGTCGGACGCACGAACTCTTCGCGGCTGGCGGCCCAGCGCATGCGCTTGGGAATTGGCAGGTCGTTGAGCGAGTCCTCGACGATGGTCGGCAGCAGGCTGGCGGTGGCCTTGCCCGGAATGTGCTGGGAGAAGCGCAGCTTGGGGCCGCTCTGGTCGATTTCCGCGAGCTCCACGCCACATTTCTTGGCGAAACCCAGGGCGGCCTGGGTGGGGTTGCCGTCGGCGTCGAATGCGGCCTGGCGGGGCGGGCCGTCGATGTTGATGCTGCGGTCGGGCTGCTGCACGTCGAGCTGGCGGATCAGCACGGCCAGGCGACGGGGCGCGGCGTACACCGACTTGCCGGTGTAGTTCAGGCCGGCGGCCTGCAGGCCTTTCTCGATGCCGGCCAGGAAGGCGTCGCCGAGGGTGGCAAGGGCTTTGGGTGGCAGCTCTTCGGTGCCCAGTTCAACCAGGAAATCTTGCGCACTCATTGTGCAGCCTCCAGCTTGGCCAGTACTTCATCACGCAGTTCGGGGGTGGCCATCGGGAAGCCCAGGCGTGCGCGGGCTTGCAGATAGCTTTGCGCCACGTCGCGGGCCAGGGTGCGCACGCGCAGGATGTAGCGCTGGCGCTCGGTCACCGAGATGGCGCGGCGGGCGTCGAGCAGGTTGAAGGTGTGCGACGCCTTCAGGACCATTTCGTAGGTCGGCAGCGGCAGCTCCAGCTTGATCAGGCGGTTGGCTTCGCTTTCGTAGAAGTCGAACAGCTCGAACAGCTTCTCGACGTTGGCGTGCTCGAAGTTGTAGGTCGACTGTTCCACTTCGTTCTGGTGGAACACGTCGCCATAGCTGACCTTGCCGAACGGACCGTCGGCCCAGACCAGGTCATACACCGAGTCGACGCCCTGGATGTACATGGCCAGGCGTTCCAGGCCATAGGTGATTTCGCCGGTGACCGGATAGCACTCGATACCGCCGACCTGCTGGAAGTAGGTGAACTGGGTGACTTCCATGCCGTTGAGCCAGATTTCCCAGCCCAGACCCCAGGCGCCGAGGGTCGGCGATTCCCAGTTGTCTTCGACGAAGCGGATGTCGTGGACCAGCGGATCCAGACCGATGGCCTTGAGCGAGCCCAGGTACAGTTCCTGGAAATTGGCCGGGTTCGGCTTGAGGACGACCTGGAACTGGTAGTAGTGCTGCAGGCGGTTGGGGTTCTCGCCGTACCGTCCGTCGGCAGGGCGACGGCTGGGTTGCACGTAGGCGGCGTTCCAGGTCTCCGGGCCCACGGCGCGCAGGAAGGTGGCGGTGTGGAAAGTGCCGGCGCCTACTTCCATATCGTAGGGCTGAAGTACCACACAACCTTGCTCGGCCCAGTAGTTCTGCAGGGCGAGGATCAGGTCTTGGAAGGTACGCACGGCTGGCGTAGGCTGGCTCACGAAATTCACCTGTATCTGGGGATGCGGATGTAAAGAGCGGGAGTATAACCCGATTCGCCTCGCCCTCTACGTAATTGGAGCCTTATGCCACGCTGCTTCTGGTGTACCGACGATCCCCTGTACCAGGCCTACCACGACCAGGAATGGGGAACCCCGCAGCGCGACCCGGCGTTGCTCTTCGAGATGCTTTTGCTCGAAGGGTTCCAGGCGGGCCTTTCGTGGATCACGGTGCTGAAGAAACGCGAGCGCTATCGACAGGTGCTGGAGGGCTTTGACCCCCATCGGTTGGCCGAGATGAGCGATGCGCGCATCGAGGAACTGATGCTCGACCCGGGCATCATCCGCAACCGCCTCAAGCTCAATGCGGTGCGCCGCAATGCCCGCGCCTGGCTGGCGCTGGAAGACCCCGGCCAGTGGCTGTGGTCGTTCGTCGGCGGCGAGCCGAAGATCAACCATCCCCAGGGCCGCGGCGATATCCCCAGCGTCACCGACGAGGCCAAGGCCATGAGCAAGGCCCTGCAGAAAAAGGGCTTCACCTTCGTCGGACCGACCATCTGCTACGCCTTCATGCAGGCCACCGGCATGGTCATGGACCACACCACCGACTGCGATCGCTACCCCGCGCTGGCGCACTGAGGCGTTACAATGCCCGCCTTGCAGAAATAAGGAATCGCCTGTGGAAAAGTTCAAGGGCGCCCTGATGGTCGGGGTGCTGCGCCTGTTCGCCAAATTGCCCTGGAGCGCCGTGCAGCGCGTGGGCGCCGGTATCGGCTGGCTGATGTGGAAGGTCCCCAACGGCTCGCGCAACGTGGTGCGCATCAACCTGGCCAAGTGTTTCCCGAGCATGCCGGAAGTCGAGCGTGAGCAACTGGTCGGCCTGGCCCTGAAGGACATCGGCAAGTCGTTCGTCGAGAGCGCCTGGGCGTGGATTCGCCCGCCGCAGCAATCGCTGGCGCTGGTCAAGGAAGTGCACGGCCTGGAGGTGCTGGAGCAGGCGCTGGCCACCGGCAAGGGCGTGGTCGGCATCACCAGCCACCTGGGCAACTGGGAAGTGCTGAACCACTTCTATTGCAACCAGTGCAAACCGATCATCTTTTACCGTCCGCCCAAGCTCAAGGCGGTGGACGACCTGCTGCGCGAACAGCGGGTGCAGATGGGCAACCGCGTGGCGCCGTCCACCAAGGAAGGCATCCTCAGCGTGATCAAGGAAGTGCGTCGCGGCGGCCAGGTGGGCATTCCCGCCGACCCTGAGCCGGCCGAGTCGGCCGGGGTATTCGTGCCTTTCCTGGGCACCCAGGCGCTGACCAGCAAGTTCGTGCCGAACATGCTGGCCGGAGGCAAGGCCGTGGGGGTGTTCCTGCATGCGCTGCGCCTGCCCGATGGTTCCGGGTTCAAGGTGTTCCTGGAGGCGGCGCCAGACGACATGTACAGCGCCGATGTGAACGTGGCGGCGGCGGCGATGAGCCAGGTGGTGGAGCGTTATGTGCGTGAGTACCCCAGCCAGTACATGTGGAGCATGAAGCGCTTCAAGAAGCGCCCGGCCGGCGAGGCGCGTTGGTATTGATCCAGGGGGCCCGTACAGGCCCCCCGCTAGATCACGCCTTGTCGAGCTTTCTCAGAAACACCGTCATTTCCTTCTCGGCCTGCTTGTCGCCGTGGATCTGCGCCGCGGCGATGCCCTCCTCCCAGGCCTGGCGCGCCGCTGTCAGGTTGCCCTCGCGTTGATGAGCCTTGCCCAGCAGCTTCCACGCCGCCGAGTACTTCGGGTCCTGCGCCACGCACTGGGCCAGGTGCAAGGCGGCTTCGGCGCCGTTGCCCTCGTCCAGCCACGCTTTGCCCAGGCCGAACCGCAGCAGCGGGTTATCCACACCCTTGGCCAGCATCTTTTCCAATGATTCGCGCATGTGTGGGCCTCCGGCTAGAAGAAACTCAGGCCGACGTGGAACAGCTTCTCCACGTCGCGGATGTGTTTTTTATCCACAACGAACAGGATCACATGGTCGCCTGACTCGATCACCCGATCATCATGGGCGATCAGCACCTGGTCGAAACGGATGATCGCACCGATGGTGGTGCCTGGCGGCAGGTTGATGTCAGCGATGGTCCTGCCGACCACCTTGCTCGACTTGGCGTCACCGTGGGCCACCGCCTCGATGGCTTCGGCAGCGCCTCGGCGCAGGGAATGCACGCTGACGATGTCGCCACGGCGCACGTGTGCCAGCAGCGTGCCGATGGTCGCCAGTTGCGGGCTGATGGCGATGTCGATGTCGCCGCCCTGCACCAGATCGACGTAGGCGGGGTTGTTGATCAGGGTCATGACCTTGCGTGCGCCCAGGCGCTTGGCCAGCAGCGACGACATGATGTTGGCCTCGTCATCGTTGGTCAGCGCCAGGAAGATGTCGGCTTCAGCGATGTTCTCCTCGAGCATGAGGTCTTTGTCCGAGGCGCTACCCTGCAACACCACGCTGCTTTCCAGGGTGTCGGACAGATACCGGCAACGTGCCGGATTCATCTCGATGATCTTCACCTGGTAGCGGCTTTCGATGGCCTCGGCCAGGCGCTCGCCGATCTGTCCACCGCCGGCGATGACCACGCGCTTGTTGGTCTCGTCGATGCGCCGCAGCTCGCCCATCACCGCGCGGATGTCTTTCTTCGCGGCGATGAAGAACACTTCGTCGTCGGCCTCGATCACGGTGTCGCCATGGGGCTTGATGGGGCGGTCGCGGCGGAAGATCGCTGCCACCCGGGTATCGACATTGGGCATGTGGGCGCGGATCTGGCGCAGTTGCTGGCCCACCAACGGCCCGCCGTAGTAGGCCTTGACCGCGACCAGTTGCGCCTTGCCGTCGGCGAAGTCGATGACCTGCAAGGCGCCGGGATGCTCGATCAGGCGCTTGATGTAGTTGGTCACCACCTGTTCGGGGCTGATCAGCACGTCGACGGGGATGTGGTCGTTATCGAACAGTTCTTCCCGCGAGAGGTAGGACGATTCGCGGACTCGGGCGATCTTGGTCGGCGTGTGGAACAGCGAATAGGCGACCTGGCACGCGACCATGTTGGTCTCGTCGCTGTTGGTCACCGCCACCAGCAGGTCGGCGTCGTCGGCGCCGGCCTGGCGCAGCACCGTGGGCAGCGAGGCGCGGCCCTGTACGGTGCGGATGTCCAGGCGATCGCCCAGGTCGCGCAGGCGCTCGCCGTCGGTATCGACCACGGTGATGTCGTTGGCTTCGCTGGCCAGGTGCTCGGCCAGCGTGCCGCCCACCTGCCCTGCGCCGAGGATGATGATCTTCATCGGCTACTCCCTACCTCAGGTGCTTATCCGCGCGAAGCGGCGATCTTGATCAGCTTGGCATAGTAGAAACCATCGTGACCGCCTTCCTGGGCCAGCAACTGGCGGCCGTGGGGCTGGCGCACACCGGCTTCGGTCGCCAGGTCCAGCTCGCGGGCACCCGGGGTGCGGGCGAGGAAGGCGTCGATCACGTCGGTATTCTCGGTCGGCAGGCTCGAGCAGGTGGCGTAGAGCAGCATGCCGCCGACCTCGAGCGTGGGCCACAGGGCATCGAGCAGTTCGCCTTGCAGCGCGGCCAGGGCGGCGATGTCGTCGGCCTGGCGGGTCAGCTTGATGTCTGGGTGGCGGCGGATCACGCCGGTGGCCGAGCAGGGGGCATCGAGCAGGATGCGCTGGAACGGCTGGCCGTCCCACCAACTGGCCGTGTCGCGGGCATCGCAGGCGATCAGCTCGGCGTCCAGTTGCAGGCGCTCGAGGTTGTCGCGCACCCGTGCCAGGCGCTTGGCTTCCAGGTCGATGGCAACCATCTGCGCCAGACCGGGTTCGGCCTCCAGCAGGTGGCAGGTCTTGCCACCGGGGGCGCAGCAGGCGTCGAGCACCCGCTGACCGGGCGCCAGTTCCAGCAGGTCGGCCGACAGTTGCGCGGCTTCGTCCTGCACGCTCACCCAGCCCTCGGCGAATCCAGGCAAGTCGCGCACGTCGCAGGCGGCGTCGAGCACGATGCCGTCGCGGCTGTAGCGGCAAGCGCTGGCGCCGATACCGGCGGCCTCGAGCAAGGCTAGGTAGGCATCACGGCTGTGATGACGACGGTTGACCCGCAGGATCATCGGCGGGTGGGCGTTGTTGGCGGCGCAGATGGCTTCCCACTGCTGCGGCCAGAAGGCCTTGAGCGCCTTCTGCAGCCAGCGCGGATGGGCAGTGCGCACCACCGGATCGCGCTCCAGATCGGCCAGCAGCGCTTCGCCCTCGCGCTGGGCGCGGCGCAGCACGGCGTTGAGCAACCCTTTGGCCCACGGCTTCTTCAGCTTGTCGGCGCAGCCGACCGTTTCGCCGATGGCGGCGTGGGCCGGAATGCGTGTGTAGAACAGTTGATACAGGCCCACCAGCAGCAGCGCCTGGACGTCGGCGTCAGCGGCCTTGAACGGCTTTTGCAGCAACTGCGCGGCCAGCAGGTCCAAGCGCGGCTGCCAGCGAGCGGTGCCAAAGGCCAGGTCCTGGGTGAGGCCGCGGTCGCGGTCCTCGACCTTGTCCAGTTGCGCCGGCAGCGAGCTGTTCAGCGAGGCCTTGCCGCTGAGCACGGCGGCCAGGGCACGGGCGGCGGCCAGGCGTGGATTCATTGGCCCAGCACCTTGCCGCTGGCGAACTTCTCGCGGCGGCTGTTGAACAGGTCGCTGAAGGCCAGGGCCTTGCCGCCAGGCAGTTGCAGGCGAGACAGGCTCAAGGCGCCATCGGCGCAGGCGACGACCAGGCCGTCCTTGCTGGCCGAGAGTATTTCGCCGGGTGCGCCCTGCCCTGTGGATAACGTTGCGCCCAGCACCTTGACGGTTTCGCCGTCCAGGGTGCTGTGGCACACCGGCCAGGGGTTGAACGCCCGGATCAGGCGCTCCAGTTCCTGGGCAGGACGGTTCCAGTCGAGGCGCGCTTCGTCTTTGTTCAGCTTGTGGGCATAGGTGGCCAGGGCGTCATCCTGCACGTCGCCGTGCAGGCTACCGTCGGCCAGGCCGGCGATGGCATGCACCACGGCGCCAGGGCCCATCTGGGCGAGGCGATCGTGCAGGCTGCCGCCAGTGTCGTCGGCGCTGATCGGCGTGGTGACCTTGAGCAGCATCGGGCCGGTGTCCAGGCCGGCTTCCATGCGCATCACGGTTACGCCGCTCTCGGCATCACCGGCCTCGACGGCGCGCTGGATCGGCGCCGCACCGCGCCAGCGCGGGAGCAGCGAGGCATGGCTGTTGATGCAGCCCAGGCGCGGGATGTCGAGCACCACCTGGGGCAGGATCAGGCCGTAGGCCACCACCACCATCAGGTCCGGCGCCAGTGCCGCCAGTTCGGCCTGGGCCTCGGCGTTGCGCAGGGTTGGCGGTTGCAGCACCGGAATGTCGTGGGCCGCGGCCAATTGTTTGACCGGGCTGGGCATGAGCTTCTGGCCGCGACCGGCGGGGCGATCAGGCTGGGTGTAGACGGCCACGATCTGGTACGGGCTGTCGAGCAGGGCCTTGAGGTGTTCGGCGGCAAACTCTGGGGTGCCTGCGAAGACGATGCGCATGGAGTTCTCGCTTCAGAAAAGAAGAAGGCTTGCCGGAGCAAGCCTTCTGCAAGGTGAGGATCAGGCTTGCTGGCGGTGCTGCTTTTCCAGCTTCTTCTTGATCCGGTCGCGTTTGAGCTGGGACAGGTAGTCGACGAACAGCTTGCCGTTGAGGTGATCGAACTCGTGCTGGATGCACACCGCCAGCAGGCCCTCGGCTTCGAGCTCGAAGGGCGTGCCGTCGCGGCCCTGGGCCTTGACCCGCACGCGCAGCGGCCGGTCGACGTTCTCGTAGAAGCCCGGTACCGACAGGCAGCCTTCCTGGTACTGCCCCATGTCGTCGGTGAGTTCTTCGACGCTGGGGTTGATGAAGATCCGCGGTTCGCTGCGGTCTTCGGACAGGTCCATGACCACGACCTGCTGGTGCACATTGACCTGGGTAGCGGCCAGCCCGATGCCGGGCGCTTCGTACATGGTTTCAAACATGTCGTCGATCAGCTGGCTCAGGGCGTCGTCGAACGCCGTCACCGGTTTGGCGAGGGTGCGCAGGCGCGGGTCCGGGAATTCGAGGATGTTCAAGATGGCCATAGGGGTCAGGCAGTCACTGTGCGTTTGGTTGAAAACTGAGCACACATAATAAAGGGTATTGGCGCGTTCGGCACCTGGCAAAGCTCGGCTAGGGTTTTAGGCAGTGTCTGCAGGGGTCTGCGCCGCTCCAGCTCGGAGGGGTATCGGCGGCAATCGATAGACAGCTTTTCAAACTATTATCAACACAGTTATCCACAGGTTGTATGGCGTGGATGACGGTCTGCCGATCAAGGACGATCTGCCATGAATACCCTGTTTGCTGCACCCTGTTCCCCTGCCGAACTGGAAGCACGGCTGCGCCTGCACCTGCTTCCCGACATCGGCTCGCGGCGCTTTCGTACCCTCATCCAGGCCTTCGGCAGTGCCTGTTCGGCGCTCAGCGCGCCGGCGCGTGCCTGGGTGGCGCTGGGCGTTGCACAGGCCTGCGCCGACGCCCGTCGCAGCCCTGAGGTGCGCACCGCCGTCAGCGCTACGATGGCCTGGCTAGAGCGTCCGGGCCAGCATTTGCTGATGTGGGACGACCCTGGCTACCCGGCGCTGTTGAAGGAAACCGACGACGCGCCACCGCTGTTGTACGTCGCGGGCGACCCTGCCCTGCTGGAGCGTGCGCAACTGGCGGTGATCGGTAGCCGCCGTGCCACACCACCGGCGTTGGACACGGCAAGGGCCTTTTCCCGGCACCTGGCGCGCGGCGGATTCACCATCACCAGCGGCCTGGCGTTGGGCATCGACGGCGCCGCTCATCGCGGCGCGCTGGACGCGCAGGGGAGCACCATCGCGGTGCTGGGTTCGGGCCTGCAAAAACTTTATCCACAGCGCCACGCGGTACTCGCCCGAGACATCCTGGAGCGCGGTGGCGCGCTGGTTTCGGAGTTCGCGCTGGACGCGGTTCCACAGCCGGGCAACTTTCCCCGGCGCAATCGCATCATCAGCGGCCTGTCCCTGGGGGTGCTGGTGGTCGAGGCGAGCCTGGCCAGCGGGTCACTCATCACCGCGCGCCTGGCGGCCGAGCAAGGACGCGAGGTGTATGCCATCCCAGGGTCCATCCATCATCCCGGCGCCAAGGGCTGTCATCAGCTGATCCGCGACGGCGCGCTGCTGGTGGAGAGTGTCGAGCAGATCGTCGACAGCCTGCGCGGATGGCAGAACCTGCCGCCGGCGCCTGTGGACGAACCTGTCGATCCGCTGCTCGCGCTGCTGATCGCCGCCCCGCAGACCAGCGAGGCATTGGCCCTGAGCAGTGGCCTGGCGTTGGCCCAGGTGCTGGCCCGCCTGACCGAGCTGGAGCTGATCGGGCGGGTCAGCAACGAAGCCGGACGTTGGTTTGCCCGCTGCGGCTAAGTACACTGCCGCATCGGGATCGAAGCGGAGAGACAGCAATGGTGAGCAGTTGGCGTGTGCAACAAGCCGCACGTGAGATTCGCGCGGGGGCGGTGATCGCCTACCCGACGGAAGCGGTCTGGGGCCTGGGCTGCGACCCGTGGAACGAAGACGCGGTGTATCGGCTGCTCGCGCTCAAGTCGCGGCCTGTGGATAAAGGCCTGATCCTGGTTGCCGACAACATTCGCCAGTTCGACTTTCTGTTCGAGGATTTCCCCGAAGACTGGATCGACCGCATGGCCGCGACCTGGCCGGGGCCGAACACCTGGCTGGTGCCGCACCAGGACCTGTTGCCCGAATGGGTTACCGGGCAACATGACACCGTGGCGCTGCGGGTCAGCGATCATCCTCAGGTCGGCGAACTGTGCGCGTTGGTCGGCCCGCTGATTTCCACCTCCGCCAACCCGGCCGGTCGCCCGGCGGCCAAGAGCCGGTTGCGGGTGGAGCAGTATTTCCACAACGAGCTGGACCTGGTGCTCGGTGGCGCGCTGGGTGGGCGCAAGAACCCCAGTGTGATTCGCGATCTGGTGACGGGCGAGGTGGTGCGGGCGGGCTGACTGAGCGCGATGTTGGGTCAGGTCGCAGCGGTGCGATCTTTCTGATTCTGATGGTCAGGTCAGACATTGTTGATTTAGGGAAATATCCTACGCAGCGTGTCGGCCGCCATTACCTTCACAGTGGAAACGTCCCTCTCTAGGCTCCTGATCGTCGCCGAACATGTTGGCGATCGGGTGTGGTAACCCGGATGTTTCAGGTGGTTCACAGCCATGGCGGCTGTGCGCGGGAGGCCTTGTGCCTGCCGGGAATAAGCCTCCTGCCCGGTTTACCACCCCGCGTACAGCTGCCACCCAACCCGTGTGGTAACGGACAGGTGACAGCTCCACGTTCAGGAGCGCCTCATGAAGAAAATCGTACCTGACCCGCCGCTACCTTCAACGGCTCCCCACCCCTTCGGCCGCTGCGACGCCGGCCACCCTCCGCTCTTCAGCGTAAACCCCGACATCGCCCCCCACGACGCACTCGTCCACGTCGCGCTGTACCTGCGTTGCGCCTACGACGCCGGTATCAAGGCCCTCGACCATCTGCGCGACGACGGTCGAGGCCTGTTCTGGGCGAGCCTGCACTCACTGGAAATGGCCGAAGGACTGGTGGAAGCGATGCTGGACGCTATCGAATCATCGGCAGTATTGCGCGACGGACCTTGAAATGAAGCGGCACTCTGATAACGCAGCCACCGATTACGATGAAACTCAATATCTGCTTGCCAGTGAATGCAATGCTGACCGGCTGAGAGCTTCCGTGGAGCAGATCCGACTACGCACGATAAGCGCTGTATGGGTCTCACAGAAGGCGTTCACAGTATGTGAGAAGCTCACTGTCAACGTCTTCATCAGAGCGATGCCCAAGATCCGAGATTGAATCAGATGAGTATGCTTTGAGGCGCTAGCCTCAAAGCTATTTGAGTTGGGGGCATATGCGCCTCACGGCACCAACACCGTCGACCCCACCGTGCGCCTCCCCGACAACGCCTCCTGCGCCTTGGCCGCTTCGCTCAACGGATAGCGTTGCTGAATGTCCACCACCAGCTTGCCGCTGGCGATCATCGCGAACAGGTCGTCGGCCATGGCCTGGGTGTTTTCGGCCGTGTTGGCGTAGGTGGCCAGTGTCGGGCGGGTGACGTACAGCGAGCCCTTCTGCGACAGGATGCCCAGGTTGACGCCGGTGACGGCGCCAGAGGCGTTGCCGAAACTGACCATCAGGCCGCGCGGGCGCAGGCAGTCGAGGGACGTCAGCCAGGTGTCGGCACCCACACCGTCGTACACCACCGGGCACTTCTTGCCGTCGGTCAGTTCGAGCACACGCTGGGCCACGTCTTCGTGGCTGTAGTCGATGGTCGCCCAGGCGCCCAAGGCTTTGGCCCGCTCGGCTTTCTCGGCCGAGCCGACAGTGCCGATCAGTTTGGCGCCCAGCGCCTTGGCCCACTGGCAGGCCAGCGAACCGACCCCACCGGCGGCGGCATGGAACAGGATGATGTCGCCCGGCTGCACCGCGTAAGTCTGCTTGAGCAGGTACTGGGTGGTCAGGCCCTTGAGCATGACCGCGGCGGCCTGTTCGAAGCTGATGCTCTCCGGCAGCTTGACCAGGTTCGCTTCCGGCAGGGTGTGCACTTCGCTGTAGGCGCCCAGCGGACCGCCCGCATAGGCCACCCGGTCGCCGGCCTGCAGCCGGCTGACCCCCTCGCCCACTGCCTCGACCACCCCGGCGCCTTCGGTGCCCAGCCCGGACGGCAGGGACGGCGGCGCGTACAGCCCGCCACGGAAATAGGTGTCGATGAAGTTCAGGCCGACCGCCTGGTTGCGTACGCGCACCTGCTGCGGTCCCGGTGGGGCGGGGTCGAACTCGACCCACCGCAGGACTTCCGGGCCGCCATGCTGGCTGAACTCGATTCGCTTGGCCATCGCACTCTCCTGTCGTCATCGTCGCAAAAGGCCTTCCATCGGACGCCTTTGCTTGACGGCCGTCAACTGCGACGTAGCCTTGGCCGATGGTATGCTACGCCGCCCATTCCACCCTGTCCCTCCCAGGTGATCCGATGACCCGCCGTACCGAGGCCGTGAAGGCCTACCTGCTCGACCTGCAAGACCGCATCTGCGCCGCCCTCGAAGCCGAGGACGGTGGCGCCCGCTTCGTCGAGGACGCCTGGGTGCGCGAAGCCGGTGGCGGGGGGCGCACGCGGGTGATCGGCGAGGGCCAGGTGATCGAGAAAGGCGGCGTGAACTTCTCCCACGTGTTCGGCGCTGGCCTGCCACCGTCGGCCAGTGCGCACCGCCCGGAGCTGGCCGGGCGAGGCTTCGAGGCGCTTGGCGTGTCGCTGGTGATCCACCCGCACAACCCGCACGTGCCCACCTCCCACGCCAACGTGCGCTTCTTCAGCGCCGAGAAGGAGGGCGAGGAACCGGTGTGGTGGTTCGGCGGCGGTTTCGACCTGACGCCCTATTACGGCAACGAGGAAGACTGCATTCACTGGCACCGGGTGGCCGAACAGGCCTGCGCGCCCTTCGGCGCCGAGGTGTATCCGCGCTACAAGGCCTGGTGCGACCGCTACTTCCACCTCAAGCACCGCGGCGAGCCACGCGGCATCGGCGGGCTGTTCTTCGATGACCTGAACGAGTGGGACTTCGACACCTGCTTCGCCTTCATCCGCGCCATCGGCGACGCCTACATCGACGCCTACCTGCCCATCGTGCAGCGGCGCAAGGCCATGCCCTGGACGGCTGAGCAGCGCGAATTCCAGGAGTTTCGCCGTGGTCGCTACGTGGAATTCAACCTGGTCTACGACCGTGGCACGCTGTTCGGCCTGCAGTCCGGCGGGCGCACCGAGTCGATTCTCATGTCGTTGCCGCCGCAGGTGCGCTGGGGCTATGACTGGAAACCGGCGCCCGGCAGCGAGGAAGCGCGCCTGACCGATTACTTCCTGCAGGACCGCGACTGGCTGGGCCAGTCCACCTGTGGATAAGCGAGGAGAGTGCATGGACCAGTACGTCGTTTTCGGCAACCCCATCGGCCACAGCAAGTCGCCGCTGATCCACCGGCTGTTCGCCGACCAGACCGGCCAGGATCTGGAATACCGCACGCTGCTGGCGCCATTGGACGACTTCAGCGACTGCGCTCGCGGCTTCTTCAAGCAGGGCAGTGGCGCCAACGTCACCGTCCCTTTCAAGGAAGAGGCCTATCGCCTGTGCGACAGCCTCACCCCACGTGCGCAGCGCGCCGGTGCCGTGAACACCCTGACCAAGCTGGCTGACGGCAGCCTGCAGGGCGATAACACCGACGGTGCCGGCCTGGTACGCGATCTGACGGTCAATGCTGGCGTCAGCCTCGCGGGCAAGCGCGTGCTCGTGCTCGGTGCCGGGGGCGCGGTGCGCGGTGTGCTGGAGCCGATCCTCGCCCACCGACCGCAATCACTGGTGATCGCCAACCGCACGGTGGAAAAGGCCGAGCGACTGGCCCACGAATTCGACGAGTTGGGGCCGGTGGTGGCCAGCGGCTTCGCCTGGTTGCACGAGCCGGTCGATGTGATCATCAATGCCACCTCGGCCAGCCTCGCCGGTGAGTTGCCGCCGATCGCCGACACCTTGGTCGAGGCCGGGCGCACGGTGTGCTACGACATGATGTATGGCAAGGAGCCTACGCCCTTCTGCCAGTGGGCCACTCGCCTGGGCGCCGCGCAGGTGCTGGACGGGCTGGGGATGCTCGCCGAGCAGGCCGCCGAGGCGTTCTTTGTGTGGCGTGGCGTTCGGCCCGAGACCGGGCCGGTGCTGGACGAACTGCGCCGACAGTTGGCGCGCGGCTAGCCTGTCAGGGGTGGTTCATTCCTGGAAAAGAATGGGGCACCCCTGCACCCCCTCCAGCTTCTGCAACTCTTCCTCCACCTGAGGCCTGGCGCCGCGCAAGGTCAGGCTGCCGCCGCTGCGCTGCAGCCGCCGTGCTTCACGGTGCAGCATGTCCACCCCGGAATAGTCGATGAAGTTGATCTGCCGCGCGTCAATCACCACCTGCGGGCCCTGGCAGGCTTGCAAGCGCACCTGCAGGTAGTGCGCCGCACCGAAGAAGATCGAGCCGCCGACCCGCAGCACGTCCGTCTGCTCTTCGCGGCTGTGCTGGATGCGCGGGCGTGAGGTGCGCTTGAGGTAGAAGAACAGCGAGGCCAGCACCCCGGCATAGATTGCGGTCTGCAACTCCAGCAGCAGCGTGGCCGCAGCGGTCAGCGCCATGACCGCGAATTCCGCCCGGCTGACCCGGAACAGCGCCGCGATGGCGCGGCGATCCACCAGTCCCCAGCAGATCAGCAGAATGCTGCCGGCCATCGCCGGAATGGGCAGATGGGCGATCAGCCCGGCGCCGACCACCGCGAACAGCGCCACCCACAAGGCCGAGAACACCCCGGCCATCGGCGAGCGGGCGCCGGCCTCGAAGCTCAGTCCCGAGCGGGTGAAGGAGCCGGACGACAGGTACCCCGAAAAGAACGCGCCGACCATGTTGGACAAGCCTTGCGCGCGGATTTCCTGGTCGGCATCGATCAACTGTTCCGAACGCGCCGACAGCGAGCGGGCAATGGACAAGCTGGTCACCAGGCCGAGCATGCCGATCGCCACGGCGCTGGGCAGCAGGCGCAGGATCAGCTCCAGGTCCAGCAGCGGCAGCGGGCTGAGCGGCGGTAGTTGGCCGATGAAGGCCGGCACGCGGGGCACATGGCCGAAGTAGCCGGGCAGTGTCCAGGCCACCAGGCTGACCAGCACCAGGCTGAGCAACAGCGCCGGCCAGCGCGGACGCCAGAGTTTGAGGGCGATCCCGATGGCCAGCGTGGCCAGGCCCAGCGCCAGCGAGGGCAGGTCCACCTCGCGCAGGTGCTCGAACAGGTCTTGCGCGGTTTTCAGCGCGGTAGCCTGGCTGGGCAGGTGCATGCCCAGCAGGTTGGGCAATTGGCCGAGCGCGATGACCACCGCGGCGCCGAGGGTGAAACCCAGCACCACGGAATGGGAGACGAAGTTCACCAGCGTGCCGAACCGCAGCAGCCCCAGCACGAGCTGGAACACGCCGCCGAGGAACGTCAGCAGCAGGATCAAGGTGACGTAGTCGCTGCTGCCGGCGATGGCCAGTGGACTGACGCTGGCGTACAGCACAATGGAGATCGCGGCGGTGGGGCCACAGATCAAATGCCACGAGGAGCCCCACAGGCAGGCGACCAGCACCGGCACGATGGCCGCATACAGCCCGTATTCAGCGGGCAACCCGGCGATCAGGGCGTAGGCGATGGATTGCGGCAGGGCGAGAATCGCCCCGCTCAGCCCTACCAGCAGATCCTGGCGCAGGCTACGCCCGCTCAGGCGGGGCAGCCAGGCCAGAAAGGGCAGCAGGGGGTTCAAGCGACGCATGGCATATCGACAATTCCGAAGGTTCAGTGGCCTTACACGAAACAGACCCTAGCGCATTGCGGCCTTCACCGCCTCCAGCGCCGTACCGCCATCCTTGCCGCTGACGCCGGCCAACCATGCGTCGAGCACCTCAGGGTGCGCTTTGACCCACTGCTGAGCAGCCTGATCGAAGCTGATCTTTTTATCCACAACCTCGGCCATGATCGCGTTTTCCATGTCGAGGGTGAAGGTCAGGTTGCTCAACAGCTTGGCTGCATTCGGGCAGGCTTGGGGATAACCGTTGCGCACCAAGGTGAATACCTCGCCTGTGCTACCGAACCATTTCTCGCCACCGGTGAGGTAACGCATCTTCAGCTTCACGTTCATCGGGTGCGGCGTCCAGCCCAGGAACACGATGTACTTGTCGTTCTTCACCGCCCGATCGACCTGCGACAGCATGCCCTGTTCACTGGACTCCACCAGCTTCCATTGCCCGAGGTCGAAGGCGTTCTGCTCGATGATGTCCTTGAGCGACAGGTTGGCCGGGGCCCCTGCACCAATGCCGTAGAGTTTCTTGCCGAACGCCTCGGCGTGCGTGTTGAGGTCGGCGAAGTCCTTGATGCCGGCATTCCACACGTAATCCGGAACGGCCAGGGTGAACTCGGTGCCTTGCAGGTTGCGCGACCATTGTTTCACTTGGCCGCTGGCGACGAATTTGTCATGGAAACCCTGTTGCGCCGGCATCCAGTTGCCGAGAAATGCATCGACGCTGCCGTCCTTCAGGCCGCCGTAGATGATCGGCACCGCGAGCGTCTCGATCTTCACCTGGTAACCCAGCGGTTCGAACAGCAGCCGGGCGATGGCGTTGGTGGAGGCGATATCGCTCCAGCCGGGGTCGGCGAGTTTCACGGTGCTGCACTGCTTGTCGTCGTCGGCGGCCTGGGCGCTCAAGGCGCTCAGGCTCAAGGTCATGGCGAGTACGGCGGTGGAGAACATCTGCATGGCGGCCTCTTTTCTCAATCCAGGGGGGCGGGCTGTGGATAACGTGCCTTGCGCTCGAGGTCGTCGAGATCGATGTGGTTGCGCATGTACTGTTGGCTGGCATCCACCACCGGTTGGTGGTCCCAGCTGTTCAGCTTGCCGATGGCCAGTGCTTCGCCCACCAGGCGGCGGCGGCGCTGACTGGCCAGCACCTGCTGGCGCAGGGTGGGAATATCCCAGCGCTGATGGGCTTCATCGACAAATGCCTGCAGCAGCGCCTGATGATCCGGGCTGCCGGTGAGGTTCTCCCGCTCGTACGGGTCGTGACTCAGGTCATAGAGTAGACACGGGTCGTCTTCGCTGTACACGAACTTGTAGGCGCCACGACGGATCATCATCAGCGGCCCGACCGTGCCTTCGGCCATGTATTCGCCAATCACCTCGTCATGCCCGCCCTGCCCTTGCAGATGGCCGAGCAGCGAACGGCCATCGAGGTGCAGTTGGTTATCCACAGCGCCGCCGGCCAATTCCACCAGCGTTGGCAGCAGATCGCAGGTGGACACGCTGGCGCTCACCCGTGCGGCGGCGAAGCGCTGAGGCGCGTGCACCAGCAGCGGCACTCGCGCAGCCATTTCGAACCAATGCATTTTGTACCAGAGGCCCCGTTCGCCGAGCATGTCGCCGTGATCGCCGGAGAACACGATGATCGTGTCATCGGCCAGACCGCACTCTTCCAAGGTATGCAACAGCTTGCCGATGTTGTCGTCGACATAGCTGCAGGCGCCGAAGTAGGCGCGGCGCGCGTCGCGGATCTTGTCCACAGGCAGCGGCTTGTCCCACAAGTCATAGACCTTGAGCAGCCGTTGGGCGTGTGGATCCTGCTCGTGCTGGGCGTAGCTGTCGCGGGGCAGCGGGATATCCACAGCCTCGTAGCGATCCCAGTACGCCTTGGGGATGGTGTAAGGATCGTGCGGGTGGGTCAGCGACACGGTCAGGCAGAAGGGACGGTCGGCGTCCTCGCGCACGTGGTCGTAGAGATACTGCCGCGCCTTGAACACCACTTCTTCGTCGAAATCCAGCTGGTTGGTGCGCACGCAAGGTCCGGCCTGAAGCACCGAGGACATGTTGTGGTACCAGCTCGGGCGCTCGTCGGGGGCATCCCAGTTCACCGCCCAGCCGTAGTCGGCCGGATAAATGTCGCTGGTCAGGCGTTCTTCGTAGCCATGCAGTTGATCCGGACCGCAGAAATGCATCTTGCCCGACAGCGCCGTGCGGTAACCCAGCGAGCGCAGGTAGTGGGCGTAGGTGGGCACGTCGGCGGGGAAATTGGCGGCGTTGTCGTAGGCGCCGATGCGGCTGGGCAACTGGCCGCTGACCAGGGTGAAACGCGATGGCGCGCACAGCGGGCTGTTGCAGTAGGCCGAATCGAAGACCACCGCCTGCTCGGCCAGGCGCGCCAAGTGGGGCATTTTGATGGGGGACGGGCCATGAATCGGCAGCAGCGGCGCGGCCATCTGATCGGCCATGATGAAGAGGATGTTTGGTCGTTTCATGGGGGCCTTCCATCGTTGAACGTTATGTGTAATCTCTGCGTTCAAGAGTGGGATCCATGGAAGAGTGGGTAAAGCCCAGGCCGGGCAATGACTGGGATTAGCTGAGCTTATGTTCGATCACCTGGCGGGACTGTCGCTGGAGAGCTTGCGCGTCTTCGAAGCCGCTGCGCGCCTACGCGGCTTCACACCGGCAGCACTGGAGTTGGGTACTACCCAGCCGGCAGTGAGCCAGCAGATCAAGCGCCTGGAACTGCAACTGGCCACGCGCTTGTTCGACCGCATTTACCGCGGCATCGAGCTGACCCAGGCGGGCCAGACATTGTTCGAGCAGGTTCACGGGGCATTGCAGGCGATGGACGCGGGGGTGGCTGACGCCACGGGGCGCACTCAGCACGAGGTGCTGCAGGTGGCCACCGATTTCGCCTTCGCTGCGTTCTGGCTGATGCCACGCTTGCAACGCTTTCGTGAGGCTTATCCACAGGTGGACGTGAGCCTGGTGACCGGTGAACGCAGCCAGGCCATGCTCAGGCCGGACATCGACGTCGCGGTGCTGTTCGGCGATGGCCGCTTTCAGCATGGCGAGAGCCGCTGGTTGTTCGACGAGGAAGTGTTCCCGGTGTGCAGCCCTGCCCTGGCCCCAGACCGGCCGCTGGCAGCCGAGGCCCTGCAACGACTACCGCTGCTGCACTTGCGCGGCGAGCAAACGAGCCGCTGGTTCGACTGGAACGGCGTGTTTCGCGGGCTTGGCCTGGTCAGCCCGCCGCCGCCGGGGCAGCTGCGTTTCGACAACTACACCTTGTTGATCCAGGCAGCAATCGCCGGACAGGGCGTGGCCATCGGTTGGCGTCATCTGGTGGATGGGCTGGTCGAGCAAGGCTTGTTGTGCCGGCCACTGCACGGCAGCTTGCGCTCGGCGCGTGGCTATTACGTGGTGCTGCCGCCGCGCAAGCGACGCGGGGCATTGATCGGGCGGTTCGTGGAGTGGCTGGAGCAGGAGCGTGGCGGTTTGTGACCTCATCGTGGGTGAATCCGCTCCTGGCAGAGCGGATTCACCCACGATCAGCGTAACGCTAGATCAGCGACGAGCGCCGCGTACGCCCTCAGCCAGCGCCGAGCACAGGCTCAGCACATCGGTGACCGCCTGGCCGGGCGTTTTTGCCTGGGCGATCTTGTCGACCAGTGCCGAACCCACCACTACGCCATCGGAGAGTCTGGCGATAGCCGCCGCCTGCTCCGGCGTGCGGATGCCGAAGCCGACGCTGATCGGCAGGTCCGTGTGGCGACGCAGGCGGGCGATGGCGTCCTGTACGTGTTCGGTGGTGGCTGAGCCGGCACCGGTCACACCTGCCACCGACACGTAGTAGACGAAGCCGGAGCTGCGCTCCAGCACACGCGGCAGGCGTGCATCGTCGGTAGTCGGCGTGGTCAGGCGAATGAAGTCGATGCCGGCAGCCTGGGCCGGGGTGGCCAGTTCGGCGTCGTGCTCCGGCGGCAGGTCGACGATGATCAGGCCATCGACCCCGGCTTCCTGGGCCTGGGCGACGAAGGCTTGCACGCCATAGCGATGGATGGGGTTGTAGTAGCCCATCAGCACGATCGGCGTGGTCTGGTTGCCAACGCGGAATTCACGAACCATCTGCAGGGTTTTCGCCAGGGTCTGGCCGGCTTCCAGCGCACGCAGGGTGGCGAGCTGGATGGCCACGCCATCGGCCATGGGGTCGGTGAACGGCATGCCCAGTTCGATCACGTCGGCACCGGCATCGGGCAAACCCTTGAGGATTTCCAGCGAAGCTTCGTAGCCCGGATCGCCTGCAGTGACGAAGGTGACCAGTGCCGAGCGGCCTTCGGCCTTCAGCTCGGCGAAGCGTTGTTGAAGACGGCTCATGCCTGTTTCTCCTGGGCTGCCATGTGATTCATCACGGTGTGCATGTCTTTGTCGCCGCGGCCGGACAGGCACACGACCATCAAGTGATCCTTGGGCAGGCTCGGCGCGCGCTTGAGCGCTTCGGCCAGGGCGTGAGCGCTTTCCAGGGCCGGGATGATGCCTTCCAGGCGGCAGGTGGCGTGGAAGGCATCCAGGGCCTCGTCGTCGGTGATGCTGACGTACTCGACGCGCTTCACTTCGTGCAGGTAGGCGTGCTCCGGGCCGATGCCGGGATAGTCCAGGCCGGCGGAAATGGAGTGGGCATCGGTGATCTGGCCGTCGGCATCCTGCAGCAGGTAAGTGCGGTTGCCGTGCAGCACGCCCGGTACCCCGCCGTTGAGGCTGGCTGCGTGCTTGTCGGTGTGCACACCATGTCCGCCGGCTTCGACGCCGATGATCTGCACGCTGTCATCTTCGAGGAAATCGTGGAACAGGCCCATGGCGTTGGAACCACCGCCGACGCAGGCGACCAGGCTGTCGGGCAGGCGACCTTCCTTCTCTTGCAACTGGGCGCGGGTTTCCTTGCCGATGATCGACTGGAAGTCACGCACCATCGCCGGATACGGGTGAGGGCCGGCGACGGTGCCGATCAGGTAGAACGTGTCATCGACGTTGGTGACCCAGTCGCGCAGCGCCTCGTTCATGGCGTCCTTGAGGGTGCCGGTGCCGGCAGTGACCGGAACGATCTCGGCGCCCAGCAGCTTCATGCGGAACACGTTGGCCTGCTGACGCTCGATGTCGGTGGCGCCCATGTAGATCACGCAGGGCAGGCCGAAGCGCGCAGCGACGGTGGCGGTGGCCACGCCGTGCATGCCGGCGCCGGTCTCGGCGATCAGGCGCTTCTTGCCCATGCGCTTGGCCAGCAGGACCTGGCCGATGCAGTTGTTCACCTTGTGCGCGCCCGTGTGGTTGAGCTCTTCGCGCTTGAGGAAGATCTTCGCGCCGCCGCAGTGTTCGGTCAGGCGTTCGGCGAAGTACAGCGGGTTGGGCCGACCGATGTAGTCGCGCTGGAAATACGCCAGTTGCTCGAGGAATTCAGGGTCCGCTTTGGCCGCTTCGTATTCGCGGGCCAGGTCCAGCACCAGGGGCATCAGGGTTTCGGCCACGTAGCGGCCGCCGAACGAACCGAACAGGCCGTTGGCGTCGGGGCCGGGACGGTATTTGGGCTGGGTCATGGGGCGCTCCATCTGGATTCGAAAAGAGAGGACCGTGCGGCATGCCATCGGTCGATGGGCTTTACTCTACCCAGCCCTGGTCGCGCTGAAAACCGATAAGATTGCAGCAACACGTCAGGAAAACTCACACGTCATGGGTCAAGATCTCCCACCGCTCAATGCCCTGCGGGCCTTTGAGGTCACCGCTCGGCTGAATAGCGTCAGCCAAGCGGCAGAACAGCTGCATGTCACCCATGGTGCGGTGAGCCGCCAGATCAAGGGGCTCGAAGCGCATTTGGGGGTGGCCTTGTTCGTCAAGGACGGCCGTGGCGTCAAACTCACAGATGCCGGCATCCGCCTGCGTGATGCCAGCGCGGAGGCATTCGACCGGCTGCGTGGCGTCTGCAGCGAGTTGAGTCGCGATCCTAGCCAGGCGCCCTTCGTGCTGGGCTGTTCTGGCAGTCTACTGGCACGTTGGTTCATTCCGCGTCTGGGGCGTTTGCAGGCCGACCTACCGCACCTGCGACTGCACCTGTCGGCTGGGGAAGGCGACCTCGATCCACGGCGTCCGGGACTCGACGCGTTGCTGGTGTACGCCGAACCACCGTGGCCGAGCGACATGCAGGTGCATGTGCTGGCGCAAGAGCGTATCGGGCCGGTGGTCAGTCCCCATTTTCCGAGATTCGCCCAGTTGTGCGACGCACCCGCGCCGGCATTGCTAGGCGAAGCGCTATTGCATACCACCTCTCGGCCCCAGGCTTGGCCGACATGGGCCACACACCACGGGCTCGACCCTGACGCGCTGACCTACGGTCAGGCGTTCGAGCATTTGTACTATCTGTTGGAAGCGGCAATGGCAGGACTGGGGGTGGCGATCGCCCCGCAACCATTGGTGGCGGACGATTTGCGGGCTGGACGCCTGGCAGCACCTTGGGGCTTCTCCCCGACACCGGCGGCGCTGGCGTTGTGGGTGCCTCGACGCGCCGCAGATGGGCGCGCCGAGCAACTGGCGCAGTGGCTGCGCCAGGAGTTGCAAGGGCCGGCTGAGTAGGGCCGGCTTAGCGGTAAAGGCTTAGTTACGACGGCACAGCAGGAAGGCAGCCAGCAGGCCCAGGGCGCCAACGGCAACGCCAGCGGTGGTCCAAGGGTGCTCTTGAGCGTAGTCGCGGGTGGCTATGCCGGTTTCCTTGGTGCGGGTCTTCACTTCCTCGTAAGCGTCCGTCAGCAGGTTGCGCGAATGCTTCAGGGCGTTCTGAGCGTTGCCGCGCAGGGCCTTCATGGTTTTCTGGGTTTCTTCCGAAGCGTCGCCCTTGAGCTCTTCCAGGGTCTTGAGCAGGCTTTCGATCTCGGCTTCCATGCTTTCCAGTGAGGTCTTGCGCAGTGCGTTACGGGCCATGTGGACTCTCCTTCGCTGAGTAGGGGTGATATAGGTGCGACTGCGCTGCGGCGCGAAAGTGCGATCGAACTTTCCAGGCGATTCCAGGCTCGCAGGTAAACCAGGCCTGGGCTGTCCGGCCCTGTCAGACACTTGATCCAAGGAGCGCATCCATGTCCGAGCATCACACCTACAAGAAGGTCGAAATCGTCGGTTCCTCGACCACCAGCATCGAAGACGCCATCAACAATGCGCTGTCGGAGGCCTCCCAGAGCATCCAGCACATGCAGTGGTTCGAAGTGGTCGAAACCCGTGGCCATATCGAGAATGCCAAGGTGGCCCATTATCAGGTCACGCTGAAGGTCGGTTTCCGTATCGCCAACAGCTGAAAACAGCGCCGCGCTGGCCTGTATCGGCGTTATAGGGTATGAGTTTCCAGGGGCACCGGGATGGGCCGCTGCCCTACTCTGCTTTTTTGATCCGCACAAGGAACGACAACGATGAAGAAAGTGTTTCTCGCAGCAGGTTTGATGGTGCTTGCAGGCAGCGCAATGGCGGCCGGCAAGCCGTGTGAAGAACTCAAGGCTGAGATTGCGAGCAAGCTCGATGCCAAGGGTGTGCAAAGCTACACGCTGGATATCGTCGACAAAGGTACCGCCAAGGACAAGGTCGTAGGCACTTGCGAAGGCGATACCAAGGAAATCAGCTACAAGCGCGGTTGAGGCGATGCGGGCGCCCACTCATCGCGCCTCGCGAATCGATCACGTTTCATGACAAAGCCGCTACTGCAAGGTAGCGGCTTTGTCGTTCCTGATGCCTCAAGCCTTCAAGGCCTGCGCCAGCAACTCGTAGGAGCGCAAGCGATCGGCATGCTCGTAAAGGTCGCAGGTGAAGATCAGCTCATCCGCGCCGGTCTGCTCCAGCAGCACTTCAACTTTAGCCCTGACTTTCTCCGGGCTGCCGATCATCGCCAGGCCGAGGAAACTCCCCACCGCGTCGCGTTCGTGCGGCAGCCACAGGCCGTCCATGCTCTTCACCGGCGGGCGCTGCATCAGGCTCTGCCCGCGAATCAGCGCGAGGATGCGCTGGTACACCGACGTAGCCAGGTACTCGGCCTGCTCGTCCGTTTCCGCCACCACCATCGGAATGCCCAGCATGACGTAGGGTTTGTCCAGCGTGGTCGAGGGTTTGAAGTGATCGCGGTAGATGCGAATCGCCTCATGCATGTAGCGCGGTGCGAAGTGCGAAGCGAAGGCGTAAGGCATGCCGCGCATACCGGCCAACTGGGCGCTGAACAGACTCGAACCGAGCAGCCACATCGGCACCTCGGTGTCGTGGCCGGGCACGGCGATGACCTTCTGGTCGTCGGTGCGCGGGCCGAGGTAGCGTGACAGCTCCTCGACATCATCGGGGAAATCGTCGGCACTGCCCGAGCGCTCGCGGCGCAGGGCGCGGGCCGTCATCTGGTCGGAACCCGGCGCACGGCCCAGGCCCAGGTCGATGCGACCGGGATAAAGGCTGGCCAGGGTGCCGAACTGCTCGGCGATCACCAACGGTGCATGGTTGGGCAGCATCACGCCGCCCGAGCCGATGCGGATGCGCGAGGTGCCGCCAGCCAGATAGCCGATCAGCACCGAGGTCGCCGAGCTGGCGATGCCATCCATATTGTGATGCTCGGCCACCCAGAAGCGGTGGTAGCCCAGGCGTTCGACATGCCGGGCCAGGTCCAGAGCGTTGTGCAGGGACTGGGCCGGGCCGCTGTCGGCGCGCACCGGTACCAGGTCGAGGGTGGAGATCTTCAGGTCATGCAGCTGCGTCATCGCAACCTCCGCAGGCAGTGGGTTGGCCAATGGGCCTTACAGTTCTCTGTATGGGCGCTGCTTGAACGATTCAATGGCAGACCGTGGATTGGTCTGAACTTGCTGTGGGGTGGAGCCTCAGAACCTTGTAGACCTTAACCGTATGTCCAGGAGGCAACATGAAAAAGACAGCATCGGCGATCTGGGAAGGTGGGCTCAAGGATGGCAAGGGCCGGCTGTCCACCGAGAGCGGCTCGCTGAAGCAGAACCCCTACGGTTTCAACACCCGTTTCGAGGGGTTGCCGGGGACCAACCCGGAGGAGCTGATTGGTGCGGCGCATGCCGGCTGCTTCTCCATGGCCTTGTCGATGATGCTGGGCGAAGAAAAACTCACGCCCGAGCGTATCGATACCACCGCCGAAGTCACCCTCGAAAAGCAGGATGACGGGTTCGCTATCACGGCCGTGCACCTGATTCTCAAGGCCAAGGTGCCGGGCGCCAGCGATCAGCAGTTCCATGACATTGCCAACAAGGCCAAGGCCGGTTGCCCGGTGTCCAAGCTGCTCAACGCGAAGATCACCCTCGACGCCACCCTGCTTTCGTAAGCCGGGCTTTGTTGTACTCTGCAGGGGTCGGCAGATTGCCTGCCCCTTCAGGAGCCGTTCCATGATCCGCGTAGCATCCGTCGTTCTGGGCTCGCTGGTGGCCACTTCGGTATTGGCCGCACCCAAGCCTTGCGAGGAACTCAAGGCTGAGATCGAAGCCAAGATCCAGGCCGCTGGAGTGCCCTCCTACACGCTGGAAATCGTCTCCAACAGCGAAGTCAGCGACCAGAACATGGTCGTGGGCAGTTGCGATAACGGTACCCGCAAGATCATCTACCAGAAGAATGATGAATAAGCCCTGGGGCCACGCCGAGTGGCCCCGCTGCTTTCAAGGAATACAGAACACCTCGGCAGGCTCGTCCACCAGCACCTGGCGATCGGCATCGTAGAGGTATAGCTGCGGCTGCATCGCCGGTGCCCGCGCCTCCAGGCGGTAATGCTCACCAGCTTTGAAGTCGTCGAAGCGCACAGTCAGGTAACACGTGCGCTCGGTTGGGCTGGTGGTGAACAGGCCCGCTGTAAGTTCGTAGTCGAAGCGCACCACCAGCTCGTGACGGCCGGGGGCGACCTGGAAGTATCGGCCGTCATCGAGGCGCTTGCCGTCGAGCTTGTCGGCCATGATCACGCGACCCGGCGTGACGGTGTAGAGGTCGATCCACGCCTGGGCCGGATCTTTCGGGGGCAAGGGGCTGGCGCAAGCCCCCAGTGCACTGAGGGCGAACAGCATCATGGGCTGGCGCATGGTGAAACTCCGCTTGCGGGTCACAAGGCACAAGCATAGCGTCGATCAGCCATGCTGGCATCCCGCTGGCTCGCCTTGTCCCATGAGTTTCTGCTGCCCGTCATAAAGCTTCACCCAAGGCCGCAAACCGATACTGCCCGCTTGCAGGCGATAACGCTGCCCGGCGTTGAAGTCCTTGAAGGTGAGGTTGAGTTGGCAGTCGCGCCACAGCGGTTCTGCGACCGGGCCGATGTTGCTCGGCGACACTGGGAACTGGTAGCGCACGGTCAGCTCATGGCGACCGGGCGGGACTTCGAAATAGCGGTTGTCGCTCCAGTCGCGTTCATCGACCTGCACGGCGTGCAGCGAGGTGTCATCGCCCGGGGCGAGATCGACCCAGGCTTGGTTGGGGTCCGGGTCGGGCAAGGTGGAGCAGGCGCCCAGCAGCCCGAAGGTGCCGATGGCAAACAGTGTACGCATGGCGAAAAGGTCCCTTGGCAAGATAGTCTTGGCACGCACTGGCCTTGAGCGGGATGAACAGCCCCTATGGTTCGACGTTTTGCACGACAGCGCTCAGGCCGCCGGGCTCTGGACCGCGTTTTCACGGTGTTTGTTCCGCTGGCGGCGGCGCTGCTGATCAGCGGCTGCGCCACCGTGGGTTATTACGGGCAACTGGCCCAAGGGCAATGGCAACTGCTTCGGGCGCGCCAGCCGGTCGAGCAGGTGGTGGCCAATCCGGCGACCGACCCACGGCTGCGCCAGCGCCTGACCCAGGCCGAGCAGGCGCGCGTCTTTGCCAGCGAGCGGCTGAAACTGCCGGATAACCGCAGCTATCGCGTCTACGCCGACCTCGGCCGCCCCTATGTGGTGTGGAACGTCTTCGCCACGCCGGAGCTGTCTCTACAGCCCATCACCCACTGTTTTCCCATCGCCGGGTGCGTAGCCTACCGGGGCTATTACCATCAGGGCGCGGCGCGTGGCGCGGCGGCGGTGATGCGCCAGGAAGGGCTGGATGTCTATGTAGGGGGCGTGGAGGCCTATTCCACACTGGGCTGGTTCGACGATCCGCTTCTCTCGTCGATGCTGCGCTGGGACGATGAGCGGCTGGCCACCTTGATCTTCCACGAGTTGGCGCATCAGCGCTTCTACGTGAAGGACGACACCGCATTCAACGAGTCTTTCGCCACCTTCGTCGAGCAGGAGGGCACCCGCCAATGGCGCCGGGCGCGGGGGCTACCGGCTGAACATGGGGATGGCGCGGGCCAGCGTGAGCAGTTCGTGCGCCTGGTGCTGGCCAGCCGCGATCGACTGCAGGCGATCTACGCGCAGCCATCGAGCGATGGCGAAAAGCGCGTGGCCAAGCAAGCCGAGTTCCAGCGCCTGCGCCGGGACTACCGACAGATACGCGACCGCGACTGGGGCGGTGATACCCGCTACGACGCCTGGGTCTATGGACCGATGAGCAACGCCAAGCTGTTGCCGTTCGGGCTGTATGACCAGTGGGTGCCGGCCTTCGCCGCGCTGTACCGCGAGGTCGGCGGGGATTGGACGAAGTTCTATCGGCGGGTCGAGGACGTAGGACGACTGCCGGTCGATGAGCGCCAGGCGGCGTTGCAGCGGTTGGGCGCAAGCCGGTAGCGCTCGGGGCCGCCAGGCGGCCCTTGTGGCGGTCAAGCGGCCAGGAAGGCCCGGTGCAGGTCGGCCACCGTCTCGAAATGGAAGGCCGGGGTCTCGGCGGCCAGCTCTTCGCGGCTGCCGAAGCCATACCCCACGGCGACCGCCTGCAGGCCGTTGCTGTGGGCGCCGATCAGGTCGTGCTTGCGGTCACCGATCATCAGCGTCTGCGCCGGATCCAGCCGCTCTTCATCCAGCAGATGGCGAATCAGCTCGACCTTGTTGGTGCGCGTGCCATCCAGCTCGCTGCCGTAGATCACTTTGAAGTGCCGGTCGAAGGCGAAGTGTCGGGCGATCTCGCGGGCGAACTCCCAGGGCTTGGAGGTGGCGACATACAGCGTGCGGCCCTGCTCGGTGAGGGCTTGCAGCAGCGCAGGCACGCCTTCGAACACGTGGTTCTCGTACAGCCCGGTGACCTTGAAGCGCTCCCGGTAGAAATTCACCGCCTGCCAGGCCTTGGCCTCGTCGAAGCCATAGAACTGCATGAACGCCTGGAGCAACGGTGGGCCGATGAAGTGCTCCAGGCGGGTCAGGTCCGGCTCGTCGATGCCCAGCTTGGCCAGCGCGTACTGGATCGAGCGGGTAATGCCCAGGCGTGGATCGGTGAGGGTGCCGTCGAGGTCGAAAAGAACGGTTTGCTGGTGCATGGATCAGGGTTGCTCCGGTTGATCGTAGCCTTCGGCCAGGTGCTGGTCCTTGAGCTTCACATAGTTGTTGGCGCTGTAGGCGAAGAACGCGCGTTCGTTTTCGCTCAGTGGTCGGGCCTGCTTCACCGGACTGCCGACATACAGGTAGCCGCTGACCAGGCGCTTGCCGGGCGGTACCAGACTGCCGGCGCCGATGATCACCTCGTCCTCGACGATGGCGCCGTCCATCACCGTGCTGCCCATGCCGACCAGGATCCTGTTGCCCAAGGTGCAGCCGTGCAGCATGACCTTGTGGCCGATGGTCACCTCGTCGCCGATGATCAGCGCGAAGCCGTCGGGATTGAACGGCCCGGCATGGGTGATGTGCAGCACACTGCCATCCTGCACGCTGGTGCGCGCACCGATGCGGATGCGGTGCATGTCGCCACGAATCACCGTCAATGGCCAGACCGAACTGTCCTCGCCGAGCTGCACGTCGCCGATCACCACCGCCGAACGGTCGACGAAGGCACGTGGGCCGAGGCTTGGCGTGTGGTCGCGAAAGGTGCGGATGGCCATGATCGTATTCCTCTACAGTGCCGATAGGCAGGCTGCCTGCTGCGGTCGGCGTCGATTGTAATTAAGATGGTGCAGTGTTTCTCCTGCCAAGGTATCCGAACCGTGAGTGCGAACAACCCGCTTCTGCAGTCCCATGACCTGCCGCCCTTCTCCGCGATCCGTGCCGAACACGTGCTGCCGGCGATCGAGCAGATCCTGGCCGACAACCGCAAGGCCATCGCCGATATCCTCGAGCAGCAGGGCAAGAACCCCTCCTGGGCTGGCCTGGTGCTGGCGATGGATGAACTCAATGACCGCCTGGGCGCGGCCTGGAGCCCGGTCAGCCATCTCAATGCGGTGTGCAACAGCCAGGCGCTGCGCGAGGCCTACGAATCGTGCCTGCCGGCGCTGAGCGCCTACGCCACCGAGCTGGGGCAGAACCGCGCGCTGTTCGACGCCTACCAGGCCCTGGCCAACAGCCCGGAAGCCGCCGGTTTCGACGTGGCGCAGAAAACCATTCTGGAACACGCCCTGCGCGACTTCCGTCTGTCGGGCATCGATCTGTCGCCCGACAAACAGCAGCGCTACGCCCATGTGCAGAGCACCCTCAGCGAACTGGGCAGCCGCTTCTCCAACCAACTGCTCGACGCCACCCAGGCCTGGACCAAGCACGTCACCGACGAAGCCGCGCTGGACGGCCTGACCGAGTCGGCCAAGGCGCAGATGGCCGCCGCCGCCCAGGCCAAAGGGCTGGACGGTTGGCTGATCACCCTGGAGTTCCCCAGCTACTACGCGGTGATGACCTACGCCAACGACCGCGCCTTGCGTGAAGAACTGTACGCCGCCTACTGCACCCGCGCGTCCGATCAGGGGCCTAATGCCGGTCAGTTCGACAACGGTCCGGTCATGGCCGAGATTCTCGATCTGCGCCAGGAACTGGCCACGTTGCTCGGCTACGCCAACTACGCCGAACTGAGCCTGGCCACCAAGATGGCCGAGTCCAGCGATCAGGTGCTGAGCTTCCTGCGCGACTTGGCCAAGCGCTCCAAGCCGTTCGCCGCCCAGGACCTCGAGCAGCTCAAGGCCTATGCCGCCGAGCAGGGCTGCGCCGAGCTGTCGAGCTGGGACGCCGGCTACTATGGGGAAAAACTGCGCGAGCAGCGCTATAGCGTGTCCCAGGAAGCCCTGCGCGCCTACTTCCCGATCGACAAGGTGCTGGGCGGTCTGTTCAGCATCGTCCAGCGCCTGTACGGCATCGAAATCGCTGAGCTCAAGGGCTTCGACGCCTGGCACCCGGACGTACGCCTGTTCGAGATCAAGGAAAACGGCCAGCACGTGGGGCGCTTCTTCTTCGACCTCTATGCCCGCGCCAACAAGCGCGGCGGCGCCTGGATGGACGGCGCCCGCGACCGTCGCCGCACCGCCGCAGGCGCGTTGCAGAGCCCGGTGGCCAACCTGGTGTGTAACTTCACCCCGGCAGCGCCCGGCAAGCCGGCGTTGCTCACCCACGACGAAGTCACCACGCTGTTCCACGAGTTCGGCCATGGCTTGCATCACCTGCTCACCCGCATCGAGCATGCCGGTGTTTCAGGCATCAACGGCGTGGCCTGGGATGCGGTCGAGTTGCCGAGCCAGTTCATGGAGAACTGGTGCTGGGAGCCGGAAGGCCTGGCGCTGATCTCCGGTCACTATGAAACCGGCGAAGCGCTGCCCCAGGACCTGCTGGACAAGATGCTGGCGGCGAAGAACTTCCAGTCCGGCATGATGATGGTGCGCCAGTTGGAGTTCTCCCTGTTCGACTTCGAACTGCACGCCACCCATGGCGATGGCCGCAGCGTGCTGCAGGTGCTCGAGGGCGTGCGCGACGAGGTCACGGTGATGCGTCCGCCGGCCTACAACCGGTTCCCCAACAGCTTCGCGCACATCTTTGCCGGCGGTTATGCGGCCGGCTACTACAGCTACAAGTGGGCCGAAGTGCTGTCGGCCGACGCCTTCTCGCGCTTCGAGGAAGAAGGCGTGCTCAACGCCGAAACCGGCCGTGCGTTCCGCGAGGCGATCCTGGCCCGTGGCGGCTCGCGGGCACCGATGGTGCTGTTCGTCGACTTCCGCGGTCGCGAGCCCTCCATCGATGCCCTGTTGCGCCACAGTGGCCTGACCGAAGAGGCCGCGGCATGAGCGAGGGCGCTGTCAGCACGACCAAGAAACGCTTCATCGCCGGGGCGGTCTGCCCGGCGTGCAGTGAGCCGGACAAGCTGATGATGTGGAGCGAAGACGGCGTGCCGCACCGCGAATGCGTGGCCTGCGGTTTCACCGACACGCTCAACGAGCAAGGCCTGTCGGTGCCCAAGGAGCTTGGCACCCGGGTCAACCAGCAGGCGGTCAAGGCGCAGCCGGTACAGGTGCAGACCGTGCAGTTCTTCCCCAACCCGAAGTTGAAGAAGACCGACTGATCGCACCGTCCGGCTGACGCCGCTGGCGGCAATGACTAACCCGCATTACTGTATGCGCATACAGCAATGCGGGTTTTTTCATCATGAAGTCAGCTCCCGTCCGCGGCCGTGGCACGGCCAGCAATCCTCACAACCGCTTCGCCCCGAGCATCTCGGTGGTGGAAGATGACGGCTGGCATCAGGAAGTGCCGGTCACCCAGGGCACCGAGGTGCGGATCGAGACCGCCAAGACCATCATCGCCCGCAACACCTCCCCCGACTTGCCCTTCGACCGTTCGATCAATCCCTACCGCGGCTGCGAGCATGGCTGTATCTACTGCTATGCCCGGCCGAGCCATGCCTACTGGGACCTGTCCCCTGGCCTGGATTTCGAAACCAAGCTGATCGCCAAGACCAATGCCGCCGAGGTGCTCGAACAGCAGTTGAGCAAGCCGGGTTACGTCTGTGCGCCGATCAACCTGGGTGCCAACACCGATCCCTACCAGCCGATCGAGCGCGACCACCAGCTCAGTCGCCGTCTGCTCGAGGTGCTGTTGCGCTATCGCCACCCGGTGACCATCGTGACCAAAGGCTCGCTGATCCTGCGCGACCTCGACCTGCTGAGCGAATTGGCCAGCCTGCGCCTGGTGCGGGTGATGATCAGCCTCACCACGCTGGACGATGAGCTCAAGCGCACGCTGGAGCCGCGTGCAGCGGCGCCGAAGGCTCGGTTGCGGGCCATTCGCGTGTTGCGCGAAGCAGGCGTGCCGGTGGGGGTGCTGTGCTCGCCGATCATTCCGATGATCAACGATTGCGAACTGGAGCACCTGCTCGAAGCGGCGCGTGACGCTGGCGCGCAGAGCGCCGCCTACATGATGCTGCGCCTGCCGCTGGAGGTGGCGCCGCTGTTCGAGCAATGGCTGCAGGATCATTACCCGCAACGGGCGGCGCATGTGCTGAGCCTGATGCGTCAGAGCCGGGGTGGCGAGTTGTATGACAGTCGTTTCGGAACGCGCATGCGTGGCGAAGGCGTGTTCGCCGAGCTGTTGGCCCAGCGCTTTGCCAAGGCCGCTCGGCAGATGGGCTTTGCCGGACGCGAGGCGTTGGCGTTGGACTGCTCGGCGTTTTGCGTGCCAGGGGCGCAGATGGCGTTGTTTTGAACACATGCCCGGCTACCCCACAATCTCACTCATGCCTGCCATTAATTTCGCTGGAGGGTATTGGCGATTGATGCTTTTTTGCTATTATCGAGAACTCCCCGCCAGAACCTGGAACGCCCGTTCTAGAGCCTCTGAATTCAGTTTCAGTTAAGTTTTCTCCGCTAGCGTAAGGACTCAGCCAAAGGTGGCTGTGATTTATTACCTGTGCGCGTCATCTAATTCCTCGCATAGCCAGAATCTTTCCCCGGTAAACTCGTGCTTACCGAAAAACCGTCTAGAGGATGAATCATGCCGATCAAGGACCCATCCAAGCCCGTTCCGGCTGCCCCTGCCGAGAACGCCGATGCCGCCCTGAAGCACATCGTCGACGGCTTCTTGAAATTTCACCATGACGTGTTCCCCGAGCAGCAGGAGCTGTTCAAGAAGCTCGCCACCGCGCAGAAACCCCGCGCCATGTTCATCACCTGCGCCGACTCGCGCATCGTTCCCGAACTGATCACCCAGAGCTCGCCGGGCGACCTGTTCGTAACCCGTAACGTGGGTAACGTGGTGCCGCCTTATGGGCAGATGAACGGTGGTGTTTCCAGCGCCATCGAGTACGCGGTTATGGCGTTGGGCGTTCACCACATCATCGTCTGCGGCCACTCCGACTGCGGCGCCATGCGTGCCGTGCTCAACCCGCAGTCGCTGGCCAAGATGCCCACCGTCTCGGCCTGGCTGCGCCACGCCGAAGTGGCGCGCACCGTGGTCGAGAACAACTGCACCTGCGACACCGAGCACGAGAACATGCAGGTGTTGACCAAGGAAAACGTCATCGCCCAATTGCATCACCTGCGCACCCACCCTTCGGTGGCTTCGCGTCTGGCGGCTGGCCAGTTGTACATCCATGGTTGGGTCTACGACATCGAGACCAGCCGCATCGAAGCCTACGACGCGGCCAGCGACGCCTTCCTTCCGCTCAGTGCCGGTGAGCCGGTGCCCTGCGCGACTCCGAGAGGCCGCTACTAAGCCGCCCCACCACCTGAAGAAACCCTGATAGCCGGCTGCGCCCCGTTGGCGCGGCAGGGCTTTCGGCTGCCTTGAATTTCCCTGAACGCCTTGCCGGCAATCCTGCTGGCGGCCTGCGCCTGCGCGCGATTCAGGGATCCGCGTGCTATCGGCCAGTGGATTGGCCGTGAATCAGAAAAGGAGCGACATGGTGAACATGACACAGATTAAAGCGGCACTGCCGCGCGAATTGCTGGCTTCGGTCGTGGTGTTCCTGGTGGCCCTGCCGCTGTGCATGGGCATCGCGATTGCCTCGGGCATGCCGCCGGCCAAAGGCCTGATCACCGGCATCATCGGCGGCGTCGTGGTCGGCTTTCTCGCCGGCTCGCCGCTGCAGGTCAGCGGCCCGGCGGCGGGCCTGGCCGTGCTGGTGTTCGAGCTGGTGCGACAGCATGGCGTAGCCATGCTCGGGCCGATCCTGCTGCTGGCTGGATTGCTGCAATTGCTGGCCGGGCGCCTGCGCCTGGGTTGCTGGTTCCGCGTCACTGCCCCGGCCGTGGTGTACGGCATGCTGGCGGGCATCGGCGTGCTGATCGTGCTGTCCCAGGTGCATGTGATGTTCGATGCGGCGCCGCAGCCCTCTGGCGTCGACAACCTGCTGGGCTTCCCCGCCACCCTCGCCGCTGCGCTGCCGTTGGAGAGCGCCGGCAGTGGGTGGCAGGCCGGCGCCCTGGGCCTGGGCACCATCGCCCTGATGTGGGGGTGGGATCGCTGGCGCCCGCAGCGGCTGCGCTTCATGCCCGGTGCGTTGCTGGGCGTGGCGGCGATGACTGCGCTCAGCCTGTGGCTGGCGCTGCCGGTCAACCGCGTGCAGGTGCCGGCGGACCTCTCCGAAGCCATCGACTGGCTGCGTCCTGATGACCTCCTGCAACTGGCCGATCCGAGCTTGCTGGTGGCGGCTTTCGCCCTGGCCTTCATCGCCAGCGCCGAAACCCTGCTGTCGGCGGCGGCGGTAGACCGCATGCACAATGGCCAGCGTTCGGATTTCGACCGTGAACTGTCAGCCCAGGGTATCGGCAACATGCTCTGTGGTCTGCTCGGCGCCTTGCCGATGACCGGGGTGATCGTGCGCAGTTCGGCCAACGTCCAAGCCGGCGCCCAGACCCGCGCATCGGCGATCCTGCATGGGGTGTGGCTGCTGGGCTTCGTGGTGGTGCTGGGCAGCGTGCTGCAGCAGATTCCAGTGGCGAGCCTGGCGGGCGTGCTGGTCTACACCGGCATCAAGCTGGTGAACGTCAAAGCGTTCCGTGACCTGGGCCGGTATGGCCGCATGCCGATGTTCACCTACGCCGCGACTGCCTTGGCCATCGTCTTCACCGATTTGCTGACCGGTGTGCTGGTGGGCTTCGCCCTGACCTTGCTGAAGCTGGCGTTCAAGGCCGCGCGGCTGAAGATCAACCTGGTGCCGCTCGACGAGCCCGGACACCTGGAACTGCGCTTGAGCGGTGCGGCGACCTTCCTCAAGGTGCCAGCACTGACCCAGACGCTGGAAAGCGTGCCGCCCGGCACCACGCTACACGTACCGTTGGGCAACCTGAGCTACATCGACCATTCGGTGCTGGAGCTGCTGGAGGACTGGGGGCGTTCGAGCCTGGCCGCCGGTTCGCACTTGCGTATCGAACAGCATGGACTCAAACGCCGCGTGGAGGGCCGGCTACGGCGCCTGGCCCAGGCCTGACGCGCGTCCGGACGGTTCGGCCTGGTCTACGTCAGCCATGCTTGCAACGGCGTCCGCCCCACTGCGCCGTCATTGGGGGCAACTCCCGCCACGGCCCTCGGGCTCAGTGGCTGGTCTGGTGCAGGTCCAGTTCCACACTCAACTGGCGCGACAGGCATGGCCAGCGCTTCCACGCTTCGCCGGTTTGCGGGCTGCGCAGGGTTTCGCGGTAGGCCTCCACCGATTCGACGGCGAAGCTCTCGTCGTCGAGCATTTCGTCCACCGAGTGATGCACCACTTCGTCCAGTTGATTGGCGAAGGTTTCGCCGATCAGTTGGTGAGCGATGAGGTTGGCCACGGTGGTGTCCACCGGGATCAGTGGCTGCTGGAAGTGGCGGATGTACAGGTCGTTGACCTCTTCGACCAGCCGATGCGCCAGGTAGGCTTCGTCCAGCAGGCAGTCCAGCCCGGTGTGCGAGCCCACCACGCTGGGCGGCTGCAGGAAATAAGCCTCGGCGATTTTCAGCACGGGCTTGATCTGCGACTCGATACCCGCCTCGCGGGCCACTGCATGGGCGGCTTCGAGCAGTTCGGGCACTTGGTCGATGTAGGCGCTGACGAAGCGTGCCAGGGTACCCTTGGCATCCTGCACGGGTAGTTGGATCAGCGGGTGCAGGTGCGGCAGCTGCTGCTCGAGGCGCTGTTGCAATTGGCCAGTGCGACTCTCGTACAGTTGGGCTTGATGGATCTGCTCGCGTACAGCTGCGGTGTTCATGACAACTCCAGGGACAAGGCGTTACAAACGGAAGACACTAAGGTAGCTCGGTTGCGCATAGGCCTAAGACGCATTTGTTATATCAGCGAGACACTTGCTCCATGCGGTTATATCAATGTGCCATCATTTTGCCGCTCTGTTAGCCCTAACCGGTCAAGGACTGTAATCTAGCCGCCTACGACGAGATCCTTCATTCCCATTTCGCCCCTCTGAATCGAATGCCCAAGCCATGACCCGAACCCAGAAAACCATCCTGATCCTGTTCGCCCTGACCGCATTGATCCTGGGTTTGACCGTTACCAAAGCGCTCAACGGCCGGGGCGAAGCCGATTCGGCCGGGCTCACCGAGGCCGGGATCATTCTGCTGGCACAGAGTCGCAGCGTGCCGGCGGTGAGCATGACCGACCAGAACGGTCAGCCGGTGCAACTGGACCAGCTCAAGGGCAAGTGGTCGTTGCTGTTCTTCGGCTATACCTACTGCCCTGACATCTGCCCGACCACGCTGGCCCAGTTGCGGCAGGTCAAGAGCGAGCTGTCCAAAGGGACGCTCGATCACTTGCAGGTGGTACTGGTGAGCGTCGATCCGGCCCGCGATACCCCCCAACAGCTCAAGCAGTATCTGGCGTATTTCGACAAGGATTTCGTCGGGCTGGCCGGCTCCATCGAAGACACCCAGACACTGGCCCATGCCTTGAGCATCCCGTTCATCCCGGCGGACACGCGCAAGCCTGGCTACACCGTGGATCACAGTGGCAACTTGGCAATCGTCGGGCCGGATGGTCGGCAGCGCGGTTTCATCCGTGCGCCGTTCGACACTCAAAAGCTGGTGGCGCAGTTGCCCAAGCTGGTGAAGCGCGACTGATTCAAGCGCTGTCGCGCGCCCGATTACGGCTGGAGCCGTTTCTACGAATCGGGCGCTCAGGGCAAGTGGACGTGCGCAATCAGAACGCCGGAACCACTGCGCCCTTGTACTTCTCGGTGATGAACTGCTTCACCTCAGGCGAGTGCAGGGCCTGAACCAGCTTCTTGACCGCGTCGCTGTCCTTGTTGTCCTCGCGGGTGACCAGGATGTTCACGTAGGGCGAGTCCTTACCTTCGATGGCCAGGGCATCCTTTTCCGGATTGAGCTTGGCTTCCAAGGCGTAGTTGGTGTTGATCAGCGCGGCATCCACCTGGGTCAGCACCCGTGGAATGGTGGCCGCTTCCAGCTCACGGAACTTCACGTTCTTGGGATTCTCGGCGACGTCCTTCACGGTGGCGAGGATGTTGCTGTTGTCCTTGAGCTTGATCACACCGGCCTTGTCCAGCAGCAGCAAGGCTCGGCCGCCGTTGGTGGCGTCGTTGGGGATGACCACGGTGGCACCGGACGGCAGCTCGTCGAGTGTCTTGTACTTGCTCGAATAGATGCCCAGCGGTTCGATATGCACGCCGGCAACGCTGACCAGATGGGTGCCCTTGGCCTTGTTGAATTCGTCCAGGTACGGCTGGTGCTGGAAGAAGTTGGCGTCCAGGCGCTTCTCGGCCACTTGCACGTTGGGCTGGATGTAGTCAGTGAACTCCTTGACCTTCAAATCCACCCCTTCCTTGGCCAGCGTCGGCTTGACGAAGTTGAGGATCTCGGCGTGCGGCACCGGGGAGGCGGCCACGCTCAAGGTTTCCGCCGCCTGGGCGGAGAAGGCCGCGACGGCGGCGACGACAGCAAGCAGTTTCTTCATCGATCACTCCTTGTGAGGGCCGCGACGGCCCCCGAACGGGTCGGCACGCCGACCCCATTGGGGTTGTTACTTACGGGAAAAATGCACGACCAGCCGGTCGCCGACGCTCTGCAGGATCTGCACCAGCACCAACAGCAGCACCACGGTGACGATCATCACGTCGGTCTGGAAGCGCTGGTAGCCGAAGCGGATGGCCAGGTCGCCCAGGCCGCCGGCGCCGACCACACCGGCCATCGCGGTATAGGACACCAAGGTGATCGCGGTGACCGTAATGGCCGCAAAAATACCTGGACGCGCTTCGGGCAGCAGGGCATTGGTGATGATCTGCCGGGTGGTGGCGCCCATCGACTGAGTGGCCTCGATGATGCCGCGGTCCACTTCGCGCAGCGCAGTTTCCACCAGGCGGGCGAAGAACGGCGTGGCACCGACCACCAAGGGCGGGATGGCGCCAGCCACGCCCAGCGAGGTGCCGGTGATCAGTACGGTGACCGGAATCATCACGATCAGCAGGATGATGAAGGGCAGCGAACGCAGGATGTTCACCACCAGCGACAGCAGCGCATACACGCCCTTCTGCTCGAACATCTGCCGCGGGCCGCAGAGGAACAGCAGCACGCCCAGCGGCAGGCCGAGCAGCACGGTGAACAGCAGCGAGCCGAACAGCATGATCAGGGTGTCGCCGGTGGCCAACCAGATCTCGGACCAGTCGACGTTGGCGAAGAAATTCAGGGCGTCCATCAGCGCAGGACCTCCATGTGGACGTCGGCGGCCTGGAAGCGCGCGAACGCAGCGTCGATGTTGCCGCCGGTGACGGCGAGGGTGAGTTGGCCGTAGGGCACGTCCTTGATGCGGTCGATGCGTCCGGCCAGGATGCTGTAGTCCACTCCGGTTTCGCGGGCGACGGTGCCCAGCAGCGGCGCATAGGTGGCTTCGCCCTGGAAGGTCAGGCGCACGATGCGGCCCGGCACGTGGGCAAAGTCGTCGCGTTGCTCGTGCTCGTCCACCTGCTCGTCTTCCTGGACGAAGCGCTTGGTGGTGGCGTGCTGCGGATGCAGGAACACGTCGGCCACCGAACCCTGCTCGACGATGACCCCGGCATCCATTACCGCCACGCGGTCGCAGACCCGACGGATCACGTCCATTTCGTGGGTGATCAACACGATGGTCAGCTTTAGCTCGCGGTTGATCTCGGCCAGCAGTTGCAGCACCGAGGCGGTGGTCTGCGGGTCGAGGGCACTGGTGGCTTCGTCGCACAGCAGGATCTTCGGGTTGGTCGACAACGCCCGGGCGATGCCGACGCGCTGCTTCTGGCCACCCGACAGCTGCGCCGGATACTTCTTCGCGTGGTCCGACAGGCCGACGCGGGCCAGCAACTGGCTGACACGTTGGTCGATCGCCGCACGCGACAGCTCGCCAGCCAGCACCAGCGGCAGGGCGACGTTATCGGCGACGGTCTTGGAGGCCAGCAGGTTGAAGTGCTGGAAGATCATGCCGACCTGCTGGCGGAAACGCCGAAGTTGGTTGGCGTCGAAGGCGGTGACGTCTTCTCCGTCGACGATGATCTTGCCGCCGGACGGCGCCTCCAGGCGGTTGATCAGGCGCAGCAGGGTACTTTTGCCGGCACCGGAATGGCCAATAAGGCCGAACACCTGGCCATCTTCGATGCTCAGGCTGGTCGGGTTGAGGGCGGGGATGTCCCTACCGGCGACGCGGTAGGTCTTGTGCACATGTTGGAACTCGATCACGTAGCGAACCTTGTGGGGCGCATGGAATTTAGGGTCAGCGGTGAGCTGGGGTCGCGCATTTTAGCCTTTTCCCCTGGCGGTTCTTAGCATTTATTTCGTCTTCGACCAATCGCCTGGGCATAACGCGACGGTCGGTAAACCCGATGGAACGCATGGTCAACCCCTCCAGTCACTACCTGAACAAGCCCCCGATGGGCAGCCTGAAGACTGATGAGGAGAGCCAAGATGTCGAGCAACAGGACCGACGCGCCCAAGCAGAGCGAACTGGCTGGCACCCAGACCCCTGACCGCGCCAACACCAACACCAAGCTGCAGAACCTCGAGCAGGCGCGCAGCGATGCCACCGGCCAGGCGCTGCGGACCAACCAGGGCGTACGCATCGCCGACAACCAGAACACGCTCAAGGCAGGTGCGCGCGGGCCTTCGCTGCTTGAAGACTTCATCATGCGCGAGAAGATTACCCACTTCGACCATGAGCGCATCCCCGAGCGCATCGTGCACGCCCGCGGCACCGGCGCCCACGGTTACTTCCAGAGCTACGGCAACCACAGCGCACTGACCAAGGCCGGTTTCCTGCAAGACCCGGAGAAAGTCACCCCGGTGTTCGTGCGCTTCTCCACCGTGCAAGGCCCGCGCGGCTCGGGGGACACGGTGCGCGATGTGCGCGGTTTCGCCGTGAAGTTCTACACCGATGAAGGCAACTTCGACCTGGTCGGCAACAACATGCCGGTGTTCTTCATCCAGGATGCGATCAAGTTTCCCGACTTCGTGCATGCGGTCAAACCCGAGCCGCACAACGAGATTCCAACCGGTGGCTCGGCCCATGACACCTTCTGGGACTTTGTTTCGTTGGTGCCGGAGTCGGCGCACATGGTCATCTGGGCTATGTCCGACCGTGCCATTCCGCGCAGCTTGCGGATGATGGAAGGCTTCGGTGTGCACACCTTCCGCCTGATCAACGCCGAAGGCGTGGCCAGCTTCGTCAAATTCCACTGGAAGCCGCGTCAGGGTGTTCACTCGGTATTGTGGGACGAGGCGCAGAAACTGGCTGGCAAGGACACCGATTACCACCGCCGCGACCTGTCCGAAGCCATCGAGACCGGCGACTACCCCGAGTGGGAACTGGGCGTGCAGATCGTGCCGGAGGCCGATGAACACACGTTCGACTTCGACCTGCTCGATCCGACCAAGCTCATCCCCGAAGAACTGGTGCCGGTGACGCCGCTGGGCAAGATGGTGCTCAACCGCAACCCGGACAACTATTTCGCCGAGATCGAGCAAGTGGCGTTCTGCCCAGGGCATATCGTGCCGGGCATCGACTTCACCAATGACCCGCTGCTGCAGGGGCGCCTGTTCTCGTATACCGATACCCAGATCAGCCGCCTGGGCGGGCCGAACTTCCATGAGATCCCGATCAACCGCCCCGTGGCGCCGAACCACAACAATCAGCGCGATGCCATGCACCGCCAGACCATCCACAAAGGGCGCGCGTCCTACGAGCCGAACTCGATCGACGGCGGCTGGCCGAAAGAGACGCCCGCCGGGCCTCAGGATGGCGGTTTCGAGAGCTATCAAGAACGCGTCGACGCGCACAAGATCCGCGAGCGCAGCGAGTCGTTCAGCGATCACTTCTCCCAGGCCCGCCTGTTCTTCAAGAGCATGAGCCCGAACGAACAGCAGCACATCATCAAGGCCTATAGCTTCGAGCTGGGCAAGGTCGAGCGCGAGTACATCCGCGAGCGGCAGGTGAATGAGATTCTGGCCAACATCGATCTCGACCTGGCGACGGCGGTGGCCGAGAACCTGGGCTTGCCGGCGCCCAAGGCGGGCACCGTCAAGGCGCCTCAGTCCAAGCTCAAGACCTCCCCTGCCCTGAGCCAGATGAACCATCCCGGCACGGTCGGCATCAAGGGCCGCAAGATCGCCCTGCTGATCGCCAACGGTGTGGACGGTGCCAGCGTCGACACGCTGGTCAAGGCGCTCGAGGCGCACAGCGCGCGGCCGATGCTGCTGGGGCCGACTTCGGCGCCGGTGAAAACCGCCGACGGCAAGGCGCTGCCGGTGGATGCGTCGATGGAGGGCATGCCGTCGGTGATGTTCGACGGCATTCTGGTGCCGGACGGCAAGGCCTCGCTCGATGCCCTGGGCGCCAGTGGCGTCGCCAAGCACTTCCTGCTCGAAGGCTACAAGCACTTGAAGGCCATCGGCGTGGCGCCGCAGGGCAAGGCGCTGCTCGATGCGCTGGGTCTGAAGACCGACAAGGGGCTGCTGCTGGGCGACGACCAGAAGACCGTGGAGGCCTTCGTCAAGGCGGTCGAGGCTCATCGGGTGTGGGAGCGAGAAGCGGCGGCCGAGGCCATTCCAGCCTGACAGTTAACGCCGCGCTGTAGCGAAAGGGCCGCATTGCGGCCCTTTTCGTTTGTTCAGTTTTGATGCGGAACCAGCACCACTTGGGCCGGCAAGGCGCGCTGGATTTCATGCTTCTGTTTCAGCGGGAAGCTGGCATCGAGCTTGCTGACGCGCTTTTGCAGCAACGTCTTCAGCCAAGGCGCGTCCTGGATGCGCGGCACTTGGAAAACCACTTCGCAGTGATAATTCACCACGTCGGCGGCAATGTCGTCCAGTTGCCGGCGCATGGCCGCGATGTCCGTGGTTTTCAACGCAATTACCGTGCTCGGTGCTGCCGGATCGATGACCCGAGCCTGGGGTTTGGACTCGGCAGCCTTGAGTGCGGCCTCGGCCTTGTCCAGCTCGGCCTGGCGGGCCTGTGCCACGGCTTCGCCGCCGGTCAGAGCCGGCGCCTGTGGCATCAAGGCACGCGCTCGGGCCAGCGCGGTGGCAGCGGCGTTGACGTCGCCCTTCTGCAACACGATCTGGCTGCGTTGCAGGTAGGCTTCGGCCAACTGGCGATGATACTGCTCGACGCGGGCGTCGTCTGGCGACTGCGCTTGCAGCGTGGCGAGTTGATCTTCGGCGGTGGCCAGCTCGTTGCTGGCGATGTTCTGTTGCAACTGCTGCCAGGCGTCGGGCTGTTCCGGGGCAGCGGGCGGTTCGACCGGCGCCGAGGAGCAGGCGGCAAGGAACAGCGAAAAGACGGCAACAAGCAGATAACGGGAGGCGAACGGCTTCATTCCTGCGACTCTCTATTTGCGCAAAAAGCGAGCAAGTCTACACCCAGGTGTGCACGCTCGAAAACACGTCTTACTGACCCTTTACCCAAGTAAAGGTTGCACGGTGCGACCTTCAGGTGTCAGCGCTTGGGCAGTGCCAGGCTCAGCAAGAATAGCACCGCCGCGCAGACCACGATCGACGGACCGGCCGGGGTGTCCTTGAACCAGGACATCGCCAGGCCGCCACAGACCGCGGCCACGCCCAGCAGGCTGGCGCCCAACGCCATCTGTTCGGGCGAGCGGGCGTGACGTTGTGCCGCGGCGGCGGGAATGATCAGCAGCGAGGTAATCAGCAGTACACCGACGATTTTCATCGCCACCGCGATCACCACCGCGATCAGCAGCATCAGCGTCAGGCGCAGCCCCGCCACTGGCAAGCCTTCGACCCGCGCCAGTTCCTCGTGCACGGTGACCGCCAGCAGGGGGCGCCAGAGCGCGGCCAGCAAGGCCAGCACCAACACACTGCCGCCGAGGATCCAGGCCAGGTCGGTGCTGCTGATGGCCAGCAGGTCGCCGAACAGATAGGCCATCAGGTCGATGCGCACATCGTGCATGAAGCTCAAGACCACCAAACCCAGCGACAAGGTGCTGGGGGCGAGAATGCCAAGCAGGGTGTCCGACGCCAGCGGCTGGCGCTGCTGCAGGGTTACCAGCAGGATCGCCAGCAGCAGGCAGCCGATGGTCACCGCCAGGGTCGGGCTGACGTCCAGGGCCAGGCCCAGGGCCACGCCCAGCAACGCCGCATGGGACAGGGTGTCGCCGAAATAGGCCATGCGCCGCCAGACCACGAAGGAGCCCAGCGGGCCGGCGACCAGCGCCAGGGACAATCCGGCAAGCAAGGCGTAGAGAAGAAAATCAGCCATGCTTGCAGTGCTCTCCGTGGACATGGGCGCCGGGGGCGATCACGGCGCCATGCAGGTCGTGGCTGTGATCGTGATGATGGTGATAGACCGCCAGGCTCGGCGCCGTCTGGCCGAACAGCTCGACGAACGCCGGGTCGCCGCTGACCTGCTCTGGGTGGCCCGAGCAGCACACATGGCGATTCAGGCAGACCACCTGGTCGGTGGTGCTCATCACCAGGTGCAAGTCGTGGGAGACCATCAGCACACCGCAGCCGTAGCGGTCGCGCAGGCGGGTGATGAGGTTGTACAGCTCGCCCTGGCCGACCACATCGACGCCCTGCACCGGTTCGTCGAGCACCAGCAGCTCGGGCTCGCGCAGCAGTGCGCGGGCCAGCAGCACGCGCTGCATCTCGCCGCCGGAGACGGTCTGGATCGGGCTGTCGATGACCTGTTCAGCGCCCACCTCGCGCAACGCCGCCAGCGCCCGGGCGCGGTCCACGCCGGGTACCAGGCGCAGGAAGCGCAGCACTGACAGCGGCAGCGTGGCATCGACCTGGATTTTCTGCGGCATGTAGCCGATACGCAGGCGCGGCTTGCGCCAGACCGTGCCACGGTGCGGCTTGAGCAGGCCGAGCACGGCACGCACCAGGGTGGTCTTGCCGGCGCCGTTGGGGCCGATCAGGGTGACGATCTGGCCGGGTGCGACCGCCAGGTCGATGCTGTCGAGCACCGCTTCGCCGGCAAAGCTCACGCCGACCTGCTCCAGGCGGATCAGCGCGTCGCTCATGCGGCGCTCCGGCAGTTGGCGCACAGCCCGACCACTTCGACGGTCTGCGTCTCGACGGTGAAATTCACCGCCTTGGCGCTGGCGACGATGGCATCGCTGATGCTGTCCTGCTCCAGCTCGATGGCCACGTGGCAGGCGCGGCAGATCAGGAATTGACCCTGATGCTTGTGTTCGGGATGGCTGCAGCCGATGAAGGCGTTGAGCGAAGCGATGCGGTGCACCAGGCCATTTTCCAGGAGAAAGTCCAGCGCGCGGTAGACCGTCGGCGGCGCAGCGCGGCGGCCGTCCTGCTCGCTGAGCACGGCGAGGATATCGTAGGCACCCAGCGGCTTGTGGCTTTGCCACACCAGTTCGAGCACGCGCCGGCGCAGCGCGGTGAGGCGCAGCCCCTGGCGCGCGCACAGCGTGTCGGCTTCGCTCAAGGCGCTGTGCACGCAACGGGAATGATCGTGGGGACGGTTGGCCAGCGGGGTGATAGACATGGGCGGCGACGATTATCGGCGGAGACGTTATTATGTTACCTGTTTCTGACGAGTCGAGTATTCACCGTGTCCCGATTCCTTACCCTTTTTGTCGCTTTCATCGCTTTTTCCGCCCACGCAGACGTGCGGGTGCTCACCAGTATCAAACCCCTGCAGCAGATCGCTGCAGCGGTTCAGGATGGCGTTGGCCGCCCTGACGTACTGCTGCCGCCTGGGGCGTCGCCGCACAACTACGCGCTGCGCCCCTCCGATGTGCGCAAGGTCGGCGATGCCGACCTGCTGTACTGGATCGGACCGGACATGGAGAGCTTCCTGCCCCGGGTGTTGAAGAACCGCAGCAAGCCTACCGTGGCGGTGCAGTCGCTGCCGGGCATGAAGCTGCGCCACTTCGGCGAGGACAGCCATTCCCACGAGCAAGACCAAGACGATCACGACCATGACCACCGCCCCGGCTCGCTCGACGCGCACCTGTGGCTGTCGTCGATCAACGCGCGGGTGATCGCGGCGAAGATGGCCAGCGACCTGGCGGCGGCCGACCCGGCCAACGCTGCGCGCTACCAGGCCAACCAGAAAGCCTTCGCCGAGCGGCTGGAAGCGCTGGACCAGCGGATCAAGACGCGGGTCGCGGGTATCGCGGGCAAGCCTTACTTCGTGTTCCACGAAGCCTTCGACTATTTCGAGGCCGAGTACGGCCTGCGCCACACGGGCGTGTTCAGCGTCGCCGCCGAGGTGCAGCCGGGGGCGCAGCATGTGGCGGCCATGCGCACGCGTTTGCAGGCGGTGGGGCCGACTTGTGTGTTCAGCGAGCCGCCCATTCGTCCGCGTCTGGCCGAAACCTTGGTGGCTGGATTGCCGGTGAAGTTGGCCGAGCTCGACGCCTTGGGCGGGACCGACCCGGTGGACGGCACGGGCTATGAGCGCTTGCTGGAGAAGCTCGGAGGGGATTTGGCGGGGTGTTTGGAGAGCCTCTGACGCTCTGATCCCAAAGGGGCGGCCTCATCGCGGCGGGTCATCGCCGCGACGAGGTGCTTGCCTGTCACAAGGCGATGGGCAGCTTCAAGGCCACATGCTGACGCTGGGCCAGGCGGACCTCGAACTCGCGGGGGTCATGGATGGTCACGTCCATGCCGGCGAAATCACGGGCGGCGATCAGCCGCGACAGCCAGAACCGCACGCAGCCCACGCGCAGCATCACCGGCCACAACTCGGCTTCTGCCGCCGTGAAGGGCCGTAGCCCAGCGTAGGCGCCGAGCAGCGCCTGGGCATGCGGCAGGTCGATACCGCCGTTGGCGTCCAGGCACCAGTCGTTCAGGGTAATGGCGATGTCATAGAGCATCGGCCCGGAGCAGGCGTTGTAGAAGTCGATCAGGCCGCTCAAGTGAGTGCCTTCGAACATCACGTTGTCGCGGAACAGGTCGGCGTGCAGGTTGGCCTTGGGCAGTGCGAGAATCTGCGCCTTATGCGCTTCGATTTCCTGCAAGGCGCTACGCAGCAACCCACTCTGCTCGGCGTCCAGGCCCGGCAGCAGCTCGGCGCCGGCGCTGAGCATCCAGTCCAGCCCCCGGTCGGTGCGGCGTTCGATGATGCGCTCGCGGGTGGCCAGGTGAATGTGCGCTAGCAGTTCGCCCACTTGCGCGCAGTGTTGGTTGTTCGGGGCTTTCACATGCTTGCCCGACAGTCGCGGTTGCAGCAGCGCCGGCTTGCCGCACAACTGGCGCAGACCGTGGCCCTCGCGGTCGCGCACGGCGTAGGGCACCGGCATGTCGGCGTCGTGCAGCACATCGAGCAAATCGATGAAGAACGGCAGGTCCTCGGCCGGCCCGCGCTCGATGAGCGTCAGGACGAACTCCCCCTTTTCCAGGCTGACGAAGAAGTTGCTGTTTTCGGTTCCGGCGGCGATGCCCTGGAAGTCCAGCAGGCGGCCCAGCTCATACGGCGCCAGAAAGGTTTCCAGCTCGGGCCGGGACACGGGGGTGAAGACTGACATGTTGAAAAGCTGCCCATGCAGGCACTTCCAACTGGGAAGTGCCGGGTTGATGAGAACGGTACGGGTGACTACCTCACCATTCGAAGATTTTCCAGGACGGAATCAGCATGTCCGGCTGGTCGGATCGAATGAAGTTGCCGTCGGAGCCATCGGCGCGTACCAGGAAATATGGCTTGCCGTGTTTCGGCGTGACCTTGATCGCATAAAGGAATCCGTTTTGACGGTACTCCTGAATGGTGCGATCGCCTTCCGTGCGAATGGTTACATCGGGATCGGCCGATGGGGCCTCGTCCGCCGCCAGTGCCAGGACCGGGGTGATGGCCAGCAGGCTGAGCAGTAACAGGCGAATGGGTGTGCGCATGATAACCTAAGTCCTTTTGTCGTCACTGATCCGGCTATTCTAGCGCCGGACCCGTCGAAAAGGTTGATTCCTCTCATGAGCCAAGCGCCCCTCGTCCTGGTGGACGGTTCGTCCTACCTCTACCGCGCCTTCCACGCCCTGCCGCCGCTGACCACCTCCAAGGGCATGCCGACCGGCGCGGTCAAGGGCGTGCTGAACATGCTCAAGAGCCTGCGCCGGCAGTACCCCGACGCGCTGTTCGCGGTGGTCTTCGACGCCAAGGGCGGCACCTTCCGTGACGCCATGTTCGCCGAATACAAGGCCAACCGCCCGAGCATGCCCGACGACCTGCGGGTGCAGGTCGAGCCGCTGCACGCCAGCGTGCGGGCGCTTGGATACCCACTGCTGTGCGTAGAGGGCGTCGAGGCCGACGACGTGATCGGCACCCTGGCGCGCAGCAGCGCGGCGGCCGGGCGCCCGGTGATCATCTCCACCGGCGACAAGGACATGGCGCAACTGGTGGACGGCCACATCACGCTGGTCAACACCATGACCGGCAGCGTGCTGGATGTCGCCGGCGTGCACGAAAAATTCGGCGTGGGGCCTGAACACATCATCGACTTCCTCGCCCTGATGGGCGACAAGGTCGACAACATCCCCGGTGTCCCCGGCGTTGGCGAAAAAACCGCGGTGGGCTTGCTGACCGGCATCGGTGGTGGCCTGCGCGAGCTGTACGAGAACCTCGACAAGGTGCCGAGCCTGGCCATTCGCGGCGCCAAGAGCTTGCCGGCCAAGCTCGAAGAGCACCGTGATGCGGCCTTCCTCTCTTACGAACTGGCCACCATCAAGATCGATGTCGAGCTGGACATCGCCGTGGACGCGCTGGTCTGCGGCGAGCCTGACCGCGAGGCCTTGCTGGCGCTGTACACGGAAATGGAGTTCAAGAGCTGGATCGCCGACGTGCAGCGCGACGCCGCCCGCGAAGGCGCTTCGATCGAGCCGGTGGAGGCGCCGGCAGCCAAGGTCGAGGCCAGGTACGAAACCGTCCTCGACCAGGCGCGCTTCGACGTCTGGCTCGACAAGCTGCGTCAGGCACCGCTGTTCGCCTTCGACACCGAGACCACCGGGCTGGACGCGCAGCGGGCCGAGCTGGTCGGCGTGTCGTTCGCGGTCGAGCCCCATGAGGCTGCCTATGTGCCGCTGGCCCACGACTACGAGGGCGCGCCGCAGCAGTTGGACCGTGATGCGGTGCTGCTGGCGCTCAAGCCGCTGCTGGAAGACCCGGCCAAGGCCAAGGTCGGGCAGAACGCCAAGTACGACATCAACATCCTGGCCAATTGCAGCCAGCCGATCGAGGTGCGTGGTGTGGCCTACGACACCATGCTCGAGTCCTACGTGCTGGACTCCACCGCCACTCGCCATGACATGGACAGCCTGGCCCAGAAGTACCTCGACCACCGTACCATCGCATTCGAGGACATCGCCGGACGCGGCGCCAAGCAGTTGACCTTCAACCAGATCCACCTGGACAAGGCAGGCCCCTACGCGGCCGAGGACGCTGACATCACCCTGCGGCTGCACCTGGCGCTGCAAGCCCGCCTGGCGCGTACGCCGAGCCTGCAGCCGGTACTCATGGACATCGAGATGCCGCTGGTGCCGGTGCTGGCCAAGATCGAGCGCCAAGGCGCGCTGGTCGACGCCGCCTTGCTCAAGGTGCAAAGCGGCGAGCTGGGGGTGAAGATGGCCGAGCTCGAGCGCCAGGCCTACGAGTTGGCGGGCGAGCCGTTCAACCTCGGCTCGCCCAAGCAACTGGGGGTGATTCTCTACGACAAGCTGGGCATGCCGGTGCTGAGCAAGACCGCCAAGGGTCAGGCCTCCACCGCCGAGGCGGTGCTCGCCGACCTGGCCGCCGAAGGTTATCCACTGCCGACCGTGCTGATGGAGTACCGCTCCCTGAGCAAGCTCAAGAGCACCTACACCGACAAGCTGCCCGAACAGATCAACCCGCGCACCGGACGCATCCATACCTCGTACCAGCAGGCCGTGGCCGCCACCGGGCGACTGTCCTCCAGCGACCCGAACCTGCAGAACATCCCGGTGCGCACACTCGAGGGCCGGCGCATCCGCCAGGCCTTCGTCGCCAGTCCGGGCTACAAGCTGCTGGCGGCGGACTACTCGCAGATCGAACTGCGTATCATGGCCCACCTGGCCAAGGACGAAGGTCTGCTGCACGCCTTCCGCAATGACCTGGACGTGCACCGGGCTACCGCCGCCGAAGTGTTCGGCGTGGCACTGGAGGCGGTCACTCACGATCAACGACGCAGCGCCAAGGCCATCAACTTCGGGCTGATCTACGGCATGAGCGCGTTCGGTCTGGCCAAGCAGATCGGCGTGGATCGCAAGCAGGCGCAAGACTATATCGACCGCTATTTCGCCCAGTACCCCGGCGTGCTGGCCTACATGGAGCGCACCCGCGCCCAGGCGGCCGAGCAGGGGTTCGTCGAGACCTTCTTCGGCCGCCGTCTGTACCTGCCGGACATCAACGCCAAGAACCCGGCCCTGCGCCGTGGTGCCGAGCGCACGGCGATCAACGCGCCGATGCAAGGGACCGCCGCCGACATCATCAAGCGGGCCATGGTCAACGTCGATCATTGGCTGGCCGACAGCGGCCTGGATGCGCGGGTGATCCTGCAGGTGCACGACGAACTGGTGCTGGAGGTGCGCGAGGATCTGGTGGAGCAGGTGCGCAACGAGATTCGTCCGCACATGAGCAACGCGGCTCAACTGGACGTGCCGTTGCTGGTCGAGGTCGGTGTCGGCGCCAACTGGGACGAAGCCCACTGAGGCGAGCGCTGGCGGTCTGCGGCGTGAGCGCGCAGGCCGCTACAGTGCGAAAGATGAAACCTGTGCAATTAGTTTTCCGGGCTCAGGAACTAAACCCGTGAAGTGCAACTCAGAGTACCTGAATGGCTGGTGAAGCCGTTCGATGCTCCTATGTTGTGTTAAGTGTTGGCAGATATCTGGATCCCGCCCTAGCGGTCCGGACTTGAACCCCGAACTTCCCCCTCCCCATATGAAGTCCGGGGTTTTTTTTGCCCGCAATTTGCCATTCGGCGTCGATCACTGCGGGCAAACAGGCACCTCACGCCGCCGGCTTGTCTTCCAGCTCCATCCAGTCCGCCAGCACCCGGTATGCCTCTTCCAGGCCCTGGCGCTTGGGCGCCGAAAACAGCTGGATGGAGGCCGCATCGCCCCAGCCCTTGCGAATCTCCGCCTGGACCTTGAGCAAGGTGTTCTTGGCCGCACCGTGGGTGAGCTTGTCGGCTTTGGTCAGCAGGATGTGCATGGGCATGCCGCTGGCCTTGGCCCAGTCGAGCATCATCTTGTCGAAGTCGGTCATCGGATGGCGCACATCCATCAACAGGATCACCCCACGCAGGCACTCGCGCCCGCCCAGATACGCCTCCAGGTGCCGCTGCCAGTGCTGCTTGAGCGGAATCGGCACCTTGGCGTAGCCATAGCCCGGCAGGTCGACCAGGCGGCGCTCGTCGTCGAGGCTGAAGAAGTTGAGCAGTTGGGTGCGCCCTGGCGTCTTGGAGGTGCGCGCCAGACTGGCGTGGGTCAGGGTGTTGAGGGCGCTGGACTTGCCGGCGTTGGAGCGCCCGGCGAACGCCACCTCGTAGCCCAGGTCTTGCGGGCATTGTTCGACCTTGGCGGCGCTAAGGGCGAATTTGGCCTTCTGGCAGAGGCCGAGGATGGGGTTTTTGAGTTGCATGGGTTATCCGAAGTGCGTGTTGCCTGATCCAGGCCACATTTCCGTTTACGGGGAGCACGTATATAATGCCCCAGTTTTTGTGTGCTCATTCTCCCAACGTAGGAGAGCGGGCATGGGGTGCCGAACACCAGCTTGCGCATCAGAACGCAGCGCGGCCCCCAACCCTGTCAGGTCGTTGCGCATGGCGAAACGGCTGCTGGCGAGCGGTAGGTTCCACCGTTTTCAGCGCACAGGCTACACAGGATCCCGAGGCGTGACCAACCGCAGCGATGCGCAGGGTCACGCGGCATCGCCGTCATCGGCCCTCTGCAGGGCAGACAGCGTCGAGGGAGCCTGGCCTGGCGCAGGTTGTGAGCGGGCCGTTGACGCACGTTGCTCAGGGTTTCAAGGCTATGCCGTCGCGTGGATTGTGCATGGACTGCAGTACCGAGGACTACCGGTCGGTCATCCTTTGGATGAGCGGCAGTCCCGATACATAACATTTCACCCTTAGCCGTGTTGGATGAGCTGATGAACAAACTAGTCGTGAGTCTGCTGTTGACCATGGGCGTCGCAGCGGCGGCCGTTGCCGCCGAGCCCATCAAGGGCGATGCCGCCGCCGGCCAGGCCAAGACTGCGGTCTGCGGTGCCTGCCACAACCCCGACGGCAACAGCCTGGCGCCGAACTTCCCGAAACTGGCCGGCCAGGGCCAGCGCTATCTCGAAAAGCAATTGCACGATATCCAGTCCGGTAAACGCCAGGTGCTGGAGATGACCGGCATGCTCGCCGGCCTGAACGATCAGGACCTGGCCGACATCGCCGCCTATTTCGCCAGCCAGAAAGGCAGCGTCGGCGCCGCCGATCCGAAGCTGGTCGAGCGCGGCCGCGCGCTGTTCAATGGCGGCGACCTGGACAAGGGCATGCCAGCCTGCACCGGTTGTCACTCGCCCAATGGCCAAGGCATCGCCCTGGCCGGCTTCCCGCACCTGAGTGGCCAGCATGCCCAGTACGTGTCCAAGCAGCTCACCGACTTCCGCGAAGGCAACCGCAGCAACGACGGTGATGCCATGACCATGCGCACCATCGCCGGCAAGCTGAGCAACAAGGACATCGAGGCGCTGGCCAGCTACATTCAAGGGCTGCACTGAGGCACGGCGTTAACGCTCGGTTAATGCGGTGTCGTGGAATATCGGTCGGCGCGGACATCCGACCGATGGCCAGGCTGAGTGCTGGCTGCCTTTTTTGCGCGCTCAGCCGTTACACTACAGAACTCGAGCCCGTCGTGGCCTGTCTGAGCACAGGTCGCGTCGAGGCGACCACAGATCGCCCAGGAGTAAAGCATGCGTAAACTGATTCTCAGCACTGCGCTGGTCGCCGCCAGCGTCTTCGGTATGACCGCCGTCCAGGCCGCCGAGCCGGTGGCAGGCAAGGAATATATCGAGCTGAGCCAACCGGTGCCGGTGTCCGAGCCTGGCAAGATCGAAGTCGTCGAGCTGTTCTGGTACGGCTGCCCGCACTGCTACCACTTCGAGCCGACCCTCAATCCCTGGGTCGAGAAGCTGCCCAAGGACGTCCACTTCAAGCGTGTTCCGGCCATGTTCGGCGGCCCTTGGGACGCCCACGGCCAGATGTTCCTGACCCTCGAAGCCATGGGCGTCGAGCAGAAGGTTCACGCTGCCGTCTTCGACGCCATCCAGAACCAACGCAAGCGCCTGACCGATCCGAAGGACATGGCCGATTTCCTCGCCACCCAGGGCGTGGACAAGGACAAGTTCCTCGCCACCTTCAACTCCTTCGCCATCAAGGGCCAGGTCAACCAGGCCAAGGAACTGGCGAAGAAGTACGAAATCACCGGCGTACCGAGCATGGTCGTCGATGGCAAGTACCGCTTCGACCTGGGCACCGCCGGCGGGCCGGAAGGCGTGCTGAACGTTGCTGACCAGCTGATCGCCAAGGAGCGCGCCGCCAAGTAGGCGGCGTCACCATGGCCCGTTTGCGTCAAACGCGAAGCGTCGGCCTGCACCAGCCGCGGGTCAACGAGCATCACCTGCAGGCCCCCGGCCTGCCGGAAGATGGTCGCCTGCGGCTGCTGAGCTTCAACATCCAGGTCGGCATCAGCACCGAGCGCTACCGTCATTACCTGACCCGCAGTTGGCAGCACCTGCTGCCGCACAACGGTCGGGCCGGCAATCTGCAGAAAATCGGCGAGCTGCTCGGCGATTTCGACCTGGTGGCCCTGCAGGAAGCGGACGGTGGCAGCCTGCGCTCGGGCTATATCAACCAGGTCGAGCACCTGGCCCAGCTCGGGGCATTCCCCTATTGGTATCAGCAGCTCAACCGCAACCTCGGGCGTTTCGCCCAGCACAGCAACGGCGTACTCAGCCGCCTGCGCCCCCAGCATCTGGAAGACCATCCCCTGCCCGGCCCGGCCGGTCGTGGTGCCATTCTGGTGCGCTTCGGCGAGGGTGAGGACGCGCTGATCGTGGTGATGATGCACCTGGCGCTGGGCGCCAAGACCCGTGCGTTGCAACTGGCCTACATCCGCGAGCTGATCGGCGGCTATCGCCACCAGATTCTCATGGGCGACATGAACACCCATGCCAACGACCTGCTCGAGCGCTCGCCACTGCGCGACCTTGGCCTGATCGCGCCGCAGGTCGAGGCCACCTTCCCCAGCTGGCGCCCGCAACGCTGCCTGGACCACATCCTGCTCAGTCCGAGCCTGACCCTGGAACGGGTCGAGGTGCTGTCCCAGCCCATCTCCGATCACCTGCCCGTGGCCGTGGAGATCCGTTTGCCCGCTGCCCTGACGCCCGATACCCTGCCGGCGGTGCGCTGAAGCGCTCAAGACTTGGCGCTTCTCGCCGACATCCAGTAGTTACCCTTCCCCGATGCCATCACCGTTGCGGACCCAGGCATGACCGACGAAGCCGAGCGCTGGAAAGAAAAGTACCTCAAGAGCCTCGAGCAGCAGGAGAAGCTGGAGCGGCGCTGGGAAGCCCGCCTCGACCTGCTGCGCCGTGGCCTGGTACGCAGCACCCTGGCTGCCGAGGGCAGCGACAAGGTGGTCGACCAGTGCATGAAGGAAATGCGCGAGGTGATCCGCGGCGACAGCATGGACGCCGGACTGGCCGGCCTGATCCCGCGCCTGGAAACGGCGGTACTGGAGTCCGAACAGCGGCGCGAAACCCGCATGAACCAGGTCAGCGATGCGCTGACCTCGCTGGTCACCCAGTTGCAGGGCTTGGAACTCCCCGGCGATGTGTCCCGGCCGCTGAAAAAGCTGGCCAAGAAGCTCGATGGCGGCGTCAGCCAGTCGCGTGAATTGCCGCCGCTGCTCGGCGAGCTCAGCGGCTTGCAGGCCCAGGCGCTGTCGTCACTGCGCAAGGCCGGCGAGGACAGCCGCCCTGGCCTGTTCCAACGCCTGTTCGGTGGCCGGGACGAGAGCGCTGCAGCCGAGCCCGTAGAGCCGCAGGCGCAAACGCTGCGACCGCCTGCCGAAGCGGTGATCGCGTCCCGCTCGGACCCTGAGCCCGAGCCCGCCAGCCAGCCCGTTGCCGAACCCATCCTTGAGCCTGAGGCGCCCGTCCCGCCGCAGCCGATGCCGCCTGTTGTCGAGGCCAAGCCCGCCCGTGCCGAGCCTGAGTCCTTGGCCGAAGCGCGTGTCGAATCGCCTGCGCAAGCGCCTGCCGTGCTCCACCCCGATCAGCCTTTGCCGCCGTCGGTCGCAGCGGCCGAGCCTGTTGTCAGTGCCGAGCCTCAGGGCGAACCCGAATCCGTCGAGGTCGTTGCGCCCTGGGCGCCTGTCGAGACACTGGCGACCCCTGAGACGCCGCTTGAGGAGGATACGTCCGCCACCACCCCGCTGGCCGAAGGTGCGCTCGATGAAGACGCCACCTACGCCCTGCCCGATGCCGCGGAGCCGCCCTACAGCCAGGTTGCCGAGCATATCGAGCACACCCTGCTTGGCCTGCTCGACGACCTCAGCCTGCCGGAGCGGCATCAGGCCCAAGCCCTGGAGATGCGCGAGCGGGTTGCCCGCGGGCTGAACTGGTACGAGCTGATTCCCGTGCTGGACGATCTGGCGGTGCTGATGCTGGCGATCAACGACAGCGGCCAGCACGAGTTCGAGCGCTATCTGCAACAGATCAACGAGCGCCTGGAAAGCTTCCAGAGCCATTTGCAGGAGGCTAGCGCAGGGCACGCCGACAACAGCAGCGCCGCGCGCCAACTGGACGACCAACTGCGCGAGCAGGTCGACGGCCTGCAAAGCAGCGTGCAGGGTGCAGTCGACATGGACAGCCTCAAGCAGTTGCTGGACAGCCGCCTGGAGGGCCTGCTGGTCACCCTCGATCAGCACCAGCACGAACGCGACCGCCGCGAGCAGGCCCTGGCCGTGCGCTTGCAGGGCTTGGCCGAGCGCGTCAGCAGCATGGAGCAGGAGGCGCTCGGCTATCGCGAGCACCTCGAAGAGCAGCGGCAGAAGGCCCTGCTCGATCCGCTCACCGGATTGCCCAACCGCGCCGCCTGGGCCGAACAGGTCGAGCGCGAAGTCGGCCACTGGCAGTCCGAGGGCGGGCACCTGGCCATGGCCATCCTCGATCTCGACCACTTCAAGCGCATCAACGATGGCTACGGCCACTTGGCAGGCGACAAGGTACTGAAGATCGTCGCCGATCAACTGCGCAAACGCCTGCGCGGGCGTGACTTCATCGCCCGCTTCGGCGGCGAGGAGTTCGTTCTGCTGCTGCCGCAGAGCGCGCCGGAGGCGGCGTTGCAGGTGGTCGAGGGCTTGCGTGCGGCGGTCGCGGCCTGCCCGTTCCATTTCAAGGGCGAGCGCGTTGTGGTCACCACCTCCATCGGCCTTACTGCGCTGCGCTCGGGCGAACGCGGCGAGCAGGCACTCAAGCGTGCGGACGAGGCGCTGTACCGGGCCAAGAGCCAGGGCCGCAATCGGATCGAGCTGGGCTGACCGTCAGATCCAAGGTTTTCCTGACTGGGTAATCGCCAGCAGCTCGTTATACTGTATCGCTGACTGCCCTCATGACGTGCCCCGCCAATGAAAACCCTGATCACCACCCTGTTCCTCGTGCTCCTCACCGGCTGCTCCAGTGGCCTGCGCATCGACCGCAGCCACCCCTCGGCCAACCAGGACAGCCGCATCCAGTTCGTCGTCCTGCATTACACCAATGCTTCGCTGGAGCGCTCTCTGGCGCTGCTCACCCACGGTGAGGTCAGCAGTCATTACCTGGTTGGCGATGGCAATGCCACGGTCTATCAGTTGGTGGATGAAAACCGCCGCGCCTGGCATGCCGGCGAAAGCCAGTGGCAGGGCCGCACTTGGCTCAACTCCAGCTCCATCGGCATCGAGATCGTCAACCCTGGCTACACCGACACGCCGACCGGGCGTGTCTGGCACCCGTACAGCGAAGCGCAGATCCAGGCCGTGATCGCCCTGGTCAAGGACATCGTTCAGCGCAATGGCATCGCACCGCGCAACATCATCGGTCACAGCGACATCGCGCCGCTGCGCAAGCTCGATCCAGGGCCGATGTTCCCTTGGAAGCGCCTGGCCGATGCCGGGCTCGGCATCTGGCCGAATGCCAATGCGGTGGCACGTCAGCAAGTGTATTTCGAAGCCAACCCGCCCAGTGCGCTGTGGTATCAGCAGCAGTTGGCACGGTTTGGCTACGCCATCGAGCAGACCGGCGAGCTGGATGTCGCCACCCGCCACGTGATCGGCGCCTTCCAGATGCGTTTCCGCCCGCAGTTGTTCGACGGCACGCCCGATGCGCAGACAGCCGCGATGCTGCAGGTGCTCAATACCCAGCGTTGAGCCGGCAGGCTAAATCGTCACGAGCCAACTCACCATCCAGTTGCTATACCTTGGTTATTCAACTGGATGCCGCGCATGCCCTTGTTCATCGCCACCGTGCGTCAAATTATCTGCAGTCCCTGGTTGCAGGCGGTACTGGTGGCGCTGGCCAGCGCCAGCGTGCTGCTGGCGGCCAGCGTCGGCGTGTCGGTGCAACAAGCCAGGCAGCATGAAAGCGCGCAGATGAACGCGCGCGGCGAGCGCTTCCTGGAGCGCCTCGAGCAAATCTTCGGGCAGTTGCGCGAGGGCGTCGATCATTTGCAGGCGGTCGCCAGCCGCCAATGCGATGCGCCCATGCGCCAGGCCCTGCGTGAGGTGGGGTTGAACTATCGCTTCGTCTACGAGGCGGTCTATCTCGACGGAGCCGTCGCGTGCTCGAGCCGAGGTGGCGGCCAGGTCATCCGACCTGATCGCGCTCCGGATATCCATGGCCCCACCTACAGTTACTGGCTCAATACCTCCGCCGAACCCAACGACAACCTCGCCGCGCTGGTACTGGGGCGAGGTTCGTTTCTGGTCTCGACCTCGCGCGGACACCTGGCTGACGCGGTGGACCTGCCGCAGGGCGGCAGCCTGCTGGTGGTGCTCGATGGCGGCCGGCGCGCCATCCCGGTCCTGGGCCCGCCGCAGCCCTGGCCCCCGACGCCCGACTGGCCACCGCCCTCGCCCAAGGCCCTGCTCGAACTGAGTGATCGCCTGATTTACCGCATGCCCACCCAGTTTCCCGACTATCAACTCGTGCTCATCGTGCCCCGGCAGAGCCTGCCCCTGCCGGGCGACACGTTGCTGTGGCTGATGATCGGCGCCAGCCTGCTGTTGGCCAGCCTGCTGGGATGGCTGACGCTGCGCCTGATTCGTCGCCGCCGCTCATTGGGCGCGAAGCTGCGCAAGGCCTTGCGGCGCGGTGAGTTACAAGTGCTGTACCAGCCGATCTTCGAGCTCGACAGCCGCCGCTGTGTGGGCGCCGAAGCGCTGGTGCGCTGGCGGCGTGCGGACGGCAGCCTGACCAGCCCCGAGCTGTTCATTCCGCTGGCCGAGGACACCGGGCAGATCCAGCAGATCACCGACTTCGTGCTGCAGCGTGTGCTGGAGCAACTGAGCCCGCTGCTGCGGGCTCATCGTCATTTGTACATTTCGATCAACCTCGCCGCCTGCGACGTCATGCTGCCGCGCATCGGTCATGTCGCCGCGCGGCTACTGGCCCAGCACCGTGTACCCGCGCAGCAACTCGCGTTCGAAGTCACCGAGCGCAGCCTGGTCGATGTGGTCGCTGCGCGCGATACCTTGCAGGCCCTGCGCGCAGCGGGTCACCAGATCCTGATCGACGACTTCGGCACCGGCTATTGCAGCCTGTCGTACTTGCAGACCCTGCCGGTGGATGGCCTGAAGATCGACAAGGCCTTCATCGAGGGGCTCGGCCAGGACACGAGCAGTGGTGCCATCGCTCCGCACATCATCCGCATGGCCCATGACCTGCACTTGCGGGTGATCGCCGAAGGGATCGAGTCGGAAGCGCAGGCGGCGTTGCTGGCCCTGGAGGGGGTCAAGCATGGACAAGGATGGTTGTTCGCCCATCCGCTGAGCGCCCGGGAGCTGATCGACTCGATCGGCCTCGGGCGTCGAGTGCAGCCGCGCTGGCGCAAGGCCAAGCCCTGAACGGCCAGCCTGCGCTCGTCCTCAGACCGGCAGCGCCATGTAGAACTGCGTGCCCTGCCCTGGCCGTGAGAACACGCCCATGCGCCCGCCATGCAGTTGCACGATCTCTTTGCACAGCGCCAGGCCCAGGCCGGCGCCACCTTTCTTGCGCCCGACCTGCACGAACGGTTCGAAAATCCGTCCCTGTTGGCCGTAGGCGATGCCCTCGCCATCGTCCTCGACACTGACGATGACGCGCTCGGCATGTCGCCGTGCATGCAGGCGGATGTGACCGCCGCTGGCGGTGTGGCGGATGGCGTTGTGCAATAGGTTGTCCAGCACCCGGTCCAGTTGCGCGGCGTCGGCCTGGATGCGCGGCAAGGGTTGCTCGAGCTCGCTGACCAGCTCGATCTGTTTGTCCGCGGCCGATTCGGCGAAGCGCGCCTGCGCCCGCTCGAGCAGTTCGTCGATGGCGCAGGGCGCCAGCTCCAGCTTCTGCAAGCCGTTCTGGTAGCGGGAGAAGTTGAGCAGGTCGTTGATCAGTTGGGTCAGGCGCTGCATTTCTTCGCCGATGGTGTCGAGCAGGTCGTGCTCGCGGGCCTCGGGTGGGAACTTGACCCGCTCGCGCAACAGGCCGAAGGCCATGTGCATGCCGGTAACCGGTGTGCGCAACTCATGTGAGGCGCGCAGGACGAACTCGCTGCGCACGCGCTCGAAGGCGCGCTGCTCGGTGACGTCGTGCAGCACCATCACTGCGCCCAGGATCGGTCCTTGAGGGTGGCTGACCGGGGTCAGGCTGAAGGTCAGCAGCCGGGTTTCTTCGTCGATCTCGATGCTCAGGTCTTCCGGCGCACGGTCCAGGCTGCCGCCGCGCAGGACCTGGCGTATCTGCTGCTCCAGCTCAGGTCGATTGAGTGCTTCGGCCAGGCTGCTGCCGACCCGCGAAGCGTCCCAGCCCAACTGGCGCTGAGCGACCGGGTTGAGGTGCTCCAGACGGCCCTGGCGATCGATGATCAGCAGGCCGTCGTCGATGCTGTCGAGCACTGCCTGCAAGCGCTGCTGCCCGGCCAGCAGTTCGTCGACATTAGTGGCCTGGTGCTTGCGCAGGGCGTCGGCCATCAGGCCGAAGCGGCGTGTCAGCAGGCTGAGCTCATTGGCTTGAGTGATCGGCAGGGTCACCTCGAAGTTGCCCTGGCCGACCTGGTCGGCGGCCTTGGCCAGCGCCTCGATCGGCTGGCCGAAGCGACGCGCCAGGTTGTGCGCGGTGACGAAGCCCAGCACCACCACCGTCAGCCCCATCAGGCCGAGCACTCCGCTGACCAGCAATGCGCGCTCGCGGGTGTGCTCTTCACTGCGGGCGATCTGCTCCAGTGCCTGGCGATGCGAGTCGATCAGGTCGTTGCGCACCTGGTTGAAGGCGGCGCCCAGTGGGTTATCCAGGCCCATGCTGCGCCACGGCTCTGGGCTGTCGCGGTAGGCCCGGAGAAAGCTTGGGTAGTGGCTCTGCGCCTTGCCAAAGCCCGTGCGCTCGCCGCCCTGCTCCAGACCGTTCGCCAACAGCGTGCTGAAGCTGTCCTGCAGGTGGGTCAGGCTTTTCGGATCGGTCTGCGGGTCAAGGATCAGCGTTAGCTGCTCACCCAGGTTCTGCCGCAGCTTCAGGCCGATTTCCAGGGTGTGATTGGTCTCGCGCACCATCTGCTGCTGCACCGAGGCCATCTGCAGCACGCTGATCAGCCCCAGTGCCAGGCCCAGCAGCGCGACGGTCACCAGCGCCGAAAGGCTGAGGAACAGCCGCGTGCGCAGCTTCATGTGCCACTTCACAGGTTGTACTGCTTGCGTTTGCGGTACAGCGTCGAGGCGTCGATGCCGAGCGTCTTGGCGGCTTGGTCGAGGGTGTCGCTGGCGGCCAGCACTGCACCGATGTGCGCGCGTTCCAGCTCGTCCAGGCTCAGGGCTGCGCCGACCCGTGGGGCGTTGCCGGTGGGTTGCTCGCCCATGCCCAGGTGGGTGATTTCCACGCGCTCCTGCGGGCAGATGATGCTGGCGCGTTCGATCACGTTGCGCAGTTCGCGGATGTTGCCGGGCCAGCGGTAATTGAGCAGTGCCGAGCGGGCTTCGTCGCTGAAGCCGCGGGCCGGACGCGAGTATTCCTTGACGAAGCGCGCCAGGAAACGGTCGGCCAGGGTGAGGATGTCTTCGCTGCGCTCGCGCAGGGGCGGCAGGTGCAACGTGATGACGTTGAGGCGGTACAGCAGGTCTTCGCGGAAGCGACTCTCGCGCACCATTTCCTCGAGGTTGAGGTTGGTTGCCGCCAGGATGCGCACATCGGCGCGACGGGTGACCGGATCGCCCACCCGCTCGTATTCCTTGTCCTGAATGAAGCGCAGCAGCTTGGGTTGCAGGGTCAGCGGGAAGTCGCCGATCTCGTCCAGGAACAAGGTGCCGCCATCGGCCTGGTTGACCCGTCCAAGGGTGCTCTCGCTGGCGCCGGTAAAGGCCCCGCGGGTGTGACCGAACAGTTCGCTCTCCATCAGCTCGGCGTTGAGCGACGGGCAGTTGATGGTGACGCAGGCCTTGCGTGCGCGTTTGCTCCAGCCGTGGATGGCGCGGGCCAACTCGCCCTTGCCGGTACCCGACTCGCCGAGGATAAGAATGTTGGCATCAGTGGTGGCCACCTGCCGTGCGGTTTCCAGCACCGCCATCATTTGTGGACTGTGCGAATCCAGGCCGTCCTTGGGTTTGCGCACTTCGCCTTCGAGCGCTTCCAGTCGAGCCGACAACTGCCGCACCTCCAACTGCTTGGCGGTGGCCAAGCGCAGTTGATCGGGGCTGCAGGGCTTGACCAGGTAATCGGCGGCGCCAGCCTGGATGGCGTCCACCGCGGTGTCGATCGCCGAGTGTGCGGTGACGATGACGACCCGCATCCATGGCGCCTGGATACGCATTTGCGCCAGCACATCCAGGCCATTGTCTTCACCCAGGCGCAGGTCGAGGAAGCACAGATCGAACACCTGGCGCTGCAGCAGTGTCTCTGCCTGGGCAGCACTGTTGGCCGTGGCGACGTTGTAGCCCTCGTCTTCGAGGCAGTAACGGAAGGTACGCAGGATCGCGGACTCGTCGTCCACCAGCAGAATGCGGCCTTGGTTATCCTGGGCTGATTCCATTTTTCCTGCGCTCCTGTGGGAATGATCTGGGTTAGTGTCGGAAAAATCGGGCAAGTTGCATGGTCGATTCTGAAGGATTACGCCCTATGCATGCTAGCTGTTGCCTAGGTTATTGGTTAACCAATTGAAATAGTTAGGTTTTTTACGCTTTTTCAGCCTGGCATGCAGGTTGCGATGAGCGTGGGATTTGTCACGAATAAAGGAGTAGCCCAATGTCTTTGTTCTCGCGTCATACCGTCCTGGCCGCCAGCCTGTTGTTGGCAGCGGTCCCCGCCTTTGCCGATTCCGTACAGGACGCTCGCCTGGAGGGCGCGGTGCAGACAGCGGTGTCCCTTAACAAACTGCTCAACCCGTTCCGCATCGAAGTCCAGGTCGAGGGCGCCCAGGCCCGCCTTAGTGGCGAAGTGGAAAACCCGGTCGAGCGTGATCTGGCAGAGCGCGTGGCCCTGGCTACCCGGGGTATCGAGCGGGTGGACAACCAGCTACAGGTCAATCCGCAACTGGCCGAGCGACCGCTGGAATTGCGGGCCTATGCCCAGCGCCTGGAAGACGCCACCCTCACCTCCGTCATTCGCGCTCGGCTGTTGTGGAGCCGGGTAACCGAGAAGGCGTCGATCGAGGTCGAGAGCCGCGAGGGCGTGGTGACCATGCGTGGGCGAGTGGACAACGTCGAGGCCAAGGAACAGGCCGGGGTGATCGCCCGAACGACCGAGGGTGTGTATCTGGTCAATAACCTGATCAGCCTGGACTCGGCCGCGATGGCGCTGGCCCGCGACAAGCCAGTGACCGCGCCGAGCGGGCCGCAGCCCAGCGATGCCTGGATCATCGACAAGGTGCAAAGCAGCTTGCGCTTCAGTCGCAACCTGGACGGCCCGAATATAAAGGTGGCGAGCCAGGACGGCATGGTGCGCTTGTCCGGTGAAGTGGTGAGTAATGAACAGAAGTCCATCGCGGTGCAGATCGCCGGGCAGATCCTGGGCGTTCGTGGGGTCGACGCCGATCTCTTGAAGGTCGCCAGCAAGGTCGAGGGGTGATCGTGCAAAACGCACGGGCTGCACGACGTCATCGTGCAGGATACGTTCCCCAGTGGTTTTGATTTATTTGTTAAGTCATTGATTAATAAGGTTTTTTATTTGATTAAAAACCTGGCATGCAGGCTGCAATACCTACTGCAAGAGTTGGATAACAACATTTGCAGGAGTCGCCGGCATGAATCGCCAATCCGTCAATCGTTCGCAGGTCGCCGCGTTGTCCGTACACCCGATGGTGTATCTGGTTGTGGCTCTGGTACTGACCCTGGCTGCCGGCCTGTTCTACCACAGCGTGCAGACCGCACGTCTGGCCGATCAGGTGGCTGCGCAAACAGCGCTGCTGGCGCAACTTCGCACCACCCACGCCAACACCTTGGTTCGAGCCGCTCAACCGCTGCCGGCGACCAATGCCTCGCCGGCCACGGTCGAGCGCATCGTTCCACAAGAGCGCTGGGTGTTCTGACGGCACACCGATTCAACCCTGGAAAGAATCCCGAAAAGAAAGGAGAAACACCATGCTGAGCTGGGCTATCACATTCCTGATCATCGCTATCGTCGCCGCAGTGCTGGGCTTCGGTGGTATCGCCGGCGCCGCGACCGGTATCGCCAAGATCCTGTTCATCGTGTTCCTGGTGCTGTTCGTCGCTTCCTTCTTCTTCGGACGCGGACGTCGATGAAACAGATGCTCCGCAATGTTCTGGCCACCGCCCTGCTGCTGGGCGGTGCGACCGGGGCGCTGGCAGGTAATGACGGTCAGATGCGAGTGGGCCAGCTGCTAGGGTCTGACGAGCAGTATCGGCAGGCTTGGCAGAAGGCGATCAAAGGAGAGGAGCGGTTGCCCGAATGGGTGATCAACCTCAGCGGCAGCTCGAATGAGCAGATGTCCGCCGTCACCGAGGACGGTGACAAGTACATGGTCGGGCCGCTCTGCGAGTCCGAGACCAACTGCAAGTACAAGCGTTTGATCGTGGCGTTCAGCTGGGACAAGGACGATGCCTACGCAATGTTGGTCGAAGTGCCCGAAGGCCTGCCTTCGGACAAGTCGCCAACGCGGCATGCTGATTACCGCTGGCTGGGTAAACCGAACGAAGGCATGCAGCAGTTGCTCAAGGAGCAGCTCAAGAGTGACCCGAACTGGTACTGACCAGCGGTCGTCGTTTGTAATCAGATGGAAGCTTGCAGCCTTCAAGCTTGCGGCTTCCATGATGCGCGGCGCCGATGAGGGGCTGCACATGACCAGGGGGCCGGGCCGCTTTGATCGATTCAGGGTCGGAGTGGCCTAGGGGTACAGGGAGTACCCCCGATGAGGGCCGGGTCAGGAGCGACAGCATCGGAAGATCCAGGTCAGTGCGGGCACATGCAGACCCGCAACGCTGACCTGGCTTCCGGAGCGTCCACTGATCGTTTGAAACGCTGCTTTACGCAATTTCCCGCCGAGACACATTTTGTCTCAACCGTATGTCGAAAAAAAACCTGCGCTTCGGTTCTGCCAGTGGACCGTGAAAGTGCCCATTCGGATTGTCGAACACCCTCCTTTTAGCGCTCTGCGCCTCTGGTCATTTCGGCCGTGAAATGGCACGTCGGTCGTGTTCGGAAAACCGAATACGGGGATTTTTCAGTGGCTGTATTGGCCGAAATAGCCGCTTCTGTTATGCCGATTCGGCATGGGGTAGTCGTTTACGGCATTAGACTGGCCCGGCCCTCGTCGCAATAGTTGCGCCTTTTTCGCAAGCCCGAGCGTTCTTTCGCTCGCTGGCGGCGGCCTTCCAAGCGGGTCGCCGGACGGAAGCCCATCGCTGGCCGTTTCATTGCCGAAGGCTCTGGGACGCGCTTTATAGTCGGGCAACCCAAGACCACTACAACAAAGGTAATGACATGAAGAAGGCAAAACTGAGCCTCGCCTGGCAGATCGTGATCGGTCTGGTACTGGGCGTTGCAGTCGGCGCGCTACTGAATCATTTCAGTGCAGAAAAGGCATGGTGGATCAGCAACGTCCTTCAGCCCGCCGGCGACATCTTCATTCGCCTGATCAAGATGATCGTCGTCCCGATCGTGATCTCGTCGCTGATCGTGGGTATCGCCGGGGTTGGCGATGCGAAGAAACTGGGCAGCATCGGCCTGAAGACCATCCTCTACTTCGAAGTGGTGACCACGATCGCAATCGTGGTGGGCCTGGTCATGGCCAACGTGTTCCATCCGGGTGCCGGCATCGACATGAGCACCCTCGGTACCGTCGATATTTCCAAATACCAGGCCACGGCGGCCGAGGTGCAGCATGAGCATGCGTTCATCGAAACCCTGCTCAACCTGATCCCGTCGAACATCTTCGCCGCGCTGATGCGTGGTGAAATGCTGCCGATCATCTTCTTCTCGGTGATGTTCGGCATGGGGCTGTCGTCGCTCAATGCCGAGCTGCGCGAGCCGCTGGTGCGGACCTTCCAGGGCGTGTCGGAGACCATGTTCAAGGTCACCCACATGATCATGAACTACGCGCCGATCGGTGTGTTCGCCCTGATCGCCGCCACGGTCGCCAACTTCGGCTTCGCCTCGCTGCTGCCGCTGGCCAAGCTGGTGCTGCTGGTATACTTCGCCATCGCCTTCTTCGCCTTCATGGTGCTGGGTCTGGTGGCGCGGGTGTTCGGCTTCTCGATCATCAAGATCATGCGCATCATGAAAGACGAGCTGATCCTCGCCTACTCCACGTCCAGCTCCGAGACCGTGCTGCCACGGGTGATCGAGAAGATGGAGAAGTACGGCGCGCCGAAGTCGATCTGCTCGTTCGTGGTGCCCACCGGCTACTCGTTCAACCTCGACGGCTCGACCCTGTACCAGAGCATCGCGGCAATCTTCATCGCCCAGCTGTATGGCATCGACCTGTCCATCGGCCAGCAACTGATGCTGGTGCTGACCCTGATGGTCACCTCCAAAGGCATCGCCGGTGTGCCGGGCGTGTCCTTCGTGGTGTTGCTGGCGACCTTGGGCAGCGTGGGTATTCCGCTGGAAGGCCTGGCGTTCATCGCTGGTGTCGACCGCATCATGGACATGGCCCGTACCGCCCTGAACGTGGTGGGCAACGCCCTGGCCGCGGTGGTGATCGCCAAGTGGCAGGGGATGTACGACAGCGCCAAGGGCGAGGCGTACTACAACTCGCTGTTCCAGGCCGGCGCCAAGCCACACGCCGTGGCGACGGGCAAGACCGTCAACCAGTAAACCTGGCGTTGCACCCAAGAGCCCCGACCTGTCGGGGCTTTTTGCATGGTGCGGAGGGGTCGGGTCGCCCCCGTTTGCGCTATCATTCCGGCATTTTTCACAGGGGAACAGGCGCATGCTCAACGGCCTTTGGCTCGGCTTCTTCGTGGTAGCGGCCATCTCCGCCCTGGCCCAGTGGCTGGTGGGCGGCAACGCCGGGATCTTCGCTGCCATGGTCGAGAGCATCTTTGCCATGGCCAAGCTGTCGGTCGAGGTCATGGTGCTGCTGTTCGGCACCCTCACCCTGTGGCTGGGTTTTCTCAAGATCGCCGAGAAGGCCGGCATCGTCGAATGGCTGGCCAAGGTACTCGGCCCGCTGTTCGCCCGCCTGATGCCCGAGGTGCCGCCTGGCCACCCTGCCCTGGGCCTGATTACCATGAACTTCGCCGCCAACGGCCTGGGCCTGGACAACGCCGCCACACCCATCGGCCTGAAGGCCATGCGTGCCTTGCAGGAGCTCAATCCCAGCAGCACCACGGCGAGCAATGCGCAGATCCTGTTCCTGGTGCTCAATGCCTCATCCCTGACCCTGCTGCCGGTGACCATCTTCATGTACCGCGCCCAGCAGGGCGCCACCGACCCGACCCTGGTGTTCCTGCCGATCCTGCTGGCCACCAGCGTCTCGACGCTGGTCGGTCTGCTGTCGGTGGCGGTGATGCAGCGCCTGCGCCTGTGGGATCCGGTGGTGCTGGCCTACTTCATTCCCGGCGCGCTGCTGCTGGGCGGTTTCATGGCGTTTCTCGGCACGCTGTCGGCGGCGGCACTGGCCAGCCTGTCGTCGATACTCGGCAACCTCACGCTGTTCGGCGTGATCATGCTGTTCGTGGTGATCGGCGCGCTACGCCGGGTGAAGGTCTACGAGGCGTTCGTCGAGGGCGCCAAAGAGGGCTTCGACGTCGCCAAGAGCCTGCTGCCGTACCTGGTGGCGATGCTGGTGGCGGTGGGTGTGCTGCGCGCCTCCGGGGCGCTGGAGTTGGCGCTCGATGGCATTCGCCACGGCGTCGAATGGCTGGGGATGGACAGTCGTTTCGTCGAAGGCTTGCCCACGGCGCTGGTCAAGCCGTTCTCCGGCAGCGCCGCGCGGGCGATGCTGATCGAGACCATGCAGACCCAAGGCGTCGACAGCTTCCCGGCGCTGGTGGCAGCCACGATCCAGGGCAGTACCGAAACCACCTTCTACGTGCTGGCGGTGTACTTCGGCGCGGTCGGCATCCAGCGTGTGCGCCACGCCGTGGGCTGCGCGCTGCTGGCCGAGCTGTCCGGGGTGATCGCGGCGATCTGCGTGTGCTACTGGTTCTTCGCCTGAGCCTGAAACCCTGAAGCCTGGGTCACGGTCCAGTCCACCACCTGGCGCGCCAGGGTGTCGCCCGCGGCGCCGAAGCCACTGACCACCGCCGGCACCTGCTTCTCGCTCAGCGGCTGGCGCACTTCGAAGCGCTGGCTGGCGAGAATGCGCTGGCTTCGTCCCTGCACCAGTCGGGCGTCATAGCGGATCACCACGTCTACCCCGGGCGAGCCGTACTCGCTCTGAAATGCCTGCAGTTCGCCGACCAGTTCGTAGTCGGCCTGCAGGTTGCTGTCATCGGCGCTCAGGCGCTGCACCCGGCCATCGCGCTGGAAGGCATCGAGCAGCCGGTTGCGCACCAGCAATGGCACCGGATCGCTCCAGCGCGCGCCCTTGTAGCTGCTGATCACGTCGCCTGCGGGAATCACCGCGATGCGCGACCCCGACAGCGCTTCACTGGCCAATGGCTTGTTCAGGCGCAGCGACCAGTTCACGGGCGTGGCGGTGTGGCTGGCCTGATGCACCGGCAGGCGATAGACATCGCTCGGCTCGCCTTGCGGCAGGATCGAGCAGGCGGCCAGGTTCAGCAGGCCGGCCACGACGAGCAGGTGTAGAGGCGATTTCACGGCTGGAACTCCTTGTTCGGCTCGCGGCCCAGCAGGTAGCCGCTGGGGTCGGCTTCCAGGCGCCGCGAAATGCCCTTGAGGGCGTTGAGCGTCTCACGCAGCTCGCGGATGGCGGGCGCCAGTTGGTTCAAGCCTTGGGCACCGTCGTCCAAGGCTTCGCGGTTGTGCGAGAGCAGTTCGTTGATGGTCGCGGTGCTCTGCGCCAACGACTGCATGGCCTGCTCGGCGCTGCCGATGGCCTGCTTGCCCTCGCTGCCAAGCAGGCCGTTGGCGCTGCGCATCAAGGCTTGGGTCTCGGCCAGCGTGGCATTGGCCTGCTTGCCCACCTGGGCCAATTGCTCGATGGCCTGGGCGATACCGCCCTTCTGGCTGGCGAAGGCCCCGGTGGTCTGTTCGAGGTTGGCCAGGGTGTTGCTCAGGCGCTCGATGTTGGTGTCAGAGAACATCTGGTTGGCGTTGTGCAGCAGCAGGTTAACGTTGGTCACCAGGTCGCTGCTGTCGTCGAGCAAGCGCGAAATCGGCGAGGGCGAGGCGACGATCACGGGCAGCTGGCCGTCCTTGCCTTTGAGCGCCGGACTCTGTGGCGTGCCGCCGCTGAGCTGGATGAAGGTGTTGCCGGTCACGCCGGCCAGGGTCAGCTTGGCCTGGGTGTCCTGCTTGACCGGCGTGTCGGCGCTCAGGCGGATCCGGGCCAGCACGCGGCGCGGGTCCTGCGGGTCCAGGCGCAAGCTGCTGACGTCGCCGACCTTGATGCCGTTGTACTGCACCGGGCTGCCACGCGACAGGCCCGACACCGCCTCGCTGAAGACCACTTCGTAGTCCTTGAACGCGTCGTCGACGCTGGACTTGGCCAGCCACAGGCCGAACAGCATGGCACCGGCCACCACCAGCACGGCGACCAGCCCGATGAGAACGTGATGCGCGCGGGTTTCCATGCTTCAGTGCTCCTGTGCCGCGCCGGCAGCGGCCTGTGCCGCCGCCCGCCCGCGCGGGCCGTGAAAGTAATGGTGAATCCAGGGATCGTCAGCCTGTTCGACGTCGGCCAGGGGGCCGGCCACCAGCACCTTCTTCTGCGCCAGCACGGCGACGCGGTCAGTGATGGTGTACAGGGTGTCGAGGTCGTGGGTGATGAGCAACACCGACAGGCCCAAGGCGTCACGCAGCGTCAGAATCAGCTGATCGAAGGCCGCCGCACCGATCGGGTCCAGCCCGGCCGTGGGTTCGTCGAGAAACAGGATGTCGGGGTCCAGCGCCAGGGCGCGGGCCAGGGCGGCGCGCTTGATCATGCCGCCGGACAGCGCAGCCGGGTATTTGTCCGCCGCGCTGATGGGCAGCCCGGCCAGCGCCAGCTTGACCCCGGCCAGGTGCTCGGCGTCGGCGCGCGACAGGCCGGCGTGCTCGATCAAGGGCAGTGCGACGTTTTCGGTAATGGTCAGCGAGGAGAACAGCGCGCCCTTCTGGAACAGCACGCCAAAACGCCGTTCCAGGCTCGAGCGCTGGTCGTCATTCAGTGCGTCGAGGTCCTGGCCAAATACCGTCACCTGGCCCTCGTTGGGTCGACGCAGGCCGACGAGGCTGCGCAGCAGCACCGATTTACCGCTACCCGACCCGCCGACCACGGCGAGGATTTCGCCGCGATACAGGTCCAGGTCCAGCCCTTGGTGCACCACCTGACTGCCAAAGCGGTTGCACAGGCCGCGCGCCTGGATCACCGGTTCGCCCTTGCCGATCACCAGCCCATCTCCATGAAAAACAACGCCGCGACGGCGTCCAGTACGATCACCACGAAGATCGACTGCACCACCGCCGAGGTGGTGTGGGCGCCGACCGACTCGGCGCTGCCACTGACCTTGAACCCCTCCAGGCAGCCGATGGCGGCGATCAGGAAGGCGAAGAACGGCGCCTTGAGCAGGCCGACCAGGAAATGCTGCACACCGATATCGCTCTGCAGCAGCGACAGGAACATCGCCGGCGGGATGTCCAGCGACAGCGCGCAGACCACCGCACCGCCGACCATGCCGCAGAGCATGGCGACGAAGGTCAGCAGCGGCAGGGCGATCAGCAACGCCAGCACCCGAGGCACCACCAGCAGCTCGATCGGGTTCAGGCCCAGGGTGCGGATGGCGTCGATTTCCTCGTTGGCTTTCATCGAGCCGATCTGCGCGGTGAAGGCGCTGGCGGTGCGCCCGGCCATGAGGATGGCGGTGAGCAGCACGGCGAATTCGCGCAGGAAGGAGAACGCCACCAGGTCGACGGTGAACACCGTGGCGCCGAAGTCGGCCAGCACGGTGGCCCCTAGGAAGGCGACCACGGCGCCGACCAGGAAGGTCAGCAGGGCGACGATGGGGGCAGCGTCCAGGCCGGTCTGCTCGATGTGTGCCACCACCGGGGTGAGGCGCCAGCGGTGAGGCTGGAACAGGCGGGTGGCGAGCGTGGCCAGGATCAGGCCGACGAAGCCCAGCAGTTGCCGGGTGTCCTGCCACAGTGTGTCGACAGCGCAGCCAATGCGCGCGAGCAGTTGCAGCAGCACGGGCTGCTCGGGTTCCTTGAGCGGGATGCAGTAGTCCTGCAGCGAGCGATAGACCGTCTGCAGCAAGGCGCGGCTGGCGGCGGGCAGCTCGTGGGTGCAGTGCGCCAGGCGTTCGGCGCCCAGCAGCTCGGCCAGCAGCGAGGCGCCCGCCGTGTCGAGGCGGCCAAGCTGGGTGAGATCGACCTGAGCCTCGGCGCCGTACTGGTCGCGCAGGCGCTCGCTGTCGCGCCGCAGGCGAGCGTAATGCTCCAGGGTCCAGTCACCGGTGATGGCGAGTCGCGTAGGGTGCTGGCGCGTGTCGAGGGTGACGCTGGGCTCCATGTCTTTGGCTCTGCACGACGGCGGTGGGGCAGATCATAGCCTGTTGCAGCGGTGGTGGCTGCATCGCCGGACAAGCCCACTTCCACAACTCCCTGTGGGAGCGGGCTCGTCCCGCGATGAAGACAATGCAGTGATCGAACCTCACCCCGCCGTCCCATCCTCGACCACCTTGAAGCGCAGCACGCCGATGACCTGACCGTCCTCGGTCAGCACCCGCACTTGCCACTTGCCCACCGGGTTGGGCGGGAAATTCTGCTTGTGGGTCCAGGCCCGATAGCCCTCTTTGCGCCCGCCATGGATGTCCAGGGCAATGCGGTCCACTTCCTTGCCGTCCTGCTGCCACACGTGGAAGATCCGCTCGTTCAGGCCGCGTGGGGCGTTGATCGAGGTGTAGGCGTACAGCCCGGCGCTGCGGATGCGGCTGGCGTCGATCTGCTCCAGCGACTCGCCCGGCTCTCGGTCCTGCATCTGCGTGGTCACCGCCACTTCGGTCATCCACAGGGTCGCCGGCGGCACCCAGGAGCGCAGCAACCAGCCGCCGCCGCCGATCGCCAGGGTCAGCACCACCAGCATCACGCCGCGTCGCCAGGTGTTGATCGGGAAGCTGCTGGCCAGGCTCGGGAACGACAGCACCATGGCGGCGATCAGCGCCAGCTTGAAGCTCTGCGCGGTGGTCAGGTGCAGGATGATCGGCAGTGCGGTGAGCAACGCGGCGAACAGGGTGAGCGTGTGCAGGGCCAGGAACAGCCAGCGGCGCGGGGCGAGCCAGCGGTAGTACAGTGGGTCGACGATGGAAATCAGCCCCGCTGCGCCGAGCAGACCGGTGAACACCAGTTGCCCGCTGTTCCAGGTGGTAGTGATGAAGAAGAACGGCAGGACGAAGAACAGGCTCTCCTGATGGATCATCTGCGTCGCATAGCGCAGCAGCGGCTGCGGGATTTCGCGCTTGAAGGTGCGGGCGAACAGGCCGGTGAGGGTGTTCTCGAGCATCAGCCATATCCAACTGACCAACAGCAGGATGGCGATCCAGCTGGCCAGCCCGGCCTGGCGGTCGACCAGGATGAAACTGCCGATGCCCGACAGGAAACCGCCCAAGGCGATGACCCCTGGGTAGCGTTTGAGCAGTTCGATGATGCGCTGGACGATCTGGGGTATGGGGGGCATGGAGGCTGGCAGCAAGGTGAGGTGACGGTTCTGGCGGTGTCACGGATTCACCCGCGACACGGCCGGCTCAGAATAACGCCAATTCAACGTTCACGCGTAGCACCGCTGGGACGATCCGCCGGCTGGCGGCGGCGTCGCAGCAGCCCGATGGCCAGGATCAGCCCGAGCACCAGCGCCACCAGCCCGTACAACTCGTCGTAGCCCAGCAGCGGTTTCTCGATGCGCACATAACCGGGCGTGGCCAGCAACTGGCGCAGGGCGTCGTTGGCCTGCGCCAGGCTGACCTTGCGCAGTTTGCCGATCGGATCGCCGAAGCGGCCGTCCTCGTAGTCGTTCAGCGCGCCCCAGTAATAGTCGGCCAACGCGCTGTTGCCCTGGCTGGTCCAGCTTTCCCGGGCGATGGCGGCTTCCTTGAGGCGGGCGAAGGTGTCGGGGTCCAGGCCATGCTTGCGCAGGTCATCGAACGTGGCTTGCAGCACGGTGACGGCTTGGTCGATGTCGCCGCGTTCCAGGTCGGCGTTGAAGCTGAGCAAGCCACTGTCGCCGAAGCTTTCCCGGCGCACCGAGGGACCGTAGGACAGGCCGTGGCGCAGGCGCAGTTGATCGTAGAGCGTCCAGTCGAGGTAGCGCGAGAGCAGGTCGAGGGTCTGCTCGTGGTCGCTGTCGAGCACCGGCTCGATGAACAGCCAGTGCAGCTTGGCACTGTCGCCGAGCCAGCCGCGGGTGAGGTCGCGGCGCTGTTCGGCCTGCTGGGTGATGCTGTCCAGGTCGCGCCGCTCGCCGGGTTCGGTGGCAGGCAATTCGCCGTAGGTGCGCTCCAGGTAGGCGGGTAGCAAACGATCGAGGCCACCGACCACGATCAGGCTCATGTTGTTGGCGGCATACCAATGTTCGCGCATGGCCTGGACCTGCTTGAGGCTCATGCTGGCGATGTCGGAGCGCTCGGCGCATTTCAGCCCGAGCTCGACCGCCAGTTGATCGCTGGCCGGGTGGCCGATGTCCTGGCGGTCCAGCCAGCGTTGCAGGTGACCGTAGTGGCCGCCGTCCTCGCGCTCGACGATCCGCTTCGCCGTGGCCAGGGCCTTGGCGTCGATGCGGGTGTCGCGCACCGCCGCCAGCAGCAGGTCGAGCACCTTGCGTTGGTTGCGCGCCGGGGCCTCGACCACGAAGGTGGTATCGGCCGCACTGGTGAAGGCATTCCATTCGCCGCCCAGTGCTTGCAGACGTTGTTCCAGGCCGCCTTCGCCACTGTCGTCCAGGCCGCTGAACAACAGGTGCTCGAGCAGGTGCGGCAGCTCGCGCTGGTCGCAGGGGAAGTCGTCCAGGCCGACGCCGACCACCAGACGGATCGCGACGTGGTCGCGCTCGTAGCCGGACTTGAGGATCACCTGCAGGCCGTTGGGCAACAGATAGCCCTCGACCCGCGAGCGGTCGAGGGCGAGCGAGGGCAGGCTGAACAGGATGCAGCAGGCGAACATCAGGCAACGCATGGGCAGGCTTCCGGGCCGGTCTCCAGGTGTGCGGGGGTCAAGTCGGGCTGGCGTCTTCCGGCTGATCGTCGAGCAAAAGCCCGCCGGTGTCCGCGCCGCCCAGTACCACATAGGCACTGCTGCAGAACAAAGAGTTCAACCGTTTCATGTCGGCGATCAGTTCCAGGTGCAGTGAGCTGGTCTCGATGCTCTGCACCACCTTGCGTTGCAAACGGCTGACATGGGCGTGGGCCAGGCGCCGCTCCTGAGCGCGGAACCTGCGCTTTTCGCGCAGCAGCAGGCGCGCGCTTTGCGGGTCGGCGCTGAGGAACACCGACAGCCCCAGGCGCAGGTTGGCCAGCAATTGCTGTTGCAGGCCAGCCAGCTCTTCCAGCCCGACCTCGGAGAACTCCCGGCGCTGGGAGGTCTTCTGCTGCTGGACTTTGCGCAGCATGCGCTCGATCAGGTCGCTGGCCAGCTTGAGGTTGATCGACAGCTCGATGATCTCTGCCCAGCGCTGGCTGTCATGTTCGCCCAGGTCTTCGCGCGGTATCTGCGCCAGGTACAGCTTGATTGCGCTGTACAGCGCTTCGGCATCTTCGCCCAGGGCGCGGGTCTGTTGCGCGAGCGCGGTCTGAGTGCCGCGCAGAGCACCGAGCATGGCATCGAGCAGGCTTTCGACGATATCGCCCAGGCGCAGGGTCTCGCGGGCAGCATTGGCCAGTGCCAGGCTGGGGGTCTGCAAGGCCGTAGGGTCGAGGTGACGCGGTTTGACCTGGCCGTTGGCCAATTCGCGTTCGGGCAGCAGGGTGTTGCACAAGCGGCCCATGGGTTTGACCGTCGGCAGCATGATCACGCAGCGGGCGGTGTTGTAGAGCAGGTGGAAACCGATCACCAGCTCTTGCGGGCTGAAGCTCAGCGAGTCCATCCAGTCCACCAGCGGGTGCAGAACCGGAATGATCAGCAGCAGGCCGATCAGCTTGTACAGCAGGCTGCCCAGCGCGACCCGACGACCGGCGGCGTTCTGCATGCTGGTGCTGAGAAACGCCAGCAGCCCGCTGCCGATGTTGGCCCCGACCACCAGGCCGATGGCCACCGGCAGGCTGATCACCTCGGCGCCGGCCAGGGTCGCGGTGAGCAGCACGGCGGCCAGGCTCGAGTAGGAGATCATCGCGAACAGCGCGCCGACCAGCGCGTCGAGCAGAATATCGCCGGTGAGCGAGGCGAACAGCACCTTCACGCCCTGGGCCTGGGTGATGGGCGCTGCCGCCTGCACGATCAATTGCAGGGCCAGGATGATCAGGCCCAGACCGATGGCCACTCGGCCCAGTTGGCCGATCCGGGTCTGCTTGCGCGAGAGGAAGAAGATCACCCCGATGAAAATCAGCAGCGGTGACAGCCAGGACAGATCGAAGGTCAGCACCCGGGCCATGAGTGCGGTGCCGACGTCGGCGCCGAGCATGATCGCCAGTGCCGGGGTCATGGCCATCAGGCCCTGGCCGACGAAAGAGGTGACCAGCATGGCAGTGGCGTTACTGCTCTGTACCACGGCGGTGACCACGATGCCGGCGATGAACGCCAGCGGGCGACGATCCATGTTCTGGCCGAGTACCCGGCGCAGGTGCGAGCCGTACACGCGCAGGATGCCGGTGCGCACGATATGCGTACCCCAGACGAGCAGCGTCACGGCAGACAGCAGGTTGAGCAGGGTCAGCATGGTCGGGGCCCCCTTGTTACCGACGCCCCAGTGCGGGGCCAATGGGTGAAGCGGTGAGCCTGGCCCGGGGCTGGGCGGTTCTGTCAGTGCTCACTGAAGCTTTAGTGGGTTTGCGCAGGAGACGCCAGCTTCGCATGGCAGGCATTTATTTGAAACATTTGTGTCATGGATAGCATTGGGGCCGCAAAGCGGCCCCAACGGTAACGACGCACAGCCGGGCGGTCACTGGCCGGGCACGTCCTTGCGCAGCTTGACCGGGTCTTGCTCCTTGCCATCCTTGCGCGCCAGTGCCGTGCGCATGCGGATGTTGATCGCCTCCACCGCCAGCGAGAAGGCCATGGCGAAATACACGTAGCCCTTGGGCACATGCACATCGAACGATTCGGCGATGAGCACGGTGCCGACCACGATCAGGAACGACAGCGCGAGCATCTTCAGCGAGGGGTGCTTGTCGATGAAGTCGCTGATGGTACCGGCGCAGAGCATCATCACCAGCACGGCGACGACGATCGCCGCGATCATCACCGGGACGTGGGACACCATGCCCACCGCCGTGATCACCGAGTCCAGGGAGAACACGATGTCGATGATCGCGATCTGGATGATGGTGTAGAAGAACTTGCCGCCGCCGCCCTTGGGCGCCTCGCCGCTTTCGTCTTCACCTTCCAGGCCGTGGTAGATCTCCTGCGAGCTTTTCCACAGCAGGAACAGGCCGCCGAAGAACAGAATCAAATCACGTCCGGAGATGCCTTCGCCGAGCACCACGAACAGGTCGTCGGTCAGGCGCATGACCCAGGTGATCGACAGCAGCAGCATGATCCGCGTGACCATCGCCAGCGCCAGGCCGAAGATACGCGTGCGCGGCTGCATGTGCTTGGGCATGCGGCTGACCAGGATCGAGATCATGATGATGTTGTCGATCCCGAGCACGATCTCGAGTGCGGTGAGGGTGAAAAAGGCAACCCAGATTTCCGGGCTGGTCAGCCATTCCATGTGTATTCCTTCGAGCGGTGAAGGCGACGACCCCAAAGGGCCGCCGCGGTAGGGTGCTGCAGTTGTATTAAAGACTACTGAACAGCGGGAAAACTCCCATGAGCAGGGCGGCGAGCATTATGCACAGGCACACCAACACTGCCCACTTGAGGGTAAAGCGCTGGTGATCGCCGAATTCGATGCCGGCCAGGGCCACCAGTAGATACGTGGACGGCACCAGCGGGCTGAGCAGGTGCACCGGCTGACCGACGATCGAGGCGCGGGCCATTTCCACCGGGCTGATGCCGTAATGGCTGGCGGCCTCGGCGAGCACCGGCAGGACACCGTAGTAGAAGGCGTCATTGGACATGAAGAATGTGAACGGCATGCTGACGATCGCGGTGATCGTCGCCAGGTAGGGCCCGAGCGCCTCCGGGATCACCGCCAGCAGACTCTTGGACATGGCCTCGACCATGCCGGTGCCGGACAGGATGCCGGTGAAGATGCCCGCAGCGAAGATCAATCCGGTCACCGCCAGCACGCTGCCGGCGTGGGCCGCGATGCGGTCTTTCTGCTGTTGCAGGCACGGGTAGTTGACGATCATGGCGATGCTGAAGGCGATCATGAACAGCACCGGCAGCGGCAGCAGGCCGGCGATCAGGGCGGCCATCAGCGCGACGGTAAGGGCGCCGTTGAACCAGATCAGCTTCGGCCGACGCGCCTCGGGGAATTGCGACACGCTGATTTCGCTGTGGTCGATGTCGTCGGTCGGCAGGTGCAGCTCGCCCAGGCGCGCACGTTCGCGCTTGCCGTACAGGTAGGCGATGGCGAGGATCGCCAGTACGCCGAAGGCCATGGCCGGGATCATCGGCACGAAGATGTCCGAAGGGTCTACGTGCAGGGCGCTGGCGGCACGGGCGGTCGGTCCGCCCCAAGGGGTCATGTTCATCACCCCGCCCGCAAGAATGATCAGCCCGGCCATGATGCGCGGGCTCATGCCCAGGCGGCTGTACAGCGGCAGCATGGCGGCGCAGCAGATCATGTAGGTGGTGGCGCCGTCACCGTCGAGCGAGACCACCAGGGCCAGCACGGCGGTGCCGACCGAGACTTTCAGCGGGTCGCCCTTGACCAGCTTGAGGATCTTGCGCACGGCCGGGTCGAACAGGCCGGAGTCGATCATCAGAGCGAAGTAGAGGATGGCGAACATCAGCATCACGCCGGTGGGCGCGAGCTTGCTGATGCCCTCGAGCATCATGGGGCCGATCTTGGCGGAAAAGCCGCCGAACAGGGCGAACAGGATCGGTACCAGGATCAGCGCGATCAAGGCCGACAGGCGCTTGGTCATGATCAGGTACATGAAGGTGATGACCATGGCAAAGCCGAGGAAGGTCAGCATGACGGTACTCCAGGCGTGGCGCGGCGAAAGGTGTCGGGCGGATCAGCGCGTTGGGCGCTGTGCGTGGAATACGGGGAGGGGTACTGCGGGGAGGCGGGCACAGGACAGCATCGGAATCACCATTGTTGTTGTTGATTGAGCCGGGTGTGCTGTGGATGCGCACCCTGGCTGACCGGTCTTTGTGCCGGTGGTGGCGCTATCCTAGGGGCGAAAGCTTTCAGCCAGCTTTCGCGTTGAATCAGCTGACGAGAGGTCGCGGTGATGAACGAAGTCCATGAAGGTGGGTGCCATTGCGGCGCCCTGCGCTATCGATTGGTGGGGACCCTTGAGGATGTCGCCCATTGCCATTGCTCGATCTGTCGGCGGGTCAGCGGCGCTCTGGTGGTGACCTGGGTCACCGTCCCTCGTACCGCATTCACCTGGCTGGCGGGCCAGCCGAAGCATTATCTGGCGCCGGCCAGTTGCACGCGGATGTTCTGTGACCGATGTGGCGCACATGTGGCGCTGGAAACGACGCACAGCCCATCAAGCCTGGATGTAACGGTGGCGACGCTGGATCGACCGGAGCAGGTCAGGGCCAACCGGCATATCTGGACCGAAAGCCGCCTGTCGTGGCTGCACCTGGACGAGCATCTGCCCAGCGAGGCGCAGGAGCAGCTGTAAAACAAAACGGGGCCTGGTAAGAGGCCCCGTCAGGGTTCAGATGGTCAGCGTCCAGTCGTAGTCGACGATCAGCGGCGCATGCTGGGAGAAGCGCGGCTGGCGTGGCAGGCGCGCGTTACGTACGCAGCGGCGCAGGCCCTGGGTGAGGATCTGGTAGTCGAAGCGATAGCCCAGGTTGAGCATCTCGGCCTGTTCGTTATCCGGCCACCAGCTGTACTGATCACCTTCGCGGCTGACTTCGCGCAGGGCATCGACGTAGCCCATTTCGCCGATGATGGCGTCCATCCAGGCGCGCTCGGGCGGCAGGAAGCCGGGCGACTGCTGGCTGTCGCGCCAGTTCTTGATGTCGAGCTTCTGCTGCGCCACGTACAGCGAGCCGCAATAGATGTACTCGCGGCGCTTGCGGCGCTGCTTGTCCAGGTACTTGGCGAAGTCGTCCATCAACTTGAATTTCTGATTCAAGTCTTCGTCGCCGTTCATGCCCGAAGGCATCAGCAGGCTGGCGATGCTGACCTTGTCGAAATCGGCCTGCAGGTAACGTCCGTAGCGGTCGGCTGTCTCGAAGCCCAGGCCGGTGATGACTGCCTTGGGCTGCATCCGCGAGTAGAGCGCCACGCCACCGTGGGCGGGCACCTCCGCGTCGCAGGCATAAAGGAAATAGCCATCGAGCTGGAAAGCTGGGTCGTCGAGTTCAAAGGCCGAGGCGCGGGTATCCTGAAGGCAGATGACGTCGGCATTCTGGGCTTGCAACCAGCTGAGCAAACCACGCTCGGCCGCAGCCTGAATGCCATTCACGTTCACACTGATGATCCGCATAAATGGCCCCAAAAATCTCGTGCGTGTATGATACCCGAGCTCAACTCATTTAGCTAAATCCGTGGTGTCCGGGACTTTTCATGCAGCCGTATCAGCGCGACTTCATCCGTTTTGCCATCGATCGCGGCGTGCTGCGCTTCGGTGAATTCACCCTGAAATCGGGGCGTACCAGCCCGTACTTCTTCAACGCCGGTCTGTTCAACAGCGGCTCGGCCCTGGCCCAGCTGGGACGTTGCTATGCGGCGGCCATCGTCGACAGCAAGATCCCCTTCGACGTGCTGTTCGGTCCGGCCTACAAAGGCATTCCGCTGGCCGCCGCCACGGCGGTGGCGCTGGCCGAGCATCATCAGATCGACGTGCCCTGGTGCTTCAACCGCAAGGAAGCCAAGGACCACGGCGAGGGTGGCAGCCTGGTCGGCGCTCCCCTGGCGGGCGAGGTGCTGATCATCGACGACGTGATCACCGCAGGCACCGCGATCCGCGAAGTCATGCAGATCATCCAGGCCCAGCAGGCACGCGCCGCCGGTGTGCTCATCGCGCTGAACCGCGAGGAGCGTGGTAACGGTGAACTCTCGGCCATCCAGGAAGTGGAGCGTGACTTCGGCATGCCAGTGGTCAGCATCGTTTCCCTGACCCAGGTACTGGAATTCCTGGCCGATGATCCGCAGCTCAAGCAGCACCTGCCGGCGGTCGAGGCCTATCGAGCGCAATACGGGATCTGAGCGCAGATCGTCCATGAAAAAGGCGACCTTTGTAGGTCGCCTTTTTCATGGCTTCGACGCAGTGCTCGTCGCTCAGTCGGTGCCGTACTTCGGCGAGCGCGGCCCGTACAGGATGCCGCCGTTGGGGTTCGGCGACAGCAGCCGGGCGCTGGTGATACCGGCGATCGGATAGCCCGCGTCGTCCTGCACGCTGGAGATGATCTGGTTCACCGCTGCGGTGATCAGCATGCCGACCAGTCCGCCCTGGTTCTGCCGGCCTTCTTCGCTGGAGGCCGAGGCCGCGCCGGTCCACAGGGTGGCGCCGGTTTTCAAGTCGACCAGCTTGGCGCTGGCGGTGACGATGGTTGCGCTGCTCAGCACCATGTAGCGGGTGCCGTAGTCGCTGACGGTCACGTACAGCCCGGCATCGGCGCCGAAGATCTCGCGCAGCTTGGCGGCCGGCAACTCATGGATGTCCGCTGGGGTGGTCATACCGTTCTGGCGGAACGTCTCGGCCACCAGCGCCACCGGCATCACGTAGTAGCCCGCTTCGGCCAGCGGATAGGTGACCTGCGCCAGCATGCTGTAGCTGGCTTTGACGTCCGGCGAGTTGTTCAGTGGCGGCACGATCAGGATCGACTTCGGCCGGCTCTGCTTGAAGGCGGCGTAGTCGGTGGTCTTGCGCTCGGCGCAGCCGGCGAACAGGGCCAGCACGCAGGCGCCGACCAGGCATTGGGTAAGGCGCTTGATCACGGCTTGGCTCCTTGCGTGGCGTTCTTCATCAGGAAGTCCATGTAGGTCGCCGACTCAGGGAACAGCGCTTTCTCGGTACGGAATTCCTGGATCATCTGGTCATCCTTGCCCAGGCTCGAGTAGAGCAGGCCCAGTTGCGCGTGATAGCCCGGCGGCACCGCGCCGTTCTTGGCCTTGATCTTCTCCAGATCGCGCTCCAGGGCGATGACCTGTTCTTCCTTGGACTGGTCGTTGAAGTACTCGCGCACCTGGGGCTGGTAGCTTTCCCATTGATACAGCGGTTTTGGCGTATTGCAGCCGGCCAGCAGGGCGCTGGCCAGCAGAAGGCCGGCGCCAGTGCGCCAGGCCGAGCGGGTGATGCTCATGTACGTGCTTTCCTTGTCGTGTTACGGGTGTCGAAACGTCGGGCGTCGATTACTGGGCCTGTGGCTTCCACTGGCCACTGTCCACGGCGCTGACCAGCTTGTTCACCGCCTCGCGCATGGCCAGGTCCAGGACCTTGCCGTTGAGGGTGGAGTCGTAGCTGGCGGTGCCGCCAAAGCCGATGACTTCGCGGTTCGACAGCGCGTATTCGCCGGCGCCCTGGCTGGAATACACCACTTCGGAGGTGCTGATGTTGACGATGTTCAGCGCCACCTTGGCGTAGGCGATCTGGGTCTTACCGCGGCCGAGAATGCCGAACAGCTGGTGATCGCCCACTTCCTTGCGGCCGAACTCGGTGACATCGCCGGTGACCACGAAATCGGCGCCCTTCAGACGCTGGCTCTGGCCCTTGATCTGCGCTTCCTGCTGGATCTCACCCATGTTGTCGCGGTCCAGTACGTTGAACCGGTGGGTTTGCTGCAGGTGGGTGATGAGGATGGTCTTGGCCTGGCCGCCGAGGCGGTCGATGCCGTCGGAGAAGATGCCGCGCATGTAGCTCGAACGGTTGTCGAACTTGCCGACGGCGATCGGGGTGCGCACGCCGCTGTAGGGGCGGTTGACGCTCTCGACCTGTTGAACGGCCACGGCAGTAGAGGTTTCGGTAGCGCAGCCGGCGATGGACCCGAGGGCGATGGCGGCGGCCAGCACGAGTCCTTGTGATGCGTATTTCACGCGAGTTTCTCCAGATGAACGGTAACTTTTTGCAACGGGCGTGCATTCTGCCACGTTGTTTCGGCCATCTGGAGGGAAAGTTGAGAAACGTGAAGTGCATCGCGGGACCGTCCATTGCCGAAGGCACGGACGGTCCCGCGAAGTCTTGCTGCGACGCTGTCAGGCGCGTTTGCGGTTGGTGATGAGGGTGCCGACGCCGCTGTCGGTGAAGATCTCCAGCAGCACCGCGTTCGGTACGCGACCGTCGATGATGTGCGAGCTGTTGACGCCGCCCTGCACCGCCTCGAGTGCGCACTTGATCTTCGGCAGCATGCCGCCGTAGATGGTGCCGTCGGCGATCAGTTCGTTGACTTGCTCGGTGGTCAGGCCGGTGAGCACCTGGCCCTGCTTGTCCATCAGGCCGGCAATGTTGGTCAGCAGCATCAGCTTCTCGGCTTTCAGCGCCTCGGCCACCTTGCCCGCCACCAGGTCGGCGTTGATGTTGTACGACTCACCGTTGGCGCCCACGCCGATCGGCGCGATCACCGGGATGAAGTCGCCGCGTACCAGCATGTTCAGCAACTCGGTGTTGACCCCGACCACTTCGCCGACATGACCGATGTCGATGATCTCGGGCGTGGTCATTTCCGGGGTCTGGCGGCTGACGGTGAGCTTCTTCGCGCGGATCAGCTCGGCGTCCTTGCCCGTCAGGCCGATGGCGCTGCCGCCGTGACGGTTGATCAGGTTGACGATGTCCTTGTTCACCTGACCGCCCAGCACCATCTCCACCACATCCATGGTCGCCGAGTCGGTGACGCGCATGCCGTCGATGAAGTGGCTCTCGATCGACAGGCGCTTGAGCAGATCGCCGATCTGCGGGCCGCCGCCATGCACCACCACCGGGTTGATGCCTACCGCCTTCATCAGCACGATGTCCCGGGCGAAGCCGGTCTTGAGCTCTTCGCTCTCCATCGCGTTGCCGCCGTACTTGATCACCAGGGTCTTGCCGACGAAGCGGCGGATGTAGGGCAGCGCTTCGGACAAAACCTCGGCTACATGGGAAGCGGCGTCGCGATCGAGGGTCATGCAGGGCTCCAGTATGTGAACGTCAGAACGGCAGGTGCAGGCCAGGCTCGACCTTGTGCAACTGCTCACGGAATACAGTCTTGATTCGGTTCAGTTCTGTCTCGCTGTCGGCCTCGAAGCGCAGCACCAGCACCGGCGTGGTGTTGGAGGCGCGAACCAGGCCCCAGCCGTGGGGATAGTCGACCCGCACACCGTCGATGGTGGTGAGTTCGGCCGCGCCCCAGTCGGCGTCGCGTTGCAGTGCATCAATGATGCTGAATTTACCCTCGTCGGTCACATCGATGTTGATTTCCGGCGTGGAAATATCGTTCGGGAACGCGGCGAACAGGTCTTCGGCAGACTGCTCGGCCTTGCTGAGGATTTCCAGCAGGCGTGCGGCGCTGTAGATACCGTCGTCGAAACCGTACCAGCGTTCCTTGATGAAGATGTGCCCGCTCATCTCGCCGGCCAGCAGCGAGCCGGTCAGTTTCATCTTCTTCTTGATCAACGAATGACCGGTCTTCCACATCAGGGCGCGACCGCCGTGCTGCTCGATCAGCGGGGTGAGGCGGCGGGTGCATTTGACGTCGAAGATGATCTCGGCGCCGGGGTTGCGCGACAGCACGTCCTGGGCGAACAGCATCAGCAGGCGGTCGGGGTAGACGATGCTGCCGGTGTTGGTCACCACGCCGACGCGGTCACCGTCACCGTCGAAGGCCAGGCCCAGGTCGGCACCGGTTTCGCGCACCTTGGCGATCAGGTCTTCGAGGTTTTCCGGCTTGCCCGGGTCCGGGTGATGGTTGGGGAAGTGGCCGTCGACCTCACAGAACAGCGGGATCACGTCGCAACCCAGGGCCTCGATCAGGCGCGGGGCGATCACGCCCGCTGCGCCGTTGCCGCAGTCGACCACCACCTTGAGCGGCTTGGCCAGCTTCACGTCCTCGACGATCTGCTGGAAATAGCGCTCGAGGATCTCGACGCGCTCGACGCTGCCCTCTGCGCGGGTCAGGTCGTTGGTTTTCAGGCGGGTCAGCAGGGCCTGGATCTGTTCATTGGCCAAGGTGTCGCCGGCGATGACGATCTTGAAGCCGTTGTAGTCCGAGGGATTGTGGCTGCCGGTGAGCATCACGCCGGAGGTGCCGGCCAGCACGTTGGCGGCGAAGTACAGCGCGGGGGTGGGCACCAGTCCCACGTCGCTGACCTGGCAGCCGGCATCGGCCAGGCCCTGGATCAGTTGCTCGACCAGCATCGGGCCGGACAAGCGGCCGTCGCGGCCTACGGAAATCTTCGGCTCGCCCTGGGCGAGGGTCTGGGCGCCGATGGCGCGGCCGATCCAGTAGGCGGTCTCGGCGTGCAGCGTCTTGCCGACGATGCCGCGGATGTCATAGGCGCGGAAAATGCTGTCCGGCAGTGCGGGAACCAGCTGGGCCATATCGTTCATCTCAGGGGGACTCCAAGGGTCTGAGGCTTCTGGGTAGGCGCAAACAGAACGCTTGGACGGTCGTTGGACCCGAGAGTTCGCCATCCATGGCCCCGGCGGTCGCTTCAGCGGGTACCGGAGTGACCGAAGCCGCCGCTGCCACGCTGGGTTTCGTCGAAGGCCTCGACGATGTCGAAATGCGCCTGCACCACGGGCACCAGGATCAGTTGGGCAATGCGCTCGCCGACGCTGATGGTGAAGGCGGTGTTGCCCCGGTTCCAGCACGAGACCATCAGCTCGCCTTGGTAGTCCGAGTCGATCAGGCCCACCAGGTTGCCCAGTACCACGCCGTGTTTGTGGCCCAGGCCGGAGCGCGGCAGGATCATCGCTGCCAGGCCCGGATCGCCGATGTAGATCGACAGGCCGGTGGGGATCAACAGGGTCTGACCCGGTTCGAGGACGGTGTCCTCGGTGAGCAGGGCGCGCAGGTCCAGACCGGCGGAACCGGGCGTGGCGTACTGCGGCAGGGGGAATTCGGTACCCAGGCGTGGGTCGAGGATCTTGGCTTGAAGAGCGTGCATGTAACTCATTGAACCTGATTGAGCCGTTCGGCGATGAAGGCGACCAGTTGGCGGGCGATCTTGCCCTTGCTGGTCTGCGCGAAGAGGGTCTGGTGCTGCTGGCGGTCGATCACGGTCAAGGCGTTCTCTTCGCTGTTGAAGCCGATGCTGGGGTTGGCCACATCGTTGGCGACGATCAGGTCGAGATTCTTGTCCTTGAGCTTGCGCGTGGCGTAATCGAGCAGGTGTTCGGTCTCGGCGGCGAAGCCGACGCTGAACGGACGGTCGGCGCGGCCGGCGAGGGTGGCAAGGATATCCGGATTACGCACCATCTGCAGCAGCATGCCGTCGCCGCTCGTAGGGTCTTTCTTGAGCTTCTGCGGGGCAACCACTTCCGGGCGGTAGTCCGCGACCGCCGCCGAGGCGATGAACAGGTCGCAGGGCATGGCCGCTTCGCAGGCGGCGAGCATGTCCCGCGCGCTCACCACGTCGATACGGGTGACCCGGTCGGGGGTCGCCAGGTGCACGGGGCCGGTGACGAGGGTCACCCGAGCCCCCGCTTCGACCGCCGCCTCGGCCAGGGCGAAGCCCATCTTTCCGGAACTATGATTGGTGATGTAGCGCACCGGATCGATGTTTTCCTGGGTGGGGCCGGCGGTGATCAACACGTGCTTGCCGGTCAGCGACTGGCGCTTGAAGGTTTCGGCGGCGCACCAGGCCAGGTCGGTGGCTTCGAGCATACGGCCCAGGCCCACGTCGCCGCAGGCCTGGCTGCCGGAGGCTGGACCGAACACCTGGATGCCCCGGCGCTCGAGCAGCGCCAGGTTGTCCTGGGTGGCCGGGTCGCGCCACATGGCCTGGTTCATGGCCGGTGCCACGGCGACGGTGGCGTCGGTGGCCAGCACCAGGGTGGTCAGCAGGTCGTCGGCCATGCCTTGGGCCAGGCGCGCCATGAGGTCGGCGGTGGCCGGGGCGATGAGCACCAGGTCGGCCCACTTGGCCAGTTCGATATGCCCCATGGCCGCTTCGGCGGCAGGGTCGAGCAGATCCATGTGCACCGGATGACCGGAGAGCGCCTGCAGGGTCAGCGGGGTGATGAACTCGGCCCCGCCGCGGGTCATGACGACGCGCACCTGCGCGCCGTGTTCCAGAAGTCGGCGAATCAGCTCGGCGCTCTTGTAGGCGGCAATGCCGCCACCCACGCCGAGAACGATGCGCTTGCGATACAGCCGCTGCATAGGCTTGCCTTTTTCCAGTAAAAGCGGGCGACGATGTTTGAACATGCCTGCGGCAGAACGTCGCATTCAACGAGGCGAACTAGATTAACACAGGGCTCGAAGCCGCCGCAGTAGCACGCAAGGAGGGGTATGAACATCAGGGAATGGCCGCAGGATGAGCGGCCGAGGGAAAAGTTGCTGGCACGCGGCGCAGCAGTGCTGTCCGACGCCGAACTGCTGGCCGTGCTGCTCGGTTCGGGCGTGGCCGGGCGCAATGTCGTCGACCTCGCGCGAAGCCTGCTCGCGCGCTTCGGCGGGCTGCGCCCGTTTCTGGAGGCCGATCGCGCAATGTTGTTGCGCGAGCCGGGCATGGGGCCGGTGAAGTACACGCAATTGCAGGCGCTGCTGGAAGTGGGCAGACGCTATCTGGACCAGACCATCGAACGCACCTCAGCGCTGGAGAACCCCGCCGCCGTGCGCCGTTACCTCAAGGCCATGCTGCGCCATGAGAACAGCGAGGTATTCGCTTGCCTGTTCCTGGACACCAAGCACCGGCCGGTCGCGTTCGAGATCCTGTTTCGCGGCACCATCGACCGGGCGAGCATCTACCCGCGAGAAGTGGTGCGCCGCTCGCTGCTGCACAACGCGGCGGCGTTGATCATCTGTCACAACCATCCGTCCGGAAACTGCGAGCCGAGCGAGGATGACGTGCGCCTGACCCGCACCTTGAAGCAAGCGCTGGCGTTGATCGACGTCCGCGTGCTCGACCATGTGATCGTCGGTGACGGCGAGCCGTTATCCATGGTGGAGCAGGGCTGGATAGGGGGGTAGTGGACGGCTTGGGTCGCTTCATCGCGGGTGAATCCGCGATGAAGTCGGCGTTGATCGGCTGCCGGTCAACGCTCCACCGACACCTTGCTGAAGTCCACGCGCCCGAACGGACTCACCTGATACCCCTCCACGCGCTTGCTGAGCAAGGTCGCGGCAGTGGGGTGAGCCAGGGGCAGCCACAGCGCCTGCTGCTGGATCAAGGTCTGCGCCTGCTGGTACAGGCGGCTGCGCACGCTCTGGTCGTTGGTGGTACGCCCAGCGTTGATCAACTGATCCAGGCGGCTGTCGCACAAGCGTGCGAAGTTGGTCCCGGACTTCACCGCCGCGCAGGAAAACTGTGGCGTGAGGAAGTTGTCCGGGTCACCGTTGTCGCCCGCCCAGCCCATGAACAGCAAGTCATGCTCGCCGGCCTTGGCGCGGCGGATCAGCTCGCCCCATTCGATGGTGCGGATTTCGGCCTTGATGCCGACCTTGGCCAGGTCGGCCTGGAGCATCTGCGCGCCGAGGCTGGGGTTGGGGTTGAGCAGGCTGCCCGAAGGTCGGGTCCAGATCGTGGTGCTGAAGCCCTCGCCCAGGCCCGCTTTGGTCAGCAGCGCCTTGGCCTTTTTCAGGTTCAGGCTGTAGCCGGGCAAGTCCTTGGCGTAGCTCCAGGTGTTGGGCGGGTAGGGGCCGTTGGCGGCGGTGGCGGTGTCGTCGAACACGGCTTTGACGTAGGCCGACTTGTCGAAGGCCAGGTTGATGGCCTGGCGCACCTCAGGCTTGTCCAGCGGCGGGTGCTCGCTGTTCAGGGCGACGAAAGCGGTCATGAAGGCCGGGGTGGAGGCGACCTTGAGGCTGCCGTCCTGGGTGGCTTCGGTGATGTCCAGTGGCTTGGGCGAGAGCGCCACCTGGCACTCGTTGCGCTTGAGCTTCTGCAGGCGCACGTTGGGGTCGGTAGCGATGGCGAAGATCAGCGGATCGACCGCAGGCTTGCCGTCGAAATAGTCGGGATTGGCGCGATAGCGCACCACCGCGTCCTTCTGGAAGCGCTGAAAAACGAACGGGCCGGTGCCGATCGGCTGGCTGTTGAGCTTCTCCGGGGTGCCGGCCTTGAGTAGCTTGTCGGCATATTCGGCGGAGTAGATCGAAGCGAAGCCCATGCTCAGCGTGGCCAGGAACGTGGCGTCGGGGTGGCTCAGGACGAAGCGTACATGCTGCGGGTCAGGCGCCTCGATCGACTTGATCAGGCTGCCCAGTTGCAGCGACTGGGCATGCGGATAGCCGCCCGGCGCGGTCTTGTGCCAGGCGTGGGCCGGATACAGCATGCGCTGGAAGCTGAACAGCACGTCGTCGGCGTTCAGCGTGCGGGTAGGCTTGAAGTAGTCGGTACTGTGGAATTTCACGCCATCGCGCAGGGTGAAGTCGTAGGTCAGGCCATCGTCGGACACGGTCCAGGCTTGCGCCAGGCTCGGCACCACCTTGCCCTGGCCAGCGTCGAACTCGACCAGGCGATTCATCAGCACATCGGCCGAGGCATTGGTGGTGGTCAGCGAGTTGTACTGGACCACATCGAAACCTTCGGGGCTGGCCTCGGTGCACACCGACAGCGGCGCTGCCTGGGCCAGGCCCGCGACGAACAGGGAAGTGAACAGAACGGAAAGGGCGGCGACGCGCATGCGGTATCCTCGGCTGGTCAGTGGCCCATCTGCCAGTGCAGTCTGGAAGCGGAAAGCTCTAACCCTAGAGTGCCGCTTGGCAAATGGCTACCGGATTTTTGCGCCGCGCGGCGACGAGCGGTCGACAGTGCGCAAGCCTTGTCGCTATGCTGGCCCGGCGCAATCGACCCGCCTGGAATGTGCATCTTCTGTTGTTGTGGTCGACCCTTTCTGGTATAAAGCAGCGCTCTTTTCTAGGGGCTCGGTCTGTCGCTCATTCGAGCCGGTTCGATAAGACCCCCAGAAACACGGCGCCTTGGCGCCATAGACTGAGAGATTAAGCGGCCAACCCATGCCGGGTTGGGCATGTGGTTTTAGAGGGCTGAGGCATGTCGAGAGTCTGTCAAGTTACCGGTAAGGGTCCGGTAACCGGGAATAACATTTCCCACGCAAACAACAAAACCCGTCGTCGTTTCCTGCCGAACCTGCAGCATCACCGTTTCTGGGTCGAGTCCGAGAAGCGTTTCGTGCGTCTGCGCGTTTCCGCCAAAGGCATGCGCGTCATTGACAAGCGTGGTATCGACGTAGTGCTGGCCGAGCTGCGCGCTCGCGGCGAAAAGTTCTAAGGAGAACGTCATGCGTGAATTGATCCGTCTGGTTTCGAGTGCTGGCACTGGCCACTTCTACACCACCGACAAGAACAAGCGCACCACCCCGGACAAGATCGAGATCAAGAAATACGATCCGGTCGTTCGCAAGCACGTGGTGTACAAGGAAGCCAAGATCAAGTAATTGATCGGCGACCTGAAAAAAACCCGCCTTCGCAAGAAGGCGGGTTTTTTTATGCCAGGTGATGCTTGGCAGGCTTAGACGTGGGCTGCAACGAAGGTGATGTTGCCGTCTTCGACGCTGTACAGCACGACGTCATGGCGCGCTTGCAGCGTGATGACTTCACCGACCTGCTCAGCATTGCTCACGCCGGCCAGTTCCTTCATGTAGCTCACTGCGCTGGGTACGAAAGGTGTGCCCAGCAGGTGCTGCAGAGCGTGTGTCGCTTGTTGGCTGTCCATGATCGTGTCCTTTTCGATAAGCCTCCAGTCGAGGCCGAACGATGGTCGATCATCCTGTGGGCCGAGACGCTGTAAATATCTAGGTGCAGAAAAAACCGCTTCGGTAGGGAAGCGGTTTTCGACAGCGCCAGACTTCAGGCATTGGCCAGGTTCGTGATGAAGCCACTGTCATCCATGTAGATGCGCAGTTGATCTGGGCGGTAATCGCGCAGGTCTGCATCGCTTTTTACGATCCTCACAGCCTTCAAGCCGGTCAGTTCGAGCGCATAGGCCTGCACGGTTTCCACGTATCGCGAGCCGATGATATGGCGAACCGGGCCGAGAATGTCGGTGGTCATGCTGCGTACTCCTGATCTGCTGTCCGACATTGGACACCGCTATGTTCAGGTGGCGGCATCTTGGCCGAGCGATAATTAAGGATTGCAACGCGCAAAGTAGCCGCGAACTACCTGTCAGGCGAAAAAAAACCGCTTCCGATGGAAGCGGTCCTAAACGTTCGGCCAGTGGGATCAACCGAAGTCGACACCGCTGATCACACCCTGCGCGTCGGTACGCAGGTTGATGCGCTGAGGATTCAGCTCACGGGTGACGATGTCGGCTGGCCCGGTGACCGGACGGCCAGTGGTCTGTTTCAGCTCGTCACGAATCGCGTCGGTATAGGTCTTGCCGATCAAGCTCTGCATGGCTTCGTTGACTTGGGTGTCAGTCATGGCGGTGCCGCAGGTTTCGATGGCTTGGCCGGTGGTCTTTTCGATGGACATGGGTGGCTCTCCTGAATGGTCCGGATTGGACACTCCCATGTTCACCCTCGGCGGTTGTATGGCGGCGGTAGATAATCCTGCCCAAGCGATCAGCGTTGCTCGAACATCACATAAATCTTGCGGCACGGCTCCAGCACCTCCCAGGTGCCCTTGAAACCGGCCGGAATGACGAAGCGATCACCCGCGCGCAGGGTCTTGGTGTTGCCGTCTTCATCGCGCAGCACCGATACGCCCTGGACGATCTCGCAGTATTCGTGCTCGGTGTAGTTCACCGTCCACTGCCCCAGCTCACCTTCCCAGACCCCTGCCGCGAACTGCCCACAAGGACTGGAATAGTGGTTGTACACGGCCTGGTCGGGATCACCCTTGAGGATCTTTTCCGCCGCTGGGCGGTAGCGCTCGGCCTCGGTCAGGGCTTGGGCGAAATCGATGATGCGGTCGATGCTCATGCTGGATACCCTTTGTGGTTCAACACGTTGATTGTTTAATAAAATGCACATCAGTAGGCATTTTAGCCTTTAGTGTCAAATATATTGATAGTTTGTCAGGCCTGGTTTAGGGTGTCGGATGCCCGTGTGCGCTCGGCGCCCGGCCAGCATATCCGACAGTGCCCGTGAGTCCTCGGTACGGGGCTGCACTTCAACAAGAGGAGGAGTTTCGTATGACCACCTTGACGCGTGCGGATTGGGAACAACGTGCCCAGCAACTGAAGATCGAAGGCCGCGCCTTCATCGACGGCCACTATACCGACGCCGCCTCCGGCGATACTTTCGAGTGCCTGAGCCCGGTCGACGGGCGCTTCCTGGCCAAGGTTGCCAGTTGCGACCTGGCCGATGCCAACCGCGCGGTAGAAAATGCCCGCGCCACCTTCGCTTCGGGTGTCTGGTCGCAACTGCCGCCGGCCAAGCGCAAGGCCACGCTCATCCGCTTCGCCGGCCTGCTGCGCCAGCATGTCGAGGAACTGGCGCTGCTGGAAACCCTGGACATGGGCAAGCCGATCAGCGACTCCTCCAGCATCGACATCCCCGGCGCAGCCAACGCCATCCACTGGACCGCCGAGGCCATCGACAAGGTCTACGACGAAGTGGCCCCAACGCCCCATGATCAGCTCGGTCTGGTCACCCGCGAGCCGGTGGGTGTGGTCGGTGCCATCGTGCCGTGGAACTTCCCCCTGATGATGGCCTGCTGGAAACTCGGCCCGGCGCTGGCCACCGGCAACTCGGTGGTGCTCAAGCCTTCCGAGAAATCGCCGCTGACTGCCATCCGCATCGCCCAGTTGGCCATCGAGGCCGGTATCCCGGCCGGCGTACTGAACGTGCTGCCAGGCTATGGCCACACGGTCGGCAAGGCCCTGGCCCTGCACATGGACGTGGACACCCTGGTGTTCACCGGCTCCACGCGCATCGCCAAGCAACTGATGGTGTATGCCGGCGAGTCGAACATGAAGCGCATCTGGCTCGAAGCCGGTGGCAAGAGCCCGAACATCGTCTTCGCCGACGCGCCTGATCTGCACGCCGCCGCCCAGGCTGCCGCCAGCGCCATCGCCTTCAACCAGGGCGAGGTCTGCACCGCCGGTTCGCGCCTGCTGGTCGAGCGCTCGATCAAGGACACCTTCCTGCCGATGGTGGTCGAGGCGCTCAAGGCCTGGAAGCCCGGCAACCCGCTGGACCCGGCCACCACGGTAGGCGCGCTGGTCGATACCCAGCAGATGAACACCGTGCTGTCGTACATCGACGCCGGTCATCAGGACGGCGCCACGCTGCTGGCCGGCGGCAAGCGCATCCTTGAGGAAACCGGCGGTACCTATGTCGAGCCGACCATCTTCGACGGCGTGACCAATGCCATGAAGATCGCCCAGGAAGAGATCTTCGGCCCGGTACTGTCGGTGATCGCCTTCGACAGCGCCGAAGAGGCCGTGGCCATCGCCAACGACACGCCTTACGGCCTGGCCGCTGGCATCTGGACCGCCGACCTGTCCAAGGCGCACAAGACCGCTCGCGCCGTGCGCGCTGGCAGCGTCTGGGTGAATCAGTACGACGGCGGCGACATGACCGCGCCGTTCGGTGGCTTCAAGCAGTCTGGCAACGGCCGCGACAAGTCGCTGCATGCGCTGGAAAAGTACACCGAACTGAAAGCGACCTGGATCAAGCTGTAACCTCCCCAATGGCCCACTCGCGGGTCAATCGCTTCGGTGATTGGCACGCGAGTGGGCCTTGTGCATTTCGTTCAGGAGAAGGCCGATGCGTTGGGCCACCTACTTTGCCGTGCTGGCCTCGGTGCTCAGTGTCGGCCTCGCCCTCGGCGTGAGCATGCCGCTGGTGTCCCTGCGCCTGGAAGGCTGGGGCTACGGCAGTTTCGCTATTGGTGTGATGGCGGCGATGCCGGCCATCGGCGTGCTGCTCGGCGCCAGCCTGGCCAGTCGTCTGGCTGGCTGGCTCGGTGTTCCGGCGGCGATGCGTCTGTGCCTGTGGGGCGGGGCGCTGTCGATCGGCCTGCTGGCGCTGCTGCCCAGCTATCCGTTGTGGCTGGCGCTGCGCTTGCTGATCGGCACCTCGCTGACGGTGGTGTTCATCCTCGGCGAGAGCTGGATCAACCAGTTGGTGGTCGAGCAGTGGCGCGGTCGTCTGGTCGCGCTCTACGGCAGCAGCTATGCCCTGAGCCAACTGGCCGGGCCGCTGGTGTTGGGCGTGCTCGGCTCGGATGACGACTTCGGCTTCTGGGCGGCCACCGGCCTGCTGCTACTGTCGCCATTGCTGCTGTTTGGCCGCACGGGCGCGCCGTCTACCGAAGCGTGCAGCGTGACCCTTCGCGATCTGTTGGGTTTCTGTCGGCGCCTGCCAGTGATCGCCTGGGCCATCGCCCTGTTCGCCGCCTTCGAGGCGATGATTCTCACGCTGCTGCCGGTCTACGTGCTGCAGCAGGGCTTCACCGCCGAAGTGGCGCTGTTCATGGTCAGCACCGTGGTGGTCGGCGACGCGGTGCTGCAACTGCCGATTGGCGCGTTGGCCGACCGCATGTCCCGGCAGGCTCTGTTCAGCGGCTGCGCCGTGAGCCTGATGGGGTCTAGCCTGGCGATTCCGCTGCTGCTGCATACCCCCGCGATCTGGCCGCTTTGGGTGCTGTTCGGCGCCAGCGCCGGAGGGCTGTTCACCCTGTCGCTGATCCTCATCGGCGAGCGCTACCGTGACGACGCGCTGGTGCGGGCCAATGCCCACGTGGCGCAGTTGTGGGGCATCGGTTGCCTGCTCGGGCCGCTGCTGGCCGGGGCGGGCAGCCAGTGGGTCAGCGGCCATGCGCTGTTGTGGCTGATGGCGGCCGGTGCGGCAGGGCTGGTGTTGTTGACCCGGCGAGCGGGGGCGTTCGAGCCGGCCGCGCTGTAAGGGACTAGAGCATTCGCTCCAGTCCCACCGCCTGGGCTACCCACGCGTTGAAGCGTCGCCACAGGTCGCCCGGCTCTTCGGTCAGGGTGTGCACCTGGCCGTTGTCCTCGGTCACCCAGACCATCTTTCCGTCAGCCAGTTTGGGCTGGTAGCTCAGCGCCGGGGCCATGCCCTGTTCGGCCAGCTCGCGGGTGTACTCGGCCAGCTCCGGGCTGTCGACCAACAACCCCACTTCGGTATTCCACAGCACCGAGCGCGGGTCGAAGTTGAACGAGCCGATGAAGGTCTTCTGCCGGTCGAAGACCATGGCCTTGCTGTGCAGGCTCGAATCCGACTGCCCCTTGAAGCTCAGCGCGCCGCGTACGGCACTCGGATCGCCGGGTTGGCGGCGCAGCTCGAACAGCTCCACCCCATGCTCCAGCAGCGCGCGCCGGTAGGGCGCATAGCCGCCATGCACGGCCGGCACGTCGGTGGCCTCCAGCGAGTTGGTCAGCAGCTTCACCGAGGCGCCGGCGTCGGCACGGCCGGTGAGATACAGCAGGCCCGGCTCGCCGGGCACGAAGTAGGCCGACACCAGGATCAGTTCACGGTGCACGCGCTCCAGGTCCGGCGCCAACTGCTGGCTCATCAGCAGGTGCGGATCGGGGTCGCCGCTGGACAGCACCTTGCTCGGCGCATCCCATAGCGCTTGGCTGTGGGCCCAGATCAGCTCGTTGCGCCAGGTGTCCAGGCGCGGTTCGGTCTGGTAGGCCATCAGGCGGTCGTACAGTGCCGGGTGCTTCTCCCGCGCCTGTGCCAGCCAGACCACCAGCCGTTGGCGGCTGCTGTGCAGGTCGTCGGCGTCCGGGGTGCGCCAGAGAAAATCACCGATCGGCCGGCTCAAGGCGCTGTTCCAGTACTGGTCGAAGCTGTGCCCGAGCTGTTCGGCCACCGGACCGACGCCGAGCAGGTCGATGTCGGTGAAGTTGAGGTTGGGCTCGGCATCGAAGTACTCATCGCCCAGGTTGCGGCCGCCGACGATGGCCATGCTGTTGTCGACCAGGAACAGCTTGTTGTGCATGCGCCGGTGTTGCAGCGACAGGTTGAACAGCCGTCCGAGGGTGCGGGTCAGGCCCGTACTGCGGCCAAGGTGCAGCGGATTGAACAGGCGGATCTGGATGCGCGGGTGGGCGTCCAGGGTGGCGATCAGGCTGTCCAGGCCATCGCTGGTGGTGTCGTCGAGCAGGATGCGCACGCGCACGCCGCGGTCGGCGGCACGCAGTAGTTCGTGGACCAGGGCGCGGGTACTGAGCCCGTCGTGGACGATGTAGTACTGCAGGTCGATGCTAGTCTGGGCATGGCGGATCAGCTCGGCGCGGGCCCGAAACGCCTCGCTGCTGTTGGGCAGCAGGCGGAAGCCGGAGCGCCCCTCGTAGGGCGCGGCCTGGCGCTGCACCGAGCGGCCGAAGGCGGAGTCGGCGGCAGGCAGCGCCTGGCTGACATCGCGCGGGGTATCGACGCTGGCGCAGCCCTGCAGGCCGAGCAGCAGCGCCAGCAGCAGGGGCAAGGCTCGCTGGAGACTCAAGGGGATCGTCCTGTGCGACGGGTCACGTGGAAACCTTGGACCATGCAAGGTCGTGCAAAGTTACCCGCCGTTGTCGTCCTGCGCCAGTAGCCGGCACGCGGTTTCACCGACCTTGCGCACGGCCGTCTCGATCTGCGGGGTGGCCCGTGCGGCAAAATTCATGCGCAGGCAATGCCGGTACTTGCCCGAGGCCGAGAAGATGCTGCCCACCGCGATCTGTACGCCTTGATCGAGCAAGGCGCGGTTCAGACGCAAGGTATCGAAACGCTCCGGCAGCTCGACCCATAGCATGAATCCCCCTTGGGGCCGGCTGGCGCGGGTGCCGGGTGGGAAATAGCGCGTGACCCAGTCGCTCATCTGGTCGCGGGCACGCTGATACTGCGCACGCACCCGCCGCAAATGCGGCTGGTAATGGCCCTGGGCGATGAAGTCGGCGATTGCCAGTTGCGGCTGGCAGGCCGTGCTGCCGGTGCTGATGTACTTCATGTGCAGCACCCGCTCCAGGTAGCGCCCCGGCGCCACCCAGCCGACCCGCAGGCCGGGGGCGAGGGTCTTGGAGAACGAACTGCACAGCAGCACGCGCCCGTCCTCGTCGAACGACTTGAGCGTGCGCGGACGCGGGTAGGTATAGGCCAGGTCGCCGTACACATCGTCCTCGATGATCGCCACGTCATAGCGCTGGGCCAGGGTGAGCAGCGCCTTCTTGCGCGCCTCGGGCATGATGTAGCCCAGCGGGTTGTTGCAGTTGGGCGTGATCTGGATGAGCTTGATCGGCCATTGTTCCAGTGCCAGTTCCAGGGCCTCCAGGCTGATGCCGGTGACCGGGTCGGTGGGGATCTCCAGCGCCTTCATGCCGAACCCTTTGAGGGTCTGCATGGCGCCGTGGAAGCTTGGCGAATCCACCGCGACGATGTCGCCGGGCTCGCACACCGCGCGGATGCTGGTCGACAGTGCCTCATGGCAGCCCGTGGTGACCACCAGATCGCCCGCTGCCAGGGTGCAACCGGAGTCCAGCGCCAGGCGCGCGATCTGTTCGCGCAGGCCCAGGTTGCCGTGGATGTTGTCGTAGTACAGCCCCGGCATGTCCAGGCGCCGGCTGAGCTGGGCGAGGCTGCGCAGCAGCGGTTTGAGGGTGGGGCTTTCGATGTCCGGCATGCCGCGCCCGAGCTGGATCACGTCGGGCCGAGGGTTGGCGCGAACCAGTTCCAGCACCTGCTCCCATTGCGAGATATCCACCGGCCGCTGCGCCGGGCGGCTGATCGCCGGGAGCGCCGGCATGCTCAGGTGCTCGGCCACGAAATAACCCGATTTGGGCCGTGGCGATACCAGGCCCGCCTCTTCCAACTGCCGATAGGCCTGCTGCACCGTGCTCAGGCTGACCCCGTGCTCCAGGCTCAACGCCCGCACCGAGGGCAAGCGCTCGCCGGGGCGGTACAGGCCCTGTTCGATACGCGCGCCGAGCAGCTCGGCCAAGTTCATGTACAGGTTCACAGGCATACTCCTGCGCAGGTTAATCGGCGCGACCATACAGATCGGCTGAAAATACGCCATTCAGCTGCGGCTGCGCCAGTTCTGTATTGGAATAATAAGATTTGTTTGGATCTGTATCGTCGCTAACCCGCCAGCGCATGCTAGCACCAGGTTTCGATCACAAGGAGAAGCGGCGATGACCGGAATGAGCGATGTGCGATTGAGGCTGCAGGCCGACGAATGTGCAGCAGGACAGCCCTCAAGGCTGTCATGCGCTCCGGTAGACCTTGGCTCATGGAGATTGATGCTGCACCGCTGGCAGTCGCGCAAGCTGTTGCGCGAGCTCAGCGACCAGCAGTTGCTGGACATCGGTCTGAGCCGCGAGCAGGCCTGGGAAGAAGGCTGTAAGCCGTTCTGGCGCGGTTGATCAGAGCAGTTCCTTGAGCCGGTACCAGAGCATGCCCAAGGCCAGCAGCGGCGAGCGCAGCAACTTGCCGCCCGGGAAGGTGGCATGGGGCACCTGGGCGAACAGGTCGAAGCGGCCGCTGTGCTGACCGCCGATGGCTTCGCCGAGCAACCGTCCGGCCAGGTGCGTGGCGTTGAGGCCGTGACCCGAGTAGGCCTGGGCGTAGTACACATTGGGCTGCTCGGGCAGGCGACCGATCTGCGGCAGGCGATTGGCGCCGATGCCGATCATGCCGCCCCATTGGTAGTCGATGCGCACCCCGGCCAGTTGCGGGAACACCTTGAGCATCTTCGGGCCCATGTAGGCGGCGATGTCCTTGGGGTCACGCCCGGAATAGTGGCAGGCGCCGCCGAACAGCAAGCGGTGGTCGGCGGACAGACGGAAGTAGTCCAGCGCCACGCGTTGGTCGCACACCGCCATGTTCTGTGGCAGCAAATCGCGAGCGCGGGCCTCGCCCAGCGGCTCGGTGGCGATGATGTAGCTGCCGGCGGGCAGCACCTTGCCGCCCAATTCGCGGTTCAGGTCGTTGTGATAGGCGTTGGTGCACAGCACCAGGGTGCTGGCGCGCACCCGGCCGCGCGCCGTGTGTACCTGCACCTGCGGGCCGTAGTCGATGCGGGTCACCTCGGAGCCTTCATGCAGCTTCACGCCCAGGCGCGCCGCGACGGCCGCCTCGCCGATGGCCAGGTTCAGCGGGTGCACGTGGCCTGAGCCCATGTCCACCAGGCCGCCGACGAAGCAGGCCGAATTGACCACGCTGCGGATCTGCGATGCGGGCACCACGCGCACCTCGTGGCGGTAGCCCAGGCTGCGCAACTCATCGGCGTCGGCGGCGAACCCGTCGAGCTCGGCCGGCTTGTAGGCGAGGTCGCTGTAGCCCCAGGTCAGGTCGCAGGCGATGGCATGCTGCTCGATACGTTCGCGGGCAATCTGCACGGCTTCCAGGCCCATCAGCTTGAGGCTGCGTACGCCGTCTGCGCCGATGACCGGCAGGAACTGCTCGACGTCGTGGCCCACGCCGCGAATCAACTGCCCGCCGTTGCGCCCGCTGGCGCCCCAGCCGATGCGCCGGGCCTCGAGCAGGACCACGGAGAAGCCGCGCTCGGCCAGTTCGATGGCGGTATTGAGCCCTGAGTAGCCGCCGCCGACGATGCACACGTCGGCGCTGTGCTCGCCTTCCAGGCACGGGTAGTCCGGTTGCGGCAGGCGGCTGGCGGCATAGTAGGAGGCAGCGTGCTGGGCGCTGTGGATCATGGCCGGGTTCCTGGGGCTGGGCGAAAAGCTGCGAGGATAAGCGGGGCGCGCGGGGGCGGCAATGGCCCTATAATGCCCGGCCTCTCAATGACACGCCGACCATGTCCTGCACCCACAAGATCCAGTTCCTGCGCGAACTCATCCCTTCGTTCGAATGCGAGCCCGGCTGCCACGACTGCTGCGGCCCGGTCACCACCTCCAGCGCGGAGATGGCGCGTCTGCCGCGCAAGACCGCGGCCGAGCAGGAGGCTGCCTTGCAGCGCCTGGATTGCGTGCACCTCGGTCCTCAAGGTTGCACCGTCTATACAGAGCGCCCGCTGATCTGCCGCTTGTTCGGCACCACCCCGCGCCTGGCCTGTCCACGCGGTCGCGGGCCGCAGACGCCGATCGAGCCGCAGGCCGAGCAACTGATTCATGGTTACATCGCCAGTACCCGCCAGGTGCTGGTCTGAGGTTCAGTCCGGAATCGGCAGGCAGAGGCTCTCCTTCACCTCCTCCATCACGATGTAGCTTTTCGATTCCCGCACATGGGGCAGCTTGAGCAGGATGTCGCCGAGCAGCTTGCGGTACGACGCCATCTCCGAGATGCGTGCCTTGACCAGGTAATCGAAGTCGCCGGAAACCAGGTGGCATTCCAGCACATGGGGCAGCTTGAGCACGGCGCGGCGGAACTCCTCGAAGGTGTCGCCCGACTTGTAGTCCAGGCTGATCTCGACGAACACCAGCAGGCTGCCCTTCAAGTGCTGCGGGTTGAGCCGGGCGTTGTAGCCCATGATGATCCCCTCGCGTTCCAGACGGCGCACGCGCTCGGTGCAGGGCGTGGTGGACAGCCCGACTTTCTCGCCCAGTTCAGTGAACGAGATGCGCCCGTCGCTTTGCAGGATGCGCAAGATGTTGCGGTCGATCTTGTCCAGTTCCCGCTTGCTCTGGTGCTGGGTTCTCATAGGGGATGCCCCTCCGTCTAAGGCGTTCGTGCCGAGAATTCTCGCCAAATATAGGCGCTTATATAGTGAAATGCACTGGCCTGAGATTCTTATACTGCGCGCATCCATGCCATTTCGAACAACACAGCGGTGCGCCGCGCATGAGGGATAGACGATGCGAGTTCTGGTACTTGGTAGCGGTGTGATCGGGACCGCCAGTGCCTACTACCTGGCCCGGCAAGGTTTCGAGGTCACGGTGGTCGATCGCCAACCGGCGGTGGCCATGGAAACCAGCTTCGCCAACGCAGGCCAGATCTCGCCCGGCTACGCCTCGCCCTGGGCTGCACCGGGCGTTCCGCTCAAGGCCATCAAATGGCTGCTCGAGCGGCACGCCCCGCTGGCCATCAAGCTCACCGGCGATGTCGATCAGTACCTGTGGATGGCGCAGATGCTGCGCAACTGCACCGCCAGCCGTTATGCGGTGAACAAGGAGCGCATGGTGCGGTTGTCCGAATACAGCCGCGACTGCCTCGACGAACTGCGCGCCGAAACCGGCATCGCCTACGAAAGCCGCACCCTGGGCACCACCCAGTTGTTCCGCACCCAGGCCCAGGTGGATGCCGCGGCCAAGGACATCGCCGTGCTCGAACAGTCCGGCGTGCCCTACGAATTGCTCGACCGCGATGCCATCGCCCGGGTCGAACCCGCCCTGGCAGGGGCCAAGCACCTGTTGGCCGGTGCCCTGCGCCTGCCCAACGACCAGACCGGCGACTGCCAGCTGTTCACCACCCAACTCGCGGAAATGGCCGTGAAACTGGGTGTCGAGTTCCGCTTCGGGGAAAACATCCAGCGCCTGGATCAGGCCGGTGACCGACTCAACGGCGTGTGGATCGACGGCAAGCTGGAAACGGCTGACCGCTACGTCCTGGCGCTGGGCAGCTATTCGCCGCAATTGCTCAAGCCGTTGGGCATCAAGGCCCCGGTGTACCCGCTCAAGGGCTACTCGCTGACCGTGCCGATCACCGACGCGGCGATGGCGCCGACTTCGACCATCCTCGACGAAACCTACAAGGTCGCCATCACCCGCTTCGACAACCGTATTCGGGTCGGCGGCATGGCTGAAATCGCCGGCTTCGACCTCTCTCTGAACCCGCGTCGGCGCGAAACGCTGGAGATGATCGTCAACGACCTTTATCCTCGCGGCGGCGACCTGAGCCAGGCCAGTTTCTGGACCGGCCTGCGCCCGGCTACCCCGGATGGCACGCCGATCGTCGGCGCCACCGCGCTGAGCAACCTGTACCTGAACACCGGTCACGGCACCTTGGGCTGGACCATGGCCTGTGGCTCCGGCCGCCTGTTGGCCGACCTGATTGCGCGCAAGAAGCCGCAGATCAGTGCCGAAGGTCTGGACATCTCGCGCTATGGCCAAGCCGGTGAGGTCGCTCGGCAGGGCCGTCCGCTGTCGGCCCATCAGTAACGACGATGACCGGTTGAGCCCGCCCCCGGTAGGCGCGGGCTCAACCGTGATGAATGTCCCATCTGCCCATAACCAGATCCACCAGAAGGCTGCCCCATGCGCCCCGCCCGTGCCCTGATCGACCTCCAAGCGCTGCGTCACAACTACCGTCTGGCCCGTGAACTGGCCGGTGCCAAGGCCCTGGCCGTGGTCAAGGCCGATGCTTACGGCCATGGTGCTGTGCGCTGTGCGCTGGCCCTTGAGGCCGATGCCGACGGCTTTGCCGTGGCCTGCATCGAGGAGGCGCTGGAGCTGCGCGCCGCGGGCATCAAGGCGCCGGTGCTGCTGCTCGAAGGGTTTTTCGAGGCCAGCGAGCTGTCGCTGATCGCCGAGCATGACCTGTGGTGCGTGGTCCATTCGCTATGGCAGCTCGAGGCCATCGAACAGCATCCGGTGCACAAGCCATTGAACATCTGGCTCAAGCTCGACAGCGGCATGCACCGTGTCGGCCTGCACCCGAAGGACTACCACGAGGCCTATCAGCGTCTGCTGGCCAGCGGCAAGGTCGCGCGCATCGTGCTGATGAGCCATTTCTCCCGGGCCGACGAACTGGACGCGGCGACCACCGAACAGCAGGTTGCCGCCTTCGAGGCCGCGCGCCAGGGCCTCACCGCCGAGTGCAGCCTGCGCAATTCCCCGGGCGTGCTGGCGTGGCCGAACACGCCGAGCGACTGGGTACGACCGGGCATCATGCTGTACGGCGCCTCGCCCTTCGAGGTCGAGCAGGCCCAGGCGGCGCGCCTGCAGCCGGTGATGACCCTGCAATCGCGCATCATCAGTGTGCGTGAGCTGCCCATCGGTGAGCCGGTGGGCTATGGCGCGCGGTTCACCAGCACGCGCCCGACCCGCGTCGGCGTGGTCGCCATGGGCTATGCCGATGGCTATCCGCGACATGCCCCCAGCGGCACGCCGGTGGTGGTCGCGGGCAAGCGCACGCAACTGATCGGCCGGGTGTCGATGGACATGCTCTGCGTCGACCTCACCGAGGTGCCCGAGGCGACCGTCGGCAGCCCGGTGGAGTTGTGGGGCAAGCAGGTATTGGCCAGCGATGTAGCGCAGCAGGCGGGCACCATCCCCTATCAGATTTTCTGCAACCTGCGCCGGGTGCCGCTGGAGTACGAGGGCCAGTAAGGTCGTTCGCGGCGGTGAGAGGCGGTCGTGTTGTAAATACTGAACGGCATTGCCATGATATCGTTCACACTTTGCCTCACCACGACCGTTTCTGGAGACCCACGCTTTGGACGTTGGCGAACGACTGCAAGCCATCCGCAAGCTCAAGGGCCTGTCCCAGCGCGAACTCGCCAAACGGGCGGGGGTGACCAACAGCACCATCTCGATGATCGAGAAAAACAGCGTGAGCCCCTCGATCAGCTCGCTGCGCAAGGTGCTCAGCGGCATTCCCATGTCGATGGTGGAGTTCTTCTCCGTCGAACTGGCGCCGGAAAGTCCGACGCAGATCGTCTACAAGGCCCACGAGCTGATCGACATTTCCGACGGCGCGGTGACCATGAAGCTGGTCGGCAAGTCGCACCCCAACCGCGCCATCGCCTTTCTCAACGAGGTGTACCCGCCCGGCGCCGACACGGGTGAAGAAATGCTCACCCACGACGGCGAGGAGACCGGCATCCTGCTCGAAGGTCGCCTGGAGCTGGTGGTGGGCACCGAAACCTTCCTGCTCGAAGCCGGCGACAGCTACTACTTCGAAAGCACCCGCCCGCACCGTTTCCGCAATCCGTTCGATGAGCCCGCCCGGCTCATCAGCGCCGCCACCCCCTCGAATTTTTGATCCAGCTCAGGCTATTGCGTCGCCAATACCCCTTTACGCAGTAGGGTCGTTCACGCCCTCAGGGCTTGTCGCTATACTCGGCCGCGCTCGCCAACCGTGGCCGCGAGCCTGATCAGCCACCATGAGGGTGTACGCGTGAACCCAATCAAGAAGATGCTGGCCGTACCAGCAGCCCTGTTCGCTGTGTGGGCGCTGAGTGCGACCGCAGCGACCAACGACGACATCGCCAAGCGCCTGGAGCCGGTCGGCAAGGTGTGCATTCAGGGCCAGGAATGCCAAGGCATGGCCGTCACCGCTGCGGCCGCCGGCGCTGGCGCCAGAAGCGCCGACGACATCGTCGCCAAGCACTGCAACGCCTGCCATGCCACTGGCCTGCTGAACGCGCCGAAGATCGGCGACACGGCGGCCTGGAAAGAGCGCGCCGATCACCAGGGTGGTCTGGACGGCATTCTGGCCAAGGCCATCACCGGCCTGAACGCCATGCCGCCCAAGGGCACCTGCGGCGACTGCTCGGACGACGAGCTCAAGGGCGCTATCAAGAAGATGTCCGGGCTCTGATCCCACGCCAGAAGACGGTGGTGTAGACGCGGCCTCGTGCCGCGAACCGGTCGCAACGAACGCGGGTCGTCGTAGCATTTGCACGACAGGTCGGGAGCCACACGCTCCCGGCAATGGTCACATCCTGTACGCCTCACACGCCGCAGGAGCTTCCAATGCCCCACCGTTGCTCGATCGACCACGCCGTCGACCAGGCCCTGGCCCGTCTCCCGGCCCATATCCACATGGGCTTGCCGCTGGGGCTGGGTAAGCCCAATGCCTTCGTCAATGCGCTCTACGCCCGCATCCGCGCGCTGCCCGAGCGCCGCCTGACGATCTATACCGCCCTCAGCCTGGGCCGTCCGCCGCTTGGCGAGGGCCTGCAGCAGCGCTTTCTCGAACCCTTCCTCGAACGGGTGTTCGCCGATTACGAAGAGCTCGACTACCTCAAGGACCTGCGCGACGACACACTGCCGGCCAACATCCGCGTCGAGCAGTTCTTCATGCAGCCCGGCTCCCTGCTGCACAGCGCGTCTGCCCAGCAGGACTACGTCAGCAGCAACTACAGCCACGCCGCCCGCGACATCAATGCCAAGGGCCTGAACCTGATCGCCCAATTGGTCGCCGCCACGCCGGAGCGCCCGGAGCACCTCAGCCTGGCCTGCAACCCCGACATCACCCTGGACCTGCTGCCGATGGTCGCCGCACGCCGCGCCGCTGGCGAGACCGTGCTCATGCTCGGCCAGGTGCATGCCGAACTGCCCTACATGCCGGGCGATGCCGAGTTGCACATCCAGGCCTTCGACCTGCTGATCGACGAAGTCGAGCAGCGGCGCCTGTTCAGCACGCCGAACATGCCGGTCACCGTCCAGGACCACTGCATTGGCGTGTACGCCAGCACGCTGGTGCGCGATGGCGGTACGTTGCAGATCGGCATTGGTGCCATGGGCGATGCGGTGGCGGCGGCTCTTCTGGCGCGCCAGGCCGACAACGCCGCCTACCGGGCGCTGCTGGACGACTTCGACCTCAGCCCCTGGCGGAGCCTGATCGACCGTGAAGGCGGGCAGGACGACTTCGCCCAGGGCCTGTATGGCTGCAGCGAGATGTTCGTCAACGGCCTGCTGACGCTGGCCGAGGCGGGCGTGGTACGACGTCCGGCAGACGAGCACGGCGTGCTGGTGCACGGCGGCTTCTTCCTCGGCCCGGCCGATTTCTATCAGCGCCTGCGGCACATGTCGCTGGAGCAGCGTGCGCGTTTTTCCATGACGGCCATCAGCTTCATCAACGAGTTGTACGGCGACGAAGCGCTCAAGCGCCGACAGCGGCGCGACGCGCGGTTCGTCAACACGGTGTTCGGCATGACCTTGCTGGGTGCTGGGGTGGCCGACCAGTTGGAAGACGGCAGGGTGCTCAGCGGCGTCGGTGGGCAATACAACTTCGTCGCCCAGGGCCACGCATTGCAAGGCGCGCGCTCGATCCTGCTGCTGCGCAGTTGGCGTGAAGCCGGTGGCGAAGTGAGCTCGAACCTGTACTGGCAGTACGGGCATTGCACCATCCCGCGCCATCTGCGCGACATCGTCATCACCGAATACGGCATCGCCGACCTGCGCGGGCAGACCGACAGCGAGGTGATCGCACGGCTGTTGGCGATCAGCGACTCACGTTTCCAGCAAACGCTGATGGCCCAGGCCAAGAAGGCCGGCAAGCTGGCGCAGGATTTCGCCTTGGACGCCCGCTTCACCGACAACACGCCCGAACGCCTGGAGGCGATCAGGGCGCGGCATGCGTCGATGTTCGCCGAGTATCCACTGGGCAGCGACTTCACGGCTCAAGAACAGGACGTGCTGCGTGCGCTGAACTGGCTCAAGAGCAAGTTCAAGCTGAGCGAAGCGCTGGCGCTGGGCAAGGCAGCGCTGGATGCGCCCGAGCCCGAGGCGTATCCGGCGCACCTGGCGCGAATGAACCTGGCGCAGCCCGGAGGCCTGAAGGAGGAGCTGTACCAGCGCTTGCTGCTGGCGGGCCTGCACGCGACCCGCCGCCTGTAGCGGGGGTCACTCGATGAAGGTGACCACACCGCCTGCCAGCGACTGCACCCGCGCCAGCGACTCGACACGGTAGCCCTGGCTGTCCAGCTCGGCGCGGCCGCCCTGGAACGACTTCTCGATGACGATGCCCAGGCCTGCCACGGTGGCACCGGCCTGCTTGATGATCGAGATCAGCGCCTGCGAGGCCTTGCCGTTGGCCAGGAAGTCGTCGATCACCAGCACGCGGTCGCTGCTGTTCAGGTGGCGCGGCGAAATGGCCACGGTGTTCTCGGTCTGCTTGGTGAACGAGTACACCGACGCGGTGAGCAGGTTCTCGGTCAGGGTCAGCGACTGGTGCTTGCGGGCGAAGATCACCGGCACGCCCAGTTTCAGGCCGGTCATCACGGCCGGCGCAATACCGGAGGCTTCGATGGTGACGATCTTGGTCACGCCGGCATCGGCGAACAGGCGGGCGAACTCGTCACCGATCAGCTGCATCAGGGCAGGATCGATCTGGTGATTGAGAAACGCGTCGACTTTGAGAACCTGATCGGAAAGCACGATGCCTTCTTCGCGAATCTTCTGATGCAGTGCTTGCACTGTGTATTCCTCGATGTAGCAAAAGTCGCCGCATCCAAGGGTCGCGGCACAGGTTGAAAGAGTAGGGGTGATTCAGCGTTTGAGCATGGCCCGAATGTCGGCCAGTGCGTTGTTGCCTCGCGCGGCCTTGACCTCCACCGGGGCGTCGTCCAGGCCTTCCCAGGCCAGGTCGTCCGGTGGCAACTCGTCGAGGAAGCGGCTGGGGGTGCAATCGATGATCTCGCCGTACTGCTTGCGCTTGGCGGCGAAGGTGAACGCCAGGGTCTGGCGCGCGCGGGTGATGCCCACGTAGGCCAGACGGCGTTCTTCCTCGATGGTGTCGGCTTCGATGCTGGAGCGGTGCGGCAGGATTTCTTCTTCCATGCCCATGATGAACACGTAGGGGAATTCCAGGCCCTTGGAGGCATGCAGGGTCATCATCTGCACGCCCTCGGCGTTTTCTTCCTCTTCCTGCTGGCGTTCGAGCATGTCGCGCAGCACCAGCTTGCCGATGGCGTCCTCGATGGTCATGTCACCCTCTTCGTCTTTCTCCAGGGTGTTCTTCAGGGCGTCGATGAGGAACCAGACGTTGCCGATGCGAAAATCCGCGGCCTTGTCGCTGGCGGTGTTCTGGCGAATCCAGTTCTCGTAGTCGATGTCCTTGACCATCTCGTGCAGCGCGGCGATCGGGTCGTCCAGAGCGACCTTGTGGCGCACGCCGTCGAGCCAGTGCTTGAAGCGCTGCAGGCGCTCGGTGTAGCGCGCGTCCAGGTGCTCGCCCAGGCCCATCTCCTCGCTGGCGGCGTACATCGACACACCGCGCTCGGTGGCGTAGTTGCCGAGCTTCTCCAGGGTGGTCGAGCCGATCTCGCGGCGTGGCACGTTGATCACCCGCAGGTAGGCGTTGTCGTCGTCCGGATTGACCAGCAGGCGCAGGTAGGCCATGAGGTCCTTGACCTCCTGGCGTGCGAAGAAGCTGTTGCCGCCGGAGAGGCGATAGGGCACCTGGTGGTGCTGCAGCTTCAGCTCGATCAGCTTGGCCTGGTAGTTGCCGCGGTAGAGGATGGCGAAATCGCTGTAGGGACGGTCGGTGCGCAGGTGCAGGGTCAGGATTTCCATGGCCACGCGTTCGGCCTCGGCTTCCTCGTTCTTGCAGCGAATTACGCGGATTTCGTCGCCCACGCCCATCTCGCTCCACAACTGCTTCTCGAAGTCGTGGGGGTTGTTGGCGATCAGCACGTTGGCGCAGCGCAGGATGCGGCTGGTGGAGCGGTAGTTCTGCTCGAGCATCACCACCTTCAGGGACGGGTAGTCCTCCTTGAGCAGCATCAGGTTTTCCGGGCGCGCGCCGCGCCAGGCGTAGATCGACTGGTCATCGTCGCCGACCACGGTGAACTGGTTGCGCAGGCCGATGAGCATTTTCACCAGCAGGTACTGGCTGGCGTTGGTGTCCTGGTATTCGTCGACCAGCAGGTAGCGCACTCGGTTCTGCCAGCGATCGAGCACGTCCGGGTGCTCCTGGAACAACTTGACCGGCAGCAGGATCAGGTCGTCGAAGTCCACCGCGTTGTACGCCTTGAGCGTGCGCTGGTAGTGGGTGTAGACGATGGCAGCGGTCTGCTCGCGCGGGTTGCGCGCCTTTTCCAGGGCTTCGGCGGGCAGGATCAGGTCGTTCTTCCACGACCCGATCATGTTCTTGATCTCGTCCAGGCCGTCGTCGCCGGAATATTCCTTCTGCATGATGTCCGACAGCAGCGCCTTGATGTCGGACTCGTCGAAGATCGAGAAACCTGGCTTGTAGCCCAGGCGCTGGTGTTCCCGGCGGATGATGTTCAGGCCCAGGTTGTGGAAGGTGCACACCGTCAGGCCCCGGCCCTCGCCCGGGCGCAGCAGGGTGGCGACCCGCTCCTTCATCTCGCGCGCGGCCTTGTTGGTGAAGGTCATGGCGACGATGTACTGGGCACGGATGCCGCAGTTCTGGATGAGGTGGGCGATCTTGCGCGTGATCACGCTGGTCTTGCCGGAGCCTGCACCGGCGAGCACCAAGAGAGGGCCGCCGACGTAGTCTCGGGCTTCCTGTTGCCGGGGATTGAGTCGGGACATGCTAGAAACCGGGGGTGACCAGAAAAATAGCCGCGCATTCTAGCAGGCATGGGGGGGTTGTGGCGCGACCGTCCGACCGGGCACTGTCGGGTTTCGACACAATTGCCCAGGCGGCGCGTTTGGCGCAGGATGCACCCCGAAATCCGTCGTAATGCCGGGCAGGGACCGCCACGTTTAAAAGTGAGAATCATTGCTAATTGTCGGTTAGCATATGGCTACTCGACATCATCGGTCCACGGCCTAAGGAGCCCGCTTGTCCACGCCCACCGAACCCTTGCGTCTGCTGCTGTTGGCCGAGGAGCCGCTTTGGGCCGCCCTGTTGCGCGACTGTGCGCGACCGTTGGCCGACAGCGCCGTGTTGCTGACCGCGCCGAGCTGGGAGGCGGTGGACAGCCTCTTCGCCCATGATCGCCAGGCGGTGGTGCTGGCCACGCCCGAGTTGCAGCCAGCGGTGGGCCGCTGCGCGTTGCCGGTCATCCTGCTGCTCGACGCCGAGCCGGATAAGGCGCCGGAAGGCGTCAGCGATTGGCTGGTGCGTGACCAGTTGAGCAGCGATACGCTGCGTCGCTCACTGCGCCATGTACGCGAGCGCGGCGCGCTGGTGGCCTCGTTGCAGCGCTTGGCCGAGCAGGATCCGCTCACCGGCATCGCCAACCGCCAGGGCTTCCAGGCGCTGCTGGCCGCACGCTTGACCCAGCATGGCGGTCGCGGCCTGGCCCTCGGTCACCTGGACCTGGACACCTTCCGCCACGTCAACGACGCGCTCGGCCATCAGGGCGGCGACCGGGTGATATTGCAGGTGGTGCACCGGCTCAAGCAGTTGCTGGGGGGCGACGATCAGTTGGCGCGCCTGGGTAGCGACGAGTTCGCCCTGCTGATCGACACCCGCCACGACACCGGCCGCGCCGAGCGCATCGCCGAGGCCATCGTCGAAGCCCTGGCCGAGCCCTACTGGGTCGATGGTGAAAGCCTGTTGCTGGGATGCAGCCTGGGCCTGGCCCACGCCCGCGCCCAGGCGGGCGCCGACCCGCTGATGTGGCATGCGCACATTGCCATGCGCCAGGCCAAGGGCGTCCAGGGCTGCACGTACCATGTGTTCAACGAGCGGATCAATCGTCATGCCCGCAGCCTGGCCGACCTGGAAAGCGAGCTGCGGCGGGCGCTGCGCCGCGATGAGCTGGAGCTGCACTACCAGCCGCGCCTGGACCTGGGCGCGGGACGTATCGTCGGCCTGGAAGCGCTGGTGCGCTGGCGCCATCCGCAGCGTGGCCTGTTGGCACCGAGCGAGTTCGTACCGCTGGCCGAGCAGAGCGGGCTGATCGTGCCGCTGGGCTACTGGGTGATCTGCCGCGCCCTGCGCGACATGCAGACCTTGCAACTGCGCGGTCTCGATCCCTTGCACATGGCGGTGAACCTGAGCTTCCGCCAGTTCCAGGACAGCCAACTGCTGGCCACCCTGAGTCGACTGATCGTCGAGCATGGCGTCGATGCGCGCTGGCTGGAGTTCGAACTGACCGAAACGGCGGTGATGCGCCGCAACGAGGTGGTGCGCCAGACCATGGATGCCCTCGGGCGGCTGGGCGTGCGCTTCTCGCTGGACGATTTCGGCACGGGCTTCTCGTCGTTCGTGCACCTGAACAGCCTGCCCATCGCGCTGCTCAAGATCGACCGCAGCTTCGTCGCCGGCATGGAGCAGCGCGAAGAGAACCGCAAACTCGTGCACGCGATGATCAACCTGGCGCACAACCTCAACCTGGAGGTGGTAGCCGAAGGCGTGGAAAGCGAGGAGCAGATGGCCTTGCTGCGCGAGTTTGGTTGCGACCAGGTGCAGGGCTTCCTGGTGAGTCGGCCTCTACCGGTGGACGAACTGATGGAGTACCTGCTGGAGGCGTGCGGCGGGGAGCGTGCGGGTCAGGCGCCGCCGTGAACGGGGCGCGCGTGAACCCGCGCCCATGGATCAGCGCCGCGAGATCCGCGAGGCTTGCGGCTGGCCACCACCGGCCCTGTCCAGCAACCGCCGCATCCGCCACTCGAACGCCAGGGTCAGTGCCACCGCGGCGCACGCAAGACCCAGCGCCAGTCCCCACCAGATGCCCACGGCGCCGCCACCGAGGGTGAACGCGAACAGCCAGGCGGCGGGGGCACCGACCAGCCAGTAGCACAGCAAGCCGATGACGAAGGTAGTCTTGGCATCCTTCAAGCCACGGATCGAGCCCATGGCGATGGTCTGGGTGCCGTCGAACAGTTCGAACCACGCCGCCACCATCACCAGTTGCACGGCCAGCGCGAAAATGTCGGCGAAGGCCGGATCATGGCGGTCCACCAGCCAGCCGACCAGGGTGTCCGGGAACAACCAGAACAGCACGGCGAAGGCGAACATGATCACCGCGCCCATGCCGATGCCCACCCGCCCGGCGCTGCGGGCCGCCAGCAGGTTGCCGGCGCCGTAGTACAGCCCGACCCGCATGGTCACCGCATACGACAAGCCGGTCGGCACCATGAACGCTGCCGAAATGATCGGCAGGGCAATCTGGTGCGCGGCCAGCTCCGTGTTGCCCAGCACGCCCATGCACAGGGCGGCGAAGGCGAACAGGCCCACTTCGACGATGTACGTGCCGCCGATCGGCAGGCCCAGTCGCCACAGTTCGCGCAGCGCCTCCAGCGACGGCCGCGACAGGCCCTGGCGCAGGGGATAGGCGTCGTAGGCGCGGTGCCAGCGGATATACAGCGCCAGGGCGACCGCCATGCCCAGCGACACCACGGCGGTGACCAGGCCGATGCCCATCAGGCCGAGTTTCGGCAAGCCGTACAGCCCCTCGATCAGTGCATGGTTGATCAGGTAGTTGAGCACCGTGCCCACCAGGCTGATGACCATCACCGGGGTGGAATGGCCCAAGGCGCTGGTGAAGCCGCGCAGGGCCATGAAGGTGAGGTAGCCGGGCAGCGCCAGGGGTAGCAGCGTGAGGAACTGCATGGCCATCTCGACGTTGTCCGGGCGCTGGCCGAACAGCAGCAACAGCGGCTTGAGGTTCCACAGCGCCAGGCCGGCAGCCAAGGCCAGGCCCCAGGCCAGCCACAGCCCGTTCTGCGCCAGGCGCGTGGCACCGGCGATGTCGCCTGCGCCCTTGCGGAAGGCTACCAGGGTGCCGACGGCGGCGATCACGCCCAGGCAGAAGATCGACACGAACGAATAACTGGCCGCACCCAGCCCGCCGCCGGCCAGGGCCTGCGGGCTGATGCGGGCCATCATCAGGGTGTCGGTGAGCACCATCAGCATGTGCGCCAGTTGCGAGGCGACCAGAGGGCCTGCCAGGCGCAGCAAGGCCTTGAGTTCGGTGGTGGGCGCGACGTGCATGGGGCGGAGTCCTTCGGTGTGGGCGCGGCGATGAAAGTGGACGATTCTGCGGCGTCGGTCATGTTTGCACAAAAGGATAAATGCGATGCCTGGCATGAGTTGAACTCATGCAGCTAAGATCCACTTCGTTCACGCCATGTCCTTTTTACGGGAGCCGCATGTCTCGTCAGTTGCCTGCTCTTTATGCGTTGCGCGCATTCGAAGCCGCGGCGCGGTTGTGCTCGTTCACCCGCGCGGGCGAAGAGCTGTCCATCACCCAGAGCGCGGTCAGCCGGCATATCCGCACCCTGGAAGCGCACTTCGGCTGCCGCCTGTTCATCCGCCATGGTCGCAGCTTGCAGCTCACCGAAGCCGCGCGCCTGCTGCTGCCCGGCGTACGCGACGGCTTCGCAGCCCTGGAGCGCGCCTGCAACACCCTGCGTGGCGAGGACGACATGCTGCGCATGAAGGCGCCCTCGACCTTGACCATGCGCTGGCTGCTGGCGCGCCTGAGTCGTTTTCGTCATTTGCAGCCGGGCAACGAGGTGCAACTGACCAGCGCCTGGATGGACGTGGACCATGTGGACTTCAACCAAGAGCCCTTCGATTGCGCCGTGCTGCTCAGCGACGGCAACTTCTCCGCCGACTGGGAAGTGCGTCGACTGTTCGCCGAGCTGTTGATTCCGGTCGGTGCACCGCAATTGCAGGCCGAGGCCCCTTGGGATGCGCAGCGGCTGGCCGGGACCGAGCTGCTGCACCCCACCCCCGACCGCCGCGACTGGCGCAGTTGGTTGGCGCGCATGGGCCTGAGCGAAACGGTGCCGATCAAAGGTGGACAGGTGTTCGACACGCTGGAGCTGGGCATGATCGCCGCCGCGCGTGGCTACGGCGTGTCGATGGGCGACCTGCTGATGGTGGCCGAGGACGTTGCCGCCGGCCGCCTGAGCCTGCCCTGGCCCACCGCTGTGCCCAGCGGGCTGGACTACTACCTGGTATGGCCACGCACGCGGCCCGGTGGCGAACGTCTGCGGCGCTTGAGTGCGTTCCTTCAGGAGGAAGCCGCGTCGATGGACCTGCCGGACGTGGAAATCCTTGATGCGCGCTGATGGCGTTGATGACGCGATGTCCTACTGATTTGTCGCAAGATTTTTCATGAAATCCCTGCGCGCAGCTTGAGTGGCGCGAAGTGGAAGTGAACAATGTTCGCTTTCGTATTCCCGCCGAGATTCGCCATGAATTCCCGCTCTTCTCTGCTTGCCTGGCTGTTGTTGCCGGTGCTGGCGCTGTGCAGTTGCCTGGCTGTGGCCGAGTCCCCCGCAGAAGCCACCAAGGCCCTGCATCTGCTGGACTACATCGGCGCCGACTACCCGTCGACGGTGCGCGATGGCCAGGTGCTGGACGACCCGGAGTACCGCGAGCAGCAGGAGTTCGGCGCCGTGCTGGCGGAGCTGCTCGCAGGCTTGCCGGCCCATCCCGAGCGCGATGCGCTGGTGCAGGGTGTGCAGGCGCTGCGCCAGGCCATCGACCAGCGTCAAGCGGGCGCAGCGGTGGCCCATCAGGCGCGACAGTTGGGCGCGCGCCTGGCGGTGGCCTACGAGGTCAGCCAGGCCCCGGTGATCACCCCGGACCCGGCGCGCGGCGCATCGCTGTATGCGCAGAACTGCGCGATCTGCCATGGCGACACGGGCGCCGGCGACGGTCCTGCGGGCGTCGGCCTGGAGCCTGCGCCGGCCAACTTGCGCAATGTCGAGCGGCTCGACCAGCTGAGCCTGTTCGACCTGTACAACACCCTGGGGCTGGGCATCGAAGGCACTGAAATGCCATCGTTCGCCGATCAGCTCGACGAGCGTCAGCGTTGGGACGTGGCCGCCTACATCGCCAGCTTCAGCGCCGACCCTCAGGCTGGCAAAGGCGACGTCACCTGGAACATCGCCGATCTGGCGCGTCAGACCCCGGCCGAAGTCGCCGCCAACCAAGGCGCCGAGGCCGTGGCGGCATTCCGCGCCCAGCGTGCCCAGCCGCCGCAGGTCAAGCGCGGGCCGGCGCAGTTGCTCGACTACACCTCCAGCACCCTGGACAAGAGCCTGGCGGCCTATCGCGAGGGCGATCACGACCAGGCCTACGACCTGTCGGTGGCGGCCTACCTGGAAGGCTTCGAGCTGGTGGAAAGCTCGCTCGACAATATCGACGCGCAGGTGCGCAAGGACACCGAGAAGTCGCTGATGGCTTACCGTCAGGCGCTGCAGGACGGCTTGCCGGTGGAGCAGGCGGTGCAGCGCCTGGACGAAGCCAAGGTGAAACTGGCGCAGGCCGCCAAGCTGCTGGGCAGCGATGGCCTGAGTTGGTCGCTGAGCTACGTCTCGGGGCTGCTGATCCTGCTGCGCGAAGGCCTGGAAGCGATCCTGGTGCTGGCGGCGATCCTGGCCTTCCTGCGCAACACCGGCCAGCAATCGGCGGTACGCAGCGTGAACATCGGCTGGGGCCTGGCGTTGCTCGCCGGCTTTGCCACCTGGGCGCTGGCGGCTTACGTAATCGACGTCGGCGGCGCCCAGCGCGAGCTGCTCGAGGGCTGTACGGCGCTGTTCGCCGCCGTCATGGTGCTGTGGCTGGGGGTGTGGATGCATGACCGGCGCCACGCCGACGCCTGGCAGGACTACATCAAGCGCAGCCTGCTCAGCGGTGGTGGGCGCTTCGGCTTCGCCCTGCTGGCGTTCTTCTCGGTGTACCGCGAGCTGTTCGAGGTGATCCTGTTCTACGAGACCTTGTGGTTGCAGGCCGGTCCTGCAGGGCATCAGGCGGTGCTCGCCGGTGGCGCCACGGCGATGGTGCTGCTGGTGGGGTTGGCCTGGGTGATCCTGCGCGGTTCGGCGCGCTTGCCGCTGTCGCTGTTCTTCAGCATCAACGCTGCGTTGCTCTGCGCGCTGTCGGTGGTGTTCGCCGGACATGGCGTGAAGGCGTTGCAGGAAGCCGGCGTGCTGGGCACGCGGCCAGTGCCGTTCTTCGAATTCGACTGGCTGGGCATTCATGCCGATGCCTATTCGTTGGCTGCGCAGGCCGTGGCCTTGCTGGCGGTCGTGCTGCTGTACGGACGCTCGTGGATGGCCGAGAAGCGTCGGGCGGCGGCGAATTGAGGTGGCGCTTGCCCTGTGTCCAGTTGGGTCCGACACTAGTGTCCTTTTGAACCACGGAACTTCCCCATGCGCATATGGATCGACGCCGACGCCTGCCCCAAGGCGGCCAAGGACCTGATCGTCAAATTCGCCCTCAAGCGCAAGCTGGAAGTGGTGATGGTGGCCGGCCAGGCGGTGGCCAAGCCGGCGTTCGCCATCGTGCGCCTGATCGTGGTACCCAGCGGCATGGATGCCGCCGACGATTATCTGGTCGAGCATGCCGTGCCCGGTGAGCTGGCGATCTGCAGCGACGTGCCTCTGGCTGATCGGCTGATCAAGAAGGGCGTCGCGGTGCTCGATCCACGGGGCCGTGAGTTCGACGAGCGCAACATGGGCGAGCGTCTGGCCGTGCGCAATTTGTTCACCGAATTGCGCGAGCAGGGGCAGGTAGGGGGCGGACAGGCGCCTTATGGCGAGCGCGAGAAGCAAGCCTTCGCCAACGCCCTGGATCGCATCCTGACGCGGCTGTCCAAAGGCTGAACAGAGGGGGCGTCTGACGCCCCCTGGGCATTACTGATCGTCTTCGTGGGTCAGTTCGAGCACACGGTCGACCAGCTTGTAGATACCGCTCGCCGCTTCGCTGATCGAGGTAGCCAGCATGTAGGCCGGGGTGCTCACCAGCTTGCGCTGGGTGTCTTCGACGATGTCGTGCACATCGCAGTCTTCATGGGTGCCGCCCATCTGCACTACCGCAGCGCTGGTGTCGGCGTCGTTGCCGATGGTGCAGACCACGCCTGGACCATAGATTTTCGCGGCCAGCGCCGGCGAGATGCAGATCAGACCGACCGGCTTGCAGGCGGCGGCGAAGGCTTCAGCCAGCGCCAGCACATCGGGATGCACCGTGCAGTTGGCGCCTTCGACGGCGAAATTGGACAGGTTCTTCGCGGCGCCGAAGCCGCCAGGCACGATCAGCGCGTCGAAGTCCTCGGCCTTGGCTTCGCGCACGTCCTTGACCTCGCCGCGGGCGATACGCGCCGACTCCACCAGTACGTTGCGCGACTCGGGCATGGCTTCGCCGGTCAGGTGATTGATGACGTGCAGCTGTGCCACGTCCGGGGCAAAGCATTGCACTTGGGCGCCGCGCTGGTCGAGGCGCAGCAGGGTGATCACGCTTTCATGGATCTCGGCGCCGTCGTAGACGCCGCAGCCCGATAGAATCACCGCGACTTTTTTTGTCATGTTCGTTACTCCCGTGTCGAGACGCTCGAAATCCTGTCGTGTGACGCATTGGATCGCACGCGCCGCCCGGTGTTCATTCGGGGCGGGAGGTTGCGGGCGATCGCTATGACGTCAGAGGCAAAGGCTTCAGTGCTGTTCGTTGCGCGGCTCGGTTGCCGGCTGCGCCTGGCTGGCCAGCGCGGCGGCCTTGCGCTCGGCGCGGCGATTGCGCACATAACGACGTAGCCAGAGCAGCGCACCGAGCACCAGCAGGGCGCCCAGCACCCACAGTTCGTAGCGCTTGATGTTGCCCAGCATGCCTTCGAGGATGGCGCCGAAATGGTAGGCGGCCGCGCCCAGGGCCAGGGCCCAGATGGCCGCGCCGATGCCGTTGAGCAGCAGGTAACGCCGGGGTGGGTAGCCGGACAGGCCGATGGCCACCGGCATCACCGTGCGCAGGCCATAGACGAAACGGAAGCTCAGCACCCAGATGTCCGGATGACGTCGGATATGCTCCAGGGCGCGGTCGCCCATGGCCTGCCAGCGCGGCTTGCGGGCGAGGATCTTGCGCCCGTGACGACGGCCCATGAAGTACCACAACTGATCCCCGGCATAACTGCCGCAGAACGCCACCAGCACCACCAGGGAAATGTCCATGTACCCACGGAACGCGAGAAATCCTGCAAGCACCAGGATGGTCTCGCCTTCAAAGAAGGTGCCTAGAAAGAGGGCGAAATAGCCGAAATCATGCAGGAATTGTTGAAGCATGTTCTGAGATGCTGGCGAAATGAACGCGCAGCCTACCCCTTCGCGCGTCCGGGGGAAAGTGTCCAAATGTGTCTCGAAGTGAACATTTCCTACACGCAAGTGCCCTGCGGCTACAGGTCGCAGGGTTGCCCTTCCCTGTAACCTAGGCGTCATAATGGACGCTTATAACTGTCGCGCTAGCCCGCCTGCGCGGGCTTCAGGAGTCTGCCGTGAGCTTTACCCCCGCTAACCGTCTGTTTCCTGCCACCCGCCTGCGTCGCAACCGCCGGGACGATTTCTCCCGTCGGCTGGTTCGCGAGAACACCCTGACCGTCGATGACCTGATCCTGCCGGTGTTCGTCCTGGACGGCGAGAACCGTCGCGAGGACGTGCCGTCGATGCCCGGCGTCGAGCGTCTGTCGATCGACCTGCTGCTCGAAGCGGCGCAAGGCTGGGTGGAGCTGGGCATTCCGGCGCTGGCGCTGTTCCCGGTCACGCCGGTGGAGAAAAAGACCCTCGACGGTGCCGAGGCGTGGAACCCGGAAGGTATCGCCCAGCGTGCCACCCGTGCCCTGCGCGCGCGCTTCCCGGAACTGGGGGTGATCACCGACGTCGCCCTCGACCCGTTCACCACCCACGGCCAGGACGGCATCCTCGACGAGGAAGGCTACGTACAGAACGACATCACCGTCGATGCCCTGGTACGTCAGGCGCTGTCGCACGCCGATGCGGGCGCCCAGGTCGTGGCACCGTCGGACATGATGGACGGCCGCCTGCAGGCCATCCGTGAAGCCCTGGAGCTGGCCGGGCACGTCAACGTGCGCATCATGGCCTACTCGGCCAAGTACGCCAGTGCCTACTATGGCCCGTTCCGTGACGCGGTCGGCTCGGCGCTGAACCTGGGCAAGGCCAACAAGGCCTCCTACCAGATGGACCCGGCCAACAGCGACGAGGCCCTGCACGAAGTGGCCACCGACCTCGCCGAAGGCGCCGACATGGTCATGGTCAAACCAGGCATGCCGTACCTGGACATCGTTCACCGGGTGAAGACCGAATTCCGCGTGCCGACCTTCGTGTATCAGGTCAGCGGCGAATACGCCATGCACATGGCCGCCATCCAGAATGGCTGGCTCAGCGAAGCGGTCATTCTCGAATCCCTCACCGCTTTCAAACGGGCCGGCGCCGATGGCATCCTCACCTACTTCGCCGTGCGTGCCGCTCAATTGTTGAGAGGGCAGTAACGCCCTCACAGGAACTCAGATGAATAACGAAGTGCTCACCGCTGTCGAGATTAAACACGCCAAGGCCTTGCCGGAGGAGCTGGTGCAGACCCCGCCGGACCTGCCGACGGCGCCTGAGCCGGAGCCGGAACCGGCTGTCGAGGCCGCCGCGCCGGCGCCGGCCCGGCTCCAGCCATTGCGGTGCCGAGCCTGGACGACAGCAGCCTGTACATTCATCGTGAACTCTCGCAGCTGCAGTTCAACATCCGCGTGCTGGAACAGGCGCTGGACGAGTCCTACCCGCTGCTGGAGCGTCTGAAGTTCCTGCTGATCTTCTCCAGCAACCTCGACGAATTCTTCGAGATCCGCGTGGCGGGCTTGAAGAAGCAGATCAATTTCGCCCGCGAACAGGCCGGCGCCGACGGCTTGCAGCCGCACCAGGCGCTGGCGCGGATCAGCGAACTGGTGCACATCGAGGTCGACCGTCAGTACGCGATCCTCAACGATGTGCTGCTGCCGGAGCTGGAGAAACACCAGATTCGTTTCATTCGTCGCCGCTACTGGACGCCCAAGCTCAAGACCTGGGTGCGCCGCTACTTCCGCGACGAGATCGCGCCGATCATCACGCCCATCGGCCTCGACCCGACCCACCCGTTCCCGCTGCTGGTGAACAAGAGCCTGAACTTCATCGTCGAGCTCGAAGGCGTCGATGCCTTCGGTCGCGACTCGGGCCTGGCCATCATCCCGGCGCCGCGTCTGCTGCCGCGGGTGATCCGTGTGCCGGAAGAGGTGGGTGGCGCGGGCGCCAATTACGTCTTCCTGTCGTCGATGATCCACGCCCACGCCGACGACCTGTTCCAGGGCATGAAGGTCAAGGGCTGCTACCAGTTCCGCCTGACCCGCAACGCCGACCTGGCACTGGATTCCGAAGAGGTCGACGACCTGGCCCGCGCGCTGCGTGGCGAGCTGTTCTCGCGTCGCTACGGTGACGCGGTACGCCTGGAAGTCGCCGACACCTGCCCGAAACACCTGTCGGACTACCTGCTCAAGCAGTTCAGCCTGAGCGAGAGCGAGCTGTATCAGGTCAATGGACCGGTCAACCTGACCCGCCTGTTCAGCATCACCGGCCTGGACAGCCACCCGGAGCTGCAGTACGCGCCGTTCACCCCGGCCATTCCCAAGACCCTGCAGAACGCCGACAACCTGTTCAGCGTGATCAGCAAGCAGGACATGCTGCTGATGCACCCGTTCGAGTCCTTCACCCCGGTGGTCGACCTGCTGCGCCAGGCCGCCAAGGATCCGCATGTGCTCGCCGTGCGCCAGACGCTGTATCGCTCCGGCGCCAACTCCGAGATCGTCGATGCGCTGGTCGACGCAGCGCGTAACGGCAAGGAGGTCACGGCGGTGATCGAGCTGCGCGCGCGCTTCGACGAAGAGTCCAACCTGCAGATGGCCAGCCGCTTGCAGGCCGCGGGCGCCGTGGTGATCTACGGCGTGGTCGGGTTCAAGACCCACGCCAAGATGATGCTGATCCTGCGCCGCGAGCAGGGCGAGATCGTTCGCTATGCGCACTTGGGTACGGGCAACTACCACGCGGGCAACGCGCGTCTGTACACCGACTACAGCCTGCTGACCTCCGACGACGCCCTCACCGAGGACGTCGGCAAGCTGTTCAGTCAGCTGATCGGCATGGGCAAGACGTTGCGCATGAAGAAGCTGTTGCATGCGCCGTTCACCCTGAAGAAGGGCATGCTCGACATGATCGCCCGCGAGACGCAGTTCGCCCTCGACGGCAAGCCGGCGCACATCATCGCCAAGTTCAACTCGCTGACCGATGCCAAGGTGATCAAGGCCTTGTACAAGGCCAGCCAGTCGGGTGTGAAGATCGACCTGGTGGTGCGCGGCATGTGCTGCCTGCGGCCAGGCATCGCCGGGGTGTCGCACAACATTACGGTGCGCTCGATCATCGGTCGCTTCCTGGAGCACACCCGGGTGTTCTACTTCCTCAATGGCGGTGACGAGCAGATCTACCTGTCCAGCGCCGACTGGATGGAGCGCAACCTCGACAAGCGCGTCGAGACCTGCTTCCCGGTCGAGGGCAAGAAGCTGCTGCTGCGGGTGAAGAAGGAGTTGGAAAGCTACCTGACCGACAACACCCAGGCCTGGACGCTGCAGTCCGACGGGCGCTATGTCCGTAGCACGCCGACCGGCAACCAGAACCCGCGCAGCGCCCAGGCGACATTGCTGGAGCGCCTGAGCAATCCGGTGTTGAACGTACGCTAGCCGCGCAGCGGTAGGGCGGTGGCAGCGGCGCTTCGCCGCTGCGACTGATATCCAGCAAAGCGCGTCGCGGGGCCTGACACCGGCCAGGCCGGTGTTCGCGGCACCCGGCCGCTTGCACAGGTTCAGCGAACGCTGAGAATGAACCCCACCCGCGCCAGCCACTCGGCTTCGTTGGCGAAGTCGGCCTGGGTCAGTTGATTCTGTTCCAGCCAGCCTTCGGGGAAGACCACTTCCAGGCTGTCGTCGTCAGCCTTGAGTTCCACCTTGGGCATCTGCTGGGTGCCGCGAATATGGTGGAAGAGAATGGCGAAGCGCAGCAGCACGCACAGGCGGATCAGCTTCACGCCGTCGTCACCGAATTCAGCGAACTTGTCCTTGGGAATGTTGCGGCGGTGGCCACGCACCAACAGCGCCAGCATCTGCTGGTCTTCGCGGGAGAAGCCTGACAGATCGGAGTGCTCGATCAGGTAGGCGCCGTGCTTGTGGTAGTGGTAATGGGCGATGTCCAGACCGATTTCATGCACCTTCGCCGCCCAGCCCAGCAAGTCGCGCCAGTTGCCGTCTTCCAGGTCCCAGGCCTTGGCCACTTGGTCGAAGGCGTGCACAGCTTTGCGCTCCACGCGCGCGGCCTGACCCTGATCGACGTGGTAGCGCTCCATCAGCGAGTTCAGGGTGCGCTCGCGCACGTCCTCGTGGTGATGGCGCCCCAACAGGTCGAACAGCACGCCTTCGCGCAGGGCGCCGTCGCAGTGGTCCATGCGCTGCAGTTCCAGGGCGTCGAAGATCGCTTCGAGAATCGCCAGGCCCGCCGGGAAGATCGCGCGGCGGTCAGGCTTGACCCCTTCGAAGTCGATCTTGTCGGCCTCGCCGAGCTTGAACAGCTTGCGCTTGAGCGAGGCCAGCCCTTCGGCGTTGACTTCGCCGCTGCCCTGGCCGTTCGCCTTGATCGCCGCACCGATGGCCCGAATGGTGCCGGAAGAGCCGATGGCCTCGTCCCAGGTCAGGCGGTGCAAGGCGTTTTCAATGCTCATCAGTTCCAGGCGCGCAGCGGTGTAGGCCTGGGCATAGCGTGCCGGAGTGACCTTGCCGTCGCGGAAATAGCGCTGGGTGAAGCTCACGCAGCCCATCTGCAGGCTCTCGCGCAGCAAGGGTTCGAAGCGCTGGCCGATGATGAACTCGGTGCTGCCGCCGCCGATGTCGGCCACCAGGCGTTTGCCTGGCGTGTCGGCCAGGGTGTGCGACACACCCAGGTAGATCAGGCGGGCCTCTTCACGACCGGAGATGACTTCCACCGGATGGCCAAGGATGGCCTCGGCGCGCTGGATGAACGCGTTGCGGTTGCGCGCTTCACGCAGGGCGTTGGTGCCGACGATGCGCACGGCACCGGCGGGCATGCCGTTGATCAACTGGGCAAAGCGCTTGAGGCACTCGAGGCCGCGCTGCATGGCTTCTTCGCTGAGCAGGCGGTCTTCGCCGATGCCGGCGGCCAACTGAACCTTCTCCCCCAACCGTTCGAGAATGCGGATCTCGGTATGGTGGGCTTTGGCCACGACCATGTGGAAGCTGTTGGAGCCAAGGTCGATGGCGGCGATCAGGGACAGGTTCTTCGCGGTGGTATGCGGCATATCTGGTTGTTCTCGGTCGATAACCCGGCAATCCTGACATGATCGCAGGCTGACGCCAACGCGCGGCATGGCAAGGGTTGACGCAAGGCAATGTGCGGATGGCCTGCATGACTGCTCGATGAAGGCCTGGAACGGATCCTATGACGCTTGTATGACAGTTTCATTCACAGCGTCTTGCTCAACTATAGTGACACTCAATCGCTCGCGACTTCCGATAGGCCGTGGGTACGGCTATGATGGGCCACTTTTTTCGCTTTCGACCTGGAGAACGCCATGAGCAGCGATCTGATCAAACACGTCACCGACGCCACTTTCGAGGCCGAAGTGCTCAAGGCCGAAGGCCCTGTACTGGTGGATTACTGGGCTGAATGGTGCGGCCCCTGCAAGATGATCGCCCCGGTGCTGGACGCGGTTTCCGAGGACTACAAAGGCAAGCTGACCGTCGCCAAGCTGAATATCGACGATAACCAGGAAACACCCGCCAAGCACGGCGTGCGTGGTATCCCGACGCTGATGCTGTTCAAGAACGGCAACGTCGAAGCGACCAAGGTAGGCGCGCTGTCCAAGTCGCAACTGACCGCGTTCATCGACGCCCACCTGTGATGTGAGGCGCCCCGCCGACGCTTGATGCTGTGCGCATGAGCGTGTCGGGGCTGCTTCGTGGCAGTCTTGGGTGAACCGCGTCTCCCGTCCCCTGGGTCCGGTTTCCACCGTCAAAACCACTAGACGCCCAAAAAAGCAAGTGTTACATTCGGCCTCGCACTGTTTCTCCAGTGCCCTCTACATGCCGTCGCCGACGCACTCCCAATTCGAATCAGTACGCGATCCTGTCGCCAATCTAGCGGCGCGGCTTCATTAAGCCAGAAGCTTAATTCCCCCCCTTCTTACATGATTACGTCACTCCCCTTATGAACCTGACAGAACTCAAGCAAAAGCCGATTACCGATCTGCTGGAAATGGCCGAACAGATGGGCATCGAAAACATGGCCCGTTCGCGCAAGCAGGACGTGATTTTCGCCCTGTTGAAAAAACACGCCAAGAGCGGCGAAGAAATCTCGGGTGACGGCGTGCTGGAGATTCTCCAGGATGGATTCGGTTTCCTGCGTTCGGCAGACGCCTCGTACCTGGCCGGCCCTGACGATATCTACGTCTCGCCTAGCCAGATCCGCCGCTTCAACCTGCGCACCGGCGATACCATCGTCGGCAAGATCCGTCCGCCGAAGGAAGGGGAGCGTTACTTCGCGCTGCTGAAGGTCGATACCATCAACTTCGACCGTCCGGAAAACGCGAAGAACAAGATCCTCTTCGAAAACCTGACGCCGCTGTTCCCCAACCATCGCCTGAAGATGGAAGCGGGTAACGGCTCCACCGAAGACCTCACCGGTCGAGTCATCGATCTGTGCGCGCCCATCGGCAAAGGTCAGCGCGGCTTGATCGTCGCCCCGCCGAAAGCGGGCAAGACCATCATGTTGCAGAACATCGCGGCCAACATCACCCGCAACAATCCCGAGTGCCACCTGATCGTCCTGCTGATCGACGAGCGCCCGGAAGAAGTGACCGAGATGCAGCGCACCGTGCGCGGCGAAGTGGTCGCCTCGACCTTCGACGAGCCGCCGACCCGCCACGTGCAGGTCGCCGAAATGGTCATCGAGAAGGCCAAGCGCCTGGTCGAGCACAAGAAGGACGTGGTCATCCTGCTGGACTCCATCACCCGTCTGGCCCGTGCCTACAACACCGTGATTCCGAGCTCCGGCAAGGTGCTCACCGGTGGTGTCGACGCCCATGCCCTGGAAAAGCCCAAGCGCTTCTTCGGCGCCGCCCGTAACATCGAGGAAGGCGGCTCGCTGACCATCATCGCCACCGCGCTGGTCGAGACCGGCTCGAAGATGGACGAGGTCATCTACGAAGAGTTCAAGGGTACCGGCAACATGGAACTGCCGCTGGACCGTCGCATCGCCGAGAAGCGTGTGTTCCCGGCCATCAACATCAACAAGTCCGGTACCCGCCGCGAAGAACTGCTGACTGCCGACGACGAGCTGCAGCGCATGTGGATCCTGCGCAAGTTGCTGCACCCGATGGACGAAGTGGCGGCCATCGAGTTCCTCATCGACAAGCTCAAGCAGACCAAGACCAACGATGAGTTCTTCCTGTCGATGAAGCGCAAGTAAGCGTTTCACCGCGGCAAAAGTGGGGGCCGCTACCTGCTTCATCGCCGGTGAACCTGCTCCTGACGGGGCGTTTCACCGGCGACGAAGCAGGTAGCGGCCCCCACTCATTTCAGCCAAACACGTTACACTCTGCACCCCGACCGATACGGCCAACATGAGGCTCACGCATGCAGTATCGCGATCTACGCGACTTCATTCGCGGCCTGGAGCAGCGCGGCGAACTCAAGCGCATCCAGGTTCCGATCTCGCCCATTCTGGAAATGACCGAAGTCTGCGACCGCACGCTGCGGGCCAAGGGCCCGGCGCTGCTGTTCGAAAAGCCCACCGGCTTCGACATGCCGGTGCTCGGCAACCTGTTCGGCACGCCCGAGCGTGTGGCCATGGGCATGGGCGCCGAGTCGGTGAGCGAGCTGCGTGAGATCGGCAAGTTGCTGGCCTTCCTCAAGGAGCCCGAGCCGCCGAAAGGCCTGAAGGATGCCTGGTCGAAGCTGCCGATCTTCAAGAAGGTCGTGTCCATGGCGCCGAAGGTGATCAAGGACGCGGTGTGCCAGGAGGTGGTGGTCGAGGGTGAAGACGTCGACCTGTCGCAACTGCCGATCCAGCACTGCTGGCCGGGTGACGTCGCGCCGCTGATCACCTGGGGGCTGACCGTCACCCGTGGTCCGAACAAGGACCGGCAGAACCTGGGTATCTACCGCCAGCAGGTGATCGGTCGCAACAAGGTCATCATGCGCTGGCTGAGCCACCGTGGCGGTGCGCTGGACTACCGCGAATGGTGCGAAAAGCATCCGGGCCAGCCGTTCCCGGTCGCCGTGGCGCTGGGTGCGGACCCGGCGACCATCCTCGGCGCGGTGACACCGGTGCCCGATACCTTGTCGGAATACGCCTTCGCCGGCCTGCTGCGCGGCAACCGTACCGAACTGGTCAAGTGCCGTGGCAACGACTTGCAGGTGCCGGCCACCGCCGAGATCATTCTCGAGGGCGTGATCCATCCGGGCGAAATGGCCCCCGAAGGCCCATACGGCGACCACACCGGCTACTACAACGAAGTGGACAGCTTCCCGGTGTTCACCGTCGAGCGCATCACTCATCGGCACAAGCCGATCTACCACAGCACCTACACCGGCCGTCCGCCGGATGAACCGGCGATTCTCGGCGTGGCGCTGAACGAGGTGTTCGTACCGATCCTGCAGAAGCAGTTCCCCGAGATCGTCGACTTCTACCTGCCGCCCGAAGGCTGCTCGTACCGCATGGCCGTCGTGACCATGAAGAAGCAGTATCCGGGGCACGCCAAGCGCGTCATGCTGGGCGTGTGGTCGTTCCTGCGACAGTTCATGTACACCAAGTTCGTTATCGTCACCGACGACGACATCAACGCCCGCGACTGGAACGACGTGATCTGGGCCATCACCACGCGCATGGATCCCAAGCGTGATACGGTGATGATCGACAACACGCCGATCGACTACCTCGACTTCGCGTCGCCGGTATCGGGCCTGGGGTCGAAGATGGGCCTGGATGCCACCCACAAGTGGCCGGGCGAGACGACACGCGAATGGGGCCGGGTCATCGTCAAGGACGAGGCCGTCACCCGCCGCATCGATGAGCTGTGGGACCAGTTGGGAATATAGAGTGATGCAGGTGACCTTGCAGCCGTCCGGCGCGGTACTGTCCGTGCAGCCGGGCGAAAGGATTCTGGAAGCAGCGCGGCGCTTGGGTTACGAGTGCCCGAGCAGTTGCCGCAACGGCAACTGCCATGTGTGCGCGGCATTGCTGGTGGAAGGGCGGGTACGCCAGGACGGCGAGGTCCGCGATCAGGGTGAGCTGTTCACCTGCATCGCCGAGCCGCTGGAAGACTGCGTGCTGTTGTGGGATGGGGTGTTGGCCCTCGGTGAACTGCCCGTGCGCGCGCTGGCCTGCAGCGTCAGCGAATGCGTCGAGGTCGGCGGCGATGTCTGGCGCGTGCGCCTGCGCGCGCCGGCTGGCAAGCTGCCGCGCTATCACGCCGGGCAGTACCTGCTGATCGAGCGCGACGGTGCGGACAAGGCCGCGTTTTCCCTGGCCTCGGCGCCCCACGCCGGACGCGATCTGGAACTGCACGTGCTGGCTCGCGAGCGCAGCGCCGTGCAACTGATCGAGCAGTTGCAACGCACGGGCATGGCGCGCGTCGAGCTGCCGTTCGGCGATGCCCATCTGGCCGAGCTGCCCGACGGTCCGTTGGTGCTGATCGCCGCCGGCACCGGCATGGGCCAGATGCACAGCCTGATCGAGCATTGCCGTGCCCACGGCTTCGAGCACCCGGTCCACCTTTACTGGGGCGTGCGGCGCCCGGACGAGTTCTACGCCATCGAGCACTGGGCGCAGTGGCAGCGCCTGCCCAATCTGTTCCTGCACAAGGTGGTCAGCGACCTGTGTGGCTGGGAGGGGCGTTGCGGGCTGTTGCACGAGGCGGTGCGCGAAGACATCGCCGACCTCAACAGCGTGCATGTGTATGCCAGCGGCTCGCCGAACATGGTCTATGCCACGCTCGATGCCCTGGTGGAAGCGGGCATGGATGCACACCGCATGCGCGCCGACGTCTTCGCCTACGCCCCGCGCAATTGAAGCGACGGACGTGTCGCAATGACACGTCCGCAGTAATAACCAAAGTTGCAGGCGTCGATTATAAGGTCGCCATTATTACTGAATGCATGAATAACTTTTAATCTATTCATAACCGTCGCTCCGGCTGTCGGTATTGTGCATAAAACTGTGTTCTCGGGGCTTGAGATACTCTGCGCGATTGCCTTAAGTTAAGCGCATGGACTTCACCCCGCGTCGTATACGCTGCCCCAGACGGCCAGCGGACGCTGGCGGTGCAAGTTCGTGGGCTCTGTCCGAACTGTATCTGCACTTGCCCATACTGCGTTCAAACAGCCCCTGGTCCATGATTTGCACAGGAAACAACGGCGGCAGCCTATGTCGGTACTTGAAAGTTCTAAGTGGCAAGTGTCCTATCCCCCTTCGCTGGATTTCGGCCAGCAACTGACTCCCGATCAACTGCATCTTTCGATGCAGGCGACCATGTCCCGTCATGAAGGCGGGCCGGTGTGGCTGTTCGCCTATGGCTCGCTGATCTGGCGTCCGGAATGCGATTCGGTGGAGCGCCGCCGCGCGCGCGTGCATGGCTATCATCGCGGTTTGTACCTCTGGTCCCACGAGCACCGCGGCACGCCGGAATGCCCAGGCCTGGTGTTCGGGCTCGACCGCGGCGGCTCGTGCAGCGGCTTCGCCTATCGCCTGGAAGAGCGCTGCCTGGAAGACTCCTTGCGCGCCTTGTGGCAACGCGAGATGCCGTTCCCGGCGTATCGTCCGCACTGGCTGACTTGCCGCCTGGACGACGGCAGCAAGGTACAGGCGCTGGGCTTCGTACTCGAGCGCCACCTGCCGTGCTACGCCGGCAACCTGCCCGACAGCCTGCTCAGCCAGATCCTCGCCAATGCCAAGGGCCGCTTCGGCACCACGCGCGACTATGTGGAACAGACGCTCAAGGCCCTGCGCACGCACCAGATGCCCGACCGTGGCCTGGAGGCGCGTTTTCAACGCTGCCACGACGCCCGCCACGCCTGAAGCTCACTGGCCGACGCCGATCCACTCCACCAGTGCCCGGACCTTGGGCACTTCTGCCGCATGCTCGGCGTAGGCCAGATAGTGCTTGCCCGGGCTTTGCATCGCATGCTCCCAGGCGATCACCAGGCTGCCTTCGGCCAATTCGCGGCTGGCCAGGTAGCGCGGCACCAGCGCGACGCCGCAGCCCGACTGAGCGGCACTGAGCGCCATGTAGAAGGTATCGAAGCGCGGCCCCTGGTAGCTGTTGTCGGTGTGCAGGCCCTGTTCCAGGAACCATTCATGCCAGGCCTCGGGCCGCGACGTGCTTTGCAGCAACACCCTCGCCGCCACATCGGCCGGACCCTTCAGCTCGCCGTCACTGATCAGTTCCGGCGCGCACACCGGCACCACCTCCTCGCCGAACAACTCGATGCAGGTCGCGCCGGGCCAAGTCCCTCGTCCATAGAAGAACACCACGTCGGCCGAGCCTTGCAGCAAGGCGAAGGGCTCCATCTCGTTGCGGATGTCCAGGTGAATGTTCGGGTGGCGCTTGCCGAAGCCCTTGAGCCGGGGGATCAGCCAGCGCACGCCGAAACTCGGCTGGGTGGCGACCTTGAGCACTTCGGTCTGCTCGCCGTAGGTCAGGACGTAGCGGCTGGACATGTCCAGCTGAGTGAGGATCTTGTTCACCTCGGCCAGGTACAACGCGCCGGCCGGGGTAAGCTGCAGGCGCCGGCGGATGCGCAGGAACAGGTGATGGCGCAGCAGCTCTTCGAGCTGCGCCACCTGTTTGCTCACCGCGCTCTGGGTCAGGTGCAACTCCTGCGCGGCACGGGTGAAGTTCAGGTGGCGAGCCGCCGCCTCGAAACACTGCAGGGCCGTCATCGACGGGACCAGGCGCTTGGACATGGGTTTTCTCGAGGCAGTCAACCATTCCCGAGGGGAATGATTAGAGGAATAAAGGTCATTTGTGGCAGCGAAGCAATCGGATTAATACTGATTGCCAGTCACTTTTCAACTGTCCAAACGATTCCAGGAGAAGCACCATGGTTGCTGGATTGCTCGAGCGTCTCGGCGTTGCCGCTGCGGATTACACCCAGGGCGAACACCCTGTCCACACGCCGATCGACGGCAGCCGCATCGCTTCGGTGACACTGCTGGGCAAGGACCAGACCGTGGCCTGCATCGACCGTGCGCAGCAAGCCTTCGAGCGCTGGCGCGATGTGCCGGCCCCGCGCCGTGGCGAGTTGGTGCGCCTGTTCGGCGAGGTGCTGCGGGCGCACAAGGCCGAATTGGGCGAACTGGTGAGTATCGAGGCGGGCAAGATCACCCAGGAAGGCTTGGGCGAAGTGCAGGAGATGATCGACATCTGCGATTTCGCCGTCGGCCTGTCGCGTCAACTGTACGGCCTGACCATCGCCTCGGAGCGCCCCGGCCACCACATGCGTGAATCCTGGCACCCACTGGGTGTGGTGGGCGTGATCAGCGCGTTCAACTTCCCGGTGGCGGTCTGGGCGTGGAACACCACGCTGGCGCTGGTGGCGGGCAACGCCGTGGTATGGAAGCCTTCGGAAAAGACCCCGCTGACTGCCTTGGCCTGCCAGGCGCTGCTGGGCCAGGCGCTGGACGCCTTCGCCGATGCGCCCCAGGGACTGAGCCAACTGGTGATCGGCGCCCGTGAAGCCGGCGAGGCCCTGGTCGACGACCCGCGTGTCGCGTTGATCAGCGCCACGGGCAGCACCCGCATGGGCCGCGAAGTGGCGCCACGGGTGGCCGCGCGCTTCGGCCGCTGCATCCTGGAACTCGGTGGCAACAATGCCATGATCCTCGCCCCCAGCGCCGACCTGGACCTGGCCGTACGCGGCATCCTGTTCTCTGCCGTGGGCACCGCAGGTCAACGCTGCACCACCCTGCGCCGGCTGATCGTCCACCGTTCGATCAAGGACGAAGTGCTCACTCGCCTCAAGGCCGCTTACGCCAAGGTGCGTATCGGTGATCCCCGCCAGGACAATCTGGTCGGTCCGCTGATCGACCAGCAGTCGTTCGACGCCATGCAGGGCGCGTTGGTCCAGGCCCGTGACGAGGGGGGTGCCGTGTTCGGCGGCGAGCGGCAACTGGCCGAGCGCTATCCGAATGCCTACTACGTGGCGCCGGCCATCGTCGAGATGCCGACCCAGAGCGCGGTGGTGCGTCACGAAACCTTCGCGCCGATTCTCTACGTGCTGGCCTACGACGATTTCGACCAGGCCTTGCACCTGAACAACGCCGTGCCGCAGGGCCTGTCGTCGTGCATCTTCACCACCGACGTGCGCGAGGCCGAGCGCTTCCAGAGCGCCTCCGGCAGCGATTGCGGCATCGCCAATGTCAACATCGGCACCAGCGGCGCCGAGATTGGCGGCGCCTTCGGCGGTGAGAAGGAAACCGGTGGTGGACGCGAGTCCGGCTCGGATGCCTGGAAAGGCTACATGCGCCGGCAGACCAACACCGTGAACTACTCCCGCGAGTTGCCGCTGGCGCAGGGCATCGTCTTCGACTGAGCGATCTGAATACGGGGCCCGGCGTCGGTCCGCGCCCCTGCAAGGCTACGACAAGAACAACATTGCAGGAGCCGGGCCATGTCCGATCTGCGTCAAGCCTGTCTGTGGGAAACGATCACCCGGCCAAGCGTCGCCGTCCAGCCTCTGGCCGGCGAGCGGCGGGCCGATGTCTGCGTGATCGGCGCTGGCATCACCGGGTTGTCAGCGGCGTTGCACGTGCTCGAGCAAGGCCGTTCGGTGGTGGTGCTGGAAGCGCACGAAGTCGGGCGTGGCGGCTCCGGGCGCAATGTCGGCCTGGTCAACGCGGGCACGTGGATTCGTCCCGACGATGTCGAGGCGACCCTGGGGGCCGAACGTGGCGGGCGGCTGAACCAGGTGCTCGGCCAGGCGCCGGCCGAGGTCTTCGCCCTGATCCAGCGCCTGGGCATCGAGTGCCAGGCCCGGCACCAGGGCACCCTGCACATGGCGCACAACGCGGCCGGCATTGCCGATCTGCAGGCGCGCCAGGCGCAATGGCAGCGACGCGGCGCCGATGTGCAACTGCTGACCGGCGCCGCCTGCCGCGAATACTGCGGCACCGAGCAGATTGCCGCCGCGCTGCTCGACCGCCGCGCCGGCACTCTCAATCCCACGGCCTACACCCAAGGGCTGGCCGACGCCGTGCAGCGGCTGGGCGGCGTGCTGTTGCAGCAGTCGCCGGTGCAGGCGCTGGTGCGTGACGGCGACGGCTGGCAGGTGACGACTGCCGGCGGTAGCGTGCGGGCGCAGCAGGTGGTGATCTCGACCGGCGCCTACACCGAAGGCGACTGGAACGTGCTGCGCAAGCAGTTCTTTCGCGGCTACTACTACCAGATCGCTTCGAAACCGCTGCAGGGGGCGGCGGCGGACCAGATCCTGCCCCACGGTCAGGGTTCGTGGGACACCCGCACCGTGCTCAGCAGCATCCGTCGCGACGACCAGGGCCGCCTGCTGCTCGGCAGCCTCGGGCGGGTCGACAACAAGCCGGCCTGGTTCGTGCGCCGCTGGGCCGACCGCATCCAGCGTCACTACTTCCCGGAACTGGGCCAGGTGCCGTGGGAGATGCACTGGACCGGCTGCATCGACTTCACTCCCGATCACCTGATGCGCCTATTCGAGCCGGCGCCTGGTCTGGTAGCGGTGACCGGCTACAACGGCCGGGGCAACACCACGGGCACGGTGATCGGGCGCGCCTTCGCCGAGTTTCTGCTCAAGGGCGACCACCAACACCTGCCCATTCCCTTCTCGCCGATGAAGCCGGTCAGCGTGCCGTCGTTGCGTACGCTGTTCTACGAATCAGGCTTCTCGCTGTATCACGCGGGGCAGTGTCTGCGGGTCGTGCTGTAGGTGAATAATGATTTTGGTTATTAATAAATAGCTTCTTATTCCTTTGAGAATATAACTGTCTCCTTATACTGGTGCTCCAAGACACCCCAGTTCCAAGGAGGCGACCCCATGCGCAGTGCATCCATTCGTTACCTGATTGTGCCGGGCTGGCAAGGATCGCCAGACAATCACTGGCAGAGCCATTGGCAGCGCAGCCTGCCCAACAGCGTCAGGGTCGAGCAACTGGATTGGCTGACGCCGCAGCGCGGCGATTGGGTGGCGGCGCTCGACCAGGCCATCGTCGCCGAGCGTTCGCCGGTGATCCTGATCGCCCACAGCCTGGGTTGCATCACCGTGGCCCATTGGGCGGCGCAGGCCAGCCCGAGCGCGCTACGTCAGGTCCACGGCGCCCTGCTGGTCGCACCGGCGGATGTGGAGCGGCCGACCTGCGCGGCGGCGTTGCGCAATTTCGCACCCATTTCCACGCAGCCGTTGCCGTTCCCCAGCCAGGTGGTCAGCTCGGACAACGACCCGGCCGTGAGTGTGCCGCGCGCACTCGCCTTGGCCAGCGCCTGGGGCGCGGAGGTCGGGCTGCTGAGCAATGCCGGGCACATCAACGTCAAGTCCGGCCACGAACGCTGGGAGCAGGGCTTCGCCTATCTTTTCCGGCTGCAAGGGCGTATCGACCAGCAGGCCCTGCGTCGCGCCTGAACACGCTTTTCACCGTTGCACCGCGCGCTGCGGGGCGGGAGTCTGCCATGAGTTTCAATCACCCTTTTGGCCAGCCGTTGCTGACCTTTCCCGAGCTGGACAAGAGCCCACTGAGCATCCGCGCCAAGGCGCTGGTGTTCGTCGATCCGCGCTCGCAGCAGCTGCGTGAGGCGCTGGAGCGCCTGGCGCCGCAGCCGCTGCCGGTGTTGATCCGCGGTGAGACCGGCACCGGCAAGGAGTTGTTGGCGCGGCAGATTCACCGCGCCAGCGACCGTGCCGGGCTGTTCGTTTCGGTCAACTGCGCAGGCATCAGCCACACCTACGCCGACGCCGAGCTGTTCGGCTACAGCGCCGGCATTCATGGCGGCAGCGCCAGCAGCCGTGCCGGCTGGTTCGGCTCGGCCAACGGCGGCACCTTGTACCTGGACGAGATCGGCGATTTGCCACTGACGATCCAGGGCAAGCTGCTGGCCGCCTTGGAGAATCGCGAGGTGACGCGGGTCGGCGCGCAGCAGCCGCAGGCGGTGGACGTGCGCCTGGTCGCCGCCTCCAGCATCGACCTGGCCCAAGCGGTACGCGCCGGGCGCTTCAATGAACGGCTGTACCTCTACCTGCACGAAGGTGAGCTCGAGCTGCCGCCGCTGCGCGATCGGGTCGGTGACATCCTGCCGTTGGCCGAGTATTTCGTCGGTATCTACAGCGCCCGCCTGGAGCGGGGCGTAGCGCTGATCAGCGAGGCCGCGCAGCAGGCGCTGGAGGCGCACAGTTGGCCGGGCAATACCCGCGAGCTGGAGAACGTCATTCACTTCGCCTTGCTGCAGGCCGAGGGTGAGGAAATCCTGCCGCAGCACCTGGACCTGCCGGACCGTTCGCCTCTGGCCAGCCTGGAGACGCGGCTGTCCCAGTTGGGCCGCAGCCGCGAGCCGCAGACGCTCGCCGCATTGCGTGCACTGCTGCAGAAATATCTGACCGAGCTCAAGCCTGGCGCGGGCTAGAGGGGATTCAGAGTGCTCAGAAGCGAAAGCCATGATGGCTTTTTGTTTTTGGAATAAGCATTGAATTAAAAGATATTGTTAGGGCATAAAAATTACCGGTATTGTCCGCCCCACGCCCGCCGCTTGCGGTGCGGCACCTGAATTCGCCATCGTCGATGGCCTAGGCTCAAGAACAAGGATCACCATGAAGAAGACCCTGCTGACCACGGCGTTCGCCGCTGCGCTGTCCCTGTCCGGCCTGTCCCAGGCGGCCGAGAAACTGGTGGTGGCGGCCACGCCCGTGCCCCACGCCGAAATCCTCGAGCTGATCAAGCCGACCCTGGCCAAGGAAGGGGTGGATCTGGAGATCAAGGTCTTCACCGACTATGTGCAGCCGAACGTACAGGTGGACCAGAAGCGCCTGGATGCCAACTACTTCCAGACCCTGCCGTACCTGAAGAACTTCAACGAAGGCAAAGGCACCCATCTGGAAACCGTGGTCGGTGTGCACGTCGAGCCCTTCGGCGGTTACTCGAAAAAGGTCAAGAGCCTCTCCGAGCTGAAAGACGGCGCCACCGTCGCCATCCCCAACGAGGGCAGCAACAGTGGCCGCGCTTTGCTGCTGCTGCAGAAGGCCGGGCTGATCACCCTGAAAGACCCGAGCAACGCCCTGGCCACACCGAAGGACATTGCCCAGAACCCGAAGAAGCTCAAGTTCCGCGAGCTCGAATCGGCCATGCTGCCGCGTGTGCTGGATCAGGTCGACCTGGACATGATCAACACCAACTATGCGCTGGAAGCGGGCTTGAATCCGGCCAAGGACGCCCTGGTGATCGAGGGCAGCGACTCGCCTTACGTCAACTTCCTGGTCGCCCGTCCTGACAACAAGGACAGCGATGCCATGCAGAAGCTGGCCAAGGCCCTGACCAGCCCGGAAGTGAAAGCCTTCATCGAGAAGAAGTACCAAGGCGCGGTGCTGCCAGCGTTCTGATTCGCCGCTTCAGCGCTCCACCGGAAAACGCCGACGCTTTTGCGTCGGCGTTTTCGTTTGTGGAAAGACAGGGCGGGTGACACTCAGCGCGCGCCGTTCAGCGCCTTGTACAGGGCCAGCAGCCATTGCAGTTGTTCAGGGGTGGCAGGGGGAGTGGTGTGGGGCATGGGGTCATCGCTCAAGGCCGAAGTGCCTGTCGTCCGGGAGCTGTTTGAGGGCTTGGGACGAGGAAAGATCCGGAGAGGGCAGATGAAATTTCCAAGCCGGTAAGTGGGTGATATCAATATGCAATAAAGGTATTTAGAGAAAATTTCTTATGCCTTTAGAGTCTACCCATGGTGCCCACCGGCGCCCTCCACGATGACCCGCGCCGCTGAGCGAACCTCGCGCCGCACAGGGAATGTTCGCCATGTCGTACCCCGTAGAACCTGCACCGAGACGTCGTCCATGACGTTCGATACCGCCTTCTTGCTCAGCACCTTGCCCGCTTTCGTCAGCGCCGTCGGCGTGACCCTTCAGGTCGGGTTGATCGCCATCGCCACGTCGCTGCTGGTGGCCCTGTTCAACGCCGCACTTCTGGTGCTGCGCACGCCCTACCTGTGGCGCATGGTCAAGGGCTACGTGGAATTGGCTCGCAACACGCCGTTGCTCATCCAACTGTTCTTCGTCTACTTCGCACTGCCGAGCCTGGGCCTGAAGGTTTCCGGTTTCGCGGCGGCGATCATCACCCTGACCTTCATGGGCGGCGCTTACCTCACCGAGGTGCTGCGTGCCGGCGTCGAAGCGGTGCCGCGTGCGCAACTGGAATCCGGGCGCGCCATCGGCCTGTCCGAGGGCCAGTTGCTGCGCCATGTGATCCTGCCCCAGGCCAGCATTCTCAGCCTGCCGGCACTGTTCGCCAACTTCATCTTCCTGCTCAAGGAGACCACTGTGGTGTCGGCGGTGGCGGTGCCGGAAATCCTCTACACCACCAAGAACTACATCGCTTTGTACTACAAGACCTACGAGATGCTCACGGTGCTGACGCTGCTGTGCGTGCTGCTGTTCCTGCCCCTGTCGCTGCTGCTACGGGCACTGGAAAGGAGGCTGCAACATGGCCAGTTCGGCAATTGAGCTGTTGCTGGTGTCCTTGCCGCAACTGACCAGGGGCGCGGCGCAGACCTTGGCCATCTCGGGGCTGGGCATCGTTTTCGCGACCGTGGGCGGGGTGTTGTATGGCGTGCTGGCCACGCTCGGTAGACGTACGCTGAACATCGCCCTGCAGGTCTACCTGGAGCTGTTTCGCGCCATTCCGGTACTGGTCTGGCTGTACCTGGTGTTCTTCGGTCTGCCGATCGTCTTTTCCGTAAGCATTCCCAGCTTCTGGTGCGCCGTGCTGGTGCTGGGACTGTGGGGCGCCAGCGAGATCGGCGAGGTGGTGCGCGGTGCGCTTACCTCGCTGCCGCGCGGACAGCGTGAGGCAGGGCTGTCGATCGGCCTGTCCGGGCTGCAGCTGTATGGCTACGTGTTGCTGCCCCAGGCGCTCAAGCGCATGACGCCGCCGACCATCAACCTCTACACCCGCATCGTCAAGACCAGTTCGCTGGCCGTGCTGATCGGCGTGGTCGAGGTGATCAAGGCCGGCCAGCAGATCATCGAGCGCACTTACGAATCGGTATTGATCTACGGCGCTCTGTTCCTGTTCTTCTTCTTCGTCTGCTATCCGCTTTCGGCCGCCTCGCGCGCGCTGGAGCGCCGCTGGGCACATTCATGAATGCATTGATCGAATTCCAGGGTTTCAACAAGTTTTTCGGCGAGCACCAGGTGCTCAAGGACATCGACCTGCAGGTTCAGGCCGGCGAAGTGGTGGTGATTCTCGGCCCCAGCGGCTGCGGCAAAAGCACGCTGCTGCGTTGCCTGAATGGTCTTGAAGCTGCGCACAGTGGCAGTTTGCGCCTGGACGGGAAGGAGTTGTTGCAGCCCGGCACCGACTGGCGCCAAGTGCGTCAGCGGGTCGGCATGGTGTTTCAGAGTTACCACCTGTTCGGTCACATGAGCGTGATCGACAACCTGTTGCTCGGCCCGCTCAAGGTGCAGAAACGTCCGCGCGCCGAAGCCCAGGCCCAGGCCGAGACGCTGCTGGCGCGGGTCGGCTTGCTGGACAAGCGCGATGCCTTCGCGCGCCAGCTCTCAGGCGGCCAGCAGCAGCGCATCGCCATCGTTCGCGCGCTGTGCATGAATCCCCAGGTGATGCTGTTCGACGAGGTCACCGCTGCCCTCGACCCGGAAATGGTCAAGGAAGTGCTGCAAGTGATCCAGGGCCTGGCCCGCGACGGCATGACCCTACTCATCGTCACCCACGAAATGGCCTTCGCCCGCGCGGTGGCCGATCGCATCCTGTTCATGGAGGCCGGCAGGATCCTTGAACAGAACGACCCCGAGAGTTTTTTCAGTCGACCGCAAACCGCACGCGCGCAGCAGTTCCTGGACAAGTTCTCCTTCGTCGAAAGCCTGCCGAAGACAACGCACAAGGAGCTGTCATGAAAACTGCCCACCTCACCAAGCTGCTGGCACCGCTGTTCGGCCTGGCGCTGCTGGCCGGCTGCGACAAGCCGACCGATTCCTCGGCGCCAGCCAAACCCGCTGCCTCGGCCAGCTACCTGGACACCATCAAGGCCCGCGACAAGCTGATCGTCGGGGTCTTCACCGACAAGCCGCCGTTCGGCTTCGTCGATGAAAAAGGCCGCTATGTGGGCTTCGATACCGACATCGGCCGCCGCTTCGCCAAGGACCTGCTCGGTGACGAGAACAAGGTCGAGTTCGTGGCCGTGGAGCCAGCTAGCCGCATTCCATTTCTGCAGAGCGATAAAGTCGACCTGATCCTGGCCAACATGACCGTCACCCCGGAGCGCAAGGAAGCGGTGGATTTCACCAACCCCAACCTGCGGGTGGCGGTGCAGGCCATCGTCGCCGACGGCAGCCCGGTAAAGGCCCTCGACGACCTGGCGGACAAGACCATCATCGTCACCACCGGTACCACTGCCGATATCTGGCTGAGCAAAAACCACCCCGACTGGAAGCTGCTCAAGTTCGAGAAAAACAGCGAATCGCTGCAGGCCTTGGCCAATGGGCGCGGCGATGCCTATGCCCAGGACAACCTGATCCTGTTCAGCTGGGCCAAGCAGAACCCCGGCTATCGCGTGTTGCCGCAATTGCTGGGCGAGGAAGCGCCCATCGCGCCGGCGGTGAAGAAGGGCAACACCGAGCTGCGCGACTGGGTCAATGCCGAGCTGGCCAGGCTCGGCGAGGAGAAATTCCTGCTCAAGCTCTATGACCAGTACGTGCGCAAGGAGCTGAGCGACGATACCCCACCTGAAAGCGTGATCGTCGAAGGCGGCAAGTGGCAGGGCTGATCGCCCATTCAAGCCCCTAGCGCGCCGGCACCAGGCGCAAGGTGCTCTGCGCCGGGATCACGCCCATCTGCACCTTGCGGTAGCGCCCTTGCACGTAATCCTCGGCCTGGTCGGCGTAGTGCCGGTCGAACGGCACGCCGCTCTGGCCCACGGGGTTGATGGTCAGGGCCTGGGCCGGGTCGGCGAAGTCGATCAGGCGCCGGGTCGAAGGCCCGTAGTTCACTGGCCAGGGCGCCGGGCCGATCTTCGCCGAGAGGTTGTTCGGCACTTCATGGCTGCCGGGCGCGGCGAAGGGGCCGACGTTCAACAGCAGGTTCAACGGCTTCTGCTGCCCCAGCGGGTGATTGTGGCTGAGGGTGTGGGCCTTGCCCCATTGCCAGAGGCCCGGATCGTCGCCGTACAGCTCGCGCAGATGCGCCAGGCTGCGCTGCCAGGCCAGGCGTACGATGGCGGTGCGGTCGGTGGGTTGCGGGCTACCGCGCAGCGTCCACCAGGGCGAGTCCACCTCGGCGGCCAGGCGTGGTAGCGCGGCATCGATGGCGCGGGTGTTGATCAATGCCTGGAACCAGGTATCGCCCAGTTCGTCGTGCAGCGCAGCGTAGGCCAGCTCGTAGAGGAACTGGTTGAACAGCGTGGCGCTGGTGGACTCCAGCGGATAGTCGCCACCCCAAGCGGCCAGTTGCTCGACCAACTCCTGCTGCTCGACGCCTTCGGCCACCTGCCGCAGGGTATTCAGCAGCGGCGCGAGAGTGCGTGGGCCGTAGTCGGTACGCGTATCGAGCTGCAGGGCCTGGCTGTTGTCCAGGTCCCATTTGACGTGCGCAGCGGACAGTTGGCGCTCCAGTTGTCGACCACGGTCTGGCAGGTTGTAGTAGCCGGGAATGGGCATCGCCGCCGGGGGTTGATAGTTGGCCGAGACGATGTAGCCGCTGGCCGGATTCTCTTGCTGGGGGTTGGCGCTGAAGGGATAGAAGCCAAGCTTGTCGGCCTGGGCGCTGCTGCCGTCGAGGATGAACGTGGGATTGACGCCCTGTGGACGGATCGGCAATTGCGCGGCTGCCCACCAGCCGATGTCGCCCGCGGCGTTGGCCCACACCAGGTTCAAGCCCGGTGCGTGGATCTGCGCGGCGGCGGCGCGCATCTTGTCCAGGCTGTCGGCGCGATTGATCTGGTAGAAGGCCTCCAGAATCGGATTATCGGTCTCCAGGAAGGCCCACCACAGGGCGACCGGCGTAGCGCCAGCGGTGTCGCCGAGCACGTCGTTGACGATAGGGCCGTGGGGCGAGCGGCGCAGGGTGATGCTCACCGGCGCCTCGCCCTTGACCGCGATCTGCTGCTCGGTGCGTTCGAGTCTGTGCCACTGGCCGTCGACCAGCACCTGATTGGCGTCGTCCGGATGGGTCTTTTCGGCGATCAGGTCGACGTCGTCGTTCTGGAACATGGTCAGGCTCCAGCCGAAGTCGCGGTTGTGCCCCAGCAGGGCGAACGGGTTCAGCGCCTGGAAGTGACCGTACAGGTTGAAGCCGGGGGCCGACAGTTCGGCCTCGTACCACACCGCCGGCACCGCGAAGCCAATGTGCGGATCGCCGGCCAACAGCGCTCGGCCGCTGCGCGTGCGGCTGCCGGCCACGGCCCAGGCGTTGCTGCCTTCGAACTGGGCCACACCCGCATCGCCCAATGCTTCGTGGCTCAGCCGCGCCAGGTTTTCCAGGCTGCGCCAGTCGCTGGCGGCCAGGGCCGGGCGCAGCGCGCCGTCCGGATGCCAGTCGAGGTCGAAGATCTTCAGGTAGTCGGGGCCGAGTTGGTCGCGGATGTAGGTCAATGCCGGTTCGGTGCGGAATGCGGCGGCGAAGCTGTAGGCCAGGTAGCCGGCGACGCTCAGGGTGTCTTCGGCGGTGAAGGGGCGTTCGGCGATGCCCAGCAGGTCGAACTCCACTGGCCGCGGATGGCTGCTTTGCCAGCTGTTCACACCGTCGAGGTAAGCCTGCAACGCCTGCCAGGACCGCGATTGAGGGTCTGCGCGTGCGGCCATGCGGGCCGCCTGCTCGCGAATGCGCAGGCTGCGAAACAGCGTGTCGGTGGGCACCAGCTTGCTGCCCAGCACCTCGGCCAGCTCGCCACGGGCCAGGCGCCGTATCAGCTCCATCTGGAACAGTCGGTCCTGGGCGTGTACGTAGCCTAGGGCGCGATACAGGTCGGTTTCGTTGGCGGCCTGCAGGTGCGGCACGCCGCGTCCGTCGTAGCGCACGGCCACCGGTGCGCTCAGGCCGGGCACGGTCGCTTCGCCGGCACGTTGTGGCAGCTTGGCGTGCACGTACCAGTAGCCGGCACCCGCGGCGCTGGCCACGACCACCGTCAGCAGCATCAGACGACGTTTCATGGGACTCCCTGTGATTTTGCGCGGTGTGCGAGGTCAGATGATCAGCGCAAAGGCGCCTCGAAGAACAGACCCCTGCAGGAGTTTCCATGTCCCTGAGCGAAAAACAGAAGATGCTGGCCGGGCAGCTCTATCACGCTGGCTGTCCCGAGCTTCAGGCCGAGCAGATGGCCAACAAGCGCTGGATGCAGCGCTACAGCGAAAGCGCCTTGCTGCCCAAGGAGGCGCGCCATGCCTTGCTGCAAGCGCATTTCGCCGAGGTCGGCGAGGGCGTGGTGATCCGCCCGCCGTTCTATTGCGACTACGGCTACAACATCAGCGTGGGCAGCAACACGTTCATCAACTTCAGCGTGGTGATTCTCGACGTGCTGCCGGTGCGCATCGGCGACGACTGCCAGATCGCGCCCTCGGTGCAGATCTATACCGCTGACCATCCGCTGGATCCGGCCATGCGCCGCACGGGCCTGGAAAGCGGGCGGCCGGTGACGATCGGCAACAACGTGTGGATCGGCGGTGGGGCGATCATCCTGCCGGGCGTCACCATCGGCGACGACGCCGTGGTCGGCGCCGGTAGTGTGGTCACCCGCGATGTGCCGGCCGGCGCGGTGGTGGTGGGTAATCCGGCGCGGGTGCGTGATTGATCAGGACCGCCAGGGGCAGTAGCAGCCGCTGGCCAGGGCGTTGGAGGCATCGACATGGCGGCCTTGCAGCAGCGCGCGCAGTACCGGTTCGATGAAGCTGTTGCTCGAATTGCACACCGCCCCTGCACTGTAGGGGCCGAAGTAGGCGAGCCGGCCTTCGCGGTCCCAGATGGCCACGGCAGGCGAGGCGGGAAGCTGTTCGCTGCCGGGCAGCTCGGCCAGGGGTTGCAGGGCGTCGAGGTTGGCCGGAAGCTGGCCATGGCTGCCGGGCTTGCGCAGCACATGGAAGGTCACGCCCTGGGGCGCGAAGTGCTCGACCAGCTCGGCCAGGTGCTGCTGGTTACCGACGTTGCACGGGCAGGCCGGGTCCCAGAAGTGCACCACCCGGATCGCTCCCGGCCCGGCGAGCCCGGCCGGCAGGCGCAGTGTGCCGCCCTCGAACAGCGTGGCGGAATCGTCGAAGGTGCGCAGGTAGCGAGACTGGAAGCTGTCGTAGGCCCACCACAGGGCGGCGGCGCAGAGCAGGGCGGCAAGCAGGGTACTGAGGGTCTTCATGGAGTGTCCGCGATGGGGCGGCGGCACTCTGGATCGAGCACCGGACGAAGTCGTCAGCTTGCCATGGCCGGACGCAGAGCTGAATATCGCAGATCAATACTTGCGCGACTGCGGACTTTTCGATGCTGCCGACCTTTCACCCCGACCTGCTGCGCGCCAGCTTCGCCCCCTTGGCCACTCGCCCGCCGCTGTCGCCGCAGGCCCAGGACTACCAGCGCTTCTACGGACTCGACCTGCCGGTGATGTCATGGCTGGGCGGCTTCAGCGTGGCGGGCTTCGACCTGGCAGGGCAGGTGTGGGTGCCGCAGGCGCCGGTGGCGACGCTGTTCCTGCTGCATGGCTACTACGACCACATGGGCCTGTACCGCCACGTGATCGACTGGGCGCTGGGCCAAGGCTTCGCAGTGATCGCCTGCGACCTGCCCGGGCACGGCCTGTCCAGCGGCGCACGCGCCAGCATCGCCGACTTCGCTGTGTATCAGCAGGTGCTCCACGCGCTGTTCGAGCAGGCGCGTCTGCTCGACCTGCCGCGGCCTTGGCATCTCTGTGGACAGAGCACTGGCGGCGCCATCGTGATCGATCACCTGCTGCATTGCGCCGAGCAGAGCCCGGCCGACGGCCAGGTGATTCTGCTGGCACCCTTGGTGCGGCCACGGGCCTGGGGCTGGTCGAAGTTGAGTTACCGGGTGCTGCGTCATTTCGTCGATGGCATCGAGCGGCGCTTCACCGCCAACACCAACGATCCGGCGTTTCTCGCCTTCCTGCAGGACGACCCGCTACAGCCCCGGCGTTTGCCCACGGCGTGGGTCGGCGCCTTGATGGCCTGGGTCCGGCGCATCGAGGCGGCGCCGCACAGTGGGCGTCGGCTGCTGGTCGTGCAGGGCGAGGCCGACGGCACGGTGGACTGGCCGTACAACCTCAAGGTGCTCAAGGACAAGTTCGACGAACCGGACATCCTGCTGCTGCCCCAGGCTCGGCATCACCTGGCCAATGAGCTGCCGGACATCCGCCAGTGCTACTTCGCCTTTCTCGACCAGCGCCTGCTCAGTTGAGCTCGGCGCTGCTCTGCCCCACGGCCAGGCCCGCGCGCACGGCGGCCAGGGCGGCTTGATAGTAGGCCTTGCCTGGCGCCGACTCGGCGAATTCGACGAAGCGCTCCAGCTCGTCGTCGCTCAGGTCGCGGTAGACATACAGCAGCGTGTTGTTGAGGTCTTCGCCGATTTCGTTCATCAGGCGCTGGCGCTGGCTGTCGAGCAAACCTTGCGCCTGACCGTTGCCGAGCAGGCCGGGAATCATCGAGCTGAGGCTGTCGGCGGCGACCCCGGCGATGGCCAGGCTCACTTCCGCGCCGGCTTCGCGGGCCGGAAGCGCCTGGGCCAGGTGACCGATGGCCAGCAGGCGGTTGTCGCTGGCTTCGATCCTGGGCAGGCCCTTGGCGTTCTTGGCCAACTGATCCTTGCGGGTGGCCAGCAACTCGGCGGCGACCACCTTGCGCCCGACCGAGGACTGGAAGAACGCCAGCGCGGGCGCCGGGTTCTTCAGCTTGGCGCGCAGTTGGGCCTGGGCGCGGGTGTCCATGGCCTGGGCCTGGAAGCGCTGATTGCTGTTGTTGACCAGGGCCTGGAACAGCGCTGGAGGCAGGCTGTTGCGGTAGCGCAACTGGGCGGCGCCGAGGGCGTCGTTGAAATGGGCGCGTTGCTCAGGCCAACCCGCGGCCTTGTACAACTGGTCGAGGCTGTCTGCCCAGACAGGCATGGTGCAGATCATCAGCAGAAGCAGGGAAAACAGACGGCGCATTCAGGACTCCTGTCGGCAGGTCGCCATTGTCCGTGGGGCGGCAGGCCTTGTCGAGATATCCGCGCGCTTCTCGGCCAAGCGGCGCTGTGCGCGCTCGGGGCGAATGGATATGATGCGCGCCATGCCTAATCCCCTTGAACATCCCCTGCTGTCGGCCGTGGTCGACGACCTGGCCACCCGTGGCTGGTCGCAACAGCCGCTTTTCCTGCCCGACGCGCTGGCCCGTGCGCTGGCGGCCGAATGCCGTCGCCGTCATGCCGAGGGCGAGCTCAATCCCGCCGGCGTCGGCAGGGGCGCGAGCCAGGAAGTGCGCGAAGCGATTCGCGGCGACCAGATCCAGTGGATCGATCCCGGCCAGGCCGAGCCGTGCGACCGCTACCTGGAACTGATGGACACCCTGCGCCTGGCCATCAATCGCGGCCTGTTCCTCGGGCTCGAGGATTTCGAGTGCCATTTCGCCCTGTATCCGCCCGGGGCGTTCTACCTCAAGCACCTGGACCGCTTTCGCGACGACGATCGGCGCATGGTCTCGGCGGTGCTCTACCTCAACCACGACTGGCAACCGACCGAGGGCGGGCAGTTGCGCATGTTCCTCGCCGATGGCGTCGAGCGTGACGTGCAGCCGCAAGCGGGCAGCCTGGTGGTGTTCCTGTCCGGCGATATACCCCACGAAGTGCTGCCAGCGACGCGCGAACGCCTGTCGCTGACCGGCTGGTTCAGGCGGCGTGGCAATGATCCGTTCTGATTTGCCGAAGGTCCTGGTCAGCGCCTGCCTGCTGGGCCAGCCGGTGCGCTACGACGGGCGCGCCAGTGGCCATCCGCAGGTGCTCAGGCGCTGGCAGGCCGAAGGCCGGGTGGTGCCGCTGTGTCCGGAAGTGGCTGGCGGGCTGCCCACGCCACGGCCGGCGGCGGAGATTCGCGGGGGGCAAGGTGGCCAGGTGCTCGACGGGCAGACCCAGGTGATCACGGTCAGCGGCGAGGATGTCAGCGCGGCGTTTCTCGGCGGCGCCCAACAGGCGCTGGCGCTGGTGCGACGGCATGCGATCAGGGTAGCGGTGCTCAAGTCCGGCAGCCCGTCCTGCGGCAACCAACTGACCTACGATGGCACCTTCAGCGGTGTGAAGGTGCCGGGCGAAGGGGTGGTGGCTGCGCTGTTGCGCCGTGAGGGCGTGCGGGTGTTCAGTGAGCTGGAGCTGGAGGAGGCTCGGCAGGCGCTGGAGTGACGGACGGCGCCGTCTCGGCCTTCGTCTCGGGGTCGAGCCACTTGTGTTCCAGCTCGGCGGTTCGTCCGCTGTCCTCGAGCCGCTGCAATGCATTGTTCAACGCGCTCTGGAACGCAGGGTTGTCTTTCTGGAAGGGGATGACCAAGGTCTTTTCGGCGAACGGCTGACTCAGGTCGAGCGCGCCTTGGCTGGCGGACTGACTTGCTACCGGTGTCAGGGCGATATCGTACATGCCGCTTTGCACGCCGGGCAGCACCTCGTCGGCCGGCGCTTCGACGAACTGCGCGCGCACGTCGAGTTCACGCGCCAGTTCCTGGCCGAACTCGATATCGAAGCCGGTCAACTGCTCGTCTTTCTTGAACGCGTAAGGGGCGTTGTCGGTCTGCACGGCGATGCGCAACTCGCCCCGGTCGTTGATTTCGTCGATCAGCTCGGCCTGGGCCAGTGGGCTGATGAGGGCTGCCAGCAGCAGGCCAGTGGTCAAACGCATGGAATTCCCTTCTGATTCTCGGCAGATGAAGTCAGCTCGCCAAGGCTTTTGGGTCGGCCAGGGTCGAACGCTGCCTATGACCCCGATATCGGGCGTATGTTTGAGGCAGGCGGGGAATTTTTCAGTAGGGATATTTCTGAACAGGCGGTAGGCGAGTGCGCAGCCTGTTTGCGACCGGTCCGGTTTCCCGGACCGGTCCTGTCGATCAGAACAGTACGCGCGAGCGGATGGTGCCTTTGACCTGTTGCAGCTTCTCTTGCGCCAGGTCCGAGTACTCGGCGTCGACGTCGATCACCACATAGCCGACTTTCTCGTCGGTCTGCAGGAACTGGCCGGAGATGTTGATACCGTTTTCGGCGAACACCTTGTTGATCTCGCTGAGCACGCCCGGAATGTTCTCGTGGATGTGCAGCAGACGGTGCTTGCCCGGGTGCGCCGGCAGGGCCACTTCAGGGAAGTTGACCGAGGACACCGAGGTGCCGTTGTCGCTGTACTTGACCAGCTTCTCGGCCACTTCCAGGCCGATGTTGGCCTGCGCCTCGGCGGTGGAGCCGCCGATGTGCGGGGTCAGGATCACGTTGTCCAGGCCACGCAGCGGGCTTTCGAATTCTTCGTCGTTGGAGCGCGGCTCCACCGGGAAGACGTCGATGGCGGCGCCGATCAGGTGCTTGTCCTTGATCGCGTTGGCCAGGTGGTCGAGCTCGACCACGGTGCCGCGCGCGGCGTTGATCAGGATCGAGCCCTTCTTCATCGCGCGAATTTCTTTCTCGCCGATCATCCACTGGGTGGAGGGCAGCTCAGGCACGTGCAGCGAGACGATGTCGGCCAGGCCGAGCAATTCGTTCAGGCTGGTGACCTGGGTGGCGTTGCCCAGCGGCAATTTGGTCAGCGGGTCGTAGAAATACACCTGCATGCCCACGCTCTCGGCCAGGACCGACAACTGGGTGCCGATCGAGCCGTAGCCGACGATGCCCAGCTTCTTGCCACGGATCTCGAAGGAGTTGGCCGCGCTCTTGATCCAGCCGCCACGGTGGCAGGAGGCATTCTTCTCGGGGATGCCGCGCAGCAGCAGGATGGCTTCGGCCAGCACCAGTTCGGCCACCGAACGGGTGTTGGAGTACGGCGCGTTGAATACCGCGATGCCGCGCTCGCGCGCCGCGCCCAGGTCGACCTGGTTGGTGCCGATGCAGAAGCAACCGACCGCGACCAGTTTCTTCGCACAGTCGAAGACCTCTTCGGTCAGCTGGGTGCGCGAGCGGATGCCGATGAAGTGGGCATCGGCGATCTTTTCCTTCAGTTCGGCATCCGGCAGCGAGCCCGTGAGGTACTCGATGTTGGTGTAGCCAGCAGCTTTCAAGGTGTCCACGGCGTTCTGATGGACACCTTCGAGAAGAAGGAACCTGATCTTGCTCTTGTCGAGAGAAGTCTTGCTCATCTGCGTAAACCTGTATCCCGGAGAAAAAATGGCGAAGAGGGGCAAAGCGGCGCGGCGACGGGCTTTGGACGGGCCTTAGCACGATCGGCGGGGGCGCTATGCTAGCATACGCGACACCGTCTGAGCTTATCCCGACAGGTGAAGAGTGCTCAGGGTGACCATGAATCGTTCGAGAGTTCTGCCGATGACCGACCACGCGGTAATTGATGAGCTGAAGACCCTGGTAGACCCTGGCAAGGTCCTCACCGACCCCGCCTCGCTGGAGGCCTACGGCAAGGACTGGACCCAGCACTACCCGCCCGCGCCCACGGCCATCGTGCTGCCCAAGACCGTCGAGCAGGTCCAGGCCATCGTCCGTTGGGCCAATCGCCATCAGGTCGCGCTGGTGCCTTCGGGCGGCCGCACCGGGCTGTCCGGCGCTGCCGTGGCGGCCAATGGCGAGGTGGTGGTGGCGTTCGACGGCATGAACCGCATTCTCGACTTCAACCCCTTCGACCGCACCGTGCGGTGTGAGCCGGGCGTGATCACCCGCCAGCTCCAGCAGTTCGCCGAAGAGCAGGGGTTGTACTACCCGGTGGACTTCGCCTCCAGTGGGTCGAGCCAGATCGGCGGCAACATCGGCACCAACGCCGGCGGCATCAAAGTCATCCGCTATGGCATGACGCGCAACTGGGTGGCGGGACTGAAGGTGGTGACCGGCACCGGCGAGTTGCTGGAGCTCAACCGCGACCTGATAAAGAACGCCACCGGCTACGACCTGCGCCAACTGTTCATCGGCGCCGAGGGCACCCTGGGCTTCGTGGTCGAGGCCACCATGCGCCTGGACCGCGCCCCGCGCAACCTCACGGCGATGGTGCTGGGCACGCCGGATTTCGACTCGATCATGCCGGTGCTGCATGCCTTCCAGGGCAAGCTCGACCTCACCGCCTTCGAGTTCTTTTCCGACAAGGGCCTGGCCAGAATCCTCGAGCGCGGCGACGTGCCTGCACCGTTCGAGACGCCGTGCCCGTTCTACGCCCTGCTGGAATTCGAAGCCAGCACCGATGAGGTGGCCAACGAAGCACTGGCCACGTTCGAGCACTGCGTGGAACAGGGCTGGGTGCTCGACGGAGTGATGAGCCAGAGCGAGACGCAGTTGAAGAACTTGTGGAAGCTGCGCGAGTACCTGTCCGAGACCATCTCCCACTGGACCCCGTACAAGAACGACATTTCGGTGACCGTGTCCAAGGTGCCCGCGTTTCTGCGCGACATCGATGCGGTGGTGGCCGAGCACTATCCGCATTACGAAGTGGTCTGGTACGGCCATATCGGCGACGGCAACCTGCACCTCAACATCCTCAAGCCCGAACACATGAGCAAGGACGCGTTCTTCGCCTCCTGCGCCACGGTCAACAAGTGGGTATTCGAGATCGTCCAGCGTTACCACGGCTCGATCTCCGCCGAGCATGGTGTGGGCATGACCAAGCGCGATTACCTGGGCTACAGCCGCTCGGCGGCGGAAATCGCCTGCATGAAAGCGATAAAGGCGGTGTTCGATCCGAACGGCATCATGAATCCGGGTAAGATCTTCGCTCCCGAATAAAAGCAGTTCCAGAGGAGTCGGCCATGAGTTACCAGCACCAGTACGTAGACGGTACGCGCATTCATTTCCCGCTGGGCAAGGTGGTGTGCATCGGCCGCAACTACGCCGAGCACGCCAAGGAACTGGACAACCCCATCCCCAGCGAGCCGCTGCTGTTCATCAAGCCGGGCAGTTGCGTGGTGCCTCTGGAAGGCGGCTTCAAGATCCCCTCCGAGCGCGGTTCGGTGCACTACGAGGCCGAGATCGCGGTGCTGCTGGGCAAGCCGTTGTCCACTCAGCCCACCGTCGAGGAGGTGCTCGATGCCATTTCCGGCTATGCCCCGGCGCTGGACCTGACCCTGCGCGACCTGCAGGCCAAGCTCAAGGAAAAGGGCCTGCCGTGGGAGTTGGCCAAGAGTTTCGACGGTGGCTGCGTACTGGCGCCCTTCGTGGCGGCGTCGAGTTTCGCCGACGTGACCGATATCCCGGTGCGCCTGACCATCAACGGCGAGGTGCGCCAGGATGGCAGCAGCGCGATGATGCTCAACCCCATCGTGCCGATCATCCAGCACATCGCCGCGCATTTCTCGCTCCAGGCCGGCGACGTGATCCTCACCGGCACTCCCGCTGGGGTCGGGCCGCTGAACGTTGGTGACGAACTGGTGCTGGAGCTGCCAGGCGCGAGCCGTTTCGAAAGCCGCGTGCTCTGAACGGACCCATCCAGGCGGGCTGCGCACGCGTTTGCGGCTGCAGCCAGCCTGGGCGATTGACCATTTTTTCACACCCCGTGCGGATAATGCGCGCGTCCTCGCCCGCATCAGGAACCGCGCATGCCCGCTGCCTCCCACGCTTCCGCCCGCCGCAAACGTCCGTTCTACCGACGCTGGTCGTTCGCCTTCGCCGCGATGGCGGTCATCGCCTATGGCGTGGCGATCGCCATGCACTGGGACGACCGCGCGGTGCTGTGGATCAAGGAGCGCTTCGAGAGCAAGGCCGAACGCCAGCAGAGCGTGTGGCTGCCGGACTACCGGGTGGACATCGACGCCAAGCACCTGCCAGGCATGGCGGACGATGAGGCCTCGGACCTGTCCTTCAACCCGCAGACGCGCACGCTGTTCGCGGTCATGGGCAAGAACCCCTTCCTGGTCGAGCTCACCCTCGAGGGTGATGTGTTGCGCCAGATCCCGCTGCTGGGCTGGGCCAACCCTGAGGGCGTGGCAGTGCTCGATAACGGTCAGATCGCCATCGTCGATGAGCGCAACCATGACCTGACCGTGGTCAAGGTCGATCCGGGCACCACCTCGCTCACCCGCGCCGACTTCCCGAATTACGACTTGGGTGAATCAGAAGAGCGCAACAAAGGCTTCGAGGCCATTGCCTGGGACCCGAAACGCCAGCGTCTGGTGATCGGCGAAGAGCGCCCGCCGCGTCTCTATACCTGGAACACCGATGGACGTGGCCCACTGGTGGGCAGCAAGCAGCCGTTGCCCAACGATCAACTGGACCTGCGCAATCTTTCGGCACTGGCGGTCGATCCGCGCAGCGGGCATCTGCTGGTGCTCTCGGCGGACTCTCACCTGCTGCTGGAGCTGGACGAGAAGGGCCAGCAGGTCAGCTTCATCAGCCTGCTGGGGGCTTTCAACGGGCTGAAAAGTCGCATTCCACGTGCCGAAGGCGTGACCATGGACGACCAGGGGAACCTGTACATCATCAGTGAGCCGGCGCTGTTCTACCGCTTCAAGAAGTCCTGAAAGCGCGCGTCTGGCGATGATGGCATTAAGCTTTGTTTCAGCTGGACGTGATTAGATTCGCCACCTTTCGTCGAGCCCTGAGCATGCGCCGTCACCTGCGTCTTCCCTTGATTTTCGTGGCTTTCCTATCCGTGGCCCTGCTGGCGGCGGCGGCCCATGAGTTTCGCCTGTTCGAGCGCGGCTGGTTCAACCTGCGCACCTGGTGGCAGCCCAGCGACCAGGGGATGGGCCTGGATCGCTATCGCGCGGTGATTCAAGCTCAGCCTATCGATGGCCTGGACGACGACGTGTCCGCGCTGACCTTCGATCCCGAGCGCAAGACCCTGTTCACCGTCACCAACGCCCGCTCCGAGCTGATCGAGCTGTCGCTGGCGGGGCGCATCCTGCGGCGCGTGACGCTGGTCGGCTTCGGTGATCCGGAGGCGGTGGAGTACGTCGGCCCCAACAGCTACGTGATCACCGATGAGCGCCAGCAGCGCCTGATCCGGGTGCGCCTGGACGATGACACGCGCACGCTCGACGCCAGCCAGGCCGAGCAATTGACCCTGGGGATCGGCCTGAACGGCAACAAGGGCTTCGAGGGCCTGGCCTACGACTCGGCCGGCAAGCGGCTGTTCGTGGCCAAGGAGCGTGACCCGATGCTGATCTACGAAGTCCGCGGTTTTCCTCACGACCAGCCCGACCAACCCTACGCCGTGCAGGTGGTGCAGGACCGTAAACGGGATCGGCGGCTGTTCGTGCGCGACCTGTCCAGCTTGCAGTTCGACGAGCGCAGCGGTCACCTGCTGGCGCTGTCAGACGAGTCGCGCCTGGTGCTGGAGCTGGACGTGGAGGGGCGGCCGCTGAGTACCTTATCGTTGCGCAAGGGTTATCAAGGGCTTGAGCGCACGGTGCCGCAGGCCGAGGGCATCGCCATGGACGATGCCGGGACGCTGTACCTGGTCAGCGAGCCGAACCTGTTCTACGTGTTCAAGCCGGCCGCCGACTGAGCAGGGGCTGCTTACTCCGCCTTCAGGCTCTTGACGCCTTCGGGGGTGCCCAGCAGCAGCAGGTCGGCGGGCCGCGCCGCGAACAGGCCGTTGGTGACCACGCCGACGATGGCGTTGATTTGCGCCTCGAGCTGCACCGGGTTGGTGATCTGCAAGTTGTGCACGTCGAGAATGACGTTGCCGTTGTCGGTCAGCACACCCTCGCGGTAGACCGGATCGCCGCCCAGCTTGACCAGTTGGCGCGCGACATGGCTGCGGGCCATGGGAATGACTTCCACCGGCAGCGGGAAGGCGCCGAGTACCGGCACCAGCTTGCTGGCGTCGGCGATGCAGATGAAGGTGCGGGCCACCGCCGCGACGATCTTCTCGCGGGTCAGCGCGGCACCGCCGCCCTTGATCAGGTTCAGGTGCGCATCGCTCTCGTCGGCACCGTCGACGTAGAACTCCAGTTCGCCCACGCTGTTCAGCTCATAGACCGGGATGCCATGGCCCTTGAGGCGCTCGGCGGTGGCCTCGGAGCTGGCGACCGCACCGTCGAAGGCGCCTTTGTGCTGGGCCAGGGCGTCGATGAAGCAGTTGGCGGTCGAGCCGGTGCCGACGCCGACGATGCTCTTGTCATCCAGCCGCGGCAGAATGAAGTCGACGGCGGCCTGGGCGACGGCCTGTTTGAGTTGGTCCTGGGTCATGCGGGCTCCGGAGGGGCAGGAGGTTTTCTGAAGGGCGCTAGTATAGCCACTCCACAGGCTTTGCTGTGGTCGCCCGACCGGGCGCTGGGGTAGACTTCCAGCCCCTGTCCCGCGGCCCAGTGATGTGTTCAACATGCTCGAACAGTACGTCAAGAAGATCCTCACCTCGCGCGTCTACGACGTCGCGGTCGAAACCCCGCTGCACAGCGCCGGGCAACTGAGCAAGCGCCTGGGCAACCAGGTCCTGCTCAAGCGCGAAGACCTGCAGCCGGTGTTCTCCTTCAAGATCCGCGGGGCGTACAACAAGCTGGCGCAATTGAGCGCCGAGGAACTGGCCCGTGGCGTGGTCACCGCCTCGGCGGGCAACCATGCCCAGGGCCTGGCATTGGCGGCCCGCGAGCTGGGCATCAAAGCGACCATCGTGATGCCCAAGACCACCCCGGAAATCAAGATCGAGGGCGTGCGTTCGCGCGGCGGCAAGGTGGTGCTGCATGGCGATTCCTTCCCCGAAGCCCTGGCCTACTCGCTGAAGCTGGTCGACGAAAAGGGCTTCGTCTATATCCACCCCTATGACGACCCCCACACCATCGCCGGGCAGGGCACCGTGGCCATGGAGATCCTGCGCCAGCACCCTGGGCGACTCGATGCGATCTTCGTGCCGGTCGGCGGCGGCGGCCTGATCGCCGGCATCGCCGCCTACGTGAAGTACCTGCGTCCCGAGATCAAGGTCATCGGCGTGGAGCCAGACGACTCCAATTGCCTGCAGGCGGCCATGGCCGCTGGCGAGCGCGTGGTGCTGCCACAGGTCGGGCTGTTCGCCGATGGGGTGGCCGTGGCGCAGATCGGCCAGCACACCTTCGACATCTGCCGGCACCACGTGGACGAGGTGATCACCGTCAGCACCGACGAAATCTGTGCGGCCATCAAGGATATCTACGACGATACCCGCTCGATCACCGAACCTGCTGGCGCCTTGGGCGTGGCGGGCATCAAGCGCTACGTGGAGCTGACCGGCGTCAGCGGGCAGACGCTGGTGGCCATCGACTCCGGCGCCAACGTCAACTTCGACCGCCTGCGGCATGTGGCCGAGCGCGCCGAACTGGGCGAGAAGCGCGAGGCGATCATCGCCGTGACCATCCCGGAGCGCCCGGGCAGCTTCAAGGCCTTCTGCGAGGCCATCGGCAAGCGCCAGATCACCGAATTCAACTATCGCTACCACGCCGACAAGCAGGCGCACATCTTCGTCGGCGTGCAGACCCACCCGGAGACCGACCCGCGCGCAGCGCTGGTGCAGCACCTGATCGACCAAGGTTTCCCGGTCACCGACCTCACCGACAACGAACTGGCCAAGCTGCACATCCGCCATATGGTCGGTGGCCACTCGGCAGCCGCTAGCGACGAGCGGGTGCTGCGCTTCGAGTTCCCCGAGCGTCCCGGCGCGCTGTTCAATTTCCTCGACAAGCTGGGCGGTCGCTGGAACATCTCGATGTTCCACTACCGCAATCACGGGGCGGCCGATGGTCGGGTGGTGGCGGGGTTGCAGGTGCCGGAAGACGAGCGTCACCTGCTGCCCGATGCCTTGGCCAAGATCGGCTACCCCTACTGGGACGAAACCGATAACCCGGCGTACACGCTGTTCCTGGGCTGAGCGGCTACGCTTGGTTGCAGAACGCGCCTGATCGCGGCGGCGGATCGCTGCCGCCACATGGACTCCAGTGCCCGAAGGACATGACATGGAACACCTGACCGCCCTCAAGACCCTGCACGTCCTCGCCACTGCACTGCTGCTGCTCGGTGCACTGGGGCTGGCGATCCTGACCTGGCGTGCCCGTCGCCAGGGCGATGCCCAGGCTTACGCCAAGCTGCTGCGTCGTCCGCTAGTGTTCGTCTGGTTGGTGATGGGCGTGTGCCTGCTGAGCATGCCGTTCACGGGCTGGTGGCTGGTGCACCTGGTGGGCTGGCCGCTGGGGCAGACCTGGGTGCTGGCCTCGAGCATCCTCTACACCTTGGGTGCGCTGGCCGTCTGGTGGCTGCTGGTGCGCCTGAACCGCCTGCGCAAGGCCGAGCCTGTGGGGCTGCGGCTGACCTTGGCGCTGGCGGTGTTCAGTGGCGTGTGCTTTCTGTCGATCGCCGGCTTGATGGGTGCCAAGCCGGTCTGAGGGCTCGTCAGTCGCGCAGCGAAATCACCGGCCAGCCACGGCGTTCGGCTTCTGCCTTGAGCTTGGGATCGGGGTCCACTGCCACCGGGTGGGTGACTTGCTCGAGCAGCGGCAGGTCGTTGAGCGAGTCGCTGTAGAAGTAGCTGTCCTGCAGGTCGTAGCCGTTCTCCAGCATCCAGCGCTGCAGGCGCGTCACCTTGCCTTCACGGAAACAGGGTATATCGGTGCTACGCCCGGTGTAGCGCTCGCCGTCGCGCTCGCATTCGGTGGCCAGCAGGGTGCGCACGCCCAGGCGGCGAGCGATGGGTGCGGTGACGAAGCGGTTGGTGGCGGTGATGATCACCAGGTGATCGCCGGCGTCGCGGTGCTGTTGCAGCAGGGCCAGGGCCTTGGGCTGGATCAGCGCTTCGACGCAGTCGCGCATGAACTCGCGGTGCCATTGATCGAGCTGGGCCGGCTCGGTGGCGGCGAAGATTTCCATGGAGAAGGCCAGGTAGGCCTGCAGGTCCAGGGTGCCGTTCAGGTAGTCCTGATAGAACGCGTCGTTGCGGTCTTTGTAGGCGACGGGGTCGAGAATGCCCCGTTCACACAGGTAGTCGCCCCAGGCGTGATCGCTGTCACCGCCGAGGAGGGTATTGTCCAGGTCGAATAAAGCCAAACGCATGGGGTTTTCTCGCAGAAGCCTCCGGGAAGAAGTCCCGCAGAATACGGAGTTTTTAGCGCGCTGCCCATAAGCGATGGCGGGCGCGTTGCTGCGCTCGCAAGCTTTGTGGAACAATGCGGCGACATGCGTTTTCGAGGTTGCTGCCGTGATCGACCCGGATGGTTTTCGCCCCAATGTCGGGATCATTCTCACGAATGATGCCGGACAGGTGCTATGGGCTCGGCGGATCAACCAGGATGCCTGGCAGTTTCCCCAGGGCGGAATCAACCCTGACGAAACCCCAGAAGATGCCCTGTACCGCGAGCTGAACGAAGAAGTTGGCCTGGAACGCGAGGATGTGGAAATACTTGCCTGCACCCGCGGCTGGTTGCGTTATCGTCTGCCTCAGCGCCTGGTGCGTACGCACAGCCAGCCGCTGTGCATCGGCCAGAAGCAGAAGTGGTTCCTGCTGCGCCTGGTGAGCAACGAACAGCGGGTGAGAATGGACCTGACCGGAAAACCGGAGTTCGATGGCTGGCGATGGGTCAGCTACTGGTATCCGCTGGGCCAGGTGGTGACATTCAAGCGCGAGGTGTATCGCCGCGCGCTGAAAGAGCTAGCCCCGCGCCTGCTGACGCGCGACTGACGACGGAGTTCGACCCCGAGCCATGCTCAATACGCTGCGCAAGATCGTCCAGGAAGTGAACTCCGCCAAAGATCTCAAGACGGCGTTGGGGATCATTGTCTTGCGCGTCAAGGAAGCCATGGGCAGCCAGGTCTGCTCGGTCTACCTGCTCGACCCGGAGAGCAACCGCTTCGTGCTGATGGCCACCGAAGGCCTGAACAAGCGCTCCATCGGCAAGGTCAGCATGGCGCCCAACGAGGGCCTGGTGGGCCTGGTCGGCACCCGCGAGGAACCGCTGAACCTGGAAAACGCCGCCGATCACCCGCGCTACCGCTACTTCGCCGAGACCGGCGAGGAGCGCTTCGCCTCCTTCCTCGGCGCACCGATCATCCACCACCGTCGCGTGGTCGGGGTGCTGGTCATCCAGCAGAAGGAACGGCGTCAGTTCGACGAGGGCGAGGAAGCCTTCCTGGTGACCATGAGCGCGCAGCTCGCCGGGGTCATCGCCCACGCCGAGGCCACCGGCTCCATTCGTGGCCTGGGCCGTCAGGGCAAGGGTATCCAGGAAGCGCGTTTCGTCGGTGTGCCGGGCTCGCCCGGTGCCGCTGTCGGGCGTGCGGTGGTCATGTTGCCGCCCGCCGACCTGGAAGTGGTGCCGGACAAGACCGTCGAAGACATCGACGGCGAACTGAAACTGTTCGAGAACGCCCTCGAAGGCGTGCGCGCCGACATGCGCAAGCTGTCGGCCAAACTGGCGACCCAGTTGCGCCCCGAAGAACGGGCGCTGTTCGATGTGTACCTGATGATGCTCGAAGACGCCGCGCTCGGCGGCGAAGTGGCCGAGGTCATCAAGACTGGTCAGTGGGCCCAGGGCGCACTGCGCCAAGTGGTCGGCGAGCACGTCAACCGCTTCGAGCTGATGGACGACGATTACCTGCGCGAGCGCGCCTCCGACGTCAAGGACCTCGGCCGGCGCCTGTTGGCGTATCTGCAGCAAGCGCGCTCGCAGACCCTGGTCTACCCCGACAACACCATTCTGGTGAGCGAGGAACTCACCCCGGCGATGCTCGGCGAAGTGCCGGAAGGCAAGCTGGTGGGCCTGGTGTCGGTGCTGGGCTCGGGCAACTCGCATGTGGCCATTCTGGCCCGGGCCATGGGCATCCCGACGGTGATGGGCCTGGTCGATCTACCGTATTCGAAGGTCGATGGCATCGAGATGATTCTCGACGGCTACAAGGGCGAGGCCTACACCAACCCCAGCGAAGTGCTGCGCAAGCAGTACAGCGACGTGGTCGAGGAAGAACGCCAGTTGGCCCGCGGCCTGGATGCCCTGCGCGAGCTGCCTTGCGTCACCCCCGATGGCCATCGCATGCCGCTGTGGGTCAACACTGGGCTGCTGGCCGACGTCGCCCGGGCTCAGCAGCGCGGCGCCGAGGGCGTGGGCCTGTATCGCACCGAAGTGCCGTTCATGATCAACCAGCGCTTTCCCAGCGAAAAGGAACAGCTGGCGATCTACCGTGAGCAACTGGCCGCCTTCCATCCACTGCCGGTGACCATGCGCACGCTGGACATCGGTGGCGACAAGGCACTGTCCTACTTCCCGATCAAGGAAGAGAACCCCTTCCTCGGCTGGCGCGGTATCCGCGTCACCCTCGACCACCCGGAAATCTTCCTGGTGCAGACCCGCGCCATGCTCAAGGCCAGCGAAGGCCTGAACAACCTGCGCATCCTGCTGCCGATGATCTCCGGCATCCATGAGTTGGAAGAGGCGCTGCACCTGATCCACCGCGCCTGGGGCGAGGTGCGTGACGAGGGCACCGATGTCCCGATGCCACCGGTCGGGGTGATGGTGGAAATTCCGGCCGCGGTCTACCAGACCCGCGAACTGGCCCGGCAGGTCGATTTCCTCTCGGTCGGCTCGAACGACCTGACCCAGTACCTGCTGGCGGTGGACCGCAACAACCCACGGGTCGCCGACCTCTATGACTACCTGCACCCGGCAGTGCTGCAAGCCTTGCAGACGGTGGTGCGCGATGCCCATGCCGAAGGGCGACCGGTGAGCATTTGCGGCGAGATGGCCGGTGATCCGGCAGCCGCCATCTTGCTGATGGCCATGGGCTTCGACAGCCTGTCGATGAACGCCACCAACCTGCCGAAGGTGAAATGGATGCTGCGTCAGGTGAACTTGAGCAAGGCCAGCGAACTGCTCAGCGAAGCCATGAGCCACGACAACCCGCAGGTCATCCACAGCTCGTTGCAGTTGGCGTTGAAGAATCTCGGTCTGGCGCGGATGATCGGGCCGAACAAGACCCTGTGAGCGAAAAGCGCCCTGATAGCGCGGGCTGGCGCCGATGCGTCAGGCGCTGACTTCGACTTCGCCCAAGTGCCCGCCGAACGGCCCATAGCTGCGCTCGATCATCCGTCTTCTGCCCTGATCGTCGACGATCAACACGGTGCTCGCCCGTGTCCCGTAGTTCTGGCTGGCAATGAACACGCTCGACAGCAGCCGCTCGGTCGCGAGGCCGACGCCCGTCTCCGGCAACGCCTCGTCGGGCGCCGTCGCGTCATCGGCCAACATCGCCAAAAAATACTGCGCGCTGGGCGTCTCCAACGCCGCCGCGAACGCCTGCCGCGCCTTCAGCAGCTTCGGCCACGGCGTATCCAGCGCAGCGTTGGAAAGCCCATAGACGCCTGGCTGCAATAGCCGTGGTAGCGCCTCGTGCGCGTTCACATAGCCCAGCACCTGGCCGTCGCCGGCCAGCAGGTTGAACCCTGAATAGTGGCTGCTGCGTTCGGCGACCTGCTGCAGGTACGTCGTCACTGCCATCTCGCCACGCAGAAACGCCGCCACCAACTCGCCACGCGAGCGCGACCCCAGCGGCTGACGCGGATCGCGAATATTGGTCAGCGCCGCGAAGCGCCCGCCCGGACCGATGCCCAGCCACGTGCCGCCGGCCTCCAGGTCGCGACCGGCATACACGCCTGGGGCGTCTTCCCAGGCGCTCAACGACTGGGCAGGGCGGGCGTAGAACTCGTCACGGTTGGCCGCGACGATCAGCGGCTGGGCATGACCCGGCCGCCAGGCGAATAGAATCAGGCACATGCTGGGGCCTCTGGCTGAGTCTGCCACTGTAGCGGCTGCCTGGCGCTCGCGCATCAACCTGACGCAGAGTTCACTAGAGCCGTGGCCCCGGCTTCCGTTACCATGCCGGATCGCATTCTCTGGGCCTGCGAATGGAATTCGTACTCTATCTGCTGTTGGGCGCCTGCGCCGGTGTGCTCGCCGGCCTCTTCGGCGTGGGCGGCGGCATCATCATCGTGCCGGTGCTGGTGTTCAGTTTCACCCTGCAAGGCTTCGATGCGTCGATTCTCACCCATCTGGCCGTCGGCACCTCCTTGGCCACCATCGTCTTCACTTCGATCAACGCCGTGCTCGAGCATCATCGCAAGGGCGCCGTGCAGTGGCCGGTGTTCCTGTGGATGACGGTCGGCATCCTCATCGGTGCCGCGATCGGCGCCAAGACTGCCTCGTTGATCCAGGGCCCGCTGCTGCAGAAGATCATCGGCGTGTTCGCCTTGCTGGTGGCGCTGCAGATGACGCTCGACCTCAAGCCCAAGGGCCGTCGCGGTGTCCCCGGCAAACCTGGGCTGATCGGTGCGGGCGGAGTGATCGGCTGGGCCTCGGCGATCTTCGGCATCGGCGGCGGCTCGCTGACCGTACCCTTCCTCACCTGGCGCAGCCTGTCCATGCAACAGGCCGTGGCCACCTCGTCGGCCTGCGGTCTGCCGATCGCCCTGGCCAGCACCCTGAGCTTCATGGTGCTGGGCTGGAGCGAACCGCACCTGCCCGCGCACAGTCTGGGTTATGTGTATCTGCCTGCGCTGATGGGTATCGCCGTCACCAGTATGTTTTTCGCCCGCTTCGGCGCACGTCTGGCGCATCGGTTGTCGCCGCGTCTGCTCAAGCGTCTGTTCGCCGCGTTGCTGTTCTGCGTCGGCTTAAGTTTTCTGATCTAGAGGAACCTCCATGCTGCCTTACCCGCAGATCGACCCCGTGGCCCTGTCACTCGGGCCGCTGAAAATCCACTGGTACGGCCTGATGTACCTGATCGGCATTGGCGGCGCCTGGCTGCTCGCCACCCGCCGACTCAACCGCTTCGATCCCACCTGGAGCCGGGAAAAGCTGTCCGACCTGGTGTTCTGGCTGTCGATGGGGGTGATCGTCGGTGGGCGCCTGGGCTATGTGCTGTTCTACGACTTGCACCAGTACCTGGCCAACCCGACCCTGATCTTCGAGGTGTGGAGGGGCGGCATGTCGTTCCACGGCGGCTTCATCGGCGTGATGTTGGCGGCCTTGTGGTTCGGCAAGCGCAACAACAAGTCGTTCTTCGAGCTGATGGACTTCGTCGCGCCGCTGGTGCCGATCGGCCTGGGGGCCGGGCGCATCGGCAACTTCATCAACGCCGAGCTGTGGGGCAAGCCCACCGACGTGCCGTGGGCGATGATCTTCCCGCCGTTCAGCGACCCGGCGCAGTTGCCGCGCCACCCGTCGCAGCTGTACCAGTTCGCCCTCGAAGGCGTGGCGCTGTTCGCGATCCTCTGGCTGTTCTCGCGCAAGCCGCGTCCGACCATGGCGGTCTCCGGCATGTTCGCGCTGTTCTACGGGATCTTCCGCTTCATCGTCGAATTCGTCCGCGTGCCGGACGCCCAGCTCGGCTACCTGGCCTGGGGCTGGCTGACCATGGGTCAGATTCTCTGCGTGCCGATGATCGTCGCTGGCCTCGGCCTGATCTGGTGGGCTTATAATCGCAAACCCACGGCGACACCCGCCCACTGAAATCCCACGGCAGGGGCGATCCCCCTGCCGTGCTTGCCACAGGTAGGCCATGAAACAGTATCTAGACCTGGTCCGCGACGTCATCGACAACGGCACGCTGCAGGGCAATCGCACCGGCATCCGCACCATCAGCCTGCCCGGCGCCATGCTGCGCTTCGATCTGCAGAAAGGCTTTCCGGCCATCACCACGCGCAAACTGGCGTTCAAGTCGGCGATCGGCGAAATGGTCGGTTTCCTGCGCGGCGTGAGGAACGCCGGCGAGTTCCGCGAGCTGGGCTGCAAGGTCTGGGATCAGAACGCCAACGAAAACGCCCAGTGGTTGGCCAACCCGTTCCGTCAGGGCCATGACGATCTCGGCGAAATCTACGGTGTGCAATGGCGTCAGTGGCCGGGTTACAAGCGCATCGCGCTGAGCAACCCGGCCGCCATCGAAAAGGCGCAGCAGGCCGGATTCCGTCAGATCGCCCAGGACGAAGAAGACGGCCAGGCGTTCGTCATCCTGTACAAGGCCATCGACCAGGTGCGTCAGTGCCTGGATACCATCGCCAACGATCCGGGCAGCCGACGCATCCTGTTCCACGGCTGGAACTGCGCCCAGCTCGACGAAATGGCCTTGCCGCCGTGCCACCTGCTGTACCAGTTCCACCCCAATGTCCAGACCCGGGAAATCTCCCTGACGCTGTACATCCGCTCCAACGACCTGGGCCTATTATACCCCCTCGAAGAACCCGCACAGTACGCAATGGCTGCGTAACACGCTCTACCTTCCAAGCTCATTTATTGTGCCCCGGTACGAAATGCACATTGTGTATAGTACGGGCCGCTTTGAGGAGTACGGAAGCAGTGAAGGTCATCGCAGTTAGGGGCGCCCCCCTAGATTTCAGAGAGTCCCCAACCAGGCGGGACGACCTATTCGAAGAATCCCCAATTCAGGAAGCCGTGAACGTCACAGGGACAGCCGTCTTTGATGATGATGAGCGCCTAATGCCTTTGATTTCGGGTTACCTATCCTACGCGCTCAGGGAAGCCGATATATCCCAGCAGACGGCCATCACCTATGGTCGCAACCTCGGGTACACCTGCGAGTACCTGATGAACCGCCGTGAGTTCCGTGATTGCGAGCGTGACTCAGCGTTCTTGGAAATCCGTACCCACGTGATCGAGGAGTACTTCGCTCACCTACGCGAGGCAGAAGGTCTTTCCAAGACGACGGTGCGCAACCGGGATTCGTCTTTGATGGCGTTTTTCAACGATTCTCTATGCCGGGGAGTGGACGACGTACCCGCGCCTCGTACCGCGCCTAACCCCTACACTGAGGGGTACCTATCACCCCGTCCTAACAAGAATCTGGTGGTGGCCTGTTCCCTGAATGACCTCAGAGAGCTCATCCTGGCTACGCAGAGTGAGCGTGAACGCTGCTTGCTCCAGTTCATGTACGACTCAGGCGTGCGCCGCTCAGAAGTCCCGCGAGTGACTCTCAAGGCCATTGATGATGCCCTTCGATTCCAGGAAACGTTGTTCATCTCGCCTGGCGTCTCAGAGCCGGTGAACGCGGACTACTGCCCGCTGCACGTTGATGGAAGTAAAGGCCCTGCGGACTCCTTCAAGCCCCGCCAGACGTTAGTCAGCCGCGCCACGCTGCTGCGCATCAAGAAGTACCATGCTTCGCCGCTGTACAAAATGACTAAGCGTCAATTCCAGGGGGCTGAGAACACCCCTGCTTTCCTGAATGCGGAGGGGGGTGAGTACACCCCTCGTTCGATCTCCAAGCTCTTGGAGCGGACGTCCGAGCGAGCGCTGAACCTGCTGAAAATCGACAGGATGATCTCTCCCCACAAGTTGAGGCACGGGAACGCCTATGCCCTGTTGAGGACGCCAGACATTGGTACTGATTACCTTGACCGGCTAGTGAGCGTGCAAAAGACGCTGGGTCACTCGCGCCTCAGCACGTCGGAAACCTATACCCAGATCCCTTACGACCTCTACCAGAAGCTCGTACGCCCCGGAACTGAAACCAAGACGAAAGCAGGCGAGATGGCTGAGCTTTCCCAACAGACGCGCCTGAAAATTGATGCGGGAGATATGAAATGAGTCGGCTGACTAGCGCTCAGGTAGATGCTGTCATTGAATCGTTTGTGGCCCGCGTCACTGATGATCGTGAATCGTTGCTCAGGGTATGCCTCAGTAGGGGGGAGGACTTGGCCGTAGCCCCTAACTACGTCATTGAGCAGACCAACCTCAGCCCAATGGCGATCTCTAAGCGCATTTCATACTTTGAACCGATCTTCGATGCGATGCGCGCCGAAGGCATCATCATCCCAGGTCATCCGTCGGGCGCCTGCGAATGGCGTCGCCGGATCCTTGCCTGGTACGAAGGTATGTCTATGGAGGAGAGACTGGCCATTCCGGTGTATGGCAATAGCATCAAGGATCGGGGCTACCTTAGCGAGATTCCTGAGTTAGCAGGCTTCAGTGGGGTGAGGACGAAATATGAGCTCGTGAGGATGACCGTCGACGAGATCCTTGATGACCTTCGAAAGCTCGGCGTACTCAATCCTGACTACCAAACCGTTGAGCAGCGGATTGCCTCGAAAACAGAGAGCAAACCCACTTCATCTTTGCGAGACGCCTTCAGCGCTTTGCGCTCAGTCCGCATCCATCGCCTGTCTGACCTCGCAAGCCCGGAAGCGGAGCATCCCTTCCAGCACTTGCTGCACCTCTTCAGCGCTTCATCAATGAAGAGCAGTAGTACGTCTGGTCAAAACAACTTCATCGAGGCTTTTAAATACTTCCGAGCCTATCTCAAGGATGCCAACTACACAGGCTTAGAGGACATTCGGGAGCTCGTAACCCCGTATTCCCTCCCCAAGTTCAGGGGATATCTCCAGGAAAAGATCCTTGAGCGTTCGCTGTCGACCAGCCACAGCAGTTCGATGATGAGCTCTGCTCGGAAAATGATGGCCCGTGCAGTCCAGATTGAGGGGCTCGGGCTGACTAGCTACGTCGCCGCTGTAGGGTTCGATGCTGAGCGTGGAACTGACCAATACAAGCCTTACCCCCAGGCTGTGCGAAACCGAATCTCGCAAGTCATTGAGCAAGAGATTGAGGAAACCAATCGCTTGGCCCAGCCGTACGTCCTAAGCCGCGCAGGGGAAGATCCGCTAAACCCTGACGGGAGCATGCGCAGAGGCCTCAAAACCATGGATAACGCTCGGTGGATTTTTGAGAACAAACTCGACTGCAAGCCCCTGAACTTTGAATCCGTAGATAAAAACGACCCTTATCAACGGGCGTTTATGTCGATTATTTCGACTTCGTCAATTTCGATCTTCGAGGTTTATAAAAGCTGGGGCGTGCAGTATCAGATCGATGGTCGAGTCATTGCGCCGTACATTGCTCGGCTTGCCCAAGTTACCGGTATGAATGCTGACTCGCTACTGGGATTGGAGCTGGATGATTTCATTGAACGCCATGACTTAACCGATCGGCCTTGCTTGCTGTATTGGAAAGAGCGTTCTGAAGGCGCGAAGATGCTTCATCTCGATATTTTCCATGCGGAGATCTCTTGGCTGACCACCTCTCAAGGCCGTGTAGTCAAGCAGATCTTTAACGATGTGAGGCATCTGACCCGTGAAATCCGCCTGAATGCGCCTGTCAAGGCTCAAAACAAGCTCTTCATCTACCGCTCAAGCTCTCCCAGGAAATACGGGGTTGTGGATTCCTTTGAGAACTCTGGTGGCAACCAGCTCATTAGAAGCCTGGAGAAGTTCTCCCAGGATCACGGTCTGCTGGACGAAGACGGCAATCCTCTCAAGCTCTCACCGTCACGTTTCCGACCAAGCTTCGTGAGCGAGCTGATCGAGCGCGGGGTCTCCCCGCGTGAGATTCAGGTGCTCCTAGGACATAAGAACCTCAGCACCACCATGGCCTACCTGGATCAGATGGACTTCAACCCCATGGCTCGCCGGATGCTCAATAAGGTTCTCCATGAAATGCAGCAAGACACGCTGGAGGAGGCACCGAAGCTCATCCCGACCACGACTATCGAGTCCGCGCCTGAAGCTATGCCGCTGCGTTCTGGCCTGGCGACCTGCATGAACGTCTTTGATCCACCAGCATTCATCAAGGCTCTGGCAAGTTATGACCCCGGCAAGCCCTGCACGCTGTTCAACATGTGCCTTTCATGCAGCAACAGCATCATCACGGTATCGCACCTGCCGGAGCTCTTCGCCATGAGGCGGGACTACCAACGGATGATTGAGGTCAATCGGGTGCTCGATACGCCCTACGGAGCCGTCATCCTGGACAACCTTGATGTGCTCAACAACATCCTCGACCCGGAAACGTCCGACTTTTCCGTGGAAGAGCTGACCAAGGCTGGGCGCCTCTCTGAAAACCTGCAGGTCATTATTTTGACCGAGGGGGTAACGCTATGAACCACGCTCTGATCCCTGAGCTCGGCGCTTACAAACAGTGGCGGAAAGCTGCTCACACCCTGCTGGTTGAGTTGCGCAAGAACATCGCCGTTCCGACCCCGGTGTCGCTGGAAGCGCTCTCTTGGTACCAGGCTCTGATGGCGTTGCCTGTCAGTAAGACATCCGTCCTGGGTGACCCCGTTTGGGACTTCAATGACGATCACCCGAACGCCGCTAGGAACGTCAAAGGAGCCAAGCTACGACTGAATTTCGATTCGTATCCATTGCTCAATCAGTCGGCGGTCTTGGAGGTCAAGGTGGCCCTGTATTGCTGGCTGAAGATGCCGGCGGCAACGCGCTCGTTTGCCTCGCCAAGGAACATCAAGGCCAACACCGCCATTTCATGCATGAAGGCTGGATTAAGCTTCCTGGATACGATGTCAGGGCAGGCGCGCCAGCTGATGACGGATGAGTTCTTCGAGGTTGGGCACCATGGCCTCACGTACTTCGACGCGGGTATGTATCGGGAGGCAGCGCTCATTCATCCCTACGCCTTTGGCCCTGATCTTAAGAAGTTCTTTACCTTGGTCAGGTCGCCATTTTTCGAGGAGCAGATTTTTGAGGAGCCACTACCTTACGTTCAGCTGGAATCACTCGCCTGGGCCAAGGTAATCAAGCACGTCCCTGATTCCGAGCGCACATACCGTATTCTGCCAAACGATGTGTTCGAGAAGGCTTCCCGCGAGGCGTCGTTCGCAGTCGTCGATTTCCTAAGCACTCTAGGGGAGCCTGTAGATGACTTGGTAGCCCTGACCCGCCAAAACGCCAGCGGTTACTCGCTGGCCGATGCTCAAGAACTGTCGCGTTACAATTTCGAGTTGTACGTAGCGCTGAGGCTGCGGAGAAAGGGCTATGACTCCAGTGCGATGGCGAATGCACTGTCCGCAGCTTTTGGCTGCATTCCATCTACGTTCCAATCTGGCTCTGGTCGACATGATTTTAAGGCGACCGAAACGTTACTCAAGCTCTCAGATTCCAAACTGGACGATGATTTCCGCAGGTACATCAATTTCGTCTCGTACAGTGCCTGCTATCTCGTGGCGCAGTACACCGGCATGCGGCCTTCAGAGCTTTCAGAGATTCTGGTCGAGTCGTGCATGGAGCAGGAGAGCGATTACTGGCTGCTGATCAGCAACGTGATCAAACATCGCCAAGGCCTGGCCAAGCTGTTCGACGACAAGTGGATCGCAATCCCAATTGTGCGTGACGCTATCCGTGCGGCGTGCCTCATCGCTAAGGTAAAGCAGAATCCTTACCTGTTCTCCAATGTGGATACCGTCGCGCAGGACGCCGAACCGAACTCAATGTCCTCGCCTGGAATCACTCATCAGTTCAGAGCTTTCTTCGAGGATATTTTGACGGACGAGGAGTTCGAGTCGCTGGAGTTCTCGCCTTACACGTTGCGACACACCCTGGCTTACCAGATGGCCAGGGCTGAGCTTGGGCTTCCATTCATCTCCCACCAGTTGAAGCACTTTGGTGACCTCATTGGTGGTGCTGGCCAGAATAAGGCGTTCAGTGCCGTGACGCTTGGGTACGGAGCGATCGCTGAGATCTTGTCCAAGGGTGGTCGTTCATCTAGCAAGACGCCGACGCAAATGGCGGAGGAGGAGTACATCCTGAGCTACTGCGATCCTGACGGGAACTACGCCGGCCCCAATGCAGAGAGCCACAAGGCGCGGATGAAGAAGGTGTTCAGCGGGTACATGGCGGCTGGCTACACCAAAGAGCAAATCATCGCCCAGATGGCCAAGAAGCGCATGGCGATCATCAACGTGGGACAAGGCTTCTGCTATGGCGGTCAGCGCGAGGTATTTGACGAGTCTCTGCCCTGCATCGGATCGCTGCGTTGCAATCCGAATCGGTGCAAAAACGCCGTGGTCACCAAGGCTCACGCTCCTAAATGGCGGGAGATCTATGTGCAGAACAGCTTGGCCTTGAGCTCTCCGAACTCAGCAGGTGCGGAGGAGGAATTGCGAGCGGCGATGGAGGAAGCCAAGGGTGTGTTGGAGCATCTGGGTGAGGAGGTCGAGGTATGACAGGCCAGGCGTTTGATGCCAAGAATAAGCTCGACTACGACCGGAACACTGAGCTGCTGGCTCAGGGGCTTATGCAGATTGCCTCTGATCCGAAATTGAAGCCAACGATGGCCGAGCTGAGCCGCATCACGGGCATTCATCGCAACACTATCCGGCAGCGTGACTTCCCGGCGCAGCGGCTTGAGGCGATCAAGGACAACCGCCGCATTGCAGTGCTCGCTCAGAGGGTCAAGGCTGAGAAGAAGCAGGATCCCAAGACGATTCTGATGCAACGCCTTGAAAAGAGTCGATTGGAAGTGCTTTATTGGTTCAATAGGTATCAGGAATCTGTGAACTCTTGTGCCACGCTCGACAAGAGATTGGACACTGTCCGCGAGTCCAGGGACTACTACGTCCAGCTCGCTGATGAGCTACGTCAGAAGATCAAAGAGCAAGATACTGAAATTTTGAAATTGCGTGACGCACTGGATTTGGTCAGCGCGAACCTTGAGGAACCGAAATGAAGATGTACCACGATTTGCTGGCCGACGTGCTAGAGAATGGCGTCGAGAAAGGCGATCGCACCGGCACAGGCACGCTGAGTGTCTTTGGTCGCCAATTCCGCCATAACCTGGAGGATGGCTTCCCGCTCCTTACCACCAAGAAGCTCCATTTCAAGAGCATCATCAACGAGATGATTTGGTTCCTGAACGGTGACACCAACACCAAATGGCTCAAGGAGCACGGTGTCAGCATCTGGGATGAGTGGGCGACTGAAGACGGTGACCTCGGCCCGATCTACGGCAAGCAGTGGACGGCCTGGCCGACCCAGGACGGCAAGACCATCAATCAGATCGACTACGTCGTCAACACACTCAAGACTAACCCGAATAGCCGTCGCATTCTCTTCCACGGGTGGAACGTCGAGTACCTTCCCGATGAGTCGGTGAGCCCGCAAGAGAATGCTCGGAACGGGAAGATGGCATTGCCACCATGCCATTTGCTCTATCAATTCTATGTGGCTAACAATAAATTGTCGGCGCATCTATATATTCGGTCGTCAGATCTACTGCTCGGAAATCCCTATAATTTGGCTGGAGTTAGTTTTCTAACTCATATGCTCGCCCAGCAGTGCGATTTGGGAGTTGGTGAAGTTGTAGTTACCATGGGTGATGCGCATATTTACTTGAATCATATTGAGCAAGTTAAGCTGCAACTGACTCGTGATCCTCGCCCTCTGCCTAAGTTAGTATTCAAGCGTAAGCCAGAGAGCATCTACGACTACAAGTTTGAAGATTTTGAGATTGTGGGCTATGACCCGCATCCTCATATTCCTGCTCCTGTATCGATCTAACTGAGTCGATGCCTGGCTAGCCAAATCTTGGTTGGCCAGGATGGGGATTTCGAATGGCAGGTCTAGGCCTCACCTCATCGCTTTAGGCTTCCGGTTTTGCAGGACGCAATCAGGCAACCGCCAAGGAGTTCACATGTACCTCACGATCATGAAGCCACAAGCGCTTCAGCAAATCGCTGTCTTAGCTCGTGGATTATGGATCGTTGAAGGCCCTGAAGGCTTCGTGCTGGTAATCAAGGCAGGGAAAGAGCTGATCCTGGCCGCTCAGCAAAGGCGTGAATTGAAGCTTTATCTCGCGCCATACAAGGCAGACGAAACGACGGGGCTTACGCTTCTCACAGCCTGCTTTGATGACCCACAAAGCCCGCTATTGATCAAAACCCCACTAATCCTTGGTGACCCTCTCACCGAGGCACTGCAGAGCTTCCCTGACGAGTTCAGTGTGTGCTTTTTCGACGAGCACAACCGTGAGCTGTTCAGTTGTAAGGCCCAGGCCAAGCTAGGTCAGCTCCGCAAGGAGCTCGGTAAACTCAGCCCCATTGGAGCAGATCACTGGCCCAAGATGTATGAACAGGCGGACAGATGGTTCAGCCTCACGACCTATGAGGACGACGCTCGTGCCACAACGGTGTTACTAGGGGAGGATCTGTTCCCCTCGGACTATTTGATCACCGACCTTACCCGCCAGGACTTTCAAGGCTCGAAAGGCTTCTCCAATACGCAGTTGGAGCGCACTGAGCCGGGTACGTTTCAGGAGCTGGATATCATCTATCTGCTCCAGCGGGCATATACCTCCGAGCGGATCATCCATGGCCCCTTGAAGGTCTCCGATGGCGAGGAGCTGGCTGACGTAGTGGTAATGGGCGATGAAGTGACTTTACTGCTGCAGGCGAAGGACAGTCCCAATACCCCAGCAATGATGAACACAACGCTTGAGAGAAAGCGAAAGAAGGCCATAGGTCAGTTGAAAAACGGCCTTCAGCAACTACGTGGCGCTATCTCAACGATCAGGCGAGAAGGCAATCCAGCTTTGGCGCTTGTGGACGGCACGCCCTTGGACATTGATCTTGCTGCACGCCCCCTGGTGGGAGTTGTCGTGGTCAGAGAGCTTTTTATCGACAACTACGATGAATACACCACCATGATTTTGAAGTTCATGGATGAGGTCGGTGTCCGCGTCCTAGCGTTCGATTACAACGAGTTCGAGGTGATGACTCGCCACTGCCCTTCGGAAGATGCACTGCTGTCAGCGTTCTTCCAGATTTCCAAATGCGCTGAGGAAAGGCGGATCTATCCCAGGCTGCGCTTCACGGATCTGCCGCCGCGCTAAATCGACTTGGATAAGTGGAGCTTCTCTGCTCGTACCCCACAACTCCCTTGCTAGCCAGGCAGCTCTTTGAGCCAATAACGCCTGACAGTCGCTTCAGGCAACCCCAGCGCTCGACACACCTCCGCCTTCGACATGCCACTGGCCTTGAGCTCTAGTACCGCCCGGATTCGATCTGGGCTGCTGGGTTTGCCTCGCGTGCGCTTCACCAGCCCAGCGTCCCAGTGCCTCCTCAGGCCCTGCAAGCCTCCCTGGTTTATGAAGCCCTCCAAATCCTTTGCAGCCTTCGCCATGACATCGATAGGTGATGACCCATCCTGAAGGGCCTGACACAGCGCGACGAGAGCCACGAGATCGAAATCTAGGGTGCGCGCAATCTTGCTCAGCTTGACCAAAGAGACCTGCGTTTTCCCCTGCTCCAATCGCGACAGATTGGCTTGGGAGCTGATCTCGGCAAGCTCCTCCTGGGCCGATCCTCTCAGGTGGCGCAAAGCTCGGACTACTGCTGCTATCTCGTTCTGCATGCTGAGCGCTCAAAACGAAGAATAGGGCCACAGCGCCATGCGTCGATAAATATCGAAAGCTGGCAATAATGGCGGTCATCGTTTATCGTGGGCCTACTGATGGCAGCTTCGCCGCGTCCGAGCGACCGGGCCAGGGAATGATCAATTTATTAGAAAGTCGACGTCAGCAGGCTTGGGATGAAGCTTCATATACTGTCTGATCTACATTGTGAGTTCGCCGATTTCGTCCCCCCTGTAGTGGACTGTGACGTGGTCGTACTAGCCGGCGACATCCACGTGAAGTCCAGGGGGGCTAGATGGGCCAGCCTGACCTTCAGCACGCCTGTCATATATGCCATGGGCAATCATGAGCACTACAGCGGGAATATAGATCGAACCCACAGCAAGCTGCTTGAAGCTGCTGAGGCGCACGTCCACGTCTTGGAAAATCAGGTTTTAGAACACCGTGACGTGCAGTTTCTCTGCGCTACGGGTTGGACGAGCCTGGCCGCGACCGGAGACCCTGTAGCTGCTTCTTGGTGCGCTCGTAACTCACTGAATGACTTTCGCGCAATCCGTGTCGGTGAACAATATCGGCGTTTGCGCCCTGATGATCTGATCGCGAGAAATCGAGCGACGAAGGAGTGGTTGGAGGGCCAGTTGTCGGTGCCATTCAACGGTAAGCGTGTAGTTGTGACTCACCATCCGCCCCTTATGAAGTTCGTGAGTGACCAAGGAGCCGATCCTCACTTGCGAGCAGCCTATGGCAACAATTGGGATGGCCTGATGGATTTTAAGATCGATCTATGGATCTTTGGCCATACCCACGAAGCCGTGGATGAGGTGGTTAATGGCGTCCGGTTTGTGAGTAATCCTCGTGGTTACCCCTCTGAACAAACTGGCTTTCGGCCAGACCTAGTTATCAGTGTATGAAGACTGACAGGACTGCCGGCGTTTAGCTTTTTTCAGTAAGTGAGTAGGTTTCAAATTCGAACGTGATGGAGAGTCCATGAATTGTCTGAATTCCCAGGATTGGACGGCTGAGGGCGGGATACGACTGCCTAGTCTGGTGTCAGCTAAGTTGGCGATTGCGCAGGCTCATGATTGGGGTGCGCTAGTGGACGCGTATCTGGTAGATGCAGCTGAAGTTGGCGATCGTTTCGTTGCGTATGTGTATGGCGATCTTTCAGGGCAACTGGTTGATGGGATGACAATTGTCACACCCCCTAGTGAGGTAATAGCGGAGGTCGAAGGCATGGCGTTATTGCGGACAGTGTCAGGCAACGATCATTACGTCCTGGTCAGCCGATTGCCTGCCGCCGCTTGAGTGCCCCCCGCGTCGGCGAGGCCGCTGTCTCAGCCTGCTTCATTAGGCCTCACCGTCATCTAATCCATTAATAGTTAATGTGTGTTTAAGGGAAGAAACATGTCCGAGTTAAAGAAACTGACATTGACTGTTAAGAACTATGATGTTCAAGCGAGCGGTGATCTAGACGCTCTCTATCGACGTGTTAGATATGAAGGCGAGCACGGCGCTACGCTCTATTTCAAAGAGGTTGTGATGCTGAAGTACCTTGCGAAGCATGGTGCTTTGGCGACTGATGTTCCGCGAACTTGGTACTATAAGCATGCCTCAAAGAAATCGATAATTGTTGTCGCTTTTGAGAAGGCTGGCGGGAAAGTTGAGTGCGACTTGGATGATCTGCGACTTATTGCAAGGTCGACTTTAATAAAGGGTGTGGTTATTTCGCTAGCAGCGGTTCCAGCTGGAATTATTGCTGCAACGGCCACCTTTGGAGTTGGGCTTGTCATTATTCCTATGTTTTTGTGGTATGGGTACAGGAACGTCTTCAAGCTTCCGAAAATGCTGGGCCGAAAAACGCTGGTGGATGATTTTTCAAAATTTGGCGTTACTCTCCGATAGCTTAGTTTTTGGTTGTTGAGCTTGATTCTCGTTAGAGTGGCTGGATGTCTTGCGGACGGTGACCAGCGAAGGAAACTCAGATGAAGACCAATGCCGTTATCTTTGACGCCTTCGGAACGCTGGTCGAGATTCAGCAGCCGACACATCCATTTCGACAGTTGCTTCGAGAGGGGCGACGCCAGGGCCGTCTGCCTCGCGCTGATGACATTCGAACGATCATGACCCGTTGCCTTTCTCTAAGCGAGGCTGCGCTGTCCTTTGGCATCAGGATCTCGCCCTCCCAACTGGCATTTCTCGATCAATGCCTGGAGGAGGAACTGGCAAGCATTCGGCCTTATCCAGACGCGGTTGAGGCTGTTGGGCTACTGCAAGCTGCAGGGCTGAGACTGGCTGTGTGTTCAAACCTGGCCATGCCTTACGGCCCCGTAGTGGAAAGGATTTTCCCGCACCTTGGGGCCTATGGTTTCAGCTATTGCATTGGTGTTATGAAACCGCAAGCGGCCATCTACCAGCACACCTGCGATCTACTTGATGTTCGGCCAGGAAATGAGCTCAGTGGTCAGAGGCGGATTGTCATGATTGGCGACTCAGAAAGGTGTGATCGGGATGGGCCTGGCCAGGTTGGTATCAAGGGTTACCTGTTGCGCAGGAATGGAAGCGGGTCTTCCAATCTTTCCCATTTTGCACAATCAGTGCTGAGTGATAGGTAGCTGGGAGCAGATCTTCAATTCGATGGTAAGGGTTGTGTCTGAGCTACTGGGGCGCGCCACAAGGTGGCCCTGCCGGGATGCCCCCTGCACAGGGTACGAGCGGCGACCAGACCAGTATCACCAAAGGGTGAAGCATGAATGAGCTTAGGATTGTCGGGCGATGCGTTCGCTCCCCGATTGGCTGCTGGACTGCTAGGCATCGCTGTTTTGAAGCGCGTTACGAGCAGGTCTTCTCAATCGCACTTGAAGTGTTTGGAAGCCGAAAGAAGGCGGAGCGATGGCTCGTAAGATCTGTAGTAGGTGTAGGCCGTCAGGCACCCTGCAGGGGGCTGTGTACATCTACAGGATACGCAGATATCCATGGTGAGCTACTGCGAATGGATCACGGCATTTATGCCTAAGCAGGTGCGCCTGTTGCAGACTTGGAACCCTGTAGTCGGCGGTGGCTCGGGTTCGGGGCCGGAAGCGTTGCCTCCCTGTGGTCGAAGTCGCGTAGGAGAATTCGTTTCCGAAGCGGCGACATCTACACGGCTATCTCGCGAGGGATTACCTCAATGCAAGAGATCTCGTTTCAAAACTGTAAGATTTCAGCGTTTTCGGTAGGTAATCGTCCAAATATCGCATCTTTTCAAAGATTTTGCGCACCGGGTGCGAGATTGCCAAAAAAACAATTCAGTTACCGTTCGTCGGCAATGTCCATTTTATTTTCACCCCCCCCTCTTGAAATTTTTTAAGCGAGACGGAGTTCTTATATTTGAGAACAAGAGAAAAGCGGCAGTGGCCCAGACGCCGCCTTCCCACGGACTACCACCGGCTTTTACATCTGATATTTACGGCTTCTAGATCACACGGTTTGAGGGTCTGGTGTGAAGCTGAGGTTGGAATGGGTGGGCCGGGGGCCAAGGAGAAATCGCTTTCCTTTGCAGCCGCAGGCTGCTGCTTACGCTTTGACATCAAACCAACAAGGCTTTTTTACTGGGATCAGTCCGTCTGCAATTCCACCCGTGTCAGACAACAGGGGGCTGTAAGCTCCCGTCACAGCCTTCTTGCGTGCAAAGCATCGAAATGCTTGGTTGGCGCATGGGTATCCCAGGCTACGAAGGGGTAGCGACTGGGCGCGAATCATCTCCGCGAACTCCATGGGTGTGAGGGGGCACTTTCTTGTACTGCTAATGACCTCCGATAGCTCAAGCAGTGGCGCACATTGCTATGTATCCGTCCGGCCAACACATCTTCCCGACGCGATCGCCGAAGGCCATGGTGTGTTCATCACCCGCTTACCGCGTGCGACCAGCCCTCCCTCATAGCTGAGTAATCTTTGCCGCCAGCCCTCCACGGATCTGCTGCCAACCTGTCGCGGGCGCGAGTTAGGTGTCTAATAGGATGAGCTACTCGGCTCGACTGAATGGTAGGGTGATACCACCCGGATTCTTGATGGACAGCATGAAACGCAGCTCTTGATTCGCTACAATTACCCGCTTTTCGCACGACAGTAGGTCGTCAAAAAAAGACCCTGCCACTACGTACTCCTGATCAAAGGTATCGTTAGTCGCTTTCTGGGGGGTGTAGTTCTCAATACCTCCTTTTATTGCCCACTCCAAGCCATGGCGGACGAGAGTGAGGTAATAGCGGAAATATAGGGGATTACCTTTCAAGAACCGTTTGACGCGAACTGGCAGGTGTCCTCGCGCAACCAACTCATCCTTGGCCAGAATCGAGGCGATGAGGTAGACCAATGCCAACCGTTCAATGGTTGGAAAATCTGGTTGTTTGACCACCTTCATTCCCGCTGGTTTCAAAAACGCTTTCACCTTAGCTGTCATGTCTTGCAAGCGCTTCAAGTTTTTGCTGTGATCAAGCTCGTCGTGGCTTAGGTCATTCTGAACAGCAGGAAGCCGGGCACGGAACTGCCTGATGGTTGGCGCTGCGGGATCATTGGCCGCAAGTTCGGTCGCCAGGGCCCGTACGTAACGAGTCGACTCCTTGCAAATCATGTTGAGGGGCGCGCGATCCAGCGTTTCCAGTTCGTACCGCAGCGCCTCCCCTAGAGAGATTGAAGCCAAAATACGTCCGGGCCTTTTGCTCAAAATCTCCAATGAGCGCCGCATGATTTTCATCCACTCGTCCCCTTTAGCCATCTCCAGCAGCGCGATGTCCAGCACTACGAATTTTGCAGTCGGATCAGCCGCAATTAAAGATTCGAGTTCACCGCTTCGGAAGAAATTTTGGTCTAAAGCAAACACCTTCGCCATGTCCAACTCCTATGTACTGAGGGGGCTGGCCAGCGCGGAGTGCTGAGCCTGCAGGTGGGTTGTTGGGGAGCTAGCATAGCGGCTCAGGGCTTTGAAAGAAAAACTGGACTGACGATTTGGGCCTTAATTTGGGGATTCTGAAGATGTGTTCGCCGGACGCTTACATTGCCATGGGTTAATCTTCCACTGATCTCAAAACGGAATCGAGCTCGTGACTAGAAATCCAGTTGAACGGGCCCTCATGGCACGAGGGGTAGACAGTGGGTTGGCCAGGAAGCTGAGGGAAGAGAAATGGACACTCGCGAAGCTTCAATTGCAGCGTCCGGAGAAACTGCTGGAGCTGGGGCTCAGTGAATCGGTCGTGCCAAAGATCCTCGGGAAAGGCAGGCCGCCGATACCACTGGATATTCTCATCAAGACCCTTTACGACAATCGCTGGGTTTGCTGTGTCTGTCGAAACGCTGAGCGCCCGGTCATCGTTCACCACATCAAATCATGGGCGGAAAGCCGAGACCACTCGCCGTCCAACCTCGCAGTCCTCTGCTCTATCCATCATGGTGAGGCGCACTCCACGCACGCTCTGGAGCTTACGCTCACCGCTGATCGGCTCAAGGCGGAAAAGGCGGCGTGGGAACAGGAGGTGAGCCGGCTCGATCCTTTGGCCATATTCAAAGCCACTCAGCTAATGAGTTGCCAGTGGTGGTACTTCAATCACCTCCGGGTTTTCGAAATTGCCGAACACGTCGAAGTGGATGTTACGAAGCTTCAAGGATATCAAGCGGCTCTGCGCAATGGGGTTTGCGACGAGGACGGTTACCTTTGCACCAGAGAGGGGCTTTTGTACGTCGGTCAGGCGCCATCGCACAGCCTTCACCGTTACATGAGCAACATGTTGCGGGCCGCCATGGATCATGCCTGTGTCAGGAATATCTCGGATGACCTGGATCGGAGCACGCTCGATATTCTGGTCACTCCTGGTGACTTGGTGTTCGTACAGGGCTCCTATCATTTCTCGGATTTGCCTCCTGACGGCTCAGGCGCGGACATGGTTCGGGGGCGACGACGCGTCAACAAAGTCGAAATCACGTTCGTCTTCGATAGGAATGAAGGAACGTCCGGCTCAGCACGTACCGAGTGGCTTCTTGGCGTGCATACCTTGGGCTGTCTGTTGCGCGTAAACAAGCTACAGCGGGATCTCAACGGTGTGTTGCATCTCGGGGCTACCGTCTTGGCGATTCGCAGCGCTCATGAAGAGTTGAAGTCGAGGATGTATGAGATTGGCCTTTATCAAAGCGGCCTGATAGGTCATGAGGTTGAGGACGACGACTTGGAAGGCTCCGGGTCTGATAACGATGAGGATGGTAGACACGACGACTTCCTCTACTCGTAGCTCGGGTATGACCTGAGTCCACTCCTTCCCTTGTGACTTGAGTCGATCGCTGCGAGTTGAACATGCTGGCTTCAGATCAGGCCAGGTGTCGAAGCCTCTGTCCTATCTCAGGCCCGGAATGTCAGGCATTATCGAGCTAGCTCGCTATGGCGATGTGCCAGTGGAATAGGTCAGGCGGAGGATCAGGATGAAGGATTCATTTTCAAGGCGTCACGGTTTCTCGCAGGCCGATGAGGCCGAAATCACCGTACGAGAAGATGCGCCGCAAGCGCTGCAGGAATACCTGATTCAGCTGAGCTACGAATGTGGTCTCAAGCCCTCAGGCCTACGCCAAATCATCTGCCAGACCTTGAAGGTGTTGCCTGACAAGCGAAACTGGAGCGAGACGCCCAATATCCATGAGGAGAACGTCCAGCGGCTTGAGCAGTGCAAGTGGTTCAAGGTGTATGACGTCATCGAGCGACTCGATGAGCACTTCGGCAACCACAATTACGATGGCGACGTGTATGAGCACTTCACCACTGAGCTGAATGAGTTTTTCATCGAGCATGGCATTGGCTGGAAGCTGCTAGATGGCCGCATTGAAATGCGTGGCTCTGAATCCTTTGAGCAGGTTCTGACCTCGGCGAAAGATACTGAGCATCAACACGGGCACGTCACGGCCAGCAAGGAATTGCACCAGGCGATTACTGATCTTTCACGCCGACCTTCGCCAGACTCAACGGGAGCCATACAGCACGCTATGGCCTCTCTGGAGTGCGTCGCTCGGCAGGTTACTGGTGACCAACAAGCGACTCTTGGGAAGATCATGAATGATTCGCGAGCGCTGATTCCTGCGCCATTGGATCAAGCTGTCATCAAAACCTGGGCTTATGCCTCGGAGTTCGGGCGGCACATCCAGGAAGGGCGTGAGCCGTCTTTCGAAGACGCAGAGCTCGTCGTTGGCCTATGCGCCTCGGTCAGTAGCTACCTGATCAAGAAATCGAAGTCATAGGATTGGGCATTTGGCTTGCTGGCAGGTGGCGCTAGCGAGTTGGGCGGAATCGAGGGGATGTTGGGTGGAGGTGGCCGCGATTTTTTACCGTCGCCGCAAGACCAGCATCGGTTGCAAAGGCGGTGGCCAGGGGCCAGGCGTCTCAATTGATCGAAGCCATTGCGTGCTAGCTGCAAGGCTGGCCTGGCATTATGATGGCAGGCTTTGCCGCCAACATCTGTTCATTTGTTCGGGGTAGACCTTTGGGACTTGTCGTCACGCAAAACCTGGTCACGGTTGACCACGCCGTCAGGGAGCATTTGATCACCACTGTGGATGGCAACCCAAAAACGGACATTCGGGAGTGCGGGCTAAAGGTCACTTCTCTCTTTACGCGGATCAAATCCTCTGCAAAGAGGAGTCGGGATCGGAAAGCTAGCGTGATCGGCGATAACTGCCCGCTCCTGTACGCCCTCAAAGGCAAAGACGGCCTCACGACCAATATCACTTCCATCAAGCGCCTGGCGCAGAGCGGTACCGAGATCCTGGCGGTGATTGCCGCACAAACCCAAGCCGACACGGTGGTATATATGCCGTCGGGCTACAGTTTGAGCCGCATCGTAGCGTCGCGTTGCGCCTCGGTGCTCAATGCTGAATTGGCCCATGATGTCTTCGTAAAGTCGACCAAAATAGAAGCCTTCGACATGATCCGAAAAGCCGAGGACAACGGCGATATCAGTGTCGAAGAACGCAAAAAGCTTCAGTTCAGGCTGAAGACGGCTGACGGCTTTCCTCTCAAGGTGATCCCGGTGGAGTATCGGCATTTGTTCACGCCGCTCCAACTCAACCCAGCTTTTCGTGGTAATGTTACCGGACGCGTCGTATTGGTTGACGACCTTCTGGCCACGGGGCGAACGCTCACGGTGGCCAAAGAGATCGTCCAGGCGATGAATGGCGTTACTTCGGTGGAAGCCGTGTGTCTGTTCAGCGACGTGTGATGCTTTACAAGGGATATCCCCTTCGCTAATATGAATTACGAGTGTGCATGAGCCTCCCCGCTCGTTAAATCCAGATGAGGCCCGCGTAGCACCTCCCAGGGTCAGTCCGTAAAGGGCAAGTAATGGGATGGTTAGGCAGCGGCTAACCCCTCAACCTTCTAGGTTGTTGAAGCGTCATAGGGCTCCGGCCCTACCTCTTTCAAAGCCGAGCTCATGCTCGGCTTTTTCTTGGGCGTTATACACGCGCCTTCAGACCTACGTTGCCCTGAGATGTGGACTCTACCAGGCCCGTCCGACCTCTCACGAAATCAAGTTTTGAGCTCGACTGCTGGCGCTCCGCTGCCCTACGTCCGGCGTGCAGAAGGCTGCGCCAGTCACACTCATCTACCTGCACGGCGTATGGCGCGAGCTACTGGCGACCCCTTTCAAAAAGGGGCTTCGCCACGTCCTTCAGTCATGCTATATGGTGTCATCCTGCCAGCAGGGTCGGCCTGGATAAGGCGGTAGCAAGGCCCATTACACAAGGATAGTTTTGGTCATGACCTACATTAACCTGCCCAGTCATCAGCAAGCTGCAATCAGCGACGTCGACGAGACGGTGCTCCGGGCAGCAGTGCACAAGTGCCTGGATGAAGAGCGTATAGGGCCGATTCATGGCCTTGGGCTCAATGACTGTGGCCCTTACGTGGGCGCCAAGCTTCATGCGTTTCAACAAGCGATCGCCGAGTACAGCAAGGCCAAGGCCCATGCCAAGCGCGAACGTACTCGCCAGGATGCGCTGTATGCTGGGAATGACCTCATCCATGCGGTGCAGCAAATGAAGGGCCGGCTCGAAACTGAGCGCCAAGAGGGGGAGCTGTTCTTCATCGATGATCAGATCAGGGCGCCTTTCTCTCTCAGCAAGCGACTATCAGTTCCCGTGTCGTTCCGCTGGCGAGCGTCACCGTCTTCGGACTGGAAGCACGGGCACCTGACATTCGTCTACGAATTCTCCCCTCAGCCCAGCTATACCTTGCCGATGCCCAAGCGCAAGCCCAGCGCGGCGCAGGCAGCCAGGGATCTTGAAGACAGCCTTTACCGAGAATGGGAGCGCTTGAAGGCTCAGGCGCTCTTCTCTATGAGAGAGTTTTTCCGCGATGGCGGCGATGGTGATGCGGTGCCAGAGGTGTTTGCGGTGAGGCCTAGTCCCTACGGCGGGGGCCTGAATAACTTCAGCTGTAATTTTTGGCAGCCCGAGAGGCCGGCACCCTAAATTCGAGCAAGCATCAGCCTAGGATGCTTTGGCCGATGTGAGCAATCGCTCGCGTACCAGGTCTGCTTGGGCCGGGAGCACTAGGGGATTCGAGCCTCAACTGAAGTGGTTTTGTCTCTGTTTTGTTGGCATACGCTTCATCTGAAATAGCCAGTCCTCACTTCCCATAATGGGATTTCACCTTGTGTAACGCAGGTCGTGACGCTATAGTGGGTGTGCGGGAAAATAAGAGCAGGGCTCCGAGATCATCAGGCGAAATTGGATCTGGAGTGTGGATTGCACGGAGACGCCATCCGTGTGGTAGCGGCATCAGACTTCGGTCTGTTGGCATGTGACCCAGCCCTTCGGGGTTAGCTAAGCAAGCGCTGCGACTACCATCCCGCGTATCTTCTTTAGTCAAGGGCGCCCTCTGGCGCCTTTGGCGTTTCTGGGATTTGAAAACCCTCGATCACGCCCACGGCCTTCCCGTTCGGCGTACGGTTGCGATAAGCCGTCACCACGCTGTAATAGAGCTGGTCATCGCCACTAGGCCAAGCCGCCAATACTGCGCAACCCTTGCGACCCCGAAGCACGATCAAGCGCTCATTCCCCTTCATCGAGTCGAACTCACAAACGATGTTCGTGCCATGCACGATGATGTCGGACACAAATCGCGGTACGTCATAGACCGTTGGGTAGCCCCATTTTACCAGGTCATGGCCGCGCTCTTGCCAGATGTGGCGTACACCGAAGCCTTTATGGGGCCCGATGTGCTTGCCCGCCCTGAGGTAAATATTCCCGCCAGGCTGCTGTAACAACTGGCTGGTGACCTTTACCAATCCCCAGGATTCCAGGCCTGTGGAGGGATGAGCAATGTTGAAATCTTCGTGATGGTCGAATTCGACCGGTATCGCCTGAGGCGGTGGCGCCTTGAAACGTGACATGCCAGCAATCCTTAACTACCTGATGGCTCCATTCTCACGTCACGACTGGCCGTGTCAGAACCGCACTTTCTCATTTTACAGAATTTAGTGATGCCGATGGTCATTGGGCGTCTGCGGCGAGTATTCCGGATGGAGAAGCTGAGCCGGGGTGATCCGTAGAATCGTGCAGGTGGCTCGACGGCTCAAGGGGAGGACACCTCAGAGGCCGCCGAGCAGTGCTAGCACGATAGCCATTAAGGCTTAGGTACTTTGCGGGCTGACTCGCAAGCCTCCATCGTCGAGTCGAGTATGAATTGGCGCGGAGTCTTATTCAGCATGTTGGCCGCTTTGTTGACCTTGTCGGTCTGGTTGACCCCAAAGGTAACCAAAATGGGTTTGCCAGCGATGGCGCGTGGAGGGGATTTGCGGCTCATTCATTTTTCCCCTGTTCCAAAACCTGCTCTGCTTTCTGCAAAGTCGCCTGCTTAATGAGCTTGTTCACGGAAATACGTTTGCCGGTGCATCGCTCGATCAAATCAAGTTGGTGATTTACCGAATCGGCTTCCTCCTGGGTGAGTGACAGGCGTTGCTGGCGCTTCATCGTGTACTGCTCTGAGTATTCGCCGGCAGCGGGGGCAGGCGCTGCTGCCTGTTGTGCTGCTGGATCTGCAGCGATGTGGGGGTTGAATGTCGTCATTCGTGAAGTCCTGTATGTGGGCTTGGCCCAGTTTTTCGCTGAATGGGTGAGCCAATCCATGGGAGCTTGGCTCGCGTGCCCTGCCAGTGCGGCGACACGTTTGCGGCGTGGGCTCGACATCGGCGGGTGAAGCAACCATAATCGCTGCTCATGGATCTGTCACCTGTTTTTAAAAGTAAACGTAATGAGGTGTGTAAACGTGTCTGAAAGCAAGGTCAAAAAGGCAATCAGCGTCCGATTCGATCCAGTGGAGTATGCGAATTACTCAGCTATGGTCGAAGATGCGGGGGTAGCCGTGAGCGACGGCCTTCGCTACCTGGTGACGGAGAAGCTGCAGCAAGCGGAAAGAGCCGACATGAAGAAATTTCATATCAGCTTCGATTTTCGATGGAAGGAGCGTGACGTTGCTTTTCCTGAGCACATCGGGAATATGCTGGTGACGGTAACCCCTCCCCGCGAGCTATCGGACGATTTCTTGCAGCGGCTCATTTTTGTCATCCCAGAGTTTTGGGATGACTCAGGGTCGGGATTGAAGGAGATGTTCCGCATCGACTCAGCCTATTTCCACAGAGTCACGGCAGAGCCCCACCATAGAACGAGCGCCAAGGCCTCAAGAAATGTCCTGAGCTTCCATCTCCTCAAAAGCCGATGGAGAGCTGCCATATTCGACTATGGCAGCGGGTACAAAGCAGAGGAGCTAGAAGATCGAATTCGCTCAGCGGTTACCTCTCACTTTACCCAGACTATCCGGCTTTACCTCATCGATCATCTTCCAGCGTCTCGGGTACTGCCAGAGGAGCTGTTCAACGAGATGATGAGTTTTCGCGACGAAAGCACCCTCGATCAGATGATGGCTTTAGGCTAGATGTCGTTTGGTGTCGCGAGAAGTCCCTGGCCAGCGCCGTGCTTGTACCCGTGCCAAGGATGCATTGAGTCTCCCTAGTGTGTTAAGCGCCCCTGCAAGAGGCTGCGTATGGCCACCCTTAATCTACAGGACGCCGACACCAGCTAAGTTCATTTGCTATACAGCTGGGCATCAATCTGGCGGTGAAGTGGTGACAGCGGGGTGCCAATAGGGGATCTGTGAGGCCCCTGGCTTATCCAGGACAATCGCTACACTTTGCTCGGCCCGTGTGACCGCCACATAGAAATCGGCTGCGGAAAGGGGCAGGAGATACTCCCCTTTGCTGATGAACTTGCCGATGGGCTCGGTCGGATAAATCAGCACGCGGTTGAAGGTCTGTCCTTTGGACACCCCGAAGTTCATGTAGTCGAGATCGAACTCCTTGCCCGAGCTGATGCTATTGCGCAGGCACTGAGGTTGGAATGTCTCAACGTACTGACGAACGTGAGTCTTTCTCACGAGGAAAACGCCGTCGTGGGGTGTGATCACGTGATTCTGTGAGGTCGTTTCCGGAAACTCCCAGCTCGCCTCGAAGATAGTGTCGGAAAAGGTAGCGATTGTCTGGCAGCACCTCCACGTGACAGAGCTGAAGTTGATTTCCAGCCGGCCAGCTTTCTGCTGTTTTTTGAACCATGCAATGGATTTCGAGTAGGCGAAGGCCTTCTTCATTTGGCCACGAGGATTGGTGGACAAGACGGCCTGACGGACGTCCCCAACGAGCCGTATCTCTATGCGTGTGCCGAACAGAGCTTCCAGAATGTCCCAGTCGTAACCCGAAAGATCCTGTACCTCGTCGATGAGTATTTCGTCGTAGAGGCATTCGAGGCGTTGAATCAAAGCCCCGCCGCTTTGGCCAATCAGTTGGTGGGCCAAGCGTGCCAACTCCTTCGCATACACACTGTCCGACGAATCGAAAAATCGATTCTCACCGCTGGCATATCGTCCTGGATCACCTTCGAAATTGAAGCCCCTGCAGCGCTTGTCGGGGAACGCGAACGGGACGAAGGGTTTGACGAAATGACGTAGTAGGAAGCTGAACCAGCCAGAGACCTCCAAGCCGGGTCGGTCACCGGCATACCGCCTTACACGCTCGCGCAGCTCGATTTGGTTCGCCTGTGCGAAGGTGATGAGCAGAACTTTGCGATCGGCTGGTAACGCCTTGCAATGCTCCACCAGGCCTTGTGTCTTGCGAGCGCCCGCAACCGCCAGGGTCAGGTAATTGTTAGCCATGAATGAACGCCGCAGCTGCAGCCATATACGGTGGCGGTGTGACAGCCTCCTTGGATTTGGCGATGAGAAGTGCTGCTTCCGTTTTCTCTCTCGACATCCATTTCTCAAGGCTGGCCCGATCAGTGGCCCCGAGAATCTTGCGCAGAGACTCTTCGTTGTTGCACGCCCTCAATTGTGGCTCCAATGTCCTGCCCGCTTCCTTTGCACCAATGAAGAGCTCGCGCTTTCCTGTTTCGAGCAGTTCGCTGACAGTTTCCTTAAGGGTGTCTGGGTCTTCCCCGTCGTTGTCTCGAAGAACTGCAACTGGGCGATCGATGGCAGTACATAGTTCCAGGCAGCGCCTCAACGTCAGCCCGTGCATGCTCATCACATCAATCCCCAGCTCCATCGGGTGCTTACCGTAGAGGTCTTTGAAGAAGCGCTCAAACAAGATCTCGTCCGAAGGGCCTTCCACCAGGACGAGCTTGTGAGCCAGCACCATCCGCAACGTGTCGAAGCCTGGGAGCTTTTGGAAATAGCCGACCGTGTCCGGATCAAGCGTCTCGATGTGAGATGCCTTGCCGCGATGCAGGAGGAGCAAGGAGCTCAGGCCTAGGCGATTCAGCACATAGGCGCTGTGAGTGGAGATGAACAGCTGACGCTCGCCTGCAGCTTCCTCGATGCGCGACAGCAGCGTGGTCAAGCTCGTATGGGACAGATGATTCTCTGGCTCTTCAATCATCACGATGCTGGTGTGCTCGGACAGGCGCTGCATGGCCAGCGAAATCTTGATCGAAGCCTGTTGCCCTTGGCCTGCCAACGCAAAAGGCACATGATCCACATGTGGCGTAACCGACCCCTCCCAGGAGGATTGAGCGCTTTGATCCATGGCCAAGGCCATCACCTGGTTATCCAGTGGCGCTCGAATATCCTTCAAGCGTTTGTTCACGTCTCCCAGGGAGTTAGAGGTCATGGACTCTTTGATCTCGCGGTAATGCTGGGAGATCTTGGCTTTCTCGACCGGCTCCAAATGGTCACTGAGGATTTGGCGAAGGTGATAGTCGATGCCTGACGTCGAGCGGACGGTACGGGAATCGATAGTCGCAACGGCAAGCTGACGGGGGCGTCGAGTCAGTACCTCATCCCCAAAAGTACGCCATTCAATCTTGTAGTACTCAACGGGTATCAGTGCGCTGGGTTTGGTACGCCATTGGGTCAACTCCTCGTCATACTCAGGATTGGGGATGACCTTGAACGAGATGCCAGGGCAGGCATTCGTCTTCCTATCGCTGTTGATCGCTCCGCAGAGAAACTGCAGCTCTGGCCGATTTTCTAGAAATAGCTCAATCAGGATCTCTGGTAGCGCTGGTTTTTCATCCCAGTCGCAGTCTTCCAGAAATTGATTAACCAGCTGTTTGTTGAACCAATACGGGTTCAGTTCCTCCTGAGCGGAGCGACCACCGATACGCCCGTTGAGCGCGAGACCAATTGCCTCCATCAGGGTCGACTTCCCCGCGTCGTTACCGCCCACAAGGATGTTCAGATCCTTGTTGGGCAGCAGCGTGAAATCGCCGTAGATCCGATAGCCCTGGATTTTGATCTTCGTGATCATCTGCTGTCCTTAGGTGTGGGTAGATGGCGGGCACAACAGCAAGTAAAAGCAGGCCTCTGAGCTGCTCCCGGAGGCAGTGCCATTATGATGGCAGATAATTTCGAATCAATGGCCGCTATGAAGCCAGCAGTTTCGGCTACGATCGCTGGGATAAACGATCGTCCGCACTATAGGTCTGCGCGAACGTCCCATGCCTCGCCGGGCGCAGCATCACGGAATGAGGTCGGCCAGGGATGAGCAGGTGAGGACAGGAAACCTTGGCCCAAGCTGCTATCGGGCGTACCACCAGCCTCGTGCAACATATTTATCATGCAGGTACGGACTCTGTGGTCGTCGACGACTGGGCGCTTTTTTAGCGTGAGAAGCGTCAACTGTCTGTCTATAATCCGCGCATGTTGAATCCAACCGAAATCCGCCCAATCCTCAAGCAGTGGGTCGCGAAAGCGATGTCCCATGAAGAGAGTGACGTCTTCATCGAGGAGCTGTGCTTCATCGATAAGGCCAGACGCGCCGATCTCGTTCACGCCAATGGGAAGCTGACCGCTTTCGAAATCAAGTCCCATGCTGACACGTTGACTCGCTGGGAGGGTCAGCAGCAGGCCTATATGGCGTGCTTTGACGAAGTCTGGCTATGCTGCCATTCAAAGCACTTAATGAAGGCTCTTGAGTCATGTCTTCCGCATGTTGGCGTACTCGTCGTCGATGACTATTCCGGCATGGCGATGATTCGAAAGGCGAAGCCCAACAAGCTCCAGGATAAATTCCACCTTACGGGATTTTTGTGGCGTAGTGAGTTGGATGCACTCGCTAACCAGCATGGGGTGCCAACGAAAAGTCGCGACCTCATAAAAGAAGTGCGCCGCCAGCTCAGCGACGCCCTTCCCATGGATGTGATCAGGTCACATGTATTGGTCAGCCTGAAACAACGTTATCGTTAGAGTAAGTCATCGGCGTCGAGGTCATCGAAGCCGTCAGTATCTACGATGGATTGGATCATGGCGCAGATATGCTGATTGATCCTGTATCCATTCCATGTTCCGTTGTTCCCGTAGCCGGTAGATGTGGCGACAATTCTGCTGTACTCACGAGTGGCCCAGCAGAAGTCGTCGCCGTGATACCCCGGCAAGCCTCTGATCTCTTGAGCGATCTCTATGTATCGCACAAATTCCTTATCCGAGCCTTTGCGTCGCTGCCACCATTCCGTTGGGGTGTAGTAGCAAGCGAAAGGAAGGACAGGCATGCCTCGTATGTATTCCATTGAGGCGGTTGGGTTGGTGGCTGCATAATCCCCATAGACGATATCTGACTCTATGCCAGTGGTGTCGACCCTTGCTTGCCATGCAACGTCATAGCAGGCGGAGGAACGGGAGGTATTTGAGGCCGGCTTGTCGATAGGAAAGGAGGTGCTCATCAGAACCAGATTCCGTATCTGGTAGCTGTTGAGTTGACGCAGGGATACATTGAAATCCGACCCTGAGGCAGTATTGGCCGGAGCTGTTGCACCGAAGTCCAAAATCACCGTCGCGGTGTCTGGGCTTTCAAGAGCATCCAGAATTGATAGCAATCTGTTCCACGAAGTCGGGGTGGGGTTTTCCGGACAGGTAACCCTGATGGCTATATGGGGGAAATCGCCCTGGAGAGCCAGTGCACTTTGGATGACTGCTCGTTGGGGATCGTCATCAACCCAGGAAACCACAGGTATAACGTTCTGGTTGATGCCTGCCACATCGGAGAAGAATCGACGTTTGTTCTCAAACGCGCCATGAGGATTGTGCAGGTCATTGGTAGTAATGAATTCTTCACCAACGTCCTTCGTTATTCTTGAAACGTCTAGGAAAAAAGGATGCTCAGTCCAACTTGCTAGGAATGTTTGAAGATGTCTGTCGTCGTCACCTCGCATGTCCAACAGCGGAGCCATGACTTCCCGCCTGTGGTCTTCCAGATTTATCAGCGCCTTAACGTCATTCTGACCAACTCGTAAACAAGCCACGTACTGCATCTTGCGCTCCTTGCATGCTGTGAAAAACGGTTTCGCCGTAATGCTGAAGGCATGGCGACTCACAGGCCCCGGCGATCAGCGAGCGTCGACATATGGCACATGTCGGTTTTGCTCACTGCCACTGGCCGACCTCATGCTCCCAGCGAGACGGCAGATGGAGATTGGTACGATAGCACTTAGCCAGTCAATAAAAGCTTTAATGCGTTGTTTCCTGGGATGCGTTGTTTTTGGGATACGGGGTGCACTTATGTCCGATTAGTCAGTGGGTTACTCATAGTGGAGTTCACCAAACAGTCCGATCATGAGGTCACCATCCAAGATCTCGAAAGGGAGGGTGACGTACTGCTCAGAATGCCGGGGCAACGCCTTTCCATCGTGTGGTGCATTCTTCGTGTGCCCTTGAACCTTTTCCCCGTTCTCCTTGATATAGGGGAGCACGACTATACGACCATGGTTCTTAGATAGGATCGTTCCCTCGTGCCAAAGGGTGTTTCCTTCATCGCTGTTGGACTCGCCACCCGTGTTTTTCACCACCCACCGTGGCACCCCGTCGTCCTCATACCAAAACACGAAGCCACCGCAGACCAGTACCCTTTGGCCGCGCATCCTTGCCTCGGCGAGCATTTGCTTGACGCTTGCTAACTGCAACAGCTGATTGGCTCGGGGGAGTAAGAGTGCGCGTATCTGCGCTTTGGTTCTTCCCCAGTGGTCAGCTCCCGAAAGACCAAACCCTTTGGCTGTCACTTCGCGTAGACAGATCTGCGAGCGTTTGGGAGACAGGGCTCCAATCTGCTCCCATGTCTGGTCATCGACACGGCGAAGGCATGTGTTGAAATGCGGTAGGGCCACCACATCCACATAGGGGGCTCGTTCGAGCTCCTCGTAAAGGGGTTGGCGCAAGCTCTCCATCGTATTGTGCAGTTTCAGCTCTTGCACCGAGAGCCGGGGCAGATGGGCGTTCCGCTTGATCGCCTCGCGCTCCATGAGCTCCTCTTCTCCCTGGATACGGCGCGCCGCTGTCAGTGCTTTCTCGACCTTCAGGGTGGTCGAGCTCTGCAGCACAGGATCTGGTACCGCCTGGACGACCAGTTCACTGGTGCGGCTGTTGAACTCGTCTGCCGCTTCCATGGCCTCCTCGTAGGAGGCGAAAACAGCCACCCTCGCATGGCCACTGCCGTTATCGTAGAAGTAACGCTTCCAGGACAGCTGGGAGTCGGGGAAGAGCTTGAGCGCCCTCAGCTGCCACGTCCATCCGATGCGGAACTGCCGGAACGGAAGGACGGCCAAGGTGGGCATTGAGTGGTATGGCATCTGATCTAGGCGCATCGATTCTCCTTGCTGGTTGTGTCTTAGCGGCTGCGGAAGCGCTGGAGTTGATCCTAGGGAGATTGATTTCCCCGACACCATGGATAGCACATTGCCAGGATGAGGCAATTTCTTGGCTGAAGGCCTCGTATCTCGGGGGGGGGCAGGAGAAGATGAGCTTTGAAAGGACTTTAAAAAACTGGTGGTTTATCCAGTATTAAGGGTTGCGCAGGTAATGTGCAAAATCTATAATGCACATATACCAAGTTGCTTGGAAGGCATTACAAGTCAACGTAATGTGCAGTAAAGGTGGGGGGTGAAATTGCTGGGCACCCCGTTCAACCTCACCGAGGGCGCGGCGCTGCTGTCGCTGTTCGGGCGTCTCACCGGCTATACCCCACGCTGGTTCACCTACTTCATCGGCGACGCCCATGTGTACGAAAACCACCTGGACATGCTCAACGAGCAGATGAAGCGTGAGCCGCTGGCAGCGCCGAAGCTGATGATCAGCGAGCGCGTACCGGAGTTCGCCAAGACGGGCAAGTACGAACCCGAATGGCTGGAGAAGATCGAGCCGAGCGACTTCTGGCTCGAAGGCTATGAGCACCATGCACCGATGACCGCGCCCATGGCGGTCTGATTCATACCGCGTTGCCGGGGCGCATCGAACCCCGGCAACGCTGCGACTTCCTACATCCCGACTCCAGTCCGATCAATGCCCGTGGCTACGCCCCACGTGCGAATGCTCGACCTCCGGCGCCGTCACCGCGCCATTGACCTCCAACTGCTGCAAAATCGCGCATTCCTCCCCCTGCACATTGCACTGCCGGCGCAACTCCACCAGTTGCTGTTGCAGCGCCACCAGCCCGTCGATCCTCGCCTGTACGTGCTCGATATGCTCGTCGATCAGCGCATTGACGCTGCCGCAGGCCCCCTCGGGACTGTCGCGCAGGCGCAACAGACTGCGGATTTCGTCGAGGGTCATGTCTAGGGTGCGGCAGTTGCGGATGAACGTCAGGCGCTCCACGTGCGCCTGGGTATACAGCCGGTAATTGCCTTCGCTACGGGCCGGTTCGGGGAGCAATGCCTCACGCTCGTAGTAGCGAATGGTCTCCACGGCGCAGTCGGTCACCTTGGCCAATTCTCCGATCTTCATCGCGCGTTCCCCCTTGAGTGCTTGACCCTATAGTGGCTACAGGGTGTTCACTTGGCAACAACACCCCGTCAGTGGGCACTCTCGATCAGGGCGAACCTATGAACCAGCCGGTCAGTCACCACCCTACGCATGAGCACGATCACGATCATGGACACGATCACCAGGGACACGATCATGGCGGCCATGACCACTCCCATGCCAGCCCCGGCGGCAGTTGCTGCAGCACCCGCGCGGCTGCGCCTGCCTTCGTGCAACTGACCGACAAAGCCAGTGACGGCGCGCGCCTGAGCCGCTTCCGCATCGACGCCATGGACTGCCCCACCGAGCAGACGCTGATCCAGGACAAACTGGGCAAGCTCGCCGGCATCGAGCAACTGGAATTCAACCTGATCAACCGTATCCTCGGCGTGCGCCATACCCTCGACGACACCGCGTCCATCGTGCGTGCCATCGACAGCCTGGGCATGAAGGCCGAACCCCTGGCCGACGCAGACGACGGCAGCGCCAGCGCGCCGGGCGCGCACAAGACCCGCTGGCGGCCGCTGGTGCTCTCCGGATTGGCCGCCATCGCTGCAGAAGTCGTGCACTTTTCCGGCCTGGCGCCGGAGTGGCTGGTGGCCGCGCTGGCGCTGGCCGCTATCCTCGGCTGTGGCCTGGGCACCTACAAGAAAGGCTGGATCGCCCTGAAGAACCGCAACCTCAACATCAACGCGCTGATGAGCATTGCCGTCACCGGTGCGGTGCTGATCGGTCAGTGGCCGGAAGCGGCCATGGTCATGGTGCTGTTTACCCTCGCCGAGGTGATCGAGGCGCGCTCGTTGGATCGTGCGCGCAACGCCATCAGCGGCCTCATGCAACTCGCCCCGGACATGGCCACCGTGCAGCAGGCCGATGGCCAGTGGCGTGAAGTGGAGGTGCGCGAGGTGGCGATCGGTGCGCGGGTGCGGGTGCGTCCCGGTGAGCGCATCGGGCTGGACGGCGAGGTGGTCGAGGGTCAGTCCAGCGTCGATCAGGCGCCGATCACCGGCGAAAGTTTGCCCGTGGAGAAGGGCCTGGGCGACAAGCTGTTCGCAGGCACCATCAACCAGGCCGGGGCACTGGAGTACCGTGTCACGGCTGGCGCTGGGCAATCGACCCTGGCGCGCATCATCAAGGCCGTGGAACAGGCACAGGGCGCGCGGGCACCGACCCAGCGCTTCGTCGACCAGTTCTCGCGGGTCTACACGCCCGCCGTGTTTGCCATCGCCCTGGCGGTGGCGTTGATTCCGCCGCTGTTCATGGCCGGCGCCTGGTTCGACTGGGTCTATCGCGCGTTGGTGCTGCTGGTAGTGGCGTGCCCCTGTGCCTTGGTGATTTCCACGCCGGTGACCATCGTCAGCGGCCTGGCGGCGGCGGCGCGCAAGGGCATTCTGATCAAGGGCGGCATCTACCTTGAAGGCGGTCGCAAGCTCGATTACCTGGCGTTGGACAAGACCGGCACCATCACCCATGGCAAGCCGGTGCAGACCGACTTCACCCTGCTCGACTCGCGTTTCGACAGCCGTGCCCAGGCGCTCGCCGCCAGCCTCGGTGAGCGCTCCGACCATCCGGTGTCGCGCGCCATCGCCCAGTATGGCCGCGAACAGAACATTGCCCTGAGCCCGGTCAGCGAGTTCGCGGCGCTGGCCGGGCGCGGCGTGCGCGGCGAGATCGACGGTGAGGTCTATCACTTGGGCAACCATCGCCTGGTGGAGGAACTGGGCCTGTGCTCTCCTGCGCTGGAAGCACAATTGGACCGGCTGGAGCGTCAGGGCAAGACCGTGGTGCTGCTGCTCGACCGCTCCGGCCCGCTGGCGCTGTTCGCCGTGGCCGACACGGTCAAGGACAGCAGCCGCCAGGCCATTGCCGAGTTGCATGAACTGGGTATCAAGACGCTGATGCTGACCGGCGATAACCCGCACACGGCCCAGGCCATCGCCGCCCAGGTCGGCATCGACCGCGCCGAAGGCAATCTGCTGCCGGCCGATAAGCTCAAGAGCATCGAAGACCTGTACGCCCAAGGGCATCGGGTCGGCATGGTCGGCGACGGCATCAATGACGCCCCGGCCCTGGCCCGCGCCGAGATCGGTTTCGCCATGGCCGCCGCCGGCACCGACACCGCCATCGAGACCGCCGATGTGGCGCTGATGGACGACGACTTGCGCAAAATTCCGGCGTTCGTCAGGCTGTCACGCCAGAGCGCGGCCATTCTGATCCAGAACATCGTGCTGGCCCTGGGGGTCAAGGCAATCTTCCTGGCCGTGACCTTCGCCGGCCTGGCCACCCTATGGATGGCAGTGTTCGCCGACATGGGCGTGAGCCTGCTGGTGGTCTTCAACGGCTTGCGACTTCTACGTCAGTAGCAGCGGCAAGTTTTGAGCGGCAAGTTTCAAGCTGATCGAGGGGAATGTGCGATTGATGAGACGACGCCGCACCGCTGTGACTTGCCGCTTGTAGCTCGAAACTTGCGGCTCAAGCTTCAAGCTTCAAGCTTCAAGCTGATCGAGGGGAATGTGCGATTGATGAGACGACGCCTGACCGCTGTGACTTGCCGCTTGCCGCTCGAAGCTTGCGGCTGGCCGCCCCTCCGGGGCGGCCCCCTATGCTGAGCGCCGAGCTAAGGGCGTTCTATATGGTGGCGCGCCTGGGCAGCATCACTCAGGCGGCGAAGAAGCTTGGGCTGAGTCAGCCGACGGTGACTACGCAGGTGCGCAACCTGGAAAGCCAGTACGGCATCGAGCTGTTCTACAGGGGCGGGCGGCGGCTGGTGCTCAGCGACGAAGGCGTGCGCTTGCTGCCACGAGTCAAGGCGCTGCTGCAGCAGGAAGCGGAGATCGAGTTCGAGCTGCGCAATGGCGCCCAGGGACAGGGCAGCCTGCGTCTGGCGGCTACGGCGCCGTACTACATGCTCGAGCTGGTGAAGGTCTTTCGTGAGCGGCTGCCGCAGGTCGAGGTGACCGTCGAGATCGGTAACTCGCAGCAGGTGCTGGAGATGCTCGAAGACTACCGCGTGGATGTCGCTGCCTCGTCGCAGTGTGTCGAGGATGCGCGCTTGGTGCGGCGGCTGTTGGGCAGCGATCCGCTGGTGGTGGCGGTGCACCGTAGCCATCCGTTGGCGCAGCGCCAGCACGTGACCATCGAGGCGCTCGCCGGGCACTGCCTGCTGATGCGCGAACGCGGCTCGACCACGCGCCAGCTTACCGAACGGCTGCTCGACGAGGCTGGCGTCAAGGCGGGCGCATTGCTGGAGATCGGCAGTCGCGAGTCGATCCGTGAAGGGGTGCTGCGCAATATCGGCGTCAGTGTCATCGCCCGCCATGAAGTGCCCCTGACCCCGGAACTGCGCGTGCTCACCCTGGAGCATGCGCCGGTGATGCACGAGTACCTGTACTGCCTGAAGGAGCGTCGACAGGCGCGCTTGCCGGCCGCGTTTCTGGGCGTTGCCCAGGAAGTGGCGGGAGTCGGGTTCTAGACGCGGTGTGAAAAGCCCGCGCCAACCCAAATCTGCCAATACCACCATCGCTCACTTTGCCCCAACCGCCACGCAACCTTCGCACGGCATTCCTAGCATGGCCCCATCTCTTCGATGAGGCCTTGCCATGAACCTCGCAACTCCCGGCACGCACCTGCACGTGCGCGGTATTCACAAGCGCTTCGGCGCATTCACCGCGCTGAACGACGTGAGCCTGGACGTCGCCGCCGGCGAACTGGTGTGCCTGCTCGGCCCCTCCGGCTGCGGCAAGACCACGCTACTGCGCTGCATCGCCGGGTTGGAGCAACAGGACCAGGGCACCTTGTCCATTGGCGAGCGGGACATCTCCGAACTGCCGCCCCAGGCGCGCGACTACGGCATCCTGTTTCAGTCCTATGCGCTGTTTCCCAATCTCACCGTCGAGGCCAACATCGCCTATGGCCTGAACGGTTGCGGTCGGGGCGCGTCACGCCACCGGGTGGGGGAGATGCTCGCGCTGGTCGGCTTGACCGGTAGCGAGAAGAAGTACCCCAGCCAGTTGTCCGGCGGCCAGCAGCAGCGGGTGGCGCTGGCCCGCGCCCTGGCGCCGGCCCCCTCAATGTTGCTGCTCGACGAGCCGATGTCGGCGCTCGACGCTCGGGTGCGTGAGCACCTGTGCGGTGAGCTGCGCCAACTGCAACGTCAGCTCGGCATCACCACGCTGATGGTCACCCACAACCAGGATGAAGCCATGCTGATGGCCGACCGTATTGCGGTGATGAACAATGGCCAGGTCGAGCAGTACGCCACTGCGCAGGCCATCTACGACCGACCCGCCACACCCTTCGTCGCCGAGTTCGTCGGCCAGGGCAACTGGCTGCCGTTCCAACGCCACGACGACCAGCACGCCCGGGTCGCAGGCCTGAACCTGCGCCTGGCGCCGGGCGCGGGCAAGGCTCGTAGCGGCAGGCTGTTCTGCCGTCCGGAGACGATCACGGTCAACCCCGTCGTGCATGAAGAAAACCTGTTCCCGGCCAAGGTCCGCGAAATCACCTTTCTCGGTAATCGCTGCCGCCTGAGCTTCGAGTTGCAGGCGCTACCGGGCCATGCCTTGCTCGCCGAGCTGGCACCTGAGGTCATGCCTCGGCTGCGCTCGCAGGACATCTGGGTGGCATTGCCGCCTCAGAGCCTGCAGGTGTTCGCCTGAGATGGGCCTGTCAATGTCCGTGTCCTCGCCGTCTGCCAAGGCTGGAGCGCGCGCGGGTGTCGCGCTCGGTGACCGGGTCTTCGTGGTCGGTGGCAAGGCTCTGCTGCTGGTGCTTCTGCTGCTGGCGGTGCTGCTGCCGCTGCTGGCGATCTTCTGGCGCGGCTTCAGTGGCGACGCGGGCCAGGGCGGTGGCCTGCAGGCGGCGGGTGAATTATTTGCCAGCGCCCACTTCCGCTGGCTGATCGGCAACAGCCTGACGGTAGGCCTGAGTGTGGCGCTGATCGTGGTGCCACTGGCCTACCTGTTCGCCTACGCCTTGCAACGCACGCTCATTCCGGCCAAGGGCCTGTGGCGGGGCATCTCCCTGTTACCGCTGTTGGCCCCTTCGATGCTGCCGGCCATCGCGCTGGTCTATCTGTTCGGCAACCAAGGCCTGCTGCGCGGGCTGCTGAACGACAACATCTACGGCTTCTGGGGCATCGTGCTGGGCGAAGCCATCTACACCTTCCCGCATGCGCTGATGATTCTGCTGTCGGCCTTGTCGCTGGCCGACGCGCGGCTGTTCGATGCCGCTTCGAGCATGGGCGCAGGGCCCTGGCGGACGTTTCGCAGCATTACCTGGCCCGCGACGCGGCAAGCGGTGTTCGCCGCATTCTGCCTGGTCTTCACCCTGACCATCACTGATTTTGGCGTGCCCGTGGTGGTCGGTGGCGACTATCAGGTGCTGGCCCTGGAGGCCTACAAGGCGGTGGTCGGCCAACAGCAGTTCGGCCGCGGCGCGCTGATCGGCATGGTCCTGCTGGTGCCCGCGCTACTCAGTTTTGCCGTCGATGCCTGGCTGCGTCGGCGGCAGAGCCAGGCCATGAGCGGGAGGGCCGAGGCCTTCGTGCCGTCACCGTCGCGGGCGCGCGATGCCGTCTCCCTGGTGCTGGTACTGGTGGTCTGCGCGGCGCTGTTGGCGGTGATCGGCATGGCCGTGTACGCCTCGCTGGTCACCTTCTGGCCCTACAACCTGACCCTGTCGTTCAAGCACTACCTGTTCGAGGACACCGCTGGCGGTGGCTGGCTGGCCTACCGCAACAGCGTGACACTGGCGCTGTGCAGCGCGCTGATCGGCAGCCTGGTGATCTTCACCGGCGCCTACCTCATGGAGAAGACCCATGGCCAGCGCCTGCTCACCCAGAGCCTGCGTCTGGTCAGCTTCATCCCCATGGCGGTGCCGGGGCTGGTGCTGGGGCTGGGCTACGTTTTCTTCTTCAATCTGCCGGGCAATCCACTGCATGTGTTCTACGGCAGCTTGTCGCTGCTGGTGTTGTGCACCATCGCTCACTACCTGACCACCGCGCAGATGACCGCCAGCACCGCCCTGCGTCAGCTCGACGGTGAGTTCGAGGCCGCCGCGCTGTCGCTCAAGGCGCCGCTGTACCGGCACTTCCTGCGGGTCAGCGTGCCGATCTGCCTGCCGGCGTTGCTGGACATCGTGCGCTACCTGTTCGTCTCGGCGATGACCACGGTGTCGGCGGCGATCTTCCTCTACAGCCCGGACACCATTCTGGCTGCCGTCGCCGTGCTGAACATGGACGATGCCGGCAATGTCGGTGGCGCCGCCGCCATGTCCACTTTGATCCTGCTGACCAGCGCCAGCGCCTCGCTGCTGCTGGCCGCCGCCTCACGGGGGTTGCTGCGCCGCTCCCAGGCCTGGCGTCAGCGCACCCCCATGCCCTGATCCGACTGCCCACTTCAAGGAACCGACTCATGTTCAAGCCACTCGCTCTTGTCGCTGTCGTCTGCGCCGTGTTCAGCCTGCAGGCCCAGGCGGCGACCACTCAACTGACCGTCTACACCGCGCTGGAGGCCGAGCAGCTCAAGCGCTACAAGCAAGCCTTCGAACAGGCCAACCCGGATATCCAGATCAAATGGGTGCGGGACTCCACCGGGATCATCACCGCCAAGCTGCTGGCCGAAAAGGATCGCCCCCAGGCCGACGCGGTGTGGGGCCTGGCGGCGTCCAGCCTGGCCATTCTCGACCAGCACGGCATGCTCGAACCCTATGCGCCCAAGGACCTGGGCAAGATTGCGCCGAACTACCGCGATGCCGCCAACCCTCCGGCCTGGGTGGGCATGGACGTCTGGGCTGCAACTGTATGCTTCAACACCGTTGAGGCCGAAAAGCAGGGCCTGAGCAAACCGGTGAGTTGGCAGGATCTGACCAAGCCTGAGTACAAGGGCAAGATCGTCATGCCTAACCCGGCCTCGTCAGGAACCGGCTTTCTCGATGTCAGCGCCTGGCTGCAGACCTTCGGCCAGGCGCAGGGCTGGGCGTACATGGACGCGCTGCACCAGAACATCGGGCAGTACGTTCATTCCGGCTCAAAGCCATGCAAGCTGGCGGCAGCAGGAGAATTCCCCATCGGCATCTCGTTCGAGTACCCGGCCGTGCAGCTCAAGCGCCAGGGCGCGCCGCTGGATATCGTGCTGCCCAAGGAAGGCCTGGGCTGGGAGATCGAAGCCACCGCGCTGATCAAGGGCACGCCCCAGGCCGACGCGGCGCGGCGCCTGGCGGACTTCTCGGCGAGCCCGGTGGCCATGGCGCTGTACAAGGAAAACTTCGCTGTACTCGCCGCGCCGGGTATCGCCAAGCCACAGACCGAATTGCCAGCGGACTATGAGCAGCGTCTGATCAAGAACGACTTCGTCTGGGCGTCGACGCACCGCGACCAGATCCTGGCCGAATGGCGCAAGCGTTATGACGGCAAGTCGGAGACGGTGGCTCAGCCCTAGACGCCTTCAGCGGCGTTCATCCACACGGGTCACAACTGAGTCACCAGCGACTCCACCTGCTCCTGGCGCTCCGCCTGATTGACCCGCGCCCCGGGGTTGAGCGTCGACCACTGCGGATGCGCCCGCGCTCGGCGCAGGGCCTCTGGCAGCTTGCCTTCACGCCAGGCCTTCTCGTCCAGTTCGGCCAGGTGCACCCGCTCTTGGGCCGCATGGCCGCGGCTGTCCAGCGCCTGCATCAGTTGCTGCTGACGCAGGGCCAGCAGGCGCAGCACGCTGTCGTCGACCGTCAGTTCGCGGCGGCCCTTGAACTTGCCCATCAGGCGCGAGCCGTAGCTACGCGCTGTTTGCAAGGCGCCGCCCGCAATCGCGCCGGCCAGGGCGGCTGCGCCCAGGGTCAGACCGCCGACCAGCAGATCGACGCCGGCACCGGCGGCGGCGCCAGCGGCTACCCCGCTGCCCAGGCGCACCCCCAGCAGCTTGAGGGTTTCCGGGTTGAACAGGTCGTCGCCCCAGCGCCCGTCGAGCAGCGGCAGGTCGCTGGCGTGGGCATCATCGCGGCGGAAGGCATACAGCTTGAGCAGCGCCTCGACGCAGCGCTGTTCGCGCTGGCGCACATCCTGGCGCAGGGTTTCCATGGCCCTGGCTTCGGCGGCCGGCTCGGCTTCGACGCTGCGTCGGCAGGCGGCGCAGTCGAGCAGGAGTTCAGCAATCAAGCGCTTGCCGCTGTGCTGGCGGGCCACACGCTGGGCCTGCTGGTCGTCGATCAGGCGCTGCAAGGCCGGACGTGCATCCTCCAGCATCAAGGCCAGGCTTTCGTACAGACGTCGCTCGCCGTCCTCCGGCGGAGCCACGCTGTCGAACCGCACCAGCGCGTGCAGCCCCAGGCGGGCCAGGGCTTCACGCCACTGTGGCTCGCGGTGCGTCTCGCTGGCGACGAAATTGAGTACCGGCAGCAGCGGTTTGCCGCAGCCGGCGAGCACTTCCAGTTCGTCGCGGTACTTGGCCAGGACCGGTTCGCGGGCGTCGATCACATACAGCCCGGCCGTGCTCGCTTGCAACTGGCGCAGCACCTTGGCCTCCTGCTCGAAGCGCTGGCGCGCCTCGGCGCCTTGCAGAAAACGCTCCAGCCGCGCCGGGCCGTCGAGGCGTTCGCCCGGACGTTCGAGGCGCTCCAGGTAATCGAGCAGGGCGATGGCATCTTCCAGGCCCGGGGTGTCGTAGAGCTCCAGCAGCGGCTCGCCCTCCACCGACAGCCGCGCACCTTCCACATGGCGTGTGGTACTGGGCCGATGGCTCACCTCGCCGAAGCCGACATCGCGGGTGAGCGTGCGCAGCAGCGAGGTCTTGCCGACGTTGGTATGGCCGACCACGGCCAGTTTCAGCGGCTCAGTCATGGCCATGCTCCAGCCAGGTAAGAGGGGAGGTGTCGGTATGGGGCAGGCCGAGACGATCCAGGGCCTCGTGCCAGTTGGCCAGGCGCGCGGCGTCCAGGGTTTGTCCGGCAAGCGCTGGCAGCAGCCAGATACGTGTGCTGCCGGCGTTGCGGGCCAGTTCAGCGAGCAGCGCCAGGCTGCCGCGGTCAGGCGAGCGTTGCGGGTCGCAGGCGATCAGCAGGCGCGCGGGCGGGAAGCGGCCCAGTTGCTCCAGGAGCTTGTGGCGCGAGGCTCGGGAGTCGAGCACGCCGGCATCGGTGATCGCTGCCGGCAGCGTCGGTGGCCAGGTGCGTTGTTCGTCCAGCTCCAGGCCCACCAGCAGGGCGCCACTGCTGCCGGCTTCCAGTTGGCCGGCGGCGAACTGCGGCAACTGTTCGGGCGCTGCGTCCTGTACGCCAAGCCGCTCGCTGTGCGGCATCAGCGCGTCGCGCAAGTGCGCATGGCCGGGCAGGTCGAGGTCCAGCGTCAGCCGATGGCGCCCCTGACGCCAGCGCCACAGACACAGGCTGGCCAGCAGCAGACGCGGCAGCAAGCCATACACCAGCACCACGCCGAGCAGCCAACTGGCCCAGGCCTGCCGGGCGAGGTCCAGACTCGGCGACGTCGCGCCGCTGGCGCGGATCATGGCCTCGTCTGGCACGCTGAAGCCCAGCAGCGAGGGCAGGGCGCCAAGGGTTTGGGTGAGGGCGATGAAAGGCTCGGGGGCGAGCAGGGTGGTTTCCCAGACGAAGCCGTAGCGCCGCGCCGTCAGCAGCGCCAGCAGCATGCCCAGGGCCGCGCTCATGGCCAGCAGCCACAGGCCATGCACCAGCAGGCCCAGCAGCCAGCGGCTCAGGCGTTGGCGCTGCAATAGCACCAGCAGGGCGGGCGCCAGGTGTGCAGCCTTGGCATCGCGGGCGAAGCGTTCGCTGAGCCACAGCCATAGCCGCCCGAGCGCGGCGCCCTGCTCGCCGGCGAAGAACAAGCCCAAGGCCCAGCCAAGCAGCAGTGCCAAGTTCAGCCCCAGCAGGCTGCCCAACGCCCAGAACACGTTCACCGGTCGTTGGCCATCGCCCAAAGCGGCCAGGCCAAGGCCGGCACCGCTGAGCACGGCGATGAGCATGAGCGCCAGCAGGGCCAGGCGCGCGCCTTGTTTCCAGTGGCGCAGGGCCTGGCTGATGCCGTCGCGCTCGGCCAGCCACAGGGCACGGGTCTCGATGCGCGTGGCCAGGTCACCGCCTTGTTGGCGGGCGCGGCGGTTGGCCTCCTGGTCTTCCAGGGGGCCGGCCTGTTCTTCGCGCAGGCGCACGGCTTCGGTGAGCCAGCGGCGGTCCAGTTCGGTGGGTGCGGTCACGGGGTCTTCCAGTACACAGGTCGAGCTCAAGCATAACCCAGGCGCCGGGTGCTATCCTCGCCGGCATGAAGACATCACTCCCTCTCAGCCTGATCGCGGCGCTCGCCGAGAACCGCGTGATCGGTATCGACAACTCCATGCCCTGGCACCTGCCGGGGGATTTCAAGTATTTCAAGGCCACCACGCTGGGCAAGCCGATCATCATGGGCCGCAAGACCTGGGACTCGCTGGGCCGACCACTGCCGGGCCGGCTGAACCTGGTGGTCAGTCGTCAGCCGGGGCTGACCTTGCCGGGCGCCGAGGTGTTCGCCTCGCTGGAAGCGGCCGTGCAACGGGCCGAGCAGTGGGCGCGCGAGCAGGGCGTCGCAGAGCTGATGCTGATCGGCGGGGCGCAGTTGTACGGGCAGGCGCTGGAACAGGGTTTGGTGAGTCGCATGTACCTGACCCGAGTGGAGCTGGCGCCGCCAGGCGATGCCTGGTTCCCGGCGTTCGAGCCGGCGCAGTGGACGCTCGCCTCGACCGCGCGGCAGGTCGAGGAAGGCAAGCCGGTGTACCACTTCGAGGTGTGGGACAAGCGCTAGGAACGGCGCATGGCCGTCCCTAGGCTCACGCTCAGGAATGGCTCAGTTCGGCGTGTTCATCGTCCGCCAGCACGGCTTTGTCGGTCTGCTTGAGCAACTGACTGGTGACCACACCGGCGGTCATCGAACCGTTCACGTTCAATGCCGTGCGGCCCATGTCGATCAACGGCTCGACCGAAATCAGCAGCGCCACCAGCTCGACGGGCAGGCCCATTGCCGGCAACACGATCAGCGCGGCGAAGGTGGCGCCGCCGCCGACCCCGGCGACACCGGCCGAACTCAGGGTAACGATGGCCACCAGGGTGGCGATCCACAGCGGATCTAAGGTGTCGATGCCCACCGCCGGCGCGACCATCACCGCCAGCATCGCCGGATACAGCCCGGCGCAGCCGTTCTGGCCGATGGTGGCGCCGAACGAGGCGCTGAAGCTGGCGATCGACGGCGGCACGCCCAGGCGCTGGGTCTGCGCCTCGATGTTCAGCGGAATGCTGGCGGCGCTGGAGCGGCTGGTGAAGGCGAAGGTGAGCACCGGCCAGACCTTGCGCAGGAAACGCAGCGGGCTGACGCCGGTCAGCGCCAGGATCACCCCGTGCACCACGAACATCAGTCCCAGGCCCAGGTAGGACACCACCACGAAGCTGCCCAGCTTGAGGATGTCCTCCAGGTTGGAGCTGGCCACCACCTTGGTCATCAATGCCAGCACGCCGTAGGGCGTGAGCTTCATCACCAGGCGCACCAGGCGCATGACCCAGGCCTGCAGCACGTCGATGGCCGACAGCGCGCGCTGGCCCTTGTCCTGGTCATCCTTGATCAGCTGCAACGCTGCCAGGCCGAGGAACACGGCGAAGATCACCACGCTGATGATCGAGGTGGGCTTGGCCCGCGCCAGGTCGCCCACCGGATTGCTGGGAATGAACGACAGCAGCAGGCGCGGGATGTCGAGGTCGGCGACCTTGCCGGCATAGTCGCTGTTGATGGTCTGCAAGCGCGCGGTTTCCTGCACGCCGGCCACCAGGCCCTCGGCGCTCAGGCCGAACAGGTTGGTCAGGGCGATGCCGATCAGCGCGGCGATGGCGGTGGTCAGCAGCAGCGTGCCGATGCTCAGGACGCTGATCCGCCCCAGCGCCGAGGCGTTGTGCAAGCGCGCCACGGCGCTGAGGATCGACGCGAAGATCAGCGGCATGACGATCATCTGCAGCAGGCCGACGTAGCCGTTGCCGACCAGGTCCAGCCAGCCGAGGGTGGCCTTGAGCACCGGGTGCCCGGCGCCGTACAGCGTATGCAGCACCAGGCCGAACAGCACGCCCAGCACCAGGCCGAGGAGGACCTTCTTGGCCAGGCTCCAGTCGGTACGGCGGGTTTGCGCCAGACCCAGCAGCAAGGCCAGGAATGCCAGCAGGTTGAGAGAAAGTGGCAGGTTCATCGAAGCTCCGTGAAGCACAAGTAGGGATCGCCTCTGTGAGCGATTGCGAACGGAAATGCTAACAGTCTGAAAACAAACGAATTTATACCTAAAGGTAATGTGCATAGTCGCGTATGGAATAACGCGGTGTCGCTCATGGACAATCAACGCGGCGTTTGCAGCCTTTCAAAGGTCGGTGTCAGACGCCTGTCTGTCATCAATCCGCACTAGGCTTCGGCGGTCCCGTCTCAGGAGAACGTAGCTCATGACCGTATCCCGACTGCTTACCGGTAGCCTCGCCCTGCTGCTCAGCGCCAGCACCTGGGCCGCCACCGAGCTCAAGCATTGGCCTGCCGAGGCCGCCAAACAGCTCGACGCGATGATCGCCGCCAACGCCAACCAGGGCAACTACGCGGTGTTCGACATGGACAACACCAGCTACCGCTACGATCTGGAAGAAGCGCTGCTGCCGTTCATGGAGAACAAGGGCCTGCTGACCCGCGACACGCTCGACCCCTCCTTGAAGCTGATTCCGTTCAAGGACACCGCCGAGCACAAGGAGAGCCTGTTCAGTTACTACTACCGCCTGTGCGAAATCGACGACATGGTCTGCTACCCCTGGGTGGCGCAGGTGTTCTCTGGCTTCACGCTCAAAGAGCTGAAGGTCCAGGTGGACGAGCTGATGGCGTCGAAGACGCCGATCCCGGCCACCTATTTCGAAGGCGATCAGCGCAAGACCACCGAGGTGCAGCCGCCCAAGGTGTTCGCGGGTCAGGCTGAGCTGTACAACAAGCTGATGGAGAACGGCATCGAGGTCTACGTGATTTCGGCGGCGTCCGAAGAGCTGGTGCGCATGGTCGCCTCCGATCCCCAGTACGGCTACAACGTCAAACCGCAGAATGTCATCGGCGTCAGCCTGCTACTCAAGGACCGCGCCAGCGGCGCGCTGACCACGGCGCGCAAGCAGATCAGCGCCGGTCACTACGACGCCAAGGCCAACGAAGGACTGGAGTTGACCCCGTACCTGTGGACCCCGGCGACCTGGATGGCCGGTAAACAGGCGGCGATCCTCACCTACATCGACGAATGGAAGCGCCCGGTGCTGGTGGGCGGCGATACCCCGACCAGCGATGGCTACATGCAGTTTCATGGCGTTGACGTGGACAAGGGCGGCATCCACTTGTGGATCAACCGCAAGGCCAAGTACATGGATCAATTGAACGGCATGATTGCCAAGAACGCGGCGGCGCAGGCCAAGGAGGGGTTGCCGGTGACGGCGGACAAGAACTGGGTGATCGTCACGCCGGAGCAGATCCAGTAAAGGATCTGCCCCGAAGGCGGGGGCTCAGGCCTTGAGCAGATGCTTCCAGGCGCGGCTCTGCTCGATGGCGCGGGCCTGTTCGATGCGCGCTTCGAGCAGGGTCAGGACAGGCGCGTCTTCGGCCCCTTGATCCTGCGCCTCGGGCGCCGTTTCGCCCAGCGGCTGTTCGGCCAGCTCGTGCAGCTTCTTCAGGTCGCCGTACAGGCGATCCAGTTGCGGGGCTTCGAGCACCTGCCGCGCATGGCGCAGCCAGGCCAGCAGTTGTTCCAGGCGCGGCAACTGCTCGCCAAGGTCTTCAGGGCGCTGGATGTACAGCGGCAGCTTCAGCGCGCGGCCTTCCTCGCCCAGCTCATGCTGCAGCCAGCTGGCCAACTGCGCCAAACCCTGACGCTCGCCGCGGCCCTTGCGCTCGCTGGTCCAGGCACGGGCCAGCAGCCAGCGCGAGGTTTCCAGGGAGAACTGGCCCCAGCGGGTGTCTTCGAGCTCTTCGGCGAACTGCTCGGGCGCGGCGCGACGAATGTCTTCGTCGTGATTGCCGGCCTGCACCAGCGGCCGCCAGTCTTCCAGCAGCGCGTCCAGACGGCTGCGCAGGTCGCGGGTGCTGGCGCGGGGTGCGGCCTGACCCAGGCTGCTGGTCAGCGCCCGCAGTTCGGCCAGGCACTGCACCCAGTCCTGCAGCAGGCGCCAGTGGCCGTTGTGACGGTATTGCTCGGCCAGACGCTGGCTGCTGCCCAGCAGTTGCCAGGCCAACGCGGCGTAGGCGTCGTCCACGCTCATCTCGGCATCCAGTTCCACCTGCGGCAGGCCGAGCTCGTAGCTGTCCGGCTCCATCAGGCGATAGCCGCGCTCGGCCTTGCTGATGTCGCAAGGCATCAGCGGCAGGCTGGCGGATAGCTCGGCCGCCAGTTCTAGCAGGGCTTCGGGGGCGCCTTCGCGCAGCTCCAGCTCCAGCTCACAGATGGCTTCCTTGCGCTTGCCGGCGATCACGAAGCCTTGGTCCAGGGCGGCTTCGATCACCACCTTGGCCTTGCCGCGACCCCAGGAGATTTCTGCGTATTCACGGGTGAAGTCGGTGGTGAACAGCGGCTTGATGGTCTTCTTGTCCAGCTCGGCCAACTGCTCGGGCCAGCAGGTGGCGTCGAGCTTCTTCAGGTCCAGCTTGACCTTGTCCAGGTGCCACTCGTACTCGTTGCGCTCCGATAACCCCGCGACGCTCTGGCCGCGGCACTTGAGGGTCTGGATGATGACCTCGCCGTCGCGGCGCAGGCGCAGGGCCACGCGCGCGGCCGCCAGGTCGCGCTCGGGGGTGTCGAAGTACTGGTTGAGCAGCTCGCGGGTCTGCCAGCCGGACTTGTTGCGCTTCTTCAGCAAGGGGTGCTCGCGCAGGGCGGCAAGGGTCTCGCGGCTGGCGCGGAGCTTGAGTTCGGTTTCTGTGTGCATCGCTGGCTCGAAGGAAGGCGTGGTTGGCGCAGAGTCTACAGGAGTTGCCCTGTCAAGGGACGGCATTGCTATGATGGCCGCCATGCTTCCGAGGATTCCGCGCATGCCGTTGCCATCGCTCAAAGACCAGTTCGCCGCGCTGATCGCCGCGCCATCGGTGAGTTGCACCCAGGAGGCGCTGGATCAGTCCAACCGCCCGGTCATCGACCTGCTGGCCGGTTGGCTGGGCGACCTGGGCTTTCGCTGCGAGATCCAGCAGGTCACCCCGGGCAAGTTCAACCTGCTGGCCAGCCGCGGCAGCGGGCCGGGCGGCCTGGTGCTGGCGGGGCACAGCGATACCGTGCCGTTCGACGAGCAACTGTGGAAAACCGATCCGCTCACGCTCACGGAAGTGGACGGGCGTTGGGTAGGGCTGGGCAGTTGCGACATGAAAGGCTTCTTCGCCCTGGTCATCGAAGCGGTGCTGCCGTTGCTGGAGCACGACTTCAAGCAGCCGCTGCTGATCCTCGCCACCTGCGACGAGGAAAGCTCCATGTCCGGCGCTCGCGCCCTGGCCGACGCCGGGCAGCCGCTCGGGCGGGCGGCGGTGATCGGCGAGCCCACCGGGCTCAAACCGATCCGCATGCACAAGGGCATCCTCATGGACCGCATCGACATTCTCGGGCGCAGCGGCCATTCGTCGGATCCCAGCCTGGGTCATAGCGCGCTGGAGGCCATGCACGCGGTGATGGGCGAACTGATGGGCCTGCGTCAGCAGTGGCAGCAGACCTTCCGCAACCCTCAGTTCAGCGTGCCCACCCCGACCTTGAACCTGGGCTGCATCCATGGCGGCGACAACCCCAACCGCATCTGCGGCCAGTGCGCCCTGGAGTTCGACCTGCGCCCGCTGCCGGGCATGGACGTCGAGCAACTGCGCGCGGCCATTCGCGAAAAGCTGGTGCCGCTGGCCGAGCGGCATGAGGTGCGCATCGATTACGCGCCGCTGTTCCCCGAGGTGCCGCCGTTCGAGCAGGCCGCTGACACCGAACTGGTGCAACTGGCCGAACGCCTCACCGGCCACCGTGCCGAGGCCGTGGCCTTCGGCACCGAAGCGCCGTATCTTCAGCAGCTCGGTTGCCAGACCATCGTGCTCGGCCCTGGCGACATCGCCTGCGCCCACCAGCCCGGCGAGTACCTTGAAATGTCACGTATCGAGCCTACCGTGCGTGTATTGCGCGACCTGATCCGGCACTATTGCCTGAGCTGAATATTCAACGCCCAGATTCGTCCTGCCCAGAGGAGACCGCGCGTGACCGCAAGCCTGTTCCGACGATGACTTTCCACCGTTGTGCGCCTTCACCCGTCTCGTTCACTTAGCCACAGGCCCTGTCATGCCCGAATACGTCACCTGGCTGCGTCATGCCTCCCCGTACATCAATGCCCACCGCGACTGCACCTTCGTGGTCATGCTGCCGGGCGATGGCGTCGAACACCCCAACTTCGGCAACATCGTCCACGACCTGGTGCTGCTGCACAGCCTCGGCGTGCGCCTGGTGCTGGTCCACGGCTCGCGCCCGCAAATCGAAAGCCGCCTGGCCGAGCGTGGTCTGGCCCCGCATTACCACCGCGGCCTGCGCATCACCGATGCACCGACCCTGGACTGTGTGATCGATGCCGTCGGCGCGCTGCGCCTGGCCATCGAGGCACGCTTGTCGATGGACATCTCCGCCTCGCCCATGCAGGGCTCGCGCCTGCGCGTGGCCAGCGGCAACCTGGTCACCGCACGGCCCATCGGTGTGCTCGAGGGCGTGGACTACCACCACACCGGCGAGGTGCGACGCATCGACCGCAAGGGCATCAGCCGCCTGCTGGACGAGCGCTCCATCGTGCTGCTGTCGCCGCTGGGCTATTCGCCGACCGGGGAAATCTTCAACCTGGCCTGTGAAGACGTCGCCACCCGCGCGGCCATCGAGCTGGGCGCCGACAAGCTGCTGCTGTTCGGTGCCGAGCCGGGCCTGCTCGACGAGCACGGCAAGCTGGTGCGCGAACTGCGCCCGCAACAGGTGCCGGCGCACCTGCAACGGCTGGGCAGCGACTACCAGGGCGAGCTGCTCGACGCCGCAGCCGAAGCCTGCAAGGGTGGTGTGGCGCGCAGCCATATCGTCAGCTATGCCGAGAACGGCGCGCTGCTCACCGAGCTGTTCACCCGCGACGGCGGCGGCACGCTGGTGGCCAAGGAGCAGTTCGAGATCGTCCGCGAGGCGAGCATCGAGGACGTCGGCGGTTTGCTGGAACTGATCAGCCCACTGGAGGAGCAGGGCATTCTGGTGCGGCGCTCGCGCGAGGTGCTGGAGCGTGAGATCGAGCAGTTCAGCGTGGTCGAGCGCGACGGCATGATCATCGCCTGCGCGGCGCTGTACCCGATCGCCGAGTCCGACGCGGGTGAGCTGGCGTGTCTGGCGGTGAATCCCGAATACCGCCACGGCGGGCGCGGCGACGACCTGCTCGAACGCATCGAGACGCGGGCGCGGCAGGCAGGTCTGAAAACCTTGTTCGTGCTGACGACGCGCACGGCGCACTGGTTCCGCGAACGCGGCTTCCAGCCCAGTGGGGTGGAGCGGCTGCCGGCAGCGCGAGCTTCGCTGTACAACTTCCAGCGCAATTCGAAGATTTTCGAGAAGGCGTTGTAAGCCAAAAAAAACGCCGCCCCAGAGGGCTAATGCTGTTCACTTAAAAAGTGCTGGGGCCGCTTCGCGGCCCTTTCGCGGCACAAGGCCGCTCCCACAACGTCCGCGTGAACCCAGAAACATGGGTTTATACGGCTCCTGTGGGAGCGGCCTTGCGCCGCGATGGGCTGCGCAGCAGCCCCAATTCCAGCAATACAGATCTTAAGTGAACCGCGTTACGCCCCGGAGGGCGGCGTTTTCAGTTACACGGTGTGCAGATACCAGTTGTACTCGAGGTCGGAGATCGAGTGTTCGAACTCCTCCAGCTCGCTCTCCTTGCACGCGACGAAGATGTCGATGTACTTCGGATCGATGTACTTGTTCAGGATCTCGCTGTCGTCCAGCTCGCGCAGGGCATCGCGCAGGTTGTTCGGCAGGCTTTGCTCCAACTGCTCGTAGGAGTTGCCTTCGATCGGTTGGCCCGGTTCGATCTGGTGGGTCAGGCCGTGGTGCACACCGGCCAGGACCGCAGCCATCATCAGGTACGGGTTGGCGTCGGCACCGGCCACGCGGTGCTCGATGCGCACCGCATCCGGCGAGCCGGTCGGCACGCGCAGGGCCACGGTGCGGTTGTCCAGGCCCCAGCTCGGCGCGTTCGGCACGTAGAACTGTGCGCCGAAGCGGCGGTAGGAGTTGACGTTGGGGCACAGGAACGCCATGGAGGCGGGCAGGGTCTCGAGCACACCGCCGACCGCGTGACGAAGCGCGGCGTTCTGCTCGGGATCCTCGCTGGTGAAGATGTTGTTGCCATCCTTGTCCAGCACGGAAATGTGCACATGCAGGCCATTGCCCGCCTGGCCCGGATAGGGCTTGGCCATGAAGGTGGTGTCCATTTCATGGTCGTAGGCGATGTTCTTGATCAGGCGCTTGAGCAGCACGGCATAGTCGCAGGCCTTCAGCGGATCGGGCACATGGTGCAGGTTGACCTCGAACTGCGCCGGGGCGCTTTCCTTGACGATCGCGTCGGCTGGGATGCCCTGCTCTTTCGCGCCTTCGAGGATGTCCTGCAGGCAGTCGGCGTATTCGTCCAAGTCATCGATCAGGTAGACCTGGGTCGACTGCGGACGCTTGCCGGAAATGGGTGAGCGCGGTGGCTGCGGACGGCCATTCACGTTCTCCTGGTCGATCAGGTAGAACTCCAGCTCGAACGCCGCGCAGATGGTCAGGCCCATGTCGGTGAACTTGCTCACCACCTGGCGCAACACTTCCCGTGGATCGGCGAAGAACGGCTCGCCTTCGAGTTCGTGCATGGTCATCAGCAGTTGCGCAGTGGGGCGCTTCTGCCAAGGTTCGTTGGAGAGGGTGTCCGGAATCGGATAGCAGATGCGGTCGGCATCGCCGATGTCCAGGCCCAGGCCTGTGCTTTCGACGGTCGAACCGTTGATGTCCAGGGCGAAGAGGGAGGCAGGCAGGTTGATGCCTTTCTCGTAAACCTTGTGAAGGCTCGTGCGTTCGATCCGCTTGCCACGAACCACACCATTCATATCTGCAATCAGAAGGTCAACGTAGAGAACCTCAGGATGTTCCTTAAGGAACGCGTTCGCTTCGTTAAGCTGAACGGCACGCGGGGGTACCGACATGATGCAACACCTTTGTTGTTAAAAATATCAATCAAGGAGAGCTTGCAGACCCAGTCAATCGAAAAGCCAAACTGATGTCAAGCGGCGCTCCAGATGCCCTGAAATGGCACGTCAACGGCATTTTTGCTGCATTGGAGGGCGTGCCATTATCCGTCAAGTCCGTATGAAAGGGCTACGGCGATGTCGCCGTATTTTATTTTTTACGGGGGTGTTGTGAAAAAAAATGAACGAGGCTAAGCTCGATCGCAACCCATAACAGTAATAATACGAGGGTCACATGGTCCGCCAGCCGCGACCTGAAAGCGCTGTCTGCACGGTGCAGCCAGGTCTTTTCGACGCTTGCCGCCCGGTCCCTGCCCGCCAGTGCCGCACCCGCCGCGCACTGGCCGCAATAATTGACGACCGGCATGCTCGGCCCTCGCTCCGTAGCAGTTTACTGCACGCCTTTCCCGCTTCCTGCCCGTTACCGTTTACACCGCCTGGCTGCCTGCGCCAGGGTTTTGCTTTGGTAACGTACTGCATCCAGAATCAATGCACGGGCCCGTTCGGGCTCGGCCGCGCCGTGCGTGCCGCCTTCGGGCCGCGCCAGGCGCCAGTAGCGCCCGGCCCGTTGGGCCTGGGTCAAACGACCTCCTGAGGTATTTATGAGCAACAACCTCGACCAGCTCACCGATTGGTTGAAAGAACACAAGATCACCGAAGTCGAATGCCTGATCAGCGACCTGACCGGCATTACTCGCGGCAAGATCTCGCCCACCAACAAATTCATCGCTGAAAAGGGCATGCGCCTGCCCGAAAGCGTTTTGTTGCAAACTGTGACTGGCGACTACGTCGACGACGACATCTATTACGACCTGCTCGACCCGGCCGACATCGACATGATCTGCCGCCCCGACCAGGACGCGGTCTATCTGGTGCCCTGGGCCATCGAGCCCACCGCCCAGGTCATCCACGACACCTACGACAAGAAGGGCAATCCGGTCGAGCTGTCGCCGCGCAACGTCCTGAAGAAAGTGCTCAAACTCTACGCCGACAAGGGCTGGCAGCCGATCGTCGCGCCGGAGATGGAGTTCTACCTGACCAAGCGCAGCGAAGACCCGGACTTCCCGTTGCAGCCGCCGGTAGGCCGTTCGGGCCGTCCGGAGACCGGTCGCCAGTCGTTCTCCATCGAGGCGGCCAACGAATTCGACCCATTGTTCGAGGACGTCTACGACTGGTGCGAACTGCAGCAACTCGACCTCGACACCTTGATTCACGAAGACGGCACTGCGCAGATGGAGATCAACTTCCGTCACGGCGACGCGCTGCACCTGGCCGACCAGATCCTGGTGTTCAAGCGCACCATGCGCGAGGCCGCCCTCAAGCACAACGTGGCCGCCACCTTCATGGCCAAGCCTATGACCGGCGAACCGGGCAGTGCCATGCACCTGCACCAGAGCGTGATCGACATCGCCACCGGCAAGAATATCTTCTCCCATGAAGACGGCAGCATGAGCACGCTGTTCCTGCACCACATCGGTGGCCTGCAAAAGCTCATCCCCGAAGCGCTGCCGCTGTTCGCACCGAACGTCAACTCGTTCCGCCGCTTCCTGCCGGACACCTCGGCGCCGGTGAACGTGGAGTGGGGCGAAGAGAACCGCACCGTCGGCCTGCGCGTGCCGGATGCCGGCCCGCAGAACCGCCGCGTGGAGAACCGCCTGCCGGGCGCCGATGCCAACCCCTACCTGGCCATCGCCGCCAGCCTGCTGTGCGGGTACATCGGCATGGTCGAAGGCATCGAGGCCAGTGCGCCGGTGCAAGGCCGAGGCTACGAGCGCCGCAACCTGCGCCTGCCGCTGACCATCGAGGACGCCCTGGAGCGCATGGAAAACAGCCAGGCGCTGGAGCCGTACCTGGGCAAGAAGTTCATCACCGGCTATGTCGCCACCAAGCGTGCCGAGCATGAAAACTTCAAGCGCGTGATCAGCTCCTGGGAACGTGAGTTCCTGCTGTTTGCCGTGTGATCAACCCTGCGGCCGCCAGCGCGCGGCCCTCGGACCCTGGAGAAACCGATGAGCGTCAACAATCCGCAAACCCGTGAATGGCAGCAGTTGAGCGGCGAGCACCACCTGGCCCCGTTCAGCGACTACAAGCAGTTGAAGGAAAAGGGCCCGCGCATCATCACCAAGGCCAAGGGCGTGCATCTATGGGACAGCGAAGGCCATCAGATCCTCGACGGCATGGCCGGCCTGTGGTGCGTGGCGGTTGGCTACGGCCGTGAGGAACTGGTCCAGGCGGCCGAGCGGCAGATGCGCGAGCTGCCCTACTACAACCTGTTCTTCCAGACTGCCCATCCACCGGCGCTGGAACTGGCCAAGGCGATCACCGACGTGGCGCCGGCGGGCATGAGCCATGTGTTCTTCACCGGCTCCGGCTCCGAGGGCAACGACACCGTGCTGCGCATGGTGCGTCATTACTGGGCGCTCAAGGGCAAGCCGCACAAGCAGACCCTCATCGGCCGGGTCAACGGCTATCACGGCTCCACCGTGGCCGGCGCCAGCCTGGGCGGCATGAGCGGCATGCATGAACAAGGCGGCTTGCCGATCCCGGGCATCGTCCACATCCCGCAGCCTTACTGGTTCGGCGAAGGCGGTGACATGACGCCCGACGCCTTCGGTGTGTGGGCGGCCGAGCAGTTGGAAAAGAAGATTCTCGAGGTCGGCGAAGACAACGTCGCGGCCTTCATCGCCGAGCCGATCCAGGGCGCTGGCGGGGTGATCATCCCGCCTGACACCTACTGGCCGAAGATCAAGGAGATCCTCGCCCGCTACGACATCCTGTTCGTCGCCGACGAAGTGATCTGCGGCTTCGGCCGCACCGGCCAGTGGTTCGGCAGCGACTACTACGACCTGGCGCCGGACCTGATGACCATCGCCAAGGGCCTGACCTCCGGCTACATCCCCATGGGCGGCGTGATCGTGCGCGACAAGGTGGCCCAGGTGCTCAGCGAAGGCGGCGACTTCAACCACGGCTTCACCTATTCCGGTCACCCGGTGGCAGCGGCGGTGGGGCTGGAAAACCTGCGCATCCTGCGCGAAGAAGGCATCGTCGAGCGTGCTCGCGACGAGGTGGCACCGTACTTGCAAAAACGACTGCGTGAGCTGCAGGACCATCCCCTGGTGGGCGAGGTGCGCGGCCTGGGTCTGCTCGGCGCGATCGAGCTGGTCAAGGACAAGGCGAATCGCAGCCGTTACGAGGGGCAGGGTGTGGGCATGATCTGCCGTAACTTCTGTTTCGACAACGGCCTGATCATGCGCGCGGTAGGCGACACCATGATCATCGCTCCGCCGCTGGTGATCAGCCACGCCGAAGTGGACGAACTGGTGGAAAAGGCGCGCAAGTGCCTGGACCTGACGCTGGAAGCCATCCGCTAGCCCTTTGCTAGGCTAGCGATGTGACATTAAGTGCTCGCCAGGCCTTGCCGTTGTTGAAACGGCGCCTGGTAACTTGCCAGACTAGCGGCTGTTTCAGTCGCCCGTCTTGCACCACGGGGACCTGGCCGCTGAACAGATGGCTACTAAGAACATTCTGGAGCACAACGCATGAAGAAAATGGGCAAGACGCTGCTGGCTGCCGCTCTGATGGGCGCCATGGCCACCGCTGTTCAGGCTGAAGACAAGGTGCTGAACGTCTACAACTGGTCGGATTACATCGCACCGGACACCATCGCCAAGTTCGAGAAGCAGACCGGCATCAAGGTCAAGTACGACGTCTTCGACAGCAACGAAACCCTCGAGGCCAAGCTGCTGGCCGGCAAGTCGGGCTACGACATCGTGGTGCCGTCGAACAACTTCCTGGCCAAGCAGATCAAGGCGGGCGTCTACCAGGAGCTGGACCGCTCCAAGCTGCCGAACTGGAAAAACCTCGACGAAGACCTGCTCAAGGCCGTCGGCGATGCCAGCGATCCGGGCAACAAATACGCCTTCCCCTACATGTGGGGCTCCATCGGCATCGGCTACAACCCTGAGAAGGTCAAGGCGGCGTTGGGCATCGACAAGATCGATTCGTGGGACGTGGTGTTCAAGCCCGAGAACATCGCCAAGCTCAAGAGCTGCGGCGTGAGCTTCCTGGATGCGCCGACCGAGATGCTGCCGGCCGCACTGCACTACCTGGGCCTGCCCACCAACAGCACCAAGAAGGAAGACCTGGCGGCGGCCGAGGACCTGTTCCTCAAGATTCGTCCGTCGATCACCTACTTCCACTCCTCCAAGTACATCGGTGACCTGGCCAACGGCAACATCTGCCTGGCCGTTGGCTACTCCGGTGACCTGGAGCAGTCCAAGGCCCGTGCCCATGAGGCGGGCGACAAGGTGAAACTGGACTACATCATTCCGAAAGAAGGCGCCGGTACCTTCTACGACATGGTGGCCATGCCCAAGGACGCGGATCACAAAGACGCGGCCTATCAGTTCATGAACTTCCTGCTGCAGCCGGAAATCATGGCCGAGATCACCAACGCCGTGCGCTTCCCCAACGGCAACAAGGCCGCTACTCAGTACGTGAGCAAGGACATCACTAGCGACCCAAGCATTTATCCGCCGGCCGAGGTGAAGAAACAGTTGTACGCGATCGCTGCGCCCGAGGCTGCGGCCCAGCGCGTGATCACCCGTATCTGGACCAAGATCAAATCGGGCAAGTAACGCCGATGCGTCACCTCTGGGCCGCCGAAGCGCGGTCCAGAGCGCTTTGAACGCGATTGTCGATTGCGGCATCGACGCCACGCAGGTAAGTTGCGCGGCCGTTTCGCGTGTACGGCCACACCCCGACGCCACCGAAGGCTCTGATTGTGAGGACCCACCCCTTGTCTATCTCTGTAGTGCGCAAGGCCATGATGGCTGGAGCAGGTCTGACGCTGGCCCTCAGCGTTCAAGCGGCGCCCACGGTGCATATCTACAACTGGTCGGACTATATCGGCCCCAACACGCTGGCCGATTTCGAGAAAGAAACCGGCATCAAGCCGGTGCTGGACGTGTTCGATTCCAACGAAACCCTGGAAGGCAAACTGCTGGCCGGCAACACCGGCTATGACGTGGTGGTGCCGTCCAACCATTTCCTCGGCAAGCAGATCAAGGCGGGCGCTTTCCAGCCGCTCGACAAGCAGTTGCTGCCCAACTATTCCAATCTCGATCCGGCGCTGATGAAGCGTCTGACCAAGAACGATCCGGGCAACCAGTACGCGGTGCCTTACCTGTGGGGCACCAACGGCATCGGCTACAACGTCGACAAGGTCAAGGCCGCGCTGGGTGTGGAACGCATCGACTCCTGGGCGGTGCTGTTCGAACCGGAGAACATGAAGAAGCTCTCCAAATGCGGCGTCGCGTTCCTCGACTCGGCGGACGAAATGCTGCCAGCGGTGCTCAACTACTTGGGGCTGGACCCCAACAGCAGCAACCCCAAGGACTACCAGAAGGCCGAGCAGAAACTGCTGGCCGTGCGTCCCTACGTGACCTATTTCCACTCCTCCAAATACATCACCGACCTGGCCAACGGCGACATCTGCGTGGCTGCCGGTTTCTCCGGCGATGTATTCCAGGCCAAGGCGCGCGCCGCCGAGGCCAAGAAGGGCGTGAACCTGGCCTACGCCATTCCCAAGGAAGGCGGCAATCTCTGGTTCGACGTGCTGGCCATCCCCAAGGACGCCAAGAACGTCGAGCAGGCCCACGCCTTCATCAACTATTTGCTGAAACCTGAGGTTATCGCCCAGGTCAGTGACTACGTCGGTTATGCCAACCCCAACCTCAAGGCTGGCGACCTGATGGATCAGGCTGTGAGAACTGACGCCGCGGTCTACCCACCGCAGGAAGTGCTGGACAAGATGTTCGTCAACGCGGAGTTGCCCCCCAAGGTGCAACGTCTGATGACCCGCAGCTGGACCAAGGTCAAGTCGGGCAAGTAACCATCCAGACCCGGCGCGGCCCTGCACACAGGCCGTCCGGGCATCAAAATCTTGTTGGGAGTTTCACTCATGGCAGTTGCCTCCGGTGCCTATAAGAAAGCCCTCGAGGGTGGCCAGCAACCCAAGCAGGTGCTGGTCAAGATCGACCGGGTCACGAAGAAGTTCGACGAAACCGTCGCCGTGGACGATGTGTCCCTGGAGATCCGCAAGGGCGAGATTTTCGCCCTGCTCGGCGGTTCTGGATCGGGCAAGTCCACCTTGCTGCGCATGCTCGCCGGCTTCGAACGTCCCACCGAAGGGCGGATCTTCCTCGATGGCGTGGACATCACCGACATGCCGCCCTACGAGCGGCCGATCAACATGATGTTCCAGTCCTACGCGTTGTTCCCGCACATGACCGTGGCGCAGAACATCGCCTTCGGCCTGCAGCAGGACAAGATGCCCAAGGCCGATATCGAAGCCCGCGTGACCGAGATGCTCAAGCTGGTGCACATGACCCAGTACGCCAAGCGCAAGCCGCACCAGCTCTCCGGCGGCCAGCGTCAGCGCGTGGCCCTGGCCCGTTCACTGGCCAAGCGCCCCAAACTGCTGCTGCTCGACGAACCGATGGGCGCGCTGGACAAGAAGCTGCGCTCGCAGATGCAACTGGAACTGGTGGAGATCATCGAGCGGGTCGGCGTGACCTGCGTGATGGTCACCCACGACCAGGAAGAGGCCATGACCATGGCCCAGCGCATCGCCATCATGCACCTGGGCTGGATCGCCCAGATCGGCTCGCCTGTGGATATCTACGAGACCCCCACCAGCCGCCTGGTCTGCGAGTTCATCGGCAACGTCAACCTGTTCGAAGGTGAAGTGATCGACGACGCCGAAGGCCACGCGCTGATCGCCTCGCCGGAGCTGGAGCGCAAGATCTACGTCGGTCACGGCGTCAGCACCTCGGTCGAGGACAAGCACATCACCTACGCACTGCGTCCCGAGAAGCTGCTGGTCACCACCACCCAGCCCGATTTCGAGCACAACTGGTCGCGTGGCAAAGTCCATGACATCGCCTACCTGGGCGGTCACTCGGTGTTCTACGTGCAACTGCCCAGCGGCAAGATCGTCCAGTCCTTCGTCGCCAACGCCGAGCGTCAAGGCGCACGGCCGACCTGGGACGACGAAGTGTTCGTCTGGTGGGAAGACGACAGCGGCGTGGTACTGCGCTCATGAAACCACGAAAGCTCAAACGAGCCCTCAAGCGCATCGTCCCGGAGGGACGCCACCTGGTGATCGGCGTGCCGTTCATCTGGCTGTTCCTGTTCTTCATGCTGCCGTTCTTCATCGTGCTGAAGATCAGCTTTGCCGAAGCCGACGTGGCCATTCCGCCGTACACCGAGATCTACACCTACGTCGAGGATAAGATCCAACTGGTGCTGAACCTGGCCAACTACGGCCTGCTCACCGAAGACGACCTGTACATCTCGGCCTACCTGGGTTCGCTCAAGGTCGCCTTCTTCAGCACCCTGCTGTGCCTGCTGATCGGCTACCCCATGGCCTACGCCATCTCCAAGGCGCAGAAGGAGTACCAGACGGTGCTGCTGCTGCTGATCATGATGCCGACCTGGACTGCGATCCTGATCCGCGTCTATGCCTGGATGGGCATCCTCAGCAACAACGGGCTGCTCAACAGCTTCCTGCTGTGGACCGGGCTGATCGACCAGCCGCTGCAGATCCTCAACACCAACCTGGCGGTGTACATCGGCGTGGTCTATTCGTACCTGCCGTTCATGATCCTGCCGCTGTACGCGAACCTGGTGAAGCATGACCAGAGCCTGCTGGAAGCGGCCAGCGACCTGGGCTCGAGCACCTTCAACAGCTTCTGGAAGATCACCGTGCCGCTGTCGAAGAACGGCATCATCGCCGGCTGCATGCTGGTGTTCATCCCGGTGGTGGGCGAGTTCGTCATCCCTGAACTGCTCGGCGGCCCGGAAACCCTGATGATCGGTAAAGTGCTCTGGCAGGAATTCTTCAACAACCGCGACTGGCCGGTGGCCTCGGCATTGGCCGTGGTGATGCTGGCGATCCTGATCGTGCCGATCCTGCTGTTCAACCGCAGCCAGGCGAAGGAAATGGAGGGCAGGGCATGAAGCGCTTCGGTTTCTCCAAGCTGATGCTGGTGCTCGGCTTGCTGTTCATCTACTTGCCGATGCTGATCCTGGTGATCTACTCGTTCAACGCCTCGAAGCTGGTGACGGTGTGGGGCGGCTGGTCGGTGAAGTGGTACGTCGGCCTGCTCGACAACACCCAGTTGATGGGTTCGGTCATGCGCTCGCTGGAAATCGCCTGCTACACGGCGGTGGCCGCGGTGGCGCTGGGCACCTTGGCCGCCTTCGTGCTGACCCGGGTCACCCGCTTCAAGGGCCGCACCCTGTTCGGTGGCCTGGTCACCGCACCGTTGGTGATGCCCGAGGTAATCACCGGTCTGTCGCTGTTGCTGCTGTTCGTGGCCATGGCGCAGATGATCGGCTGGCCGCAGGAGCGCGGCATCGTCACCATCTGGATCGCCCACACCACGTTCTGTGCGGCCTATGTGGCGGTGGTGGTGTCGGCACGCTTGCGCGAGCTGGACCTGTCGATCGAGGAAGCGGCGATGGACCTGGGTGCCAAGCCGTGGAAGGTGTTCATCCTGATCACCATCCCGATGATCGCGCCGTCGCTGGCGGCCGGTGGCATGATGTCCTTCGCCCTGTCGCTGGATGACCTGGTGCTGGCCAGCTTCGTGTCCGGCCCCGGCTCGACCACCTTGCCGATGGAAGTGTTCTCGGCGGTGCGTCTGGGCGTGAAGCCTGAGATCAACGCCGTGGCGAGCCTGATCCTGCTGTCGGTGTCGTTGGTGACCTTCCTGGTGTGGTACTTCAGCCGTCGCGCCGAAGAGCGCCGCCGCAAGGCCATCCAGCAGGCCATCGAGGAAGGGGCTGCGGCGAACGTCGGCCAGCCCCAGGTCCGGCGTCCGGTGCAGACGGCTGCGTCGACCTGACCGGGCCTGTCGCGGGTAAGTCGCTGCTGCGATCTACCCGCGACCGGCACGCCCGCGCCTCCACGCCAGACCGCATCTCCCTGCCAACGCCGACCGATGCGCTCCACCCCGCACGATCACCCGATCGTGTACCGTCGGCTAATCGGGCCAGTTCCACATCGGTCGATCCAGCATGCCTTGGCCCACCAGCACGGTCTGGCCCAGGGCCTTGTCCAGTTGGATCGAATTGCACCGTTCATCCTGTTCCAGCGCCGCCACCAGACGCGGCGCGTGGGACACCACCCATACCTGGCAGTCGCGCGAGGCCCGCACGATCAGCCGCGCCAGCGCCGGCAGCAGGTCCGGGTGCAGGCTGGTTTCCGGCTCGTTGAGCACCATCATGCTCGGCGGCCTGGGCGTGAGCAGCGCCGCCACCAGCAACAGGTAGCGCAGCGTGCCGTCCGACAGCTCTGCAGCGCTGAGCGGGCGCAGCAGGCCGGGCTGGTAGAAGCGCAGGCTGAACAGCCCACCGGCCTCGGCGTCGACCTTGACCTGGGCGCCGGGAAAGGCGTCGCTGACCGCCGCGTTCAGCGCCTGCAGGTCGCCGATCTCGTCGATGGTCTGCAACGCCGCTGCCAGGTCGCGGCCGTCGTGATGCAGCACCGGGGTGCGGGTGCCCAGGCGCGACTGGCGTGCCGGGGCGTCGGGGTCGGTGCGGAAGTGGTCGTAGAAGCGCCAACTGCGGATGCGCTCACGCAGGTGCAGCACCTCGGGCGAACCGTGCAGGCTGCCCACCTGGTCGAACAGGCTGTCGAACTCGCTCAGGTGCTGGTGCAGGACCTGCCACTGACGCCCGTCGCGCGCCTTGACCATCGCGGCCTTGCGCTGCACCAGCAGGCTGGCGGGTCGGCACACCGGTCCGGCCCACAACGCCTCCTGCTTGATCTGCGGATCGAGGGCGAACTTCGAGCGGGTCGGTGGCGGCAAACCCAGGCTGATGGCATAGCCGAAGTCGTCCCCGGCGAAGCCCATTTTCAGGCGCTTGACCTCCTGGCGCGGGCCACCCTCGACCGCGACCTCGCCCGACAGCATGCGCCGGGTGATGTGTTCCGGCCCGGCCCAGAACGTGGAGTCCAGACCGCCCTCGGCGGCCAGGGCATTGATCACCCCGCCGCGACCGGTTTCGGCCAGCAGGCGCAGGGCCTTGTACAAATTGGATTTACCACTGCCGTTGGCACCTGTGATCACATTCAGTGGTCCCAAGGGCATGACCAGTTCGTTGATCGAGCGGTAGTTGGCGATGGCCAATGTGGTGAGCATGTGCGGTCCTCGACGCGGGTGCGAGGGCGCAGTATGGTCCATGGGCAAGCTTGGCGGCTGTACGTCGTTACTGTTTGTGGAACCCTGAACTACCCTGAGCAGTCGCATCCCACGAATCATTTGCGCGCAAGCAAGGAGCCGGCATGTCGTTTAAGCGTGCGCTGTCGATCGTCTTTCTGGGGGCGATGAGCGTGCTTTCAGGCTGCGAGGAAAAACCGCCCGCCGCGGAGCTGCCGCGTGTCGGTGTGACGCGCGTGGAATCGCGCGACTTCGCCGCCAACGTCACCCTCACCGGCGATATCCAGGCACGGGTGCAGACCGACCTGTCGTTCCGCGTGGGCGGCAAGATCATTGCCCGCAGCGTCGATGTGGGCGATCACGTCAAGGCCGGGCAAGTGCTTGCGCGCCTGGACCCCAAGGATCTGCAGAACAATGTGGACTCGGCCAAGGCTGCCGTATTCGCCGAGCAGGCGCGGGTCACCCAGACCCGCGCCGCGTTCGTGCGCCAGCAGAAACTGCTGCCCAAGGGCTACACCAGCCAGAGCGAGTACGACTCGGCCGAGGCCGCCCTGCGCAGCAGCCAGAGCGCGCTCAAGGCTGCCCAGGCGCAACTGGCCACGGCCCGTGAGCAGTTGGGCTACACCGGGCTCGTGTCCGAGGCGGACGGGGTGATCACTGCGCGCCAGGCCGAGGTCGGGCAGGTGGTGCAGGCCACCATGCCGATCTTCTCCCTGGCCGCCGATGGCGACCGCGATGCCGTGTTCAACGTCTATGAATCACTGCTGGTGGCGCCGTCCAGCGACGAAAGCATGACGGTGCGCTTGCTGGACAACCCCAAAATCGAAGCCCAGGGGCGCATCCGCGAAGTCACGCCCACGGTGTCCGCCCAGAGCGGCACGGTGCAGGTCAAGGTCGCCCTGCGCGAGGTGCCGCCGGCCATGCAGCTCGGCTCGCCGGTCACCGCCACTGCCCGTGCCCAGGCCCGGCCCAGCGTCGAGCTGCCCTGGTCGAGCCTGACCAAGGCCCTGCACGCGCCAGCGGTGTGGGTGGTCGGTGACGACGACAAGGTCGAGTTGCGCAAGGTTCAGGTGGCGCGTTATCTCACCGGGCGCGTGGTGATCGGCGAAGGCCTGAAAGGCGGCGAAGCCGTGGTGGTCAGCGGCGGGCAACTGCTGCATCCCGGCATGCAGGTCGAGACCGTCGATGCCAAGGCCCCGGAGGTACAGCCATGAAGGTGCTGCTGATGCTGCTGGGCGCCCTGGTGCTGTTGGGCGGCTGCAAGGGCGACGACGACAAGCCCGAGCCGGTGCGGCCGGTGCTGTCCACCGTGGTGCAGCCTTTGTCCCAGGCGCAGTTGGGCCGCTTCGCCGGTAACATCGAGGCGCGTTATGAAAGCACGCTGGGCTTTCGCGTGTCCGGTCGCATCGCCCGGCGCTGGGTGGATGTCGGCGCGCAGGTCGAGGCAGGCCAGACCCTCGCCACCCTCGACCCAACCGATCAACAGAACCAACTGCGCGCTGCCGAGGGCGACCTGGCCAGGGTCCAGGCACAGTGGATCAATGCCCAGGCCAACGCCCGCCGCCAGCAGCAACTGTATGACCGTGGCGTCGGCGCCCAGGCTCAACTGGACATCGCCCAGACCGACCTGAAGACCAGCAGCGCCTCGCTGGAGCAGGCGCGCGCGTCGGTCAGCCAGGCCCGTGACCAGTTGGGCTACAGCACGCTCAAGGCCGATCATGCCGCTGTGGTCACCGCTTGGCGCGCCGAGGCTGGGCAAACGGTGAGTGCCGGCCAGGAAGTGGTCACGCTGGCGCGCCCCGACGTCAAGGAGGCGGTGATCGACCTGCCGATCCCGGTTGCCGAGCAGCTCAGTCCATCGCTGGTGTTCACCGTCGCCTCGCAACTGGACCCGAGCATCGCCACCACCGCCACCCTGCGCGAGCTCGAGCCCCAGGCCGATGCCGCCACCCGTACCCGCCGCGCGCGGCTGACCCTGGCCAGCACGCCGCCGGCCTTCCACCTGGGCACTGCGGTGAGTGTCACCCTCAGCTCGGCCATTAGCCCACGCAGCGAGCTGCCGGCCACCGCGCTGATCGAGCGCGAGGGCAAGACCCTGGTGTGGGTGGTCGATCCGCAACAGCACAGCGTAGCGACCCGCGAGGTCACGCTCATCGACCGCGACGCCAAGCGCATCGTGGTCGCCAGCGGCTTGCAGCCGGGCGAGCGCGTGGTCACTGCGGGCGTCAACAGCCTCAAACCGGGCCAGCCGGTCAAAGTCGACGAGGACGCACGATGAAAGGACGCTTCAACCTGTCGGACTGGGCGCTCAAGCACCAGTCCTTCGTGTGGTACCTGATGTTCGTCGCCTTGCTGATGGGCGTGTTCTCCTACATGAACCTGGGACGCGAAGAAGATCCGTCCTTCACCATCAAGACCATGGTCATCCAGACCCGCTGGCCGGGCGCGACCCAGGACGAAACCCTGTACCAGGTCACCGATCGCATCGAGAAAAAGCTCGAAGAGCTGGATTCACTCGACTACGTCAAGAGCTACACCCGCCCCGGCGAGTCGACCGTGTTCGTGTACCTGCGCGACACCACCCAGGCCGAGGACATTCCGCAGATCTGGTACCAGGTGCGCAAGAAGATCCAGGACATCCGTGGCGAGTTTCCGCAAGGCTTGCAGGGCCCGGCCTTCAACGACGAGTTCGGCGACGTGTTCGGGTCGATCTACGCCTTCACCACAGACGGCCTGGACCTGCGCCAGTTGCGCGACTATGTCGAGCAGGTGCGCGCCGAGGTGCGCGAAGTGCCGAACATCGGCAAGGTCGAGACCATCGGTGTGCAGAACGAGGTGCTCTACCTGAACTTCTCCACCCGCAAGCTGGCGGCGCTGGGCATCGATCAACGCCAGGTCATGCAGGCCCTGCAAGCGCAGAACGCGGTGACCCCCGCTGGGGTGATCGAGGCCGGTCCCGAGCGCATCTCGGTGCGCACCACGGGTCAGTTCGCCTCGGAGAAAGACCTGCAAGTGGTCAACCTGCGCATCAACGATCGCTTCTTCCGCCTGGCCGACATCGCCGACATCGAGCGCGGCTTCCAGGATCCGCCGGCGCCGATGTTCCGCTACAACGGCCAGACCGCCATCGGCCTGGCGATCGGCATGAAGAAGGGCGGCAACATTCAGGAATTCGGCAAGGTCCTGCGCGAGAAGATGGACGCCATCACCGCCGAACTGCCGGTCGGGGTGGGCGTGCATACCGTGTCGAACCAGGCGCGGGTGGTCGAGGACGCCGTCGGCGGCTTCACCAGCGCGTTGTTCGAGGCGGTGATCATCGTGCTGGTGGTCAGCTTCATCAGCCTGGGCATCCGTGCCGGGCTGGTGGTGGCCTGCTCGATCCCGCTGGTGCTGGCGATGGTCTTCGTGTTCATGGAGTACAGCGGCATCACCATGCAGCGCATTTCCCTGGGCGCGCTGATCATCGCCCTGGGCCTGCTGGTGGACGATGCGATGATCACCGTGGAGATGATGGTCACGCGCCTGGAAATGGGCGAGAGCAAGCAGGAGGCGGCCACGTACGCCTATACCTCGACCGCCTTCCCGATGCTCACCGGCACCTTGGTCACGGTGGCCGGCTTCGTGCCCATCGGCCTCAACGCCAGCTCGGCGGGCGAGTACACCTTCACCTTGTTCGCGGTGATCGCGGTGGCGCTGCTGGTGTCCTGGGTCGTGGCGGTGTTTTTCGCCCCGGTGCTCGGGGTTCACATCCTCAGCAGCAAGGTCAAACCCCATGACGAAGAACCGGGGCGCATTGGCCGCGCCTTCGAGGGCAGCCTGCTGTGGTGCATGCGCCATCGCTGGCTGACCATCATCGGCACCGTGCTGCTGTTCGCCCTGGCGCTGTTGAGCATGCGCTTCGTGCAGAACCAGTTCTTCCCGTCCTCGGACCGGCCGGAAATCCTGCTCGACCTGAACCTGCCGCAGAATGCCTCGATCCAGGAAACCCGCCGCGTGGTCGATCGCCTCGAAGCCACGCTCAAGGACGATCCGGACATCGACCACTGGAGCACCTATATCGGCCAGGGCGCGGTGCGCTTCTACCTGCCGCTCGACCAGCAATTGCAGAACCCGTATTACGCCCAGTTGGTGATCGTCAGCACGGGCCTGGAGCAGCGCAACGCGCTGATCGCCAAGTTGCAGGAGCGTCTGCGCAAGGACTTCGTCGGCATCGGCACCAACGTGCAATCTCTGGAAATGGGGCCACCGGTGGGCCGGCCGATCCAGTACCGCGTAAGTGGCAAGGACATCGACGAGGTGCGCAAGCACGCCATCGACCTGGCCACCCTGCTCGACAAGAATCCCAACATCGGCGAGATGATGTACGACTGGAACGAGCCGGGCAAAGTGCTGCGTGTGGAGATCGCCCAGGACAAGGCGCGGCAGTTGGGGCTGTCGTCCGAGGACGTGGCCAATGTGATGAACAGCATCGTCAGCGGCGCGCCCGTCACCCAGGTCAACGACGAGATCTACTTGATCGACGTGGTGGCGCGGGCCAAGGACAGCGAGCGCGGCTCGCCGGACACCCTGCAGGACCTACAGATCGTCAGCCCCAGCGGCGTGTCGATTCCGCTGCTGTCGTTCGCCACGGTGCGCTACGAGCTGGAGCAGCCGCTGGTGTGGCGTCGCGATCGCAAACCGACCATCACCATCAAGGCCTCGGTCAATGGCGACATCCAGCCCACCGACCTGGTGGCCCAGCTCAAGCCGAAGATCGACGAGTTCGCCGGTTCCCTGCCGGTCGGCTACGAAGTGGCCACCGGCGGCACGGTGGAGGAAAGCGGCAAGGCCCAGGGGCCGATCGCCAAAGTGCTGCCGCTGATGCTGTTCCTCATGGCGACCTTCCTGATGATCCAGTTGCACAGTGTGCAGAAGCTGTTCCTGGTGGCCAGCGTGGCGCCGCTGGGGTTGATCGGCGTGGTCCTGGCACTGGTACCGACCGGTACGCCGATGGGCTTCGTGGCGATTCTGGGGATACTCGCGCTGATCGGCATCATCATCCGCAACTCGGTGATCCTGGTGACCCAGATCGATGCCTTCGAGGCCGATGGCTACGCGCCGTGGGATGCCGTGGTGGAGGCTACCAATCACCGCCGCCGACCGATCCTGCTCACCGCCGCGGCGGCCAGCCTGGGCATGATCCCCATTGCCCGCGAGGTGTTCTGGGGGCCGATGGCCTACGCCATGATCGGCGGCATCATCAGCGCAACGCTGTTGACCCTGCTGTTCCTGCCGGCGCTGTACGTGGCCTGGTACAAGATCCGCGAGCCGCAGGAAAAACACTGAGGCCGCTGGCTACACGCTCCTGTAGGCGCACTGGCGCCGCGCCTACAGGGATCGCAGGAGTGGGCGGTGAATGTGACCTTGCTAAAAGTTATATAAACATTCTTAAACATTATTTTTAAGAATATCCCGCCCTCACTACTATTGCCCTCAAGCCAGGCGCAATTCCTCCCCTCTGCCCGGCACCCCGACTCAACGGAGAACGAGCATGAGTGCATCGCTGCGCAGCATCGACGGACAGGACGAAGCCACCATTCTGCGTGAGATCCAGAGCGCCCTGCGCGACCTGCGCTATGGCGCGGTGGAGATCACCGTGCACAACGCCCAGGTGGTGCAGATCGAGCGCAAGGAGAAGTTTCGCCTGCAGCAGCCAGGGCAGAAGTCCGGCTGATCGCCAACACCTCTAATTAGAAAACACCCTTTTCAGGAGCTTCAGCATGTCCATCCGCCGTTACGCGCTCGCCGCCCTGGCCAGCGCTGTGTTTGCCGGTTCCGCGATCGCCAAGGACTACGAACTGCTCAACGTGTCCTACGACCCGACCCGCGAGCTGTACCAGCAGTACAACGCCGAGTTCATCAAGCACTGGCAACAGGCGCATCCGGACGACAAGGTGAAGATCCAGCAGTCCCATGGCGGTTCGGGCAAGCAGGGCCGGGCAGTGATCGACGGCCTGCGCGCCGACGTGGTGACCTTGGCGCTGGCGGGCGACATCGACGAAATCGCCAAGCTCGGCAAGACCTTGCCCGAGAACTGGCAGACCCGCCTGCCGGACGCCAGCACCCCCTACACCTCGACCATCGTGTTCCTGGTGCGCAAGGGCAACCCCAAGGGCATCAAGGATTGGGGCGACCTGATCAAGAAGGACGTTTCGGTCATTACCCCGAACCCGAAGACCTCCGGCGGTGCCCGCTGGAACTTCCTGGCCGCCTGGGCCTACGGCCTGAAGAGCGGCGGTAGCGAGGACAAGGCCAAGGCCTACGTGCAGGAGCTGTTCAAGCATGTGCCGGTGCTCGATACCGGTGCGCGCGGCTCGACCATCACCTTCGTCAACAACGGTCAGGGTGACGTGCTGCTGGCCTGGGAAAACGAAGCCTTCCTGGCGCTCAAGGAAGACGGTGGCAGCGACAAGTTCGAGATCGTCGTGCCGTCGCTGTCGATCCTGGCCGAGCCGCCGGTGGCGGTGGTGGACAAGAACGCCGAGAAGAAAGGCAATACCGCGATCGCCACCGAATACCTCAAGTACCTGTACAGCCCGGCCGGGCAGAAGATCGCTGCCGAGAACTTCTACCGTCCGCGTGACGAGAAAGTGGCTGCCGAGTTTGGCAAGCAGTTCCCGAAACTGGACCTGGTGACCATCGACAAGGACTTCGGCGGCTGGAAAACTGCACAGCCGAAGTTCTTCAACGATGGCGGTGTGTTCGACCAGATCTACCAGGCGCAATGAATCACCGGGGCTGCGTTGCGGCCCCCGAATGCAACACCCTTCAGTAGCCTGCAGCGGCCCGGGAGCGCTCCCGGGCTGCGTGCGTTCAACCAGGGATTCCTATGTCACGTCGCATTTCCCCCGTCATACCCGGCTTCGGGCTGACGCTGGGCTACACACTGGTGTACCTCAGCCTGATCGTGCTGATACCGCTGGCCGCCATGTTCATTCATGCCGCCCAGCTCACCTGGGAGCAGTTCTGGACCATCGTCAGCGCACCGCGTGTGCTCGCTGCGCTGAAGCTGAGTTTCGGCACCGCCCTGTGCGCCGCGCTCATCAATGGGGTGATCGGCACCCTGTTGGCCTGGGTGCTGGTGCGCTACACCTTTCCCGGCCGCAAGATCATCGACGCGATGATCGACCTGCCGTTCGCTCTGCCCACCGCCGTGGCCGGCATCGCCCTGACCGCGCTGTATGCGCCGTCCGGCTGGGTCGGTCAGTTCGCCACCGACCTGGGCCTGAAGATCGCCTACACGCCGCTGGGCATCACCCTGGCGCTGACCTTCGTCACCCTGCCGTTCGTGGTGCGCACGGTACAGCCGGTGCTCGCCGACATCCCGCGTGAAGTCGAGGAAGCCGCCGCGTGCCTGGGCGCCAAACCGCTGCAAGTGTTCCGTCATGTGCTGGCGCCGGCGCTGCTGCCGGCCTGGCTCACCGGTTTCGCCCTGGCCTTCGCCCGAGGCGTGGGCGAGTACGGTTCGGTGATCTTCATCGCCGGCAACATGCCGATGAAGACCGAGATCCTGCCGCTGCTGATCATGGTCAAGCTCGACCAATACGACTACACCGGCGCCACCGCCATCGGCGTGCTGATGCTGGTGGTTTCCTTCATCCTGCTGCTGCTGATCAACCTGCTTCAGCGGCGCATCGAAACCCCTTGAAGGAGGCCCGGTCATGTCTTCATCCACTCTGAACGCAAGCGCTGCCGCCAATGCCGCCCGCCGTGGCAGCGCCACCTCACGGCGCGTGCTGATCGGCCTCGGTTGGCTGGTGTTCGCGCTGTTCCTGCTGCTGCCGCTGGTGATCGTGGTGTCGCAGGCGCTGAAAAACGGCTTCGGTACCTTCTTCGAGGCGATCTTCGAGGCCGACGCGCTGGCGGCGCTCGAACTCACGTTGCTCGCCGTGGTGATCTCGGTGCCCTTGAACCTGGTGTTCGGTGTCAGCGCTGCGTGGTGCGTGAGCAAGTACAGCTTCCGTGGCAAGAGCGTGCTGGTCACCCTGATCGACCTGCCGTTCTCGGTCTCGCCGGTGATCGCCGGCCTGGTCTACGTGCTGATGTTCGGCGCCCAGGGCCTGTTCGGGCCGTGGTTGCAGGACCACGATATCCAGATCGTCTTCGCCCTGCCGGGCATCGTCCTGGCGACCATCTTCGTCACCGTGCCCTTCGTCGCTCGCGAACTGATCCCGCTGATGCAGGAGCAGGGCACCCAGGAGGAGGAGGCCGCGCGCCTGCTGGGCGCCAACGGCTGGCAGATGTTCTGGCACGTCACCTTGCCGAACATCAAGTGGGGCCTGATCTACGGCGTGGTGCTGTGCACCGCCCGGGCCATGGGCGAATTCGGCGCGGTGTCGGTGGTGTCCGGGCACATTCGCGGCGTCACCAACACCTTGCCGCTGCACGTGGAGATCCTCTACAACGAGTACAACCACGTGGCGGCCTTCAGCGTGGCCAGCCTGCTGCTGATCCTGGCGCTCTTCATCCTGCTGCTCAAGCAGTGGAGCGAGAACCGAATTAACCGCCTGCGCCACAGCGCCGCGGAGGAATGAGTCATGTCGATCGAAGTTCGTAACGTCAGCAAGCGCTTCAACAGTTTCCAGGCCCTGAACGCCATCAACCTGGATATCCACAGCGGTGAGCTGGTGGCGTTGCTCGGCCCGTCCGGCTGCGGCAAGACCACCCTGCTGCGCATCATCGCCGGTCTGGAAACCCCGGACGATGGCAGCATCGTGTTCCATGGCGAGGATGTATCCGGCCACGACGTGCGCGATCGCAACGTCGGCTTCGTGTTCCAGCACTACGCCCTGTTCCGTCACATGAGCGTGTTCGACAACGTCGCCTTCGGTCTGCGCATGAAGCCCAAGGGCGAGCGGCCGAGCGAAAGCCGCATCGCCGAGAAGGTCCATGAGCTGCTGAACATGGTGCAGCTCGACTGGCTCGCCGACCGCTACCCCGAGCAATTGTCCGGGGGGCAGCGTCAGCGCATCGCCCTGGCCCGCGCCCTGGCGGTGGAGCCCAAGGTGCTGCTGCTCGACGAGCCGTTCGGCGCCCTGGATGCCAAGGTGCGCAAGGAGCTGCGCCGCTGGCTGGCGCGTTTGCACGAGGACATCAACCTGACCTCGGTGTTCGTCACCCACGACCAGGAGGAGGCCATGGAAGTGGCCGACCGCATCGTGGTGATGAACAAAGGCGTGATCGAGCAGATCGGTTCGCCGGGCGAGGTGTACGAGCAGCCGGCCAATGACTTCGTCTATCACTTCCTGGGCGACTCCAATCGCCTGGCCCTGAGCGAAGGCAACCACGTGCTGTTCCGTCCGCATGAGGTGTCGCTGTCGCGCCACGAGACCGAAGGCCATCACGCCGCCGAGGTGCGCGACATCCGCCCGCTGGGCGCGACCACGCGGGTGACCTTGAAGGTCGAAGGGCAGAGCGAGCTGATCGAGGCCGAAGTGGTCAAGGACCATGACAGCCTCACCGGTCTGGCGCGCGGCGAGACGTTGTTCTTCCGGCCCAAGGTCTGGCAGAAGGTGACGGACGTTTGAGTTCGCTGGCCGCTCATGAGGGCTGCCGAGCAGCCCTCTGAGGTTCAGTCGTTGTCGGACTCGAACAAGCGCTGCAGCTCGACCCGGGCTTCCTGCGCGGTCTGCATCACCTTGGCGCGGTCGTCACGCACACGCCCCTGGGCCTCCAGCACCTGCTGGTCGTGCTCGGTGAAGCGCTGGATGCGATCGGCCGCCTGGGCCTCGCTCAGGCCCAGGCCGATCAGGGTCAGGCGGGTCATCTCCAGGCTCGAGTAATACGTCTCGCGAATCGGCTCGGCACCCACGTCCACCAGCTTGTGCACATGCTGGCGGTTACGCGCCCGAGCGATGACTTTCAGGTGCGGGTATTCCTGTTTCACCCGTTCGGCGATGCGCACGGCGGCCTCGGCATCGTCGATGGTGATCACGAAATACTCCGCCTGGCCGACCTTGGCCGCATGCAGCACCTCCGGGCGCAACGGGTCGCCATAGAACACCGGCGCCTGCTCGAAGGAGCGGGTCATTTCGATCGCATCCACCGAGGTGTCCAGCGCGATGAATGGCACCTTCTGCGCGCGCAGGATCCGCGCCACGATCTGGCCCATGCGGCCCATGCCGATGATCACCACCCGTGGCGTATCGGCCTGGATGCTGCGGTAATGCTCGGGCACCTCGCGGGCCGGCGCCGGGCGTTTGATCAGCCGCGCGCTGGCCAGCAGCAACAGCGGCGTGAGGGCCATCGACAGGGTGATGGTCATCAGCAGCAGGTCGTAGGTGTAGGCGTCGAACAGGCCCTCGTCCTTGCCCAGCTTGAACACCACGAAGGCGAATTCGCCGCCGGCGGCCAGCACCAGTCCCAGGCGTAGCGCGCTGACTCGGCTCAGCCCGCCGACCGCGCGCCCCACCAGCATCAGCAGCGGCAGTTTCACCGCTACCAGCAACAGCGTCAGGCCCAGCAGCAGGACAGGTGCGTCGAGCAGCAGACCGAGGTTGGCGCCCATGCCCACGCTGATGAAGAACAGCCCCAGCAGCAGCCCCTTGAAGGGTTCGATCTGCGACTCCAGTTCGTGCCGGTACTCCGAGTCCGCCAGCAGCAGGCCGGCGAGGAAGGCGCCCAAGGCCATGGAAATGCCAGCCTCTTCCATCAACCAGGCGGTGCCGATCACCACCAGCAGCGCTGTGGCGGTGGACACTTCCGGCAGCCCGGTGCGAGCGACGATACGAAACAGCGGGCGCAGCAGGTAGCGCCCGCCGACGATGACGATGGCGATGCTGCCGACGATGCGCAGGCCATGTTCGAGGTTGTCGCCGTGGCTGTTGTCCGGTCCGCTGGCCAGCAACGGCACCAAGGCGATCAACGGAATGGCTGCGATGTCCTGGAACAGCAGGATGGCGAAGGCCAGACGGCCATGCGGGGCGTTCAATTGCCGGCTTTCGGCCAGGCTCTGCAGGCCCAGCGCGGTGGACGACAGCGCCAGGCCGAGGCCCAGCACCACCGCAGCAGACAGCGTCTGGCCGAAGCCGAACCAGGCGATGGCGCCGATCAGGCAGCCGGTCAGCAGCACCTGCGCCAGGCCTGCGCCGAATACCGCCTTGCGCATCAGCCACAGGCGCCGCGGCGAGAGTTCGAGGCCGATGATGAACAGCAGCAGGACCACGCCCAGCTCGGAGATGTGCGCCACGCTTTCGGTGTCGCGAATCAGGCCCAGTGCCTGCGGGCCGATGGCGACCCCCGCCAGCAGGTAACCGATTACCGCGCCCAGTTGCAGGCGTTTGGCCAAGGGCACGGCGACCACGGCGGCGAGCAGGAAGATGACGGCGGTCTGCAGCAGGCTGCCTTCTGGGGGCATGGGGAAACTCCGGAAAAAGAGGCGGTTCATGATGCCATTAGACGAAAGGGCACGCTTGTCACCCACGCGCTAATTTCCTGCGTGAAGCGCTCCCTTGCGCGCTCAGGTCAAGGTGCCCACGCTGGCGGGCGCTATCAGTGCCTGGAGCGTCGGCTTGACCAATGGCCTACCGCTAACTACCCGGCCGATACTGCAGAGCCTCGGCCAGGTGCGCGCGTTCGATACGCTCGGCCTGTTCGAGGTCGGCCAGGGTTCGCGCCACCTTGAGCAGCCGGTGGGCCGCGCGTAGCGACAGGTTGAGCCGTTCGCAAGCGTTCTCCAGCCAGGTCATGTCGGCGCTGTTCAATGCACAGTGCTGACGCAGGCCCGGCAAGGTGAGAAACGCATTGGCGCAGCCCTGGCGCCGCTGCTGGCGTTCGCGGCATTCGGCGACCACGGCGGCGACGCTGGCGCTGCCTTCGCCGCTGGCCTGGTGGCTGAGGGTGGTGCTCTCGCGCGCCACGGTCAGGTGCAGGTCGATACGGTCGAGCAGGGGACCAGAGAGTTTGTTGCGGTAGCGCTGGATCTGTTCCGGGCTGCAACGACAGCGCGCTGCCGGGTCGCCCAGATAGCCACAGGGGCAGGGATTCATCGCTGCCACCAGTTGAAAGCGTGCTGGAAAGCGCACCCGGTCTCTGGCCCGCGATACCACGATCTCTCCAGACTCCAACGGCTCGCGCAGCACTTCCAGCACCCGCCGCTCGAATTCCGGCAACTCGTCGAGAAACAGCACCCCATGGTGGGCCAGGGTGATTTCGCCGGGCTGTGGCCTGCTGCCTCCGCCCACTAGCGCCGGGCCGGACGCCGAGTGGTGCGGATGGCGAAAGGGTCTTTGCGGCCAGCAGTCCAGCGGCGTCTTGCCGCTGACCGACTGGATCGCCGCCACCTCGAGCGCCTCGTGCTCGTCCAGGGGCGGCAGCAAACCGGGCAGGCGACTGGCCAGAAGCGTCTTGCCGGTGCCGGGCGGGCCGGTGAACAGCAGGTTGTGCGCTCCGGCGGCGGCCACCAGCAGGGCGCGCTTGGCAGCGACCTGCCCCTGCACTTCGCTGAGGTCTGGGTAGGGCCGCGTGCGCAGGGTCAGCCCGTTGGCCGCATAGGTCGGCAGCGGCACCTGGCCGTTGAGGTGCGCGACCAGTTCCTGCAGATGCGCGACGGCATACACCACCAGACCGCCCGCCAGGCTCGCTTCCTCGGCGTTCTCACGCGGCACCACCAGCGCCCGCCCGGCTTCGCGCGCGGCCAGCGCCGCCGGCAACACGCCCTGGACCGGCCGCAGCGCCCCTGAAAGCGCCAACTCGCCCAGGCATTCGAAGTCGGCCAGGGTGGCTACCGGCACCTGCCCGTTGGCGGCGAGAATGCCCAGGGCGATGGCCAGGTCGTAGCGCCCGCCGTCCTTGGGCAGATCGGCCGGGGCAAGACTCTGGGTGATGCGCCGCGCGGGATACTCCAGCCCGGAGTTGACGATGGCGCTGCGCACCCGGTCCTTGCTTTCCTTGACCGTGGCCTCGGGCAAGCCCACCAGGGTGAGGTTGGGCAGGCCGTTGGCCAGATGGGTTTCGACGCTGACCGCCGGCGCCAGCACCCCGACCTGGGCGCGGCTGTGGACAAGGGCGAGGGACATGGACACTCCTTGATCGCTGGGGACGCCGCGTCCTGCGGCTGGGGGCAAGGATAGTGGTGGGATTGGGTGTGGCCAGGGAAAGAGTGAGACGGGGTTTTGCGACAAGCGAGCCATGAGCCATGCTTGCGCCGGGGTACCTGCATGATTGCCGAAAGCTTTCGCGATCGACCGGTTTGATGCTTTAGAAAGAAGCGCGAGGTGGCTAGAATGAGCGAGTCTCTGTCCATTTCCCCTCAGGAGAAAGGTATGTCGAGTACAAAGCGCCTTACCGAAAAGGAGATTCAACATCTCGAAGGTGAGATTCCTGCAGTCGCAGCAGGTGCAACGCGTATGGCCTTCTTGCGAGCGCTTGCGGCCGGACATACCGTCATGACGGTGCAGGGCAGCTATCTCGTTGAGTCCAAGGCCGATGGATCCGAGACGGTCGTCGGTAATTCCAGGCCTCGCCGCAAAGTGAGTGTCGGTCAGGCCATCCAGGTCCACCGAGTAGGTTCAAGTGCTAACGCCTAGGCTACGCGTCTTTGCGGGGCCGAATGGTTCGGGCAAGAGCACCATCAAAGAGCAAGTTCCGGCCAATCTGATCGATACCTACGTGAACGCAGACGAGATCGAAAAGGCCGCGAAGGCAGACGGCTTTGTCGATCTCAGTCCATTCAAAGTTAAGGCGACCGCCGATCACGTTCGAGCCTTCTTTGCCACCCACGACTTGATCTTGAAAGAGCGTCTTGAAGGTCAGGCTGCATTGTTCGACATGGACGGCCCGCGCATCGACGTTCGCCGCCTCGACTTCAATTCGTATCACGCCTCGGTAATTGCTGATTTCATCCGGCAGAAACTCGTGGAGGAACGTGTGAGCTTCACGTTCGAGACGGTGATGTCGTCGCAAGACAAGGTCGCCTTCATGCGCCGTGCGCAGGAACTGGGTTATCGCACCTACCTCTACTTCGTGGCCACTGACGACCCAAGCATCAACATAAACCGCGTGGCTAACCGTGTAGACGATGGTGGACACAACGTCCCGGCTGACAAGATCGTTCAGCGTTTCCACCGTTCACTCAAGCTACTGCCGGAGGCAGTAGCAGCGTCCAACCGTGCTTACATCTTCGATAACTCGGGTGAGCACTCTGTCTGGTTGGCCGAGATCACCGACGGCACCAGCCTTGAATACAAGGTTGAGGACCAGCCTGATTGGTTCATGCAGGCCTACGTAGATGAGGTCACGAGCGACGCGAGCTAATGGTAGCTGGATGTTGCGCCACCGCCAGCGTTCTTGACCTACAGTGACAGCATCCTCGATTTTCTCCTCCGGATTAGGATGTCGACATGAATGGCTTGGCAGTGGTGACGGGCGGCAGCCGCGGGATCGGTGCGGCGATCGCCCGCCAGCTATGTCACAGGGACCATCGTGCCGGTGGCCGGGGGCCGCTGAAGGTGGCCAGTACCCGCCAGCGCCTGCCGGCGGGCAACCGGTTCAGTCCAGTGGCTTGCGCATCAGGATGTCGATGGCGAAAGCACCGAGCACCCCACCGGATACCCAGCGCTGGGCACGCATGGCTTTCGGCCGCGCGGTCAGGAAGCGGCTGACCCGCGCCGCCGCCAGCACGATCAGGCCATTGACGGTCACGGCGATGCTGATCTGTACCAGCCCCAACTGCATGTACTGCTGCAGGGTCGACCCAGCAGCGGGATTGATGAACTGAGGGATCAGGGCCGAGTACATCAAGGCGATCTTGGGATTGAGCAGGTTGGTCACCAGGCCCATGGTGAACAGCTTGCGCGGTGAATGAGGGGGCAGTTCGCGCGCCTCGAAGGGCGAGGAGCCGCGGATCATGTTCCACGCCAGGTAGCCCAGGTAGAAGGCCCCGGCGATGCGTACCACGTCGTAGGCCATCGGCACGGCCTTGAACAACGCGGACAGGCCAAGCCCGGAGGCGACCAGGTAGCAGATGAAGCCGAGCGCTACGCCGGCGAGCGAGATCATGCCGGCCAGGCGTCCTTGGGAGATCGCTCTGGAGGTGAGGTAGACCATGTTAGGGCCAGGCGTCAGGACCATGCCCAAGGCGATGATCGCCACGCCTATCAAGTTTTCCACTGGCATCGGAATTGCTCCTGCAAAAGTTAAGCGTGCGCTAGGGCCGGTCTTGCGCCGGCCACCAGCGTCCACGGGCTGTCCCTGCCAGCGCCCGACCGAGGACGGGCGCCTTTGAGACGTCGATAGTGACATGCGCCGAGTCGCCAGCGACAGTGGCGCTCATCTGCACGCTGACAGTGCCGGTGTGCGGCATGCCGCGAGCGGTCATGCCGAGGCACTCCAGGTCTGTGCCAGATGCTCGAAGATGCGCTCCACATCCCGCACCAGCGCCGGACGGTCGAAGCTGCGCAGCCGCAGACGAGTGCGGGCGCCCTCGTAGACCCCGCTGGGCACACCGGCGGGCAGCGCCTCCTGCGCCCAGTACAGCGTACTCAGCTCGGTGCGCAAGGGGCTTTCCCGGCGGCCGATCACCCAGGCACCGCGCTCGCCGTGCAGCGGTCGCCCGTCGCGGCTGCGGGTGCGGGCATGATCGCGCTGACGGCTACAGGCCTCGGTCTGCAGCTCCCAGGCAATGCCGACCAAGTCGATGTCACGCACCTCGCGCCACAGAAATGGAATCTCCGCGCCGCCGACGCGTGCGCCGATCTCCAGGAAACGCAAGGTCTGACCATCGTCGAACAATTCGAGGTGGAAGACGATCTCGCGTTGGCCTGCGAAGACCGCGAGCAGCGCCGCCACCTGCTCGGCGATAGCGCGCTCGTGTTCGTCCGCGTCCAGTTCGATGCTGCCTAGCGCGCTGTCCGGCCCGAAGTCGGCACAGCTGTTGACGTATCGCGAGGCGGTCAGGACGACGATCCGCTCGCCGTCCCACCAACCATCCACGTGCAGGATCGGCGCTGCGCAGAACGCCTGAACCATCATCGGCTCGGCGTGCGGCGCTTGCAGCAGCCTCAGGTCTTGCGCTTGGCGCAGGATCCGCACACCGCGGCTGGCGGTACCGCATCGTGGCTTGAGCACCAATGGATAGCCGTGCTCGGCCAGCAACCGCTGTACCGCCTGCGGGTCTTCGGCGCTCACCGCGGGCAGGATCGCGATCGCCGCCTGTCGGGCGGCGACCTCGAGCATGGTCAGCTTGTCGCGAAAGCGCTCGATCCAGGCGCAGGGGTCGCCTGGCACGCCCCATCGTTCGCGGATCGCCGCAGCGTTGAGCAGGTCGCCTTCGTTGAGCGCAACCACCCGATGCGGGACACCGTGCAGCTCGATCAGCCGCTGCGCCTCGGCAATCACCGCAGTGGCATCGTCCAGCGATTCCAGCGTCGAGATCGAGGCCAGCCGATCCTCGGGCAGCGACTGCGCGGATTCGGCCGTGCAGATCGCGCGGATCTGCATGCCCGGCTCAAGGCCATAACGCTCGTAGAGTGCCTGGCGCCCCACCCACCGGTGCAGGCAGAGCACGTAGCTCATGCCTTGGGCTCCATGATGAAGTGCACCGCCTGCACCAATTCATCGCCGATGCGCACGGCATCCTCGCGTGAGCTGCCGGTGGCCAGCACATAGCCCGACACGCAGTCGGCGACCGTATCCAGGGCCGGTATCGTGTCGCCTTCGTGTTTCTGAATGACCACCGCCTGTTGCGCCTCGCCCAGCTCGAACAGGAAGGGCAGGAACACGCGTGGGGTCTCGCCGGGGCGGGTGTGACGGACATCGACATCGGGTTTGAGGTCGAGCTCGACCTTGCGCACCGTGCCCGGAGTCGGCACGAAGAACTGGATCGCAGCGCCGGCTTTGGGCTGGGGCGATTGCAGTGGCAGTTCGTCGATGCCCAGCGGCACGGTCAGGAACATCCGGTTCAGGTCCAGGCCGAATGCGCGGCGCACCAGTTCCGGGGCCCCGGAACCGGCCAGACGTGCGTGCGACTCCAGCACCCGTGGGCCTTTGTCGGTGAGCACGAACTCGCTGTGCGACGGACCTTCCACCAGTTCCACGGCATCGAGCAGACGGCAGGTCATGTCCATGAGCTCCGGCAGCCATTTCGCGGCGTCGGTGCTGGGGGTGCTGACTTCCCACTCCACGTATTTGTCATTCATGCGGTACTGCGAGTAGCCGATGGGCAGGTGACGCCCGGCGAAGGAGAACGAGTCGACGCTGACCACTGGGCCATCGAGGTACTCCTCGATGATGATGTGTCGCACCTCGGCGTGCTTGAGCGCTTGCCAGGCCTGGGTAGCAGTGTCGGCGTCGAAGCAGGGGTGGATGTGCAGGCTGGCGACGCCTTCGGCAGGCTTGAGCACCGACCGGCCGTGCTCGGCCACGAAGTCGATGGCGTCCTGCGCGCAGGTCACATGACGGTAGGCGACCGGGCTGAGGTCATGCTCGGCCAGCAGCTTGCGCATGGCCACCTTGTCCTTGAGCAGGTGGGCCGTCTTGTACGACACGCCGGTGAGCTGGAAATGATCGACGACCTTGCCGGTCGACTCACCCGCCACTTCGGTGGTGGTGATGATGCGCGCGAAGGGGCGCTCGCGGTGCAGCGGCTCGAGCACCTTGATGATCGCTGCCGCGTCGTCCAGCGGCGCGTGCACCACCTGTTCGCAGTGGCTGAGGATGTCGTCTTCGTAATCGCCTGGCTGGTGCACCAGCACGACATCGATACCCAGGGCCTTGGCGCCGTGAATCGGGGCAGGACGACCACCAATGACTGCAATACGCTTGTTCATGCAAACTTCCTGTTCGAGTGAGGATGGAGTGGGATCAGTTGCCGTAGACCCGGCGCAACCAGCGCGCCTGGCCATCGGGCAGAGGTTTGAAAGCCCTGCGCCGATGCAGCACACGGGTGTTCTTGAAGATGAAGAAATCTCCGGGCTGCAGCACCAGCTCGATGCCGCGAACCTGGCCGAGCACCGCGCGCAACTGCGCCAGCGCGGTCTCTGCGTGGGGGCTCTGGGCGCTGACGATGCCGTCGTCGAAGCGCAGTCGATAGCCCTCGGCACTGCGTTCCAGAATCGGCATCACGCGGTGTTCGCCGTCGAACCCTTCGTTCGAGGCCGGTGCACCGAAGACGTAGCTCGATTCGCTCAGGTGCTCGATGGCCAAGCTCGGCAGTTGCGCCAGTACATGGTCGATGCAGACGATGTCGGTCGACGCCTGCTCCTGGTTGCGCACCGCTGTGAAGGCCAGGTAGTTGGGTACGCTGCGGGCGACATCCAGCGCTTGGTCGCCGAACGGCCAGTTGGGATTGTCGGTGTGCCAGGAAAAGTCGACATCCGCGCCCCATGAGCTGGTGGTGCCGACGGCCTGTGGTACGGGCACGACGTTGCGTACCAACTTGCCGTGGTTCTCGTATTCCACGGCATGACAACGCACGCCGAGCAGTTCGAGCATGCCGAAATGCAGCAGATCGAAGTCCAGTACGCACTCGGCGTCGGGCAGGAACCCGTCGCAGGGCGAGCGTACCTCGGTACTGAGCTCGATCCCACGCAGCAACAAGGCTTTGTAGCCGCTGCCGGGAAACGCGGCGATGGCCTGCAGCACATCACTGGCCAATGTCGAACGCAGCCATTGCGCGCCGACGTTGCCGACGTCCTCGGCACGGTGCGGCGCTGTGCCCAGGCGTTGCCGACACTGCGCCAGCACTTGCCGGTCATAGCCTGGCACTCTCAGCGTGTTGATCACCGAGGCCTGGTGCACATCCAGGGCCATGAGACTCATGGCAGGCGCTTCAGGTAGGAGGCCGCGCGTGGGTCGGGCCGGTGTGCAAAACGCGCGCCGCGACGGATGAATGGGCCGAACAGCGACAACAGAGACACGATGACGTAACTCATGGATACACCTTCCCTAGTGGTTGAACGACTCAATCCAGCGGCACGGTCTCGCGCCAGTCGACGGCTTCTTCGAAGTGCGGTTGCTGGGTTTTCTCCAGGTAGAAATTGCCGATCGCCAGCACGTCCATGTTGGTGCGCATGAAGCAGCGGTAGGCCTGCGCGGGTGTGTTGACGATGGGCTCGCCGCGCACGTTGAAGGAGGTGTTGACCAGCACCGGGCAGCCGGTCCGGCGATCGAAGCGCTCCAGCAGCGCGCGGAAACGCGGATTACGCTCGCGGTCCACGGTCTGCACGCGTGCCGAGAAGTCCACATGGGTAATGGCCGGCAGGCTGCTGCGCACCACCTTGAGCAGGTCGATGCCGCTGAGTGCCGCTTGGGCGGCGGGTACGCTGCGGCGCACGGCTTGTGCGACCGGCGAGACCACCAGCATGTAAGGGCTTTCTTCGACGATGTCGAAGTATTCCGAAGCCTGCTCGGCGAGCACCACCGGCGCAAACGGCCGGAAAGACTCGCGAAACTTTATGCGCAGGTTCATGGTGGATTGGGTGTCGGCGCGGCGCGGGTCGCCGAGTATCGAGCGGTTGCCCAGCGAGCGCGGACCGAACTCCATGCGCCCCTGGAACCAGCCGACCACGCCGCCTTCCTCCATGCTGAGGATCAGCCGATGGTCGAACGCTTCGTCATCCAACTGCTGGTACACCGCACCGCACAGGTCGAGCTCGGCCTTGATCTGCGCGTCGCTGTATTCAGGTCCCAGCAGCGCGCCCTTCATGCCGTCCACGCCTTTGGGCAATTCGCGCACGTGAACCTTTCTGGCACGGCGATCGCTCAGCAGCGCAGCGCCCAACGAGCCTCCGGCATCCCCTGCCGCCGGCTGAATCCACAGGCGATCGAAGGTCCGTTGCCGAGACACCACGCCATTGGCCACGCAGTTCAGTGCCACCCCGCCAGCCATGCACAGATTGCGCTCGCCAGTCAGATCCCTCGCCGTCTGCGCCAGGCGCGACACCACCAATTCGGTGACTTTCTGCACAGAGGCGGCGAGGTCGAACTCGCGTTCGGTCAACGGCGCTTCCGGCAGGCGACGAGGTCCGCCGAACAGGCGTTCGAACGCCTCCCCCGTCATCACCTCGCCACCGATGAACTCGAACTTGCTCCAGTCCAGGCGGAAGCTGCCGTCAGGCTTGACGTCGATCAACTCGGCCAGGATTCGATCGGCGTGCACCGGCTTGCCGTAAGGGGCCAGGCCCATCAACTTGTACTCGCCCGAGTCCACCTTGAATCCGCAGAAGTAGGTGAACGCGGAGTAGAGCAGTCCGAGCGAGTGGGGAAATTCGAGCTCGGCAACCTGTTTCAGCCCTTCTGGCGTGCCGTGCCACAGCGTGGTAGTGGCCCATTCGCCGACGCTGTCGATGCACAACACTGCCGCCCGTTCGAACGGGCTGGGAAAGAACGCCGAGGCCGCGTGGGATTGATGATGGCCATGAACCTCGATCACGCGTCCCTGGCGATCGCCCATCTCCTGCAGATGCCGCTGTACCTGGCGGTCCATGCGGCGCTTGGTCTTGAACCAATCACTGAGTACGGGGGCGTAGGTCGCTGCCGAGGAAAACCCGGCGACGGCCGCGGTGGACAGCACCCGACGGAATTTCAGCGCAGGGTCTTCGTAATACGCCACATGGTCGACCTGCGCCAGGGACAGCCCCGCCTCGGCCAGCACGAACGCGATGGCCTGGGTGGGAAATCCGGGATCGTGTCGAATACGGCTGAAGCGTTCTTCCTGGGCGGCCGCCACGATGTGGCCATCGACCACCAGGGTGGCGGCGCTGTCGTGGTAGAAAGCGGAAATGCCGAGCGTGCAGGTCATAGCAGCGACCTCATTCGTTCCTTGAACTTGTCCAGCATGGTGTCCTCCCTGGGGGGGTTGAGTGCGGCGAAGCCAACGCGGACGCGTGTCCACAAGGCCTCTCGATCGGTTGCGCCAAAAGCACTGAGGTAGGTGTCGAGGCTGGCGACCGCCCAAGCGCTGTGCCCGGTCGCGATGTTATCGATGGCGTTGTGCAGGTCGACGAACAAGGTGGGGTAGCCATAGGCGCGTAAGGCCTTGTGCGTGCGCCGGTAGCCGCCCCCTACGCCAGACAGTTCCATCGCCAGGTTGAGGCCGAGAATTTCCGCGCAGTAGCGTTGCGGATAGCGGCCGATCGCAAGCCACAGCAGCGGCAGGTCGAAATCCTGATCGGTAAAGCAATCGGCGGCGGCGTAGTCGGCACTGGCTGTCGCCGGCAGTTCGCCGTGCACGGCGCGCAATAACTGGCGATAGATCACCGGGTGGTTCTGCGTCAGGACACCGTTGCCGAGTTCGTCGTAGAAGGTTTCGAACAATCGGCTGGCAAACCCTGAACTGGCTAAGGAAGGGTGGGCGAAGCCTGCTAGCCAGGCACCGTCGATCATGGTCAGTGGGGCCAGGGCGAGAATGTCGGCGACCACCTCTTCGCGTGTGGGCACTGCCTCGTCCGGATCCAGCGTGGCATTGGCGGCCACATGCTGGAGCTGCAGCCACTGGCGCAGTGCGCCGGGCGCCCAGCGCTCAGGCAGTGGGCAGCGCCCCTTGGACAGGGCTCTGGCAGACCTGACCAGCCAGCGGTTCACATAGTCGCGAGTCTGCTGCTCTTCTGCAGGGGTGAGTTCGACGTGAAGCCAGCGCGTATAGCGTTGGCGGGGGGGCACGGTAGTGCAGAGGACCGAGCCTCGCTCATCGACGCACAAGGCACGCTGCAGCAGGCCGTCGTCCTTCCAGTGCAGGTGCGCAGGTTCTGGGCTGGGGGCCTGGGCGTAGGGCAGTCCGGCGATCCAGCGTTGCAGGATCAGTACGTCGTCGGGGCTGAAGATCCGAAACATCTTGCCGCGGGGCGAGATCAATGCGTTCAGCAGCGGACTGCGGTGGGGGTCGCCTGGGCGAACGTAGGCGCTATTGGCCAGATGGTCGAGCAGTAGCAGCGCGTCGTCTGTCTGCAGCATAGGTTTCATCGGAACGCCCGCCAAGCGGGTGCTGTCGTGGTACTGACACGCCTCTGGGCGTCGCCGCCTGATCACATCCCGTGCCGCTTCCCGGGGATCGAGCCAGCGTTCGAGCACCTCGAGCAGCGCGCTGTGGGCCGTTTCGACCTGCCAGCGCGCCCAGGCATAACCTTGGGCAACCGCCTGTTCGGCGCTGGCGTCGGCCTGGGCCAGGAAGTCGCAGACTGCGGTCCCGGCCAGCACGGCCAAGTCACAGTTCGGTTCGCTCGGGTCCCGGCGCAAGTCGAGAAAGGACGTGGCGGGCGAGGGCTGGGCGATGAACGCGAACATCGGCAGCAGGCCGGCGTGGCGCAGGTACAAGTTGACGCCAAGGATCTGTGGCAACAGCGATTCGGGGAAATGGCCCATCACCAGCAGCATCGCCGCCAGGTTGAAAGCGCCCGGGCAAAGGCTTTCATCCTCGCCGATGCGCAGAGGGTCGATGCCGTTTTCCGAAGGTCCGAGTTCACGCAGCAGTTCGGCGTAGCGTGGCAGGCGTCCAGCGCCGGCCAGCCCTTTGCCGACATCGGCTGCATGAATACTCAACACCGCCATGGCATAGGACGATTCGTTGTTCCAACTGGCACAGACGCTGTGCAGCAAGTGTTGGCTGCCAACCAGCAAGGGTGCGGCCTCGCGCACGGCCTTGGCCCTGAGTACGGCACGTTCGTCGGTCTCCAGGCGTGCGCACAAAGCGCGCCACGGCCTGGCCAAGCGTTGCACGCGGTCGGCCGTCTCCTGTGCCAACGTTTCCAGCGCTTGGGGGCAGCGCCAGTCGTTGGTCATTGCCTGGCCAACCGGGACGTCGCGCAGCAACGCGCGCAGGTCGGCAGGCGAGAAGGTTTGCCGAGCCTGCTCGCCCGATTCGGCGCTGAGCAGGGCGCAAAACACGGTTCTGGCGCTGTTCATCAGTGCATCGGATAAATGGAGGAATTGTTCTTTTTCTTGGTCTTCTTCTTGCGCTTGAAGAGCGCGCTGAATGCCTGTCGAATCCGTTTGAACATGATCGATTCCTTTCCTGTTAGTTCAGATGTTGCTGAATGGCCTGCGCCACGACGTCATTTCCGGTATCGGTGAAGTGCGCGCGGTCGACAAACAACCATTCATTCGCCGGTCGCGACCTGAGGCCATGCACCAAGTTGGTGAATGGCAGGTCCAATGTGTGGCACGCCGAGGCCAGATAATCGGAATAGTGATCGGCGACTGTGGGGTCGGATATATCACCGTATAATTGCGACCACGTGCCGAGTTTTGAGATCTGATCAAGTTCGTCAAACAATCGCTTTTCTTCAGCGCACGGAGAACGCACCCAAGTGGCCAGCGGTTGCATGAGAAAAGACAGTTCCGCGCCGTGTGCCTGGGCCAGACTTTTCCATGTCGCCAGGCAGCGCGCCGTTTCTGCCGTGGCACGACTCAGTGTTTCCCCGACAGGTGGGACCGCTGTGGTTTCGGTGGGCCACTTTGGAAGTTTCGCTGGCGGCAGAGATGCCCCATGTGCTTCGGCGATCTCGTCGAACTTCTCGTAATAATCGCCGCAGAAATAGAAGGGTGGAAGTTCACCGCGAATGAACTCGGGCAAGCGCGCCATGACCAGGGTGTTGAAGCCGCCCAGCACCACGATTCTGCGGATCTTGGGCAGGCGATGCCGATGCAGCATGAACAGCATCAGCTCCTGCGTCGCATTGAAACAATGCCCGGCGAAATTGAGCCAGGGAATGCCGTCGGGGTCGTGGTGCGCGAGCCGGCTGGCGACACTCGCTGCATCGCTGGAAGCCCCGTAGCCCAAGGCGGGAGAGGCGCCTACCAGTAGGTTGACGATGTCGGCCGGGCACTCGTCGAGCGTGCCGGCGCTCACCGGCCTGCCGTTTCGATCATGGGCGATGCGAAACCCCAGTCGGTCGGTATGGATGCTGGGCGATTGATAGTCGGCTGCATTGAAACTCATGACGTAGGGCAGATACTGTGAGCGACCACGATTGGCGAAACGGTCGTAATCGAGCATCTGCGGTGTCAACTTCACGCGCTCGAGATCTGGATGGTCGAGGGCAACGGGCTTGCGTCTTTTGAACACGGTAAATTCACTCCATTGAACTAACAACGTCCGTTATTTAAGAAACTTTCGTGCAGGCGAATACAAGCCGCGTGCGTGTTTAGAGCAACGGTCATGTGCACATGACGAGCAAAACGGATTGACGAGCGCCGTTAGCCGGCTCGGCAAGTCAGTGTTGCAGGCATGTTAATAAAGGGCAGGGAGCTAAGAGGTGAACGTCTGAGGACAGTAGAAGCTTTTATTATGATTGCCGTGAAGGCTTATAGAGAGCGCGCGAGGCGCTGGGCACATGCGTGCGCAGCCGTGCATCAACATTGTTGTCATCCTTGTTCTTATAGTCGGCTCCAGCCGACGTGATGCTCAATGCGGTCGAGTATAAGTGACGGTCGTTGTCTGTCAATACGATGAACGGTTCAATTTCAGCGTGTCATGTGGTTTTTCATGAACCGCATTATCAGAAGCTGTCCAGTTGGATGTCGAACTATTCAAATGATCATGTTTTCAGATGATGCACTTACCCGGTGAACGATGTGCAGGATTCGAACGAACGGGTGGTCTAGGCCAGATAAGACAAAAACCGCCGAGCACGCTCAAGGAACTGGGATCAATGAGGTGCCGGGCGGCTTTCAATAGTGCCTTACCGCGCTTCAAGGGGTTTCAGGTAGCACCTAGAACCACTGGCCGAACCGGCGGATGTACAAAGTCTTCATGCCCTGAGCCACCACGCAGTAGCCCAGCAGCGTGGCGGCCAGCCAAGGGAAGTATTCCCACGGCAGCGGTACGAGTCCCACCATCGCGCCCACCGGCGAGAACGGCAGGTAGATGCCCAAGGCCATCACTGCACCGGTGGCCAGTAGCACCGGTAGCGCTGCGGTGCTCTGGAAGAACGGCACCTTGCGGGTGCGCAGCATGTGCACCACCAGCGTTTGCGACAGCAGGCCCTCGATGAACCAGCCGGACTGGAACAGCGCCTGCATTTCGACGCTATTGGCGGCAAACACGTACCACATCAGGGCGAAGGTGGTGATGTCGAAGATCGACGAGGTCGGCCCTATCCACAGCATGAAGCGGCCGATGTTGCCGGCATCCCACTTGCGTGGCTGGCGCAGGAACTCCTTGTCCATGCGGTCCCACGGCAGCGCTAGCTGGGAGAAGTCGTACATCAGGTTCTGCAGCAGCAGATGAATCGCCAGCATCGGCAGGAACGGGATGAAGGCGCTGGCCACCAGCACCGAGAACACGTTGCCGAAGTTGGAGCTGGCGGTCATGCACAGGTACTTCATGATGTTGCCGAAGGTTTCGCGGCCTTGTACCACGCCTTCCTCGAGCACCATCAGGCTTTTTTCCAGAAGGATGATGTCGGCCGACTCCTTGGCGATATCGGTGCCGCTGTCCACCGAAATCCCCACATCGGCGTCACGCAGGGCCGGGGCATCGTTGATGCCGTCACCCAGGAAACCGACGGTGTGACCGTTGGCCTGCAGGGCCTTGAGCACCCGTGATTTCTGCAGCGGGGTGAGCTTGGCGAACACGGTGCGGGCTTCGACCTGGATAGCCAGGGTGGTGTCGTCCATGCGTTCGATGTCGCGACCCAACAGTGGCAGGCCGGGATCGAGGCCCACTTCACGGCAGACTTTGCAGGTGACCACCGGGTTGTCGCCGGTCAGCACTTTGACCTGCACGCCCCTATCACGCAGCGCGGCGATGGCGGGGCCGGCGGTTTCCTTGGGGGGATCGAGGAAGGTGAGGAAACCCTGGATCACCAGGTCGCACTCGTCGTCGGTGTGGTACTGCGCCTTTTCTTCGGTAGGGGGAATGTGCCGGGTGGCGACCACCAGCACGCGGAAGCCATCGCGGTTGAACGCGTCGGCGCTGTCGAGCAGGCGCTGGCGGCGCAGAGGATCGAGTGCCACCACGTCATCGCCTTCCTGGACATGGGTGGCGATGGCGAGCATTTCCTCGACCGCGCCCTTGCTCACCATCAGGTGCTGGCCCAGGACGTTCTTCACCACCACCGACAGGCGCCGGCGAATGAAGTCGAACGGCAACTCATCGATCTTGGTGTAGCTGCGCGGCGCCTCGAAGGCGTGGTCCTGGCCGGCGAAATACAGCACCGCCTGGTCCATCAGGTTGCGGATACCGCTCTGGTGGTAGCTGTTGAGCCAAGCCAGCTCCAGCACACGACGGTCGCGCTGACCGTCGAGGCGAACGTGGTGCTCGAGAATGATGCGGTCCTGGGTGAGGGTACCGGTCTTGTCGGTGCACAGCACATCCATGGAGCCGAAGTTCTGGATGGCGTTCAGGCGCTTGACCACCACTTTGCGTCGGGCCATGGCGACCGCGCCCTTGGCCAGGTTTGCGCTGACGATCATCGGCAGCATTTCCGGAGTGAGACCCACCGCCACGGCCAGGGCGAAGAGGAAGGCATCGCCCCAATCACCCTTGACCAGGCCGTTGATCATGAACACCACCGGCACCATCACCAGCATGAAGCGGATCAGCAGTGCGCTGACGCTGTTCACCCCGCGATCGAAGGCGGTCTGGGTGCGCGACCCGGCGATGGCCTTGGCCAGGGAGCCGAAATAAGTGCGCTTGCCCGTGGCCAGCACCACCGCACGAGCCCGGCCGCTGACCACATTGGTGCCCATGAAGCAGATGTTCGACAGCTCCAGCGGGCTGTCGGCGTCGCCAGCGTCTTCGGCGGATTTCTGCGCGACGTGGCCGAGGGTGTCGTACTTCTCCACCGGCAGCGCCTCGCCGGTCAGTACCGCCTGGCTGATGAACAAGTCACGCGATTCGAGCAGGCGCACGTCGGCGGGGATCATATCGCCCGCCGAGAGCTGTACCAGATCGCCGACCACCAATTCGTTCATGGGCACTTCACGCAGGGCCGGTGCCTGGCCGAAGCGTTCGCGGCGCAGCACCGTGGCGGTGGTGCGAACCATCGCCTTGAGCGCATCGGCGGCCTTGTTCGAGCGGTACTCCTGCCAGAAGCGCAGCAGGCTGCTGACGCTGACCATGGTCATGATGATGATGACCTTGGTCAGGTCGGCGTCGTCCCCTTCGCCGGCACGGATCGGCAGCCAGTAGTCGGTGACGAAGCTGATCGCGGCGAGGGTCAGCAGGACATAGATGAAGGGGTTGTTCAGGGCCTTGAGCAGTTGCACCACGGCGGGTGCCTGACGGTCCTGGGCCACTTGGTTGGCACCGTCGCGCTGCAGGCGCTTGGCGGCTTCGTGCTCGGTCAGGCCCAACTCGCTGGTGTCGAGGTTGGCCAGCGTGACGGCCAGTCCATGGTGCGCCTCACGGGCGGCCTGGGTGGACAGGCGGGTTTCGCGCTCGGCCTTGGCCGACGGGGTATTGCGGTATTTGGCGGTCATGTTGCTGTGCTCCTGCCGCTGCGGCGGCACGCCACACAGACGTTTCACTCACGGGGTGAACGGCGGTATGTCGGGTCGCATGAAAAAACCAGGTTTTTCCGACGGTTGTCTGTTCGCTGCCGAGGGTCGGAAGTTGATCCGGCAGCGAACTTTCTACTCGCGCAGTCCATGGGTGTGTCCTCGTTCAAATAATTCAGGCAATAAGGAACCCTCAAACTTTTAAATTAAAAAAGTTTGCACGGAACTGGCCGTTTAAATACGGTTTTCAGATGAAGTTCGAGGGCCTCAGGCAGGCGCGAAACCAGGCCATCGGCCCGCTGCGACTCGGAGGTTCCTGAGGGGCGTCATGGCTCCAGTGCAGGCGCAACTGGAGTTTTCCGTGGCCAGGATGGGCCTGCCATATGGCGCGCAGTTGCGGGCCGCGTGCAGCGGCCGTGGGAACGTCTTCAAGCCTCGCGGCGAGTGGCCTGCGGGTGCGCGCATGCAGCGCGGCCAGGCAGGCGTGCAGGCGATGTGAAACGAACGAGGTGAGGGTCATGAGCTTGCCTCCGACCGGCGGGCACCGGGCGAGGCAAGTCACGGCGGAGCGTCAGGCTCTGGCGCGGCGTGCCCGATCCAGGTGTCGGGACCGGTGTTCCGATTTCAGTGCCTGACCGGCCCGTGGGGCGCCGATCAGGCAGCGACTAGATACTGTGTCCATTGAATGCTTCATTGAGTGGAGTAAGGGCCTTTTCCCAAGGCGAGCGAACTTTATTCAAGGGTAGTATCGAAGTCAATCGCAGAGGGGGTCGTTAAATAACTTTCATCTTGTCGAAAGCGATATTGAGTGTGTAGGAAAGCATTCTTCATAGGCTCGGCCTGCAGGCGGCATTGCACCGTGCAGGCTCTGCCAACTGGGGGCTCAGTGGTCCGCTGAAGGCGCCAGGCGGGCCTCGAGGTCGGCCACCTGCTTTTCCAGTGCTTCAAGGCGGGCACGGGTACGGGCCAACACCACCATCTGGCTGTCGAATTCTTCTCGGCTGACCAGGTCCAGCTTGCTGAAGGTGCTCTGCATCAGGGCCTTGAACTGGCTTTCGAGTTCGGCGCGCGGCTGCGCGGTATCGCCGCTGAACAGGCGCGAGGCCTGGTCGCTCAGGGCATCGAGGAGGGCTTTGGGCGCGAGCATGGGGCAGGCTGTCCATCAAGAGGGAAGGGTTGGCAGTGTAGCACGGTGCCCCGGAACGGCTGGATGCACACTTTTTGCGCAGCATGTAGGGGTTGGATGCACCGGAATTGTGCGTCTTCTTCCCTGATGGCCTTAGGCCAATCCTCGAGCGATAACGTAATGGCCTGTAATTCCGAGCTTTTTGAGAAATGGCAAGGTTTCTGCAATGGCTCTCGCAAGCCATGCACTGATGACGTCCTGAGTGATCGGGCAGTGTGCAGGCGCAATCGCTAGGTCTCACGTCACCCACCGAAGCGTGCGTCGGAGGGGGGAAGGAAACCAACGACGCGTTACAAAGCCAGGCGCTGCGCTTAGACTTGAGACGGGTTTGTTTTCCTGGGGCAAGTCCACCAAATCGGGAGAAGAGTTTCATGAAGCTAGTCACTGCCATCATCAAGCCGTTCAAGCTGGACGACGTGCGCGAGTCGCTGTCGGAAATCGGCGTGCAGGGCATCACCGTGACCGAAGTCAAGGGCTTCGGCCGGCAGAAGGGCCATACCGAGCTGTACCGTGGTGCCGAGTACGTGGTCGATTTCCTGCCCAAGGTCAAAATCGATGTCGCCATCGACGACAAGGACCTGGACCGGGTGATCGAAGCCATTACCAAGGCTGCCAACACCGGCAAGATCGGTGACGGCAAGATCTTCGTGGTGAATCTGGAGCAGGCCATCCGCATCCGTACCGGCGAGACCGATACCGACGCGATCTAAGCGACGCAACACCGCCTCACCAAACCCAACACGCCCCAGGAGAAAACAAATGACTCTGCGCAAGATCGCAGGGCTAGGAGCCCTATTGTCCCTCGTCATGCCTGGCCTGGCCTTGGCAGACGAAGCCGCCGCCCCGGTGCTGAACTCCGGCGACACCGCCTGGATGCTCACCGCCACCGCGCTGGTACTGTTCATGACCATCCCGGGCCTGGCCCTGTTCTACGGTGGCATGGTGCGCTCCAAGAACCTGCTGTCGGTGATGATGCAGTGCTTTGCCATCACCGGTCTGATCAGCATCCTGTGGGTCGTCTACGGTTACAGCATCGCCTTCGATACCGCCGGTATGGAAAAGGGCGTGCTCAACTTCAATTCCTTCATCGGGGGCTTCTCCAAGGCCTTCCTCGCGGGCGTCACGCCATCGGGCCTGACCTCGGCCACTGCGCTGTTCCCCGAGGCGGTGTTCATCACCTTCCAGATGACCTTCGCCATCATCACCCCAGCGCTGATCGTCGGCGCCTTCGCCGAGCGCATGAAGTTCTCCGCCATGCTGGTGTTCATGGGCGTGTGGTTCACCCTGGTCTATGCGCCGATCGCGCACATGGTCTGGAGCGGTGACGGTGCGCTGATGTGGGACTGGGGCGTGCTGGACTTCGCTGGCGGCACCGTGGTGCACATCAACGCCGGTGTCGCGGGCCTGGTGGCCTGCGTGGTGCTGGGCAAGCGCAAGGGCTATCCGACCACGCCGATGGCCCCGCACAACCTGGGCTACACCCTGGTCGGTGCGGCCATGCTGTGGATCGGCTGGTTCGGCTTCAACGCAGGCTCCGCCGCGGCCGCCAACGGTACCGCCGGCATGGCCATGCTGGTGACCCAGATCGCCACCGCCGCCGCCGCGCTGAGCTGGATGTTCGCCGAGTGGATCGGTCATGGTAAACCGAGTGCGCTGGGCATCGCGTCGGGTGTGGTCGCGGGTCTGGTCGCCATCACCCCGGCGGCGGGCACGGTAGGTCCGATGGGCGCTCTGGTGATCGGCCTGGCGTCCGGTGTGATCTGCTACTTCTGCGCCACCAGCCTCAAACGCAAGCTGGGCTATGACGACTCGCTCGATGCCTTCGGCGTGCATGGCGTGGGCGGCATCGTCGGCGCGATTCTCACCGGTGTGTTCGCGGCACCTGCGCTGGGCGGCTTCGGCACGGTCACCGATATCGGTGCGCAGGTCTGGGTTCAGGCCAAGGGCGTGATCTTCACTGTGGCCTATACCGCCATCGTCACCTACGTGATTCTCAAGGTACTGGACGCGGTGATGGGGCTGCGGGTCAACGAAGAAGAAGAGTCGGTCGGTCTCGACCTGGCTCAGCACAACGAGCGTGGTTACAACCTGTAATCGCCACGCGATAAAAAACTTGCCCGGCTCGTCCGGGCATTTTTTTGCCTGATTTTTACTGTTTCGCCTTGGGGCAAACGGTTTACCCGACACGTTCGTGACGTAGGGCGAATACTTACAAAATGACGGGTATTGATGGAGCTTTGCTTTTTCTCCCGGCGCGCTAGAATGCGCGCCGGAGGGGGCCTTCGAGGCGCCCTGCGCACGTCGGTGCCAGCTTTGCTAGGCTGGCTCATAGCGCAAGGCCATCGGCCCCCGCCGAAGATTTCGCCAGTGCTGGCCTTAGGCCGGAACCTGCTGGCAAGCGCTCCCTGTACGCAGCGCATACTCCAGGCCGTGGCCAATCCACGGTCGGTGGAATTTTCACCGGTGGCTGCCGGTCTACGGCATCACTGGGCCATAACTAATCTGCTTTTCGCAAGTCATGAGGTAGAACATGAGCGACGACGATCTGGAAAACGATGACCTCGAAGTCGGCGACGACGAAGAGGGTGACGAGGCCCTCGAAACGGCGGCCGACGACGGTGCCGAAGATGCCGGCGACGACGACAGCAGTCCGGCGCCGGCGGCCAAGGGCAAATCCAAGGCCGCTGTCTCTGTAGACGAGATGCCGAGCCTGGAGGCCAAGCAGAAAGAGCGCGATGCGCTGGCCCGGGCCATGGAAGAGTTCCTGGCGCGTGGTGGCAAGGTGCAGGAAGTGGAGGCCAACGTGGTCGCCGATCCGCCCAAGAAGCCGGACAACAAGTACGGCAGCCGCCCTATCTGAGTGGCTGAGTGCGAAAGAGCCCGCCGTCGCTGCGGGCTTTTTTGTGGGTGGTGAAAAGGCAGGCCTTCACCGCCAACGCGCCAGCACCTCGGGAAGCTGCGACAGCTGCCGGACCTCGGCGTCCGGCGCGCGCTCGCCGGTCCAGTCCTTGCCCTGGGGGTTGAACCACACCGCGCGCAGGCCGGCGCGCTGGGCGCCGGAAATGTCATCACCCGGATGGTCTCCGATGTGTACTGCGGCCGCTGCCTCGACCCCGCCGCGCTTGAGCGCTTCGAGAAACGGTGCCGGATCCGGCTTGCCCACGCCCAGGTCCTCGGCGCACAGGGCAAAGCGGAAGTAGTCGGAGATGCCCAGGCGGCGCACATCGGCGTTGCCATTGGTCACGACGCCCAGCACATAGTGCTGGCGCAGGATCTCCAATACCGGCTCGACTTCTGGGAACACCTCGACCTGGTGCCGGGCCTGCAGGAACACCTCGAAGGCTTCGTCTGCCAGCGCCTGCGCCTGCTCTTGGGCGTAGCCGACTTCCGCCAGCGCGTTGAACAGCACGCGTCGGCGCAGTGCACTGATGCGGTGCTTGAGCGCTGGTTCGGCCTGGACCAGGCGTTCGCGGATGGCAAACAGGTGTTCGACCGGCACGCTGCCCAGGCGTGGGGCATTGGCAGCCAGCCAGTCGCGCAAGAGGATTTCGGCGCTGGCGATCACGGGCGCGGTGTCCCACAAGGTGTCGTCCAGGTCGAAGGTGATCAGTTTGATGGTCATGAGTCGCTATCCTTGCTGCGTTTGGCCCGTGGGTGGGCGCTGTCGTAGACGGCGGCCAGGTGCTGGAAGTCCAGGTGGGTATAGATTTGCGTGGTACTGATGTCGGCGTGGCCGAGCATTTCCTGTACCGCCCGCAAATCCTGGGACGATTCCAGCAGATGACTGGCGAACGAATGGCGGAGCATGTGCGGGTGCAGGTGCTGGCCCAACTCGCGCTCGCCGGCTGCCTTGACCCGTAGCTGAATGGCCCGCTGGCCCAGGCGCTTGCCTTGGCGGGTGACGAACACCGCGCTGTCACGCGGTGCGCTGATGCCGCGCAGCTTCAGCCAGGCTTGCAAGGCTTCGCGGGCCTTGCGCCCGACCGGCAGCACGCGCGCCTTGCCCCCTTTACCGTGGACCTGCACCAGCGCGCCAGCGAGGTCGAGTTGCTCCAGGTCCAGCTGAGTCAGCTCCGACAGGCGCAAGCCCGAGGAATAGAACAGTTCGAGGATGGCCTGGTCGCGGCGGGCGATGAAATCGTCATCGACGCCGCCGTCGAGCAGTTGCAGGGCGCGGTCGGTGTCGAGGGTCTTGGGCAGGCGGCGCTCGCCTTTGGGCGGTGCCAGGCCGTTGGCCGGGTCGTGCTCGCACAATCCTTCGCGGTTGAGGTAGCGATACAACCCGCGCACTGCCGAGAGCAGGCGCGCCAGGCTGGTCGAGGACTGGCCATGATGGTGCAGACGCGCCACCAGTTGACGCAACTGCTGGATCTGCAAGGTCTTCCAACTGGCGATGCCTTGGTTATTGCAGAACTCGAGCACTTTGGTCAGATCGCGCCGGTAGGCGAGTTGGGTGTGCTCGGACACCTGGCGCTCGTTGCGCAGGTGCGCGCAATAAGCCGCCAGCTCACGTTCCATCAGCGCACCGAGCGCAGCGTCTGCGTCACCCGTGGAACCACGCGGCCGAGGATTTCGGCGATGTAGGTGAGGAACAGGGTGCCGACGCTGCTCTTGTAGTGCTGCGGGTCGCGACTGCCGATGGCCAGTACCCCGTGCAGCCCCTGGTGCTCCAGCGAGGCCACGGCACTGGAGCCCACCTCCAGGCGCTGTTCGTCGCCGAACAGGAATGCCAGCTCATGCTCGCGCAGGTTGCCGCTGACCGTCTTGCCGCTGCCCAGCAGCCCACCGATGGCCTGTTGCGCCTCGGCGCTGCTGACCCAGCGACCAACGGGCGCGGCGTTGTCGCCGAACAGGATCAGGCTGACGAAGGGCACCTGGAATTCCTGGCGCAGGCTGTCTTCGACCGCCATCACCACTTCTTCCAAGGTGTTGGCGTCAAGCAGGTCGAGAATCAGCCGACGCGTTTTTTCGAACAGTCGGTCGTTGTCGCGGGCCACGTCCATCAGTTGCGACAGGCGATGGCGCATCTCGATGTTGCGCTCGCGCAGCAGCGTGAGCTGACGTTCCACCAGCGATACGCTGTCGCCGCGCTGATGGGGGATGCGTTGCTCGACCAGCAGGTCGTCGTGCTCGGCGAAGAAGGTGGGGTGGGCGCGCAGGTAGGCGATCACCGCCTCGGCGTCGAGATCGGCGGCTTGCTCGGGTACAACCTGTGGCTGATCGGTCATGGCGGATACTCGTTTAGAAACGGACCTGTCCTTCGTAGACGCGCACGGCGGGACCGGTCATGCGTACCGACTGGCCCGGGCCTGCCCATTCGATGCTCAGGCGTCCGCCCGGCAGCTCGATGCACACGGGCGAGTCCATCCAGCCCTGCGCGATGGCGGCCACGGCGGCGGCGCAGGCGCCGGTGCCGCAGGCCTGGGTCTCGCCAGCACCGCGCTCCCACACGCGCAGGTAGGCGCGGTGACGGTCGACAACCTGGAGGAAGCCGGCGTTCACCCGTTGCGGGAAGCGCGGATGATGTTCGATCTTCGGTCCCAGCTCGTGTACCGGTGCGCGCTGCACGTCATCGACGCGCAGCACCGAATGAGGGTTACCCATCGACACGGCGGCGATCTGATGAACCTGTCCATCGATCTGCAGCGGGTAGCTGAGCGCCTGCTCGTCGGCAACGAAGGGGATGTCGGCCGGCACGAAGCGCGGTGGCCCCATGTCGACGCAGACCTGGCCATCGTTCTGGATGTCCAGCTCGATGACGCCGCCTTTGGTCTCGACACGGATGCGCTTCTTCGCCGTCAGGCGCTTGTCCAGCACGAAACGGGCGAAGCAGCGCGCGCCATTGCCGCATTGTTCGACTTCGGAGCCGTCGGCGTTGAAGATCCGGTAGCGGAAGTCCACCTCCGGATTGCTCGGCGCCTCGACGATCAGCAGTTGGTCGAAACCGATGCCGGTGTGGCGGTCGCCCCATTGCTTGGCGTGCTTGGGCTGGATGTGCGCATGCTGGCTGACCAGGTCGAGCACCATGAAGTCATTGCCCAGTCCGTGCATCTTGGTAAAACGCAGCAGCATGGGTTCACTCCGGCAGCAGGCTTTCGCCGGCGAACAATTCAGCGATGGTTTCGCGGCGGCGCACTTCGAAGGCCTGGTCGCCATCGACCAGCACCTCGGCGCAGCGGCCCCGGGTGTTGTAGTTCGAACTCATGACGAAACCATAGGCGCCCGCCGAACGCACGGCCAGCAGATCGCCTTCGGCCAGGTTCAGCGCACGGTCCTTGGCGAGGAAGTCGCCGGTTTCGCAGATGGGCCCGACCAGGTCGTAGGCGCGTGTCTGGCCTTCGCGCGGGCTGACGGCGCTGACGTCCATCCAGGCCTGGTACAGGGCCGGACGAATCAGGTCGTTCATCGCCGCATCGATGATGGCGAAGTCCTTGTGTTCGGTGTGCTTGAGGTACTCGACGCGGGTCAGCAATACGCCGCCGTTGGCGACGATGTAGCGGCCCGGTTCGAACACCAGCGCCAGATCGCGCGCGCCGACGCGCTCGCGGATGGCCTGCAGGTAGTCGGCCACCTGCGGCGGCTGCTCGTCGCGGTAGCGCACGCCGACACCGCCGCCCAGGTCCAGGTGACGCAGGTGGATGCCGCACTCGGCCAGGCGATCGACCAGGGCCAACAGGCGATCCAGCGCGTCGAGGAATGGATCGACGGTGGTCAACTGCGAGCCGATATGGCAGTCGACGCCGACCACGTCCAGGTTCGGCAGTTGTGCGGCGCGCACGTAGAGGGCTTCGGCATCGGCGATGGCGATGCCGAACTTGTTTTCCTTCAGGCCCGTGGAGATGTACGGGTGGGTGCCCGCATCGACGTCCGGGTTGACCCGCAGCGACACCGGGGCCACTTTGCCCATCTCGGCGGCCACGGTTTGCAGGCGCTCGAGTTCGTCGGTGGATTCGACGTTGAAGCAGTGCACGCCCACTTCCAAGGCGCGGCGCATGTCTTCACGGGTCTTGCCGACGCCGGAGAACACTACGCGGTCGGCGCGTCCACCTGCGGCCAGCACGCGCTCCAGCTCGCCGCCGGAGACGATGTCGAAGCCTGCGCCCAGGCGCGCCAACAGGTTCAGCACACCCAGGTTGGAGTTGGCCTTGACCGCGAAGCACACCAAGTGCTCGACCCCTTGCAGGGCGTCGGTGTAGCTGCGGTACTGGGCCTCGATATGGGCGCGCGAATAGACGTAGGTCGGGGTGCCGAAGCGCTCGGCGATGGCCGACAGGGCCACGCCCTCGGCGAACAACTCGCCGCCGCGGTAGTTGAATGCGTCCATGGGATTTCCTTACTGCGCTGGCGACTGCTCGGGCAGCGGTTCTTCGTCTTGCGGCGCGGCCTGGGCCGGCTGCCCGTGTTGATGCGACGACTTGCGTGCGCTCTTGCCGTCCTTGCCGTCTTCAGGCAGGTACAGGGGGCCTTTCTGGCCGCAGGCCGAAACGAGGCAGGCAACAGCGACCAGCGCCGCAACGGAGGAAATCAGGCGCTTCATGGGCGAAATCCTTTGAATTAAGCAGTATTGCGCCCGAGTATACCGAGCGCCCGGCAGATTGCCTATGCGAGGGTCCGGGCGAGTCGAGCCGCAAGCCGCGAGCGGCAAGTGGCAAGCTGCAAGCGGCAAGTTGGTGGCGCCGGTCGTCTGCGCTGGGCGGTTTTTCTTGTCTCTTGCCGCTTACGGCTTGAAGCTGGGCGCCTTGCGCCGGTATCGTGCCCGGCTTGCGTCCCTGCAGCCATTTCCGAGGTTCCTGCAATGAGTTTGAGCGAAGCGCGTTTCCACGATCTGGTCGACGCCACCCAACAGGCCCTGGAGGATCTGTTCGATGACACCGACCTGGATCTGGACATGGAAAACTCCGCCGGGGTGCTGACCATCAAGTTCGACAACGGCAGCCAACTGATCTTCAGCCGCCAGGAACCGCTGCGCCAACTGTGGCTGGCCGACCGTTCCGGCGGTTTTCACTTCGACTACGACGAAGAGAGCGGCAAGTGGGTGTGCGAGAAGAGCGAAGAGCTGCTCGGCGAGATGCTCGAACGCATCGTCTGGGAGCGGGTCGGCGAGAAGCTGGACTTCGACGAGATCTGACATGAGCGATCAGCCGCGGCCTCCCAAGCCGCTCTACAGCAACGTCAGCCCAGCCGTGCCTTCGCCCTGCATCAATGTGTGTCGGCTCGATGAGCGCCGTGTCTGTACCGGCTGCTACCGGCATGTGGAGCACATCCGCGAGTGGCGCGCGGCTGACGATGAACGGCGCCGGCACATCTGCCGCGAGGCCCGGACGCTGAGGGCGGCGACGCCTGAGGCTTGAGTATTTGTCCGGCTGTGGTAGTGTCGAGCCATTACTGGCCTCGCCAGAAGCCATCAGCAAACCCCGCCCTTGGGCGGGGTTTTGCTTTATCTACAGCCTGAAATGCCCCGTTGAAAGGAGTCCGACTGGATCATGAGCACCCAACCTACCCTTATCCTCACCCGATTGGACGTGCAGCGTCTGGAGCGTCTGATCGACAGCCTCGACGACAGTACGCCGGGTGTGCTCGCCCTGCAGGACGAGCTGGACCGCGCCGATCAGGTGGTCGGTCACGAGGAAGTCCCGGCCGGTGTGGTGACCATGAACTCGCGCGTGCACTGCCGCGAGCAGGCCACCGGCAAGGATTACCACTTGACGCTGGTGTACCCGAAGGACGCGGGCGTGGAGGGCAACGTCTCGATCCTCGCACCGATCGGTTGCGCGCTGCTCGGCCTGTCGGTGGGCGACCAGATCGACTGGCCGGCACCGGGCGGCAAGACCCTCAAGCTCAAGCTGCTGGCGGTCGAATACCAGCCCGAAGCGGCGGGCGATTTCGATCTGTAAGCTGGCCGAGACTTGAGGCCTTGCCCGACAAGCGTCAGCGGGCCTGCCTGGCCCGCAGTTGGCAGGCATGGATGCAGTTGTCGACGATGCGGCTGCGCAGCGACCAGTCGGTGTTGATGATGCGGAATTTCTGGATGTAGCTGTTCAGGTCCTGCGATTCGAACCACTCGTCGATCTTGTCGCTGAAGTCATCCGGGCGGAACAACTCGGCCACGTTGTACTTGGCGCACTGAATCGCGCTCAGCTCGCCCTTGGTATCGTCCACCGGTGGTTGCTTGTCCATGAACGCCTTCAGCGTGGCGGCCGAGGGTGTGTTTTCACCGATCCACACCTGACGCACGCCAGGCCAGTAGTCGCCGCGGTCTTGATGGTTGTAGGCGATCACGATGTTCTTGCCCGGGTGCTGGCTCCACAACTCGTCCAGTGTCAGGTGGCTCAGGGACTTGGGGATGAACATCGAGCCGAAGTGCCGGTTCATCGCCTCGCGCAGCCAGCCGTGTTCCTTTTCGCCGAAGCGCTCGAACTGATGGAAGTCGAGGATCACGATTTCCTTGGCGTTGGCCGGCGTTTTGAAAAACTGCTTGAGCTGATTGAGGACGTCGCCGAACAGGTTGCGCCCGGAACTGCTCATGTGGAACAGCTGATAGCGGTAGGCTTGATCCGGGGTGTATTCGTGGTATGCCCGCACGCGCAGGTCCAGCACGCGAATACCGCCACGGACCTGATCGATGCAGGGCACGTCCTGCGTGAGCTCCTGGGCGATCACGCCGCCGACCTTGGTGTCCATGCCCGAGTCGTGGCTGCCGGGCAGAATCAGTTCGTGAATACGCAGGCTGCCCAGTTCAGGGGTCGAGCCCATCCAACATGCTTTGTTCATCATCAAGTACTCCAGTGCCAAGAGCCCTTGATGGTGGTGCGGCCGATGGATTGGCAGCAGCGGGAATCGGTGCAGGGTCAGGGCTGCGATGTGTGCTGTTGCAGATGCAGGCCATCGTTCAGCGCCTGCTCAAGGGCTTGCTTGTGGCGCAACAGAACCGCAGTCGATGCCGGTCGTTCGTCGTCCAGGCCCGACAGGTCCAGGTCAGTGATATAGCAGCGGTAAACACCTGCGCTGTGGCGCTGCTCGAGGATCTGTCGCGCGACCACGGCATACAGCTGATCGCCATACTCCAGCTCGGAATACTCGAGCTGATCGCAATACAGGGTGACCTGTGGCGCCTGCTGTGGGGCGGCCTGAACGATCGCCTGCACTTCGTAGTAGGGCTGGGCTTCGTCCACGGCCGGTGTCGGGCGCCGCTCCACGCTTCGAGCCTTTCCCGGGCCATTGGGCAGCAACTGGTAATAGTGGATATCCAGCGCCGCTTGGCGACCGTCCAACGGCAGGCGCGCCTTGCGGCGCATGGCCACCGAGTTCAGGAAACGCTGCAAGGGCAGCAGCAGGTGCTCTTCATCCTGCAGCGGTGATTGCTGTTGCCACAACGCCCCGTGCTCGTCGAGCACGTAGAGGTCGGCGAACCCTTCATGCAGGCGATAGAACACCTGAATGCACTCGGGCTGACCCAGTGCCAGCAACAGCGGCAAGTCGTGATCCGTCAGGGCCTGGGCATCCAGCAGCAAGGGGCTGTAGTGCGTGCGCTCTTCGCCCAGGTGGGTGAGCAGGGCCGCGTGCCCTTCCAGCGTGGTCAGCTCGACCTGGCCCGCGTCGAGCGCCAGCACATGGGTATGCTGCGCCACCTGCAGCAGGAACCGATGACCGAGGTTGCGCTCCAGCAGGCCTTGGGCGGTGTCGAACAGTTCCTCGACGCGCTGGGCGATGGCCTGGGCGCGGTTGTGGCAGAAGCAGCGTACCGTCAGGCGCGGGCGCGGGGTGCGTGAGCCACGGCTGTTGAGAAAATCGCGCAGGCAGCGCATCAAGGCATGTTCGCCGTCGTAGCGCTGCACCAGCACCTCGTTCCAGCTGTTGAGGGTGACCTGATCGAGCGTCAGCACCAGGTTTTCGCGCACCCCGGCGTAGCTCAGCGAGTCGGTGCGCTCGGTGGTCATCAGAATGTTCAGGTCACGGTGTTGACGCAGCGGATCGAGGCCGACATTCACCAGCAGCAGGACTTCCTGGGCCACGCTCGGTTGCAGCAGGTCGATGTCGCTGACGTTCTGCAGCGGCAGGGGCAAGCTCTGCTGCAAGCTTCCCATCAGGTTGAACAGTTCGAATTCGCTCAGGTCGCTGACCCCAGGGTGCAGAGCCAGGCGCGTGCTGCTGTCGATGACGCCGTTGCGGTGCGCCCAGGCCAGCAGTTCGATCAGCTCGCGGCAGCGCTTGAGCGGGTGGGTATGCTCCCATTCATGCACGCCCAGGCTGCCGGGGTAGAGTCCCCAGAGGTAAGTGCCAGGCTCCTTGCGGTTGGGCGATTGCACCAAGGTCAGGGTGTCCTCGGCCACGTCCGGCGCGATGCCGGGGTTGATGACTTCGATCTTGCCGACGCGGCGTTCGAAGGCGGCATACAGGCGCCGTCCGAGTACGTTCAGGTCGCGCTGCTCGGCGCGGCTGCCGGCGCCTTTTTCGCGGGCGAATTGACTGACGAAGCGATAGCTGTGATTGAGTTCGCTCACCAGCTCGCGGCGCTCCAGCGCCACTTGGCGGACCTTCCATTGACTGCGGGTATCGAGCAGGGCCAGTTGCTGATCGCTCCAGCCCCATTCGTCGGTCAGGCGGGCGAGCAGGCGCTGTTGCCAACCGTCGCGGGTCGAGCGTGCGCACAGGCTGAGTTTCTTGTTCACCTTCAGATACAGGCTGCGGCGTACCCGCTCCAGGCGCGCGCGCTCGTGGCGCTGCAACAGGTAGCGCTCGATGCGCCGGTAGACCAGTACGTAAGGGTCGAGCTCGTCCAGGTCCAGGCAATTGGCGAATACGGCGCGTTTGTAGTCCAGGCTCAGGCAGCGCACCTCGGGGTGCTCGCTGGCATAGGCCTCGGTGAGCAGCAGCTTGAGCAACGATTTGTAGGGCGAGTCGATGCCCTTGAACAGTTGCCACAGCCCGGCGCCGACGAATTCCTGCGCGGGAATGTGCGCCAGGTGGCCAAGGTCGAGCGCCTCATGGGGGCCGATGAAGCGCTTGGAGAGCAGCGTGCAGGTGTAGGCCTGATAGTTCGACTCTTCATACACCGGCACCAGCCACCACAGCGGGGTGCGTCCGGCCAGCCAGATCGCCGTGCGGTAGAACTCGTCGAGCAGCAGAAAGTGCTGCGTGGTACCGCAGTCGTCGGAACTGAGCTGGCCGTCGCGCTGGCCCTGGGCGAAGCCGTGCGGCTCGATCATGAACAGGTGCGCCTCGGCGCCCTGGGTGGCCGCCCAAGCCTCGAGCAATTGACACTTGCGCCGCAGTTCGGCCAGCTCAGATTCGGCCAGGTCCGGCGCGTGGCAGACCCACAGGTCCATGTCGCTCTGTTCGGCCTGGGCCAGGGTGCCGAGGCTGCCCATCAGAAACAGTCCATGGATCGGCTGAGGCGGGTTGCCGTGGCGTGCCTTGTAGGTGAACGAGCGGGTCAGGCGCTGGGCTTCGGCCAGCAGTTCAGCGTCCGGCTCGAAGCCCGATACGCCGGCTGGCGTGCCGCCCGAGACGTAGCCAGGCAGCAGTGGGTGATTGACGTGGAAGAACAGTGGCAACAGCTTGAGCACTGTCTGCTGGCGGCTGGAGAGCCCGTCCATGGCCCGTTCCAGGCGACCTTGATTGATCTGCAGGAAGCGCCCACGCAGGGTCGACAGCACCTTGCGGTCAATGCCTTGGTCCAGGTCGGGGCGAATTTCGTGAGGGTGGCTCATGACGTGCTCAGGCAAGTCGGGATGCGTCGGCGAGTGTAACCTGAGCGACAAGAATGCATAAGAGAGTGGATGGCATTTTGACGCCATTTTTCCAGCGGCTGGCGACCTGGCAGGCAGGCGTCGTGAGGGACGCCTGCGCGGTGCGATCCCGAGAAGGCGTCTTTACGTGGCTAGGCCGGCTGTGGTGACTTGAGCACGTTCAGCAGCAGTTGCACGCTCTCGACCGCGTCGTGACCGAGGCTGGTCAGGTAGCCGCCATCGGGCTGATCGGTGAGCTGCTTCTCATGCAGGCGCTTGGCGGCGGCGATGAGCGAGGGCGAAGCGTTGGCGTGAATCTTGATCCCTTCCTGGCTGCTGTCCAGGTTGAACAGGGCAAGCACTTCCAGTTCGGCGATCAGATCGGGGGTGAAGGACATGGGCAACTCCTGACTTCCAGACGAGGATGGAAGTCAGGAGTGTAGTCAGACTTGTTCGTCGTCGCCTTGATTTGCCTCAGGCGGCAGTTCCGGCAAGGCGCGCAGGGCGTTTTCGTACCATTGGGTATTGAACGCGCGGTCTTCATTGAGCAGCGCGTCGATCTCGATGGCCAGCACGTGGGCCATGAGGTTGAGGATGTCCTCATGCGCGTAGCCGACCAGGCTCAGCTTGTTGTAGGTGGCCTTGGCGGCGGGCGGATTGCCGCTTTCGATCTGGTTTTCGATAGCCTGGGTCAGGGTGGCTTCGGCGAAGGCTTCGTCGTCGTTGTCGAGGTCGGTGGGTTCGCTCATGGCGCTGCTCCTGTGGATAAGGCGCACAGTGTGCCATGCCTGCCTGGGCAATGCCCCATCATCGACGTGCGCCATGATGCTGGTCAGAGCAGGGCCAGTGCGGCTATAAACGTGCGGGCCAACCCCTCACACGGCCTGGAGGCTGTACCCCATGCTCAAGCTCTACGGATTCGCGGTCAGCAACTACTACAACATGGTCAAACTGGCCCTGCTGGAAAAAGGCGTGCCTTTCGAGGAAGTGCTGTTCGTCTCCGGGCAGACCCCGCAGGTGCTGGCGGTGAGCCCGCGCGGCAAGGTGCCGGCGCTGGAGACCGAGCACGGTTTCCTGAGTGAAACCAGCGTGATCCTCGAGTACATCGAGCAGACCCACCCCGAGCATCCGCTGTTGCCCCGCGATGCCTTCGAGCTGGCCAAGGTGCGCGAGCTGCTCAAGGAAATCGAGCTGTACATCGAACTGCCCGCGCGCACCTGCTATGCCGAGGCGTTCTTCGGTCAGCCGGTGGAGCCGCTGGTCAAGGAGAAAGCCCGCGCCGAACTGCTGGTGGGCTTCGCCACGCTCAAGCGCAATGGCAAGTTCGCGCCTTATGTGGCGGGCGAACGCTTGACCTTGGCGGACCTGATGTTCTGCTTCTCGGTGGATCTGGCCTGCGCGGTAGGCAAGAAGGTGCTGGGCATCGATTTCCTCGCTGACTTCCCGCAGGCCGCAGCCTTGTTGCAGAAGTTGCAGGAAAACCCGCACATGGCGCGGATCGTCGCCGACAAGGAAGCGGCGATGCCGGCGTTCCTGGAAATGATCAAGAACAAGCGCTGAAGGGGCCGGGGCTGGCGGGCAGCCCCGACCGTTGCTCGATCAGCGTGCGGCCAGCAGCGCCTGGCCGCGAGCGACGGCGGCGCGCACCTGGGCAGGTGCGGTGCCGCCGATGTGGTTGCGCGCGTTCACCGAGCCTTCCAAGGTGAGCACGGCGAACACATCCTGCTCGATCTGGTCGCTGAACTGGCGCAGCTCTTCCAGGCTCATCTCGGCCAGGTCCTTGCCGTGGTCGACGCCGTACTTGACCGCGTGCCCGACGATCTCGTGGCAGTCACGGAACGGCAGACCGCGACGCACCAGGTAGTCGGCCAGGTCGGTGGCGGTGGAGAATCCGCGCAGCGCGGCCTCGCGCATGATCGCGTGCTTGGGCTTGATCGCCGGAATCATGTCGGCGAAAGCGCGCAGCGAGTCGCGCAGGGTATCGGCGGCGTCGAACAGCGGTTCTTTGTCTTCCTGGTTGTCCTTGTTGTAGGCCAGCGGCTGACCTTTCATCAGGGTAAGCAGGCCGGTGAGGGCGCCGAACACACGGCCGGTCTTGCCGCGCACCAGCTCCGGGACGTCCGGGTTCTTCTTCTGCGGCATGATCGAGCTGCCGGTGCAGAAGCGGTCGGGCAGGTCGATGAACTGGAATTGCGCGCTGGTCCACAGCACCAGCTCTTCGGAGAAGCGCGACAGGTGCATCATCGCAAGGCTCGCGGCCGCGCAGAATTCGATGGCGAAATCGCGGTCGGAAACGCCGTCCAGCGAGTTGCCCGAGACCGCCTCGAAGCCCAGCAGCGTGCAGGTGAGTTCACGGTCGATGGGATAGGTGGTGCCGGCCAGTGCGGCGCTGCCCAGGGGCATGCGGTTGACGCGCTTGCGGCAGTCGACCAGGCGCTCGTAGTCGCGGCTGAGCATTTCGAACCAGGCCAGCAGGTGATGGCCGAAGGTCACCGGTTGGGCGGTCTGCAGGTGGGTGAAGCCGGGCATGATGGTCTCGGCTTCGCGCTCGGCTTGAGCCAGCAGGCCCTGCTGCAGGCGGGTGATTTCGGCCAGGATCAGGTCGATCTCGTCACGCAGCCACAGGCGGATGTCGGTGGCGACCTGGTCGTTGCGGCTACGGCCGGTGTGCAGCTTCTTGCCGGTGACGCCGATGCGGTCGGTCAGGCGCGCTTCGATGTTCATGTGCACATCTTCCAGATCGACGCGCCAGTCGAACTGGCCCGCTTCGATTTCGCCCTGGATGGTGTTCAGCCCGTCGATGATCGCGTCGCGTTCGGCGTCCGACAGCACGCCGACCTGCGCCAGCATGGTGGCGTGGGCAATCGAACCCATGATGTCGTGACGGTACAGGCGCTTGTCGAAATCGACCGAGGCGGTGAAGCGGGCGACGAAGGCGTCGACGGGCTCGCTGAAGCGGCCGCCCCAGGACTGGTTGGTCTTGTCGGTGCTCATGGATCCACTCATAGAAGGCGTGAATGAAAAAGTGGCGCCGATGATAGCAGGATTGGGCTGCCGTCCGTAGGACAGCGGTCGCCGCGATGGCCGTTTTGCGGCATGCCAGCGGCGCTACAGGATATTCAGCGATTGAACGGCAGCGTTCCACGGACCGTCTACAGTTTCACAGAGGGCCGGCAGCGATTCTGTCGGACCAGTGAATCTTTGGCCTTCGCATGGGTCTGTAGCGTGACCGCAACACGGTCCACCGACTCCTGTCACGCAGACCCACCTTGCGAGACTCACTCAGGAATCCAGCGCAATTATGAATGTCCTGATCGTTGACGATGAATCCCAGGCCCGTGACCGCCTGAGCCGCCTGCTTGGCGAGCTGGAGGGCTACAACGTGCTGGAACCCAGTGCCACCAGCGGCGAGGAGGCCCTGGCACTGATCGACAGCTTGAAACCCGACGTGGTGCTGCTCGACACCCGCATGCCAGGCCTGGACGGCCTGCAGGTCGCGGCTCGCCTGTGCGAACGTGAGGCGCCGCCCGCGGTGGTGTTCTGCCTCGATGACGACGAGTTGGAGGCGTTCAACCACAGCACCCTCAGCCACGTCGGCCACGCCACCCAACCCCAGGCATTGCGCGATGCCCTGCGCAGGGCCGACAAACCCAACCGTACCCAGCTCGCGGCACTCACCCGGCCCGCCACCGAAGCCGGTGGAGGCCCACGCAGCCATATCAGCGCGCGCACCCGCAAAGGTATCGAACTGATTGCGCTGGGTCAGGTGATCTACTTCATCGCCGATCACAAATACGTGACTTTGCGCCACGAAGGTGGCGAGGTGCTGCTGGACGAGCCGCTCAAATCCCTGGAAGACGAGTTCGGCGAGCGCTTCGTGCGCATCCATCGCAACGCGCTGGTGGCGCGCGATCGCATCGAGCGGCTGCAACGTACGCCGCTTGGCCACTTCCAACTGTTCCTCAAGGGCCTGAACGGCGATGCGCTGACCGTCAGCCGCCGGCATGTAGCCGGTGTGCGCAAGATGATGCAGCAGCTCTAAGCCTTGCCCGCGCATGGCCGTCGCCAGGGATGGCAGGCCTTGTGATGACCTGGATCTGCTAGCCAAGCGAGCCGAGCTGTTATCATCGCCGGCATTTCTCTGCTTCGGTGCGTCAGATGTCCACTCGCGAAATCCGCATTGCCACCCGTAAAAGCGCCTTGGCCCTGTGGCAGGCCGAATACGTCAAAGCGCGCCTGGAACAGGCGCATCCCGGTCTCATCGTGTCCCTTGTGCCGATGGTCAGCCGTGGCGACAAGCTGCTCGACGCGCCGCTGGCGAAGATCGGCGGCAAGGGGCTGTTCGTCAAGGAGCTGGAAACCGCCCTGCTCGACAACGAGGCCGACATCGCCGTCCATTCGATGAAGGACGTGCCCATGGACTTCCCCGAAGGCCTGGGTTTGTACTGCATCTGCGAACGCGAAGACCCGCGCGATGCCTTCGTTTCCAACACCTTCGACAGCCTTGATGCGCTGCCGGCCGGGAGCATCGTCGGCACGTCCAGCCTGCGCCGGCAGGCGCAGTTGCTGGCCCGTCGCCCAGACCTGGAGATCCGTTTCCTGCGCGGCAACGTCAACACACGCCTGGCCAAGCTCGATGCCGGCGAATACGACGCGATCATTCTGGCGGCAGCGGGGCTGATTCGTCTGGGGTTCGAAGCGCGTATCACCTCCAGCATCGGCATCGACGACAGCCTTCCGGCGGGTGGCCAGGGCGCAGTGGGCATCGAGTGCCGCAGTGCCGACCGGGAAATCCATGCGCTGCTGGCGCCGCTCGACCATGCCGACACGGCGGATCGGGTCAAGGCCGAGCGGGCGATGAACAAGCGTCTGAACGGTGGCTGCCAGGTGCCGATCGCCTGCTACGCCGTGCTCGAAGGCGATGACCTGTGGCTGCGCGGGCTGGTGGGCCAGCCCAGCGGCGGGACGTTGCTGATGGCCGATGCCCGCGCGCCGCGCGTCGAGGCTGAGCGCCTGGGTGTGCAGGTGGCCGAAGCACTGCTGGCGCAGGGCGCCGAGGCGATCCTCAAGGACGTCTACGGCGAGGCCGGTCATCCGTGAGCAACTGGCGCCTGCTGCTGACTCGGCCTGCCGAGGAATGCGCGGCGGTGGCGCAGGTGCTGAGCGCATCGGGTATTGCCAGCAGCAGCCTGCCGTTGTTGGCCATCGCGCCTGTCGCCCTGGACGCTGCCGCGCGGCAGCGACTGGACGCTATCGGCAGCTACCAGGCGATCATCGTCGTGAGCAAGCCGGCCGCGCGCCTGCTATTGGATCGGCTCGCCGACGCCGCCCTCGCCGCGCCGCGCCACGGCTGGTTCAGCGTGGGCGAAGCCACGGCCCGGGTGCTCCAGGCCACGGGCCTGCAGGTGACTTACCCTACAGCCGGTGATGACAGCGAGGCCTTGCTCGGTGTGTCCGTCCTGCGCGAGGCTATCGCGGTTCCTACAGCGCGTGTCCTGATCGTCCGTGGCAAGGGTGGTCGCGAACTGCTGGCCGAGCGTCTTGGTGAGCAAGGTGCTAGTGTCGAATATCTGGAACTGTATGAACGTCGCCTGCCGGATCATCCGCCAGGCAGCCTGCTGCAACGGATCGAAGCGGAACGCCTGAACGGGCTGGTGGTCAGCAGTGGGCAGGGTTTCGAACATCTGCAGCGGCTCGCTGGCGCCCAGTGGCCCCGCGTTGCGCAGATGCCTCTGTTCGTGCCGAGCCCACGGGTCGCCGAGCAGGCCAGGGCAGCAGGTGCCCAACAGGTTGTGGATTGCCGTGGCGCCAGTGCCACGGCTTTGCTGGCAGCCGTGCAGCGCAGCGCTGCACCTGCCTCTTAAGGCGCCCAGCGCAGAGCGACGGCGCCCCCATGCAAAGGATGGATACGTGAGCGAGACTGTCTTGTCCAACAACGAACAACCCACGGCGGCCGAGGCGCCGCACACCCCCGTCGAGCAGCCGGCCAAGCGGGCTGGCAACGGCCTGGCCATGCTGGCGCTGCTGTTTGGCGCGGCCGGTCTGGGCGTTGGCGGTTGGGGCGCATGGCAGGTGCATCAGTTGCAAGGCAACGAGCAGGGCCAGGGCGAGCATATCGAGGCGCTGAACCAGCGCGCCGAGGCGTTGCAGCAGCGTCAGCAACAACTGGGCTCGCAGCTCGCCGGACTGCCGGCAGCCAGTGAACTGGAAGACCGCCGGCGTCTGGTGGCGCAGTTGCAGGGCGACCAGCAGCGGCTGAGTCAGCGCCTGGAAACGGTGTTGGGCGAAAGCCGCAAGGAATGGCGGCTGGCCGAGGCTGAGCATCTGCTGCGCCTGGCCACCCTGCGTCTGTCAGCCTTGCAGGACATCACCAGCGCCACGGCACTGGTCGAAGGCGCCGACGAGATTCTGCGCGAGCAGAGCGATCCTGGTGTGTTCGCCGCGCGTGAGCAGTTGGCGCGCAGCCTGGCGACCCTGCAAAGCACCCAGCAACCTGACCGAACCGGCCTGTTCCTCAAGCTCGCCGCGCAGCGCGAGCAGGTCCAGCAACTCAGCGCCCTGGCGCCGGAGTTCGACAGCGATGCCAACGCGGTGGGTGCGCTGACCGAAGACGGCGACTTCAGCACGCGTCTGTCGAACTGGTGGGCAGAAATTTCCAAATACTTCCAAGTCGACTTCAATGCCGACCAGAACGTGCGTCCGCTGCTGGCCGGGCAGTCGCTCAGCCAGGTGCGCCTGGCGTTGAGCCTGACCCTCGAACAGGCCCAGTGGGCCGCGCTCAACGGTCAGGACAAGGTGTATACCCGTGCGCTGGATGATGCCCGCAGCGTGCTGCTGGCCAACTTCAATGCCGACAATCCGCAGAGCAAGGCCATGCTCGACAGCCTCAACGCCCTGGCCGAACAGCCGGTGTCGGTGCAGGTTCCTGATCTGGCTGAAAGCCTGGCGGCGGTGCAGGCCTACATCCAGCGCCGGCACCTGCCGGCCGAGGGTGAGGGGGCCAAGCCATGAAGCGTGTCTACCTGCTGGCCGTGCTGGCAATCGTCGTTGCGGCGGGGCTGGGCGTGGCCATCGCCAAGCACAGTGGCTACGTGCTGATCGCCTACGGGGGCTTCCGCTATCAGTCGGGGCTGTGGGCGGCGCTGGCCGCGTTGGTGGTGTTCGTACTGGCCCTGCTGCTGCTGCGTTATCTGGTGGGATTGGTGCTGACTTCCAGCGGCGTGGTCAACCCATGGTCGCGACGCAACCGTCGCCGTCGTGTGCGCATCGCCATCGAGCAGGGGCAGTTGGACCTGGCCGAGGGTCGTTGGGCCAGTGCTCAGCGTCACCTGCACCGTGCCGCCGAGGCCGAGCGTCAGCCGCTGTTGTATTACCTCGGTGCGGCGCGCGCCGCCAACGAGCAAGGGCGTACCGAGGACAGTGACAATTTGCTCGAGCGCGCCTTGGAGCGTCAGCCCCAGGCCGAGCTGGCCATTGCGCTGACCCATGCGCAACTGCAGATGGACCGCGGCGATACCGACGGTGCGCTGGATACCCTGCTGGTGATGCAGGAGCGCCATCCGCACAACGTCCAGGTGCTGCGTCTACTGCAGCGTCTGCACCGCGAGCGCGGCGACTGGCCTGCGTTGATTCGCCTGCTGCCCGACTTGCGCAAGGGCAAGGTGCTGCCGGCCCCAGAGCTGGCCGAACTGGAACAGCGTGCCTGGGGGCAGAATCTGAGCCTGGCTGCCACGCGGGGTGAAGATCCACAGGCGGCGCGTCAGTCGCTGGAGCGTGCCTGGCAGCAACTGACCTCGGCCCAGCGCCATGAGCCGCAGTTGGTGTTGGCTTATGCCGAGCAACTGCGTCAGGTGGGCGCCCAAGGGGAGGCGGAGCAGGTGCTGCGCAGCGCCTTGAAGCGTCAGTATGAAAGCCACTTGGCGCGTCTGTACGGGCTGGTGCGCGGTGACGATCCATTGCGCCAGTTGCAGACCGCCGAAGGCTGGCTCAAGGACCACCCGCAGGACCCGAGCTTGCTGCTGACCCTCGGTCGTCTGAGCCAGCAGAACCGCCTCTGGGGCAAAGCTCGCGACTACTTCGAGAGCAGTCTGCGCATGCAACGCAACCCGGAAACCTGTGCCGAGCTTGCGCGACTGTTGGCAGGGCTGGGCGAGACCGAGCGCAGCAATCAACTGTTCCAGGAGGGTCTGGGGCTGCTCGACGAGCGTCTGCTGGCCCTGCCGTTGCCTGAGGCGGTCCAGGCCTGAGCGGCGTCTGGGTGCCGGAGCCGTGTGATTCTGCTGCGTGGCCCGGCATCGCCTGCGCCTTGATCGGGTGCCGCTGGGCACCCTGACCGCCGCAGTATTTACGGCCTATTTCAATCAGGCGGGTCAGACGCTACTTCATTGTCGTTAAGGCCTAGGATTCTTCCTACCGACATCAGAAATCTTTCCCTTCCAATGAACGACTTCTTCCCTCTGTAGCCAACTTGAAACAGCGGTCCTCTTTCCTCTACCGTTTCAAACCACTCCGAACACCATGGGATTCGCATCGGTCATGTCGCAGGTTCGCTCGCGCCCTCTGTTCTTCTTAGGCTTGCTCGGCTCGGTGCTGGCCTTGGCGGCAGCGTTCGTCCTCGAGAACTGGCTGGGGTTGGTGCCGTGCCCGCTGTGCCTGAGCCAGCGTTTGCTGCTAGCGCTCTACGGCGTCATCTGTGTGTGCGCTGTCCTGCATGCGCCGGGGCTCAAGGGCGCCCGCGCCTACGCGTCGACAGCAATGGTCGTGGCCACCCTCGGCCTGGCCTTGGCCGCCCGGCATGTCTGGTTACAGGGCGAGTGGCCGACCGTATCGGCCGAACCGTTCGAGCATACCTTCCAGCGCTCCTGGGCGCAGGCGCTGGCGCGCTTGTTGGTTGGTAACTCCGAGTGCGTGTCTATCAGTTGGAGCTTCCTCGACCTCACCCTTCCAGAATGGAGCTTGCTGGCGTTCCTGGCGCTGGCGGCACTGCCATGCTGGCACCTGTTGGCGTGGCGCCGGCGCATGCCGGGCAAGGGTTGATCTGGGGCAAGCGCACGACCAGCGGCTCGGGCCAAGCCTATCGAACGCTTGTATGAACTTAGTCCACTGCGTACCTTGATGGGCAGCACGTGCGGGAATAATCTGCCCTGCACACATACCTAAATCACACGGTTCGATGCCGTTGCGCTGATTTCACCGCTGTGTCGCCCGATCGAGGCGCCGGGTGCAGCTGCATCTGCCCAGCTAGGGAAGAGACTGCCATGCTCGATAGTTGCCAGAACGCCCAGGAACGGTGGGGCGGGGTCCACAAGCTGATCGACCGTTGGCTCAAGGAGCGTCACGAATTGGTGCAGGCGTTCTACGCCTTGCGTGACGCCAAGCCTGCCTTCGCCGACAAGGACAAGAATCGCGACTTCTGCGCGGCGCTGGTCGACTATGTATCGGCGTGGCACTTCGAGATCAGCGAGCAACTGGTCAGCGAAGCCAAGGCCTTTGGCGACACCCGCGGCCTTGGACTCGCCACCCAGATCAACCCGCGCATCGATGACAGCACTCAGATCGCCCTGGCGTTCAACGATCACTGCGAGAAAGGCGAGTGCACCGATCCGGAGCGATTCGCCGAGAAGCTGGGCAAGCTGGGCGGGCTGTTGCATGAGCGCTTCGAGCTGGAAGACTGCCTGATCGAAGTGCTGCACACCGCGCACAAGGTCGAGGGCGCGGTGCAGGCCTGAGTCAGTCGCCCACCGCCAGCAGTTCGATCTCGAAGACCAGTGGGGTGTAAGGCGCGATCAGGTCGCCCGCCCCGTCGGCCCCGTAGGCCTGCGCCGAAGGGATCACTACTCGCCATTTGGCGCCGGTCTTCATCTGCGGTAGCGCCACCTGCCATCCCGCGATGACCGAATCCAGGCTGAACCATTGCGGCTGCTGGCTCTGATCGAACACCGAGCCGTCTGGCAATTTCCCCACGTAACGAACCTGCACCCTGCCGCCGGCCTTGGGCTGTGCGCCGCTGCCGCTGGCCAGTTCGCTGTAAAGCACACCCTCGCTTAACTCATGCACGCCGGCGCGCCCTCGCTCGGTGGCCATGAAGCGCTTCTCGGCGGCCAGCAACTGGTCGGTGTGGGCCTGTGCGCCGGCCGCTGCCGCCTGTTCTTCATGCTGTTGCAGGATGGCTTGCATGCGTGACTTGTCGATACGCGGCGGTTGACCTTGATAGGCCTGGCGCAGCCCTTCGACCAGGGCGTCGAGTTGCAGGTCGGGCATTTCCTGGCGCAGGCGCTCGCCCAGGCTGGCGCCCAGGCTGTAGGCCAGGTCCTGGTCATTGGGCGGTGACGTGGGCGTGGCGGCGACGGCCGAGAAGGCCAGCGCGCTCAGCAGCAATATCGAAAGACGGTGCACGGACGACTCCTGCGGCGTTGAGGGCGAAGTATGTCAGTCTTTCCCCGTGGCCGGGAGGCCGCCATTATCGAACAGCCACACGACGGCGGCAGACCGGCGCAGATGCAAGTTTCCAACTTTGACCGAACATGCAACGCGCCGCCGAGAATACTGTCAACATGGCCTAGCGGCGTTAGCAGCAGAAGCATAGTATGAGCCGCACTCTCGTCAGCCAGGAGGTAAGCCATGTCGGCCAAGAAGAAGCCCGTTAGTACGCCGTTGCACCTGCTCCAGCAACTTTCCGGTAGCCTGCTCGAACATCTGGAAGAGGCTTGCTCGCAAGCGCTGGCGGATGCGGAGAAACTGCTCGCCAAGTTGGAAAAACAACGCGGCAAAGCGCAGGAGAAACTGCACAACGCCCGCCTGAAGTTGCAGGACGCTGCCCAGGCTGGCAAAGCCAAGGCGCAAGGCAAGGCCCAAGGCGCCATCGGTGAATTGGAAACGCTGCTCGATTCGCTGAAAGAGCGTCAGACCCAAACGCGCACCTATATTCAGCAACTCAAGCGCGATGCCCAGGACAGCCTGAAACTGGCGCAGGGCGTCGGTAAGGTCCGCGAGGCGGCCGGCAAGGCGCTGGATCAGCGTGCCGCCGCCAAACCCGCCGCCAAAGCAGCGTCCAAACCTGCCGCTAAGCCGGCTGGCAAGGCTGCAGCCAAGCCAGCAGCGAAGGCTCCCGCCACCAAGCCGGCCAAGGCACCTGCTGCCAAGCCTGCTGCGAAAACTGCGGTGAAGTCCGCCGCCGCCAAGCCGGCTGCTGCCAAAACCCCGGCCAAATCGACGCCCGCCAAAGCGACCGCGGCCAAGCCTGCTGCCGCCAAGTCCGTCGCCGCCAAGCCTGCAGCGGCCAAAGCGCCGAGCAAAGCAGCTGCCGCCAAGCCCACCGCTGCGAAACCAGCTGCTGCCAAACCTGCCGCCGCCAAGGCTTCGACCGCCAAGCCTGCAACCGCGAAGCCTGCGGCCAAGCCAGCCGCTGCGCGCGTCGCTCGCAAACCGGCGGCGGCCAAGCCGGCAGCCAAGCCAGCCGACACCGCCGCATCGTCGTCCAACTCGGCAACCCCTGCCGCGGCTCCTGTGGCCAGCGGCAACGCTCAGTCGTCCTCTTCGGCCTCCTGAAGCGCAGCGGCCGCGGCGCGCAATTGATGCAGCGCGTCGTGGTCGTGGGTCGGCGCCGGCGCCAGCCGTAGCAGCCAATCATCGGCGTGTCCGTGTGGACTCGCCGACCACCCGCAGGTAATGCCCTGCAAGCGCTCCAGCACGGTGCGCTCAGCCTCCAGTTCCAACCTCTTCACCTGTTCGCGTAGCGCCGCCAACGCAGCGTCGTGCGCCGCCTGCCCGCGCCATGCCTGACGCAACGCCCGCAGCGGCGCCACCACGTCGCGTTGCCACGGCCCGCTGACCGCCAGCAATGCTTCCACCCGCTGCGGCTCTGCCGCCACGCCCCGCGCTTGCAACCAGGTGGCGCACAGCAGCAGGCAGACATCGCCGCCCAGCGACTGCAAGGCAAGACAGGCGTGCTCGACGCCTGGCCGGGCATACAAGGCCCGCGCGTGATCCCATAGATCGGTGTGCATTGGTTCGACTCGCGTCAGTGATCGAGCGCCCTGTGTGGGCCACCCGGAAGCTGATAGACTCCGCGACCATCATGATCAGACTATCCAACCTCACTTTACAGCGTGGTCCGCAGCGCTTGCTAGAAGGCGCCGAGATGACCCTGCACACCGGTCACAAGGCCGGCCTCATCGGCGCCAACGGTGCTGGCAAATCCAGCCTGTTCGCTTTGCTGCGCGGCGAGCTGTCGCCGGACGCCGGCGACTGCCAGATCCCTGCCGACTGGCGCATCGCCCACATGCGTCAGGAAGTCGATACCCTCGACCGCCTGGCCGTGGACTACGTGCTCGATGGCGACCTGCGCCTGCGCAAGGTCCAGGCCGACCTGGCTGCCGCCGAGCACGCCCACGACGGCACCGCCCTGGCGCGTCTGCACAGTGAGCTGGACAGCGCCGACGGCTACACCGCCGACGCCCGTGCACGCAAGCTGCTGGCCGGCCTGGGCTTCACCAGCGCGCAGATGGATCGCCGCGTCGGCGACTTCTCCGGTGGCTGGCGCATGCGCCTGAACCTGGCCCAGGCGCTGATGTGCCCCTCCGACCTGCTGCTGCTCGACGAGCCCACCAACCACCTGGACCTCGATGCCATCCTCTGGCTCGAAGACTGGCTCAAGGGCTATCCGGGCACGCTGCTGCTGATCTCCCACGACCGCGACTTCCTCGATGCCGTGGTCGACCACGTGCTGCACGTCGAGCAGCGCAAGTTGAACCTGTACAAAGGCGGCTACAGCGCCTTCGAACGCACCCGTGCCGAACGTCTGGCGCAGCAGCAACAGGCCTACGAGAAGCAGCAGGCGCAGCGCGCGCACATGGAAAAGTACATCGCCCGGTTCAAGGCCCAGGCCACCAAGGCACGTCAGGCGCAGAGCCGGATCAAGGCCCTGGAGCGCATGGAGGAACTGTCGGCGGCGCACGTCGATTCGCCCTTCGATTTCGTCTTCCGCGAAGCGCAGAAAATCTCCAGTCCGCTGCTCGACCTGTCCGAAGGCCGGCTGGGCTATGGCGACAAGACCATCCTGGAGAAGGTCAAGCTGCAACTCACTCCCGGCGCGCGCATCGGCCTGCTCGGCCCCAACGGCGCGGGCAAGTCCACCCTGATCAAGAACCTGGCCGGCGAGCTGGAGCCGCTGGGCGGTCGCCTGGCACGCGGCGAGAACCTGGCAGTGGGCTACTTCGCCCAGCACCAGCTCGACTCGCTGGACGACAAGGCCAGCCCGCTGCTGCACCTGCAACGTCTGGCGCCGAGCGAGCGCGAGCAGACCTTGCGCGATTTTCTCGGCGGCTTCGATTTTCGCGGCGATCGCATCGACGAGCCGGTGCTCAACTTCTCCGGTGGCGAAAAAGCCCGGCTGGCCTTGGCGCTGATCGCTTGGGAGCGGCCGAACCTGCTGCTGCTCGACGAGCCGACCAACCACCTCGACCTGGAAATGCGCCTGGCGCTGACCATGGCCTTGCAGGAGTTCGCCGGTGCCGTGGTGGTGGTCTCCCACGACCGTCATCTGCTCAAGAGCACCACCGATGATTTCCTGCTGGTGGCCGACGGCAAGGTCCAGCCTTTCGACGGCGATCTGGACGACTACAGCCGCTGGTTGATCGACTATCGCCAGCGCACCGCGCCGGTCAGCAGCACCCCGGTCAACCCGGACAAGACCGACAAGAAGGCCCAGCGCCAGGCCGCCGCCGCGCTGCGTCAGCAACTGGCGCCGCACAAGAAAGCGGCCGACAAGCTGGAAACCGAACTGGGCCAGGTGCACACGCAACTGGCGCAGATCGAGACGGCCTTGGGCGATGCCGAACTTTACGAGGCGGCGCGCAAGGACGAGCTGCGCGAGTTGCTGGCGCGTCAGAGCAGCCTCAAGCAACGTGAAGGCGAGCTGGAAGAAGCGTGGATGCTGGCGCTGGAAACCCTGGAGAGCATGCAGGCGGAGCTCGAAGCGCTGTCCTGAGCGGCGCTGCTGCGTGGGCATTCGCGCAAAAACCACTGGTGCTTTTTTGGCCAGGACCGTAGCTTAACGTTTTGCAACATTAGCGCGAGTGAGGTGTGCGATGTCGATGGAGACCTGGTTGGCGTTCTTCGCTGCGTGCTGGGTGATCAGCCTGTCGCCGGGCGCCGGGGCGATCGCCTCGATGTCCAGTGGGCTGCAATACGGTTTCTGGCGCGGCTACTGGAACGCGCTGGGCCTGCAACTGGGCTTGATCGTGCAGATCGCCATCATCGCCGCCGGGGTGGGCGCCATCCTCGCCGCCTCGGCCACCGCGTTCCAGGTGATCAAATGGTTCGGCGTCGCCTACCTGGTGTATCTGGCTTATCGCCAGTGGCGGGCCTTGCCGATGGACCTCACCGACCCCTCGACCGTGCGCCCCATCGGCAAGCCGCTGAGCCTGGTGTTCCGGGGCTTCCTGGTCAACGTCAGCAACCCCAAGGCGCTGGTGTTCATGCTGGCGGTCCTGCCGCAGTTCATCGACCCGCACGCACCGTTGTTGCCCCAGTACCTGACCATCACTGTCACCATGATCAGCGTCGATTTGCTGGTAATGGCCGGTTATACCGGCCTGGCCTCGCGGGTGCTGCGCCTGATGCGCACGCCCCGGCAGCAGAAGCGTCTGAACCGCACCTTCGCCGGGCTGTTCATCGGTGCAGCGACCTTCCTCGCCACGCTGCGCCGCGCGCCCCTGTAGGCGGCGCGGCGTTTTTTCCAGCGGATCGGCGCATCGGATCGAGTCAGTGCGGCCTGCGAGCTGTCTAGAGGTAGGCACCCCTTAGACCTACCCGGAGGTACGCACCATGGACGCACCAACTCACGAGTTCTCGGAAATCTTCAAGCAGTTGGGCCTGGATGACGATCCTGTCGAGATCGACCGCTTCATCACCACCCATTCCCCGCTGGACGACGACGTCAAACTGGTGGACGCGCCGTTCTGGAGCGATTCGCAGCGCGCCTTCCTCAAGGAAAACTACATCGCCGATTCCGACTGGATCGTCATGATCGACCAGCTCAATGAGGCGCTGCACAAGCCCAAGGCCTGAGGCCTCACTCGCCGCGGATGTACTGCTCCAGTTGCAGGATCAGGTTGGCCTGCTCGGCGATGGTTTCCTTGACCAGGTCACCGATCGACAGCAGGCCCAGCAACTTGCCGTTGTCCACCACCGGCAAGTGGCGCAGATGCCGGTTGGTCATCAGGTTCATGCAGTATTCCAGGTTGTGCTTGGGCTCCACGGTGACCACCGGCGCGCTCATGATCTCGCGCACGGGGGTGACCGCCGACGAGCGGCCTTTGAGCACCAGCTTGCGCGCATAATCGCGCTCGCTGACGATGCCCACCACCTGATCGCCTTCCACCACCGGCAGCGCCCCGATATTCACTTCCGCCAGGAGCTTGAGTGCGTCGAGCACCGAATCGTCAGGGCCGATGGTGTAGACGGTCTGATGCTGGGATTTGCTCTTGAGGATGTGTTCGACGTTCTTCATGGCGGCCTCGGCAGTGGAAAAAACGCTGTCCTGGAAAGCCTCAAGCATCCAAGACCGCGCGTGGCCGGGCAATGCAGGAAACGGCATGGAGCCGATTGAAAAACGTCATTGGCGGGAAAAATCCGAGGGCTGGCAGGCAGCCCTCGGCAGGCGTCGCTAGAGCGTGGGCATCTGCCCGATGCGCGCGACCATTTCACTGACCACCTGCAGGTCGAGCATGAACTGCTCTACGGTCTTGAACTCGTTGTCGTTGTGACCGGTGTACTTCACGCCGGGCATGGCCAGACCGAACTGCACACCGTTGGGTAGGTCATGCACCGAGGTGGCACCGGCGGAGGTGCCGAACTCATGGGGCAGACCGAGGTTCTGGCTGGCAACGTCGAGCAGCGCCTTCACCCACGCGCCTTCGGGGTTGCGGTACATCGGCTCGTCGAGGCTGTAGTCGAAGGCCACGGCGGTGTGGGTGTCGTTCGACCAGGCACCGAGCTTGCTGCCCAGCTCGTCCTTGAGGGTCTGGATCGACTTGCCCTTGGGAATGCGCAGGTTCACCGCCAGCTTCAGGCCCTTGTCGTCCACGCCAACGAACGTCGGTGAGGCGGTCAGCGGCCCCATGAAGTCGTCCTTGAAGCCGATGCCCAGCTTGCTGCCCAGGTAGTCCAGGCCCCAGTTGTCGGCGGCGTAGCGCGCAGCGTCGGTGAAGTGGTTGCGCTTGAGCGGCACGCGTTCGCCCAGGCCGTTGAGGAAGTCGAGCATGCGCGCCACCGGGTTGACCCCCGACTGCGGCGAGGAGGAGTGCGCAGACACGCCGGTCACGGTCAGGATCACGTGCTTGCCGGACACCACGCTGTCGATGCGGAAGTCCTTGCCGTGGGCCTTGCGATAATCGGTGCCGGCCTTTTTCAGGCGTCGGGCCAGGTCCACCGGGTGGTCGCCGAGCAAGGTCGCCACCGAGGTGGTAGGAATCTGGTTGGTGGCCAGGCCGCCGGTGAGGTTGATCACTTCCGCGCCTTTGCCTTCGGCCGCGCGCTTGGCGAAGCTGGCCATCACCGTGCCGTAGCCTTTCTCGGCGATGACCACCGGATAGCCGCCGTCCAAGGCCAGGTTGTAGTCCGGCGTGGCGTTGTGGGCGAAGTAATAAGGAATCGCGTCGCCGGAAGTTTCTTCGGTGGTGTCGATCAGCAGCTTGAACTGGCGCGCCAGCGGCAGCTGCTCGTCCTTGGCCACTTTCAACGCATAGAGCGCGACGACGATGCCGTTCTTGTCGTCCTCGGTGCCGCGCCCGTACATGCGATCGCCCACCAGGGTGACCTTGAACGGGTCCAGGCGAGTACCGTTTTCCAGCTTCCAGTTGTCCGGGTTCACTGGCACCACGTCGGCGTGGGCGTGCAGGCCGACCATTTCCTTGCCTTCGCCGAGGGTGATTTCGTAGACGCGGTTGTCGACGTTGCGGAAGGCCAGGCCAAAGCCTTCGGCCAGCGCCTGGATCTTCGCGGCGATCTTGTGGAACTGCGGGTTGTCGTGCTGCGCCACGCCCTCGACCTGGAAGGTCGGAATCTCGACCAGTTCGCGCAGCGTCTCGGTGGCCGCCTTGCCGTACTTGATGCGGGTATAGAGGCCCAGCAGACGGTTGATCTCGTTTTGCTGCTCGGCATTCAGTGACGTGCCGGCCTGATAGGCCTGGAGGGTCTGTTCGAGCCCATCGGTCTTGGCCAGCTCATGCGTGGCCAACTGGCCGATGAACTGCTTGAAGTCGGCCGGCTCGCTGCCGTCGTAGGCTTTGAGGATGGCGGCGGATTGTTGCGGGCTGAGATTGGCGTGGGCCGGCACGCTGAGCAGGGCGAGGCTGGCCAGCAGCAGGGAGGCGGCAGAAAACTTGGGCAAGGGCATGATCGAGCGCATTCCTTCGCGAAGGGTTTAAAGGGCACGTGCAAAAGTAGGAACGTGCCCACGCTACCATCAATGGCCGTGGTGAGGGGAGGGGCGCGGTGGGGGGGCGCAGGAACGAAAAAGCCCCGGGAGATTCCCAGGGCTTTTGGAGATGGCGCACTCGGCGGGATTCGAACCCACGACCCCTGCCTTCGGAGGGCAGTACTCTATCCAGCTGAGCTACGAGTGCAACGCGGGCGCCATGATACCGGTCTGTGTCGATGGCGTCCATCGCCTTGATCTCTGGCAGGTTTTCCCGCAGCGCCCGGGTGGCCATCGAGCTGAATGAAACGTTTGAGTTCACCGTATTAAGGACGATCTCCGGATCGTAGCCATAAGCACCCCTCCAGGGGCCGTTTCACGCGCCTATCACATTTGCGTCAACCCGCTCGTTTAACCTGCAGGCAGTGTCGCCCTCGGCAAGCTCGTCGCTCCACCTCCGGCCCGTGAACTTCCCGACTGGACGCCACTCACCGCATTTGCCCATTCGTTCTTTTTTTCGAACAGGCTATTGTCCAACACCCCAGCAGCCGCTTAGCATTCGTTTGAGATTTCAAACGCTCGATGCCCATATCGAACACCGATTCGACCGGGTGCCAGCATCCATGACGGTCGCCTTAGCCGGCGCCTGAAGCACAATCAACCATTCGCGCCGTGCGTGTACGGTGCGGTCAAGGGAAGCCGACATGCAGCTCAAAGACGCTCAGTTGTTCCGCCAGCAGGCCTTCATCAACGGTGAGTGGCTGGACGCGGACAGCGGTCAGACCATCCAGGTGACCAACCCGGCCACGGGCGATGTCATCGGCAGCGTGCCGAAGATGGGCGCTGCGGAAACCCGCCGCGCCATCGAGGCCGCCGACAAGGCCCTGCCGGCCTGGCGCGCGCTGACGGCCAAAGAGCGTTCGGCCAAGCTGCGTCGCTGGTTCGAGCTGATGATCGAGCACCAGGACGACCTGGCCCGCCTGATGACCACCGAACAAGGCAAACCGCTGGCCGAAGCCAAGGGCGAGATCGCCTACGCGGCGTCGTTCATCGAGTGGTTCGCCGAAGAAGCCAAGCGCGTCTACGGCGACACCATTCCTGGCCATCAGCCGGACAAGCGCCTGATCGTCATCAAGCAGCCGATCGGCGTCACCGCCGCCATCACCCCGTGGAACTTCCCGGCGGCGATGATCACCCGTAAAGCCGGCCCGGCCCTGGCCGCTGGCTGCACCATGGTGCTCAAGCCCGCCTCGCAGACCCCGTACTCCGCCCTGGCCCTGGTCGAACTGGCCACCCGCGCCGGCATCCCGGCGGGCGTGTTGAGCGTGGTCACCGGCAGCGCCGGCGAAGTCGGCGGCGAGCTGACCGGCAACGCGCTGGTGCGCAAACTGTCGTTCACCGGCTCGACCGAAATCGGTCGCCAACTGATGGAAGAATGCGCCAAGGACATCAAGAAAGTGTCCCTGGAGCTGGGTGGCAACGCCCCGTTCATCGTGTTCGACGACGCCGACCTGGACAAGGCGGTCGAGGGCGCGATCATCTCCAAGTACCGCAACAACGGTCAGACCTGCGTCTGCGCCAACCGCCTCTATGTGCAGGACGGCGTGTATGACGCCTTCGCCGAGAAGCTCAAGGCGGCGGTCGCCAAGCTCAAGATCGGCAATGGCCTGGAAGACGGCACCACCACCGGCCCGCTGATCGACCACAAGGCCGTGGCCAAGGTCCAGGAACACATTGAAGACGCCGTGTCCAAAGGCGCCAAGGTGCTGTCCGGCGGCAAGCTGATCGAAGGCAACTTCTTCGAGCCGACCATTCTGGTGGACGTGCCCAAGCACGCGGCCGTGGCCAAGGAAGAAACCTTCGGCCCGCTGGCCCCGCTGTTCCGCTTCAAGGACGAGGCCGAAGTCATCGCCCTGTCCAACGACACCGAGTTCGGCCTGGCCTCCTACTTCTATGCCCGCGACATGAGCCGCGTGTTCCGCGTCGCCGAGGCGCTGGAGTACGGCATGGTCGGCATCAACACCGGCCTGATCTCCAACGAAGTCGCGCCGTTCGGCGGCATCAAGGCCTCGGGCCTGGGCCGCGAAGGTTCCAAGTACGGCATCGAGGACTACCTCGAAATCAAATACCTGTGCATCAGCGTCTGATGCGCTAAGGGATTTACCTCGCCAGCGGGGCGCGAGAGCGACGTCCCGCTGGTTTTTTTGACAGCGCAGTACCTGGTGGCCAGGGCGTGCGCGGCAGTCGATCAACGAATACTGTCCGCCGTCCGCCCAGCCACCCCCGAATAACAGCGCCGTAAGCCTCGGCGCGAATGAGGGCATTATGAGCAAGACCAACGAATCCTTGATGCAACGCCGTGTCGCCGCCGTCCCACGTGGCGTCGGCCAGATTCACCCGATCTTCGTCGAGTCGGCGAAGAACTCCACGGTGATCGACGTCGAAGGCCGCGAACTGATCGACTTCGCCGGCGGCATCGCAGTGCTCAACACCGGCCACCTGCACCCGAAAGTGGTCGCAGCCGTCCAGGAGCAGCTGACCAAGGTCAGCCACACCTGCTTCCAGGTGCTGGCCTATGAGCCCTACGTCGAGTTGGCCGAGAAGATCAACAGCCTGGTGCCGGGCGACTTCGCCAAGAAAACCCTGCTGGTCACCTCCGGCTCCGAAGCCGTGGAAAACGCCGTCAAGGTCGCCCGCGCCGCCACCGGCCGTGCGGGGGTGATCGCCTTCACCGGCGGCTACCACGGCCGTACCATGATGACCCTGGGCCTGACCGGCAAGGTCGTGCCGTACTCGGCTGGCATGGGCCTGATGCCCGGCGGCATCTTCCGCGCCCTGTTCCCGAGCGAACTGCACGGCGTGAGCGTCGATGACGCCATCGCCTCGGTCGAGCGCATCTTCAAGAACGACGCCGAGCCGCGCGACATCGCCGCGATCATCCTCGAGCCGGTACAGGGCGAAGGCGGTTTCCTGCCGGCGCCGAAAGAACTGATGCAGCGTCTGCGCGCCCTGTGCGACCAGCACGGCATCCTGCTGATCGCCGACGAAGTGCAGACCGGCGCTGGCCGTACTGGCACCTTCTTCGCGATGGAGCAGATGGGCGTCGCGCCTGACCTGACCACCTTCGCCAAATCCATCGCTGGCGGCTTCCCGCTGGCCGGTGTGTGCGGCAAGGCCGAGTACATGGACGCCATCGCCCCAGGCGGTCTGGGCGGCACCTACGCGGGCTCGCCGATCGCCTGCGCCGCGGCGCTGGCCGTCATCCAGGTGTTCGAGGAAGAGAAACTGCTGGAGCGCAGCAAGGCCGTCGGCGAGCGCCTGACCGCTGGCCTGCGTGAAATCCAGCAGAAGCACCCGATCATCGGCGACGTCCGTGGTCTGGGCTCGATGATCGCCGTGGAAGTGTTCGAGAAGGGCACCCACACGCCGAACGCGGCGGCCGTGGCACAAGTCGTGGCCAAGGCGCGCGACAAAGGCCTGATCCTGCTGTCCTGTGGCACCTACGGCAACGTCCTGCGCATCCTGGTGCCGCTGACCGCCGAAGACGCGCTGCTGGACAAAGGCCTGGCCATCATCGAAGCGTGCTTCGCCGAACTGGCGTAATTCACGGCTTCGCTGGAAAAACCCGCTTCGGCGGGTTTTTTTATGCCCAAGTCCGGCAGGTGGCGCTATGGTGTCCAGAGGATGTTTCCGGAAGCTGCGAAGGATCGTGCGTCACTGATTGCCAGGAGTTGCCCATGAATGCTGCAGATCCCCTTCCACCGCGCGTGCTGATCGCCGAAAGCGACCCCTGGGTTCGCGACATGCTGCGCGAGATGCTGCTGAGCGTGCGCTGCGACGCGCGCCTGGAAGTCTGCGCCGACGGCTCCCAGGCGCTGAGCGCCTTGTCCAGCAAGCCCGACCTGATCATCGCCGCCCGCGAGCTGGTGGGCCTCGATGGCCTCGATCTGCTGCGCAGGGTGCGTGGCCGGCGCGAACAGGCCGCGCTGCCGTTCATTCTCATGAGCGAGCGCAACGACAGCGCCAGCGTCAAGGAAGCGCTGCCACTGCACCCTACCGCCTACCTGAGCAAGCCGCTGAACCTGGACAACCTGCGCAAGCGTCTGGAAAACCTGCTGCTGGAAGTGGGCGAGCAGATCGCCTGCCCGGTGCCGCCGCTGCAGCCCGGCGCTCGCCTGCCAGCGTTCCTCGAGCAACGCCGCGCCAGCGCCGACGGCGGTCCGCTGCTCGCGGACGTGCAGGCGGCGGTCAAGCGTGCGCTGAGCCCGCAGGGCCTGGACCTGCGCGTGCTGGAGGAAGACATCCGCACTGATCCGCAGATCACCGCCGTGCTCATCGCCGCCGCCAACAGCGCCGCCCTGCACCGCGAGAAGCCGGTGCAGACGCTGCTTCAGGCGCTCAACCAATTGGGCAGCACCCAGAGCATGAACCTGGTGCTGGGGCTGACCCTCAAACGCAGCGCGCGCCTGAGCGATCCGCTGCTGACCCACCACGCGGCGCATTACTGGAACCTCTCGCTGCGCACCGCCGACTACGGCCGCACCCTGGCGCAACAGCTCGACCTCGACCCGGAGCGCTGCTACTGCGCCGGCCTGCTGCATTGCCTGGGCGATCTGGCGGTGCTGCGCACCTTGCAGGAGTGGCGGCTGGCCGGGGGCGAGCTGGACGAAGATCAGGTGCAACTGTCGCTCAACGAATTCGGCGCGCCGTTCGGCTCGGCCTTGCGCACCCGCTGGCGCCTGCCGCTGGACCTGCGCGAACTGATCGCCGCCATCTACCAGTTGGGCGGCGGTGTGTATTCGCGGGAGATCCTGGCGATGAACCTGGCCGGTCAACTGTCGCGCCTGCCGGCTTCGCAGAACAACGCCAAGGTCGCCAGCAGCAAGACCGCGCGCCTGCTCAAGCTCGGCCTGCCTGAGCTCAACCGTCTGCGCGAGCCGCCTGCGGCAGCGGCCATCGAGACCGTGCCGGACGCGCCTCTGACCGAGCAAGCGACCGCTTCAGAACCCGCGTCGCAACGGCCAGCGGTGTCGGGCGACGAGATGGACACGCCCCCCACCGCCTGATCCGCCCAGCGCTGATGAACGCACGACGAAATACGCCGTGCGTTTCGCGATCCCGTTCACAGATTCGCGCTTTGTAGGACTATTCCTACGAACGGTCGCAACTTTCCGACTAATTCCCCGTCTCAACGCTCGGCTGACCGCGCTTCATTCCTTCCCTGCGCGGCGCCCCTTCTTACCTGATCTTCGGCCCACAAGGATGTGCCATGCTGCCACTCGCCCGTCGTTCGGCGTTGGTTGCGCGCGTCTCGCGCGTCACCGCTGCTCACTGCCTGTCATCCGCCTGGCTATTGCTGGCGGGCCTGCTCGCCACTCAGACGTCCCTGGCGGCCGGTCCCGAAGAAGAACTGCAACGCCAGCGTGAGCGTGAGCGGGTGCTGCGCGAGCAACTCGATACCCGCCCCGACGTGCGCCTGGAAGCGGCGCCTGCCGAGGGCGCCACCGGGCGCCTGCCGCAAAACGAAACCCCGTGCTTTCGCATCCAGCAGATCCGCCTGATCGGCGACGCCGCCGAGCAGTTTCAGTGGGCCTTGCGCGCGGCCAACCCCGCGCATGACCCGGCGCTGGGCCAGTGCCTGGGGGCAGGCGGTCTGAACCTGACCATGAAGCGCGTGCAAAACGCGATCATCGAGAAAGGCTTCGTCACCACCCGCGTGCTCGCCGAAGCCCAGGACCTCAACAGCGGCATCCTGGTCTTGACCCTATTGCCCGGACGCATCGGCCAGATTCGCTTCGACGCCGCCACCAGCAGCCGCGCCAATGCCTGGAACGCGCTGCCGGCCCGGCCGGGCGACCTGCTCAACCTGCGCGACATCGAGCAGGGCCTGGAGAACTTCAAGCGCGTGCCAACCGCCGATGCCGACATCCGCATCGCCCCTGCCAGCGCCCAGGACGCCAAGCCCGGTGAAAGCGATGTGATCATTGCCTGGCGCCAGCGCTTCCCGGCCCGCCTGAGCCTGTCGGTGGACAACAGCGGCAGCAAGACCACCGGCAAGTATCAGGGCGCCGTAGCCTTGTCGCTGGACAACCCGCTGTCGCTCAACGACCTGTTCTACGCCAGCTTCAACCACGACCTGGGCGGCGGCGAGTCCGGCAGCAAGGGCACCAAGGGCCACACCCTGCATTACTCGGTGCCGTTCGGTTATTGGCAGTTGGCCTTCACTACCAGCGAATACGACTATCACCAGACCGTCGCGGGCGTGAACCAGAACTTCAGCTACCGGGGCGAAAGCCGCAACAACGAGTTGCGCCTGTCGCGCCTGGTGTACCGCGATGCAGTGCGCAAGACCACGCTATGGAGCAGCCTGTGGACGCGCTCGTCGGACAACTTCATCGACGACACGCAGATCGAGCAGCAGCACCGGCGCATGGCCGGCTGGCAGGCCGGTGTCGGTCACCGCGAATTCATCGGCGCCTCCACCCTCGACCTGGGCCTGAGCTATCGCCGCGGCACCGGCGCGCACGGCGCCCTGGCCGCGCCCGAAGAAGCCTTCGGCGATGGCAGCGCGCGCGCCAAGATCATCCTCGCCGACGCCCAACTGCAAGTGCCGTTCACCGTCCAGGACCAGCGCCTGCGCTACATCGGCGCCTGGCGCGCACAGTGGAACCGTACCGAACTGGTGCCCCAGGACCGCTTCACCATCGGCACCCGCTACTCGGTGCGCGGCTTCGATGGCGAGAACATTCTCTCCGGCGACCGTGGCTGGACCCTGAGCAACGAACTGGGCCTGGCCTTGGGCAACAGCGGCCAGGAAGCCTACGCCGGTATCGACTATGGCGAAGTGGGTGGCAACGCCGCCGACTACTTGGTGGGCCGCCGCCTGGCCGGCGCGGTGGTCGGCGTGCGCGGCGGCTACCGCAACCTGACCTACGACTGGTCATGGGGCACGCCGCTGAAAAAACCTGACGGCTTCGACACCGCCCACTTCACCAGCGCCTTCACGGTCGCCCTGTCGTTCTGAGGTCACGCCATGCGTCTGGACACGTTCGAGATCACCGCCCCGGCCGTCTTCGACGAGCCGTGGAACGAGGCCACGGTGCTGGGTTGCGCCACCTGGTTGTGGATGCAGTCCGAGGCGCACCGCGATGCGCCGCTGCACACCCTGTCGAGCCTGCTGCTGCCGGCGCTCAAGCAGCGCCAGTTCGTGCTCGGCAGCGAGCACGGCAAACCCGTGTTCTACCTGTCGTGGCTGAGCCTGAGCGAGGAGGCCGAACGGCGCTACCTGACCCGCTCCCCGGTGGAAATGGACCCGGACGACTGGCACAGCGGCGAGCGCCTCTGGGTCAACGACTGGATCGCCCCGTTTGGCCACACGGCGGTGCTCAGCCGCCTGCTGCTCAGCCGCGTGTTTCCCGACCGCTGCGCCCGCGCGCTGTATCACAAGGGCGAGCAGCGCGGTTTGAAGATCAAGACATTTCACGGCATCGGCGTGATCCCCGAACAGGCGCGCGCCTGGTTCGCCGCTCATCCACTGGCCACCGGCGCCTGAGTCGCCAGCAAAGGGACTTGCATGAACAAGCATCTGCACCGCGTCATCTTCAACAAGGCCCGTGGCCTGCTCATGGTCGTGGCCGAGAACGTCAGCCGCCAGGGCAAGGCGCCGGGTACCCGTGAGGCCGCCAGTCACGCCGACGCGTCGTGCGTGGTCACCCTCGGCCGCCTGCGCTTCGCGCTGATGGGCGCGCTGGGGCTGATCAGCCTTGGCGTGGCGCCGGCCTGGGCCAACGGTATCGTCGCCGACCCCAGCGCGCCCGGCGGGCAACGGCCGATGATCATCGAAAGCGCCAACGGCACGCCGCAGGTGAACATCCAGACGCCGAGCGCGGCCGGGGTGTCGCGCAACCAGTACAGCCAGTTCGACGTCGACTCGCGCGGCGCCATCCTCAACAACGCCGGCAACAATGCCCAGACCCAGCTCGGTGGCTGGATCGAGGGCAACCCCTACCTGGGCAACGGCAGCGCGCGGGTCATCCTCAACGAGGTCAACGCCAGCAATCCCAGCCAGTTGCGCGGCTATGTCGAGGTGGCCGGACAACGCGCCGAGGTGGTGATCGCCAACCCGGCCGGTATCACCTGCGACGGCTGCGGCTTCATCAACGCCGACCGCTCCACCCTGACCACTGGCCGCGCCCAGCTCGAAGACGGGCGCATCGTCGGCTACCGCGTCGAAGGCGGTACCCTGACCATCACCGGCAAGGGCCTGGATGCCCGCGACAGCGACTACACCGACCTGATCGCCCGGACCGTGCAGGTCAACGCCGGGGTCTGGGCGAACGACCTCAAGGTCACCACCGGTCGCAACGAGGTCAATGCCGACAACAGCCAGGCCAGCGCCCTGGCCGATGACGGCAGCGCCAAGCCCGAGGTGGCCATCGACGTCGCCGAGCTGGGCGGCATGTATGCCGGCAAGATCAAGCTGGTGGGCACCGAAGCGGGCGTCGGCGTGCGCAACGCCGGGCAGATCGGCGCCATGGCCGGTGAAGTGACTGTCACCGCCGACGGACGACTGGTCAACCAGGGTGCCATCAGCAGTGCCGCCGACACCGGTTTGGCCACCGGCGGCGGTGTGGATAACCGCGGCAGCGTCTACGCCAAGGGGGCGGTGCAGGTGAGCACGGCCGGGGCTGTGGATAACACCGGCACCGTGGCGGCTCAAGGCGATGTGCGCATCCAGGCGGCCAAGCTCGACAGCGCCCGCGACGCCCTGCTGGCGGCCGGTGTCGATACGCAAGGTGTATCCAGCGGCAACGCCACCTTGCAGGTCCAGGCGCAGCAGATCGCCGCCAACGGCCAGAACCACGCCAGCGGCGCGGTCGATCTCAAGGCTGGCACGTTGGACCTGCGCCACAGCAAGACCCAAGGCGCCACGCTGGCGCTGAGCGCAGACAAGGGCGACCTGGACCTCAGCGACAGCACCCTCGACAGCCCCGGCGCGTTGCAGGCCAGCACGGGTGGCACACTGCGCAGCGATCGTGCGCAGGTCAACGTCGGCCAGTTGCAGGTCGATGCGGTCGGCTTGAGCAACCAGGGCGGGGAGCTGGTTCAGACCGGCGCTGCCGACAGCCGGATCAAGGTCCGCGACAACCTCGACAACAGTGACGGTCGCATCGCCAGCAACGCGCGCAACCTCAGCCTCGACAGCAGCACCCTGAACAACCGCCAGGGCAAGGTCGAGCATGCCGGCAGCGGCCAGTTGGACGTGCGCGCCCGCGAAATCGACGGCACCGCTGGCACTTTGGCCAGCAATGGTGCGCTGCAGATCAGCGCGCAGAAGGCCGTGCTCGCCCAGGGCCAGGCCCAGGGCCGCCAGGTGACTCTGGACAGCCCTCAGCTCGATACCCGCAACGCCACTGTGATCGCCACTCAGGGCGGCGCCTTGCGGGTGCGCAACGCCACGCAACTGGACAATCGCGGCGGCACGCTGGCCGCAGGCGGCAGCCTGGACATCGCCGCGACCGCAGTGCGCAACGACGGCGGCACCCTCAGCGCAGGTGGCACCCTCGACCTGCGCAGCGACCGTGTGGATAACCTTGCCGGCACCATTGCCGCCACCCAGGCCATGCAGATCATCGCCGGCCAGTTGGACAACACCGGGGGCACCTTGGGCTCGGTCGCCGGCAGCGTGCGCCTGGACGTCACCGACGGCACCCTGCTGAACGCGGGCGGCCGTATCGAAGCCGCAGGCCTGGTCCAGGTCGCGGCCAACGGCGTGGACAACCGCCAGGGCACCCTCAGCGCGGGTCAACTGTCGCTCGACAGCCGCCAGCAGACCTTCGACAACGACGGCGGCACCCTCGACGCCGGCGCCACGCTCGACGTGCGCAGTGGCGAACTGCGCAACAGTGCCGGCCTGATCCAGGCCGGTGGCCGCCTGTTCATCGACACCGGCAGCCAGGCCCTGCACAACGCTAATTCCGGCAGCGACAAAGGCATCGTCGGCCAGGACGCGGTCGAGCTGCGCAGCGGCCACTTGCTCAACGACCATGGTTTCATCGCCGGTAAAGGCGATGTGCTGTTGGTCGCCCCCGTGCTGGAAAACCGCGGCGAGGTGGTCGGCGAGCGTCAGGTGCAGGTGCAGGGCGAGCAGTTGGACAACCAGGGCGGCAAAATGCAGGCCCGCGGCGACCTGCAATTGACGCTGCGCGACGCTCTCGACAACCGCGACGGCCTGCTGCGCAGCGCCGGGCAGCTCAGCCTGCAGACCGCCCAGGTGGATAACCGCGCCACGGCCGTCACCGACAAAGGCATCGAAGCACAATCCCTGCTGCTGCGCGCCGACGCGCTGGACAACCGCGAAGGCGCCCTGCGCGCGGATCAGGCCATCGACCTGGGCCTGGCAGGCACCCTGGACAACGACAAGGGCCTGGTGTCGGCGGGCGGCGAACTGCGCCTCGCCGACCGTGACGCGGCGCAGTCGCGGCTGCGGCTGGAAAACGGCAGCGGCACGCTGATCGCTGGGCGTCTGCTGGCCATGAACGTCGCCTATTTCAGTGGCAGCGGCCGGGCGTTGAGCCTGGGCGATCTGCTGCTGCAACAGCAGGGCGACCTGACCCTGGCCGGTCAGGTGCAAGCCAACGACACGCTGACGCTGGAGGTTGGCGGGCAATTGAACAACAGCGGCAAGCTGCTGGCCGGCAAAGCCCTGAGCCTGCGCGCCGCGCAGTTGGACAACCGCGCCGAGGGCGAGCTGTCGGCGACCCAGGTCGATCTGCGCCTCAGTGGCCCGTTGACCAACCGTGGCCTGATCGACGGCCAGCAGGTGCGCGTGCAGGCCGATGAACTGTTCAACCTCGGCACCGGGCGCGTGTACGGCGACCGCCTGGCCATCGCCAGCCGCAGCGTGGTCAACCGCGACGAGAATGACCGCGCGGCCACCATCGCCGCCCGCGAGCAACTCGACATCGGCAGCCAGCAACTGGACAACCGCGAGCAGGCGCTGATCTTCAGTGCTGGCGACCTGGCCATCGGCGGCGCGCTGGACAGCGACGACCATGCCAGCGGCCGCGCCACGCTGCTCAGCAACGCCAGCGCCACCCTCGAAGCCTTGGGCGACCTGCGCCTGGCGGTGGGCGAGCTGCGCAACACCAACGAACATTTCAGCACCACCGAGGTGCTGGTGAGCACCGAGCAGTTGCGCGAATACCAGCTCAGCGGCTCGCCGAATCGCTACCGGCCGGACCAGATTTCCGTCTACAACGACGAAGTGGACCACCTCAATACACCCGAAGGCACCCGCGACAACTTCAACCGCTACGACTACACCCGCAGTGTCAGCGAGACCCGCATCGCCACTTCTGCGCCAGGCCAGATCCTCGCCGGGGGCGACCTGACCTTCAGCGGCGATACGGTGTTCAACGACAAGAGCCGCATCCTCGCCGGTGGCCTGTTGCAGGCTGGCGCGGCGCAGGTGACCAACACCGAAGTGGATGGTCGGCGGGTGACCACCGATGCCGGTACGGCCACCAACTTCTACCGCATCCAGCGCAAAGGGCGCGACCGCCAGGGCACCAACGTCGCGGCTTACCGCCCGGCGCCGCTGATCCAGGACATCGACCTGACGCCGACCGAGTACGGCGAGCACGCCACCATCAACGGCAGCGGCACGCAGATCGCCGGGCGCGACCAGCAGCAGGTCGGCCAGCAGGTGGCCACGGTGGGCGCGGTCGATACCCCGGTCGCCGAGCAGTACCGTGTCGGCGCGGTGGTCTCGGTCAAGCTGGCTGACGGCCAGGGTGTCGCCGACCAGGTGCGCAGCGGCGGGCTGAACCTGGCGCTGCCGAGCAACAGCCTGTTCCAGACCAACCCCGATGCCGTGCGCGGCTATTTGATCGAGAGCGATCCGCGCTTCACCAGCTACCGCAACTGGCTGTCGTCGGACTACATGCTCGACCGCCTGCAGGTCGATCCGGCGCAGACCCAGCAGCGCCTGGGCGATGGCTTCTACGAGCAGAAGCTGATCCGCGAGCAGATCGCCCAGCTCACCGGGCGGCGTTTCCTCGACGGCTTCGCCAATGACGAAGCGCAGTACCGCGCCTTGATCGACAACGCAGTGACCGTCGCCGACACCTGGAACCTGGTGCCAGGCGTGGCCCTGACCGCCGAGCAGATGGCCCAACTGACCAGCGATATCGTCTGGCTGGTGTCGCGCGACGTCACCTTGGCCAACGGCCAGACGCGCCAGGTGCTGGTGCCGCAGGTATACGTGCGGGTGCGCGACGGCGATCTCGACGGCAACGGCGCTTTGATCGCCGGTCAGCAACTGCGTCTGGACCTCTCCGGCGACCTGCTCAACAGCGGCAGCCTCGGCGGGCGCAGCGTGGTGGCGCTGACCGCGCAGAACATCGACAACCTCGGAGGGCGCATCCAGGGCAACAACGTCGCGCTCAAGACCCGCGACAACCTGAACAACCTCGGCGGCCTGATCGGCGCCACCGACAGCCTGGCGATCGAAGCTGGCCAGGACATCAACGTGCGCTCCCTGACCCGCGACAGCAGCAGCGAGCAAGGCAGTCGCAGCAACGTCTCGCGGGTCGCCGGCCTGTTCGTCAGTGGCGAAGGTGGCGCTATGCGCGTGGCCGCCGGTCGCGACCTCAACCTGCTGGGCGCCCAGGTGGTCAATGCCGGCGCCGGTGGCGTCAGCCAGCTCGAGGCTGGGCGCGACGTCAACCTGGGCACCGTTGCCGAGCAGCACCAGCAGGCGATCAGCTGGAACGCCAGCAACTGGCGCAACGAGGCCAGTCGCGGCGAAGTGGGCAGCACCGTGCAGAGTACCGGCGATCTGCGCATCAAGGCCGGGCAGGACATCGCCGCGCGTGGCGCGACGGTGGCCAGCGACCAGGGCATGGTGATGGCCGAGGCTGGGCGCGACATCAGCCTGAGCGCCGCCGAGCAGTACCAATTCGCCGACGAAGCCCACAAGTTCAAAGGCAAGAGCGGGCTGTTCTCCAGCAAGACCACTACCTTGCGCGACACCGTCAGCCAGACCCAGGCCCAGGGCAGCACCGTCAGCGCCGAGCAGACCTACCTGCAGGCCGGGCGCGATATCCAGGTGCGTGGCAGCGACGTGGTGTCGACCCAGCAGACCGTGCTGGTGGCCGATCGCGATATCGACGTCGAGGCGGCCAGCCAGAGCAGCAGCGAGCGCCATGACAAATCGGTGAAGAAGAGCGGCCTGTTCAGCGGCGGTGGCCTGGCGCTGACCATCGGCACCCAGCAGCAGAGCGTCAAGGACCTCACCACCCGTGAAACCGCACGCGCCAGCACGGTGGGCAGCACCGAGGGCGATGTGCTGATCGAGGCCGGACGCCAGTATCGCCAGGTCGGCAGCGACGTCATGGCGCCCAAGGGCGACGTGGACATCCTGGCTCAGCAGATCGCCATTACCGAGGCTCGGGAAACCACCGACCGCACCCGCGAAACGCTGTTCAAGCAGACCGGCTTCACCGTGACCATCACCAACCCGGTGATCAGTGCGATCCAGACCACCCAGCAGATGCAGCGGGCGGCCAACAAAACCGAGGACGGGCGCATGCAGGTGCTGGCCGCTTCCACGGCCGCGCTGGCGGTGAACAACGCGGCCACGGCGGTGGCGCAGGATCCGGGCGCGGCGGGTGGGGTCAACATCAGCCTGTCGCTGGGCACCAAGAAACAGCAGAGCACCACCGAACAGCACAGCGACACCGCGGCCGGCTCCAAGGTGGTGGCGGGCAACGACGTGCGCCTGCGTGCCACCGGCGCCGGTGCCGACAGCGATATCACGGTGCAGGGCAGCGAGATCCGCGCCGGTCGCGATGCCACGCTGGCCGCCGACGGCGACATCAACCTGCTGGCCGCCCGCAACACCAGCCAGTTGGACAGCGACAGCAAGGGCAGCAGCGCCAGTGTTGGCATCGGCCTGTCGTTGGGCGGCACGCGCAACGGCTTCACCCTGGACGTCGGGGTCAACGGCAACCGTGGCGAGGCCGACGGTGAGACGCTCACCCACCGCAACGCCGTGGTCGAGGCTGGCAACCGCGCCACCCTGGTGTCCGGTGGCGACAGCAACCTGCGCGGTGCGGTGGTCAGCGGGCGGGAAGTGATGGCCGATGTCGGCGGTGACCTGAACATCGAAAGCCTGCAGGACACCGACACCTTCAAGGTCGACGAGAAGAGCATGGGCTTCGGCGTCAGCCTGTGCATTCCGCCGTTCTGCGTGGGCATGAGTTCGATCAGCGGGGCCAGCGCCAACTTCGGCGGCACCGACATGGATTCGGACTTCGCCAGCGTCACCGAGCAGTCCGGGATCAAGGCCGGCGACGGTGGGTTCGACGTCCGCGTGGGCGGCAACACCGACCTCAAGGGCGCGGTGATCGCCAGCAGCGAGCAGGCCGTGGCCGAGGGCCGCAACCGTCTGGTCACCGGCAGCCTGACCAGCAGCGATATCCGCAACAAGGCTGAGTACGACGCCAGCACCTTCAACGTCGGTGGCGGCTTCAACGAGATCGGCAAGGACCAGCAGGGCAACGTGCAGACCGGTGGCAGCATCACGCCAGGCACCGAGATCCCGACCAACGAGCGCGAGCTGGGCGCCAGCCTGCCGATCGCCATCAGCGCGAGCGACAGCGCCAGCAGCGTGACCCGCAGCGGCATCAGCGGCGCTTCGATCCTGATCACCGACGAAGCCGCCCAGCGCGAGCGCAGCGGTCAGAGCGCCGAGCAGACCCTGGCGGGCCTGGACCGCGAGGTGTCCAGCGAGCGTGACGGCAGCAATGCACTCAAGCCGATCTTCGACGAAGAGCAGATCCGCTCGGGCTTCGAGATCGTCCAGGCCTTCGCCAACGAGGCCGGCACCTTGCTGGCGAACAAGGCCAAGGAGGTCGATGCCAAGCGCAAAGCCGCCGAAGAGGCCGAGGCCCAAGCGGACAAGGCCGCAGACCCCACCGCCGCGCTGGCCTTGCGCACCCGTGCGCAAAACCTGCGCAACGAAGCCGACGGCATCGCCGGCAACTGGGGCGCCGGCGGCACCTACCGGCAGATCACCACGGCGTTGGTGGCGGCCGCCAGCGGCAATATCAGCGCCAGCAACGGCGCCTTCCTCCAAGGCATGGTGGTCAACTACGTGCAGCAGCAGGGCGCTGGCTACATCGGCGACCTGGTGGCCAAGGGCACCTTGGTTGAAGGCACGCCGCTGCACGCCGCACTGCATGGCATCCTGGCCTGCGCCGGTGCTGCCGCCAGCAGCCAGAGCTGCGGCAGCGGGGCTGCTGGCGCGGCGGCGTCGAGCCTGCTGACCGGGCTGTTCTCCGAAGCCAGCCCGAACGAGAGCGAACGCGAGCGCGAGGCCAAGCGCAACCTGATCGTCAGCCTGGTCACCGGGCTCGCCGCCACCTCGAACCTGGACGCCGCCACGGCCACTGCGGCGGCCTCCGGGGCTGTGGATAACAACTGGTTGGCGACGCAGCAGTTGGTGCAGGCCAGGAAGGAATTGAAGGAGGCCGATGGGCGTATTGCCGAGCTGAAAGTGCTGGGCAAGTGGGCCTATATCAGCAAGAAGCAGGACCTGCTGACCCAGAGCGGGGTTGGCGCTGGCCTGGTGGGCGCTGGCTTCGACGATATCAAGGGCCTGGCCCAGTTCGTCATGCACCCGATCCAGGGGCTGCAAGGCATGAAGCAACTGATCGACGATCCGGCAGCGCGCCAGCAGTTTGGCGACGATGTGATCGCCGCCCTGGACCAGAAGATCGACCGCATGGCCGAGGCGCTGGAGAAGGGCGGGGATGAAAAGGCTTTCGAGTTGGGGCGTGACCTGGGTGAGTTGGTGTGGCAGGTGGGCGGCATCGCCACGGGTGCTGGAGCGCTGGCCAAGGGTGGCGTGAAGCTGGCCAGTGTCGGCATCAAGGTCGGTCGTGGGACGTTAGAGAAGATGGCCACGGATGGGGCCAGGATGGCGAAAGCGGAGAGCACGGCGGCCGGAGTAGGTAAACCTGCGTCCAGACCTGTAACCGGAGCTCCCGAAAAACCTGTGGTGGTTAATCCGGAAACAGTAGCCAGCGGTACTAAGCCTGCAACGGATCCTGTGCCTCCAAAAGCTGAGCCTTCTGTCAAACCAGTGCCTCCAATGGAAGAGTTCACGGTCAAGTCATTCAATCCATTTGGCAGTGATAAGTTCAAGGCAATGACGCCTGAACAGCAGAAGGCGTTCCTCAAGGAATACAACAAACAGCTGCAAGCGCAGCAGGATGCTATCAATCGGATGACGGTTGATGACTTCAAGGCTGCGCGAGACGCCTACAAGGAGGTCGGGCGAAATCCTGATGCAGTGGCTGCTCAGCAGAAATTCGGAAAGGACTTCGAAGCGTTGGTCAGACGGAATGTGACTGAGAGCCTTCTTGAGAAAGGGGTGGATATAAGGACTGCCACCGCAGAAGCAACTGTCAGAGCTAAGCAAATACGTGCGGACCTAGCCGCGTTGCATGAGCCTGACATGGTCGCTGGTGGGTGGTCCAGCTTCAAACCTGTCAGAATGGGCGATACGCTTGTCAACTCTTCGATTGGTGGGGGTTGGCCGAGTCGACTGGATGCGCTGGATTCCGCAGTCGACAAAGCTATCGCTAACGGTGCAGGCGCATCGAACATGAATGTTAGATTGGAGCTGCTCAGAGGCCCTAAACAATGAGAGATGATTACTTTCAGATGTTCGTCGATAACTTCGGGGAGCCTGTGAACCGCAGAGAAGTTCCGGCTTCCAGCGTTGAAAAATATCGTTTTAAACTTCCTGATGCACTACTTGGCTATTGGCAAAGTGAGGGCTGGAGTGCTTACGCAGACGGTCTGTTCTGGATCGTCGACCCCGATCAGTACTCGGCCACGCTGAAACAATGGCTGAGTGGCTCGGAGATAGAGCATGTCGATAACTATCATGTCATTGCGAGAGACGCCTTTGGTTCTCTGTATGCCTGGGGCGAGCGCTACCAGCGTAGCATCACGATATCGAGCCTGGCGGGTGGCATCGTCGCGCTGAAGAGCCAACTGCAACAACGCCAGACGAATCCTGACCGGGCGCTGGGCATCTTTTTCGCAACCGCTACAAAAGCCGACTTCGACTTCGAAGACCGAATGGGTAACCCTTTGTTCGAGCGTGCGCTCGCCAAGCTAGGGCCTGTATCGGAGAGCGAAATGTACGCTTTTGAGCCTGCGCTGAGTCTGGGGGGGCGTGCGGACCTAGATGGTCTGGTAAAAGTCGATATGGATGTACATCTGACACTGCTTGACCAATTCAGGCGTTGAGTTGACTGAAGCGGTCTGAGTCCAAGCGTCTTTGTGCCGCGGTCGCTATCTGGGTAGGTGCATGTCCTTGAGTCGCCGCCGTTAGGGGGCTGAACTAATGGCGCTGATCCTCGAGGAGGGCTGGACACTGATGATAAGAGCGAACCGAGGAGATTCGGCATATTGGAAGGGCTGGGTTACTTACGGGGAGGAGTCTATCTGTCAGGCAAAGATGCACGCCAGCACGTCACCTGGCGACCCCAGCTATGAGCCACAGTACCTTTTCACATTGATACAGAAGCACTTGCATCAGATGCTGAGACTCTATTCAGCGGGGAATGCAGTGGCGCAAATGACCGCCTACTTTCCCGGCTTGCTCGACGCCTGGGACCGCTCCAAGCGACTGGGGGCTGAGCAGTGGAACGAGGATGAGCAGTACACGCGCAACGCCTGGCGGGTTAATTACGACCACTACATCGTCTGCTTCTGGCTGGTCGGCTTGGCATTGGCTCTGGAAATACCGGACCAGCAGTGGGAGCAATTGCTCACACTCGTAGGGAATGAGGGCGAAGACCGTCTGTTGGACCGAATCATCGCCTCCCGCTCCCCGCAACGGCGTATAGGTGATGTGCTGCTTTATCCCAAACCCTATGCCCGCTTGCTCAAGGCGATCGATGACCAGCCTGACCAACGAGCGTCTGCATTGTTGGATTTCGTTCGACATTGGTATGGCGAAGTCGGTGCAGGGGCGCGCTCAGGTGTGGGTAAGCAGGCAACGGCATTCAAGCACCCTTATTGGTATCGCTATGGTGATGAAAACTTTGAGGGGGGAGCCTATTTCGGCCGCTGGTGCGTGGAGGCTGTGGCGGCGGTGAAGGCGTTTGGGCTCGACGACAGGCTGTGTCTAGGGCAGGAGCACTATCCCCAAGCGTTGCTCCACCCCGAGACGCTGCCAGCGCAGCAGAGCCTGGAAGCGAAACCCGAAGAGCGTCGAGGATTCTGGTCGCGGTTATTCAATCGGAAGTCAGGGTAAGGCTCGTGGTGACGATCAGCACATAGAGCGCTGACTGTTTTTAGGCGTGTCGGTTTTGTTGTGTGCGGGGCTTTGTCGGAGCCAATCGAGATTCTGGACCCGGCCGTAAATCGTCGAAGGACACGTGCCCATGACCGCTATCAGGAGCGATGAGTTTTTTCCGTAGCGCGGCGCCAGCGTGTTCTCCTACCCACACACAATCCGATTCTTCCCCTCCCGCTTGGCCTGGTACATCGCCGCATCGGCGCGACTGAACAGGCTGTCCAGGTCGGTGTCCTGGGCTGAAAGTGCAGTCAGGCCCTGGCTGATGGTGACGCTGTAGCGCTGCTCGCCATGGCTGAAGGCCAGGCGTTCGATTTCCCGTTGCAGGCGTTCGGCGATCTGTGCGGCCACCTCGGCGCTGCAGCCGGGGAACACGGCGGCGAATTCCTCGCCGCCGATGCGGCCGAACAGGTCGCCCCGGCGCAGGATGGTCTTGCCGCTGTCGGCGATGCGCTGCAGCACCTGGTCGCCCTCGGGGTGGCCATAACTGTCGTTGATCAGCTTGAAGTCGTCGATGTCCAGCAGCAGGAAGGCCAGCGGCGTGCCGTTGTCGCGGGCGCGGTTGAAGGCCTGGCGGGCGCATTCGAAGAAGTGCCGGCGGTTGCTGCTCTGGGTCAGCACATCGGTGGTGGCCAGGCGCTTGAGTTCGCCTTCCAGGTGCTTCTTTTCGGTGATGTCCTCGGCGATGCCGACGATGATCACCCGCTCGCCCTCGCGCTGCTGGTTGATGTAGCACTTGTCGCTGAGCCAGCGCACTTCGCCCTGGCCGTTGACGATGCGGTACTCGCGGTCCTCGACCGTGCCTTTGACCAGCACTTGGGCCAGGCTGCGCTCGGCGTAGTCGAGATCGTCCGGGTGGATCGCGTCGCGCCATTCGTTGAAGTCGGCCATCAGCAGGCTCGCGGAGCGTCCGTAGATGCGCTCGTAGGCGGGGCTGATGTAGAGCACCTGACGCTTTTCCCAATCGAAGGCCCAGAGCACCGCGTTGACGCTGTCGAGCAACGAACTGAACAGTTGTTCGCGTTCGCTCAGGCGGGCTACTTCGCCTTGGGCATGCAGCAGGGCCAGGAGCATCTGAGCGGCTTCGGGGCGGGAGTCGCCGGTGTGCGAAGAGGGACGTTCTTTGGCCATGAGCACGGATCGGTTCTCGACGAGAGGGCGTGCGGCCGCCAGACAGCCCGCCACGCGGGCGATGATCCGATTTCGAGTCGAGGCAGGGGGTGAAGTTCCGGAGGGCGTGCCCCGAACGAGGGCACGCCGATCAACGGCGCTCAGGCGGCGCCGGGGCGCAGGGAGTAGGTCTTGAGCTGAGCGGCGAAGTCGCGCAGCGACTGGATGCCGCTGGCCTCGGCCTCATGTACCCAGTCTTTGATCGCCGCCAGCATGTCGTGGCCGTTGGCGCTGGTGCGTGCCCAGATGTGCTGCAGAGCCAGGCGTTTCTCGTAGATGGTTTTCAACGCCTGGCTGTGTTCGAGCATCGACTCGATGCGCAGGTGATGGCGGTCCTGCAGCAGGCTGGGTTCACGCGACAACAGGCGCTTGGCACGGCGGAACTGGTGGCGCATCGAGGCATCGACCTTGTTCAGTTCCTGCTTGACCAGCGGGGCGATCACCAGCTTGCGGTATTGGGCCATGATCTGGAAACGGTTGTTGAGGATCGCCATGGCGGTGTCCATGTCCAGCGACGCCTTGCCCTCGACCCGATGGGCGATGGGCGCCACGCGCTGCACCTTGGCCAGGCGCAGCAGGCACAGCAGGCGAATCCACATCCAGCCCATGTCGAACTCCCAGCGGCGTACCGACAGCTTGGCCGAATTGGGGTAGGTGTGGTGATTGTTGTGCAGTTCCTCGCCGCCGATGATGATGCCCCAGGGCACCAGGTTGGTGGCGGCGTCGCGGCACTCGAAGTTGCGGTAGCCCACCGCATGGCCCAGGCCGTTGACCACGCCAGCGGCCCAGAACGGAATCCACATCATCTGGATGGCCCAGATAGTGATGCCGATGGTGCCGAACAACGCCAGGTCGATCACCGCCATCAGGGCGATACCGCCGAGCTTGTACCGCGAATACAGGTTGCGCTCGATCCAGTCGTCCGGGCAGTTCTTGCCGTAGATGCGCAAGGTGTCCGGGTTGCGGGCCTCCTCGCGGTACAGCTCCGCGCCCTTGCGCAGCACCGTGCCCAGGCCCTTGTGCACCGGGCTGTGCGGGTCGTCGGGGGTTTCGCATTTGGCGTGATGCTTGCGGTGGATGGCGGTCCACTCGCGGGTGTTCTGCGCCGTGGTCAGCCACAGCCAGAAGCGGAAGAAGTGCTTGAGTCCGGCGTTGAGCTCCAGGGAGCGGTGCGCGGAATAGCGATGCAGATAGATGGTGACGCTGACGATGGTCACATGAGTCATCAGCAAGGTGACCGCGACCAGTTGCCAGGCCGAGAGGTCGAGTAGACCGTTATGCCACATGGTTGGAAAAGCCCTCGAGAGTAGGGTGGACAACGGGCGCATTATCCCTGGGCGGGGAAATAAAACCAGTCGAGCGTCGCCGGGCAGGCGTGCCATCGGTCTGGTGCAGGCCACCGGCCAGGCCGCAAAGGCAGGCCAGCCGGGAGGCGTCGGCGCGAAACACGACTTATTAATGAGCCCGGAATTAAAGTCACGGCATGTTTCAGCATTTATACTGCGCCATCATTTTCCCAGGACCGATACGCCCGACATGTCTGTTTCTGTTCGCGACGCCTTGCGCATGGCTGCGCTCTACGTTGTGTTGTCGTTCCTCTGGCTGGCCCTGTCGGAGGTGGTGTTGCGTGGCATGACCGACGACGACCTGGCCCTGACCGTCGGCCGACAGATCAACCTGGTGGTCTGGGTGTTGCTCAGCGCCGGCCTGATCTTCGTCTCGCGGGTGCGCCTGCTGAACTTCATCGGCGTCGGTGCGCGTTTGCGCAGCGAAGACCGCGAGCGCCTGCGCATGGCCGCCGCCGTGTTCGACAGCACCCTCGAAGGCGTGCTGGTGACCGACCGTAACGGTTTGATCGTGCACGTCAATCGCGCTTTCATGCGCATCACCGGCTACCAGCAGGACGAAGTACTCGGCCAGCGCCCTAACAAGTTCAAGTCAGGCCGCCACGACGCGGCGTTCTACAAGCAGATCTACGACACCCTGGAAGCCTGTGGCGAATGGAGCGGCGAGATCTGGAACCGGCGCAAGAGCGGTGAAATCTACCCGCAGTGGCAGACCATCTGCGCCATTCGCGACGACGCAGGCGCGCTCAGTCATTACGTCGCAGTGTTCAGCGACATCAGCGCGATCAAGCATTCCGAGGAAGAACTGACCTACCTGGCCCACCACGACCCGCTCACCGGCCTGCCCAATCGTCTGCTGTTCAGCGACCGTGCCGAACAGGCGCTGACCGCCGCGCAGTCGAACAAGCGCGGCTGCGCCCTGTTGCTGCTGGACCTCGATCACTTCCAGAGCATCAACGACAGCCTCGGCCATGCCGTGGGCGACCAGTTGCTCAAGTTGGTGGGCGACCGCCTGCGCGATCAGGTCGGCGCCAGTGTGACCCTGGCGCGGCTGGGCGGCGACGAGTTCGCCGTGCTGCTCGAAGGCGGCCAGCAGGTGGCCCAGGCCGCGAGCACCGCGCAGTGCCTGATCGAGCGTCTGCACGAGCCGTTCGAGGTCGAGGACCAGCGCCTGTTCATCAGCGCCAGCATCGGCATCAGCCTGTTCCCCAGCGATGCACAGAGCGCCGAGCAACTGCTGCGCAATGCCGACTCGGCGCTGTTCAAGGCCAAGAACAATGGTCGTGCCTGCTATGCGCTGTACACCGAAGAGCTGACCGCCCACGCCCAGCACCGCGTCGAGACCGCCGGCGAGTTGCGCCGCGCCTTGGCCCAGGAGGAACTGCGGGTGTTCTACCAGCCGGTGCACGACCTGCTGACCGGCACCCTGGTCGGCGTCGAGGCGCTGGTGCGCTGGCAGCATCCCGAGCGCGGCCTGGTGCCGCCGGGCGAGTTCATCCCGATTGCCGAGCGCACCGGCCTGATCGCCGATATCGACGCCTGGGTGCTGCTTCAAGCCTGCCGGCAGATGGTCCAGTGGCAAGCCGAAGGGCGCGCGCTGAGCTTCGTTGCGGTGAACCTGTCGAGCCGGCTGTTCGGTCAGCGCGAACTGTATCGTCAAGTCGCCGAGGTGCTGCACGACACCGGCCTGGACCCGGCGCTGCTGGAATTGGAAGTCACCGAGAGCGCGGTGATGGAGGACCCGGAGGTGGCCATGCAGCAACTGCACCGGCTGCGCGAACTGGGCCTGCGCCTGGCGATCGACGATTTCGGCACCGGCTATTCGTCGTTGCTGCGCCTCAAGCGCCTGCCGGTGCAGAAGCTCAAGATCGACCAAGGTTTCGTCGCCGGCTTGCCGCAGGATGACGACGACGTGGCCATCGTTCGGGTGATCATCGCCCTGGCGCGCAGCATGGGCATGCAGGTGCACGCCGAGGGCATCGAGCAGGCCGAACAGGCGCGCTTTCTGCTGGAGCAGCAGTGCGACCTGGGGCAGGGCTACTGGTTCGGTCGGCCGGTGGCGCCGCAGGCGTTGAGCTGGGGGTGACGAGGTCGTGCGCTCGCGCACTCACTCTTGAATCGAAAAGAGCGTTTCGTTCTGACCCGCCTCCAATCACGGCCCCTCAGCGCTTGTTCAAGCCCCTGGCCAGGCGATCCCCGCCCAACTGAATCACCGCCACCAACGCCACCAGCATGACGATCACCGTGAGCATGATCTGGCTGTCGAAGCGCTGGTAGCCATAGCGATAGGCGATGTCGCCCAGGCCCCCGGCGCCGATGGCACCGGCCATGGCCGAGGAGTTGATCAGCGTCACCAGGGTGATGGTGAAGCCGCCGACGATGCCGGGCAGCGCTTCGGGCAGCAATACGTGCCAGACGATGTGCCAGCGCCGGCAGCCCATGGCCTGGGCCGCTTCGATCAGGCCATGGTCCACTTCACGCAGGCTCACTTCGGCGATGCGCGCGAAGAACGGCGTGGCCGCGATGGTCAGCGGCACCACGGCAGCCCATACGCCGTAGGTGGTGCCGACGATCAGGCGGGTGAAGGGGATCAGCGCCACCATTAGGATCAGGAATGGCACCGAGCGGAACAGGTTGACGAAGCCGCCCAGCACGCGGTTGAGCAGGGGCGCCTGGTAGATGCCGCCCTTGTCGCTGGTGACCAGCAGCACCGCCAGCGGGATGCCCACCAGCAACGCGATCAAGGAAGACACGCCGACCATCAGCAGGGTGTCGAGCAGGCCTTGCAGCAAGCGTTCAGTCCACATGGCCGAGCACCTCCACGTCGGTCGTCCAGCGCCGGGCGCGCTCGAGCAGTTGCGCCGCGCTGTGCGGCGAGCCGCGCACGGCCAGTATCAGCTGGCCCAGGGTCTGGCTGCCGAGGGTGTCGATGCCGCCCTGCAGCAGGGTCACGCGCCCGCCCAGGTCATGCCACAGCGCCGTCAGGTCCGGCTCGCCGAGTACGTGCAGGCGCAGCACCACGGCCGCTTCGGGGTGGCCGGGTCGGGCCTGCAGCGTGCGCTGCAAGCTCTCCGGCAGCTTGGCTTGCAGAGGCGCGAGCAGGCTGCGGGTGACGGCATGGCGCGGTGTGCCGAACACCTGCCAGACCTCGCCCTGCTCGACCGCCTCGCCGCGCTCGAGCACCACCACGCGGTGGCAGATCTCGCGGATCACCGCCATTTCGTGGGTGATCAGCACAATGGTCAGGCCCAGGCGCTGGTTGATGTCGCGCAGCAGGTCGAGGATCGCGGCGGTGGTCTCCGGGTCCAGTGCCGAGGTGGCCTCGTCGCACAGCAGAATCTGCGGGTCGTGCACCAGGGCGCGGGCGATGCCGACGCGCTGCTTCTGCCCGCCCGACAACTGCGCCGGATACACCCCATGTTTCTGTTCCAGCCCCACCAGCTCCAACAGCTCGCGGACCTTGCGCTGGCGCTCGGCCTTGGCCACGCCGGCCACCTTCAGCGGCAGCTCGACGTTCTGGAATACGGTCTTGGCCGACATCAGGTTGAAGTGCTGGAAGATCATGCCGATGCGTCGGCGCAGCGCCACCAGTTGCGTTTCGTCGAACGGTGCAATGTCCACCTGGTCGATCAGCACGCGCCCATGGCTGGGTTGCTCCAGGCGGTTGATGGTGCGCAGCAGCGACGACTTGCCGGCGCCGCTGCGGCCGATGATGCCGAAGATCTCGCCACGGCGGATGTTCAGGTCGATGCCGTGCAGCGCCGGCTGGCGCTGGCCGGGGTAGGTCTTGGCCAGGCCGATGAAGCGCACGTGGGCCTGGTTCACGTCCGGGCGCAGCGCGTGCTCGCGCGCCCGGGCAGGTTCGCGGGGAGCCAGGGGCGCCCGCAGGGCGTGGGCGCTGCTCATCTCAACCCTCCCAGCCGGCCTGGTACAGGCTGCCATGGGCCTTGTCCAGGGCGGCGCGCACGGCCGGCGAATGCTGGTAGATATCGACGAACCTGGCCAGGCGTGGATCGTCCTTGCTCTGCGGACGGATCACGAACTGGATCACGTATTCCTTGTTCTCCAGGCCGTCGAACAGCAGCGCCGAGGTGGCGTCGAAACTGTTGGCCAGGCGGATGTAGGCCGGGTAGCCCTGCACCAGGTCGGCATCGTCGTAGGCGCGCACCAGTTGCACGGCCTCGACCTGAATGATCTTGAGCTTTTTCGGGTTGTCGACGATGTCGGCTTCGGTGGCCTTGTAGCCCACGCCCGGCTTGAGGCTGATCAACCCGGCCTTGGCCAGCAATTGCAGGCCGCGTCCGCTGTTGATCGGGTCGTTGGCGATGGCCACGCTGGCGCCGTCGGGCAGGTCGGCGAAGCGCTTGTAGCGCTTTGAGTACAGCCCGACGTTGTTGATGATGCCCGGCGCGTAGGGCACCAGGTCGAAGCCGGCGGCGGCCTTGGCGTTTTCCAGGAAGGGGATGTGCTGGAAGTAGTTCACGTCGATGTCGCCGCTGTTGAGGCTGACGTTGGGCGCGATCCAATCGCTGAATTCGATCAGCTTCACCTCGAGCCCTTGTTTGTGCGCTTCTTCGACCGCCGCTTCCAGGGGGATGGCGAACGCGGCGGTGGTGCCGATCTTCAGCGGCGGCTCGGCCAGGGCGGCGCTGGACAGGCCCAGGCTGAGCAGCAGGGCCACGGCGGGGCGGTAGAGTTTCTCAAGCATGGTGCAGGGCTCCGGTCGGGACAGGGTCGGGGAAGCGATGGCGGCTGCCGGGGTGATCGGCCGGCAGGTGCGCGCTGGGGCTGGCGAACAGCTTCTGGCGCAAGGTGCCGTCGGCATAGGCGGTCTTGTAGCGACCGCGACGTTGCAGCTCGGGAATCACCAGCTCGATGAAGTCTTCGTAGCTTTCCGGGGTGACGGTGCGGGTCAGGTTGAAGCCATCCAGGCCGGTCTCGTCGATCCAGCCGATCAATTGTTCCGCGACCTGCTCGGGCGAGCCCACCAGGGTCACGTAGCGCCCGCCCAGGGCGTGCTGCTGCAACAGACGGCGGCGGGTCCAGGTGCTGTCCTGAAGTATCTTGTTGGCCGACTGGATGGCGTTGCCCGGGCCGGCGTGGATCGGCTCGTCAAGGTCGAACGCGGCGAAGTCGATGCCCGTGGAGGCCGCGAAGTGCGCCACCCCGGCCTCGGCGCTGGCATGGCGCAGGTACTCGGCGTGCTTGGCGCGCGCTTCGGCCTCGGTGGCGGCAACGATCACGCTGATGCCCATGAACACCTTGATCGCCTGCGCATCGCGGCCCGCTGCCTGGGCCGCGGCGCGCACCTTGTCGACCTGGGCGCGGGTGCCGGCGTGGGTCTGGCCACCGATGAACACGCATTCGGCATGCTGCCCGGCGAAGCTCAGGCCCCGGCTGGAACTGCCGGCCTGGAACAGCACCGGCGTGCGCTGCGGTGAGGGCTCGCACAGGTGGTAGCCGTCGACCTTGTAGAACTCGCCGTGGTGCTCGACCTTGCGCACCCGTTCAGGCTGCGCATAGACGCGCCGCTGACGGTCGGCGACCACCGCATCGTCGGCCCAGCTCCCTTCGAGCAACTGGTACAGCACCTCCAGATACTCGTCGGCCTGGTCGTAGCGCCGGTCGTGTTCGGGCTGTTGCGCCAGGCCCATGGCGCGGGCGGCACTGTCCAGGTAGCCGGTGACGATGTTCCAGCCCACGCGGCCCTTGCTCAGGTGGTCGAGGGTGGACAGGCGACGGGCGAACAGGTACGGCGGCTCGTAGGTGAGGTTGGCGGTCAGGCCGAAGCCCAGGTGGCGGGTCACGGCGGCCATGGCCGAGACCAGTAGCAGCGGGTCGTTGACCGGTAGCTGGATCGACTCCTTGAGCGTGACGTCCAGCGAGTGGCCATAGACATCGTAGGTGCCGACGATATCGGCGATGAACAGGCCGTCGAACAGCCCGCGTTCGAGCAGGCGCGCCAGGTCGGTCCAGTACTCGATGTCCTTGTAGCGGGTCGAGGTGTCCCGTGGATGGGTCCACAGGCCGTGGTTGATGTGGCCGACGCAGTTCATGTTGAAGGCGTTGAGCAGGATCTGCCTGGGCATCAGATCGTCCCTCGCAACGGCGGGTTTTCGCGGTTCAGGTAGTAGTTGCCGATGGCGTGGTACTTCCAGCGCACCGGATCGTGCAGGGTGTGCACCCGCGCGTTGCGCCAGTGGCGGTCGAGGTTGTGCTCGGCCAGGGTGGCGCGGCTGCCGGCCAGCTCGAACAGGGTGCTGCCGGCCGCCAGGGAAATCTCGGTGCTGATCGCCCGCGCCTCGGCGACCGCAATGGAGGCGGCGGCCACCGAGTCGGCATTGGCGTCACGCTGGGCCCGGTCGAGGGTTTCGCCGGCCCGTTCCAGCAGGGCTTCGGCGGCATGCAGGCGAATGTTCAGGCGGCCGAAAGCATGCAGGGTGAGCGGGTCGGCCGAGGCCTGATCGACGCCGGAGTCGATCCATGGGCGGCTGTGCTGACGGACGAAGGCCAGGGCGTCTTCGACTGCGGCGCGGGCGATGCCGGTGTCGATGGCGGCGTGGAGGATCTGCGCCAACGGTCCCACCGGGGTCGGCCGTTCGAAGGCGGACTGGAACGGCACGATGTCCTGGGCCTCGACGCGCACGTTCTCGAACAGTACCGAACCGCTGCCGGTGGTGCGCTGGCCGAAGCCGCTCCAGTCGTCGATCACCTGCACGCCGGGGCTGTCGGCGGGGACGAACGCCAGTTGCTGCACGCCGTCGTCGTCGATCACCGAGGTGGGGATGCGCTGGGCGTAGAGCGCCCCGGTGGCGTAGAACTTGCGCCCGTCGATGCGGTAGCCGTCGCCGTCGCGGGTCAGGCGCGTGGTGCGGTCGTGGGCGGTGCGCGTGCCGAGTTCGGCCAGGGCGTTGCCGAAGCGTCGCCCGCCGAGCACCTCGGCGTAGAGGCGCTGCTGCTGCGCAGCGCTGCCGTTCACCCGCAGCACTTCGAGGGCATAGAAGTGATTCTGCGGAATCTGCCCGAGCGAGCTGTCGGCCTGGGCGATGCGGGCGATGACCTTGGCCAGGGTGACGTTGGACACCTGCGCGCCGCCGTAGGCCTTGGGCACGCTGATGGCCCACAGGCCGGAGCGGGTGAACAGTTCCAGCTCGGCGTGGGGCAGGCGCCGTTCGCGGTCGCGCAGGGCGCTGCCGCCTTGCAGGTGGCGGGCGAGGTCTTCGGCGACGGCCAGGGCCTGGGCGTCGCTGGTGATCAGGGATGTCGTCATGGGGGGCTCCGGGGCGGAGGGCCGCCAAAGCAGCCCTCGGCGAGCAATCAGATCCAGGAATGCCGCGCAGGCAGCGTGCCGTTGAGGTAGTAGGCGCCGACCGCGTGATACTTCCAGCGCACTGGGTCGTGCAGGGTATGCACCCGCGCGTTGCGCCAGTGGCGGTCGAGGTTGAACTCGGCCAGGGTGGAGCGGCTGCCAGCCAGTTCCAGCAGCTTCTCGCTGGCCAGCAGCGCGATCTCGGTGGTCAACACCTTGGCTTCGGCCACGGCGATGGAGGCACGGGCCGCGGCGGCGGCATCCACCGGCCCGGCATCGACCTCGTCCAGCACCTGTGCGGCCTTGCGCAACAGCGCCTCGGCGGCGTGCAGGTCGAGCTTGAGACGGCCGATGTCGGCGATCACGTAGAGGTCATCGCTGGCGCGCTCGACCTTGGCGTCGATCCAGGGCCGCGACTTGTGGCGCACGAAGTCGATGGCGTCGTCGATGGCCGCTTCGGCAATGCCGGCGTCGATGGCGGCCTGGATCAACTGCGAGGCGGCGCCCTGGATGTTCGGGCGCTCGCTCTGGCGCCAGTTGTCGATCACCAGGTCCGCCTCCACCGCGACATGCTCCAGCAGCACCGTGCCGCTGGCGGTGGTGCGCTGGCCAAAGCCGGACCAGTCGTCGACGATGCGCAGGCCGGGGCTGCCGCGGCGCACGAAGGCCAGGCGCTGGCGGCCTTCGTCGTCCAGCGCCTTGACCGACACCCAATGGGCGAACAAGGCGCCAGTGGAGTAGAACTTTTCGCCGCTGAGGCGATAGCCGCTACCGTCGCGGGTCAGGCGTGCCTTGAGGGTGAGGGTGTTTTGGGTGTTGCGCTCGGGCCCGGCATTGCCGATGCGCCAGCCGTCCAGCACCGAGCGGTAGAGGCGGGCCTGCTGCGCCGGGGTGGCGGTGTCGCGCAGCAACTGCAGCAGACCGAACTGGTTCTGCGGAATCTGTCCCAGGGCCGGGTCGGCGGCGCTGATCAGGCGGAACACTTCGGCGAGGGTGACAAAGGATACGCCGGGGCCACCGAACGCTTTGGGCACGCTGATGCTGCCCAGGCCCGAGCGGGTGAACTGTTCGATTTCGGCCCACGGCAACTGACGCTGCTGATCGCGCTGCGCGGCCTGAGTCCTGGCGGTGTCGGCCAGTTCGCGGGCGGCCTGCAGCGCCTGGGCGTCGTCGCGCAGGATCGCCGCCGGCAGCAGCCGCGGCATGCTGTCGGTCTCGTGGTTCGATTGACTGTTGGCTTGGCTGGACATCAGTGCCGCTCCCTGGCGGCACTCGACGCCCCGAGCGGGGAGAGAGTGTGGCTGACCATTCCTGAACCTCACGAAGTGAATGCATCGCGTGCAACTGATTGCGACGGATGAGTGCGGGTCCGGTGGTCCGGTGGATATACCTTATGCGCTTATAAAACCTTTATGAACTAACGCTTTGGAATATGCATAGAAGAGGGTTCTGGCATTCATCGCTGTGCACGGGCGCCGCTCAATCACTTGTAGGAGCGGCCTTGTGTCGCGATTGGGACCTCGCAACGGTCCCAGGTTTTCAGCCTCGCCGCAGGCATTGCCGGGACCGCTCTGCGGTCCAATCGCGACACAAGGCCGCTCCCACAAAAACCGCGCTGGATTCTGGAAATCATGCGCTGCAGATGAGCAACAAACGCATGATTCACTTACCACTTACCAGCGGTCTTGCTCAACTTCTTGGGGTCTGCACGCCCTCGTGGGAGCGGCCTTGCGTCGCGATTGGGCCGCGTAGCGGTCCCAGGTTTTCAGCTTCGCCGCTGCCATTGCTGGGACCGCTTTGCGGTCCAATCGCGACACAAGGCCGCTCCCACAAAAACCGCGCTGGATTCTGGAAATCATGCGCTGCAGATGAGCAACAAACGCATGATTCACCTACCACTTACCAGCGGTCTTGCTCAACTTCTTGGGGTCTGCACGCCCTCGTGGGAGCGGCCTTGTGTCGCGATTGGGACCTCGCAACGGTCCCAGGTTTTCAGCTTCGCCGCTGCCATTGCCGGGACCGCTTTGCGGTCCAATCGCGACACAAGGCCGCTCCCACAAAAACCGCGCTGGATTCTGGAAATCATGCGCTGCAGATGAGCAACAAACGCATGATTCACCTACCACTTACCAGCGGTCTTGCTCAACTTCTTGGGGTCTGCACGCCCTCGTGGGAGCGGCCTTGCGTCGCGATTGGGCCGCGTAGCGGTCCCAGGTTTTCAGCTTGCCGCAGGCATTGCCGGGACCGCTCTGCGGTCCAATCGCGACACAAGGCCGCTCCCACAAAAACCGCGCTGGATTCTGGAAATCATGCGCTGCAGATGAGCAACAAACGCATGATTCACCTACCACTTACCAGCGGTCTTGCTCAACTTCTTGGGGTCTGCACGCCCTCGTGGGAGCGGCCTTGCGTCGCGATTGGGACCTCGCAACGGTCCCAGGTTTTCAGCCTCGCCGCTGCCATTGCCGGGACCGCTTTGCGGTCCAATCGCGACACAAGGCCGCTCCCACAAAAACCGCGCTGGATTCTGGAAATCATGCGCTGCAGATGAGCAACAAACGCATGATTCACCTACCACTTACCAGCGGTCATGCTCAACTTCTTGGGGTCTGCACGCCCTCGTGGGAGCGGCCTTGTGTCGCGATTGGGACCTCGCAACGGTCCCAGGTTTTCAGCTTGCCGCAGGCATTGCCGGGACCGCTTTGCGGTCCAATCGCGACACAAGGCCGCTCCCACAAAAACCGCGCTGGATTCTGGAAATCATGCGCTGCAGATGAGCAACAAACGCATGATTCACCTACCACTTACCAGCGGTCTTGCTCAACTTCTTGGGGTCTGCACGCCCTCGTGGGAGCGGCCTTGCGTCGCGATTGGGCCGCGTAGCGGTCCCAGGTTTTCAGCTTCGCCGCTGCCATTGCCGGGACCGCTTTGCGGTCCAATCGCGACACAAGGCCGCTCCCACAAACACCGCGCTGGATTCTGGAAATCATGCGCTGCAGATGAGCAACAAACGCATGATTCACCTACCACTTACCAGCGGTCTTGCTCAACTTCTTGGGGTCTGCACGCCCTCGTGGGAGCGGCCTTGTGTCGCGATTGGGACCTCGCAACGGTCCCAGGTTTTCAGCTTCGCCGCTGCCATTGCTGGGACCGCTTTGCGGTCCAATCGCGACACAAGGCCGCTCCTACTGGGCCGCTGCCCAAGATTCCAGAACGCATCAAGACAGGGAGTTGCAAGGGGTGTTGCGCCACCTTGGTTCAGTCTTGCGCAGCGGCGGTGCCGAGGAACTTGCGCAGGAACTGGCGGGTGCGCTCGTGCTGCGGGTTGGCGAACAGCGCCTTGGCCTCGCCCTGCTCGACGATCACCCCCTGGTCGAAGAACACCACGCGGTTGGCCACGTCGCGGGCGAAGCTCATTTCGTGGGTGACGATGATCAGGGTGCGCTTTTCCTCCGCCAGGCCGCGGATGGTGGCCAGCACCTCGCCCACCAGTTCCGGGTCGAGGGCCGAGGTGGGCTCGTCGAACAGGATCACCTGCGGCTCCATGGCCAGGGCGCGGGCGATGGCCACTCGCTGCTGCTGACCGCCGGACAGGCGCCGTGGGTAGGCGTCTTCCTTGCCGGCCAGGCCGACCTTGGCCAGCAGTTGACGACCCAAGGCCACGGCCTGCTCGCGCGGGGTCTTCTTGACGATCACCGGCCCTTCGATGACGTTCTCCAGGGCGGTACGGTGGGGAAACAGGTTGAAGCTCTGGAACACGAACCCGGCCTGCTGGCGCAGACGCCGAATGGCGCTTTGCTGAGCGCTGAGCGGGCGTGCGGCATCGATGTCGATGTCGCCGATGCGAATTCGCCCCGCATCGGGCGTCTCCAACAGGTTCAGGCAGCGCAGGAAGGTGGTCTTGCCCGAGCCGCTGGGGCCGATGATGGCGATGACTTCACCGGCGGCGACGTTCAGGTCGATGCCCTTGAGCACGGTCTGGCCCTTGAACTGCTTGGTCAGGCCCTCTACGACGATCATCTTCAGTGCTCCTGGTCATGCTGGTTGACGCGCGCTTCCATGCGGTTCTGGAAGTAGGCCAGGACGCTGCAGAGGATCCAGTAGATCACCGCCACGGCCAGGTACATGGTGAACACTTCGAAGGTGCGCGCGGTGATCAACTGCGCCTGGCGGAACAGCTCCGGCACCTGGATGGTCGCGGCCAGGGCGGTGTCCTTGACCAGCGAGATGAAACTATTGCCCAGCGGCGGCAGGGCGGTGCGCATGGCCTGGGGCAGGATCGCCCGGCGCATGGCCTGGGTGCGGGTCATGCCGATGCTGGCCGCCGCCTCCCATTGGCCCCGGTCGATGGAGGAAATGGCGGCGCGCAAGATCTCGCAGATGTACGCCGCCATGTTCAGCGACAGGCCGATCAGCGAGGCGGGGATCGGATCGAGCTCGATGCCGATCTGCGGCATGCCGAAATAGATCACGAACAACTGCACCAGCAAGGGCGTGCCGCGGAAGAACGAGACGTAGAGCCGCGCCAGCCAGTCCAGCGGCAGCATCTTCGACAGGCGCATCAGCGCCAGGGCGAAGCCCAGCACCAGGCCGAAGAACATACCGCCGACGCTGAGCAGCACCGTGTAGCCCGCGCCCTTGAGCAGGAAGGGCGCGGAGTCGATCACCAGTTGCAGGGTCTCAGGCATCATCGAGTGACATCGGCACCGAAGTATTTCTCGGACAGCTTGGCCAGCGTGCCGTCAGCCTTGAGCGTTTCCAGGGCCTTGTCGATTGCCGCGAGCAGCTCCGGTTCGCCCTTGCGCAGCGCCACGCCGGACTCCAGGCGCGAGAAGGCGGCGCCGGCCAGTTGCGTGTCCTTGGCCTTCTGCGCGTACTCCAGCGCCGCCAGGCGGTCGATCAGGATGGCGTCGATGCGGCCGTTGCGCAGGTCGGCGAACTTGCTTGGATCGTCTTCGTAGGTGCGCACGTCGGCCTTGGGCACGTCCTGCTTGACCCACTGTTCATAGTTGGTGCCCAGACCCACGCCGACCTTCTTGCCCGCCAGGTCCTGGGCGGTCTGGATGTTCAACTGCTCGGCCTTCTTCTTCAGCACCAGCGCCTGGATGCCGGAAACGGTGTAGGGCTCGGAGAAGTCGTACTTCTTCTTGCGTTCTTCGGAGATGGTGACCTGGTTGATCACCACGTCCAGGCGCTTGGATTCCAGCGCGGCGAGGATGCCGTCCCACTTGGTCGGCTGAACCTTGGCTTTGACCCCCAATTGCTTGGCCAGAAGCTCGGCCAGTTCCACTTCGAAGCCCGCCAGCTTGCCGTTTTCGTCGACGAAGCTGAACGGTGGGTAGGTGCCTTCCAGGCCGACGTTGATCACGCCTTTTTCCTGGATGGTCTTCAGTTCCTCGCCGGCGAAGGCGGCATTGAACAGGCCGGCGCCCAGCAGGAGGGCCAGGCTGGCGTTCAGAAGGGGCTTGGTGAGTCGAGTCATGGCTGTTCCCGCACTGTTGTTAGAGTAGGTGGCGACTATAGGGGTGAGCCGTTAGCTCGGGAAATACTAAAAACGAAGCCGTTATTCCGTTGCGCTATGGAGCTGCGCACCGGCGCTGCGGCACTCGGCGCAGAATGGAATAAAGCGGTGTTTTTTCCAAGGGAAGAATTGCCGTAGAGTGATTCGCCTATCATCAGCGCCGATTCATCCGGCCGCCGCCAGCCAGGAGACCACCGTGAGCGAACATCCTTCCACCGGCCATTGGCAATTGCCGACCATCGTCAGCGAGCTGCGCCAGGCCCGTGACCAGTGGCGCAGCCGCAATGGGCGCTGCAGCAACAAGCAGGGCGGTCGCGAGCTGCCGTCGCGCGAGGCGGTGCGCGAGATCCTCGAACAGTTGTGCGGCGCGCTGTTTCCCATGCGCCTGGGCCCGGTGGACCTGCGCGAGGAAAGCGAAGACTTCTATGTCGGGCACACCCTGGATGCCGCGCTCACCTCGCTGCTGACCCAGGCGCGCCTGGAGCTGCGCTATGCGGCGCGGCACGGCACTGTCGACGTCGAGGATGTCGACGCCCACGCCTTGAGCCTGATCCAGGGTTTCGCTGCTGCCCTGCCGCAGATGCGCGTGCTGCTCGACACCGACGTGCTGGCGGCGTATCACGGCGACCCGGCGGCGCGCAGCGTGGATGAGGTGCTGCTGTGCTATCCCGGCATCCTGGCGATCATCCATCACCGTCTGGCGCACCACCTGTACAAAGCCGGCCTGCCGCTGCTGGCGCGGATCAGCTCGGAGCTGGCGCACTCGGCTACGGGCATCGACATTCACCCCGGCGCGCAGATCGGCCCGAGTTTCTTCATCGACCATGGCACGGGCGTGGTGATCGGCGAGACGGCGATCATCGGCGAGCGGGTGCGTATCTACCAGGCGGTGACCCTGGGCGCCAAGCGTTTCCCCAGCGACGAGTCCGGCACCCTGCACAAGGGCCTGGCGCGGCATCCGATCGTCGAGGACGACGTGGTGATCTACGCCGGTGCGACCATCCTCGGGCGCATCACCATCGGCAAGGGCTCGACCATCGGCGGTAACGTCTGGCTGACCCGCAGCGTGCCGGCCGAGAGCAATATCACCCAGGCTAATTTGCAGTTGGATTGTCAGGACAAGCAGTGAGGGATCAGCGGTTCCTGTGGCGATGAGCCTGGAACTGCTGGCGAAAAAGCAAGGTCAATCACTCGCCCGGTCAGCGGCCAACGGTCGCATCGAAGCTCGAACCGTGTTTAACTTGAACGCTTGTTCAATTTAAAACGCTGGTCCGCTGCCGGTGTTCAACAGGAGGATTCCCTTTGCTGAACCCGTTCAACCCGAACCTTTTCACCGCTGTCGAGGTGCGCCGTCCATGAGTGCACCGACCACTTCCCTTGCCAACGGCAAGGTCCGCATGAACCCGCCGGTGTTCTATTTCGCGGCAAGCTTCATCCTTATCTTCGGTCTCGTCGTCATCGCCAACCCCCAGGCGGCGGGCGACTGGCTGCTGGCCGCGCAGAACTGGGCGGCCAATACGGTCGGCTGGTACTACATGCTGGCCATGACCTTGTACCTGGTGTTCGTGGTGGTCACGGCCGTGTCCGGCTACGGCAAGATCAAGCTCGGCGCCGACCATGACGAGCCCGAGTTCAGTTACCTGTCCTGGGCCGGCATGCTGTTCGCCGCCGGCATCAGCATCACCTTGTTCTTCTTCTGCGTGTCCGAACCGCTGACCCACATGCTGCAGCCGCCCCAGGGCGAAGCGGGCACGGTCGAGGCCGGGCGCCAGGCCATGCAGATCCTGTTCCTGCACTGGGGCCTGCACGGCTGGGGCGTGTTCGCCTTCGTCGGCATGGCCCTGGCGTACTTCGCCTACCGCCACAACCTGCCGTTGGCGCTGCGCTCGGCGCTGTATCCGCTGATCGGCAAGCGCATCAACGGGCCGATCGGCTATGCGGTGGACGGCTTCGGCATCATCGCCACGGTGTTCGGCCTGGGCGCGGACATGGGCTTTGGCGTGCTGCACCTCAATTCCGGCCTGGATTACCTGTTCGGCATCGACCACAGCCAATGGGTGCAGGTGCTGCTGATCGTGCTGATGATGGGCGCGGCGGTGGCCGTGGCGGTCGCCGGGGTGGAGAAGGGCGTGCGGGTGATGAGCGACATCAACCTGTTCCTGGCCTGCGCGCTGCTGCTGTTCGTGCTGTTCGCCGGTCCCACCCAGCACCTGTTCAATACCTTGATCCAGAACCTGGGCGACTACTTGGGCGCCTTGCCGCGCAAGAGTTTCGACGTCTATGCCTACGGCGAGAACCGTGACTGGCTGGGCGGCTGGACGGTGTTCTACTGGGCCTGGTGGATTGCCTGGTCGCCGTTCGTGGGGCTGTTCATCGCGCGCATCTCGCGCGGGCGCACCATCCGTGAATTCGTCTTCGGCGTGCTGCTGATTCCGCTGGGCTTCACCCTGGCCTGGATGTCGATCTTCGGCAACAGTGCCCTGGACCAGGTCATCAATCACGGCATGACCGCGTTGGGCCAGTCAGCCTTGGACAACCCGTCCATGAGCCTGTACCTGCTGCTGGAAACCTACCCCTGGAGCAAGACGGTGATCGCCGTCACCGTGTTCATCAGCTTCGTATTCTTCGTCACCTCCGCCGACTCCGGCACCGTGGTGCTATCGACCTTGTCGGCCAAGGGCGGGGACGCCGACGAAGACGGCCCGAACTGGCTGCGGATCTTCTGGGGCGCGATGACCGCGCTGGTCACCAGTGCGCTGCTGTTCGCCGGGAGCATCGACTCGCTCAAGTCGGCGGTGGTGCTCACCTCGTTGCCGTTCTCGCTGATTCTGCTGTGCATGATGTGGGGGCTGCACAAAGCGTTCTACCTGGAGAGCCAGCGGCGCATCGCGCAGATGCACTCGCTGGCGCCGTTCGCCCAGACCCGCCGTGGCCGGGGTGGCTGGCGGCACCGTCTGAGCCAGGCGGTGCACTTCCCATCGCGCGACGAGGTGTACCGCTTCATGGACGACGTGGTGCGTCCGGCGATCGCCGATGTGACCGAGGTGTTCGAGCAGAAGGGGCTGACGCTGATCACCCAGGACGACCCGAGCCATGACAACGTCAGCCTCAAGGTCGGCCACGGTGAGGAACAGCCGTTCATCTACCAAGTGCAGATGCGCGGCTACTTCACCCCGTCCTTCGCCTTGGGCGGCCTGGGCGCGCAGGAATTGAAGAACCGCCGTTACTACCGCGCCGAGGTGCACTTGGCCGAGGGCAGTCAGAACTACGATCTGGTCGGCTACAGCAAGGAGCAGATCATCAACGACATCCTCGACCAGTACGAGCGGCACATGCAGTTCCTGCATCTGGTCAGGTAGCACGCGGCGTTGTCGTGGTGAAGGCCTGCGCGGGTCGAGGGTGACCTGCGCAGGTGTTCAGAACGGCGCATCCCCGAGAATGGTCGCGCGGTGCATCACCCGTCGCTGCGGCCGGTAATCGTCCACCGCGTAATGCTGGGTCACGCGGTTGTCCCAGAACGCCACATCCCCCTCCTGCCAGCGCCAGCGGATGCTGAACTCCGGCCGCGTGGCGTGGGCGAACAGCAGCCTGAGCAGCGCCTCGCTCTCGTGTTCGGCCAGTTCGTTGATGCGCGTGGTGAAGCCTTCGTTGACGAACAGCGCCTTGCGTCCGCTGACCGGATGGGTGCGCACCACCGGGTGCGACAGCGGCGGGTGGTTGCGCCGGGTGGCTTCCCAGCGTGCCAGGTCCTCGGCTGTGCTGCCGAAGCGCTCCAGCGGAAACGAGCGGGTGAAGTCGTGGGTGGCGCTGAGGCCGTCGAGCAGTAGCTGCAACGGTGCCGACAGTGCCTCGAACGCGGCGATGCCGCTGGCCCACAGGGTATCGCCGCCATAGGCGGGCACTTGCTTGGCGCTGAGCACCGCGCCCAGCGCCGGGGTCGGCAGAAAGGTCACGTCGGTGTGCCAGACGGCGTTGTCGCGCACGTCGGTGACCGCCGTGTCGAGGATCAGCACCTGGGGCGTTTCTGGCACGTTGGGGTAGATCGGGTGGATGTGCAGGTCGCCGAAGTGCGCGGCAAAATGCGCCTGCTGCGCCGGGGTGATGAATTGCTTGCGAAAGAACAGCACCTGGTGCTCGAGCAAGGCCTGTTCGAGGGTATCGCGCTGCTCGGGAGGGAGTGCGCGCGACAGGTCGATGCCGTCGATCTGGGCGCCCAGCGCCGGGCTGAGGGGAGTGAGGGTCAGGCTCATGTCGGGGCTCGCTATGCAGGGGGCGAAGGTCAGTGGCTCTGTCCGTGCCAGGGCACCAGGCGGCGTTGCAGGGCGCGCAGGCCCATTTCCAGGGCGAAGGCGATCAGCGCGATGAGCACGATGCCGAGCACCACCACATCGGTGACCAGGAACTGCGCGGCCGACTGCACCATGAAGCCCAGGCCGCGGGTGGCGGCGATCAGTTCGGCGGCGACCAGGGTCGACCAACCGACGCCCAGGCCGATGCGCACGCCGGTGAGAATGTCGGGCAGGGCGCTGGGCAGGATCACATGGCGAATCAGTTGCGCCCGGCTCGCCCCCAGCGACTGCGCGGCGCGCAGCCGCGCTGGATCGACGGTGCGCACACCGGTGGCCGTGGCGATGGCGATCGGGGCGAAGATCGCCAGGTAGATCAGCAACACCTTCGACAGCTCGCCAATGCCGCACCAGATCACGATCAGCGGCAGATAAGCCAGCGGCGGGATGGGCCGGTAGAACTCGATCAGCGGGTCGAGCACGCCGCGCGCCACGCGGTTGCAACCGATGGCGACGCCGACCGGAATGGCCGTCAGCGTGGCTGCCAGCAGGGCGGCGCCGATGCGCCCGAGGCTGGCGCTCAGGTGCTGCCACAGGCTCATGTCCATGTAGCCCTGGGTCAGCAGCACCCAGCCCTTGACCAGAATATCGCCGGGCGACGGCAGGAACAGCGGCTCGACCCAGCCGGCGGCCGTCACCAGCCACCAGGCCAGTAGCAGAGTGGCCAGGGTCAGGGCGCTGATCCAGCGAGTCGACAGCGCACGTCGTGGGTTGACGGTGGGCGACGCCGAGGCGTGCGCTTTGCCGGTGACCGGCAGCTCCAGCGTGCTCATGCGGACTCCTCGCGGTGCACACCGCGTTGGGCGAACACGCGCGACAGCACGTGCTCGCGGGTTTCGATGAAGCGCGGGTCGGACTTGATCGCCCGTGCCGATTCGCCAGCGGCGTAGCGCTGGCCGAAGTCCAGTTGCAGGCGCTCGACCACTCGTCCCGGATTGGGCGCCAGCAGAATCAAGTCGCTGGCCAGGAACACCGCTTCTTCGATGTCATGGGTGATCAGCAGCACCGGCTTGGCCGTGCGCTGCCACACCTGCAACAACAAGGTCTGCATCTGCTCGCGGGTGAAGGCATCGAGGGCGCCGAACGGCTCGTCCATCAGCAGCAGCCGTGGGTCGGCGGCCAGGGCGCGGGCCAGGCCGACGCGCTGCTTCTGGCCGCCCGAGAGTTGCCAGGTGCGCCGCTCGGCGAACCCGGCCAGGTCGACCAGAGCTAGCATCTCGCGGGCCTTGGCTTCACGTTGTGCGCGGGGAATGCCGGCCAGTTCCAGGCCAAAGGCGACGTTGCCGAGCACGGTCTGCCAGGGCAGCAGCGCGTCGTCCTGGAACACCACGCCACGGTCGGCGCCGGGGCCGCGCACGGGTTGGCCATCGAGGGTGATGCGCCCGCCGCTGGGCGCGACGAAACCGGCGATCAGGTTCAGCAGCGAAGTCTTGCCGCTGCCCGAGGGGCCGAGCGCGACCAGCAGTTGGCCGGGGGCCAGGGTCAGGTTGATGTCATCCAGCACCGGGGTGCTGGCGCCGGGGTACTGTGCGCTGATGCGCTCCAGTTCGAGCAAGGCCATGGCGGGCTCCGATTGGCGCCGCGTGGCGCCTTCAACTGATCAGTCGGGCAGGTACTGGGCGGTGACGTAGGGCGCGTAGTCCGGCAGCACCGCCTCGACCTTGCCCTGTTCCTTGAGGAAGGCTGCGGTGTGGCTGAGCGCCTCGGTGCTGGGCGCGCCCAGCAGGGCCTTCTGCTCGGCGGCCAGCGGGTAGACGTTGCCTTGCAGCAGGCCAGGGATGTCGGCGGCCTTGGCCCCGGACAACTTGGCCAGCGCGTTCACGTTGTGCGCATCGGCCAGCCAGGCTTGCGGATCCTTGCGATAGTCGGCGTAGGCGTCGAGGGTGACCTGGGCGAAGGATTTGACGATTTGCGGGTGCTGCTCGGCGAAGTCCTTGCGCACGATCCAGGCGTCGAAGGTGGGCGCGCCTTTTTGCGCCAGCTCGCCGGAGGTGATCAGCACCTTGCCGGTTTCCTTGGCCACGCCCAGGGCCGGATCCCAGACATAGGTGGCGTCGATGTCGCCGCGCTTCCAGGCGGCGATGATCGCCGGCGGTGCGAGGTTGAGGATCTGCACCTTGGCGGGGTCGATGTTCCAGGCTTTCAGCGCCGCCAGCAGGCTGTAGTGCCCGGTGGAGACGAAGGGCACGGCGACCTTCTTGCCGATCAGATCCTGCGGGGTATCGATGCCCTGGCGCGCGACCAGCGCCTCACCAGCGCCGATCTGGGTGGCGATCAGGAAGGTCTGCACCGGCACCTTGCGGGTGGTGGCGGCGGCCAGCGGGCTGGAACCCAGGTAGCCGATCTGCACGTCGCCGGAGGCCACGGCGGCGATGATGTCGGCGCCGTTGTCGAACTTGCGCCAATCGATGCTGGCGTGGCTGGCCTGTTCGTAGCGACCGGCGGCCTGGGCGACCTTGGCCGGATCGACGGTGGTCTGGTAGGCCACGGTCACGTCGGCAGCCTGGGCGAGACCGCACAGGCTGCCGAGCAGCAAAGTGGCGAACAGGCGCGGCAGGACAGGGGATGGCATGGGCGAACCTCGCGTCAAGCTGGGAAGAATGACGGCGAGCCTAAATGATCTAAGAATTCAAAAATAAATAACTTTTAAGAATTAGCTTAGGCGGCAATTTTTTGTGCTCGAAGCGGTCATCGAGCCCTTGTGAAATTTTCGTGAAAGGCTAAGCTCTGACGACTTTTGTTCGAATGTGACAGGCAAAGGTTTGCACATAACCTTCAGCGATCAGCCGTCGCGCCGATACAACAAAAGCAGCTGAAGGTTCCATCGTTATTCCGTAATAATCTGACCGTTTCACAAAACGGTCATTTTGGATTTATAGGATTGTCATTATCCTGTAGCGCAGGAAGCCTTAGACCAAAGTCGTGTAATACCCGGTAACGATTGACTTACCGGTCACACCTTGGTGCTAAATCGCTTACCCGGGGTGAGTGGGGCATGAAGATCCCACCGCCTGGAGAGTACAAAAATTAGAACGTAGAGGAGCAAAGCATGTACAAGTCCAGCCTGGCCCTGGCCCTGGCCGTGGCAGTGGGGGTTCTCGCCCAACAAGCAGGCGCCGCCGGCTTCATCGAGGACAGCAAACTGTCCGTCAGCTCGCGCACCATGTACTTCAACAACGACAACCGCGATGGCGGTGCCGACAACCGTGAGTCGGGTCAGGGCTTCAAGCTCGACTACATCTCCGGTTTCACCCAAGGCACCGTTGGCTTCGGCGTCGACGCCCAGGCACTGTGGGGTATCCACCTCGACGGCGGCCGTGGCAAGCACCCGGACAACAGCAGCTTCTTCCCGAGCGACAGCGACGGCTCCGCTGCCAGCCAGTGGGCACGCCTGGGCGCCAACGCCAAGGCCCGCTTCTCCAAGACCGAAGTGCACTTCGGTAGCGCCCTGGCCCCGAACCTGCCGATCCTGGTCTCCAACGACGGTCGTCTGCTGCCACAGACCTTCGAAGGCGGCACCATCCAGTCGAAAGAAATCGACAACCTGACCATCAACGCCGGTCAGCTGACCCACGCCATGGGTCGCGCGTCGAGCAACCGTACTGGCCTGTCGGTCAACGGTGCCACTGCTGACAGCAACAAGTTCCGCTTCGGTGGTCTGGACTACAAGCTCACGCCTGACCTGACCCTGCAGTACTACTACTCGAACCTGGAAGACTTCTACAAACAGAACTTCCTGGGCGCCACCCACGTCTTCAAGATCGCCGACGACCAGTCGTTCAAGACCGACCTGCGCTACTTCGACAGCAGCAGCGACGGCCGCAACGGCAAGGGCGGTGGCTACAACTTCAACAACAACGGTGGCTATGCCAAGACCCCGGGCGAGGTCGACAACAAGACCTGGTCGGCGATCTTCACCTACACCCTGGGTGGTCACGCCTTCCTGTTGGGTCATCAGCGCGTCAACGACGACGGTGGCTTCGTCTGGCTGAACCAAGGCAGCGTTCGCGACGGCAACGGTCGTCCGGAAGGCGCCGGCGGTGCCAGCTTCTACCTGTTCACCGACAGCATGATCAACCAGTTCGCCAAGGCCGGTGAGAACACCACCTTCGGTCAGTACTCCTACGACTTCGCACGTCTGGGCGTACCGGGCCTGAAGGCTTCGGTTTCCTACCTCAAAGGCGAAGACGGCAAGAACGCCAACGGCAATGGCACCTTCAGCGAGTGGGAGCGCGACGCGCGCATCGACTACGTGATCCAGCAAGGTACCTTCAAAGGCCTGGGCGCTACCCTGCGTCACGGTGTCTACCGTGGTACTGGCACCAGCTCGCTGGCCGATCAGGACCAGACCCGCTTCATCGTCAACTACACTTACAACTTCATGTAAGACGTAGCGACACCCAAGAAGCCTCGCACCTTGCGAGGCTTTTTTATGCCGGCGATTCGATGTGCAAAATAGTTATAAATAAATCGTGATCTATTCTTTTTGTTTTTGTTTGGAAGCAGGCACAGTCGATCCTACAAGGCCAGACATGCACAGGAGCCGCTTCCATGAGCCTCAAACTTGGCGACATCGCCCCCGACTTCGAACAGGATTCCAGCGTCGGCACCCTGCGCTTTCACGAGTGGCTGGGCGACAGTTGGGGCGTGCTGTTTTCGCACCCGGCCGACTTCACCCCAGTCTGCACCACCGAGCTGGGCCTGACCGCCAAGCTCAAGGATGAGTTCGCCAAGCGCGGCGTCAAGGCCATCGCCTTGTCGGTGGACCCGGTCGATTCGCACCACAGGTGGATCGAGGACATCAACGAAACGCAGAACACGGTGGTGAATTTCCCGATCATCGCCGACGCCGACCGCAAGGTGTCGGACCTCTACGACCTGATTCACCCCAACGCCAGCGATACCCTCACCGTCCGCTCTCTGTTCGTGATCGACCCGAACAAGAGGGTGCGCCTGACCATCACCTATCCGGCCAGTACCGGGCGCAATTTCAATGAGATCCTGCGGGTGATCGACTCCTTGCAACTGACCGACAGCCACAAAGTGGCCACGCCGGGCAACTGGCAGGATGGCGACGACGTGGTGATCGTGCCCTCGCTCAAGGACGAGGAAGAAATCCGCCAGCGCTTCCCTAAAGGGTATCGGGCGGTGAAGCCTTACTTGCGCCTGACGCCGCAACCCAATCGCTGAATTCTCGTTGCACTGCTCTTAGCCATGCAGGGTATTCGGGCCGTTTCGACGGCCCTTTTTTATGGATGAGTTTCAGTGAAAGTGGTCGCGCACCGCTGTTGTCGTATATCAGATAAAAGAATAAACAAATGAAAAAATATGATTTATGGATATATCGCATCGAGTGCTAATGTCGCAGTCATCCCAAGGGGTCCTCCCCGGAAATCCATTCAAGGAATCGTTCAGATGCTGGTTGTTTCAATAGGCGGCAGCCCCAGTACACGATCACGTTCCGGCGTGCTGCTCGAACAGTCGCGCCAGTGGTTGCAGGATCGCGGCGTGGAAGTGGTGACTTTCCAGGTGCGGGAATTCCCTGCCGAAGACCTGCTGCATGCGCGCTTCGACAGCCCCCAGGTACAACACTTCCAGCAACTGGTGGCCCAGGCCGACGGCCTGATCGTCGCCACGCCGGTGTACAAGGCTTCCTTCTCCGGCGCGCTGAAGACGCTGCTCGACCTGCTGCCCGAGCGCGCCCTGGAACACAAGGTGGTGTTGCCCATCGCTACCGGCGGCAGCATCGCCCACATGCTGGCCGTGGACTATGCCCTCAAACCCGTGCTGTCGACGCTCAAGGCGCAGGAAACCCTGCAAGGGATCTTCGCCGACGACAGCCAGGTCGCCTACGCCGACGCCAGCCAGCCCGCGCGCCTGACCGAGCCCCTGCAGGCGCGCCTGCTGGACTCGCTGCAGACCTTCCACGCCGCCCTGGCCCGACGGCCCAGGCCGCTGGCGCCGGGCGTACTCGAAGAACGCCTGATCAGCGCTCGCTGGAGCATCTGAACCCGCTTCACCGTTTCGCCACCTTACTCGCCCGTCAACGAGGCAAGCAGGTGCAACCCGAACCTCATTCGCACAGGAGAGCGCCATGCGCACCGTCCTTTTGCGTCGTGGTCTGGTCGCCCTGTTCGCGGCGGCCGTGACCTTCGGCGTCATCACCCAAGCCCAGGCCGATACCCTGCGTATCGGCTATCAGAAATACGGCACCCTGGTGCTGCTCAAGGCCAAGGGCGCGCTGGAAAAACGCCTGGCCGAGCAAGGTATCGACGTGCAATGGACCGAGTTCCCCGGTGGGCCGCAACTGCTCGAAGGGCTGAACGTCGGCTCCATCGACTTCGGCGTCACCGGCGAGACCCCGCCTGTCTTCGCCCAGGCGGCCGGCGCCGATCTGCTCTACGTGGCCTATGAGCCGCCCGCCCCGCACAGCGAAGCGATCCTGGTGGCCAAGGATTCGCCGATTCATTCGGTCAAGGAACTCAAAGGCAAGAAGGTGGCCTTGAACAAGGGCTCCAACGTGCACTACCTGCTGGTGCGCGCCCTCGAAGACGCCGGTTTGAAGTACAGCGATATCCAGCCGGTGTACCTGCCGCCCGCCGATGCCCGCGCCGCCTTCGAGCGCGGCAGCGTCGATGCCTGGGTGATCTGGGACCCTTACCAGGCTGCCGCCGAGCAGCAATTGCAGGCCCGTACCTTGCGTGATGGCGAGGGTCTGGTCGACAACCACCAGTTCTATCTCGCCACGCGAGACTTCGCCACGCGGCACCCAGCCGTGATCGGCACGCTCATCGAGCAAGTCCGCGAAGTGGGCCAATGGGCCCAGGCCAACCCGCAGCAGGTCACCGATCAAGTCGCGCCGCTGCTAGGCCTGCCGGCGGACATCACGCTCACCTCGGTCAAGCGCCAAGGCTACGGCGCCGCGCCGCTGAGCCCCGACGTGGTCGCCGCGCAACAGAAGATCGCCGACACCTTCCAGGCCCTGAAGCTGATTCCCAAGCCCTTGAGCATCAAGGATGTGATCTGGACCCCGGCCGCCAAGGTCGCCAGCGCGCCCTGAACCCTGATACGCGCGCCGTAGCGTCGTTACGGTGCCGGCCCCTTTTGAGGAGACCACTCCAATGAGTCTGAACATTTTCTGGTTCCTGCCCACCCACGGTGACGGCAAGTACCTGGGCACCACCGAGGGCGCCCGCGCCGTCGACCACGGTTACCTGACCCAGATCGCCCAGGCGGCCGACCGCCTCGGTTTCGGTGGCGTGCTGATCCCCACCGGTCGCTCCTGCGAGGATTCCTGGCTGGTGGCCGCCTCGCTGATTCCGGTGACCCAGCACCTGAAGTTTCTCGTCGCCCTACGCCCAGGCATCATTTCGCCGACCGTGGCGGCGCGCCAGGCGGCGACCCTGGATCGCCTGTCCAATGGCCGCGCGCTGTTCAACCTGGTGACCGGCGGTGACCCCGACGAGTTGGCGGGAGACGGCCTGCACCTGAACCATCAGGAGCGCTACGAGGCGTCGGTGGAGTTCACCCGTATCTGGCGCAAGGTGCTCGAAGGCGAGGTGGTCGACTATGACGGCAAGCACCTGCAGGTCAAAGGCGCCAAGCTGCTCTACCCGCCGATCCAGCAACCGCGCCCGCCCCTGTATTTCGGAGGCTCGTCCGAGGCCGCCCAGGACCTGGCCGCCGAGCAGGTCGAGCTGTACCTGACCTGGGGCGAGCCGCCTTCGGCCGTGGCCGAGAAGATCGCAGCGGTGCGCGAGAAAGCCAAGGCCCAGGGCCGCGAAGTGCGCTTCGGCATCCGCCTGCATGTGATCGTGCGGGAAACCAATGCCGAGGCGTGGGCCGCCGCCGAGCGCCTGATCTCGCACCTGGACGACGACACCATCGCCCGCGCCCAGGCTTCGCTGGCGCGCTTCGACTCGGTCGGCCAGCAGCGCATGGCGGCGCTGCACAAGGGCCGGCGCGACAACCTGGAAGTCAGCCCCAACCTGTGGGCCGGTGTCGGCCTGGTGCGCGGTGGTGCTGGCACTGCGCTGGTCGGCGACGGCCCAACAGTGGCAGCGCGGGTGCAGGAATACGCGGACCTGGGCATCGATACCTTCATCTTCTCCGGGTATCCGCACCTGGAGGAGTCGTATCGCGTCGCCGAGCTGCTGTTCCCGCACCTGGACGTGCAGCGCCCGGAGCCGGCCAAGGCGGGCGGCTACGTGAGTCCGTTCGGCGAGATGGTGGCCAACGACATCCTGCCCAAATCCGTGTCGCAGAGCTGAGGGGGCGCCTGATGAGTCGTGCAACGTCCTCCACCTTGAGCCAACGCCTGGCGCCTTGGGCGCTGCCGGTGCTGCTGCTGGCGGTATGGCAACTGGCAGTGAGTGCCGGCTGGCTGTCCACGCGCATCCTCCCCGCCCCGAGCGCGGTGGTGGCCGCCGGGGTCGAACTGGTGCGCAGCGGCGAGCTGTGGACCCACCTGGCGATCAGCGGCTGGCGCGCTGCCGTAGGCTTCGTCATCGGCGGCAGCATCGGCCTGGTGCTGGGCTTCATCACCGGATTGTCCAACTGGGGTGAACGCCTGCTCGACAGTTCGGTGCAGATGATCCGCAACGTGCCGCACCTGGCGCTGATCCCCCTGGTGATCCTGTGGTTCGGCATCGATGAGTCGGCGAAGATCTTCCTGGTCGCCCTGGGCACCTTGTTCCCGATCTACCTCAACACCTACCACGGCATCCGCAACGTCGACCCGGCCCTGGTGGAGATGGCGCGCAGCTACGGGCTGTCGGGCTTCGCCCTGTTCCGTCAGGTCATCCTGCCCGGCGCGCTGCCGTCGATCCTGGTCGGCGTGCGCTTCGCCCTGGGGTTCATGTGGCTGACCCTGATCGTCGCCGAAACCATTTCGGCCAACGCTGGCATCGGCTACCTGGCGATGAATGCCCGAGAGTTTCTGCAAACCGACGTGGTGGTGCTGGCCATCGTCCTGTACGCCGTGCTCGGCAAGCTCGCCGACCTGGCTGCACGTGGGTTGGAACGGGTCTGGCTGCGCTGGCATCCCGCTTACCAAGTGGCCAGGAAGGAGGGCGCATGAGCGTGCTCGAGAAGCAACCGCCGCACCTGTTGCGCGGTATTCCGTTGGCGGCCCGGGGCCTGCGCAAGGCATTCGGTCAGCGTGAGGTGCTGCGGGGCATCGACCTGCACATCCCGGCCGGCCAGTTCGTTGCCATCGTCGGGCGCTCGGGCTGCGGCAAGAGCACCCTGCTGCGCTTGCTGGCCGGCCTCGATCAACCCAGTGCCGGTGACCTGCTGGCCGGCGCGGCGCCGCTGGAGCAAGCGCGCGAAGAAACTCGCCTGATGTTCCAGGACGCCCGGCTGCTGCCGTGGAAGAAGGTCATCGACAACGTCGGCCTTGGCCTCAAGGGCGACTGGCGCCCGCGGGCATTGCAAGCGCTGGCGGAGGTCGGTCTGGCGGACCGTGCCCATGAATGGCCCGCCGCATTGTCTGGCGGACAGAAGCAGCGCGTGGCCTTGGCCAGGGCGCTGATCCATCAACCGCGTCTGCTGCTGCTCGACGAGCCACTGGGTGCGCTGGATGCCCTGACCCGGATCGAGATGCAGCAACTGATCGAGCGCCTCTGGCGTGAGCACGGCTTTACCGTGCTGCTGGTCACCCACGACGTCAGCGAGGCCGTCGCCGTGGCCGACCGGGTGATCCTGATCGAGGACGGTGAGGTCGGTCTGGACCTCGCCGTCGACCTGGCAAGGCCCCGGGCGCGAGGTTCCCAGCGCCTGGCCTTGCTGGAAAGCGCAGTGCTCGACCGTGTCCTTTCGGTACCCGGCACCCCGCCGGCACCGGAACCTGTTGCCCCTCTGCCCACGCAATTGCGTTGGGCTCACTGAACCCCCGAAGCCAAAGAGAAGGAAGCATCCCATGACCATCAAAGCGATCAACGTACGCAACCAGTTCAAGGGCACCGTGAAAGAAATCCTCGAAGGTCCGGTCTTGTCGGAAATCGACGTGCAGACCGCCTCCGGTATCGTCACTTCGGTGATCACCACGCGTTCGGTCAAGGAGTTGGAACTGCAGGTCGGCAGCGAGGTGATCGCCTTCGTGAAATCGACCGAGGTGTCCATCGCCAAGCTGTGATGCGGGTATCAGGGGCCGCGATGCGGCCCCAGTACTCAGAAGATACGCTTGGCCAGAAACGGGGGCAGGTAAAGCCCCAGATACGCCTCGAACACCCGCTGGGCTTCCTCGGCCATGCGCGGGGTGATCGCTTCGTGCAACTGCACCGAACGCGCGTACACCCGATCACTCAACTCCATCGCCAAGGCGAACACATCGACATCCGTCGGCATCACCGGCAGGTGGAAATGCTGGTCGAACACCTTGTGCATCAGCTTGCCCAGCTCCATGTCGTGCTGCCGGTCGGCCTGCACCACTTCGCTCAGTCCATGCTGCGCCAGGATCAACTGCCGCGCGGCGGCGTCCTCGTGATAGATGGCGAGCATGCGCTGCTCGACCAAGCGGGACAGTTCATGCCAGGTGGTGAACCCTCGGCTGTCGATGGGGGCGTTCAGGGCCTCGCGAAAGGCCCGGTGCACATCGGCGGTCAGGGCTTCGAGCAACGCAGGCACGCTGGCGAAGAAGTGATACACCGACGAGGGCGGGATCTGTGCCCGCTCGGCCACGCTGTAGATCGAGAGCGCGCCGACGCCGCCGTCGGTCAGCAGTTCGCGCGCCGCGGCGAGGATCGTGGCGATCCTCGCCTGACTGCTGGCGCGCGGTTTGCGGGCGACGGCGGCGCGGCTCATCAGTTGCTGATGGCCAGGATGCTGGCCTGGTAGGCGCCGACGAACAGGTCGAAGTCACCCACTTCCTGCTGCTCCAGGCGCGACTGCTCGGCCAGCGAATCGCGCGCCAGGGTTTCGAACGCCTGCTGGCGTTCGGCTGGCAGCGGCTGCTGGCGGAAGTTGTCGGCGTGCAATTGGCTCTGGCGCAGGGCGAACTTGACGAAGGTCTCGTCGTGCTCGGTCATGCGTGCCAGTACTTGGGCGGACGGAGTGAGCTCCGGGTCGTCGACCTTGGCCTGCTGCTCGGCCAGGGCTGTGGCGTGCTCGTCGCTGCCGTGGGCGCGGTCGAGCAGTTCGGCCAGTTGCCCGATACGGCCGAGCAGCTCGCTGGCCCACGCCTTGAGCGTGATCGGCTGGCCGTCACGCTGCAGTTCCAGACCCGGTCGGCGACCTTCCTTGACCACGCTGAGGAAGTTGCCGGAGCACTGGTTGCATTCGCCGTTCTCCAGTTGCGGGCTCTCGTCGAGGGCGCAGAACAGCAGGAAAGCGTCGAGAAAGCGCGCTTCGGTGAGGTCGATGCCCACCGGCAGGAACGGGTTGATGTCCAGGCAGCGCACTTCCACGTACTGCACGCCACGCGCAGTCAGGGCCTGGATCGGCCGCTCGCCGGTGTAGGTGACGCGCTTGGGGCGGATGTTCGAGTAGTACTCGTTCTCGATCTGCAGGATGTTGGTGTTCAACTGCACCCATTCGCCGTCGACATGGGTGCCGACCTCGACATAGGGCGGGTAGGGCGTGCCGACGGCCTTGCGCAGGCTGTCGGTGTAGCTGGCCAGGTTGTTGTAGCACGGCGTCAGGCCGGCCTGGGCGTTGCTCTGATAACCCAGGTCGCTCATGCGCAGGCTGGTGGCGTAAGGCAGGTACAGGGTCTCGCCGTCCAGCTCTTCGAGCTGGTGCGCACGGCCACGCAGGAAGCCTTTGTCCAGGGCCGGCGAAGCGCCGAACAGGTACATCAGCAGCCAGCTGTAGCGCCGGAAGTTGCGGATCAGGGCGATGTAGGCGGCCGATTGGTAGTCGCGGTCGCTTTCGGCGCTGGCCTCGTCCTGGCGCAGCAGGGGCCAGAGCGCTTCGGGCAGCGAGAAATTGTAGTGAATGCCGGCGATGCACTGCATGGTGCGGCCGTAGCGCAGGGCCAGGCCCTTGCGGTACACGTGCTTGAGCTTGCCGATGTTGGAGGTGCCGTACTCGGCGATCGGAATGTCTTCCTCGGCCGGCAGCGCGCAGGGCATCGATGGGCTCCACAGGTACTCGTCGCCCAGTTGGGTGTAGACGAAACGGTGGACCTGCTCGAGGTTGTCGAGCACCTCGGCCGGGTCGGCCAGCGCCGGAGTGATGAACTCCAGCAGCGACTCGGAATAATCGGTGGTGATCTGCTCGTTGGTCAGCGCCGAACCCAGGGCTTCGGGATGCGGGGTCTGGGCCAGACGGCCTTCGGCGGTCACCCGCAGGCACTCGCGCTCGATGCCGTGCAGGCACTGCTTGAGCAGGGGGAGGTGGTTGCCGAGCAAGCTCAGGCGGCGATTGAGGAGGTCGCTCAAGGTGTATTCCTTCACGCGTCGGTCGCCCCGATATGGGGGTAGGGATGACGGTCTACAAGGGTAGGTACAAAGGAACTGGCGTTGTCGCCTGGTTTACGCGGTTCCGGTGATGCAACCGGGGCTTTGCGTGGGCCCTGCGCGCCGTAGGCGCGAAGGGCTGGCAAGCGACCCCAATGGCTCGATGCCAGCAACATACCGCAGTTACCCTTTGGTGAGCTAGAGAACCACGAAGGTTCCCTGCGCCTTGGCCACTCGCTTGTCGCCCTGGGTGACGTCGGCGTCGACCACCAGGGTGCGGCGCCCGGCATGGATCACCCTGGCCGTGCACAGCACCTCGCCGTCGCTGACGGCGCGCAGGTAGTTGATCTTGCACTCGAGGGTGACGCTCTGCTGGTCGAAGCCATGGCTGGCCGAGCAGGCCAGGCCCATGGCGATGTCGACCAGGCTGAAGATCGCCCCGCCGTGCAGCTTCTGGCCGCGGTTGCGCAGCGGTGGCGTCAGCGCCAGGGCCACCGTCGCCACACCCGTTTCCAGGTGCTGCAGACGGCAGCCCAGCAGTTGGCTGAAGGCGCTCTCGACGTATTCCCGAGGCACTTCCATCATTTCTTCTTCAACTGCTTGGCATTGGCGAACAGCGCCGCCATGGCGTTGTTCGCTGGCGCTGCGCTGACGGTTTCACGCGGGCGCGGGGCCTGCTGCGGGCGGTTGCCGCTCTTGTCGCCCTTGCCGCGTGCGCCGCCACGCTGGCCTTCGACTTTCTCGCCTGGGGTATCGCCCATGCGCATGGACAGGCCGACGCGTTTGCGCGGGATATCCACTTCCATCACCTTGACCTTGACCACATCGCCCGCCTTGACCGCCTCGCGCGGGTCTTTGACGAACTTCTCCGACAGCGCCGAGATGTGCACCAGGCCGTCCTGGTGCACGCCGATGTCGACGAACGCGCCGAAGTTGGTGACGTTGGTCACCACGCCTTCGAGGATCATGCCCGGCTCCAGGTCCTTGAGGTCTTCGACGCCGTCCTGGAAGGTGGCGGTCTTGAACTCCGGGCGCGGGTCGCGGCCGGGCTTGTCGAGCTCCTGGAGAATGTCGGTGACGGTGGGCAGGCCGAAGGTCTCGTCGGTGAAGGTCTTCGGGTCCAGGCGCTTGAGGAAGCTGCTGTCGCCGATCAACGAACGGATGTCGCGGTCGGTGCCGGCGGCGATGCGCTGCACCAGTGGATAAGCTTCCGGGTGCACCGCCGAGGCATCCAGCGGGTTGTCGCCGTTCATCACGCGCAGGAAGCCGGCGGCCTGTTCGAAGGTCTTCTCGCCGAGGCGGCTGACTTTCTTCAATGCCGCGCGGGTGGCGAACGGACCGTTGGCATCGCGGTGCGCGACGATGTTCTGCGCCAGGGTGGCATTGAGGCCGGAGATGCGCGTGAGCAGCGCCACCGAGGCGGTATTGACGTCCACGCCGACGGCGTTCACGCAGTCCTCGACCACCGCATCCAGGCCGCGCGCCAGTTTCACCTGCGACACATCGTGCTGGTACTGGCCGACCCCGATGGATTTAGGATCGATCTTCACCAGCTCGGCCAGCGGGTCTTGCAGGCGGCGGGCGATCGACACGGCGCCACGGATCGACACGTCCAGGTCAGGGAATTCACGGGCGGCCAGCTCGGAGGCCGAATACACCGAGGCGCCGGCTTCGGACACCATGACCTTGGTGATCTTCAGCGCCGGGTATTTCTTGACCAGCTCGGCCACCAGCTTGTCGCTCTCGCGGCTGGCGGTGCCGTTGCCGATGGCGATCAGCTCCACCGAGTGCTTGGCGCACAGCGCGGCCATGATCGACAGGGTGCGGTCCCACTCGTTCTTCGGGGCGTGCGGGTACACGGTGGTGTAGTCCAGCAGCTTGCCGGTGGCATCGACCACGGCGATCTTGCAGCCGGTGCGCAGGCCCGGGTCGAAGCCCAGGGTGGCGCGCGGCCCGGCCGGGGCGGCCAGCAGCAGGTCGTGCAGGTTGTGGGCGAAGACGTTGATCGCCTCGCCCTCGGCGTTGTCGCGCAACTCGCCGAACAGGTCGGTCTCCAGGTGGGTGTAGAGCTTGACCTTCCAGGTCCAGCGCACCACCTCGCCGAGCCATTTGTCGGCCGGACGACCGCGGTTCTCGACACCCACGTGCTGGCCGATCATCACCTCGCAAGGGTGCAGGGTGCCCGGCAGTTCCTCGCCGACCTTCAGCGAGGCGCTCAGCACGCCCTCGTTGCGGCCACGGAAGATTGCCAGGGCGCGGTGCGACGGGGCGTTGCGCAGCAGTTCGTCATGGGCGAAGTAGTCGCGGAACTTGGCGCCTTCTTCTTCCTTGCCCGGCACCACGCGTGCGGTGAGCACCGCTTCGTGCTTGAGGAAACCACGCAGCTTGTCGAGCAGGGCGGCATCTTCGGCGAAGCGCTCCATGAGGATGTACTTGGCACCTTCCAGCGCGGCCTTGACGTCGGCCACGCCCTTGTCGGCATCGACGAAGCGTGCTGCGTGTTCTTCCGGATTCAGTTGCGGGTCGTCGAACAGGCTGTCGGCCAGCTCGCCGAGGCCGGCTTCCAGGGCGATCTGGCCCTTGGTGCGGCGCTTCTGCTTGTACGGCAGGTACAGGTCTTCGAGGCGGGTCTTGGTGTCGGCCAGGGCGATCTCGCGGGACAGTTCGGGAGTGAGCTTGCCCTGTTCCTGGATACTGGAAAGGATGCTGGCGCGGCGCTCGTCGAGTTCGCGCAGGTAACGCAGACGCTCTTCCAGGTGGCGCAGTTGCGTGTCGTCCAGGCTGCCGGTCACTTCCTTGCGGTAACGGGCGATGAAGGGCACGGTCGAGCCTTCGTCCAACAGGCCTACGGCCGCTTCCACCTGTTGTGGGCGTACGCCCAGTTCCTCGGCGATACGGCTGTTGATGCTGTCCATGAGAACCACCTGACAAATGTGAATGCATGAGGCCGCGGCGGCACTTGGAGCCCGACGGCGCTGGATGAAAGCGGCGCATTATACCGATCGCGTCCGGCTTGCGGTGATAGCGCTGGGCCATGCGCGGGGCGGGGAAGTGGCGCCGGGGGAAAAATCTGCTAACAATGCACACGGCACGCGTTGCAATGGCTACGCCATAATGCGCGGCGATCTCAGAGGAGTTATTGATGACCAGCACCGCAAACAATGCTGAAGGCGAAAAGATTCTCATCGTGGACGACGATCCGGGGCTGAGCAGCCTGCTGGAGCGTTTCTTCACCAGCAAGGGCTTCCGCGCCCGTGCCGTGCCCAACGTCGAGCAGATGGACCGCCTGCTGGCCCGTGAAGTCTTCAACCTGGTGGTGCTCGACCTCATGCTCCCTGGCGAGGACGGCCTCTCCGCCTGCCGCCGCCTGCGCGCGGCGAACAACCAGATTCCGATCATCATGCTCACCGCCAAGGGCGATGAGCTCAGCCGCATCAAAGGCCTGGAACTGGGCGCCGACGACTACCTGGCCAAGCCCTTCAACCCTGACGAGCTGGTGGCGCGGGTCAAGGCGGTGCTGCGCCGTCAGGCGCCGAGCGTGCCCGGGGCGCCGGGCAGCGAGGACGAGGTCGTGACCTTCGGCGACTACGCCTTGTCGCTGGCCACGCGCGAGCTCACCCGTGGCGACGAAGTGCACATGCTCACCACCGGCGAGTTCGCCGTGCTCAAGGCGCTGGTCATGCACGCCCGCGAGCCGCTGACCCGCGACAAGCTGATGAACCTCGCCCGTGGCCGCGAGTGGGACGCGCTGGAGCGCTCCATCGACGTGCAGATCTCGCGCCTGCGCCGGATGATCGAGCCCGACCCGTCCAAACCCCGTTACATCCAGACGGTATGGGGTGTGGGCTACGTCTTCGTGCCGGATGGAAATGCCGGCAAATGAGCCTCTGCCATGACGCGGCAGGGCGACCCGCAAGGGTCGCCCTGTTTTCGTCTATGGTCGCCGGCCTTCCTGTTCCCGCTTCGCAGCAGTGCTCCTGATGAAAACGCCCCTCTGGTTTCCGCAAAGCTTCTTCGCCCGCACCTTGTGGCTGGTGCTGATCGTCGTGCTGTTCTCCAAGGCCCTGACCCTGGTTTATCTATTGATGAACGAGGACGTGCTGGTCGATCGCCAGTACAGCCACGGCGTGGCCCTCACCCTGCGCGCCTACTGGGCGGCAGACGAGGAAAACCGCGACCAGATCGCCGAAGCGGCCGGGCTGATCCGGGTCACCGGCGCGGGCGTGCCCGAAGGCGAACAGCATTGGCCTTACAGCGAGATCTACCAGCGGCAGATGCAGGCCGAGCTGGGCGAGGACACCGAAGTGCGCCTGCGTGTGCATGCCCCGCCCGCACTGTGGGTCAACGCGCCGAGCCTGGGCCCGGGCTGGCTGAAGGTGCCGCTGTACCCGCACCCGCTGCGGGGCCAGAAAATCTGGAACGTGCTCGGCTGGTTCCTGGCGATCGGCCTGCTGTCCACGGCGTCGGCCTGGATCTTCGTGCGCCAGCTCAACCAGCCGCTCAAGCGCCTGGTGTTCGCCGCCCGCCAGTTGGGCCAGGGCCGCAGCGTGCGCCTGCCCATCAGCGATACGCCCAGCGAGATGACCGAGGTGTACCGTGCCTTCAATCAGATGGCCGAGGACGTCGAGCAGGCCGGGCGCGAGCGCGAGCTGATGCTGGCCGGGGTCTCCCATGACCTGCGCACGCCGCTGACCCGGTTGCGCCTGTCGCTGTCGCTGATGGGCAACGAGAGCGAGTTGAGCGAGGACATGGTGCGCGACATCGAAGACATGGACGCCATCCTCGACCAGTTCCTGGCGTTCATCCGCGACGGCCGCGACGAGCCGGTCGAGGAAGTCGACCTGGAGCACTTGATCCGCGAAGTGGTCGCACCCTACAACCAGCCTGAGGAGCGGGTGCGGCTGTGCCTGGAGCCGATCCCGCCGTTCCCGCTGCGGCGCGTCTCGCTCAAGCGCATGCTCGGCAACCTGATCGGCAATGCCCTGCACCACGCCGGGCAGGGTGTGGAAGTGGCGGCTTACGTGTCGGGCGACCAGAGCGCGCCCTATGTGGTGCTCAGTGTGCTGGACCGCGGCGCCGGTATCGAAGAGTCCGAGCTGGAAACCATCTTCAACCCGTTCATCCGTGGCGATCGCGCACGCGGTGGCAAGGGGACGGGCCTGGGGCTGGCGATCGTCAAGCGTATTGCGGCGCAGCATGGCGGCAATGTGGAGTTGCGCAACCGCTCCGGCGGGGGTATCGAGGCCCGCGTGCGCCTGCCGCTGGGTCTGTTGTTGCCGCGCAACGCGGTGTGAGCCGGGTTCGCGGCCTGCGCCGCGAACCCTGTGGATCAGCCCTTGCCCTTGGTGCGGGTCTGATTCGGCCCGCCATGTTTCTCCAGATGCTCGATGATCATCCCGGCCACATCCTTGCTGGTGGTGACCTCGATGCCTTCCAGACCCGGTGACGAGTTCACCTCCATCACCAGCGGTCCGTGGTTGGAACGCAGAATATCCACACCCGCCACGCTCAGGCCCATGACCTTGGCCGCGCGTATTGCGGTCATGCGCTCTTCGGGGGTGATCTTGATCAGGCTGGCCACGCCGCCTCGGTGCAGGTTGGAGCGGAACTCCCCTGGCTTGGCCTGACGCTTCATCGAGGCGATCACCTTGTCGCCCACCACGAAGCAGCGAATGTCGGCGCCGCCGGCTTCCTTGATGTACTCCTGGACCATGATGTTCTGCTTGAGACCCATGAACGCCTCGATCACCGACTCGGCAGCCTTGGTGGTCTCGCACAGCACCACGCCGATGCCCTGTGTGCCTTCGAGCACCTTGATCACCAGCGGGGCGCCGTTGACCATCTGGATCAGGTCGGGAATGTCGTCAGGCGAGTGGGCAAAGCCGGTGACCGGCAGGCCGATGCCGCGCCGTGACAGCAACTGCAGCGAGCGCAGCTTGTCCCGCGAGCGGGCGATGGCCACCGACTCGTTGAGCGGATAGACCCCCATCATCTCGAACTGGCGCAACACGGCGCAGCCGTAGAACGTGACCGAGGCGCCGATGCGCGGGATCACCGCATCGAAGCCCTCCAGCGGCTTGCCACGGTAGTGGATCTGCGGCTTGTGGCTGGCGATGTTCATGTAGGCGCGCAAGGTGTCGATCACGACCATCTCGTGACCGCGCTGGATGCCGGCTTCGACCAGCCGGCGGGTGGAATACAGACGCGGATTACGCGAAAGCACGGCGATCTTCATGCAGCACCTGTGACAGGGGGGAGGGTGGCCACGAAGGCCGGTTTGTCCTGGACGTACTTGAGGCCCGGGTTCACTACCAGTTGACCGTGTACCAGCGCCTTCGATCCCAGCAACAGTCGGTAGCGCATGCTCTTGCGACAGGCTAGGGTGAACTCCACCTCCCATACCCGATCGCCCAATGCCAGCGGCGTGCGGATCACATAGCGGGTCTGGGCGTGGCCGTTGGAGCTCTTGATGGTCTTCATGGTCACCAATGGCGCCTCGCAGCGGCGGTGGCGCAGTTGCACCACCGAGCCCAGGTGCGCGGTGAAGCGCACCCAGGGTTGGCCATCGCGTTCGAACGGCTCGATGTCGGTGGCATGCAGGCTCGAGGTGCTGGCGCCGGTGTCGATCTTGGCGCGCAGGCCTGCCAGGCCGAGGTTGGGCAAGGCGATCCATTCGCGCAGGCCAATCACTGTCAGATGATCAAATGTTTTCAATTAGCACAGCCTGCGAACGAGGTGGTGAACTGTAAGCATCACACGGACTTTTTGCATCCGACAGCTACGGTAGTACAGTTCGGTTAAAGACAGAATTCGAGGTACAGAGATGGCACAAAAGTCGGAAGAAGACGACAAGGTACGCCTGGACAAGTGGTTGTGGGCGGCGCGCTTCTACAAGACCCGCGCGCTGGCCAAGGCGGCCATCGAAAGTGGCAAGGTGCACTGTCGCGGCGAGCGTTGCAAGCCGGGCAAGGAACCTCGGGTGGGCGATGAATTCGTGCTGCGCACCGGATTCGATGAAAAGACCGTGGTGGTCAAGGCGTTGTCGCTGGTACGGCGCGGCGCGCCTGAGGCGCAGACCCTTTACGAGGAAACCGCCGAGAGCCTGCAGCGTCGTCAGCAGGCGGCCGAGCTGCGCAAGGCGGGCGCGGTGGGGATGACCACCGATGGACGGCCGAACAAGAAACAGCGCCGACAGATTCATCAGTTGCAGGGCAGTTTCGACTAGGCGATTTCAACTGTGCGGTCAGCCGCGCCGTTGGCTCGGCGCGGTTGACCGACAACACGCGGTTCAGGCGCCGCGAATCACGCTCATGCGTCCAATCAGCGGCAGCTTGCCCAGCAGTCGGAACAGCGGCGCGGTCCAGCGCACCAGCGCCGCGCTGGCCTTGGCCGCTAGCGGCGTGTGCACGGTCCAGCCCAGTGCCAGCACGGCCATGCCCAGCCCGCCGACGTAGTCGTCCTGGCCCCAGTGCGCGCCGGCCACCAGCCGTGGCAGCATGAACAGCGTGGCCAGGGCCCAGATCGCCAGGGCTTGGACTAGGCGCCGGCTGAACAGGCTCATGAACAGTGCCCAGAGCAGCAACACCGAGGCGTGATCGCCTGGGAAGCTCTTGCTCGACCGGTCTTTCAGTTCCCAGTGCTCTTCCAGGTGCGGGTAGTACTGGCTCAGGCGCACGGCGTCGTCGAACACGATCGACGGGCTGTCATGCTGCCAACCGGATGCATCGACCCACTTGGAAAACAGCGCGCGCACCACCACTAACAGCAGCAGGCTGACGAAAAAGCCGAAGAATGCCTGGCGAACCTGAACGGCCTTGAACACCCAGTCGCCCTTGATCAGCAAGGCGAGCAGGATCAGGCCGACGACGATATCGAAGGGCCGCAGGCTGCCCACGGTCCAGATCCAGCGCCAGACGGCGTTGTCGGCCAATGGCGTGTTGAGGCTGCGGAACAGCCACTCGTCGAAAGTCAGAAACAGGATCTGGCCAAACGGCCACAACCAGAAACACAGTAGTGCAATAGGCAGCAGGGTGCAGAATGCCAGCGGTCCCCAGGACCACCTTGGTTGGAACAGTGGCCGATTATCCATAAAATACCTCGATCGCCAGCTTGAGTTCAGCGCCTTGTGGGCGCTTTCGACGGGCCTTTGTAGGCTCTTGCAATCATTTTGTCATCCTTTTCAGAATATTCAGATAGCCGGGAAACCATGAGCGATTTACCTGACACCGATTTCACCCAACGCTTCCTTTTCGAAGACCGCGACGTACGTGGCGAATGGGTCTCCCTCGACCACAGCTACGGCGAAGTGCTGGCGCGCCATCCCTATCCGCAGCCGGTCGCCACGCTGCTGGGTGAACTGATGGCCGCCACCTCGCTCCTGGTCGGTGCACTCAAGTTCGACGGCTTGCTGATTCTCCAGGCGCGCTCGCAAGGGCCCATCCCGCTGCTCATGGTCGAGTGCTCGGGCGAGCGCGACATCCGCGGCATGGCCCGCTACGAGGCCGACCAGATCGCCGACGAGGCCGGCCTCGCCGAGCTGATGCCCGACGGTCACCTCACGCTGACCATCGACCCGATCAAAGGCCAGCGCTACCAGGGCACCGTCGACCTGGATGGCGCGAACCTGTCCGAGTGCTTCACCAACTACTTCGTGCAGTCCCAGCAGTTGAACACCCGCTTCTGGCTCGATGCCTCCGCCGGCAAGGCCCGTGGCCTGTTGTTGCAGCAGTTGCCGCGCGATCGCCAGCCCGATGACGAAGCGCGTGACGAGAGCTGGCAGCATGTAGTGGCCCTGGCCAGTACCCTCAAGGCCCAGGAGTGGGCGCTGGACAACGAAACCTTGCTGCATCGCCTCTATCACGAGGACGCTGTGCGCCTGTTCGATGTCGAGCCACTGCGCTTCAGTTGCAGTTGCTCCCGAGAGCGCTCCGGCAATGCCTTGGTCAGCCTCGGCGAGGCCGATGCCAAGGCGCTGGTCGAGGAATGTGGCGGCACGGTGGAAATCGATTGCCAGTTCTGCAACGAGCGCTATCTCTTCGATGCAACCGATGTAGCGCAATTGTTCGCTGGCGGTGGCACGGACGGGGCATCAGAAACTCTCCACTGAAACGCTTCATCACAGGAGATTCTCCTGTCTAACTGCGCAAAAGCGCAGATACGACAGGAGGGGCCTACTTTTTTTGGGCGTTTCTGGCATAATCCGGCCACTTTTTTCGCTGTAGTAGTTTGAAACAGACCACTACAAAACGTTTGGAGCACTCGGCCTCGGGCCGGATGGGGTATCTCATGACGCAAGCCAACAACACCGTGTACACCGACCTGAGCGTCGACGAGCTGGTGAAACAAGCGCTGTCTCGCAAGGAAGGCGTGCTGGCCGATACTGGCGCACTGGTCGTGGAAACCGGTCACCGCACCGGTCGTTCGCCCGCTGACCGCTTCATCGTCGATGAGCCGAGCACCTCTGCCGCCATTGCCTGGGGCCCTATCAACCGCAAGTTCCCGGCCGACAAGTTCGATGCCCTGTGGGACCGCGTCGAGGCGTTCAACAACGCTCAGGAACACTTCGTTTCCTACGTGCACGTCGGTGCTGCCCAAGAGCACTACCTGCCGGTCAAGATGACCACCCAGACCGCCTGGCAGAACCTGTTCGGCCGCTGCCTGTTCATCAGCCCGGAAGACGGCCAGTTCAACCCGGCCGGTCGCGACCAGTGGCAGGTGCTGAACGTCGCCAATTTCGAGTGCGTGCCCGAGCGTGACGGCACCAACTCCGATGGCTGCGTCATCCTCAACTTCGCCCAGAAGAAGGTGCTGATCGCCGGCATGCGCTACGCCGGCGAAATGAAGAAGGCCATGTTCTCGGTGCAGAACTTCCTGCTGCCGGCTGCTGACGTACTGCCTATGCACTGCGCCGCCAACATTGGCGAGGCAGGCGACGTGACCCTGTTCTTCGGCCTGTCCGGCACCGGCAAGACCACCCTGTCGGCCGACGAAAGCCGTTACCTGATCGGTGACGACGAGCACGGCTGGGGCGAGGGCGTCGTTTTCAATATCGAAGGCGGCTGCTACGCCAAGTGCATCGACTTGTCCGAGAAGAACGAGCCGGTCATCTGGAAAGCCATCAAGCATGGCGCAGTGCTGGAAAACGTGGTCATCGACGAAGCCGGCCATGCCGACTACGCCAACGTCAGCCTGACCCAGAACAGCCGCGCCGCCTACCCACTGGAGCACGTCGCCAAGCGTTCCGAAAAGAACCTGGGCGGCGAGCCGAATGCCGTCATCTTCCTGACCTGCGACCTGACCGGCGTGCTGCCGCCTGTGTCGATCCTGAACAACGAGCAGGCGGCCTATCACTTCCTGTCCGGCTACACCGCCCTGGTCGGTTCCACCGAAATGGGCTCGGGCAGCGGCATCAAGTCGACCTTCTCCACCTGCTTCGGCGCGCCGTTCTTCCCGCGTCCGGCGGGTGAGTACGCCGAGCTGCTGATCAAGCGTATCAAAGGCTTCGGCTCCAAGGTCTACCTGGTCAACACCGGTTGGACTGGCGGTGGCTATGGCGTTGGCAAGCGCTTCAGCATCCCGACTACCCGTGCCGTGATCGCTGCGATCCAGAGCGGCGCGCTGATCGGTGCCGAAACCGAGCACCTGGACATCATCAACCTGGACGTGCCGAAGGCCGTCCCGGGCGTCGACACCGAACTGCTCAACCCACGCAACACCTGGGCTGACCCGGCCGCCTACGACGAGGCCGCCAAAGGCCTGGCCAAGCTGTTCACCGAGAACTTCAAGAAGTTCGACGTCTCTGAAGCCATCAAGGCGGCCGGTCCGCAGCTGTAAGCGCGTTCCACGCGACGAAGAGCCGCCCCTCGGGGCGGCTTTTTTGTGACTGGCGAGGGCGCTGCGCGTGCCTCTGGAGTGTCTTCGGGCAAATGTGGGAAGCTTGTTTTCCCGCCACCCGCTTTGGATACCCCATGACCGAGTCCATCCAGCGCAGTGCCTTCTCGCATTTCCACCCCATCCTCACCCGCCCGCAGGACAACGATCACAACGGCCACATGGCCGGCTCCACCGTGCATGCCCTGTTCGAAACCGCCATCCAGGCTTTTCTGGTCGAGCAGGCCGAACTCGACCTGCGTGAAGGCGAGCTGGCGGCGTTGGTGGTCAGTTCGGCGGCCGATTTCTTCGCCTTGCCAGGCTTCCCCGATGTGCTCGAAGTGGCGCTGGGTGTCTCGCGCCTGGGTGGCAGCACCGTCGAGTTCCGTCTGGCACTGTATCGTCCGGGTGAGTCAGAAGCCTGCGCGATGGGCCGAGTGGTGCAAGTGTTCGTCGAGCGCGCCACGGGCCGTGCTGCAACGCTGCCCGAAACCCTGCAATTGATCCTGGCCGGGTTGTCGCTCAATCGTTGAGGCAGATGATGCCCTCGCGGACGGCGAACAGCACCAGTCCGGGGACATCGTGGATCTGCAGGCGGTGCATGATCTGCGAGCGATGGGCTTCGACGGTCTTGACGCTCAGGCCCAGGCCGTCGGCGATCGAACGGGTGCTTTCGCCCCGCGCGATCAGGCGCAGGATCTCCAGTTGGCGTGGGGTCAGCGGAGCCTGTGCGGGGCTGGCCGGGCGCTTGCGGTTGTGCTTGAGGGCCTGGCCGATGACCATCGGCAGCACCGTCGATGACAAGTACTGACCGCCACTGCGCAAGGTCTGCAAGGCCTGTTCGAATTCGCAGACCGTGGCGCTTTTGAGCAGGAAACCCTGTGCGCCGAGCTGCAGGCAGTTCATCACATGCTCCAGCTCCGAGCGCGCCGACAGCATCAGCACGCGGCTGCCCGGTACGCGGATGAACAGCTCTTGCAGCACTTGCTGGCGGTTCAGGGTGTCGCTGTTCATGTCCAGCACGACGATTTCCGGCCGCAGCTTTTCCGCCAGGGCCACGGCGCTCATGGCATCGCTGGTGTCGGCTACGACGGCGTATTCCTTCTTCTGTTCGAGCAGGGCGCGCAGGCCGGCGCGGAAAAGGGGCGAGTCGTCGGCAAGCAGGATTCGGCAAGGCATGGGTCAAGGCCTGTTTCGCAAGGGAAGGGGGGCGGCAGGCCTGCTCGATCCACAAGCGCACTGCCGCGCGGGAGCGCGACCAGTCCTTGTCTGCCGTTCGATGCGGCAGTGCTGTTCATCATAAGCGTTCGAACACTGACGGCAGTATCGGCCGCAGTGGCAGGTCCAGGCCGTGGATGCTTTCGCTGTGACCGATCATCAGCAGCCCGCCGGGGCGCAGGTGGGGCATCAGGCGCAGCAGCACATCGGCCTTGCATCGCTGGTCGAAACCCGCGAGCAAATTGCGCAGCAGGATCGCGTCGAACTCACCCAGACCATCCGGCAATGGCTGGATCAGATTGATGTGCTCGAAGCGTACCCGCTCCCGCAGACCGGAGGCGATCTGTAGACGACTGGCAGGTGGCTCGGCACCACACAGGCAGTAGCGGCTCATCCAGCCGGGGGGGAAATAGCGTGCCTGGGACAAGTCGTAGCGGCCACGGGCCGCCTGTTGCAGCAAGCCACTGTCGTAGTCGCTGGCCAGGACTTCCCAGCCGGTCGGTACGCTCTGGTCGGCCACCATGGCCAGGCTCCAGGCTTCCTCGCCACTGGCGCAGGCGGCGCTCCACAGACGCGGTGGATGATCCAGGCTCTGCAGCCAGCGAAACAGATGCTCGAAGTGGCGGTGTTCGCGGAAAAAATAGGTGTCGCGGGCGATCAGCAGGCTCAACAGCAACGCCTGTTCGGCGGGCTGTTCGTCGACGCGCTCGAGATAGGCGTCGAAGCTGGTCAGGCCGTGGTGTTGCAGGCGCGATTGCAGGCGACTGGCGACCACCGCGCGGCGCTCGTCGGCCAGGCGATAGCCCGTGGCCTGGCAGACCCGCTGACGGATACGCTCGAAGCAGGCCTGGTCCAGCGTTGGAGTGCAGGTGGCGTCCGTCATCCTAAGGCCTCCCGGGGCCGGGCTGGCATGTTGGATCGACGATGCTCGTGCGCATTCCCTGCGTCCCGTGTTCTGATGGCGGATGGGAAATCATATCCAGTGACTCTCGGCCTCCATATCGGGGAGGCCCCTAAGCCCTGTCATTTGCCCAAACGCAAAGACCTCGCCGGGTGAGGGCGAGGCCTTAGGTGTCAGGCGTAGGGCGTGGCGTGTATCAGTGCCGACCGTGGCGCCCGTGCTTGCGGTGGCCGTAGTGGCGATCACGAGGGCCGTGGTCCCAGTGACGACGGTCGTCGCGGCGGTAGCGGCGATCGTCCTGGTCGGCGCGATTGCCCATATAGTTGCCCAACGCGCCACCGGCGCCGCCGCCGGCCGCTGCGCCCACCAGGCTGCCTGTGCTGCCGCCCAACTGGCGACCCACCACGTTACCGCCCGCTGCGCCCAGTGCGCCGCCAATGGCCGCTTCACCGCGCTGGCGTTTGTCGGCGCCGACGGCGCTGCCCGCTGCACCACCCAAGCCCGCACCAATGGCCGAGCCGGTGTTGCCGCCGATGGACTGGCCGACCACCGAGCCGAGTACCCCGCCCAATGCGCCGCCAACGCCGGCTTCGGTGGTACCGCCGGCCATGGCAGCGCCGCTGAGCAGGCCGAGAGACAACAACAGAATCGAGGAGTACTTCTTCATCAACAGAGCCTCATAGGGATGACGAGGCGGAATTTGCCGCTCGAAGGAGGGGCTGGCAACGAAAATCCGACGATTGGCACGAGTTGTACACAATCTTCTAAGTTGTTGATTTGCGTATGAAACTTTGTGCTTTTTCGGCAGTCCTAGATTACTTCGCGTGCCTCGTTCAGCACCGATTCGGCACTGCGTCGTCTGCGCTGCGCGAGGTGGCCTGACGATACTGGCGCGGGGTGAAGCCGGTCAGTTGCTTGAACTGACGACTGAAGGCGCTGTGATCGGTGTAGCCGCAGGCCATCGCCACCTCGGTGATCGGCCTGTCGCTCAGCAACAGCCGATGCGCCTGCTCCAATCGCGCCTTGTGGATCATCTGCCGCGGCGTCAGGTGGAACACCCGTTTGCAGTAGCGCTCCAGTTGGGCCACGGAGATCCCAGCGATGCGGGTCAGCTCGCGCAGGCTGATCGGCTGATGGAAGTGCCTGCGGATATGCTCGTCCACCGCCGCCAGGCGTCGGTAGGCGGGGTGGCGGTCGGCAGCGGCCTGCAGGTCGACCGAAATACCCACCAGGCCGATGATCTCGTCCAGATGATTGTAGAGCGGGCGCTTGTGGGTCAGGCACCAGCCCGGCTCGCGGCTGCCGTACAGGTGCAGCTCCAACTGGTCCTCCAGCACCCGACCCTCCTGCAACACCCGCCGGTCCTGCTCGGTATAGCCCGGTCCCAACTGCGCCGGGAACACCTCGGCGCTGGTCTTGCCCAGCAGTGGCTGCAGGCGCCTCAAGCCGCAACGCTGCACCAAGGTGCTGTTGGCCAGCACATAACGTGCTGCCGGATCCTTGATGAAGATCGCCGCGTTGGGGATGGCGTCGAGGATCGGCAGCAGCAGCGACACGCCCGCCAGCAAGGCCTCCAAGGTGGCCGGGCGGGACTGCTCGAGAGACTGGTACAGGGTGGCCAGTGGCAGATCGTTCATCGGTCGATTCTTGGTTGAAGAAAAGGGCCGCACCCGGCCTGCTCGGGCATTCGCCTGAAGCACGCAGACCTGTCGAGGTGCGATCGACAGCCTAGCTGCGGCCCGCCCTGGCACGCCAGCGTTTCTGCCGACTGTGCCGATATCGTCATCGCATCTGCCGAAAACCATCAAGAAGCCAGCCCGCGCTCGGTTCACTCTGTTACTGCGCAACGCCGCCCTGCGTTCAGCACGATCGCGGCGCCTAGCCGCCTCGGGTGACATCAGACCTGCCTATCCAATAACCAACAACAAGGCGCAACCATGTCAGGCAAATTCAAGAAACAGTTATCCCTGCTGGACCTCACGTTCATCGGCCTCGGCGCGATTTTCGGCTCCGGCTGGCTGTTCGCTGCCAGCCATGTCTCGGCCATCGCCGGCCCAGCCGGAATTTTCTCCTGGCTGCTGGGTGGTTTCGCCGTGCTGCTGTTGGGCATCGTCTATTGCGAGCTGGGCGCCGCCCTGCCACGGGCGGGCGGCGTGGTGCGTTATCCGGTGTACTCCCATGGGCCGCTGCTGGGTTACCTGATGGGCTTCATCACCCTGATCGCCTTCTCCAGCTTGATCGCCATCGAAGTGGTCGCCTCACGCCAGTACGCCGCTGCCTGGTTCCCGGGATTGACCAAGACCGCTTCCAGCGATCCCACCGTGCTGGGCTGGCTGGTGCAGTTCGCCTTGCTCGCGCTGTTCTTCTGGCTCAATTACCGCAGCGTGAAAACCTTCGCCAAAGCCAACAACCTGATCAGCGTGTTCAAGTTCATCGTGCCGCTGCTGGTCATCGGCGTGCTGTTCACCTTCTTCAAGCCCGCCAACTTCCAGGTCCAGGGATTCGCGCCGTTCGGCCTCTCCGGTGTGGAAATGGCGGTGTCGGCCGGCGGCATCATCTTCGCCTACCTGGGCCTGACCCCGATCATCTCGGTGGCCAGCGAAGTGAAGAATCCCCAGCGCACCATCCCCATCGCGCTGATTCTGTCGGTGCTGCTGTCCACGGCCATCTACGCCCTGCTGCAATTGGCCTTTCTGGGCAGCGTACCGACCGAGATGCTGGCCAACGGCTGGGCCGGGATAACCCGCGAACTGGCGCTGCCGTACCGCGACATCGCCCTGGCCCTGGGCGTAGGTTGGCTGGCCTACCTGGTGGTGGCCGACGCAGTGATCTCGCCCAGCGGCTGCGGCAACATCTACATGAACGCCACGCCCCGGGTGATCTACGGCTGGGCGCAGACCGGCACCTTCTTCCGCTACTTCACCCGCATCGACGCACAGTCCGGCATCCCGCGTCCGGCCCTGTGGCTGACCTTCGCGCTGTCGGTGTTCTGGACCCTGCCTTTCCCGTCGTGGGAAGCGCTGATCAACGTGGTCTCGGCGGCGCTGGTGCTCAGCTATGCCGTGGCACCGGTGAGCGTGGCCGCGCTGCGTCGCAGCGCCCCGCAGATGCCACGCCCGTTCCGGGTCAAGGGCATGGCGGTGCTCGGCCCGCTGTCATTCATCATCGCGGCGCTGATCGTCTACTGGTCCGGCTGGAGCACGGTGTCCTGGCTGCTGACGCTGCAGATCGCGATGTTCGTGCTGTACCTGCTGTGCCGCCGTTTCGTCCCCACCGAGCACCTGTCGCTGGCTCAGCAGGTGCGCGCCTCGGCCTGGCTGATTGGCTTCTACGCGATCACCTTGCTGCTGTCGTGGCTGGGCAGCTTCGGCGGCCTGGGGGTGCTCGGCCACCCGCTGGACACCGTCGTCGTCGCTATCTGTGCGCTGGGAATCTACTACTGGGGCGCCGCCACCGGCGTGCCGGCCGCCCTGGTGCGCCTGGAGGGCGATGACGAAAGCGAAAGCGCTGCCGACACCGTCACCGGCCCGCCGGCCACCGCTGCGTTCTCCTGACCTTCGCCACGGACCTTGCCCATGAAACGACTCCACGTCATCGATTCCCACACCGGCGGCGAACCGACCCGCCTGGTCATGCAAGGCTTTCCCGCCTTGCACGGGCGCAGCCTGGCCGAGCAGCGCGACGAGTTGCGCGAACGGCACGATCACTGGCGCCGCGCCTGCCTGCTCGAACCGCGCGGCAACGACGTGCTGGTCGGCGCGCTGTACTGCCCGCCGGTATCGCCTGACGCCACCTGCGGGGTGATCTTCTTCAACAACACCGGCTACCTGAACATGTGCGGCCACGGCACCATCGGCCTGATCGCCTCGTTGCAGTACCTGGGCCTGATTGGCACAGGTCTGCACAGGATCGACACGCCGGTCGGCCAGGTCAGCGCCACCTTGCACGAGGACGGTGCCATCACCGTCGGCAACGTGCCGTCCTACCGTTATCGCCGCCAGGTGGCGGTGACGGTGCCGGGGCATGGCGTGGTGCACGGCGACGTCGCCTGGGGCGGCAACTGGTTCTTCCTGGTTTCCGAGCATGGTCAGCGTCTGGAACTGGACAACCGCGAGGCGTTGACCGCCTACACCTGGACGATGCTCGAAGCGCTGCAGGCGCAGGGCATCACCGGCGAGCAGGGCGCGCCCATCGACCATGTCGAGCTGTTCGCCGACGACCCCCATGCCGACAGCCGCAACTTCGTGATGTGCCCCGGCAAGGCCTACGACCGCTCGCCCTGCGGCACCGGCACCAGCGCCAAGCTGGCCTGCCTGGCGGCGGACGGCAAGCTGCAGCCCGGCCAGGTCTGGACCCAGGCCAGCATCACCGGCAGCCAGTTCCACGGCCGCTACGAGCCGCATGGCGAGGGTATTCGCCCGTTCATCACCGGCCGCGCCTACCTCACCGCCGACAGCACCCTGCTGATCGACGAGCACGAACCGTTCGCCTGGGGCATCTGACCCCGGTTCCTTCTTCCACTGAACAGCCTCAGGAGCAATCACAATGACCGACAACATTTTCAGCGGCACCATGCCCGCGCTGATGACCCCCTGCACTGCCGACCGTACTCCCGACTTCGACGCCCTGGTGCGCAAGGGCCAGGCGCTGATCGAGGCGGGCATGAGCGCCGTGGTCTACTGCGGCTCCATGGGCGACTGGCCGCTGCTGACCGAAGCCGAACGCCAGGAAGGGGTGGCGCGTCTGGTGGCCGCGGGTATTCCCACCATCGTCGGCACCGGCGCGGTGAACACCCGCGAGGCGGTTTCCCATGCTGCCCACGCGGCGAAGGTCGGCGCCGCTGGCCTGATGGTCATTCCCCGGGTGCTGAGCCGCGGCGCCTCGCCGACCGCCCAGAAACATCACTTCTCGGCCATTCTGGCGGCCGCACCGGCGCTGCCGGCGGTGATCTACAACAGTCCTTACTACGGCTTCGCCACCCGCGCCGAGCTGTTCTTCGACCTGCGCCGCGCGTTCCCCAACCTGATCGGCTTCAAGGAGTTCGGCGGCGGTGCCGACCTGCGTTATGCCGCCGAACACATCACGTCCCAGGATGACCAGGTGACGCTGATGGTCGGTGTCGACACCCAGGTGGTGCATGGCTTCGTCAACTGCAACGCCACGGGTGCCATCACCGGTATCGGCAATGCCTTGCCACGCGAGGTGCTGCAGTTGGTCAGTCTCAGCCGTGCAGCCGCCAAGGGCGACGCCCGTGCCCGTCGCCAGGCCCGTGAGCTGGAGTCGGCGTTGGCCGTGCTCTCGTCGTTCGACGAAGGCTGCGACCTGGTGCTGTATTACAAGCACCTGATGGTGCTCAACGGCGACCGCGAGTACAGCCTGCACTTCAACGAAAGCGATGAACTGAGCGTCGCCCAGCGTCACTACGCCGAACAGCAGTACGCGCTGTTCCGCACCTGGTACGCCAACTGGTCGGCCGAGCAGAACCTCGCCTGAGCCCGCCCTGGGCTGCCTCGCAGCCCGTTTTCCCCTTCATCGAATGCCCAGGAGACGCCATGAGGCTCACCGGTAACCTGCTGCTCGGCCAGACCTCGACACCCGGCGTCGGCGCTGCCGTTCACGCCATCAACCCAGCCACGGCCCAGCCTCTGGAGCCGGCCTATCCCGGCGCCAGCCGCGAGCAGGTGGCCCAGGCCTGCGCGCTGGCCGAGGCTGCGTTCGACACCTATCGGGCAACCACGCTCGAGCAACGGGCGCTGTTTCTCGACGCCATCGCCAATGGCCTCGAAGCGCTGGGCGATGCGCTGGTCGAACGCGCCGTCGCCGAAACCGGCCTGCCCAAGGCGCGCATCCAGGGCGAGCGCGGGCGCACCTGCCAGCAACTGCGCCTGTTCGCCCGCGTGGTACGCGCCGGCGAATGGCTGGACGTGCGGATCGATCCGGCGCTGCCCGAGCGCCAACCATTGCCGCGTCCGGACCTGCGCCAGCGCCAGGTGGCACTCGGTCCGGTGGCAGTGTTCGGCGCCAGCAACTTCCCCCTGGCCTTCTCGGTCGCCGGTGGCGACACCGCCTCGGCCTTGGCTGCCGGGTGCCCGGTGGTGGTCAAGGCCCACGGCGCCCATCCAGGTACCAGCGAGCTGGTGGGCCGTGCGCTGGCGCAGGCGGTGAGCGATTGCGGGCTGCCGGAGGGCACCTTTTCGCTGCTCTATGGCGCGGGGCATGAGGTGGGCATCGCGCTGGTCAGCGACCCGCGCATCAAGGCGGTCGGTTTCACCGGCTCGCGCACCGCGGGCATCGCCCTGTGCCGGGCGGCCCAGGCGCGTTCGGAGCCTATCCCGGTGTACGCCGAGATGAGTTCGATCAATCCGGTGTTCCTGTTCGAAGCGGCATTAGGCGCACGGACCGACGCGCTGGCACAGGGTTTCGTCGCCTCCGTGACCCAAGGCGCCGGACAGTTTTGCACCAACCCCGGCCTGGTCATCGCCCGCCAAGGCCCCGACGTGCAGCGCTTCATCGACGCGGCCAGTGCGCAATTGCGTCAAGTCGCAGCGCAGACCATGCTGACCCCGGCTATCCATCAGGCCTATGAGACCGGCGTCGGCCGGTTGCGCGCCCATCCCCAGGTGCAGGCCGTCGCCAGTGGGCTGGCCGGGCAAGGGCCGAATCAGGGCCAGGCCCAGCTGTACGTCACCCAGGCCGACGCGTTTCTGGCCGACCCTGGGCTCGCGCACGAGGTATTCGGCGCGGCGTCGTTGCTGGTGGTGTGCCGTGACGATCGGCAAGTGCATCAAGTGGCCGAGCGGCTGGAAGGGCAGTTGACCGCCACGCTGCATCTGGACGCGGCCGATATCGACAGCGCCCGCCTCCTGTTGCCGGTGCTGGAGCGCAAGGCCGGGCGGATTCTGGTCAACGGCTGGCCGACCGGCGTGGAAGTCTGCGATGCCATGGTCCATGGCGGGCCGTTCCCGGCCACCTCCGATGCCCGCACCAGCTCGGTGGGCAGCGCCGCGATCCTGCGCTTCCTGCGGCCGGTGTGCTATCAGGATGTGCCCGATGCCTTGCTCCCCCAGGCGTTGCAGCAGGGCAATCCACTGAGGCTGAGGCGCTTGCTCGACGGCAGACGGGAAGCGTGAGCATGGATCAGCCGCTGGATACCGATATCGCGGTGGTGGGGGCAGGCATCGTCGGGGTCGCCTGCGCCCTGCAACTGGCCCGCCAGGGTCGCCGGGTGATGTTGATCGACCGTCAGCCACCGGGCATGGGGGCCTCGTATGGCAACGCCGGGCACCTGGCCAGCGAGCAGGTGTTTCCCATCGCCGACTGGTCGATCTGCAAGCGCCTGCCGGGCATGCTGCTGGACCCGATGGGCCCGCTGCGCCTGGACTGGAAATACCTGCCCAAGGCGCTGCCGTGGTTCGCCCGGCTGTTGCTCAACCTGCGTCCGGCACCCTACCAGCGCACGGTGGCCGGCCTGCGTCGGCTCAACGAAGGCAGTCTGTCGGCGTGGCAGCGATTGCTGGCCTCGATCGGGCAGGGCGAGCTGTTCCAGGGCGATGGCTCGTTGCTGGTGTACGAGCGGCCCGAGTCGCTGCAACCCCTGGTCGCCCTGCGCACGCGCATGCAGGCGCAGGGCGTGCCGGTGGACCTGTGGTCGGCCGAGCGCTTGCACGAGACGGCGCCGCAGTTGAGCGACAGGCTGCTCGGTGGCTTGTTCTTCCCGAACACCGGACATTTCGTCGATCCGTACCGGCTGCTCCGTGCGCTGTTCGACGCGGCCCTGGCCCACGGCGTGCGCTTCGTCCAGGCCGAGGTCCAAGGTGGACAGGTGCACGCCGAGCAGGTCCAGTTGAGCGGCGACCACGGCAGGATTGCGGCCCGACAGGTACTGATCTGCTGCGGTGCCCATTCGGCCCACCTGACGCAGGCATTGACCGGCCAGCGGGTGCCGTTGGACACCGAACGCGGTTATCACCTGATGTTGCCGAACGAGCGGCAGCGCTTGCCCGTGGCGGTCACGTCCTGGGAGCGCCGCTTCATCATGACGCCCATGGAGGGCGGGCTGCGGCTCGCGGGCACGGTGGAATTCGCCGGATTGCAGGCGCCGCCCAACCTGCCGCGCGCCTGGCAACTGCATCGGTTGAGCCAAGGCCTGTTCCAGCGTGAGTTGTCTGCCGAAGGGGCGACTCCGTGGATGGGCATGCGGCCCTCGCTGCCCGATTCGCTGCCGGTGATCGACCGAGCATGCGCGGGCCGCGTGTTGCTGGCTTTCGGGCACCAGCACCTGGGCCTGACCCAGGCCGCGCTGACGGCCGAGTGGGTGGGCCGTCTGGCCGATGAAGCCGCTGGCCCGGAAATGGCAGCCTATCGGCTGAATCGCTTCTGAAACGACGCGGCCGCGCGATCCATGAGGACAGCGCGGCCGCAGTCGATAGCGCGCAGGTCAGGCCACGCGAATGATCTGGCCGTTTTCGCGTGCGGCTTCCAGCCGGATGGCGATGAACTTCGACGTCGGCGTGTGGCTGCCGTCGCCGATGCTCTCCAGCGGCACCAGCGGGTTCACCTCAGGGTAGTAAGCCGCCGCCTGGCCTGCCGGAATATCGAAGGCCAGCAGGGTGAAACCGTGCACACGGCGCACGTGCTCATCGCCCCACAGCGACACGATGTCGACCTTCTGCCCCGGTTTGAAGCCCAGGCGGATGATGTCGGCCTCGTTGGCGAACAGCACCTCGCGCTGGCCGCGCACGCCGCGATAACGGTCGTCCAGGCCATAGATGGTGGTGTTGTACTGATCGTGCGAGCGCATCGATTGCAGGATCAGGTCCGGCAGTTGGCCGCTGGCGCGTACGCGCTCGTCGAGCAGGCTGTCCGGCAGCAGGTTGGCCCTGAAGTTGGCGCGTCCGGTGGTGGTCTTCCACTGCCGTTCGCCGGCGCTGTTGCCCAGGTAGAAACCACCCGGCTGGTGCAGGCGCTGGTTGAAATCGGTGAAGCCGGGAATGGTGTCGGCGATCAGGTCGCGGATGCGGTCGTAGTCGGCCACCATCCAGTTCCAGTCCACCGGATAGCTGCCCAGCGTGGCAGCGGCGATGCCGGCGATCACCGCAGGCTCGGAACGCATCTGCCGCGACAGAGGGCGCAACTGGCCGTTGGAGGGGTGAACCATGCTGAACGAGTCTTCCACCGTCACCGCTTGTGGGCCTTCGCCTTGCATGTCGATGTCGGTGCGCCCCAGGCATGGCAGGATCAGCGCCTGCTGGCCGTGGATCAGGTGGCTGCGGTTGAGCTTGGTGCTGATGTGCACGGTCAGTGCGCAGTTGCGCAGCGCCTGGGCGGTGCGCTCGGTGTCGGGCGTCGCCTGGGCGAAGTTGCCGCCCAGGCCGATGAACACCTTGGCCCGACCTTCGAGCATGGCGTGGATCGCCTCGACCGTGTTGTGGCCGTTGCTGCGCGGGACCGGGAAGTTGAAGCGCCGCTCGATGGCATCGAGCAGGGCCACCGGTGGCCGCTCGTTGATGCCCATGGTGCGGTCGCCCTGCACGTTGCTGTGGCCACGCACCGGGCACAGGCCAGCGCCAGGCTTGCCGATGTTGCCGCGCAGCAGCATCAGGTTGACGATTTCCTGGATGGTCGGCACCGAGTGGCGGTGCTGGGTGATACCCATGGCCCAGCACATGATCACGCGCTTGCCCTTGCAGTACATACGCGCTGACAGCTCGATATCGTCAAGCGTCAGGCCCGACTGCTCGACGATCTGCGCCCACGGCGTGGCCTCGACCACGGCCAGGTACTCGTCCACGCCCTGGCCATGCTCGGCGATGAAGGCGTGGTCGAAGATCGCTGGCTCGCCCTTGGCCTGGGCCTCGCGTTCCCATTGCAGGAGGAACTTGGCCATGCCACGCAGCAGCGCCATGTCACCACCCAGGGCCGGGCGGAAGAACGCGGTGTTGGTCGGGCGGTCGCTGTTGAGCAGCATTTCCAGCGGGTGCTGCGGGTGCTGGAAGCGCTCCAGGCCACGCTCCTTGAGCGGGTTGACGCAGACCACCTGGGCGCCGCGCTTGACCGCATCACGCAGCGGATCGAGCATGCGCGGGTGGTTGGTGCCGGGGTTCTGGCCGAGCACGAAAATCGCGTCGGCATGCTCGAAATCGTCGTAGGTGACGGTGCCCTTGCCCACGCCGACGCTCTGGCCCAAGGCCACGCCGCTGGCCTCATGGCACATGTTCGAGCAGTCGGGGAAGTTGTTGGTGCCGTAGGCGCGCACGAACAATTGGTACAGGTAGGCGGCCTCGTTGCTGGCGCGCCCGGAGGTGTAGAACTCGGCCTGATCCGGCGATTCCAGCGCCTTGAGGTGTTCGGCGATCAGCGCGAAGGCGGCGTCCCAGTCGATTGGCCGGTAACGGTCGCTGGCCGGCTCGTAGACCATCGGCTCGGTCAGTCGGCCCTGGTACTCCAGCCAGTAGTCGCTCTGCTCGAGCAGTGCGCTGACGCTGTAGCGGGCGAAGAAGGCGGCGTCCACGCGGCGCTTGGTGGCTTCCCAGTTGACCGCCTTGGCGCCGTTCTCGCAAAACTTGACCATGCCGCTTTCCGGCGAATCGCCCCAAGCGCAGCCGGGGCAGTCGAAGCCGCCATGCTGGTTGGTCTTGAGCAGGGCGCGAATGTTCTTCAGCGCGTTGTCGCTGCCGACCCAGGCCTTGGCCACGCTGCGCAACGCGCCCCAACCACCGGCGGCGCCGTGGTAGGGCTTGTAGCGAGGGCTGGAAGCAGGGGCGTTGTCTGGAACTTTCTCGTAGGAGGTCACGGCTTTACGACTCCGCCGCGGGGCTGAACACCCGCGGTGCGCTGTGTTTGGGCAGATGGATGAGGTTGAGGTTGTGCTGGCGCGCCCACTGCAGGGCAAGGCCTGTGGGCGCAGAAAGACTGACCAGGGTCTGGATGCCGGCGCGCAGGACTTTCTGGATCAATTCCAGGCTGCAGCGGCTGGTGACGATGGCCAGGCCGCCCTGGGTGTCGATGCGCTGGCGCAGCAGGGCGCCGATCAGCTTGTCCAGGGCGTTGTGTCGACCGATGTCTTCACGGCCCAGCAGCAGTTCACCGTTGCGGTCCATGAACAGCGCGGCATGCACCGCGCCACAGTGCTGGCCGAGCGGCTGGAAGGCGTCGATGCGTCGGCGCAGATCGTCCAGCCACTGCACCGGCGGCAGCGGCGCGCCGGGCAGGCGTTGCAGCGCTGGCAAGGCCTGCTCCAGGGCTTCGACGCCACACAGGCCGCAACCGCTGGTACCGGCCAACTGGCGGCGCTGGTCCTTGAGGTTCCAGAACGCGCGGCTGGAGATTTCGACATCGGCGTACAACGCCGAGCCGCTACCGGACAGCTTGACGTCGTAGATGTCTTCCAGGTTGGCGACGATGCCGCTGCCGATGCTGAAGCCGACGGCGAAGTCTTCCAGGTCGGTCGGGCTGACCAGCATCACCGCCTGGTTCAGGCCGTTGTAGACGATGGCCAGGGCGACTTCTTCGGCCAGCGGCGTACGCTCGCCCGTCTGGTCGGACAACTGGACATAATCGTAGGTGTTGCTGGCGGCGGGCAGGGACAGGGGTGTTGAGGCCGCGCAGACCGGAGGCTTGCTGTTCATCGGGACGGATCACCGGCGGCTGGTATACGCATACAAGCCTAGTGCCAGTGGCTGTGCGGCGTCTAATCGTTAGGTTCTATACCGTGATAGGCCGCGTCGATTGGTCGCAGCAGGCGCCCAGGGAATTCCTCGCCTAGACTGAACCGTTCCGAGCACTCATCTACATAAGGAGCACGTCATGAGCCTGTTCAGTTTCGTGAAGGAAGCCGGCGAGAAGTTGATCGATCTGCTGACCCCTGGCAATGCCAATGCCGAGGAACAGTTGAAGAAGCACGTGCAAAACGTGGGGCTGGGCAATCCGAACATCACGGCCTCGGTCGAGGGCGACAAAGTCATTCTCAAGGGCGAAGTGGCGAGCCAGGAAGAGAAGGAGAAGATCATCCTGGCCGCGGGCAACATCGAAGGTGTGGCCTCGGTGGAGGACCAGATCACCGTCAGCGGTGCGGCCGACAAGGCGGCGCGGTTCGTCACGGTGGAGAAGGGCGATACGCTCAGTGCCATCTCCAAGCGGGTGTATGGCGACGGCAACAAGTACCAGAAGATCTTCGAGGCCAACAAGCCGATGCTGTCGGACCCGAACAAGATCTATCCAGGGCAGGTGCTGCGCATTCCCGACTGAGCCGCGCGCGGTGGTCTTCGCGGGGTCGCCCGCGAAGCGTCCGTCACAGGCCCTGCAACAACGCCCGATAATCCTCGACTGCAGCGAATTCCTGCGTATCGCGCTCTGCTGCGCGGCTGTCGGGCTGGCGCACGGCGAGCAGATGGCCGACGCCGAACCGGCCTGCGCTGCGCAGGATCGACAAGGTGTCGTCGATGAACAGGCTGCGCGCTGGCTCGAAGTCGATGTCGGCGCGCAGGGCGTCCCAGAACTGCGGGCTCTCTTTCGGGTAGCCGTAGTCGTGGGAGCTGATCATCCGCTCGAAGTAGGGCGCCAGCTCGATGCGTTCGAGCTTGAGCGACAGCGAGTCGCGGTGGGCATTGGTGATCATCACCACGCGCTTGCCGGCCTGGCGCAGCGCGGCCAGGAAGGTGTCGGCGTCCGGGCGCAGGGCGATCAGGTCGGCGATTTCGCGCTTGAGCTCACGGATCGGCAGGCGCAATTCGCGGCTCCAGAAATCCAGGCAATACCAATTCAGCGTGCCCGCATGCTGCTCGAACAGCGGGCGCAGTTCCAGTTCGGCCATCGCCCGGCTCACGCCGTGCAACTCGGCATAGCGCTGGGGCAGGTGGTCGAGCCAGAAGCGATTGTCGTAGTGCAGATCGAGCAGGGTGCCGTCCATGTCCAGCAGGACGGTGTCGATGGCGGACCAGGGCAGAACAGGCATGGGAAACTCTCGTCAGGTCGGCAAGCCACGGTATAGTAACCCGTTCATGCCAAGGAGCCGCACCCATGCGCCAGAAACCCACCGTCCTCAGTCGCGAGATCGTCGCCAGCAGCCGTCTGTTCCGGGTCGAAGCCGTGCAGTTGCGTTTCTCCAACGGCAACGAGCGCACCTACGAGCGCCTGGTCGGTCGTGGCAATGGCTATGGTGCGGTGATGATCGTGGCGCTGATCGATGCCGAGCATGCGCTGTTGATCGAGGAATACTGCGGCGGCACCGACGAGTACGAGCTGTCCTTGCCCAAGGGCCTGATCGAGCCGGGCGAGGACGTGCTGGCCGCCGCCAACCGCGAGCTCAAGGAAGAAGCGGGTTTCGGTGCGCGTCAGTTGGAACACCTCACCGAACTGTCGCTGTCGCCTGGCTACATGAGTCAGAAAATCCAGGTGGTGCTGGCCAGCGACCTGTACGAGGAACGTCTGGAGGGCGACGAGCCCGAGCCAATGCGCGTGGACAAGGTCAACCTGCGCGAACTCTCGGCCCTGGCCACCCATCCGCAGTTCAGCGAGGGGCGCGCCCTGGCGGCGCTGTACCTGACCCGCGACCTGCTGATCCAACGGGGGCTGCTGAGCGCATGAACGATCTGCAACTGATGCACGAAGCGGTGGCCCTGGCCCAACGCGCGGGCGAGGCGATCCTGCCGTTCTGGCGCACCGAGGTCGCGGTCAGCAACAAGGCCGACGATTCACCGGTCACCGCCGCCGACCTGGCCGCGCACCGCATCATCGCCGATGGCCTGCACGCGCTGGCGCCGCACATCCCGGTGCTGTCCGAGGAAGACTGCGACATCGCCCTGGCCGTGCGCGAAGGCTGGACGCGCTGGTGGCTGGTCGATCCGCTGGATGGCACCAAGGAATTCATCGCCGGCAGCGAGGAGTTCACCGTCAACATCGCCCTGGTGGACAAAGGCGAGGTGGTGTTCGGTGTGGTGGCGACGCCGACCAATGGCCGCTGCTACTTCGGCGGGCGCGACCTGGGCGCCTGGCATCTCACGGCGGGCGGACTGACCCGGGCGATTCGGGTGCGCACCGCAGCACCGGCCGACGCGCGTTTCACCGTGGTCGCCAGCCGTCGCCACAGCAGCCCCGAACAGGAGGCGCTGCTGGCCTCGCTGGGCGCGTCGGTCGGCGAGCTGGCGTTGGCGAACATCGGCAGCTCGTTGAAGTTTTGCTTGCTCGCCGAGGGTCTGGCGGACTTCTACCCCCGCCTGGCGCCGACCTCGCAATGGGACACGGCAGCGGCGCAGGGCGTGCTCGAAGGGGCCGGTGGCGAGGTCATCGATCTGGCGGGTCAGCCGTTTCGCTACCCGCCGCGCGAGTCATTGCTCAATCCCTTCTTCCTGGCGCTGCCCAGTGACGCCGAGTGGCGCGACGCGCTGCTGGGGTCGATCCTCGAGCCGTGAGGCAACCTGCTTTCTAGCGATGCAGTACGTATTGGCCGCTGAACACCACAGCGGCTGCTTCGCTGCCCTGGTTGGCGACCGTGGTCTGCAACGTCAGCCGCGCCCGGCCGCGCCGCTGATACAGCGCCAGGAAACGCTGCCAGTCCTTGTCCGGCGGCGCCTCGCAGCAGGCCACGGCGGTGCCGGTGACCGGTAACGGATAACTGATCTGCCCTTCCTGAATGACGATATGCCCATCGTCGATGCCCAGCTCGCGCAAGCGCAGGTGCAACCAGCCCCACCCCGCCAGCACCGCCGCGCAGTAGAGACTGCCGCCGAACATGGTGCTCTTGTGGTTGACGTTGGGCGCCAAAGGCAGCGTCAAGCGCAGGCGCTGCGCCTGCCAGTCGAGCACCTGCAGGCCCATCTCGGCGGTCAGCGGAATATCGTGGTGCAGGACCTGTTGCAGGTACTGGCTGTCGCGGCTCATGGGCGCGTTTCCTCGTGGTCGTCATGGCCGCCGCTGCCGTCGGCGAAGCTCAGGCCATGTTTGCGCAGCTTGTCGTGCAGGGTCTTGCGGGGAATGCCCAGGGCCTCGGCCAGGCTGCGCATGGAGCTGTGCGGCTGGCTCAGCTCGGCGGCGATGAGCGAGCGCTCGAACTGCTCGACCTGTTCGCTCAGCGTGCCGCCACGCTGAGGCTCGGCGCTGGGGCTGGCAGCACTGGCCTGCTCGTCCAGGGCCAGCTCCAGGCCCAGGGCGAAGCGCTCGGCGGCGTTCTGCAGTTCGCGCACGTTGCCGGGCCACTCGTGGCGCAGCAGCAACGCGCGTTGCGCCGGTTGCAGGGTGTGCGGCGCCAGGCCGTGGCGCTGGCTGGCGGCATCGGCGAAATGCTGGAACAGCACCAGGATGTCGTCGCCGCGCTCGCGCAGCGCCGGAATGCGCAGCGGCGCGACGTTCAGGCGGTAGTACAGGTCGGCGCGGAAACGCCCCTGGTCGGCGGACTGGCGCAAGTCCTCCTTGGTCGCGGCGATCACGCGGATATCCAGCGGGATCAACTGGTTGCCGCCCAGGCGCTCGACCACGCGCTCTTGCAGCAGGCGCAGCAGCTTGACCTGCACATCCAGGCTCATGCTCTCGATCTCGTCGAGGAACAAGGTGCCGCCGTTGGCGAACTCGAATTTGCCGATGCGCCGTTTCTGCGCACCGGTAAACGCACCAGACTCATGGCCGAACAGCTCGCTTTCGACCACCGATTCGGCCAAGGCCCCGGCGTTGATCGCCACGAACGGGCCGTCGCGACGGCTCGACAGGTCGTGCAGGGCGCGCGCCACCACTTCCTTGCCGGCGCCGGTCTCGCCGAGGATCAGCACGTCGGCGCGGGTGCCGGCCAGGGCGCCGATCTGCTCGCGCAGGCGCTGCATCTGCGCCGAGTGGCCGACCAGCCGGGTCGACAGTTGCTGGCGGTCGCTCAGGGCCAGGCGCAGGCTGCGGTTGTCCAGCACCAGGCGGCGCAGGGCCAGGGCGCGGCGCACGCTGTCGAGCAGGGCATCGCTGGCGAACGGCTTTTCCAGGAAATCGTAGGCACCGGCGCGCATCGCCTGGACCGCCAGCGGCACGTCGCCGTGGCCGGTGATCAGCAGCACCGGCAGTTCGGCATCGAGCCCGTGCAGTTGTTCGAGCAGTTGCAGGCCATCGATGCCCGGCATGCGGATATCGCTGACCACCACGCCGGGCCAGTCAGGCTGCAGGCGCGCGGCCAGGCCCTGGGCATCGGCCAGGGCGGCGACCTTGAGGCCGGCCAGGTCCAGGGTCTGGCTCAGGGCCTGGCGCAGGTGCGGATCGTCATCGACCAGGATGACCTGGATTTGGCTGTCGATCAGTGGCTCGGTCATGCCGAGGAATCCTCCGAGGGTTGCAGGTTGGCGCCCGGCGGCGCAACGCGCAGTTGCAGGGTCAGCAGGGCGCCGCCTTCCGGGTGGTTGCCCAGCAGCAGCTCGCCGCCCAGGGCGCGCATCAGGCTTTCGCAGATCGCCAGGCCCAGGCCCAGGCCCTGGGTCCGGGTCTTGGTGGTGAAGAACGGTTCCTTGGCGTGTTCCAGGGCTTGGCGACTGAAGCCCGGGCCGTTGTCGCGGATGTACAGGTAGACGTTGCCATCGCGCTGTTCGGCACTGAGCCACAGGCGTCGCGGATTGGCTTTTTCGGTGAGGGCGTCGAGGGCGTTGGCCAGCAGGTTGCCGAGCACCTGGCGCAGGCGGGTTTCACCGGCCTGCACCCACAAGGTCGCGTCGGGCAGGTCGCGGGTCAGTTCCACCGCCATCGCCCGGCGACGCTTGGCCAACAGCGCCAGGGCATCGTCCAGCGCCGGTTGCAGGGCCACGCTTTCCGGCGCATGGCGGTCGCGGCGGGCGAAGGCGCGCAGGTGCGCGATGATCGAGGCCATGCGCCCGGTCAGCTCGCCGATCAGCTTGAGGTTGCCACGGGCGTCCTCGGTGCGCTGGTGATCGAGCAACACCTCGGCATTTTCGGCATAGCTGCGAATGGCCGCCAGCGGCTGGTTGAGCTCGTGGCTGATGCTCGCCGACATGGTGCCGAGCACCGACAGCTTGCCGGCCTGGACCAGTTCGTCCTGGGCGCGCACCAGCTCCTGCTGCGCCTGCTCGCGTTCCAGCACCTCGTTCTTCAAGCGCGTGTTGAGCCACTCCAGGTCGGCGGTGCGCGCCACCACGCGGTTTTCCAGTTCCTGGCGGCCACGCGCTTCCAGCTCGATGCGGTCCATGTAGTGACGCCGGCGCTGCATCACCAGCCCGGCCAGGAGCATGGTTACCAGCAGGGCGGCGGCGCCGATGGCCATGACCGTCTGCACCGAGCGATCGACCAGCATGCGCGGCGCCAGAATGCTCACCTGCCAGCCGGTTTCCTGGATGTCGCGGGTCTGGGTCAGCCAGGCGTCGGGCTCCAGGTGCAGAGGCTGCGGTGCCTGGGTCGGATACGGCTGGATGGCGATCATCGCCGTGCGCTCCTGCTCGGTCAGCGCGCGGGTGGCGCGGAACCGCCATTCGGGGCGCGAGGTGAGCACCACCACGCCGTTCTGGTCGGTCAGCAGCAGTTGTTCCGGCGTGCGCCCCCACAGGGTTTCGGTGTGGTCCAGGTCCACCTTGACCACCAGCACGCCTACCACTCGCTCACCGTCGCGCACGGCGGCGGCGAAGAAGTAGCCGCGCTTGGCCGAAGTGGTGCCCTGGCCGAAGAAGCGCCCCAGCCGGCCCTGCATCGCTTCGATGAAATAAGGCCGGAAGGCGAAGTTGCGGCCGACGAAGCTGTCACGCTTGTCCCAGTTGGAGGCGGCCAGGGTGTTGCCGCTGACGTCCATCAGGTACATCACCTCGGCGCCGGTCTGTTGGGTGATCTCGCGCAGCAGGCGATTGGCGTTGGTCACCGCTTCCAGGCGGAACGGGTCGGCCAGCACCCCACGCAGGGCCGGCAGGTCGCCGAGGATCTGCGGCAGGGTTTCGTAGCGGTGCAGGGTGCCGAGCAGGTTGGCGACGTAGAGGTCGAGGGTCTGGCGATTCTGCGAGGCCAGCTGGTCCTGGTAGTAACGTTCGGCCAGGTGGTGCAGAGGCCATAGCAACGGGGCCAGGCACAGCGCCAGCAGTGCCAGGCTGCGCCAGCGGGGGCGTCGGGAAGGGGTCTGAATCGAGAGCATCGCCAAGTGCGCCAGAAGGATCTGACGCGATTATGCGCTAGTTCAGGCAGTCGTTCAGCGCCTGCTGCCAATGCGGCAGGCTGACGTGCCACTGCTGGGCCAGGCGCGAGCAGTCCAGCCGCGAGTTCAGCGGGCGCCGCGCCGGGGTCGGGTACTCGCTGCTGGGAATCGGCAGCAACTCGGCGCAGGGCAGGCCGCGCGCTTGCAGGTGCGCGGCGATGGCCTGGGCGAAGCCGAACCAGGAGGTCTCGCCCTGGGCCGTGAGGTGATAAGTGCCCCAGGCGCCGGACTCGCCGGATTGCCAGCGTTCGATCAAGGCGCGGGTGCTGGCGGCGAGGGTGCCGGCCCAGGTCGGGGCGCCGATCTGGTCGCTCACTACCTTCAGTTGCGCGCGCTCCTGCAGCAGGCGCTGCATGGTCAGCAGGAAGTTGCGCCCGTGCAGCGAATACACCCAACTGGTGCGCAGGATGAGGTGCTCGCCGCCCACGGCGGTGATCGCCTGCTCGCCGGCCAGCTTGCTCTGCCCGTAGACGCCCAGGGGGTTGGGCGTGTCGGCTTCGGTGTAGGCAGAGGTCTTGCTGCCGTCGAACACGTAGTCGGTGGAATAGTGGATCAGCGGCGCCTTCAGGCGCGCGGCTTCCTCGGCCAGCACGCGCGGGCCTTCGGCGTTTATCGCGTAGGCCAGTTCGGCTTCGCTTTCGGCCTGGTCCACCGCCGTGTGCGCGGCGGCGTTGACGATCAGGTCCGGTGCCAGCCGACGCAGCGGCGCGCGCAGCGCTTCGGGATTGGCCAGATCGAGCTGGTCGCGACCCAGCAGGTGCAGTTCGCCCAGACCGGCCAAGGCCCCGTGCAACGCTTGGGCGAGCTGGCCGTGGTGCCCGCAGACCAGAATCTTCATGGGAACAGCTCCGCGTCTTGCAGCAAAGGCCCAACCTGGTCCTTGGCCGACAGCAGGGGGGCACCCTGCAATTGCCAGTCGATGCCCAGTTGTGGATCGTCCCAGCGGATGCAGCGTTCGGCGGCGGGGTTGTAGTAGTCGGTGGTCTTGTAGAGGAAGTCCGCCGACTCGCTGAGCACCACGAAACCATGGGCGAAGCCCGGCGGAATCCACATCTGGTGCTGATTGTCGGCGGACAGCCGGGTGCTGACCCACTGGCCGAAGGTGGGCGAGCTGCGGCGGATGTCGACGGCCACGTCGAGCACTTCGCCCTGGGTCACGCGTACCAGCTTGCCCTGGGGGTTCTGCACTTGGTAATGCAGGCCGCGCAGGACGCCTCGCTGCGAGCGCGAATGGTTGTCCTGGACGAAGGATGCCTGCACCCCGGTGCGTTCGGCGAAGGCGCGGGCGTTGTAGCTCTCCAGGAAAAAGCCACGGCTGTCACCGAAGACCTTCGGCTCGATGATCAGGATGTCGGGAATGGCGGTGGGAATGACGTTCATGGTGTGTCTTCAGCCAGTTTGCTCAAGTAATGACCGTAGCCGGTCTTTTTCAATTCGTCGGCCTTGGCCAGCAGTTGTTCCTTGCCGATCCAGCCCTTCTGGTAGGCGATTTCCTCCAGGCACGCCACCTTCAGGCCCTGACGGTGCTCGATGGTCTGCACATACTGCGAAGCTTCCAGCAGGCTGTCGTGGGTGCCGGTGTCGAGCCAGGCGAAGCCGCGTCCGAAGCGCTCCACGCGCAGGTCGCCGCGTTGCAGGTAAGCATTGGTGATGTCGGTGATCTCCAGCTCGCCCCGGGCCGAGGGGCGCACGCCCTTGGCGATCTCGACGACGTCGTTGTCGTAGAAATACAGGCCGGTGACGGCGTAGTTCGAGCGTGGCACGGCCGGCTTTTCCTCGACCGACAGCGCCTTGCCCTGCGCGTCGAACTCGACCACGCCGAAGCGCTCGGGATCCTTCACCAGATAGCCGAACACCGTCGCCCCGCTCGGGCGGCTGACGGCGCGCTGCAACTGTTCGCTGAAGCCTTGGCCATGGAAGATGTTGTCGCCCAGGATCAGGCATACCGAGTCGCTGCCGATGAACGACTCGCCGATCAGGAAGGCCTGGGCCAGACCGTCCGGCGAGGGTTGCTCGGCGTAGCTGAGGTTGATGCCGAACCGACTCCCGTCGCCGAACAGCGCGCGGTACTGCGGCAGGTCCTGGGGCGTGGAAATCAGCAGGATGTCGCGGATGCCGGCGAGCATCAGCACCGAGATCGGGTAGTAGATCATCGGCTTGTCGTAGATCGGCAGCAGTTGCTTGGACACGCTCAGGGTGATGGGGTGCAGGCGAGAGCCGGAGCCTCCGGCGAGCACGATGCCTTTGGTCATGCGATCAGGTCCTTGAAATCGAATTGGCCCAGCGATGTCCGCTCGACGCCGAACCGCAGCCTCGATCACGTGAGGTCGCCAGGCCGGCAAAGGCTTCATCATAGCGCGTACTGCGGGCGTGCAGTGACAGACTGCAGCGAGCCCCACTTGCGTCCCGGCAAGGGTGATGGCGTCATAGGCGAAATCGAGGCCGAGGTTCGCACCATGCCGCTGCATACCCTGATCCACCGCTCCAGCCTGCCACGCCCCCAGGTTTCCGAGACGCAGGCCCGCCAGGCCTTGCAGGCCTACTACGGTCTGCACGGGTCGCTGGTGCCTCTTGGCAGCCAGCAGGACGTGAATTTCCGGCTGGACAGCGATCAGGGACGTTTTGTGTTCAAGCTGTGCCACGGCAGTTATGCACGCATCGAGTTGGAGGCCCAGCATGCGGCACTGGCCTACCTGCGCGAGCATGGCCTGCCGGTGCCGGCGGTGCGTGCGGCGCTGGACGGCAGCCGGTTGCTGGCCTTGCAGATCGGTGGCCAGGCCTTGCGCGGGCGCGTGCTCGAGTATCTCGACGGCCAGCCGCTGACGCGTCTGGCGCACCTGCCGCAGCGCTTGATGGCTGAACTGGGTGCCTTGTGCGCCCAGGTCGGCAAGGCCCTGGCCGGTTTCGACCATCCGGGCCTGGAGCGTACCCTGCAGTGGGATCCGCGCCATGCCGGAGTGCTGATCGAACACCTGCTGCCGGTGATCAAGGACCGCGCCCACCGCGAGCGCGTCGCGGAAGTGGCCAGCCAGTCGCAGCGACGCCTGGCGCCGCTGGTCGGGCAGTTGCCCAAGCAGGCCGTGCACCTGGACATCACCGATGACAACGTGGTGTGGGCGCTGGATGAGCACCTGCAATGGCAGGCGCGGGGGGTGATCGACTTCGGCGATCTGTCGCGCACCTGGCGCATCGCCGATTTGTCCGTCACCTGCGCGGCCATGCTCCACCATGCCGCTGGCGATCCGCTGCGCATCCTGCCGGTAGTCGCCGCCTACCAGGCGGTCAACCCGCTGAGCGAAGCCGAGTTGCGCGCCCTGTGGCCGTTGCTGCTGAATCGCTCGGCGGTGTTGGTGCTGAGCAGCGAGCAGCAACTGACGGTCGACCCCGACAACCAGTACATCCGCGACAACATCGCCCATGAGTGGGAGATCTTCAACACCGCCACCGCCCTGCCTGCCGCGCTGATGGAGGCGGCGATCCTGCACGCGGCAGGCATGGCAGCGCAGGCGCCGGACCTGGCTGGCTGCGCGCCGCTGCTGCCGAGCCTGGCGCGGGAGAAGGTCAGCCTGCTCGACCTCGGCGTGCTCAGCCCGCACTGCGACGCTGGCAATTGGCAACAGGCCGGCTTCGACCAGCGTCTGCTGCTCGCCCAGCCCGCGCCGGCCAGCACCCAGTACGGCCAGTATCGCCTGTCGCAGACCCACATCGACCGCCCGGACGAGCCGGCCACCTGTGCCCTGGGCGTGGAGTTGAAGCTGTCCACCGGAACCCTGTTGCACGCGCCCCAGGCGGGCATCTGGCTGAGCACCGGCGATGGGCGCGGCTGTCTGAGCACGGCCCAGTGGGGGCTGTGGCTGAGCGGGCTGGAGCGCACGCCCGAGGACGGCGAGTCGGTGGAAAAGGGCCAGGTGCTCGGTTCCACCTGCGGCCTGCTCGGCGTGCAGCTTGCGCTGGACACCGACATTCAGCCGCCGTTTTTTGCTAGGCCGTCGCAGGCGGCCACTTGGCTGGCCTTATGCCCGTCGCCGGCGGCGCTGCTGGGTTTCGACTGCGACGCCGAACCGCTGGCCGACTCCCAGGCCTTGCTGGCCCGTCGCGATGCCAGCTTCGCCCGCTCGCAGAAGCATTACTACACCCAGCCGCCGCACATCGAGCGGGGCTGGCGCAACTACCTGATCGACATGCAGGGTCGCTCGTACCTGGACATGCTCAACAACGTGGCCGTGCTCGGCCATGGTCATCCACGCATGGTTGCCGAGTCGGCGCGGCAATGGTCGCTGCTCAACACCAACTCGCGCTTCCACTACGCGGCCATCGCCGAATTCTCCGAACGGCTGCTGGCGTTGGCGCCGCCTGGGTTTGATCGGGTGTTCCTGGTCAACAGCGGCACCGAGGCCAACGACCTGGCGATCCGTCTGGCCTGGGCCTACAGCGGCGGGCGCGACCTGCTCAGTGTGCTGGAGGCCTACCACGGCTGGTCTGTGGCCACCGACGCGATTTCCACTTCGATCGCCGACAACCCGCAGGCCCTGGAGACCCGCCCGGACTGGGTGCACCCGGTAGAGGCACCGAACACCTTCCGCGGACGTTTCCGCGGGCCCGACAGTGCGGCGGCCTACTTGCGCGATGTCGAGGCCAAGCTGGCCGACCTGGACGCGCGAGGGCGTCAACTGGCGGGGATGATCTGCGAGCCGGTGTATGGCAATGCCGGGGGGATCTCGCTGCCGCCGGATTACCTGCGCCAGGCCTACGCCCTGGTGCGGGCGCGTGGCGGGGTGTGCATCGCCGATGAAGTGCAGGTCGGCTACGGCCGTCTGGGCGAGCATTTCTGGGGCTTCGAAGAGCAGGGCGTGGTGCCGGACATCATCACCATGGCCAAGGGCATGGGCAACGGCCAGCCGTTGGGCGCGGTGATCACCCGGCGCGAGATCGCCGAGGCGCTGGAGGCCGAGGGCTACTTCTTTTCCTCGGCCGGTGGCAGCCCGGTGAGTTGCCGCATCGGCATCGCGGTGCTCGATGTCATGCGCGACGAGGGGCTGTGGGACAACGCCCGCGAGGTGGGCCGGCATTTCAAGTCGCGCCTGCAAGCGCTGGTGGACAAGCACCCGCTGGCCGGTGCGGCCCATGGCTCGGGGTTCTACCTGGGGCTGGAACTGGTCCGCGATCGCCACACCCTGGAGCCGGCCACCGAGGAAACCCTGCTGTTGTGCGATCGCCTGCGCGAACTGGGGATCTTCATGCAGCCGACCGGCGACCACCTGAACATCCTCAAGATCAAGCCGCCCATGTGCACCACGCGCGCCAGCGTGGACTACTTTGTCAACTGCGTGGATCAGGTGCTGGGGGAAATCACTGAATTCATGTCGATTAATATCGGCTAACTAAACGTCTAATTCATTATTTTAGGCTTTAGTACCCTTTAAATACCGATTTGCATCGGATAAATTGGGCGGCATCCGGCCATTCGTGGCCCGGGCTCGCCCCCCAACTCTGCAGAGGCTTTCCATGAAGACCCTTGATTCGACTCCCCGCGCCGACGGTTTCCACATGCCCGCCGAGTGGGCGCCACAGACCCAGGTGTGGATGGTGTGGCCGGAGCGCCCGGACAACTGGCGCCAGGGCGGCAAGCCCGCGCAGGCGGCCCATGTGACCCTGGCCAAGGCCATCGCCCGCTTCGAGCCGGTCACCGTGGCGGTGTCGGCTGGGCAGTACGGCAACGCCCGTCGTCAGCTCGAGCTGCCGAATATCCGTGTGGTGGAAATGAGCAGCGACGATGCCTGGGTGCGCGACACCGGCCCGACCTTCGTCATCGACGACCATGGCGAAGTGCGTGGGGTCGATTGGGGCTTCAACGCCTGGGGTGGCTTTGACGGCGGTCTGTACGCGCCGTGGAACCGTGACGAAGAACTGGCCGCCAAAGTCATGGAAATGGAGCGTTGCCAGCGCTATCACACCGAAGGCTTCGTGCTCGAGGGCGGCTCGATCCATGTCGATGGCGAGGGCACGCTGATCACCACCGAGGAATGCCTGCTCAATCGCAACCGCAACCCGCACCTGAGCCGCGAGCAGATCGAAGATGTCCTGCGCGAGCAGTTGGCGGTGCAGACCATCGTCTGGTTGCCCGATGGGCTGTACAACGACGAGACCGACGGCCACGTCGACAATTTCTGCTGTTACGTGCGTCCAGGCGAAGTGTTACTGGCCTGGACCGATGATTCCAATGACCCCAACCATGCCCGTTGCCACGCCGCCTACGAGGTGCTGAAGAACACCCGCGATGCCAAAGGGCGCGAGTTCGTGGTGCACAAGATGCCCATTCCTGGACCGCTTTATGCCACCGAAGAAGAATGCGCCGGCGTCGACCAGGTCGCCGGCAGCCAGCCGCGCGATCCCTCGGTGCGCCTGGCCGGATCCTACGTGAACTTCCTGATCGTCAACGGCGGCATCATCGCGCCCAGCTTCGACGATCCAGCCGACGCCCGCGCCAGAGCGATCCTCACCGAGCTGTTCCCCGACCACGAGGTGGTGATGATCCCCGGCCGAGAGCTGCTGCTGGGCGGCGGCAATATCCACTGCCTGACCCAGCAGCAGCCGGCGCCGGTCAAGCGCTGAGCCGGCCTCTAGCCTGCCTGGGACGGAGCTGATCGAGCGTCGCTCGCGATGATCGACCAGCACCCTGGCACAGCTCTTGTATCGCATTCAGCCGGATGGTTCAGGCAGGGGGCCCCACCCCCGTTCTGTAACATTCACCCGGTAGTTTGGCCGCTCACGCCTCCAGGGAGTACGTGTCGAAATGAATGCAGCAAGTGAGTCGGCTATGTCCCCCGTGGCGATCGATCACGAATCGCTCAAGGTGTTGGCGCAGTGGTTGAAGCACCATGGAAGCCTCCGGGTCAGGAAGACCGATCCACGCCGCCTTCTGGATGCGCGATACCCGCAGGGATTGCTCAGCGACGCAGAGCTCGACGCGCTCGCCGCTGTCTGGCACTGACCGCCAGCCCGGTATCGCGACGGCAAACGCCACCGTTCACACGGTGGCGTTTGTTTTTCAGCCGGCCAGTTCCGTGGCCTCGTCCTCTTCGAAACCGCGCATCGCCCGCCCGACCAGCAACGGGTCGGGGGCATGGGCGACGCTGTGGTCCTTGTCCGGATAGTCCAGGGCGTGGAGGAAGTGGCGGATGCAGTTGAGTCGGGCGCGCTTCTTGTCGTCGGACTTGATCACGGTCCAGGGCGCATCGGCGGTGTCGGTGTGGAAGAACATGGCTTCCTTGGCCGCGGTGTAGTCGTCCCACTTGTCCAGCGACTTGATGTCGATGGGCGACAGCTTCCAGTGCTTGAGCGGATCGTCACGGCGCGAGATGAAACGGCGCAGTTGCTCTTCGCGGTTGACCGAGAACCAATATTTGAACAGCAGGATGCCGCTGTTGCACAGCATGCGTTCGAGGTCGGGGGCCTGGCGCATGAACTCCAGGTATTGCAGCGGCGAGCAGAAGTCCATCACCCGCTCGACGCCGGCGCGGTTGTACCAGGAGCGGTCGAAGAACACCATTTCCCCGGCGGTGGGCAGGTGCTGGATGTAGCGCTGGAAGTACCACTGGCCCTTTTCCTGTTCCGAAGGCTTTTCCAGCGCCACGATGCGTGCGCCGCGTGGGTTGAGGTGTTCCATGAAGCGCTTGATGGTGCCGCCTTTGCCGGCCGCGTCGCGTCCCTCGAACAACACCACGATGCGCTGGCCGGTGTCCTTGGCCCAGCTTTGTACCTTGAGCAGCTCGATCTGCAGTGCGTGCTTGGCCTTTTCGTACTCCTGGCGGCGCATCCGTGTGGCGTAGGGATAGCTGGCCGGCAGGCGGGCGCTGGTGCTGTCTTCGTTGCTGCCCTTGCGGGCGGTGGCCACTTCCAGTGCGGCAGGCTGCTGGCTGATGCGGGTGATGGTCGCTTCGGGCTTGCGCTTGCGGGCGCGAGCCGTGCGCGCGGCAGAGGCGGTGGGTGCGGGGAGGGGAAGAGGTGCGTCGTCGCTCATGGAGATCCTTGCGGGAATCGGGGGTCCATGGCGTAGCTTAGGGGGAGGCGGAGGATGGCGGTTTGACATTGATCAAGCCCGGCAGCCAAATCCCAGGCAACAAAAAACCCGCACTGGGCGGGTTTCTTGTGTCGCTTCGGGTAACTTTGCAACCACCCGATGCTTAATGGTGGTGCCCAGAGACGGAGTCGAACCGCCGACACGAGGATTTTCAATCCTCTGCTCTACCGACTGAGCTATCTGGGCGACGGGGCGAATTAAAAAGGTTTTCAGATCTTGCGTCAACGACTTTTTGAAAAAATTTTAAATTAATTCCGTCGCTTACGGCCGTTGACTGTTTTTTGTACAGACATGGGTCGTGGTCGGGCTCAGGCGCTCGGTGGCACGTAGCCTTCAGCCTGGGCGTAGTCCTCGCCGGCGAAGAACTTGTCCATCTCCGCCTGGAGGAACTTGCGGTCCTCGCCGTTCATCATGTTCAGGCGCTTCTCGTTGATCAGCATGGTCTGGTGCTTCTGCCACTCGTCCCAGGCCTTCTGCGAGATGTGTTCATAGATGTCCTGGCCCTTGGCGCCCGGGTAGGGCGGGCGCGGCAGGCCCGGCAGCTCTTCGTTGTACTTGCGGCACTTCACGGTGCGGGTCATCGGGACTCTCCTGCAATCAATGCGTCGGCCGCGCGGGCCAGCAGTTTCTTCACTGGGGCGGCAAGGCCCAGGCGCGGCGGGGTGGCGAGGTTATACCAGAGCCAGTCGGGCTCGGCCACGTGCGGTCCGAGCGAGTCCACGCGGACCAGCCACGGCTCGATTGCCAGTTGGAAATGGCTGAAGGTATGGGTCAGGCCTTGCAGCGCCTGGCGTTCGGTCATGCGCAGGCCGTGCTGGTAGGCGAGGTCGTCGAGCTGCTCCAGGCTGTCCAGCTCCGGCAGGCTCCACAGACCGCCCCACAGGCCGCTGGAGGGGCGGCGGTAGAGCAGGATGGCGCCTTCGTGGTTGGTCAGCAGCGGCATCAGCGCCCGGCGCTGGGGCAGGGCTTTGCGCGGCTTGGGCTCGGGGTAGCGCTTTTCCTCGCCCAGCAGGTGCGCTTCGCAGCCGCGCTGCAGCGGGCAGATCAGGCAACTGGGCTTGGAGCGGGTGCACAGCGTGGCACCCAGGTCCATCATCGCCTGGGTGTAGTCGTTGACCCGCGTCGTCGGCGTGAAGCGCTCGGCCGCCATCCACAGGGCATTGGCGACCTTTGGCTCGCCGGGGTAGCCGCCTTGCGCGGTGAACCGCGCCAGCACGCGCTTGACGTTGCCGTCGAGGATCGGCGCGCGCAGGCCCATGCTGATACTGGCGATGGCGCCGGCGGTGGAGCGGCCGATGCCGGGCAGTTCGGTGAGCTGGGCGACGCTGCGCGGGAATTCGCCCGCGTGCTCGGCGACGACGATCTGCGCCGCCTTCTGCAAGTTGCGCGCACGGGTGTAGTAACCCAGGCCTGTCCACAGGTGCAGCACTTCGTCTTCGGGCGCCTCGGCCAGCGCCTGCACGGTCGGCAGCGCCTGCATGAAGCGGTCGAAGTAGTTGAGCACCGTGCTCACCTGGGTCTGCTGCAACATGATTTCCGACACCCACACCCGGTACGGGGTGATGCCCTGTTGCCAGGGCAGGTCGTGGCGGCCGTGCTGGTCGAACCACTCCAGCACAGCGCTGGAGAACTGCTGGGGGCTCATCGTTTGAACAGCCCCTTGAGCGCGTCCTTCAATTCCGGGCTGACCTTGTCGCCGAGCTTTTCATCGAGCTTCTCGTCGATCTTGTCTTTCAGGCGGTTGCCGGCCAGCTTGGCGGCGACCTTGCCCAGGCCGTCCTTGTCCAGGCGGCAGGCCTTGGCGCCCAGCTCCAGCGGGCCGCGGCAGCGCAGCGGCAGCTCGACGCCGACGTAGCGCTCGTTGACCTGGCAGGCCGGGTCGGGCATGGCTCGCTGATCGCCCTCGACCAGTACGCCGATGCCGTAGTCCATGCCCAGCACGCGCAGGTCCACGTCGCCATGGCCGTTGACGGTCAGGCCTGGGATGCGCACCTTCAGGTCCGGGTTGCTGGCCACGCCGTTGCGCACCACCAAGGTGCCGCGCAGTTCTTGGAACGGCGTGTCCTTGGCCCGTGGCTCGCCGCTGAGCTGCTTGCGGTTGAGGGTGGCGATGGCCTGGCACAGTTGCTGTTCGAGGTTGGCGTTGACCAGCACGCCATCGGTGATGGTGAAGCTGGCATTGCCATTGAGCGTATCGACCAGTGCTTTCTGGCTGTTGCCGCTGGCAGTGAGGTCGCTGGACAGGGTCAGCAGGCCTTTGACCGGCGGGGCCTGATCTGGCGTGTCGCGCTTGATGAAGTGCTCGACCGGTACGCGGGTGATCTGCGTGTTGACGCCCAGTTGCGGCACGGCCGGACGCACGTCGACCGTGCCCTTGGCCTCGAAGCTGCCGTTGTACAGGCCGCCGCGCAGGGTCTGCAGGGTCAGCAGGCCGCCTTGGCCGGAGGCTTGCAGGTGAGCGTCGGTGATCGGCAGCTTGTCCAGGGTCAGGGCGCCGAACGACAGGTCGGCTTGCAGGTCCAGGGCACGCAGGCGATCGACCGGCAGCAGCTTGTCGGTGCTCCAGGCCACTTGGGTGGGTGCGCTCGGCAGCGGCGTGGAGCCGGCCCCGGCGACTGCCGTGGCTTCCTGCTGCTGCACCTCGGCCTGACGCGCGGCCTTGGCACCTTTGGCCTCCTCGCTCTTGGCCGGCAGGTAGCGGTCGGCGTCGAACTTGTCGCCCTTGAGCTGCACGCGCAGCGCCTGCTTGGCGAAGTCTTCGATAGCGACGCGGCCGGTGAAGCTGCTGTCATCGAGTTTCACCGCTAGGTCTGGCAGGGCGATGGCGGTTGGCGAACCTTCCAGGCGGGTGACCAGTTCGAGCTTGGCGAAGGCGTTCGCATCGGCGGTGGCCGGCAGCGGATGGCCGATGCCGTCGAGGAAGGTGCGCAGGTTGAATTGGGCGATGGACAGCGCGCCGCTGATCTGCGGGGTGCTGCTCAGGTCGCGCAGGTTCAGCTCGCCGAGTGCACGCAACTGGTTGGCCGAGACCTTGAGGCCAGTCCAGGAGGCGACGTCGGCGCCCAGGTCGGCCAGTACCTGGCCCTGGGCGGCGAAGGTCACGGTCTTGCCGGCGGTCGGCTCGCCCGAGGTTTCGCCGGACAAGCGCATGTCTTCGAGGCTATAGCGCTTGAGCTTGCGATCGAAGCGCAGATCGCCGACCAGCTCGGTACGGGCCTTGATGTTCGGTTCGCTGGCGCTGACGAAAGCACTGGCTTTGATCGGTGTGCTGACGCCGTCATGCACGGGACCGGTGCTCAATTGGATGCTTTCGGCGCCATAGCTCCTGCCGCTCTGTTCGTCGGTGAACTGCACTCGGGCGTTGTTCACGGTGAGGCTGTCGATGTCCAGCTTCACGGCGCGTTCGTTGGCATCGCCCTTGGCTGGCGCGGGCGCTTCGCTCGGCTCGGCTGGGGCCGTCGCGGCGCTGGCGTTCTGCTCGGGCAGCGGCTTGCCGATGTCCTCCCAGTTGCCGTGGCCGTGCGGGTCGCGCACCAGGGTCAGGTTCAGGCCTTCGACGCGCACGTCGCTCATCTGCACCTCGCGGCGCAGCAGCGGCAGGACGCGCACCGACAAGCCGAGCATCTGCAGGTCGGCGAACGGCTGCTTGGGGTTGTTCAGCGTGGCGATGCTCGCCTCATGCAGTTCCAGGCCCAGCCAGGGGAACAGGCTCCAGCCGATGTCACCGTTGAGGGTCAGCTCGACGTGGGCCTTCTTGCGGGCCAGCTCGCGGATTTCGTCTTTGTAGTCGTTGGGATCGAAGAGGTGGGTCAGGGCGAAGCCCAGCGCCACGATGATCAGCAACAACCCGAGAAGTCCAAGCCCCAGGATTTTGCCGAACGCTTTCATGGGCGAGTCCTTGTAGTCCGATGGATGAATTCGAGCGCCAGAGTATAGCGCCGTGCGCGCCGCTTCTGAGTAACTGACGCACGATAGGGGGCGTTTGCCATGAAAGGGCTTCGACAGCGTCGCCCGACACAGTTCCGTTCGAAGACTGCCCGGCCTGATCGGACGCAAACGCTTGCGCACGAAATCACGGGGCGAGCAGATTTATGAAAAATAATGATGTCAGTTTGATCTCGCCGTCACTTTATGCTGGTAACCTTGCCTCGCTTCCGGAGTGTCCGCGACCGATTGTCGCGGGGCAGTGACGCCGAAAACGGCGCGTAATTCGCCTTGTGTGCCGCGAAACGCCAGGGAAACGATCCGTAAGCACTGACAATTCATATAAGGATCGAATCCATGACTAGCAGCAACACGACAGGGGCGGCGCCAGGCTTCCTGTCCAAGGAGCGCATCATCGCCCGCCCGGGCTTCAACCGCTGGCTGGTACCCCCGGCGGCATTGGCTATCCACCTGTGCATCGGCATGGCCTACGGCTTCTCGGTGTTCTGGCTGCCGCTGTCGCAAGCCATTGGCATCACCGCACCAGTGGCCTGCTCGCCCGACCTGGGCTTCATCGCCCGTCTGTTCAGCGCCGACTGCGACTGGCAGATCTCGATGCTGAGCTGGATCTACACCCTGTTCTTCGTCTTCCTCGGCTGCTCGGCCGCCGTGCTGGGCGGCTGGCTGGAACATGCCGGTCCGCGCAAGGCTGGCCTGGTCTCGGCGCTGTGCTGGTGTGGCGGCCTGGTGATCTCGGCCATCGGCATCAAGACCCATCAACTGTGGATGATGTGGCTGGGGTCGGGTGTGATCGGCGGTATCGGCCTGGGGCTGGGCTACATTTCGCCGGTTTCGACCCTGATCAAGTGGTTCCCGGACAAGCGCGGCATGGCCACCGGCATGGCGATCATGGGCTTCGGCGGCGGCGCGATGGTGGGGGCACCGCTGGCCACGGCGCTGATGGGGCACTTCGCCAACGGCCAGGAAGTGGGCGTGTGGCAGAGCTTCATCGCCATGGCGGCCATCTATTTCGTGTTCATGACCGCAGGCGCCCTGGCCTACCGCGTGCCGCCGACCGGCTGGAAACCCGAGGGCTGGACGCCGCCGGCGAAGAAAGCCAACGCCATGGTCACCGACCGTCACGTGCACGTCAGCGTGGCCTGGAAAACCCCGCAGTTCGCCCTGGTGTGGCTGGTGCTGTGCCTGAACGTGTCGGCCGGTATCGGCATCCTCGGCATGGCTTCGCCACTGCTGCAGGAAGTGTTCGGCGGCAAGTTGCTGGGCAACGACCTGAGCTTCAGTGAGCTCAATGCCGCGCAACTGGCGCAGATCGCCGCCATCGCCGCGGGCTTCACCGGCTTGCTGAGCCTGTTCAACATTGGCGGGCGCTTCTTCTGGGCGTCGTTCTCCGACTACATCGGGCGCAAGAACACCTACTTCGCCTTCTTCGCCCTGGGCGTGGGCCTGTACACGCTGGTGCCGAACATGGGCCATATCGGTAACGTCGCGCTGTTCGTGGCGGCGTTCTGCATCATCCTGTCGATGTACGGCGGCGGTTTCTCGACCGTTCCGGCCTACCTGGCCGACCTGTTCGGCACGCAGATGGTCGGCGCGATCCACGGCCGCCTGCTCACCGCCTGGGCGGCGGCCGGCGTGCTCGGCCCGGTGCTGATCACCTACCTGCGTGAGGCGCAGTTGGCGGCCGGCGTGCCGCGCGCCGCTGCCTACGACATGACCTTGTACATCCTCGCCGGCCTGCTGGTGCTGGGCTTCATCTGCAACCTGCTGGTGCGTCCGGTGGCCGACAAGTACTTCATGACCGATGCCGAGCTGGCCGCCGAGCGCGCGCTGAGCCACGACAAGGGCGCCGACGGGGCCAAGTCGCTGGAATGGCACGCCGCGCCGGGCAGCCTGCCACTGGTGCTGCTGGCCTGGGCGGTGGTGGTGATTCCGCTGGCCTGGGGCGTGTGGGTCACCTTGCAGAAGACGGCGGTGCTGTTCCACTGAGGCCGATGACAGCCGGCTGATGGCTGGCTGCGATGGCCCTATCGCGGGGCAAGCCCGCTCCCACAGGTTCTGCACTGTGGGGGCGGGCTTGCCCCGCGATGCATTTACGGCGTCGCCACACGTCATCCGCGTTTCAAGCCGGCGCGTTCTGGGCCTATAATGCAGCCCTTTTCGCCCAATGATTTTGCGGAGCTGGTGATGGTCGAACGTAAGGCTTCCGTCGAGCGCAATACCCTGGAAACCCAGGTCAAGGCCTCGATCAACCTGGATGGCAGCGGCAAGGCCCGATTCGATATCGGCGTGCCTTTCCTTGAACACATGCTCGACCAGATCGCCCGGCACGGGCTGATCGATCTGGACATCGAATGCAAGGGCGACCTGCATATCGACGATCACCACACCGTCGAAGACGTCGGCATCACCCTCGGCCAGGCGTTCGCCAAGGCCGTCGGCGACAAGAAGGGCATCTTCCGCTATGGCCATGCCTACGTGCCGCTGGACGAAGCGCTGTCGCGCGTGGTCATCGATTTCTCCGGCCGCCCGGGCCTGCAGATGCACGTGCCGTTCACCCGCGCCTCGGTCGGCGGTTTCGATGTGGACCTGTTCCAGGAGTTCTTCCAGGGCTTCGTCAACCACGCGCTGGTCACCCTGCACATTGACACGATCCGCGGGCACAACACCCACCACCAGATCGAAACCGTGTTCAAGGCCTTCGGCCGCGCCTTGCGCATGGCCGTGACGCTCGACGAGCGCATGGCCGGTCAGATGCCTTCGACCAAGGGATGCCTGTGATGCAGACCGTCGCCGTCATCGACTATGGCATGGGCAACCTGCACTCGGTGGCCAAGGCCCTCGAGCACGTGGGCGCCGGCAAGGTGCTGGTCACCAGCGACGCGGCGGTGATCCGCGAGGCTGACCGCGTGGTGTTCCCCGGCGTGGGTGCGATCCGCGACTGCATGGCCGAAATCCGCCGCCTGGGCTTCGACGCCCTGGTGCGTGAAGTCAGCCAGGACCGTCCGTTTCTTGGCATCTGCGTGGGCATGCAGGCGTTGCTCGAACACAGTGAGGAAAACGAAGGCGTCGATTGCATCGGCCTGTTCCCCGGCCAGGTGCGGTTCTTCGGCAAGGGCCTGGCGGAAGACGGCGAGCACCTGAAGGTGCCGCACATGGGCTGGAACGAAGTCAGCCAGTGCGTCGACCATCCGCTGTGGCACGACGTGCCGGACCGCGCGCGTTTCTACTTCGTGCACAGCTACTACATCCAGGCCGGCAAGCCGGGCCAGGTGGTCGGTCGTGGCCATTACGGCGTCGACTTCGCCGCCGCACTGGCCGACGGTTCGCGCTTCGCCGTGCAGTTCCACCCGGAAAAAAGCCACACCCATGGCCTGCAATTGCTGCAGAACTTCGTGGCCTGGGACGGGCGCTGGTGATGAGCCGCTCGAAAACCAAGGCCCCCATCCTGACGCTGGCCCCCGAGCAGGAGCGCCAGGCGCTCGACACGCTCAAGCGCTTTCTCGAAGACCGCTTCGAGCTGGAGCTGGGCAGTTTCGAGGTGGCCGAGGTGCTCGAGCTGTTCAGCCGCGAAGTGGCGCCGCATTACTACAACCGGGCGATCGCCGATGTTCAACTGCACCTCAAGGAGCGGTTCGAGAGCATCGAAAGCGACCTCTGGGCTTTAGAGAAAAGCTGAAAGCCTCAAGCGCCACGCTTCCAGCCAACGCTTGATCGCCGATCCGACACATAACGCGCATTGCAGCTTGTCGCTGGCAACGTGCAGCTTGAAAGGAAAGAGCATGCTGATCATCCCCGCTATCGATCTGAAGGACGGTGCCTGCGTGCGCCTGCGTCAAGGCCGCATGGAAGACTCCACGGTGTTCTCCGATGACCCGGTGAGCATGGCTGCCAAATGGGTCGAGGGTGGCTGCCGCCGCCTGCACCTGGTCGACCTCAACGGCGCCTTCGAGGGCCAGCCGGTCAATGGCGAGGTGGTCACTGCCATCGCCAAGCGTTATCCGACCCTGCCGATCCAGATCGGCGGCGGTATCCGTTCGCTGGAAACCATCGAGCATTACGTCAGGGCCGGTGTCAGCTACGTGATCATCGGCACCAAGGCGGTCAAGCAGCCCGAGTTCGTCGCCGAGGCCTGCAAGGCCTTCCCCGGCAAGGTCATCGTCGGCCTGGATGCCAAGGACGGCTTCGTCGCCACCGACGGCTGGGCCGAGGTCAGTTCGGTGCAGGTCATCGACCTGGCCAAGCGTTTCGAGGCCGACGGCGTCTCGGCGATCGTCTACACCGACATCGCCAAGGACGGCATGATGCAGGGCTGCAACGTGCCCTTCACCAAGGCCCTGGCCGAAGCCACCTCGATCCCGGTGATCGCCTCGGGCGGTATCCACAACCTGGGTGACATCAAGGCCCTGCTGGACGCCAAGGCCCCCGGCATCATCGGCGCCATCACCGGCCGTGCCATCTACGAAGGCACTCTCGACGTCGCCGAGGCCCAGGCCTTCTGCGACAACTACTAAGAGCTGCAAGCTACAAGCGGCAAGCTGCAAGATGGAGAGCGCTATGCGAGCCGCTTGCAGCTTGAAGCTTGAAGCTTGCCGCTGCCTTCAGGAGGCTGACCCATGGCTTTAGCCAAACGCATCATCCCTTGCCTGGACGTGGACAACGGCCGGGTGGTCAAGGGCGTCAAGTTCGAGAACATCCGTGATGCCGGCGATCCGGTGGAGATCGCCCGGCGCTACAACGAGCAGGGCGCCGACGAGATCACCTTCCTCGACATCACCGCCAGCGTCGATGGTCGCGACACTACGCTGCACACCGTCGAGCGCATGGCCAGCCAGGTGTTCATCCCCCTGACCGTCGGCGGTGGCGTGCGCAGCGTGCAGGACATCCGCAACCTGCTCAACGCCGGGGCCGACAAGGTGTCGATCAACACCGCTGCGGTCTTCAACCCGGAGTTCGTCGGGGAAGCGGCCGATCGCTTCGGCTCGCAGTGCATCGTCGTCGCCATCGACGCCAAGAAAGTCTCGGGCCCCGGCGAAGTGCCGCGCTGGGAGATCTTCACCCACGGCGGGCGCAAGCCGACCGGGCTCGATGCCGTGGAATGGGCGAAGAAAATGGAAGCGCTGGGGGCGGGGGAGATCCTGCTGACCAGCATGGATCAGGACGGCATGAAGAACGGCTTCGACCTGGGCGTGACCCGTGCCATCAGCGATGCGCTGGGCATTCCGGTGATCGCATCGGGTGGTGTAGGCAACCTGCAGCACTTGGCCGACGGCATTCTGGAAGGGCATGCCAGCGCAGTGCTGGCGGCGAGTATCTTCCACTTCGGCGAGTACACGGTGCCGGAGGCCAAGGCCTACATGGCTTCGCGCGGTATCGTGGTGCGCTGATTCAGTGAAGCGGGCCGCCAGGCGGCCCAATCGCGGGGCAAGCCCGCTCCCAGTGGCGGGTGGGAGCGGGCTTGCCCCGCAATGGCTTCAACCGTGGTTCTTGCCCAGCAACGCGTGGTACAGCTCAGTGTCGCCGAGGATGCCGACCACCTTGTCGTTCTCCTGCAACACCAGCTTGTTGCCGGTGTGATAGCGGATCTGCAGCGCCTCGCGCATGCCGATGTCGGCATGCACCAGGGTCGGCCTGCGACCGAGGCTTTCCACGTCCTGACCCGGTGCCCAGTTCTGCAAGTCCAGCCCGTTCTGCCCCTGACGTGCACGTTGCAGCGAACCGCCTTCGCCCAGGTCCAGCCACGAATCGCCGCTGGGATCCAGGCACACCGAACCGTTGATCCGCTTGCAGTCGTTGACGCTGCGCATCAGGCTGCGGCCGCACAGCACGTTGAGCGGGTTGGTGTGGGCGACGAAGGTGCGCACGTACTCGTCGGCCGGGTTGAGCACGATCTCTTCGGGCTTGCTGTACTGGATGATCCGACCGTCCTTCATGATCGCGATACGGCTGCCCAGTTTCAGCGCCTCGTCCAGGTCGTGGCTGACGAAGACGATGGTCTTGCTCAGCTTGCGCTGCAACTCCAGCAGTTCATCCTGCAGACCTTGGCGGATCAGCGGGTCGAGTGCCGAGAAAGGTTCGTCCATCAGCAGGATGTCGGCATCCATCGCCAGTGCCCGGGCCAGGCCCACGCGCTGCTGCATGCCGCCGGACAGTTCGTCGGGCTTCTTGTTGCGCCACTGGGTCAGGCCCACCAGCTCGAGTTTCTCGTCCACCAGCTTGCGCCGCTCCTTCTCGGGGCGGCCCTGCATTTCCAGGCCAAAGCTGATGTTCTCGCGCACCGTCAGCCAGGGCATCAGGGCGAACTTCTGGAACACCATGGCGATGCGCTTGGTGCGCATCATCTTCAGTTCCGCCGGGGTGCAGTGGGCAATGTCGATGTGCTTGCCTTCGTGCTCGACGAACAGCTTGCCGCGGCTGACGGTGTTCAGGCCGTTGATGCAGCGCAGCAGGCTCGACTTGCCCGAACCGGACAGGCCCATCAGCACGCAGATCTCGCCCTTCTGGATGTCCAGGTTGGCTTTTTCCACGCCGACCACCAGGCCGGTCTGCTTGAGGATCTGCTCGCGGGTCTTGCCTTCGTCGAGCAGCGCCAGCGCTTCGCGCGGCTTGGTGGAGAAGATGACATCGACATCTTCGAAGCGAATGATGCTCATGCTTCACTCCTTGCCGGCTGTTCCGGTTGCTTGCAGATACGGTCGAGCATGATCGCCAACAGCACGATCGCCAGGCCCGCTTCGAAGCCGAGCGAGATGTCGGCGGTGTTGAGTGCGTTGACCACAGGCTTGCCCAGGCCGTCGGCGCCGACCAGCGCGGCGATCACCACCATCGACAGCGACAGCATGATGCACTGGGTGACCCCGGCGGCGATGCTGGGCATGGCGTGGGGCAGTTCGATGCGCGTGAGCAACTGGCGGCGCGAGCAGCCAAAGGCCTTGCCGGCGTCCATCAGTTCCTGCGGTACGTCGCAGATGCCCAGGTAGGTCAGGCGAATCGGCGCGGCGATGGCGAAGACCACGGTGGAGATCAGGCCGGGCACCACGCCCAGGCCGAACAGGGTCAGGGTCGGGATCAGGTAGACGAAGGTGGGGACGGTCTGCATCAGGTCCAGCACCGGACGCATGGCGGTGTAGAACATCGGCTTGTGCGCGGCGACGATGCCCAGCGGCACACCGATGGCCACGCAGACCACCGTGGCGAAACTGACCTGGGCGAGGGTCTCCATGGTTTCCTGCCAGTAGCCCAGGTTGAGGATCAGCAGGAACGACACCGCGACGAACACGGTCAGCGCCACTTTGCGCTGAATCAGGTGCGCCAGGGCGGCGAAAATGGCGATGAGCACGAGTGGATTGAACCAGGTCAGCGTACTGGTGACGCCGTGGATCATGAACTCCAGCCCTTGGGCGATGGCATCGAAGTAGTTGGCGCCATGTTGGGTCAACCACTCGACGAATGAGGCCATGTACTGCCCCAAAGGTATTTTCTGATCGATAAGCATGATAGCGAGCTTCCACCTGCAAAGATTGAAATCAGTCCGGGACGTCACGGTGGCGTCCCGAGGTAGTGCCTAATGGCCGTTGGCGACCATTACTGCTACTGCGTATTTCATTGTTATTGCGTGAGCTTGGCCTTGGCCGCCTCCAGGCCCGGTTTGCCATCCACGGTGGTCACGCCCGCGAGCCAGGCATCCAGCTTGCCAGGGTTGTCCTTGATGAAGCGCTTGGCGGCGGCGTCGGGTTTCATCTTGTCGTCCAGGACATAGCCCATCATGGTGCTCTCGTCCTTGAGATCGAACACCAGGTTCTTCAGCAACTGGCCGACGTTGCTGCACTGCTCGGTGTAGCCCTTGCGGGTGTTGGTGTAGACGGTGGCCTTGCCGAAGTCGGGACCGAAGTAGGCATCGCCGCCGGTCAGGTACTGCATCTTGAAGCGGGTATTCATCGGGTGGGGTTCCCAGCCGAGGAAGACGATGGCCTCGTTCTTGCGCTGGTCCTTGTCGACCTGGCTGAGCATGCCCGCTTCGCTGGACTGGACGATCTTGAAACCGGCGTCCTTCAGGCCGAAGGCGTTGTCGTCGATCATCTTCTGGATGGTGCGGTTGCCATCGTTACCCGGCTCGATGCCGTAGATCTTGCCGCCCAGTTCCTGCTTGAACTTGGCGATGTCGCTGAAATCCTTCAGGCCCTTGTCGTACAGGTACTGCGGCACGGCCAGGGTGTACTTGGCGTTCTCCAGGTTGGCGCGCACGGTCTCGACGGTACCGGCGTCGCGGTACGCCTTGATGTCGTTTTCCATGGTCGGCATCCAGTTGCCGAGAAACACGTCCAGGTCTCTGCCGTTGGCCAGCGACTTGTAGGTCACCGGTACCGAGATCATGGTGGTGTGGGTCTTGTAGCCCAGCGCCTCGAGGACGGCGCTGGTGGTGGCGGTGGTCACGGTGATGTCGGTCCAGCCGACGTCGGAAAAGCGAACCGTCTGACATTGCTCGGGTTCGGCGGCCTGGGCCAGCACCGGGGCTGCGAGCAACGCGGCCAGTAACAGCGAGGGCGAAGCGTTCATGGGTGGACTCCTGTGATTTTTTCTTCGGGTTCGCGCAGTACGCCAGTCCTTTCTCGGGGGCTGATCGTCCGGGCCTGCAGAGGGCAGGTTGCGAGGCCGTGCAATACGAGTCGCTTTCGATAATCCACCAGCGTTCGGCAATCGCCTACTGGTGGAGTCGTAACCAGTGCAGGACAGGTCGCATCCAGTACGGGCAATGTCGTTTACGGATTTTTCCCTCCCCGAGGCCGTGCAATTGCGTCATTGGCTCGCCTGAAAGCGGCCAGACAGTGGCCATCCCTACAGGGCGCTGCCGGACAAAATCAGGTCGGTTGCAGACGGCGAAGGCTGGGTTAAAACCCCGATCATGCGTGCATTCGCGGCACCCGCCGCCCTCAGCCTAGCAGCTGGCTGCGCCGCCACCTGGCGCGCAGGAACAAGCCCATCAAGAGGTGATTCGACAATGGCCATCAGCGTGTTCGACCTGTTCAAGATCGGTGTCGGGCCTTCCAGCTCGCATACCGTCGGCCCCATGCGCGCCGCCGCGCTGTTCGTCCAGGGGCTGCGTGAGCGCGGCGAACTGGAGCAGGTGAGACGCGTCGAGGTGCGCCTGTACGGCTCGCTGTCGGCCACCGGTATCGGCCATGGCACCGACAACGCCACGATCATGGGGCTGATGGGCGAATGGCCCGACTCCATCGACCCGACCCAGATCACCCCGCGTATCGCCGACCTGCGCGAAACCGGCACGCTGTTGCTGGACAACCGCCTGCCCATCGACTTCGTCTGGGCCCGCGACATGCTGCTGCTCGACGAGAACCTGCCGTATCACCCCAACGCCATGACCCTGGTCGCCGAGGGCACCGCCGGTGAGCTGCACCGCGACACCTACTACTCGGTCGGCGGCGGCTTCGTGGTCGATGCGCAGCAGGCCGCCAGTGGCGTGCTGGATGCCGACCAGACCGTGCTGCCCTACGATTTCAACAGCGCCGCCGAGCTGCTCCGGCTGTGCAAGCAAAACGACATGCGCGTGTCGCAATTAATGATGGAGAACGAAAAGGTCTGGCGCAGCGAGGCGGAGATTCGCGCCGGTCTGCTCAAGCTGTGGCAAGCCATGCAGGAATGCGTGAACAACGGCCTGAAGTACGAAGGCACGCTGCCCGGTGGGCTCAACGTGCGGCGCCGTGCGGCCAAGCTGCACCGCAGTCTGCAAGAGATCGGCAAGCCCAACGTGATCGGCTCGACCATGAGCGCCATGGAGTGGGTCAACCTGTTCGCCCTGGCGGTCAATGAAGAAAATGCCGCCGGTGGGCGGATGGTTACCGCGCCGACCAACGGTGCGGCAGGCATCATTCCGGCGGTGCTGCACTACTACATGCGCTTCTCCGACGCGGTGGACGAGTCCAACGTGGTGGACTTCTTCCTGGGGGCGGCGGCGGTGGGCATCCTGTGCAAGAAGAACGCCTCGATCTCCGGCGCCGAAGTGGGCTGCCAGGGCGAGGTCGGTTCGGCGTGCGCCATGGCCGCCGCCGGGCTTGCCGACGTGCTCGGCGCCACCCCGGCGCAATTGGAGAACGCCGCCGAGATCGCCCTGGAGCACAACCTCGGGCTGACCTGCGACCCGGTCGGCGGTCTGGTTCAGGTGCCCTGCATCGAGCGCAACGCCATCGCGGCGGTGAAAGCCATCAACGCCGTGCAGATGGCCTTGCGCGGTGACGGCGAGCACTTCATCTCCCTCGATCACGTGATCCGCACCATGCGCGACACCGGCGCCGACATGCACGACAAGTACAAGGAAACCTCGCGCGGCGGTCTGGCCGTCAACGCCGTCGAGTGCTGATGCGCCGATCTGGCCCTTTCCTGGCCGCTGTGCTGCATCGTTGTGCAGCGGCCAATGCCGACCGACCGTCGGCTGTCGCTATCGAGCGTGTCATTGTCGGTGACACATCGTGGATGTCGCTTCTGAGCAACCTTCCCACAAGTGCTACCGAATTGCTCAGCCGTTACACGCAGAGGCGCTGGCGCGCTGCTTTGCGTTCCATGACCACCTCTTACAGAAAGGCCCTACAAGACGCACGGTAACGTCGTTTTTAGGTTTTTTTGGATAGCCGTTCAATTTCAGGCACGGGGTTTGCCTAGAGTTGGGTAGAGCCCCCGTACAAAGATAGGGGCAATAACAAGAAAACGGTGCCCGCCTGAGGCACACCCTGCATTTGTGTGAGGAGAAATCGCGATGACGTCGTACACCTCCGGGCCAACCCAGAACCGCACAGCTCCACAGTCCATCGGGTTTCTCCTTCTGGACAACTTCACCCTCATTTCCCTGGCGTCGGCCGTCGAGCCGCTGCGCATGGCCAACCAACTGTCCGGGCGCGAGCTGTATCGCTGGCACACCTTGACCGTGGATGGCGGACAGGTCTGGGCCAGCGACGGTCTGCAGATCACGCCCGATGCGCCGATGCACAGCGCGCCGGCCATCGACACGGTGATCGTCTGTGGCGGCGTTGGCATCCAGCGCGCCGTCACCCGTGAACACGTGACCTGGCTGCAGGCCCAGGCCCGCCAGTCGCGCCGTCTGGGCGCGGTCTGCACCGGCAGTTGGGCGCTGGCCTGTGCCGGTCTGCTCGATGGTTTCGACTGCAGCGTGCACTGGGAATGTCTGGCCGCGATGCAGGAAGCCTTCCCGCGGGTCAACATGAGCACGCGCCTGTTCACCCTCGACCGCAACCGCTTCACCAGCTCCGGCGGCACCGCGCCGCTGGACATGATGCTGCACCTGATCAGCCGCGACCACGGCCGTGAGCTGTCGGCAGCTATCTCCGAAATGTTCGTTTACGAGCGCATTCGCAACGAGCAGGATCACCAGCGCGTGCCGCTCAAGCACATGCTCGGCACCAACCAGCCGAAGCTTCAGGAAATCGTCGCGCTGATGGAGGCCAACCTCGAAGAGCCGATCGACCTGGACGAGCTGGCGGTATACGTCAACGTGTCGCGTCGTCAGCTCGAGCGCCTGTTCCAGAAATACCTGCACTGCTCGCCGTCGCGCTACTACCTGAAGCTGCGACTGATCCGGGCGCGGCAACTGCTCAAGCAGACGCCGATGTCGATCATCGAAGTGGCGTCGGTGTGCGGCTTCGTCTCCACGCCGCACTTCTCCAAGTGCTACCGCGAATACTTCGGCATTCCGCCGCGTGACGAACGCGTCGGTTCCAACACCGCGCAGCAGGTGGCGATGATGCCGATTCCGCAGGCCATGGCGCTGTCGCCGCACAGCGGCCCGATGGCGGCGCTGAGCCAGGCGCGCAACGAGTCGACCTTTGCCAGTGTGAGGCTCTGAGCGGGCGCAGGTCTTATCGCGGATGATGTGCCGCGTCGATAAGGCCTGCGCCGAGCGCGTGGCTAGCCGCGCTGACTGAACTGCGCCAGCGCCGGCAGCAACTGCTTGTCGATGGCCTGGCGCACGGCCGGCAGGATCGTCGCGCTGCCGGTGTACATCTGCTCCACCATCCCCTTGAGCGCGCGTGCGTTGGGCTCGGTCAGCCCCCGCACCGCCGCTTCGCAGGCTTGCTCGGCGCTGGCGCCGGCAGGAATTTCGAACCCGCGTGCGCGCAGGTGGCCCAGCAAGTCGTCCTGATCGATCAAATCGGCATGCATCATGGTGAAGGTCCTAGTCTGCGGTCAGTGATGACCGATTCTGTGACCACCACGACAGGCCCGCAAGCACAGCGCGTGGCGATGGCTGCCATGACTAAGAACAGGTCGTTTCCGGCTAAATCCATCCCCGGGGAAGTCAGCACACTGGACTCATTCACGGCACCGAGGGTTTGGTCACCCTCACTCTGGCACAGTGGATGTTGCTCGCTCTCTGCCCCGGATGCTCACGGCTTCCGGGGCTTTTTTCGTGTCGCAGTCGGCTGGCGTCACTCTGGCTATAGTCGAGCTTAAGCATTAGGATGACCAATAATAGAGTCGATGGCAGGTTGCTATCATTTTGAGATTATCCGTTGCTTGATGATTTCAATTGCATCAAGTTAGACGACATAGGGTATCCGTAATGTTGAAAACTCTTTCCTTGAATGGGGTCGGGCCGGCGGAAGTGTTTGGTCCGGTCGAGTTTGCGCCTAGATTGAATTTCATTACGGGTGATAATGGGCTGGGTAAGAGCTTTTTGCTTGATACGGCCTGGTGGGTACTCACGCGTACTTGGGCTCGCGGCGTGGCGATACCCCAACGTGATCATCCACATCCCCGTATTGCATTCACCTTCAGCAAGGTGACGGCGGGTGACAAATCGGGCGAGGTCGAGTTTAAAAATGGTGCTTGGCCACAGCCCAAGGCTCGACCTCCTATACCCGGCGTGGTCATCTATGCTGGGGTTGATGGAAGTTTCTCCGCTTGGGATCCTGAACGAAATTATTGGACGGATAAAGACTCTAGTTCAGACGAGAAAATTAGAGCGTTCAACTTTAATCCTGATCAGGTGTGGTACGGCGCGCGCTCGGCACAAGGCACCAATATTTGTAACGGTTTAATTTCTGACTGGGTCACCTGGCAGCTTGAGCAGGATCCAGCGTTCGATGAACTGTGCAATGTGTTGAATGCATTGTCACCCTCGGGTGTCGAGAAGATCCTGCCGGGTAAGCCGCGCAAATTGATAGGACCGGATCAAACTCGCTATCCACATCTGAAAATGCCTTATGGTCAAGATGTGCCGTTGATTCATGCGTCGGCGGGTATGCGTAGGATCGCCGCGTTGGCTTACATGCTCGTATGGACTTGGAATGCCCATAAGGAAGCCAGTCGAGATCGTCGAAGTAAGCCCGCTAAGGAAATCATTTTTCTGATCGATGAGGTCGAGTGCCATCTTCACCCGCAATGGCAACGGCGGATAATTCCTGCGTTGTTGAACGTCATGCGCGTCATGACGGGCGAGGAGGTGGCCGTCCAGTTGATTGTTGCTACTCATTCACCGCTGGTACTTGCTTCCTCAGAACCCGATTTCGATGAAGACCGTGATGCGGTTTTCAATATTCAACTCGAATGCGGTAAGGCCGTTGTAACTAAGGAGGTTTGGGCGAAGCAAGGGGATGTCGTGAATTGGCTGGTGTCAGACGCATTTGGTCTCGCGCAGGCTCGCTCCGTCGAAGCTGAACAGGCCATTGAAATCGCGGAAGCGTGGATGCGTGGTGAACACGGTGGACTGCCTGGGAATCTGGATAACGCTCAAAAAATCCATGACGAACTGGTTCGCGTCTTGCCGGGAGGTGATCATTTCTGGCCTCGCTGGATCGGTAGTATGCATGTTAAATCCGTTGTGGATGGGGGCGTTCAATGATTCCGGTCATTGCGGTTGAAGAACCAGAGGGATTTGATGAGGCGTGTCGCAAGGCGGGTACTACCTGGCTTCAAAATAGCCCTAATGCCAAGCGTCCACGCGATTTCTGGTCTCCATTCAGGTTGAAGCTGGCAGAGGCATTCAAGGACCGCTGTGGATTTGGCGCGATGTGGATTTCCAGCGGCACCGTCGATCACTTCATGAGTTGCCATGAAGATAAAAATCTTGCCTATGAGTGGTCAAACTATCGATATGTGGAAGGGTGGCTGAATAGCTCCAAAAGCAAGAAAAGGGCTGAGGAGTTGCTGGATCCCTTCTCCGTCGCTGATGGGTGGTTCGAGATAGTGTTGCCTTCAATGCAGATGGTTGTAAGTCAATGTATTCCGGAACCGTTTCGTGCTTTGGCGGAGCGCACTTTGACATTGCTACCGCTCCGCGACGACGAGCGTATATTGCGAACCCGACGTCAGTGGTTGGAAGCATACGAGAAGGGCATGCCTTTGGAGGTGCTTCGCGAGAAGGCACCTCTGATAGCTATCGCTGTAGAAAAAAGAGATCTGGCTCGAAAACTGATTGGGCGATAAAAATGCTATCCAGCGGAGGGTTTCGCTCTGGATAGAATTTCTTATTTCAGCTTCATCAAGCATCCCACCAATTCGTCACCTTTGAAGCCACTTTGCGTATCTACCAATTCTTGAATTTTTAGCGTTCGTTCATCGGTGAACGGCGCCGACTTCGGCCCCGCCAAGTCCACATGCAGCAGCATCTGCTCGCTGGCCGCCAGCGCGCCGTCGAAGTCGGCGCGGTGCAGGCTGTGGTAGAGATGCAGGCGCTTGCGGTCGAAGCCGATGATCTGCGTCTGCACCCACACCTCGGTGCCGAGCTTCACCTCGTGCAGGTAATTGATGTGCGCCTCCAAGGTGAACAGCGAGTGCCCGCTCTGCCCGCGACTGTCGGCATCCAGGCCGATGCGCGCCATCAGCGCATCGGTGGCGTAGCTGAAGATCAGCAGGTAGTAGGCGTCGCGCAGGTGCCCGTTGTAGTCCACCCAGTCCGGCTGGACCATGGTGCGGTAAGTGAGCAGTACCGTCATCGATTTCTCCTCAGTCGCCGAAGGCCATGCCGTGGGCGGTCTTGCTCTGCTTCACCGCGTCCAGCACCGCCAGCAGGGTGTCGTCGCGGTAGCGCTCCAGCGCAGCGATGCTGTGCTCGCCCAGTTGCTCGGTGGTGCCCTCGACCACATCGTCGATCAACCGCTCGGTGAGCTCCGGGGCGGGCAGGTACGTCCAGGGTAGCTTGAGCGCCGGGCCGAACTGCGCCATGAAGTGACGCATGCCTGCATCGCCCCCGGCCAGGGTGTAGGTGAGGAAGGTGCCCATGAACGACCAGCGCAGTCCGGCGCCAAAGCGGATCGCATCGTCGATCTCGCCGGTGCTGGCCACGCCGTCGTTGACCAGGTGCAGGGCCTCGCGCCACAGCGCTTCGAGCAGCCGGTCGGCGATGAAGCCGGGCACTTCCTTGCGCACGTGCAGGGGGCGCATGCCCAGTGCGCTGTACACCGTCCTGGCGGCGTCGATGGCGCTGGCGTCGGTGTGCCTGCCGCCGACGATCTCCACCAGCGGCAGCAGGTACACCGGGTTGAACGGATGGCCGACCACGCAGCGTTCCGGGAAGGTGGCGGTGGCGTAGAAGTCGCTGGGCAGCAGGCCCGAAGTACTGGAGGCGATGATCGCCTTGGGCTTGGCGGCGGCGCTGATGCGTGCGTGCAGCTCGAGCTTCAGTTCCAGGCGCTCGGGCGCGCTTTCCTGGATGAAGTCAGCGTCGCGCACGCAGTCTTCCACGCTGGCCACGACGCGCAGGCGGTCCTGACTGGCGCCGGGGGCCAGGCCCTGTTTCTCCAGGGCGGGCCAGGCATTGGCGATGCGCTTGCGCAGGGCCTGCTCGGCGCCGGGGGCCGGGTCCCAGGCGATGACGTCCAGCCCGTGGGCCAGCGCGCGGGCGACCCAGCCGCTGCCGATGACGCCGCTGCCGAGCGCGGCGAAGATCTTGATCTCGGTGATGTAAGGCATGTGCTGCAACTCCTGGAACAAGGCTCAGCGGCGCTTGAGGTTCATTTTTTCGCGGCCTTCGGCCGGGGTGAGCACGCGGGCGCCGAGGCGCGAGATGATCTCCACCGCGCGCTCGACCAGTTGCCCGTTGCTGGCCAGCACGCCGCGGTCGAGGTAGAGGTTGTCCTCCAGGCCCACCCGCACGTTGCCGCCGAGCAGCACCGCTTGCGCGGCCATGGGCATCTGCATGCGACCGATGCCGAAGCCGGCCCAGGTGACGTCGGCGGGCAGGTTGTCGACCATGGCCTTCATGGTGGTGGTGTCGGCCGGGGCGCCCCAGGGGATGCCCAGGCACAGTTGAAAGAGGGGATCGTGCAGCAGGCCTTCCTTGATCATCTGCTTGGCGAACCACAGGTGGCCGGTGTCGAAGATCTCGAGTTCGGCTTTCACCCCCAGCTCGGTGATGCGCTTGGCACCGGCGCGCAGCTGGGCCGGCGTCGATACGTAGATCGAATTACCGTCGCCGAAGTTGAGGGTGCCGCAGTCCAGGGTGCAGATTTCCGGCAACAGCGCCTCGACATGGGCCAGGCGTTCCAGCGGACCGATCAGGTCAGTGCCGGTGCCGAATGCCATGGGGTTCTCGTCGGGGCCGATTTCCAGGTCGCCACCCATGCCGGCGGTGAGGTTGACGATCACGTCCACGTCGGCCTCGCGGATGCGCTCCATGACCTCGCGGTACAACGCGACGTCGCGGCTGAAACGACCTGTTTGTGGGTCGCGCACGTGGCAGTGGACCACGGTGGCACCGGCCTTGGCCGCCTCTACGGCAGCGGCGGCGATCTGCTTGGGGGTGACAGGGACCAGGTGGCTCTTGGCGGCGGTGTCGCCGGCACCGGTCAGGGCGCAGGTGATGATGACGTCATGGTTCATGGCGGGGCCTTGGGTTCGGTGTGCTGGGGTTCGAGGTGAAGGTGTCGCGAGCGCATTGCAGGCGGGGCGCGTGGCGCCCCACGCGGTTCAGTGGGCGCTGAGCTTGAGGTGCTCTGCCGCTGGCTGGCCATCGAAGGTGGTCACGCCTTCGAGCCAGCGGGCCTTGTCCTGGGGGTGGTCCTTGAGCCACTGGCGCGCCGACACCAGCGGGTCTTTATGATCGAGCAGCGGCTGCATCATGCGGCTCTCGTCCTCGGCACTGAAGGTCAGGTTGGCCAGCAGGCGGCTGGCGTTCGGGCAGCGCTGGGCGTAGTCGGGGGCGGTGACGGTCCATACCGTGGCGCGGCCCTCGTCCGGGCCGAGCGCGTCCTGGCTGTCGCCCAGGTAGACCATGTCGAGGTTGACGTTCATCGGATGCGGCTTCCAGCCGAAGAACACCACGGCTTCCTTGCGCCGCACCGCGCGGTCCACGGCGGCGAGCATGCCTGCTTCGCTGGACTCCACCAGTTGGAACTTGCCCAGGCCGAACTGGTTCTTGGCGATCATCGCCTTGATCTGGGTGTTGGCGCCGGAGCCGGGTTCGATGCCGTAGATCTTGCCTTTGAGTGCCTTCTCGAAGGTGTGGATGTCGGCGAAGGTCTTCAGGCCCTGGTCGGCCAGGTACTTGGGCACTGCGAGGGTGGCGCGGGCATCTTCCAGGCTGGGCTTTTCCAGCACCTTGAGCTGGCCCGCCTCGATGAACGGGGTGATGGTCTGGGTCATGATCGGGTTCCAGTACCCCAGGAACAGATCCAGGCGCTTGTCGCGAATGCCCGCGAAGATGATCTGTTGCGAGGCGCTGGTCTGGGCCGTCTGGTAGCCCAGGCCGTCGAGCAGCACCTGGGCCATGGCGCTGGTGGCGATGACATCGGTCCAGTTGACCACGCCCAGGCGCACGTTCTTGCAGACCGCGGGTTCTGCAGCGAAAAGCGGGGTGACCAGGGTGCTGCTCAGGGCGAAGGACAACAGGCTGCGGCGGATCAAGCGATGCATGGTGGCTCTCCATCGGCAGTGCGTATTGTTATGGGATCCGGCCTCTGCGGGCCGTGGGAAAAACGTTACGCCCATGGCACAGTGGGCAATCGCACGCTGGCGACCAAGAGTTGCACTGCAGCGACCATCCACCTCCCAGGAGTCAGCGATGCCGGACACCATCCAGTTTCTGCTCTTGCCAGGGTTTTCCGCGCTGGGCTTCATCAGTGCGCTGGAGCCATTGCGGGTGGCCAACCGCTTTCGCGGTGCGCTGTATCGCTGGCGGGTGCTGAGCCTGGACGGCGGGCCGGTGCAGGCCAGCAATGGCATGTCGGTCAATGCCGACCTGGCGCTGGCCGACAGCGAGCGTGGCGCGATGCTGTTGGTGGTGGCCGGTTTCGAGCCGCTGGCGTGCCACGGGCCGGCATTGCAGCAGGCGCTACGGCGGGTCGAGCACGAGGGCGGCATCCTCGGTGGCATCGACACCGGCGCGGTGGTGCTGGCCGAAGCTGGCCTGCTCGACGGTTACCGCGCCACCTTGCACTGGGAGGCGCTGGAGGCGTTCAAGGAGCGCTATCCGCGCCTGCAGGCCACCCAGGAATTGTTCGAGATCGACCGTCGGCGCATCACCTGCGCGGGTGGCACTGCGTCCATCGACTTGATGCTCGATCTGATCGCCCAGGCCCACGGCAGCGAACTGGCGATCCAGGTGTCGGAGCAGTTCGTGCTCGGGCGCATCCGCCCACGCCAGGACCACCAGCGCATGGAAATCGCCACGCGCTACGGCATTCGCAACCGCAAGCTGGTGAAGGTGATCGGCGAGATGGAGCGCAATACCGAGCAGCCGCTGGACACCCTGGCGCTGGCCGAGACGATTCAGGTCACCCGGCGCCAGCTGGAGCGGCTGTTCCGCGTGCACCTGGACGACACGCCACGCGGTTTCTACCTAGGCCTGCGCCTGGACAAGGCCCGGCAACTGCTGCGCCAGACCGACATGGGCGTGCTGCAGGTGGCGGTGGCGTGCGGCTTCGAGTCGGCGTCGTACTTCACCCGTTGCTACAGAGCACGCTTCGCCCAGTGCCCACGGCAGGACCGCCTGGCGCGGGCGGTGTCCGCCTTGGCCTGAACCGGGGCAGGGGCGGGTTCAGGCTGGACATTCACTGCTGCCCGATCGACTGCAGGTACTCCGAGCGCTCGTCGCTGCGCTGTGCCAAGCAGGTGTTCCAGGCGGCCTCGAAGGCCTTGCTGCCGGGCTTCTCGGCGTAGGTCTCGACCTTGCAGTCGGCGTCACGCAGTTGTGCCCAGAGCTTCTGCGCCGCGTCCATGCGCGCCGTGAGCGCGCTGGCCTTGTCGTTCTCGTCGGCGTACTGATCGCGGATGCGCTGCAGCAGGTCGTCGTAGGCCGACTTCAGCTCGCGCTCGGCCGTCTGCTTGTTGTAGGTCGCGCACGCATAGGCCTGCTGGTCGTTCTCGACGCTGTCGCAGGGCGTGCTGTCTTCCTCGGCGGCCTGGGCGCCCAGCGCCACGCACAGCAGGACCAGCCATGCCTTTGATTTCATCCGTTTTCTCCTGAACAGACTGACGAATCGTCAGGAATTCTCGCTCAGCCTCGGGCTGGGTGATAGGGGGTGCGAAAAATGTTCATCGACAGCCCTTGTCGAGACTCGCTCTCATCGACCAACGGCAGGCCAGAGCGTGCCGTTCGCCGCCTTGACGCTTTCGGCAAACCCCCTGTCGTTTTTGCACCGAGGCGACACAGGCCGCAGGCATATGCTGGCCCCAAACCGCCGGCACCTGGTTCGGCGCGACCCATTACAAGCCTCACGATAAAAGGGGACAGCCTGATGAGCCCAGCCGAATTACACGCCGACAGCATCGTCATCGATGGCCTGATCATCGCCAAGTGGAACCGCGAGCTGTTCGAGGACATGCGCAAAGGCGGCCTGACCGCGGCCAACTGCACCGTGTCGGTCTGGGAAGGCTTCAAGGCGACCGTCGACCAGATTGCCGCCAGCCAGAAGCTGATCCGCGAGAACGGCGACTTGGTGATGCCGGTGCGTACCACCGCCGACATCCGCAAGGCCAAGGAGCTGGGCAAGACCGGCATCCTCTTCGGCTTCCAGAACGCCCACGCCTTCGAAGACCAGATCGCCTACGTCGAGATCTTCAAGCAACTGGGCGTGGGCATCGTGCAGATGTGCTACAACACCCAGAACCTGGTGGGCACCGGCTGCTACGAGCGTGACGGCGGGCTGTCCGGCTTCGGCCGCGAGATCGTCGCCGAGATGAACCGCGTGGGCATCATGTGCGACCTGTCGCACGTCGGCTCCAAGACCTCCGAAGAAGTCATCCTCGAATCGAAGAAGCCGGTGTGCTACTCGCACTGCCTGCCGTCGGGCCTCAAGGAGCACCCGCGCAACAAGTCCGACGAGGAACTGAAGTTCATCGCCGACCACGGCGGCTTCGTCGGCGTGACCATGTTCGCGCCGTTCCTGGCCAAGGGCATCGACTCGACCATCGACGACTACGCCGAAGCCATCGAATACACCATGAACATCGTTGGTGAAGACGCCATCGGTATCGGTACCGACTTCACCCAGGGCCACGGCCAGGACTTCTTCGAGTACCTGACCCACGACAAGGGCTACGCCCGTCGCCTGACCAACTTCGGCAAGATCATCAACCCGCTGGGGATCCGCACCGTCGGCGAGTTCCCCAACCTCACCGAGACCCTGCTCAAACGCGGCCATTCCGAGCGCGTGGTGCGCAAGATCATGGGCGAGAACTGGGTGAACATCCTGAAAGATGTCTGGGGCGAATAAGCCGCTCTCCAAGCCTGCAAGCCCCGGCCAATAACGCTGGGGCATCCAACACAAAAAATTCTGGAGTTAAGTTTCCATGGCCAAGATCGCCCCGCAATTGCCCATCGAAGTCGACAGCGAGACCGGTGTCTGGACCAGCGACGCCCTGCCGATGCTGTACGTGCCGCGCCACTTCTTCGTCAACAACCACATGGGCATCGAGGAAGTGCTGGGCGCCGACGCCTACGCTGAAATCCTCTACAAGGCCGGCTACAAATCGGCCTGGCACTGGTGCGAGAAAGAAGCCGAGTGCCACGGCCTGGAAGGCGTCGCGGTGTTCGAGCACTACATGAAGCGCCTGAGCCAGCGTGGCTGGGGCCTGTTCGAGATCCAGGACATCGACCTGGACAAGGGCACCTGCAGCGTCAAGCTCAAGCACTCCGCGTTCGTGTACGTCTATGGCAAGTGCGGCCGCAAGGTCGACTACATGTTCACCGGCTGGTTCGCCGGTGCCATGGACCAGATTCTCGCTGCCCGCGGCAGCAAGATCCGCACCGTGGCCGAACAGGTCTACGGCGGATCGGAAGAAGGCCACGAAGATGGCCTGTTCATTACGAAGCCGTTGTAAGCCGGAGAGAGCGTCATGGCATTCGAAGCAATGTTCCAGCCGATCCAGATCGGCAAGCTGACCATCCGCAACCGCGTGCTCAGCACCGCGCACGCCGAGGTCTACGCGACCGACGGCGGCATGACCACCGATCGCTATGTGAAGTACTACGAAGAGAAGGCCAAGGGCGGCATCGGCCTGGCCATCTGCGGCGGTTCCTCGGTGGTGGCCATCGACAGCCCGCAGCAGTGGTGGGCGTCGGTCAACCTGTCCACCGACCGCATCATCCCGCACTTCCAGAACCTGGCCGACGCCATGCACAAGCATGGCGCCAAGATCATGATCCAGATTACCCACATGGGTCGTCGCTCGCGTTGGGACGGCTTCAACTGGCCGACCCTGATGTCGCCGTCCGGCATCCGTGAACCGGTACACCGCGCCACCTGCAAGACCATCGAGGTGGAAGAGATCTGGCGCGTGATCGGTAACTACGCCCAGGCCGCGCGCCGGGCCAAGGAAGGTGGCCTGGACGGCGTCGAGCTGTCGGCGGTGCACCAGCACATGATCGACCAGTTCTGGAGCCCGCGCGTCAACAAGCGGACCGACGAGTGGGGCGGCAGCTTCGAAGGCCGCATGAAGTTCGGCCTGGAAGTGCTCAAGGCGGTGCGCGCCGAGGTCGGCGACGACTTCTGCGTGGGCATGCGTATCTGCGGTGACGAGTTCCACCCCGATGGCCTCAGCCACGAGGACATGAAGCAGATCGCTGCGTACTACGATGCCACCGGCATGCTCGACTTCATCGGCGTGGTGGGCTCGGGGTGCGACACCCACAACACCCTGGCCAACGTCATCCCGAACATGAGCTACCCGCCAGAGCCGTTCCTGCACCTGGCCGCTGGCATCAAGGAAGTGGTCAAGGTACCGGTGCTGCACGCACAGAACATCAAGGACCCGAACCAGGCCACGCGCATTCTGGAAGGCGGCTACGTGGACATGGTCGGCATGACCCGTGCACACATGGCCGACCCGCACCTGATCGCCAAGATCAAGATGGGTCAGATCGACCAGATCAAGCAGTGCGTCGGCGCCAACTACTGTATCGACCGTCAGTACCAAGGTCTGGATGTGCTGTGCATCCAGAACGCCGCGACCTCCCGTGAGTACATGGGGGTGCCGCACATCATCGAGAAGTCCACCGGGCCCAAGCGCAAGGTGGTGGTGGTCGGTGCCGGCCCTGCCGGCATGGAAGCCGCGCGCGTCGCTGCCGAACGTGGCCACGACGTGACCGTATTCGAGAAGCGCGAGCAGATCGGCGGGCAGATCACCATCGCCGCCAAGGCGCCGCAGCGTGACCAGATCGCCGGGATCACCCGCTGGTATCAACTGGAGTTCGCCCGCCTGAAGGTGGACCTGCGCCTGGGCACTGCGGCGGATATCCCGACCATCCAGGACCTGCGTCCGGACATCATCGTGCTGGCGGTGGGCGGTCATCCGTTCGTCGAGCAGAACGACCATTGGGGCGCTGCCGAAGGGCTGGTGGTGAGCAGTTGGGACGTGCTCGACGGCAAGGTCGCGCCGGGCAAGAACGTGCTGGTGTACGACACCATCTGCGAATTCACCGGCATGTCGGTGGCGGATTTCATCGCCGACAAAGGCAGCCAGGTCGAGATCGTCACCGACGACATCAAGCCGGGTGTGGCCATGGGCGGCACCACCTTCCCGACTTACTACCGCAGCATGTACCCCAAGGAAGTGATCATGACCGGGGACATGATGCTGGAGAAGGTCTACCGCGAAGGCGACAAGCTGGTGGCGGTACTGGAGAACGAATACACCGGGGCCAAGGAGGAGCGGGTGGTCGACCAGGTGGTGATCGAGAACGGCGTGCGTCCCGACGAGGAGCTGTACTACGGCCTCAAGGACGGTTCGCGCAACAAAGGCCAGATCGACATCGAAGCCCTGTTCGCGATCCAGCCGCAGCCAATCCTCAGCCAGCCGGGCGAAGGTTACCTGCTGTACCGCATCGGCGACTGCGTGGCCCAGCGCAACGTGCACGCGGCGATCTACGATGCCTTGCGCCTGTGCAAGGACTTCTGAAGCAGCGGCAAGCTTCAAGCTGCAAGCTGCAAGGAGAAGCGCCCGTTGTCAGCTTCACTTGCAGCTCAGCTTTTGGGAGTTGCTTGGGAATGATTCTGTAACGCAGCGGTGGACTGCAAGATACACGCACGAAGCAGGGGCGACGCCGCTTCTTCTTGCCGCTTGTAGCTTGCAGCTTGCAGCTCAAAGGTGCCTGCCATGTTGAACACCCTTCTACCCATCCTGCTGTTCGCCGCGCTCGGCCTGGCCGTGCTCGGCGCCGTGCGTCGTGTGAGCATGTGGCGTCGTGGTCGGCCTGCGAAGGTCGATCTGATCGGCGGCCTGCTGGCCATGCCGCGCCGCTACCTGGTGGACCTGCACCACGTGGTCGAGCGCGACAAGTACATGTCCAAGACCCACGTCGCCACCGCCGGTGGTTTCGTGCTGTCGGCGCTGCTGGCGATCCTGGTGCACGGCTTCGGCCTGCAGAGCAAGATCCTCGGCTACGCCCTGCTGGTGGCCACGGTGATCATGTTCTGCGGCGCCATCTTCGTCTTCAAGCGTCGCCTGAACCCCCCTTCGCGCCTGTCCAAAGGCCCGTGGATGCGTCTGCCCAAGAGCCTGCTGGTGTTCGCCGCGAGCTTCTTCATCGCCACCCTGCCGGTGGCGGGTATCCTGCCGGCCAACACCGGCGGCTGGGTGATGGTCGGCATTCTCGGCCTGGGCGTGCTGTGGGGCGTGTCGGAGCTGTTCTTCGGCATGACCTGGGGCGGGCCGATGAAGCATGCCTTCGCCGGTGCCCTGCACCTGGCCTGGCACCGCCGCGCCGAACGTTTCGGCGGCGGGCGCTCCACTGGCCTCAAGCCGCTGGACCTGGAAGACCCGAGCGCGCCGCTGGGCGTGGAAAAACCGGTGGACTTCACCTGGAACCAACTGCTGGGCTTCGACGCCTGCGTGCAGTGCGGCAAGTGCGAGGCCATGTGCCCGGCCTTCGCCGCGGGTCAGCCGCTGAACCCGAAAAAACTGATTCAGGACATGGTCATCGGCCTGGCCGGTGGCACCGACGCCAAGTTCGCCGGCAGCCCTTACCCCGGCAAACCCATCGGCGAGCACGGCGGCCATCCGCACCAGCCGATCGTCAACGGTCTGGTCGATGCCGAAACGCTGTGGTCGTGCACCACGTGCCGGGCCTGTGTCGAGGAATGCCCGATGATGATCGAGCACGTCGATGCCATCGTCGACATGCGCCGTCACCTCACCCTGGAGAAGGGCGCGACCCCGAACAAGGGCGCCGAGGTGCTCGACAACCTGATCGCCACCGACAACCCCGGCGGTTTCAATCCGGGCGGTCGGATGAACTGGGCGGCAGACTTGAACCTCAAGTTGCTCTCGGACGTGAAGACCACCGAGGTGCTGTTCTGGGTGGGTGATGGCGCCTTCGACATGCGCAACCAGCGCACCCTGCGCGCCTTCGTCAAAGTGCTCAAGGCCTCGGGCGTGGACTTCGCCGTGCTCGGCCTGGAAGAGCGCGACAGCGGGGACGTGGCGCGTCGCCTGGGCGACGAGGCGACCTTCCAGCAGTTGGCCAAGCGCAACATCCAGACCCTGGCCAAGTACCAGTTCCAACGCATCGTCACCTGCGACCCGCACAGCTTCCATGTCCTCAAGAACGAGTACGGCGCTTTGGGCGGCGACTACCAGGTGCAGCACCACAGCACCTACATCGCCGAACTGATCGCTGCCAAACGCCTGAACCTTGGCCAGCACAAGGGCGGCAGCGTCACCTACCACGACCCGTGCTACCTGGGGCGCTACAACGGCGAGTACGAAGCCCCGCGTGAAGTGCTCAAGGCGCTCGGTATCGAAGTGCGCGAGATGCAGCGCTCGGGCTTCCGTTCTCGCTGCTGCGGCGGTGGCGGCGGTGCGCCGATCACCGACATTCCCGGCAAGCAGCGGATTCCCGACATGCGCATGGACGATATCCGCGAAACCGAGGCCGAGCTGGTGGCGGTGGGTTGTCCGCAGTGCACCGCCATGCTCGAAGGGGTGGTCGAGCCCCGCCCACAGATCAAGGACCTGGCCGAGCTGGTCGCCGACGTGTTGATCGAAGAACAAGCGCCAGCAGCGACCAGCAAACCGGCTGCGGCCAAACGTGAACCTGCGGAGGTGCACTGATGAGCGACATCGTCCGCCGCGACCCACGCGCCGAGTGGATCGCCCGTAACCGTCTGCATCCGTTGCACGCCGCGATGCAGACGCAACAGACTAGCTGGATGGGCCCCAACGGGCTCATGCGCAAGAACCCTCACGCACTGGCAGCCGGCTTCGTCGGCCCGGCCGGTCTCAAGCGTATCGACCGCAGCGGCGCCCAGCAGGGCACTGCCGGTGGCGCACGGCGCACGGCAGCGGCCGAGGTGCAGTTGCCGCTGCACCAAGTGGCGGATCCTGCCTTCTACATCACCGTGGTACCGGACATGGTCGGTGGCCGCCTGGGCAGTCACGACCGCGACCTGCTTGGCCTGGCCCGCAGCCTGGCCGGCAACGACGGCGCGGTGCTGGCCGTGGTGTTCGGTGAACACAAGGAAAGCAACTTCGCCAACGCCGGGGTGGACCGCTTGCTGGTCATCGAAGGCGATGCCTACAGCGGTTACGCCCCCGAACAGCTGGTTCAAGGCCTGCGTGCTGTGGATAACCAGTTCGCACCGCGCCACTGGCTGTTGCCCGATAGCCGCACCGGTGGCGGCGAGTTGGGCCGACGCCTGGGCGCCGCGTTGGGCGAACGCCCGGCCACGCGGGTCTGGCAGATCAAGGACGGCCAGTGCATCGGCCGCGCCGGGGCCGGTCAGCAGGACCTGCAACGCGGCCTGCCGCGCCTGATCCTGGCCGCAGCCGAATGCGCCGACCCGGTCAGCGAAACCCGTCACGAAGCCTTGCCGGTGGCGTTGTCCACAGGTGTGGCCCGTAGCCTTTCGCGCATCGAGGACTTGGGGCCGGTGGCCGTGGATCCGGCGGCCATCGCCATGGCCGAGGCCGAGTTCATCGTCTCCGGTGGCAACGGGGTCAAGGACTGGGCCCTGTTCCACCAGGCCACGGCGGCGCTGGGCGCCACCGAAGGCGCGTCGCGGGTGGCGGTGGACGACGGCTTCATGCCGCGCAACCGTCAGGTCGGGGCGACCGGCACCTGGGTCACGGCGCGGGTGTACATGGCCGTGGGTATCTCCGGGGCCATCCAGCACCTGCAAGGCATCGGCGCCTGCGACAAGGTGGTGGCGATCAACATGGACCCTGGCTGCGACATGATCAAGCGGGCCGACCTGTCGGTGATTGGCGACAGCGCGGCGATTCTCAAGGCCCTGATCGAGGCTGTGGACAACTTCCGCAGCGGCGCTCAGCGCGACGCGGCATAAGGGCACGACATGAGTACGAAAGTCATCAGCCTGGTTTCCATCGGTGCCCACCCCAGCTCTGGTCGCGCCCGTCGCGCCGAGCAGGATTCGCGCGCCGTCGAACTCGGCCTGCAACTGGCAGGCAACGACCTGCAGGTGGTGCATGCCGGTAACCCCGCCGAGGAGGCGCTGCGCGGCTACCTGGGCATGGGCCTGGAACACCTGGACGTGCTGGAGCAACCCGCTGGCGCCGACGTGCTCGGCGTGCTCGGCGACTACCTGCGCGACGCCGGCGCCCAGTTGGTGCTGACCGGCAGCCAGGCCGAAACCGGCGAAGGCTCTGGCATGCTGCCGTTTCTCCTGGCCGAGAAGCTGGGCTGGCCGCTGGTGGTGGGGCTGGCCGAGGTGGAGTCGATCGAGAATGGCACCGCGCAGGTGCTGCAAGCCTTGCCGCGCGGTCAGCGGCGTCGCCTGAAGGTGCGCCTGCCGTTGCTGGCCACTGTGGATAACGCTGCGCCCAAGCCGCGGCAGAGCGCGTTCGGTCCGGCACGCCGGGGTGTGCTGGCGGCGCGCGATGTCGCGGTGGTCGAGGACGAGGTGTTGGACGGCGATGCCCTGCAACCGGCGCGGCCACGCCCCAAGCGCTTGAAAGTGATCAAGGCCAAGAGCGGTGCCGACCGTATGAAGGCGGCGACGGCCAAGGCCAGTGGCGGGGGCGGCAAGGTGCTCAAGGACGTTTCTCCACAGGAAGGCGCTGAAGCCATTCTCAAGCTGTTGGTGGAGGAGGGGGTGCTGCGCTGAGCCGCCTCTGCCTGTGAATAACTCTGGGGCCGCTTTGCGGCCCTTTTTTGTGGCTTCGGGCCGCTCTCACGGGCTATTTAGTGGGTTTGCGCCATCTCGTGACGTGAAATCAGCGCAAAGGTCCCACCGCCTGCAAACTGTCCCCCGAAACTGTTCGCCAGCCTGTGAATAACGTGTTCGCTTGTTGCTCAAGCCTAGAGCGGACGAGGGCTGTAGGGTGATGATCAAAAAATGTACAGGTCTGTGCGTCGTTCAATAGCCTGACTCACCTCGGACCCTCCGCAACTTTCCCACAATCGCTGTTCATCCCTCTGTGGATAATATGTTGGGCAAGCGCTGGAAGCCACGGTCGACGGGGCTTTCATAGGTTAGGTCAAAAATTGATCAATCTGATGGCGATCACCTCATAACGCTGGAAATACAGGGCTTTGAGGGCATTATCCACAGCGCATTCGAACCGTCGTGAGTCATGCCCACAGTTTCTGTTGGCGTCCCTGTGGACAAGGTGTTCGATAAACGCTGAAAGCCACGTGGGAAAAGGCTTCCAAGGGTTTGATCAAATAATGATCAGTCGATTCGGACTACATGGGTTTCGAGTATCCACAGGTTTCTGCTTTCAAACCTGTGGATAACCTGTTCGCACCCTCTGTACAACACACAAAAACGCCACGGCCGATCACTCGGCCGTGGCGTTTTCAACAACCTCGCAGGTTTACTGCGACTTCACTTCCTTCAGGTACGGCGCAGGTTCCGCTCCCAGGTTGGCCAGCACGCGATCGCTGTACCAGTCGATGAAGTTGACCACGCCGAACTCGTAGGTCTTCGAGTACGGGCCTGGCTGATAGGCGGTGGAGTTGATACCGCGCTGGTTCTCTTCGGCCAGGCGGCGGTCCTGGTCGTTGGTGGCGTCCCACACCTTGCGCATTTGCTCAGGGTCGTAGTCCACGCCTTCGACCGCGTCCTTGTGCACCAGCCATTTGGTGGTGACCATGGTTTCCTGGGCGCTGATCGGCCACACGGTGAACACGATCATGTGGTCGCCCATGCAGTGGTTCCACGAGTGTGGCAGGTGCAGGATGCGCATCGAGCCCAGGTCCGGGTTCTTGATCCGGCCCATCAGCTTCTTGCACGCCTGCTTGCCGTCCATGGTCATCGACACGGTGCCCTTGAGCAGCGGCATGCGCACGATGCGGTTACGCAGGCCGTGGCTCTTGTGCAGGTACGGGATCTTCTCGGCGTCCCAGGCGGCGGCGGAGGCGGCCACGTGGTCCTTGAATTCCTGGCTGGCGCGCGGGTCGTTGGTGTCGTCCCACTCCAGCAGGGTCTTCAGCAGTTCCGGGTGCGAACCGTTGCAGTGATAGCACTCGCGGTTGTTTTCCAGCACCAGCTTCCAGTTGGCCTTTTCCATCAAGGTGGTTTGCACCGCCACCTTGGCGTTCTCCATGTCGTACGGTTCCATGTAGTGGTCCAGCGTGGCCAGGAACTCGTCGATGGCCGGCGGGTTCTCCGCCAGGCTGATGAAGATGTAGCCGCCGGCCGTCTTCACGTTGATCGGCTTGAGGCCGTACTGATTCATGTCGAAGTCGGCGCCCATCTCGGTGCCGGCGAACAGCAGGCGGCCGTCGAGCTCATAGGTCCACTGGTGGTACGGGCAGACCAGCTTGGCCACCTTGCCCTTGTCGCTGACGCACAGGCGCGAACCGCGATGGCGGCAGACGTTGTGGAAGGCGTGCACCTTGCCCTCGGCGCCACGGATCACGATCACCGGGTTCTTGCCGATCTGCAGGGTGAGGTAGTTGCCCTTCGCCGGAATCTCGCAGGTCATCCCCGCGATCAACCACTCTTTGTGGAAGATCTCCTGCATGTCGATCTGGAACAGGCGCTCGTCGCAGTAGAAGGGCTGCGGCAGCGAGTACGTGCGCTCGCGGGTCTGCAGCATCTCGGCGGTGGCCTTGCGTGCAGGTTCCAGTGGATCGCCCAGGCTCAGGGTTGCGGTGACGTCCATCGTTTTATCCTCAAGGCCGTTGTCGGCCGGCGAAAGGTGGCTAATCGTTGTTGTGTTTGCCGCAAGGCTATCAGCAGAAAAACAGCCGTTCTATTTGCGGTGGAGTGTGCGTTCGCGCCGTGGCCGGGCCATATCCATGGGCGACATGGCCGAATCGAATTCCGACGCCCCAACCCTTGTGTCTCGGGGCTGGTCGCGATAAGCACGCCGATGTCGCGGATGGGAATGTGCGACACATCGGGCTTGAGCATTATCGCAGCCATAAGAAAGCCGATAGTCGGCTGCTGGAGATGAACATGTCCGAAACCTTCCTCAATCCGGTCACCACCCAGACCTGGGCCAACGGCCGCCATATCGTGCGCTGCGTCAAGGTCATCCAGGAGACCTGGGACGTGCGCACCTTCTGCTTCATGGCCGACCAGCCGATCATGTTCTTCTTCAAGCCGGGCCAGTTCGTCACCCTGGAGCTTGAGATCGAAGGCAAGCCGGTGATGCGTTCGTACACCATCTCCAGTTCGCCGTCGGTGCCGTACAGCTTCTCGATCACCGTCAAGCGTGTGCCGGGCGGGCTGGTGTCGAACTTCCTCCACGACACCATGCATGAAGGCGCCGAGTTGCCGGTGCACGGTCCGGTCGGTCTGTTCAATGCCATCGACTACCCGGCGGCCAAGGTGCTCTACCTGTCCGGCGGTGTCGGCATCACCCCGGTGATGTCCATGGCGCGCTGGTTCTACGACACCAACGCCAATGTCGACATGGTCTTCGTGCACAGCGCCCGTTCGCCCAAGGACATCATCTTCCACCGCGAGCTGGAGCAGATGGCCTCACGCGTGCCGAACTTCAGCCTGCACATCGTCTGCGAGAAGCATGGTCTGGGCGAGCCGTGGGCGGGCTATCGCGGCTATCTGAACCAGCGCCTGATGGAGCTGATCGCGCCGGACTATCTGGAGCGGGAAATTTTCTGCTGTGGTCCGACGCCGTACATGAGCGCGGTCAAGCGCATGCTCGAAGCCGTGGGCTTCGACATGAAGAACTACCACGAGGAATCGTTCGGCGCGACGCCACCGGAGGCCAAGGCCGATGCCGTCGAGCACGCCGAAGCCGCCGCCGAGGCCCCGGAAGTGGACGCCGCCGACCTCAACCTGGTGGAGTTCATCGGCAGCGACAAGAGCATCCGCATCGCCCCGGGCGAGACGGTGCACGCCGCCGCGGCAAAAGTCGGCCTGATGATCCCCAAGGCCTGCGGCATGGGCATCTGCGGCACCTGCAAGGTGCTCAAGCTGGGCGGTGAAGTGGAGATGGAGCACAACGGCGGCATCACCGAGGAAGACGAGGCCGAAGGCTACATCCTCTCGTGCTGCAGCGTGCCCAAGGGCGACGTGCGCATCGATTACTAGCCGCGCGTAGCGCGGCAGCGGCAAGCTTCGAGCGACAAGCTGCAAGCTACAAGCTACAAGAAAAAGCAGGCTCTCCACCGGCCCGCTTCTTCTTGCAGCTTGAAGCTAGAAGCTTGCAGCTGCTCTTAGGTACGGAAACGGGCAACCATGCTGTTGAGGTCGACGGCCAGGCGTGACAGTTCGGCGCTGGCCATCGTGGTCTGGTGGGCGCCGGTGGCGCTCTGCACCGACAGATCGTTGATGTTCACCAGGTTGCGGTCCACCTCGCGGGCCACTTGAGCCTGCTCCTCCGCGGCGCTGGCGATCACCAGGTTGCGCTCGTTGATTTGGCCTACCGCACTGGCGATGGTGTCCAGCGCCAGGCCGGCGCCACGGGCGATGTTCAAGGTCGATTCGGCGCGTTCGGTGCTGGTGCGCATCGACTCCACTGCATGTTCGGTGCCGCCCTGAATGCTGCCGATCATCCGCTCGATTTCGCTGGTCGATTGCTGCGTGCGATGCGCCAGTGCCCGCACTTCATCGGCCACCACCGCAAAACCACGTCCGGCCTCGCCGGCACGCGCGGCCTCGATCGCTGCGTTCAACGCCAGCAGGTTGGTCTGGTCGGCCAGGCCGCGAATCACGTCCAGCACCTTGCCGATATCGCGTGATTGCTCGGCCAGGTCTTCGACCAGGCGGGCGGTGTTCTGCACGTCGCCGCTCATGCGCTCGATGGCGCTTACGGTCTCCAGCACCAGGTCGCGGCCGTCACCGGCCGAACGGCTGGCTTCGCCCGACGCCTCGGAAGTGCTCACGGCGTTGCGGGCCACTTCCTCCACTGCGCTGGTCATCTCGGTCACGGCAGTTGCTGCCTGCTGGATCTCGTTGTTCTGCTGGGCCAGGCCGCGGGCGCTCTCGTCGGTGACGCTGTTGAGCTCTTCGGCCGCCGAGGCGAGCTGGGTAGCGGAGCCGGAGATCTGCTGCAGCGTGTCGCGCAACTGCACCTGCATCTGGTCCATGGCCTGCAACAGGCGCGCGGCCTCGTCGGTGCCGGCGGTGTCGATGGCGTGGGTCAGGTCGCCTTTGGCGATCCACTCGGCGGCCGCCAAGGCCTGGTCGATCGGCTTGACGATGCTGCGGGTCAGCAGCAGGGCGAACAGCACCATCAGCACGGTGGCGACCACCAGCAACGCGATGACCAGCATGAAGGCACGATCGTACTGCTGGGCGGCATCGGCGTTGGCCGAGCGGGTCTGGGTGGCGTTGAACTGAAGGAGCTTTTCCATGGCCTTGTTGATCTGCTCGGAGTTGCTCAGCAGGTCATGGTTGAGCAGTTCGCGCATCGCTTCGAGCTGATCGGCCTGGCTGTAAGCGCGCAGGCGCATTTCCAGTTGACGGTACTGGGCCAGGACCTGGCCGAGTTCGTCGAAGGCGGCGCGCTCACCGGGCTCGAGAATCAACGGCGCATAAGCGTCGCGGGCCTTGTCGATCTGCGCGTTACGCTCGTCCATGAGGCGCAAGGTTTCGTCCTGCAGGTTGCGATCAACCATCAGGCGGTAGGAGAGGGTGCGCAGGCGCTGGTTGTTGGCGGTCAGTTCGTCGAGCAGCTTGATGCTGGGAATGTTGATCTGTTCGATGTTCACGCCCGCTTGACGGATATGCCCCATCTGCAGCAGTGAAAATACACCCAGGCCCAGCATCAGCAAGCCTATGAGGGAAAAACCAAGGAGTGCGCGTGGCGCGATGTTCAGCGTACGTAGTGACATGACGTCGAGTCCGGAAGGATGGCTCGCGTCCATGCGAAAGAATTTGTCTTACAAACCTATCGGTAACGGACTACCAGTCTTTAGGATCGGCCAAAAAAATGAGCCTTCTACAATCGCTTGGACGGACGGGCGGTTGACCCAGGTCGGAACAAGACCCCGCTTACCCTGTCAATGTGCCGGAACGAGAGCCTTCGATCCTGATTTTTAATGGCGGGGGCGCATGCTTTTCTTTATCGTGTGCGCCCTTTGCAACAACCCGAGATAGACGCATGTTGGAAGCTTCCCTGAATCAACTCGAGCAACTGGTCGCCGACCTGATGCACAAGAACGCGCAACTGACCGAGCAGAACCAGCAGCTCGACCAGGCACTGGCCCAGGCCAAGGAAGAAAATGAGGCCCTGCAACTGTCGCTGATGGAGCAGGAAGAGCAGAACGGCGCCACCGCCGCCCGCATCCAGGCCTTGGTCGAGCGTGCCAGCGCAGGTGCCGTCAGCGCATGAGCCTGCACTCGCAGTCGATCAACGTGGTGAACATCCTGGGCACCGAGTATTCGCTCAAGGCGCCCGAGGGTGAGGAGCAGACGCTGTCGCAGGCTGCGCACATGCTCAATGTGGCGTTGAGCGAAACCAAGCGTAAGTTTCCGACGCTGATCGGCGACAAGCTGCTGGTGCTGGCGGCGCTGAACCTGTGCTCACGGCAGATCGAACTGCAGCGCGAGCATCAGCGCACCCTCGAGCAGACCCAGGCCAAGGTCGACGCGGCGGTCGATGCCATCGCCAGGACCTTGGGCGAGCCGTAGCGCCGCGCTGGCGGCGCGCCCCGTCCTGCTCGGTAGCGCCGCTCAGCCGCTGATGATCGCGCGGATGTCCGCCGCCAGTTCACGCACGCGGTCCTGCTCGGTGTCCCACGAACACATGAAGCGCGCGCCGCCGCTGCCGATGAAGGTATAGAAGCGCCAGCCCCTGGCGCGCAGGGCTTCGAGGGCCAGTTCCGGCAATTGCAGGAACACGCCATTGGCCTGCACCGGGAACATCAGTTGTACGCCCGGCAGATCGCTGACCAGCGAGGCCAGCAACTGCGCGCACTGGTTGGCGTGCTCGGCGTGGCGCAGCCAGGCGCCGTCTTCCAGCAGCCCGACCCAGGGCGCTGAGAGAAAACGCATCTTCGACGCCAACTGTCCGGCCTGCTTGCAGCGGTAGTCGAAGTCTTCGGCCAGCTCGCGGTTGAAGAACAGGATCGCTTCGCCCACGGCCATGCCGTTCTTGGTCCCGCCAAAACACAACACATCCACGCCGGCCTTCCAGGTCAGCTCGGCCGGCGAACAGCCGAGGAACGCGCAGGCGTTGGCAAAGCGCGCACCGTCCATGTGCAGGTTCAAGCCCAGGTCCTTGCAGGTGGCGCTGATGGCCTTGAGCTCTTCGGGCCGGTAGACGGTGCCGACTTCGGTGGCTTGGGTGATGGTCACCACACGTGGCTTGGGGTAGTGGATGTCCTGGCGCTTGAGCGCCACTTCGCGAATCGATTCGGGGGTCAGCTTGCCACCGACGCTGGCGGCGGTGAGCAGCTTCGAGCCGTTGGAGAAGAACTCCGGCGCGCCGCACTCGTCGGTTTCCACGTGGGCGGTCTCGGAGCAGATCACGCTGTGGTAGCTCTGGCACAGCGACGCCAGGGCCAGCGAGTTGGCGGCGGTGCCGTTGAAGGCGAAGAACACCTCGCAGTCAGTTTCGAACAGCGTGCGAAAGTGCTCGGCGGCACGCTCGGTCCATTGGTCGTCGCCGTAGGCGCGCTGATGGCCCTGATTGGCCTGCGCCATGGCCTTCCAGGCTTCGGGGCAGATGCCGGAGTAGTTGTCGCTGGCAAATTGTTGGCTCTTGTCTGTCATGGCAGGTCCTGTAAACCGTGGGCACCCCGGTACTGTAGCGAAGTTTCTGGTCAGGGCTATAGCGGTGTTGGTGCGGGGAGGCGTTGCGAGCAGGCGATTGACGCTGTCCGTAAACAAAAACAGGAAGCCTCTTTCAGATGTGTAAGAAGTTTCTTTCAGAGATTAATTAAAATAACGAGACGTGGATATTTTGAGCGCTTCTTAGAGGGTTCGGATTTGACGAACTCTAATTTCTCCCCAAGTATCAGTAGGCCGGCAACGGCACTTCCATAATGATTCTGTATTGGAGAATACTCATGATCGAAGCATCTGAGGTGGCTGAGTTCTATGAAGTTAAACCTACAGTAGTTGATGGCCAAGTTGTGCATGCCAACGCATTCATCGCCATGATGGAAACCACGCAGGACACGCTTGGCCGGGCCTTTGACTCATTGGCTTACTTGGCCGGCATAAAGTCTGCAGCGGCGCAAGATCACTATAAAACGCTCGACACATCCAGTTTGCAATCGCTGCTGCGCAGCGCGCAGGAGGCTGGCTTGAGTGCCCGGGTAGTGGCTATCTAAAAAGTTGCCAGGCGTCGAGAGGCGCCTGGCTTTTTTCGGGAGGTGGCTCATGCAGGCCGAATGTGATGCGATGAACGCACGGATGAACATCCAAGGTTTACAGTGGTTCGACCGCTGGCGTCTGGGCAATGGCAGTACCGAGTCATTCGTGGTGCCGTTCGCCACGACCCGCCCGGTGAATATTGTCACCCACGGGCAAGCGCACTTCGACTATGGGCAATTCGGTATTCATCTGGCGCAGCAAGATGTGCTGACATTTCTGGGCGATACGCATCAGGTCATTCACGCCAAGTTCATCGACTGCCGAAAAGCGTCGCCTACGTTCAGGACCTCGCTGTCTCTACGGTTTTCCCCTTCTTCCAGCAGGACACTGGTCATTCCGCCCGGTGTGGCCCATACGTTCAGCGGGTTGGAGGGTGTGTCGACGCTTAATGCCTATGACGTATTCCTGCCGCCCTTGGCGTCGCTCCTGCAACCGACTCTTGGCTGGACGCCTGAACACGACATTATCAATCTTCCCTTGGACACTGATCCTGCGGCCGTGGAGGGGGTGACCCCGATGTGCGAGCCTGCCGCGAACCGGGTGTACTACCAATTAGCGGCGTTGCAACGCTCGATCATGTCCGCCGGCGAAGTGTCCCACGCGGAAACCCGGCAGTTCATCCTGGACACTGGCGAGCACGTCCAGCTCATGTTGCAACCTGCCGTGAGTCCCGCAAGAGAGGCTTCGAGCTTTCCCGTGTCACGTATTCACGGGGTCGAGTTCAAGCGGCATGGATCGGTGCGTACGGGTGAACACAGCCGTATCGTTCCGGTCATGGGACCGTCGCCTTTCTACATCGTCGATCATGGGACGCAACCCTACAGCTTCGACTCGTTCGGCATCCACCTCGGCCAGGAAGACCACCTGACCTTCCTGGGTTCACCCAGCCAGTCGATCAGGTTGAAGCTGGTGGATGTGCGCGCAGGCTCTCCTACCCTGCATCAGGAAGAGTGGCATGAGTTTCGTCCGGATCCTGAAATGGAGCTGATCATTCCCTGCGGGGTAGCGCATGCGCTGTTCGACATGACCCACGTGTTCACCCTGAACCGCCCGGTGTTCTACCTCGATGACGCCAACGCTTATGAGCCGGGTAACGATGTCATCGACTGGCCGTTGAGTGCGCGACCTTACCCTGTCCTGACGCCCAACCCGACGCTGGCCTCGCTGGGCTATCTGGAAGCGCTGGCCGAGGTACAGAAACGGCTCGCCGCGATCGCGCCAGCCGCCCAGACGCCCAAGGCGGTGCTGGTGACCGACCAGGTGACCGGGCGGCAGGTCAAGGTCATCCTGACCCAGGCCGCGCGCGCTGCATCGGCACCATGACCCGCTCACTGTCACTGCTCCTGCTGCTGGTCCTCAGCGCCGACGCCTTGCTGGTGTTCCTCCTGCCGGTGATGGTCTATGCCCAGACCGCCAGCCTGGCGTGGTCGGGCCTGGCCTACGCCATGACGTGGCTGCCGCGAATAGGGGTGACGCCGCTGGTTGGCCGCTCCATCGACCGCTGGGGTGTGCGCAAGGTCTCGGTGCTGTCGGATGTGTTGAAGTGTGCCGGGTGCCTGTGCGTGGTGCTGATGCTCAGTGCGGCGCCGGACGCGCTGACCGTGACGCTGCTCGGCGGGCTGTTGAGTGGGTTGGTCGCGATCGGCAATGCGCAGAGCCTGATTGCCTACGAAAAGATGATCGCCCTGGTCAGCCGCGACGTGGATCGGGATGTGAACCTGCTCTGTCGCATCGATCAACTGGCGATGGTCACCGGGCCGTTGTGCGGATTCCTCTGCTACGCCGCTGGCGTTGAAGCCTTGTTGCTGCTTGCGGCTGTGCTGTATGTCAGCAACGCCCTGTGCTACGCCTTCAGCCGGGTGGTGCCTGACAATCGCTGCGAAGCTGCGTGCGACGTCACAGTGCCTGGGCCGGGCAACCTGAAGCTGATCCTGTCGACGCCGGTGCTGGTCAGCTCGGTGGTCCTGGCCGTCGGCAACAATGCCTTCGACGGACTGGTGGAGGCGGGCGCGGTGAGTTTGATCGACCGTGCCATGCAGTTGCCCATCGAGTACTTCGCCTTCGTCGATGTCTGCGCGGGAATCTGCGGTGTGGCCGCGACCTTGCTCTACCCACGCCTGGCCGCCGCCGTGCCGGCGCTGCGGCTGTTCAGTGCGGCGGCGCTGCTGACGGTGCTGGCCAGTGCCCTGATGATCCTGTCCCAGGCCTACTTGCCAGGTTTTCTCGTGCTGTACGCCCTGAACATCGCTGGCAAGGTGTTCATGACCAACTTCTGTCGCGGCCTGCGCATTCGCCTGGTGCCGGTCGAGCGCCTGGCGAGTGTGTCCTCGCTGATGGTGTTGATGAACCAGGCCGTGCTGCCTGTGGTGGGCATGACCCTCTACCTGCTCGGCGAACAGGCGCGCAGCCTCTCTGTTCTGCTGCTCACGGCCATTGCCATCAGCGTGCTGGGGGCCTGGAAGGTTCGCGCTCAGGCGTGCTCGCGACCGGTAATCGATCCCTCGCCCTGCATGCCCGTCGATGGGCGATGAAGCAATGTCGTAAACGCGCCATTGCAAGGCGCGCGCAGGCATCTGTGTACAACGGCCCGGCCATACCATCGCCGCAAAGGGTCATTGAACCCTCCCAACAAAAAATGATCGCTGCCGGGAGAGACACGATGTTCAGCAAGCAAGACCAGATCCAGGGTTACGACGATGCACTGCTGGCGGCGATGAATGCCGAAGAACAGCGGCAGGAAGATCACATCGAGCTGATCGCCTCGGAGAACTATACCTCCAAGCGCGTGATGCAGGCCCAAGGCAGCGGCCTGACCAACAAATACGCCGAAGGCTATCCAGGCAAGCGTTACTACGGCGGCTGCGAACACGTCGACAAGGTCGAGGCGCTGGCCATCGAGCGCGCCAAACAGCTGTTCGGCGCCGACTACGCCAACGTTCAGCCGCACTCCGGCTCGTCGGCCAACGGTGCCGTGTACCTGGCGCTGCTGCAGGCCGGCGACACCATCCTGGGCATGAGCCTGGCCCACGGCGGTCACCTGACCCACGGCGCCAAGGTGTCGTCCTCGGGCAAGCTGTACAACGCCGTGCAGTACGGTATCGACACCAACACCGGCCTGATCGACTACGACGAAGTCGAGCGCCTGGCCGTCGAGCACAAGCCGAAGATGATCGTCGCCGGCTTCTCGGCTTACTCCAAGACCCTCGATTTCCCACGCTTCCGCGCCATCGCCGACAAGGTCGGTGCGCTGCTGTTCGTCGACATGGCCCACGTCGCCGGCCTGGTAGCCGCTGGCCTGTACCCGAACCCGATTCCCTTCGCCGACGTGGTCACCACCACCACCCACAAGACCCTGCGCGGTCCACGTGGCGGCCTGATCCTGGCCAAGTCCAACGAAGAGATCGAGAAGAAGCTCAACGCTGCGGTCTTCCCCGGCGCCCAGGGCGGCCCGTTGATGCATGTGATCGCGGCCAAGGCCGTGTGCTTCAAGGAAGCGCTGGAGCCTGAGTTCAAGAGCTACCAGAAGCAAGTGATCGAAAACGCCCAGGCCATGGCCCAGGTGTTCATCGACCGTGGCTATGACGTGGTCTCCGGCGGCACCGACAACCACCTGTTCCTGGTCAGCCTGATTCGCCAGGGTCTCACCGGCAAAGACGCCGACGCTGCCCTGGGCCGCGCGCACATCACCGTCAACAAGAACGCCGTGCCGAACGACCCGCAATCGCCGTTCGTGACCTCGGGCCTGCGTATCGGTACCCCGGCCGTCACTACTCGCGGCTTCAAGGTCGCCCAGTGCGTGGCCCTGGCCGGCTGGATCTGCGACATCCTCGACAACCTCGGTGACGCTGACGTGGAAGCCGATGTGGCGAAGAACGTCGCGGCGCTGTGCGCAGATTTTCCTGTTTACCGCTGAGTGGAGTCCCACACCATGCAACGTTACTCGGGCTTCGGCCTTCTCAAGCACTCCCTCAGCCACCACGAGAACTGGCAGCGCATGTGGCGCACGCCGACGCCGAAAAAGGTGTACGACGTGGTCATCGTCGGCGGTGGCGGCCATGGCCTGGCCACGGCCTACTACCTGGCCAAGGAACACGGCATCACCAACGTGGCGGTGATCGAAAAGGGTTACCTGGGCGGCGGCAACACCGCCCGTAACACCACCATCGTGCGTTCCAACTATCTGTGGGACGAGTCGGCGCACCTCTACGAACACGCCATGAAGCTGTGGGAGGGCCTGTCCCAGGACATCAACTACAACGTGATGTTCTCCCAGCGCGGCGTCTACAACCTGTGCCACACCCTGCAGGACATGCGTGACTCCGAGCGCCGCGTCAGTGCCAACCGCCTCAACGGTGTGGACGGCGAGTTGCTCAATACCGCCCAGGTGGCGGCCGAGATCCCGTACCTGGACTGCTCCAAGAACACCCGCTACCCGATCCTCGGCGCCACCGTACAGCGCCGGGGCGGCGTGGCCCGTCACGATGCCGTGGCCTGGGGCTATGCCCGTGCCGCCGACGCCTTGGGCGTGGACCTGATCCAGCAGACCGAAGTGACCGGTTTCCGCAAGGAAAACGGCGCCGTGATCGGCGTCGAGACCAGCAAGGGCTTCATCGGCGCCAAGCGCGTCGGCGTGGTCACCGCCGGTAACTCCGGACACATGGCCAAGCTGGCCGGCTTCCGCCTGCCGCTGGAGTCGCACCCGCTGCAAGCACTGGTCTCCGAGCCGATCAAGCCGATCATCGACAGCGTGATCATGTCCAACGCCGTGCACGGCTACATCAGCCAGTCAGACAAGGGCGACCTGGTGATCGGTGCCGGTATCGACAGCTGGGTCGGCTACGGTCAGCGCGGCTCGTACCCGGTGATCGAGCACACCCTGCAGGCCATCGTCGAGATGTTCCCCAACCTGTCGCGCGTGCGCATGAACCGCCAATGGGGCGGCATCGTCGACACTTCGCCCGACGCCTGCCCGATCATCACCAAGACCCCGGTCAAGAACCTGTTCTTCAACTGCGGTTGGGGGACGGGCGGCTTCAAGGCGACTCCAGGTTCGGGCAACGTCTTCGCTGCGAGCCTGGCCAAGGGCGAAATGCACCCGCTGGCCGCGCCGTTCTCCATGGACCGTTTCTACAACGGCGCACTGATCGACGAACACGGCGCTGCTGCCGTCGCCCACTAACCGGAGACACCGTCATGTTGTATATCTTCTGTCCCCACTGCGGCGAGCTGCGCTCCGAAGAAGAGTTCCACGCCTCGGGCCAGGCGCACATCGCCCGTCCGCTGGACCCCAACGCCTGCTCAGACCAGGAATGGGGCACCTACATGTTCTACCGTGACAACCCGCGCGGTATTCACCATGAGCTGTGGGATCACGTTGCCGGCTGCCGTCAGTACTTCAACGTCACCCGCAACACCGAGACCTACGAGATCCTGGAAACCTACAAGATTGGCGAGAAGCCGCAGGTCAGCGCCCGCGAACACACACCTGAGCGCTCGGCGGCCGTAAACGAACGGGGAGTCAACGTATGAGCCAGACCTATCGCCTCGCCAGCGGCGGCCGTATCGACCGCAGCAAGGTGCTGAACTTCACCTTCAACGGCAAGACCTACCAGGGTTATGCCGGCGACAGCCTGGCCGCTGCGCTGCTGGCCAACGGCGTCGACATCGTCGGGCGCAGCTTCAAGTACTCGCGCCCGCGCGGCATCATCGCGGCCGGTACCGAAGAGCCGAACGCCATCCTGCAGATCGGCGCCAGCGAAGCCACCCAGATCCCCAATGTGCGTGCCACCCAGCAGGCGCTGTATTCGGGCCTGGTGGCCACCAGCACCAACGGCTGGCCGAACGTCAACAACGACGTCATGGGCATCCTCGGCAAGGTGGGCGGCAGCATGATGCCGCCGGGCTTCTACTACAAAACCTTCATGTATCCCAAGTCGTTCTGGATGACCTACGAGAAGTACATCCGTAAAGCCGCCGGTCTTGGCCGGGCGCCGCTGCAGAACGATCCGGACAGCTACGACTACATGAACCAGCACTGCGACGTGCTGATCGTCGGTGCCGGCCCGGCGGGCCTGGCCGCTGCCCTGGCCGCTGCGCGCAGCGGTGCCCGGGTGATCCTGGCCGACGAGCAGGAAGAGTTCGGTGGCAGCCTGCTCGACACCCGCGAAACTCTCGACGGCAAACCCGCTGCCGAGTGGGTCGCCAGCGTCGTCAGCGAGCTCGAAGGCCTGCCGGAAGTGACCCTGCTGCCGCGCGCCACGGTCAACGGCTACCACGACCACAACTTCCTGACCATTCACGAGCGCCTCACCGATCACCTCGGCGACCGCGCGCCGATCGGCCAGGTGCGCCATCGCGTGCACCGCGTGCGGGCCAAGCGCGTGGTCCTGGCCACCGGCGCCCACGAGCGTCCGCTGGTCTACGGCAACAACGACGTGCCGGGCAACATGCTGGCCGGTGCGGTCTCCACCTACGTACGCCGCTATGGCGTGGCGCCGGGCCGTAAGCTGGTGCTGTCGACCAACAACGACCACGCCTACCGCACCGCGCTGGACTGGCACGATGCCGGCCTGCAAGTGGTCGCCATCGCCGATGCACGCCACAACCCACGCGGTTCGCTGGTCGAGGAAGCACGTGCCAAAGGCATCCGTATCCTCACCTCCAGCGCCGTGATCGAAGCCAAGGGCAGCAAGCACGTCACGGGCGCCCGCGTGGCGGCCATCGATGTGCAGGCGCACAAGGTCACCAGCCCAGGCGAAACCCTCGAGTGCGACCTGATCGCCACGTCCGGCGGCTACAGCCCGGTGGTTCACCTGGCCTCGCACCTGGGCGGTCGCCCGGTGTGGCGTGACGACATTCTCGGCTTCGTGCCGGGCAATGCCCCGCAGAAACGCGAATGCGTCGGCGGCATCAACGGCGTCTACCCGCTGGGCGATGCCATTGCCGATGGCTTCGAAGGCGGCGTGCGCGCAGCCACCGAGGCCGGCTTCAAGGCCACCGTCGGCACCCTGCCGAAAACCGTGTCGCGCAAGGAAGACGCCACCGTGGCGCTGTTCCAGGTGCCGCACGACAAGGGCACCGCCCGTGCGCCCAAGCAGTTCGTCGACCAGCAGAACGACGTCACCGCTGCAGCCATCGAGCTGGCCACCCGCGAAGGCTTCGAGTCGGTCGAGCACGTCAAGCGCTACACCGCGCTGGGCTTCGGTACCGACCAAGGCAAGCTGGGCAACATCAACGGCCTGGCCATCGCCGCCCGTTCGATGGGCATCACCATCCCGCAGATGGGCACCACCATGTTCCGCCCCAACTACACGCCGGTGACCTTCGGCGCGGTAGCGGGTCGGCACTGTGGCCACCTGTTCGAGCCCGTACGCTTCACCGCCTTGCACGCCTGGCACGTGAAGAACGGCGCCGAGTTCGAGGACGTGGGCCAGTGGAAGCGTCCGTGGTACTTCCCCAAGGCCGGTGAAGACATCCATGCCGCCGTGGCCCGCGAGTGCAAGGCCGTGCGCGACAGCGTCGGCTTCCTCGACGCCTCGACCCTGGGCAAAATCGACATCCAGGGCGCGGATGCGCGCGAGTTCCTCAACCGCGTGTACACCAACGCCTGGACCAAGCTGGATGTGGGCAAGGCCCGTTACGGCTTGATGTGCAAGGAAGACGGTATGGTCTTCGACGACGGCGTCACCGCCTGCGTCGGCGAGAACCACTTCATCATGACCACCACCACCGGCGGCGCTGCCCGCGTCCTGCAGTGGCTGGAGCTGTACCACCAGACCGAATGGCCGGACCTGAAGGTGTACTTCACCTCGGTCACCGACCACTGGGCCACCATGACCCTGTCCGGTCCGAACAGCCGCAAGCTGCTCAGCGAGCTGACCGACATCGACATGGACAAGGAAGCCTTCCCGTTCATGACCTGGAAGGAAGGCAACGTCGGCGGTGTACCGGCTCGGGTGTTCCGCATCTCCTTCACCGGTGAGCTGTCGTACGAAATCAACGTGCAGGCCAACTACGCCATGGGCGTGCTGGAACAGATCATCGAGGCAGGCAAGCAATACAACCTGACCCCGTACGGCACCGAGACCATGCACGTACTGCGCGCCGAGAAGGGCTTCATCATCGTCGGTCAGGACACCGACGGCTCGATGACCCCGGACGACCTGAACATGAGCTGGTGCGTGGGCCGCAACAAGCCGTACTCGTGGATCGGCCTGCGTGGCATGAACCGTGAAGACTGCGTGCGCGAGAACCGCAAGCAACTGGTCGGCCTCAAGCCGGTGGACCCGAATGTCTGGCTGCCCGAAGGCGCCCAGTTGGTGTTCGATCCCAAGCAGCCCATCCCGATGGACATGGTCGGCCACGTCACCTCCAGCTACAAAGCCAACTCCCTGGGCTATTCGTTCGCCATGGGTGTGGTCAAGGGCGGCCTCAAGCGCATGGGCGAGCGTGTCTACTCGCCGCAGGCCGATGGCAGCGTGATCGAGGCGGAGATCGTGTCTTCGGTGTTCTTCGATCCGAAGGGTGAGCGGCAGAACGTCTAAGGACTTTGGAAGACCGCACCGGACCCTGTGGGAGCGGGCTTGCCCCGCGATGCGAGGGTGGCCTCCCGGCCCCATCGCCCACAGGTTCGGTGTCGTTCCTGGCACAAGAATTCAAGGCAGGTAAGAAATGAGCGCTATCAACGTCTTCCAGCAAAATCCCGGCAGCGAGGCCAAGGCCCAGTCGCCGCTGCACCATGCCGATCTGGCCAGCCTGGTCGGCAAAGGCCGCAACAACGCAGGCGTGACCCTGCGCGAACGCAAGTTCCTCGGTCACCTGACCCTGCGTGGCGATGGTCACGACGCCGAATTCGCCGCCGGTGTGCACAAGGCCCTGGGCCTGGAACTGCCGGTGGCCCTGACCGTCGTCGCCAACGACGAGATGTCGCTGCAATGGGTCGGCCCGGACGAATGGTTGCTGATCGTCCCCGGCGGTCAGGAACTGGCCGTCGAGCAGAAACTGCGCGCGGCCCTCGAAGGCCAGCACATCCAGGTGGTCAACGTCAGCGGCGGGCAAAGCCTGCTGGAGCTGCGCGGCCCGAACGTGCGCGACGTGCTGATGAAGTCCACCAGCTACGACGTACACCCCAACAATTTCCCGGTGGGCAAGGCGGTCGGCACGGTGTTCGCCAAGTCGCAACTGGTGATTCGCCGCACGGCTGAAGACACCTGGGAGCTGGTGATCCGCCGCAGCTTCTCCGATTACTGGTGGCTGTGGCTGCAGGACGCCTCGGCCGAGTACGGTCTGGCCATCGAGGCCTAAGGAGCGCAGCACATGAGTCGGGCACCGGATACCTGGATTCTCACCGCCGATTGCCCGAGCAAGCTGGGCACGGTGGATGTGGTGACGCGCCATCTGTTCGAGCAGAGCTGCTATGTCACCGAGCACCATTCCTTCGATGACCGGCTGTCGGGGCGCTTTTTCATCCGCGTCGAGTTCCGCGCGCCGGAGGGCTTCGATGAAGAGGCCTTCCGTGCCGGGCTCGGCGAGCGCAGCGCCAGCTTCGGCATGGCTTTCGAGCTGATCGCGCCGAATCATCGGCCCAAGGTGGTGATCATGGTGTCCAAGGCCGACCACTGCCTGAACGACCTGCTCTACCGTCAGCGCATCGGTCAGCTGGGCATGGAGGTGGTCGCGGTGATTTCCAATCATCCCGACCTGGAGCCGCTGGCGCACTGGCACAAGATCCCCTACTACCATTTCGCCCTCGACCCGAAAGACAAGCCGGGTCAGGAGCGCAAGGTCATCAAGGTGATCGAGGAAACGGGCGCGGAGCTGGTGATCCTCGCCCGCTACATGCAAGTGCTGTCGCCGGAGTTGTGCCGTCGTCTCGACGGCTGGGCGATCAACATCCATCACTCGCTGTTGCCTGGATTCAAGGGCGCCAAGCCCTATCACCAGGCTTACAACAAGGGTGTGAAGATGGTCGGCGCCACGGCGCACTACATCAACAACGACCTGGACGAAGGCCCGATCATCGCCCAGGGCGTCGAGGTGGTGGACCACAGCCACTACCCCGAGGACTTGATCGCCAAGGGGCGTGACATCGAATGCCTGACCCTGGCGCGGGCGGTGGGGTATCACATCGAGCGGCGGGTGTTCCTCAACGCCAATCGCACTGTCGTGCTCTGATCGGTCTCATCGCGCGACAAGTCGCCGCCTCACAGGAATGCCACGGGTTTCGAATCCGCTGAACGCCCTGTGGGGGCGGGCTTGCCCCGCGATGGGCTGCACCGCTTTCGACCTGCCGTAAACAGGCATCCCTCTGTCGCATCCAGTCAGTGCAGCGACACCCATCAGGCCCACAATTCCCCCATTCCAGTAACGCATGCCGCCCATGGATGGCGGCGCTTCAACCACCGCTGCATAAGTACAAATCAAGCGAGGTAAGAGCATGTCTGGTAACCGTGGAGTGGTGTATCTCGGCGCAGGCAAGGTCGAGGTGCAGAAGATCGACTACCCCAAAATGCAGGACCCACGCGGCAAGAAGATCGAGCACGGCGTGATCCTCAAGGTGGTTTCCACCAACATCTGCGGCTCCGACCAGCACATGGTCCGTGGTCGCACCACCGCTCAGGTCGGCCTGGTCCTGGGTCACGAAATCACCGGTGAAATCGTCGAGAAAGGCCGCGACGTCGAGCGCATGCAGATCGGCGACCTGGTCTCGGTGCCGTTCAACGTGGCCTGCGGTCGCTGCCGTTCCTGCAAGGAAATGCACACGGGCGTGTGCCTGACCGTCAACCCGGCTCGCGCTGGCGGCGCCTACGGCTATGTCGACATGGGCGACTGGACCGGTGGCCAGGCCGAGTACGTGCTGGTGCCCTATGCCGACTTCAACCTGCTCAAACTGCCTGAGCGCGACAAGGCCATGGAGAAGATCCGTGACCTGACCTGCCTGTCCGACATCCTGCCCACCGGCTATCACGGCGCCGTCACCGCAGGCGTCGGCCCGGGCAGCACCGTCTATGTGGCCGGTGCCGGTCCGGTCGGTCTGGCAGCGGCCGCCTCGGCGCGCCTGCTGGGTGCGGCGTGCGTGATCGTGGGTGACCTCAACCCGGCGCGTCTGGCCCATGCCAAGGCCCAGGGCTTCGAGGTGGTCGACCTGTCCAAGGATACCCCGCTGCACGAGCAGATCGTCGACATCCTCGGCGAGCCGGAAGTGGACTGCGCGGTCGATGCGGTGGGCTTCGAGGCCCGCGGCCACGGCCACGAGGGCGCCAAGCACGAGGCCCCGGCCACCGTGCTCAACTCGCTGATGCAAGTCACTCGCGTGGCCGGCAGCATCGGTATCCCGGGCCTGTACGTGACTGAAGACCCAGGTGCCGTGGACGCTGCGGCGAAGATCGGTGCGCTGAGCATCCGCTTCGGCCTGGGCTGGGCCAAGTCGCACAGCTTCCACACCGGCCAGACGCCGACCATGAAGTACAACCGCCAGCTGATGCAGGCGATCATGTGGGACCGGATCAACATCGCCGAAGTGGTCGGTGTGCAGGTCATCAGCCTGGATCAGGCGCCGGAAGGCTACGGCGAGTTCGATGCCGGCGTACCGAAGAAATTCGTCATCGATCCGCACAAGACCTTTAGCGCTGCCTGACGCTACAGGGGCCGCTCTGCGGCCCCACCGCCTTGCACAACCGCTGCAGCCCTCGGCGGTTGTGCACCCCGTTGGACAATACCATTCATCCAAACTGATATTTTTATCAGTGTGCCTCTGTTCGTTTGTCTTCTAGTTTGGAAGTGCATGTCACTGAAGCCGTCTTGAGCACTTCAAGCGGCACAGCTCTTCCATCGACAACGAGGCTTCGCACATGAAAACTTCAATGGCTGTCAGCGCGGGCGTTCTGTTCCTGCTCATGAGCACTGCTCACGCGGCACCGGCCCCTACAAAACCGGCTGACGATGACAGTGGATGGGTGCCTACCCAGGTGCAGAAAACCATTCCGGTGGTCGCCTCGGCGCACGTCACGCTGCTGGCGGCGGGATTTCTAAGCTAAGAGGTCTATAGACCCAAGACCCAGGCCCTCTTTCCAAGGGGGCCGTCCCGTCAATGGTATCGCTGGAGATGAGAAGCAGTTCGAGCATGAAACATGCCCGCGCAGGTGCATTCCAGTCGCACTTAATTCTCGGCGCGGTACTCGAAACACGTCGCAGGCTTCGGAACAACCTTCTTATCGCCCAGTCAAATGCCTCGTTTCCCAGGCCATCCCGGCCGACGAGGTCCGCGCAATGAAAGCCATCACCCTGGCAACCCTGATGACCCTGGCCGCAAGCCCGGTGTTCGCCTTCAATCTCAATGACGCCGCCGATGTGGTCTCCGCGCTGCAAGGGCCGAATCAGAAGACCGAGGCGCCGGCGCCTCAAGCCAACTTGCTCAATACCTTGGGTCGCGATCTGAAGATCACCCCCGAACAGGCCGTCGGCGGCGCGGGTGCCATGCTGGGCCTGGCACGCAACAACCTGAGCAAAGCCGATTACGGCCAGTTGACCCAGGCCGTGCCGGGCCTTGACCAGTTGACTGGGGCCAATGCCTTGGGTGGATTGCAGGGACTGGACGCATTGCTTGGCAAGGGCAGTGGGCATCAGTCGGCGTTGAGCAGCGCGCTGGGCAATGTGGAAAACCGCAACGACCTGGACAGCGCGTTCAAGGCGCTGGGCATGGATACCGGGATGATCGGCCAGTTCGCGCCGCTGATTCTGCAGTACCTGGGTCAACAGGGCGTTGCTGGGTCGCTGCTGCAGAACCTGAGTAGCCTGTGGACGACACCTGCGCGCACGGTGCCGTCAGTCTGAGGGCGGTGCGATTCAGCGCAGTTCGGCGCGCAGTTGCTCGATGCGCTGGTCCTTGTCTGCCCACAACTGGTTCACCCACGCCTGAACCTTCTGCCGGAACACTGGATCGCTCTCGTAGTCGCCTTCGCACAGTGCCGGGTCCAGCTCGCGCACGCGGATATCGATGATCACCCGCTCGATGCTGCCATTGAGCAGCGCCCAGAACCCCGGTGCCTTGTTCCCCGGATAGACGATGGTCACATCGAGCAGGGCATCGAGCTGCTGGCCCAGGGCCGCCAGCACGAAGGCCACGCCGCCGGCCTTGGGCTTGAGCAGGTGGCGATAGGGCGACTGCTGCTCAGCGCGCTTGGCCTCGGTGAAGCGGGTACCTTCGAGGTAGTTGACCACGGTCACCGACTGGCGCTTGAACAGCTCGCAGGCCGCCTTGGTGATTTCCAGGTCCTTGCCTTTGAGCTCGGGGTGTTTCTCCAGGAAGGCCTTGCTGTAGCGCTTCATGAACGGATAGTCCAACCCCCACCAGGCCAGCCCCAGCAGCGGCACCCAGATCAGTTCTTTCTTGAGGAAGAACTTGAAGAACGGCACCCGCCGGTTGAGGCTTTCGATCAGCGCCGGGATATCGACCCAGCTCTGGTGGTTGCTGATGCACAGGTAGGAGGTGTGCGGGTGCAGTTCGTCGACGCCGCGAATGTCCCATTGGGTGGGAATGCACAGGGCGAAGATGGCCTTGTCGATTTCCGACCAGGTCTCGGCGATCCACATCACCGCCATCGAGGCGTAATCGCGTCCACGCCCAGGCAGCACCAGCTTGAGCAGGGCAAAGACCAGCAAAGGGCAGATCAACACCACGGTGTTGAGCAGCAGCAGGGCGGTGGTGAGAATGCCGGTCAGCAGGCGACGCATAGATAAACTCTTGTTGTGTGAAATTTCTGGTTGGCAATGATAAGCAGGCCAACGCCTTACGCCAAACGCCCGTTGCTCGACGGCACGGACAAATGTTTCACATTATGTGGGGTAGGTTAGAGGCAGCGGCAAGTTGCTAGCGGCAAGCGGCAAGACAAAGCCGTCGCACCCTGTCCAGCTTGCAGCTTGCAGCTTGCAGCTTGCAGCTTGCAGCTGAAGCCCCCTCCGTTCGACCTCAAGGAAATGTGTTCTGTGAAATCCATGCTTGCTCTCCTTTCACTGCTCGCGCTGCCGGTCATGGCGGCCGAGCCGACCCTGTATGGCCGCTACGAGTACATCAAGCTCCCCGAGATCGGCCAGACCCTCAAGGCCAAGATGGACACCGGTGCATACACCGCCTCGCTGTCGGCCAAGGACATCGAGACTTTCACCCGTGATGGCGAGGACTGGGTGCGTTTCCGCCTCGCCACCAAGGATGCCGATGGCAAGGTCTACGAGCACAAGGTGGCGCGCATCAGCAAGATCAAGGCCCGTGTCGGCGATGACGAGGACGAGGACGAACCCTCCGAAGCCGCGCGCCGCCCGGTGGTGGACCTGGAGCTGTGCCTGGGCGACGTCAAGCGCACGGTCGAGGTCAACCTCACCGACCGCAGCAACTTCAACTATCCGCTGCTGATCGGCGCCAAGGCCCTGCGCGAGTTCAAGGCCGCCGTGAACCCCGCCCGCCGCTACACCGCCGACAAGCCGGGCTGCTGATGCAGCAGCTGCAAGCTGCAAGCTGCAAGCTGCAAGAAAAAGCGGATCGGTATAGGCTCGTGCGCAGCGCTTTTTCTTGAAGCTTGCAGCTTGAAGCTTGTCGCTTGAAGCTTGAAGCTTGCCGCTTGTGGCTTGCAACCCGAGGCTTTCCCGTGCCGCACATCCTCATCGTCGAAGACGAATCCGCCATTGCCGATACGCTCGTTTACGCCCTGCAGGCCGACGGGCACAGCACCACCTGGGTGAGCCTGGGTGGGCAGGCGCTGGAGCAGATGCGCCTGCGGCCGGCCGATCTGGTGATCCTCGACATCGGGCTGCCGGACATCAGCGGGTTCGAGACCTGTCGGCAACTGCGGCGCTTCAGCGAAGTGCCGGTGATGTTTCTCAGTGCCCGCGACGGCGAGATCGACCGCGTGGTGGGCCTAGAGATCGGCGCCGACGACTACGTGGTCAAGCCGTTCAGCCCGCGTGAGGTCAGTGCGCGGGTGCGGGCGATCCTCAAACGCATGGCCCCGCGCGTGGAGGCGAGCGCAGCGGTGGCTGCGTTCGAGGTCGATACCCTGGCCATGCGCATTCTCTACCAAGGCCAGGCGTTGACGCTCACGCGCCATGAGTTCCGCCTCCTGCAATGCCTGCTCGAGCAGCCACGGCGGGTGTTCAGTCGCGAGCAATTGCTCGACGGCCTGGGCGTGCCGTCCGATGTCGGCTATGAGCGCACCGTCGACAGCCACATCAAGAGCCTGCGCGCCAAGCTGCGTCAGGTAGCGCCCGAGGCAGAGCCGATCCAGACCCATCGCGGGCTGGGCTACAGCTACAGCCCGGATCACGCCTGATGCGCCTGGGTATTCGCATCTTCCTGGTGTATTTCCTGTTCGTCGGGCTGTCGGGCTACTTTCTGCTCAACACCGTACGCGAGCAGATTCGCCCGGTGGTGCGCCAGTCCTCCGAGGAAACCCTGGTGGACACCGCCAACCTGCTGGCCGAGATCGTCCATGACGACGTCAAGGCTGGCACGCTTGGACAAAGTCACCTGCCGCAGGTGATGAAGTCCTACGGGCAGCGCCGCCCTGGCGCCGAGATCTGGGGCTTGGCGAAGAATCAGGTCAGCCACCGCATCTATGTCACTGACGCCCAAGGCATCGTCTTGCTCGATTCCAGCGGTCAGGCGCTGGGCCAGGACTACTCGCGCTGGAACGACGTCTACCTGACCTTGCGCGGCCAGTACGGCGCCCGCTCGACCCGCAGCGACCCAAACGACGAAAGCACTTCGGTGATGCATGTGGCGGCGCCGATCCTCGACGCCGGGCGCATCATCGGCGTGGTGACCGTGGCCAAGCCCAACAGCTCGCTGCAACCCTACATCGACCGTTCCGAGCGGCGCTTGCTGACGCTCGGCCTGGGCTTGATCGTGCTGGGCCTGCTGGTGGGCGCGGCGTTGTCCTGGTGGCTGGCGCGCTCGCTGCGCCGACTCACCCGCTATGCCCAGGCCGTCAGCGAGGGCCAGCGGGCGGCGCTGCCGCACTACAAAGGGGGCGAGTTGCTGCAGTTGGCCACGGCGGTCGAGCGCATGCGCACGCAACTGGAGGGCAAGGCGTATGTCGAGCGCTACGTGCATACCCTGACCCACGAGTTGAAGAGCCCGCTGGCGGCGATTCGCGCAGCGTCGGAGCTGCTGCAGGCGCCGATGGCCGACGAGCAGCGCGCCCGCTTCGCCGGCAATATCGAGCGCGAGAGCGAGCGTTTGCAGCAGATGATCGAGCGCCTGCTGAATCTGGCGCGGGTCGAGCAGATGCAGACGCTGGAGGATGAGCAGCAGGTCTCGGTGGCGCTGCTGATCGAAGACATGCTGCACAGCTATGCGCCACGTATCGAGAGCGCCGCTGTGCAGGTCGCCCAGCAGGTGCCGCAGGGCCTGCGTTTGCTGGGCGACCCCTTCCTGTTGCGTCAGAGCCTGGCCAACCTGCTGGATAACGCTCTGGACTTCACGCCGCCGGGCGGTGCGCTGGTGTTCGCCCTGGAGCGTGCAGGCGAGCGCGTGGCCCTGAGTCTGTTCAATCAGGGCGAGCCCATTCCGGATTACGCCCTGGAGCGGGTCAGCGAGCGCTTCTATTCATTGCCGCGGCCGGGCACCGGGCGCAAGAGTACCGGCCTGGGGCTGAATTTCGTCGCCGAGGTGATGCACCTGCATGGCGGCACGCTGGCCGTCGACAACATCGAAGGCGGTGTGCGGGTTCGCCTGTGGCTGCCGATGCGACGCATCAGCTGACACCCCAACTCCACACACTCTCCACAGAACCTCCCCATTGGCTCCACGTGCCGGGCGCAACCTGCGTCCATCACCCTCGGAGCCCAACCCCCATGAACAAGACCCTCGGTTTCAAGCTCGGCCTGATCGGCGTGCTGATGCTGTTGTTGCTCATTCCCCTGCTGATGATCGGCAACCTGATCGACGAGCGCCAGAACCTGCGCGATAGCGTGTTGCAGGACATCGCCCAGCGCTCGAGCTTCGACCAGCAGATCAGCGGCCCGCTGCTGGTGGTGCCCTATCGCAAGTTGCAGCGGCGCTGGATCGAGAAGGACGGCAAGCGCGTCGAGGAAACCAGCTCCATCGCCGGTCACCTGTATTTCCTGCCGGAAACCTTCGACGTGCAGAGCCAGGTGGACACCGAGCTGCGCGCTCGCGGGATCTATCAGGCGCGGCTGTTTCATGCCAAGAACCAGATCGGCGGGCGCTTCAAGCTGCCCGCGCGCTGGGGCATCGAGAAAGACTTCGACGACTACCGTTTCGACACCCCGTTCGTGGCGGTGGGCGTCAGCGATATCCGCGGTATTGAGCACGCCACCGAGTTCAGCTTCGACGGCCAGCGCCTGCCGTTCGAGGCCGGGACCGGTCTGGACTGGATGAGCGGCGGCCTGCATGTCGCCCTGCCGCAGCTCGACGGTGAGCAGGCCCGCGCGTTCGACTATGGTTTCGACCTCGGCCTGCAGGGCACCGGGCAACTGCAGGTGCTGCCCGTGGGCCGCAGCAGCCGGGTGCAGATGCACGCCAACTGGCCGCACCCCAGCTTCGTCGGCAGCTACCTGCCGGCCAGCCGCGACATCGACGCCAACGGCTTCACCGCGCACTGGCAGACCTCGATTTTCGCCACCAACCTGGAAGACGCCTTGCGCCAGTGTGCCGAGTCCGACAAATGCGCAGCGTTCAGCGAGCGCACCTTCGGCGTGAGCTTCGTCGACCCGGTGGACCAGTACCTCAAGAGCGAGCGGGCGATCAAGTACGCGCTGCTGTTCATCGCCCTGACCTTTGCCGGCTTCTTCCTGTTCGAGGTACTCAAGAACCTCAGCGTGCACCCGGTGCAATACGTGCTGGTGGGGGTGGCGCTGGCGCTGTTCTACCTGCTGCTGCTGTCGTTGTCGGAGCACCTGGGCTTTGCCCTGGCGTATGCGCTGTCGGCGGCGGCCTGCGTGCTGTTGATCGGCTTCTACCTGAGTCATGTGCTGCACAGCCTCGCCCGCGGGATCGGCTTCGCGGCCGGGCTGGCGGCGCTGTACGGGCTGCTTTATGGCCTGCTCAGCGCTGAGGACTATGCGCTGCTGATGGGCTCGCTGCTGTGCTTCGGTCTGCTGGGCGTATTCATGGTGCTGACCCGCCGGCTGGACTGGTCGCGGGTGGGGAGGGGCGCATGAGGGAGGACAAAGAGATCGGGCGCTGGTTGGCGCTGCGGGTGGGGTTGTTGTTTGCGCTCAGACCCAGGCCACTGCGGCTGAAACGCCCCTGATGGTGTTCACTCAAGCGATGTATGGCTGGGATTGGGGCTGCTGTGCAGCCCATCGCGACACAAGGCAGCCTCATGTTTCAGGGATTACGCGGACGTTGTGGGAGCGGCCTTGTGCCGCGAAAGGGCCGCTAAGCGGCCCCATCTTACTCCTGCTGTCAGGCCACCGGCACGGTAGCCAGCAGCGAGGGTCGCTGGCTCACCTCGGCATACCAGGCCGCCAGCCCTGGCTGTTGCTCGCGCCAGCCGAACGCAGGCTGGCGCAGGTCCAGATAACCCAGTGCACAGGCCACGCCGATGGCGACGATGTCGAAGCCCGAGGCGATTTCCGCCAGGTGCTGCTGTTCCAGGTTCGCCAGGCTGCGACGGATCTTCTGCGATTGTGCCTGCAACCAGCCGTCCCAGCGTTTGTCTTCGGGACGCAGGAAGCTTTCGTAGCGGCTCGACACCGCCGCGTCGAGGATCGCATCGGCCTGTGACGCCAGGGTCAGGCGCCGCCAGCGTGCCGAGCCCTCGCGCGGAATCAGTGGCTGGCCGACGTGCTGGGTGTCGAGGTATTCGCAGATCACCCGGCTGTCGTGCAGCACCGTGCCGTCGGCCAGGCGCAGGGCCGGGATCTTGCCGATCGGGTTGTCCTGGTCGAGTTGCGCATCGCCATTGACCGGGCTGATGTTGACCGCCTGCAAGGTCACGCGCGACAACTGCCCGGTTTCGTGCAGCACCAGCATGACCTTGCGCACGAACGGCGATAGCGGCGAATGAAACAGCACCATGCCCACGGTTCAGTTGCCTTGCAGGCTGGGTGGCAGGCAGACGCCCGTGCCGCCGATGCCGCAGTACCCTTCCGGATTCTTGGCCAGGTACTGCTGGTGATAGGCCTCGGCGAAGTAGACCGTCGGCGCCTGCTCGATCTCGGTGGTGATCTGGCCGAAACCGGCCTTGTCCAGCTCGGCCTGGAACGCTTCACGGCTGGCCTTGGCCTGCTCCAGTTGTTCGGGCGAGGTGCAGAAGATCGCCGAGCGGTACTGGGTGCCGACGTCGTTGCCCTGGCGCATACCCTGGGTTGGGTTGTGCAACTCCCAGAACATCGCCAGCAGTTCGCGGTAGCTGACCTTGTCCTTGTCGAACACCACCAGCACCACCTCGGTGTGGCCGGTCAGGCCCGAGCATACTTCTTCGTAGGTGGGGTTGGGGGTGAAACCGCCGGCATAGCCGACCACCGTGCTGACCACGCCGTCGCGCTGCCAGAAGCGCCGCTCCGCGCCCCAGAAACAGCCCAGGCCGAAGATCGCGAAGTCGACGTCCTGGAAGAACGGGCCGAGCAGCGGCGTGCCTTCGAACACGTAGTGGAACTCAGGCAGCGCCATCGGCGTTTCACGGCCGGGAAGGGCCTGTTCGGCGGTGGGCAGGACGTTTTTGTTCACCAGGATTTCCGAGCGCAGGACCATGGAAGGCTCCTCTGTTTGGCAGTGGGACAGTGCGGTGGGCTGATCGCCGACAATTGCGCGATCAACTGCGAATAGACCTATAGTGCCCGAGCTTTGAGCGGCTGTCAGGCCACCGGACCGCGTGGGTAGCGCTTGAGCTTGTCGACCAGCTCGCGGCCGGGGATCGGCCGGTCGAACAGGTAGCCCTGGCCGACATCGCACCGGTGGCGACGCAGGAAGGCCAGTTGCTCGGACGTCTCGATGCCTTCGGCGACCACCTTGAGCTTGAGGTTGTGGGCCATGGCCACCACCGCCGAGGTGATCTCCATGTCGTCCTGGTTGGCCGGAATCTCGCTGATGAAGCTGCGATCGATCTTGATGATGTCGATGGGAAACTTCTTCAGGTAGCTCAGCGACGAGTAACCGGTGCCGAAGTCATCCATGGCCAGGGTCAGCCCCAACTGCTTGAGTTCGTCCAACTGGCGCCGCGTGTCCTCGGTGGCCTCCAGCAGCAGCCCTTCGGTCAACTCCAGCTCCAGCAGGTGCGAGGGCAGGGCTTCTTCCTTGAGGATGGTGCCAATCGAGCTGACCAGCTCGGGATCGGAGAACTGCTTGGGCGACAGGTTGATCGCCACGTGCAGGTTGCCCAACCCGGCCTCGCGCAGCTCCTGGCTCATGCGGCAGGACTGGCGCACCACCCACTTGCCGATGGGGATGATCAGTCCGGTTTCCTCGGCCACGCTGATGAACTGGTCCGGGCGGATCATGCCGCGTTCCGGGTGGTTCCAGCGCAGCAACGCTTCGAGCCCCAGCAGACGCCCGGTGCGCAGGCACAGCTTGGGCTGGTAGAACACCTCCAGCTCGTTCTGGGTCAGCGCGCGGCGCAGGTTGTTCTCCACGAACAGCTTGTAGCTGGCCTCGGCGTTCAGCACTTCGGTGAAGATCTGCACCTGATGCTTGCCGTTGGCCTTGGCCTTGTGCAGCGCCAGGCCGGCGTTCTTCATCAGGGTCTGCGGGTCGGCGCCGTGCAGCGGTGCGCAGGCCAGGCCCACGGAGGCGGTGACGTTGATCAACTGGTTGTCGACGAACATCGGTTTGTCGAGGGTGCGCAGCAGTTGCAGCGCCACGGCCTGACCGTCTTCCAGGCTGGTGTCGTCGAGCAGCACGGCGAACTCGTTGCTGGCGAAGCGCGCCAGGCTGCCACCACTGTTCAAACTGTTGCGCAGGCGTCGGGCGAGGCTGATCAGCAGCTTGTCGCCGGTCTGATGGCCGAGGCTGTCGTTGATGCGCTTGAAGTTGTCGATGTCCACCAGCAGCAGGCAGATGGGAATGCTGCCCTCGCGGGCGAAGCGTTCGTCGAGGCTGCGGATGAACGCTGGGCGGTTACCGAGGCTGGTGAGGTTGTCGGTATAGGCCAGCCGCTCGATGCGCTGCTGGGCGAGCTTGTTCTGGGTGACGTCCTCGTAGATGCCGATGTAGTGGGTCAGCTCGCGGTTGTCGCCGTACACCCTGGAAATCGACAGTTGTCCCCAGTAGGGCTCCAGGCTCTTGCGCCGGCTCTTGAACTCACCCTGCCAACTGTTGCCGGCAGCCAGGCTGGAGGGTGGGTCGAAGATCAGGTGGCTGAGGTTCTCCAGCGCCGGCAGTTCGGCCAAGTGATGGCCTTGGACTTCCTCGGTGCTGTACTGGGTGATGGCGGTGAAGCTGGGGTTGACGTACTCCACCACGCCGTCGCGGTTGACCAGCAGGAAGGCACTGGCGCTCTGTTCCACCGCGCGCTGGAACAGGTGCAAGGCACTGGTGGCGGTGCGCCGGTTGTGGTTGGTGATGACCTGGGCGAACTGATCGGCCAGCTCGCCGGCGAAGGCGATCTCGTCGGATTGCCAGGCGCGCGGCTGGCCGGTCTGCTCCAGGCACAGCACGCCGACCACCTGACCGTCGACACGGATGCTGGCATCGAGCATGGCGTTGTCGAGGGTGTTCGACAGGCCTTGCACCAGATCGCGTGTGCGCGGGTCGTGACTGGCGTTGTGCGCGTCGATGGCGCGGCTGGCGTGCAGCGCCTCGAGGTAGTCGGGGTAATGGCTGGCGTCGATCGGCTGCGGCAGGCGGTGGGCCTGTTCGCCCTGATACCAGGCGGTGATGGGTTCCAGGCGCTGTTCGTTGAGGTACCAGATGCTCGCGCAGTCGAGTCGATAGATCTCGCAGGCACTGCGGGTGATCAGCTCGGCGGCTTCGAGCAGCGAGTTGCTGGCACTGTAGCGCTGGCGCGCCAGGCGCAGGATCAGGTCCTGCTGGGCACGGACCCGCTCCAGGTGTTCGAGTTGTTCCTGCTGGGCGCGCTGGTTGAGCTGCAGGGCCAATTGCAGGTGGCTGTTGCGCGACTCCAGAGCGTTGGCATCCTGGGTCGAGAGGTCTTCGACCTGATCGTCGAGCACCGTCAGGTAGCCGCGCAGCAATTGACGGTTGTGCTGGGCATAGGCTTCGCCGGCTTCGAGCACGCGCAGTGGACCGCGAGCGCCGTGCAAGGTGTAGCGCACCCGGTAGTGCTTGCGCCGGGCCAGTTGGCGCTGGATCTCGTCGTGCAACTGATAACGCGCCTCGGGTTCCATGAGGCTGGCGTAGGGCGAGCCGACCAGCGCGCAGAGCTCGGCGGCGGGCAGGCCGAACTGGCGGTCGCAGGCCGGATCCAGGTACAGCATCGCCCAGCTCGCTTCGTTCAGCCGCTCGTAACGCAGCATGCCGAGCCGCGAAGGCACGGGTAACTGCGTCACGACCTCGGCCGCCACACAGCTGGCGACATCGGGTTGGCTATTCATCGAGAACTCGCTTGAACAAGGCGGTTGGCGCGGACTGCCGCAGAGGTGCGACGACGCGTTGAGCAAGGGTGCATCATGTCCCCTGAGCTGGCAAGCGGCCATAACACGGGCTTTGTCGGGTTATCGGCGGGGGCGCAGGAATCTGAAGCACGGGGCCGCATGGACAGCCTGCAAAAAAAGCCCCGCCAGAACATGGCGGGGTTGAGGTACGAGCGTGGCAGCTCGAAATCGATGCCCGCCTCCCCAGCGAGGGGAGGCGGTTGCTGCGTTACAGCAGCAGGGTGCGGATGTCCGCCAGCAGGTCGCTCAGGCGCTTGGTGAAGCGCGCGGCGGCGGCACCGTTGATCACCCGGTGATCGTAGGACAGCGACAGCGGCAGCATCAGCTTGGGCTGGAAGGCCTTGCCGTCCCAGACCGGCTGGATGGTGGCCTTGGAGACGCCGAGAATCGCCACTTCCGGTGCATTGACGATCGGCGTGAAGCCGGTGCCGCCAATGTGACCGAGGCTGGAGATGGTGAAGCAGGCGCCTTGCATGTCGTCGGACGACAGCTTCTTGTTGCGCGCCTTCTCGGCCAGTGCGGCCGCTTCGCCAGCCAGTTGCAGCAGGCTCTTCTGGTCGACGTTCTTGATCACCGGGACCAGCAGGCCGTCCGGGGTGTCCACGGCGAAGCCGACGTTGACGTACTTCTTGCGGATGATGGCCTTGCCGCTCGGCGCCAGCGAACTGTTGAAGTCCGGCAGCTCCTTGAGCAAGTGGGCGCACGCCTTGAGCAGCAGCGGCAGAACGGTCAGCTTGACGCCGGCCTTTTCCGCCACGGCCTTCTGCGCAACGCGGAAGGCTTCCAGCTCGGTGATGTCGGCCGAATCGAACTGGGTCACGTGGGGCACGTTCAGCCAGCTGCGGTGCAGGTTGGCGGCGCCGACCTGCATCAGACGGGTCAGGGCGACTTCTTCGACTTCGCCGAACTTGCTGAAGTCCACGACCGGGATCGGCGGGATGCCAGCACCGCCGGTCGCGCCGCCTGCGGCAGGCGCTTCCTTGGCTTTCTGCATCATCGCCTTGACGTAGACCTGCACGTCTTCCTTGAGGATGCGGCCGTGCGGGCCGGTCGGGCTGACGGCGCCCAGCTCGACACCGAATTCACGGGCCAACTGACGCACGGCCGGGCCGGCGTGGACCTTGGCGTTGCTGGCAGCGGCAGGTGCGCTGGCAGCCGGCGCAGGTGCCGCCGCTTGGGCAGCGGCCGGCGCGGGCGCTGCGGCTGGGGCGGCTTCGGTCTTGGCGGCAGCGGGTGCTTCGGCCGGGGCCGCAGCGGCTGCCGGCGCAGCACCGGCCACTTCCAGCTTGAGGATCAGGTCACCGGTGCCGACTTCGTCGTCCAGCTTGGCGATCACTTCCTTGACCACGCCAGCGGCGGGGGAAGGGATCTCCATGGACGCTTTGTCCGACTCCAGGGTGATCAGCGACTGGTCGGCTTCGACGGTATCGCCCGCCTTGACCAGCACTTCGATGATCTTGGCCTTGCCCGACGAGCCGATGTCCGGCACGTGGATGTCCTGCACGCTGGCTGCCGCAGGGGCAGCCGCCGGCGCTGGAGCGGCCTGTTCGGCCGGCTTCTCGGCAGCTGCGGGGGCGGCTGCGGGTTTTTCTTCGGCGGCGGCCGCCTCAGGCGCCGCAGCGGCGCCCTCGGCTTCCAGCACCAGCAGTTCGTCGCCTTCTTTCAGGCGGTCGCCCAGCTTGACCTTCAGTTCCTTGACCACGCCAGCCTTGGGAGCTGGAATTTCCATGGAGGCCTTGTCCGACTCCAGGGTCAGCAGGCTCTGGTCGGCCTCGATGCGGTCGCCGACCTTGACGAACAGCTCGATGATTTCACCTTCACCGCTGCCGATGTCAGGTACGCGAATGAGTTCGCTCACTTAAAAATACTCCTCAGCAGTCCAGTGGGTTGCGCTTGTCCGGATCGATGCCGAACTTGACGATGGCGTCAGCCACAACCTTGGGTTCGATCTCGCCGCGGTCAGCCAGGGCTTCCAGGGCAGCCAGCACCACGAAGTGGCGGTCGACTTCGAAGAAGTGACGCAGCTTCTTGCGGCTGTCGCTGCGACCGTAACCGTCGGTACCCAGGACCTTGAACTCTTTGCTCGGCACCCACTGGCGGATCTGCTCGGCGAACAGCTTCATGTAGTCGGTGGAGGCGATGACCGGCCCTTTGCGGCCGCTCAGGCACTGCTCGACGTAGGTCTGCTGTGGCTTCTGGCCAGGCTTGAGGCGGTTGGCGCGTTCCACGGCCAGGCCGTCGCGACGCAGTTCGTTGAAGCTGGTGACGCTCCACACGTCGGCACCGACGTTGAACTCTTCACGCAGGATCTTCGCTGCCTCGCGCACTTCGCGCAGGATGGTGCCCGAGCCCATCAGCTGCACGTGGTGTGCGGCGTCGCGGGTGTCTTCTTCGAGCAGGTACATGCCCTTGATGATGCCTTCCTCGGCACCGGCCGGAATGGCAGGCTGCTGGTAGGATTCGTTCATCACGGTGATGTAGTAGAAGATGTCCTGTTGCTCTTCGGTCATCTTCTTCATGCCGTCCTGGATGATCACCGCCAGCTCGTAGCCGTAGGTCGGATCGTAGGTGCGGCAGTTCGGGATGGTGCCCGCCATCATGTGGCTGTGACCGTCTTCGTGCTGCAGGCCTTCACCGTTGAGGGTGGTACGGCCGGCGGTACCGCCGATCAGGAAGCCACGGGTGCGGCTGTCGCCAGCGGCCCAGGCCAGGTCGCCGATACGCTGGAAGCCGAACATCGAGTAGAAGATGTAGAACGGCAGCATCGGCTGGTTGTGGCAGCTGTACGAGGTACCGGCCGCGATGAACGACGACATGGCGCCGGCTTCGTTGATGCCTTCCTCGAGGATCTGGCCCTTCTTGTCCTCGCGGTAGAACATCACCTGGTCTTTATCGACAGGCTCGTAGAGCTGACCGACCGAGGAGTAGATGCCCAGCTGACGGAACATGCCTTCCATACCGAAGGTACGGGCTTCGTCCGGGATGATCGGCACGATGCGCTGGCCGATTTCCTTGTCCTTGACCAGCTGCGCCAGAATACGCACGAAGGCCATGGTGGTGGAGATTTCGCGGTCGCCCGAGCCGTCCAGGATCGCTTTGAGCGTTTCCAGTGGCGGGGTCGGCACGCTGAAGCTCTTGGCGCGACGCTGCGGCACGAAGCCACCCAGGGCGGCGCGACGCTCGGCCAGGTACTTGGCTTCGGCAGAACCTTCCTCAGGCTTGAAGAACGGCAGGTTCTCGAGCTCGGCGTCCTTGACCGGGATGTCGAAGCGGTCGCGGAATTTGCGCAGGCTGTCGACGTCGACCTTCTTGGTGTTGTGCGCGGTGTTCTTGGCTTCGCCAGCACCGGTGCCATAACCCTTGATGGTCTTGGCCAGGATGACGGTCGGCTGTTCCTTGTGGTTCACCGCCTGGTGGTAGGCCGCATACACCTTGTACGGGTCGTGGCCGCCACGGTTGAGCTTCCAGATCTCGTCGTCGGACAGGTCTTCGACCATGGCCTTGAGCTCTGGGGTGTTGAAGAAGTGCTCGCGCACGTAGGCGCCGTCTTTGGCCTTGTAGTTCTGGTATTCGCCGTCGATGACTTCGTCCATGCGGCGCTGCAGGGCACCGTTGGTGTCCTTGGCCAGCAGTGGGTCCCAGAAACGGCCCCAGACCACCTTGTTGACGTTCCAACCACCGCCACGGAACACGCCTTCGAGTTCCTGGATGATCTTGCCGTTGCCGCGCACAGGGCCGTCGAGGCGCTGCAGGTTGCAGTTGATGACGAAGATCAGGTTGTCCAGCTTCTCGCGGCCGGCCAGGGAGATCGCGCCCAGGGATTCCGGCTCGTCGCACTCGCCGTCGCCCATGAAGCACCAGACTTTCTGCTTGCCGGCAGGAATGTAGCCACGGGCTTCCAGGTACTTCATGAAACGTGCCTGGTAGATGGCCTGGATCGGACCCAGACCCATGGATACGGTCGGGAACTGCCAGAAGTCAGGCATCAGCCAGGGGTGCGGGTAGGAGGACAGGCCATTGCCGTCCACTTCCTGGCGGAAGTTGTTCATCTGGTCTTCGTTGATGCGACCTTCGAGGAAGGCGCGGGCGTAGATGCCGGGGGAGGCATGGCCCTGGAAGAAGATCAGGTCGCCGCCGTGTTCTTCGGTCGGGGCCTGGAAGAAGTAGTTGAAGCCGATGTCGTACAGGGTGGCGCTGGAGGCGAAGCTCGAGATGTGTCCGCCCAGGTCCGAATCCTTCAGGTTGGTACGCATGACCATGGCCAGAGCGTTCCAACGTACCATCGAGCGAATGCGGCGTTCCATGAACAGGTCGCCAGGCATGCGTGCTTCGTGGGTGACAGGGATGGTATTGCGGTATGGCGTGGTGATGGCATAGGGCAGCTGCGAACCACTGCGGGTGGCCAGCTCGCCCATACGGGTCATCAGGTAATGAGCGCGGTCTTCGCCTTCTTTGTCGAGGACCGACTCCAGGGCATCCAGCCATTCCTGGGTTTCGATAGGATCGAGGTCTTGCATGGCTTGCTCCAGGGCGGAAAGGCAACCAGAATCGGAAGCCTGAGTTTGCGACTGGCCTTTTGGGCAGACGTCGTGAATTCTTGGATTTGCCGGAGCGTCTTCCGGCGCCGTGTAGTTTTACTACAAATGCTTCGGCATTTCATGCTTTTGAGCATACATGGGAGTAGTAACACTACAGGAATGCGGCATGTGGCCGCCTTCCGGGTTGTGGAGAAAATCGTTCCTCGTGGTTGGATGTGCACGCTAGTGCGAGGTTTGCTGATGAATCGTACCAATGATTCGTATTTTTCAGCTATTTACCACTTTTGTATGACAGTCCAACCTTGGCGCTTCTCCCCCTCCACCGCGACTACCCCTCCTTTCACGCCGATCAAGGATAGACCATGCGCCTGCCTTTGCCGTCCGATCTGCCCGCCGCCTTGCAACCGCTGGTCGCCCGTAACCGCCAATTCCTGCGCGAGGCCCTGGCGGCACACGCCGACCTCGACCCTGCCGTCCTGAGCGATGCCCACTGGGCTCAGTTCGACCAGGTCGCTGCCGCCAGCGAGTTCGTGCTCGAGCAGGTGCAGCGCGAGCCAGGCATGCTGCTGGAGCTGGTCGCACGCGGTGAGTTGGCGCAGGGCTACGCCCCCGGACAATTACGCAGCCATATAAAGGCAGCGGCCGACGCGGCGCAGAGCGAAGACGAGCTGGCGCGCAACCTGCGCCGTGCGCGCAACCGCCAGCAGGTGCGGATCATCTGGCGCGACCTCAGCCGTCAGGCCGACCTCGGCGAGACCTGCCGCGACCTCTCGGACCTGGCCGACGCCTCGATCGACGAAGCCTACCAGTGGCTGTACCCGCGTCACTGCCAGCAGTTCGGCACGCCCATCGGCAGCCGCAGTGGCCAGCCCCAGCACATGGTGGTGCTGGGCATGGGCAAGCTGGGCGCGGTGGAGCTGAACCTGTCCTCGGACATCGACCTGATCTTCGCTTTCCCGGAAGGCGGCGAGACCGAGGGCGTCAAGCGGGCACTGGACAACCAGGCGTTCTTCACCCGCCTGGGCCAGCGGCTGATCAAGGCGCTGGACCCGGTCACCGTCGACGGCTTCGTGTTCCGTGTCGACATGCGCTTGCGCCCCTACGGCTCGGCCGGTGCCCTGGTGCTGTCGTTCAATGCCCTGGAGCAGTACTACCAGGACCAGGGGCGGGACTGGGAGCGCTACGCGATGATCAAGGCGCGGGTGGTGGCGGGCGATCAGCAGGCCGGCGCTCAGTTGCAGGACATGCTGCGGCCTTTCGTCTACCGCCGCTACCTGGACTTCTCCGCCATCGAGGCGCTGCGCACCATGAAGCAGCTGATCCAGCAGGAGGTGCGGCGCAAGGGCATGGCCGACAACATCAAGCTCGGCGCGGGCGGCATCCGCGAGGTGGAGTTCATCGCCCAGGCGTTCCAGTTGATTCACGGCGGGCGTGACCTGAGCCTGCAGCAGCGCCCGTTGCTGAACGTTCTCGCCACCTTGGAAGGCCAGGGCTACCTGCCGCCGGCGGTGGTCAGCGAGCTGCGCGATGGTTACCGCTTCCTGCGCTACACCGAGCATGCCATCCAGGCCATCGCCGACCGGCAGACACAGATGCTGCCGGACGCCGAGCTGGACCGCGCGCGCATCGCCTATATGCTCGGTTTCGCCGACTGGGACGCCTTCCACGCGCAATTGATGCATTGGCGCGGTCGCGTCGACTGGCACTTCCGCCAGGTGATCGCCGACCCCGACGACGAAGAGGGTGAAGGCGAGCTGGTGGTCGGGGGCGAGTGGTCGCCGTTGTGGGAGCAGGCCCAGGACGAGGAGGCTGCCAGTCGGCAGCTCGAGGAGGCCGGTTTCAAGCAGGCCGGCGAAGCGTTGCGGCGTCTTTCGGTGCTGCGCACCAGTCCATCGTTGCGCTCGATGCAGCGCCTCGGTCGCGAACGTCTGGATGCCTTCATCCCGCGCTTGCTGGCGCAGACTGTCGAGCACCAGGATCCGGACCTGGTGCTCGAGCGCGTGCTGCCGCTGGTCGAAGCGGTGGCGCGGCGTTCGGCCTACCTGGTGCTGCTCAGTGAGAACCCAGGGGCACTGCGCCGCCTGCTGACGCTGTGCGCGGCCAGTCCCTGGATCGCCGAGCAGATCGCCCGTTTCCCGCTGTTGCTCGACGAATTGCTCAACGAAGGGCGGCTGTTCAGTCCGCCGCTGGCGCCGGAGTTGGCCTCGGAGTTGCGTGAGCGTCTGACCCGAATTCCCGAGGACGACCTGGAGCAGCAGATGGAGGCGCTGCGGCATTTCAAGCTGGCCCACAGCCTGCGCGTAGCGGCCTCGGAAATCAGCGGCAACCTGCCGCTGATGAAGGTCAGCGACTACCTGACCTGGCTCGCCGAAGCCATTCTCGACCAAGTGCTGGCCCTGGCCTGGCGTCATACCGTGGCCCGCCACGGTCAACCCAAGCGCAGCGACGGCAGCCTGTGCGCGCCGAGCTTCATCATCGTCGGCTACGGCAAGGTCGGCGGTATCGAACTGGGGCACGGCTCGGACCTTGACCTGGTGTTCATCCACGACGGCGATGCCAATGCCGAGACCGACGGTGCCAAGCCCATCGACGGCGCGCAGTTCTTCACCCGCCTGGGCCAGCGCATCATTCACCTGCTGACCACCCAGACCAACTCCGGCCAGCTCTACGACGTCGACATGCGCCTGCGCCCCTCCGGCGCGTCGGGGCTGCTGGTCAGCTCGCTGGGGGCCTTCGAGCGCTACCAGCAGCAGGAAGCCTGGACCTGGGAGCACCAGGCCTTGGTGCGCGCCCGGGTGCTGGTGGGCTGCCCGCAGGTGGGCGCCGCCTTCGAACGCGTGCGCGCGGCGGTGCTGGGCAAGCCCCGCGAGCTGGACACGCTGCGCGCGCAGGTGAGCGAGATGCGCGCCAAGATGCGCGCCAGCCTGGGCAGCAAGGCGACGGTCGCCGGCACCGCCGACAACGCCTTCGAACCGGGCCAACCGTTCGATATCAAGCAGGATGCCGGTGGTATCGTGGACATCGAATTTATGGTGCAATACGCCGCTTTGGCCTGGTCCCACGAGCACCCGGCCCTGCTGCGCTGGACCGATAACATCCGCATTCTGGAAGAGCTCGAACAGGCCGGGTTGATGCCCGCCGCAGACGCCGTGCTGCTGCGCGAGGTGTACAAGACCTTCCGCTCGGCCTCGCACCGCCAGGCCCTGCAGAAGCAGGCCGGGGTGATCGATGCCGGACAGTTCGTCGATGAGCGTCGCCAGGTGCGGCGGATCTGGAGCGAGCTGGGCCTGTAGCCGGGGCGGCCTGTCAGGCGCGAAGGTCCATGGCGCAGCACCGGTGATACACTGTCCGCCAAATAGCCTGAATATAAAGAGGGGAGGCCAGGTTGAAACGCAGCCTGCAGCCTCCCCGACTGTTTCTGGATAAAGCATGAGAATACTGATCATCGGACCCAGCTGGGTCGGCGACATGGTGATGGCACAGACCCTGTTCCAGTGCCTGCGCCAACGTCATCCCGAATGCGTGATCGACGTGCTGGCCCCCGAGTGGAGCCGGCCGATCCTCGAACGCATGCCCGAGGTGCGCCAGGCCTTGAGCTTCCCGCTCGGCCACGGTGCGCTCGAGCTGGCCACGCGGCGACGTATCGGCAAATCGCTGGCCGGCCAGTACGACCAGGCCATCCTGCTGCCCAATTCGCTGAAGTCGGCGCTGGTGCCGTGGTTCGCCGGCATCCCCAAGCGCACCGGCTGGCGCGGCGAGATGCGCTACCTGCTGCTCAACGACGTGCGCAAGCTCGACAAGGCGCGCTACCCGTTGATGATCGAGCGCTTCATGGCCCTGGCCTTCGAGCCGGGCGCCGAATTGCCGCAACCTTATCCACGTCCGAGCCTGCGCATCGAAGCCGCCAGCCGAGAGGCTGCGCTGGCCAAGTTCGGCCTGCAGCTCGACCGTCCAGTGCTGGCACTGTGTCCGGGCGCCGAATTCGGCGAGGCCAAGCGCTGGCCTGTGGAGCACTATGCCGCCGTGGCCGAGGCGATGATTCGCCAGGGCTGGCAAGTGTGGTTGTTCGGCTCGAAGAACGATCACCCGGTCGGCGAGCAGATCCGCGAGCGCCTGATCCCAGGGCTGCGCGAAGAGTCGTGCAACCTGGCCGGCGACACCTCGCTGGCCGAGGCCATCGACCTGATGTCCTGCGCCGATGCCGTGGTGTCCAACGACTCCGGCCTGATGCACGTCGCCGCCGCCCTGAATCGCCCGCTGGTGGCGGTCTACGGCTCCACCTCGCCGGGCTTCACGCCGCCGCTGGCCGATCAGGTCGAAGTGGTGCGCACCGGCATCGACTGCAGCCCTTGTTTCGACCGTACCTGCCGCTTCGGGCACTACAACTGCCTGCGCCTGCTCGAGCCGCAGAAGGTCATCGCCGCCCTGCACGGTCTGGCCGCGCCGGGCCTGATCGATACCCGTGTCGAGGTCGACTAAGTGCGGGTACTGATCATCAAGACCTCGTCGCTGGGCGACGTGATCCACACCTTGCCAGCCCTCACCGATGCGGCCCACGCCGTCCCCGGCATCCGCTTCGACTGGGTGGTGGAGGAGGGCTTCGCCGAGATTCCGAGCTGGCACCCGGCGGTGGATCAGGTCATCCCGGTGGCCATTCGGCGCTGGCGCAAGAACCTCTGGCAGACCCTCAAGAGCGGCGAATGGAAGGCCTTCAAGCAGCGCGTGCGCGAGCGCCGTTACGACCTGGTGATCGACGCCCAGGGGCTGGTCAAGTCGGCCTGGCTGACGCGTCTGATCAAGGCGCCGGTGGCCGGGCTCGACCGCTATTCGGCGCGCGAAGGCCTGGCCAGCCGATTCTACGACCGCCGTCTGTCGGTGGCCGTGGGTCAGCATGCGGTGGAGCGTGTGCGCCAACTGTTCGCCCTGGCCCTGGCCTACGACCTGCCCGAGGGGCTCGGCCAGTACGGCCTGGACCTCAAACGCCTGCAACTGCCGCCCACCGCCCCCTACGTGGTGTTTCTGCATGGCACCACCTGGGCCACCAAACACTGGCCTGAGGCCTACTGGCGCGAGTTGGCCGAGCGCATGGGGCGGCGTCGCATGAAGGTGGTGCTGCCCTGGGGCAACGCCGCCGAACAGGCGCGCGCCGAACGCATCGCCCAGGGCTTGGAGCACTGCCAGGTACTGCCCAAGTTGAACCTGGCAGGCGTGGCCCGCATTCTGGCGGCGGCCAAGGCCTGCGTCGCGGTGGACACCGGCCTCGGCCACCTGGCCGCCGCGCTGGACGTGCCGACCATCTCCCTGTTCGGCCCGACCAACCCCGGCCTGACCGGCGCCTACGGACGCGCGCAAATCCACCAGGCCAGCGACTTCCCCTGCGCCCCCTGCCTGCAGAAGAAGTGCACCTACAAACCGAGCGCCGAAGACCTGCGCCGGTTCGATCTCAAACGCGAGTGGCCGTTGTGCTTCACTCGCCTGAATCCCGAGCATGTGGCGGGCCGCTTGAGCGCGCTGCTGCTGGCTGAGGATGTTCGTTGATGCAACTGGCTTTCGTGCTTTACAAATATTTCCCCTTCGGTGGCCTGCAGCGCGACTTCATGCGCATCGCCCTGGAGTGCCAGCAGCGTGGCCACCAGATCCGTGTCTACACGCTGATCTGGGAAGGTGATGTGCCACCGGGCTTCGACGTGCGGGTGGCGCCGGTCAAGGCGCTGTCCAATCACCGGCGCAACGAGAAGCTCAGTGCCTGGATGGCCGAGGACCTGGCCAGAGAGCCGGTCGACCGGCTGATCGGTTTCAACAAGATGCCCGGGCTGGACGTGTACTACGCCGCCGACGGTTGCTTCGAAGACAAGGCCCAGACCTTGCGCGGCGGCCTGTACCGGCGCTGGGGCCGCTACCGGCACTTTGCCGAGTACGAGCGCGCGGTGTTCGACCCGCACGCCAACACTGAAATCCTGATGATCTCCGAAGTGCAGCAGCCGCTGTTCATCAAGCACTACGGCACGCCCCTCGAGCGTTTCCATCTGCTGCCGCCAGGTATTTCCCAGGACCGCCGGGCGCCGGCCAACGCGGCAGACATTCGCGCGGCGTTTCGCCAGGAATTCGGCCTGGGCGAGGACGACCTGCTGCTGGTGCAGATCGGTTCGGGCTTCAAGACCAAGGGCGTGGACCGCAGCCTCAAGGCCCTGGCCGCGCTGCCGGCGGACCTGCGCAAGCGCACTCGGCTGATGGTCATCGGCCAGGACGACCCCAAGGTGTTCCAGTTGCAGAGCGCTACCCTCGGCCTGGGCGATCAGGTGCAGTTCCTCAAGGGGCGCAGCGACATTCCACGCTTCCTGCTCGGTGCCGACCTGCTGATCCATCCGGCCTACAACGAGAACACCGGCACGGTGCTGCTCGAAGCGCTGGTGGCCGGCCTGCCGGTGCTGGTCTCGCAGGTGTGTGGTTACGCCCATTACATCGCCGAGGCCGACAGCGGCCTGGTGCTCGACGAGCCGTTCGAGCAGTCGCAGCTCGACGCCTACCTGCAGCGCATGCTCGACGATCCGCAGGCGCGTGCCCACTGGGCGCGCAATGGCCTGGCCTTCGCCGCCTCGGCCGACCTGTACAGCATGCCTCAGCACGCCGCTGACGTGATTCTCCAGGAGCGCGCATGAAACTGATGCTGGCCGAACCGTTCAAGCGCCTGTGGGCCGGGCGCGATCCCTTCGAGGCCGTCGAGGCCTTGCAGGGCGAGGTGTACCGCGAACTGGAAGGGCGTCGGACCCTGCGCACCGAGGTGGCCGGCGCGGGCTACTTCGTGAAGATTCACCGCGGCATCGGCTGGGGCGAGATCTTCAAGAACCTGTTCAGCGCCAAGCTGCCGGTGCTGGGTGCCGGCCAGGAATGGCGAGCCATCGAGCGCCTGCATCAAGCCGGGGTGCCGACCATGACCGCGGTGGCCTATGGCGAGCGCGGCGCCAATCCTGCGACCCAGCACTCGTTCATCGTCACCGAAGAACTGGCGCCTACCGTCAGCCTGGAAGACTTCAGCCTCGACTGGCGCCGCCAGCCGCCGCCACCGGCGCTCAAGCGCGCCCTCATCGCCGAAGTGGCGAAGATGACCGGCACCATGCACCGCGCCGGGGTCAACCACCGCGACTGCTACATCTGCCACTTCCTGCTGCACACCGACCGCCCGGTGACGGCGCAAGACTTCAAACTGTCGGTCATCGACCTGCACCGCGCACAGACCCGCGCCACAATCACCCGTCGCTGGCGCAACAAGGACCTGGCCGCCCTGTACTTTTCGGCACTGGACATCGGCCTGACGCGTCGCGACAAACTGCGCTTTCTCAAAGGCTACTTCCAGCGCCCGCTGCGCCAGGTGCTGGCCGAGGAAGCCGCGTTGCTCGCCTGGCTGGAGCGCAAGGCGCGCAAACTCTACGACCGCAAGCAACGCTATGGGGATGCGCTCTGATGGCGAGTTGGACACTGGCGCCGGACTACGCGTGGCTGGCCGCCGACTTCGGCAGCCTCGAGGCGGTGTTCGCCCTGGAAGGCGAACGCCTGACCCGCGACCCGCTCAGCGAGGTCATCCGCATCGAGCGCGAGGGCGTCAGCTATTACGTCAAGCGCTACACCGGGGCCGGCAAGCACATGCGCCGCTTCTTCGGACGGCCTCGTATCAAGGCCGAATGGCAGAACCTCAAGCAGTTCGCCAAGTGGGGCATTCCCACCGCCGAAGTGGTGGCCTGGGGCCTTGAGCGCAAGGGCCTTGCGTTCGGCCGTGGGGCGATGATCACCCGCGAGCTGCCGCGCACCGAGGACCTGTCGGCACTGGCCGATCGCAACGATCCACGCCTGGCGGACCGTGCCTGGGTCGATCACATCAGTCGCCAACTGGCCCGGCACACCCGGGTGATGCACAACCACCACTTCGCGCACAACGACCTGAAGTGGCGCAACCTGCTGGTGGACGACCAGGCCACGGTGTTCTTCATCGACTGCCCGACCGGCGACTTCTGGCGCGGTTTCATGCTGCGTCATCGACTGATCAAGGACCTGGCCTGCCTGGACAAGGTGGCCAAGTACCACCTGTCCGCGACCCAGCGTCTGCGTTTCTACCTGCAGTACCGCGGGCACACCCGACTCAACGCGCGCGATAAGCGGCGTATCCGTCAGGTGGTGAGCTTTTTCGAGGGAAGGGAATGACCGATTACCTGGCCAGCGCCGAAGCGGCGCTGCTGCAACGCCATGGCCTCGACGATTTCGAGGCGCTGTGGGCGCTGCAACTGGAGGCCGTCGACGAGCCCAACACCGGGCGCGGCGGCTGGAGCAGCGTGTTCCGCCTGGAGCTCGAGGGCAAGGGCTATTACCTCAAGCGCCAGAGCGACTACCTCACCCACACCCTGCACCGGCCGTTGGGCGAGCCCACCTTCGCTCGCGAATTTCGCAATATCCAGCGCTATCAGGCGCTCGGCATCCCGGCTTTGCAGGCGGTGTTCTACGGTGAGCGCAAGCAAGGTGGCCAGTATCGGGCGATCCTGATGACCCGTGCGCTGGACGAGTGGCGCGACCTGGACAGCCTGCTGCTGCAATGGCCGCAGCTCGATCCCGCGCAACGCCAGGGCGTTCTCGGTGCCTGTGGCGAGCTGGCGCGCACGCTGCACGGCGCCCGTCAGGTGCATGGCTGTTTCTACCCCAAGCACATTTTCCTGCGCGAGCGCCGGGAAGGTTGGCAGGCGCAATTGATCGACCTGGAAAAGACCCGGCCGCTGCTGCTCGGTCGCCGTGACCGTCTCAAGGACCTGGAACCGCTGCTGCGTCGTGCGCCGGTGTGGAGCGAGGCGGACTTGCGTCACCTGCTCGCCGCCTACCTGGCACAACCGGCCGATAGCCCGCCGGTGTCTGCCTGGTTGCAGCGCCTGAGCACACGTCGTCGTGAGAAAGAGGCCCGTTGATGCGCCTGTCCGAATTGAAGAACGCCGGGCGCAGCCCGACTCTGCCCCTGAACGTGATCCTCGAGGATGCCGCTGGCAGTGCCGAACTGCAGCTGTTCAGCCTGCTGCGCGTGCTGCCTGGCCAGCGTTACGTCGGCGCCGGCCTGTGGCGCGGTACGCCGGTGCTGGCCAAGTTGCTGGTGGGCGGCAACGCTGCGCGACACTTCCAGCGCGAACTGGACGGCGTGCGCCTGCTGGCCGCCCAGGGCCTGGTCACACCGCGCCTGCTGGCTGATGGCCTGAAAGACGGCGAAGGCGGTTGGCTGCTGTTCGAGTTCCTGGAGCACGCCGAAAGCCTGGGCGCTGCCTGGGCCAAGGTCGAGCACCTGCCGATGCTTGCCGATGAGCAACATGCAGTGCTCGGCGATGCGTTGACGGCGGTGGCGCAGATGCATGCCAAAGGCCTGTGGCAGGAAGACCTGCACCTGGACAACCTGCTGCGCCACGATGGTCGCCTGTACCTGATCGACGGCGCCGGGATCAAGGCCGAGACGCCGGGTCAGCAGCTGTCGCGTCAGCGCGTGCTGGAAAACCTCGGGGTGTTCTTCGCTCAGTTGCCCAAGCGCTTGCAGCCGTTCATCGAAGAAGCCCTGGTGCATTACCTGCTGGCCAACGCCGAGCATGCGCTGCCGCTGGAGGCACTGCAAAAGCAGATCGACAAAGTGCGCACCTGGCGCCTTAAGGATTACCTGGACAAGGCCGGGCGCGACTGCAGCCTGTTCAGCGTGCAGCGCAGCCTGTCAGGGCTACAGGCGATTCGCCGTGAGGAAGACGCAGCCCTTGCCCCGGCGCTGGCGCAAGCCGATGCGCTGATCGACCAGGGCCACTTGTACAAGACCGGCGGCGCAGCCAGCGTCGCGCGCGTGGACGTCGGCGGCCGTACCCTGGTGCTCAAGCGCTACAACATCAAGAACACCGCCCACTGGTTCAAGCGTTTCTGGCGCCCGAGCCGGGCCTGGCATTCCTGGATCGAAGGCAATCGCCTGACCTTCCTCGACATCCCCACGCCGCGCCCGCTGGCGGTGCTGGAACGCCGCGTGATGGGGCTGCGCAGCACGGCCTATCTGATTACCGAATACGCCGATGGCCCTGACTTGAGCGCCTGTTTCGCGCCCTTCGTCGAGAGCGGCGAGGCGCCCGAAGAACAGGTACAGGCGCTGATCGAGCTGATGCAGCGGCTGATCGCCGAGCGCATCAGCCATGGCGATTTTAAAGGCCACAACCTGTTCTGGCAGGACGGCCAGTGGTCGCTCATCGACCTGGACGCCATGACCCAGCACGCCACCCAGCTCAGTTTCGCCCCGGCCTACGCACGCGACCGCGCGCGGCTGCTGCGCAACTGGCCGACCCGCAGCGCGCTGTATCAGCGGCTGGATCAGCGTCTGCCCAGGCTCACCGAGTAGGCGGGCGGCAGCGCCAGCCAGTCGCTGCTGCGCCCGGCCTGGCGCACGCGAATGCGCCATTGCTGGTCTTGCCAGCGCAGGATCGCCCAGGGCTTCACCGCAGCACCCGGCTCGCTGCGCATCAGCAGGTGATAGTGGTCGCTCAGCAGGTGACCGCGCAGCGGCAAGGCATGCTCGCCGGCCAGCAGGTAAAGCCTGTCGCCTGCGCGATGCAGGCCAGCGGCCGACGCTTCGCGGATGCCGCTGGGCACTTCGGCGAGGCGACAGTCATCGAGCAGCACGTGCAGATCCGGCAAGCCGTCGTACCACAGCACCGGCGAGTCCACGACCCATTCACCATCCTCGCGGCGCTTGATGGGCACCTTGGTGTAGGCGTCGGGCTGACGGGGGTCGAGTACCCGCCAGCGGTAGCCATCGAAGGCGACCTGGTAGATACGGCCGGCCGAGTCCTTGACGAAATAGAAGGTCAGTCCCGGATAGGGTGAGGCCTGTTCGTAGATCCCTTCTTTGTGGACCCCATCCACCCGATAACGCAGCTTGCTGGTGTCGACTTTCAGGGCCAGCGCGGGCGGCAGGGTCAGCGGTGGGGTGGGCGGCATGCCGCGGATCGCACGGCGAACCACAGTCGAGCCGCCGATGCTATTGAAGGCATCGTTGACATGGGTGAAGGCTTCGACGAAGTGCTTCAGCGCGCCGACACGGTCGTCTTGGCGGTAGGCTTTGGCCATGTCGAACACCGAGAGTGCCGCCCGTGCGAACGACAGCGGGGTCAGGGCACGGTTAGGCAGCACCAGGCTGATCAGGTCGAGCGTGACCCACAGCGCGTGCAGGCTGAACTCGCCCAACAGTTCCAGTTTGGTGTGAGTACTGGCATCCACCAATGCCAGGGCTGCATGCACTTCGGCCCGATAACGCGCCTGCTGGAAATCACCGACGATCTCCGGCGTGCTCACTCGCGGGCCGAGTCGCCCATTGAGTATCCCGCGTTCAAGTGCCGCAGGGTCGGTCAACGGGAGTCGCTCCTTCAGGTAATCGCGCAACGCCGGCTTGTCACGCAGCGTGCGCAGCAAATGCCGGGCATTGCGGTATTCACGCCAGGCGCGGCGATCCGGGGCGTCGGGGGTGTACACCACGAAGCGCTGCAGGCCGGCGATCTCGGGTGTGATCAAAAGCACGCCCATCACCGTGTGGTTGTCGATCATCCATTGGCGCACTTTCAGTCGATGGCCCAGCGCGCCGCGTTGAGCACTGGCAGGGTAGTCGATGACGGTGCGACTCCAGGCATAACCGCGCTCGAACGGATCCTCCAGGTAGTGACCGGCATAGCGCGCCTTGGCCGCCTCGGCGTTCATGCGTGCTTTGCCGATGGCGACGAAGCGCTCTTGCCGCCAGTGGCCGGTCGGCGATTCCAGCAGGTGCAGACGCAGGTACTGGCTGTAGCTTTCGCCCACGTTCAACTCGCGCACCAGTTGCTTGACCTGCCCGGCAGTGATCTCGGGGATGGGGCTGCCGTCTTTGCGGTGAACGCGTGCCGTCAACCAATAGTCCACGTCGAGCCAGGCGACATTGAGCGCGGCCAGCTCGTCGAGGCGGTAGGTGCGTGGCACCAGTTCGATGGTATCGCCCACCTGCGGCCGGCTGGCGACGGGGATGTAGCCGCTGGTCAGGCCTGGATGCATGACCGGGCCGCGTTGTCGCGCCAAGGTCACGCTCACATGAACCTCCAACGGATCGATATCGAATTGGTACTGATGGCGCAATCGGGCGCGCAATTGCTGGCATGTCCAGATGTTCAGGGCGTTCTGATCGAGGAATTGTTCGTGGCTGAGGATACCCGGTGCCGCTGCACGGTCGATGGCGATCACCAGCTCCTGCATGGTCTGCATGATGTGGGTCAGGGCCTGGGGCGAGGCGTTCTTCAGCCAGGCGGGTGAGTTGCGCTCCAGCAGCAGGCCATAGCGTGTCTGCAGGGCCGACTGGCTGCCGGCCCAGGGCAGCAGGTCGACGGCCTGTTGCAGTCGGCTTGCCAACTGCGCGCGGTCGAGCGGATCGCGCTGGGCGAGTTCTTCCCACACCTGGGTCAAACGTGTGCGTTGCCCGTCGATCAGGACCTGTGCCTGGGCCAGTAGCAGATCATCGCTGAACCATTCGTAGCGCAGACGCTCGGCATTGAGCGCTAGATCGCGGTCGCTGGCCATATGCCGCAGCAGTGGCTGGCTTTGCTGCGGATCGTCCAGCCGCTCGCACAGCTCGACATGCAGTTCTGCCAGGTCATCGAAGGCCTCGATGCCATGGGACAGGCTGCACAGCAGTGCGTACTCGCTGGGTTGTTGCGGATCGGGCATGCGGCCCTCGGGGCCTCCCTCGATGATGACGAAAGCACCGGGCAGGTAGCTGCGCCAACTGGGCGTGCCGATGTCCAGCACGGGCCGGTATACCTGCGGGCGCGCCGCGCTGCCCAGGTGTTGACGCTGCCAGGGCAACGGCAGGCGTATGCAGGTTTCCATCAGTTCGGCGTGGTTCGAGCCCAAGGTGTGATCGCCGACGCGCAGGGTGATCTGCGCCAGCATCTGTTCACGTAGCACGGCCGTCATCCGCGCCTGGCGGGTCTGGCCGGTGGAGTCCGTGTCGAGCCAGTACTGGGCCAGGTCCGCAAAGTAGCGTTGGCGCGCACTCAGCCAGGGCAGTTGAGCGTCGGGGCTGGGTGGCGAGGCGAGCAGGTCGCTCAATTGTTGATCGAAGGCGATGAACTGCTGAAGACTCATGAGCGGCGCTCCGTGGTGAGGGAGCGTGCGAGCCTGGCGCGCCTTGCTGCGGCGCGCGCGTTAGTCGATTACCTCACTTGGCGCACAACCCGCGCGCAGCCAGATACACCGGGACGCCCAGGCCCACCCAGGCGAGCGCGTCCCAGGCCCCGTCGCCCAGCAGTGCGGCGAACAGCCCGGCGCCGCCGAGCACGGCGATGACCAGCGGCCAGGCGAAAATGCGTCGCGTGCTTTGCGATCTGTGACTCATGCTGGCACCTCCCGCCGTTTGCGCTGCTTGCCCCACCACAGGTACAGGCCACTGAGCAGCACGACGATGGTCAGCAGGTCCAGCGCCGCCCAGAGGATCTGCATCGGTCGTCCGCCGTAGTCGCCGAAGTGCAGCGGTTGCGACAGGCCCATGGCGTCCATGTACCAGGGACGCTCGCCGACGGCTGTCACTTGCAGCGTGCGGGCATCGATCAGCACCGGGGTGAACAGGTGCGAGGTGAGGGGCGTGGCGCCGTTCATGAACACCGCGTAGTGGTGCTCGCTGGAGAAGCGGGTGCCGGGAAAGGCGATGAAGTCCGGGCGCATGCCCGGCGCGGCTTGCTGGGCGATGCTCAGTAGCTGCGTGGCCGGGGCGCGTTCGGTCAACGGCGCGGCCTCGCGATAGGGCGCGACCATCGCGGCCAGGCTGTCGTTGCGCCAGGCGGCGATGACCAGGTCGGACAGGGCGCTGATCACGCCGGTCACGCCCACCACCAGCGCCCAGGTCAGGGTGACGATGCCAATGAGGTTGTGCAGGTCGATCCAGCGCACCCGCGACGACTTGTCGGTGCGCACCGAGGCGAAGCGCAGGCGGCGCATGAACGGCGCATAGAGCACGGTGCCGGACACGAGGGCGACGATGAACAGCAGACCCATGAAGGCCAACAGCAACTTGCCGGGCAGGCCGGCGAACATATCCACATGCAGGCGCAGCAGCACCATCATCAGACCGCCGTTGGCCGCCGGCATGGCCACCGCCTCGCCCGTGCGCGCGTCGAGCATGAAGGTGTGCGATGAGTTGGGATCGCTGCCCGCCGTGGCGGCAGTGATCGCCACCACGCCGTCGGGAGTGTCCTCATCGAAACCGAAATACTGCATCACCTCGCCGGGTCGATGCTGCTCGGCCTTGAGCACCAGTTGTTGCAGGTCCAGGTGAGGCGTGCCGGACGGCAATTCGCGCAGCTCGGGCGCGTCGCCGAGCAGGTGTTCGAGTTCGTGGTGGAAGATCAGCGGCAGGCCGGTAAGGGCCAGCAGCAGCAGGAACAGCGTGCAGACCAGGCTGCTCCAGGTATGGATCGCCGACCAGCGGCGCAGGGTTTGGCTTTTCATCTCAGGTCCCGCAGGGGTCTTGGGCCGCGCCCTCGCGCAGCGGGTTTGCGAGGGCGCAGTCGGTCAGAACTGGTACTTGGCGCTGACCACCACGCTGCGTGGGTCACCGTAGTAGCAGTAGTAGCTGTCGCAGGTGGACAAATAGTTCTTGTCCAGCAGGTTGGTGGCGTTGACCGCCACCGAGGCGCCCTTGAGGCTGTTGTCCAGGCGGCCGAGGTCGTAGTGCACGGCGGCATCGAACACGGTGTAGGCCTTGGCCTTGCCCAGGTAGGTGTTGCCCTGGTCGCCGTAGGTGTTGCCGGTGTAGCGCGCCCCGGCGCCGACGCCGAAGCCGTCGAGCACACCGCTGTGCCAGGTGTAGTCGGTCCACAGCGAGGCTTGCTGATTGGGCATCAGTTGCAGGCGGTTGCCTTTGTAGAGGCCGTTCTGCACCTCGGATTTGGCCAGGGTGTAGGCGGCGATCACCTTGAGGTTCTCGGTCACCTCGGAGGTGGCCTCCAGTTCCAGGCCGCGGACTTTTACTTCGCCGGTCTGGCTGGTGTAGGTGATGCCGCCGATGTTGTTGGTGACTGCGACGTTTTTCTGGGTCAGGTCATACACGGCTGCGCTGAGCAACGTGTTGGAGCCTGGTGGCTGATACTTGATGCCCAGTTCCCATTGTTGACCTTCGGTGGGCTTGAGCGACTCAGTGGCCGATGCACTGGCATTGATGGCCGGCTGGAACGACTCGGCGTAGGACAGATACGGAACCAATCCCGAGTCGAAGACATAACTGATCGCCGCATTACCGCTGAACTGCTTGTCTCGTCGGGTACTGGTGGCATCGCCCCGGTTGAAGAACTTGGTGCCGGTATGGACCCAGTCCTCCCTTGCGCCAAGGGTCAGACGCCAGTTGTCCAAGGCCATCTGGTCCTGAACGTACAAACCGGTCTGGCGCGACTTCTGGTCGTAGTCATAGAACGCCGTTGAACGATCCGGGCGGGTGATCGGTAAGCCGTAGATCGGTCGGAGCACGTTGCTGTCCGGTACGTTGAAGCCGAAGATCGACAAGTAATTGGTGTTGACGCGCTGATGGTCCAGGCCGAGCAGTAACGTATGGGTGATGTCTCCGGTCGCGAAGTCGCCCTGAAGGTTGTTGTCCACCGCGAATTGGCTGATGTCCTCATCGGTATTGGTGGACATGCGGCTGACGGTGCCGTCGTCCTTCACCGGACCACCGGGCTGGTAGTAGCTGCCAGGTGTGATGGTCTGGAAAGCGAGGTCCGACTTGGTGTAACGCAGGTTCTGACGGAACTGCCAGACATCGTTGATGCGATGCTCGAAGGCATAGCCCAATGCGTAGTAGGTGCGGTCGTAAAACTCGTAGTCCGGATCGCCGAGATTCTTGTGACGGGAGATCTTGCCGAAAGGCATGTCGATCTTGGTGCCCTGAATGGGCCGGAATTGACTGGTCGCGCCGGTATCGTCCCGCGTGAACTGGCTCAACAAGGTCAGCGAGGTGTCTTCGTCGATATGCCAGGTCAGGCTCGGGGCGATGTTGTAGCGTTTGTCGTCGATATGGTCGATGGCCGTGCCGCCATCGCGCACCACGCCGCTGACGCCGTAGAGCAGGCGGCCGTCGTCGTCGATCTTGCCGGTGCTGGCGAAGTTGATCTGGCGATGGTTGTCGCTGCCGTACTGCACTTCGATTTCGTGCAGGCTTTCGGCTTGCGGGCGACGACTGACCATGTCCAACAGCCCGCCTGGCGGGGTCTGGCCGTACACCGACGACGCCGGGCCGCGCAGCAGGGCCAGGCGGTCAAGGTTCCAGGTTTCCGGTTTCGGGTTGGCATACACCCCGCGCGGCAGCGGCAGGCCGTCGAGGAACTGGGTCGGCTCGAAGCCGCGCACGCGCATCCAGTCGTAGCGGGTGTCGCTGCCGAAGCTGGAGGAAACGATGCCGGGCATGTACTTCACCGCGTCATCCAGGCTGTGAACGCCGCGGTCGCTCATCTGTTGCCGGGTGGCCACCGAGATCGAGCGGGGGGCTTCCACCAGCGCGGTGTCGGTTTTGCTGCCGGCTGCGGTGCGCTTGGCCAGGTAACCGTCGACCGGGCCCCACGCGCTCTCGCTGTCGCCGCTGGCATTCACGGTGGTTTCCGGTAGCGCCACGCTGCCCTGCGGCACACTCACCAGGCTGTAGCTGCCGGCGCTGCCCAGTTGCAGTTGCAGGCCGGTACCGCGCAGGGCGGCCTGCAAGGCCCCGACACCGTTGAAGCTGCCTTTGACCGGCGCCGAGGTGCGGCCGCTGGCCAGGCTCGGGTCCAGGGCCAGGGCGATGCCGGCTTCGCTGGCGATGCGGTTGAGCGTCGCGGCCAAGGGGCCGCTGGGCACATCATAGGTGCGTACGGCGGCCTGTTCGGCGGCGAACGCCAGCGGACCGAACACAGGGGTGGCAAGGCCGATGGCCAGGGCCATGAGGCTGGGACGCAGGTAAGACTCGACAGCGCGGGACATGCAGGGGCTCCTCGACGGATAAGTGCTGACTGCTTCCTTGCCGAACGAGCGATGAAAAGTGACAGGGCTGTCTGAAAATTTTTGGGTGGCTACAGAAGGCGGGTGGTCGAAGGTTCACTTGGCCTCGACCGTCACCCACCACGGCGTGCGCCGTTCGATCTTCACCGGCAACGCCGGTACCAGCGAGGCCAGCGCCAGGTCGGTGTCGGTCAAGGGGAAGCTGCCGCTGATCCGCAGTTGCGCGACCTTGCCGGATACGCTCAGGTGGCCGCTGCGGTAGCGGCTCAACTCGGCCACCAGGTCGCCCAGGCGCACGTTGTCCACCACCAGCATGCCGCGCGTCCAGGCATCGGCGCCGGGCTGGACCGGGCCGACCAGCCCCAGCCCCTGGGCATTCATCAGCACCTGCTGGCCTTCCTCCAGCACCTGTTCGTTGCCTTGATCACGCGGTTGCGCCGCGACCCGGGCCTGCAGCACTTCCAGCCGCGTCCCGGCGGTCTCGCGCTTGACCAAAAAGCGCGTGCCCAGCGGACGCAGGCGGCCGTCGTCGGTGCGTACCCAGAGCGGGCGCGGGTCGTCGTGACCGGTTTCGACCGAAATCTCGCCCTGGTGCAGCACGATCACCCGCTGTTCGCCGGCAAAGTCGATGTCCACCGCCGTGTGGGTGTCCAGGCTGAGCAACGTGCCATCTTCCAGTCGCAGGGTGCGCAGTTCCCCGGTGCCGGTGCGCTGGTCGGCCAGCCAGTAACTGGGCGCCAACGAGGGTGCTGCGCTCCAGGCCAGCAGCCCGCCGAGCAGCAGCATGCCGGCCAGCCCGCCGCCAAGCTTGCCGACCCGTTGGCGCAGGCCCGCACGCGATTGCAGCAGGGCATGGCGCGCCGGACCGGTCGCCGCGCCGACGCGCTGGTCGAGCAGGCTCAGTTGAAACCAGGCACGGGCATGTTCCTCGCTGGCGGCCTGCCAGCGCTTGAAGGCATCGCGCTCATCGGCCGTGCCATCGCCGCCTTCCAGGCACAGCTTCCAGGCGATGGCGGCTTCCAGCACCTTGGCCGAGACCGGCAGGTTGTTCACGTCGGCGCTCCGTACAGCGCCACGTAGCATTGGCGCAGGCCTTGGGCGATGTACTGGCGCACCCGCGAGACCGAGACGCCCAGGCGCTCGGCGATCTCGGCGTGGCCCAGGCCGTCCAGGCGGTTGTACAGAAACGCCGCGCGCGCCTTGCTCGACAGTTTGCCCAGCAACCGGTCGATGGCCTTGAGGTCTTCGAGGATCAGGTGCTGCATTTCCGGGGAGGGGTGTTCGGCGCTGGGCAGCAGCGCCAGTTCGGCGAGGTAGGCCTGCTCCAGCGCGGCGCGGCGGAAGTGGTCGAACAGCAAACCCTTGGCCACGGCGACGAGGAACGCGCGCGGCTCGCGTGGCGCGCTCAACTGCTCGCGCCCCAGCAGGCGCACGAAGGTGTCCTGGCTCAGGTCTTCGGCGCGCTGGCGGCAGGCGGTGCTGCGCTGCAGCCAGGCCATCAGCCAGCCGCGATGGTCGCGGTACAGGCTGCCGACCAGCTCGGCATGTGGGCTGTGCACGGACGACAAGGGCGTTCCCCGAAAAGAATGCGTTAAATAACGATAATGATTCGCGATTGTGGCAGAGCTGCACCGGAGGATGCAATTGACGCTTGTCAGAATGCTCGACGTTGCTCCGCGGCTTTTACAGACCGTGAGGCTGCAGCGCGCGCCGCCGCCATTGGCGCAGCCGCTGCTCCAGTTGCAGGGGGCTATCCAGTTGCTGGCGCCGCGCCTGGCTGAACAGGATCAGCGCCAGCTCGGCGGTCACTTGGGCGTCGGCGCTGGCGTGGTGACGCGCCTGCACCTCGAGGCCGAAGCGTGCCACCCAGTCGTCCAGCCCCGCCTCGCGCAGCACCGTGTCGGGGTTGAGCATGGGCGCCAGTTCGGCGACATCGATGAACACCTGTTGCAGGCGGTAACCGAGGGTGTCCTTGAGTGCCCGGCCGAGCATGCCTTGGTCGAATGGGGCATGGAAGGCCAGCACCGGGCTGTCGCCGATGAACTCCAGCAACTCGACCAGCGCCTGGGCAGGATCGCTGCCGGCAGCCAGGGCGCTGGGGCCCAGACCGTGGATCAGCACGCTGGCGTTGGTCTTCTGCTCTGGCCGACGCAGGGTGCGCTCGAATTGCCCGCCCAGGGCGATGGCGCCGTCCTCGATGGCCACCGCGCCGATCGACAGCACCTGGTCGCGTTGCAGGTTCAGGCCGCTGGTCTCCAGGTCCAGCACCACCCAGCGCTGCTCGCGCAGCGAGCACACACCGAGCGCGGCCGGACGTGGCAGGCTGGCCAGGCGCTGTTGCAGATCGACGTCGAGCGTCGGCGTGCGCGGGCGCAGCCAGGGGAACAGTTTCACAGTTGATACCGCTGGGCCAGACTGCTTTGCAGGCGCTGAGCCTGGCGCAGCGATTCGCGCAGGATGCGCCGGTCCAGGTGATTGAGGCTGTCCGGGTCGAGGCGATTGGAGTAGGGCTGGTTGTCGCGGCTCTGGCGCTGGTGCTGCTGCATGCGGGTCTGCTGGATGAAGTGATAGGCCTCCTCGAAGGCGGCGCCGTCGAGGGCGTCGATGACCCCCTTGGCCACCAGCTGGCGCAGGCGTTCCAAGGTGTTGTTGGCGGCGATGCCGTTGGCCAGGGCCAGCAGCCGCGCACCGTCGACGAAGGGAGTGAGGCCCTGGACCTTGAGGTCGAGGGTGGCGGTCTTGTCGTTGCCCTGCCGGGTCAGCACGAAGTCGCGCAGGCGCCCCACGGGCGGGCGCTGGCGCAGGGCGTTGTCGGCCATCATGCGCTGGAAGATGCGGTTGTCCGCGACCTGCGCCAGGATGCTCTGGCGCAACTGTTCGCAACCCTGCTCATCGCCCCACACCACGCGCAGGTCGAAATAGATGCTCGAACCCAGCAGGTTCTCCGGGCTGGCCTCGCGGATGAAACCGGCGAAACGTTGTGCCCATTCGGCGCGCGACAGGCACAGCTCGGGATTGCCGGCCATGACGTTGCCTTTGCACAGGCTGAAGCCGCACTGGGCCAGATCCTGATTGATGCTGTTCGCCAACGGCAGCAGGCGCGCGCGCAACCCTTCGGCCTCGGCGGCGTCTGCGGCATCGAAGAGGATGCCGTTGTCCTGGTCGGTGTGCAGGGTCTGTTCGCGGCGGCCTTCGCTGCCGAAGCACAACCAACTGAAGGCGATCCCCGGATCGCCGTGTTCGGCCAGGGCCAGTTCGATCACCCGGCACACGGTGTGGTCGTTGAGCAGGGTGATGATCTGGGTGATCTGCGTCGAGGACGCGCCGTGGGCGAGCATGCGCTCGACCAGTTGGCCGATTTCCCCACGCAGGGCCACCAGCGCTTCCAGCCGTGGCGCGTGGCGGATGGTGCGCGCCAGGTGCACCAGGTCGACGCGCTGCAGGGAAAACAGGTCGCGCTCGGAGACCACGCCGCACAGCCGCCCGTTATCCACCAAGCAGATGTGGGCGATGTGCCGCTCGGTCATCGCCAGGGCGCCATCGAAGGCACTGGCCTGTGGCCCGAGCGAGAAGGGCGCGGCGGTCATGTGGCGCTGGATCGGCGCATCCAGCTCTGCGCTGGCGTCGGCGATCACCTGGCGCAGGTCGCGCAGGGTGAAGATGCCGATGGGGAAACGCTGCGTATCGACGATCACGATGCTGCCCACCTGCTGCTCGTGCATCAGGCGCACGGCATCGCGCAGCGGCATGTCCGGCGGGCACACCACCGGGTGACGCATGGCCAGTTCGCCCAGTGGCGTATTCAGCGAGTACTGGGTGCCGAGGGTGTGCACCGCGCGCTGGCGCACCTGCTGGTTGACCTGGTCGAGCAGGCTGCTGACCCCGCGCAGGGCGAAGTCGCGGAACACGTCGGACAGCGAGAACACGCGGATGAACGCGGCTTTGTTCAGTTGCAGGCAGAAGGTGTCTTCGCCGGCCAGGTGCTCGGTGCGCGTGGCCCGTTCGCCGAGCAGCGCGGCCAGGGGGAAGCACTCGCCGGTGGCGATCTCGAAGGTGGTTTCCACGCCGGGGCCGGTGACGTGCTGGCGCTCGCCCATCACCCGGCCCTGCTTGACGATGTAGAAGTGCTCCACGGGGCCGTCGGCGGGCTTGATGATGCTCTCGCCGCTGGCATAGAAGCGCAGTTGGCACTGCTCTACCAAGTACGACAGGTGACCCTGTTCCATCTGGTTGAAGGGCGGAAAGCGCTGCAGGAATTGCAACGTGCCTTGAACGTTCTGCAGGACGGCTGTCCTGCCGGCCTGGGTGAAGGCGTCCTTTTTGCTCATGGGGCTGACCGTCTGCCTTATGCCGAACTATATATATCTATCTATAGGGGCGGCTTTGTTGTTGTCGAACCCCATGGTCGGCCGAGCGTCGGGGGATGCCCATTGGACGTAAGTCTAGCGGGCGAGGGCTCCGTCAAGGTTCCGACGAAAGGAAGGCCGTTACGACGGTTTCGACGGTCTTAACAACACTGCGGGATTTTTTTGACGAGATGGCCATGGCTGAGCATGACGACATATTGAGTGACGCCGAGCGCGAGGCCCTGGCCGTGGTGAGTGCGCCGACCCCACCCAGGCCGGTGGTGCTGGTGGTGGACGACAATCCGGTGAACAGCGAGGCGTTGAGCCTGTACCTGAAAAGCCGCGGTATCGACTGCATGACGGCCGACGGTGCCGAAGAAGCGCTGTTCAAGCTGCATTACGAGCCGCGCATCGCGCTGATGATCACCGACCTGCGCATGCTGCCGGTGGATGGACTGGAGCTGATTCGCAAGGTGCGCGAGTCGGACTGCGCGCAAGTGTCGATCATCGTGGTATCGGGCGACACCGACGTGAAGGAAGCGGTGGATGTGATGCACCTGGGCGTGCTGGACTTCCTGCTCAAGCCGGTCGACCTGGGCAAGCTGTTGGAGTTGGTGAAGACGGAGTTGCGGCTTGATTAGTCCGGCCCCGCGCGCGCAGTGAGCGCGGCGGGGCCGGAACGGCTTACAGCCCGTTGCGGGCCTTGAACTCGCGACGACGACGATGCAGCACCGGCTCGGTATAACCGTTGGGCTGCTTGGCCCCTTCGATCACCAGTTCCACGGCGGCCTGGAACGCGATGTTGTCATCGAAGTTCGGCGCCATCGGGCGATACTGCGCATCGCCGGCGTTCTGCCGGTCGACCACCGCTGCCATACGCTTGAGGCTTTCCAGCACCTGCTCCTGGGTCACCACGCCATGGCGCAGCCAGTTGGCCAGCAACTGCGCGGAGATGCGCAGCGTGGCGCGGTCTTCCATCAAGCCGACGTTGTTGATGTCCGGCACCTTGGAGCAGCCCACGCCGTGGTCGATCCAGCGCACCACATAGCCGAGGATGCCCTGGGCGTTGTTGTCCAGTTCGTTGCGGATCTCGTCGTCCGACCAGTTGCGGTCGGTCGCCAGCGGGATGCTCAGGATGTCGTCCACCGACGCCGGGGTACGGCTGGCCAGCTCGCGCTGACGTGCCTGCACATCGACCTTGTGGTAGTGCAGGGCATGCAGCGTGGCAGCGGTCGGCGACGGCACCCAGGCAGTGTTGGCGCCGGACATCGGGTGCGCGATCTTCTGTTCGAGCATCGCCGCCATCAGGTCCGGCATGGCCCACATGCCCTTGCCGATCTGCGCACGGCCCTGCAGGCCGGTGGCCAGGCCCACGTCGACGTTGTTGTTCTCGTAGGCACCGATCCATTTCTCGCTCTTCATGGCCCCTTTGCGCACCATGGCGCCGGCCTCCATCGAGGTGTGGATCTCGTCGCCGGTGCGGTCGAGGAAGCCGGTGTTGATGAACGCCACGCGTTCGGCGGCAGCCTGGATACAGGCCTTGAGGTTGACCGTGGTACGGCGCTCCTCGTCCATGATGCCGACCTTCACGGTGTTGCGGGGCATGCCCAGCAGGTCTTCGACGCGGCTGAAGATTTCAGCGGCGAACGCCACTTCCTCGGGGCCGTGCATCTTCGGCTTGACGATGTACACACTGCCCGAACGGGTGTTGCGGCGGCTGGTGTTGCCGTTGAGGTTGTGCAGGGCGATCAGGTTGGTGAACAGGCCGTCCTGGATGCCTTCGGGCACCTCGTGGCCTTGGGCGTCGAGGATCGCCGGGTTGGTCATCAGGTGACCGACGTTACGCACGAACAGCAGCGAGCGGCCGTGCAGGGTGACCGTGCCGCCGTTCGGCGCGCTGTATTCGCGGTCAGGGTTCATGGTGCGGGTGAAGGTCTTGCCGCCTTTGCTCACGCTTTCGGCCAGGTCGCCCTTCATCAGGCCCAGCCAGTTGCGGTAGACGATGACCTTGTCGTCGGCGTCCACCGCTGCGACCGAGTCTTCGCAGTCCATGATGGTGGTCAGCGCCGACTCCATGAGGATGTCCTTGACCCCGGCGGCATCGGTGCTGCCGACCGGCGTGTTGGCGTCGACCTGGATCTCGAAGTGCAGGCCGTTGTGCTTGAGCAGCACGGCCGTCGGCGCGCTGGCCTGGCCCTGGAAGCCGATCAGTTGCGCGTCGTCGCGCAGGCCGCTGTTGCTGCCGCCCTTCAGCGCCACGACCAGCTTGCCGGCGTCGATGCGGTAGGCGGTGGCGTCGACGTGCGAGCCGGCCGCCAGGGGCGCGGCCTCGTCGAGGAAGGCGCGGCCGAAGGCGATGACCTTGTCGCCGCGCACCTTGTTGTAGCCCTGGCCCTTTTCGGCGCCGCCGTCTTCGCTGATGGCGTCGGTGCCGTACAGCGCGTCATACAGCGAGCCCCAGCGGGCGTTGGCGGCGTTCAGGGCGAAGCGGGCATTCATCACCGGCACCACCAACTGCGGACCGGCCATCTGGGCGATCTCTTCGTCGACGTTTTGCGTGGTGGCCTGGAAGTCGCCTGCTGCGGGGAGCAGATAGCCAATTTCCTCGAGGAATGCCTTGTAGGCCGCGGCGTCGTGGGCCTGACCCTGGCGTGCCTGGTGCCAGGCATCGATCTTGGCTTGCAGCGCGTCGCGCTTGGCGAGCAGGGCTTTGTTCTTTGGAGCGAGGTCGTTGATGATCTTCTCTGCACCGCTCCAGAACTGCTCGGCGACGATGCCGGTCCCCGCCAGGGCTTCGTCGTTGACGAAGTCGTAGAGAACCTTGGCGACCTGAAGGCCACCGACTTGAACGTATCCAGTCATTGCTTGCCTCACTCTGCTCAGCTGTTTCGCTCTTCTGTATTGAGCCTGTAGCGCTTCTCCCAACACGCGAAGTGTCCGGCCTGCCAGCGGGCTGGAGGACGGATCGCATGGTGTCACAGGCGCCTCGGCAGACCCCCGGACGACGTTTTGTAGTCTGCGCTGGCGAATACTACATGATGCGCCAGACACGTGAACATCAGACTAAAAGCGTCGTCCCGCGACCGCTCGGTCGCTTGGGGTCACGCTAGGAAAAGGCATGTTCGCAAAAAACAGACAGATTGTTCCAGATAAATCTAAAAACGGTACACGATTCTCGGGCCGTTTCGTTTTGCTAGAGCGTTCCTGTCTGCGGCGCGTCGATCATCTGCGCTTGCGCAGGGTCAGCCAGGCATCGACGCTATAGATCGCCAAGCCTGCCCAGATAAAGAAGAAGGCCACCAGAGTGCTCGACGACAGGTGCTCGTCGAACAGCAGCACCGCCTGCAGCAGCACCAGCGTCGGTGCGAGGTACTGCAGAAAACCCAGCGTGGTGTAAGGCAGGTGGCGCGCCGCCGCGTTGAAGCACAGCAGCGGCACCAGGGTCACCGGGCCCGCGGCCATCAGCCACAGCGCTTCGCTGCTGCCGAAGAACGCCACATGCGCGCTATTGGCCTCTGGATGCAGCAGCAGCCAACCCAGGGCCAACGGCACCAGCATCCAGGTCTCCACCACCAGACCCGGCAGCGCCGCCACCGGTGCCTGCTTGCGGATCAGGCCATAGAAACCGAACGACAAGGCCAGGCCCAGCGACACCCACGGTAAGCCGCCGACCTGCCAGACCTGCTGCGCCACCCCAGCGGCCGCCAGCCCCACCGCCAGCCATTGCAGGCGGCGCAGGCGCTCGCCGAGCAGCAGCAGGCCCAACAGCACGTTGATCAGCGGGTTGATGTAGTAGCCCAGGCTGGCCTCCAGCATGCGTCCGTTGTTCACCGCCCACACGTAGGTCAGCCAGTTGGCGGCGATCAGCGTCCCGCTCAGCGCCAGGATGCCCAGGCGGCGCGGGTTGTCACGCAGTTCGCGCCACCACTGCGGATGCTTCCAGACCGCCAGCAGCAGCGCGCCGAACAGTGCCGACCACAGCACCCGGTGGACGATGATCTCCACCGCCGGCACGCTCTGGATGGCTTTGAAATACAGGGGGAACAGGCCCCAGATGATGTAGGCGCTCAGGCCCAGGATGTACCCGCGTTGCGGGTTGGCGGCTTGCATGCAGAGTCCTTGCTTGAACGACTGGGTGGGACTTTGGGGTCAGAACACTTTAAGTGGCGCTTCGTCCAGCGCGGCGATCTGTTCGCGCAGCGCCAGGATCTGATCGCCCCAGTAACGGGGCTGGCCGAACCAGGGGAAGCTGCGCGGGAACGCCGGATCGTCCCAGCGCCGCGCCAGCCAGGCGCTGTGGTGCAGTTGGCGCAGGGCGCGCAGCGGCTCGATCAGGGCCAACTGGCGCGGGTCGAAGTCATGGAACTCGTTGTAGCCGTCCACCAGTTCGGCCAGTTGCCCCAATCGTTCTTCGCGGCTGCCGGCGAGCATCATCCACAGGTCCTGTACCGCTGGGCCCATGCGGCAGTCGTCCAGGTCGACGACATGGTAGACGTCGTCACGGTGCATCAGGTTACCGGCATGGCAGTCGCCGTGCAGGCGGATGGCCTGGCACGGGGTGCGTGCGTAGATCGCCTCGACCCGCGCCAGCAGATCGCGCGCTACGGACTCGAAGGCCGGTAGCAGTTCGCGGGGCACGAAGTGGCCGTCGAGCAGGGTCTTGAGCGAGGCATGGCCGAAGTTGTCCACCGCCAGGGTTTCGCGGTGCTCGAACGGTCGCGTCGCCCCCACGGCATGCAAGCGCCCGAGCAATTGACCCAGGCGGTACAACTGATCGAGGTTGCCGGGCTCCGGCGCATGTCCGCCGCGGCGCGGGAACAGGGCGAAGCGAAAACCCTGGTGGGCGAACAGGCTGCGACCCTCATGTTGCAAGGGCGCGACGATCGGCACTTCGTGCTCGGCCAGCTCGAAGCTGAACGCATGCTCCTCGAGGATCGCCGCATCGCTCCAGCGGTCCGGGCGATAGAACTTGGCGATCAGTGGCTGCTGGCCTTCGATGCCCACCTGATAGACACGGTTCTCGTAGCTGTTGAGCGCCAGTACCCGCGCGTCGCTGAGAAAGCCCAGGCTTTCGACGGCGTCCAGGACCAGGTCGGGGGTGAGGGTGTCGAAGGGGTGGGACATGAAAGCTCCGGCAAGGGAAGGCAGGCCGATCATGGTAACCCATTGCGCTGCGGCCAACCCTGGCGCCTGTGCTCAGACCGGCACGCCCAGCAGCACGAACGAGGGGTGGAACTGCGCCCGCACCGTGCTGCCCGCCGTCAGCCCTTCCTGTTGCAGCCAAGCGGCTTCGGCGAACGCGCAGAGGGTCTGGCCGTTGCCCAGGGCCAGGCGCAGTTCGCGGGTGTCGGCCTGATCGGCGAGGATCTCTTCGACTCGCACCTGTACGCAGTTGCTGTGCGGGTCGGCCTGCGCCGTGGCGCCGAGCAGCGTGACCCAGCCGGCCTTGAGCAGCGCCACCACCGTGCTGCCCGGCGCCAGCTCCAGGCGCTCGGTACTGTCCGGGGTGATCAGCGCATCGATTTCCAGGCCGCCGCCGAGGGTCAGGGTCACGCGGTCATGGCGCCCGTCGCGCACCCACCGGGCGACCTGTCCGCGCAACTGGTTGCGGGCACTGGTACGCAGCATCAACCGCCCCAGCAGGTCCAAGTCGCCTGGCTCATCGCTGGACTCGAGGATTTCGCTGTGCAGGGCCTGCAACCGCTGATACAGGCGCAGCACGCGCTCGCCTTCTGCCGACAGCCGCGCACCGCCACCGCCCCGGCCACCGGCGTTGCGCTCGACCAGCGGCTGCGCGGCCAGGTTGTTGAGCTCGTCGATGGCGTCCCAGGCGCTCTTGTAGCTGATGCCCGCCGCCTTGGCGGCCGCGGTGATCGAGCCTTGTTCGGCGATGTGCTGCAGCAGGCCGATGCGCTGGGGGCGGCGCAGGATGTGTTGAGCGAGCAGGGCGGGCAGTGACATGGGTGCGATGACCAGGAAGGCGATGGGGCAGAAACTTGCCTCTGCCGGCCAGGCACGTCAAGCCTGCTCGGGCCTGGCCGTGCGGGCCAGGCAGTAGACATCGACGCGGCGCGCGCCGCCTTGGCGCAGCAGGCTGGCCAGCGCGCGGGCCGTGGCACCGGTGGTCAGCACGTCGTCCACCAGCGCCACATGCCGCCCTTGCAGCACCGCCTGTGGGGCGAGCGCAAAGGCCTGGCGCAAGTTCTGCCAGCGCGCCTTGGCGTCGAGGCTCTGTTGCGCCACGGTGTCGCGTGGTCTCAGCAGCCAGCGCTCTTCGCAGGGGATCTGCAACGGGCCGGACAACCAGCGCGCGAGCATGCCGGCCTGGTTGAAACCGCGCTGGCGCAGCCGTCGCCTGGACAGGGGCACCGGCAGCAGGAGGTCGGGTCGGGGCAGGTCCTGGTCATAGCGGTGCTGCAAGGCGTGCCCCAGCAACTGCGCCAGCAGCCGCCCCAGCGGCCACTGCGCACGGTGCTTGAAGCGACTGATGGCGGTATCCAGCGGGAAACCGAAGTGCCATGGCGCCACCACCTGCTCGAACGGCGGCGGTCGGCGTTTGCACGGGCCACAGGTGAGGCCGCGCATCGGCAGTTGCAGGGCGCAGCGCGAGCACTGCTCATCGAGCCAGGGCAGGTCGTGCTCGCAGGCCGGACAGAGTGGATAAGGCTGTTCGGCCCGCGCATCGCACAGCAAACAGATATGGTTACTATTTAACCAGTTGTTGACCAGTTGTTTTAAGCGTGGTTGACAGTGCATGGACCTTCCCTGACTATGCGCGCTATCCGTGATGCGCTGGCGGGCTCTACCTGTCCCGGCGCCTGTCAGAGCCTAGATAAGGAAACGCCGATGAGCGCCAGCGCAACTGCAACAACACGTCACGACTGGTCCCTGGACGAGGTCAAAGCGCTGTTCCAGCAACCCTTCAATGACCTGTTGTTCCAAGCCCAGATCGTCCACCGCGCGCACTTCGACCCCAACCGCGTGCAGGTCTCCACGCTGCTGTCGATCAAGACCGGCGCCTGCCCGGAAGATTGCAAGTACTGCCCGCAGTCCGGTCACTACAACACTGGGTTGGAAAAGCAGAAGCTGATGGAAGTGCAGAAAGTGCTGGAGGAAGCCGCGCGGGCCAAAGCCATCGGCTCGACCCGCTTCTGCATGGGCGCTGCCTGGAAACACCCCTCGGCCAAAGACATGCCCTACGTGCTGGAAATGGTCAAAGGCGTCAAGGCCATGGGTCTGGAAACCTGCATGACCCTCGGCAAGCTCGACCAGGAGCAGACCCAGGCGCTGGCCCAGGCCGGCCTGGACTACTACAACCACAACCTGGACACCTCGCCGGAGTTCTACGGCAGCATCATCACCACCCGCACCTACAGCGAGCGCCTGCAGACCCTGGCCTATGTGCGTGACGCCGGCATGAAGATCTGCTCCGGTGGCATCCTCGGCATGGGCGAGTCGCTGGACGACCGCGCGGGCCTGCTGATCCAGTTGGCCAACCTGCCCGAGCACCCGGAGTCGGTGCCGATCAACATGCTGGTCAAGGTCGCCGGCACGCCGCTGGCCGACGAGGCCGATGTCGATCCGTTCGACTTCATCCGCATGCTGGCCGTGGCGCGCATCCTGATGCCCAAGTCGCACGTGCGCCTGTCCGCCGGTCGCGAGCAGATGAATGAGCAGATGCAGGCGCTGGCGTTCATGGCCGGGGCCAATTCCATCTTCTACGGCGAGAAACTGCTGACTACCGCCAACCCGCAGGCCGATAAGGACATGCAACTGTTCGCCCGTCTGGGCATCAAGCCCGAAGCGCGCGAAGAGCACGCCGACGAGGTGCACCAGGCGGCCATCGAGCAGGCACTGGTCGAGCAGCGCAGCAGCGAACTGTTCTACGACGCCGCATCGGCCTGAACATGGCGTTCGATCTGGCGGCGCGTCTGGCCGAACGCCGCGCCGCGGACCTGTACCGGCAACGGCCGCTGCTGCAAAGCCCGCAAGGCCCGGAGGTCATCGTCGATGGCCAGCGCCTGCTGGCTTTCTGCAGCAACGATTACCTGGGCCTGGCCAATCACCCCGACGTGATCGCGGCCTGGCGCGACGGCGCCGAGCGCTGGGGCGTCGGCGGCGGAGCCTCGCATTTGGTGATCGGTCACAGCACGCCGCACCATGCGGTCGAAGAAGCTCTGGCCGAACTCACCGGACGCCCGCGTGCGCTGCTGTTCAGCACCGGCTACATGGCCAACCTGGGCGCCATCACGGCGCTGGTGGGCCAGGGCGATACGGTGCTACACGACCGCCTCAACCACGCCTCACTGCTCGATGGCGGGCTGCTCAGCGGCGCGCGTTTCAGCCGTTACCTGCACAACGATGCGGCCAGCCTGGCGAACCGCTTGGGCAAGGCCAGTGGCGACACGCTGGTGATCACCGACGGCGTGTTCAGCATGGACGGCGACCTGGCCGACCTGCCCGCGCTGTCGGCCGTGGCCAGGCCCAAGGGCGCCTGGCTGATGGTCGACGACGCCCATGGCTTCGGCACGCTGGGCGCCCGGGGCGGCGGCATCGTCGAGCACTTCTCCCTGGGCGTGGACGAGGTGCCGGTGCTGATCGGCACCTTGGGCAAGGCCTGCGGCACGGCTGGCGCCTTCGTGGCCGGCAGCGACGACCTGATCGAGGCGCTGGTGCAGTTCGCCAGGCCCTACATCTACACCACCAGCCAGCCCCCGGCGCTGGCCTGCGCCACCTTGAAAAGCCTGCAACTGCTGCGCGACGAAACCTGGCGGCGGGAGAAGTTGGCGGCGCTGATAGGCCAGTTCCGCGCGGGCGCGCAGCAGATCGGCCTGGTGTTGATGGACAGTCCCACGGCCATCCAGCCGATCCTGGTGGGCGATGCGGCGCGGGCGTTGAAGTTGTCGGCGATGCTGCGCCAGCGCGGGCTATTGGTGACCGCGATTCGTCCGCCCACGGTTCCGGCTGGCGGCGCTCGCCTGCGCGTGACCCTGAGTGCGGCGCACAGCGAGGCGCAGGTCCAGCTATTGTTGAATGCATTGGCCGAGTGTCATGCACAGCTGGAGTCCGCCCATGCGTAATCGACTGATCCTCCTGCCCGGCTGGGGGCTGGGCACCGCTTCACTGCAACCCCTGGCCGCCAGCCTGCGCGCCCAGGACCCGCGCCTGCACGTCGAACTGGCGCCCTTGCCCGAGCTGGCCGAGGCCAGTGCGCAGGTCTGGATCGACTACCTGGACCGCAAGCTGCCCACCGATGTCTGGCTGGGCGGCTGGTCGCTGGGCGGCATGCTCGCCAGCGCCCTGGCGCATAAACGCGGCGATCATTGCTGCGGCCTGCTGACCCTGGCCAGCAACCCCAGTTTCGTGGCGCGCCCCGACTGGCCCCATGGCATGGCCGAGGACACCTTCGGCACCTTCCTCGACGGCTGTCGCAGCCATCCGCAGGTGACCCTCAAGCGCTTTCGCAGCCTGTGCAGCGAAGGTGCACAGCAGCCGCGCACGCTGCTGCGTCAACTCGGCGTGGGCGTGCCGGACACCGACCCGCTGTACCTGGCCAATGGCCTGGAGGTGCTGGCGCAACTGGACACCCGACAGGCCCTGGAGCACTACGCCGGGCCGCAGTTGCACCTGTACGCCGGCAGCGACGCGCTGGTGCCGGCCGATGCGGCCAAGGCCCTCAGCGAATTGCTGCCAGACGTCGAAGTGGGCCTGGTCGAAGACAGTTCCCACGCGTTCCTGCTGGAGTACCCGCAGGAGCTGGCGTCGGGCATCAAGAGTTTTTTGCATGAGAGTGGCGATGACTGACCTTTCCCATCCGCCGTTGCCCGGCGCCTTGCCCGACAAGCGCCAGGTGGCGGCCTCGTTTTCCCGCGCAGCGGCCAGCTACGACAGCGTCGCTGCGCTGCAACGCGCGGTGGGCGAGGCGCTGCTCGAACGCCTGCCGGCATCGCTGGCCCCCGCGCGCTGGCTCGACCTGGGCAGCGGCACCGGCCATTTCAGCCGAGCCCTGGCCACACGCTTCCCGGGCGCCCACGGCCTGGCGCTGGACATCGCCGAAGGCATGCTGGCGCACGCGCGTCAGCACGGCGGGGCGCATCATCATGCGGCGGGCGATGCCGAGCGCCTGCCGGTGCGCGACCAGGTCTTCGACCTGATTTTCAGTAGCCTGGCAGTGCAATGGTGCGACGCCTTTGCCAGCGTGCTGGCCGAGGCGCAGCGGGCGTTGCGCCCGGGCGGGGTGCTGGCGTTCAGCAGCCTGTGCGTCGGCACGCTGGAGGAACTGCGCGCCAGTTGGCAGACGGTGGACGGGCAGGTGCACGTCAACCGCTTCCGCCGTTTCGACGACTACCAACGCCTGTGCGCCGACAGTGGCCTGACCGTGCTTGGCCTGGAGCGTCGCGCCCATGTGCTGCATTACCCGGACGTGCGCAGCCTGACCCACGAACTCAAGGCCCTCGGTGCGCACAACCTCAATCCCGGACGCCCTTCGGGCCTGACAGGGCGGGCGCGGGTGCAGGGCATGCTCCAGGCCTACGAACAGTTCCGCGACGCCCAAGGGCTGCCCGCCACGTACCAAGTGGTCTATGGCGTCCTGCGCAACGATCAAGAGCACTGACATGAACCACGCCTACTTCATCGCCGGCACCGACACCGATGTCGGCAAGACCACCATCGCCGCCGGCCTGCTCAATGCCGCGCAACGAAAGGGCTGGAGCACCCTGGCCGCCAAGCCGGTGGCCTCCGGTTGCGTGCTCGGCGCCCAGGGCCTGCGCAACAGCGATGCGCTGGCGCTGATCGAACAGAGCTCGATCAAGCTGCCGTACGAGCAGGTCAATCCCTGTGCCTTCGAGCCCGCCATCGCGCCGCACGTGGCCGCCCGCGAGGCAGGTGTGGCGCTGGCCGTGCCAGCCCTGCGCGACGCCATGCGACAGGTGCTGGCACAGGGCGCCGACTTCACCCTGATCGAAGGCGCCGGTGGCTGGCGGGTGCCGTTGTCCGACCAGGCCAACCTGTCCGATCTGGCGGTTGCGCTGAAGTTGCCGGTGATCCTGGTGGTGGGTGTGCGCCTGGGCTGTATCAACCATGCCCTGCTCAGCGCCGAGGCTATCGCCCGCGACGGTCTGCAATTGGCCGGCTGGGTGGCCAATGTGGTGGATCCGCGAACGGCACGGCTGGAAGACAACCTCGCCAGCCTCGCTGAGCGCTTGCCCGCGCCGTGTCTGGGGCGCGTGCCCTGGCTGAAAACGGCCCAGGCGCAGACGGTGGCCGAATATCTGCATCTGGACGTGCTGCTATAGCGGTCGCGGGCGGGCAAATGCCCTCTCTCTATTGGATGGCACTGGGCTATTAGGGATTTAAACGGGCCTTTTTGCCGCCAGGCTGGTTTAATCAGGGCTCGTTTCTCAATCCGTCATGTGGAGTCCTGACATGGAAATCAACGGCAGCTCTGCTTTCTACGCAGGTCTGGGCGCCATCCAGAACGGTCAGAACCGCCTCGACCAGGCCGCCAATCAGATCGCCAGCAATGGCGTCGAACGCGCGACCAGCAACCAGTCCACCGATTTCCAGGCCGAGCGTCTGCGTGGCGTGGATCGCAGCCAGCAGCAAGACCTGGCCACCAGCACCGTGCAGCTCGCCCTGGGCAAGCACGAGGTCGAGCTGGGCGTGAAAGTCGCCAAGGCATCCGACGAAATGCTCGGCAAGTTCATCGATACCTACGCCTGATCCCTCTTTCCCAGCGCGCCCGCTCTTCGGGCGTTGCTGCCGCCTTGCCATGACCGAAACGCCCTCTTGCGCGACCAAATTGGCACCATGGTCCCTCCTTGACATTGTTCCGGGCTAAACGTAAGTTTCAAACAACTGTTTGACCGAAAGCCGCCAAGAGCTGGTCGGTGCCTGCGGTCCCCAACGAACTAGCCAGAGGTTCATCGCCATGCCCGAATACAAAGCCCCCTTGCGTGATATTCGCTTCGTCCGTGACGAGCTGCTCGGGTATGAAGCGCATTATCAGAGCCTGCCGGGTTGCCAGGACGCCACCCCGGACATGGTCGATGCCATCCTTGAAGAAGGCGCGAAGTTCTGCGAGCAGGTCCTGTCGCCGCTGAACCGCGTCGGCGATCTGGAAGGCTGCACCTGGAGCGAGTCGGGCGTGAAGACGCCGACCGGCTTCAAGGAAGCCTACAAGCAGTTCGTCGAAGGTGGCTGGCCGAGCCTGGCCCACGATGTCGATCACGGCGGCCAGGGACTGCCTGAATCGCTGGGCTTGACCCTGAGCGAGATGGTCGGCGAGTCCAACTGGTCTTGGGGCATGTACCCAGGCCTGTCCCACGGCGCGATGAACACCATTTCCGAGCACGGCACGCCTGAGCAGCAGCAGGTCTACCTGACCAAGCTGGTGTCTGGCGAATGGACGGGCACCATGTGCCTGACCGAGCCGCATTGCGGCACCGACCTGGGCATGCTGCGCACCAAGGCCGAGCCTCAGGCTGACGGCAGCTACAAAGTGTCCGGCACCAAGATCTTCATTTCGGCCGGTGAACACGACATGGCCGACAACATCGTGCACATCGTCCTGGCTCGCCTGCCCGATGCGCCGGCCGGCACCAAGGGCATTTCGCTGTTCATCGTGCCGAAGTTCCTGCCCAACGCCGAGGGCGGCGTGGGCGAGCGCAACGGGGTGAGCTGTGGCTCGCTGGAACACAAGATGGGCATCCACGGCAACGCCACCTGCGTGATGAACTTCGACGCGGCCACCGGCTACCTGATCGGCCCTGCCAACAAGGGCCTGAACTGCATGTTCACCTTCATGAACACCGCACGCCTGGGCACCGCGCTGCAAGGCCTGGCCCACGCCGAAGTGGCCTTCCAGGGTGGCCTGAAGTATGCCCGCGAGCGTCTGCAGATGCGTTCGCTGACCGGCCCCAAGGCCCCGGAAAAAGCCGCAGACCCGATCATCGTGCACCCCGACGTGCGCCGCATGCTGCTGACCATGAAGGCCTTCGCCGAGGGTAACCGGGCGATGGTGTACTTCACCGCCCAGCAGGTGGACATCGTCAAGTACAGCCAGGACGAAGAGGCGCGCAAGAAGGCCGACGCCCTGCTGGCTTTCCTGACCCCGATCGCCAAAGCGTTCATGACCGAAGTCGGCTTCGAGGCCGCCAACCACGGCGTGCAGATCTACGGCGGCCACGGCTTCATCGCCGAATGGGGCATGGAGCAGAACGTGCGCGACAGCCGCATCTCCATGCTGTACGAAGGCACCACCGGCATCCAGGCCCTCGACCTGCTCGGGCGCAAGGTGCTGATGACCCAGGGCGAGGCGCTCAAGGGCTTCACCAAGATCGTGCACAAGTTCTGCCAGGGCCAGGAAGGCAACGACGCCACCAAAGAGTTCGTCGAGCCGCTGGCGGCGCTGAACAAGGAATGGGGCGAGCTGACCATGAAGATCGGCATGGCGGCCATGAAGGACCGCGAGGAAGTGGGGGCGGCGTCGGTGGATTACCTGATGTACTCCGGTTACGCCTGCCTGGCCTATTTCTGGGCCGACATTGCCCGTGTGGCCGCCGAGAAGCTCGCCGCCGGCACCGGCGAAGCAGCCTTCTACACCGCCAAGCTGCAGACCGCGCGCTTCTACTTCCAGCGCATCCTGCCGCGCACTCGTGCCCACGTGGCAGCGATCCTGTCCGGTGCCGACAACCTGATGGCGATGAAAGAGGAAGACTTCGGCCTGTCGTGCTGATAGCCGAATCGGCCTGAAACGAAAAGACCGCCTGCCGTTGATCGGCAGGCGGTCTTTTTTTATTTCAGGTCTTCAACCCGCTTCGCTTTCAGCGGTTGAACCTCCGGGGCGCCGGGCTAGTCTGTGTTGAAGACTATTCAGGAGAGATTCCCATGGACTTCATTCGCATCATCATCGCTATTCTTCTGCCGCCACTGGGTGTTTTCCTGCAGGTCGGTTTCGCCGGTGCGTTCTGGCTGAACATCCTGCTGACCTTGCTTGGTTACATCCCGGGCATCGTGCATGCGGTGTACATCATCGCCAAGCGCTGAACGAAGCCGGGGCCGTCTTGCGGCCCCGGCGTGTTTTCAGCGTTGCAGCACCCGGCGATAGAACACCCATTCCTGCTCCAGCGCATGGGCCAGGTTACCTGCCTGGCGAAAGCCATGACGCTCGCCTGCGTAGAAATGCCCGACCGCTTCCACGCCGTTGGCCTGCAAGGCCTCAAGCATGCTGCGGGTCTGTTCCGGCACCACCACCGCATCCAGTTCACCTTGGAAGAAAATCACCGGCGCCTTGATTCGCCTTGCATGCAGCAGCGGCGTGCGTGCGCGGTAACGGTCAGCGTCGGCCTGTGGGTCACCAATCAGCCAGTCCAGATAATCCCCTTCGAACTTGTGCGTGGCCTTGCCCAGGGCGATGGGATCGCTGACCCCATAGAGGCTCGCGCCTGCGCGGAACACGTCGGCGAAGGCCAATGCGCACAGGGTGGTGTAGCCACCGGCGCTGCCGCCGCGGATGAAGGCCTTGTGCGGATCGATCAATCCACGGCCGGCGAGGTAGTCGACCACGGCGCAGGCATCCTGCACGTCGCTTTCGCCCCAGCGCAGGTGCAGGGCCTGGCGATAGGCGCGGCCATAGCCGCTGCTGCCGCGATAGTTGAGGTCGGCGACGGCGAAGCCACGCTGGGTCCAGTACTGGATACGAGGGTCGAGAACCGGGTAGCAGGCGGAGGTTGGGCCGCCATGGATGAAGACCACCAGCGGCGGCAGGGGGTCGCCGCCCTGGGCGGGGTAGAAGAAACCGTGGGCCTGGTCGTCCCCACTGGGATAGCTGATCGGTTGCGGCTGGCTGATGTGCGCATCGGGCAGTATCTGACTGCCGCCGGCCAGTAAATGGCAGTCGGAGCCGTCGCGGGCGATGGCGAGCACCGCTGGAGGCCGCGTGGGTGAGGCGGCAATCGCGTAGACGTGCTGCGCATCCAGCGCCAGGCTGCGAAAACGGGTGTAGTGCTTGGCGAAGGTCCGGACATCGTTGCCCTCGCGCAGGCCCAGCACGCCGAAACCGTTCTCGAACCAGGTGGCCACGTACTGCTGCGCGCCGAGCACCAGCCAAGTCGAGGCTCCCAGTTGCCAGGGCGCTGCGGCGTGGTCGGCGGCGAGCGCTGGCAGGGCTTGCCAGCGGCCGTCGATTTCGCCCCAGGGCTGCCAGAAGCCGTGGCGGTCCGACAGGCAGTACAAGCGACCTTCGGCGTCGAAGCGCGGCTGCTGCAAGGATTCGTCCAGGCCAGCGACACAGCGTGGCGTGCCCCAATGTCCGGCTTCTTGCCGTTCGCGGCACATCAGTCGCGTCACGGTCCAAGGCTGCGCGGGCCGATCCCATTCGATCCAGGCCAGGCGTTTACTGTCGGCGCTCAGCGTCGGCGAGGCGTAGAAATCTGCGCCTTCGGCCAGCACCTCGCGGCCCTCGACCGTCAACGCCACCAGCCGATGCTCGACGCGCTCGGCATGCCGTTCCTCAACTGCCAGGAGTTGACCGTCGTGCCACAGCAGGTCGCCGTAGCGGCAGTCCGCCATGGAGGTGAGTGCCTGCGGCGCCGCGCCGTCGAGCGCCTGTCGGTAGACTTGCTGGTCCTGTTCATTGACGAAAAACACGGCGTCATGCGCCAGGCAGAAGCTGCCGCCGCCATATTCGTACACCCGGCTGCGCACGCTGAACCCGTCCGGCGTGAGGCATTGGGCCTGGTCCTGGTGCCAGCGCCAGATCCGGCAGGCGCCATCCGCCGGCCGAAACTCGTTCCAGAACAGCCCCTGCGCGCTCACCTTGAGCTCGGCGAAGTCGGTGCCAGCGGCCACGGCCTGGGCGGCGCTGAACTCAGCCACGGGCGATGACCCGGGAGTTGCGCTCGTTGCGGAAGGTCATCTGCTCGATCTCCATTTGCGCGGTCTGCGCCTCTTCGCGCGCCTTGAGAATGATGCCGTGGTCCGGCGACTTGGCGCACACCGGATCGGCCTTGCTGGCATCACCCGTGAGCATGAAGGCCTGGCAGCGACAGCCGCCGAAGTCCTTTTCCTTTTCGTCGCACGACCGGCAAGGCTCGGGCATCCAGTCGTAGCCGCGGAAGCGGTTGAAACCGAAGGAGTCGTACCAGATGTGGCGCAGGTCATGCTCGCGCACGTTGGGAAACTGCACCGGCAATTGCCGCGCGCCGTGGCAGGGCAGCGCGGTGCCATCCGGGGTGACGGTGAGAAACAGGCTGCCCCAGCCGTTCATGCAGGCCTTGGGGCGCTCTTCGTAGTAATCCGGGGTGACGAAGATCAGCTTGCACGGATGACCTTCGGCCTTGAGCCGGTCACGGTACTCGTTGGTGATCCGTTCGGCGCGTTCGAGCTGTTCGCGGGTCGGCAGCAGGCCGAGGCGATTGAGGTGCGCCCAGCCGTAGAACTGGCAGGTGGCGAGCTCGACGAAGTCGGCCTCCAGGGCCAGGCACAGCTCGATGATGCGGTCGATGCGGTCGATGTTGTGCCGGTGCGTGACGAAGTTGAGCACCATCGGATACCCATGGGCCTTCACTGCCCGCGCCATCTCCAGCTTCTGCGCAAACGCTTTTTTCGAGCCGGCCAGCAGGTTGTTCACCTGCTCGTCGCTGGCCTGGAAGCTGATCTGGATGTGGTCCAGCCCAGCCTGGCGGAAGGCGGCGATCTTCTGTTCGGTCAAACCGATGCCGGAGGTGATCAGGTTGGTGTAGTAGCCCAGGCGCCGAGCTTCGCCGATCAGCTCGGCAAGGTCTTGGCGCACCAGCGGCTCACCGCCGGAGAAACCGATCTGCGCCGCGCCCATTTCGCGGGCTTCGGCCATCACCTTGAACCACTGCTCGGTACTCAGTTCCTTGCCTTGTTCGGCGAAGTCGAGCGGGTTCGAGCAATAGGGGCATTGCAGCGGGCAGCGGTAGGTCAGTTCCGCCAGCAGCCAGAGCGGCAAGCCCACCGGCACTTCAGGCGAGGACGATCCAGTGTTCGGCACGGGCCACCTCCATGAACTGCTCGATGTCCTCGGCCACCTGGGGAATGCCGGGGAACTGCTGTTCCAGCTCGGCGATGATCGCGGCGACAGAGCGCTGGCCATCGATCAACCCGCCGATGAGCCCGGCGCTGTCGTTGAGCTTGATCATGCCCTCGGGGTACAGCAGCACATGGCCTTGCTGGGCGGGCTCGTACTGGAAACGGTAGCCCGGGCGCCAGTTCGGCACCTGGTTGCGGTCGAGACTCATGGTGCGATCCCCTTGTGCCAGACACGTTCGCTTGTGACGCTGTGATACGGCGGGCGGTTCAGTTCGTAGGCCATGCTCATGGCATCGAGCATGCTCCAGAGAATATCCAGCTTGAATTGCAGAATTTCCAGCATGCGCGCCTGGCCCTCGGCGCTGGTGTAGTGCTGCAGGGTGATCGACAGACCGTGCTCCACATCACGGCGGGCCTGGCCCAGGCGCGTGCGGAAGTACTCGTAGCCAGCCGGATCGATCCACGGGTAGTGCTGCGGCCAACTGTCCAGGCGCGACTGGTGAATCTGCGGCGCGAACAGTTCGGTCAGCGAACTGCTGGCCGCTTCCTGCCAACTGGCGCGGCGGGCGAAGTTGACGTAGGCATCGACGGCGAAGCGCACGCCGGGCAGTACCAGTTCCTGGGACCGCAGTTGCTCCGGGTCGAGGCCCACTGCCTGGCCGAGGCGCAGCCAGGCTTCGATGCCACCGTCCTCGCCGGGTGCGCCGTCGTGGTCGAGCAGGCGTTGAATCCACTCGCGGCGGACTTCACGGTCCGGGCAGTTGGCCAGGATCGCAGCATCCTTCATCGGGATGTTCACTTGGTAATAGAAGCGGTTGGCCACCCAGCCCTGAATCTGCTCGCGGGTGGCGCGGCCTTGGTACATGGCCACGTGATACGGGTGATGAATATGGTAGTAGGCGCCCTTGGCGCGCAGGGCCTGCTCGAACTCGGCAGGGGACATCGGCAATGCGTCGCTCATCGGGGCTCCTTACAACTCGATGCTCATGCCATCGTAGGCCACTTCCACGCCGCGGCGCAGGACTTCGGCGCGCTCGGGCGACGCCTCGTCGAGGATCGGGTTGGTGTTGTTGATGTGGATAAGCACCTTGCGCTGGCGCGCGAAGCCGTCGAGCACTTCGAGCATGCCGCCAGGGCCGTTCTGCGCCAGGTGACCCATCTCGCGGCCGGTACGGGTGCCGACGCCGCGACGTTGCATTTCATCGTCTTCCCACAGGGTGCCGTCCACCAGCAGGCAGTCGGCGCCGTGCATCATCTCCAGCAGCGCGGCATCGACCTGGCCCAGCCCTGGGGCATAGAACAGCTTGCCGCCGGTGCGGGTGTCCTCGACCAGCAGGCCGAGGTTGTCGCCTGGGTGCGGGTCGAAGCGGTGCGGCGAGTAGGGCGGTGCGGCGCTACGCAGCGGGAAGGGGGTGAACCTGAGGTTCGGGCAGGCCGGAATGACGAAGCTGCCCTGCAGTTCGATGCGGTTCCACTGCAACCCGCCGTTCCAGTGGCTGAGCATGGTGAACAGCGGGAAGCCGGTGCTCAGGTCCTGGTGGACCATGTCGGTGCACCAGACCTGGTGCGGGCAGCCCTCGCGCAGGCTGAGCAACCCGGTGGTGTGGTCGATCTGGCTGTCGAGCAGCACGATAGCGTCGATGCCGGTGTCGCGCAGGGCGCGCGCCGGTTGCATCGGCGCGAAGGCCTGGAGCTGGGCGCGGATGTCCGGCGAGGCGTTGCACAGGATCCAGTGTTCGCCGTCGTCGGACAGGGCGATGGACGACTGGGTGCGGGCGGTGGCGCGCAGGCTGCCATCACGAAAACCCTTGCAGTTGACGCAGTTGCAGTTCCACTGGGGGAAGCCGCCGCCGGCGGCGGAACCGAGAATCTGGATATACATGGCTACTCTCTTGCCGGACGACCCTGTCCATGAAACGAAAACGCCCCGGCGGGCCGAGGCGTTGCACTGCAGCGCTGCTTAACGGTTGGCGAAGTACATGGTGACTTCGAAGCCGATGCGCAGGTCGGTGTAGGCAGGTTTGGTCCAGGTGGTCATGGTGGTGCTCCTTCCGGATAGGGTTGGGGTGGTGTCAGCTATCTACTTGGGCGCCGCCTGGAGCAGGAGGTTCCATTGGCTGAGATTGCGCTATCTTACAAGAAAACTTTGTACGCAATGGTTAATTCTTGGAAAAGCGCCGTTGCGTTTGAGGTAACAATCCCGGCGTGGGTTGGGTTATTGCCAGCGCTCATCCGGGGGCTCGCCGTTAGCCAGGCAAAGCCAACCATGATCGGCGTCCAGCAGGCTTTTCAGCAGTTCATCCAGTAAAGGCTGAGTGGTGTTGAGAATAGACCGCTGGAGCCGGGAAAGGTCTGTCGGCTCTGTAGCCAGATATGTCTGCCAAGCCCAGTGCGCGACCTCGGCATTGGGCATCGCCGGTTCGTCGAACTGCGCCGCCAGGGCTGCCTGGGCGGCCGTGTCGAGCGTTACTCCTTCGTTCAGCACTGTGAAGAGATGATCGAGAATCTGCGCGGGGCTCGCCTTCGGCGATTGCACGCCGAACAGCAAGCCGCCTTGGCCCTGGATCTGACGAAAGGCACTGAACACCGCATAGCCCAACTGCAACTCCACGCGCAGGCGCTGATACACCAGCCCTTGCAGCGCTTGCGCCAGCAGCCGACCAGGGCCCTCGGCGGCGTTGGGCAGCGGGCAGAACAGCACAAGGGCATGCTCGCTGCCGCCTGTGGCGTGCCGCACCCAACGCCGGCCCGGCGAGTGTGTCGGGGCTGAGGGCCGCCCGCCAGGCTTTCCAGGCGCGTGCTTGAGCACAGCGCCGAGCGCGGCTTGCGCGGTGAGGTCGAAGCCGATGGCGAGGCCTTGCCGAGGGGCGCTGGCCCAGAGCTGGTCGAGCATCGACTGATCCAGCAGGCTCGCCGGTTGAGGCGGCGCGGCCCTGCCGTGCAGATGATCGGGCAGCGCGCTCAGCAGCGCTCGGATCGGTATTTGCGGCGCTTTGCTGGGCGCTGGAGTGCGTAACAGTTCAGCGCTCGGCTGGCGCAGAGCCTCCAGTGCCAGGGCGACGGTGCGAATCACTGCGCCCGGGCTGCCCGCACAGCGCAGTTGCCAGTGCTCGCCCTCCCGGCTGAAGTCCAATTGCAGCGAGGCGCGATGGGCACGTTCGAGCAAGGGTCGCAGGTTTTGCGACAGGACGTGATGGAAGCGCTCGCGCAGCGGCGAGGCGATAAACCAATGCAGGTAGAGCGTCGCCAGGCCACGCTCAGGTGGCAGCAACGCGCTGATCGCCACGTCGTCGGGCAGGCCGGCACGTGCGCCCGGCAGGTCAGCCCGCAGCAACGGCTCATCGTCAGGTGGCGGCCAGTGGCCGTGGGCGCTGGCGGGAAGATCTGCGAGCAGTGCTTGGAAGGCCTCGAGCGCTTGTGCGTCCAATGCCGCGAACGGGGTGTCGGCGCTGTCTCGACGCGCCAGCTCCAGGGCGCTGGCGGCTTGTTCGCGGCGCTGTTGCAAGCGCCCGAATTCGTCATTGAGTCGCGTGGCGCTCGACTGACGCAAGCTGCCGAGCCAGCCGTGCAGCAGGTCGCGGACTTCTGCTGGCGGAGCGTCATCGCTCAGATGCAATCGAATGTGCCAGAGCACCTGTCCGGCGAAGGCGTACAGCGTCTCGCTGTGGACGTCCCGCAGCCAGCCGCGTTGGCGCAAGGCGTCGAGCCAGCCACCGGGGCGGCTGTCGTTCAAGCAGGACAGCAGCAGTTCCAACGCCTGTGCGGCGCCCGGCGGCAGCGCGTCGTGGGCAAAGAGCAGCTCCAGACAGCCCGCCGTGGCCGGGTGTTCGACCCAGGGCGCGTCGAGCAGGGCGGGAGGCGGTTGCTGTGCCTGCGCTGGACCTTTGGCGAACAGGTTGGCGAACGGTCGGGCCAACGCTTCGAGTGCGTCCAGCGATTGCGGGCCGCACAGGCTCAAGTGAATGTGGCTACCCCGGTAGAAACGGGCGTGGAAGTCGAGCAGCGCCCGTTGGAAGGCAGGATCCTGGACGGCCAGGCTGTATCGATTGCCTGCATGAAATCGACTCAACGGATGGCGCGGCGACACACGCTGCAACAGCGCGAACTGGCGCTGCGCCTGGTCGTCGCGCGACCAGGCGATGAACTCGGCGTGGATCACCTCACGCTCGTGGCGCTGGCGCTCGACGCTCAGATCCGGCTCGGCCAGCATCTGGCACAGGCGCTCCAGTGCCGAGCCTAGGGCGCTGACAGGCACTTCGAAGAAAAAATCGGTGGTGCGCTCGCGGGTGCTGGCATTCACCTGACCTCCGACCGCCTGCACATGACGCATCAGGCCGTCCTGCAAAGGAAAGCGGGCGGTGCCGAGGAAGAACAGGTGTTCGAGAAAATGCGCGAGGCCGGGCCATCTGGCCGGGGCATCGTGGCTACCGGCATGCACCCGCAGGGCGGCGGCAGCGCGCTTGAGGCGTGGCGCGTGGCGCAAGGTCAGGTGCAGGCCGTTGGCCAGGGTCAACGTGCGGATCGGGTCGGTCATGGGCGCATGCTAGCGTATTTGCGCCGCCGCAGCTCTGGCGGCTCAGCGCTGGACGCGATGCAGGTCGTGCCGCAGGTCGGCCAGATACGGGAAGGCCTCGCGTCCTTGCCTCAGCGTGTGATGTGACAGGTCTGCCAGTAGAAGGCTTTCCTCATTCCCGGCCAGGCTCAGTTGACTGCCGTCCGGCGCGACGATGCTGCTCTGCCCGCAATACTGGATCTCACCTTCCGAGCCGCAGTAGTTGGCGTACACCAGGTAGCACTGGTTCTCCTGCGCCCGCGAACGTACGGTCACCTGGCAGACGAAATCGTAGGGCGCCATGTTGGCGGTCGGCACCAGGATCAGCTCGGCACCGTTCAACGCCAGGCGCCGGGCGTTCTCGGGGAACTCGATGTCGTAGCAGATCAGCAGCCCCAGCTTCCAGCCATTCAACGCCACCACCGGGAAGTGCTCCTCGCCGGGGCTGAACATCGTGCGGTCCAGTTCACCGAACAGGTGCGTCTTACGGTAGTTGCACAGTCGGCGGCCGTGAGCGTCGATCAACTGCACGCTGTTGTAGACCGCGCCGTCTTCGCCCTGCTCCGGATAGCCATAGACGATGGCAATGTTCTGCGCCTGTGCAAGCTCGCCCACAGCCTGGGCCGATGGGCCATCGACGGGCTCGGCCAGGCGCTGCACGGCCTGGGCGCCGATGTTGTAACCGCTCAGGAACATTTCCGGGCACACCAGCAACTGCGCACCTTGCGCCGCCGCCTGATGTGCCCGTTCGCGCAACCGGTCTAGGTTGCCAGAGACGTCCAGCGGCCTGGGCGCGCCTTGGAACAGGGCGATGCGCATGGCGTTTCCTCGCGGTTTTCAGTCGGGCAGGGCGATGGGGCCGATGTCGGCGAACACGTCACCAGGACCTGGATTGTCCGGATGTGTGCGGCCGCCAAAGTGGTTCATGATACCCCACACCGCATTCAGCGAAGTCTGCACCGCGCCTTCCACCCAGGCCGGCGTCCAGGACACATCGTCGCCGGCGATGAAGATGCCGCGCTGCTCGGCCGGCAGATCCTGCTGCATGAAGTGCGCGTACATGCGCTGGTTGTAGCGGTAATGGCCCGGCAATGCGCCTTTGAAGGCGCCGAGGAAGTAAGGATCGGCTTCCCAGGAAATGGTGATCGGGTCGCCGATGATATGCCCGGCGATGTCGGTCTTCGGGTAGATCTTCTTCAGCGAGTCCAGGGCCAGTTGCACACGTTTCTCGGTGGGGTGCGGCAGCATCTTCAGGGCATCGCTCATCCATGCATAGGACAGGCAAATCACCCCCGGCTTGTCGTCGCCGTTGTCGAACAGGTAGGTGCCGCGCGTAAGGCGGTCGGTGAGGGTCATGCTCAGCAGGTCGCGGCCGGTTTCCGGGTCTTTGTCTTTCCAGAACGGCCGATCGACCATGACGAAGGTCTTCGACGACTGCATGTAGCGCGTGCGGTCCAGGGCCATCCACATCTTCTGCGAGAACAGCGCTTCCTCGCAGTCGATCTGCGTGGTCAGCAGCCAGCTCTGGCAGGTGGTCAGCACTGCCGCGTAGTGGCGGCAGTCGCCGTAGTTGTCGGTGACCGCCAGACGCCCGTCACTGGCCCGCGCGATGCGCTTGACCCCCGCGCGCGGTGCACCGCCGTGCAGCGACTTGAGGCTGGTACCGGCCGGCCAGTGCGCCGCTTGCGCCGGGGCGTGCCGCCAGATGCCCTGCGGCACCTGCTCGACGCCGCCGACCACCAGGTGCTGGTGATCGTCGCAATTGGTCATCACCACCCGGAAGATTTCCAGCATCGAATTGGGGAAGTCCGAATCCCAGCCGCCAGTGCCGAAGCCCACTTGGCCGAATACTTCGCGGTGCTGGAAGCTCAACTGGGCAAAGGCCTTGGAGGTGGCGACGAAGTCATAGAAGGTGCGGTCGTCCCATAGCGGAACCAGCGTATTCCACAGCGCTTTCAGACGCGGTACGTCACGCTCGCGGATCGCCTGCTGGATCTCGCCGAAGGACGCGCGGTCTTCCAGCGCGTCGGCCCAGGCGTCTGCCACTTCGCGGAAGATCGGTGGCAGATCGCCGGGGTTTTCCGCGTAATAGGTCTGGCCCTCCAGATCAATCACCGTGCTGGGTGAGGCCGGGGTCAGCGGGTTGGGGAAGGGGCGGGTTTCCAGCCCCAGCTTGTCGACATAGTGGTAGAAGGCGGTGGAGGACACTGGAAAGCGCATGCCGCCCAGTTCGGCGACGATGGCGTCGGTGCCGTTGAAGGCCTGCGAGCGCAACCGCCCCCCGAGTTTCGACGCCTCGTACACCACCGGCTTGAGGCCCAGCTTCATCAGCTCGTAGGCCGCCACCAGACCGGCGATCCCGGCGCCGACGATGGCGACTTCCTCGCCTTGCCGCTCGGCGGGAATACTGCCGAGCCCGGCAGGGTGCTCTAGCCAGTCATCGAATGCGAAGGGAAAATCGGGGCCGAAGATGGTCACCGGGGGCTTGCCGTCGGCGGGATGGCGGTTTTTCTTGTTCATCTGATGACCTTGCCAGAGCGGCTGCGCAGAGGGCGGAGCCTGAGTATAGGAAATGCCTGGCGATCATTTTAGGGCTAGGGATGGTCGTTATTAAGAGCAAGAGTGGCGTCGAAATGCCTGTTTTTTCGTCATAACGACTTGAGCGTCAAGCGTTATGACGAATGTTCACACCGCCTGGCCACGATCCACCTTGTGGCTGAGGATGATCGACGTGGTGGTTTTCTCGACCCCTTCAAGGCTGCCGATCTGGTCGAGTAACTGGTCGAGCTGTTCGGGGGAGTCGCTGCGCAACCAGGCCACATAGTCGAACTCCCCACTCACCGCGCACAGTTGCTGCACCTGGCCCATGGCCGAGAGCCGGCGCACCACCTCGCGTCCGGCACGTGGCTGAACCTTGATCCCGACGTAGGCTTGCAGACCGCCGCCGGCCAGACGCTGACCCAGGCGCACGCCATAGCCGGTGATCACCTTGTGCTTTTCCAGCCGCGCCAGGCGCGAGGTGACCGTGGTGCGGGCGATACCCAATTGACGCGCCAGCGTCGCCACGCTTTCGCGGGCGTTGATTTGCAGCAGGGCGATGAGCTGGCGGTCGGTGTGGTCCAGGGGGAGGGTGTCTGGCATGGCGGGGCTCTTGGTGCGGTGGACTCAGGCGATGGTACGGGGGTTTGAGGGGAGCCGCTTGGGAAACTAGACAAAGCGGAGCTCGTCAACTGACAGATCCGGGAGCCGAATACGATGCGCTACCCGGCTCACTGTCTAATGTGCTGGTGTGGACTGTTTGTGGTCAGTGAGTTCTAGTGCCACATGAAAACGGCCGCCGCCAGAAACGACAAAGCCGCGCAATGCGCGGCTTCTAACATGGTGGGCCCACACGGACTCGAACCGTGGACCAAAGGATTATGAGTCCTCTGCTCTAACCAACTGAGCTATAGGCCCCAGAGGTCGGCGCGATTATAACGAGGGTTGGCCATGGGTGCCATCTGAAAGATCCGTTGGTGCTATGCGAAGAAAGCGCGCGGCGAACTGCTCGGCCGGCAGCGGCAGGCTGACGATGTAGCCCTGAATCTGCTCACACCCTTCAGCCGCCAGGAAGCGTTGCTGGGCCGGGGTTTCCACGCCTTCGGCAATGATCGTCAGTTGCATGCTGCGGCCCAGGGCGATGATGGCGCGGGCGATGGCGGCGTCGTGGGGATCGTCCGGCAGGCCTCGGATGAACGACTGGTCGATCTTGAGGATATCCAGCGGCAGGCGCTTGAGGTAGCTGAGCGACGAGTAACCCGTGCCGAAGTCGTCGATCGCCAGTTGCACGCCCAGGCCCTTGAGTTGGTGCAGGATGGCCAGGGCCTCTTCGGCCTGGCTCATGATGAAGTTCTCGGTGATCTCCAACTGCAGGTCGCCGGCCTGGAGCTGGAAGGTGCCGAGCAGGTGTTCGATGCGCCGCGCCAGGCTCGGCTGGCGCAACTGCGCGCCGGCCAGGTTGATCGACAACGGGCCGAACGGTGCGTAGGCGTGCTTCCACTGGTGCATCTGCCGGCAGGCCTGCTCCAGCACCCAATCACCTAATTGCAGGATGCTGCCGTTCTCTTCGGCCAGGTGAATGAACTGTTCGGGTGGCACTTCGCCGAAAGTGGGGTGCGTCCAGCGTACCAGCGCTTCGGCGCCGACCAGGGCCTGGGTCTTGAGGCTGAACTTGGGTTGGTAGTACAGGCTCAGTTCGTTGCGCTCGATGGCCCGGCGCAGTTCGTGTTCGAGGAAGATCCGTTCGTTGGCCTGGGTGGTGAGGTCCAGGGTGTAGCTCTCCACGCGGTTGCGGCCTTTGGCTTTGGAGCGGTACATGGCGGCGTCGGCGTTGCGGATCAGGGTGGCGACGTCGGTGCCGTCTTGCGGGTAGAGGCTGATGCCGATGCTGGCGCTGGTGAAGAACTCGTGCTCGCCCGCCTGCACCGGGGCGTGGAAGCAGGCCAGCAGCTTGTTGGCGATGGCACTGGCATCGCTGGGGCGGTGCAGGCCGGGCAGGAGAATGATGAACTCGTCGCCGCCCAGGCGTGCCACGGTGTCGACATCGCGCACCTGCTCCCTGAGGCGCTGGGCAATGCCTTTGAGCAGCAGGTCGCCGACGGGATGACCGAGGCTGTCGTTGATGTGCTTGAAGCGGTCGAGGTCGAGAAACAGCACGGCGCCCTGGCGGTTGGGGGCCTGGGCGCAGTTGAGGGTGGCTTGCAGGCGGTTCTCGAACAGGGTGCGGTTGGGCAGGCCGGTCAACGGGTCGTGGTGAGCCTGGTAGTCCAGTTCCGCCTGGGCGTGCTTGAGGCTGGAGATGTCGGCGAAGACCGCGACGAAGTGGCTGATCTCCCCCTCGCGGTTGCGCACGGCGCTGATGGTCAGCCAACTGGGATAGAGTTCACCGTTCTTGCGTCGATTGCAGATTTCGCCCTGCCAGTGGCCTTCGGCGCAGAGCTGATGCCAGAGGGCGGCGTAAAAAGCGCTGTCGTGCTGGCCCGAGGCGAGCAGGCGTGGCGTCTGGCCGAGGGCTTCGTGTTCGCTGTAGCCGGTGATCTCGCTGAAGGCGCGGTTGACCGCACTGATGTGCTGCTCGGGATCGGTGATGAGCACGCCTTCGGCCGTGTTCTCGAATACCGTGGCGGCCAGTTGCAGCTTTTCCTGCATCAGGTGGCGTTCGGTGATATCGCGGGTAATGGTCAGCATGCAGTCGGTGTCGCCGATGGGCAGCGGTCGCGCAGACACTTCGCATAGCCGAATCTGACCATCGCTGCGGCGGATATGGCAGCTGAAATCGCGCACGAAGCCGTCGCGGCGCAAGCGTTCGACCAGGCGCGCGCGCTCGTCGAGGTCGGCCCAGATGCCCAGGTCCAGGCTGTTCTGATCGCGGTTGGGGTCGATGTCGTAGCCGGTCAGGCGGCAGAAGCCCTCGTTGACCTCCAACAGCAAGCCGTCGCGCTGGCGTGACAGCAGCAGGCCGTCGGGCGAGGCATGGAAGGCCTTGGCGAACTTCTGTTCGGAAAGACGCAGCGCCTCTTCGGTGCGCTTGGTTTCGCTGATGTCGATCATCAGGCCGCGAATCAGCGGTTTATGACCGTGGCCGATCATGCTGACGATGTTGCGCACCCACAGTGTCTGGCCGTCGGCACGTATCACACGGTAGTCCAGGCTGTGGTCGCGGCCCGCTGCCGTTTCGCTGTCGCAGTAGTGCTGCACACGGAGGGCGTCATCGGGGTGCAGAATGCCGCGCCAGAAACCAGGCTTGAGCCACTCGCGCTGTGGATAACCGAGCAGATCCTCGGCGTGGGGGGAGACGTAGCTGTAAGTGAAATCGTTGGCATCGGCTTCCCAGGCCACTGCCGACAGGCTCTCGATCAGGCCTCGATAATGGTATTCGCTGCTGCGCAACTCCTGCTCGAGGGCGATTCGCCGAGAAATTTCCGAAGTCAGGCGGCGATTGATCCGCAACATGGCGATGAGAATCGCCACCACGGCGGCAAGCGCTGGCAAGCCAAGCAGCAACAGGTTGTGCCACAGGACCACTTGCTGACGATCGACGACCTGCATTGGCGCATGACTGCGGGCATCCACGGTGAGGTTGGCGTCGGTAGGCCGAATCTGCGAAGACGATTCGGACGCAGGGGCTAGGGCGGCAGCAGTGTTCTGGTCGGTCAAAGCGCTGGCAGTTGTGTTCCAGATCAGCAAGAGCAACAGCACAAGTGCCGGCAGCAAGGGCATGGCGAACTCTCGATCAAAGGGGCTGATTCGAGTGTAGACGTGCCGGGATGAACGGTGCCGAGGAATGCGGCCAACGGCCTGCAGGTTTTTGTCGCCCAAGAAAAACCCCGGCCTGGGCCGGGGTTCGTCATCACTCGTCGAGGAAGGAGCGTAGATGCTCGCTGCGCGTCGGATGACGCAGTTTGCGCAGCGCCTTGGCTTCGATCTGACGGATCCGCTCGCGAGTCACGTCGAACTGCTTGCCGACCTCTTCGAGGGTGTGGTCGGTGTTCATATCGATGCCGAAGCGCATGCGCAGCACTTTCGCTTCACGGGCGGTAAGGCCCGAGAGTACGTCGCGCGTGGCTTCCTTGAGGCTTTCGACCGTGGCGACATCGATCGGGGACTGCATGGTGGAGTCCTCGATGAAGTCGCCCAGGTGCGAGTCTTCGTCGTCGCCGATCGGGGTTTCCATGGAGATCGGCTCTTTGGCGATCTTCAATACCTTGCGGATCTTGTCCTCAGGCATTTCCATACGCTCGCCCAGCTCTTCCGGCGTCGGTTCGCGACCCATTTCCTGCAGCATCTGCCGGGAAATACGGTTGAGCTTGTTGATCGTCTCGATCATGTGCACCGGAATACGGATGGTGCGCGCCTGGTCGGCGATCGAGCGGGTGATCGCCTGGCGAATCCACCAGGTGGCGTAGGTCGAGAACTTGTAGCCACGACGGTATTCGAACTTGTCCACCGCCTTCATCAAGCCAATGTTGCCTTCCTGGATCAGATCGAGGAATTGCAGGCCACGGTTGGTGTACTTCTTGGCGATGGAAATCACCAGACGCAGGTTCGCCTCGACCATTTCTTTCTTGGCGCGACGGGCTTTCGCCTCGCCGATGGACATGCGGCGGTTGATTTCCTTGATTTCGGCAACGGTCAGACCGCTTTCGGTTTCGAGGTCGATCAACTTCTGCTGGCAGGCGACGATGGCCGCGTCTTTCTCGCCCAGCGCGGCAGCCCACTTGGTGCTGCGCTTGGCCAGATCACCGCTCCAGGTCTGGTCGGTTTCGTTGCTGGGGAACAGGCGCAGGAAGTCGGCGCGAGGCATGCGGGCATCACGCACGCACAGCTGCATGATGGCGCGTTCCTGTTGACGCAGGCGGTCGAGGGCACCGCGCACACGCTCGACGAGCGCGTCGAACTGCTTGGGTACCAGCTTGATCGGCATGAACAGGTCGGCCAGGGCTTGCAGTGCCTGGACGCTTTCCTTGGCGCCGCGACCATGCTTCTTCACCACCTTGTTGGTGGCCTGCAGCTGGTCGGAGACCGCACCGAAACGCTGTGCGGCAATGACAGGGTCCGGACCGCTCTCGGTCTCTTCCTCTTCGTCGCCGTCGGCGCTCTCTTCTTCTTCCTCGTCGGACTCTTCCTTGGCGGCGGACGCCTTGGCGCCGATGACCGGCACCTCTTCGGTCGGTGCGGCGATGTTGTCGTCAGGGTCGATGTAGCCGCTGAGCACATCCGACAGGCGGCCGCCTTCGGTGGTAACGCGGTCGTACTCGCCGAGAATGTGATCGACGGTGCCCGGGAAGTGGGCGATGGCGCCCATGACTTCACGGATGCCTTCCTCGATGCGCTTGGCGATTTCGATCTCGCCTTCGCGGGTCAGCAGCTCGACGGTACCCATTTCACGCATGTACATGCGCACCGGGTCGGTCGTGCGGCCGATATCGGTTTCGACTGCTGCCAACGCAGCGGCGGCTTCCTCGGCCGCGGCTTCGTCGGTGTCGGCTTCCGCCAACAGCAGGGCATCCGCATCCGGAGCACTCTCGAATACGTTGATCCCCATGTCGTTGATCATGCGGATGATGTCTTCCACCTGTTCCGGATCTGAAATATCCTCAGGCAGGTGGTCGTTGACCTCCGCGTAAGTCAGGTAGCCCTGCTCACGACCGCGGGTGATCAACTCTTTGATACGAGATTGCTGTTGCGCTTTTCCGGACATAACACCCTATCCACTGAAGGTCTTGGCGGGCAAAAAACAAGCCGAGGATTATACCCGAGCATGGACCTCACGCGCCAGATGAGGTCGGGGTTTGTGCGGGAACATTCCTGCTCAAAAGGGCAAGAAGCTGCGATTTTTCCTCGCCGCTCAGCTCACTTTGACGTGCTTTCCTGAGCAGATGTTCCAGGCTTCGCTCGCGCTGGCGAGCAGACAAGCTAGTAATGGTGTCGAAAAACTGTTGTTCAAGGTTATCGGCATCGATGAGCCATTCCTTCTCCGCCAGTGCCCGCAACAGGCGGCCTTGGTCGGTGCCGTGCCAGCGCGCGATCAACTGCATCGAGCTTAGACCAGGATTTTTCTGCACGGCTTCGATCAAGGCCACCAACAGCTGGCTGTAGAGGTGTTCCTCGGCAGCGAAATGGCTGGCATCTTCCACCTTGCCGGCCAGCAGCGGGTAGTGCAGTAAAGTGCGCAAGGCCGCGAGAGCCGGGGGTTCCACGGGGGCTGGGGTGCGTGGCGGAGCCTCATCGCGCTGCCAGCCTCTGCCGCCTTTGCGCTGCTTGTCCCAGGGCTTGCCTTTGCCCTCCCAGGGCTTTTTCGAGCCCCCCTTGGGGGGCGTCCAGGGCTGCTGTTCGGGCTGCGCCTGGCCATAGTCGTAGTGCTGTTCGGAGAAGTCCGGGGTATAGCTGGCCATGGCGTCGTAGTCATAGCCTGGATCGTAGTCCGGTACGTTGGGGGCTGCCGGCTGCTGGGCCAGTTGCTCCATTTGCTGCATGTCCAGGCCGGTGATTTCCTTCAGCCTGTTGCGCATCAACTGACGCAAATTGGCGCCCGGAATTTTTTCGATCAACGGTGCAGCCAGGGTCGCCATGTGCGCCTTGCCTTCCAGTGACCGCGGGTCGGCTTCGTTGCTCAGTTGCTCGAAGAAGTAGTCGGCGAGCGGTTGCGCGTGCTGGTGGATCCGCGCCTGGAAGGCATCGGTGCCCTCGGCACGGACCAGGGTGTCCGGGTCTTCACCTTCGGGCAGGAACAGGAAGCGCGCGCGGCGACCATCCTGAAGTGTTGGCAGTGCGGCTTCCAGGGCGCGCCAGGCGGCTTTTCGTCCGGCCTGGTCGCCGTCGAAGCAGAACAGTACGTTGGGCACCACGCGAAACAGGCGCTTGAGGTGCTCCTCGCTGGTGGCGGTGCCGAGGGTCGCTACGGCATTGCGCAAGCCTTGCTGGGCCAGGGCTATGACGTCCATGTAGCCCTCGACCACGATGATTTCGTCGAGGTTGCGGTTGTGCTTGCGCGCCTCGTACAGCCCGTAGAGTTCCTGGCCCTTGTGGAACACCGGGGTTTCCGGGGAGTTCAGGTACTTGGGCTTGTCATCGCCCAGCACCCGACCACCGAAGGCGATCACGCGGCCGCGGCTGTCGCGGATGGGGAACATCACCCGGTCACGGAAGCGGTCGTAGCGCTTGCCACTTTCGGCGTTCTCGATGAGCAAGCCGGCGTCGATCATGACTTTTTGCTGCAGGGTGTCCGCGCCCAGGTGCTTGAACAGGTTGTCCCAGCCCGGCGGCGCGAAGCCCAGGCCGAAATCACGGGCGATTTCCCCGGACAGGCCTCGGCCTTTGAGGTATTCGACTGCCGCCTTGCGCGTCGGATGATTGCGCAAGGCCTGGCGATAGAACTCGGCCGCGGCTTCGAGCAGCGGATACAGAGGCGAGTCGGTGGGCTGGCGCGGCTTTTGTCCGCGTCGGCCCTCCTCGCGGGGTACTTCCATGCCCGCGGCGCGGGCCAGTTCCTCGACCGCCTGGGGAAACTCCAGGTTGTCGTGGTCCATGATGAAGCCCAAGGCGTTGCCCCCGGCGCCGCAGCCGAAGCAGTAGTAGAACTGCTTGTCGGGACTGACGGTGAAGGACGGGGTCTTTTCCTTGTGGAACGGACAGCAGGCCGAGTGGTTCTTGCCGGTCTTCTTCAGCTGGATGCGCGAACTCACCACATCGACGATGTCGGTGCGGTTGAGAAGATCATCGATGAAGCTCTGGGGAATCAGCCCGGCCATGGCAGTCTCGTTATCTGGCTACGGCAAGTCTAATCGCAGAAGTGCAGCAAAGGAGATGCGAGTGCGCGGTTCACCTGCCGCGTCGGGCGTTCGAGGGTGAAGCGCTGAATAGATGCCCGATGACCGGAGTCTGGGCGCCCGAAGCACAGGGCTTGGGATTTGCAGCTACAACTGCCATTAGCCCGGCACGAGGCCGGGCTGGGCAGAAGCCTTGCGTAGAACGTCTGTATTAGTACAGACGAACGGCGCGGCGCTGTTCGCGCTGGACTTTCTTGGCGTGACGCTTCACGGCAGCAGCGGCTTTGCGCTTACGCTCGGCGGTCGGCTTTTCGTAAAACTCGCGGCTACGAACTTCAGCCAATACACCGGCTTTTTCGCAGGAGCGCTTGAAACGACGCAGAGCTACGTCGAAGGGTTCGTTCTCTTTAACTTTGACGGCTGGCATCCAGGGCTACCTTAATTCATTACCGGGGTGGACGTGCTCCTGGCAAAACAAAGGTGTGCTGGAGAACGTCAGTTTTCAAGGGTTGCGGATGTTAACCCTTAGTGTGGCGGAATGCAAAGCCTCTGATCGAAAACCGCTGGTCGGCACTGGGTACGGCGACTAGAATGCGCGGCTTCGCATTCAGCCTCCACAAGGCACGGACCCATGCTAGTACTGGGATTGGAAACATCCTGCGACGAAACTGGCGTCGCATTATACGACAGCGAACGCGGCCTGTTGGCCGATGCGCTGTTCAGCCAGATCGACCTGCACCGCGTCTACGGCGGCGTGGTGCCCGAGCTCGCCTCGCGTGACCACGTCAAGCGCATGCTGCCGCTGATTCGTGAAGTGCTCGATGAGGCCGGCAAGGTTGCCCAGGATATCGACGCCATCGCCTACACCGCCGGCCCCGGCCTGGTCGGTGCGCTGCTGGTGGGCGCGTCTTGTGCGCAGGCGCTGGCGTTCGCCTGGGACATTCCGGCCATCGGTGTCCATCACATGGAAGGTCACCTGCTGGCACCCATGCTCGAAGAGCAGCCGCCGCAGTTTCCGTTCGTCGCCTTGTTGGTGTCCGGCGGTCACACGCAGTTGGTGCAGGTCGATGGCATTGGCCAATACGCGCTCTTGGGTGAAAGCCTGGATGACGCTGCCGGCGAAGCGTTCGACAAGACCGCCAAGCTGATCGGCCTGAATTATCCGGGTGGTCCCGAAATCGCCCGCCTGGCCGAGCAGGGCACCCCCGGACGTTTCGTGTTCCCTCGGCCCATGACCGATCGTCCGGGCCTGGAATTCAGTTTCAGCGGCCTCAAGACCTTCGCCCTCAATACCTGGCAGCAGTGCCGCAATGCCGGGGACGACAGCGAGCAAACCCGTTGCGACCTGTCGCTGGCGTTCCAGCAGGCGGTGGTGGAGACTCTGACCATCAAGTGCAAGCGTGCGCTCAAGCAGACTGGCCTCAAGCGCCTGGTCATCGCTGGCGGCGTGAGTGCGAATAAGGCGTTGCGCACCTCGCTCGAAGGCATGTTGGCCAGCATGGGCGGCAATGTGTACTACGCGCGTGCGAAGTTCTGCACCGATAACGGCGCGATGATTGCCTACGCTGGGTGCCAGCGGCTATTGGCGGGCCAGCAGCAGGATCTGGCGATCAGCGTGCAGGCGCGCTGGCCGATGGAGCAACTGCCGCCGCTTTGACGGCGGGGCTCAGAAGTGGCGCTCGCGTCCGGCGAACAGGTCGCGCAGGTTGTTGCGGTGGCGCCAGACGATCAGCACGGTGAGCACGCTCATCGGCAGCAGCGCCGCAGGCTCGCGCCAGGCCAGCAGGGGCAGGGTCAAGGGTGTGGCGATCAGCGCGGCCAGCGAGCTGGTACGGGTCAGGTAGAAGGTCAGCAGCCAGGCTGCCACCGCCAGTAGCGCCGCGGGAAAATACAAGCCCATGAGCATGCCGGCGGCAGTGGCTACGCCCTTGCCGCCCTTGAAACGGAAGTACAGCGGAAACAGGTGGCCGAGCACCGCGCACAGGCCGATCCAGGCTTGGTCTTGCAGGCTCAGGCCGACAAAGTCGGCCAACAGCACGGGCAGCAAACCCTTGCACAGGTCGCCGAGCAGGGTGAGGATGGCCAGCTTGCGCCCTGCCAGGCGCAGCATGTTGGTCGCACCGGCGTTGCCTGATCCGCTGAAACGCGGGTCCGGGTGGCCGCCGAGGCGGCTCAGGACGATGGCGAAGGACAGCGAGCCGAGCAGGTAGGCGAGCAGCGCCAGTAACCAAAACATGCTAACTATTCCGGGCGGGGACGCCCTGATTCTAACGGCGCCCGTCGCCCTTGTCGTGCTGTGGAGAGAAGTGCTTGGACAGAGTGTTCATCGAAGGGCTGGAGGTCGATACGGTCATCGGCGCCTACGACTGGGAGCGCGACATTCGCCAGTGCCTGCGCCTGGACCTGAGTTTTGCCTGGGACAACCGTCCCGCTGCAGCCGGTGACGACCTCAGCCTGGCGCTCGACTACGCCAGTGTCTCGGCGCGTGTCCAGGCGTTCGCCGAGCAGTCGCGCTTCGAGTTGGTGGAAACCTTTGCCGAGCGCCTGGCGGCAACGCTGATGGCCGAGTTCGACATCCCCTGGATGCGACTGAAGCTGACCAAGCCCGGAGCCGTACCGGCGGCGCGGGGTGGCGTAGGTGTGGAGATCGAGCGCGGATGTCTCTGAGCACCGTTTATCTGGGCCTGGGCAGCAACACCGAGCGCGAGCGCCATCTGTGCGCGGGGCTCGACGCGCTGGCCGGCATCCTCAGTGACATGCGCTGCTCGGCGGTGTTCGAAAGCCAAGCCGTGGGCATCAAGAGCGGGCCGTTTTTCAATCTGGTGGTCAGCGGTCAAACCGACATGCCATTACTGGAACTGGACCGCCGACTCAAGTTCATCGAAGCCGACAACGGCCGCTATGCGCCGGACCGAAAAGGCTTGCCGTTGGATATCGACGTGCTGATGTTCGATGACCTGAACGGCACCTTCGATGGCCTGGTACTGCCACGCGCCGAGATCCTGAAGAATGCGTTCGTGCTCTGGCCGCTGTCGCTGCTGGCGCCTGATCTGGTGCATCCGGGGCAGGGCAAGGTCATGGCGCAACTTTGGCGTGAGGCTGACATTCAGCAGGTGCTGGCGCCGGTGCCGTTCGAGTGGCGCGGCTTGCAGTTGACGCCAGGCGGCGCCTAGCGGCTATACGCAAGACGCAGTGGCTTTGTGCTGGGCCAGCACGTGCAGCCGCTCCGCCTTGAGCGCCTCACCCAATGCCTGCCCGGTCAGCCCTCTGGCCACCAGCGGTTTCACATCCACGCCCCGTGCCTTCGATGCCGCGCCGCGCAGATAGTCGGCTTGTGCATAGTTGCGCGCGCCACGGGCGAAGGCTGCCATCTGGCACGCCGCGATGAACTCCTCGAAGCGCTGCGGCCGGCGGTATACATCGAATTTCTGCAGCAGCGCCAGCAGCGCTGAAGGTTCGAGTTCGCGCGCGCGGTCGGCCAGCGGCAGGCAGTCACCCACCAACCCCGCCAATTCCTGGCAGTCGCGTGGTGCCTTGAAACGCTGGTTCACGGCATTGATCTGCGTGGTGTCGTGGATGGCCAGCATCAGGCAGGCCCAGCGCACCGGCAGCGACTGGTCGTGCTCGGCCGCTTGACGCAACGGAGCGAGCGCCTGGCTGGAGCCATCGAGCTCTGGCATCAACTCATGCAGCGCGCCGCAATCGCGCAGCACCTCGATGAACACCTGAGGTTGGCTTTCCATCAGCGCCCGTTCGATTTCCTTCCACGCCCGCTCGGCTGTCAGTGCCTGTAGTTCCCCGCTGACGCTGAGTTGCCGCATCAGCGCCAGCGTGTCGTCAGCGACGTTGAAGCCCAGCGGCGCATAGCGGGCAGCGAACCGGGCAACGCGCAGTACGCGCAGGGGATCTTCGGCGAACGCCGGTGAAACGTGACGAAGAATGCGGTTTTCCAGATCCGCCTTTCCGTTGTATGGATCCAGCAGATTGCCTTGCGCGTCTTCGGCCATGGCATTGATGGTCAGGTCGCGACGGATGAGGTCTTCTTCGAGTGTCACCTCTGGGCTGGCGTGAAAGGTGAAGCCGCCGTAGCCACGACCGCTCTTGCGCTCGGTGCGCGCCAGGGCGTATTCCTCGCCGGTTTTCGGGTGGATGAACACGGGGAAATCGGCGCCGACCGGGCGAAAGCCCTGGGCGTGCATGTCCTCGACCGTGGCGCCGACCACCAGCCAGTCAACATCGCTGACCGGGCGCCCGAGCAGGCGGTCGCGTACTGCGCCGCCAACTTTGTAGATGTGCATATACAGCCTCCATGACAGCCGACAGCATACCCTGTCGGCAGTCGTCCGAGGCTAGAGGTGATGAATCACCGACATGTCCGAACGACTGTAGTCGCCCGTCTCGCCATGCTCGCCGCGAGGCGGCATGTGGTGGGTTTTGACCACTTTGTCGCCCTGCACGGTCTCCAGGTGGATGTCGAAACCCCACAGACGGTGCAGGTGCTTGAGCACCTCGTCGGTGGATTCACCCAGAGGTTTGCGATTGTGCTGTTGATGGCGCAGGGTCAGCGAGCGATCGCCGCGCCGATCGATGCTCCAGATTTGCACGTTGGGCTCACGGTTGCCGAGGTTGTACTGCGCGGCTAGTTGTTCGCGGATCAGGCGGTATCCGGCCTCGTCGTGGATGGCCGGCACCAGTAAGTCATCGCGTTGATCGTCGTCGAGAATGCTGAACAGCTTGAGATCGCGGATCACCTTGGGCGAGAGGTACTGCAGGATGAAGCTCTCGTCCTTGAAGCTGGTCATGGCGAATTTGAGGGTCGACAGCCAGTCGCTGCCCGCGATGTCCGGGAACCAGCGGCGGTCTTCTTCGGTGGGGTGCTCGCACATGCGACGGATGTCGGTGTACATGGCAAAGCCCAGGGCGTAGGGGTTGATGCCGTTGTAATAGGGGCTGTCGTAGCCGGGCTGGAACACCACACTGGTATGCGATTGCAGGAACTCCATCATGAAGCCATCGGTGACCAGGCCTTCGTCGTACAGGTCGTTCATCAAGGTGTAGTGCCAGAAGGTCGCCCAGCCTTCGTTCATCACCTGGGTCTGGCGTTGTGGGTAGAAGTACTGGGCGATCTTGCGCACGATTCGCACCACTTCGCGTTGCCAGGGCTCGAGCAGGGGGGCGTGTTTTTCGATGAAATAGAGGATGTTCTCCTGGGGTTCGGCCGGGAAGCGGGCATCGTCACGATCCCCGGCTTTATCCGCACTTTTGGGAATCGTGCGCCACAGGTCGTTGATCTGCCGCTGCAGGTGCTCTTCACGCTCTTTCTGGCGACGGCGCTCTTCCTCCGCCGAGATGGGGTAGGGGCGCTTGTAGCGGTCCACGCCGTAATTCATCAGTGCATGACAAGAGTCGATCAAGTCTTCCACGGCATCGATGCCGTGACGCTCCTCACACTGGGCGATGTACTGCTTGGCGAAGACCAGGTAGTCGATGATCGAACTGGCGTCTGTCCAGGTGCGGAACAGGTAGTTGCCCTTGAAGAAGCTGTTGTGTCCATAGCAGGCGTGGGCTATTACCAGCGCCTGCATGCAGATGGTGTTCTCTTCCATCAGATAGGCGATGCAAGGGTCGGAGTTGATGACGATTTCATAAGCCAGACCCATCTGGCCACGACTATAGGATTTTTCAGTGCTCAGGAACTGCTTGCCGTAGGACCAATGGTGATAGCCCAGTGGCATGCCGACCGAGGCATAGGCGTCCATCATCTGCTCGGCCGTGATCACTTCGATCTGGTTGGGATAGGTGTCCAGCGCATAGCGCTCGGCCAGCCGACCGATCTCCCGGTCGTAGGTCTGGATCAGCTCGAAGGTCCACTCCGAGCCGGTGGAAATGGGTTGGCGTCTCTGTGCTCTGGCGGTCATGTGGCTAACCTGCGCTGGAAGAGTTCACGGAAGACCGGATAGATGTCACCGGCCGAAACCAACTGTTGCTGGGCGAAGGTGTCCGGGAAGGCGTCGCCGATGCGCTCGTACTCGTACCACAACGCCTGGTGCTCGCGAGGGGTGATCTCGACGTAAGTGTAGTACTGCACATGCGGCATGATCTGGCGGGTGAGAATGTCGCGGCAGATGGGGGAGTCGTCGTTCCAGTTGTCGCCGTCGGATGCCTGGGCCGCGTAGATGTTCCAGTCGCTGGCCGGATAACGCTCGGCCATGATTTCCTGCATCAGTTTCAATGCACTGGACACGATGGTGCCGCCGGTTTCGCGGGAATAGAAGAACTCCTCTTCGTCCACCTCGCGGGCGCTGGTGTGATGGCGGATGAACACCACTTCGATGCGGTCGTAGTTGCGCTTGAGGAACAGGTACAAAAGGATGAAGAAGCGCTTGGCGATGTCCTTGGTCGCCTGAGTCATGGAGCCGGAGACGTCCATCAGGCAGAACATCACCGCCTTGGAACTGGGGTTGGGCTGTTTGACCAGCAGGTTGTACTTCAAGTCGAAGGTGTCGAGGAAGGGCAGTCGGTTGATGCGTGCCTTGAGCCGGACGATCTCGGCTTCCACTTCCTGAATGTCGGTGAAGTTGGCGGGCTCTTCGACGCTCAACCGCTCCAGCTCTTTCTGCGCCGCCCGCAACAGCGCGCGGCTGCTGCCGGTCAGGGCGATGCGGCGGGCATGGGCCGAACGCAGGGTACGTACGATGTTGATGCGTGACGGATTGCCTTCGCTGGCGATGCCTGCACGCACGGTCTTGAAGGTGTCGGCGCCGGTCAGGTGACGTTTCACCAGATTTGGCAATTCGAGGTCCTCGAACATGAACTCGAGAAACTCTTCCTGGGTGATCTGGAAGACGAATTCATCCATGCCTTCGCCGGAGTTGCCGGCCTTGCCTTTGCCGCCTCCGCCGCCGCCGCCCTGAGGGCGGGCGATGTGTTCACCGGCGGTGAATTCCTTGTTGCCTGGATGGACGACGGTCTGTTTGCCGCCGCGACCGTGATGCAGCACCGGTTCGTCGATGTCGCGACCGGGAATACTGATCTGCTCGCCATGCTCCATGTCCGTGATGGAGCGGCGGCTCACGGCCTCTTCGACCGCCTTCTTGATGTGCTCACGGTAGCGGCGCAGAAAGCGCTGCCGGTTCACCGTGCTCTTGTTCTTGCCGTTCAGGCGTCGGTCGATCACGTAGCTCATGGGGCCTCCGCTAAGCGCAGCTGCAAGCTTCGAGCGTCAAGCTGCTAGACAACGCAGCCACCATCACCGCAAGCCGACGCGCAGCCCCTGAGGGGCTACGCGACCGCTCGCAGCTTACGGCAGACGACTGGTCGCTTTATTGCGATTTCCTGACCCGCAGGTACCATTCCGACAACAGGCGAACCTGCTTGTCGGTGTAGCCACGTTCCACCATCCGGGTGACGAAGTCGTTGTGCTTCTTCTGGTCTTCCTTGCTTGCCTTGGCGTTGAAACTGATGACTGGCAGCAGATCCTCGGTGTTGGAGAACATTTTCTTCTCGATCACCACCCGCAGTTTTTCATAGCTCAGCCAGCTCGGGTTCTTGCCGTTGTTGTTGGCACGCGCACGCAGCACGAAGTTGACGATCTCGTTGCGGAAATCTTTCGGGTTGCTGATGCCCGCCGGTTTCTCGATCTTCTCCAGTTCTTCGTTGAGCGCGATGCGGTTGAGGATCTCGCCGGTTTCCGGGTCGCGGTACTCTTGGTCCTGAATCCAGAAGTCGGCGTACAGCACATAGCGATCGAAGATGTTCTGGCCGTACTCGCTGTAAGACTCCAGGTAGGCCGTCTGGATTTCCTTGCCGATGAACTCGATGTAGCGCGGCGCCAGGTACTCTTTGAGGTAGCGCAGGTAGCGCTCGCGAACTTCTGCCGGGAACTGCTCCTGCTCGATCTGTTGTTCGAGGACATACAGCAGGTGCACTGGGTTGGCGGCCACTTCATGGGGATCGAAGTTGAACACTTTCGACAGGATCTTGAACGCGAAGCGCGTGGAGAGTCCATTCATGCCTTCGTCGACGCCCGCGCTGTCACGGTACTCCTGAATCGACTTGGCCTTGGGATCGGTGTCCTTGAGATTCTCACCGTCGTAGACACGCATCTTCGAATAGATGTTGGAGTTTTCCGGCTCTTTCAAGCGCGACAACACGGTGAACTGGGCCAGCATCTTGAGCGTGTCCGGCGCGCAATGGGCCTTGGCCAGCGAGCTGTTGACCAGCAGCTTGTCGTAGATGCGGATCTCGTCGCTGACGCGCAGGCAGTAGGGCACCTTGACGATGTAAATCCGGTCGATGAAGGCTTCGTTGTTCTTGTTGTTGCGGAAGGTGTGCCACTCCGATTCGTTGGAGTGGGCCAACAAGATGCCGGAGTAGGGGATCGCGCCCAGACCCTCGGTGCTGTTGTAGTTGCCTTCCTGGGTGGCCGTCAGCAAAGGGTGCAAGACCTTGATCGGCGCCTTGAACATCTCGACGAATTCCATCAGGCCCTGGTTGGCGCGGCACAACGCGCCCGAATAGCTGTAGGCATCGGCGTCGTTCTGCGGGAATTCTTCGAGTTTGCGGATATCCACTTTACCCACCAGGGCCGAAATGTCTTGGTTGTTCTCGTCACCCGGCTCGGTCTTGGCGACGGCGATCTGGTTGAGGATCGAGGGATACAGCTTGACCACCTTGAACTTGCTGATGTCGCCGCCGAACTCCTGCAGACGCTTGGTTGCCCACGGCGACATGATGGTGTTCAGGTAACGCTTTGGAATGCCGAATTCTTCCTGGAGGATGTCGCCATCTTCGTTGGCATTGAACAAGCCCAGCGGTGTTTCGAAGACCGGTGACCCCTTGATGGCATAGAAGGGGACTTTCTCGATCAACTGCTTGAGTTTTTCGGCCAGGGACGATTTACCGCCACCGACCGGGCCCAGCAAGTAGAGGATCTGCTTCTTCTCTTCCAGGCCTTGGGCCGCATGGCGGAAGTAGGAAACAATCTGGTCGATGCACTCTTCCATGCCATGGAAGTCGGCAAAGGCCGGGTAGCGACGGATCACTTTGTTGGAAAAGATCCGCGACAGCCTGGAGTTGGTGGAGGTGTCGATCAGCTCCGGTTCGCCGATGGCCAGCAACAGCCGTTCAGCCGCCGAGGCGTAGGCACTGCGATCCTCTTTGCACAGCTCGAGGTACTCCTGCAGCGAAAGTTCTTCCTGGCGGGTGGACTCGAAACGTTGTTGGAAGTGGCTAAAAATGCTCATGACGTCACCTCGCTCGATACGTGGAGACGACGCCGGATCAGTCAGCTGATGCTGGCATGCAAGCGGCTTTCGCCGAATGCCTTGTACCCCCCAGAACACCCTGAAACGCTACCGATGACCCGCACGCCGGTGTACCGGCTCTCCCCTGATTTGGATGGCCTGGGCTTAAGGATAGTTGGTAATCGGCAAGGTCAAGGTCGTGGTGGCAAGAAGTTGCCTGCGACCGTTCGTCAGGTGGGGCGCAAGCCCGCAGAGCGCGCGGGCTGCAGAGCAGATGAAAAAATTATTCGGGTTGGCTTTGCTCGGTTTCACCTGGGAAGGTGGCGCGCCACAGCTCGAAGCCGCCGTCGACGCTGTAGACGTCAGAAAATCCTTGGCCCACCAGGTAGGCGGCCGCGCTCTGGCTGGAGTTGCCGTGATAGCAGACCACCAGCGTCGGCGCATCCAGGTCCGCTTGGCGGATGAAATCGGCCACCGAATGGTTGTCCAGGTGGCGGGCACCGGTGACATGGCCGGCGGCATAGGCGGCGGCGTCACGAATGTCGACCACCACGGCCCCTTGCTCGCGCAGGGCCAGGGCCTGCTCCGGGGGGATGCGCTTGAATTCGCTCATGGGTACGCTTTCCTTCAGGTTCGATCGTCGATTCTAGTCGGTTCGCAGGGGACGCGGACGTCCCCTTCGTCGGTGCAGGCGCAGCGGTGATACGCCCCGCTGTCGAGGTTGTACAGGGTCATGGCACCGCCCCAGACGCAGCCGGTGTCCAGCGCGATGATGTCGGGTGTGTCCACCCGCCCTTCGAGGGCTGCCCAGTGCCCGAAGATGATCTTCACATGCCGCGAACGACGGTTCTTGTGTGCATACCAGGCTTTGTAGCCCTTCGGTGCGCTGTCCAGGCCTTCCTTGCTCTTGAGGTCGAGCTTGCCGGAGGCCGTGCAGAAGCGCATGCGGGTGAAGTAGTTGGTGATCACCCGCAACCGTTCGATACCGGTCAGGTCCTTGCTCCACTTGTTCGGCTCGTTGCCGTACATCCCGTCCAGGTAGGGCTGGAGCCGGTTGTCGTCGCGCAGCACCTGCTCGACCTCTGCTGCCAACTCCAGCGCCTTGCCCAAGGTCCATTGGGGCGGGATGCCGGCGTGGGCCATGGCGATACCGCGTGCTTCGTCGTAATGCAGCAGCTTCTGCCGGCGCAGCCAGCCGAGCAGCGCATCGGCATCGGGTGCCTCGACGATTTCGCGCAGCGTGTCGCTCTTCTTCAAGCGCTCGGGGTTGTGCCAGGCGGCGAGCAGGTGCAGGTCGTGATTGCCCAGCACACAGACCAGCGAATCCCGTATCGAATAGAGGTAGCGCAGGGTCTCGAGCGATTCCGGGCCACGGTTGACCAGGTCACCCACCAACCACAGGCGGTCGCTCGCTGGATTGAAACGCACCTGTTCAAGCAGGCACTTGAGCGGTTTCAGGCAGCCTTGAAGATCGCCGACGGCATAAGTAGCCATCAGTGCAGGGCTCCGGGCACCGCCAGACGGAAGGGTGCGATGGGTGCGTCGAAGCGTGTGCCATCTTCGGCGAACATCTGGTAGCTGCCCTGCATGGTGCCGACACGGGTTTTGATGACCGCGCCGCTGCTATAAGTGTGGCTCTGCCCAGGCGCGATAACCGGCTGCTGGCCGACCACGCCGTCGCCGCGCACTTCTTCGACTTCGCCGTCACCGTTGGTGATCAACCAATGGCGTGCGGTCAGCTTGGCCTTGAGGGTGCCGTTGTTCGCCACCGTGATGGTATAGGCGAAGGCGAACCGGTTGTTTTCGGGGTCTGACTGGTCTTTGAGGAAGCGGGTGACGACGCTGACGTCGATCTGATAGCGGGGGTCGGACATGCAAGGGCCTTGGCGAACGGAGCATTAACGCGATTGTCGCAGTCTAGGCCATTGCGAGGGCAGAGGGCCAGCGGTGCGGGCTGGCCGTGCCTATCATGGGCGTGTTCTAGGCGCGATCAGGCACGCGCCACGAGCAAGGCGATCAGCCTTGCTGCGCCGCCAATTGATCGGCCAGGCGCACGAAGGCCGCCAGGTCGAGCTGTTCAGGGCGCAGGCTGCCGTCGACGCCTGCCGCCTCGATGGCTTGGCTGTCGAGCAGGCCCTTGAGGGTATTGCGCAGGGTTTTGCGGCGCTGGTTGAACGCTTCGCGGACTACGCGTTCGAGCAGTGCTGGATCCTTGGCCGGATGCGGCAGCACTTCGTGTGGGACCAAACGCACGATTGCCGAGTCCACCTTCGGCGGCGGGTTGAATGCGCCGGGGCCGACATTGAACAAGTGCTCAACGCGGCAGTGGTACTGGACCATGATCGACAGACGACCCCAATCACCGCCACCGGGACCGGCCGCCATGCGCTCGACCACTTCCTTCTGCAGCATGAAGTGCATGTCGCGGATCAGCCCGGCGTGCGCCAGCAGGTGGAAAATCAGTGGGGTGGAGATGTTGTAGGGCAGGTTGCCGACTACCTTGAGGCTGCGCGGTGGAACGCCCAGGGTATTGAAGTCGAACTTCAGCGCGTCGCCCTGGTGCAGGCGGAAGTTGTCACGGCCAGCGAACTTGTGTTGCAGGATCGGCACCAGGTCTTTGTCCAGCTCGACGACGTCGAGTTGCGCGCCGCTGCCCAGCAATCCTTCGGTGAGTGCGCCTTGGCCTGGACCGATTTCCAGCAGGTGCTCGCCCGCCTTGGCGTGAATGGCGCGCAGGATGCGGTCGATGATGCCGGCGTCGTGCAGGAAGTTCTGACCGAAGCGCTTGCGCGCCCGGTGTTGGTAATGCTCGTTCATGGTCGGTTCTCGGCCATCTGGTAGGCGGTGTGCAGGGCGACGCGCAAGCTGCCGGTGTCGACCTTGCCGCTGCCGGCCAGGTCCAGGGCGGTGCCGTGGTCCACCGAGGTGCGGATGATCGGCAGCCCCAGGGTGACATTGACGGCGGCGCCGAAGCCTTTGTACTTGAGTACGGGCAGGCCCTGGTCGTGGTACATCGCCAGCACTGCGTCGCAATGCTCCAGATATTTGGGGGTAAAGAGGGTGTCGGCCGGCAATGGACCGCGCAGGTCCATGCCCTCGGCGCGCAGGCGCTCGAGTGCGGGCTCGATGATGTCGATTTCTTCGCGGCCGAGGTGGCCGCCTTCGCCGGCATGCGGATTGAGGCCGCAGACCAGAATGCGGGGCGTGGCGATGCCGAACTTGTCCCGCAGATCGGCGTGCAGGATGCGTGTGACACGCTCCAGGCGCTCGGCCGTGATGGCATCGGCGACGTCCCGCAGCGGCAAGTGAGTGGTCACCAAGGCCACGCGCAGGCCGTGGGTAGCCAGCATCATCACGACCTGGGCGGTGTGGGTGAGTTCGGCAAGGAATTCGGTGTGTCCGGAGAATGCAATGCCGCTTTCATTGATCACGCCCTTGTGCACTGGGGCGGTGACCATGCCGGCGAAATCGCCGTCCAGGCAGCCTTGGCCCGCGCGGGTCAGGGTATGCAACACGAAGACGGCGTTGCGCGCATCGAGCTGACCCGGTTGCACGGGCGCCGCCAACGGCGTGTCCCAGACGTACAGGCTACCTGCCGGAGCGGGCTCGTCAGGCCAGGCGTGTGGCGAGACCTCGAGCAAACTGATCGCCAGCCCCAGTTGCGCGGCCCGCGTCAGGAGCAGGTCACGGCTGGTGATGGCGATCAGGGGGTGGGGTTGCTGCTCTGCGGCGAGCAGCAGGCACAGGTCGGGACCTATGCCTGCGGGCTCGCCAGGCGTGACGGCGAAGCGCAGGGGTTTCACTGCGCGGCCTGTTCGGCGCCAGGCAGCTTGATCTCAACGTAGGCTTCGTCGCGGATCTGACGCAACCAGCTTTGCAGCTCTTCGTCATACTTGCGGTTGCGCAGCACGCTCAACGCTTGCTGCTCACGCGCCTGCTCGGTGCTGTCGGTCGCGCGGCGGCCCAGCACTTCCAGCACGTGCCAGCCGTATTGGGTCTTGAACGGCTTGGTGACCACACCTTGCTGGGCATTGGCCATCTGCTCGCGGAATTCCGGCACCAGGCTGTTCGGATCGACCCAGTTGAGGTCGCCGCCGTTGAGCGCGGAGCCCGGATCTTCCGAGAAGCTCTTCGCCAGCTCGGCGAAGTCTTCGCCATTCTGGATGCGATCGTAGATGCGCTGAGCCAGTTGCTCGGTCGCGGCGTCGCTACGGATTTCGCTCGGCTTGATCAGGATATGGCGCACATGGACTTCGTCACGCAGCACGCTTTCGCTACCGCCACGCTTTTCCTCGAGCTTGAGGATGATGAAGCCATTGGGGATACGAATCGGCTGGGTGATGTCGCCAATCGACATGCTGCTGAGCATCTTGGCGAAGTCAGGTGGCAATTGACCGGCTTTACGCCAGCCCATTTCGCCGCCTTCCAGGGCATTCTCGCTGGCCGAACGGGCGATGGCCAACTGGCCGAAGTCCGCACCCTTGCGCAGTTGCTGGTAGACGTCACCGGCCTGGCGCGCAGCGGCCTGGATCGCGTCGGAGTTGGCGCTTTCCGGGGTTGGGATGAGGATGTTGGCCAGGCGGTACTCTTCCGACATCTGCATCTTGCCCAGGTCGGAGTTGAGGAAGTTCTTCACTTCCTGCTCGGAGACTTGGATGCGCTCGGCCACGCGACGCTGGCGAACGCGGCTGATGATCATCTCGCGCTTGACCTGCTCGCGGGCGTCATCGAACGACAGACCGTCGTGGGCGAGGGCTGCACGGAATTGATCCAGTGACATGCCATTGCGCTGGGCGATGGTGCCGATGGCCTGGTTGAGTTCCTCGTCGGTGATGCGAATGCCGGAGCGTTCGCCGATTTGCAGTTGCAGGTTCTCGACGATCAAGCGCTCGAGCACCTGCTGCTGCAGGGCGCTGGCCGGTGGCACACCACCGCCGCGTTTGGCGATGGTCTGCTGCACTTCGTGGACGCGTTGGTCCAGTTGGCTCTGCATGACCACGTCGTTGTCGACGATGGCCACCACACGGTCCAGGGGCTGTGGCGCGGCATACACCGCACCGCTCAGCATTACGGCGCCCAGCATCAGCGGGCGCAGACGATCAATAAGCTTGCTCTTCACGGGTACGGTAACCTTGAATGCCTTTGTCCAGGAACGATTCGACCTTGTTGCCGACGACGCCGCCGAGGCCTTTGAGGACGATCTGCAGGAATACGCCATGGTCGCCTTTTTCGTTGGTCGGCAGTGCCTGGCTGAAATCATCGATATCGAGCCAGTAGCGGTTGATCAGGCGGACTTTCCAGCAGCAACTGTCGTACTCGAAACCGCCCATGGCTTCCAGGGTACGGTTGCGGTTGTAGTCGTGCTGCCAGCGTGCAATGACGCTCCACTGCGGGACCAGCGGCCAGATGACCGAGAAGTCGTGCTGCTGGATCTTGTAGTAGTCCTTGATGTAGTTCGGCTGGCCTGGAGTGCCGTAGTCACCGCCGCCCACTTTCCATGTGCCGGTGAGCGAGTCGTAGGCAATGGTGTCGTTGCGATAGCGATAGCCGAGGTTGACCACCTTGTTCGGGTTGTCTTCGGGCTGGTAGTGGAACATCGCGCTGCCCGAGCGGGTGCTGCGGCTGTCCGGATCCCAGTTGAAGTCCGAGTTGAAGCGCCAGTCGCGGTTGAATGCGTACTGATAGACCAAGGCGTACGGTGACACGTTGGCCTTGGCGTCATCGCGCTCGCGATAGTTGATGCCTGGCAACTGAACCTTGCGGTCTTCGAAGTAGTAGGCCTGGCCGATGCTGAAGCGTTGACGCTCGAAGCCGTTGTCTTCGATCCAGCGGGTGGTCACGCCCAGCGACAGCTTGTTCTCGTCGCCGATGCGGTCTACGCCACTGAAGCGGTTGTCGCGGAACAGCGAATCGTAGCTGAACAGCGTTTCACTGGTGTCGAACAGCGGGATGTCCTTCTGGTCCTTGTTCGGGACGTAGAGGTAGAACAGTCGCGGCTCGAGGGTCTGGCGGAAGTTGGTGCCGAACATCGAGGTGTTGCGGTCGAAGTACAGGCCGCTGTCCACACTGAAGATCGGGATGTCACGGTTGATCGAACTGCTGTAGTTGCCATAGGCAGGGTTTGCCGACTGAGCAAGTGCTTCGGCTTTGCCTTTGCCATCAAGGTCAAGATCGTAGCTGGTATAGGCGTACTTGAGTTTGGGCGTGATGTAGCCGTAGCTGGCTTCCATCGGCAAACTCATGGCTGGCGCGAGATTCAAGCGAGTGCCGTTGGCACGGGCGATACCTGTGACGTTTTCGTCCAGGCGACGGCCTGGGAAGCCGGTGCTGATATCGGCAAAGCCATCTTTATCTCGCACGAAATCGTTCTTCAGATCACGATCGAACCGGACAGCCTCGGTGTCGTAAGTGAAGTCCAGACCTGCCGGATGATACGGCAGCATGCCGTTCACGGTGATCTGTGGCAGACGGTCATACGGCGTGATCTGCGAGATGGTCGCCATCTCGTAGGCCTGCACGTTCAATCGTGCGGTGAAGGTATCGCCGCGATAGTTGACAGCGCCTTGCTGGTTGACGAAATCACGTCGCTCGATGCCGATCTGATCTGATTCCAGATCCTGGAAGTAGAACGGATCGCTGATGTTGGTGTAGTCCACCTCGGTCATGATGCGGTCGTCGAGACCGCCTTTGTGCTGCCAGTTGACCATCCAGCGTTCTTTTTTGTAATCCGTCTGCAGCTTGCGGTCGTCGTCCTCGTCGTTGAGGTAGGCGCCGCCGAACTGACCTTCGCTGGACTTGGTGAGGTAGCGGAATTCGCCTTCCATCATCATGCCGCGTTTGGCCATGTAGCGCGGATACAAGGTGGCGTCGTAGTTAGGCGCCAGGTTGAAGTAGTACGGCGTGACCAGCATGAAGCCGGTATCGCTGCTGGTGCTGAACGACGGCGGCAGGAAGCCGGACTGGCGACGGTCGTCGATCGGGAAATAGATGTACGGCGTGTAGAAGACCGGAATGTCTTTGATCCGCAGCGTCGCGTTGGTCGCGGTACCAAAGCCGGTGGCCGGGTTGAGCGTGATGTTGTTGCCCTTGAGTTGCCATGCGTTGCTGCCCGGCTCACAGGTGGTATAGGTACCGTCCTTGAGGCGGATGATGGCGTTCTCGGCACGTTTGGCGTAGAGCGCATTGCCGCGGATGTGCGACTTGTGCATCACGTATTCGGCGTTGTCGATCTTGGCCGCGCCGGTGTCGAGCTGGACCTCGGCCTGATCGCCGACGACCAGGGTGCCGTTGTCGCGAATGCGCACGTTGCCCTTGAGCTCGCCTCGGTTCTCGGCCTGGTACAGATTGGCCTCGTCGGCCTGGGCCTGCATGCTGCCCTGGCGCATGACCACGTCACCGGCGAGGGTAGCGATCTGCTGCTCCTGCTGGTACTTGGAGACCTTGGCATTGATGTAGGTGGGCGATTCGTCCTTGGGCGTGGAGTCGTTCATGCCAGGACGGGTCGGCTCGACATAGGCGCCGCCGCAATAGGGGCCAGTCTCGGCCAACTGGGCGGCCGTGAGCTTGTCACGCGGCACCCAGTCCAGGTGACTGTAGTCTTCGCTGCGCGACTTCAGGCCACGGCCTTTGCTCTCGGTGACCAGCACCGGCTTGGCTTCGGCACTGCTGCCAGCCGCCTCGGCGGTCTGGGCCTCGGTGCCGCCACTGAGCGCGGCACCGTCGTGCACAGGGCGCGGCGGCAGCGTGTTGGCTGCAGTCTTGGGCTTGCAGTCCCAACCACCGGCGGCGGACACTTGGCAGTCGAACTGCTCGGCAGCCACCACGTACGAGGTGGCCAGAGGTTGCAGGGCCAGCAGACCGCCAGTGACCAGCAACGGAAACTTTCTACGAAACGCGGGGGATTTCAATGCCATCTTATTAGTCCGGGCTTCCTGCGTGCCATCTGCCCGCGTGTGGGGGCCGCACGCCTCTCGATGGTCTGAAAAAGATGCTGGATAATAAAGCATGACCCGCTTGACGGCTAGGGGCCGTCGGAGACCCTTGTAATGCCCGATCATGATGTACGCCTGCAACAGCTGACTGTGTGGCTCGAACGACAGTTACAGAATCTTTTTCGCGACAACGCCTGGGGCGAGGTGCCGACCGGCAGCCTGACCGCCGCCAGCAGCGACGCGAGCTTCCGCCGCTACTTCCGCTGGGAAGGCGGCGGCCGCAGTCTGGTGATCATGGATGCGCCGCCGCCCCAGGAAAACTGTGCACCGTTCGTCGCCATCGATCACTTGCTGGCCAGCGCCCAGGTCAACGTGCCGGTCATCCATGCCCAGGACCTGGAACGGGGTTTCCTGCTGCTGAGCGACCTGGGGCGTCAGACTTATCTGGAAGTGATCGACGGCGACAACGCCGACGCGCTGTTCGACGCGGCCATCGAGGCGCTGCTGGCCTTGCAGCGCCTGCCGATGCAGGCACCGCTGCCCAGCTATGACACGGCGCTGCTGCGCCGCGAGCTGGCGTTGTTCCCCGAGTGGTACGTCGGCCACGCGCTGAACACCGCCTTCGATGACGCTCAGCAGGCTCGCTGGCAACGCATCAGCCAACTGCTGATCGACAGTGCCCTGGCGCAGCCCAAGGTGCTGGTGCACCGCGACTACATGCCGCGCAACCTGATGCTCAGCACCCCCAATCCCGGCGTGCTGGACTTCCAGGATGCGGTCTACGGCCCGGTGACCTACGACATCACCTGCCTGTTCAAGGACGCTTTCCTCAGTTGGCCCCAGGCCCGCGTCGACGCCTGGCTGCGCCGCTACTGGGACCAGGCGCGTGCGGCCGGCATCCCGGTACAGGCAGACTTCGCCGACTTCCAGCGCGCCAGCGATCTGATGGGCGTTCAGCGTCACCTGAAAGTGATCGGCATCTTCGCCCGCATTTGTCACCGCGATGGCAAGCCGCGCTACCTCGCCGACGTGCCACGGTTCTTCGCCTACCTGCACGAGGTGATCGCTCGCCGTCCGGAGCTGGCGGAGTTGGGTGAGCTGCTGGCCGAACTCGACAGCGGAGCGCGCCCATGAAGGCGATGATCCTGGCGGCCGGCAAAGGCGAGCGCATGCGCCCGCTGACCCTGCATACCCCCAAACCCCTGGTGCCGGCAGCCGGCAAACCGCTGATCGAGTATCACCTCCAGTCCCTGGCCAGCGCGGGCATCACCGAGGTGGTGATCAATCACGCCTGGCTGGGCCAGCAGATCGAAGATCACTTGGGTGATGGCAGCCGCTTCGGCCTGCACATCCAGTACTCCCCCGAAGGCGAGCCGCTGGAGACCGGTGGCGGTATCTTCAAGGCGTTGCCGCTGCTGGGCGAGGCGCCGTTCCTGCTGGTCAACGGCGATATCTGGACCGACTACGACTTCGCCCGTCTGCGCCAACCGCTGCAGGGCCTGGCGCACCTGGTGCTGGTGGATAACCCCGGGCATCACGGCCGTGGCGATTTCCGCCTCGACGGCGTGCATGTGCTCGACGGTGACGACAGCCCAGGCACCCTGACCTTCAGCGGGCTGTCGCTGCTGCACCCGCACCTGTTCGACGGCTGCCAGCCCGGCGCCTTCAAGCTGGCACCGCTGCTGCGTCGGGCGATGGCGGACGGGCAGGTGACCGGTGAGCACTATCGGGGGCAGTGGGTGGATGTCGGTACGCTCGAGCGCCTGGCCGAGGTCGAGCGCCTGATCGGCGAGCGTGCCTGAGATGTGGTGGCCGAGCACAGTGATCGGTGCCGGGGCCGGTTTTGCCGTGGCCAGTATTCCGGGCGCGCTGTTGGGCGCCTTGCTGGGCCAGGCCATGGATCGGCGTCTGCGTATACAGGGGTGGGAGGATGCGCGCGAGCGTCTGGGTGGACGTCCGGCGCTGCGCGACGAGGAGTTGCTGTTCCTGCTGCTGGGACGGTTGGCCAAGAGTGATGGGCGCGTCGCCGAGGGGCATATTCACCAGGCGCGTCAGGAGATGACCCGTCTGGACCTTGGCGAACCCGCCCGCCTGCGGGCCATTTCGGCCTTCAATCGTGGCAAGGCGGGCAAGGGTCGTCTGGACCGTTACCTGCGCCGCATCGGTCATCAGCCGCACGGTGCGGAAGGCGCATTGCGCGCCTGTTGGCGCATGGTCTGGGCCGATGGCAAGGCAGGGCATCATGAGCGCGAACTGCTGCTCAACTGGGGCCGGCAGTTGGGCATGACCCGCACCCAGGTGCAGGCGCTGTCGCAGGAGTACGAGCCGAGCCGTGCGGCGGTGGCGAGCGGGGCGATGACCTATGCCGCCGCCCTGCGCGTACTGGGGGTCGAGCCCGACACCGACGCGGACCAGGTCAAGCAGGCCTATCGACGTTTGGTCAGTCGTCATCACCCGGACAAGCTGGTGGGCAGCGGCGCGAGCGAGGCGCGGGTGCGCGAAGCCACCGAGCGGACCCGCGAACTGCACCAGGCCTATGCGCTGATTCGCACGCGGCGGGGGATCTGAGCGATCGGTCCGCCGCGGCCGTGGCGTCTCAAGGTGACTCTTGCGGATCTTGCGGCATCATCCAGCCCCGCACCCGACGGAACAATTGCTCCTGCTCTGCCGAGCGGTCGCCCGGCATGGCGATCAGCGAGAGTTGCCGGTACTGGCTGTCCTTCTCGCGCTTGCTGGCCTGCAAGCGCAATTGGGCGGCATTCTGGTCGCGGGTACGGGTGACGAAATAGATATCGGCAGTCGGCACCTTGAGCGTTGGCACCAGGCTTTCCAGGTCGTGCTCGACCCGCGCCGGTGTCTGCGCGGAAATCAGCGCCAGCTTCTGCACCTGCGGTGGCTGCTTTTCGCTGACATAGCGCGCCGCCCAGTACGCGCCGCTGCCATGACCGATCAGCACGATGCTGTGGGCGTTCTGCTGCTGGGCGAACGCCACGGCAGCGTCCAGGCGGGCGAAGATGCGCGCGGCATCGGCCTGGTCGCTGTGTTCACTGGCCTGCGCCGCGTCGGTGCCCTGGGCGGTATCCGGATCGGGCGCGGTCGCCTGGGCCACATTGGCGTTGGCGTCGTCCGGGGTGTCCTTGGCGGGGGCGCTGGTGCCTTCGCTCTTGTCCTTGGCCGCGGGTGCGGGGGTATCAGCCGCGCGCGGCTGCGGGCTGTCGGCCAGCAGGTCGGGCAGGCTGACGCTCAGGCTGTGCCAGCCGACATCGGGAAAGCGATTGCGCAGCGGGGCGACGGTGACAGGCCAGTCGGCGCTTTCGCCGGCACCCGGCACGATGATCACTGCGCCTTTGGGGTTGCTGTCATTGGCGGGTTTCCACAGGGCCAGGAAGCTCTCGCCATCGGCCTGCAAGGTCTGCTGCTGCGCCTTGGGCACCAAGCGCTCCAGCGCCAGGGCATCTTCCTGGCTGCGCTCGAGCAGCGGCGCACGCACCGCCGCGGCCTCGGCGGGGGCGGCCGGAGTCTCGGCCTCAGCGGCGTGGGCGGTCAGGGGAAGGGCTGCAGCCAGGCAGAACAGGGCCAGCGACGTGCGATAAAGTGTGAACATGGATCAACCCAAGGCCAGAATATACCGGCAGCCTAATAGTAAATGCCCGCGACGGCCACGCAGTTGGCCATCATTGCCAGGACGAGCCCCCGATGAAGCGATTGCGTTGCCTGTTGGTTATCGGCTGGTTGTGCCTGCCCTTGATCGCGCTGGCCAAGGAGGCGACGCCGCTGGCGCAACTGGAACCGGCACAGCAGCAGTGGCTCGATGGCCATCGCCACCTGCGCGTAGGCCTGGTGTTGCAGGCGCCCTACGCGCAGTTCGACCGTCGATTGCAGCAACTGTACGGGGCCAACGTCGAGTTGGTCAGCGAGCTGGCACGTGCCCTGGACCTGGACCTCACCTGGCGCAACTACCCGGACCAGGCCGGCCTGGAGCATGCGCTGCAAATCGGCGAGATCGACTTCGCGCCTGGCCTCACCCAGACCCCGGCGAGCCTGCGCCTGTGGTTGTTCAGCGATCCCTACATGCGGGTGCCGCAGCTTGTGGTGGGCCTGCGCGGCAGCACGCGGGCGGTGGATCTGGAGAAGCTCGGGGCCGCTGACGGCGTTGCGGTGCGCTTGCCCGGTGTGCTGGCCGATTACCTGCGCAGCACTTACCCGCGGCTCGACCTGCAAGGTGTGGCCAACGACCGCGAGGCGCTGCAACGGGTGCTCAGCGGCCAGGCGCGTTTTGCCGTACTGGACGAAGCGCAACTGAGCCGGTTGTCGCGCGAAAGCGAGTTCAGCGACCTGGCCGTGGTGGCCGATATCGGCCTGCCGCAGTTGCTGCGCATCGGCTCGCGGCGTGACTGGCCACTGCTGGCCGAGGTGTTGCAACGCGGCCTGCAGGCGCTGCCGGCCAAGACCCTGGAGCAACTGCATCAGCGCTGGCTGCAGCCGCAGTATCCACGTGGGGGTGAGTCGGCAGGTTTCTGGCAGAATCTGGCGCTGCTGTTGGGCTTGCTGTTGCTGGGGGCCTTGGCGACGTTGGCCCTGCAACGGCGTCAGCAACGACGTCTGGAGCGCGGACTGCTGGCCGCGCGCGAGGCGCTGGTGGAGCGCCAAGGCCGTGAGGAGGCGCTGCGCCTGAGCCAGTTCTCCATCGATCAGAGCACCGTGGGCATTCTCTGGGTGCATTGGGACAGCCACGTGCGCTACGCCAACCCTGCGGCCGAACACATGCTTGGGCAGGGTGAAGGGCAGTTGCTGGAGCGGCCATTGGGCGACATCGAACCAAGCCTCGACATGGACCGCTGGCGCGTGCTGTGGAACCGCGTGCGCACCGGCGACAGCGGCGCCCAGGCGTTCGAGAGCCTGTGCCGGTGCGCCGATGGCCGTCTGCTACCGGTCGAGTTGTCCTTGAGCTTTCTGCGCTTTCGCGACGCCGAGTACCTGGTGGTGTACCTCACCGACATCACCGATCGCCGTCGCGCCCTGGCCGAGCTGCGCGAGCGCGAGGCGCGGCTCAAGGGCATCGCCGGCAACGTACCGGGACTGGTGTTTCGTCTGGAGCGCGATCCCGCCGAGGGTGAGCCGGAGTTTCCCTATATCAGCGAAGGCAGCCAGGCGCTGGTCGGCTACGCGCCGGTCGAAATCCAGCAGCCGGACATGGGGCTGCGCTCGCTGGTGCATGCCGATGACCGCGCCGACTATCACCGGGTGCAAAACCTGGCATTGGCCAGCGACCGTGACTGGTCCTGGCAGGGTCGCATGGTCACCCGCCAGGGCGCCGAGCGCTGGGCCGACATCAAGGCCCGCGCCCGGCGCCAGGCCGACGGGCGGGTGGTGTGGGACGGTATCGTCTGGGACATCACCCAGAGCAAGCGCGCCGAGCTGGCGCTGGCCAGTTCCCAGGAGCAATTGCGTGAATTGGCGGCGCACCTGGAGAGCGTGCGCGAGGAAGAGAAAGCGCGCATCGCCCGTGAGGTCCACGACGAGCTGGGGCAGATGCTCACCGTGCTCAAGCTCGAAGTGTCGATGTGCGAGTTGGCCTTCGCCGATCTCGACCCGGCCCTGCACGAGCGTCTGGCCAGCATGAAGCGCTCGATTGCCCAGCTGTTCCAACTGGTGCGCGATGTGGCCACGGCGTTGCGCCCGCCCATTCTCGATGCCGGCATCGCCTCGGCCGTCGAGTGGCAGGCCCGACGCTTCGAGGCACGTACGCAGATTCCCTGTCTGGTGCAGGTACCGGATAATCTGCCACCCTTGAGCGATGCCAAGGCCACCGGCCTGTTCCGTATCCTTCAGGAAGCCCTGACCAACGTCATGCGCCATGCCCAGGCGCACACCGTGCAGATCGAGCTCAGGCGCGACGGCGACCTGCTGCGCATGACGGTGATCGACGATGGCGTCGGTTTCGAGCCCGAACAGTCGCGTCCTACCTCGTTCGGTCTGGTCGGTCTGCGCGAGCGGGTGTTGATACTCGGCGGCAGCGTGACCGTGGACAGTGAGCCGGGCGAGGGCACCAGCCTAAGCGTGGCCGTCCCCCTTTCATGACAGGAGAAGCAGCGTGATCCGAGTGCTGGTAGCCGAAGACCACACCATCGTGCGCGAAGGCATCAAGCAGTTGATCGGCCTGGCCAAGGACCTGCAGGTAGTGGGCGAGGCGGGCAATGGCGAGCAGTTGCTCGATGCCTTGCGCCACACGCCCTGCGACGTGGTGCTGGTGGACATCTCGATGCCGGGTATCAGCGGTCTGGAAGCGATCCCGCGTATCCGTGCACTGGCCAACGCACCGGCGATCCTGGTGCTGTCGATGCATGACGAAGCGCAGATGGCCGCACGCGCGCTCAAGGCCGGGGCGGCGGGTTATGCCACCAAGGACAGCGACCCGGCGCTGCTGCTCACCGCCATTCGCCGGGTGGCCGGTGGCGGTCGTTATATCGACCCGGCGCTGGCCGACCGCATGGTCTTCGAAGTGGGGCTGACCGAAACCCGGCCGTTGCACACGCTGTTGTCCGAGCGGGAGTTTTCCGTGTTCGAGCGCTTGGCCCAGGGCGCCAACGTCAACGACATCGCCCAGCAACTGGCGCTGTCGAGCAAGACCATCAGCACGCACAAGGCGCGGCTGATGCAGAAGCTCCAAGTCCACTCGCTGGCTGAGCTGGTGAAGTACGCCATGGCGCACAAGCTGATCTGATTGCGACAGCCATCGGCCTGACAACGGTTTCTCGTCCTGCAAGGGGGCCATCGCGGCACAAGGCTCGCCCTGCAAACGTGCGAGTAGCGGCCGATGTCCCAAGTGAATGAGCATTCCATTTGCGTCATTCATGTAGGGCGATCCCTACAACCAATCTTCCATCTGGATGATGGCATTCTCTCAGCACCGCCGATTTCGGCGAGGTAACCGTTCTTCTAGTCTTTCGCCCACGCAGTCATTCCAACAAGAAGGTGCAGGGCATGAGCGAGGCGAAATCGAACGAGACGCTGGTCAGCTTTCGGGGCGTGCAGAAGAGCTACGACGGCGAATCGCTGATCGTCAAAGACCTCAACCTGGACATCCGCAAAGGCGAGTTTCTGACCCTGCTCGGCCCCTCGGGCTCCGGCAAGACCACCAGCCTGATGATGCTGGCCGGCTTCGAGACCCCTACCGCCGGCGAGATCCAACTGGCAGGCCGCTCGATCAACAATGTGCCGCCGCACAAGCGCGACATCGGCATGGTGTTCCAGAACTACGCCCTGTTCCCGCACATGACCGTGGCCGAGAACCTGGCCTTCCCCCTGACCGTACGCAACCTGAGCAAGACCGACATCAGCGAACGGGTCAAGCGCGTGCTCAACATGGTCCAGCTCGACAGCTTCGCCAAGCGCTACCCCGGCCAACTCTCCGGGGGCCAGCAGCAGCGCGTAGCGCTGGCCCGCGCCCTGGTGTTCGAGCCGCAACTGGTGCTGATGGACGAGCCGCTCGGTGCACTCGACAAGCAGTTGCGCGAGCACATGCAGATGGAGATCAAGCATATTCACCAGCGCCTGGGCGTGACCGTGGTGTACGTGACCCACGACCAGGGCGAAGCGCTGACCATGTCCGATCGCGTGGCCGTGTTCCACCAGGGGCAGATCCAGCAGATCGCCGATCCGCGCACGCTCTACGAAGCCCCGGCCAACACCTTCGTGGCCAACTTCATCGGCGAGAACAACCGCCTCAACGGCACCCTGCTGTCGCGTCAGGGTGAGCGCTGCCAAGTGCAACTGGCGCGTGGCGAGCAGGTCGAGGCGCTGGCGGTGAACGTCGGTGCGCCCGGCGAGCCGGTGACCTTGTCGGTACGCCCCGAGCGGGTGCGCCTCAACGGGCACAGCGAACATTGCGCCAATCGGTTTTCCGGCCGGGTGGCCGAGTTCATCTACCTGGGCGATCACGTACGGGTTCGTCTGGAGGTGTGCGGCAAGAGCGATTTCTTCGTCAAGCAGCCGATTGCCGAGCTCGACCCGGCGCTGGCCGTGGGCGACGTAGTGCCGCTGGGCTGGGCGGTGGAGCACGCACGCGCGCTCGACCCGGTCGTCGAAGCCCACTGATGGTTCGTTTCACCAACCCTGTACTGTGGAGAGAATAATAATGCGCAAGCAGCTGAAACTGACCGCCCTGGCCCTGGGGCTGTTCACCGCCGGCCAGGTGCTGGCCGCGGACCTCACCGTGGTGTCCTTCGGTGGTGCCAACAAGGCCGCCCAGGTCAAGGCGTTCTATGAGCCGTGGGAACAGGCAGGCAAGGGCAAGATCGTCGCTGGGGAATACAACGGTGAAATGGCCAAGGTGAAGGCCATGGTCGACACCAAGAGCGTGTCCTGGGATCTGGTGGAGGTCGAGTCCCCAGAGTTGGCCCGTGGCTGTGACGAGGACATGTTCGAGCCGCTCGATCCCGCGTTGTTCGGCAACGAGTCCGACTACGTCAAAGGCGCCATCCAGCCGTGCGGCGTGGGCTTCTTCGTGTGGTCCACGGTGCTGGCCTACAACGCCGACAAGCTCAAGTCCGCCCCCACCAGCTGGGCCGATTTCTGGGACACGAAGAAATTCCCCGGCAAACGCGGCTTGCGCAAGGGCGCCAAGTACACGCTGGAATTCGCCCTGATGGCCGACGGCGTGGCGCCCAAGGATGTCTACTCGGTGCTGTCCACCAAGGCCGGTGTAGACCGCGCCTTCAAGAAACTCGACGAGCTCAAGCCGAGCATCCAGTGGTGGGAAGCCGGCGCCCAGCCGCCGCAGTACCTGGCCTCCGGCGACGTGGTCATGAGCTCGGCCTACAACGGGCGTATCGCGGCAGTGCAGAAGGAGAGCAACCTGAAGGTGGTGTGGAACGGCGGCATCTACGACTTCGATGCCTGGGCCATTCCGCGTGGCGCGAAGAACGTCGAGGAGGCCAAGAAGTTCATCGCCTACAGCGTCCAGCCTGAGCAGCAGAAGATCTACTCCGAGAACATCGCCTACGGCCCGGCCAACGCCAAGGCCGTCGCCCTGCTCAGCGACGAGGTCAAGCAGAACATGCCGACCACGCCGGAGAACATCGCCAACCAGGTGCAGATCGACGTGGCCTTCTGGGCTGACAACAGCGAGCAACTGGAGCAACGCTTCAACGCCTGGGCGGCGAAGAAGTAACGCGTGTCGCTGGAGCGCCGGGCCGTGGGCCGGCGCTCCCCCGTTTTCCTGTTTGCGGAGTTCGTCATGGCCACTGCAGTGCCCCTCAATGAAGGCGCAGGTCCAAGTCTCAAGCAGCGCCTCAAGCGTGCCGAGCGGGTCAACCGCTGGAAGGCGCAGGCGCTGATCGCACCGCTGGTGGCGTTTCTGCTGCTGGTATTTCTGGTGCCGATCGCCGCGTTGCTGTTCAAGAGCGTCGGTAACCCCGAAGTGGTGGCCGGCCTGCCGCGCACCGTCGAGGCGGTGGCGCAGTGGGATGGCAAGAGCCTGCCCGGCGAAGCGGTGTACCGCGCCCTGAGCGACGACCTGGCGCAGTCGCGCAAGAACCAGACCTTGGGCGAGCTCTCCAAGCGCCTGAACATGGAACTGGCCGGCTACCGCAGCCTGCTGTCGAAGACGGCCCGCGCCTTGCCGTTCAAGACCGAGCCGGCTTCCTATAAAGAGGCGCTGCAGAGCCTCGACGAGCGCTGGGGTGACCCGGCCTACTGGCAAGCGATCCGCCGCAATACCAGCTCGGTGACGCCGTTCTACCTGCTGGCCGCGCTGGACCACCGTATCGACGACCTGGGCGAGTTGGCCAAGACCACGCCCGACCAGGCCATCTACCTGGACATCTTCGCCCGCACCCTGTGGATGGGCGTGGTGATCACCGCGATCTGCCTGCTGCTGGCCTATCCGTTGGCCTACCTGCTGGCCAACTTGCCGACCCGTCAAAGCAACCTGCTGATGATCCTGGTGCTGCTGCCGTTCTGGACATCGATTCTGGTGCGGGTGGCCGCGTGGATCGTGTTGCTGCAATCGGGCGGCCTGATCAACAGCGCACTCATGGCCATGGGCGTCATCGATCAACCGCTGGAGTTGGTGTTCAACCGCACCGGCGTGTACATCTCCATGGTCCACATTTTGCTGCCCTTCATGATCTTGCCGTTGTACAGCGTGATGAAGGGCATTTCGCCAAGCTACATGCGTGCGGCGATCTCCCTGGGCTGTCATCCGTTCGCCAGCTTCTGGCGCGTGTACTTCCCGCAGACCTACGCCGGTGTCGGCGCCGGTTGCCTGCTGGTGTTCATTCTCGCCATCGGCTACTACATCACGCCGGCGCTGCTGGGTAGCCCGAACGACCAGATGGTCAGCTACTTCGTCGCGTTCTATACCAACACCAGCATCAACTGGGGCATGGCCACCGCCTTGGGCGGGTTGTTGCTGCTGGCCACGGTGCTGCTGTACCTGATCTATAGCTGGCTGGTCGGCGCCAGCCGCCTGCGCCTGAGCTGAGGAGCCTTGTCATGTTGAGCCCTTACATGTCGCCGGTGGAGCGGGTCTGGTTCTACGGCCTGCGCATTCTCTGCGGCCTGATCCTGCTGTTCCTGGTGCTGCCGGTGCTGGTCATCATTCCGCTGTCGTTCAACAGCGGCAGTTTCCTGGTCTACCCGCTGCAAGGCTTTTCGCTGCAGTGGTACCAGGACTTCTTCGCCTCGGCCGAGTGGATGCGCGCGCTCAGGAACAGCATCATCGTCGCCCCGGCGGCCACGGTGCTGGCGATGGTGTTCGGCACTCTGGCCGCAATCGGCCTGACCCGTGGCGATTTTCCCGGCAAGTCGCTGGTGATGGCGCTGGTGATTTCGCCAATGGTGGTGCCTGTGGTGATCATCGGGGTGGCCAGCTACCTGTTCTTCGCGCCGCTGGGGCTGGGCAACAGTTTCCTCTCGCTGATCCTGGTGCACGCGGTGCTGGGTGTGCCGTTCGTGATCATCACCGTGTCCGCGACGCTTCAGGGGTTCAACTACAACTTGGTTCGCGCGGCGGCCAGCCTGGGCGCCTCGCCGCTGCTGGCGTTCCGTCGGGTGACCCTGCCGCTGATCGCGCCCGGGGTGATTTCCGGGGCGCTGTTCGCCTTCGCCACGTCGTTCGATGAAGTGGTGGTGACGCTGTTCCTCGCCGGTCCCGAGCAGGCCACCCTGCCGCGCCAGATGTTCAGCGGCATTCGCGAGAACCTCAGCCCGACCATCGCCGCCGCTGCGACGCTGCTGATCGGTTTTTCGGTAGTGTTGCTGCTGACCCTGGAGTGGCTGCGCGGGCGCAGCGAGAAGCTGCGGACCCAGCAACCTGGCTGACTCTGCGACGGCTGTGTCGGCCTTGTCGCGGGGCAAGCCCGCTCCACAGGTAGAGCACTGCACTCATGAACAGTGGGATCCCTGTGGGAGCGGGCTCGTCCCGCGATGAGGCCGGTACAGGCAACTGCGGTTTTGATACCAATCAGCCCCGATCCATTCGCCTGAGTTACAATGCGCGCCACCGTGATTCTGCCAACAGGTGCGCCATGCAGCCCTACGCTATTGCCCCCTCCATTCTTTCCGCCGACTTCGCCCGCCTGGGCGAGGACGTGGACAAGGTTCTGGCCGCAGGGGCCGACATCGTCCACTTCGATGTCATGGACAACCACTACGTGCCCAACCTGACCATCGGCCCAATGGTCTGCAGCGCGCTGCGCAAGTACGGCGTGACCGCACCCATCGACGTGCACCTGATGGTCAGCCCGGTCGATCGCATCATCGGCGATTTCATCGAGGCCGGTGCCACCTTCATCACCTTCCATCCCGAAGCGACCCAGCACATCGACCGTTCGCTGCAACTGATCCGTGACGGCGGTTGCAAGGCCGGCCTGGTGTTCAACCCGGCCACTGGTTTGGACGTGCTCAAGTATGTGATGGACAAAGTCGACATGGTCCTGCTGATGAGCGTCAACCCAGGTTTTGGTGGACAGAAGTTCATTCCCGGCACCCTCGACAAACTGCGCGAAGCACGCGCGCTGATCGACGCCAGCGGCCGTGATATCCGCCTGGAGATCGATGGCGGGGTCAATGTCGGAAATATCCGTGAGATCGCCGCCGCAGGCGCCGACACCTTCGTCGCCGGATCGGCGATCTTCAACGCGCCGGATTACGCCGAAGTCATCGCCAAGATGCATGCCGAGCTCGCCCAGGCGCGCTCATGAGCGGCTTCGAGCAGTTGTTCCCGGGGACGCTGCCCAAGCTGGTCATGTTCGACCTGGACGGCACCCTGATCGACTCGGTGCCGGACCTGGCTGCCGCCGTCGACCACATGCTGGTGGCCCTGGGTCGCCCGCCTGCGGGCCTCGAGGCCGTGCGTCAGTGGGTCGGCAATGGCGCCGAGGTGCTGGTACGCCGCGCCCTGGCCGGCAGTCTCGAGCATGCCGACGTGGACCCCGAACTGGCCGAGCGAGGCTTGGCGTTGTTCATGCAAGCCTATGGCGAAAGCCATGAGCTGACGGTGGTCTATCCCGGCGTGCGCGACACCCTGCGCTGGCTGCACAAGCAGGGTGTGGAGATGGCGCTGATCACCAACAAGCCCGAACGCTTCGTCGCGCCCTTGCTCGACCAGATGAAGATCGGTCGCTACTTCCGCTGGATCATCGGCGGCGACACCCTGCCTCAGAAGAAACCCGACCCGGCCGCGCTGCTGTTCGTCATGCAGATGGCGGGCATCGCACCGGAGCACGCGTTGTTCGTCGGCGACTCGCGCAACGATGTGCTGGCGGCCACGGCAGCGGGGGTCAAGAGCGTCGGCTTGACCTACGGCTACAACCACGGGCGGCCGATCGAAGAGGAATCGCCAAGCCTGGTACTGGATGATTTGCGTCTGCTGTTGCCCGGTTGCGTCGTCACCGACACTGGGATAACGTGGGCAAACCTTCACGCCTCCAAAGACAGAGATCGCACTGTGGGTGTCACCGGCAAATTCTGGATGAAAGTCATCAAGGCCCTGGCCCGCTGGCGCTGGCGCGCCTGACTCCTGCCCGCCGGCGCCTGCCGGCTCGTCCGCTCGTCCGACCCCATTGCTGCTTGCCCCGAGGCTACCCATGACCCGCGAAGAATTCCTGCGCCTGGCCGCTGCCGGCTACAACCGCATTCCCCTGGCCTGTGAAACCCTGGCCGACTTCGACACACCGCTGTCGATCTACCTCAAGCTGGCCGACCAGCCCAACACCTACTTGCTCGAGTCCGTGCAGGGCGGTGAGAAGTGGGGCCGTTATTCGATGATCGGCCTGCCGTCGCGCACGGTGCTGCGGGTTCACGGCTACCGGGTGAGCATCCTGGAAGACGGGGTCGAAGTGGAAAGCCATGAGGTCGAGGATCCGTTGGCCTTCGTCGAGTCGTTCAAGCAGCGCTACAAGGTCGCCGACATCGCCGGTCTGCCGCGCTTCAACGGCGGTCTGGTCGGCTACTTCGGCTATGACTGCGTGCGCTACGTCGAGAAACGCCTGGGAGCCAGCCCGAATCCTGATCCACTGGGCGTGCCGGACATTCTGCTGATGGTGTCCGACGCGGTGGTGGTGTTCGATAACCTGGCCGGCAAGATGCACGCCATCGTGCTGGTCGATCCGCAGGACACGCAGGCCTTCGAGCAGGGCCAGGCGCGGCTGGCCGGGTTGCTCGACACGTTGCGCCAGCCGATCACCCCACGCCGCGGCCTGGATCTCGGCGGCCCGATGCCCGCAGAACCGGCGTTCCGCTCCAGCTACACCCGCGACGATTACGAGAAGGCCGTGGGCCGGATCAAGGAGTACATCCTGGCCGGCGACTGCATGCAGGTGGTGCCGTCGCAGCGCATGTCCATCGATTTCAAGGCTGCGCCCATCGACTTGTACCGTGCGCTGCGCTGCTTCAACCCGACGCCCTACATGTACTTCTTCAATTTCGGCGACTTCCACGTGGTCGGCAGTTCGCCGGAAGTGCTGGTGCGGGTCGAGGACAATCTGGTCACGGTGCGTCCCATCGCGGGCACCCGCCCGCGCGGTGCCACCGAGGAAGCGGACCGGGCGCTGGAAGACGACTTGCTGTCGGACGACAAGGAAATCGCCGAGCACCTGATGCTGATCGACCTGGGGCGCAATGACGTGGGGCGGGTGTCGTCCACCGGCAGCGTGCGCCTGACCGAGAAGATGGTGATCGAACGCTACTCCAACGTAATGCACATCGTCTCCAACGTCACCGGCGAACTCGCCGAGGGCCTCACGGCGATGGATGCCTTGCGTGCGATCCTGCCGGCCGGCACCTTGTCGGGTGCGCCGAAAATCCGCGCCATGGAAATCATCGACGAACTGGAGCCGGTCAAGCGCGGCGTCTACGGTGGCGCGGTGGGCTATTTCGCCTGGAACGGCAATATGGATACCGCCATCGCCATTCGCACGGCGGTGATCAAGGACGGCGAACTGCACGTACAGGCCGGTGGCGGCATCGTCGCCGACTCGGTGCCGGCGCTGGAGTGGGAAGAAACCATCAACAAGCGCCGCGCCATGTTCCGCGCGGTGGCGCTGGCCGAGCAGACCACGTTCAAGTGAACCCTGCGCATCGGGGCTGCTGCGCAGCCCCGCTCAGGCCGTAATGCTGTTCACTTAAGATCTGTATTGCTGAAATTGGGGCTGCTACGCAGCCCATCGCGGCGCAAGGCCGCTCCCACAGGGTCCGTACAGCCCCCTGTTTCAGGGTTTGCGCGGACATTGTGGGAGCGGCCTTGTGTCGCGAAAGGGCCGCGAAGCGGTATCAGCATTCTTTAAGTGAACAGTATGACGCTCAGGCCGCGCCTGCAAGACGATCAGTCTGTCTGCAGGAGCGGCCTTGCGCCGACTTGAAGCGTTAGAAGTCCACGCTTACGCCCACGCTCACTCCTTGTTGGCGCAGTTCGTCGCTCTTGCGCCAGTTGTAGTTCCCCGCCAGCTTCACCCCCGGCACCAGCTCGTGGCTGATGCCCAGGCTCGCCCGCGTCAGGTTGCTGTGGGGCGTGTACCCGGCGAGGGTGAAGTCGTTGGCTGGAAGGCTGGTCAGGTGCAGGGTCAGGTCCTGGCGGTCGTCTTCGAACTCGTGCTCGCGTGCCACCTCGGCGAACAACCGCGTATTAGCCATCACCTGCACACTGCCCAGCACGCCTGCCCCCAGTCGCCGTGACGTGCGGTCCTGGTCGTCGAAGCCCAGCGCCGTCGAACGTCCGCTTTTCTCGTCGTAGCCGTCCACCTTCACCCGCGCGTAATCCGCGCTGATGAATGGCGCCAACTGCCAGGCGCTGTCGTCGGTCGCCAGGTTGTAGCCCAGTCGGCCGCTGAGCGCCCAGGCCTCGCCGTCGGTACTGCCTTTCTCGCTACGCTCGCCTGCGCCGAGGGCGAAGTTGCGCTTGAGATTGTCGTAGTTCAAGTGCCCGGCGGTCAGCGCTGCATCGGCCCACCAGCGGTTCTGACGGAACTGGGCGAAGGCGCTGGCCAGGTAACTGTCGAGCGCGTAGTCCGAATCCCGTGGCCCTGCTTCAAGCTTCTGCCGATAGGCGCCCGCTGCAATGCCTACGCGCCAAGCGTCGTCGAGCCGGTAGCTGCCGCCCAGGGTCAGGTTGTAGCCGCGCCCGTCGCCGCTGGCGGCGCTACGCTGGCTGCCGAAATCCAGGTCCTGGGCACCGGTGGCGATGAACGCCTGCCACTGGCCGACCGGCTGCCAGGGCGAGCGCCATTGAGTGCGCAGTTCGTCCTGATGTGCGCGCAGGCTGGCGTGAGCCATTTCTGGCAGCAGTGTCAGCTCCCAGGGCGCAGCGAGAATGGAATAAGCGTAGTCAGCGATCAATTGCTGACCGGCGATGGTTGGGTGTACCGAATCGTTGAACAGCAGCCGTGAGGGATCGGGATTGCTGCCGTTCACGCCGTACACCGGATTGGCGGTGCAGCCGTCACCGCTGTAGCAGGTGCCGACCAGGTTCTGGTCGGCGGCCAGGCCGAATTGCGCCGGGCTGCGCAGCGCTTCGCCGAGCAGCGTGGGAATGTTCAGCGGGATGACTTCGGCGTCCACCTGGCGCAGTTGGCCGAGCAACGACTGATTGAACACGCCTGAAAGCTGCGACAGCGGCGCTTGCTGCGGCGTGCCGCTGAAGTTCGGCGTCTGGCCAAGGTCCGGCAGCAGCCAGACCATGATGTAGCGCGCGCCACCCTGCTGCAGGGCCTGGGCGCTGGCCGCCAGGCGGGCACCGGCTGCGGCGGCGCTGGCGGGGCTGTTCACCAGGCCTTGGAGAAAATCGTTGCCGCCGCCGGTGAGGTAGTACAGCGCGTTGGGGTCGGCTCGCAGTCCGCCGGCCAGATAGCCGGGACGCTCGCGCAGCACCAGGCCGGCGCCCAGGCGCCCGGGCGGAATCACTGCCTGGGAGGTTCCGGTGATCGAGTCGAGGACTTGCTGCGTGGTGTAGCCGCCGACCGCCCAGTTATTGCCGTCGGGCCGACCTTGCAGCAGGTTGCTCAGCGAAGTCGAAGGCCCCAATGACGTGGCGGAAAAGCCTAGTTTGGTGCCGAGGATCATCGGTGACACGGGCGCGTAGTCGCCATTGCCCTGGCGATTGGTGAAGCGCAGGCCCTGCGCGCTGCCGGTCAGGTCCGGGAACTGTCCCGCATCGCTGAGGCTGTCGCCGAAAACCAATAGGGAAGAATAAGGGGAGGGCGCTGCCATGGCCTGGCTGCAGACCAGGCTGAGCAGGCACAGGGTAGTACGCAGGAACGGCGGCTGGCGCATGGATGAAATTCCGTTTCGTTGTTGTTTTGAGGAGCAGCTCGCAGACCTTAGCAAAAAAACCGCCGGTAGGTTCCAGGCCTCTGCGTTTGCCGGGGTTTGCCGCGTATTGCGCCCGTTGTCGCGGTAGGCTACTGTGCCGGGACGTATGAGCGAGAACTACTCCGTGTTGATCGTCAGCAAACTCCTGATGCGCGTTATCAAGGCTCACGCCCGTTGGCGTTGGCGCGCCTGACACTTTCCCCTGCCGGCCTTGCCCGGCCCGTCCCGTTTGCCTCCTGCCGTTCCACATCGCCGTCGCGGTATCGCCGCGCCCATGAACGACGCAGGCAGGTCCGAAAGTACAGTCAGTAAGTTCAAGAGGTTGCCCCGATGTTACTGATGATCGACAACTACGATTCCTTTACCTACAACGTGGTGCAGTACCTTGGCGAGTTGGGTGCCGAGGTCAAGGTCATTCGCAACGATGAAATGACCATCGCCCAGATCGAAGCCTTGAATCCGGAACGCATCGTCGTGTCTCCCGGCCCCTGCACGCCGAGCGAGGCTGGGGTGTCCATCGAAGCCATCCTGCATTTTGCCGGCAAACTGCCGATCCTCGGCGTGTGCCTGGGGCACCAGTCCATCGGCCAGGCCTATGGGGGCGAGGTGGTGCGCGCGCGCCAGGTGATGCATGGCAAGACCAGTCCGGTGTTGCACCGTGACCTGGGTGTGTTCGCCGGATTGAACAACCCCCTGACCGTGACCCGCTATCACTCGCTGGTGGTCAAGCGCGATACCCTGCCGGACTGCCTGGAAGTCACCGCCTGGACGGCGCACGAAGATGGCTCGGTCGACGAAATCATGGGCCTGCGTCACAAGACCCTGAACATCGAAGGCGTACAGTTCCATCCGGAGTCAATCCTCACCGAACAGGGCCACGAGCTGTTCGCCAATTTCCTCAAGCAGACCGGCGGCCGCCGTTAAGGAACGACATGGATATCAAGAACGCGCTGAGTCGCATCGTTGGCCACCTCGACCTCACCACCGACGAGATGCGCGATGTCATGCGCCAGATCATGACTGGCCAATGCAGCGAGGCGCAGATCGGCGCCTTCCTCATGGGCATGCGCATGAAGAGCGAGAGCATCGATGAGATCGTCGGTGCCGTGTCGGTCATGCGCGAGCTGGCCGAGAAGGTCGAACTGCAGAGCCTCGACGGCGTGGTCGACATCGTCGGCACCGGTGGCGATGGCGCCAATATCTTCAACGTATCCACGGCCTCGGCTTTCGTGCTCGCGGCCGCTGGTTGCCCGGTGGCCAAGCACGGCAACCGCGCGGTGTCCGGCAAGAGCGGCAGCGCCGACTTGCTGGAAGCGGCCGGCATCTACCTGAACCTGACGCCGGTCCAGGTCGCGCGCTGCATCGACAGCCTGGGCATCGGCTTCATGTTTGCCCAGACTCACCACAGCGCCATGAAGCACGCCGCCGGCCCGCGCCGCGACCTTAGCCTGCGCACCCTGTTCAACATGCTCGGCCCGCTTACGAATCCGGCCGGGGTGAAGCATCAGGTGGTGGGGGTGTTCACCCAGGCGCTGTGCCGCCCGCTGGCCGAGGTGCTGCAGCGACTGGGCAGCAAGCACGTGCTGGTGGTGCACTCCAAGGATGGCCTGGACGAGTTCAGTCTGGCCGCGCCGACCTTCGTGGCCGAACTCAAGAACGGCGAGATCAGCGAATACTGGGTCGAGCCTGAAGACCTCGGCATGAAAAGCCAGAGCCTGCATGGGCTGGCGGTCGAAGATCCGCAGGCGTCGCTGGCGCTGATCCGCGACGCGCTGGGCCGGCGCAAGACCGAGAATGGCCAGAAGGCCGCTGAGATGATCGTGCTCAACGCGGGCGCCGCGCTGTATGCCGCCGACCATGCCATGAGCCTGAAGTCGGGCGTCGAACTGGCCCACGATGTGCTGCACACCGGCCTTGCCTGGGAAAAACTCCAGGAACTGGGCGCCTTTACCGCGGTATTCAAGCAGGAGAACGGAGCATGAGCGTACCGACGGTGCTGGAGCGGATCATCGTCCGCAAATTCCAGGAAGTGGCCGAGCGCAGTGCTCGCGTCAGCCTGGCTGAACTGGAGCGACTGGCAAAGGCGGCCGATGCCCCGCGTGGCTTTGCCGATGCCTTGATCAAGCAGGCCCGGGCCAAGCAGCCGGCGGTCATCGCCGAGATCAAGAAGGCGTCGCCGAGCAAGGGTGTGATTCGCGAGCTCTTCGAGCCCGCGGACATTGCCGTGAGCTATGAGAAGGGCGGGGCCACCTGCCTGTCGGTGCTCACCGATGTGGACTACTTTCAAGGCGCCGACCAGTACTTGCAACAGGCCCGGGCGGCGGTGTCGCTGCCGGTGATTCGCAAAGACTTCATGGTCGACCCCTATCAGATCGTCGAAGCCCGAGCCTTGGGCGCCGACTGTGTACTGCTGATCGTCTCGGCGCTGGACGACGTGAAGATGGCCGAGCTTGCCGCCACGGCCAAAGACGTCGGCCTCGACGTGCTGGTGGAAGTCCATGATGGCGACGAGCTGGAGCGGGCGCTGAAAACCCTGGATACGCCGCTGGTGGGGGTCAACAACCGTAACCTGCACACCTTCGAGGTCAGCTTGGACACCACGCTGGACCTGCTGCCCCGCATTCCCCGCGACCGTTTGGCCATCACCGAGAGCGGCATCCTCAACCGCGCCGACGTGGAACTGATGGAAATCAACGAGGTGTATTCCTTCCTGGTCGGCGAAGCGTTCATGCGCGCCGAGCAACCGGGCCTGGAACTGCAGCGGCTGTTTTTCCCTGACCAGGTGAAGAAAACCGTTCAGTCGCTGGACTGAACGCAACGAAGCCGGCGCGATGCCGGCTTTTTTGTGTTTGCTTGCGGCCTTTGGATGCGGATTCACCTGCGCCAAGGCCCCACATTCTCGAAGGTACACCATGACCGAGCAACCCCTGGCCCTTACTGTCGAACAAGGTCTGCATGCCGAGCAGGATCTGCTTGCTGCCGTCTGCCGTGGCGAACGCGAGTCCGGTGTGCTGTTCTGGCGACCTACCGACCACGCACTGGTCATGCCGCGCCGCATGAGCCGTCTCGAGCACTTCGAAATGGCGTGCGCGGAGTTGGCGATCGCCGGCTGGCCGGTGCTGCTGCGCGAAACAGGGGGCGAGCCGGTGCCGCAATCTCACGCCACGGTCAACGTAGCGCTGGTTTACATGGCGCCGCGAAGCGAGGGCGATCATGGGCGTATCGAGAAGGCCTACGAGCGGCTGTGCCTGCCCCTGTGCGAGGTACTGCGTGAGTGGGGTGGGGTGGCGTCGGTCGGCGAGATCGACGGCGCCTTCTGCGACGGGCGTTACAACGTCAATCTCGAAGGCCGCAAGCTGGTCGGGACCGCTCAACGCTGGCGCCAGGGACTGGGCGGCAAGCGGCCGGTAGTGCTGGTTCACGGTGCACTGCTGTTGGACAACGAGCGCGAATCGATGGTGGCTGCGGTCAATCGCTTCAATGAGTGCTGCGCACTTGAGCAGCGCTGCCGCGCCGACAGCCATATCGCGCTGCACGAAGTGGCGCCGGCGGCGCCTTGGTTCGAGCGCCTGTCCAAGGTGTACGCCGAGGTACTCGGCGCACTGCCCAAGGATTAACGGGTGCCGAAGACCACCATGGTCTTGCCTTTGACGTGCACCAGGCTGCGTTCTTCCAGGTCCTTGAGGACGCGGCCGACCATCTCTCGCGAGCAGCCGACGATCCGCCCGATTTCCTGACGGGTGATCTTGATCTGCATGCCATCAGGATGGGTCATGGCGTCCGGCTGCTTGCACAGATCGAGCAGGCAGCGAGCCACCCGGCCGGTAACGTCGAAGAACGCCAGGTCGCCGACTTTACGTGTGGTGTTACGAAGGCGCTGGGCCATCTGGCTGCCAAGGGCGTAGAGGATGTCCGGGTCGTGACGGGCCAGTTCGCGGAATTTTTCGTAGCTGATTTCGGCGACCTCGCATTCGGTCTTGGCGCGGACCCAAGCGCTGCGCTGCTGCTGCGGCCCGTCCGGCTCGAACAGGCCCAGTTCGCCGAAAAAGTCGCCACTGTTGAGGTAGGCGATGATCATTTCGTGGCCTTCGTCATCCTCGATCAGGATGGTCACCGAGCCCTTCACGATATACGACAGGGTCTGTGCCCGGTCGCCCGCGCAGATGATGTTGCTCTTGGCGGCATAGCGGCGGCGTTGGCAGTGCACCAGCAGCTTGTCGATATTCTTGATCTTGCCCGGAAGGGTTGAAGCTACCATCACGAAATCCTGTTCAAGGTACGCAGAGGCTCTTGCTAGGAGGGAGCTGGCATGTGCGCCAGTGATTTGGCGCCAGCTTATCAGACGCTTCTGACTTATCGGCATCAACCGCCAACTTCTTGAGCTTTTCCGAATACGTCACAAGGTCTAAGCTGACGGCCTTTTCCACAGTCAGGAGTCCGTATAGATGAAGGCACGCATCCAGTGGGCCGGTGAGGCCATGTTCCTCGGTGAGTCGGGGAGTGGGCATGTCGTGGTCATGGACGGTCCTCCCGAAGCGGGCGGTCGCAACCTGGGCGTTCGGCCGATGGAAATGCTGCTGCTGGGTCTCGGCGGCTGCAGCAGTTTCGATGTGGTCAGCATCCTGAAGAAGTCCCGGCAGGCCGTTGAAAGTTGCGAGGCTTTCCTGGAGGCCGAGCGCGCTGGCGAGGACCCGAAGGTCTTCACCAAGATTCATCTGCAATTCGTGGTCAAAGGTCGAGGCCTGAAGGAAGCACAGGTCAAGCGGGCCGTTGAGTTGTCGGCCGAGAAGTACTGCTCGGCCTCGATCATGCTCGACCGCGCTGGCGTTGAAATCACCCACGGTTACGAGATCGTCGAACTGGGTTGAGCCAGGTGCCCGTTTTTCAGTCGCGCAGCGCAGGCATTGCCTGTAGCAGCCAATGTGGCAAGCGGGCCCGTACTGCTGCGCTCAATTGTTCCTGGCGTTTCTGGTAGGCCAGGCCCAAGCCGATGGCTGCCAGTCCGATCAGCGTCAACACCACTGGGAACAGCAGTGAGTCGGCGAACACTTCGTAAGACAGGTAGCCCAGGTACGCGGCCACACCCAGTGCGCCGAAGACCATGAAGACCGGACGGCGCAGCAGCACCGCGAAGCCCATCAACGCCAGGTTGATCAGGCAATACAGGGCCTTGCTCACCTCGCTGTCGCTGTTCATCGACGTCAGGCCACACCACAAAGCCAGAAGTCCTGCCAGGTAACCCCACTCGGCGTAATCGCGTCGAGTTCGCCCGTCGATCACCACGAACGCCACCAGCACAGCGAGCCCGAACCACACCGACACCTGTTCTCGTTGCGCCCAGGTCAAAGCATCGCCGTAGAGCCATTCGCTCAGATCCATCGACATGAACCACAGCGCCAAGGCGATCGGCATGACGATGAACGGGAAGGGTACCAGGCGCAACATCAGCAGCCCGGCCAGCACCGTGGCCGCTTCCATCCACAGCCAACTGGCCTGCACATAGGTGTAGTAGGTGTGGTACTCGCCCTGCGCCTCACCCATGGGCCACCAGCCGATCAGCAGTTCCACCGCGAACACGGCCAGGGGCACGATGCTCACGGCGACCGCCGCCAGCACCCCAGCGGGGACGATCTGCTCGCGACGTTGCAAGGTGAGCGCGAATCCAGTGAGGACAGCAATGTAGAGTCCGGCCACTGCCAGCAGCGCCCAGTCGCCAATGCGCATCCAGGCTTCGGTCAGCAGCCAGCCCATGGCGCCCATGATCAGCAGGCCACCGAAGTAGAAAGCGACATTGGCCAACTGGAACTGGCCCTGCTGCTGCGGTCGACGGCGCAGGAACTCGAGCAGGGCTCGATCCTGGCCAGGTTGCAGGATGCCAGCGCTTACGGCATTGGCCAGGTCCTTGGCATCGAAGCGCTCGGTCATCGTGTTTCCTAGATTCGGTAAGTGCTCTTGGTCATCACCTTGGCCAGCACGCTCATGCCGAACCTCACCGGAGCAGGGAAGCGATAGCCGCCGGCCTGCAGAGCCGATTCGGCGTGGTGTTCTTCATCGACGCGCATCTGTTCGAGAATGGCGCGCGACTTTTCGTCCTGCTCCGGAAGCTGCTCCAGGTGCTCGTCCAGGTGCTTGCATACCTGCTGCTCGGTGGCCGCGACGAAACCCAGGCTGACTTTGTCGCTCACCAGCCCGGCCAGCGCGCCGATGCCGAACGACATGCCGTAGAACAGTGGGTTGAGGACGCTGGGATGACTGCCCAGTTGGCGAATACGCTGCTCGCACCAGGCCAGGTGGTCGATTTCTTCCTCGGCTGCATGCTCCATGGCCTTGCGAACCTGTGGCAGTTTGGCGGTCAGGGCCTGACCCTGGTACAGCGCCTGGGCGCACACCTCACCGGTATGGTTGATGCGCATGAGGCCGGCGATGTGGCGCGTTTGCGAGTCGTCCAGCTCGGCATCCGGCTGGATGATGGCAGGCGAGGGGCGGGAAGGTTGGCCGCTGAAGGGCAGCAAGGTGCGCATGGCGGTATCGGCCTGCAGCAACAAGCGGTCGAGCGGCGAATAGTGACGTTCGGTAGCCATCGGGCACCTCCGCTGAAGTGGTGCCCAACAGTCTACCGCAATCCCCAGGGCGGGGCTTGCCTTGAGTCAGCCCGGCGGCCAGTTCATCTGGCGCTGCCCGAGCACATGCATATGGATGTGATAGACCGTCTGCCCGCCTTGCGGGTTGCAGTTCATCACCACCCGAAAGCCCTCCTCGCAACCTTGCTCGACCGCCAGGCGCTGTGCGGTGAACAGGATGTGCCCGGCCAGGGCCTTGTCCTCTTCGGTGAGGTGATTCAGCGTGGGGATGTGTTTTTTCGGAATGACCAGAAAGTGCACCGGGGCCGCAGGTGCGATGTCCTTGAACGCCAGGATCTGGTCGTCTTCATAAATGATATCCGCCGGGATTTCCCGGTTGATGATCTTGAGGAATAGATCGTCCACTTCACTTGCTCCTTGGTGAGGGTCGAAGCGCAGTGTACTGAGCGCGGCGTCGCTCGGACAGGGCCTACTCGGCTTCGATCGGGCAGTAGCGACGATGGATCATTCCCGCCAGCTTGCGGCTGAGCCAGCGCGGCAGCAGCCGAGGGGCGAAGGCGAGCCAGCGATTGCGCCGGCCCGGCATGATCAGCGCGCGATTGCGGTCCAGCGCGCGCACGGTGTGCAGCGCCACTTCCTCTGGGCTCAGGCAGCGGGTGCTGCCCTCGAGCCGTGGGATGCGTCGGCGCGCCGAGCGGATCGGTCCGGGGCACAGTATCGAGACTTTTATTCCGGTGCGCCGCAGTTCTTCGCGCAGGGCCTGCGAAAAGCTCAGCACGTAGGCCTTGCTGGCGCTGTAGCACGCCATCCAGGGCCCAGGCGCGACACCGGCCAGCGAGGCGACATTGAGGATCTGGCCGCCGCCCTGAACCGCCATCAGGTTGCCGATCGCATGACACAGGCGGGTGAGGGCCAGGACGTTGACTTCCAGTAGGTCCTGCTCGTCGGCCCATTCATGAGCCAGGAAGGGGCCGTAGGTGCGCTGCCCGGCGCAATTGACTAGCAGGTCGATGCGCCGCTCGCCCTCCTCGAGTTCCAGTACGAAGCCCGACAGGCGCAATGGCTGGCTGAGATCGCACGCACGCAGCAACACCTCGACGCCGAAGCGCTGGTTCAACTCCATGGCGATGGGCTCCAGCGTCTCGCGATGCCGTGCCACCAGGATCAGATTGCGCCCGCGGCGCGCCAGGGCCTCCGCCAGGGCCAGTCCCAGGCCGCTGGAAGCTCCGGTGATCATGGCGTAACGGGTCATGCAAGGCTCCTGGCGGCTGAAGAGGGGCCCTAGTGTACAGCGTGGTTGGCCGACTTGTTGGCTTTTGCGCAGGTCTCAGAGCGCCAGGTCGGGGCCTTTGGAAAGAGCGCTCAGGTACTCTTGGCGCAGTCGTTCGATCAGCGTTGCAGCGGATGGCAGGTCGTCGATTGCGCCGACGCCTTGTCCCGCGGACCACACGGTTTTCCAAGCCTTGGCTTCTTCATCCATCGGTTTGAGCCGGGTCGCCTCGGCTGTGGACTTGAGCGCGGTCATGTCGTAGCCGGCCTGCTCCAGGCTTTGGCGCAGAAAGCTGGCGGGTACGCCCGAAACGGCAGGGGTGTGCACGATGTCTGCTGCGTGGGCATCCAGCAGCATCCGTTTATATGCCGCTTGGGCATGGCTTTCGGCGGTGGCGATGAAGCGTGTGCCGATGTACGCGAGGTCGGCGCCCAGCAGGCGGGCGGCGAGGATCTCGTGGCCATGATTGATGCAACCCGCCAGCAGCAGGGTCTTGTCGAAGAACTGGCGAATCTCGGCGACCAGCGCGAAGGGACTCCAGGTTCCCGCATGCCCTCCAGCGCCGGCTGCCACAGCGATCAAACCATCTACACCGGCCTCGGCGGCCTTTTCCGCATGCCGGCGGGTGGTGACATCGTGGAAGACCACCCCGCCATAGCTGTGCACGGCATCCACCACCTCCTTGGCTGCGCCGAGACTGGTGATCACAATCGGCACCCGGTGCTCAACGCACAGCGCCAGATCTGCCTGCAGGCGAGGATTGCTCGGGTGCACGATCAGGTTGACCGCGTAGGGTGCAGGGGCGTGCAGTTGCGCCAGCCCCGTCTCGATCTCTTCCAGCCATGCCTTGAACCCGGCACTGTCACGCTGATTCAGCGCCGGAAAGCTGCCCACCACGCCCTCGGCACAACATGCCAGCACCAACTGTGGATTGGAGATGAGAAACATTGGCGCTGCGACCGCTGGCAAGCGCAGGCGCTGCTGGAGAACCTTGGGCAGGGACATGGCGAGACTCCTTCGCTCAGGTGAGGCCTAGAACGGTTTCACGACCACCAGGATGACGATGGCCAGCAGGAAAAGCACAGGCACTTCGTTGAACCAGCGGTAGTACACATGGCTACGGGTGTTCTGCCCGGCAGCGAAGCGTTTGCGCTGCGCGCCGCACATGTGATGGTAGCCGGTGAGCAGCAGCACCAGTGTCAGCTTGGCGTGCAGCCAGCCCTGGCTCAGCCACCCCGGCGTCAGATAGAGCATCCACAGGCCAAACACGTAGGTGGCGATCATGGCCGGATTCATGATGCCGCGGTACAGCTTGCGCTCCATGGTGACGAAGCGTTCCTGGCTGATGCTGTCCTGGCTTTGTGCGTGGTAGACGAACAGGCGCGGCAAGTAGAAAAGGCCAGCGAACCAGCAGACCACGCTGACGATGTGCAGGGCCTTGATCCAGAGATAGAGCATGGGGTGTTCCTTCAGGTTTTCACGGTGGTCAGAGAGTAGTGGCCCGGTACTGCCATGGGCTAGCCAAGAGTTGTTACAGGCGCCACGTCACCCTATCATCGTGCGCTTTCCAGTGGTCTCGTTGATGAGGGGCAAGCATTATGATCAAGGTCGGTATCGTCGGCGGCACGGGCTACACCGGTGTCGAACTGTTGCGCCTGCTGGCACAGCACCCCCAGGCCGAGGTGGCGGTCATCACCTCGCGTTCCGAGGCCGGTGTGGCGGTGGCCGACATGTACCCGAACCTGCGCGGCCACTATGACGGCCTGCAGTTCAGCGTGCCGGACAGCAAAACCCTGGGCGCCTGCGATGTGGTGTTCTTCGCCACCCCTCACGGTGTTGCCCACGCGCTGGCCGGTGAGTTGCTGGCGGCCGGCACTCGGGTCATCGACCTGTCTGCGGACTTCCGTCTGCAGGATGCCGAGCAATGGGGCAAGTGGTATGGCCAGCCCCATGGCGCGCCGCAGTTGTTGGGGGAAGCGGTCTACGGGCTGCCCGAAGTCAACCGCGACAAGATCCGCCAGGCGCGCCTGATCGCCGTTCCGGGCTGCTACCCGACCGCGACCCAGCTTGGTTTCCTGCCGCTGCTCGAAGCCGGACTGGCAGACCCGTCGCGCCTGATCGCCGACTGCAAGTCGGGCGTCAGTGGCGCCGGTCGCGGTGCTGCGGTGGGTTCGCTGTTCTGCGAAGCGGGTGAAAGCATGAAAGCCTATGCGGTCAAGGGGCATCGCCACCTGCCGGAAATCAGTCAGGGGCTGCGTCTGGCGGCGGGCAAGGACATCGGGCTGACCTTCGTGCCTCATCTCACGCCCATGATTCGTGGCATTCACGCGACGCTCTATGCCAACGTGGTCGACACTTCGGTCGATCTGCAAGCGTTGTTCGAGAAGCGTTATGCCGATGAACCGTTCGTCGATGTCATGCCGGCGGGCAGCCACCCTGAAACCCGCAGCGTGCGCGGCGCCAACGTGTGCCGAATCGCCGTGCATCGTCCGCAGGGCGGTGATCTGGTGGTGGTCCTGTCGGTCATCGACAACCTGGTCAAGGGCGCCTCCGGCCAGGCCGTGCAAAACCTGAACATCCTGTTTGGCCTGGATGAACGCATGGGCTTGAGCCACGCCGGCTTGCTGCCATAAGTGGCACAGGGAAGCGTGCTGCTGCCCTTGAGCTAGCCGCTTGCCGTTCGCCTCATGCCTAATTGTTGACCAATTTTCTCGGAGAAGCGGATAATGCGCGTCATCGAGTGTTATGGCGGCTTACGCCGGGAGAACCAACATGAGCGTCGAAACCTTCACCCCCACCGCCCTGGAGTTCACCCAGGGTGCTGCGCACAAGGTGAAGACCCTGGTGTCCGAAGAGGGCAATGACCGCCTCAAGCTGCGCGTGTTCGTGACCGGCGGTGGCTGCTCGGGATTCCAGTACGGCTTCACTTTCGATGAGGACGTGGCCGAGGACGACACCATCGTCGAGCGCGAAGGCGTGTCGCTGGTGGTCGATCCGATGAGCTTCCAGTACCTGGCCGGTGCCGAAGTCGATTACCAGGAAGGGCTGGAGGGTTCGCGTTTCGTGATCAAGAACCCGAATGCCGCCACCACGTGCGGCTGCGGATCGTCGTTCTCGATCTGAGTCCGCTGCCACTCACGAAAACGCCGCGCTTGTGCGCGGCGTTTTCGTTTCTTTCGATCAGGCGGGGTAGATCGCGCCGAGCACGCGCAAGCCTCTGGCTGCCGTGACACTTGGGCGATTGGCCGGAATTCCTTCGAGGCAGCAATGGGCCAGCCATGCAAACGCCATGGCCTCGACCCAATCCGGATCGATCCCTTGTGCCTGCGTGCTGGTCACCATGGTGCCGTTCAGCAATGCGGTCAGGCGTTGCATCAGCGCACCATTGCGCGCACCGCCTCCGCAGACCATCAGGGCGTCGGTGCGCGGCTGGGCTTCAACCAGCGCGTCTACGATGCTGCGTGCGGTCAGTTCCAGAAGCGTCGCTTGCACGTCTTCGTCGCGGTAGTGCGGCAATCGCGCCAGGTGACCGTCCAACCAAGGCAGGTTGAAGACTTCCCGTCCTGTGCTTTTCGGGCCACTGCCGGCGAAGAAGGTATCGCCCAGCAGCGCGGTAAGCAGGTCGCTCTGTACCTTGCCGCTGGCTGCCCAAGCGCCATCTGCGTCGAAGACTTCACCGCGTTTGCGCTCGATCCATGCATCGAGCAGGACATTGCCTGGCCCGCAATCGAAACCTCGAACTGGCGTGTTCTGCGCAATCAGGCTGAGGTTGCTGAAGCCACCCACGTTGAGCACGGCCAGGCGCTGGCCCAGATGGCCGAACAAGGCTTCATGGAAGGCCGGTACCAAGGGAGCGCCCTGGCCCCCAGCGGCGACATCGCGACGGCGGAAGTCGCCGACCACGCAAATGTTCGTCAGCTCGGCGAGCAGGGCCGGGTTGCCGATTTGCACGGTGAAGCCTCGGGTCGGCTCATGGCGAATGGTCTGGCCATGGCTGCCGATGGCGCGGATCGCCTCGGGGGCGAGATCTTGCTCTTTCAGTAACTGCTGTATGCCTTGTGCAGCCAGCTTGGCCCAGCGATTTTCTGCCAGTGCAGCACGGGCGATTTCGTCAGGGCCGCTGGCGCACAGGCTCAGTAAGTCCTGGCGAAGATCGGCAGGCATGGGCAGATAGCAGGTGGCGAGCAGCCGTGGCTGATCCAACTGTTCGATCAAGGCAATGTCCAGTCCGTCGAGACTGGTGCCGGACATCACCCCCAGGTAAAGCGTCATCTCAGCGCTTGTTCGCGGCGAGCAAGGTGGCTTTTTCCTGATCCATGCGGGCCACCAGCGGCTGGCTCTGCTGCAGGAATCGCTGACGCTCGGCCTTGGCGATCGGGTCGGCCATCGGCACTTTCTGGCTCAGCGGATCGACGTGCACACCGTTGACCTGGAACTCATAGTGCAGGTGCGGCCCAGTGGACAGACCGGTGGTGCCGATGTAGCCGATGATCTGACCCTGTTTGACGCTGCTGCCGGTCTTGATGCCTTTGGCGAAGCCCTGCATGTGACCGTACAAGGTCTTATAGCTGTTGCCGTGGGCAATGATCACGGTGTTGCCGTAACCACCACGCCGGCCCGCCAGTTCGATGCGTCCGTCACCTGCAGCCTTGATGGGCGTACCGCGTGGCGCCGCATAGTCCACGCCTTTGTGCGCGCGGATCTTGTTCAGGATTGGATGCTTGCGTCCGGCAGAAAAGCGCGAGCTGATGCGCGCGAAGTCGACTGGTGTGCGAATGAATGCCTTGCGAAGGCTATTGCCGTCGGCGGTGTAGTAACTGGTATTGCCCTGCTTGTTGGTATAGCGCACGGCGGTGTAGGTCTTGCCGCGGTTGGTGAAGCGTGCAGAGAGAATATTGCCGGTGCCGACCACCTTGCCGTCCATCACCTTCTGTTCGTAGACCACATCGAATTCGTCACCTGGGCGGATGTCCTGGGCGAAGTCGATGTCGTAGCCGAGCACGCGGGCCATATCCATGGTCATGCTGTGGGACAGCCCGGCGCGTTGCGCCGAAGCGGACAGCGAGCTCTTGATCACGCCATGGGCGTAGGCGGTACGCACCACCGGTTTGCTGATCTCGCGGGCGAAGGCGTAACCCTTGTCGGTCTTGTTCAGACGGATGCTCTCGAGCTTGCTGACCTGGCTGTGCAGGCTGGTCAGTTGACCCTCTTTGTCCAGCTCGAACTGCAGCACCTGGCCGTGTTTGAGCTGACTGAACTGTTTGGCCTGCTTGTCGCTGGCCAGAACGTCGTGGACCGCGTTGGCGGGCAGGCCCACCTTGGCGAAGAGTGTGGAGAGGGTGTCGCCACGGGCTACGATCACTTCCCGATGGCCTGGGGCTTTGTCTTCAGGTTTTTCTTGTGCGACCGGCTGAGCGCGCTCGGCGGCCTGTCCGGTGTTGCTGTCGTCACCCTCGATTTGCGCGAAGGGCGATCCGCTGTTTTCGGTGGATTGCACCAGGGGGGCAGCCCGGGATTCGTCGTTGAGTTGCTCGGCCGGGGTATCGAGCTCGAGGCTGAGGGTGGTTTTCTTCGCTTCTACGTCGCTGGAGGGAAATACCAGCAAGGCCAGGCTGAGCAGGGCGGCGATGCCGCTGGCGGCCAACAGATGGCTCTTCGGATAAAGCGGCGGCGCTTTAGGCGTGTCGTTGGTCATAGGTGAGGTGACTTTGAAAAAGTGAATGAAAAAGGTGACTGAAATCGCTGCAAGACACGGTGGAATAGATGAATGACATGATGAAGATGAAATAACTGTATAAAATATAACCAAAACCGTTTTCGCGCAAGGGCGCGTAGACGCCTCAATCCTTGCTTCAGGTCACATCCGGTCGTCAAACTTGTATTTGATGGGCGATCTTGTATCGTTGTTCCCCTTTGAATCTGAGCCTTGCGGGTCTGTCTATGAAGTCGGTTGAAGAGCAGCTGGCGCTAATCAAGCGCGGTGCGGAAGAGGTGTTGGTCGAGTCGGAGCTGGTCGAGAAACTCAAGCGCGGCCAGCCATTGCGCATCAAGGCGGGCTTCGATCCGACTGCGCCCGACCTGCACCTGGGGCATACCGTGCTGATCAACAAGCTGCGCCAGTTCCAAGAGCTGGGGCATCAAGTGATCTTTCTGATCGGCGACTTCACCGGCATGATCGGCGATCCGAGCGGCAAGAGCGCCACCCGCCCGCCCCTCACCCGCGAGCAGGTATTGGATAACGCCGAGACTTATAAGCAGCAGGTGTTCAAGATCCTCGACCCGGCCAAGACCGAGGTTGCCTTCAACTCCACCTGGATGGACTCCCTGACCCCGGCTGATTTCATTCGCCTTGCCTCGCAGTACACTGTGGCGCGCATGCTCGAGCGTGACGACTTCGACAAGCGTTACAGCAGCCAGCAGCCGATCGCGATTCATGAGTTCCTCTACCCTCTGGTGCAGGGTTATGACTCCGTGGCGCTCAAGGCCGATGTGGAACTGGGCGGCACCGATCAGCGCTTCAACCTGCTGATGGGGCGCGAGTTGCAGCGCGCGTACGGGCAGGAGGCTCAGAACATCGTCACCATGCCGCTGCTCGAAGGCTTGGATGGCGTCAAGAAGATGTCCAAGTCGTTGGGCAATTATGTGGGCATCCAGGAAGCGCCGGGTGTGATGTACAGCAAGCTCGTGTCGATTCCTGACACGCTGATGTGGCGCTACTTCGAGCTGCTGAGCTTCCGCTCGATGGCGGAAATCGACGCGTTCCGTGCTGATGTGGAGAAGGGGGCGAATCCGCGCGACATCAAGATCAAGCTCGCCGAAGAAATTGTGGCGCGTTTCCATGGTGAGGAGGCTGCAGCCAATGCTCACCGTGCTGCCGGTAATCGAATGAAGGAGGGTGAGCTGCCTGAGGATCTGCCGGAGATCGAGGTGGTTGCGGACGCCGACTTGCCGATTGCCGCCGTGCTCAACCGGGCGGGTCTTGTTAAGAATTCGGCGCAGGCACGCGACTTGCTTAGCGGTGGCGCGGTGAAAGTAGATGGCGTGGTGGTTGAGAAGGACTTTATGTTTGTCCTGGGAGCCATACATGTTTGCCAGGCTGGCAAGAAGGCCTTTGCTCGAGTGACGTTGAAGACTGAGTGATGGCGCGTGGTTGTGTAGCTATATAGAAGCGGGGTGGCCGGTAGGCCACCCCGCTTTGTTTCAACTATTTGAATTTATTTGAAATTAAGCCTTGACCGCTGTTCAGATCCCCTTATAATGCGCCCCACTTCCGCAGCAAACGGAACGCGAAACTCCTTGATAATCAACGAGTTAAGCGAGTTCGGTGTGGTGCGAAGGGCTTCGATCCTCGGGTTGAAAGCGGTGAAAAAGGCAGTTGACAGCATCGTTTGGTGCTGTATGATTCGCCTCCCGCTACGAGCGATCGCAGTGAGTCAAGTGTTTGAAGCTAAACGAGTTTCTCGGAAAGAACTTCAAAATAAAGGCTTGACACGAAGTAAGGCTGCTGTAGAATGCGCGGCCTCGGTTGAGACGAAACGCTCTTAGCCAAACGCTCTTTAACAAATCGAATCAAGCAATTCGTGTGGGTGCTTGTGAGTATGGACTGATCGTCGCCTAGATTATCAGCATCACAAGTGGCCATGCGAGAAATCACATAGTCATTTGAGATTGCTGAGCCAAGTTTAGGGTTTCTTAAAAACCCAAGCAGTATTGAGCTGAAGAGTTTGATCATGGCTCAGATTGAACGCTGGCGGCAGGCCTAACACATGCAAGTCGAGCGGATGAGAGGAGCTTGCTTCTCGATTCAGCGGCGGACGGGTGAGTAATGCCTAGGAATCTGCCTGGTAGTGGGGGACAACGTTTCGAAAGGAACGCTAATACCGCATACGTCCTACGGGAGAAAGCAGGGGACCTTCGGGCCTTGCGCTATCAGATGAGCCTAGGTCGGATTAGCTAGTTGGTGAGGTAATGGCTCACCAAGGCGACGATCCGTAACTGGTCTGAGAGGATGATCAGTCACACTGGAACTGAGACACGGTCCAGACTCCTACGGGAGGCAGCAGTGGGGAATATTGGACAATGGGCGAAAGCCTGATCCAGCCATGCCGCGTGTGTGAAGAAGGTCTTCGGATTGTAAAGCACTTTAAGTTGGGAGGAAGGGTTGTAGATTAATACTCTGCAATTTTGACGTTACCGACAGAATAAGCACCGGCTAACTCTGTGCCAGCAGCCGCGGTAATACAGAGGGTGCAAGCGTTAATCGGAATTACTGGGCGTAAAGCGCGCGTAGGTGGTTTGTTAAGTTGGATGTGAAAGCCCCGGGCTCAACCTGGGAACTGCATCCAAAACTGGCAAGCTAGAGTACGGTAGAGGGTGGTGGAATTTCCTGTGTAGCGGTGAAATGCGTAGATATAGGAAGGAACACCAGTGGCGAAGGCGACCACCTGGACTGATACTGACACTGAGGTGCGAAAGCGTGGGGAGCAAACAGGATTAGATACCCTGGTAGTCCACGCCGTAAACGATGTCAACTAGCCGTTGGAATCCTTGAGATTTTAGTGGCGCAGCTAACGCATTAAGTTGACCGCCTGGGGAGTACGGCCGCAAGGTTAAAACTCAAATGAATTGACGGGGGCCCGCACAAGCGGTGGAGCATGTGGTTTAATTCGAAGCAACGCGAAGAACCTTACCAGGCCTTGACATGCAGAGAACTTTCCAGAGATGGATTGGTGCCTTCGGGAACTCTGACACAGGTGCTGCATGGCTGTCGTCAGCTCGTGTCGTGAGATGTTGGGTTAAGTCCCGTAACGAGCGCAACCCTTGTCCTTAGTTACCAGCACGTCATGGTGGGCACTCTAAGGAGACTGCCGGTGACAAACCGGAGGAAGGTGGGGATGACGTCAAGTCATCATGGCCCTTACGGCCTGGGCTACACACGTGCTACAATGGTCGGTACAGAGGGTTGCCAAGCCGCGAGGTGGAGCTAATCTCACAAAACCGATCGTAGTCCGGATCGCAGTCTGCAACTCGACTGCGTGAAGTCGGAATCGCTAGTAATCGCGAATCAGAATGTCGCGGTGAATACGTTCCCGGGCCTTGTACACACCGCCCGTCACACCATGGGAGTGGGTTGCACCAGAAGTAGCTAGTCTAACCTTCGGGGGGACGGTTACCACGGTGTGATTCATGACTGGGGTGAAGTCGTAACAAGGTAGCCGTAGGGGAACCTGCGGCTGGATCACCTCCTTAATCGAAGACATCAGCCTGCTGATGAGCTCCCACACGAATTGCTTGATTCATTGTGAAAAGACGATGCTGTAACGCGACCCTGTTATAGGTCTGTAGCTCAGTTGGTTAGAGCGCACCCCTGATAAGGGTGAGGTCGGCAGTTCAAATCTGCCCAGACCTACCAATTACTTGGTGCGGCCTACGAGATGTAGCAGATACACGGGGCCATAGCTCAGCTGGGAGAGCGCCTGCCTTGCACGCAGGAGGTCAGCGGTTCGATCCCGCTTGGCTCCACCACCTTTGTACAGCACTGTTAGAACTCAGAAATGAGCATTCGCGCGTCGCGTTGACGCCGCGTTGGAATGTTGATTTCTGGCTTTTGCCAGATCGTTCTTTAAAAATTCGGATATGTGATAGATACAGACTGATGACCAGTTTCACTGCTGGAAATCAGGCTGAGGTAAAATTTGTGAGTTCTGCTCGAAAGAGCGACGTGCGAATTTTCGGCGAATGTCGTCTTCACAGTATAACCAGATTGCTTGGGGTTATATGGTCAAGTGAAGAAGCGCATACGGTGGATGCCTTGGCAGTCAGAGGCGATGAAAGACGTGGTAGCCTGCGATAAGCTTTGGGGAGTCGGCAAACAGACTGTGATCCAGAGATCTCTGAATGGGGGAACCCACCTAGGATAACCTAGGTATCTTGTACTGAATCCATAGGTGCAAGAGGCGAACCAGGGGAACTGAAACATCTAAGTACCCTGAGGAATAGAAATCAACCGAGATTCCCTTAGTAGTGGCGAGCGAACGGGGACCAGCCCTTAAGTTGATTTGAGATTAGTGGAACGCTCTGGAAAGTGCGGCCATAGTGGGTGATAGCCCCGTACACGAAAGTCTCTTTTCAATGAAATCGAGTAGGACGGAGCACGAGAAACTTTGTCTGAACATGGGGGGACCATCCTCCAAGGCTAAATACTACTGACTGACCGATAGTGAACCAGTACCGTGAGGGAAAGGCGAAAAGAACCCCGGAGAGGGGAGTGAAATAGAACCTGAAACCGTATGCGTACAAGCAGTGGGAGCCTACTTTGTTAGGTGACTGCGTACCTTTTGTATAATGGGTCAGCGACTTATATTCAGTGGCGAGCTTAACCGAATAGGGGAGGCGTAGCGAAAGCGAGTCTTAATAGGGCGCTTAGTCGCTGGGTATAGACCCGAAACCGGGCGATCTATCCATGGGCAGGTTGAAGGTTAGGTAACACTGACTGGAGGACCGAACCGACTACCGTTGAAAAGTTAGCGGATGACCTGTGGATCGGAGTGAAAGGCTAATCAAGCTCGGAGATAGCTGGTTCTCCTCGAAAGCTATTTAGGTAGCGCCTCATGTATCACTGCTGGGGGTAGAGCACTGTTTCGGCTAGGGGGTCATCCCGACTTACCAAACCGATGCAAACTCCGAATACCAGCAAGTGCCGAGCATGGGAGACACACGGCGGGTGCTAACGTCCGTCGTGAAAAGGGAAACAACCCAGACCGTCAGCTAAGGTCCCAAAGTCATGGTTAAGTGGGAAACGATGTGGGAAGGCTTAGACAGCTAGGAGGTTGGCTTAGAAGCAGCCATCCTTTAAAGAAAGCGTAATAGCTCACTAGTCGAGTCGGCCTGCGCGGAAGATGTAACGGGGCTCAAACCATGCACCGAAGCTACGGGTATCACCTTTGGTGATGCGGTAGAGGAGCGTTCTGTAAGCCTGTGAAGGTGAGTTGAGAAGCTTGCTGGAGGTATCAGAAGTGCGAATGCTGACATGAGTAACGACAATGCGAGTGAAAAACTCGCACGCCGAAAGACCAAGGTTTCCTGCGCAACGTTAATCGACGCAGGGTTAGTCGGTCCCTAAGGCGAGGCTGAAAAGCGTAGTCGATGGAAAACAGGTTAATATTCCTGTACTTGCAGTTATTGCGATGGAGGGACGGAGAAGGCTAGGCCAGCCTGGCGTTGGTTGTCCAGGTTTAAGGTGGTAGGCTGAAATCTTAGGCAAATCCGGGATTTCAAGGCCGAGAGCTGATGACGAGTTGCCTTTAGGCGACGAAGTGGTTGATGCCATGCTTCCAAGAAAAGCTCCTAAGCTTCAGATAACTGGGAACCGTACCCCAAACCGACACAGGTGGTTAGGTAGAGAATACCAAGGCGCTTGAGAGAACTCGGGTGAAGGAACTAGGCAAAATGGCACCGTAACTTCGGGAGAAGGTGCGCCGGCGAGGGTGAAGGACTTGCTCCATAAGCCCATGCCGGTCGAAGATACCAGGCCGCTGCGACTGTTTATTAAAAACACAGCACTCTGCAAACACGAAAGTGGACGTATAGGGTGTGACGCCTGCCCGGTGCCGGAAGGTTAATTGATGGGGTTAGCGCAAGCGAAGCTCTTGATCGAAGCCCCGGTAAACGGCGGCCGTAACTATAACGGTCCTAAGGTAGCGAAATTCCTTGTCGGGTAAGTTCCGACCTGCACGAATGGCGTAACGATGGCGGCGCTGTCTCCACCCGAGACTCAGTGAAATTGAAATCGCTGTGAAGATGCAGTGTATCCGCGGCTAGACGGAAAGACCCCGTGAACCTTTACTATAGCTTTGCACTGGACTTTGAGCTTGCTTGTGTAGGATAGGTGGGAGGCTTTGAAGTGGGGACGCCAGTTCTCATGGAGCCATCCTTGAAATACCACCCTGGCAACCTTGAGGTTCTAACTCAGGTCCGTGATCCGGATCGAGGACAGTGTATGGTGGGTAGTTTGACTGGGGCGGTCTCCTCCCAAAGAGTAACGGAGGAGTACGAAGGTGCGCTCAGACCGGTCGGAAATCGGTCGTAGAGTATAAAGGCAAAAGCGCGCTTGACTGCGAGACAGACACGTCGAGCAGGTACGAAAGTAGGTCTTAGTGATCCGGTGGTTCTGTATGGAAGGGCCATCGCTCAACGGATAAAAGGTACTCCGGGGATAACAGGCTGATACCGCCCAAGAGTTCATATCGACGGCGGTGTTTGGCACCTCGATGTCGGCTCATCACATCCTGGGGCTGAAGCCGGTCCCAAGGGTATGGCTGTTCGCCATTTAAAGTGGTACGCGAGCTGGGTTTAGAACGTCGTGAGACAGTTCGGTCCCTATCTGCCGTGGACGTTTGAGATTTGAGAGGGGCTGCTCCTAGTACGAGAGGACCGGAGTGGACGAACCTCTGGTGTTCCGGTTGTCACGCCAGTGGCATTGCCGGGTAGCTATGTTCGGAAGAGATAACCGCTGAAAGCATCTAAGCGGGAAACTTGCCTCAAGATGAGATCTCACTGGGATCTAGAATCCCCTGAAGGGCCGTCGAAGACTACGACGTTGATAGGTGGGGTGTGTAAGCGCTGTGAGGCGTTGAGCTAACCCATACTAATTGCCCGTGAGGCTTGACCATATAACACCCAAGCAATTTGAGCGTGAGCGCCGAATTGTGGTGGTGAAGACGAGAGAACCGAAAGTTCGCGACGAACCACAGAATCACATATCCGAATAGGCTGGGGTGTCCGTAAGGACGCACTGGCAACCGAATTTCTTGACGACCATAGAGCATTGGAACCACCTGATCCCATCCCGAACTCAGCAGTGAAACGATGCATCGCCGATGGTAGTGTGGGGTTTCCCCATGTGAGAGTAGGTCATCGTCAAGATTCATTTCGCAAAACCCCTATCTGCGCGAGCAGGTAGGGGTTTTGTCTTTTTCGTGTTTTCAATATCAGCGCTGCCCTCAAAAGTCGGTGCCTCATAGCTACCATGTCTGGAGTGTGTTGGCTGGGCTCGGCCCTTTCCCTATGCAATCCAGCAACCCGTGGCTATCATGCCTGCCTTATTACAAGTCGAGACTGGCATGCTGAAGTTGTTGAATCTCCTTAAGGATGGGCGGTTTCATTCCGGCCAGGCTTTAGGGCAATCCATGGGGGTAAGCCGCAGTGCGGTTTGGAAGCAGCTTCAGCACCTGGAGGCCGAGCTGGATTTGGTTATCCACAAGGTGCGTGGACGCGGTTACCAGCTGGCAACGCCGCTGAGCCTTCTCGACTCAACGGCGATTGCGGCCTACGCCGAAAGTGAGGCATGGCCAGTTCAGGTTCACGACATCATCGACTCCACCAATGCCGAGGCGTTGCGCTGTGTAGCACAGGGTCAGGCCGCGCCTTTTGTCGTTATTGCCGAGCGCCAGAAAGCCGGCCGTGGTCGACGTGGCAGGCAGTGGGTCAGTCCGTTCGCTGAAAACCTTTACTACAGCCTGGTGATACGCGTCGAAGGCGGCATGCGTCAGCTTGAAGGTCTAAGTCTGGTGGTCGGACTTGCCGTGATGCGCACTCTGCAGGAATTTGGGGTGGCGGAGGCGGGGCTCAAATGGCCGAATGACGTGTTAGTCGGTCCACGGAAGATCTCTGGCATTCTGCTCGAGCTGGTCGGCGATCCTGCAGATGTCTGCCATGTGGTACTGGGGATTGGTATTAACGTGAACATGCAGAATAACAACCAGGTTGATCAGCAATGGACTTCGATACGGCGTGAGACGGGCGAACTTATCGACCGCAACCAGCTGGTTGCTCGGCTCAACGGAAATTTACAGCATGTGCTTGCACGTCATCATCGCGAGGGCTTCCTCGGATTCCAGCATGAATGGGAGCAGGCGCATGTATGGCAGGGCCGAAGCGTCTCGCTGATAGCCGGCAATCATGCGGTGGATGGTGTCGTTTTGGGTGTGGACGGGCAGGGTGGTCTGCGTATGAACGTCAACGGCGTCGAGAAGAGCTTCAGCGGCGGAGAGCTTGGGTTGAGGTTGCGGAATGATTCTTGAGCTCGACTGTGGTAACAGCTTTATCAAATGGCGGGTGATCCATGCTGATGACGCCATTATTGTGGGTGGCGGTATCGTTGACTCGGACCAGGCCTTGATCGCGCAGGTAGCAAAACTGCCTAATGTGCATCTTCGTGGGGCCAGAATGGTCAGCGTGCGCAGTGAAGAGGAAACCGATGCGCTGATGAGGGCGATCACTTGTGATTTCGGTGTGATCGTTCAGACTGCGCATCCGGCCACTGAAATGGCGGGCGTGCGCAATGGCTACACAGATCATCAGCGCTTGGGAATGGACCGTTGGCTTGCTGCTGTGGGTGCTTTTCATCTGGCCAAGGGCGCCTGCTTGGTAATGGATTTTGGTACAGCTGCCAAAGCCGATTTCGTGGCGGCCGATGGACAGCATCTAGGCGGGTACATCTGTCCGGGTATGCCTTTGATGCGCAGCCAGCTACGTACCCATACGCGCCGAATTCGCTACGATGATGCCTCAGCCGAGCGCGCATTGACCAGTCTGCTCCCCGGCCGCTCGACGGTCGAAGCGGTAGAGCGCGGATGCGTGTTGATGTTGCAGGGCTTCGCTCGCACGCAGATTGATCAGGCTCGCGCCTTGTGGGGTGACGAATTCAGCATATTCCTCACCGGTGGGGATGCGCCTCTCGTGGAAGTTTCGGCACCTGGAGCGCGGGTTGTTCCCGACTTGGTCTTTGTCGGCCTTGCGATGGCCTGCCCCTTGAATTGAGGTGCCTATGCGTTGGTTGTTCCTGTTGTTGCTGGTGCTCAATGTCGTCTACTACGTGTGGCACCAGCAGGAGGCGCCATTGCGTATCAAGGAAATAGCTCCGCTCTCGCTGTACAAGGGAAGCCAGCAGGAGATTCGGCTGCTGCGCGAGACAGCAGCTCAAGCACCTGCTCGACGACAGGACGAATGCTTGGTGGTGGGTGGATTGCGAAGTCAGGATGATGTCGACGCTCTGCGCCAACGCCTGCTGAGTCTTGATATCAGTGCCCGTCAAGTCCAGGGGCTACTACCTGGCGCGGAAGGGTTCTGGCTCAAGATTGGGGCTGAGAGCGAGCGGTTGCTGGATGGCAACGTGCTGGCCACTCTTTCCAGTGATTTCAAAGAGTTGAAGCACAAAATTATTTTCTGCCAAGGTATTGCAACTGCTGAATAGATTGATAGAATGGCGCCCGCTTCGCAGGGAACACCGGTCATACGGTTCAACTGCAAGTGTCGTCAAAGTAGCTAACTTTCAGATTTAATTGAAAAAAATGCTTGACGATGGTGCGGCAGCCAAATAAAATGCCGGCCACATCTGGAGGGATTCCCGAGCGGCCAAAGGGGACGGACTGTAAATCCGTTGCGAGAGCTTCGAAGGTTCGAATCCTTCTCCCTCCACCAGTTTTAGCGAGAGCTGCAATCTCGCGGGTATAGTTTAGTGGTAGAACCTCAGCCTTCCAAGCTGATGATGCGGGTTCGATTCCCGCTACCCGCTCCAGGTTTGCTGTTGTTGCACAAATAGTTTCGCTCTTGTAGCTCAGTTGGTAGAGCACACCCTTGGTAAGGGTGAGGTCAGCGGTTCAAGTCCGCTCAAGAGCTCCATTTAAACAAGGCAGATATGAAAATATCTGCCTTTGTTTTATCAGTGTAGTGACCATTTTTCTTCTGCGGAGGATTGTATCGATGGCTAAGGAAAAGTTTGATCGTTCCCTTCCCCACGTTAACGTCGGCACCATCGGCCACGTTGACCACGGTAAGACCACTCTGACCGCAGCTCTGACTCGCGTTTGCTCCGAAGTTTTCGGTTCGGCAATCGTTGAGTTCGACAAGATCGACTCGGCTCCGGAAGAAAAAGCGCGCGGTATCACCATCAACACCGCTCACGTTGAGTACAACTCGACCATTCGTCACTACGCTCACGTTGACTGCCCAGGTCACGCTGACTACGTGAAGAACATGATCACCGGTGCTGCCCAGATGGACGGCGCGATCCTGGTGTGCTCGGCCGCTGATGGTCCGATGCCACAAACCCGTGAGCACATCCTGCTGTCCCGTCAGGTTGGCGTTCCGTACATCGTGGTCTTCCTGAACAAGGCTGACCTGGTAGACGACGCTGAGCTGCTGGAACTGGTCGAGATGGAAGTTCGCGACCTGCTGTCCACCTACGACTTCCCAGGCGACGACACCCCGATCATCATCGGTTCGGCTCGTATGGCGCTGGAAGGCAAAGACGACAACGAAATGGGCACTACCGCTGTCAAGAAGCTGGTAGAGACTCTGGACAGCTACATTCCTGAGCCAGTTCGTGCCATCGACCAGCCGTTCCTGATGCCGATCGAAGACGTGTTCTCGATCTCGGGCCGTGGTACCGTTGTGACCGGTCGTATCGAGCGTGGTATCGTCCGCGTTCAGGATCCGCTGGAAATCGTTGGTCTGCGTGACACCACCACCACCACCTGCACCGGCGTTGAGATGTTCCGCAAACTGCTGGACGAAGGTCGTGCTGGCGAGAACTGCGGCGTTCTGCTGCGTGGTACCAAGCGTGACGACGTTGAGCGTGGCCAGGTTCTGGTCAAGCCAGGTTCGGTCAAGCCGCACACCAAGTTCACCGCAGAAGTCTACGTTCTGTCGAAAGAAGAAGGCGGCCGTCACACGCCGTTCTTCAAAGGCTACCGTCCTCAGTTCTACTTCCGTACCACTGACGTGACCGGTAACTGCGAACTGCCGGAAGGCGTTGAAATGGTAATGCCAGGTGACAACATTCAGATGACTGTCACTCTGATCAAGACCATCGCAATGGAAGACGGTCTGCGCTTCGCCATCCGTGAAGGCGGTCGTACCGTCGGCGCCGGCGTCGTAGCTAAAATTATTGAATAAGTAGTTGATTTATCTCGATCAGGTCGGCATAATGGCCGGCCTGATACAGCGTTAAAGGTCAGTAGCTCAATTGGCAGAGCGACGGTCTCCAAAACCGTAGGTTGGGGGTTCGATTCCCTCCTGACCTGCCATTCACCTCGGTGTGATTGGCTTTCTTCTTACAGGATCCTCCCCGATGACTCCCAAAACTGAAGCCCAAGAATCGCGTTTCGATCTGATCAAGTGGCTGGCTGTAGTTGCATTGGTTGTCGTAGGCGTTGTGGGTAACCAGTATTACTCCGCTGCTCCTATCCTGTACCGCGTTCTAGCGCTCCTTGCCCTGGCTGCTGCTGCAGGTTTCGTTGCTCTGCAGACCGCGAAGGGCAAATCGTTCTTTACGCTTGCGAAGGAAGCACGTGCCGAGATTCGTAAAGTCGTGTGGCCGACCCGCCAAGAGACTACGCAGACCACGTTGATCGTTGTTGCCGTCGTGCTCGTTATGGCGCTGCTGTTGTGGGGTCTCGATTCCCTGCTCGGTTGGTTGGTTTCCTTGATTGTTGGCTAAGGGTGTCTCGTGGCTAAGCGTTGGTATGTTGTGCATGCTTACTCGGGTTACGAGAAGCATGTCATGCGCTCCCTCACCGAGCGCGTAAAGCTGGCAGGCATGGAAGACGGGTTTGGCGAGATTCTCGTCCCGACCGAAGAAGTCGTCGAAATGCGCAACGGCCAGAAGCGCAAGAGTGAGCGTAAATTCTTCCCAGGTTATGTCCTGGTGCAGATGGAAATGAACGAAGGGACTTGGCACTTGGTCAAGGATACCCCTCGCGTCATGGGTTTCATTGGTGGTACAGCAGACAAGCCTGCGCCGATCACTGATAAAGAGGCCGAAGCTATTCTGCGTCGCGTTGCCGATGGTAGCGACAAGCCTAAGCCGAAGACGTTGTTCGAGCCCGGTGAAGTGGTTCGTGTCATTGATGGTCCGTTTGCTGACTTCAATGGCAACGTCGAAGAAGTTAACTACGAAAAGAGTCGTCTGCAGGTTGCGGTGCTCATTTTCGGTCGTTCCACTCCGGTGGAGCTCGAGTTCAGTCAGGTCGAAAAGGTCTAACTGGGCGGCGCATCCCTTACCCCGCAGCTCTACGTGCTGCGGGGTTTTGTCGTCACTGGGATAAAACGCAAGTTATCCGGGGAGCCACCAGGCGTTCGAACCCGATTTTGGAGTAGCTCATGGCTAAGAAGATTCAGGCTTACATCAAGCTGCAAGTAAAGGCCGGCCAGGCCAACCCAAGCCCACCCGTTGGTCCAGCACTGGGTCAACACGGTGTGAACATCATGGAGTTCTGCAAAGCTTTCAACGCCCGTACTCAGGGTCAAGAAGCTGGTCTGCCGACTCCAGTGATCATCACCGTCTACAGTGACCGTAGCTTCACCTTCGAGACCAAGAGCACGCCTGCCTCGGTTCTGCTGAAGAAAGCTGCTGGCCTGACCAGCGGTTCGGCCCGTCCGAACACCGTCAAAGTCGGTACCGTCACCCGTGCTCAGCTGGAAGAGATCGCCAAGACCAAGCAGGCCGATCTGACTTCCGCTGACCTGGATGCAGCTGTACGCACCATCGCTGGCTCTGCCCGCAGCATGGGCCTGAACGTGGAGGGTGTGTAATGGCTAAGCTGACCAAGCGCCAAAAGGCTATCGCCGAAAAAATCGAAGCAGGCAAAGCCTACAACTTCGAAGAAGCTGCAACGCTGCTGGCATCGCTGCCTGCTGCCAAGTTCGTAGAGTCCTACGACATCGCCGTAAACCTGGGTGTTGACCCGCGTAAATCCGACCAGGTCGTTCGTAGCGCTACCGTGCTGCCACACGGCACTGGCAAGACCGTACGTGTCGCCGTCTTCACCCAAGGTCCTGCTGCTGAAGCCGCTCTGGCTGCCGGTGCAGACCGCGTTGGCATGGACGACTTGGCTGCTGAAATGAAAGGCGGCGATCTGAACTACGACGTAGTCATCGCATCCCCTGATGCCATGCGTGTCGTTGGTCAGTTGGGTCAGGTTCTCGGTCCTCGCGGCCTGATGCCTAACCCGAAAGTCGGTACTGTTACCCCAGACGTAGCCACTGCCGTGAAAAACGCCAAGGCTGGTCAGGTTCGCTACCGTACCGACAAGAACGGTATCATCCACACCTCCGTTGGCAAGGTCGGCTTCGAAGCTGGCAAGCTGAAGGAAAACGTTGAGGCCCTGATCGCTGACCTGAAGCGCATCAAGCCGGCTTCTTCGAAAGGTATCTATGTCAAGCGCGTTACCCTGAGCACCACTATGGGCCCGGGTCTGGTCATCGATCAGAGCTCGCTGGACGTGTAATGCAGCGTCGGTGCGTTCTCTAGAGCGCGCCGACGGCAACAAGATTGGGGTCCCTGCCTGGCGGGGGCTATCCAAGACCGTAGGCGACGCAAGTCTTAAAACCCAAGCCTACGCAGATGGTGCTCCCGATTCGCTCGCGAATCAGACACCAAAACGACATCCGGCCTCGGCCAGATGAAACGGTAGAAACCAGGAGTAAACCCGTGGCAATTAAACTCGAAGACAAGAAGGCCATCGTCGCTGAAGTCAACGAGGCTGCCAAAGTCGCTCTGTCCGCTGTCGTGGCTGATGCCCGTGGTGTGACTGTAGGCGCAATGACCGGACTCCGTAAAGAGGCTCGTGAAGCTGGTGTTTATGTACGTGTCGTACGTAACACCCTGCTCAAGCGTGCTGTTGCTGACACTGAATTCAGTGTTCTCAACGACGCTTTCACCGGCCCGACCCTGATCGCGTTCTCCAATGAGCACCCGGGCGCCGCTGCCCGTCTGTTCAAGGAATTCGCCAAGGGTCAGGACAAGTTCGAGATCAAGGCAGCTGCGTTCGACGGCAAGTTCCTTGCCGCTAACCAGATCGACGTGCTGGCAACTCTGCCAACTCGCGACGAGGCTATCGCACAGCTGATGAGCGTGATCCAAGGTGCAACCAGCAAGCTGGCACGTACCCTGGCTGCTCTGCGCGACCAGAAAGAAGCAGCGGCTGCCTAAGGCAGCGTAGTTTCTCTCGAAATCAAACGTTTAATTTGATGGCCGCGTAGGCTGTCACCCCAATACAGGAATTCATAGTCATGTCTCTGACTAACGAGCAAATCATCGAAGCGATCGGCCAGAAAACCGTTCTGGAAATTGTTGAACTGATCAAAGCGATGGAAGAAACCTTCGGCGTTACCGCTGCTGCCGCTGTTGCCGCTGGCCCAGCTGCTGCCGCTCCTGCTGCCGAAGAGCAGACCGAGTTCAACGTTGTCCTGCTCGAAGCTGGCGACAAGAAAGTGAACGTCATTAAAGCCGTTCGCGAACTGACCGGTCTGGGCCTGAAAGAAGCCAAAGAGAAAGTCGATGGCGCTCCTCAGGTCGTAGCTGAAGGCGTTTCGAAAGAAGCCGCTGAAGACGCTAAGAAGAAGCTGGAAGAAGCTGGCGCTAAAGTCGAGCTGAAGTAATTTCGACTTTGCGACTGCAGCCTGAGCGTCAAGCGTAGGGCTGATGGCTGGTGGCCTGTGCCACCGGCCTTTTTCCGTTATTGGTGGCCGATCCTGTCGGCCCCGATAACGAGCTGCAAGACACCCATGTGGGTGGCGCAAACCAAGGGGTTTGCACGATTTTCTGGCTGCTCCCGCCGGGAGAAGCCAAACAAGCAGGTGACCAAGCTGGGGAACGCTGATGGCTTACTCATACACTGAGAAAAAACGTATCCGCAAGGACTTTAGCAAGTTGCCGGACGTCATGGATGTGCCGTACCTCCTGGCCATCCAGCTGGATTCGTATCGCGAATTCCTGCAGGCGGGAGCATCCAAGGATCAGTTCCGCGACGTCGGTCTGCATGCGGCCTTCAAATCGGTATTCCCGATCATCAGCTACTCCGGCAATGCTGCCCTGGAGTACGTAGGCTATCGCCTGGGCGAGCCTGCCTTCGATGTGAAGGAATGTGTCCTGCGTGGCGTGACCTTCGCGGTCCCACTGCGGGTCAAGGTGCGCCTGATCATCTTCGACAAAGAGTCGTCGAACAAAGCGATCAAGGACATCAAAGAGCAAGAAGTCTACATGGGTGAAATCCCCCTGATGACTGAGAACGGTACCTTCGTTATCAACGGTACCGAGCGTGTGATCGTTTCCCAGCTGCACCGTTCGCCAGGTGTGTTCTTCGACCACGACCGTGGCAAGACTCACAGCTCCGGCAAGCTGCTGTACTCCGCTCGCATCATTCCTTACCGCGGCTCGTGGTTGGACTTCGAGTTCGACCCGAAGGACTGCGTGTTCGTGCGTATCGACCGTCGTCGCAAGCTGCCGGCGTCCGTCCTGCTGCGTGCGCTGGGCTACAGCACCGAAGAGATCCTGGACACCTTCTACACCACCAACGTATTCCACGTTTCCGGCGAGAAGTTGAGCCTGGAGCTGGTTGCCCAACGCTTGCGTGGTGAAGTCGCGGTGATGGATATCACCGACGAAACCGGCAAGGTCATCGTCGAGCAGGGGCGCCGGATCACCGCGCGTCACATCAACCAGATCGAGAAGTCCGGCGTCAAACAGCTGGAAGTCCCGCTGGAATATGTCATTGGTCGCACCACTGCCAAGGCCATCGTGCATCCGGCAACGGGTGAGATCCTGGCTGAGTGCAATACTGAGCTGACTACCGATCTGCTGGTCAAGATCGCCAAAGCTCAGGTAGTACGCATCGAGACGCTGTACACCAACGACATCGACTGCGGTCCGTTCATTGCCGATACGCTGAAGATCGACACCACCAGCAACCAGCTGGAAGCACTGGTCGAAATCTATCGCATGATGCGTCCAGGCGAGCCGCCGACCAAGGACGCTGCCGAAACTCTGTTCAACAACCTGTTCTTCAGCGCTGAGCGTTACGACCTGTCGGCCGTAGGCCGCATGAAGTTCAACCGTCGTATCGGTCGGACCGAGATCGAAGGTTCGGGCGTGCTGAGCAAGGAAGACATCGTTGACGTGCTGAAGACGCTGGTCGACATCCGTAACGGCAAGGGCATCGTCGACGACATCGACCACCTGGGCAACCGCCGCGTACGTTGCGTTGGCGAGATGGCCGAGAACCAGTTCCGTGTTGGCCTGGTGCGCGTAGAGCGTGCGGTCAAGGAACGTCTGTCGATGGCTGAAAGCGAAGGCCTGATGCCGCAGGACCTGATCAACGCCAAGCCGGTTGCGGCGGCGGTGAAGGAGTTCTTCGGCTCCAGCCAGCTTTCCCAGTTCATGGACCAGAACAACCCGCTCTCCGAGATCACTCACAAGCGCCGCGTTTCCGCGCTCGGCCCAGGTGGTCTGACCCGTGAGCGTGCTGGCTTCGAAGTGCGTGACGTACACCCGACCCATTATGGCCGCGTGTGCCCGATCGAAACGCCGGAAGGTCCGAACATCGGTCTGATCAACTCCCTGGCGGCCTATGCTCGCACCAACCAGTACGGCTTCCTGGAAAGCCCGTACCGCGTGGTGAAAGAAGGTGTGGTCAGCGACGACATCGTGTTCCTGTCGGCAATCGAAGAGGCCGATCATGTGATCGCCCAGGCTTCGGCTGCGATGAACGACAAGAAGCAGCTCATCGATGAGCTGGTTGCTGTTCGTCACCTGAACGAGTTCACCGTCAAGGCGCCGGAAGACGTCACCCTGATGGACGTTTCGCCGAAGCAGGTCGTTTCCGTTGCAGCCTCGCTGATTCCGTTCCTCGAGCACGACGACGCCAACCGTGCATTGATGGGCTCGAACATGCAGCGCCAGGCTGTACCCACCCTGCGTGCCGACAAGCCGCTGGTAGGTACCGGCATGGAGCGCAACGTTGCCCGTGACTCCGGTGTTTGTGTAGTCGCTCGTCGTGGCGGTGTAATCGACTCGGTCGATGCCAGCCGGATCGTGGTTCGCGTCGCGGATGATGAAGTCGAGACCGGCGAAGCCGGTGTGGATATCTACAACCTGACCAAGTACACCCGCTCGAACCAGAACACCTGCATCAACCAGCGTCCGCTGGTCAGCAAAGGTGACGTGGTCGCGCGCGGTGACATCATGGCCGATGGTCCGTCCACCGATATGGGTGAGCTGGCTTTGGGCCAGAACATGCGCATCGCGTTCATGGCGTGGAACGGCTTCAACTTCGAAGACTCCATCTGCCTCTCCGAACGTGTGGTTCAGGAAGACCGTTTCACCACGATCCACATCCAGGAACTGACCTGTGTGGCGCGTGACACCAAGCTTGGCCCAGAGGAAATCACCGCGGACATCCCGAACGTGGGTGAAGCTGCGCTGAACAAGCTGGACGAAGCCGGTATCGTCTACGTAGGTGCCGAGGTCGGCGCTGGCGACATTCTGGTCGGCAAGGTCACTCCGAAAGGCGAGACCCAATTGACGCCCGAAGAGAAACTGCTGCGGGCGATCTTCGGTGAGAAGGCCAGCGACGTCAAAGATACCTCCCTGCGTGTGCCAACTGGCACCAAGGGCACCGTCATCGACGTTCAGGTCTTCACCCGTGATGGCGTCGAGCGCGACAGCCGAGCCCTGGCCATCGAGAAGATGCAGCTGGACGAGATCCGCAAGGACCTCAACGAAGAGTTCCGTATCGTTGAGGGCGCGACCTTTGAGCGTCTGCGCTCTGCGCTGAACGGCCAAGTGGTCGACGGCGGCGCGGGCCTGAAGAAAGGCACCGTGATCTCCGACGAAGTGCTGGGCGGTCTGGAGCACGGTCAGTGGTTCAAGCTGCGCATGGCCGAAGATGCACTGAACGAGCAGTTGGAAAAGGCTCAGCAGTACATCGTCGATCGCCGTCGTCTGCTCGACGACAAGTTCGAAGACAAGAAGCGCAAGCTGCAGCAGGGCGATGACCTGGCTCCAGGCGTACTGAAGATCGTCAAGGTCTACCTGGCTATCCGCCGTCGCATCCAGCCGGGTGACAAGATGGCCGGTCGTCACGGTAACAAGGGTGTCGTCTCGGTGATCATGCCGGTCGAAGACATGCCGCATGACGCCAACGGTACACCGGTCGATGTCGTACTGAACCCGCTGGGCGTACCTTCGCGTATGAACGTCGGTCAGATTCTCGAAACCCACCTGGGCCTCGCGGCCAAAGGGCTGGGCGAGAAGATCGACCGCATGATCGAAGAGCAACGCAAGGCTGCCGAACTGCGTAGCTTCCTGACCGAGATCTACAACGAGATCGGTGGTCGTCAGGAAAACCTCGACGAGTTCTCCGATCAAGAGATCTTCGCCCTGGCCAACAACCTGAAGAAAGGCGTGCCAATGGCCACTCCAGTCTTCGACGGTGCCAAGGAGCGCGAGATCAAGGCCATGCTGAAGCTGGCCGATCTGCCAGAGAGCGGCCAGATGGTGCTGTTCGATGGTCGTACCGGCAACAAGTTCGAGCGTCCAGTGACCGTTGGTTACATGTACATGCTCAAGCTGAACCACTTGGTGGACGACAAGATGCACGCGCGTTCCACTGGTTCTTACAGCCTGGTTACCCAGCAGCCGCTGGGTGGTAAGGCGCAGTTCGGTGGTCAGCGTTTCGGGGAGATGGAAGTGTGGGCGCTGGAAGCATACGGCGCGGCATACACCCTGCAAGAAATGCTCACAGTGAAGTCGGACGACGTGAACGGCCGTACCAAGATGTACAAGAACATCGTGGATGGCGATCACCGTATGGAGCCGGGCATGCCCGAGTCCTTCAACGTGTTGATCAAAGAGATCCGTTCGCTCGGTATCGATATCGATCTGGAAACCGAATAACACGTGACGCGAAGGGGAGTGGGGCTGGCACAGCCCGCTTCCTGCTCCGCCAGGAGGAAAGGCCTTGAAAGACCTACTGAATCTGCTGAAAAACCAGGGTCAAGTCGAAGAGTTCGACGCCATCCGCATCGGTCTGGCGTCGCCTGAAATGATCCGTTCGTGGTCGTTCGGTGAAGTCAAGAAACCGGAGACCATCAACTACCGTACGTTCAAGCCTGAGCGTGACGGTCTGTTCTGCGCCAAGATCTTTGGCCCAGTCAAGGACTACGAGTGCCTGTGCGGCAAGTACAAGCGCCTCAAGCACCGCGGCGTGATCTGCGAGAAGTGCGGCGTTGAAGTTGCCCTGGCCAAAGTTCGTCGTGAGCGCATGGCGCACATCGAACTGGCCTCGCCGGTCGCCCACATCTGGTTCCTGAAGTCGCTGCCGTCCCGTATCGGCCTGCTGATGGACATGACCCTGCGTGACATCGAGCGCGTGCTCTATTTCGAGAGCTACGTCGTCATCGATCCGGGCATGACCACCCTCGAAAAGGGTCAACTGCTGAACGACGAGCAGTACTTCGAAGCGCTGGAAGAGTTCGGTGACGACTTCGACGCCCGCATGGGTGCCGAGGCTGTCCGCGAGCTGCTGCACGCGATCGACCTGGAGCACGAGATTGGCCGCCTGCGTGAAGAAATTCCGCAGACCAACTCGGAAACCAAGATCAAGAAGCTGTCCAAGCGCCTGAAGCTGATGGAAGCTTTCCAGGGCTCGGGCAACCTGCCTGAGTGGATGGTTCTGACCGTCCTGCCAGTACTGCCGCCGGACCTGCGTCCGCTGGTGCCGCTGGATGGTGGCCGCTTCGCGACCTCCGACCTGAACGACCTGTATCGTCGGGTGATCAACCGTAACAACCGTCTGAAGCGCCTGCTCGATCTGTCGGCGCCGGACATCATCGTGCGCAACGAAAAGCGCATGCTGCAGGAGGCGGTCGACGCCCTGCTGGACAACGGCCGTCGCGGTCGCGCCATCACTGGCTCGAACAAGCGTCCGCTGAAGTCCCTGGCCGACATGATCAAAGGTAAGCAGGGTCGCTTCCGTCAGAACTTGCTCGGCAAGCGTGTGGACTACTCCGGCCGTTCGGTTATTACCGTAGGCCCGACCCTGCGTCTGCACCAGTGCGGTCTGCCGAAGAAGATGGCCCTCGAGCTGTTCAAGCCGTTCATTTTCGGCAAGCTGGAAATGCGTGGTCTGGCGACCACCATCAAGGCTGCCAAGAAGATGGTCGAGCGCGAGCTGCCTGAGGTGTGGGACGTGCTCGCCGAGGTGATCCGCGAACACCCCGTGCTGCTCAACCGTGCACCGACCCTGCACCGTCTGGGTATCCAGGCGTTCGAGCCGGTTCTGATCGAAGGCAAGGCTATCCAGCTGCACCCGCTGGTTTGTGCTGCGTACAACGCCGACTTCGACGGTGACCAGATGGCCGTTCACGTACCGCTGACGCTGGAAGCCCAGCTCGAAGCGCGTGCGCTGATGATGTCGACCAACAACATTCTGTCGCCAGCTAACGGTGAGCCAATCATCGTTCCGTCGCAGGACGTTGTACTGGGTCTGTACTACATGACCCGTGAGGCCATCAATGCCAAGGGTGAAGGTCGTGTATTCGCCGACCTGCAGGAAGTCGACCGCGTATTCCGCGCCGGCGAAGCCGCTCTGCACGCGAAAATCAAGGTTCGTATCAACGAAACCGTGAAAGAGCGTGACGGTTCTGTGGTCAAGAACACTCGCATCGTCGACACCACCGTCGGCCGTGCCCTGTTGTTCCAAGTCGTTCCGGCAGGTCTGCCGTACGACGTGGTCAACCAGCCGATGAAGAAAAAGGCTATTTCCAAGCTGATCAACCAGTGCTATCGCGTGGTTGGTTTGAAGGAAACCGTCATCTTTGCCGACCAGTTGATGTATACCGGCTTTGCCTACTCGACCATTTCCGGCGTTTCGATCGGTGTTAACGACTTCGTTATCCCTGACGAAAAAGCCCGCATCATTGGCTCGGCCACTGATGAAGTTAAAGAAATCGAGAGTCAGTACGCCTCCGGCCTGGTCACCCAGGGCGAGAAGTACAACAAGGTCATCGACTTGTGGTCGAAGGCGAACGACGAAGTGTCCAAGGCGATGATGGCCAACCTCTCGAAAGAGAAAGTCATCGACCGCGAAGGTAACGAAGTCGATCAGGAATCCTTCAACTCGATGTATATGATGGCTGACTCCGGTGCGCGGGGTTCCGCTGCACAGATCCGTCAGTTGGCCGGTATGCGTGGTCTGATGGCCAAGCCGGATGGCTCGATCATCGAGACGCCTATCACTGCGAACTTCCGTGAAGGTCTGAGCGTACTGCAGTACTTCATCTCGACCCACGGTGCTCGTAAGGGTCTGGCGGATACCGCACTGAAGACTGCGAACTCCGGTTATCTGACGCGTCGTCTGGTGGACGTCGCCCAGGATCTGGTGGTGACCGAGATCGACTGCGGTACCGACCACGGTCTGCTGATGACTCCGCACATCGAAGGCGGCGACGTCGTAGAGCCGTTGGGCGAGCGCGTACTGGGTCGTGTCATTGCCCGTGACGTGTTCAAGCCGGGTACCGAAGACGTCATCGTTCCGGCCGGCACCCTGGTCGACGAAAAGTGGGTCGAATTCATCGAGCTGAACAGCATCGACGAAGTGATCGTGCGTTCGCCGATCAGCTGCGAAACCCGCTTCGGCATCTGCGCCAAGTGCTACGGTCGCGATCTGGCCCGTGGTCACCAGGTGAATATCGGTGAAGCTGTCGGCGTCATCGCCGCGCAGTCGATCGGTGAGCCGGGTACCCAGCTCACCATGCGTACCTTCCACATCGGTGGTGCTGCAAGCCGTACTTCGGCTGCCGACAGCGTTCAGGTGAAGAATGGCGGCATGGTGCGTCTGCACAACCTGAAACAGGTCGAGCGTGCTGATGGCAATCTGGTCGCGGTATCGCGTTCCGGTGAATTGGCCATTGCCGACGAGTTCGGTCGTGAGCGTGAGCGCTACAAACTGCCGTACGGTGCCGTGATTTCGGTGAAGGAAGGCGACAAGGTCGAAGCTGGCGCCATCGTCGCCAAGTGGGACCCGCACACCCACCCGATCGTCACCGAACTGAAAGGTACCGTGACCTTCGTGGGCATGGAAGAGAACATCACCATCAAGCGCCAGACCGACGAACTGACCGGTCTGACCAACATTGAAGTGATGGACGTGAAGGATCGCCCGGCTGCTGGCAAGGAAATCCGTCCAGCGATCAAGATGGTCGATGCCAACGGCAAGGATCTGTACCTGCCAGGTACCGACGTGCCGGCTCAGTACTTCCTGCCAGCCAACGCCCTCGTCGGGGTGGCTGACGGTGCTCAGATCGGTGTCGGTGACGTTATCGCGCGTATTCCGCAAGAAACGTCCAAGACCCGTGACATCACCGGTGGTCTGCCGCGCGTTGCCGACTTGTTCGAAGCGCGTCGTCCGAAGGAAGCGTCGATCCTGGCGGAAGTCAGCGGTACCATCGCGTTCGGTAAAGAGACCAAGGGCAAGCGCCGTCTGGTCATTACCCCGACAGATGGCAGCGATCCGTACGAAGAGCTTATTCCGAAGTGGCGCCACCTGAACGTCTTCGAGGGCGAGCAGGTCAACCGTGGTGAGGTGATCTCGGACGGTCCGAGCGATCCGCATGACATTCTGCGTCTGCTGGGTGTGAGCGCGCTGGCGAAGTACATCGTCAACGAGATCCAGGACGTGTACCGTCTGCAGGGCGTGAAGATCAACGACAAGCACATCGAGACCATCCTGCGTCAGATGCTGCGCAAGGTCGAGATCAGCGAGTCGGGCGACTCCAGCTTCATCAAGGGTGACCAGATGGAACTGACTCAGGTGCTGGTGGAGAACGAGCGCCTGGCCAGTGAAGACAAGTTCATCTCGAAGTTCTCGCGTGTGCTGCTGGGTATCACCAAGGCCTCGCTGTCCACCGAATCGTTCATCTCGGCGGCTTCCTTCCAGGAAACCACCCGTGTACTGACCGAGGCGGCGGTAACCGGCAAGCGCGACTATCTGCGCGGTCTGAAAGAGAACGTGGTCGTCGGTCGTCTGATCCCGGCGGGTACCGGTCTGGCTTACCACAGCGAGCGCAAGCGTCGCCGTGATGCCGACAAGCCGCTGCGTGTGAGCGCCAGTGAGGTGGAAGCCGCACTGACCGAAGCGCTGAATTCCAGCGGTAACTAAGGTAGAGGCGGGGCCCCGGCCCCTTCCTCCCCGCCGCGGCGACATGAATTGTTGCCGATGACCGGGCAGGAAGGGTCGGGGCCTTGTCTTGACTGGGTGCAAGATCCTCTTTAGACTTTTGTACCCTTAAATTTGGTGAGGCTCCGTCTCGCCAATTTTTGGCTTTCTTGCAAGACAATAGCGTCGCAAGACATTCAGTGGAGCTAGTAGATGGCAACTATCAACCAGCTGGTACGTCAGCCGCGCAAGCGTACCGTCGAGAAATCCGACGTACCTGCGCTGCAGAACTGCCCGCAACGTCGTGGCGTGTGCACCCGTGTGTACACCACCACGCCGAAAAAACCTAACTCGGCACTGCGTAAAGTATGCCGTGTGCGTCTGACCAACGGTTTCGAGGTTTCCTCGTACATCGGTGGTGAAGGCCACAACCTGCAAGAGCACAGCGTCGTCCTGATCCGTGGCGGCCGTGTAAAAGACTTGCCAGGTGTTCGTTACCACACCGTTCGCGGCTCTCTGGATACTTCGGGCGTCAAAGGCCGTAACCAGGGTCGTTCGAAGTACGGTACCAAGCGTCCGAAGTAATCGGCCGTTTGCAGACATCCATTTATTTGAGTCGATAAGAGTAAGGTCGGGCAGGGGTCGAAGATCCAAGTCCCGGGCTAACCTGAAGACCGTTTGAGGGCTTATCATGCCAAGACGTCGTGTAGCAGCAAAACGTGAGATCCTGGACGATCCTAAATACGGATCGCAGATCCTCGCCAAGTTCATGAACCACGTGATGGAAAGCGGCAAGAAGGCCGTAGCCGAGCGCATCGTTTACGGTGCTCTGGATACCGTCAAAGCACGCAAGAACAGCGACCCCCTGGAAATCTTCGAGAAAGCTCTCGACGCCATCGCTCCGCTGGTCGAAGTCAAGTCCCGCCGTGTCGGCGGTGCCACTTACCAGGTTCCGGTTGAAGTTCGTCCATCCCGTCGTAACGCTCTGGCAATGCGCTGGCTCGTAGACTACGCCCGCAAGCGCGGCGAGAAGTCGATGGCTCTGCGCCTGGCTGGCGAGCTGCTGGATGCTGCTGAAGGCAAGGGTGCTGCAGTCAAGAAGCGTGAAGACGTGCACCGTATGGCCGAGGCCAACAAAGCGTTCTCGCACTACCGCTTCTAATTCAAGCATCAATCATTTTGCGAGGGCTTTATGGCTCGTACTACAGCAATTAACCGCTACCGTAACATCGGTATCTGCGCGCACGTTGATGCGGGTAAGACTACCACTACCGAGCGGATCCTGTTCTACACAGGTCTGAGCCACAAAATGGGCGAGGTGCACGACGGCGCCGCGACCACCGACTGGATGGTGCAGGAGCAGGAGCGGGGTATCACCATTACCTCCGCTGCCGTTACTACCTTCTGGAAAGGTTCCCGTGGTCAGTACGACAACTACCGCGTAAACGTCATCGATACCCCCGGCCACGTTGACTTCACCATTGAAGTTGAGCGTTCGCTGCGCGTACTCGACGGCGCGGTCGTCGTATTCTGCGGTACTTCCGGCGTTGAGCCGCAGTCCGAAACCGTATGGCGCCAGGCCAACAAGTACGGTGTTCCACGTGTTGTCTACGTGAACAAGATGGACCGCGCGGGTGCCAACTTCCTGCGCGTTGTCGGTCAGATCAAGAACCGTCTGGGTCATACTCCGGTTCCGGTTCAGCTGGCTATCGGTGCAGAAGATGACTTCCAGGGTCAGGTTGACCTGATCAAGATGAAGGCCATCTACTGGAACGATGACGACAAAGGCACCTCCTATCGTGAGGAAGAAATTCCTGCCGATATGCTGGAGTTGGCTGAAGAGTGGCGCAGCAACATGGTTGAAGCCGCCGCTGAAGCCAACGAAGAGCTGATGAACAAGTACCTTGAAGAAGGTGAGCTGACCGCCGAAGAGATCAAGGCAGGCCTGCGTGCGCGCACCCTGGCCAGCGAGATCGTTCCGGCTGTCTGCGGTTCTTCGTTCAAGAACAAGGGTGTTCCTCTGGTTCTCGACGCTGTCATCGACTTCCTGCCTGCTCCGACCGAGATTCCGGCGATCAAGGGTATCCATCCCGATCTGATCGACGTGCCGAAGGACGAAGTCAAGCTAGAACAGTACGACGAGCGTCCTGCTGACGACAACGAGCCGTTCTCGGCTCTGGCGTTCAAGATTGCCACCGACCCGTTCGTGGGTACTCTGACCTTCGTTCGCGTCTACTCGGGCTTCCTGACCTCCGGTGACTCCGTCATCAACTCGGTCAAGGGCAAGAAAGAGCGCGTTGGTCGTATGGTGCAGATGCACGCCAACCAGCGTGAAGAGATCAAAGAAGTACGCGCTGGCGACATCGCTGCTCTGATCGGCATGAAGGACGTCACTACCGGCGACACCCTGTGCAACGCCGACAAGCCGATCATCCTCGAGCGTATGGACTTCCCTGAGCCGGTCATTTCGCTCTCCGTAGAGCCGAAAACCAAGGCTGACCAGGAGAAGATGGGTATTGCTCTGGGCAAGCTGGCCCAGGAAGACCCGTCGTTCCGCGTCAAGACCGACGAAGAAACCGGTCAGACCATCATCTCCGGTATGGGTGAGCTGCACCTGGACATCCTCGTTGACCGCATGAAGCGCGAGTTCAACGTCGAGTGCAACGTCGGCAAGCCGCAGGTTTCGTACCGCGAGAAGATCACCAAGTCCAACGTTGAGATCGAAGGTAAGTTCGTTCGTCAGTCGGGTGGTCGTGGTCAGTTCGGTCACTGCTGGATCCGTTTCTCGGAACCGGACGTCGACGAGAAGGGCAACATCACCGAAGGTCTGGTGTTCACCAACGAAGTCGTTGGTGGTGTGATTCCTAAGGAATTCATCGCCCCGATCCAGAAGGGTATCGAAGAACAGATGAAGAACGGCGTTGTCGCCGGTTATCCTCTGCTCGGCTTGAAGGCCACGGTATTCGACGGTTCGTACCACGACGTCGACTCCAACGAAATGGCGTTCAAAATCGCTGCTTCGATGGCCACCAAGCAACTGGCCCAGAAGGGCGGTGGCGTGGTTCTCGAGCCGATCATGAAGGTCGAGGTTGTAACCCCGGAAGACTACCTGGGTGACGTGATGGGTGACCTGAGCCGTCGTCGCGGGATGATCCAGGGTAATGAAGACTCGGTGTCCGGCAAGGTAATCACTGCTGAGGTGCCGCTGGGAGAGATGTTCGGTTACGCAACCGATGTTCGTTCCATGTCTCAGGGTCGCGCAAGCTACTCCATGGAATTCTCCAAATACGCCGAAGCTCCGTCGAACATCGTCGAAGCACTCGTTAAAAAACAAGGCTAATCCCCTTTAGGCAAGAGGTTCACTGTCGTGGCTAAAGAAAAATTTGATCGTTCCCTTCCCCACGTTAACGTCGGCACCATCGGCCACGTTGACCACGGTAAGACCACTCTGACCGCAGCTCTGACTCGCGTTTGCTCCGAAGTTTTCGGTTCGGCAATCGTTGAGTTCGACAAGATCGACTCGGCTCCGGAAGAAAAAGCGCGCGGTATCACCATCAACACCGCTCACGTTGAGTACAACTCGACCATTCGTCACTACGCTCACGTTGACTGCCCAGGTCACGCTGACTACGTGAAGAACATGATCACCGGTGCTGCCCAGATGGACGGCGCGATCCTGGTGTGCTCGGCCGCTGATGGTCCGATGCCACAAACCCGTGAGCACATCCTGCTGTCCCGTCAGGTTGGCGTTCCGTACATCGTGGTCTTCCTGAACAAGGCTGACCTGGTAGACGACGCTGAGCTGCTGGAACTGGTCGAGATGGAAGTTCGCGACCTGCTGTCCACCTACGACTTCCCAGGCGACGACACCCCGATCATCATCGGTTCGGCTCGTATGGCGCTGGAAGGCAAAGACGACAACGAAATGGGCACTACCGCTGTCAAGAAGCTGGTAGAGACTCTGGATAGCTACATTCCTGAGCCAGTTCGTGCCATCGACCAGCCGTTCCTGATGCCGATCGAAGACGTGTTCTCGATCTCGGGCCGTGGTACCGTTGTGACCGGTCGTATCGAGCGTGGTATCGTCCGCGTTCAGGATCCGCTGGAAATCGTTGGTCTGCGTGACACCACCACCACCACCTGCACCGGCGTTGAGATGTTCCGCAAGCTGCTGGACGAAGGTCGTGCTGGCGAGAACTGCGGCGTTCTGCTGCGTGGTACCAAGCGTGACGACGTTGAGCGTGGCCAGGTTCTGGTCAAGCCAGGTTCGGTCAAGCCGCACACCAAGTTCACCGCAGAAGTCTACGTTCTGTCGAAAGAAGAAGGCGGCCGTCACACGCCGTTCTTCAAAGGCTACCGTCCTCAGTTCTACTTCCGTACCACTGACGTGACCGGTAACTGCGAACTGCCGGAAGGCGTTGAAATGGTAATGCCAGGTGACAACATTCAGATGACTGTCACTCTGATCAAGACCATCGCAATGGAAGACGGTCTGCGCTTCGCCATCCGTGAAGGCGGTCGTACCGTCGGCGCCGGCGTCGTAGCAAAAATCATCGAGTAATCACTCGACCGGTTGAAAAAGCCCCCGCTCAGCGGGGGCTTTTTTTATTGGGTTGACACTAAATGGGGGCGTCTATAGAATCACGCCTCCTTTTAGCGGGCGTAGTGCGTCCGTTGGGAACAGCCTGGAGTCTGAAATCCAATGCAAAATCAGCAAATCCGTATCAGGTTGAAGGCTTTCGACCATCGCCTGATCGACCAATCCACCCAGGAAATCGTGGAAACCGCGAAACGTACTGGTGCACAAGTGCGTGGTCCAATTCCACTGCCTACTCGCAAAGAGCGTTTCACCGTTCTGGTCTCCCCGCACGTCAACAAAGACGCGCGTGACCAGTACGAGATTCGCACTCATAAGCGCGTTCTGGACATCGTCCAGCCGACGGATAAAACCGTTGATGCGCTGATGAAGCTTGATCTTGCGGCAGGTGTGGAAGTGCAGATCAGCCTCGGCTAAGACTTCGGTCCTAGTCGTGTAACGCTCTGAAATGGGCGGCCATAGCGGGTGAAAGCCCCGTACACTCATGAGGTTTACAACATGACTATTGGTGTAGTCGGTCGCAAATGCGGTATGACCCGCGTTTTCACCGAAGAAGGTGTCTCCATTCCGGTCACGGTCATTGAGATCGAGCCGAATCGCGTCACCCAGTTCAAAACTGAAGAATCCGATGGCTACCGTGCAGTGCAAGTCACTGTCGGCGAGCGTCGTGCTTCGCGTGTGACTGCCGCTCAGGCAGGTCACTTCGCCAAGGCTAACGTTGCCGCTGGTCGCGGTGTCTGGGAGTTCCGTCTTGAAGAAGGCGATTTCCAGGCTGGCGATCTGATCAAAGCTGAACTCTTCACTGCAGGCCAGCTGGTAGACGTAACCGGTCAGTCCAAAGGTAAAGGCTTCGCCGGTACCATCAAGCGTTGGAACTTCCGTGGTCAGGACAACACCCACGGTAACTCCGTATCGCACCGTGTCCCTGGCTCCATCGGCCAGTGCCAGACTCCTGGTCGTGTATTCAAGGGCAAGAAGATGTCCGGTCACATGGGCGCCGAGCGCGTGACTGTTCAGTCCCTGGAAGTAGTACGCGTAGACGCTGAACGCAACCTCCTGCTGATCAAGGGTGCCGTTCCAGGCGCTACTGGCGGCGACGTGGTTGTGCGTCCAGCTGTCAAGGCTCGCGGTTAAGGGGAAACTGACATGCAACTTAATGTAAATGACGCTCAGGCGATCGAAGTTTCCGAACTGACTTTCGGTGGCGAATTCAACGAGACGCTGGTACACCAAGCAGTCGTGGCCTACATGGCCGGCGGCCGTCAGGGCACCAAGCAGCAAAAGACCCGTTCCGACGTGGCCGGTGGCGGTAAGCGCCCATGGCGTCAGAAGGGTACTGGCCGTGCTCGTGCCGGTACCACTCGTGGTCCGATCTGGCGTGGCGGTGGTGTCACCTTCGCAGCTCGCCCTCAAGATCACTCGCAGAAGCTCAACAAGAAGATGTACCGCGCAGCTCTGCGCTCCATCCTCTCCGAGCTGGTGCGTAGCGATCGTCTGGTCGTGGTTCAGGACTTCGCTGTCGAAGCGCCGAAAACCAAAGACTTGCTGAACAAGCTGAACGGCATGGGCCTGAACGATGTTCTGATCGTTTCGGACGCAGTTGATCAGAATCTGTATCTGGCTGCTCGTAACCTGCCGCACGTCGACGTACGTGACGTACAAGGTTCCGACCCGGTAAGCCTGATCGCCTACGAGAAAGTGTTGATCACTGTCTCCGCCGTGAAGAAATTCGAGGAGCTGCTGGGATGAACCAGGAACGCGTATTCAAAGTCCTCCTTGGCCCGCACGTTTCCGAGAAGGCTACCGTTCTGGCTGAGAAAAAAGGCCAGTTCGTATTCAAGGTTGCTACCGATGCAACCAAGCTGGAAATCAAGAAAGCTGTCGAAGGCCTGTTCAACGTAAAAGTTGAAAACGTGTCGACTGTCAACGTGATGGGTAAAACCAAGCGTACCGCACGTGGTCTGGGCAAGCGCAATGACTGGAAGAAGGCGATCGTATCCCTTCAGCCAGGCCAAGATCTCGATTTCAGCAGCAGTGCTGAGTAAGGAAGGGGTGCATCATGGCAATCGTTAAATGCAAACCGACTTCCCCTGGCCGCCGTTTCGTGGTCAAGGTGGTCAACAAGGAGCTGCACAAAGGCGCTCCTCACGCACCGCTGCTCGAGAAGAAATCGAAGTCTGGTGGTCGTAACAACAATGGCCGCATTACTACCCGTCATGTGGGTGGTGGTCATAAGCAGCACTACCGTCTGGTCGACTTCCGTCGCAACGACAAAGATGGCATCCCTGCCACTGTCGAGCGCGTCGAATATGACCCGAACCGTACTGCTCACATCGCACTGCTGTGCTACGCAGACGGCGAGCGTCGCTACATCATCGCCCCTAAAGGCGTGAGCGCTGGCGACCAGCTGATCGCAGGTGCACTGGCCCCAATCAAGGCTGGTAACTCCCTGCAGCTGCGCAACATCCCAGTAGGTAGCACCATTCACGGCATCGAGCTGAAGCCGGGTAAAGGTGCACAGATCGCTCGTTCCGCTGGCGCTTCGGCTCAGCTGATCGCTCGTGAAGGTGCCTATGTGACTCTGCGTCTGCGCTCCGGTGAGATGCGCAAAGTACTGGCTGAATGCCGTGCGACCCTGGGTGAAGTCTCGAACTCCGAGCACAGCCTGCGTTCGCTGGGTAAAGCAGGTGCTAAACGCTGGCGCGGCGTTCGCCCAACCGTTCGTGGTGTTGCCATGAACCCGGTTGACCACCCACATGGTGGTGGTGAAGGTCGTACCTCCGGTGGTCGTCATCCGGTATCGCCATGGGGCTTCCCAACCAAGGGTGCGAAGACCCGCGGTAATAAGCGTACCGACAACATGATCGTCCGTCGTCGCAAGTAACTAGAGGGATACGACAGTGCCACGTTCTCTGAAAAAAGGTCCTTTTATCGATCTTCACCTGCTGAAGAAGATCGAAGTGGCGGTGGAAAAGAACGATCGCAAGCCGGTGAAAACCTGGTCGCGCCGTTCGATGATCCTGCCACAAATGGTCGGTCTGACCATCGCGGTACACAACGGTCGCCAACACGTCCCCGTTCTCGTGAACGAAGACATGGTCGGCCACAAACTGGGCGAGTTCGCCGGTACCCGCACCTATCGCGGGCACGTGGCTGACAAGAAAGCCAAGCGTTAAGGGGTAAGGAAATGGAAGTAGCCGCTAAGTTGTCGGGCGCTCGAATCTCCGCCCAGAAAGCCCGCTTGGTCGCCGACCAGATCCGCGGGAAGAAGGTGGGCGAAGCGCTCAACCTGTTGGCCTTCAGCAGCAAAAAAGCCGCTGAAATCATGAAGAAAGTCCTCGAGTCGGCCGTTGCCAACGCCGAACACAACGAAGGCGCAGACGTTGATGACCTGAAGGTCTCCACCGTTTTCGTCAACGAAGGGCGTTCGCTTAAGCGCATCATGCCGCGTGCCAAAGGCCGCGCTGATCGCATCGTCAAGCGGTCTTGCCATATCACTGTCAAGGTTGCGGACAAGTAACGGAGTCGATCAGATGGGTCAGAAAGTACATCCCACTGGCATTCGCCTGGGAATCGTCAAGGAGCACACCTCCGTCTGGTACGCAGACGGTGCTACTTACGCAGATTACCTGTTGAAGGATCTGAAAACGCGTGAGTACCTCCAAGACAAACTAAAAAGCGCGTCCGTAAGCCGTATCGATATTCATCGTCCGGCTCAAACTGCACGCATCACCATCCACACTGCTCGTCCCGGTATCGTTATCGGCAAGAAAGGTGAGGATGTCGAGAAGCTGCGTCAGGACCTGACCAAGCAGATGGGTGTGCCTGTGCACATCAACATCGAAGAGATCCGCAAGCCGGAGCTCGACGCCATGCTGGTTGCTCAAAGCGTTGCCCAGCAGCTGGAGCGCCGCGTTATGTTCCGTCGCGCCATGAAGCGCGCAGTACAGAACGCCATGCGTATTGGTGCCAAGGGCATCAAGATCCAGGTGAGCGGTCGTCTCGGCGGTGCCGAGATCGCCCGTACTGAGTGGTATCGGGAAGGTCGTGTGCCACTGCACACCCTGCGTGCCGATATCGACTACAACACCTACGAAGCTCACACCACCTACGGTGTGATCGGTGTGAAGGTTTGGATCTTCAAAGGCGAAGTGATTGGTGGTCGCCAGGAAGAGCTGAAGCCGCAAGCACCAGCGCCTCGTAAAAAAGCTGCTAAGTAAGGGGTACGCCAAATGTTGCAACCAAAGCGTACAAAATTCCGCAAGCAGATGACTGGCCACAACCGTGGTCTGGCACTGCGCGGTAGCAAGGTCAGCTTCGGCGAGTTCGCCCTGAAAGCTGTTGCTCGCGGTCGCCTCACCGCCCGTCAGATCGAGTCGGCACGTCGTGCACTGACCCGTCACGTTAAGCGTGGCGGCAAGATCTGGATCCGCGTCTTCCCGGACAAGCCAGTTACCAAGAAGCCTCTTGAAGTGCGGATGGGTAAAGGTAAGGGTTCCGTGGAGTACTGGGTTGCCCAGATCCAGCCAGGCAAAGTCCTGTACGAGATCGAGGGTGTTTCTGAAGAGCTGGCGCGCGAAGCTTTCGCTCTGGCCGCTGCAAAGCTGCCTCTCGCCACCTCCTTTGTTAAGCGGACGGTGATGTGATGAAAGCGAATGAACTTCGTGAAAAATCGGCACAGCAACTGAACGAGCAACTGCTCGGCTTGCTGCGCGACCAGTTCAATCTGCGTATGCAGAAAGCAACTGGCCAGTTGGGGCAGTCGCACCTGCTCTCGCAAGTTAAGCGTGACATCGCTCGCGTGAAAACTGTGCTCAACCAGCAGGCAGGTAAGTGATCATGGCTGAAGCTGAAAAAACCGTCCGTACGCTGACTGGCCGTGTCGTCAGCGACAAAATGGACAAGACCATCACCGTTCTGATCGAGCGTCGCGTCAAGCACCCGATCTACGGTAAATACGTTAAGCGTTCGACTAAGCTGCACGCGCACGACGAAACCAACCAGTGCAAAATCGGCGACAAGGTTTCCATCACCGAAACCCGTCCGCTGGCCAAGACCAAGTCCTGGGCACTGGTTGAAGTCCTCGAACGCGCTGTTGAAGTCTAAGGGCTAGGGGTCGGAGAAATTTTATGATTCAGACTCAATCCATGCTCGATGTGGCCGATAACAGCGGCGCTCGTCGCGTCATGTGCATCAAGGTGCTCGGCGGTTCGCACCGCCGTTACGCTGGCATCGGTGACATCATCAAAGTAACCGTCAAGGAAGCGATTCCTCGCGGTAAGGTCAAAAAAGGCCAGGTGATGACCGCTGTTGTCGTCCGTACCCGTCACGGTGTACGTCGCGCTGACGGTTCCATCATTCGTTTCGACGGCAACGCTGCTGTTCTGCTGAACAACAAGCAAGAGCCGATCGGTACTCGCATCTTCGGGCCAGTGACCCGTGAGCTTCGTAACGAGAAGTTCATGAAGATCGTCTCGCTCGCCCCTGAAGTGCTGTAAGGAGATCCGACATGCAAAAGATTCGTCGTGACGACGAGATCATCGTGATCGCCGGCAAAGACAAGGGCAAGCGCGGTAAGGTGCTGAAGGTGCTCGCTGACGACCGTCTGGTCGTTGGTGGTGTCAACCTGGTCAAGCGTCATACCAAGCCGAACCCGATGGCAGGCGTTCAGGGCGGTATCGTCGAGAAAGAAGCGCCTCTGCACGCTTCCAACGTGGCCATCTTCAATGGCGAAACCAACAAGGCTGACCGTGTTGGTTTCAAAGTAGAAGACGGTAAGAAAATTCGTGTCTTCAAGTCGACCCAAAAAGCGGTTGATGCTTGAACACTGCTAGGTAGAAGACCATGGCACGACTGAAAGAGATTTACCGGAACGAAATCGCTCCCAAGCTTAAGGAAGAACTTAAGCTGTCGAACGTAATGGAAGTTCCGCGCGTTACCAAGATCACCCTGAACATGGGTCTGGGCGAAGCGATCGGTGACAAGAAAGTCATCGAGCACGCTGTTGCCGATCTCGAAAAGATCACCGGCCAAAAGCCGGTCGTGACCTTCGCTCGTAAATCCATCGCGGGCTTCAAAGTCCGTGAGGGCTGGCCGATCGGTGTCAAGGTGACCCTGCGTCGCGAAAAAATGTACGAGTTCCTGGACCGCCTGCTGGCGATCTCCCTGCCTCGGGTTCGCGACTTCCGCGGCCTGAATGCCAAGTCCTTCGACGGTCGTGGCAACTACAGCATGGGCGTGAAAGAGCAGATCATCTTCCCGGAAATCGACTACGACAAGATCGATGCTCTGCGCGGTTTGGACATCACCCTGACCACCACTGCTCGTTCGGACGACGAAGGCCGCGCTCTGCTGCGTGCTTTCAAGTTCCCGTTCCGCAACTGATTGGAGTAGGAAAATGGCCAAGAAGAGCATGAAAAACCGCGAGCTGAAGCGTCAGCTCACGGTAGCCAAGTACGCTAAAAAGCGTGCCGAGCTGAAAGCGACCATCGTCAACCTGAACGCCTCTCCTGAAGAGCGTTTCGCTGCCGTTGTCGCGCTGCAGAAGCAACCGCGTGATGCCAGTGCCGCACGTCTGCGCAACCGTTGCCGCCTGACCGGTCGTCCTCACGGTGTTTACCGTAAGTTCGGCCTGGGCCGTAACATGCTGCGCCAGGCTGCAATGCGCGGCGACGTACCAGGTCTGGTCAAGGCCAGCTGGTAAGCGCTGCTGGTGTGATTTCCGGTGGAAGGAGAGAAATCTCCGACCACCGGTGGCCTCGCCAACGAACAAGCCCCTTCATGGGGCTTGTTTCGTTTCTGTCTTGTGTCTAGAATGACCGGCTCACCTGGGCCTGGGTATTTTGCCCTGCCTGCTTAGGTGGTTGTGATAGCCGCAAGGCTAATAATTCTTGTATCAGGAGCATCTAGCCCATGAGTATGCAGGACCCGTTAGCGGACATGCTAACTCGCATCCGTAATGCCCAGATGGCTGAAAAGTCCGTCGTAAGCATGCCTTCCTCCACCCTGAAGGTCGCGGTTGCCAAAGTTCTGAAAGATGAAGGTTACATCGCCGGCTACCAGGTAACTGGTGAGGCCAAGCCTTCCCTGTCGATCGAACTGAAGTACTTCGAAGGCCGTCCGGTCATCGAGGAACTGAAGCGCTCCAGCCGTCCAGGCCTGCGCCAGTACAAGTCCGTCACCGATCTGCCGAAAGTACGTGGCGGTCTGGGCGTGTCTATCGTCTCCACCAACAAAGGTGTGATGACTGATCGCGCTGCGCGCGCTGCCGGTGTCGGTGGCGAAGTTCTGTGCACAGTGTTCTAAGGGGAGATAGGCATGTCTCGCGTTGCTAAGAACCCCGTTAAGCTGCCCGCCGGTGTCGAAGTCAAATTCGCCGGCCAGCAGCTTTCGGTGAAGGGTGCCAAGGGCACTCTCGAACTGAACGTTCACTCGTCTGTTGAAGTTACCGAAGAGTCCGGCGAACTGCGCTTCGTCGCTCGCAACGGTGACCAGCAAGCTCGCGCCATGGCCGGTACCACCCGTGCTCTGGTGAACAACATGGTCCAGGGCGTAAGCCAAGGCTTCGAGCGCAAGCTCCAGCTGGTCGGTGTTGGTTACAAGGCACAGGCCAAGGGCACTGTCCTGAACCTGGCTCTGGGCTTCTCGCATCCAGTGGACTACGAACTGCCAGCCGGTATCACCGCAGAAACCCCAAGCCAGACCGATATCCTGATCAAGGGTATCGACAAGCAGCTGGTGGGTCAGGTGGCCGCTGAAATCCGCGACTTCCGTCCGCCAGAGCCTTACAAAGGCAAGGGTGTGCGTTACGCGGACGAAGTAGTCCGTCGTAAAGAAGCCAAGAAGAAGTAGGGCCTAGCAAATGACCGACAAAAAAGTTACTCGACTGCGTCGCGCTCGCAAAGCACGCCTGAAAATGCACGAGCTCGAAGCCGTGCGTCTGTGCGTGTTCCGCTCCTCGCAGCACATCTATGCCCAAGTCATTTCGGCCGACGGCAGCAAGGTTCTGGCAAGCGCCTCGACCTTGGACAAAGACCTGCGTGATGGCGCCACCGGCAACATCGACGCGGCCACTAAGGTTGGCAAGCTGGTTGCTGAGCGTGCGAAAGCCGCCGGTGTATCTCAAGTTGCCTTTGACCGTTCCGGCTTCAAGTACCATGGCCGCGTCAAAGCGCTGGCCGATGCTGCTCGTGAAGGCGGGCTGGAGTTCTAAGTTATGGCAAATAACGATCAAAAGCGCGACGAAGGCTACATCGAGAAGCTGGTTCAAGTTAACCGCGTTGCTAAAACCGTCAAAGGCGGCCGTATCTTCACCTTCACCGCGTTGACCGTGGTAGGTGATGGTAAAGGTCGCGTCGGCTTCGGCCGTGGCAAGTCGCGCGAAGTACCTGCTGCGATTCAGAAAGCCATGGAAGCTGCACGTCGCAACATGATCCAGGTTGACCTGAAGGGCACCACCCTGCAGTACGCCACCAAGGCTGCCCACGGCGCCTCGAAGGTTTACATGCAGCCTGCTTCGGAAGGTACCGGTATCATCGCCGGCGGCGCAATGCGTGCTGTCCTGGAAGTTGCTGGCGTCCAGAACGTTCTGGCCAAGTGCTACGGTTCGACCAACCCAGTGAACGTGGTCTACGCCACCTTCAAGGGTCTGAAAGCCATGCAATCTCCTGAATCCATTGCTGCCAAGCGCGGCAAGAGCGTCGAGGAGATCTTCTGATCATGGCAACCGTAAAAGTAACGCTGATCAAGAGCACCGCTGGCCGTCTGCCTAACCACATTCTGTGCGTTAAAGGCCTGGGTCTGCGTCGCATCGGTCACACTGTAGAAGTCCAGGATACTCCCGAGAATCGCGGGATGATCAACAAGGCTTACTACATGCTGCGCGTCGAGGGTTAATCGATGAAACTCAATGATCTGAGTCCAGCGCCGGGTTCCCGTCGCGAGAAGCATCGTCCGGGTCGTGGTATCGGTAGCGGTTTGGGCAAGACTGGTGGCCGCGGCCACAAAGGTCAGACCTCCCGTTCCGGTGGCACCATCGCTCCGGGCTTCGAAGGCGGTCAACAACCGCTGCACCGTCGTCTGCCGAAGTTCGGCTTCGTCTCCCTGAAGGCTATGGACCGCGCCGAAGTGCGTCTGTCCGAGCTGGCCAAGGTGGAAGGTGACGTGGTTACCGTACAGTCCCTGAAGGACGCCAACGTGATTGGCCAGAACGTTCAGCGTGTGAAAATCATGCTGTCGGGCGAAGTCACTCGCGCTGTCACCATCAAGGGCATCGCAGCCACCAAAGGTGCGCGTGCGGCTATCGAAGCAGCTGGCGGCAAGTTCGAGGAATAAATGGCTAAGCAAGGTGCTCTCTCTTCGCTCGGTAAGGGCGGGATGTCGGAACTCTGGGCTCGTCTGCGCTTTCTGTTCATGGCGATCATCGTCTACCGGATCGGCGCGCACATCCCGGTGCCTGGCATCAATCCAGACCGTCTGGCGGATCTGTTTCGGCAGAATGAGGGGACCATTCTTAGCTTGTTCAACATGTTTTCCGGTGGTGCGCTGGAGCGCATGAGTATTTTCGCATTGGGGATCATGCCGTACATTTCGGCATCGATCATCATGCAGCTCATGACCGCGGTCAGCCCACAACTGGAGCAGTTGAAGAAGGAAGGTGAAGCTGGCCGTCGCAAGATCAGCCAGTACACCCGCTACGGCACCGTTATCCTGGCGCTGGTTCAAGCCATTGGCATGTCCATTGGCCTGGCCAACCAGGGCGTGGCGTTTTCTGTAGGCCTGGGCTTCCATGTCGTTGCCGTCTCCACTTTCGTGGCCGGCGCAATGTTCATGATGTGGCTCGGCGAGCAGATCACCGAGCGCGGTGTAGGCAACGGTATCTCGATGTTGATCTTCGCAGGTATCGTTGCCGGTCTTCCGAGAGCAATCGGGCAGTCTTTCGAGTCTGCGCGCACAGGCGATATCAATATTTTCGCCCTGGTCGCTATCGGTTTGCTTGCAGTAGCGATCATCGGTTTCGTGGTGTTCATCGAGCGTGGTCAGCGTCGTATCGCCGTTCACTACGCCAAGCGTCAGCAGGGCCGCAAGGTCTTCGCCGCGCAGACCAGCCACTTGCCGTTGAAGGTAAACATGGCGGGCGTCATTCCCGCCATTTTTGCCAGCAGCATCCTGCTGTTCCCGGCTTCGTTGGGTGCCTGGTTCGGTCAGTCTGAAGGTATGGGCTGGCTGCAGGACATCTCGCAGTCGATCGCTCCTGGTCAGCCGTTGAACATTCTGCTGTTTAGTGCAGGGATCATTTTCTTCTGCTTCTTCTATACAGCGTTGATGTTCAACCCGAAAGACGTAGCGGAAAACCTGAAGAAGTCCGGTGCCTTTATTCCGGGTATCCGTCCTGGTGAGCAGTCGGCGCGCTACATTGATGGCGTTCTGACTCGTCTGACCATGTTCGGTGCTCTTTACATGATGGCCGTCTGCCTTCTGCCCCAGTTCCTGGTGGTGGCTGCAAACGTGCCGTTCTACCTTGGCGGGACCTCGTTGCTGATTGTGGTGGTGGTTGTGATGGACTTCATGTCCCAAGTACAATCGCACCTCGTTTCGCACCAGTACGAATCCCTGATGAAGAAAGCCAACCTGAAAGGCTACGGTGGCAGCGGTCTGCTGCGCTGATAGACCCCCTAAGGTTCGAGGAGTCGGTAATGAAAGTTCGTGCATCGGTGAAAAAGCTGTGCCGCAACTGCAAGATCATTCGTCGCGAAGGTATCGTGCGCGTGATCTGCAGCGCGGAACCGCGTCACAAGCAGCGCCAAGGCTGAGTGTGATCTGCGCTTCAAACCCAGCAGCTAGTGCGCTGCTGGGTTGATTATTCGTTTCTACAGCGATATTATCTCGCGCCCTATTTCTTGGCTTCCGGGGCGTAGGTAGCTGTCAATTGGAGTCCCACTGAATGGCCCGTATTGCAGGCGTCAACATTCCAGATAACAAGCATACTGTTATCTCGCTGACCTACATCTATGGTGTCGGTCGCACTACTGCACAGAAAATCTGTGCAGATGCTGGTGTAAATCCAGCCGCTAAGATCAAGGATCTGAGCGACGAGCAAATCGAAACCCTGCGTGGCGAAGTTGCGAAGTTCACCACCGAAGGTGACCTGCGTCGTGACATCAACATGAAGATCAAGCGCTTGATGGACCTGGGTTGCTACCGCGGCCTGCGCCATCGTAAAGGTCTGCCGGTTCGCGGTCAGCGCACCAAGACCAACGCACGCACCCGTAAGGGCCCGCGTAAGCCGATCCGCAAGTAATCGCCCAGGAATATAGACATGGCAAAACCTGCTGCTCGTCCTCGTAAGAAAGTCAAAAAGACAGTGGTTGATGGCATCGCCCACATCCACGCTTCTTTCAACAACACCATCGTGACCATCACCGATCGTCAGGGCAACGCATTGTCCTGGGCGACTTCCGGTGGTTCGGGTTTCCGTGGTTCGCGCAAATCCACCCCGTTCGCAGCTCAGATCGCTGCTGAGCGTGCTGGTCAAGCTGCGCTGGAATACGGTCTGAAGAACCTCGACGTGAACGTCAAGGGTCCAGGTCCAGGTCGTGAGTCCGCCGTTCGTGCATTGAACAGCTGCGGCTACAAGATCGCCAGCATCACCGACGTGACGCCTATCCCGCATAACGGGTGCCGTCCGCCGAAGAAGCGTCGCGTGTAATCAGGAGACAGAAGAATGGCACGTTACATTGGTCCAAAATGCAAACTGTCTCGTCGTGAAGGCACCGACCTGTTCCTGAAGAGCGGCGTTCGCGCTCTGGAATCGAAGTGCAACATCGAAGCAGCCCCAGGTATCCACGGCCAGCGCCGTGGCCGTCAGTCCGACTACGGTACCCAGCTGCGCGAGAAACAAAAAGTCCGTCGTATCTACGGTGTTCTGGAGCGTCAGTTCCGCGGTTACTACCAAGCTGCTGCCTCGAAAAAAGGCGCAACCGGTGAGAACCTGCTGCAACTGCTCGAGTGCCGTCTGGATAACGTCGTCTACCGTATGGGCTTCGGCTCGACTCGTTCCGAGTCCCGTCAGCTGGTTTCGCACAAAGCGATCAGCGTCAACGGTAAGACTGTAAACATTCCATCCTACCAAGTTCGTCCGGGTGACGTGGTCGCAGTTCGCGAGAAGTCGCTGAACCAGCTGCGCATTGTTCAGGCCCTTGAACTGTGCTCTCAGCGTGGCCGCGTTGAGTGGGTAGACGTTGATTCCGCTAAAAAGTCGGGCGTTTTCAAGAACGTTCCTGCTCGCAGCGACCTGTCCGCCGACATCAACGAAAACCTGATTGTCGAGCTCTACTCCAAGTAAGGGCTAGAAAATAGGTGCATCCATGCAGATTTCGGTAAATGAGTTCCTGACGCCCCGTCACATCGACGTTCAGGTGGTCAGTCCAACCCGCGCCAAGATCACGCTCGAGCCTCTCGAGCGTGGTTTCGGCCATACCCTGGGCAACGCGCTGCGCCGCATCCTGTTGTCCTCCATGCCTGGCTGTGCAGTAGTCGAGGCCGAGATCGATGGTGTACTCCATGAGTACTCCGCGATCGAAGGTGTACAGGAAGACGTCATTGAAATCCTGTTGAACCTCAAAGGTCTGGCTATCAAGCTGCACGGTCGTGACGAAGTTACGCTGACCTTGTCGAAAAAGGGTTCGGGGGTGGTTACCGCTGCCGATATTCAGCTGGATCACGATGTCGAGATCGTCAACCCCGATCACGTAATCGCGAACCTGGCGTCCAACGGCGCCCTGAACATGAAGCTCACCGTAGCTCGTGGTCGTGGTTACGAGCCGGCCGACTCCCGTCAAACCGACGAAGACGAAAGCCGTAGCATTGGCCGTCTTCAGCTGGACGCTTCGTTCAGCCCGGTGCGTCGTATCGCCTACGTGGTCGAGAACGCCCGTGTTGAACAGCGTACCAACCTGGACAAGCTGGTCATCGATCTGGAAACCAACGGCACCCTGGATCCTGAAGAGGCCATCCGTCGGGCCGCGACCATCCTGCAACAGCAGCTGGCCGCGTTCGTCGACCTCAAAGGTGACAGCGAGCCGGTCGTGGTCGAGCAGGAAGACGAGATCGATCCGATCCTGCTGCGCCCGGTTGACGACCTGGAACTGACTGTACGTTCGGCCAACTGCCTCAAGGCGGAGAACATCTACTACATCGGCGACCTGATTCAGCGTACCGAAGTAGAGCTGTTGAAGACTCCTAACCTGGGCAAGAAGTCCCTGACCGAAATCAAGGACGTCCTGGCCTCTCGTGGTCTGTCTCTCGGCATGCGCCTCGACAACTGGCCGCCTGCAAGTCTTAAGAAAGACGACAAGGCGACTGCCTGATCGTCGTAATCACCGAACGTAGTGTTTGGTAAGGAATGAATCATGCGTCATCGTAAAAGTGGACGTCACCTGAGCCGTACCAGCTCTCACCGCAAGGCTATGTTCCAGAACATGGCAGTGTCGTTGATCGAGCACGAGCTGATCAAAACCACCCTGCCGAAAGCCAAGGAACTGCGCCGCGTTGCCGAGCCGCTGATCACCCTGGCCAAGGAAGACAGCGTTGCCAATCGTCGTCTGGCCTTCGACCGTACCCGTTCGAAGTCTGCTGTTGGCAAACTGTTCAACGATCTGGGCAAGCGCTACGCCACTCGTCAGGGCGGCTACCTGCGCATCCTGAAGTGCGGTTTCCGCGCTGGCGACAACGCGCCTATGGCGTACGTCGAGCTGGTTGATCGTCCAGTCGGTGGTGCTGTAGAAGCTGCCGAGTAAGACGTTCCGTCTGCTACAAAGAACCGGGCCTAGTGCCCGGTTTTTTGTGTTCGAATAAATTGTAAAAATCTATCGAACATAAAATATCAATGCATTAGATCTTTTTATCTGTGCTCGCGATACTGCTCCCCAAGCCGATCAAGCCAACATTTGCGTCTGATAAGGAGAGCCCATGAGCAAGATCCTCACCACCGCCAGCGGTGCGCCCGTTGCCGACAACCAGAATTCCCGCTCCGCGGGTCCGCGCGGTCCATTGCTGCTCGACGATTTCCACCTGATCGAAAAGCTTGCCCATTTCAACCGCGAAAACATCCCTGAGCGCCGTGTGCACGCAAAGGGCTCGGGCGCCTATGGCACCTTCACCGTGACTCGCGATATCACTGAGTACACCAATGCTCGGCTTTTCGATGGCGTCGGCAAGCAGACCGAAACCTTCCTGCGGTTCTCTACCGTAGGTGGCGAGCGCGGCTCCGCCGACACCGAACGCGATCCACGTGGCTTCGCCGTCAAGTTCTATACCGAAGAGGGCAACTGGGACATCGTGGGTAACAACACGCCCGTGTTCTTCATTCGCGATCCACTCAAGTTCCCCGACTTCATCCACACGCAGAAGCGCAACCCTCAGACCAACCTGAAAAGTGCGCAGATGATGTGGGACTTCTGGTCGCATTCGCCTGAGGCGCTGCACCAGGTCACCATCCTGTTCTCTGATCGTGGCATTCCGGATGGCTACCGCCACATGCACGGCTTCGGCAGCCACACCTACAGCCTGATAAACGCTGAGGGACAGCGCACCTGGGTCAAATGGCACTTCAAGACGCAGCAGGGCATCAAGAACCTGACGCCGGCCGATGCTGCGCGTATCGCAGGTACTGACCCTGACTACGCCCAGCGTGACTTGTTCGAGGCCATCGAGCAGGGCAACTATCCGCGTTGGACAGTATGCATTCAGGTCATGAGCGAGGAGGAGGCTGCCAACCGAGCCGAAAACCCGTTCGACGTCACCAAGACCTGGTCGCAGAAAGAATATCCACTGATCGAAGTTGGCGTGCTTGAGCTCAACCGCAATCCGCTCAACTACTTCGCCGAAGTCGAGCAGGCTGCATTCGGGCCGAGCAACATGGTGCCGGGCGTGGGCTTGTCGCCCGATCGTATGCTGCAGGGTCGCGTGTTCGCTTACGCTGACGCCCATCGTTACCGCGTCGGTACCAATCACCAACACTTGCCGGTGAATGCGCCGCGCTGCGCGGTAAACAGCTATCAGCGCGACGGTGCCATGAGCATGGGTAGCTATGGCAGTGCTCCTAACTACGAGCCAAACAGCTTCGCCGACGCGCCCAAGCAGTCCCCGCGCCACGCGGAACCTGCCTTGGCGCTCAATGGCGCAGCCGATCGTCACGATCATCGTGAGGACGACGACTACTACAGCCATGCCGGTGCACTGTTCCGGTTGATGAGTCCTGAGCAACAAGCGCTGTTGATCGACAACATCGCAGGCACTATGGCGGGTGTGACGGAAGAAGTGGTTCGACGCCAGTTGCAGCACTTCCATAAAGCCGATCCAGCTTATGGTGGCGGGATTGCCAAAGCGCTGGGCATCAATCTGTTCTGAGTCGAAGTGATAAGGAGAACCGCCCGCATTTGGGCGGTTTTTCAATGAAAATCACTACTGTTTGTCGAGTTTTTTCGCATAAATTGCGCGGTATCGAGTGACCTTGGGAAAATCATGGTTCACACTATGAGCCTATCAAGCGTTATTCAGGAGTATCAGGGCGATGCAAGGTCACCCGGACGTCATCGATTACCTCAACACGTTGCTCACGGGCGAACTGGCGGCACGCGATCAGTATTTCATCCACTCGCGCATGTACGAAGACTGGGGCCTTTCGAAGCTCTACGAGCGTATCAATCACGAGATGGAAGAAGAGGCGCAGCACGCCGATGCTCTGATGCGTCGTATCCTCATGCTCGAAGGCACGCCGCGCATGCGGCCGGACGACCTCGATATCGGCACGACGGTGCCTGAAATGATCGCCGCCGACTTGCGCCTGGAGTACAAAGTGCGTGCTGCCCTGTGCAAGGGCATCGAGTTGTGCGAGTCGCACAAGGATTACATCAGCCGTGACATCCTGCGCGCGCAGTTGGCTGATACCGAGGAAGATCACACGTACTGGCTGGAAAAGCAGCAGGGGTTGATCAAATCCATCGGGCTGCAGAACTACCTGCAATCGCAGATGTGACACCAGGAGGGCTGTTTAGTCCTCTCGACACATGAGGCCGCACTTACAAGACAGTGCAGATCATCGGATCTGCACTGTTTTATAGGCGCGGCCTTATGCGTTATGCCCGGTCCCGTTCCAATAGCGGTTTCAGATAATGCCCGGTGTAGGATTGCTTCATCTTGCTGAGCTCTTCCGGTGTGCCGCAGGCGATGATTTGCCCGCCGCGTGAGCCCCCTTCTGGACCCAGGTCTACCAGCCAGTCTGCGGTTTTGATCACATCCAGGTTGTGTTCGATCACCACCACGGTATTGCCGTGGTCGCGCAAACGGTGAAGGACGTCCAGGAGTTGCTGGATATCGGCAAAGTGCAAGCCTGTAGTGGGCTCGTCAAGGATGTACAGGGTCTTGCCCGTATCGCGCTTGGACAGCTCGCGCGACAGTTTCACTCGCTGCGCTTCACCGCCCGACAACGTCGTCGCCGATTGTCCCAGCTTGATATAAGACAAACCCACATCCATCAGCGTCTGCAGTTTGCGCGCCAGTGCCGGAACCGCATCGAAGAACTCGCGGGCGTCCTCGATGGTCATTTCCAGCACTTCGTGGATGTTCTTGCCCTTGTACTTGACCTCCAGCGTTTCGCGGTTGTATCGCTTGCTCTTGCACACATCGCACGGCACGTAGATATCTGGCAGGAAGTGCATTTCCACTTTGATCAGGCCATCGCCCTGGCACGCCTCGCAGCGTCCGCCCTTGACGTTGAAAGAAAACCGTCCCGGACCGTAACCGCGTGAGCGTGACTCTGGCACGCCCGCGAAGAGCTCGCGAATCGGCGTGAAAATGCCGGTGTAAGTCGCCGGGTTGGAGCGTGGGGTACGACCGATTGGGCTCTGGTCGATGTCGACCACTTTGTCCAGGTGCTGCAGGCCGTCAATGCTGCTGTGGGCGGCCGGCTCCAGGCTGCTGGCACCGTTCAGGGCGGTGGCGGCCAGGGGGAACAGGGTGTTGTTGATCAGTGTCGATTTCCCTGACCCCGAAACCCCGGTGACGCACGTCAGCAAGCCAATGGGGACTTCCAGATCGACATTCTGCAGGTTGTTGCCGCGCGCACCTTTCAGCTTGAGTTGCAGCTTCTTGTTGCGGGGTGTGCGTTTGGCTGGAACGACGATCTTCTTGCGACCGGACAGATACATGCCGGTCACCGAGTCTGGATGGGCCATGACCTCGTCCGGCGTACCTTCGGCGACGATCTGCCCGCCATGTACACCAGCGCCTGGGCCAATGTCCACGACATAGTCGGCCAGGCGAATGGCGTCCTCGTCGTGCTCTACGACGATCACCGTGTTGCCCAGGTCGCGCAGGTGGTTGAGGGTGGCCAGCAGGCGATCGTTGTCACGCTGGTGCAGGCCGATCGATGGCTCGTCGAGGATGTACATGACCCCCACCAGGCCCGCACCGATCTGGCTGGCCAGGCGGATGCGCTGCGCTTCGCCCCCGGAGAGCGTTTCGGCGCTGCGGTCGAGGGTGAGATAGTCCAGGCCCACGTTGACCAGAAACTGCAACCGCTCGCAGATTTCCTTCAAGATCTTCGCCGCGATCTCGCCACGTCGGCCGGTCAGGGTTAGCGCAGCGAAGTATTCGCTGGCGTCGCCGATCGGCAGGTTGGTGACCGCCGGCAGCGTCTTCTCACCGACCCAGACATGCCGTGCCTCGCGGCGCAAGCGAGTACCGCGGCAGTCTGGACAGGGCTGGGTACCGAGGAACTTGGCCAGTTCCTCGCGCACGGTGGCCGACTCGGTTTCGCGGTAGCGCCGCTCCAGATTCGGCACGATACCCTCGAAGGGGTGCGAGCGTTTGACGATGTCGCCGCGGTCGTTGAGGTACTTGAAGTCGACGCTGTGCTTGCCACTGCCCTGCAGGATGACCTTCTGGTGCTCGGCCGCCAGTTCACCGAAAGGCTGGTCGAGACTGAAGCCATAGTGCGCGGCCAATGAGCCGAGCATCTGGAAGTAATACACATTGCGCCGGTCCCAGCCGCGGATCGCGCCTTCGGCCAGGGTCAGCTCGGCGTTGACCAGGCGCTTGGTGTCGAAGAACTGCTTGACCCCCAGGCCGTCGCAGGTCGGACAGGCACCGGCCGGGTTGTTGAAGGAAAACAACTTGGGTTCCAGCTCGCTGATCGCATGGCCGCACACGGGGCAGGCGAAGCGCGCCGAGAAGATCATTTCTTCACCGCTGTCGTCGTCCATCGGCGCCACCAGGGCGATGCCGTCGGCCAGTTTCAAGGCCGTCTCGAACGACTCGGCCAGACGCTGCTGCAGGTCTTCGCGGACCTTGAAGCGGTCGACCACCACGTCGATGCTGTGCTTTTTCTGCTTGTCGAGCTTGGGCAGTTCATCCAGCTCGTAGAGCTTGCCGTTGACCCGGGCGCGGACGAAGCCTTGGGCGCGCATTTCGTCGAACACTGCCAAGTGCTCGCCCTTGCGCTCGCGCACCACCGGTGCCAGCAGCATCAGCTTGCTGCCCTCGGGTTGTTCCAGTACCAGGTCGACCATCTGGCTGACGGTCTGCGCCTCCAGCGGAATGTCGTGATCCGGGCAGCGCGGTGTGCCCACGCGCGCGTACAGCAGGCGCAGGTAGTCGTAGATTTCGGTGATGGTGCCCACGGTCGAGCGCGGGTTGTGCGACGTGGACTTCTGCTCGATGGAAATCGCCGGCGACAAGCCTTCGATGGTGTCGACGTCGGGCTTTTCCATCATCGACAGGAACTGTCGGGCATAGGCCGACAGCGACTCCACGTAGCGACGTTGGCCCTCGGCGTAGAGGGTGTCGAAGGCCAGGGAAGACTTGCCGGAACCGGACAGACCGGTGATGACGATCAGTTTGTCCCGTGGCAGGGTCAGGTCGATGTTCTTCAGGTTGTGGGTGCGTGCCCCACGGATCAGGATCGTGTCCAAAGCAGCCTCGCTCGGCGGGCGTAAACGAAGAAGTATACGGCGCGCTGCCACTACGCGGCAAAGCGTCGCGCAGATGCCGTCTGGTCGTGGGACTGATAGAATCGCCGCCGGTTCAGACGAGGTTCATCCATGCACGACATCCATCAAGAACGCATGAGCGGCAGCGAAACCCGCGCCGCAGGCGGCCTTGCCCTGGTCTTTGCCTTTCGTATGCTGGGTATGTTCATGGTCTTGCCCGTGCTGGCCACCTACGGCATGGACCTGGCCGGCGCCACACCCGCGCTGATCGGCCTGGCCATCGGTGCCTATGGCTTGACCCAGGCGGTCCTGCAGATTCCGTTCGGGATGATTTCCGACCGGATTGGCCGACGCCCGGTGATCTATCTGGGGCTGGTGGTGTTCGCCTTGGGCAGCGTACTGGCGGCGCAGGCCGATTCGATCTGGGGCGTGATCGCCGGCCGTATTCTGCAGGGGGCGGGTGCCATTTCCGCAGCCGTCATGGCCCTGCTTTCCGACCTGACTCGCGAGCAACACCGCACCAAGGCCATGGCCATGATCGGCATGAGCATCGGCGTGTCGTTCGCCGTTGCCATGGTGGTTGGCCCGTTGCTGACAAGTGCCTTCGGTTTGTCAGGATTGTTCCTCGCTACCGCAGGACTGGCGGTAGTGGGTATCGCCTTGATCGCCTTCGTCGTGCCCAGCACGCACAGCGTGTTGCAGCATCGAGAATCGGGCGTGGCACGTCAGGCCCTAGGCCCGACCCTGCGCAATCCGGATCTTCTACGCCTGGACCTGAGCATTTTCGTGCTGCACGCGATCCTCATGGCCAGCTTCGTGGCCCTGCCACTGGCCTTCGTAGAGCGCGCCGGGTTACCCAAGGAACAGCACTGGTGGGTATACCTAACCGCATTGCTGATCTCATTTTTTGCAATGGTGCCCTTCATCATCTACGGCGAAAAGAAGCGCAAGATGAAGCGCGTGTTGGTGGGTGCAGTCACCGTGCTGCTGCTCACCGAGGTGTTCTTCTGGCGCTGGGCTGACGACCTGCGGGCATTGGTGACCGGCACCGTGATATTCTTCACGGCCTTCAACCTGTTGGAGGCATCCTTGCCTTCGCTGGTCAGCAAGGTGTCGCCCGCTGGCGGCAAGGGGACGGCCATGGGAGTCTATTCCACGAGCCAGTTCCTCGGCGCGGCGCTGGGAGGCATCATCGGTGGCTGGTTGTTCCAGCACGGAGGCCTGGGCACGGTGTTCCTCGGATGTGCTGTACTGTGTGGTATCTGGCTGGTATCTGCCTTGGGCATGAACGAACCGCCTTATGTCACCAGCCTGCGTATGCCGCTGACGCCGGAGGCGGTTCGGGAAGCCGGACTGGCCGAACGTCTGATGGCCGTGACGGGTGTGACCGACGCCGTGGTGGTGGCGGAAGAAGCCGCCATCTATATCAAACTGGATACGAAAATTTTGGACCGTGCGACCCTCGAGCGTCTGGTGAACCCAGCCCCGACGGCGTGCGAAGCCTAGGAGAACGTTATGGCCCGTGGGGTTAACAAAGTCATTCTGGTCGGTACCTGCGGCCAGGATCCCGAAGTCCGCTACCTGCCCAACGGTAACGCCGTGACCAACCTGAGCCTGGCCACCAGCGAACAGTGGACCGACAAGCAGTCGGGACAGAAGGTCGAGCGCACCGAGTGGCACCGTGTCTCGCTGTTCGGCAAAGTGGCCGAGATCGCTGGCGAGTACCTGCGCAAGGGTTCGCAGTGCTACATCGAAGGCAAGCTGCAGACCCGTGAGTGGGAAAAGGACGGCATCAAGCGTTACACCACCGAAATCATCGTCGACATGCAGGGCACCATGCAGCTGCTCGGCGGTCGTCCGCAGAACCAGCAAGGCGGCGATCAGTACAACCAGGGTGGTGGCAACAACTACAACCAGGGCGGTGGTCAGCAGCAATACAACCAAGCCCCACCACGTCAGCAGGCGCCGCGTCCGCAGCAGGCACAGCAGCGTCCCGCGCCACAGCAGCAGGCACCCCAGCCCGCCGCTGACTTCGACAGCTTCGATGACGATATTCCGTTCTGAGAAACCGTCCTCGACGCGGTAAACACCCAAAGCGAAGCCAGAAACCTGGCTTCGCTTTTTTTCTGCCCGCCGATATCCATTCCACTGAATGTGACGACTGATCGTCGGGCCGCTTAGCTTTTTCTTAATGATCGCGTTGGAACACGCGCGTTTTGCCTGGACTCAGACCTTGAACTCACCGTCATTCAAGGACCCTCCCATGGCCACCGCTGCTGATTTCATGGTCAACACCCTCAAACAAGCCGGCGTCAAACGTGTTTACGGGGTTGTCGGCGATTCATTGAACGGGTTCACCGACTCCATGCGCCGCCTGGGTGGACTGGACTGGATTCACATGCGCAACGAAGAAGCCGGTGCCTTCGCCGCCGGCGGCGAGGCCCATCTCACTGGCGAGCTGGCGGTGTGCGCCGGGAGCTGTGGACCGGGCAACCTGCACCTGATCAATGGCCTGTTCGATTGCCATCGCAGCGGTGTGCCGGTGCTGGCGATCGCCGCGCACATCCCCAGCAGCGAGATCGGCATCGACTACTTCCAGGCCACTCACCCCGAATCGCTGTTCAAAGAGTGCAGTCACTACGTCGAACTGGTGTCGCAGCCCGAGCAGTTGCCGCAGATTCTCGAGCGCGCCATGCGTGTGGCGGTCAGCCGGCGCGGGGTGGCGGTGGTGGTGATTCCCGGCGACGTGGCACTGGCCCCGCTCGATGCCAAGGTCGGCCGGTGGTTGACGCCTACACCGCCGGTGGTGGTGCCTGAACCTGCCAAACTCGATGAGCTGGCGCAGTTCCTGAGCGCCGGCAAACGCATCACGCTGCTGTGCGGGGCAGGCTGCGCCGGCGCCCACACTGAAGTGGTCGCCCTGGCCAGGCAGTTGAAGGCACCCATCGTGCATGCGCTGCGGGGCAAGGAGCACCTGGAGTATGACAATCCCTACGACGTCGGCATGACGGGGCTCATCGGCTTCGCGTCGGGTTTCAATGCCATGAAGGATTGCGACACGCTGCTGATGCTGGGTAGCAACTTCCCTTACCGGCAATTCTTCCCCGAGAAAGCACGTATTGCCCAAATCGATTTGAAGCCCGAGGCGCTGGGCAATCGCTGCGCGCTGGAGATTGGCCTGATCGGAGACATCAAGCACACGCTCGAGCAACTGCTGCCGCTTCTGCCGGAGCGCACCGACACCGCTCACCTGGACAAGGCCTTGGCCGACTATCGCGACGCCCGCAAGAGCCTTGACGGACTGGCCGAAAGCAGCCCCAACAGCGCGATCATCCATCCGCAATACCTCAATCGACTGGTGAGCGAGTTGGCCGACGAGGACGCCATCTTCACCTGTGATGTCGGTACGCCCACCGCCTGGGCTGCGCGTTACCTGAAGATGAATGGTCAGCGCCGGCTGATTGGCTCGTTCAACCATGGCTCGATGGCCAATGCCATGCTGCAGGCCATCGGCGCCCAGGCGAGCTGTCCGGGGCGGCAAGTGGTGTCGATGTCGGGTGATGGAGGTTTCAGCATGATGATGGGCGATTTCCTCACCCTGAGTCAGGCCAATCTGCCGGTCAAGGTGATCGTGCTGAACAACGGCACCTTGGGCTTCGTGGAAATGGAGATGAAAGCCAGCGGCCTGTTGGATACTGGCTGCGAGCTCAAGAACCCCAACTTCGCCACGTTCGCCCAAAGCATGGGCATCAAGGGCATTCGAGTGGAGCAACCGCAGGAACTCGAAGCGGCGCTGCGCGAGGCCTTCGCCCACGATGGGCCGGTGTTGGTCGATGTGGTGAGTGAGCGACAGGAATTGATCATGCCGCCGGAAATCACCGCCGAGAACGTCAAAGGCTTCGGCCTGTTCATGCTGCGTGCGGTCATGGATGGTCGGGCCAAGGAGTTGGTGAACCTGGCGAAGAACAATTTGCTGCGCTAGGGGCGCTCATGTTCGAGTCGTCATAGGCTTGCCCGCAGGCATCATGGAAAGCGTTCAGGATTCCGGCGTCTGGCGACAGACGCTTGAATCGCGGCACCTTTTGTATCAATGGAGCCGCTCATGTCCAACTCTCCGAAACCCCTGATGGGCTGTTACTTCCGCTCTTGGCGCGACACCGCCAATGGTGAAGTGGGCAACCACTGCTCAATGCTGCAACTGCCCGAAGAAGTCGATATCGCATTCGTTTTTCCCAATGGTGAGGAAACGCCGCAGTTCTGGCAAAAGCTGGAAGCGGAAATGATTCCGGCGATGCACGCCAAAGGCATCAAGGTCGTGCGCACCCTGTTCATCGATGAGCTGATCAATCCGGACTTCCCCGATTCGGCCGAGGGCTACCAGCAATTGGCCGACCATCTGCAGAGCCGTTTCCTGTCGGTGCAGGGCCTGGATGGGCTGGATGTGGATCTCGAAAAGCGCCTGTCCGAGGCCCAGCGCAACAAGGCCCGCGAAGTCTCGCTGATTTTGGCCAAGCGTCTGAAGCAAGAGGGCAAGCTGTTCATCTACGACACCAGTGAGATAGGCGACATGGATTTGCTGCGCTCGCTGGAGAGCGCGTTGGACTACGTGCTTTTCCAGGCCTATGGGCAAAAAACCGATCAGGTGCAGCAACACTTCGACCGACTGTTCGCCGACTTTCTCGCGCCCCGGAAATTCATGGTGGGCTTTTCGTTCTACGAAGAGCGCGGGACCCAATGGGGCGATACACGGGACTTCGATACCAGCACGGCCCGGCACTACGCACTCTGGCAGCCCAGCCAGGGCAACAAGGGTGGCCTGTTTTCCTATGCCGTGGACCGAGATGGGGTGAAGGAAGGCGACGACGCCCTCCAGTCCACCGATTTCAGTTGGACTCGCCGGCTCAAGCGGTTGATGAAATAAGTCGATAGAGCACCCGATCGGCGGGTCTTACTACAAATGCCTACAGCTTAAACTGATCTATGTCACCGCACTTTCAGTGTTATCGGCTAGTCTTAGCGTTGGCGACCTCTGTACGTCGCCGCCGTGATTTCCGAGAGGCGCCGGCCATGACCGTGCGTCCAAACCTGATCAGGAGTGCACGATGGATCTCAACCGTCGGCAATTCTTCAAGGTCGCCGCTGTCGGCCTTGGAGGCTCTAGCCTCGCGGCGTTGGGCATGGCCCCGACGCCCGCGTTCGCCGAGCAGGTGCGCCACTTCAAGCTGACGCACACCAAAGAAACCCGCAACACCTGTCCCTACTGCTCGGTCGGCTGCGGCCTGATCCTGTACAGCCAGGGCGATGCGGGCAAGAACGTCAAACAGAACATCATCCACATCGAAGGCGATGCCGATCACCCGGTCAACCGCGGCACCCTGTGCCCCAAAGGTGCCGGCCTGCTCGACTTCATCCACAGCCCGAGCCGCCTGCAGTACCCCGAAGTGCGCAAACCCGGCAGCAACGAGTGGGTGCGGGTCAGTTGGGACGAGGCGCTGGATCGCGTCGCCGCGCTGATGAAGCAGGACCGCGATGCCAACTTCATCGAGAAGAACGCCCAAGGGCAGACGGTCAACCGCTGGTTGACCACCGGCTTCCTCGCGGCGTCGGCAGCGTCCAGCGAAGCAGGCTACCTGACCCATAAGGTCATCCGTTCTCTCGGCATGCTGGGGTTCGATAACCAGGCGCGTGTCTGACACGGCCCGACGGTGGCAAGTCTTGCCCCGACGTACGGCCGTGGCGCGATGACCAATCACTGGTCCGATATCGCCAACGCAAACCTGGTGCTGGTCATGGGCGGCAACGCAGCCGAGGCCCATCCCTGCGGATTCAAATGGGTCACCGAGGCCAAGGCGCACAACAAGGCGCGCTTGATCGTGGTCGATCCGCGCTTCACCCGCACCGCTTCGGTGGCGGACTACTACGCGCCGATTCGTACCGGCAGCGACATCGCCTTCATGGGCGGCCTGATCAACTACCTGCTGAGCACTGATCAGATCCAGCACGAGTACGTGCGCAACTACACCGACGTGTCGTTCATCGTCAAAGAAGGCTATGGCTTCGAAGACGGCCTGTTCAGTGGCTACGACGCGGCCAAGCGGATCTATGCCGACAAGTCTGGGTGGGGTTACGAGCTGGGCGATGACGGTTACGCCAAGGTCGACCCGACGCTGCAGCACCCACGCTGCGTGTTCCAGTTGATGAAGCAGCACTACAGCCGCTACACGCCGGAAATCGCCAGCATGACCTGCGGCATGCCGCTCGATCAGATGATGAAAGTGTGGAAAGAAATCGCCACCTGCTCGGCGCCGGGCAAGACCATGACGATCCTCTATGCCCTGGGCTGGACCCAGCATTCGATCGGCGCGCAGATCATTCGCAGCGCGGCCATGGTCCAGTTGCTGCTGGGCAACGTCGGCATGCCTGGCGGTGGCGTCAACGCCCTGCGCGGGCACTCCAACATCCAGGGACTGACCGACCTCGGGCTGCTGTCGAACTCGCTGCCGGGCTACCTGACCTTGGCAGGCGACGCCGAGCAGGATTACGCCGCCTACATCGACAAGCGCGCCTCCAAGCCGCTGCGTCCGGGGCAATTGTCGTACTGGCAGAACTACGGCAAGTTCCACGTCAGCCTGATGAAGGCCTGGTATGGCGACAACGCCACCGCCGAGAACAACTGGGGCTACGATTGGCTGCCCAAGCTCGACGTGGCCGCCTACGACGTGCTGCGCATGTTCGAGATGATGAGCCAGGGCAAGGTCAACGGCTACATGTGCCAGGGCTTCAACCCCATCGCCGCGCTGCCGGATAAAAACCGCGTCACCGCCGCGCTGGGCAAGCTCAAGTGGCTGGTCGTCATGGACCCGCTGGCCACCGAAACGTCCGAGTTCTGGCGCAATGTCGGCCCGTACAACGATGTCGACACGTCCAGCATCCAGACCGAAGTGATTCGCTTGCCCACCACGTGCTTCGCCGAGGAAGACGGCTCGCTGGTCAACAGCAGCCGCTGGCTGCAGTGGCACTGGAAGGGCGCCGATGGTCCGGGCGAGACCCGCACCGACGTGCAGATCATGAGTGAGCTGTTCCTGCGCCTGCGCCAGCGCTACAAGAACGAAGGCGGCAGCTACGCAGACCCGCTGCTCAACATCAGTTGGCCGTACAAGATCCCCGACGAACCCTCGCCGGAAGAGTTGGCCAAGGAGATGAACGGTTACGCGGTCACCGACATGACCGACGCCACCGGCCTGACGGTCAAGGGCGGCCAGCAGTTGTCCGGGTTCGGTCAGCTCAAGGACGACGGCAGCACGGCGTCCGGCTGCTGGATCTTCGCCGGCTGCTGGACCGAGCAGGGCAACCAGATGGCCCGGCGCGACAACAGCGACCCGTACGGCATGCACCAGGCGCAGAACTGGGCCTGGGCCTGGCCGGCCAACCGCCGCATTCTCTACAACCGCGCTTCGAGCGACCCGCAAGGCAAGCCGTGGGATGCGCAGAAGAAGCGTCTGGTGTGGTGGAACGGCAAGTCCTGGGGCGGCACCGATGTGCCGGACTTCAAGGTCGATTCGCCGCCGGAAGCGGGGATGAACCCGTTCATCATGAACCCCGAGGGCGTGGCGCGCTTCTTCGCCATCGACAAGATGGCCGAAGGGCCGTTCCCCGAGCACTACGAGCCGTTCGAAACGCCGATCGGGATCAACCCGCTGCACCCGAACAACAAGAAGGTCATCAGCAATCCGGCCGGACGGATCTTCGATTCGGTGTGGGAAACCCTCGGCACACGTGATGAGTTCCCTTACGCGGCGACCACCTACCGGCTGACCGAGCACTTCCACTTCTGGAGCAAGCACGCTCGGCTCAACGCCATCATCCAGCCCGAGCAGTTCGTGGAAATTGGCGAGGTGCTGGCGGGCGAGAAGGGCATCAAGGCCGGTGATCGGGTGCGGGTGTCGTGCAAGCGCGGGCACATCGAGGCGGTGGCGGTGGTGACCAAGCGGATCCGTCCGCTGCAGGTCAACAACCAGACCGTGCACCAGATCGGCATCCCGCTGCACTGGGGCTTCACCGGTTCGACCCGGCATGGCTACCTGACCAACACCCTGGTGCCGTTCCTCGGTGATGGCAATACCCAGACGCCGGAGTCCAAGTCGTTCCTCGTCAACGTGGAGAAAATCTGATGGCCCAGCAAGATATCATCGCCCGCTCGGCCACCACGACCGTTCCGTCCTCGGTCCGTCAGCAAGAGCAAGTCGCCAAGCTGATCGACACCACCAAGTGCATCGGCTGCAAGGCCTGCCAGGTGGCGTGCTCGGAATGGAACGAACTGCGTGACGAGGTCGGCCACAACCACGGCACCTACGACAACCCGCAGGACCTGACCGCCGACACCTGGACCCTGATGCGCTTCACCGAGCACGAGCGCGACGATGGCAACCTGGAGTGGCTGATCCGCAAGGACGGCTGCATGCACTGCGCCGAGCCCGGCTGCCTGAAGGCCTGCCCGAGCCCGGGTGCGATCATCAAGCATGCCAACGGCATCGTCGACTTCAACCAGGACCACTGCATCGGTTGCGGCTACTGCATCACCGGCTGCCCGTTCAACATTCCGCGGATCTCGCAGAAAGACCACAAGGCCTACAAGTGCAGCCTGTGTTCCGACCGCGTGGCCGTGGGGCTGGAGCCGGCGTGCGTGAAGACCTGCCCGACCGGGGCGATCGTCTTCGGCAGCAAGGACGAGATGAAGGTGCATGCCGACGAACGCATCGTCGACCTCAAGTCGCGCGGCTACGAGAACGCTGGCCTGTACGACCCGGATGGGGTGGGCGGCACCCATGTGATGTATGTGCTGCACCATGCCGACACGCCGAGGCTGTACGCCGGGTTGCCGGATCAGCCGGTGATCAGCCCGCTGGTGGGGCTGTGGAAGGGCATCAGCAAGCCGCTGTCGCTGCTGGCGATGGGCGCGGCGGTGCTGGCCGGCTTCTTCCACTATGTGCGCGTCGGTCCACAGCGGGTGGAAGAGGACGAGCGCCCTGAGCCTGCCGATACGGGCGTGCATCAGGTGGACCCGGCAGTGCATGTCTATGATCCGGGCAAGCCCGGCGGGGAAGGGGAGCAGCGGCCATGAACGACAACAAGCCTATCCTGCGCTACAACGCCAACGAGCGGACCAACCACTGGATCGTCGCGATCCTGTTCTTCATGGCCGGGCTGTCCGGGCTGGCGCTGTTCCATCCGGCGTTGTTCTGGCTGAGCAACTTGTTCGGCGGCGGGCCGTGGACGCGGATCCTGCATCCGTTTCTCGGCGTGGCGATGTTCGTGTTCTTCCTCGGCCTGGTGGTGCGCTTCTGGCGCGCCAACTTCATCACCGCCAACGACTGTTTATGGCTGCGCCGCGTCGACCGGGTGATGCGCAACCAGGAAGAGGGCGTGCCGCCAATTGGCAAGTACAACGCCGGGCAGAAGCTGCTGTTCTGGACCTTGCTGGCGTGCATGCTGATCCTGCTGGTCAGCGGTGTGGTGATCTGGCGCGCCTACTTCAGCGCGTTCTTCGGTATCGGCGCGATCCGCCTGGCCACCTTGATGCATGCCCTGGCGGCGTTCGTGCTGGTGCTGAGCATCATCGTGCACATCTATGCCGGCATCTGGATCAAGGGCTCGATCGGCGCCATGCTGCATGGTTGGGTCAGCCGCGCCTGGGCACGCAAGCATCATGAACTGTGGTACCGCGATGTGACCGGCGACAAGACGCCACATAATCACGGTGGAAAGAAAGGATGAGCGCGTGAGCACGATTCTCGAACCTGGGCAGATCGAAGCGTCGGCAGTGATGCCGCCGTTTCTGCACCTGCCCGCCGACAACCTGTTCGAACTGCGGGCGCTGCGCCTCGAGCATTTGGCGCAGGGCCATGCGCTGGGCGAGTACCTGCGGCTGATCGCCCGGCTGTGCCGGGTGCAGCAACAGTTGCTGGATGATCCGCCTTCCGACGTGCCGGTGGCCGAAGCACGTCAGCGGCTGTGCATCAGCCATGGTCTGCCGCCGCTGGCGGCCGACAGTCTGGTGCGCGAGGGCCCCTGGCTGATCTGGCTGCAGGCGCTGCTCGACCGCTTCGATGCGCCTGCGCCGGGTGCGCTGGCCGATGCATTGCAGACCTTGCGCGACAGCGATGACGTGCAGCGCAAGGGCTGGGGCATCGCCTTGCTCGGTGGCCAATACGATGCGCTGCCGGCGGCCTTGGTGCCGTTCATCGGGGCGGCATTGCAGGCGGCCTGGGCCAGTTGGCGACGGGCCTTGCCCAGTGATGAGCTCAAGCCGGGTGGCAGCCTGGCGCAGTGCCCGTGCTGCGGCTCGCCGGCCATGGCTGGGCTGGTGCGCAACCGCGGCAAGCACAATGGGCTGCGCTACCTGGCCTGTTCGCTGTGCGCCTGCGAGTGGCATGTGGTGCGGGTCAAGTGCGTGTACTGCGAGTCGAGCAAGGATTTGCGCTACACCAGTCTGGAGGATGACCGCCACGGGCCGGGCAAGGCGCCGTTGCGGGCCGAATGCTGTCCGGGCTGCAACACCTACCTCAAGCACTGCTATCTGGAAAACGACGCGGTCGCCGAGGCCTTGGCCGACGATCTGGCCAGTCTGGCGCTGGACATGCGTCTGAACGAGGAGGGCTTCCAGCGGATGGCGCCCAACCTGATGCTGGCGCCAGGGGGCGGGTAACGGGCTACACTGCTGGATCTCGTCGTGCTCGTTGCGCGTGAGCCCGCTCCTGCCAGGAGCGGGTTCATTGGCGATGAGCGCGAATCAGACACCGGATCAGTCAAGGTCGTACCCGCATGTCGTCAAGCAATGCCACCCCCGCTCCACGTCTGCCATCCATCGACACCCTGCTGCGTCACCCCACCTGCGCCCCTCTGCTCGAGCGCCATGGCCGCGATGCCACCCTGGCCACGCTGCGCCAGTTGCTCGACGACCTGCGCGAGCCGGCTCGCCTGGGTCAACTGAGTGCCGTGGAACTGGCCGCCGAGGTGCTGCTCGGGCGCGCCGGTGAGCGCCTGACGCTTCAGCAGCGCAGCCAGGTGCGGCGCGTGTTCAACCTGACCGGCACGGTGCTGCACACCAACCTGGGTCGTGCGCTGTTGCCCGAAGCGGCCGTAGAAGCCATGCAGACCGCTGCGCGCTACCCCCTGAACCTGGAGTTCGACCTGGCCACCGGCAAGCGCGGTGATCGCGACGACTTGATCGAGGGCCTGATCCGCGAGTTGACCGGCGCCGAGGCGGTCACGGTGGTCAACAACAACGCCGCCGCCGTGCTGCTGGCGCTCAACAGCCTGGGCGCACGCCGCGAAGGCATCATCTCCCGTGGCGAACTGATCGAGATCGGCGGCGCGTTCCGCATTCCCGATATCATGGCCCGGGCCGGCGTGCGACTGCATGAGATCGGCACCACCAACCGTACCCACGCCCGCGACTACGAGGCGGCGATCAATCCGCGCACCGGGCTGCTGATGCGTGTGCATTGCAGCAACTACAGCATCCAGGGCTTCACCACCCAGGTGCCGACCGCCGAACTGGCACGCATCGCCCATGCCCATCAACTGCCGTTGCTCGAAGACCTGGGCAGCGGCAGCCTGCTCGACCTCACCCGCTGGGGCCTGCCGGCCGAACCGACGGTGCGCCAGGCCCTGCTCGACGGTGCCGATATCGTCACCTTCAGCGGCGACAAGCTGCTCGGCGGCCCGCAGGCGGGCATCATCGTCGGCCGTAAGGAGCTGATCGCGCGGATCAAGAAGAACCCGCTCAAGCGCGCCCTGCGCGTCGACAAGATCACCCTGGCGGCGCTGGAGGCGGTGCTGGCGTTGTACCGCGATCCGGACCGGCTGGCCGAGCGTCTGCCGAGCCTGCGTCTACTGACGCGCCCACACGCTGACATCGCCGCCCAGGCCGAGCGCCTGGCGCCGGAACTGGCCGCGCGCCTGGGAGAGCCTTGGACAGTCAGCGTCGAGCCGACCCTGGGCATGATCGGCAGCGGCAGCCAGCCGGTGGCGCGGCTGCCCAGTGCAGCCCTGTGCCTGCGCGCGCAGGTGTCGAAGAAACTGCGTGGACGTAGCTTGCGAGTGCTGGAGCAGGCGCTGCGCGACCTACCGGTGCCGGTGCTCGGGCGTATCGACGACGACGCCCTGTGGCTCGACCTGCGGCAGTTGGACGATGAGGCGCAGTGGCTGGCGCAACTGCCGGCGCTGCACCTGGGGCCTGTGCAGTGATAGTCGGTACCGCCGGGCACATCGACCACGGCAAGACCGCGTTGCTCGAAGCGCTCACCGGGCAGGTCGGCGACCGCCGTCAGGAAGAGCGTGCCCGGGGCATGACCATCGACCTGGGTTACCGCTACGCGGCCCTGGCCGACGGCGAGCCCTTGACCGGCTTCATCGATGTGCCGGGGCACGAGCGGTTCATTCACAACATGCTGGCCGGGGCCCAGGGTATCGACCTGGTGCTGCTGGTGATCGCAGCGGACGATGGGGTGATGCCGCAGACCCGCGAGCACCTGGCGATCATCGAGCTGTTGGGCATTCCCCAGGCGCTGGTGGCGATCAGCAAGTGCGACCGGGTGGAACCGGCGCGCGTGGCCGAGGTGCAGCAGCAGGTCGAGGCGTTGCTGGCGCCAGGCCCCTATGCCGGGGCGTTGCAGTTTCCGTTGTCGAGCGTGACCGGGGCCGGTGTCGAGGCCCTGCGCCAGGCGCTGCTGGCGGCCGCGTCCCAGGTTCGCAGACGCTCCACTCAGGGCGGTTTTCGCCTGGCCATCGATCGCGCCTTCGCCGTGTCCGGTGCGGGTGTGGTGGTCACCGGCACGGCGCTGGCCGGCCGGGTGAGCACGGGTGACACGCTGCTGTTGGGCAAGCTCGGCAAGCCAGTGCGCGTGCGCGGTTTGCATGCGCAGAACCAGGCGGCGCTGGTGGCCGAAGCCGGGCAGCGAGTGGCGCTGAACATCAGTGCCGAGCGCTTGGCTGTGGAGCAGATACACCGCGGCGACTGGCTGGTGCCAGCGTGGTTGCATGCGCCCAGTTCGCGCATCGACATCGAGCTGACGCTGCTGGCGAGCGAGCCCCGCGCTTTCGAACACTTCAGCGCGGTGCACGTGCATCTCGGGACGCAAGATGTCACCGCGCGGGTGGCGCTGCTGGAGGGCCAGACCCTGGCCGCCGGGCAGCGCATGTTCGCCCAGTTGCTGCTTAATACGCCGTTGCAGGCCGTGCATGGCGACCGCCTGGTGCTGCGTGACCAGCGCGCTCAGCGCACCCTGGGCGGCGGCCGGGTGCTCGACCCGTTCGCGCCCAGTCGCCACCGTCGCAGCGACGCACGGCTGCGGCAATTGCAGGTGCTGCGCGAGGCTACCGACCTGGAGCAGGCACTGCCGGCCCTGCTCGCCAGCGCGCCGGCCGGGCTCGATCCGCACCGTCTGGAGCGCCAGTTCAATCGGCTGCGCGACAGCTGGCAATTGCCCGAGAGCGTCGAGGTGATCGCCACGCGCCAAGGCAGTGTGCTGTTCGACCGCCAACAGTGGCAGGCGCTGCGCGACGACGTCCTGGCACAGTTGGCCCGTTTTCATGCTCAGGAACCGGACCAGCTCGGTCCTGACCGCGATCGTCTGCGCCGCTTCTGCGCGCTGGCACTGGAGCGGCCGACCTTCGTCAGTCTGGTGGACGAATTGCTCAGCGACGGTTTCATCGCCAGCAGTGGTCCGTGGCTGCATCTGCCGGATCACAAGGTGCAGTTGAGCGAGGCCGACACCGCCTTGTGGGCGCGCTTGCAGCCGCACCTGCTCGAAGCCGCGTTCGATCCGCCGTGGGTCAGGACCTTGGCCGCTGCCGAGCAGGTGGAGGAAGCGCAGGTTCGATTGCTGATGCGCAAGCTGGCGCGCCTGGGTGTGCTGCACCAGGTGGTGCGCGATCTGTTCTATCCGCAGCAGACGTTTCAGCGCATGGTCGAGTTGCTGTTGAGCCAGGCCGAGGGCTCACCGGTAGTGCAGGTGGCGGCGTTTCGCGATATGTTGTGCATCGGTCGCAAGCGCAGTGTGCAAATACTGGAGTACTTCGACCGTGTTGGCCTGACCCGCAGGGTAGGCGATCAACGCTACATCCGTGCGGACAGCGCCCTGGCCCGGCAACAGCCCAGGCCCTGAATTCAAGGAAGGCAATCGCGCCCGGTGGCGCGGCCGGGCTTCAAACCCGGTTGGGGACGGCATCCGTTCCCGGGCAGGTTCGACTCCCGCTGCCTTCCGCCATTTTCCCGATACACGCACCGGCAGCCCGCCCCGCTCCCAGGTTTTCAGCTTCGCCGCTGTCATTGCCGGGACCGCTTTGCGGTCCAATCGCGACACAAGGCCGCTCCCACAAAAGCCGCGCTGGACTCTGGAAATCATGCGCTGCAGATGAACATCAAATGCATGATCACCCGGTTTCGCATGCCGTGCCCAGGAAGTGAGGCGAGCGCAATCTCGGTGGGAGCGGCCTTGTGTCGCGATCGGGCGCGCAGCGGCCGCCTAGCAGACGGTGCCAGACGCCCTGACACACCGCAGCGCCCCATCGCTACACCAGGCCACGCCTCCTACCGATGATTAAGCCCGCTCTCCACACAGATCCAGCGCGAACCAGCGTTCGGCCGTCTTGACGTCCAGCCCCGCGCCCAGCAGGGCGAACAGCTTGCCCAGCGCCGCTTCGCGGGTCATGCCGCCGCCGCTGACCAGGCCGGTGTCTCGCAGGCGGCTGCCAGCGGCATAGGTGTCGAACACCACCGCGCCTTCCGGGCATTGGCTGATGGCGACGATCATCACGCCGCGTTGACGTGCCTGGTGCAAGGCATCGAGCAGTGCCTGGTCGTCCGACGGCCCGGTGCCGCTGCCATAACATTCCAGCAGCAGGCCCTGCACGCCGGCTTCGACCAGCCCCTGCACGTAGTCGGCGCACAACCCCGGGAACACTGGCAGCACCGCCAACTTAACCGGCTGACGGACCTGACCGTAGCCCAACTCGGCTGGCACGTGCTGTGCGCGCTCGCTGTCGCGATGGCGCGGCAGCACGGCGAAGGCGTCGAAGGCTTCGCTGCGCAGCTTGGAGGCGCGGCAGCCATGCAGCAGTTGGCCGTGGAAGTACAGTTGCACACCGTTGGTCAGGCCGCGCTCGAAGTGTCGCAGCGCGCCCACCAGGTTGTCCCAGGCGTCGCTGTCCGGGGTGCCGGCTGGCAACATGGAACCGGTCAGCAGCACCGGCACCGGCAGGCCGAGCAGCAGGAACGACAGGGTCGCGGCGCTGTAGGCCAGGGTGTCGGTGCCGTGCAGCACCAGCACGCCGTCATGGCCATCGCGTTCGACCGCCTCGACGATCGCGTCGCGCATCGCCAGCCAGTTGGCCTGCTGCATGTTGGCGCTATCGATCAGCGGATTGAGTTCGCGCAGGGTCCATTGCAGGTCCGGAGCGTCGCTGCGTTGGGCCAGGTGTTCGCGCATGCGCGCGTCGAAGCCGCCGGCTGGAGCCAGACCTTCGGGGGTCTGCAGCATGCCAATGGTGCCGCCGGTATAGAGCACGAGAAGGTTCTTGACTGCGTCCATGGAAGCATTCCGAAGCGAATCGAGAAAGGAGTCAGCCGCCCGCGAACGGGGCGGCTGGAGAGGGCGGATCAGCGCTGGTGCTGAAGCTCGCCGGCAGCCTTGTCGGCAGCGGCTTCAACAGCCGGATTGGCCGGCCAGGCGGCGCGGTCCAGGTCCAGGTCGGTGAACTTCGACGAATCGAACACCGGCTGCTTGATGCCAGCCTTGCGCTGGGCATCGTAGTCGCGCATCACCCGCAGGCCGACCTTGAACAGCAGGGCCAGGGCCACCAGGTTGACGAACGCCAGGCAGGTCATGGTGATGTCGGCGAAGGCGAACACGGTCGACAGGTCTTGCATCGAACCCCAGACCACCAAGGCCAGTACCAGGCCACGGAAGACCATCAGCACGGCACGGTTGCGGCTCATGAATTGCAGGCTGTTCTCGCCCAGGTAGTAGTTGTAGAGGATGCAGGTGAAGACGAACAGCGACAGGGCGACGCTGACGAAGATACGGCCCCAGTCACCGACCACGGCGGCCAGCGAGTTCTGGGTGAGGACGATACCGTCGCCTTCGAAGCCCGGGGTGTAGAAGCCCGACAGCAGGATCAGCAGCGCGGTGCAGGTGCAGATCACGAAGGTGTCGAGGAACACGCTGAAGGCCTGGACCACGCCCTGGGCGCCCGGGTGTTTGACGGCTGCGACGGCGGCCACGTTCGGCGCACTGCCCAGACCGGCTTCGTTGGCGAACACGCCACGCTTCACGCCCATGACGATGGCGCTGCCGAGCAGGCCGCCGAAGGCAGGGTCGAGGCCGAAGGCGCTTTTGAAGATGGTTTCCAGCATGGCTGGCACGTGTTCGATCTGGGTGCCGATCACATACAGCGTGACGCCGATGTAGGCCAGGGTCTTGATCGGTACCAGCAGGTCGGACACCGCCGCGATACGCTTGATGCCACCGATGAAGGTGATGGCCAGCAGCACTGCCAGGACGATGCCCGTCTGGCGCGGATCGAAGTTGAAGGCGTTCTGCAGCGAGTGGGTCACGGTGTACGACTGCAGGCCGATGAAGGCGAAGCCGTAGGTCACCAGCAGCAGCACCGAGAACACGATGGCCATGCTCTTGAGCTTCAGGCCATGCTGGATGTAGTAGGCCGGGCCACCACGGTACAGGCCGTCACCGTCGGCACGCTTGTACACCTGGGCCAGGGTACATTCGAAGAAGCTGCTGGACATGCCCACCAGTGCGGTGACCCACATCCAGAACACCGCGCCTGGGCCGCCCAGGGTCACGGCGATACCGACACCAGCGATGTTGCCCGCGCCGACACGACCGGCCAGGCTCAGCATCAGCGCCTGGAACGAGCTCAGCTGGCCAGCCTGGCCACGCAGCGATTCCTTGAACACGCCGAACATGTGGGCGAAATGACGGAACTGGACGAACCGGGATCGAATGGTGAAGTAGCTACCGAGCCCGACGATCAGGACGATGAGCAGTTTTCCTGACAGGAAATCGTTAAGTGCTTCGAGCATTGGAAAATGACCTCGATTCTTATTTTTTATGTGGAGTGACCAGCGGCGGCAGGGGCGCACGCTATCGTTGCCGCGCATGGTTGGCCATGACACCTGTGGTTACAATTTCGCGGGTTGCTCTTTTTTGCTGCGACATGCTGCTAGAATTGCAGCACTCGCATCATCTGGAAGTGCCCCATGGCCGATTTTCTAGCCGCCAATCTCAAGCTCGCCTGCAGTCACTACCGCTCTATTTCAGAGGTTTGCCGTCAGCTCGCCATTCATCGCGCGCAATTCAACAAATACCTGAGTGGCCAGAGCGAGCCGACGAAATACAACCTCAAGCGCATCGGCGACTTCTTCGGTGTGGAGGACTACGAACTCAAGCTCCCTCCCGAGCAGTTCGCCCGCCTGATCGGCGCCCGCAACACCTCGGCTGCCTCCGGGCCGCAGAACGATCCAATCAGCGAACTGTTCAAGCCGCTGCATGCCCAGGCCGGCAATTTGTCGCGCTACTGCGGCTACTACTTCGAATATTCCAACTGCATGTCGGTGCCAGGTTCGATCCTGGTGTCGCTGGTGCATCTCTGGGAGGAGCGCGGCAGTTTTCTGTTCGAGCGTCAGGAACGCCAGGAGCGCAGCAGCGCCGGACTGCAACAGGCCGAAGTGCGCTGTCGCTACCTGGGCGCGGCGTTTCAGTTGCAGGACCGGCTGTTTCTCATCGACTACGAGTCGCTGACCCTCAACGAAATGAGCCAGACCGTGCTCATCCCCAGCTTCAAGAGCCGCATCACCCGCCTGAACGGCCTGAAGACCGGCGTCTCCAGCGGCGACCGGCGCAACCCGGCCTGCACCCGTGTAGTGTGGGAATTCCTCGGCGAGGAAATCAATCGCATCAATGCCTATCGCCAGGTCAAGCTGTATCGACCGGACGATCCGCGCATCGACGACGACATTCGCGAGCGGCTCAGCGCCGGGACGGTCAGCAATGGGCTGTTCGAGATCGAATAGCGGCGCGTTTGTGCGTGAGTCGATCAAGCGTCTTCAAGGATGAATTCCGCCACGGTCTCGGCCACCTGATCGGCGACCTGCGGGGCGTCGCGCAGGTGCGCCGCGATGCCGTGATCGCAGTCGGTCAACAGCAGGCATTGCACATGCGGCGCGGGCACCGAGCGCAGCAGGGCGTGGGTCACTTCCTCCGGGATCGGGCTGTATCGTGGAACGCCGCGCAGCAGGCGAGTGCCGGCCGAGGTGCCGGCGCCTTGCCCATGAGTCTTGGAATTGAGGCCGTCGTATTCGCCGATCACCAGCAACACCCGTCCCGAAAACTGACGCAGGAACGCGTAACTGTCGCAATCGAGGAAGGCCCAGGGCGTGCGGATCGCGGCGCTGAAGGCCGGGCCGAAGGGCGCGCCGTGGGCGGCGTCGGGGTATACCGCCGGGCAGATCAGTACCAGCTTGTCGATCTGCGGCCGTTGCGCGGCCAGCTTCAGTGCAATCGACGCGCCCAGGCTGTGGCCGACCAGCGTTGTACAGCCCTCGCCCAGATGCGCCATGAAACGCTGCGCTTCTATCAGGTTGACTGCCAGCGACGGCGCAGCGGCACCGGGCTCGCTGGCCTGGCTGTGGCCGGAGAGGTTGCCGGTCAGTGAGCCGATGCCCTGGCGTTGCAGGCGATACAGCAGCGGATTGAGTCGGGTGAAGTCCGACCGCGCGCCGCCGACCACGAACATGGCGGGTGCGCGCTCCACCTCCGGCAGCAACAGTCGGGCTTGTTGCTGGTAGCCGTCGAAGATTTCGTCGATGAAGCCTTCCCGGCCGGGAGCGGGCTCGTCGTACTGCCAGCGGCTGCGGTGTTCGGTGCGGGTGACGAAGTCCATGGCGCTCCTGCTGCGACTCGAATGATCGTCCGGCAGTATCGGTCAGTTTCGAGTGGCGCAGAAGCGCTGCCCGCATAATCCTGCGGGCTGCCCGAAGTGCCAGGCGTCCGGGTTGGACTTCCCCGGGCGGAAACCGCAAAATGCCTCCTTTCTAATCGATCTGAGCGGACCTGCTGACTCTATGCGTATGCGCCTGATGCTGTTGGGTGGTGGCAATGCCCTCGGGCAAGCGCTGATTCGTCTCGGGGCCGAGGAAGACATCGCGTTCCTGGCGCCGCGCCCGCCGGAAAATGGCTGGGACGCGGCCAGCCTGACCCAACTGCTCGACGATCACCGCCCCGATACCCTGGTCAACCTGGCCTACTATTTCGACTGGTTCCAGGCCGAGTCGGTCAGCGAGCCGCGCCTGGCGTCCCAGGAGCGGGCGATCGAGCGCCTGGCTGAACTCTGCCAGCACCACGAAATCACCTTGCTGCAGCCGTCCAGCTACCGGGTGTTCGACGGTTCGCGGGCCACCTCCTACAGCGAAAAGGACGAGCCCGTGCCGCTGGGTACGCGCGGCCAGGCGCTGTGGCGCATCGAGCAGAGCGTGCGTGCGGCCTGTCCGCAGCATGTGCTGCTGCGTTTCGGCTGGTTGCTGGACGAAAGTCCCGACGGCATTCTCGGGCGCTTCCTCACGCGTGCCGAGCAGCCTCATGAACTGCTGCTGGCCGATGACCGTCGCGGCAACCCGACGCCGGTGGACGATGCCGCGCGGGTGATCCTCTCGGTGCTCAAGCAGCTCGACTGCGCGGCGCCGCTGTGGGGTACCTACCATTACGCCGGCAACGAAGCGACCACGCCGTTGGCGCTGGGCCAGGCGATCCTGACCGAGGCCGCGCAGTGGCACACGCACGCCATCCAGTCGCCGACCGCCCAGGCCCACGCAGCCCGCCCGGATGCCAGCGAGGAGCCGCAGCACGCGGTGCTGGCCTGCAAGAAAATCCTTCATACCTTCGGCATCAAGCCGCGTGCCTGGCGCGCGGGTTTGCCGCCTCTGCTGGAGCGTTTCTATCGCCATGGCTGACGCACCCATCCTCATCACCGGCGGCGCGGGCTTCATCGGTTCGCACCTGTGCGACGCGTTGCTGGACAAGGGCCATGCGGTGCGTGTGCTGGATGATTTGTCCACCGGCAAGCGCAGCAACCTGCGCCTCGATCATCCGCGCCTGCAATTGATAGAGGGCGATGTGGCCGATGCCGCACTGGTCACCCGCGCAGTTGCCGGGTGCGCAGCGGTGGTGCATTTGGCGGCGGTGGCCTCGGTGCAGGCCTCGGTGGACGATCCGGTCAAGACTCACCAGAGCAACTTCATCGGCACGCTCAACGTCTGCGAAGCCATGCGCTTGAATGGCGTGCGCCGGGTACTGTTCGCCTCCAGTGCGGCGGTCTATGGCAACAATGGCGAAGGCCTTTCGATCGCCGAGGACACGCCCAAAGCGCCGTTGACGCCCTATGCCGTGGACAAGCTGGCCGGCGAGCAGTACCTGGATTTCTATCGCCGCCAGCACGGGCTGGAGCCGGTGGTGTTCCGCTTCTTCAATATCTTCGGGCCGCGCCAGGACCCTTCCTCGCCGTACTCCGGCGTGATCAGCATCTTCTGCGAACGTGCCAGCCAGGGCGTGCCCATTACCGTGTTCGGCGATGGCGAGCAGACGCGCGACTTCCTGTATGTGGGTGACCTGGTGCAGGTGATGGTGCAGGCGCTGGAGCAGGAACAGGTACAGGAAGGGGCAGTGAACATCGGCTTGAATCAGGCCACCTCGCTGAACCAACTGCTCACAGCCTTGGCGCAGGTGGTCGGTGGACTGCCGAGCGTCAGCCATGGCCCCGCGCGGTCCGGCGATATTCGCCACTCCCGGGCTGATAACCAGCGTCTGCTGGCGCGATTCGACTTCCCCGAGCCGACATCCATGGTCCAAGGGCTGGCGCGGTTGTTGGGCAAACACTGAAAAGGGCCGCGAAGCGGCCCCAATCTGTGAGTCTGTTCCAGCCCGTCTCGGGTTTAGAACTTGTAGCCGACGCCGACCATGTACACCCAAGGATCCACTTCGACATTGACCTTGGTCTTGCCCACGCCCAGGGCGCTCGGGCCGTCGATGCTGGCTTTGGTGTTGATGTCCACGTACCACACCGCAGCGTTGAGTAGCAGGTTGTCGGTCAGCATGTAGTCCATGCCCAGTTGCCCGGCCAGGCCGACGGAGTTCTGCAGCTTCATGTTGCTGAAGCCTTGCTGCTTGCGCGAGCTGCTCAATTCTTCATCGAAGAACAGCGTGTAGTTCACGCCGATACCGGCATAGGGCTGGAACTTGGACGACGCTTCCATCGGGTAGTACTGCAGCGACAGGGTCGGTGGCAGTTGCTTGATGTCTGCCAGCTTGCCATCCAGGCCGCCGCCCAGGCCTTTGACGCCCACGGTGTGCTTGAAGGGGGTAGCCGCCAGCAGTTCGATGCCGATGTGGTCGGTGAGCATGTAGGCGAAGGCCAGGCCCAACTGGGTGTCGCTGTCCAGCGTGGCCTTGGTGCCGGAGACTTTGGCACCGTCGAGCTTGAGGTTGCCGCTGTCTTCGTTGGGCGCGGTGGTGATGGCGCCGGAACGCAGGATGAAGTCACCGGCCTGGTGGGCGTGGGCAACGGGGGCTGCGAGCGCCAGCGCAACGAGCGAGGCACCGAGCAAGTTCTTGTTCATGGAAGCTCCCAGAGGACGTGATGAAATCGAGTGGTCCAATGGTAAGTAGCTACCTAAACGGATTGTTTGATTCAGCTCAACGAAGCACGTCGCTCAAGGGCAGGTGACGCTCATTTGAGTTCGTAGGCGTAGATTTTCTCGGCGTCCAACTGATAACCGGCGTCGGCCAGTTCGCTGCTGGTGTTCTTCACCTGCATGCGCCCCTCGATCCAGTACGGTTGGTAGAGGTCCTCGATGCGCACGCCCATCTCGCTGAACACGTGCACGATCTGATTGGACGGCGGTGGCGGGACGTGGATGCAGGCGCCGTAGTAAGGCACCAGCAGGAACTCGGTGGTGCGGCCTTCTTCGCTGACTTCCAGCGGCACGATGTAGCCGGGCAGCTTGATCTGCTGGCCGTCGAGCGCCTTGACCACCGGCGCATCGGGCGCCTGTTGCCGCGCTGCCGGGGCGGACTCGGCCGCCAGGGCGTCGCCCAGGGAGTTGCCCATCTGCGACAGGTCGTGCAGCGGTGTGAGCTGTGGCGGGATGACCGGCGCGCCCTCGGGAATCAGCGCTGGCCAGTCCAGCTCGCGCGGCTCGTCCGCCCAGGCCGGGATGACCAGCACCAGCAGCAACAGCAGGAGAATCTGCAGCGCCTTCTTCGCGGGTAAGGCGCCACGGCGAATCGCGGCGCCTACAGGCATCGACATGACCACTCCTCAGAGATGAATCGACAGGCCATCGGCCAGCGACTGGCGATAGGCCCGCCAGGCCGGCACGCTGCCCATCACCAGCGCCGCACCGAGGATGATCGCCAGCAGCGTCCATTCATGTGCGCTGGGCCAGGCCAACGGCAGGTAGAGACCATAATTGGCCTGGACCGCGTCCTGCGCCAGGGCGATGCCGCCATAGAGCAAGCCCAGCCCGACGACGATGCCGCTTAGCGCCAGTGCCAGGGCCTCGAGCACCAGCAGCCCGGCGATATGCCAGGGCCGCGCGCCCACCGAGCGCAGAATGGCCATCTCGCGGCGGCGCTCGTTGAGGCTGGTGAGGATCGCGGTGAGCATGCCGATCAGGCCGGTCAGCACCACGAACAGCGAGACCACGAACAGCGCCTGTTCGGCGATGCTCATCATGCCCCACAGCTCTTGCAATGCCACGCCTGGGAGAATCGCCAGCAGCGGTTCGCCCCGGAATTCGTTGATTTCGCGCTGCACGCTGAAGGTGGCGATCTTGTTGTTCAGGCCGAGCATGAACGCGGTGATGGCGGTGGGTTGCAGGTCCATGGTGCGCGCTTGCTCGGCGCTGATGCGTCCGGCGCCGCGTGCCGGCACGCCGTTGTGCCAGTCGACGTGGATGGCCTCCATACCGGCCAGGCTGATGTGCAGGGTGCGGTCCACCGGTGTGCCGGTGCGTTGCAGGATGCCGACCACGGTGAACGGCTTGTCGTCGTGCTTGACCAGGCTGATGGTGGCGATGCCGTGGGCCAGCACCAGGCTGTCACCGAGCTTGTAGTGCAGGGCTTCGGCCACCTCGGCGCCCAGCACCACCTCGAACGGATCGCTGGCGAACTGACGGCCCTGACTCAGTTGCAGGTGCTGCTGGCGACCGTACTGGTAGTGGCTGAAGTAGTCGGCGTTGGTGCCCATCACCCGATAGCCACGGTGCGAGTCGCCCAGGGAGATGGGAATCGCCCACTTGACCCGAGGATCCTTGGCGTAGTGCTCGAAGCTGTCCCAGCGGATGTTGTTGGTGGCGTTGCCGATGCGGAACACCGAGTACAGCAGCAGGTTCACCGAGCCCGAGCGGGCGCCGACGATCAGGTCGGTGCCGCTGATGGTGCTGGCGAAGCTGGCGCGCGCCTCGGTGCGCACGCGTTCCACGGCCAGCAGCAGGCACACCGACAGGGCGATGGCGAACGCGGTGAGCAGGGCGGTGAAGCGCCGATTGGCAAGGCTGGCCAGGGCTAGACGGAGCAGGTACATCAGGCCTCCCGAGGCGTGGCCGCACGGTTGAGCTCGGCCAGCGACAGGTCGCGGTCGAACAAGGGCGCCAGGCTCTGGTCATGGCTGACGAACAGCAAACTCGAACCGGCGCTGCGGCACTCGTCGAACAGCAGGCGGATGAAGGCTTCGCGGGTATCGGCGTCGAGGGCGGAGGTCGGCTCGTCAGCGATCACCAGTTCCGGTTGGCCGATCAGCGCGCGCGCCGCCGCGACCCGCTGCTGCTGGCCGATCGACAAGGTGTCGGCGCGACGTGAGAGCAAGGCCGAATCCTTGAGCCCCAGGTGCGCCAACAGCGTGGCCGCCGCCTGCGACACACTGCCGTGACGCTGTGTGGCACGTTCGGTGCGGCTGCGCGAGAAGCGGCAGGGCAGCTCGACGTTTTCCTGCACCGACAGAAACGGCAGCAGGTTGAACTGCTGGAAGATGTAGCCGGTGTGGTCGACCCGGAACGCGTCCCGAGCCGCCTGACCGAGCGTGGCCAGGTCCTGCCCGAGCAGGCGCACCTGACCCTGGGCAGGCAGGTTGACCCCGCCCAGCAGGCCGAGCAGGGTGGTCTTGCCGCTGCCGCTGGGGCCTTTGAGGAACAGCGCCTCGCCAGCCTCCAGGCGGAACTGGGGAATGTTCAGCAAGGGCGGCTGCCCTGGCCAGGCGAACACCAGGTCATGCAACTCGATCAGCGGCTGGTCCATTCAGAAGGAAACCACGGCGTTGCCTGGCGTGCTCTCGATACCCTTCTGCCCGTTCGGACCGACCAATTGCACGTTGATCTTCTGAGTCTGCGGATAGGCCTTGTACAGCGGCGACAGGTCGATCTGGGTGAGCTTGGCCGGGGTGGCGCAGGTGAGCTGGTAGTGGGCGTGGATCTCGCTGTGCTGATGCTCATGGGCGTGATCGTGATCGTCGTCGTCGTCGTCGTCATCATCGTCATGCTTGGCGGCGGGATCGCTGCCGAACAGCGGGCTTTCCAGTTCCTGCTGGTCCTCCTTGCAGCCGGCCGAACTGGCCAGGCCGAACAACTTGAGCGGTTGTTCGAGCTGCTTGCGCACCGCTTCGACCTTGGCTTTGTCGGCATCGCTGCCGGGCATGTGCTCGAAGCCCACCAGGTTCATGGCCGGGCTTTCCAAGGCCAGCTCCAGGGTGTTGCCGTCCAGGCCGACGTTCAGGCGGGCCACGCCATGCTCATGGGCGGGCAAGGTACCGTGCTCGTGATCGTGGTCATCATGGGCCTGGGCAACGGCCAGTGGTAGTAGGGCAAAGGGCAAGGCGAGGAGCAGGCGGCGCATGGACGACCTCGGGAGCTTGGGGGACATGTTTGGTAATGTTATAACGGATTTTGTCGCCGATGCCAGAGGCTTGGCGCAGGTTTCATGTCGTGGGAGCATGCCGGGCATCGACCCGCGATTGAAGGATGGCAGCGTGAGAATTCGAGGACACATCGGCGACTGGCCGGTGGACCTGAGCATCGAACTGGAACCGCACGAATGGGCGCACCTGGGGCGTCAGTTGCAGGAGGCGCCCGCCGTGGCGCAAGCCGTGCCGGCCACGGCAGCCGCCCCCGTGCGTCAGGATGACGGCCAGTGGTCAGCGGCCTGTGCGTTGCTGCGTCAGGCCGGACAGCTCAGCGGGCCTGAGTTGCTGGAGCGCCTGGAGGGCCTGACGGGCAGCGTCGCAGCGGGCAAGCGGTTGCTGGTGCGCTTGCGTCACAGCAGCGAGGTGAAGGTGGACAGCACTGCGCACGCGCCGCTCTACCGGTGGGTCGGCTGACCCCTTCCAGCGCGAGCGCGTCGTGGCTCAGAACATCGCCGAAGACAGCCGGCGGCGATAGACGCCCACCAGCGGATGATCGCCGCCCAGCAGGTCGAACACCTGCAGCAGGGCTTTCTGTGGCAGTCCGCTCTCATAGGCGCGATTGCGCTGGAACAGCTTCAGCAGCCCGTCCAGCGCGGCTTCGTACTGCTGGCGCGCCAGTTGCTGGATGCACAATTGGTAGGCCGCTTCGTCATCTTGTGGATCCTGCGCCAGACGGCTCTTGAGCTCGGCGACTTCCGGCAGGCTGGCCGCTTGGCGCAGGAAGGTCAGTTGGGCTTTGGCACCGGCCAGCGCGGCCTTGTGCTCATCGCTCTTGACCGCATCGAGCACTTGCTGCGCGCCGTCCAGGTCATTGCGCTCGGCCAGGCAGCCCGCGTAGTAGATCAGCGCTTCGGCGTTGCTGTTGTCTTCAGCGAGCAGCGCTTGCAGCAGGGCTTCGGCTTCACTGAAACGGCTTTCGGCGAACAGCGCCTTGGCCTGCTCCAGCGGCGAGGCGGTGGGCGCGGCGGGCATCTGCACATGGGGTTCGAGCATGGCACGGATGCCCGACTCCGGTTGCGCACCGGCGAAACCGTCGACCGGCTGGCCATCCTTGAACAGCACTACGGTCGGCAGGCTGCGGATGCCGAACTGGGCCACCACCTGCTGCTCCACGTCGCAGTTGACCTTGGCCAGCAGCAGTTCGCCCTGGTAACCCTCGGCGATCTTCGCCAGCAGCGGCATCAGCGCCTTGCACGGCGCGCACCACTCGGCCCAGAAATCCACCAGCACGGGTTTGTGGAAGGAGTTCTCGATCACCAACTGCTGGAACTCGGCATCGGTGACGTCGAAGATGTAGGGCGTGGCGTTGGAAGAAGCTTGGCTCATCACGACTCTCGCAAATCCGGAATGGCAACCACTATAAAGGCTCGCGGCTGGCGTGGTACAGGCTGACGCGGCGGAATTCGTGCGGCTCGGCCAGGTCCGGCAAGGTCAGCGCCTCGAGTACGCCCAAGGGGCGATACAGCGGGTGGTTGAAGTGCCGTACCCGCGAGTCGGCGACCAGTGCGTCGCGCCCGCGCAGCAGGAAGGCGTCGAGCAGTGGCAGGTTGGCAGGGTCGTAGAGCACGTCGGCCACCAGGATCAGGTCGAAGCGGTCGGCTTCGGCGAAGAAGTCGGCGCTGTAGCCCAACTGCACGCCATTGAGTGCAGCGTTGGCGCGGCACGCGTGCAGCGCCAGCGGATCGAGGTCGCAGGCCACCACTTCCAGCGCCCCCGCGCGGGCGGCGGCGATCCCGGCGATGCCGGAACCGGCGCCGAAGTCCAGGACCCGTTTGCCACGCACCCAGTGCGGGTGCTGCGCCAGGTAGCGCGCCATGGCCAGGCCGCTGGCCCAGCAGAAGCTCCAGTAAGGGGGCTCGTGGAGAATGCGCCGGGTTTCGTCGGGGCTGAACGCGCGGTCCATGTTCTGCGCGTCGATCAGCCACAGCTTCAGATCGCAGTCTGGCAACTCGGTGATGCTCAGGCGCGCCTCGCCGATCAGCGCGGACAGCGCCTGTTGCAAGTGCAGCGGCATCACCTCATGGCGCCTTTTCGAAACGCAGCGCACCGGTGGCCTGGGTCTGCGCTTGGGCGATGCGCTGCGGCGGCAGGTGCAGGATCAATTGGCCGGAGCGACTGGCGCGCCCACGCAGTTCGACGCGGGCGCCGGCGGGAAAGGCCTCGGGATTGAAACGCAGGTGATAGGGCAGGGCTTGGCCGGTGCCGGTCAGGTCGCTGCTGGCCAACAGGCGCTGGGGCCGACCGCGCTCGTCGATGACCAACAGGGCCAATTCGACCTCGGCGCCTGCCGGGATCTCCAGCAAGGTGCCGCTCAGTTCGCGCTGGTAGGCGGGCAACGGCCCAGGTTCGTCGACGGGCTTCTTCACCGCCTTGGCCACAGGGGCGGGGGCGGGCGCTTCGGGCTTGGGGCGGTCGCTGCCGCAGGCGGCAAGCAGGCCGGCCAGGCACAGCACGACGAGAGCACGGTGGTGCATGGGGCAATCCTTCACGGGCAGATTTCTCTGGATGGTAACCCCTTTGGCTTGTCTTGCCAGTGGGATGCGCTACCATGGCCCTCCCTTTTTTTGTTGCCTGCCACCATGCACTGTCCCTTTTGCGGTGCCAACGACACCAAGGTCATCGATTCGCGCCTGGTCGCCGAGGGCGAACAGGTCCGTAGGCGCCGCGAATGCGTGGCCTGTGGCGAACGCTTCACCACCTTCGAGACCGCCGAACTGGTTCTGCCCCGGCTGATCAAGCAGGATGGCACGCGCCAACCGTTCGACGAAGACAAGCTGCGCGCAGGCATGCAGCGGGCGCTGGAGAAGCGTCCGGTGAGCATCGAGCGCCTGGAAGCCGCGCTGGCGCACATCAAGAGCCGTCTGCGCGCCACCGGCGAGCGTGAAGTCAAATCGCTGGTGGTCGGCGAACTGGTGATGTCCGAGCTGCGCAAGCTCGACGAAGTTGCCTACATCCGTTTCGCTTCGGTGTACCGGCGCTTTCAGGCGCTGGACGAGTTCCGCGAAGAAATCGACCGTCTGGCCCGCGAGCCAGCCAAAGAGTAAGCATGTCCAGCCAGACCGCCATCCTCGACGCCCACTACATGGCCCGCGCCCTGGAACTGGCCCGCAAGGGCTTGTACAGCACCCACCCCAACCCCAGGGTAGGCTGCGTGATCGTCAACCAGGGCGAAGTGGTTGGCGAAGGCTGGCACGTGCGCGCCGGCGAGCCCCACGCCGAGGTGCATGCGCTGCGCCAGGCCGGTGAGCGCGCCCGCGGCGCTTGCGCCTACGTCACCCTCGAACCGTGCAGTCACCACGGGCGCACGCCGCCGTGCGCCGAGGCGCTGGTGCAGGCCGGGGTCGCGCGGGTGGTGGCGGCGATGCAGGACCCCAACCCGCAAGTGGCCGGGCGCGGCCTGCGGCGCTTGGCCGAGGCGGGTGTAGAGGTCGCCAGCGGCGTGCTCGAGGCCGAGGCGCGGGCACTCAATCCGGGCTTTCTCAAACGCATGGAGCGCGGCGTGCCCTTCGTGCGCGCCAAGCTGGCCATGAGCCTGGACGGCCGCACCGCCATGGCCAGTGGCGAAAGCCAGTGGATCACCGGCGCCGCCGCACGTGGCGCGGTGCAGCGTTTGCGCGCCCGTTCCAGCCTGGTGCTGACCAGCGCCCAGAGCGTGCTGGCCGACAACGCGCGCATGACCGTGCGCGGCGCCGAGCTGGGGCTGGACCCCGACACCACGGCCCTGGCCCTGTCACGTACGCCGCAACGCGTACTGATCGACGGTCGCCTGCGCCTGCCGCTGGACGCACCGTTCTTCCAGGCCGGTCCCGCGCTGGTGGTCACCGCCCTGGCGGCCGACCCACGCTACGCTGCTGCCGGTCATGAATTGCTGGTACTGCCTGGCAACGATGGCCAGGTCGACCTGCCGGCGCTGCTGCGCCTGCTGGCCGAGCGCGGTGCCAACGAAATCCTGCTCGAAGCCGGTGCCGGCCTGGTCGGCGCTTTCGCCCAGCTCGGGCTGATCGACGAGTACCAGCTGTTCGTCGCTGGCACCTTCCTGGGCTCCCAGGCCCGTCCTTTACTGGACTGGCCGCTCGAACGCATGGCCGATGCACCCCGGCTGAAGATCATCGAAATGCGCGCCGTGGGCGATGACTGGCGAGTCATCGCCATTCCCACGTCCGCGCCCGGCGTATAATGCCGGGCTTGCGCTGCGCAGCCCGTACCTGAGGAGACCCGCATGTTCACCGGCATCATCGAAGCCATCGGCACCATCGGCAACATCACCCCCAAGGGCGGTGACGTGCGTGTCTACGTCCAGACCGGCAAGCTCGATCTTGCCGACGTCAAGCTCGGCGACAGCATCGCCGTCAACGGCGTCTGCCTCACCGCCGTGGCGCTGCCCGGTGACGGCTTCTGGGCCGATGTCAGCCTGGAAACCTTAAAGCGCACCGCCATGGTCGAGCTCAAGAGCGGCAGCCGGGTCAACCTGGAGAAGGCCCTCACGCCCACCACACGCCTGGGCGGTCACCTGGTCAGCGGTCATGTCGACGGCGTCGGCGAGATCGTCTCGCGCAGCGATAACGCCCGCGCCATCCAGTTCCGCGTCCGCGCGCCGAAAGAGCTGGCCAAGTACATCGCGCACAAGGGCTCGATCACCGTCGACGGCACCAGCCTGACGGTCAACGAAGTCGACGGCGCCGAATTCGAACTCACCATCGTTCCGCACACCCTGGCCGAAACCATCATGGCCGACTACCGTCCGGGACGTCGCATCAACCTCGAGGTGGATCTGCTGGCCCGCTACCTCGAGCGCCTGCTGCTGGGCGACAAGGCCGCCGAGCCAAGTAAAAGCAGTGGCATCACCGAAAGCTTCCTGGCCGCCAACGGCTACCTGAAATCCTGATTGAGAAGGGGGTGCCAGTGGCGCTCAACAGCATCGAAGAACTGGTCGAAGACATCCGCCAGGGCAAAATGGTCATCCTCATGGATGACGAAGACCGCGAAAACGAAGGTGACATCATCATGGCGGCCGAGTGCTGCCTGCCCGAGCACATCAACTTCATGGCCAGGCACGCCCGTGGCCTGATCTGCATGCCGATGACGCGTGAGCGCTGCGAGACCCTCAAGCTGCCGCTGATGGCGCCACGCAACGGTTCAGGCTTCGGCACCAAGTTCACCGTGTCGATCGAGGCCGCCGAGGGCGTGACCACCGGCATCTCCGCCGCCGACCGCGCACGCACTGTGCAGGCGGCTGCGGCCAAGGACGCCAAGGCCGAGGACATCGTCAGCCCTGGGCACATCTTCCCGCTGATGGCCCAGCCGGGCGGAACCCTGGCCCGTGCCGGTCACACCGAAGCGGCCTGCGACCTGGCGCGCATGGCCGGGTTCGAGCCGAGCGGGGTGATCTGCGAGGTGATGAACGACGACGGCACCATGTCCCGCCGCGCCGAGCTGGAAGTGTTTGCCGCCCAGCACAACCTGAAGATCGGCACCATCGCCGACCTCATCCACTACCGCATGATCCACGAGCGCACCGTGCAGCGCGTGTCCGAGCAGCCGATCGAGAGCGAGCTGGGCGAATTCAACCTGGTCACCTACCGCGATGCGGTCGAAGGCGACGTGCACATGGCCCTGACCCTGGGCACCATCTGCGCCGAAGAACCGACCCTGGTGCGCGTGCACAACATGGACCCACTGCGCGACCTGCTGCTGGTCAAGCAGCCGGGGCGCTGGAGCCTGCGCGCGGCGATGAGCGCCGTGGCCGAAGCCGGCAGTGGCGTGGTGCTGCTGCTGGGGCACCCGCTGGATGGCGACGTGCTCCTGGCGCATATTCGCGAAAGTGCCGGCGACCTGCCGACCAAGACGCCGACCACCTACAGCACCGTCGGTGCCGGCTCGCAGATCCTGCGTGACCTCGGTGTGCGCAAGATGCGCCTGATGAGCTCGCCGATGAAGTTCAACGCGATATCCGGATTCGATCTGGAAGTTGTAGAATACGTGCCCTCCGAGTGATACCGACGCGCCAGCGGCCCTGGCGCTCGTGTCCGAACCCTATCGAAGGCCGCCGTAGCGGCCTCGCTCTTTAATATGAGATTACCGGAATGACCCTGAAGACCATCGAAGGTACCTTCATCGCCCCCAAAGGTCGCTACGCCTTGGTGGTTGGCCGCTTCAACAGCTTCGTCGTCGAAAGCCTGGTGAGCGGTGCCGTCGATGCCCTGGTACGCCACGGCGTCAGCGAAAGCGACATCACCCTCATCCGTGCCCCGGGCGCGTTCGAGATCCCGCTGGTGGCGCAGAAGGTCGCCCAGCAAGGTGACTACAGCGCGATCATCGCCCTGGGCGCCGTGATCCGTGGCGGCACCCCGCACTTCGAATACGTGGCAGGCGAGTGCACCAAGGGCCTGGCCCAGGTCTCCATGGAGTTCGGCGTGCCGGTCGCCTTCGGTGTGCTGACCGTCGACTCCATCGAACAGGCCATCGAGCGTTCCGGCACCAAGGCCGGCAACAAGGGCGCCGAAGCGGCCCTGTCGGCTCTGGAAATGGTCAGCCTGCTGGCGCAGTTGGAGGCCAAGTGATTAGCGACGAGAGCGATCGTTTCAACCCGCGCGATCCAAAACCTGCGGATGCCGGCAAGCCCTCCAAGAGCGCCAAGCGCCGCGAAGCCCGCAAGCTCGCCACGCAAGCGCTGTATCAGTGGCACATGGCGCAGCATTCGCTGAACGAGATCGAGGCGCAGTTCCGCGTCGACAACGATTTCACCGATGTCGACGGTGCCTATTTCCGCGAAATCCTCCATGGGGTTCCGGCGATCAAGGCTGAAATCGACAACGCCCTCTCGCCGTGCCTGGACCTGGCCCTGGACGAGCTCGACCCGGTCGAACTGGCCGTGCTGCGCCTGTCCACCTGGGAGTTCATCAAGCGCGTCGACGTGCCGTACCGCGTGGTGATCAACGAGGGCGTCGAGCTGGCCAAGGTCTTCGGTGCCACCGACGGCCACAAGTTCGTCAACGGTGTGCTCGACAAGCTCGCGCCCACCCTGCGCGAAGCCGAAGTCAAGGCCAACAAGCGCTGACCGTGGCGCTGACCAGCCATGGGTGAGTTCGAGCTGATCCGCCAGTTCTTTGCCTCTGCGCACTGCGCGCAGGCCGTCGAGGGCGTGGTCCTGGGCATCGGTGACGACTGCGCCCTGCTGGAGCTGGCCGCCGGCCAGCAACTGGCGGTGTCCACCGATACCCTGGTGGCAGGCGTGCATTTTCCTGCTGTGTGCGATCCTTCGCTGCTCGGCCAGCGGGTACTGGCCGTGGCGGTGAGCGACCTGGCGGCGATGGGCGCCGAAGCCATCGGCTTCACCCTGGCGCTGACCTTGCCCGAGGTCGATGCACAGTGGCTGAAGGACTTCAGCGACGGCCTGAGCCGCATGGCTCACCGCTGCCGCATGAGTCTGATCGGAGGCGACACCACGCGCGGGCCGCTGAGCTTCACCGTCACTGTATTCGGCCGGGTTCCGGCTGGACAGGCACTGCGCCGTGACGGCGCGCGGCCCGGCGATCTGCTGTGCGTCGGCGATCACCTGGGCGATGCTGCCGGTGCCTTGTCGCTGGTGCTCGGCGAGCGCCAGGCCGCCCAGGAGCTGGCGCGTCCGCTGCTCGCCCGCTACTGGGCGCCGATGCCGCAATCGACCCTCGGTCAGTTGCTCCGCGGTCATGCCAGCGCCGCGCTGGACATTTCCGACGGCCTGCTTGCCGATTGTGGCCACATCGCCAAAGCCTCGGGCGTCGCGCTCGAAGTGAACCAGCAGCAGGTGCCGGTATCTACCGAACTGCAGGCGCTGCTCGGTCGCGACGCGGCACTTCAAGCTGCGCTCACCGGCGGCGACGACTACGTGCTGGCCTTCACCATCGCGCCCGAGGCGTTACAGCGCCTGGTGCTGCCGGGCTTCATCCATGTTCATGTCATCGGCCGCGTGCTGCCCGGAGAAGGCGTTACGCTCAGGGACAGCCAGGGTCATGACATCACCCCGGTGCAACGGGGCTACCTACACTTCAGGGAGACACCGTGACCGACCACCCCAATCAGGTGCCTGCGGAGTTCGTTCCGCCTTCGGTCTGGCGCAATCCATGGCACTTCATCGCCTTCGGTTTCGGCTCGGGCACATTGCCCAAAGCGCCTGGAACCTGGGGTTCGCTGGTGGCGCTGCCGTTCATTCCGTTGTGGCAGATGCTGCCGGACTGGGGCTACTGGCTGTTGCTGGGCATCACCATGCTGTTTGGCTTCTGGCTGTGCGGCAAGGTGGCCAACGACTTGCGCGTGCACGACCATGAAGGCATCGTCTGGGACGAAATGGTCGGCATGTGGATCACCCTGTGGCTGGTGCCCGAGGGGTGGCAGTGGCTGCTGGCAGGGTTCCTGATGTTCCGTTTCTTCGACATTCTCAAGCCTTGGCCGATCCGCTGGATCGATCGCCATGTGCACGGCGGCGTCGGCATCATGCTCGACGACGTCCTGGCCGGGGTATTCGCCTGGCTGGGCATGCAGGTGCTGGTCTGGGCGGTGGCCTGATACATAGGGAGCAGGTCGATGGTCATGAAGACTGTGTTGCTGGCGTTGAGTGTGCTGATAGGCAGTGCCGTGGCGGCCGAGTCGCCGAAGCAGGTGCGGTTGGTCAGCGAAGAATGGATCGACTACACCAACGCCGACGGCAGCGGCGTGGCCTGGGATGTCCTGCGCAAGGTCTTCGAGCCGGTGGGGGTGACCGTTCAGACCGAGAGCGCGCCCTACAGTCGAGCCATTGGCTTGGTCAAACGGGGCGAGGCCGATGCCTGGGTCGGCTCGTACAAGCAGGAAGACACCGACAACCTCTACCCGCGCTGGCATTTCGACATGGATCATATCTATGCCCTGAGCCTGGTCGACAAGCCGGTGCCGGAAGTGGCCAGTATTGGCCGTACGCGGCTGGCCTGGGTGCGCGGCTACGACTTCCAGAAGTACCTGCCTGGCGTGGACAACTTCCGCGAGATCCAGCGCCGTGAAGGCATCCTGCCGATGCTCGAGCATGACCGTGTGGATTACTACATCGATGCGCAGACCGAGGTCGACTACGTCCTCGAGCATGCCGACCAGCCCTCGCGGTTCCGTCGCAGTCACCTTACCGAGCTGCCGCTGTACCTGGCATTCACCGACAGCGAGCGCGGCCGTGCGCTGCGCGAGCTGTTCGACCAACGCATGGAAACGCTGGTACGCAGCGGTGAGTTGAAGCCGATCTTCCAGCGCTGGAAGCAGCCGTATCCGTTCTCGGCGGACAGTCAGCCGCATTGAGGCGGCTTACCCGGCTTGAGCCATCATCGAATCTTTCGATCCGAAGCCACGAATATCCGCGTGCCCACGGCCGTCGGGCTGCTGATACAATCTCGTCCATCGAAATTTCCTACTTTTTCAGGAGCACAACGTGCCCGTCGTCTTTGTTGCCGCTTCCAAGCTTCCGACGCCTTTCGCGACCTTCACCATGCATGGCTTTCTCGAACAGGCCACCGGCCGCGAGCACGTGGTGCTGAGCCTGGGTGACATTGCCGACGGCCAACCGGTACTCGGGCGTCTGCACTCCGAATGCCTGACCGGCGACGCGTTGTTCAGCCAGCGCTGCGACTGCGGCTCGCAACTGGAAGCTGCATTGCAGGCCATTGCCCGGGAAGGGCGTGGCGTGCTGCTGTACCTGCGCCAGGAAGGTCGCGGCATCGGCTTGCTGAACAAGATCCGCGCCTACGAACTGCAGGATGGCGGTGCCGATACCGTCGAGGCCAACGAGCGTCTGGGCTTTGCTGCCGACCAGCGCGACTACGCCATCTGCCTGCCGATGCTCGAGCACCTGGGCGTCAAGTCGCTGCGCCTGATGACCAACAACCCGCGCAAGGTCAAGGCGCTCACCGACATGAACATCGCCGTGGCCGAGCGCGTGCCGCTGCACACCGGGCAGAACCCGCACAACCGCCTGTACCTGGCGACCAAAGCCGACAAGCTCGGTCACATGATGGGCAACCAGCACCAGGGCGAAGTGCCCCAGGCCTGATCCGGCGCTGATGTCGATGCGTGCCTGCTGGTTGGCGCTGCTGCTGAGCAGCGCGGTGTGGGCCGATACAGCGCCCCGCGTGGTGAGCCTGGCGCCGTCGATGACCGAGATCGTGCTGGAGCTGGACGCCGACGACCTGCTGGTGGGTGTGCTCGACAGCGGCGAGCGACCGCAGCGCTTGCAGGGGCTGGCGTCGGTCGGCGGCTATGGGCAGCTCGACATGGAGCGACTGCTGGCGCTCAAACCCGACCTGTTGCTGCTGTGGCCCGGCAGCGTGCCACCGGCCCAGCGTGAGCAGTTGCGCCAACTGGGCATCGCCACGTTCAGCGGCGAACCCCATGACCTCGACCAACTGATCGACCAGATCCAGGCCATCGCCGTGCGTCTGGACCGCGCAGAGACGGGACAGCGTTACACCGACCGACTGCGTCTGCGCCTGGCCCAATTGCGCGAGCGCTATCGACGCGACCGACCACTGCGGGTGTTCTACCAGGTGTGGGATCGACCGCTGTACACCCTGGGCGGTGGCCAGGTGGTCAGCGACGCCCTGGCCGTGTGCGGTGCGCGCAATGTCTTCGCCGATCTGGCCCAGCCCGCGCCGCAGGTGAGCGTCGAGTCGGTGCTGGCGCGCGATCCCGAGGCGATTCTGGCGGGCGACACGGCGCAATTGAGCAGTTGGCAGGCCTGGCCAACGCTCAGCGCGGTGGCGGGCGGGCGTCTGCTGGTGGTGCCCGATAAAGGACTGGAGCGTCCCAGCGGACAGATGATCGAAGCGACTGCGCGGCTGTGTGCGCTGCTCGACGCTAAAGCGCCGGCGTCCAAGTGAGGCTCAGCAGCCAGGTACGACCCGCTTCCCGATAGCCGTAGGTGCTGCCGTCGTAGCTGTACAGGGCGCGGCTGTAGCGCTTGTCCAACAGATTGTCGAGCTTGGCCTCCCACTTCAGCGTGTCGCTCACCGCCCAACTGCCGCGCAGGCCGAACAGACTGTAACCACCGAGGCGCTGGCGGTTGCTTTCGTCGTCGAAACTGCTGCTGACAGCCTGCCAACTGCCGCCGAGGGTGAAACGCTCGAATTGACGGTCCAGATCCAAGCTCGCGGTGCGGCGCGCACGGCGGGCCAGGGTATGGCCGCTGTCACGGTCGCGCGGGTCGATCACCGCCAGGCCGAGCTGGCTGCGCCATGGGCCCCAATCCTGGGTCAGCGCCAGCTCTGCGCCGTCGATGCGCGCGGAGGCGACGTTGCGAGGGATCGAGCCTTCGCCGAAGACGATGGCATCGCGCAGGTCGGTCCGGTACAGCGAGGCCTCCAACTGGCTGGCGGCACCCAACTGGCTGCGCCACTGCACTTCATAGCTTCTGGAGCGTTCCGGGCTGAGGTCCGGGTTGCTGTACTGCGGGTAATACAGGTCGTTGAAGGTCGGTGCTCGGAAGCCTTCGCTGTAGGACAGCAGCAGGTCGTTGTCGGCATTCAGCGGTACGGTCAGGCTGCCGCTCCAGGTGGTCTGGCCGCCGAACTGCTGGTTCTGGTCGCGGCGCACGCCCAATTCGGTGGAGAACGCTTCACCGTGGTAGCGATGCTGGAGGAACAGCGCACGGTTGCTGCGGCTGTCTTTATCGAAGCGGGTGCTGCCCTGCACCCGGTCCTGATACCAATCGCCACCCAGCAATAGGCTATGGCCGGCGTCGAGGGTCAGGTCGTTCTGCCAGGTGATCTGGTCGCGGTAGGTATTGAACACACTGCCGTCGTCGCTGAGCGTGTCGCGTTTGCGGTCGCGGTTTTCGCTATGGCCCAGTTCCAGGCGCGAGTGCCAGCGCTCGCTGAGCTGGGCATCGAGGTAGCTGCCCAGGCTGCTGACGGTGAAATCGGTGTAGGGCTTCTGACCGAAACTGTCGAAGGTCACGGGGTCGAAGCGGCCGAACGGATTGTCGTACTCGCTGCGACCCCGGCTGTCGAGCAGGTTCAGGCCGGCTTCGAAGCGCTCGTTGAAGACATGGCTCAGGCTCAGGTTGACGCTCTTGTTGCGGTAGGCATCGTGGTCGCCGTCGCTGGCGAAGGACGGCCCGGTCGAGTCGATACCGGCGGTTTCGTCGAGGCTGGCACCCAGGTTGAAGCGGGTCTGACCATTGCCGCCGGACAGGCCCAGGCTGCGCTGGAACGTCTGCTGGCTACCCGCAGCCAGCCGCAGGCGCGGTTGCAGGCCCGGGCCGCTGGCGCGGCGGGTGAAGATCTGGATCACCCCGCCGATGGCGTCGCTGCCATACACCGCCGAACGAGAGCCGCGTAGCACTTCGATGCGCTCGATCTGGTCGACGTCGAGAAACTGCAAGCCGCTGTCGCCGGAGCTGGCGTTGGCGATGCGCACGCCGTCGACCAGCACCAGGCTTTGCGCGGTCTTGGTGCCGCGGATGAAGATACCCGGCAGGCTGCCGCGCCCGCCGGTGGGCGCTACTTGCACGCCGGGCACGCGGCTGAGCAGGTCGGTGACGCTGCTCGGTTGCAGACGGTCGATGTCGCTGCGGGTGAACACGGTGTTGGCCGCGCTGCTGCTGGTGCGCGACTCCACCTGCCGGTTGGCGCTGACGAGGGTATCGGCGAGTTTCAGGGCGTCGTCGCGGCTGGCGGCCAACAGCGGGGCGGGGAGGCAGAGGAGGGCGAGCAGGGTCGAGGGTTTCATGTGCCGTTCCATAGCAAATGCGCTTGAGCCTGCTGCGCTGTGGCAGCGGGCTCAAGCGCGATGAAAACACCGCAAGTGGGGAGCGCGGCGTCGTTCAGAGACCGAGCAGGGTGAGTCGTGCCGTGATCGACGCTTCGATGCCGGTGGCGTCCAGGCCACATTCGGCGAGCATCTGCTCCGGCTTGGCGTGTTCCACGTAGTGGTCTGGCAGGCCCAGGTGCAACAGCGGCATGACCACCGCCTCGCGTGCCAGGTACTCGCTGACCGCCGAACCGGCGCCGCCCATGATGGCGTTTTCCTCGAGGGTGACCAGCAGTTCGTGGCTGCCGGCCATTTGCCGCACCAGGGCCTCGTCCAGTGGCTTGACGAAGCGCATGTCCACCACCGTGGCGTCGAGACGCTCCGCCACCTGCAAAGCCTCGGCCAGTTGCACGCCGAACACCAGCAGCGCCACCTTCGCCCCTTGACGGCGAATCACGCCCTTGCCGATTTCCAGCGGCGCCAGGTCGCCGTCGATCGGCGCGTTGGGGCCGGTGCCGCGCGGGTAGCGCACCGCGGCCGGGCCTTTGTACAGGTGGCCGGTGCTGAGCATCTTGCGCAGCTCGTTCTCGTCGCTTGGCGTCATCACCAGCATGCCGGGGATGCAGCGCAGGTAAGAGAGGTCGAAGCTGCCGGCGTGGGTCGGACCGTCCTCGCCCACCAGGCCAGCGCGGTCGATGGCGAACAGCACGTCCAGGTCCTGCACTGCCACGTCGTGAATGAGCTGGTCGTAGGCGCGCTGCAAGAAGGTGGAGTAGATCGCCACCACCGGTTTGGCGCCTTCGCAGGCCATGCCGGCAGCGAAGGTCACCGCGTGTTGCTCGGCGATGGCCACGTCGAAGTAACGTTCTGGGAAGCGTTCGCTGAAGGCGACCAGGTCGGAGCCTTCCTTCATGGCGGGGGTAATGCCCACCAGGCGGTTGTCGGCAGCGGCCATGTCGCACAACCACTGGCCGAACACGGCGGAATACTTCGGTCCGCTGGGTTTCTTCGGCGCGGCGGGGCGGTTGGTCGGCTCCAGCTTGGTGATGGCGTGGTAGCCGATCGGATCGACTTCGGCAGGCGCGAAGCCCTTGCCCTTCTTGGTCACCACGTGCAGGAACTGCGGGCCCTTGAGGTCGCGCATGTTGCGCAGGGTGGCGATCAGCGTGGGCAGGTCATGGCCGTCGATCGGGCCGATGTAGTTCCAGCCCAGTTCTTCGAACAGGGTACCGGGCACCAGCATGCCCTTGGCGTATTCCTCGGTGCGGCGGGCGATTTCCCAAGCGCCCGGCAGGCGCGACAGCACCTTCTTGCTGCCCTCGCGCATGCTCGCGTAGGTGCGGCTGGAGAGGATCTTGGCCAGGTAGTTGGACAGCCCGCCGACATTGCGCGAAATCGACATGTCGTTGTCGTTGAGGATGACCAGCATGTCGGCATCCACTTCCTGGGCGTGGTTCAACGCCTCGAAGGCCATGCCGGCGGTGAGCGCGCCATCACCGATCACGGCAATGGACTTGCGCGCACTGTGCTGCAGGCGGGCGGCGATGGCCATGCCCAGCGCCGCGCTGATCGAGGTGCTGGAGTGGCCGACGCCAAAGGTGTCGTACTCGCTTTCGCTGCGACGCGGGAAGGCGGCGATGCCGTCCTTCTGGCGCAGGCTGAGCATGCGCTCGCGGCGTCCGGTGAGGATCTTGTGCGGGTACGCCTGGTGGCCCACGTCCCACACCAGACGGTCGTCGGGCGTGTCGAAGACGTAGTGCAGGGCGATGGTCAGTTCGATGACGCCCAGGCCGGCACCGAAATGGCCGCCGGTCTGCCCCACGGTATAGAGCAGCTCCTGGCGCAGTTCGTCGGCCAGGCTCTCCAGGTCGGCTTCGGCCAGCCTGCGCAGGCCGGCGGGCGTGTCGGCGCGGTCGAGCAAAGGCGTGACCGGGCGTTCGCGGGGGATCTCTTGAAACGTCGTGGGCATCAGGCGAGTCGTTATAGGTTTGAAGACGCGGCAGTTTACCCCATTGGAGGAAAAGCTGCCCATTCAGACGGGGGGAGCGGGGGCCGTGCAGCAGCCCCGCACATTCAGTGGCGGCGTTCGACGATGTAGCGCGCCAGGTCCCGCAATGGCTCGGCGTTTTCGCCGAACCCTTCAAGTGCGACCAGCGCCTGGTCGCGCAGTTCGATTGCGTACGCCTTGGCCGCCTGCAGGCCCAGCAGCGCCGGGTAGGTCGGTTTGTCGCGGGCGATGTCGGCGCCCTGGCGTTTGCCCAGGGTCGCGGTATCGCTTTCCACGTCGAGGATGTCGTCCTGCACCTGGAACGCCAGGCCGACTGCGCGTGCATAACCTTGCAGCGCCTGCAACTGCGCAGGCTCGGCGCGGCCACTGGCCAGGGCGCCGAGGCGCACGCTGGCTTCGATCAGCGCGCCGGTCTTGTGCCGGTGCATGAATTCCAGGGCGGGCTGGTCGAGTTTGATGCCGACCGAGCCGAGGTCGATGGCCTGGCCGCCGACCATGCCGGCCGGCCCCGCAGCCAGGGCCAGGGCCTGCACCATGGCCAGGCGGATGGCATCGGTCTGCGGGCTCAGACGATCGTCGAGCAGGGCGCTGAAGGCCAGGCTCTGCAGGCCGTCGCCGGCGAGGATGGCACAGGCTTCGTCGAAGGCCTTGTGGGTGGTCGGCTGGCCGCGGCGCAGGTCATCGTCATCCATGGCCGGCAGGTCGTCGTGCACCAGCGAGTAGGCGTGGATCAGCTCCACCGCGCAGGCCGCGCCGTTGGCACGCTCGGCCTCGACACCGAAGGCTTCGCAGGCGGCGTAGGCGAGCAGCGGACGCACACGCTTGCCTCCGTTCATCACGCTGTAGCGCATGGCCGCGTAAAGACGCTCGAGTTCCTTGGACGGCGCCACGAACAGCGGTTCGAGGGCGGCGTCGACGCGCGCTTGGCTCTGCGCCTGGTAGCGCGCGATCATGCCTCCGGTTCCGCGTCGAAGGGCTGGGCGGCCAGCTCGCCGTCGCGCTCGAGGAGGATCTGCACCTTCTGCTCGGCCTGGGACAGGGCGCCCTGGCAGTCGCGGGTCAGGGCGATGCCCTGCTCGAACGCTGCCAGCGACTCTTCCAGCGACAGCTCGCCGGTCTCCAGGCGCTCGACCAAGGCTTGCAGGTCGGCGAGGGATTGTTCGAAATCGATGGAGGTCTTCTTGCGGGCCATGGCGGCTGTCTCGGTGGCGGTTTCAACGGCGCGACACTAGCAGAGCGACGCGGAGCGAGCAAATGGCGGCCGGGAATCTGACGCAGGGTGTTTGACGCATTTTGTTGCATTTGGCTCGGAACATTCTTATTGCATTTTCAGGATCAGTCGGATTGAGCACCCATTTACCCTCTGCCATAATCCTGCCCGCTCTGATCTTGGGATGTTCTTCACTCAATGCCTTCGGGTCTGCCAAGCAGCCCTGAGTGACTCGCATCATGCACCGCTCCGAGCCTCAACGGCGCTTAATCGGGCGCTTCTCCCTCAAGCCTTCAAGGTCACGTAACGGATTACAGTGTGAGCTTCCTTTCGATCGAATTCGGCCTGAGCTTCACGCTCTTCTTCGTCCTCTACTGGTGTCTGTGCTGGAGCGTGCGGCTGCAGAACCTGTTGTTGCTGGTGGCCAGCTATGCCCTGGTGGCCAGCTTCAGCCTGGAGTCGCTGTACGTCCTGCTCGGCTATAGCGGGGCGGTGTATCTGCTCGGCTTGCTGGCGGCGCGCCAGCCAGGACGCTGGTTCAATGGCGCGCTGCTGCTCACCCTGGTGCTGGGCTGCTTTTACCTGTTCAAGTACCAGGAGTTTTTCGCCAGCGGCGTGCAGAGCGCCTTCGCCAGCGCCGGGCTCGACCTGTCGCTGCCGGTGCTCGAATTGCTGGTGCCCATCGGCCTGTCGTTCTACGCCTTTCATTCGGTCAGCTACCTGGTGTCGATCAACCGCGGCGAAATGGGCTCGGCTGCGCCACTGGACCTGGCCCTGTACCTGGCCTTTTTCCCCAGCCTGATCGCCGGCCCGGTCAACCGCGCCGAGCACCTGCTGCCGCAGATCCGCCCCACCACCCTGCGCGAGGTGCTCGAACCCCAACGCGCGCTCGGGCTGATTGCCCTGGCCGTGGTCAAGCTGTTCCTGCTCAGCGGCTGGCTGGGCAGCCAGTGGGTCGATCCGGTGTTCGAGACGCCCGGCAGCCACACCCCCGAGCAGGTGCTGCTCGCCGTCTATGGCTACAGTTTGCTGATCTACTTCAACTTCAGCGGCTATACCCACCTGGTCACCGGCATTGCCCTGCTGCTGGGCTTCCGGCTGCCGGACAACTTCAATGCACCCTATGCCGCGCGCAACCTCAAGGCGTTCTGGGGGCGCTGGCACATCAGCCTGTCGCGCTTCATCCGCGACTACATCTACATTCCCCTGGGCGGCAATCGCCAAGGCGTATGGCGCGGCAACCTGAACATGCTGCTGGCCATGCTGATCTCCGGTCTGTGGCATGGCGCCAGCCTGAACTTCATCCTGTGGGGGGCGCTACACGGCGTTGGCCTGGCGGTGTACAAGCTGTTCGAACAGTGGTGCCCCGGCTTCGCCCGCGTGCCGGGCTCCGATCTGCTGGCGCGCCTGCTGACCTTCCACTATGTCGCCTTCGCCTGGATCTTCTTCCGCAGCCCGACGCTGGAGGGCGCCTGGGAAATGCTCGGTGACATCGCCCAGATCAGCCTGGCCGGACTCGACTCCAGCACCGGCGTGCTACTGCTGGCCTGCGTGCTGTACATCGCCACGTACCCGCTGTGGCTGACCACCCTGCGCCAGGGCTTCGCCGTCAGCCAGCGCCTGCCCTGGCAGGTGTATCCCTTGCCGCTGGCGCTGTTCGTGTCGCTGGTCATCTTCGCTTCGCAGTCAGGCGTGCCGGGGTTCATCTATGCCAGTTTCTGACAGCCGCCTGTTCCAGGTGCAGATCGGCGCCTTGCGCACGCTGTATGCCCTGCTGGTGACCACCGTTGTGCTGTTCTGGTTGAACCAGGATTCGATCGGCCTGTATTGCCAGCAGAAGTACCATCGCAGTTGCGAATTGCCGCTGCTGGGGCAGTCGTCCACCTGGCGCCTCGGTGCCGGCCTGACGGCGGCGCTGGAGCATGGTCGCGACAGCTTCCTCGACAGCCTGCGTGGGCAGATCGCGTTGGCCGAGGCGCCGCCGCTGGTGGACTTGCCGCCCGCGTTGCCGGTGGTCACCGTCGACGTGCAGGCGCCTGCCGCCGTGCACCCGCCGGTGCCCGCAGCGGTGCCTGTCCATGAGCCCGCCGCACCGGTAACGCCGACGCCTGCAGTGTCGCCCGCCGATGCGCCGATGCCTGCCAAGGGAGCCATGGCCACCCTCGCCGCTGGCGACGAAGTGTTCCTGGTGGGTGACTCGCTGATGCAGGGAGTCGCCCCTCATCTGGCCAACAGCCTGCGCAAGCGTTACCAGATCAACACCATCAACCTCAGTCGGCAGAGCACCGGCCTGGCTTACCCCGGATTCTTCGACTGGCCGCGCACCGTGGCCGACACCTTGGCCGGCGATCCGAAGATCCGTCTGATGGTGGTGTTCCTCGGTCCCAACGATCCCTGGGACATGCCCCAAGGCAAGGGCAGACCCTTCCTGCGCTTCAAGTCGCCGGACTGGGAGTCGGCCTATCGCGCGCGCATCGACGCCATTCTCGAACGCGCGCGCGAGCACAACGTCCAAGTGATCTGGGTCGGCCCGCCGAACATGGAGAAAGCGCGGCTGTCGACGGCCATGCAGTACCTCAGCGGGCTGTATCAGGAACGCACCGCGCAGTTCGGCCAGCACTACATTTCGGCCAATCCGATTCTCGGCTATGACGACGATCAGTTCTCGTATACGGTGCAAACGCCGGAGGGCAAGCGGGTCAAGGTCCGGGTCGACGACGGCATTCATTTCACCATCACGGGCCAGAAGATGATCGCCGCACAGGTGCTGTCGTTGATCGAATTCCCGGTCCTGACCGCAACAGGACATTGAGATGCGCCAATGGCATCACCTGCTGGGCGTGGCGCTGATCGTCAGCGCTTTGCCGGCTTGCAGCACCGGCGCCAGCGCGCCGCCCCAGGCCTCCGCCAAGGCACCCGTACGCGCCAGCGTTGCCGCACGCGACGACGGCAACCTGGCGCTGCTGGCCGGCAAGTTCCGGACGGCGGGGCGCACGCCGATCTCCATCGTGCAATTGGGCGACTCGCACACCGCTGCCGACCTGTTCAGCGGCGAGCTGCGCAAGCTGCTGCAGGCGCGCTATGGCGACGGCGGCATCGGCCTGGTGCCGGCTTCGCCGGTGCCGGGCATTCGCAGCGACCGGGTGATCATCACCAGCGAGCGACGCCAGTGGGAACTGGTGTCGGCGCGCAATCAGCAGAGCGAGCGCTTCCCCCTCGGCGGCTATCTGTCGACGCCGCTGGCCGAACGGGCGGCGGTGAACATCCAGGCGCGCGATCCCGACGCGCAGCGCTACCGGATCTCCGCGCTGTATCAAGCCAGCCGCAGCGCCACGCTGGTTGCCAACGGTAGCCAACGGCGCATGCTGCCGGCCAGCAATGGCCAGTGGCGCTTGAGCCCGGCGTTCGTCAACCTCGGATTGCCGGTGAAGTTGAGTGTCGAGGGTGCCAAGGGGGTAGCGCTGGGCGGTTGGTACATCCAGGGGCAGAAGAACGCCGGGGTGACTTATTCGTCGCTGGGCATCAACGGTGCGCGGCTGGAGGTGGTGGACAAGTGGCAGGCCGGCTGGCAGGACACGCTCAAGGCGTTGCGCCCGGACTTAGTGATCCTGGCCTATGGCACCAACGAAGCGTTCGACGACACGCTTGACCTCCAGGCGTACCAGGCGCACCTCGAGGCCACGCTCAGCCAACTGCGCCAGCAGATGCCCAAGGCGGCGATCCTGTTGGTCGGCCCGCCGGACTCGATCAAGCAGCGCCGCGCGGCCAGTTGCGCGGCGCGTCAGCCGCAGCCGCTGGCCGGTGTGGTACGTATCCAGCGCCAGACGGCGCAGAAGTACAAGGCCCTGTTCTGGGACTGGCAGGCCGAAATGGGTGGGCCGTGCTCGATCGCCGCCTGGCAGGCCAGCGGCCTGGGGCGGCCCGACCTGGTGCACCTGACGGCCGACGGTTATCGCAAGAGCGCGGCACTGCTGTATGCGTTTCTCAAGGCCCAGTTGAAACTGCAGTGAGCCCATGCTCTGCACCCAGTCCAGCGAAGACTGGGTGCGGGCTTTATCTACCGCGCCCGCCAGTAGCACCTGATGGACAGTTCAGCGGCCGACCCGATCACGGGTCATTCGCCTGGAGAACGTCCTCATGTCCCATCCTTATCCCTACACCGAAGCCGAGTTGCAGGCCGTGTTCGAGGCCATCAGCGCCACCTTGTTCGACAAGACCCGCGATGTGGGCAGTGACGGTCAGCCCGAGCCAAAGCTGCTCATCGTCGCGGGTGCACAGGGCTCAGGCAAAACCTACCTGCTGGAAAACCACCTGTTGCCCGGCAACGCCTACGACAACTACGTACGCCTCTATGTGCCGGCGTACCGCGCCCTGCATCCACGCTATGAGCAGATGCGCGCGTTGAGCGGGCTGGAAGTCTACGCGCAGACCGAGCCGTTCATCTGGGCATTGGGCAACAAGCTGTTCAGCTACGCCTTCCAGAACCGCTACAACATCATCATGGAGAGCGCGCTGGACAGCGCCGACTTCGCCAGCTTCCCCGCGACCGCTGTGGCGCTCGGCTATCGCTTCGAGGTGCACCTGATCGCTTGCCAGAAGGAGTTCAGTCACTGGGCCACGCTGCACCGTGGCGTGAAGGCGGTGGCAAAGGACGAATTCGAGCGTTTCGTGCCGCTGAGCAAAATCGAGACCTCCCAGGGCAATGCCCGCGCGATCCTCGATGCGTTCGAGAATGCCTGCACCCAGGTGCCCGGCTCGGAGATCACCTTGTATCACCGAGGGTTCGAAACCGGCATGGAAAGCCAGGCGCTGTGCCATAGCCGCTGCGAGGCGCCCGCCGCTTTGACGCCGCAGCCTGACTTCAAGGGCCAGCCGTTCGTGACAGCGCCGCAGCTCAATCCGCACTTCCAGATCATCCGCAGCGAACAGGCCAACTTCCCCTGTTCCTACGTGCAGTACTCGCAGGTGGTGCATGCCGGGATGGTCGATGCGCCCGCTCGTCAGCAGATGGTGCAGCACTGCTGCCAGACGCTGGAAAAGGCCCAGGCGCTGATGCCGGCGATTCCGCAGTCGGTGTTCCGGGAACTGAGTGTGTACGTGCTCAAGTACGCCTATGCGTGAAGGGCCTTGGCGCTGTGGGCTCAGTGAAGTCGTCGTGAAACAGTCGTCGTGAAGCAGTCGTCGTGAAACAGTCATGCCAACGATCAGGCACTGCGCTGGGGAGCAGGTCTGATCGAATGGCTATTGCGTGATATCACCAATTCGGCTATTGATGGCTCTTTGATATCAATTGCGGAGCGCTACCCACTCAAACCTCTCCATTTCGGCTCTCGTTGCCGTCCGGCACATCCTTATTTCCAGCTCTGATAACTACCGTCCACTCTCGCTCTCCCCAGGGATCCAGGAGTCATGATGCAAGACGCAAAAGCGCTCGATCACGTTATCAATGTCGGTTTTATCTTCGGTATCGCCCAGGTCTACCCCGACGCGCCGCCAGACTACGCCAGGCGACACATGCTGCAGTATCTCGCCCATCACGGTACGCATGACATGGACGAGGCCACGTTGGGCAAGATGATTGCGCCGATGTCGGCGATCCCCGTGGCGTCACCCGACGCTTTGCCCTCCCTGCGTGATTCTGTACTGCGCCAACATGCTGCGCGCACGGCGTGCGTCATGCAGTCGATACAGCGTGAAACGCCGCTACTCGAGGGCGAAGTGCTGCAGGACGAAACGTTCACCTACTTGAACAAACCCTTCAACGGTGCACGTCCTCGATCTGTCGTGCTGCTGCGCACCACCAACTTCGGCCAATTGGTTTATCTGTTCAAGGACGTGGCGGTGGATCAGGACGGACGCCTGCTTTTCCTCGGGGCGATGCCCAAGGTGCTGTCCGACACGGCCGATACTGAACTGTTCCTGGACAACCCTGAGGAGGTGCTGGCGACCATCGGCTCCAAGCTTGCGGGTAGCTTGCTGTCTTCGCTCGGTGGGGCGATCGCCAAGTCGTTGTTCGAGTCGGTATTCCCGCCAGGGGTGCCCAGTTACTTCGACAAAGTCTACGTAGAGATGAAGCGGATCGTCGGCCAAGAGCTGCAGCAGAGCTTGATCGACAGCGTCGACGGTGCCATCAAGAACATCCAGCAGCACTTGGAGTACGAATACCTGCCGGCCAAGGCCGCTCGGGACCTGACCGTACTGGAAGACCGCAAGCACCTGTTCACCTTGCTGCAGAAATATGAGTCGACCTTCCTGTCCGGGCCGAACGGCATGCTGGGAACCCTGATGAGCGACAAGTACGCGAAACTGGGCTTCAGCGTATTTCTGATCGCGGCGAGCCTGCAATTGGCCCTGTTCCAGGAGATGGCCGTAGTCGATCCCGGCAATCTGGGGCGCGACGGCGTAGCGCGTGATCCACTGCTGTCCAGCTACGGCCGCCCCGACGACGGAACTGTGGCCAAGGCTGCATTGAAGTACGCCGATTTCGCCGAGAAACTCTGGCCGAAGATCATCGCCGACCGAAGGGCGAAAGTGCATCAGCACGAGCAGACCCTTTGTGCCCTGGGCGATACCAGCGGCGGCAGTTGCCGCAACTTCGTCTGGTATGTGGATGATCTGGAGGTCGGTGAGGTCCCGCTGCCAGCGAGTTGGAAGACCAAGGTCATGGAATGTCGTCAGGCCAGCCGTGACAAAGAGGGGAACAACCCGAACAAGGACCTGTTGCTGCAGCATTTCGAGGCATACAAGACGCTCAAGGAGTCCGAGTTGCGCAACTCGCTGGGTGTTCCCGAGGTCATCGTGAGCACCTGGCGACAGCTGGCGAAAACGCCGCTCAAGCTCCCGTCCTGACGCCCAGTCGCTCGCTCACGTCATGCGTGGGCGAGCGTGCTGCGGGTCGCTCCAGGTTGACCGCTTCTGCAACGCCTTCACCTCTCGCCCTTCACCTGCTGCCACGCCAACCCAAACCGCGCCAGGTACTTGCGCAGGCGATCAGCGTCGTTGGGGTTGGCCTTCTCTTGCCGCGACACGGCAAACAGCTCGCGTCCGGCCTCGGACACGCTGGCCGAGCGCCGACACACGTCGATCACGGCGCGTAGCTGTACCCGATCGAACAGGTCGAGTTCGCGCCCGGCCAGCAGCGTATCGTCCTCGGTCTGGCTATCCAGCCCCCAGGCGTGACGCAATCGCTCGATTTCCTCGCTGACCAAGGCTTCGTCGATGCGCCCGCTGTCGGCCAGGGTGGCCATGCGCGTGATCGAAGCCGACAGCTCGCGGAAGTTGCCGGCCCAGCGCGCTTCGCTGGCATGGGCGAAGGCCAGGTAACGGCGTTTGGCTTGCAGGTTGAAGCGCACCTGGCGACCTTGCTCGCGGGCGTGGCGTTGCAGTTCGAAGTCCAGGTTGGGCTCGATGTCTTCGCGGCGCTGGGCCAGGCCCGGCAGGGCGAAGGTCCACAGGTTGATGCGGGCGAACAAATCTTCGCGGAACGAGCCGTCGGCGACTCTGGCGCGCAGGTCGCGGTGGGTGCCGGCGATGAGCTGGAAATCGCTCTGCACTTCGCGGTCCGCGCCCAGCGGGAAGAAGCGTTTTTCCTCGATGGCCTTGAGCAGCATGGCCTGCTCGTCGGCGCCCAGTTCACCGATCTCGTCGAGGAACAGCATGCCGCCATCGGCTGCGCGCAAAAGGCCTTCGCGGGCGTTTTGCGCGCCGGTGAAGGCGCCCTTGGCGTGGCCGAACAGGGCAGACATGGCGCCGTCGCCGCGCAGGGTCGCGCAGTTCACTTCGATGAATCGTCCTTCGAGCTGATGGCGACCGCGCTTGAGTTCGTGAATGCGCCGGGCCAGGAACGACTTGCCGGCGCCGGTCGGTCCGACCAGCAGCACCGGCGCCTGCGAGCGCAGGGCGACCCGTTCGATCTGCTCGATGGTGCGGTTGAAGGCCGCGTTGCGTGTGGCGATGCCGGACTTGAGCAGCGACTGACCCTGGGCCTGCTCGCGTTGAAAGCGCGAGGCGATCTGGTCGTAACGCGACAGATCAAGGTCGATCAGGGTGGCCGTGCCGGCGGGGTCGCTGGCTTCGTCGCGCTGGCGCGAGGGTGCCGTTTGCACCAGGCGCGCCGGCAGGTAGCGCGCCTCGGTCAGCAGGAACCAGCAGATCTGCGCGACGTGGGTGCCCGTGGTGATGTGCACCAGGTAGTCCTCGCGTTCGGTGTCGAAGCGGTAGTCGCTGGCGAAGTCGTGCAGGGCGCCGTAGACCTCCTCGAAGTCCCAGGGGTTGCGCAGGGTGAGCGGGTGCAGGCGCACTTCGGTGGCGGGCGAAACCTGCTGCACGTCGGCGCGGATGCGCTCGGCCAAGCCGAGGTCGCGGGCGCTCGGGCCATGGATCAGCTCCAGGCGGTCCAGCGGCAGGTCGGGTTGGCGGCACAGGCCGATGGTGGGGCGCCAGCGGTTCCAGCGCGCGGCGCCCTTGCCGTTACGGTCGAGGGTGGAGCCGAGAAAGCCGATGGCGACGCGTGACTTATTCACGGGTTTATCCAAAAAGATAAGTGATGATCAAAGCGTATATTAAATTTCAGGTTTCAATCACCTGTGGAAAATCTCGATCAACCAGATGGCGAAAATAAATTCTTATAAATCAATGAGATAAATTTTTATGCGTTGTGTCGCTGGAAAGCTGGCACAGCGTTCGCAATTACCTCTCTGACCGCATCGCCAGGCAGGCCCTCGGGCAAGGGGTTACCACCCCGCCGGTGCACGTACCCACTCCGGTGTCGGTGTCGTGCATGCCGCCGCTGCAACGACCGGTCGTTCTCGTGCAGACCCGTGAAACGGCTGCTCGAACGCTCGCCGGGGAGACCCGGCACTACCCGCCTAAGGTAGCTATGACGCAACACCCGCTGGTGCGGTGCAGGGCCAGGAAGGCCCCTTGTCGGCAAGCATTGCCGGCACCACCGCCGATTCACCCGGCCTGCTGGCCGGACCTGGCGCAACGACGGCCGCCGCTGGAGCCTGGCTCCCGGCCCCAGAACTGCGCCGGGTTCCGCCCCCAGTGCTCGGTGAGTCGGCACCACCGGCACCCTGCACATGAATGAGAGGAACAGAACAATGAAATGGATGAAACGCTTTATCGTGAAAAAGAACGAACGCGGCCTGCTGCTCGACGAGGGCGATTTCCAGGCGATCCTGGAGCCTGGGCTGTATCCGCGTTTCGACTGGCACGACCGGCTGGCGGTGCAGACCTTCAACCTCAACACCCCGCTGTTCGACCATCCGCTGGCCGGCTACCTGCGCCAGCACCAGCCACAACGGGTCGAGCGCTACTTCGAGCGCATGGACCTGGGCGAACACGAACTGGGCCTGCGCCTGGAAGATGGCAAGCTGATGGAACTGCTCGGCCCGGACAGCCGCCGCCTGTACTGGAAAGGCCAGGCCCAGCACACGCTGGAGCGCATCGACCTGACCCAGGGCCGCCGCGTGCCACCGGCCTTGCTGGCGCGGCTGAACCGGCCGGGGTTGGCTGGGCTCGAGCATGTACTGCTGGTCACCGTGCCAGCGTTCCATGTGGGTGTGCTGAAGATCGACGGTGCCGTGGTCGACCTCCTGCAGGCCGGTCAATACGGCTTCTGGCGCTGCGGTAGCCAGGTCGCTGTGGAGACCGTCGATACCCGAGTGCAGGCGCTGGAAGTCAACGGTCAGGAAATCCTCACCCGCGACAAGGTGAGCCTGCGCCTGAACCTGGTCGCCAACTGGCGCTACAGCGATGTGCTGATGGCCCATGCGCGCTTCAGCAAACCGGTGGAGCACCTGTACCGTGAGCTGCAACTGGGCCTGCGTGCGGCAGTCGGCACGCGCACCCTGGACGAGTTGCTCGACGACAAGCAGTACATCGACGCGCGCATCGGCGAGCACTTGCAGACGCTGCTGCCGGACAGCGGCCTGGAGGTCAGCACCCTCGGTGTGCGCGACATCATCCTGCCGGGCGAGATGAAGACCCTGCTGGCGCAGGTGGTGGAGGCGGAGAAGGCGGCCCAGGCCAACGTGATCCGGCGCCGCGAGGAAACCCAGGCGACGCGCTCGCTGCTCAACACCGCCAAGGTGATGGAAGGCAGCCCGACGGCATTGCGCCTGAAGGAACTGGAAACCTTGGAGCGGGTGGCCGAACGTATCGACCGAATCTCCGTGTTCGGTGGTCTGGATCAAGTATTGAATGGATTGGTCAGCCTCAAGACCGGCTGAGCGACGACAAGGAACACGACGATGAATCTGTTGGAAGTGGCTGGCGGCAAGCCGATCAAACTGTGGACCGACGGCGTGCCGGTGGATGACGCCGCGCGCCAGCAACTGATGAACACGGCGCGCCTGCCGTTCATCTTCAAGCACCTGGCGGTGATGCCCGACGTGCACGTGGGCAAGGGTTCGACCATCGGCAGTGTGATCCCCACCGTCGGGGCGATCATCCCGGCGGCGGTGGGTGTCGATATCGGCTGCGGCATGATCGCGGCGCGCACGTCGCTGCACGCCCGCGACCTGCCGGACAACCTGCACGGCCTGCGCAGCGCCATCGAGAAAGCGGTGCCCCATGGCAAGACGCACGGGCGTCGCGACCAAGGGGCGTGGGGCGATGTGCCCAGCCAGGCCGACCAGGCATGGAGCGCGCTGGCGGGGCGCTTCAAGGCGATCACCGACAAGTACCCTCAGTTGGAGAAGACCAATAACCGCCAGCACCTGGGTACCCTGGGCGGCGGCAACCATTTCGTCGAGGTGTGCCTGGACGAAGCCGACCGGGTCTGGTTCATGCTGCACAGCGGCTCGCGCGGGGTGGGCAATGCCATCGGCAGCCTGTTCATCGAGCGCGCCCAGGCCGACATGCGTCAGCACCTGGCCAACTTGCCGGACCGCAACCTGGCGTATTTCGAGGAAGGCAGTCGGTATTTCGCCGACTACGTCGAGGCGGTGGAGTGGGCTCAGGACTTCGCCCGGCACAACCGCGAGCTGATGATGCGCGCCACCGTGGCAGCGACCCGCAGTGTGCTGGGCAGGCCCTTCGAGGCCAGCCTGGAGGCGATCAACTGCCATCACAACTACGTGCAGCGTGAGCAGCATTTCGGCCAGGAGGTGCTGGTGACGCGCAAGGGGGCGGTGTCGGCGCGCCAGGACGAGCTGGGCATCATTCCCGGCTCCATGGGCGCCAAGAGTTTCATCGTCCGGGGCCTGGGCAATGCCGAGTCGTTCTGCTCGTGCAGCCACGGCGCGGGTCGGGTGCTGAGCCGGACCCAGGCCAAGCAGCGTTTCACCGTCGAAGACCAGCGTCGCGCCACTGCCCATGTGGAGTGCCGCAAGGATGCGGCGGTGATCGACGAAATCCCGATGGCCTACAAGGACATCGATGCGGTCATGAACGCCCAGCGCGAGCTGGTCGAAGTGTTGCACACCCTGCGTCAGGTGGTGTGCGTGAAAGGTTGAGAGGAGCGCCGGCAAGGCGCTCAAGCGAAGAGAGTCACTATGTACGAGCACGATCCCCATCCCCTGTCCGACGCCATGCGTGCGCGGGTGCTCGAAGAACTTCAGCGCATCGAACGCGAGCATGACGTCACGGTGTTGTACGCCTGCGAATCCGGCAGTCGCGCCTGGGGCTTCGCCTCGCCGGACAGCGACTACGATGTGCGCTTCATCTACGTTCACCGCGCCGAGTGGTACTTGCGGGTGGACGAGCCGCGCGACGTCATCGAGCGGCCGCTCAGCGATGAGTTGGACGTCAGCGGCTGGGAACTGCGCAAGGCGCTGCGCCTGCTGCGCGGGGCCAACCCGAGCCTGCTCGAATGGCTGGGTTCGCCCTTGGTGTACCGCGCCGATACGCAGGCGCGCGAGCAACTGACGGCGCTGGGCCAGGCGTTCTATTCGCCGCGTGCGGTGCGCCATCATTATCTGTCGATGGCGCGCAAGAACCTGCGCGGCTACTTGCTGGGCGACACGGTGCGGCTGAAGAAGTACCTGTACGTGATCCGCCCACTGCTGGCGGTGCGCTGGATCGACCGCGGGCTTGGCATGCCGCCGACGGCCTTCACCACGCTGTTCGACCGCACGGTCGAGGAGCCGCCACTGCGCGAGGCGATCGAGCGCCTGCTGGTGCGCAAGCGCCGGGCCGGCGAAGCGCAGGTGGGGCCGCGCGACGACGTGCTGCATCAGTTCATCGAGTCCGAGCTGATGCGCGCCGAGGCGGTCGAGGTGGAGCGCGGCGAACGTGGTGACAGCGCCGCGCTGGACCGCTTCCTGCGCGAGACCGTCTGGCGCTGCCAGGGCGGCTAGGGGGGCGGGTCGTTGGCCAGTGTTTCCAGCACCGCCGCCAGTGACGCCGGTAGCATCGGCCCGTGCCCCAGGCCCTCGAAGCGCCGGTAGCTCACCTGCAATGCCTGAATCGGCGCCAGCGTGGCGCGCAGTTGCTGCAGCGCGTTTTCGCTGTCGCTGCCCAGCGGCGCACGTGGGTTGGCCGGCTCCTCGCTGCCGCGCATCAGCAGCAGGCGGGGGCGATGGTCCTTGAGGCGCTCGGCCAGGCCGTCGGCTTCGCTGAGGATGACGCCATCACGCCACCACAGTGACGGGCTGGCGGCGGCGTAATCGCTGAACATCCCCGGACGAGTGAACAGCGCGTGCAGCACCGCCAGACCGCCATAGGAGTGTCCCCATAAGGTCTGGTGCCGCGCATCCAGCGCGAGCTGCGCTGCCAGCAGCGGACGCATGCGCTGCTCCAAAAGATCGAGAAAGGCATCGGCGCCGCCACTGGGCTGACCACTCAGCGGGTCGCGCTGCTCGGCAAGACCCGGCACCTGCGGCGTGTAGTCGAAGGTGCGGGCGCTGCGCTCGATGCGCTGCTCGCTCTGGTAGCCGATGGCGACCAGCACCGGCGCCTGTCCATCGGCCAGTCGGCGCAGGGCCGGGGCCTGCAAGGCGCTGAGGGCCGCATTGCCATCGAGCATCCACAGCACCGGGTAACCGGCGGGCGGCGCCGGGCGCTCGGGCTTGCCGATCCACAGGCGGTAGTGACGCTGGCCATCTGCCGAGTCCAGGTCGAGGGTCGTGAAACGATAGGGCAGGTCGTGGCGTTGCAGCAGGTGAGTGTCGATCGTCTGTTCGGGCGCGGGTTGCGCAAGTGCGGCCAGCGGCAGCAGCAGGGCCAGGGCGCAGAAAAACGTGTTCATCAGGCGGTCTCGTCAGGTCGTCCATGGGGGCCGCGCCGGGGCGGCGGCGCGGCGACCGGCCTCAGAACGAGGCAGTGAGGCTGGTGTACAGGGTGCGGCCGGGTTCGTTGTAAGTGGCGGCCCCGGCGCCGTCGATGTTGTTCACACCCTGGGCGTTGCCGGCGCGGAACAGGCGTTTGTCGAACAGGTTGTCGATGCCGGCGGTCAGGCTCAGGTGCTTCGTGATCGCGTAGGTGCCGCTGGCGCCGACCAGCGCATAGGGCGCCACCTGGTCGTTGGACGAGCCGGTCACGCGGTCGCCGTGGTAGTCGAATTTCTTCGGCTTCTGCTTGCCGTACCAGGCCACGCTCAGTTGCAGCGACAGGTCGTCGCTGGCCTGCCAGTCGAGCATCGAATTGAGGGTGTAGGCCGGGGTCACCGAGAGGGTGTCGCCGGTTTCCTTGTTCTTCGACTGGAGCATGTAGGTGAAGTTGTTGGTCCACTTCAACTGCTCGGTCAGTGGCAGGGTCAGCGTGCCTTCCAGACCCTCGACCAGCGCCTTGGGAATGTTCTCCCACTGGTAGATCGCGGCATTGGCGTAGCTGCCGGTGCCGCCGCTGGCGCTGCCGATGCGACCCAGACCGGAGTCGATCTTGTTCTTGTAGTCGTTGCGGAAGTAGGTGATGCCGGCCACCAGGCCGTCGCGCTGGAATTCGATGCCCAGTTCCTTGTTGACGCTGGTTTCGGCCTCGAGCTTGTCGTTGCCTTGCAGGTAGCAACTGGTGCTCTGGCCGTAGCAACCCTGGCCACGGCTGTAGAGCAGGTAGTCGGGGTTGAGCTGGTACAGGTTCGGCGCTTTGTAGGCGCGGGCGATGCCAGCCTTGAGCGTCAGTTCATCGGTGAGCGCGTGGGACAGGTTCAGCGACGGGCTCCAGTTGTCGCCGACCACGCTGTGATGGTCCAGGCGCAGGGCCGGGGTGAGCATGGTGCCCGGTTGCAGTTCGATGTTGTCCTCGGCGAACAGCGAGAAGATCTGCGCCTGCGAAGTGGTGCTACGGCCGCTGCTGGCCAGGCCCGCGACGCTGCCGCCTTCGCTGGTGCTCTGGGTGTTGGAGCTGGGGTCGTCGAGCTTCTGCTGGCTCCATTCGCTGCCCAGGGTCAGGGTCTGGTCGCGCCAGGCGTGCAGCGGCAGGTTCAGCTCGCCGTGGGCGGTGAGGTCGCGCAGGGTCGAGGTGGACATGTCGGCGTTGCTGAAAATGCCTTCGGTGCCGCCGGCCAACCCTTCGTTGATGCGGCTGTTGCGGGTCTTGGCATATTGCAGATAGGCCATGCTGGTGCCGAAGTCCCAGTCGCCGCGATGGGTGAGGGCGTAGTTTTCGCGGTACATCAGGTTGGTTTCGTGGCCGAGCAGGCGCTTGACCGTGGCATTGGAGTTGGTGTTCTGGGTGTCGCCGCTGTAGATATTGCCCTGGCGGCTGAAGCCGGCTTCCAGGTCCAGCGTCTGCCGAGGGTCGAGTTTCCAGCTCAGCAGGCCATTGACGTCCTTGTTGCGCACGCCTTCCCGACCGGCAGGCAGGGTGCCGACCTGGTTGCCGCTGCGCGTGGACTGGTGGCCTTCGTTGATGTCCCAGTCGTCGGCATCGGTCTTGGCCACGTTGCCGTACACCCGGTAGCTGAGGGCGTCGGTCAGCGGGCCGTTGAGGCCGAAACTGACGCGCTTGCTGGCGCCTTCCTCGCCGTGCTGCGGGAAGTTCTGATACACGGTCATGTTGCCGTGGGTCTGCTCGCCCGGCTGCTTGGTGATGATGTTGATGACCCCGCCCATGGCACCGGAGCCGTAGCGCGCAGCGGCCGGGCCGCGAATCACCTCGATGCGCTCGACCTGGTCGGCCGGCACCCAGTTGCTGTCGCCACGGGTGTCGCGCTCGCCGCGCCAGCCATAGCGCACGGCGTTGCGGCTGGCCACCGGTTTGCCACCGACCAGGATAAGGGTGTTTTCCGGGCCCATGCCACGGATGTCGATCTGGCGGTTGTTGCCGCGTTGGCCGCTGGTGGAGTTACCGGTGAGGTTGACGCCGGGCATGGTGCGGATGATCTGCGACAGGTCATTGGCCGGCGGGCGTTTCTTCAGGTCCTCGGCGGTGATCACCGAGACCCCCGGCGCCTGCTTGGTTTCCTCCAGCGCGGTGGCGACGACGGTCTGGGTCTCCAGTTCGATCGGTTCGCTTCCCCCAGGCGGTGTGGCGGCGTGCACCGCACTGGCCAGCAGGTAACTGGAGAGCAGCAGGAAAGGGGCGGGACTGAGCGAGCGGGGCGACATTGGGATCTCCGGCACGGCGGGCTGAATTCAAGAGATCACAGATGGTAATTACTCCTATTTGAGAGTAAAGCGCATTAACTTTCTAAACACTTGTCGCGGCCGGCAGCCGCAGATGCTGGACCAACCCTGGGTGGCCGTTGCTGGCCCACAACGTACCGCCCTGCAGCTCGACGGCACTGCGCGCGATGGCCAGGCCCAGGCCGAAGCCGCTGCCGCTGTCGGGCAGGCGCTGGTAGGGCTGGAAGATGCGTTCCAGCGCGTCGTCCGGCACCCCGCTGCCCTGGTCGCGCAGGCACAGGTGCCAGTGTTCGCCCTCGCGCCAGCCGTCGAGGCACACCCGGCCGCCCGGCGGTGAGTGGCGGATGGCGTTGCGCAGCAGGTTTTCCAAGGCCTGGGCCAGGCTGTCCAGGTGCGCCTGTACCACGCAGTCAGGCCCCAGCGTGCAGGGCAGGCGCTCGGCCGCCCAGCCGCTTTCGAAGCAGGCGTCCTGCACCAGCGCCTCCCACACCGACAGCACCTGCAGCGGCGCGGTCGGCACCTGTGGCCGCTCGGTGTCCATCCAGGCCAGATCGAGGGTGTCCTCCAGCAGTTTCTGCATGTCATCCACTTCCCGCGTCAGGCGCTGGCGCAGTTGCTCGGGGGGCAGTGGGCTGTCATGGGCGATCCGCAGGCGCGCCAGCGGGGTGCGCAGTTCGTGGGACAGCGTGCGCAGCAGCAGGCGCTGCTGATCGAGGCTGCGGCGCAGGCGCAGGGCCAGGTGCTCGAAGGCCTGTGCCAGTTCACCCAGCTCGTCGTGGCGGGTGTGCAGGGCCAGGCCGGGGCTGTCCAGGTTGTCCGCGCGCAGCGCGTCGGCGCGGTCGCGCAGGCGGTTGAGCGGCACTACCAGGTGCCGGTACAGCAGCAGGCCGAGCAGCAGTGCCAGCAGCGCAGGCGCCACGCCATGGGTGATGACGTGGGTCCAGGGCGTCAGGCCGGTGGGCAGCAGGTGCTCGGGCAACTGGATGACCAGGCGACCGTCCTGCGGCCGCGTGGGAAAAGCGATGCTGACGTAGGGCAGCTCGTCTTGCAGGCGCCGACTCATGGGCCAGTCGAGCTTGCGCATGAAGGTCAGGCGACTGGCTTCTTCGGCACTAAGCGGCGTGCTGCCCAGGCTTTGCAGGCGCGGGCCGACGATGGCGACCCAGGTGTCTTCGCGGCGTTGCAGCGCGCGCCGGTACTGCTCCACGCCCTGGGCGCCATCGCGTTGCCAGGCCTGTTCGGCCTGTTCGGCGAAGTGCGCCAGGTAGTCACGTTCGGCTGGGGCGAGGAAGTAGGTGCTGCGCTCCACCGACAGGCCCCAGGTCCATAGAAGCCAGGTCAGCAGCAGGCAGAAGCACACCTGCAGCAGCGCCAGTTTCCACAGCAGCGGATGGCGGCGCATCAGGCGTGGGCCATGTCGATCAGCACGTAGCCCTGGCCGCGCACGGCCTGGATCTGCAAATGCCCGGCACCGATGGCTGCCAGTTTGCGGCGCAGGTTGCACACGTGCACGTCCAGGCCGCGATCCAGGCGCATGTAGGGGCGGTGCAGCACGCTCTGGTACAGAAACGGTTTGCTCAGCGCCTCGCCTGCATGTGCCTTGAGGGTGCTCAGCAGGCGAAACTCCGAGCCGGTCAGCCCGGCCCGCAGGCCGTGGTGAGTGACATCCTGGTCGAGCGGATCGAAGCACAGCGCGCCTTCGGTGAACGCGACAGGTGGGTGTCGGTCGAGGGCCACGCGGCGCAGCAGGGCGTCGACCCGCGCATCCAGTTCGGCGAGGCTGAACGGCTTGGGCAGGTAATCGTCGGCGCCACGGGTGAAGCCGCTGATGCGGTCCTGCTCGGCGCCCAGGGCCGACATCAGCATCACCGGCACGGCCTGGCCACGACGCAGTTCGTCGAGCAGGCTCAGGCCGTCGATGCCGGGCAGCAGGATGTCCAGCAGGATCAGGTCGTACCGACCCGAGGCCAGCGCCGTCAGTGCCTCGGTGCCATTGGCACAGGCCTGCACGCTGAACTGGCGGCGCTGGAAATGCTGCTGCAGGTCGTGGCGCAGGTGGGGGTCGTCTTCGGCGAGCAGGAGCTGGACGGGCACGAGGGTCAGCCTTGGATGGGAATCAGGTGCAGTTGCGAATGATCCCACTTGAGGGGTGCCAGGGCAATGGCCGAGTGATAGCAGGTTGTCGTGCCCCAGGACGCAGTTCAGGCCCCTGGGGGAGCCAACTGTCTTTCACCGAGCACCGATCAGCGGTCTTGCTCAACTTCGGGAGGGCTGCACGATCTCGTGGGAGCGGCCTTGCGTCGCGATCGGACCGCGCAGCGGTCCCAGGTTTTCAGCTTCGCCGCTGCCATTGCCGGGACCGCTCTGCGGTCCAATCGCGACGCAAGGCCGCTCCCACAAAGCGCCTTGCAGAAGGCTGGAAATTGAGCCGGGCAGTGGTCTCCATGCAGGCTTTGTGTTCCCAGTGACGCTCAGTTGCTGCCGAGCCAAAGCGCGTCCAGGCGCGTTTAAGATTCGTCTAATGTCTCGTGCGCGCAGCGCAATGCACCATGCACTGGCCTACCGGAAGTGGCAGGCAGTCATCCTTCAACGTAAAGGGCATTGCAATGCATAACTCTGTGAAAAAACTCAGCCTGGCCTTCGGCACCTGCTGCCTGCTGGCCAGCTCGGCGTCGTTCGCCGACGGCGGCCAGATCGTCTTCACCGGCTCGGTCACCGACAACGCCTGCACCATCAACACCAGCGACGTCACCAAGTCGGTCAACCTCGATCCGGTACGCATCGCCGACTTCGCCAACACCGTGGGCGCCAAGGCCAAGCCCAAGCAGTTCTCGCTGACGCTGGACAACTGCAGCCTGCAGACCCGCAACAACGTGCAGATCAAGTTCAGCGGCCAGCCCGACGCACAGGACAACACCTTGCTGGGCCTGAGCGGCGAGAACCAGGTCAAAGGCATCGCCATCCAGATCGACGACGCGCGCACCGGCTCGAAAGTGGCCCTGAACAAGGCCACCGAAGACTACGCCCTGCGTAACCAGTCCAACACCTTCGACTTCGTCGCCTCCTACGTGCGCACCGCGCTCGACACCACCACCGGTGAAGCGCCGAACCAGGTCACCACGTCCGGTATCGGCACCGGTCAGGTCAATGCCCTGGCCACCTTCGACGTCACCTACAAGTAAGCCCCTGCGAGGGCCGTGCCTGGCATGGCTCTCGATTCCCGAGGTTCACCCATGCGTAAACGTGTTCTCACCCACCTGGCCTGGCTGTCCCTGCTGTTCGCTGGGGCGTCGCAAGCCGCCGTGACCGTGGGCGCCACCCGGCTGATCTACGACGGCAAGCAGAACGAAGCGAACCTGACGGTCAGCAACCGCGAAGACGATTCGCCCTATCTGGTGCAGTCGTGGGTCAGCGGCTACGGCGCGGCGAACGATGCCAGCCTGGACAGTTTCATCGTCACACCGCCGCTGTTCCGCCTCGACGCCAACAAGGAAAACATCCTGCGGGTGATTTTTGCCGGTGGCGCCAACGTGCCCCAGGACCGAGAAAGCCTGTTCCTGATGAACGTCAAGGCCATCCCCGCCATGCGTGACGATCAGCGCGACAAGAACGTGCTGCAGATCGCGCTCAAGACCACCATCAAGCTGTTCTACCGTCCCGCCGGGCTGACCGGCTCGGCCAAGGACGCCGTGGCCTCGCTGGCGTGGAGCGCTGCCGGCGGCAACCTGACGGTGGACAATCCTTCCAAGTTTCACGTGGTGGTCAGCGAGCTCAAGGTCAACGACCAAACGCTGGATTCGCCCATCGATGTCCTGCGCCCTGGCGAACACCGCGTGCTGCCGGTCAAGGTGCGCAGCGCAGATCGTATCTCGCTCAGCTACATCGACGATTACGGCACCAGTGTCAGCGTGGCGCCCGTCACCTTGAACTGATCGCGCCTCGCCGCTCCAGGAACGCCTATGCACACTTCCTCCGCCCTCACGCGCCTTGGCGCGGTGAAGGGGTTCGGCTGCCCGTTGGCCGTGCTTCTGACCCTGCACTTGAGCCCGGCGCACGCAGGCTTCGAGTTCGATCCGACCTTTCTGGAGATCGGTGGCGGGCAGGGCTCGGACCAGTTGAAGCAGCAGATCAGTGCGATCAGCGAAGGCCAGTTGCCGGGCAGCTATCGGGTCGATGTCTCGGTCAATCAGCGTCACGTCGGCAAGCAGGACATCCGTTTCATTCGCAGCACGCAGCCCGAGCAATCGGCGACCGGCCTGTTTCCTTGCCTGGACAGCGATTTCTTCCGAGCCCAAGGGGTTTCCAGCGAAGCGCTGGCCAAGCGTGCGGATGCCGATCCGACCTGTATCGCCTTCGACCAAGGGCTGGCGGGGGTGACCTACGACTACGATTTCAACCAGCAAGCACTGGATGTGCAGATTCCCCAGGCCTATCTCGGTGAAATCCCTTTCGATGTCCGTCGTCGGCAGTGGAGCACTGGAGAGACGGCTGCGTTCACCAGCTACTCGATCTCGCACAGCAGCGTGAATTCGGACGGCGCGCGGCGCCAGGATCAGTTCGCCAGTTTGCGCAGTGGGGTCAATGCCGGTGCCTGGCGGCTGCGCAATTTCTCTACCTTTCGCCGAGGCAGCGGCACGCCGGGGCAGTGGCAGTCACTTGAAAGCTACGTCCAGCGCGATATGGGCAACCTCATGGCCATCGCCACACTGGGCGATGCGACCACCGAGGGTGACCTGTTCGATGCCTTGCCCTATCGCGGCCTGGGCATCGCCTCGGACCTGGACATGCTGCCCGATGACGCCCGTCAGTTCGCCCCGGTGGTGCGTGGCATCGCCAACGGGCGCTCGCGGGTGATCATTCGCCAGCGTGGCTACGTCATCAAGGAGCAGTGGGTGCCGTCCGGGCCGTTCGCGATCTCCGACCTCTACTCCACAGCCAGCAATGGCGACCTGGAGGTGACGGTCGAGGGCGCCGATGGCCAGGTCCAGGTGTACACCCAGTCGTTCTCCTCGGTGCCCTACATGCTGCGCGAGAAGCAGACCACCTACGCGCTGTACGCGGGCCGCTACCGGGGGGCTTTGTCCGAGGCGGGTGGCGAAGCGCCGACCTTTGGCCAACTGACCGGCCGCCATGGCCTGCGTGGCGGCACCACGGTGTTCGGCGGCGGCTTGTTCAGCGAAAGGTACAGTGCCGGCCTGCTCGGCGTGGCCCATGATTTCGCAGGGTTCGGTGCGGTCTCGCTGGACGTCACCCACGCCCGCAGCAGCGACATCGGCCCCGAGAAAGCCACCCGCAGCGGTCAGTCGTATCGCTTTCGCTATTCCAAATCGGTGGCCCTGACCGATACCAATTTCAGCTTGGTGGGCTATCGCTACTCCACGGGCGGCTATTACTCATTCACCGAGGCACTGAACAGCCGCCGCGATGTGCTCGAGGGGCCGTTCACTGCTGCCGTCGACGATCTGGGTATCGCGGCCTATCGAACGGGGCACCTGAAGAGCAATTTCAGCGCCAACGTGTCCCAGCAGATCGGTCGTTTCGGCAGTCTGTACGCCAACGTATCGAAGTCGGCCTACTGGGATCGCGCGACCGCCGATACCAGCCTGCAATTGGGTTACAACTTCGGAGTCGGCAACGTTTCTTACTCCGTGGCGGTGGGCCTCAATCAAGGCCAGACCACCGACCGTAACCTGACCCTGAGCGTGAGCCTGCCGCTGGGCGGGCCGGGCAGCAGCAGCCGCGTCTCGGCCAGCACTCACCACGCCAGCAGCGGTGCGAGTGGGCAGATGGCGACCCTCAGTGGCAATACCCTGGACGATGATGCGCTGACCTATGGCGTGGGGGTATCACGCCAGGCCAGCGCCGGCCAGAGCCAGCAGGGTGGATCGCTGTCAGCCCAGTACGAGGGCGCCAAGGGCGTGCTGCGTGGGGGGTACACCCAAACCGGCAACAACCAGCAACTCGACCTGGGCCTGGACGGATCGGTGGTGGCCTATGCCGACCAGATCATGCTCAGCCAGCCGCTGAGCGAAACCAATGTCATCGTCGCTGCGCCCGATGCCGGCCAGGTGTCGATCACCAACAAGCGCGGCATTCGCACCAACGACAACGGCTATGCGGTGATGCCCTCGGCCATGCCTTATCGCAAGAACCGGATCTCGCTCGACAGCCAGACCATTGCCCAGAACGTCGACATTGAGCAGTTGGTGCAGGAGGTGATCCCAAACCGTGGCGCCTTCGTGGTGGCGAAGTTCGACACACGCAGCGGGCAGCGCATCCTGTTTCGCATTCTCGACGAGCAGGGCACTCCGGCACCTTTCGCCGCCAATGCCGAACTGCTGAGCGAGGACGGCACTTCGCTGGTCAGCACCCTGGTGGCCGACAACGGTCGTGCATTCCTGGCCGGTGTGCCGGATCGGGCGCGTTTGCAGATAAGCGTGGGCGGCACGCTCTGGTGCAGCAGCACGCTGGCGCTCGGCACGCAAGAGGCGTCGACCGGCATCCTGCAGATGGACGTGCGTTGCCAGCGGGCAGCGGCTTCGAACAATCAGGACACCACCCCATGAACACCGCCATCCCCTGCCATCTGTTGGCCTCGACACGTTGTGCTGCTGGACCATCGGTCCTAGAGGAGTCCTCATGAAATTCATCGTTCTTGTACTGGCGTTGATGAGCGCCCGTGCGCAAGCCGCCGACGTGGTCAATATCACCGTCAGCGGCACCCTGACTCGCCCGCCGTGCACCTTGAGCAGCGGCAACGCACTGACCGCCAGCTTCGGGGACGTGCGAACCGATCAAGTGGCCGAGGCCGAGCCACAGAGCTTGAACATCCAGCTCAGTTGCCCGAGCGGCTCCTCGTTGACTGTCGGCTTTTCCGCCGCGTTGGGCACCTACAGCGCAACGGTTGCCAAAACCTCAGCGAACAACCTGGGCGTGTCGCTGCTGTGGGCCAACGACAACTCGACGGCCAACCTGCAAGGCACGCTCAAGAGCTACAGCAATCTGTCCGGGACCGTGAGCCTGGGGCTCAAGGCCAAGCTGGTCCAGCAAGGCACGCTGGCGCCCGGACAGTTCACGTCCGCGCTGGTCATGACGATCAATTACCTATGAATGCCTGGCTGATCCTGATCCTGGTGCTGTCGAGCACGGTTGCGCTCGCGCAGCCTGCCAGCACGGTGCAATTGGACGTCAGTGGACGGTTAATCGAACCGGCCTGCCGCCTACAGTTCAACACCTCGATGGAAGTCGAGCTCGCCAGCGCCAATATCAATCAGCTCAAGGACGACACGGTGCCGGTGACCGAGGTCCCGCTGTCGTTCGACTGCCGGGTAGGCAGCCGTGTGAGCCTGGCCTTGACAGCCGCGTCGGGGCGTTTCGATGAAGTCACGCTGCTGACCAATCGACCTAGGCTGGGACTACGCCTGATCGGCGAAGGCAGCCAGCCGGGATTGACCCTGGGTCAGCCGCATCTGTGGACGGTGGGAGAAACGCCGCTGGTGGTTTCGCTGCGGGTCAAACCCGTGGCACTGGAGACGCTGCCCGAAGCCGGCACGTTCACCGCCACGCTGCTGATGCAGATTATCTATCTTTGATCACTGGAACTGCCGGGCCTCGATGCAGTAGGTCAACAGTGACTGGTCGCTGTCGACCTCCAGCTTGCGCATGGCCGAGACCTTCTGTGCACTGACGGTCTTGTTGCTGCGGCACAGTTGGCGGGCAATGTCGCTGACGGTCATGCCGGTCACGAACAGGCGCAGCACTTCCAGCTCGCGCGGCGACAGACTCTCGAAACGATCGCCCACCTGACCGCTGCTGCCCATGACCGAGCGGGCCTCGGCGCTAGGACTCTGGTAGGGACGCCGTCTGCTCAGGGCCGTCAAGGCTTTCTCGATCTCCTGATGCAGGTGGTTCTTCTGGATCACGCCGGCCACGCCCAGTTCTTGCAGGCGTGACAGGATCAGGCTGTTGGAAATCATGGTCAGCACCAGGACCTGCGTCTGCGGGAAATTGCGCAGCACGTACTCGATGAGTTTCAGCCCATCGCCGTAGGTGGCGTCGCCCGGCATGTTGAAATCGGTGATCAGCAATTGCGGGCGATGCGTGCGCAGTTGCTCGATCAGTTCGCTGGAACTGACCGCCTCGCCCACCACGGTGTAGCGTCCGTCGCGTTGGACGATTTCGCGCACGCCCAGCAGAACGATGGGATGGTCGTCGGCAATGACGACATTCAATTCAGTCATGTGTGGGCTCTCTTGAGAGGTTCGATGGGCATCAGCGGGGTTCTTCGTTCAGGCACTGGGCTACCGCAGCCAGGCGTGTGCACAAGGCCCTGATGCGCTGGACGATGGCGGTGGTCATCGGACCTTCGTGCAGGGCGTTCTCCAGCTCGTGGCCTAGCGCATGCAGGGTTTGCGCATGCACGCTCGCCAGCGCACCGCTGAGGCTGTGCAGGCGCTGACGTACGGTCAGGGCGTCCATGTCCACCAGGCCCTGTTCGATCTGCGCGATGTCCGCGAGCAAGGTCTGCGCCATCAGCTCGCGCATGGCCGGCGACAGTTCGATCCAGCCTTCGCGGTCGGTCTGTGGCGTGCCGGCAGGTTTCAGTGCGGGAGCGGGCAGGCCGTTGGCTTTGCGGCAATGCGACATCAATGCCTGACGCAGCATGCCCAGGCTCAAGGGCTTGACCACCCAGGCACTCATGCCCATGGCCAGGCAGCGCTGGCCCTCTTCGCGCAGGGCGTTGGCGGTGACGCCGATGATCGGCACGTCCACGCCCTGCTGGCGCAGGGCTTGCGCCAGTTCGTAACCATTGAGCCGCGGCATGTTGATGTCGGTGATGACCAGGTCGAACGGTTGGGTGTTCCACAGTTGCAAGGCGTGCTGGCCGTCGCGCGCCACGGTCGGATGCGCGCCGAGCGCCTCGAGTTGCTCGCGCAATACCGCCTGGCTCACCGGATTGTCCTCGGCCACCAGCACGCGCACGTTCAGGCAGGGGGCGTCCAGGCACGACGGCACCAGCGAGGTCGGGGCCACTGCCGGTGGCGCGTCGACCACCGGCAGCGTGATCAGCAGGGAGAAACTGCTGCCCAGGCCGGGCTCGCTGACCACGCGCATGCTGCCGCCCATGAGTTCGCTCAGGCGCTTGCAGATCGACAGCCCCAGGCCGGCGCCATTGCCATCCTGGCCGGCCGCCACTTGGTAGAAGGGGCGGAACAATTGCTCCAGGGCCTTTTCCGGGATGCCGACACCGGTATCGGTCACCTGCCACTGCAACGAGACGTCTGTCTCGGTGCGCTGCACAACGCTCAAGCGCAGGCGTACGCGGCCCGAGTCGGTGAACTTGATGGCATTGCCCAGCAGGTTGTGCAGGATCTGTCGCACCCGCCCGGCGTCGCCCAGGATCTGCGCAGGCACCTGCGGGTCGATTTCCGATTCGATGTCCAGGCCTTTGTTGCGGGCGGTCGCGGTGAAGGCGACTACCGCGTCCTCGACCAGTTGCACCGGCGCGAACGGGGCCTCTTCGAGCGGCATCTGGCCAGACTCGATCTTCGACACGTCCAGCACGTTGCTGATGAGTTGGAACAGCACCGTGGAGGAGCCCTGGATGATTTCCAGGTAGTGGCGCTGACGCTCGCTCATCTCGGTGAGCGAGAGCAGTTCCAGGTTACCCAGCACGCCGTACAGCGGTGTGCGGATCTCATGGCTCATGGTCGCGAGGAACACGGTCTTGGCTTCGTTGGCGGCGGTGGCGCGGCGGTGCGCCTGGTTGAGCATCAGGGTTTCGTCTACATGGCGAGTGATGTCGTTGCACCCGCAGAGGAACACATCCTGGCCTTCATAACGGGTGGCGACGAACACCACCTGCAAGTAGCGACCTTCCACCAGCAGGCACATTTCGCCGGGCGCCTGGTCGCCGTCGTAGCCTTCGAGCAATTGCGTGAGCGCGGGCGTCGCACCCAGTTGCACGGCGCGCTGGTTGTCCAGCAGCACCTGGTGATCGCTGCGCCGCATCACGCACAGCCCGACGGGCGCGTTGTGCAGCATGATGCGGTTGAACGCCTGGTTCTCGAACAGGCGATCCTGGGCGCGTTGCGCCGGGACGACGATGCGCGACTTGTACCAGTGGTTGATCCACATGCCCACCAGGATGGCAGCGATGACCGTCAGCATGAGTCCCAGCAAGGGCCACTTGGCGTAGCGCAGGAAGTCCTGGTAGGTGATGGCGTACAACCCGGTCCAGCGATCGCCGTGGGGCGCGACCATCTTGAAGCGCAGGCCGTGGCGGTTGAAGCTCAGGCCCTGGGGCGCCGGATCGTCGGCACCCAGTGCGCCCAGCACCACTTCGCCTTCGGGCGAGACCAGGGTGAACTGGTTGTACACCGATAGGCGCAACACCCGCTCGAACTCGTCCACCTGGGCCGTATCCACCACCGCGGCGAGGGTCAGAAGACCTTGCCCCTTGCCGGCCGGAAGCAGCGCGCCGGCGGCGTGCAGGCCGATCATCGCCACGATGCTGGGACGATCCTGATACAGCCGCAGCGGCGCCCGTATCCAGCGCACGCGGTGATCGGTGAGCAGGTTCTGGGCGGTGCGCAGGCGTTCGAGTCGGCCGACCACGGTGGCGTATTCTTCCGGCGGCAAGGGCAGGTGCTGGCGCGGATCGTCCGTGGCCGGGATGGCCAGGCTGGCGTCGCCGTCCGGGGTCAGCACGAACAGTTGCGGTGAGGCATAGAACGAGCTGGCCCAGAAGCCGCCGTAGTAGTCGGTCATCTGCACACCGAGGGCCAATGCGCGGTTCTCGTCGTCTTTGCTGAAACCGGCGCCATGGGCCAGTGAGAAGGGCATCGACAGCTCGAAGCCTCTGGCCTTGAGCATCACCTGTTCACCGATGGGCGTCGTCTGCATGACCGTGACCGACTGCACCGAGCGCAGCGGGCCTTGCGTGCTGCTGCGGTACCCGGTGGCGACGTTGCGCAGGAACGTCTCGTGTTCATGGATGATTTCCAGCACACGGGCGAAATGGAATTCGACGCGTTGCTGCTCGGCTTCGAGCAGTCGGGTGACGGCCCAATAGCAGGTGCTCGACATCACCAGCAGCAGACCGGTCAGCAGCAAAAGGGCCTTGTTCAAGCGTTCGGAGCTCAGCGCCAGTTTGTCCAGGCGCAGGCTGGCATGTTTCATGTTTCGCACTCGGCCAGAAATAGGGTGGAAAGGTGCACACAGGTGCGCCCGTTTCGAACTACCCCTAAAAGGGCTGCATTTCCTTTTGCTGAAACGTTTGACCTCATGAGTCTACAGAAGTGCTGGCCGAGGGCCATCCTCTCGTAGCAGGGCGGCCAGGTCGTTGCGTGGTACAGCCGGTGAAATGATGAAGCCTTGCACTTGGTCGCATTGAACACGGCGCAGTACCGCAAGCTCGGCTTGGGTTTCGGCGCCCTCGGCCACGGTGGTCAAGCCCAGTTTGCGACCCAGTTCGGTAATGCTGAGTAAGGCCGATGCCAACCCGTCGTTTTCGCCACAGCCCAGCACCAGGGAGCGATCGATCTTGAGTTCCGTGAAGGGCGTGGACACCAGATTGAAGTACGAGCTGTAGCCCTTGCCGAAATCGTCCTGGGCCAGGCCGAAGCCCATCAGCCGCAGCCGACACGCTCCAGCGTAGTAGTTGCTGGACAACTGCGTGGTGGAGCTTTCGGTCAGCTCGAAGGTGATCTGCCTGGGATCGGCCTGATTGACGCGGACCTGCGCCAGCAACTGATCCACCAGGTCGGGCTGATCGAGCAGATGGGTCGGCAGGTTGATCGAGACCGGCAGCGAATGGCCCATCCGCGCCCACTGCGCCTGAGCGCCCAGGGTCTGTCCGAGGATGCTGGTGAGCAACTCGATCTCCAGCTCGGCGTTTTCGATCTCGTCCAGGAACGCCCCCGGCATCAGCAGCCCTTCGGCCGGATGTACCCAGCGGGCCAGGGCTTCTGCACCGACGATCCGGCCATCGCGCAGTGACTTCTTGGGCTGGTACCAGGCCTGTATTTCGCCATTTTCCAAGGCTTTGATCAGGGTGCTGCGTGCCCGACAGCCACGGGGTCTGCGACTGAAGGTGCGGGCCTGCTCGGTGAGGTCGTCGAGGCGTTCGCGCAGGCTGATGATCTCGGCCTCGCGCACCGGCTTGGAGATCAGGCCCGCCACCTTCAGCCCCAGATTCTTGGCGACCTGTCCCGAGCCCAGCAGCATGCGGCGTGATGCGGCGGTCATCAGCGCCAGCGCTGGCGGTCGGTGCAACTGGGCCAGTTGCTGGATCAATTGCACGCCGTCCATCTGCGGCATCATCAAGTCGCTCAACAGCAGGTCGTAGTGGCTGCGGGATAGGCGCTGCAAGGCGGTTGCGCCGTCCCAGACCAATTCGACCTCGAAGCCGCCTGCGGCCTGGAACACCGTGGTCAGGTACTGATGCTGGAAGGGATGGTCCTCGACAATGAGCACGCGGTAGACATTCACTGCAGGCTATCTCTGATAAGGCTGCAGGCACTGGTACAGAGCGTGCAGCGTGAAGGGTTTGATCAGAAAGTGGTCCATGCCGGCACCCAGGCAGCGCTCGGCTTCGTCGAGCATGGCGTTGGCGGTCGCACCGACGATCGGTACGCTGCAGCCTTGCTGGCGCAGGCGCTCGGTGAGTTGGTAGCCGTTCATTCGCGGCATGTTGACGTCCGTCAGCACCAGGTCGAAATCGGCGTCCTGCCACAGCGCCAAGGCCTCGACGCCATCGCAGGCGAGCACCACCGTGCAACCGAGCTCCTCGAGCTGATCGCGCAGGATCAATTGGTTGATGATGTTGTCCTCGGCCACCAGCAGGTGCAGGTTCAACTTGCTCGCTTCGAGCTGGGCGGGTATCACCGGTTCGCCTTGCAGTTCCACGCCCAATGCCTGGCGCACCGCGCGGTTGAGCAGGTGCAGGTTGTTCAGCCCGATGTGCAGGGTGCGCTCGGCGTTCTGTACGATGCCGTGCCCGTCCTGGGAAACCAGGATGCGCTGGCCAGGCCAGTCAGTCCTCAGCGCGCTGTCGGCTTGTCCGGGACAGAGTTCGATCAAGAGGGCGTCGACATCCAGTTGCCCCGCGTCCTGGCCGATCAACTGCGCACGCGCGCCCCACCGGCGCAGCCACCCGGCCGTGTGTTCGGCCAGTTCATGCACGGGCGACTGCACATAGATACGCTCGTTCGGCAACGGGCTCGCCCAATGAAGGTCGTTCTGGGTGCTCACCTGCTCGAGCGGCAGGCTGAAGGCGAAACTGCTGCCCAGGCCAGGCTCGCTGAACACCCGCAGCGCGCCGTTCATCAAGTGCACCAGGCGCTTGCAGATGGACAGGCCCAGGCCGGTACCCGCCACCAGGTTGGCGTTCGGGCTGCTCTGGAAGAAGGGCTCGAACAGGTGGCGTTGGTCCGCAGCGGGAATGCCTTTGCCGGTATCGACCACCTGCCACTGCAACATGGCCCGTTCACCCTCGCGACACGCCAGTTGCAGACGCACGACGATGCGTCCGGTCTCGGTGAACTTGACCGCATTGCTCAGCAGGTTGCCGAGAATCTGCCGAATGCGGATGACGTCGCCCAGCACCAGGTCGGGCAGTTGCGGGTCGATGCAGGCGAACAGTTGCAGGCCCTTGCCTTGCGCGGCGCCGGTGTAGCCCTGGATCACGTCCTGGGTGAGTTCCAGCGGAGAAAAGGTGCTCATTTCCAGTGCCAGTTGGCCGGCTTCGATCTTCGACACGTCCAGCACATCGCAGATCAACTGCAGCAAGGTGGCCGACGAGCCTTCGATGGCGGTGAGGTAGCCGCGCTGCTGGGCATCGAGTTGGGTCCGCGCGAGCAGTTCGAGCGTTGCCAGCACGCCATACAACGGGGTACGGATTTCATGGCTCATGGTCGCCAGGAACAGGGTCTTGGCCTCGTTGGCGGCGTCGGCCAGGGTCCTGGCCTGCTGCAAGGCGATTTCGGCGGTCTTGCGCTCGGTGATGTCGCTGAAGGCGCAGATCAACACGTCTTCGCGCTGGTAGCGGGTGGGGGCGTAGCTCAGGTAGAGGTGGCGACCGTCGGCCATTTGCAGTTCGTCGGTAGCGCTGCGTTGCGCCTCGACACTGAACGCGCGATCGATCCAGCGATGGCACAGGCGAGTACGCTCATCGCCCATGGCCAGCCATTGGGCCGACAGCGGGTTCTCCAGGACCACCGCACCGTCGCTGCGGCGCAGCACGCACAGGGCGACGGGGGCAATACGGATCACGGCGCTGCAGAACGCCTCGCTTTCCACCAGCGCGTCGATACGCGCGGCCGCCGGGACGATCATCCGCTGATCGATCTGCCTGACTAGCCACAGCAGGCAGACCGTGGCCAGCAGGCAAATGAGCAGCGCCACCGACACGGGCACGGCCAGGGCGGGAAGCAGCGAAACCAGTTGCAGGCTGTAGACGATCTGCCAGTTGGAGTAGTCCAGGTGCTTGCGGATGGTCAGCCGCTCCGGCAGCCAGTGTTCGCCTTCCCAGCCGAAACTGGCACTGGTCGGCACGCGTTGCATCTGCACGTCCTGGCCAGGGGGCAAGGGGGTGTTGCTGAGGATCAGGTGGCCATTGGCGTCCAGCAGTTTGAAATCGCCCGCCTGCTCGTGCTCGAGGGCCTTGACCAGATCGGGGCCATCGACCTCCAGACCCAGCCAGCCGGAGGTGACGTTGCGTTCGTCCATGCGGATGAAGATGTACAGCGGCGAGTCCAGACGGCCTGGATCGGTCAGCCACAACTCGTCCTGCGGCGCCTCACTGTCGTTGACCGAGCGCACGCGCTCCAGGACGCGCGGCGGCAGGTCGGCGCTGTGCTCGGTGGTGGTGAACAAGCGTTGCACCGGCGCCTGCGCAGGCTGCGGCACGTAGATCAGGTTCACCTGATTGGCCCGTAGGTAGTCGAGCATGCGGCGGGTCAGCCACAGGCTCCAGATCTCGTGGCGCTGGCCGAGGATGATATGGATTTCCTCCTCCGGCACGTTGTTGGCCTCGGCGGCCGACAGCGTCGGTTGCCTGACCGTGGACAATCCCAGCCCTTTGAGTAATGTCTGGCGGCTGACGAAGAAACCCTGAGCCTGGAAGATGGCCTCGTTCATGTAGCTGCGGCGCGAGGATATCTCCTGGTTCAGGGTCACGCGCAGGTAGCCGTAGGCACCGATATAGACGCCCGCTATCAGACTGAAGGCGAACAGGCGCAGGAGTTTGCGCGCGGCCTGGGGGGTCGAGAGCGTGGAGTGGGCGGTGGGAATGAGATGGGCGAGTTTCATCGGCGCCAGCCTAGTCATCGCCCGACGTCTTCTGAATAGGACGGATCTCAAACGCCGGGTGAGGGCCGTGGACGGGAGAGTGCCACGGCGCCATCGACTGTCGCGCGGTGAATCAGAGCACGGTCTGGGTCACCAGGTAGCGGCCCTGGGTGATCAAGTGGCCCGTCGCATCTTCCAGCACGTAGGTGTGTTCACCTTGACCGGAAGCCTGCGTGGGCGTCATCGACCGTACGTGCGCTGGGGATGACAGCTCACCGACCAGGGTCTGGACGCTGAGCGTGCGCGACACGGCATTGAGCGGGCAGGACTCGGACAGGCCGGTGCCAGCATGGGTGGAAAGCGTGCACTGGCTGCCGATGACGGCACCGGTGAAGCGGATGGTGCCTTGCATCGGCGCTTCCACGGCAGCCTGGCAAGCGGTAGAAAGCGCCAGTGACAACAGCGCTGCAACATAGGGTCCTTTCATGATTGCGTTCCGGTTCGAGGTGGCAATCTCTGTATCGGCCAATGCCCCTTTTCATTGAGGCTGAATCGATTATTCCGACCGGTGGTTACGCCCGGCCTGGCGGGCAATCGAGTTGGCCGCCAGGAGGCTTTTGAGATCGGTCTGATTGGCCGCTTTGGCGACTTTTCCTACGCTTTGGGTCGTCGCCAACCGTCCCGTGGGCTGTTGATCTGAGCGGCACGCCCGATGTGCTCGATGTCGATTCGAGGTGGCCTTCGATCGCGCAGCGCAGACGTCCGGCAAGCAAGTACCGTACGGCGCCCTTTAAGGGGGGCCGTCGGTGTCGACTCTTTCATTCAGGTATCGCGGGCAATGAAGGCACTTTTGTTGTGTTTGGCTATGGCTTGGGCGCTCTGCGGATGCGGCACCGTCAATACGGTGTTGAGTTCCGATGCGCATGCAAGCAGTGCGTTGAGAAAAGCCCAAACGCGGTGTGAATCCCTTCCGCGTGTTTACAGCGGTATCGCCTATGACCTGTGCCTGTTGCACGGCCCGCCGCAGTTGGTCGAGCGCGACCCTGCGGCGCCGGCTCTGATGCCCCTCCAGTTACTCGACTTCATACCCTCTGGGATTCTGGACACCGTCGTGCTGCCCTACACGATTTATCTACAAAGCACGCAAGGCAGTCTGGATATCTGACGGTCGATGACGCACGCCCCAGCGGTTTCTGCTGTTGGGAATGACAGGGTAAATGGAACACGATGAATACGCGTACGGCTAGAAACTCCAAACTCCGCCTCTTGATTGCCGCGCTTTTGCTGGCTTGTCTATCGGAACAGGCGAGCGCGCTTATCTCCGGCAGTTTGGTGTGTTCGGTGACGGGCTACAACACATACGGTTATGAGGTCAGCCCCGGTGCAGAATTCGAAATTCCATTTTCTGGCACCTGTACGGCCAAGCGGGCTTACCCGCGTTATGCGGCGACGAATCTAGAGATCACGCCGGTCTATAACGTCACTGCAGGGGCCATCAAGGTTCTGCAGAAAAAATCTTACATGTACATGTCTGAAATTCCGCTTGGGTCTTACGGGCCTGACTGCTTGGGGGAGACCTGCATGCCGCTGCGTGTCGGGGCGACGGTTTCATACACCTATTACATCGTGGGTCGCGCGCCACAGAGTGGATCGGGGCGTGCCATCGTCAAGTTGGGCGTGACCTCTGCGGGCTATCCCAATTACGCCGAATGGCTGCACGAGATCAACTTCATCTACCGTGTACGCAGCGAAACCTGCAGCCTGACTTCGGCACGCAGCATCAGCTTGAAATTCGACCCAACCACCCCGGCGGGATTGGCAGGTCAACAGAAATCGGCGCCGATCAGTCTCAACTGAACCGGCGCTAGACCGGCGTCCATGACGTTGACGGCCAATCAATCCATCGTCAACGCCGCGAGCGGCGTCTCGAAAACAAGCCTCACCGGCGTCAACATGCAGGCCCTGTGGAGCGCCTCCATGACCCCTGCCAGTTTCAATACGCCACGGGCGGTGACGCTGAAACAGGGCACAAACGATATCGGTTTGACGTTTTCGCCGCAGGTGGTCAATGGCGCGGACGTGTCGGGGAGCTTTCAGGTGCAGTACACACTGACGGTCAACTATCAGTAGTGTGTGTTGGGCGTTGAGGTCCCAACTGGCGGGCATTAAAAAGCCGGCTTGTGGCCGTTGTTGTTTTTAGGTTTTGACCATATTGCTAAGGAATGGTGGGGGAAGGTTTTGTCCTCCCATTTGTCCCCCCCATTCCGCTGGCGCGTGGTGTCTTCTAATGAAAATGCCTCAGTCATTAATCCCCTGCTTTTGCTGCAGCGATTGAGGAAGGTATTGCGAGTATTTACTGTGAAGCAAGGCTACACCTTCGTCTTTTGTAGCTGTGTAGTCCAATTTTTCTCGGAAGGCTTCGAGTCGAGCGCGGGACGCACCAAGGATTTCACTCCAGGTAACAAGACCTATCTTCAGGTTCGGCTCATCATGAAAGAAGCCGAAGGCTTTTCCCTGCTGACGAACTGACCGTGCCGCTTCCTCCGTCATCTCGTTCGATACTGCTAGAAATGTCCAGTGGGTATTGTGCTTATCAAATCGCTCATCGGCGGCGACCGCCATCGCATAGCTTTCGACTTGTGCTTTTACCTCAAGATTGATTTTTTGTGAGGGGCGTTTTAGCTCTACGACGAGGTATTCACGACGGGTCTTCGCGTAGGCTGGTACTTCCCGCCCTAGCAGCAAATCGATGACTGCCTGAGAGCCGTCATCTCGGAGCACTGTTTTTGACTTTCTAGGCTTTTTCTCGGACGGTCGCAGTTTGCCCAGGTGTTTGCGTAAGACGGTATTCAGATTCTCATCGCTACTAGTCAGGAGGTATTCCTCACCAAAGATCCAGGTCTCACTCTCCAGCATCCGGTGCAACTGAGTGCGCTCTTTCAGCTCTCGTTTCGACTCACCGTCGAACAGAAGCTCGTTCAGCCCGGCAAGAAATTGCAGTCGATCCGTGACTAGCTTGCTTGCTTCGATAATGGCTGAAAGCGTGGTGTATTGGAGCAGATCGGCAAGTTCCGATTGCTTTTCTTTAGGAAGGTCTAAAACCTCCGTAAGAATGCGCTTCAACGCTTCCGGGTTTTCGTCAAGAGCAGTCTTGATCATTCGGAGGGTGAACTGGCGATTTCGAGTATGACCTTCCCGAAAAGCGTCCAGATACTGGTGTACGTTTAGGGCACAGATGTCGAAGACTTCTCTTCGGGCTTGCTCTAGCTCGCCGCCAGCATCTCCTATGAACGGATAAACCCCTTCATTCTTCCACTGCTGAACCAATTCAGATGCGGTCTCTGCCTTTTTGCGCCGGAAATGGGACCGCATTGCCGTCCGTGCGCTGTCGACAAGACGGCGTAGGTCGGCATTTAAGTCATCAAGCGCGAGCAGATTTTCATGCTGCAGCTTCGCAATGTAGTCCGAGCGTAGGAATGCCGTGAAGTTAAACTCCCCCCCAGGTCGGATACCGGCCTCAACCTCGTGAAGGGAAAAACCGTCACTATCGCAGAGGCATATCCGCCGCTCTTTCTTTGAAAAGCTCCATTCTACGATATCTAATTTGGCCTGCACCTCGACTCCATCTATCGTTTGGAGTGCTGGTAGTTCAATAGAGTCGTGTGATTTCTGAACCGATTTTGGATCAATGCGCTCGTTGCGAAAAGTTATATTCGTGGCGGGATAATTGCGCAGATAGAGAGCGAAAACCTCGGCGAGCTGTCTGGCTGCAGAGCCATCTTGCGTCAGTACCCCTAAGGAGTCCAGAAGATTGGAAATGTGTACTCTGGTGCCACGATGTCGGCCTATCGGAGCTGGATGAGCTTGTTTGATTTCGAAGTCTTGCAGTTTACTCGCTTGCCCTTTGATTGCGTGCTGAAGCAGGCGTCTGTCAGAGCCCTCAAGAAATGCGGTATCCCACGTTACGTCATGCCCCAGTGCGAAGGCTTTGAAGCGTCCCTTACCGTTTCTGCCGTGTAATTTTTTTTGTGTTCCATTGGTTGCTCTATAGTCTCTTTTCCATGAGCCGCCTAGGTTGCCGAAAGCATGCTCTGCTTCTTCAACAGTGATGCCGTTGCCGTTATCCAAAACCTCAATTTCTACTGGGCTACCCAGCTCATTATCAGAGATTCGGATGTGTACCTGATCAGCGTCTGCGTCCAATGCATTCCAGATGAGCTCTGCGAGCGCGTTGATGGGCTTTCCACGGGCGAGAGACTCCAAGTGATCTGGCTGCGCTTGCACATGAACGTATTTTGACCCGCTCTGCTGCTGCACTATCTCTTCGCTCATCGTTCGATCCATGTAGTTTGATCCAATTTGACTAGTTCAGTACGCCAGCAATTACATCGTCGACGCTGCTCGCTCGGCCGAATCGCAGACTGGCCTCATTCTTCGCGAGCAAGCTGAAGTGAGCGGTGCCGCAGTCGATTTTCGCTTGCTCAACTGGGCGAAGGTCATCACCAAACAAGCTGCTCTTGGTTTCCACTACGAAGTACAGGCGCTCGGCACCATCTTGCTCAACCAGTATCGCCCAGTCGGGGTTGTAGCTACCTAGTGGCGTGGGAATGCGGAACCAGCCGGGCAGTTTTGCGTACACCTTCACTGCATCGTTGTGTTCGAGCGCTTGCGCGAAGTCACGTTCGATTGCGGAGTCGTAGACCACATGCTCGTAGACGGATTTCTCGGTGTTGAGCAACATGTTCTTCAGGTACCCGGTCAGTTCATGCTGTTCGAAAAGCTCCTGAGCGTAATAGTTTTCGGCACCAAGTTTGACGTACCTGATGCCGTCTACCAGCGCTAGGCGCTTGCAGCGGTTGATGATCTCACCCGCCAGTTCAATGAACTGCTGAGGGTTGCGCTTGAAATCGTCCAGGCGCTTGCTTTCAGTTAGGATGCGCACCAGGGTGCGGCGAGTCAGCTGCGTCCGATCCTGCAGGTCGGTCAGAATGTCCGGCAGCTCAATTTCACTCTCGTCCAGCGTAACGGTGTAGGCGCCTTTCTTTTCGTTGGCCTCCAAACCTGACTTACCGATGGCAAGATCTGCTTTGCGCCACTGCAGGCGTGGGCGGAATACCGCAGGGGCTTTTTGCAGATTGTTTATGCAATCGGCGATCAGCTTTTCGTTATCGAAGTCAACGCGATAGGTGGTTTGGTGCTTGATGCGGTTCCATAGGGCTCTGAACTCTTCGCTCTGCAGCACCGCTTGGCGAGTCGGAATGGCGCGGCGCTCATCGGCGTTCTTGATCTCCAAACGACCGGAGACTTTCTTCAGCAACTCAACTATTTGCGAGCGCTGCGCCTCGAATTCTGGAGGTAGTTGCAGCAGACCGTCCTTAAGTGCCTGCTTTAGCGAGTCTTGCACCTTGCCCTTGGCATCCACGTATTGCTTAGCTTTCAGGAAGTCCCAGAGTATCTTTGACTGCTCAAAGCCAAGCGGTTTGGACTCGCCATCTGTGCTAGTGATGGCAACAGCCGCGAACTGGTGCTCCTCGACGATGCCAAAACGAATACCAGTGTCTTCTTCAATCTCTTTCTGCAGATTTTCAGCGAAGGCCTCGTAGCTCTCTGTGGCAATCACGGTGAGGGTGTTCACCTCGAACCCGCGCACCCTATCGCCGCTTTGGTTAACGCACAGGCGTAGGCCGCGGCCGATTGTCTGTCGGCGTTCACGCTCGGATTGAATGTCACGCAGCGTGCAGATCTGGAACACGTTGGGGTTGTCCCAGCCTTCCTTGAGTGCCGAGTGGGAAAAGATGAACTTCAGCGGTGTGCTGAAGCTGAGCAGCTTTTCCTTGTCCTTCATGATCAGGTTGTAGGCGCGCTCAGCGTTATCTCGGTTGCCGGCGTTATTCTCAGCGGTGTCAGACCAGCCGCCCGTTTTGTCGATAGAGAAGTAGCCGTTATGCACCTCTTCAGCGCTGTGGTTGAAGTCGACCTCGCTGAACAGGCTTTGGTAGTCCGGGTGTTTGGCGAAACGTTTGTATTCTTCTTCGAAGATGGTCGCGTATACGCCTTTTATTGGATCGCCATCAGCGTCGTACCGGCGATAACGCTCGACAGTATCGATGAAAAATAGCGACAGCACCTTGATGCCCATGGGGCGGAAGCGCTTTTCCTTGTCCAGATGCTCCTTGATCGTGCGGCGGATCATTTCGCGCTGAATCGCCAACGGTTCCACGCCCCCGTGAACCTCACCAATGCGCAGGTACTTCTCGCCACCTGGGTAGCGCAGCTCGACGAACTCCTCGCCTTTGGCGGTGTTGATTTCGCCGATACGAAGGTCTTCATAGACGGCACGCTTGGTTGCCTGCTCCAGATCGTCGCCGTCGTAGACCGTGACCACTTGGGTGGATACGCCGCCTGCGGTAGTGCCAACATCCAACTCGATCTTGGCTGAAATCGTGCCACGCTTGTTGCTGACCGCCACCAGCCGCACAAACGGCTTGTTGTGGGCATCCTCAATCGTTGCCGAGGCCACCTCGATTTGTTTGACCAGGCGGCGCTCGTAGGCGTCAACCGCGTCCAGCCTGTAGACCATGTGGTGCTTGTCTACGTGGGTTGCGGAATAGCGCAGAGTGCACAGCGGGTTCATGGCATCCAATGCGGTCTTGCCGGCCCCTTTAAGGCCGCCATCGACGCTCTGTGGCTCGTCGACAATCAGGATCGGGCGGGTAGCTTTGATCAGATCAATGGGCTTCTCGCCGCCGGTCTTCTCGCTGTCCTTGTAGAGGTTGTTGACGTCCTTCTTGTTGATCGCGCCTACGGTCACCACCATGATCTGAATGGTCGAGCTGGTGGCAAAGTTGCGTACCTCACCAAGCTTGTTCGAGTCGTAGAGGAAGTAGTCGTAGGGCACGCCCGCGTAGAGGCCCTTAAAGTGCTCCTCGGTGATCTGTAGGGACTTGTAGACGCCCTCTTTGATCGCAACCGACGGCACCACGATGACGAATTTGGTAAAACCGTAGCGCTTGTTCAGCTCAAAGATGCTGCGTAGATAAACGTAGGTCTTTCCCGTGCCGGTCTCCATTTCGACCGTAAAGTCGCCTGAAGTGAGCATGCCGGAAGGTGGCAGGCCACCGCGCAGCTGGATGTCGCTTAGGTTCTTCTTTAGCTCGTCATCGAGCAGAGTCAGACGGTTACCAACACCGAGGTCGGATTCAGCAATGCCCAGGGCGAACTGCTGTGGAGCGTCGCTCGGATCGCTATCGGCCGGGGCAGGGACCTTCATGGTTACCGTAAACTCGGTACGACAAGCCTCTTGGCCGCGGAACAGATCGCACACCGCTTCGATAGCCTGTAATTGGTAGTCGAGATCCGGCTCGAAGTGCAGTTTCATGTTCAATCCATTTTCAAGCTCGCCTTCAGGCTAGGGCGAGAAATTCTGTCAATTAACTCATCGACTACCGCTATGCCGCCTTGCAGCATGGCGGTAGTCGATTCAGTCTTATGGGGGGTTGGCTTAGGCGCTCAGCGCTATAGGTTCAATCCAGCCTTTGCTTGCCAATACCTCTACGGCAATACCAATCTGGCGCCGCGTGAACTGCTGCTTGCGAGCGTTCCAGGCGTAGGTGCGCTCGACCACGTCATCGACGCTAGACACAGGATCACCTTGTTTAACGATCCAATGCACGGTCGCCAGCAGTTCAAGGCCGAAGGGGGTTTCGAAGCCTTCCACCAGCTCTCCGACTCGGTCAAATCTGGTTCGGGTTTCAGAATTCATTGCCAGGAAGGCATTGGCATCCTCGACCGCGCCAGGCACCAGCGTAAGGGGCTTGTCAGGGGCGTCACCGCCATCGGCGTAGCCCGCGACCAGATGACCTTCAATCGCGTGCAATACATGCCGAAGGTTTTCGGCGTACGGGCCATAGGCGGCTCGCACGTATTTGAGTCGCAGTGGCTCACCTGCTACCTGCATGAAATACATCAGCTTGTGCACTTCCAGCAGGCTGATCGTTGGGTCAAGCAGGCCGCGCACATAGCGATTCATCAGCTCCACCAATGCGGCACGCCCGGCGGTCATGCTCGGCACTTCGCGGCTGTGGTGCATGGTGTCTGCAGCGGGGGCGCCCTTGGGTTCGTAAATGCGCACGCGTACGTCCGGCAGGTCGGCCATGGCCGCTTTGATGCGCGAGCGTACCTCGGCCCAATCGAGCCCGCCCAAACCACTACCCAACGGTGGGATGGCGATGGAGCTGATACCGCGATTGTGAATCTCCTTCACCAAGGCACTGAGGCCCGCGTCTATGTCCTGCAGGCGGCTCTTGCCGCGCCAGTGGCGCTTGGTAGGGAAGTTAATGATGTAACGCGGCGATGTGAGCTGGTTCGTGTCGAACACGAACATCCGGCCGGGCTGTACCTCTTCGCGCTTGCAGGCAGCCTCGTAAGCCTTGAAGTTCTCCGGCCACATGTTCTTGAACTGCAAGGCGATGCCACGGCCCATCACACCGACGCAGTTCACAGTGTTGATGATGGCTTCAGAGTCATCCCGCAGGATGTCGCCGCTTGTAAATTCGATCATGACTGGCTCTTCACTCAGTAATACCACTCAGGGCGTAGCTCAACAGTTGGTCTGTGCCCTTGTGTAGGCAACACATTGGCTACCTGCGTATAAATTTGCCTGGACTGCACGCCGATTCGCTCTATCAGGTGCCAGGGGAAACTCTGCTCAAGCAGAAACTCGGATTGTTTAGCCTCTTTACAGTTGCTCCAGCTCCGAGCAGCGACGGCATCCCATCTGATCTCATGCAGCCGTGCCAGATCCGCGCGATCCTCGAAGTAGTAGGACCCCGCATTGGATAGCGTGAACGCCCAGCGTCTGGTCTGGACATTAGCCCAATTCACGGTCGCATGCAGGTCGGCTTCCAAATGCACAATAGGCCCTTGGCCGCCCTTGTAGGCAAGGTCCTGATGCTGCTGGCGGATCAGGTACAACATCACCGAACGTGGGCAAAAGTAGAACGGCACGCATTCGCCGACGTGCAAGCCCGGATGGCTATCCAGCTCCAGTTGCAGGCGACGCTGCTTGATGTGGTTCATGCCAATGACCGTGCCCGACAACGCCTGATTCAACAGTACCGCATCGGACAGCAAGCCAGCGCTGGCGATGATAGACGGCAAGCGGTCCACATGGCAGATATGGTAAATCTTGGGTTGCGCGGGCACGGCCATTTTATAGGCTCCGCACGTTTTTGATGCCCGCCTGGCTCAGAATGGCGGCCAGGTTGGTTTTTGCGATGTCGTCGGCAAAGGCACTGTCGCGGAATACGCAGGTGCTATCGCTGGCAGGGGCTTGCGCTTTGTGCCAGGCAACAATCCCCTGAGCCAGACCTTCCACTTGGTCGCGGGTTATATGTTCGGTCAGGCAGGCCAGCAGGACTCCACCGCCGATGCTGTGCACCGTTTTGCCGGCGATCCGCTGCTGCTCGATGGGGACGCACAGGTCTAGACCGAGCTTAAGCAGCAGTTCGTAGAGAATGTCGGACTCGCTCCGGCCTTCAATAATGTGTTCTTGGTGAGCAAGAAGATCGGCTGTCAGGTCTTCTGGAGTTGGATTCCATGCCCGAATATTTGATGTCTCCAGCTTGAAAGTGCGGAATCCCGTATCACCAGAGAACATGGGGTTGTCGGATTTGATCTTAGTCCCTGCGCGGCGTAGTCGTTCTTTTGTAATTTCTGCGATGTTCTCAAAAGCACCTGATGCTATTGGCTCTGGAAGTTGAACGAGAATAAAGCGTCGATCCCCGTCGTCAGCAGAGTTTAGAGATAGAGTTGCATGCCCCGTAGTCCCTGATCCTGCGAAAAAATCTAGGACAATGTCGCCGGACTTTGGTGAAGTTGCAAGCTGCAGAACTCGCTCTATGAGTCGGGTGGGCTTTGGTGTGTCGAACGACTCACTTTCAGGAAAAAGAGATCTTAGTTCGTTTTTCGATGTTCTATTGCTGCCAACATCTTCTTTCTTCCATAGCGTGCGAGGCGTTAGGTCCGCTACTTCTGTTAAATAACGCTTAATGCTAGGGCGAGCATCCCCCTTTGGTCCCCACCAAATTCTTCCATCAGCATCTAGCTCTCTTAGCTTTTCCTCAGAAATACGCCAGAATCTTCCAGGTGGAGGGGAGAAAATTCTGCCAGTAGGGCCGGCAATTGTATATTTTCCTTTCGAGTAAGGCTTGTTGGCATAAGGATCCCCAGGAAGCCATTCACCCCGTGGATCATTATCTGGGTTGGAGTAGATAGAGTTAGCGGCTTCAGTACGTGGAAGCCTATCAGGTGTCCACTCAGGGTCCTTGGAGAAAATCAGAATATAGTCATGGTCTTCAGAGAACTGTCGTGCTGAATTTCGTGGTGAGTCAGCTTTCTCCCAGATTGCCGTTGCTGAGAAGTTTTCTTCGCCAAAGACTTCGCTTACCATTGAACGCAAATGATGAATCTCATGGTCGTCTATTGAAATGAAAATCGCCCCGTCAGGGCTCAGCAGGCTTCGTGCTAGTACGAGTCTGGGGTAGATCATATTTAGCCAATCTGTGTGATATCGGCCAGAATTTTCGTTGTTTGTACTTGTCTTGACGCCTGCTACTGATTGCCCTGTTATTTCAAGATAGTTTTTTATGTTGTCTTGGAAGTTGTCTGGGTATACAAAGTCTTGGCCGGTGTTATAGGGTGGGTCGATATAGATCAGCTTTACCTTGCCCGCATAGCTCTTTTGCAGCAACTTTAAAACTTCGAGGTTATCGCCCTCGATCATCAGGTTTTGTGTGTTGTTCCAATCGACGCTTTCGTCGGGACAAGGCAGCAGAGTGCCGGTGCTCGGTGTAAGCGCCAGTTGGCGCGCGGCGCGCTTGCCGTGCCAGTTCAGACCGTATTTTTCGTCGGCGTCCGTAACGGTAGCGTCGCCGACCAGCTGTTTGAGCACGTCCTGGTTGATGGCCACGCCATTGGGGCCTTCGGTGATCAGCTCAGGGAACAAGGCTTTGAGTTTGTCGATGTGTTCGGCCTTGAGGTCGGCGCTGTGCGCTTCCGGCGACTGTGCGTCGATTATTTGCATGGTCATTCGCTATTTCCTTCACGATCTACCTGCACGTATGTGTTTGCAGGCGCGGTGTAATGCTGGCTGGCATGGTATTCCATTTCGACTGCCTTTTAATGCTTGTTGGTCAGGTTTTGGTACTGGCTTAAATCATCGCCCTACAGTCTTGCTTGGGCTTCGCTGAGCGCCTGCTGTAGCTGCTTCAGTTGCAGGTTTAGCTCCACCTGACGGGCAATCTGCTGAGCCTTTTTTGCCTGGGCGCGCAATGTGGCGATCTGCCCTTGCAGCTCGATGCAGGCTTGCAGGGCTTGGCGTCGGGCAGTGGCATCGAGTGGGCTGTTGGCAGTGCGAAAACTTCCCGTGTGCTGCGCTGCCTGCAGGGCCATCAGGGTATCTATCCAGCCCTGATACAAAACGCACAGGTCACTACGCGGTTGACGCTCCAGACTGATCGCATCGAGAAAGGCTGTGGTGATCTGAGGGGCGGCTGGCAGCACCGTAGCGGTAGTAATTTCACCATCGAGCACGGTCTTGCTGGCTTCGTTCTGCGCCCAACGTTTATGGCTGAGGGAGAGCTGTACCGACTCCGGTGTGCTGACCATTAGCAAGGTTGGGTGAGGGACGGCGCGGTGCAGCAGTTCAATGAGCCTGGCTGGTCGAGCTGACGGGCGCAGGGTGAGGTGCAGCACGGCGACTTCCACGTATTCACGTTGGGCGTCGCGGTAAGCGGGTATGCCGCAATTGCCGGGCTTTAGCGCGGCAACCCACTGGACCTCTTCAATACCTTCATTGATCTGCTGGCGATCCGCTGCTGTCGGAGCCAGATTATTGATCAGCAGCTTTTTCGATACGCGCTGATTGACCCGTGCCTGCTCAGGCAGTTGCAGGGCTGCAATGATGTCCTCGGCAACCACGGCTCACTCCTGGGGCAGTATGACCATGAAGGCGATCACTTCGAAGTCGTTGCTGCCGGCGAACTCGCCTTTCATCGCATGGCTACCGGCCGGGTTGAATAGGCTGGCAATGGCGCGCTCTTCGCTTTTGCCGGCGACAGATGACACTGCAGCTGCCAGCAGGCTTTGTGCATAGCGCATGTCTTTGCCTAGCTTGGTGAGCTCGTCGAATCGGTTGCCAGCGGTGGCGTCAGGCAGTTCGCGGCCAAGGGCCAGGCGCTTGAGGCGATCCAGAATGCGCTTGGCCTGGGTGAAGGGCAATAGCACGGTTTGGTCTTCTGCCACATGGGCGAGGTAGTGGGGTGCAAGTGGGTAGCCATCGCTGATCTTGTCGGCGGCTTCTCCCTCAGCACGCAGGCAAAAAATAATGCCGGGCGGTATGTCCTCGTCACGTGTTGTAGTGATGGCACAGGCACCCAGCGGCATGTTTTCCAACACCCCCGGATGGGCCTTGAGGTACTGGGCGAGGTCGATACGGAAGTCGGTGAGGGTGAGGTCGGTAATCGATACGCCACTGGACAGGTCTTCCAGGTCGATGACGGCATCCTGCAGCTTGAGCAGCTGCTTGCGGCGGTATTCCAAATCGTTCATCGCATTGCCGGACTGCGCTTCGATCAAGTTCTCTTCCCCGGTGGCGGATACGTCTAGCAGAACCATACGACCACTGACGCGTTGCTCCAGGTTGATGTACTCCTCCAGCTCCATATTGGGCCAGAAGTTGACTAACTGGATGTGCTGGTTGGGTGAGCCAATACGGTCGATTCGACCAAAGCGTTGAATGATCCGCACTGGGTTCCAGTGAATGTCGTAGTTGATCAGCCAGTCGCAGTCCTGCAGGTTTTGGCCTTCAGAAATACAGTCGGTGGCAATCAGCAGATCCAGCTCGCCTTCCTCGGTCATGTCGGTAGGGCGCTCTTTCGAGCGTGGAGAGAAGGTCGTCAGTATGGATGCCAGATCGGTACGCAGGCCGGGGATCGTAGTTTGGTTGTGGCCGGAGCCGGTGACCAAGGCCGTTTGCACACCCAAGGTTTCATTGGCCCAATAGGCGAGCTGCTCGTACAAGTAGCGCGCCGTGTCGGCAAAGGCAGTGAAGATGATGACCTTGCGATTGCCAGGATTGATCGGGCTCTGGCACTTATCAGCGAGCATCTTGCGCAGCTCTGCCAGTTTAGCATCACGCTGGGGTTGTACTTGTTGTGCTGCAGATAGCAGCGTGGCCAGGCGATTGCGATCCTCCAGCAGATCTTGCTTCCAGCGCACCAGGTCAACGTCACTTAGCAGCACCTTGACCTTGCGTCCGACCAGCAGTGCTTCAAACGCAGGGTCGTCTATGTCGACATCGGCGATATCGATTTCTTCAATATCGTGGGCGTGCTGCTCGATGCGTTCGAGCGTGCGTTCGACATCCTTGAGCTGCCGTTCGAGGGTCAGCGCAAACGAAGACACCGCGCTTTCCATGCGCTTGAGGACGTTGATGCGCAGCAGGTGGATCAGGCTTTCCTCGCGATCGGCCTGGCGAAAGAAGCTTTCGCCACCACGGATCTCGGTGCTGTATTTGGCGTCGTAAGCCGCTTGCTTGTGCTGCAGGACGTAGCGCAGCGGCGCATAACTGGCGAGGTTTAGCCGGCGAATCTCTTGGTTGATTTCACGAATGGCGCGAAATTGCCCAGCAGCATCCACGTTAGCTTTGATGTTGATCGGGGGCAGGCGTGTGGGGAAACGGCCGGTTTCGGTGGTGCCGTAGTACTTCTCGATATGCCGACGCGAGCGGGCGATGGTGAGCAGGTCGAGGAGGGTGAAGTAGTCGAAGCCAAGCATTTCGACCAGGCGCTCCGGGGTCTTCTCGCGCTCATCCAGATCCAGCCAGCGATTGAACTGCAGCTGGGCTTTGCGGGTGGTGGCTTCGATGCTGCTGATGCCGTGCTCAAACAGAGCGTTGTCATCGCCCTCGGTCACGAAAGCGATCTGGTTACGCAGGTCAGCCAGGCGATTGTTGACCGGGGTGGCGGACAGCATCAGGACTCGGGTTTTTACACCATCGCGGATGATTCTGCGCATTAGGCGGTCGTAGCGTGTTTCTTGGCCTTGGCGCGGTGCTTTCTTGTTGCGGAAGTTATGCGATTCGTCGATCACGACCAGGTCATAATTGCCCCAGTTGATATGGGACAGATCGAGGTCACCGGAGAGCCCCGTATCACGTGAGAGGTCTGTGTGGTTAAGCACGTCGTAGTTAAAGCGATCTGACGCCAACACATTGCGTCGGTCATTGGCTTTGTAGATCGTCCAGTTATCTCTCAATCGTTTCGGACACAGCACCAGAACGCGGTCATTGCGCAGCTCGTGGTACTTGATCACGGCGAGCGCTTCGAAGGTTTTTCCCAAACCTACGCTGTCGGCAACGATGCAGCCGCCGAAACGGTTGAGCTTGTCGATAGCGCCGACCACGCCATCGCGTTGAAATCTGAAAAGCTTGTTCCAGATCACTGTGTTACGAATGCCGGTGGCTGACTTCACTACACGCTCTTCATCCAGTACGTCGTCTTTTTCCTTGAATATTTGATGAAGTATCAGGCTGTATAGGGCGGTTGGTGAGCGCTGTTCTGCAATATCGCGTAGTGTATCGAGTAGTTCGGTTTTGTCGCTGGGACGGGAAGTCAGTGTCTGCCATTGGTTATCAAACCAAGGTGCAAACATGGCTGCTTCTGCGGGGGACTCGCTAGCCTGTATAAGGCTCATTGGGTTACCTGGCGTCAGGCCTAGGCCGTCTGTGGTCAGAGCGAAGGAGCCCATTACCACCTGATGAGGCGCGCTAGCTGGATCTCGAAGTAAGCCGATGCCTTGGGGTATCACAGAGCTTGCGCGCTTTAACTCGACTTTCGCATTCAGCGACTCATAGCAGAGCCTGGCGAGGCTACGTGCGATAAGCTGATTACGTGCGGCACGATCCGCCTCTCCACCCAGCAGCGCCAGGCTTTCGGTACTTGCCGGTAGGATCAACTGAACCTTCTTTAGCTTAGCGAAAGACTTGGTCAGCTCAGAAAAGGCGAACAAGGAGAGTGCTGGAGAGGCGCAGTCCAACTGGTAGTCCGGCTTCATCTGTTCGTGGAGTAAATCGATAACGCGATCTTGACCGACGTTCTGAATCAACCTCATGCGAGTTCCCTTGCGCAGTGATTCAAATTTGCCAGTATCTTAAACATGTTTTGGCGTTCGACGCATGATCAATGTGAATGGCGTCCTCTATTCGCAGTGACAGAAAAGCCCTCCCAAAAGGACGGAAACGTATTAATATCGTGCACAAGAACGCCGGTTTGTAGATGTGTTTGCTCGCACGAACATCATCCATCAAATCGGCGTTCTTATTTCTGTCTTTCCCGGGATTCCGTGAAGAACCATTAAAAAGCCGGCTTGTGGCCGGCTTTCGGGGACGGGCTTGGCTCATTTTTGATAAGCCGCAACCGCCTTAACGGGTTGGCCCTGAAGGCCTGAAGAAGATGACGGGCGGCCGTGTGGGGCGTCGTCAGGTGCTCTGGAATGCGGCTTGGCCGACCGGAGCAGAATGTGCCGCGTAGCATACAAGGGTGCACCAGCGATGCCCAGCGGAAATTGCCGCGCTGCTTACAGCGGGCGCTGGCGGCTGAACCACGACCACCAGAACACCCAGCCCAGCACCTGCATGCCCTGGGCGTGACGCTGGGCGCTGGTGTAGCGCTCCACGGCGTAGTTGCGCCGGTCGTGGCTGTGCAGGCACAGGGTGTCGTTCTGCCCGAGGCTGAGGCTGTGCACACGCAACCGGCCCTCGTGCAGCAGGGCGTAGGTCTGGCCATCGACCACACGGGTGAGGCTGCGGTCGATGGCCAGGGCGGCGCCGATGGGCATCAGCGGCGCCATGTTGGCCGCCGGCATGTCCAGGCACACCACGTGTTCGGCGAGGATGCCCAGGGTGTCCAGCGCTTGCGCCGAGATCAGCAGGTGGCGCTCCGGGTCCGGCTGCAGCAGGCCGTCGACGAGGCGATGGAAGTCGACGCAGACCTGCCGTCCGCCATGGCCGGGCGGTGCGGGTTCGACCTGAGTGGGGCAGGGGCGCAGGATCGGGCTGGGGTGCTTGGGGCCTTCGCCGCTGCGCAGCCAGCGGCGATTGACGCAGAACAGATCGGCCACCTCGTCCAGGCGTGCGAGCGGGATGCCGCGCTTGAACCAGTTGTTCACGTGCTGGGGCGTGACATGGCGCTGGGCGGCGAAGTCGGACGAGGTCAGGCCGCATTCCTGCAGAAGGGTCTTGAGACGATCACCGGAATTGTTCATGGCGGCGAGTCTAGTGGGTGGCGCGTGGCGAGGGAATAAACGCGGTGATGAGGGAAGGAGTGGGTCTTGGCGGGATGTGTAAGAAGCGTTTGAAAGGTGCTGTGGGATGCTTCTGACGTTATAGGTCAGCGCTTTCCGAGAAGAAGCTGGAAGCGGGGCCGCATGGCGACCCCGTTCCTGTGCGGTATCAGCCTTTGTAGGCCGCTACCGACTTGGTGATCGCAGCGCGGGCGGCGTCTGCGCCGTCCCAGCCTTCGATCTTGACCCACTTGCCCTTCTCCAGATCCTTGTAGTTGGCGAAGAAGTGCTCGATCTGCTGGATCAGCAGCGGCGGCAGGTCGGTGTATTCCTTGACGTCCACGTACAGCTGCGACAGCTTGTCGTGCGGCACGGCGATGACTTTGGCGTCGCCGCCGCCGTCGTCGGTCATGTTCAGCACGCCGACCGGACGGGCGCGGATCACCGAGCCTGGCGCGACCGGGTACGGGGTGACCACCAGCACGTCCAGCGGATCACCGTCGTCGGCCAGGGTGTTGGGGATGAAGCCGTAGTTGGCGGGGTAGAACATCGGGGTGGCCATGAAACGGTCGACGAACAGGGTGTCGCTGTCCTTGTCGATCTCGTATTTGATCGGCGCGTGGTTGGCCGGGATCTCGATGGCGACGTAGATGTCGTTCGGCAGGTCTTTGCCCGCAGGAATCTTGCTGTAGCTCATTGGGCTTAGCCCCCCTGATTGACCAGAAAAAGTGGCGGCGATTATAGGCATATTCCGCCCCTGCATGCCACGGTCGGCCTGCGCCGCCGCCGCTCAGGCCGGGGCGTCGCGGTACTGCGGATGCTCGGCTTGCAGGCGGGTCAGGCGCGCCAGCGGGTCCTGGCGATAGAACAGCGCCAGTTGCTGGTAGACCTTGGGGTAGCTCTGCTGCAGCAGGTCGGGAGCGCTGAAGAAATACTCGCTGGTGACGGCGAAGAACTCCGCCGGGTTTTCCGCCGCGTAGGGGTCGATGACGGTTTCCAGGTCCGGGTTGGCATCGAGCTGACGGTTGAGGTCGTCGTAGGCCTGCTGCATGGCCTGCGCCCAGGCGCCGACGTCCATGTCCGGGTGCAGCGGCGGCAGGCCGTTGGCGTCGCCGTTGAGCATGTCGAGCTTGTGCGCCAGCTCGTGGATCACCAGGTTGTAGGCATCCCAGCCGCCGCTGGCCAGCACGCCTGGCCAGGCCATGATCACCGGGCCCTGGAGCCAGGCCTCGCCGCTGTGTTCGGCGTCCCAGACGTGCTCGACGCCACTGGCATCGCGGTGGCGCTGGGGGCTCTTGAAGTCGTCGGGATAGAGGATCAGCTCGTGGAAGCCCTGGTACCAGTTCAGCTCGCCCAGGTGCAGCAGCGGCAACTGGGCCTGGGCGGCGAGGAACAGGCGCTGCTCGTCGTCCAGTTCGACGCCGGGCAGGGTGGTGAGGTGCTTGTCGTGCAGGAACAGCACGCTGGCCTCGCGCAGCCAGCGATCCTGCTCGTCACTGATGCCGTCGAGCAGGGGCAGGCGTTCGCGAACGGCCTGCCACAGCGCCGGGTCGATGGGGTAGCGCGCCAGGGTGCGCTTGCGCCGCCAGGCGGCCAACGACCACATGGCCGCTCAGGACGCCTTGGCGGTGCGACCCAGGCGGCTGCGCAGCACGCCGAGGATCATCGGCACCAGCGACAGGATGATGATGGCGACCACCATCAGTGACAGGTGCTGCTTGATGAACGGCACGTTGCCGAAGAAGTAGCCCAGGGTCACCAGACCGCCGACCCACAGCAGGGTGCCGGCCACACTGAAGGCCAGGAAACGCGGATAGTGCATGTGGGCAATGCCGGCGACGAACGGTGCGAAAGTGCGCAGGATCGGCAGGAAGCGCGCCAGGGTGACGGTCTTGCCGCCGTGGCGTTCGTAGAATTCATGGGTGCGCTGCAGGTAGTCGCGGCGGAAGATCTTCGAATTGGGATTGCGGAACAGCCGCTCGCCCGCCGTGCGCCCGATCACGTAGTTGGTGCTGTCGCCGAGGATCGCCGCGAGCATCAGCAGACCGGCCAGCAGGACCGGGTCCATGCCGCCACCGGCGGCCACGGCGCCAGCGATGAACAGCAGCGAATCGCCTGGCAGGAAGGGCATGACCACCAGGCCGGTTTCGCAGAAGATCACCGCGAACAGAATGGCGTAGATCCAGGGACCGTAGTTGGTCACCAGCAGGTCAAGGTAGGCATCGAGATGCAGGATAAGGTCCAGCGGGTTGAATTCCATGTACAGCACCTGTTGTCTTGACCCGCTTCTACGGGCGCGCGATGACGGACGAAGTCATTTTTGGCGTGGGTATCTTCCCCGAACGGGGAGTGATTTTTCACATATGACGAGGGGGGCATTATACGGCGAAGTCGTGAAGATGCCCGGAGAGTTTGTAGCGAGTGGTTACGGTTTGCCCGGCGGCCCGTCTGGCTCAGTCCTGGCTGATCGGCAGGATGTAGTTCTCGAACTCGGTGTCCTTGCGAAAGCCCATGGACTCGTAGGTCTTCTTCGCCACCTCGTTGTCGCTGCTGGTCGACACCCGCAGGCGGATGGCGTTGCTCTGCCTGGCCATCTTCTTGGCTTCGCGCATCAGGTGGTCGGCCACCAGCATGCGCCGCGAGTCTTCGGCCACGTAGATGTCGTTGACGATCCACACGCGCTTGAGCGACAGCGATGAGAAGCTCGGGTAGAGCTGGCAGAAACCCAGCAGGCGGCTGTCGTCGTCATCCGGCAGGGCCAGGTAGATTACCGACTCGCCGCGCGTGAGGCGCTTGCGCAGAAAGGTCCGCGAGGTGTCGGGATAGGGCAGTTGCCCGTAGAACTCCCGGTACTGGACGAACAGCGGGGTGAGCAGGTCGAGGTGTTCCAGGGTTGCCTTGATGATGCGCATGAGCAGGCCTCAGAGTCCATTGGGAACGGGATGATGCACGTCGCCACGTGATGGCATGCTGCCCCAAGGCAGTCTGCATACGCAATCTGGCTGGGGGAACGCAGGGTCAGTCCTCGCCGAGCAGGAAGTTGCCGGTCTTGCCGTCGGGCTGATCGCTGTCGAGGCTGTGGACCTCGGCCTCGTCCTTGAGGTTCACCCCGGACAACTGCCGTCGGCAGGCCTCGCGCATCAAGTACAGCAGGCGATGCGCGGCCATGCCGTAGCTCAGGCCCTCCAGGCGCACGTTGGAGATGCAGTTGCGGTAGGCGTCGGTCAGGCCCACCTTCGGCGCATAGGTGAAATACAGGCCCAGGCTGTCGGGCGAGCTCAGGCCGGGGCGCTCGCCGATCAGCATCACGGTCATGCGTGCGCCCAGCAGCTCGCCCACTTCGTCGGCCACCGCCACCCGTCCCTGTTGCACCAGGATCACCGGCGCCGTCGTCCAGCCCTCGGCGCTGGCCTGCTCTTCGAAGCGGCTCAGCAGCGGCAGGGTGTGACGGTGTACGGCCAGGGCCGAGAGGCCGTCGGCGACGACGATCGCCAGATCGACCCCGCCGGCGTTGGCCTGGGCATGCTCGCGCAGCGTGGCCGCCGACGCGTCGCACAGGCGGCGGCCGAGGTCGGGCCGTTGCAGGTACTGGTGACGGTCGGCGGCCGCGCTGTGCAGCAGCAGGCTGTCGCGCCCGCGCGTCTGCAACTGCTCGCGCAGCGCGGCGTGGTCGAAGGGCAGGTGCACGGCGTCGCGGGCCTGGGCGTGGGCGAACTGGAAGTCCAGTTGCGCGCCGGTGGGCAGGCTGGTGCCGGTGCGGCCCAGGGCGATGCGCGCCGGGGTCAGGTTGCGCAGGGCCAGCCAGGGGTTGTCGGGAGTGGGTACGTGTCGGTCCATGGTCGTGCCTATGCGAGCTGTGCCAAGGCCTGGCGGAAGGCCGGCGGGAGGTTGTCGCCGAAGCGAACGCGGCCGTCGGCCTGGGTCAGGATGCCGGTGCGTTCCAGCCAGGCTTCGAACTCCGGACCCGGTTTCAGGCCCAGGGTCTGACGGGCGTAGAGGGCGTCGTGGAACGAAGTGGTCTGGTAGTTGAGCATGATGTCGTCGGAGCCGGGGATGCCCATGATGAAGTTGATCCCGGCAACGCCGAGCAGGGTGAGCAGGGTGTCCATGTCGTCCTGGTCGGCTTCGGCGTGGTTGGTGTAGCAGATGTCGCAGCCCATGGGCACGCCGAGCAGCTTGCCGCAGAAGTGATCCTCCAGCCCCGCACGGATGATCTGCTTGCCGTTGTACAGGTACTCGGGACCGATGAAGCCGACCACGGTGTTGACCAGAAACGGCTTGAAATGCCGGGCCACGGCGTAGGCGCGGGTCTCGCAGGTCTGCTGGTCGACGCCGTGGTGGGCATTGGCCGACAGCGCGCTGCCTTGGCCGGTTTCGAAGTACATCAGGTTCTGTCCGAGGGTGCCGCGTTGCAGCGACAGCCCGGCCTCGTAGCCTTCCTGCAACACGTTGAGGTTGATGCCGAAGCCGGCGTTGGCAGCCTCGGTGCCGGCGATGGACTGGAACACCAGGTCCAGCGGCACGCCGCGGTTGATCGCCTCGATCGAGGTGGTGACGTGGGTCAGCACGCAGGATTGGGTGGGAATGTCATAGCGCTGGATGATGGCGTCGAGCATTTCCAGCAGGGCGCAGATGGAGGCGATGCTGTCGGTGGCCGGGTTGATGCCGATCATGGCGTCGCCGTTGCCGTACAGCAGCCCGTCGAGAATGCTGGCAGCGATACCCGCCGGTTCGTCGGTGGGGTGGTTGGGTTGCAGGCGGGTCGATAATCGCCCGCGCAGGCCCATGGTGCCGCGAAACGCGGTGACCACACGGATCTTCTGCGCGACCAGCACCAAGTCCTGCACGCGCATGATCTTCGACACCGCAGCGGCCATTTCCGGGGTCAGGCCCGGGGCCAGCGCCCGCAGGCTGGACTCGTCGGCCGCTTCGCTGAGCAGCCAGTCGCGCAGGCCACCGACCGTGAGGTGGCTGACCGGGGCGAAGGCCTCGGCGTCGTGGGTGTCGACGATCAGCCGGGTGATTTCGTCCTGTTCGTAGGGAATCAGCGCTTCGCTGAGGAAGTGGCTGAGGGGGATGTCGGCCAGGGCCATCTGCGCGGCGACCCGCTCACCGTCGTTGGCGGCGGCCACGCCCGCGAGGAAGTCGCCGGAGCGCGCCGGGCTGGCCTTGGCCATGACCTCCTTGAGGCTGTCGAAACGGTAGACCAGATTGCCGACCGTGTGTACGAAACGTGCCATACAGAACCTCCAGAGCGCCGCAGGCCGGGCCTGCGGCGTGGGTCGGCAATTAGTGCAGGGCCTCTTCGGCCTGCTGGATCGCGGCGAATTCCTCTTCCGGCGTGCCGGCAACCAAGTGATGGCGACTGTAGAACGCGAAGTAGGCAATTAATACTGCATAGATCAGCGCAGCGCCAATCACCACCCGCGGATCGACCAGGAAACCGGCCACCACGGCGATGCACGCCAGCACCAGGGCCAGGCCCGAAGTGAAGATGCCACCGGGGGTACGGTAGGGGCGGGCCATCTTCGGCCGACGGATGCGCAGGGTGATGTGCGCGGCCATCATCAGCACATAGGACAGTGTGGCACCGAACACCGCCACCAGAATCAGCAGGTCGCCCTGGCCGGTCAGCGACAGGGCGAAGCCGATCAATCCAGGGATGACCAAGGCCAGCACCGGCGCCTTGCTCTTGTTGGTTTCCGAGAGCTTGCGCGGCAGGTAGCCAGCGCGCGACAGGGCGAAAATCTGCCGGGAATAGGCGTAGATGATCGAGAAGAAGCTGGCGATCAGTCCGGCCAGGCCAACCAGGTTGACGAAGCCGCTCATCCAGGTGGAACCGCCGTAGGCTTTGGCCAGGGCTTCGACCAGTGGGTTGCCCGAGGCCTTGAGCGCTTCGGAGCCGGCGCCGCCGGGGCCGACCACCAGAATCAGCAGGGCGAAGGCCAGCAGCACCAGCATCGCGCCGATCAAGCCGCGTGGCAGGTCGCGCCGTGGGTTCTTGGTTTCTTCGGCGGCCAGGGGCACGCCTTCGACCGCGAGGAAGAACCAGATCGCATAGGGGATTGCCGCCCACACGCCGACATAGCCGAACGGCAGGAAGCTGCTGGCGCCAGCGGCGTCGGTCTGGGCGATGTCGAAGAGGTTGGCGGCATCGAAATGGGGCAGCATGCCCAGCAGGAACACCACCAGGGCAATGGCGGCGATGGCGGTGATGCCGAACATCAGCTTCAGCGCTTCACCCACGCCGAAGATATGAATGCCGATGAACACCACGTAGAACGCCAGGTAGATCATCCAGCCGCCGATGCCGAACAGCGACTGGCAATAGGCGCCGATGAACGTGGCAATGGCGGCGGGGGCGATGGCGTACTCGATGAGGATCGCCGTACCGGTGAGAAAGCCGCCCCAAGGCCCGAAGGCGCTGCGGGCAAACCCATAGCCGCCGCCAGCGGTGGGAATCATCGAAGACAGTTCAGCCAGCGAGAAACACATGCACAGGTACATGGTGGCCATCAGCAAGGTGGCGAGGAACATGCCGCCCCAGCCGCCTTGGGCGAGGCCGAAGTTCCACCCGGCATAGTCGCCGGAGATCACATAGGCCACGCCCAGGCCCACCAGCAGAACCCAGCCCGCAGCACCTTTCTTGAGTTCGCGTTGTTGGAAGTAGTCAGAGCCAACCTTTTCGAAGTCGACCGAAGAACCGGCCGGTGTACCGGCGGAATGTTCGCTTGGCATGATTTCACCTGTTTGTTGTTTTAGGTCGCCGGAGGGACGCCGGGCCTTTGGTGATTCAGGTGTTGCAGAAAGCGCGCCAACGGCGCGAGCGGCCAGCCGCTCCAGCTGCGAGCGGCAAGCTGCAAGCTGCAAGAAAGAGCAGCCGGCACACGGTCCGCTCTTTCTTGTCGCTTGCCGCTAGAAGCTTGTGGCTTTTTTAAAAGAAGCCGAGCGGGTTGATGTCGTAGCTGACCAGCAGGTTCTTGGTCTGCTGGTAGTGGTCGAGCATCATCTTGTGGGTTTCACGGCCGACGCCGGACTTCTTGTAGCCACCGAAAGCGGCGTGGGCGGGGTAGAGGTGGTAGCAGTTGGTCCACACGCGGCCGGCCTTGATACCGCGGCCCATGCGGTAGGCACGGTTGATGTCGCGGGTCCACACGCCTGCGCCGAGGCCGAACTCGGTGTCGTTGGCGATGGCCAGGGCTTCGGCTTCGTCCTTGAAGGTGGTGACGCTGACCACCGGGCCGAAGATCTCCTCCTGGAAGACGCGCATCTTGTTGTTGCCCTTGAGCAAGGTCGGCTGGATGTAGTAGCCGCTAGCCAGCGAGCCGTCCAGTTGCTCCACCTTGCCGCCGGTCAGCAGCTCGGCGCCCTCTTCCTGGGCAATCTTCAGGTAGGACTGGATCTTTTCGAACTGCTGCTGCGAGGCCTGGGCGCCGACCATGGTGTCGGTGTCCAACGGGTCGCCGCGCTTGATCTGCAGCACCTTCTTCATCACCACGTCCATGAACTGCGGGTAGATCGACTCCTGCACCAGCGCGCGCGACGGGCAGGTGCACACCTCGCCCTGGTTGAAGAACGCCAGTACCAGGCCTTCGGCGGCCTTGTCGATGAAGCTCGGCTCGGCCTGCATGATGTCTTCGAAGTAGACGTTCGGCGATTTGCCGCCCAACTCCACGGTGGACGGAATGATGTTTTCCGCGGCGCATTTCATGATGTGCGAGCCCACCGGGGTGGAACCGGTGAAGGCGATCTTGGCAATGCGCTTGCTGGTGGCCAGCGCTTCACCGGCTTCGCGGCCATAGCCCTGCACCACGTTGAGCACGCCCTTGGGCAGCAGGTCGCCGATCAATTCCATCAGCACGGTGATGCCCAATGGCGTCTGCTCGGCAGGCTTGAGCACCACGCAGTTGCCGGCGGCCAGGGCCGGTGCGAGTTTCCAGGCGGCCATCAGCAGCGGGAAGTTCCACGGGATGATCTGGCCGACCACGCCCAGTGGCTCGTGGATGTGGTAAGCCACGGTGTTTTCGTTGATCTCGGCGGCGCCGCCTTCCTGGGCGCGCAGGCAACCGGCGAAGTAGCGGAAGTGATCGACCGCCAGTGGGATGTCGGCGTTGAGGGTTTCGCGGATCGGCTTGCCGTTGTCCCAGGTTTCGGTGATGGCCAGCACTTCGAGGTTCTGCTCGATGCGGTCGGCGATGCGCAGCAGCACGTTGGAACGGTCCTGCACCGAGGTGCGACCCCACGCGTCGGCGGCGGCATGGGCCGCGTCCAGCGCTTTGTCGATGTCTTCGGCCGTGGAGCGGGGGAATTCGGCGATCAGCTTGCCGGTGACCGGAGAGGTGTTTTCGAAGTACTGGCCTTTGACCGGAGCTACGAATTCGCCACCGATGTAGTTGCCGTAGCGCTGCTTGAAGGAAATCTTGGCGCCTTCGGTACCGGGATGTGCGTAACGCATGGTGTCTCTCCTGGCTATTGTGTTTGTTGGGGAGTGGACAAGCGTAGAGCAAACCGTGGGCCAGTGTGGTGCATACCTTTGCAATCAATGACTTAGGTCACTTCGCTGAATGGCGGTCAGGCATTGGGTATCAGGACCGGCACGGCGGGCGTGACACTTTGTACCGTTGCTGTGACGTCACTGACTCGCCAGTCGCCTCGTGATTGCAAACCACGCGGCGCAGGAGGATGCTGGCGCAACGTTCTATCTGCGGAGAACAACAAACATGCAGAGCAACGCTTTCAGCCGCCATGCTCAGCAGGTGCTCACCGTTGCCCAGGGATCGACCAGTGGGCCGGGCAGCGATCCGTCCATCGCCCGCTCCTGGCTGCGCTGCCTGCAGGATCACCACCTGGACCCGGCATTGGCCCAGGCCCCGGTGGTGCTTGGACAGGCGCGTTTGCAGGAGAGTCGTGCGCGCCTGCACCAGGTGTTGCAGATCGCCGAGGGCGAGATGAATAGCCTGCACCAGCAGTTGTCCGGCGCCGGCCATGCGGTGCTGCTCACCGACGCGCGGGGGGTGATCCTCAATTGCGTCACCGCACCCAGCGAGCGGCGTATCTTCGAGCGCGCCGGGCTGTGGCTCGGCGCCGACTGGAGCGAAGCCTGCGAAGGCACCAATGGCATCGGCACCTGTGTCGTCGAACGCCAGCCGGTGACCATTCATCAGGATGAACATTTTCGCGGCCAGCACACCGGCCTCACCTGCTCGGCCAGCCCGGTGTTCGATCCCCACGGCGAGCTGCTGGCGGTGCTCGACGTGTCCTCGGCCCGTGCGGAGGTCTCGCGGCAGAGCCAGTTCCACACCATGGCCCTGGTCAACCTCTCGGCGAAGATGATCGAGAGCTGTTATTTCCTGCGTCACTTCGAGCAGCACTGGCTGCTGCGTTTCCACCTGCACGCCGAATCGGTCGGGCTGTTCAGTGAGGGACTGTTGGCGTTCGACGGTGACGGACGCATCTGCGCAGTCAACCAGGGCGCGCTGAACCTGCTGGGCAGTCGCCGGGACGGGCTGCTGGGCATGCCGGTGGAGCGGTTCTTCGCCTGCAGCCATGACGAACTGTTCAGTCGCGCGTCGCCCCAGGGCAGCACAGCCTGGCCGCTGCGCACTCATGACGGTCGACAGGTGTTCGCCAGCCTGCGCGGGCGGGCACGCGTGCCTATCTACCCGCTGGCGCGTCCCTCGCCAGCGGCGGCGGTCGATCCGGGCATCTGCCTGCACGACCCGGTCCTGCAAGCGGACTTGCGCCGCGCGCTGCGTGTGTACCCACGCGATGTGTCGCTGTTGCTGCGCGGCGAGACCGGCTGCGGCAAGGAAGCCTTCGCCCGGGCGGTGCATCAGGCCAGCGAACGGCGCGGCAAGCCGTTCGTGGCGATCAACTGTGCGTCGATTCCGGAAAGCCTGATCGAGAGCGAACTGTTCGGTTATCGCGGCGGCAGCTTCACCGGTTCGCGCAAGGAGGGCATGCGCGGCAAGTTGCTGCAGGCCGATGGCGGTACCTTGCTGCTGGATGAGATCGGTGACATGCCGCTGGCCTTGCAGACCCGCCTGTTGCGGGTGCTGGAGGAGCGCCAGGTGGTGCCCATCGGCGGCGAGCCTCAGGCGGTGGACCTGCGCATCGTCAGCGCGACCCACCGTGACCTGTTGCAGCGGGTGGAAGAGGGCAGTTTTCGTGAAGACCTCTATTACCGGCTCAACGGCCTGGAAATCAACATTCCCGCCGTGCGCGAGCGGGGCGACCGGGCGCAACTGCTCGACGCGCTGCTGGCCGAGGAAGCCGCGGGCCAGGCGATCAGCCTCGAACCCCAGGCACGCCAGGCGCTGATGGACTTCGCCTGGCCGGGCAACGTGCGCCAGATGCGCAACGTGCTGCGCACCTTGGTGGCGCTCTGCGAGGGTCAGCGCATTTATCTGTCGGATCTGCCGCCCGCTGTCAGAGCACCTCACGCTGCTGTAGATGTGGGCTCGCCCCGCGAGGGCGGTGGCGCGGATGACACCGGACACGCGGCCGATCTCATCGCGGGACACGCTCGCCCACAAGCTGGCGCACCGCTGCAGAGCGCGGAGCGCCAGGCCCTGCTGTCGACGCTCGCCCAGCACCGCTGGCACCTGACCCGCGTCGCCGAGCACCTGGGTATCAGCCGCAACACCCTGTACCGCAAACTGCGCAAGCACGGCATCGCCCGCGCCGGTTGAGCGAAACAGCGGGTGCGATTTCCCGCGCCCTGGGCTACCCTGCCTCGACGTTTTGCGAGGTCGATCATGCACATTCACATTCTCGGTATTTGCGGCACTTTCATGGGTTCGCTGGCGGTCCTGGCCAAGGAACTCGGTCATCGCGTCACCGGTTCGGACGCCAACGTCTACCCGCCGATGAGCACCCAGCTCCAGGCGCAGGGCATCGAATTGACCCAGGGCTACGACCCGGCCCAGCTCGAACCGGCCCCGGACCTGGTGGTGATCGGCAACGCCATGTCGCGCGGCAATCCGGCGGTGGAATACGTCCTGAACAAGGGGCTGCCCTACGTTTCGGGCCCGCAATGGCTGGCCGACCACGTGCTGCAAGGCCGGTGGGTGCTGGCGGTGGCCGGCACCCACGGCAAGACCACCACCAGCAGCATGCTGGCCTGGGTGCTGGAGCATGCGGGCATGAGCCCGGGCTTCCTGATCGGTGGCGTGCCGCAGAACTTCTCGGTGTCGGCGCGCCTGGGCGACACGCCGTTCTTCGTGGTCGAAGCCGATGAATACGACAGCGCGTTCTTCGACAAGCGCTCCAAGTTCGTCCACTACCACCCGCGCACCGCCATCCTCAATAACCTGGAGTTCGACCACGCGGACATCTTCCCGGACCTGGCCGCCATCGAGCGACAGTTCCACCATTTGGTGCGCACCATTCCCAGCGAAGGCCTGGTCATCCACCCGACCACCGAGCCTGCGTTGGAGCGGGTCATCGGCATGGGCTGCTGGACGCCGGTGCAGACCACCGGTGAGGGCGGGCAGTGGCAGGCGCGTCTGCTCAGTGCGGATGGCTCGCGGTTCGAGGTGTTGTTCGACGGTCAGGTGCAAGGCGTGGTCGACTGGGCGCTGACCGGTCAGCACAACGTCGCCAACGCCCTGGCCACCTTGGCGGCGGCGCGCCATGTGGGGGTGGCGGCGGCCATGGGCATCGAAGGCTTGAGCGCCTTCAAGAGCGTCAAGCGGCGGATGGAAAAGGTGGCCGAAGTGCAGGGTGTGGTCATCTACGATGACTTCGCTCACCACCCGACCGCCATCGCCACCACCCTCGACGGCTTGCGCAAGCAAGTGGGCGAGGCGCCGGTGATCGCGGTGATCGAGCCGCGCTCCAATTCGATGAAGCTCGGCGCGCACCGTGACGGCTTGCCGGACAGCGTCAACCACGCCGACCAGGTGATCTGGTACGCCCCGGCCAACCTGGGCTGGGATCTGGCCGCCACTGCGGCCCAGTGCAAGGTGCCGAGCGTGGTCGCCGACAGCCTCGAGGCGATCATCGCGCGCATCAAGGACCAGGTGCGGCCGGGCACTCATGTGGTGATCATGAGCAACGGCGGCTTCGGCGGCCTGCACGGTAAGCTGGCCGAGGCCCTGAAGTGAGCGGCCCGCAGCGCATCACCCTGGCCATGACCGGCGCCTCGGGCGCGCAGTATGGCCTGCGGTTGCTCGACTGCCTGGTGCGTGAGGAACGTGAGGTGCATTTCCTCATCTCCAAAGCGGCGCAATTGGTGATGGCCACCGAGACCGACGTGGTAGTGCCGGCCAAGCCCCAGGCGATGCAGGCGTTTCTGACCGAGTACACGGGAGCTGCTGATGGGCAGATCCGCGTGTATGGCAAGGAGGACTGGATGTCGCCAGTGGCTTCGGGGTCTGGCGCGCCGGCCGCGATGGTGGTGGTGCCCTGTTCGACCGGCACCTTGTCGGCGATCGCCACCGGGGCTTGCAACAACCTCATCGAGCGCGCTGCCGACGTCACCTTGAAAGAGCGTCGGCAACTGATTCTGGTGCCGCGTGAGGCGCCGTTCTCCACCATTCATCTGGAGAACATGCTCAAGCTGTCGCACATGGGCGCGGTGATTCTGCCGGCGGCGCCAGGGTTCTACCACCAGCCGCAGACCATCGACGATCTGGTCGACTTCGTGGTGGCGCGGGTACTCAACCTGCTCGACATTCCCCAGGACATGCTGCCGCGTTGGGGCGAGCACCATTACGGGGTCGAGGATTGAGACGCGCTGCACTGGGCCTGTTGTTGATCGCCCTGGGCGGCTGCGCGACGGTGCGCACGCTCGATGCCAATCAACCCGGCGCCCCGGTGGTGTACGCGGGGACGCGGCTGGACCTGTATGCGATCGACGGTGGCTGTTGCGCCAAGGACCGTTTCGGGGCCGAGGCGCCTGCCTACCCACGGCTGGACCTGCCGGGGAGCATGCTGCTCGATACCCTGTTGCTGCCGTTGTCGGCCTTGACCGTTTTAGGTGTGGGGTTCAACGCCACTGGCGGGCTCTAGGGCGGGCACACGCGGTTCTGGCAATGGTAGCGGCGAGGCTGAAAACCTGGGACCGCTACGCGGTCCAATCGCGACACAAGGCCGCTCCCACGAGGCGGTGTGAAATGCCAGGAATTGAGCATGGCAGTGCTTCCATAAACATCTGCACACCATGCTCTCCCAGGCCGCCTGGCCTTGCACCGTCCAGCTTGTGGGAGCGGCCTTGTGTCGCGATTGGACCGCAGAGCGGTCCCGGCAATGGCAGCGGCGAGAGTGAAGCCAGGGCCCGCTGCGCGGTCCAATCGCGACGCAAGGCCGCTTCCACGAGGTCGTATCAGTTCTTGCCCAGCTTGCGCAGGTCGTCCGATTCGATCACGCGCATACCGTCTTCTTCTTCCAGCGCCAGCCGCCACAGCGCCCTTGCCAAGGTACAGGCTTCGATGCCGTGGTACTTGCCCGGCAACAGCCGCGAAAACGGCCCGGCCAGGCGTTCGGCCAGGCGCGGTTGCAAACGCTCGCCCAGCAGCAGCGAGGGGCGTACCAGGGTCAGTTGTGGCCAGTTCTGGGCCTTGAGCGCTTCTTCCATCTCGCCCTTGACCCGGTTGTAGAAGATCGACGATTGAGGATCGGCGCCGATCGCACTGATCGCCAGCAGATGGCGCGCGCCCAGTTCCCGCGCGCGTTGAGCGAAAGCCACCACCAGATCCAGGTCCACCGCACGGAAGGCGGCCTCGGAGCCAGCCTGCTTGAGCGTGGTGCCCAAACAGCAATAGGCGATGTCGACCCGCCCGGACAGCTGCGCAAGCGTCGTCGAAAGCTCGCCCACCGGGTTCTGCAGGCGCGGATGCTCGGCCAAAGGACGCCGGGTCGGCGCCAGCACACGGCTGATGGTGGGTTCGTTGAGCAGGCGGTCGAGCAGGTGTTCGCCCGTAAGGCCCGTGGCTCCGGCAAGCAGCACATGCTGAGGCGTCAAATACATGATGACTCTCCCTTCTTTAGCGCTCAGCTTAGCGGGGCGCAGGCGCCCGTGCGTTGCTGGCTGAACCTTGTCTTCGAGGGCCTGCTCGGCCTGCTGGCGGCGCAGACGCTGCCAGTGTGCGAGCACCTGCGGCGGCGCCCAGAGCTGCGGCTCCGAGGCCTCGAAGCCCTCCCTTCGTTCCCGTTCGGCAACACTGCCGCGCGCCAGTTCAAACGCCTGTTTCAAATCGTCGGTCTGATTCAATGCCTGGGCAAACAGGGCGTCGCCGAAATAGGTGAAGTCGGCCTCTTCCGAGCAGCCGAACGAAACCCGATCCGGGCGCGCGGCGGTCATGACCAGCGTGCGCTCGTCTTTGAGCGGGGCGATGTAGCCACCTGAATAGCAGGCGGAAATCACCACTACCTTGTCGCGGTTTTTCAGCGGCGCCAAGGCGCTGGCCAGTTCGTCGGCCGCGAGGTCGGCCAGTTGCAGGCGCGGTTGGTCGAGCACCAGTTGATGGTCGTGGCTGCCGTGGCTGGTCAGGTAGATGAACACCAGATCGTCCGGGCCGCTGCGTTCGGCCAGGGTACGCGCGGCCCGGGTGAGGTTTTCGCGGGTGGCCATCGGCCGGTCGCTCAGGTGATCGCGGTGGTTGACCAGAGTCACCTGGCCGCGGGCACCAAAGCGCACCTTGAGCAGGTTGCTGACGTAGTCGGCCTCGCGCAGGAACACGCTCTGCTGGCCATCGCCGGCCAGCACCAGGCTGTACAGGCCGACTGGCCCTGCGGAGCGTGGCACTTGCGCCAGGGCCTGATCGAGCAGCTTGCCCTGGTTGAGCAGCGCCAGGTCCAGCGGGTCGGGCAGCAGCACGCCTTTTTCATCGCGCACGCGCACGCCATTGACCCAGCGGCCCGCTTCGACTTGGCCATCGGCCTGAATCAGCCGACCCTGGCCTTGGTAGGCGTCGTTGTCGAAGGCGCCGATGTACTGGCTGCCATCGGCCAGGAACAGGTGGCCTTGGCCGGCGAAACGCCAGTCCTGGAATCCACCCTTGTAGCGGCTGCCGTCGCTGCCCAGCAGTTCGCCTTGCCCGCTCAGTGCACCGTCCTTGAAGTCGCCGATCCACACATCGCCATCGGCATTTTCGTAACGGCCGCGGCCTTCGAGGCGGTTGGCCTTGAAGTCGCCGATGTACTGCTCGCCCTCGACACTGTCGTAGGTGCCGGCGCCTTCGAGCTGACCGTCGACGAACTGGCCACTGAACTGGTTGCCGCTGGCGTCGCTGCGCACCCCGGCACCGTTGGGCTTGCCCTTGGCGAACAGGCCTTGGTAGCGACTGCCGTCGGCCAACTCCAGTTGCCCGGCGCCGTCGTACTGGTCGTCCTTGAACTGCCCTCGGTAGGTCTGGTCGTGCTGCTTGAGGCTGCCTTCGCCATCGCGTCGGCCGTGCTTGAAGGTGCCGGCGTAGTGGCTGCCAGGGGTGCTCAGTTCGCCCAGGCCCTCGAACAGGCCGGCGACGAACTGGCCACGGTAGACCTCGCCGTTGCTGCCGTGCCACTCGCCCTGGCCATGCCACTGGCCGTCCTTGAAGGTGCCGGCGTACCAACTGCCGTTGGGGTAGTCGATGCGCCCCTCGCCTTGCAGCAGGCCATCGACCACCTGGCCCCGGTAGCGGCCGCCGTCGGGCAGGCGTGCATCCGGCGGCGACAGCGGTTCACCTTCGCCGCAGGCGGCGAGCAGCAGGACAAGGGCGAGGGGCAGCAGCGGGCGCATGGTCGAATCCGGGCACAAAGGTGCGCCGAGTATGCCGCAGATTCTGGGCGCGAGACAGCCGTGGCGGCAGGCGCACACGGCTGTGTGGAGGGTTTCGGACGAAGCCTTCGGAGCGATCTTTCAGACGAAGCAGAGCGACAGCGGCTCGGCGACGTAGGCCGGTTTGTCCTCGCCTTCGATCTCCAGCGTTGCCGTGGCCTTGAGCAGCCACTGACCAGGCTTCTTCTCGGTGACTTCGGTAAGGTCCACTTTCAGCCGCACCTGGCTGTCGACCTTGACCGGCTGGATGAAACGCACACTGTCCAGGCCGTAATTGATGACCATCTTCACCCCTTCAGGCAGCACCAGGATGTCCTCCATCAGCTTGGGCATCAGCGACAGGGTGAGAAAGCCATGGGCGATGGTCGAGCCGAACGGGGTCTGCGCGGCCTTTTCCGGGTCGATATGGATGAACTGGAAATCGCCAGTGGCCTCGGCGAACAGGTTGATGCGTGACTGGTCGATCTTCAGCCAGGCGGAACGTCCCAGTTCCTTGCCGACGTACTGCGCGAGCTGCGTGACGGGTACATGAGGCATCGTGACTCTCCGGGTTGTCTGTCCAGGTGGCCCGACCTTCGTTTCAGGTCAGGTGCTGCGATGGAACGAGCGTACAAGATCAGCACGGCGTGGGGGGGCGGTCAAGGCCGGGTAGGGCGGGCGAATGCCGCCGTATTCAGCTCGCGCGCATGTCTATAATGGCGCCCGTTGCCCAAGGAGATGCTTATGCTGCTGCGTGGTCTGACCTGGCTGGTGCTGTTCCAGTTGCTGGGAACGGCGATCAATCACTTGTTCCTGCCCGTGCTGCCAGGCCCGATCATCGGCCTGCTGCTGTTGCTGGTGTTCTTGATGGTGCGTGGCGAAGTCGGCGAGCCGCTCAATGACGCCGCCGGCAGTCTGTTGCGCTATCTGCCGCTGCTGTTGGTACCGCCGGCGGTGGGGGTGATGGTGTACGCCCGCGACATCGCCGCAGACTTCTGGGCCATCGTCGGCGCGCTGGTGATTTCCTGCCTGCTCACCCTGGTGTTCGTCGGCGTGCTGATGCAGAAGCTCATCCAGCGCCACGGCAAACGCGAGCAGCAGCCATGAGCCTGGATTGGCAAGGCGCGCTGGAGGCGGTGATCCACCATCCGCTGTTCGGCATCGGCATCACCCTGGGCGCCTATCAGTTGGTGCTCGCGGCCTACGAGCGCACGCGCTGGATCTTCCTGCAGCCGGTGCTGGTGTCGATGCTGCTGGTGATCGGCGTGCTGCTGGCCTGCGGCATCGACTACGTCGAGTACAAGCGCAGCACCGAGATCCTCAACATTCTCCTGGGCCCGGCCACGGTGGCCCTGGCGGTGCCGCTGTACCTGAATCTGCGGCGCATCCGCCAGCTGTTCTGGCCGATCTTGACTACGCTGGTAGTCGGAGGCCTGTTCGCGACGCTGGCCTGCGTGCTGCTGGGGGCGTGGTTCGGCGCCGAGCACATGATCCTGATGACCATGGCGCCGAAGTCGGTCACCTCGCCCATCGCCATGCTGGTCGCCGAGCAGATCGGTGGCGTCGCCGCCTTGGCGGCGGTCTTCGTGCTGATCACCGGGGTCATCGGCGCGATCTTCGGCCCGGCGCTGTTGACCCGCTGCGGCGTGCACAGCCCGGAAGCGCGCGGCATGTCGCTGGGCGTGACGGCGCATGCGGTGGGCACCTCGGTGGCCCTGCAGGAAAGTGACGAGTGCGGCGCCTTCGCGGCGCTGGCGATGAGCCTGATGGGTGTGGCCACTGCGGTGCTGCTGCCATTGGCAGTGAGCCTGGTGGCCTGAGGAGTCGAGATGACGTTACCCCTGTTTCCCCTCAATACCGTGCTGTTTCCCGGCTGTCTGCTGGACTTGCAGATCTTCGAGGCGCGCTACCTGGATATGATCGGTCGCTGCATGAAGCAGGGCGAGGGCTTTGGCGTGGTGTGCATCGCTGAGGGCGAGCAGGTGGGCCAGGCGCCTGCTGGCATCGCCGCGTTCGGCTGCGAGGCGCTGATCCGCGACTTCGCGCAACAGGACAACGGGCTGTTGGGCATCCGTGTCGAAGGTGTGCGGCGCTTTCGCGTGGCGGGCACCGAGGTGCTCAAGGACCAGTTGCTGATGGGCGAAGTGGACTGGCTGGCGGACCTGCCGGATACGCCGCTGGTGGAGGCAGACGACGACTTGCTGGCGCTGCTGGTGGCGCTGGGCGAGCACCCGATGGTCGAGGCGCTGGGTATGCCGCGTGAGGTGAATGGACGGCAGTCGTTGGCCAATCAGTTGGCGTATCTGTTGCCGTTCATGGAAGAGGACAAGGTCGATCTGCTGGCCATGGACTCGCCACAACGGCGCCTGGAAACCATCCAGTCGCTGCTCGAGCGGATCCAGGGCGAATTGTTCGCCTGAGCCTGAGCGCCCGATGAGCGGGGCGGCTGGTTTCCAGCCCGCCCCGCGCGTTCGTACTGCTCAATACTGGTAGCGCAGCAGGGCCTTGGGCAGTGAGTGCAGGGCGAAGAACGTCAGCAGCGCGATGCACGCCGGCAGGATCAGCCACCACACCTTGAGCGGCATGGCCACCAAGGGCTGGCGATATTGCACTAGCGTCAGGCAGATTGCCGTCACACAACAGGCCAGCAGGGCGCCGGCAAGAATGTCGGTGGGCCAATGCGCCCCCAGGTACACCCGCGACAGGGCGATCGACAGCGCCGGCAGTACCGCCAGCAGCACCCAGGTCAGGCGCATGCGCGGCGGTTGGCTGCGTCCGGCCAGTACGGCCAGGACCAGGAAGAACGCAAAGGACGCCGAGCTGTGGCCGCTGGGCATGCTGTAGCTGGTGAGCGGGTCGCTCAGCACTTCCGGGCGCGCCCGGGCGAACAGCCATTTCAGCGAGCCGTTGCACAGCGCCGTACCGATCAGCGCCATGCCGGCGAACACCGCATGGCGCCACTGACGCATCAGCAGCAGCAAGCCGGTCAGCAACCCGCCGAGAAAGAACTGCGTCTTGAAGTCGCCCAGGCGGGTGACCACCACGATGGCACCATCCAGGGCTTGGCTGCGATGCTCCTGCACCAGGGTCATGATGCCCTGGTCGAATGCATGCAGGTATGGCCAGCCAAGAAACACGCCCGCCAGCGCCACCAGGCTCAGGCCGGCGATCAGCCGGGTGCCGTGGCGCTGGTCGCGCACGCTGCTGTTGAAGCTCAGCCCCACCAGCACGGCCAGGCCGCCGGCGATGATACCGGCCTGCAGCCAGAAACCCTCTGGCAGCGGCAGGCGGATCGCGGCGCCCGTGGCCCAACCCGGCAGCAGGTAGGCCACCGACCAGCCGGCAGCGGCCACCAGGCTGACGGCGATGAAGCGCGGCAGGGGCATGTCGAACATGCCGGCGACCATCGGCAGCATGGGCCGCAGCGGACCGATGAAGCGACCGACCAGAAGACTGGCGATGCCATAGCGCTGGAAGTAGCTCTCCGCGCTGCCGATCCATTCAGGATGATGGCGCAGTAGCGGCAAACGCCGGATACCTTGGTGGAAATACTTGCCGATGGCATACGACAGCGCATCGCCCAGCAGCCCGCCGAGAAAGCCCAGCAGCAGGGTTTCGCCCAGGCCGAAGGTGCCACTGCCGGCCAGTACCGCCACGGCGAACAGCAGCACGGTGCCCGGCACGATGATGCCGGCGATGGCCAGGCATTCGATGCAGGCGATCAGGAAGATGGCCAGCCCAAGCCATTGGGGGTTGGCGCTGAGCCAGCCGGTGAGGCTGTCGAGCCATTGGCCCATAGATCAGTTTCCTTGTTCGAGGATGAAGAAATCCCGACCTTCGACCTGGCCCCGACGCAGCGGGTTCCGGGTGCAGAAGCGGGCGAATCGGGCGTCGACGAAGCGGTACGGCAGGTGCTCGTCGCGTCCCTGTGGGATGCCCAGGCGGGTGGTCTGGATCACCTGTGGAACGTCCAGGGCGCAGTCTTCGACATACAGTCGCTCGGCGTCGAAGCGGCGTGCGTCCCAGTCCGGCACCTTCAGGCCCAGGGCGCGGCACAGCAGGGTCTGCCCGGCGCACAGGCGCTCGGCGGGGCGCAGGTTGCCGCTGGCGTCGGGGTTGTTCAACTGCATCTGGGCCAGGCTGTCGTCGCCGGAAACGGCGTCGACCCAGGGGTAGGCCGACTTGATCAGCACGGCGTTGCCCGGGCCGTGGGCGCTGAAGTTCAGCGAATCGCCGCCACGGGCGTAGTACATGTAGATGTGCCCGCCGTCGAGAAATAGCGCCTTGCGCTTCTCGGTGTAGCCCAGCGAAGCATGGCTGCCTTTGTCGCTCAAGCAGTAGGCCTCGGTCTCGATGATACGGGCGGCCAGCCACAGCCCGCCTTGGCGATGACGGATGACCTTGCCCAGCAGGGCCTGGGCGACGGTCAGGGCGTCGCGGTCGAAGAAGCTGTCGGGCAGCGCGCGGCTCGGGCAGGGGGCGGAATCGGGCATGCTGGCGGTTCGTGGAGGCGAAGGGCGGAATGATAGCAACGAAAGGCTTAATCGAGGCTGAACAGGATTGTAAGCATGTGTCGCTTGTCGCTGACGACTCGCAGGTGTCTACGCTTTGATTGAGTTTGGGTCAAACCCCACCCCAGCCAACGGACAGGCCCACGCGCCGTCTCCCTGAAAACGACCGCTAATCTCAGGCGCTTCCGATACCGTCGGTTACATCTTTCCTACATATTTCCCCTGCCTTCCTCTACCATCCGCCACCCGCTGCTGGGCGTACCGGAGCGGCGCAGTTATAATCAGCCGATTTCCCCTTTGCCAAGACACCGAGCCCATGACCGAGTCCGTTCTTGACTACATGACCCGCCTGGGTCGCGCCGCCCGCCAGGCCTCGCGGGTGATCGGCCGTGCCAGTACCGCGCAGAAGAACCGGGCCTTGCAGGCCGCTGCCGATGCCCTCGATGCATCCCGTGAAGCGCTGACGGCCGCCAACGAGCGTGACCTGGCCGCTGGCCGCGCCAATGGCCTGGAGCCCGCGCTGCTGGACCGTCTGGCGCTCACCCCAGCACGCATCGACGGCATGATCACCGGTTTGCGCCAAGTGGCCGCGCTGCCCGATCCGGTGGGTGCGATTCGCGACATGAGCTACCGTCCGTCGGGCATTCAGGTCGGCAAGATGCGTGTTCCGCTCGGGGTCATCGGCATCATCTACGAGTCGCGGCCGAACGTGACCATCGATGCCGCCAGCCTGTGCCTGAAGTCTGGTAACGCCACCATCCTGCGCGGCGGCTCCGAGGCCATCCATTCCAACCGCGCCATCGCCGTCTGCATCCAGCAGGGCCTGGCCGAAGCCGGCCTGCCGCCGGCCGTGGTGCAGGTGGTCGAGACCACCGACCGCGAGGCAGTCGGTGCCCTGATCAGCATGCCCGAGTTCGTCGATGTCATCGTCCCGCGCGGCGGTCGTGGCCTGATCGAGCGCATCAGTCGCGACGCGCGGGTGCCGGTGATCAAGCACCTGGACGGCATCTGCCACGTCTACGTGGATGCCCATGCCGATCTGGAGAAAGCCGCGAACATCGCCTTCAACGCCAAGACCTACCGTTATGGCATCTGCGGCGCCATGGAAACCTTGCTGGTCGATGCCAGCGTCGCCGAGGCTTTCCTGCCGTCGATGGCGCGCCGCTTCGAAGAGAAGGGCGTGGAGTTGCGTGGCTGCGAGCGCACCTGCGCGATCATCACCGCCAAGCCGGCCAACGAAGACGACTGGCACACCGAGTACCTCGACGCGATCTTGTCCATTCGCGTGGTCGAGGGCTTGGAAGCGGCCATCGAGCACATCAACCACTACGGCTCGCACCACACCGATTCCATCGCCACGGAGCATCAGGGCAATGCCCGGCGCTTCATGGCCGAGGTGGATTCGGCCTCGGTCATGCTCAACGCGCCCACCTGCTTCGCCGACGGCTTCGAATACGGCCTGGGCGCGGAGATCGGCATTTCCACCGACAAGCTGCACGCTCGCGGCCCGGTCGGTCTCGAGGGGCTGACCTGCGAGAAGTACGTGGTGATCGGCGACGGCCAACTGCGCGGGTCGTGCTGAGTTGAGCAAGGCCACCGCAGTGCGGCGTATCGGTATCCTGGGCGGCACGTTCGACCCTGTGCACATCGGCCACCTGCGCAGCGCGCTGGAAGTGGCCGAGTTCATGGCCCTGGACGAACTCCGTTTGCTGCCCAACGCGCGCCCGCCGCACCGTGATACCCCGCAGGTGGCCGCCACCGATCGGCTGGCCATGGTGCGCGGCGCGGTGCAGGGCGTGGCGGGGTTGAGCGTCGATGCCCGCGAACTCGAACGCGACAAGCCGTCCTATACCATCGACACCCTGGAGTCGGTCCGGGCGGAGTTGAACCCGCACGATCAGCTGTACCTGGTGCTGGGCTGGGACGCCTTCTGCGGCCTGCCGGGCTGGCACCGCTGGGAAGAGCTGCTGCAACACTGTCACATCCTGGTGCTGCAGCGCCCGGATGCCGATGTCGAACCCCCCGACGAGCTGCGCAACCTGCTGGCTGCGCGCTCGCAGAGCGATCCCACCGCCATGTCCGGCCCGGCGGGAAACATTTCGTTCGTCTGGCAGACGCCGCTTGCGGTGTCCGCCACGCAGATCCGACAGCTGCTGGCCAGCGGCAAGTCGGTTCGGTTTCTGGTGCCGGACGCCGTACTGGCCTACATCGAGGCGCACGGTCTGTACCGTGCGTCCCACTGAGGGGGCCGCAGGGCACCCCATTCAACGAGTTGAACGAGTTTTATATGACCAAGCAGAAAATCAATGGCGAAGAACTGGTCGAATTGACCAAAGCCGCGCTGGAAGACGTCAAGGCCCAGGACATCCAGGTCATCGACGTGCGCGACAAGCATAGCCTCACCGACTACATGATCATCGCCACCGGTACCTCCAACCGGCAGATCAACGCGATGCTGGAAAAGGTCCGCGAGGCGGTCAAGGCCAAGGGCGCCCAGCCGCTGGGCGAAGAAGGCAAGGGCGACAGCGATTGGGTGCTGCTGGACCTCAACGACGTCATCGTCCACATGATGACCGCCGCTGCGCGCCAGTTCTACGACCTGGAGCGCCTGTGGCTGGGCGCCGAACAGAGCCGCGCCGGTGACGGCAAGCACCACAGCCCGGAAAACGTACACGAGTATTCCGACAAGCTCCGGGACCGGGAATAAGCCCGCGCCATGCGTCTGCGTCTGATCGCGGTGGGCTCGCGCATGCCCAAGTGGGTGGAGGAAGGCTGGCACGAGTACGCCAAGCGCCTGCCCCAGGAGCTGTCGCTGGAGCTGGTGGAGATTGCGCTGAACACCCGCGGCAAGAACGCCGATGTCGCCCGCCTGATTCGTCAGGAGGGCGAAGCGATGCTGGCCAAGGTGCAACCGGGCGAGCGCATCGTCACCCTCGAAGTGCACGGCAAGCCGTGGAGCACCGAGCAACTGGCGGTCGAACTGGACCGCTGGCGCCTGGATTCGCGCACGGTCAACCTGATGGTGGGCGGTCCGGAAGGGCTGGCGCCGGAAGTCTGTGCCCGCGCCGAACAGCGCTGGTCGCTGTCGCCCCTGACCCTGCCGCACCCGCTGGTGCGGATACTCATCGGCGAACAGATCTATCGCGCCTGGACGGTGTTGTCCGGGCACCCTTACCACAAATGATCGCGTAAGCCTGTCCGATGCCGCAGCAGATCCGCCTCAAGGACCACGAGAAAGACGCCCGTCTGGTGCGCAACCGCGTCGTGGTCGGTGCGGTGGCCATCATGCTGCTGGTCGCCGTGCTGATCGCGCGTCTGTATTACCTGCAGATCATCCAGTACGACTATCACTCCACACTGTCGGAAAACAACCGGGTGCACGTGCAGCCGATTCCGCCGACCCGTGGGCTGATCTTCGACCGCAACGGGGTGATCGTCGCCGACAACCGGCCCAGCTTCAGCCTGACCATGACCCGCGAGCGGGCGGGGCAGTGGCAGACGGTGCTCGACACCATCATCGAAGTACTGGAGCTGACCGAGGACGACCGCGCGCTGTTCGAGAAGCGCATGAAGCAGGGGCGACGCCCGTTCGAGCCGGTGCCGATCCTGTTCGAGCTCAACGAAGACCAGATCGCCCGGGTGGCGGTGAACCAGTTCCGCCTGCCGGGCGTGGAAGTGGTGGCGCAGTTGGTGCGTCACTACCCGCAGGGTGCGCACTTCGCCCACTCGGTGGGCTATGTGGGGCGGATCAACGAGAAAGAGCTCAAGTCGCTCGACCCGGTCAACTACAGCGGCACCCACCACATCGGCAAGACCGGCATCGAGCGCTTCTACGAAGACCAGTTGCACGGTCAGGTGGGGTACGAGGAAGTCGAGACCAACGCCCGGGGCCGGGTGCTGCGGGTGCTCAAGCGCACCGATCCGATTCCGGGCAAGGACATTGTCCTGAGCCTGGACATCAAGTTGCAGGAAGCGGCTGAACAAGCCCTGGGCGGGCGTCGTGGCGCCATCGTCGCCCTCGATCCGCGCACGGGTGAAGTGCTGGCGATGGTCAGCCAGCCGAGCTTCGATCCCAACCTGTTCGTCACCGGCATCAGCTTCAAGGCCTATGCCGAGCTGCGCGATTCGATCGATCGGCCGCTGTTCAACCGCGTGCTGCGCGGACTCTACCCGCCCGGCTCGACCATCAAGCCGGCGGTGGCCATCGCGGGTCTGGACAGTGGCGTGGTCAATGCCAGCAGCCGGGTGTTCGATCCCGGCTACTACCAACTGCCCAACTACGACCACAAGTACCGCAACTGGAACCGCACCGGTGACGGCTGGGTGGACCTGGACGTGGCGATCATGCGTTCCAACGACACGTATTTCTACGATCTGGCGCACAAGATGGGCATCGACCGCCTTTCGGCCTACATGAACAAGTTCGGTATCGGCCAGAAAGTCTCGCTGGACATGTTCGAGGAGTCGTCCGGGCTGATGCCGTCGCGCGAATGGAAGCGCGCCACCCGCCGCCAAGCCTGGTTCCCGGGTGAAACGCTGATCCTCGGCATTGGCCAGGGCTATATGCAGGCCACGCCGCTGCAATTGGCCCAGGCCACCGCACTGATCGCCAACAAGGGCAAATGGAACCGGCCGCACCTGGCCAAGACCATCGAAGGTCAGCCGCCGGTGGACGACAACCCGATGGCCGACATCGTGCTGCGCGACAAGAACGACTGGGCGCGCGTCACCCATGGCATGGAGCAGGTGATGCACGGCGCCCGCGGCACCGCGCGCAAGGCCGCGCTCGGCTCGCCCTATCGCATCGCCGGCAAGAGCGGCACCGCGCAGGTGGTGGCGATCAAGCAGGGTGAGAAGTACGACCGCAACAAACTCCAGGAGCGTCACCGCGACCACGCGCTGTTCGTCGCCTTCGCCCCGGCCGAGGCCCCGAAGATCGTGGTGTCGGTGATGGTCGAGAACGGCGAGTCCGGCTCGGGTGTCGCTGCCCCCGTGGTGCGCCAGGTCATGGACGCCTGGTTGCTCGACGAGAACGGCCAGCTCAAGCCTGAGTTCGGCACCGCCACCGCCACTGTCGCCCAGGAACCGGCCCCGTGAAGAACAATTTCGATCGCATGCTCTCCAGCGAGGACGTGATGCGCAGGCGCGCCAGCTTCCTGCAGCGCATCCATATCGACGGCCCCCTGCTGCTCATCCTGCTGACCCTGGCCGCCGGCAGCCTGTTCGTCCTGTATTCGGCCAGCGGCAAGAACTGGGACCTGCTGATGAAGCAGGCCACCTCGTTCGGCATCGGCCTGGTCTCGATGTTCGTCATCGCCCAGCTCGAACCGCGCTTCATGGCGCGCTGGGTGCCCTTGGCCTATGTGGTCGGGGTGCTGCTGCTGGTGGTGGTGGACGTCATGGGGCACAACGCCATGGGCGCCACGCGCTGGATCAACATCCCCGGGGTGATTCGCTTCCAGCCCTCGGAATTCATGAAGATCATCATGCCGGCGACCATCGCCTGGTACCTGTCCAAGCGCACCTTGCCGCCGCACCTCAAGCATGTGGCGATCAGCCTGGTGTTGATCGGCATGCCGTTCATCCTCATCGTGCGCCAGCCGGACCTTGGCACTGCGCTGCTGATTCTCGCCTCGGGCGCTTTCGTGCTGTTCATGGGCGGCCTGCGCTGGCGCTGGATCGTCAGCGTGGTGGCGGCGGCGGTGCCGGTGGCCGTGGCGATGTGGTTCTTCGTCATGCACGACTACCAGAAACAACGGGTGCTGACCTTCCTCGACCCGGAAAGCGACCCGCTGGGCACCGGCTGGAACATCATCCAGTCCAAGGCGGCGATCGGTTCGGGCGGCGTGTTCGGCAAGGGCTGGCTGCTGGGCACTCAGTCGCACCTGGACTTCCTGCCGGAAAGCCACACCGACTTCATCATCGCCGTGCTCGGCGAGGAGTTCGGGCTGGTGGGCATCTGCCTGCTGCTGATCATTTATCTGCTGTTGATCGGTCGCGGCCTGGTCATCACCGCGCAGGCGCAGACCCTGTTCGGCAAGCTGCTGGCCGGCAGCCTGACCATGACATTCTTCGTTTACGTCTTCGTCAATATCGGTATGGTGAGCGGTCTGTTGCCGGTGGTGGGGGTGCCGTTGCCCTTCATCAGTTACGGCGGAACTTCGTTGGTGACGCTGCTGTCAGCGTTTGGCGTTCTGATGTCGATCCATACGCACCGAAAATGGATCGCCCAGGTTTGAATAAGGTGAACAATCACATGCAAGCAGTGCGTAGTTGGGCGGCCCGTTGTATGCCGTGGATCGGCGCGGTGGGGTTGCTCGGCGCTGTCCAGCAGGCCGATGCCGGCGATTACGACGGCTCACCCCAGGTGGCCGAGTTCGTCGGCGAGATGGCCCGCGATTACGGGTTCGCCAGCGAGCAACTGACGGCGGTGTTCCACGAGGTGCAGCGCAAGCAGGCGATCCTCGATGCGATTTCGCGGCCGGCCGAGCGGGTCAAGCCGTGGAAAGACTATCGGCCGATGTTCATCAGCGATGCGCGCATCGCCCGTGGCGTGGACTTCTGGCGCCAGCACGAGGCGGTGCTGGCGCGTGCCGAGCAGGAATACGGCGTGCCGGCCCAGTACATCGTGTCGATCATCGGTGTAGAGACGTTCTTCGGCCGCAATACCGGTAATTACCGGGTGATCGATGCGCTGTCGACGCTGGGCTTCGACTACCCGCCGCGCGCCGACTTCTTCCGCAAGGAACTGCGCGAGTTCCTCCTGCTGGCCCGCGAGGAACAGCTCGATCCGCTCACCCTCAAGGGTTCCTACGCCGGGGCCATGGGCTTGCCGCAGTTCATGCCGAGCAGTTTCCGCAACTACGCGGTGGACTTCGACCACGATGGCCACATCAATATCTGGACCAACCCGGACGATGCCATCGGCAGCGTGGCCAGCTACTTCAAGCGTCACGGCTGGGTGGCCGGGGAACCGGTGGTCAGCCGCGCCGAGGTGAGCGGGCCACGGGTCGACGAAGGGGTGACCCAGGGCATCGAACCGGTCAAGACGGTCGGGGAGTTGCGGGCGTTGGGCTGGTCGAGTCATGATGCGCTGCGCGACGATCAGCCGGTCACCGCCTTCCGACTCGAAGGCGACAACGGCCCGGAATACTGGATGGGCCTGAAGAATTTCTACGCGATCACGCGTTACAACCGCAGCGTGATGTATGCCATGGCGGTGCATCAGCTGTCGCAACAGCTGGTCCAGGCACGGGGCGTCAAGTAATGCGCGAACTGTTCAAAGCCAACACCCTCAAGCTGCTGAGCTGCGCCGCCATCGGCGTGCTGCTGGTCAGCTGTTCGTCCAGTCGTCCAACGCCCACCAAGTCGAGCGGCACGGCCGTGCGCTCGCAGCCGGGCCTGGACATCAACCGGGCGCACAAGGACGGCGCGCCGTGGTGGGACGTGGACGTCAACAAGATTCCGGACGCCACGCCGACCGTTCACACGGGCGCCTACAAGGCCAACCCCTACACCGTGCTGGGCAAGACCTACTACCCGATGCAGGACGCGCGCAGCTATCGCGCCGAGGGTACGGCGTCCTGGTACGGCACCAAGTTCCATGGCCAGAATACCGCCAACGGCGAGCTGTACGACCTATATGGCATGAGCGCGGCGCACAAGACCCTGCCGCTGCCGGCCTACGTGCGCGTCACCAACCTGGCCAACGGTCGCAGCGTGATCCTGCGGGTCAACGACCGCGGCCCGTTCTATTCCGACCGCATTATCGACCTGTCCTATGCCGCAGCGAAAAAGCTCGGCTACGCCGAAACCGGCACCGCCCACGTGCGCGTGGAGGGTATCGACCCGCAGCAGTGGTGGGCGCAGAAGGGCCAGCGTCCACCGCTGATGCTCAAGGAACCGCAGGTCGCCCAGGCCCAGCCGGTCCCGGCCAGCACCGGCCGCGTCGAGCAGTGGACGCCTCCGCCGCAGCAGCACGCCGCGCCCGTGGTCCCGGTTCAGGTGGGCGGCAACAGCGTGCCCGGCAATCGCGGCGGCAGCTTCCTGCAGGTCGGCGCCTTCGCCAACCCGGATGCCGCCGAATTGCTGCGTTCGAAACTGAGCACCATGGTCAGCGCCCCGGTCTTCATCAGTTCCATCGTGCGCAACCAGCAGACCCTGCACCGCGTACGCTTGGGTCCGATCAGCAGCCAGGGTGAAATCCAGCAGGCCCAGGACAGCATTCGCCTGGCGAACCTGGGCCAGGCCAAGGTCGTCACGGACTGAGCCACGCGCCTGCGGCGCGTGGCCAGCGACGAGTTGAAAGCTGCAAGCTGCAAGAGGAGCTGTCCATGCGTACCGCTTGTTCTTGCAGCTTGCAGCTTGAAGCTTGCAGCTTGTAACTCACCGCTTCGAGCTTGTTCATGAATTGCCGAGGCATGCCATGTACAATGGCGGTTTTTGCCCCTTTGGGGCAGGGCTGCATGTCAGCCTGGAAATACACTGAAACGCCGCGGTTGTCCTGCGGAACATCAGACCATTAGCGATCTACGAGAGACGGATGAACATCACCAACCTTGCCAAACGCCTTTGCCTGCCCGTACTGCTGATGATCATGCCCGCTGCTTTCGCAGCCGAGCAGATGATGCCGGCACCTCCGCAACTGGCAGCCAAGTCCTACGTACTGATGGACGCGTCCAGCGGCAACGTGCTGGTCGAGAACAACGGCGACGAGCGCCTGCCGCCGGCCAGCCTGACCAAACTGATGACCGCCTACATCGCCACCCTCGACATTCGTCGCGGGCAGATCGGCGAGAACGACCCGGTGACCGTCAGCGAGAACGCCTGGCGCACCGGTGGTTCGCGCATGTTCATCAAGGTCGGTAGCCAGGTGACCGTCAGCGACCTGCTGCACGGCATCATCATCCAGTCCGGCAACGACGCCTCGGTCGCCCTGTCCGAGCACATCGCCGGCAGCGAAGACGCGTTCGCCGACATGATGAACAAGACCGCTGCCGACCTGGGCATGTCCAATTCGCACTTCATGAACCCCACCGGCCTGCCGAACCCGGAGCACTATTCGTCGGCGCACGACATGGCCCTGCTGGCGCGCGCGATCATCAACGAAGATCCGGCCCACTACGCCATCTACTCGCAGAAAGAGTTCTTCTGGAACAACATCAAGCAGCCCAACCGCAACCTGCTGCTGTGGCGTGACAAGACCGTCGACGGTCTGAAGACCGGCCACACCGAGGAGGCCGGTTACTGCATGGTGGCGTCGGCCGTACGTGATGGTCAGCGCCTGATCGCCGTGGTGTTCGGCACCAACAGCGAGCAGTCCCGCGCTGCCGAAACCCAGAAGCTGCTGACCTACGGCTTCCGCTTCTTCGAAACCCAGACCTTCTACCAAAAGGGTGTCGAGCTGAGCCAGGCCCCGGTCTGGAAAGGCGCTACCGGCCAGGTCAAGGCGGGTCTGGCCAACGACCTGACCATGACCATGCCCAAGGGCCAGCTCAAGCGTCTGCAAGCGTCGATGACCATGAATCCGCAACTGACTGCGCCTATCGCCAAAGGCGAGGTGATCGGTAAAGTGGAAGTCAAACTGGATGACAAAGTCGTGCAGACGACCGACCTGATCGCCCTTGATGGCGTCGAGGAAGGTGGTTTCTTCCGTCGTATGTGGGATAGCATCCGCCTGTTCTTCTACGGTTTGTTCAACTGATACGTGACCTGCCATGCCCCCGAGCCATCACGCCGGGGGCATCGTTGTTGCCACGCCTTACGAGGGCGTTTGCGCCATGAGCGAAGCTGACGTCAAGTCGCACAAAATCGAATTTCCCTGCCAGGACTATCCGATCAAGGTGATCGGCGATACCGGTGTCGGTTTCCGGGACACCGTGATCGAGATCCTCAGCAAGCATGCAAAAGTCGACCTGAGCACCCTGGCCGAGCGCCAGAGCAAGGAAGGCAAGTACACCACCGTGCAGTTGCATATCGTCGCCGAAAGCGAAGACCAGTTGCAGGACATCAACAGCGCCCTGCGTGCCACCGGCACCGTGAAAATGGTGCTGTGATGCCCGGATGCCTGGGCTTCCGCGAGCTTGGCCTGCAGCCGTACGAACCGGTACTGGAGGCCATGCGTCGCTTCACCGGACAGCGCACTGCGCAGACGCCCGATGAAGTCTGGCTGGTCGAGCACCTGCCGGTGTTCACCCAAGGCCAGGCCGGCAAGCCCGAGCACCTGATGCTGCCTGGCGACATCCCGGTGGTACAGACCGAACGCGGTGGACAGGTGACCTATCATGGCCCCGGTCAACTGGTCGCTTACCTGCTGCTGGATGTGCGTCGCCTGGGCGTCGGTGTGCGCGAGCTGGTCAGTCGCATCGAAGCGAGTCTGGTCGCGCTACTGGCCAGTTACCAGGTCACGGCGGCGGCCAAGCCTGACGCCCCGGGCGTGTACGTCGACAACGCGAAGATCGCTTCGCTGGGGCTGCGCATCCGTAACGGCTGCGCGTTCCACGGCCTGGCGCTGAACGTCGACATGGACCTGGCGCCCTTTCGCCGAATCAACCCCTGCGGGTATGCGGGGCTGGCCATGACCCAGCTGCGCGACCACACAGGCCCGATCGAACTCGACGAGGTCAGGACGAGGCTGCGCGAACAGCTGGTCAGGCACCTCGACTACGCTGAGCAGACGACCCTGACGGGCGGAATCGACTGAATATGACTACTGTGCAAGAAGCCGTGCCGAATCTGATCGCGACGCAAGACGTCACGCCCCGCCCTGCGCCCAAGAAAGTCGAGGCTGGGGTCAAGCTGCGCGGCGCCGAGAAGGTGGCACGCATCCCGGTGAAGATCATCCCCACCGACGAGCTGCCGAAGAAACCCGACTGGATTCGCGTGCGCATCCCGGTGTCTCCGGAAGTCGACCGCATCAAGCAACTGCTGCGCAAGCACAAGCTGCACAGCGTCTGTGAAGAGGCGTCCTGCCCGAACCTGGGCGAATGCTTCTCCGGCGGCACGGCCACCTTCATGATCATGGGTGATATCTGCACCCGTCGCTGCCCGTTCTGCGACGTCGGCCACGGTCGTCCCAAGCCGCTGGACCTGGACGAGCCGAAGAACCTGGCCGTGGCCATCGCCGACCTGCGCCTGAAGTACGTAGTGATCACCTCGGTGGACCGCGACGACCTGCGTGACGGCGGCGCCCAGCACTTCGCCGACTGCATCCGCGAGATCCGCGCCTTGTCGCCGGGCGTGCAACTCGAAACCCTGGTGCCGGACTACCGGGGTCGCATGGACGTGGCACTGGAAATCACCGCGCAGACCCCGCCGGACGTGTTCAACCACAACCTGGAAACCGTGCCGCGCCTGTACAAGGCAGCGCGTCCGGGTTCGGACTACGACTGGTCGCTGGACCTGCTGCAGAAGTTCAAGCAGATGGTGCCGCACGTGCCGACCAAGTCGGGCTTGATGCTGGGCCTGGGCGAGACCGACGAAGAGGTCATCGAGGTGATGCAGCGCATGCGCGAGCACGAGATCGACATGCTCACCCTTGGCCAGTACCTGCAGCCGTCGCGCAGCCACCTGCCGGTGCAACGCTTCGTGCACCCGGACACCTTCGCCTGGTTCGCCGAGGAAGGCTACAAGATGGGCTTCAAGAATGTCGCCTCCGGCCCGCTGGTGCGCTCCTCGTACCACGCCGACCAGCAGGCCCACGAAGCCAAGATCAAGCTCTGAGTCGGGGCGTGTCGAACATGCCGATGTACGCTGCCAAGCGTCATCGGCATTTTTTTTGCGGCAAGCAGTGAGCGTGGTGGAGGTGCAAGGTGGAGCGCGTTGGAACAGCTGCAATAGGGTTGCCGAAGGCCTTGGTGCCAGGGGCGCGGTTTGCCATCGTGGCACCGGCGGGACCGGCGCGGGTGGATGTGGGCACGGTCACGCAATGGTTCGAGCGCCGCGGATACGAGTGCCGGATCTATCCAGGGGTGTTGCAGGCGCAGGGGTATCTGGCAGGGAGCGATGAGCAGCGCCTGCGCGATCTGCACGACGCCTTTGCCGATCCGCAGATCGACGCGATTCTGTGCATGCGTGGTGGCTACGGCAGCATGCGGCTGCTTGACCGGTTGGATTTCTCGCTGATTCGCCAGCATCCGAAACCCTTGATCGGTTATAGCGATATCACTGCCTTGCACACGGCCATTGCGCGGCATGCCGGGTTCGTCAGCTTCCACGGCGGTATGCTCAATGCTGATCTGCTCGGGGACAAGCGCGAGCTTACGGTGAGTTCGCTGTTCGCGCAGTTGAGTGGGCAGGTGGGTTGCGGCGATGTGATTGCGCATCCGCAGGACTTCGCGTTGACGACCGTGGTGCCCGGTGCAGCCAGCGGGCGTCTGGTCGGCGGCAACCTGTCGATGCTTGGCGCGACGCTGGGCACATCGGCGCAGATCGAGACCCACGACAGCATCCTGTTCATCGAGGACGTCAACGAGCCGCTGTACCGGGTGGATCGGTTGCTCACCCAGCTGCGCCTGGCGGGCAGACTGAAGGGGGTCAAGGGCGTGCTGGTGGGCGACTTCGCGGGTATTACCGTGGCGTCGTTGCAGCCGTTGTTGCGCGATATCTTCGGCCCCTTGCAGGTGCCCGTGCTGGCGGGATGGCGCAGCGGGCATTGCGACCCAAATGTGTGTCTACCGTTGGGCGCGCGCGTGCGGCTGGACAGCGATGCGCAGACGTTGACGCTGGAACAGCCGTTGTTCAGCGCCTAGCCCTTGTGGGAGCGGCACAAGGCCGCTCCCACAAGTTGGCCGGTGTAGGCTCAGACAGCTCGCACGCTCTCGTGGGAGCGGCCTCGTGTCGCGATTGGACTGCGCAGCAGTCCTGGGTTTTCAGCTTTGCCGCTCGAGCTGCGCCCTTAGCGCAGGCTCTCCAGCAGCTTGTGCGTCGGGTAACCATCGGCCGGCCAGCCCAGGCCCTGCTGAGCCGTGCGAATTGCCTTGCGGGTATTGGCGCCGATGATGCCGTCGGCGTTGCCGGCGTCGTGTCCGCGGGCGTTGAGCAGGTTCTGCAACTCGACCCGCTCGCTGCGGCTCAACGGCAGATCGTCCTTCGGCCAGGCCCCGGCGATGAAACCCCAGCCGGAGAAGCGGTCGCCCAGCAGGCTTACGGCCAGCGCATAGGACGAGGAATTGTTGTACTTGAGGATCGCGCGGAAGTTGTCCAGCACCAGGAAGGCTGGGCCGCGCGCGCCCGCTGGCAACAGGAGTGCCGCCGACAGCGAGTTGCTACCCGCAGGCAGTTGCGTGCCGGTGGGCAGCTTCACACCCAGGCTCAGCCATTCACTGACCGGCTTGCGCTGGGCGCCGTCGGCCAGCCAGTAATCGAAGTCGGCCGGTACCTGGACCTCGAAGCCCCACGGCTGCCCGCGCTTCCAGCCTGAGCTCTGCAGGTAGTGCGCAGTGGAAGCCAGGGCGTCCGGCGTGCTGTTCCAGATGTCGCGGCGACCATCGCCGTCGAAATCCACCGCATGGGTGTTGTAGGTGGTGGGGATGAACTGGGTCTGGCCCATGGCGCCGGCCCAGGAGCCGCGCATGGCTTCAGGCTGAATGTCACCGTTCTGCAGGATCTGCAGGGCCGCGATGAGCTGGTCCTGGGCAAAAGTCGGGCGGCGGCCTTCGTAGGCCAGGGTGGCCAGCGAGCGGATCACCGATTTGTTGCCCTGGAACTGGCCGAAGTTGCTTTCCATACCCCACACCGCCACCAGCACCTGGCGATCGACGCCGTAGCGTTGCTCGATGCGTGAGAGCAACTCGGCATTCTGCTCCAGCAGTTTCTTGCCGTTGCGCACCCGCAGCGGCGACAGCGCGCTGTCGAGGTATTCCCAGACCGGGCGGCTGAATTCCGGCTGGCTGCGATCGGCCTTGATCACGTCCATGTCCGGCGTGACACCGAGGAATGCGCGGTCGAAGGTGGCCGCGCTGATGCCGGCTTGCAAGGCCTGCTGACGGAAGCCCGCCTGCCACTGGGCGAAGGTCTGCAGCGGCTGGATATCGCCGTTGCTGTCGGCGCTGTTGGCCGGAAGGCTGACGTTGGCAGTGGGTTGGGCTGGAGCCAAGGGCAGGGCGTCGGCGGCGGTAGGTTTTTCCGCGCAGGCGACGAGCAGGATGAAGCTGGAGGCCGCGATCAGCTGGCGGGACTGCCAGCGCTGGGGAAGACTGAAGGACATGCACAGATCCAGTTTTGCAGTTCAGGTGCCGACCATATCATGCCTGCGGGTTTTTCAGGCGGCCAGAAAGCAAGAAGCCTCCCAATCTCTCGATTGGAAGGCTTCGCGGCGGTAGCTGCCTTTGCCCTTTTCCGGTCGTTCCTGGCGGCAGCGGAACAGGGGTTGGGCGATGATCGACTTGGCCTTGTTGGGGCCGTGCTTTTTCGGCTTCTTGCTCATGGCGGATTCCCGTTAGGGTGACATTCGAGGGGCGACTGTACGGGGCGCTGAGGGGCAGGGCCAATTGAATCTGTTTATGGTCGCGGACCTGCGTGCGCTGCGGCGACAGCACGCAGCCCGTGATCACTGCGACGGCAGGCCTATGCGCTGGCCGGCCATCAACAGCACCAGCCGCGCCAGGCTGGTCCACGGCGAGCCCTCGGCCTGACCCTTGATCTGTGCATCGATGCGCTGGGCGTCCTGCAACAGTTGAGTCCAACGCTGCGCCGAGAGCCGCTGCAAGGCCTTGCTCACCAGTGGTCGACGCTTGTCCCACACCGGTGGTCTGGCCTGGCTGAAGGCTTTGTCCAGCGGCACGCCCTGGCTGAATTGCTGGGCCAAGCCGGCCAGCAGGCGCAGTTCGCGGGCCAAGGCCCAGAGGATGACCGGCGGTTCCACGCCCTCGCCACGCAGCCCTTCGAGCATGCGCAGGGCGTGCGCCGCTTCGCCATTGAGGATGGCATCGACCAGGCCGAAGACATCGAAGCGGGCGCTGTCGGCGACGGCGGCTTGCACCGTCTCGACGGTGATCTGATTGCCGTCGGCCAGCAGCTTGAGCTTCTCGATTTCCTGGGCTGCGGCCAGCAGGTTGCCTTCCACCCGCGCAGCGATCAGGTCGAGCGCATCGCGCTGCGCCGACAGGCCGGCCTGGGACAGGCGCTGGTTGATCCACTGCGGCAACTGTTGGGCGTCCACCGGCCAGATCTGGATGAACTGGCACTGTTCACCGTCGATCAGCGCCTTGCCCCACTTGGTCTTCTGCGCGCTGCCGTCGAGCTTGGGCAGGCTGACCAGCAGCAGGGTGTCTTCAGCGGGCCGGGCGCAGTACTCCATCAGCGCGGCGGCGCCCTTGTCACCAGGCTTGCCCGACGGCATGCGCAATTCGAGCAGCCGTCGCTGGGCGAACAGGGATAGGCTGGCACCGGCCTGCAGCAGGCTGCCCCAGTCGAAATTGGCGTCGGCGCTGAACACCTGGCGTTCGTCGAAGCCCTGCTGGCGCGCGGCCGTACGGATGGCGTCAGCGGCCTCCTGGCACAGCAGCGGGTCGTCGCCGCTGACCACGTAGACCGGCGCCAGCGTGCCTTGCAGGTGCTTGTTGAGTTGGGCGGGAGAAAGCTTCATGGCGGGGCAGGGGCACCGCAGGTGCCCCATTGAGCCTCAGTTGGCCGGGACTTCCATCGGCGATTGCTGGGGCGTGTTGTCCTGCACACGCTGGGCTTCGCGCAACGCTTCGGCTTCGGCGCGGGCGCGCTCGTCGGCTTTTTGCTGGAGGTCGGCCAGTTGCGCCGGGGTGAGCTGCTGCAGGCGAACCATCATGCCCTGGACCAGTTCGCGGCGCAGTTCCTTACGGATCTGACCGGATTCCTGGGTGGAGCCGGCGATGTTGTTGCCGTCGTAGACGTAATCCTTGCGCACTTCCAGTTTGTCTTCCAGCAGCACGGTGTCGTTATGACCCTGCACCACGTAGTTGAGCACGGTGGTCAGCTCGTATTCCGCCGAGCGGCTACCGCCGGTGTAGGTGGCTGCGCGCTGGGATTCCTGCTCGTTGGTCAGCACCAGCTTGTAGGGTGCCCCGCTGTAGACTTTGACGCCGCTGCTCTGCAGCGACTGGCGCAGTTGTTTGACGGTGTCGCCGTAGGCGTTGCGCGCACCCAGGTCCAGCTCCTTGAAAGCCAGTTCGTTGGTGCCGGTACCGCGCAGCTGGAAACCGCAGGCGCCCAGCGCAGCGGCCAGGCCAATTACCAGCAGATTGCGTTTGATCATGGTGTAGCTCCCTTTTGGGCCTGTTGCGCCCGCCCCGTCGCCAGGGCGGGCTTGCCATCAGTTGGCGACGATGTTGACCAGCTTGCCCGGTACCACGATGACCTTGCGGATGGTCAGGCCATCGAGGAAGCGCAGGACGTTCTCGTTGTTGCGGGCGGCGTGTTCGATGTCTTCGCGGCTGGCGGTGGCCGGCATTTCCACCTGGCCGCGCAGCTTGCCGTTGACCTGCACCACCAGGGTGAGGCTGTCCTGCACCAAGGCGCTCTCGTCGACGGTTGGCCAGACGGCATCGATGACCGGCTGGGCATGGCCCAGCGCCTGCCACAGGGCGTGCGAGAGGTGCGGCGTGATCGGTGCCAGCAGCAGGGTCACCGCTTCCAGGCCCTCGTGCAGCAGTGCACGGTCCTGCGCGGTGGTCTGCGGCGCCTTCTCCAGCACGTTCATCAGCGTCATCACCTGGGCGATGGCGGTGTTGAACTTGTGGAACTGGCCTACGTCGATGCTCGCTTGCTTGATGGCCGCGTGGATAGCGCGGCGAATGACCTTCTGCGCATCGTCCAGCGCAGCGATGTCGAGGCTGCCCGGCAAACCTTGGGCGACATGGCCCTGGGCCAGACGCCAGACCCGGCGCAGGAAGCGGCTGGCGCCTTCGACGCCGGAGTCGGACCATTCCAGGCTCATGTCCGGCGGCGAGGCGAACATCATGAACAGGCGGCAGGTGTCGGCGCCGTAGGCGTCGATCATGGCCTGCGGGTCAACGCCATTGTTCTTCGACTTGGACATCTTCTCGGTGCCGCCGATTTCCACCGGCAGGCCATCGGTCTTCAGGCGTGCGCCGATGATCTTGGCCTTGGCATCGCGCTCGACTTCGACGTCGGCGGGATTGAACCAGTCCTTGCCACCGTTGCTGGCCACGCGGAAGTAGGTCTCGGCGACCACCATGCCTTGGGTCAGCAGGTTCTTGAACGGCTCGTTGGAGGTGACCAGGCCCTCGTCGCGCATCAGCTTGTGGAAGAAGCGCGCGTACAGCAGGTGCAGGATGGCGTGTTCGATACCGCCGATGTACTGATCGACCGGCAGCCAGTGGTTGGCCGCTTTCGGGTCGACCAGGCCTTGGTCGTAGTGCGGCGAGGCGTAGCGGGCGAAGTACCAGGACGACTCGACGAAAGTGTCCATGGTGTCGGTTTCACGCTTGGCCGGGCTGCCGCATTTCGGGCAGGTGCACGCGTAGAACTCGGGCAGGCGCGCCAGCGGCGAGCCGGCGCCGTCCGGCACCACGTCTTCGGGCAGGCGCACCGGCAGTTGGTCTTCCGGCACGGGCACGTCGCCGCAGGACGGGCAATGGATGATCGGGATCGGGCAGCCCCAGTAGCGCTGGCGGCTGATGCCCCAGTCGCGCAGGCGGAACTGGGTACGCGATTTGCCGAGTTCCTTGCGGATCAGGGCCGCTTCGATGGCGTCGAACGCGCCGGCAAAGTCCAGGCCGTCGAACTCGCCGGAGTTGATCAGCACACCGTGCTCACCGTAGGCGGCGTTCCATTCGGCGCCGACGTCATCACCGGCGCTGGTGCGCACCACTGCCTTGACCGGCAACTGGTACTTGCGGGCGAATTCGAAGTCGCGCTCGTCGTGTGCCGGGACAGCCATCACCGCGCCGTCGCCGTAGTGCATCAGCACGTAGTTGGCCACCCATACCGGCAGCTTCTCGCCGGTCAGTGGATGCTCGACCCGCAGGGAAGTGGCCATGCCCTTCTTCTCCTGGGTGGCCATGTCGGCCTCGGCAACGCTGCCGCTCTTGCACTCGTCGATGAACGCCTGCAGCGCCGGATTGCCCTGGGCGGCCTGGGTGGCCAGCGGGTGCTCGGCGGCGACGGCGACATAGGTGGCGCCCATCAGGGTATCGGGGCGGGTGGTGAAGACTTTCAGTGCACCGGGCTGGCCGATGCTGGCCTGGTCGTAGGGGAACTGCACTTCCATGCCGCGCGACTTGCCGATCCAGTTGCGCTGCATGGTCTTGACCTGCTCGGGCCAGCCCGGCAGTTCGTCGAGGCTTTCCAGCAGTTCGTCGGCGTAGTCGGTGATGCGGAAGTAGTACATCGGGATTTCGCGCTTCTCGATCAGCGCGCCCGAACGCCAGCCGCGGCCGTCGATGACTTGCTCGTTGGCCAGCACGGTCTGGTCGGCCGGGTCCCAGTTCACGGTCCCGTTCTTGCGGTAGATCACGCCTTTTTCGAACAGGCGGGTGAACAGCCACTGCTCCCAGCGGTAGTAGTCCGGCTTGCAGGTGGTGACCTCACGCGACCAGTCGATGGCCAGGCCCAGGCTCTTGAGCTGGGTCTTCATGTAATCGATGTTTTCGTAGGTCCACTTGGCCGGCGCGACGTTGTTCTTCATCGCCGCGTTTTCCGCCGGCATGCCAAAGGCGTCCCAACCCATCGGTTGCAGGACGTTCTTGCCCAGCATGCGCTGGTAGCGGGCAATCACGTCGCCGATGGTGTAGTTGCGCACGTGGCCCATGTGTAGCTTGCCGCTCGGGTACGGGAACATCGACAGGCAGTAGTAGGTGTCCTGGCCTGGCTGTTCGGTCACAGCGAACGATTGTTGCTCGTCCCAGAAAGACTGGGCGGCGGCTTCGATATCACGGGGCTGGTATTGTTCGTGCATGGCTACTTTTAATGAGAGAGGGAGACCTTGTTTCCAGGCAGCGCAACCTCGCTGCGTCCGGCACTCCGGTGGCGGTGAGAGTGAACGGCCTAGCATACATGAGCGCCGCGCGTTCGGGGAAACGCTGAATGCGATTGGCGCGGTGCGCTCCGTTTGTCGCGACGGGCAGCTGCTTTGCGCAGCGCCGCTAAGCTGTTCGGAGGGGGAAGATATTCTGACCTTCAATGAGGTGAACGATGGGAGAGTCGCAGCTAACCGCAATCAAACCCGAGCTCTATGAGCGCCTGATCGACCGGCTGGGCCTGGCCTTGGAAGTGGCCAGGACATCCGCCGGCTTGCGTGATGAAATACCCGCCGAACTGGAACTGCGAGACCTCAGCCCGGCGGAGTTCCGGGTGATCAAGGCCTATCTGGACCGCCTTCCCGAGCACCGCTCCGCCCGCGCTGGCAGCGGTGCGTCGGCAGACGCCGGGCGCGGCAAGATCGTCTGGCTCAAGGATCGAAAGCGCCCCGCGTCGGTGTCCGGGTCCAGGAAGCAAACGGCCCGCTAGTGGGCCTGCACCGGTGATTTGACCACCTTGGCGATCGGGGCCGGGCACTTGTTGCCCGGCCCCGTTGCTTTTAGGCTGCACGCCTTGCCGGAGGTGCGCATGCCGATTCGATTCTTCATCAAACAATGGTTGATGCCGCCAGGGCTGCTGCTGTTGCTGCTCGCGGCTGGCTGGTGGTTGCGCAGACGTCGGCCACGGGTGGCGGCGCTGTGTTTCGCCCTCGGACTGGGTGGGTTGTGGCTGATGAGCCTGCCGCTGGTGGTGCAGGAGTCGGCCCGAGTGCTGGAGACCGAGGCGCCGCTGGCGCCGCAGGCGTGGGCGACGTTGTCCCGGCGCGCCGATGCCATCGTCATTCTCGGTGCCGGGCGTGAACGTGGCGATCCGGCCTGGGGCGGTGACGATCAGCCCAGCCCTTCGGCGCTGGAGCGCATGCGTTACGCGGCGCAGTTGGCCAAGGCCTCGGGCCTGCCGGTGTTGACCAGTGGTGGACTGCACTACGGCACGCCGCCGAGCGAGGCGCAGTTGATGGCGCAGCGTCTGCAAGCCGATTTCGGCGTGAACGTGACTTGGAAGGAAGAGGCCAGTCGCACCACGTGGGAAAACGCCCGCTTCAGTGCCCAGGTGTTGCAACCGCTGGGCATCCGGCGCGTGGTCGTGGTGACCCAGGCCTGGCACATGCCGCGTTCGCGCTGGAGCTTCGAGCAGGTCGGGTTCGAGGTAGTGCCGGCGCCAGTGGGCTTCCTTGGCGCCGATCACGCGCGGCCATTCGCCGGGCTGCTGCCGGAGAGCCGGGCGATGTGGCAGAACGGGCAGTTGCTCAATGAGGCCGTCGGGCTGGTGGGGTATCGGTTGTTCTACTGATTCGCTGTCCCTGTAGAGGCGGCGCAGCGCCGTTTCTACAGGGACGATAGGCGATGCTCACGCGGTCTTGGCGATGCGCCCGGCCAGCAGCGCCCAGCCCATCAGCAGCAGGCAGACGATCGCCAGCGGCCATGAGCGCCATTGCAGATACGGCGTGAGCTGCTGCATGGGCACTACCTCGCCATACAGGATTGCCTGCTGGAACTGCGGGATCTGCGTGGTGATCTTGCCGAACGGGTCGATCAGCGCGGTAACGCCGTTATTGGTGGCGCGGATCATCCAGCGACCGGCCTCCAGGGCGCGCATCTGCGCCATCTGCAGGTGCTGCAACGGCCCGATCGAGGTGCCGAACCAGGTGTCGTTGCTGATGGTCAGCAGCAGGTCGCTGCGCGCGGCCAGGCCTGCAGCGAACTCGGGGTAGACCACTTCATAGCAGATGTACGGCGCGATCTGATAGCCCTTGGCCTGGAGCAGTGGCTGGTCATCAGGCCCGCGGGCGAAGTCGGACATCGGCAGATTGAAGAACTCGATCAGCCCGCGCAGCATGTCTTGCAGCGGCACGTACTCGCCGAACGGCACCAGCTTCTGCTTGAGGTAGGTGCCATCGCCTTCGCCGGTGACGGTGATGCCGTTGAAGTAGCGGCGCTGCTGGTGCACCACCTGACGCACTGGTACGCCGGTGATCAGCGCCGCGTGACGGTCCGCGGCGAAGCTGCCCATCATGTCGATGTAGCCTTGCGCCTGATCCTTGAGCACCGGCACCGCCGTTTCCGGCCACACCACGATGTCGGCCGGCTGCGAACGCAAGGTCATGTCTCGGTACAGCGCCAGTTGCGCGTTGACGTGAGCCGGGTCCCATTTCACTTCCTGCTCGACGTTGCCCTGAACGGCGGCGACTTTCAGCGGGTCGCCGGCCGGGCGGGTCCAGGCGTGGCCTTTCAGGCCCAGGCCAAGCACCCAGGGCGCTATCAGCAGCACTGCGCCGACAGCGAAGAACGAAGGGCGTGTGCGCAGGCGCGACAGGTTGCACAGCAATGCTGCCGACAGCGCCAGGGCAAAGGAGATCAGCCACACGCCGCCCAGCGGTGCCAGGCCGGCCAGCGGGCCGTCGAGTTGGCTGTAGCCGGCGTAGAGCCAGGGGAAGCCAGTGAGGAACCAGCCGCGGAAGGCTTCCTGCAACAGCCACAAGGCGGCGAAGCACAAGGCATCGGCCAGCGGCGCCTCGGTGCGGCGCAGCCAGCGCGCCCAGAGCCAGGCTGGCAGGGCGAAGAACCAGGCGATGGCGGCGAAGAACGCCACCAGCAGCAGGGTGGCCAGCAGCGGCGAGGCACCGCCGTAAGTGTTGATGCTGACGTAGATCCAGCTGGTGCCGGCGCCATACAGGCCGAAGCCGTAGCACCAGCCGCGCCCCAGTGCCTGGCGCGGGCTGAGCTCGCGCAGGCCGAGGTAGAACAGCATGATCGACAGCAGCGCGATCGGCCACAGATCGAACGGCGCCAGGGCCAGCGACGTGGAGGCGCCGGCCACCAAGGCCAGCAGGTTACCGGGCCAGCCGGGGCGGGTGATCCAGCGCATGGTCGTCCTTAACGGGTGATCGGGGTCAGGCGCAGCAGGTGCACGCGGCGGCTGTCGGCGTTGAGAATGCGGAAGCGGTAGGCGCCGATTTCAGTGGTCTCGTTGCGCTTGGGCAGGTGGCCGAAGGCGCTCATGACCAGACCGCCGACGGTGTCGAACTCATCGTCCGAGAACGCGCTGTCGAAGAACGCATTGAAGTTCTCGATGGGGGTCAGGGCCTTGACCAGGAAGTCGCCGCTGGGCAGCGGCTTGATGTAGCTGTCTTCCTCGACGTCGTGCTCGTCCTCGATGTCGCCGACGATCTGTTCGAGCACGTCCTCGATGGTGACCAGCCCGGCCACGCCGCCGTATTCGTCGATGACCACGGCCATGTGGTTGTGGTTGGCGCGGAATTCGCGCAGGAGCACGTTCAGCCGCTTGGACTCGGGCACGAAGGTGGCCGGACGCAGCAGGTCCTTGATGTTGAAGCTGTCGCCGTTCTCCTTGAGGATCAGCGGCAGCAGGTCCTTGGCCAGCAGGATGCCGAGCACATCGTCATGGCTCTCGCCGATCACCGGGTAGCGCGAGTGCGCGGCGTCGATCACCGCCGGCAGGAATTCGCGAGGCGACTGGCTGGCCTTGATGCTGATCATCTGCGAGCGCGGCACCATGATGTCGCGCACCTGCAGGTCGGCGACCTGGATGGCGCCTTCGACGATGGTCAGCGCTTCGCTGTCGAGCAGCTTGTTCTGATGGGCTTCGCGCAGCAGCTCGAGAAGCTCCTGGCGGTTTTTCGGCTCATGGGCAAAAGCCTGGGTCAGCTTACCCAGCCAAGACTTTTGCCCGTTGCTCGATCGATCTTCGCTCATGGCGGTGTACTCGTGGTCCTTGCAATGGTCAGTGGGTGATTGAATCGGTGTCGTCGTCGGCGTAGGGGTCGGGATGACCCAGTTCGGCCAGCAATTGGCGTTCCAGCGCTTCCATTTCCTCGGCCTCATCGTCGTCGATGTGGTCGTAGCCCAGCAGGTGCAGGCAGCCGTGGATCACCAGGTGCGCCCAGTGCGCCTCCAGCGACTTGCCTTGTTCGGCGGCCTCGCGCTCGACGACGGGTACGCAGATGACCAGGTCGCCGAGCAAGGGAATATCCAGCAGTTCGTCGGGCACGTCAGCCGGGAAGGACAACACGTTGGTTGCGTAGTCCTTGTGCCGGTAGGTGTGATTGAGCGCACGGCCTTCGTCTTCCTCGACCAGGCGAATGGTCATTTCCGAGTCGGCGCTGCGCTGGCGCAGGGCCAGTTCGCACCAGCGGCGGAAGGCGGCGTCGTCTGGCGCCGCCGCCTCGGTGGCCCGTTGCAGGTCGAGTTCAAGCATCGTTGCCGCGCGCCTCGGGCTTGGCCTGAGCGGCCTCGAAACGGTCGTAGGCTTCGACGATGCGCTGCACCAGTGGGTGACGTACCACGTCCTTGGGCTGGAAGTGCGTGAAGCTGATGCCGGGTACATCCTTGAGCACGTCGATGACGTGGGCCAGGCCCGACTTGGTGCCACGCGGCAGGTCGACCTGGGTGATGTCACCGGTGATCACTGCCGTGGAGCCGAAGCCGATACGGGTGAGGAACATCTTCATCTGTTCCAGGGTGGTGTTCTGGCTTTCGTCGAGGATGATGAAGCTGTTGTTCAGCGTGCGGCCGCGCATGTAGGCCAGCGGGGCGATCTCGATCACCTGGCGCTCGATCAGCTTGGCCACGTGCTCGAAGCCGAGCATTTCATACAGGGCGTCGTACAGCGGGCGCAGGTAGGGGTCGATCTTCTGTGCCAGGTCGCCTGGCAGGAAGCCGAGCTTTTCGCCGGCCTCGACCGCCGGACGCACCAGCAGGATACGGCGCACCTGCTCGCGTTCCAGGGCATCGACGGCACAGGCCACGGCCAGGTAGGTCTTGCCGGTACCGGCCGGGCCGATGCCGAAGTTGATGTCGTTGGCCAGGATTTCCTTGACGTAGCGCTGCTGGTTGGCGCCGCGCGGACGAATGTTGCCCTTGCGCGTGCGCAGCGAGACGCTGACTTCGTTGACGGCGGGATTGTCGATGTTCTCCACGGCCGATTCCTGGAGATAGAGGTGGACCGTTTCCGGCGACAGCTCGATGGCCTTGGTCTCGCGGTAGAGACGGCGCAGCAGTTGTTCGGCGGCGGAGGTGGTCTTGGGTTCGCCGATCAGTTCGAACTGATTGCCGCGGTTGCGGATCTCGATGGCCAGGCGTTGTTCGATCAGGCGCAGATGCGCGTCGAACTGGCCGCACAAGTTGGCGAAACGGTGGGCCTCGAAGGGTTCGAGGGTGAAACGATGGGGTTGTATGGGGGCGTTCAAGGTCGGTTCAAGGCGCTCGACGAAGGATGTGAAACGAAGAATAACCCTTGATCGGCGGTGGCGAAAGCTCTGAAACGATCAAGGGTATGGGGCACTGTGGCAGAGGTATCTGACCGTTGCGCGACAGATCGGTTGCACGCGCGCGGCTCAAGGCAGTGGTGAGAACGGCGTGCGGCCTTCGGCGCTCTGCAGCTCCAGCAGGTACTTGCGGAAGATCTGACCCAGTACCTGGGTAGCGTGTTCCAGTTCTTCTCGCGACATCTGCTCGGTCACCTCGTCGGCCAGGTCCAGGGCGTCTTCGGCGCCGTTGACCGCGGCAATCTTGAGCAGGATGTAGGCCTGGACGTGATTGGCCTGGACCCCTTCACCGCGCATGAACATGCCGCCCAGGCGGTACTGGGCCTGGGCGTGCCCCTGCAGCGAGGCTTTTTCGAACCAGTTCAGGGCCTTGTTCAGGTCCTTGGGGGCTTGGTTGCCGCTGTAGTAGAACTCGCCGAGTTCGTACTGCGCCTGGGCATCGCCGGCCTCGGCACTCTGCGCGCAGGCGTTGAGTGCGTTCTCCAGGTCTTGCGGCTGGGCGTTGAGAGTGCAGCGGCCCGTCGCTGGAATCAGCAACGAATTGCCGCCCTCTGCCAGGGCCAGCAGGGGCTGAAGAAGCAACAGGCAGCCCAGCGTCAGGGCACGGCCGGTGCGGTTCATGGGGATCGACTTACCTCTGCAAAGCTGCGGCCAATGTCGTTGATGGCACATTATGGGATAAGCAGCGCCTACCTTACAAAGTTTTACTCTAATTTATCTGAGCACAAAGACATCGGCCGTCAGTGCCTGGACCATCGTGCCTGACGCCCACTGGGGAAGAGGGCGCCAGGCAGTGGGACGATGCCGTTTATTTCAGCGCCGCGAAGGCCTTTTCCGCTGCATCCAGGGTGATCTTCAACTCGGCTTCGCCGTGGGCGATGGAGGTGAAGCCCGCCTCGAACGCGCTTGGCGCCAGGTACACGCCGCCGTCGAGCATCAGGTGGAAGAAGCGCTTGAAGCGCTCGGCGTCGCTAGCCATCACGTCGTCGAAGGTGACGATGTCGTCGGCGCCGCTGAAGTACAGGCCGAACATCGCACCCGCCTGCGTGGTGACGAACGGGATGCCGGCGGCATCGGCGCGCTGCTGCAGACCGTCGAGCATGCGGCTGGTGAAGGCCGTCAGTTCGTCGTGGAAGCCCGGACGGCTGATCAGCTTCAGGGTGGTCAGGCCGGCGGCCATGGCCAGCGGGTTGCCCGACAGGGTGCCGGCCTGGTAGACCGGGCCGAGCGGGGCGATGCAGCCCATGATCTCGCGCTTGCCGCCGAAGCAGCCGACTGGCATGCCGCCGCCGACGATCTTGCCGAAGGTGGAGAGGTCCGGCGTGATGCCGTAATGGCCTTGGGCGCCGCCGAGCGAGACGCGGAAGCCGGTCATCACTTCATCGAAGATCAACACCACGCCATGCTGGTCGCACAGGCTGCGCAGGCCTTCGAGGAAGCCTGCGGCCGGGGGCACGCAGTTCATGTTGCCGGCCACCGGCTCGACGATGATGCAGGCCACGCTCTGGCCCACGTCGGCCAGGGTCTTTTCGACGGCGGCCAGGTCGTTGAAGGGCAGGGTCAGGGTGTGCTTGGCGAAGTCCGCCGGCACCCCGGCCGAGCTCGGCACGCCCTGGGTCAGCAGGCCGGAACCGGCCTTGACCAGCAGGCTGTCGGAGTGACCGTGGTAGCAGCCTTCGAACTTGATGATCGCGTCGCGGCCGGTGTAGCCACGGGCCAGGCGAATGGCGCTCATGGTCGCTTCGGTGCCGGAGCTGACCATGCGCACCATCTCCATCGACGGCACCAGCGAGCAGACCAGGTCGGCCATCTCGGTTTCCATGGCGGTCGGGGCGCCGTACGACAGGCCGTGCTCCAACTGACGGCGCACCGCGTCGAGCACCTGCGGATGGCCGTGGCCGAGGATCATCGGGCCCCAGGAACCGACGTAGTCGACGTAGCGCTTGTCGTCTTCATCGACCACATAGGCGCCTTCGGCGTGCTTGAAGAACAGCGGCGTGCCGCCGACGCTCTTGAACGCGCGAACGGGCGAGTTGACGCCCCCGGGAATGTGTTTCTGGGCTTGGGCGAACAGTGTTTCGGAACGGGACATGGGATCGTCTCTCGAAGTCAGCAAGCGAACAAAGCATTGAAGGCGCGGGCGCGGCGGGTCACTTCCTGCGCGCTGTCGGCACCGAACAGGCCGTGGATCACCGCCAGCAGGTCGGCGCCATGGGCGACCAGCGCGGCGGCGTTGTCGAGGGTGATGCCGCCGATCACGGCGATCGGCAGCGTGAGCTGGGCGCGGGCCTGGCCGATCAGCTCGAGGCTGGCAGCCGCAGCGCCGGGCTTGGTCTGGGAATTGAAGAAGCGGCCGAAGGCCACGTAGCTGGCGCCTTCGGCGGCGGCCTGCTCGGCCAGCGCCAGGCTGGCGTGGCAGGTGGAGCCGATGATGGCCTGGCGCCCTAGCAGGGCACGGGCCGGGGTCAGCGGACCGTCGGTCTGCCCCAGGTGCACGCCGACGCCCAGGCGCGCCGCCAGTTCGGCGTCGTCATTGATGATCAGCGCCGTACCGTAGCGCTCGCACAGCCTCATCAGGGCCTCGGCCTCGCGCAGGCGGCGTGCGGTGTCGTCGCCCTTGTCGCGGTATTGCAGCAGGCAGACGCCGCCTTCCAGGGCCGCTTCGACGTGCGCCAGAAAGCGCCCGGCGAGCAGTTGGCTGTCAGTGATGGCATACAGGCCACGTAGCTTCATGGGACGGCCTCGTGTCAGTGGCAGAAATCCAGGGGCAGGCGCCGTGGCACGTACTGGCCGCGACCCAGTCGCTCGGCGTCGCGCAGGGTGCGCCAGGTGTAGTCCAGGGCGCTGCGCACGGCGCTGACCAGTTCCTCGCCCAGGGCCAGGCGTCCGGCCAGGGCGCTGGCCAGGGTGCAGCCCGAACCGTGGTAGCTGCCGGGCAGGCGTTGGCAGGTCCAGGTGTGCTGCTGGCCGCTGCGGCTGTACAGACGGTTGTGGATCTCTACTTCGTCGCCATGGCCGCCGGTGATCAGCAGATGCTCGCAGAACGGCAGGAGTTTCTCTGCGCAGTCGTCGGCGCTGCCAGACGGCAGGTCGGCGAGGATGCGCGCCTCGGGCAGGTTCGGCGTGGCGATGGTGGCCCGGGGCAGCAGGCGCTCGCGCAGGGCGTAGCCCACTTCATCCTTGCCCAGTCGGCCGCCGCCACCGGCGCGCAGCACCGGGTCGCAGACCAACGGCACGTGCGGGTGAGCGGCGAGCAGTTCGGCGACGGTGTCGACCATCTCGATCGAGCCGAGCATGCCCAGCTTGACCGCCGCCACGGGCGAATCGGCCAGCACCGCATTGGCCTGCGCCAATACCCACTGGCGGTCGAGCACGCGGAAGTCGGACACATCGACGGTATCCTGCACGGTCAGGGCGGTCACGGCCGGTGCGGCGTGACAGCCCTGGGCGATCAGGGCTTCGATATCTGCCTGCAGACCGGCGCCGCCACTGGGGTCGTGGCCGGAAAGACAGAGGACAACGGGACGGGAGCTGTAGGTATTCATGGTCGGCGAGCTTACCACCAAAGCGTTCATAACGGATTCGCCGGTGAGGTAGACAGCCACTGGCGCTGCCCGCGATCCCGTCGGAAACGGCGGTTTCGTCCCTTTGCCTGCCCCGCGATGAGTGCTTCACTGAGGTTTCCAGGCCACCGCGCACCCAGGAGCCTTCGATGAACCTGCATCAGTACGCCGAAACCCACGAAGTCACCAACCAGCCCCCTTCGCTGGACGGCGCCAACCTGTACCGTCTCGACCTGCCGCTGCAGCAATGGTCAAGCCGCTTCGGCGCGGGCTGGGCACACGCGCGCATCGACGCCTATGGCGCGCTGGCCGGTGGGCCGCTGATGGCCGCAGGCTTCCTGGCCAATGCGCATGCGCCGCAGTTCAGCAGCCATGACCGCTACGGTCATCGCATCGACCTGGTGGAATTCCATCCCGCCTACCACGAGCTGATGCGCACCGCCATCGAGCATGGCCTGCCCTCGCTGCCGTGGGCCGAACCGCGTGCTGGCGCGCATGTGGCCCGCGCGTCGATGACCTACCTGCACAGCCAGGCCGAGGCGGGCAGCGGCTGTCCGCTGACCATGACCTTCGCAGCGGTGCCCGCGCTGCGCCTGCAACCGGAACTGGCCGAGTACTGGCTGCCCAAGGTGCTGGCCCGCGAGTACGACCCGCGCAATGTCGGCGACCGGCATAAAGCCGGGGTGACCCTGGGCATGGCCATGACCGAAAAGCAGGGCGGCACCGATGTGCGCGCCAACACCACCCGCGCCTACCCCGTGGGCGCGCCTGGACCAGGGCAGGCCTATGAACTGGTCGGCCACAAGTGGTTCTGTTCGGCGCCGATGTGCGACGCCTTCCTTACCCTGGCGCAGACCGAGCGCGGCCTGAGCTGCTTCCTGCTGCCGCGCCATCGGCCGGACGACCAGCGCAACCAGTTCTATATCCAGCGCTTGAAAAACAAGCTGGGCAACCAGTCCAATGCCTCCAGCGAAGTGGAGTTTCGCGGCGCCCTGGCCTGGATGATCGGCGAGGAAGGGCGCGGCGTGCCGACCATCATCGAGATGGTCGCCATGACCCGCTTCGACTGCATGGTCGGCTCCAGTGCCTTGATGCGCCAGGCGCTGACCCAGGCCACGCATCACTGCGCCCACCGCAAGGTCGGCGGCAAGCGGCTCAGCGAGCAACCGTTGATGCAGAACGTGCTCGCCGACCTGGCGCTGGAGAGCGAGGCGGCGCTGGCCCTGAGCCTGCGCATGGGTCAGGCCCTGGACCAGTTGGACGACCCGCAGCAGGCGCATTTTGCCCGCCTGGTCACGGCGGTGGGCAAGTACTGGATCTGCAAGCGCGCGCCGGGAATGATCAACGAGGCTGCCGAGTGCCTGGGCGGCGCCGGTTATGTCGAGGACAGCATCCTCCCGCGCCTGTACCGCGAGGCACCGGTCAACTCCACCTGGGAAGGCTCGGGCAACGTGCAGTGCCTGGACGTGCTGCGGGCGCTGTCCAAGGAGCCGGGCGTGCTCGATGCGCTGTTCGTCGAGCTGGGCGACGGTCATGGCGACCCGCGCCTGGCCGCGCACATCGGCAACCTCAAGGGTGCGCTGGCCGACAGCGGCGACATCCAGTACCGCGCCCGGCAACTGACCGAAGACATCGCCGTGGCGCTGCAGGCCAAGCTATTGCTGGAGGCGGGCAATGCCACGGTCAGCGATGCCTTCATCGGCAGCCGTCTGGGCAGCGGTGGTCGCGTGTACGGCGCGCTGCCGCGTGGCATCGACGTGCTCGCGCTGATGGAGCGGGCGACGCCGATGTGAAGGTTGCGCTTTTCTCGACTGGGCCGCTGCCACAGATGAATTTGCAATGGATCGCAGGCAAGATGGTCTGCATGCATGAGTCCAAGACAGGAAGCCCAGCGTGAGCCAAGCGTTTGTAGTCGTTGATACCCCCGAACAGGCCGTCGACCGTCTGGCGGCCCTGCATGAACAAGCCACCGGTGCCCTCAGCCAGGCCCTGAAGCGTTACCTCAAGGACCGCACCGAGCCGGATGAGGCGCAGCGTGCGCAGTTCCGCTACCCGGCCATTCGCCTGACCTACTTCAGCCAGGGCGAAGTCGCCGCCACCACGCGCGCCTATGCCAAGGTCCAGGTGGCCGGCACCTATAGCGTCACCGTCACCCAGCCGGCGGCCTTCCGCAGCTACCTGCTCGAACAGCTGCGCCCGTTGATGCATGACTACACGGTGACCGTGGAAGTCGGCGTCAGCGAGCAGAACATTCCCTACCCCTATGTGGTCGACCAGGGCGATGAACTGGCCGGCAGCGGCATCACCGCCGCCACCCTGGCGCGGGTATTCCCCAGCACCGACCTGTCCGCCGCCACCGACAACATCGCCGACGGGCTGTACGACTGGGAGAGCGCCGAAACCCTGCCGCTGGCACTGTTCGACGCTGCGCGCACGGATTTCTCCCTGCGCCGGCTGGTGCATTACACCGGCAGCGACTGGCGCCACATGCAGCCGTGGATTCTGCTGACCAACTACCACCGCTACGTCGATCAATTCATTGCCCACGGCCTGGAGCAACTGCACCAGGATCCGCGCTTCGTGCGCATGGTCCTGCCGGGCAACGTGGTCATCGAAAAGGGCATGGACAACGGCGAAGCCCAGGCCCTGGTCGCTGGCGTGGTCTGGCACCGCTACCAGATGCCGGCCTACCACCTGATCGCGGCCGACGGCGACGGCATCACCCTGGTCAACATCGGCGTTGGTCCGTCCAATGCCAAGAACATCACCGACCATCTGGCCGTGCTGCGGCCGCACTGCTGGCTGATGATCGGCCACTGCGGCGGCCTGCGCCAATCGCAGACCATCGGCGACTACGTGCTGGCCCACGCCTACATGCGCCGCGACGGTATTCTCGACCGCGTGGTGCCGCCGAACATTCCCATCCCGGCCCTGGCCGAGGTGCAGTTGGCGCTGCAGGAAGCGGCGGCGCAGGTCACTGGCGAACGCGGCGAGCAATTGAAGAAGCGCCTGCGCACCGGCACCGTGCTGACCTACGACGACCGCAACTGGGAGCTGCGTTGGGCCCAGGAGCGGCCATTGATCAACCTGTCGCGCGCCGTGGCGGTGGACATGGAAAGCGGCACCATCGCCGCCCAGGGTTATCGACTGCGGGTGCCTTACGGCACCTTGCTGTGCGTCTCCGACAAGCCGCTGCACAGCGAGATCAAGCTGCCGGGCTCGGCCAATGCGTTCTACAACCGCGCCGTCAGCCAGCACCTGAAGATCGGCATCGCCGCCCTCGACCTGCTGCGCACCGAGCTGGACACGCTGCACTCGCGTAAACTGCGCAGTTTCGACGAGCCGCCGTTCCGCTGAGGACCCATGCCCCTGCCTCCCCGCTCCAAACCGCGCCGCCCGGCGGCGCGTCCTACCGGCCCCCGGCGCCCGCCCAAGGCGCCACCGGCCGAACCGCGCCTGATCCTGTTCAACAAGCCGTTCGACGTGCTCACCCAGTTCAGCGACGACCAGGGGCGCGCCACGCTCAAGGACTTCATCGACCTCCCCGGTATCTATCCGGCTGGGCGGCTGGACCGCGACAGCGAGGGTCTGCTGCTGCTGACCAACGACGGCCAGTTGCAAGCGCGCATCGCCGATCCTCGGCACAAGTTGCCCAAGACGTACTGGGTGCAGGTGGAAGGTGAGCCGAGCGCCGAGCAGCTGCAGCGTCTGCGCCAAGGCGTGGAACTCAACGACGGTATGACCCTGCCCGCCGAGGCCCGCCCGCTGGACGAGCCGACGCTGTGGCCGCGCAACCCGCCGGTGCGCTTTCGCAAGAGCGTGCCGACGGCGTGGCTGGAGCTGGTGATTCGCGAAGGCCGCAACCGTCAGGTACGGCGGATGACGGCAGCGGTGGGGTTGCCCACTTTGCGCCTGGTGCGAGTGCGCATCGGCGACTGGACGCTGGATGGGTTGGAGCAGGGGTGTTGGCGCGAGGTGCCGGCGAAGCTGTAGGCGCGCGGCTCGCTGGCAGGCCCGCTCCAGGTACTACACGCCTTCGATGAAGCCCACCACCACGCTCTTGATGATGAACGCCATCACCCCGAGGCCGAGCACGAAGAACAGGATCAGCGTCCCGAAGCGTCCGGCCTTGGACTTCTTCGCCAGGTCCCAGACGATGAAGCCCATGAAGCCGATCAGCATGCTGACCAGCACGATCATCATCCATTCTTCGAATACCGCGGGGTCCATCGTCCGGCTCCTGTCAGTCAGAGCGCCCGATCATACGCCGCCCTCGGCAGGATTCAACGCAGGTGGGTCAATGGCATCTCGGTACTGGCCAGTACCTGGTTGAGCACGAAGCTCGAGCGCACGCTGGTGACGCCTTCGATACGGGTCAGGCTGCCCAGCAGCAGCTTCTGGTAATGGTCCATGTCCGGGACCACCACTTTGAGCTGATAGTCCGCGTCCATGCCGGTGACCAGGCTGCATTCCAGGACTTGGGGCAGGCTGCGGATGGCGGCTTCGAAGGTCTCGAAGCGCTCGGGGGTGTGGCGATCCATGCCGATCAACACGTAGGCGGTGAGGCTCAAGCCGAGCTTCTTGCGATCGAGCAGCGCCACCTGGCGCGAGATATAGCCATCGTCTTCGAGCTGCTTGACCCGTCGCGAGCAGGGCGAGGGCGACAAGCCGATGCGCTCGGCCAGTTCCTGGTTGGAAATGCGGGCGTCACGCTGCAATTCGGCGAGGATGCTCAGGTCGTAGCGGTCAAGCTTGCTCATGGACAATGCCTTTTCTGTTCGGATTGCGGCGAATTATCGATCCTGAGTGAAAAATTGCGCAAGTGCTATTTATCACCGCAATCTTCGCAATCCTGTGCCGGTGCCGATCCTCTATCGTTACCCACAGAATCACTGCCCGGACTCATGTCCACAGCGACGCGCCTCAAGCGGGCGGTCGCGGCCAGCCATCCCATCGGATCAACTGGCCCCCGGGCTGCGCAGGGTCCAGAAGACCTGGCGAGGTGAGCCGACGCCACAAGCGTCGAGCACGGACGACAATTCCCGAGGGGAGGCCGACTGGCCTCCCTTTTTTATTGTCTGAACCTCACCTGCGCGGCGGGTTAGACTGCGCGCACAAAGCAGCAGCGCTAGCGAGAGGAATCATATGAGGTCGCGCATCGGGCAGTGGGCGGTAATCGGGGTGCTGGGCATGGGCATCAGCCTGGGCGCACTGGCCATCGGACCGGGCGACGCGCCCGGCAGGCCTGCTCCGCCCGATCCCAATGGGCCGGGCGTGCCCAGTTCGCCCCTGAACTCGCGCGACGAAGTGCGCCAGACCGAACCGCCGCGTCCTGGTTACTACCAGGATATTCCGCGCCGCCCCGGCGATTACCGTCGCTGGGAAGCCGGCGGTCCAGGCCAACGCCCCGGCGGCGACTGGCACGGCAGGCCCGACGGCCATGGCGATGGCTGGGGGCCGGGCCCACAGTACCGTCCCGGCTACACCACCGATCGCTTCCCCGACCGCTACCGGCGAGTGCCGTATCGCGGTCAGGACTACTACTATTCCGGCGGCTACTGGTATCGCCCCCACGGCGGCGACTACATCGTGGTGCGCCCGCCGTATGGCCTGAGGGTCGACGCGCTGCCGTCCTACGCCCAGGAAGTCTGGCTCAGTGGGCTGTTGTATTTCCTGGTCGCCGACACCTACTACCAGTACCAGCCCGACCGCCAGGACTATGTGGTGGTCAACCCGACGGCGCCGGCCTACGCCCCGCCACCGGAACCCCAGCCCGGCGGCGGTTACGACGTGATCGCCTATCCGGCCAATGGCCAAGGCCCGCAGCAGCAGGAGCAGGACCGCTACCACTGTCATCGCTGGGCGGTCAGCCAGTCCGGCTTCGACCCGGCCACGGCCAGCAGCGCCCCGCCGCCCGGTGTGGCTAATGACTATCGCCGCTCGCTGGCGGCGTGCCTGAGCGGACGGGGTTACAGCGTCAACTGAAGCGCGCGGCGTTACACCGGGTCGGCATGCACCATCACATCGGCTCGCGGATAACCCTCGCGGATCGCCGCCGAGGCTTGCACGCATAGCGCGTGCGCCTCGTGCAGCGGCAGCTCGCCGGGCAGTTCCAGGTGCAGTTGCACGAACCAGTGACTGCCCGACATGCGCGTGCGCAGGTCATGCACGCCCTGCACACCGGGGATCGCCAGCGCCAGCGCCTGCATGCGCTCGACCACCTCGCCGGGCAACTCCTGGTCCATCAGGATCGAGGTGCTCTCGCGGGCGATCTGCACCGCGCTCCAGAGGATGTACAGCGCAATGGCCAGGCCGAAGATCGCATCCAACTGCGGCCAGCCGAAGCGTGCCAGCAGCAGGGCCAGCAGAATGCTGCTGTTGAGCAGCAAGTCGGACCGATAATGCAGCGAATCAGCACGCACCGCCGTGGAGCCGGTGACGCGGATGACTTTGCGCTGAAAGGCCAGCAGCGCCACGGTCAGCACCAGCGACAGCAGCATCACCGCAATGCCAGCACCGGTATCGCCCAGCGGCTGCGGCGATTGCAGGCGTTCTACCGCCTGCAGGCCGATGAGCACGGCACTGACCGCGATGAACAGCGCCTGAGCCATGCCGGCCAGTGCTTCGGCCTTGCCATGGCCGAAGCGGTGGTCGTCGTCGGCCGGGCGCAAGGCGTAATGCACCGCCAGCAAGTTGAGGAACGAGGCCACGGCATCGAGCATGGAGTCGGTGAGGCCGGCTAGCAGGCTCACCGAGCCGCTCATCCACCAGGCCACGGCCTTGGCCAGGACCAGGATACTGGCCACCGACAGCGAGGCGCGGGTGACCAGGCGCAGCAGGCGTTGATGTTCGGCGTTGGTGGTCATGGACAGGCCTCGGACGGGAAGGGATCAGGCGGCGGGCACCAGGCCGAAGGCGGCCAGTTGCTCGACGCTGCCGCGGTGCTGGATCAGGCGCGGGTCGTCCAGCGGCAGGCGCTGGCCCAGCTCGCTTTCGAGGATGGCCTGCAGCTTGAGCTTGTCGACATTACCCTGGGCATCGACGGCGGGCTTGAGTTTGGCCGGGTCGATCTGCGCGGTCTTGCCGCCGGGGTAGTAGATGGCGCCGGTGGCGAAGTCGACGCCGAAGGCGATCAGGCCGGGCAGCACCCAGAACAGGATGCCGATGGCGTCCATGACCGCGACCACCGGGTCGATCTTGCCTTCGATCTGGCCACGACGGTCGGGATAAATGATGGTGCCGCACGCCGTCATTTGAGTCAGCAGCGCCGCGATGAGGGCGCCGCCGATGATGCGGGAAGGGATGCGCATGGGAATCTCCGGAAAGAGGACAACGGGAACCTGGCCGATCAGCGTCGGCCTGCAATCAGACCATGCCGCCGCCATTTCGGTTCGCCGTTATACCTGCTCGCTCCAGGTAGAGCCACCGCGATTGTGTGACCGTTTGATCGAGAAGTGTCGCGCCACCCGGCAGGGACGGCGCGACGGTTTCATCAGGTAGGACGGGTGCTGCTTTGTCCTTCGTCAGCGGGCGTGCCTTGAGTAGTGGCCTGACCGCGTTCTGCCAGCTCGATCGGGTCGGGAGTGGCCGTTTTTTTCGAGCCTGACACCTTGTCCTTGATTGCATCGCTGACCACGTTGATCCCCGCCACGACGCTTTGCGGACCGAGCTGACTCACGCCGCGGCTCACGTGGTAAGCATTCTCCAGCGTGCGCCGCACGCCGGCTGGCTGGGTGTGGGGAAGCGAGTCGCGGTCTGGATGGAGAATGTTCTGCACCGGAACGCTGGCCCGTGAGGCGAGCTTGTCTTCACCGTGCAGGGCCTTGTTCTCCAGCGGCGCCGCCACACTGTTGGCGAAGAAGGGGTGCAGCGTCAGGCCCGAGGAAACCAAGGTGCTGATCACCATCACCATCTTTTCCAGGTCGCCGGGTTTCTGGGTCATGCCCGTCGCGTCGACAATCGCTGCTGCGGCTGATTTCAATTGCGCAAGGGCGGCATCCCCGACCCCCGTGCGCATCTCGATCCCAGGGAACGCGCCGACGATCCGGTTGATCAGGTCGCTCAAGTTGGCCATGTCCAGTGGGTTGAGTTTGCCCAGTACATCGCGCAGCGTTTCGGGCATCACCTTGCCCCAGTCCTTGGTCTGCTGGGTCACTCGATAGGTGGGAATGCGTTCGTCGCCATGGGTCTGGGCGTATTTCGCCACCGCCTGGCCGCCGGCCATGAACGTGCCGCCTGCGGCCGATGCGAGCGAGCGTGCGCCGATGCCTGTCGTGTTCAGCGAGGTGTATTGATTCAACAGCTCACGCAGGGCATGGGCGGTGCCGAAGGCCAGGTACCCGGCGAAATCGCCACTCATGGTGCCGAAATTGTTGGCGTTCTGCAGGCGCTTGAAGTCCTTGCGCTGGTCTGCCCGGGTGGTGTCCTGGCGGGCGAAATCGGGGTTGGCGACGCGTCGCCCATCTACGCTGATGTCTTTCAATGGCGTGGGGTACACGGACATTGGATCGACCTTGACCATGGTTCTGCCAATGGTTTTGTCGACCGACGCCTGGACGAATGGACGGATGCCGTCGCTGATGAGCTTGTGTGAACCGCCCAGCACCGCCGAGGTGGCCGCGGTGTGGTTGATGAAGGGCTCATTGGCCATTCGTTCATCGATTGCCGACGTGCTGGCGCCGAAGTGCCCCGCTGACGCGACGCCCTGGGGGATTCCCGCGCCGAGAAACACGGCCGCACCGATGAGCAGGCCGGAGTGGGCCTTGAGGTCTTTGATCGTATCTTCGCGTGCGACGTTCTTCAGGGCATTATCCAGGCCCTCGTTGGCCTTGGTCGCCTGGGCGAGTGGAGTCGAAGCCTTGGGCTGGTCTTCATCCTTTTTGCTGATGAACCCTTGCAGTTCCGTGCGCACGGCCTGCAGTTGGTTTAGTTCGTAGCGCGCGTCGTCTCGCGTTTGCTTGCGCAGCGTCGGGTCGTTCGCCGTCGTCTGCGCGTGCTCGATACGGCTTGTGAGGAAGGTGCCAAGGCGCTTGGGCATGTCCTCGCTCATGTCTTGGACCACCCCTTTGGCGTAGCCCCGAAACGCCTCGTGACTGCGGGTCAAGTGCGGCAGGTCGGCGGGGTTGTCATTGTGCTTTATCACGTCCTCGCACAACGTGTGGTAGGCCCCCAGGGTGTCGCCTACTCGCGCGCAGTGGGCATCCCAGACCGCCGTGAAACCACCGTCCTGGTCTCGTTGCTCCTGAGGTTTGAGCAGGAAGGCGGTGAAGTCTTGGCTGAAGGCCCGGGCTTCATCGTGGCCCGACAACATCGGATGCGGCCGGCCGCCCATCTCGGCCAGCTCCCGGTGCAGGTTCTGGTAACTGGTATCTGCGACCACCTCCAGCGCCATGCCTTCGAGCTTCATGCGTTGATGGGCAAAGGCCAGTGGCGTGTTGGCCAGGCTCTGCTCGGTCAGCGAGGCGATCACAGGATGAAGTTCGTTTCGCTTGCTCTGCAGCGCTTGCGACGGCGCGCGCGTCAGTGCGCCGAGATGAAAGGGCACCAATGCTCTGGAGGAGGTGGTTACATCCCGAATGGGCGGGGCCGTGGTGATCGCATCGTCCTGTTGCTGGCGCTGGACCGCCAGGCTCTGGCCTACGGATAAATCTGCCATGGTGTCTCTCCTAGTTCGACAACGCGTGGGTGAAGCCTGCTGGGCGTCTGCCGGTTTTCGGCGCCTGGGCAGCGTTGGCCGGTGGCGCGGCCTGTTGGCCGTCCAGGAAGTAGCCGTTGCGCCAGTTCAGCGCCATGTCGGCGATACCGCCCATCAGGCCGAGCAGGTGTTCGGCGGTCAGGGTTTCCAGCGGCACGTGGCCGATCAGCGTCACCTCCTGGTTGTCGCTGTTGTAGGCCAGGGACGGGCAGAACGGCCCGCTGAGCAGGTACAGGTTGGTTTCCAGCAGCCGTTGCAGCACCGCTTCGCGGTGGGCGGTGGGCAGCGCTCCGAAGCTGGCGTAGATGAACACGTCACCCTCGCCCACGCTGGGGGTGTGCTTCAGGGAAAAGTCGACCGCCTTGACCGACAGGTTGGCGTGTTCATAGAACGCGGATGGACTGGGAATCATCGTCAATGCACAGAGCTGATCGATCAGCCTGCAATAGGAAGGTGCCGCCATGAGTGACCTCGTGTCGTCAGGCAGGCGCGGGAGGCACCTGCTGCTGGTGAGTGACCCCTGCGAGCTTTCGGTTCCGGGCACTTCGTCGCGTCGCCAGGTGGGGAACCGCCGGGCCGCTCTCGGCCACCCATGGGCGCCACCTCATTCAAGGTTGACCGCCCATGTCCCGTTCACCTTCACCGCGCTCGGTCTGCACAGGGCTTTCCCTGCTGGCCATGGCGACTGTGCTGTACGGCTGCCAGCACCTCGAACCGCAGCTGACCATCGGCGACCGGTTCGCCAACGAGCCCTACCGCTCCCAGCTACGCTGGCGCACGCCCGCGCCGACCGACACTCTGGTGCACATCGCGCAACGCTCGCCGCACAGCGACGGCAGCCTGTGGGCACGCATGCGCCAGGGTTTTTCGCTGCAGCCCGAAACCGATGGCGTGGCGCGGGTCGATGCGCAGCGCCGCTGGCTGATCGAGCGTCCGGGGTTTCTCACCCAGACCGGGCGCGCCGGCAGCCGCTACCTGCACTTCATCGTCGGCGAACTGAGCAAGCGCAACATGCCGCTGGAGTTGGCGCTGTTGCCCGCCATCGAGAGCGGCTTCAACCCCAATGCGCAATCGCCCGCCCAGGCCATGGGCCTGTGGCAATTCATCCCGGCCACGGGACGGCGCTATCGACTGGAGCAGCGGGCGGGCTACGACGAGCGTCGGGATATTCCAGCCTCCACCCGCGCCGCCCTGGATTACCTGTCCTACCTGCATGACTACTTCGAGGGCGACTGGCTGCTGGCCCTGGCCGCCTATAACGCAGGCGAAGGGCGCGTGCGCCAGGCCATCGAGCGCAATCGCGCCCGTGGCCTGGCGACCGGTTACTGGGACCTGGCGCTGCCTGGCGAGACGCAGAACTATGTGCCGCGGTTGCTGGCGCTGTCGCAGTTGGTCAATGCCCCTGCGGACTACGACATCGACCTGGAGCCCATCGCCGATCAGCCGTACTTCCAGATGCTCGCCCTGGCGCAACCGGTGGACCTGGCGCACCTGGCGCAACTGTCCGGTGTGCACGAGCGCGAACTGCGCATGCTCAACCCGACCGAGCGCGGGCGGGCCAGTGGACGCGTGCTGCTGCCCATGGCCGCGTCAGGTCGATTGACCGCGCAGCCGGACTTGATCGCCAGGGCCGCGCAACCCGGTGTGCCAAACCGCGAAGCGCCCGGGAGGGTCACGACCGAGCGTGTCCCGGTCGGCCCGCAGGTCGCGCAGGCCGACGAGCCGACGCTATAGACAGGCCGCCGCGACGCTGGCCAGGTGTCGGCCACGCGGGTCCATCAACACGTACGAGCCGATGGTATTGCAGGCGAAGCCAAACGACACACCGCGCTCCGGGTCGGCGAAACCGACGGTGCCACCGGCGCCCATGTGCCCGAACGCCTCGCGGCCCATGCCATAGCTGCCATTGGTCACCTGGGGCTGGTCGAGCATCACGCCCAGGCCGAAGCGCGCCGGTGTCTGCAGCGTGGGGTCGTACTCGGCGCTGTGCTCGCGCAGCATTTCATTGAGCATCGGCGATTCCAGCAAGCGGCCGTCGAGCAGGCCGGCGTAGAAGGTCGCCAGGCTGCGGGCATTGCCGTGGCCATTGGCCGCCGGCTGGGTCATGCGCTTCCAGCCCGGTTCGTTGCTGCGCCCCAGCAGCATCGGCGGGTTGGCGAAGGCCAGCGCGCTCATGGTCGTGGGTGCGTTGAGCACATCCTGCAGCACGCGGGCGAAGGCCTCGTCGCAGATATCCTCGCGAGTCCGCGCCATGTACGCGCAGCGCGCCATGGTCGCCTCGTCCAGGCCGAGGTGGAAGTCCAGCCCCAGGGGCTCGGCCACGCGGCTGCAAATGCTCTGGGCGGGCGATACGCCGTCTACCCGGCGCAGCAGCTCGCCCAGGATCCAACCGAACAGCAAGGGCGAATAGGTCTGCCGTTTGCCGGCGCTGGCCCAGGGCCGTTCCCCGGCGATCAGCTGCGCCATGGTGTCCCAGTCGTACAGGGTCTGTGGCGCCAAGGGCGTGCGGATGGCCGGCAGCCCGGCGCGGTGGCACAGCACCTGGCGCAGGGTGATCGAGGCCTTGCCCGCGTCGGCGAACGACGGCCAGTACTGGCAGAGCGGGGCATCGAGGTCCAGTCGGCCTTCGCCCACCAGTTGCATGATGGCCACCGCCGTGAAGGGCTTGGTGCAGGAGAACAGATTGAGCAGGGTGTCCTGTTGCCACAGGCGCTCCGGTTCCGGCCCGGCCAGGCCGGCCCAGAGATCGATGACGGTCTCGCCGTCGACTTGCAGGCACAGGGCGGCGCCGCGCTCGAACGGGCTGTGCATCAGGGCGATGAAGGCCGCCCTGACCGGCTCGAAGCGCGGGTCGCAATGGCCATGGACTACGGGTGCGTGCGTCATGTCAGCTCCACAGATCGGCAAAGGTCATCCTTGAGTGAGCGGGGCGGTCGAATCGGTTCAGAGGCCTGTTCGAGAACCCGGCGAGGGATCTTTTCCGTGCACCCGGCCACTCAGGGACAACCCCCTTGTCCCCGGAGCTTGTCCATGGCCAACGCCTGTACCCTCGACTTCAACAGCGATGCCTTCCGCAGCGCGGCCTACCAGCACTACGCGACGCTGCGCGAGGCCGCGCCGGTGTTCCTCAGCCAGCCGCCGGGGCAGTTGCCGATCTGGTACGTCACCGGCGCGCAAGACGTGGAAACGGTGCTGCTCGACAGCGAACGCTTCGCCCGTGATCCGGCCCGCATCAGCCCGCAGTTCGCGGCGATGATGGGCGGCGATCAGTCCATCGCCTTTCTCAACGACCACATGCTCAACCGTGACGGGGAGCGCCACCGGCGTCTGCGTCGCTTGGTGAACAAAGCCTTCACGCTCAAGGCGGTCAACGCCATGCGCCCGCGCATCGAGCAGATTGCCGAGCGCTTGCTGGACCAGGCCGGGCCGAGCGGGCGTCTGGATGTGGTGAGCCAGTACGCGTTTCCCCTGTCGATCATCGTGATCGCCGAACTGCTCGGTGTCCCGGCCCAGGACCGGGACGATTTCCGCCGCTGGTCCCAGCTCATCGTCCAGCAGGTCGGGCATGACCTGAGCGAGTTGCAGCGTTGCTACGCCGAGTTCGCGAGCTACATGCTGGCCTTGATCGAGCAGCGCCGCGCCGCGCCCACCGACGACCTGGTGTCGGCGCTGGTGGAGGTCGAGGAGGACGGCAACGTGCTCAGCAGCAGCGAGCTGTGCAGCATGATCGCCCTGCTGATCGTCGCCGGGCATGAAACGACGGCGTCGATGATCGGCAATGCGGTGTACTTGCTCCTGCGACATCCGCACACGCTGATTCAGTTGCGCGATTCGCCAGACTCGATGGCCAACGCGGTGGAGGAATTGCTGCGCTATGACTCGTCGGTGGAACGCGCCATGGTGCGCTTCGTCACCCAGGACACCGAGCTTGGCGGGCAACGCTTGCAGCGCGGTCAACTGTTGATGGCGGTGGTGGGATCGGCCAATCGCGACCCGGCGCTGTGTGCCCAGCCCGACATTCTGGATGTGACACGCCCAGCATGCCCGCACCTGGCGTTCGGCAAAGGCGCCCACTATTGCCTGGGCGCCTCGCTGGCGCGTCAGGAGCTGGAGATCGCCTTGAACACCTTGCTCAGGCGCTGCCCAGGCCTGCAACTGGAGGGCACGCCCGAGAGCGTGCGCTGGCGCTACGTGCCGAACTTCCGCGGGCCGCAGGCCTTGCCGGTGCGCTGGTCGGTGGCCTGACGCCGTTGTCAGCGGCGAAGCAGAAAACCTGGGACCGCTGCGCGCTCCATCGCGACTCAAGGCCGCTCCTACAAGGGCCGGTGAGCTGCCAGAAGTTGAGCAAGACAGTTGCGCCCTCATCCTCTAGCGCTCGATGATCTCCCAATCTGTCTGACACCGCGCCGGCTGCGTGTGGGAGCGGCCTTGTGTCGCGATTGGACCGCGAAGCGGTCCCGAGGATGGCAGCGGCGAAGCAGAAAACCTGGGACCGCTGCGCGCTCCAATCGCGGCACAAGGCCGCTCCCACGAGGGCGTGCGAGATTGCAGGAATTGAGCCGGACAGTGACTCGAACTAGGCTTCAGCGCGGGCTGTCGGGTCCTGCACTGGCTGCCCTTGGGGGCGGGGGTGTCGCGCGATCACGGATCAAGCCCGTGCCATCCGCCCGACAAGCCTGCTCCACACGCACATCGGACTCAGTAGAAGGTTCCGAGGTCAGGTGCAGCCCGTAGAGCACCACATCGGCACGCAGCTCGGCGAAGCGGGCGATGCCAGGAAAGCGGCCCCATTGCGCGGCCCCCAGCCCTTGCACGCCACGTTTGCTCGCCGCGTTATGCTCGATGATCCAGGCCACCAGCGTCTCGAAGCCGTAGCGTCGGGCCAGCACCACCGCGGCCTGGCCGAGGCGAATGCCAACGCCGCTGCCGACGTGGTCGTGGCGCACGTAGATCGACACCTCGCCGGTCAGCCGGCACGCCTGGGCGCCCCAACTGAAGCGATTGACGATCAGCCAGGCGACCACCTCGCCGCCGCGTTCGAGCACATAGATCGGATCGCCCTCCTTGACGAAGCAGTCGACGAAGAAGGTCATTTCCTCCAGGGAAAACGCTCTGAGCACGGGGGAGCTGGTGCCCCCCAGAGCGCTTTCGTTGAAGATCGCGGTCATCGTCGGCAGGTCCTCGGGCGTGTAGCGACGCACCCCAGGGGGCAGCTCGGAGCGACTGTTCAAACGGTTGGCGATCATGCGCGAGCCTCCCCGAACACACTGCGCTTGAGGTGTTCGCGGGCCCGGAACAGGCGCGAGCGCACGGTGCCGATCGGCACGCCCAGGCGCTCGGCGGCGTCGCGGTAGCTGCTCTCGGTATCCACGGCGGTCAACAGGGTTTCGCGCATTTCCTTGGGCAGCGCGTCCATGGCCGTCAGCGTGCGGTCCAGCAGTCGATGGTGGTCGCACTGCTCGCCCAGGTCGATGTCGTCACTCATTTCGTGGCATTCGCTTTCATCGAAGGCGCACAGCGGCGGCTGCGCGTAGTACCGGCGGAAATGGTTGCGGATCAAGTTCAAGGCGATGCCGCACAGCCAGGTGTCCGGCTTGGCCAGCCCTTTGAATTTCTCCTGGTTGCGCCAGGCCTCCAGGTACGTGAGCTGGATCAGGTCATCGGCGTCGTCCTGGTTGAGCACGCGTTTCTGGATGAACAGACGCAGCTTGCGCTCCTCGCCGAAGGTGATGCCGGGCGCGGACGTGTTCTGGGTTGACGCGAAGTTCAGACAAGCCATCAGTAAATCCCTCTGATAGGTGCATAACGTCGATCCGATGTCGACAAGCCCTATCAGCAGAACCTGTGCCAAACCCAAATTACTCAATAAGCAACTGATAAATAACGATTTTATTTTTCCGGTTGCAGACGGTTCGTGCAGGCCGCTGCACAGGCCAGCCCAGTGCCACTGCAAGAATTTGCACCGCCCGGCCGCGTAAAAATGCCCGCCATCGCCATCCGGCGAACGGCGCGGAAAAAGCCGTTGGGGAGGATGGAACCGAACGCCGAAGTGCTGCCACCCACTGAGCATCCGAAACCACGCTCATGGTCATCATGAAAGTAGAAGCGCCGAGACATATGCGCAGTGCCGTGCCACTGGCCCAGGCCGTTTCGGCCTTGGCGCAACTGAGCACGCCAGCGCCAACGCAGCAGGCCGTGCAGTCCAGTTCGATGGAGGAGGTCGGCATGACCTTCAGCCATCACGTGGAGCGCAGCACCAAGGCCCTGAGCCAGCGGCGTATCCGCAGTGCGCGTAAAGAGGTGGGCCAGACCCGGATCGAAACGCGCGAGCGCCTGGAAGAGTGGTACGACCAGCTCGGTCATCCCGGCAAGCTGAGCCTGAGCGCCATGGCCGCCCAGGTCGGCGCCTTGCTCTACGGCGAGCCGGTGCTCGAAGACCTGGTGCAGGCCAGCGGCGCAGATCCGGCCCGCACCGACCTGATCCTGCAGCAGGTGCTGCGCGAGGCCGAGGCGCAAGGGCGCAAGGTCGAAGCCCAGCGCGCCCGCGACTACCTGCAACGGCTGCGTGAGCAATATGGCGCGCAGATCCAGGCCGGCATGAACATCGCCGAGGCCTTGCGCGCCGCGGGCGGCGACCCCGAGTTGCGCCAGGCCGTGCGCCGCCTTTACTACGACACCGTGGTGCTCAAGCAGTCGCTGCCGAGCATGATGCAGGCGCTGCTCGGCCTGTTCGGCGAAACCGCGTTCGTCTCTGGCCTGGACATGATGCGCCGCGCCCTGGCCGACGACATCGCCGCGCAGACCCCGTCGAGCCCCACCGCCAAGCTGCGGGCATTGCTGATCGGCCTGGCCGTCTCCACTCAACTGGGCAGCGTGCTACACAGCTGCCGGCAATTGCTGGAGCAGTTGGCCGACGGTTGCCCGACCAGTCAGCTCACGGCGGTGCTGTTGCTGCAGCGCCTGCTCGGGATGGCGGCCAGTGGTGTGTCGGCGGCCGAAGTGCGCCGCATCGGCCGCGAACTTGGTGGCGAACAGGAGCGCGATCAACTGGTGTCGCTCAACGGCCTGTACGCCATGCTCAAGCGCCTGCCGCTGGCGCTCTGGCGCGACGGCAAGAGCCGCCAGAGTGCGCTGAAGACGGTGCTGGTGCTGCTCGATGAGCGTTCCCGTGGCGAAACGCGCGGACAGACCGCCGCCCCGATCAAAGGTGTGTTCGCATGATCGCCCTGTTGAACCGCGCTGCGGGCGCGGCGCTGCGGCGCATCGAAGTGGCCGGTGCATTCGTGGTGCTGGGCATCGTGTTCATGCTGATCCTGCCGTTGCCCACCTCGGTGGTCGACGTGCTGATCGCCATCAACATCTGCATCTCCTGCCTGCTGATCGTGCTGTCGTTGTACCTGCCGCGCCCGCTGGCCTTTTCCTCGTTCCCGGCCGTGCTGCTGCTGACCACCTTGTTCCGTCTGGCGCTCTCTGTGGCCACCACCCGGTTGATCCTGCTCCAGGGCGACGCCGGGCATATCGTCGAGGCGTTCGGCAACTTCGTGGTCGGCGGCAACCTGGCCGTGGGCCTGGTGATCTTCCTGATCCTCACCGTGGTCAACTTCCTGGTCATCACCAAAGGCTCCGAGCGCGTGGCCGAGGTGGCCGCCCGTTTTACCCTGGACGCGTTGCCGGGCAAGCAGATGTCCATCGACAGCGACCTGCGCGCCAACCTCATCGATGTCAGCGAAGCCCGTCGCCGCCGCGAAGAGCTGAACAAGGAAAGCCAGCTGTTCGGCGCGATGGACGGGGCGATGAAGTTCGTCAAGGGCGACGCCATCGCCGGCCTGGTGATCGTGGTGATCAACCTGATCGGCGGCTTCTCCGTGGGCATGATGCAGCACGACATGGGCGCCGCCGAATCGATGCACCTGTATTCGGTGCTGACCATCGGCGACGGCCTCATCGCGCAGATTCCTGCACTGCTGATTTCCCTCACCGCCGGCATGATCATCACCCGTGTGTCGCCGGAGGGGCAGCCGGCCGGCAGCAGCATCGGCAAGGAGATCGCCAGCCAGTTGACCGCCGAGCCCAAGGCCTGGGTGATCGCCTCGGTGGGCATGCTGGGCTTCGCTGCGCTGCCCGGCATGCCGACGCTGGTGTTCATCGTCATCGCCCTGATCACCGGCAGCGCCGGGGTCGTCCAGCTGTATGCCCGCGCCCGGCAGGCGCGCCAGGGCGACGACGCGCCCACGGCGGTGGCGCCCGAGGACAACGGTGCCGAGGACCTGCGCAGCTTCGACCCGACCCGCGCCTACCTGTTGCAGTTCTCCGTGGCCATGCAGGGGCACCCGGCCACCGACGAGGCGATCCAGACCCTGCGCAAGAAACGCAATGGCCTGGTGGCCGGGTTCGGCCTGACCTTGCCGCCCTTCGAGATCGAATACAGCGCGCTGCTGGAGGACGACGAGTGTCGTTTCTGCGTGCACGAGGTGCCGATGTTGCGCGCCACCTTCGGCGAGCGCGTGGCCGTGGCGCGCGGGCCGCTGCCGTTCGAGCCGCGCCAGGCGCAGGTGGGCAGCGAGGTGCGCGACGAGCAGCAGTGGCTGTGGTTGCTGCCCGACGATCCGCTGCTGGCGCACGAGCAGGTGGAAGCGGTATCGGCCAGCGAACTGCTGGTGGAGCGCATGAGCCGCGCCATGTTCGCCACCGGCCCGCAGTTCCTGGGCTTGCAGGAAAGCAAGTCGATCCTCAGCTGGCTCGAAGCGGGCCAGCCAGAGCTGGTGCAGGAGTTGCAGCGGACCATGCCCTTGGCGCGCTTCGCCGCCGTGCTGCAACGCCTGGCTGGGGAGGGCGTGCCGCTGCGGGCGGTGCGTCTGATCGCCGAGTCGCTGATCGAGCACGGGCAACACGAACGCGACGTCGGCGCCCTGACCGACTACGCCCGCATCGCCCTGAAGTCGCAGATCTATCACCAGTACCGCGACGCCGAGGGCCTGCATGCCTGGCTGTTGACCCCGGAAAGCGAAACGCTGCTGCGCGAGGCGCTGCGCCAGACCCAGACGGAAACCTTCTTCGCCCTGGAAAGCGGGCACACCCGGGCATTGGTGCTGCAACTGCGCGAAGGCTTCCCCCTGCGCGCCAAGCGCGTGGCCGTGCTGCTGGTGGCCCAGGACCTGCGCGCGCCGCTGCGCGACTTGTTGCGCGACGAATTCAACCACGTCCCGGTGCTCGCCTACAGCGAGCTGCACAGCAACGCCCAGGTCAACGTCCTGGGCCGTTTCGACCTGGAGCAGGATCACTTGCAGGTGGAAGCGGCCGCCTGAGGGCCAGTCGCGTCACGGGACCATTGCATACAACGAAGGCAGGCGCTTGCGGGCGGCCTGCCGATAACAGGTGAGGAAATTGGCCATGTTCGAGCTGCGCGTTTTAAGTGGTCTGCACCGGGGTGCGGCGTTGCCCCTGGTGGGCGACGAATGGGTCGTGGGGGCGGCCGAGGAGGCCGATCTGGCGCTCTACGATCCTGGCATCTGCACCCGCCACGTGCGCCTGCAACGCCGCGATCAGCAGTGGCGGCTGGAACCGCTGGACGGCGCGGTGTGCGACGCCCAGGGCCAACCTTGGGCGCTGGCGCAGGCGCTGCCGGTCGATGTGCCGTTCGCCGTCGCCGGCATCTGGCTGTGCCTCGCCTCGGCCGACCAGCCGTGGCCGCCGGAGGCGCTGGACAGTGCTGCGTCGGCGGCGGGCAGTGCGCTCAGCCCGAAAGCGGCGGCGCGGCCCTCGTGGTCCAGGCGCTTGGCCATCGCGGCGGCGGTGATTACCGTGGCCTCCAGTGCCTGGGCCTTCACCAGTCAACCGACCCCGCCCGTGGCCGCGAGCCCGACGCCGCCGCTCACGCGCAGCAAGGTGGCGCTGGACAGCGTGGCGACGGTGCGTCTGCAACTGGAGCGCATGCTCCAGGAGCGTGACCTGGCCACCCAGGTACGGGTCGAGTCGCAGGGCGATCGCCTGGTGCTGGTGGGCGAGTTGCCGCGCCAGCGCCTGGCGGTGGTCGAGCGCTTGTTACAGCGCTTCAACGACCGCTATCAACCCTCGGTCGAGGTGCTGGCCAAGGTGCAGGAGCACCTCACGCAGTTGCCGTTCCAGATCGCCCAGATCGTCGGTGGCAAGCGTGGCCACGTGGTCACCTCCGACGGTCGCCGGCTGTTTCTCGGTGACCAGATCGATGGCTTGCGCCTGACCGCCATCGGCAACGACAAAGTGACCTTCGAAGGCGACCAGCGCTACGAGGTCACCTGGTGATGACACACGCCGCAGCGGCCCGTCTGCAGGCCTGGGAAACGGACCAGTACGCACGCCTGCAGCGCTTTTCGCCGGTGGCGGTGCGCGGACGGGTGCAACGGGTCAACGGCATCCTGCTGCAATGCCGCCTGCCCCAGGCGCAGATCGGCGATCTGTGCCAGGTCGAGCGCGATGCTCGTGAGCCGCTGCTGGCCGAGATCGTTGGCTTCGACCAGCACGACGCCTTGCTCAGTGCGCTCGGTGGCCTGGAAGGCGTGCGCGTTGGCGCGGCGGTGCAGCCGCTGGGCATGCCGCACCGGGTGCAGGTGGGGCCGCAGTTGCTGGGCCAGGTGCTCGATGGCTTTGGCCGGCCACTGCTCGACGGCGGTGTCGGGGCGTTCGCCGATGCGTCGGTGCTGCACGCCTCGGTGGTGATCGGCGAAGCGCCTGCGCCCACCGCTCGGCCGCGCATCCAGCACGCGCTGACCACCGGCGTTAGGGCGATCGACGGACCGCTCACCCTCGGCGAAGGCCAGCGCGTGGGTTTGTTCGCTGGTGCCGGTTGCGGCAAGACCACGCTGCTGGCCGAGATCGCCCGCAATGTCGAGTGCGACGTCATCGTGTTCGGCCTGATCGGCGAGCGCGGGCGCGAGCTGCGCGAATTCCTCGATCACGAACTCGACGACGAACTGCGTGCCCGCGCGGTGCTGGTCTGTGCCACCTCCGACCGCTCCAGCATGGAGCGCGCCCGCGCTGCGTTCACGGCGACGGCGTTGGCCGAGGGCTTTCGTGCCCAAGGCCGGCGCGTGCTGCTGCTGATCGATTCGCTGACGCGGTTCGCCCGTGCGCAGCGTGAAATCGGCCTGGCCGCCGGTGAGCCGCTAGGCCGCGGCGGCCTGCCACCGTCGGTCTACAGCCTGCTGCCGCGTCTGGTGGAACGGGCCGGGTTGAGCAACGACGGCGCCATCACCGCGCTGTACACCGTGCTGATCGAGCAGGACTCGATGAACGATCCGGTGGCCGACGAGGTGCGCTCCTTGCTCGACGGCCACATCGTGCTCTCGCGCACGCTCGCCGAGCGCGGTCACTACCCGGCCATCGACGTGCTGGCGAGCCTGTCGCGCACCCTGGTCAACGTGGCCGACGGCGAACACCTGCGGGCCGGCGTCAACCTGCGGCGGTTGCTGTCGGCCTACGACCAGATCGAGCTGATGCTGCGCCTGGGCGAGTACCAGGCCGGTGCCGACCCGCTGACCGACCTGGCCGTGGAGTCGCGCGCCGCGTTGGACGGCTTTCTGCGCCAAGACCTGCGCGAGCCGGAGCCGCTGCCCTCGACCCTTGCGCACCTGCAGCAGTTGACCGCCTATGTGCCGGGCTGACGTGCAAGCCCTGGTGCCGGTGCGTCGTCACCGCGAAGGCCAGGCCGAGCGGGCCTGGCACCAGGCCCGTGAGCGGCTGCGCGAATGCGAAGCCGAAACCGCCGCTGCCCGCGCGCACTTGCAGACCGCCCGTGAGCGCCAGATGGCCGAGCGCGCGGCCTTGGGCGACGCGCATCGCGGCCGCGCGCTGAGCGTGGTCGAGTTGAACGCCTGGAGCACCCAGGAGCGCCGCCTGATCGGCGAGCTGGCCGAACACGCCCAACGCGTGCAGGCACTGGAGGCTGCCCAGGCACGTCAGGCCCAGGACACCGACGCGGCGCAGCAACGCCTGAGTGGACGGCGTCGCGACCTGGAAAAGCTCAAGGCACTGATGGCGCGCCTGGGGCAGGAGACCGGCGATGAATGAACGTTCCGTGAATCATGCACCGCTGCCTCGGCGTGAGCCGCCACCGGCACTGGGTCGCCCGCCGTTGCGCGGCGCCGAACCGGCGCCGGCCCAGGCGAGCCGGGTGGCGCGCTCGACTTCGCGCGACACCACCCCCGGCGCCGAGCGCGACCCTGAGGCGTCGATCGCTCGCAGCGATGGCTACTGGTTCCGCCAATGGGTCGAGGCGGTGGACGGCGGTCTGCACCAGGACACCGCCGGGGCGGATTCGCTGTCGGCCTCGACGGGCCTGGAGGGCAGCGAGGTGGAAGCGTTCGTCGATCAGCTCACGCCGCGCTTGCGCGCTACCCAAGACCTGCACCTGGACCTGCTGCTGCACCTGCCGCAGTTGGGGCGGATCAAGGTGCTGGCACGTCGGCAGGAGGCCGGGCCCGGCTGGGACATCGGCCTGAGCGGCGAGAACGAGGCGGTACAGGCGCGCCTGGCGAGCCGCCGTGGCCACCTCGAAGACGCCTTGGCGCAGAGCCTGGGCCAACCGATCAGCGTGCAGGTGGCACGCGTTGAAGAGGATTACTGACATGCGTGCCTGTGCACTGTCGCTGCCATCGGTCAGCGCTGATGAGGCCGCCGCCCGGCAGCGGCTGGGGGCGGGCGTCGAGTTGCCGTTCGAGGTGGCGGGAGAGGCGGGGGCGTTGACGCTGACCTTGGGCAACGGTCCCAGCGGCGCAGCGCCTGCGGTGTTCGCCTGTGCCCACGGGGCCTTCGCCCTGGGCGAGCCCGGCCCGGTGCTGAGCCTGTTCGGTGAGTGCCCGGTGGTGGTGCCCGCCGAGCCGGGGCCGGCTGACGACTGGTTCTGGTCGCTGTTCCATCAGGTGCTGAGCGCGCCGTTGCGCGAGGCCTTCGGGTTTCTCAAGCCCTTGGCCGCGAGCGAGGTCGAGGGCATTGCCTGTCGCCTCGACGTGCGCGTTGGCGATGCGCGCGTCGCCAGTCATCTGCGGCTGCCTGGGCAGACCCTGCTGGGCCTGCTCGACGCCGCCCCCTGGCAGCGCCAGGCCACGCCCTGGAGCGAAGGTTTCGTGGTGCGCGTGCCGCTGTTGCTCGGGCACCTGAGGTTGCCCAGCGATCAGCTCGCCGCCCTGCGTCCCGGCGACGTGGTGATTCCCGAGACCGCCCTGTTCGATTCAGCCGGCCACGGCCAGGTTCGCCTGGGCCGGCATTGCTTGCAGGTGCAGGCGCAGCAGCACCCCACGCCGTTGCACCTGACCGTACTCGCGCTTGAGGAGACCGAGATGAACGACATCCCCGACACCGATATTCTGACGCCCGACTGGGACGACACCGCCCACTACGGCGCAGACGAGCAGGACGCTGGGGCCTTCGACCCGGCCAGCCTGGCCCAGACCGACAGCGCTGACGACGTCCAAGCCTCAGCAACTGAACAGCAGGCTGGGGCCGAGCACCCGGACCGTTTCGACGCGCTGCCGCTGGCGCTGACGGTGCGTTGCGGTCACCTGAACCTGACCTTGGGCGAACTGCGCAACCTGGCCCCCGGCGCCGTGCTGCAGGTACACGGCGTGGCGGCGGGGGCAGCCACCCTGTTCCATGGCGAACAGCCGCTGGCCCAGGGCGAGCTGGTGCAGATCGACGGCCGCCTGGGCCTGCAGATCGTGCGCATGGATGTGGCTGGATGAGCTTCCAGGGGGTCGACCCCTTCCTGCTGGCGCTGTTCATCGGCGGCATTTCCCTGGTGCCGCTGCTGCTGATCATCTGCAGCGCGTTCCTCAAGATCGCCATCGTGCTGACCATCGCCCGTAACGCTATCGGCGTGCAGCAGGTGCCACCGAACATGGCGTTGTACGCCATCGCCCTGGCCGCGACGCTGTTCATCATGGCGCCGGTCGGCCACAACGTGGCCGAAGCGCTCAAGGAGCGGCCGCTGGACTTCAGCCACAGCGAGGCGTTGCAGGAATCGGCCCTGAACGCACTCAAGCCGCTGCAAGCCTTCATGTCGCGCAACACCAACCCGGACATCCTCACCCACCTGCTGGAGAACACCCAGCGCATGTGGCCCAAGGAGCGCGCCGAGCAGGCCAGTCGCGACGACCTGATGCTGCTGATCCCGGCGTTCATGCTGTCGGAGCTGGAGGCGGGCTTTCAGATGGGCTTTCTCATCTATATCCCGTTCATCGTCATCGACCTGATCGTCTCCAACCTGCTGCTGGCGCTGGGCATGCAGATGGTGGCGCCGATGACCATCTCGTTGCCGCTCAAGCTGCTGATCTTCGTGCTTGCCCAGGGTTGGACGCAGTTACTGGACAGCCTTTTCTATTCCTACCTCTGAGGCCCGGCGATGGACGCGATGACGCTGTTCAAGGAAGGCATGTTGCTGGTAGTTCTGCTCTCGGCGCCGCCGTTGATCGTGGCGGTGCTGGTGGGGGTGCTGACCTCGCTGGTGCAGGCCCTGATGCAGATCCAGGACCAGACCCTGCCGTTCGGCATCAAGCTGGTGGCGGTGGGGCTGACCCTGCTGGTCACCGGCCGCTGGGTCGGCGGGGAACTGCTCGGCTTGCTGCGCCGGGCCTTTGAAATGATGGCCAACACCTGATGGCGAACTCGGCATTGCTGCCTTATTTCGATCTGCTGCTGTCGGTGGCGCTGGGCATGGCGCGCATCTACCCGGTGGCGTATCTGGTGCCGGTGTTCTGCTTTCAGCACCTGCGTGGCCTGCCGCGCCATGCCATCGTCTTCGCCCTGGCCATGTTGCCCGCCCCCGGCATTCGCCAGGCGCTGCTCGACGCCCAGGTCAACTGGCTGACCCTCGGCGGCCTGATGCTCAAGGAACTGATCCTGGGGTTGTTGCTCGGGGTGCTGCTGGCGATGCCGTTCTGGCTGTACGAGTCGGTCGGCGCCTTGCTCGACAACCAGCGCGGGGCGTTGATCGGCGGGCAGTTGAACCCGTCGCTGGGCACCGACACCACGCCCCTGGGCCACCTGTTCAAGCAGATGACCATCCTGCTGCTGGTCGCCACCCTGGGCATCGGCACCTTGACCCAGGTGATCTGGGACAGCTACCTGGTCTGGTCGCCCACCACCTGGTTTCCGCTGCCCGGTGCCGAGGGCTTCGGCGTGTTTCTCGGCCTGCTCGGTGAGATGTTCATGCACATGCTGCTCTATGCCGCGCCGTTCATTGGCCTGCTGTTGCTGGTGGAAGCCAGCTTGGCGCTGTTGAGCCTGTACAGCCCGCAACTGCAGGTGTTCATCCTGGCCATGCCGGCCAAGAGCCTGATCGGCCTGGGTTTTCTGCTGTTCTACCTGCCCACGTTGTGGGACGCGATGACAGGCCGGCTGCTGCGCTATGGCGAAGTGCGGCATCTGCTCGACCTGCTGTTGCAGGCGCCCTGAACCCAGGACTGACCCATGAGCGAAGACAGCGGCGAAAAGACCAAGAGCGCGACACCGAAGAAGATTCGCGACGCCCGCAACAAAGGCCAGGTCGGCCAGAGCCAGGACCTGAGCAGCCTGATGGTGCTGGCGGTGATCACCGAAGTGGCGTTGACCCTGGCCGAGGACAGCCTGCAGACGCTGCAAGACCTGGTGGCCTTCCCGCTGCACCGCCTGGCGGTGAACTTCACCCGCGCCCTGGAAGAAACCCTCGCCCATGCCGGCGGCGTGCTGCTCAGCTTCACCCTGATGACCGTGGGCCTGGCGATCGCCACGCGCCTGGTGGCGGGCTGGATACAGTTCGGTTTCCTGTTTTCCCCCGAGGCCCTGCGGCCAGACCCGAATCGCCTGAACCCGGTGAACCAGGCGCAGCAGATGTTTTCCGGGCAAGCGCTGATCAACCTGTTCATGGGGCTGGTCAAGGCGGTGTTCATCGCTGCCGTGCTGTACCTGGTCACGCTGCCGGCGCTCGGGGCGCTGGTCAGCCTGGTCAACAGCGACCTGCCTACCTACTGGCGCGGCCTGGCCAGCCTGTTCCGGCACATCATGCACACCTGCCTGGCGGTGTTACTGGTGTTGGCCATCGTCGACTTCGGCCTGCAGAAGTACTTCTTCGCCAAGCGCCTGCGCATGAGCGAGGAGGAGGTGCGCAAGGAGTTCAAGGAAATGGAGGGTGACCCGCACGTCAAGATGCACCGCCGCAACCTGGCCCGGCAGTTGGTCGCACAATCCGCCGAGCCTGAGGCCAAGCCGGTGGAAGAGGCCGACATGCTGGTGGTCAACCCCACCCACTTCGCCGTCGCCCTGCGCTACCGACCCGAGGACGCGGCGCTGCCGCAGCTCATCGTCAAGGGCGTGGACGCCGAAGCCCGGGCGTTGATCGAGCGGGCCAAGGCGGCGCGGGTGCCGGTGATCCAGTGCATCTGGCTGGCGCGCACGATCTACCGTGAGGACGTCGGCGCATTCATCCCCCGCGAGACCCTCCAGGCTGTGGCGCATATCTACCGCGTGCTGCGCGAGCTCGACGATGAAGCCAAGGACGAGGTGATCGAGATTCCCGAGCTGGACCGGCGCTGAGCCGGTGGGTGGAACCGACCAACGCGGCGCTGCCACTCAGCAGAGGAGTCGGACCGCCTTTGCGCTGCCGACTCGGTGACCCCAACCACTCACTGGAGATTGCCCATGCCTCCTGATCCGAGCCTTGTCGGGCGCGCAGGTGCCCTGCACGGGGTGCATAGTGCCCCGTCATCCTCTTCACCCTCGTTGACTCAGCAACCCCTCGAGGCCCAACACCCGCGCAGCAGCCAGAGCCTGCAAGCGCGAGGGCGCTCGTCATCGGCGCCGCCGGCGCTGCATCAGCGCGGTCGAACCCGCAGCCGAGATGACACCCGCGCGGCGCGGGCCAGGTCTCATTCGCCTGGGGCGCGGCCCCCGGCCGAGTCCGAGCGCACGACACCGCCGCCCATACCCAGCTCGGAGCAGGCGCACCTGGACGACATGCAATCCCGTCAGCAGAAACTGATGGAGCAACAGTTCGCGATGCAGATCGGCATGGAGGAGCGCCAGGCGATGATGCTGCAAGTCAAGACCTCTGCGGACATGACCAAGCTGTTCGCCGATACGGTGAGCGAGGTCACCAACGGCTTCCTCGACAGTGCCAAGAAGGTCATGGAAAAAGGAGGCGAAGCGATGAAGCTGCGTTGACGTCCAGCGTTACCCTCGGCCCCGCCAGGTTCGCCTGGTGGGGCTTTTGCGCATGCCTCAACCCAGGCGTGTGCGGCCCATGGCCAGGCTCGCCGGGCGCGGCTCGACCGCCTTGGCCAGGTCGAGCAGGCGCGGGCGTACCTCGTTGACCTGGGCGACGAAACCGACCACCCAGTGGCAGAAGCGGGTCTCGTCCAGGCCCGACAACGCACTGTGCGCGCACAGGCGCACGCCGGCCTTGTCGTCCAGGGCCAGCCAACTGCCGCCGAGCAGGTCCAGGCGAAAGTTGAGTTCCAGCAGGCGCTTGTGCAGACCGGGGGCGTGGGCGGGCAGCTCGATGGCGCAATGCAGGATGGCCAGGTCGCTGTGCTCGGGCAGTTCGATGACCACCGCTTCGCGGTCGTGCGCGTCATACAGCGCGCACACGCCGTGCTCGAGGTGCAAGTCGGCGTGCAGGTGGTCGGCGAGGGCCGAGATCAAGCGTTGGGCAACGGCGTCGGCGGTCATGGTCAACCTCAATAGGTGGCGGGACGCTCGTCGAGGTCTTCCAGGCCCAGCAGCGACAGTTGCCGGGATTGGAGGTCGTCGAGCAGCTCCGGGGTCAAAGGAACGTCCGGCAGCGCCTGCCACACCACCAGCGCGCGCTGCGGGTCGAGGAACACGTACAGGTGCGCGTAGTCCTGCGGGTGGGCGAAGCGCCGTTCCAGCGCTTGCTGGATCTGGTTGGCGCGCAGCACCTGGCTTTGCACTTGCAGCGCCAGCCCTACGCTGTGCGCCTCGCGGCGCAAGCCGAACTCGATGCCGGGGGCGATTTCCCAGTAGCTGGCAATGCCAGCGATGACGTTCTTCTGGAACGCCTGGCGCGTGCTTGCGCTGTGCACCGAAAAAGACATGCCGGGTCAGTTCTCCAGAGGGACGACGCTGTGGTCGAGAGGGTGTTCGGGGGTGCCGAGGCCGCCGCGCATGCCCGGCGCCCACCAGACCACGATCCGCCCGTGGTCGGGCTCGGCCCGTTCACAGGCCGCGCCCTGGCAGCCGGATCGGCTGGCGCAGCCGGCGAAGACCGGCAGACTCAGGAGTACGGCGAGCAGCAAGGGGGTGCGCTTCATGGGTTCAGCCTCGCAGTGGTGTGCAGCAGGGAGGGGCGTTCGTTGCCCGGCAGGCGAGCCGGCGGGTTCATGACCACGAACACTTCGGTTTCCTCGCCCGGCTCCAGCCAGACCTTCGGCCAGGCGGAGGCGGCAAGGGTCCAGCGGCTGCCGCAACTCGCTTCATCGAAACGCACGCGGCGCTGGCCCTCGTTGCGCACCACGCCCACGGCGATGCCGTAGTCGGGCCCGGCGAACCATTGCGCGCGCGCGGCATCCAGCGTCAATCCGGGCTGCAGGGCGCACAGCGTCTCGGGCGCGTAGGGAATCGACTCGGCTTGTTTGAACGAGGCCGGGATATTGCCGTCGGCCAGGTGCGCCAGGACGTCGCTGACCTCCAGGCGCCCGACCGGACGCTTGCCGTTGCGCCGCTCTTGCACGCGGGCCATGGCGTTGTCCACCTGTTGGCGGTCGAGGCTGGAGATGTAGCGGGCCGGATCGACCTGGTCGCCGATCAGGCGTGGCGTGAGGATGAACACCCGCTCGCGGCGGCTGGTCTGGCGGGTGGTCGAGGAAAACAGCAGCGGCCCTACCAGTGGGATGCGCCCCAGCCACGGCACCCGTTCCAGGTTGTCGCCGGTTTCCTCGGTGTGGAAGCCGCCGACCACCAGCGAGCGGCTTTCGCCCATCACCGCCTGGGTGCTGACCACGCCACGGCGCACACTGGGCGTGCGCTGGCCGACGGCGGACGGCTCGATACGGCCGTCCTCGATGTCCAGGGCCATCTGGATCTGCTTGTGCCCGCCGGTCTCGATGGCGTGCGGCACCACCTGCAGGCTGGTGCCGGCGGTTATTGGCTCAATGTTGGCCACTCGCTCGCCAACGGCCGAGAGGTATTCGGTGCGGCTGAAGTCGATGACTGCCGGCTGGTTCTCCAAGGTCAGCACCGAGGGGTTGGCCACCACCGAGGCCAGGCCGCGGCCTTCCAGCGCGCGCAGTTGCGCGGCGAAGTCGCCGTAGTCCTGGATGAACACCGTCGAGCTGGCGCCGGGGCGCAGCATCGAGGCGCCGCCGATCAGGTCACCGCTTTCGACGTTCCAGTTGGCGGCCAGCTCGGCCAGTTGGGTGCGGTCGATGTCGAGGATGATCGCGTCGATTTCCACCAGCTTGCGCGGCACGTCCACGTCGCGGATCAGCGGGGTGTAGATTTCCCGGCGCTTGGGCGCGTCGTAGATGAGCACGGCGTTATTGCGCACGTCGGCTTCGACGCGGATCTTGCCACGGCTGCCGCCACTGCTCTGGCCAGGCTGCACGCGGCGGGTGTTAGGCTGGCCCATGCCACTGAAGGCCAACTGTTCGAGACTGCCCATGGCCATCGATTGATTGCCTTGCAGGCCCTGCATGGACGCCTGGGGCAGGGCGGTCGGCGCCGCGCCGGTGGCCGAACCGCGGTTTTCCAGCAGCCCCCGGAGAATGCTGGCGACCCCGGGGATGACCAGCGTCTCGCCGCGGTACTTGATGTTGCGGTCGGCGGCGCTGGCGTAGCGCAGCGGGAAACTGATGACTTCCTGCTTCTCCTCGGGCGTCTTGCGCGCCTTGGCGAACTGCGTCACCAGGCGCACGTAGCGTTCGGGGCCGGTGATCAGCACCACGCCTTCATCGGGCAATTCACCCCAGCCGAAACGCGGGTCCAGCAGGCCGATATCGGTCAGCGCCTGTTTCATGTCCGGCCCGGCATCGGCGGACACCTCCAGGCGCCTGGAGCGCTGATTCTTCAGCGGGCTGACGTACAGGCTGCTGCCATACACGAACCACTGGAAGCGATTCTCCAGGCCCAGTCGGTCGAGGAACGCCTGGGGACTTTCCGCGCGCATCCGGCCCTGTACTGTGCCGGCAAGGGTGCCGTCGATCACCAACTGCACGCCGAAGGTGTTGGCGAAGTCGTCGAGGACCTTGGTCAGCGGTGTGTCCTGGGCGTCGTAGGCGTAGGGGGTGTTCTTCCAGTCGGTGGGGGCTGCCGCCTGGCTCGGCGTGGCCAGGCCAAGCGAGCCGGCTAGCAGCAACGCCAGCAACGCGGACGGTGCCTGGCGAAGGCGCGTGCTGTTCGCGGTAATCCAGCGGTACGGTCTGAGCCACGGGTTAGGCATGTCGAAGTCCTGTTCCGAGAAAATGGGCGTGCGAGGGCCGTCGCGCCACCGGGGCCGCTGCACCGCGTGGCGCCTTGTGCAGCATCGATTGCCAGGTATCGCGCTGGTTGAGCAAGGTTTCGAGCAGCTCGACCAAGTCGTCGATGTGGGCGTCACGGGCCACCTGCGCCATCAGCCATAACCGGGCATCGTCGGGGCCGCGCGCCAGGGCGCCGGGAAAGCGCGACAGGCTTGGATGGGCCAGGCGCAGTACCTGCTCCAGGGATGCTCCTTGGGACACCTCGGTGGGCAGCTCGACCGACACCAGCAGCGCGTCGTCGAGGTGGGCGAAGGTGACTTCGCCGTCGTCGATGAGCAGCTTCAGGCGCTCGGGCTGTTCGGCGTCGGCGCTCCAGCGGATGAGCTGCGTGCGCAGCTCATGGCATTGCATCGATGATCGCCTTGGCGAGGTTGTGGTGCGCGGTGGTCTGTTGGGTGGCTGCCGTCACCGCGACCGACATGCCGTTCATGCTGGTGAGAAAGGTGTGCATATCGTCCAGCGACTGGGACTGCGCGGCGTTCATTGCGGCGTTGTTGACGTTGTCGGTGGCGCGCTGGAAGTAGCTGTCGAGGCGGCGCTGCAGGGCATCGATCGAGGACATGGACGGATTCTCCGGGCTTGGGCGTGTTCACCGGGTGAGTGGCGGTCAAGCCCAAGGTGGTTCCACTTGGGGGCGGAAAACCATCGACGGTTTTCCGGTGATCGTGTGTCGTGATCTGGGCCGTTGCAGGCGCGGCCTTGCACCGTGAGGTCAGTCATCGCGGGCGTTCAGAACGATATCGGTCGCCTGGTTTACGGCCGCTGCGCGCCCGATCGCGACACAAGGCCGCTCCCACCAAGATTGCGCTCGCTTCACTTCTTGGGCACGGCATGCGACACCGGGTGATCGTGCATTGGCTGTTCATCTGCAGCGCATGATTTCCAGAGTCCAGCGTGGCTTTTGTGGGAGCGGCCTTGCGCCGCGATCGGGCGCGAAGCGGCCGTAAAGTCAGTCATCGCGGGCGTTCAGAACGATATCGGTCGCCTGGTTTACGGCCGCTGCGCGCCCGATCGCGACACAAGGCCGCTCCCACCAAGATTGCGCTCGCTTCACTTCTTGGGCACGGCATGCGACACCGGGTGATCGTGCATTTGCTGTTCATCTGCAGCGCACGATTTCCAGAATCCAGCGTGGCTTTTGTGGGAGCGGCCTTGCGCCGCGATCGGGCGCGAAGCGGCCGTAAAGTCAGTCATCGCGGGCGTTCAGAACGATATCGGTCGTCTGGTTTACGGCCGCTGCGCGCCCGATCGCGACACAAGGCCGCTCCCACCAGTATTGGGCTCGCTTCACTTTTTGGGCACGGCATGCGACACCGGGTGATCGTGCATTTGCTCTCCATCTGCAGCGCATGATTTTCAGAATCCAGCGTGGCTTTTGTGGAAGCGGCCTTGCGCCGCGATCGGGCGCGAAGCGGCCGTAAAGTCAGTCATCGCGGGCGTTCAGAACGATATCGGTCGCCTGGTTTACGGCCGCTGCGCGCCCGATCGCGACACAAGGCCGCTCCCACCAAGATTGCGCTCGCTTCACTTCTTGGGCACGGCATGCGACACCGGGTGATCGTGCATTTGCTCTCCATCTGCAGCGCATGATTTTCAGAATCCAGCGTGGCTTTTGTGGAAGCGGCCTTGCGCCGCGATCGGGCGCGAAGCGGCCGTAAAGTCAGTCATCGCGGGCGTTCAGAACGATATCGGTCGCCTGGTTTACGGCCGCTGCGCGCCCGATCGCGACACAAGGCCGCTCCCACCAGTATTGGGCTCGCTTCACTTTTTGGGCACGGCATGCGACACCGGGTGATCGTGCATTTGCTCTCCATCTGCAGCGCATGATTTCCAGAGTCCAGCGTGGCTTTTGTGGGAGCGGCCTTGCGCCGCGATCGGGCGCGAAGCGGCCGTAAAGTCAGTCATCGCGGGCGTTCAGAACGATATCGGTCGCCTGGTTTACGGCCGCTGCGCGCCCGATCGCGACACAAGGCCGCTCCCACCAGATTGCGCTCGCTTCACTTCTTGGGCACGGCATGCGACACCGGGTGATCGTGCATTGGTTGTTCATCTGCAGCGCATGATTTCCAGAGTCCAGCGTGGCTTTTGTGGGAGCGGCCTTGCGCCGCGATCGGGCGCGAAGCGGCCGTAAAGTCAGTCATCGCGGGCGTTCAGGATGATCGCGAGGCAAGGCGGTTCCTACAGAGGAACGGTGTTGGATGACGGCACCGGCACGCGCAGCGCTTGCACGGTGCTCGGCCAGTCGAGCAGGAAGGTGCCGGCGGGGGTCTGCAGCCTCAGTTGGTGACGGTCCATGTCGGCATCGGCCACCAGCGTCCAGGGCTGCGCGGCCGTGTTGCCGAGGCTCCGGGTCAGGTTCGTCAGGTCGTCAGGATGACAGTGCAGGGTGGCACTGCCCGACTCGCGCTGCCCGCTGGCCAACTGGCGCACCAGGGCGTCGATGCGCGCCGGTTCCGGCACCTCGTCCAGCAGCGTGCGCAGCGCCTCGTTGACCAGCCGTGCTGCGCTGGCTTCGATCTGCTCCCACATGGCCTGGCGCTGTGCTTCCCAGGCGGCGAGCGCGGCCTCGGCGTTTTCCCAGAACCGCGCCTGGGCGTCGAGCCGCTCGGCCTCGGCCAAGTCACGGGCCTGCTCGAGCACTTGCGCGGCTTGCTCCTGGGCCTGTTCGATGACCCGTTGCGCCCGACCGCAATCGACCAGGGTTTCGCGGGCGATGCAGGGTTGCAGCAGGCCTTGAGCGTTGGGGCGTAGTTCAAGCGAGCGACGGGCGAGCATCGGGTGTCTCCGTGTCGTGAGCGGGCGGGGTGATGGGCGCTGGGCGTTGCCCGGTCCTCCAGCAGACCGACTGCCACAGCGTGTCGAGCCTGGCGGCTGGCGGCTGCGGCGTCGCCCAGCGCTCGAGGGCCTCGACCCTGGCGCGGGGGAAGGCCAGGCGCGCGCGTTGCCAGGTCGGCTCACCCAGCCAGGCCCGCAGCAGCGCCAGAGGATCCTGGTCCGGTTCGAGCCAGTGTCCGGGGCGCAGCGCCTTGGCCGTGCGCTCGCACCAGGCGCGGTCCTGCGTCGACAACATCGGGGCTGCCGAGCGCGGTGAACAGGTGGCGGCCACCAGTTCGCAGGCCAGCGTCAAGGTGGCGGGCGTACACAGCAGGGCCTGCATCGCCGGGTTCGGTTCGGGCGGCATGCACGGCGTGATGCCCAAGCCCTTCGCCAACGCGGCGTGGTGCCCACGGGCGAGGGCGTGCAACTGCGAGGTGCTCAGTTGGTCGAGGCCGGGTGGCTGCCAGTCGATGGCGGCCAGTTGCCAGGCGTGGTGCCACCAGTGAATCCAGGTCAGGGCCGCGCTCATGCGGCCGAGCCCTTGTCACGGGGGGCAGCGCCCGCGGGTTTCACGGCGAACAAGGTGGCTGCTGGATTGCCCGGTGCGGTGCCGGGGCGGGCGAGCTTCTGTTGCAGCGCGCGCGGCAGCGTCAGGGCACCTGTGCGCCACAGTCGGTAGAGCCCGTAGCCGACCCCCAGCAGCAGGCTCAGCAAGACGATGCCGGTCACGACCATGACCGTTCGCCAGTAGCCGACGTCTTCGGCCTTCATCAGGAACGGCCCGAACGGCGCCATCTCGCGCCGCTCCTGATAAGGCAACGTGGGCACGAACACCACCGACAACTTGCTGGTGTTATGCGCGGCGTCGGCCATGCCGGGGATGCCGCTGGCGATCAGGTTGCGCACCCGTGGCGTGATGCTGTCCGGGTCCAGCGCGCCGGTGTGCTTGATGAACACCGAGGCCGACGCCGGCTGCACCGGCTCACCGGGCGCGACCCGCTCCGGCAGGACCACATGGACGCGGGCGAGCACCACGCCGTCGATCTGCGACAGGGTCGATTCGAGCTCCTGGGACAGCGCGTAGATGTAGCGCGCGCGTTCCTCCAACGGCGTGGAAATCACCCCTTCCTTGCGAAAGATATCGCCCAGGCTGGCGCGTGAGCGCCGTGGCAGGCCGGCCGCTTCGAGTACGCGCACGGCGCTGTTGAGGTCGGCAGGCGCGACCAGGACGCTCATGCCGTCCTTTTCCGTGCGTTTGCTGGCCTGGATGTCGTTGTCCGCCAGTTGCGCGATCACTTCATTGGCATCCTGCTCGGAGAGACGACTGTGCAGCGTCGAGCGCTCCTCGCAGGCGGTGAGCAGCAGGCACAGCAACAACGTCGAGCAGGCGCGCATGAACATGGCCGGCAATTCCTTCACTGGAGGTTGGTGAGTTTCTCGATGGCCTGGGAGCCCTTGCTGACCAGCTTGGCGGTCATCAGGCTTTCCAGATGGAACGACGACAACGAGCGGTTCGACTGCAGCATGTCCTGCGGGTCGGCGGTGCGGATGGCCTTGACCAGATCACGGTTGGCGCGCTCGTCCAGACGCTGCAGTTCGCCGGAGCGGCTGGACAACGAGTCGATGATGCGGGCTGCGACGTTGTTCGGGTTGTCTGGCGCGGGCGGCTTCTCGCGCATCTGCGCACTGAACCAACTGACATCACTGGTCTCGGCGCTGGCCTGCGGCTTGGCGCCGGTCTTGCTGGTGGCGGCCAGTTGCTGGGTATCGACGGCTTGGATTTCCATGGGTGTCTCCAATCGGGTTGGGGCGTAGCGAAAAGGGCGCGGCCGTTCAGGCGCACATCAGCCGCAGCACGTTGCGGGCACTGCCGGTCACGCTCAGATGGAATTCGACGGCCTCGCGGCTGCGTCTGACGCGGCGGCGCGCCAGTGGGGCCTGCCCGGCGAGGCGGGCCAGTGCCAGGTCCAGTTGCTCCAACGCCAACTGGAACAGCCGGACTTCGCGATCCTGCAGCGGCGTGCCCAGGGCGATGCGCTCGGTCCAGGTGCCGGCGTGTCCGTCGGCGGCGGCAGGCGACGGGTAGCGTTGCGGGTGTTGATCCATGAAGCCTGCGACTTCGAACAGCAGGTCCTGATCGTCCGAGGCGTAGTGCGCCTGGCCGGTACGGTCGTCGCGGTCCAGCAGCACCAGCAGCTTGCGTCGACCCAGCAAGGCGATGAGCCTGAGCAGCAAGCGCAGACTCGCGCGGCTGCGGTCCAGCGCACCGCCGCTCTCCCAGGCGCTGAACAGGGCGCCGCAGAACGGGTTGTTGGCGCTGCCGAAATCGCTCTGGTTGCCAATGTCGTTGTCACCCAGCGGCGGCCTGCGCGGGGCGAGCATCTGCGCCAGGTCGCCGAGCAGGTCTTCATCGCAATAGGCGTCGTCGATGTCCACTTCCAGGTTCTGGCCGGTACCGCCGTTGATTTCTTCCAGGATGTCCGTGAGGACCAGGTTCAGCGGACTTTGCGTGGGCAGCGCCAGGTCCTGCTGGGGCGGTTGCCAGGCCAAAGGCGAGCGCCCGCCTGCGCCAGTGTGTTCGGCGCCCCAGCGCAGCAGCGACTCCTTCAGTCGGCCGCTGCCGGCATGGCGGGTGACGTGCTCGGTCAGCGCATCGGCCACGCGCTGGGTGATCGCGTCGCGGCGCGGCGTGTGGGCGTCAGGCTGCAGGGCAGCAGGGGGGCGAAGGCTGTTCAGCCGATCGATAGGCATGGGTCTGATCTCATCGCGCTCGAAGAGACCCCGCCGCAGCGGGGTTTGAAGCGGGTCGTCAGAAGCGTATGTTCTTGGACGCCTCCCCCATGGCCGTGATGGCCTTGGTGGCGCTGTCCATGGACTCGGCCGAGATGGCGTTCATGGTGTCGGCGACCAGCTTCTGCTGGTCGAATTGGGATTTCATGGTCGTCATCGCGGCCGAGGTCGCATCCATCTGCTGCATGGCCGCCATGGAGGCCGCAAGAGAAGCTCCACCAAAACTCATAGTCGTGTCTCCGGATCGGTTGAATGGCGAGACGCGTGTGACTGTCTCGAAACCTGGGTGGCCGTTCAGCTACAAACGGTTCCACGCCGGTCACTCAATTCGTCGAAATTTCCAGGCACTTCATCCGGTAGTAGAGCGTGCGCCGGGCGATGCCCAGCTCGGCGATGACGGTGTCGATATGGCGGTGGTGACGGCGCATGCAGTCTTCGATGAGCACTTTCTCGAACTGCTGCAACTGCTCTTTCAGGTTGAGCGTGGCGCTGCTGCAACGCTCCGCCAGTTCAGCGCGCGGCAGCGGCGGCAGGCCGAGCACGTAGCGCTTGGCAGCCGATTGCAGTTCGCGGATGTTGCCCGGCCAGGCGTGGCCGACCAGGTGTGACAGCAACCCCGGCGAGGGGGCCAGGTAGGGCCGGTCCAGGGCGGCGGCTTCGCGCTTCACCAGCGACAGGAACAGCGGCACGATGCGTTCCCGACGGCTGCGCAGCGGCGGTAGCTTGAGGCTGACGATGTTCAGCCGGAAGTACAGGTCACGGCGAAATTCTCCGCGTTCGACCATCTCGGCCAGCGGGCACTGGGCCGACGCGATCACCCGCATGTTCACTGGAATGCTCTGGGTCGAACCCAGCCGTTGGACGGTCCGCGATTCCAGCACCCGCAGCAGCTTGGCTTGCAGCGCCAGAGGCATGCTGTCGACTTCGTCCAGGTACAGCGTGCCGTTATGCGCCGCCTCGACGAACCCCGCGCGGCTCTGGCTGGCACCGGTGAATGCGCCGGAGTTGGCCCCGAACAGTTGGCTCTCGGCCAGGCTCTCGGGAATGGCGGCGCAGTTGATGGCGACGAACTTGCCGGAGCGCCCGGACATGCGGTGGATCTTCTCCGCCAGCGTGTCCTTGCCCGTCCCGGTTTCCCCGCGTAACAGCACGTCGACCATCAGCGGGGCGACGCTTTGGGCAAAGGCCTCAAGGTTCAGTGCATCCTCTTTATAGGTCGTGGAAAGTGCAGCGCAAAGCAGCTTCGGCATCACTGACGACTCCATTCTTGTTCTCATCGGAGGTCGGTAGATTCTCGATCAAGGCACGTGGAAAACTCCCGCGCCGCGGCATGACCGAACTTCAGACCCATCCCGGCTTGCTACGCAGGCTTAGAGATTTGCATGAAAAAAAGTTCATGGGCTCTAGCGCAGAAGTTCAACGTTTCAGCTAAACGGTGCAGCACATGGCTTTCACGAAAAACTGACGTTTTTTTCGCATTTGCACCGTCGTTCGAGCTAGGTCATTGAAATAGCAAGGAATAAAAACCAGTTGACCATATCTTGACTGATTGGTCACTTATGTGACTGCGCCGCTTGCCGAGTACATGACCGTTGGTCACTTTCAATGAAGCAAATGCCCTCTGTCGATTCGATATACTCCTGCGCTTGTTCGGGAGACCTTATGCCACCGCTGCCAATCGATGCCGCCTTGCCGGCCCTTCTCAAAGCCCTTCAAGCGCGCGACGAGGTAGTGCTGCAAGCACCGCCAGGCGCGGGCAAGACCACCCGCGTGCCGCTGGCGCTGTTGAATGAACCGTGGCTGGCCGGACAGCGCATCGTCATGCTCGAACCGCGCCGCCTGGCGGCGCGGGCGGCGGCTGAGCGGTTGGCCAGTGAGCTGGGGGAGCGGGTCGGCGAGACGGTGGGTTATCGCATCCGCCTGGACAGCAAGGTCGGGCCCACTACCCGTATCGAGGTGGTCACCGAAGGCATCCTCACCCGTCGCCTGCAGGCCGATCCGGCGCTGGAGGGGGTGGGGCTGTTGATCTTCGATGAGTTTCACGAACGCAGCCTGGATGCCGACCTGGCCCTGGCGCTGAGCCTCAACGGCCGCGAGCTGCTGCGCGACGATCCGCCGCTGAAGATCCTGCTGATGTCGGCGACGCTCGAAGGCGAGCGTTTGTCGCGCCTGCTCGACGACGCGCCGGTGGTGAGCAGCGAAGGGCGCATGTACCCGGTGGATATCCGCTGGGGCAGGCCGTGGCAGTTGGGCGAGTTCGTCGAGTCGCGCATTGTCGATTGCGTACAGCAGGCGCTGGCCGAGCAGCCCGGCAGCCTGCTGGTGTTCCTGCCCGGTCAGGCTGAGATCCGGCGCGTGCATCAGGCATTGCAGGCGGCGCTCGGCGAGCGTCGCGACATCCTGCTGTGTCCGCTGCACGGCGAGCTGGACCTCGACGCCCAGCGCGCCGCCATCGATCCTCCGCCGACGGGCCAGCGCAAGGTGGTGCTGGCCACCAACATTGCCGAGACCAGCCTGACCATCGACGGCGTGCGCGTGGTGATCGACGCAGGACTTGCTCGGGTGCCGCGTTTCGATCCGGGCAGCGGCATGACCCGCCTGGACACCCAGCGCATTTCCCGCGCCAGCGCCACGCAACGTGCCGGTCGCGCCGGCCGTCTGGAGCCCGGGGTGTGCTATCGCCTGTGGTCCGAAGCGCAGCATGAGCAGTTGGCTGCGCACGGCAGCGCGGAAATAGTGCAGGCCGATCTGGCCGGGCTGGCCCTGCAACTGGCCCGCTGGGGCGTGGCACCTGAGCAACTGCGCTGGCTCGACCAGCCCCCGAGTGCGGCCTATGCCCAGGCCCAGGACCTGCTGGGGCGGCTCGGTGCCTTCAAGCCCGGCAGCCGCGAGGCGCTCGGCGCCCACGGCCAGGCCATGGCCGAGTTGCCGGCCCATCCGCGCATCGCCCACCTGCTGCTGCGCGGGCAGCAACTGGGGCTGGCCGACATGGCCTGCGAGGTGGCCGCACTGCTGGGCGAGCGCGATATCCAGCGCGGCGCTGGCGCCGACCTGCACACGCGCCTGACGCTGGTCAGCGGCGTGCAGGCGGCCGAGCGTGGCAGTCGCGGCGCCGTGCAGCGGGTCCGCCAATTGGCTCGACAATACCGTGCACTGCTGCGCGGCAAGGCGGCCAATACGGTCGCCGACCCTGACCACCCGCGTTGGCTCGGTGCGCTGCTGGCGCTGGCTTACCCGGACCGTATCGCCCGTCAGCGCCGCGAGGGGGGCGCCGAGTACCGGCTGGCCAACGGTCGCGCGGCGCTGTTCGCTGAAGTCGATGCGCTGATGAAGTGCGCCTGGCTGGTGATTGCCGAGCTGGGCAGCCGTCAGGGCCAGCGCGAGGAGCGCATCTATCTGGCCGCCGAGCTCGATCCGGCCTTGTTCGAGGACATCCTCGCCGAGCAGGTCGAGGTGGTCGATGTGCTGGAATGGGACGAACGCGAGCAGGTGTTGCGCGCCGAGCGCCAGCGCAAGGTCGGCGAGCTGGTGCTGGCCACCCAGGCGCTGCCGGGTCTGGATGACGAGGCCCGGTCGCGGGCGCTGGTCGGCCTGGTGCGGCGCAAGGGACTGGCGTTGTTGCCGTGGAATCCCGAATTGCGCCAGTGGCAGGCCCGCGTGGCACTGTTGCGTCAGTTGGATCTGCAACACGATGGGGTCAGCCAATGGCCCGACCTGGGCGACGACGCCTTGCTGGCGAGCCTCGAAGACTGGTTGCAACCCTACCTGGGCAACGTCTCACGGCTGAGCCACTTCGCTCAGTTGGACCTCTCGTCCCTCCTGCGCAACCTGCTGCCCTGGCCCTTGCCGCAGCGCCTCGACGAGTGGGCGCCGGTGCACCTGTGCGTGCCGTCGGGGTCGAACATCCGCCTGGACTACGGCGAGCAGCCGCCGATTCTCGCCGTGCGCTTGCAGGAGTTGTTCGGCCTGGCCGACACGCCGCGCATCGCCCAGGGCCGTCAGCAGGTCAAGTTGCACTTGCTGTCGCCGGCTCGCCGGCCCGTGCAGGTGACCCAGGACCTGGCCAGCTTCTGGCGCACCACCTATGCCGAGGTGAAGAAGGATCTGAAAGGACGTTATCCCAAGCATTACTGGCCGGACGACCCGCTGGTCGCCGAGGCGACCGCGCGGGCCAAGCCTAGGAAGCCCTGAACCCGCGCGGGCCGTGCCGCCTCACTTAGAAGCTGTACGCCACCGACATCAGCGCCGTGCGCTCATCGCCCGCCGCCACGGCCTGGGCCAGACCTCCGGCGTAGTAACGGCGGTCGAACAGGTTCTTGAGGTTGAACGCGGTGCGCCAGTGCTCGGTGCTGTCGCGTGGTGGACCCGGCAGGGTGATGTCGAAATACAGTCTGTCGGTGCTGCTGTGGCGAAATACGAAGTCCATGGCGGGGCTGTGTCCATCGCTCCCGACCTGCAACCAGTCATCTTCGGCGATGCCGGTCCAACTGAAGCTGTCGTCCGAGCGGCTCAGGCGCAGGGGCTTGAGGCTGCGCGCACTGTTGAGATAAAGCTGGGCGCGGAAAGAGCGGCCATACAGGGCGAGAATGTCTGAATGCATGGTGAGCGGCTCGGAGTAGGGAAGAGGCCCCAGACTAGAGGGCCGCTTGCCGAGGCGGCAGGGTCAAAAGCTTCAACCTGTACCCCACCTGCACAGCGTCGATGAATCACGCGTGAGCCTTGTCCTCCAGCAACATGAACAGCCGGTACAGCACCACGCTGCTGAACAACTGCAGGAAGCCGCTGAGGCTGTCCAGCGCCAGTTGCACGCCAGGCTGCGGCTCGGGGAAGGCCATCAGCAGCAGGCCGTCGAGCAGCCACAGCGGTGCCAGTACCGCCAGCACGCACATCAGGATGCGCAGGAAGTGGCCGGTGGTCATGCGTGCGCTGGTGCGCATCGACTCGATCACGGGTAGTCCGCGCAGTACCAGCAGGTATTCGGCGAACACCAGGTTGATCATGATCCAGATGCCGGGGAACACGAACAGCGCCAGGCCCGCCATGATCAGCAGCGAGCTGATCAGGATGAGCAGGGCCAGGGCTGGCCACAGCTGCACGGCGCGGGCGAACAGATCACGCTTGCGGGTGTCCAGGCCCTGGCTGCGGGTGTCCAGATAGAGGATCAGCGCGGCGCTGTACAGCGGGTAGAACAGCAGGCTGACCAGCATGCCGTAAGCCGGCGAGGCGCTGTCGCCCATCTGGCGATAGAGCAGCTGGGTGAACAGGGCTTCGAGCACCACCAGCGGCAGGCACAGCTGCACGATGCTGGTGAAGTGGCGGCGGAAGAAGTACAGGGAGTCACGCAGGATGGTCAGCGGGTTCATCGGTCCGGATCGCAGGAAAAAAGCGGTGCGTCACTTTAGCCCAGCCGCGCCTGCCTGAAAAAACTTTCATCGCTCCGGCGATTGAATCCGTCGCTTGCGCGCCCCATCTTTGCAGGTGTCCGATGTTCCGCATGGCCCACGAGGTAGCCCATGAACACTGAAGAGCAAACCCTGATCGACGGCTTGTTCACCCGCATCAAGCAGGCCGAGGATCCGCAACAGCCGCGCGACGCGCAGGCCCAGGCGCGTATCGAAGAACACCTGCGCCAGCAACCGGCGGCGCCGTACTACATGGCCCAGGCGATCCTGGTGCAAGAGGCGGCGCTCAAGCAGCTCGACGCCCGCGTCAAGGACCTCGAGGCCCAGCTCAAGCAGGCGCGCGAGCAGGCGCCGGAAGCGTCGCGCAGCAGTGGTGGCTTCCTTTCCAGTCTCTTCGGCAGCAGCCCGCGCAGTCCCGCCCCCGAGCCGCAACGGCCAGTGGCACCGCCCGCGTCCGGCGGTGGCTGGCGCGACCCGGCACCAGCCCCGCAAGCCTACGCCCAGCCGCCGCAAGCCCAGGCCCAGGCGCAAGGCTTCGGTGCGGCGCCGGCACGCAGCGGCGCCAGCAGCTTCCTTGGCGGCGCCATGCAGACGGCGGCCGGGGTGGCGGGCGGTGTACTGCTGGCGCAAGGTATCAGCAGCCTGTTCAACCACAACTCGCAGCCCAACGAGGTGGTCGAGGTGATCCATGACGAACCGGCGCCGGCCAGCGACACCGGCGGCTGGAACGACCAGGACAGCCAGCGCCAGGTCGCCGACGACAGCAGTTGGAACACGGATCAGGGCGGCTACGTGGACAGCGACTACGACAGCGGCGGCGGCGGCTTCTTCGACGATGACGACACCTTCGTCTGAGCCTCAGGCATACTGTCGCGAATTCCAGGGGCGCCCAGCGCCCCTTTTTTCGCGGCGCCAGGCCGCTGCCACGATTGAGCGCATTGCAGCGGGAGCGGCTTCCAGTTGAAAAAGATCGCACTGTTCGCCGACGTCCAGAACCTCTACTACACCGTGCGCCAAGCCCATGGCTGCCACTTCGACTACAGCGCGCTGTGGTCGCAGGTCAGCGCCCAGGGCGAAATCGTCGAGGCGCTGGCCTATGCCATCGACCGCGGTGACAGCAAGCAGCAGCAGTTCCAGCAGATCCTGCGCAACCTGGGTTTCGAGGTGCGCCTCAAGCCCTACATCCAGCGCAGCGATGGCTCGGCCAAGGGCGACTGGGACGTGGGCATCACCTTGGACGTGTACGAAGCCGCCAGCCGAGTCGATTTGGTGGTGCTGGCGTCCGGCGACGGCGATTTCGACCAATTGCTGGAGCGGGTGATGCGCCGTTTCGGTGTGCAGACTCAGGTCTATGGCGCGCCGGGCCTGACCGCTCTGTCGTTGATCAGGCAGGCGACACACTACGTGCCTATCGAAGGCTGTCTGCTCAAGCGACATTGATCACGTCGCAGTTTTGGGGGCTGTTTTCATAGTGCAGCAGCCGGTACGGTTCTCGAACATATGGGCCGATCGAATTCGTGGTGTGTAAACACACTTCGCTGAAATACGCGATGCAACTGTGAAGTGGCGCTCTGCCGCAGCGCGTCTATGCTGATGGTTTTACATTCCAAATCATCTGCTATGTAGAGCCTGTATGAAAACTGCAATCAAACCTACGCGAGCCGAGAACTTCCCAGAGTGGTATCAGCAAGTCGTCCTGCACGCTGAGATGGCTGAGAATTCGCCAGTAAGGGGTTGCATGGTCATTCGACCCTGGGGTTATGGTATTTGGGAACATATTCAGCAAGAACTGGACAGGCGTTTCAAGGAGACGGGCCATGTCAATGCTTACTTTCCGTTATTGATTCCATTGTCGTTTCTGCAAAAGGAGGCCGATCATGTCGAGGGCTTCGCCAAAGAGTGCGCAGTCGTCACCCATCATCGTCTCGAGCAGGACGCAGAGGGTGCTCTGGTCGCCGCCGGTGAACTCGAAGAGCCGCTGATCATCAGGCCGACCAGCGAAACGGTGATAGGCGCCTCATTTGCTCGCTGGGTACAGAGTTATCGGGATCTGCCATTGCTGATCAACCAGTGGGCCAATGTGCTGCGCTGGGAAATGCGGCCGCGGATCTTCCTGCGAACTTCGGAGTTCCTGTGGCAAGAAGGCCATACGGCCCATGCATGCAAAGAGGAGGCTCTGGAGGAAACTCTGAGAATGTTGAATATCTACGCGGACTTCGTCCACGACCACCTGGCGATTCCGGTCATCAAGGGCCTCAAGTGCTCCTGGGAGCGCTTTCCTGGCGCGGTCGATACCTACACCATCGAAGCCATGATGCAGGACGGCAAGGCGTTGCAGGCGGGTACGTCGCATTTTCTGGGGCAGAATTTCGCTAAAGCTTCCGATATCCGCTTCATCAATCGCGACGGTCAGCGAGCATTCGCCTGGACGACCTCCTGGGGGGTGTCCACACGAATGATCGGCGCAATGATCATGACGCACGGTGACGACGATGGTCTGCGGGTTCCACCCAAAGTGGCGCCCGTGCAGATAGTCATCGTGCCCGTCGTTCGCGATGAGTCGGACAGACAGTCGATCCTGGAGGCTTGCGACGTACTGCGCTCGCGACTGTCAGCGCAGCGCTGGGACGATCAGCCGGTACGAGCGCTGGTGGATAAACGAGAACTAAGCGGTGCGGACAAGAAGTGGTACCACATTAAACGAGGTGTTCCGATACGGGTTGAAATTGGCGCCAGGGAAGTTCTGGCAAGCACCGTGTCGTTAAGTCTTCGGACCGAGCCCAAAGAGGTTGAAAGTTCGACAGTCGAACACTTTATCCATAGCGTAAGTCAGCGACTTCAAGGGATACAGGACCGGTTATTGGAACAGGCCAGTCAGCGTTTACTGGAGCGGACGATCACTGTAACTTCATTGAGCGATTTCAAGCGAGCGTTCGAGGAAGAGCAGCAGACTGCGCCATTCGTACTGGCGCCTTTTGTAGATCATCCTCACGTAGAAGAGGGGCTCTCAGGCATGGGCGTCAGTGTCCGTTGTCTGCCCCTGCAACAAACAGGCGATACACACCATTGTTTATTCACTGGGCAACCGACCCAGACAATGGCGCTATTTGCCAAGTCCTACTGAACCTAGGCTCACCGTCCGTCACCGTGCTCGTCGACGAGTACGGTTGGGCGGATTTTCCGACTGTGTCGCAGCAATATACCCCCGCCTGTGGCGAGCAATGTCAGAAGATAAATCAACAGCCAGATCGGGCTTGTCTGAGAAAGGATCAGCCCGGCCACCAGCGGAGTGGAAGCGGCACCCAAATACGTTAGATTCTGCGAGCTGTAGTAGGCCCCGGCCCGGTGTGCCGGCGCGATCTCAGTGATGAACAGAAATTCGACAGGTTGCACGATGATTTCGCCGACGGTGAATATCAGCGTGAACAGTATCCATCCCACCAGTGTGCTGGACGTGCCGAAGCCAACGAGCCCAATGGCAAAGGCCACCAGGCACAGTCCGATCCAGCGCGCGAAATGTTCAACTGAGACGTGACGGCCCAACACATATTGCAAGCAGGCGGACGTCAGCGCGTTAGTGATGAAGACGACATTGATGATTTCGTACATCTGCTGGACCGAGTAGCGCGTCAGCAGATATTGGCCGATGTAGAGATGAAACTGGCCAAACACGCCTGCGAGCAAGATAGTCGCCAGCGTGTAGGTCAGTAATGTTCGGTCTGCGACCATGCTCCTGAGGGTCGACCGCATCGTTTCCTGGGGGCTGGAGTCGTCGCTGCCAGAGTCGCTTGGCTGCCAGGGGAGAAAGATTGCAGCCATCAACAGTGAAGCCATGACTGCGCACAGTAGTAGCGGATTTCCGCCGAGGCTGTGCAACCAAAGGCCCATCAATGGCCCGACGGCGTAGGCGATGTTGGTCAGGCTGTACTTCACCGAGAGGACGCCTGCCGTCTGATGCGCACCGAACCAGCGAGCGATGCACAGACGCACCGCAGTCTCCGAAGCCAGGTACGCCAGGTTCAGGATCAGACACAGCATGAACGCGACGATCAACGAGTCGCACAGTTGCAGTCCCACATAGGCCGCGCTTTGCAGCAGGGGTGAAAGTACGATCACCCACTTGGGCCCTAGCCGATCGGTCAGCGCTCCCGCCACTAAGCTCACCAGTGAACTGAACAAGACAAAGCCAGCGATGAACAGTCCTATTTGGTCCACTGCGAGGCCGAAGTTGACCTTCAAGTACACCAGGAAGTAGGCCATGAATGCGGCACGCGCCAATGTCGGCAAGGCCGACAAAGGAACGATCAATCCACGGCCGTGAAACAGCGACGCAAGCGCCAGAGGTTTAGATAACGCCATGGACGACACGCGTTGAGTACCGAAGCGATACTTGACCTTGCACCTGGAATTGACGATGAAGCGCTTGCAGGGCTGCAATCGCAGCTTCGTACTCGGCGGTTCCCGGCAACGCGGCGTACGAGCACGACAAGGTTCTGTCGATGAATTCATCAATTCCCAACTGCTGGGCATTGGCAAATCTGCGTTCTTCGAACTGCCCAGCGTAGAAGTCGTTCACGCGGTCCTCGAGTTCCCGGTCGATCTCGAGCGTCTGTGCATAGTGCTCGAAGCTCTGTGCGAGCATGGCTTCATAAGCGATATGGAAGGCGTCGTGGTCAGGGCTTCTGATGTTCCACGCCAGTATGACCGGTCCGCCGACGTTCAGGATTCGGCGAAACTCCTCAGCCGCTCGCCGAGTATCGAACCAATGGAAGGATTGCCCGCACACAATTGCACGGGCCGAGCCTGGGGCCAGTCCGGTGTCTTCGGCAGATCCCTGTCGATAGTCTGCGTTCTGGTCACGGTCACGCGCTTGAGTGAGCATCTGACGATTGGGTTCGATGCCGATCATGGGGAGCCCTAAAGCGCCAAGCTGGCGGGTGAGAATACCTGTGCCTGCACCGATATCGACAATCGGTAGCGTGGACAGGCGTGGAACGCAGTGATTGATCCACGTGATCGCGGCACTGGGGTAGAGCGGTCTTGCGCGCTCGTACACGTCAGTTTTGCCGTTGTAGGACTTCGCCAATGAGAGGGTCATGGGTCCGGGCTCCGTTAATCATGCTGAAGTGTGCAGTAGTCATCGAGCAGGCGTGAAAACAGCCCAATGAAGTCCCTGGCGTGGGCAAAGGCGCATGTGGTGGGAGCGACGTGGTTCAGGTCGTCAACGATGACCGAAACGATCACCTTCACCTGACCTTGGCGCATGAAGTAACCCACGTTGTTGTAGTTGCGATAACCAATGCCGTGTTTATCACCTACGTGACTGGCCTCGTCGAGCCAACTTCGGATTGCCGTGGTGTCTTGTTGCCCACGCATGCACGCCAAGCCGAATTCACACAGTTCTTGGGCAATGAATGTGGGGCCCCTGCCGGTGCCTTGAACGCCCTGCACCATCAACTCCAGGGCTTTCACCAGGTCCGAAGCGGTGGTGGTATTCACCGCTTCCAGGGGATGGTCTGCATCGAGCAGCGGGTTGGGGACGGCACCGACATGATGGGTGTGCTGCAACTGCAACGTCTTTGAAAACGCATTGAGCCGCTGCAGGCCGAGCCGACGCACGAGATGGAACGTGGCTACGTTGTCGCTCAGGGCCATCATGCATTTGAGCAACTCCGCAATGGTGAACGCGCGGGGTTCGTCCAGTAGCCATAATGCCCCGCACGTCTGCTGGCCAGCCGCCTGCGGAAGGAGCCAAAGCCGGTCGTCGAGCCGCCAGTTACCGGTTTCGATTTCGCGCAGTACCGCAATGAGGATGAACAGTTTGCGGGTACTCGAGGCAGGGCATGGCGCATCGGCTGCCTGTTCGAAGCGCGAGCCTGTCTGCCAGTCGAGGATGCACCATCGATAAGCGCAACCTGGCCCTGTTCGTGACAGCGTGAGCATGCACTGATGAATGTCCTGAATCGTCGAGCAACGCGCTGGGTACGGGTGAGCGGGCAGTTCAATAGGCATGTGCGGTGACCTCACGAAGCGTTCGTGCCACCGTCTCAGCTACGGCTGCGAAGTTCGTACGGATGAAGAAGTGATCGCCTGCGACCGTCGTCAATTGGCACCTGCCCAACGTTTGACGCGCCCAGCCCGAGTAATCGGGCTGCTGATCGGTCACCGGGTCGTTATCGCCCAGTATGAGATGAATGGGCGCCGATACCTGCGCAGGCGGGCATCTGGAGAGGTCGATGGCCAGCTGAAAATCTGCGCGTATGACCGGCAGAGCCTGTTGCATGAGTTCAGGGTTGCTCATCAGTTCTGGCGGCGTACCGCCCAAGTCCTGGAGAACCTGCAGCAGGCGCTGATCGCTCAGATCACGTTCATAGGCGCCCATGGCAACGGCGAAGCGCTCGGGTGCCAGGCAGCCACTGACGAACAGTGCCTCTGCGCGCAGTTCCAGACGCTGCTCAAGACTGACGAGCAGCTCAAAGGCGAGCCGACCGCCAAGACTATGCCCGAACAACGCAAACCGGCCGCGGCAGCGGCTTTGCACCTGTTCGAGCAGATAGGTGATCGTGGCTTCACGGCTGTTGAACGCAGGGGCCCCGGGCGACTGGCCCCGTGGCGGCAAGTCCACAGGTATGACCTGGGCCATCGGTAGTAGACGTTGCCAGCGTGCGTAGAAACTCGCGCTACCTCCCGCGTAGGAAAAACACAGCAATGAAATACGGTCCTGGCTCACACGTCACGCTCCTTCAGTTGGAGTAGTGCATCGAGCTTCTGGCTCATCAACTGTGCCCACCCTTCTACCTGCTTGTGGCTGAAGCGCTGACTGTGATGCCAGAAATTCAAGCGCAGGTCGTCGTCAAGTATCTCGACTACCAAGTGCAGGCCAGGGACACGCTGCATGTCTTCTATATTCGCTTGGGCCAATAGACGGTCTGAGATGGGCCCGAGAATTTCTACACCTTCCACACGCACCTGATCTGGCGCCGGGACCGTGTGCCGATAGTTGAGGAAGTTGATGCCCAGATCGGAGAAGTAGGTATCCAGTGCCATACCCGCGAATGCTGGGACAACATCAATCAGCATACTTGGGTGCATCAACGGATAGTCCTGCATGGCGTTGATCGTGCGTGCGACCATCCCTATGCCATCAAGCCACTGGTGATGCACCGTAATTGGAATGGGCCAAGGCGAAGTGAAGGGGCCAATGACATCGTTGAGCTCCTCGAGACCGCGGCCGCTATTGATCGTGCTTATCATCAGCTTGTCGCACCGCAACACGTGCGCCATGGTGGAGGCATAGGCATACAAGACCGCATTGAATACGCTGAAACCGTATTCGCCCCCCAAGGTCGCCAGGCGCCGATTGGCCGATGGCAATTCAATACTGTATCGGCTTGAAGGCGCCACCGTCGTCGAGGTGAACCCTGGGTGGTCAGGCAGTGCTGTGGGACCCTCGAAGGCGTTGAACAGCCCCCGGAAGAAGGCGGCATCTTCCGCCCAAGTGCTCTGGTACTGGGCCTGCCTTCTGGCGTAGTCGGCGTAGCGCAGGCCCTCTGCGCGTGCGCGTGGCGTTTGATCTCGCATGAAGGCGTGCAGGCAATGGGCGAATCGTTCGAGCATCAGCGTCAGCGATTTGCCATCGAACTCCAGGTGCTGCACACCTAGCAGCGCGATGAAAAAGGGTTCTCCCACGTCAATGAAACGCAGTGCCCAGGTCACGTTCACCTGCGGCTGGGGTAGCGTGCGAGCCATTGCGCGCACCTGCTCACCAAGCTGCTGGGCTGGATCGGCGACATCTCGCAGGTCCACGAACAGCGCGTCGAAGCTGTCAAGTACTTCGTGGGTCGAGCGGATCTGTGGTCTACCTTGCGGGAAAAAGGTGCGCAGCAGCGGCTCTTCGTCCAGCACTTGAGACAAGGCAGCATAGCAATGCTCGCGCTGAAGCGGCGCATGAATTCGATAGGGAATGACCCGCAGGCCGTACCCTTTGGCGATCAGCGAAAGCCAGCGAACCTGCTGGATCGACACGGGGGGCTCCCCTGTTTCCACGCTATCCAGTGACTGCGGTCGAGCGCCGGGCGCTCGCCATTGTTCGGTCCCGGTCAAGGTTGCGACCACCTGCGCGAGCGCGTCCATATTGGCGATCTGCTGCAGTTGCTTGATGCTGTAATCAATACCCAACTGCGTGGTGAGCGCATTGCGCAATTGCACCTTCGCCAGTGAGTCAAAACCCAACTCGGCCAGCGTCGCCTGGCTGATGTCCTGGAAGCTGCGTTGTGTAGAGGCGTTCAGTCCTACCAGGTTGTCCACGGTTTTCATCAGCCACGGCTCGAGCTCCGAGCGCCTGGCGCGCTCGTCGTGACAGGTACCGAGCCTCTCAGCCAGGGTGAGAGAATCCGGGGTCGAGATCGCGCTGGCCTGGGCTGAGGGGGGCAACTGCTCAAGCAACCTGGCGCATGCGGGCGAGCGAGCAGCGAGCAGCTCGACGTCCAACTTCATGAATGCGCTGTTGCCAGGCGGTTGTGCCATCAGTTGACTCAAGTAATCGATGCCTTGGGCGCTCGAGTGCCCCAGCAGTCCGCCGGCTTGCAAGACGTGTTGACGTTGAGGCTGATCGCGTAGTGCTCCGGCGTCGAGCCAAACGCCCCAGTTGATGGTGGAGACGTTGGCTGCGGTGCCAAAGCACTGGGTTGGCAATGCGTCGAGGAAGGCGCTGGCAGCCCCGTAGGCCGCTTGTCCGCCATTGCCCAGCAACGCAGTAGCGGAGGAGAAGTTGATCACCCACTGGACCTGCAAGCCTCGTTCGGCAAGCACAGTGCACAGCGTGAGGATGGCTGTGCACTTGGCTGCGAATGCCCGTCGCAGATCCTCGAAGCTGACGTCTTCGTACAACTTGTCTTGCAGATCCACCGCCAGATTGAACAGGCACAGCTTGCCCAGGCGAGCGCTGCTGGCCCAGGCACGACATTCTTCCCGCCCTTGTTCACTGCTGGTATCCATACAGTGGTAGTGGACCTGAGGATGGCAACGCATGATTGCCTGCAGTTCATCTGCCGGCCGCAGGGATCGTCCAATCACATGAATAGCGCTGACATGATCGTCCACAAGACGCTGTATCAAATGTCTGCCAATTCCTCCGCCGCCGCCCAGCAGTAGATACGTTATGCCGTTGTCGAACTTCATGGGTGTCTGCTCGAGGTGCGCTGCCTCCAGGCGCGGGACCTGAGCAGTGCCGTCGCTACAGTGCACCAGCGCTTCATCGCTGTGCAGCACCTGCCGTAACACCCTCCACTCGTTTTCATCATCCGGTTGCGCAGGCGAAGGCTGGACGAAATGCACCACGCACGCCCGCAGTTGTGGACATTCGATCATGACAGTGCGGAACAAGGCGGCCACGCTGGTGGCGAGTGCTGAAGGATGATCGGGATGGGCCATTGCGGCCGGACTTGCACAGATCGCACAAAGCCGAGGCAGTTGTGCGTACGTTCGCGTCAGGCTACGCACGAGGTCCAGAAGATAGGCACACACCGCGACTGCCGCGTCTGGCTCGTCTGTCGGCAGATGAGTGAGGTCTGCGTAAACGCAGTCGAATCCTTCCGGGTACTCTCGCCAAAGCGTGTCGATTGCGGCAGGCGCGCAGTGATCGGATCCTTGGGCAGCCCCTATCCAGGGGGCCGAGTCCACAGCCCAGACGTGGCCGAAAGCCCGTTGCAGTGCTGAGCCGTATCTGGAATTCGAATCTGGGGTGAGCAACAACACGTTCGTGGGGGGCGAGCTGATCGATTGAGCATTTTCCCAGGAAAGTGGATGCCAAGTGGTTTTGTAAAGGCTTGGTGTGCTCGCCTCAGGGACGTTGCTTTCGATCCAGCAGCGCACCCGTTGAAAGGGATAACTTGGCAATCCTTCGAGCAAGTGGGGCGACGGTGCCAGCGAACTGCTGAGTTGGGCGCCATCGCTGTAGAGCCGTGCGAGCACCGCGAGGTATTGCTGATCGCTAGCGCGCCCCTTGCGAGTCATTGGAAGAACGATGACCTCTGAAGGGGATTGCCCGACTGCCATCGCAGACAAGGCACTGGATACGCCGACCTCGACGAAATGGGTACACCCTCGCTCCACGGCGCAGGCGTAAGCGCTCTGCCAGTTGACGGTCTCGCGCAGTTGGCGACGCCAGTAAGCGGCCTGGGCCACCGTGCTGTCTGCCATTGTTCCGGTCAGGCCCGAGATCAGCGGCATGGACGGGGAGGCCAGTTCGAACTGCGAGACGAATGCCTCGAACTGTTCCAGCAAGGGCTCCAGGAGCGCCGAATGTCCCGGCCTGCTGATGTTCAGGCGCTGGTGGGTGACTGCGCAGGCATCAGCATGTCGCATCAGGGTCTCGATGTCGGCAACGCTTCCCGATACTACGGTGTTGGCCAGCGTATTGGTTGCCGCGATGGATGCGTTGACGCCACACGCTTGCATCAGCCCGATGACTTGTTCCTGGTCCGTTGCGATCATCAGCATGGCGCCCTGCTCGCCGATCGAATGCAGTAGACGGCTGCGCTCGGTGACGATCATGAAGCCTTGCTCAGGGGTGAAGACGCCTGCGATGCAGGCCGCAGCATATTCTCCCAGGCTGTGCCCCAGTAACGCGTCAGGTGCATGAAGGTTGCTCAGGAGCAAGCGCGCCATCGCCACTTGCACAACGAAGATCAAAGGCTGGGAGCGAGAGATATCCGTTTCGAGCGCGCCACTGAAGTGGTCATCGAACAGTAATTGCGCTGCCCGTGCCGCGAACGTCGTGCTGCAGATCGCGTCGAACTCATCCACTGCCTGGCGGAAAACGGGCTCTCGCTCATACAGCGCGCGCGCCATGCCCCGATGTTCGCCGCCCTGGCCCGAGAACATCAAAGCGACTCGAACCGGCTGCGAGTGCCTGATGGGCAGTGGCATGTCCTGCAGGTCTTGCAGGCCTTGCATGGCTTGTGAGCGGTCGGTAGCGACCAGGCAAGCGCGATGGTCAAAGTGCGTGCGCCGTTGCCACAGGTTGGCCACGAATGTGGCGTAGGCCTCATCCGGCTGGGTATGTAGAAACTCCCTGTATTGCGCTATCAATTCACGTAGGGCTTGCGGGGAGCGTGCTGACAGAGGAACGAGACCTGCCGGGAGCGCGGGCACTGCTGGGGCATGAGCGTGCGTAGGCGCCGTTTCCAGGATCAAATGGGCGTTGTTGCCACCCAAGCCGAAGCTGCTGACGCCGATCTGGACACGATCGACATCAAGGTCAATCGTGTTCCGGTTGACTTCAAATGGCGTGTCTTCGATGTGCAGTTCTGGATTGTAAGTGTGTAGGTGGAGCGTCGCCGGAATCTTGCGGTACTTGGCGATCATGATCCCTTTGATCAGTCCTGCCATGCCTGCTGCCCATCCCAAGTGGCCGATGTTGCCCTTGACGCTGCCCAGATAGCAGAGTGACTGCCTGGAGCGTTCAGCGAAGACGTTGGCCAAGGCTTTGACTTCAATCGGGTCGCCAATGGGCGTGGCGGTGCCGTGGGCCTCGATGTAGTGGATGCGTTCCGGCGAGCTCTCTGCAAGACTCAACGCTTCACTCACCACTTGAGTCTGGCCTGCCACGGATGGCGCCGACATGCCTGCCCGGTGAGCACCGTCATTGTTGGTTGCAATACCCCGAATGAGCGCATGAATCTCATCGCCTTGGGCAAGCGCGTCGCTCAGTCGCTTGAGCACGATGACCGCCGCCCCGGAACCAAAGATGGTGCCGCTGGCCTGGGCGTCGAACGGACGGCAGTGACCGTCCGAGCTGAACGGCATCCCAGGCTCGAAGAAGTAAGGAATCGTCTGAGGTACCGAGATAGCACTGGCGCCGACCACCGCGCTTTCGCATTCGCCTAGAAGCAGGGCCTGTACGGCAGCCTGGACGCCAAACAAAGAGGTTGCGCATGCGGCCTGAACATTCACCGCCGGCCCACGGCAATCGAGTTTGTAGGCAATTCTGCTGGCAAGGAATTCCTTGTCAGTGGCCATGAAGCGGGCGAGCGCTTCAGAGGACTGGTACAGGGCGCATGCACTGTCGTGTGCTTGCAAGCCATAGACATTGTTAATGAAATACGAACTTGGACCCGCACCGCAGAACACCCCAGTGGCTGCTGTTCGGCCATGTAGCGCGGCATCTTCCATCGCTTCCCACGCACATTCGAGCAACACCCGCTGTTGCGGATCCAACAACATCGCCTCCTTGAGGCTGAAGCCGAAAAATTCGTGATCAAAGCACTCGATGTGCGTGATCTGCGCCTTGGCGTGAATTCTGCCTGCCTGATCTTGGGAAACCTCGATGCTCTCCACGCCATTCAGGAGATTCTGCCAGTATTGATGCACCGAATTGGCACCCGGGAAGCGGCATGCCATGCCGACGATGGCGATCGCGGTGTCTTCGAGTCTCGACTGTTGGTCATTGAGCTCGCTCATCTTCAGTGCCTCCTCTTGGCCGATAGAGTTGCCATGGCAGCACAGCGCTGCCTGCGATCACTGACCGGCAACGGTCTATCGGGCGGCGGTGTGACGCTGTGAGGACGGGCCAAGTGCGCGCAGAGATGGCGTGCGCAGGGGAATTCATACAGGTCTGTCAGACGCAGATCGCGACCCAGCGCATGACGCAACTCCGCCATGAGCAACAGCAAAGTGATTGAACTGGCGCCCAGGTCCATGAAGTTGTCGAGTGCGCCGACCTTGTCCAGTCCGAGGCAGGGGGCGGCGATTGCGCACAACTGAATTTCCATGGGGCCTTGCGGGGGCTCGTAATGCCCTGGGAGTTGATCGCGTGCGCTACCGAGTCGAGGTAAACGTTGCGGATCGGCTTTGCCGTTATGGTTGAGCGGAATGGCGGCTATCCGCTGATAGAAAGAGGGCAGCATGTACTCAGGCAATTGCGCGGCCAAGTGCGTGTGCAGAGCGAGGGTGACGTCTTGATCCGCTGCGTGTGTGGTGTAGTAGAGGATCAACACCGTCGTGGCCCCCGACTCGCGTGCAACGACCAGGCAGTCCGTAACAAGGCCCGAGTCGGACACCACCACCTCGATTTCCTTGAGTTCGACGCGATGCCCTCGCACTTTATGCTGACGGTCGTGACGCCCTCTATAGTGATAGAGGCCGTTGCTGTCCTGATAGCAAATATCGCCCGTGTCATACATCCGCTCACCGGATACAGGATCATGGATGAACCTGTCGGCTGTCTGCTGCGCCATGCCGTAGTACCCCAGAGCCAGTGATCTACCGGCGATGTACAGACGACCGCACGCGCCTGGCGCTACCGGCTGCAGGTCCTCGTTCAGTACACAGGCCCGGCTGCAAGGCAGCACGTCTCCGAGGGGAGGGAGATCGGGCCATTGCTTGGGTGGCTGCTCGAGCACGTGTTCCATCACGACGTGAGTTTCCGATGGCCCGTAATGATTGATCAGCCGGCAGTTTGGGTGCTCCTGGAACCATCTACGTACTGCGGGATTGATCCTCAACTGTTCACCTGCCACCAGGATCTGTGTCAGCCGCGGTAGGTCAAAGGCGCCATTGCGATCAAACATCGTGAAAGGGATGAGCATGGAAGTGGGCAGGAACAGCCGGGTGACCTGCCTGTCGTGCAGAGTGCGATAGAGGATGTGCAGGTCTTTCTTGATATCGTCTTCAATCAAATGAAGGGTGTGGCCGCAACACAGCGTGCTGTAGATCTCCTGAAAAGATACGTCGAAGCCCTGCGCGGCATAGAAAAGCGTGCAGCCCTGTGCGGTATCGGGTTGGATCATGCCGGCGATCAGTGCGCTCAACGAGCGGTAGGGCACCATGACCGGCTTGGGGCGTCCGGTCGTGCCCGAGGTAAAGACTATGTAGGCAGCAGCCTCCTGACGTTCGTTGACTCCCGTGGGCTCGGACGGCTCGGTGCCGGGGTGGACTTCGCTCAGGTCGAGCAAGACCGTCCCAGCACGCACCAAGTCGATAGGTTCGGTGACGTGTCGATCCACAATGCAGAGCGCCAGGTCAACGGCATCGGCCAGCTGTTTTTGACGCTCGATGGGATACCCGCGGTCCAGCGCAACGGCCGTTCGTCCCGAGATGTGCACCGCCAGCAGCGCGACGATGTAGTTGATATTTTTTGCCATCATCAAGCCAATAAGCGGGCCGGTGGTGGCTGCTTGCAGGGTGAGCGCCAGTGCCGCAGCGCGGCGGTACAGTTGCCGATACGACAATGAATGATCAGTCTGGGTAACGGCAATACGCTCAGGATGAGCACGTGCAATGTCGATGAACCGCTCGATAAAGTCCATGGCTCATGCTCCATTACCGGCGCCAATACGAATGGCCATGTTGCCCATGGGGTCGCGATTCTCAAACATGAGTTGATGCGCCTGGGCAAGCTCGTGGAATTCGAAAGTTCGAGTCAAACAGGGTCTTATTGTTTTCTGTTCAACCAAGGCGTTGAATGCCTCGCACTGTTTTCTATTGGCGAAGTGCGAACCTTGAAGTCGCTTTTGCCTCATCCACTGGTAGCGAATATCGAACGTGCCCCTGTAACCACTGGTGCCGGCACATATCACGACCATGCCGCCGGGTGCGCAAACGAAATTTGATGTTGGGAACGTATCTTCGCCGGGATGTTCGATCACGATCGATGGGTTTTTACGTGCACCCACCAAGCGCCATATTTCTTTTTGGAAGCGCCGAGCTTCCATCATCCAGTCATGGTAGAGCGCGCTATCTTGCAGGTCATCGAGGGGCCCCCAGTGCTTGTAGTCGCGGCGATTGATCGTTCCGTGCGCGCCGTTCTCCATGCAGTACGCAGCTTTTTCCTCGCTGCTGACCACTACGATTGCAATGCCGCCTGCCGCCCGTACCAACTGGGTAGCCATCGTTCCCATACCCCCGCTACCGCCCCAGATGAGAACCACGTCCCCTGGCTTCAGGGTATGGGGTGCGAATCCATACAACATTCGATAGGCAGTCGCTCCACAGAGCATGTAGGAGGCCGCTTCCTCCCAAGAGAGATGTTTGGGCTTTGGCAGCAACGCTGTTTGCTTGACGCGGGTATATTCGGCGAACGCGCCGAAGTTGACTTCATACCCCCATATCTTTGCAGACCTGTCCATGATCTGGTCATCGACCGCATCCTCATCCCACCAACCGCAATGCATGACCACTTCGTCCCCAATCTGGACGTCGGTTACATGCTCTCCGATGGCGACGACGATTCCGGAGGCGTCCGATCCCGCGATATGAAATCCCTGCTGCTGCCCACCGCCACCCTGCAGTGCGACGACATCGACCGGATGGCCCTGTGCTGCCCAGATGCCATTGTGATTGACGCCTGCAGCCATGACCTTTACCAGGCACTCATCGTCACCCACCGGAGGAAGGGTCACACGTTCCAGGGCGAACGCTTTCAGCGGTGGGCCATAGCGCTCCGGTCTTATCGTGTGCGCTTGCATGGTGTGGGGAAGCCCAAGGGCCCGGTGTGTAGAGGTGGATGCTACGGGTGCATTCATCGTTCGACTCTCCATGTTCGACAATTAGAACTCACCGCTCGAACTCACCGCCCTTTGAATTCCATTCGACCAGTGGTCGTGGGATCGATGTTCTGGCGTCATCGAGATCAGAGTTGTGAGGGGGTAGATTAATTATCCAATGCAGGTGTTTTAACTAGTCTTCTAGGACGGGTCAGGTTCACTAGGCTAGTTCGAAACGCCCCCGGTGCAAGTGTCCAGTCAAGCGGATCCAGCAAGGCCGCGTGCAAATGTGATAATCAACACCTGATAAAAATCAATGAACTCAATTGATTGCAGTGGAGAGACTCCGCTGGTCGGAAGTCCAGTGAACGTTTTGTTATATCTACAAGCGAGGGGATGAGGCGAAAGTAGGCGTTCATTTGAGTGTCGGAAAGAGCCTACACGGTGGAAAGTTAGTAGCCGAAGTGTATAGATACTTCGTTTGATCATAGTGTTTCAATGCGGGTTGAGTCACGGCGATGTGGGCCACTGAAGGCGACCCATGGCCTGCAGCCTCTGCTCGCAGGCCCTGCTCATCGCTCCCCAACCGTCCAACGCGACTTCGACCTGCCGTGGGCGGTCGCTGCCTGAAGGTGCGCAACTGTTCGTGACGACGTGGGATCGCTGCTGCCCCTCGGCAATCCCGCCATTGCACGCAGCGCTTGAAAGCGACATAAAGAGGGCTGTCAGCGTCTGGAGGCATTGTTACGTTGACTGATGCGCCCTTCAACGCTTAGTGGAATGTGTGGTGGATCTCATCGCGTCAGGTTTCAGGTGATCCAGCGGCACCCGCCGTTCCACGGCGCTGGACAAGATGATCGCGGTCTTGCTGAAACCCAGTTGCGACACCTGATTGATCAGCGCTTCGAGCTCGGGCATCGACGCCACCGCCGCCTGCATGATCACGCAGGGGTCACCCGTGACCCGATGGCATTCGGTGAGCTGGGGAATACGCGTGAGGGCGTCGTAGGCCTGCTGGTTTCCATGGCTGTTCAGGCGCAGCTCGATGACGCACTGGATCGGCAGGCCGATCTTTTCCAGATCGACCTTGGCGGTGTAGCCGGTGATCACGCCGCTGGCCTCGAGCTTGGCCACCCGTTCGGCCACGGCCGGGGGTGACAGGTTGACCTGGCGGGCGAGTTGGGCGTAGGAGGCGCGGCCGTCCTCGAGCAGGGCGGCGAGCAGCATGCGGTCGTACTTGTCCATCGGAGCCTCGTTCCGGCAATCGACGGTAAACCCGTGCAATTACCGTTGATTGAAAAGTGTCATGCCTGATTAAACCTGTTTTGTAACTTATGTTTGCCCAGGCGCCTTTCTAAACTAAGACACCCGCAAACGGATTTCGAGTCTTTTATCATGCCCGCCTCCCGTCGCTTTCCCTGGTTGCTCCTGGGCGCCTTCACGGCGCTGTACCTGGTCTGGGGTTCCACTTACCTGGCCATCCGCATCGGTGTCGAATCCTGGCCGCCGATGTTGATGGCGGGGGTGCGCTTCGTCATTGCCGGCAGCCTGCTGTATGGCTTCCTGCGTTGGCGCGGCGTGCCGGCGCCCACTTGGCCGCAGTGGCGCTCGGCCGGCGCCATCGGCTTTCTGCTGCTCAGTTGCGGCAACGGCGGCGTGACCCTGGCCGAGCATGCCGGTGTCGCCTCGGGTGTCGCCGCCCTGGCGGTGGCCACGGTGCCGCTGTTCACCTTGCTGTTCGGCCTGTGGTTCGGCCACCGCAACTCGCGCCTGGAGTGGGCGGGCATTCTGCTTGGGCTGGCCGGCATCGCGCTGCTCAACCTGGGCTCGAACCTGCAGGCCAGCCCCATGGGCGCGGCGCTGCTGATCTTCGCTGCCGCTGCCTGGGCCTTCGGTTCGGTGTGGAGCAAGACCCTGCCGCTGCCCCAGGGCGCCATGGCCAGCGCGGCGGAAATGCTGGTCGGTGGCGGCGCCTTGCTGCTGGGCAGCGTCCTCAGCGGCGAGCGCCTGACGCAGATGCCGAGCGCGGCGGGCTGGGGTGCGCTGGCGTATCTGGTGGTGTTCGGTTCGATCGTGGCGTTCAGTTCCTATATGTACCTGCTCAAGCACGTGCGCCCGGCGGCCGCCACCAGCTATGCCTACGTCAACCCGGTGGTGGCGGTGCTGCTGGGCATCGCTTTCGCCGGCGAGCGGATCGGTGCCGAGGAAGCCTTGGCCATGGGCGTGATCGTCGGCGCGGTGGTGCTGATCGGCCTGCCGCAGTGGCGACGGGCGCCGCGTCAGGTGGCGTGAGCAGCGCAAGGCCACAGCGAAGGCAGGCTTGCGGTAAACTGCCGCCTTCGCTGAACCCCCTCTGACGGTACACCCATGACTTTCGCCAAACTCGGCCTGATCGAACCGCTGCTGCGCACCCTGGAGCAGTTGGGCTACTGCACTCCCACGCCGGTCCAGGCCCAGGCCATTCCCGCCGTGCTGGCCGGCCGCGACCTGATGGCCGCCGCCCAGACCGGCACCGGCAAGACCGCCGGCTTCGCCCTGCCCGTGTTGCAACGCCTGGCACTGGAGGGCGGCAAGGTGGACAGCAACTCGATCCGCGCCCTGGTGCTGGTGCCCACCCGCGAGCTGGCCGAGCAGGTCCACGCCAACATCCGCGAGTATGCCGAGCAACTGCCGCTGAGCACCTATGCCGTGTATGGCGGTGTCAGCATCAACCCGCAGATGATGCGCCTGCGCCGCGGTGTCGACCTGCTGGTGGCCACTCCCGGCCGGCTGCTCGACCTATTCCGCCAGAACGCCCTGAAATTCGCTCAGGTGCAAATGTTGGTACTCGACGAAGCCGACCGCATGCTCGACCTGGGTTTCGCCGAAGAATTGCAGGCGGTGTACGCCGCGCTGCCGCGCAAGCGCCAGACCCTGCTGTTCTCGGCCACCTTCTCCGAGCAGATCCGCCTACTCGCCGGGTTGGCGCTGAGCGATCCGCTGAGTATCGAAGTGAGCCCGCGCAATGCCGCCGCCACCACGGTCAAGCAGTGGCTGGTGCCGGTAGACAAGAAGCGCAAGACCGACCTGTTCTGCCACCTGCTGCGCAAGCAGCGCTGGAGCCAGGTGCTGGTGTTCGCCAAGACGCGCAACGGTGTCGATCAACTGGTCGAGCGCTTGCTCGCCGACGGCATCAAGGCCGACGGCATCCATGGCGACCGTCCCCAGGCCACCCGCCAGCGCGCGCTGGATACCTTCAAGGCGCGCGAGATCCAGGTGCTGGTGGCCACCGACGTGGCGGCGCGCGGTCTGGACATCGACGACCTGCCGTTGGTGGTCAACCTCGATCTACCCATCGTCGCCGAGGACTATGTGCACCGCATCGGCCGCACCGGTCGTGCCGGCAACAAGGGCGAGGCGATCTCGCTGGTGTGCGCCGATGAAGTGCAACTGCTGTCGGCCATCGAAACCTTGATCCGCCAGACCTTGCCGCGCCATGAAGAGGCGGATTTCATCCCCGATCATCGGGTGCCGATGACCGATGCCAGCGGCCAGGTACTGAAGAAGCCGAAGAAACCCAAGAAGCCCAAGGAGAACAGCGCCAAGCGCGGCTTGGGCAAGTGGATGGACAGCGCCGAGGACGCTGCGCCGACGGTCAAGCCGGTACGCAAGGTGCCGAGTTTCAATGGCGGACCGCGCAAGCGCAAACCCTAGTGGCGCAAGGCCGATCGCGAGACGAGGCTGCACTGCAGGTGGGGTGTCAGGGGTTAGTCGAAGCGGGCTGGAGCTCAGCGACCCACTGCGCCGCAGCCCGTCCGGCGCGCAGGCCGCTGGCGAAGCAGGCGGTGAGTAGGTAGCCGCCGGTCGGCGCTTCCCAGTCCAGCATCTCGCCGGCGCAGAACACGCCCGGCAGTGCCTTGAGCATCAAGCCGTCGTCGAGCGCCTCGAAGCGCACCCCGCCGGCACTGCTGATCGCTTCGTCCAGTGGCCGTGTGCGCAGCAACTCGATGGGCAACGCCTTGATCGCTTCGGCCAAGCGCTGCGGATCGACGAAGGTCGCCGGGTCGGTCAGTTCGCGTAGCAGCGCAGCCTTCACCCCATCGATGCCCAATTGCCCTTGCAGGTGCCGGGCCATGGACCGCGAACCGCGCGGCTTGGCCAGGGCCTGGGCGATCTTGTCCACAGGCCGGTCCGGCAGCAGGTCGAGCAACAACGTGGCGCGACCTTCGCGTTCCAGGCTGGCGCGCAGCGGCGCCGACCAGGCGTACACCAGGCTGCCCTCGACCCCTTGTGCCGTGAGGATGAACTCGCCCTTGCGCGGCACGCTGCCCGGCACGCTCAGGGCGATGTTCTTCAGCGGCGCCCCAGCGAACTTGGCCTTGAGCAGCTCGCTCCAGCCCTCGACCTCGAACCCGCAGTTGCTCGGGCGCAGTGGCGAGATATCCACAGCGCGCTCGGCCAGCACGGGCACCCAGGCGCCGTCCGAGCCCAGGCGCGCCCAACTGCCGCCGCCCAGGGCCAGCACCATCGCTTGGGCGTGCACGTGCCGTTCGCCCTGTGGATAACCGATGCGCAGCGCCCCTTCGGCAGTCCAGCCCAGCCAGCGGTGCCGGGTGTGGATAACCACGCCGGCTTCGCGCAGGCGCTTGAGCCAGGCGCGCAGCAGTGGCGCGGCCTTCATGTCGGTGGGAAACACCCGGCCCGAGGTGCCGACGAAGGTCTCGATGCCCAGGCCGTGAATCCACTGGCGTAGCGCCTGCCCGTCGAAGTCGCGCAGCAGCGCATCGAGTGCGTCGCGGCGCTCGCCGTAGCGACCGACAAAAGCGGGGTAGGGCTCCGAGTGGGTGATGTTCATGCCGCCGACGCCGGCCAGCAGGAACTTGCGGCCGACCGAGGGCATGGCGTCGAACACCTCCACCGCCACACCCGCCTGGGCCAGCGCCTCGGCGGCCATGAGGCCGGCAGGACCGGCACCGATCACGGCGACGAGGGGAGGGCGAGCGGGGCAAGAGTCGGTCATGGCGGCAGGCGGCTGTGGAAAAGAGCCGGCATTCTACCCCAGCGCTGGGGCCACAGGCACTGTACAGAAAATGATCAGATGCTTGCAGGTCAGGCAGTTAAAGGGCTGTGGCGGCTTTCGCTCAGGTTATCCACAGGCGGTTCCACAGTCATTGTGCGTAACCCAGCACCCGCGCTGCGCTGTGGTGGAGGATGCCGTGACGACGGGCCAAGGCCTCGCGGTCCTTGCTGTAGCCGCCGCCGATAACCCCAGCCACCGGAATGTCGCGGCCCAGGCAATGACGCAGCACCGCCTCGTCGCGCGCGGCAACCCCGGCATCGGTCAGTTGCAGGTAGCCAAGGGCATCGTCCTGGTGGACATCGACGCCGGCGTCGTACAGCACCAGGTCAGGCTGATACAGCGGCAACAAGTAGTTGAGCGCATCGTCCACCACCTGCAGGTAGGCCGCATCGCCCATGTCGCGTGGCAGCGGGATGTCCCAGTCGCTGCGCGCCTTGCGCGCCGGGAAGTTCTGCTCGCAGTGCAGCGAGACGGTGATGGCGTCCGGGGTGTCCTCGAGGATGCGCGCGGTGCCGTCGCCCTGGTGCACGTCGCAGTCGAAGATCAGTACCCGCTGGACGCGCCCGGCTTCGAGCAGATAGCGGCTGATCACCGCCAGGTCGTTGAAGATGCAGAAACCGGCCGGATGGTCGTAGTGAGCGTGGTGGGTGCCGCCGGCCAGGTGGCAGGCGATGCCCTGTTGCAGCGCCATTTCGGCGGTGAGCAGCGAGCCGCCGACGGCCCGCACGGTCCGCCGGGCCAGCGCCTCGCTCCAGGGCAGGCCGAGCCGGCGCTGGTCTTCGCGCGACAGCTCGCCGCTCATGTAGCGGTCGATGTAGGCGCGGTCGTGGGCCAGGGCGAGGATGTCATCGGGGCAGATGGCCGGGCGCAGTAGCGCCTCGTCCTGGGTCAGGCCGCTGGCGACCAGGTGGTCGCGCAGCAGGCGAAACTTGTCCATTGGAAAGCGGTGCTCGGGCGGAAATTCCGGGCTGTAGTCGTCGTGGTAGATCAGGGGCAGGGACATGGCGAGGGTCGCGGCGAAAGGCAGCGCTGATCTTGCCTGTCCCCGGCGATGCGGCGCAAGACGAGCGCTCAGCGCTGCCGCGTGGCCAGCACCCGCTGCCAGTCCGGCTCGTTCATGCGCCCGAGAATCCGTGCTTTGCCGTTGCCATCGACCGAGACGAACAGGGCACTGGCGTAGGCACTGTCGCGTTGACCGGGCGCGACGCTCAGCGAGCGCTGGAAATGATCGACGCAGCCGTCATGGGTGATGAGCACCAGGTTGTGACCGCTGCGTTTGTGCGCCAGGGCCTGTTCGGTGAAGTGGGCGTTGCAGCCTTCGAGCCAGTCCTCACTGGTGACCGTGTCACCGACGATGAAGTGCGCGGTCTGGCGGGTGCGCAGTTTCGGGCTGCTGAGCAGGTCGGCGCCCGCCAGGCCCAGGTGCTGCAGGCCTTCGCCGACGCGGCTGGCGGCCTGGCTGCCGGCCACGGTGATGCCGGTGGCGTCGTCCAGGCACGGGCCGGGCGCGCTGTCGCAGCGCTCGGCATGGCGGATCATCACGATGACCGCACCTTCGGCCCACTGCTGCAGCAGGCCACTGGCGTTCAAGTGTCGTTCGTTGCCCAGGTTCACGATGGTGGTCCTCGTCGACGCCCACAGCAGTGCCGATGCGGCGGTTAACAGCAGTGCCAGGCCCAGCGCCAGGGTGATGCGCGGCAGGCGCTGCCACGTACGGCGCGTGGGCATGACCAAGGGGGTGAGGGTGTCGCTCGACAGCATGCGCGGGCTCCGGCAGGAAAGGGCCGCGAACAGGGCGGCGGCGGGTATGGATCAATTGTGCGAACGGATCTGTGGGAGCCCGGTGAAGCCATTGTGAAAAATCCATTGGCCCCGGCACATGAGGAAATCTTCATCCATTGCCTACGCTGTAGACTGCAGCCCAGTGCCAGCCGGAGCCCTGTCCATGACCCCCATCCTCACCCTCGAAAGCGCACGCCTGAACCTGCGCCAGTGGCACGACGACGATCTGCCGGCCTTCGCCGAGATGTGCGCCGACCCGCAGGTGATGCGCTACTTCCCAGCGCCCTTGACGCGCCTGGAATGCGCCGCGCTGATCGGTCGCATTCGCGGGCATTTCAGCGAATACGGCTACGGCCTCTGGGCCCTGGAGCGCATGGACAGCGGCGCGTTCATCGGCCTGACCGGGCTGCTCAACGTCAATTTCGACGCGCCCTTCGCACCGGCCGTGGAAATCAGTTGGCGCCTGGCCCGGCGCCACTGGGGGCAGGGCTTCGCCAGCGAGGCGGCGTGGACCTGCCTGCGCTGCGCGTTCGCGCAGTTGCGTCTGGACGAGGTGGTGGCCTTCACCAGCCAGGACAACGTGCCGTCGCAGAAAGTGATGCAGGCCATCGGCATGCTTGAGGACGAAGCGGCCCGCTTCGAGCACCCGCGTCTGCCCGAGGGCCACCCGCTGCGCCCGCACGTGCTCTATCGCATGGACCGTGCGCACTGGGAACGCAGCGTGCGCGGCTGAACGGCACTTGCGCGCGGCGGCGCTGACAAATTCTGTATGATTCGCGCCATTCAACCGATTGCCGCAATGCCGTAGGAGATATCGCCGATGAGCCACGTACTGGACGACCTGGTCGACCTGTTGAGCCTCGAACCCATCGAAGAAAACCTGTTCCGAGGTCGCAGCCAGGACCTGGGCTTCCGCCAGCTGTATGGCGGCCAGGTGCTGGGCCAGTCGCTGTCGGCGGCCAGCCAGACGGTCGAGGACGCGCGCCACGTGCATTCGCTGCACGGCTACTTCCTGCGCCCGGGCGATGCCAGCATGCCGGTGGTGTACTCGGTGGACCGAGTGCGCGACGGTGGCAGCTTCAGCACGCGCCGGGTCACGGCGATCCAGAAGGGCAACCCGATCTTTACCTGCAGCGCCTCGTTCCAGTACGACGAGGGCGGTTTCGAGCACCAGGCGACGATGCCCGAGGTGGTCGGGCCGGAAAACCTGCCCAGCGAAGTGGAGCTGGCCCGGGCCATGGCCGACAAGCTGCCCGAGCGCATCCGCGACAAGGTGTTGTGCGCCAAGCCCATCGAGATTCGTCCGGTCACCGAGCGTGACCCGTTCGACCCCAAGCCCGGCGATCCGGTGAAGTACGCCTGGTTCCGCGCCGACGGCAACCTGGCCGACACTCCAGCGCTGCACAAGTACCTGCTGGCCTATGCCTCGGACTTCGGCCTGCTGACCACTGCGCTGCTGCCCCATGGCCGCTCGGTGTGGCAGAAGGACATGCAGATCGCCAGCCTCGACCACGCGCTGTGGTTCCACCGCGACCTGCGCGCCGACGAGTGGCTGCTGTACGCCACCGACAGCCCTTGGGCCGGCAACGCGCGCGGTTTCAGTCGCGGCAGCATCTTCAACCGCGCCGGGCAACTGGTGGCTTCGACCACCCAGGAAGGCCTGATCCGCCACCGCAAGGACTGGGCATGAAGCTGCACGAGGCGCGCCACTGGGTGTTCGACATGGACGGCACCCTCACCGTGGCGGTGCACGATTTCGCCGCCATCCGCCGTACGCTGCAGATTCCGCCCGAGGACGACATCCTGGGCCATCTCGCCGCGCTGCCGCCGGCCGAGGCGGCCGCCAAGCACGCCTGGCTGCTGGAGCATGAGCGCGAACTGGCGCTGACCTCGACCGCTGCCAGCGGCGCCGTGGAGTTGGTGCGCGAGTTGGCGGCGCGGGGCTGTCGCCTGGCGATCCTCACCCGCAATGCCCGCGAGCTGGCGCATATCACCTTGCAGGCGATTGGCTTGGCCGACTGTTTCCCCGTCGAGCAGGTGCTGGGTCGCGACGAAGCAGCGCCCAAACCCGAACCCGAAGGCCTGCTGCACATCGCCAAGGCCTGGGGCGTGGCCCCCACGCAATTGCTGATGGTCGGCGATCACCGCCACGACCTGGATTGCGGTCGCGCCGCCGGTGCTGGCACGGTCCTGGTGAACCTGGCGGACAACCCTTGGCCGGGCCTGGCCGACTGGCACGCTGCGGATTGCCGGGCCTTGAAGGCGATGTTGGACTGACGGCCGCTGGCGCCGAGATTGCGACACCGCGTGAACATGCGTTTGCTGTTCATCTGCAGCGCATGATCTCCAGCGTCCAGCGCGGCTTTGTGGGAGCGGCCTTGCGTCGCGATTGGACCGCGTAGCGGTCCCAGGTTTTCAGCTTCGCCGCTGCCATTGCCGGGACCGCTCTGCGGTCCAATCGCGACGCAAGGCCGCTCCCACGAGATCGTGCAGCCCCCAAGAAGTTGAGCAAGACCGCGGGTCGGTGGTAGGTGAGAGACAGTTGGCTTGCGCAATGTCCGCATAAACCCCTGGAGCATGGGGTGGTACGGCCTCACAGTCACCGCGCTAGCGCATGACATTCCATTACATTCCCACACGCTGCCCAGGGCACGGCGGCGACTAGAATGCGCGGCTTGAATGAGACCGATTCTCTGTCACGCATCCGCAGTCGCAGGAGCCCTTGCATGTCCGCCATTCTCCGTTGCGCGCGGCAGTTGCTGCCGCTCGTGGTCTTCCTCGCGGCCGGACTGGGCATTGCCCAGACCGCCAGCGCCACCCAAGTCACCGACGTGCTCGGACGCAAGGTCCAGATGGACCACGCGCCGCAACGCATCGTCCTCGGCGAGGGCCGGCTGTTCTTCGCCCTGGCCCTGCTCGACCGCGACAACCCGTTCCAGCGTGTGGTCGGTTGGCAGAACGACATGCGCCTGCTCGACCCGCACACCTATGAGGTCTACGCCAAGCGTTATCCACAGGTGGCCAAGCTGCCGCTGATCGGCCAGGCCTCGGAGCAGAGCGTCAGCGCCGAGCAGATCCTGGCGCTCAAGCCGGACCTGGCGATCTTCAGCATCGCCGGCGAAGGGCCGACCCAGCACAGCCCGGTGGCCGACCTGCTGGAGCAGGCGGGCATTCCCGTGCTGTTCATCGATTTTCGCGTGCACCCGATCGAGAACACCCGGGTCAGCCTGCAAGCGCTGGGCACTTTGCTCGGCCGCGAGCAGCAAGCGCAGCAGTACCTGAGCTTCTACGACAGTCACCTCAAGCGAGTCACCGATGCGCTGGCGGGGCTCGAGCCCAGCCAGCGGCCCAAGGTGTTCCTCGAACTGCTGGCCGGTGTCTGGCAGGCGCCGGGCCATACGACTGGCAAGAGCGGCCTGGGCAGCGTGGTCGAGGCGGTCGGTGGGCATAACATCGCCGCCGACGTGGTGCCCGGCGCGCTGGGCGATGTCAGCGTCGAATACGTGCTCAAGGCCGACCCGGACGTCTACATCGCCACCGGCAACCGTGCTCCAGGCGTGCTGCTCGGGGCTGGCGTAAGCGCCGACAGCGCACGCCAGAGCCTGGCGAAGATCACCGCGCGCCCCGAATTCGCGCCGCTGCGGCCGATCCGCGAGGGCCAGGCCCATGGCCTGTGGCACGACTTCTACAACTCGCCGTTCAACATCCTGGCCATCGAAGCCATGGCCCGCTGGATTCACCCCGAGCGCTTCAAGGACCTGGACCCGCAGGCGACCATGGGCCAGATCAACCGGATGCTCGAAGTCGGCCTGGATGGCCACTATTGGATCGACGCCCAGTGACGGCCCAGGCCCAGGCGCTGCCAGGCGTCGAACAGGCGGCCTGGCAGTATCGACGCCTGTTGTGGCGGCGCTCCGCACTGGTCGGCGGCCTGGCCGTGCTGTTGCTGCTGTCGGTGCTCGGTGACCTGGCCAGCGGCGCCTCGGGCATGGGCCTGGGGCAATTGCTGCACGGGGTGTTCGACCCGAGCACGCTGAGCGCCACCGAGCGGGTGATCATCTGGAACGTGCGCCTGCCCTATGCGCTGATGGCGGTGCTGGTGGGCGCGGCCCTGGCGCTGGCCGGCGCCGAAATGCAGGCGATCCTCGACAACCCCCTGGCCAGCCCGTTCACCTTGGGCGTGTCGTCGGCCGCCGCGCTCGGCGCCTCGCTGGCCATCGCCTACCCGCTGAGCGTGGCCTGGCTCTCGCCCAGCGCCCAGGTGACGGTGATGGCGTTCGTCTTCGCGTGCCTGTCGGTGCTGCTGTTGCAGGGCATGTCGCGGCTGCGCGGCGCGGGGGTCGAAAGCCTGGTGCTGTTCGGCATCGCCCTGGTGTTCAGTTGCAACGCGCTGGTGTCGTTGCTGCAACTGCTGGCCACCGAGGACGTGTTGCAGCAACTGGTGTTCTGGACCCTCGGCAGCCTGGCCCGGGCCAACTGGCAGAAGCTTGGCATCCTCGCCGCGGTGCTGGCGCTGGTCGTGCCGTTTTCCTTGCGCAGCGCGTCGGCCATGACTTTGCTGCGCATGGGCGAGGACCGCGCGCGCAGTTTTGGCGTGGATACCCGACGCTTGCGTGTGGCCTCGCTGCTGCGCATCAGCCTGCTGTCGGCGACCGCCGTGGCCTTCGTCGGCACCATCGGTTTCATCGGCCTGGTCGGCCCGCACATCGCGCGCTTGCTGGTGGGCGAGGACCAGCGCTTCCTGTTGCCGGCCAGCGCCCTGGTCGGGGCGCTGCTGCTGTCGCTGTCGTCGATCGCCAGCAAGTTGATCCTGCCGGGGGTGATCGTGCCGGTCGGCATCGTCACCGCGCTGGTCGGTGTGCCAGTGTTCGTGGCGCTGGTGTTCAAGCGCGGGAGGCGACTGTGAGTCTGCGTATCGACGAGGTCTCGGTGGCCTATGGCCGACGTTCGATCATCCAGGGCCTGAGGCTGCCGGAACTGCCGGCCGGCAGCCTGGTGGCGCTGGTCGGGCCCAACGGCGCCGGCAAGTCCACCTTGCTCCGCGCCTTGGCCGGGCTGGAGCGGATGCAGGGCGCCGTGCATCTCGACGGCGAGAACGTCACCCGCCTGCCGTTCGCCGAGCGCGCCCGGCGCCTGGCCTACATGCCCCAGCAGTTGCCGCCGGGGTTGGCCTTGGGCGTATTGGAGAGCATCGTCGCCGCCCTGCGCGTGGGCGCGGCGCAGGACGTGCTGGGCACGGCGTACGAGGCGCTGCGCCAACTCGGCATCGAGCACCTGGCCGAGCAGGGACTCGACAGCCTGTCCGGCGGCCAGCGCCAGTTGGTGGCCCTGGCTCAACTGCTGGCGCGCAATCCCCAGGTGCTGCTGCTCGACGAGCCCACCAGCGCGCTGGACCTGCACTACCAACTGCGGGTGATGGATGCGGTGCGCGAGCGCGTCGTGCGCCATCGCCTGCTGGCGGTGGCGGTGCTGCACGACATCAACCTGGCGGCCAGCCATGCCGATTGCCTGGTGATGCTGGAGAAAGGCCGGGTGGTGGCCTGCGGCACTGCGGCCCAGGTGTTGGCGCCGGACTTGCTGGCGCAGGTGTACGGCGTCGAGGCGCGGGTCGAGCAATGCTCGCGCGGCCGCCTGCAAGTGCTGGTGGACCGGGCGCTGCGCTGAGTCCTGACGCAGGCGCCGCCCGTTCGCGGGTGAGCCTGCTGCCACCGACATACCCCGCACCGCCATCGGTGCCCCCCTCGGTGGCGTGCACGGATAAACGGTGTCGTGATCGAACACCTTCGCGGCGCTCTCGAACAATTAGCCCGGCACCCGCACTGTTTGAATGAAGCCCACTTCGACGCCGCAGTCCGTCAACCCGTGAACAACCTCAACAACATCACGTGGACTGCGTGCAATTCATTGTTTTAAAAGGAGATCGTTTCCGCCTACGCCTGCCCGTCCTTACTTGTGTCAGCAAAAAGAGAACAATATCAATGAACACCGTGGGTACTGATGGCAACCTTGCTCAAGGTTTCAAGCCACGTCATGTAACGATGCTGTCCATCGCGGGCATCATTGGTGCAGGACTTTTCGTCGGCTCCGGACACGCCATCGCGGCCGCCGGACCCGCTACCATCCTTTCCTATTTCGTTGCCGGCACCTTGGTCGTGCTGGTGATGCGCATGCTCGGCGAGATGGCTGTCGCCCATCCCGACACCGGCTCGTTTTCCACCTACGCCGACCAGGCCATTGGCCGCTGGGCCGGCTACACCATCGGCTGGCTGTACTGGTGGTTCTGGGTGCTGGTCATTCCCATCGAAGCGCTCGCCGCCGGGCACGTGCTCAACGCCTGGTTCCCGCAGGTAGACAGTTGGATCTTCGCCCTGGCCTCGGTGCTGCTATTGGCGTGCACCAACCTGTTCAGCGTCGCCAAGTACGGCGAGTTCGAATTCTGGTTCGCCATTCTCAAGGTCACCGCGATCCTCGGCTTCATCGGCCTGGGCTTCGCTGCGCTGATGGGCTGGCTGCCCAACCGCGAAGTCAGCGGCCTGAGCACGCTGGTGGCGCAACACGGCGGCTTCGCCCCCAACGGCTGGTCGGCGGTGATCGGTGCGTTCATCACCGTGATGTTCAGCTTCATCGGCACCGAGGCGGTGACCATCGCCGCGTCCGAGTCCAGCGACCCGTCGCGCAACATCGCCAAGGCCACCCGCTCGGTCATCTGGCGGATCAGTACCTTCTACATCCTGTCGATCTTCGTGATCATCTCGGTGGTGCCGTGGAATGATCCGCAGTTGGCGGTGGTAGGTTCCTACCAGCGCGCGCTGGAGATCATGAACATCCCCAACGCCGCCTTCATGGTCGACATGGTGGTGCTGGTGGCGGTGACCAGTTGCATGAACTCGTCGATCTACATCGCCTCGCGCATGATGTACTCGCTGGCCAAGCGCGGCGACGCGCCGGCCCTGCTCAAGCACACCTCGAAAGTGGGCGTGCCGCGTGCCGCGGTGTTCGGCAGTACGCTGATCGGTGCCGCCATCGCCGTGCTGAACTATTTCGCCCCCAAAGGCGTGTTCGAGTTCCTGCTGGCCAGCTCCGGCGCCATCGCCTTGCTGGTGTACCTGGTCATCGCCATCTCGCAACTGCGCATGCGCCGTCGCCTGGAGCGCGAAAGCACCGAACTCAAGTTCCGCATGTGGCTGTTCCCCTGGCTGACCTGGGGCGTGATCGTGTTCATCAGTTGCGCGCTGGCGGTGATGATGTTCACCGAGGAACACCGTGCCGAAGTCAGCGCGACCCTGAGCCTGGCGATCCTGATCTCGTTCCTGGGCATCGTCACCACCCGTGGGCATGCGCGCAAGGTCGTGGCGGGCTCGATGGGCTGAAAGCCGCGCGTGTAACTCGATGTGAAGAGGGGCGCCTTTACCGGGCGCCCCTCTGTCGTTTACCACAGCCCACTCGGAGCGGTCCGACAGCGATTGAGCGGCGCCCTTGGATAGGCTTCCTGGCTTACCTTCCTGCCAGGAGTGCGCCCATGTCCACACCCCGCAACACATCCGAAAACACTTCACCGCAAGGCCAGGGCGAAGACCGCTTCGCCGAAGTGGTGACCCTGATTCACGGCGCGCGCCAGCGCTGCCTGCAGGCGGTCAATACGCACTTGATCGAGCTGTATTGGCAGGTCGGTGCTTACATCAGCCGCAAGATCGAGAGCGCCGAATGGGGCGATGCGGTGGTCACTCAGTTGGCCGCGCACCTGGCGCGGACGCAGCCGGGGTTGCGCGGGTTTACCCGACCGAACCTGTTTCGGATGCGCCAATTCTATGAGGCCTACCGTCATGACGAAGTTGTCTCGCCACTGGTGAGACAACTGCCTTGGACCCACAACATGATCATCCTCAGCCAGAGCAAGCGTGTGGAAGAGCGCGAGTTCTACGTGCGGCTGGCGATTCGCGAGCGGTGGTCCAAGCGCGAACTCGAACGCCAGATGCGCACCGCCCTGTTCGAGCGCAGCGTCACCGATCCGGTCAAGGCCTCGGCCTCCCTGGCCGACGCTCACCCGCAGGCACTGTCGGTGTTCCGCGATACCTACCTGCTCGAGTTCCTCGACCTGCCGGACACCCACGCCGAGGTCGACCTGCACAGAGGCCTGTTGCAGCGTCTGCAGCGTTTTCTCATCGAGTTGGGGCGCGATTTCTGCTTCGTCGGCGCCGAGTACCCGTTGCAAGTCGGTGGACGCGACTTCGCCCTCGACCTGCTGTTGTTCCACCGGGGCCTCAACTGCCTGGTGGCGGTGGAGCTCAAGGTGGGACGCTTCGAGCCCGAGCACCTGGGCACGTTGAATTTCTACCTCGAGGCCTTGGACCGCACGGTGCGCAAACCCCATGAGAACCCGAGCATCGGTGTGCTGCTGTGTGCCAGCAAGCATGACGAAGTGGTCGAGTATGCCCTCAACCGCAGCCTGAGTCCGGCGCTGGTGGCCGAGTACCAGACCCAGCTGCCGGACAAGGCACTGCTTCAGGCCAAGTTGCAGGAGTTCTACGCCCTCGACACCGGCTGAGGGTATCAGTGCGGCGCGCGCGCCATCGTGACCACGTCCTTGGCCACCAGCAGCCGCGCCGCGTTGTGACCGACGCCCTGCACCTGGAACTGTCGATGCGCCACGGGCGTTTGCCACTGCTGGGCCAGAAACGCCTCGTAGCGCAGGTAGGCGAGCTGGCGTGTCAGCCGGGTGGCGCCTTGGACGGCGGCGCCGCAGGCGTGATCCATGACCGGGTCGTCCGGCTTGTCGTCGAGCTGACCGACCATGTAGGTCACGTCGCGCGCGGCGTAGCGTCGGAACACCTGCACGGCGTCCAGGCCCTGGCGAGTGAAGTACGCCGGCGCCTGCTCCAGACCGTAGCGGTAGTGGTTGTAGTCGGGGCATTCGGTACTGGCCAGCGGCTCAAAGACGCCATCGCGCAGGCGGTTGGCATCCAGGTACAGGTAGGACGACGGGCTGGACACCAGGTAACGCACGTTGATACCGCGCGCGTCCAAGCCCTGGTCGCCGGCGCCGAGCAGGGTGTAGCGCTGCAGCAACTGGCCGCCGGCGGAGTGGCCGATCACCAGGATGTCCTTGAGCGCGGGAAAGTGCTGGCGGTCGCTCAGGTAGGCCAGCAGATCGTCGAGCACGCTGAAGCCGGCGATGCCTGCACGCCCGCTGCGCGATTCGGTGCCATGCATCCACAGGTTCTTGGGCCATAACGGCATGTCCGGTGTGGCGAGGCGGTCGTTGACGGTGAGGAAGTTCGGCGCCAGCAGCAGGGTGTCGTTGGCGGTCAGCCCCGCCGCCCTCAGCAGTCGCTCGCCCGCCTGGTAGTAGTCGTCGGCGTTGCGGCGCACGCCGTGCAGCACGATCACCGCCCGCTGCACGGGCAGGCTGGCGCGCTGCAGGTCGTCGTTGGCGAAGGCGAGGAAGGCGTAGGGGGCGGCGGTGCCCAGGCGCAGGGTCTGGGGGGCGGCGAAGGCCTGGGCGCTCAGCAGGCTGGTCAACAGCAGGAGCAGAAAGCGTCGGAGCGCGTGTGGCATGCAGGCAACCTCAATGTGCAGCGGTGGTAAACCGCGTGCCTTCGATGCTAGTTCCCGCCTGCCGTGCGCGCGAGCCATGTGCGCAGTCAATTCATCCCATAGGCAGTTTTTTAATACGCGCGTCCCAGATTCTCGTAGAGAATACTGGCAAATAGCTTTTAGCGCTTGGGGATGAACATGTTCGGCAAGATCGGTATCACCAAAAGGTTGGCCTTCGGCTTCGCATTGGTCGTGGGTTTGATGCTGATCGTCACGGCCATTGGCGTGCGGCGAGTCGGCGGCATCGACGAGCGACTGACCCAGGTCAGCAGCCAGACCACTGTCAAACAGCGCTATGCCATCAACCTGCGCGGCAGCGTGCACGACCGCGCCATCGCCCTGCGCGACGCGGTGCTGGTGCACGAGGATAGCCAATTGACGCCGATTCTCCAGGACATCCAGCGTCTTGACGACGTCTATCAGACCTCGGCCGCGCCGTTGGCCAAGATGCTCGGCGAGGGGCTGGGCAGTGCCGAAGAACTGCGCCTGCAGCAGCAGATCCAGGTCGCCGAACGCAGCGCCCAGGCGGCCACCGCGCAGTTGCTTGGACTGCGCCGGCAAGGCGATTTCGCCCAGGCCCAGGCACTGCTGCTGGCACAGGTTGGGCCGGACTACAAAGAATGGCTGCGCAGCATCAACGCCTTCATCGACTTCCAGGAAAAGGACGTGGTGCACGACATCGCCCAGGTGCGTGCGAGTGCCTCGGGCTTCGCCGGGCTGATGCTGTGGTCGGTGGCCCTGGCCGCGTTGCTGAGCCTGGTCGCCTCGCTGCTGATCATCCGCAGCATCCGCTCGACCCTCGGTGCCGAGCCTGAGGAAGTGGCGCGTCTGTTGCGCGGCCTGGCCGAAGGCCAGATCGACCCGAACCTGCGCAGCCAGCACCCGCACAGCGTGATGGGCGCGCTGGGCACCACCAACCGTCACCTCACCGAGATCGTCACCCAGGTCAACCAGGTGGCGAGCGACCTGGTCGAGTCCTCCAGCCGCATGCGCCAGAACGCGTCGGACAATCAAGGGCGCATGCAGCAGCAGGGCGACGACACCCAGCAGATGGCCAGCGCCGTGACCCAACTGGTGGCCGCGATCAACCAGATCTCCGCCTATGCCGCCAGCGCAGCGCAAGCGTCCGCTGCCGCCGACCAGGAAGTGGACGCCGGCAAGACCGTGGTCGAAGGCACGGCCGATTCGATGCAGGCGTTGTCCCAGGTGCTGGAGTCGGCCAGCGAGGCGGTGCTGCAAGTGGCCTCGGACAGCCAGGCCATCGAAAGCATCATCGAGGTGATCAACTCGATCGCCGAACGGACCAACCTGCTGGCGCTCAACGCGGCCATCGAAGCGGCGCGCGCCGGCGAGTTCGGCCGGGGCTTCGCGGTGGTCGCCGACGAGGTGCGCTCGCTGGCCAACCGTACCCAGGAATCGACCCGCGAGATCAGCGCCATGATCGGCAAGTTGCAGGACGGCGCCGGCAAGACTGCGCAGATCGTCGGCAGCAGCCGCGAACTGGCCCAGGAGACAGTGCAGCGCACGCAGGTGGCGCAGCGTTCGTTGAACGAGATCCGCCGTGAGGTGGCGGCGATCAGTCGGATGAACGAGCAGATCGCCACGGCGTCTTCGCAGCAGGACACGGCGGCGACGCTGCTGGGCCAGGATATCCAGCGCATCCAGGGCTCGTCGCAGCAGGTTCAGGCCGGCTCCACGCGCCTGGCGCAGGACAGCCAGGAGTTGCTGGCGCTGGCCGATGCACTGGGCCAGCGCATGGGCTTCTTCAAGACCCTGCGCTAGCGCAAGCGGCCACGGCGAAGCTGAAAACCTGGGACTGCTGCGCAGTCCAATCGCGACACGAGGCCGCTCCCACGAGCGTGCGAGCTGCCAGGAATTGAGCATGACAATTGCTCGCAAAGGTCTCAGCGCACGAGGCCCGCCCAGGCAGTCTGAGCCTACACCGGCCAACTTGTGGGAGCGGCCTTGTGCCGCGATTGGACCGCAGAGCGGTCCCGGCAATGGCCACGGCGAAGCTGAAAACCTGGGACTGCTGCGCAGTCCAATCGCGACACGAGGCCGCTCCCACGAGCGTGCGAGTTGCCAGAAATTGAGCATGACAGTTGCTCGCAAGGGCCTCAGCGCACGGGGCCCGCCCCAGGCAGTCTGAGCCTACACCGGCCAACTTGTGGGAGCGGCCTTGCGCCGCGATTGGACCGCAGAGCGGTCCCCGGCAATGGCCACGGCGAAGCCGAACCTACAGGCCTCAGCGCCCGACCATCTGGTCTGGCCGAACATGCGCGTCGTACGCCTGTTCGGTCAGCAGGCCCAGCGCTACGGCGGCCTGTTTCGGTGTCAGTCCTTCATCGGCCGCCTTGCGCGTGATGCGCGCCACCTGGTCGTAGCCCAGCACCGGGTTCAGCGCCGTGGCCAGCAGCAACGAGCCTTCCACGTTGCGCGCCAGCACCGCGCGATCCACTTCCAGACCCAGCAGCAAATGCTCGGTGAAACGCACGATGCTCTCGCTCAGCACGCTGATCGACTGCAACACGTTGTGGATGATCACCGGTTTCGCCACGTTCAGCTCGAACAGGCTGGACGCGCCGGCCACCGTCACTGTGGTGTGGTTGCCCATCACCTGCATGCAGGCCTGGGCCAGCACCTCGGCCAGCGTCGGGTTGCGTTTGCCCGGCATGATCGAGGACGTCAGGCCGTCGTCCGGCACGATCAGCTCGCCCAGCCCGCAACGCGGCCCGGAGCCGAGCAGGCGAATGTCGTTGGCCAGCTTGCTCAGCGATACCGCCAGCACGTTGAGCACCCCCGACACTTCGACGAACACATCGTGGGTACCCATGCCCTCGAACGCGCACGGGTTGGCGGTGAACGGGGTGTCGGTGATCTGCGACAGCGCTTCGCAGAAAGCTTCGGCGAAGCCTGGCGGTGCGTTCAGTCCAGTGCCTACCGCCGTGCCGCCCTGGGGCAGGCTGCTCAGCCGGGGCAGGCAGCCGTGCACGCGTTCGATGCCATGGGCGATCTGCGCGGCGAAGCTGGCGAAGGCCTGGCCCAGGGTCATGGGCACGGCATCCATCAAATGCGTGCGGCCGATCTTCAGCACCGCCTGCCATTGCTGCGCCTTGTCCTGCAGCGCGGCCTGCAACTGCACCAGCGCCGGCAGCAGCGCCTGGCTCAAGGCCAGGCGGGTGCTCAGGTGCATCACCGTGGGGAAGGTGTCGTTGGACGACTGCGAGCGATTGACGTGATCGTTCGGGTGCACCGGCGTCTTGCCGCCCAAGGGCTGGCCCAGCAACTGGTTGGCGCGGTTGGCGATCACCTCGTTGGCGTTCATGTTGGTCTGCGTGCCGGAGCCGGTCTGCCACAGCGTCAGCGGAAAGTGGCTGTCGAAGTGGCCGTCGGCAAGCGCCTGCGCGGCCTGCTCGATCACCTCGGCCAGCGCCGCGTCCAGTGTGCCCAGGCGCCGGTTGGCGCGGGCACAGGCCAGCTTCTGCTGGCCGAAGGCATGCACCAGCGCGGGCGGGAACTGCTCGCGACCGGCGCCGAACACGCCGATGGCGCGCTGGGTCTGGGCGCCCCAGTACTTGTCCTGGGGAATCTGCACCGCGCCGAAGGCGTCGTGTTCGAGACGAAAGGCTTGCATGGGCTTCTCCATGGCTCAGAGCGGCGCCGCCGAGGCACGTCCGAGCACCCGCTCGTACTCGCCCTGGGCCTGCTGCTCGGAGAACTCGCCGGACCACTTGGCGACCACCACGGTGGCCACGCTGTTGCCGATGGTGTTGCACGTGGCGATGGCCATGGACATGAAGCGGTACACCCCGAACAGCAGCGCCAGGCCTTCGACCGGCAGGTTGCCGATGGCCGTGACGGTGGCGGCGAACACCACGAAGCTGCCGCCGGACACCGCCGCCGCACCCTTGGAGGTCACCAGCATGATGGCGATGATGCCCAGTTGCTGTTCCCAGCTCAGCGGCACGCCATAGGCGTTGGCGATGAACAGCACGCACAGCGACATGTAGATCGACGTGCCGTCGAGGTTGAAGGCGTAGCCGGTGGGCAGTACCAGGCCGACGCTCTGCTTGGAGCAGCCGAACTTCTCCAGCTTCTGCAACAGGCGCGGCAGGGCGCTTTCCGACGAGGCGGTGCCGAGCACGATGAACACTTCATCCTTGATGTACTTGAGGAAGCGCCACAGGCTGAAGCCGCACAACCGGCACACGGTGCCGAGGATCACGAAGATGAAGAACAGCACCGCCACGTAGAACATCAGCACCAGGTTGGCCAGCGACATCAGCACCGCCGTGCCATTGCTGCCCACCGCGTAGGCCACCGAGCCGAAGGCGCCCAGCGGGGCGAGCTTCATGATCAGGTTGATGAACTCGAAGAAGCACTCCGAGACGCGGTTCAGGCCGTCCTCGACCACCGCGCGGCGCTCAGCTTTGAGCGCCAGCAGGGCGAAGCCGAACAGCACCGAGATCACCAGCACTTGCAGCAACTGACCGCCCGCGAAGGCGCCGACGAAGTTGTCGGGGAAGATGCCGTAGATGAAGTCCAGGGTCGACTGCGGCGCGTGTCCCTTGGCCACGGCGGCAGCGGCGGCGGCCGAGGTGGCGCTGTTGGGGTGGGCGTCATGCATGCCCGAACCGATGTCGATCAGGTTGCCCCAGCCCAGGCCGATGGCCAGGGCCAGGGTGGAGACCACCTCGAAGTAGATCAGCGCGCGGATACCGACCTTGCCGACGCGGCGGATGTCGCCGGCCGAGGCGATGCCGTGGACCACGGTGAAGAACACCAGCGGGGCCACGGCGGTCTTGATCAGCTTGAGGAAGATGTCGCCGAGGATCTTGAACTTGGCCGCCAGCTCTGGAGCGATGAAGCCGAAGGCGATGCCGATGAGCATGGCCGCGACCACCTGGAAGGTCAGGTCGCGGTAGAAGGGTTTTGCAGGGGCAGATGACATGGTCGAATTCTCATTGTTGTCGTTGTCGAGAAAACCACGCGGGCTGCACACAGCCCGCGTCTTGCATCAACGCGGCACGCGGCCTTGGCGCTCCAGGGCGCGGTCGACCATCTGCGGCGCCAGACCCAGGTAGTTGGCCGGGTCGGTCAGGCGTTCGAGCTCGGCGCGCGGCAGGCGTGCGCTGACCTCGGCATCGCGCAGCAGCGCATCGAGCAGGCTGACGCTTTCGTCGTTGGCCACGCGGCACGCGGCATACACCACATCGTGGGCGACCTGGCGGCCCAACTCCGGCGCCAGGCCCATCATCACCGCTTCGGCGACGATCAACCCACGGGTCATGTCCAGGTTCTGGCGCATGCGCTCGGTGCGCACTTCCAGGCCGGCGAGCATGAACTTGGCCTGGCCCAAGGAAGCGGCGGTGAGGGCGAAGGCTTCGGGAATGGCGATCCATTCCGCCTGCCACGGGCCGGTGGAGCGCTCGAAGTCCTGGATCATCGCATCGAGCATCAGCCCGGCCTGCTGGCGCACGCCCTTGGCGGCGGCGTACATCAGCTCGCAGGAGATCGGGTTGCGTTTCTGCGGCATGGTGCTGCTGGCGCCCCGGCCCTTGACGAAGGGCTCGTAGGCCTCGCCCAGCTCGCTGGTCATCATCATCATCACGTCCAGCGCGACCTTGCCCAGCGAACCGCTGACCAGGCCGAGGAAGTTCAGGGCTTCGGCCAGGCCGTCGCGGGCCACGTGCCAAGTGGCTTGCGGCACGCCCAGGCCCAGTTCGGCCATCAGCGCTTCCTGAACTTCCAGGCCTTTGTCGCCGAGCGAGGCGAGGGTGCCGGCGGCGCCGGCGAACTGACCAATTTCCACCCGTGGGCGCAGCTCGACCAGGCGCTCGGCGTGGCGGTCGAACATGCTCAGCCACACCGCGCACTTGTAGCCGAAGGTGATCGGCAGGGCGTGCTGCAAGTGGGTGCGACCGGCCATCGGCGTGTCGCGGTAGCGCTGCGCCAGGTCGGCGAGCAGGCCACGCACGGCCTGGATATCGCGCTCGACGATGGCCAGGGCGGCGCGCACCTGCAAGACCACGGCGGTGTCCATGATGTCCTGGGTGGTGGCGCCCCAGTGCACGTAGCGTCCGGCTTCGCCGCAGGTTTTCGACAGTTGCTCGACCAGGGGCAGGATCGGGTAGCCGACGATCTCGGTCTCGTGCTGCATCAGCGCCAGGTCCAGCGAGGCGTAGGTGGCCTTGGCGGCGATCTCGTCGGCGGCAGCGGCCGGAATCACGCCGCAGCGGGCCTCGGCGCGGGCGAGGGCGATCTCCACTTCGATGTAGCGCTCGATCAGCGCTTTGTCGGAGAACACGCCGCGCATTTCGGCGGTGCCGAACATGTCGCGGAACAGGGCGGAATCGAAGACGGTGGTGGACATGGCGGATCCTTTCTTGTTCGGTATTTGTCCGAAATTAATCGAACTTATTTAATACATCCGAACAAAATGGTCTGCCACATTTGGTACACTGTCAACCCTTTGCCTTCCGTGAACATGAGCCGTCAATGAGCACCCGTGGCCGCTACTCCGATATCGCCAGAGACCTCACCGACAAGATCGCCCGTGGCGATCATCCGGTCGGCTCGCTGCTGCCCACCGAGCTTGAGCTGTGCGAGCTGTACGGGGTGGGGCGACACACGGTGCGGGCGGCCATCGACCAGCTGCAGGGCCAGGGCATGGTCTCGCGGCGACGAAAGGTCGGCACGCGGGTCGAGGCGGCAGCGCCGCGCAGCGGTTATTCGCAGGCGATCGATTCGATCACCGACCTGGTCCAGGTGGCCGAATCCCATGTCCGTGAAATACAGGGCGTGCGCCATTTCGTGGCCGATATCGCCCTGGCCAAGCGCCTGGGGCTGACGCCGGGCGGGCATTACTTCTGCGTGTCGAGCATCAAGGTCGAAAGTGGCGAGCGGCGCTATCCGCTGTGCTGGACCGACGTCTACGCCGAACAGCGCTTCGCCGAGGTGGTGGCCGAGGCCGAGGCGCATCCGGGCGAGCTGATCGCCGCCTTGATCGGCAAGGCCTTCGCCAAGAGCATCGAGTCGGTGGACCAGGAGGTCAGCCCGGTGCAGCTCACCGCCGAGCTGAGCGCGAGCTTGAAAGCGCCCAGCGGCGATCTGGGGCTGAACATCATCCGCCATTACCGCGATCAGGCCGGTGAAATCATCTCGGTGTCCGAAACCGTCTACCCACGCGACCGCTTCACCCTGGTGATGCACATGACCCGCGCCCAGCGCTGAGCGCAGCGGCGGTCAGGCCATGCCGGGCGGGTGGCCGTGGTAGGCCTTGTAGGCGTTGCTGAAGTTGGCCGGGTTGGCATAGCCCAGGCGATAGGCGATCTGCGCCACCTGCCATTTGCGTTGCAGCAGCAGCGTGCGCGCCAGCTCCATGCGCTGCTGGCGCAGGTACTGCAGCATCGACTGACCGAATACCTTGGCGAAGGCGCGGCGCAGGGTGGTTTCGCCCACCCCTAGCTGACGCGCCAGTTCCAGTATCGTCGGCGGATCGGCCAGGTGTTCGTCGAGCAGACGCCGAGCCTCGTGAGCCAGGTCCTGCTGGCCGCGCTGCGGCGCGTCGGGCGGGGCTACGCGGCCGGCCACATGCGCCCCCAACTCCACCAGCACGGCCAGGCTCAGGCTTTCCTGGTGCAAGCGCTTGAGCGCGCCGTGGTACGGGCAGTGGTAGAGCTGTTCGAGCAGGCGGCCCACGGCGGGGCAGGCGGGCAGGGCGCTGAAGCGCATGCCGTCGCCCAGCAGCGCCAGCAACGGGCGCAGGTTTGGATCTTCCTCAGCCAACTCGCGCAGGTAACGGCCGGCCACCCGCAGCCCGGCCATGCGCGCGTGGCTGCCGGGGGCCAGGGTGTCGACCGCCTGCATGCTCTCGCTCAGGCCCAGCACATGGGGCGTGCCGGCTTCGTACTGGTTCAGCCGACCCTCGATGCGGTGCTGCCACTGGCCGTCCAGCACCTGGACGATGCACAGGCTGCCAGGCAACACCTTCTCGATGCGCAGCGGCTCGGGGAACTGCAGGTCGCAGTCGAAGTACTGCAGGTGCTCGCGCACGGTGTGCGCATGGTAGTGGCCCACCGCGCTGCCCATGACCTGCGCCGTGCGGCGGTCGAACACACCGGCCTGGGCCAGGGATGACGGGCTGTCGAAGCTGAAGTGGGTGTCGAGATAGGGGTTCGGGCTGTTCATGGGGCGAGCGCGTCCGTGAATGAGGTGAGTGACGCGGTGCGCAATGTTAACGCGTCCACATCTTTACCGTCAGCCGTTGTGAGTGGCGGGCCGTTAGTTGTGAGAGACGGCCAAATGGCTTGGCAGTTCCCTGAGGGTCCACTTCAATACTTCACTTTTGACCTCCGAGGAGCGACGAGCATGCTGACGTATCGTAGATGGGCGGCCGTACTGGCCACTTCCGTAGCCCTGTTCATGGGCATCGCGCAGGCCCAGGCCGAGGATCGTCCGCCCGTGGCCGACAAGGTGGTGGCCTATGCCGGCGAGCAAGGCGTGAAGGTGTGGACCCTGCGCATCGGCGAGCGCAGCGCCAACGAAGCCCTGGTGCAGGTCGAGGGCGTGGACCACGACTGGAACATGAAGATCCAGAAAATGAAGGTCGAGAAGACCGACAAGGCCACCCGTTACTACACCACCGTCGATGGCCAGAAATTCGCCGCGCTGGTGATCCAGGGTTCGGACAGCTGGGCCGCCAGCGAGCTGTACCTGCCGGGTGAAGCCCAGGCGCTGAAACTGGGTTACTCCGAGTCGCTGTCCGAGCAGGGCAATGCCCAAGCGTTCCTGACCGATTACCTGAACGCACAAAAATAAATTCCCTTCTTTTGCCGAGAGCCTTGCCCATGAGCACGCCAGACCAGCCCAACTCGCTTAACGCACTGTCCGACTCGCTTGGCGCCGAATACGACCAGTCCCGCGCTGCCCAGCGCGAGCAGGTGATCGCCGAGTTGAAACAGGTGATCGACCAGGTGCCCGAGCAGATCGAGTTCACCAACACGACGCGGTTCAAGGTGTGGGGGCCGATCCTGCTACTGGTCAGCCTGGCCATCGCCTTCGGTGGGATGAAGACCGGCAGCGCTGGCCTGACCTGGCTTGGGGTGATCATGGCGGTGCTGTTCGGGGTCATGTCGTGGCAGCACCGCACGGCCGGCACGCAGGTGTTCATGCGCCTGACTCGCCGGCAGTTGTGGGTCGACTCGCTGTCGGCGCCGGTGGAGATGGCCGATGTCGAGGACATCAGCGTCAAGGACGAAGGCCAGGTGATGCAGCAGAAGCTCGACCTGAGCAGCGAGGCTGTATTGCCCACCCACCGTGCCGCGAAATTCCAACTGTTCGGCAACCAGGCCATGGCGTTGAAAAAGCCGCGTCCGCATATCCGCATCATGTCCGCCGGCATCATGACCGCTGGACGCCGGGTGCATGTGGACGAAATGGCCGCGATCCTGGCCGCCTACCGCGATGCTGCGCGTGCGCAGCGTCAGTTGGACCTGCTGCTGCGTCAGGGATGACGCCGCCGCCTCGAAACGCTTTTCAGCGTCGCTTTCCCCTATCCAGAGAGTGTTTTGCGTGAATAACCCAGAAAAACCCGACCCGCTGAACGGGCCATCCGACAGCGACGCCTCAGCGTCCAGCCAGGCCCAGCTCGGCCGCGTGATCGCCGAGCTCAAGCAGACCCTCGAGCGCGTGCCCGAGCAGACCGAGTTCACCAACTCTCCCCGCTACAAACTGTGGGGACCGGTGATCGCCCTGGCCGGCGTAGGCGGCGTGTTCTTCGGCCTCTCCAGCGGCAAGCTGCTGGTGGTGCTGTGCGGCGTGGCGCTGGTGCTGTTCGGTGCCGCCCTGTTCTGGCAGCACCGTAACGCCGGCACCCAGGTGTTCATGCGCCTGACCCGTCGTCAGGTCTGGGTCGATACCCTGTCGGCGCCGGTGGACCTGGCCGATGTCGAAGACATCAGCGTCAAGGAAGAGGGCCTGCTCACCACCCAGGAATTGACCCTGAGCCGCGAGGCCATCCTGCCGACCCACCGGGTGCGGCACATGGTGTTCTTCGCCGACCAGGCCGTGGTCGATACGGAGCCCGAGCCCTGCATCCGCATCATGTCGGCCGGTTTGATGAGCGGTGGGCGCAAGGTCTCAGTCCGCGAGATGGCGGCGTTGCTGGAGGCGTATCGCGATGCCGCCTGCGCCGAGCGTCAGCTCGCGGTGGTACAGCCGCGTGGATGAGGCCGCTCGCGAAGCGCATCTGATCGACCTGCAGCGTCTGGCCGACGGGCCGACCGAGCGCCTGGAGATCCGTGAGTCCTCGCGTGGCAAGTCGATGGCTTGCGCGGTGTTCGGCGGGCTGATGGTGGCCCTGGGAGGCTGGTTGTCGTGGGTCTTCGTGGTGATCGGCATCACGCCCGGCAAGCCCGTGTTCCTGCTGGCCTGGGCCGTCAGCCTGGCGCTGGTGCTGGCCGGTGTCGCCGCGCTGGCCTTGGCCGAAGCGTTGCGCCGCCGGCATGGCCAGTGTGTCCTGGCCCTGACCCCGAACACCCTGGCGTTCTCCAACTCGAACGGTGCGGTGCCACTGCACACCTTTTCGGGCTTCGAGATCGACCAGCGTCACCTGAGAACGGTGTTGACCTTTCGAGTCGCCGCGCACGCCCGCGCACCGGCGCTGCAAGCCGCCTGCTTCAAGTCGCTGGCCGCGCCCGATGCCCATCCGGTGGCCGGCGGCCTGAGTGTCGAACTCTGGCTGTGCGTGCCCACCCTCGATGGCCAGCGCATCGACTTCGAGGCGCTGACTTCCCTGCTGCTGGACTACATCGAAGCGGCGCAGGCGCGGCGCACCCTGGGCGAGCTCTACCCACAGGTGCAGCGCTTCGGTGCTGCGCGCTGAAGTCATCGAGTTGGAGATACGCCGGTGAACCTGACCAAACGCCTGTGGTGGGCGCTGCCCGTGATCCTGCTGCCACTGCTGCTCATGGCCTGGACCGCCCAGCAGTCCTGGCGCGCCAACCATGACCTGGAAACCGCCGAGATCATGCGCCAGTGGATCGCCACGTCCGACGACACCTTGCTGGCGAAGTTGTCGGCGCGTGAGCGCAATGAAGTGATTCGCCCAGAGGATCGCGCTCACTCTTTCCAGCGCCAGATCGACCGGGTCGACGCCGACGCCGGCTCGCTGCACCTGCGCGCCTGGCTGGGCGAGTTGGCGTACTGGCTGGCGGTGGCGGCGCTGCTGGCAGGCGTCGGCACCTGGCTGAAGATCCGCATCGACGCCTGGCGGGCGCGGCTTTCGCAAGACTTTCTGGAACAGCGCCTGGCACGCAGTTGGCACGTGCTGGGACGCTGCCTGATCGGTTACACCGGTCTGCTGGTGGGCGCGCTGGGGCTGGCGCTGCTGTACGAGATCAGTTGGGGCTACAGCAACTTCAAGCAAGGCGGCTTGAGCGCGCTGATCATCGTGCTGTCCATGGTCTCGATGATCTGTGCTGGCGTGGTGATGATCGACCGCTTGCGTCGGCAGTGGACGGTGCTGGAGTCGCCATCGTCGAGCTTTTTGGGGCGCACCCTGAGCCTGCAACAGGCGCCGGCGGTGTGGGCCTGGGTGGGCAGCCTGGCCGAGCAGGTCGGGGCGCCGACACCCGACCACCTGGTGGTGGGGTTGGACCAGTCGTTCTTCGTCACCAGCGTGCCGGTGGTCCTGCAGCCTTCGGGTCAAGCGCTGCACGGTCGCACGCTGTACCTGCCGCTCACCGCGCTATGCGCACTCAGTCAGGCCGAGACCGCCGCGATCATCGGCCACGAGCTGGGGCATTTCCGTTCCCAGGACACCGAGCGCAGCAGTGCCCTGGCTGCGCAGTTCGGCCTGATGTGCGCGCACTACGCCAGCCTGACCGAGGACGATGGCCCGCCGCCTTGGCTGGAACGACCGGCGCTGTGGATGGCGGGGCAGTTCCTGGAGCAGTTCGAGCGTGCGGTGCAGCACTGGAGCCGGGTGCAGGAGCTGGCGGCGGATCGTGTCGGGGCGCAGGTGGCCGGCACGCAGGTGTTTGGCCAGGCGCTGTTGCGGATCATCGCCCTGGACGAGGCGCTGCCCCAGGTGTTGGCGGCGCGCGCGGGCGATAACCTGCTGCAGGCCTGGCAGGGGCATCTGCGCGAGCATCCCTTGGTGCTGGACGAGCAGGTGTTGCAACACGCCCTGGCCCACCCGTTCGACAGCCATCCACCGACCGCGCTGCGCTTGCGTGAGCTGAAGGTCAAGGCCGACGCCGAGCTGTTGGCGACCGCCACGCGGGTGCCCAGCGAGGAAGACCGGCGCTGGTTCGAAGGGTTGCTCGGTGCCCAGCAGGCGCCCCGCCGAGGGGCTTCGGCATGAGCAGCGATTGCGCTTCGCTCGACGATTTGGCGCAGTCGCTGGGTCGTGAGTTCGACGCACGCATGGACGCCCGCCGTCGTGCAGCCATCGCCGAGCACGAGGCCCAGTTGGCGGCCGTGCCGCCGGTGACCGAACTGACGCAGTCGCCCCAGGTGCGCGGGATGTTGGCGGTGGGTGTGGTGGTGTTGTCCGGGCTGGCGCTCTGGTGCCTGAAGGATGCCTGGCCGGTGAGCGTGCCGCTATGGCTGCTGGCCGCGTTGGCGGTCCGTAGCCTGTGGCTGCAGCGTGACCCGGGGCAGCAGCCGCTGCTGCGCCTGACCCATGAGCGGTTGTGGTTCGCGTGCCTGGACCGGGAATTGGCCTTGGTCGACCTGGTCGAGGGGCGGGTCAGGCAGGGGCGGGACCTGCACATCGTGCTCACCCTCAAGCCAGGCACAGTCCTGCCGCGCCCACGCAATCGGCTGGGGCCCTGGATGCCCAGGGCCAAGGTCAAAGGCGGTGTCCAGCCGCAGGTGACGTTGATCTGCTACGGGCTGACGCACCAAGGCCAGTCATTGGATGCGCAGGCGTTGATGGATCTCTTGCGCGCGTACGATGCGTGCGCGCAGGCCAAGCTCCGGCTTGACGCGTTGTCGCACAGGGGTGATGGGTTGAATTGGCCTGTGGCGTGCACACAGTCCTCATTCTGATTGGGGCCGCTGCGCGGCCCATCGCGACGCAAGGCCGCTCCCACAAAGGCCTGAGCCACGCCTCAACAGTGGACAGGTGTTCAACGATCGGTGCGCAGCTCAGATTCATGTAGGAGCGGCCTTGTGTCGCGATCGGGCGCGCAGCGGCCGCAAAGCAGACGATGCGCAACCGCCTGACACACCGCCCCGCCACCAGGCCGGGTCCTAAACCATCTGCACGGGCGCGTCGTCCGGCATCAGCGTGGCGATCAGCGCGCGGACGGTGCCGGGCAGGGCATCGAGTTCGCGCACCAGGATGCTGCGCTCGCGGATCGCCCAGGATTCGTCCAGGGCGATGGTCACCAGGTTCATGGTGCGGCTGTGACGCAGCGCCGCCGACTCGGGAATGATGCCGATACCCACGCCGGCCTCGACCATCCGGCAGATCGCCTCGAAACTCGACATCTGGATGCGCAGCGCCAGGCTCTGCCCCATGCGTTCGACATGGTCGCGCAGAAAGGTCAGCAGCGTGCTGCCGTCGTGCAGGCCGATGTGCTGGTAGGCCAGGGTCTGCTTCAATGTCACCTGCCGCCGCCCGGCCAACTCGTGGCCGGCCGGCACGATCAACACCAGACGGTCGGTGCTGAAGCGCATCACCTGCAACCCCGACGCTTCCACGGGCCCGGCGATGATGCCCATGTCGCTGCTGCCGTCGAGCACGCCGCGCACGATGTCCCGTGACAGCCGCTCCTGCAGGTCCACCGTGACCCCAGGGCGCTCGGCGAGAAAACCGGCCAGCACCTCGGGCAGGAATTCGGTGACCGCCGTGGTGTTGGCGAAGATGCGGATATGCCCGGCCGAGTCGGTGCCGAAGCGGGTGAACTCGGCTTTCAGATAGTCCACCTGACGCATGATCAGCCGCGCGTGGGTGAGCAGCTTGTGCCCCGCCGGGGTGAGCTCCACGCCACGGCTGTCGCGGTACAGCAGGCGCGTGTCGAGCTGCGCTTCGAGCGCCTTGATCCGCGCGCTGGCCGCCGCCGGCGAGAGAAAGGCGCGGCGCGCGCCCTGGGTCAGGCTCGGCGACTCGCCGATGTGGATGAACAGCCGCAGGTCTGCCAGATCGAAGTGCATGGGGAGGTCCTGTCACGGTGATGGCGTTCGGCAGTTATGAACGCTGGCTTACGCAAATGCAAATTCACAGAATGCCGGGCGCCTCGCATCATCGGTTGAAGGGCAGTGGCGAGCGGCAAGCCGGTCGCGCAGAGCCTGCAGGTCGCCGCTTGGCACTGCTTCCTCACACAATAACAAGACGCAGAGGCCCCACTCATGACTGCTCCGATGCACCCTACCGACTACAGCGCCTGGATCGGCCGCACCGAAGAGGCCTGGGATGTGCTCAGCCGCAATCTGGTCAAGCGCATTGCCGCCACCTTTGGCGAAGCGGCGCCGGGGCATGGCGAGGCGCTGCCGCCGTTGTGGACCTGGTGCTTTTTCCAGGAGCCGGTCGATGAGGCGCAGTTGGGCGTCGATGGCCATCCGGCACGGGGCGGTTTCCTGCCGCCGGCCGACAACCGCAACCGCATGTGGGCCGGCGGGCGGGTCGAGTTCATCGAGCCGTTGATCGTTGGCGGTGAGGCCCATCGCCTCTCCACCATCACCCACATCGAAGAGAAGCTCGGACGCAGCGGCGCCTTGCTGTTCGTCACCGTGCGCCATGACTACAGCCAGGACGGCCGGCTGTGCGTGCGTGAAGAACAGGACATCGTCTACCGCGAGCCCAACCCGCCGAAGACCGGCAGCGGCCAGGGCTGCGAAGCGGGCCAGTGGAGCGAAACCATCGCACCGACGTCGACCCTGCTGTTCCGCTACTCGGCCGTTACCTTCAACGGCCACCGCATCCACTACGACCAGCCCTACGTCACCCACAGCGAAGGCTACCCCGACCTGGTGGTGCACGGTCCGCTGATCGCCACCCTCAGCCTGCGCGCATTCAGGCGCGCCCACCCTGACAAGCGCGTGCGTCATTTCGCCTACCGCGGCCTGCGCCCGCTGACCTTGCCCACGCCCTTCCAGGTGAGCGGCTGCCTCGACGCGCCCGGCACGGCCCGGCTGTGGGCCGGCAACGCCGATGGCATCGCCCAGAGCGCCGACGTGACCTTCGACTGACCCTCAGCAGAGACGCCCCCATGCACAGCTACGACAGCGATGACCTCACTGCCATCCGCGAAGGCGTGCGCGCCTTGTGCGCCGAATTCCCCGCCGAGTACTGGCGCCAGCTCGACGAGCGCAAAGGCTTTCCGGAGGCCTTCGTCAAGGCCATGACCGACGCCGGCTGGCTGTCGGCGATGATCCCGGAACAGTACGGCGGCTCGGGCCTGGGCCTGGCCGAGGCCTCGGTGATCCTGGAGGAGGTCAACCGCTGCGGCGGCAACTCCGGGACCATCCACGGGCAGATGTACAACATGTTCACCTTGCTGCGACACGGCAGCGAGGCACAGAAAAATTTCTATCTGCCCAAGCTCGCCAGCGGCGAACTGCGCCTGCAATCGATGGGCGTCACCGAACCGACCACCGGCACCGACACCACCCAGCTCAAGACCACCGCCGTGCGCCAGGGCGACCACTACCGGATCAACGGCCAGAAAGTGTGGATCTCGCGTGTGCAGCACTCGGACCTGATGATCCTGCTGGCGCGCACCACGCCGCTGGCCGAGGTGAAGAAGAAGTCCGAAGGCATGTCGATCTTCCTGGTCGACCTGCGCGAGGCCATCGGCCAGGGCCTGACCGTGCAGCCGATCGCCAACATGGTCAACCACGAGACCAACGAGCTGTTCTTCGACAACCTGGAGATTCCCGCCAGCAGCCTGATCGGCGAGGAGGGCAAGGGGTTTCGCTACATCCTCGACGGCCTCAACGCCGAGCGCACGCTGATCGCCGCCGAGTGCATCGGCGACGGTCGCTGGTTCGTCGAGAAGGCCAGCCAGTACGCCCGCGACCGGGTGGTGTTCGGCCGTCCCATTGGCCAGAACCAGGGCGTTCAATTCCCTATCGCCGAAGCCCATATCGAACTGGAGGCCGCCGACCTGATGCGCTGGCGCGCCTGCGCCGAGTACGACCGTGGCGCCAATGCCGGGGCCGCGGCGAACATGGCCAAGTACCTGGCGGCCAAGGCCTCGTGGGAAGCGGCCAACGCCTGCCTGCAGACCCACGGCGGCTTCGGCTTCGCCAACGAATACGACGTCGAGCGCAAGTTCCGTGAAACCCGCCTGTATCAGGTGGCGCCGATCTCCACCAACCTGATCCTGTCGTACGTGGCCGAGCACCTGCTCGAGCTGCCGCGCAGCTTCTGAGGGCCTGACCATGCGCGATACCCAGGCCCTGGCCGGCTTCCTCGCCGAACTTCGCTACAGCGATTTACCCGCTTTCGTGCTGGACCGTACCGAAGACCTGTTCCTCGACTGGCTCGGCTCGGCCCTGGCCAGCCACGGGTCGCACCCGATTCCGCTGTTCGAGCGCTATGCCGAGCGCATGGGCCCGTCTTCGGGCCGGGCGCGGGTGCTGACCAGCGGGCGACGCACTTCGCCGTACTTCGCCGCGCTGGTCAACGGCGCCGCCTCGCACCTGGTGGAGCAGGACGACCTGCACAACAGCTCGGTGCTGCACCCGGCCACCGTGGTGTTCTCCGCCGTGCTGGCGGCGGCCCAGGACCTGGGCAAGTCCGGCCAGGAGCTGCTGCTGGCTGCCGTGGCCGGCTACGAGGCGGGCATTCGTATCGGCGAGTTCCTTGGCCGCTCGCACTACCGCATCTTCCACACCACTGCGACGGTCGGCACCCTGGCCGCTGCGGTGGGCGTGGGCAAGCTCATGGCCTTCGACCGCGAGCAGTTCGTCAACCTGCTGGGCAGCGCCGGCACCCAGGCCGCCGGGCTGTGGGAGTTCCTGCGGGATGCGGCCGACTCCAAGCAGTTGCACACCGCCAAGGCCGCCGCCGACGGCCTGCTGGCCGCCTACCTCACCGCCGATGGCCTGACCGGGGCGCGCAATGTGCTCGAAGGCGAGCAGGGATTGGCGGCGGGCATGTCCCGCGATGCCGATCCGGCGCGCTTGTCCGACCGTCTCGGCACCCGCTGGGCGTTGGCGGAAACCTCGTTCAAGTTCCACGCCTCCTGCCGCCACACCCATCCCGCCGCCGACGCCCTGTTGCACCTGATGCAGCGCGAAGGGCTGGCGCACGGGGACATCGCCGAGGTGGTCACTCGCGTGCATCAAGGCGCCATCGATGTGCTGGGGCGGGTGAGCACGCCGACCACGGTGCACCAGGCCAAGTTTTCCATGGGCACCGTGCTGGGCCTGATCGCCGTGCACGGTCGTGCGCAGTTGCTGGAGTTCCGCGACCTGGCCCTGAGCGACCCGCAGGTGGCGGCGTTTCGCGACAAGGTGCGCATGCAACTGGACCCTGAAGTGGACGCCGCCTACCCGGCGCGCTGGCTGGGTCGGGTCGAGGTGCGCGGTGTCGATGGCCGCACCTTCAGCGCGGCCATCGACCAGCCCAAGGGCGATCCGGGCAATACCCTCAGCCGTGCCGAACTGGAGGCCAAGTTCCAGCGCCTGCTGGCCTATGCCGGGCAGCGCAGCGCGGACGAGGGCCGGGTATTGATCGAGCGTGTCTGGCAACTGCGCGATGCGCAGTCGCTGGCCGATCTGCACTGACTACCGAACAGGAATTCGCCATGACTCAATCGGCTCCCCGCCCGCTGGACGGCATCACCGTCGTCAGCCTGGAACATGCCATCGCCGCGCCGTTCTGCACCCGCCAACTGGCGGACCTGGGTGCGCGCGTGATCAAGATCGAACGCCCCGGCAGCGGCGACTTTGCCCGTGGCTACGACCAGCGCGTGGCGGGTCTCGCCTCGCACTTCGTGTGGACCAACCGCTCCAAGCAGAGCCTCACCCTGGACCTCAAGCAGGCCGAGGCCGACGGCATTCTCCACGGGCTGTTGGCCAAGGCCGACGTGCTGGTGCAGAACTTGGCGCCGGGCGCGGCGGCGCGCATGGGCTTGTCGTTCGAGGCCCTGCACGCGCGCTATCCACGGCTGATCGTCTGCGATATCTCCGGCTACGGCGAGGGCGGGCCTTACGAGAAGAAGAAAGCCTACGACCTGCTGATCCAGAGCGAAGGCGGCTTCCTCTCGGTGACCGGTGGGCCGGGCGAGGAACAGATGGCCAAGGCCGGTTGCTCGGTGGCCGACATCGCCGCCGGGATGTACGCCTACACCGGCGTGCTCTCGGCACTGCTGCTGCGCGACAGGACCGGCGTGGGCAGCCGCATCGATGTGTCGATGCTGGAAAGCCTGGTGGAGTGGATGGGCTACCCGATGTACTACGCCTACGACGGCGCGCCGCCGCCACCGCGCGCGGGGGCCTCGCACTCGACCATCTACCCCTACGGGCCGTTTCCCACCGGTGACGGCGGCACGATCATGCTCGGCCTGCAGAACGAGCGCGAATGGCAGGTGTTCTGCGAGCAGGTGCTGCTCGACCCGGCGCTGGCCAGCGACCCGCGCTTCTCGGCCAACTTCCGCCGTTCCGAGCATCGTGAGGTGTTGCGCCAGATCATCGTCGATGGCTTCGCCACGCTGTCGCTGGACGAGGTGGTGGCGCGCCTGGAGACGGCGCAGATCGCCAATGCCCGGGTCAACGACATGCACGGCGTGTGGCAGCACCCGCAGTTGGCGGCCCGCGACCGCTGGCGCCAGGTAGACAGTCCGTCCGGTGCGCTGCCGTCGCTGCTGCCGCCAGGGCGCAACAGCGCCTTCACGCCGCGCATGGACCCGGTGCCGGGCCTGGGCGAGCACAGTGCGGCGATTCTCGAAGAGCTGGGGTTCTCCCGCGATGACCAGGCCCGGCTCGCTGCCGCCGGTGTGGTGTAAGGACATGGAGCCGATACCGATGCAACGATCCATCGTGCGTTCCGCGCTGTTCGTGCCGGGCAGTCGTCCCGAGCGTTTCGCCAAGGCCCTGGCGGCCGGGGCCGATGCCGTGATCGTCGATTTCGAAGACGCGGTGGAGGAAGCGCTCAAGGCCCAGGCCCGCGACAACCTCGCCGCCTTCCTCGGCGCCCAGCCGCAGGCGCGGGTGTGGGTGCGGGTCAATGCCCCGCAGCACCCCGGCCATGCCGACGACCTGGCGTTCTGCGCCCTGCACGCGGGGGTGATTGCGGTGCTGCTGCCCAAAGTGGAGAACGCCGCGCAGGTGGCGCTGGCCTGGCGCACCGGCAAGCCGGTGCTGCCGATCATCGAGACGGCCAAGGGCTTGCTGGCGCTGGAACGCATCGCCGGGGCCGAGGGCGTCGAGCGCCTGTCGTTCGGTAGCCTCGACCTGGCGCTGGACCTGAACCTCAACAGCGAAAGCGCTGCCGCGCAGCGTTTTCTCGACCAGGCGCGCATGGCCGTGCAGTTGCATTCGCGAGGGGCCGATCTGGCGCCGCCGCTGGACGGCGTGTTCCCGGCCATCGGCGATCCCGAGGGCCAGCAACGGGCCATGCGCCATGCCTACGACATGGGTTATGGCGGGGCGCTGTGCATTCATCCCAGCCAGGTGCCGTTGATTCATGGCGTGCTGGCGCCGAGCAGCGACGAGCTGGCCTGGGCGCGCCGGGTGGTCGAGGCCAGTGTCGCGGCCAAGGGCGCCGGGGCGTTCCAGCTCGACGGGCAGATGGTCGATGCGCCGGTGCTGTTGCGCGCGCAGCGGCTGTTGGCATTGGGCTGATCGCGAGCGGTTGACCCTCGGCCAACACGCCAGCGCGAGGCGGGCGTTCACCCCAGCCAAACGCAGGCTTACACAAAAGCAGATTCTGCACACACGCCCACATGGGCCATCGTACCCTTGGCACGCTTCCCTGCTGATCCATCCAACAACAATAAAAGGTGACATCGATGTTGAAGCTGACCCAGGCGCTGTTGTGCGCCGCCGCCGTCTCCATGGCCGGGCTCGCCCACGCTGCCGACCCTGTGATCATCAAGTTCGCCCACGTGGTGGCCGACAGCACGCCCAAAGGCCAGGGCGCGCTGATGTTCCAGAAACTGGTGGAGGCCGACCCGCAGCTCAAGGGCAAGGTCAAGGTCGAGGCCTACCCCAACTCTTCGCTGTTCGGCGACGGCAAGGAAATGGAAGCCTTGCTGCTGGGTGACGTGCAGATGCTGGCGCCGTCGCTGGCCAAGTTCGAGCACTACAACAAGCAGGTGCAACTGTTCGACCTGCCGTTCCTGTTCAACGACCTGGCCGCCGTCGACCGCTTCCAGCACGGCCCGCAGGGCAAGGCCTTGCTCACCTCCATGGAAGACAAGGGCATTCATGGCCTGGCCTATTGGCACAACGGCCTCAAGCAACTGTCGGCGAACAAGAAGGTGATCCTGCCCAAGGACGCCCGTGGCCTGAAGTTCCGCGTGCAGGCCTCCAGCGTGCTTGAGGAGCAGTTCAAGGCCATCCGCGCCAACCCGCGCAAGATGAGCTTCGCCGAGGTCTACCAGGGCCTGCAGACCGGTACCGTCAACGGCACCGAGAACACCTGGTCGAACTACGAGAGCCAGAAGGTCAACGAAGTGCAGCCGTTCTTCACCGAGACTAATCACGGCCTGATCGACTACATGGTGATCACCAACGCCAAGTTCTGGAACAGCCTGCCCGAAGACGTGCGCGGCGAACTCCAGGCGATCATGGACAAGGTCACGGTCGAGGTGAACAAGCAGGCCGAGGAACTGAACCTGGCCTCGCGGCAGAAAATCATCGACGCCAAGACCAGCGAGATCGACGCGCTCACCCCCGAGCAACGTGCGCAGTGGCGCGAGGCCATGCGTCCGGTGTGGGACAAGTTCTCCGAACAGATCGGCGCCGACCTGATCAAGGCCGCCGACGCCGCCAACACCCCGTCCTGATCGACGTCACCGCCTACGGCCGCCTGTTCGCCAGGTGGCCCGGCCCCTTCCTGTCCGGAGATTGCCCATGCAACGGATCAGATACGTCTGGGAGCATTTCGAGGAAGGCATGATCGCCTTTCTCCTGGCGGCCATGACTTTGATCACCTTCATCTACGTGGCCCTGAACAACCTCTACACGCTGTTCTACAGCCTCAGCGACCGCTTCAGCTTCGCCAGCGAGCCGCTGCTCGACATCGGCGATCACCTGATGGGTTACGCCCAGGAAATGACCTGGAGCATCGCCCTGACCAAGGCGCTGTTCGGCTGGCTGATCTTCTTCGGCATCGCCTATGGCGTGCGCACCGCCGGCCACCTGGGCGTCGACGTGCTGGTGCGACGTGCGCGCAAACCGGTGCAGCGCGTGCTGGCGATGATCGCCTGCGCCTGCTGCCTGGCCTACGCCGGGTTGTTCCTGATCGCTAGCCTCAAGTGGGTGAGTGCCGTGCTCGCCGCCGGCATCGGTGCCGAGGACCTGGACCGCTACGGCATCCAGATCGGCCACATCGCCTTGATCGTGCCGTTCGGCTTCGCCCTGATCATCGTGCGTTACCTGGAAATCCTCTACCGCATCGTCACCCACCGCCAGACCGGACTGGGCCTGGCAGACGAAGCCGCCGAGGCGAGCAAACTGGCCAACCCGGGCGAGGAGTCACACTGATGACCGTCATCTGCCTGTTCCTGCTGCTGTTCGTGTTCATGTTCCTGGGCGTGCCGATCGCCATTTCCCTGGGGCTCTCCGGCGCGGTGTCGATCCTGCTGTTCAGCCAGGATTCGCTGAGCTCGCTGGCGATCAAGCTGTTCGAGACCTCCGACAGCTACACCTTCCTGGCCATCCCGTTCTTCCTGCTGTCGGGTGCGTTCATGACCACCGGGGGCGTGGCCCAGCGTCTGATCGATTTCGCCAACGCCTGCGTCGGCCACATTCGCGGCGGCCTGGCGATTGCGGCGGTGCTGGCGTGCATGCTGTTCGCCGCGTTGTCCGGTTCATCGCCCGCCACCGTCGCGGCGGTGGGTTCGATTGCCGTGGCCGGCATGGTGCGTTCGGGCTATCCCAAGGAATTCGGCGCCGGGATCATCTGCAACGCCGGCACCCTGGGCATCCTGATTCCGCCGTCGATCGTCATGGTGGTGTACTCGGCCGCCACCGAAACCTCGGTGGGCAAGCTGTTCATGGCCGGTGTGGTGCCGGGCATTCTGCTGGGCCTGTTCCTGATGGTGACCATCTACATCGTGGCGCGCATCAAGAAGCTGCCCGCGCAGCCACGGGCCAGCTTCGCCGAATGGCTGCGCACCGCACGCCGGGCGTTCTGGGGGCTGTTGCTGCTGGTGATCATCCTTGGCGGCATCTACAGCGGCATGTTCACCCCCACCGAAGCGGCGGCGGTGGCGGCGGTGTACTCGGCGTTCATCGCCCTGTTCGTGTACCGCGACATGAGCTGGCGCGAGTGCCCCAAGGTGCTGCTCGAGTCCGGCCGGTTGACCATCATGCTGCTGTTCATCATCGCCAACGCCATGCTCTTCGCCCATGTGCTGACCACCGAGCAGATTCCCCAGCAGATCACCCAATGGGTGCTGTCCGAAGGCCTGACGCCGCTCGGCTTCCTGATCATGGTCAACGTGGTGCTGCTGGTGGCCGGCAGCTTCATGGAGCCGTCGGCGATCATCCTGATCCTGGCGCCGATCTTCTTCCCCATCGCCATGAAGCTGGGTATCGACCCGATTCACCTGGGCATCGTCATGGTGGTGAACATGGAGATCGGCCTGGTGCACCCGCCGGTGGGGCTGAACCTGTTCGTCACCAGTGCGGTGACTGGCTTGACCCTGGGCCAGACCATTCGCGCGGCGCTGCCGTGGTTGTCGATCCTGCTGCTGTTCCTGGTGCTGGTGACCTACGTGCCGTTCATTTCGCTGGCCTTGCCGGCCTGGTTGGGCATGCCGTAGCCGGTGCGCGACGGCGGCGGGCGACCAGTGGTTCGATGAGGACGCAGCGCAAATTCCAGAGCTTGGATATCATATCGCCAGTAATGCAACGCAACCTTTCGACTGCCGCGCGGGTCGAAGGTTGCGTTGCCCGTGCCGGGCTTGCGCAGCCCGCACCGGCGTGCCTTGCAGATATTCCTTGTCAGCCATGGAAAGGCGCCCCGTCTTCCTTCGAGTACCCCAATCATGCTGCATCTCTTCCGCCGGTCCGGCGAGCTTCAGGCGCTCAAACAGCTGACCCAATCGTTGTCCCTTGCAGGCCAAGGCCCGGCCAACTGGATGGCCGTGCAACAGGCCTGGACCTCCCGTGAATCGCAGGCCGCGCAGGACCAGGCGCGCATCGCCGAACTCGAGCGCGAGCTGGAGTCGGCGCGTCAGTTGCTGGCCGAGGCCGACGCCACGGCGCGCGCTTCGGAAACCCGCTTCGACCTGGTCAACCGCGCCTCCAGCGAGGGCTTGTGGGACATGGAGGTGGTCGCGGGCGACCCGGTCAACCCGCGCAACCGCTTCTGGTGGTCGCAGCAGTTCCGCGAAATGCTCGGTTTTCGCAACGAGCAGGACTTTCCCAACGTGCTGGCCAGTTGGGCCGACCGGCTGCACCCGGACGACCGCGCGGCCACGCTGGACGCCTTCGCCCGCCACCTGAACGACAAGTCCGGCATGACGCCCTATCGGGTCAAGAATCGCCTGGCCATGAAGGACGGCAGCTACCGCTGGTTCTTCGCCCAGGGCGAAACCCTGCGCGACGGCCGTGGCACGCCGCTGCGCGTGGCCGGCGCTCTGCGCGACATCCACGATGAGCTCGAGCGCGCGGCCGAGCACGAAGTGATCATCACCCGCTTCGAGCTGGCCCGCGAAATGCTCTCCGATGGCTTGTGGGACATGGAAGTGATCGCCGGGGATCCGGTGAACCCAAAGAACCCCTTCTGGTGGTCGCCGCAGTTCCGCCGTCTGCTCGGTTTCGAGACCGTCGAGGAATTCCCCGATGTGCTCGACAGCTGGGCGTCGCGCCTGCACCCGGACGACAAGGGCTACAGCCTGGAGGCCTTCCAGGCGCACCTGAACGATCGCAGCGGCAAGACTCCCTTCGATGTCGAGTACCGGCTGAAGATGAAGAGCGGCGAGTACCGCTGGTTCCGTGCCCGTGGCCAGACCAAGCGCGATGCCAGCGGCGCGCCGCTGCGGGTGGTGGGGGCCCTGGTGGACGTGGACCTGCAGCACCAGCAGAACGCCATGCGCGAAACCGAGGCGGCGCATCAGCGCACCCTGGAATCGAACATCACCAAGCTGACGCAGATCGTCGGCACCATCCAGAGCATCGCCAGCCAGACCAACCTGCTGGCACTCAATGCGGCCATCGAAGCGGCCCGTGCCGGCGAGGCGGGCAGGGGCTTCGCCGTGGTGGCCGATGAGGTGAGGAAGCTGGCGACGCGCACCACCGAAGCCACCGAGCAGGCTGCGGACATGATGCGCGGTTGAGGCGCGGCGGGGCTGCCATGCAGCCCCGGCCGTGGTGTTCAGTCGTCGGGATTGTCGCGCTCGAAGGTGGTTTCCAACAGCGCTCTCACGGCCTCGCTCGGCGAGCCGAGGTAGTGCTTCTCGAATGCGCCGTCGCTGTCCTCGCGCGTGGCCAGCAAGCCCCACGATTGCGTGCCCTTGGCGTTGAAGACCACCACCAGTTGGTTGTCCTTGCAGTCGTGGGGCTTGCACACGTTACCCACCAGCACCGTGTCGTCGCCCAGCTTGACCTTGCGCAGCGGCGTGGCGGTGCCTTTGGCCTGGCTGATCCACTCCGGCAGCACCAGCATCTTGGCGTAGGCCGCCTTGTAGGGCGCTTTTTGCACCAGATCCGGCAAGTATTGATCGGCGGCTGTGGCCTGAAGGGCGCAGCAGGTGAACAGGGTTCCCAGCAGCAGAGAGGGGGTGAGCTTCATCGACGACTCCTGTGAAGACTGTGCCTGGCGCTGACCATCCGACCCAGGCCGGGCGGTGCGCCGCTGCGGTTCAGCGTAGTTGGGATTTACGTACGGTTGTAGACGAATCCATCAGAAAGGCATTCATGTGCCTGCCTAGTGCGCCGCTGCCTATTAAATCCAATCTGTCGAAGTGCGACATATGCGCGCATCGGTGTAGGTATTCATCACGCTTATTTATTAAGAATTACTTTCATTACGGACCGCCTCAATGGAAGAACTCTATATATTGGATCCTAAAATAAACATTCAATAAAGCCGCTGTAGGGTCGATATGTTTGGTATGTCCAATTACATTCGAGATTAAAATGAATTTCATAAGAAATGCACGATTATCGACCAAACTTATGACGGCCTTCGGTGTCTGCGCGCTCATCACATTGGCCATCGGTCTGCTGGGCGGGCGCGGTGTCGGCCAGATGGCGCAGAGCCTCGGCCTGGTGTTCTCCAACAACCTGGTGTCGGTGGCCAAAACCGGGGAGGCCAGGGCCATGGCCATTTCCCAGCAGCGCAACCTTTATTCGTTGATTACCGCCACTGCCGAAAACGCCGATCAAGCGACCAAGGATCAAATCCTGCGGTATATGGCGGCCGACCGCGCTGCCAGCGAAAAAGCCTTCGCCATTTATCGCGCGACGCCGCTGGAAGATGACGAGCGGGCGGCAGGCGATCGCATGGAAAAGTTGTGGCCGGTGTATCAGGCGCAATTGCAGCAGGTGGTCAACCTGGCCCAGGCGGGTGATTTGAAAGGTGCCCGTGCGGTGCTGTCGGGTGAGTTGGCACAGTCGTACGACAAGATCCTGTCCGAGTTGACCATCATGGTCGAATCCAACAACCGTCAGATCGGTGAAGGATCTCAGGCCGCCGATGAGTTGGAAAGCCAAGTGACCACGGTGTTGTACGCCGGTATCGTCATCGCCTTCATCATCGCCTTCGCCCTGGGCCTGTTCATCAGCCGCCTGATCAGCCGACCCATCGTCGAAGCCGTGACGGCTGCCCAGCGCGTCGCCCAGGGCGACCTGACCCAGAAAGTCTCCAGCACCAGCCGCGACGAAACCGGCGACCTGATCAACGCCATCGGCGACATGCAGAACAGCCTGAAGACGACCCTGCACCAGATCTCCGACGCCGCCAACCAACTCGCCTCGGCCGCCGAAGAGCTCAACTCGGTGACCGAAGACGGCAGCCGTGGCCTGCTCAAGCAGAACGACGAAATCCAGCAGGCGGCCACCGCCGTCAACGAGATGACCTCGTCGGTAGACGAAGTGGCGCGCAACGCCGTGTCCACCTCCGAAGCCTCGAAAGCCGCCCGCGAACAGGCCGACCAAGGCGTGGGCCAGGCCCGTGAGGCGGTGGCTGCGGTGAACAACGCCACCGTGGAAATCCAGGCCTCTTCGGACACCGTCGAGCACCTGGCCGGCCAGGTGAAAGACATCGCCAAGGTGCTGGACGTGATCCGTGGCATTGCCGAGCAGACCAACCTACTGGCACTGAACGCCGCCATCGAAGCCGCCCGTGCCGGCGAGCAAGGCCGTGGGTTCGCGGTGGTCGCCGACGAAGTGCGGGCGCTGGCTGCCCGGACCCAGTCCTCGACGGTGGAGATCGAGCAGATGATCGGCAGCGTCCAGGCCCGTGCCGACCAAGCGGTGGTGGCCATGGCCAAGAGCCAGACGCTGGTCAACAACACCCAACAATTGGCCACGGCCACCGGTCAGGCGCTCGAATCCATCGCCTCGGGCATCGCCAGCATCAACGACCGCAACCTGGTGATCGCCACCGCGTGCGAAGAGCAGGCCCACGTGGCCCGCGAAGTGGACAAGAACCTGGTCAACATCCAGGACCTCTCCACCCAGACCGCGGCCGGTGCCCACCAGACCACCGCCTCGGCCCAGGAGCTGTCGCGCCTGGCCATCTCGTTCAACGACCTGGTCGGCCGCTTCCGCCTCTGATCGGCGTCACCCTGAACAGGGCACCCGCTGCAAGCAGCGTGGTGCCCTGTAGGCGTTTAGCGAGCGGGTGTTTTCAGCGGGCGTACTGCATCGACGGTTCGTCGGCGTCCTGCTGCAGGTTGTTGTAGAAGATGCAGCCGATCAGCCGCGAGAACAGCGTGAGGGTTTCTGCCAGGTCAGGATCGTCCAGGGCGGTGCGCGTGGTGTCCAACGCGCACAGCGCGCCGTACAAACGCCCGTCCGGCAGGAAGATCGGCACGCCGGCATAACTTTCCAGGTTGTACTGACGCACGATCGGCTTTTGCGCGAAGCGCTTCACCTCGCTGATCGACGGAATCAGCAAGGCGCTGGGCAGGGTGCGGAATTCATCGCAGATGGTGGTTTCGATCGGCACGCTTTCGCCCACGTCCGGGCCGATGTCGTCGGGGTCGTGCACCGAGCAGGTGAGCCATTCGTCTTCGTTGAACTTGGCAATGGCCGCGAACTTCATGCGGGTGATACGAGTCACTAGCCTGAGGATGCTGGTGGTGGCTTCGATCTCGGCAATGGCATTTCTCTCGGGTTGAGACAAATACTGCGACAGCTCTAGAGTCTGGGTATGCATGGGCGCTCTTCAATGTGTGTTGTGCTGCACGTGACGATGACGTCGAGCCCACCGCCGACCCTGTATTGACCGACAACCCATCCTGGTCCAAGTCATTGCCCCACATCCAAGTTTGAGGATGCTAGCACGGCGCCTTCGCGCGGCAGCGCTTCGAACAGATGACCTTTACGTGCTGAACTATCCAGGCGGGTTGTTTCCAGCCTGCCCCCAACACTTCAGACACTTTTTTCAGGGAGATAGTTGAATGTATCCGTTGGCCAAACCCTTTGTCTTGACCGTTGGGCTGCTGGCACTGGCAGCCTGCGATGCGGGCAATACTGCCAAGCCCTCGGCCACCGAGGCGCAGGGCTTTTCCTTCGATGGCCGCTGGAGCGTCGCCGGTGTGGCGGTGTCCGATGATGGCGTGCAAGCGCTGGTCGATAACGACCCAAGCCTGATGAACAGAACCCTCACCTTCAGCCCCGAGCTGCTGAAATGGGATGCCCAGGACGGGCCGGACGATGCGTGCAAAGACCCAAGCATCAATGCGCTTTCCAGTACCCCCGCCGCCAACAAGCTGGCCCTGCTCGACAAGCTGGGCATGAGCGATACCACGGCGTATTCCGTGCGCTGTGAAACCGGCTCCTGGGGCCCGGTCAAAGGCGCTGGCCAGATCTTCTACACCACCGCCGCCGGCGACGTGGCGCTAGTCTGGTACGACGGCGCGCTGCTCAAGCTCAAGCCCGTGCGCTGAGCACAACCGCTCGCACAACCCGCCACAGCGACTACACTGCCTTGACCGCCCCTCGGGGCGAAGGCAGGCATGGGCCCGCCGCACGCGCCATGGCAACCCGCCGCGCGTGTGGCCGGGTAGCCCGATCTACGGACAGGTCGGGTCAAGGATTGGTTTCCATAACCGTCTGGCTGTAAGGGATACACCATGCACACCCTCACTGGAAAAGTCGCCGCCATCACCGGCGCGGCGGCCGGTATCGGCCTGGAATGCGCACGGGCGATGCTCGCCGAAGGCGCCAAGGTCATGTTGATCGACCGCTCCGAGCAGGCCCTGGAGCAGGCCTGCCACGAACTCGGCGGCAACGCCTCACCCTGGGTCGCCGACCTGCTCGATCCCGCAAGCGTCAACGGCCTGCTGCCTGCCATCCTCAGGCGCTACGGCCGCCTGGACATCTTCCACGCCAACGCCGGCGCCTACGTCGGCGGCGACGTGCTCGAAGCAGACCCGGACGCCTGGGACCGCATGCTCAACCTCAACGTCAACGCCACCTTCCGCGCCATCCGCACGGTGCTGCCGCACATGGTCGAGCGCTGCACCGGCGACATCGTCATCACCAGCTCCGTGGCCGGCGTGGTGCCGGTGGTGTGCGAGCCGGTCTACACCGCCTCCAAGTTCGCCGTGCAGGCCTTCGCCCACACCGTGCGCCGCCAGGTGGCGCGCCACGGCATCCGCGTCTGCTCGGTGCTGCCAGGCCCGGTGGTCACCGCGCTGCTTAAGGACTGGCCCAAGGACAAGCTCAACGAAGCCCTGGCCAACGGCTCGCTGATGGAGCCACGCGAAGTGGCCGAGTCAGTACTGTTCATGCTCAGCCGCCCGCGCAACGTTACGGTGCGCGATCTGGTGGTGTTGCCGAGCAATGTCGATCTGTAGAGCGTCCTCGCGAATGCACCCACAATCATAAGAAGAGGTAGTCATGATCCTTGATAAATTCAGGCTCGACGGCCAGGTCGCGCTGGTGACCGGCGGAACACGCGGCATTGGTCTGGCGATCGCCCAGGCCCTGGGCGAAGTGGGGGCCTATGTGGTCATCAGCGGGCGCCGCTTCAACGACGCCGCAGCCGCAGTGTTGGAAGAAGCAGGCGTAGCCTTTCGCTTCATCGAAGCCGAACTCACCGAACCCGACGCCGCCGCCCGCCTGGTGGCGCGCGCCCACCAGTGGCACGGCCGACTGGATGTGCTGGTCAACAATGCCGGCATCGCCAGCCACGGCTGCACCGAGCAGTACCCCGACCAGGCCTGGCGCGACGTGATGGCGGTCAACCTCGACGCCGTGTTCCGCTGCTGCCGCGCCGCGCTGCCGATCATGCGCGAACAGGGGCGCGGGGCGGTGTTGAATGTCGGGTCCATGTCGGGGTTGGTGTCGAACGTGCCGCAGCAGCAAGTGGCGTACAACGCGTCCAAGGCGGCGGTGCATATGTTGACCAAGAGCTTGGCCAGTGAAGCGGCGGGGCAGGGGATTCGGGTGAATGCCGTGGCGCCGGGGTATATCGAGACGGATTTGTCGCGCGGGGGGATGGAGAATGAGGCGTGGTTTTGTAAGTGGATGGAGATGACGCCGATGGGGAGGGTGGGGCAGCCGGAGGAAGTGGCGGCGGTGGCGGTGTTTTTGTGTTCGGGGGCGGCGAGTTATGTGACGGGGGAGGTTGTGGTGGTGGATGGGGGGTATTTGGTGAGGTGATCGGGCGGTGGAGGGCCGCCCGGTCTGCGGTGTTATTGCTCAGCCAAGGGATTCGTCGAAGTAATCACTGTCGAGCCTGGGCACCTTGTAGAGCTGTGAACTGACGCCCACTTCGTGGTCGAGCATCAGGTTGACCAAGCGTTTGCCGTCGACGAGGACAAGCCCTTCTACCGAGCGAGCGAAGTCAACGGCTTGGGCGGTGAAGCCTGACGTGGTGATGAATACACCCCGTTTGGCCTTTTGCCCGGCCAAGGCACCATAAAATGCTTGCAGGTCGGGGCGGCCAACGGTGCTTTGCCAACGTTTTGCCTGTACGTAGACCTTCTCTAGGCCCAGCGCATCCAGAGAGATCACGCCATCAATACCGCCGTCGCCACTGCCGCCCACTTGTTGCAGAGCCTGACGATTGGCGCCGTACCCTAAGCTGTGCAGGACGTCGAGCACAATATGCTCGAAGCGCGTCGGGCTTGCTTGCAGCAAGCTATCGAGCAAATCGCCAGCAACGCTGGTGCGCAGTTCGAGGATGGCTTGGTTCAAGCGCTCTTGCGGACTGCTCGTGGCGAGGTCGGCCTGATCAATGGGCGTGGAGGTGTCGTTGAGGTCATCCAAAGAGGCGGCGTCCGGCGCTGTCTTGAGCCTCACACTCATGTAGTTCATGGCCAGATGCTCGACCTGTGCCGGGCTCAATGGCGTGGGATTGGTTTGAGCGAAGGCGCGGCCCGTTTCAGTCAGTTGCCAATAGCCGCGTTTGGCACTGCTGGAATAGCCTGCGCGCTTAAGCCGATCGTGTGCCCAACCGCAACGGTTCTTGTAGGTGGGCTGGCCGCTGGCGATGGTTTCTTGCCGCTGTGCCTCGCTCAGGCCCAAGGCGTGTGCGGCTGCTTCGTGGGCCTCGCTCGCTGTCGAGCCTGTCGGGTGGGCGGCTAGGAAGCGCAGGATGGGCTCGATGAACTGGTCGTAGGTTGGGATGGGCATTATCCGATTTCTTCCTGAAAGTCTTAGCCTGCTTTGGGGGGGAGCGGTGTTGATGATTTTTTAGTGCATGGCCTGCGGGAGTCAGACGGTAGTGTTGCTTGCTGATGATGCGTGAGTCTGGGAACGTTATCCCGACCGCGACGAGCTTACTATGAAGGTTATCGGGACACTGTCGGATTTTTGTGCTCGGGCCGATAAACGCCTACTTTTGGTTGGCGTACGTGTACTCCTGCTCATGTTAAGCCCGAGCGCAAAGTTTCTGAAGCGCTCAGTGGAGAGCTTTGTGGCTTTAGTGCATCAAGCATTATGAAGCTGCTATGCCGGGGTAATTTGAATCCGGCTGGTAAGATATTGATTTATAATATTTATATAGATCCAATTTTTTATTGGAATACCAATTGGAATACAGCGCCCCACGTGACCACCCGTTTTGCAGTCAATTTGACAGCACGCTTCATAACCATGATTGGCAGTAAACTGCCTGCAGCTGCAGATGACGACAAGAAAAAATCGACCAAGAGCAGATCACGCAGACAAGATTCGGGGGGGGCAGTAACTAAAGAACAGGTCTTTGAGTCTCACTTTTATCCCGGGTAGATATAGATCTAAGGACTCTTTTTTTATGTTTTCATCTATGTGTGTTTGTTCTTTTAATAGCTGTTCAAAGATGTCACCAAATACATCAATACTTTTCCCAATGCTGTAGCGAACTCGACGAAACATTGGAAGGTTACAACAGGCTACATGGCTGGCCTCGCGGCTGTAGCCATACCCTTGAACACGGAAGGCCGACCAAGAAATTCCAAAAAGATAAATTCTGGTAATTGACTTTCCTTCTGGAAGCTTCAGTCGCAGCGTTTTTACGAGTTCATCTGAACTTTTATCTTTCAGCCATGACTCTACAGCCTCCCCCCATGAATCTATCTCGGAAGCAAGATTTTTTGCCTTGCTTCGAAGCTTTTTAACATCAAAAACAAAATAGTCCTGCCACTTCAACTGAAAGAGCGCAAGGTTTCCTGAAACAGTATCATAAATAGCGCCGTCTAGATCGGTAATTGTTCGTCCTGCATTTCGTAACTTAATATTTCCTGTTACCCGCTTGTATCGATTTCCCATGAACATGTAATAAATGTGGCTTCTAAGCCAATCCTCTCTAGGGAGCGCGATAGCGTTGGTTGTATTTATGTCTCTTTGCGTGAGTAGTTCAATCATTGAATGAAATGGGTTTCTGAGTATGCTGGCGACGGGCCGAAGAAACATTCCATTGCCCATGTCAAGTAGTAGTGGTGAAATATAACTGCCGCTTTTGAATGTGGAAAGGTCTGATATTTTAAAAGATATTATGTCGAGAATTTCAGATATCAGGTCTTTCTCGAAGCCTGTATGAGCCATAACTGCATCTATAAGGTCACTTTGCGTGGTCCAGATGGTCAGGCTTTGCGGTATTGATATTTCCTTTATTTTATGGAGTGCTATATCTGCAAATGTAATGTGTTTAGTATGCAGTGCTATGATCACAGCAGTGACGACTATGATGTGTACGGCGCTTATTCCGTTGATTTTTACACTAGGATGAAGCCCTGCTTGGTCTCGTGCCTCTCTTATCCAGTCAAGGGCTAGAGAGAAGAAATGATTATCTATTCGAGGGTCAGCACCGTACCCCATCATGACTCCATGTCCCAAGTCATGAGGGAATATCAATGGTTCCATCAGTATTCTTACATTTTCAATTTTTTTGTCTTTGTGTAGGCTGGAGTTATTGAAGCCATAGAATGCACCAACAGCCTTTATTTCATCGGGTTCTTCATCAAAGCTAAAAACTTTCCATCCATTTGAGAAGCCGGTTGTGTTTTTTCTTACCGCTAGATCGATTTGAGATGCGTATGTGGACTGTAGTGCATCCATAAGTTGATATGTGATCTCTTCTCGTGCAGTCACTGTTATTTGGTCAGTGGAGGTGTGGATATCTATCAGTCCGGTACAGTTTAAGTCTGAAATGTTTTTTAGGAAGGCGATCGCCCCTAGTCGATACAATACTTGAGCTGCAATTTTTCTTGTTCCGGTAGTACTTTCCCTAACTGGTATTCCCGGCTTTCCGATGTCTACAAAAAAATGCTTTATGGCCATTCCCCAGCCAAGTCTATATAGCTCTGACTCTGAGGTCGAAGTTATTTGCTCCTTAGGTAGCGAGTCTTTATATACGGTAAAATAATCTAGAAACCTCATCATGTCTATGAATAAGGTCATTTTTGATATTGGATCTTTAGGGAGTGAGTCTAGTATTCGTATTAGCTCTGAGTCGGCTAGGTTTCTTAAATTTTGCCCCGCTGAAATATCCATATTTAATATCCCTATAAAATTTAACTCGTGTTAACGGAAGTCTTTGGGGTGGCTGTCTGAGTTGTGATTAATAAAGCTGTTCAACAGATATTTCAAGATTTTTTTCATAAAAGTGTATTTGGAAAGGTAAAGTTTCAGCGATTTTAGACTGTTTTTTGGGTTATATCTACTACGTAGTCATCTGTTGCGCCTGCTTCCAAATAGCAAGTTTGTTTTCTCACTTTAAAGTTTCAGGGGTGAAGTGCTCTGGGATGTTTTTCTCTAATTCAGAATAGCGAGTATCGCTTACCTGTCCCCAGCACTCTTGTTTCTTGGCCCATTCGGAGATCATTTTTCCACCAGCGCCGCGATGAAGTGCTTCATTTACCTCATGCGCCCAAGTTGCTAGTTGTCTTTGCAGCTGTAGTGAAATGGCTTGCTCCTGCCAGACACGTTGAAAGTTGAAATTATTACCCATTTTAAGCGCGAGCACCGAGACCGTGTAGACCGTGATGTTGCCTTGGAATGCGGGGAACAAGGGTCTGATAATCTTCTGGGCAGACTTGAAGAGGATTGCCTTTGCAATCATTTCTTTGAACTGCTCTTGGTCCGGGATCACATTTCCCCCAGCGCCCTCTCGTTCGGCTAGCTCATCCATGAATGCCTGAAAATTCTTCTGGCTACCCAGTCCAACAACATGAGGTTTTTGCTCCCAAGTGAGCAGAAACTTCGCTAGATCAGGCTTGGTGATCTTGCGGAATGTCGGGATGGCAACCTGCAGTTTTTTCTTTTGAGCAGGTGTAGTCGCCTCCTTTTCCAGCATCACCTTGTAGCTTCCTGCTGATCGTTCGTAGAACCAGCGGCCCACACCATCCGGACAATATGTGCGCATGGACAGTTTCTCCAACTCACGGTGGAATGGCTTGTTGGCGGAAAGGTCTGACTGCTTGACGACATTCTGGCTGTTGGCATAGCGAGAAATATTCGAGATCAGCTCTTCGTCATCACCTTGCCCATTTCGCAGCACGATGATCTTGGCTGGGACTCGTACGTTACTCAGATCTATCTCAGGATTTTTCTTCTTGGCGAAGTAGATGGAGGCAGTCGTCTGCCCGCCGTTAACTATTTGCATACCCTGCAGCCACAGGATGCCCGTTGATCCATCTTTAGCGCGGTCCAGTTTGGCGGCATCGGCCACAACAACGATGCCATTGTTGTATGCCATGAAACGGTCAGGATTATTCCGCAGACTGTCGCGAATCCCCTTGTTCACTCCTTTGCTGTTTACCCCAAGGAATGAGCGTACGTTGGCTTCAAGAATGCGCGGGCCGTATTTTTCGTAGAGAAAGCGTAGTGCCTCACCAGGTACTGCTGTCAGAGCATAGTCATACTCGTCGTCACCTGAGCCCGGAACCCATACGCTTGGTAGCGCTGTTCCGCAGAGGTCCTGAAAATTGACTATTAGTTCATCGCGCGGTCGGCCTTGTTGCCAATGGTTAAACAAGCGCTGAATATCCATGACTTCAAGTCGGACCTGCTTGCCTTCGACATCATGGGGGGCGTAGGTCCTTGTTTTGACCAGCGCGTCAGTAATTATGAAGATCCTTATGTTGTCGAGTGTCTTGAAGATACGTTCGACTTCCGTTACCAGCGCGTAGGCATCATTGGTCTCATCGAGCTTTCCGGCTAGCTGCCCGGTTGCGCAGAACCTGAGGAACTGCAGGCCTTCTTTTGCCGCCTTGCCTACTTCTTGGTCGGGAAGGGATTCGATTTCGTCCAGTGCCTTATAGAGACTGACAAAAAGATCGAGCCTGTCGGGGCTTCCATTTTCGTCTGTGGTTTCGGACACCGAGTAGCCACTGATTCTGACCTTATAGGCCGCGCTTTTCCCGCCGATGCTGCCTCCGACTTTTGCCTCGTAATGACAGACCGTTGGCTCAAAGGTGATGCCTTCATCTGCCATATGTGTCATTACCTGCTCGGTGAAAACGGCCTCGGCAGGAACCGGCGCTGCACCTGGAGCAACATCTTTCTCTATTTCTTCTCTGATTGATGCCTGCGTTTCTCGCAGAAAGTCCACAAGTTCCATCAAACGACTCCAAGTTTCTCAAGCACATCCGAAAGAGGGCAGTTATCGACCTGAAGCAATGCCAGATCGAGTTCATACTGCGCTCGGCGAATAGGTGTAGGGATGTTGAAAGGTGTCAGCTTAGGAAATTCCGAATCCACGAGATGGATCCTGATCTCGCCTAACGAAAAACGACGTGTGTAGGTTTCTGCCTGCATGTCCAGATAGCCGACATGAAGGAGTGCCTGCTCGAAAAGTCTTGTCGCTGCAGGATCGGGCTCCAGAAGATGGCGAGTATTCGATACGTACTCGGGAAGAGTTATGCCCGACTCGTTCGATCCAAAGCGGAGCGCTGCAAGGAAGAGTGGCGGGCACTCGGAGTCGTCCAACTGGTCCAAAGAGGCAATCCTCACTGGAAAGCCTTCCGTGGCCATTGTTGATTTGACCTCTATTGCGCCTGTCCCCAGTTGGAAGTCATGCAGGCCGTCGAGCGGTCCTTTCCATCCATCAACTGCAGAAAAAAACGGTACGCCTTCATCAAAAAGGTAGCGCAGCAGGCAGATCTCACCTACAAGCCCCAGTTCTGCCTCGACGCTAAGTCCTTCACGGCCCCTGCGCATGAACTCCTGCCATCCGCGTACCCTTCCAAGCAGCCGTTGATACAGCAGATCTTCAGGGTAGCTATCGGATGAGTCAATAAGCCCGCAGACATCCGTCACAACAGTGGCAAACAGTTCAAGATTGCCCGCAGATTGGCGAACGACTGCAAGCCATTGATATTCGCCAGCAGTCTCGCCAAGAGTCGCTCTTTCCATGCGAAATCCCTGTCCTTGGGGTAGCTGTGAGGTTGGAGCTAACTTGGCACTCGAAAACCCAATCAGAATGGCCTCTTCATTTCCGGGAGCATGCCTAGCGGCTTTTACTCGACAGGTGCCTGACTGAAAGAGATCTATGGATCTCCATCCGGGGATCGATGCGTTACCGGGAAGCGCCCTCCAAGTACCTAGAATATCGGTGCTACTCAGCGCCGCCATATTGCTGCTCCCACAGAAGGTTTGTGACGACATAGGGCACTGATTTCCCCGCATGGCTCGAAGGAAAGCTGATAGCAAATGCAATGATAGGAGTTTTAACGCCTGAAACGTCAGATTGCTCCGGGTCGAGAATAGATATCAGCAGCAGCCCTCTTTCGGGGGCGGGGACTACGGTGTCGGCCCCAAGGCCACGGATACGTCTGATGTAGGGGCCGCTTGGAACCTCAGGCAATTCTCTGCCTCTTGAGCGACTAGGGTCGGGTTTCCAGCTTTTCTGCGTCAACTCAAGTGCGGCATTCCATGCCGGCTCATCGATATCCAGCGCCTCGTCCTGAGGTGACAGCAGGCGGCCAATGGAGTACTTATCGTCAGTATCCAGAGATTTGTTTTTTCGCTTCATGCGTTTGATCTGAAAGCCCGCAACGTTCTCCGTCTCCGCAACACCACCACCGATTACGGCAACAGTCCAAGAGGTAAGCTCGCCGATGCGGCTCATTTCCTCTATGAAGTTCGCGAGTAGATCGCTTCTAACCTTCCGGGAATCCGGGTGCGTTTGATACGACCTTAGAAAGTCGACTACCGGCTGCACCGGAACATCAACCCAATTCACACCGTTCCAGTTGTCTTTTCGGCCATTTCGGCTCTGAGAAGGGATTAAGGACGGCATTCCCAAGCTATCGGCAAGGAAGTTGAAAGCCCCCAGGTTCTGTTCGAGCTTTGCAGGGTTTTTGAAGAAACTGACCGTTTCGACAATGTCACCGCTGAAAGACAGATGCAGGGTTTTTGCCGTCCGCATTTTCAGCGGTGATGTGACCATCAACACGGGATGGGACACTACCTTGAGACCATAGTCGCGTGGCGTAAGGCCGCTATCCATCATGAAGTCGAATTCGGCTCTAAGCTCTTCGGCAGCATCGGCAATGTGTTCGAACCATTCGACTAGATCTTCCGTGGTGTAAAGGCGACACAAATCTAGGTAGCCTGGTCGATAGCCAAACCAGCGGCCCATTTGCATCAGTGTGTCGTACATCTTGGAGGCGCGGAGAAAGTAGCTGACGCATAGTCCCTCAAGCGTAAGCCCACGTGCCAGTTTGTCACCGCCGATGGCAATGACTTTTAGTCCCGTGGCGCTGTCGGCATAGTCCAATGCATCCTTTGCCGTACCATTGATCATGCGCACATCGATCTGCTCCAGCAGATCCGGTAGAGCCTGTTCTATCTCAATCCAGTCTGTAATTGTGCGGTGAGGCGACTCCGACGTTTGCTTTTCAACGCTGTCGCTAGTTGACAAGAAGTCACGGCTCCACAGGCTACGCAGTTCGGATAGAGCGCCCTGATGATCAATGCGTCGTCTGAGACGCTGTTTCAAATGCATCACGTAATCGTAGACTTGTCCGTGTACATGCTGCTGAACAAGGTTGAAGCGGGTAACGTGAACCAGCATGGAGCTGTGCTCTGCTCCCTGACCACGGAGTTGTCGAATTGTGCATGCAAGGATGAATGCCTGTATTGCCTCGATAAGTGAGGGCGGCATGATATCTGGGGGTGTATGACTGCTTTTGTGACTAACAGGCATCCAGCCACTCTTGCCATCTTCCGAGCACTGGTCCGTGACCGGGCGAACCAGATCGAGCGCACCGAGTCGCCCATTTTCGCTAGCCAGCCCGAATACTCTTGATGGACCTACGTAACTGGATGGGGCTGAGAGATTGGTGATAAATGCTGCCGGGAACAGGTCTGGTCCTTCCTTGGTGGTCTCGCCTTGTTCATGGATATAGATGTTCGCAAACGGCGTGGCGGTGTAGCCGATATAGGCCTTTCTTGAAAAGGAGTGCAATATTTGGCGAATGAGGCTGTTTATTGCCGTTGGCTCGTGTTCAAGGTCCGGCTGGCCGTTGTCGTCGACAACTTTCTCTCCTGTATCCACTGATGCATGGTCCGCCTCGTCGTCAACGATCAGAAGGGGGAGATGCGTTACCAATGGGCGGCCAGTCTCAGGGTCTGTCGTTTCAGCCACATGTTTGTGAATCCACTTCAAAAGGCGCTGTAGGACTGTCTTGTTCTTCTTTACTACGAAAAGCCACGGCTTCTGTTCAGGCGATACGCCAAGGTTCTTTACGAACTTGGTATTGAAGTCACCTGTCTCTGTCCTATTGGTTACGTACTGCGGGCGTAGAGCCGGTGAAGGATCAATCTTTCCTACTCCAATTGCAACGTTGCCTTCACCCTCAATGGGGCTGGTCTCGTAGCCAAGAAATCCTTCATCCAGTCGCATTTGCGTTTGGGAACGCAGGTTGTTGTGAAGGCCTGCCAGTACGATGATTATCTTGTAGCCAGCATCGGCTGCCTTGCAGATCAGGCCCGTATAGTTCCCTGTCTTTCCTGACTGCACATGACCAACCACCATACCGCGACGATCCCATGACCCTTCGCGTTTCGGATCTTCGAGCATCGAGAGGATATTGTCGGTTGTCTTGTCGAGTGCTTCTATAGCGCTCCATGGCAGTTTCTTCTCCTGCCATTCTCTGTATCGCCGCCAGTAGCGCCACTCCTTCTTTCGCTCGCTGGTAAGCCAGGGTATGTGCCCGGCCATATCGACAAGCGACGAATCATCACCAACCCAGATACTGAATCGCCTAATGAGTTCGTCAGTGACAGCGGTGCGGTCGAGCCCTTCTGCCTTGGTCGGCATGATCTTCAGCACCATGTCGATCTTTTGCGAAATCAGGGTCGGAGTAATTGCTGACTTGTCCTGTTCGTCTGCAAGCATTTCCTGGACGATTTTGACCACACTCCATTTGTTGTCCTCGGACATTCGCTACGACTCCTTATAAATTGTCAGGCAGAGCATCTACCAAGTAAGGGAAGGCATGAAAGGGTTCTGTCGCTCGGAGTTGTTCCTTGGCGGAGGAGGCTGAGTATCCCTTCCTCTCGACCATGCCGCGGTACATGACCATCAGAATCTCACTGACCTCGCTGGATGGTGCCTTCTCGAACCCCGTACACGGGGTATCCTTGTTTTCTGCCGTATCAATCCATATCCGCTGGACAGGAACGGTTTCTTCGATAACTCGCAGCATTGCCTTGATCTGGGGGAGCAATGTTCCTGCTTCATCCAGAACGTCTCTTACTGCAGGGTGGTCGCTATCTATTCTGTATCGCATTCCACTGGCGAGCCGTTCGACCTTCCATGCTTCAGCAACCTGCTTGTTGCCAAGCAATGTTGGTCGTCCTCTATGGGCAAAAGCTCGTCTGGCGCGGGCACGGGTCGCTTCGGCTAAGCTGGTCAACCAGTCTCTAAGATAGATGGGGGGCCGTGCTGTGGACTTCCTGATATCGATTTTCCAGTCGGCATCTGCAGAGTTCGGGATATCAATCCGGATTCTGGCCAGGCGATGGGCTTCGTCCTTTGTCCAAGATCTACCGGTTCCCAGCCCAAGCCAGCTGCCTGCTACCAGAAGGCGTTCGTTGCGATAAACGTAGAATCCCTGTTGCGCTGTCCAGCCATCAGGGCCGCCCAAGCGCTCGAAGTCTTCAGGCGAAAGCATGTCCTTGTGCGGTAGAACATGACATTCGGCCTCGATACCTCTGATGGATGGATGTTTGAATACGGGAGGGTTGTATGGCTTTCCCGGATGGTCCGTCATAAAGGGATCCCACGGCCTTACGGGCTGACCATTGAGCAGAACTCTGAGGCGGGGCCTGCTTCCTTCAAGGTATCGGTGAAAGACCATTCCGAGATGCTGCTCCACCTTGTCGGCAAGGTTAAGAAAGTCCTGAACCGTACTTCCTGGCGTAATAATTCTGTCTAGTTCCTCCCACAGCACCATTGTTCCTTTGCCTGCATCAGAAAGAGGCGCCAGACATTTCTCCGAGCCTTGGTGGGGGCCCTCTAGAAGGTGCCAGCCGCCATCATGGCTATTGGCTAGGTAGTCGAGGTCCCAGCGTAGAGACTGCATGTTGTCGGTGCCGATTGTCGCTACAGTCAGCCTGCGACACTGTGAGAAGGAGGCGGTCTTGAGTCCAAGGCCAAAACGACCAAGATCAGACTTTGATCGCTCCTCTAGCGGGTTTCGCTCGCCCAGTCTCATGGCAAGATCAAGCCCGGCTGCTGACATTCCAGTGCCGTTGTCTAGGCAGGTAATTCGGCTCTCTGTCTCTGCCCAGATTAGTTCGACTCTGACTTCCGACGCACCTGCCGCTACACTGTTGTCGATAATGTCGGCCAGTGCTGTCTGTGTGTTGTAGCCAAGCCCACGCAGTGCCTCGACCATTGCGCTGGCCTTTGGAGGGGCATTTCGACTCTTGAATGACGGTGGCAAGTGAACTCTCCCTGTCGAGCATGTAGTGCCTGGATTGACTCTATCTCGTGTCTTTTCCGTTTCTGATAATGCGCGCTACAACATCTGCAATCTGTCGAGCCAGAAGCGGTGGAACTGCGTTGCCCACTTGATGGAATTGCTGCGTTCTGTTTCCGAGAAAGAAATAGTTGTCAGGGAAAGTTTGCAGTCGGGCGGCCTCGCGGACAGTCAGGCTTCTGCATTGTCTGGGATCATAATGAATAAAGTAGTGACCGTCCTTGGCGATATGGCTGGTTATCGTCGTGGAGGGAATGCCCGATCTCTGTACCCGGAAGCGGTCGCTGAACTTTCCGGTCTTCCAGTTTTTATGGTCTGGTTCGAGTCCTGGCAGGTTGAAGTCATGGTGGCCTTTGGGCGAGTCCTCGTATGTCTCGGCAAAAGCGGTAGCATAAACGTATCTACGCAGATCGGAGCTCATGTGCCCTCGTGCTTCATGATTGAGCCAATACTTGAGCCGAGGATCCTGCAGCCAGCCATCGAGGTGGGTGCCTGTCACGCCATTCCATGCACTCTTTTTGAGAACACGTAATCCTCCCGAGTTCAGGTCTCTACCATCGTAGCTGCTGGCGAGAATACCGAGTTTTGTGGCTAGACCTAGTCTTTCAGGCATATCGGGTACCTGTAGAAGGCACTCCTGGTTCAGCTCCCTCAGATGCTCACGCACGGTATCTGCCCAGACATCAGGAGAGTCCTTTACTTTGGTAAGAGTGCTTCGCAAGGGCGGTAGGCAGCCGATGACCTTGTCTATTGATGGTCCTTGGACTGATGATAGCTTGTGATCTCCAAGAGCGTTTAGATACTCCTCGGAAACACCGAGAAGTATCACTCGATGCCTGGACTGAGGAACGCCGTAGTTCTCGGCCCGAATGATGTAGTTGCTTGGTTCGATGCTGTCCGGGTCAGCTCCGCTTTCGTAGATGTCGTCGGCTACCAGCGAACAGATCCTGTACTTTGGCCCGTTTTCGCTTTCTCCCAATGCTGCGTCCGGGTCAGCGAGGTCTCGCAGGATCTGTGGAAACATCTGCTCGCCAGCTACTTTCGATGAAAGAATCCCTTTCACGTTCTCCATCACGAAGACTGCGGGTCTTTTCTTTTGAATGATCCTCAGGTATTCACGATAGAGAAAGTGTCGATGATCGTCCTCTGCTCGATAGTCCAGTTTTCCGCGATTTCTTGCACGCCCGACGATTGAGTAGGCCTGGCATGGTGGGCCGCCGATCAAAACCCATGGTTTGGTTTCGTCGAGGCGATGTTCCAGCATTCTGTCGAGCCGGATGTTGCCTTCTTCTGTGCCCAGCTCCAGCAGCTGCGCCTCGTTGTCAGCATGCTTCCAGGCCTCAAGACTTCTGTTTGTGTAGGGCTCCGCTACATCTGCTGTTTCGCAAAAGTTGTAATAATCCTCTAGGGCCTCGGGTTGTTGGTTTTTCAGCAGCCTGTAGAAAGCCCGGAGTCGCAGAGTGGAGCGAGCCGAGATCTCCATCTCGGCTGAGACCTTGATCTCGAAGGTCTCAGCATTGTTGCTGGAGTGAGAGGAAAAGCCTTCTCCGAGACCTCCTGGGCCTGCAAAGAGATCCACGACCTGGATGGGATAGCTACGACTCATGAAACCACGCTGTTTTGAGGAAGTACTAAATGGATGTCGTCGACCGCGCCACAAGATCCCGCATGATGGCTGGCATCAAAGGGAAGGGCACCAAGCCGGAAATGACAGTCAGGCGCTTTCTGCACGCCCATGGCTACCGGTTCCGACTTTATCGCAAAGACCTGCCGGGAAAACCGGATATTATACTGTCTAGACTCAGGGTCTGTATTTTTGTACATGGGTGTTTTTGGCATCGCCATGCTGGATGTAAATATGCTGTCTTGCCCAAGACACGAGTCGATTTCTGGGCGGCCAAGCTTCAATCCAATGTTGAAAGAGACTTGACGGTAATGCAGAGGTTGGAGAGTGATGGATGGAACGTTCTGGTCTTGTGGGAGTGCGAGCTCAGACATCCTGAGACCGCCCTGCTTGCGTTGCTTGAGCGCCTGAGGGATCTTGAGTAGTGCGGCAGATTGCCAGTGAGCATCCCTGCGATCTGATGCGTTCACAAGGCTTCGTCGAGGGCGGTTAGAATGCTTAAAGCCCACGGGTGGCATTCCCATCCACCTGGCCCGCTTCTCTTCAGGTAGTGGCTTAGGGAGCCCGTAAGTAGTTTGTTGATATCCGCGATAGGGTATCCAAGTACCAATTCAGCGTGGGCAGCTCGGTCCCCCGGGTTGTCTGCAAAGTATCTCAATAGGTCCAATGCGATGGTTCCGAGTTTTGCCGTGCGCTCTAAAAGCGTGTTCTCCCCAAGTGAGGAAGTGCGACCTTGTGGCGGTAGAAGAAGCTCTTCGACCCATACTGATTCGCTCAGAGATTCGGCGAGGCCCGAAATCACTGCGCCACGTTCTATGGTGCGGTAGGTACCTATAGTTTCTTGGGTGGATTCGGCCTGTGTTCTCAGGACTTGGTCATCTACTTCTGGTTTTTGCGCCTCATCTGCTGGTATCCAATCCCAGTCCAGTGTTTTCTCATCTTTGATGGATATGGCTGTATCGATCTCAGGCTCTGTATTTTCAGCAGATGGATTTGTATTCGTAGGGGGGAGCGGGGTGCTGGATCTTTCGCTGAAAAGCAGCTGCATCTGTATCAGCTTGCTCAGGCGTTCTGAGTCGTGCTTTTCGCGCAGGAAATCTACTAGCAAGTCGCGCGCTTCATTCTCTAGGCCAACAGATACCAGCGAGGAAGATGCGCGTATAACGCCATGAGGCAGATTTTCCCGGAAGCAGGCACGAAGTAGTTCTGCACACTCATCGATGTGAGTTGGGAGTGACTCTGGTAGTACGCGCGTGACAAGCTCCACCCAGTCGTCAAGCTTCGTACTCACATGGTAGAGGGCCGCATCGTGTTCGCTTTCGATATGGATACAGCCGTCTTCTACTGGCCAGAGCAATTTTCTGTAGGTGACGGCAGGCCGCCCCCCATCCATTCTGAGGGGGCGCATGATGCGGTCAATTTCCTGTCCGCGTGACATCACCCTTATCGCTACTTCCATATCCCTATCGCCTAAACGGAAACTAACAGCACTCGATGTCGTAATGCTGGCCATATGCAGTATCATGCCTAGAAACGACGCTGCTTCCAAGGGCTCTATTCGAGCGTTGGATCAGCATTTCTCGGTGATTCCCTAATCGTTTCCAGATCAATAGGGTGGTGAGGCGATAGTAATACCGGGTGGCGTAGGAATGGTCTTTCAGGTGTTGAGTGAGAAACCAGCGCACATGCTTGAGTTGCCAGGTCCAGGGATTGTCTCGTTGCCATCGCTGTTGAATGGCCGCTTGCATGGCTCGGGCTTGCCGTAGGTGTCGTTGCTGCGTGAACTTCGAACCGGTCAGTGCGCCGCTCAGGAACAGCGCCATATCGAACGGCTTGCTCATGCTCGACCTCCAATGTAGGCCGAAACCACATCGATCCGGTTATGCCCGAGTTCAACGCTGATCTGTTGCCGCGCCTGTTGATCAAGGTCGCGGTCAATGCGGCAGCAGTGGCCACCATTGACCGGTGCGGCGTGGCCAGTGAGCTGTTCGTAACGCTCGCAGGCGTAGGCCGCTCGCAGTTCATGAAAACCCTTCAGCCCGTGTTCATGCAGCGTTTCGCGGGCGGGGAGCACGGTCTGTTGCAGGAACACGGCGTAGCTTTCGTCTCGGGCCAGCAAGTTGCGGCTGCCGTTTGGAGACGCATGGCGAGCCAACTGCAGCGCCGTCTTCACCTCTTCATTCGCCACAACCCATCGTGGTGCTGAAGCCCCTGAGCGGCCGCCTTTGGTGCCGTCCTGGATGTTGATGCGACCGTAGTGCTCGGCTTCGCGGTGGAGACGTGGCAGATCAGCGTGGATCGCTTCGCGCAGGCGCATACCCGTTGCTCGGGCCAACAGGATAATCGCGGCCACCCGCTGGTGTTGTTGTTGGCCAAGCGCTTCGAGTACTCGCCGCACCTGTTGATGGTCTTGGCCATCCGGCGCGCGGGTGCGTACGCTCGAGCGCTGCTGTCCTAACGTTTGACTCGGGCTGGCGATTCTCACGTCCTGATCACCGCGCAGCGCGGTGAGGGTGCGGTTAACGCTGCTCAGGCGGTTCTGCGCAGTAGCGATGCACAGTTCACCTTGATGAATCTGCTGACGCAGATAAGCGGCATAGTCCTGCAGCGTCTGTCGGTCGATCTGGGGCGCATCGTTGTAACCGGGGCCGTCCTCTGACCGACACCAACGCACGAACGCTTGCCAGCGATCGCTATGCGCTTTGACCGTGGCGAAGTGGCCGCCGGCAAACAGATCGTTTAGCGCTTGTGGGCCGGCGTAGCTCAGCTGGCGGCCATAGCCAAAGTTGCGACCATCACGCCGACCGACCAGTGCCATCGTCATCACCGTTTTCGTTTGTTTGCAGAAAGAGCTGCAGGGCTTTCCAGTGGGGGCTGAGCCTGTCCACCTGCTGCCAGTGTGTCGGGCGGATCAGGAGGGCGTTCTCCTAGTGTTCCAGCAGTGCCCCTTCCTCACGCAGTCGCTCGATCAGCAGGGCGATGTTGGCGGGGTCAAGTGGTGGGGCGGCGACAGTGGCGACAACCCGCGTCATTCCTGGCCTTGCGCGTGGCGACAAGGTGGCGACAGAAGTGGCGACACGCCGTGTTTCTGGTTGCGATTGATGTTGCGCCTAGTAGCAGCGTACCGCGTCATTGAGGCGAAACATGGCGGACCTCGAAAGTTTTGGCATCGCGACTGTTCAACCAGTTCTGCGTGATTAGCTCGACGAGCAGTGTGGCGGTGTGATGGCTACTCTTGCGGGCAAAGCGAGGGCCGTTGCGATTGAGGTCGCGGATGGTAAATTGGGTCCAGCCTTTTTGCGTCAGCCAGCGCAGCAGTCGATCCGCTTCCTCACGTAAAGTGTTGATTGGCTCTTGTTCGGTCAAGCGTTGGATCTCCGCTAGGTAGTAATCCATCAGTGTTGAGGCGCGTTGAATGTGGGCCTCACTCACTACATTCGCATCTTCAATTACCGCGAGCACACCTGCTATGCGCAGCACATTGGCCGCTGCTTTTCCTGCGACGGATTGGACTCCTGCCAGTTCACCGAACTCGCCAGACTGGCATTCGATGGTGTCGTGAATATCAATCCAGGCAGTGCGAGCGCTGGGCGTCAGTTCCAGCCTGGCGGGGTTAAGTGAACTGTCTTTGTGCAGCGACAGTGGCTTATCCAGTAGGGCGGTAATGCGCGTTTGGTAGCGCTGAACCTTGGCATCTCGCGTCAGGTCGACTGCCTTGTACAAGCGCTGACCGACCAGACGTTCGGGCCAGCTGATCAGGCAGCGGCCCAGGATGTCTTGGCCTTTGATCACCGGGTCTTTGAGTAGCTGGTTGGCCAGGTAGGGTTGCAGCATCAGGTGCAGGCTGAGGCGGCGGTCATAGGCACTCAAGCTTTCTCCGGCCATGGAGCGCGCCCGGTCGATGGGGCTGCCATCCCACAGTGTCGACAAGGTGGTGATCGCCTTGAGCAGGTTCTCTTTGCTCATGGTGCTGCTGCCCAATAACTGGCCACCCTCATCATTGAACAAGCCCATGCTGGGCAAGCCATGGCACAGACTTTTGACTAGGGCCTCAATGGTCGGCTCGGCAATGATCAGTCTCGGCGGGACCGGCTCGGTCAGCTCACCGCCTTCCGCCTCCGCGTGTTTCTTTGAGGTTTTGGGTTTGGCCATGATGCTGGTAGCGGCGCGATAGGCTTTGAGCTTTTCCGCATACAGGGTCCATTGCTGTCGTTCCCAGTCGCGCGCGGCCTTCAGTGCCAGGTGATCCACCGCGCTTTTGCAATCACCCGAGGACGCCACCGTCAGTAGGTAGAGGGACAGCGGATAGGTTCGGCCGTCCAGTTGGACATTGGCATGGCCCTGGCTCACCAAGGCAGCGCTGGCCAGCACCGATTGCGCGGCCATGGCGCAGGGCACGCCGATTACCTCGGCCAGACGTTCGACCGCAGGGCCCAACAGATCCCCGAGTGCTTCGACTGGGTAGGGCAGTGGCGCTTGCTGGTATTCCAGCAAGGGTTGTAGGGGCTCGAACGCTTCGCACAGTTGCATCGCCATTCTCCTGAGATGATCGACTTCGTCCTCACTCATCCCGCCACGGTTGTTGAGTGTTATCAGGGGTTAAGGCCCCTGCGACCTGTGAGGGTGATCGTGTCCCAGGAAGTGGTGTAACTCATCATGGCTCTGGCCACTGAGTTTGCTGTTTAGTTGATCACGGCCGACAGCTTGGCCTGTGGATTATCGCTGACGGATTCAAAGGCCTCCAACTGCATCTATCGCCGTTGCAGGCACCATTCGTCGTTCTGCTCCAGCAGCATCGCCCCTACCAGCCTTGTGATCGCAGGATCGTTGGGGAAGATGCCCACGACGTCGGTGCGGCGCTTGAACTCTGCGTTGAGCCGCTCCAGTGGATTGGTGCTATGCAATTGCTGTCGATGCGCTTTGGGTAACGCCATGTGCGCCAGCACTTCGTCCTCGCACCCGTCCATGAGTGTCGCGATCTTGGGGTACTTTTCGCGCAGTTAGTATGCAACCAAGCGCCACTGTTGGTGGCATTCAGCGCGGCTATCCTGAGCGAAAACCGTGCACAGAAGCGCCGCTACCATGGTGCGCTGGCCGTTGCCGACATGGGTCATGGCGTTGCGCATGTAATGCACTCGGCAGCGCTGCCAAGTTGCGTTGAAGACCTTCTAAACCGCAGACTTCAAACCTTCGTGAGCATCGGAGATGACCAACTTCACGCCACGCAGGCCGCGCCGCATAAGGCTTTGCAGGAAGTCCGTCCAGAACGGCTCGGCCTCCGACGGCCCAACCCGCATGCCCAGGACTTCACGGCCACGGCAATTATTAAGGCGGCCGAGACGATGCGTCCGGCCTCCCGCACCTTGACGTACGTGGCGTCGATCTACAGGTAAGGCCAGTCGCCTTCCAGAGGGCGATCAAGGAAGGCGTGGACACGTTCATCGATCTCGCCGGCCAGCCGTGACACCTGGCTCTTGGAAATGCCGGTCATGCCCATGGCCTTGACCAGCTGCGTTGAAACACCTTGGATGTAGGCTTCCTGGATCACCGCGGCCATGACCTTTTCGGCAGTATGACGAGGCTCAAGAAAGCCGGGGAAATAGCTGCCCTGACGCAGTTTCGGGATCTTGAGATCGATATCGCCAGCGCGGGTTTGCCAGAGGCGATCCCGGTAGCCGTTGCGGCTGTTGATCCGGTCAGGGCTTTTAACGTCGAAGCCGGCGCCGCACAGGCTTTCGACATCGAATTCCATCATGCGTTGGGCAACGAACTGGATCATTTGCTTGAGCAGATCAGCGTCTGCTCCTTTCTCAACCAACTCGGTCAGTGCGATAGTGGGCTTGGTCATCGTGGTTTTCCTGGTGAGTGTTAGGTCTTCGCAAACTCAACGTTAGCCAAGAACCACGATGACCACTCTCTTTCGCCCACAGGGCGCCTTCGGTTGGTTCAGTTACACCAATTCTCGGGACACGATCGTAGGTGTGATTACAAACTACCCACTTTAAGGAAATTTCCTTCCCCACGAGCGGTTGCGAACAAGTCCGCCTCAAGGCTACATTCCCCAAGTCGCAGCAAAATCTGCGACCAGGTGTAGGAACCTGCTGGTAAACTTGGCGCTCGCACAAGGCGCCCCATCCCATCGGCTGGCGCCTTTTTTGCGTCTGCTGTGATGTCATGGCGGCTGTGTGTGGGCAGGCTTCGGCCTGGCCGGGTTCCAAGTTTCCCGGTATTCCTACCCCACGCACAGCTGCCACCCAATCCCGTAGGAAGGATCGTGGTAGCTCCAACCTCAAACTTGGAGTCTCATGCATGCTAATTCGCATTCTGAGCAGGATCCCCGCATCCGCTCTCCGCCGGCCAACCCCTGTGGCCACGCCATTCCCAGCTTTCTACCCGATCAATAGCCAAGCCCTCGCCGACTGCGCCAAGCAGGAGGTGTCCCATGACTGACCGTGAGCATTTGTCTACCCTCCAAAGCTACGTCTGGACGCTCGAGCTATTTGGCGAGGCGCTGGTCCAGCATGACGAGGTGCTGGAGTGTGAGCACAACCCGCAACTGAGCGTCCGCAACACCGCGGGCATTCATCAGGCGATCCGAATCATCAGCCGGCTGGCCAGCGAGCAGTTCGCCAAGCTGGAGGCGATGACGGAGGAGGGGAAAGGTGATGGCGTGCTGCCGTTGAGGCACTGAATCCCGCGCACAAAAAAAGACGCCCAAAGGCGTCTTCTTCTGTTTCGGATTTGGTGGAGCCGGGGGGATTTGAACCCCCGTCCGCCAGTACTCCGCTGTCGGTACTACATGCTTAGCCATCTCAACTGAGTTAATCCGCAGCCGCCCGAGTGGCAGGGTGCTTTGGACGAGTTGGGTAAGTTTTAGTCGCTTTGCCCCCAACGTGCTACACGACGATCCTGTTCTGTATGACAATCACTTCGGGTTTACAGGCATCCCCTGGTGATTGCTGGAGCCGAAGCTACCAGGAGAGCGGGCTCAGCTGCTTACGCAGCGAGAGCGTAGCCCTCGTAGTTTTCGTCATTGGCAACTATAGAAAGTTGCAACAGTGGATTTACGAGTTCTGTTACCAACTCGGCATGCACCTAGAGTTTCGCGACCGGCGTCGAATCCTAATCGGCCCCACACTCAGCTCTAGCTGACGTATCTCGCGACACGTGCCGCGCAGTATACGCCTTTACAGGGGCGGCGTCGACAGCGGGTGCCGCCGCCCTTTCCACAGCCCCGAATCAGGCGCCGCTGCTGCCTTTTTCAGTCTTGTTCAGACGCTCCAGCACCTTGTTGGTGATGGTGATGCATTCCTTGTTGTCGCCCTTGGCCTGGGCGGCCTTGGCTTCGTCGATGTGCTTGTTGAGGGCATCGACCAGGCCTTCGGAGGTGGCGCCGGTGGTGGCCATTTCGTCGTTGATCTTCTGCAGGTTGATCGCACACAGGTCATCGGCAGCGAACACCGGCGAGGCCAGCAGGGTGGCAGCCGCGAATACGGCGGAAAGCGCAGTACCTTTCATGGGTGTCTCCTCGTGAAGGCCGCGGGAAAGTGGGCCTGAAAAGTGGACTGTGGCCTTTGGCCAAGGGTTCCATTGGCGTTGCCGGAGGTTTGCGCACGAAATGTTGCGAAGGTAAAGAGGGTGAGGCAACCGGTCACGCGGCAAACAACCACACAGGCTGTGCTGGCGTTCGGGTCTATGCTTGGCTTCAGTCGTTGATCTGGATCAATCGTTCCAGATGCAACGATTCGGCCGACCGGCCAGGTTCCCTGCGATCGAACAGAACAATCCGACAACAGCGCACTCGATCATCTGTAGGGGCAGTGAGCGTGTGGGTCACGAGCCCGAACGCCTGATTACCTGAAGAGGAAGCATCATGTTCGGTTTGGAAGCCTTGGAGCTCGCCCGAATCCAGTTTGCGTTTACCGTCTCCTTCCACATTCTGTTCCCAGCCATCACCATTGGTCTGGCGAGCTATCTTGCGGTGCTCGAAGGCCTCTGGCTGAAGACCGACAACCGCGTCTACCGTGACCTCTACCAGTTCTGGTCGAAGATCTTCGCCGTCAACTTCGGCATGGGCGTGGTCTCCGGGCTGGTCATGGCCTATCAGTTCGGCACCAACTGGAGTGGGTTCTCCGACTTCGCCGGGTCGATCACGGGTCCGCTGCTCACTTACGAAGTGCTCACCGCCTTCTTCCTGGAAGCGGGGTTCCTGGGCGTCATGCTGTTCGGCTGGAACCGCGTGGGCCGGGGGCTGCACTTCTTCGCCACGGTGATGGTGGCGATCGGCACGCTGGTGTCGACCTTCTGGATCCTCGCCTCCAACAGTTGGATGCAGACGCCGCAGGGCCACGAGATCATCGACGGTCGCGTGGTGCCGATGGACTGGTTCCTGGTCATCTTCAACCCGTCGTTCCCCTACCGCCTGATGCACATGGCCACGGCCGCGTTCGTGGCCACGGCGTTCTTCGTCGGTGCGTCGGCGGCCTGGCACCTGCTGCGCGGGCGGGACAACCCGGCGGTGCGCAAGATGCTGTCGATGGCCATGTGGATGGCGTTGATCGTCGCGCCCATTCAGGCGGTGATCGGCGACTTCCATGGCCTGAACACGCTCAAGCACCAGCCGGTGAAGATCGCCGCCATCGAAGGGCACTGGGAGAACACGCCGGGCGAGCCGACGCCGCTGATCCTGTTCGGGCTGCCGGACATGCAGGCCGAGACCACCCGGTTCAAGATCGAGATTCCGGCACTGGGCAGCTTGATCCTGACCCACAGCCTGGACCAGCAAGTGCCGGCCATGAAGGAATTCGCGCCTGAGGACCGGCCCAATTCGACCATCGTGTTCTGGTCGTTCCGGGTCATGGTCGGGCTGGGCATGCTGATGATCCTGGTCGGTCTGTGGAGCCTGTGGCTGCGCAAGCGCGGCACCTTGTACAGCTCGCGGCCGTTCCTGTACCTGACGCTGTGGATGGGGCCGTCCGGGCTGATTGCCATTCTGGCTGGCTGGTTCACCACGGAGGTGGGGCGCCAGCCGTGGGTGGTGTACGGGCTGATGCGTACTGCCGATGGGGTGTCCAACCACAGTACCCTGCAACTTGGCTTCACCTTGGTGATGTTCGTGGTGGTGTACTTCGCGCTGTTCGGCACCGGCCTGGGCTACATGATGCGCCTGGTGCGCAAGGGCCCGGCCAGCGGCGAGGGCGACAGTCAGCCGCCGGGTGGTCCGGGGCAGCAACGCACGCCGGCGCGGCCGTTGTCCGCCGCCGATGATCGCGGTACGCCGCAGCACGCCAGCCTGAACGAGGGGAACTGAGCCATGGGTATCGATCTGCCACTGATGTGGGCCGTGATCATCATCTTCGGGGTGATGATGTACGTGGTCATGGATGGTTTCGACCTGGGTATCGGCATGCTCTTCCCCTTCGTCAAGGGCGAGCGTGACCGCGATGTGATGATGAACACCGTCGCCCCGGTCTGGGACGGCAACGAGACTTGGCTGGTGCTGGGCGGCGCGGGGTTGTTCGGGGCGTTTCCGCTGGCCTATTCGGTGGTGCTGGAGGCGCTGTACCTGCCGTTGATGCTGATGCTGGTGGGGTTGATCTTCCGGGGCGTGGCCTTCGAGTTCCGCTTCAAGGCCACCGACGACAAGCGTCACCTGTGGGACAAGGCGTTCATCGGCGGCTCGCTGGTGGCGACGTTCTTCCAGGGCGTGGCGCTGGGCGCCTTCATCGAAGGCTTCAAGGTGGTCGATCGGCACTATGCCGGTGGCACGCTGGACTGGCTGACGCCGTTCAGCCTGTTCAGTGGGCTGGGGTTGATCGTGGCCTACACGCTGCTGGGCTGCACTTGGCTGATCATGAAGACCGAAGGCCCGCTGCAGAAGCAGATGCACGACCTGGCCCGGCCGTTGGCGCTGGTGCTGCTGGTGGTGATCGGCATCGTCAGCCTGTGGACGCCGCTGGCCTACGGGCAGATCGCCGGGCGCTGGTTCAGCATGCCCAACCTGATCTGGTTCATGCCGGTGCCTGTGCTGGTGCTGGTGACCTTCTACGGCTTGCTCAAGGCGGTGGCGCGGCATGCCAACTACCTGCCGTTCCTGCTGACGCTGGTGCTGATCTTCCTGGGCTACAGCGGGCTGGGCATCAGCCTGTGGCCGAACATCATTCCGCCGTCGATATCCATCTGGGAGGCCGCTGCGCCACCGCAGAGCCAAGGCTTCATGCTGGTGGGCACGCTGTTCATCCTGCCGCTGATCCTGGGGTACACCTTCTGGAGCTACTACGTGTTCCGCGGCAAGGTGCGCCACGATGACGGGTATCACTGAGGAGGGCAGGGCGATGACGGTCGAAGAGAAGAAGCCACTCTGGCAGCGCCTGGGCTGGTTGGTGCTGATCTGGGCACTGAGCGTCGCGGCGCTGGGCGTGGTGGCCTATGGCATGCGCCTGTTCATGAATGCGGCGGGTTTGACCACCCATTGAGCGGGGACGCGCCAGTGTTCGCTTGAGATCGCCGGGGCCGCTTTGCGGCCCTTTTCGCGACGCAAGGCCGCTCCCACGCAGCCGGCGCCATGTCAGACAGATTGGGAGATCATCGAGCGCAAGGGGCTAAGGGCGCGACTGTCTTGCTCAATTTCAGGTATCTCCCAAACGCAGCCGGCGCGGTGTCAGACAGATTGGGAGATCATCGAGCGCTAGAGGCTAAGGTCGCAACTGTACTGCTCAATTTCGGGCAGCTCACCGGCCCTTGTGGGAGCGGCCTTGCGTCGCGATGGACCGCGCAGCGGTCCCAGGTTTTCAGCTTCGCCGCACCCATCGCCGGGGCCACCTCCACACATGTCCAGGCATTACTTGCGCGCTTTGAGCACCACGAACTTGGGCGTCGCGGCCACTTGTTCAACGCCGCGGAACAGCCGCGCCAGTTTGCTGTGATAACCCAGGTGGCGGTTGCCGACGATGTACAGGGCGCCGCCCACCACCAGCGCTTCGCGCGCTTGCTGGAACATGCGCCAGGCGAGGAAATCGCCGACTACCTGCTGCTGGTGGAACGGTGGGTTGCACAGCACCACGTCCAGCGATTGCTTGTCCTGCCCCGCCAGCCCGTCGTCCGCACGGATATCCGCCAGCCGTTCGCCCAATGCCGCCTGCCAGTTCTCCCGCGCCGACTGCACGGCCATGTACGACTCATCCACCAAGGTGTGCTGCGCTTGCGGGTTGAGCAGCGCGCTGGCGATGCCCAGCACGCCGTTGCCGCACCCCAGGTCGGCGATACGTGCCTGGCCCAAGTCGCGCGGCAGGTGGGGCAGGAAGGCGCGGGTGCCGATGTCCAGGCCTTCGCGGCAGAACACGTTGGCGTGGTTGAGCAGCTCCAGCGCCGGGCTGTCCAGACGGTAGCGCGTGGGATAGGGCGACACGGCCTGTGGGCGTTCGGCGAACGTGGCGGTCAGCAGACGCGCTTTCTTCTGCGCCAGCGACGCCTGCACCGGGCCGATGTAGCGCTCCAGCAAATCGCCCGCCGCGCGCGGCAGGTGCTTGATCATGGCGCCGGCGATCACTTCGGCGCCCGGCGCCAGATGGCCCTGCAAGCGAATCAACTGCTCTTCTAGCAAGGCCAGGGTCTTCGGCACGCGCACCAGCACGCGGTCGAACGGCCCCTGCCAAGCGGCGCTGGCGGGCACGAACGGCACGCAGTCGAAGGGCTTGCCGTTGCGCGCCAGGTTCTTATCCAGTGCCAGGTGAGCCAGGTGCGAGTCACCGCTGCTGATCACCTGCACTTGCCCAGCCAGGCTCGCGGCCAGGGCGCCGAAACTGTCGTTGAGAATCAGCACCCGGGCGTCGGCGGCGGGCGCCTGGGTGGCCAGGTGCGAGAGCAGGTATTCGTCGGCGGCGTCGAAGGCCTGTAGCGGGTCGTTGTTCTGCTCCGGCTGGCGGATCAGGTCGAGTTCGGCGAAGGGGCTGGTGAGCAGAGGCATGGGAAACGGGCTCGAAACGGCTGCGCGCGCAGAGGTCGTCTGCGTGCTGGAAAACGCTCGATTCTACAGGCTTTGCCAGGCAGCGGCAGTCACTTCCAGATCAAACCGCGAGCCGCGGCGACTGCAACGGCAGCGGTCTTGTTGGTGACGCCGAGTTTGGTGATGACGCTGCGGATATGGAAGTTCACGGTGCTGGGGGAGAGGGAGAGGATGCAGGCGATGTCTGAAGCGGTCTTGCCGTCGGCTGTCCATTTGGTGACTTCGAGTTCGCGCTCTGTCAGCTCATGGGACGGGCTTTCCGCTCGGCGGTGGTGCTCGCAGATCAGCTCATGCAGCACATTGTGCAACCACAAAAGCTGTGCGCTTTTGCTGAGCAGTTCGTGGGCGGAGATGCGGCGCTGACTGCGTGCCACGCTCAATTGGCTCTCGTGGTTGTAGCGGTCGTAGAGCGACTGCGTCCAGCCATGACGCAGGCCATGGGTGCACGCGGCCTCACGAAAATCGGGCACCTCGTCGTACAGCTCATCCTCCCACAGCACCGGAACGGCGCTGATGCGGCTGCGGTTGATGGCCGGGTCCTGGAGGATGAAATCGCGGTCGGCGCGAAAGCGCTCGTTCCACGCTTCGGGAAAATTGTTGTATAGGATGGTCTGCGGGTGACGTGCCGGAATGTGCAGGTGCAACACCAGCCCGAGGTACATCATGCCCATCTCTTGCGCCAGCAAGATGGCCTGGTCGAACATTCTTTCGGGGTGCCGCTCCCCGAGCAGGGTCTGCAGCTTTTCTTGCTTCCAGTGCGGCATGACGCTGCTCCAGTTGGATCCAGGATTGGACTCACCCACTTGAGTGTAGAAAAAGCTGTAAAAACCGCTGGGAATTTTTGGCTATAGCGACGAAGTGCAGGGTAATTTCTTGCTCTTAAGCTATACGCCTACAGCCGCGCGGTGTTTCTTCGCGGCGGTTTGCGAGACACTGGGCGCAATCATTCCAGGAGCCCCCCATGACCGCCAGCGCCGACAAATACACCTCTCAGACCTTGCTCGATGTGCAGCCACTGACGCCGAACCTGTTCAGTCTGCGGGTCACACGCGATCCGGGCTTTCGTTTCCGCTCGGGCCAGTTCGCGCGTCTGGGGGTGACCAGGGCCGATGGCAGCGTGGTGTGGCGTGCGTACTCGATGGTCAGCGCTCCGCACGACGAGTTCCTCGATTTCTTCTCGATCGTAGTGCCAGACGGCGAGTTCACCAGCGAGCTGAGCCGCTTGCAGAAGGGCGACAGCCTGCTGATCGAGCGCCAGGCCTACGGCTACCTGACCCTGGACCGCTTCGTCGACGGCCGCGACCTGTGGCTGCTGGCCACCGGCACCGGCATCGCGCCGTTCGTATCGATCCTTCAGGACTTCGAGGCCTGGGAGCGCTTCGACACAATCAAACTGGTGTATTCAGTGCGCGAAGCCAAGGAGCTGGCCTACCTGGACCTGATCGCGGGCCTCGAGCAGCGTGAATACCTGACCGAGTTCGCCGGCAAGCTGCAGTTCATCCCGGTGGTCACCCGCGAATCCCACCCCGGCGCGCTGAACGCGCGCATCACCACGCTGATCGAAACCGGCGAGCTGGAGCGCGCCGCGGGCCTGGAGCTGTCGCCCGAGCACTCGCGCATCATGCTCTGCGGCAATCCGGAGATGATCGACGAGACCCGCAAAGTCCTCAAAGCCCGCGACCTGCAACTGAGCCTCAGCAAACGCCCCGGCCAAGTCGCGGTCGAGACGTATTGGTGAGGGAGCGGCAAGTTGCAAGCGGCAAGCTGCAAGTAGGAGCGGTGCCGTGCGCGCTCCCGCTTGCCGCTTACAGCTTGCCGTTGCCGTTGCCGTTCTTGAGGAGGTCGCGGATTTCGGTGAGCAGGGTTTCCTGCGGGGTCGGGGCCGGGGGCACGCTGGGGGCCTTGGCTTCTTCGCGCTTGAGGCGGTTGATCGCTTTGACGCCCATGAAGATGGCGAAGGCGACGATGATGAAGTCGATCACCGTCTGGATGAATTTACCGTAGGCCAGCACCACCGCCGGCACATCGCCTTGGGCGGCTTTGAGGGTGATTGCCAGGTCGCTGAAGTCTACGCCGCCGATCAGCAGGCCCAGCGGCGGCATGATCACATCGCCCACGAACGACGAGACGATCTTGCCGAAGGCCGCGCCGATGATGATACCCACCGCCATATCGACGACATTTCCCTTGACCGCGAAGGCCTTGAATTCGTTGAGCACGCCCATGTGTTCTTCCTTTGTAACAAGTGATGAGTAAACGCAGTGTAAGCCACGGAATCGATTCTTGTACTGCGTGGGGTACAGACTGCCATCAGCCTGAATAGTTTTGTCGCTGGCCGTCGCCGCCGAGGCACGCGCGCGTTCGGCTATCATGGCGGTCTTTGCCCAGGAGACTGACCCGATGGCCAAGGCCAAGCGCTTGTATGGCTGCACCGAGTGCGGCGCGACCTTTCCCAAATGGGCCGGCCAGTGCGGCGAGTGCGGCGCCTGGAATACCCTGGTCGAAACCATGATCGAGAGCGGCGCTGCAGCGGCCCCGGCCGGGCGCGCCGGCTGGACCGGGCAGCAGGCGCAGATCAAGACCCTGGCCGAAGTCAGCGTCGAGGAAATCCCGCGTTTCACCACCAGCAGCACGGAACTGGACCGCGTGCTCGGCGGCGGCCTGGTCGACGGCTCGGTGGTGCTGATCGGCGGTGATCCGGGCATCGGCAAATCCACCATCCTGTTGCAAACCCTGTGCAACATCGCCACGCACATGCCGGCGCTGTACGTCACCGGCGAGGAGTCGCAGCAACAGGTGGCCATGCGCTCGCGGCGCCTGGGGCTGCCCCAGGACCAGCTCAAGGTGATGACCGAGACCTGCATCGAAACCATCATCGCCACCGCTCGCCAGGAAAAACCGCGGGTGATGGTCATCGACTCGATCCAGACCATCTTCACCGAGCAACTGCAATCGGCGCCCGGCGGCGTGGCCCAGGTGCGCGAGAGCACGGCGCTGCTGGTGCGCTACGCCAAGCAGAGCGGCACGGCGATCTTCCTGGTCGGCCACGTCACCAAGGAAGGCTCGCTGGCCGGGCCGCGCGTGCTCGAGCACATGGTCGATACCGTGCTGTATTTCGAAGGCGAATCGGACGGCCGCCTGCGTTTGCTGCGGGCGGTGAAGAACCGCTTCGGCGCGGTCAACGAACTGGGTGTGTTCGGCATGACCGACCGTGGCCTGAAGGAAGTCTCCAACCCCTCGGCGATCTTCCTCAACCGGACCCAGGAGGAAGTGCCCGGCAGCGTGGTGATGGCGACTTGGGAGGGCACCCGACCGATGCTGGTGGAGGTGCAGGCGCTGGTCGACGACAGCCACTTGGCCAACCCGCGCCGGGTCACCCTGGGCCTGGACCAGAACCGCCTGGCCATGTTGCTGGCGGTGCTGCACCGCCACGGCGGCATTCCCACCCACGACCAGGACGTGTTCCTCAACGTGGTCGGTGGGGTCAAGGTGCTGGAGACCGCCTCGGACCTGGCGCTGCTGGCAGCGGTGATGTCCAGCCTGCGCAACCGCCCGCTGGCCCACGGCTTGCTGGTGTTCGGTGAAATCGGTCTGTCCGGCGAGGTGCGCCCGGTGCCCAGCGGCCAGGAGCGTCTCAAGGAAGCGGCCAAACACGGCTTCAAGCGCGCCATCGTGCCCAAGGGCAATGCGCCCAAGGAAGCGCCGGCTGGACTGCAGGTGATCGCAGTGACGCGACTGGAGCAGGCGCTGGACGCGTTGTTCGAGTGATCGACTCACTTGCAACTGATTCTCAGTAGCGAGTAGCATTCCGCCACCTTGCGAGCACCAGCGGGAGTGCGTGTGGCGGAGTCCGACCTCAAGCGCTTGTTCATCAAGCATGCGAAAACCTTGCAGGGCCTGCTCACGCGCAAGGTGCGCGATCCGCAGTTGGCCGCTGACCTGGTGCAGGAGAGTTTCCTGCGCCTGGCCGAGCAGCAGCGTCAGGAGCCCTTGGATAATCCGCCTGGCTACCTGTACCGCACCGCGCACAACCTGATGATCGACCACGTGCGCCAGCAGCAGCGACGCAAGACAGACCTGGTGCCCCACGAGGCCCTCGAAGGCATCGTCGAGGACCGTCCGGGGTTGGACGAGCAGGTCGCTCGCGAGCAGCACTTGCGGCGCTTGCTGGCGATTGTCCAGGCGCTGCCCGAGCGCACTGGGCAGGTCTTTCGCCTGAATCGCCTGGAGGGCATGACCCACGCCGAGGTCGCCCGTCACCTGGGCATTTCCGACAGTTCCGTGCAGAAGCATCTGGCCAAGGCGTTGGCCTATGTGATGCAGTGCCTGCACGAGGATGGCTGACCAACGGTTTACTGAAAAACGCCCCTTCAGACGTCAGCCCAGACATAACCAGATCGCGAGAGAACCGTGTGACTAGCCAGAACCCGCCCGAGCAAGCGATTCGCGAGCAGGCCGCCGAGTGGGCGGTGCGCGCCGCCAGCGGCGTCCTCGACCCGGCGCAGCAACGGGCGTTGGCCCAGTGGTGCGCTGCCGACCCGCAGCATGCCCAGGCCTATGCCTTCGCCCAGGCAACCTGGGCCGACCTCGGCGGATTGGCCGCGTTGACGTCCTCGCGCCCTCGTGCCGCCGCCCGTCCCCTGCGTCGCCGTTCCCGCCTGCGCCAGGCCATGACCGGCGTCGCCGCGCTGCTGGTATTGGCCTTCGGTGTCGCGCAGGCCCCGCACTGGCTGCTGCAATGGCGTGCCGACTACGTCACCGGCATGGGTGAAGTGCGCCAGGTGACGCTGCCCGATGGCAGCCAGGTCGACCTGGATGCCCGCAGCGCCATTGCCTTGGACTTCGATGACCAGCAGCGCCGTGTGCGCTTGCTGGCGGGAGAAGCGGTGTTCAGCGCCGCGCCGGTGTCGGCGCAGGAACCGCGGCCGTTCGTGGTCGAGCATGCTGGCGCCACCACCCGCGCGCTGGGTACGCGCTTCGTGGTCGGCGATGCGGGCGCAGGCGGCTGGGTCGGGATGCTCGAGCACCGGGTGGCCGTGCACCTGCTCAACTCGCCGGACCGGGGGCGCGCCGATCAAGTGGTGGAGCAGGGGCAGGCGGTGCGCTACGACCAGGCAGACGGTGTGCGTCCCTGGCCGCAGCAGGACCTGCAACGGGCCACCGACTGGGCGCGCGGTGTGCTGGTGTTCGAGCGCCAGCCGCTGGCCGATGTGGTGGCTCGGCTCAATCACTACCGCAGCGGGCAATGGCTGGTTTTGAATGAGCAATTGGCCCGGCGCGAGGTGAGCGGGGTGTTTCGCCTCGACCAATTGGCCACCGTCGGCGCGGTGTTGAGCGATGAGCTGCAGGCCCGTCGGCTCGAACTGCCCGGCCTGACCGTCATCTACTGACCCCGTCGCGCCTCGGCACCTCTATGGGCGGCCAATCGCGGCTGCCGCAGGTCGCGCGCTACTTTTGCAGGCGCGGCGACTGAGCCGACATCCCCGCGCAGCCGCTGCCATTGCTGCCTTGAGCATCTTTTTTCATTTTTCCTTACTGACTTTTCCGCCCCTGCACGTCTGATTGTTGAGATTGATTTTCATTACTAGAAAACGCCCACAACAGACGAGCCTTCGCAGTGACCACGCCACGACAACAGACCCCGCGACCTTTGAGTCGCCTCGCCCTGGCCAGCAGCCTGGCCCTGGGCACCTGCGCCTTGCCGATGGGGATCGGCCAGGTGCAGGCCGCCGCACCGGTCGAGCGCGCCGAGCGCCAACTGATCCGCTTCGACATCCCGGCCCAGGCACTCGACCGCGCGGTGCTCGCCTATGCCGAGCAATCCGGGGTGCAGGTGTTCTTCGACAGCCGCAAGCTGGCCGGGCTGAACAGCCCTGGCCTGCAGGGCTCGCACGCGATCGAGGACGGCTTGCGTCGGTTGCTGCAGGGCACGCCGGTGCGCTATCGCTTCAGCGCCCCTGGTCAAGTGGGCCTGGAGCGGATCGAGGCTGGCGAGCACAGCGTCGAGCTGGGCGCCACCCATGTGGAGTCCAGCCGTGACGGCGACTGGGTGTACATGGCGCCGCGCTCGGTCAGCGTCATCACCCGCGCGCAGATCGACCAGCGCCCGCCGCGTCACGCGGCCGACCTGCTGGAGCAGACCGCCGGCGTCTACACCGCGGTCAACCAGCGCGACCCCGGTCTGTCGGTGAACATCCGTGGCGTACAGGACTACGGCCGGGTCAACATGAACATCGACGGCATGCGCCAGAACTTCAGCGTCAACGGTCACCAGCAGCGCAATGGCGTGATGTTCATCGACCCGGAGTTCGTGCAGAACGTGGAAATCGACAAAGGCACCTCGGCCGGTATGGGCGGTGCTGGCGTGATCGGCGGCATCGCCAGTTTCAACACGGTCGAGGCCCGCGACCTGCTCGGTCCGGACAAGGAGATCGGTGGACGCCTGCGCGCCGGTCACGGCATCGGCGAGCTGGGCAACGGTACCTACTTCAACGGCAGCGCGTTGTTCGCCCTGGGCAACGAAGTGGGCGACATCCTGGTCGGCCACAGCGAGCGCCATTTTGGCGACTACCGCAGCGGCACCCAGCACGCCGGCAACCTCGGCACCCAAATGCGCGGCAAGCTGGAGGACCGCCAGGCGTGGAAGCACTGGCTCAACGGCGAAGTCGGCGCCATGGACAGCGTGACCCGCTCGCAGATCTTCAAGCTCGGCCTCAACCTGCCCGACACCCAGCGCCTGCAGTTCAGCTACTTCGAGACCGACACCGACAGCAAGGACGCCTGGACGGTCAAGGACGCCGGCAGCCATGAGTACTACTACCGCGTCACCGGCAGCAACGACATCAACGCCAGGAACGCGGCGCTGGACTACAGCCTCAACCCCAGCGACCTGGTGGATTTCAAGGCCAAGCTGTACTACGTCACCACCCGTCAGGATCGCTGGAATGCCGACAACGCCGCCTCGGCCACCAGCGGCAACCGGGTCGAAGGCTATAGCGACCGCTACCAGACCGACACCTGGGGCTTGCAGGTGCAGAACACCTCGCGCTGGCAGTTGTTCAAGGCCGACAGCTTGACCTTCAACTACGGCAGCGAAATGTTCCAGGACCGCTTCCGGCCCAGTACCGAGCGTGTGGCGGCCGCCAACGAAACCGAATCGCTGCCGTATGTCCAAGGCGCCAACCCCACCGGCAAGCGGGTCATGGCCAGCCTGTTCGGCAACCTCAGCTACGAGCACGACGACTGGCTGACCGTCGATGCGGGCCTGCGCTACGACCGCTATCGCCTCACCGGCAAGACCGGCGTGACCACTTGGCTGTACCCCGAGGGCATCACCGAGACCAACCTGCGGCGCCAGCGGACCGACCTGCTGTTCGACCAGGAGCGCGAAGAGGGCCGCTTCTCGCCGACCTTCGGCATCGCCGTCAAGCCAGGGCCGGACTGGCTGCAGCTCTACACCCGCTGGGGCCGTGGCTGGCGCCCGCCGGCGGTCACCGAGGCGTACATGAGCGGACGTCCCCACGGCGGCGGCAACGAGATGGTATACCCCAATCCGTTCCTGCAGGCCGAGCAGTCGCACAACTGGGAACTGGGGCTGAACATCTTCAAGCAATCGCTGCTGCGCGACGGTGATCGCTTCGCCGCCAAGGTCGCCTACTTCGACACGCGCATCGACCATTTCTCGTTTCTCGACACCAACGTCAGCCTGCCCGGCTCCAGTGTCTCGGGCATCGCCCTGGGCCGTTCGGCGTACCAGAACAACTTGCAAGCCACGCGTTTTCGCGGTGTGGAGTACAGCCTGGACTACGACGCTGGCGACTACTACGGCCAGCTCAGCTACACGCACATGATCGGCAGCAACGACTTCTGCTCCAACCAGTTCTACCTCGGCGGCGCCCAGCAGTTGGTCAGCGCCGGCACCGTGCTGCGTCCAGTGCGCGTCGGCAGCCGCATTCTCATGCTGCCGGTGCGGGTCTCGCGGGCCGAAGCCAACGCCACGGAAAACAACCGGGTGAGCTGTGGCGACATCATGGGCAATGCCGCCTACATGCCGGCCGACCGTGGCGCGTTGACCCTGGGCATGCGCTTTCTCGAGCGCACCCTGGATGTGGGCATGCGCCTGCGCTACAGCGAAGGCAATGGCAAGAACCTCGACACCCATGGCTACAGCCAGATCGACCAGGCCATGTGGCCCAAGTACAAGGTCTACGACCTCTATGCCAGCTACTGGATGACCCCCAGCCTGAACCTGGCGCTGTCGCTGGAGAACGCCACCGACGAAGCCTATTTCGTCGCCATGGGCGATGCCAACAACCTGTCCCTGGCCCGCGGCCGGACCTTGAGCGGCATGCTCGAATACCGATTCTGAACCCCTGAGTTTGCCCATTCCGGGCGACACGAGGGCCGTTGGCCTTCGCTTTGACCACGCAGCACAGAGGAACCGTCATGACTATTTCCGTCACCTACGATCCAGCCTTCGGCAGCGCTACCGTCGATGACTACCTGGCCTTCTGGAGCGCAGGTTTCGTCACCGCCGGCCACGGCTACAGCAACACCGGCGGCTTCAGCAACGGCACCTTCGACGGTGACCAGTACGCCACCCATGGCGCCAACGGCTCGGACTACGCCTTCATTGCCGACTCCAACACCGCCAACGGCCTGCACTACGTGTTCGACCCGTCCAAGGCGCCGGGCGACAACCTCAACCACTACCTGTGGGGTTCGCTGGACAACGTCAGCCTGGGCGAAGTGCTCGGCGGCGGCAGTGGCAGCGACTTCAGCCTGGGCAACTACGTGGTCAGCTTCAATGGCCTGGACCTGGATGCTGCGCTGGGCGCAGGGCGTGCCGGCAACGAGGTGCAAGGTGTGATCTACGGCCTGATGCAGGGCAACACCTCGGCCTTGGAAGGGGTGCTGGACAACCTGTTGGCCAGCTACGGCGTGTCCACCGACAGCACCTTCGACGCCATCGCTGCCGCCCTCGGCGGTGGTGCGTCGAGCTTCGCCGCTGCCGAAGCGGTGGGCGTGCAGGCACTGCCTGAGGACTTGGCCCTGGCGGCCTGACCTTGGCATGAAAAAGGCCAATGGCAGATCGCTCTGTCATTGGCCCTGTTGCAGGCACCCTGGCCCGTGTCTTGTCGGGCCCAGGCCGGGGGGCTGCGAAATTCTGCGAGGTGGCGACGGCCGGGTCAATGGCCGCGCCGCCCCGTCCTCCGAGGTCCGCGATGAGTACACCCCGCAATGCCGCCACCGCTGAGCTGTGGCAGGCCCTGAAGGCCTGCCGGGGCGGCCTGGGCCATGTCGCCCTGTTCACCGCCGTGGCCAATGTGCTGATGCTGGCGCCGGCGCTGTACATGCTGCAGGTCTATGACCGGGTGCTGTCGTCGGGCAACGAGATGACCTTGCTGATGCTCAGCCTCATGGTGCTGGGACTGTTCGCTTTCCTCGGCGTGCTCGAGTGGTTGCGCAGCCTGGTGGTGATCCGCCTGGGCACGCGGCTGGACCTGCACCTCAATCCGCGCGTGTTCGACGCCGCTTTCCAGGCCAGCCTGGAGGGGCACAAGGGCAGTGCCCAGCAGGCGCTGGGCGACCTGACCCAACTGCGCCAGTTCGCCACCGGCCAGGCGCTGTTCGCCTTCTTCGACGCGCCGTGGTTCGTGCTCTACCTGCTGGTGATCTTTCTGTTCAGCCCCTGGCTGGGCCTGCTGGCGCTGGTCGGCGCGCTGCTGCTGGCTTCACTGGCCTGGCTCAACGAACGGCTGACCGAGGGCGTGTTCGTCGAAGCCGGACGCCTGTCGCAGCAGGCCGTGCAGCAAGCCGCGGGCAACCTGGGCAACGCTGAAGCGGTCGCGGCGATGGGCATGCTCGGCGCCGTGCGCCAGCGCTGGAGTCTCTTGCACCAAGGCTTTCTGGCCCTGCAGAACCTGGGCAGCGAGCGCAGCGCAGCGATCACCGCCGTGTCCAAGAGCGTGCGTCTGGCCCTGCAGTCGCTGGTACTGGGCCTGGGCGCGTGGCTGGCGCTGGAGCACCTGATCAGCCCCGGCATGATGATCGCCGGCTCCATTCTCATGGCGCGGGTGCTGGCGCCGATCGATCAGTTGATCGGGGTCTGGCGCCAGTGGGGCGCGGCGCGCCAGAGTGCCGAGCGCCTGGGCCAACTGCTGCAGCGCCATGCGCCGTTGGCCAATGGTATGCCGCTGCCTGACCCTCGCGGACAGTTGCGCGTCGAGCACTTGAGCGCCGCGGTACCGGGCGGGGGGCGGTTGTGCCTGGAGGGCGTGGCCTTCGAGCTGGCGGCGGGCGAATCGCTGGGGCTGATCGGCGCCTCCGGCTCCGGCAAGTCGACCCTGGCGCGGCTGCTGGTGGGCGCGGCCAGTCCGCTGTCGGGCAAAGTGTGCCTGGACGGCGCAGCGCTGGCGCAGTGGGACCGCCCACTGCTCGGTGCGCACATCGGCTATTTGCCCCAGGACGTGCAGTTGTTCGCCGGCAGCGTTGCCGAGAACATCGCCCGTCTTGGCCCGGTGGACGCCGACGCAGTGGTGGCGGCCGCGCAGTTGGCCGGCGTGCACGAGCTGATTCTGCAATGGCCGCAAGGTTACGACACACGCTTGGGCGACGGCGGCGCCGGGCTCTCCGGGGGCCAGCGACAGCGCATCGGCCTGGCTCGGGCGTTGTATCGGCTGCCGGCGCTGGTGGTGCTCGACGAGCCCAACGCCAGCCTGGATGACGCGGGCGAGCGCGCCTTGCTGGCAGCACTCGCGGCACTCAAGGCTCAGGGCCGCACGCTGGTGATGATCAGCCACAAGTCGAGCCTGCTGCTGGGGCTGGACAAGCTGCTGGTGCTGCATGAAGGCCGGGTCCAGCAGTTCGGTGCGACTGCGCGGGTGCTGCAGGCCGCTGCACGTCCCGCCAGCCCCACGCCCCCGGTGGCCACCACGGCGCGCACCGGGGTGACCTACAGCTTCAACCAGAGCGGGCAGAGGTCTTGAGCATGAGTGTGCATCCACTGTTCAGCCCTGGCGCCGCCCCCGCGGCGGACAGGGTTCATCCACTGCGCGACGATGCCAGCGCCCCGGCCAGGGCCGGGCGTTGGCTGGTGTTGGTCGGCTTCGGCGGCTTCGTCCTGTGGGCGGCCCTGGCGCCGCTGGACAAGGGCGTGCCGCTGAGCGGCAACGTGGTGGTCGCCGGGAGCCGGCAAGCGGTGCAGCACCCGACCGGGGGCGTGATTGGCGCGTTGCGGGTGCGCGACGGCGATCAGGTCGAGGCTGGCCAGGTGCTGCTCAGTCTCGATCCGACCCAGGCCCAGGCCCAGCAGGGCTCACTGCGGGTGCAGTACGTCAACGCGCTGGCCACGGCTGCGCGCTTGCGCGCCGAGGAGGCGGGCGCGCCAACCGTGAGCTTTCCCCAGGACCTGCTCGCCGACGCGGCCACGCCGTGGGTCGCCACGGTGCTGGAAACCCAGCGGCAACTGCGCGGCAGTCGCGCCCAGGCGCGTGAGCTGGAGCTGGCTGGCCTGGGCCAGGGCATCGCCGGGGCGCAGGCGTCGCTCGGCGGCCTCCAGGGCGCACTGCTTGGCAAACAGGCCCAGCGCCAGGCCCTGGACGAGCAACTGCGCGGCCTGCGCGACCTGGCCCGCGACGGCTACATCGCGCGCAATCGCCTGCTCGATAGCGAACGCCTGTTGGCCCAGGTCAATGGCGCGATCGCCGAGGACATGGGCAACATCGCCCGCACCCGGCGTCAGGTGCAGGAGCTCACCTTGCGTGCCAGCCAGCGCCGCCAGGAGTTCCAGAACGAGGTGCGCCAGCAGTTGAGCGAGGTCCAGGCCAGTGCCGAGGACTTGGGCAATCGCCTGCGCAGCGCCGAGTTCGAACTGGCCCACACCCAGGTACGCGCGCCGGTGGCCGGCACCGTGGTCGGGCTCAGTGTGTTCACCAACGGCGGCGTGATCGGCCGGGGGCAACAACTGATGGAGATCGTCCCCCGCGACGCCCCGCTGCTGGTCGATGCCCGCGCCCCGGTGGAACTGATCGACCGCCTGCAGCCGGGCCTGCCGGTGGAGTTGCTGTTCGTCGCCTTCAACCAGAGCACTACGCCGCGCGTGGCCGGGGAGGTGAGCCTGGTGTCGGCCGACCGCTTGCTCGACGACAAGACCCAGCAGCCCTATTACCAGGTACGCATCCAGGTCAGCGCCGAGGGCACGCGGCAGTTGGCCGGTGTAGACATTCGCCCCGGCATGCCGGTGGAGGCGTTCGTGCGCAGCGGCGAGCGCTCGCTGCTCAACTACCTGTTCAAGCCGCTGGCAGACCGGGTGCATGTGGCCTTGAGCGAGGAGTGATTCGATGCGTCTGTTGTGGCCCCTCGTGTTGCTGGGCGTGAGCCTGCGGGCTGTCGCGCTGGACTTGAGCGACGCCTATGCCCTGGCCTTGCGCAACGACCCGACCTTGCATGCCGCCCTCGCCGAGCGAGACGCCGGCATCGAGCACTTGAACATCGGGCGTGCCGGTCTGCTGCCGAACCTGTCTTACCGCTACAACCGTGCGCGCAACGATTCCGAGGTGACCCAGCGCGGCCAGTTCGGCGACGTCACCAGTCAGCGTGACTATCGCAGCTACAGTTCGACCCTGACGTTGCAGCAGCCACTGTTCGACTACGGGCTGTGGAGCGACTACCGCCGCGGCGTGGCCCAAGCGGCGTTGGCCGACGCGCGCTTGCGCGGTCGCGGTCAGGAGATGATGGTGCGGGTGTTCGCGGCCTACAGCGAAGCGCTGTTCGCCGCCGAGCAGATCGCCCTGGCCCAGGCCCAGCGGCGCAGCTACGCCGAGCAGTTGCACCTCAATCAGCGCTTGCTCCAGGGCGGTGAGGGGACGCGCACCGATGTGCTGGAAACCCGCGCCCGCTACGAATTGGCCCAGGCCCAGGAAATCGAAGCGGCCGACAACCTCGATGCGGCCCTGCGCAGCTTGCAGGCGATCACCGGGGAGGCGGTGATTACCGAGGACCTGGCGCCGCTGCGCGCGGCGTTCGCGGTGCAGCCGCTGTCGCCTGCGCGCTTCGAGCCGTGGCGTGACCTGGCCGTGGCTCACAACGCCGAGCTTGCCAGCCAGCGTCATGCACTGGAGGCCGCCGAACAGGGCATCGAGCGCCAGCGCGCCGGGCATCTGCCCAGTTTGAGCGCCTACGTCAGCAAAGGCATTTCCAGTTCCAGTTCCGAAAGCACCTACAACCAGCGCTATGACACCGACAGTGTCGGTCTGCAACTGAGCATGCCGCTGTACGCCGGGGGCGGGGTGTCGGCGCGGGTGCGCCAGGCCCGCGCCGAGCGCGACGGCTTGCAGTTCCAGGTGGACGCGCAAGTCAGCGATACGCTCAACCAGTTGCGTCGGCAGTTCAACCTGTGCGCCAGCAGCACGGCGAAAATCCGCGCCTATGGCCTGGCAGTGAAGGCGGCCAGCGCGTTGGTGGAGGCGACCCGGCGCAGCGTCCAGGGCGGTGAGCGGGTCAACCTCGATGTGCTCGATGCCGAGCAGCAGTTGTACGGCGCGCGGCGTGACCTGGCCCAGGCGCGCCACGAATACCTGCGCGCCTGGGTGCAGTTGCGCTACCTGGCGGGGGTGCTGGAGGCGAAGGACCTCGATGTGTTGAACCGGTATTTCGTCGGGCGTGAGTGAAGGTCGCGGGTGAGTTCGCGTCTGCGATCACTCGCAGACGCGAACTCACCCGTAATCACCGCCAAAGCCGCTGTCACCACTCAATGCTCCGCCACCACCTTGCGCCGCCGGCCCCGGGCGCCCGGCTCGGCCTCGTTCTTCACCGGCACTTCGTGGCCCTCGGCATCGAACAGCTTGCCGTCCTTGAAGTAGTCGCCGTCACGCAACTGCGAGATGTCCGAGTACTGGATGGTGCGCTCGTAGCCGGCGGCGAACACCGACTGCTGGTCCGAGTTGCCGGTCTTGAGGTGGTTGAAGATCAGGTTGAGCACGATGGCCATGATCGCCGCCGAACTGATGCCAGAGTGGAAGATGGTCTCGAACCAGCCGGGGAACTGGTGGTAGAAGGTCGGCGCGGCGATGGGGATCATGCCGAAGCCCAGCGAGGCGGCGACGATGATCAGGTTGACGTTGTTGGTGTAGCTCACCTTGGACAGGGTGCGGATGCCGCTGGCCGCCACTGTGCCGAACAGCACGATGCCGGCGCCGCCCAGCACGGGCGTGGGCACGGCGGCGATCACCCGGCCCATGATCGGCAGCAGGCCGAGCACCACCAGGATCAGCCCGCCGGTGGCCACCACATAGCGGCTCTTTACCCCGGTCACCGCCACCAGTCCGACGTTCTGGGCGAACGCGCTCTGGGTGAAAGAGCCGAAGATCGGCGCCAGGATGCTCGAGGCCATGTCCGCGCGCAGGCCGTCGCCCAGGCGCCGGGAGTCGACCTTGGTGTCGATGATCTCGCCCACGGCGAGGATGTCCGCCGAGGTTTCCACCAAGGTCACCATGATCACGATGCACATCGACAGGATCGCGGCGATATGGAAGGTCGGCAGGCCGAAGTGGAAGGGCGTGGGGAAGGCCAGCAGCGGGCCGTCGCCCACTGTGCTGAAGTCGGCCATGCCCAGCGCCCAGGCGATCAAGGTGCCGGCGACCATCGCCAGGAGGATCGACAGGCGCGAAATGCTGGCGCTGCCCAGCTTGCTCAACAGCAGCACGATGGCGAAGGTCAGAGCCGCGAGGCCGACGTTGGCCATGCTGCCGAAGTCGGCGGCGGCGCTGTTGCCGCCCATCACCCAGCGCGCGGCCACCGGCATCAGGGTCAGGCCGATGGTGGTGATGACGATGCCGGTCACCAGCGGCGGAAAGAAGCGGGTGATGCGCGAGAACACGGGGGTGATCAGCAGGCCGATCAGCGAGGCGGCCATCACCGCACCGAGCACGGCCGGCATGCCGCCGCCATTCTGGCTGCCGAGGATCGCGCCCATGGTCGCCACGCCGGCGAACGACACCCCTTGCACCAGCGGCAACTGGCAGCCGAAGAACGGCAGGCCGAGGGTTTGCAGCAAGGTCGCCAGGCCACCGGCGAACAGCGAGGCGGCGATCAGCAGGCCGATCTCCGCCGGCGCCAGTCCCGCCGCCTGGCCAAGGATCAGCGGTACGGCGACGATGCCGCCGTACATGGTCAGGACGTGCTGCAGGCCGTAGGCCAGGTTGGCCCCGACGCCGAGGTTTTCGTCCTCGGGGCGCCGGGCGGGAGACGTGCTGGGAGACGTGGTCATGGGAGCAGGCTCTCTGTTTATTGTTGTGCCGCTACTGTAGACAGCTCTTGCAAATCATTGCCACATGAATTGTATACAATATTTTGATCAAGCCGCCCCCAGGAGCGCCAGGAAGGGGTGCCTAGCGCTAATGCAGAATGCGTTCCAGGTGAGGGAGACGGTGCCAGAGGGGTGTGTACAAAAAACCAGACACCCCATTGAAAGCTGTCTGGTTGGGCAGGTTTTGCGGCGCGGCTAGGTGCTTAGCGAGCTAACAGATTTCAATATTCGATCAGTTCACGCAGCTCGCGCATCATTTCGGTGCTGTCGGCCAGGTTCAATTCCACAAGTCGGTGCAGGTGGGACATGGATTCCAGGTCGATATACAGGCAGATGAAACCGAGTCGCTCAGGCTCTTCGTGGCGAAGTTCGACCTGCATCCTCACCTCGGTGGCCTTGTCCAGGTGGATGATGGCTTCGAAATCCTGGCTCAAGTCCGCTTCCCAGGCTTCGGGTCGCTCCGCCAGCAGGCCTTTGAGGGAGAGGTCGAGCAGGGTCACCGGCCAACGGCGCTCGCCCTGGCGCAACTCGGTGGGGGCATCGAAGGCAATGCGCTGGAAACGTCGACGCTCGTCATGGTCGCTCATGGGACAGTCCTCGGCGTTCGGCCTGGGGGAGAGTAGAAGGGCGTAATCGGCTCGCAGAGGCTCTAGACCAAAGCAAGTATGGCAATGCGCAATGACTGGCTCTAGACTCGAAAGGCGGTCTCATTCCAATTCACCAGCTGGAAGCCAACCATGAACAACAATAATAGCCTGCTCCGCCACATTCCGTGGCTGGCGCTGGCAATCATAGGAGCCTGCGCGCTGGGTGTGGTTGCCCTGCGTCGCGGTGAAGCGATCAATGCCTTGTGGATCGTGGTCGCGGCAGTGGCCATCTACCTGGTCGCCTACCGTTACTACAGCCTGTTCATCGCCACCAAAGTGATGCAACTCGATCCGCGCCGGGCCACCCCGGCGGTCCTCAATAACGACGGCCTGGACTACGTCCCGACCAACAAACACATCCTCTTCGGTCACCACTTCGCCGCCATCGCTGGCGCCGGTCCCCTGGTCGGTCCGGTCCTGGCCGCGCAGATGGGGTATCTGCCGGGCACCCTGTGGCTGATCGCCGGCGTGGTCCTGGCCGGTGCGGTGCAGGACTTCATGGTGCTGTTCCTGTCCACCCGCCGCAACGGCCGCTCGCTGGGCGACATGGTGCGCGAGGAGATGGGCCGCATCCCCGGCACCATCGCGTTGTTCGGCTGCTTCCTGATCATGATCATCATCCTCGCGGTGCTGGCGCTGATCGTGGTCAAGGCCCTGGCCGAGAGCCCATGGGGCATGTTCACGGTGATGGCGACCATCCCGATCGCCATGTTCATGGGTATCTACATGCGCTATATCCGCCCGGGGCGCATTGGCGAGATCTCGCTGATCGGCGTGGTCCTGCTGCTCACCTCCATCTGGCTGGGCGGTGTGATCGCGGCGGATCCGACCTGGGGTCCGGCGTTCACCTTCACCGGCGTGCAGATCACCTGGATGCTGGTCGGCTACGGTTTCGTCGCTGCCGTGCTGCCGGTATGGCTGGTGCTGGCGCCGCGTGACTACCTGTCGACCTTCCTCAAGATCGGCACCATCATCGCCCTGGCCATCGGCATCCTGGTCATCGCGCCCGAGCTGAAAATGCCGGCCCTGACCCAGTTCACCGACGGCACCGGCCCGGTGTGGAAGGGCACCCTGTTCCCGTTCCTGTTCATCACCATCGCCTGCGGCGCGGTGTCCGGCTTCCATGCCCTGATCAGCTCGGGCACCACGCCCAAGCTGCTGGACAACGAAACCAACGCCCGCTACATCGGTTACGGCGGCATGCTCATGGAGTCGTTCGTGGCAATCATGGCCATGGTCGCGGCGTCGGTCATCGAACCGGGCGTGTACTTCGCCATGAACAGCCCGGCGGCCGTGGTCGGTGGCGACGTGGTGGCGGTGGCGCAGACGGTCAGCAGTTGGGGCTTCAGCATCACCCCCGAGCAGCTCGAGGCGACCGCCCGTGACATCGGCGAGCACACCATCCTGGCCCGTGCCGGGGGCGCGCCGACGTTGGCGGTGGGGATCGCGCAGATCCTGCACCAGGTACTGCCGGGTGAAAACACCATGGCCTTCTGGTACCACTTCGCGATCCTGTTCGAAGCGCTGTTCATCCTGACTGCCGTGGACGCCGGCACCCGCGCCGGACGTTTCATGCTGCAGGACCTGCTGGGCAGCTTCGTGCCGGCGCTCAAGCGCACCGAGTCGTGGACCGCCAACCTGATCGGCACCGCCGGCTGCGTGGCGCTGTGGGGCTACCTGCTGTACCAGGGCGTCATCGATCCGCTGGGCGGCATCAATACGCTGTGGCCGCTGTTCGGCATCTCCAACCAGATGCTGGCAGGTATCGCCTTGATGCTCGGCACCGTGGTGCTGATCAAGATGAAGCGCGAGCGCTACATCTGGGTCACCCTGCTGCCGGCGCTGTGGCTGCTGATCTGTACCACCACCGCAGGTCTGATCAAGCTGTTCGACCCGAACCCGGCCGTCGGCTTCCTGGCCCTGGCCAAGAAGTACAGCACCGCGCTGGACGCCGGCCAGGTGCTGGCCCCGGCCAAGGACATCGGGCAGATGCAGCACGTGATCTTCAACGCCTACACCAACGCCGGCCTCACCATCCTGTTCCTGGTGGTGGTGTTCAGCGTGCTGTTCTTCGCCATCAAGGTCGGCATCGCCGCCCTGGGCCGCAAGGAGCGCAGCGACAAGGAAACCCCGTTCCAGGCTCTGCCTGACGCTTGAGAGGACCGCTGCGATGTTCAACGACCTGGGACGACTGGGTAAGTACCTGGGGCAAGCCGCTCGGCTGATGGTCGGCATGCCCGACTACGATAACTATGTCGAGCACATGCAAAAGACCCATCCGGACCAGCCGGTGATGAGCTACGAGGCGTTCTTCCGCGAGCGCCAGGAAGCCCGCTACGGCGGCAAGTCCGGGCCCAAGTGCTGTTGAGTCGCTACCCTGCCTGACCCTGTGGGAGCCCGCGCAAGCAGGCTCCCACAGTCTTTTTCGGCTTCAAGGAGGCAAACGCGTGCATACCCCCATTCCCGTCACCGTGCTCACCGGCTTTCTCGGTGCTGGCAAGACCACCCTGCTCAAGCACATGCTCAAGGCCGAGCACGGCCTGAAGATCGCCGTGATTGAGAACGAGTTCAGTGACGCGGGCATCGACAGCCAACTGCTGGGCGACGAACCGGTACAGGTGATGACCCTGGCCAACGGCTGCGTGTGCTGCAGCATCCACGGCGACCTGACCCGTGCGCTGTACCTGCTGCTCGAGCGCCTGGACGCGGGCGAAATCGCCTTCGACCGTCTGGTGATCGAGTGCACCGGCCTGGCCGATCCGGCGCCGGTGGCCCAGACCTTCTTCATCGATGAAGAACTGCGCGATCGCTACATCCTCGACGGCATCATCACCCTGGTCGATGCCAAGCACGCCGAATTCCACCTGACCCAGGCCATCGCCCAGGCCCAGGTGGGCTTTGCCGACCGCTTGCTGCTGAGCAAGACCGACCTGGTCGAACCGGCGGCGGTGGAGGCGCTGCGTGAGCGGCTGGCGCGCATCAATGGCCGCGCGCAGTTGCGGGTGGTCGAGCACGGTCGCATCGACCTGGCCGAGTTGCTCGACGTGCGCGGTTTCAACCTCAACCCGGACCTGGGCGCCAGCCTCAAGCCGACGCTACGCCCCGTGTTGAAGCCCGCCACCCCGGACCGTATCTCCACCCTGGTGCTGCGCAGCGACACGGCGCTGGACATCGACCAGCTCAGCGACTTCATGAATGGGTTGCTCGAAGCGCACGGCAAGCAGTTGCTGCGCTACAAGGGGGTGCTGAACATCGCCGGCGAAGATCGCCGCCTGGTGTTCCAGGGCGTGCTCAAGCTCTACGGTTTCGATTGGGATGCCCCGTGGCAGGACGGCGAGGCGCGGGAAAGCGTGATGGTGTTCATCGGCGACGAGCTGCCCCAGGAGAAGATCCGCGAAGGCTTCGCAGCGCTCGGCCGCTGAGGGCTCCGGGGCCGCGAAGCTTGGCTGTCTGGTGCTTTCAGCTGGCGCTGAGCCAGTCGACCTCGCGCTCTAGGATCGTCAGACCCAAGCAAGAGGGCTCTGCCTGCGGCAGGCACGCCAGGAAGCCGCCGACCGGGTACATCAGCTGCGTGTAGAGGCGTTGCCCGGCTTCGCTGGTCATCGTCACGCGCAGCGTATCGCCGGCCTGCTGGAGCACGTCCAGGGGCGCTCCGCCGCTCAGTTCGTCGATCTGCCAGTAGGTCGGATCGTGCCGCTCGACGGGGCTGATCTCCACCAGCCCGGACTGGGCGACGAACACACCCTGGCCATGCAAGGCGCCGCCGCGTACGTAAATCCGGTACCCACGTTCGCTGTCGCGAAAGTACAGCCGCAGCGGCGCGGGCTGCGGGGCCTTTTCGAAGGTGATCAGGCCCATTTCCTGGCCGTGGGCGAAGTCGCTTTCGCTGCCGTCCAGATAGCCCATTGCCTGGCCGCCATCGACCGCCGTGGCGGGGAGCGTGCCGGGTGTCTCTAGGACAACCGGCCCACGGGTCGATTCGGCAAAGCCGTTGAGGGGCTGCCCATTGAATGACAGGGTGGCGATGAATGAACGCTGCTTTGACATGCGCTTGCTCTCCTTGAAGGGGAGCCGAACGTTACGAAGCCGTGGCTGCGCGGCGAAGCCGGAATCAGTTCCTCGCCCCATGTCTTCAGACTTCATCGGGACTGCTCAACCACGGCACCTCACGTTCGATGACGGTCATGCTCCAGGTCAGCGGCGTCTGACCTTGTCCGCCAAGGTACTCGAAGGGCGATGGCAGGCGCTGTCGCGGATGGACGTGACCCTGCTCAGTGATCAGCCACACGGGGTGCTGTGACCCAGCCAACTCGCTCAGTGCCAGCGCATCACCTTGCAGGGTTTGCAACCTCAGGGTGGTGGGCGCCTGTTTGCGGGTCGAAACCAAACCTAGATGGCCGTGACCGTGCAGCCATACGCCCTTGCCGAAGTGCTCACCCGGGGTGCGGGAGTACAGACGGTAGCCACCCTCGCTGTACCGAAAATAGAGCAACACGGCCTGGTCGCCGACGCCCGGTTGGCAACTGAGCATCGAGGAATCGTTGCGCACGGTGCTGGCCAGCTGTGGCAGCGTCGAGGCGCCGCCGAACCAATTGACCCACGCGGGCTTGCCCAACAGCGCATCGAGCGTGTTGAGCGGGCGATCCTGCAGGTGCAAGGTGGCGAGGAAGGATTGTTGGCGGTCGGTGAGCATGGGCGTTTCCCTGTGCCGTCGGGCGCTGACATAGCGACCGTCCACCGAGGATGCTCAGAAGCGCGTGCAGGCAGGAAGCGGCAGGCATTGCCCAGGGACGGCCAAGCGCCGGCCGAAAACGACGAAGCCGCTGCACGGGCGTCAGCGGCTTCGGGTCAAGCGAGTGCCGCAGCAGCGGCCCTCAAACCTTGCTTGCGATCAGTTGCCGTAGACCGGCAGCTTTTTGCAGATGGCCTTGACCTTTTCCCGCACGGCGTCGATCACTGCCTCGTTGTTCAGGTCGGCGAGGATGTCGCAGATCCAGCCGGCCAGTTCGCGGCACTCGGCTTCCTTGAAGCCACGGGTGGTGACGGCCGGGGTGCCGAAGCGCAGGCCGGAGGTGACGAACGGCGAGCGTGGGTCGTTCGGCACCGAGTTCTTGTTCACGGTGATGAACGCTTTGCCCAGGGCGGCGTCCGCGTCCTTGCCGGAGATCTCCTGCTTGATCAGCGACAGCAGGAACAGGTGGTTCTCGGTACCGCCGGACACTACGTCGAAACCGCGCTCGATGAACACGCTGGCCATGGCCTGGGCGTTCTTCACCACTTGCTGCTGGTAGGCCTTGAATTCAGGCTGCAGCGCTTCCTTGAAGCAGATCGCCTTGGCCGCGATCACGTGCTCCAGCGGGCCACCCTGGGCGCCTGGGAACACGGCGGAGTTCAGCTTCTTCTCGATCTCTTCGTTCTTGCGCGCCAGGATCAGGCCACCGCGCGGACCGCGCAGGGTCTTGTGGGTGGTGGTGGTGACCACGTCGGCGAACGGCACCGGGTTGGGGTAGACGCCTGCTGCGACCAGACCGGCAACGTGGGCCATGTCGACGAACAGGTAGGCCCCGACCTTGTCGGCGATGGCGCGGAAGCGTGGGAAGTCCAGCACCTGGGAGTAGGCGGAGAAACCGGCGACGATCATCTTCGGCTTGTGCTCGAGCGCCAGACGCTCCACTTCGTCGTAGTCGATCAGGCCGTTACCGTCGATGCCGTACTGGATGGCGTTGTACAGCTTGCCCGAGGACGACACGCTGGCGCCGTGGGTCAGGTGGCCGCCGTGGGCCAGGCTCATGCCCAGGATGGTGTCGCCGGCCGACAGCAGGGCCAGGTAGACCGCCGCGTTGGCCTGGGAACCGGCGTGCGGCTGAACGTTGGCGTAGTCGGCGCCGAACAGTTGCTTGGCGCGGTCGATGGCCAGCTGTTCGACCACGTCGACGTACTCGCAGCCGCCGTAGTAACGCTTGCCTGGATAGCCTTCGGCGTACTTGTTGGTCAGAACCGAACCCTGGGCTTCCATGACCGCTGGGCTGGTGTAGTTTTCCGAAGCGATCAGCTCGATGTGCTCTTCCTGGCGCAGGGCTTCTTGCTGCATGGCTTCGAAGAGCTCGGCGTCGTACTTGGCAATGGTCAAATCACGGCTGAACATGGCGGTCCTCAAGGATCGGGGCTGAAGTGGGGTGGCATTCTAACCCATTGCTCCGGAGGCTGGCACATGAAGTGGCGTCATGTCGCGGCGCAAAGGCGTTCAGGATCCTGGGCAGCCTTTTGCAGAACCCAGCGCGCGCCTACCGAGAGCGAGCGGGGCGGGCTGGGGTCTCACGTTACTGGAACATGAACAGCGTTTCGTTGCTGAACTGGGCTTCGAACTGGTTCGCCGGCATTGGCCGACCGAACAGGTAGCCCTGCACTTCGTCGCAATCGTGCTCGCGCAGGAACTCCAACTGCTCGTGGGTCTCCACGCCCTCGGCGATCACCGCCAGGTTGAGGCTGTGGGCCATGGCGATGATCGCCCGGGCGATCTGCGCGTCCTGCTCGCCCTCGGGCAGGCCGTCGACGAAGGTACGGTCGATCTTCAGTACATCGATGGGGAACTGCTTGAGGTAGTTGAGCGACGAATAGCCGGTACCGAAGTCGTCCACCGCGATGCTCAGGCCCAGGTTCTTCAGGCTGTCGAGGATGTGCATGGCTTCGTTGACCTCGCGCATCAGGATGCTCTCGGTCAGTTCCAGCTCCAGGCAGGCCGGCGGCAGGCCGGTGGCCTCCAGAATGCTGGCGATCTGCGTGCCCAACTGGCCGTCGGAGAACTGCCGCGCAGAGATGTTCACCGACACCTTCGGTACCCGCACTTTGGCCTTGTGCCAGGCCTTGAGCTGGCGGCAGGCCTCACGCAGCACCCAGTCGCCGACATCCACCACCAGCCCCAGCTCCTCGATCACCGGGATGAAATCGCCCGGCGGCACCAGGCCGCGACGCGGATGACGCCAGCGCAGCAGCGCCTCGGCGCCGGTCAGGCGCTTGCCGTCGCCGCTGAACTGCGGTTGGTAGTAGAGGATGAACTCGTTCTGCTCCAGCGCGTGGCGCAGGTCGCTCTCCAACTCCAGGCGCTCCAAGGCGCTGGCGTTCATGTCGGCCTGGTAGAACTGGAAGTTGTTCTTGCCGCGCTCTTTGGCATGGTACATGGCCGTGTCGGCGTTCTTCATCAACTGGCTCAGCTCGTTGCCGTCCTGCGGACTCAGGGCGATGCCGATGCTAGCGGTGACGAAGAATTCGCGGCTCTCCAGCACGAACGGCCGCACCAGGCTGCCGAGGATGTTCTCGGCCACATGGATCGCCCGGTTCAGGGCCATCTCGCGGCTGCTGCGCGGTTGCAGCAGCAGGGTGAATTCGTCGCCGCCCATGCGCGCCACGGTGTCGTCTTCGTCGACGCAGGCCAGCAGGCGCTCGGCCATGTCCTTGAGCATGCGGTCGCCGGCGGCGTGGCCGAGGGAGTCGTTGATCGGCTTGAAGCGGTCCAGGTCGAGGAACATCAGCACCACCCACGACTTGTGCCGTTCGGCCTGCTGCAACGCAGTGTGCAGACGGTCCTGGAACAGCGTGCGGTTGGGCAGGTGGGTGAGGGCGTCGTAGTAGGCCAGGCGGTGGATGCGCTGTTCGCTGGCCTTGCGCTCGCTGATGTCGGTGAAGAAGCACACGTAGCTGGCCAGGTCGCGTTCTTCGTCCAGCACTGCGGTAATGCCGACCCACGCCGGGTAATGCTCGCCGCTGCGGCGCTTGAGCCACACTTCGCCTTCCCAGGTGCCGCGCTGGTTGAGTTGCTTGAGCACGTAGCCCAGGTGGGCGTCCTGTTGGCCTTCGACGGTGAGCATGTTCGGGCGCTGGTCGAGCACCTCGTCCGGCGCGTAGCCGCTGACCCGGCTGAAGGCCTCGTTGACCTGGACGATGAACCCGGCCGGGTCGGTGATCAGGATCGCCGATGTGGAGTGCTCGAACACCGTCGCGGCCATGCGCAGATCTTTTTCGGCGCGGCGCTGCTGGCTGATGTCGCGGCCCACGCCGAGCAGGCCTTCGAAATGCTCCTGGTCGTCCCACACCAGCACCAGGCGCAGTTCGATGGGAATCTTGCGGCCATCGGCGCGCAGGCAGTCGAACAGAAACACCTGGGTCGGCAATTGGCTGCGCAGGGCATGCAGTTGCTCGCGGTTGCCCAGCGCCTGGGTGAGCCGCTCCATCAGCGCGTGGATACCGCTGAGCTGGGCTGGGTTGGCCACCACCGTCGGCCAGCCGTTCTCGAAGATGTAGTCCACCGAGTAGCCGAGCACGCTGTGCACCGACGGGCTGATGTAGTTCAGTTGCAGCGCGCTGTCGGTGGAGAAGATCACGTCGCTGATGCTCTCGGCGAGCATGCGGTAGCGCTGCTCGCTGTCGCGCAGCGACTGGCTGGCCTCGATCTGCACGGTGACGTCCTTGCCCACGCCGATGATCCGCGTGACTTGGCCGGCATTGTCGCGGGTCAGCGCCTGTTCGCGGATCTCGTAGCAGCGCCAGTTGCCGTCGCGGTGACGGAAACGCAACTGGCAGTGCAGCAGTTGGCTATGGCCGGTGTCTCGACGCAACTGGCGCAGGTGCTGGTATTGGTCGGCGTCCTCGGGGTGCAGCAGCACCTCCCAGAAGTGATCGCCCATCTGCGCCAGTTCCGCGCGGTCGTAGCCCAGGGTCTGGCCGAGGTGACGGTTGCTGAAGATCATGCGCCGGCTGTGCACGTCCTGCACATACAACTGGTCGGGCACGGTGCGCACCACGTCCGACCAGAAGCTTTCGCGCTCCAGCAGCGACAGCTCCACCTGCTTGCGGCTGGTGATATCGCTGATGCTCAGGATCACCGCCTGATAGTCGCGGCGCTGCTGCGGCAGGCGGGCCATCAGCCACAGGTGCAGGTCGCCGCCCTGGGGCGCGGGCAGGCGCACTTCCATCTCGAACTGGGCACGCTGCTCGATCAGGGCGTCGAGCAACTGCATGCCGATGCTGTCACGGCCTTCGCCGCTGCCCTCGATCAGCCGTTGCCAGGCCCCTTCGCTGCTGGACACGTTGAGCAACTGACGGGCGACCTGGTTGATCTCGGTGATTTTCAGTTCCTGCAACAGGTTGCGCCGCAGGGTCGGCTCCAGCGCCAGGCTGTGCTTGAGCGCGGTGTGATTGCGCGTGTGGTGACGGTCGAGTTGAGCGGGCAGGCTGGAGAGGTCGAGCACGCACAGGGCCACGCCGGTACTGTCGAAGATGTCCTGATAGCGGCGACGGTCTTCCTGCAAGGCGCGGTGGCGACGGCGCATGTTGATCAGCGCCAGGCCCGGCAGCAGCGCGCAGAACAGCACCAGCAGGCTCTTGCCCAGCAGCGGCGGCAGCAGCTTGTTGCGCACGGCGTTGGGGTCGTAGAGCCCGCGCAGTTGCCAGGTGCTGTTGTCGATGAAAGTCAGCAGGATGCTGTGCAGGGCCGACAGATCGCCACGCGCGCTCGCGCTGGTGTCGAGCACACTGCCATCGCGGCTGTTCTCCAATAGCCACAGCGGATGCCGGGCGCCATTGAATCGGCGAGTCAGCACCTGGTAGTAGTCGCTGGACAGGCGCAGCAGCCAGTAGCCGGAGGTCGGCTCGCTGGACTGGCGCAACAGCAGGTAGATCAGGCTCTGGTCGGCGGCATTGCCATAGAAGAAGCCGGCGCCCTGACTCTGGCGCAGCAGGCGCTCGATGGCCTCGCGGTCCGGGCTGGCGCTCAGGCTGTCGCTGCGCATCGCCCCGTCACGGTCCAGCCAGGCGAGGTCGCGCAAGCTGGGCAGTTGCTCGCGCAAGGACTGCAGCAGCGCCGGCAGGGTTTCAGGCGACGGTGGATTGCCGTAGGGCTGAACCAGGTTGATCGCCTGTTGCGCCTCAAGCGCCATGCTCAAGGTCAGGTGATTGGCCAACTCTTCGCCCGCTGCCACGCTCTGCTCGCGCACGTCGATCTGGGTCTGGCGGAACTGCGAGAACAGTTGCCAGGCCAGCAGGCCGAGCAGCACCAGGGCCAGCAGGGCGAGCGCACCCTTGAGCGAGCCACGCAACGAGGCGGGCGACGCCGGTGACTCAATAGGCGGTCGAATGAAGTGGGTCAAGCGTTGGTCCTGCGATTGGGCTGGCGTAGGCAGGGGCAGGCATGCACGCGGCAGGCCGCCGTGGCGCACTATAGGCCGGTCGCACGAAAGCGGCTAGCATGCCTTGGATTATGGCTAAGTGCCAGCCCCTAAAACCGCCATTCGCCGGACGGTGTGACGTTCTGCACGGTGGGCAAGCTGTGCGAGAATGCCGGCCGTTTCATAGTCAATGCATCGGAGAAGCTCGGTTTGGTTACCCACTATTCCACCAATGGTCTCGATTCCGCCTGCGGGCGCAGCAGCCAGACGCTGGCCAGCACGGCCGTGGCCGAACAGGTGTCGTGCAAATCCTGTCAGCGCTCGTTCGCCAAGCCCGACGTGGCGACGGCGGTGCGCAAGAGTCCGTCGCTGGCCGAGCTGCGCAAGTCGGCCAAGGCCGCGGTCGAGCCGGTGGCGGTGGCTGCAGCCGTCGCGGCTCAGGGCACGCCAGCGCCCAAGGCGGTGACCAAGTCCGCCAGCAAACCGGCTGGCAAGACCGTGCAGACGCCGGCCCGTGCGGGTGGGTTCAGCGCCAAGGCCGAATGGGCCGCACGTTTGGCCGAGCAGCAAGGGCAGTCGCGCCTGCCGCGTGGCAAGGGTAGGCAGCGGCACGTCTGAGGTCGGGCGTTCGAGGGCTCCTGGCATGAACGTGACGTAGCCAGCGGCAATCTGTTCAGCAGTGCGCTGGATTCACGCCACCGCGCCGCCTTGCCCCAGTGCAGGTGCCGCGGTTGAGTTGGCACAGCGGGGCGGACATAATGCCCGGCTTGGCTGCGAGCGCCAGGACTTCCGAGCGCAGCGGGGCCAGTAGGCCTCCATTGGCGCGCCCAGGCGCGCGGCACGTGTTCTCTCCCATGCCGTCAACGCGTCCTGGCGCGGCTCAACGGGATTCACTCATCATCATCGAGGTGCCTGGAATGGCTCAATACGTCTACACCATGCATCGGCTGAGCAAGGTCGTGCCGCCGAAGCGGGAAATCCTCAAGAACATCTCCCTGTCGTTCTTCCCCGGCGCCAAGATCGGCGTGCTGGGCCTGAACGGCGCCGGTAAGTCGACGCTGCTGCGGATCATGGCGGGCGTGGACAAGGAATTCGACGGCGAAGCCCGTCCGATGCCCGACATCAACGTCGGCTACCTGCCCCAGGAGCCGCAGTTGGACCCGAGCAAGACCGTGCGTGAAGTGGTCGAGGAAGCGGTCAGCGTGATCAAGGACGCCCAGGCGCGCCTGGACGAAGTCTACGCGGCCTACGCCGATCCGGACGCCGACTTCGACAAGCTGGCCGCCGAGCAGGCCAAGCTCGAAGCCATCCTGCAAGCGGCCGACGGCCATAACCTGGAGCGTCAGTTGGACGTGGCCGCCGACGCCCTGCGCCTGCCGGCCTGGGACGCGCGCATCGAGCACCTGTCCGGTGGCGAGAAGCGCCGTGTGGCCCTGTGCCGCCTGCTGCTGTCGGCCCCTGACATGCTGCTGCTGGACGAACCGACCAACCACCTGGACGCCGACTCGGTGGCCTGGCTCGAGCGCTTCCTGCACGACTTCCCCGGCACCGTGGTGGCCATCACCCACGACCGTTACTTCCTCGACAACGTCGCGGGCTGGATCCTCGAGCTCGACCGCGGCGCCGGCATTCCGTACGAGGGCAACTATTCCGGCTGGCTGGAAGCCAAGTCCTCGCGCCTGGAGCAGGAATCCAAGCAACAGAGCGCCCACGAGAAGGCCATGAAAGAAGAACTGGAGTGGGTGCGCAAAGGCGCCAAGGCCCGCCAGTCCAAGTCCAAGGCACGTCTGCAGCGTTTCGAGGAAATGCAGTCGCAGGAATTCCAGAAGCGCAGCGAAACCAACGAGATCTACATCCCGGCCGGTCCGCGCCTGGGCGACAAGGTCATCGAGTTCAAGAACGTCAGCAAGGGCTACGGCGATCGCGTACTGATCGACAACCTGTCGTTCGCCATGCCCAAGGGCGCCATCGTCGGCGTGATCGGCGGTAACGGTGCCGGTAAATCCACCCTGTTCCGCATGATCATGGGCAAGGAGCAGCCGGACTCGGGCAGCATCGAGATCGGCGAAACCGTGCAACTGGCCTGCGTCGACCAGAGCCGCGAGGACCTGGACGGTGCCAAGACCGTGTTCCAGCAGATCTCCGACGGCTCCGACCAGATCCGCATCGGCAGCTACGAGATTCCGTCGCGTACCTACGTCGGTCGCTTCAACTTCAAGGGCGGCGACCAGCAGAAGTTCGTCAAGGACCTGTCCGGCGGTGAGCGTGGTCGTCTGCACCTGGCGCTGACCCTGAAGGAGGGCGGCAACGTCCTGCTGCTCGACGAACCGTCCAACGACCTGGACGTCGAAACCCTGCGTTCGCTGGAGGAAGCGCTGCTGGACTTCCCAGGCGCGGCCATCGTGATTTCCCACGACCGGTGGTTCCTGGACCGTGTGGCGACTCACATCCTGGCCTACGAGGACGACTCGAACGTGGTGTTCTTCGAGGGCAACTACACCGAGTACGAAGCTGATCGCAAGAAGCGCCTGGGCGATGCCGCTGCCCAGCCGCACCGCGTACGGCACAAGAAGCTGGCGCAGTAACTCAGTTTCGGATGCACAAGGATGGGGCCCTCAGGGCCCCATTTTTGTGCCTGACCGCAAGGGTGTGTTGGCGTTGCAGCTGGGGTACTGCCGCTGAAAAGGCCGTTTCAGAGCGGGCCTGTGGCGTACTCAAGAACGCGGTAGCATTTGTATACATTTATATAATCGCACCAAAAAAATTCAGAAAAACGACATTTCGCCCTGTTGCAGTGCGATGGCTTCTTGCTAGAGTCCGGAAAAATCAATAAGTCCAATCCTCTTGGTGAGATGTCTACCATGATCGAATCCGTCGACCATTTCCTCGCACGCCTCAAGCAGCGTGACCCTGCCCAGCCCGAGTTCCACCAGGCCGTCGAAGAGGTGCTACGCAGCCTCTGGCCGTTCCTCGAAGCCAACCCCCATTACCTGCAGGCCGGCATTCTCGAGCGCATGGTCGAGCCGGAGCGCGCGGTGCTGTTTCGCGTGTCGTGGGTCGACGACCAGGGCAAGGTGCAGGTCAACCGGGGCTATCGCATCCAGATGAGCAGCGCCATCGGCCCGTACAAGGGCGGCCTGCGCTTCCACCCGTCGGTGAACCTGGGCGTGCTCAAGTTCTTGGCCTTCGAGCAGGTGTTCAAGAACTCCCTGACCTCGTTGCCCATGGGCGGCGGCAAGGGCGGCTCTGATTTCGATCCCAAGGGCAAGAGCGACGCCGAAGTGATGCGCTTCTGCCAGGCCTTCATGAGCGAGCTGTACCGGCACATCGGTGCCGACCTGGACGTACCGGCCGGTGACATCGGCGTCGGCGCCCGCGAAATCGGCTTCCTGTTCGGCCAGTACAAGCGCTTGGCCAACCAGTTCACCTCGGTGCTGACCGGCAAGGGCATGACCTACGGCGGCAGCCTGATCCGCCCCGAAGCCACCGGCTACGGCTGCGTGTACTTCGCCGAAGAGATGCTCAAGCGCCAAGGCCGGCGCATCGACGGTCGCCGGGTGGCGATTTCCGGCTCGGGCAACGTCGCCCAGTACGCCGCGCGCAAGGTGATGGACCTGGGCGGTAAAGTCATTTCCCTGTCCGACTCCGAAGGCACGCTGTTCTGCGAAGCGGGTTTGAACGACGAGCAGTGGAATGCGCTGTTGGCGCTCAAGAACGTCAAGCGCGGTCGCATCAGCGAGCTGGCCGAGCGCTTTGGCCTTGAGTTCCGCAAGGGCCAGACGCCCTGGAGCCTGCCGTGCGATATCGCTTTGCCGTGCGCCACGCAGAACGAATTGGACCTGGAGGACGCCCGCGCGCTGCTGAGCAACGGCTGCCTGTGCGTGGCCGAAGGCGCCAACATGCCGACCACGCTGGCGGCGGTGGACCTGTTCATCGAGTCCGGAACGCTGTTCGCACCGGGCAAGGCGTCCAATGCCGGCGGCGTGGCAGTGTCGGGGCTGGAAATGTCGCAGAACGCCATGCGCCTGCTGTGGACCGCGGGCGAGGTGGACAGCAAGCTGCACGCGATCATGCAGTCGATTCACCATGCGTGCGTGCATTACGGGGAAGAGGCGGATGGTTCGGTCAATTATGTGAAGGGGGCCAACATTGCAGGCTTCGTCAAGGTGGCCGATGCGATGTTGGCGCAAGGGGTGGTGTGACCCAACGCACGCAGGGCCGCAACGCGGCCCTGGCTCCATCAGCTATTGCATGACCGTCGGATCATTGCCTGGACCAATCTCCAGCACCTCGATGTGTTGATTACCGACAGGCCGGCGCCACAACACCTCATCGCCCGGCTTGGCCCCCAGCAACGCACGACCCAATGGCGAGCCCCAATTGATCAGGCCGTGTGCTGCATCGGCCTGGTCTTCGCCGACCAACTGCACGGCATGCTCTTCATCCTGCTCGTCGACGAACCGCACGCGGCTACCGATCTGCACCTTCTCCTGGGAATGGGCAGGCGGCACCACTTGGGCGCTTTGCACCCGCGCACGGAAGTAGCGCAGGTCGCGCTCGGTGTCGACCAACTGCTGTTTGTCGGCGCGTTCGCCGTCGGCCTTCAGGCGGCTGCGCAGGGCCTCAAGATCAGCGACGCGTTGCTGCAGTTGTGCCAGTCCGCTGGCGGTAACGTAGTTGGGTTGGTCGCTGACCTGGCGTTCCACCGGCTGGCTCGCCTGGGCGGCGGCCTGGTCCTCGTTGACGAATGCTCGACTCATGAGTGGCCTCCTTTATCAGCAGACCATGGTGAGGGAGGCGGGGTTTCAGCGGATGCCTGTGGCCGACTCAGTTGTGGCGATAAGCGCGCGCAGCGTCACGGTCTTTTTCCTGTTGCCAATCGCGGTCACGCTCATCCCAGTAACGTTCGCGGTACTGGCGAAGGTCTTCACTGTTCTGCATTGCGTTGCACTGGCGGAAGCCATCGTCCCAGCCGGCTTCATACTGGCGTTCGTGCAGGTAGCGCGGCACGTCCTTGCGAAAATCGCCGACCATCAACCCCGCCGCCTGGCGACCGCTGCCGCAGCCGTCCTGGAAGCCGTCGGCGTAGGCGGGTGGGTAGCCTTGATGGAGCATCTGCTCGTGGGTCGACTGGCAGCCAACCAGCAGCAGGGTAAAGCACAGAGCTAAGCCATACCGCGACATGGACACTGGACCTCCGGGTGATAAGGAGAGTCTAGGCCGGGAATTGTCGCGGCGATGTCAAAATGCCGTAACCGGATTGCGATCTTTACGCGGTGCCTACCCAGGTGGTGTGTTCATTCGCGAGGCTGGCAGTCTTGGGGACCGCCTCAGTACTGGTACCACTTCAACTCGAGCATCACTTCGTTCTGTGCGCTGGCCAGGTGGCTGAACTCGCGCTTGGCGCTGAGCCGCAGGCCCAGGTTCTGGGAAATTTCCCACTGCTGGTTCAGGCTCAGGCTGCGACCCACTTCGCCATTGGTGAAGTAGTCACCTTTGGCTTCCAGGGTCATGTTGCCCAAGCCGTTGCGCCATAACAGACCGCCATTGAAGCCGGCCGCTGGCGAGACGAATTCGGAGAAGTCGTTGTTGTGCTCGACGCGGACCGTGCCCAGGGCAAAGCCGAGCAGCCCATCGGCCAGTTGCCAGGTCCCACCGCCACCGCCGTTGACGTGGCTGACCAGCACCTCGTCGTCGTGTTTGCCCGGTACCCGTTCCAGGCCGCCTGCAACCTGCCAGGACCAGGGCTTGAGCAGCTCGTTGCGTGGCGTCAGCGAGCGGATGGTGGCCAGGTCCAGTCGCTGGACCTGCCATTCATTGTGTTCGTATTGACGCAGCTTGAGCTGGAGGATCTCGATCTGCGCACCCAGCGGGAAGCCATAGGCGTTGTCGTTGAGGTCGTGGTAGGCCATGCGCAGGCCGTACTCGGCGAAGGCACGATCCTCGCGGGTGCCGACGCCCAGTTGCCAGGTGCGTGACTGGTGACCGTCTTCGGGCAGGCCCGGGCGCTGGATGTCCAGCGGTGGTGGCGGATTGCGGTTGATCGCCCGCAGCAGCTCGAAGCTGCGCTTGGCTTGCTCGGGGTCGCGTTCCTGGCCGGTAGCGCGGTAGCGCTCCAGGCGATAGGCGGCGTCCTGCACCAAGGCCTGGCGCTCGCGGGGCAGGGCGGTGAAGGCCGGGCTTTGCAACTGCGCGGTGTCGGCGCTGACCGCCAGCACTTGCTGTTTCTCGTCGTGATCGAGCGGCTCGGCGCGGGCCAGCAATTCGCGCTCGCGCGAGGGGCGGTAACGCACGTCCGAGACCAGGCCCGACTGCTTGACCGCCTTGACCGTGTCGGTGGGGATGGCGGTGAGCGGGAACTGCGAGGTCAGGTCCAGGCCGGGGCGGGCCACCTGCAGCAGCTCCAGCAATCGGTAGGAGCAGTTCTCGTCGAAGAAGAAATAGTCGAACTGCACCTGCTTGAGTTCCCACACGTGCTCGACCATACGTCCGGTCTCTTCCGGCGTCAGGTCCAACTGGTACTCCCACAGGTCGCGGTTCTCCAGGCTGCGGTACTCGGAGAGTTTTTCCTGATACGGCATCATCGCGAACAGTCCCGGGTAGCCGCCCATCAGGCCTTTCCAGGCATAGAGGATGCTGTTGTCGCTGCCTTCGATGTAGGCGCCGAAGTTGATCGCGTAGCTGAGCAGCGTGGTGTCGTTGCTGCGGGTGTCGGCCTTGTCGATGCGCAGCAGGGTGTGGCCGAACATCGAGGACGGACTGTTCAAGTACGCCGCCGGGAAGATCAGCACCGCGCTGTGCGGCGCCACGTCTGCGTACCAGCGCTGGTATTCCTGGCAGTCCGGCGTGGGCAGGTCGGTGAGCTGCAGTTGCTCGCGCAGCCAGCGGGTGCGCGCCGGGAAAACGCATTGGGCGTGCTTGTCGCCCAGGCTCGCCGGCGCGTACAGCGCATCGACCGTGGCCCGCAGCTCGCGGTCCGGGTGATGGGCGCCATCGGCGGCGAGAAAGAATTTGTCATCGTCCACATAACTGCGCCAACCGCCGAGCTTGGCGGTCTCGTAATGGCCCAGGGCGATCCAGTAGCGATCGGCGGCCAGGCGTTGCACGCGGGCTTCGTCCAGCGAAGGGGTCGCATAGGCGGGCGCGCAGGCGCATAGCGTCAGGTAGGCGAGGCGTTTGAGCATGTGGGGCAACTACTTCTGAAAGGTGCCAAAGGAAGGCGAACGAATCCCGCCCCGTGTGGGGCGGGATGGGCCGAACTTACGCCTCGGTGGCGTACTTGGCCAGTTGCGGATCGTTTTTCAGGACAGCGATGGTGTTGCTGTGAACGTCTTCGGCAGTGACGTTGGCGCTGCTGAAGATCTGCTGGAAGTGGTCGTGGGTGACCGAGGCGAAGCGCGCGCGGTCTTCTGGTTTCACGCCCATGACCACGGCGTAGGTGGTCAGGGCTTCGCCCTGGCCTTGCGCCATGTCTTCGGACAGCTCGTTCATGGTGCCGTTCATGGCCAGCCAGGATTTGCCGCCGTAGGTCAGCGCAGCCTTGGTGGAGCAGCCGTTGGTGCCGGAGGTCATGCCGAAGGTGGCGTTACCGGAGGTGCCGTTGGTGGTGGAAGCCAGGAAGTGCGCCGGCGTGCCGCGCTGGCCTTCGAACAGCAGGTTGCCCCAACCGCAGTTCGGGCCGCCTGGCGCTTCTGCCATGGCGTTGATCGAAACCGCGGCGAACAAGGTACCCAGAAGAATCCGTTTCATAGCGTTATTCTCTTTTTCGATACGTATCAATGATCAGGGTTGTCTGGCAGTTCATTGCCAGGCGGGAAAGCATGAAACCCACCCGCGCAGTTTGGAGTTTAGGCGCTAACCATTAGTTGCGTCAGCGATTGCGAAAAATTCTATTGCACGCGCTTTTTGCGCTGCGACATAAAGTCTCGGCGAGCCTTGCCAGGCGCGCGCCCACAGCCCCAGAATGCCTTCATCCGCCCCGCCGAAGTAAGGAAACCCGATGCCCGATCCCGTTGCCGCGCGCCTGCGTCTGGCGCCCGAAGCCCTGACCCGGCGTTTCTCGCCCGAGCAGTTCGCCTTCACCCACACCGACGATCTGGAGCCGTTTCGCGGAGTACTGGGCCAGGAACGTGCCGTTGAGGCCCTGCAATTCGGTGTGGCCATGCCGCGGCCTGGTTATAACGTCTTCGTGATGGGTGAGCCCGGCACCGGCCGCTTCTCGTTCGTCAAACGCTACCTGAAGGCCGAGGGCAAGCGCCAGAAGACGCCCTCGGACTGGGTCTACGTCAACAACTTCGACGACCTGCGCGAGCCGCGCGCCCTGGAGTTGCCGTCAGCCAGCGCCAGCGAGTTCATCGCCGACATGAATGGCCTGATCGGCAACCTGCTGGCGACCTTCCCGGCGGTGTTCGAACACCCGGCCTACCAGCAGAAGAAAGGCGCCATCGACCGCGCCTTCAACCAACGCTATGACCGCGCCCTGGATGTGATCGAGCGGGCGTCGCTGGAAAAGGACGTGGCGCTGTACCGCGACGCCAGCAACGTGGCGTTCACCCCCATGGCCGACGGCAAGGCGCTGGATGAAGCCGAGTTCGCCCAGTTGCCCGAAGAGGTGCGCGAACAGTTCCACGAGGACATCGCCGCGCTGGAGGAGCGTCTCAACGAGGAGCTGTCCAGCCTGCCGCAGTGGAAGCGCGAGTCGAACAATCAGCTGCGCGAGCTCAACGAAGAAACCATCACCCTGGCCCTGCAACCGCTGCTGGCGCCGTTGTCGGAAAAATACGCCGAGAACGCGGCGGTGTGCGCCTACCTGCAATCGATGCAGTTGAACCTGCTGCGCACCGTGGTCGAGCAACTGGTCGACGATGCCAAGACCGACGCCGTGGCGCGCAAGATGCTCGAAGAGCAATACGCGCCGAGCCTGGTGGTCGGTCATCCGCTGGACGGCGGCGCGCCGGTGGTGTTCGAGCCGCATCCGACCTATGACAACCTGTTCGGGCGCATCGAATACAGCACCGACCAGGGCGCGCTTTCCACCTCCTACCGGCAACTGCGCTCCGGGGCTCTGCACCGGGCCAACGGCGGCTTCCTGATTCTCGAAGCCGAGAAAATGCTCGGCGAGCCCTTCGTCTGGGATGCACTCAAGCGCGCGTTGCAATCGCGCAAGCTGAAGATGGAGTCGCCGCTCGGCGAATTGGGGCGTATCGCCACCGTCACCCTCACGCCGCAGATGATCCCGCTCAACGTCAAGCTGGTGATCATCGGCTCACGCCAGCTCTATTACGCCCTGCAGGACCACGATCCAGATTTCCAGGAAATGTTCCGCGTCCTGGTCGACTTCGACGAAGACCTGCCGATGGTCGACGAGAACCTGGAGCAGTTCGCCCAGTTGCTGCGCACGCGCACCAACGAGGAAGGCATGGCGCCGCTGACCAGCGATGCGGTGGCGCGCCTGGCCACCTTCAGCGCACGCCTGGCGGAAAACCAGGCGCGGCTGTCGGCGCGCATCGGCGACTTGTTCCAGCTTGTCAGCGAGGCCGACTTCATTCGCCAATTGGCCGGTGACGAGATGACCGACGCTGGGCACATCGAGCGGGCGCTCAAGGCCAAGGCCACGCGCACCGGTCGGGTGTCGCAGCGAGTCCTCGACGACATGCTCGCCGGCATCATCCTGATCGACAGCGAAGGCGCAGCCATCGGCAAGTGCAACGGCCTGACCGTCTTGGAGGTGGGCGACTCGGCGTTCGGCATGCCGGCGCGGATCTCGGCCACGGTCTATCCCGGTGGCAGCGGCATCGTCGACATCGAGCGCGAAGTCAACCTCGGTCAGCCGATCCACTCCAAGGGCGTGATGATCCTCACCGGTTACATGGGCAGCCGCTACGCCCAGGAATTCCCCCTGGCCATTTCGGCGAGCATCGCCCTGGAGCAGTCGTACGGTTACGTCGATGGCGACAGTGCCTCGCTGGGCGAGGCCTGTACGCTGATCTCGGCGTTGTCGCGCACGCCGCTCAAGCAATGCTTCGCCATCACCGGATCGATCAACCAGTTCGGCGAAGTGCAGGCGGTCGGTGGGGTCAACGAGAAGATCGAAGGCTTCTTCCGGCTGTGCGAGGCACGCGGCCTGACCGGCGAGCAGGGGGTAATCATTCCGCGCGCCAACGTCGCCACGCTGATGCTCGACGAGCGGGTGCTGCAGGCGGTAGAGGCGGGGCGCTTCCATGTGTACGCCGTCAGCCAGGCCGACGAGGCGCTGAGCCTGCTGGTGGGCGAAGAAGCCGGCACGCCGGACGAGAACGGCGAGTTCCCCGAAGGCAGCGTCAATGCGCGTGTGGTGGAACGCCTGCGGGTCATCGCCGAGATGATCAGCGAGGACGACATCAAGGACGCCGAGAAGGAACGGCTGGAAGAGATGGTGGCCCAGGCCAAGCCCGCCTGAGTCAACAAACTGGCGCTGGCGGCCAGTGGCTACCGTTCGGCGCCGGTTTTCCAACTCGACCTGTAGGCGTCTAGGCTGGAACTAAGGACGCTTTCAGGGTTCAGGATGAAAACAGCCTGCCAGTCGCAGGCTGAACAGGGCTTTGAAGGAGGGGACGCTGCCATGCGCAACCTCAGCCTTACCCGCCAGTGCCTCGGCCTGGTGACCCGTATCGAGTGCAGCATTCGTCCGCTGGCCGGCGACAATGGCCTGTGGACTTTGCTGTTCGCCGCCGGCATGGCCGGTGAGCAGCCATCGGCCATCAAGGCCCAAGGCCCGTTCCACGGTCCGCAGGTGGCCGAATCGGTGATGAACGCCGTGGTCGACAGCCTCACCCTGCACGGCTACCAGCTCAGCGATGACCCACAGATCTGGTGTCTGCATTTGCAGGCGCAGTTGCGTCAGATCAATGGTGACCGCTGCCGCAACCTGGGTGACTACCGCTTCCGTCCGGACAACTGAACGTCGCTGAGGCAACGCTGCGGGCTTTTGCTGTCACAGGTGGCTGGCTATACTCGCGCGCCCTATGTGCGTCATTCACGAGTCCCTAGCCTCCATGGAACGTATTCTCGAAAATGCGATGTATGCCTCACGCTGGCTGCTCGCGCCGATCTACTTCGGCCTGTCCCTGGGCCTGCTGGCCCTGGCGCTGAAGTTCTTCCAGGAAGTGATCCACGTCCTGCCCAGCGTTTTCTCACTCAGCGAAGCCGACCTGATCCTGGTGATTCTGTCGTTGATCGACATGTCGCTGGTCGGCGGCTTGCTGGTGATGGTGATGATCTCCGGCTACGAGAACTTCGTCTCGCAACTGGACATCGACGACAGCAAGGAGAAGCTCAACTGGCTGGGCAAGATGGACTCTTCGTCGCTGAAGATGAAAGTCGCCGCCTCCATCGTCGCCATCTCCTCGATCCACCTGCTGCGGGTGTTCATGGACGCGCAGAACATCTCCACCGAGTACCTGATGTGGTACGTGATCATCCACATGACCTTCGTGGTGTCTGCGTTCGTCATGGGCTACCTGGACAAGCTCACCAAGCATTGAGCGGCAAGCTTCGAGCTTCAAGCGGCAAGAAAGAGCGGATAGGTGATGGGCTCTCGCTTGTAGCTTGCCGCTGGCAGCGTCCCGCTGCCCGGTGTTAGGCTGCTCGCCCTTTTGACGAAGGGCGCGGATGTCAGGCGCCCTCAAGTGGAGCGAGTAATGTCCGAACTGAATCTGTCCACCGACGAAACCCGCGTCAGCTACGGCATCGGCCGTCAGTTGGGTGGCCAACTGCGTGACAACCCGCCGCCGGGCGTGAGCCTGGAAGCGATCCTGGCGGGCCTGACCGACGCCTTCAATGGCGCCGACAGCCGTGTCAGCGAGGCGGACCTGTCTGCCAGCTTCAAGGTCATCCGCGAAGTGATGCAGGCCGAAGCGGCGGCCAAGGCCGAAGCCGCTGCTGCCGTTGGCAAGCAGTTCCTGGCCGACAACGCCAAGCGCGACGGAGTCACCACCCTGGCCTCGGGTCTGCAGTTCGAAGTGCTGACCGCCGGCAGCGGCGCCAAGCCGAGCCGTGAAGACAATGTGCGCACTCACTACCACGGCACCTTGATCGACGGCACCGTGTTCGACAGCTCCTACGAGCGCGGCCAGCCAGCCGAATTCCCGGTCGGTGGCGTGATCGCCGGTTGGACCGAGGCGCTGCAACTGATGAATGCCGGCAGCAAATGGCGCCTGTACGTGCCGAGCGAACTGGCCTATGGCGCCCAAGGCGTGGGCAGCATCCCGCCGCACAGCACACTGGTGTTCGACGTCGAACTGCTCGACGTTCTGTAAGACCACGGCGTATTCATCCCAGGGTAAGCCCGTGCCGGCAGGCTTCGGGTTCACCCTGGGATGTCGTCGGCCCTGCCACACTCAATTCCAATCGGTTCCGCCAGGGCGCAACGCCCGTGCATAGCAGAACAGGAACAGGTTGCGCACCACCTCTTTCAGCACCCCCGGTTCACTCGAATTCAGCCCAGTGAGATCCAGGTCGCCCTGGTCGCGCAGTTCGTCGAGCGCTTCTTCTTCGAGCACGGCGCAGACTTCGCCGGTCTCGCGGTGCAGGATGCGCAGGTAGGGATGGGGACGGTCGAGCCAGGCGTCGATCAGGTAGGTCATGGCAATTCTCCTTGGAGAGCGATTTCCAATGAGAATAATTCTTATTATCAGAATAGCAAGTGTCTATTAGCCGAATTCTGCCAAATGGTGCAGCGGACCCCGTTGCAGGACCCGGCCGGACCGCCCGTGGGCAGCCCGGCGGCGGCAGGTCAGACCTTGCGCACGAACTCGGACTTGAGCTTCATGGCGCCGATACCGTCGATCTTGCAGTCGATGTCGTGATCGCCATCGCACAGGCGGATGTTCTTGACCTTGGTGCCGACCTTGACCACCAGCGACGAGCCTTTGACCTTGAGGTCCTTGATCACGGTAACGGTGTCACCGTCCTGCAGGACGTTGCCGACCGAGTCCTTCTTCACCACGTCGTCGCTGGCCACCTCGGCCTCGCCGCTGGCCGACCATTCGTGGGCGCATTCGGGGCAGATCAGCTGGGTGCCATCCTCGTAGGTGTATTCGGAGTTGCAGGCGGGGCAGGGCGGCAAAGTGCTCACTTCGGTTCCTTGGTAGATAGGGGGATCAAAGGCGCACATTGTATAAGGTTTTGCCGCGCAGAGGTATTTTCTCTGGGCCAACGCAAGCGCGGGGCAGGCGCGCTCTCACAGGATGACGACGATCCTGGGAGCGGGCTTGCCCCGCGATAAGCACGATGGGGTCTATCGGTCAGTGCGTACGCGCGACCGCAAACTCGCTGAGCTCCACCAGCGCATCGCGATAGTCGCTCGCCGGCAGCACTTCCAGGCAGGCGATGGCGCGGGCGACGTAGTCGCGGGCCAGGTTCGCGGTGTAGTCCAGCGCGCCGGAGGCTTCGACGGCCAGGCGGATCTGCTCGAGGTCTTCCAGGCCGCCTTTCTGGATGGCCTGGCGCACCAGTGCGGCCTGCTCGGCAGTGCCTTCGCGCATGGTGTAGATCAGTGGCAAGGTGGGCTTGCCTTCGGCCAGGTCGTCGCCGACGTTCTTGCCCAGGGTCTCGGAGTCGCCCTTGTAGTCGAGCAGGTCGTCGACCAGTTGGAAGGCCACGCCCAGGTGGTCGCCGAAGGTACGCAGGGCTTCACGCTGCTGCTCGCTGGCACCGGCCAGCGCCGCGGCGCTGTGGGTGGAGGCCTCGAAGAGCATGGCGGTCTTGCCGCGGATGACGTCCATGTACACCTCTTCACTGGTGCTGGCGTCACGTACCCGCGACAGTTGCAGCACTTCACCCTCGGCAATCACCCGGGTGGCCTTGGAGAGGATCTGCATGACCGACATCGAGCCCAGTTCGACCATCATCTCGAACGAACGCGAATAGAGGAAGTCGCCCACCAGCACGCTGGGCGCATTGCCCCACAGGGCATTGGCGGTGGAGCGGCCGCGGCGCATGCCGGACATGTCCACCACGTCGTCGTGCAGCAGCGTGGCGGTGTGCAGGAACTCGATGGTCGCGGCCAGCAGGCGCAGGTCGTCGCCTTCGCGGCCCAGGGCCTTGCCGCACAGCAGTACCAGCAGCGGGCGCAGGCGCTTGCCACCGGCCGATGTGATATAGTCGCCGATCTTCGATACCAGCGGCACGCGCGAGGTCAGCTGCTTCTTGATGATCTCGTCGACGGCACTGAAATCGTCAGCCACCGCGCGGTAGAAGGATTGGGGTTGCATCGGCTGCTCCATTGAGGTTGCGCGGCATGCTAGGTCGCGGGTCCCGGTGTGTCAAGGCGCGCCGCCTGCGCCGCAGGGCCGGCACTTGCAAGGCTTCGACCGGTTGCGTACAATCGCGCACCCTAACTTCCTGGGCAGCACCTGCCTTACGCAATTGCACCGGGCCGTTCCAGCCTCGTGCAGCCATGCCAGCCAATACTCATCATATAAAGCGCTGGGTGAGCAGGATTATCGGAGATTCAAAATGTCCTACGCAGTAATCGTTACCGGCGGCAAGCAGTACAAAGTCGCTGAAGGTGAATTCCTCAAGATCGAGAAACTGGAAGTCGCCACTGGCGAATCCGTGACCTTCGATCGCGTTCTGCTGGTTGCCAACGGTGACGCCGTCACCATCGGTGCTCCAGTCGTTGCTGGCGCTAAAGTAGTGGCCGAAGTCGTTTCGCAAGGCCGCCACGACAAGGTTCGCATCATCAAGTTCCGCCGTCGTAAGCACCACATGAAGCGCATGGGCCACCGCCAGTGGTTCACCGAAATCAAAATCACCGGTATCCAGGCTTAATTGCCACGATCCCCTGAATTTATTGGAGAATTGAACCATGGCACACAAAAAAGCTGGTGGTAGTACTCGTAACGGTCGCGACTCAGAATCGAAACGCCTTGGCGTGAAGATGTATGGCGGCCAGGTCATCAAGCCGGGCAACATCATCGTCCGTCAGCGCGGTACCGAATTCCACGCTGGCTACGGCGTTGGCATGGGCAAGGACCACACCTTGTTCGCCAAGATCGACGGCGTGATCAAGTTCGAGAAGAAAGGCGAGTTCAACCGCCGCTATGTGAGCATCGTCGCCGCCTGATCGCGACGTCGCTCCAGAAGCCCCGTCATGCGACGGGGCTTTTTCGTTTGTGGTGAGCCTCTTGCAAAGCTGTTTGTCTGGGCTGCCGGCGTTGGTTTCTGGTTCGTACGGGGCCGCCGCGCTCATTTTTGCAAGAGCCTCAAGGTTTTCTGGTTTTCAACTCGTCGTTCGGCGAGAGGCGGTTTTGAATGAAGTTTGTTGACGAAGTATCGATCCGGGTAAAAGCCGGTGACGGCGGTAATGGTTGCATGAGCTTCCGCCGCGAAAAATTCATCGAGAACGGTGGTCCCAACGGCGGTGACGGTGGCGACGGCGGCTCGGTGTTCATGGTGGCCGACGAGAACCTCAATACTCTGGTCGACTACCGCTACACCCGCCACCACGAAGCCCAGCGCGGGCAGAACGGCGGCAGCACCGACTGTACCGGCAAGAAGGGCGAGGACCTGTACCTGCGCGTGCCGGTCGGCACCACGGTGATCGACGCCTCCACCCAGGAGATCATCGGTGACCTGATCACCCCCGGCCAGAAGCTGATGGTCGCCCAGGGCGGCTGGCACGGCCTGGGCAACACCCGCTTCAAGTCCAGCACCAACCGTGCGCCGCGCCAGACCACGCCAGGCAAGCCGGGCGAGCAGCGTGACCTGAAGATGGAAATGAAGGTGCTGGCCGATGTCGGCTTGCTGGGTCTGCCCAATGCGGGCAAGAGCACCTTCATCCGCTCGGTCTCGGCCGCCAAGCCGAAAGTCGCCGACTACCCGTTCACCACCCTGGTGCCGAACCTGGGCGTGGTCAGCGTCGACCGCTGGAAAAGCTTCGTCATCGCCGACATCCCCGGCCTGATCGAAGGGGCTTCCGAAGGCGCCGGCCTGGGTATCCGCTTCCTCAAGCACCTGGCGCGTACCCGCGTGCTGCTGCACCTGGTCGACCTGGCGCCGCTGGATGAAAGCAGCCCGGCCGATGCCGCCGAGGTGATCATCAACGAGCTGGCGCAGTTCAGCCCGGCGTTGGTCGATCGCGAGCGCTGGCTGGTGCTGAACAAGGCCGACATGATCATGGACGAGGACCGCGACGCGCGGGTCAAGGAAGTGGTCGAGCGCCTGAACTGGGAAGGCCCGGTCTACGTGATCTCGGCCATCGCCAAGCAGGGCACCGAGCAGCTCAGCCACGATCTCATGCGTTACCTGGAAGACCGCGCCGACCGCCTGGCCAACGATCCGGCCTATGCCGCCGAGCTCAACGAGCTCGACCAGCGCATCGAAGACGAGGCCCGGGCCCAGTTGCAAGCCCTGGATGACGCCCGCACCCTGCGCCGCACCGGGGTCAAGAGCGTGCATGACATCGGCGACGATGACGACTGGGACGACTTCGAGGACGACGAAGACGGTCCGGAAATCATTTACGTGCGCGACTGACCGGTTGCAGTACACTGAACGCCGCTCTTCGAGTAGTGTGCCGTGATCAGGCTTGGGCGTTGAGCCCATCGCGGGACGAGCCCGCTCCCACAGGTCCGCTGCAATCCTTGTGGGAGCGGGCTTGTCCCGCGATGGCCTCAACACCCTCTCACGGTACGCCGCTCGAATGAGCGGCGTTTTGGTATCTACAGATTCGACATGGGTTGGAAGAGAAGATGCGAAGCAAGGTGACGGGCGCCCGGCGCTGGGTCGTGAAGATCGGCAGTGCGCTGCTGACCGCCGACGGCAAGGGCCTGGATCGTGGTGCGATGGCGGTCTGGGTCGAGCAGATGGTGGCGCTGCGCGAAGCGGGCGTGGAACTGGTGCTGGTGTCCTCCGGGGCCGTGGCCGCGGGCATGAGCCAACTGGGCTGGACTGCCCGACCCAGCGCGATGAACGAGTTGCAGGCTGCCGCGTCCATCGGCCAGATGCGTCTGGTGCAGGCCTGGGAGTCGAGCTTCGGCGAGCACGGCAAGCACACCGCACAGATCCTCCTGACCCACGACGACCTGTCCGACCGCAAGCGCTACCTCAACGCCCGCAGTACCCTGCGCACCCTGGTCGACCTGGGTGTGGTGCCGGTGATCAACGAGAACGACACCGTGGTCACCGACGAGATCCGTTTCGGCGACAACGACACCCTGGCGGCGCTGGTGGCCAACCTGGTCGAGGCCGACCTGCTGGTGATCCTCACCGACCGCGACGGCATGTTCGACGCCGACCCGCGCAACAACCCCGAAGCCCAACTGATCCATGAAGCCCGCGCCGACGACCCGTCGCTCGACGCCGTGGCCGGCGGCACCGGTGGCGCGCTCGGTCGCGGTGGCATGCAGACCAAGCTGCGCGCCGCGCGCCTGGCAGCCCGCTCCGGTGCCCATACCATCATCATCGGCGGGCGCATCGAGCGCGTACTTGATCGGCTCAAGGCCGGCGAGCGCCTGGGCACGCTGCTGTCGCCCGAGCGCGGCATGCTCGCGGCGCGCAAACAGTGGCTGGCCGGCCATCTGCAGACCCGTGGCACGCTGGTGCTCGATGCCGGTGCCGTCAAGGCCCTGCGCGAGTCGCACAAGAGTCTGCTGCCGGTCGGCGTGAAGACCGTGCAGGGCAGCTTCCGGCGCGGCGAAATGGTGGTCTGCGTGGGCCCGGACGGTCTTGAAGTGGCACGCGGCCTGGCCAACTACAGCGCCCTGGAGGCGCAGAAGATCATCGGTCAGCCGTCCGATGCCATCGAGCGTCTGCTGGGCTACAGCGCCGAGCCGGAGCTGGTGCACCGCGACAATCTGGTACTGGTCTGAGGAGTTCGCACATGCTGAAAAGGATGATTGCCGTGGCCGCGCTGGCGCTGCCGATGCTGGCTGGGGCCGATGAAATCGGTCAGGTGTCGACCGTGTTCAAGTTCCTTGGGCCGAATGACCGTATCGTGGTCGAGGCCTTCGACGATCCCAAGGTGGAGGGTGTGACCTGCTACTTGTCGCGGGCCAAGACCGGCGGGGTGAAGGGCGGGCTGGGCCTGGCCGAAGACCGCGCCGAGGCCTCCATCGCCTGTCGTCAGGTCGGCCCGATCAGCTTCAAGACCGAGCTCAAGGACGGTGAGGTGGTGTTCAAGGAGCGCACCTCGCTGGTGTTCAAGACCATGCAGGTGGTGCGCTTCCTCGACAAGAAGCGCAACACGCTGGTGTATTTGGTGTACAGCGACCGTATCGTCGAAGGCAGCCCGCAGAATGCGGTGACGGCAATTCCGATCCGGCCGTGGGCGCAACAGTGAAACTGTGCTGATGTTGCGCTCGATGACGCTGCAGTCGAGCGCGCCCCTGTAGGAGCGGCCTTGTGTCGCGATCGGGCGCGAAGCGGCCGCAAATCTGGCGACCGAGATCTTCCTGAAAGTCCGCAGTGGCTGATTTCACGGCCGCTTTGCGCCCGATCGCGACACAAGGCCGCTCCCACGCGGGTTTGAACTGCGTCCCGAACGTAGAGGGGTGTCCAACATTTGGGGCGCAGCTCATCTTCACGATATCAGGCCAGTTCCTCGGCCTGATCCTCCCGCACGATCGCCTTCTCCACATCCCGCCGACTGATGTACTTCCAGTCCGATTCGTCGATGTAGATCCCGTTCGGCCCGCTGCCGCCCTCCAGGTCGATCGCCACGTGGGCCGACACCTGCGGCTTCACGCTCGCCAGGATCGGCACGAAGCCCAACTGCTGGCTGGTCTCCAGCAGCGCCGCCTGGTTGCGCTCGTCAATGTCCGCCGCTTCGTCGAGGTAATACGGCAGGCGGATGCGGCCGGCCAGGTCGCGGTCCATCAGGTGCAGCAACAGGTACATGTTGGTCAGCGCCTTGATGGTCATGGTGGTGCCGTTGGAGGCGGCGCCGTCGATGTCGGCGTGGATCACCGGCTGGCTGTTGATCTTGGTGATCTCGAAGGCCAGTTCGAACAGGTCCTTCAGGCCCAGCTGGTTGTGGTTGGCCGCCACCAGTCGCGCCAGGTACTCCTTGGCCTCTTCGTTCTTGTTGTCCTGCTCGGCGTTCTGCGTGAGGTCGAACACCGACAGGGTTTCGCCTTCCTCGTACTGGCCGGCGCTGTGGATGATCTGGTCGATGTGCTTGAGCGCTTCCTTGTTCGGCGCCAGCACCACGCGGAAGCTCTCCAGGTTCGACACCTGGCGGCGGTTGATCTCGCGGTTGAACAGGGCCAGTTGGTGCTCGAGGCTGTCATAGTCGCTGCGGATGTTGCGCAAGGTCCGGGCGATGTCGGTGACGGCGGCGCGGCGGGCCTTGGCCAGTGTCAGCGCTTCCTCGGTGCGGTGCGAATAGGCGTTGATCAACAGCGACAGGCGGCGCTCCATGTCGTCTTCGCTGTCGAACTTGGCCACGCCCTTCAGGCGCACCTGGGCATACAGCGCCTCGATCTGGTTGTCCACGCGCTGCAAGGCCTGCCAGCTGTCCTGGTAGTCGTTGAGCAGCGGCAGCAGGTTGTCCATCGAGTCGTCCACCGGCTCCATGAACGGCGTGCCGAACGGCAGGTCGGCCGGCAGCAGTTGGCGGCGACGCAGGGCGTCGTCCAGGGTGCGCTGCTTGGCTTCCATGTCGGCGATCTGGCGGCCGACCAGTTGCAGCTTGGCCGACAGTTGCTGGACGCGCTCGGTGAACGCGTCGCTGGAGCGCTTGAGCTCGTCCTGGGCCGCTTCGAACTGGGCCAGCTGTTCGAGCTTCTCTGGCTCTTCTGCGCTCAGCGTTTCGCTGCGGCGGAAGTCTTCCAGGGCCTTCTGCGCGTCCAGCACCTGCTGGTACAGCGCCTCGGTCTGGGCCTTGCTCGCGGCGCGATCCAGGGCCACGGCCTGCTGGGTCTTGAGCTGGCGCAGCTCTTTTTCCAGGCGCTCCTTCTGATCGCGCAGGGCGGCGCGGTCGGCCAGGGCCTGCAGCGCTGGCGGTTCGATGTGCGACAGGTCGATGGACAGCCCCGGCACCTCGAAACGTTCGCCCTTGAAGCGGTCGAGCACCTGCTCCAGGGTGCTCACCCACTGGTCGCCGTCGTCCACCTCGATGCCGCGCTCGCCCAGCGGCAGGCTGAACAGCGCGCCGTTGAACAGGCGCATCAGGCGGTCGACGTCCTGCTGCGAGAATTCCTCGCGCAGGCGCGCATAGCTGTTGTTGTCGGCGTGCTCGAGCTGCTGCTTGACGGCCTTGAGGCGTTTTTCCAGGTCGCGCACGCGCTCGTCGAGGTCTTCGGCGGAGAACTGGCGCGACTGCGCCAGGGCGCCGGCCAGTTCGTCGTGGGCGTCCTTGGCCGCCAGCAGTTGCTGCTCCAGTACCTTGACGTCATCGACCAGGGCGAAGCGGTGCTTGAGCACCGACAGCTCGCCAAGCCAGCGCTGGATGCCGGTGATCTCCCGCTCCAGGCGCATCAGCTCCTGGGTGCCGCCGCGCTGGTCGTTCTGCAGGGCGTCCTGCTCGGCCCGGTAGTGCTCGGCCTGGATCACCAGTTCGTCCTTGCGCGCGGCCGCGTAGTCCTGCCAGGTGCCGAGCAGGCTGTCGAGCAGCGGCGAGAGGCGGTGCAGCTTACCGCGCAGAATGTCGCGCTGAGCCACGCCACCGGCCAGGGCCTCGACCAGCGGACCGGCCGCGACCAGCGCGTTGTAGTCCTGCTCCATGCGTCGCACGTCGCGGAAGGCTTCTTCGCACGCCGCGATGTAGTCGACACTGCCCGAGCGCAGGCTGTGCTCGAAGGCGTCGAGGAACAGCTGCTTGAGCTTGGCGGCGGTGATCTCGCGCATATGCAGCAGGTTGATGAACAGCGCGCGGAAGGTCTTCAGGCTCTGTTCGCTGGTCGAGCGCAGCGGAATCAGGGTGAGGTCCAGCGGCACCGAGGTGTGCCCGCCCACCAGCAGCCGGCGCAATTCGTCCGGCTTGAGCTCGTAGGCCTTCAGGCCATTGCGCTCCAGGTTGGTGAACAGCTCCTTCTGGCGCAGGCAGGTGTCGTCTTTCTGGTAATGGGCCAGGTCCAGTTCACCCTGGTAGGCAAAGAACTGGTGACCGAAACCGCCGCCGGGTCCACGGCCGACCACGCCGATCACGTGCGGGCCGTGGGGCAGGTTCAGTTCGCAGAGGATATAGCTGGTGTCGCTGGCGAAGTAGAACCGCCGCGACTGCTCCAGGCTGTACTTGCCGAAGGCCATGTCCGACATGCGCGCCAGAATCGGGAATTGCAGCGCGTTGATCGATGCCGATTTACCCAGGTTGTTGGCGCCGTACACCGACAGCGGGTGCTCCAGCGGGAACAGGCCGAGGCTGTAGCCGGCGGTGTTGAGCAGTGCGAAGCGGCGAATGCCGTAGCGTTCCTGGCTCATGCGTCAATCTCCTGTTGCTCTTCGCGGATGGCACGGGCCAGGGCGTCTTCTTCGGACTCCTCGCCGTCGAACGGCGTCAGGTCCAGCGGGTCGTCGGTGCGGTGCAGTTCTTCGGGCGTTTCTTCTTCGATCAGCACCGGTGTCGGCAACGGCAGGTCGCTGTGCAGGGTGGCGGCCAGGTCGCGGTCCTGCTGGACCGACAGACACACGTCGAGGAAACGGTGCATCGGCGGCAGGAAGCGGTAAATGCCACCTTCCTCGAAGGCGAAGCCCAATTGCGTCATGCGCCGCAGGATTTTCTCTTCGAGCTCCTCGACCGTCTGTACCTCGGCCTGCACGAACAGGTCGCGGTACTTCTCCAGCAGCGAGGGCAACTCGTCGCGGCCGATGCTGCCGCCGTCGAGCACGGCGATCGGGTCGCGGCCCTGGTCGGCCAGGTGCTCGACCAGGATGAAGGTGAACAGTGCCAGGCGTTGGGCGGTCTTGTTCACCTGCGCGGCGGCCTGTTCGGGGACGAAGTAGTAGAAGCCGCGGGTGTCACACACCAGTTCGAAGCCCAAGGCCTTGAACAGGCTGCGGTAGGCATCCTGGAAATTCGACAACTGGGCGTACAGTTCCGGGTCGCGGCGGCTGATGTGGAAGCCCTTGAACAGCTCGCGGAAGATCGGCGCGAGCTGGGACAGTTCGGAAAGATCAAGATGCATGGACGGGACTCGCGGTGGATTCGGTGGCGGCCGGCGAGGGCTCGCGGCTGGAGGTCAGGGCGAAGGAGCGCAGGCTGACCACGTGTTCGCGGGTGAGGTAGTCCTGGCGCTCCAGGCGCGCGCGGCTGAAGCGCTTTTCACGCGACAGGCGCGAGAACCAGTACAGCAATTCGTCGGTGGCGCCTTCGGGCTCCTGCTCCAGCAACCAGACCATCAGGTCGGGCAGCGGCAGGGCGTCTTCGCAGCGTTCGAGCATTTCCTTGACCGTGCGTGGCGCGCGCGGCAGCGGGCCTTTGTCGGTCCTGTGCGCCTTGGGGAAGCGCGCCGGCTTGGGCTCGAAGCGGGCCAGCGCATACACATAGGCTTCGACCTGGCTGGCGCTGCCAAGGAAGGTGCTCTGCGGTCGGGTGAACAGCGGCATGGCCGCCTGTGGCACGGCATCCAGGCCTTTCTTGCGGATCACCGACAGGGCCAGCGCGGCGCCGCGGGTCACGGCGTTGTGCCGACGGGCTTCCTCGCGCAGCGGCAGCAGCAGTTCACGGGCATGGCGCAGGGTGAGCTGGGCGCTGGTCTGCATCTCGAGGATGCGCGCGTGGGTGCGCAACAGCATGTCGTCGTCGACCAGATGACCCAGGCGCGCCTGCTCGCCGAGCAGGCGCAGCAGCACGGTCTCGACCTTGCGTACGCCCTGCTCGAAGGCGCCGTCGGCATTGACCAGCTGGATCATCGGCTCGACGTATTCGTCCCAGGTCGCCAGCACTTCGGCGTAGCGCTGACGCAGGGGGATCTGGCGGTTGCTGGTCTTGGCCCGTTCGGCCACGGCCACCAGCGCCTGCTCGTCGTTGTCGAGCTTCTTCAGCACGTCGCGCACGCGCATGTCGAGCAGGCGCAGTTGGCGCGCCAGGTCGTCGCTGTCGCGGTTGTCGAAGGCGTCCTGGATATGCCCGGCCAGACGCTCGAGGTGGCGCAGGTAGGCTTCGATCTCCAGGCACAGGCCCAGGCGGTGCTCGCGGCGCAGGTAGGCGAGGAAGTCGTGGATCTGCGCGTTGAGCTCGAAGCGGTTCGGGCTCTTGGCCACCGGGACCAGGATGTCCAGGCGGATCCACACGTCGAGCAGTTGGGTGATGTCCTGCGCGGTGCTCTCCACCTGCTGGCGGGCCAGTTGCTGGCGCAGCTCGACCAGGCTCAGGGTGCCCTGGTCGAAACGCTCGCACAGCGGCTCGATCAAGGCCCAGTGTTCGGCTAGGGCGCGCAGGACGCGCTTGGGTTCGATCATTGGCGGGTCGACTCGTTGCCAAATAAAAGCGGCGATTGTACTGCATCAGGGGGGCAGGGTTTCACCCCTTGGTCCGGGTTTTGCCCGGCCCGGGTGGCTTGGTCGCGGATGAACCCGCGCCTGGGCGGTGCGCGCAGCCTCGGAAGCGGGATTGGCTCGGAAAATTTCCGCCAACGGCGTTAGAATGCCCGACCGCACCCAACCCTCCGGAACCTGAGCCGTGCTGACCGAGCCCCGCCGCCGCGCCTACCTGTCCGCCATGCAAGTGGTGCACTGGCTGCCGCGCGCCGAACTGCCGTTCGCGGCGCCTTCGCGGCCCGAGTTGCTGCTGCCGGTGCCGCCGGTGGATACACCGGACTTCGAGGTGCAGCCGACGCGCCCGGCAGCCGCCACTCAGGCCGAGGCGGTGCCGGTCGCCGGCCAAGTGCGTCAGATCGAGCGACCGAAGATCGAGATTCCGCGCCCAGGCAGCACGCCCAAACCGGCCGCCCCGGTGGCCGAGCGCGAGCCGGAGGCGCCCAAGGTCGCAAGGCCCGCGCCGGTGCCGCCGCCGCGCTTCGCTTTACAGTTGCTGCGCGCGGGCAAGTGCCTGCTGTTGGTGGAGTTGGCCACCGGGCAGCCGTTCCAGAGCCGCGACCCGTCCTATCTGCTGCTCAAGGACATGCTGCGCGCTGCCGGCCTGCCCGACGCCCCGCAGATCGTCGGCGAGCCGGTGCGTTGGCCGCTGCTGTTGCGCAGCACCATGGACCAGGGCCCGGAGTCGGCGCGCGACTTCGTCCAGGGCTTTGTCCAGGCGCGCCTGGAGGAAGTCCCCAGCCACTGTGTGTGGTTGGTCGGCCTGCCAGCGGTACGCTTCGCCGCCGCTGCCGACGAGCAGGCGTACTACCAGATGCTCACGGTCGAGGGCCTGGGCGAGGTCTGGGCACTGCCGGGTCTTGAACTGTTGATGGACGAGCCGCCGCGCAAGGCGCTCGTCTGGAAAGCCATGCGCCAGCTGATGGCGCGCTGGAAGAGCGTTGAATGAGTGACTCGATCAGTTTCCGCCCGATGACCGAGGCGGATCTGGATGCCGTACTGAAGATCGAATATGCCGCCTTCAGTCATCCCTGGACCCGCGGCATCTTTCAGGATGCGCTCAAGTCCTACGAAGTGTGGTTGATGTTCGACGGCCAGCAGCAGGTGGGACACGGGGTGATCAACGTGATCATCGACGAAGCGCACCTGCTCAACATCACCGTCAAGCCGGAGAACCAGGGGCGCGGGCTGGGCCTGCGCCTGCTCCAGCACCTGATGGCACGGGCCTGGCAGCTCAATGGCCGGGAATGCTTCCTGGAAGTGCGCGCCAGCAACCAGTCGGCCTATCGGTTGTACGAGCGTTACGGCTTCAACGAAATCGGCCGGCGCCGGGACTACTACCCGGCGCCAGGCGGACGCGAAGATGCGTTGGTGATGGCCTGCACCTTGCTCGAGGACTGACGCGGGCTAAAGCTCCACCTCGACCGGCCTGCGCAAATCGCGCAGGCTGCGCGTCACGCTCCCGGTGTTGCACTTGGCGGCGGCCTGTGCCGGCGTCATGTCGCGCAGGGTGCGGTAGAACAGCTCGCAGGTCTGCTTCTTCTGCGTCACTTGCCACTTGGTCGCACAGGCCTCCAGCGTCAGCTTGGCGTCGGCGTTAGGATTGCGCCCCATCCCGGCCTGCCAGCAGGCGGCGGTCAGATCCTGGCCCATCATCTTCAGCCCCGCCGCGTCGGCCTTGTCCTGATCGCCGCCGGTGTTGTTCTTGTCCGCTGCATACCAGATCGCACTGGGGTGGTTGGCGCCGAGCACTGGCACCTGGCTGCCGGCCTGCGGGCTGATGCTGACCAGCCCCAGTACGTTCACCTTAGGCCCGTACTGCTGCTGGATCCAGCTGCGCACCGGGGCGCCGAAGGCCACCATCGGCAGCGGCTGGGCGCCCTGGCGCAAGGTCATCTGCTTGACCATGCGCGTCTGGTAGTCGCTGAAGTAGCTGTAGGTGCCCTCCAGGTCCTTGCCGGCGCTGGCGGGCGCCGCAATCGGGGCAATGTCGACGATGGTCTGGTAGGCCGGGGTCTGGCTGGCGTCGATGCCGTTGAAGGTGAGCAACTGTGCCCAACGGTCGGTGGTGTTCGAGCGCAGGTAGTCCTGGGCCTGGGTGAGCGAGTAATCCGGTGGGAAATGCAGCAGCTCGATGCTGCGGCGGTTCTCCAGGGCCATGCCCAGCGGCAGGAACAAGTACCAGTCGTAGGCCCATTTGCCGTCCTTGTTCAGACGGGTGGCGCCCTGATAGGCCAGCTCGCCACTGTCGAGCAACTGGCGCAGCGGCTCGGCGTAGCTCGGTGGGACATCGCTGATGAGGGCTTGCACATGGTCGTCGCTGTTTCGACTGACCTGAACCTGGGCGTTGGCGTAGCCGTCGCGACGCACGCTCTGGGTCAGGTAGTGCTCGACGGTCTGCTCCAGAGTCCAGTCGCGAAAGCAGATCACATGGCAATTGTTGGGAAAGGCGAACAGGCGGGTGACCCGCTGCGCATCGCCCAGGTCGATGCGCGCATCGGCCTGGACCAGGCCGCTGAAGGCGAGGGCGGCCAGGGCCGATACAGCCAGCTTGTGCATGCGTAACTCCTTGTCGGTGGCCGCCGGGGCCGGCGGGCTGTCCATACTGGATGAAGAAGCGGGTTCCTGAACAGCGCCGGTCATGGCTCTATGCCACTTTTTTCCGGCGCCGCCGGGATACGGTCGGCCTCCCGTTCCAGACCCCACTCAACCAGGCTCTTGCGACACTGCAGCCTCGCCCAGTCGGCGAAGCGCTGGCGCTTGCTGCCGTCGTCCAATGGCTGCGGGCTGAGCAGGTGATAGGCCGAGCCATCGCGCACAAAGCCGAAGGGGGCCTGCAACTGGCCGCTGTCCAACTCGTCACCGACCATCAGCGCCGAGGCCATGGCCAGACCCAGCCCGGCACTGGCGGCCTGGATCGACAGGTAGAAGTGCTGGAAGTCGCTGCGCTGTGCCCCCGCGACGCTATGGCCGCTCAGCCGTTGCCAGGTGTTCCAGGCCGTGGGCCGGGTATCGCTGTGCAACAGGCGTTGGCCGTCGAGCACGCTGGCAGCGGCCGAGCCCGCGACCGGGCCGATCCATTCCTCGCAGAGCTTGAGGCTGTGCAGGGCGCGATCCCAATGGAAATCGTCGCGGCGCAGGGCCAGGTCGATGCCGCCACGGGCGAAATCCACCGGGCCGCCTGCGGCCACCAGGTGCAGATGCAGGTCCGGGTGGCTGGCGTGGAAATCCGGCAGGCGCGGGATCAGCCAGCGCATGGCCAGCGTCGGCTCGCATGACAGGACGAGAATGTCGTCCTGTTGCTGCAAGCGTTCGACGGTGCTCGCCAACTGCTCGAAGATCGCCTGGGTGGTGTCGTACAGCGCGCGTCCAGCCGCGGTAAGAAATACCGCGCGGTTGCGCCGTTCGAACAACGCCACTCCCAGCCCTTCCTCGAGCAGACGGACCTGACGACTGACGGCGCCATGGGTGACGTGCAACTGCTCGGCTGCGGCGACGAAGCTTTCGTGGCGGGCAGCGCTGTCGAAGTAGCGCAGGGCGGCAAGAGGAGGGAGTTTCACCAGCAGTCATCCAGGTTCGAGTGGGGGATCTGTGATGAAAACTAGCAGATCAGAGGCCGAGGAAATCGTTTTTCGCCTGTCTGACGGCCCTCGATAATGACGCTCACTGTGTCTATTCATCGCCTATCGAGGATTCACTATGACCGAACTGCTTGCCGTCGCCCTGTTCACCCTGTTGGCCGTGATCAGTCCTGGGGCCGACTTCGCCATGGTCACCCGCAGCAGTTATGCACAGGGCCGTCGCGCTGGGTTGGCGGCGGCGCTGGGCATCGCCCTCGGAGTGCAGGTGCACGTGTTCTACACCCTGTTCGGCATCGGGCTGGTCATCAGCCACAGCCCAGCGCTGTTTTTGTCGATGAAGGTGATGGGCGCGGGGTATCTCATCTACCTGGGCTACAAGTCGCTGACCAACACCCAGCGCATCCGCCTCGATGGGCCCACGCAAGCCGGTGCGACCAGCACATTCGCCGCACTGCGCACGGGCTTTCTCACCAACGCCCTGAATCCCAAGACCATGCTCTTCGTAATCAGCGCCTATACCCAGGTGGTGACGCCGGGCAGCGCGCTGATGGTGAACCTGGCGTACGGGGCGTTCATGTCGTTCGCTCACTGGGCATGGTTCAGCCTGGTAGCGGTGTTTTTCTCGAGTGAAAGGCTGCGTGGGGCGATGATCGAGCGACAGCACGTGGTGGACCGGGTGATCGGTGTCGCGCTGATCGGCCTGGGGTTGACCGTGGCTGTGGCGGGTGTGCGCTGAAGAAATCGCAGGCAAAGAAAAAGGGCTTACCTTGCGGTAAGCCCTTTTCAGGTTTGGTGGCTACACAGGGACTTGAACCCCGGACCCCAGCATTATGAATGCTATGCTCTAACCAACTGAGCTATGTAGCCAATGGCGCGCATTATTCTCTTGTGATGCCCTTGTGTCAACACTCATTTCAAAAAAAATCTACACGGTTTCAGACGCTTAGCCGTGCACCTCACCTCAATGGACGATCAGCGCCTGGCCGAGCAAGGGGTAGGCCCGCAGTTGCTGGTCGGCGATCAGCGCATCCAGCGTATTGCTGGCAGGGTCCAGCGCAAAATCGCCGCTGATTCGGCGTTGCCCGATCTGCGCGTCCAGCACCCACACCCGCATACCCCGATAACCGGCCAGCGCCTCCAGCACCTGCTGCAAAGGCAGGTCGCGGGCGATCAAGCGACCGTCGCGCCACGCCTGAAGGCTGCGGGTGTCGACTTTTTCCACCGCCTCCAGATGCCCCGAATCGAACCGCACCCGCTCGCCGGCCGAGAGCAGGCGCTGGTCGCCGCCCTGGCGGATCACGGCCTTGCCGTTGAGCACCACCAGCTCGTCGTGATCGCCGTAGCGGCTGAGCCTCAGGCGCGTGGCGAAGACCTGGATCGACACATCGTCCACCTGGACTTCCAGCGCGCGCCCATCGAGGTTGACCTCCAGATCCACCAAGCCCTGCACCAGTTGCAACTGTCGGGTGCGACCGCGCAAGTCCACGTTCATCGCGCTGGCACCGTCCAAGTGCAGGGTGGAGCCATCGGCCAGACGCACGCTGCGCCGCTCGCCAGCACTGGTGTGCAGTTCGCTGCCCAGGCGCTGCATCAGTGGCCAGTAGACAAAGGCCAGTGCGGCCAGCAGCAGCAGGAACAGCGCGCCGAGCAGGCTGCCCCAGTGGCTGCGGCGCAGCGCCAGCGGTCGTGGACGCGGCCGCCCGGCCGGGGTCGGCACTGAGCCAGGACGGTGCTGCAGGGCGGCGAAGGCGCGAGCGTTTTCCGGGTCCTGGCACCACTGGGCGAAGGCCTTGCGCTGCTGCGCGTGACTGCCGGGGCGGCTCAGCAGGGCCAGCCACTGCAGCGCTTCTTGGTGGGGATCAGGGTCGAACCGCGCGGCTGGCATCGGGCTCATGGTATCGGTCGGCTCGCGAAGCGGGCAGGGTGCCCGGAACTGAGGGAAGGGAGCGAAAGATGCTAATTGTAGTGAGAACCATTTACAAGTACGCATCGGATGGATGGCGCCCCGCTGGCAAATTAGGGGTGGCTTCGTATCGAGATGTTTCTAATAATCGGAGCCCAACCAGAGCACGGATGTCGAGCCCATGGCCATCAGCAGTACCCCGAGCAGCCCCGCGATCCCCAACGCTACGCCGACCTCCGGCAGCAGTCCGCTGGTGATGCGGATCATCACGTTCTGCGCGCTGGCGCACCTGATCAATGACCTGATCCAGTCGGTCCTGCCGGCCATCTATCCGATGCTCAAGGCCAACTACGACCTGAGCTTCGCCCAAATCGGCCTGATCACCTTGACCTTCCAGGTGACAGCCTCGCTGCTGCAGCCCTGGGTCGGCTTCTACACCGACAAACGCCCTACGCCGAACCTGTTGCCGATGGGCACCCTGTGCACCCTGGTGGGGATCGTCATGCTCGCCTTCGTCGGCAGCTTTCAGATGATCCTCCTGGCCTCGGCGCTGGTGGGCATCGGCTCGTCGACCTTCCACCCGGAGACCTCGCGCATCGCCCGGCTGGCGTCGGGTGGGCGCTTCGGCCTGGCGCAGTCGACCTTCCAGGTCGGCGGCAATGCCGGCTCCGCATTCGGCCCATTGCTGGCAGCGGCCATCGTCATTCCGTTTGGTCAGACCCATGTGGCCTGGTTCGGTCTGGCAGCCCTGTTCTTCTTCGGCGTAACCCTGGTGCTGCGGCGCTGGTACAAGGACCACCTGAACCAGTACAAGGCGCGCAAGGGCGGCGTCGCCAGCCATGGGCTGTCGCGTCGACGCGTGCTGGCGGCGCTGGTGGTGCTGGGCCTGCTGGTGTTCTCCAAGTACTTCTACATGGCCAGCTTCACCAGCTACTTCACCTTCTATCTGATCGAGAAGTTCGGCCTGTCGGTGGCCAGTTCGCAATTGCACCTGTTCCTGTTCCTCGGCGCCGTAGCCGCTGGCACCTTCTTCGGCGGGCCGATCGGTGACCGCATCGGGCGCAAGGCGGTGATCTGGTTCTCGATTCTGGGGGTGGCGCCATTCACCCTGGCGCTGCCGTATGCCGATCTGTTCTGGACCACCGTGCTGAGCCTGGTGATCGGTTTCATACTGGCCTCGGCGTTTTCCGCGATCGTGGTGTACGCGCAAGAACTGGTGCCGGGTAACGTGGGCATGATCGCCGGGATCTTCTTCGGCCTGATGTTCGGCTTCGGCGGCATCGGCGCGGCGCTGCTCGGTTACCTGGCCGACCTGCGCGGGATCGAGTACGTGTACGGATTGTGCTCGTTCCTGCCGTTGTTCGGCTTGCTGGCGGTGTTCTTGCCATCGACCGGGAAGCGTTGAGCCGGGGTCGCGAAGCGGTCCAATCGCGACACAAGGCCGCTCCCACAAAGTCCGCGTAAAGCCGTAGACATGGGGCTGCGCGGAACTTGTGGGAGCGGCCTTGTGCCGCGAAAGGGCTGCGCAGCAGCCCCAATGCCAGCACTATAGATCTTGAGTGAACAGCATCCCGGCGCTGCCTGGGCGTTGACGGATTAGGCGGCGCTGGCCTAGAGTCCGACCCCCTCATCTTCTTGCAGCGAACCTCGCAATGCGCCGCACCCGTAGCCCCAGCCCCTGCTGCCAGCCTGTCGCCCCGACAGCGCGCCGCGCGTGGCCGAGCGACACGGTGCTCAAGCGTCGACGCAGCGTGCTGTTCGCCTTCACCTTCTCCCCGCACCTCGCCTCGCGCTGATCCAGGCCTGCGTCTGCCGTGTGTTCTCGACACGGCCGTGGGCGCCTGCATTTGTCGATCCTTCGGTGGGGTGGAAAAGTACATGAACATGCGTTTGCTGGCGGGCCTGTTGTTCGCCGTGTCGGTGGTGGGCTTCAGCCTGGGGGCCAGCCTGCCGCTAGTGTCGTTGCGTCTGCACCAGGCCGGGGCGGGCACCCTGGAAATCGGCATGGTCTCGGCGATTCCTGCTGCCGGGATGATGCTCTCGGCCTTCATGGTCGATGCCTGCTGTCGGCACTTCACCCGGCGCACCCTCTACCTGCTGTGCTTCAGCCTGTGTGCCTTGAGCATCGGTTTGCTGGAATGGGCTTTCGACAGGCTCTGGCTGCTGGCGCTGCTGCGCCTGGCTTTGGGGATCGGCATGGGCATCGCCATCATTCTCGGCGAGTCGTGGGTCAATGCGCTGTGCGCGGAGCACAACCGCGGCAAGATCATGGCGCTGTACGCCACCAGTTTCACCGGCTTTCAGGTACTCGGCCCGGCGCTGCTGGCGTTGCTCGGGCCGAACAGCCCATGGATCACCGCCGTGGTCACCGCCGGTTACGGCCTGGCCCTGCTGTGCATCGTGTTCAGCGTGCCGAATGACTGCATCGAGCATGACGAGGAGGACGCGCGCAGCTTCACCCTGGCGGGGTTCTTCCGCGTCGCCCCGGCACTGTGCGTAGCGGTGCTGTTTTTCTCGTTCTTCGACGCTGTGGTGCTCTCCTTGCTGCCGGTCTACGCCACCAGCCACGGCTTTGCCGTGGGCGTGGCGGCGTTGATGGTGACGGTGGTGTTCGCCGGCGACATGCTCTTCCAACTGCCACTGGGCTGGCTGGCCGACCGGGTCGAGCGTACCGGGCTGCACCTGCTGTGCGGCGTGGTGGCCATGGTCATCGGCATCGCCTTGCCCTGGCTGCTGAACCTGACCTGGCTATTGTGGCCGCTGCTGGTGCTGCTTGGCGCAGTGGCCGGCGGCATCTACACCCTGGCGCTGGTGCTGATCGGCCAGCGCTTCAAAGGACGCGACCTGGTCACCGCCAACGCCAGCGTCGGGCTGCTGTGGGGCGCCGGTAGCCTGGTCGGTCCGCTGCTCAGCGGGGCGGCGATGGATGTCGCGCCCCACGGCCTGCCCATGGCCCTGGCGCTGATGGCCGGGCTGTTCGTGTGCTTCGCCCGCCAGGCGTATCGGCAGGTTCAGCGGGTGTCAGTCCAGGCGGGCTAGGCCTCAGAAGCTGCCGCGCAGGGTGACCGAAACGTTGCGTGGGTCACCCCAGTAGTAGCCAGTCGGCGTCGGCGCCACCTGACGGTAGTAGCGGCGGTCGAACAGGTTGTTGGCGTTGACCTGCAGCGAGTACTGATCGTTGAAGCGGTAGTTGACCATGGCGTTGTACACCGCGTAGCCCGACTGGCTGGCCACCGCATTGCCACTGCGGTTGTAGATGTCGCTTTGCGCCTGCACCCCACCGCCAACGGTCCACGCCTCCCATTCGCCTGGCAGGCGATAGCTGGTGAACAGGCGCAGCAGACGCTTGGGGTCGGTGGTGCGAATGGCGTTGCCGGTGTTGCCGGTGGTGTCCTTGAGGTATTCGGTCGTGTTGTAGGTGTAGCCGCCACTGACGTTCCAGCCCGGCAGCACTTCGCCGGAAATTTCCAGCTCGAAGCCCTGGCTACGGTTCTTGCCGGCCGCCACCTTGCAGTAGCCGCTGGTGTAGTTCGGCGGGCAGGGGTTGGGGCCGCTGATGTCGTCCAGCGGGTTGCCGACCTGGTAGATACGGAAGAACGCCAGCGAGGTGTTCAGCCGACCGTCGTAGAACTCGCCCTTGATGCCCGTCTCGTAGGCTTCGCCGGTGACCGGTGCGAGCACCGAGCCGCTGGCGTTGGTGGCGGTCTGCGGGTTGAAGATTTCGGTGTAGCTGGCGTAGGTGCTGAAGTTGTCGTTGAGGTCGTAGATCAGCGCGGCGTAGGGCACCACCTTGTTGTCGACGCTGAATGTGCCGCTGGAGCGGGTGTTGTTTTCCTGCTCGTAGTCATACCAGTTGCTGCGCGCGCCGATGATGGCAGTGAGCGGGTCGGCCAGGGAAATGCGCCAAGTGGCGTAGGCACCTTCCTGGGTGGTACGGGTGCGCACCGGGTGCGCGGTGATGTCGATCGGTGGATTGGCCAGGCTGCGCTTGGGGTCCCAGGTGCGGATGTCGAACAGCCCCGACTGCACGAAATTGGTGGCCGAGGCGTAGGAATCGTTGCGAATTCGCTCGACCCCGACCATCAGTTCATGGGTGCGACCGAACAGGTCGAACGGCCCGTTGAGGGTGGCGCTGAGGTTGTTCTGCAGGCTTTCGCCGCCATCGCCCTCGGTGACCTGGTAGCGCATCAGGTAGGGGTTGTTGGTGGGATTGGCGGTGCCGGTGGCGCGGGTGAAGTAGGTCTGCTTGAAACCGTCGTCGGCCAGTTGGAAATGGGTGCGCTGGGCCATCAGCTTGAGCGTCCAGTCGTTGTCGAAGCGGTGTTCGAGTTCGGCGAAGCTTTGCAGGTTGCTGCGGTTCCAGCGGTTCCAGTCGGCGCCCAGGTAGGTGCTGCGGCCCAGCGGCAGGGGCGAGCCGTCGTAGTCGGCCGGCAGGTTGCCCCAGGCCCCGGTGGCATCGAGCTGGGTCCATTCAAGACCGGTGGTCAGGGTGGTGCTGTCGCTGAGGTCGAAGGCCAGCGCGCCATACAGCACGTCCTTGCGCTCCTGGCGCGAGCGCTGGAAGTGGTCCTTGTCGTCGTGCACGGCAATGATCCGGCCGCGCACGTTGCCGGTGTCGGTCAGCGGGCCGGAAACGTCGGCCACATAGCGTTGGGCGTTCCAGGTGCCGAGGGTGATGCTGCCGCTGCCTTGGTAGTCGTAGGTCGGCCGCTTGCGCACCAGGTTCACCGTGCCCGACGGGTTGCCCGAGCCGCGCAGCATGCCGGTGGCCCCGCGCAGGATCTCGGCACGGTCGATGATCGCGGCATCGCTCTGGATGAAAGAGCCGCCGCCGCTGCTCTGCACCACGGTGGCGCCGTCGTACTGGATGGCGTCGATGGAGTAGCCGCGCGAGTAGTACTGCACCCGCTCGCTGTCGGTGAGGTTGACCACCACGCCGGGCGTCTGCTCCAGCAGGTTGGTCAGGTTGGTGATCTGCTGGTCGTCGATGCGCTGGCGGGTGACCACGGTGACCGACTGCGGTGTGCGGCGGATGCTCTGCGGGGTTTTGCCGATGGTCACCGCACCGGTGGTGTAGGAGCCGGTGTGTTCGGTGGTTTCGCCCAGCAGGTCGCTGGAGATGCTGGTGGCGCCCAGTTGCAGGGCATCGCCGACGTCCAGCGCCGGCATCAGGATGAAGCTGTTCGCGCTTTGCTGCTGGGCCTGTACGTCGCTGCCCTGCAACAGGATCGACAGGGCCTGGGCGCTGTCATGGCGGCCCTGCACGCCGCCGGTGGTCTTGCCCGCGAGGCCGGCGGCATCGAACGAGAGGTTCAGCCCGCCCTGGCGCGCCAGCTGTTCCAGCGCTGCGGCCAAGGGCCCCGGAGCAATGTTCCAGGAAAGCTGCTGACGTTGGTCGGCCGGGGCGGCCACGGCTTGGACACAAAGGCCGCTGCCGGCCAGGCCCAGGCCGAAGGCGGCGGCGTGGATGGCACGGCGCAGTCCAGTGGAGGAGGGGGAACACGGGCGAATCATGGAGCGCTCCTGAAGTCGGGGTGAGCCACGTATGGGCTTGATTCCTTCAGGCCGGACGAGAATGAGATTCCACCTCATTTATTTTGTGCAATCGATGTTTTCGGTGCGCGCGATTCGTTCGGGGAAATGCATTAAGCTGTCGCGCCGCGGGTTTGTCGCTGCGCCAAGCGCCACTGGACCGGGGTTATGGATTGGGATCAGGTGAAGGAATACAGCGTGAAGCGTTGGACAGTCGTTACGATTTTTGCCGTTTTGGTGGTGTGGCTGGGTGGGTTTTCGCTCTGCACGGCGGCTCAAGCTTCCCCGAATACCCCTGAGGAACAGCTCATCCACGATCAGTTCGCCAGGCGAATGCTGAAGGCGATCCGTGCGCAGAAGAGTTATCCGCGTGCGGCCGTGGAACTGGCGCCTGATGCGGATCTCTATCTGCGTTTACTGCTGGACCACAAGGGTCGAATCGTCGCTTTCAACACCCAACTGGTGTCGGGCAATCTCATTTTCCGTGCAGAAACCGTGTTGATCGGCGTCAGACTTTCCCGTCTTCCTGTGACGGTGCCGTCGCCCATTTTACTGACGAACGGCGTTGTCGAAGTGATCGCACCCTTGGTGTTCAGAAGAGCGGATGCGGACGATGAGCGCCAGGATGAGCCATTCATCAGCCCTCTGGCGCTTTGAATCTTCGGCTCCCCAGTCAATGTCCCACCACCTGCGCCACTAGGCGCCGATACTCACCCAATACCGCGTCCGATAGTCGACACGCACCGGCAGCGTGTGGGCGATCAGATACAGAATCTGATCGGTGTCGGCCAACTGATAGGTGCCCGACACCTCGAGCCCGGCCACCTGCGGGGCGCAGCGGATGAACCCTGGTCGATAGCGTGACAACTCCGTCACGAAGGCACCGAGCGGCATCTTCTGCACGCTCAGCACGCCCTCGGTCCAGCCCCACGGATCACCCTGCAAATGGGCCGCCTCGACCCCGCCCGCAGGACTGACGTTCAGCACTTCACCCGGCCCCACGCGCCGCGACTGAGCGGACGCCGGGAACAGCTGCACCTCGCCGCTGCGCACGGCCAGCAGCAGGCCGGCGTCATGCTCGCGCAGCAGGAGATGGCCATCGCGGGTGTTCAGCTCGCCGACCGGCGTCTGAATATGGAAGGGGCGCTTATCGTCGGCCTGGCTGGCCAGGCTGACCTCACCCCGGATCAGCGTCAGCAACCGCTGGTTGGCGCTGTAGCGCAGGTCGATGGCGCTGGCGGTATTGAGTTGCAGGCGGCTGCCGTCGCTGCCCCGCAGGTCGCGGCGCTCGCCAGTGGCGGTGCGGCTGTCGGCCATCAGCGCGGGCAGGCCCAACGGCTCGCGCAGGCCCCAGGCCGCGCCCGTGCACACCGCCAGGCCTGCCAGCAGCTTGAGCGTGTCGCGCCGGGCCAAGCGCTGGCGCTGGCTGTGGTCGAGGGTGCGCCGGCTCAGGGCCGAGGGCAGACCCGCCAATTCCTCACCCATGCGGCTGACCCGCTGCCAGGCCAGGGCGTTGAGCGGATGACGCTGCAGCCAGCCCTGGAACTGCCGTTCAAGCCGTGCATTCGGCTCGTCGAAGCGCAGCTTGACCAGCCAGGCAATGGCCTCGTCCACCTGCACCCGGGCCGGTGCCTGCTCAGTGTTCGGCATAGTGCACCCGGTAGCAGGCGGCCAAGGCCTTGGCCAGGTCGCGTTCGACCGTGGCCCTCGACACCTTCAGGTGTGCGGCGATCCGGGCGATGCTCAGACCGTCGAGCTGGGCCAGCAAAAAGGCCTCCCGCGTTCGCGGCTTGAGCTGATGCAGGGCGCGATCCAGGCGCTCGAGGGTGTCGAGGATCACCAGACGGTGTTCCTCGCTCGGCGCCTCGCCTTCCGGCACGCCGGCCAAACTTTGCTGATAAGCACGCTCCAGGGCGCGGCGGCGGTACTGGTCGATCATCAGGCCGCGGGCGACGCTGCTCAGATAAGCGCGCGGTTCCTTGAGCGGCGAAACATTGCGCGCACGCAGCAGGCGCACGAAGGTGTCCTGAGCCAGGTCGGCGGCATGCTCCCGACAGCCGACCCGCGCCCGCAGCCAGCCACGCAGCCAGGCGTTGTGGGTCTGGTAGAGCTGATCGATGTCGGCAGGCGCGAGCGTGTCGTTGAGCGGCATCAGACGGCGGTCCTGGAGGAGAAGAGGGTGGAAGTACGATTGTTAATGGTTCTCAATTCTAGGCGCGTGACGATCTGCCAGCAATGGCGCAGTGCGAATTCGCTGCGCAGGATTCGGCGATACGCTGAGCCGCGCGTGGTCTACCCTGTGGGCTTCGTCTCTGCGCCACCGGTAGCCGCCCCATGATCCACGCCGACCTTTCGCCCCAGGCTTTCGAGCAGGCCCGCGCGTTTCTCAGCGACCTGGACCCGGACTGGGCTCGGCTCGTTGCCCGCGTCGGCCCCTGCCTGCACCGCGCCAAACCCGGACGGGAACCCTTCGAGGCGTTGGTGCGTGCGGTGGCCTATCAGCAATTGCACGCCCGGGCCGCCGAGGCGATTCTCGGCCGGCTGCTGGCGCTGTACCCGAATCAACGCTTCCCCGCGCCCGAGCAACTGCTCGCGACCGATCCGCAGCTACTGCGCGATTGCGGGCTCTCGGCGCGCAAGCTGGCGACCATCCTGGGCATCGCCCAGGCCCGCCTGGACGGGCAAGTACCGACGTTGCAGCAAGCGCGGACGATGGCCGACGCTGCGCTGGTCGAGCGCCTGGTGAGCCTGCACGGTGTCGGCCGCTGGACCGTGGAAATGCTGCTGATCTACAGCCTTGAGCGCTCGGACATCCTGCCGGTGGATGACTTCGGCATACGCGAGGGGTACCGTCGCCTGAAGGGGCTGGAGCGCGCGCCGACGCCTGCGCAGATGCGCGTGTTGGGCGAGCCGTGGCGTCCGTATCGAACCGTGGCAGCCTGGTATCTCTGGCGTGCCTGACAATAACTGAGCAAGAAGCGGAGTGCTCGCCTGAGCGGCGCCTGTCACCGTCGCAGCCAATTCCGTCAGAGGCGTCGATCATGTCTGTCATTCCTTACTGCACCGATGCTCAGCGCTGGCAGGCCGTACAGACCCGTGACCCTGCCGCGCGAGGCCACTTCGTGTATGCCGTGCGCAGCACTGGCATCCATTGCCATCCCGGTTGTCCCTCGCGCCTGGCCAAGCGCGAAAATATCGAGTTCTTCAGCGACACCGTCGCCGCCCAGGCGGCGGGCTACCGGCCTTGCAAGCGCTGCACGGCCAAGAGCGGCGAACCCGAAACCCGGCGCACTACGCTGGTGGCTCGGGCCTGCCGCCTGATCGAGTCCAGCGACAGCGCCGTGCCACTCGCGCAGTTGGCTGCGCAACTGGCGGTCAGTCCCTTTCATTTGCATCGCCTGTTCAAGGCCGAAACCGGCCTCACGCCCAAGGCCTACGCCACGGCGTTTCGGGCCAGGCGACTGCGCGATGGGTTGGAGCAAGCGGGCAGCATCACCGAGGCGATCTTCGAGGCCGGCTTCAATTCCAACAGCCGGTTCTACGCCGATGCCGACCAGCGCCTGGGCATGCGCGCCCGTGACTACCGGGCCGGTGGTGCCGGGGCCTGCATTCGCTTCGCGCTGGGCCAGTGTTTTCTAGGGGCGATCCTGGTGGCGCAGAGCGAGCGGGGTATTTGCGCCATCGCGCTGGGCGATGACCCGCAGGTGCTGCTCGAACACTTGCAGGATCAGTTTCCCAAGGCCGAACTGATCGGTGGCGACAGCGCGTTCGAGCGTCTGGTGGCCGAGGTGGTGGGCTTCGTCGAACAGCCGTCGCTGGGCTTGCGTCTGCCCTTGGACGTACAGGGCACGGCCTTCCAGGAGCGGGTCTGGCAAGCCCTGCGCGAGGTGCCGGCCGGCACGCAGGTGAGCTACAGCGACATCGCCGAGCGCATCGGCGCGCCCAAGGCGGTGCGTGCGGTCGCCCTGGCCTGTGCGGCCAATCGCATCGCCGTGGCCATTCCCTGTCATCGGGTGGTGCGCCGCGATGGCGATCTGAGCGGCTATCGCTGGGGCGTGGCGCGCAAACGTGCGCTGCTGAAACGAGAAACGGTGCTCACCTGAGCGCGGAGGCAGCGTAGAATTCTTCGCCTATCGATTTGCATAGAGGGGAAGTCGATGAGGCATGTCAGCCTTGAGCGTTTTTATGCAGTGATCTTGGCTTTGTTGTTGTGCGTAGCGACGCCGGCCTGGTCGGCACCCGGCGATGCCCCGGCGAGCCTGGCGGCCGCCGAGCAGCAGACCCTGGACGAACACGCCAGCCTGCAGGATTTGAGCGATCGGCTCGACCAGATCCGCCAGGGCGTCACCACCAACGCCAACGACGATGTGCTGTCGCAACTGCGCCAGTCGGCCTTGCAGGTGCAGCGCCAGGCCGATGCCCTGGCCACCCAGCGCACCGCCGACGTCGCCCGTCTGGACGATCAGCTCAACGTACTCGGCCCGGTGCAGCCGGACGAGCCCGACAGCCTGACCCGCCAGCGCCAGCAACTGGACAAGCAGAAAAAGGCGCTGGTCGGCGAACAGACCGAGGCCACCCAACTGACCCAGTCGGCCCGCGACCTGTCCACGCAGATCGTCAACCTGCGCCGCAGCCTGTTCAACTCGCAGATCAGCAGCCGTGCGGCCAGCCCGCTGAGCCCGGCGTTCTGGTCGAGCTTCATCCGCCCCACCGATGAAGACGTGTCGCGCCTGCGCGACCTGCGCGGCGAAGCGGCCGATGCCGTGGCCACGGCGTTCAATGCCGAGCACCGCTGGTGGTTCATCACCTCGCTGGTGGCGGCGATTCTGGTCTGGACCCTGGTGCGCCGCGTGCTCGAACGGCTGTTGGCCGACGCCATGATCCGCTGGCTGCCCGAAGGCCGGTTGCGTCGCAGTGCCCTGGCCCTGAGCGTGGCCCTGGCTACATTGGCGACCATTTCCGGGTCGGTGTCGCTGCTGCGCTGGGGCCTGGAAAGCAGCGCCGAGCTGGGCGCGGACCTGGCCAGCCTGACCAACCATATCCTCACCCTGGTGGTGTTCAGCGCCTTCATTTCCGGCCTGGGCCGCGCCATGCTGATGCTGCAACGGCCGTCGTGGCGCTTGCCGCCGATTCCCGACGAGGTGGCCGAAGCGCTGGCCTGGTTCCCGCAAGTGCTGGCCCTGACCCTGGTGCTGCTGCTGACCCAGGAGCGCATCAACAGCGTGATCGGCACCAGCCTGGCGCTGACCCTGGCCACCAACGGCCTGACCGCACTGGTGGTGTCGCTGCTGTTCGTCGCGGCGCTGGTGCGCTACCGCCGCACCCGACGCCAGCACGGCCTGGAGCGCCCCGCCGGCCTGGCCGGGCTGATTCCGTTCGTGGTGGTGCTGTGGGTCATTGCGATTCTGGCGTCTCTGCTCGCCGGCTACCTGACCCTGGCCTACTTCCTCACCGCCAAGCTGCTGTGGATCAGCGTAGTGGCGGTGTGTGCCTACCTGCTGGTCACGGTGTTCGGCGACCTCTGCGAGACCCTGCTGTCGCCACGTCAACCCGGCGGCGCGGCCCTGGCCTCGGCGCTCGGCCTGCAGCACCGCCATCAGGCCCAGGCCAGCACCTTGCTGGGCGGGCTGGGGCGCACGGTGATGCTGTTCATCGCCGCACTGCTGGCGTTCATGCCGTCGGGCACCAGCCCCAGCGAGCTGCTGCTGAGCCTGGCCGACTGGGACGGCAGCGGCGGCAAGCTGCTGGGCAACTTGAACATCGTGCCCCAGGACATCTTCCTGGCCCTGGCGATCTTCCTCGGCGGCCTGTTCGCCTTGCGCGTGCTCAAGCGCTGGCTGAGCGAGCGGCTGCTGCCGGAAACCGACATGGACGCCGGCATGCGCGCCTCGCTGGTGACCCTGGTCGGTTACCTGGGCTTCCTGTTCCTGGCCATGCTGGTGATGTCGACCCTGCACATCAACCTGACCAGCCTCACCTGGGTGGTCAGTGCGCTGTCGGTAGGTATCGGTTTCGGCCTGCAACAGATCGTGCAGAACTTCATCTCCGGCTTGATCCTGCTCACCGAGCGACCGGTGAAGGTCGGCGACTGGGTCAGCCTGGCCGGCGTCGAGGGCGATATCCGGCGCATCAATGTGCGCGCCACCGAGATCCAGATGTCCGATCGCTCGACGGTGATCGTGCCCAACTCGCAGTTCATTTCCCAGAACGTGCGCAACGTCACCATGGCCAACGCCCTGGGTGTGGTCGGCGTGACCCTGACCCTGCCGCTGGACACCGATGCCGGGCGGGTGCGCGAGTTGCTGCTGCAAGCGTTCCAGGAACATGAAGGCATTCTCGATGCCCCGGCGCCGTCGGTGACCTTCAAGGATTTGACCGCCAGCGGCATGCTGATCAGCGCCAGCGGCTACGTGGCCAGCCCCCGCCAGGTGGGGGGCGCGCGCAGCGACCTGCTGTTCACCATTCTGGGCCGCCTGCGCGATGAAGGCATTGCGCTGTCTTCGCCGCAGAGTATGGTGCTGCTGCAAGATGCCCAAAAGCCTTCTGAGGAACCGACGACATGACGCTCGACGCCCATCAGCACAGCCTGACCCTGGCCACCGATTACCTGGCCGAAGTGCGCAAGCGCCTGGGCGAAGACGAAGCCGAGCAGTTCGCCCGCGCCCATGGCGCTTCGCCTGAAGATCTGCAGCGCCTGGTGCAACGCTACCCACAGTGCCCGCCGGCGCTGATCGGCTTGCTGCAGCAGGTGGACGGAACCCATTGGCGCGCGTATCCGGGCGGCGAAATCGCCGTACCGATCCTCGGTTCCGATGTGGTGGAGTACCCGTACTACCTGCGCTCGGTGGCGCAGATCCTCGAGGACAGCGAGGCCGCGCCGACCAGCATCGCGCAGATCTATGAGGAATATCTGGACGAAGACCCCGAGTTGCTCGGGGCCGGCATCGATGCTCATGCCCCGCTCAATCGACGGTTGTGCTTCGCCTACTGCATCAACAATGGCGGCACCTCGCAGTTGTACGTCGACTTCGACCCGGCACCGGGCGGGGTGTCGGGGCAGGTGGTGCGCTACCTGCACGATCCTGACAGCTACAAGGTGATCGCCTCTGACTTCAGCGCTTACCTGCACACGCTGTTCGAGGCTGAGTTCGACTTCATCTTCGAGGACTAATGAGTTGCTGCCTTGCCCGCGTTGGCAGGGCAGTACTTGATTCTCACCTTGACGCGATAGCAACATCAGCGCGCTATGTTGAAAATTCACAGAGGACGTGATGGTTACTGAAATCCAAAAACACATCGTACAGCCGACAGTTTATCCCCCCATTAGCTGCTCAAGTCTGTTCAAGAGCAGACTGAAAAATGACCTTCTGGCGACACCGTTCTTCCTTATCTGGGGCATTACAGTCGCGCTGGCGATACAGTATTCACCCAGTGAGAACTTCAATGCTTTCTTCGCCGGTGTGTTCGAAGAAGGGGTCGCACTGAAAAGCATGCTTGTTCTACTGACGCTATCCGTGCTGTCTTTGGCGATTCTGTTCATTGTTCAACCTGAACCGCGCAGCCGGGGGTTCAGAATGCTCCAGGCGCCTTGGCGCACGGGCAGGGCGCTCTGTCTGAGTATGGGTTCAATGATGCTCGGTATGGCAGGCGTCGCACTATTCACCGAGGAAACGCAGACTGTCCAAGTTTTACTGGTCAGCGTGTTAGCGCCTATTTGGTTTGCCTGGTTCGCGCTCTTTGCGATCGACATGGTGGCGGCAGACAGTAAAAATCTCTCCCAAGGGGCGGAGCGCACCTGGCGCATATTCGGTATTTTTTTCTCATCTGCGCGCTGGTCGTCACTGTTTCCCTGTATCGTCAGATCAATTCCGGACACTTCTCGTCGCCGCCCCACGAGAGTGCCTCACCTGTGAATTGACGACCGACACCAATACCGGCTGGCGCTTGTTGTGCTGAACGAGCGCTAGCCGCTTTCATCAGCGTCGCAGGCCCAGAAACGTTTACCGCCCTTCCTCAAGCTCGACCAGCACAGCCCCATCGGCCACCAACTCACCCTCGCTGCAATACACCGCTTTCACCGTCCCGCTGTGCGGCGCGCGGATGCTGTGCTCCATCTTCATCGCTTCGAGCAATACCAGTGCGGCGCCGGCTTCGACCTGATCGCCCGGGGCCACTAGAACCTGTACAACACTGCCATTCATCGGCGCGCTCAGGCCGCCGGGGTGAGCGTGGCTGGCGCAGGCCGCGATAGGGTCGAAGCGGGTGATGGCGTGCAGCTCTCCCTCCCATTTCAGATACAGCGTGTCGCCCTGGCGAACGGCGGGGAGACGTTGACTCGGCTGGCCAGCCACCCGCAACTGCTCGCCCTGCAAGCGGTTCTGGCCATGGGCGCGCACGCGGCGCTCCACGCCCTGGCAGCTCAGGTGCAGTTCGATCTCGGCGCCGCCGCCGGACCGCCAGCCGGAGGTCGCCGTCCACGGTGAGTAGGCATCGTCGGCGCGGCTGCGCAGTGGCTCGCTCTGGATGAAGGCATCGGCGGCGCAGTGCCAGAAGGCGTCTGGCAGGGCTACGGGCGCAGGCAAGAGCTGCGCCTGATGCCTGGGGATGAACCCGGTGTCGAGCTCGGCACGGGCGAACGCGGGATGACTGAGCACGCGCCTGAGGAACGTCAGGTTGGTCTTCACGCCGCCGACCAGGGTTTCATCGAGGATTGCCAGCAACCGCAAGCGCGCCTCTTCACGGTTCTCGCCCCAGGCGATCAGTTTGCCCAGCATCGGGTCGTAGAACGGCGACACGCCGTCGCCCTGGGCCACGCCGCTGTCGATGCGCCGGCCCGGCCCCTCGGTGGCCTCGCGGTACAGCGAAAGGGTGCCGGTGGCTGGCAGGAAATCGTGATCGGGGTCTTCGGCATACAGCCGCACCTCGATGGCATGGCCGCGCAGTGGCACCTGCGCCTGCTGCAAGGGCAGCGGCTCGCCACGGGCCACACGAATCTGCCAGGCCACCAGGTCGAGGCCGGTGATCAGTTCGGTGACCGGATGCTCGACCTGCAGACGGGTATTCATCTCCATAAAGAAGAAATCGCCGCGTTCGTCGAGCAGAAATTCCACCGTGCCCGCACCCACATAGCCGATGGCCTGCGCGGCCTTGACCGCCGCTTCGCCCATGGCGCGGCGCAGCTCGGCGGACAAGCCCGGTGCCGGGGCTTCTTCGACCACCTTCTGATGGCGGCGCTGGATCGAGCAATCGCGCTCGTTGAGGTACAGGCAGTGGCCGTGGCGGTCGGCGAACACCTGGATTTCCACATGGCGCGGTTTGAGGACGTATTTCTCCACCAACATGCGCGCGTCGCCGAACGACGATTGCGCCTCGCGCTGCGCGCTGGCCAAAGCGTCGGCCAGTTCGGCTTCGCGCTCGACCACTTTCATGCCCTTGCCGCCGCCGCCGGCCGCGGCCTTGAGCAGCACCGGATAGCCGATGCGCTGGGCCGCGGCGCGGAAGGTTTCCAGGTCTTGGGCCTCGCCGTGATAGCCCGGCACCAAGGGCACGCCGGCGCGCTCCATCAGCGCTTTGGCGGCCGATTTGCTGCCCATGGCTTCGATGGCCGAGGCGGGCGGGCCGAGGAAGAGCAGCCCGGCATGTTCGATGGCGCGGGCAAAGCCTGCGTTTTCCGAGAGAAAGCCGTAACCGGGATGGATCGCCTGTGCGCCGCTGGCCTTGGCCGCGTCGATGATCCTGTCGATCAACAGGTAGCTCTCGGCCGGCTTGGCGCCGCCCAGGTCCACCGCCAGATCGGCTTCACGCACATGCCGCGCGTCACGGTCGATGGCGCTGTGGACCGCCACGGTACGGATGCCCATGGCTTTGGCGGTGCGCATCACCCGGCAGGCGATTTCGCCTCGGTTGGCGATCAACAGCGTGTCGAGAATGTTCATGGATGCGATTCCTGCCAGCTCGGTTGACGTTTTTCCAGGAAGGCAGTCAAGCCCTCCTGACCTTCGGCACTGACCCGCAGTCCGGCGATGTCCGCTTCGGTGCGGGCGCGCAGATCGGCACTCAGGGCGCCGCTGCCGACGTCACGCAGCAGGCGCTTGCTGACACGCATGGCCTGGGGGCTGTTCTGCAACAGTTGGGCGATCCAGCGATGGCACTGCGCGTCCAGCTCGTCGGCAGCACAGGTGGTGGTGAGCAGGCCGAGTTCGCGCGCGCACGGGCCATCGAAACGTTCGGCGGTCAGGGCGTAACGCCGCGTGGCGCGCTCGCCCAGCGCCTGCACGACGAAGGGGCTGATCACCGCCGGCGCCAGGCCGATACGCACTTCCGACAGGGCGAACAGGCTGTCGTGGGTGCCGATGGCCATGTCGCAGCAACTGACCAGGCCGACCGCGCCGCCGAAGGCCGCGCCTTGCACCACTGCCAGGGTCGGCATCGGCAACTCGGCGAGCCTGTACATCAGCTCGGCCAATTGCTGGGCATCGCGCAGATTGGCGTCATAGTCGAGCCCGGCTGCCTGCTGCATCCACGCAAGGTCCGCGCCCGCGCAAAAGTGCTTGCCGCGCCCGCGCAGCAGCAGGAAGCGCAGCGAGGCGTCGGCTGCGATCAGGTCCAGCGCTTGGATCAGTTCGCCAATCATTTCGGCGTTGAACGCGTTGTGCTTGTCCGGGCGGTTCAGCCACAAGGTGGCGAATCCGCGTGGGTCGTGTTCCAGGTGCAGGGTGGTGAAGTCGGTCATGGTCAGGCCTGTCACGTGACGAAAGGAGGGCGCCCGAGGCGCATCACATACGGAAGACGCCAAAGCGGGTCGGCTCGATCGGCGCATTGAGGCTGGCCGAGAGCGCCAGGGCGAGCACCTCGCGGGTCTGTGCCGGGTCGATCACGCCGTCATCCCAGAGCCGGGCGCTGGAATAGAAGGCATGCGCCTGCTGCTCGTACTGCTCGACGATGGGTTGCTTGAGGCGCTGCTCGTCCTCGGCCGAGTAGTGCTCGCCGCTGCGCTCGGCCTGCTCGCGTTTGACCTGCACCAACACCCCGGCCGCCTGCTGGGCGCCCATCACACCGATCTTGGCGTTGGGCCACATCCACAGGAAACGCGGGTCGTAGGCGCGTCCGCACATGCCGTAGTTCCCGGCGCCGAAGCTGCCGCCGATGATCACCGTGAACTTCGGCACCTGGGCGCAGGCCACCGCGGTGACCAGCTTGGCGCCGTGCTTGGCGATGCCGCCTTCTTCGTATTTCTTGCCGACCATGAAGCCGGTGATGTTCTGCAGGAACAGCAGCGGGATGCCACGCTGGCAGGCCAGTTCGACGAAATGGGCGCCTTTCTGCGCCGCCTCGGCGAAGAGGATGCCGTTATTGGCCAGTATCGCCACCGGGTATCCCGCCAGCCGGGCGAAGCCGCACACCAGGGTGGTGCCGAACAGGGCCTTGAATTCATCGAACTGCGAGTCGTCGACCAGGCGCGCGATCACCTCGCGCACGTCGAAGGGCTGCCTGGGGTCTTTGTGAATCACCCCGTACAGCTCGTCGGCGGCATGGCGCGGTGCGATGGGGGCGTGCACATCGAGCTGGCCGAGCTTGCGCCAGTTCAGGTTGGCGACACAGCGTCGGGCCAGGGCCAGGGCGTGCTCGTCATTTTCGGCATAGTGGTCGGCTACGCCGCTGGTCTTGCAGTGCACGTCGGCACCGCCCAGTTCCTCGGCGCTGACCACTTCCCCCGTGGCGGCTTTGACCAGCGGTGGGCCGGCGAGAAAGATGGTCGCCTGCTGGCGCACCATGATGGTCTCGTCGCTCATGGCCGGCACATAGGCGCCGCCAGCAGTGCACGAGCCCATGACCACGGCGATCTGTGCGATGCCCAGGGCACTGAGGTGGGCCTGATTGAAGAAGATCCGCCCGAAATGCTCGCGGTCGGGGAACACCTCGTCCTGGCGCGGCAGGTTGGCGCCGCCGGAGTCCACCAGGTAGATACACGGCAAACGGTTCTCGCGGGCGATGGCCTGGGCGCGCAGGTGTTTTTTCACGGTCAGTGGGTAGTAGCTGCCGCCTTTCACCGTGGCGTCGTTGGCGACGATCATGCACTCCACGCCTTCGACGCGGCCGATGCCGGTGATCACCCCGGCAGCAGCCACCTCTTCGCCGTAGACCTCATGGGCGGCGAGCGGGCCGATCTCGAGGAACGGTGAGCCGGGATCGAGCAAGCGATTGATCCGCTCCCTGGGCAGCAGCTTGCCACGCGAGGTATGCCGCGCCTGGGCTTTCTCGCCACCGCCCTGGTGGATGCGGGCGAGCAGTCGATGCAGCTCGTCCAGTTGATCGAGCATGGCCGCGCGGTTGGCGGCGAAGTCGGGACTGCGAACGTTGATCTGGGACGTCAGGATAGCCATGTGAGCCTCGATAGCGGTGCGCCAGTGATGCTTGAGCGTGCGGCGATTTCAACGGGTCTCGTTGAACAGCTCGCGACCGATCAGCATGCGGCGGATTTCGCTGGTGCCGGCACCGATCTCGTAGAGCTTGGCATCGCGCAGCAGGCGCCCGGTGGGGAACTCGTTGATGTAGCCGTTGCCGCCGAGGATCTGGATCGCTTCCAGGGCGATCTGCGTGGCGCGCTCGGCGGTGTAGAGGATCACCCCGGCGGCATCCTTGCGCGTGGTCTCGCCACGGTCGCAGGCCTGGGCGACGGCGTAGAGGTAGGCGCGGCTGGCATTGAGCTGGGTGTACATGTCGGCGATCTTGCCCTGGATGAGCTGGAACTCGCCGATGCTCTGGCCGAACTGCTTGCGGTCGTGGATGTACGGCACCACCACGTCCATCGCGGCCTGCATGATGCCGACCGGCCCACCGGAGAGCACCACGCGTTCGTAGTCCAGACCGCTCATCAGCACGCGCACGCCGCCATTCTCCTGGCCGAGGATGTTTTCCTCGGGCACCTCGACGTCGTCGAAGAACAGTTCGCAGGTGTTGGAACCGCGCATGCCCAACTTGTCGAACTTCTGGCTGCGGGTGAAGCCTTTCCAGTCGCGCTCGACGATGAACGCGGTGATGCCATGGGCGCCCTTGTCCAGGTCGGTCTTGGCGTAGATCACGTAGGTGTTGGCATCCGGGCCATTGGTGATCCAGGTCTTGGAGCCATTGAGCACGTAGCGCTCGCCGCGCTTCTCGGCGCGCAGCTTCATGCTGACCACATCGGAACCGGCATTCGGCTCGCTCATGGCCAGGGCACCGACGTGCTCGCCGCTGACCAGCTTGGGCAGGTAGCGGGCTTTCTGGTCGGCATTGCCGTTGCGCTTGATCTGGTTGACGCACAGGTTGGAGTGGGCGCCGTAGGACAAGGCCACCGAAGCCGAGCCGCGGCTGATTTCTTCCATGGCGATGACGTGCGCCAGGTAGCCCATGCCGGAGCCGCCGTATTGCTCGTCGACGGTGATGCCGAGCAGCCCCATGTCACCGAACTTGCGCCACAGGTCCGCAGGGAACTGGTTTTCAGCATCGATGGCGCTGGCGCGTGGCGCCAGCTCGGCGACGACGAAGCTTTGTACTTGCTCGCGGAGCATGTCGAGGGTTTCGCCCAGGGCGAAGTTCAGGCTGGGGTAGGTCATGGCTCACCTTGATTATTGTTCGGATGAGAGAAGGGTAGACATCGCTGGAGTATCACCTTTACGTTAACGTAAACTTGCTGCTGGAAGGTGTCAACACGCCGCTGTGTTTGCGAGCTCTCTGCAATTCAGGGGGGGCGTGGTGACAGGCACATCCTGCGTTGACGTTAACGTAATCAGTTGTTAGCGTCGGTCCACCGCTTTTGCGAGCCCGGCCACTGTGCTAGCGGCTCGCCCGCTTTCGTAAAAGGACTCAATGTGGCCGCCAAGACCTACAGCATTTCCGAGCTGGCACGCGAGCTGGACGTGACCACCCGGACCATTCGTTTCTACGAAGAGCAGGGCATGCTGGCGCCGAGTCGGCGTGGCCAGGAGCGCATCTACACCCCCAAGGACCGCGTCACCCTCAAGCTGATCATGCGCGGTAAACGCATCGGCTTTTCTCTTGCCGAATGCAAGGCGCTGATCGAGCTGTACGACCCGCAAGGCGACAACAGCAACCAGCTCACCAACATGCTGGGCAAGATCACCGAGCGGCGGATGCAACTCGATCAGCAGCTGTTGGACATTCAACAGATGCAGTTGGAGCTGGATATCGCCGAGGAGCGGTGTCGGGCTGCGTTGCAGGGTAAAAGCACGGGGCAGGAAGAAGACGGTTCGGTGTGAGTCAGCGCCTTCAAAGAAAACCCCCTGTCAGGCGTCAGCCCGACAGGGGGTGGTTGTACGATCCGTCAGGACTTTTCTGGAGGTAGATCAAGCACTCCATCGGCAGAATCAACGATTCCAGCTCTCCTCACTCGTCTGCAAGGCATTGGCAATAGTCTGCACCTTGTCGTCCGCCAGCTCCCGAGGCAGTGGATCGGCGCCGGAGCTCACGAATACCTGGGAATAGGCATTGCGCATTTCGGCATAGGACAGGTCGCGCTTAAGCTGGGTCTGCAGGTTGTTCAGCTCGCCCTGGATCAGCTCCAACTCACCAATGTTGTTGGTCTTGAAGCGATTGCGCAGTTGCTCGGCGATCTGCCCGTCGAGGCTGGCCATCTGCTCGCTGGTCTCGAACTGGCGGCTGGCTTCCTCGAAGTTGGCGCGGGCCACGTACAACTGGGCCATGACCGCCACGGACATCGCCTGGCGGCGTGCATCGGCAACGCGTTCACCCGCCTTGGCAACATCGATCGCCGCTGGCGCGGAGATCACGTTGAACAGGTTCCAGGTGACCTTCAGGCCATAATCGACCCAGCTCTGGTTGGTCAGGAAGGAGTTGCTGTCGTAATGACCTCCGGCCGAGAACTCCAGGCCCGGTAGCATGCGCAGCATCGCCTTGCGGGTTTCGGTGGCGCTGATGCGCGATTGGTAGTCCTGCTCGCGCAGCTCCGGACGGCTGGCCAGGGCCTGCTGCTCCAGCTTGGCGAAGTCGACGTGCAGCTTCGGTACGGTGTAGTTGCTGTCCAGCGCCAGGGTATAGGGCTTGTCCATCGGCTGGTTGATCAGCGCAGCCAGTTCGGTCTTGGCCAGCGTCAGTGCCCGGCGTTGCTCTTCCAGCTGGCGGGTGGCCTCGATCAGGGCACGCTGGTAACTCAGGGCCTGGACCGGGTCACCGATACGCTGGGCGCTCATCAACTGACTGTTGATGCGCGCCTGGCTGATGCGTCCCATCAAGGTATCGATCTGCGTCAGCAGGCGCTCTGCCGCCACCGCGCGCCAGTAGGCCGAACGCACGTCCTGGGTGATGGTGTGGATGACCTTGCGCTTGCGTTCCTGGAGAATGTAGCGCTGGTCGGACTGCTGCTTTGCGCCCAGGTAGCTGACACCGAAGTCCAGCACGTTCCAGACCATGGTCAGGTCGGCCACCTCGCGGTCGCGGTCCTGGGAGGTCGAAGGCTCGAGGGACTGGGTACCGGTCCGAATGCTCTGGCTGCTGGAGGCGCTCTGGTTGTTGCGCCCGGCATAGCCTGCGGACAACGCCATGCGCGGCAACATGTCGAATTGGGCAAGGTCCAGCTGACGCTGGCCCAGGGCCTCTTCCATCACCTTCAGGCGCGCTTCGAGGTTGTACTTGACCGCACGGGCCATGGCCTGATGCAGGGTCAGGGGCCCGCTGAGCGGTTCCTGGTCCTTGTAGATCTGTGCCAGGTCGGCACGGGCACGTTCTTCGCTGGCACTGCGCTCGATCGGGTCGGTCTTGACGGCACAACCGCCGATGGCCAATGCCAACAGACTGGCGGCAAACAGTTTGTGTTTCTTGTTCATCCTTGGGCCGCCCCCTGGTACGGCTTGATTCTCAAATGTTGTGCTGCTTTTCATGCCCGTTGTCCGATCTCTGCCGGTTTCGCCAGGGCTTTGGCCAACTCGCGCACTTGGCGCTGGTCGGCTTCATTGATTCGTTGCAGTTGTTGGCCGAAGGTCGGTACGCCGAACACCCCGCGCAACCCCTGGTTGAGGTCGCTCTGTTTCCACTGGTTGCCACTGAACACATTCATCTCGGTGACGCCAGGCACCTCGCGAGCGAAGAGGGTGGCCAAGGTGCTGCCGCCGCCGAGACCGAGCAAGCCCTGGCCATCACTGGCACCCAGGCCGCTGTCGCTGCTGCCGAAGACCTGGGCGATGAAGCTCGGCGCACTGCTGGCCTGGCCGAGGAAGATGGTGCCCAGCGGCCGCAGATCGCCGCCCACGGTGCGCACCTCGAACAGCGAGCCCGGGGCCAGCGGCGAGAGGCTCTGGTTGATGACGAGGCCGGGCACCTGCGGCTGGATCACGGAAGGTTGCGGCAGGTTCGAAGTGACCGGCGGGTTGATGCGATACTCCGGATCGCCGACGTCCTGGGTCTGCCGGGTTTGGCCGGCGCTGACCAGGGATTGCACCAGCAGGTTGCCAGCGCTGTCCTGAATCCCGCTGTTCGGCGCATTGAGGCTCAAGGACAACGTGCCCTGCCCGCGCAGGTCTGCGACCACGATGCGGTAAGTCTGCGCGTCGATGCGTTGCACCGACTGCACCGCGCCGCTGGCACTGGCAGTGCCCAGCACGCTGAAATCAGTGGCGTCGACCCCACTGACCGCCTCGTCGAAGGTCAGGGTGAAGTTCAGGCTGCGATCGGTCGGCAGGACCGGCCCCTCCACGACGATGCTGCTTGGCCGTGGCGCCCGCGCATCGACCAGGATGCCGCGGGTGCTGCCGACATTGTTCAACCCGGTATTGGCGTCGTTGCCGCGGGCATCGCGCAGGGTGCCGCCGTTGGTGTCGATGCTCGACGCCACTGCAAAGCTGCTGTTACCGGCCATGCCGCTGGTCACGGTCAGGCGGAAGGTCAACGCCGTGCTGCCGGAACCGGACAGGTAGTCGGCGTAGACCACCCGGCCATTGTCCAGGGTGATGGCCAAGCGCGGGTTGCCGTCGCCGCTGTCCACCAGCACCGCTTCGTCGGTGTTGAGGGTGAAGTCGAGCGTCTGGCCGGCGGTGTAGGTGCCGCGGGCCGGTACGGTGACGCTGGTCACTGTCGGTGCCACGCGGTCGATGAGGTAGGTGCTGCCGTCCAGGCCGCCGCTGATCGGATTGCCCGCGACATCGACGATGCCGGTGTCGCTGGCATTCAGATCGAGGCGCACGTCGCCGGCGCCGGCCAGGTTGTCCACCAGCACCTGGTACGTGCGCCCGTCGATACGGGTGACCGAGGCAATGCGGCCGCTGGCGGTGCCGGTCACGGCCAGGGTGAAGTCGGCGCTGTCCACACCGCTCACCGACTCGTCGAAGGTCACCGTGTAGCGCAGGCTGCTGGCGTTGGTCGGGGTGATGTCGACACGGACGATATCGCTGACCTGCGGCGCCACGGTATCCACCACCACACCGCTGGCGGTGCCTGGGGCGTTGAGTTGCAGGTTCATATCGTTGCCGGCGGCATCGCGCAGGGTCGAACCGTTCAGATCGATGCTGCCCGGCAGGCCAATCCCGGCGGCAGCGTTGTTGCCCGCCTGGATGGTGTACTGGAACACCAGCGCCGAGCTGGACGAACCCGAGACATAGGTGGCGTAACGGGTAACGCCGCCGATGTTCAGGGCCAGGCGCGGCGTGCCGGTGCGGGTATCGACGTTGATGGTCTCGCTGGCATTCACGGTGAAGCTCAGCACGTCGCCGGTGTTGTAGGCGCCGCTTGGCGGCAGGGTGACCTCGGAGACCACTGGCGCGACAGCATCGACGTTGATTTGCGAGGTATCACCGACGTTGTTCAACGCCAGGTTGGCGTCATTGCCGAGCGCATCGCGCAAGGTCGCGCCGTTGAGCTGCACAGCGGTACCGAGCTGGATACCGTCACTGTCCAGTTGCCCGGTCGCCACGGTCATGCGCAAGACCAGGGCGTTGCTGCCCGCCCCGGACAGGTAGGTGGCGTAAGCCTTTTCGCCGTTGGCCAGGGTCACTTCCAGACGGGGCGAACCGCCGCGGGTGTCCAGTTGTACGGCCTCGTCGAGATGCACGGTGAAATCGAGGTTCTGCCCCGCCACATAGGTGCCGCCGTTGGGCACATCCACGCCGGTCACACTCGGCGCGACGCGATCGATGCTGTAGCTGGCGCCGTTCAGGCCTGCACTCAGGGCGTTGCCCGCCGCATCGACGATGCCGGTGCCAGTGGCATTGAGGTTGAGCTGTACAGTGCCGGTACCGGCCAGGTTGTCGACCAGCACGGTGTAGGTGCGGCCGTCGACGCGGGTGACGCTGGCGATATTGCCGCCAGCCGAGCCCGCGAGGGCCAGGGTGAACGCGTTGACATCGACCCCGCTCACGTCCTCGCTGAAGGTCACGGTGAAGCTGGCCGAGCTGCTGTTGGTCGGGCTGGTGCCGTCCCGCACGATAGTGCTCGCGGTCGGTACGGTAGTGTCCACCCGCACGGCCGGCAGGTTGCCGCTGCCCAGCGTCGGATCGATAGGGTTTCCGGCCAGGTCGGTCAGTGGCTCGCCGCGCAGGTCGAGGCTGTTGACCGCGATACCGTCGCTGTCGTTGTCGCCGGCCTGCACGATGTACTGGAACACCAGCCCGGCGCTGCCGCTGCCCGACACATAGGTGGCATAGCGGGTCACGCCACCGACATCGAGCACCAGGCGCGGTGGCAGTGCCCCGGTCTGCAGTGCTTCGCTGGCGTTGACGGTGAAGCTCAGCACGTCGCCGGCCTTGTAACTGCCCTCCAGCGGCGTGCCGACGCTGACCACCGTCGGCACCACGCCATCAACGTTGACGTTGGCAGTGCTGGCCACGGCGTTCAGGGTCGCCACCGTATCGTTGCCGGCGCTATCGCGGATCGCTCCCCCGTTGAGCTGCACTGCACTGCCCAGGGTCACGCCATTGCTGTCCAACTGGCCGCTGGCGACGGTCAGGCGGAACACCAGCGCGCTGCCACCGGAGCCGGAGACGTACTCGGCATACGCCGTACCACCGGTGTCCAGGGTTACAGCGATGCGCGGTACGCCGCCGGTACTGTCGACGACCACGTTCTCGCTGAAATTGACGGTGAAGTCGAGGTTCTGGCCAATGATGTAGGTGCCATCGGTCGGCGCCTGGACGTTCGCCACCACCGGCACCACGCCATCGACCACGATGTTGCTGCGCCCGCCGAGGGAGTCGGCGCCGCCCGCGGTCGGCAGGGTCAGCAGCGCCAGGTCGCTGGTGGTGTTGCTGATCAGTGCACCATTCATCCGCAGTGCGGCGGTGCTCTGGAAGTCCAGGTCGGCACTGGCGTCACCGGCTTGCACGGTGTATTTGAAGACCAGGGTATTGCTGCCCGAACCGCTGACATAGACCGCCTCGCGGTCGAGCAGGCCGGTTTCCAGCAGCAGGGTAGGGCTGCCGTTGCTGAGATCGACGTTGACCAACTGGTCCCAAGCCATGTTGATCAGCACTTCGTCACCGAGCTTCACGCTGCGGTCCAGGCCCTGTGCCCAGACGTGGGTGACCTTTGGGTTCACCGGGATCACGTTGATCGAAATGGTGTCGACATCGGTCTTCGCCCCGCCGCTGCCGGAGTTACCGTTGTCATTGGTCTCGATGGTCAGGCTGGCGGCGCCGAGGAAGGTGCTGCCGGACTTGAAGCTCAACGTCTGCAACGCGGCATTGATGTTGGCCCGGTTGCCCTCGAAGATCATGCTCGCGTCGTTGCTGCCGGTGCCCAGCAGCACGGTGATGCCGCTCAGGCTGCCCAGGCTGAGCGTGCCGTTGGTCGCAGTCAGGGTCACCGTCATCAAGCCATTGCCGGCGTCCACGTCGGTGATGGAGATGGCGTTGCCGTTGGCCGTATTGAAGCCCAGGGCGATGTTCTGCGAGACGGTCTGCGCGCCCGGCACGTTGTTGACCGGAGCATCGTTGACCGCGGTGACGTTGAGGATGACGGTCTTGGTGTCGGTCTTCTCGCCGCCGCTACCGCTGAAGCCCCTGTCGTTGAGGGTCACGGTCAGGGTCACGCTGGCAGTGGCGTCCTGGGCGGTCTTGAAGGTCAGGCCGTTCGCCGCGACGAAGAAGTTGATATCGACCAGGCTGCCGGACAGGGTCAGCACGCCGGTATCGGCGCCAGTGACGGTGACTCCCAGGCCAGTGGTCGCGCTCAGGGTACCGCTCGGCACCGAAAAGGTCGCGGTGACGGTGTTGATACCCGCATCGACGTCGGTGAAGCTGAAGCCGCTGATCACGCTCGCCACATCCTCGGTCACCGTGATGGATGCCGGCGCGGTAATCACTGGGGCGTCGTTCACCGCAGCGACCTGCAGGGTCACGGTGGTGGTGGCGTCGGACACGCTGGTGGTGTTGACGTTGATGGTCAAGGTCACATCGCCACTGGTATTGGTCGCCGGGGTGTAGAGCAGGCGGTTGGCGGCGATGAAGTTGTTGATGTTGGCCAGGGTGCCGCTCAGGGTCAGGGCCGTCGCAGTGCCGCCCACGGTCACGCCGCCGGTGCCGATGGCATTGAGGGTGCCGCTGCCCACCGAGAAAGTCACGACGCCGAGCGTGGAGTCGACGTCGCTGAAGCTGATCTGACCGAGCGCCGTGGGCGTGTCCTCGGTGATCGGCAGCGAGGCCACGGCACTGATGGTTGGCGAATCGTTGACCGCGGTGATGGTGACGTCACGGGTCACGGCGTTCGACGCGGCGTTGCTGCCATCGGTGACGATGAACTGCACGGTGCGCGTGGTGGTATTCGGGCTGTTCGAGGCATTGTTGTAGGTAATCGCCCGCAGCGCGGCCTCGAACTGGCCCACGGTCGCCTGATTGCCGGCAGAGGTCAGGGTCAGGGTGCCGTTGCCGACGGTCCAGGTGCCGATGATGTTGCCCATGGTCAGGCCGTCGTTGACGAAGCTCAGGGTGTCCTGGGCGCTGTAGTAGGTGAGCATGCGCACCGTGGCGCTGGTCGGGTTCGGACCGTCCGCATCGACCAAGCTCAGGCCCGAGTCCACCGCGACCGGGGTGGAGGCGACGTTGTTGCCCTCGATCCAGGATGCTGCTCCGCCGCTCACGGTAACCACCGGAGCGTCGTTGATCGCCGTGACCACCACACTGGCGGTGTCGGTACCCGTGGAGTAGGCCGAAGTACCGCCGGAAATGCTGGTGTCGCGCTTGGTGCCTTCGAGGCCAGCGGTGCCGCCGGTCTGGTCCCAGGCCTTGTAGATGAGGGTCGCGGTTTCGCCGTGGATGCCATCCGGGACGAAGCGCACCCTGTTGTTCACATTCAGGATCAGCGCCGTGGCAGTCGAGACCCCGCCGACATCGCTCCAACTGCTGCCGTTATCGAGGCTGTATTGCCATTTGCCATAGGTGCCGGTCAGTCCGGTGATGGCTATCCCCTTTACCGCACCAGTATCGACATCGGTAATGCCGCCGATCAGCGAACTGACCGAGTTGCCCGCGTTGTTGATCGAGGTGTCGGTGATCCCGGTCAGGATCGGCAATACGCCGGTCATGACCGGCGCGTCGTTGACCGAGGTCACCGGCTGGTTGGCCAGCGCAGTGGCGGTGGAGAACGCCGTGGTGCCGCCGTTACTGCTGGTGTCCGCGGTGCCGCGGATGCCGTTGACCGAGGCGCTGCCGATAGTCTGGTCCCAGGCACGGAAGGTCAGGCTGGCCGTCTCGCCGTTGGCGCCATCAGGGACGTAGCGAACATAGGTGGTGGAACCCAGCAGCAACGCGCTGGTGCTGGATACGGCACCGAAGTCGGTCCAGTTGGCGTTGTCGGTGGAGTACTGCCAGAGGCCGTTGCCGGACTTGGTGATCACCGCGATACCGCGCAGGGCACCGACATCGGGGTCGACCAGGGTGTAGTTGGTCAGCAGGGTCGAGATCCGCATGCCGCTGCTGGTCGTGTCCTCGTTGATGCTGGGCAGGCTGTAGGGCCCGCCGGCGAGGACCGGCGCATCGTTGATACCGACCACGGTCACGGTGCTGGAGATGCCGATGGCTGCGGTAGGCAGGCCGCCATTCGCCGAGCCGCCGTCATCACTCACGGTATTGAGGGTCACCACCCGGTTGGCGGTGTTCGGGCTCTCGCTGTCGTTGCGATAGGCCATGCTGTTGAGAATGGTCTGCGCCGTCGCCACGTCCAGGCCTGCGCCGCTGCTGAGGGTGACGCTGGCGGTGCCGCTGGTCACCGAGACCGTGACCACCGTGCCGTTGTTGCTGGTCACCACGCTGGTGCCGTTGACCAGGGTAATGTCGCTGCCGTCGATCACCAGTTTCTCGGCGGCGCCGTTGGCCACGCCGCTGACGGTGAAGGTGATCTGGGCCACTTTCTGCCCGGACTCGACCGTGTTGATCGTCGCGCCGCTGAACAGCTGTACCGCCGAGGTGTTCTCGGTGTAGGTCGGGTTGGTGGCGCTGGCGTTGACCACCGGCGTGTCGTTGACCGGCAGCACATCGAGGGTGACCACGGACGCTGTGCTGTTGCCGCCGGCGCCGTCATCCATGCTGATCGATACGCTGCGCTGCGTGGTCGACGGTTCGGTGGTGTTTGAATTGCGGTAGGCCAGGTTATGCACCAGGGCGCCGACCGTGGTCGGGTTGGCATTGCTGGTGAAGGTGATCACCAGCGGGTTGCCGTTGCTGCCGCCGGTGAAGGTACCGATCACCAGGCCGTTGTACATGATCGAAGCGCCGGAAAGGATGATCTTGTTGGCCCCGGCGACTTCGTCGCGGATGAACAGCACGTCCTGGGCAGCGGTACCGCCGGCCGTGATCTGCACGGTCATCTTGCCGCCGCTGAAGTTGACCGAGTCGGCGTCGCTGACTGTCGCGTTGCCACCGGAGTCGAGCAGCACGTAGGCGCTGTCCTCGACGTAGCTGACGGAGTCGCCATTGAGGTTGCCGATCACCGGCGCGGCCACTGCGGCGACGGTGAAGTTCAGCGAGGTGTTGTCGCGGATGCCCTTGTACACCTGGCCGTTGGCATTGGCGAAGGTCTTGTTGTCGATGCGTACGGCATAGGCCACCCCGGCGACCATGTCGGCTGGTGGGTCGATGGTCCAGGTGGTGCCGCTGCCGGTGACGCTGGCGGTGGTCACGTCGATGGTCTGGATGACCTGGTTGTCGCTGGTGCGCACGATGTAGATGTTGCCCGTGCCCTTGGTCACCGACTGGTCAAAGGTCAGGGTGATGTTGGCGTTTGGGCTGACGGTCAGGCTGTCGTCGGCCGGGGTTGAACTGACCAGTTTGGGCAGGCCGCCGCTCTGGTAAAAGATCTTGGTGCTGTTGGCCGTGGCCGAGGTGGATATCAGGTCGAGGTCGCCATCGCCGTCGAAGTCGCCGACACGGAACTGCTGCGCAGAGATGTCGGGCAGGACCACGTTGGCGAACGGCGAGCTGCTCTGGTCCACATCGACGAAGGTACCGTTGTCGTTGCGCACGTAGCGGAACAGCGAACCGTTGTTACCGGTCTGGTAAAGGATGTCAGCATCGCCATCGCCATCGAAGTCGGCCACGATCGCCCGGGTCACGGCCACGGTCGGCAGGCCGGCAGAGCTGGTCATGTCGACGAAGGTGCCGTGGTTGTTGCGCAAATACTTCATCTGCGCGCCGGCCGCGACGTAAAGGAGGTCGGTATAACCGTCGCCGTCCACGTCTGCCGCCTTGTAGTTATAGGCGTTGAAGTCCGGCAGCGTGATGCCGCCGAAGGGCCAGGCGCTATCGGCGCTGGTCAGGGTGGTGAAGGTGGGTGTGCTGCCGCCATTGTTCATCGCCACCGCCCAACTCGAGCCGGTCCCGCTGGTCTGGTAGAGAATATCGAGGGCGCCGTCGCCGTTGTAATCGCCCACCAGGGTCCGAACGCCAAAGGCAGGCCCGGTCACATCCTGGCTGGTGAAACCGCTGCCGTTGTTGAGATAGAGCTTCATAGTCGGGCCGCTCAGCGGCGCAGCCAGCAGGTCGATGCGACCGTCGCCGTTGAAGTCCGCGGCATGGAAGTTGATCCCGCCAGTGGACGCATCACCCAGGGCCAGACCGTTGAACATCGAGTTGCTTTGGTCGTAGGTGGTGAACGTACCGTTCGCGTTGCTCTCGGCGTAGTACCAGAGGCCGTTGGCACCGCTGGCCTGATAGAGAATATCGGCGCGGCCATCACCGTTGAAGTCGCCGACCACGTACTTCATCAGGTTGCCGGAAGCACCCAGTACCGGCGCGCTGGCCACCGTGCCGCCCGAGTAACTTGAAACCATCAGGCTGTCGTAGCCGCTGACGTTCAGCGCAGCGGTCTCGATGGCGCCGCTGCTGCGTTCGAGGGTCCAGTTGCCGCCTAGCGCCGCAGACCCGGTGTCATCCGCCGAGGCAGCAACGTCGGCACCGGTAATCGCGCCCAACTGGTCGATGAAGGCCTGGCCTTTGTCGCCCTGGCCCACATCGCAGCCGTAGATCATCAGGTCGCCGTCGGCCTTGAGCGCGGCACCGATGCTCTCCAGTGCCGCACGATGTTCGGCGAGGTTGTTGCTGGCCAGCCAGACATTGCCCAGTTGGACGGTACCGTCGGCGCCATGAGACAACAGGTGGATGGCATCGAGGTTCTCGCGGCCCTTGAGGTAGTCGGCCATCTGCTGCAGGCCGTCCTTGTCCGGATCGAGGACCACCACTTCGGCGGTGGCCGGCAAGCCTTCGAGCAGTTGCCCGATATTGTTGACCTGACCATCGACGAACACCACTTCATGGCGCTGGGTGCCCTGCTGCTGGCTCGCGGTTTCGCCGGAAGCGGCCGGAGCCTGGCTGGTTTCAGTGCTGGAGGTGCTGTCCTTGGCCGCGTCGGCAGTGGTCTGCGCCGCAGCATCCTGGGCGACCACGCCCACGGACGCATCGAACATGATCCGCGGTTCAAGGGCCATCAGCAGCGGAGCCTGCGCGGGATCAACGGGCTGGGGCTGCTGGGCGGACTTGCGCGAGAACCGTTCGATGAATTTCATGGTGCACCTCTTGGTGGTTACCGCATCGCCCGCTGGGGCCATGCGATCAAAAAAGTGGCGGTACCCAGGGGCACCGCCGGATGTTGCCGTTAATTGCGAGTCGGGAAAATGCCCTGCATCGCAATGATGAAGTTCACTGTGATAAAGGGACTGAGTATCGAAGACGGCATGTTGCCGCCGGCAACTGTCGCAGTACCGGTTACCGACACGCCACCGGTCAGGGCCACCGGCTGTGGCGCCAGGTTGACGCGAGGCAGTGGATTGCCACTGTTGTCGTTACCGCTGTGGAACAACTGGTAGGTGGTGCCAGCGCCATCGTTGGGGATGCCCAGGCAGCCGCCGGAAATGGGCACAACGCTGGTGGCATCGGCATTCACCACTTGGGCGGTCGAGGTTGCCGCGAGGGTGCTGCTGGTGAACATGTTCAGCACGTGTGTGTGGGCCGGCATATTGCTCGACAACTGGGTCACCGACTCGCTGCCGCCTTGCTCGCCCATTTGGTAGTTCGACAGGCCAGGGCCCTGGCCCTGGCCCACCGGCGCGCGGCTACGCAGATCCGGCAGCGCGAAGGTAGTAGCGCCGTTGCCCCCGAACTGGGTACCCAGCAGAGCGAACAATGCATTGTTCTGACTCACCGGTACCACCTGGCCTGCGCACAGCGACCAGCCGTACGGGGCGAAATCGAACCCTGCCATCCTGATTTCACCGAGATAGGGATCAGCCATCGGACTCTTCCTTATGTTGACTTGCGTGGTTGGTTGAACTGCGAATCAAGGCGCATCGGCAACCGCAACGCGGTCGCGATGAATAACCGCTTCAAGTACATGGCGGCCGTCGGCTTCGGGGCGCATCGGGCTCATCAGCAAGGCCCAGGGCTGCGCACGGCCAGGGCCGTACAGGTTGAACACCGCTTGCGGCAGCACGACCCCGTGAGGCAAGGCCAGCACCAGCGAATAACACTCGTAGTGCTCGTTCATGGCGATACCCTCGCGCACCTCCAGCAGGCTGACCCGCAGGCCATGATCGTGGGCGATCTGCAGCACGAAGCCTTCGGGATCGGCGTCGAGCAGTTCCTGACGGCTGGGTATGGCGTCGTGCACGGGCGCGTTCATGAGACTTTCCTTGTATCGGTGCGGGCGTCGCGGCGCAGTTTCAGATACACGCCGGAATCGCCACAGACATGAAAGCCCAGCCGGCCATACAGCCGCTGTGCCGGATTGAAGTATTCGACGAACAGTTCGACCTTGAGCCCCTGTTCATCCGCTCGGCGCAATTGCGCTTCGATCAGGGTGGAGCCGATACCCCGCCCCTGGAATTCGGGCAGCAGGGTTATATCGATCAGATTGAGAGTGGTCGGCCCCCAGAACATATAGAGACGGCCAATAGGCTGGCCATAAAGTTCTATGATCAATAATTCCCCATCGGAATAATGGGCCTGATAGTAAGTATGCTGAGCATTGAATTGTTGGCTGAGAAAAGCCGCGATCTGCTCGGCGGGCCAGCCGGTGTGGGACATCTCCTCGGCACGCGACCCGGCAAACAAACGTTCGATAAAAGCCCTGTCGCCTGGATGCAGGGCACGGAGGGTCACGGCGTCCTTTATCATCAATGCGAACATCCCTGTTGAATACGCCGATTAATAACTTAGCAAACTAACTTTTCATGCTGCGTCGCATGGCGCCAACTTGCATGGCGCATTGACATTAGATTACCGCAGCTGTCTTACAACCGCACGACTAAAATCCACTTTCTCTAACGCCGATCGCTGCCATACGTCGCCACGCTGCGCACAGCAGCGATTCGCGCTTGCCGTCAAGGACGACCAGGCCGCGTATCGGGTGCGAAATGGGTTTTTGCGCACTGTTTCCGAGCGTGAACTGCGCGCCATAGTGCGCCTGCAACGGCTTCGCCCGCTTCTCATCGTCACGACGGGTCGCAATCGGGCCGTGATGGTCGGAAATCAGCGCTTCCTGATCGATAGAGGCCACGCCAGTGGCGTCCAGTGAATCCAGGGTCACCGGCAAGGAATCGCGCAATACGTCATCGGCGACGAAATGCCCGACGGTGCCCGGTGCCACTCGCCACAGATCGGCTTCGGCCACGTATCCGCGCAGGCGCAGGCCCGCGTCGGCGATTTGCGCCAGCGGCAGTTCGGCACTGACCCAGCGGCCGGGCGCCAGGTTGTCCGCCAGGTCGCGTACGGTGCCGGCATGGGGCGCGCGCAACACCAGGCGCTCGCGTTGGGCCGCCAAGCCGCGGTACTCCGCCAGAGCTTCAGCCAGGCGCTGTTCGAGAATGCCGCTGTCGGCGGCGGTTTCGCTGCGTCCGGACTGGCGGCGCAACTGCAACTGGAGGATCTCGATCTCGCGTCGGCCAATGCCTATGCGCGCCTCGAGGTCGGGTGATTCCAGGGTCATCAGCACCTGATTGGCCTCGACCCGTTCACCGTCCTTGACCCGTACCTCGCGAATCCGCGCCGCCGCCGGCGCATGCAAGGCGCTGAAACGGGACGCTTCGAGCATTGCCGGCACTTCCACGCCGCTGCGCCATGGCACTACCAGCAGGGCCAGCAGTAAGGTCAGGCCGAGGCCGACGAACAGCACCTTGCGTGGCTGGGCCTTGTCCCGGTGCTGCCACCAGTGCTGCCATTCGCGCCAGATCGGCAGGCCGATGAACCAGACCAGCTCGACCATCATCAGGAAAATGCCGAGCACCTTGAAGAACAGGTGATAGACCGCCAGGGCGATGCCGAAGAACAGCACCGCCCGCCAGATCCACGAGGCGTAGCTCCAGCACAGCAGGCGCCGGCGCAGCTTCGGCGACCAGCGCTCGGGCATCGGTTCGCCGTAGCTGAAGAGTTTTTCGCGCAAGTGCCAGCGGCCCAGGGCAAAGCCGCGCCCCTGCAGATTGTCGACGCCCCACAGGTCGCTGAGCAGGAAGTAGCCATCGAAACGCATCAGCGGATTGACGTTGATCGCCAGGGTGGTAATCCAGGTCGCGCTGGCGAGCATGAAGGCGGCCGTGCGCCCAGCCCCGTCCGGCAGCAACGACCAGGCCAGCAAGGCGATACAGGCCAGGATCAATTCAGCGAGCACACCACCGGCACCGATCAGCACGCGGGTACGGCGGTCCTGCACGCGCCAGGCGTCGCTGACGTCGGTGTAGAGCATCGGCAGCAGGACCATGAACGCCACGCCCATGCTCGGCACCCGACAGCCGGCGCGCTTGGCCATGTAGGCATGGCCGAACTCGTGACACAGCTTGGCAAAGCCCAAGGCGATAGCGAACGCAGCCATGCCGCCCAGGCTAAGCAGATGGGGGAAGGTCGCCAGGAAGTGCTCCCAGTCGCGCATCACCAGGAACAGACCGAGCAGCAGCACGCTCGGTAGGCCATAGCGCAACAGGTTGCCGCCATGGCGTTCGAGCCAGGGCCAGGTGCGATTGAGGAAAGTGTCCGGACGCCACAGGGGAATGCGGAAGAACAGGTATTTGTGCAGGACTTGGGTCCAGAGACCCTGCCGCTGGGCAGCAGCCTTGGCGGTGTAACTGGCGCGCTGCTCTTCATCCACGGCACTGACCAGATCATTGCCACGCAGAAAACGCAGCAACTCCTCCACCGCCGCCCCGGTCAAGGGTGCACCCGGCTCGGCGTTGGCGGCGTTCAGCACCCGCTGCGGATCGCCCAGCGCCCAATGGCGCAGCAAGCGCATGGCAGGCGTGCCGAGCTTGAAAAAGCGCCCGCGCAGGGGATCGGCGAGGGTCCAGCTGGGGGAACCGTCGAGCCCCGGCGCACCTGCCGAGAGCTGCAGGTCGGGACGCAGTGCCGGCAACCTCACAGGCCCACCGCCTGGCGCAAGGCCGCCAAGGGCCGGCGCAACAGGTACAGGGCCAGCGGGGCACGGTCACCGAAGACTTTGGCGGTGCCACGCAGGCCGATCCGCGGCGGTGCGTTTTCGAAGCGGGCGTCGAGCCGATAGGCCAATTGCCCGGCCGGGGTGTTCTGCGCCTGGTAGGCCGCGCGCTCAAGCACTGCGTTGTGTCGGTTCAACGGATCGCTGTCGAGAAACAGCGCCACTTCGGCGCCCCTCTCCAGGCCGATGGCATCGGCTACCGGCAGTTCGATGCGCAATTCGGCCTGGGCCGGATCGGCAATTTCCATCAGGCGCTCGCCCGTGCGCATCGGTTTGCCGACAAAGCGCTGAGCATCGGCGAACACGGCAATGCCATCGCGCTCGGCGCGCACCTCGCTGCGCGCCAGCAGGTTACGGGCGTAATCACGCTCGGCGCGTTTCTGTTCGACCCGGGCCGCCAACAGATCGAGACGGGCACTGGAGTCGGCATCGGAAAAGGCGCGCTGGGTATTGGCCTTGAGCTCGGCCTCGGCGACGCCAAGGGTGCGCTGGGCGACATCGGCCTGAGCCTTGAGGGTGGTGGCGTCGAAACGCACCAGCACCTCACCGGCCTTGACTGACTGGTTGGGCTTGACCAGGACCTCGGCCACCACACCGTCCAGCGGCGCGGCGATCACCTGGCCGTTGCGCGGCGCAACCTCGGCCGGTGCCAGCACCGACTGGCGCACGGGCACCAGCAGTACCAGCAGCAGCGCAGCGGCCAGTGCCCAGCGGGTCCGCGCCGGCCAGCGCAGGCGCCACGGCTTGCCTGGCTGCAGCGCACGCCAGGCGTGGCTGTAGCAGTCGCCGAGTTGCGCCAGCAGGGCCTGCTCGGCATCGTTCCACGGCATGTCGCGGGCCAGCCAGAGGCCACCGAATACTTCGCCCTGGCGGTCCTTCAACGGCAGCCAGAAGGCATGGGGCGCCGACAGCGCCTGCCAGTCATCACGGCAGGCCTGATCCAGGTCCTGCGGGGGCACCACGCCCGGCAGTGCAAAGCGTTGGCTGGCGGCCAATACCTTGGCGGCGCGCTCGATGAACACCACGAATGGCGCATTCGGCTCAACCGCACTGACGCCGGTCAGGGCGCGAACCTTGCCGGTGATCAACAGCGCGCCATGGCGATAGCCGAACAGCGCCTGGCTGTCGTTGACCATGCTGAACGCCAGCTCTTGCACTGAGGGCGCAGATCGAGCCTGGCGCTCCAGCTTCAGGTACTGGGCCAGCAGTTGCTCGAGTGCGCCGGGAACGGGAGCGTTCATTTGCTCTGCGCAAAGTGCGCAGTCCCGCTCATGCCGGACAGCAGGCCAGGGGTATTGGCTGGAACACTGGCGATCAGCAGCAGGGTCTGGCTGCCTTCGTCGATGCGTGCCCCCAGGCGCTTGACCACTGCATCGATCGGCTTGCCGGTTTCATCGGGGACGAAGCTGAAGGTCTGATCCGGCTTGAGCTTGCCCAACCAGCTCGACGGCACCAGCAGATGGATTTCCAGGGAGCGATTGTCGACGATCTCCAGCAGCGGCGCGCCACTGGCCACGCTCTCGTGGGCCTGGACCCGACGCTGCACCACCTGGCCGTCATAAGGCGCCTTGACCTGGCAACGCTGCACCTGCACCTGATAGACCTGAGCCTCGGCCTGAGCCTGGGCTTGGCGCGCTTCGGCCAGGGATACCTCGAACTTGCCGACCGAATTCAGCGCGGCCAGTTGCTGCTTGTTGCGTAGCTCTTCACGGGCAGCGCGCACAGCGGCGCCTGAAGCGTTAGCCTGGGCCTGGTAGGCACTGCAGTCGAAGCGCACCAGCATATCGCCCTTGCGGAACGACTGGCCTTCGCTATAGGGAATCTCGGTGACCCGACCGGACAACTCGCTGGCCAGCACGGCCTGGGAACGGGCGCGCAGCACACCGCGGACTTCGCTGCCGCTGTTGGAGGCGGCGCTCTCGAGCAACGGGTCGCCTTCGGTTGCGGCCTGTGCACCACCTGACATCAAAGCCAACGCCGCCCACCACATTGCCTGCTTCATTGCGGTACATCCCTGTCAAAGGTCTGGATTGGTTCAACTGGAGTATCGGCCACTGTTCACAGAACGTGAATGCCACTTATCACTGTCGGTAGTTAGTGTTCGAGGCGCCGCAGCAAGGGAAAGAAGTTGCGGCCGGATTCTGAGCGATCCGCACAAATCCAATCAAGTGCCTGAGCGTGCAGGTGCACCTCTTCACGCAGCAGAAGCGCCATGCTCACGCGCACTGGGTGTGAGAAATCGCAGCACCGCTCAACTTCAGGGGGCAGTTGCAGGCGTGGGTAAAGGGCGGGGTGAGGGGGGGGGGGGAGGGGGTGGACTTCAGGTGAGCCCTGTAAGCCTTCTGGAAAGCGCCACCCGAGATGAGCCCGGGCTAGCACTTTACGAATTGACGACCCACCATCGTGTCCAGAGGTCGGCGCACGATGGTGGGTTGTCAATGAGCGATCATTATACGTTGAAGCGGAAGTGCATCACGTCGCCATCTTTGACGATGTAGTCCTTGCCTTCCAGGCGCCATTTACCGGCTTCCTTGGCACCGGCTTCACCCTTGAACTGGATGAAGTCGTCATAGGCAACCACTTCGGCGCGGATGAAGCCTTTCTCGAAGTCGGTGTGGATCACGCCGGCAGCCTGCGGGGCGGTAGCGCCGACGCGCACGGTCCAGGCGCGAACTTCCTGCACGCCAGCGGTGAAGTAGGTCTGCAGGTTGAGCAGCTCGTAGCCAGCGCGGATCACCCGGTTCAGGCCGGGCTCTTCCAGGCCCAGGGCTTCGAGGAACATGTCCTTCTCTTCGCCGTCGTCGAGCTCGGCGATCTCGGCTTCGATCTTGTTGCACACCGGCACCACCACCGCGCCTTCTTCCTCGGCGATGGCCTTGACCACATCCAGATGCGGGTTGTTGTCGAAGCCGTCTTCGGCCACGTTGGCGATGTACATCACCGGCTTGCTGGTCAGCAGGTGGAAGCCACGCACCACGGCCTTTTCATCGGCGCTCATGTGCTTCATCAGGCTGCGCGCGGGCTTGCCTTCGGTGAAGTGCGGGATCAATTGCTCGAGGATGGCTTTCTGCGCCAGGGCTTCCTTGTCGCCGCCCTTGGCGTTGCGCGCGACTTTCTGCAACTGTTTCTCGCAGCTGTCGAGGTCGGCGAAGATCAGTTCCAGGTCGATGATCTCGATGTCGCGCTTGGGGTCGACGCTGTTGGAAACGTGAATCACGTTCTCGTCTTCGAAGCAGCGCACCACGTGAGCGATGGCGTCGGTCTCGCGGATGTTGGCCAGGAACTTGTTGCCCAGGCCTTCACCCTTGGAGGCCCCGGCGACCAGGCCGGCGATGTCGACGAACTCCATGGTGGTCGGCAGGATGCGGTTGGGCTTGACGATCTCGGCCAGCGCCGCCAGGCGGGCGTCGGGCATGGGCACGATGCCGCTGTTCGGCTCGATGGTGCAGAAAGGGAAGTTCTCCGCCGCGATACCGGATTTGGTCAGGGCGTTGAACAGGGTGGACTTGCCGACGTTGGGCAGGCCGACGATGCCGCAATTGAAACCCATGGGAATTCCCCTTTCTAGAGAGTCAGGCCTTCTGGCTGTGCAGCTCGCGCATGGCCTTGGCGAAGTCGCCGGCCAGGACGTCCGGCAGCACGCCGAGGGCAAAATCGATGCTGGTGTCGAGCTTGTCCTGCTCGGCGCGCGGCGCGCGGCCCAGGACGAAGTTGGAAACCAGTTTTGCATCGCCCGGGTGGCCGATGCCAAGCCGCAGGCGGTGGAAGTCGTTCTGGTTGCCGAGCTGCGCGATGATGTCGCGCAGGCCGTTATGCCCGCCGTGGCCACCGCCGCGCTTGAGCTTGGCGACGCCTGGGGGCAGGTCGAGTTCGTCATGCGCCACCAGGATCGCTTCCGGCTTGATGCGGAAGAAATTCGCCAGAGCCGCCACGGACTGGCCGCTGCGATTCATGTAGGTGGTGGGGATGAGCAGGCGAACGTCTTGGCCTTGATGGCTGAACTTAGCCGTCAGGCCGAAATATTTCTTGTCGACGGTCAGCGACACGCGCTGGGCGCTGGCAAGGCGTTCAACGAAAAGAGCCCCTGCGTTATGCCGGGTCTGTTCGTATTCGGGGCCGGGGTTACCCAGGCCGACGATCAACTGGATGGCGGTCACGTCAGGGACTCTTCCTTGGAGTGGCGGGGTTACAGGGCGCGCGGCACTGTAACCCGACCGACACCGGCGCGCGAGTGGATTACTCGGCAGCGCCTTCTTCTTCGGCTTCAGCGGACACGCGTGGTGCGTGAACGTTGGCGATAGCCTTGTCATCACCGTGGGCCAGTGCGACGAATTCAACGCCTTTCGGCGCTTTCAGGTCGGACAGGTGGATGATGGTGCCGATTTCAGCGTTGGCCAGGTCGACTTCGATGAACTCAGGCAGGTCTTTCGCTTCGCAGGAAACTTCGATTTCGTTTTCTACGTGGGAGACTTCACCGCCTTTCTTGACCGGCGCTTCTTCGCCGATGAAGTGAACCGGGACCTTGGCAGTCAGCTTCTGGCCAGCCACGACGCGGACGAAGTCGGCGTGCATGATGAAGCCTTTGGCTGGGTGACGCTGCAGGGCCTTGACCAGGACGTTCTGCTTCTTGCCGTCGACGTTCAGTTCCAGAACGTGGCTGAAGGCAGCCTCGTTTTCGAACAGCTTGGTAATTTCCTTGGTCAGGATGGTCAGGGACTCGGCGTCCTTGTTACCACCGTAGACAACGGCAGGGATGCTCAGCGAGTGACGCAGGCGGCGGCTCGCACCTTTCCCCAGGTCAGTACGCGCTTGGGCGTTCAGGGTGAATTCGTTCATTGTGTTTCTCCAAAATAGCCCCCCGAGGACGTTTGCGACCAGCGTCAACGGGGATGGCAAAAAAGCCCCGCCCCAACAACGGGTGTTGGGGCGGGGCGCTTTTCGTCAGCGTGCGTTCCGCTTAGCGGAACATCGCGCTGATCGATTCTTCGTTGCTGATGCGGCGGACCGCTTCAGCGACGACCGGTGCGATATCCAATTGGCGGATACGGTCACAGGCCTGAGCAGCGGCAGACAGCGGGATGGTGTTGGTCACCACCAGCTCGTCGAGTACCGACTTCTCGATGTTCTCGATCGCACGACCCGACAGTACCGGGTGAGTGCAATAGGCGTAGACCTTGGCAGCGCCGTGGTCTTTCAGGGCCTTGGCCGCGTGGCACAGGGTGCCGGCGGTGTCGACCATGTCGTCTACCAGGATGCAGGTGCGTCCCTCGACGTCGCCGATGATATGCATCACCTCGGAGTGGTTCGCTTTCTCGCGGCGTTTGTCGATGATCCCCAGATCGACGCCCAGCGACTTGGCCACGGCGCGCGCACGCACAACGCCACCGATGTCGGGGGAAACGATCATGAGGTTATCGAAACGCTGGTCTTCGATGTCGTCGACCAGTACGGGCGAGCCGTAGATGTTGTCGACGGGGATATCGAAGAACCCCTGGATCTGGTCTGCGTGCAGGTCGACGGTGAGTACACGGTCGATACCCACGACAGTGAGCATGTCAGCGACCACTTTGGCGCTGATGGCTACACGTGCCGAACGCGGACGACGGTCCTGGCGGGCGTATCCGAAGTAGGGAATCACGGCGGTGATTCGCGAAGCTGAGGAGCGGCGGAAGGCGTCGGCCATCACTACCAGTTCCATCAGATTATCGTTGGTCGGGGCGCAGGTCGGCTGAATGATAAACACGTCCTTACCGCGGACGTTCTCATTAATCTCAGTGCTGATTTCGCCGTCGGAGAACTTGCCGACAGAAACATCACCCAGTGGGATATGCAGCTGACGTACGACACGCCGAGCCAGATCGGGGTTGGCATTCCCCGTGAAGACCATCATCTTGGACACGCGCAGTACCTGAAGGCTGAGGGTAACCTGGATGAGTATAAGGAAAATGGCAGGGGCGGCTGGATTCGAACCAACGCATGGCAGGATCAAAACCTGCTGCCTTACCGCTTGGCGACGCCCCTGTATCTGTTGCTGCGAACGCTTATGCGCTCGACTTCTTGATCAGACTCTGCAGCTTGCGATGCAACATCGAAACGTTGCTTCCCTTTGCCACAAACCCTGCTTGGGTCGCTGAAAGAAGGGCCAGAACTCTACCAGCTTCGGCTTTGCTTGGGAAGGCCCCAAACACACAACTTCCAGTGCCGGTCATTCGAGCTTCGGTGAATTTACCCAGTGAATTCAGCGCATTGCGAACTTCTGGATACCGTTGCTCTACCACCGGTTGGCAGTCATTTCGACTGTTTCCCTCGGGAACGGGGCGCATCTTAAGGGGGAGGGAATCACGTGTCAACTCTGGATGCGAAAAAATTTCCGCTGTGCTGACAGACACTTGCGGCACCAACACCACATACCAAGGCTCGGGCGGATCGACCGGTGTGAGCTGCTCGCCCACGCCCTGGGCGAAGGCCGCGTGCCCACGGACGAACACCGGCACATCGGCGCCCAGGGTCAGGCCGAGGGCAGCCAGACGATCAACGCTCCAATCGAGCTGCCAGAGATGGTGCAGGGCTAGAAGGGTAGTGGCGGCATCGGAACTGCCGCCACCGATGCCGCCGCCCATGGGCAGAACCTTGTCCAGCCAGATATCGGCGCCCAGGCCGCAGCCGGACTGCGCTTGCAGCGCGCGGGCGGCGCGCACGATCAGGTTGCTGTCGTGGGGCACGTGGTCGATGGCGGTGTGCAGGCGGATCTGGCCGTCATCACGCCGCTCGAAGGTCAATTCGTCAGCGTGGTCGAGGAACTGGAATACGGTTTCCAGTTCGTGATAGCCATCGGCGCGACGCCCGGTGATGTGCAGCCACAGGTTGAGCTTGGCCGGGGCGGGCAGGGTGAGTCGGGACATCGGTTCAGTGCCCCAGCTGACGCGGCTGCCAGTCCTTGATCACCAAGGTCACATCGATGTTCTCGCCGTGCAGCTTGAGGCGCTCGGGCAGCCAGTAGCCGTTCTGCTCGCTGTAGCTCAGGTACTCCACCTCCCAGCCATCCTGGGTCAGACGCGCCAGGCGGCTGTCGCCATCGAGGGTGAGCTGGCTCTTGCTATCGGGGGCCGGCAGGCCACGTACCCACCACACCAGGTGCGACACCGGCAGGCGCCAGCCGAGTTGTTCTTCGAGCAGGGCTTCGGGACTGGTGGCCTCGTAGCGGCCCTGGTTGGCCACTTCCAGTACCACGCCGCCGGGTCGCCCGGTCAGGCGCGCGGCGCCACGGCCCAGCGGGCCGGCCAGGCGAATGTCGTAGTAGTCCTGGCGCTGCAGCCAGAACAGCGTGCCGCTGCCAGAGTCGCGCGGGGCGCGGATGCCGACCTTGCCGTTGATCTGCCAGCCGTCGAGGCTGCTCAACTGCTGCTTGTGCTCGCGCCACAGTTGCGGGCTGCCCTTGCCCTGCACGGCTTCACGGGAGCCCATGCCGGCACAGCCGGCCAGCAGGGCGATGAGGGCGAAGGTAAGAAGATGACGCACAGGCATGGTTCAGAGGGTCTCGGATCCGGTCAGGCGCAGGACGGTCTTGCGCAGAATGGGGTTGTCGGGCTGCTCGGCGAAGGCCTTGGCCCACACCTGGCGGGCCTCGCGGCGCTTGCCATTGGCCCACAGCACTTCGCCCAGGTGGGCGGCCACTTCGGGGTCGGGCAGGCGCTCGAGGGCCTGGCGCAGCAGGCGCTCGGCCTCGTCCAGATGGCCGAGGCGATAATTGACCCAGCCCAAGCTGTCGAGCACGGCGGGGTCATCGGGGGTGATCTGGCTGGCCTTCTCGATCAGCGCCTTGGCTTCGCCGTAACGGGTGGTGCGGTCGGCGAGGGTGTAGCCCAGGGCATTGAGGGCCATGGCGTTTTCCGGCTCGCGGGTGATGATGGCGCGCAAGTCCTGCTCCATCTGCACGATGTCGTCGCGCTTTTCCGCCAGCATGGCGCGGGTGTAGAGCAGGTTGAGGTCATCGGGGTAACGCTTGATCGCCTGCTGCAGCACCTGGTCGGCCTGGTCTTCCTGGCCATTGTTGCCCAGGGTCTCGGCTTCGATCAGGTACAACTGGATCGCGTAGTCGGGCTGTGCTTCACGGGCTTCGGCCAGGTGACGCGAGGCCTCGGCGCTGCGGCCGTTGGCGATGAGGATGTCGGCCTGGCGCAGTTGCGCGGGCAGGTAATCCGGGCCAGGACCTACCAGCGCATATTCGCGCAGGGCGGCTGCCGGCAGGTTGCGTTCTTCGCGGATGCGTCCCAGGTTCAGGTGCGCGGCGTCGACGTTGCTGTCGCGCTCGACCATTTCCTGCAGGTAGCCTTCGGCTTCATCCCAGTCCTTGTTCTCCATGCTCACCAGTGCCAGCGAATAACGCAGTTCGTCGTCATCGGGGTACTGCTGCAGCAGGTTCTCGAACTCGGCCTTGGCTTCGCTGATGTGGTTCTGCTCGACCAGCGTGCGCGCGTAGGTGATGCGCAGGCGCTTGTCCTCGGGGTTGTCGCGGATCGCCGTGCGCAGCAGCGGCAGCGCTTCGTCGCCGCGCTCGAGGGTTTGCAGCAGGCGTGCGCGCAGCAGGATCGGCGCGATTTCGCCGTTGCGCGGCGGGTGCTGTTCCAGCAGGTCGAGCGCCTGTTCGGTCTTGTCGTCCTGGTTGAGCAGCAAGGCCTTGCCGAACACCAGTTGACCGTTGTCCGGGTACTTCACCAGCAGACGATCGAAGCTCTTGAGCAGACCGTCGCGGGTCGCCTGGTCGGTTTCGGCGGCCGAGAGCGCGAGGAAATCGAAATGGGTGTCGCCCTGGCCCTGAAGTACCTTCTCCATGTAGGCCATGGAGTCGTCATAGCGTCCGGCGCGGGCCAGTTGGATGGCCGCGGCGCGCTGCGCGTCGAGGTTCTGTGGGTCGTTGCGTGCCCAGATCAGTGCGGTGTCCAGGGCCGGCTCGTCGGCGCCGAGGTACTCGGCGATGCGGTAGGCACGTTCGGAAACACCGGGGTCCTGGGTCTTCTGCGCCTGGTCGACATAGTTGGCCAGGGCGATGTCGAAGCGGTTGCGCTGGCCAGCGAGCTCGGCCACCAACAGGCTGTAGAGGGTATCGGGCTTGAACGATCCATAGACCACCGGCGGTTTGGCTTCGGGCTTGTCGGCCTCGGCAACGGCCGGCTGTTCCTCGCTCTTGTGCGGGACCAGGCTCTGGCAGCCCTGGAGCAGGGCGAAGGCAAGCAGCAATGCGTAGGATCTGTTCATAGGGGCTTTGGAGGACTAACCGGCGGTCGGAGCATGATGACACAAGCGTGGGGGCAAACCCACCTGCGTAGTGTGTGACCGTGCCGGGCCCGGGACGTTCGGCGACCGGTCTCGTACGCGGCTGTCATCGGGTGAGCTGTCTATAGACGATGGTCATGGTCGCGATAGCGAACGGTGGTTGTCCTGAATCCTGCGAAGTAGGACAATTATCGGCTTCCCGTCCCCACCAGCGATCTTGCATGGCCTTTCTTGCCCTCGGTATCAACCATAAGACTGCCTCGGTCGACGTACGCGAGCGCGTGGCGTTTACGCCCGAGCAGCTGGTCGACGCCCTGCAGCAGCTCTGCCGAATGACCGCCAGCCGCGAGGCGGCGATCCTCTCCACCTGCAACCGCAGCGAACTCTATATAGAACAGGATCAGCTCAGCGCCGACGACGTGTTGCAGTGGCTGGCCCACTACCATCGCTTGAGCCTGGACGAACTGCGCGCCAGCGCCTACATCCACGAGGAGCACGACGCGGTCCGGCACATGATGCGTGTGGCGTCCGGGCTCGACTCGTTGGTGCTGGGCGAGCCGCAGATTCTCGGCCAGATGAAGTCGGCCTATGCCGTGGCGCGTGAGGCCGGCACCATCGGTCCGCTGCTGGGGCGTTTGTTCCAGGCCACCTTCAGCGCCGCCAAACAGGTGCGCACCGACACCGCCATTGGCGAAAACCCGGTGTCGGTGGCCTTCGCGGCGGTCAGCCTGGCCAAGCAGATCTTCGCCGACCTCGGACGCAGCCAGGCGCTGCTGATCGGCGCCGGCGAGACCATCACCCTGGTCGCCCGTCACCTGCACGAGCAGGGGGTCAAGCGCATCGTGGTGGCCAACCGCACCCTGGAGCGCGCCAGCCTGCTGGCCGAACAGTTCGGCGCCCATGCGGTGCTGCTGGCCGACATTCCGCAGGAGTTGGCCCACAGCGACATCGTCATCAGTTCCACGGCCAGCCAGTTGCCGATCCTCGGCAAAGGCGCGGTGGAAAGTGCGCTCAAGCAGCGCCGCCACAAGCCGATCTTCATGGTCGACATCGCCGTGCCGCGCGACATCGAGGCGCAGGTGGGCGATCTGGACGACGTCTATCTGTACACCGTCGACGACTTGCACGAAGTGGTCGCGGAAAACCTCAAAAGTCGCCAGGGCGCGGCCCAGGCTGCCGAAGAGCTGGTGAGCGTCGGCGCCGAGGATTTCATGGGGCGCCTGCGCGAGCTGGCGGCGGTGGACGTGCTCAAGGCCTACCGCCAGCAGAGCGAGCGCCTGCGTGACGAAGAACTGCACAAGGCCCAGCGCCTGCTGGCCAACGGCGGCAACCCCGAAGAGGTGCTCGCCCAGTTGGCTCGCGGTCTGACCAACAAGCTTCTGCACGCCCCCAGCGTGCAACTGAAGAAGCTCTCCGCCGAAGGCCGCGTCGATGCGCTGGCCATGGCCCAGGAACTCTTTGCCCTTCACGAAGGCGCCACGGACAAGACCCCGCAATGAAAGCGTCGCTGCTGAAAAAACTGGAGATTCTCCAGGACCGCTTCGAAGAACTCACCGCCCTGCTGGGCGATGCCGAGGTCATTTCCGACCAGACTCGCTTTCGCGCCTATTCCCGTGAGTACGCCGAAGTCGAGCCGGTGTTCGTCGCCTACAGCGCCTGGCGCAAGGTGCAGGACGACCTGGAGGGCGCCCAGGCGCTGCTCAAGGACAGCGACCCTGACCTGCGCGAAATGGCCGTGGAGGAAGTGCGCGAGGCCAAGGAACAACTGCTTGCCCTGGAGGCGCAACTGCAGCGCATGCTGCTGCCCAAAGACCCCAATGACGGGCGCAACGTGTTTCTGGAAATCCGCGCCGGGACCGGCGGTGACGAGGCCGCCATCTTCTCCGGCGACCTGTTCCGCATGTACTCGCGTTACGCCGAAAAGCGCGGCTGGCGCCTGGAAATCCTGTCGGAGAACGAAGGCGAGCACGGCGGTTACAAGGAGATCATCGCCCGCGTCGAGGGCGACAACGTCTACGCCAAGCTCAAGTTCGAGTCCGGCGCGCACCGCGTGCAACGTGTGCCGGAAACCGAGTCGCAGGGCCGTATCCACACCTCGGCATGCACCGTGGCGGTACTCGCCGAGCCCGACGAGCAGGCGGCGATCGAGATCAACCCGGCCGACCTGCGCGTGGATACCTACCGTGCCTCGGGCGCGGGCGGTCAGCACGTCAACAAGACCGACTCGGCCATTCGCATCACGCACCTGCCGACCGGCATCGTGGTCGAGTGCCAGGAAGAGCGATCCCAGCACAAGAACCGTGCCCGTGCCCTGTCCTGGCTGTCGGCCAAGCTCAATGACCTGCAGACCAGCGCCGCGCAGAACGCCATCGCCAGCGAACGCAAGTTGCTGGTCGGCTCGGGCGATCGCTCCGAGCGTATCCGCACCTACAATTATCCACAGGGCCGGGTGACCGACCACCGCATCAACCTGACGCTGTATTCGCTGGACGATGTGCTCGCCGGCGGCGTCGATGCCGTGATCGAGCCCTTGCTCGCCGAATACCAGGCCGATCAACTGGCCGCCCTGGGGGACTGATGACCATCATCGCCAGCCTGCTGCGCAACGCGCAGTTGCCCGACTCCTCCAGCGCGCGTCTGGACGCCGAACTGCTGTTGTCTGCGGCCCTGGGCAAGTCGCGCAGCTACCTGCACACCTGGCCCGAGCGCATCGTCAGCAGCGAGGCGGCCGACACCTACGCTGCCTGGCTGGAGCGCCGCCGCGCCGGCGAGCCGGTGGCCTACATTCTGGGTCACCAGGGTTTCTGGAAACTCGATCTGGAAGTGGCGCCCCACACCCTGATTCCTAGGCCTGACACCGAGCTGCTGGTGGAGGCAGCGCTGGAGTTGCTGCCGGCAAGCGCTGCGCAGGTACTGGACCTGGGCACCGGCACCGGGGCCATCGCCTTGGCCCTGGCCAGCGAATGTCCGGCCTGGCAGGTGACGGCCGTGGACCGTGTCGAGGAGGCCGTGGCCTTGGCCGAGCGTAACCGCCAGCGTCTGCACCTGGCCAACGTGCAGGTGCGCGCCAGCCATTGGTTCGACGCGCTCGGCGGTGAGCGCTTCGACCTGATCATCAGCAACCCGCCCTACATCGCCAGCGAAGACCCGCACCTGAGTGCCGGTGACGTGCGTTTCGAGCCGAGCAGCGCACTGGTGGCCGGTGCCGATGGCCTGGACGACCTGCGCCTGATCATTGCCCGGGCGCCCCAGCACCTGATGGCCGGTGGCTGGCTGCTGCTCGAACACGGCTACGACCAGGCCAGCGCAGTGCGTGAATTGCTCACGGCCAGCGGCTTCAGCGATGTCGGCAGTCGCCGCGATCTCGGCGGTCATGAGCGCATCAGTCTGGGCCGCCTGCCGTGCTGAGCGACGACGAGCTGCTGCGCTACAGCCGCCAGATCCTGCTGGCGCAGGTGGATATCGACGGTCAGTCGCGGCTCAAGCAGAGCAGGGCGTTGGTGGTCGGACTGGGTGGTCTGGGCTCGCCTGTGGCGCTGTACTTGGCGGCCGCAGGCGTGGGCGAGCTGCATCTGGCCGATTTCGACACGGTCGAGCTGACCAACCTGCAGCGCCAGGTACTGCATGACACCGACAGCCTCGGGCTGAGCAAGGTCGACTCGGCGCTGCGGCGTTTACAGGCGATCAATCCGCAGGTCCGCCTGGTCGCCCATCGCCAGGCCCTGGATGAGGATTCCCTCGCGGCAGCAGTGGCCAACGTGGACCTGGTGCTGGACTGCTGCGACAACTTCGCCACCCGCGAGGCGGTCAACGCGGCGTGCGTGGCAGCCGGCAAACCGTTGGTCAGCGGTGCGGCGATTCGCCTGGAAGGGCAGTTATCGGTGTTCGATCCACGGCAGGCGCACAGCCCCTGTTACCACTGCCTGTATGGCCATGGCAGCGAAGCCGAATTGACCTGCAGCGAAGCCGGGGTGATCGGCCCGCTGGTGGGCCTGGTCGGCAGCCTGCAAGCGCTGGAGGCGCTCAAATTGTTGGCCGGTTTCGGCGAACCGCTGGTGGGACGCCTGTTGCTCATCGATGCCCTGGGTACACGCTTTCGCGAGCTGCGGGTCAAGCGCGACCCACAGTGCGCCGTGTGCGGCAGCCGCCATGGCTGATCGCTCGGCGCCGGTCGGCGTCATGGATTCGGGGGTGGGCGGTCTGTCGGTGCTGGCCGATATCCACCGCCTGTTGCCGGCCGAGTCGCTGCTCTACGTGGCTGACTGCGGCCATGTGCCCTACGGCGAGAAGTCGCCGGACTACATCCGCGAGCGCTGCCGGCGCATTGCCGCGTTTTTCCAGGCGCGGGGCGCCAAGGCCATGGTGCTGGCCTGCAATACGGCGACGGTGGCGGCGGTAGCCGACCTTCGTCAGCGTTATCCCGAATGGCCATTGGTTGGCATGGAGCCTGCGGTCAAGCCGGCGGCGGCGGCGACCCGCTCTGGCGTGGTCGGCGTGCTGGCGACCACTGGCACCTTGCAGAGCGCCAAATTCGCGGCCTTGCTCGATCGGTTCGCAGGCGATGTGCGCGTCGTCACTCAGCCGTGTCCGGGATTGGTGGAATTGATCGAACGGGGCGACTTGAGCAGCCCGCCACTGCGTATCTTGCTGGAGGGCTATGTCCAGCCATTGCTGGTGGCCGGCTGCGACACGCTGATCCTGGGCTGCACGCATTACCCTTTCCTGCGCCCGCTGCTGGCGCAGATGGTGCCCGAAGACGTAGCGATCATCGATACCGGCGCAGCCGTGGCCAGGCAGTTGCAGCGTCTGCTGCAGGGCCGGAATCTGCTCGCCGATGGCCCGGCGCGCGACGCCGAATTCTTCAGCAGTGCCGAGCCGCAGCGGCTGCGCGAGGTGTTACCTGCGTTGTGGGCTGCGCCTGTGGCGCAGGTCATGGCGTTCAGCGGCTGAGGCGCAGCCTGCGTTGCGCTCAGTCTTCGCTGGGCAGCGGCCATAGCAAGGTCGGATCCAGCACTTCCAGCACCAGTTCGCGGTGCTCGCTGTCCAGTTTGCTCAGCAATTCCTGCGCCGCGCTGTCGGCCGTCCACTGCTCCGGCAACGCCAGGGCATTGCTTACGGGCGATTTGGTCGACTGCGGTGCGGCTATCATCAGCTTCACGCCCAGGTCGCCCAATGCCTTGCGTTGTTCGCGCACCCAGTGCGGCAGACTGTTATGCCCGGCAGGGCTTTGCGCTGGAGAGTAGCGCTGCAAGGCCGAGTAGCGGCTGAAAATCGCCATCACGCGGGGATTTTCGCCCCGTGCCAGCAAGGGTAGGGCGCTGGCCAACGCCTGTTCGGTGGCGTGCCAGTTGCTTTGCAGGATCTGCTCGAAGATCTCTGCTGCAGGGAGGTTCGGGGCCAGGTAGTCACAGGTACCTGCATTGATGATCAAGACATCAAGCGTGCCCCACTGCGATTGCAGGCGTTGACCGGCCGATTGGGCGTCGGCGAGTTCGTGCAGGTTGCCTGGAAGGTGCAGCAGGCGTGGACCGTAAAGCTCGATCAGGGCTTCGAGTTCGTGAGTGTGCCGGCCACTGACCGCGACTCGATGCCCGTCGGCGAGCAGCTGCTCTGCCATTGCCATTGCGAGCCCACGGGTGGCTCCGGTAATCCAGAAACTGCGAGTACTGCTCAATTCTGCGTCCTTAACTGGAGGCGGCGGACAGCCCCTTGAACGCCGCAAGTGCTCTTTGTCGACTTTTCCCTAGGTCAACGATCGGGCTGACGTAGCAACTTGTATCAAATAAATCAGAGGATTTCACTGGCAAATGAATGGTCTTGTTATCCAGCCGAGTGAGCTCGGGTAACCAATGGCGAATGAATCGCCCGTCTGGATCGAACCGCTGCGATTGTGTGACAGGGTTGAAGATCCGGAAATAGGGCACTGAATCGGTTCCAGTCGACGCGCTCCATTGCCAGCCACCGTTATTGGCAGCAAGGTCGCCGTCGATCAGGTGACGCATGAAATGTTGCTCGCCTTTGCGCCAATCGATCAAGAGGTTCTTGCTCAGGAACATGGCCACCACCATTCGAAGCCGGTTATGCATCCAGCCGGTGTGCAGCAACTGGCGCATGGCCGCATCGATCAGGGGAATGCCGGTGCGACCCTGTTGCCAGGCTTCGAAGTCGTCCGGCGCAGTGCGCCAGGGCAGTGCTTCGGTATGGGCACGAAATGCCTTGTGCCGCGACACCTGTGGATAACCCACCAGGATGTGTTTGTAGAACTCGCGCCACAGCAACTCCTCGATCCAGGTGCGTGCACCTTTACTGCCACTGTCCAATTCGCCCCGATTGCTGGTCAGGGCGGCATGCAGGCATTGCCGAGGCGAGATCACGCCAGCGGCCAGGTAGGCCGACAGTTGACTGGTGCCGGGCGTGGCCGGCAGATCGCGCGCTACGTGGTAATCGTCGATCAGCTCATCGACGAAGCGGCCGAGCCGGGCCTGTGCTTCCTGCTCGCCCGCCGGCCAGTGGTCGCGAATGCTCTGCGCGGGCTTGTCGAAACCGGTTATATGCTGCGGGATCGGGTCGTGGGCGATGGACAGTGGCGCCTGGGCTTTCACGCGGTGGGCCTGAGCGGGCAGGCTGCGGTGCAAGTGCTCGAGACAGGCCTTGCGGAACTGGCCGAACACCTGGAAGTAGTTGCCGGCCTTGGTCAGCAGCGTGCCGGGCTTGAAGAACAGTTGATCGAGGTGCGTTTTCACGGCAATGCCGGCGTGTTCCAGGCATTCACGCGTCTGCTGATCGCGCTGCGCTTCGTTGAGGCCGTATTCGTCGTTCCAATGGACCGTCTGCACCTTGTGCTTCTGACAGACGGCTAGCACTGTTTGCGGCACCTGTTGCCAGGTGTCCGTGTGGCCGATGAGCAGCGGAATGTTCAAGGCGTCCAGTGCGTGGCGCAGGTCACGCAGGTTGCGCAGCCAGAAATCGACCTTGGCCGGTGCGTCGTCGTGCGCGTGCCATTGCTCGGGGCTGGCGATCCACAAGGCAATGGTCGGCCCCTGCTGGGTGGCAGCGCTCAGTGCGATGTTGTCGTCGATGCGCAGATCGCTGCGCAGCCAGATCAATTGCATGTCAGGGTCTCGCACTGGAGCTTGAGGTCGACTGCTGGAGCAGACGCAAAGCTTGCTGGGGTGTGTCGAACAGCTGCGAGGCGGGAAGGCCCAACGCGCGCAGCCGCTCTTCATGTATGGGAGCACTGGCACCCCCCAAGAGTTTCACCAGCGTGACAGTGGCCAGTGGCATCAATGACGGAACGTCCAGTCGTGCGCCCAAATGCAGTACCAGCGCCCTGGGTTGCAAGCGCTCGATGGCGTGCAGTAGCTGTTTGCCGCTCACCGGCTGCTCGAGAATCTCCACCGCCATGCCACTGCTGCTCAGCAGCCAGGCGGTCAGCCACAGGCGCTCGTTGAACGGTTGTTCGGCGGTGGTGGCCAACAGCACCGGCGGGCCGTCGAGCGAGTGATTGTCGTGATAGACCCGCGCCCCCAGCTTGCTGCGCAGCCAGGTGTGGAAGAAGGCCTGTTCCAGCCGTGCGTCGAAGTGATGGCGCCAGCGTTGCTCCAGTTGCTCGAGCAAGGGCAGCAGCAGTTGGTCACACAGGGTCGAGGCCGGGTACAGCGCCATGGCCTGGTTCAACTGTTGGTCCAGCGAGCGCTGGGCGAGGTTGGCGATGGCATCGATGAGCTTCTCGCAACGCGCTTGCCAGTCGCTGTTGAGCACAGGCGTCGCGCTGCCGCTGTTCTCCAGCAGGTCGCGCACCTGGCTGACCGAGGCGCCACGTTCCAGCCATTGCAGGATCTCTTGCACCTTCTGTACATGCGCTTCGCGGTACAGGCGATGTCCTTTGGGCGTGCGATCGGGCACCAGCAGGCCGTAGCGGCGCTCCCAGGCGCGCAGGGTCACTGGGTTGACGCCGGTACGTCGGGCCAGCTCGCCGATGGGCAGGTCGTCTTCAGAGTGCATTGCGCAGCCCCATGTTTTCCGGATGCGGTTGCAGGTAGGCCTGCTGCAGCAGATACGGATCGGGATGATTGCGCAGGTGATGCTTGAGCAGGGTCAGCGGTACCACGAGCGGGACGATGCCCTCCTGGTACTGGCCGATCAGATGCTGCAGCTCGGCCTTGTCGCTGCCGTCCAGGGCATCGCGCAGGTAGCCGCACAGGTGCTGCAGCACATTGCTGTGGGTGCCGCGGCTGGCACACCGGCGCAGGGCCTGCATCAACTGCGTGAAGTAACGCGGACCGAGCTCGTCGGGATCGTCGTTGCGGGTCATGCTGCCGAGCAGGTGGCCCAGTTGCCGATAGGCCTGGGGATTGTGGGCCATCAACAGGTACTTGTAGCGGGCATGGAAACCCTGCAAGGCCGCGCGGCTCAGGCCCTGCGACAGCAGATTCTGCCAGTCGGCGTAGGCATAGACGCGGCTGATGAAGTTCTCGCGCAGCACCGGGTCGTGCAGGCGGCCTTCTTCCTCCACCGGCAGATCCGGGCGCCGTTCGCAGAACGCTTGGGCATAGGCACCGCGGCCGCCTTGCAGCGATGGGCGGCCGTTGTCTTGATAGACCTTGACCCGTTCCAGGCCGCAGGACGGCGATTTCTGCATGAACACATAACCGCAGATATCGTCGAGCGCCTCGGCCATCTGCTGGCCATAGGCACGCAGCGGCGGCGCCAGGTCGGTGCCGGGATTGCGCGGATTGATCACTTCCGGCGACTGAGGGTCGCCCACCAGGCGGATCGCCTCGCGGGGTATGCCCAGGCCAATGGCTACTTCAGGGCACAACGGCACCCATTCGAAATGCTCGTCGAGCGACTGACACAAGTCCGAGGCCTTGTGACCGCCGTTGTAACGCACGTCCTGGCCGGCGAGGCAGGCGCTGATGGCGATGCGGGGTTTACCTGTCGAGTGCTGGGGGTCCATGCTGCCGCTCCCTAAACTTGTACAAGGTTTATTTCTTGTACAGGTCTATTCCAGCACATCGAAAAACTTATGCAAGGAAAATTTCTTGTACAACGCTATTCGAGGTGCTCCAGCAGACGGCGCGCCGCCTCCTGGCCGCTCAGCCAGGCGCCTTCGACCCGCCCGGACAGGCACCAGTCGCCACACGCGTAGAGCCCCTGGTCGGCATCGGCGAGCGCGCCCCACTCATGGCTGCCGGCGGGCCGGGCGTAGAGCCAACGGTGGGCCAAGGCAAAGGTCGGTGCGGGCACGACGCACCCGACCAGTTCGGCGAACTCACCGTGCAGCGTGTCGATCACCTCGTCCTTGGGCAGGTCGATGTGCTGCCGGCTCCAGGCGGAAGTCGCATGCAGCACCCACGTATCGAGGTGCTCGTCACGGCCGGGCTTGCTGCGGTTGCGCGCCAGCCAGTCGAGGGGACTGTCCTGCACGAAGCAGCCTTGCATCGGGGTGTTCAAGGCCGCGTTGAAGCCCAGCGCGACCGCCCAGGTGGGTTCCATCTGCACGCTCGCGGCAACCGCCGCCAGCTTGGGTGTGGCTGCCAGCAGCGGCGTGGCCTGCGGTGCCGGCACGGCGATCACCACGCGGCTATAGGGGCCGTGGCTGCAGCCTTCGGTGTCCTGCAGGTGCCAGAACTGCTTGCCGCGAAACACTTCGGCGATGCGGCAGCCGAAGTGCACGGTGACGTCTTCGAGCAGGCCTCGGGTGATGGCGCTCATGCGCGGTACACCGACCCAGCGGGTCTGCTCGTCGGGGGAGGGGGTGAGTTGGCCGTCGCGGTAGTTGTAGAGCTGCGGCTTCCATTGCGCCGCCCAACCGGCGGCGACCCAGCTCTGCACGTGTTCGACGAAGCGTCGATCACGGGCGGTGAAGTATTGTGCGCCCAGATCGAGGGCGCCCGCCTCGCTGCGCTTGCTGGCCATGCGCCCGCCACTACCATGGCCCTTGTCGAACACATGCACAGTCTGCCCGGCCTTCTGCAGGGCCTGGGCGGCGGACAGGCCGGCGATGCCGGCCCCGATGATCGCGATAGGTACTGTCATGATGGCCTCTTCGAACCGTGCTGGAAGCAGACTACGCTGTCAGACAAACCTGTACAATGCAGAAGTTTTGTATAAGGTTATTCCACCCGGTGGAACAGGTTGGCCTATGTTTATCCGAGAGCGTCGGGTTGAAAAAGTGCCTTGAAGTTAAAAATAGACCATAGCCACAGCATGCGAGGACACAGCCATGCACATCGTGCTGACAGGGGGTACAGGCTTGATCGGACGGCATCTGTGCCGACGCTGGTTGAGCCAGGGACATCGCTTGACGGTCTGGAGTCGCGATCCCGCCCAGGTGCCTCGGCGCTGCGGCGAAGGCGTGCGCGGCATCGCCCGGCTGGAGGATATTGCGCCGAGCGATCAGGTCGATGCGGTGGTCAACCTGGCCGGTGCACCCATTGCCGACCGACCGTGGACCGCTTCGCGCCGTCACCTGCTGTGGGCCAGCCGTATCACCCTGACCGAGCAACTGCTGGCGTGGCTCGAAACGCGTGAGCAGCGCCCCGAGGTGCTGGTGTCCGGCTCGGCAGTGGGCTGGTATGGCGATGGCGGCGAGCGTGAGTTGACCGAGGCGTCGCCGCCGGTCAAGGAGGATTTCGCCAGCCAGTTGTGCATCGCCTGGGAAGAAACCGCCCAACGCGCCCAAGCGCTGGGACTGCGAGTCGTACTGGTGCGAACCGGGCTGGTGCTGGCTGGCGACGGCGGCTTTTTGTCGCGCCTGCGGCTGCCGTTCAAACTCGGCCTGGGCGGGCCGCTGGGCGATGGACGGCAATGGATGCCTTGGGTTCATATCGAGGATCACATCGCCCTGATTGATTTTCTCTTGCAGCGCACCGACGCCAGCGGTCCCTATAATGCCTGCGCGCCGGAGCCGGTGCGCAACCGGGCGTTCGCCAAGGCACTGGGTCGCGCGCTGCATCGACCGGCCGTACTGCCGGTCCCCGCCCTGCTGCTCAAGGCGGGGTTGGGCGAGCTGTCCACCTTGTTGCTGGGTGGACAGCGGGCCCGCCCGGCACGGTTGCTGGAAGAAGGCTTCACGTTCCGCTTCGACGATCTGCAATCGGCGTTGGACGATCTGTCCGAACGCCTCTGACATAGGACGCTGCATGACCGATCACGCCCTGCTGCTGGTCAACCTAGGTTCACCGGCTTCCACTTCGGTTGCCGACGTGCGCCGTTACCTCAACCAGTTCCTCATGGACCCCTACGTCATCGACCTGCCCTGGCCGGTGCGTCGGCTGCTGGTGTCGCTGATCCTGATCAAGCGCCCGGAACAGTCGGCCCACGCCTACGCGTCGATCTGGTGGGACGAGGGCTCGCCGCTGGTGGTGCTGACCCGCCGTCTGCAAGCGGCCATCACCCCGCACTGGCCCCACGGACCGGTGGAGGTCGCCATGCGCTACGGCCAGCCGGCGCTGCCCCAGGTCCTGGAGCGGCTCGCGGCGCAAGGTGTACGCAAGGTGACCCTGGCGCCGTTGTACCCACAGTTCGCCGACAGCACCGTGACCACCGTGGTGGAGCAGGCGCGCAAGACCCTGGCCGAGCAGAAACTGGCGATGGAGTTGCGAGTGCTGCAGCCCTTCTACGACGAACCCGACTATATCGACGCGCTGGTGGCCAGTGCTCAGCCTTATCTGCAGCAGGAGTACGACCACCTGCTGCTGAGCTTCCACGGTTTGCCGGAGCGCCATCTGAAGAAGCTCGATCCGACCGGTTCGCATTGCCTGCAGAGCGCCAATTGCTGTGAAACCGCCTGCCCCCAAGTGCGCAAGGTCTGCTATCGCTCGCAGTGCCTGGCCAGTGCGGCGGCCTTTGCCAAGGCGGCAGGCATTCCCGACGGTAAGTGGTCGGCCTCGTTCCAGTCGCGTCTGGGGCGAGCCAAATGGATCGAGCCCTACACCGAGACGCGCCTGGATGAACTGGCGGCGGCCGGGGTGAAGAAGCTGTTGGTGATGTGCCCGGCGTTCGTCGCTGATTGCATCGAGACGCTGGAAGAGATCGGTGACCGCGGCAAGGAGCAGTTCATCGAGGCCGGCGGTGAAGCGTTGGTGCTGGTGCCGTGCCTGAACGATCACCCGCAGTGGGCGCAGGTGCTGGCGGGGATGTGCGAGAAGGCGTGAAAACAGCAGGGGCTGCAGTGCAGCCCCCATGAGTTCAACGCAGGCTCAAGGCAACTGATCGTCCAGCGTCTTGTTTTTCCAGCCATCGTTGCCCGGCAGAATCAAGTTCAGGGCGATGGCCACTACCGCGCACAGCGCGATGCCCTTCAGCCCCCAATCGTCGGGGCCGTCGCCGCTGCCGATCAACACGCCGCCGATACCGAACACCAGGGTCACCGAGACGATGACCAGGTTGCGCGCTTCGGCCAGGTCGATCTTGTGGCGGATCAGGGTGTTCATGCCCACCGCCGCGATCGAGCCGAACAACAGGCACAGAATGCCGCCCATCACCGGCACCGGGATGCTTTGCAGCAGCGCGCCGAACTTGCCGATGAAGGCCAGGGTGATGGCGAACACCGCCGCCCAGGTCATGATCTTCGGGTTGTAGTTCTTGGTCAGCATCACCGCGCCGGTCACTTCGGCATAGGTGGTGTTGGGCGGGCCGCCGAACAGGCCGGCAGCGGTGGTGGCCAGGCCGTCACCGAGCAGCGTGCGGTGCAAACCGGGCTTTTTCAGGTAGTCGCGGCCGGTCACGCTGCCCACGGCGATCACCCCACCGATATGCTCGATGGCCGGGGCCAGGGCCACTGGCACGATGAACAGGATCGCCTGCCAGTTGAACTCCGGCGCGGTGAAGTTGGGCAGTTCCAACCATGGCGCGGCGGCGATCTTCGCCGTGTCCACCACACCGAAGGCGAAGGACAAGGCGAAGCCGACCAGCACGCCCGCGATGATCGGCACCAGGCGGAAAATGCCTTTGCCGAACACCGCGACGATCAAGGTGGTCAGCAGCGCCGGCATGGAGATCAGCATGGCGGTCTGGTAGGGCATCAACGCGCTGCCGTCGCCGCCCTTGCCCATGGCCATGTTGGCGGCGATCGGCGCCATGGCCAGGCCAATGGAGATGATCACCGGGCCGATGACGACCGGCGGCAGCATGCGGTCGATGAAACCGGTGCCTTTGATCTTCACCATCAGGCCCATGAAGGTGTAGACGAAGCCAGCGGCCATTACCCCGCCCATGGTCGCAGCAAGGCCGAACTGGCCCTTGGCGAGGATGATCGGGGTGATGAAGGCGAAGCTGGAGGCCAGGAACACCGGCACCTGGCGCCCCGTGACCAATTGGAACAACAGCGTGCCCAGGCCCGCGGTGAACAGCGCCACGTTGGGGTCCAGGCCGGTGATCAGCGGCATGAGCACCAGCGCACCGAATGCCACGAAGAGCATCTGTGCGCCCGAAACGACCTGACGCCAGAGCGGGTCGTTGTAGCCGTCCTGCATGGTCAGGCGTCCTTCTGCTTGGTGCCGAAGATCTTGTCGCCGGCATCGCCCAGGCCCGGCACGATGTAGCCGTGCTCGTTCAGGCGCTGGTCGATCGAGGCGGTGTAGATCTGCACATCCGGGTGCGCCTTGTTGACCACCTCGATGCCTTCGGGCGCGGCCACCAGCACCATGGCGCGGATTTCCTTGCAGCCGGCTTTCTTCAGCAGGTCGATGGTGGCGACCATCGAGTTGCCGGTGGCCAGCATCGGGTCGATGATCAGCGCCAGGCGCTGGTTGATGTCCGGCGCCAGCTTCTCCAGGTAGGTGTGCGCTTCGAGGGTTTCCTCGTTGCGCGCCACGCCCACGGCGCTGACCTTGGCGCCCGGCACCAGGCTGAGCACGCCATCGAGCATGCCGATACCAGCGCGCAGGATCGGCACGACGGTGATCTTCTTGCCGGCGATCTTCTCGACCTGGACCTTGCCGCACCAGCCGTCGATCTCGTAGGTTTCCAGGGGCAGGTCCTGGGTGGCTTCATAGGTCAGCAGTGCGCCGACTTCCTGGGCGAGTTCGCGAAAATTCTTGGTGCTGATATCGGCACGGCGCATCAGGCCGAGCTTGTGGCGGATCAGCGGATGGCGGATCTCACGAGTGGGCATAGGGGAGGGCTCCGGAAGGCGGGCAAAAAAACCGCGTAAGATTAATCTATTCAGTCCGTGCTGTCGTGCAGTCATTGTGCACGTTAGTCCATAAAGGCTTGATCTGCGGCGAGCGGGTGCGTACCTTTGCCCGCTTTTCCAAAATGCACCTGCTGGAGAGCGCCATGTCCGCCGATCTAGAGCATATCCGCCAAGTGATGAGCGAGGCCGATTGCCTGTACACCGAAGCCCAGGTCGAAGCGGCCATCGCCCAAGTCGGCGAGCGGATCTGCAAGGACCTGCACGACAAGAACCCGGTGGTGTTCTGCGTGATGAACGGCGGATTGATCTTCGCCGGCAAGCTGCTCACCCACCTGCAGTTCCCGCTGGAAGCCTCCTACCTGCACGCTACCCGCTACCGCAACCAGACCAGCGGCGGTGAGCTGTTCTGGAAGGCCAAGCCGGAAGTGTCGTTCATCGACCGCGACGTGCTGATCGTCGACGACATCCTCGACGAGGGCCACACCCTCAGCGCGATCATCGACTTCTGCAAACATGCCGGCGCGCGTTCGGTGTACACCGCCGTGCTGATCGACAAGGACCATGACCGCAAGGCCAGCCCGGGCCTGAAAGCCAATTACGTCGGTCTGCCGTGCGTGGACCGCTACATTTTCGGTTACGGCATGGACTACAAGGGCTACTGGCGCAACGCCAATGGCATCTTCGCCGTGAAGGGGATGTAAGCCATGCGCCAGCCTGCTTTCATCGACAAGACGTTGTTCGACGGGCTGGCCGCCAAGGCCGCCAGCAATCCACGCGGCCGCCAGCACCACAACTTCCATGACATGGAAGAGCCCTGCCATCGCATGGCGGTGGGCCTGCAGACTCACACCTACATTCCGCCGCATCGCCACCTGAGCGCAGACAAGGCCGAGGCGCTGATCGTGCTCAAGGGGCGCCTGGGCCTGCTGATCTTCGATGAGCAAGGGGCGGTGACCGACACGCGCGTGCTGCAGGCCGGTGGCGACTGCCTGGGCGTCGATGTGCCGCCGGGCACCTACCACGGGCTGGTGGTGCTGGAAGAAGACAGTATTCTGTTCGAATGCAAGGCCGGGCCTTATCGTCCGGTCAGCGATGGCGAGATGGCGGCCTGGGCGCCGCGCGAAGGCGAGGACGGCATGCCCGAGTACCTGGCCTGGATGCGCGCTCAGTTCGACTGATCGCGTGTGACCCTGGCATGCTAGGGTTCTGTCTCGGTAATACGTTCACGTTTGGCGAGTGACTTGAGTGTTCGGGCAAGGCGCCACCAACATTGAACAGCCTATTTCCGGGACAGGACACTCGAGTGCTCCTGCCCGCCAAGGAGCCTCTCATGCGTGCCGTTATTCCTCTGCTGCTGGCGCTGAGCCTGCCGCTGTCTGCTGCACCGCTGCACAGCCAGTTCCTGCCACCTGACGACCTTTCCCTGCGCCAGCAGGCGCCCGAGTCCCAGCAACTGCTGCAGGTCACCGATTACTCGGTGGTGGTCGGCGCCCAGCGCCAATCCAATCAACAGCCGATTCCCATCACCTCGTCGCTGACCCTGCGCCTGAAGGGCAAGCCGATGAGCAAGGGCGCGACCGTCAGCCAGGTGCTGGTGACCTTCGACGGCGAGGGTGGCAAGAGCCTCAAGCGTCCCGCTTACGACGAGGCCACACGCACCCTGACCCTGAATTATCCACAGGCCGACTACCGGGTGATCATGGACCTGCTGCGCAACGAGACGGTCTACGTGCAATTCCTCAGCTATGCCAACGGTCATGTCTGGGCCGATCTGCACACCGGCACCGTACGTACGCGTTGAGCGCCGTGGCGCACGCCGGGTACACTGCCCGCCTTTGAAACGCCTGTGATGGCACCGTTGGAGTCGGCAAATGCGTAAAGACAAGAAGCAGGTTATCGGTGACGAGATCAGCGACGACTACATCAAGACATTCCTGCAGTTCGAGCCGGCCGATGGCCAGACCTCGCCCTCGCACCACAAGCTGATCAAGGCCTATCGCGGCTTGCGTATCGACGATTTCGAGCGTTTCGTGGGGTTCTTCGTGGAGGCCGGGTATGACGTCGACGGCAAGGACGAGCACGGCAAGACCTTCGCCGAGGCCATCGCCGACCAGCGCAATGCGCCGGAGTACATCGAGGTGATCGGCCAGGCGCGGGGATGAGGCCAGAGGAGCGGCGAGCGCCGCTCCTCTATTACGTGCGCCTGCGCCTCAGGCGTAGTGCTTGGCCGGGTTTTCCTGGGCCAGGCCCAGGGCGGCATCGTTGTCCGCGCTGATCTGGCGATACAACGCGGCATCGGTGGCCAGGGTCTTCTCGCGGGCCGGGAAGATGTCCTTGAGCTTGGTCGCCCACGCGCCTTTGGTCTGCTCGGGGAAGCAGCGCTCGAGCAGCTCGAGCATGATCGAGACGGTGACCGACGCACCCGGCGAGGCGCCGAGCAGGGCAGCCAGGCTGCCGTCGGCGGCCGAGACCAGCTCGGTGCCGAACTGCAGGATGCCGCCTTTCTTCGGATCCTTCTTGATGATCTGCACGCGCTGACCCGCCACTTCCAGGCGCCAGTCCTCGGCCTTGGCCTGGGGGTAGAAGCGGCGCAACGATTCCAGGCGCTGCTCCATCGACTGCATCACTTCACTGACCAGGTACTTGGTCAGGTCCATGTTGTCGCGGGCCACGGCCAGCATCGGACCGATGTTGCCCATGCGCACCGACAGCGGCAGGTCCATCAGCGAACCGTGCTTGAGGAACTTGGTGGTGAAGCCGGCGTAAGGCCCGAACAGCAGCGACTTCTTGCCATCGACCACGCGCGTGTCCAGGTGCGGCACCGACATGGGCGGGGCGCCCACCGCTGCCTGGCTGTAGACCTTGGCCTGGTGCTGGCTGACGATCTCCGGATTGTCGCAGCGCAGCCACTGGCCGCTGACCGGGAAGCCGCCGAAGCCCTTGCTTTCCGGAATGCCCGAGGCTTGCAGCAGCGGCAGCGCCGCGCCGCCGGCGCCGAGGAAGACGAAACGGGCGTCGACGTCGCGGCTGCTGCCACTGTTGACGTCCTTGACCGTCACCGTCCAGCCATCGCCTTTGCGGCGCAGGCCGGTGACCTTCTTGCTGTACTTGACCTGGGCGTCGGGGCTGTCGCCCAGGCGCTTGAGCAACTGGTTGGTCAGTGCGCCAAAGTTGACATCGGTGCCCTTGAGCACGCGGGTGGCGGCGATGTGCTGGTCGGCCGGGCGGCCCGGCATCATCAGCGGCATCCACTGGTTCATCACGGCCTTGTCTTCGGTGTACTCCATCTCGGCGAAGGCGTGATGCTGCTTGAGCATGTCGAAGCGCTTTTTCAGGAACGCGACGCCTTTGTCACCTTCGACGTAGCTCAGGTGCGGTACCGGGTTGATGAAGGCGCGGGGATCGCCCAAGCCGCCCTGGCGGCTGAGGTAGGCCCAGAACTGGCGCGAAACCTCGAACTGGGTATTGATGTGCACCGCCTTCTTGATGTCGATGCTGCCATCGGCGGCCTGCGGCGTGTAGTTCAGTTCGCACAGCCCGGCGTGACCGGTGCCCGCGTTGTTCCAGGGGTTGGAGCTTTCTGCGGCCCCGGAGTCCATCGCCTCGACGACTTCCAGCGTGATCGCAGGGTCCAGCTCCTTGAGCAGTACGGCCAGGGTGGCACTCATGATGCCCGCGCCTACCAGTACTACATCAACCGATTCGTTCTGCGCCATTTAACGCGTCTCCACAATCTACAGCACCTAATTGACAGCATAGGACCCCTGGGTTGGCCAGGATCGCCATGTCCGACTCTTCGCAGTTGTTGCAACTCCAGCGGACACCGCCAATCGGTCTTTGGGTGTTCGGTCATTGAACGCCATTTGCCACCACTGCGGCAATTCGACTTATGGTCAGGTGGTCCGTCGTGGGTTATGGACCGGCCTCAGGCTCCCATCCAGGATGAGCGCCTGGGCCGTCTGCTCAGGGCTGTAGAAAACGTCTTTGTCGCACCTGCACATGCCAGACTGTTCATTTGCTCGCCACACTCTCGTGAAGTTGTGAAAAACCGTTTTTTCACGCTCTTTTGGAGTCGTGAACCTCAAAAGTGGACTGCGCGAGGGCAACCCGCAGGTTCATGTGCAGCAGACGGCCAGAGACAGCAGGCACGACAGCCGATGCAAGACCTGAGTGGAAGGCTCTCTGTGGGCGAAGCGGTGAAGGTGCCGGGGTCAAGCGGCGAATGCGGGGCCCGATCAGGAGACGTCCTTATAATCGGGGGGAGATTATAACGAGGTCGCGGGCAGAAAGGTCGTACTTCTTGGGTTTTTATTGCTGCGTTTGTCAGGCCGCGAGCAGGCGTTGCTGCCAGCGGCGCCGTGCCGGCGGGCAAACCCGGGCGCTGGCCGGCAGCGCCTGGCCCAGCCAGCCCAGGTGGGCTTCGCTGACCTGGACCCAGCCACTGCCGGCCGGGGCCTGGGCGCAGTGCTTGAAGGCCAGGCACGTGCCGTTTTCGTCGAGGCGGGCATAGGTGGTGTGACGCGGGCGTTGCAGGAGCAGGGTCCAGAGCGAGGCCATGGCGGAAAATCCTGTCTGATTCGGACGTGCGGCAAGCTTACCCGCAGCACCATTAAACCCTCGTGACAGCGGCGTGTTCCCGGCATGACAATCGCGTGCCCAGACGGCGCCAAGGCTTCATCTCGCGAAGCTTGCCGCGGGTAGCGTGCCTCTCGTTATACTGTCGGCCTTTGCCGCTTTTTTCTGGAGAAATGCGCATGCTGCAACGTCTGTTGTTCGGTTTGATGGCGGTGGCTACCCTGAGCCTGGTCGGCTGTGCCCACAGCCCGCAGCAGTTGAGCCCGCAACCCAAGCTCACCACGCAGCTCAACGCGGTCGGCCGCGGCCAGCCGGTGGAGGTCAAGGTGGTCGATGGCCGTGCTTCGCAGTCGCTGGGCACCCGCGGCGGCATGTACCCTGAGACCAGCACCATCACCGTCAGTGGCAACGACGTGGTGCCCAAGCTGCAGGCCCAGGCCGAGGCTGCCGTGCGTCTGCTGGGCTTCACCCCGACCCGCGGCGGTGGCAACGCGCCTCAGTTGACCGTGACCCTGGCCGAACTCAAGTACCAGTCGCCCAAGGACAAGATGTACGTCACCGAAGCGACCATCGGCGCCACGTTCCGCGCCGACGTGTCCAACGCCAACCGTCGCTACAGCGGTCGCTACGGCGCCTCGCTGGACCAGCGTTTCGGCATGGCACCGAACCAGGAAACCAACACCAAGCTGGTCAGCGATGTGCTCAGCGACGCCCTGACCCGTCTGTTCAAGGATCCGTCGATCGGTCAGATGCTGGCTGAGTAAGCCTTTCGATGCCATGAAAAGCCCGCTGCCTGGGACAAGGCAGCGGGCTTTTTTGTGGGTGATGCACCGTGGATCAGGCGGCCTCGATGGCAAAATCCAGCACGCTGAAGCCGGTGCCCAGGTCCACTTCCGGCAGGTCATGGTGCGCATGGCCGCCGAGGGCGCAGTAAACCAGCCAGCCACGGTCGTGGACGTTGATCGCGAAGCCGTCGATCAATGCCTGCTGCTCGTCGCTGGGCGCGACGAGGTAGAGACGGTCCTGGTTTTCGGCGTGCAGCATGTCAAGCTCCGGTATCGAGAAGGCCGACAGGGTGGCCTCTTCGGATGACGAGCGTATGACAGGCGAAATTTAGGGGGCGATGTCTTGGCGCTGACCAATGGCGCTCCGGCCGCACAGTGTGCCAGGAGCGCCACAAGAGCCTGCACTCAGGCCACTTCTGCCTGGCGCTTGACCTGATACTGATTGCGCACCGGCATGGCGTACTGCTGCACCAGGTAAGGCCGATGCTCGACCGGGCAGGCCTCCAGGCGGCGCTGCCATTCTTCCTGCGCCCGCGCCAGCTCATCGGCCGGAAACAGCTTGTCGGCGGTGGGTACCGCCAGCGCCGTGTCCTGTTGATCCCACATGGCATAGGCCAGGTAGTGCACCGGGAATAGGCGATAGCCGGCGAGAATCTGTCGGTCGATGGCCTGTGCCAGTTGCTTGGTGTCTTCGTGGTACTCGGTCACCGGCGGCGCGAAATTGATGTGCACCCGGCCTTTGTAGCCGGTGATGCCAAGGGCGATGCTGTTGTCGTCCTCGCCTGGCACCTTGCTGTAGCTGCCGGTGCTGGCGCGGATGTACAGCTCGCGGGCCTTAGCCTGGTCGCAGGGATCGTATTCATAGCTGATCGACACCGGAATCAGGTTCAGGCTCTGGATCACCGCGCCGAAGGCTTCGTCCTTGCGGCTCATGTGGAACATCTTGAGGATCGCCGAATCGGTGCGATCGTCACCGTCCTTGGCGCGGCCTTCGGCCTGGGCGATCCAGATCGAGGTGCCGTCGTCGCGGATCGAGTGGTTGATGTAGGCCGAGAGCAGTTGGTAAGCCGCCAGCTTCTCGCGGCGACCGCTGATGGAGCGGTGCACGATGAAGCTCTTGTTCAGGCGCATCATGTCGCTGACGAAAGGCTTCTGCAGCAGGTTGTCGCCGATGGCGATGCGCGGGGTGGGCAGGCCGGCGTGATAGACCGCGTAGTTGACGAACGCCGGGTCCATGACGATGTCGCGGTGATTGGCCAGGAACAGGTAGGCGCTGCCGGCCTTGAGCTGCTCGACGCCGGTGTAGGTGACCCCGTCGGTGGCGCGGTCGATGGTACGGTCGACGTAGTACTCGACCTTGTCCTGCAGCGTCGCGACGCTGCTCACGCCGGCGAATTCCTTGCGCAGGCGGCGCGCGATCAGCGGCTTGAGCAGCCAGCCGAAGGCGCCGGCCAGGCGCGGGAAGCGAAAGTGGGTGAGGATATCGAGGAATGCCGGGTCGCTGAGCAGGCGTGCCAGAACGGCAGGGACTTCAGCGTCGTCGTAGGGTCGGATGGCATCGAATGCGCCCATCATGCTCTCTTGTTGGAAACGGCTAGAGTAATAAAGTAGGGGCGGGGCCGAGAAAACGGCTCGGACACACACGGACCCCGTAAACAGACCGGCAATTATACGCATAAGTCACCGCGCAGGCCCCCGATGCTCGAAATCGACTTCTATGACTGTCCCTACTGCGGCGAACGCGTCGAAACCACCGTCGACATTTCTGCCGGCGATCAGCACTACACCGAGGACTGCCAGGTCTGTTGCCGGCCGATCGTGTGCATTTTGCAGGTGCACGATGACGAATGGTTGCTCGAGGTGCGCCGTGAGGACGATGCCTGATGCGCAGAATCTACGAGCCGGAAAGCCTGATCGAGGCGCAGATGCTGGTGGGCATGCTGGCCAGCGAGGGCATTGCCGTGCACCTGATTGGCGCCGATCTGGTCGGCGCGATGGGTGACCTGCCGCTGCAGGGGCTGTTGGCCCTGGCGGTGGACGACGAGCAGGCGGGGTACGCACGGCAGTTGATCGATGCGTACAATGCCGCTCAGCCCCTTGCCGGTGACGAGCCCGACGCCTGTCCCGGCACCTTGATCTGCTAGGTTTGCCTGTCTTATGTGTGGACGCTACGCCCTGTTTCGCTGGTCCCAGGCCTTCGCCGCCCTGCCGGGGTTTCCCGTCGACCAGCAGGCGCAATGGAACATCTCGCCCGGTGCCTCGGTGTTGATCCAGCGCCAGATCGACGACCAGTTGCAGCTGGCCAGGGCGCGCTGGGGGCTGACGCCGCCGTGGCTCACCGACCTGTCGCGCACCCCCGCCCATGCCCGCGCCGAAACCCTGGCCGAACAGCCGATGTTTCGCGAGGCTTTTCGCCTACGCCGTTGCCTGATGCCAGCCAACGGTTTCTACGAATGGCGCGGCACGGCGCGCAAGCGGCCGTACTGGGTGACGCCCGGGGAGGGCGCCTCGCTGTTCTACGCGGCGGTGTGGGAGGCGTATCCGGTGCAGGAGCAGGTCTGGCTCAGTTGTGCCGTGGTCACCCAGGCGGCCATGAACCAGCGTCGGCCGTTGATTCTCGACGAGGCAGGCCAGGCCGCCTGGCTGGATCCGCAGACGCCGAAGGCGCGCCTGCATGAACTGCTGGCCAGCCCGCCGGCGAGCTTGCGCGAGCGGGCGCTGGCGCCTCTGGTCAACGACCCGCAGCTCGATGGACCGCAGTGCTTGACGCCGGCCTGAGCCCAGCGCGCTTTGCCGGTCACACCCTGAACTGATTGATCAGGCGCCGCTGCTGTTCGGCTAGTTGGGTCAACTCGGCGCTGGCCTGGCTCGACTCGTCGGCGCCGCCGGCCACCTCGCTGGCCACCTGGCCGATGTTGGTGACGTTGCGGTTGATGTCCTCGGCCACCGCGCTCTGCTGCTCGGCAGCACTGGCGATCTGCGTATTCATGTCGTTGATCACCGACACCGCCTGGGTGATGCTCTCCAGCGCCAGCGCCGCGCGATTGGCCTGCTGCACGCTGTCGTCGGTCTTGCCCTGGCTGTCTTCCATGACCTTGACCACGTCGCGGGTGCCCTGCTGCAGTTGCTGGATCATCTGCTGAATTTCCTGGGTCGCCTGTTGGGTCTTCTGCGCCAGGTTGCGCACCTCGTCGGCGACCACCGCGAAGCCTCGACCCTGCTCGCCGGCACGGGCGGCCTCGATGGCGGCGTTGAGCGCCAGCAGGTTGGTCTGCTCGGCGATGGCGCGGATGGTCACCAGGATGGTGTTGATGTTCTCGCTGTCGCGGGCCAGGGTCTGCACCACGGTCACCGCGCGGCCGATTTCGCTGGCCAGGCTGCTGATGGACTGCGAGGCGTCATGCACGATCTGCATGCCCTGGTTGGCGGCCTGGTCGGCGTTGCTGGCGGCCTGGGCAGCTTGGGTGGCGTTGCGCGCCACGTCCTGGGCGGTGGCGGTCATTTCCTGCACGGCAGTGGCCACCTGGTCGATTTCGGCCATCTGCTTGTGCACGCCCTGGTTGGTGCGAATGGCGATGTCGGCGGTGTGCTCCGAGGAGTCGCTGACCTTCTGCACCGAACTCACCACTTGGCTGATCATCGCCTGGAGCTTGGCCAGGAAGGTGTTGAAGCCGCTGGCGATGGCGCCCAGTTCGTCGGCGCGGTCGCTGTGCAGGCGGCGGGTGAGGTCGCCTTCGCCCTGGGCGATATCGTCGAGCATGGCCACCATCTGCTTCAGCGGACGAGCGATGCCGTGGGCCAGCAGCCCGATCACCAGCAGGCCGAGCACGGCGATGCCCAGGCCGACCGCAGTCATGCCGAAGATATCGGTGCGGCGCTGCTCGCCGAGGTCTTTCTGCAATTGCGTGACATCGGCCATCACCGTGCTCAGCGGCAGTTGTAGCAGCAGCACCCAGCGCGCATCGGTGTTGGCCACTTTGAACGGCAGGTACAGCTCGATACGGTCCTTGTCTCGGTCGAGTTGATAGTGCAGCGCATCGCCATTGCTGCTGGCCAGTGCGGCCGACTCGGCCGAATCCAGCACGTCACTGGCTTTTTCGCCGAACTTGGACGGGTCTTTGGTGTATGCCACCAGGCGACCGTTGCTCGACACCAGGGCCAGTTCGCCGGCGCCATCATAGAGTTGGCGGTCGGCGGCGTTGAGCAAGTCCTGGATGAAGTCCACCGACAGGTCGGCCCCGGCGATGCCCTGGAATTGGCCGTTGAGCATGATCGGTTCGACGAACGAGGCGAGCATCACTGTCTTGTCGCCCACCTTGTAAGGCGCGGGATCGATCACGCAGGCCTTCTTGGTTTCCTTGGGGCACAGGTAGTACTCGCTGGCGCGCACGCCGGTGGCCAGGATGGTCTGATCGTTGACGTCGACCAGGCGATCCTGGCCGAGGCTGCCGTCGGCGTTGCGGAACCACCAGGGCAGGAAGCGCTCGCCGTTGACGTCGGCGTGGTCCAGGGCGTTGGGTTCCCAGCCCAGGTAGGCGCCGAGCACGCTGGGGTTGTCCTCGACGGTGCGCCTGAGCAGGTTGCTCAGGTAGGCGCGGTCGATCTGCATCAGCGGTTTGCCATCGGCATCCTGTGCGCCGAGCAGGCCGTTGAGCGTGGCCAGGCTGCGGCTGATCAGCAGCGGCGCTTCCAGGCCGCGCTGGATTTCGCTGACCTGGGTGCGCGCCAGCGCCGACAGGCGCTGTTCGATGACCGCCTCGAACTGCTGCTGGGTGCGCTGCTGTACCAGGGCCTGGGTGCGCGCTCCTGCGTACACGGCGTAGAGCACCAGGGCGGCGACGATGCTCAACACGATGGCACCGGCCAGCGCCGCCACGGAAAACTGGATCGACTTGAACTTCATGATCGAAAAGCTCCACGCCAGGAGGTCGTTGTCCTGGGTTATCGGCGTGGGCTGGGCAAAGCATGAGGACGGTTGTCAGAAATCTTCGACGCACCTCTGGCAGGGGCGCATGACTGGGCCTAGGATACGCGGCATGTAAAAAGAGGGAGTCTTTTCATGCGTAAGTCATTCGTGGTCAGCCTGTTGAGTGCCAGCATCCTGCTGGGCGGCTGCCAGGCGGTCAACACCACCAGCGGCGGTGCGGTGGGCGTGGAGCGCAAGCAGTACATGTTCAGCATGCTGTCCACCGACGAGGTGAACCAGATGTACGCCCAGTCGTACCAGCAGACCCTCGGCGAAGCCTCGAGCAAAGGCGTGCTGGACAAGACCAGCAATGACGCACGGCGCGTGCAGTTGATCGCCGACCGCCTGATCGCCCAGGCGCCCAAGTTCCGCCCGGATGCGGCGCAATGGAAGTGGGAAGTCAACGTGATCAAGAGCGATGAGCTCAACGCCAACTGCGGCCCTGGCGGCAAGATCATCGTCTACACCGGCCTGATCGATCAGCTCAAGCTCACCGATGCCGAACTGGCGGCGGTGATGGGCCATGAAATCGCCCACGCCCTGCGCGAGCATGGCCGTGAAGCCATGTCCAAGGCCTACGGCATCAACATGGCGCGCCAGGGCGCCGGTGCCATCTTCGGCCTGGGCCAGGACAGCATGGCGCTGGCCGACACCGTGGTGAACTACGCCATGACCTTGCCCAACAGCCGCGCCAACGAGAACGAAGCCGACCTGATCGGTCTCGAGCTGTCGGCCCGCGCCGGTTATGACCCGAACGCGGCGATCACGTTGTGGAACAAGATGAGCAAGGCCTCCGAAGGCGCCCCGCCCGAGTTCATGAGCACTCACCCCGCCTCGAGCAGCCGCATCGCCTCCCTGCAAGCAGCCATTCCCAAAGTCATGCCCTTGTATCAACAGGCGGCTAAGTAGCAGCTACGAGCTTCAAGCTGCAAGCTGCAAGTCAAGCCGCGCCGCACCTTCTTGCCGCTTGAAGCTTGCCGCTTGCCGCTGCCCTACACCCAACCGCTGGTTTTCATGGCCGAGTAGACGGCGACGGCGGCCAGGACGAAGAAGGCGGCGGCGGCCAGGCGGCGGATCAGGGTCAGGGGCAGTTTGTCGGCGGCGAAGTTGCCGGCCAGCACCACCGGCACGTTGGCGATCAGCATGCCCAGCGTGGTGCCCACGATCACCAGGATCAGGTGCGGGTACTGCGCGGCCAGCATCACCGTGGCGACCTGGGTCTTGTCGCCGATCTCGGCCAGGAAGAACGCGATCAACGTGGTCAGGAACGGCCCGAAGCGCCGCGCGTTGCTGCTCTCGTCGTCGTCCATCTTGTCCGGCACCAGGGTCCACAGGGCTGTGGCGGTGAAGCTCGCGGCGAGGATCCAGTGCAGCACGCTTTCGGTGAAGAAACCGCTGACCCAGGCGCCGACCGCACCGGCGGCCGCATGGTTGGCCAAGGTCGCGGCGACGATACCGGCGATGATCGGCCAGGGCTTGCGGAAACGGGCGGCGAGAATGAGCGCGAGCAGTTGCGTCTTGTCGCCGATTTCGGCGAGCGCAACGATGGCGGTGGGGACGAGCAGGGATTCGAGCATCAGGCTTCCTACGGGGGCGGGTCGACACGGCTATGACACGTACAGCCTTCCCGCCCCGGGTAAGGTGTGCGTGTCATAGGTCTTGTCAAACCCTGGGCTCATCTGTGTGAGCCGTGAGGTCGCACGCGCCATGGCCTGTGGGCCAAGTGTGTTGACGCGTGCCGGGCAAGCTGAGGACGCTTGCGGGAGACTACTCCCCTAGGACGGAGCGGATTCTGCCTAGCCGATTCGGTTTCGGCAAGCGCTTTTTTTCTAGCCGCGAATGGCCCGATAAATTCGGAAACCGTCCCCTTCGGCGCGCGTTTCGCAGTTGCCCAAAGCCTGTTGGATGAGCGGTTGATAGCGCAGGAAGCTGTTGGCGACAATCCGCATTTCTCCGCCTTTTACCAGCTTTTTAGCCGATTTTAGCAGCAGGTTTTCCGAGGCCTGATAGTCAGTGTGAACCCCGGTGTGGAACGGCGGATTGCTGACGATCGCGCTCAGTTCATCGGGGGCGGCGTCGATGCCGTCGCCGCTGATGACCTCGCCCTGCAGGCCGTTCGCGGCCAAGGTCAGGCGACTGGCCGCGACGGCGAAGGCATCGACGTCGAGCAGGGTCACCTGGCTTTGCGGGTAGCGGCGCTTGAGGGTGGCGCCCAGCACACCGGCACCGCAGCCGAAGTCCAGCACATGGCCCACCGGCAGGTGCTCCAGGTGCTGCAGCAGCAGGGCGGTGCCGCGATCCAGGCGCCCATGGCTGAACACGCCGGGCAGGCTGATCACCTGCAGTGGGCCATCGTCCAGCGCCAGCTCGAAGCGCTGGGCCAGGCTGTCCAGCGGCGTAGCCTCGGGGGCGTGGTCCACCGTCACCTGCCACAGTTGGCAGTGGCGGGCGCTGTCGAGCTTGCGCGGCTTGCCGAACGCCTGCAACAGCTTGGCCGCGCCCTCGATGCCACCGCGCTTTTCCCCCACCAGGTACAGGCTGCGTCCGGCCAGGCGCGCGGCCAGTGCGTTGAGCAGATAGGCGGCCAGCTCGCGCGACTTGGGCAGGCACAGCACGGCGGCGTCGAAGGCCACTTCGGGAACGTCCACGCCGAAGTGGCTGCGACCGGCGAAGCGCTGTTGCAGCAACCCGTGATCCCCCGCATGCCAGGTCCAGGCCTGGGCCTGCGGCAGTTGCCCCAGCAGGCCATCGGCGGCGGCTCCGGCGATCAGCAGCGGGCCTTGGAACAGGTCCGCCTGGCGGAGCAACACTTCACTGCGCGGGTCCATGTCGGACGTCTCCTGAAAAAAGCGCGAAGTGTATCACTTGGCAAGCGCCGCGCCGCGAGCGGACCGCGGCGCGCCCCCAGGTGATCAGCTTCGCCGCGGCCATTGGCGCTATAACCGGAGCCGTGCATGGCCGTTGCTACCGGCCCCGTCAACCCACCACCCGTCGTGGCTGTCCCGCGAAGAACGCCTGGGCGTTCTCGGCCAATTGCCCGACGATGCGCTGGCGTGATTCCACCGCGCCCCAGGCGCTGTGCGGGGTGACGATCAAGCGCGGGATGTCCGCTGCCAGCAGCGGATTGCCGTGCACCGGCGGTTCCACGCTGAGCACATCGGTCGCCGCGCCGCCCAGATGCCCGTTGCGCAGCGCGTCGGCCAGCGCCTGCTCGTCGATCAACCCGCCACGTGCGGTATTGACCACCAGCGCCCCCGGCTTGAGCAATGCCAATTCGCGGGCGCCGAGCATATGGCGGGTCTGCTCGTTCAGCGGGCAATGCAGGGTCAGGGCGTCAACCTGCGGCAGCAGTTCGTCCAGTGCCAGGCGCTCGGCGCGCGCCGGGCGGCCGGGAATCTGCCCGCTGAGCACGCGCATGCCGAACGCTTCGGCCAGCTTGGCCACGGCGCCGCCCAGCTCGCCATGGCCGAGCAGGCCGAGGGTCTTGCCCTGCAATTCGACGATGGGGAAATCCAGTAGGCAGAACTGGCTGGCCTTGGCCCAGGCGCCGTCCTGCACTGCCCGGTGGTAATCGCACAAGCGAGTCGCCAGGGCCAGCAACAGCGCCAGCGTGTGCTGGGCCACCGACGGCGTGCCGTAGCCCTGGCAGTTGCACACGGTGATGCCCTGGGCGCGTGCCGCCGCGAGGTCGACGTTGTTGGTGCCGGTGGCGGCCACGAGAATCAACTTCAGCTGTGGATTGGCAGCCAGCACCTCGGCGTCGAGCAGCACCTTGTTGCTGATCGCCACGCTGGCGCCGCGCAGGCGTTCGTTCACCTGATCGGCCGAAGTCGAGCCGTGCAAGGTCAGCTCATCGAAGCATTCGCGCAGGACGGCGAGGTCCAGGTCGCCCAGGTCGAGCGAGTCGTGGTCGAGAAAAACGGCGTGTCGGCTGGTGGTCATTGCGACTCCTGTGGAAAACGAGACAAGGCCGCGACTGCACGGCCTCGTAACAAAAATATGCAGCAAACGCTGCCCTATGCGCTATGCCTAATGGCTGGTCATTCTTCGTCGTTGGTTCACAGGTGGTCGAGTCAAGCGCTTGATGCTCCGACCGGTGTTACCCGCAGGCACTGCGTGCCAGGCGCGAATCATTCCTTCGGCTGATTTGACCGGCGCCTGGCCGCTCTACAGTAGCGCCTTGACACTTCGGCACGCATTTTCAGAAAAGGGACAATCATGCTGCAGACCCGAATTCTCGAACCCACCGAGGGCGCCTACGCCTATCCGTTGTTGATCAAGCGCTTGCTGCTGTCGGGCGGGCGCTACGAGAAAACCCGCGAGATCGTCTACCGCGACCAGGTGCGCCTGAGCTACCGCGAACTGGGCGAGCGCATCGCGCGGCTGGCCAACGTGCTCACCGAGGCTGGGGTCAAGGCCGGCGACACCGTGGCGGTGATGGACTGGGACAGCCATCGCTACCTCGAATGCATGTTCGCCATCCCGATGATCGGCGCGGTGGTGCACACTATCAACGTGCGCCTGTCGCCGGAGCAGATCCTCTACACCATGAACCACGCCGAAGACCGCTTCGTGCTGGTCAACAGCGATTTCGTCGCGCTCTATCAGGGCATCGCCGGGCAATTGACCACGGTCGACAAGACCCTGCTGATCACCGACGGCCCCGAGCGCAGCGCCGAGCTGCCGAACCTGGTCGGCGAATACGAACAGCTGCTCGCCGGCGCCAGCCCTCGCTACGACTTCCCCGACTTCGACGAAAACTCGGTGGCCACCACCTTCTACACCACCGGCACCACGGGCAACCCCAAGGGCGTGTACTTCACCCACCGCCAACTGGTGCTGCACACCCTGGCCGAAGCGGCGGTGCTCGGCGGCGACGACAGCGTGCGCCTGCTCAGCAGCAGCGACGTGTACATGCCGATCACGCCGATGTTCCACGTGCACGCCTGGGGCATTCCCTACGTGGCCACGCTGATGGGCATCAAGCAGGTGTATCCCGGACGCTACGAGCCGGACATGCTGATTCGGCTGTGGCGCGAGGAACAGGTCACGTTCTCCCACTGCGTGCCGACCATCCTGCAGATGCTGCTCAACTGCCCCACGGCCAAGGGCCAGGACTTCGGCGGCTGGAAAATCATCATCGGCGGCAGCGCGCTCAACCGCGCCCTGTACCAGGCCGCGCAGGCCCGTGGCATTCAGCTCACGGCGGCCTATGGCATGTCCGAGACCTGCCCGCTGATTTCCTGTGCGCACCTGAACGACGAACTGCTGGCTGGCAGCGAGGACGAGCGCGTCAGCTACCGCATCAAGGCGGGGGTGCCGGTGCCGATGGTGGAGGCGGCGATCATCGACGAACACGGCCGCTTCCTGCCCAACGACGGCGAGTCCCAGGGCGAGCTGGTGCTGCGCGCGCCGTGGCTGACCCAGGGCTATTACCAAGAGGCGGACAAGAGCGCCGAGCTGTGGCGCGGCGGTTGGCTGCACACCGGCGACGTGGCCACCCTCGACAGCATGGGCTTCATCGACATCCGCGACCGTATCAAGGACGTGATCAAGACCGGCGGCGAATGGCTCTCGTCCCTGGACCTGGAAGACCTGATCAGCCGTCACGAGGCGGTGCGCGAGGTGGCGGTGGTCGGCGTGCCCGACCCGCAGTGGGGCGAGCGGCCGTTCGCGCTGCTGGTGGTGCACCCGGATCGACAACTGGACGCCAAGGCGCTCAAGGAACACCTCAAGCCGTTCGTCGAGCTGGGGCACATCAACAAGTGGGCCATCCCTAGCCAGATCGCCGTTGTTACTGAAATTCCCAAGACCAGCGTCGGCAAACTGGACAAGAAGCGCATCCGCGTGGAGATCGGTCAGTGGCAGGCCAGCAACAGCGCCTTCCTGTCGACCTTGTAACGACCGAGCCAGACAGTCCGAGTGGCGAGTTAGAGCCATCGCGGCTTGTCAAACGCGGAATTTCAGCCATGCTTCAGCACGGCCAGCGAATACGGTGGCAAATTGCAATTGCCGCCGGCGACACGACGCAAATCACACTTTAGAGGGATCAAGCGTTGTCGGGCGCTGGCTATAGTCGGTTCAGGGGATTGTCAGGAATGGGGAGGGGCACGCCCTGCGCGCCACCTGCCGGTGCATCTGCCGTTCAGGTGCCGGGGTCGTTTCTGCAAGCACTCGTTGCCATAACAAAAATGTACATGGAGTAGCGTCGATGACATCTGCAAACCCGCTTTGGCGTCGGGCCAAGCTGCCCTTGGCCGTCAGTCTCGCTTCCACGCTGGCCAGTCCTGCTTTCGCTGTGAGTTTCAACATCGGGGAAATCGAAGGTCAGTTCGATTCGTCGCTCTCCGTTGGGGCCAGTTGGTCCACGGCCAACCCCAACCGCAACCTGATCGGCGTCAACAATGGCGGCAAGGGGCTGTCGCAGACCTCCGACGACGGTCACTTGAACTTCAAGAAGGGCGAGACCTTCTCCAAGATCTTCAAGGGCATCCACGACCTCGAGCTCAAGTACGGCGACACCGGCGTGTTCGTGCGCGGCAAGTACTGGTACGACTTCGAGCTCAAGGATGAAAACCGCGAGTTCAAGAACATCAGCGATTCAGGGCGCAAGTCCGGGGCCAAGTCCTCGGGGGCGCAACTGCTCGATGCGTTCGTCTATCACAACTACTCCATCGGCGACATGCCCGGCTCCGTGCGCCTGGGCAAGCAAGTGGTGAGCTGGGGCGAGAGCACCTTCATCGGCGGTGGTATCAACTCGATCAACCCGATCGACGTCGCTGCCTTCCGCCGCCCTGGCGCCGAGATCAAGGAAGGCCTGATCCCGGTCAACATGTTCTACGTGTCCCAGAGCCTGACCGACAACCTGTCGGCCGAAGCCTTCTACCAGCTCGAATGGGACCAGACCGTCACCGATAACTGCGGCACCTTCTTCTCCCAGCCGGACATCATCTCCGACGGCTGCAACGACAACCTGCGCGTGCTCAACAGCAGCCGCACGGTGCCGGCCGCCGCCCAGCAGTTCCTCGCCACCCGCGGCGTGAACATCAACCAGGAAGGGGTGATGGTGCGCCGTGGCGGTGACCGCGACGCGCGCGACAGCGGCCAGTTCGGCGTGGCCATGCGCTACATGTTCGAGCCGCTGGACACCGAGTTCGGCGCCTACTTCATGAACTACCACAGCCGCGCGCCGATCTTCAGCGCCACCGGTGCACCGCCGGGCGTGTTCGCCGCCATCCCGTCGCTGCCGGCCAGCCTGCGTCCGCTGGCGCCGTTGATCGTCGCCGGCAACTCGAAGTACTTCGTCGAGTACCCCGAGGACATTCGCCTGTACGGCCTGAGCTTCTCCACCACCTTGCCCACCGGCACGGCCTGGAGCGGCGAGATCAGCTACCGGCCCAACGCCCCGGTGCAGTTGAACACCACCGACATCCTGTTCGCCGGCGTACGCCCGCTGGGCGGCGCGCTGGCCAACGCCTCGCTGCTCAACGGCACGCCTGGCCAGGACCTGCACGGCTACCAGCGCAAGGAGATCACCCAGTTCCAGACCACCCTGACGCACTTCTTCGATCAGGTGATGGGCGCCAGCCGCATGACCGTGGTCGGCGAGTTGGGCGTGACCCATGTGGGCGGCCTGGAGAGTGCCTACGACACCCGCTACGGTCGCGACCCGGTGTTCGGCCCAGGGCCGCTGCCGGCCACCGGCGGCGCCAATACCTGCCAGGCGCTCAACGCCAGCACCATCGCCGGCGCCGGTGCTGGGGCCTCCACCGCCAACCTGAACCGCAAGTGCGAGAACGACGGCTACACCACCAGCACGTCCTGGGGCTACCGCGCCCGGGTGATCTGGGACTACAACGACGTGTTCGCCGGGGTTAACCTCAAGCCCAACGTGGCCTGGTCCCACGACGTGTCCGGCTACTCGCCGGGTCCGGGCGGCAACTTCGAGGAAGGGCGCAAGGCGATCAGCCTGGGCGTGGACGCCGAGTACCAGAACACCTACACGGCGAGCCTCTCCTACACCAACTTCTTCGACGGCAAGTACAGCACCGTGGATGACCGCGACTTCGTCGCCCTCAGCTTCGGCGTGAACTTCTAAGCACTCAGATTCAGGATGACGACGATGACGATGACCACAAGTCTGCTCAAGGCCGGTGTGCTGGGTGTGTCCCTGCTGGCGGGCAGTGTCATGGCGGCGGTGTCCGCCGACGAAGCGGCCAAGCTCGGGTCCACGCTCACCCCCATGGGCGCCGAGAAGGCCGGCAATGCCGATGGCTCCATTGGCCCCTGGGAGCCGCTGGGCAAGAATGCCGGCAGCGTCGATGGGCGCGGCTTCCTGGCCGACCCGTACGCCAGCGAGAAGCCGCTGTTCACCATCACCGCAGCCAATGCCGAGCAGTACAAGGACAAGCTTGCCCCTGGCCAGTTGGCGATGCTCAAGCGCTACCCGGATACCTACAAGCTGCCGGTGTACAAGACCCACCGCGGTGCCACCGTGCCGGATTCGGTGTTCGCCGACATCAAGGCCAACGCCACCAACGCCACCCTGGTGGAGGGTGGCAACGGCCTGAACAACTTCCGCGGCGCGGTGCCGTTCCCGATCCCCAAGAGCGGTGTCGAGGTGGTGTGGAACCACATCACCCGTTATCGCGGTGGCAGCGTGGCACGCCTAGTGACGCAGGCCACGCCGCAGCAGAACGGCTCCTACAGCCTGGTGTACTTCAGCGACCAGTTCGTGTTCCGCGACAAAATGAAGGACTACGACCCGAACAACCCGGGCAACGTGCTGTTCTATTTCAAGCAGGAAGTGACCGCGCCCGCGCGTCTGGCCGGAACCGTGCTGCTGGTGCACGAGACCCTCGACCAGGTCAAGGAGCCGCGCAAGGCGTGGATCTACAACGCCGGCCAGCGTCGCGTGCGCATGGCGCCGCAAGTGTCCTACGACGGACCGGGCACCGCCGCCGACGGCCTGCGCACCTCCGATAACCTGGACATGTACAACGGCGCGCCTGACCGCTACGACTGGAAGCTCGAAGGCAAGAAAGAGATGTACATCGCCTCCAACGCGTTCAAGCTCGACGATCCCAAACTCAAGTACGCGGACATCATCAAGGCCGGTCACATCAACCAGGACCTGGCGCGTTACGAGCTGCGTCGGGTGTGGCACGTGGTCGCGACCTTGAAGCCGGGTCAGAAGCACATCTACGCCAAGCGTGACTTCTATATCGACGAGGACACCTGGCAGGCCGCGGTGATCGACCAGTACGACGGTCGTGGGCAACTGTGGCGCGTATCGGAAGCCTTCGCCCAGCCGTACTACAACAACCAGGTACCGTGGTACACCCTCGAAGCCATCTACGACCTGCAGTCGGGGCGCTACCTGGCCCTGGGCATGAAGAACGAAGAGAAGAAGTCCTATGACTTCACCTTCACTGCCAACAAGGCCGACTTCCAGCCCGCCGCCCTGCGCCAGAGCGGGGTGCGCTGAAGTCTTCGGGAGGGGCGGCCAAGCGCCCCTCCTGTCACGTTCCGCACCTTGCCCACACTGATCCTGGTCAACCCCGCTAAGCTTGAATCTTCCAGAATTGGCCCTATGTATGGGTCATCTCCGGCAGGTTCTTCTTAACGGGTGCTGTTTATCGCTCCGCCTGCCCTTTTTAAGGAAGGTATCCCCCATGCGAATAGACCGACTGACCAGCAAGCTGCAACTGGCGTTATCCGACTCCCAATCCCTGGCCGTGGGCATGGACCACCCGGCCATCGAACCTGTGCACCTGCTGCAGGCCCTGATCGAGCAGCAGGGCGGCTCGATCAAGCCGCTGCTGATGCAGGTTGGCTTCGACGTCAACAGCCTGCGCAAGGCGTTGACCAAGGAGCTCGACCAACTGCCCAAGATCCAGAATCCCACCGGCGACGTGAACATGTCCCAGGACCTGGCGCGCCTGCTCAACCAGGCCGACCGTCTGGCCCAGCAGAAGGGCGACCAGTTCATTTCCAGCGAGCTGGTGTTGCTCGCCGCCATGGACGAGAACAGCAAGGTCGGCAAGTTGCTGCTCGGCCAGGGCGTGAGCAAGAAGGCCCTGGAAAACGCCATCAACAACCTGCGCGGCGGCGCGGCGGTCAACGACGCCAACGTCGAGGAATCGCGCCAGGCGCTGGACAAGTACACCGTCGACCTGACCAAGCGCGCCGAGGAAGGCAAGCTCGACCCGGTGATCGGCCGTGACGACGAAATCCGCCGCACCGTGCAGGTGTTGCAGCGCCGTACCAAGAACAACCCGGTGCTGATCGGCGAACCCGGCGTGGGCAAGACCGCCATCGCCGAGGGCCTGGCCCAGCGCATCATCAACGGCGAAGTGCCCGATGGGCTCAAGGGCAAGCGTCTGCTGGCCCTGGACATGGGCGCGCTGATCGCCGGCGCCAAGTACCGCGGCGAGTTCGAGGAACGCCTCAAGGGGCTGCTCAACGAGCTGTCCAAGCAGGACGGCCAGGTCATCCTGTTCATCGACGAACTGCACACCATGGTCGGCGCTGGTAAGGGCGAGGGCGCCATGGACGCCGGCAACATGCTCAAGCCGGCGCTGGCGCGCGGCGAGCTGCACTGCGTGGGCGCGACCACCCTCAACGAGTATCGCCAGTTCATCGAGAAGGACGCGGCGCTGGAGCGACGCTTCCAGAAGGTGCTGGTCGAGGAGCCGAGCGAGGAAGACACCATCGCTATCCTGCGTGGCCTCAAGGAGCGCTACGAGGTGCACCACAAGGTGGCGATCACCGACGGCGCGATCATCGCGGCGGCCAAGCTCAGCCACCGCTACATCACTGATCGTCAACTGCCCGACAAAGCCATCGACCTGATCGACGAAGCCGCCAGCCGCATTCGCATGGAGATCGACTCCAAACCCGAAGTGCTCGACCGTCTCGACCGTCGCCTGATCCAGCTCAAGGTGGAATCCCAGGCGCTGAAGAAGGAAGAGGACGACGCGGCGAAGAAGCGTCTGGAGAAGCTCACCGAGGAAATCGCCCGTCTGGAGCGCGAGTATTCCGACCTGGAAGAGATCTGGGCGTCGGAGAAGGCCGAGGTGCAGGGTTCGGCGCAGATCCAGCAGAAGATCGAACAGGCCCGCCGGGAACTCGAAGCGGCCCGGCGCAAGGGCGACCTGAGCCGCATGGCCGAACTGCAGTATGGGGTGATCCCGGACCTGGAGCGCAGCCTGCAGATGGTCGACCAGCATGGCAAGACCGATAACCAACTGCTGCGCAACAAGGTCACCGAGGAAGAAATCGCCGAGGTGGTCTCCAAGTGGACCGGCATTCCGGTGTCGAAAATGCTCGAAGGCGAGCGCGACAAGCTGCTGAAGATGGAAAGCCTGCTGCACGAGCGGGTGATCGGCCAGAACGAGGCGGTGACCGCCGTGGCCAATGCGGTGCGCCGCTCGCGCGCCGGGTTGTCCGACCCCAACCGCCCCAGCGGTTCGTTCCTGTTCCTCGGCCCCACCGGTGTGGGCAAGACCGAGCTGTGCAAGGCGCTGGCCGAGTTCCTGTTCGACACCGAGGAGGCCATGGTGCGCATCGACATGTCCGAGTTCATGGAGAAGCATTCGGTCGCGCGGCTGATCGGTGCTCCGCCGGGCTACGTGGGTTATGAAGAGGGCGGTTACCTGACCGAGGCGGTGCGACGCAAACCCTACTCGGTGGTGCTGCTCGACGAAGTGGAGAAGGCCCACCCGGACGTATTCAACGTGTTGCTGCAGGTGCTGGAAGATGGCCGTCTGACCGACAGCCACGGCCGTACCGTGGATTTTCGCAACACGGTGATCGTGATGACCTCGAACCTGGGCTCGGCGCAGATCCAGGAATTGGTCGGCGACCGCGAGGCCCAGCGTGCAGCCGTGATGGATGCCGTGGGCGCGCACTTCCGGCCGGAGTTCATCAACCGTATCGACGAAGTGGTGGTGTTCGAGCCGCTGGGCCGCGAGCAGATCGCCGGTATCACCGAGATCCAGCTTGGCCGTCTGCGCGGTCGTCTGGCCGAACGCGAGCTGGCCTTGAACCTCAGCCCCGAGGCCTTGGACAAGTTGATCGCAGTGGGTTACGACCCGGTGTATGGCGCGCGCCCGCTGAAACGGGCGATCCAGCGCTGGATCGAGAACCCGCTGGCGCAATTGATCCTCGCGGGCCAGTTCGTGCCAGGTGCGGCGATCACGGCGCAGGTGGAGGGCGACGAGATCGTCTTCGCCTGAGTCTTCACGTGGTAGAGAAGCCCCGCATCCGCGGGGCTTTTTCTTGTCGCCGCGCAGGGGCGAGGTGCGCAAATCCCTGATTTTTCTCGCTCCGTGCTAACTCGCTGAAAATTTTGAAAAAAATGCTTGCACAATGAAAACGGTACGCCTAATATTCGCACCGCTGTCAGGCACTACCCAGATCAACGGCGGTACAGGTGATCTGAAAACAACTTACAAATCAGTAAGTTGGGTGAAAAAAAGTGGTTGACAAGCAAAACGAAGAATGTAGAATAGCCGGCCTCAGCAGCGACAACGCTAAAGAGATCGAAGCTAACACAAGCTTCGCAGTTGTAAGGTTGTACGAAGTGCAGTTCCGCGATAGCTCAGTCGGTAGAGCAAATGACTGTTAATCATTGGGTCCCTGGTTCGAGTCCAGGTCGCGGAGCCAATTTCGGGGTGTAGCGCAGTCCGGTAGCGCGCCTGCTTTGGGAGCAGGATGTCAGGAGTTCGAATCCCCTCACCCCGACCATTTTCTGGGTCGTTAGCTCAGTTGGTAGAGCAGTTGGCTTTTAACCAATTGGTCGTAGGTTCGAATCCTACACGACCCACCATATTCACAGCGGTTCCTGAGGTAGTGGGAGCTGAATGAAGCGAGAAGAAGTTCTGCTTCAGTGTGATGAGGACAAGAAACAGCCCGCCTATATGGCGGGCTTTTTCGTTTTTGCCATTGCTTGCCTGATGGCGCCTCCAGAGGCAATGTCGGGCGTCCCTGCCCGGCGATGTGCTCGACCTGCCTCCAGCAGGGCGCGCCACCGCGCCCTACCTTGATCAGTACAACTGGTAGTGATCCATCACGTCATCCACAAAATAGATGACCAGCCGAGAGCCTTGGGCTTGGCTGGAGGGCTTGTTCATCCCGGTGACGCTACCTACGTCGCTCATCACGCCCTGCGCCTTGGAAACCTGCGCAGAAGCGTCGTACATCTTCAGGCTGTTTTCGGTGGACACATACTTGTGGGCCAGGGCCATGTACTTGTCCAGACCTTCTTCGCTCTTGCTGTACGTCCAGTTCGAACCATTGCTGCGGCTGGAGGCGTCCAGTGATTCCTCTGCGGGCGTGCCGAACAGTTGTTGCACCTGGGACTTGGTGGTCTTGCCGGGGATCAACGTCTGCTTCAGGTAGGCCACGTTGTACTTCTGCGATCCCGAGTCGAGTGGATTGACGAAGTTGCCTGAGCTGCTGCAGCCGGTGAGAGCACCGGTCATCAGGCATACAGCCAATCCGATGTGCATGAATTGTTTATGTGTGCGAGCCATAGCGTCACCTGTAAAAGGTCGCGGCTGTTCCAGTGGAAGTTGACGGCTATCGAATCGAGACACACAGGTGCCCACAACGCAACGCCGAAGTGTGAACTAGAGCAGCCTTTTCAGTGAGTGAAAGTGCCGGCAGAGGGTATGCCTGCTGCTCTTTCTCGGCTATAGCACACCTGTACTAACGGCGCGCAGAAGTGGAGTGTTTATACTGGCGACTGGTTGCTATTCATTGCCAGGTAACTGTACTAACCGCTGCTGAGTCAGCTCACCAACTTAAAAATTTCAACGCTCCAGGGTCCAACTACCGGTAACTGGAAAGTTGCTGAATTGAGCCGCCGCTGCCGCCCGAGTGGGCACGCCCAGTGTCTTGAGCAGCGTGGAGACATGAATGCGCACGGTGAACGGCGAAATACCCAGTTCCTTGGCGATCTCTTTGTTGGTCTTGCCGGCGGCGATCAGGCCAAGCACCTGTTTCTGGCGGGCGGTGAGGTTGGAAAGACTGGGGTCCAGGATCGGGTTTTCCGGGTTGTAGCGGACCACCACTTCGCCCTCGCGAATGGCCATGATGGCCTCGGCGATACCGGCAGGGTCGACATTCTTGCCGATGAAGCCATCGGCGCCTTGGCCGATGACCTGGGAAATGACGTCCAGGTCATCGACCATGGACACCACGATGATGGAGGTGCGCTTGAATTCCTGGCGCAGTTGGCCGATGACCGACAGTGACGTGAGGCCCGGAAACCGAAGATCGAGCACTAACGAATCGATTTCGCCGCCGTGGCGGGCCAGGGTCAGTACTTCATCCAGGTTGCCGGCCTGTTCGATCTGCGCGCCAGGCAGGAGCCGTTCCAACGTCCGCAGCATGCCCTCGCGAAACAGCGGGTGGTCATCCGCCACTATGATTCTGCACGACATGTTCCAGACCCATCCGACGCCCGAGTGGGCGCATAGTAACGCAAACCTTGACCCAGGGTTCAAATTCAACCGCGCCCAGACGCGCGTAGAGGTGCAGATAACATGACCGAGAAGAACAGCGAACTCGACCAGGCCACGTTGCGCCTGACGGTCAGTACCTGCGCATCGCTGTACATCTTCATCGTGGCCTGCCTGCCATCGAGCAACTTCGCCACTTACGCGCCGATCCTCTGGTACATGGCGTTCTTCATCAGCGTGGCAGTGCCTCTGCGCATGCTGATCAAACGGCGACCGGGGCACTTCTTCTGGCGGCGGATATTCGCCATGTTCCATGACTATGCCGGCATCTCCTTCGCCTTGTGTGTCGGCGGCGAGGGCGCACTGCCGGTCTACGCGGCTCTGCTCTGGGTGACGTTGGGCAACGGCATGCGCTTCGGCTCGCAGTACCTGGCCTGGGCGACCATGATCGCGCTGTCGATGCTGGTCGTGGTGTTCTGGATCAACCCCTTCTGGCACTCGCAGCCCTACATGTTCCTGATGCTGATGGTGACCACCATCGTGGTGCCGGCCTACGCGCACATTCTGCTCAAACGCACGCGCATCGCCTCCGAAGAAGCCATCGCCGCCAACCAGGAAAAGTCGCGCTTCCTGGCCCAGGCCAGTCACGACCTGCGCCAGCCGATCCACTCCATCGGCCTGTTCACCGCCTGCCTGCGCGACGCCCACCTGGGGCGCGAGGAACTGCGCCTGGTGGACAACATCGACCGCTCGCTGCACACCGTTTCGCAGCTGTTCCGCTCGATCCTGGACATCTACACTCTCGACAACGGCCAGCTCGAACCGCAATCGGAGCCGGTCAACCTCAACGCGCTGCTGCAGGATGTGATCAAGCAGAACCAGGAGGCGGCGCGCTGGGCGGGGGTGGAGCTGCGCCTGCGGCCCTGCCAGCACTGGGTGAGCGTCAATCCGGGGCTGCTGAGTACCATGGTGCAGAACCTGATCTCCAACGCCCTCAAGTACGCCGCCGGTCAGCCGGTACTGGTGGGGGTGCGCCGCCACGGCAAGGGCCTGTCCATCGTCATCTACGACAAAGGCCGTGGGATCGCCGCCGAACACTTGCCCGAGGTGTTCAAGGAGTTCTACCGGGTGCGTCATGCGCGCGACAAGGACGTGGAAGGCTTGGGCCTGGGCTTGTCCATCGTCAGGCGTATCGGCGAGTTGATCGACCTGCAGGTTCGCTTGGATTCGCGGGTTGACCATGGCACCTGCGCAACCATTCATGGCTTGCAGGCCATCGCCCCCGGTCAGGAGATCGTACGCCAGGCCCCGGTGCAGAGCCGTCTGCAAGGCCTGCGCGTGTGCCTGGTGGAAGACGACGCGAGTGTCCTGATGGCCACCTCGGCGTTGCTGGAGAAGTGGGGCTGCGAGGTGGAGGGCCATAGCGATGGCCTGAACGTGATCACCGAATGCGACATCATCATTGCCGACTATGATCTGGGTACCCAGATTTCCGGCGCCGAGTGCATTGCTGCCATTCGTGAGCGCCGCGGCTGGGACGTGCCGGCGATGATCATGACCGGGCATGAGATGGCGCGTATCCGCGCCTTGGTGGCTGACCAGGACATCTCGGTGCTGGCCAAGCCGGTGCGGCCGCCGGAGCTGCGGGCAGTGTTACTGGAGCAGGTGAAGGCCATGGAAGATGCCCGCCTGGCGGTCTGAGTCTCGACAAGGAGGTTTGAGTTGAATAGCACTGGTGCAGGTTTGCGCGGGATGAACATGGCCGAGGTGAAAAGCGAGGTCGATCAAGCCACGTTGAGGCTGATCGTCAGCAGTATCGCGCTCGTCTACATGCTGGCACTGGCGGTGTTCAACGCGGACCGCGCGATGACCTACCTGCCGATCATTGCCTACATCAGCACCTTCATTGTCGTCTCGGTGTTCCTGCGCCTGGCGATCAAGCGCTGGCCTGGGCATTTCTTCTGGCGCCGGCTACTGTCCATGTTCCACGACTACGCCGGCATCGCCTTCGCCCTGGCATTGGGCGGAGAGGCGGCGTTGCCGATCTACGTCGCGCTGTTGTGGGTCACCCTAGGCAACGGGATGCGCTTTGGTTCGCGCTATCTGGCCTGGGCCACCGGGATCGCGCTGGCCACGTTGGTCCTGGTGTTCTGGTTCGACCCTTACTGGCATTCGCAGCCTTATATGTTCCTGACGTTGATGGTGACCACCATCGTGGTGCCAGCCTACGCCGATGTCCTGCTCAAGCGCACGCGCCAGGCGTCCCAGGAGGCCATGGTTGCCAACCAGGAAAAATCCCGCTTCCTGGCCCAGGCCAGCCACGACCTGCGTCAGCCGATCCACTCCATCGGGTTGTTCACCGCTTGCCTGCGCGACGCCAACCTGCCACGCGAAGAGTTGCGGCTGGTGGATAACATCGACCGCTCACTGCATACGGTTTCGCAGTTGTTTCGCTCGATCCTGGACATCTATACCTTGGACAACGGCCAACTCGAGCCTCAGTCAGAGCCTGTGAACCTCGACGCGCTGTTGCAGGATGTGGTCAAGCAGAACCAGGAGGCGGCGCGCTGGGCGGGGGTCGAGTTGCGCCTGCGGCCTTGCCGGTACTGGGTCGAGGTCAATCCGGGACTGCTGACGACCCTGGTGCAGAACCTGGTGTCAAACGCGCTGAAGTATGCCGCCGGTCAGCCGGTGCTCATCGGTGTTCGGCGGCGCGGCAGTGAACTGGTCATCGTCATCTATGACAAAGGCCGAGGTATCGCCGCCGAGCATCTGCCAGAGGTGTTCAAGGAGTTCTACCGGGTGCGCCACGAGCGTGACAAAGACGTCGAGGGATTGGGCCTCGGGCTGTCCATCGTCCAGCGCATCGGTCGCTTGATCGGCCTGCAAGTCCACTTGCACTCGCGTGTCGAGCGCGGTACCTGTGCCAGCGTCCGAGGTTTGAAAGCCATTGCGCCGCGTATCGATGTCGCCCGTCCGGCGCCGGTGCAGAGCCGCCTTCAAGGCCTACGCGTGTGCCTGGTGGAGGACGACGCCAGTGTCTTGATGGCGACTTCGGCCTTGCTCGAGAAATGGGGCTGCGAGGTGGAAGGCCACAGCGACGGCCTGAACGTGATCACCGAGTGCGACATCATCATCGCCGACTATGACCTGGGCACGAAGATTTCCGGCGCCGAGTGCATCGCCGCCATCCGTGAGCGACGGGGCTGGGAGGTGCCGGCGATGATCATGACTGGCCATGAGATGGCACGCATCCGCGCCCTGGTGCAGGACCAGAACATCTCGGTGCTGGCCAAGCCGGTGCGGCCACCGGAGTTGCGCGCGGTGCTGCTCGAGCAGGTGAAGGTGATGGCTGCCGAGCGCTGCGCCGTGTAGGCGCTGGGACTTCTACAGTGGCTGTCCGGCGTAAAGACCGGCGAAGCGGGCTGCGGCCACGGCGCGATTGGGCACGTTCAGCGCGCGTATCAACGACGATACGTGCACGCGCACGGTGTAGGGGGAGATGTCCAGGGCGGCGGCAATTTCCTTGTTGGTCTTGCCCTGGGCGACCAGATGCCAGACTTCACGTTGCCGGGCGGTCAGCCGGCACACCGGGTCATCGCTGTCGAAGGCGGCCGCTTCAATCGCCTGGCAACTGACCACCACCTTGCCTTTGCGGATTTCCCCGAGTGTCTTGCGCACTTGTTCGGCGCAGCAACTTTTGCCGATGAATCCATTCACCCCCGTTTGCACAACCAGTTCGACCAGTTCGGGATCTTCCAGGGCCGACATCACAATAATGATCAGCGAACTTTCCGTGTTCTCGCGCAACTTCGCGAGTTCGGCGATGGACGCCAGGCCGGGCAGGCGCAGTTCGATCATCAACATGTCGGCCGAAGGCAGATTGCCGAGCAGTAACCGAACCTGTTCGAAGTTTCCGGCCTGGCTGATGTGTGCATCCGGTAGCAAGCATTTCAGTAGCCCAATCATCCCCTCGCGGTATAGCGGATGTTCATCTGCCACAATTATTTGGCAAGTCATTTGAGGACGTGGAATCCGTTCAGCACAAATATGAAGAGGCATGATCATGTCGAACTCATACCGCATTAGAAATAGCGCACGTGGGCTAGTACAGGTGTGCTAGGCGAAGGTTTCCAGCAGGCTCTTCATGGGGTTGCTGGTTGCGGCCGTGCAGTGATTGCCAGCGGTTTGCTCTCGACGATCAACAGTCCGGCGCCGAAGGCGTAAGCGCACAGGTGTACCCAGATGTCTCGATCTTCCCGATGGATGACGAACACGTGCGCTGGGTCGTTCCAGACATCGCCCAGGCCGCTGTTGTACTTCTCGGCGAAATGGCGCGGCCAGTTTTGCAGTGCGTCAGTGGTTTCTCGCGTCAGGGTGCCGTCGAAAATCTTCTGGCCGCCCAATGCCTTCACCACGGCTTCGACATTGCGTGCCAGTTCGAGGTCGGAGAAGGTCTTGCCTTCGCTATTGGTGATGTTTGCCGACCAGACGCGCCCCTCCACCGGTTCCAGCCGATCGCCGGTCCAGAACGGAATCTGATCGAACTCGGACACCTCCGGTGTGCTGCCGGTGGTGTAGCCGTCAGGCAGGGCGATGTAGGGGAAAGCGCCCAGGGACACGGTCGAGACCGGCAACTGCGAGACATCGAACGCCTGGGTTTTGGCGGTTGCCTGGGCGTCAGTGCTGGCGTGGGCTGGATCACCGGCGATCAGGCCCAGGCCGATGACCAGCGCCAGGGCGGTCGAGCATGCTGTTTTCATGAAGATTCTCTTGAAGGCGCGCGGACCTGCTGCTGTCGCCCAGCAGCAGGTCCGCGCGGGTGAACGGTGGCCGGTGCAGGCCACCGCAGTACGTTTAGAAGCGAACCGTGATGCCCGCATTCACCGAGTGGAAGCGGGTGTCCGAACCGAACTGGCCCTGGTACGACAGGTCCAGGTCGGTCTGGCGGGTCAGACGCATCTTCGCGCCCACTTCGGTCAGTGCCACGTTGCGTGTCTGGGCGATGCCCTGCACTTCGAAGTCAGGACCGCCCGCGAAGGACTGCTCGTTGCGTGGGTCCAGGTCGCCATAGGCGCGGCGCCAGCCGAGCGAGCCATACACCTGGGTGTCGCGGTTGGCCACGCGGGTATGGGTGGAGGCGCGCATGCCCACGGTCGAGAACCAGGTGTCCTGTTTCTCGCTGGACACGTCCAGCGCCGCGGCACCGCCTTTTTCGCGGAAGCTGTCGGCGTCGTACTTCACGTAGGACACGCCTACGAACGGTTCCAAGGCCACTGCGCCCAGGCCGATGCGGTAAGCCGCCTCGCCACTGGCTTGCAGGGTATTGGCGTCGCGCTTGCCCTTGAGGTGGTCGTTGAACCCGGCGAAGCCCACGTTGCGCTCGCTGTCGAGCTTGTGCCAGGTGTAGCCGACATCCGCACTCAGACGCAGGGCATCGAGCTGGGCACCGGTGTACAGACCCAGGTGGTAGTTGTCGCTGTTGCCCTTGGCGTCGCGGTCGTCAGCATCGAACTTCGAGCGGCTGTAGCCCCCGTAGACGCCCGCGCGCCAGTCCTGGGTGATGCTGCCGTCGGCACCGATCAGCACACCGCCGGTGCGCTGGCGCAGGCCGCTGGAGCCGTTGTTGCCGTCCAGGCGCGACCAGTTGCCGAAGGTCTGGGCCCAGGCGCCGCCCTGGTAGTCGGGTGCGGCGGGCATGAAGCTCGAGGCGCCGAGCGGCATGCGCACGGTGTTGCTGTCGAGCAGCGTGCGCAGGCGCGAGCCCAGTACGCCGGACACCACCTGGCTGTTGGCGATCAGCGCGGTACCGGTGCTGCTGTGGTAGTCGCCGGAGAGCTGATCGATGGCGTTGCGCGCGCTGGCGGCATCGAGCACCAGCAAGTTGTTGTACAGGCGCAGCGGATCACCGCTCTGCTGCAGCACGCTCAGGGCTCCGGCGGTGTTCCACTGGTTCTCGGTGAGCGCCACGGTCTGGAAGATGCCTGGCGTGCCGCCGGTTGCCGGTGGCTCGACCGGAGGCTGCACAGGCGGTTGGACGGGTGGCTCGACCGGGGGCTGAACCGGCGGCTCTACGGGTGGCTCGACCGGGGGCTGAACCGGCGGCTCTACGGGTGGCTCGACCGGAGGCTGAACCGGTGGCTCTACGGGTGGCTCGACCGGAGGCTGAACCGGTGGCTCTACGGGCGGCTCGACCGGCGGCTGCACAGGTGGCTCGACGGGCGGCTCTACCGGCGGCGTGGTGGTCTTCTGCGCGATGGTCAGGTTCAGGGCGTTGGCCGTGCGCTGCAGGCTGACGTCGAGGAAGGCCGAGTTGCTGAAGGCTTGCGCGTAAGCCGTGCCGGCCGCCGCACCGTCGACCACGCCGCCTTGGGCGGTGAGCAAGGTGTAGGTCTGGCCGTTCTGGTAGCTCTGCGCTTCGTTGAGCGTGGTGACGTCCACGCGGGTGCCACGCAGGGTGGCGGTGCCGCTGACGTTGACCTGGTCAGAGCCGCCATCGCCGGCGATGTCCGCCGCGTAACGCGAGCCCGCCGCCATGTCCAGGTCGCCTTTGATCGACAGGTTGCCCAGTGCGCCTTCACCTGGCGACAGGGTACCGCCGGAAGCCACTTGGGTGCTGCCGACCTGGCCGCGACCGGCCAGTACACCGCCGTCCAGCACCTGGGCGCGGTTGCTGTAGTTGCCGGAGGCGTCGGTGTGGCCGACGGTGCCGTTGACCACCAAGGTGCCGTTGCCCACGCTCAGCAGCGAGGTGCCGCGCGGGTTGGTCTGGTCGACGTCGCCGGCCAGCACCAAGCGACCGCCACGTACCACGGTGCTGCCGGACAGCCCGGTGAGGTCGCCGCTCAGGGTGGTGTTGCCGCTGAACGAGTAGACCCGGCCCGCGCCGCTGATGCTGTTGCTCAGTTGCAGGTCGCTGTCGGTATGGTTGAAGGCCAGCGCGCCGCTGCCGGCACCGAAGCGGATCGCCGTCTGCGGGTCGAGGCGACCGGCGGCCTGGGCGGCGCTGGCGGTGATCGAGTCGATGTCGGTGCGGTCGTCGTCGCGCACCACGGCGCCACCGATGCTCAAGGCGCCACGGGCCGCAGAGTTGATGCTGGTCAGCACGCTGATGTCGATGCCGTCGGTGCTGCTCAGCTCGGCGCCATTGGCCAGCATCATGTTGGTGCTGCGGGTGGTGGTGCCCAGGGTCAGCGCACGGGTGGCCAGGCGCGTGCCTTCGCCGGAAACGCTGACCACGGTGTTGCGGCCGATGCTGGCTGCGCCCAGTTCCATGGAGTCGCTGGTCAATACGGCGCCGTCGCTCAGGCTGAGGTCGTTGCGGTTCTTGAAGGTGCCGGTATTGTCCCAACGCGTGCCGGCGCCGGTCAGGGTGCTGATCGAGTCGATGGCGACGCGTTCGCTGGCGAGCTGGCCGCCGTTCTGCAGGTTGATGCGCGAGTCGTAGATGAAGACGCCGCCGGAGGTCACGTTGACCGCATCCACCTTGGCGTTCTGGCCGCTGACCAACAGGTTCGCCCGGGACAAACCGTTGCCGGCGTTACCGTTGTCGCTGAGCTGGAGATCGCGCACCGACACCTGGCCGCCGTCGAGCACGTTCAGCGTCCCCTGGCCCGCACCGCCTATGACGATGGCGTTATCCAGCACCGCGTTGGTGCGTGGCACGACCCAGCGGGTGCCGGCGCCTTCGACCACGACGGTGGCCATGGCCGTGTTGGCTTCGCTGTTGGTCGATGAGCCGCCGATTCGTCCGCCTTTGCTGACGACCTGGGCACCGTTGTTGATGGTCAGGCCGGCTGGGGTGCCGTTACTGGGGCGAAGCGAAATCGCGCCATCGATGCCGCGATCGCTACTCCAGGTTTCCTGCCCACTGTTGATGTTGTAGTCCGCCGCCTGGGCATTCGGGAGCACGCTGAGCGTGATCGCGAACGCGAGCGGGGAGAGTTTGAATAGGGGGTTCATAGCGACTCCAGATACTCCATTAGAGGCCACGCTAGTGGCTGCCGGCCATCAAGGCCTTGGCGTTCCATAGGTGCGACGTGTTAACAGGGGGAGTATCCGGAGCGCTCGGCGCGCTGAAAATAGTACGCATGTGCTAGCGTCTTGCAGAACGTGACGCCGCGCACATCAAGGGCTGTAGCCCGATGTCGGGGTGCAGGTCGCGATCTGCCGCGCACACTGCGACAATTCGGTCATGACGCCCTGTCACGCTGGCGCAGTGGGTCGAAGGTAAAGGGGAAGGCGATGGCAGGCAGGTTGATCTACCTCATCGGGCCGTCCGGTTCAGGCAAGGACAGCCTGCTGGACGCGGCTCGCGAACAGTTGACGGCCAAGGGCGCGTGCATCGCCCGGCGCGTCATCACTCGCTCGGCCGAGGCCACCGGCGAGGCCGCCATGGCGGTCAGCGCGGCGCAGTTCGAGCAGATGCGCGAGGAGGGCGCTTTTGCCTTGCATTGGCAGGCCAACGGGTTGCAGTACGGGATTCCACGGATCATCGACCAATGGCTCGAGCAAGGGCACGACGTGCTGGTGAACGGCTCACGCGGGCACCTGGCCCAGGCCCGGCTGCGTTATCCACAGTTGCAGCTGGTGTTGCTCAGTGTGGCGCAGGACGTGTTGCGTCAGCGGCTGCTGGCGCGCGGTCGGGAAACCCCGGAGGAAGTGGAGGCGCGCCTGGCGCGCAACGCCCGTTTCGCCAGCGAAGCGCGCGAGGCCGACCCCCGTTTGTTGCTGCTGGATAACTCAGGGCCGCTGGCTGAGACGGTGGCGCGGCTGCTCGCCCATCTGCAGCGATAGTCGGGCAAGGTTTCGGGGGAGCGCTTGAAGCGGCTCCCCCGATCGACTCAGTGCAGCTTCAAGCGCGGCTCGGTGCCGCGGCCGATCTTGCTGCCCAGCATCAGCATGGCTGTGCGGAACACACCGTACAGCGCCATCTGGTGCATGCGGTAGAGCGACACGTAGAACATCCGCGCCAGCCAACCTTCGAGCATCACGCTGCCGGTGAGGTTGCCCATCAGGTTGCCCACCGCCGAGAACCGCGACAGCGAGACCAGCGAGCCGTAGTCCTTGTAGGTGTAGGTGGCCAACGGCTTGTTCTCCAGCCGAGCCTTCAGGCTCTTGGCCAGCAGCGACGCCTGCTGGTGCGCCGCCTGGGCGCGCGGCGGCACGTTGCGGTCGCTGCCCGGCTGCGGGCAGGCGGCGCAGTCGCCGAAGGCGAAGATGTCGTCGTCGCGGGTGGTCTGCAGGGTCGGACGCACCACCAACTGGTTGATGCGGTTGGTCTCCAGGCCATCGATGTCCTTGAGGAAGCCCGGCGCGCGAATGCCCGCCGCCCACACCTTCAGGCTCGCCTGGATCACCTCGCCGCTGGCGGTCTTCAGGCCGTCCTCGGTCACCTCGCTGACGGCCGCGTTGGTCATCACCGTCACCCCGAGTTTTTCCAGGGTCTTGTGCACCGGCTGGCTGATGCGCTCGGGCAGCGCCGGCAGTACGCGCGGGCCGGCCTCGATCAGGGTGATGTGCATATCTTCCGGACGGATACGGTCCAGGCCATAGGCCGCCAGCTCGTGGGCCGCGTTGTGCAGCTCGGCCGCCAGTTCCACGCCGGTGGCACCGGCGCCGACGATGGCCACGCTGATCTTCTCGCTGGCGGTGTCGCCGGCGTGGGCGCGCAGATAATGGTTGAGCAGTTGCTGGTGGAAGCGCTCGGCCTGCTTGCGGCTGTCGAGGAACAGGCAGTGCTGCGCCGCGCCCAGGGTGCCGAAGTCGTTGGTGTTGCTGCCTACGGCGATCACCAGGGTGTCATAGCCCAGGGTGCGCGCCGGCAGCAACTCGCGGCCTTCTTCGTCGAGGGTGGCGGCCAGCTGGATGCGCTTGCCTTCACGGTCCAGGCCGCTCATGCGCCCGAGCTGGAAGTTGAAGTGATTCCACTTGGCCTGGGCCACGTAGTTGAGCTCGTCTTCAGAGGAATTGAGCGAACCGGCGGCCACTTCGTGCAGCAACGGTTTCCAGATGTGCGTCAGGTTGGCGTCGACCAGGGTGATCTCGGCGCGCTTGCCCTTGCCCAGGCTCTTGCCCAGGCGGGTTGCCAGTTCCACGCCGCCGGCGCCGCCGCCGACAATCACGATGCGATGAGTCATGGGGATATCTCACAAGTTTTACGGAATTCGGGGACACGAGGTCCGGCCGCTTCGACACAGGGGAGGGCGAGCGCAAGGCAGCTCATAGCACCGGTCCACGTGGCGGGCAGCTCGACGGGCGGCGTCCGGGGCAGGACGGCGCGTCGTGGAGTAGACGTCTTGGAGTGCAGGCGCGGTACAACGTTTCCTACAGCCTTGGAAAGAAGTTGAAACGAATGATAATACCTTTCATCTGCGCCGCCGAGTGTACGTCATTGCCACGTCACACGGGACCCGATCAAAGGCTGATGCCGACGTCGAACACGATGCTGCGGCCCAGGTTGGCGCGCAGGAAATCCGGCGCGTCCGGATGAGCGAACAGTACCCGGGCGAAGGTCGGTCCCACCAGCGACAACGAGCGCCAGCCCTGGCGCAGGTACTCGGTGGGCGGCGGGAAGTGGCTGTTGAGGTCGAGCACTTCGCGCTTGAGGCTGGCGAAGGCGATGATGTCCAGCTCGCCCAGGTCCAGCCCGCGCTCGCGGTAATTGCGCGCTTTCTTGCCCAGCGTCGGCCCCAGGCGGCCGATCAGCTCCTGAGCGCTGATGCGCCGTGGGCGCGCCTCGCGACGCACCAGTTGCGCCAGCGAAAACGCGCTGCGCCGACGCTGCAGTTCCTCGCGCCATTCGTCGTTGAGCCGGCGGCCCTGGTCGAGCACGAAGAACACTTCGAAGGCCGCATCGCGAAACAGCACGTCCGGTGGCTCCTGGCCGGCCGGGGTGAAGTCTTCGCTGCGGTAGGGGATGTTCAGCCCTTGCAGCAGGCGCTGGCAGACCCAACGCTCACGCTCCCATTTGCGGGCATTGGACAGGAAGGCATTGGCTTGTTCGGCCTGGATGGTAAGCAGGCGCAGGTAATCTGAGTCATCCATGGCAACAAGCTTAGTCTGCAATTGTGAAGGATAAGGTCTTGTCTTCACGCAAGATTCGCGAACCGGCGTCGGGTGTAGACTCGGCAGCATCCGCCACCGATGCGAGGTCGTCATGATCAGCGCCCAGGTCCTGTCCAGCACCAGCCTGACCCTCGGTTGGCTGGCCTACGCACCGCTGCTGCTGTGGGCCGCCAGCCGCACCCGCTGGGTCGAGCTGTTCAGCGACCCGCGCCGCCAGCACCTGCTGTTCGGCACGGTGCTCGCGCTGTTTGCGCTGTGGATGGTGCGGCGCGATTTCGACTCGGGCGTGTCCTACCATTTCCTCGGCATGACCGCCGTGACGCTGCTGCTGGATTGGCCGCTGGCCGTGCTCGGCGGCTGCCTGGCGCAGCTCGGCCTGCTCGCCCTGGGGCGCCAGGACCTCGCCGCCCTGGGCATCAACGGCCTGCTGATCGTGGCCTTGCCCGTGCTGGTCACCGAAGCCTGCGCCACGCGGGTCGAACGGGCCCAGCCACGCAACCTGTTCGTCTACATTTTCTGCTCCGGCTTCTTCGCCGCCGCCCTGGCAACCCTGGTGTGCCTGCTGGCAGGCATGGCGCTGCTGTGGCTGGATGGCCTGTTCGCCATGCCCGAATGGCTCGGCGACTTCATCGGCTACCTGTGGCTGATGATGTTCCCCGAGGCCTTCATCAACGGTACCGTCATCAGCGCGTTGGTGGTGTTCTGTCCCGAGTGGCTGGAAACCTTCAACCGCACCCGCTACTTGCAGGCGCCGTGGAAGGAAGACTGACGGCGTTGAGCTCGCCGCGCTCAATGCCGGGGTTCAAGATCCCCCGAATACAGTTCGTCTTCGGACTCCGGTGCCGCCGGAATCTTGTGCTCTTCGGCCGCCCAGGCGCCCAGGTCGATCAACTTGCAGCGGTCCGAGCAGAACGGCCGGTTCGGGCTGTTCGCGCTCCATTCAACGGGGGCGCCACAGGTGGGGCAATCGACGGTCATTGGCTGGCTCAAGGCTGGCCTCCTCGTAAAGTCAGGTAAAAGGCATGCAACTGATCGATCTGCTGATGCAGCCACGGCAGGTCGCGGTCGTTGACCACCACATCGTCGGCATGGCGCAGACGTTCCTCGCGCGACAGCTGCGCTGCCAGGATCGCCTGCACCTGGGCTTCGCTGGTGTCGTCGCGTTGCAGCGTGCGAGCGATCTGCACGCTTTGCGGCACGTCGATCACCAGGATGCGTTGGGTTTTCTGGTACTGGCCGGATTCGATCAGCAGCGGCGAGACATACACCGCGTAGGGCGATTGCGCTTTGGCCAGGTAGCTGAAGATCTCCTGGCCAATCAGCGGATGCAGCAACTGTTCGAGCCAGCGCCGCTGCGTGGGGTCGCTGAAGATGCGCTCGCGCAACGCCGAGCGGTTCAGCGTACCGTCCTCCAGCAAGACCCTCGCACCGAAGCGCTCGACGATGCTGGCCAGGGCCGGCCGGCCCGGTTCCACCACCCAGCGCGCGGCCTGGTCGGCGTCCACCAAGTGCACGCCGAGCTCGACGAAGCGTTCGGCCGCCGCACTCTTGCCGCTGCCGATGCCGCCGGTGAGGCCGAGAATCCAAGGGGTGAAGGCTGCAGTGGTCATCAGTATCCAAACAGTTGCAGGTAGGAAGCGTGTATTTCATCACCCCAGAGCCAGGCGATCCACCCCGCGATGGCCAGATAAGGTCCAAACGGCAGTGTGGTCTGCAACGAGGCCTTCTTGATCTTCAGCACACACACACCGACCAGCGCCCCCACCAACGAGGCCAGCAGCAAGGTCAGCGGCAGCACCTGCCAGCCGCCCCAGGCCCCGAGCAGCGCCAGCAGTTTGAAGTCGCCGTAGCCCAAGCCTTCCTTGCCGGTGATCAGCCGGAACACCCAGTACACCGACCACAGGCTCAGGTAACCGAGCACCGCCCCCCACAGCGCATCGGCCAACGGCACGAACACCCCGAACGCATTGATCACCAGGCCCAGCCACAGGGTCGGCAGCACCAGTACGTCCGGCAGCAACTGATGGTCCGCATCGATCAGGCTCAGGGCCAGCAGGCACCAGGTCAGCAGCAGGCCCAGCAGCGCCTGCTCGCTCACGCCGAAATGCCACGCCACCAGCCACGACAACAGCGCGCAACTCAGTTCCACCAACGGATAGCGCAGACTGATCCGCCCCCGGCACGCCGAGCAGCGCCCGCGCAACAACAGGTAACTGAGCAGCGGAATGTTTTCCCACGGCCGAATCCGATGCTGGCACGCCGGGCAGTGCGACGCAGGCAGGCACAGGTCGAAACGCGGGTAGGACACTTGGCCCAGGCCCAGCACCTCACGCGCCTCCTTCTGCCACTGGCGCTCCAGCATCACTGGCAACCGCAGTACCAGCACATTGAGAAAACTGCCCACCAGCAGGCCAAGCAGCGCCGCTCCGGCCAAGAACAGTCCCGGCTGGTCGACAAGCAATATCCACAGGTTCATGTCAGATCAGGCTACCCAACTGGAAGATCGGCAAGTACATGGCCACCACCAGGCCACCCACCAGCACGCCGAGGATCAGCACGATGGCCGGCTCCAGCAGGCTGGTCAACTGTTCCAATACCAGACCCACCTGTTCCTCGTAATGACAGGCCGCCTTGTCCAGCATCGCGTCCAGCGTGCCGCTGGATTCGCCAATGGCTGTCAACTGCACCAGCAGCGGCGCGAACAGCGGCTCCAGCGCCATCGCCTGGTGCAGCCCCAAACCATTGGCCATGCCCTGACGCAACTGCCCGACCGCCCGCTCGTGCAGCGCATCGCCACACGCCGGCGCCACCGTGTGCAGCGCATCGAGCAACGCCACCCCCGCGCCATAGGCCGTCGCCAGACTGCGCGCGAAGCGCGCCAGCGCCGCATGGCTGAGCAGCCGCCCGAACACCGGCAGCCGCAGCGCCTGACGAATCATCCACAGCCGCGTCGGCAGATGCCCACGGTACAGTTGCACACAGCCCACCCCGGTTATCCCCAACACCGTCAGTATCATCAGCAGATGCCGACCCAACCCGTCGGACACATCGATCACCCACTGCGTGAACACCGGCAGCTCCTTGCCCACCCCCGTGAACATCCCCTCGAAGCGCGGCACCACCTCCAGCAACAACAAGGCCGCCACCGCCAGCCCGGTCAGCAGCAGGATCAACGGATACAGCATCGCCTTGCGCACCCGCCGCTTGAGCGCCTGACGCCGTTCGAGCATGTCCGCCAACTGTTCCAGTTGCCGATCCAGCGTCCCCGACTGCTCACCCACCCGCACCAGGTTGCAGTACAACCCATCGAAGCCCCGCGGCTGACGCTGCAACGCCTGCGCCAAACTCAACCCCGCCGCCACCTCCTGCTGCACCCGCCCCAACAGCGCCACCATCGCCGCATCCGCGCCACTGCGCCCCATCACCTCGAACGCCTGCAACAACGGCACTCCCGCCTTCAGCAGCGTCGCCAACTGCCGCGAAAACCCCGGCGCATCCACCCCCTCGCGCCGCCCCGGCAACCGCCAGCCCACCTCGCTCGCCGGCCACACCCGCGCCGCCTGAATACCCTGGCGCAGCAACCCCGCCCGCACATACGCTGGACTGCGCCCCTGCACCCGACCCGTCAGCCGCGCCCCGTGCGCATCCGCCCCTTCCCACGCATACCACCGCATCGCCCCCATCACAGCCTCCTTGGCCACCGACAAGCCCGGTAACAGCTCGCCACGCCCTTCCCAGGGCAGAAATTACAGACGCTCACTAGAGTAGGTCAGCGGACATGACGTCCCACCGCGCAGGGGTGACAAAAGGTGTCCATTGGGCTCTACTGCGCGCCAGCCGGCCCCCGACCCCAGGTCGCGGCCAGACCGAATCGACAAGGAACCTGTTATGAAAGGGCAACGCGGCATCACCCTCATCGAACTGATGATCGTCGTAGCGATCATCGGCATCCTCGCCACCATCGCCATCCCCATGTACACCAACCACCAGGCCCGCGGTAAAGCGGCCGCCGGGTTGCTGGAAATCTCCGCCCTCAAGACCCCGATGGATCTGCGTTTGAACGAAGGCAAGGACGTGACCGACGCCGCCAGCCTCGGCGGACAGGCCAGCACCGCGCACTGCGCCATCCTCGCCAGCGGCACGGCGGCGGCGGGCACCGGAAGCATCGTCTGCACCCTGCTCGATGCACCCGCCAACGTGCTGGGCAAACGGCTGACGCTGACCCGTTCGGCCACGGGCTGGGCATGCAGTACGGACCTGGAAAGCGACCTCGCGCCGAGCGGTTGCGCCGGGTTGCCGGGGCAGGGCGAGGGGCAGGGGAATAAGTGAGGCGAAACAGAGGTTTGCGTAACGCGCACGGCAGTGGTAGCGTTGCGCACACGCCGGTGTAGCTCAGTCGGTAGAGCAGCGCACTCGTAACGCGAAGGTCGCAGGTTCGATTCCTGTCTCCGGCACCAGTTCAGGTTCCAGCGAAGGCTACCAAAATCTCTGGAACCCCCGTAAAACCCGCCTTCTGGCGGGTTTTTTCGTTATGGCGTTCCGTTGGGTTTCGACAGATGTCGGCCGATTTAGGGGTAACGTTTGGGATAAAGTCGATTCGAGAAAGGGGTTTACCCTTATGGCTCGTACTACTGCTCCCCTGACCGACACCGCCTGCCGTTCGGCCAGGCCTACTGACCGCCCCTACAAGCTTTTCGATAGTGACGATTTTTACCTCCCGTTTAGATCGTGTCCCGAGAAGTGGTGTAACTGAACCAACCGAAGGCGCCCAGCGGGCGAAAGAGGGTGGTCATCGTGGTTCTTGGCTAACGTTGAGTTTGGGAAGACCTAAGGATTCTCCGATCAAGTCAGCACAGGCCACATGACCTGTGCTGAAACAGCCCTCCGTCCAACTGCCCTCTACAAGCCCGCCATTCCATGAGTCAGATGAGCTTTTCCGATTTCGAGCACGCCGGTTAGCGCAAGCAAACCCGCCGCGAGCGTTTCCTGGCCGAGATGGAGCAGGTAGTTCCGTGGAGCGGTTTGGTGGCGTTAACTGAGCCGCATTACCTAAAGGCCGGCGGTGGTCGCAAGCCGTATCCCTGGAAACCATGCTGCGCATTCACCTGCTGCAGAACTGGTTCTCGTTGAGCGACCCAGCAATGGAAGAGGCGCTGTACGAGATCACTTCGATGCGCCAGTTTGCTCGTCTGACGCTCAGCGCTCCGATCCCCGAAGACACGACCATCATGAATTTCCGGCACCTGCTGGAGAAGCACCAACTGGCGGCGGGCATTCTTGAAACCATCAACAATTACCTGCGAGACAAGGGCCTGTCGTTGCGCCAGGGCACCATTGTCGATGCCACCGTCATTCACGCGCCCAGTTCGACCAAGAACAGGGACGGCAAGCGCGATCCCGAGATGCATTAGACGAAGAAAGGCAACCAGTACTTCTTTGGTATGAAGGCGCATATCGGTGCCGATGCTGAATCGGGCCTGGTGCACCACGTCCATGGCACAGCCGCGAATGTGGCTGATGTAAAGGAGGTCGCTCACCTGCTGCATGGCGACGAAAATGTTATCTGTGCCGATGCGGGTTATACCGGCGTGGAGAAGCGGCCGGAGCATGAAGGAAGGCCGGTGATCTGGCAGATTGCGGCTCGTCCTAGCACCTACAAGCACTTGAGCAAACGCAGCGAGCTCTACAAAGCCAGACGCAAGATCGAGAAGGTCAAAGCGCAGGCGCGAGCGAAGGTCGAACATCCATTTCGTGTGATCAAGCGCCAATTCGGTTATGTGAAGACCCGCTTCCGTGGCCTGGCCAAGAACACGACGCAACTAACCACGCTATTTGCCCTGTCGAATCTGTGGATGGTGCGCCGGCAATTATTGCCTGCTGCGGGAGAGGTGCGCCCCGTGGGGGCAGAAAACCAAGGCTTTGCCTTGGTTATCCAATAATCAGCGACTGAAAGTCGGGCTTTTCGGCATCCCTTAACCGCCCACTTTCGGCTGACGAGCAACTCGTTCGGAGTTTCCCTAGGTCGTGCCTAGTCCTAAATCCGCGTTACTCGTAGGAATCGTCCCGCTAGCTGCTCGAGGCCTCATTTGCCCCTTCTTGGCTGTTAGGTTCTTCCGCTCCTACAGTTCACAAGGAACTCTGAAGTGCGCGTCAGTCTGGATGGGCTTGGCCAAGCAGTGGACGGTGATGTGACCACCACAGGTGCGATCTGCATCGCCACCGGGGAGGGTTACCTTGACGAGGGACGAATGGTCTTGAGGATGGGGGATCCCACCACACCTTGCTCACTTTGCGGGCTGGAAGGAAAGGTTGTTGAAGGGGTGTGGCACTTCATCTCGGATGGCCAGCCAGTCGCGATGCATGGCGCGTTAGTTGATTGCGGTTGCCCAGAGGGTACCAACCGGGTGGTGGCGCCTTTAGGGGAAATGCCCCTGCCGCGGCTGCCGATTGCCGTACGCACTAGCCTAAAACCCGCTGGCCTTGGGAGCTCTAGCACTTTGGCAGGGGCTTCTCCCGCCATGGTTGGCGGGTTGCCTGGGCAGATGCAGCCGGGATTCTATGTGGTGCCCCGGAGCATGTCGTTCCCGCAGATTCTGTTGGAGCTGGCTAGCCATGATTCGACCTTACCCATTTCGTACCTGCAACGCCTGAACCCGACTTTCGAGCAGGGGTTCAAGGCAGGGGAAATCTTCGTCATCGGCGATCCGGATAACGGTTATGCCTGCACCCAGGAGGAGGGCCAACTCATGGCAGCCGCCGAGCGCGCGCGACGTTCCTTGGCTGTACTCGATTTTGCCGAGTCAGATTTCATGATGGAGTATCAGGCTCAAATTGCCGGACTGCTTAGTGACGCCAGTCTCTCCATGGGCGTGGGTAAGGACATGATGGACCACGGCCTCCGACAGCTTCGCAGCACACTTGGCAACATCGAACGTTTGCATCAGCAAGAATTTCTGCGCCATGGCCATCTGAAGAGTCCATCGTTTTTCGCCGAACGACGGCTGTTATTGGAACAGCTAGATGGTCAGTTGAAGGCGACTTTTCTAAATAAACATCTGAATTTAGGGGCCTACGAGCGGCTGAAGAAAAGCTTGAATATCTCGACCAAGAGCCTTGTGCATCATTGGTCGAAAGCCGGTGGGCCAGGGCAGATTCCTGGGTACGCCACATATTTGGACAAAGTGGCGGGGCTTGGTAAGTACCTTCGGTATGGTGGGCATTTCGGAATTGGCTTAGGGGGTACATCTTCCTATCTGAAAGTCCAGGAGGCCTGCCGTGCAGGGGAAGCCGAAGCCTGCAAAAAAATTCGTTTGTCTGAGGCAGGTGCTTTCGCTGGAGGGCTGGCGGGAGGGATCGCGGGTGGCAAGATTGCTGGGATCACTGCGTTCGCTGTATGTGGGGTGTTCTCTGCGGGTACCGCGGGTTTTGGGGCGCCGGTATGTGGCATTGCGCTGGTCGGGGGAGGGGCTTTTGCTGGGAGCATCGCCGGTGCGCAGGGCGGTGAGCAAATGGGCGAGCTGATCTACGAATCACATTATGACTGAGTTCGAGAGTTGGCCCGTGTGGCTGAAGTGGATAATGCTGGCGTGTCCGTTCGTGATCGCGTTGGCCGGTTGTGCGGTCAGTGCATTCATCGCGGGTACAAGAAATTTCACTGTTGCAACCTGGGCTATCCAAAGTCATCCCGGCCTGGAGCAAATGAAACTGTTTTTGGGCACGCGCCGCTTTGGCGCTCGGTGGCTGCTGATAACGTTTCTTTGTGGAATACTCATTTGGCCTGGCGTACATATGCGCCGAGGGCATCTGGACATCGAAGAACTGGAAAACTTCCCTGCAAAACTTAAGTGGGCTCTACAGATATCCGCGTGGCTGACGGCCTTTGGATTCGCTTGGATGTGGGTGACCTATGGATTCATCAAAGCGTAACGTTGATGCCACCGCAGTATCAAGTCTGTTCAGACAGCGCCTAGGCTCTCAGCATCTCTTTCATCCCCCAGCCTTCCCCAGTCGCTATCAACCGATGCGTCAACCCAACACTCTCCATAAACGCCTCATCATGCGACACCACCACCAACGCACCCCGATACCCGCTCAGCATCACCTCCAACGCCTGAATCGAAGCCAGATCCAAATGATTACTAGGCTCGTCCAGTAACAACAACTGCGCAGGTGGGTCAGCGTAGAGCACGCAAGCCAGCGCCGCTTTCAGGCGTTCCCCGCCACTGAGCGAACCGCTCGGCACGGTAATTTTCTGTGCATCCAACCCAAGTTGCGCAAGTCGCATCCGCAGTACGCCCTCGGTGGCAGCGCGGTTGGCCGCCAGCATCTGCTCCAGCACCGTACGCTGCGGCGCCAGATTCGATAGCCGCTGGTCTAGATAGAAGCCCTCAACAAACACTTGGCAACTCCCGGACAACGGCTGAAGTTGCCGGGCGAGCACTTTCAGCAAAGTGGACTTGCCGCACCCGTTGGGGCCGACGACGCCAACCCGCTGTTGTCCGGTCAACATCAAGCTGATGGTGCGAGTAGCACCCGACACGAACGGAAGTTCCACGTTCTCCAATTCAGCGATTCGTCTCTGGGAAGGGGATGCGACAGGTAAAGCGTGCACCGTGATCGCCATGTTGTCTTCGACCTGTTGCGCGGCCTCACAGACGCGCTGGGTGAGTCGTTCGCGGCTCGCCGCCTGCTGTTGACGCAACTTGCCTGCCGAGCCCTCGCTACGTTCTTTCTGACGGCCCAGCAGCACTTTGGCTTGATTAGCGTCCTGAGCCCGACGATTACCACGGGCCTGGCGGCGTTCCAGGCGCTCGCGTTGTTCTTGCAAGGTTCGTTCTTCGCGTTGACGTTCGAGCTTGCGCTGTTCAAGTTGCTGCTGGGCGTTCTGTAATTCCAGCGCTTTGCATTGCGCGTAAAAATTGTGGTTACCGCCATAACTGCGCAGTCCCAGGGATGACAACTCCACGATTCGCGCCATTGTATCCAGCAAGTGGCGGTCGTGACTCACCACCAGCAGCCCGCGCGTCCACTGCTGCAACTGCGCGATCAGTGCCTCACGGCTAGGTCGGTCGAGATGATTGCTGGGTTCATCCAGAATGAGGAAGTCCGCCTCCGACAAGAAGGCGCCGATCAGCGCGACGCGCATGGCCTCGCCGCCACTGAGTGCGCTGGCAGGCGTGCGGGCATCGAGATAAGTCAGGCCAGCGCGGTCCAGCGCGTGTTGCAGGCGTGCGCGTATGTCCCAGCGCTCGCCCACCGCCTCGAAGTCTTCGACCTCACTGCTGCCTGCCTCGATACGTTCGAGCGCGTCGAGGGTGGCCTGCACGCCGGCAAGGCCTGCAACGGTGATATTCGGCGCGAGCGATAGGTGCTGGCTCAGGTAATGCACGCTGCCCGACCGCGCGCAGCGCCCGGTCGTGGGCTGCACCTGTCCCGCCAGTAGGCGCGCCAGCATCGTCTTGCCGACACCATTGCGCCCGACCAGACCCGTGGGGCGCTGGTCGAATTGCTCGTTGAGTTCGCGGAATAAAGTGCTGCCGTCCGGCAGCACATGAGACACGCCTTCCAGCGTGAGAAAGGGGCTCGTCATAAGTCATTTCCATGGATGCCAAGAACTCCCCCTGCTCGTGGGGGTAGGTGGAGACTGGCCGTCGTGAAGACGGCGGCATCAATGGCGCATGACGAACACCTCGGGATGTGGGTTGTGGCGCAATTCTAGATGCAGCTGCGAGGGTGTGCAAAATCGTGGGGGTATTGAGCGCCGTTTTCAGCATAGCGTTGATGTCTGAGGCATCAACGCTTGCTTGATCGCCTATGGCCCCACGCTTATCTGCCGTACTAGTCCTGCCAACACTTGGGCACTGAGAAAAAGTCCGGCCCCGAACACCAGGTGCGTGACCAAGCTCTTGATGCAATTGACCAACGGCGTCGGAGTTTTAGAGGCGAAGAACCCCGCCCCCATGGCCGGCTGCAGGATGCAGAGCGGTGCAGCGACTGTAACGACCCCAACCACCAGCGCCGGCCCTAGCGTAGGTGTCAACAACCAACCCGTGCCCATGACAGCCATCAGCACCACCGCGAACATCACGCCAACGGCGTAATGAATCACCCAGCCCACCCATCGTTCATGCCGCACCGACTCCGCTTTGGCAATCGCCGTGTGCTTGAAACGCCCCTTCAGCAAGTGCCCCGCCCAGCGGCCGACCATCGCGAAGTCGAGTGTGGCGACGCCCAGTCGCTTCAAGATCAAACTCCACATATCCATCACTACGGTGGCGCCTATACCAATCGTCAGGGCTGCAAAGAACAGTGCAGTGATCGTCATGTGAAACCCTCTCGTTGATTGACGTCGATCTTTACGCCGCGCAGCATACAAGTTGAAGTCGACTTCAACTCAAGAGGCAAAGATGGACATTGCAGACGTCGCCCGGCGCACGGGCGTGCCCGCTTCGACATTGCGTTACTACGAGAAGAAGGGCTTGCTCACTTCGTTGGCCGGTCATGGGCAACGGAGGCAGTTCGCGGCGGACGTGATAGACCGTCTGGCACTTATCGCGCTCGGGCAAGCGGCGGGTTTTTCCTTGGAAGAGGTGGGGGCCATGCTGGTCGAGGGGCAGGTCGATCGCAGCAAGTTGGTCGCCAAGGCCGATGAACTGGATGCACGTATCAAACGTCTGCAGGCCATGAGCAAAGGGTTGCGGCATGCGGCGAAGTGTCCCGAGCGCGATCATCTCAGTTGTCCGACATTCCAGAGAATCACCAGGATCGCTGCTGCGGGGTATTGGCTGGGAGGCAGGTCAGGGCAAACGCGGCTCAACGCGTGGGCGAGCGCCCGGGTGCCAGCCTCGGGCGCTGTGCGGTAGCGTGGGTTACGAGGCCAGGACGATGATCCCGTCGTCCGTGAGCGCCCACTGGGCTGTATGGACGATTACTCGTGGTGTTGTCACCAGAGCGCGACCTCGTAGGTCAAGTAGATCCGGTTACTGTCGCGTCCGCGGGCGAAGTCAGAGCGGTAGACATAGTTGCGCAGTCTGACGCCCAGCCCTTTGATGGGGCCGGACTGCACGACATACGCCAGCTCCATGTCCCGCTCCCATTCGTTGATTTCGGCGTCGTCGGAGCGTCCATTGTCTCCGCTCAGGTAGCGCGCCATGAAGGTAAGCCCTGGAACCCCGGCGGCAGCAAAATTGTAGGCGTAGCTGGCCATCCAGGTCTTCTCGTCTTCTTCGATGAACTTGCCGATGCCGACGTTGCTAAACGAGTAGACCGTCGCCCCGCTGATATAGGGCAAGCCCGCTTCGCCATTGAGAACCTGGTAGCCGGCCCCAACGGTGTGGCCGGAGTGGGTATAGGACAATTGCCCGCTGAACAGGTCGTTATCGATCACGCCCCCATAAGCGGCGCCACTGTCGCGGCTCTTGAAGTAGCGCAGGTCGGTAGTCAGAGCGCCGCCGGCGACGGGGAGTGTGTGGACCAGGCCCAGGTAGTCCTGGCGATAGAAGTCTTCCAAGCGGCCGTGGAAATAGCTGAGGCGTAGTTGCTTGCTCAGGGCGTAGTCGGCGCCAGCAAACTTGAAGTCCCCCGATTGCCGGCCGCCATAGCCATCCAGGTACAAGCCGGTGCTGTTGGACGAGTCACGCTGCTTGAAACGATCCAGGTAACCGGCGCTCAAGGTGAGCCCTTCGATGTCAGTGCTGGTCAGTTGGGTGCCTTGATAGGTCTGCGGCAGCAACCGTGCGTCGTTGTAGACCAGCACTGGGATCTTGGGTAGCAACGTGCCATGTTTGACCACAGTCTGTCCCGCACGCAGCTTGGCCGTCACCCCGGCACTGGCGAATTCCTCGGCGGCGCGGCCACCCTCGTGTACCGGTAGCAGACCGGTCCCGCTGCGACCGCGCCCCGAATCCAGGCGTAGACCAAAGAGCCCCAAGGCATCGACTCCGACGCCCACGGTGCCTTGGGTGAAGCCTGACTGGTAATCGAGCAGGGCACCTTGCGCCCATTCCACCCGCTCGCTTTTGGCGTTGGCGGCCGCGCGGGGGCTCATGCCCTGTTCGTCACGGAAATTTTCGTTGAAATACACGTTGCGCAATTGCAGCTTGAGCGCGCTGTCTTCGATGAAACCGGCAGCGTCGGCCACAGGCAACCAGCCGCAGAGCACGCCACAGGCGGCCCCACGGAAAAGGATTCGGGACATGTGCGGTACTCTCTTGTTGTTATTGGATAACCGGGCGCGCGCTGCGCCCTGGACAGATCAGACGAAGAAGGACAGTGCCCCGGTGAGCAACGCCAGCGCGGTAATGACCAGTGATGTCAGTACCGCCCATTTCACGGTCGCTTTCTGGAAGTCGCCGATATCCCGATCCACCATGCCGACCAGCAGCAGGGTCGAGGCCACCAGCGGGCTCATCAGGTGCACCGGTTGGCCCAGTACCGAAGCGCGTGCGATTTCGATGGGATCGATGCCATAAGCAGCGGCGGCGTTGGCGAGAATGGGCACCACGCCGAAGTAGTACGCATCGTTCGAGAGAACGAACGTCAGCGGCATGCTGGTCAACGCCACCACGAGTGGGAACCAGTGGCTCCAGGCTTCCGGAATCCAGTCCACCAGCGTTTGGGCCAGCGCATCGACCATTTTCGTGCCGGAGAAGATACCGGCGAAGATGCCGGCTGCAAAAACCAGCAGCACGACAGTCATGGCATTGCCCGAATGGGCCAGAATGCGTTCTTTCTGCAACTCCAGTTGCGGGTAGTTGATCATCAGGGCGGCGACGAAACCGATCATGAACAAGATCGCGGCGTGCATCACCCCCAGCACCAGTGCGGTCATGACGGCGATCACCAACACCAGGTTCACATAAGCCAGTCGCGGGCGTTTATGCGGCGCCTCCCCGAGAATCTGCTTGATGTAGCAATTCCCGCCGCCGGACTCCAGGGCAATGTTGCCGATACGCTTGCGCTCGGCTCGGCCCAGCAGGTACGCCGTGAAGACCACCCAGGCGGCTCCGCCGATCACAGTCGGCAGCATCGGGATGAAGTATTCGGTCGCATCCAGCCCGAGCGCTGCGATAGCGCGGGTCGCCGGTCCTCCCCAAGGGCTCATGCCACTCATGATGCTCAGCGACAGCATCGATACCGTGGCCAGGATCATCGGATTCATGCCGATGCGCTTGTACAGCGGCAGCATGGCTGCGCAGGTGATCATGTAAGTGGTGGTGCCATCACCGTCGAGCGCCACGAGCAACGACAGCAGCGCAGTACCGATGGCAATCTTGATCGGGTCGCCGTTGACGCGTTTGAGGATCATCCGGATCAGCGGATCGAACAGGCCAGCATCGATCATCAGGCCGAAGAACAGAATGGCGAACAGCAACAGCGCCGCTGAGGGGGCCACCATCTTCAAGCCATCGAGCATCATTTTTCCCAGCTCGGGGGCAAAGCCTCCGATCACCGCAAAGACGATGGGGACGACGGTCAGGGCAACGATCGGCGACAGGCGTTTACTCATGATCAGGTAGGTGAAGGTCACCACCATGATCAGGCCCAGAAGTGCGAGCATGGTTTTCTCTCTTGTTTTTATTGTCATGTGGCCATCTGCAAGGCAGACGGCCTCCTGTCCCATGGCATCTCTCAACGAGGTGCCGTGGGATTTCGATGCGACAGGAGGTGAATGAGGCGTTTAGCTCTGACGCCCAGACTCGGCAGACCAGGCGACCTGCGTTTTGGGCGAATCCGATGGGCGCTCATTCAACTGGCGCAGCAAGGTTTCGCGATCGCAGGCGTTTTCCGACAGGGACATGACCACGGTGGCCACGGCATTGCTGGCCAGGCTGGTCAGGGCACGTGCCTCAGACATGAAACGATCGATGCCGATCAACAACGCCAGTCCTGCCAGTGGGATGTCATGAATGACGGTCAAGGTCGAGGCCAGTGCCACGAATCCGCTTCCGGTGACCCCGGCCGCGCCCTTGGACGACAGCAACATGATCGCCAGCATGGTGACGGTCTGGCCGAGGGTCAGATCGATGTTGCAGGCCTGAGCGATGAACAGCGCGGCCAGCGACAGATAGATGGCTGTACCGTCCAGGTTGAAGGAGTAGCCGGTGGGCAGTACCAGTCCGACCACGCCTTTCTTGCAGCCCAGCCTTTCCAGCTTTTCCAGCATCCGCGGCAAGACCGGTTCGGTGGAGGAGGTCCCGAGCACGACTAGAAATTCCTCTCGGAAATAGCGCAACAGCTTCCACAGGCTGAAACCGTAGGCCCGGCACAGGCCACCGAGCACCACCAGCACGAAGAACGCGCACGCGATATAGAGCGTACCTATCAGCTTGGCCAGGGAACCGAGGGAGGACACGCCGTATTGTCCAACCGTGAAGGCAAGTGCGCCGAAGGCGCCCACTGGCGCGAAACGCATCAGATAACCGAAGATGCGGAACACCATGGTCGAGGCCGACTCCAGTACCTGTAATACAGGCTTGCCCTTGTCGCCCATTGACGACAAGGCGAAGCCACTGAGCACGGCGATGAACAGCACCGGCAGCACTTCGCCATGGTTGAACGCGCCGATGAAAGTGTCCGGGATGATGTGCAGGAAGAAATCGACCACGCTCAGCTTGGCCGCCGAGGCCGTGTACTGATCGAGCCCCGCGGTGCTCAGGGTGGCCGGGTCGATGTTCATGCCGACGCCGGGGCGCAGCAGGTTGACCGCTGCCAGGCCGATGATCAGGCTGATGATCGTGAGCACCAGGAACAGCATCAGCGTCTTGCTCATCAACCGACCCAGCGATCGCTTGTCGGTCATGCCGGCGATACCGGTGACGATGGTGCAGAAGACGACCGGGGCAATCATCATCTTGATCAACTTGATGAAGGCATCACCCAGTGGCTTGAGCGCAACGGCCTGTTGCGCCCAGAAATGACCGACCACCACGCCCAGCAGGACGGCGCAGAGAATCTGGAAATACAGTGATTTAGCGAGTTTCATGTTGCATCACCCATTATTGAAATTGTGCGGATGTGCGGGTAAGCGATGTGTGGCTAGGCCTGCCTAGCCCGCCAACCTACGCAGGGTCGGGGCGTATACGAAGCCAGAGAACAATCGACGGGCAGTCCGAACGACGGAAGCCTGCAACGTTTTACCGTCGGTGCCCGTGCGCGAGAGCGCCACATCGATGCCCCCACTGGGGTGTTCCAAGCGTACCTCTTCCAAGTGCTGGGCCTGATCGCCAAGCATATCCATGATTACCGTGCCAGGGCTGACGCAGGCGGTCGCCAACCCGATTGCACCGGTGATGGCCAGTGCACGATGGCAGTTGTGAGGCATGAAGTAACGCACTTGCAGCGTCCCGTCATGACGCGGTTGGGAAACCAACACGGGCTTGGGAACCACCATGGCGCTGACGTCACCCAGGCCCATGGCCTTGCCCGCTTTGAGCCGCAGTGCTTCCAGGCGCCGCAGCAGGGGCTTGTTCGCATCCAGTTGCGCTGGGGTTTCCGAGCCGGTGATGCCCAACTGATGGGCATCGATGATCATCATCGGCATGGCCATGTCGATGCAGGTCACCGCTACGCCGTCGATCACTTCTTGGGCCTTGCCGGTCGGGAACAGCTTGCCGGTTTTGCTGCCCACCGCGTCGAGGAAGGTCAAGTGCACAGGGGCCGCCGTGCCGGGTACGCCGTCGATGGCCGTACGGCCCTCGTAGCGCACGATTCCTCCAGGCGTTTCCACCAGAGAATTGACCAGGGTATCGGTATTCAGATTGCGGATGCGCACCAGCGTCTTGCCATCTTCAGCCTTGACCAGTCCTTGCTCGATGGCGAAAGGACCTACGGCGCAGAGCATGTTTCCGCAGTTGGGGGCCGTGTCGACTCGCCGATCGGCGACCATCACTTGGACGAACAGGTAGTCGACGTCCGCATCGGCATGCAGGGACGGACTGACGATCGCCACTTTACTGGTCTGTGGGCTGCCGCCGCCGATACCGTCGATTTCCAGTTCGTGCCCCGAGCCCATCAGGTTGATGAGCAATTCGTCGCGTTCGACCACGTTGGCAGGGAGATCCCAGGCATGGAAAAAAGGCCCCTTGGAGGTGCCACCGCGCATGAGCACGCAAGGAATTCGTTGCATAATTTCGCACTCTTGTTGATCAATGGGCATCATTGATGTTGTGAGGGCAAGAGTGACAGGGCCTCATCAATCAATCCAATGCAAAAATCGTCGTTATTATTTCGTATGGCGAAATAGTTCGCTGGCAGTCAGAGAGTGATCTGAAATGGAATATGAGCTGCAAGATATTCGATCTTTCGTGAAGATCGCGGAAGTTGGCAGCTTTCATGAGGCAGCCGAGCTCCTGCATCTTTCCCAACCTGCGTTGAGCCGCCGAATAAAAAAATTGGAAGACGGACTGGGCACACCTTTACTCGAAAGGACCACGCGTCGCGTCAGCCTGACGAGCGTTGGACGGGATTTTCTACCCAAGGCCCGACGCCTGCTCGATGACTTCGAGGATTCGATCCTGAGTATTCGGGAACTCGCTGAGCGTCAAAGCGGACAAGTCACACTGGCGTGCATTCCGACGGCGGCGTTCTACTTTCTGCCCTCGGTCATCCGCGACTACAACGAGCAGTACCCGAAAATCCGCATCCGCCTCTTGGACCTGAGCGCCAACGATGGCCTGGAGGCGGTGTTGCGCGGTGAGGCTGACTTCGGCATCAACATGATGAGCGGCCAGCATCCGGACATTGAGTTCGTTCCTTTGGTGCAGGAGCATTTCGTCCTGGCTTGCCGGCGTGACCACCCCTTGGCCAAACAGGATGTCGTGACCTGGACCGAACTGGCCGACTATCGATTGATTGGGGTAGGCCGATTGAGCGGCAACCGGATGCTGCTCGACCATGCGCTGGCCGGACTCACGCTGCGGCCGAAGTGGTTCTACGAGGTGCAGCACTTGTCGACTTCACTGGGCATGGTCGAGGCCGGCTTGGGCGTATCGGCCATGCCCAGCTTGGCGATGCCCAATGCCGACCATCCCACGCTGGTCAGTGTGCCGCTGATCGATCCCCAAGTCACCCGGACCCTGGGATTGGTGTATCGCCGAGGGGCGTCTCTGTCGCCAGCGGCGGAGAAGTTCGTATCGATTCTGTTGGCCAAATGGCCTAATCGTTGACGGTCACGGGTGGGGCGCGCATCGCCGTTGCCAGAGCTGTGGGCCAGGGCAGGCTCGGTTGTATGATCTGACCCGCGCGCGGGGGCTTGTCGGTCACCCGCTCAAGCCCCACGTTGCGCCCGGTCTGACGCGCATCAGTGTGCTCAATGAGCTACTGGCTTCAGGCCGCTGTCCTGGATCGCTTTATCAGCTTTTGTCGATGCCAGGTAATCGAGCAGCGCCTGGGCTGCTGCGTGATGTTCGCTCTTGCTGACGACTGCGCCAGAATACAGGGTCATTTTCTGCGCCTGGTCGGGAATCAGACCGACGATATCGATACCCTGTACCGGCTTGAGTTCGCTTAGCTGTTGGAAGCCGATTTCGGCCTGGCCGCGAGCGACCACCGAGCCGACCGGTTCAGCAGGGATCATGTGAGCCTTGGCCAGAAACTGCTCGCCCAGTTGCATGCGCGGGAACAGAGTCTTGGACAGGTAGACACCGCTCGCGCTGTCGGAGTAAGCGACCGAGCTGCTGTTCAAGAGCACTGTGCGAAACTGCTCCATGGTGCCGATCTGCGGTTTCGGGGCGCCTTTACGCACGGCCATGGCAATGAACGATTCGCCGAGGTCGACCCGGCTGGTTTTATCCACTTGGCCCGCTTTCACCAAATTGTCCAGCGCCGAACCTACCATGAGCACGACGTCAGCGTGCTCACCACGCGCCAGCCTGTTTGGAACGGCCTGAGGCGTGTCGCCCATCGAGGGCGCGGCAAGCACTTCGAGTTTCACGCCGAACTGCTTTTCATAAGTCGGCGCGACGGCCTGGATCGCACCCATGATGCCGCCGGAACTCAGAACGGTGAGGGTCTGTGCCGACGTTGCATCAGCGGCCGAGCATGTCATGGAGGCGACCATAAGGGCCGCAAGGGACAGTATGCGAGTCATCGGTATTTCTCTGGGTAAAAACGCCATGTTAGCGACCGCCAGGACCCAGCGGGACTAATACGTTCTGAAGAATGTTTCATGTAGTTCCGGTCCTAGCGCCGCCGCCTATCGCCCGTTTGGAGAGCGAGCCGCTTGATGAGCACTGCTCATGTCGATTTCCTTGGTGAAGGATGGCGCGCTTGTGCAACGCAGTGCTGCGCGTCGGACGGTTCCCAAAACTTACGTCGCAGCGCGGCGCACGCCCTCAGCGGCTTGCACTGAGTCAGCGATAGGCCTAAATTCTGTCTGTCGCGGCAATCTCCGCGATCGGGTTTGGCGACCCGAATGTAAAAGGCGCATCGGCGCCCCGATCACGATTGCAGGCGCTTTTTTTGTGTCCGCATCTTCGTGAAATGGCGGCTGTGCGTGGGAGACCTTCGGGTCTGCCGGGTTCCTTTTCCTCGGTTCGCCAACCTGCGTACAGCTGCCACCCAATCGTTTGGCGACGATTGACGTGGTGTTCAACTGAAAAGGAAATCATGCATGCTCACCGCTACCCCTCGCAGGATCCTCGCATCCGTTCTCCGCCGCGCTGCACGTGGCGCCCCTCCGTACCCCGCTCATCCCGAATTCAAGCAACAGCCCAGGCAGGTGCGTCATGACTGACCGGGAGCGGCTTTCGACCATTCAATCCTATGCCTGGACACTCGAGTTGCTGGGCGAGGCGCTGGCCCAGCAGGATGACTTGCTCGAGTGCGAGCACAATCCGCAGTTGAGTGTGCGCGGTACGGCGGGCATTCATCAGGCGATCCGTATCATCAGCCGGTTAATGGCAGAGCAATGCGGTGCGTTGTTCGACGGCTGTGGAGGAAAGGGCCGGTAGGCGGTAGGGGAGTTGCCTCGCGGTGAAGTGACGGGGGTGTTCTCCAGGCGTTGCCTGGAAAGTCCACAGCCTTGAGGCCTGTAACCCTGCGCGGATTTGTGGCGACACGAGGCTGCTCCCATAAGACGCGCGCGACAGTGTCGGATGGTGTGGATTTCAGAACGTGTGTGACAAGCGTTCACGCATTCGACGAATCACCTTTACCCGCTTGCACAACTGGCGGTAGCGGCGGCTGTTGAGGCAGGCCAACGCCGAGCTGGCCGTTACCGTTCCAACCAAAGCGTACAACGGCATATTTGAACTTACATAAGACCACATGCAGCACATCAGACAAAGAATCAGTAGCATGACAATTAACCACGTGGCTTCTCCCAAGCCTCGGATGACGGCGTATTGGGCAGTCGTGAGTATCAAAATGCAGAGCATCAACGTAGTGACCGCGAATTCATGGAAGTGGGGATTTTCGGATAAGTAAAGAGAGGCCATGCAGACGGTGGCTATCGAACTGCCGATGATCGTTAGCAGCATACTGAGGGCAGCAATTGGGAAGAAACGGCTAAAGAACCTGGACCGATTGAGTAAGGTAGGCATTATGTTGGGTTCTCTTCGATCAGTGTGACTGCCATGTTCTGGATCGAGCTACTTCCAGTAAAGCCTATCGCAGTATTCAGTGACTCACCAATAAGTGTTAATGTGGATTTTCTTATTTGAAGGGGTGTATAGCGTTTGGGAAGCGCTCCAATGCGCTGTTGAAGTTTGATTTGCTTGGCGGTCAGGGTAGGGTGTTTAATGGAAATTATTTCTTTCATTAGTTGAGTTCGTTGCTGTCGACTTAATTTTGTGCCTAATAAGTACCAGCTAAGTCCCGTCGCTTTTTTACGTATTAACAATTGCTTGGTTACTGTTGCGAGAGAAGCGCTAGCCCCAAGTAGCGATATCGCATCTAGCAGGGGCGATATGATATTGAACCAAGTCTCACTATCTAGCGCATCGTTCATCAATGGATCATGTATCTCCAGCCCTACTCGGTATGCACCAAGCCCGCATTGGCTTGCTGAGGCTGCTAAGGCTGCATATCCTGCCATGCTAAGCACTAGCCCAGGTCCGCCAGTAAAGACGGTCAGGGCGCCACCCATCCACATCAATACCAAGCTACCCACCGCGCCTGCACAACTCAAGCTTGTGTTCGCCAACTCCTGAAGCAGCCGCGACTGCCGTGGATCATTTGCATGCCGCTGTATGTATTGCTCGGGGGCAACGGGGTGCAGAAGCTTATGAATCAGCAACTTCTTGGGGTGAGGGCTGCAAAGGGGTTGAAATTCTCGTAATACCAAAGGTTTGTAGTGCGGGTCGGCATACACCACGCCTGCCCCTGCTATGTTGAAATCTCTATCAATCGCCGCGAACAGCTTTTGCGTATTGATGAGTAATTCCGTGCGAGCCAAGGCGATTGCGCGGAATGACGATCCAGGGATATTTTCGATATTTATGCGGTCCACACGACGATCCTGTGCGAGACGTGGAGGCTGCCCGGCAGAGCAGCGCCCGCTCGACGTTGGCTGGATCGCGAGATTAGGCATTCATCGTCGTTGCGTATGTCGGAAGTCGCCCGCTTGCCTGTACGAAAATAGATGGATACCGTACTTGAAGCACAGTAAAAGGAGACGCTCATGCTGCAACTGAATGCTTTCCACGCGCTGGCCGACATCATCGAGGCGGTGAAGGTGGAGGGTGAACAGGGCGACTACTTTTGCCTCTACGGCGAGGATCAGGACGACCTCGACTTGGCCGTGCGCTACTTCATTGCCGGCTATCCCGATGTCGAACACGATCATGAAGTGTATCCGCCGGCTGTTCAGCATGAAGGCCTGAGCTACCTTTACTCAGGTCAGCAGTTCGCAGATGTGGTGTGGTCATTGCAACAGTCCAGGCCTGATGCCCGGCACGAGGACTACGTCAGGGCACTGAACTACTACCAGGACCACGACACATTCATCGAGCTATAGAGCACAGAAATCGCTCAAGTTCGGCGCCGCGTGGTCCGACGCTGCGCTCAGCCAAGTCGAACAGCAACGGACGCGGCTGTGCCAATCGCTACAGGTATGCGCATTCTCGGTGGATGACAACTCGCGCCTTGCCGGGCCGCTTGGACCGCATCGCTGGCGAGCCACCGCGGCCTAGCGCTCAGCCGCGCAGCCGCTCCACCAGCGGCAATGCATTCACTTCAGGTTTGGCAAACAGATACCCCTGCATCAACTCCACCCCCAGCCCGGACAGGGCGTCGCACTCGGCCTGGGTCTCGATGCCCTCGGCGACCAGTGTGATGCCCAGGCGCAGGGCCACCAGCACGATGCCGGCGACGATGGCCTGGCGCACGGGGTCTTTGCTGATGCGGCGGGTCAGGGCCATGTCCAGCTTGAGGATGTCCGGCTGGAACTCGGCCAGCAGGTTCAGGCCCGAATAGCCTGAGCCGAAGTCGTCGATGGCGGTGGTGAAACCCTGGTTCTTGTATTCGGCGAAGATCGACTTGAGGTGCTCGGGATCCTCCACGCGCTCACCTTCGGTCACCTCGAACATCAATTTTTCGGCCGGGAAGTCGAAGGTGCGAGTGGCTTCCAGGGTGGCGCGGATGCAGGTGCTGGCGCGGTAGACGGCGTTGGGCAGGAAATTGATGCTCAGCTTGCAGTGGTCCAGGTGATTCAGGCCCAGCGCCGCCGCTTGCTCGATGGCTTTGACCCGGCAGGCCTGATCGAAGCGGTACATGTTGTCGGCCGAGACCTTGGCCAGGATGTCCGCCGCGCCTTCGCCGTTCAGCCCCCGCACCAGCGCCTCATAGGCGAAGGGCTTGCCCGTGGGCACATGGACGATGGGCTGGAACGCCATGGTGATGTCGAAACCCAGGCTGTCCAGGTTACGGCACTGGGCACAGCCGATGGCTTCGAAGGGCTGGGGGAAGATGGGCTGGCTCATGGCGGCTCCGGGCTAAGGCAGTGAAGTCGGCTGTGGGTTGGCGTTCTGATGACGCAAGCCCTCGGCTTATTCGATCTCGGTCAGAGCTTGGACCACCGCCTGTCGCAGACGTGCCGAACGCGCTGAACAAAGCGGCTTACGGACGCGTCTGCGCCGCTTGCCCGTCACCCTGCGGCGGCACCAGCGAGGCCAGGGCCTGGCGCAGGCTGGCAAGATCCTCGAAATGACGCTCGCGCACCACCTTGCCCTGGTCCATGTCCAGCCACTGCACCGTCTCGCGATCGCCCGCGTAACGTTCGGCCACCTGGCCGTCGCGGTCGAGCAGGATGCGGTAGTTGGCCGAGCGCATGTTCGGCACCAGGAATTTGAGCACCAGCCCTGGCACGCGGGCGATGTCGGCGACGAATACCACCTTGCGGGCATCCAGGTAGCCGGGCTGGGTGTGCTCCACGGCGCTGTTGACCAGGTTGGCGGTGGCGTGGCTGCGGGCGATCAGCACCACGCGCGTAGCCGGGTCCAGGGTGTAGGCGGTGTCGAACTGGTCCTTGAGGGTCCAGGCCGCCGGCGCGCTGGTCTGCGCGTGGGCGAGCGCGCTGGTGCAGGCCAGCACGAGGGGAACGAGGAAGCGACGCATCGGGGTGGCTCGGGCAATGAAGAGTGCCGAGAGTAACGGCAGGAAGGGGCGTTGGAAACCATCGACTCGCCGACCGGGGCCTATTTCATCCGCCCCGGCAACGACTCACCGGCGCGCGTGTCACACCGGCAGGCCGGTGGGGCTGCCCAGTTGCACGCGGTCCTTGCCGGCGCGCTTGGCCCGGTACAGGTTGCGGTCGGCATGGATGAGGATGTCCGACAGTGCCTGGCCGTGGACGAAGGGTACCAGGCCCGCGCTGAAGGTGAAGGGCGCGGGTGCGTCGCGCGACTGACGTACCTCCTGTAGCAGGCTTTCTGCCCAGGCCACGGCCCGCGAAGCGTCCTGGGTATTGAGAATGATGCCGAACTCCTCGCCGCCCAGACGGCCGACGTAGTCGGCCCCGGCCTTGGCTTTCAGGCGCCGGGCCAGCAGGCACAGCACCTGGTCGCCCGCCGCATGGCCGAGGCTGTCGTTGACCCGCTTGAAGTCGTCGATGTCGATCATCATGAAGTAGCCCGCCGGATGGCTGGCGACGAAACGCTCGAAGCGCTCCATGAGCGCGCGGCGGTTGAGCAGGCCGGTCAGGTGATCGGTCTCCGACAGCGTGCGGTAGTGCTGCTCCACGTCCAGGGTGACCTGCAGCGCGCGCAGGTAAGTGCGGCTGTTGATCCAGCCCAGACCAATGGAAAAGGTCACGAACAGCGCCAGATAGCTCCAGCGCGCGCTGTCGTGCGCGGAGCCGGCGAAGGGCCAGACCAGCAGCCAGGTGAGCGAGGCGACCACCAGGTAATCCATCGGTCCGCGAATCAGCAGCGAGGCACCGACCACCGCCAGCACCGTCAGGGGCAGGGCGTAGTGTTCGTACAGCAGCGGGTATTCCTCGAAGATCAGGCGAAAGCCGCTGACCGCTGCCAACACGAACAGCAGCCCGGAAAACCGCCAGACGCGGTGGGAAACGGTGAAGGTCTGGATCAGAAACAGCCCTGACAACGTCGCCAGGGTGACCCAGGCGCCGGGCCGGCTGAGGCGTTCGGCCAGCATCACATGCACCAGGCCCCAGGTGACGATCACCAGCAACTGGACGGCAATGATGCCCTGGCGCAGCAGCAGCCGGATACGCTGTTCATGGCTAGCCGAGACACTGGGCATCGGGCTGAGCGATTCGAGATTCCTGGGCATCCACACACAACTCCATGCTGACCTGCGCGACGGCGAAATTGATTGCCATGGTGTGCCTGACCAGCTCGGCGAAGGCCGGTCGCATTTCCACCAGCGTGCCCACACAACGGAAGTAGCCCTTTTGCTCGCCTTCGCGTACCAGCCGCATCAGGTGGGTCTTGGACACGCACAGGCGCGCCGACAGCTCGGCGTAGGTCGAGACCTTGTAGCCGCCGCCCACCGAGCGATGGGCCAGGGCGTCGAGGTGCAGCGCCAGCATCGGCAGGTGACCGCCGTCCTTGTTCATGATCCATTTGGCGCCCGGCAGCAGGCTGTCGAGCATCAGATCGGCCTCGAGCAACTGGCCCAGCCTGACGAAATAGTCGCGCAGCCAGGGCTGCGGGTTCTCCAGGTCCAGCGTCAGGGCGCCTGGGCGCAGCAACTGGGCGGGCAGCAGATAGGCGCGGGTGACATTGACGGCTTCTTCCAGCGCCGTGCGTGTCGGACGGTACAGGCGCAGCCGGGCGTCCTCCGGGTGCGTCCAGACATGCATGTAACCGGTGATCATGAAGAACGAGAAGTACGATTCGAGGCTGTTGCGCGACAGGTAGCCGCGCTGCTCGCAGAACTCCTTGACCCGTGACAGCGGTGTCAGCGGGTCGCGGAAGTGGAAGCACAGCAGCGCCATCACCACCATCAACCGGTCGTACTTCATCAGGCTTTTGTAGAAGAAGGGTTTGCGCCGGTAGTGGCCGAGCATCAGCTCCAGGTGGCGAGTGACCGCTTCATCGATGTCGCCTCGGTAGCATTCGTCGATCCCGTGTTGCAATCGACCCATCAATTCGGCTCGCTTCATCGATTCCCCGCGTACCCGACAGAAGTGACAATCATTGCCATCATTTGGCCAGGTGCGAGTATACGGGGTTGCTCTGGGTGTCCCGGTCCACCCCAAAAATGTTTCGCGCCAGCGCGATGGCGGCGACCAGCCGGTGAGTATGTTCAGGTGCGGCAGGCGAGGTTCACACCTCGCCCATCGCCGCCCGCACCCGCGCCGCCAACTCTTCCACGGCGAAGGGTTTGGTCAGCACCTGCATCCCTGCTTCCAACTGGCCATCGCCCACGGCGGCGGTCTCGGCGTAGCCGGTGATGAACAGGATGCCCAGGCCCGGACGCAGTTCGCGGCCGGCGTCGGCCATCTGCCGGCCGTTCATGCCGCCGGGCAGGCCGACGTCGCTGATCAGCAGGTCGATGTGCACGTCCGAGCGCAGCACCTTGAGCCCGGCGACGCTGTCGGCGGCCTCCATCACCGCGTAGCCCTGGTCGCGGAGCACATCGGTGAGCAGCATGCGAATGGTCGGCTCGTCGTCGACGATGAGGATGGTCTGCCCCGCGCGCGACGCGGCATCGTGCGACTGTTCTTCCAGGTTCTGTTCGCGCTCGACATCGCCCACGTAGCGCGGCAGGTAAATGCTCACTTCGGTGCCGACGCCCACCTCCGACTGCATGCGCACCTGGCCCCCGGACTGCTTGGCGAAGCCGTAGATCATCGACAGCCCCAAGCCGGTGCCCTGGCCGAGGGGCTTGGTGGTGAAGAACGGGTCGAAGGCCTTGGCCACCACGTCGGGGCTCATGCCGGTCCCGGTGTCGCTGACGCTCAGCGACAGGTATTGGCCCTGGACCAGGTCCAGGCTGCGTGCCACCTCGTGGTCGATCCAGCGGTTGGCGGTCTCGATGCGCACGCGACCGCCGTCGGGCATGGCGTCGCGGGCATTGATGCACAGGTTGAGCAGGGCGTTTTCCAGTTGGCTGGGGTCCACCCGCGCCGGCCACGGATGGCTGGCGCCGAGCGTCTCGATGCTGATGGCCGGGCCGACCGTGCGCTGGATCAGGTCGGTCATGCCCATGATCAGCGCGTTGACGTCGGTCGGCTGCGGGTCGAGGGTCTGGCGCCGGGAGAACGCCAGCAGCCGGTGGGTGAGGGCAGCGGCGCGGCGGGCGGCGCCCTGGGCAGCGGAGATGTACTTGTCCAGGTCGGTCAAGCGACCCTGGGCCAGGCGCGCATTCATCAGTTCCAGCGAGCCGGAGATGCCGGTGAGCAGGTTGTTGAAGTCGTGGGCCAGGCCGCCGGTGAGCTGCCCGACCGCTTCCATCTTCTGCGACTGCCGCAGTTTTTCCTCGGCCTGCATCAGCTCGGCGGTACGCTCGGCCACCCGCTGTTCGAGGGTGTCGTTGAGGGCGCGCAGGGCGGCGGTGGCGCGGTCGCGCTCGGCCTCCAGGGTGCGCCGGTCCTCGACATCGATGAGCACGCCGGGGAAATCCTTGGGCTTGCCATCGGCGTAATCGACCCGGCCGTTGGCTTCCAGCCAGTAGTAGCAGCCGTCGGCGCGGCGCACGCGGTACTGGTGGGCGTAGGCGCCGCCACGGCCGATGGCGTCGTCGATGGCGGCAATCAACCCGGCGCGGTCGTCCGGGTGCACGGTGGCGATCACCTGTTCCAGGCTCAGCCCCGTGCGGCCCAGCGCCGGATCGAGGCCGAAGGCCTGGGCGAAGGCTGGGTCGACGGTGAAGCAGTTGGTGGGCAAGTCCCAGTGCCAAGTGCCGATGATGGCCCCGGCGGCCAGGGCCAGTTGCACCCGCTCGATGTTCGAGCGCGCCAGTTCCTCGCTTTCACGCAGCCGTTCCTGGGCGTTGCGGCGGGCGGTGACGTCGTTGAAGAAGATGCCGATCTGCCGCTCGCTGGGGTCGCCCACCGGCACGGCGCGCACGTCGAACCAGCGGCCGAAGGCCTCGGCGTAGTTCTCGAAATTGGCGGGCTCGCGGGTCTTGGCGACATGGCCGTAGGTCTGGAACCAGAAGCTTTCCAGGTCTGGCGCGTATTCGGTGACCCACTTGCCGCGCAGGTTGACCCCCGACTCGCGCTCGAAGGCCGGGTTGACCTCGATGAAGCGGTAGTCGACCGGTTCGTCGCGTTCGTCGAACTTGACCTCGACGATGGCGAACGCGGTTTCGATGGTCTCGACGATGGTGCGAAAGCGCTCCTCGCTCTTGCGCAGGGCGGTGGCGGCCGAGCGGGTGTGGGTCAGGTCGAGCATGGCGCCGATCATGCGCACGGCCTGGCCCTGGGCGTTGCGGATGACGTGGCCGCGGTCGAGCACATCGGCATAGCCGCCGTCGCTGCGGCGGAAGCGGTACTCGTCGGTCCAGGCACTGCCTTCGCCATCGATCACGGCATGGATCGAGGTGTGCACGCGGGCGCGGTCTTCGGGGTGGATGTGCTCGAACCACCATTCGCCGGTCGCCAATATCTGCGCGGGCGAATGGCCGTAGGCCTGTTCCAGGGCAGGGTTCCACTGAACATGGTTGCACACCAGGTCCCAGTCCCAGATCGCGTCGTTGGTGGCCTTGGCCGCCAGGCGATAGCGTTCCTTGGTTTCGTCCAGGTGCTCGACGTCCAGGCCGGCCGTGGTCAGGGCTTCGCGCAGGCGCGCCACCTCGGCTTCAAGTTGTTCGCGGGTCAGGTCGTTCACGGTCGTTTCCACTTGAAGCACTCACGAAAGGCTTCTCGATGATAGCATTTTGCCCTGCTTGCCGACGGCCCGGTGTTTAGCGCACCAGCCGCGGAATCAGCCGTACATAGACCAGTTCGCCGATCAATTCGATCAGCGTCTGGGTGATCACCGCGGCGGCGGCCAGCGCCCTCAACGGCTCCGGCAGGGCCAGGGCCAGCGGCAACACCACCAGCGAGTTGCGCGTGGCGGCGCTGAAGCTCACCGCACGCGCCTGCTCGGCCGGTAGGCGCAGGCACCGGGCGCAGGCCCAACCGAGCACAGGCGCCAGCACCATGAAGCCGATGTACAGCGGAATCAGCGGCAACAGGCGGGTGACATCCTCGGCCAGCGCGGCAATCTGCGAGCCGATCACGGCCAGCAGCACCAGCGCCATGGCCGGTACGGGCAGCCAGGCCCAAGTCGCGTTCCAGCGCGCCAACACGACCGAGCGACGAGCCCCGGCGCCGCTCAGCACAGCCAGGGTCAGCGGCAGGACGATCAGCAGCATGAAGGCTTCGACGAACGGCGCGACGGAAAGTGCCACAGGTGGCGAGCCGTCGAGCATGACGCCCAGGTACAGCGGCAGCAGGAGCAGTTGCAGCACCAGCAACAGCGGCGTGGCCGCCAGCGTCAGGCGTGCGTCGCCCCGGCCCAGGTGGGTGAACACCACCACGTAGTCGATGCACGGAGTGAGCAGCACCAGCAGGGCGCCGATCAGCAGGGCGGGGTGGTCCAGCAGGGAACGGGTGGCGGCCCACACCAGCAGCGGAACGAGGACGAAGTTGGCCAGCAGCAGTGCGGCGATGAAGCGCCGGTTGGACAGGCTCTGGCGCAGGTCCAGAAATGGAATCTGCAGGAACATGGCGTACATCAGCACGGCGATGGCGGGCGTGATCAGCGCCTGCAGGGTGCTGCCCACACCCGGCGCGAGCAGGCCGATGGCGAGGGCGATGCAGACGGTGCCGAGATAGACGGGAATCTGCTGGGTTTCGAGTTGGTCGCGGGTCACGCGGGCATCCTGATTGGCGGGTGGACTGGGCGGCTCATGATGCCAGGGATGGCGGGCAATGCGGTTCTGGCCCGCGCCAGGCTAGCCCTGAGTCAATTCCTGCCGAGCCTCGTTACCCACGCTCGTCGCGGATTCGGCAAACCACCGAGGCCACGAACTGCGCTGCCGCCCGCCCACCTCCACGCATGGAATCAGGCGCTGCGTGAGCACTTCGGTCTGCCCCACCGTCACCGCCGTGCGGTACTTGCGGCTATGGATGCATTCTCGGTCGCCGAACTCGCAGCGGTTCAGTTGCGTCCCGCCACACGGCCCGTTGGCCAGGCCTTTGGGGCAGGTTTCCGGGCAGATGTACAGGGTGTCCTGCAACCGGCACTGCCCGCAGGTATCGCACCCCACCAGCGGCCGCTTGAGGCTGCGCTCCAGCCGGTGCAGCAGGCGCGCCGCCTTGGGCGTGGACCACAGGGGTTGGCGCACGCCCCAGCCGAATGCCCTGCTGAGCAGCGTCTGGCGGTCGAACACCTGATGGTGCAGGGCCGACAGCAGGTGGTAGCGGGTCTGTTCGAGCGCAGATGCACGCACCCCGCGCTGGCCTTCCTGCCAAGGGTGGCCAGGCGGGTGGAAGCTCACCGTTTCCACGCCCGCCATCTGCCAGGCCTGGTCCCAGGCTGTCTGCCAGTCATCGAGCGTCTGCACCTGCGCCAGGCGGGTGTCGAGCGCCTGCTCCAGCGCCACGAACTGCTCCAGCGAATGCACCCCGGAGAGGTTGATCCCGGCATAGCCCAACAAACGCAGGCCGATGATTTGCAAGGCCAGGCGCTCGATGCCGCGCTGGCTGGCGAAGGCCTTGGACACGGCGGCCTCGGCCGCCAGCACCCGGCGCATGGCCGGGCTGACGGTGACGCCGGCGACATGCTCGAGCATCGCCGCACGACCTTCAGTGAGCGCCATGACGCAGGCCAGCAGGGGCCGGGGCGTGGGCTGGCGCTGCATCCAGCGCTGGGCCTCGCGGTATTTCTGGAAGTCGAAGCCCAGTTGCAGGATGAAGAAGTCGGCCCCGGCCGCGAGCTTCTTTTCGGCCTTGAAATACTGCGCACCGCCTTCCTCTTCGCGGTACTTGAACGGATTCAGCGCCGCGCCCAGCAGCCAGTCGGGGCGCGCCTGGCGCACGATCTGCAGCGCGGCCACCGACTCCAGGTAACGCACCGGACGCTGCCCCGGCGTGTGACCGGGCAGGCGGTCGCCGGTCAGCACCAGCAACTGGTCCAGGCCGGCGGCATCCATGCGCGGCAACTGCGCCAGCAGTTCCTGGCGCTCACGGTCCTTGCCGGAAAAGTGCAGCAGCGTCGGCACCGGCGTCTCGAAACTCTGGCAGGCGTCGAGCGGCGACAGGTCCAGCGCGCTGCCGACGCGATCGCCGACCGACACCGCCAGCGGCCAGCCGCACAGGTGCTCGCGGGCCATGATGCTGGCCAGCTCGGCGAAGCGCTTGGCCGAAGGCTTGGGCACGAACTCCATGACACAGACGAAGGAGTGGTCGTGCAGGGCTTGTCTGAGCAGGCTCATGAAAAATACCGAAGGACGGGCAGGATCACAGTGTCGCCTGGGCGCAACGCGGCGGCTTGTCTGCACGCGTACGCGACCGCTCTGGAACAGACACAGGCGCCAGGGCGCGACGCAGAGGTTAGGTCAAACATGAGGAAAAATGAACTTGATCTCAAATTTTGTGAGTTTGTCTCACGTTCTGCGTACCGCCAGAATTTGCTTCATCGAATTTTCCACGGCAGGGGTAGGACAATGGCACTGGCACATAACCTGGGTTTTCCACGCATCGCACATGATCATGCGTTGCAAAGAGCCTTGGACGCCTTCTGCGCGGGTGAGTTGGAGGAGGCCGGCCTGCGTGCCGTCGCTCGCACGCTGCGCGCCAGCCACTGGCAGGCGCAGAAGGACGCCGGTATCGAGTTGCTGCCGGTCGGCGACTTCGCCTGGTATGACCCCGTGCTGACCCATTCGCTGGCCTTCGGTGTGATCCCCGAGCGCTTCGGTCAGGCGCCAGGCGCTGCCCCGACCTTGCACACCTTGTCCGACCTGGCCCGTGGCGCTGCCCATGGCCAGGAAACCACCCAGTGGTTCGATACCCCTCACCACTTCGTGGTCCCGCAATTGAGCGCTGACCAGCGTTTCACCCTGAGCTGGGAGCCGTTGTTCGAAGAGGTCGAAGAAGCCAAGGCCCTGGGTCATGCGGTGAAACCCGTGGTGCTCGGCCCCTTGACCTACCTGTGGCTGGGCAAGGCCAAGGACGCCGGGTTCGACACGCTCGAACTGGTTGATCGCCTGCTGCCGCTGTACGACGACATCTTCAATCGCCTGGCTGCCCAAGGCGTGGAATGGGTACAGATCGACGAGCCGATCCTGGGACTGGACCTGCCTCAGGACTGGAAGAATGCCTACGAGCGCGTTTACAACATCCTGCAACGCGCACCGCTAAAAAAGCTGGTGGCCACTTACTTCGACGGGCTTGCAGGCAACCTGGGGCTGGCCGCCAACCTGCCGGTCGATGGCCTGCACATCGATCTGGTGCGCGCCCCTGAGCAGTACCCGATCGTCCTCGACCGTCTGCCGGCTTACAAGGTGCTGTCGCTGGGGGTGGTCAACGGCGGCAACGTCGGCGCCTACGATCTGGACAACGCCTTCGAGGTACTGCGCCATGCCGCCGAGCGTCTGGGCGACCGACTGTGGGTGGCGCCGTCGTGCCCGCTGCTGCACGGTGCAGTGGAGCAGGGCGGTGACCACTGCGTCGATTCGAAAAGCGCGCTGGCTTTCGCCGTGCAGAAATGCCGGGAAGTGGTGCAACTGGCCAAGGCCGCCAGCGCCCCGGAGCTGGCGGTCCTGCAGCAGACGGCGGCCTAGCGCTGCAGCGTCAGCGCCACGCCTTGGCCACCGCCGATGCACAGGGTGGCCAGGCCTTTCTTCGCGTCACGCTTGATCATCTCGTGCAGCAGGGTCACCAGCACCCGGCAGCCCGAGGCGCCAATGGGATGGCCCAGGGCGATGGCGCCGCCGTTGACGTTGACCTTCGCGGCGTCCCAGCCCAGCTCCTGACCCACCGCCAGGGCCTGGGCGGCGAAGGCTTCGTTGGCTTCGATCAAATCGAGGTCCGCCAACTGCCAACCGGCTTTGTCCAGGCAGCGACGGGTCGCCGACACCGGGCCGATGCCCATGATCGCCGGATCCACCCCGGCGCTGGCGTAGCCACTGATGGTGGCCAGCACCGGCAGGCCCAGCGCCTGGGCTTTTTCCACGCTCATCAGCAGCACCGCAGCGGCACCATCGTTCAGGCTCGAAGCGTTGCCCGCCGTGACGCTGCCATCGGCTTTGAACGCCGCCCGCAGTTTGCCCAGCGACTCGGCCGTGGTGCCGGGGCGCGGTTGCTCGTCGGTGTCGAATACCCGCGGTTCGCCTTTGCGCTGGGGAATGTGAATGGGCGTGATCTCGTCCTCGAAGCGCCCGGCCTCGATGGCCGCCAGTGCTTTGCGCTGGGACTCGGCGGCGAAGGTATCCTGGGCCTCGCGGCTGATGCCGTATTGGCTCACCAGGTTCTCGGCGGTGATGCCCATGTGGTAGTCGTTGAAGGCGTCCCACAGGCCGTCGGTGATCATGCTGTCGACCAGTTGACCGTGACCCATGCGCTGGCCGGTGCGTGCCGAGGGTAGCACGTACGGCGCCAGGCTCATGTTCTCCTGACCGCCGGCGATCACCACCTCGGCATCGCCGCAGCGAATCGCCTGGGCCGCCAGGTGCACGGCCTTCAGGCCCGAGCCGCAGACCTTGTTCAGGGTCAGTGCCGGCACCGCGTGGGGCAGGCCAGCCTTGACCGCTGCCTGGCGCGCGGGGTTCTGCCCGGCGCCTGCGGTGAGTACCTGGCCGAGGATCACCTCGTCGACCTGCGCCGGGTCCAGGCCGGTCTGGGCCAGCAGGCGCTGGATCACCGCAGCGCCCAGGTCGACGGCCGAGACGTTGGCCAAGGCCCCTTGGAAGCTGCCGATGGCAGTGCGGGTGGCGGCGACGATGGCGACTTCTTTCATTGTTGTTCTCCGCAGACGGTGAAGGATGGCACAGCATCCCTGGCGGGCGCTGATTTGAGAAGTTTGTTTTTCTTTGCCATTGATCGGCTTTGCAAATGAATCAGTTCGGCACCCGCACGCGCACGCCGAAGCCGCCGCCTTCGCGGTTGAAGAACTCCAGAGCGCCATCGAGCTGGTCGATCACCAGCGCCACGATCGCCAGCCCCAGGCCGGCGCCGGCCGGGTTGTTGGCGCTGTAGAAACGGTCGCTCAGGCGGGTGAGCGCTTCGCTGGCGACGCCGGGGCCTTGATCGAGCACCTGCAACTCGGTCCAGCCCGGCTGGCGGCGCAAGGTCACGGTGATTTCGCTGCCGGGCGGGCTGAATTGCAACGCGTTGCCCACCAGGTTCTGCAGCATCACGGTCATGGCCGTCGGGTCGGCGTGTACCGGGCTGGGGCCGTCTTCGTCCAGCACCAGCTCCACGTCGCGGCGCAGCGCCAGCGGGGTCAGTTCGGCCAGCTCCTCGCGAGCCAAAGCGTCCAGCTCGATGCGTTGACGGGCCTGGGTCAGCGGTTCGAGGCGGGCCATGGTGAGCAGTTGGCTGGCCAGGCGCGTGGCGCGGGTCACACCCTGTTCGAGCAAGGCCAGTGCTTCGTCGCGGGCTGCCGGGTCCGCCGCCCGCCGGGCGTTGCTGGCGTGGATCGCCAAGACCGCCAAGGGCGTGCGCAGTTCGTGGGCGGCGTCGGCGATGAAGCGTCGTTCGCGCTCCAGCAGGCGCGTGAGTTGCAGCAGTTGATGGTTCAGGGCATCGGCCATGGGCGCCAGCTCTACGGGCAGCGCGGCGCTCGACAGCGGTTCGAGGCTGTCGATGGGCCGCGCGCGCAAGTGGCGGGTGAGACGGCGCAGCGGGCGCAGGCCCCAGCCCAGCAGCAGCCAGATCAACAGCGCCAGGCTCGGAATGCCGATCAGCGCCGGGGCCAGCGCCTGGTCGGCGATGCGCTGGATCAGGTCCTGGCGCAGGTCGTCGCGCTCGCCGACCCAGATCAGCAGCCCGCGCTGGCTGTCCTCAAGGAGCACGCCGCACCAGTCCTGGCCCAGGTACAGCACGTCGTGGATGCCGGGGGCAGGCGGCGTTTCCAGCGGTGGGGCGTCGGCCGAGCGCATCAGCAGTTCGCCGTCGCTGCGCCAGATCTGGAAGGCCAGGTTGATTTCGTAGGGATGACTGAGGATCGAGGCGCTGGACTGGTCCATGGCCTGGTCCAGTGCCTGGCGGATCGCCTGCCAGTCGGCGTCGGCGGGCATCTGTCGCAGCAGGCCCTGGAGCACTCGCGCGGCCTGCACCAGTTGGGCGTCGTAGACGTTCTCGATTTCCCGGTGGTGGTCGCGCAGCACGCTGAGCACCAGCCCGAGGCTGCCGATGACCACCAATAGCAGGGTGGGCAGCAGGATGCGCGTGCGCATGGCGATCATGGCGTGCCCTCGATCAGGTAGCCGACGCCGCGCACGGTGCGGATCAGCCGGCTGTCGAGCTTGCGCCGCAGGTTGTGGATCAGCACTTCGAGGGTGTTGCCCGGTCCGTTCTCCTGCCAGCCGTAGAGCCCGTCGGCCAGGCGTTCGCGGGTCAGCACATGGCCGGGGCGGGCCAGCAGTTGGTGCAGCAACTGGAACTCCATGGCAGTGAGGGTGACCGGTGTGCCCTGGTAGCTCACGGCGTGACGGGCCGGGTCCAGGCTGACCCCGGCGTGCTCGATCAATGGCTGCGCACGACCCTGGCTGCGGCGCAGCAGGGCGCGGATGCGCGCCTTGAGCTCGTCCACCTCGATGGGCTTGACCAGGTAGTCGTCGGCGCCGGCGTCTAGGCCGAGAATGCGGTCGCGGGTGGCGTCGCGGGCGGTGAGGATCAGCACCGGCACATCGCCGTCGGGCTGGGCGCGCAGGTCGCGCAGCAGGCTCAGGCCATCGCAGCGCGGCAGCCCCAGGTCGAGCAGCACCAGGTCGAAATGCTCGGCACGCAGCGCCGCCGCAGCGCTCAGCCCGTCGGCCAGCCAGTCGAGGGTATAGCCTTCGTCGCGCAGGGCGCTGCGGATGCCCTGCGCCAGGGACTGATCATCTTCAACCAGCAGGACGCGCATGCCAGGGGTCTCTTTCCCGTGAAAGCCGCCATGATGGGCCTTGCGGCCGGGCCCTCGTCCAGTGAAATGTAACCAGTGATGACTGACTAAGCTGGCATTAAGCTTGGCGGCCCATTGTGCCTGGCACCTTCACCACATGAGTTCGATGCCATGCGTACCTTCCTCGCCCTCGCCCTGCTGCTGGGCAGCAGCGCCAGCTTCGCCGCCACTCAATGCACCACCGCCGACAAGGCCACCTGGCAGGATCCGGCGGCGTTCCAGGCCACACTCAAGGACCAGGGCTACACCATCAACAAGTTCAAGGTCACCCAAGGCAACTGCTACGAGATCTATGGCTTCGACAAGGACGGGCGCAAGGTCGAGATCTACCATGACCCGGTCTCCGGCAAAGCAGTGAAGACCGAGATCGAAGACTGATGTGCGCGGCCAGCGTGCGGCTGTGGGACCCGCTGCTGCGACTGTGTCACGGATCGTTCGCCGCGGTGTTCGTCGCCAACTACTTCCTCAACGACGAGGGCGAGCGCTGGCACCAATGGCTGGGCTACTACGCGGCGGGTTGTCTGGCGTTGCGTGTGCTCTGGGGCTTCGTCGGTCCACGCAGCGCCCGCTGGGCCGACTTCTGGCCCACGCCGGCGCGCCTGGCGGACCATGCCAAGGCCTTGCTGCGCGGGCAACCGTTTCATCGCCTGGGCCATTCGCCGATTGGCGCGCTGGTGATGCTGGCGATGCTCGGCTGCATCGGCGGTCTGGGCCTGAGCGGCTTTCTGATGCGCGAAGTGGACGCGCTGTGGGGCGCGGACTGGCCGGCCAACCTGCATGCCTGGCTGGCCGACGGACTGTTGGTGCTGGTGTGCGTGCACCTGCTGGCGGCGCTGGTGGAGAGCCTGCGTTTGCGCGAGAACCTGCCGCTGTCGATGCTCACCGGCCGTCGCCGCGTGCCTGACGATCACTGACCGCGAGAGCCTTCATGTCGATGTTCTTCACCTTCATTCGGCGCAATGACAGCGCCGCCGCTTGGCTGCGCCTGCTCGTCCTGGCCAGCCTGAGCTGCGTGCTGCTGCTGGCCGACGATTTCATCCAGCAACGGTTCAGCCCCAACAACCGCGCCGAACTCGAGACCGGCTGGGTGGCTGGGCTGTGGGTGTTCTGCCTGGCCCTGTGGCTGTGCAACCTGCGCGGGCTGGTGGTGGCGATCCTGGCAGTGTTCGCCGGGATGCAACTGCTGCAACTGGCCAACATCAGCTTTTTCGGCGAGCCGCTGAGCGCCATCGACATCCGCAGCCTGCTGCGCGAGCCCGGCGAAGTCGGGCAGACCGCCTGGCACAGCCTGGGCGCGCACTGGCATGCGGCGTTCAGCGTGCTGTTGCCTTACAGCCTGGCGATTGCGCTGCACTGGCAGGTGCCTTCGCGGGTGACCCTGCCCGCCAGCCGCTGGGCGCTGGTGCTGATCGCCCTGGTACTGCTGGCCAAGCCGTACCGGGCCACCTACCGCAACCTCGATTCGTTCACCCCGGGGCCGACCCGCAGTGGGCTGCACAACAGCCTCAATGCCTATTCCGCCTGGGCCGTGCGCCTGGCGCTGCGCAGCGAGCCGAGCCTGCCCCCGGCGCCGTTCGCGCCGTACCGGTTGAGCGCGATCCCCAGCACGGCCAAGCATGTGTGGCTGGTGGTGGCCGATTCGCTGCGCAGCGAGCGCATGGGTGTGTACGGCTACTCACGGCAAACCACGCCCAAGCTTCAGGCCTACTTGCGCGAGCATCCCAGTGCCGTGTTGCGCCCCGGGGTGTCGGCGGGCGTGGCGACCGATGTGAGCTTGCCCTATCTGCTCAACCCGATCCGCGAGCCCGGCCAGGACCACTTGCTGCGCGAGGGCCAGGTCAATCTGTTCCGCCTCGCCCGCCAGGCCGGCCTGCGCACGCACTGGATTTCCTCGCAGGAGTCGCGGCTGCTGGCGCACCTGGGCAGCCGCTACCTGGACGTGTCGATCACCCGCGAGGACCACCCGCTGCGCTTTCTCGAACGTCAGGACCATGCGCTGCTGGAGATTCTCGACCGCCAACGCTTCGCCGAACGCAATTTCGTCGTGCTCAACCTGCGCACCGCGCATCTGCCTTATGCCCAGAACTACGTGCATCAAGGCGGCAAGGTGCCATGGCCGGACCAGGGCGCGCAGGCCCAGAGCAATGCCTACGACAACTCGATCCATTACCTGGACGGGCTGCTCGAAGAGCTGATCGCCCGCTTCGACCAACTCGACGGCGAGCGCTACCTGGTGATCACCGGCGACCACGGCCAGCGCCTGGGCGAGAACGGCCAGTGGGGGCACAACGACCTGGTGCCGGAAGTCAGCGACGTGCCGATGATCGTCATCAGCCGCGACGCGCCGCAGCAGGCGCTGGAGGCGCTGAAGCGCGAACGCTGGATCAGCCACTACGAGATCGGCAAGTGGTTGGCGGCTCGGCTCGGTACGCGCATCGACAACCCCAACCTGCGCGCCAACGAGCACTTCGTGCACGGCAAGCTGCTGTTCAGCGACAACTTCATCCAGCCGGTGTGCGAAACCCCGGCGGGGCTGGTGCACCTGCCGCCGATGCAATTGAGTCAATGGCTGGGCAAGGCGCGGCTGCAGGGCTGTGGGTCGTGAGCAGGGCATCGGGCATGGAATCTCGCCCAGGCACTCCGTAATATGTGTCGGATGACCTGTGGGGGTAGTCTCACCCCCTGATCGAACGGAATCGCCCTCGACGGCGCTTCCCCAGCATAAACCTGACGAGGTACAGACATTGGCCATCATTCATCCCAAGGTACGCGGTTTCATCTGCACCACGACTCACCCCAAGGGCTGCGAGCTCAACGTCCGTGACCAGATCGAAGCCACCCGCAAACTGGGCGTGCGCGAGGATGGTCCGAAGAAAGTCCTGGTGATCGGCGCCTCCAGTGGCTATGGCTTGGCCGCGCGCATCACCGCAGCCTTCGGCTTCAAGGCCGACACCCTGGGCGTGTTCTTCGAAAAACCAGGCACCGAGACCAAGGCCGGGACCGCTGGCTGGTACAACGCCGCCGCGTTCGATAAATTCGCCAAGGCCGACGGCTTGTACAGCAAGTCGATCAACGGTGACGCGTTCTCCGACGAGGCGCGGGCCAAGGTCATCGAGCTGATCAAGAACGAGATGGGCGGCAAGGTCGACCTGGTCATCTACTCCCTGGCCTCGCCTGTGCGCAAACTGCCGCAGACCGGCGAACTGGTGCGCTCGGCGCTCAAGCCGATCGGCCAGCCGTACAAGTCGACCGCCATCGACACCAACAAGGACAGCATCATCGAGGCCAGCATCGAGCCGGCCACCGAGCAGGAAATCGCCGACACCGTCACCGTCATGGGTGGCCAGGACTGGCAGCTGTGGATCGACGCCCTGAGCGGCGCCGACGTGCTGGCCGAAGGTGCGCGCACCGTGGCCTTCAGCTACATCGGCACCGAGATCACCTGGCCGATCTACTGGCATGGCGCCCTGGGCCAGGCCAAGCAGGACCTGGACGAGACCGCGCTGCGCCTGGACAAGAAGCTGGCCGCCGACGTGAAGGGCGGGGCCAACGTGGCCGTGCTCAAGTCGGTGGTCACCCAGGCCAGCTCGGCCATTCCGGTGATGCCGCTGTACCTGTCGATGGTGTTCAAGATCATGCAGGAGAAGGGCGTCCACGAAGGCACCCAGGACCAGCTCGACCGCATGTTCCGTGATCGCCTGTACCGCGCCGATGGCGCCCCGGCCGAAGTCGATGAAAAGGCGCGCCTGCGTCTGGACGACTGGGAACTGCGCGATGACGTGCAGGACGCCTGCAAGGCCATGTGGCCACAGGTGACCACCGAGAACCTGTTCGAGCTGACCGACTACGCCGGTTACAAGAAGCAGTTCCTCAACTTGTTCGGCTTCGAGCGCGCCGATGTCGACTACGACCAGGACGTGGCCACCGACGTGCGTTTCGACTGCGTCGAGCTGTAAGCCAGACGACCATCGCGCCGTCACATGATGGCGGTGCGGTGGCCCTTATTTTTGAAATACCTTGTAACAACTTCCTTGGCAATCCCTGCCGCTTCCCTTGACCTCCCTGTTCTATACAGCAGCTACTGGCCGCTCATTTTGCGCGGGCCACAGGAGCATGCATGGGCGTATTAGAAAAACTACAACAGCGCATCCGTCAGAAAGGCTTCAAGCGTGTGTGCAAGACCCTCTTCGAGCGCTACGTCTTCTTTCACTGGGAATTGCTCTGGACCGAACGTGACCTGACCACGCCGGCGCCCGAACATCGGCTACGCGCCCATCCCCCCGTCACCCGACTCGAAATCACACCGGACAACGTCGAGGCATTCGCCGGCAACTTCGCCGATCGCGTGCAGACCATGGCCGAGCTGGCCCGGGAAGGGCATACGGGTCTGATGTATGTGGACGAGCAAGGGCAGGCGGTCGCGTTCATCTGGGCCAGTACCGGCGACTACCACGACCGCCATTACTACGGCTGCACCTTCGCCATCGAGCCGGGCGAGTACTTCCAATTCGGCGGCGAGATGACCCGGCGCTACTTCGGCAGCGAACTGTCGGTGACCGCCCAAGCCGATATGTGGCAGCTCATGCACGACAGGGGCTACCGAAAACTGGTGGATGTGGTGGAGACGCACAATGTGCCGGCGATGAAGATGCACCTGCGCATGGGCTACCGCGAGCAGGGCCGGGTGACCCATATCTACGGGCTGTTCGGGCGTTGGAAGTTCTCCCGGCAGACGCGCTATCGCGGGGCGCGCCTGGAGGCGTTGCGCACCCCCGGGGTGACGCGGCCGCTGTCGTCCGGTTGAGGGGACAGCCGCCGCGCTTGCCGCCTCAGGCGTTGCGCGTGAGCGGCGGCGCTTCGAAGGTGACCCCGGCCAGGCCGTGGACCATCAGTGCGCGAATGTTGGCGTGGTCGCTGCCTTCGGGCGTGGCCAGTACGCTGCGGTAGTGCTCACCGAACGCCAGCAGCGCTTCCTGGTCGCTCAGACCTTCGAGCAGGGCCAGGCCGAGGGTTTTGCACGAGCCTTCATTCTGCCCGGCGGCACTTTTCACGCCGCCGTTATCGAAGGCCTGGGGCTGGTACTGGTAGTTCGCGGCGATGAAGGCCAGGGTGTCGGCGAAGGCATGTTCGCCGCTGGCCAGACGGCTACGCAAGGTGTTCAGGTCAGTCACGGGGTTTTCCTTGTTCGAACGCCGCTTGCTGCTCGGCGCTGGCTTCTTTCTGGTGGAGGGCTTTCCACTCGGCATAGGGCATGCCGTAGACCGCCTCGCGGGCGTCGTCCAGGCTCAGCTCGACCTGGCGCTCGTCGGCAGCGGCCTTGTACCACTTGGACAGGCAGTTGCGGCAGAAGCCGGAGAGGTTCATCAGGTCGATGTTCTGCACGTCGGTGCGCTGTTGCAGGTGATCGACCAGGCGCCGGAAGGCGGCGGCTTCGAGTTCGAGTTTCTGTTGCTCGGTCATGGTCTTGCCTCAGGTCATGCGGTTCTTCAGATGGCGGCCACCGTTGATGACCACCTGGCTGCCGGTGCTGTACTGGCTGTCGAGCAGGAACATCACGGCCTCGATCAGCGGCTGGGCGCCGGGTTCGAATTCCAGCAGGGCCTTTTTCAGGGTCTGCTGGCGATACTGTTCGTCGCCGCCCTCCTTGAGGATCAGCAGGCCGGGCAGGATACCGTTGACGCGCACCTTGGGCGCGTACTTTTCGGCGAACGACAGCACCATGTTCTGCAACGCAGCCTTGGTGGCGGCATAGCCGATGTGGCTCTTGCTGCCGCGCGAAGACGTCTCGTCGCAGATGTGGATGATGTCGGCCTTGTCCAGTTTGGCCAGGTGCTCGCCAAGGGCCAGGTTCAGGTGGTAGGGCGCTTCGACGTGCAGGCGGAACATGGTGTCCAGGCTCTGCAGGTCGTCGTCTAGCCACAGCGACGCATTGTGGATGATCGCGCGCAGGCCGTCGTAGTGCTGCTGCAGGTGCTCGATCAACGCCAGGCGGTCGGCTTCGCGGGTGAGATCGGCCTGGAATTGCCGGATGTTCGGGTGAGCCGCCTGTGGCTGCAGGCGGCGGCTGGCGCTGACCACCTGATGGCCGGCCTCGGCCAGCGCCAGCGCCAGGGCCAGCCCGACGCGCTGGCTGGCTCCGGTGATGAGGATTGGGCTGTTCATGTGCGGGGCAGTCTGTTCGTCCGTTCGTTCGGGCCCCAGCATACCCGAACTGTGCAGGCTTGCGAGTCGCCCGCTCAGCGGCTGCGCAGGCCGTCGCGCGGTGCCTGCGGCGTGCGGCGCGGCGCATGCAGCCACGCGGCTAGCAGCCGAGTGGACAGGGGGATGAACAGGTACACCATCAAGGGCGTCAGGGCCAAGGTGCTGACCAGCACGCGTGGCAGCAAGGGCAGCGGCGCCAACCAGTGGCCGAACAGCAGGTTGAACAGCAGCGACACTGGGAAGAATGCCAACCAGATGGCCGTGGCCTGCTTCCAGCGCGGCGGCGTGCGCACCGTTTCGGGGCCGAACCAGCCCTCGATGCCGCTCACGCGCCGCTCTTCGGGGCGTTCGAACAGCCCGTCGCCGCGTTGCAGCCAGGCTCGCCGCGAGGCCGAGTGCTCCCAGGCGTGCAGGGTAGGCTCGTCGCTGAAGCGAAAGATGATCTGGAAGGCGTCGTTCTCGGCGGGTGGGGCAAGGATGCCGGAGCCGAGGTAGCCGGGAAAGTCGGTGGCCAATTGCTCGCCTTCGTGCAGCCAGGCCAGCAGGTCCTGGTAGCGGCCATCGGCGGCGCGGCGCGACACCATGAGGGTGACGGGTGCGGTAGACATCGTGTATCTCCTGACGACGGGGCTGGCGGGTAGCCGGCCCCTGGCCTGTGCCCGGGGTGGTGGGCGACGCAGGCTGGTATGCAAGAATCGGGCGCGGAGTATGACAGCCGTCGAGGTGATTGGTCAGGCCGAGGTGCGGGCGTTCAATTCGGGATGCGCCTGCAGGATGTATTCGCGCAGCCGGTCAATTTCATCAGGCGCGCTGTGGGCCAGGTCGTAGGCGGCCAGGTCGGCGTCGATGCACCGGCGCAGCGTGCCGATCAAGGCGATCGGTTGCAGCCCGCACGGGGCGAAGAACAGCTCGAAGCGAGCCGGTGGCGGGCGCTTTCCGCGCACTTCCAGCAGCACCCCTTTGAACGAGATGTCGCGTACCCACAGCGTGCTGGACTTGCCCTGTGCATCGAGCAGGGCCGTGGGCGGGTCCAGCGACAGGCGCCAGGGCCGCAGCCTGGGGCCTTCTTCGTAGATTTCCGGGGAGCCCAGTTGCAGGTGCACCGCGTGGAATTCGTCCTCGACCAATTGCAGGGGAATACTGATCTGCTGGTTGTCCAACTGTGCCTGCAACGTGACCTGCTCGCTGGCCACCAGGCGAGTGAGCAATTGCTGCAGGCGCGGGTCGCCGTTGACCAGCAGGCTCGCGCTAGGCGCTGGCTGGTTCAACTGCGGCACATGCTGCATGTCCTGGATGAAATCCAGCTCATCCTGGGTGAGGAGGGCGTCGGCTGGCATGATCGGGCTCGAATCGGGCGTTTTCACGGAGTTTTATGCAGCCATGGACTGAAAATGCTGGCGAAGGTTCAGGTGGCTGGACAGGCGGTCATCGCGCTCGAACTCCCTACCCAGCCTGAACGACCGGCAGCATTAGGCATTTTCCCGGCGTCGAGTGCTAGTATCCTACGCTTTTACTCGGTTTCGGAATCCTCTGTTGATGAAAGTCGCCATTATTTCCGGCTCGGTGTACGGCACCGCCGAAGAAGTTGCCCGCCACGCTGAATCGCTGCTCAAGGCCGCCGGTCTTGAGGCCTGGCATGCCGCCCGCGCCAGCCTCGACGACCTTCGCGGCTTCGCGCCCGAAGCCTTGCTGGCCGTGACCTCGACCACCGGCATGGGCGAGCTGCCAGACAACCTCATGCCGTTGTATGCCAGCCTGCGCGATGTGCTGCCCGGCGAATGGCGCGGGCTGCCGGGCGCGGTCATCGCCCTGGGCGACTCCAGCTACGGCGACACCTACTGCGGCGGCGGCGAGCAAATGCGCGAACTGTTCGCCGAACTGGGCGTGCACGAAGTGCAGCCCATGTTGCGCCTGGACGCCAGCGAGACAGTAACCCCGGAAGCGGATGCCGAGCCGTGGCTGGCGCAACTGGCGGCGTTGCTCAAAGATTGATCTTCAGCGATCCGCCAGCGGCCCACGCTCGCGCACCAGGTCCAGCCAGGCCTGCGCGGCGTGCGACAGGTAAGCGCCTTGGCGCCAGATGAAGGCGATGTCCCAACGCAGGTGATCCGGTGCCAGCAGCGGCAGGCGTACCACACCATCGCGCTGCAGGCGGCGGGCGACCACGCTGGGCAGCAGTACCACGCCCTGGCCAGCGGCGACCAAGGCGGCGAGGAAGTCGGCCTGGCCGCTGCGCCCCCCTTCCTTGGGGGTGAAACCGGCCTGCTGGCAGGCGCTGAGCAGCTTGTCATTGAGCATGAAGCTGCGGTCGTAGAGCAGGAACGGTGTGTCTGCCAGCTCGCTCAGCGTTACCCCATCGCGCCCGGCCAGGGCATGCCCGGCCGGCAGCAGCGCGTCGAGCGGTTCGTTGCAGAACGGCTGGCGGGCGAATGCCGGGTCGCTCGGCGTGACGCTGCCGCCCAACTCCAGTTCGCCACTGCGCACGGCCTGTTCGACGATACGGCTGCCACCTTCGATCAATTGCACGCCGATGTTCGGGTAGCGCCGCCGGTACTCGGCGAACAGGCTGGCGAACAGCGCTTCCCCGCCGATCACCGGCAAGCCCAGGCGCAGTTCGCCGCGGGCCAGTTGGCTGAGGTCGTCGAGTTCGGTGAGTAAGGCCTGGCGCCCACGCCACAGGGCTTCGCCACGCTCGAGCACGATGCGCCCGGCGGCCGTGAGGTGAAGTTGCGAGCCCTGGCGTTCCAGCAGGGGCTGGCCGAGATCGGCCTCAAGCTGTGCCACCTGCTTGCTCACCGCCGACTGACTGATATGCAGCGTCAGCGCGGCCTGGGTGAAGCCGCCTCGGTTGACCACCTCGATGAAGCTGCGGAGCTGTTTGAAGTCCATCTCTTGAATTCCATTTTGGAATGGTAGGCAGTCTAACAATTCGCTTCTGGCCTGGGCAGCGGCTTTCTACAATGCGCGCATGTCGAGGATCCCACTATGAATCTTTCCCGCTCCACCCCGTTGTTGCGCCTGCTCGGCGAACTCGCCGTGCTGTTCGTGCTGTACCTGATCGGCGGCCGGTTGGCAGCCTGGTCCGGCTGGCCGATTCCGGCCGGTGTCATGGGCATGGCGCTGCTGCTGGTGCTGTTCGCCATCGGCGCCGTGCAGCCCGGCACCTTGCAGCGTGGCGCCGGCTGGCTGATGGCGCAGATGCTGCTGTTCTTCATCCCTGCGCTGATGAGCCTGCTCGATTACGGCAGTCTGGTACGCAGCGAGGGGTGGCGGATTCTACTGGTGATCGCCTTGAGCACCCTGCTGGTGATGGTGGTCACCGCTGCCACGGTGGAACTGGTGTGCCGCTGGAGCCTGCGCCATGAATCTTGAGCCGATGTCGCTGTTCTGGCTGGCGCTGACCTTGCTGGCCTACCTGTTCAGCCGCTGGCTGTACGGGCGCACCGGGCGCTACCTGCTGTCGCCGCTGGTGCTGGTGCCGGTCCTGCTGTTGGCGGTGGCGGTGCCGCTGCACACCGCGTATGCCGACTATGCGCGCGACACCCAGTGGCTGGTCGGCGTGCTCGGCCCAGTGACGGTGGCCTTCGCTGTGCCGATCTGGCAGCAGCGGGCGATGCTGGCCCGGCACTGGCCGGCGCTGTTGCTGGGGATGCTCGCCGGTAGCCTGGCCTCTATCGGCAGTTCCTGGGGCCTGGCGCACCTGCTGGCGCTGGACGATGCGGTCAGTCGTTCGTTGCTGCCGCGTTCGATCACCACGCCCTTCGCCATGCCGATGGCCCACGACCTGGGCGGTGTGCCGGAACTGACGGCTGTGTTCGTGCTGTTCACCGGCGTGCTGGGGGCGCTGTTCGGCGGCGTGTTGCTCAAGGTGCTGCCGCTGCGCACGCCCTTGGCGCGAGGCGCCCTCTATGGCGTTGGCGCCCACGGCGCCGGGGTCAGCCGCGCCCATGAGGTGGGCGGCGAAGAGGGCTCGGTGGCGGGGCTGGTGATGGTGCTCACCGGTCTGCTCAACTTGTTCGCCGCGCCCTTGCTGTTGCACCTGCTGTGACCGTTCGTGCGACTGTCCCGCACGGTCATCAAGCTGGCTGCCAAGGCAAGTTTCGCCGCGTGAGGGCCTGACTAGACTGGGCCTCGACACAGAGAGCACATGCAAGTGCCGAGGTGCAATGCAATGAACGCAGCCTTGTCGTACATCTTCATCGACACCGTCATTACCTGACCAGCGGGACTATTCCGATGCCTTTGGCCGAGATTCCATTGTGCGTCTGGCGTACCCGTGGGCGCAGTTTCATCTTTCGGGGCCAGAGCATTCGTTATTGGACAGCAGGGCAGGGCGCGCCCTTGCTGCTGCTGCACGGATTTCCTACCGCCAGTTGGGACTGGCACTACCTGTGGGCACCCTTGGCGCAGCGCTTTCGCGTGGTGGCGTGCGACATGCTGGGCTTCGGCGATTCGGCCAAGCCGCTCGATCACCGCTACAGCCTGATCGAGCAGGCCGACCTGCAACAGGCACTGCTCGAGCACCTGCGCATCGTCCAGCCGGTGCACCTGCTGGCCCACGACTATGGCGGCAGCGTCGCCCAGGAACTGCTGGCGCGTCACCACGAAGGCCGGGCGAACATCGCCAGTTGCGCCTTGCTCAACAGCCCGTTGTTCCCTGAACTGTGTCCTTCGCCGCTGATCCACAAACTGCTGCTCAGTCCGCTGGGCTGGCTCGTGGCGCGCTCGTTCGGGCGTGACGACCTGGTCGACACGGTCAGCCAGTTGTACGGACCGTGCACGCACCCCAGCGAAAGTGCGCTGGACGACTGCTGGAGCCTGCTGCTGTCCAACCGTGGCACACGCATTCTGCACAAGCTGATGGCTTGGGTGCCGGAGCGTCATCGATACCGGCAGCGCTGGGTGGACGCGTTGCAAGCGCCAGGTGTGCCGCTGCGGCTGATCCAGGGCGCGGTCGATCCGTTGCACGGCGCGCGCGTGGTGGAGCGCTACCGGCAATTGCTGCCCGAGGCCGACGCCGTGTTGCTGCCGGGCATCGGCCACTTCCCGCATACCGAGGCGCCGGCGCAGGTGCTGCGTCATTACCTGGCGTTTCGCGAGCAGCCGTTGAAGTGGCTGCCGCAGCGGGTGGCCTGGTCCTGAGCGCGGCGATCATCGCTGGGTGTTATCGACGGTCATTCAGGGCGAGTGCGCTTGATTGTCCGTCGCCCGGTGCTGACCGACACTCCAGGCTTTCCTGTCCTGCCTGGAGCCATGAGCATGAGCGAGCCGATCAGCCTGCAAGACCGTGTGGTCATCGTCACGGGGGCCGGCGGCGGCCTGGGCCGGGCCCACGCGCGGCTGTTCGCTGCGCGCGGGGCACGGGTGGTGGTCAACGACCTGGGCGGCTCCACCCACGGCGAAGGCGCCAGCGCCTCGGCAGCCGACCGTGTGGTCGAGGACATTCGCGCTGCGGGCGGTCAGGCGGTGGCCAACCACGACTCGGTGACCGACGGCGCGCGCATCGTCGAGCAGGCCCTGGACAGCTTCGGGCGCCTCGACGTGCTGGTGAACAACGCCGGCATCCTGCGCGACAAGACCTTCCACAAGATGGACGCGGCCGACTGGGACCCGGTATACCGCGTCCATGTCGAAGGTGCCTATCGAGTGACCCATGCCGCCTGGCCGCACCTGCGCGGGCAGAACTGGGGTCGGGTGATCTTCACCGCGTCTACCTCTGGCATCTACGGCAACTTCGGTCAGGCCAATTACGCCATGGCCAAGCTCGGCCTGTACGGCCTGACCCGCACCCTGGCCCTGGAAGGCCGCAAGCACGGCATTCTGGTCAATGCCATCGCCCCTACTGGGGGGACGCGCATGACCGAGGGTCTGATTGCGCCGCAGGTGTTCGAGCGGCTGCGGCCCGAGCTGGTCAGCCCGCTGGTGGTGTATTTGGGCAGCGAACAGTGCCAGGACAGCGGCCAGTTGTACGAAGTGGGCGGTGGATGGGTGGGCAAGGTGCGCTGGGAGCGTAGCCTGGGGGTGGGTTTCGACCCGAACGCTGGCTTTACCCCGGAGCAGGTGGCCGAGCATTGGGCGCAGATCGGCGATTTCGACGGCGCCGTGCACCCTGAAGACAGCTTGCAGGCGTTGCAGCAGATGATGGCCAATCTTGAGCGCTATCCCGCCGATCAGTAGCGCCGCGAAGACGAAAAAAAGCCGCTGCACGGGCAGCGGCCAATCGAGACGTCAGATCAAGGAGCTTCAAAATCAACGTCGGTGAACCTGGGACAGGCGAACGACGGAGGGGGATGGTGCCGTTCGCGCGACCCAACGATGCGCAGGATAAGCCTCTGATCCATCGGGAAAAATAGCGTCTTGCGACATTCACCTTTACCTCTGGGGTAAAAGTCGGCAGCGCTTCCCGACTGACTCCTGGCGGCGCGGTGCTCACCATCGCGACTTTCCACAGCGGAGCGTCGGCGATGATTGATTCACTCGGTTTCGAGCTTTTTCCCCAAGGGCCTGATGGTCAGGCGGCGGTCGATACGCAGACGCCGCGTGAGGACCTGCTGCTGGAGCTGGCCAGGTGCTGCTCGCAGGTGCAGCGCTGTTTGCGCACCGCCCCTCATTTGCACACGATTGCTCCCGCGCTTGACGAAGTCGAGGGCCTGGACGCGGCGCGGTCAGGTCGCAGCGCCGCGCTGGCGCAGTGGTGGGCAACCCACTCGGTGATCAAGCTGAACACGGCCTCATTGGCGTCGCTGCTGTTGCGCCTGGTCGATCTCGAAGAGTTGGCCTTCGTGCACACCCGCCAGAGCGAAAGGGAGGCTATCGAGGCGTTGCTGTTGACGCGGGGGGAGGCCTGCGAACTGCAACGGGTGTGGTTGGTGGTGGGCCAGCAGCGCATTGCACTCCCAGGAACCTACGCCGGTATCCATGACCCGGAGGACGACGTGGCGCCGACCGATCTGCTGGTGCACTGCGTGGCCACCGGCGTGTGGTTCGACGCTCAGCCCAAGCGCGTGGCCCGGCACCTGCGGGCCGCGTTGTTGGAGGGCGGCGTTTGGTTCGAACTGCTGAGCGAGGCCAATCGGCAACACCTGCTTGACGCACAGGATTGCGACCTGGAATTCGAACCGCTGGAGCGGTCGCTGTACAAGACGGTGGTGGAGGATCTGGGTCAGGTGCAAGCGATGCTGTCGAGCAGGGCGTTGCAACGGCAGGCCGACACCGTCCAGACTGTCGCCCAGTGGGATGCCGCCGCGCGCCTGGATGCGTTCGTCGCCCAGGCGCAGCAGTATGCCGCCGCACAGATGGCCGCCTATCGCCACAGCCTGCTGCCGCAATGGCGGCGCAACCTGCGCGGCGATGACCTGGAGCGCTATGTCCAGCTCGAACAGCAGATGCTGCAGGCCGAGCAGCAGTGCGTCGCGCATCTGGGGACGCTGGCCAGTGTCGATGCCTACGCGCAGCAGGCCGTGTCCGATTACCTGCAGAAGAACCTGGAGCTGACTCTGGACCCCTCGACGGTTCAGCTCGAAATCGAACGCCGGTTCGCCACGACCGACCCGGTCGCCGACAGTGGCCGCACGACGCTGCTGCGCTGGGCGTTGCGCGGTGGCTACCGGGGCGGGCGTCTGGCGGTCAAGGTGCTCGATCCCCTGTTGGCACCGGCATTGGACGCCGCCAGCATACAGCGCATGATCGACACCCTCGATTTGCGCGTGCGTTACATCGAGGCGCTCAAGCAGTTGTATCAGCACGAACAGACCCAGCTCGACGTGCAAGCCGCCATTGCTGCACGCCTGGCGCTGGCCAGTTGCGCGGCGCGATTCCAAGGCGCGGCTGCCTCTGCCTGCGACCTGATCGAGGCCGCCGCCGCCGACCAGATGGCGCAGCGGGGCATCAAGGCCGGGCTGTTGCGCATCGATCAGGCGACGTCCCCACTCAAGCACCTGCTGTACCTGACCGATGGCAGCACGCATCTGCTCTACGCGCCGGGTTCGCCCGATGGCGATTTTCTCGTCTACCCATCGTTCACCGCGCTGTCCTTGGCCGTGGGAGGCTGGACGGCCCAGGCATCGGGGGTGGAGTACCTGGTGGAGCAATCGGCGCTGGCTGACCGCGAGGCGCTGTCGCGCCAGCTTGCCGAGGTCGTTCGCAAGCCGACGCTGTGGACGCCGCAGACCGTCGACGTGCATTGGATCGATTCACAGGCATGGTCGCAGGTGCTGCACGCCGTGCGCGCGCGACGCTGCCAGGCCATGCCCGAGGATCTGCTGGCGTCAACGCCACCGTGGTACCTCGAGGCGAGCGTCGAGCTGCGCCGAGCGCTCGGCGATACCGATCAAGAGCTGGAACAGGTGTTGGCGGTATACCGCCTCGCGACGCCCATGGTCAGTTTTCAGGACTATGCTCGGCACGAGGTGAGCCAGTACGTCAATAGCTTGCCCGGCAATCGGGCAGGGCACATCGATCCGGACCAGGTGACCGTGCATTTGGACGAGGATCGCAGCCTGAGCCTCACCGAACTGGTCATAAAAGGCCATGACACCAGTTACAACTTCGCTCAGTTTGCACGGATCGATTCCACCACCCGGCTCGGCCAGGATGTTTCGCATCTGGATCGTGTCGTGTTGGCCAGTTATGTTCGCAGCGCCAGGCTCGGTGAGCGCTACATCGAGTTGCTCAAAGATCGCTACCTCGACCCTGCGGCGCCGGACTACACGCGCCAGCGTGAGTTGCACCGGTTGCTGGTGTCGCTGAAGATGCGCCGCGACCTGCTGTGTCAACGGATGCAGGGGCAGATCCCGGAACAGGTCGCCGGTTGGCTGCTCGAGGGCGTCGAGAGTCTGGCCACGCCGCAGATCGCCGACGACTTCGCGGTGGTCGACTTGAGGCTGGACGGCTGTCGGATCGAAGGCGCCTACCGGTTGTACCGCGCCTCCAAACCCGAGGCCGGGGAAGCGCTCTACCTGCCAGACGTCGCCCAGGGTCCGGCCTATCGTTCCCGAACGCACTTGGCCCAACGCTGGCGCGAAGATCGGCTGGGCGATTATTTCTACGCCCGTGCCTCCTGGCGCAATCAGCCCAGGATCGGCAGCCTGCATCAACGGTTCATGCGCGACGGTGATGGGGGCCACGAGGTGGTGATGCGCGCCATTCAGGCTTACCGGGATGAGCCGTTGCGCGACCTGGCCGACGATCTGGCGCCCCGAGTGCGGCGTCTGATCGCCGATGCCGATCGCCATAGCACCAGCGTGGCGGAGCGGGTCTCGTCGCTGGTGGTCGAGTGGGTGATCGTCGCGGCGGGGCTGCTGACCATCCCTATTCCGCCAGCGAACATGCTGGTGGGCATCGGGTGCGCGGTGAGATCGTTCTTCAGTGCGGGGCAAGCCTGGAAAGATGGCGACCGTGCCGCGTTCTACACCCAACTGGGCGTGGGCGCGCTGGGGCTGTTCGCTTCCAGCGGCGCTTTGGGGCGGGTGCTCGGCCGCGTGTCGCAGTCCTTGCGCGGCCTGTTGGGCCAGCAACCGCAGGCGCAGGGCATCGTGTTGCAAAAGGTGCCGTACGGCAAATGGATCGTGCAATTGGCGGACGACTTCGGCGCGGATGCTGCCGCGGAAGTGCTGCCCGCCCTGTACGACGGTTTCGACGACGAATTGCTCAAGCTGGTGGAGCTCAAGACCTGGAACACTTGAGTCAGCGAGACTCGAAGCCCATGCGCCGACTCACTGCCTGAGTAGCCTGGAGCAATTGCACCGCGGCTGGCCCTGCGGCATCGGCATGGAACATCGACGCCGGGCCGACCACGGTCATCACCGCGGCGATCTGGCCGAGGGCGTTGAACACCGGGGCCGACAGGGCATCGACCCCCGGCATCAGCAAACCGTGGACGTGGTGCAGGCCTCGTTCACGGATCTGCGCCAACGGCTCGACGTAGTCTTCGGCGCGTTGCCCCAGTACGGCCAATTCCCGGTCGCGCAACTCGACGGTCTCGCGTTCCGGCAAGTGCGCGGCGAACACCAGGCCGGTGGACGAACTGAGCAGCGGCAGCACCGAGCCGATCTGGGTGACCACGGTGACCGCACGTACCGCCGGCTCGATGTTGACGACCGTCGCGCCCTGGTTGCCCCACACGGCGATGAAGCAGCTTTCGTTCAGTGCATCGCGCAGGTCGGACAAGGGCCGCGCGGCCACCTTGAGCACGTCGATGCTGCCCAGCGCCGCCAGCCCCACGCGCAGGGCTTCGCGGCCCAGGCCGTAGTGGTTGGTGACCGGGTCCTGTTCGGCGAAGCCGCTGGCGATCAGCGCCTGGAGGTACCGGTGGACCTTGCTCGCCGGCATCTGCACATGCTCGGCCAGGCGCGACAGCGCAGTGGAGGGCGACAGCTCGGCCAGGGCCTTGAGGATGTCGGTGCCGACTTCGGCCGAACGCACTTTCTGCTTGGGGTTGTCGGGAGCGGGCGTGTCTTTGGCCATTGTCGGGCGAGTCCGGGAGTCGTCGTGGCGCCTTTATAGCTTGACGCGGGCGTAGCGGCAAATTACGTTATTCGTAATTGGATTACGATAAAAATAATTTTCCAGGGCGTGGGTTGCGCCAACAGTGCTCGGGCTGTGCCGAGCCGAAGCGACACCGCCCGCCAGCGACGGCTCCCCGAGCCCGGAGGCCCTGATGACCCGCGACACCTCTGCCGATCTCACCTACCTGAGCGGCTTCGGCAACGAGTTCGCCAGTGAAGCGCTGACCGGTGCCCTGCCGGTCGGACAGAACTCGCCGCAGAAAGCGCCCTACGGCCTGTACGCCGAACTCCTGTCCGGCACCGCGTTCACCATGCCGCGCAGCGAACTGCGTCGCACCTGGCTGTATCGCATCCGACCTTCGGCGCTGCACCCACGCTTCGAGCGCCTTGAGCGCCAACCCCTGGCTGGCCCGCTCGCACCTGGCAACCCCAATCGCCTGCGCTGGAATCCTCAGCCGATTCCCGACGCGCCCACCGACTTCATCGAAGGCTGGCGACCCGTGGTGGCCAATGCCGAGGCCAGCAGCCCAGCTGGCGTGAGCATCTACCTGTATACGGCCAACCGCTGCATGGACCGGGTGTTCTTCGACGCCGACGGCGAGTTGCTGCTGGTGCCGCAACAGGGCCGACTGCGCATCGCCACCGAGCTGGGCGTGTTGCAGGTCGAACCGCAGCAGATCGCGGTGATCCCGCGCGGCATGAAGTTTCGTGTCGAACTGCTCGACGGCCAGGCCCGCGGCTACATCGCCGAAAACCACGGCGCGCCGCTGCGCCTGCCCGACCTGGGGCCGATCGGCAGTAACGGTCTGGCCAACCCGCGTGATTTCCTCACGCCGGTGGCGCATTACGAAGACCGCCAGGCGCCGGTGCAACTGGTGCAGAAATTCCTCGGCGAGCACTGGGCGTGCGAGTTGCAGCACTCGCCGCTGGACGTGGTCGCCTGGCACGGCAGCAACGTGCCGTATCTGTATGACCTGAGGCGTTTCAACACCCTGGGCACCGTTAGCTTCGACCATCCGGACCCGTCGATCTTCACCGTGCTGACCTCGCCTAGCAGCGTGCAGGGCCTGGCCAACCTGGACTTCGTGATTTTCCCGCCGCGCTGGATGGTGGCCGAGAACACCTTCCGCCCGCCGTGGTTCCACCGCAACCTGATGAACGAGTTCATGGGCCTGATCGACGGCGCCTACGACGCCAAGGCCGAAGGCTTCCTGCCCGGCGGGGCTTCGTTGCACGGGGTGATGAGCGCCCACGGTCCGGATGCCGAAACCTGTGACAAGGCCATCGCTGCCCAACTGGCGCCGCACAAGATCGAACAGACCATGGCCTTCATGTTCGAGACCAGCCAGGTGCTGCGACCCAGCCAGCAGGCTCTCGACAGCGCGCAGCTGCAAACCGACTACGACCGCTGCTGGGCAAGCCTGCCGAGCACCTTCCACCCGAACCGGAGATGACCGATGAACCAAACCGCCATGGCCCGTAGTTGGGTCGAACACGCCAACGGGCATCGCGATTTCCCCCTGCAGAACCTGCCGTTGGGCATTTTCAGCCCAGCGGGCCAGACGCCACGCTGCGGCGTGGCCATCGGTGATGCAATTCTCGATCTGGAGGCGGTGCTGGCCCTGGGCCTTCTGGAGGGGGAGGCCAAGGTGGCCGTCGAGGCCACCCGAGGCGGTGCGCTGAATGCCTTCTTCGCCCTTGGTCGAGGGCCGCGCGTGGCCTTGCGCGAGCGTTTGCAGGCATTGCTGGGCGAACACAGTGCGCATCAGCAGGCGCTTACCAGCGCGCTGCATGCGGTGCACGCGTGCCAGATGCACCTGCCGGCCAAGGTGGGTGACTACACCGATTTCTACGTGGGCATCGAGCATGCCCGCAACGTCGGCAAGCTGTTCCGCCCAGACAACCCGCTGCTGCCCAACTACAAGCATGTGCCGATTGCCTACCATGGCCGTGCGTCCACCCTGCGCCCGTCCGGTACCCCAGTGCGCCGTCCCAAGGGTCAGACCTTGCCGGCCGGGCACAGCGAACCGGCCTTCGGTCCCTGTGCACGGCTGGACTATGAGCTGGAATTGGGCATCTGGATCGGCCAGGGCAACGAGATGGGCCAGGCCATCGCCATTGGCGATGCCGCCGAGCACGTGGCGGGCTACTGCCTGCTCAACGACTGGTCGGCGCGCGACATCCAGGCCTGGGAGTACCAGCCGCTCGGTCCGTTCCTGTCCAAGAGTTTCATCACCACGCTGTCGCCCTGGGTGGTGACGGCCGAGGCCCTGGCGCCGTTCCGCAGCGCCCAGGCACCGCGTCCGGAAGGTGATCCGCAGCCGCTGCCGTACCTGTACGACGAACGCGACCAGGCCCAAGGTGCCCTGGACATCGAGCTGGAAGTGCTGTTGCTCACCGAGCGCATGCGCGACGAAGGCCTGCCGGCCCATCGCCTGACCTTGAGCAACAGCCGCAGCATGTACTTCACCGTGGCGCAGATGGTCACTCACCATAGTGTCAATGGCTGTCAGTTGCAGCCGGGCGACCTGTTCGGTTCCGGCACCTTGTCGGGCGCCGAGCCCGGCTCGTTCGGCAGCCTGCTGGAGATCACCGAGGGCGGCAAGCAGCCGGTGCAACTGGCCAGCGGCGAGGTGCGCACATTCCTCGAGGACGGCGACGAGATCATCCTGCGTGCCCGTTGCAGCCGTGAAGGCGCTGCCAGCATCGGCTTCGGGGAGTGTCGCGGCAGGATCGTCGCGGCCAACTGAGGAGGGCAGGGCGATGCAACTGTTCACCTACTACCGCTCCACATCGTCGTATCGGGTGCGCATCGCCCTGGCGCTCAAAGGCCTTGGCTATCAGGCGCTGCCGGTCAATCTGCTGCAAGGCGAGCAGCGCGGCGCCGACTACCTGGCACTCAACCCGCAGGGCCGGGTGCCGGCGCTGCGCTGCGACAGCGGCGCGCTGCTGGTGCAGTCGTCGGCGATCATCGAGTACCTGGAAGAGTGCTTTGCCGACCCTGCGCTATTGCCCCAGGGCGCCGAGGCACGCGCCAGGGTACGCGCGGTGGCCGCGCTCATCGGCTGCGACGTGCATCCGCTGCACAACGTCAGCGTGCTCAACCACCTGCGTCAGCTCGGCCACGACGAGGTGCAGGTCAAGCAGTGGATCAGCCACTGGATCAGCCAAGGGTTGGCGGCGGTGGAACGGCTGATCGGCGATGAGGGCTTTTGCTTCGGCACGGCGCCGGGGCTGGCGGATGTGTACCTGCTGCCGCAGGTGTACGCGGCTGAGCGATTCGAGGTCGACTTGGCGCCGTTTGCGCGCATTCGTCGTGTCGCTGCCCTGGCTGGGCAGCATCCGGCATTCATCGCCGCGCATCCGGCGAATCAAGCCGATACCCCTTGAATCAGTGGATCGAGCGCGTGGCCGTGGGCAGTTGTCCGAGGCGATCGCTGAGTTTCAGGCGCTGCATCGGATCATCGGTCAACAGCAGCGCGTGCTCCAGGTCGAAGCGCTCGGCCTGGGGACAATCCAGTTGCTGGTAAAGCGCGGCGCGGGTCAGGTAGTCGGTGACCTGTACCGGCCCCAACTGCATCACCCGCTCGGCATCGATCAGCGCGGCCAGGGGCTTGTCGTTGCTGATGTGCAACTGGCGCAGGTTGCGTGACAGGCGCTGCAACATCAGCGCTGGCGTGGCGCCGCGCAGGTGCTCGGCGCTCAGGGTCGTCTGCGGACCGTACTGGCGGGCCAGCAGTTCGCGGCAGTCGTTGGGGTACAGGCGTCGGCCACCGCAGGGGTCGAGCAGATGATCCGCCCCCGGCACCCGCAGCAGGAAGTGGCCGGGGAAGTTCACCCCTTCCAGCGGAATCGACAAGCGTCGTGCCAGCTCCAGCGTAAGAATCGCCAGCAGCAACGGCTGGCCGCGTCGGCGCTGCAGCACGTTGTCCATCAGCGCAGCCTGGGGCCGCAGCGGATGGAACTCGTCCTGCTGGAAACCCAGGGCACTGAGTTGGCGCAACAGCGGCTGAGCCAGCTCGACCACTGGCAGTATCGGCAGGCGGGCATTGATGTCCTGATACAGGCCGTTGAATTGGCTGATGCAGGCAGGCACATCCACGTCGCGGTGGTGCTCCGCGGCGATCCACAAGGTGGCTTCCAGCAGGGCGACCGGTGAGCGGTCGAGGCAGGCCAGGCAGGCGTGACGTGGGTTCATGGGACTTCTCCGCACACACAAATGCCCTGTCTCGAAAATCCGCGGTTTCAGTTGGGCCGAGTGGCTTGGGGGGAAGCGGTCACTGGCAAACCTGAGCAGCACATGTTCGAGACAGGACACTTGAGGTGTAGCCTCGGTAGGCGCGTTCGTCCAGTGGTCTGGCCGACGTCCGGGCGATGGCGAACTGCCTATACTGGATGAGCACCGCGAAGGGGAGCCCGTCGATGTTCGCGCTCATGCAAAGCACCCGCACCCAGTCCCTGCACCTGTGGACCGATCCGGACACGGGCCTCAAGGCCGTGGTGGCCATCCACAGCCAGCACCTGGGACCGGCATTGGGCGGCTGTCGCTACCTGCCCTACGCCGATGAGCAGCGTGCACTGAGCGAGGCGGTGCAACTGGCGCAGGTGATGAGCTACAAGGCGGCGTTGGCCGGTTTGCCGTTCGGCGGGGGCAAGGCGGTGATCCTGCGCAATGTCTATGTCGAGAATCGGGCGGCGTTGTTCGAGGCATTCGGGCGCTTCGTCGACACCCTGCAAGGGCGTTTCATTACGGCGGTGGACAGCGGCACGTCCGTTCAGGACATGGACTGCATCGCCCGAGCCACGCCCCATGTCAGCAGCACGACAGCCTGCGGCGATCCTTCGCCGCACGCAGCGTTGGGGGTGTTCGCGGGGATTCGCGCCACGGCCATGGCGCGCCTGGGCAGCGACAACTTCGAAGGGCTGCGGGTGGCCGTGCAGGGCCTGGGCAACGTGGGCTATGCACTGGCCGAGCAACTGCATGCGGCCGGCGCCGAACTGCTGGTCAGCGACCTGGACCCCGGGCGGGTGAGGCTGGCGGTGGAGCAGCTCGATGCGCATCCCGTGGCGCACGACGCGCTGATCAGCACGCCCTGCGACCTGTTCGCACCCTGCGGTGTCGGGCCGGTGCTCAATGCACAGAATGTGATGACCTTGCGCTGCGCAGCGGTGGCCGGTGCCGCCAACCAGCAACTGGCCGACTTGCAGGTGGCCGACCGACTGGAGACGCGCGGGATTCTCTATGCGCCAGAGTATGTGATCAACGCCGGTGGCCTGATTCACGTGGCCCTGACCCACCGTGGCGCCGACCCACGCACCATCACCGCGCATCTGGCCCGCATTCCCGAGCGGCTGACCGAAGTGTTCGCCCACGCCCAAGCCGAAAAACGCTCGCCTGCGCGCGTGGCGCACTGGCTTGCCGAGCGGCTGTTGTACGGCTGAGGCGCCGGTAGCGTTACGGCCTATTCGGCTTCGGCAGGCGTGTCTTCGAGCAACTCGGCCAATGCGTCGGGCTGGCTCTTGAACGCGCGGGCGAACACGTCGCGGTTCTTGGCCATGTAGATACCCGCTTCCTCCACCTGCTGCTCGTTCAGCGACGGCACGGCTTTTTGCAGGACTTCGGCCAGGCGCTCGGCCAATTCGAGCATCTTGTCATGGCGATCGGCTTCGGCTTTATCCATGAACAAACGCTCCGGGTCGCGGCTGCTGCGGTACACCACTTCGACGGCCATTCATCACCTCTGTGCCTTTTGCGTATGTGGGTTAGAAAATGTGGGGTGCACGATAACTGTATTTTTATACAGTGTCGAGCCTAGTCTATCGCCATCGACCTGGCGAGTGGCCATTTGATTTTAGCGGCCGCAGTGTCGCCAACTGATGACCACAGGTGTCGTGCGGCACTTGGCCGCCTTCCAAGCACGGGGCCTGGCCCTTTAACTGCATGCCACAAGCGTCACAAGGCTGACGCATCATGCTGCCTGTCGTCATGGGGAATCGAACGATCGTGAACATCAAATGGGCTGAAAAGCTGCGCAAGGGCCTGCACGGCTCCGCCGACTCACTGGGCAACCTGTGCGTCGAGTCCTTCCACTACCTGGCGTTGTTCGGCATCGGGGCGATCACCGCCTACGCTGCGGTGCTGACTTTCATCGACATGCTGTCCAAGGGCGGCATCAGCGTCGATGACATCCTGCTGTTGTTCATCTACCTGGAGCTCGGGGCGATGGTGGGGATCTATTTCAAGACCAACCACATGCCCATCCGCTTCCTGCTCTACGTGGCGATTACCGCGCTCACCCGCCTGCTGATCGGCGATGTGTCGCACCACAAGGCGCCGGACGTGGGGCTGCTGTACGTCTGCGGAGGGATTCTGCTGCTGGCGTTCGCGATCCTGGTGGTGCGCTACGCCTCGTACCGCTATCCGTCGACCCGGGTGATCGACGCCAGCGGCAAGGACATGGACGACGGCAAGGTCTGACGCTTAGCGCGCGATGCCCGCCATCTGCAGTACCCGCTCATGGGCACCGCGGTCGGTCATGGCGGCCAGCAGTTCCAGCGCGTCTTCGCCCTGCTCGATGGCCAGTCCCAGGCGGATGCTGTCGACCACACGGCGCAGGCGCACCGGGTCGTTGCGCTGCGCGGCGCTGATCAGGCGTTTGGCGACCACGCCGGTGTCCTTGGACAGGGTCAGCATGATGCTGCCGTCCAGGCGTTCGATACTGAGGTTGACCCGGTAGTGCGGGGCAAAGGCGTCGCTGATCAGGTCGAAGGGATTGGTCATGGGCCTGCATCTTCGCAAAGGTGTGCAAGCATTGACCGAAGGACAGGGCAGATGGTTCAGCGTCGTCGCTGAGGTGACCCGCGTCAGGGCTCCCTGCATGCTCTGAAAGCCGCACACGAAAACGCCCGGTGCAGTGCACCGGGCGTTTTCAGTGAACCGTCATTCTTCTTCGACGGGCTGCAACACGCTGCGCTTGCTGCGCAGCTTGCCGAACAGATGTTCCAGGGCATTGTTCAGCTTGTTCGCCGCGCCTTCGATCGCATGGTCCAGCGAATCGGCGGTGTGGCTGACGGAAATCGGTTGATGGCCTTTTGGCCGCGCCTCCATTTGGCAGCGTTTGTCTTGCGGACCGGCCTTGTCGCCGTTCTCGTCACGCAAGTGGACCTCGATGCGGGTGAGGTCATCCTCGTAGCGCTGCAGCGTACTTTCCAGCGTGCTGCGGACCCATTCGTTCAGACGGCTGCTGCTGTCGATATGGTTGCTGCTGTTGACCTGGATTTGCATGATTCAATCCTTATTCAGCTTGCTCGCGTGGAGGCGTGCTCAGGCCCTTGAGGCCCCTGGAAATGCTTCGCCTCTTGACTCTAAAGTCAGGCAAGCGCCAAGGGATTTCAACCCCTGGCTGAAAATAAATGTTCTGTTGCATTCGCGCCCGCGCTGCGACGGGCGAGTCTCTGGAGGCGGACCGTCTCGAAGCTTTGCTTATGAGAATTGAAATCATTACTATTGCACGTCTTCATCTTCGCTTCGGACCGCCGCACCATGAAAAGCCAAGCCGCCGGCCTGCCTTTGCGCTATCGCCTGGCCGTCACCTCGCGCAGCCTCGCCGCCTTGTTCGGCGGTTATCTGCTGGCTTCGGCGGTGAGTGTCTGCACCAGCCTGCTGATGCCCGGCGCCCAGGTCGATGCGGCGCTGACCGGGATGATGCTGTCGTTCGTGTTCTACGTGCTCGCCTTCCTCTGGTGCTTCGCTTGCCGTAGCGCGCTGCGCGCCTGGCTGGGCGTGCTGCTGCCGGCGTTGGCGTTGGGCGCGGTCGGTGTCTTGGCCTGGTGGGTGAAGCAGCCATGAAGGAAGGCTTCCGTCAGGCCATGGCCTGGTTGCACACCTGGACCGGGTTGATATTCGGCTGGCTGCTGTTCGCCATCTTCCTCACCGGCACGCTGTCGTACTTCAAGGAAGAGATCACCCACTGGACCAAGCCCGAGATCCAGAGCCATCCGTTGAACCGGGCCGCGAGCCTCGATCTGGCCCAGCGCTACCTGCAAGACCATGCCGCCCAGTCCAGCACCTGGTTCATTCGCCTGCCCAGCGAGCGCGAGGCGGCCTTGAGCGTTGGCTATCGTGAGCCCGAGCATTCGGGGCGACGCGGCTTCAACGGCCAGGAACTGGATGCTGCCAGCGGCCAGCCGGTCGAAGGTCGCGACAGTCGGGGAGGCGAATTCTTCTATCGCTTCCATTTCCAGTTGGAGATGCCACACCCCTGGGGCCGCTGGTTGTCGACATTCTGCGCCTTCATCATGCTGCTGGGGCTGGTGACCGGCATCATCACCCACAAGAAAATCTTCAAGGAATTCTTCACCTTCCGACCCGGCAAGGGCCAGCGCTCGTGGTTGGACGGCCACAACGCCATCGGCGTGCTGGTGCTGCCGTTTCACCTGATGATCAGCTACAGCAGCCTGGTGATCTTCATGTACATGGTGATGCCTGCCGGGATTCTCGCCAGTTATGGCGACACCAACGGTTACTTCAACGACTTGTTCGGGCGCGACGAAAGCATCGAACGCGTCGGCGTTGCCCCGCAGGTGCCGCTCTCGACCCTGTATCACAAGGTGCTGGAGCAAGCGCCGGGCGCACAGATCAATCTGATTCGTGTGGAGAATCCGGGCGATGCCAGCGCGCGGGTCACCCTCAGCCGCGCCTCGGCCGACAGCGTCGCCTACAGGCGCAGCGCCAACTGGACCTTCAACGGCGCCGACGGCGCGCTGCTGTCGCAGGGCGCGGCGGAAAGCGCGGCGATGATGACCTCCTTCACCTTCGTCGGCCTGCACATGGGTAATTTCGCTGGCCCCTGGCTGCGCTGGCTGTATTTCGTGTTCGGCGTCGCCGGCACGGCGGTGATCGGCACGGGCTTGGTGATGTGGCTGGGCAAGCGCCAGCTCAAACACGCCAAGCGCGAGCGTCAGCCGCCCGAACTGCGCCTGGTCGAGGTGCTCAACATCGCCAGCATGGCCGGGCTGCTGCTCGGCGTGGCCGCGTTCTTCTGGGCCAATCGGCTGGTGCCGGTGGCGCTGGAAGGCCGCGCCGAGTGGGAGATCAGGGCCTTCTTCGTGGCTTGGGGACTGTCGCTGGTGCATGCCACGCTGCGCCCCGGCCGGCGTGCCTGGGGCGAGCAGTTGGCCCTGGGCGCGGCGGCGTTCGGCCTGCTGCCGCTGCTCAACGGCCTCACCACCGGCCAGGGCCTGAACCATTCGATCGCCGTGGGCGATTGGGCCATGGCCGGCTTCGACCTCACCGCCCTGGGCACTGGGCTGTTCCTGGCCTGGGCGGCAGCGAAGATGTTGCGCGCGCCCAAGCCCGTGGCCAAGCGGGCGGCCCGTGACAAGGCCGCCAGTCCTACTCTGGAAGCGAACTGATGCTGAGCGTTGCCCTGTTCAACTTCGCGGCGCTGGTCGCCCTGTGCCTGGCCATGGACAAGCACTTCACCGAGTTGCTCGCACGCAAGCCACGCGCAGTGGAATTGCGGGTCTTGCGCGTGGGCGGCGCGACGCTGTTGCTGCTGGCGCTGCTGCTGGCCGTGCACCTGCGTGGGCTGGCGTTGGGGCTGGTGGAGTGGACGGCGCTGCTCATGGCCGGTCTGACCCTGTGGGTGTTCGGCCTGCCCTACCTGCCGCGCGTGCTGCTGGGCCTGGCGGGCGCCAGCCTGGTGCTGGCGCCGCTGCTGGCGGTGTTCGCCGCGTGAGTGAGCCGGAACTCGACGAGGCCGGTGGTCGGGCGCGCTTCGTTCAGGTGTTCCTGGCCCAGCGTGGACGCATGGAGGCCTTGGTCAGTCGGCGCGTGGGCTGTCGCGCCACGGCTTCGGACCTGGTCCAGGAACTGTTCCTGCGCTTCTGGCGCCGACCTACGGTCAAGGTCGAAGCGTTGGACACCTACCTGCTGCGCTGCGCGGGTAACCTGGCCATCGACCACTTGCGCAGCGAAGGCAGTCGCGGGCGGGTGGCCGAGGGGCTTTATCTGGACGATGAAGAGCCGTCGGCCCAGGCGCCCGAGCAGGCGCTGGAGGTCGATCACGACCTGCGCCGAATCGAACAGGCCCTGCGCGATCTGCCCGAGCGCACCCGGCAGATTTTCCTGCTCAACCGTATTCACGGCTGCAAGTACGGCGAGATCGCCAAGGCCATGAAGCTGTCCCAGAGTGCGGTGGAAAAGCATATGATGCGCGCCCTCGAAGCGTGCAAGGCGAGTGTCGCCGAGCCCGCCACCGCAACGCGCAGGCCAGGGAGCGAGCGCCGATGAGTCCGTCCGAGCCGATCACCGCCGAGCAGTCGCGCATGGCCCTGGGCTGGCTGAGTCGTATCAACGAGCAGCCAGCCGCCGCCAACGGCGCGGCGTTCAAACGCTGGTTGCTGGCGCACCCGGCGCACCGTGACGCCTACGCCGAGGCCCAGGCTCTGTGGCACCAGAGCGAGGGCCCGGCGCTGCGCCTGGCCGATGAGGAGCAGGCGCAACTGCAGCAGTATCTCCAGGCCATGCGCCCGTCATCGACGCGTCGGCGCTGGCGGGGAGCCGCGCTGGCGGCGGCGGCCTGCCTGGTGCTGGCGCTGGGCAGCCTGGCCGGCTGGCAGCCGCAGTTCTGGCTGCAGGATCTGCGCGCCGATTACCGCAGCGCGGCGCAGGTGCGGCAGGTCACGCTCAGCGACGGTTCGCGCCTGACCTTGGATGCCGGCAGCGCCGTGGCCCTGGACTTCGCCGCCGGCCAGCGCCGTGTGCGCCTGTTGCGCGGTGCGGCGTTCTTCGAGGTGACCCACACCGGCGCGCCATTCCTGGTGCAGGCCGCTGGCGGCGAAGTCCGGGTGCTGGGCACGCAGTTCGAGGTGCGCGAGCGCGGCGACAGCGCCGAGGTCACCGTGCGCAGCGGACGCGTGGCGGTGACGCCGGCGCCGGGCGCGACAGCGCGCGAACTGGTCGCCAATCAGCAACTGCGTTATGCCGATGGTCACGCCGGAGAAATGCAGACGGTGGACAGCGACAGCCGGCTGGCGTGGCGTCAGGGCTGGCTGAACTACTACCAAGTGCCGTTGGCGCAGGTGGTCGACGACCTGCAGCGCTATTACCCAGGACGCCTGCTGCTGCTCGACGACGCGTTGGCGCAGCGCCCGGTCAGCGGCAGTTTCCCGGTACAGGAGCCGTTGCAGGCCCTGGCGTCGCTGGGCAAGGTGCTGGGTTTCACGCCGCAGACCTTCCTGGGCCGGGTGACGATCATTCGCTGAGTGCAGCAGGCCCGGGGCGCCGTCGAAAAATATTTTCAAAAGCGGGTGAGGTGGAACGGGCTCGCATCCGTGTAGTGAGTGAAAGTGCGATTCATTCGCAATCAACCCGTTTCCTCACAGGTCTGCGTCCATGAAGTTCACCCCGCGTTGCGTCCCTCTCTGGTTCGGTCTTTGCGCCTCGTCCCTGCTGACGCAGGCGCCACTGGCCCGTGCGGCCGAGCAGGTCCAGCTGTTCACCTTCGCCCAGCCCGCCCAGCCTCTGGCCCAGGCACTGGCGGCGTTCAGCCAGACCACCGGGCAGAGCGTGGTGTACACCCTGGCGCTGTCCGGCCAGCAGGCACCGGCGCTGAACGGCGCATTGAGCGCCGAACAGGCCTTGCAGCAGTTGCTCGGCCAGTCGGGTCTGATCTGGCGTCGTCTCGACGCCCGCACCTTCACCCTGGAGGCGATGGATACCGCTGGCGCCGTCAGCCTGCAAGCCACCAACGTCACCTCGCAGTTGGACAACTTCAGTTACCAGCCGCCGGCCAGCGCCTCGATCATGCGCGGCCAGGGCCCGAACCTGGAGATCCCCCACGCGATCAACGTGGTGTCTGCCCAGGTGCTGCGCGACCAGGCCCCGCGCAACCTCGACGACGCGTTGGCCAACGTCAGCGGCATCACTCAGGGCAACAACTTCGGCGGCACCGCCGACACGGTGATGAAGCGCGGCTTCGGCGACAACCGCGACGGCTCGATCATGCGCGACGGCATGCCGCTGGTGCAGGGCCGCAGCCTCAACGCCACCACCGAGCGGGTCGAAGTTCTCAAAGGCCCGGCCTCGCTGCTCTACGGCATCCAGGATCCGGGTGGGGTGATCAACGTGGTCAGCAAGCGCCCACAGATGCAGCAGTACAACGCCTTGACCGTGCGCGGCTCCAGCTACGGCAGTGGCAAGAACGGCAGTGGCGGCAGCTTCGACAGTACCGGCGCGCTGGGCGACAGCAACCTGGCCTATCGCCTGATCGTCGACCACGAGGACGAAGACTACTGGCGCAATTTCGGCGTGCACCGCGAGTCGCTGGTGGCGCCGTCGCTGGCCTGGTACGGCGAAGACACCCAGGTGACCTTCGCCTACGAGCACCGCGAGTTCCTCTCGCCATTCGACCGTGGTACGGCGATCAGCAACCGCACCAACCACCCGCTGGACATCCCGGCCACTCGTCGCCTGGACGAGAAGTTCAACGACATGGAAGGGCGCTCGGACCTGTATCGCCTGGAAGTCGACCACCAGTTGGCCGATGACTGGAAAGTGCACATGGGCTACAGCTTCAACCGCGAAACCTACGATGCCAGCCAGGTGCGGGTGACCGGCGTCAACGATGCCCTTGGCACCTTGAACCGCAGCATCGACGGCACCCATGGCGCCATGAGTCGCGACCAGTTCGCCACCTTGAGCCTGACCGGCAACGTGCAACTGGCCGGCATGCAGCACGACCTGCTGCTGGGCATGGACCACGAAGACCGCAAGGTCTACCGCGCCGACCTGATCCGCCAGGCCAGTCGCTCGAGGTTCAGCTACCTGAACCCGATCTATGGTCGTGAGCCCGAAGGCACGACCGTGCGCGCCAGCGACAGCGACCAGACCGACAAGCTGCGCACCGACTCGCTGTTCGCCCAGGACGCCGTGCACCTGGACGATCACTGGATCGCGGTGGCTGGCGTGCGCCTGCAGCAGTACGACCAACTCGCCGGACGCGGACGCCCCTTCAACACCAATACCGATACCCGCGACCACGCTTGGACCCCGCATGCCGGGCTGGTCTACAAGGTCGATGAGCAGTTGTCGTTCTATGGCAGCTACAGCGAGTCGTTCAAGCCCAACTCCAGCATCGCGCCGTTGACCGGTGGGCGGGTGCTCGATGCCTCCATCGCGCCGGAGGAGGGCAAGGCCTGGGAGCTGGGCGCCAAGCTCGATATTCCGGGTCAGATCACCGGCACCCTGGCGTTGTTCGACATCACCAAGCGTAACGTGCTGGTGGCCAACCTCGATCCACGCTCGGGCGAAACCCTCTACAGCAACGCCGGCGAGGTCAATTCGCGCGGCGTCGAACTCGACCTGAGTGGCCAGCTCAGCGAGCGCTGGAGCCTGATCGGCAGCTACGCCTTCACCGATGCCGAAGTCACCAAGGATCCGGCGCTCAAGGGCAATCGCCTGCAGAACGTGGCGCGCCACAGCGGCTCGCTGTCGGCGGTGTACGACTACGGCAGCCTGTTCGGCGGCGACCGCCTGCGCCTGGGCGCCGGTGCGCGCTACGTGGGCGAGCGTGCCGGCAACCCGAGCAACGACTTCGACCTGCCGGCCTACACCGTGGCCGACGCCTTCGCCAGCTACGAAACCCAGTTGGACGCGCACAAGGTGCGCCTGCAACTGAACGTGAAGAACCTGTTCGACAAGGTCTACTACAGCTCGGCGGTGAACCGTTACTTCGTCGCCATCGGCGATGCACGCCAGGTCAGTCTGTCGAGCACCTTGGAGTTCTGACGCCCCGCTGAACGCGCAGGCTCAGGCGAACGCGGCGCGATACGCTCCCGGCGTAGCGCCGAGGGCCTGGCGGAAGCGGTTGCTGAAGTGACTGGCGCTGGCGAAGCCGCACAGCAGCGCCACCTGCCCCAGCGGCAGGTCGCCCTGGCGCAGCAGGCGGCACGCCAGCTCCAGGCGCCGCGCCAGCAGGTACTGGTGTGGCGGCAGGCCGAAGCTTTCGCGGAACATCCGCGCGAAGTGATATTCGGACAGGTTGCAACGCTGCGCCAGATCCGCCAGGGCCAGCGGCTGGTCGAGATGCGCCTCGATGTAGTCGGTCAGTTGCCTGCGCTGGTGCGGCGCCAGCCCGCCTTTGAGCCGCAAGCCCTGGCGCAGCCCGACCTGGCCGAGCACGGCGTGGTCGACGATGGCATGCGCCAGGCTGCTGGCCAGCAGGCGCTCGCCCGGCTCGTCCCAGCCCAGGTCGATCAATTGACGAAAGCGCAAGGCTTGCTGCGGCGCGTCGATGAAGATCGCTTCGTGCAACTGCATCTGCCGCGGCTCGCGGTCCAGCAGGCGCAGGCAACCGAGGGCGAAGCGTTCTTCGCTGATGTACAGGTGGGCCAGGCGGATGCTGCCGTCGATCACCCAGTTGGACTCATGGCCGGCCGGCATGATGCACAGCTTGCCCGGCGCGCCTTTGTCGGCGGGGCGCTGGCGGCGATAGGTGCCCGTGCCATCGGCGATGTAGCACGACAGCGTGTGGTGGCTCGGCGCTTGATAGTCGCGGGTGTCGTCCCGGTTGTTCCACAAGGCCACGGCCAGCCCCTCGCCGAGCTGCGCGCTGGACTCCAGGCGCGCACGCGGCGAGCTGTGCAGGGCATTGAACACGTGCAGTTGATGAAGTGGCGGCATCGGCGGGTTCCTCGTGACTCGCATCCTACTGCGCGGCGGGCGCGTTGCGCAGAGGGCGGAGCGCAAAAGCGCAAGTTTGTGCAAGCGCGGTGGCGCCAGCCGGTGAAGACTGCGGCGGTCGAGGTCGGGCCGTGCACGCCCAGCCGTCACTTCTCGCGCAAGGATCCACGCCATGAACCTGTCCCTGTACCTGCTCACCGTCCTGATCTGGGGCACCACCTGGATCGCCCTGAAGCTGCAACTGGGCGTGGTGGCCATCCCGGTCTCGATCGTCTACCGTTTCGCGCTGGCCGGGTTGATCCTGTTCGCCGTCCTGCTGCTGACCCGCCGCCTGCAACCGATGGGGCGGCGGGGGCACCTGATCTGTCTGGCCCAGGGCCTGTGCCTGTTCTGCGTCAACTTCATGTGTTTTCTCACCGCCAGCCAATGGATCGCCAGTGGGCTGATCGCCGTGGTGTTCTCCACGGCGACCTTGTGGAACGCCCTGAACGCGCGGCTGTTCTTCGGCCAGCGCATCGCCGCCAATGTGCTCGGCGGCGGTGCGCTGGGGCTGCTCGGCCTGGGGCTGCTGTTCTGGCCTGAACTGTCGGACCATACCGCCAGTACCGAAACCCTGGTCGGCCTGGCATTGGCGTTGTTCGGCACCTTGTGTTTCTCGGCGGGCAACCTGCTCTCCAGCCTGCAGCAGAAGGCGGGCCTGCGGCCGATGACCACCAACGCCTGGGGCATGGTCTACGGTGCGACTCTACTGGGCCTGTACTGCCTGGTCAGCGGCGTGCCGTTCAGCGTGGAATGGAACGCGCGCTATATCGGCTCGCTGCTGTACCTGGTGATTCCCGGCTCGGTGATCGCCTTCACCGCCTACCTCACCCTGGTCGGGCGGATGGGGCCGGAGCGTGCGGCGTACTGCACCGTGCTGTTCCCGCTGGTGGCGCTGAACGTCTCGGCCTTCGCCGAAGGTTACCAGTGGACGCCACCGGCGCTGCTGGGCTTGCTGGCGGTGATGGCCGGCAATGTGCTGGTGTTTCGCAAGCCACGACCGATCAAGGCGCCAGGCGCGGCATTGGCGATGAAGTGACGGGCGTGCCTGGCGGGGTTGCAGCAGATGCCAGCGCGGGAGTGTCTACACTTGGCCCACTCCCCCAGATCCCGCCAGGTAGGTCATGCAGTCAGTCTCGTCATGGAATCGCCCGCTCACCCTGCGCCAGGCGCAGTTGATCTGCCTGTGCGCGCTGGCGTTGCATGTGTTGCCGCTGATCCTCGCCGACGCGATGTACCTCGACGATGTCTGGCGGGCGCAGACCGCCATCGGTCATTGGAGCGGCGAGGGCCGTCTGCTGACCCAGTGGCTGCATGCCGGGCTGAGCTTTGCCGGTGGTGCCATCAACCTGTTTCCTTTGCCCTTGCTCTTGGCCTTGCCCGTGGCGGCCTATGCGCTGGCACGACTGGCCGTGCACTATTTCGTCGAGCCGCGACCGAGCGATCTGCTGGTAGTGCTGCCGCTGTGGTACAGCCCGTTCTTTTTGCAGAACCTGTCGTACCAGTACGACGGCCCGGCGATGGCGCTGGGGGTGTCGGCGATGGTCCTGGCCATTACCGTTGGGCCGCGCCGCCTGTTGGCTGGCGCGGCGCTCATCGCCTGCGGCCTGGGCTTTTATCAGGTGACGCTGAACCTGTTCGTCGGCCTGTGCTGTATCGAGGCGGTACGCGGGCTGCTCCGTGGCGATGAACTGACGAAGGTGCTCGGGGCAGCGGGGCGGCGGCTGCTTCAGGCGCTGTCGGGCGGGGTGCTGTACCTGCTGCTGGCGTTGCCGTGGATGTCCGGGCAGCGCCTGGCGTTGCTGGCGTTCGATTCGGCATGGCCCGGCGAAGTGCTGCGGCGGCTGGGCGTGGTGTTCGAGCATGTTGCGCTGCTGTTCACGCCCGGCAACCTGATCCTGGCTATCGGGCTTGGGCTGCTGGCGCTGATCGGCGTAATGCGCGCGGTCCCGGCGCTGCGCAGCGCGTACGGAGTGGGCGGGTTGCTGGTGCGGGGCATCGGCCTGTTGCTGGTGCTGCTTGTGCTGCTCAGCATGACCTCGGGGATCATGCTGATCTTCGCCTACTTCATTCATGGTGCGCGCACCTTGATGGGCTTTGCCTGCGTGCTGGTACTGCTGCTTTACCTCGCTCGGCGCGGCCTGGGCGAGGCCTCGCCCCACCGCGCCCTGATCCTCGGCCTGCCGCTGTTATCGATGCTGTCGCTGGCCTATGCCTATGGCCGCGTGCTGGAGGCGCAGAAAGCGCAGACGGCGGCCATCGCCCAGTACATCGGCCAGGACATCCTCAGCCACCCCGAGCTGGACAAGGCGCGGGCCTTCTATCTGCTCGAGTCGAACCAGTCCGACGGTTGGCTGCCGGCCGCCTCTGGTGCGCTGACGCGGGCGCCGCTGCTCGCGTTCATTCGCAGTTCCGATTTCGTCCTGCTGCCGGAGATGATGACGCTGGTCGGCATGGGCCAGTTCTACCTCAACAGCAGCGCCAACCAGAGCCCGCCACCGGCCTGGCAGGCCGACGCGCTGGCGGCTCGGGGCGGCACGCCGGTGGTCGACAACCGCTTCTATCGCATCTACCTGATCGACCAGCAGGGCTACGTGGTGACCAAGCCGCAGCGCCGCCCCTGGACACTGCCATGACCCTACCCGTGCATGGCTTGTGGCGGCAGATGCGTCGCTATGCCCTGGTCGGGGTGGGCAACACCTTGACCCACTGGGCGGTGTTCTTCGGCCTCTACCTGCTGCTGGGCCTGCGCCAGGCCACCAGCAACCTGCTGGCCTTCCTGGCCGCCGCAAGCCTGTCGTACTACGTCAACGCCCGCTACACCTTCGCCGCACGCCCCAGCAAGCGCCGCTACCTGCTGTTCATGTCCGGCATGGGCGCCTTGAGCCTGGCCCTGGGCGCGATTTCCGACTGGGCGCAATTGTCGCCGTGGTTGACGCTGTCGAGCTTTTCCGCGCTGAGCCTGGTGTTGGGCTACAGCTTCTCACGCCGTGTGGTCTTCAGAGGAAGGACGCCATGAACATCACCTTGATCGTGCCGGTGTACAACGAGCAGGACACCCTCGAGCACTTCTACCGCACCGTGCGCGCCGAGCCGTCGCTGCAGGGCATGACGGTGGAGATCCTGTTCGTCAACGACGGCAGCAGCGACGACACCGAAGCCCTGTGCGCGGAACTGGCGCTGCGCGACGAGTGGGTGACGGTGATCAACTTCTCGCGCAACTTCGGCAAGGAGTCGGCGCTGTTCGCCGGACTGGAGTACGCCGATGGCGATGCCATGGTGCCGATCGACGTGGACCTGCAAGACCCCATCGAGCTGATCGCGCAGATGGTCGAGCGCTGGCGCCAGGGCGCCGACGTGGTCCTGGCCAAGCGCCGCAGCCGCAACGCCGACACCCCACTCAAACGCTGGACCGCGCGCCTGTACTACCGGCTGCACAACCGCATCGCGTCCACCCATATCGAGGAGAACGTCGGCGACTTCCGCCTGCTCGACCGCAAGGTGGTCGCGGCGATCCGCCAGTTGCCGGAGCAGCAGTTGTTCATGAAGGGCGTGCTGTCGTGGGTGGGTTTTCGCACCGAGATCATCGAGTACGACCGCCCGCCACGGGTGGCGGGGGAGAGTAAGTTCGGCCTGTGGCGGCTGTGGAACCTGGCGCTGGACGGCATCACCTCGTTCAGCACGGTGCCGCTGCGCTTGTGGACCTACATCGGCGCCGCGGTGTCGCTGTTCGCGCTGTTCTTCGCCGTGTACCTGATCGTACAGAAGGTGCTGTGGGGCGTGGACCTGCCAGGCTATCCGTCGCTGCTGTCGGCGATCCTGTTCCTCGGCGGGGTGCAACTGATCGGTATCGGCATCCTGGGCGAGTACGTGGGGCGCATCTACCAGGAGACCAAGCACCGTCCGCGCTACGTGGTGCGCAAGGTGCAGGGGCGGCGGCGGCAGCCGCGCGCCCCGGTGACGACGCCGTCCGTGTAGCCGGCGCCGATCGTCTCAGCCCTTCCACACCTGCGGATTGACCAGATCGCGCGGCCGCTCGCCGAGCAGCGCCGCCCGCAGGTTGTCGAGGGCGCGGTTGGCCATGGCCTCGCGGGTTTCGGCGGTGGCCGATCCTACGTGAGGCAGGGTCAGGGCGTTGGGCAGCGTGAACAGCGGCGAGTCGGCCAGCGGCTCTTTCTCGTACACGTCCAGTCCGGCGCCGCGAATCGTACCGGCTTGCAGCGCTTCGATCAGCGCTGCCTCGTCCACCACCGGGCCTCGGGCGATGTTGATCAGGAACGCGCTGGGCTTCATCAGTTTCAGTTCGCGGGCGCCGATCAGCTTGCGCGTAGCGTCGGACAGCGGCACCACGATGCAGACGAAATCGGCTTCGCCCAGCAACTGCTCCAGGCTGCGGTATTGCGCGCCCAGTTCCTGCTCCAGCGCCGGCTTGCGGCTGTTGCCGGCGTACAGCACCGACATGCCGAAGCCGAGCCGTCCGCGTCGGGCGATGGCCGCGCCGATGTTGCCCAGGCCGACGATGCCCAGGGTCTTGCCGTGCACGTCGCTGCCGAACTGCGCCGGTCCGACGCTGGCCTGCCAGTGCCCGGCCTTGGTCCAGGCATCGAGCTCGGCGGTGCGCCGGGCGCAGCCCATGATCAGTGAAAAGCCCAGGTCGGCGGTGCTTTCGGTGAGCACGTCGGGGGTATTGGTCAGGGCGATGCCGCGTTCGTTGAAGTAGTCTAGGTCGTAGTTGTCGTAGCCCACCGAGACGCTGGACACCACCTCGAGCTTGCCCGCGCCTTCGAGCTGCGCGCGGCCCAGCTTGCGGCCGACGCCGATCAGCCCGTGGGCCTCGGGCAGCGCCTCGTTGAACTGGGCGCTGATGTCGCCGAGCTTGGGGTTGGGCAGGATCACGTTGAAATCCTGCTGCAGGCGCTCGGCCATGGCCGGCGTGATACGGCTGAAAGCCAGGACGGTCTTTTTCATGGGCTACTCCTTGGGAAGCGCTACACGCTACGCGTTTACGGCGGCGAGAAAAAGCGGCAGCCGCTTTCTAAAGGTGGGTCTTGAGGTCGGCCTCATGCGCGGCGAGGATCTCCGGCAGCGAATTGCGCAGGTACTCCACCCAGGTCTTGATCTTCGCGTCCAGGTACTGGCGCGAGGGGTAGATGGCGTAGAGGTTCAGCTCCTGCAGGCGGTACTCGGGCATCACCCGCACCAGGCTGCCGTCGCGCAGGCCGTCGATGGCTGAATAGATGGGCAGCACGCCCACGCCCATGCCGCTGCGGATCGCAGTCTTCATGGCGTCGGCGGAGTTGACCTGGAACGGCGAGCTGGTGACGTTCACCACCTCTTGTCCTTCGGGGCCGTTGAACAGCCACTTCTCTAGGGCAATGACCGGGCTGACCATGCGCAGGCATTGGTGCTTGAGCAGTTCGGCGGGCTTTTGCGCGCTGCCGTGGCGGGCCACGTAGTCCGGCGAGGCGCAGACGATGCTGTAGGTGATGCCCAGCCGCTGGGAGACGAAACCCGAGTCGGGCAGCTCGGTGGCCAGCACGATGGAGACGTCATAGCCCTCGTCGAGCAGGTCCGGCACGCGGTTGGCCATGGTCAGGTCGAAGGTGACGTCCGGGTGGGTTTCGCGGTAGCGGGCGATGGCATCGACCACGAAGTGCTGACCGACGCCGGTCATCGAATGCACTTTCAATTGCCCGGCCGGACGGGCATGGGCGTCGCTGGCCTCGGCCTCGGCTTCTTCGACGAAGGTGAGGATCTGTTCGCAGCGCATCAGGTAGCGCTTGCCGGCCTCGGTCAAGGCGATGCGGCGGGTGGTGCGGTTGAGCAGGCGGGTTTGCAGATGGGCTTCCAGGTTGGAGACCGCCCGCGACACGTTCGCGGTGGTGGTGTCCAATTGCCCGGCAGCGGCGGTGAAGCTGCCGAGCTGGGCGACGCAACTGAAAGCACGCATGTTTTGCAGGGTGTCCATGGGTCACTCTCGATTTAGAGGGCGAAATTGTGACATGCCGCGACAAAAAAGCACGTGCGACCAAAGCCGGATTATCGCTGTTTCGGTAACAAAGATTCGCAGGAATACGTGCTTATCGCCAATGAAACCCGCCCCTAGAATTGCCCGGCCCACCACCTCATCCTCGGGAAATCGCCGCAGTGCCGCGTCGCCACCTCGGAGCGTTTCGAACGCTCAGTGCCTGTGCCCTCAGTCTGACCTTGAGCGGCTGCATCGCCACCTTGGGCATCGCCCCGCAAAGCCACACCCTGCAACCCAATGAACTGAGCATCGACCACGCCATCGGCGCGGCCGCACAGGACGCCGCCTGGCCCGCCCAGCAGTGGTGGCGAGCCTACCGCGATCCGCAACTGGACCGCTGGATCGAACTGGCCCTGGCCGGCAGTCCGACCCTGGCCATGGCCGCCGCCCGTGTGCGTCAGGCCCGGTCCATGGCGGGCGTGGTCGAATCGCGCGAGCAACTTCAGGGCGATGGCGCGCTCACCCTCAAGCGCCACAACTGGCCGGACGATCAGTTCTATGGCCCCGGCGCGCTGTCCGGCGCCAACACCTGGGACAACGATGCCCACCTCGGCCTGCGCTACGCCCTGGACCTGTGGGGCGCCGAGCGCAACGCCAGCGAGCAGGCCGTGGACCAGGCCCACGTGCGCGTCGCCGAAGCCCGGCAGGCGGCCCTGGAGCTGCAGAACAATGTGGTGCGTGCCTACATCGACCTGAGCCTGCAGTTCGCCCGGCGCGACATCGTCGCCGCCGAGCTGGCCCAGCAGCAGCAGATTCTCGACCTGGCCCAGCGTCGCCTGGCCGCCGGTATCGGTACCCACCTGGAAGTGAGCCAGGCCGAGGCGCCGCTGCCGGAAACCCATCGCCAGCTCGACGGCCTCGACGAGGCCATCGCCTTGGGTCGCAACCAACTGGCGGCGCTGGCCGGCAAAGGGCCGGGGGAGGGCGCCCGCCTGGCGCGGCCGAGCCTGTCGCTGGCCGCGCCGCTGGCCTTGCCGTCGGCGTTGCCCGCCGAGCTGATCGGCCAGCGCCCGGATGTGGTCGCCAGCCGCTGGCAGGTGCAAGCCCAGGCCCGGGGTATCGATGTGGCCCACGCCGCGTTCTTCCCCAATGTCGACCTGGTCGGCGGCCTGGGTTTCATGGCCACTGGCGGTGGCCCGCTGGCGTTTCTCAGCGGCCGCAAGTTCAGCTACAACGTGGGCCCTGCCATCAGCCTGCCGATCTTCGACGGCGGCCGCCTGCGCGCGCAGTTGGGCGCGGCCTCGGCCGAGTACGACCTGGCAGTGGCGCACTACAACGCCACGGTGATCGACGCCTTGAAAGCGGTGTCCGATCGACTGATCCGCCGCGAGTCGTTGCAGCAGCAGGCGCGTTTTGCCACCGAGTCGGTCGCCGCCGCGCAGAAGACCTACGACATGGCCACCCTGGCGTTCCAGCGCGGGCTCACCGATTACCTCGATGTGCTCAATGCCCAGACCCTGCTGTTTCGCCAGCAGCAGGTGCAGCAGCAGGTGCAGGCCGCGCGCCTGAGCGTGCATGCCGACCTGGTCACCGCGCTGGGTGGCGGGCTGGGCGCCGGCGCTGATGTGCCGTCGGAGCCGCCGCGATGAGGGACTGGCTGGCGCGCCTTGAGTGGCGCCGCGGTTTCTTCGCCTGGGCGCGCACCGACGGCGTCACCTGGATCTACATCTTCAAAGTGCTGGCCGCCGCCTTCCTGACCCTCTGGCTGGCCATGCGCCTGGAATTGCCGCAGCCGCGCACGGCGATGATCACGGTGTTCATCGTCATGCAGCCGCAGAGTGGTCATGTGTTCGCCAAGAGCTTCTACCGCCTGCTTGGCACCCTGGCCGGCTCGGCGATGATGGTCACGCTGATCGCGCTGTTCCCGCAGAACACCGAGCTGTTCCTGCCCAGCCTGGCGCTGTGGGTGGGCCTGTGCTCGGCCGGGGCCATGCGCTACCGCACCTTTCGCGCCTATGGGTTCGTGCTGGCCGGCTACACCGCCGCGATGATCGGCTTGCCGGTGCTGCAGCACCCGGACCAGGCGTTCATGGCGGCGGTGTGGCGCCTGCTGGAGATTTCCCTGGGTATCCTCGTCTCCACCCTGGTCAGTGCCGCGATCCTGCCGCAATCGGCCAGCGCGGCCATGCGCCACGCGCTCTACCAGCGCTTCGGCGTGTACGCCGGGGTGATGGTCGAAGCCTTGCGCGGCCACAGCGAGCGCGCCCAGCTCGAGACCCGCAACGTGCGCTTCATCGCCGAGGCCGTGGGGTTGGAAAGCCTGCGCAACGTCACCGCCTTCGAAGACCCGCACATGCGCCGCCGCTCCGGCCGGCTGATGCGCATGAACAGCGAGTTCATGGCCATCACCACCCGTTTCAACGCGCTGCACCGGCTGCTGGAGCGGCTGCGGGCGCGCGGGCCTGCGCAGATCGTCGTGGCCATCGAGCCAGGCGTGCAGACCCTGGTGGCGTTGCTCGAACCCTACGTGAACCGCTACCTGACCGACCCTGACGCCCTGCGCCTGACCCTGGAACTGGCCGCCTACAAGGACGGCCTGCAAACCCAGGTACGCAGCCTGCGCGCTGCGTACCTGGAGACGTCACCCAGCGAAGCCGACCTGCTGGATTTCCACACCACCTACGAGCTGCTCTATCGCCTGATCGACGAGCTCTACAGCTACGCCCAGACCCACGCGTCGCTGGCGGCGCACAACCACGAGCGCGAACGCTGGGACGAGCCCTACGTGGCCCAGACCAGTTGGCTGGTGTCGCTGGCCGCCGGGGTGCGCGGCGCTGCCGTGCTGTTGCTGCTGGGCAGCTATTGGCTGCTCAGCGACTGGCCCAGCGGCGCCATGATGACCTTGGTCGCCACGGTCACCGCCGGGCTCTCGGCGGCCTCGCCCAACCCGCGGCGGATGGCGTTCCAGATGGCCTGCGGCACCTTGCTCGGCGCCTTCATCGGCTTCTTCGAAACCTTCTTCGTATTCCCCTGGATCGACGGCTTCACCCTGCTGTGCCTGGTGCTGGCGCCGGTGTTCGCGCTCGGTGCGTTTCTCGCCTCGCGCCCGGCCTATGCCGGCTACGGGGTCGGCCTGCTGGTGTTCTTCTCGATCGGCTCGGTGCCGAACAACCTCACGGTCTACGACCCGTACAGCTTCATCAACGACTACCTGGGCATGGTCATCGGCATGCTGGTGTGCGCTGCGGCCGGGGCGATCATCCTGCCGCCGAACAGCCGCTGGCTGTGGAGCCGCTTGCAGCAGGCGCTGCGCGAGCAGGTGCTGTTCGCCATCGGCGGGCGCCTGCGCGGCCTGGGGTCGGCGTTCGAGAGCCGCACCCGCGACCTGCTGCACCAGGCCTACGGTCTGGCCGCTGGCAAGCCGCAGGTGCAGGCCGAACTGATGGACTGGATGTTCGTGGTGTCGGAGGTCGGCCACGCCATCATCGAGTTGCGCAAGGAGCAGGCTAACGCCCCGGTGCACCCGGCCTACGCCGAGTCGCAGGCGTGGCGCCAGGCGATCCGGGTGATGGGCCGGGCCTTGGCGCGGCTGTTCCTGCAACCCAGTGCCGCCAACCACGAGCGTGCGCTGGTGGCCGTGGATCACGCCATCAGCCGCGTGCAGGCCACCGACGAACCGTTCGCCCGGCACTTCGACACCTCGGTGCTGCGCCGCGCCCAGAGTTACCTGCACTTCATCCGCAGCTCCCTGCTCGACCCCCAGTCACCCCTGGCCCCGGCCAAAGGATTGCACCATGCCCCGTGAGATCGCCTTCCATGGCGTGTACCTGCCCACCATGACCTTGATGTTCCTGCTCGCTGCGGGCCTGGCCTGGGGCCTGGACCGCTTCATCGCCAGCCATGACGGTTACCGTTTTTTCTGGCACCCGGCGCTGCTGCGCCTGTCCCTGTTCGTCTGCCTGTTCGGCGTGATGGCGCTGTCGGTCTACTGGTGAGAATGCCCTTATGAAAAAGTTCTTCAGCCTGCTGGCCACCTTGCTGGTGCTCACCGCTGCGGTGGTGATCGGTCGCCAGTTGTGGCTGCACTACATGACCACCCCCTGGACCCGCGATGGCCGCGTACGCGCCGACATCATCAACGTCGCTGCCGACGTACCTGGCTATGTGGTCGAGGTGCCGGTGCACGATAACCAGCGGGTGAAGAAGGGCGATGTGCTGATTCGCATCGACCCCGAGCATTACCGGGTGGCGCTGGATCAGGCGCGCGCGTTGGTGGCTTCGCGCAAGGCCACTTGGGAGATGCGCAAGGACAACGCCCGCCGCCGCGCCGATCTGGACAACCTGGTGATCTCCAAGGAGAACCGCGACGACGCCAGCAACCTCGCCAACGCCGCGCTGGCCGATTACCAGCAGGCCCAAGCGCAGTTGGCGGCGGCTGAGCTGAACCTCAAGCGCACCGAGATCCTCGCCAGCGTCGACGGCTACGTGACCAACCTCAACGTTCATCAGGGCGACTACGCCCGCACCGGCGAGGCGGTGATGGCGGTGGTGGACGAGCAGTCGTTCTGGGTCTACGGGTTCTTCGAGGAGACCAAGCTGCCCCATGTGAAGCCGGGCGATCGGGCCGAGTTGCAGATGATGAGCGGCGAGGTGCTGCAGGGGCATGTGCAGAGCATCGCCCGAGGTATCTACGACCGCGACAACCCGCAGAGCCGCGAGCTGGTCGCGGACGTCAACCCGACCTTCAACTGGGTGCGCCTGGCCCAGCGGGTGCCAGTGCGCATTCACATCGACGAGGTGCCCGAGGGCTATCTGCTGGCGGCGGGCACCACCTGTACGGTGGTGGTGACGCCGAGCATTGAAGACTGAATCCGCCGCGAAGCGGCCGCAACACCTGGCGACCGAAATCATCCTGAAACCCCGCGATGGCTGATGACGGCGCGCTGCGCGCCAGGCCTTCGCGACAGGCTGTGAGCAGGTGTCAGGACGCGGGGCAGACCAGCACCGGCACCTTCACCCGGTCGATCACCTTGGCACTGATCGACGGGTCCAGCAGTCGCCCCAGCCGCGACAGGTGCCGGTGGCCCATGACGATCAGGGCGCAGTCCAGTGCCTGGGCCTTGGCGACGATAGCGTCCTGTGGCTGCCCAGCGACCATGGCGCTCTCGCAGTCGAAGCCCGCCTCGCGCAAGGTGGCCACGGCCTGCTGCAGGGCGCGCTCGGCCAGTTGCTGCTCGTCGCAGGCCGCAGGATATTCCTCGCGCTCCTCTTCGGAGTAGGTCGCCGGGCGCGCGTGCACGGCGAAGGTCGGGTCGATGGCCAGGAGCACGTGCAGGCGGTGTTGGTCGGGACGGCAGTAGCGACGCGCGAGGTCGATCAGCGCAGTGCTGGCGGGGGAGGCGTCGATGGCGATGAGGATCGGCTGAGGCATGGAAACTCCTGGCGGGGTGGGGTTCGCCGCAGCGATTGACCCGCAAACGACCGCTCGCATTCTTGCGCCTTTGCCTGCCACGATAAAGAGCCTGCGGCGCATGTCGTCATTGCACCAGACGCAATCGTGCGACCTGCTACCATCGCGCTTCACACACGGATCACGGTAATCGCCCATGCAACTTCCGGACATGAACCTGCTGGTCGCCCTCGACGCTTTGCTCGACGAGGGCAGCGTGGTGGGCGCAGCGCAGCGTATGAACCTGAGCCCTGCCGCCATGAGCCGGACCCTGGGGCGCATTCGCGAGGCGCTCGGCGACCCGATCCTGGTGCGCGCCGGGCGCGGTCTGGTGCCTACCCCCCGGGCGATGGCCCTGCGCGATCAGGTGCGGGCGCTGGTGGAGCAGGCCGGACTGGTGTTCAACAGCGGCGAGGACGTAGACCTGTTAGGCCTGGAGCGCACGTTCAATATCCGCACCAACGACCTGTTCGTCGCCTTGTACGGCGCACGCCTGCTGCATGTCATGCAGGAACAGGCGCCGCGCACGGTGCTGCGCTTCGTGCCGGAGGCGCACGGCGACGACGACCTGGTGCTGCGTCAGGGCCAGATCGACCTGGTGGTGAGTTCGAGCATCGACCTGGGCCCGGAGATCAAGGTGCAGCATCTGTTCGACACCCATTTCGTCGGTCTGGCCCGCGAGCAGCATCCGATCTTCGCGCAGCCCATCACCCCCGAGCGCTTCACCCTGTATCCGCAGATCAGCGTCTCGCGCCGTGGCCGCGCCAGTGGCCCGATCGACGTGGAGCTGGCCAACCACAAGCTGCAACGGCGCATCGCGCTGATCACCCCCAGCTTCCACTCAGCGATGTTCTCGCTGCCAGTGTCTGACCTGATCCTGCCGATGCCGGCCAACATCCTCGGCAATGTCCTGGAATTCGGCCTGCCGCTGCGCGCCTTCGAGATCCCGGTCCCCCTGGAAAAAGTGCGAGTGATGCAAGCCTGGCACCCCCGCTTCGACAACGACCCCGCCCACCGCTGGCTACGCCGCACCGTCAAGGACTGCGCCGCCTAGCGGCGCTTAGCTTTAAGCTGCAAGCGGAAAAGGCGAGCTGCAAGGGGCAAGCTGCAAGCTGCAAGAAAAATCAAAAGCGCCGCGATCCGCTTTCACTTGCAGCTTGCCGCTCGAAGCTTGCCGCTGGTTAGAGTTGCGCCCGGCGCAACTCTAACCTTCCGACAAGTCAGTTTTCGTAAGCATTGGCCGCCTCTAAAATCCCTCCAGCCAAGAATTGTTGCTGGAGATGTCTGAATCATGAGTGCCCTGACCGCACCTGCTATCGCCGCCCCGGTGGCCGCAGCGCCTGCGCAGTCGCCGTTTGGCCTGCGGGTGGTGGTGGGGCTGTTCGGCGTGCTGCTGGCGGTGCTGTGTGCCGGGCTCAATGAGGGGGTGACCAAGATTGCCCTGGCCGATATACGCGGGGCCATGGGCATCGGCGCCGATGAAGGGGCCTGGCTGCTGGCGGTGTATGCCGCGGCGTCGGTGTCCGCCATGGCCTTTTCGCCCTGGCTGGCCACCACCTTTTCCTTGCGCCGTTTCACCCTCATCGCCATTGCCGCCTTTGCCGGGCTCGGCCTGGTGCAGCCGTTCGCCCCCAACCTGCACAGCCTGATGCTGCTGCGCGTGTTGCAAGGCTTCGCCTCCGGCGCATTGCCGCCGATGCTGATGAGCGTGGCGCTGCGTTTTCTGCCGCCGGGGATCAAGGTCTATGGGCTGGCCTGCTATGCCCTCACCGCCACCTTCGGGCCGAACCTGGGCACGCCGCTGGCCGGGCTGTGGACCGAGTACGTCGGCTGGCAGTGGGCGTTCTGGCAGATCATCCTGCCGTCGCTGCTGGCCATGGGCTGCGTGGCCTGGGGGTTGCCGCAGGATCCGCTGCGCCTGGAACGCTTCGCCCAGTTCGACTGGCGCGGCGTGCTGCTGGGTTTGCCGGCCATCAGCAGCCTGGTGCTGGGCCTGTCGCTGGGCGACCGCTGGGGCTGGTTCGACTCGCCGCTCATCTGTTGGCTGCTCGGCGGGGGCAGCCTGCTGCTGGTGCTGTTCCTGTACAACGAATGGTCCGAACCGCTGCCGTTCTTCCAGTTGCGCCTGCTGTCGCGGCGCAACCTGAGTTTTGCCCTAGTGACGCTGGCCGGGGTGCTGATCGTGCTCTCCGGGGTGGCCAGCATTCCTTCGGCCTACCTGGCGCAGATCCAGGCCTATCGCCCGGCGCAGACCAGCCCGCTGATGCTATTGGTGGCGCTGCCGCAACTGCTGGCCCTGCCGCTCACCGCCGCGCTGTGCAATATCCGCGCGGTGGACTGCCGCTGGGTGCTGGCGACCGGGCTGGCGATGCTCGCGGCTTCGTGCCTGGGCAGCAGCCTGCTGACCAGCCAGTGGATTCGTGGCGACTTCTACCCGTATTACCTGTTGCAGGTGTTCGGTCAGCCGATGGCGGTGCTGCCGCTGCTGATGCTCTCCACCACCGGCATGAGTCCGCAGGATGGCCCGTTCGCCTCGGCCTGGTTCAACACGGTCAAAGGGCTGTCGGCAGCGGTCGCAGTCGGCCTGCTCGATGCGCTGGGCACCCTGCGCCGGCATTTCCATTCCAACCACCTGGTCGACAGCCTGGGTAACGCGCCGCTGGTGGACGACACGGCGGCCAACCTGGCCGGGCGCCTGCATCAGCAGGCCCTGGTGCTGACCAGTGCCGACTTGTACCTGGTGATGGCGGCTGTCGCCGTTGCCCTGATCTGCCTGATTCCCTTCGTGCCTACCCGGGTCTACCCACCCCGTGCCGTGGCCTGACCCCGTTCGAGACAAGCCAAAATGACCCACACGCGCAAGACACTCATCATCGCGGCGGTGCTCGCCGTGGCCCTGCTGGCCGCCGTGGTCGGCCCCTGGCTGCTGGGCAGCGACCACCAGCAGCGCACCAACGACGCCTACGTCACCGCCGACTACACCGTGGTCGCGCCGAAGGTGGCGGGCTTCGTCAAGCAGGTGCTGGTGGAGGACAACCAGCAGGTCAAGGCTGGTCAGTTGCTGGCCACCCTCGACGCCCGCGATTACCAGGCCGCGCTGGATGCCGCCCAGGCCCAGTTGCTGGTGGCCAAGGCGCAGAGCCTGGATGCCCGCGCCACCCTGGATCGTCAGGCGGCGCTGATCGCCCAGGCCGAGGCGGCGGTGAAGGCGGCGCAGGCCGAAGTCGGCTTCGCCGACCATGAAGTGACCCGTTACAGCCGCCTGGCCGAGCAGGGCGCCGGCACGGTGCAGAACGCCCAGCAGGCGCGCAGCCGGGTCGACCAGGCGCGGGCACGGCTGGCCAACGCCCAGGCGGCGCTGCTGGCCACGCGCAAGCAGGTGGACATTCTCCAGGCCCAGGTCGCCAGTGCCGACGGCCAGCTCAAACGCGCCGAGGCCGGGGTGGAGAAGGCCGAGCTGGACCTGTCCTATACGCGCATCGTCGCGCCAGTGGACGGCATGGTCGGCGAACGCGCGTTGCGCGTGGGCGCCTACGTCAATCCAGGCGCGCGCTTGCTGTCGGTGGTGCCGCTGCAGCAGGCCTACGTCGTGGGCAACTTTCAGGAAACCCAGCTCACCCACGTCCAGCCGGGCCAAGCGGTGCGCATCAGCGTGGATACTTTTTCGGGCGAAACCTTGCACGGGCGGGTCGAGAGCATCGCTCCGGCCACCGGTGTGACCTTTGCCGCCGTCAAGCCCGACAACGCCACCGGCAATTTCACCAAGGTGGTGCAGCGCATCCCGGTGCGCATCGTTTTCGATGACGACCAGCCCTTGCGCGAGCGCCTGCGGGTGGGCATGTCGGTGGAGGCGACCATCGATACGCAGGATGACGGCCTCGCCGGTAAACAGGTGAGCGCACGATGAGCCGCCAGCCAGCCGTCACCCTGTTACTCGCCGCGCTGCTCAGCGGCTGCACCCTGGGCCCGGACTTCCAGCGCCCCGACAGTCAGGCGCCGCAGCAGTGGGGCGCCGTGCAAGGCGAGCAGGCCGCCAGCCAACCCCTGGCCGAGCCGCTGCAACAGCGTTGGTGGGAGAGCTTCCACGACCCGCGCCTGAGTGCCCTGATCGAGCAGGTGGCGGCCCGCAACCTGGATCTGCAGATGGCCAGTGCACGCCTGCTGCAGAGCCGGGCGCTGCGCAGCAGCGTGGCCGCCGACCAGGCGCCGTCGGTGGCGGCCGAGGCCGGCTACAGCCGCTCGCGCAACAGCGCCGAGGGCCTGAACGATCCGTCCGGCAACGCCGGCAAGTCGGCCTACAACCTCTGGCAGGGGGATCTGGTGGCCGGCTGGGAGCTGGACCTGTGGGGGCGCGTGCGGCGTCAGGTGGAGGCGGCCGATGCCAATGTCGCGGTGGCCGAGAACGACCGCAATGCCGTGCTGCTGGCACTGCTGGCCGAAACCGCTGGCGACTACATTCAGTTGCGCGCCGTGCAGCACACCTTGCAGATCACCGAGGACAACCTCGACCTGGCCCGGCACAGCCTGACACTCTCCGAACAGCGCCAGGCCGAAGGCGTCGCCACCCGGCTCGACGTGGCCCAGGCCAACGCCCAGGTGGCGATGATCGAGGCGCGGCTGCCGACCTTGCAGGCGCGTCGCGACGACCTGATCAATGCCCTCAGCCTGCTGGCCGCCGAACCGCCGCGCAGCTTGCAGAGCACCCTGCTGGCGCCCGGCGAGCTGCCGGCGCCGCAGCAGCGCTTCGCCATCGGCATCCCGTCGCAACTGGCCGAGCGGCGCCCGGACATCCGCCAGGCCGAGGCCCGTCTGCACGCTGCCACCGCCAGCATCGGGGTGGCCAAGGCCGACTTCTACCCGAGCATTCGCTTGTCCGGCAGCGCCGGGTTCCAGTCGCTGCAGCTCGCCGACTTCGGCGCCTGGGATGCGCGGCGCTTCGCCTTCGGGCCGCAGGTGTCGCTGCCGATCTTCGAAGGTGGACGGCTCACAGGGCAGTTGCACTTGCGCGAGGCCCAGCAACAGGAAGCGGCGCTGAACTACCGCAAGGTGGTGCTCGGCGCCTGGCACGAGATCGACGATGTGCTGCGCCTGTACAACGCCAGCCAGTTGCGGCGCGACCATCTGGCCGAAGCGGTGCAGCAGAACCGCATCGCGCTGGAAACGGCGCAGCGTCAGTACGTGGAAGGGGCGGTGGACTTTCTCAACGTGCTGTCGGTGCAGTCGGCGCTGCTGGCCAGCGAAGAGCAGTGGATCGACAGTTCGGCGGCGGTGTCGCAGGCGCTGGTGGGGCTATACAAGGCGCTCGGTGGCGGCTGGCAGGCGTTCGATCTGGGTTGAGGTCGAGCGCCGCCGCGCTGCTTACAGCGGTCGCAGCAAGCCGAAGCGCTTGCGCAGCACCCAGTCCAGCAGCCGTCGCGGCAGCCACCGGGCAATCAGCGGCAGTGCCCTGCTGCCATTGCCCAAGCGCACCAGCGCCGGCACCGGCGAGCGCTGGGTAGCGGCCAGCAGCCCTTGGGCGAACACGCTGGCCGGGGTCGGGCGATCCTGCGAAGCCCGCGCCCGTGCCTGCACCTGTTCGCGCAACGGCCACCATGGCGAGTCTGCCGCCAGCAGCTGTTCGACCGAGTGCTGGGCATGGTTGGCGAACTGCGAAGCGATGGCCCCCGGCTGCACCTCCATGACGCGGATGCCGAACGGCGCCAGTTCCAGGCGCAGGGCATCGCTCAAGGCGTGCACCGCGGCCTTGGACGCGCAATAGGCCCCGGCGAACGGGGTGACCAGCACGCCGGACACGCTGCCGATGTTCACCACCAGGCCACGGGAGCGACGCAGCAGCGGGAACAGCGCGCGGGTCACGCCGACCAAGGCGAACAGGTTGGTTTCGAATTGCTGGCGCAGCGCCTCGACACCGCCGTCGAGCAGCGGTCCCATGGCGCCGTAACCGGCATTGTTGATGAGGATGTCGAGGTGCGGCAGCTCTTCGGCCAGGCGGTCGAGGGCCTGGGCATCGTTGACATCGAGCTGGCGGGCGCTGAAGCCGGCCGCGTGCAGGCGCTGAACGTCGACGTCTTTACGGGCGGTGGCCCAGACCTCGTGACCGGCATCGCGAAAGGCGTCGGCCAGGGCGCGGCCGATGCCGCTGGAGCAACCGGTGATGAGCACGGTAGTCATGGTCAAAGCCTTTAGTTGGGGCAGGTCGGATCAATTGGCGAAGGTGCCTTGCAGATGCTCGGCGCGAAACTCCAGGGTTTGCGGCCGATACCCGGCGCGCAGCGGCGGCAGCGGCAGGCAGTCGTTCCACTCGGCGCCGGCCTGCAGCTCACCCGGCCCGCGATAGCGCGGCGCAGCGTAGGTGTTTTCAGCGAGGTTGACGGTATCGCCCGGCGCATAAGCGCCCACGCGCCAGCGCAGTTCGCTGAGCGGGGCTTGGTTGGCGTTTCTCATGCTGACGTGCAGCGCCCGATCGGCAGGACATTGCCCAGGCGCATAGCTCAGGCGAATGTCCAGTCGCGCCAGTTGCGAGGCTTCACGATTGTCCTGCCAGACCACGACCAGAGCGACCAGCCCCAGTCCGCACAGCGCCGCCAGCGAAATCGGCAAGGCCTTGCCCGGATAACGCAGCAGCAGCACCAACCAGGTAAGGATGAGAAACGCACCGATGATCATGACGTGCCCAGGCCTTCGAAAAGCTACAAGCTACAAGCTTGTAGCTGCAAGCGGCAAGCGGCAAGCGACAAGAAAAAGCGGGACGGTGGAGTAGTGCTGTTCACTTGAGGAATGCTGGGGCTGCTGCGCAGCCCTTTCGCGGCACAAGACCGCTCCCACAACGTCCGCGTGAACCCAGAAACATGGGTTTATACGGCCCCTGTGGGAGCGGCCTTGCGCCGCGATGGGCTGCGCAGCAGCCCCAATTCCAGCTATGCACATCTTGAGTGAATCGCGTTAGGACGGTGGTGAGCGCTCGATTTCGAATGCCCCACCACCCCGCTTTTACTTGCCGCTTGCCGCTCGAAGCTGGCCGTAGGCCCAGGCCTACTGCGCGATCGTCTTGACCGAGACGCCGCGTTCGACCGGGGTGGAGGTGCGGCCGTAGACGTCCTCGAAGCGCTCGATGTCATCCTCGCCCAGGTAGCTGCCGGACTGCACCTCGATGATCTCCAGCGGGATCTTGCCCGGGTTGCGCAGGCGGTGCACCGACGCGATGGGGATGTAGGTCGACTGGTTCTCGGTCAGCAGGAACACGTTCTCGTCGCAGGTCACCTCGGCGGTGCCGCTCACCACGATCCAGTGTTCGGCGCGGTGGTGGTGCATCTGCAGCGACAGGCTGGCGCCGGGCTTGACCGTGATGTGCTTGACCTGGAAACGCCCGCCCATGTCCACCGAGTCGTAGGAGCCCCACGGACGGTAGACCTCCAGGTGATTCTGGGTCTCGCTGCGGCCCTGCTCGTCCAAGGTGTTGACCATCTGCTTGACGCCCTGGACCTTGTCCTTGTGGGCAATCATCATCGCGTCCTTGGTCTCGACCACCACGATGTTCTCCAGGCCGATCACCGACACCAGCTTGCCGTTGCCATGGATCATGCAGTTGTGGCTGTCCTGCACCACCACATCGCCCTTGGTCACGTTGCCGTTATCGTCCTTCTCGTGCACGTCCCACAGCGACGACCAGCAGCCCACGTCGCTCCAGCCGGCCGACAGTGGCACCACGCAGGCGCGCTGGGTCTTTTCCATCACCGCGTAGTCGATGGAGTTGTCCGGGCAGCAGGCGAAGGTGGCCTCGTCGATGCTCAGCGCATCGGCGTCTTCTTCGCTGCGCTCCAGGGTCAGCAGGCAGGTGTCGTAGATGTCCGGGTCGTGCTTTTTCAGTTCTTCGAGGAAGCGGCTGGCGCGGAACAGGAACATGCCGCTGTTCCAGAAGTAACCGCCGGCGCGGACGAACTCGTTGGCGCGTTTCTCATCGGGCTTCTCGACGAACTGCGCGACCCGCGCCACGCCCTCGGGCAGCAGCGCATCCTGGCTGGAGCGGATGTAGCCGTAGCCGGTCTCAGGCTTGGTCGCCGGCACACCGAACAGCACCATCTCGCCCCGCTCGGCGGCCACGGTGGCCAGGGCCAGGGCGCGTTGCAGGGCCTTCTGGTCCTCGATCACGTGGTCGGCCGGCAGCACCAGCATCAGCTCGTCGCGCCCTTCGTTGACCAGCTTCATCGCGGTCATCGCCACCGCCGGCGCAGTGTTGCGGCCGAACGGCTCCATCAGGATCGCCTGGGTGTCGAGCTTCAGCGCGCCCAACTGTTCCTGGACGATGAACTTGTGGGCCTTGTTGCAGACCACGATGGGGGTGTCCATGCCCTCGAACACCAGGCGCTCGATGGTTTGCTGGAACAGCGTGTGCTCGCCGGTCAGGGCCAGGAACTGCTTGGGGAACTGCTTGCGCGACAAAGGCCACAGACGCGAACCGCTACCACCAGAAAGAATTACCGGGATCATCGTGTTTCTCCAATAGTCGTTGAGAGGCAGGGATCAGTTGCTAGCCACGGGGCGAGTGACCCACACCGGCGACAGGCGGGTGCCGGAACCGGTGACGTACAGCACGGCCGCTTCGCCGCGCTCCAGAGCGACGGGTTTGACGTCGCCGACTTTCTTGTTGCCTTCGAACAAGGCCAGGTTGACCTTGACCGGATTGATCTCGCGCTCGCCGCGCCCCTTGGCCGCCACCGACTTCACCACTTCGGTCTTGCCGTCGGCGGTCTTCAGGGTCAGGGCCTGGTCGCTGAGGTTCTGCACCCGCACCAGCGCCTTCTGCTTGTTCTTGAACGGCGGTTCCTCGACCAGTTGTGGGGTGCCGCTGGCGTTGTTGACCAGGGTGTAGTACTTGTCCGCGGCCAGCTTGACCGGCACGCTCTGGCCGCCCACCTGGGCGGTGTAGTCGCCACCGGGCAGGAAACTGAAGTCGCTGCTGGCCTGGGCGCCGACCTGCTTGATCTGGGTGTTGCCCACCGAGGCTGCCGTTGGTGCGGAACCGGCGTTGTACAGGCGCACGAAGGTCGAGCCTTTCGGTGCGCTGGGGCCGTACAGGGCGGCGTCGGCGCCGGCGAAGGCCTGCAGCGATGCCAGGGACAGGCCGGCCGCGAGGGTGAGGGCTTTGGCGATGGATGGCTTGCGAGTCATGTGCGTGTTCCTCTCTTTCAGTGGGTCGTCCGGGTGGACGACAGGGCCAGGTGTGCTTCGGATTGACGGGTGTTCTTCAACTGCGCGATCCACTGCGGATCGAAGCTGCTGAGGTCGGTGCCCATGGGCAGGTAGCGTTCCGGGAATTCCCAGACCACCACCTGCGGCGGGGTGTTCTTGAAGGCGTCGCTCTGCAGGAACTTGAGCATCGGCTGGATGGGGCCATGGCCGTCTTCGGCGTAGTTGGCCACGTCGCTGTGCAGCGCCTGCTGCAGCGCGCCGAGGAAGTTCCAGTGCGGGTTGGCGCTGTAGCTGGTGCCCACCAGCGCGACCGGAATGGACGCGTCGGCGAACAGCGCGTCGTCGCCTTCGCCCTGGGTTTGGGCGGGGCGCGTGGTGCGCTGCTGCAGGGTATCGGGGTGTGGCAGCAGGTCGCTGAACAGCGGGTCGAGCGGCAGGAAGTTGGTCAGGTCGCCCTTGTACGGCGCGCTCTTGCCCGCCTCGGTGATGTAGGCCTGGGGCTCGGCCTTGAGCAGTTGCTGGCGCTTGACCGCTTCGCCCAGGCTCTGCGCGACCACTTCGGCGCCCATCGGCGTCCAGTGCGTGTCGGTGCGCAGGAACACCTGGCCGCGCGCCTTGGCCTGCTGCAGCGGCGCCAGCAGGTCGGGGGCGAACACGTTGGCCTGGCGCGCCTGGGCGTGGAACTGGTTGAACAGCTCGCCGTGCAGGCTGGCCGGCTGTTCCTTGCCCAAGTACTCGGCGTACACCCGCGCTTTGGCCGGCACGATCGCCAGCACCAGCTCGATGTTGCGCTGCTGCAGGGTATCGCGCACGCCACGGATCAGCGCCAGGTTGTCCTGCATCTGCTGGCCGGCGCTGGCGTCGGGCTTGAACTCCTCGTCGCTGAACAGCCACTGGTCACGGCCCAGCACCACGCCGGGACGGCCTTCGTTGAACAGCGTGAAGTCCAGCGCCGCCCACAGGTTGGTGCCCACGCGCTTGATCGGGAACTGTTCGTCGTAGTGGGTCTCGGCGGCCTTGGCCAACTTGCCGTCGAGCAGGGTCATCTGTTGCGTGCGGGTAAAGCTGTCCAGGCCGCCCAGCGACCAGGCGCCCAGCCCGACCAGCAGGCCCAGGAACGACAACGAATAAGTGATGCGAAGTGTCCGGTTCATGTCATCCCCTCAGAACTGGAAGTACAGGAACGGCGAGTAGCTCTGCGCCGAAAGCTTGAGGATCGAGGCAACGAACAGCAGCAGCACCAGGGCGCGGGTCATCACCCGGGTCCAGTCCAGGCTCAGGGTGCCGTCGCCGTGGACCTGCGCCGGCACGCGCGCCGCAATCGGCGGGGTGGCGTTGCGATAGAAGTCGCGCAGGCCGAAGAACGCCATGCTCAGGTAGGCGACCACCAGGGTGGCCACTTGCAAGCCGGTGAGCTGGGCGCGGTTGAGTTCCGACAGCTGCCACTGGCCGAAGCTGAACATGGCGCCGTACATACGACCGGCCACTTCCAGGTTCTCGGCGCGGAAGATCACCCAGCCGACCACCACCAGCAGGAAGGTGAAGGCCCACTTGATCGGATTGAAGCGCTGCGGGTTGGTGTCGATGCCCAGCGCCCGTTCGATGGCCAGCCACAGGCCGTGCCAGGCGCCCCAGATGATGTAGGTGAAGTTGGCGCCGTGCCACAGACCGCCCAGCAGCATGGTCAGGAACAGGTTGCGGTAGGTGGCCAGGGTGCCTTTGCGGTTGCCGCCCAGGGTGATGTACAGGTAGTCGCGCAGCCAGGTCGACAGGCTGATGTGCCAGCGCCGCCAGAACTCGGTGATCGACTGGCTGATGTACGGCTGCTTGAAGTTCTCCATGAAGCGAAAGCCCATCATCAAGCCCAGGCCGATGGCCATGTCGCTGTAGCCGGAGAAGTCGAAGTACAACTGCGCGGTGTAGGCCAGCGCGCCGAGCCAGGCATCGCCCGTGGTCGGGTTCTGCAGGGCGAAGCAGTGGTCGGCGACCACCGCCAGGGTGTCGGCGATGAACACTTTCTTGATGAAGCCCTGCATGAAGCGGGTGCAGCCTTCGGAGAACTTGTCCAGGGTGTGGGTGCGGTGGTTGAACTGCTCCACCAGGTCCTTGAAGCGCAGCACGGGACCGGCGATCAGGTGCGGGAAGATCGCCACGAACGCAGCGAAGTCGATCAGGTTGCGCGTGGCCGGGGTGTCGCCGCGGTACACGTCGATGATGTAGCTGATCGACTCGAAGATGTAGAACGAGATGCCGATCGGCAGCAGTACATGGGTGAGGATGAACGGTTCCAGGCCGAACGAGGCGATGATCGCGTTGAGGCTGTCGACGCCGAAGTTGGCGTACTTGAAGTAGCCGAGAATCGCCAGGTCCACGCCCACGCCCAGCAGCAACCAGCGCTGGGCAGGTTTGCTGCGCACGCCAGCGGCGCCGACTTTCAGGCCGATCCAGTAGTTCCACAGGGTCACGCCGGCGAACAGCGCGAGGAAGTCCACCCGCCACCAGGCGTAGAAGATGTAGCTGGCGACCAGCAGCAGCAGGTTGCGATAACGGTTGCCGCTCAAGTAGTACAAGCCGAGGAAAACCGGCAGGAACAGGAACAGGAACACGTTGGACGAAAAGACCATCCCGGTTCTCCTTTTTATTCACAGCAGCCAGGGCACAGCGCCCCCCAAACCCCCCACGAAAACGCGGCGGATCACCTTGGTCCCTGTGTGCGGGCTTGTCGCGATTGCGTCAGTCGATTCGCCGGTGTTGTCCAGCCGGACGCAATCGCGGGACAAGCCCGCTCCCACAGGGGTCATTTCATTTCTTGCGTTCTGCGTTCGGGTCGTACACCCGGGTCATGTCGCCGCCCATGCGGAAGCTGTTGAACGGCTGCATGCCGTGCTTGCGCTGCTGGGTGTCGCCGACGCACTGGTACAGCGCGCACCAGGGTTCGAGCCAGGCGTACTTGCTGTCGACCTTGAGGTCCTTGAGGTCCTGCTTGACCCCGGCGCGCTCGGCGAAATGCACCGGGTCGCGAGCGCCGGCCAGCACGCCTTCGCCCAGACGCTGCAGGGCGAAATTGTTCTCGCTGCGCAGGTCGACGTCGTTGGCCTTGGCGAAGCTGGCGATCATCGCCAGCGGCGGCAGGGCGTAGTTGTGGTAGGCCAGGGCGCGTTGGCGGCGCTTGATCTCGTTGGGCAGGAAGCCTTGGTCGTCGATCTGGTTGATGCCGACCTTGTATTGCTTGATCGCCCAGTCGAACAGGTCGCGGCGGTCGGTGGCCACGGCAGTGGCCATCACCGACCAGGCCGCCCAGTAGCTGTGGTTGTTGATCTTCTCCAGCGGCAGGTCGCTCCAGTCGCGCACCGTCTGCTCGGCCAGCTTGGCGAACCAGCGCTCGATGCGCTGGGCCTCGGCGCGGTGCGCAGCCAGGGGCTGGGCGCTGGAGAATTTCAGGCGCAGCCAGGAGCCGCTCATGCTGCCCAGCGCCCATTTGCGCATGGACTTGCCGGTGTGGTTGAAGTCGGTGGACTCCAGCGCATCGGCCTCGGCCCAGCGGTCGAGCCAGCCGAGCACGCAGTCGAGCTGCGCCGGGCGTCCGTCGCGCATGTACTGACCGACCATCTTGCTGACGCCCTTCTCCAACGTGGTGATGTCGGCGGTGGACTGGTGGAAGGCTCGCTCGGAAGCCAGGTTCAGGGTGGCCCGGGCCTTGTCCGAGCCTTCGTACTTGCTGCGAAATTGCAGCGCGCCGGTGTAGGGCTTGGGCGCCGGTTCGCAGCGGAAGTTGCCGTCGCTGACCTTGAGCTTCTCGATGCCCTCGTAGTAGCCCTGGGGCGGGACCAGGGCCGCGTGGGCGGCGCCGCCGAACAGGGCCAGGGTCAGTAATGCAGGACGCAGGGTGCGCGTGAATGCCGTCATGTTCGCCTCACTGGCCGGCTTGCGCGGTGTGGCGCGCGCTGCCGGCGAAGTTGTTGCGTTTGCAGAGTTTGGCCTCGACCTTCTGGGTGCCGCTTTCCGGTCCCTGGACTTCCAGGGCCAGCAGGTTCTGGCTGGCCCAGTCCTCGTCTTCGCGCATCTGGAAGACGAAGCGCCCGTCGGTGTCGGAGGTCTCCGGTTTCTCCAGCTTGATGTCCTCGTGGCGACCGTTGAGGTACCAGAGGGTGGCTTGCAGCACCTTGACCGACGGATCCTCGAAGCGGATGTCGAGCTGGTGGTTGCGGTTGACCAGGTCCTTGATCACGCCATTGCGACCGTTGACCAGCAATTCGTTCTTGCCGGGCTTGAGCGTGGCGCTGGCGCTCATCTGCGCGGGGCGGTCGTCGCAGCCGTCGTCGAGCAGGGCGAGGATCTGCCGCCAGATGGTTTCCTGGTCCAGGCGATAGAGCGGGGAGAATTCCCAGATCAGGATCTTCGGTGGGTTCTTGTGGAACTCCTCGCTGCCCAGGTACTGGATCATCGAGCCCTCCAGGCCGCCGCCGGGGAAGGCGACGTTGAGCACGTCGGCGCCGATGGCCTGTTGGAGGAAGCCTGCGAAGTTGTAGTTCTTGCCGCTGTGGCTGGTGCCGACCAGGGTGATCTGGGCGTTGCCCGAGTCGCCGAACAGGTCGTCGCCGCCGCTTTCGCCCTTCGGCTCGGTGGTGAACTGGTCCATGTACTGCACCGCGTAACTGGTGCCGCACAACTGCCCGGCAACGTTGTGCAGGGTGCCGGTCTTGCCCATGCGCCCGGATTTCTGGGTCTCGAATTCCTTGCGCGGGATGCCCTCGAACGCCGGCATCTGGTGCACCGTGTCGGCCACGATGCGCGCCGCGCGCTGGGCGCCGTAGGGCGTCCAGTGCTGGTCGCCGCGGAAGTAGAAGTCCTTGCCCTGGTCGGCGGCGGCCAACTGCTCGTTGGTCAGGGGCGACAGGTCAGGCACGTTGTAGCCCATCTTCGCGAAGCGCTGCAGCATGGCCTGGTAGTTGTGCAGGGCCTTCTGGTAGTCGAAGGCGGCCTTGTCTTCGGGCTTGAGCATGTTGCGGTTCACCAGGCCACGGGTGGGCTGGTACACCATCACCAGTTCGATGCCGCGCGTCTTGAACGCATCGTGCACCTGCTGCAGGCGCTTGTAGCCGCCGGGGGTGGTGTCGAACTCGGTGCGCAGGTCTTCGCGGGTACGGAACAGCCAGTCGCCCTGGGCCTGCACCAGCGTGGTGAAGTTCTGCTGGTAGCGGGTCACGTAGCGGCTGGCGTCATGCGCCTCGGGGCACAGTTGGCAGCAGGGCTCGGCGCTGAAACTCGGCGCCTGCACCTGCTCGGCGCGCACGCCCTGGCTGATGGCCAGGAGGGCGGCGGACAGGCCGAGCAGTTTGATCAAATGTGGGGTCATGGTCTGGGCTTCCTTAATCGATCATTTCGCTCTGGCGTTCGACCGGGTCGATCAGCACGGCCTTCTGCTGGCGCACCAGCAGGTCGAGGATTTCGTCCTGGCGCTCGCCGAGCACGCCGTTGAGGCTGATGCCGCTGGACTTGCGCGGGGCGAGCATGGCCACCTTGTACAGCTCCACCGACAGGGGCGAGTCGATCGACAGCGGGCCGGAGCCGTTGGCGGTGAGTTCGCCGCCGACCACGATCAGCGAGACCTTGGCGTCGAAGGGGTCCAGGGCGATGTCGCGGTCGGTGTCGGTGAGGTCCTTGATGTGGCCGTAGACCCCGACCAGGCCGTTGGCCATGGCGATGTTCTCGTACAGGCGGATGTTCACGCTGTTGCGCACGCGGATGCCGTGGCGGCGGTTGTTGATCACCTGGTTGCCCCAGATCAGGTTGTCGCCGCTCTCGTAGAGGGTGATGCCGTCGGTGTGGTTGCGGTAGATCTCGTTGTAGGCCACCAGGTTGTTGATGCTGTTGCGGTCGATCACCACGCCCGAGAGCTTGTTGTCGAAGCTCTTGTTGTTGATGATCCAGCTGTCGTTGACCTCACGCGAGACGATGATGCCGTGCTTCTTCTGGGTGCCATGCACGGTGTTGCCAGCGATGATCAGGCCGTGCGAGCGGTCGTGCGGGTCGATGCCGTAGACGATGTTGTCGCGGTAGGTCGAGTCCTTGATCACGAAGCCCTGGGTCTCGTAGCAGTAGAAGCCGTACCACATGTCGCTGAACGTGGAGCCGATGATCCAGCCGGTCGGTTCGGGGCGGCCCATCTGCTTGGCCATGTTCGGCGTGTACTGGGAAATGCTCACCCCGTAGGACTTGGACTTGGCGTAGCCGAAGCTGGCCATCTTGCTGTTGACGATGTAGGTCTCGGTGCCGCCCCAACTGAGCAGGAACGGGCGGAATTCCTTGGGCGAGCGGAACGTGGCCGGGCCGTTGTCCTTTTCACGCCAGCCGGTGACCTGGGTGTCGCGCACGAACAGCTTGCCGTCGTTGATCAGGAACGCGCCGCCCTCCTGGGACAGACGCAGTTCCTTGACCTTGCCGTCGATCTCCAGCACGCCGTGGCGTCCGACCACGATCGGCAGGCGCGCCAGGTACACGCCCGGCGCGGTTTCGCGCAGGTACTGGGCGGGCACTTTGCGGCTCAGTTCGGTCAGGTCGACATGCCCGTCGTCGACGAAAATCGCCTGGGGAATGCCGTGCTGGCGCTGGACCCACTCGGCGGCCTTGTTGTCGCCGCCGATGAACTCCTTGAGCGCATCTTCCTGGAGCATGCGGCGCACGCTGACCTTGCCCTTGTGGCGACGGTCGATCTTGCGCTGCACGGCCTCGGCGGTGTAGCCGGAGAGGTCGGGCAGCGTCGGCGGGTCCATCTGCAACGGTTCGCTGGGCGCGGCGGCCACGGTGTAGGTCTTGGCCTGTTGCAGCCCCTTGGCGGTGAGCGCAGGTTCCGCGGCGGCCACACCGCAGGCCAGCAGCAGGGCGCTGGCCAGCAGGCTGTGGCGAAGGTTCGGGTGCAGGTTCATAAAAGTCCTTGGCCGGCCTTAGAAGCGCCAGATCACGTCGACGAAAGCGCGGTGCATGTACGAGTCCGCTTCCTTGCCGTAGGCATCGCCGGGCTTGAACACGCCGGCGCGCAGGCGTACCAGCGCCGAGGGCTCGTCGATCGACTGGCTCAGCGAGGCGGGCAGCAGGCCCTGCTTGAAGTACTTGGTCACCACCACGTCCATTTCCTGGCCCAGGTCTTTCTCGCCATTGACCAGCGGACGGTTGATGCCGTCGTCGTTGACCACCGCGTTGATACCGCTGGAGCCGATGTTCTGCTCACCGTCCACGCGCCAGAACTTGTGGTAGATGAAGCTGGCGTCGTAGTCCTCGCGCAGTTGCCAGGAAGCGAACAGGGTGGCTGCCTGCAGGTTGCCCAGCTCGCCACGGAAGGCTTCGCCGAAGCGGTGCACGCGCGAGCGGGTGCCGGTGAAGTTGGAGCGGTTGCTTTCAAGGCCGGTCTGCTCGAAGTTGTTCGAGCCGTCGCTGCCGCCGCCGCTGCCGCGGGCATAGGCCGCGCCGACCTGCCAGTTGGGGTCCAGGCGCAGGCGGATGCCCAGGTCGGTGGCCCAGGCGTTGACGTCGCCGCTGCGGGTGCCGGTGGCGACCTGCTCGTCGCCCACCAGTTGGCTGCTCAGGGTGTCGCGGTTGCCGGTCAGCCAGGTCAGGCTGCCCCAGTAGTTGACGGTATGGTCGTTGCGCCAGTTGTAGGCATCGCTGTTGGCTTCGAGGCCCAGCCAGGTGAGATCGCCGGTGCGGGTCTTGTCCAGGGCATCGACGCGCTCGCCAGGGTTTTTCAGGCTGCCGCTGTCGTGGGTGTGATGGGCGCGCAGGCCGACCCAGTGCCCGGGTGTCCACTGGGTGGCGACGTTACCGAAGACATGGGTGCGGTGCTTGTCTTCGGGGGCCAGTTCGGTGAGGTCGGTGCGGTATTCGCTGAAGCGCTGCGCCACGCCCAGGTCGGCCTTGAGCAGGGTGGTGTCGAAGCTCCAGTTCAGCGCCTCGATGTTGGTGTCGCGCCACATGCCGTCGTCGCTGCGCAGACGCTGGCGACCGAAGCGCAGTTGCTCGCCGGGGTAGGGCGTGAAGCCGCTGTAGCCGACCCAGAACTCGCGCAGGGCCAGGTAGCTCTTGTCCGGCTTGCGGCTGTCGTCGCCGGTGTCCACCGCGGTGCCGTCGTCGTTCTGGCGCAGGGTGTCGGTTTCGATGGTGTCGGTGGCCGTCACGGCCTGGCCCATGGCATAGGCGCTCCAGTTACCGCGCTCGCCGTAGACCCAGGGGCGCAGGTCCAGGCCCAGGCCGTTGACGTCGCCGCCGGGACGGGTGCCCAGGTCGCGGTCGTCTTCGGACTGACCGGTGACTTTGACCTCCAGGCCGAAGTTCTTGGCGGCGGTTTCGGCAGCCAGGGTCGGCAGCGACCACAACAGGGCGAAGCTCAGGCCGATGCCGGCTTTCACGAAGGGGTTGAGCGTCATAGCGAATCCTCGGCGTCTGCGTCGTTCTGGTCGTTGCCGTCCTGCAGGGCGTCCAGGGCCAGGCTGCTGGTGCTGGCCTGGAGCATCCCGGCCCGCGCGGTCTTTTCCTGCTCCAGCAGGCGCTGGGCCTGACTGCGCTGCTCGGCGTCGAGCTGCGGTTCGAGCTGTTGCAGCAGCTCGCTGGACTGCTCAGTGGGGTTGAGCTGGGCGAGCTGGGCGAATACCCAGGCGTTGCCCGGATTGGGACGGATGCCGTGGCCTTCGCTGTACAACTGGGCCAGGGCATAGTCGGCGCTGAGCTGACCGCCACGGGCGGCGCTGAGCAGGTGATCGACCGCCTTCTGCGGTTCCACCTGACCCAGGTAGCCACGGCGGTAGAGCTGGCCGAGGTAGTAATGGGCGCTGATTTCGCCGGCATCGGCCGCAGCCTGCAGATGCTGCTCGGCCTTGTGAGCATCGGCCGGCACCTGCTTGCCTTCGTAGTACAGACGGCCCAGCAGCAGGTCGGCGCGCGGCTGTTCGGCGTCGCGACCTTTGTCGAGGTAGGCCAGCAATTGCTCGGTGTCGCCCAGTTCGGGGAAGTCGTAGAGCAGTTGCGCCAGGCTCACCCAGGACGCGGGGTTGTTCGGGGCGACGGATTCGAGCAGGGCCTGGGCGGTCTTCTCGTCGGTCTGGCCGAGGCTGCGGTCGGCCAGCACCCGGGCGACGCTATCGACCCGGGTGGCCGGCACCGTGCCACGGGCGTGGGCCGACTTGAGCTGGTCGAGCAGGTCGGCCTGGCGGTCGCTCTGGCCACGCTTCTGGTAGACGGTGGCCAGTTCCACGTAGCAGACGTCGGCGGCGCTGAGCGCGGCCTTGCAGATCTGCTCGACGTCGTCCAGGTGCTGGTCGTAGCTGCCCTGAGTACGGTACAGCAGCACCTGGGCCAGGCCCGCCTCGGGGTTGCCGTCGGCGCGCCACTGGTCGATCTGGCGCTGAGCGTTGATGTCCGGGAAGCTCTGCGGGTATTGCAGGTAGAGCATGGCCAGCGGAATCAGGGTATTGCCCTCGCCTTGCTGGGCGGCGAGCTTGAGCAGGGTTTCGGCTTCTTCGCGCTCGGCCTGGGTGCTGCCGGGCTTGGCCACCAGCAGGCGGCCCAGACGCGCCTGAGCCCGCGGCGAGGTGGCGGCGGCCGCGCGGTAGGTGGCTTCGGCCTGTTCGAGCTGCGCCGGATCGCGGCTGCTGACCTGGATGTCGGCCAGCCCCACCTGGGCATCGCTGTAGCCCAGGTCGGCCAGGGCCTTGTAGTTGGCCTGGGCGGTGGCGATGTCGCCGCGTTTCAGCGCTTCGTTGGCCAGGCGCTGGTCGGGCAGGCCGGAGCAGCCGGCCAGGGCGATGGCGGCGGCCAGGGCGCACCAGGTCAGTGGGCGGGCGCTGTTCGCCCGACCGCGGGACGAGCCCGCGCCCACAGCGCTCGTCTCCAGCGCCGTACCGGTGGGAGGCAGCATCGCCGCCACTGAAGAAACACCGTTCAAAGGCTTCATCCCCGGTCCCCTTACAGCCCGCGCGCCACGGCGCGGTCGATCAGCCAGTCCATCGACGGGCCACGGTCGCTGTTCACCGAGGCCGGACGCCCGGCCAGCTCTGCGGGCAACGCGCCGTCAGGCTTGATCTGCACGCGGATGTCCGAGGCCAGGTTGTCGGTGTCCAGGCTGCTGCTGCCGACGATCACGCCGGTGCGCACTTGGTCTTCGCCAGCCACCTGGAAGTTGACCCGGGTGCCGGGCTTGACCTCGTCGAACTGGCGATAGCTGAAGCGTGCTTCGACCGTTGGATGGGTGGTGCGCGGGATCAACTGGTACACCGGCTGGCCTTTGCTGGCGTACTGGCCGTCGTCCACCAGTTGCCGCGCGACCACGCAGTCGCAGGGGCTGGTGAGGGTGCCGGAGAGCTGCTTGCCGAACAGCTCCTCGACCTTGGCCGGCTCCAGTTGCGAGTCGTCCAGGTGGCCCTTGAGCAGGTCCAGCATGCTGGTGTTGAAGGTGGCCAGCGGCGCGCCCTTGCCGATCTGCGCGCCGGTCTGCACCAGGCCCTGCAAGCTGCCGTCGCGGGGCATGGTGATGGTGGTGGTGGGCACGGCGACCACCCCGGCTTCGGCGTGGCTGACGAAGTACAGGCCGTACAGCGACTTGGCGACGAAGCCGAAGGCGGCGATGCCGACCACGAACACGCCGAGGGTGACACTGACCGCACGCAGGCGGGCGAAGGGCGACAGGCCGGAGCCGGCGTCCTTCTGCTTGCGCGCCTTGGTGAAGTTGTCGCGTTGCAGGGTACTGAGCACGTCGCCGACGCTGATCAGCTCACCGGACAGGTGACTGGTGATGATGTGGCGCAGGGTGGCGATGTCGCGCGGTTCCAGGTTCTGGAACTCGGCGCCGATGCGCCCGCTGCTGGTGTCGCTGGAGCGCACCAGCAGCTCGACGTCCATCGCCAGGCCGAGGTTGTCGACCACGAACTGCAGGCGGCCGCGCAGCAGTTCGCCGACCGGCAGGGCGCGCTTGGCATGGAACGACAGGCCGCCAGCGGACAGGTCGTCGACCTTGACCTCCTGCTGCTGGCGCTCGCCGTCGAGGTAGCGCAGCTTGGCGGGAATACGCACGCGAGCGTGCTGGCGCTGGGCCTCGGACTCATGCACGACGTTGACGTTGACAGCGTTATTCATGGCGATTTGTTCCTTTGCATCGATCCGGGTTGGGCTCACACGACCATGAACAGCACAGCGACGAAGATGCTGGCCGCCGAGAAGGTCATGGTCCGCGAGGACCAGGTGTTGAACCATTGTTGAAAGCTGGCGAGGTCACGCTTGAGGGCCGTCGGCTGACGGGTCCAGGACTGCTTGTCGAGGCGGAAGAACACGTAGATCTTCATCAGCGCGCCGACGATCTGGTTGTAATAGAGGATCAGCGGGTAGGCCGGGCCGACGCTGTGGCCCGAGCACAGCAGCATGATGGTGAGGATCAGGCGGGTGATGCCGATCCACAGCAGGTACACCAGCAGGAACTGCAGGCCGAACTTGAAGCTGGCGATCAGCGCCACGGTCAGGCCCAGCAGGCTGGTCCACATCGACACGCGCTGGTCGAACAGCACGATGCTGGTGAACAGCCCCAGGCGCCGCAGGCCCAGGCCCAGGGCGCGGGAGTTCTGCCGCAGGTTGTTGCCGTACCAGCGGTACATCAGCTTGCGGCTGGCCTTGAGGAAGCTCTTTTCCGGCGGGTGTTCGACCGTGTTGATCGCCGCGTCCGGCACGTAGAAGGTGTCGTAGCCCAGGCGCATCAGGCTGAACCAGCTGGACTTGTCGTCGCCGGTGAGGAACTTGAAGCGGCCCAGGCGCCAGTGCATCAGCGAGTCGCTCTCGACGTCGGCGATGAACTCGGGGTTGGTGACCACGCTGGCGCGGAACATCGACATGCGCCCGGTCATGGTCAGCACGCGCTTGCTCAAGGCCATCGAGCACATGTTGATGTGGCGCTGGGCGAAGCGCAGCTTGTGCCACTCGCTCATGATGTAGCCGCCGCGCACTTCGCAGAATTCGTTGGTGGTCAGGCCACCGACGTTGGGGTAGAGCTTGAACCACGGCACGGTCTTGCGCACCACGCCTTCGGCCAGCACGGTGTCGCCGTCGATCACCGCCACCACGGCGTTCTCGTCCGGCAGCGAGCGGGAGATGGCGCGAAAGCCATAGGCCAGGCCGTCACGTTTGCCGGTGCCGGCGATACGCACGAAGTCCAGGGCCACGTGCTCGGGCGGGTTGTACTTGGCCCACAGGCTCTTGACCAGCAACTCGTCGGACTTCTCCACCAGCGAGCAGACCACGGTGGTGGGGTAGCCGCAGTCGATCGCTTCGCGGATCACCGAGCTGTACACCTGGGCGGTGGTCAGCGCATCGATACGAAAGCTGGTGACCATCAGGTACACGTGCGACGGATCGGCGGCCTTGCCCAGCTTCTGCACCTTGCGGCGCAGGTAGGGGTAGACCAGGTACAGGAAGATCATGCCGCGGATGAAATGGGTGGCGCCCATGGAGTAGCGCCAGATGCCGACAGCGCCGACCAGGAAGATGAAGTGCTTCGATTGCGAGTCGAAGATATCGCTGGGCAGGGCCAGGGCGATCAGCATGAGCAGGCTCATGAAGAGCAGCCATCCGGCGCACTGCAGCAGCACTGTCTGGAGCCTTTGCATGTTCAGCATCCGTCGCGAGAAATCGGGAAAAGGCGGGGCCGGGTGGCCCCGCGTCGGGCTGGCTTACCAGCAGATGCCTTCGGTGCGGCTGGCGGTGCTGGTGGGCTTGCTCATGAAACCGACCAGGTCGATCACCTGCTTGCCTGCCGGCGCCTGCTGGGCGAGGGCGCGGAACTGCTCGTCGCGGTTGCCCAGGACGATGATGTCGGCGCCGTCGATCACCTGCTGGAAGTCGGCGTTGAGCAGCGAGGACACGTGCGGGATCTTCGACTCGATGTAGTCTTTGTTGGCGCCGTGGACACGGGCGTACTCGACGTTCTGGTCGTAGATGTTCAGCTCGTAGCCCTTGCCGATCAGGCGCTCGGCCAGTTCCACCAGCGGGCTTTCGCGCAGGTCGTCGGTGCCGGCCTTGAAGCTCAGGCCAAGCAGGGCGACCTTGCGCTTGTCATGGCTTTCGATGATGTCGAAGGCGTTCTGCACCTGGGACTCGTTGCTGCGCATCAGCGAATCGAGCAGAGGTGCTTTCACGTCGAGGCTGGCGGCGCGGTAGGTGAGGGCGCGCACGTCCTTGGGCAGGCACGAGCCGCCGAAGGCGAAGCCAGGGCGCATGTAGTACTGCGACAGGTTCAGGGCCTTGTCCTGGCAGACCACGTCCATCACTTCGCGGCCATCGACGCCCACGGCCTTGGCGATGTTGCCGATTTCGTTGGCGAAGGTGACCTTGGTGGCGTGCCAGACGTTGCAGGTGTACTTGATCATCTCGGCCACTTCGATCGGCTTGCGGATGATCGGCGCGTCGAGCTCTTCGTAGATGGCTTGGAGCACGTCGCCGCTGGCGCTGTCCAGTTCGCCGATGACGGTCATCGGTGGCTGGTCGTAGTCCTTGATCGCGGTGCTTTCGCGCAGGAACTCGGGGTTGACCGCCACGCCGAAATCGACGCCCGCCTTCTTGCCGGAGCAGTCTTCGAGGATTGGGATCACCACGTTCTTCACGGTGCCCGGCAGCACGGTGCTGCGCACCACGATGGTGTGGCGGCGGGTGGTGTCGCGCAGCACATAGCCGATCTCGCGGCACACCGATTCGATGTACTCAAGGCCCAGGTCGCCATTTTTCTTGCTGGGGGTGCCGACGCAGATCATCGACACGTCGCTGGCGCGGATGGCTTCGGCGAAGTCAGTGGTGCCACGCAGTCGGCCATTAGCGATGCCCTGTTGCAGCAATTGCTCCAGGCCCGGCTCGACGATGGGCGACTTGCCCTGATTGATCAGGTCGATCTTGGTGGTGGACACGTCCACGCCGATCACTTCATGACCGCGTGCCGACAGGCAACCTGCACAGACGGCACCTACGTAACCCAAACCAAAGATGCTGATACGCATCGTATTCACCTCGTGTGTATATCGCGCCGGTTCTTCCACAGAACCGAGCCGGGTTGATTGACCTGCTCTTGCAGGCGCACGGATCCATGGCGAAGTGACACTTCACCGGGCGCAGGCATGAACGAATCCGGAGCGCATACTGCAGTGCGCTCAAACTTGGCAATTAAATGGCCAGTAATTAAAAGGCGTGCCCTTGAATGCAGCCGTCTTTATTGCAACGCCTTATGCGGTGCGTTGCTGTGCTTGTTCTTTCAAGTGAGTAAATCCTTTGAAATCAACCACTAGGACGATTAGTAAGGGGCGCGTCTCTCCTTCTTGGACCGGCCGCTGGGTGTACCCGAAGCGGTAGCCGAAGTTGTCGGGGCCGGCAGTGGAAACCGGCCTTAAGTTAGCTGTAAGTCATCTCTCACGTTGCACGCTGGTGAATCGTTACGGGTGGTATGAGCGGTGCTTGGAAGGTAAGTTCCGGGGTGGGTTCGGCGCAGATGAAAGATTTCTAAATATTTTTTCAATGATAAATACTTTCATTCTGATGGCACGGTCCGGTTTCGTCCCGATATATAAAGGGGCAAAACGAGGTGGGATGGTTATATGCCAGCATCGGAAATTTTTTTTCAAAAAAAGTCGGAAATTTACGAGTGGTCGTTCATGAACCTAGGCAACAGACAGGGCTGATGGTTTTTTGGCGACCATTTTTTGGCGTTCCTGGTGTCGAATTTTCGCTGAGCTGACGACGACCACAGACGGCTGCATTTAACCGCCGGGTTTTTGTGGCTTTCGTGACCAGGGATCGAGGCTCATTGTTCGTGACGATACGTGGACCTCCCGCAGGTGACGGGCGTGCAGGCCCAGGGCCTCGAGGCGGGGTGAGTGTGGGTGTGGGTCACCGATTAGCCCCGCCTGGGAGTGGCGGGGCGGTGGGGTCAGGGCTCGGGCTGGTCGCGCAGGAACACCAGATGGTCTGGCCGCGACTGCTCGGCACTGTAGTAGTAGCCCTGGACGTCGAAGCCCTTGAGCTGCTCGGGGTCGGCGATGCGCTCCTGGATCACGAAGCGGCTCATCAGGCCACGGGCTTTCTTGGCGTAGAAACTGATGATCTTGTATTGGCCGTTCTTCAGGTCCTTGAAGTCGACGTCGATCACCCGCGCCTTGAGCGCGTTTTTCTTCACCGCACCGAAGTACTCGTTGCTGGCCAGGTTCAGCAGCAGGTCATCGCCCTGGTCGGCCAGGGCCTGGTTCAACCATTCGCTGATGCGCGTGTCCCAGAAGGCGTAGAGGTCCTTGCCGCGAGCGTTTGCCAGCTTGGTGCCCATCTCCAGGCGATAGGGCTGCATCAGGTCCAGAGGACGCAGCAGCCCGTACAGGCCCGAGAGCATGCGCAGGTGCTGCTGGGCATAGGCGAAGTCGTCTTCGCTCAGGCTTTCGGCGTCCAGCCCGGTGTACACGTCGCCCTTGAAGGCCAGCAGCGCCTGCTTGGCGTTGGTGGGAGTGAAGTCGGCCGTCCAGCTGCCGAAGCGGGCGGCGTTGAGGCCGGCGAGCTTGTCGGACAGGTGCATCAGTTCGGCGATCTGCGCCGGCGAAAAATCGCGCAGTTGCTCAATGAGGATCTGCGCATGATCCAGGTGCTGGGGCAGGGTATGACGCTGGGTGACGGGTGGGGTGTCGTAGTCGAGGGTCTTGGCGGGGGAAATCACCGTCAACATGGGGTCGGCTCCTGGAAAGGTTGGCGTGATTCTACGGGGGCCTGCGCTGGCGCGCCAAACTATGCCTGCCATAGGCACAGACCATCGGCGGCTGTGACGCTATAGTGCGTCAGTTCATTTTGCGGAGACTGCTCGTGCGCATCGCCCTCGCTCTTCTGTTCGCGCTGTTCGCTACGGCGGCGCAGGCTGCCCCGCCGCTGGCGGTCAGTTTCGACCGCAGCCTGTGGCCGGAACAGCTCGACAGCCCGGTCCTGTTCGATGTGGCCTCGCGGGCGCAGATCCTCTCCTTCGCCCAGGTGCTGCATGAAAGCGAGATGCTCGATGAAGGCAGCCTGGCGGCGCGCCTGGGGCTGCGCCAGATCAACCTGTCGGTGGTGCGCGCGGTGCGGGCGCGGATGTGGCAGCGCTTGTGGGAGAACTACCAGCAGGCGCAACTGAGCTGCGAGGAGGATGCGTCGTTCTGCTACGCCGTGGACTCGATGGCGGATCTGCGCACGCGCTCGGCGACCTTCGCCAGCGAGGTGGGCGAGTTCTACCAGGGGTGGGTCGAGCCCAGTCATCGCTTCAACCAGCGCTACCTGGACGAGCAATTGCGCAAGGCCGCGCTGTTTCCGCAGACCAGCAGCGAGGTCGAACGACTCTCCAGCCGCGAGCGCAGCGGCGACGAGCTCAACGATCGGGTGTTCCTGCTGACCTTCGCCGGAGGCCCGGGCCCGGTGGGCAGCAGCAGCGATACACTGGCCGACTACCTGCGCCGGCAGAAGCTGGGCGGCACCTTCTTCGTGCTCGGCAGCCGCGTGCAGCAGCGCCGCGACGCCAGCCAGGGCGCGGATGTGGCGAGCTTGTACGCCGGGCAGTGCGTGGGCATCCAGGGCTGGGAATACCGCTCGCATGCCCAGTGGCAGGACTGGCAGGACTCGCTGCGGCGCAGCCAGGCGCAGGTGCAGGCGCTGATGCCCGAGCAGTATGTCCCCCTGTTTCGACCACCCTATGGCCAGCGCCGCGCCGATGGCGAAGGCTTCATGACCGCGCAGGGGCTACAGGTGTCGTTGTGGGACATCGATGCCCAGGACGACACCGCGCTGGACGCCGAGCAATCGGCCCAGCGCGTGCTGACGCTGATGCTGTTATGGCGCAAGGGCGTGATCCAGTTCCATGACAGCCAGCCCAAGGCCCAGCCTGCGCTCCAATGGCTGCTGCAGCACACGGCGCAGAGCGGTATCGGCTGGGAAGACTGCCACGCCTACGCGACGGCGCGCTAACGGTGGTGCAGGAGAAAAAACGGCTCCATCCCTGACTGTAGTCGTCGTTGCGCATCACGCCAAGGGCGCTTCGTCATTCAGCAAAATAAACTTCATGTGCGCGTAAAAAGTCTTTTTTCCGTCACGCTTTTTGCGGTATGAAGGAGCCAGACAGCCGATTCCTGCAGCACAGGTGGCGTCATCCAGGCCCTCCTTCTGCCAGGTGCGCTCCCCGCCCGTAACGACGCGGATACGGGGAGAACGGCGGTCACTCTGCGGCGCAGTACGCCTGTGCCGTCCTGCTTTCACATAAGGTGACCGAGTATGGATGACCAAGGACGCAACCCTTCCTCCAACAAGCCCATCCTGTATGTCCTCGATACCAACGTCCTGATACACGACCCCAACGCCTTGCTCAACTTCGAGGAGCACCACGTCGCCATCCCGATGACGGTGCTGGAGGAGCTCGACAAGCTCAAGACCGGCAAGCAGACCATCGCCGCCGAATGCCGCCAGGCCATCCGCCTGATCGATCAGACCCTGGGTGAGGCCTCGCCCACCGACGTCGAACAGGGCGTGCCGATCCAGCGTGGCAAGAGCGGTCCCAAGGGTTTCCTGTCGATCCTGATGAGTCCGCGCCACGAGCCGTCGCGGCTGCTGCCCGAACACCTGAACGACAACATCATCATCAACCAGTTGCTGGAGCTGCGGGCTCGGCGCGGCGACCTGGACGTGGTGCTGGTGACCAAGGACATCAACATGCGCCTGAAGGCGCGGGCCTGCGGCATCGCCGCCGAGGACTACAGCACCGACCAGTTGGTCGACGACGTGTCGCTGTTGTCCAAGGGCTACCATTCGGTCAGCGGCTCGTTCTGGGACCGCGTGAGCAAGGTCGACACCCGCCAGGAGCGCGGCCGCACCTGGCATCGCGTGCAATTGAGCGAGCCGCTGCCGGCGGTGCACGTGAACGAGTTCATCATCGACGAGCAAGGTTTCGTCGGCTGGATCAAAGGGGTGCGCGAAGGCGAATTGCTGCTACTGGACCTGCACCAGGAACCGTTGCTGCATCAGGAGGCCTGGGGCCTGAAGCCGCGCGACATCCATCAGAGCCTGGCGCTGTTCGCCTTGCTCGACCCGGACATCCACCTGGTCAACCTGACCGGCGCCGCCGGCTCGGGCAAGACCATCCTGGCGCTGGCCGCTGCCATCGAGCAGACCATGGTCAGCAAGCGCTACCGGCGCATCATCGCCACCCGCAGCGTGCAGGGCCTGGACCAGGAGATCGGCTTCCTGCCGGGCACCGAGGCGGAGAAGATGGAGCCTTGGCTGGGCGCCATCACCGACAACCTCGAAGCCTTGCACATGGATGACGAGAGCACCCATGGCAGCGTGGAGTACATCCTCGAGCGCGTGCCGTTGCAGTTCAAGTCGCTGAACTACATTCGTGGGCGCAGCTTCCAGCAGAGCCTGATCCTCATCGATGAATGCCAGAACCTCACCCCGCACCAGATGAAGACCATCATCACCCGTGCCGGCTCCGGCTCGAAAGTGGTATGTCTGGGCAACCTGGCACAGATCGACACCCCCTACCTGTCCGCCACCAGCTCGGGCCTGACCTACCTCACCGAGCGCTTCAAGGACTTCCCCCACGGCGTGCACATCACCCTGCAGGGTGTGCCGCGCTCGGTGCTGGCCGAGTACGCCGAGTCGCATATGTAGCCCCCAACGCCTCAACGCCGGCTCGCCGGCGCTGGGGCGCTTTGCCTGCACATTCGCCCAGTAGCGGTTTACACTCTGCACTCTCTTCACAGGAGCAGAGCAGTGCTGACTCATCTCGATTCCCAGGGGCGCGCCAACATGGTCGACGTCACTGAAAAGGCCGTGACCTCACGTGAGGCCAGCGCCGAGGCGCGGGTGCGCATGTTGCCGGCCACGCTGCGCATGATCGTCGAGGGCGAGCACCCCAAGGGTGATGTGTTCGCCGTGGCGCGCATTGCGGGTATCCAGGCGGCGAAGAAAACCAGCGACCTGATCCCACTGTGCCATCCGCTGATGCTTACCAGCGTCAAGGTGGAGCTGCGCGCCGACGGCGAAGACGCCGTGCACATCCTCGCCCGCTGCAAGCTGGCTGGGCAGACCGGGGTGGAGATGGAGGCGCTGACTGCCGCGAGTGTCGCCGCCCTGACGATCTACGACATGTGCAAGGCCGTCGACAAAGGCATGGTCATCGAGCAGGTGCGCCTGCTGGAGAAGATCGGCGGCAAGAGCGGCCATTACCAGGTGCCTGTGTGATGAAGATCAGGACGTTGTATTTCGCCCGCTACCGCGAGCGGCTCGGGCTCGACGGCGAGTCGCTCGACGGCGATTTTCAGGTGCTCGACGACGTGCGCCAGGCGTTGCTGGCCAAGGGCGGCGCCTACGCGGTGCTGGCCGAGCAGAACCTGATGTGCGCCCGCAACGAGGAATTGTGCCGGCTCGACGAGCCCGTGGAGGAGGGCGACCAGGTGGCCTTTTTCCCACCGGTAACGGGAGGCTGAGCATGGCCATACGGGTTCAGCAGGCCGTCTTCGATGCGGGCTACGAGCTCAATGCCCTGCACGCGGCGAATGTCGGCGTGGGTGCGGTGGTGGGATTCGTTGGCTACGTGCGCGACTTCAATGACGGGCGCGAGGTGGCGGGGATGTTCCTCGAGCACTATCCGGGCATGACCGAGAAGGCGCTGGGCAAGATCGTCGACGAGGCGCAGCAGCGCTGGCCGTTGTTGAAGGTCGAGGTGCTGCATCGCATCGGCGCGCTGGAGCCGGGCGAGCCGATCGTCTTCGTCGGCGTGGCCAGCGCGCACCGGCAGGCGGCGTTCGACGCCTGCAATTTCATCATGGACTACCTCAAGACCCGCGCGCCCTTCTGGAAGAAGGAAACCACCCAGGAGGGGCCGCGCTGGGTGGAAGGCCGTCAGAGCGACCAGGACGCGGCCGAGCGCTGGCAGTAGCCGGGCGCGTCTACACCGACGGGTTGGCGCTCGCCTGGGCCTTGCGCGGCACCGGCGTGAGCAACGCGTCCGGCGGCATCTCGCATTTGATCTTGCGCCCCAGCAGTTCCTCGATCGCCGGCAGTTGGTAGGCGTCGTCCTCCCCGGCGAAGCTGATCGACACCCCGCTGGTGCCCGCACGCCCGGTGCGGCCGATGCGGTGCACGTAGTCGTCCGGGTCTTCCGGCAGGGTGAAGTTGATCACATGGCTGATGCCGTCGATGTGAATGCCGCGTCCGGCCACATCGGTGGCCACCAGCACGGTGACGCGCCCTTCACGGAAGTTCTCCAGGGTGCGGATCCGCTTGTGCTGCGGCACGTCGCCGGACAGTTGCGCGGCGTTGACGCCATCGCGCACCAGGCGCTCCTCGATGCGCCGCACCTCGTCCTTGCGGTTGGCGAAGACCATCACCCGCTGCCAGCCGTTCTGCGTCACCAGGTTGTACAGCAGCTTGTACTTGTCGCTGCCGGCCACGGCATAGACGTGCTGCTCGACGGTTTCGCTGGCCACGTTCTCCGGCTCGATCTCGACGATGGCAGGATCGGTGGTCCACTGCTTGGCCAGATTCATCACGTCGTCGGTGAAGGTGGCGGAGAACAGCAGGGTCTGACGTTCGCTCTTGGGCGGGGTCTGACGGATGATCTGCCGCACCTGCGGGATGAAGCCCATGTCGAGCATGCGATCGGCCTCGTCCAGCACCATCACCTCGACCATGTCCAGGTGCACTTCGCCGCGTTGCTGGAAGTCCAGCAGGCGCCCAGGCGTGGCCACCAGAATGTCGCAGTGGCGTTTCTCCAGGGCCTTGAGCTGCTTGTCGTACTCCATGCCGCCGACGAAGCTCATCACGTTGAGCCCGCTGTAGCGGGTCAGGGCTTCGGCGTCCTTGGCGATCTGCACCACCAGTTCACGGGTGGGCGCGATGATCAATGCGCGCGGCTCGCCCATGTAGCGTTCCTTGGGCGGCGGCGTCTGTTGCAGTTGCGCAATGATCGAGATGAGGAACGCGGCGGTCTTGCCGGTGCCGGTCTGGGCCCGACCGATGGCGTCCTGGCCGCGCAGGGTGTGGCCCAGCACCTGCGCCTGGATCGGCGTGCAGTAGGGGAAACCCAGGTCGTGGATGGCATGCATCAACGTGTCGGAGAGCTTGAAGTCGTGGAAGCGGGTCTTGCCTTCCTGGGGTTCGACCACGAAATCTTCCGGTTTCCACAGGCTGGCCTGCGGCTTGGGTTTGCGCTCGCGGCGCGGTTTTTCCCGCGGGGTCCGGGCGACCGGTGCAGTGGCCTGAGGCGCTGGCTCCGGCTGAGGGCTGGGCGCGCTGGCGCGCTCGGGCTTGGGCGGGTGAGCGGCAGTGGGCTGCGGCGTTTGGGCTGTCACGGGGGCAGAGGGCGCGACGGCCTGCGGGGCGGCGTCGGCTTTGCCGAATATCTTCTTGAGTGCCTTGAGCACGGTCGTCTCGTCAATTGATTAAGGAATGTACGCCGGGCAGTGTAATGCAAGAACCCCACTCGGCGTAGTGCAATGCGCCCGCGACTACAGGCGCGTGGGCAATCACTGAAGCCGCTGGGCCAGCCAGTCGTGGATGTCGCTCAGTTCTTCCACCAGCACTTCGTGTTCCATGGGGTATTCGTGCCAGCGCGCCGCCACGCCCCAGGTATTGAGGTACTCGAACGCCGTGCGCCCCATGGAGGGAATGACCACCGGATCGTGCACGCCATGCAGGCACAGGGCAGGCGTGCGCTGCTGACAGGCACTGAGCTGGTGCGTGTCGCTGAAGGTCGGGGCGTAGGTCGACAGGGCGATGACGCCGCCCAGGGCCTCTTGCCACTTTATATACGCGGTATGCAGCACCACGGCGCCGCCCTGGGAGAAACCGGCCAGGACGATGCGGGCCAGGTCGATGCCCTTGGCCTGTTCGGCTTCGATCAAGTCGATGACCTGCGCGGCGGAGGCGTCCAGTTGCGCTTCGTCGATGGCCCGCGCCGGGCTCATGGCCTTGATGTCGTACCAGCTGGGCATGGCATAGCCGCCGTTGATGGTCACCGGGCGGGTTGGCGCCTGGGGCATGATGAAGCGCGTGCTATGCAGTCGTTCCTGAAGAAATTCGGCCACCGGTAGGAAGTCGTAACGGTCGGCGCCCAGGCCGTGCAACCAGATCACACAGGCATCGGCCGTATTCTGGGGTTCGAGGATCAACGGTTGGGTCATGAATGCTCCGAAAAAGTGCGTGGGAACTCATTGAGTGCGTGAAAAGGCGGCGTGGATGGCGAGGGCCATAACTGCATGTCGCAACGCTGCAACTTTACCCTCTTGACGTCTGCTTAAACGCTTTAGGCGGTCACTGTGGTACGCCCCTTGCTATGTCCATGTCGCTGCACGGGGCGAAACCGGACCGGTAACACCGTCCACTTGCAGGAAAGGCTGTCACAGAACGGCCCGTTGCGCCAATTGACCCGAATAACACGCCAACCAGGGTCGGATGCGCCTCATGAGGGCGCGGTGCAATTCCGGCTCGATACAACAAGAGCATTTGGAGGTTGTTGATGAAGATGTTGAAAACCACGCTGGCAGTCCTGACCGCTGCCGCCGCCTTCGGTGCCGTGAGCACCGCACAGGCCGGGGCCACGCTCGATGCGGTGCAGAAGAAGGGCTTCGTCCAGTGTGGCGTGAGCGACGGCCTCCCGGGCTTCTCCGTCCCTGACGCCCAGGGCAAGATCGTCGGCATCGACGCCGATGTCTGCCGCGCCGTGGCGGCGGCCGTGTTCGGCGATGCCAGCAAGGTCAAGTTCAGCCAGCTCAACGCTAAGGAGCGCTTCACCGCGCTTCAGTCCGGTGAAGTCGATGTGCTGTCGCGCAACACCACCTGGACCAGCTCGCGCGACGCCGGCATGGGCCTGGTGTTCACCGGGGTCACCTACTACGACGGTATCGGCTTCCTGGTCAACAACAAGCTCGGCGTGAAAAGCGCCAAGGAGCTCGACGGCGCCACCATCTGCATCCAGGCCGGCACCACCACCGAACTGAACGTTTCCGACTATTTCCGCGCCAATGGCCTGAAGTACACCCCGATCACCTTCGATACCTCCGACGAGAGCGCCAAATCGCTCGAGTCCGGGCGTTGCGACGTGCTCACCTCGGACAAGTCGCAGCTCTACGCACAGCGCTCCAAGCTGGCCGCGCCGGGCGACTACGTGGTACTGCCGGAAACCATTTCCAAGGAGCCCCTCGGCCCGGTAGTGCGCAAGGGTGACGAAGACTGGTTCAGCATCGTGCGCTGGACGCTGTTCGCCATGCTCAACGCCGAAGAAGCCGGTGTGACCTCCAAGAACGTCGAAGCCGAGGCCAAGTCCACCAAGAACCCGGACGTGGCGCGCATGCTCGGCGCCGACGGTGAGTACGGCAAGGACCTCAAGCTGCCCAAGGACTGGGTGGTGCAGATCGTCAAGCAGGTGGGCAACTACGGCGAAGTGTTCGAGAAGAACCTGGGCAAGAGCACGCCGCTGCAGATCGACCGTGGGCTGAACGCTCTGTGGAACAACGGCGGTATCCAGTACGCGCCACCGGTGCGCTGATCGCCGTCACCCGCGACGGTATGTGGCCGTCGCGGGTCGTTCCACTTCCTTGCTTTCGGTGCCTTTCATGAACAATCCAACCGGCGCGCGCAAAGGGCTGTCCCTGAGCGATCCGCGCGTGCGTGCGTGGCTGTTCCAGGTCGTTACGGTCGTGGCCGTGATCGCCCTGGGCTGGTTCCTCATTCACAACACCCAGACCAACATGCAGCACCGGGGGATCACCTCGGGCTTCGATTTCCTCGAGCGCAGTGCCGGCTTCGGCATCGCCCAGCACCTGATCGACTACAACGAGACCGACACCTACGCCCGCGTGCTGTTGGTGGGGTTGCTCAATACCCTGCTGGCCAGTGCCATCGGCATCGTCCTGGCCACCGTGCTCGGCTTCATCATCGGCGTGGCGCGGCTGTCGTCGAACTGGGTGATCGGCAAGCTGGCGGCGGTGTACGTCGAGACCTTCCGCAACATCCCGCCGTTGCTGCAAATCCTGTTCTGGTACTTCGCCGTGTTCACGGCGCTGCCGGGGCCGCGCGGCAGCATCAACATCGATGACCTGTTCTTCATCAGCAGTCGCGGTGTGAACATGCCCGGTGCGTCGATGGGCGAAGGCTTCTGGCCGTTCGTGGTGTCCCTGTTGCTGGCGCTGGTGGCAATCGTGGTGATGGTGCGCCAGGCCAACCGGCGTTTCGATGAAACCGGCCAGCCGTTTCACAAATTCTGGGTCGGCCTGCTGCTGTTGGTCGGTATCCCGGGGGTGTGCGTGCTGCTGTTCGGCAACCCGCTGCAGTGGCAGGTGCCGCAGCTCAAAGGGTTCAACTTCACCGGCGGCTGGGTGCTGATTCCCGAGTTCCTGGCGTTGACCCTGGCGTTGTCGATCTACACCGCTGCGTTCATCGCCGAGATCGTTCGCGCTGGCATCCGCTCGGTCAGCCATGGCCAGACCGAGGCGGCGCGCTCGCTTGGGCTGCGCGAAGGGCCGACCCTGCGCAAGGTGATCATCCCCCAGGCCATGCGGGTGATCATTCCACCGCTGACCAGCCAGTACCTGAACCTGACCAAGAACTCGTCGCTGGCGGCGGTGATCGGCTACCCCGAGCTGGTGTCGCTGTTCGCCGGTACGGTGCTGAACCAGACCGGCCAGTCGGTGGAGGTGATGGCGATCACCATGGGCGTGTATCTGACCATCAGTATCAGCATCTCGTTGCTGATGAACGGGTACAACAAGCGCATTGCGCTGATCGAACGGTGAGGGCCGGCGCATGACTACCCATTTTTTCAAACCCGACATGCCGCCACCGGTGAAGACCGTCGGCGTGCTCGCCTGGCTGCGGGCCAACCTGTTTTCCAGTTGGGCCAATACCCTGCTGACGCTATTCGCGCTGTACCTGATCTGGCTGATCGTGCCGCCGCTGCTGCACTGGGCGTTCCTCGACGCCAGTTGGACCGGGAGTACCCGCGCCGACTGCAGCGGGCAGGGCGCTTGCTGGGTGTTCATCCAGCAGCGTTTCGGCCAGTTCATGTATGGCTACTACCCCAGCGAGTTGCGCTGGCGGGTGGACTTGAGCGTGTGGCTGGGCGTGATCGGCGCCGCGCCGCTGTTCATTCGGCGTTTTCCGCGAAAACTGCCCTACGGCCTGTGCTACCTGGTGCTGTATCCGATCCTCGCCTACCTGTTGCTGCACGGCGGCAGCTTCGGCCTGAGCAGCGTGCCGACTTCGCAGTGGGGCGGGCTGATGCTGACGCTGGTGATCGCCACCGTGGGCATCGCCGCTGCCTTGCCACTGGGGATTCTGCTGGCGCTGGGCCGGCGCTCGAACATGCCGGTGGTCAAGGCGGTCTCGGTGACCTTCATCGAGTTCTGGCGCGGCATTCCGCTGATTACCGTGCTGTTCATGTCGTCGGTGATGCTGCCGCTGTTCATGCCTGAGGGCACCAGCTTCGACAAACTGCTGCGGGCCATGATCTTCGTCATCCTGTTCGAGTCGGCGTACATCGCCGAAGTGGTGCGTGGCGGCTTGCAGGCCATCCCCAAGGGGCAGTACGAGGCCGCCGCCGCCATGGGCCTGGGCTACTGGCGGGCCATGGGCCTGGTGATCCTGCCGCAGGCCTTGAAGCTGGTGATTCCGGGCATCGTCAACACCTTCATCGCGCTGTTCAAGGACACCAGCCTGGTGATCATCATCGGCCTGTTCGACTTGCTCAACAGCACCCGCCAGGCCACGGCAGACCCTGCCTGGCTGGGCATGGCCACCGAGGGCTACGTATTCGCCGCCCTGGTTTACTGGATTTTCTGTTTCGCCATGTCGCGCTACTCCATGCACCTGGAGCGCAAGCTGGACACTGGCCACAAGCGTTAGGAGTTTCGAGATGAGTGAAGCGATCAGACACAGCGCCGGCCCCGAAGGCATCATCCAGATGCAGGGCGTGAACAAGTGGTACGGCCAGTTCCATGTGCTCAAGGACATCAACCTCAACGTGCGACAGGGCGAGCGCATCGTCCTGTGCGGCCCGTCGGGCTCGGGCAAGTCCACCACCATCCGCTGCCTCAACCGGCTGGAGGAACACCAGCAGGGGCGCATCGTGGTCGATGGCGTGGAGTTGACCAACGACCTCAAGCAGATCGAGGCGATCCGTCGCGAGGTCGGCATGGTGTTCCAGCACTTCAACCTGTTCCCGCACCTGAGCATTCTGGAGAACTGCACCTTGGCGCCGATGTGGGTGCGCAAGCTGCCACGGCGCAAGGCCGAGGAAATCGCCATGCATTACCTGGAGCGGGTGCGCATTCCCGAGCAGGCGCACAAGTATCCGGGGCAGTTGTCCGGCGGTCAGCAGCAGCGGGTGGCCATCGCCCGCGCGCTGTGCATGAAACCCAAGATCATGCTGTTCGACGAGCCGACGTCGGCGCTGGATCCGGAAATGGTCAAGGAGGTGCTCGACACCATGGTCGGACTGGCCGAAGACGGCATGACCATGCTCTGCGTGACCCACGAGATGGGCTTCGCCCGCACCGTGGCGAATCGGGTGATCTTCATGGACAAGGGCGAGATCGTCGAGCAGGCCGCGCCGGACGACTTCTTCGACCGCCCGCGCAGCGACCGCACCAAGCTGTTCCTGAGCCAGATCCTGCACTGATGACGCGGGGCTTTCCAGAAGCGGCTTGCCCGCTTCTGGAGGCGTGGGGTTGGCTTACTTCTCTTCCTGCTTGGCCACCGGCGCTGGTGGCGGGCGCAGGCCCACTTCGGCGATCAGCTTGAGCTGCTTGCCATTGCGCATCACCTCGATGCTGATCTTTTCGTTCGGCTTGATCCGCGCCACCTGGTTCATCGACTTGCGGCCATCACCGGCCGGCTCGCCGTTGATGCTCAGGATCACATCACCCAGTTGCAGGCCCGCGCGCTGGGCCGGACCGTCACGGAAGATGCCGGCCACGACGATGCCGGGACGACCCTGCATGCCGAACGACTCGGCCAGTTCCTGCGACAACGGCTGCACTTCGATGCCCAGCCAGCCGCGAATCACCTGGCCGTGCTCGACGATCGACTTCATGACCTCCAACGCCAGCTTGGCCGGGATGGCGAAGCCAATGCCTTGGGAGCCGCCGGATTTGGAGAAGATCGCGGTGTTGATGCCGATCAGGTTGCCGTCGGCATCGACCAGCGCACCGCCGGAGTTGCCCGGGTTGATGGCCGCGTCGGTCTGGATGAAGTCTTCGTAGTTGTTCAGCCCCAGTTGGTTGCGGCCCGTGGCGCTGATGATGCCCATGGTTACGGTCTGGCCGACGCCGAAGGGGTTGCCGATGGCCAGGCAGACATCGCCGATGTGCACGTTGTCGGAGCGGCCGATGGTGATGGCCGGCAGGTCTTTGAGATCGATCTTCAGCACCGCCAGGTCGGTTTCCGGATCGCTGCCGATCACCCGCGCCAGGGTTTCGCGGCCGTCCTTGAGCGCCACCACGATCTGGTCCGCGCCGCTGGTGACGTGGTTGTTGGTCAGCAGGTAGCCTTCGCGGCTCATGATCACCGCCGAGCCCAGGCTCGACTCCCAGCGCCGTTGCTTGGGCAGGTTGTCGCCGAAGAAGCGGCGGAATTGCGGGTCTTCGAACAGCGGGTGAGCGTTCTTGTTCACCGCTTTGGTGGTGTACAGGTTGGCCACGGCTGGGGCGGCGACGGTGACGGCGTCGGCATAGCTGACCGGGCCTTGCACGATCCGCGAAGTCTGCGGCGCCTGCTGCAGGTTGACGTCCTGGCTGGGCAGGCCGACCCATTCCGGGAACCGCTGGATGATCAGTGCGGCGATCAGCACGCCAGTGAGCAGGGGCCAGCCAAAGTAACGCAGAGCCTTGAACATCGAAAAAATCCTGGAGTGGGGCGGGGGCCTGAACGCGAACGCGCGCGATGATACACCTCTAGGCGCGGCTTTGCCCGCGCCGCAGGCTCCGGTTTCCCCGGCTACCGCGACAGCCCATAATGGCGGCCAGTATACGAGGCCTGGCGCCCGTTGAAGCAGCGAATTACGAGGAGATATGTGGATGGCCGTCGCCCTGAGCACCCTGGTCGAGGAAGCCGAGCGCTACCTTGGCAGCGCCAAGATCCAGGATTACTGCCCCAATGGCTTGCAGGTCGAAGGGCGTGCGCAGGTCAGGCGCATCGTCACCGGCGTAACCGCCAGCCAGGCCTTGCTCGACGCGGCGGTCGAGGCCGACGCCGACCTGGTGCTGGTACACCACGGTTATTTCTGGAAGGGCGAAAGCCCGTGCATCACTGGTATCAAGCAGCGCCGCATCAAGACCCTGCTCAAGCACGACATCAGCCTGCTGGCGTTCCACCTGCCGCTGGACGTGCACCCGGAAGTCGGCAACAACGTGCAGTTGGCACGCCAGCTCGACATCACCGTCGAAGGCCCGCTCGATCCGGACAATCCACGGGTAATTGGCCTGATCGGTTCGCTGGCCGAGCCCATGGCCGCCAGCGATGTCGCCCGCCGCGTGCATGAGGCGCTGGGCCGTGAGCCGCTATTGATCGAGGGCCAGAGCCTGGTTCGTCGGGTGGGCTGGTGCACCGGCGGCGGGCAGGGCTACATCGATGCTGCCATCGCTGCCGGTGTGGACCTGTTCATCAGTGGCGAGGCGTCCGAGCAGACCTTCCACAGTGCCCGCGAGAACGGCGTCAGCTTCATCGCCGCCGGGCATCACGCCACCGAGCGCTATGGCGTGCAGGCGCTGGGCGACTATCTGGCCAGGCGCTTCGCCCTCGAACACCTGTTCATCGACTGCCCCAATCCGATTTGAATACCGCGTACGAGGGCCAAACCGGCAGTCATATCATTAGACCGTTTCGATCTAGCTGACCGCCTAAATAGAATCAGACGCTGTGATAAAGTGCTCCGCTCGAACACGGCCCGCTGGCCGTCCATAAGATCGTTTTTCGTGAGTAGCCATGGTCGACAAACTGACGCACTTGAAACAGCTGGAGGCGGAAAGCATCCACATCATCCGCGAGGTGGCCGCCGAGTTCGACAATCCGGTGATGCTGTACTCGATCGGCAAGGACTCCGCCGTGATGCTGCACCTGGCGCGCAAGGCCTTCTTCCCGGGCAAGCTGCCGTTTCCGGTGATGCACGTCGACACCCGCTGGAAATTCCAGGAGATGTACCGCTTCCGCGACAAGATGGTCGAGGAAATGGGCCTGGAGCTGATCACCCACGTCAACCCCGAGGGTGTGGCGCAGGGCATCAACCCCTTCACCCACGGCAGTGCCAAGCACACCGACATCATGAAGACCCAGGGCCTCAAGCAGGCGCTGGACAAGCATGGCTTCGACGCCGCCTTCGGCGGTGCGCGCCGCGACGAAGAGAAGTCGCGGGCCAAGGAGCGCGTGTATTCGTTCCGCGACAGCAAGCACCGCTGGGATCCGAAGAACCAGCGTCCGGAGCTGTGGAACGTCTACAACGGCAAGGTCAACAAGGGCGAGTCGATCCGCGTCTTCCCATTGTCGAACTGGACCGAGCTGGACATCTGGCAGTACATCTACCTCGAAGGCATCCCGATCGTGCCGCTGTACTTCGCCGCCGAGCGCGAAGTCATCGAGAAGAACGGCACCCTGATCATGATCGACGACGAGCGCATTCTCGAGCATCTGACCGATGAAGAGAAAGCCCGCATCGTCAAGAAGAAGGTGCGTTTCCGAACCCTGGGCTGCTACCCACTGACGGGTGCTGTCGAGTCGGAAGCCGAGACGCTCACCGACATCATTCAGGAAATGCTCCTGACGCGCACGTCCGAACGCCAGGGCCGTGTCATCGACCACGATGGCGCAGGTTCCATGGAAGACAAGAAACGCCAAGGGTATTTCTAAGCTTCAAGTTACAAGCGGCAAGCTGCAAGACAGAAGCTGAACGCGTAGCGTTTGAGACTTGTGGATTGCCGCCGTATTGCGGGCGGCTCGGAGTGCTCGTAATGGATTTTGAGAAGCTGGCAGTTTGGCAACGAAGTAAGCGTTTGGCCATTGAGTTGTACCGGATACTGGCTGGGTGTCGTGATTATGGATTCAAGGATCAGGTCACGCGGTCAGCACTTTCCATCCCGTCCAATATTGCCGAGGGCATGGAGCGGCGCGGGAGCAGAGAGAAGGTTTGGTATCTCAGCGTTGCGAAAGCGTCCTGCGGGGAGTTGCGTACACAGCTGATGATCGGTGGTGAGATAGGTTACATCGACGCTGGGCTGGCTAGCGGCTGGATTAATGAAACCCGCGAGCTCTCCAGAATGCTGAGTGGGTTGATCAACAGAATGTCTAACTAGTTGTACGCCGACAGGCTTGCCGCTTGACGCTTACAGCTTGGAGCTCGAATGAAATGAGTCACCAATCCGAATTGATCAGCGAGGATATCCTCGCCTACCTGGCTCAGCACGAGCGCAAAGAACTGCTGCGTTTCCTCACCTGCGGCAACGTCGACGACGGCAAGAGCACCCTGATCGGGCGCCTGCTGCACGATTCGAAGATGATCTACGAGGACCACCTCGAGGCCATCACCCGTGACTCGAAGAAGTCCGGCACCACCGGCGAGGAAGTCGATCTGGCGCTGCTGGTCGATGGCCTGCAGGCCGAGCGCGAGCAGGGCATCACCATCGATGTCGCCTACCGCTACTTCTCGACTGCCAAGCGCAAGTTCATCATCGCCGACACCCCCGGCCATGAGCAGTACACCCGCAACATGGCCACCGGTGCGTCCACCTGCGACCTGGCGATCATCCTCGTCGATGCCCGCTATGGCGTGCAGACCCAGACCCGCCGCCACAGCTACATTGCCTCGCTGCTGGGCATCAAGCACATCGTGGTCGCGGTCAACAAGATGGACCTCAAGGGCTTCGACGAGCAGGTGTTCGAGTCGATCAAGGCCGATTACCTGGCGTTCGCCGAAGCCATCGACCTGAAGCCGAGCAGCCTGCACTTCGTGCCCATGTCGGCGCTCAAGGGCGACAACGTGGTCAACCGCAGCGAGCGTTCGCCGTGGTACACCGGCCCTGCGCTGATGGAAATCCTCGAAACCGTGGAAGTGGCGGCCGACCGCAATGTCACCGACCTGCGCTTCCCAGTGCAGTACGTCAACCGTCCAAACCTGAACTTCCGTGGCTTCGCCGGCACCCTGGCCAGTGGCGTGGTGCACAAGGGCGACGAGATCGTGGTGCTGCCGTCGGGCAAGAGCAGCCGGGTCAAGTCCATCGTCACCTACGAAGGTGAGCTGGAGAACGCCGGGCCTGGCCAGGCCGTGACCCTGACCATGGAAGACGAGATCGACATCTCCCGTGGCGACTTGCTGGTGCATGCCGACAACGTGCCGCAGGTGGCCGACCAGTTCGACGCCATGCTGGTGTGGATGGCCGAAGAGCCGATGCTGCCGGGCAAGAAGTACGACATCAAGCGCGCCACCAGCTATGTGCCGGGCTCGATCGCCAGCATCGCCCACAAGGTCGATGTGAACACGTTGGAGAAGGGCGCCGCCAGCGCGCTGCAACTGAACGAGATCGGCCGGGTCAAGGTGTCGCTGGACGCTGCCATCGCCCTCGACGGCTACGACAGCAATCGCACCACCGGGGCGTTCATCGTCATCGACCGCCTGACCAATGGCACCGTCGGTGCCGGCATGATCATCGCCGAGCCTGTACTGCCACATGGCGGCGCCGGTCAGCACGGCAAGGCCGCGCATGTCTCGACCGAGGAGCGCGCCCTGCGCTTCGGCCAGCAGCCGGCGACGGTGCTGTTCAGCGGCTTGTCCGGCGCCGGCAAGAGCACGCTGGCCTATGCCGTGGAGCGCAAGCTGTTCGACATGGGCCGCGCGGTGTACGTGCTCGACGGGCAGAACCTGCGCCATGACCTGAACAAGGGCTTACCGCAGGATCGCGCCGGACGTACCGAGAACTGGCGCCGTGCCGCCCATGTGGCGCGCCAGTTCAACGAAGCCGGTCTGCTGACCCTGGCGGCGTTCGTCGCCCCGGATGCCGAAGGCCGTGAGCAGGCCAAGGCGCTGATCGGCAAGGACCGTCTGGTCACCGTCTACGTGCAGGCCTCGCCGCTGGTCTGCCGCGAGCGCGACCCGCAGGGGCTGTATGCTGCCGGTGGCGACAACATCCCGGGCGAGAGCTTCCCGTTCGATGTGCCGCTGGATGCGGATTTGGTGATCGATACCCAGAGCACCAGCGTCGAGGACGGCGTGAAGCAGGTGCTTGAGGTACTGCGCCAGCGCGGCGCTATTTAAGGCTGCGCTAGGACGCGGGCTCCAGGTTCCGCGCCAGTTGGGTGATTGGCCGACAGTCACGGGGTTGCGTAGCAGCCCGGTGCTGTCGGCCAAGTCTTTACTGAATCCATAAGGGCCGCCGATTCGACGCCCGAGCGCTTCACTCAAATCGTACGCGCCCAAAGCGGCAGAACGTTGGCCGACGGTTGAGCGGGTTTATAACGGTCGCTCCGCCACCGGAATCACCCGCCGCTGCTTCACCGCCTTGTACGAAAAACTCGAGTAGATCTCCTTCACCCCCGGCAGCGTCTGCAGCACTTCGCGGGCGAATTCGCCGAACGATTCAAGATCGTGGGCCAGGATTTCCAGCAGGAAGTCATAGCGTCCGGACACGTTGTGGCAGGCGACGATCTGCGGAATCTCCATCAGCCGTTGCTCGAACACTCGAGCGGCTTCTTTGTTGTGCGACTCCATCATGATGCTGACGAAGGCCGTAACGCCGTAGCCCAGGGCTTTGGGTGACAGCGTGGCCTGGTAGCCCGTGATGTAGCCGGCTTCTTCCAGCAGCTTGACCCGCCGCCAGCAGGGTGAGGTGGTCAGCGACACCTGGTCGGCGAGCTCGGCCACGGTCAGGCGAGCATTGTTCTGCAGCGCGTTCAGAAGAGCGCGGTCGGTGCGGTCCAGAGGCGTTGGCATGTTATGCCCTTTGTTTGATCGATTAAGTGTTTCCATTCCAGGAATTCGTTCAGCGGCGGGACAGTTTGGAATAGTTTCGCCTTTCACCGGGCATAAGCTTAGAACAAACAACAACGAGGCCGATGCCATGCGCGCCGCCAGCCACAAGCCAGGATTTTCCACCCGCGCCATTCACCTGGGTTACGACCCTCAGTCCCACGGCGGCGCCTTGGTGCCGCCGGTTTATCAAACTGCCACCTACGCCTTCGCGAGCGTCGAATATGGCGCGGCCTGCTTCGCCGGCGAACAGGCCGGGCACGTCTACAGCCGTATTTCCAACCCGACCCTGGCCTTGCTGGAGCAACGCATGGCCTCGCTGGAGGGGGCCGAGGCCGGGCTGGCGCTGGCCTCGGGTATGGGCGCCATCACCTCGACCCTGTGGACCTTGTTGCGCCCTGGCGATGAGCTGATCGTTGGCGAGACCCTCTATGGTTGCACCTTCGCCTTCTTGCACCACGGCATCGGCGAGTTCGGCGTGAAGATCCGTCACGTCGATTTGAACGACCTCGCCGCCCTCGAAGCGGCGATCACCCCGCAGACGCGCATGATCTATTTCGAGACCCCGGCGAACCCGAACATGCACCTGGTCGACATCCCCGCAGTGGTCGGCGTGGCCCGCCGGCATGAGCTACTGGTGACGGTCGACAACACCTACTGCACGCCTTATCTGCAACGGCCAATGGAGTTGGGGGCGGACTTGGTGGTGCACTCGGCCACCAAGTACCTCAGCGGTCACGGCGATCTCACGGCCGGGCTGGTGTTGGGGCGCCAGGCACTGATCGAGCGTATTCGCTTGCAAGGCCTCAAGGACATGACCGGCGCGGTGCTCTCGGCGCAGGACGCTGCATTGCTCATGCGCGGCCTCAAGACCCTGGCGCTGCGCATGGAGCGTCACTGCAGCAACGCGTTGCGCGTCGCGCAGTTCCTCGAGCGCCAGGCGCAGATCGAGGTGATTCGCTACCCTGGCCTGTCGAGTTTTCCCCAGTTCGGTCTGGCGCAGCGACAGATGCGCCTGCCCGGCGGCATGATCGCGTTCGAACTCAAGGGCGGGCAGCAGGCCGGGCGACGGTTCATGAACGCGCTGCAGGTGTTCAGCCGGGCCGTGAGCCTGGGCGATGCCGAGTCGCTGGCCCAGCATCCGGCGAGCATGACCCATTCCAGCTATACCGCCCAGGAGCGGGCCGAACACGGCATTTCTGAAGGGCTGGTGCGGTTGTCGGTGGGGCTTGAGGATATCGAAGACTTGCTGGCCGACCTGGGTCAGGCGTTACGGGCGAGTGTCTGAAACGCCGTTCCTCACCTTCGTCGAGACATGAAAAAGGCCGCTGCAAGCGGCCTGGTTCGAGTTTCAGCGCTTCAGGCCATAGCTCTCGTCCAGCATACCGGGCGAATTCGGGGCTTTCGGCGCGTAGTCCAGCGGCACCTCGGCAGAGTCCTTCGGTGGCGTGAGGCGATCACGCGGGCCGTGGGCGGCATCGGGGTGCAGCGAGGCCAGCAGACGTTGACGCGTCAGTTCGTCCAGGGCCAGGCGATTGGCGCCGTCGGCCAGATGTTCCTGCACGTCCTGGTAGCTTTGGGTGAGTTTACGCACCAGCGAAGCGGTGCTGTTGAAGTGGGTGACCACTTCGTTCTGGTAATTGTCGAAACGCTGCTGGATATCGTCCAACTGGCGTTGCGTGCTGCTGGGAGCCGCATTGGGAAGCAGGCGGGCCAGGGCGAAACCGACGACGACACCAACGACCAGTGCCACGGTCGGCAGCAACCAAACAAGGAGCGAGTGTTCCACGAGTCCTTCCTCTATAAACGGCTTTGCTTTACGTTAACGGCTCAGACCTGCGCTGTATACCGCGAGCGATCGCAAATCAGAACAGAATTCCCCTCCTAGACGAATCGACCTTTGCCAAGGTCACGGAGTAGTGCCTTGCTTGTCCGCGAAACCCCCTTGTTCATCGATGGCCCCTGCGGTCCTCTGGAGGCGCTGTACCTGGATGTGGCCGACGCCCGTGGCGCGGTGCTTATCTGCCACCCCAACCCAGTCCAGGGTGGCACCATGCTCAACAAGGTGGTCTCGACCCTGCAACGTACCGGCCGTGACGCCGGCTACGTCACCTTGCGCTTCAACTACCGGGGCGTCGGCCAGAGCGCTGGCAGCCACGACATGGGCGCCGGCGAAGTGGCCGATGCCGAAGCGGCAGCGGCCTGGCTGCGCGAGCGCCACCCCGGCCTGCCGCTAGTGCTGATGGGGTTCTCCTTCGGTGGCTTCGTCGCGGCCAGCCTGGCCGGTCGCCTGGAGGCGGCTGGCGTGGAGCTGGCGCACCTGTTCATGGTCGCCCCGGCGGTGATGCGCCTGACCGAGCAGTTCCCGTTGGCGCAGCGCTGCACGCTGACGGTGATCCAGCCTGACACCGACGAGGTGGTCGAGCCTCGGTTGGTCTATGAATGGTCCGACGCGCTGACTCGCCCCCATGCGCTGCTGAAAGTGGCAGAATGCGGACACTTCTTCCATGGCAAGCTGACCGATCTGAAGGATCTGCTGCTGCCGCGTCTTTCGAACTGAGCCAAGCCTGAACAAGCGATCTCCCATGACCACGCGCATTCTCACCGGTATCACCACCACCGGCACCCCGCACCTGGGCAACTACGCCGGCGCCATCCGCCCGGCGATCCTCGCCAGCCAGCAGCCCGGTGCCGACTCGTTCTACTTCCTGGCCGACTACCACGCCCTGATCAAGTGTGACGATCCACTGCGCATCCAGCGCTCGCGCCTGGAAATCGCCGCCACCTGGCTGGCCGGCGGCCTGGATCCGAACAAGGTCACCTTCTACCGTCAGTCCGACATCCCGGAGATTCCCGAGCTCACCTGGCTGCTGACCTGCGTGGCCGCCAAGGGCCTGCTCAACCGCGCCCACGCCTACAAGGCGTCGGTGGACAAGAACCTGGAAACCGGCGAAGACCCGGACGCCGGTGTGTCGATGGGCCTGTACAGCTACCCCGTACTGATGGCCGCCGACATCCTCATGTTCAACGCGCACAAGGTCCCGGTCGGCCGTGACCAGATCCAGCACGTGGAAATGGCCCGCGACATCGGCCAGCGCTTCAACCATCTGTTCGGCCAGGGCAAGGAGTTCTTCGTCATGCCCGAGGCGCTGATCGAGGAAAGCGTGGCCACGCTGCCGGGCCTGGACGGGCGCAAGATGTCCAAGAGCTACGACAACACCATCCCGTTGTTCACCAGCGCCAAGGACATGAAGGACGCCATCTCGCGGATCGTCACCGATTCGCGCGCCCCGGGCGAGGCCAAGGATCCGGACAACGCGCACCTGTTCACCCTGTACCAGGCCTTCGCCAGCGTGGACCAGGCAGGCGAGTTCCGCGAGGAGCTGCTGCAAGGCCTGGGCTGGGGCGAAGCGAAACAGCGTCTGTTCCAACTGCTCGACGGTCAACTGGCCGAGAAGCGCGAGCACTATCATCAGCTCATCGCGCGCCCCGCCGATCTCGAAGACATCCTCCTGGCGGGCGCTGCCAAAGCCCGCAAGATCGCCACGCCGTTCCTCGAGCAACTTCGCGAATCGGTCGGCCTGCGTTCGTTCCGCAGCAGCGTTCAGGCCAGCGCCGAAGGCAAGAAAAAGGCGGTCAAGAGTGCACGTTTCGTTAGCTTCCGCGACGAAGACGGCAGCTTCCGCTTCCGCCTGCTGGCCGCCGACGGTGAGCAGTTGCTGCTGTCCAAGCGCTTCGCCGACGGCAAGAGCGCGGGTGCGGTGAGCAAGCAACTGCAGCAGGGCGGCGACGCTGATGTGCGGGTCGAGGGCCTGGGCTTCTCGCTGTGGCTGGCGGACGAGCAGGTGGCCGAAGGGCCGCAGGCGGTCGATGAGCAAAGCCGCGATGCTGCTGTACAACGTCTGCGCGAGGCGCTTGCGCCGCAGGCCGACTGAGTCATTCCCGACCGAGTCAACCTGACCGGGTCATTCCTGATCGGGTCAACCTGACCGGATCAATCCGCCGCAACGCCAATTGCCATTATGCGGGCCGCTCGCTACAGTGACGGCCCGTTTTTTGTTGCCTCGCTAACGAAATCATGACGCCCCTAGAACGATACCAAGCAGATCTCAAACGCCCCGACTTCTTCCATGACGCGGCGCAGGAAACGGCGGTGCGTCATTTGCAGCGCCTGTACGACGACCTGATCGCCGCGCAGAACAACAAGCCAGGTATGCTCGGCAAGCTGTTCGGCAAGAAGGAGCAGACGCCGGTCAAAGGCCTGTATTTCTGGGGCGGGGTAGGGCGGGGCAAGACCTACCTGGTCGACACCTTCTTCGAGGCGCTGCCGTTCAAGGAGAAGATGCGTACCCACTTCCACCGCTTCATGAAGCGCGTGCACGAGGAAATGAAGACCCTCAAGGGTGAGAAGAATCCGCTGACGATCATCGCCAAGCGCTTCTCCCAGGAAGCGCGGGTCATCTGCTTCGACGAGTTCTTCGTCTCCGATATCACCGATGCCATGATTCTCGGCACCTTGATGGAAGAGTTGTTCAAGAACGGCGTGTCGTTGGTGGCCACCTCCAACATCGTGCCGGACGGCCTGTACAAGGATGGCCTGCAGCGCGCGCGCTTCCTGCCGGCCATCGCCATGATCAAGCAGTACACCGAGGTGGTGAACGTCGACAGTGGCGTGGACTATCGCTTGCGTCACCTGGAGCAAGCCGAGCTGTTCCATTTCCCGCTCAACGAGGCCGCCGAGCAGAGCATGCGCGCCAGCTTCAAGGCGCTGACGCCGGAGTGCACCCAGGCCGTCGAGAACGATGTGCTGGTGATCGAGAACCGTGAGATCCATGCCTTGCGCACCTGCGACGATGTCGCCTGGTTCGACTTCCGCGCGCTGTGCGACGGCCCGCGCAGCCAGAACGACTACATCGAGTTGGGCAAGATCTTCCACGCCGTGCTGCTGAGTAACGTCGAGCAGATGGGCGTCACCACCGACGACATCGCCCGGCGTTTCATCAACATGGTCGACGAGTTCTACGACCGCAACGTCAAGCTGATCATCTCGGCCGAGGTCGAGCTCAAAGACCTCTACACCGGCGGTCGCCTGAGCTTCGAATTTCAGCGCACCCTCAGCCGCCTGCTGGAAATGCAGTCCCACGAATTCCTGTCGCGCGCGCACAAGCCCTAGCGGGCAGCGGCAAGCGACAAGCGACAAGCGACAAGCGACAAGCTGCAAGCTGCAAGAAAAAGCCAGAGCAGAATGCGATCTGCTCTGGCTTTTTCTTGCAGCTTGAAGCTCACAGCTTGCCGCTGCAGGAGGCCTAGGCCTCCTGCATGAATTGCTGGCGATACTGGTTGGGGGACAGTTCAGTGTGCTGGCGGAAGAGACGGGCGAAGAAGCTGGCGTCGTCGTAGCCGACTTCATAACTGATGGTCTTGATGCTCTTGCGGGTGCTGGAGAGCAGGCCCTTGGCCGTTTCGATGCGCAGGCGCTGCAGGTAGTGCAGCGGTTTGTCGCCAGTGGCGCCCTGGAAGCGGCGCATGAAGTTGCGAATGCTCATGCCATGGTTGCGCGCCACGTCCTCGAAGCGGAACTTGTCGGCGAAGTGCTCCTCCAGCCAGTGCTGGACCTGCAGGATGATCAGGTCCTGGTGCAGCTTCTGGCCACCAAAGCCCATGCGTCCTGGGGTGTAGTTGCGCTGCACCTCGTAGAGGATGTCGCGGGCCACGGCGCGCGCCACGTTCGCGCCGCAGAAACGCTCGATCAGGTAGATGTACAGATCGCAGGCCGAGGTGGTGCCCCCTGCGCAGTACAGGTTGTCGGCGTCGGTCAGGTGCTTGTCCTGGTTCAGGCGAATGTTCGGGAAACGCTCGGCGAAGCTGTTGAAGAAGCGCCAGTAGGTGGTCGCCTCCTTGCCGTCGAGCAGCCCCGATTCGGCGAGCCAGAGCACCCCACTGGCCTCGCCGCAGAGCACGGCGCCGCGGGCGTGCTGCTCGCGCAGCCAGGGTAGCACTTGGGGATAGCGGGCGAGCAGGTTGTCGAAGTCTTCCCAGAAGGCCGGAAGGATGATCACGTCGGCGTCACCCAGTGCCCCGTCCACGGGCAACTGAACATCGCTGAAGCTGTTGACGGGCTGGCCATCTGGGCTTACCAGGTGAATCTCGAACATCGACTGCAGGCCCAGGCCCAGCTGTTTGCTGTAGCGCAGGCTGGCCAGGTGGAAGAAGTCCTTGGCCTGCATCAGTGTCGATGCGAAGACTTTATCGATTGCCAGGATGCTGACGCGCCGCAATGACGCGGAGGGTTGGGTAAACATCATCGTCGTTGTTCTTATAGGGGAAAGTGGTCAATCACCGGCTGGATCGTCTTATGTTTTCCGGTTGGCTGCAAGCTTTAAGCGGCAAGCGATAGTCCAGGCACCCACGCCCTGCTTTTTCTTGCCGCTTACCGCTTGCCGCTTGCCGCTTCCTCAAGGTGCGGGGTTGGGCTGCTGCTGGTGCAGGGCTTCGATCGCTGCCAGGAGTTCGTCGCTCAACACCAGATCGGCGCTGGCGAGGTTGCTTTGCAGTTGCTTCAGGTCTGTGGCGCCGATGATGTTGCTGGTGACGAAGGGCTGGCCGGTGACGAAGGCCAGGGCCATCTGTGCGGGGTCCAGGCCGTGCTCGCGGGCCAGTTGCACGTAGCGGCTGCAGGCGGCCACGGTCTGCGGGTTGGAGTAGCGGGCGAAGCGGCTAAAGAGGGTCAGGCGGGCGTTCTCGGGGCGGGCGCCGTCCTCGTACTTGCCCGTCAGCATGCCGAAAGCCAGCGGCGAGTAGGCCAGCAGGCCGCATTGCTCGCGGATCGCCACTTCCGCCAGGCCCACCTCGAAGCTGCGGTTGAGCAGGTTGTAGGGGTTCTGGATCGATACCGCCCGTGGCCAGCCGCGGGTCTCGGCCAGGTGCAGGAACTTCAGGGTGCCCCAGGGCGTTTCGTTGGACAGGCCGATATGGCGGATCTTGCCAGCGCGCACCTGTTCGTCGAGCACCTCCAGGGTTTCCTCCAGCGGGGTGAACAGGTCATTGGGCTGGTGCTGGTAGCCCAGCTTGCCGAAGAAGTTGGTGGAGCGCTCTGGCCAATGCAATTGGTAGAGGTCGATGCGATCGGTCTGCAGGCGTTCGAGGCTGGCATCCAGCGCCGCGACGATGTGCTGGCGGTTGTGCTTGAGCTGGCCGTCGCGGATATGGCTGATGCCGTTGCCTGGACCGGCCACCTTGCTGGCGAGGATCCAGTCGTCACGGTCGCCGTTGGCGCGGAACCAGTTACCGATGATGCGCTCGGTGGCGGCGTAGGTTTCCGGGCGCGGCGGCACCGGATACATCTCGGCGGTGTCGATGAAGTTGATGCCGGCGGCCTTGGCCAGGCCGATCTGGGCGAAGGCCTCGTCCTGGACGTTCTGCTCGCCCCAGGTCATGGTGCCCAGGCACAGGGCGCTGACGTCGAGGTCGGTACGGCCGAGCTTGCGGTAATGCATGGGGAAGGCTCTCTGCAGTTGAAATAAGCCATCAAAGCAGGTTGATATTCTCAGCGCAATCTGGATAATGACGACCCTCTCCGTGTGGCGGAAGTGATGCACCACCATGCAGGAGGAACCTTTGTCGAACATTGGACGCGCCGACCCGAGCCCCCACTTAGCGCCCAATGCGAGGCTGCGCGCTTGCCCTTGGCAAGCTGTGCACTATCCAGTAAGATTCGCCGTCTATTTTTCGCTGGGCGGCCTCTGAGGCTTTAGAGAATGAAAACTTTTACTGCTAAACCGGAAACAGTAAAGCGCGACTGGTACGTAGTTGACGCCGCTGGTCAGACCCTGGGTCGTCTGGCTACCGAAATCGCTCGTCGCCTGCGTGGCAAGCACAAGGCAGAGTACACCCCTCACGTTGACACCGGCGACTACATCGTCGTCATCAACGCCGAGCAGGTTCGTGTCACTGGTGCCAAGTCTTCGGACAAGATGTACTACTCCCACTCCGGCTTCCCGGGCGGCATCAAGGAAATCAGCTTCGAGAAGCTGATCGACAAGGCCCCTGAGCGTGTCATCGAGACCGCGGTCAAAGGCATGCTGCCGAAGAACCCGCTGGGTCGCGACATGTACCGCAAGCTGAAAGTGTACGCGGGTGCTGCTCACCCTCACACTGCTCAGCAGCCTCAAGAACTGAAGATCTAACGGGATAGTTCATTATGTCGGCGACTCAAAATTACGGCACTGGCCGTCGCAAGACCGCAACCGCTCGCGTTTTCCTGCGTCCGGGCACTGGTAACATCTCCATCAACAACCGTCCTCTGGACACCTTCTTCGGTCGCGAAACCGCTCGCATGGTTGTTCGCCAGCCGCTGGAGCTGACCGAGAGCACCCAGAAGTTCGACATCTACGTCACCGTCGCCGGTGGTGGTGTCAGCGGTCAAGCCGGTGCGATCCGCCACGGTATCACCCGCGCTCTGATGGAATACGACGAAACCCTGCGTGGCGCGCTGCGTCGTGCTGGCTACGTCACCCGCGACGCTCGTGAAGTCGAGCGTAAGAAAGTGGGTCTGCGTAAAGCGCGTAAGCGTCCTCAGTACTCCAAGCGTTAATACCGCTTCGGCAGTCGAAAAAAGCCCGGTTCTTTGGAACCGGGCTTTTTTTATGTCTGCCATTTCTCCCCAGCGGATTCGCAGGCGCTTGCCACATAGACGTAGATCAAGCAAAGCGCGGGTTGTGTCCTTGGCAGCGCTAATCACCTTGTCAGTGTGTGGACTTGTTTCCTACCATGGCGACCAATTTTTAGCGCCACAGACATTACTAATAGACGCCTGTTGCGACGGGCGAGAAGAAAGCTGATGGGAGAGGATTGAATGAGCAATGACGGCGTCAACGCAGGCCGGCGCCGCTTCCTCGTAGCTGCCACATCCGTGGTGGGGGCTGCAGGGGCGGTCGGGGCTGCGGTACCGTTCGTGGGGTCATGGTTCCCAAGCGCCAAGGCCAAGGCGGCTGGGGCACCTGTGAAGGTCAATATCGCCAAGATCGAGCCAGGGCAGCAGATGGTCGCTGAATGGCGTGGGCAACCGGTGTTCATCGTGCGGCGAACGCCGGAGATCCTCGGGAATCTGCAAAATCTTACCGGCGAGCTCTCCGACCCGCAGTCCAAGGAGTCGGTGCAGCCGACCTACGTCGATCCGCAGGTCCGGTCGATCAAGCCGGAAATCCTCATCCTTGTCGGGCTGTGCACGCACCTGGGCTGCTCGCCCACCTTCCGTCCGGAAGTGGCGCCAGCCGACCTGGGTCCGAAGTGGGTGGGCGGCTATTTCTGCCCTTGCCACGGTTCGCACTACGACCTCGCTGGTCGCGTGTACAAGTCGCAGCCGGCGCCGCTCAATCTGCCCGTGCCGCCGCATTCGTACGAGTCTGACGACATCATCGTCATCGGCGTCGATCAGGAGAACGCATGATGAGCAAGTTCATGGACTGGGTGGATGCGCGCTTCCCCGCCACCAAGATGTGGGAAGAGCACCTGAGCAAGTACTACGCGCCCAAGAATTTCAACTTCCTGTACTTTTTCGGCTCCCTGGCGCTGTTGGTGCTGGTCAACCAGATCGTCACCGGCGTCTGGCTGACCATGAGCTTCACGCCCTCGGCTGAAGAGGCCTTCGCCTCGGTCGAGTACATCATGCGCGACGTCGAGTACGGCTGGATCCTGCGCTACCTGCACTCTACCGGCGCTTCGGCGTTCTTCATCGTGGTGTACCTGCACATGTTCCGTGGGTTGCTCTACGGTTCGTACCAGAAGCCGCGCGAACTGGTGTGGCTGTTCGGCATGCTGATCTACCTGGCGCTGATGGCCGAGGCCTTCATGGGGTACCTGCTGCCCTGGGGCCAGATGTCCTACTGGGGTGCCCAGGTGATCATCTCGCTGTTCGGTGCCATTCCGGTGATCGGTGACGATCTCACGCAGTGGATCCGCGGTGACTACCTGATCTCCGGCATCACGCTGAACCGCTTCTTTGCCCTGCATGTGGTGGCCCTGCCGATCGTCATTCTCGGCCTGGTGGTGCTGCACATCCTGGCGCTGCACGAAGTGGGTTCGAACAACCCTGACGGCATCGACATCAAGAAGCACAAGGACGAAAACGGCATCCCGCTCGACGGCATTCCGTTCCACCCGTACTACACCGTCAAAGACATCGTCGGGGTGGTGGTCTTCCTCTTCGTATTCTGTTCCGTAGTGTTCTTCTTCCCGGAAATGGGTGGTTACTTCCTGGAAAAACCGAACTTCGAGCAGGCCAACGCCTTCAAGACGCCTGAGCACATCGCCCCGGTATGGTACTTCACGCCGTTCTACGCCATCTTGCGCGCGGTTCCTGACAAGCTCTTCGGTGTCATCGCCATGGGCGCGGCGATCGCGGTGCTCTTCGTGCTGCCCTGGCTCGACCGCAGTCCAGTGCGCTCGATGCGCTACAAGGGCTGGCTGAGCAAGCTGTTCCTGTTGGTGTTCTGTGTGGCCTTCATCATCCTCGGCATCCTCGGCGTGCTGGCGCCAACGCCCGGGCGAACCCTGCTGTCGCAGATCTGCACCGTGCTGTATTTCGCCTACTTCGTGCTGATGCCCTTCTACACGAGGCTCGAGAAGACCAAACCGGTTCCGGAAAGGGTGACTGGCTGATGAAAAAGTTGATTGCAGTACTTTGCCTGGCATTGATGCCTGGCCTGTCGTTCGCTGCTGAGCATGGCGTTGAGCTGGATAAGGTCGATATCGACCTGGCTGACAAGGCCGCGATGCAGGATGGCGCTCGGACCTTCGCCAACTATTGCATGGGTTGTCATAGCGCCAAGTTCCAGCGTTATGAGCGAGTCGCCGACGACCTGGGTATCCCGCATGAGGTGATGCTGGAAAACCTGGTGTTCACGGGCGCCAAGATTGGCGACCACATGAAGATCGGCATGCGTCCCGATGACGCCAAGACCTGGTTCGGCGCGGCGCCGCCGGACTTGACGCTGGTCGCCCGGGTTCGCGGCAACGACTGGCTGTACAGCTACCTGCGCAGCTTCTACCAGGACCCGTCGCGCCCCTACGGTGTGAACAACAAGGTCTTCCCCAACGTCGGCATGCCCAACGTGCTGGTGGGCCTGCAGGGCAATCAGGTGATCGGCTGCAAGCAGATCCAGACCGTGGTCGATGGCAAGAAGCAGTTCGACCCGCTGACCGGCGCTCCGCTGACCCATGAAGCCTGCGATCAGCTGACCGTGGAGCCGAAATCCGGTACCCTGACGGCCGAGCAGTTCGACGAGAAGGTCAAGAACCTGGTGACCTTCCTGGCCTATTCGGCCAACCCGGTCAAACTGGAGAGTCAGCGCATCGGCACTTATGTCCTGCTGTACCTGGCTTTCTTCTTCGTGTTCGCCTACTTGCTCAAGCGCGAATACTGGAAGGACGTGCACTGATCACGCAGTAGTTGCTGGTAGTTGAACGCGCCCTGGGGCGCTGCCATGCGAATGCACGGCAGCCCTCCAGGGCGCGTTTGCATTTGCAGTTTCACACGCATACCCCCGCGAGGAGCCGCTACATGGGCGCAACCAACAGGTTAGCCTGCTATTCCGACCCCGCCGACCACTATTCCCATCGTGTGCGCCTGGTGCTCGCCGAGAAGGGCGTCAATGCGCAGATCGTCGACGTCGTCGCCGATCGGCTGCCGCCCAAGCTGGTCGAAGTGAACCCCTACGGCAGCGTGCCGACCCTGGTCGATCGCGACCTGGCCTTGTACGAGCCGACCGTGGTGATGGAATACCTCGAAGAGCGTTACCCCCATCCGCCGCTGATGCCGGTGTATCCGGTGGCGCGTGGCAACAGTCGGCTGCTGATGCACCGCATCCAGCGTGACTGGTGTGCGCTGGCCGATCTCATCCTCGATACGCGGACCGGCGAAACCTCGCGCAGCGAGGCGCGCAAGTCGCTGCGTGAGAGCCTCACCGGCGTCTCGCCGCTGTTCGGCGAGTTCGCCTGCTTCATGAGCGAGGAGCAAAGCCTGGTCGATTGCTGTCTACTGCCCATCCTCTGGCGTTTGCCGGTACTGGGTATCGAACTGCCGCGGCAAGCCAAGCCGCTGCTGGATTACATGGAGCGACAGTTCGCCCGCGAGCCTTTCCAGGCGAGCCTGTCCGCTACCGAACGTGAAATGCGCAAGCTTTAAGGAGCCGTTGATGAACTCCAGTCGCCCCTATCTGGTTAGAGCACTGTACGAGTGGATCGTCGACAACGATTGCACGCCCCACATGCTGGTCAATGCTGAGTATCCAGCGGTCCAGGTCCCGCAAGGCTTTGCCAGCGATGGTCAGATCGTGCTGAATATCTCGCCCAGCGCCGTGCGCAACCTGCACATGGACAACGATGCGGTGAGTTTCGAGGGGCGTTTTGGTGGTGTGGCCCATTCGCTGTACGTGCCGAGCGCCGCGATTCTGGGCATCTATGCACGCGAGAACGGCCAGGGCATGGTCTTCGAGCTGGAGCCTGCGCTGATGGAGGATGAGGCGCTCGAGGAAGACGATAGCGTCCAGCCCGATGACGACGGTCCACCGGAAGGTGGAGGTCAGCCACCGCGACCCAGCGGTCGACCAAGCTTGAAGGTGGTCAAGTAACAAAAAAGGCGATCCGGAAGGATCGCCTTTTTGCTTTCAAGCCCGGATTACAGGTCTTTGATGGTGCGGACCTGATCCTTGTTGATGCGGGTCGGCTTGCCATCGAGCTGCTTGAACTCGTAGAAGCCCGAATCGTCATCGAACTTGGGCTTGTCGAGGGTCTGCAGCTCGCGGCCGTCGTTGAGGGTGATCACGCTCGGGGTGGAGCAACCTGCCAGGGCAGCGAAACCGGCGATGGCGATGAGGGACAGCAAAGACTTCTTCATGGCTTTTCCTGAATGGTCAGAAACGAGACGAATTCATGTGCGCGATGGCGCGGGCATCGGTAATGCCGCGCCTGGATGTCAGTCGATGTACTCGAACAGCTTGACGATCTTCTGCACACCCGACACACCTTGTACCACATTGGTGGCCGCGTTGGCTTGTTGCTGGGTCACCAGACCCAGGAGATAGACGATGCCATTTTCGGTGATCACCTTGATGCGTGAGCTGGAGACGTTGGGATCGCCGAGCATCTGGGTCTTGATCTTGGTGGTCAGCCAGGCATCGTTATTGCGTGCCAGGATCGACGAAGGCTGCATCACCTGCAGCTCGTTGTGTACCTTCTTGACGCGCTGCACCTGGCTGGCGGTCTGCTCAGCGAGGCTCTTGAGGTCAGCGCGCGGCACTTGGCCGGCGAGCAGGACGATGCCGTTGTAGCTGCTGACCACCACGTGCGAGCCGTTGTCCAGGTCAGGACTGGCCTTGGCCACGTTGACCGAGACCTTGGTCTCGATCAGCGAGTCGTCGATCTTGCTGCCGAGGGTGCGGGTGCTGCGGTCATCCTCGATAGGCGAATTGCGGGTCTCGTTCAGCACCGAGCTGCAGCCGGTGATGCCGAGGCACAGGGTCAGGGCCATCAGGCCGAGGCGCTTGGGGATCATTCTTCACTCCCGAACAGTTGGCTGTCGATCAGATCGCACAGGCAGTGGATCGCCAGCAGGTGGACTTCCTGGATACGCGCAGTGACCGTGGCTGGAACGCGGATTTCCACGTCCTCGGGCAGCAGCAGCGAGGCCATGCCGCCGCCGTCACGTCCGGTCAATGCTACGACAATCATTTCGCGATCATGTGCCGCCTGGATCGCCTGGATCACGTTGGCGGAGTTGCCGCTGGTGGAAATGGCCAGCAGCACGTCGCCGGGTTGACCCAGGGCGCGAATCTGTTTGGAGAACACCTCGTTGTAGCTGTAGTCGTTGGCGATCGAGGTCAGGGTCGAGCTATCGGTGGTCAGGGCGATGGCCGGTAAGCTCGGCCGTTCGCGCTCGAAGCGGTTGAGCAGCTCCGAGGAAAAATGCTGGGCATCGCCTGCCGAGCCGCCGTTGCCACAGGCGAGCATCTTGCCCTCGTTGAGCAGGGCATTGACCATGACCAGGCTAGCCTGCTCGATGTAGGGTGCCAGGATGTCCATTGCCTGTTGCTTGGTATCGATGCTGGCCTGAAACAGCCGGCGGATTCGGGATTGCATGTCCATCTGGTGTGACCTTAAGTGCGGCGGAGGCCTGCGCGACGCGCAACAGGGGCCGGCCCGCGAAACATAGAGCAAAGAAATCGGAATGGGTTCAGCATTCGAAGGCGTTTTTCAGCCATTGAAGCGGCCGACCTGCGTGGTGGCTGCCCTGCAGGGCGACGACGTCGAAGCGGCAGGGGCGATGGGCCCAGCGCGACTCCTTCTGCAGGAACTCGGTGGCGGCCAGCGCCAGGCGTTTCTGCTTGCGCCCGTCGATACTCTCCAGGGCGCCGCCGAAGCCCGCATGCAAACGGTAGCGGACTTCGACGAATACTACTGTATCGGCGTCGAGCATGACCAGATCAAGCTCGCCTCCCTTGCATCGCCAGTTGCGCGTCAGCAACTGCAGGCCATGACCCTGGAGAAAGGCCAGGGCCTGGCATTCCGCAGCAAGCCCGGCGCTGGCGGGCGATGCGTGGTGCATCAGCGTGGCGTGTCCGGCAGGCGTTTGACTTGGCCACCGGCGAATTCTGCCCATGGCAGTTGGCGCTCGACACGCTGGTTGGCGTTGATGCTCAAGCTGCCGGACAGGCCTTGCATGCGGTTGTCGGGCAGGGCCTTGAGCTGACCCAGGCGTGGCGCCAGGCTGTAGGCGTCAACACCCATGGCGTACAAGCGTCCGAGGCTGCCACCGGCTTGCGGCCACTGTTGCACCACCTGCTGGCGCAGGCTGTTGCCGGTGTCCAGCAGCCATGGCGTTTCGCAGAAGCGGATGCCGTTCATGTCGTTGTACTGGTTCACATCGCCGCTGGCACTGTACAGGTTGGACGTGGCATAGACCGGCACGTCGCCAGCGTACTGGAAGTTGAGCGTGGGCTTGATCTGCTGCGCTTGCTGTGGCGTGGCGGCGAGGAAGATGAAGTCGATATCCTGGCGACGCGACGGTTGGGCTGCGATGTTACCGCCCACGGCGCTTTGCAGGCTCTTGGCGCGACCTTCGCTCTGGCGCAGTTGGAACAGGTCGGCAATTTGCTGAGCCAGGGCCACGGGCTGGGCGATGCGCTCGGCGGCGAGCAAGGTGCCGCCATTGCTTTCCCAGTCCTGGCGGAAGGCTGCCAGCACACGGTCACCCCATTCGCCGCTCGGCACCAGGGCCACGGCGCGCACCAGACCGTCTGCGTGGGCTCGACGCGCTACCTCTCGGGCTTCGTCTTCGGCAGCGAGACCGAACTGGAACAGTTGTGGCGAGGATTTCTGCCCAGCTTCGGCGTAGTTCAACGCCAAGGTGGTGATGGGCAGCTGCGGGTAATCGGCGAGTTTCTTGACCAGCGGCTTTTCCAGAGGCCCGATGACCAACTGCACGCCTGCGGCCTGGGCCTGGCGGTAGAAATCATCCAGCGAGGTGAGGCGCGAGCTGTCGAATACCTGCACGGCCGGAGCTGGCTGACCGGACTGCTGTGCCTGGAAGTGGGCGGCCATGAAGCCGTCGCGCAGGGCGCGGGCCACGCCTGCCAGAGGGCCTTCCTGGGGCAGCAGCAGGGCGATCTTGGTCAGCGGTTGGCTGGCCAGTTGCTTGAGCTTGACCAAGGCTTCAGGCAGTTGCTTGGCGGCGGCGTGGTCGGGATGCTGCTGACGCCAGGCGTCGATGGCCGCCTGCTGCTGTTCCAGGGTGCCGGCACTCTTGACTGCCAGGGCCAGGCTGGTCCAGCCGGCCAGGGTTGCGTCGGCGCTCGGCTGCTGCAGTTGTTCGGCAGGCAGCGAGGCGACCAGCGACCAGATGGCGTCGTTGTTTTTCGCCGCCGGTTCGCCGCTGAGCAGTGGCGCCAGCAGGACGCGCTGTTGGGCGGCGGCCAGGGCCTGACCGTCGGCTTCCAAGGCAGCGGCATGCACGCTGTAAGTACGCACTTGCTGTGGCTCGGGCAGTTCGCCGACATGTTGCAGGCTTGGGTGCGCCAGGGCAGTGAGGGCAGCCTTGGGCTGGTTACGACTCATCGCCAGTTCGGCAGCGAGGGTGCTGGCGAAGATTTGCTGGGCAGGCTTGAGACCGTCCAGTGGCACCTGTTCGAGGATGCGCGCGGCGCGCGGGAAGTCCTTCTGCCGGTAGGCCATGTCGGCCGCGCTCAGGCGCAGCAGTGCGGCGTCTTCGGCGGACTTGCTCGACGCGGCCTTCTCGAGCAACTGCTCGATGCTGGCGTCCGGGGTGCGCGGCAACTCGCCCAGGCTGGATGAGGGCGAGCTGGCGCAGGCTGCCAGCAGGGCAGCGAGACAGAAGGCTGAGAGCAGCCGCAGGCAAGCGATCATGTAAGGATCCTGTTACTCGATCAAGGAGGTGGGCGATTGTACCCAAGCACTGGCCGGGGCGCGATGTCGCTGACGGTGAAGCTTCACTATAGGTCGCTTGTCGCGGCCCGAGTTCGAAGTTGTTTGCGCGCTGTTGCAAGTGCTCGGGCTACAATGGCGCCTTTGATCGGCAAGACAGGTGCACGCAGTGACGGATGTTGCAGGGGTTTCACAATCTACCGCCGGGACGCTCTACGTCGTGGCCACGCCCATCGGCAACCTCGATGACATGAGCGCCCGGGCGCTCAAGGTGCTGGCCGGTGCAGCGTTGATCGCCGCCGAGGATACCCGCCATTCGGTACGCCTGCTGCAGCATTTCGGCATTGATACTCCCCTGGCCGCCTGCCATGAGCACAACGAGCGCGACGAGGGCAGCCGCTTCATCGCGCGACTGCTGGCAGGCGATGATGTGGCGCTGGTGTCCGACGCTGGCACGCCGTTGATTTCCGATCCTGGCTACCATTTGGTGCGTCAGGCGCGCGCTGCCGGTATCAAGGTGGTGCCGGTGCCGGGCGCCTGTGCCCTGATCGCCGCGCTCTCGGCGGCCGGCCTGCCCTCGGACCGTTTCATTTTCGAAGGCTTCCTGCCAGCCAAGTCGGCCGGACGTCGCGCTCGCCTCGAACAGGTCCGGGAGGAGCCGCGTACGCTGATCTTCTACGAAGCGCCGCACCGGATTCTCGAATGCCTGGAAGACATGCAGGCGGTGTTCGGCGATGAGCGTCCGGCATTGCTAGCACGCGAACTGACCAAAACGTTCGAGACGCTCAAGGGGCTGCCGTTGGGCGAGCTGTGCGAGTTCGTCGCCGCCGATGCCAACCAGCAGCGCGGCGAGTGCGTCGTGCTGGTGGCAGGCTGGACGGCGCCTCAGGACGAGCAGGCCATCAGTCGCGAAGCCCAGCGCGTATTGGATCTGCTATTGGCAGAGTTGCCGCTCAAGCGCGCAGCAGCGTTGGCGGCTGAAATTACCGGCGTGCGTAAGAATCTTCTTTATCAGGCGGCATTGGATAAACAAAAAAGCCAGTAGTGGCTTAATGATATTATTTAAGTGAAGGCTTGTTCTTGCGCCCGCCTGCCGTTACCCTTGTCGGCGGAGAGTCGATCGGACAGTCGCTGCCTGCTTTTGTTCCGCAAAAGTAGGGGGAGGAAAGTCCGGGCTCCGCAGGGCAGAGTGCCAGGTAACCCCTGGGAGGCGTGAGCCTACGGAAAGTGCCACAGAAAACAACCGCCTAAGCACTTCGGTGCCGGTAAGGGTGAAAAGGTGCGGTAAGAGCGCACCGCACGACTGGCAACAGTTCGTGGCTAGGTAAACCCCACTCGGAGCAAGACCAAATAGGGTTCCTTATGGCGTGGCCCGCGTCGGAACCGGGTAGGTTGCTAGAGGCGTCCAGTGATGGCCGTCGTAGAGGAATGACTGTCCTCGACAAAACCCGGCTTACAGATCGACTCTCCACCTTCCCCTTTCTCTGCTGCAATCGATAGCAGATCCCCTGTGGTAATGCCGAAAAGTTCTTACTCTTAATAAATCACTTTAACTTCACACTCTATCCATTTGAGTGCGCGTGATTTTTTCCGTCAATTTTGTCTCCCGGTAGTCTTTCCCCCTTCCTTTGTTGCGCTAAATCTCGGTCCTGTAAGGGTTTTCCTTATGAACGTGCCTTGACGGTGCGGCGGGCGGATTCCTATAGTGTGCGCAAGTGGCAGAAAGTGGGACGAAGTGGGTTTTCTGGCACAAAAACGATAACATTGTGGGGAATCGCAGCCGTGTTTCGCGGAGCCAACGCCGTCAGTCTCGATGCCAAGGGCCGTCTCGCCATGCCGAGCCGGTACCGTGACGAGCTCGATTCGCGTTGCAATGGCCAGCTCATCGTGACCATCGACGCTGTAGATCCTTGCCTGTGCGTTTATCCGCTCGACGAGTGGGAGCAGATAGAAGCCAAGTTGCGTGCCTTGCCATCGTTGCGTGAGGAAAACCGTCGCCTGCAGCGTCTGCTGATTGGCAACGCGGTGGACCTGGAGCTCGATGGCAGTGGTCGTTTCCTGGTGCCGCCTCGCCTGCGTGAGTACGCCCGGCTCGACAAGAAGGCGATGCTGGTGGGGCAACTGAACAAATTCCAGCTGTGGGATGAGGATGCCTGGAACGCGGTTTCGGCAGCCGACCTCGCCGCTATCCAACAACCGGGCGCCATGCCCGACGAACTGCGTGACCTGATCCTGTGACCATAGATAGCGGCTTCAACCACATTACCGTCCTGCTCGACGAAGCTGTCGAGGCACTGGCCTTGCGCGCCGACGGTTGCTATCTGGACGGCACGTTCGGGCGGGGCGGCCACAGCCGTCTCATGCTCAGTCGACTGGGGCCGCAGGGGCGGCTGCTGGGTTTCGACAAAGATCCACAAGCGATTGCCACGGGGCAAGCGCTGGCGGCCGAAGACGGCCGCTTTGTCATTGTGCAGCGCAGCTTCGCCGAGATGGGCGATGAAGTACGCACGCGCGAGCTGCACGGCAAAGTCAGTGGTGTACTGCTCGATCTGGGCGTGTCCTCGCCACAGTTGGATGACCCTGAGCGCGGCTTCAGCTTCCTCAACGACGGTCCGCTGGACATGCGCATGAACCCCGGTCAGGGCGTCAGCGCCGCCGAATTCATTGCCTCGGCGCCAGAAGAGGACATTGCCCGGGTGTTCAAGGAATACGGCGAAGAGCGCTTCGCCAAGCGCATGGCCCGTGCCGTGGTCCAGCGCCGTGAACAGCAGCCGTTCACCCGCACCGCCGATCTGGCCGAAGTGCTCAAGGTCGCCAACCCCGCCTGGGAGAAGGGCAAGAACCCGGCCACGCGTGCTTTCCAAGGGCTGCGCATCCACGTCAACAACGAACTGGGCGATCTTGAAGCCGGCCTCGAAGCAGCGCTCGACGCATTGGAGGTGGGTGGTCGCCTGGTGGTCATCAGCTTCCATTCGCTCGAAGACCGCATCGTCAAGCTGTTCATGCGCAAGCTGGTCAAGGGCGAAGCAGACAACCTGCCGCGCAACCTGCCGGTTCAGCACAAGGCCTTCGAACCGAAGATCCGCCTGATCGGCAAGGCGCAGTTCGCCTCCGATGAAGAACTCAAGGCCAACCCGCGGGCGCGTAGCGCCGTCATGCGCGTGGCGGAGAAACTGCGGTGAGCCGGCTGTTCGCCAAGCCGCTGCCGGGCGGAAGCTTCCTGATGCTGCTGCTGTTCGTCGGCGTGCTGGGCTCGGCCATTGCCGTCTCCTACAGCGCGCACTGGAACCGCCAACTGCTCAACACCCTTTACAACGAACTCAGCGAGCGCGACAAGGCGCAAGCCGAGTGGGGCCGGCTGATTCTCGAGCAAAGCACCTGGACTGCCCACAGTCGCATCGAGAGCCTGGCGTCGGGCCAGTTGAAAATGCGTGTGCCCAATGCCGACGAAGTGCGGATGGTGACGCCATGATGAAGCTCGAGGGGGCACTGTATCCCTGGCGCTTCCGCGTCGTGGTGGGCCTGCTCGCGCTCATGGTCGGCGCCATCAGTTGGCGCATCATCGACCTTCAGGTGGTCGACCGCGACTTCCTCAAGGGCCAGGGCGATGCCCGCAGCCTGCGTCATATCCCGATTCCCGCACACCGTGGTCTGATTACCGACCGCAACGGTGAACCGCTGGCCGTCAGTACGCCGGTCACCACGTTGTGGGCCAATCCCAAGGAAATGCAGGCTTCCAAGGAGCGCTGGCCGCAACTGGCCGCGGTGCTCGGGCAGAACCCGCAGCAACTGATCGAGCGCCTCACCCAGCAAGCCAACAAGGAATTCATCTATCTGGTCCGCGGCCTCACGCCGGAGCAGGGGCAACAGGTGCTCGACCTGAAAGTACCCGGTGTATACGGGCTGGAAGAGTTCCGTCGCTTCTACCCAGCAGGTGATGTGACCGCGCACATGGTGGGCTTCACCGACCTGGACGACCACGGCCGCGAAGGTGTCGAGCTCGCCTACGACGAGTGGCTCGCCGGCGTGCCAGGCAAGCGACAAGTGATCAAAGACCGTCGCGGACGGCTGATCAAGGACATTCAAGTGACCAAGAACGCCAAGGCCGGCAAGACCTTGGCGTTGTCGATCGACCTGCGCCTGCAATACCTGGCGACCCGCGAGCTGCGCAACGCCATCGCCGAGCAGGACGCCAAGGCCGGGAGTCTGGTGATCATGGACGTCAAGACCGGCGAGGTGCTGGCGATGGTCAACCAGCCCACCTACAACCCCAACAACCGCCGCAGCATGTTCCCGGCAGCCATGCGCAACCGCGCGATCATCGACGTGTTCGAGCCAGGCTCCACGGTCAAGCCGATCTCCATGAGTGCGGCGCTGGAAAGCGGCCGCTGGAAGCCGACCGACAAGGTCGAGGTGTATCCCGGCAGTCTGCAGATCGGTCGCTACACCATCAAAGACGTGTCCAAGAGTGAAGGGCCGATCCTCGACCTCACCGGCATCCTGATCAACTCCAGTAACGTCGGCATGAGCAAGATCGCCTTCGACATCGGCGGCGAAGCCATTTACCGGGTGATGTCGCAGGTCGGCCTGGGTCAATACACCGGCCTGGGCTTCCCGGGCGAACGGGTCGGCAACCTGCCCAATCACCGCGAATGGCGCAAGGCCGAAACGGCCACCCTGTCGTACGGCTACGGCGTGTCGGTCACCGCGCTGCAACTGGTGCATGCCTACGCCGCATTGGCCAACGACGGCAAGATGGTGCCGCTGTCGATCCTCAAGGTCGACAAACAGCCCGACACCGTCCAGGCCATTCCGAAAGAAACCGCCAAGACCATCCAAGGCATGCTGCAGCAGGTCATCGAAGCCCCGCGCGGCGTGTTCCGTGCCCAGGTGCCGTTCTACCACGTGGCCGGCAAGTCGGGCACCGCGCGTAAGGCTACCGTGGGCTCCAAGGGCTACACCGAAAACGCCTACCGTTCGCTGTTCGCTGGCTTCGGCCCGATGAGCGACCCGCGCTATGCCATCGTCGTGGTCATCGACGAGCCGGGCAAGGGCGGTTACTTTGGTGGCCTGGTATCTGCGCCGGTGTTCAGCAAGGTCATGTCCGGCACCCTGCGGTTGATGAACGTGCCGCCTGACAACCTGCCGCCGGCCAATGCCCAGCAGGCCAGTGCAGTGTCCGCCAATGGAGGGCGTGGTTGATGACGATGCCATTGAGCAAACTGTTCGCCCACGCCAGCCGCGATCCGCTGATCCGCGAACTGACCCTCGACAGCCGTAACGTGCGCCCCGGCGATCTGTTCCTGGCGGTGCCCGGGGCCAAGCTCGACGGGCGCGTCCATATCGCCGATGCCCTGGCGCGTGGCGCAGCCGCCATTGCTTATGAAGAGCAGGGCGCCACCGTACTGCCGCTGACCGATGTTCCACTGATTCCAGTGAAGGGCCTGATTGGCCAGCTGTCGTCGATTGCCGGGCGCTTCTACGGTGAGCCGAGCCGTCAGCTTGAGCTCATTGGGGTCACTGGTACCAACGGCAAGACCAGCGTCACTCAACTGGTGGCCCAGGCGCTCGACTTGCTGGGTCAGCGATGCGGCCTGATCGGCACCCTGGGTACCGGTTTTCACGGTGAGCTGCAAAGCGGCCGACTGACCACGCCAGACCCCATCGCCGTGCAGTCGACGCTCAACGACTTGAAGAAAGCGGGCGCCAAGGCCGTGGCCATGGAGGTGTCCTCCCATGCCCTCGAACAGGGCCGGGTGGCCGCGCTGGCGTTCGACATCGCCGTGATGACCAATCTGTCGCGCGATCACCTGGACTACCACGGCAGCATGCAGGCCTATGAGGCGGCCAAGGCCAAGCTGTTCGCTTGGCCGAGCCTGCGTTGTCAGGTGGTCAATCTGGACGACGACTTCGGTCGGCGCCTGGCCAAGGCCTACGCCCAGCGACCTGCTGCCGATCATATCGAGACCCGATTGCTCAGCTATAGCCTGGAAAACCGGGACGCCTCGTTGTACTGCCGCGAAGCCTGCTTCGACGACGATGGCGTGCGCGCGATCCTGGTCACTGCCCAAGGCGAGCGTACCCTGCGCAGTCAACTGCTGGGCCGCTTCAACCTGAGCAACATGCTGGCGGCAGTGGCCACGCTGCTGGCGCTGGAGTACCCGCTGGACGACATCCTCAAGGTGATCCCGCAATTGCAGGGCCCGGTGGGTCGCATGCAGCGCCTGGGCGGCGGCGAGAAGCCGCTGGTGGTGGTCGATTACGCCCACACCCCCGACGCGCTTGAGCAGGTGCTGCAAGCCCTGCGTCCGCACGCCCGGGGCCAGCTGCTGTGCCTGTTCGGCTGTGGCGGCGATCGTGACCGCGGCAAGCGTCCACTGATGGCCGAAGTGGCCGAGCGCCTGGCCGATCGCGTGCTGGTCACCGACGACAATCCACGCACTGAAGATCCGCTGAGGATCTTCGATGATATCCGCCCCGGTCTGCGCGCCGCCGACGCCGTCGAGTTCATGGGCGGTCGTGGCCAGGCCATTGCCCATTTGATCGCCAGCGCCGCTGCGCACGACGTGATCGTGCTGGCGGGCAAGGGGCACGAGGACTACCAAGAGATCAATGGCGAGCGCCTGGCGTTCTCCGATTTGCTCGAAGCCGAGAAGGCCCTTTCAGCCTGGGAGGCTCCACATGCTTAAGCCAATGACACTCAGCCAGCTGACCACAGCATTGGGTGCTCATCTGGTCGGTGCCGACGCAAGCTTTACCGGCGTGAGCATCGACAGTCGTAGCGTGATGCCAGGGCAACTGTTCGTTGCGCTGGCTGGTCCGCGTTTCGACGGCCACGATTATCTGGCCGATGTCAAAACCAAGGGCGCAGTCGCGGCACTGGTCGAGCGTGAAATCGACGGTGTCGACCTGCCGCAGTTGCGCGTCGCTGACTGCCGTCTGGCACTGGGTCAATTGGGCGCGTTGAACCGTGCTGCCTTCGACAAGCCCGTGGTGGCCATTACCGGCTCCAGCGGCAAGACCACGGTCAAGGAAATGCTCGCGTGCGTCCTGCGCACGCGCGGACCGGTGCACGCGACCCGCGGCAACCTGAACAACGACCTCGGCGCACCGCTGACCCTGTTGGAAATCGCCGCAGAGCACACGGCTGCGGTGATCGAGCTGGGCGCCTCGCGGATCGGCGAAATTCGCTACACCGTCGGCCTCACCCAGCCGCAGGTGGTGATTCTGAATAATGCCGGCACCGCCCATGTAGGCGAGTTCGGCGGTCCTGAGAAAATCGTCGAGGCCAAGGGCGAAATCCTCGAAGGGCTGGGCGAGGGCGGTACTGCCGTGCTCAACCTGGACGACAAGGCGTTCCCGATCTGGCACGCGCGCGCCGGCCAGCACAAAGTGCTGAGCTTCGCCCTGAGCGACCCGCGCGCCGACTTCCACGCCAGCGACATCGGTCGCGATGCCCGTGGCTGTCCCTCGTTCACCCTGCACAGCCCGGCGGGCAGCGCAGCGGTGCAACTGAATCTGCTGGGCGTGCACAACGTCAGCAACGCCCTGGCCGCCGCTGCCGCTGCCCACGCTGTCGGCGTGAGCCTGCCGGGCATCGCGGCAGGGCTGGCGGCGGTGCAGCCGGTCAAGGGCCGTTCGGTCGCCCAGATTGCCCGGAGTGGCGTGCGGGTGATCGACGACACCTACAACGCAAATCCCACCTCGGTCTGCGCGGCCATTGATATACTCGCCGGCTTTTCCGGCCGTACCGTCCTGGTGCTCGGGGATATCGGCGAACTGGGCCAGTGGGCCGAGCAAGGCCACCGTCAGGTCGGCGAGTACGCGCAGGGCAAGATCGACGCGTTGTACGCCACCGGTACCAACATGGCCCACGCGGTCCAGGCATTTGGCGCCCATGGCCGCCATTTCGCCACACAAGCCGAGCTGATCGACGCCGTACAGGTCGAGTCCGCCGGCGATACCACTATCTTGATCAAGGGCTCGCGCAGCGCTGCGATGGAACACGTCGTGGCTGCACTGTGCGAGACCAGCGGGGAGAAACATTAATGCTGCTGCTGTTGGCTGAGTATCTGCAACAGTTCTACAAGGGCTTCGCGGTCTTCCAGTACCTGTCCCTGCGCGGGATCCTGGGCGTGCTGACTGCCCTGTCCCTGGCGCTGTGGCTGGGGCCGTGGATGATTCGTACCCTGCAGATTCGCCAGATCGGTCAGGCCGTGCGTAACGACGGCCCGCAATCGCACCTGTCCAAATCTGGCACGCCCACCATGGGCGGCGCGCTGATCCTCTCGGCCATCGCCATCAGCACCTTGCTGTGGGCGGACCTGAGCAATCGCTATGTGTGGGTGGTGCTGATCGTCACCCTGCTGTTCGGCGCCATTGGCTGGGTCGACGATTACCGCAAGGTGATCGAGAAGAATTCCCGGGGGCTGCCAAGCCGCTGGAAATACTTCTGGCAATCGGTATTCGGCCTGGGCGCTGCGGTGTTCCTCTACATGACTGCACCCACCAGCGTCGAAACCACCCTCATTGTGCCGTTCCTCAAGGACTTCACCATCCCGCTGGGTGCCGGCTTCGTGATCCTCACCTACTTCGTCATCGTCGGTTCGAGCAACGCGGTCAACCTGACCGATGGCCTCGATGGTCTGGCGATCATGCCGACGGTGATGGTCGGCGGCGCATTGGGCATCTTCTGCTACCTGTCGGGCAACGTGAAGTTCGCCGAGTACCTGCTGATTCCTTACGTGCCGGGTTCGGGCGAACTGATCGTGTTCTGCGGCGCGCTGATCGGCGCCGGCCTGGGCTTCCTGTGGTTCAACACCTATCCGGCCCAAGTGTTCATGGGCGACGTCGGCGCGCTGGCGCTGGGCGCTGCGCTGGGCACCATCGCCGTGATCGTCCGTCAGGAAATCGTGCTGTTCATCATGGGCGGTGTGTTCGTCATGGAAACCCTGTCGGTGGTGATTCAGGTCGCCTCCTTCAAGCTCACGGGCAAGCGCGTGTTCCGCATGGCGCCGATTCATCATCACTTCGAACTCAAGGGATGGCCCGAGCCGCGGGTGATCGTCCGATTCTGGATCATCACCGTGATTCTGGTGCTGGTCGGCCTTGCCACCCTGAAATTGAGGTAAACGAGCGTGTCACTGATCGCTTCCGACCAATTCCGCATCATTGTCGGCCTCGGCAAGAGCGGCATGTCCCTGGTTCGCTTCCTGGCGGGCCAGGGCATCGCCTTTGCGGTCGCCGACACCCGCGAGCAACCGCCGGAACTGGACACCCTGCGCCGTGACTACCCGCAGGTGGAAGTACGCTGTGGTGAGCTGGACGTCGACTTCCTGTGCCGCGCCAGCACCTTGTACGTAAGCCCCGGCCTGGCCCTGTCCACGCCAGCGCTTCAACAGGCCGCCGCGCGTGGCGTGACGCTGTCCGGCGACATCGAGTTGTTCGCTCGTCAGGCCAAGGCGCCGATCGTGGCGATCAGCGGTTCCAACGCCAAGAGCACGGTCACCACTCTGGTGGGCGAGATGGCCGCCAAGGCCGGTAAGCGCGTGGCCGTCGGCGGTAACCTCGGCACGCCGGCACTGGATCTGCTCGACGACAGCGTCGAGTTGTACGTGCTGGAGCTGTCGAGCTTCCAGTTGGAAACCACCGATCAGCTCAACGCTGAAGTGGCCACCGTGCTCAACATCAGCGAAGACCATATGGACCGCTACAGCGGTCTGCCGGCCTATCACTTGGCCAAGCACCGCATTTTCCGAGGTGCTCGCCAGGTGGTGGTGAACCGTCAGGACGCCTTGAGCCGGCCGCTGCCGGTCGAAGGGCGTCCCTGCTGGACATTCGGTCTCAACGCGCCGGACTTCAAGGCTTTCGGCCTGCGAGAAGCCGATGGCGAGAAGTACCTGGCATTCGAATTTCAATCGTTGATGCCTGTGCGTGAACTGAAGATCCGCGGTGCGCACAACCAGAGCAACGCCCTGGCGGCGTTGGCCCTGGGTCATGCAGCCGGGTTGCCGTTCCAGCCGATGCTCGAGGCGCTGCGCGAATTCACCGGCCTGGCTCATCGCTGCCAATGGGTGCGCGAGCGCAACGGTGTGAACTGGTACGACGATTCCAAGGCCACCAATGTCGGTGCCGCGCTGGCGGCCATTGAAGGCCTGGGCGCAGACATCGAAGGCAAGCTGGTCCTGATCGCCGGCGGTGACGGCAAGGGGGCTGATTTCGCCGCCCTGCGCGAGCCGACCGGCCGGCATTGCCGCGCCGTGGTGCTGCTGGGTCGTGATGCCCAACGCCTGAGCGAGACGCTTGAAGGCGCGCTGCCGCTGGTGCGAGTCGCCAGCCTGGAGGAGGCCGTGCAGCGCTGCGCTGAACTCGCCGAGCCGGGCGATGCGGTGCTGCTGTCGCCTGCGTGCGCCAGCCTGGACATGTTCAGGAATTTCGAAGAACGCGGGCGTCTGTTCGCCCAGGCAGCGGAGGGGCTGGCATGATTTTCGGCATCATCAAGCCGTATCCGTCACCGCTCATCAGCGGGCGTGGCATCGACCTGGACTTCCCGCTGCTGGCCGGCTGCCTGGCGCTGCTGGGCCTGGGCCTGGTGATGATCACCTCGGCTTCGTCGGAAGTGGCTGCGGTGCAGTCGGGCAATCCGCTGTACCACATGATTCGCCACCTGGTGTATGTCGCCCTGGGCCTTGGCGCCTGCGGCGTGACGATGATGGTGCCGATCGCCACCTGGCAGCGCATGGGCTTCATGATGCTGATCGGCGCTTTTGGCCTGCTAGTGCTGGTGCTGGTGCCCGGCATTGGCCGTGAAGTGAACGGCTCGATGCGCTGGATCGGTTTCAGCTTCTTCAACGTACAGCCATCGGAAATCGCCAAGGTGTTCGTGGTGATCTACCTGGCGGGTTACCTGGTACGCCGGCAGACCGAAGTGCGCGAGAGCTGGATGGGCTTCTTCAAGCCGTTCATCGTGCTGCTGCCGATGGCCGGCCTGCTGCTGATGGAGCCGGACTTTGGCGCCACGGTGGTGATGATGGGCGCTGCGGCCGCGATGCTGTTCTTAGGTGGGGTGGGGTTGTTCCGCTTCTCGCTGATGGTGGTACTGGCGGTGGTCGCGGTGTTCGTCCTGGTGCAGGCTCAGCCTTATCGGATGGCGCGTCTGATCACCTTCACTGACCCCTGGTCCGATCAGTTCGGTTCCGGTTACCAGCTCACCCAGGCGCTGATCGCTTTCGGTCGCGGCGAGTGGCTGGGCGTGGGCCTTGGCAACAGCGTGCAGAAACAGTTCTACCTGCCCGAAGCGCACACCGACTTCGTGTTCTCGGTACTGGCCGAGGAACTGGGTGTGGTTGGCTCGCTGTGCACCGTGGCGCTGTTCGTGTTCGTCACCATTCGCGCCCTCTACATCGGTCTGTGGGCCGAGAAGGCCAAGCAATTCTTCGCCGCCTACATGGCATTCGGCCTGGCGTTCCTGTGGATCGGCCAGTTCCTCATCAACATCGGTGTGAACGTCGGTCTGCTGCCTACCAAAGGCCTGACCCTGCCGTTCCTCAGTTACGGGGGCAGTTCGCTGGTCATCTGCTGCGCCTGCGTAGGGCTGCTGCTGCGCATCGAATGGGAGAGCCGAACGCACCTGGGCAGCGAAGAGCACGAGTTCAAGGAAAGCGATTTTGCCGAGGAGACCAGTCATGGGCGCTGACGGCAAGAACGTCTTGATCATGGCCGGTGGCACTGGCGGGCACGTGTTCCCGGCGCTGGCCTGCGCGCGTGAATTCCAGGCCCGTGGCTACAGCGTGCATTGGTTGGGCACCCCTCGCGGCATCGAGAACGAGCTGGTGCCGCAGGCTGGCCTGCCGCTGCACCTGATCCAGGTCAGCGGTCTGCGCGGCAAGGGCAAGCTGTCCCTGCTCAAGGCGCCGTTCACCTTGGTCAAGGCCGTGTTGCAGGCACGGCGCATCATCCGCGAACTGCAACCGGTGTGCGTGCTCGGTTTCGGTGGCTATGTCACAGGCCCCGGCGGCGTCGCCGCGCGGTTGTGCGGCGTGCCGCTGGTGATCCACGAGCAGAACGCCCGCGCTGGTACCGCCAACCGCTTGCTTGTGCCATTGGCTGCGCGGGTCTGCGAAGCCTTCCCCGACACCTTCGAGGCCAGCGAGAAACGCCGCACCACCGGTAATCCGGTACGCCGCGAACTGTTCCTGGAGTCGCCACGCCTGCCCCTGGCCGAGCGCCGCGCACGGCTGTTGGTGCTCGGCGGTAGCCTGGGTGCGGAACCATTGAACAAATTGCTGCCTAAGGCCCTGTCCGAAGTGTCCGTCGACCTTCGTCCCGAGGTGTTCCACCAGGCCGGCAAGCAACACGCCGAGGTCACCGCCGAGCGTTATCGCGAGGCCGGGATCGACGCCCAGGTGGAGCCCTTCATCAAGGACATGGCCCATGCCTACGGCTGGGCAGACATGGTGGTGTGTCGGGCCGGAGCCCTGACCGTCAGCGAACTCGCGGCGGCGGGCCTGCCTTCGATGCTGGTGCCTTTGCCCCACGCCATCGACGACCACCAGACCCACAACGCCCAATACCTGGCTCGGGAAGGCGCCGCCTTCCTGCTGCCACAAGCGACAACTGGCGCAGCGCAGCTCGCTGAACGCCTGAACGAGGTGCTGATGCAACCCGAGAAACTCGACACCATGGCCGGCACCGCTCGCCGCCTGGCCAAACCTGCCGCAACCAGCACCGTAGTCGACATCTGTCTGGAGGTGGCCCATGGTTGAAAGCCAGAAAGCCATGCCGCAACCCAAGATGGGCCGCATCCGCCGTATCCACTTCGTCGGTATCGGCGGCGTGGGCATGTGCGGGATCGCCGAAGTACTGCTGAACCTGGGCTACGAAGTATCCGGCTCGGACCTCAAGGCCTCGCCGGTCACCCAGCGCCTGGAGTCCTTCGGCGCCGAGATTTTCGTGGGTCACCGCGCCGAAAACGCGGCCACCGCCGACGTGCTGGTGGTGTCCAGCGCCATCAATCCGGCCAACCCGGAGGTCGCCACTGCCCTGGAACGTCGTATTCCGGTAGTGCCACGCGCCGAGATGCTCGCCGAACTGATGCGCTATCGTCACGGCATCGCCGTGGCTGGCACCCATGGCAAGACCACGACCACCAGCCTGCTGGCGTCGGTGTTCGCAGCCGGTGGCCTGGACCCCACGTTCGTCATCGGGGGCCGCCTGACCGCCGCCGGCACCAATGCGCAACTGGGCACCAGCCGCTACCTGATCGCCGAGGCCGATGAAAGCGATGCCAGCTTCCTGCACCTGCAACCGATGGTTGCGGTGGTCACCAACATCGACGCCGACCATATGGCGACCTACGAAGGTGACTTCAACAAGCTGAAGAAGACCTTCGTCGAGTTCCTGCACAACCTGCCGTTCTACGGTCTGGCGGTGATGTGCCTGGACGATCCGGTGGTGCGTGAAATCCTGCCCCAGGTCAAACGTCCGACCGTCACCTACGGTTTCAGCGACGAGGCCGACATTCGCGCCATCAACGTCCGCCAGCAGGGCATGCAGACCCACTTCACCGTGCTGCGCCGCGACCGCGAGCCGTTGGAGGTGTCGGTGAACATGCCCGGCAACCACAACGTGCTCAATGCGCTGGCCACCATCGCCATCGCCACCGACGAGGGCATCAGCGACGAGGCCATCGTCCAGGGCTTGTCGGGTTTCCAGGGCGTTGGGCGACGCTTCCAGGTATACGGCGAACTGCCGGTCGAAGGTGGCAGCGTGATGCTGGTCGACGACTATGGTCATCACCCGACCGAAGTGGCGGCCGTGATCAAGGCCGTGCGTGGTGGCTGGCCGAGCCGGCGCCTGGTGATCGTCTACCAGCCGCACCGCTACAGCCGGACCCGCGATTTGTACGACGATTTCGTGCAGGTGCTGGGCGATGCCAACGTGCTGCTGTTGATGGAGGTGTACCCGGCCGGTGAAGAGCCGATTCCGGGCGCCGACAGCCGTCAGCTGTGCCACAGCATCCGCCAGCGCGGCAAGCTCGATCCGATCTACATCGAGCGCGGCGCCGAACTCGCGCCCCTGGTCAAGCCGCTGCTGCGCGCCGGTGACATCCTGATCTGCCAGGGCGCCGGCGATGTCGGCGGCCTGGCGCCACAACTGATGAAAAGCCCGTTGTTTGCTGGCGCCGTCGCCCAGCAGGAGAAATCGCTGTGAGTACCGCGTACGACAAACTGCACTCCACCCTCGACATCAAGGCCTTCGGCCGGGTGGCCGTGCTCTACGGGGGCAAAAGCGCCGAGCGCGAGGTATCGCTGAAATCCGGCGCTGCGGTGATCGAGGCGCTGACGGCAGCGGGTGTGGACGTGGTGGCCATCGATGTCGGCGACGACCTGCTCGAGCGCTTGCAGCACGAGCGGATCGACCGCGCGTTCATCATTCTTCATGGCCGTGGCGGCGAAGACGGCAGCATGCAAGGCCTGCTGGAGTGCCTGGGCATTCCTTATACCGGTAGCGGCATCCTGGCTTCGGCACTGGCCATGGACAAACTGCGCACCAAGCAGGTGTGGCAGAGCCTGGGCATTCCGACCCCGCGTCACGCCGTGCTCAGCACTGAAAACGACTGTGTCGAAGCAGGCAAGGAACTGGGCTTCCCGCTGATCGTCAAACCTGCCCATGAAGGTTCGAGCATCGGCATGGCCAAGGTGAACAACGTTGAGGAACTGGTCGCTGCCTGGCAGGACGCCGCTCGCTACGATTCTCAAGTGTTGGTGGAGCAGTGGATCCACGGCCCGGAGTTCACCATCGCGGTGCTGCGCGGCCAAGTGCTGCCACCGATCGCGCTGGGTACCCCGCATGTGTTCTACGACTACGACGCCAAGTACGTCGCCAACGACACTCAGTACCGCATTCCGTGCGGGCTGGACCGCCACAAGGAACAGGAACTGATCGACCTGACCGCGCGCGCCTGCGATGCCATCGGCATCGAGGGTTGGGGCCGTCTGGACGTGATGCAGGATGAGCAGGGCCGGTTCTGGCTGCTCGAAGTCAATACCGCACCGGGCATGACCGATCATAGCCTGGTGCCCATGGCGGCCCGCGCGGCCGGACTGGACTTCCAGCAACTGGTGCTGGCGATCCTGGCCGACAGCGTAGCGACGCGAGGTTAATCACCATGCAAGGCGCAATGATACGTCAGCAGCAACCCGTGACCGGCCGTAGCAAGCCGGTGCCGCGCGGTGCCAGCCGACTGGTGGCCGACGAGCCCGTATCGGCGCGCCTGCCTCGGCCGAACTTCGGAGGCCTCAAGCGCCTGCTGTGGCCGGTGCTGCTGGTGGCGGCCGGTTTCGGCGCCTATGAGGGGGCGATCAGGCTGATGCCCTATGCCGACCGGCCGATCACCAAGATCGCCGTGCAGGGCGACCTCAGCTACATCAGCCAGCAGGCGGTACAGCAGCGTATTGCGCCCTACGTGGCGGCGAGCTTCTTCAGCGTCGACCTGCCGGCGATGCGCACCGAGCTCGAGCAGATGCCGTGGATCGCCCACGCCGAAGTGCGTCGGGTCTGGCCCAACGAGGTGGTGATTCGCCTCGAGGAACAACTGCCTGTCGCGCGCTGGGGCGACGAGGCCTTGCTCAACAACCAGGGCCAGGCCTTCACCCCGCGCGAGCTGGCCAACTATGAGCACCTGCCGCAGTTGTTCGGCCCGCAGCGCGCTCAGCAACAAGTCATGCAGCAGTATCAGGTACTGAGCCAGATGCTGCGTCCCCTCGGGTTCTCCATCGCTCGCCTGGAGCTGCGCGAGCGAGGCAGCTGGTTCCTGACCACGGGTGCGGGTAGCACCGGTCCAGGCATCGAGCTGCTGCTGGGACGCGATCATCTGGTGGAGAAGATGCGCCGGTTCATTGCCATTTACGACAAGACACTCAAAGAGCAGATCGCCAACATCGCCCGCGTCGATCTGCGGTACGCCAACGGATTAGCCGTTGGCTGGCGGGAACCGATTGCACCGACGACGGCCCAACCCGCCGTTGCGAAGAATTAGAGAGAGGCAGGACCATGGCAAACGCGCATAGCGGCAAAATGATCGTCGGGCTGGACATCGGCACCTCCAAGGTCGTCGCCCTGGTGGGCGAAGTGGCGGCGGACGGCACCCTGGAGATCGTCGGGATCGGTACTCATCCGTCCCGCGGCCTGAAGAAAGGTGTGGTGGTGAACATCGAATCGACCGTGCAGTCGATCCAGCGCGCGGTGGAAGAGGCGCAGTTGATGGCGGGCTGCCGCATCCACTCGGCGTTCGTCGGCGTGGCCGGCAATCACATCCGCAGCCTGAACTCCCACGGTATCGTCGCCATCCGCGACCGCGAGGTCAGCGTCGCCGACCTGGAGCGCGTACTCGACGCCGCCCAGGCCGTGGCCATTCCTGCCGACCAGCGCGTGCTGCACACCTTGCCGCAAGACTACGTGATCGATAACCAGGAAGGCGTGCGTGAGCCCCTGGGCATGTCCGGCGTACGCCTGGAGGCCAAGGTCCACGTGGTCACCTGCGCGGTCAACGCAGCGCAGAACATCGAGAAGTGCGTGCGCCGCTGTGGCCTGGAAATCGACGACATCATCCTCGAGCAACTGGCCTCGGCCTACTCGGTGCTGACCGACGACGAGAAGGAACTGGGCGTGTGCCTGGTGGACATCGGCGGCGGCACCACCGACATCGCCATCTTCACCGAAGGCGCGATTCGTCACACCGCCGTGATTCCGATTGCAGGCGACCAAGTCACCAACGACATCGCCATGGCCCTGCGCACACCGACGCAGTACGCCGAGGAAATCAAGATCCGCTACGCCTGTGCCCTGGCCAAGCTGGCGGGTGCCGGCGAAACCATCAAGGTGCCGAGCGTCGGCGATCGTCCGCCGCGCGAACTGTCGCGCCAGGCCCTGGCCGAGGTGGTCGAGCCGCGTTACGACGAGCTGTTCACCCTGATTCAGGCCGAGCTGCGCCGCAGTGGCTACGAAGACCTGGTGCCGGCCGGCATCGTCCTCACCGGCGGTACCGCGAAGATGGAAGGCGCGGTGGAGCTGGCCGAAGAAATTTTCCACATGCCGGTACGCCTTGGCGTGCCGCACAGCGTTCGGGGGCTGAGCGATGTGGTGCGCAACCCGATCTATTCAACCGGCGTGGGACTGCTCACCTACGGCCTGCACAAGCAGACCGAGGACCTGCCCCTGACCGGCAACAGCAGCAGCAACAGCTATGGCGATGAACCGAAGGCCCCGGTGCTTGAGCGCTTCAAGCGCTGGGTCCAAGGCAATTTCTAAGTTTCAAAGCAGTAGTGGTAGGCGCTAAAAAACTAGAGAACTGTAAGGAGAGGGAAAATGTTCGAGCTCGTAGACAACGTCCCGCAAAGCCCGGTCATCAAAGTGATCGGCGTCGGTGGTGGTGGTGGCAACGCCGTCAACCACATGGTCAAAAGCAACATCGAGGGCGTGGAGTTCATCTGCGCCAACACCGATGCACAGGCGCTCAAGAGCATCGGTGCACGCACCATCCTGCAACTGGGTACCGGCGTTACCAAGGGCCTGGGCGCAGGTGCCAATCCGGAAGTCGGTCGTCAGGCCGCGCTGGAAGACCGTGAGCGCATTGCCGAAGTCCTGCAGGGCACCAACATGGTGTTCATCACCACCGGCATGGGCGGCGGTACCGGTACCGGTGCAGCGCCGATCATCGCCGAAGTGGCGAAGGAAATGGGCATTCTCACCGTCGCAGTGGTGACCCGTCCGTTCCCGTTCGAAGGCCGCAAGCGCATGCAGATCGCCGACGAAGGCATTCGCATGCTGGCTGAAAGCGTCGACTCGTTGATCACCATTCCCAACGAGAAGCTGCTGACCATCCTGGGCAAGGACGCCAGCTTGCTGTCGGCGTTCGCCAAGGCGGACGATGTGCTCGCCGGTGCCGTGCGCGGTATTTCCGACATCATCAAGCGTCCCGGCATGATCAACGTCGACTTTGCCGACGTGCGCACCGTGATGGGCGAAATGGGTATGGCCATGATGGGTACCGGCTGCGCCAGCGGTCCGAACCGTGCCCGCGAGGCCACCGAAGCGGCGATCCGCAACCCGCTGCTCGAAGACGTCAACCTGCAGGGCGCCCGCGGCATCCTGGTGAACATCACCGCAGGTCCTGACCTGTCGCTGGGTGAGTACTCCGATGTGGGTAGCATCATCGAAGCCTTCGCCTCCGACCACGCAATGGTCAAGGTCGGTACCGTGATCGATCCGGACATGCGCGACGAGCTGCACGTCACCGTGGTCGCTACTGGCCTGGGTGCGCGTATCGAGAAGCCGGTCAAAGTGGTGGACAACACCCTGCAGACCGCGCAACAGGTGTACGAAGCCTCCAATCCGGCACCCGTGCGTCCAGAACAGCCATCGGTCAATTACCGTGAGCTGGAGCGTCCGACCGTGATGCGCAACCAGGCTCACGCCGGTGCTGCCGCTGCGGCCAAACTCAACCCACAGGACGATCTGGATTACCTGGACATCCCGGCCTTCCTGCGTCGCCAGGCCGATTGATGGAATTTATCAGGGCTATGAGGGTGATTGGTGTTCAGCAAAGGCCGGGTCTGCTATCATTCCCAGCCTTTGTTGATACCAATTCGCAATTAGCGCTAAAGCGGCCAATGCCATGATCAAACAACGCACCCTGAAGAATACCATTCGTGCCACAGGTGTCGGCCTGCACTCCGGAGAGAAGGTCTACCTGACTCTGAAGCCGGCACCGGTGGATAGCGGCATCGTCTTCCGCCGTGCCGACCTTGACCCTGTGGTCGAGATCCCGGCACGTGCGGCCAACGTCGGCGAGACCACCATGTCGACGACGCTGGTCAACGGTGACATCAAGGTCGATACGGTCGAGCACCTGCTCTCCGCCATGGCGGGCCTGGGCATCGATAACGCCTACGTCGAGCTCTCCGCCTCGGAAGTGCCGATCATGGATGGCAGCGCCGGACCCTTCGTATTCCTGATTCAATCCGCCGGCCTGGAAGAACAGGACGCCGCCAAGAAGTTCATCCGCATCCTGCGCGAAGTGACCGTGGAGGAGGGCGACAAGCGCGCCACCTTCATGCCCTTCGACGGGTTCAAGGTGAGCTTCGAGATCGACTTCGACCATCCGGTCCTGCGCAACCGGACCCAGAGCGCCAGCGTCGACTTCTCCAGCACGTCTTTCGTCAAGGAAGTCAGCCGCGCACGCACCTTCGGCTTCATGCGCGACATCGAGTACCTGCGCCAGCATAATTTGGCGCTCGGTGGCAGCGTCGAGAACGCCATCGTGGTCGACGAGACCGGTGTGCTCAACGAGGACGGCCTTCGTTACGAAGACGAATTCGTCAAGCACAAGATCCTCGACGCCATCGGCGATCTCTACCTGCTGGGCAACAGCCTGATCGGCGAGTTCAAGGGCTACAAGTCCGGACACGCGCTGAACAACCAACTGTTGCGCAAGCTGATCGCCGAAACCGATGCCTGGGAAGTGGTCACCTTCGAAGATGCCAGCACGGCACCGATCTCCTACATGCGCCCTGTTGCGGCCGTGTAAGTTCGAACACTCTCTAGTTCATTGAGGCCACCTTCGGGTGGCCTTTTTTCATTCTGCGATCAGCTGTTGTCTGGCGCATGGGCGGCCAGACGCTCGAGCGCTGCGCGCAGTTTCGGGTCTTCGATGGCTTCGGCGGTTTCGCGCAGGCTCTGCGCGGCCTGGGGCGATAACTCACTGGCGTGTATCGGTCGTTTCGGCGCCGCGACCGGCGGCTGTACCTGGAAGCGAATGCGCTGCAGGTTGCCGAAGGCGTCCATGCCGCGCAGGGCCGTCAGCAGCCGTTTGTGTTGATAGCGCAGGCGGGTCGCCCAGTGCCCGTCGGTGACCACCAGCAGCAGGCAACCATCGCGCCACGAGGCGACATGGCAATGCTCGCGGGCGGCCGGCTGCAGTTGGCTTTCCACCAGGCGCTGCAGATGCTCCAGGCGCTCGGCCTGGTTGAGCAGCAGACGCAGTGGCCTGGCCTGGCGCAGCAGGGCGGCGGGGGGCTGGGCAGAAGGCGGTTTATAGGCCATCGGGGTACGCACGAGGTTACAAGATCGGCAGTCTAACAGATGGCATCGCCGCCGTTGTGCGGCGTGCCTCAGCGCACCGATGCGCGGGGGCAGGGTCGGCAATCGCAGCTTTCATGATCTGGCGCCTTGAACTTGGAAAAAATATCCCTATGTTAGGTAAGCCCCGCTAAAAGCGCTGTGCCAGCATCGTGGAAATCCACCACTTTCCTCACCATCGTTTCCGGGTAGAATGCTCGTTCGCATGCGGCCCAAGGGCTGCACGGGCGACTCTCGGGGCCGCCCTCCATCCCTAAGTGTGGAAGAACCAGCCGATATGTTTGCGCCTTTGTTGAAAAAACTTTTTGGAAGCAAGAACGAGCGTGAGATCAAGCGCATGCTCAAGACGGTGAGTGCCGTCAATGCCTTCGAAGAGAAGATGGTGGCCCTCTCCGACGAACAACTGCGCGGCAAGACCGCAGAGTTCAAAGAGCGCCTGGCCAAAGGCGAAACCCTCGACCAACTGCTGCCCGAAGCCTTCGCCGTGGCCCGTGAGGCCGGTAAGCGCGTCATGGGCATGCGCCACTTCGACGTCCAGTTGATCGGCGGCATGACCCTGCACGAGGGCATGATCGCCGAGATGCGTACCGGTGAGGGCAAGACCCTCGTCGGCACCCTGGCGGTGTACCTCAACGCGCTGTCCGGCAAAGGCGTGCACGTGGTCACGGTCAACGACTACCTCGCCCGTCGCGACGCCAACTGGATGCGTCCGCTGTACGAGTTCCTCGGCCTGACCATCGGCATCGTCTCGGCCTTCCAGCCGCCGGAAGAAAAGCGCGCCGCCTACGCGGCCGACATCACCTACGGCACCAACAACGAATTCGGCTTCGACTACCTGCGCGACAACATGGCCTTCAGCCAGGACGAGAAGTTCCAGCGTGAGCTGAACTTCGCGGTCATCGACGAAGTGGACTCGATCCTCATCGACGAAGCGCGTACCCCGCTGATCATTTCCGGCCAGGCCGAAGACAGCTCCAAGCTGTACACCGAGATCAACCGCCTGATCCCGCGCCTGAAGCAGCACATCGAGGAGGTCGAAGGCCAGGTGACCCAGGAAGGTCACTTCACCATCGACGAGAAGAGCCGCCAGGTCGAGCTCAACGAAGCCGGTCACCAGTTCATCGAGGAAATGCTCACCCAGGTCGGCCTGCTGGCCGAGGGCGAGAGCCTGTACTCGGCGCACAACCTGGGCCTGCTGACCCACGTCTACGCCGGTCTGCGTGCCCACAAGCTGTTCCACCGCAACGTCGAGTACATCGTCCAGGACGGTCAGATCCTGCTGATCGACGAACACACCGGCCGGACCATGCCGGGTCGCCGCCTGTCCGAAGGCCTGCACCAGGCCATCGAGGCGAAGGAAAACCTGAACATCCAGGCCGAGAGCCAGACCCTGGCTTCGACCACCTTCCAGAACTACTTCCGTCTGTACACCAAGCTGTCCGGCATGACCGGTACCGCCGACACCGAAGCGTTCGAGTTCGCCCAGATCTACAGCCTCAACGTGATGGTCATCCCGCCGAACAAGCCGTTGGCGCGCAAGGACTTCAACGACCTGGTGTACCTGACCGCCGAGGAGAAATACGCGGCGATCATCACCGACATCAAGGAGAGCATGGCCAAGGGCCGTCCCGTACTGGTCGGTACTGCGACCATCGAGACCTCCGAGCACATGTCCAACCTGCTGCACAAGGAAGGCATCGAGCACAAGGTTCTGAACGCCAAGTACCACGAGAAGGAAGCCGAGATCATCGCCCAGGCCGGTGCGCCGGGTGCGCTGACCATCGCCACCAACATGGCCGGTCGCGGTACCGACATTCTGCTGGGCGGTAACTGGGAGGCCGAAGTCGCCGCCCTGGACAACCCCACCGAAGAGCAGATCGCCCACATCAAGACCGACTGGCAGAAGCGTCACCAGCAGGTGCTGGAAGCCGGTGGCCTGCACGTGATCGCTTCCGAGCGCCACGAGTCGCGCCGCATCGACAACCAGTTGCGCGGCCGTGCTGGTCGTCAGGGCGACGCCGGTTCCAGCCGTTTCTACCTGTCGCTGGAAGACAGCCTGATGCGTATCTTTGCCTCCGATCGGGTGAAGAACTTCATGAAGGCCCTGGGCATGCAGTCCGGCGAAGCCATCGAGCATCGCATGGTCACCAACGCCATCGAGAAGGCGCAGCGCAAGGTCGAAGGCCGTAACTTCGACATCCGCAAGCAACTGCTCGAATACGACGACGTGGCCAACGAGCAGCGCAAGGTCATCTACCACATGCGTAACAGCCTGCTGGCCGCCGAGAATATCGGCGACACCATCGGCGAATTCCGCAAGGAAGTGCTGGACGCTACCATCAGCCAGCACATTCCGCCGCAATCGCTGCCTGAGCAATGGGATGTCGCCGGTCTGGAAGCGTCGCTGTCCAGTGACTTCGCCATGAAGCTGCCGATCCAGCAGTGGCTCGACGAGGACGATCACCTCTACGAGGAAACCCTGCGCGAGAAGCTGCTGAACGAAATCACCACCGCCTACACCGAGAAGGAAGACCAGGCCGGGATCGACGCCCTGCGCACCTTCGAGAAGCAGATCCTGCTGCGCGTGGTGGATGACCTGTGGAAAGACCACCTGTCGACCATGGACCACCTGCGTCACGGTATCCACCTGCGCGGCTACGCCCAGAAGAACCCGAAGCAGGAGTACAAGCGCGAGTCGTTCACTCTGTTCCAGGAGTTGCTGGAGTCGATCAAGCGCGACACCATCCGTGTGCTGTCCCACGTTCAGGTGCGCCGCGAAGATCCAGTCGAGGAAGAGGCCCGCCTGCGCCGTGAAGCCGAAGAACTGGCCAGCCGCATGCAGTTCCAGCATGCGCCTGCGCCAGGCCTGGAAAGCGAGCCGTTGAGCGAAGAGGGCGCTGAGGTTGCCGTGGCTGCCATGCCGGTTCGCAACGAGCAGAAGCTGGGTCGCAACGAGCCGTGCTGGTGTGGCTCGGGCAAGAAGTTCAAGCATTGCCACGGCCAGATCGAGTGATCTGATCCTCTCGCGGTGACGTAACATCCGGGGCCGCTTTCGCGCCCCATCGCGGCACAAGGCCGCTTCTACAGGTATTTCAACTCACTGTAGGAGCGGCCTTGTGCCGCGATGGGGCGCAAAGCGGCCCTGCTTTTCGCAATCCATTCATTTCCAAGGAGCGTTCCAATGGCTGTCGGTCTCGGTCCCCTGCCTACCCTGCACCCGGTTCCCGGTTTCGAACTCGGCATCGCCTCGGCGGGCATCAAGCGCCCCGGACGCAAGGATGTGGTGGTCATGCGCTGCGCCGAAGGCTCCAGCGTGGCCGGCGTGTTCACCCTCAACGCCTTCTGCGCGGCGCCGGTGATCCTCTCCAAGCAACGTGTCCACGGTCCTGTGCGCTACCTGCTGACCAACACCGGCAACGCCAACGCCGGTACCGGCGCGCTGGGGCTGGCCGCTGCCGAGCGCACCTGCGCCAAGCTCGCTGAGCTGGCGGGCGTGCCTGCCGAAGCGGTGCTGCCATTCTCGACCGGTGTGATCGGCGAGCCGCTGCCGGTCGAGAAGATCGAGGGCGCCTTGCAGGCGGCGCTGGACGATCTGTCGGAAAACAACTGGGCTGAAGCCGCCACCGGCATCATGACCACCGACACCTTGCCCAAGGGGGCCAGCCGCCAGTTCCAGCATGACGGCGTGACCGTCACCGTCACCGGGATCAGCAAAGGCGCGGGCATGATCCGCCCGAACATGGCCACCATGCTCGGCTACATCGCCACCGACGCCAAGGTCGCCCCGGCCGTACTCAAGGACCTGATGCTCGACGGCGCCAACAAGTCGTTCAACCGCATCACCATCGATGGTGATACCTCGACCAACGACTGCTGCATGCTGATCGCCACTGGTCAGGCCGACCTGCCGGAGGTCACGCAGGCCAGCGGCGCGCTGTTCGAGGCGCTGAAGCAGGCGGTATTCGAGGTGTGCATGGAGGTGGCGCAGGCCATCGTGCGCGACGGCGAAGGGGCGACCAAGTTCGTCACCGTGCAGGTCAACGGCGGCGGTAATCACCAGGAGTGCCTGGACGTCGGTTATGCCGTGGCCCACTCGCCGCTGATCAAGACCGCGCTGTTCGCCTCCGATCCGAACTGGGGGCGCATTCTCGCGGCCGTCGGCCGTGCGGGGGTACCGCAGTTGGACGTGAGCTTGATCGATGTCTACCTGGGGGACGTGTGCATCGCCAGCCAGGGGGGGCGCAGCCCGAGCTACACCGAGGAGCAGGGCTCGGCGGTGATGGCTCAGGAAGAGATCACCATCCGTATCGAGCTGGGCCGGGGCCAGTGCAGCGAGACGATCTGGACCACTGACCTGTCCCACGAGTACGTGAAGATCAACGCCGAGTACCGTACCTGATACACCCGGGGCCGCAGGGCGGCCCCACCTCTTCCGATCGATGGAGCCGACCCCATGAACTATCACCTGATCATCGGCGACAAGCTGTATTCCTCCTGGTCCCTGCGCGGTGCGCTGGCTCTGGAACTGGCCGGCGTGCCTTATGAGGAAACGCTCGTCAAACTTAACCAGGCCGATACCTCCACGCGTCTTCTGGCCTACTCGGCCACGGGTAAAGTACCCGTACTCAAGACCGAACACGGCACCATCGCCGACTCCCTGGCCATCGCCGAGTACCTCAACGAACAGCATCCCCAGGCGCAGTTGTGGCCGGCGGACGTGGCCGCGCGCGCTCAGGCCCGCTCGGCCTGTGCGCAGATGCACAGTGGCTTCTTCGCCTTGCGCGGTGCCATGCCGTTCGACCTGTCGCGCAATCAGGCGTTGGACAGTGTGCCGCTCGACGTGCAGACCGACATCGACCGCATGGTCGCGCTGTGGTCCGAGTGCCGCCTGGTGGCCAAGGACAGCGGTCCCTTCCTGTTCGGTCGTGCGAGCCTGGCCGATGCCTTCTTCGCCCCGGTGGCCGTGCGTTTGCGCACCTATCGCGTGGCTGTGCCGGCGGAGGCTGCGGCCTACATCGAGACGATCTACAACTGGCCCGCCTTCCAGGCCTGGCAGCAAGCCGGTCTGGCGGAGCGTGTCGGATGAAGCGGGTGCATGTCGCGGCAGCCGTGATTCGCGGCGAGGATGGCCGCATCCTGATCGCCCGGCGTGCCGACTCCCAGCATCAGGGCGGCTTGTGGGAGTTTCCCGGTGGCAAGGTCGAATCGGGTGAAGACGTCGAGACGGCGCTGGCCCGTGAGCTGCGCGAGGAACTGGGCATCGAAGTCGGCGCTTCGCGTCCGCTGATCCAGGTCAGTCACGATTATCCGGACAAGCAAGTGCTGCTGGATGTGCGTGAGGTCACCGCGTTCAGCGGCCAGCCCCACGGTGCCGAGGGCCAGCCGCTGGCCTGGGTGTCGCCGCGCGAGTTGCCGCAGTACAGCTTCCCCGAGGCCAACACACCGATCGTCGCTGCAGCGCGGTTGCCCGACCGCTATCTGATCACCCCGGACGGCCTGGAAACACCGCAACTGCTGCGCGGTATCCAGAAGGCGGTGGCTGATGGCATCCGCTTGATTCAACTGCGTGCCCCGGACATGTACGACCCGCAGTACCGCGATGTGGCGGTAGATGCGGTAGGACTGTGCGCGGGCAAGGCGCAGTTGATGCTCAAGGGGCCGTTGGAGTGGCTGGGCGACTTTCCTTCCGCTGGTTGGCACCTGACTGCGGCGCAGTTGCGCAAGTACGCCGCCAAAGGTCGTCCGTTTCCCACCGACCGTTGGCTGGCGGCCTCGTGCCATGGCGCCGAGGAGCTGGAGCTGGCGCGGCAGATGGGGGTGGACTTCGTCACCCTGTCGCCCGTGCAGCCGACGCAAACGCACCCCGACGCGACGCCAATCGGTTGGGGCGAAGCGCAGCGGTTGATCGCTGGGTTCGAGCATCCGGTGTTTCTGTTGGGTGGCGTCGGTCCTGAGGACCGAGCGCGTGCCTGGCAGGTGGGTGGGCAGGGCGTTGCAGGCATTCGGGCGTTCTGGCCTGAGGTCTGACGCGTTTGGCTCTGGTGCAGCAGGGCAGGGCCGCGATGCGGCCCGCGTGCTGCCGCCGCCCGTCTAGCCCTGCGGTTTCTCCGCCGCCTGCCACAGCACCTCAGCAACACCCTGGCGTCTTCCGATAATCCTTGCCGCCACGAACAGCAGATCGGACAGCCGATTGATGTACGCCAACCCCACCCCTTCCAACGGCTCCAGGGCGTTGAGCTGCTGACACCGCCGCTCGGCGCTACGGGCCTGCGCCCGGCACACGTGGGCCTGGGCCACCAAGGCCGAGCCGCTGGGCAGGATGAAGTTCTTCAACGGTCCCAGTTCGTCGTTCCAACGGTCGATGGCCGCTTCAAGTCGGCCCACCTCCGCTTGGTTCAGCGCCTGGTAACTGGGCATCGCCAGTTCGCCACCGAGGTCGAACAGCCGGTGCTGGCAAGGTTCGAGCACCTCGCTCAGTTCGACCAATCCGTGTTCGGCCAGTCCCGCCAGCAGCAGGCCCAACTGGCTGTTGAGCATGTCCACCTCGCCGATGGCCTCGATGCGCGGGTGGTCCTTGGGCACGCGGCGGCCATCGCCCAGGCCCGTTTCGCCCTGGTCACCGGTGCGGGTGTAGATCTTCGACAGGCGATAGCCCATGTCATGCCTCCGTCTGCTGCGAGCGGTGCGCGCCCGCTTGACTGAGGGGCAGGCGGAGGGTGAAACAGGTGCCCTGGCCCGGGGTGGAGTGCACCTCCATCTGCCCCTTGTGGTTGTTGGTGATGATGAAGTACGACACCGACAGTCCCAGGCCCGTACCCTGGCCGATCTCCTTGGTGGTGAAGAACGGCTCGAAAGTGCGCTTGCGCACCGACTCGGGCATGCCCACGCCGTTGTCTTCCACCTGGATCTCGGCCCACGGGGGATTGAGCCGTGTGCGCAACACGATGCGCCCCGGCTCGCTGGGCGCCGGGCGCTGGTGAATGGCCTGCGCGGCGTTCTTCAGCAGGTTGAGCAGCACCTGCTCCAGTTCGTTCGCTGTGCACGGTACTGGCCCCAACTCGGGATCGAACTGGCGGACGATGGCCTGGCCCTTGAAGTCGAAGCCGCCGGTCAGGTCGAAGTCGTTGCCGGCAATTTCCAGCGCTTGGTCGATCAGGGCGGGCAGGTCGCAGGGCGCCAGTTGTCGATCGCTGCGGCGGCTGAAACTGAGCATGTGGGTGACGATCTTCGCTGCGCGCGCGCCTGCCTGACGAATACCTTCGAGCAGTTGCGGCACCTCGCGGCTGTCCAGGTAGCGGTTGACGGTAGCCAGTTCGATGCCCAACTCCTCGGCCTGCTGCTGATTGCGCGGCAACTCCGGCGACAATCGCCGGCGGATGTTCTGCACGTTGTGCAGGATCGCGCCAAGCGGGTTGTTGATCTCGTGCGCCATGCCCGCCGCCAGACCGCCCACCGAGAGCATCTTTTCCGATTGCACCATCATTTCCTCCAACGACAGGCGCTGGGTGATGTCGTCGATTCGGATCACTACGCCGCGTCCGCCGCCGCCGGTCAGGGGATAGAAGGTCAGGGCGTAGTGGCGCGGCTCGTCGTCCTTGGGCCAGGTGACCCGGTCGATCTTGGCCACCCGGTGCTTCTGCACGGTGTCCTTGAGTTGCGGCAGGAACGGCTTGAGTGGCTCGAAGGCGATGAAGATCGGCTGGTTCAGCGCCTGGTGCAGGGGCGTGCCGGAGAGCGCCGTGGCCTCCTGGTTCCACTGGGTGACGTAGAGCTGTTCGTCGAGGGCGATAAGCGCCGAAGGCATGGAGTCGATGATGCTGTTGAGGTAGTTCTGAAAGCCGGTGAGCTTCTTCTCGATCTTGCTGCGCACCTGCACTTCCAGCTCCAGCTTGCGGTTGGTGTGGCGGGTTTCCTCAGCCAGGCCCTGGGCTTGGTCATAGGCCGACTGGAACTCGTCGCGGGCACGCTTGAGCTGGTCTTCGCGCGCCTCGATGCGCGACAGCATGGTATTGAAGGCCGCGGCCAGGCTGCCGATCTCGTCGTCGTTGCCGCGCTGGGCGCGCAGGGCGTAGCTCTCTTCGCGGGTGACCTGGCGCGACAACTCTTCCAGACGGTTGATCGGCTGGGTGATCAGGCGTTTGATCTGCCGGGCGATGACCACCCACAGCAGCACGCTGAACACCAGGATCGCCAGGCTCGCCGACAAGGTGCCGGTGTAGAAGGCCATCGGCAGCTCGCTGCTGGCCACCAGCAGCAAGTGCGCGGGCGGGTTGCCGGGGCGCGGCAGGGCGATCAACTGGGTATTGCGAAATTCGGTCAGGCGCCAGCCGTCGATGTTGCGGTAGCGCTTGGGCATGCTCAACGCTTGGCCATGCTGGAGCTGGGCGAGCAGCTTGCCATCGCTGCCGTAGACGGCCGCGGCGCGCAGTGGCGTGTAGCTGTCCAATTCCTTGAGCAGGGCGTGGGCGTCCTCCGCGGATTCGCTGGCCTGCGCCGAAAGCTGTGGATTGGCCACCAGGCGGCCAATGGTCTGCAGGGCTTGCGGGCCCATGCTGTCCTGGGTGATCCAGTAGGCGGCGCTGATGAAGGCCAGGTTGGCTACCAGCAGAATGGTCACCAAAAGCACCAGCAGCGCGGCCAGCAGTTTCTGCCCGACCGGGAGGTTTTCCAGGCGTTGGCGCAAGGTCATGGCAAGGTCCGTGTGGAAGGGTGGGCGACGTCAGTCGCAGGGCAGGTTGCGCGCCTGCAGCTTATCGACCAGCCGCTGGTGCAGGCGTTCCAGGGCAGGTGTCGCCACGGCATGGCGCTTGGCGACACGGCAGACGTACCCGAGCAGGTAGTGCACCTCGGTGCGGCGTCCGGCCTGCACGTCCTGGTACATGGAAGAATAGTTGGCAGCGGTGGCCAGGATCACCCGCTGCACATCCTCGGCCAGATCCTGCGCGGCCTGGGGTTGGCCGGCCTGTTCGAGCAACTCGCCGAGCTCCCGGCACAGGCTGTCGATTGCGTCCAGGTGCCCGAGCAGGCCGCCGTTGGCGCAGTCGTGCAGCACTGTCAGCGGGTTGATCGCGCAGTTCAGGGCCAGCTTGCGCCACAGGCGAGTGAGGATGTCCACGGTCCACTCGGCGGGGATGCCGGCGTCTTGCAGGTCGCCGAACCAGTCCGGTTGGGCTGGATTCAGCGGGTCGCCCAGCCAGTTGAAGCCTTGGCCGGCGAAGCGCACCTGCCAGTCCTGCTCACGGTACGCGCCTTCGGTGCTGGAAGCGAAAATGCAACGCGCCTGGGGGACCAGCGCAGCCACCTCGTCCTGGCTGCCCAGGCCGTTCTGCAACAGGATCAACTGCGCGTCGCTCGCCAGCCGTGGGGCGATGCGGGCGACGGCAGCCGCGGCGTCATAGGCTTTGCAGGCCACCAGCACACGATGGATCGGGCCGCTGTCGTCGCAACGCTGCGCGGGAATGGCAAACGAGGTGGTCTGCTGCGCTTCGACCAGCGTCAGCCCACCGGCGGCCCGGTAGGCGGCCAGGCGCTGGTGGTCGCGCAGCAGCAACTGAACGGCTTTGCCCGCCCGCGCCAGGCGGCAGGCCCAGAGGCTACCGAGGCTGCCGGCGCCGAGAATGTGCCAGGTGCTGCTCATCTGCGTTTCGCAACCCGTTATAATGAGCGGGCATTTTAACCGTCAAACCCGACGCGCTCCATCTTCGCATCGAGCGCGCTTTTTTATGGAGAACACCCATGCCGTCGTTCGACGTGGTATCGGAACTGGACAAGCACGAAGTGAAGAACGCGGTCGACAACGCTATCAAGGATCTGGACCGCCGCTACGACCTCAAGGGCAAGGGCACCTTCGAGTTCAAGGACAAAGATCAGACCATACTGCTGACTGCTGAGGAGGAGTTCCAGCTCGAGGCCATGCTGGAGATCCTCCGCTTGGCACTGGTCAAGCGCAAGATCGACGTGAAGTGCCTGGAAACCCAAGACCCCTACGCCTCCGGTAAGGAGAAGAAGCAGGAAGCCAAGTTCCGCGAGGGCATCGACAAGGACCTGGCGAAAAAGATCGTCGCCACCATCAAGGATGCCAAGCTCAAGGTCCAGGCCGCCATCCAGGGCGAGCAGGTGCGCATCACCGGCAAGAAGCGTGACGACCTGCAGGAAGCCATTGCCCTGCTGCGCACCAAGGAATTCGAGATGCCGTTGCAGTACAACAACTTCCGCGATTGATCAGGCTTTTCCCAGGAACCCGATGGCGGCATGAGCGGTCCATCGGTTCCGGGCCGCTGGACGCACGGCGGCCTGCTTCATTCAAGACCTGCCGTCAGGCATTCAGGAGAAGAACATGGATTTGAACGCCGAAGTCGACCAACTGGTTCGCCAGTCCCAGACTTGGATTCCCTTGATCATGGCCTACGGCAGCCGCCTGTTGCTGGCGCTGCTCACACTCGCCATCGGCTGGTGGGTCACCAGCAAGATCAGTGACCGCCTGGGACGGCTGGTGGGCTTGCGCGTCGCCGATCCGGCCTTGCAGGGTTTCATTCGCACCCTGGCCAATATCGCCTTGAAAGTGATGCTGGCGATCAGCGTGGCCTCGATGATCGGCATCGAAACCACCTCGTTCGTCGCTGCCATGGGGGGTGCGGTACTGGCCATCGGTCTGGCGCTGCAGGGCAGCCTGGCGAACTTCGCCGGCGGCGTGCTGATCCTGCTGTTCAGACCGTTCCGCATCGGCGACTGGATCGAAGCCCAGGGCGTCAGCGGCACCGTCGACAGCATCCAGATCTTCCATACCGTGCTGCGCACCGGTGACAACAAGACGGTGATCCTGCCCAACGGCAGTCTGTCCAACGGCATCATCACCAACACCAACCGCCAGCCGACGCGCAAGGTGGTGTTCGATGTCGGCGTCGATTACGAAGCCGACCTGCAGAAAGCGCGCAATGTGTTGCTGGAACTGGCCAAGGATCCGCGCGTACTGGCCGATCCTGCGCCGGTGGCGGTGGTGTCGAACCTGGGCGACAGTTCGATCACCGTGTCGTTGCGCCTGTGGACCAAGACCTCCGACTACTGGGACATGATGTTCATGCTCAACGAGCAGGCCCGTGACCGACTCAAGGCCGAAGGCATCGACATCCCGTTCCCGCAGCGGGTGGTTCGCGTGGTGCAGGAGGCGGCTGCGCAATAAGCGCGTCTCCAAGGCCGGCGCATAGCCGACTTCGCAGCGGCAAAGGGCCGCGCTTGCAGGGAGTTTTCCCCAGCAAGTGCGGCCTTTTGCCGTCTCAGCACGGTCAGCGAATAGCACCTTTACACTTGCTCACAACACTGGCCCGCCGTTTATGGCATATACCCTGGCCCTCCCTTTGCCTTGCCGCGATACCCGACCATGAAACCACTGCTGTACATCACCCCTCTGCGCGCGCTGCTCTTCGGCCTCACCCTGGCGCTGTTCGAGTTGCTCACCTACCTGGCCAGCGACGCCGTGATGCCGGCCATGCCGGTGGTGGTCGACCACCTGCAGGCCAGTCCCGAGTTCATTCCCCATGCGCTGAACCTCTACCTGCTCGGCGGCGTGCTGCTGCAATGGCTGATCGGACCCTTGGCCGACCGCTATGGCCGTCGCCCGCTGCTGCTGGGTGGCTGCATTTTCTTCGGCATTGCCTGCCTGGCGACCTTCTGGGTCCAGGACATTGGTCTGTTCAACCTGCTGCGCCTGCTGCAGGGCATCGGCCTGGGCTTCGTGGTGACGGTGAGCTATCCGGCGCTGAACGAAGCCTTCAGCGAGGCGGACGCGGTGCGGATGATGGCGCTGCTGGCCAACATCGCCCTGCTATCGCCGTTGCTCGGACCGCTGGTCGGCACCTTGCTGCTGCAATGGCTGGACTGGCGCTGGCTGTTCGTGGCCTTCGCCGTCGGTGCCTTGCTGTGCTGGGGATTGTTGTACCGGCTGATGCCCGAAACCTTGGGCGTGGAACGTCGCGATGGCTCGCGCCTGGCGTTCACGCCGATCCATCTGCTGCCGCTGCTGGCCGGCTACGGGCAACTGCTGAAGAACCGTCAGTTCGTTGCTGGCAGCGCGGCATTGGGTCTGGTGGGGCTGCCACTGATTGGCTGGATCGGCTTGTCGCCGGTGCTGCTGATCCATGACGAAGGGCTGAGCACTCTGGATTACGCCCTGTGGCAATTGCCAGTGTTCGGCGGGTTGATCCTGGGCAATCTGATCATCAACCGGATTGCCGACCGTTACCCGCTACCCGCATTGGTGCGCGGTGCGCTGTGGCCTTACCTGGCGGGTCTGGGGTTGCTGGTGCTGGCGACCTGGCTACGACCGACGGTGATCAGCGTAGTGGCCGGCATGTCGCTGTACGCATTAGGCCTGGGTGTGGCCAACGCGGTGCTGTACCGCATGACGCTGTTTGCCAGCGAGCAGAGCAAGGGGCTGGTCTCGGCCATGCTGGGCATGATCACCATCGCCCTGCTGGGGCTCGGCGGCGCGTTGCTGGCGATGATCGGCGCCGGCGCCAGCTTGCTGCACTTCGCGCTGGCGGCGGGGATCGCCGGTGCACTGGCGATCTGGCCGCTGTGGTTCATCGTTGGCGGGCGGGGCGGGGAAGGGGTCGTCGCGGGTTGAGGCGCGCGTGAATCGATCGCTGCTGCGCGGCGCCGCGCCTGCCGGGGCCGGCGCGGCGATCGATCAGGGCTGCTCGCTCGTCTGGGTTTGCGCCTCGACCTGCTTGCCGCGTTTGATCTCCTGATGCCAGTGCAGGGCAATCAGGATCAGCGTCGGCACGCCCAACAGGGCGGTGATGATGAAGAAGTTGTGGTAACCGAACTTCTCCACCATCACGCCCGAGTAGCCGCCGATCAGGCGTGGCAGCAGCAGCATGATCGAGCTCAGCAGCGCGTATTGGGTGGCAGAGAACTTCAGGTTGGTCAGGCTCGACAGGTAGGCGACGAAGGCCGAGGTGGCCATCCCTGAGCTGAAGTTGTCCAGCGAGATGGTCACCACCAGCATCTCCAGGTTCGGTCCCATGTCGGCCAACATCACGAACAGGATGTTGGTGGCCGCCGAGGCGATGCCGCCGATGAACAGGATCGGCAAGATGCCGAAGCGCACGATCAGCAGCCCGCCGACGCCAGCACCCACCAAGGTCATGATCAGGCCGAAGATCTTGCTCACGCTGGCGATCTGATCCTTGGTGAAGCCCATGTCGATGTAGAACACGTTGGCCATCACGCCCATCACCGTGTCCGACATTCGATAGGTAGCGATCAGCCCCAGCAACAGCAGGGCCTGCCAGCGGTAGCGGACGATGAAGTCGTTGACCGGCGTCAGCACCGGCGCCAGGCCACGCCGGCCCATGGACGACAGACAGGCCCAGGTCAGCAGCGCGTAGAGGATCAGGCGCAGGAAGGCACGGTCTTCGCGCAGCAGGTCGAGCATCGTCGCATTGCCGAACACCACGCTGGCCCAGTCGGTGTTGAACATCTGGGTGAAGCTTGCCGGTACCGACACCAACAGGATGATCAGCACGAACACCGAGGCCAACTGGTGCATCAGGCCATAGCGCGCGGCCGACAGTTGGGTGCGCAGCGGCACCGCCGGTTCGCGCATCACCAAGGTGGTGAACAGCGCGGGCAGCATGAGCACGCCGAACAGGACATAGGTGCCGGTCCAGGCTTTGTGCAGATAACTGAAACCGGTGGAGCCGAACCACTCGGCGAAGAACAGCGCGCCTGCGGTGGCCAGCAGTGCAGCGACCCGATAGCCGGCCATGTAGCTGGCCGCCAAGGCGGCCTGGCGCTGGTCGTCGGCGATTTCCAGGCGGTAGGCATCGACGGCGATGTCCTGGGTGGCCGAGGCGAACGCCACCAGCACCGCCAGGGCAATCAGCCAAGACAGGTGCTTCTGCGGGTCGCACAGGCCCATGCCCATCAACCCCACCACCACCAGCACTTGTGACAGCAACAACCAGGAGCGACGTCGGCCCATGCCGCCCAGTACCGGCAGACGCCATTGGTCCAGCAGCGGTGACCAGACCCACTTGAAGGCATAGGCCAGACCGATCAGGCTGGCGTAGCCGATGGTTTCGCGGGCGACTCCCGCTTCGCGCAGCCACACCGAGAGCGTGGAAAACACCAGCATGTAGGGCAGGCCAGCGGCAAAGCCGAGCAACAACAGCACCAGCGTTGACGGGCTGGCATAGGCAGCGAGCGCAGCGCGCCAGGTTTTACGGGGCATGGGCCAACATCTGCCTCAAATTTGCGAAAACAAAGCGCGCACTCTAACCGCTGTGCTCCATCGGGCGCCAGCCATGGCGCGACATATCCACGCGATTGTTGGCGACATTCACGCCCTCTGCGCGCAGCCTGGCGCGCTGCTCGTCGCCAGAGGGGGTGCCCGGTGCCAGGCTCAGTCGTCCGCCGGCGCCCAGCACGCGGTGCCAGGGCAGACGCGTGTCGCTCGGCAACTGGCCCAAGGTACGCCCGACCCAGCGCGCCGCTCGCCCCAGACCGGCCATTTCCGCCAACTGGCCGTAGCTGACCACCTTGCCTGCGGGCACTTGATCGAGCACCACATAGAGTGCCGTTCGTCGGACTTGAGGGGCCCCATTGTGCGGAATCGATTGTTCCAACATCAGGCTATTCCTGGGTTGGGAAGGAAAGCACCCAAATGAACGAGCGAAATGAGAATTGAACTCGTAGGCATAGGTCTGGTCTTTCCTTGCTCCGATCTCGGGTATCTGGATAATGCCCGACGTTTCCAGTCAATCGAACGCAAATTTGCCTATGTATTCTAGAGCCCTGCTGTGCCTCTTCGCCGCTTCCCTTTCAGCGCCCGTCCTGGCCGATACCGTTTGGATGAAAAACGGTGACCGCCTGACCGGCAAGATCAAGGTCTTCGATGGCGGCAAATTGCTACTGCAGACGCCTTATGGCGGCAACATTGCCTTGGACTGGAAGCAGATCAAGACCCTGGAAAGCGACCAGGAGTTGCTGGTCAAGCAGGATGCCGAGACCGGCGAGAAAGCCAAGTCGCTCAAGCCTGCCGAGTCCGGCAAGGTGATCCTGGCCAACGGCGAGGCGCCCAAGACCGTCGAGCTCGCCAGCATCGAGCAGATCATGAAGCCGCGCCCGCTGGTGGAAGACTTCATGTGGAAGGGCAACGTCGACCTGGCGCTGGACTACAAGCGCGCCGAGAAGAACACCGACGACTACGACATCGACTTCAAGACCACCGCCCGTCACGGCCGCTGGCGGCACACCGCCGAAGGCGAGTACAACCGCGAAACCAAGGACGACGTCACCACCACCAACAACTGGAGCGCCGAGTACGCGCTGGACCGCTTCCTCACCGAGAAGTGGTTCTGGCAGGGTCGACTGGAGTACAAGCGCGACATGATCGAAGACTTGGCGCGCCAGCGCACGGTCGGTACCGGCCCGGGCTATCAGTTCTGGGACAACGAACTGGGCGCCTTCTCGCTCGGAACGCTGATCAACCGCACCGACTACGAGTACAGCGACGGCGGCAAGGACAACTTCTATTCCGCCGCCGTGAAGTGGGACTACAACCGCTACCTGATCGGCAAGAAGGTCGAGTTCTTCACCAACGGCGAGCTTGGCAAGCCGATCGGTTCGGTGGCCGATTACTCGCTGGATGCCGAAATGGGCCTGCGCTACAAGGTCACCGATTGGGCCTCCCTCAACCTCAAGGCCGAGAAAGACTTGATCCGCGGCACCCGCGACAGCGACCTGGACAAGACCCGCTACACCGCAGGCTTCGGCGTCGCCTGGTAAGGCAGCGGCAAGCCACAAGCGGCAAGAAGAATGGTGGGAGGTGCCGCCGAGGCACGTCCCACGCTTGCTTTTTCTTGCCGCTTGTAGCTAATAGCTTGCAGCTGCTTTCCGTAGCTGACTGCCAAGGAGATCCGCTGTGAGTACCCATGCCATTCGACCCGCTCGGGAGCTGCTGCTCAAGGAATACCGCGGCGTGCTGTCGACCCTGTCCAAGTCCATGCCCGGCTTTCCCTTCGGTTCGGTGGTGCCTTACTGCCTTGATGAGCAAGGGCGGCCGCTGCTCTTGATCAGCCGCATTGCCCAGCACACCCATAACCTGCAGCAAGACCCCAAGTGCTCGCTGCTGGTGGGCGAGCGCGAGGCCGAGGATGTGCAGGCCGTGGGGCGCCTGACGGTGATGGCCGAGGCGCGCAAGCTGGTCGAGTCGGCAGCCATCGAGGCTGCTGCCGACCGCTACTACCGCTACTTCCCCGATGCCAGCGACTACCACAAGGCCCACGACTTCGATTTCTGGGTGCTGGAGCCGGTGCGTCACCGCTACATCGGTGGCTTTGGTGCCATTCACTGGCTCGATCAGGTGACCCTGGCCAACCCCTTCGCGGGCGCGGTCGAGGCCAGCATGATTGCGCACATGAACAGCGATCATGCCAGCGCCATCGCGCATTATGTCGAGCTCTGTGGCCTGCCGCGCCGTGTGCCTGCCGAACTGGTGGGCATCGACAGCGAAGGGCTGCACCTGCGCATCGGCCATGCAGTCCATTGGCTGGCGTTTCCCAGCATTTGCAATACGCCGACACAAGTACGCGAAGCCTTGGTTTTGCTGGCGCGTGCTGACCGCTGGCCGGTTTACGAAATGAATCGGGGTTGAAATCCGCAGCATCGGCATCCATCTGATGGTCTTACTGGAAGGTTCACTTCCGTCGAGGAATCCTTGATGCGTGCTTTTCTATTGCTGTTCCTGATTTTTCCGGTGCTGGAGTTGTTCGTCTTCGTCAAAGTCAGCGCCGCGATTGGCTTCTTCCCAGCCTTGCTGCTGATCGTTGCCGGTTCGGCCCTGGGGCTGCTGGTGATGCGCATCGCGGGCCTGGCCACGGCGCTGCGTGCCCGTGAGAGCCTGCAGCGTGGCGAGTTGCCTGCCGAAGACATGTTCCAGGGCATGATGCTGGCGGTCGGTGGTGGCTTGCTGCTGCTGCCGGGTTTCATCAGCGACGTGCTGGGTCTGCTGTGCTTGCTGCCCTTCACTCGCCATCTGGCGGCGCGCAAACTGCGCCAGCGTGCCGAGGCCCAGGCCACCCGCCAGCGTGCGTTCCAGGATGACCCGCTGCATGGGCAGCCGCGTGATGGCGGTCATCGCCCCAATGTCATCGAGGGCGAGTACGAGCGCCGCGATCAGTAACCAGGCCCTGTCTATCAAGCCCGTGCCATTTCGGTGGCGCGGGCTTGTTCATTTATAGGCGGCTGGGAGAAAAAAATTTCCAGCTTCACCCTTGTAATCGAACTGCGCGGCCTCATGTAGTGGTCACCGCAAGGTTTCTGGTGGCGACACCAGACATGACATGCGGGGCTCGCCCGGTGCGGGCCCCCACCGGCAACGCCGGATAGCTCAACCCGCCGGTGTCACACCGGCCGATGAAAACCACACATTAGGAGAGATCGACAATGAAGCTTCGTCCTCTGCATGACCGCGTCGTCATCCGTCGCAGCGAAGAAGAATCGAAAACCGCTGGCGGTATCGTCCTGCCAGGTTCGGCCGCTGAAAAACCCAACCGTGGCGAAGTCGTCGCCGTTGGCACCGGTCGTGTCCTGGATAACGGCGAAGTGCGCGCGCTGGCCGTGAAAGTGGGTGACAAAGTGGTTTTCGGCCCGTACTCGGGCAGCAACACCGTGAAAGTCGATGGCGAAGACCTGCTGGTCATGGCCGAGAACGAAATCCTGGCCGTCATCGAAGGCTGATTTCCCCGACTTCCCGTTACTCCACAGAATTCCAAGGATTAAACGATCATGGCTGCTAAAGACGTAAAATTCGGCGATTCCGCTCGCAAGAAAATGCTCGTTGGTGTCAACGTTCTGGCTGACGCGGTAAAAGCGACTCTCGGCCCGAAAGGCCGCAACGTGGTCCTGGCCAAGAGCTTCGGCGCGCCGACCATCACCAAAGACGGTGTTTCGGTCGCCAAGGAAATCGAACTGAAAGACGCCTTCGAGAACATGGGCGCGCAACTGGTCAAGGAAGTCGCTTCCAAGGCCAACGATGCGGCCGGTGACGGCACCACCACCGCCACCGTCCTGGCCCAGGCCATCGTCAACGAAGGCCTGAAGGCTGTCGCTGCCGGCATGAACCCGATGGACCTCAAGCGCGGTATCGACAAGGCCACTTCCGCCGTCGTCGCCGAGCTGAAGAACCTGTCCAAGCCATGCGCCGATTCCAAGGCCATCGCTCAGGTCGGCACCATCTCCGCCAACTCCGACAACTCCATCGGTGAAATCATCGCCGAAGCCATGGAAAAAGTCGGCAAGGAAGGCGTGATCACTGTCGAGGAAGGTTCGGGTCTGGAAAACGAACTGTCCGTCGTCGAAGGCATGCAGTTCGACCGTGGCTACCTGTCGCCGTACTTCGTCAACAAGCCTGACACCATGGTCGCCGAGCTGGACAGCCCGCTGCTGCTGCTGGTCGACAAGAAGATTTCGAACATCCGTGAACTGCTGCCGGTTCTGGAAGCCGTGGCCAAAGCGGGTCGTCCGCTGCTGATCGTCGCCGAAGACGTCGAAGGCGAAGCACTGGCTACCCTGGTGGTCAACAACATGCGCGGCATCGTCAAGGTCGCTGCGGTCAAGGCCCCAGGCTTCGGCGACCGTCGCAAGGCCATGCTGCAGGACATCGCTGTCCTGACTGGCGGCCAGGTCATCTCCGAAGAAATCGGCCTGTCGCTGGAAACCGCTACCCTGGAGCACCTGGGTAACGCCAAGCGCGTGATCCTGTCCAAGGAAAACACCACCATCATCGACGGTGCGGGTGTCGACGGCGACATCGAAGCACGCGTCAAGCAAATCCGTGCGCAGATCGAAGAGACCTCGTCCGACTACGACCGTGAGAAGCTGCAAGAGCGTCTGGCCAAGCTGGCCGGCGGTGTTGCCGTGATCAAGGTCGGTGCTGGCACCGAAGTCGAAATGAAAGAGAAGAAGGCCCGTGTCGAAGACGCCCTGCACGCTACCCGTGCTGCCGTCGAAGAAGGCGTGGTGCCTGGCGGCGGTGTTGCCCTGGTTCGCGCCCTGGCTGCGATCGCCGACCTGAAAGGTGACAACGAAGACCAGAACGTTGGTATCGCACTGCTGCGTCGCGCTGTCGAAGCACCGCTGCGTCAAATCACCGCCAACGCCGGTGACGAGCCGAGCGTGGTGGCCGACAAGGTCAAGCAGGGTTCGGGTAACTACGGCTACAACGCTGCGACTGGCGAGTACGGCGACATGATCGAGATGGGTATTCTGGATCCTGCCAAGGTGACTCGTTCGGCCCTGCAAGCGGCTGCTTCGATCGGTGGTCTGATGATCACTACCGAGGCGATGGTTGCTGATCTGCCGGAAGACAAGCCGGCCGGTGGTGGCATGCCGGATATGGGTGGCATGGGTGGTATGGGCGGCATGATGTAAGGTCCTCCCCACCTTGCTGTAAACGAAGAGCCCCGCCTTGTGTGGGGCTTTTTCGTTTTCTCTGGTTGGGGGATTTCTGGGAGGTGGTTTTGGGTGAATATCCGGATTTTTTGGTGAGGCTTAGTCACCTTTTCGCCCTTACGGCGACCTACTTTTTTTCTTGGAAAAAAGTAGGCAAAAACCGCTTGCTCCCGCATCCGGCCCCTTCGCTGCGCTGCGGGGTTCCCTCGCGCCGGTGGCATTCCGGGGGTACCGCGCTTAGGGGCCATCCATGGCCCCAAGCGCTTGACGGGCATCCATGCCCGTCAACCCCCTCCATGCCACCTCTGCTCGGCCTCCTGAGGTCGCGATGGGCGGCGTCTGAACTGGCGCGCGCTTAGAAGCAGGGCGGTGGGGCAGATGTGCTGGAGCGCTGCGCGATCGAATCGCCGTTGCCGTTGCCGTTGCCGTTGCCGTTGCCGTTGATTTTGATCTTGGTGCGCGGTAGTCCAATCACCGCCAACCGCGACCTCAGGAGGCCGAGCATAGGCGTTGCGCAGGGAGGTGACGGGCATGGATGCCCGTCAAGCGCTTGGGGCCAGGACGGCCCCTAAGCGCGGTCCTCCCGGAGCGACGCCGGCGCGAGGGAACCCCTGTGCGCAGCGCAGGGGCCGTATGCGGGAGCAAGCGGTTTTTGCCCCTCTTTTTTCCAAGAAAAAAAGAGGGTCGCCGTAAGGGCGAAAAGGTGATTCAGCCTCACCAAAGCCAACGGATAATCACCCCCAAACCCAGAAACCCAGAAACCCAGAAACCCCAAACCCCAGAAACCTCAAGCCGTCCCAATCACCCCCCCATCATCCCGCTGAATCACCACCGTAGAAGCCCGCGGCCGAACCTTCCCCCCGCCGGCGTCACATCGGTCGCCTTATCGGTATAAGGCCAATTCCCCGGATGCTGAATATTGATGAACAACGTCTTGTTATCCGGCGTAAAGGTAATCCCCGTCACCTCACACCCATTGGGCCCAACGAAGAACCGCCGCAAGTCCACCTGGTTCTGCGCATTGACCGGCACCTGCTTACCCGCCGCATCAACCAGGTCAGTCGGAATCACCGCCAGCAGTTGATCGTTGGTGTAACTGGTGACACTGCTCTCACCGTTATCGGTCTCGAACCACAACACCCCCCGGCTATCGAAGCTCATGCCGTCAGGACTGGCGAACTGGTTCAGTTCGGTCAGCCCGGACCGGTTGATCTCAGGTGCCCCGCCCGCATTGGCGCCGAACACGAAGATATCCCAGGTGAAACGCTGGTGATCATCGCTGTCGTGCCAGCGAATGATGTGCCCATGACGGTTCGGCCCCCGCGGGTTGGCCGCATCGACCTTGGCCGCAGTACGCGCGCTGTTGTTGGTCAAGGTCAGGTAGGCGTCGCCATTGAGCGGGTTGACCGCAGTCCATTCCGGACGGTCCATGGGCGTCGCGCCCACCGCGTCCGCTGCGCCACGGGTGTTGAGGATGATGCCCGGCAGGTCGCCGAACTGCGCGCCCAAGGTGCTGCCAGCGATGGTTGGCGTGGCCACGTCCAGCAGCAGCCAGACACCCGAACCGTCGGCATTGAAGCGCGCCACGTAGAGCTTACCCTTGTCCAGGTACTTGGCACCGGTGGCCAGGCGGTCGGCGGGCTTGGCGTCCGCCGGATCCCAGACCGCCTCGGAGACGAACTTGTACAGGTACTCGTTGTTCGAGTCGTCGCCGGTGTACCACACCAGCGGCTTACCGGCCACCGGCAGTCCCGGGCAGCAGCCCTCGTGGCGGAAGCGGCCCAAGGCGGTGCGCTTCACCGCCAGGGTGGCGCTGTTGTAGGGGTCGATCTCGACGATATAGCCATAGGTGCTGGCTTCGTTGCGGTAGTCGTCGGTGGCGCTGGCGCCAGTCGGGGTGACATCGAAGCGGGTGAATTCGTCCTGCACTTCACTGGCATCGCCCGCAGCGGTTTCCCAGCGGTACTGGCCTCGCGTGGCACTGACGCCGATGCGCACCTGATCGGCCGGACGCGTGGCCTTGTTGACGAAAATGCCCGGCCAGTTTTCCTCGCAGGTCAGGTAAGTGCCCCACGGGGTGTAGCCGTTGCCGCAGTTGTTGTTGGTGCCACGGGCCTGGGTGCCGGTCGGCGAGAACTTGGTCTTGACGTGATCGGTGCCGCGCATCGGCCCGGCGATATCCATCAGCGAGGCGGTGGTGAAGCGACGGTTGAGCGGGTCGTTCTGCACCACCTGCCAGCGCCCGTTGACTTTGCTCAAGCGCACCACGCCGGCGCCATGGGCGTTGATCTCCTTGCGCACTTCCTCCACCGGCCGCTTGCCGGCGGCATCCACGGTCGGACCGTTCGGGTGCAAGGCGTCGGTTTCGATGTACTCGAAGTTGATCGCCAGCAGACCGTCGTCGGAGCTGCCATTGATGGGGAAGAAGTGCATGCCGTCATGGTTCATGCCCATGGCATTGGCCTGGTCGGTCGAGGTGTTGCTGCCGTCGGACTTCCACGGGTTGCCATTGCTGTTGAGAGGGGTGCCCCACGGCGCGATCACATAAGCGCTGTAGCCAGCGGCGACCACGCAGGCGTCGGTGCGCGAGCCGGCGATCGACTGGAAGCCCAGCTTGAGCTTGGCCGGGGGTTCGGTGGTCGGCGGCGGAGTGGTCGGCGCGTCATGGTGGGAGCTGCCGCCACCCCCGTCGAAGCAGGCGGTCAGGCCGGTTCCTGCGATCATCGCGATGGCCGCACCGAGGCTGCCGCGCATCACCGTGCGACGGCTGAGGTAGGCATCCATCACGCTGGCCATCGGCAGGTTGCTGCTGGGGTTCCGGTCCAGGTTGTCGCCGCTTTCTCGACTCATCAGGGGTTCCTTGTAGTGGTTGAACAGAGGGAACCGCGACTCTAGGCGGCAAGTGTGATGATTCATTGGCAGAAATGTTAATGACCGCTTAAAACCTGGCGCTATTAGTAACAAGATTTGTCTAACCGTTTCGCCAGGCCTGTCCGATTTCTGCCATCAAACTGTCACGCAGCCTGCCCAATATCCGTGGCCCAACATGAAGTGGGTCGAGGATGACGGTGTCGATGGCAAGCAGTATGGGCAGGCGCGAAGTCATGGGGTGGATGGGTGTCGGGGCCTTGGCACCTTTGCTCGGCGCCTGCTCGGCATTCCCAGGACCGCGCAGCCGTGAGGCTTCGGTGGAGCTGTTGTACGTCGCCGATACCCTCGATGCCCGCGAGCCAAGTCTGCCGGTGGTGCCGGCGACCCGCCTGGGGCCGGTCAGCCATCTGGGCCGCGCACCGTGGATGACCGGTCGCCAGGCCAGCAGCGGTCATGCCGAACTGGCGCCGTTGCTCGACGCCGATCAAGCCGGTCAGACCCCATCGGGCGGTTATGCGGTGCTTGCCGCGTTGCTGGAGCAACTGCGCCGCGAAGCCGGCGACGAGCGCTGCCTGACCCTGGAAAACGGCCAGGGCTGGAACGGCAGCGGCCTGGCCTATCTCACCCAGGGCGAAAGCGGCGTGCAGGGCAGTCGCCTGCTGGCCAGCGACGTGCGGGTGAGCAGCGATGAACGCGTGCTGTGGCCTCAACGCTGCGCGGCGCTGTATCGACAATCCTCGGCCGTGACCCTAGGTGCCGGCCTCGCGGCCGAGCAGGCCAGCGCACTGGGCCTGGCGCCGCTGCGGATCTTCCAGCGCGGCGGCGCACGGATTGCCGTGGTCGGCGTGACGGATCCCTACGCCCAGGATCAGAAAGCCTCGCTCAAACAGTGGTATCAATCGCTGCTGCCCAGCTTCGAGCAGGCCCGGCGCGAGGCGGATCTGGTGATTGCGCTGGCCGATGTCGGCACCGGCCCAGGTCTGTGGCTGGCCGAACGGATCGGTCAGATCGACGTGATGCTCTGCGCCCGTGGCCAGGACCTGTGGCCTGCCCCGGTGAAGGTGACGCAAGCGTCCGGCCGTCAGGTACCCGTGCTGTTCGCCGGGTGTCGCGCCAGCGGCGTCTACCGCCTGCAATGCCGGCAGCAGGCCGGCGAGTGGCGCTTCGACGCCCGCTTCATCCCCACCTTCTTCAACCAGTTGAATGCTGCCGCCCAGGCCCGGGCCCATCAGTTACGCGCCGCGCTCGAACAACAGCGCGCCGGTCACGCCGCCTGGCTCGACCAGCCGCTGGCCCGCGCGCCTCAAGCCCTGTGGCGGCGCGACACCCGCGGTGGCAGTTGGGACCGCCTGCTGCACCAGGCCCTGGCCGACGATTCGAGCATGCCGGTGCTGTTGCCCGGCTTGCGTTACGACTGTCCCCTGGGCGCCGGCCAGGCGATCACTCGCGAGCACCTGATCAGTCTCACCGGAGGTTACCCGGCGCCCGTGGTCGAGGCACCGGCGCGCCAGGTGGAACAGGTGCTGGAAAACGCCGCCGAGCAGTTGTTCGGCGACCCGCTGCTCTTGGACAACAGCCAGGATCTGCCGCGTTGGCAGGGGCAGGCCTGGCAGGTCAGCTACAGCCCTTCGGGCAAACGCATCGCCGGGCTGACGACGGTGCAGGGCCTGTGCCGCACCTTCGGCCTGCATTTCGACGCCCAGGCCGGCGAGCCGCTGTGGCAGAAGGTCGAGGCCTGGCTGGCGCGGCAGACGCCGGACTGGCAGTTGGCACCGCAGCAGTTGCCGCAGATGCGCTATGTCCAGGGCCACCCGGGCTGGCACCCCCGTCAGGACGTCGCGTGAGCCTACGCCCGCGACTGACCAGCGTCGTGCTGCTGACCCTCGCCGGTTGGCTCGCGGCCCAGTGCCTGTTGCAACTGAGCCGCGAGCCGCAGCCTGTGACTGCCGTGCGCCAGTCACCCAGCGAACTGCCGGGCCTGCTCGCCGGCCACTGGCACGCGCCGGCGAAGCAGGGGGGTATCCCGCTGACGCGCCTGCCGTTGCAGTACCTGGGTGGGCTCAAGGCCGAGCCACTGTCGGCCAGCGTGGTGGTGCTGCGCTTCGGTCAGCAGGTGCGCACCCTCGGTCGTGGCCAGCGCCTGGCGCCGGGGATCGTGTTGCAGGCCATCGACGCCGATGGCCTGATTTTCGACAACCAGGGGCGGCGTGAGCGCCTGCCCTGGCCGCCACGGCCTGCCGTGACCGGCTTCAAGCGGCAAGGGTGAGCGATGATCGCAAGATACTGTGTGGCCAGCGTGCTGAGCCTGGGCCTGTGGTGTGCTTCGGTGTGGGCCGAGGCGCCGGAGGTGGACGATGACGGCGTGCCGCAGTACGAGGTGAACTTCGTCGACACTGACATGGGCGAGTTCATCGACAGCGTCTCGCGCATCACCGGCACCACCTTCATCGTCGATCCACGGGTCACCGGCAAGGTCACGGTGCGCACTGTGGACCGCCACGATGCCGAGGCCATCTACGACATCTTCCTGGCGCAACTGCGCGCCCAGGGCTTCGCTACCGTCGACCTGCCCAACGGCAGCGTGAAGATCGTCCCCGACCAAGCGGCGCGACTGGAACCGGTGCCGGTGGAGCATGCCGGCAAACAGGGCAAGGCCAGTGACGGTGTGGCCACACGGGTCTTCAATGTGCGCAACGCCGCCAGCGAGCAGATGCTCGGCATCCTCAAGCCGCTGATCGACCCGCGCGTGGGCGTGATCACGCCGTATCCGGCGGCCAACCTGCTGGTGGTGACCGACTGGCGCAGCAACCTGGAGCGTATCGATAAATTGCTGCGTCAGCTCGACCAGGTCAGCGACGAGCCGTTGCAGGTCATGCCCTTGCAGCACGCCAGCGCCACCGACACCGCGCCGCTGCTCACCCGTCTGCTGGCCCGCGAGCAGGGGGCCGACAGCGCCCAGGTGGTGGCCGATCCACGCAGCAATGCCCTGCTGGTGCGCGGCAGCGCCGACAGCCGCGAGCGCGTGCGCGCCTTGCTCGGCCAACTCGACCGGCCCGGCGACACCCTGCGCAGCAGCAATACCCAGGTGATCTACCTGCGCCATGCCAACGCGGGCGAGGTGGTGAAAGTGCTGCGCGGCCTCGGTCAGGACGGCGCAGTGCCCGAGGCGGCGGTGGGCGAGGGCAAGCAGGCGGCCGTGCGCACGACCAGCGATGCAGGGGTCCGCCTTGAATATGAAGAAGGCGCCAACGCCGTGGTCATGGTCGGCCCGGACAGCGAGCTGGCCGCTTACCGCAACATCGTCGAGCAGTTGGACATTCGCCGTGCCCAAGTGGTGGTCGAGGCGATCATCGCCGAGGTCTCCGACAGCAGTGCCCAGGAGCTGGGGGTGCAATGGCTGTTCGCCGACCAGAAGTTCGGCGCGGGTATCGTCAACTTCGGCAGCAATGGGGTGAACATCGCCAATATCGCTGGAGCGGCTGCCGCCGGAGACAACCAGGGACTGGGCAAGCTGCTGTCGGCCACCACCGGCGCGACGGCCGGTATTGGCCACTTCGGTGGTGGCTTCAACTTCGCCATGCTGATCAACGCGCTCAAGGGCAAGACCGGGTTCAACCTGCTGTCCACCCCGACCCTGCTGACCCTGGACAACGCCGAGGCGTCGATTCTGGTGGGCCAGGAAGTGCCGTTCGTCACCGGGTCCGTGACCCAGAATAACGCCAACCCTTACCAGACCATCGAGCGCAAGGAAGTGGGGGTGAAGCTGCGCATCAAGCCGCAGATCAACAGCGACAACAGCGTGCGCCTGGACATCGTCCAGGAGGTGTCGTCCATCGCCGATTCCAGCGCTGCCAGCGATGTGATCACCAACAAGCGCGAGATCAGGACCAAGGTCATGGTCGACGACAATGGCCTGGTGATCCTCGGCGGCCTGATCAGCGACGAATCCACTGCCAGCGACCAACGCGTGCCAGTGCTCGGCGACATTCCTGGCGTGGGCCGGCTGTTTCGCTCCGACAGCCGGCGCAACGTCAAGCAGAACCTGATGGTGTTCATCCGCCCGCGCATCCTGCGCGACGGGCCGAGCCTCGCCGGCCTGAGCCAGGAGAAGTACCGCAGCCTGCAACGCGACACGCCGCTGCAGATGCCCGAACTGGCCGAGGGCGGTGGTCTGTTGCAGGCCTTCCCAGCCAGCCGCGCGCGCCTGGAAGGCGGCAACTGGTGAGGCTGGCCTACCGCGTAGCGCGGCACAGCGGCGTGGCCATGGCGAGCGACGAGCCAGGCTGGCAGCTCTGGCTGCGCGAGGACGCCGACAGCGACCAGGTACAGGAACTGCTGCGCGTGCACGGCCAGCCCAGCGCTGTCCAGCACCTGGACCGCGCGGCGTTCGACGAGCGTCTCGGCCAGTTGTACCAGGCCGGCGACTCGGCCACTGCGGCGTTGATCGAAGGCATCGGCGAACAGGTCGACCTCGACGGCCTGATGAGCGAAATGCCGCGCATCGAGGATTTGCTGGAAAGCGACGACGAGGCGCCAGTGATTCGCCTGATCAACGGCCTGTTCGGCCAGGCCCTGCGTCTGCGTGCGTCGGACATTCACATTGAGACCTTCGAACAGACCCTGGTGGTGCGTCTGCGGGTCGACGGCCATCTACGCGAAGTGTTGCGCCCACCGCGTGCGCTGTCGGCGATGCTGGTGTCGCGGATCAAGGTGATGGCGCGCCTGGACATCGCCGAGAAGCGCCAGCCCCAGGACGGGCGGATCAGCCTGCGGGCGGCCGGTCGCGAGGTGGATGTGCGGGTGTCGACGCTGCCGGGCATCCATGGCGAACGCGTGGTGATGCGCGTGCTCGACAAGCAGGCCAGCCTGCTGGCGCTGGACAACCTGGGCATGCCGGCGGCTGCCCTGCACGGGCTGCGCACCTGCCTGGCGCGGCCCAATGGCATCGTGCTGTCCACCGGGCCGACCGGGTCGGGCAAGACCACCACGCTGTACGCCAGCCTCAACAGCCTCAATGACGGCAGCCGCAACATCCTCACTGTCGAAGACCCGGTGGAGTACGCCATCGCCGGCATTGGCCAGACGGCCATCAACCCACGTGCCGGATTGACCTTCGCCAGTGGCCTGCGCGCGATCCTGCGCCAGGACCCGGACGTGATCATGCTGGGCGAGATTCGCGACCAGGAGACCGCACAGATCGCCGTGCAGGCCAGCCTCACCGGGCACCTGGTGCTTTCGACCCTACACACCAACAGCGCCGTCGGCGCGGTGACGCGGCTGCGCGACATGGGCGTGGAACCCTTCCTGATCGCCTCCAGCCTGCGCGGCGTGCTGGCCCAGCGTCTGGTACGGCGGCTGTGTTCGTGTGCCGAGGCCCGACCGCTACAGCCGGCCGAGCAACGCCTGTGGCCGGAGTTGGCGGCATTGCACAGCACCCATCATCCGGTGGGCTGCACGTTGTGCCAGGGCAGTGGTTATGTCGGCCGCCTGGGGCTGTACGAATTCATCGAGCTGGATGCAGGACTGGTCGCGCTGCTGTACGAAGGCGCCAGCGAAGTCGCGATGCAGCACTATCTGGCCTCCCGGCGCCAGAGCCTGGTGGCCATGGCCAGCGACTGCCTGGCGCGCGGCGACACCAGCCTGGCCGAAGTGCTGCGCGTGGTGCAGGGCTGAGCATGCCGACCTATCGCTACCAGGCCGTGGACATGGCGGGCAAGACCCACAAGGCCAGCGTGCAGGCCGACAGCGAACGCCATGCCCGGCAGGTGCTGCGCGACCAGGGCCTGTTCGCACGGTCGTTGCAGCGTCATCAAGGCGCAGCGCTGCAACCGCGTCGTCAGCGCCTGACCCGTGCCCAACTGTGCGAGCTGACCCGGCAGTTGGCCACGCTGACCGGCGCGGGCATCGCGCTGGTCGACGCCCTGGCCACCCTCGAACGGCAACTGCGTGCCCCGGCGTTGCAGGCGGTGCTGGTGGCGGTGCGCGGCGCCCTCGCCGAAGGCCTCGGCCTGGCCCGTAGCCTGGCCCGGCAGGGCGCGCCGTTCAGCGGCCTGTACTGTGCCCTGGTCGAGGCCGGCGAGCGCTCCGGGCGCCTGGCCCAGGTGCTGACGCGCCTGGCCGATCATCTCGAGCAGGTCCAGCGCCAGCAGCACAAGGCCCGCACTGCGCTGATCTACCCTTGCGTGCTGATGGGCGTGTCGCTGGCCGTGGTGGTCGGCCTGATGACGTTCGTCGTCCCCAAGTTGACCGAGCAGTTCGCCCACTCCGGGCAAGCCTTGCCGTTGATCACCTCGCTGCTGATTGGCCTCAGTCAGGGGCTGGTCAGCGCCGGCCCCTGGCTGCTGGGCGCGGCAATGGCGTCGACCGTGCTGGGCGCTTGGCTGCTGCGCAAGCCGCACTGGCGCCTGCGTCGTGACCAGTGGTTGCTGCGTCTGCCGCGGGTCGGCGCGTTGTTGCAGGTGCTGGAAAGCGCGCGCCTGGCGCGCAGCCTGGCGATTCTCTGCGGCAGCGGCGTGGCGCTGCTCGAAGCCTTGCAGGTGGCCAGCGACACGGTGGCCAACCAGCGCATCCGCCTGGCCCTGGAGCAGGTGCGCCTGCAGGTGCAGGGCGGCACCAGCCTGCACCGGGCGCTCGATGCCTGCGGCCAGTTCCCGCCGCTGCTGGTGAACATGGTCGGCAGCGGTGAGGCCAGCGGCACCCTGGCCGACATGCTCGAGCGCGTGGCCGACGACCAGGAGCGCGGCTTCGCGCGCCAGGTGGACACCGCCATGGCGCTCTTCGAACCCCTGATGATCCTGGTGATGGGCGGCGTGGTGCTGTTCATCGTGCTGGCGGTGCTGTTGCCGATCATGCAGCTCAACCAGGGTCTGCAACTGTGAAAAGGAGCCCCCTCATGCCCTCATGCGCCAAGCGCCAGCGCGGTTTCACCCTGATGGAAATCATGGTGGTGATCTTCATCATCGGCCTGCTCATCGCCGTGGTCGCGCCCAGCGTGCTGGGCAACCAGGACAAGGCCATGCGCCAGAAAGTCATGGCCGACCTGGCCACGTTGGAACAGGCCCTGGACATGTACCGTCTGGATAACCTGCGCTTTCCCAGCACCGAGCAGGGGTTGGCTGCGCTGGTGAAGAAGCCGACCCAGGAACCGCTGCCCCGCGCCTGGCGCAGCGATGGCTACATTCGCCGGCTGCCTGAAGACCCTTGGGGCACGCCTTATCAGTACCGCATGCCCGGTGAGCATGGCCGGGTCGATGTCTATTCGCTCGGCGCCGATGGCGCGGCCGGGGGCGAAGGGCTGGACGCCGACCTGGGCAACTGGGCGCTCTGAGATGTCGGGCCAACGCGGCTTCAGCCTGCTCGAACTGCTGGTGGTGCTGGCCATCGCCGGGCTGATGAGCGGGCTGAGCGTGGCCTGGCTCGACACCGGTCATTCGGCCGCCGAGCAGGCCTTGCAGCGTCTGGCGGCGGCGGTGCGCGAGCAGTCTGGCCTGGCCCGCCACGGTGGGCAGTTGCGCGGCTTGCGCTGGAGCGGCAAACGCCCGGAGTTCGTTCGCCATGATGGCAATGGCTGGAGAGTGGAACCGGTGGCGTTGGGCGAGTGGCCCGCGCAGTTACGCCCGGACTGGCTGGCCGCCGAGGCGCCGCAACTGGTGTTCACCCCCGACGGCTGGGCTCGGCCCGGCACGTTGCAGTGGCGCTGGCCCGAAGGCGCGCAGCGCTGGAGGTGGGCCCGGGACGGGCGTTTGCAGGTGGTGGAGCGTCCATGAAAGCGCGGCAACGGGGATTCACGTTGCTGGAGGTGTGCGTCGCGCTGGGCATTGCGGCGGTGCTGGCGGTGATGACCAGCCAGGTGCTGCGTCAGCGCCTGGCGGTGCAGGCGGGCGTGCAGCAGCACCGGCTCGGCGCACTGTGCGCCCGCGAGCTGCTGGCGCGGTTCAGCGTGGAACAGTATTGGCCGTCGAGCGATGTCGGTAGTGGCCAACTGCAGCAGGGCGGGCAGGTGTGCCATTGGCACCTGCAACTGCGCAGCACGGGTGTGCGCGACCTGCGTCGTGGCGAATTACGGTTGTTCGCCGACCGCGACCAGCGTCTGCCGCTGGGGCAATACACGCTGTTCCTGGAGCGTCCATGAAGCGGCGCCAGGCGGGGTTGACCCTGATCGAGCTGATGGTAGCGCTGGCCTTGACGGTGGTCCTTGGCTTGCTGCTGGCCGCCCTCGTGCAGGGCTGGCTCAGCGTCCGTGAGCGCCTGGCCGGACAGTCCGATGACAGCGATGTGCTGGAGTTCTGCCTGGCGCTGGAGCGCCGTTTCGACAGCCCGGTACTGCGTCAGTTATACGAGCAGCGCCTGCCGCTGGCCACGCGCTGGCTCGACTGGCAGGCCCAGAACCAGCAGTTGCTGTGGGTCGCTGCGGCCGCCTGGCCACAGGCCGAGGGCGGCTCGCGGTTGCAGCGCCAGCGCCTGCGTTTCGACGCCAAGGCGCAACGTCTGCTGGTGGAAACCTCCGCCGACCTGTACGCCGCCGAGCGCCCTTTGTGGGTGCTGCGCGAGCACTTGGAACGGGTCAGCGAAATGAACATCCTGTACTTCCAGGCCGGCAGTTGGCTGACCTGGCCGGCTGATCAGCCGACGCACCCCGGACGAGGCGTGCGCCTGCATCTGCAACGTGACGGAGCTCCGTATGTCTGCACATTCGTTCTGCCCTGGGGGCGCTCATGAAGGTTAAACGCCGCTGGCGGGCAGCGCCGCGTCCCTGGTTGTTGCTGTGTCCCGGCGAGCACGGCTGGCGCTGGCGGTTGCAGGAACCTGGTGAAGGACGCGTCGAGGGGCAGGGGCGTGCGCCACAGATCCCCGGTGCCCGGGTAGCCCTGGTGGTGCCGGGTGAGGCGTGCAGTCATTTCCAGTTGGCGGCGCCGCCTGGGCTCAAGCGTGAAGAATGGCCGCTGCTGCTGGAGGATCGCCTGGTGCAGGACTTGGACGCCGTTGACTGTGCGTGCATCGGCCGGACGACGGGGCAACTGCGTCTGGTGGTGACCGCTCGCCATCGGCTCGATGAATGGCTGGCGCAATGCGCGGCCTGGGGCCTGCAGGTCGAGCGCTGCTGGGCCGAATTCCAACTGCCTGCGGCGCCACGGCCAGGGCAGGGCTGGCATTGGCAGCAGGGCACGCAGGACCTGTGCGCGCGGATCTCCCAGGAGGGCCGCGAGCAGTGGCTGGCCTGGCCGCAGGCGCTGGGCGACGTGCCTTGGGACGATGACGGGGTTTTACGCTTCACAGGCGACTGGCCACCGCACTGGGCGGATCTGGAGCGTTTGCCGAGCCTGCGGCCACTGCGTCGAGCGCGCCGGTCACTGCAATCGACGCCGTTGCAGCGCCGTGCGCTGATCGCCTGTGCGGCGCTTGCCGTGGTCTGGGGCGGACTGTGGCTGGGCCAGCAGTGGCGTCAGGCCGAGGTCTTTCGTCAACAGGTGCTGGCCGTGACCGGCGCGCAAGCCTCGCCGCGCCAGGCCGCGCAGCGGCTCAGAACCCTGCAGCAGGATGATGATGACGCGGCCTTGCGCCTGCGCCGTCTGCAGGTGCTGCAAGAGCAGGTCAACGGTTGGCTGCTTGCTCATCCGCACTGGCGCTTGCGCGCCGTGCGCTTCGATGGCCAGTGCTGGTCCGTGCAACTGGAGGGCGAGGGCGCGGCGCCGCCGTGGCAGGACATGGCCGCTGCGGTCGGTGCCACCGTTCAGGTGCAAAGCCCCGCGGTGGTATTCGATTTGGGGAGCCGCGCATGAGTCTCACCTTCACCCGTGGTCAACGCCTGCTGTTTGCCTGGCTGCTGATCGGCCTGCTGGTCAGTGTGCTGCTGGTGCGCGAGGGCCTGGCCCGCTGGGCCGAGCTGCGCCAATGGCGCGCATTGGCCGAGTCTGCCGTGCACCTGCAACACGGTCCGCCCATGGGCCTGGACGCGTTGCGCCAATCGGCCGAGAGCCGCGCCATCAGCCTTTGCGAGATCGAACCGCAGGACGGCGACTGGCGAGTGCGCGGTAACGTCGACGATGCGCAGCCGTTGCTGGCCTGGCTGCAGGCCTTGCAGGCCGAAGGTGCGCAGCCGTTGCAGTGGGGGCTGGAGCAGGACGGCAAACGCCTGCGCTTCGACCTGCGGTTACGGCCATGAAGGCGCGCGTGCTGCTGTGGCCGCTGTTCGTTTTTGTGCTGACGCTGGTGGCCGAGTGGCCTGCTCGCTGGCTGGCGGCGATGGCTGGGCTACCGGCCCAGGGCGTGAGCGGTAGCCTGTGGCAGGGAGAGGCTGCGCAAGTGGGCGATGCCGGTCCGCTGAAGTGGCAGGTTCAGCCGTGGCGACTGCGGGCGCAGATGCGCCTGGGGTATCAAGGTCAGGATTGGCAGGTGCAGATCGCCGGCTGGCCCTGGCGTTGGCACGCGCAGTTGGCGGCGCTGGAACCTACGGCGAGCGTTGCGGCGGACTATCGATTGGCCGGTCATTGGCAAGGACGGCTGGACATCGACGGTGCCTGGCGCCGCTGCCAACACGCGGCAGGACGGCTGCAGACGCAGTCGCTGGCCCTGGTCGCGCCTTGGTCGATGGCGTTGGGGGAGGGTTGGTTGCAGTTGCAGTGCGACGACGACTGGCGGGTGCAGGGGGCGCTGGCGCTGGCGGGGCAGCACCGGGTCGATCTGGAGGCTTTCCTGGGCGCTCGGCGGGGTCGGCTGACCTTCGCGGTGCAGCCCCAGGCGGCGCTGACACCCTTGCTGCGTGGCGCCCAATGGCTGGGGCCTGAGGCCAGCAGTGGCGAGCGGCAGTGGCGCTGGTAGCGCGGGCGCGGGTTACATCGGCGGCGACTGTTCGGCCGGCTTGTCCTTGTTCACGCCCGGTACATGCAGGTTGCCCTCGGCGACCTGGCCTTCGAGCTGCGGTTGGGTCACCCAGGTGAGGATGTCGTAATAGCGACGGATGTTGGCCACGAAGTGCACCGGTTCACCGCCGCGGGCATAACCGTACTTGGTCTTGCTGTACCACTGCTTCTGCGACAGGCGCGGCAGCATCTTCTTGACGTCCAGCCACTTGTTCGGGTTCAGCCCTTCGCGCTTGGCCAGGGTGCGGGCGTCTTCCAGGTGACCGGTGCCGACGTTGTAGGCGGCCAGTGCGAACCAGGTCCGATCCGGCTCGGCGATACTGTCGTCGAGTTGCTCCTTGATCAGCATGAAGTACTTGGCGCCGCCCATGATGCTCTGCCGTGGGTCGAGCCGGTTGGACACGCCCATCGCCTGGGCGGTGCGCTGGGTCAGCATCATCAGGCCGCGCACGCCAGTCTTGGAGGTAACCTCCGGCTGCCACATCGACTCCTGATAGCCGATCGCTGCCAGCAGGCGCCAGTCGACCTGCTCGGTCTTGGCGTAGCTCTTGAAGTGCTTTTCGTACTTGGGCAGGCGTTGCTGCAGGTGCTGGGCGAAGGTGTAGGCGCCCACATAGCCGAGCACGTCGACATGGCCGTAGTAACGGTCCTTCAGGCGCTGCAGGGTGCCGTTCTTCTGCGCCTTGTCGATGAAGTCGTTGACCTGGTTGAGCAGGCTATTGTCTTCGCCGGCCGCCACCGCCCAGCGCTGGTCGCGAGCGTCGCCCAGGTCGAAGGCCACGCGCACGTTGGAGAAGTACACCTGGTTCATCGCCAGCTCGTTGGAATCGACCAGGGTGAGGTCGATCTGGCCCTCGTCGACCATGCGCAGCAGGTCCACCACCTCGACCGCGTCAGATTCTTCGTATTCCAGCGTCGGATACTGTTTTTTCAGCTCGGCCAGTTGTTCGGCATGGCTGCTGCCCTTGAGCACCATGATCTTCTTGCCTACCAGATCCTTGGGTTCGGTGGGACGCGAGCGGCCGTTTCGGTAGATGACCTGAGGCGTGACTTGCAGGTAAGGATGGGAGAACTTGGCCTGGGTCTGGCGCTGCGCACTGCTGACCAGCCCGGCGGCGGCCAGCACCGGGCCGGCCGGCTTGCCGAGCTGGGCGAAGAGGTCATCGAGGTTGTCGGCGGTCTCGATCTCCAGCTTCACGCCGAGATCGTCGGCGAAACGCTTGACCAATTCGTACTCGAAGCCGGTTTCGCCGTTGCGGTCCTGGAAGTAGGTGGCCGGGCTGTTGCGGGTGACCACGCGCAGCACACCGTCCTCCTTCACACGCTCGAGAGTGCTGGGTTTTTCAACACAGGCACCGAGCATCAGGAAGAGTCCGGTTGCGAAAAGCCATCTGGCGCAACGCTGGCGCAAAGCAGTGTGGGCGAACATGGGGTGCAGTATACGCAAAGCACTGCTGGCGCCATATCTCGACAACAACCAGGGAGTCTGATAGCAGCTTGTGAGCTGCAAGCTGTAAGCGGCAAGCTGCAAGAAAAGCGGGCGCGGCACAATTCGCTCTTTCTTGCCGCTTGTAGCTTGTAGCTTGCCGCTGCTTTTCTGACCCGAAAGTCCGGTTCAACCGCCCGGCCGGCATGGCGTACAGCGGGTGCCGAAAGCCATTCATTTAGGCTAGAATGCACGGCCTCCAAGTACACCCCTTCCTGAGGCTGTCCCGACGATGTTGATCCTGCGCGGCGCTCCTGCCCTTTCTGCCTTTCGCCACGGTAAATTACTCGAGCAACTGAGCCAGAAAGTCCCCGCTGTTTCTGGTTTGTATGCCGAATTCGCCCACTTCGCCGACGTTGACGGCGAGTTGACCGTCGACCAGCAGCAGGTGCTGGGGCGTCTTCTCAAGTACGGTCCGAGCGTACCGGTACAGGAGCCCAACGGCCGCCTGTTCCTGGTCGTGCCGCGCCTGGGCACCATTTCGCCCTGGGCCTCCAAGGCCAGCGACATCGCCCACAACTGCGGCCTGCAGTCGATCCAGCGCCTGGAGCGCGGCATCGCCTACTACGTCGCCGGGAACCTCAGCGAGGCCGATGCCGCGTGTGTCGCGGCTGAACTGCACGACCGCATGACCCAGCGCGTGCTCGGCCAACTGGAGCAGGCCGCCGACCTGTTCAACCATGCCCAGCCCAAGCCCATGACCTCGGTGGACATCCTCGCTGGCGGTCGCGACGCCCTGGCCAGGGCCAACGTCGCGCTGGGCCTGGCCCTGGCCGAAGACGAGATCGACTACCTGGTCAACGCCTTCCAAGGCCTCAAGCGCAACCCGAACGACATCGAACTGATGATGTTCGCCCAGGCCAACTCCGAACACTGCCGTCACAAGATCTTCAACGCCAGTTGGGATATCGACGGCCAGGCTCAGGAAAAGAGCCTGTTCGGCATGATCAAGAACACCTACCAGATGCACAGCGAAGGCGTGCTGTCGGCCTACAAGGACAACGCCTCGGTCATCGTCGGCAGCGTCGCCGGCCGCTTCTTCCCGAACCCTGAGACCCGCCAGTACGGCGCGGTGAAGGAGCCGGTGCACATCCTGATGAAGGTCGAGACGCACAACCACCCGACCGCCATCGCCCCATTCTCCGGCGCCTCCACCGGTTCCGGCGGCGAGATTCGCGACGAAGGCGCCACCGGCCGTGGCGCCAAGCCCAAGGCCGGTCTCACCGGCTTCACCGTGTCCAACCTGCGTATCCCCGGCTTCGAGCAGCCGTGGGAGCAGGCCTACGGCAAGCCGGAGCGCATCGTCGATGCCCTCGACATCATGGTCGAAGGTCCGCTGGGCGGCGCGGCGTTCAACAACGAATTCGGTCGTCCGGCGCTGACCGGCTACTTCCGGACCTTCGAGCAGGCCGTCAATACTCCCCACGGTGAAGAGGTGCGCGGTTACCACAAGCCGATCATGCTCGCCGGCGGCATGGGCAACATCCGCGAAGATCACGTGCAAAAAGGCGAGATCACCGTCGGCGCCAAGCTGATCGTGCTCGGTGGCCCAGCCATGCTCATCGGCCTGGGCGGCGGCGCTGCCTCGTCGGTGGCCACCGGCGCCAGCTCGGCCGATCTGGACTTCGCCTCCGTGCAGCGGGAAAACCCGGAAATGGAGCGGCGCTGCCAGGAGGTCATCGACCGCTGCTGGCAGCTGGGCGACGCCAACCCCATCGCCTTCATCCATGACGTGGGCGCCGGCGGCATCTCCAACGCCTTCCCCGAACTGGTCAACGACGGCGGCCGTGGTGGTCGTTTCGAGCTGCGCAATGTGCCCAACGACGAACCGGGCATGGCCCCGCACGAAATCTGGAGCAACGAATCCCAGGAACGCTACGTGCTGGCGGTCAGCGCCGAAGACTTCGAGCGCTTCCAGGCCATCTGCGAGCGCGAGCGCTGCCCGTTCGCCGTGGTCGGCGAAGCCACCGCCGAGCCGCACCTGACCGTCACCGACAGCCATTTCGACAACACCCCGGTGGACATGCCGCTCGACGTGCTGCTGGGCAAGCCGCCGCGCATGCACCGTTCGGTCACCCGCGAAGCCGAACTGGGCGATGATTTCGACCCCAGCGCGCTGGACCTGGACAACGCCGTCGAGCGCGTCCTGCACCACCCGGCGGTGGCCAGCAAGAGCTTCCTGATCACCATCGGCGACCGCACCATCACCGGCCTCGTGGCCCGCGACCAGATGGTCGGGCCATGGCAGGTGCCGGTGGCCGACTGCGCGGTCACCGCCACCAGCTTCGACGTCTACACCGGCGAAGCCATGGCCATGGGCGAGCGCACCCCGCTGGCCCTGCTCGATGCCCCGGCGTCCGGGCGCATGGCCATCGGCGAGACGGTCACCAACCTGGCCGCTTCGCGTATCGACAAGCTGTCCGACATCAAGCTGTCGGCCAACTGGATGTCCGCGGCCGGCCATCCCGGCGAAGACGCCCGTCTGTACGACACCGTCAAGGCCGTCGGCATGGAGCTGTGCCCGGAACTGGGCATCACCATCCCGGTCGGTAAAGACTCGATGTCGATGAAGACCCAGTGGACCGATGAAGGCGTCGACAAGAGCGTGACGTCGCCCCTGTCGCTGATCATCACCGGCTTCGCCCCGGTGACCGACATCCGCAAGACCCAGACCCCGCAGCTGCGCATGGACAAGGGCGAGACCGACCTGATCCTGATCGACCTGGGCCGTGGCAAGAACCGCATGGGCGCCTCGATCCTGGCGCAGACCTTCGGCAAGCTCGCAGCCCAGGCACCGGACCTGGACGACGCCGAAGACCTCAAGGCGTTCTTCGCGGTGATCCAGGGCCTGAATGAGGACGGCCACCTGCTGGCCTACCACGACCGTTCCGACGGCGGACTGCTGGTCACCGTGCTGGAAATGGCCTTCGCCGGCCACTGCGGCCTCGACCTGCACCTCGATCCGCTGACCGACAGCCGTAGCGACGTCGCCGCCATCCTGTTCAACGAAGAACTCGGTGCCGTCATCCAGGTACGCCAGGACGCTACCCCGGATGTGCTGGCCCAGTTCAGCGCTGCCGGCATCGGCGAACAGTGCGTGGCGGTGATCGGCAAGCCGGTCAACAATGGCCAGGTGTCCATCAGCCTCAATGGCGAAGTGCTGTTCGACGACGACCGTCGCCTGCTGCAGCGCCAGTGGGCCGAAACCAGCTACCAGGTCCAGCGCCTGCGCGACAACGCCGAGTGCGCCGACCAGGAATTCGACGCGCTGCTCGAGGAAGACAACCCCGGGCTGTCGGTCAAGGTGGGCTATGACGTCAACGAGGATGTCGCCGCCCCGTACATCAAGAAGGGCGTGCGTCCGCAAGTGGCGATCCTGCGCGAGCAGGGCGTCAACGGTCAGGTCGAGATGGCTGCGGCCTTCGACCGCGCCGGGTTTGCGGCCATCGACGTGCACATGAGCGACATCCTCGCCGGTCGCGTCGACTTCGAGGCGTTCAAGGGCTTGGTCGCCTGTGGCGGCTTCTCCTATGGCGACGTACTCGGTGCCGGTGAAGGCTGGGCCAAGTCGGCGCTGTTCAACAGCCGCGCCCGCGACGCCTTCCAGGCGTTCTTCGAGCGCACCGACAGCTTCGCCCTGGGCGTGTGCAACGGCTGCCAGATGATGTCCAACCTGCATGAGCTGATTCCCGGCACCGAGTACTGGCCGCACTTCGTGCGTAACCGCTCGGAGCAGTTCGAAGCGCGGGTGGCCATGGTCGAGGTGCAGAAGTCCAACTCGATCTTCCTGCAGGGCATGGCCGGTTCGCGCATGCCGATCGCCATCGCCCACGGCGAGGGCCATGCCGAGTTCGCCAGCGAAGAGGCGCTGTTGGAAGCCGACGTGTCTGGTTGCGTGGCCCTGCGCTACGTCGACAACCACGGCAAGGTGACCGAGCAGTACCCGGCGAACCCGAACGGATCGCCCCGGGGTATCACCGGCCTGACCAGCCGCGACGGCCGCGTGACCATCATGATGCCGCACCCTGAGCGGATGTTCCGTGCCGTGCAGAACTCCTGGCGCCCGGACGAGTGGCAGGAAGATGCCGCGCTGATGCGCATGTTCCGCAACGCGCGGGTGTGGGTGAACTGAGTGTTCAAGCTGGCCTTCTTCGTGCCTGCCAGCCATGTCGAGGTGGTCAAGGCCGCTGTGTTCGCCGCCGGTGGCGGGCGTATCGGCGACTATGACCACTGCGCCTGGCAAACCCTCGGCCAGGGCCAGTTTCGCCCGCTGGACGGCAGCCAGCCGTTCATCGGGCGAGCCGGTCAGGTCGAGGCGGTGGAGGAATGGAAGGTCGAGCTGGTGGTGGCCGATGAGCATGTCGCTCAGGTGGTCGCCGCTCTGAAGCACAGCCATCCTTACCAGACGCCGGCGTACGAGGTCTGGCCGCTGGCCGACTATTAGGCTCTGTCTGAAAAGCCTTGATACTCGTTCGTGCTGCGTTAAAAAGAGAGCCGAGCGCCGTCGTTCTCGCGGTGACGCGCTGCAATCGACAAGCCCCGTCAGTCTTCTGCCGGGGCTTGTCGTTTTCAGGCGGTCAGTCGAACAGCCCGGCCAGACGTTCCCAGACCGATTTGTCCACGGTTGGGGTGTGGGGAATCTGGAGCTTTTCGAACACGCTGGCGTCGCTGGCCTGACGAATGTTGTCGGGATGCTCGCTGGCCCATTTACGGACCAGCTCGTGCTGCCAGTCGCTGTCGTTGGGATGGGTGAAAAAGGCGCGAGCGACCTTCACCGGATCGCGCAGGCGGCCCCCCTCCCAGTATTTGTACAGCGCAAAGCCGACCTCGCGCACCGCCACGCGGGCCATCAATGTCGCCAAGGTGTGCAGTGGGTGGACGTCATGATCCTTGGCCAATTGCGAGTGGGTCGGGTGGGTGGAGCCGGTGAGCATCGGGTTGCCCTGGGTGAGGGTCTGGATGTCGTCCACCGTGTTGCCGGCCAGGTTGAGAATGGCCTGGTAGCCGAGTTTGGTCAGGTCCGCTACCCCGCGCAGGGGGGAGCCGAGAATCCATGACACCAGGCGCACGCCATTGAAGCCGGGGATATCTGCCAGGGTGTCGCGCACCTCCAGTGAGGTCTTGAGGTATTCCTGCCACTTCGGATCGGGGTGATCGCGCAGCAGGATCAGCAGCGCCAGTTCTTCGTCGGCACGCTGGCCGGGGGTGATCTCCTTGAAGCCGGCGGACACTGGGAACAGCACCTTGGCCATGGGCTCGGCGAGGCTGGCGATCACATCGCTGCCGCCGAACATGCCGGTCACCACTGGCCAGCCGTGGGTGCAGTCGGCCTGTGCGGTCCAGGTCAGCACCGTGTCGTGGCCTTGTTGGCGCAGGGCCAGTTCGGCGTAGTTGGAGTGGGCGAAGTAGTCCTCCAGCACATGCAAGGCAGCGCCGAACTCACGCAATCCCTTGGCGGTCGGGCCTTCGGCCATGGCCACACCCAGGCGTTCGCACATGAATTCGACCGATGTGCTGATGTAGCGCTTCATCGAGGTCTTCGCATCGACCTGCAACAACGCATCGTCCTTGCCCACAGGTGCTTCGAAATCCGGGTCGATGCGGCGTGGATCCGAGGCTGCAGGACTGGGGTTGAACGGGTTGTCGATGTGTTCGCTGGGCCGATAGACCCCCAGCATCTGTGGGGTGACGGTGTACTCGCTGCGTCCTTGCGGCGTCTCTTGCAGCTTGGGAAAGGCCCTGAGCGCGAGCAGGTCGACCAATTGCGTCAGCACCTCCCGCGACAGCTTGGCCGGGAAGTCCTTGGGCGCGTCGATTGCTCTGACCAGCTTGGGGTCGAGCAACTGCGAATAGTCGCGCAGCCAGTTGCCGAAGTAGATGGCGTGGCATTGCTGGGCGTTGAAACCGGCCAGCTTCAGGTCCTCCTCGATCGACTCGTGACCCCATGACAGCTCTGGACGGTTCTTGTCGCCACGTCCAGCCGAAAAGCCTTCGCGCGAACCCGTGGCGGCTTCGATCCGTTGCGCCTGTTCACCCTGGTGCTGACTTAGGTACACCTGCAATGCCTGCCCCTCGACTTCGAAGCTGAGGCTGCGTTGGCCTTCGACCAGTCGTGCGACCCAGTGCAGCCCAGGCTGGCTATGCGCAGCCGAGCTGAACAGATGAGCGAAACGTGCGCCTTCCTCGAGCGCGGCGTCCTCGGCCAGCGTTGTGCCCTGCTCGCGCAGCGGCGCGTAATCGTGGCGCAGCAGGTTGTCCAGATGATGGCCGAACTCGTGGAGCAGCACGGTGGCGAGCTCGCAGCTCATCTGCGGCGCTTGGCGCGCATCGGCGATCAGTTGTGGGTGCAGGTGGATGCAGCGGGTGAGGTTGTCGTAGCAGGCTTTGCCGGGCAATTCAGGGGCGATCCGGTGACTGGGGTTACGCACAGTGCCGTTGCGCAGTGCGTCATGCAGTCGCTGGTAGCAAGTGGCAGGCAGGTCGTCACCGAACACCGGGGCTAGCAGCGAGTGGAACTGCGTCGAAGAAAGGTGCTCGGCCAGTTGCGTCAGACGGTCCAGGGCGAAGGTGGTGTGCAGGGTCGCGGCGGTCATGGGGGAGACTCATCGGCAGGTGAAGTCTCCAGCATGCGAGTAGCGCTGGGCTGCTTGGAGCCTGCAACCCCTTCCCGCTGTGCAGGCTATGCCGAGGTTTCGCCGGCGGGCTGCGGCGAGCGCAGCGCGGCGCAGGCCAGCAGGCCCGCCTCGAACAGTAGCCACATCGGCACGGCCAGCAGGGTCTGGGAAAACACATCGGGCGGCGTCAGGATCATCCCGGCCACGAAGCACCCGACGATCACGTAAGGGCGACTGCGGCGCAGGCTGGCGACATCGGTCAGCCCCGCCCAGACCACGATGAAGGTGGCCACCGGGATTTCGAATGCCAGGCCGAACGCCAGAAACAGTGCCAGGATGAAGTCCAGGTACTGGCCGATGTCGGTCATCATCGCCACTCCGTCCGGTGTCACGCTGGCGAAGAACGCGAACATCACTGGAAACACCAGGAAGAATGCGAACGCCATGCCGCCGTAGAACAGCAGGATGCTCGACACCTGCAGCGGCACGGCAATGCGTCTTTCCCGCCGGTACAGACCCGGGGCGATGAAGCCCCAGACCTGATGCAGCAGCAGCGGCATGCTGATGAACACGGCGCACATCGCGGTCAGTTTGAACGGCGTGAGAAAGGGTGAGGTGACGCTGGTGGCGATCATGCTCGCGCCTTCGGGCAGGTAGCGCCGCAGGGGTTCGGAGACCAGGGTGTAGAGCGTCTGGGCGAAGGGGAACAGGGCGGCGAACACCAGGGCCAGGGCCAATAGCATGCGCAGCAGGCGCCGGCGCAGATCGCGCAGGTGCTCGGTCAGCGGCAGGGCCCTGTGTTCGGGCAGTACCAGGCTCATGGTGTGGGCTCCTTGGCCGGGGCCTCGGTCAGGCGCACGCCTTCACGGATCTCCTGTTCGAGCGCGCGCAGCGGCGCGCTGTCCAGTGCCGGCAGGTCGATCTCCCGCTCGACCTGAGCGCGCAACTGGTTCATCGCCCGGCGCGCCTGGCCCAGACCGCGACCGACGCTACGCAGCGCCACCGGCAGTCGCTCGGGACCGAGTACCAGCAACGCAACGATGCCCACCAGCAGCAGCTCGCTGAAGCCGACCTCGAACATCAGCGCTGGCGTTCCGTCGACTGTTGCGCCTGAACCTGGGTGTCGGCTGCAGCTTTGCTGTCACTCTCGCCGCCCATCGACTTACGAAAGCCCTGGATGGCCTCGCCGACATCGCTGCCCAGGCCTTTTAGGCGCTTGGTGCCGAACAGCAGGAAGACGATCAACAGCACGATCACCAGTTGCCAGATGCCAATACCACCCATGTGCGAAAACTCCTTCAGGTCGCGAAAAGAGCGCCAATCCTGCCTGGCTCAGATGACGCTCAGGTGACGGCTGCCATCTCTCTGCAACACCCGCCCTGTTGACTGTCGGCTTCGATGAACGACGAGGCGCCCTGTGAACAGTGCCGAACGACAACGGGGCGTGGCCCTGCTGATGGTGATGCTGGCATTGGGCATGCTGGCGGCGGGTCTGGCCTGGTTGGTGGAGGAGGGACGGCGCCAGGTGGACGAAACTCGCTTGCTGCGCCAGCGCGTGCAGATCCGCGCCATGGAACAGGCGGGCCTGGCCTATGCCAGCCAGGCCTTGCGCGATCCAGCCTGGCGTGCCAGTCCGCTGTTCTGGCAGGCCCTGCGCGGTCAGGCGCTGAGCTATGACTTCGGTGCAGGCACGGCGCGCTTGCAGGTGCGCGACCAGCACAGTTGCTTCAATGTCAACGCGCTGCTCGGCGAGGATGCCGAGCGCGCCGAGCGGCAACTGCGGCGCCTGCTCGGTGATGACCTGGCGGCCGAGCGGCTGGTGGATGCCTTGGCCGACTGGCTCGACGCCGACAGCGACAGCCGCCTGCAAGGCGCCGAGAGTGCACAGTACCTGCGTCAGCGCCCGCCGCGCCTGGCCGCCAACCAGCCCATGCTCGACACCAGTGAGCTCAACCTGCTGCTCGAGCCCGATGCGCTGCGCCAGGCGCGCTACCCGATGCTCTGCGCGCTGCCGCTGACCAGCGCTTGGCGGCTGAATGCCAACGCCCTCGACCTGCAACACCTGCCGTTGCTCGAAGCACTCTACGAAGGCCGCTTTTCACGCGCGCTGCTGAGCCGGATCGTCAGCAATCGTCCGCCTTCTGGGTATGTCGATGCCTCGGCGCTGCGTCAGGCGCTGGGGGCGGTGGACGACGAGACCTTCACCCGGCTCAGCGAAGGGTTGCTGCTCAACAGCGGGCATTTCCTGTTGCAGTTGTCCTTCGAGGAAGCGGGGCAGGTGGTGCGCAGCCAGTTCCAGGTGGAGGCGCTCGGCGTGGTGCAATGGCATGCCCGGGTGCCGGCGCAGCAGGTACGGGTCAGGGCGCGCGAGCCCCTGCCCTGAGTGAGTCGGCCCGGCCTCACGCCAACCGGCGTTCGGCCAGCGCGGCTTGCGTCGACCCACGGCGATACAGCAGCAGGTAGTAGCAGCCCAGGCCGATCAGCCAGCAGAACACCGCCGTCCAGACGTTGTGCGAGAGGAAATGCGCGCCCTGCATCATCCTGCCCAGTGACAGCACGATGCCCAGGCCTGCGGCCAGGCCGAATGCGGCGCGGGCCAGGCGTGGCTTGCGGTCGCGCAGCACGAAGAACAGGGCGAACAGGCTGAAACCGGTGGTGGCATGCCCGCCCGGCCAGCACAGGCCTGGCTTGTCGGTGGCCGGACGGGTTTCGAGCAGCTTGCTATAGGTTTCCTTGCCGCCGAATTCGGTGAGGCTCCATGGGCATTGCACGCCCGTCAATTGCTTGAGCGGGGTGACCATGCCGGTGGAGATGGCCAGCGCCAGCACCAGGCAACCCAACTCGCGGCGCCAACTGGAAAGGCCCGACCAGAGGAAGCTGAGGATCAACGCACCGACCGAGAGCAGTCCTACGCCGATCACTGCCTGCTTGACCCAGTCGTGCAGCACGGTCTCCAGGAAGTAGCTGCGCCGCCCGATGAATTGACCGGCCGAGGGATCGAACATCAGCTTGGCCAGGTCCATGTCCAGGGAGGTGAGTTCGAGCAACAGCAGCGCCACCGCGACCGCCAGCGGAACACCCAGGTACAGCCAGAGATTGATCGGACGGGGACGGGTGGGGTGCATGGCGGCTCCTGAGACACGGGCTCGAGACAAAAGATCGGGCATTCTCGGGCTGTCGCTATGCTGGGTGCGTGAAGCTTGCGTGAAAAAAACGTCAGTTGCCTTGAATGTTCGTCAAGGCTGGCGATGCCTGGCCATTGGCCGTAAGCTGCGCCTGCCGCGCACAGCGAAGCGCCGCACAGGAGACCCCGATGCGCATTCTACTGGTTGAAGACAACCGCGATATCCTCGCCAACCTGGCCGACTACCTGGGCATGAAAGGCTACACCGTCGACTGCGCCCAGGACGGCCTGTCGGGCCTGCACCTGGCCGCCACCGAACACTACGACCTGATCGTGCTCGACATCATGCTGCCGGGCATCGATGGCTATACCCTGTGCAAGCGCCTGCGCGAAGACGCCCGCCGCGACACCCCGGTGATCATGCTCACCGCCCGCGACCAGTTGGACGACCGCCTGCAGGGCTTCCGTTCCGGGGCCGACGATTACCTGCTCAAACCGTTCGCCCTGTCCGAGCTGTCGGCGCGCATCGAAGCGGTGCTGCGTCGCGCCCAGGGCGGCGGGCGGCGCACCTTGCAAGTGGCCGACCTGAGCTACGACCTGGACACTTTGGAGGTAACCCGGCAGGGCAAGCTGCTCAAACTCAACCCGGTGGGCCTGAAGCTGCTGGCGGTGCTCATGCAGAAAAGCCCGCACGTGCTGCGCCGCGAGGTGCTCGAAGAGGCCCTGTGGGGCGATGACTGCCCCGACAGCGACAGCCTGCGCAGCCATGTGCACCAGTTGCGCCAAGTGATCGACAAACCGTTCGAAAAGCCCCTGCTGCATACCGTCCATGGCGTCGGCTATCGCCTCGCCGAGGGTCGCGATGGAGTTTAAGCAAAGCCTTGCCCAGCGCATCATCATCGCCTTCGCGTTGATGAGCGCGCTGGTCGCCGGGGCGTTCGCCTTCGGCATTGTCGCCACCGTCCACCTGGTCGAAGAGCGCCTGATCTCCTCGGTGCTCGGTGGCGATCTGCAGCGCCTGCTGCGCATGGACAGTGTCAGCGACTGGAGCCATCGCCCGCGTCCGGACCAGTTGTTCTACTTCGACGGCGGGCGCGACGATTTCGAGCTGCCCAAGGACCTGCGCCATCTGGAAGCCGGCTTCCATGAGGTCTTCCGCGACCAACTGTCCTACCACGCCATGGTCGAGGTGGTGGACGGCCGCCACTACGTCCTGCTGCAGGACCAGAGTGACTTCGAGGAGCGCGAACGGGTGCTGTTCGCCGTGGTGACCGTGGGCTTTGTGCTCAGTCTGGCACTGGCGGCCTTCCTCGGCTGGTTGCTGGCGCGCCGGGTGATGGCGCCGGTGATCCGCCTGGCTCGCCAGGTACGTCATCGCGATCAACTGCTCGGCCTGGCACCGCCGCTGGCACCGGACTACGCGGCCGATGAAGTCGGCCAATTGGCCGTGGCCTTCGACGACACCCTGGGTCGGCTGCGCGATGCGTTGACCCGCGAGCGCCTGTTCACCAGCGACGTCAGCCATGAGTTGCGTACCCCGCTGATGGTGCTGGCCACCTCGTGCGAGCTGCTGATGGAAAATCCAGGGTTGGACAGCCGGTCACGCAGTCAGGTGGAGCGCATCGCGCGGGCCACCGAGGAAATGCGCGAGTTGGTCAAGACCTTCCTGATGTTGGCGCGTGCCCAGCGCGACGAAGGGGCGGTGGCCTCGCGGGCGAGCCTGCGCGAGGTGGGCGACGACCTGATCGGTGTCTGGCGCGACACCATCGAGCAGAAAGGCCTGACGCTGTACTACGACGGTCGGGTCAGCGCCAGTGCGACCCTGTACAACGCCACCTTCCTGCAATCGGTGATGGGCAACCTGCTGCGCAATGCGGCGCACTACACCGACAGCGGCTATATCCGCCTGAGCCTGGAAGCCAATGGCTTTAGCGTCGAGGACAGCGGTGTGGGCATTCCGGAGGAACAGCGCGAGGCCATGTTCAAGCCCTTCGTACGCGGCGACGAGCGGCGTGGCGAAGGGCTCGGCCTGGGCCTTTCGCTGGTGCAGCGGATCTGCGATGACCAGGGCTGGCGGGTGACCCTCACCGCGACCTCGCCCCACGGCTGCCGCTTTCAGGTCGACCTCAGCCAGGGCAGCCCGGTGCTCCAAGAGCAAGAGCCGGCCCAGTAGCAGCGCGGGGCTGTTCAAGCCCCGCTGATCTCAAACCTCTTCTACATATCTCGTAAGACCTATCTCCTTGGTGTGACAGATTTTTCACACGGTCATGACCTGATGCCGACGCTTGCCCGCCTAAGGTGGCCGGCATCGATTCAGGAGACCGTCCATGCGTAGCCCTATCAAACTCGCGTTTTCCGAAAAGTACGACCAGCAACACGCGCGGGAGTACTTGCTCAAGCACCAGGAAGGACTGGCCCGGCGTCTGTCTCACACTCGCGACGAGCAACTCGCCCGACGCGCCCTGACGCTGGCCGGTGAACCGGGGCTGGTGCTCGATTTGCCGTGCGGTGCCGGCCGCTTCTGGCCGTTGCTGGCGGAAAAGCCCAACCGCGTGATCATTGGCGCCGACAACTCGGCGGCGATGATCGAGACAGCCTGTGCCGCGCAATCGCCAGAGGTAGTGGCGCGGGTACGACCTTTGCAGACTTCCGCCTTTGCTATCGATTTGCCTGACAACGCGGTTGACAGCATCTTTTGTATGCGTCTGCTGCACCACATCGGCGATCCTGCTCACCGCAAGCAGATTCTTTCTGAATTTCAGAGGGTTAGTCGCGACAGCGTGATACTTTCGCTGTGGGTGGATGGCAACTTCAAAGCTTGGCGCCGGCAGAAGCTCGAGGCACGCCGCCGCGCCAAGGTGGAGCAGGACAGTTACCAGAATCGCTTTGTGTTACCTGCTGCTACGGTTGAGCAGGAATTTGTTTCGGCAGGCTTCAGGATTCAGGAACGACTGGACTTCCTCCCGTTCTATGCCATGTGGCGAGTTTACGTATTACGCAAGGGGTAACGGCTTCATGGCAACAGTTCGGGATCAGACGTCGCGGTTCGACTATTACTGGCAGCAGCAGGGCGAGTGGGTCGAAGCGCCGAACCAGCGCCGCGGTGGCGAAAGCGGCGTTCAGCGTCTGGACGATGGCAGCGGTCACCTGCTCTACGCCAAGCGTCAGGTAGGGCATATCTATCGCAGCCTGTTGCACCCGTTCGGCCGTCCGACGGTGTTGCGCGAGCTGGATGCGCTCACCAGTTTCGAACAACTGGGGGTACGTGTTCCGCGCATCGTGTTCGCCGGTGCCGAGCGCGATGCCGACCAGCAATGGCGTGCGCTGTTGGTCAGCGAGGCGCTGGACGGGTTCGTCGACCTGGATACGTGGCATGCCGAGGGCGCCCGTGAGCGTTACCCGCAGGTGCTGCACGAGCGCATGCTCGAAGAACTGGCGGCTAATCTGGCGCGCATGCACCTGGGGCACTGGCAACACGGCTGCCTGTACGGCAAGCATGTTTTTGTAAAGGTGATCGGCGAGGATGATCAGATGCGCGCTGAAGTGGCGTTGCTGGATCTGGAAAAATGCCGCCGACGCATCAGTTGCCAGCGTGCTGCCTACAACGACTTGCGCCAGCTTCGGCGCCATTCGTCGCTGAACACGGCAGAATTTGAAACTCTGCTCTACTTTTATCAGAGTGCGTTTGGCAGCGCTGTCAAAGGGTTAGGGTAATGAAACTAGAAATAGCTCGAGCTTTGTTCCTGGTCGGGGCGTTGGGTGTGACCACCGTCGCTGCTGCCTCTTGGGGCGAAGCGCGGCCCACGGTGTTCAGCAAGAGCGATGCTGCCGGCCAGTGCGCGTTGCCGCGTGTGGCCAAGGCGGAGCAGGGGCAGGCGAAACCGGATAATGATCTATTGCTGTTTCTGTTCGGCATGCGCCAAGGCTTGAGGCCGTTTGGCTGACGCCTGGATTTTCCAGCACTTCAGGGCCGCTTCGCGGCCCTTTGCGTTTTTGCCGAAAAACATGCTGTCTCAGCAACGTGGCCCGGGCAGGCCTGGATCATCCCACCAGATGCAGGTGGTTATCCCACAATCCTGAAGGCAGATTCAGCGGCTGACCCACCAGCTCGCGCTGTCGGCAGTCGTAGAACCGGCAACGCCCTTGCCCGGAGGTCACCACAAAACCGTCTGCGACAGCGCCAACGCCGGCACAGTCAGGCATCGGCGCATCGAGTTTCACCGCGCCGCTGTCCATGTCCCAGATGAACAGTCGATTGGCCCGCGGCGCGGTCAGCGCTACCAGGCGAAGGTCGCTGTGCACCGCGACGCTGGCGGTGTACTGGGCCATCGACTGCAACTGCCGATCCGCTACCGGAAACGCTTGGAACGGCTGACCGGGGCGCTTGATCGCCAGTAGCTCGGCGGTCTCCTCGGCACCGCCCATGAACTGCTGGCAGGCCAGGATGGTGCCGTCGGTGCCCACCGCCAAATGGCGCACGCTGTTCATCTGCTGGGTCAGGGTTTCCTGGCTCAGCAGCGTGCCGTCGCGTTGCATCAGCACCAGGCTCGGTTCCATGGCATCGAGGTTCATTTCCACCCGGCTTTCGGCCTCGGTGCGAATGCCGCCGTTGGCCACCACCAGGGTTTCGCCGTCGGGCATCCAGGCCACCTCGTGAGGGCCAATACCGTGGGTGGACAGTTCACCCGTGTACACCAGACGCTCGCCCTCGAACCGGTACACCCCCAGCACGCCACGTCCAGGATCGCGGGTGTCATTCTCGGTGGTGTACAGCCATTGGCCGTCCTTGTGGATGACCGCGTGGCCATAGAAATGCCGGTTCGGCTGCGAGGCGAGGGTTTGCAGCAGGCGTCCGTCGCGCAGGTCGATCAGGTAGCTCTCGGTGCCGGGACGGCGGGCCACGAACAGCGCGATCGGCTGTTCGGGGTGATGGATGATGGCATGGCAACGCTGGGCCACTTGGGTGGCGAACACCTGGGTGCCGTCGAGGCGATAGGCCACGGCATAGTGGCCGCCCTCGGTGTCGTCGCGCGCCGACAGCAACAGCGGCTCGCTGCCCTTGTTGCGCATCAGCGTCCAGCCGCCGAGCGTCAGGGCGCTGAGCAGTACGCTACCGAGTTTGAGGGCCTGGCGTCGCAGCATGATCAGTCACCGTCGTTGGCATTGAAGCCCAGCTGAATGTTCAACGCCTTGGCCAATTCGCCTTCGTGCAGGCGGTGGACGACGTTGAGGCTGTCGTAGATCTGGTTGAGGGTTTGCTTGCCGGTATCGTCGGCGAGCAGTTCGCCCAAGGTCTTTTGATTGTCGGCCAGCAGCTTGGCGGAAGTGGCGTAGGCATCGTCGATCTTTTGTGCCAGCGCGCTCTGGTCCTTGCCCAACAGTCCGCGCAGGCCCTTGTTGTCGACGCCGGTCCAGACCGTTTCAGCCGCCTTGAGCGACGCTTCCAAGCTCTTGAGCGAGGAATGGCTGCGCCAGGCCTCGGCTTGCAGTGGCTGGACGATGCCTTTGCTCTGGCGACCCATGGGTGCACCGAGTTTCTTCTTCAGCGTGTCCAGTGCGGTGACCTGGGCCCGCAGCAAATCGGCGATTGCCTCGTGGGAATCGGCGTAGCGCTGGTTGGGGAACTTGGTCATCTGCGAGAGCATGCCGTCGGTGCTGTTCCAGCTCTTGAGGATCTCCTCGGCCAGGGCTTTCTGGTGCTCGGCGATGGCCACCAGCAGCGGGCAGTAGCGCGCCTTCTGCTCGGCGCTGGCGATGTCCGGCTTGCTGTCGAAGAGAATGTACTCGTAGGCCGACAGGCCACGCACCACCACGCTGGCTTTGCTCAGCGCCTGGGCATCGACCGGCGTGTCGCCAGCCACCAGTTGCTCGACCTGGCGACCGACCAGGTTCTTCTTGTCTGGCCAGAATTGCACTTGCCAGGCGCGGTTGCCTTCGGCCAGCGGTCCGACCAGCAGCGGCTGCAGTTCAGCCCAGGCTCTCTGCGCGTTGAGGAAGTCGGCGCGGGCGCTGTCCAGGCTCTCTTTGCCTTCGCAGTAGGCCAGCGCGCTGGCGGCCAGCTGACGGTCGGCTTCGACCCAGCGGCTGTAGGTGGGCAGGATGACCTGCTGGGCGATGGCGGCCGAGGTGACGGCTTGCGGATCCTGCGGCGAGCAGGCGCCCAGGGCGATGGCGGCGAGGCTGGTGAACAACAGTTTGGGTCGGAACATGCCCGGCTCCTTGCGCGATTACAGTGAGTTCAGGAACGCCAGCAGCGCGGCGCGCTGCTCGGCATCGAAGGTCAGTACGTGACGGCGTGCGGCCTCGGCTTCGCCACCGTGCCAGAGCACGGCTTCGAGCAGGTTGCGCGCGCGGCCGTCATGCAGGAACTGGGTGTGGCCGCTGACGGTTTCGCTCAGGCCGATGCCCCACAGCGGCGGGGTGCGCCAGTCCTGACCACCGGCAGCGAACTCGCTGCGGTTGTCGGCCAGGCCCGGCCCCATGTCGTGCAGCAGCAGGTCGCTGTAGGGGCGAATCAGCTGATTGGCCAACTCCGGCTCGCTGTCGCTGCCGGTGGTGAATTGCGGGGTGTGGCAGCCTTGGCAGCCCGCTTGGAAGAACAAGGTCTTGCCGGCCAGGACCTGGGGTGCGTCGACCTTGCGCCGCGCGGGCACGGCGAGGTTGCGGGTGTAGAAGGTGAGCAGCCGCAGGATGTTGTCGCTGACTTCCTTCTCGCCGTTCTGGCCGTCACCGTTGGGCGCGGCCAGGCACTCGACCTGCGCTGCTGTGCAGTCGTCCTCGGGCTTGAGGGTGCTGGTCAGGCCCATGTCGCCGGCCAAGGCGTGCACGTTCTGCTGGTTGACGTTCGGTTGCCCGGCCTTCCAGCCGAAGCGGCCGACCACGGTCTTGCCCTGGGCGTCGTCCCAGACCCGATTGGCGCGGCCACGAATGCCGTCGCCGTTGCGGTCCTGCGGGTCTTCGTTGGCCAGGATCGCGGCTTCGGGAATGGCTTCGAGCAGGCCGAGGCCGATCATCGGCGGCGCGATGCGCGCGGAGAAACGGGTGTCGGGGTGCATCGGGCCGTACCCGAGCTGGGTGATCTGCAGGCGCGGGCGGCGCAATTGGACCTGGTAGCCATCCTCGAAAGTGACCGGCTCGACGCTGTAGTCCACCCGCACCTTGGCCTCGGGGCGCACGCCGGGAATGGCCATGTCCTGCAATTGAGTGCCGTAGACCGGCTCGGGCACCACGCCCAGGCGCTGGATTTCCTTGACGTAGGCGGGTTGGTCAGGAACCGACACGCGCACCAGCATCGACACGGCATTGTTCGAATCGGCCTCGGGCGGGTGCCCGCGACCGTCGCGCACATGGCAGTTCTGGCAGGCGTTGGTGTTGAACAGCGGGCCCAGGCCGTCGCGTGCGGTGGTGGTGGACGGCGCGATGACCCACGGATTGCGGAAGAAGCTGTTGCCGACGCTGAAATCCAGGCGCCGTTCGGGTGTGAGATTGGCCGATGGCATGGAATAGGCATTGCGGTCGCTGCGCAGCACCGTCGCCTGGCCGCCGGACAGGGCTTCGCCGGGCTCGGCCTGGGTGAAACGCGGGGCGTCGTCACAGGCGGCCAGGACGCTAGCCAGCAGCAAGAGGGGCAGTCGGGAAAGCGGCGAGGACATCGACAATCCTGAGCATGAGCGAAAAACCGGCGGCAAGCTTAGCAAAACGGGGATGTTTGAATAAGAGCAATTTGCAACTACCGGGTGAAAAGCCTGCGGCCAGTGCACAGGACCAGGATCGCCCGCCACGCCTGCTCCATGAAAAAGGGCGACCCGAAGGCCGCCCCTTTCAGTCACCTTGCCCGAATCAGAACTCGTGGTCTGCGGTATCCGGATTCAGGTTGTCGATGCCCAGCTTGCCGGCGGCCTGCTCGATGGCGCCGGTCTGCTTGACCAGGGCGGCGATGGCGTCGCGCACGATCTGATTGCCGGCGGCATTGTCGGCGGCGATCAGTTGGTCGTAGTGCTCGCCCTTGAGCGCGTGGTCGACGATCACCTGGATCTTCGCCTCGGTGTCCTGCAAGTCGGCCTTGAGCGTGGCGTCGGTGGCCGGGTCGATCTTGGCCACCAGCGACGACAGGCTCGGGCCGCTGACCTTGGAGCCGTCGGGACGGGTGTACTCGCCCAGATAGACGTTGCGGATGCCCTTGGCGTCGTAGAAGTGCGACCAGTGGGTGTTGTCGCTGAAGCAGTCGTGCTCGTCTTCAGGCGAGTTGGCTTCCAGCGAGACTTTCATGCGCTCGCCCGCCAGTTCGCCCAGCGACAGGCTGCCCATGCCGAACAGCATCTTGCGCAGGCCGTCCTTGACCGGCTCGGCTTCCAGCGAGGCGCGGTAGTTGTCGGCGACGTTCGGTGCCCAGTTGTCGACCATCTCCTGCAGGTCGCTGACCAGCAGATCGGTCACCGCCTTGAGGTAGGCGCGGCGACGGTCGTTGTGACCACCGGTGGCGCCTGGGCCTTCCAGGTAGTCCGACGCTAGACGGTTGCCGGCGCCAGGGCCGGTGCCATTGAGGTCCTGGCCCCAGAGCAGGAATTCGATGGCGTGGTAACCGGTGGCGACGTTGGCCTCCGAACCGCCGAGCTCGTTCAGACTGGCGAGCTTCTCGGGGGTGATGTCCTTGACGTCGATCTTGTCTTCGCCCACCTGGATTTCCGGGTTGGCGATGATGTTGGCGTTGGCTGCCGGGTTGCCCAGGGCGTGCTCGTAGCTCTTGTCGACGTAGTCGATCAAGCCTTCGTCCAGTGGCCAGGCGTTCACCTGACCTTCCCAGTCGTCGATGATGGTGTTGCCGAAGCGGAAGGCCTCGCTTTGCAGGTACGGAACGCGCGAATCGACCCAGGCCTGCTTGGCGGCCTTGAGGGTGTCGTCGTTGGGTTGGGCGAGGAATGCGTCGATGGCGGTTTGCAGGTGCTTGGCGGTGCTCAGCGAGTCGCTGTAGACCGCGTGGACCATGTCGGCATACTGCTTGACCACGGCCTTGGCCGCTGCCTCGTCGACCGCTGCCGGCGCGCTGGCAGCGGTGCTGGCAGCCGGTGCCTGGGCTTGCGGGGCGGCAGCCTTGTCGTCCTTGCCTTCGCCGCAACCGGCGAGAGCGATGGCGATGGCCAGCAGACTGGCGGAGGCCAGAGGCATTCGAATCATTGTGAGTATCCCTGCGTCGTGTGGTTGGACCATGTGGTGCGGCCGGTGCGTGATGGCACGCTGAACCGGCACATGATGCGAAAGATTTGCATTTGATGTAAAGCGTCAGTCGCGCTTTTCGCGAAAATGGCGTTGCCGCGACCTTCGAGGTCGCTGCCGATCAGAGCACCGACACCTGGTTGCGCTGGGCCTGCTTGAGGAAGGCCGTGAGTTCACGTGCCGGCAGCGGCTTGCTGTAGTGGTAGCCCTGACCTTCGTGACAGCCTTGGGCGATGATGTAGGTTTCCTGCTCGGCGGTTTCCACGCCTTCGGCGATGACCTGCATGCCCAGGCTCTTGCCCAGTTGGATGATGGCGCGAACGATGGTGGCGTCGTCATCGTCGTCGAGCAAATCCTGGACGAAACTCTTGTCGATCTTGATCTTGTCCAGCGGCAGCGACTTCAGGTAACTGAGCGAGGAATAACCGGTGCCGAAGTCGTCGATGGCGATCAGCGCGCCGGAGCGGCGCAGACTGAGCAGGTGCTGGGCGGCGGTGCTGATGTCTTCCATCAGGCCGGTTTCGGTGACCTCCAGTTCCAGGCTGCGCGGCGGCAAGCGATAGGCCTGCAACAGGTTGTTGACCACCCGTGGCAGCTCGGCGTGGTGCAATTGCACGGTGGACAGGTTGACGGCCATGCGCAGGTCACTGAAGCCCAGGTCGTGCCATTCGCGCAGTTGACGGCAGGCTTGGTCGAGCACCCATTCGCCGATGCTGATGATGTTGCCGTTCTGCTCGGCCAGGGGAATGAACTGGTCCGGCGGCACCATGCCCAGCTCTGGATGCTGCCAGCGCAGTAGCGCCTCGACGCCCACCACGCGGTTGTCGCGGTAGCTGATCTGCGGCTGGTACACCAGGTACAGCTGGTTACGCGGCAGCGCCTCGCGCAGGTCCTTTTCCAACTCGCGGCGGCGGCGCATTTCGCTGTCGACGCTGGCGATATAGAACTGGTAGCGGTTGCGCGAGCGGGCCTTGGCCAAGGTCATGGTCTGCTCGGCTTTTTGCAGCAGCTTTTCGGTGCTGTCGCCATCTTCGGGGAACAGGGTGATGCCGATGGTGGCGCGCAGGCGGATTTCCTGGTGGTCGAGGGCAAACGGGGTGTCCAGGTCGTCGAGAATGCTCTGCGCCAGTTCCGCCGCTTCGTAGGGCTGTTCGATATTGGCCTGGACCAGGGCGAACTGGTCGCCGCCCAGGCGCGCCAGGGCACCGAGCCGACCGCTGTGGGCACGCAGGCGGTCGGCCAGGGCCAGCAGCAATTGGTCGCCCACTTGGTAGCTGAATTGCTCGTTGATGCCTTTGAAGTCGTCCAGTCCCACGCACAGCACCGCCACCCGGTGCTGCAGACGTCCGGCATCGGCCAGGATCTTGTCCAACTGCTGCTGCAGTTGCTGACGATTGGCCAGGCCGGTGAGGAAGTCGTACTGAGCCATGCGCTGCAGGCTGGTCTCGGCTTCGTGGCGCAGGTGGGTGTTGCGCTCGATGGAGGCCAGCAGTTGGTTGGCCGTGTCGACCCACAGCCCCAGTTCGTTGCGTTCATGGCCCTTGAGCTGGGGAATCTGGTGCTGACTGGGTCGATCCGGATTGATCTGGGTGAGGTGCTCGATGATCCTCGACAGCGGTTTGGTCAACAGCCAGTGGTAGACCAGATAAAGCACCAGGCCCATGGCCAGGGCGCGCAGCACGCCGGAGATGAAGATGATCACCGCATTGACCAGGAAGCCCTCGCCATAACTGGCGGTGTCGAGGGTGATGCTGAGGTCGCCGTAGTACTCGCTGTAGGGGCCACGGCCGACCAGTTGCGTGGTGTAGGTGCGTTCCTGACCGAGGATCAGGTCGGTCAGCCAGCGCAGTGGCATGTCCTGCAACGGGCGGGATTTCTGCGCGAGCATGGTCTCGTTGGGGTGGCCGATGGAGGCCATGCGCACCGACTGGTCCTGGAACAGACCTTCCATCACCTGCATGCCCATCTCTCGGTCAAGACTGTAGACCGCCTGGGTGGACGGGTCGCGGAACATGTCGAGGATGCGCTGGGCGTCGTTGTCGACGGCCTGGCGGGTCTTGTAGGTGTCATAGACGATCTGCGCGCAACTGAGCACCACGCCCACCGCGAGCGCCGACAGCAGCACGACCCTGAGCAACTTGACGGACAAGCTGTTCCGAAATTCCAGCTTCAAAGGGGGTTCCTTAATCCATGCGCATGCCATTATTTTGCCATCAACCCTGGCAATACACTATCGACCGATTGCCGCGGCAGGCGAGGAGCCCGTCGCTGGATGCACCCTGATGATTGTATCGGTTAAGCGACCCGGGGACTTGAATGTCCTGCGTCAACTTTCCAGATGGTTGATGTTAGCGCGCTATGGGCGCGGGGCAAGAGCGTGAGGGGCGGATAATGCCTCCCTCCGTGCAGTACGGCTGCAAGGGCGCACACCCGAAAACGAAAAACCCGGCAAATGCCGGGTTTTCGTGGAGCTGGAGGTGATCAGGCCTTGAAGGTCTTGCCTTCGAACTGCTCGGCCACGAAGGCCCAGTTGACCAGGTTCCAGAACGCCTCGACGTACTTCGGACGCAGGTTGCGGTAGTCGATGTAGTAGGCGTGTTCCCAGACGTCGCAGGTCAGCAGCGGGGTGTCGCCGCTGGTCAGCGGGTTGCCGGCACCGATGGTGCTGGCCAGGGCCAGGGAGCCGTCAGCCTTCTTCACCAGCCAGCCCCAGCCGGAGCCGAAGGTGCCGACCGACGTCTTGGTGAACTCTTCCTTGAACTTGTCGAAGGAACCGAAGGCAGCGTTGATGGCATCGGCCAGGGCGCCAGTCGGCTGGCCGCCGGCGTTGGGCGCCAGGCAGTTCCAGTAGAAGGTGTGGTTCCAGACCTGCGCGGCGTTGTTGAAGATGCCACCCGACGAGGTCTTGACGATGTCTTCCAGCGACTTGCCTTCGAATTCGGTACCTGGGACCAGGTTGTTCAGGTTCACGACGTAGGTGTTGTGGTGCTTGTCGTGGTGATACTCCAGGGTTTCCTTGGAGATGTGCGGCTGCAGGGCATCGTGGGCGTAGGGCAGCGGCGGCAATTCAAAAGCCATGGTGGATCTCCTGATTCAGGTCTAGTTCGCGGTTTGCGCAGGGCCGATCACGGGCGGCCCTTTGTACGTCGGCGAGTCTTTACTCTTTGCGACGTAAGCGTTCGATCATAGCACCGGCCCCCGCGCATAACCACGCAACAACTATAGGGATTAAGGGTTCCGGCGCGAGGGTGGCGGCGGCGACAGGAGGCCGCGTGGCGATCAGCCGAGAATCAACTGCGCTGCCACCGCGAACATCATCACCGCGACCATCAGGTCCAACAGTCGCCAGGTCGTCGGGCGCGCCAGCCAGGGCGCGAGCCAGGCGGCGCCCAGCGCGAGGGTGAAGAACCACACCAGCGAAGCGCTCGCAGCCCCTGCCACATAGGCGCCGGGGACGCTCTGCTGGGCGCCCAGCGAGCCGATCAGCAGCACGGTGTCGAGGTACACGTGGGGGTTGAGCAGGGTCACCGCCAGGGCGCTGAGCAGTACCGCGCGCCGTGAGCGCAGGCCCTGGCCCTCCTGCTGCGCCAGGCTCTGTTTCGAGCAGGCGCGCTGCAGCGCCTTGGCGCCGTACCCGATCAGGAACAGCGCGCCGCCCCAACGCGCCGCCGCCAGCAACATCGGGTTGTGGGCCAGCACGGTGGCCAGCCCGAACACACCCGCGGCCACCAGCAGTGCGTCGCAGGCCACACACAGCAGCGCCACGGGCACGTGGTGTTCGCGGCGCAGACTCTGGGCCAGGACGAACGCGTTCTGCGTACCGATGGCCATGATCAGGCCGAAAGCCACCAACATGCCGTTCATATAACTTTGCCACATGGCCATAGACTCCAAGAGCGCCACTGCACGGTGCGACGCGGTTGCCTGAGAAGAGGCTGGCCATTGTGTGGAGCGCAAAGGTATAAGAAAAACAAATAAAGCTGATCAGGCATTAGTGAAATCGATGTTCGACTACAAATTGCTCGCCGCACTGGCGGCCGTCATCGAGCAGGGTGGGTTCGAGCGGGCTGCTCAAGTGCTGGGCCTGTCGCAATCGGCGGTGTCGCAACGCATCAAACTGCTCGAGGCGCGGGTCGGCCAGCCGGTGCTGGTGCGCGCCACGCCGCCCAGCCCGACCGAGGTCGGGCGGCAATTGCTCAACCATGTCCAGCAGGTGCGCCTGCTCGAGCGCGACCTGCAGCGTCAGGTGCCGGCACTGGACGAGCAGGGCATCCCTGAGCGCCTGCGTATTGCGTTGAATGCCGACAGCCTGGCCACCTGGTGGGCAGGTGCGGTGGGCGATTTCTGCGCTGGCCAGCAGGTGCTGCTGGACCTGGTGGTGGAGGACCAGGACGTCGGCCTGCGGCGCATGCGCGCCGGCGAAGTGGCGGCCTGCCTGTGTGGCAGCGAACGGCCAGTGGCCGGCGCACGCAGTCTGGCGCTAGGAGCGATGCGTTACCGCGCGCTGGCCAGTCCGGCCTTCATGGCCCGGTATTTCCCTCGCGGCTTCGAGGTCGCGCGCCTGGCCCGCGCGCCCGCCGTGGTCTACGGCCCCGACGACTTCCTGCAACACCGTTACCTCGCGTCCCTGGGCCTGGGCGACGGCTTCATCCATCACCTGTGTCCATCCTCCGAAGGTTTTCTGCGTCTGACCGAAGCCGGACTTGGCTGGGGACTGGTGCCTGAGTTGCAAGCGCGCGAGCCGTTGGCCAGCGGCCAGTTGGTGGAAATCTGCAGCGATACCCCCATCGACGTGCCGTTGTACTGGCATCATTGGCGCAATGGCGGGCAACTGCTCGGCGACTTGACCGAACACCTGCGCCAGGCGGCGCCGGCGTGGCTGGTGCCCTTGTAGGCACGGGCAGCGTCAACTGCATCTGTAATCTGGCAAGGCGGAGTCTTACATGCGAATTCTGGTCACCGGCGCAAGCGGCTTCATCGGCGGGCGCTTTGCGCGCTTCGCCCTGGAGCAGGGCCTGCAGGTGCGGGTCAACGGTCGTCGCGCCGAGGGCGTCGAGCATCTGGTCAAGCGCGGCGCGCAGTTCATTCCGGGTGACCTGGGCGATGCCGAGGTGGCTCGGCGGTTGTGTCAGGGCGTCGATGCGGTGGTGCATTGCGCCGGGGCCGTGGGCACCTGGGGGCGTTATCAGGACTTCCATCACGGCAACGTGGTGCTCACCGAGAATGTGGTCGAAGGTTGTTTGAAAGAGCATGTACGGCGCCTGGTGCACCTGTCCTCGCCGTCGATCTGCTTCACCGGCCGCTCGCGGTTGGAGGTGCGTGAGGACCAGGTGCCGCGGCGCTTCCACGACCACTATGCGCTGACCAAGCACCTGGCCGAACAGAAAGTCTTCGGTGCCCAGGAGTTCGGTCTCGAGGTGCTGGCCTTGCGCCCGCGCCTGGTCACCGGCGCCGGCGACGCCAGCATCTTCCCGCGGCTGATGCGCCTGCAGCAGAAGGGTCGCCTGGCGATCATCGGCAATGGCCTGAACAAGGTCGACTTTACCAGCGTGCACAACCTCAACGAGGCGTTGCTCAGCGCCCTGTTCGCCGACGCGCCGGCCCTCGGCCAGGCCTATAACATCAGTAACGGCCAGCCCTTACCGGTGTGGGATGTGGTCAATTACGTGATGCGCCAGATGCAACTGCCGCAGGTCACCCGCTACCGCTCCTACGGCCTGGCCTATAGCATGGCCGCCATCAACGAGGCCGCCTGCCTGCTCTGGCCTGGCCGCCCGCAACCCACCCTGAGCCGCACGGCGGTGCAGGTGATGAGCCAGGACTTCACCCTCGATATCAGCCGCGCCCGGCATAATCTGGACTATCGCCCCAAGGTCAGTCTGTGGACCGCCTTGGATGAATTCTGCACGTGGTGGCAGCACCTGCCGGGGTCGCGCTGATCCGCCGAACCGGTCACGGTCATCACGACGTCGCGTGCTCTGTTTATAATGCGCCTTTTTGCTATCAGTTCGGTCGACCTAACCCATGCGCAACGATGCCCACGATGATTTCGATGACGTTCCTGTTCTCAGAGCCGGTACGCCCGACGATGACGAACTGCTGCCGACCCATGTGGCCCGCGTGCGCCAGAAGGCCGAGCGTCCCGCCAGCAGCGGGCCGATGTGGGCGCTGCTGGTGGCCTCGTTCGTCGCCCTCGGCGGCCTTGGCTGGTGGAGTTATCAGCAGATTTCGCTGATGGAGCAGCAACTGGTCGCCACCCAGGAAAGCTTCGCCCGCATCAGCGAAGAAGCGGCGGGTCGGTTGCAGGTGATCAGCGGCAAGGTGGAGGCGAGCGAGTCGAGCAACAGCTCTGGCAGCGAAGCCCTGAAGCAACAGATCAGCCAGTTGCAGGCGGCGTTGGCCGAGCAGGGCAAGCAGCAGGAAGGTGTCGCTGGTCAGGCGGGTGATATGGGCAAGCGTCTGGAGCAGGTGCTGGCGCAGACCGCAGCGCAGCAGACAGCGCTCACCGAGATGCAGGCCCAGTTGCAGGAGCAGCTCAAGGCGGTGAACGGCGAGCTGGCGGCGCTCAAGTCGGGTCAGGTGGACGGTGGCAAGCTCGATGGTCAGCTCAAGAGCCTCGCTGGCGAGGTGGCCAACCTGAAGAAGCAAGGCGCGGCCATCGACAGCCTCGCCCAGGATGTGCTGGTGCTCAAGAGCCAGGCCGACAACCGTCCGGCCGCGCAGGCTGCGGGGGCGTCCGTGCAGGAATTCGATGCCTTCCGCGGCCAGACCACCCGCAGTCTCAACACCTTGCAGAGCCAGATCCAGAACCTGCAGCAGCAGATCAACGCCCGGCCCTGACGGGCGCATGCCACACGCTTGGACCGTCAAGCGGCCCTGGCGTGTGGCGACGGCTCACAGGCGTGGATAGTCGATGTAACCCACCGGGCCTTTGCCGTAGAAGGTTTCAGGGTGCGGCTCGTTCAGCGCAGCATCGGCCGCCAGACGCGCTGGCAGATCCGGGTTGGCGATGAAGGGTACGCCGAACGCCACGGCATCGGCCTTGCCGCTGGCCAGGGCGGCATTGGCGCTGGCTTTGGTGAAGCGCTCGTTGACGATGTAAGGACCGCCGAACGCTGCCTTGATCTGCGGGCCGAGGCTGTCGTCGGCTTCCTTCTCGCGCGAGCAGATGAAGGCGATGCCGCGCTTGCCTAACTCCCGCGCAACGTAGGTGAAGGTCTCGCTGCGGTTGGCGTCGCCCATGTCATGGGCATCGGCCCGTGGCGCCAGGTGCATGCCGACGCGCGCAGCGCCCCACACCTCGATCACCGCATCGGTGACTTCCAGCATCAACCGCGCACGGTTTTCCAGCGAACCGCCGTACTGATCGGTGCGCTGGTTGGTGCTACTCTGCAGGAACTGGTCGAGCAGGTAGCCGTTGGCGCCGTGGATCTCCACGCCGTCGAAGCCGGCGGCCTTGGCGTTCTCTGCACCCACCCGGTAGGCCTCGACGATGTCGGCGATTTCTTCAGTGTCCAGCGCGCGCGGCGTGGGGTAGTCGCTCAGCGGACGCACCAGGCTCACATGGCCTTCAGGCTTGATCGCGCTGGGCGCCACCGGCAGTTCGCCGTTGAGGTAGGACGGGTGGGAGATGCGCCCGACATGCCACAGTTGCAGGAAGATTCGCCCGCCGGCAGCGTGCACCGCCTGGGTCACATTGAGCCAGCCGCGCACCTGCTCGGTGGACCAGATGCCGGGGGTGTCCGGGTAGCCGACGCCCATGGGCGTCACCGAGGTGGCTTCGCTGAGAATCAGCCCAGCGCTGGCACGCTGCACGTAGTACTCGGCCATCAGCGCATTGGGCACGCGGCCTTCGTCGGCGCGGCAGCGGGTCAGCGGGGCCATGATGATGCGGTTGGGCAGGGTCAGGTCGCCCAGGGTGATCGGATCGAAAAGCGTGGTCATGTCAGAAGCCTCGCGAGGGTAGGGTGGACGGTGAAGGCAGCGCCCGAGGGCGCCGCATAAGTGGGGTAACGGTCAAAGCTCCTGGCTCATTTGTTCGAGGAAGGCCTGGATGGTCGACTCATTGCGTTTGAAGAAATGCCATTGCCCGACCTTCTGGCTGCTGATCAGGCCGGCCCGTTGCAAAGTGGCCAGGTGCGCCGACACGGTCGATTGGGACAGGCCGCAGCGCTGGTCGATCTGCCCGGCGCACACGCCGAACTCGGTGCTGTGATGCTGTTCGGGGAAATGCGCGGCGGGGTCCTTGAGCCAATTGAGAATGTCTCGGCGGACCGGATGGGCCAGGGCTTTGATGATGTCGTCGAGGTCGAGGGGCATGGCTGGGCTCGTGGTCTGTAGCGGTATATCGCGATAGAGCGAAATATAGATCGTCTGTTCACGATATACAAAGACCGAGCCGTTCTGAGTTCGTTCGAAATCGTTATATCGCGTTATAACGATATGTGCGGCGGCGGTGCTAGACTGCCGCCATGAATTATCTGGCACACCTCCACTTGGGCGGCCCTGCGCCCCAGCAACTGCTCGGCAGCCTGTATGGCGATTTCGTCAAAGGCTCGCTGCAAGGCCGCTTCGCTCCCGAACTCGAAGCGGCGATCAGGCTGCACCGACACATTGATACCTATACCGACAGCCATCCCCTGGTGCTGGCCGCGCTGGCGCGCTTTCCCAAAGGGCGGCGGCGCTTTGCCGGCATCGTGCTCGACGTGTTCTTCGACCATTGCCTGGCCCTGCATTGGCAGGATTACGCCCAGCAGCCGCTAGCGCTGTTCACCGAGCGCTTCTACCGGGTTCTGCTGGCCGAGCCCGAGTTGCCGGGACGCCTGGCGCGGATTGCGCCGTTAATGGCCGCAGATGACTGGTTGGGGGCCTATGCCGATTTCGCGACGCTGGAGGCGGTGTTTCGAGGCATTGGGCGACGGCTGTCGCGGCCCGAAGCGCTGCTCGGCGTGATGGCTGAACTGGAAGCGTTGTACGCGCCACTGACGGCTGATTTCCGCGCCTTCTACCCGCAGTTGCAGGCATTCGCGGCAACGCGACGCTGAGCGCGCCGCGCCCGCGATGCCTCACGCTGCCTTGGCCTGGCGTTGCGGCAGCGGCTCGCTTTCCTGCTCGGCATACAGCGCCAGGTGGATCGCCTGCTGAGCCTGCAATGCCAGCACCGCGCGTTCCTTGCCTTGGCTGTGCAAGGGCGGCAGCAGATGGATCAGCACCTGACCAGGCGCCTGGCCGAACAGCCGCAGCAGGTGTGACAGCAAGTCGTCGTCGCCGATGAACGGCGCGATCGGGTCCGGCTCGCCCTCACGCAGGTATTGAATAGCCACCGGCTGGACCGGTGTGCCGTGATCGATGGCGCCCGCTAGCAGGCGCCCGTGGAAGGTACGCAGGGCGCGGCCATCGGTGGTGGTGCCCTCGGGGAAGATCAGCAGCGGGCAGGCCTGGCCCAGGCGCGCGCCGATCTGCTCGCGCAGGCGCTGGCTGTCGCCGCCGCCGCGACGGATGAACAAGGTGTCGGCCTTCTCCGCCAACCAGCCGGCCAGCGGCCACTGGCGCACTTCCGCCTTGGACAGGAACGACAGCGGCGTGAGCATGCCCAGCAATGGGATGTCGGTCCACGAAATGTGATTGCTGACCCACAGCATCGGTTGCTGCGGCAAGGTGCCGACCACCCGCACTTCGAAGGGCAGGGCGCCGACCAGGTGTTTCATGAAGCGGCAGCTCCAGCGCTGGCGGCGTTCGCTGCCGGCGCGCAGGCCAAGACGTTCGCCGACGGCGATGAGCGTGGCCATGGCCACGCCCAGCAGCAGCACCAGCATCAGGCGCACTAGGCGGGCACTGGCCCGCACGCTCGGCATCAGACCGCCGCCTTGAAGTGCCGGGCGTAGCGCGGGCAGAGGTCGTCGCGCTTGAGCAGGATGAACACGTCGGCCACCTGGAAGTCTTCGTCCCAGCACGGTTCGCCGCAGATCTTCGCCCCCAGGCGCATGTAGGCCTTGAGCAGCGGCGGCATCTCGGTGATGACGTTGTTCGGCAAAGCCAGCGACGGCAGCGGCTTCTTCGGTTCGGCGCGCAGGTGTTCGTTACACAGGTAGCGTTCGCGCAGGCGCTGCATGATCGCATGAGCTTGAACGCCGCCATCCTGCATGGGGATGCTGGCGCAGCCCATCAGGTAGCTGTAGCGGCCCTCGTTGAGCACCTCGGCCAACTCGCCCCAGAGCACGGCGATGGTGCCGCCATTGCGGTAACCCGGATCGACGCAGGTGCGGCCCAGCTCGAGGATCGGGCCTTGCAGTTGCAGCAGCCCGTGCAGGCTGAATTCTTCTTCGCTGTAGAAACGCCCCAAGCTGCTGGCGGCCTGGTGGTCGAGCAGGCGGGTGGTGGCGACCAACTGTCCGGTGGCCAGGTCGCGCACGCCGATGTGGCGGCAATGGATGTCGTAGTCGTCCATGTCCAGGCCGTGTTCGGCGCCCTTGAGCTTGGCCTTGAATTCGGCGCTGAACACCTTGTAGCGCAGGGCCTGGGCTTCTTGCAGGGCCGCGGCGCCGACCAGGCGTTCGGCTTGCAGACGGCGTTCAGTGCTGTTGTCGCCAGAGCGAGCGATCCGAGTCATTGCGAGTCTCCATAAGCCAGCCAAGGGCGGCCGGTCGGCTTTGTTGTGCAAGGTCAGCCTAGGTAGAGGCAGTGTCACCTCCATGACGCTTCGGTGATGCTTGCGTGACAGGCTGGGCGGTGCGCCGCCGCCGGATTGTCATGCGCAGATGGGAGGCTGCACGCAGTGCCTGCGGCGGGAGATGCTGATGTTCTGGAACAGAGGGTTGTGGTGCTGTTTGCAGCTGTTCGCCTTGCCGGCGCTGGGCACGGCGTGGCCCGACAGCCAATGGCTGGAAGATCCCGCACACTATGATTGGCAAGCGGTGGATCGTTACGCCTTCGCCCCGCGCGATGACGTCGAGCGCCGTGGCGTGCGCAGCGACGCCCTGTTGATCGTGCGCGATGGCCGCATCCTGCATGAACGCTACGCAGCGCCCACCACCGCCGACACGCCACACTTGACCTGGTCGATCAGCAAGAGTGTGCTGGCCACGCTGCTGGGCATCGCCGAGGGGGAAGGACGCTTCCAGCTCGACGATCCGGCTGCGCGCTACTACCCGGCACTCGCGGCGCACCCGCAGGTGCGTCTGCAGGATCTGCTGCACTGGGCCAGTGGTCTTGCCTGGCAGGAAGACTACGAGTACGCGCCGCTCAACTCTTCGGTGGTGGCCATGCTCTATACCCGCGGCCGCCACGACATGGCCGCCTATGCGGCTGGCAAGGCGCAGGCCGAGACGCCTGGGCGGCGCTTCGTCTATTCCAGCGGCGACAGCAACCTGCTGGCCGCCGCGCTGCGCGGGATGTTGGCGCCGGAGCGCTACGCCGACTATCCCTGGCAGGCACTGTTCGAGCCCCTTGGCATTGCCCATGCGGTGTGGGAACGCGACGGCGTTGGCACCTACGTGGGCTCCTCCTACCTCTACCTCAGCGCCCGCGACCTGGCGCGCATCGGTCTGCTGATGCTGCGCGAGGGGCGGTGGCGCGACCGGCAGTTGCTGCCCGCCGACTGGGTGACGTTCAACCGTACGCTGTTCCCCCAGGCCGAGCCGGTGCCAGGCGAGGCCAACCCGGGTGGTCACTGGTGGCTGAATCAGCCGCTGCCCGCCCAGCCGCGACCTTGGCCTCACGCCCCCACCGACACCTTCGCTGCCCTCGGCCACTGGGGGCAGGCGTTGTATATCCTGCCGACGCAGAAACTGGTGATCGTTCGCTACGCGGACGACCGCGATGGCAGCTACCGCCATGACGAGTTGCTCAAGCGGGTGCTGGCCGCACTGGCGGAGGAGGTTCGATGAAGCGTCGGTACGGGGTGCTGTCGATAGCCCTGCTGGGCATGGCGATCTGGGCCTGGTTCGAGCGCCAGGCACTGGTGGATTTCCCCGGCATCCTGCCGGCCTACTCGGCCAAGGAGTACTGCTCATGCCGCTTCGTCATGGGCTTGGACGAGGGCTATTGCCGGGGCTATGTGAAGCAGTACCTGCCGCTCACGCGCCTGGAGGAGCACACCGACACCCGCCGCGTGCTCGCCCAAGGGCTGGGCCGTCAGAGCCAGGCGGCGTGGCAGGGGCCGCGCGAGGGTTGTCGCTTGCTGCCGTGAATGGCCACGCGGTAAGGTTGGCGGTCTCGCTTTCCGAGGTATCTCCATGCTGCTGCGTCTGCTGCCCGCGCTGTTCCTGGCCCTGTGCCTGCCTGCCCACGCCAACTGGCACCTGGACGGTGAGTCCTCGCGCCTGTCGTTCATCACCGGTAACAACGGCGACACCGCCGACGTGCACCGCTTTCTGGTGTTGCACGGCACCATCGACCGAAAGGGCGCGGCGGGGCTGAGCATCGAGATGGATTCGGTCAGCAGCGGCATCCCGCTGCGCGACGAACGCATGCGTGACGGCCTGTTCGAGGTGGCGCGCTTTCCCGAGGCGACGGTGAGCGCCCAGTTGGACCTGCGCCCGGTCAGCGACTTGGCCAATGGCGCCCAATTGGAGCTGCGCCTGCCGGTGACAGTGACGCTGCGCGGCCAATCCCACACCTACAATGCCCTGCTGCTGGTCACGCGTCTGGACGAGCGCCGCTTTCAGGTGGTGACCCTGGAACCGCTGGTGTTGCAGGCCCAGGATTTCGACCTGCTGCCGAGTCTGGAAACGCTGCGCAGTTTCGCCGGGCTCAAGTCGATCAACCCGTCGGTACCGGTCAATGCGGTGCTGATCTTCACCGCCCGCTGACATGCCAGGGCCGGTCTTCCCCTGGCGGGATGGCAACCAGTTCGAACTGCTGGTCGACGGCCCCGAGTTCTTTCCTGTCATGCTCGCGGCGATTGAGCGCGCCGAGCGTCAGGTCGACCTTGAGCTCTACCTGGTCGAAGCGGGCGCCTGCGCCCAGGCGGTGGTGGAGGCACTGGAGTATGCAGCCTCACGCGGCGTGCGCGTGCGCTGCCTGTTCGACGCCTACGGTGCCCTGGCCTTTGCGACGGCCCTGCGCCAGCGGTTGCACGCCGCGGGCGTCGAACTGCGGCTGTACAACCCTCTGCACTGGCGCCGCGGCCTGCGCAACCTGTACCGCGATCATCGCAAGTTGTTGTTGGTGGACGAGCAGTGGGCGGCTGTCGGGGGAACCGGGGTCACCGATGAGTTCTGGACGCCGGGTCATGCCACCAGCGAGTGGCACGAGGTGATGGTGCGCATGCAAGGTCCGGTGGTGCTCGACTGGCAACTGCTGTTCGACCGCCAGTGGCATGCCAACCACCGCCGCACAGCCTGGCGTCCGCCCCAAGGCTTCGGTCTGTCGCGCCTGCCGAGAATACCTGCGCAGGGCCAGGGCCTGGGCCGGGTGGCCTACGCCGATGCCCGCCAGCACCGCGACATCCTGCGCGCGCTGGTGCGCGCCGTGAGTGGTGGCCAGCAGCGCATCTGGCTGGCCACACCGTATTTCCTGCCGACCTGGAGCGTGCGTCGCTCGTTGCGCCGTGCCGCGCAACGCGGCGTCGATGTGCGCCTGCTGCTCACCGGCCCGCGCACCGATCACCCGTCGGTACGCTATGCCGGCCATCGTTACTATCCACGCCTGCTGCGCGCCGGCGTGCGCATCTTCGAGTACCAGCCGTGCTTCCTGCACCTGAAGATGGCGGTGGTGGACGACTGGGTCAGCATCGGCTCATGCAACTTCGATCACTGGAACTTGCGCTTCAACCTGGAAGCCAATCTGGAAGCACTGGATCGGCCGTTCACCGAAACGGTGGTGGCCAGCTTCCAGCGCGACTTCGCGCTCAGCGAAGAGGTCGACCTGGATCACTGGAAAGCCCGGCCACTGTGGCGTCGGGTGCAGCAGCGGCTCTGGGGCTGGCTCGACCGACTGGTGGTGATTCTGCTCGACCGGCGCAACTGACGCGGCGCGCAGTATCGGTCATCGACGAAGCCGACTATGGTGCAGGGAATGTTCCCTGCACACGAAGGAGTGGATGCGATGACGGCCAAGAAGATTCTCATGCTGGTGGGTGATTACGTCGAGGACTACGAGGCGATGGTGCCGTTCCAGGCCCTGCAGATGGTGGGCCACACCGTGCATGCGGTCTGCCCGGAAAAGATCGCCGGGCAGACGGTGCGCACGGCCATCCACGACTTCGAAGGCGACCAGACCTACAGCGAGAAGCCGGGTCATCAGTTCGCCCTGAACTTCGATTTCGTCCAGGTGCGTGCCGAACGCTATGACGCCCTGGTGATCCCTGGCGGACGCGCCCCGGAGTATCTGCGCCTGGACGAACGCGTGCTGGCCTTGGTGCGGGCGTTCGACCAGGCCGGCAAACCCATTGCCGCGGTGTGCCATGGCGCGCAACTGCTAGCCGCTGCCGGCGTGCTGCAGGGGCGGCAGTGCAGTGCTTACCCGGCGTGTGCGCCGGAGGTGAAGCTGGCCGGTGGGCAATTCGTGGACATTGCCGTGGACCAGGCCCATGTCGATGGCAATCTGGTCACCGCGCCCGCCTGGCCTGCGCATCCGGCCTGGCTGGCAGCGTTTCTCAAGGTGCTGGGTACGCGCATTTCGTGAGTGAGGGTGACCGGCTTCAGCTCACCTGCTCGAGCCAATCGTTGAGGTTGTAGTAGTTGCTCACCCGGGCGATCTTGCCGCAGTGAATGTAGAAGAACGCCCCGGCCGGTAGTACGTAGGTTTGACCGTTGGCAGTGGGCAGGCCTTCGTCGTCGGCCAGGTACTCGCCGTGCACGGTGAACTCGGCGGCGGCGCGGCTGCCGTCGGCGTTCTGCATCACCACGATGTCGGCCAGGCGCTCGCGGTAGCAGCGGTTCATCTTGTCCATGAAGGCGGCGAAGCGGGCCTTGCCCATCTGCCGCTCGCCCTGGTTGATGTCGTGGATCACGTCTTCGCTGAGCAGGGCGAGGAAGGCCGGCATGTCACCGGCGTTGAAGGCGGCGTAGTAGGCGGTGACGAGTTCGGTAGCGGTCATGGAGAAATACCTGTCGCGGAGGGGAAAGGGCCGAGCGTGCCGCCGATGATAGGGTTTCCCTTCAGGCCCGGCTTAGCCGAGCGCGTCATCCCTATCGACAAAACGACCGTCCCGCATGGAAATACGCCTGCTGCACGGCGCTGCCATCGCGCCTTACCTCGATGACCTCGCTCGCCTGCGCCTGACGGTGTTTCGCGAGTTTCCCTACCTCTATGACGGCACGCCGGAGTATGAATCCGACTACCTCGCCACCTACATGGCCTCCGAGCGCAGCCTGGTGGTGCTGGCGGTGGACGACGGCCAGGTGGTGGGCGCCTCCACCGGCCTGCCCCTGGGCGACGAAACCGATGCCTTTCGCCAGCCTTTTCTGGATCAAGGCCGCGACCCGGATACCGTCTACTACTTCGGTGAGTCCGTGCTGTTGCCGGCCTATCGGGGGCGCGGGCTGGGGGTGCGCTTCTTCATCGAGCGCGAATCCTATGCGCACAAGCTCGGCGGTTTTCACTACTGCACGTTCTGCACCGTGGAGCGTCCCAACGGACACCCGCTGCGCCCCGATGACTACAAGCCATTGCATGGTTTCTGGCGCAACCGCGGCTTTCTTCATCAGCCTTCATTGCGCACCACCTATGCCTGGCGCGACCTGGATCAGGACGATGCGTCGGACAAGACCTTGTCGTTCTGGCTCAAGGACCTGTTGCCATGATTCGGCTCGCAGCGTGCCAGTACGCCATCGAACTGCATGAAACCTGGGATGCCTACGCCGATCATCTGCGCGAGCTGTGCGTCGAAGCGGGGCGCAGCGGTGCCCAACTGTTGCTGCTGCCCGAGTACGCAGGGCTGGCGCTCAGTGGCCAGTTACCGCCCGACCAGCGCAGTGACCTGCACGGCTCGATCGCCGGTATCCAGCCTTTGGTCGCGCCTTGGTGGGCGTTGTGCGAGGGCCTCGCCAAAGACTTGGGTGTGTATCTGCAACCTGGCACGCTGCCGGTGCTCGACGCCGATGGCCGCTATCGCAACCGTGCCTGGCTGTTCGGTCCAAGCGGTGCGCTGGGTTTTCAGGACAAGTTGATGATGACCCGCTTCGAGCGCGAGCACTGGAACATTGCCGCCGGGCAGGGCCTGAAGGTGTTCGATACGGCGCTGGGGCGTCTGGGCATCTTGATCTGCTACGACACTGAATTTCCCCTGTTGGCACGGCGTCTGGCCGAGCAGGGTGCCGACTTGCTTCTGGCGCCGAGTTGCACTGACACCGAGGCCGGGTATCACCGCGTGCGCATCGGCGCCCAGGCGCGGGCGCTGGAGAACCAGGTGGCGGTGTTGCAGAGCCCGACGGTGGGGCTGGCGCCCTGGTCGCCAGCGTTGGACGAGAACATCGGCCGCGCCGGTTTGTATGTGCCGCCGGACCATGGCATGCCGAGCGATGGGGTGCTGGCCCAGAGCGTCATGCTGTGCCCTGAGCAGAGCCAGTGGTTGGTGTGCGATGTGGATGTGGACGAGGTGAGGCGGGTGCGGCGAGAGGGGCAGGTCTTTACCAGGCGGGATTGGCCGGAGCAGGTCGAGCGGCTGGGGTGAGCGTGAAGCGATAGCCACTGCGGATTGATCCGCAATGGCTACGCCGCTGTTACCGCTGTATCACTTCACTTCCACCGCCAGGCTCTGGGCGATCTTGCTCTGCCACAAGGCGGGACCGGTGATGTGCACCGACTCGCCGTTGCTGTCCACCGCCACGGTGACCGGCATGTCCTTGACCTCGAACTCGTAGATCGCTTCCATGCCCAGCTCGGCGAATGCCAGGACCTTGGACTTGCGGATCGCCTGGGCCACCAGGTAGGCCGCGCCGCCGACGGCCATCAGGTACACGGCCTTGTTGTCCTTGATCGCCTCGATGGCGGTCGGGCCACGCTCGGACTTGCCGATCATGCCCAGCAGACCGGTCTGTTCGAGGATCTGGCGGGTGAACTTGTCCATGCGCGTGGCAGTGGTCGGGCCGGCTGGGCCGACCACTTCGTCACCGACCGGATCGACCGGACCCACGTAGTAGATGAAGCGGCCTTTCAGGTCCACCGGCAGTTCTTCGCCACGGTTGAGCATCTCGACCATGCGCTTGTGCGCGGCGTCGCGGCCGGTGAGCATCTTGCCGTTGAGCAGGACGGTCTCGCCTGGCTTCCAGCTGGCGACTTCTTCCGGGGTGATGTCGTCGAGGTTGACCCGGCGTGCGCTCGGACCCGCTTCCCAGACGATTTCCGGGTAGGCGTCCAGCGATGGCGCTTCGAGTTCCGCAGGGCCGGAGCCGTCGAGCACGAAGTGGGCGTGACGGGTGGCCGCGCAGTTGGGGATCATGCACACCGGCAGGGAGGCGGCGTGGGTCGGGTAATCCATGATCTTGACGTCGAGCACGGTGGTCAGGCCGCCCAGGCCCTGGGCGCCGATGCCCAGTTGGTTGACCTTCTCGAACAGCTCCAGGCGGATCTCTTCGATGCGGTTCTGCGGGCCACGGGCTTTCAGTTCATGGATGTCGATGGATTCCATCAACACTTCCTTGGCCATCACTGCGGCCTTCTCGGCGGTGCCGCCGATGCCGATGCCGAGCATGCCGGGCGGGCACCAGCCAGCGCCCATGGTCGGCACGGTCTTGAGCACCCAGTCGACGATCGAGTCGGACGGGTTGAGCATGGCCATCTTCGACTTGTTCTCCGAGCCGCCGCCTTTGGCGGCCACGTCCACTTCGACTTTGTCGCCGGGCACGATGGAGTAGTGGATCACTGCCGGGGTGTTGTCCTTGGTGTTCTTGCGCGCGCCGGCCGGGTCGGCCAGGATCGAGGCGCGCAGGACGTTTTCCGGCAGGTTGTAGGCGCGGCGCACGCCTTCGTTGATCATGTCGTCCAGGCTCAGGGTCGCGCCGTCCCAGCGTACGTCCATGCCCACGCGCACGAACACGGTGACGATGCCGGTGTCCTGGCAGATCGGCCGGTGGCCGGTGGCGCACATGCGCGAGTTGATCAGAATCTGGGCGATCGAGTCGCGGGCTGCTGGCGACTCTTCGCGCAGGTAGGCCTCGTGCATCGCCTGGATGAAATCGACGGGGTGGTAGTACGAGATGAATTGCAGGGCGTCGGCCACGCTCTGAATCAGGTCGTCTTGCTTGATCACGGTCATGCTGCGCGCTCCTCTTGAAGACGGGAACATTCGTAAAGGCCTCGACACCGCCGACCAGCGCGTCGAATCACCTTGCAAGGCGCGCCGGCAGGTCAGGCCGGCGCAAAAAGGGCGCGGCAGTATAGCGCGCATCCTGGCGCGGTACACCTGCACGCGCGCTGGACCAAGGTCGGTCGGACGCTGGCCGCGGTTTTGCAGCGCCAAGCAGGCGAGGGGCTTAGAATCGTTGCCGCGGTGTCGCGATACCAGGCCGCGCTTACACGAACAGCGTCATCCGGGCGCTCCTATGGCGCGACGATGACCCCTCAATCGGCGGAGAAACCCCCAATGCCCGAACTCTGCGTGGGCCACCGCTGCTGGGCGGTGCCCTCCGGCAGCAACCTGCTCGACGCCCTCAACGGCGCCGGCTTGAACGTGCCCTATAGCTGCCGCGCCGGCAGTTGCCAGGCGTGCCTGGTGCGCTGCCTGGACGGGCTGCCCGACGATGCGCGGCCCGAGGCGCTGAGCGCGGACGCCCGTGAACAGGGCTGGCGCCTGGCCTGTCAGTGTCAGGTGACGGGCGATCTTCGAGTGGCGGTGTTCGACCCGCAGGCCGATGGCGTGCCGGCTGAGGTGAGCGCGGTGCACTGGCTGGGTGATGTGCTGCGCCTGCACCTGCGTCCGGCGCGGGCGCTGCGTTACCGCGCCGGCCAGCATCTGCTGCTGTGGTTGGGCCCGGTGGCGCGGCCCTATTCGCTGGCGAGCCTGTCAGGCGAAGACGCCTTGCTCGAGTTCCACATCGACTGCCGCCGACCCGGTGCGTTCTGCGATCAGGCGCGGAGCCTGAAGGTGGGGGATGCATTGGCATTGGGCGCATTGAGCGGTGGCGCGCTGCAGTACGATCCAGACTGGCAGACGCGACCGTTATGGCTGCTGGCGGCGGGAACGGGACTGGCGCCGTTGTGGAGCATCCTGCGCGAAGCGCTGCGTCAGGGGCATGAGGGGCCGATCAGGATCCTGCATGTGGCGCGCACACCTTACCTGGCCGAGGCATTGAAAGCATTGGCTGGGGAGCGGGTGCGTGTCGAGCAGGTGAGCCGAGAAGGTGCGGAGCAGGCGCTGGCGGGGTTTCAGGTGTCGTCGCGCCAGACGGTGGCGCTGGTGTGTGGTTCGCCGCAATGGGTGGAGCAGGTGGCGCGTCGGCTGTTCCTGGCCGGGGTGCCGAGGAACCAGGTGCTGGCCGAAGTGTTCAGCGAGAGGGCTTGAAGGGATGGCGCGCCTTACGGCCCATCGCGGCGTTACCCGCGATGGGCCGTAAGAGCGCCTCGGGCTGAGGGTCAGCCGACCAGCGGATCACCGACATGCAGGATCTTCATGCCATTGGTGCCACCGATGGTGTGGTAGCTGTCGCCTTTGGTCAGGATCACCCAGTCACCTTGTTCGACCAGCCCACGCTTGAGCAGCTCGTCGACCGCTGCCTGGCTGACCTTGTCGGCCGGCTGCGAAGCCGGATCGAAGGCGATCGGGTAGACGCCGCGGAACATCGAGACGCGAGCCTGGGTGGCGCGGTGCGGCGACATGGCGAACACCGGCACGTGCGAGCGCAGGCGCGACATGATCAGCGGGGTGTAGCCACTTTCGGTGAGGGCGATGATCGCCTTCACGCCCGGGAAGTGGTTGGCGGTGTACATGGCCGCCAGGGCGATGCTCTCGTCACAGCGCTCGAACGTGGTGTGCAGGCGATGGCTGGAGCGCTGGTTGGTCGGGTGCTTTTCGGCGCCCAGGCAAATGCGCGCCATGGCTTGCACGGCTTCGATCGGGTAGGCACCGGCGGCGCTCTCGGCCGACAGCATCACCGCATCGGTGTTGTCCAGCACGGCGTTGGCCACGTCGGACACTTCGGCACGGGTCGGCATCGGGTTCTGGATCATCGACTCCATCATCTGGGTCGCGACGATCACCGCTTTGTTGTTGCGGCGGGCGTGCTGGATGATCTTCTTCTGGATACCGATCAGCTCGGCGTCGCCGATTTCCACGCCCAGGTCGCCACGGGCGACCATCACCGCGTCGGAGGCGGCGATCAGGCCGTCGAGGGTTTCGTCGTTGGCCACGGCTTCGGCGCGTTCGATCTTGGCCACCAGCCAAGCGCTGCCGCCGGATTCATCACGCAGCTTGCGGGCGTATTCCATGTCCTTGGCATCGCGCGGGAAGGACACGGCCAGGTAGTCCAGGTCCATTTCGGCGGCCAGCTTGATGTCGGCCTTGTCTTTCTCGGTCAGCGCCGGAGCGGTCAGGCCGCCACCTTTGCGGTTGATGCCTTTGTGGTCGGACAGCGGACCGCCGACGATCACCACGCAATGCAGGGCATCGGCAGTGGCGGTTTCGACGCGCATGACCACACGGCCGTCGTCGAGCAGCAGCTCGTCACCCACGCCGCAGTCCTTGACCAGGTCAGGGTAGTCGATGCCGACGATGTCCTGGTTGCCTTCGGTGAGCGGGTGAGCGGTGGAGAAGGTGAAGGTGTCACCGATCTTCAGTTCGATGCGCTTGTTGCTGAACTTGGCGATACGGATCTTCGGGCCTTGCAGGTCACCGAGCAGCGCGACATGGCGGCCATTCTTGGCGGCGATGTCACGGATCAGCCGGGCGCGGGCCTTGTGCTCGTCCGGAGTGCCATGGGAAAAGTTCAGACGTGCCACGTCCAGGCCAGCGAGGATCAGTTGTTCGATCACTTCGGGCGAGTTGCTGGCGGGGCCCAGGGTGGCGACGATTTTGGTACGGCGGATGGTCATGCACAGACTCCTATAGTGAAGCGCAGCGAAAGGCTACTCCTGAATTTGGCTGTAGTCACTCAGGAGGCGGGGGTAAAAGCTGCAAGCTACAAGTGGCAAGCTACAAGAAAAAGCGCGGGTGGCGGCGGGGGCTGGTTTTGTTTGCAGCTTGCAGCTTGTCGCTTGCGGCTGAAGAATCCTTGGACGCGGCCGATAGGCTGTGCAGCAAAGGAGATTCCCATGCGAGCCCTGATCGTTTTAGTCATGGCGGCCAGTGTCGTTGGCTGCACCCGTTGGTCCATGGACCACCATCTGAACAATGCCTACCGGGCCTATGACCGCGGCGACTGCCAACGTGTGATGCTGGAACTGTCGCAGGTCGACCGCACCAGCCGGGCGCGGCCGTTCATTCACCCCGAAGTGGCGATGCTGCGTGGGCAGTGTCTGGAGCGGCAGAAACTCTACGTCGATGCGGCGCAGACCTATCAGTTCCTGATCCAGCGCTACCCGCAGAACGAGTACGCCTATCGCGCCCAGGCGCGTCTGCAGACGTTGCAGCAGCTTGGCCATCTGCGTGGCGAAGCGGCTGTCACACAGGCAGCACCCGCCGCGCCCTGGCGCTGATTGCCTCGACCGATGATTTCAACGTGCCTGCGCCGCAGGCTGAGCTAGGCTCTACAGTACCTTCAACGCGCCGACGGTACCTGCTCATTTGGCAAAGGTACGGAGAATCATGTTCACCGAACGACAGATCGATCGACACCAACTGCCCTACGTGCTCAGAGTGTTCAACCGGTTCACCGATCAGGAGATCGGTTTTCTGGGTAACGCCTCCGAGCATGGCGTCATGGTGATCAGCCAACTGCCCATCATGGTCGGCCCGGATTTCGAGCTGCAACTGCGCGTGCCGCTTGCAGGGGGCGGTCACCAGTTCATCAACCTGACCGCCAGTTGCCTGTGGAGCCGCGAGGATCAGACCCCCGGCTATTACGATGCAGGCTTCATGCTGTTGCAGGCACCGCGCGAGTACGACGAGTTCGTGCGCTCGTTGCGCGAGTTCTTCAGCTTCAGGCCGCTCAACGAGTCGGCCTGAGGTTGTTCGTCCGGTAGACTCGTCCGCGAACTTTGTACAGGACGACACCGTGAGCTCCAGCATCTTCTGGCACGATTACGAAACCACCGGCATCAACCCGCGCTGCGATCGACCGCTGCAGGTCGCCGGCGTGCGCACCGACTTCGACCTGAACGAGATCGAGGAACCGATCAACCTGTATTGCCGTCCCTCCGACGACATCCTGCCGCATCCGGCGGCCTGCCTGGTCACGGGCATTACCCCGCAACAGTTGGCCGAAAAAGGCCTGTGCGAAGCGGATTTCATGACCCGCGTGCACGCCCAGTTGGCGCGCCCGGGCACCTGTGGCGCCGGTTACAACACCTTGCGCTTCGACGACGAAGTGACGCGCTACAGCCTGTACCGCAATTTCTTCGATCCTTATGCGCGCGAGTGGCAGGGCGGCAACAGCCGCTGGGACCTGATCGACGTGCTGCGCACCGCGTATGCCTTGCGCCCGGAGGGCATCGTCTGGCCACAGCAGGACGGCCGCACCAGCTTGCGCCTGGAGTTGCTCAGCCAGGCCAATGGCATCGAACATGGTCAGGCCCATGAGGCGCTGTCCGATGTGCGGGCTACCATCGCCTTGGCGCGAAGAGTGCGTGAACGACAGCCCAGGCTTTACGACTGGCTGTTCCAGTTGCGTAGCAAGCATAAGGTGATGGAGCAGATTCAACTGCTGCAACCCTTGGTGCATATTTCGGGTCGCTTCTCCAGCGAGCGCAGTTATTTGGGCGTGGTATTACCGTTGGCCTGGCATCCGCGCAACCGTAATGCCCTGATAGTGTGCGACCTGCACATGGAAACCCTGCCTTTGATAGGGGAAAGTGCCGAAGCATTGCGTCGCCGTTTGTACCGGCGTCGCGAAGAAATGGCTGACGGAGAACTACCCGTTCCGCTGAAGTTGGTGCACATCAATAAATGCCCAGTGGTGGCACCTTTGAGTGTGTTACGCCCGGTCGATCAACAACGATTAGGCCTGAATATGTCGCACGTGAACGAGCGCGCCGAACGATTGATTCAGCAGCAGGGGGCGTGGCAAGACAAGCTTGTGGAGATCTACGGCGCCGAGGAATTTGCCCCGAGCGAAGATCCCGAACAACAACTGTATGACGGATTTATTGGCGACCGTGATCGACGCCTGTGCGAGCAAGTTCGACTCAGTGAGCCGCGACACTTGGCCGACGGGCAGTGGATGTTCGACGATCAGCGCCTGCCTGAATTGCTGTTCCGTTATCGGGCGCGCAACTTCAACGAGACACTGAATGCGCAGGAGCAGCAGCGCTGGCAACATTTCTGTCAGCAACGCCTGATGGATCCCGGATTGGGTGCACCCAACACGTTGAAGGCTTTCGAGCAGGCGGCAGGTGCGCACATGGAGGGGGCTGGCGAGGGTGGACGCGCGGTGCTCGAGGCGTGGCTGGTGCATGCGCGGCAATTGCGTTCGGACTACAGCCTGACCGAGTGATAGACAATAAAAAACGCCAGCAATGCGCTGGCGTTTTTTGTACGGGATCAGCAACTGCAGGATCAGTCCAGCAACGTGGACCAACCTTCGACCACATCACCGCCCCATTTGGCTTTCCACTCTTTCAGGGTCTTGTGGTTGCCACCTTTGGTTTCGATGACTTCGCCATTGTGCGGGTTCTTGTACTGCTTGACCTTGCGTGCACGCTTGGTGCCGGTGGTCTTGACCGCGCCGCGTGGGGCTTTGCTCAGTTTGGACTCTGGGTCGAGCAAGGCAATGACGTCACGCAGCGACTTGGAGTATTCGCCCATCAGCGTGCGCAATTTGCCTTCGAATTCCAGCTCTTTTTTCAGCTTGTCATCTTGCGACAGGTTGGCCAGACGAGCTTGAAGTTCCTTGATGGCTTCTTCAGTGGCGCGGTATTCGTTGATCAGGGACATGGAGTGTTCCTTGGTAAATGTACAGGGAGACAGTGCGCCAATAATAGACAGGCGATACTCGCAAGTAAACAAGTAATAATCAGTGGGCATGTTGAAATGTGTTGAAGCAACAATTAACACGGTGAAGATTAAGAAAATTTAACCGGGTAATGCTGCGCCTTTTTCTATGCGCAGGGTCGCGCGTCGACACTGCATCAAGCGCTACCCCAGCGGCGACCGCCCCGTCGATGACTACTGCGTTTTTCTCGGTAGGTGGCTAGAATATGCGCCTTTGCGAAGTATTCGGAGTTTTCATTGATGCGCACCTATCGCCTGACGATTGCCTGCCCCGACCGTGTCGGCATCGTGGCAAAGGTCAGTAACTTCCTGGCCTTGTACAACGGCTGGATCACCGAAGCCAGCCACCACTCCGACGAGCAGAGCGGCTGGTTCTTCATGCGCCATGAAATTCGCGCCGAATCCCTGCCTTTCGGCCTGGAAGCCTTCCGCGAAGCCTTCGCGCCGATTGCCGACGAGTTCTCCATGGCGTGGCACATCACCGATTCGGCGCAGAAGAAGCGCGTGGTGCTGATGGCCAGCCGCGAGTCCCACTGCCTGGCCGATCTGCTGCACCGCTGGCACACCGATGAGCTGGACTGCGACATTCCCTGCGTGATTTCCAACCACGACGACCTGCGCAGCATGGTCGAGTGGCATGGCATTCCATTCCATCACGTGCCGGTCGATCCGAAGGACAAGGCGCCGGCCTTCGCCGAAGTGTCGCGTCTGGTCGCCGAGTACGGTGCCGACGTGGTGGTGCTGGCGCGCTACATGCAGATCCTGCCGCCGCAACTCTGCCAGGACTACGCGCAGCGGGTCATCAACATCCACCACAGCTTCCTGCCATCGTTCGTCGGCGCCAAGCCTTATCATCAGGCGGCCCTGCGCGGGGTCAAGCTGATCGGCGCCACGTGCCACTACGTGACCGAAGAGCTGGACGCCGGTCCCATCATCGAGCAGGACGTGGTGCGGGTGAATCATGCCGACAGCATCGAGGACATGGTTCGCTTCGGCCGTGACGTGGAGAAAATGGTGCTGGCCCGTGGCCTGCGCTACCACCTGGAAGACCGCGTGCTGGTCCATGGCAACAAGACCGTGGTGTTCGACTGACTTAGACAAAAGGGGCGTCGATGGCCGATCCGCGTGACAAAGCCGCTGCCCAGCCCCCGCCAACCCTTGGCGAAGGCTGTCTGGCCCGCTATGACCCCGATGCGCTGAGCGATGAGCTCGGCACGGCGTTCGAGGGCGCCGCCCAGCTCTGGGCGCAGCTCAACCGGCCTGACGACGCCAGCGCTCCAGCAGCGGACGCGCCAGCAGGCAGACGAACACCGGCCCCCCGGCCAGCAGGTAGAAGTAGTAGGTGATGGCGCGCCAGATCAGGATCGCCGCCGCCGCCGTCGAGCTGCCTACCAGCGGTGACAGCAGGGTGGCCGAGGTCAGCTCGGCGGCCCCCGCACCGCCTGGCAGCAGGCTGAATTGACCGGCGCTGAGCGAGAGCATCTGCACCAGAAAGCTTGGAATCCACGCCAGGTCCACACCCAGCCCCTTGAGCACCAGATACAGCACGCTGTAGCGCAGGCTCCAGTGCACGCAGGTGAGCGCGAAGACCAGCGCCAGGACGCGCTTGGGCAAGCGCCAGGTGTCGATCAGCGCGTGGACGAAATGCAACAGCTTGCGCGCCCAGCGCCGCCGCCGCACTGCCGAGACGCCCAGACGCCGCAGCAGACGTCCGTTCCCGCGCATCATCGCGCGCCGATAGCGCGACAGCAGCACGATCACCGCCAACGCCACGCACAGCAACGCCGCACTGCCCAGCAACATGCCTTCCTGGCTACGCCCAAGGCTGTGGAACAGGGCATAGCCGGCGATGGCCAGCATGGCGCAGAAGAAGAACAGCAGGTCGTTCAACTGGTCCATTGCGAACACCGCGCCACTGCGCGCCGCACCGATGCGCTCGCGCGCCAGTAGGGTCATCAAGGTCAGCGGGCCGCCGCTGCCGCCGGGGGTGGTGCAGATGGCAAATTCCGTGGCCATCACCACGCCCAGGCTGCGCAGTCGGCCCAGTTGCGCGCCTTGCTGGCCGAGCAGCAGGCGCAGGCGCGCCGCGTTGATGATCCAGCACAGCACGATCATGCCCAGCAGGGTCATCATCAGTCCGGGATCGAACCGCTGCAGACGCGGCAACAGCTCGCTGCCGCCAAGCCAGGCGGGCACCAGCACAGCCACCAGCAGCGCCAGGCCCAGCCAGAGCAGGCGGTTCATGCAGACAACCTGCGCTCCAACCAGGCGGACTTGGTCAAGGGTTGGCGCCCTTGCTCGACCAGCTCGCGCACGGTGCGCAGCCAGTAGTCGCGCGAACTGGCGTGGCGCATGTCCACTGGGTGCAGCCCCAGGCGCAGTGTCTCGGCCTTGTGCCAACGCCGCACCTGCCAGTCGCAAAGCACTCGCGACAGACCCCGGCGCCAGGCACTGCGCGCACTCCAGACCAGGCCCGGTGCTTCGATCGCGGTGAAATCCGGCAGGCTGTACAGATGCTGCGGGGTACTGGTGTAGCGCAGGGGCAACTGGCGCAGGGCCTGGCGCGTGCCTTCGCTCATCAGCCAGGCCGGGGCGACGAAGCCGGACACCGGCCAGCCCAAGGCCGTGAACAACTCCAGGCCTGCCTCCAGGCGCTGCATCGCCTCCTGCTGCTCCAGCGCGTAGAACTCACCTTCATGGGTGTAGATCCTGCGCATGAAGAATTCGCCTGGCCCGCGCGGTGCGGGGCCGTCATCGGCGTGGTAGAAACCGTGCAGCGCCAGCTCGTCACCGCGTGCCAGGCGACGGTCGAGCAAACGACAGAAGGTCGGTGAGCGGTGCAGGGCATTGCGGTGATGGAAGTCCGGCACCACCAACCAGGTCATGGGCACCTCGCCCAGGGCGTCGATGGCCTCGACGAAGGGCTGGTAGTCCGGCCAGGTTTCCGGGGCGACGTCGTGCAGCACCAGCATGAGGCTGCGCGCAGAGGTGTGGGCGTCACGCATGGGCACGCACCTGGGGTTGGTGACCGAGCACCGCCTGGTAGTGCTGCAACAGGCCATCGACCACGCAGTCCCAGGCATAGTGCTGCTCCACATGGCGCCGGGCCTGCGCGCCCAGGGCGCGCACGTCCCCCTCGAAGATTTCACGCACGGCATCGGCCATGGCGCGGGCATCGTTTGGGCGGCACAGGCGGCCGCACTGGTCGTTGACGATCTCGCCGAACGCACCTGCGCGCACCGCGACCACGGGTATGGCGCTGGCCATGGCCTCGAGAATCACCAGGCCGAAGGTTTCCTGATCGCCGGCATGCACCAGCACGTCGGCGCTGGCGAGCAGGCGCGCGACTTCATCGGCCGGGCAGAAGTGGTCGATCACACTGACATTCTCCGGCACGCTGGCCGGCATGCCCGAGCCCACCAATAACAGATGATAGGGGCTGCCGAGTTGGCGCATGCACTCGAGCAGCACCGGCAGGTTTTTTTCCCGCGAACCGCGACCCGCGAACACCAGCAAGCGCGTGGTATCGGGCAAGCCCAGTTCGGCGCGAACCTGATCGTCGCGTTTGCTCGGATGGAACATCTGCAGATCGACACCCAGTGGCTGCACATGCACTTCGCGTACGCCAAGACGGCGCAGCTTGTCGGCCATCACCTGACTGGGCGCCAACACCCGATCAAAGTTGCCATACAGCTTGCTGACATAGGCCTCGACGTTGGGGGTGAACCAGTTGCCCATGCGGTTGCTGACCAACAGTGGCAGGTCGGAATGGTAGAAGCCGATCACCGGCACATCCAACTGCCGCCGCGCCTCCAGCGCCGCCCAGGCGGTGAGGTAGGGATCGCCGACTTCGATCAGGTCTGGCTGCAAGCGCCGCAGCACATTGCACCAGGGCGCCAGGCGCACGGGGAAACGGTAGCCCTTGCCGAACGGCAGCGGCGGCGCCGGCACGTGATAGATGCCGTCGGCATGGCGGGCGTGGGCCCCGGGAATGAGGAGGCTGTGACGCACGCCGGCCATGGCATCGAGACGGTGGTGTTTGGCATCAAGATAGGTCCGTACGCCGCCGCTGGCGGGGGCATAGAACATGGTGATGTCAGCGATGTGCACGATCAGCATCCCTCCGGGATCGTCTTCGGGTCTGTCATCCGGCGGTAACAGGCCGGGGGTGACGCGCCTAACGATTGACCTTGGCTGGGACGGGTTCGTTCGATCGGGGTGGGGCACGCTGCGCTGCCTGCGACGGGTGTCGCAGACAGCGCGGCGAGTGGCGGATCAGATGCGGAAGCTGCCGACCAGCTGCTTGAGGCGGACGGTCTGCTGCTCAAGGTCGGAGCACGCACGCAAGGTCGCCTGCAGGTTTTCCACGCCTTCCTGATTGAGCATGTTGATTTCGCTGATATCCATGTTGATCGACTCCACCACGGAAGTTTGTTCCTCGGTGGCGGTGGCGACCGACTGGTTCATGCCGTCGATCTCGCCGATGCGCTGGGTCACGCTGCCCAGGCGCTCACCGGCCTGGTTGGCGATCTGCATGCTGTCCTGGCTGTGGCGCTGGCTCTGGTCCATGGTCTCCACCGAAGTGCGGGCGCCGACCTGCAGTTCTTCGATCATCGACTGCACCTGCTGCGCCGACTCCTGGGTGCGGTGGGCGAGGTTGCGCACTTCGTCGGCGACCACGGCGAACCCTCGTCCCGCTTCGCCCGCGCGTGCCGCTTCGATCGCGGCGTTCAGTGCCAGGAGGTTGGTCTGCTGGGAGATGCTGGTGATGACTTCGAGGATCTGACCGATGTTCACGGTCTTGTCGTTGAGGGTTTCGATGTTGGCGCTGGAACTGACGATCAGGTCCGACAGGCGATTCATCGCCTGGATGTTGCGCTCCACCACCTGCTGACCTTCTTCGGCCAGCAGCCGCGCCGAGCTGGCATGCTGCGAGGCCTGGGCGGCGTTGCCGGCGATTTCCTGGGCTGCGGCGCCCAGTTCATTGATGGCGGCGGCCACGCTGTTGGTGCGGTTGGCCTGCTCGTCGCTGTTGTGCATCGACGAGTTGGAGGCGCTGATCACCCGCATGGCCACCTCGTTGACCTGCTCTGTGGCCGACGACACTTCGCGGATCGAGCCATGCACGCGTTCGACGAAGCGGTTGAAGGCACTGCCCAGCACGCCGAATTCGTCGTGATTATGGATCGTCAGGCGTTTGGTCAGATCGCCTTCACCCTCGGCGATGTCTTCCATGGCGCGGGTCATGGTCATCAGCGGCTGCATGAGGACGCGGATCAGCAGGCCGAGCAGGGCGATGATGATCACCACCGCCACCACGGTGGCGATCACCGCAGAAGTGCGGAAGGTGCTGAGCATGCTGAAGGCTTTGTCTTTATCCACCGACAGGCCGATGTACCAGTTGGCCGACGGCAGACCCTGGATCGGGGTGAAGGTAATGAGGCGCTGGTGGCCGTCGACCTCGACTTGCGTGAGTTTGCCGGTCAGTTTCGGGGTGTTTTGCGGGAACGCTTCGGTCAGCGGCTTCATCACCAGGGCGTTGTCAGGGTGCACCAGGATCTTGCCCTGGTCGTTGACCAGGAAGGCATAGCCCAGGCCGCCGAAGTTCAGCGAGTTGATGATTTGCACCAGACCATCGAGCGCCAGGTCGCCGCCGACCACGCCGACGCTGGTGGAGACTTTGTCGATCACGCCGATCACCATCTTGCCGGTGGTGGCGTCAATGTAGGGTTCGGTGAGGATCGGGCCGCCGGCATTCATGCCGTCCTTGTACCAGCCGCGCACGCGCGGGTCGTAACCGTCCGGCATCTTGCTGTCGGGGCGCACGCTGAAGCCGCCGTCGACCTTGCCCAGGTAAACCGTGAGGAAGCTCGAGATCAGGGCTTTTTGACCCATCAGGGTTTCGGCGTCACTGGGGCTCTGGGCAATGTTCTGCGCCAGGTTCTCCACCAGACGGATACGCCCTTCGAACAGGCTGCGGATGTTGGTCGAGGTGGACTGACCCATTTCCACCAGGTAGTTCTCCAGGTCTTCGCGAATGGCATTACGCTGGAGGTAATCGTTGTACAGAGTGAACAGCGCGAAGGCCAGTATCACGATAAGGGACGCCGCCAAGAGAATCTTGTGGCTGAAACGAAGGCTTTTGTTCATGACGTAATCCGGTCCGCTAAGGTTTATCGGGTCGCTCGCACAACGCACAGCAGCAGAAAGAACAGCGCAACTCTTTTGTGGGCCTGGTGGGTTGCTTCCTGCAGTTGGGCCATTAACGCCTCTGGCTATCGGCCGCCTTGGGGCAAAGCTTGAGAAGAGGAAGAAAGAAGATGTCAGATTCTTCGCAAATCGTTGTAGGTGCCGGTCTTGACGGCCTCCCCGTTGGCCAGGCCATGCGTCTGGCCAACCGTCACGGCCTGGTCGCCGGGGCCACCGGCACGGGCAAGACGGTCACGCTGCAGCGCCTGGCCGAGGTGTTCAGCGATGCCGGGGTGGCGGTCTTCGCCGCCGACATCAAAGGTGATCTGTGTGGGCTGGGCGCTGCCGGTGCGCCTGCGGGCAAGGTGGCCGAGCGTATCGCCGACATGCCATGGCTGCAGCACCAACCGCGGGCTTATCCGGTGACGCTGTGGGACATCGCCGGGCAAAGCGGTCATCCACTGCGCACTACCTTGAGCGAAATGGGGCCGTTGCTGCTAGGTAACCTGCTGGAGCTCACCGACAGCCAGCAAGCGGCGCTGTATGCCGCGTTCAAGGTCGCCGATCGAGAAGGCTTGCTGCTGCTCGACCTCAAGGACCTCAAGGCGCTGCTCGCGCACCTGAGGGACAACCCGCAACTGCTTGGCGATGACCGGGCGTTGATGACCACAGGCTCCACCCAGGCGTTGTTGCGGCGCCTGGCAACCCTGGAGCAGCAGGGCGCCGAGGCCTTGTTCGGCGAACCGGCTCTGCAGTTGGAGGACCTGTTGCGGGTCGATGCCGACGGTCGCGGGCGCATTCACCTGCTCGACGCCAGTCGCCTGGTGCACGAAGCGCCCAAGGTCTATGCGACGTTTCTTCTCTGGTTGCTGGCAGAACTGTTCGAGCAACTGCCAGAGCGCGGCGACGCGGACAAGCCGGTGCTGGCGCTGTTCTTCGACGAAGCGCACCTGCTGTTCAACGGCACGCCCAAGGCCTTGCAGGACCGGCTTGAGCAAGTGGTGCGGCTGATCCGCTCGAAAGGCGTCGGGGTGTACTTCGTTACCCAGTCACCGAGCGATCTGCCGGATGCGGTGCTCGCCCAGCTGGGCTTGCGTATCCAGCACGGGCTGCGGGCCTTCACCGTCCGCGAGCAGAAGGCGCTGCGCGCCGTGGCCGAGGGTTTTCGCCCGAACCCGGCGTTCGACACCTTGGCGGTGTTGACCGAGTTGGGCATTGGCGAGGCCTTGGTGGGTACGCTGCAGGACAAGGGCACGCCCGAGGTGGTGCAGCGTGTGCGGGTGGCCCCGCCGCAATCGCGCATCGGGCCGCTGACGGCGGCCGAACGCAGCGCGCTGATCGCCGCTTCGCCCTTGGCCGGGCGCTATGACCAGCCGATCGATCGCGAGTCGGCCTATGAACGGCTCACCCAGCGCAAGGGTGAGCCGGTCGAGCCGGCACCGCAGCCCCAGGCCGAGCAGGAGAGCTTCGCCGACAAGGCCGGGGAGTTTCTGCAGGGCGCAGCGGGGCAGGCGATCAAATCGGCGGTACGCCAAGCCGCCAACCAGTTGGGTCGGCAGTTGGTGCGGGGGTTGATGGGGTCGTTGCTGGGCGGCAAGAAGCGTTGAGCAGACGATAGGAACGGCCGAGCGCCGTTCCTATCGCAATACGCTTCAGCCGATGGCCTTGGACGCCAGCCAGAACAGGCCGGCGGCCAGTCCCATGGAGGCGGGCAGGGTGAGCACCCAGGCCATCAGGATGGTCTTCACCGTGCTGCTCTGCAGGCCGCTCTTGTTGGCGACCATGGTGCCGGCGACACCCGAGGACAACACATGGGTGGTCGACACCGGCAGGCTGAACACGTTGGCCATGCCGATGGCGCAGGCCGCCGTGATCTGCGCCGACATGCCCTGGGCATAGGTCATGCCTTGCTTGCCGATCTTCTCGCCGACGGTGAGCACCACGCGGCGCCAGCCGACCATGGTGCCCAGGCCCAATGCCAGCGCCACCGCGACGATCACCCAGAACGGCGCGTACTCGGTGGTGGCGGTGAGGTCCTTGCGCAGCTTGTCCAGATCGGACTTCTCGCGGCTGTCCAGGCCCGGCAGCTTGCCGACCTTCTTCGCGGTGTCGTCCAGGCATAGCAGGTAACGGCGCACCTCGACCCGGCGCTCGGCGCTCAGGTCGCGGTAGTCGGTCACGCCTTGCAGCGAAGTCTGCAGCGCCGCGATGGTCGGCTCGGTCTGCTGCGGGTTGCAACTGAATTGCTCCGGCAGATCGGTCGACTTGGCCTTGCCCAACGCCAGGAACTCACCGAGGGTGGCGGCATTGCGCTGGTAGAACTGGCTCATGTGCAGGGTCGCGTCGCGGGTGCGTTCGATCTGGTAGGTGGTGCTGTTCAGGTCGAGGACGAACTTGGCCGGCACGATGCCGATCAGTACCAGCATGATCAGGCCGATGCCTTTCTGGCCATCATTCGAGCCGTGCACGAAGCTCACGCCCATGGCCGAGATCACCAGCACCAGGCGATTCCAGAAAGGCGGGTGCTTCTTGTCGTCGAGCTTGCGGCGCTGGTCCGGGGTCTTGTGCATCTTCGACAGCGGGCGCCACCATTTCAGGCCGATCAGCACCAGGGCGGCGATGGCGAAGCCAGCGATCGGCGAAACCACCAGCGACAGGCCGATGTCGATCGCCTTCTGCCAATTGACGCCGTCGCCCAGCGCGATGTCGTTGAGCAGCGCGTTGGCCAGGCCCACACCGAGGATCGAGCCGATCAGGGTATGGGAACTGGAAGCCGGGATACCGAAGTACCAGGTGCCCAGGTTCCAGGTGATGGCGGCTGCGAGCAACGAGAACACCATCGCCAGTCCGTGCCCGGTATTGACGTTGATCAGCAGTTCGACCGGCAGCAGGTGGACGATGGCATAGGCCACCCCGACACCGCCGAGCAAAACGCCGAGGAAGTTGAAGACACCCGAGAAGAACACGGCCAGGTGCGGCGGCATGGCTTTGGTGTAGATGACGGTGGCCACCGCGTTGGCGGTGTCATGAAAGCCATTGATGAACTCGAAGGCAAGCACGAAGGTAAGGGCGAGCACCAGGCTCACGGCTACCCAGGCATCCAGTCCGCTGAATAAATCGATCATGAAGGTTGTCTGGCGGTCGTAGGGGGGGCGGATTATGCCAGAAAACCATGGCAATCGATGCACCCCTGACGCGTTGGCGGAAGGATTTAACCCTCGAATCCAGAAAAGCGTTGATGCGTATCAATCCCTGGCGACTGCGCTAAAAAGCGCAAAATCCAGCGAATCGGAGGGTAACGCTCAAGCACCGGAGGGTATCTATCGTTTAAAACGGTCGTATGAAATTTATCTGCACGTATTTCTGATCCATTTGAATTGCCTCACCGGACGTCAGTTTCCGTAAAAAACAGACGTCCGGTGAGCGCAGGATCAACGCTCCGGTTCAACTGGACGCAGTTCCTTTTCCATCTTTTCCAGTTCTTCGGAAAATGCCTGGTCCAGCAAGCTGGCACGTTTGCGCCAAGGTTTGCGTTCCGGTTCCGGTTGGGCAGCATAGGTGGTGACTTCGCCACCATAAACATCCTTGTAACGTTCTGCCTGGCGCTCGAGTTCGGCGCGCAGTTCATCTTTCGTCACAGTATCGACCTGAATTAAGTTGAAATAGCCCGGGGCGAGCGCTGCGGCTGCGAAAGGCTTTGGGTTCCATGTTCAACACCGGGCAGGGCCGGCGCCGCGGAGTATAACCAGTGCTCCACGCCCGCACACGCAGTTCCTGTTGAACTTGCCTCAGGCTGTGAAGTACGTCGAACTAACGCATCGGCCAATGCATGCGTGTGTGGAAAGTTTGAGGAGGACGTCTTGGAAAAGTTCGAGCGCTGAGTCGCGCAAATAAAAACGGCCTCGCCGTGGGGCAAGGCCGCTGCCTCGAGTCTTCAACGGTGGGTACCTGACCAGTCTCTCCAAAGAAGCCACAAGGGCACTGGAAAGGTATAAGCAAACGTGTCGGCGGTCAATTGCGATTATCGGCCGTTTGTTCGATAATCGCACAAAGCGCCGTTTTTTTGAGGTCTGCCGATGAACGATGAAACCCCGTCTTTCCCGCCCAGCGATCCACTGCGGCCAGTGGCTCCAGCGCTGGCTCCGCCCATCGTGGCGTCCCCGGCCAAACGTATCCAGGCATTCACGGGCGATCCCGACTTCATGACCTCGCTGGCGCGCGGTCTGGCGGTCATCCAGGCGTTTCAGGAGCGCAAGCGCCACCTGACCATCGCGCAGATCAGCCACCGCACCGAAATTCCCCGCGCCGCCGTGCGCCGTTGCCTGCATACCCTGATGAAACTGGGCTACGCCACCTCCGACGGGCGCACGTATTCGCTGCTGCCCAAGGTGCTGACACTCGGCCATGCCTATTTGTCCTCCACGCCCCTGGCCGTTTCTGCCCAACCCTATCTGGACCGCATCAGCGAGCAGCTTCACGAAGCGGCGAACATGGCCACGCTGGAAGGCGACGACATTCTCTATATTGCCCGCTCGGCGACCGTGGAGCGTCTGATATCGGTCGACCTCTCGGTCGGTGGTCGTCTACCGGCCTACTGCACTTCGATGGGTCGTATCCTCCTCGCCGCGTTGGACGACACCAGCCTTCGCGAGTACTTCGAGCGCGCCGACCTCAAGGCCCGTACCACCCGTACGCTGAACGACCCGGAGTCGCTGTTCGCCTGCATCCAGCAGGTCCGCGCCCAAGGCTGGTGCGTGGTCGATCAGGAACTGGAGCAGGGCCTGCGTTCGATCGCCGTGCCCATCTACGACGCGTCCGGGCAGGTGCTGGCGGCGCTGAACGTCAGCACCCATGTCGGCCGGGTTGCTCGTAACGAGCTGGAGCAGCGCTTTCTGCCGATCCTGCTGGCGGCCAGTCGCGACCTCTGCCATCAGTTGTTCGGTTGAATGACCAACGCAGCAGTTCCTGTTCGATAAACGCACAATGTCGCTGTGCAGCGATTGCGCCCCCGTCTGGCGCTGATTACTGTTTCTCGCAACGGTCGGCAGCGCCGACCGCACAATAACAACACGAGAGACCTCCATGACCATTGTCCCCTCGCTGCCTGGCGCAGTTGCCCGCCGACCCAGTTGATCGCAACGCCCGTACCCGGTTCCACCAGCCCTGTGCCTTGCCTGGCGCAGCGGTGTACTTGCGCCCCTCTTCTGGATAACCACTATGAACACACCGCAATCCGCCGTCGGCCAGTGCCTCGACGTCCAGTCCTTCATCAATGCCCAGCCGCTGTCGCGTTATCAATGGCGGGTGGTGATCCTGTGTTTCCTCATCGTCTTCCTCGACGGACTGGATACCGCCGCCATGGGCTTCATCGCCCCGGCGTTGTCCCAGGAGTGGGGTATCGACCGGGCCAGTCTGGGCCCGGTGATGAGCGCGGCACTGATCGGTATGGTCTTCGGTGCGCTGGGCTCGGGGCCGCTGGCTGATCGTTTCGGCCGCAAGGGCGTGCTGGTAGGCGCTGTCTTGGTCTTTGGCGGCTTCAGCTTGGCCTCGGCCTACGCCACCAACGTCGACCAGTTGCTGGTGCTGCGCTTTCTCACCGGCTTGGGCCTGGGCGCCGGCATGCCCAATGCCACCACGCTGTTGTCCGAGTACACCCCTGAGCGCCTGAAGTCGTTGCTGGTCACCAGCATGTTCTGCGGCTTCAACCTGGGCATGGCTGGCGGTGGCTTCGTCTCTGCCAAGCTGATCCCGGCCTACGGCTGGCACAGCCTGCTGGTGCTCGGCGGCGTGCTGCCGCTGGTGCTTGCCGTGGTATTGCTGGTGTGGCTGCCGGAGTCGGCGCGCTTTCTGGTGGTGCGCAATCGTGGCACCGACAAGGTACGCCGCACCCTGGCGCCGATTGCCCCGGCCGTGGTGGCCCAGGCGGCGAGCTTCAGCGTACCGGAGCAAAAGGCCGTGGCCACGCGCAACGTCTTCGCGGTGATTTTCTCCGGCACCTATGGGCTGGGCACGGTGCTGCTGTGGCTGACCTACTTCATGGGCCTGGTGATCGTCTACCTGCTGACCAGTTGGCTGCCGACGCTGATGCGCGACAGCGGCGCGAGCATGGAGCAGGCCGCGTTCATCGGCGCGTTGTTCCAGTTCGGCGGTGTGCTCAGCGCGGTCGCCGTGGGCTGGGCGATGGACCGCTTCAATCCGCACAAGGTGATCGGCTTGTTCTACCTGCTGGCCGGGATCTTCGCCTACGCCGTCGGCCAGAGCCTGGGCAACATCACCTTGCTGGCCGTGCTGGTGCTGGTCGCGGGCATGTGCGTGAACGGTGCACAGTCGGCCATGCCGTCGCTGGCGGCGCGCTTCTATCCGACCCAGGGGCGCGCCACGGGCGTGTCGTGGATGCTGGGTATCGGTCGCTTCGGTGCGATTCTCGGGGCCTGGAGCGGCGCGACCTTGCTGGGGCTCGGCTGGACCTTCGAGCAGGTGCTCACCGCCTTGCTGGTGCCTGCTGCGTTGGCGGCCGTGGGCGTGATCGTGAAAGGACTGGTGAGTCACGCCGACGCGACGTGATCGAGGGCGCCGGCCGAGGGTGAGCGCGCCGTCTCACCCTCGATACGGGCCTGCATCGATAGCACGGACTCACCATTCAAACCGTTCGATAACCGCCCAAAAGGTCGATTATCGGATTGTAGCGCTCCACCAGCCTCCTTACTCTGAACCCATCGCAGCCCCGCTGCACCCGTACTCGACTCAGCCTGACCAGGAGTCTGCAATGGCAGCAATCCTCTCGCTTCACGACGCCGTGAAGCAGTTCGTCAACGACGGCGACTGTGTTGCCCTCGAAGGTTTCACCCACCTGATTCCCACCGCCGCCGGCCACGAGATCATTCGCCAGGGCAAGCGTGACCTGACCCTGGTGCGCATGACCCCGGACCTGATCTACGACCAACTGATCGGCGCTGGCTGCGCCCGCAAGTTGATCTTCTCCTGGGGCGGTAACCCCGGTGTCGGCTCGCTGCACCGCCTGCGCGACGCGGTCGAGAAGCAATGGCCGCACGCCCTGGAAATCGAAGAGCACAGCCACGCCGACCTGGCCAATGCCTACGTCGCCGGGGCCTCCGGCCTGCCGTTCGCGGTGCTGCGCGCCTACGCCGGCTCCGACCTGCCGAAGGTCAACCCGCTGATCCAGTCAGTCACCTGCCCGTTCACCGGCGAAGTACTGGCGGCCGTGCCTTCGGTGCGCCCGGACGTCACTGTGATCCATGCGCAAAAAGCCGACCGCAAGGGCAATGTCTTGCTGTGGGGCATCCTTGGTGTGCAGAAGGAAGCCGCGCTGGCGGCCAAGCGCTGCATCGTCACCGTCGAAGAGATCGTCGACGACCTGCAGGCACCGATGAACGCCTGCGTGCTGCCGACCTGGGCCCTGAGCGCAGTGTGCCTGGTGCCGGGCGGTGCGCATCCCTCCTACGCCCACGGCTACTACGAGCGTGACAATCGCTTCTATCAGGCCTGGGATCCGATCGCGCGCGACCGCGAAGCCTTCACCGCCTGGATCGACACCTACATCCGCGGCACCGCCGATTTCACCGAATTCAAGCGCACGCTGGAGGCCGCACAATGAGCTACTCGACCTCGGAAATGATGACCGTGGCTGCCGCCCGACGCCTGCGCAACGGCGCGGTCTGCTTCGTCGGCATCGGCCTGCCGTCCAAGGCCGCCAACCTCGCACGGTTGACCTCTTCGCCCGACGTCGTGCTGATCTACGAGTCCGGCCCCATCGGCGCCAAGCCCAGTGTGTTGCCGCTGTCGATCGGCGACGGTGAACTGGCCGAGACCGCCGACACCGTGGTGCCGACTGGCGAGATCTTCCGTTACTGGCTGCAGGGCGGACGCATCGACGTCGGCTTCCTCGGCGCCGCGCAGGTCGACCGCTTCGGCAACATCAACACCACCGTGGTCGGCGACTACCATGCGCCCAAGACCCGCCTGCCGGGCGCGGGCGGCGCGCCGGAGATCGCCGGTTCCGCCAAGCAGGTCCTGATCATCCTCAAGCAGTCCAAGCGCGCCTTCGTCGACAAGCTCGACTTCATGACGTCGGTCGGCCATGGCGAAGGCGGCGACTCGCGCAAGCGCCTGGGCCTGCCGGGCGAGGGCCCGGTGGGGATCATTACCGACCTGTGCATCATGGAGCCGGAAGCCGGCAGCCATGAGTTCGTGGTGACCTCGATTCATCCAGGCGTGACGCGCGAGCAGATCGTCGCCGCCACTGGCTGGGCCATCCGTTTTGCCGACAGCGTGCAGACCACGCAAGCGCCGAGTGATCACGAACTGACCGCGCTGCGCGACCTGGAAGCGCGTACCGCCGCCGCCCACGGCCAAACCGCAGGAGAAGCCTGATGCGTGAGGTATTCATCTGCGACGCCATCCGCACGCCCATCGGCCGCTTCGGCGGCGCCCTGGCCAGCGTTCGCGCCGACGACCTGGCGGCCGTCCCGCTCAAGGCGCTGATCGAGCGCAATCCACAGGTGCAGTGGGCGCAGCTCGACGAAGTGTTCCTCGGCTGTGCCAATCAGGCCGGCGAAGACAACCGCAACGTCGCACGCATGGCGCTGCTGCTGGCCGGGCTGCCGGAGAACGTTCCCGGGGTCACCCTCAACCGCCTGTGTGCCTCGGGCATGGACGCGGTCGGCACGGCGTTCCGTGCCATCGCCAGTGGTGAGATGGAGCTGGCCATTGCCGGTGGCGTGGAGTCGATGTCGCGCGCGCCGTTCGTCATGGGCAAGGCCGAAAGCGGCTATTCGCGTGCCATGAAGCTGGAAGACACGACCATCGGCTGGCGTTTCGTCAATCCTTTGATGAAAAGCCAGTACGGCGTCGATGCCATGCCCGAGACCGCCGATAACGTGGCCGACGACTATCAGGTGTCGCGCGCCGACCAGGATGCCTTCGCTGTGCGCAGCCAGCAGAAAGCGGCCGCCGCCCAAGCCGCCGGCTTCTTCGCTGAGGAGATCGTGCCAGTGCGCATCGCCCACAAGAAGGGTGAGACCTGGGTCGAGCAGGACGAGCACATGCGTCCTGACACCACCCTGGAAGCGCTGGCCCGGCTCAAACCGGTCAACGGGCCCGACAAGACCGTCACGGCCGGCAATGCCTCGGGGGTCAACGATGGTGCAGCGGCATTGATTCTGGCCTCCGCCGAGGCGGTGAAAAAACATGGCCTCACCCCGCGCGCCCGGGTACTGGGCATGGCCAGTGCGGGTGTCGCGCCCCGTGTGATGGGCATCGGCCCGGTGCCGGCGGTGCGCAAGCTGTGCGAGCGCCTGGGCATCGCCGTGGCCGACTTCGATGTCATCGAGCTCAACGAAGCGTTCGCCAGCCAAGGACTGGCGGTGCTGCGCGAGCTTGGTGTGGCCGACGATGCGCCGCAGGTCAATCCCAACGGCGGCGCCATCGCCCTGGGTCATCCGCTGGGCATGAGCGGCGCGCGTCTGGTGCTGACGGCACTGCATCAATTGGAGAAGAGCGACGGGCGCAAGGGCCTGGCGACCATGTGCGTAGGCGTGGGGCAAGGCCTGGCGTTGGCGATCGAGCGGGTCTGATGCGCGTCGGCCTCATCGCGGATTCAACCGTGATGGGGCCGGTCAATACGACGCATGGCCACTGGTCAGACCCGAGGCGGAACGAGACTGTTACCGGGTATGTCTAGACTTCACGGTATCCCTCCAGGAGCAAGCAACCCATGACCTCAGTTCATTACACGGGCGAAGAGCGCAAAAGCCGCATCTTCGCTATCGTCGGTGCCTCCTCGGGCAATCTGGTGGAATGGTTCGACTTCTACGTCTACGCCTTCTGCGCCATCTATTTCGCCCCCGCCTTCTTCCCCTCGGACGATCCCACCGTTCAACTGCTCAACACCGCCGGCGTGTTCGCGGCGGGCTTTCTGATGCGACCGATCGGCGGCTGGATCTTCGGTCGCCTGGCCGACCGTCACGGACGCAAGCATTCGTTGATGATCTCGGTGCTGATGATGTGCGCCGGTTCCCTGCTGATCGCCTGTTTGCCGACCTACGCCAGCATCGGCGCCTGGGCCCCGGCGCTGCTGCTGTTCGCCCGCTTGGTGCAGGGCCTGTCGGTGGGCGGCGAGTACGGCACCACCGCGACCTACATGAGCGAGGTGGCGCTGCGCGGCCAACGCGGCTTCTTCGCCTCGTTCCAGTACGTCACCCTGATCGGCGGCCAATTGCTGGCGGTGCTGGTGGTGGTGATCCTGCAGCAACTGCTCAGCGATGAAGAGCTGCGCGCCTGGGGCTGGCGCATTCCGTTCGTGGTCGGCGCCGTCGCTGCGCTGATTTCGCTGATGCTGCGCCGTTCGCTCAAGGAAACCAGCAGCGCCGAGACCCGTCAGGACAAGGACGCCGGCAGCATCGCCGGGCTGTTCCGCAACCATACCGCCGCGTTCATCACGGTGCTGGGCTACACCGCGGGTGGCTCGCTGATTTTCTACACCTTCACCACCTACATGCAGAAGTATCTGGTCAACACGGCCGGCATGAACGCCAAGAGCGCGAGCTTCGTGATGACCGGCGCGCTGTTTCTGTTCATGATCCTGCAGCCACTGTTCGGCATGCTCTCCGACCGCATCGGTCGACGTAACTCGATGCTGTGGTTCGGTGCGTTGGGTACGCTGTTCACCGTGCCGCTGCTGATGGCGCTCAAAACCGTAAGCAGTCCGTTCATGGCGTTCGTGCTGGTGACCTTGGCACTGTGCATCGTCAGTTTCTACACCTCCATCAGCGGCCTGGTGAAGGCCGAGATGTTCCCGCCGCAGGTGCGTGCCCTTGGCGTCGGCCTGGCCTACGCGGTGGCCAATGCGGTGTTCGGCGGTTCCGCCGAGTACGTGGCCTTGGGTTTGAAGAGCCTGGGCATGGAGAACACTTTCTACTGGTACGTGACGGCAATGATGGCCATCGCCTTCCTGTTCAGCCTGCGCCTGCCCAAGCAGGCGGCGTACCTGCACCACGATCACTGAGGCGTTTCGATGAGTCAGGCGGATAACCAGCTGTTCGATCTTTACTTCACCACCCCGGCGATGCGCGCGATTTTCTCCGACCGAGGCCGGCTACAGGGCATGCTCGATTTCGAGGCGGCCCTGGCTCGCGCCGAGGCGAGTGTCGGGCTGGTACCGCACACGGCGGTGCCGGCCATCGAAGCCGCGTGCAAGGCCGAGCGCTACGATGTCCAGGCCCTGGCCCAGGCCATCGCGGTGGCCGGCAATTCGGCCATTCCGTTGGTCAAGGCGCTGGGCAAAGTGGTCGCCAGCGGTGTGTCCGAGGCCGAGCGTTACGTCCACTTAGGCGCCACCAGCCAGGACGCCATGGACACTGGCCTGGTACTGCAATTGCGTGACGCGCTGGACCTGATCGAAGTCGAGCTGGCTGGGTTGGCCGAGGCCCTGGCCCGGCAGGCCCTGCAGCATGCCGATACGCCGCTGGTGGGGCGCACCTGGCTGCAGCATGCAACGCCTGTGACCCTGGGCATGAAACTGGCCGGTGTCCTGGGTGCGCTGACGCGTCACCGCCAGCGCCTGCGCGAACTGCGCCCGCGCCTGACCTGCCTGCAGTTTGGTGGCGCCTCCGGCAGCCTGGCCGCGCTGGGCAGCAAGGCGCTGCCGGTGGCCGAAGCGCTGGCCGCGCAACTTCGCCTGAATTTGCCCGAACAGCCTTGGCACACCCAGCGCGATCGGCTGGTGGAGTTCGCCTCGGTGCTGGGCCTGATCGCCGGCAGCCTGGGTAAGTTCGGCCGCGACGTCAGCCTGCTGATGCAGACCGAGGCCGGTGAACTGTTCGAGCCTTCGGCGCCCGGCAAAGGCGGCTCCTCGACCATGCCGCACAAGCGCAATCCAGTAGGCGCGGCGGTGTTGATCGGCGCCGCGACCCGCGTGCCCGGCCTGCTCTCGACGCTGTTCGCCGCCATGCCCCAGGAGCACGAGCGTAGCCTTGGCTTGTGGCATGCCGAGTGGGAAACCCTGCCGGAGATCTGCTGCCTGGTGTCTGGCGCGCTGCAGCAGGCACGGCTGATCGCCGAGGGCATGGAGGTGGACGCCGAGCGCATGGGCCGCAACCTGGAACTGACCCAAGGTCTGGTGCTGGCCGAGGCGGTGAGCATCGTGCTGGCGCAACGCCTGGGGCGCGATACCGCCCACCATCTGCTGGAACAGTGCTGCCAGCGCGCCGTGGCCGAGGGGCGCCACCTGCGCGCCGTGCTCGGCGATGAGCGCCAGGTGACCGAGCAGCTCAGCGACGAAGAACTCGACCGTTTGCTCGATCCCGCCCACTACCTCGGTCAGGCCCGCGTCTGGGTGGCGCGCGCGGTGGCTGAACATCAACGTTTGACTGTCTGAAGGAGACCGCTGTGGCGCATTTGCAACTGCCCGATGGCGTACTGAACTACCGACTCGACGGCCCCGAGCATGCCCCGGTGCTGGTGTTGTCCAACTCGCTGGGCACCGACCTGCACATGTGGGACACCCAGATGCCGTTGTGGACCCAGCATTTTCGCGTGCTGCGCTACGACACCCGCGGCCACGGCGACTCGCAGGTCACCGAAGGCCCGTACAGCATCGAACAACTGGGCCGTGATGTGCTGGCCTTGCTCGATGGCCTGAACATCCAGCGCGCGCACTTCTGCGGCCTGTCGATGGGCGGGTTGATCGGCCAGTGGCTGGGCATTCATGCCGGTGAGCGCCTGCTGCGCCTGGTGGTGTGCAATACGGCGGCGAAGATCGGCTCGCCGGACACCTGGAACCCGCGCATCGAAACGGTGCTGCGAGACGGCGCGGCGGCCATGCGTGGCCTGCGCGATGCCTCCATCGAGCGCTGGTTCACGCCGGCGTGGTCGGCGGCCCATGCCGAGCAGGTTTCACGCATCACCGAGATGCTGGCCAGCACTTCGCCGCAAGGCTATGCGGCCAATTGCGCGGCCGTGCGCGATGCCGATTTCCGTGACCAGTTGGGCGCCATCGCGGTGCCGCTGCTGGTGATTTCCGGCGAAGCCGATGCGGTCACGCCACCGTCGGGCGGGCAGTTCATCCAGGCGCATGTCGCGGGCGCGCAGTACGCTGGCTTCCAGGCCGCGCACCTGTCCAACGTCGAGGTCGGCGAGCCGTTCAGCCGGCGCGTGCTCGACTTTCTGCTGGCCCGCTGAGGAGCGCCCGATGGACGAAAAACAACGCTACGACGCCGGCATGCATGTGCGCCGCGCGGTGCTGGGCGACGCCCACGTGGACCGCAGTCTGGAGAAGCTCAACGACTTCAACGGCGAGTTCCAGGAAATGATCACCCGGCACGCCTGGGGCGACATTTGGACCCGCCCAAGGCTGCCGCGCCACACCCGCAGCCTGATCACCATCGCCATGCTCATCGGCATGAACCGCAATGACGAACTCAAGCTGCACCTGCGCGCGGCCGCCAACAACGGCGTGACCCGTGAGGAAATCAAGGAAGTGCTGATGCAGAGCGCGATCTACTGCGGCATTCCGGCGGCCAATGCCACGTTCCACCTGGCCGAGTCGGTGTGGGACGAGCTGGGCGTCGAATCGCGCGAGTAGGGCGCAACGCCGGCCAGGCGTGCTTGCCAGCCGACGCCAGTGAACGGTTACGCCGCTGCGGGTTTGCGGCGTATCGCCACCGGCCCGGCGTTGGCCTCCACGGCGCGTTTCAGGTCGGGGCACAGGCCAAGCATGAAGGCCAATTCCGCCACCACGAACAGCGGCCCGATGATCAGGCCGCTCAGGTCGTCGACGAAGGCTGGCTTGCGTCCTTCGTAGGCGTGGCCGATGAACTGGATCATCCAGCCCACCACGAACAGGCCCAGGCCAATGCTCAGCCACAGGCCGGTCTGCTGTTGCGCCAGCCATTGCCCTGCCCACAGGCACAGCCCCAGCAACGCGCCCATGAGCAGCCCCCAGCGCAGGTCCAGGCGCAAGTAGAACCACACCGACGCCGCCGCGACCAGCAATGCCGGAGACAACCAGAGGCCCGCCACGCTCCAGCCGGGCCTGGACAACAGGATGCTGACCGCCAGCACGATCAGCGGAATGCCGACGAAGTGGGTGGTGATGTTGCGCGGGTCACGGTGGTAGGCCGCGTACTGACTCAGGTGTTCGACGAGGGTCTTCATGGTTGTGCCTCCATCAGGGCAGGGTCCCTTGTCGCCTTTCGGACAAGTGAGTGCTGCCCATCAGAATAGCCTGCTTGCGCCTCGCTGTAGCGATTTCGCGCCTGTCAGAGCAAGCTCAACGGATAGTTGATGATCAGACGGTTCTCGTCGAACGAGTTGGTGTTGAAGTCACGGCGCATGCTGGAGTTACGCCAGCGCAGCGAGAGGTCCTTGAAAGTGCCGGACTGGATGACGTAGGCCAGCTCGGTTTCCCGCGCCCATTCCTTGCCATCGGTGACCGTGCCGGTCTGTACGTTGTCGCCTTTGATGTAGCGGTTCATCAGGGTCAGCCCAGGGATCCCGACGGTGGCGAAGTTGAAGTCGTGACGGACCTGCCAGGAGCGCTCCTTGGCATTGTCGAAGCTGGCGTTGTAACTGTCGTTGGCCAGGGTGCCCCCGCTGGTGCCGTTGACCCGCATCCACTCGGTGTCGCCGCTGACCTTCTGCAGGCCGACATAGAACGTGTGGCCCTGGTAGCGCGCCGAGAGCATCGCCGACGCCGTGCGGTTGTCCAGACTGCCGGCGCGGGCGGCGCCGTCGTCCTTGCCGATGAAGTAGCCCAGGTTGGCGCCCAGGGTCCAGTCGCCCAGGGGTTGGTTGTGGATCAGGTTGAGGTACTGCTGCTGGTAGATGTCCTTGAGCTGGGCATGCCACAGCCCGACTTGGGTGCGCTTGTCGTTGAAGCTGTACTCGCCGCCGGCGAAGTTGAAGCGGTCGGAGGTGAAGCCAGGGCGGCTGAACAGCGCCATATCCTCCATGCTGGCATCATTGCGCGGGCTGTTGCCGCGGAACTGGCCGCCGTAGAGGGTCAGGCCGGCGATCTCCTTGGAGGTGATCTGACCGCCGCGGAACGTCTGCGGCAGCGAGCGGCCGTCGTCCGAACGCAGGATCGGCAATACCGGCATCCACTCACCGACTTTGAGTTCGGTTTGCGAAACCCGCGCCTTCAGCGCCACGCCCAGGCGACCGAAGTCATCCGCCGGTCGGCCATCGTCGTGCACCGGCAGCAGTTGCGTACCGGCCGTGCCTTTGCCGCCATCGAGTTTGAGCGAGTACAGCCCCAGCACATCGACACCGAAGCCGACGGTGCCTTGGGTGAAGCCCGAGCGGGCATCGAGGATGAAGCTTTGCGTCCATTCCTCGGCCTTGCCCTGAGCTCTGGCCGGATCGACGAAATTGCGGTTGATGTAGAAGTTGCGCAGGTTGAGAGTGGCCTTGGCATCCTCTGCGAAACCGCCGTCGTCAGCGAAGGCGGGCAGGGTGCAGGACAGGGCCAGAAGGCCCGGCAGCAACGGGCGTGCAGGTTGCAGAATGCTCATCTGTCTTGGATCTCTTGTTTTTATTGGGCGAGCCGAGGCCCTACGGGAGTGCCCATAGGTCGACGCTTTTCTTGAGAATTTGTGCAACGTTGCGTAGCCGATGGTGCGTGATGGGCTTGGCGCCAGGCAATTCGTGTCGAGCGGAACGGGGCGGTAATCGAACGTATTGTTGCGCTCCAGCGCGTCAGGGCATCGACGCGCAGACAGCGCTGCGGCGAACCGCTGTCATAGGCGGCAGGCGGTCGCTGACAACCGGGCAACAAAAAGCCCACCGCGAGGGTGGGCTCTGTGTCGAGGGCTGATCACTCAGCCCTTGGGCGCCTGCATCGAAGCCTGTTGATTGGCCTGACCGGTGCGCTCGTACCAGCCACCACCCAAGGCCTTGTACAGGTTGACCTCGCTGGTCAACTGCGACAGACGATCGCTGATCAGCGACTGCTGGGCACTGAACAGGTTGCGCTGGGCGTCGAGGAAGGTCAGGTTGCTGTCGATACCGATGCGGTAGCGGCGCTCGGCCAGGCGGTAGTAGTCCTGGTTGGCGGCCACCAGATCGCGCTGGGCCTGCAACTGTTCCTCGAAGGTCTTGCGTGCCGCCAGGCCATCGGAGACTTCCTGGAAGGCCGTCTGAATGGTCTTTTCGTACTTGGCGACGTTGATGTCCTTCTGGATCTTCGAGTAGTCCAGGCTGGCGCGCAGGCTGCCGGCATTGAAGATCGGCAGGTTGATCTGCGGCTGGAACAGCCAGGTGCCCGAGCCGCCCTTGAACAGGCCGCCCATGTCCGGGCTCAGGGTGCCAGCATTGGCGGTCAGGCTGATGCTCGGGAAGAACGCCGCGCGCGCCGCGCCGATGTTGGCGTTGGCGGCCTTGAGCTGGTGCTCGGCTTCCTGGATGTCAGGCCGGCGTTGCAACAGGTCCGACGGCAGGCCTGCCGGCACTTGGGCGAGCTGGTCGGCATCGAGCTTGAGCGGAGCCGGCAGATCGCTCGGCACGCCGGTACCCAGCAGCACGGTCAGGCTGTTGAGGTCCTGCGCCACCAGGCGTTGGTACTGCGACAGCTTGACCCGTGCGCCTTCGACGGCGGTGCGCGCCTGGCTCAGGTCGAGCGCTGACGCCACCCCCACCTCGTTGCTGCGACGGGTCAGGTTGAAGCTTTCTTCGTAGTTCTTCAGCGTGTCCTGGGTCAGCACCAGCAGCGCCTTATCGGCCTGCCAGGTGTAGTAGGCATTGGCCACGCTGGCCACCAGGCTGATTTGCGTGGAGCGCCGTGCCTGTTCGCTGGACAGGTAGATTTCCAGGGCCTGCTCGCTGAGGCTGCGTACGCGGCCGAACAGGTCCAGCTCGTAAGCGCTGACCCCGAGGGTCGCCGAGTACTGGCTGTTGATGTTCGAGCTGCCAGTCTGCGACATGTCCGCTGGCACCCGCTGGCGACTGCCGCTGCCGGTGGCCGACACCGCCGGGAACAGGTCGGCGCGCTGGATGCGGTACTGCGCACGGTAGGCGTCGATGTTCAACGCCGCCACGCGCAGGTCGCGGTTGTTGACCAGCGCGGTCTGGATCAGCTTCTGCAGCGCCGGGTCGTTGAAGAACTGGCGCCAGCCCTGCTCGGCGGCGGCCACGTCGGCCGACTCGGTCGGCGAGTAGGCCGGGCCTTGCGGCCATTGCGCGGGCACCGGAGCGTCCGGGGTCTTGTAATCGGGAATCAGCGAGCAGCCGCCGAGAATGAACGCGGTGACTGTCAGGGACAGCAAAGACTTGGTCATTGCCCAGCCTCATTACGTGGAGTTTCAGGGGTGAAGTCGTGTTCCGGCTCTTTGCTGCCGAACAGCGACGACACAGCGACGAAGAATAGCGGTACCCAGAAGATCGCCAGCACGGTTGCGCTGATCATGCCGCCGATCACGCCGGTACCGATGGCATGCTGACTGCCCGAGCCTGCGCCGCTGGCGATGGTCAACGGTACCACGCCGAGGATGAACGCCAGCGAGGTCATGATGATCGGGCGCAGACGCATGCGGCACGCCTCGATTGCCGCGTCGTACAGGCTCTTGCCCTGTTCGTGCAGCTCCTTGGCGAACTCGACGATCAGGATGGCGTTCTTCGCCGCCAGGCCGATCGTGGTCAGCAGGCCGACCAGGAAGTAGACGTCGTTGGAGAGGCCGCGCAAGCTGGTGGCGATCAGCGCACCGATGATGCCCAGGGGCACGACCAGGACCACGGCGATCGGAATCGACCAGCTTTCGTACAGCGCTGCCAGGCAGAGGAACACGAACAGCAGCGACAGGGCGAACAGCGCGGGCATCTGCGAGCCAGAGAGTTTTTCCTCGTAGGACATGCCGGTCCAGGAGAAGCCCACACCGCTTGGCAACTCGCCAATGATGCGTTCGACCTCGGCCATCGCCTCACCGGTGCTGTAGCCAGGCGCCGGTGCACCGAGCACCTCGACCGCTTCCACGCCGTTGTAGCGCGAGAGTTTCGGCGAGCCGTAGGTCCATTCACCCTTGGCGAAGGAGGAGAACGGCACCATTTCGCCCTTGCCGTTGCGCACGTACCACTTCTGCAGGTCTTCCGGGCTCATGCGGGCATTGGCTTCACCCTGGATGTACACCTTCTTGACCCGACCGCGATCGATGAAGTCGTTGACGTAGCTGCCGCCGAGGGCGATCGACAGGGTGTTGTTGATGTCGGCGATGGTCACGCCCAAAGCGCTGGCGCGTTCGTCGTCGACGATCAGTTGGTACTGCGGTTCATCGTTCAGGCCATTCGGGCGTACCCCGGCCAGGATCTTGCTCTGCGAGGCCTTGGCGAGGAACTGGTTGCGCGCTTCCATGAGTTTCTCGTGGCCGACACCAGCACGGTCCTGAAGGAAGACGTCGAAGCCGGTTGCGTTACCCAGCTCCAGTACCGCAGGCGGGGCGAAGGCGAATACCATCGCATCGCGGAAGCCGAAGAAGTGCTGCTGCGCACGGGTCGACAGATTGAAGACGCTGTTCTCCGACGAGCGCTCGCCCCAGGGCTTGAGCATGATGAAGGCCATGCCCGAGCTCTGGCCGCGGCCGGCGAAGTTGAAGCCGGTCACGGTGAACACCGACGACACGGTGTCGGCTTCGTCCTTGAGCAGGTACTCGCGCATCTGGTCGACCACCGCCTGGGTGCGCTCGGCACTGGAGCCGGCCGGCGTCTGCACCTGGGCGAACAGCACGCCCTGGTCTTCTTCGGGCAGGAATGCGGTGGGGATGCGCATGAACAGCCAGATCATGCCCACCACGATCAACACGTAGGCCAACAGGAACGGGATCTTGTTGCGCAGGATGCCGCCGACGCTGCGTTCATAGCCTTGTACGCTGCGATCGAAGTTGCGGTTGAACCAACCGAAGAATCCACCCTTGGCGGTATGGTGCTCGCCTTTTTTCAGCGGCTTGAGCATGGTTGCGCACAGCGCCGGGGTGAAGACCAGTGCCACCAGCACCGACAGGCCCATGGCCGAGACGATGGTGATGGAGAACTGCCGGTAGATCACCCCGGTGGAACCGCCGAAGAAGGCCATGGGCAGCAGTACCGCCGACAGCACCAGGGCGATACCCACCAGGGCGCCCTGGATCTGCTCCATCGAGCGTTTGGTCGCCTCCTTGGGCGGCAACCCTTCCTCGGACATCACCCGCTCGACGTTTTCCACCACGACGATGGCGTCGTCCACCAGCAAGCCGATGGCCAGCACCATGGCGAACATGGTCAGCGTGTTGATGCTGAAACCCGCTGCGGCAAGGATGCCGAAGGTGCCCAGCAGGACCACCGGTACGGTCATCGTGGTGATGATGGTGGCGCGGAAGTTCTGCAGGAACAGGTACATCACCAGGAACACCAGCACCACCGCTTCGATCAGGGTGTGGATCACGCCGCTGATCGATTCGGTGACCACCGGGGTGGTGTCATACGGGAACACCGCCTTGACCCCTGGCGGGAAGAAAGGCTCCAGGTCCTGCACGGTCTTGCGCAGCGCTTTGGCGGTATCCAGGGCGTTTGCGCCAGTAGCCAGCTTGACTGCCAATCCGGAGGCCGGCTTGCCATTGAACTGGGCGCTGACGGCATAGTTTTCGCCGCCCAGGCCAACCTTGGCCACGTCACCCAGGCGCACCTGCGAACCGTCGTTGTTGACCTTCAGCAGGATCTTCTCGAACTGCTCGGCGGTCTGCAGGCGGGTCTTGCCGATGATGGTCGCGTTGAGCTGGGTGCCAGGCATGGCAGGCAGGCCGCCCAGTTGCCCTGAGGACACCTGGACGTTCTGCGCGGTCACGGCCGTGCGCACGTCCACCGGGGTCATCTGGTATTTGTTGAGCTTGGCCGGGTCGAGCCAGATACGCATGGCGTACTGTGCACCGAACACCTGGAAGTCACCGACACCGGCGGTACGCGAGATCGGATCCTGCATGTTGGAGACGATGTAGTTGGCCAGGTCGTCCTTGGTCATGCTGCCGTCTTCGGACACCAGGCCGATCACCAGCAGGAAGTTCTTCACCGCCTTGGTGACGCGGATACCTTGCTGTTGTACTTCCTGTGGCAGCAGGGGCGTGGCCAGGTTCAGCTTGTTCTGCACCTGGACCTGCGCCGTGTCGGCGTTGGTGCCCTGCTCGAACGTCGCGGTGATGGTCATGCTGCCGTCGGAGTTGCTCTCCGAGGACACGTAACGCAGGTTGTCGATGCCGTTGAGCTGCTGCTCGATGACCTGCACCACGGTGTCCTGCACGGTCTGCGCGGAGGCGCCGGGGTAGGTCACGGCGATGGCGATGGCCGGCGGCGCGATGCTGGGGTATTGGTTGATCGGCAGCTTGAGGATTGCCAGGGCCCCGACCAGCATGATCACCAAGGCGATCACCCAGGCGAAGATCGGGCGATCGATAAAGAACTTCGACATGGTTTACTCCGCTTTGGCGTCTGCTTTCGCCGAGTTGGGCTGGTCAGGGCTGCCCGGCTTCTTGACGTTGGTGGCCTCGCTGACCTTGACCTCGGCACCTGGACGCACGTACTGCAGACCTTCGGTGATCAGGCGGTCGCCTGCCTTCAGGCCGTCCTCGACCAACCACTCGTTGCCCAAGGTGCGGGTTGCCTTGAGCTGGCGCAGTTCGACCTTGTTGTCCTGGTTCACCACCAGCGCGGTGGCCGCGCCCTTGAGGTCGCGGGTCACCCCTTGCTGGGGCGCCAGGATCGCATTGGCGTTGACCCCAGCCTGCAGGCGCGCATGCACGAACATGCCTGGCAGCAGCGTGTGGTCCGGGTTGGGGAAGACGGCGCGCAGGGTCACGGAACCGGTGGACTCGTCGACCGAGACCTCGGAAAACTCCAGGCGACCTTCGCGCGCGAACGTGCTGCCATCTTCGAGAATCAGCTGGACCTTGGCGGCGTTCTCGCCGGCTTTCTGCAACTGCCCGCTCTCCAGGTCGCGGCGCAGCTTGAGCAGTTCCGCGGTGGACTGGGTAACGTCGACGTAGATCGGGTCGAGTTGCTGGATAGTGGCCAGGGCATTGCTCTGGCCATTGCTCACCAGCGCGCCTTCAGTGACCGCCGAGCGCCCGATGCGGCCACTGATCGGTGCCAGTACCTTGGTGTAGCGCAGGTCGATCTGCGCGCTCTTGAGCGTGGCCTCGGCCTGCAGACGCTTGGCATTGGCGTCGTCGTATTCCTGCTTGGACACCGCCTGCTCATCGATCAACTGCTTGTAGCGACCGGCCAGCGAGCGCGTGGCCTGCAGGTTGGCCTGGGCATTGCCCAGGTTGGCTTCGTACACCGCAGGGTCGATCTGGTAGAGCTGCTGCCCTTCCTTGACGTCGCTGCCTTCCTTGAACAGGCGCTTGAGAATGATGCCGTTGACCTGTGGCCGAACTTCGGCCACGCGGTAGGCGCTGGTACGCCCCGGCAGTTCCGATGTCAGGGTGAAGGCTTGGGGCTGCAAGGTGACGACGCCGACCTGAGGCGTCTGCGCGGCAGGCGGGGCCTCTTCTTTCTTGCAGCCACTGAGCAGGGTGGCCAAGGCGACGGCGGATACCAGGGCGGTAACGGCTGGCTTGAAGTGCATGAGGATCCTCGGGTCGCAGGAGCAGGGGGAGCTCAAGAATAGTGGAAGAGTGTTGTCAGAAAAAACGCTATCCGGTGGATAAGTAGCTTACTAACGAATATACTTACATTCATGGTTGTTTGTAAATAGCGCGGTGGTGGTATCAGGCTACTACCGCAATACGTAATCAATGCATTCGGGACCCGCCCTGCAGAGGCGCGCCCGGTACAACCCGCGCGCCCATCGCGTGGGGTTCTGATGAGGTTGAGCTGCCATGGTTCGTCGTACCAAAGAGGAAGCACAGGAGACTCGCGCGCAGATCATCGACGCGGCCGAGCGCGCCTTCTACAAGCGTGGCGTCGCTCGTACCACTCTGGCCGATATCGCCGAGATCGCCGGCGTGACCCGCGGTGCGATCTACTGGCACTTCAGCAACAAAGCCGACCTGGTGCAGGCGCTGCTCGACAGCCTGCACGAAACCCATGACCACCTGGCACGCGCTGGCGAGAGCGAGGACGAACCCGACCCGCTCGGCTGCATGCGCAAACTGCTGGTGCAAGTGTTCAGCGAGCTGGTGCTCGACGCCCGGACCCGGCGCATCAATGAGATCTTGCATCACAAGTGCGAGTTCACCGATGAAATGTGTGAAATCCGCCAGCAACGGCAGCAGGCTGTCGCCGAATGCCACGATGGCATCAGCAGAACCTTGGCCAATGCCGCTCGGCGCGGCCAGTTACCCGTCGATCTGGATACCGAGCGGGCGGCCATCGCCATGTTTGCCTACATCGACGGTCTGATCGGGCGCTGGCTGCTACTGCCGGACAGCTTCGAGCTGTTGCGCGATGCGGACAAATGGGTCGATGCAGGGCTGGATATGCTGCGCTTGAGCCCCGCGCTGCGCAAATAAGACTTTGTGAAGCTTTGTGAGGAAGTCTTTCCCCGCAGGATTAACGGGAGATTATCGATCCTGATGCGCTCTCAGTCATGACCGCGCAGCTGTCGATCCGGCAATACCAGCGCCGCGACCAGCCCCAGCACCGCGACCCCTGCACTGGCCAGCAGCAGATAGCTGAATGTCTGCGTCAGGTGCGCCTGATTCGACGCATCGGCCACGCTACCTTGGAGGCTGCCGAGCAAAGGATTACCGACGCTGTGCAATCCGCCGACCTGCAACAGCGCCAGCAACAGGCTGGACATGCAGGCTACGCCCATTGCACCGCCTAACGAGCGGAACAGATTGGTGGTGCTGGTGGCCACGCCGATGTCCTTGATGTCCACCGCGCTCTGCGTGCCCACCAGCGAAGTGGGAAACTGCAATCCGCAGGCGATGCCGGTCAGCAGCATGAACGCCCCGCTCAGCCAGGCGGACTGCGGCGCGGTCAGGGCCATGCCGACGATCGCCAGCGGCATCAGTACCGCGCCAGCCAGAATCTGCGGTTTATAGCGTCCGGTGAGGCTGGTAAGGCGGCCGCCGGTGAACGCCCCCAGCGGCAGTCCCATGGCTAGAGGCAATAGATGCAGTGCTGCGCTGTCGGCCCCGGCCCCCGTAATGCTCTGCAAGCGCAGCGGCATGAGCATGGTTAAAGAAATCGACTGGAAGCTGGCGAAGAAAATCACGCACCAGCACAACACCGCCACCCGATTGCCGAACAGTTTCAAGGGCAACAGCGGCTCAGGGCAGCGCCGTTCATGGGCGATGAACAGTGACACGCCCAGCGCTGCGCAGCCGAACAGGGCCAGCACCGCCGGTGCGGTCCAGGCTGCGCCCTGGCCGACCAGGGTGATGCCCAGCAGCAGGCTGCCCAGCCCGATGGTGAGCAACAGCGCGCCGAGGTAGTCGACCTGCGCCTGCCGCCGTCTGACCGGCATTTCCTGCAACGCGCGGCGGATCACCCACCAGGCGCACACGCCCAGCGGCAGGTTGATCCAGAACACCCAGCGCCACGACAGATACGCGGTGAGCCAGCCGCCCAGCACCGGGCCAGCCACGCTGGCCAGCGCATACATGCTGCTGAAGTAGCCTTGATAGCGCCCGCGTTCACGCGGCGGCACGAAGTCGCCAATGATCGCCTGGCTCACCGAGACCATGCCGCCTGCGCCGATGCCTTGCAGCACGCGCGCCAGCACCAGTTGCTCCATGTTCTGCGCCAGGGCACAGCCGATCGAGGCCAGGGTGAACACGGCGGTGCCGGTGAGGATCATCCGGCGCCGACCATACAGGTCGCCGAGCTTGCCGTAGATGGGCACCGCCACGGTCATGGCCACCATGTAGCCGGAAATCACCCAGGCCAGCAGGCCCACGTCGTTGAACTGCGCGGAAATGGCGGGCAGGGAAACAGCGACGATGGTCTGGTCCAGGGCACCGAGAAGAATCGCCAGCATCAGCGCGCTGAGCACGCTGCGCAAGACGGCGGGGGGCAGGGCGGCGGTCACGGTTCACACCTTCTGGTCGGGTGATGAAGAAAAGCGCGTCGCCAGCCTTCATGAAAAGTGCGTGGCCGTGGCGAGCGTGTCGCAAAGTGTAACCTGAGTTAGGTAGCTTCCTATGTACTACCTGCATCGCCTATGCGCGATCGGCATACCTGCTTTCACCCGGAGTATCAGGGCAGCGTGATATCGTGGGCGATCAAAGCAGCCGAAATACACTGGATTGCACCCATTTGGTGCACATTGCTCCAGGTTTCCGCATCGCCGTATTCCCACGCCGTCTATTCCACTCTCTGCATGGTGCCTGTGATCATCGTCACACCCGGCAACGTGTTTCCCGGCAGGAGTCGGTAGTCAGCCAGTTCGAATTCCATCTTCATGCGGAGTGACCATGCCCAAAGCGTCCCACCAAGATCTGCGTTTTGCCTTTCGCGAACTCCTCGCCTCAGGTTCGTGCTATCACACAGCGTCCGTGTTCGATCCCATGTCTGCGCGCATCGCCGCCGACCTGGGCTTCGAGGTCGGCATCCTCGGTGGTTCCGTCGCCTCGTTGCAGGTACTGGCCGCGCCTGACTTCGCCCTCATCACCCTCAGCGAATTCGTCGAGCAGGCCACCCGCATCGGCCGCGTCGCTCAACTGCCAGTGCTGGCCGACGCCGACCACGGCTACGGCAATGCGTTGAATGTGATGCGCACGGTCACTGAGCTGGAGCGTGCCGGTGTCGCTGCGCTGACCATCGAAGACACCCTGCTGCCGGCCCAATTCGGTCGCAAGTCCACCGACCTGATTTCCGTGGAAGAGGGCGTTGGCAAGATTCGTGCGGCGCTCGAAGCGCGGGTCGACACCTCGCTGTCGATCATCGCCCGTACCAATGCCGGGGTACTGAGCACCGAAGAAATCATCTTCCGCACCCAGAGCTACCAGAAGGCGGGTGCCGATGGCATCTGCATGGTTGGCGTGAAGGATTTCGAGCAACTGGAGCAGATCAGCCAGCACCTGAGCGTGCCGCTGATGCTGGTCAGCTACGGCAACCCCAATCTGCGCGACGACGAGCGCCTGGCGCGCCTGGGCGTGCGCATCGTGGTGGACGGTCACGCGGCGTACTTCGCTGCCATCAAGGCAACCTACGACTGCCTGCGCCTGCAGCGCGGCCAGCAGAACAAGTCCGAGAACCTCAGCGCCACCGAGCTTTCGCACACCTATACGCAGCCCGAGGATTACATCCGCTGGGCCAAGGAGTACATGAGCGTCGAGGAGTGAGCGGCAACTGCCGCGCTACCTGAGGGCGCTCAAGGTCGCGGTGTGCGGTATGCAGTGTGCGTGGCTGCAACTGGCTGCGCTAGCGGGCTGGCTGCGCAGCCGTTCGACGCGCCAATAGGCCGAGGCGTAAAGCCCGGCCACGGCCACCAGGGCCAGGACGATGACGCAGCGTCTGGATTTGATGCCCATCTTGTCGACCTCCTGCAATGCTTACAGGGATACCTGCAAGCATAGGTCAGATGAGCACTGCCACTCCTGCTGAATGATCCTGTATTCAGCTCAGTCGCAGTCCCATTCCGAGTCGTCGCCGAAGCGTTGCGCAAGGAAGTCCAGCATGCTGCGCAAGGTCGCCGGCATGTGCTTGCGCGAGGTGTACACCGCATGCAGGTTCAGCTCCCGTGGACGCGCCAGCGGCAGCACATTGACCAGTTCGCCGCTGCGTAAGGCCGAGGCGGCCTGATAGGTGGGCAGCATGGCGATGCCCGCACCCGCCTGCGCCGCCCGCTGCAAGGTCAGTGCCTCGTTGGCGCTGATGTTGCCTTGCACGGGCACCGCCACCGACTCCCCGTTCACCTCGAAATGCCACACACCATGGCCGAAGTAGGCATGGGTCAGGCAATTGTGCGCGGCCAGATCCTCGACCTGCTGGGGTACGCCGTGGGCGCTGAGATAGGCGGGGCTGGCGCAGACCACCGAGCGGCAGACGGTCAGGCGTCGTGCGATCAGGTTGGGGTCCAGGTCATTGCTGGTGCGGATGGCCAGGTCGATGCGCTCTTCGATCAGATTGACCGTACGGTCAAGCATCTGCAGTTCCACCTTCACCCCGGGATAACGCTGCACATAGTCGGCGACTGCGTCGGCCAGTTGCGCGTAGCCGAACGAGGTACTGACGCTGATGCGCAGCTCGCCACGGGGGGCTTCGTCGGGCTGACGCACGGCGCTTTGCAGATCCCCCGCCAACTCCAGCATGTGCCGGCAGCGCGGCAGGGTTTCCTGGCCCGCCGCCGTCAGGCTCAGCTTGCGCGTGGTGCGTTGCATCAGGCGGGCGCCGACCCAGGTCTCCAGTTCGGCCAGGTAACGCGAGACGACCGGCCTGGACAGTTGCAAATACTCCGCAGCCGCCGATTGGCTGCCGAGATCGACGACATTGACGAACACCCGCATGGCGGTAAGACGGTCCATGATTCGCTCGATTTTAGAAACAAACTATGTCCAAGCATCGCATTTTTTGTAACGAATTGGGCAACTAAGCTGTGCGCAATCCTTCTCATTCACAGGATCTTCGCATGTCCGTTCTTTCCTTCCTCCGCGCCCTGCTGTTGGCCTGCGCCGCCTTGACTGGGTACGCCCAGGCCGGACCAGCCCTGCAACTGGACGTCTATAACCCCGGCCACGATGGACTGTTTCCGGTCAGCTCGGTGATCGTCAGCGGTGCACACGACGCGGTGCTGATCGACGCCCAATTCGGCAAGTCGCAGGCCGAGCAGGTGGTGCAGCGACTGCGCGCCAGCGGTAAGCGCCTGACCACCATCTACATCAGCCATGGCGATCCGGACTACTACTTCGGTCTCGACACCCTGACGCGCGCCTTCCCCAAGGCCAAGGTGGTAGCCTCCGCCGCTACCGTTGCGCACATCCGCCAGACCCGAGAAGCCAAGCTCGCTTACTGGGGTCCGCAGATGGGCAACGACAAGCCTGCGAAACTGATCGTGCCGCACGTGCTGCAAGGCGATCGCCTGGAACTGGAAGGTCAGACCTTGCAAGTGATGGGCCTGGATGGGCCGCAGCCGGACCGCAGTTTCGTGTGGATTCCTTCGATCAAAGCGGTGGTCGGCGGTGTGGTGGTGTCCGAGGGCATCCATGTATGGATGGCCGACACCCAGTCAGCCCAATCCCACACCGACTGGCTGGCGACCCTGGCGCACATCGAGCACCTGGCGCCGCGTACGGTGATCCCTGGCCATTACCTGGGACAGGGCAGTCGCTCGCTGGAGGCCGTGCGCTTCACGGCCGATTACATCCGCGCCTTCGACAGCGAAACCGCCAAGGCTACCGATGCGGCGACGCTGATCACAGCCATGAAGCAGCGCTATCCGAACCTGGCCGATGAAAGCTCGCTCGAGCTCAGCGCCAAGGTCGCGAAAGGTGAAATGAAGTGGTAACCCCTTACAACCTTGATGGAGTGTTTCCCATGAGCAAGATCGCAATCATCGGTGCCACCGGCCGCGCCGGCAGCCAGTTGCTGGAAGAGGCCGTGCGCCGGGGCCATCAGGTGGTCGCCATCGCCCGCGACCCGTCGTCGCTGCAAGGACGTCCAGGCGTCACGGTCAAGGCGCTGGACGCCAAGGACGGTGACGCACTGCAAGCGGCCGTCAGCGGCGTCGATGCGGTGTTGAGTGCCGCGCATTTCTCCACCCTCGAACCCCAGGCAATCATCGGCCCGGTCAAGCGCGCCGGGGTCAAGCGCCTGCTGGTGGTCGGCGGTGCCGGTAGTTTGCTGCTGCCGTCCGGGCAACGGGTGATCGACAGCCCTGACTTTCCGGACGCCTACAAGGCCGAAGCGAGTGCCGGGGTACGCTTTCTCGACGCACTGCGCCAAGCGTCGGAGCTGGACTGGACCTTCCTCTCGCCCTCGGCCGAATTCGTCGAAGGCGAGCGCAGCGGGCGCTACACCTTGGGCCTGGACCATCTGCTGATCGGCGCCGACGGCAGGAGCTGGATCACCTTCGCCGACTATGCCATCGCCCTGATCGACGAGCTGGAGAAGCCGGCCCATTCGCGTCAGCGTTTCACCGTCGGTTACTGATTCGCCGCTAGCTGGCACCCGAGCGCAAGCGCGCCATGTCGCGGATCGGCGGTGCGCCGTAGAGCCGGCTGTACTCACGGCTGAACTGCGAAGGGCTTTCATAGCCCACTCGGTAACCTGCCACCGCGGCCTCCAGGCCATCGTTGATCATCAGCCGCCGCGCCTCCTGCAGGCGCAGTTGCTTTTGATACTGCAGCGGGCTCATGGAGGTCACGGCCTTGAACCGATGGTGCAAGGTCGAGGTACTCAGGTTCACTTCCCGGGCCAACTCCTCGATGCGCAGCGGTAAGTGAAAATGCTGGTTGAGCCAGGTGATCGCCTGGCTCACCCGGTGCGTCTGGCTGTTGGCCAGGGCGATTTCGTACAGCCGATGCCCCTGCGGGCCGCGCAGCAGACGATAAAGGATCTCGCGGCGAAACAACGGTGCAAGCATCGGGATATCACGCGGGGTATCGAGCAGGCGCACCAAGCGCAGCAGGGCATCGAGCAGCGACGGGTCGGTGCGCTCCACGTACAGCCCGAGCCCGGACTGCACGTTGGGCACCAGCATCGGGCCGCTTTCGGCGATCAACTGACTGATCTCGGCGGCGTCCAGGTCAATGCGCAGGCCCAGCACCGGCTGTTGCGGGCTGGCGTCCAGGCGCACCCGACTGATCGGCATGGCCACCGACACCACCATGTAGTGCAGGGGGTCGTAGGCATACTGCTGATCACCCAGGAACAGGCTCTTGCTGCCCTGGGCCATCACGCACAGCGCGGGCAGCGCCAGTCCGGGCTTGGAGCGGATGTTGTCGGTGTAGCGTGACAGGTACAACTGCTCGATGGCCGAGGGCGGTCCATGAGGGTCGCCGGCGTGCCGCAGGATCAGGTCAGCGAGTTCCTGACGCTGGCGCTCCAGGGTCGGATCGAGGGCGGCGAGGGCTGTGGTCATGGTCGAATTCCTTCAGGGACGGGGCCAGCATAGGTTTGGGCAACGCCAAGCGCTAGCCGGATACTGCCGGTCGATTGCCTGATCCTGCACGCTGACAGGATCAGGCAATCGACCGGCAGTTTTGGCCTAACGCCCCGCATCGGGCGGATCCTAATCTTGGCAGCCTGGCTTTCCCGTCTCGCCGGCTTTCAAGGAGATCGATCATGACCCTGCAGCAACCGGTCACCCACTTGGCTTTCATCCGTGCCAGCCGCGGCCGCTCGGCAGAACTCGGCATGCGCCTGCGCGATCTGCTCGAGCCTTCGCAGCGCAGCCCCGGCTGCCTGGCCTTCAGCGTACAGCGCTCGCAGGCCGATGCCGACCTCTGGCTGCTCACCGGCAGTTGGCAGGACCAGCAGGCCATGAGTCGCTACTTCGCCTCGCCCACACTCACGCTGTTCGGCGACCTGGTGCAGGAGCGGGTGGTGGCAAGCATGGACCTGCACACCTTCGACTGACCGCATCGGTCCTCCGCTTGCAGTAGAATCGCGCCCTTCGATCGACTGCTGGAGGGCAGTAATGGCACGCAGAGAGTTCCCAGGTTTCGAAGCCGTTTCGGCGATGGTTCCAGCCGAGGGCGGTGGCTATCACCCGGCAATCGCGGTGAAAGCCCTGAACGGCGGCGGTGCACCGCGTTTTCACAAGATCCTCGAGGGCCAGGTACTGGCCTCGGCAGTGGCGACCGATGCGGCCGCCAGCGCTGAACTGGAGCGCCTGCAGGGCGTCGATGACGCGGGTGAACTGATCTGGTGATCAGGCCTGTGGGCGACGCATCTGGAACAGCTTGCCCAGTTCGAAGTAGTCCGCCGGGCCGCCGCCACGCAGGATAGGCTCGGCGGCAGCGGTGTCATAGAGACCGTCCTTGAGCAGGTGCTCGGCGATGTGCACGGCGACCACTTCGCCCAGGATCAACCAACTGGGCACCAGCGCCTGATCGGCGCGCTTGAGCTGCACGATCTGCGTGACCTTGCACTCGAAGTTCACCGGGCTTTCGCCCACACGCGGCACGCTCACCACCTTCGAGGCGGCGGGCGTCAGGCCGCTCAGGTCGAACTCATCGACATCGGCCGCGACCGCCGCACAGCTCTGGTTCATCTGCTCGGCCAAAGGGCGGGTGGCCAGGTTCCAGACGAACTCGCCGGTCTGTTCGATGTTGTTCAGGCTGTCTTTGCGACCGACGCTGCAGAAGCCGATGATCGGTGGGATGTAGTTGAAGGCATTGAAGAAACTGTAAGGCGCCAGGTTCAGGCGGCCGTCGCGATCATGGGAGGAGATCCAGCCGATGGGGCGGGGACCGACGATGGCGTTGAAGGGGTCATGGGGCAGGCCGTGGCCTAGGGCGGGTTCGTAGTAGTACATCGGTACAGGGCCGCGGCCCTTCCTCTGGGATGAACGAAGCGCCTAGTGTGCCAAGCCTTGGCTGGGGTGGGAATGGTCTGAAACGCAGGCCGGAATCGCGAATGCGACCCCGGCCCCGAACACTGTCACTCAGTCAGTGGTGATGCGCGAGTGCTGCTTGGTGTCCTTCATGGTCGCGTAGACCAGCAGCGAGCACGCGATGCAGCCGGTGACGTACCAGTAGAAGCCGGTCTCCATGCCGATGCTCTTGAACCACAGCGCCACGTACTCGGCCGTGCCGCCGAAGATCGACACGGTCAGTGCATACGGCAGGCCCACGCCCAGGGCGCGAATCTCGGTGGGGAACAGCTCGGCCTTGACCACCGCGTTGATCGAGGTATAGCCGCTGACGATGATCAGTGCCGCCATGATCAGGAAAAACGCGCCCCACCAGCTCTGGATGGTGTGCAGGGTGCTGAGGATCGGCACGGTGAACAGCGTACCGAGCACGCCGAAGGCGATCAGGATCGGACGTCGACCGATCTTGTCGGACAACCCGCCGATGATCGGTTGCAGGCACATGAACAGGAACAGCGTCGCGGCCGAGATGGTGGTCGAGTCGCTGATGCTCATGCCGACCGTGTTGACCAGGTACTTCTGCATGTAGGTGGTGTAGGTGTAGAAGGCCAGGGTGCCGCCCATGGTCAGGCCGACCACGGTCAGCAGTTCCTTGGGATGGCGCATCAGGGTGCGCATCAGGCTTTCCTTGGATTTCTCCTTCTTGGTGAAGGAGGCGGTCTCTTCCATGCCGCGGCGCAGGTACAGCGCCACCACTGCACACAGCGCGCCGATCACGAACGGTACGCGCCAGCCCCAGGCGTACAGCTGCTCGGTGGTCAGGGTGTTCTGCAGGATGATCAGCACCGCCAGGGCGATCAGCTGGCCGGAAATCAAGGTCACGTACTGGAAGCTGGAGAAGAAGCCGCGACGCTCCTTGCTGGCCATCTCGCTGAGGTAGGTGGCGGAAGTGCCGTATTCGCCGCCGACCGACAACCCCTGCATCAGGCGCGCGATGACCAGCAGCACGGGCGCTGCGACGCCGATGGTTTCATAGCCCGGAGTCAAGGCAATGACCAGCGAGCCGGCGCACATCAGCAGGACCGAGGCCATCAGCGCCGCCTTGCGGCCCTTGCGGTCGGCGTACAGGCCCATCAGCCAACCGCCGATCGGACGCATGAGGAAGCCCACGGCGAAGATGGCGGCGGTATTGAGCAATTGTGCGGTGGTGTCGCCAGCCGGGAAGAAGGCCTTGGCGAAGTACAGCGAGAAGGCGGCGTAGACGTACCAGTCGTACCATTCGACCATGTTGCCGATCGATCCGCTGAAGATCGATTTCAGTCGACTGGCAGTGGTCTTTTCGGCAGCGGGCGCAGTGGCCGCCCCAGTGGGCAGGGTGGTGGCGTTATCCATCAGGGGATACCTTTTTCGTTGTTTTTGTGAGACGCGCAGGGTCGCGCTTGAAAAAGGGATTGCAGAAGCTGTGCCAAATAGGAGCACGCTGCGCCGTTTCAGGGCGCTAAGCCTCGTGGCTGAGGCCTTGGCAGGATTTCCCGCTGCACCTCTACATGGCACGCATGGACCGTGATGAGCGGATTTCCGCTTATCTAAGCGCGGTCGTGGGCAATAATCCGCTCATTGAGGATCGAGAAAATCCTCACGGGTCAGGCCATGACGCTGCATTTTCTCGTTGAGCGTGCGTCGCGGTAGCTGCAATGCTTCCATCACCGCCTTGATTTCCCCCCCATGCTGACGCAACGCCGCGCGCAGGCACTGTGCCTCGAAGGCCTCCATTTGCTCGCTGAGCGAGTGCGCGCCCGGCGCAGGTTCGACCGGTGTCGAGTCCAGACCCAGGGCATGGCGTTCGGCGGCATTGGCCAGTTCCCGCACGTTGCCCGGCCATTCGCGCGCCAGCAACTGCGCCAGCATCGCGCCAGACAGCGGCGGGGCACTGCGGCCCAGACGCTCGGCGGCGGTGCGCACGAAGTGCTCGAACAGCAGGGGGATGTCCTCGCGCCGTTCGCGCAAGGGCGCCAGCCGCAGCTCGGCGACGTTCAGGCGATAGGCCAGGTCTTCGCGAAAGCGCCCGGCGCGGGCCTCTTCGAGCAGATCGGGTTTGGTCGCGGCAATGATCCGCAGGTCGACGCGGATGCTCTGATTGCCACCCAGGCGTTCCAGTGTGTGCTCCTGAATCACCCGCAGCAGCTTGGCCTGCTGGGCCAGCGGCATGCTTTCGATTTCATCGAGAAACAGCGTGCCGCCATTGGCATATTCCAGCTTGCCGATGCGCTTGCCCTGGGCGCCGGTGAACGCACCGCTCTCGTGGCCGAACAGTTCGGCTTCGAACAGCGCTTCGGGGATGGCGGCGCAGTTCAGTGCCACGAAGGGCTTTTCTGCCCGTGGACCGAAGTCATGCAGGCAGCGCGCCACGCGTTCCTTGCCACTGCCGGTGTCGCCGCGAATCAGCACGTTGACCGGCAGCGCGGCCAACTCCAGCACCTGGCGGCGCAACTGCTGCAAGCCTTGCGACATGCCGAGCAAGGTGCCTTGCAGGCGTTCCTTCAAATCGGCCTGGTGGTGCAATGCGCGGTTGGCCAGCACCAATTGGCGTTTCTCCAGCGCCCGGCGCAAGCTGCCCAGCAGGTGCTGCGGTGTGAAGGGCTTTTCCAGGAAGTCGTAGGCGCCGTTGCGCATGGCGTCCACCGCCATGGGCACGTCGCCGTGGCCGGTGAGCAGGATCACCGGCAGTTCGGCGTCCAGTGCGTGCAAGCGTTCGAGCAACTGCAGGCCATCCATGCCCGGCATGCGCACATCGCTGATGACCACCCCGGGAAAGTGAGGGGGCAGTTGCGCCAGGCACTCTTCGGCTCGGGCGAACAGTTGCACGCTGAAGCCGGACAAGCTCAGCCACTGCTCGACCGCCGTGCGGATGCTCGCTTCGTCGTCGACGACGATCACTGAATTCAACATGCAGGCTCCAGGTCGCGGGGCAGGGTCAGGGTGAAGCGGGCGCCGCCAGGCAGATTGTCGACCTGCAACTGACCGCCCGCCTCATGGACGATGCCATAGGAAATCGCCAGGCCCAAGCCCAGGCCTTCGCCCACGGGCTTGGTGGTGAAGAACGGGTCGAAAACCTTGGCTAGATCGGCCTGGGCGATGCCGCCGCCGGAGTCGAGCACGCTCAGGCGCCACTGCCCGTCGCCGGCTTCGATGCGGATTTCCAGGCGCTTGTAAGGCTTGTCGAGCATGGCGTCGAGGGCGTTGCGCAGCAGGTTGATCAACACCTGCTCCAGACGGATTGCATCGCCGCGCACCCAGGCCGGGCGCGCCAGATACAGCGCCACCTCGACCTGCTCGCTGCGTAGACGCGTGTCCATGAGTTCCAGCGCCTGGTCGACCACTCCGGCCAGGTCCAGCCGTTCGCGCAGCCCGCCGGGGCTGTTGCGGGCGAAGGTCTTCAAGTGGCCGGTGAGCGCGGCCATGCGCGTGAGCATGTGTTCCAGCGGCTCCAGTGCCTGGCGCGCCTGTTCGATGCGACCGTGGTCGAGCAGCAGGCGCAGGGTCTCCAGTTGCATGCGCTGGGTGGTCAGTGGCTGGTTGATTTCATGGGCCAGGGCCGCCGACATCTGCCCCAGCGCGGCCAGTTTGGCCGACTGCACCAGACCTTCCTGGGCGGTGCGCAGCTCGCGGGTGCGGGCTTCCACCAGACGCGTCAGCTCCTCGCGGCTGCGTTGGCGCAGGCGGGCGATGCGCAGGCGCTGGCTGACGAACAGCACGGCAAAGGCCAGGCTCAACCACACCGCCGCGCCGAGCAAGGCGGCGTTGCGGGCGTCCTCGCTCACCTGGGGCTTGCGCAGCAGGTGCAGGGTCCAGCCCTCGGTGGTCAGCGGCAGGCTTTCCCAGAGGTAGTCGGCGCTGCCCTCCGGCCCCTTCACCCGGCGCAGCGTGCTGCGCTCGTCGAAGCGGCTGAGCAACTGATGCTGCAGCGGTATCAGCGGTTGCTTGTCGTACTGGCGGGTCTGGGCCAGTTCGGCGCGGTCGTCGTCGCTCAACGGCAGCAGCTCGCGGTAGCGCCAGCCATTCTGGTTAGCGATGAAGGTGATCCCGCGCGCGTCGCTGACCAGCAGCACGTCGTCATTGCCTTGCCGCCATTCGCGTTCCAGCTCGGGAAATTCGAGCTTGACCACCATCGCGCCGAGGAAGCGCCCCTGTTCGTCGGTCACGGCGTTGGAGAGGAAGTAGCCGGGCACGCCACTGGTCACGCCGACGGCATAGAAGCTGCCGCGCCCCTGCACGCGGGTCTGCTTGAAGTAAGGGCGAAAGCCGTAGTTGGAGCCGACGTAGGTGGTCGGCAGGCGCCAGTTGCTGGCGGCCACCGCCAGTCCGGTATGGTCCAGCAGCTCCAGGGTGGAGGAATTGGCCGCGCCGTTGATGCGTTCGAGCTTGTGGTTGAGCACGCGCTGCAGGGATTCGCCGACCGGGCCGCGCAGCGCGTCGATCAACTGCGGGTCGAGCGCCAGCACTGCGGGCAGGGCGCGGTAGCGTTCGATCAGCGTGTGCAGGCCATTGGCGTAGAGCGTCAATTGTTCGCTGGCCCGTCGTGCATCGGCCTGCATCGCCTGGCGCTTGGCGTGCTGCATGGCCCAACTGGCGCTCAGGGCGGTGCCGATCAGGATCAGCAGGATGATCAGGCCCAGACGTAGGGCGCGCAGGGGTGAGGGCATGGGCGGATCCTGGCGAGGCTGTTGGCCGTGTCGAACCTAGGCCGCTCCTGCAGATCCCTTGCAGGAGCGGTACCTGCGCGCTACAGCAGCTCGAAGCTCTGCTGCTGCACCGCTTGCGAGTCCAGTCCCACCTGGACGTTGAACTGTCCCGGCTCGGCGACATGCTGCAACTGGCCGTTGTAGAACTTCAGGTCGTCCTCGCTGATGGCGAAGGTCAGGGTGCGCGCTTCGCCGGCCTTGAGCAGCACCTTCTGGAAGTGCTTCAACTCCTTGACTGGGCGGCTCATGGACGCGCTGACGTCCTGGACATAGAGCTGCACCACGGTCTCGCCGTCGAACGTGCCGGTGTTCTTCACCGTCACCTCCGCCTGCAGGGTGTCGCCGCGCTTGAGGGCCGTCTTGGACAGGGCCAGGTCCGACAGCTCGAACTGGCTGTAGCTCAAACCGTAGCCGAACGGATACAGCGGCCCGTTGGGCTCCTCGAAATACTGCGAGGTGTAGTTGCCGGGTTTACCCGGGGTGTAGGGGCGACCGATGCTCAGGTGGTTGTAGTACATCGGGATCTGCCCGACCGAGCGCGGGAAGGTGATCGCCAGCTTGCCCGACGGGTTGTAGTCGCCGAACAGCACATCGGCGATCGCATTGCCGCCCTCGGTGCCGCTGAACCAGGTCTCCAGGATGGCGTCGGCCTGCTCGCGCTCCCAGGCGATGGACAGCGGACGGCCGTTCATCAGCACCAGCACCAGCGGCTTGCCGGTGGCTTTCAGGGCCTTGATCAGCTCGCGCTGCACGGCCGGGATTTCCAGGGTGGTGCGGCTGGAGGACTCGTGGGACATGCCACGCGACTCGCCGACCACGGCCACCACGACATCGGACTGACGCGCGGCTTTGACCGCTTCGTCGATCAGCACGGCGGCCGGACGCGGGTCGTCGACGATTTCCGGGGCGGCGAAGTTGAGGAAGTTCAGGTAGTCGACGATGGCCTTGTCGCCGCTGATGTTCGAACCGCGGGCATACACCAGCTTGGCCTTGCCCTCGGTGGCACGGCGCAGGCCTTCGCGCACGGTCACCGAGTGTTCGGGCCGGCCGTCGGCGGCCCAACTGCCCATCATGTCGATGGGGGCGTCGGCCAGCGGGCCGACCAGGGCGATGGTGCCCGCCTTCTTCAGCGGCAGGGTCTGATCGCGGTTCTCCAGCAGCACCAGGCTGCGTCGAGCCACGTCGCGGGCGGCCTCGCGGTGCAGACGGTCTTCGCCGTAGTAGTCCTTGAGGTCGGTGTCGGGTTTGCCGATGCGCACGTAGGGATCCTTGAACAGACCCATGTCGTACTTGGCGCCGAGCACCTCGCGCACGGCCTGGTCGAGCTCGGCCTGGGTGACTTCGCCGGACTTCAACAGACCCGGCAATTCCTGGCCGTAGAGCGTGTCGTTCATGCTCATGTCGATGCCGGCCTTGATCGCCAGCTTGGCCGCCTCTCGGCCGTCACGGGCCACGCCGTGGCGGATCAATTCCTGGATCGCGCCATGGTCGCTGATGGTCACGCCCTTGAAGCCCCACTGCTTGCGCAGCAGGTCGTTCATCAGCCAAGTGTCGGCAGTGGCCGGCACGCCGTTGATCGAGTTCAGCGCCACCATCACCCCGCCTGCACCGGCGTCGAGGCTGGCGCGGTACGGCGGCAGGTAGTCGTTGTACATTTTCGGCAGGCTCATATCGACCGTGTTGTAGTCGCGCCCGCCTTCCACGGCGCCATACAGGGCGAAGTGCTTGACGATGGCCATGATGCTGTCCGGCTCGGCCGGGCTCTTGCCCTGCAGGGCGCGGACCAGGGTCTGACCGATCTTCGAGGTCAGGTAGGTGTCTTCACCGAAGCCTTCGCTGGTGCGGCCCCAGCGCGGATCGCGGGCAATGTCGACCATCGGCGCGAAGGTCATGTCCAGGGCGTCGGCCGACGCTTCGATGGCCGAGGTGCGGCCGACCTTGGCGATCGCGTCCATGTCCCAGGTCGCGGCCAGGCCCAGGCTGATCGGGAAGATCGTGCGTTCGCCGTGAAGGGTGTCGTAGGCGAAGAACATCGGGATCTTCAGCCGGCTGCGCAGCGCCGCGTCCTGCATCGGGCGGTTTTCCGGGGCGGTGCGCGAATTGAAGGTGCCGCCGATGCGCCCGGCGGCGATTTCCTCGCGGATTTTCTCGCGCGGCATTTCCGGACTGATGCTGATCAGGCGCAACTGGCCGATTTTTTCTTCGACGCTCATCTGACCGATCAGGTGGTCGATGAAGGCCGCCTTGTCTTCCAGGGGCGGGGCGGAGGGGGCGGCCAGGGCCACGTGACTGACCAGGCCCATGGCCAGGCCCAGCAACGGCAATTTGATCATCAATTCCATCATCCATCGATTCGCTCGCCGCTGTGGCTTCGCGGCGACTGTTGTTGTGGTGCGCTGGCCGTACTGCGCCCTGCGGCTGCGGCGGATTATGCCCTATAAGCGCGTGCCGATGAGATACACTGCCGGCGTCCCGTCGCCGGGACCACGACAATAAGAACGAGCGAGTACCTCCGGGCATGATCCCCATCGACGAATATCAACGCCGCCAGGTGGCCGAAGCCATCGCCCGCGCCGAACAGCGCACCGATGCCGAACTGGTGGCCGTGCTGGCCCGCCGCGCCGACGACTATCCTTACCTGCCCCTGCTGTGGGCCGCGCTGTTGGCCGTATTGCTGCCGGCGCTGCTGCAGTGGTTGCTTGGCTGGCCGGGCCTGCGCGGCTTGCTGGTGACCCAAGTGCTGCTGTTCGTCGCCTTCTGCCTGTTGCTGCGCACGCCGTGGCTGGCCGCCCGCCTGGCACCGCGCCTGCTGCGCCGCCGCCGCGCCGCCGCTTTCGCCCAGCAGCAGTTTCACGAGCAGCACCTGCAGCGCACCGCCGGCACCAGTGGCGTGCTGATCTTCGTCTGCGAGGCCGAGCGCTTCGTCACCATCCTCACCGATCAAGGCACCGCCCGACACCTTGACGATGCCGCCCGTGCGGCACTGGTGGCGCGGTTGAGCGAGCGGGTGAACCAAGGCAGCACCCTGCAAGGTTTCGTCGAGTGCATCGATGCTTGTGGCGAACTGCTGGGGCGCACGCTGCCTTCGATCGGGCGGCGCAATCAACTGACCAATCAACTGGTGGTCCTGGACTGAGCCTCGGGCGCCGGCCGGTAAACCCTGTAGAATGCCGGCCATCACGCATTTTCGAGGCTGCTCCTTTCATGTCTTCCGCCACACCTGCGCCGGACGCCCGCGACCAATTTCTCAGCCTGCTGAGCGACGCCCTGCACCGCCAGCACCTGCTCAAACTGGTGCTGGCGCGCCCCGTCGGGGCCGACGGCAGCCTGCAGCGCATCATTGCCAAACCGGTGCAGCTCAAGGGCCAGGCCTGCCTGTCGCTGGTGTATCGCCATCAGACCCGCGACATCACCCGCAACCTGCCCGTGGACGCGGCGCTGACGCTGGTGGCCGAGCTGCTGCCCGAGCAGTTTCGCAATGCTCACCTGTTCACCGCCGAGGGCGAAGTGCAACTGGGCTTCAGCAAGAAAGGCAAGGCGCTACTGCAGCGCCACGCTGCCCAGGCGCCGAGCCAGCAGGCCAGCAGCGGCCACGACCGGGAGAAGAAACGTTACCTGGAGCTGTCGCGGCCGTTCCTGCGCGACCTGGGCGTGACCGACGGGCAAGGCGCCCTGATTCCGTCGATGTCGCGCAAGTGGAAGCAGATCAACAAGTTCATCGAAGTCTTCGACCATGCCCTGGCCAGTGCGCCGCTGACCCAGACGCAACCGCTGCGGGTGGCCGACTTCGGGTCGGGCAAGGGCTACCTGACCTTCGCCATGCACGACTACCTGTGCCACACCCTGGGCCGCGAAGCGCAGGTGACCGGCGTGGAACTGCGTGCGGACATGGTCGAACTGTGTAACGCCGCCGCGGCGCGTCTGCAGCATCCGGGCCTGGTATTCCAGTGCGGCGACGTGCGCAGCGTGGTGCCCGAGGCCATCGAGGTGATGATCGCCCTGCATGCCTGCGACATCGCCACTGACTACGCCATCCACACCGGCATCCGCTGCGGCGCGTCGATCATCATGTGCTCACCGTGCTGCCACAAGCAGATCCGCCCGCAGTTGCACAGCCCGGGTTTGCTGCAACCGATGCTGCAGTACGGCCTGCACCTGGGCCAGCAAGCCGAGATGCTCACCGATAGCCTGCGTGCGCTGTACCTGGAGGCCTGCGGCTACGAGACCAAGGTGTTCGAGTTCATCTCCCTGGAGCACACCAACAAGAACAAGATGATCCTGGCGGTCAAGCGCCGCCAGGCCGGCGATAACGCAACGCTGCTGGAGAAGATCGCCCAGCTCAAGGCGTTCTACGGCGTACAGGAGCACTGCCTGGAAACCCTGCTGCGTGCCGACGGCCTGATCCCCGGCTGAGCGTATCGTCACTCAGAAGAACCGCGTCACGCTGACCTTGGCATTGCGCCCCTGCATCAGCGCATTCTCCCCTGACAGCTCAGGCCGGGCCGACTCGTTGAACAGGTTGTCCACCGTGAGGTTCACCTCGGTGCCCTTGAGGTAGGCCTGCTGCGGTTTCCAGTTGGCGAACAGACCGTGGATCTGATAGCGGTCATTGGCGTACTGGTCGTAGTAGCGGTCGCCCAGCACACTGCCGGGTCCGCTGTAGTAGCGGTCGCTGGGCAGGCGGTCGGTCTTGCGCACGAACTGCGCGGTCCAGCCGACCCGTGCGTCCCAGGCCGGAATTTTCACGCCCAGGGTGGTGATCCACTTGGGCGCAGGGATGTCCTTGGCCCACACGTCCGGTCCCCAGGGGTTGGTGTAGGCGCCCTGGTGCCGACCCGTGATCCAGGAAAACGACGCCGAGCCGAACAGGTAGGTGGAGTCGTAGAAACTCTCGATCTCGAAGCCCTTGATCACCACATCGCCGATGTTGCGGTAGTTGGACATCAGGCCGCCGCCGCAGGTGTTGGCGATGGAGCCGCCCGTGAGCAACTGCTGTGGGCAGCCGATGCCGGTGGCTTTGAAGATTTCGTCCTCGATATGGTTGCGAAACAGGGTGGTGCGCACCTGGGCGCTGTCGTTGGCCGACAGCAGGTTGTCGAAGTCGAACACGCTGCCCACGCGCAATGCGGTGATGCGTTCAGGATAGAGGTCGCGGCTGGTGGCGGTCCGGCTGCCGCTGCCCTGCACCTCGTACTGCTCGTCGAGCACCGGCGCGCGCCAGGTCTTGCTGTAGTCGGCGAACAGTGCGGCATTGGGCGTCACCTTCCAGAACAGTGCCAGGCGCGGCGACCAGCCGCGGTAGGTCTTGGCGCTGTAGTCGTGGCCGGCGGCGGGGTTGTCGTACAGCGGCGCATCGTTGGGCTTGCCGTCGTTGGTCACCTGGTCGTAGCGCAGCGATGGGGTGAGGGTGACATCGCCCAGGGTGATGGCGTCTTGCAGGTAATAGCCCTGGCTGCGCACCGTGCCGCTGGGCATGAAGTAGGGCTGATAGTGGCCGTAGTTGTAGCGTGCAGTTTCGTAGAGGCTGCCAGGCATCCACATCTGCGTGTCGCGGTTGTGCCGGCGGATCTGCGCGCCAACCGTCAGCGCGTGCTCCAGCGCTGCCGTCTCGAACAGGCTGGTGTTGGTGACCGCAAGCATGCGGTCGCGGTACTCGGTATCCATCTTGCGCCCGCCGGTGGCCGGCTGGAAGAACGCGGTCGCAGGTCGCTCGTCGGTCTGCTGAGTGTCGGAGTCGGAGTATTTGACCTCCAGATCGACCCAACGGTTATCCAACGGCTGATACGTGTAGGTGCTCGACCAGGTGGTGTCGGTGGTGGTGCGGTTGGCCAGGAAGCGGGTCAGTGCGGCGGCGTAGCCGTAGCGGCTGATATTGGCGGCGCTCGGCGGTGTCGGATAGGCCGTGGAGGAGAACGGCGCCCAGCGTTCGCTCTGCGAACGCGACCAGGAAAAGCCCAGGCTGTGTTCGTCGCTCAAGTGCAGGTTGCCCTTGAACAGTGCGCCTTCCAGGTCCAGCGCGCTGTTGGGCAGGCGGGTAGGATTGATCGGGTAAGCGCCGTCGGGATCGGGCAGGTTGCTGGCCAGCTTCATGTCGCCGCCGTCACGCTTGGTCAGGTAGGCCAGGCCGTCGATACGGCCGTCGTCGCTGCGCCCGAACAGCGCGGAGCTGTACACCTGTTGGTGATCGTTGCTGGCATAGCCGTACTTGAGCATGGCACCGCTGTTGCGGCCGTCCTGAAGTAGATCGCCGGCATCCTTGGTGGTCATGTTGACGCTGCCGCCAAAGCCACCGTTGCCGGTCTTGACCGAGTGCGGACCTTTCTCCACCTCGATGTGCTTGATCAGCTCGGGTTCGATGAATACGGTGCCTTGCTGGTAGCGCTCGAAGCCGCTCTTGGTCGCGCCATCGACGGTCATCGGCACGTCTTCGGCATCGCCCAGGCCCCAGATATTGATGGTCTGACCGCCCGGCTTGGCCGAGCCGCCCATGTTCACGCCGGGCAGGGTGGCGATCACGCTGGGGATGTTGCTGGGCTGGTAGCGATCGATCTGCTCCTGGTCCAGGGTCGAACGCCCGACGTTCTGCGGGCCGATCTGCTGTCCGTCGCCGACGATGCTCAGGGCGCCGAGCTGAATGCTGTTATCCGCCTGTGCGGCTTCGCCAGGTGCGACAGGCTCGTGCTGACGCACTACGAAAGTCTCGCCCACGCGCACCAGGGCGAAGCGGCTGCCGGCCAGCAAGCGGGCGATGGCGTCCTGTGGCTCGAAGGCGCCGCGCAGGGCCGGCGCACGCGCACCGCTGAGCAGCGCTTCATCGAACAGCAACTGAACCTGCGCCTGCTGCGCCAGTTGGCTCAGCGACTGGGCCAGCGGTTGCGCTGGCAGGTCCAGTTGCACAGGCGCGGCCTGGGCGGCCAGGCTCAGGCTCAGGCACAAGGCCAGCAGGGTAGGACGGACGGGCAAGGCTTGCAGCGGACGCAACGCAGACGACATGAATTCCCCCAAACGGCAAATGGCCGGAAAAAAGCCCACCGTTCATCCGGCAGGCGGGGAAGGAGACGCGGTATTGGGAAAAATCCTCACCTGCGAATGATTAAAATTCTCAAATTAATGCGCGCGGTGCTCGATGCGCAAACGGCCATCGCCCAGGCGCACGGTTTTCACCGGTAGCAAGGCAGGCAGCGCGTTGAGCAACGCGTCGGGGTCGTGTACGTCGAGATTGCCCGAAACCTTGTAGCGAGCCAGGTTCGGATCGGCCAGCAGCACCGGCTGCTGGCGGTACAGGCTCAGTTCATCGATCAGGCTCGCCAGTTCGCGGTTCCTGAAGCTGACATGACCGTCCCGCCAGTCGGCCACGCGCTGCTCGCCCAGGTTCTGGCGCAGCAGGCTGCCACGAGACGGCTCGTAGGTGACGCGCTGGCCGGCCTCGACCAGCATGGGCGCCTGGTTCTCGCCGGAGGTTTCGAAGGCGACTTGGCCATGGGCGACACTCAGGGTCAACTCGCGTGCGCCACGGCGCAGGTCGAAGCCGGTGCCGACCACGCGCACCAACGCGCTGCCGGCATCGACGAACAGCGGCCGCTCCTTGTCTGGCGCCACGTCAATGTACAACTGGCCCTGCTCCAGCGTGATCAGCCGTCGCTGCGCGGTGAAATCCAGTTGCACACGGGTGCGGGCATTGACGTACAACTGGCTGCCGTCGGGCAAGTGCAGGCTGCGCATCGTGGTACCGGCGACCAGGGCCTGGCGTATCGGCGTGCTGCCGCTGCCCAGGTTACCCGCCAGCAGCGCGCACAGCAGCGCCGCCGCCGTGGCGATCAGTGGACGCCAACGCGGCGATCGGTACTGCACCCGCGCGACGGGGTGGTTGACCTGCTTGAGCGCGGCCATGTCTGCCCACAGTTGCTCGAACTGACGGTAGGCGCGGGCGTGCTCGGGATGGCGAATCCACTGGGCGAAGGCCTTGCGTTGCTCGCGCGTTGTCGCGTTGCGGTTACGCGTGAACCAACTGGCGGCTTGGGCGTCGAGCGGGCGTGGATCGGTCTCGTCGGTGAGGCTCATTACGGCTGCTCCCTGCCATCTTCACTGTCCAGCCGTTGCTTGCAGTGCAGCAGGGCCGCAGCGATGTGCTTTTCGACCATGCTTACGGAAATATTCATGCGTTCGGCGATCTGCGCCTGGGTCAGGCCTTCAAAGCGGTGCAGCATAAGGGCTTCTCGTCGCCGCGGCGAGAGCTCGGCGAGTACTTGGCGCAATTGTTCCAAGCGCTGACGGCGCTGGGCGTGATCGAAGGGGTCGTTGGCGCTGGTGGCGGGGTCGATGGTCGTCTCCTCCAGCACGCTCTGACGCACCTGTTGCCGGCGCCAGTGATCGCTCAGCAGGTTGCGTGCCATGCGAAACAGGAAGGCACGCGGTTGTTCGACCTTGGTCCGGTCACGGTAGCCGAGCCATTGGGCGAACACGTCCTGGGTCATGTCTGCGGCATCGCTGGCGTTGTCCATGCGCTTGCGCAGGAAATGCAGGATTTCGGCGTAGAAACTGCGGCAGGTGTCGGCGGTGGCGGGATCGGGCTTGAGGCGCTGCATGCACGCTTTCCGGGCTGGCCTGGAGAAAGGGTGCGGATCTTATCGAGAATTATTTACATTTGCTAGCCAGGCGTGGCGCCTCGTTCAGAGGCGCCGGGCGTGGGTCAGGGGCACGGGCAGGGCCAGTTCGGCGGCGCCGAGCGGATGGCTGCTGGCGTCGAAGAAGTGCAGGGCGCCATCGACCGCACCGGCCAGGCGCTCGGTGAAATGCTGCTTCTGGTTGAGGATCGAGGCGTCGTTCAAAGGGCGGATGGCGATGCACAGGTGTTTCGGCCTGGCCTGGCGAATGGCTAGCAGCAGGTGCTCGTCGCTGCTGTCCAAGTGCTGGCCGAACAGGCACAGGCCACCCTGTTCGTCCGCAAGCTGGGCCAGGCTCCAGGACAGGTAGTCCGACTGGCGGATGGCCCGCAGCTTGTGCTCGCTGCGGTCTTCATTGACGAACAGCGGCACCTCGCCGGGAATGTTCACGGCAACGCCTTCGAGCAGTTCGGCGCCGATAGCGCTGCGCTGGCGCGTGCTGCCGTCGGGCAGCTTGAGCAGGTGCAGGCCGCCATGCAGGTGCAGGACACGGGTGCCGGGGCTGGCGGTGCGGCGCACATCGAAGAAGCCTTCGTCATCGAACAGCCGGGCAAAACCCTGCGGTGCCTGTTCCATCGCCCACGGCAGGATCAGGTCGTAGTTGCTGGTGTAGACGCTGCGGTACTGACGCAGGGCCGCGTTGATCGTGGCCATTGTGGCGCTGGACAACAGCGCATGCGGCGGGTGCACGGCGCGCAGGGCGTGGATCAGCGCTTCCTTGATCGAGTAGTAGCGGTTCAGCGGCGCGGTGGAGTTGATCGCCAGGGCGGCATTGGTGCGCACCGTGGTATTGAGCATGCTCAGCACCGGCTCGAACAGCTCGGTGCCCAGCGACTTGAACAGCGCCTGGTCGCTGATCGCCAGACCGCTCTTGCGCCCGGCCTTCTGCGCGTGCTCGTACAGCGAGAAATAGCCGAACGGCTTCCACAACACGCGGCTGGCGCCGTTGCCCAGCAGCAGGGCGGTGCAGGGGTGGCGGGCATCGAGATCGGACCATTGGGCGAGCTGAGAATCGAGAGAGGGCATCGAGCATCCGTGGGGCAGCGGTGAGCGGGGACTTTAGCATGTCATCGAAGCTGTGAGAGGCTTGCCCTGCCAAGGAATCCGCTGCGCCGCGCGTGCGGGGCGCGGCCCGAGAGGATCTGAACATGCGTATACGCGTAGCGCCCCTGCTGGGCTTGCTGTTGTCGACGATGGATGTCCGAGCCGATGACGGTGCGGCCCTGGCCAAGGCCCAGTCCATCCCCTATCCAGCGGTGATCGCTCACCGTGGCGCGTCCTTCGACGCGCCTGAATCCACCGCTGCGGCCTATCTGCTGGCGCGCGAGCTGGGCGCCGATTACCTGGAACTGGACCTGCAACGCAGCCGCGACAATGTGCTGGTGGTGGTGCATGACGATGTGCTGGCGCGCACCAGCGACGTCGCCTCGCGCTTCCCTGGGCGTGCCGGGCGTCCGGTCAGCGACTTCACCCTGGCCGAGTTGAAAGCGCTGGACGCTGGCAGTTGGTTCAACCAGGCCTACCCGCAGCGCGCCAGGGCGAGCTTCGCCGGGCAGCAGATCCTGACCCTCGATGAAGTGATCGACATCGCCGAGGGCAATCCCGAGCGTCAACCGGGGCTGTACATCGAAACCAAGGTGCCCAAGCAGTTTCCCGGCATCGAACGACAGCTCAAGGCACGGCTCCAGGCCCGTGGCTGGCTCGACAGACCGGGGCGGGTGATCTTGCAGACCTTCGACCGCGACAGCCTGGCCCTGCTGCACCAGGAGATGCCGCAGGTGCCGAAGATTCTGCTGCTGTGGGTAGGCAAGGGCAGCATCGAACCCAAGTCGGGCCAGGACTTCGCCGACTCGGGCGAGCAGGACAAGGCACGTTTCTATGCGCGTCAGGCGCCCAAAGACCGCGAGGAGTTGCTGCGCTGGCTGGATGCCGCCAAGGCCGGCGGCGCCATCGGCACCGGTCCCTCCGCGCAGCGTAGCCGCCTGGGCGAGCAGAGTTACACCGACCTGATCCAGCCGTGGATGAACCAGGCCAGCCACGCGCGTGGCCTGCTGGTGCATGCCTACACCCTGGACGACCGCGAAGACTTCGCCAAGGCGATGGACGCCGGGGTGGATGGCATTTTCACCAACCGGGCCGGGGCGTTGCTGCGCTTTTACCAGCGACCGGCGGTGGCGGATGAAGGGCAGGTGTTGCAGGAATTAGGGTTTTGATTGCCTGAATGAATCGCGGGTGCGGGCGATCGTGATCAGCGGTCGCGTCGCTCACGATTGCGCCAAACCCGATACGCCCGAATCCCGGCGCGCACCGAGCCGAACAGCAAGCGGTCCTCCATCTCGCGGGCCATGCCCGAGCGCACCAGCATGCGCAGGAAGGTGCCGCGGGCGCGGGCGATGGCGAAGTGCACGCCTTTCGCCTTGAGGGTGTCGCGTACCTCACGCAAGGCAGCAATGCCACTGACGTCGATGCTGGTCACCGCTTCGGCGTCGAACAGTACCGCCTGTGGATCGGGCTCGCGTTGCACGGCTTCGAGCAGGCGCATCTTGAAGTAGTCGGCATTGAAGAACAGCACGGCATCGTCGAAGCGGTACACCACCAGGCCGGGCACAGTGCGGGCCTGCGGGTGCTGGCGCACATCGACCTGACCTTCGATGCCGGGCATCCAGCCCAGCACGGCGTCGGTGGGCTGGTAGATGGTGTAGAGCAGCCGCAGGATGGCCAGGGTCACGGCGAAGACGATGCCCGGCAGTACGCCGAGGCCGAGCACGCCGAGCGTGGTCAGCAGGCACAACCAGAACTCGAAGCGACTCAGGCGTCGGATCTTGCCCAGGGACTTCACGTCGATCAGTCCCCAGCCCGCCATCAGCAGCACCGCGCCGAGTGCCGCCTGAGGAATCCAGGCCATGGGCGCGGTGAACAGCAGCAGGATCAACGCGATGACCAAGGCGGCGATGATGCCCACCAGTTGGCTCTTGCCGCCGACCATGTCGTTGACCGCGGTGCGCGAGTCGGCGCCACTGATGGCAAAGCCCTGGGAGAGCCCCGCCGCCAGGTTGCTTACCCCCAGCGCGACGAATTCGTGATTGGCATTGATCGCATAGCCGTGCCGGGCCGCGAAGCTGCGCGCCGTGAGCATGGCGCTGCAGAAGCTGACCGTCGCGATCCCCAGCGCGTCGCGCAGCAGGCTCTTGGTCTCGGCCAAGGTACTTTGCGGCCAGGCCAGTTCGGGCATGCCGGCCGGCACCGGGCCGAGGATGGCCACGCCGAAGCGGTCCAGCCCGAACAGCCCCGCCAGCAGGGTGAACACGGCGACGGTGACCAGCGCTGCGGGCAGTTTCGGATAGCGGCACGGCAGCCAGATCAGCAGCGCCAGTGCGCCCAGGCCGACGACCAAGGTCAGCCAGTGGATCTCGCCCAGGCGCTCGACGAAATTGATCAGGCTGAGAATGAAGCCGTCACCCTCGATGCTGAAGCCCACCACTTTGGACAGTTGCCCGGCGATCAGGCTGAGGCCGATGCCATTGAGGTAGCCGATCAGGATCGGCCGCGAGAAGAAACTGGCAATGAAGCCGGCGCGGGCCACGCCGGCAGCGATCAGCATCACCCCGACCAGCAGCGTGACGATCACCGACAACTCGGCGATCCGCTGCGGATCGCCCATCGCCAAGGGCGCCACGGCGCCAGCAATCATCGCACAGGTGGCCGCATCGGGGCCGACCATCAACTGCCGTGAGCTGCCGATCAAGGCGTAGACCATCATCGGCAGTACACAGGCATACAAACCGTACTGCGGCGGCAAACCGACGATCTGGGCATAGGCGATGGCGATCGGAATCTGGATCGCCGCCACCGACAGGCCGGCTTGCAGATCAGCGCGGAACCATTCGCGGCGGTAGTGCAGGAGATTGGCCAGGCCCGGCAGCCAGCGGGAAAGAAACATGGGCAGTCCTTTGATGATTTCTGGGTGCGCAGTAGCGATATGCACCTGATGCCGCTTCGCTTGCAAGTCTCATGCAGCGTGTCGTGGGGCTGCATTCAAGCCGATTGCGGCGAGCAAAGCGATGGGACAGGTCAACGAAGGGCGTAGAAATGAAAAAAGAGCCGAGGGCTCTTTGGGGGGGCTGCAATCAGATGCGCAGGGCGAAGAATGTGGAGCGGGTAGAGGGAATCGAACCCTCAACTAAAGCTTGGGAAGCTTTCGTTTTGCCACTAAACTATACCCGCTTCGCAGCCCGACTTTTTACCAGAATCCTGGTGTCCTGGAAAGTCCAAGCAGCAAAAAAGCCTTGCAGCAGCGCTTGTCTACGACTGGCAGGCCCCACCCCACGCTGTACTCACCCCGCCAACGCCTGCTGACCCGCCTCATAGCCATAGCGCTGCCGAGGTGTACGGGCCGGTTGCAGAAAACCCAGCATTGCGCTGCGGGTGTCTTCGCAGGCTGCCTTGTGCTCCATGTCCAGGAAGTGCCCGGCGTCGCGAATCACGCTGAACGCGCTTCTGTCCACATGCCGGGCGAACTGCCTGGCGTCCTCGACCGTGGTGTATTCGTCACGCTCGCCGTTGATGAACAACACCGGAATATCGATGTTGCGCGCCCCGGTCAATGCCCGCTGCAGGTCATGATCCAACACTTGGTGGATGTGGAAGTGCATCTGCGCGTACTCGTGGCTGTCCAGGCTGCTGACGTGGCGATAGTTGAAACGCTTGAACAGCGAGGGCAGGTGCTTGCCGATGGTGTCGTTGACCAGATTGCCCACTCTAGGGCGGTCACAGGCCGACAGGTATTGGCTGCCCCGCTCCAGGTAGTCGCGCATGGGGCCGTTGATCACCGGCGAGAACGAACTGATGATCGCCTTGTTCACCCGTTGCGGCTGGTGCGCCAGAGCCAGCAGGGTGCAAGCGCCGCCCCAGGAAAAGGACATGACGTGGTCGGCGCGGAAGTGCTCGACCAACTCCAGCAGGATATGCGCTTCTGTCTCCTTGCTCAGCAGCCGCTGATGGCGGTTGTGCGGCTTGGACCTGCCGGCGTAGGGCTGGTCGTACAGCACTACATTGAAGTGCGGATACAGGTTGCGCACGGTCTGGGCGAAGGAGGCGGTGGTGGCCAGCGAGCCATTGACCAGAACGATGGTCCGCTCTGCGGTCTGCGCGCGATAGAACTCCGTGTACACCCGGTACTGACCTTGGATATCAAGTACAGCGATTTCTGGCCTCATGTAATCGACTCCTGGCGCAAAAAGGGCACTCGCGTCATGTAGCGGCGGTCGGCTCGAACGCGCGAACACGCTGCACAGAGCCCTAGGATGCAGGTCGCATGTGACAGGTAGGCATTCGCCTGGAAAGGAAGTGGGCGTGCGCGGTCGATCGTGTGCGATCAGCCTCAGCGCCAGTCGGCCGAGCGGTGACTGGCGGTGTTTCGCGGGCAGGGCGCCAGCAAAGGGGATGCGGGGAGGCTCAGAGCGCGCCGAAGACCTTCTTGGCCAGGCTGGTGGCCGCTTGCGCAGGGTTCTGGCGGATGCTCTGCTCCTGCTTGCCGATCATCTCGAACAGACCGTCCAAGGCTTTTTCGGTCACGTAGTTCTCGATGTTGGCGTCGTCCTTGATCAGGCCCAGGCCTTTGGCCTGGCCGGCGAAGCTGTTGTACTGCTGGGCCAGGCCGACCTTGTCGGTGGCCTGCTTGACGATCGGCAGGAACTTGGCGCGGATCTGCTCGCGGCTGCTCTTGTCCAGATACTTTGTCGCCGCTTCGTCGCCGCCGCTGAGGATGCCCTTGGCATCGGTCACGCTCATCTTCTTCACCGCGTCCACCAGAATTGCCTGGGCCTGCGGCACAGCGGCTTCGGCCGCCTTGTTCATGCTGGTTTCCAGAGCCTGGACCTGGTCGCCCTTGCCGAACATTTTCATGGCCTGGGCCGCCTTGCCGAGCTTGCCGGGCAACTCGATGCGCACATCGGGATTGTCACTGAAACCGCCGGGCGTGCTCAGTTGCTTGACGGCGATCTGCGCGCCTTGGGTCAGGGCGTCCTTGAGGCCGCCGGCCGCATCTTGCTGGGACAGGTTGCCCAGCGACAGGGCGAGGGCGCTGGCCGACAGCAGCAGACCGGCGCACAGGGTGGTCAAGCGCAGGGAGGAACGAATCATGAAGGCGTCCTTGAGGGCAGAAAGTGAATCGAACTCGGTGCAGCGGATCGGCTCCGATCCGCGCACCGATGGGCATCAGACCTGCACCCTATCACGCGACGGGGGTATCGTCCCGATGCAGCGCCACCTGGCGGATCGACAGGCGCAGCTCCGCCGACAGCACGCGCTTGGCCACTCCTTCGGACAGTTCGCCGAGCTTGTCGTGGTAGCCCAGCTTGCCGCTGTCGTCCGGTTGCAATACGCCTTCGCTGACCAGGGTCTGGATGAAGTGACGGAACAGCGTCTTGTCGAAGAACTCCGGTGCATTGAGGCCATGCAGGATCGACAAGCGCTGGGCCATCATCACGCACAGCGCTTCCAGTTCCTCGGCGTCCAGGCTGTGTTGGCCGCTGTTGAGCAGCAGCGAGGTGGCCATGTAGAAGCGTTGCAGGGTCTGGGTGATGGCGCGGGCCAGCAGGGTAAGCATCACGAACTGCCGCGAGCTCGGCGCCGGACGCAGGTACACCCCGTTCTCTTCGCGCAGCAGCCCCTGCTCCACCAGCGCAGCCAGCCATTGATCGATGGCTTCGTCGAGCGCTTCGGGTGTCCAGCGCAGGAACAGTTCGGCCTGCAGGTACGGATACAGCGCGTGCACGTACTGCCCGAGCAACTCACGGCTCATCCGTGCACTGCTGGTGAAGAAGCTCGCCAACAGCGCCGGCAGGGCGAAGATGTGCAGGATGTTGTTGCGGTAGTAGGTCATCAGCACCGCGTTGGCTTCGTCCAGGTACAGGATGCGGCCCAGCGCATCTTTCTGTTCGGACAGCAGCTCCATGCCTCTGACGTGCTCGATCAGCGCGCGACCGTCGCCCTCCGGCAGGGTGACGTGCGCGGAGTAGGGCACTTGACGCAGCAACGCCAGGTACAGGTCGAGCACGCGGATCAGCGCCCGCTCGTCCAGGGCCAGGCGGCTGGTCGACAGCAGCGCCAAGGCCACCAGGTTGACCGGATTGATCGCCGCCGCGCCGTTCAGGTGCTGGGCCACCTTCGCGCCCAGGTGCGTGGTGGTGTCGTTGAGCCAGGTCGGGCGGAACTGCGGCGCCAGGTCCTGTTCGCGCCACCCCGGTTGTTGTTGGTCGAGGAAGCCATTCAGGTGAATGGGTTCGCCAAAATTGACGTAGACCTCGCCGAAGCGCTGCCGGAGCGCGCCGATGACCTTGAAGATGTCGAAGATCGACTCCTTCTTCTTGCTTGCCCCGCGCAACTCACCCAGGTAGGTGCGGCCTTCGAGCACGCGCTCGTAGCCGATGTACACCGGTACGAAGACGATCGGCGTGCGCGAGGAACGCAGGAAGCTGCGCAGGGTGATCGCCAGCATGCCGGGGCGCGGCTGCAGCATGCGCCCGGTGCGTGAGCGTCCGCCCTCGACGAAGTACTCCACCGGGAAGCCCTTGGTGAACAGGGTGTGCAGGTACTCGTTGAAGACGGCGGTGTACAGCGGATTGCCCTTGAAGGTGCGGCGCATGAAGAAGGCGCCGCCACGGCGCAGCAGGCTGCCGATCACCGGCATGTTGAGGTTGATGCCCGCGGCGATGTGCGGGGGCGTCAGGCCGTTGCGGAACAGCAGGTAGGACAACAGCAGGTAGTCGATATGGCTGCGGTGACAGGGGACATAGATCACCTCATGGCCGGGAGCAAGTTCCTGCACCTGCTCGATGTGGTTGACCTTGATGCCGTCGTAGATCTTGTTCCAGAACCAGCTCAGCACCACTTCAAGGAAGCGAATCGCGGTGTAGGTATAGTCCGAGGCGATTTCGTTGCCATAGTGCAGGGCCTTGGCTTCGGCCTTGGCGTAGGGGATCTTCTCGCGCTCGGCCTCGTCGCTGATGGCTTGGCGAACCAGCGGGTCGTGGACCAGGCCCTTGACCAGATTGCGCCGGTGGGAAATATCCGGGCCGATGACCGCCGTGCGCAGATTGCGAAAATGCACCCGCATCACGCGCTGGGCCATGCGCACCGTGCGTTCATGGCCTTTGTTGTGCTGCACCAGTTCGCGCAGGTGGATGGGTGCGGAGAACTGCACGCGGGTCTTGCGTCCGAGGATGAGCACGGTCAGCAGCCGGCGCAACCGCCCGGTAACCGCCCAACTGTCGGCGAACAGCAGTTTCCACGGGCTGTTCTCGCTGGCGGGCGTCTGCCCCCAGAACACGCTGACCGGGATGATCTGGGCATCTTCCTCGGCGTGTTCGCTGAGGGTGGTCACCAGCCGTTGCAAGGTCGGCGGTGCGCCGCGCTTGTCCTGGCGACCGAGCCAGTCCGGGTCGGGGGTCAAGTAGAAGAACGCCGCAGGCTCGTGCAGCGGGCCGACGGCCACGGGCAGTACCGGGCGGGGCAGCCCCGCCTTGGTGCACTCGCGGTCGATCACCGCCAGGTCGGTGAGCGAGGGAGAAGGCAGGGCGTAGAACACCGGTCGGCTGCGGTCGAGGTTGAGCGTCAGCGAGGACTGGTTGATGGTCTCGGAACGCACCCACAGGTACAGGACGCGACGCAGGGCACCGAAAATCAGGCGGCGCAGGGGAGAACGGGTCATGGGGTGATTGCCCTGGGAAAATGTTTCAGGAGATATACCAGCAAGTTAGGCTGCCGTATCGGCATAAGTTCAGCAAAAATCGGCCATTTGAAGCCATGTCATAAAAATTTTTGATATCCGACAGATACTCGGTCCGCACCTTGCAGGAAATTTCCGCAAGCTGCGTAGCCAGAGGAAGAAAATCCTCTGTCTGCACGGCGATCTTGAAAATAAAAATCCGGAGTGTTGCAGATGTCGTCTCGTGAGACTGGGAACGTGAAGTGGTTCAACGATGCCAAGGGCTTTGGCTTCATTCAGCGCGAGGGTGGAGCCGATGTCTTCGTCCACTACCGCGCCATCCGCGGTGAGGGTCACCGCACCCTGGTCGAGGGACAGCAGGTGGAATACTCCTTGGTGCAGGGCCAGAAAGGCCTGCAGGCCGAGGACGTCGTCGGCCTCTAAGCCAGCTACGAGTGGCGAGCGACAAGCTGCAAGCTATGCCAATACCGACTTAAGTTCACCGGTCTTGCCGCTTGAAGCTTGAAGCTCGCCGCTGCTTTCCTGAAGCTCGCCGCTGCTTTCACGTGCGCCAGGTGATTTCTTCTTCGCCGTCAGTGCTGATGCGGATCCAGCGGTCGGCGTCTTCTTCGCCGTCTTCTTCGGCCCAACTGCCCGGCGCGCAGCGCACTTCCACGTTGAGCGCGGCGAAGGCGGCGCGGGCGCAGGCGATGTCATCGACCCATGGGGTCTGGTCGCTTTCCAGGTAGAGGCTGTTCCATTTCCCTACAGCCTTGGGTAACCAAGTGACCGGGATGTTACCGGCCATGCACTTGAAGGTCTGGCCTTTCTGCTTCCACTCGCTGCACGGGCCCAGGGCCTCGGTCAGCCAGGCGGCAATCTGCTTGTGATCGACGTCTGCGTCCTTGAGGTAGATTTCGATATCGGGTTGGCGCATTTCAGGGCTCCTGGTGTGCTCAGTCTTGGCGCACAAAATAGTCATAACGCATGGATACCGTGACCTCGAGTGGCGCGGGCTGCTCGATCACGCGAGTGCGCTTTTCGGCGCTGGCGCGCCAGCCGTGCGGGGTCATGGCCAGCAGGTCGGCACGGGCCTGGGCTTCGGGCAAGGTCAGGGTGAATTCCAGGACCTCGCCGTGGGCGTGCTGCATGCCTGCTGGCACCAGAGCCAGGTGCTTGTCGTCGGCGTAAGGGCGCACTTCATCGTAGAGCAGGCGACGCAGTTCCATCAGGTGGCCGTTGGTCGGCCCCACGCGCATCAGTCCGCCGCCCGGCGCCAGCAGGCGTTTCGCTTCCCGCCAGTCCAAGGGGCTGAAGACGCTGGCGATGAAGTCGCAGCTGGCATCGGCCATGGGCACGCGGGCCATGCTGGCGACCATCCAGGTGAGCTGCGGGGCGCGCCGGCACGCACGCTTGACCGCCTCCCGGGAAATGTCCAGGGCGTAGCCGTCGGCGGCAGGGAGCGCCTCGGCGATTCGTGCGGTGTAGTAGCCTTCGCCACAGCCGATGTCGAGCCACGCGCCGGGTGTGCGTTCGGCAGCCAGTTGCGCCAGTCGCGCGGCCACCGGCGCGTAGTGGCCGGCGTCGAGGAAATCGCGGCGGGCCTGGACCATGGCCTGGTTGTCGCCCGGGTCACGGCTGTTCTTGTGCTGCACCGGCAGCAGGTTCAGGTAGCCCTGGCGAGCGCGGTCGAAACGGTGGCCGGCCGCACAGGCCACGCCGTTGTCGAGCTGCGCCAGTGGCGCCTGGCAGAGGGGGCAGGCCAGCATCAGGCGAGCAACCGCACCAGGGTCTGGTAGTAGATTTCCGTCAACAGGTCCAGGTCACTGGCCAGGATGCGCTCGTCCACTTGGTGGATGGTGGCGTTGACCGGCCCCAGCTCGACCACCTGGGTGCCCAGGGTGGCGATGAAACGGCCATCGGAGGTGCCGCCGCTGGTCGAAGGCTGGGTGTCACGGCCGGTGACGGCCTTGATGCTCGACGACACCGCATCGAGCAACTCGCCCGGCTCGGTGAGAAACGGCAGGCCCGAGAGTGCCCAGTCGATCGACCAGTCCAACTGGTGCTTGTCGAGGATCGCCGCCACGCGCTGCTGCAGGCCTTCTACGGTCGACTCGGTGGAGAAGCGGAAGTTGAACAGCGCGGTCAGTTCGCCCGGCACGACATTGGTAGCGCCGGTGCCGGCATTGAGGTTGGAGATCTGGAAGCTGGTCGGCGGGAAAAAGGCATTGCCCTGGTCCCAATGCTCGGCCGCCAGCTCGGCCAGCGCGGGCGCCGCCAGGTGGATCGGGTTGCGCGCCAGGTGTGGATAGGCAACGTGGCCCTGTTTGCCGCGCACGGTGAGGTGGGCACCGAGCGAGCCGCGCCGGCCGTTCTTCACCACATCGCCGAGCAGGGACGTGCTCGAGGGTTCGCCGACGATGCACCAGTCCAAACGCTGCTGGCGTGCCTTGAGGCGCTCGACCACAGCCTTGGTGCCATGATGCGCCGGCCCTTCTTCGTCGCTGGTGATCAGGAACGTGACCTGGCCGCGGTGATCGGGATAGTCGCGCACGAAGCGTTCGCTGGCGACCACCATCGAGGCCAGGCTGCCCTTCATGTCGGCGGCGCCGCGGCCGCAGAGCATGCCATCGGCATCGATCAGCGCGTCGAAGGGCTCATGCTGCCATTGCTGCACGGGACCTGTGGGCACCACGTCGGTGTGACCGGCGAAGCACAGCACCGGACCGTCCTGCTGGCCGTGGCTGGCCCAGAAGTTGTCGACATCTTCGATGCGCATCGGCTCGAGCTGGAAGCCGACCGCGCCCAGGCGATTCATCATCTGGGTCTGACAGTCGGCATCGACCGGCGTCACCGAGGGGCGGCGGATCAGGTCGCAGGCCAGTTGAAGGGTAGGCGAGAGCTCGGCTGGGGCCGTCATGGAGAACTCCGGGGGCAAGGCAAGGCGAAAAATCTGGGGGCGTTATCTTATATCAAACGGGCCGGCGCAGGGGACGCGATGCACCCCTGCGCTGTACAGGGCCTCAAGCCTGCTGCGGCTCGACCGCGGTGTGCGCCGGTTTGGGCAGCGAGGACAGGAAGGCCATTATCAAGGCCGCCAGGTACGGCAGCGACTGCACCAGCAGCATCGCCACCCAGAAGCGCATATCGGAGCTGGGCAGGCCTTGCACCAGGCAGATGCCGGCCGCCGCACTCCACAGCAAGAGCATGATGAACAGCTCTTCGCGGGCTTCGGAGATGGCCACCAGCAGACCATGGCTGTCGGCATTCTTTGGTGTGCGGAAGAACGGCATGCTGCTGGTGAAGAAGCCATAGAGCACCGCCTTGGCGATGGTGTGCGACAGCGCCAGGCCCGCCAGGGCGGCGGCGAAGGCATCGCGCAGGTCCACCCCCACCGCGCGGCGGTAGAGGAAGATGATCTTGCCGACCTTGAAGAAGAACAGCGCCAGCGGCGGGATGGCGAAAATCATCAGCGGCGGATCGACGCGGTGTGGCACGATGATCATCGCCGCCGACCACAGCAGCGCCCCGACGGTGAAGAAGATGTTCATGCCATCGGCCACCCAGGGCAGCCAGCCGGCGAGGAAATGGTAGCGCTGGCCACGGGTCAGTTCGCTGCCCTTGCCGCGCAGCAGGGCGCCGGCATGATGCTTGATGATCTGGATGGCGCCATAGGCCCAGCGGAAGCGCTGTTTCTTGAAATCGATGAAGGTGTCGGGCATCAAGCCCTTGCCGTAGCTGTTGTGGGCATAGGCGGCCGACAAGCCTTTCTCGAACACCCTCAGGCCGAGTTCGGCGTCTTCGCAGATGCACCATTCGGCCCAGCCCAGTTCCTCCAGCACACTACGCCGGGTCATGGTCATGGTGCCGTGCTGGATGATCGCGTCACGGTCGTTGCGAGTGACCATGCCGATGTGGAAGAAGCCCTTGTATTCGCTGTAGCACAGCTTCTTGAAAGCGCTTTCGTGCTGGTCGCGGTAGTCCTGGGGGGACTGCACCACGGCGATCTTCGGATCGGCGAAGTGCGGCACCATGTGCTTGAGCCAGTTGCGATCCACGCAGTAGTCCGAGTCGATCACCGCGATCACCTCGGCATCCTTGGCCGTGTGCGGGATCAGGTAGTTCAGTGCACCGCCCTTGAAGCCGGCCAGCGGCGCGACGTGGAAGAAGCGGAAGCGCTCGCCGAGCTTTTCGCAGTGGGCCTTGAGCGGCTCCCAGACCGCAGGGTCCTTAGTGTTGTTGTCGATCACCAGCACTTCGTAGTCCGGGTAGTCGAGGGCGGCGAGGGCGTCGAGGGTCTGCTTGACCATCTCCGGTGGCTCGTTGTAGCAGGGCACGTGCACCGACACCTTGGGGCGGTAGGCGGTGTCGCCTTGTACTGGCAGGAATTCTCTTCGTCGTTTGTGAGTCCAGACCGCTTCGGCCAGCTCATGGGCCTCGGTGAGCAGCACGATGAACACGCCGATGGCGCCCAGGGCCAGTAACACGCCCACCGTCAGGCTGAACCAGGTGCTGTATTGCTGGCTGTAGTCATAGGCGATCCACACCAGCACCGAGCCGCACAGGAAGGTGATGAAGGTGAGGAACGTGCGACCGCGCTGACGCAACGCCGAGCCGTCGATCAGCAGCACGGCCAGGGCGATCATAGCCAGCACCACCGAGGCCACCGCCAAGGCGCGCCATTGCGGGATGGCCACCACCGGCCCCTCGAAGTTGAATTTCTGCTGGCGCTCGGCGTTGAACACGCCCCAGTAGGCGCCGACCGAGCCTTCGTCGCTGGCTTTCCAGGGCTGGTCGTAGGCTTCGATCACGAAGTAGTTGAAGCCGCGGCGGTTCAGGGTGTTGACCAGGGTTCGCAGGTAGATGGCCTGATCCGCCTGGGTGGCATCGGCGCCGCCACGCATGCGGCCGTTGCTCGGCCAGCCCACTTCCGATAGCAGCAGGGGCTTGCGGGGGAACTGATGACGCAGGTCGCGGGCGCGGTCCAGGACGAACTGCACCGAGTCGCTCATCGGCACGAACTCCCAGTACGGCAGGATGTGCGCGGCGATCAGGTCGACATGCTTGGCCAGCTCAGGGTGCGCCTTCCAGATGTGCCACTGTTCGCTGGTCGTCACGGGCACCTTCACCGCCGCGCGCACGCGGTCCAGGTACTGGATCAGCGCCTCGGGGGTGATCTCTTCGCGGAACAGCGCTTCGTTGCCTACCACCACCCGCACCACGCTGCGCGAGCTGTTGGCCAAGCCGATGGCTTTCTCGATCTCGCGTTCGTTGCGCTCCAGGTCAGTGCTGATCCAGATGCCCAGGGTCACGCGCAGGCCCAGTTCTTCGGCCAGGTGCGGAATCTCGGCCTGGGTTCCCTCGACGGTATAGATACGGATGTTGTCGGTGAACTTGCTCAGTTGCTCCAGGTCCTGGCGCATCTCGTCTTCACTGGGGTATTGGCCCTTCTGCGGGCTCTCCCCGAGGCGGAAGGGTGAATAGGAGAAACCAGAGATCTGTTCCGGCCAGGCCGGCGCCGATACCGGGCGATTGATCAGCGCCCAGAAGCCGGTGAACAGCGCGGCGATGGCCAGGACGATCACCAGGTTGAGACCGAATTTGCGTGATGACATAAGTGCGTGAGCTTCCAGGCAAGGTGCAGGCAAGAGCCAGGGCGAATCCAGGTTCGGGTGTGGGCGGTGCAGAAACAGCCCCGAGTCGGCCACAGCCGACTTACGATTGGACATTAAAGCAGGATTGACAGGCTCTTTCCTAATGCCGGGTTGCCGGGGACGCATCGCGTCGACAAGACCTGGCTGACGGGCGCGCATGGCCTATAATGCGCCCCGGTTTTTTCGGGGTAGCAGCATGAGCACAGAAGATCCACGCTTCGCCGGCGTCGCCCGGCTGTATGGCGACGAAGGGCTGCAGCGCCTGCGCCAGGCCCACGTGGCCGTGGTCGGCATTGGCGGCGTCGGCTCCTGGGCGGCGGAGGCGCTGGCCCGCAGTGGCGTCGGCGAAATCAGCCTGTTCGACCTGGACGACGTCTGCGTCAGCAACACCAACCGTCAGGCCCATGCCCTGGAGGGCCAGGTGGGGCGGCCGAAGGTCGAGGTCATGGCCGAGCGTCTGCGCGCCATCGATCCGGCTTGTACGGTGCATGCGGTGGCAGACTTCGTCACCCGAGAGACCCTGCTCGAACACATCACCGAAGACCTGGACTGCGTGATCGACTGCATCGACAGCGTGCAGGCCAAGGCGGCGCTGATCGCCTGGTGCCGGCGGCGCAAGATTGCCATCGTCACCACCGGTGGTGCAGGCGGGCAGATCGATCCGACGCAGATCCAGATCGGCGACCTCAACAAGACCTTCAACGACCCCCTGGCTTCGCGGGTGCGTTCCACCCTGCGCCGCGACTACAACTTTTCGCGCAATGTCAGCCGCAACTATGGCGTGCCCTGCGTGTTCTCCAGCGAGCAACTGCGTTACCCGAAGGGCGATGGCAGCGTGTGCCTGCAAAAGAGCTTCGTCGGCGACGGCGTGCGCCTGAACTGTGCCGGCGGCTTCGGCGCGGTGATGATGGTGACCGCGACCTTCGCCATGGTGGCGGTCAGCAAGGCCGTGGAAAAGCTGGTGGCCGGTGCTCGACGGCCGTCGGAGCGGACCAAGCCCGACTGACCGTTGCGTTGCGCGTAGTGCGCCTCAGGCGTGGGCGCTCAGTTCGGCCATGCGCTGCAACACGGCATGCAGCCCGTTGCTGCGCGAGGGCGACAGTTGGCGTTCCAGGCCCAGTTGGGTGAACCACGCGCGCAGGTCCACGTCGGCCAGCGCGTGGCTGCCAAGGCCTTGTACGCGCGCCAGCAGCAAGGCCAGCAGGCCGCGCAACAGGCGGGCGTCGCTGCTGGCCTTGAATTGCCAGCGGTCGTCGACGCGCTCGGCCACCAGCCACACCCGGCTTTCGCAGCCATGCACGCGGTTGGCCTCGACCTTGTGCTCATCGTCCAAGGGTTGCAGCCGATCGCCCCACTGCATCAGCAGCCTGGCACGCTGCTCCCAGCCTTGGCAGCGGGTGAACGTTTCGAGTGCCTCATGGGCCTGTTGCGGCAGACTCATCGCAGCAACTCCAGGCCTTGATCGAGGGCGTCGAAGAAGCGCTGCAGGTCGTCGCTGTCGTTGTACAGCGCCAGTGACACCCGAATCGCGCCTTCCAGTCCCATGCTTTTCAACAGCGGCATGGCGCAGTGATGCCCGGCACGCACGGCGATACCTTGTTCGGTGAGCAGGTGGGCGATATCGGCGTTATGCACGCCCTCCACGACGAAACTCGCCAGGGCGACCTGCGGGCTGGCCAGCAGGCGGACACCGTCGCGTTCGGTCAGGCCGCGCAGCAGGTGCCGGTGCAGCAGGCCTTCATGGGCGGCCACTGCGGCGGGGTCGAGAGCGCAAAGGTAATCGAGGGACGCGCCCAGCCCGATCACCCCGGCGATCGGCGGGGTGCCGGCTTCGAAGCCCAGTGGCGCCGGGCGGAAACTGGCCTGGTCGTAGTCGGCCACCTGCACCATCTCACCGCCGAATTGCCAATGGCGTAGTTGGCGCAAGGCCTCGGTGCGGCCGTAGAGCACGCCGACGCCATCGGGGCCATAGAGCTTGTGGCTGGAGAATACGTAGAAATCGCAGCCCAGTTGCTGGACGTCGTGACGGCCGTGGACCACCCCTTGAGCGCCGTCGACCACGCTCAACGCACCTTGGGCGCGGGCATGGGCCAGCAGAGCCGGCAGCGGTTGCCAGGTACCGAGTACGTTGGACAACTGGCTGACCGCGAGCAGGCGGGTGCGCGGGCCGATCAGTTGCAGTGCCTGGTTCAGGTCGATCTGGCCTTGGGCGTCCAGCGGCAGGACCACCAAACGCAGGTTGCGACGCTGCGCCAGTTGCTGCCAGGGCAGCAGATTGGCGTGGTGCTCCAGTGCACTGACGGCGATTTCGTCACCCGGCTGCAGGCCATGCTCCAGACCGTAGGCCAGCAGATTGAGCGCGGAGGTGGCGCCGTGGGTGAAGATGATCTGCCCGGCATCGCCCGTATTGAGCCAGGCAGCGACCTTGGCCCGGCTGGACTCGAATGCCTGGGTCGCCAGGGCGCCCGGCAGGTGTTGGGCACGATGAACGTTGGCGGCGCCCTGGGTGTAGTAATGGCTCATGGCGTCGAGCAGCGCCTGGGGCTTTTGCGTGGTGGCAGCGCTGTCCAGGTAGGTCTGGTGCTGGCGTTGCAGGGCGGCGATGGCGGGAAAATCGGCACGCCAGGGGGAGGGCTGGAACATGAGTGCGGGGCCTGGAATGAAAATCGGGTCTGACAGCAATTGCCAGACCCGATCTTAGCACTTCGAACCGCTGGGGGTGGGCGCGCGGCCTGCCACTCAGTTGTGTGCGTGCAGTGCCTCGTTCAGCTCGATCGCCGACTTGTGGGTTTTGCACTCCACGGCGCCGTTGAGCGAGTTGCGGCGGAACAGCAGGTCGGTTTGCCCAGCCAGGTCACGGGCCTTGACCACCTTGACCAGCTCGTTGTGTTCATCCAGCAGGTTCACTTTGGTGCCTGCGGTGATGTACAGACCGGCTTCGACGGTGTTGCGGTCGCCCAGCGGGATACCGATGCCGGCGTTGGCGCCGATCAGGCAGCCTTCGCCGACCTTGATGACGATGTTGCCGCCGCCGGAGAGGGTGCCCATGGTCGAGCAGCCGCCGCCCAGGTCCGAGCCCTTGCCGACGAACACACCGGCCGACACACGGCCTTCGATCATGCCCGGGCCTTCAGTGCCGGCGTTAAAGTTGACGAAGCCTTCGTGCATGATGGTGGTGCCTTCGCCAATGTAGGCGCCCAGGCGCACGCGGGCGGTGTCGGCGATGCGCACGCCGCTCGGCACCACGTAGTCGGTCATCTTCGGGAACTTGTCCACCGAGATGACTTCCAGCAGTTCGCCTTTCAGGCGTGCTTCGAGTTGCTGCTCGGCCAGTTCGCTCAGGTCGATGGCGCCCAGGTTGGTCCAGGCGACGTTCGGCAGCAGCGGGAAGATGCCGGCCAGGGAAACGCCATGCGGCTTGACCAGGCGATGCGACAGCAGGTGCAGCTTGAGGTACGCCTCGGGGGTGGAGGTGAGCGCAGCGTCTTCGGCGATCAGCGTCGCCACCAGCGGCTTGTGGCTTTCGGCCAGGCGGGTCAGCAGTGCATGCTGGTTGGCGTCCACGCTTTTTACGGCGTCAGCCAGTTGCGCGGCCTGGGCCGGGCTGAAGGCGATGGCCTGGTTGCCACCCTCGTAGCCGAGGATCGGGCTGATGGCGGCGACCAGTTCGGCGCTCGGTGCGACCAATGGCTGTGCGTAGAAGACTTCCAGCCAGGTGCCCTGGCGGTTCTGGGTGCCGACACCGAAGGCCAGGCTGAACAAAGTGGTGGACATGCAATTACCTCGTACGAAAAGGGTATGGAGCGAATTCAGGTGAGGGCTGCGGCGTACTGGTCCGGCTTGAAGCCGACCAGCGTGCGCTCGCCCAGATCGAGCACCGGACGCTTGATCATCGACGGTTGCGCCAGCATCAGCTGGACGGCCTTGGCCTGATCCAGATCGGCCTTGCTGGCGTCGTCGAGTTTGCGGAAGGTGGTGCCAGCGCGGTTGAGCACGACCTGCCAGCCATGCTCGTCGCACCAGCGCTCGAGGCTGTCACGGTCGATGCCTTGGGTCTTGTAGTCGTGGAAGGCGTAGTCGATGGCCTGTTCGTCAAGCCAGGTACGGGCCTTCTTCATGGTGTCGCAGGCTTTGATGCCGTAGAGAGTGTATGCCATTGAATGCCTGGGCCGTCGGCGCTGGCCGAGCCGACCCTATACTCCTCGAAGAATGGGTGGGGGCGATTATGCGGGATCGATGCCGAGGGCGCCACGGCTGGCTGCCCTGTGCTTTGGAACCCTTTATGTCATGTCCGGTCGAGTAGCATGGGCCAGAGCGCGCCATGCGCCTGCGACCATCGTTCAGCGGCAGCGCTGGCCACGAGCCGGTAACATCGGCCATGACCGATCCGTTGGTCAGTTCTACACCCCGCAGTCAGGAAACCTTGCGATGCAGTCAGCCTATACCGTCCTCATCCTGCTGATGCTGGTGAGCGTTTCCAAGTTGCTCGGGCGCCTGTTGCCGCTGCCGCTGCCGTTGGTGCAGATCGGCGCCGGAGCGCTGCTGGCCTGGCCGACCCTGGGCCTGCATGTGGCCCTCGATCCCGAGCTGTTCCTGTTTCTGTTCCTGCCCCCGCTGCTGTTCGCCGACGGCTGGCGCATGCCCAAGCGCGAGCTGTGGCGCCTGCGCGGGCCGGTGGTGGGGCTGGCGGTCGGGCTGGTGCTGTTCACCGTAGTGGGCGCGGGCTACTTCATTCACTGGATCCTGCCGAGCATTCCCTTGCCTGTGGCCTTCGCCCTGGCCGCCGTGCTGTCGCCCACCGACGCCGTGGCCGTGTCGGCGATCACCCAGGACCGTCTGCCCAAGCCGCTGATGCACATGCTCCAGGGCGAGGCCTTGATGAACGACGCTTCGGGCCTGGTGACCTTCAAGTTCGCCCTGGCGGCGGCCATCACCGGTGTGTTCTCCCTGGCGGACGCCAGCCTGAGCTTCGTCCTGGTGGCCATCGGCGGGCTGGCGGCGGGCGTTGCGCTGAGCTGGCTGGTGGGGCGCTTGCGCGCCTGGATGATCGCCCGTGGCTGGGACGATCCGGCGACCCACGTGGTGTTCATGCTGCTGTTGCCCTTCGCGGCCTATGTGCTGGCCGAGCGCCTGGGCGTGTCGGGTATTCTGTCGGCGGTGGCGGCGGGCATGATGCAGAGCTGGCTCGACCTGCTGCCGCGCCAGACCAGTACACGCCTGCTCAACCGCAGTGTCTGGTCGCTGCTGGAATTCGCCTTCAATGGCTTGATCTTCCTGCTGCTGGGCTTGCAACTGCCGGACATCATCAAGGCGGTCGTCAGCCACGAAACGTCGCTGTGGCCAACCTTGGCCTGGCGTTGCCTGGACGTGGTGGCGATCTTCGTGGCGCTGGTGCTGCTGCGTTACATCTGGGTGCAGAGCGTCTGGCGCGCCATCGGCGCGGTGCGGCGTTGGCGTGGCAAGCCGGCCTTGGTGATGGTGCCCAGTGCACGCTCCTGCTGGCTGTTGACCCTCGGCGGCGTGCGCGGTGCGGTGACCTTGGCCGGTGTCATGTCGGTGCCGCTGCTGATCAGTGCCGGCCAGCCTTTCCCCGAGCGCGACCTGCTGATCTTCATTGCCGCCGGCGTGATCTTGCTGTCGCTGGTCAGTGCCTGCATCGCGCTGCCGCTGCTGTTGCGCGGTGTCACGCTGAGCCCCGACGAGCGCCTGCATGAGGAGGTGAAGGAGGCGTGGCGACGCACCGCAGAGGCCGCTGTGCATGCGCTGGAGGCCGAGGATGTGGTGGATGCCGGTGCCGAGCAGGACGCGGCCCTGGCCACCCAGGCCGTCGAGCTCAAGGCACGGCTGATGGCCGAGTACCGCGACCAGTTGAAAAGCTACAGTGACACGGCCGAAGCCCGCGCCCTGGCCGAGCAGATGGACCTGCTGGAGCGCCGCCTGCGCCTGCGCGCGTTGCGCGCTCAGCGCCTGGAGCTTTACAGCCTGCATCGCCAGCACCTGGTCGGCGATGAAGTGGTGCGTCAGGTGCTGGGCGAGCTGGACATGAGTGAGGCGAATCTGGGAACGGTGCGCTAGCGCAGCATTTCAGCCGCGAGCCTGGAGAAACGCGCGGATCCGCTGCGCCGCCTCGATGCACTCGGCCAGCGGTGCCACCAGCGCCATGCGCACGCGCCCGGCTCCAGGGTTGACGCCGTCCACGTCACGGGACAGATAGGAACCCGGCACTACGGTCACGTGCTCGGCCTGGAACAGGTCGCGGGTGAAGTCGGCATCGCAGCCCGGCACCTTGGCCCACAGGTAGAAGCTGCCATCGGGGCGCTGGACATCCATCACCGGCTGCAGAATCTGCAGCACCGCTTCGTACTTGGCGCGGTACTGGTCGCGGTTGGCACGCACATGGGCTTCGTCCTGCCAGGCGGCGATGCTGGCCAGTTGGGTCTGCACCGGCATGGCGCAGCCATGGTAGGTCCGGTACAGCAGGAAGGGCTTGATGATCTCGGCGTCGCCCGCCACGAAGCCTGAGCGCAGCCCTGGCAGGTTGGAGCGCTTGGACAGGCTGTGGAACACCACGCAACGCTTGAAGTCGTTGCGACCCAACTCCGCGCAGGCGCTGAGCAGACCCGGTGGCGGCGCCTCTTCGTCGAAGTACAGCTCGCTGTAGCATTCGTCGGCGGCGATCACGAAGTCATGCTCGTCGGCCAGCGCGATCAACTGCTTGAGGGTATCCATCGGCACCAGTGCGCCGGTCGGGTTGCCCGGCGAGCACAGGAACAGGATCTGGCAACGCTGCCACACCTCGGCTGGCACGGCGCCGAAGTCCGGGTTGAACCCGTTGCTTTCCAGGCACGGCAAGTAGTGCGGGGTGGCTCCGGCCAGCAACGCTGCGCCTTCGTAGATCTGATAGAAGGGGTTGGGGCTGACCACCAGGCCGTCGTCAGCCCGGTTCACCACCGCCTGGGTGAAGGCGAACAGTGCTTCGCGGGTGCCGTTGACCGGCAGGATGTGCCGCTCGGCGTCCAGCCAGCCAGCCGGTACGCCGAAGCGCCGCTCGCACCATTGGCCGATGGCCTGGCGTAGGGCGGGCAGGCCCAGGGTGCTGGGGTAGACCGCGAGCTTGTCAAGGTTGTCGGCCAGAGCCTTGGCGACGAACGCCGGGGATTCGTGCTTCGGCTCACCGATCGACAGGGCGATGGCGCGTTTGTCCGCCGCAGGCTTCACGCTGCCCAGCAGGGCGCGCAGCTTTTCGAAGGGGTAGGGCTGAAGCTGGGTCAAGGCATGGTTCATCGGCGCAAGGTCTCGTAATCGTCAGAAGGTCACGCGGGTGGCGCTGCTATCGTGGGTCTGGCCGGCCTGCAACTGCTGGACGATGGCTTCCTGCAGGCGGCTGCACAGGTGCGGGTCGGACAAGGGCTGGTTGTCGGCGTCGGTGATGAAGAACACGTCTTCCACGCGCTCGCCGAGTGTGGCGATCTTGGCGTTCTGCAGCGACAGGTCGAACTCCAGGAAGATTCGCCCCAGGCGCGCCAGCAGACCGGGGCGGTCCGGGGCGATGATCTCGAGGATGGTCACCGGCCGCTGGGCGTCGTTGTGGATGGTCACCTGCGGGGCGAAGTTGAAGTGCTTGAGCTGGCGCGGCACGCGACGCTGGATGATGGTCGGATAGTCCTCGGGGTTGCGCAGGGCTTCGGTCAGCCCTTCGCGGATCTGCTTGACCCGCTGCGGGTTGTCGCCGATCGAGCCCCCGTCATTGTCGAGCACGATGTAGGTGTCGAGGGTGAACTGGCTGCTGGAGGTGATGATGCGCGCATCGTGGATGTTCAGGTTGAGCTGGGCCATCGCTGCCACGGTCACGGCGAAGAAATCATGCTGGTCGGGGGCGTAGATGAAGATCTGCGTGCCCCCTTCGAATTCGCGCTGGGTGGTTTCCTTGATCAGCACCAACGGGCCACCGTCGGCCGGCTGCTGCAGGATCGCATCGCTGTGCCAGGCCACATCGGCGGCAGTGTGCTTGAGGAAGTAGTCATCGCCCAGTTGCGACCAGAGCTGTTCCACGTCATCAGGGTCGGTGCCCTCGCGAATCAGGATGTCCAGCGCGGCGCTCTGGGTTTGCCGGATCTGCTCTTCGCGGTCCAGCGGGTTTTCCAGGCCTCGGCGCAGCGCCCGCTTGGTCTCGGTGTAGAGCTGGCGCAGCAGGCTGGCGCGCCAGGAGTTCCACAGGCTCGGGTTGGTGGCGTTGATGTCGGCCACGGTGAGCACGTAGAGGTAGTCCAGGCGCGTTTCGTCGCCCACGTGCAAGGCGAAATCGTGGATGACCTGAGGGTCGGAGAGGTCCTTGCGCTGGGCGGTGGTGGACATCACCAAGTGGTTCTGCACCAGCCAGACGATCAGTCTGGAGTCCCACGCCGGCAACTGATGGCGTTCGCAGAAGGCTTGGGCGTCGACGGCGCCAAGCTCGGAGTGATCGCCCTGACGGCCCTTGCCGATGTCGTGGTAGAGGCCTGCCAGGTAGATCAGCTCAGGCTTGGGCAGGCGCCCCATGAGCTTGCTGGCCAGCGGGAATTTCTCCGACACCGGGGTGTACTGCAGCTTGCGCAGGTGCTTGATCAGGTTGAGCGTGTGCGCATCGACCGTATAGATGTGGAACAGGTCGTGCTGCATCTGCCCGACGATCAGGCCGAACTCCGGCAGGTAGCGGCCAAGGATGCCGTAGCGGTTCATGCGGCGCAGGTTGCGGTGGATGCCGATCTCGCACTTGAACAGCTCGATGAACAGGCTGGTGTTGCGGATGTCGTGGCGGAACTTGTCGTCGATCAGATGACGATGCTCGCGCAGCAAGCGCACGGTATCGGCGCGAACGCCTTTTATTTCCGGGTGCTGGGCCATCAGCACGAACACTTCGAGCATGGCGAAGGGCGTGCGCTTGAACACGTTGGGGCTGACCGCTTCTATATAGCCATCGTGCACGCGAAAGCGCGCATTGAGCGGCTGAGTGCTACCGCTGTCATCGGCCAGGATCACTTCCTCGAAGTGCTGGATGATCAGGTCGCACAGCTGGCTGATGCTCATCACCACCCGGTAGTACTGCTGCATGAACTGCTCGATGGCGCGCTTGGGGTTGTCGTCGCCATAGCCGAGCAGCGTGGCGATGCTGCGCTGGTGGTCGAACAGCAGGCGATCCTCGGCGCGCCCAGCGAGCATGTGCAAGGCATAGCGCACGCGCCAGAGAAAGGCCTGGGAGGAGGCCAGCAGTTCGTTCTCGCTTTCCAGCAGGAAGCCTTCGCCGGCCAGGGCGTTGAGGTTGAGCGTGCCGTATTGACGGCGCGCGACCCAGAGCACGGTCTGGATATCGCGCAGACCGCCGGGCGAGCCTTTGACGTTGGGCTCGAGGTTATATTCGGTGTCGTTGTATTTGTGGTGCCGGGCCTGAAGTTCGGCGCGCTTGGCCAGGAAGAACGCCTTGCTCGGCCACATGTGCGCCGTACTGGTGACTTCCAGCATGCGCTGACGGAGAGATTCAGGGCCGGCCACGGTGCGACTTTCCATCAGGTTGGTGATCACCGTCAGGTCCGCTTGCGCCTGTTCGGCGCATTCCTCGACCGTGCGAACGCTCTGTCCGACTTCCAGGCCGATGTCCCACAGCAGAGTCAGGAAGCGCTCGATAGCATCGCGGTACTGTTCGTGCTCGGCACAGTCGAGCAGGATCAGCAGGTCGATGTCCGACCAGGGGTGCAGTTCGCCGCGGCCATAGCCGCCCACCGCCACCAGGGCGATGCCGTTCAGGTTGCCCCAGTCGAACTGATTCCAGGCCTGCTGCAGGATGTTGTCGACGAACCAGGCGCGATCCTCGATCAGTTGGCGAATCTCGGCGCCTTCGCGAAAGCGCCTGTCGAACACCTCGCCGGCCTGGCGCAAGGCTTTCTTGAAGGCGGGGATGGGGCTTGCCTTGAGCGCCAGCTCCGCTTGGAACTGGCCGCGATCGAACAACTCGGGATCCACCTGGGGCATCGGGTCGCCTTCCTGAATTGAATTTACGCCGAGGTTCGGGCGATGGTGTCGTCTTTGCGCAGGGTGAAGATTTCGTAGCCTGTGGCGGTCACCACGAGGGTGTGCTCCCACTGTGCCGAGAGCTTGTGGTCCTTGGTCACCGCCGTCCAGCCGTCGCCCAGCACCTTGGTGTCGGCTTTGCCCTGGTTGATCATCGGCTCGATGGTGAAGGTCATGCCTTCCTTGAGTTCCATGCCCGTGCCGGCCTTGCCGTAGTGCACGATCTGCGGCTCTTCATGGAACACTCGGCCAATGCCGTGACCGCAGAACTCGCGCACCACGGAGAAGCCGTTCTTTTCCGCATGCTTCTGGATCACTTCGCCGATGTCGCCCAGGCGGCAGCCTGGCTTGACCAGTTCAATGGCTTTGTACAGGCATTCCTGGGTGACCTTGGACAGCCGCTCGGCCCAGGGCGCGACGCTGCCGACATGGAACATGCGGCTGGTGTCGCCGTGGAAGCCGTCTTTGATCACGGTCACGTCGATGTTCAGCGTATCGCCGTTCTTGAGCGGCTTGTCGTTGGGAATGCCGTGGCAGACGACATGGTTGATCGAGGTGCAGATCGACTTGGGAAAGCCCTTGTAGTCGAGCGGAGCGGGGATCGCTTGCTGGACATCGACGATGTAGTCGTGGCAGAGGCGATTGAGCTCCTCGGTGGTCACACCGGGCTTGACGTGCTCTTCGATCATCTCCAGAACTTCGGCGGCCAGGCGGCCGGCGATGCGCATCTTCTCGATGTCTTCTGCGGTTTTGATGGTAACGGTCATGACAGGCTCTCTACGGCGCCAAGCGGCGCACAACAAAACGGGAAAACCGGCATTCTATCAGAGCCGCCAGCGGCACGCGGCACGCGATAAGCCTCAAGCTGCAAGCTTCAAGCGGCAAGCCGCTGAGTCATCCTCCACCGCTTCCTCTTGCAGCTTGTAGCTCGAAGCTTGTAGCTCGCAGCTCTTTCTACCCGTGGGAGTCTGTGGTATAACATGCGCCGCTTTCGGGGGTGTCCCCGTCAGCCCTAACCCACACACGTGTCGACACGATGGCCTGGGTGCCCGGGATCTTAGGGTCCGTGGGTTGGTCATTGGGATACGTGGAGGCCCAACCCGACTTATCAAGGAACTATCATGTCCCAAGTCAACATGCGCGATATGCTGAAGGCCGGTGTGCACTTCGGCCACCAGACCCGTTACTGGAACCCGAAAATGGGCAAGTACATTTTCGGCGCGCGCAACAAGATCCACATCATCAACCTGGAAAAAACCCTGCCGATGTTCAACGACGCACTGTCGTTCGTCGAGCGCCTGGCCCAGGGCAAGAACAAGATCCTGTTCGTCGGCACCAAGCGTTCGGCCGGCAAACTGGTCGCCGAGCAAGCAGCACGCTGCGGTTCGCCGTATGTCGACCACCGCTGGTTGGGCGGCATGCTGACCAACTACAAAACCATCCGTGCTTCGATCAAGCGTCTGCGCGACCTGGAAACCCAGGCCGACGATGGCACCTTCGCCAAGCTGACCAAGAAAGAAGCCCTGATGCGTTCGCGTGATCTGGAAAAACTGGATCGCAGCCTGGGCGGCATCAAGGACATGGGCGGTCTGCCTGACGCACTGTTCGTCATCGACGTTGATCACGAGCGCATCGCGATCACCGAAGCCAACAAGCTGGGCATCCCGGTCATCGGCGTCGTCGATACCAACAGCAGCCCGGAAGGCGTCGACTACATCATTCCAGGTAACGATGACGCCATTCGCGCTATCGAGCTGTACATGACTTCGATGGCTGACGCTGTCATCCGCGGCCGCAACAACGTTGCTGGCGGCACCGAAGTCTACGCTGAAGAAGCGGCGGCACCAGCGGCCGAGTAATTGACGCCCAGCGTCTACTTGGTACGCGAAAAGGGGGCTTGGCCCCCTTTTTGCCACCTGAAATCCTCCTGTCAGCCGACGGGCGCATCATGTGCCGGGCAGGTGTGAAGACAGTGGATTTGCAGATTTAGAACGCCCGTGATGCACGGGTGGAATGGTTGAAAAACTTTCCAAGAGGATTTTGAAATGGCAGCAATTACTGCAGCGCTGGTCAAAGAACTGCGCGAGCGTACCGGCGAAGGCATGATGGATTGCAAGAAGGCCCTGGAAAAGGCCGGCGGCGACATCGAAAAAGCCATTGACGACATGCGTGCCTCGGGCGCCATCAAGGCCGCCAAGAAAGCCGGCAACGTCGCCGCTGAAGGCGCCATCGCAGTCAAGACCGACGGTAAATCCGCCGTTCTGCTGGAAGTGAACTCGCAGACCGACTTCCTGGCCCTGCAAGACGACTTCAAGAACTTCGTCGCCGAAAGCCTGGAAGAGGCCTTCGCTCAGAAACTGACCGACGCTGCTCCGCTGATCGCTTCGCGTGAGGCTGCTCGTGAGGCCCTGGTCGCCAAGTGTGGCGAAAACGTCAACATCCGTCGCCTGGTGCGCGTTGAAGGTGACGTTGTCGGTGCTTACCTGCACGGCAACAAGATCGGCGCTGTCGTCGTTCTGAAAGGCGGTGACGTTGAGCTGGCGAAGAACATTGCCATGCACGTTGCAGCCTCGAACCCCGAGTTCCTGGATTCGTCGGAAATCTCCGCCGAGGCCATCGAGCGCGAGAAGGGTGTCTTCCTGCAACTCAACGCCGACAAGATCGCCGGCAAGCCGGAAAACATCGTCGAGAACATGATCAACGGCCGTATCACCAAGTTCAAGGCAGAAGCCTCGCTGAAAGAGCAGGCGTTCGTCATGAACCCGGAAGTCAAGGTCGGTGATCTGGCCAAGAAAGCCGGCGCCGAAATCGTTTCCTTCACCTACTTCAAAGTCGGCGAAGGCATCGAGAAGCCGGTTGACAACTTCGCTGAAGAAGTTGCCGCCCAGGTCGCTGCCGCCAAGCAGTAAGACAGCCCCGTCTGTCGCCCCGAAGAGGCTGCCCGCTCACGCGCGCAGCCTCTTTGTCAAAGCGCGCGCGGTTTATCAGGCCGCTGTTCGCTGACGCATACGCTGCGTCACGTTAGAGTTACGCGTAGGCTGATACAGCCCGCCAGATTTTTTACAAACGCCGCAGGAGAGATTCGCAATGGCTCAGCAGGGTAGTGGTCATCAGGCTCGCTATAAACGCATTCTACTCAAACTTAGCGGCGAGGCCCTGATGGGCTCGGAAGAGTTCGGGATCGACCCCAAGGTCCTGGATCGCATGGCGCTGGAAGTCGGCCAGCTGGTCGGCATCGGCGTTCAAGTCGGCCTGGTGATCGGTGGCGGCAACCTGTTCCGTGGTGCAGCCCTCAGTGCTGCCGGCATGGACCGAGTGACTGGCGACCATATGGGCATGCTGGCTACCGTGATGAACGCTCTGGCCATGCGCGATGCCTTGGAGCGGGCGAACATCACCGCCGTCGTCATGTCGGCGATTTCCATGGTGGGGGTGACCGATCATTATGATCGTCGCAAGGCCATGCGCCACTTGAACGCCAAGGAAGTGGTGATCTTCGCCGCCGGCACCGGCAACCCCTTCTTCACCACCGACTCCGCCGCTTGCCTGCGCGCCATCGAAATCGATGCCGACGTGGTATTGAAGGCAACCAAGGTGGATGGCGTATACACTGCAGACCCATTCAAAGACCCGCATGCCGAGAAGTTCGATCATCTGTCTTACGATGAAGTGCTGGATCGCAAGCTGGGCGTGATGGACCTGACGGCAATCTGCCTTTGCCGTGATCACAAGATGCCGCTGCGTGTCTTCAATATGAACAAGCCCGGCGCCCTGCTGAATATCGTGCATGGTGGTGCTGAAGGAACTCTGATCGAGGAAGTTCAAAAATGATCAACGAAATCAAGAAAGACGCTCAGGAGCGGATGAAGAAGTCGCTGGAGTCGCTGGCCCATGCCTTTGGCCAGATCCGTACCGGCAAGGCGCATCCAAGCGTACTCGGTAGCGTGATGGTGCCCTACTATGGCACCGACACCCCGCTGACCGGCGTGGCGAACGTGACCGTCAAGGACAACCAGACGCTGCAAGTGGTGCCTTTCGAGCGCAACATGCTGGCCGCAATCGACAAGGCTATCGGCAGTGCCGGTCTGAACCTCAACCCGACCAACCTGGGCGAGCTGCTGCTGGTCAAGATGGCGCCGCTGACCGAAGAGACCCGCAAGGGCTTCACCAAGCAGGCCCGAGCGGCCGCTGAAGATGCACGTGTGGCAGTGCGCAACATTCGTCGTGATGCGCTGGGCGACTTGAAGAAGCTGTCCAAGGACAAGGCAATCAGCGAGGACGAAGAGCGTCGCGCCAGCGCCGACATCGACAAGCTGATCAAGGATTTCGAGGCGCAGATCGCCAAGGCTACGGAAGACAAGGAAAAGGACCTGATGGCCGTCTGAGGCCGGGGTTTTTTCATGGATAAGACCAAGCTGGCGGCACCGTCTGTGGTGCCGCGTCATGTCGCGATCATCATGGACGGCAATAACCGCTGGGCGAAGAAGCGCCTGTTGCCCGGTGTTGCCGGGCACAAGGCGGGCGTCGATGCGGTACGTGCGGTGATCGAGGTCTGTGCCGAGGCGAAGGTCGAAGTGCTCACGCTCTTCGCCTTCTCCAGCGAGAACTGGCAGCGTCCGGCCGATGAAGTGGGGGCGTTGATGGAGCTGTTCTTTTCGGCCTTGCGCCGCGAAGCCAAGCGCCTGAACGACAACAACATCAGCCTGCGCATCATCGGCGATCGTTCGCGTTTTCATCCGGAATTGCAGGCGGCAATGCGCGAAGCCGAGGCGCTGACAGCCGGCAATGACCGCTTCATTCTTCAGGTCGCGGCCAACTATGGCGGGCAATGGGATATCGCCCAGGCGGCTCAACGTCTCGCACGCGAAGTGCAGGCTGGCCACCTGAGGGCCGATGACATTACCCCTGAGTTGTTGCAGACCTGCCTGGCGACCGGCGATTTGCCGCTGCCCGACCTGTGCATCCGCACCGGTGGCGAGCACCGCATTAGCAATTTCCTCCTTTGGCAGTTGGCGTACGCCGAACTGTATTTCTCCGACCTCTACTGGCCGGACTTCAAACACGAGGCCATGCGCACCGCGTTGGCCGATTTCGCTTCGCGCCAGCGCCGCTTCGGTAAGACCAGCGAGCAGGTCGAAGCTGGAGCCCGTGCTTAATGCTTAAACAACGCATCATTACCGCGCTGATCCTGCTGCCGGTCGCGCTGGGCGGATTCTTCCTGCTCGGCGGCGCCGACTTCGCGCTGTTCATCGGTTTCGTGGTCACCGTCGGCGCCTGGGAATGGGCACGTTTGGCCGGGCTGACCGCCCAGCCGCTGCGTCTGGCCTACGCCGCCGTGGTCGCCGGGGCGCTGATGCTGCTCTACCTCATGCCCGACCTGGCGCCCTGGGTGCTGGGCGCTTCGGTGATCTGGTGGGGGTTGGCGACCTGGCTGGTGCTGACCTATCCACGCAGCAGCGAACTGTGGGGCAGTGCCGCCTGCCGGCTGCTGATCGGCCTGCTGGTGCTGCTGCCGGCCTGGCAAGGCCTGGTGCTGCTCAAGCATTGGCCGCTGGGTAACGGCTTGATCCTGTCGGTGATGGTGCTGGTCTGGGCGGCGGATATTGGCGCTTATTTCTCCGGGCGTGCCTTCGGCAAGCGCAAGCTGGCGCCGCAGGTGAGTCCTGGCAAGAGCTGGGAAGGTGTCTACGGCGGCATGGCGGTGAGCCTGCTGATTACGCTGGTTGTCGGTCTGGTGCGCGACTGGGGCATAGGACAGATTCTGCTCGGCCTGGTCGGCGCGCTGATCGTGGTCATGTCGTCGGTGGTTGGAGATCTGACTGAAAGCATGTTCAAGCGCCGCGAAGGCATCAAGGACAGCAGTAATCTACTGCCTGGGCATGGCGGCGTGCTCGACCGTATCGACAGCCTGACAGCGGCGATTCCCATGTTCGCCGTGCTGCTCTGGGCGGCCGAATGGGGTGTGATGTGAGCCAAGTGCAGCGCATCACCGTGCTCGGGGCGACCGGTTCGATCGGCCTGAGCACCCTGGACGTGATCGCCCGTCATCCCGAGCGCTATCAAGTGTTCGCCTTGACTGGCTACTCGCGTCTGGACGAGTTGCTGGCGCTCTGCCTGCGACACCGTCCAGCCTATGCGGTCGTGCCCGATGCCCGTTCAGCGTCTCGCCTGCGTGACGGGCTGGCGGCGGCAGGTTGCGACTGCGAAGTACTGGAAGGGGAGGCTGGGCTCTGTCAGGTCGCCTGCGCCAGCGAAGTGGACGCGGTAATGGCCGCCATCGTCGGTGCAGCGGGATTGCGTCCCACCCTGGCAGCCGTGCGCGCCGGCAAGAAGGTGTTACTGGCCAACAAGGAAGCGCTGGTGATGTCCGGCGCGCTGTTCATGCAAGCGGTGCGCGACAGCGGCGCCGTGCTGCTACCCATCGACAGCGAGCACAACGCAATTTTTCAGTGCCTGCCTGGGGATTATTCCCGAGGTCTGGCGCCGGTGGGGGTGCGTCGCATCCTGCTGACGGCGTCCGGCGGGCCCTTCCGCGAAACCTCGGCGGCCGCGTTGATGGATGTCACGCCCGAGCAGGCTTGTGCTCATCCCAATTGGTCGATGGGGCGCAAGATTTCCGTCGATTCGGCCAGCATGATGAACAAGGGGCTCGAGCTGATCGAGGCGTGCTGGCTGTTCGATGCCGCCCCTTCGATTGTGGAAGTGGTGGTGCATCCGCAAAGCGTCATTCATTCGCTGGTCGACTACGTCGACGGCTCGGTACTGGCGCAGTTGGGCAATCCTGATATGCGTACCCCGATCGCCAATGCGCTCGCTTGGCCGCAGCGAATCGATTCGGGTGTTGCGCCGCTGGACCTGTTCGCGATAGCGCGCCTGGATTTCCAGGCGCCCGACGAGCAGCGCTTCCCGTGTTTGCGACTGGCGCGTGCGGCAGCCGAAGCCGGCAATAGCGCTCCGGCCGTGCTCAATGCGGCCAACGAAGTGGCGGTGGAGGCATTCCTCCAGGGGCGTATCCGCTTCCCGGAAATCGCGAGTATGATCGAGCAGGTCCTCGAGCAGGAGCCGGTCGTCGCGCTGGCTTCGCTGGAGGCTGTGTTCGCCGCCGACCAGCGTGCCCGGGAGCATGCCCAGGCATGGTTGAGGCGCCACGGTCGCTGACCCCTGTCGGCCAAAAGCCCGGCTGAACAGCATTCGGAGATGGATATGACAGCGCTCTACATGATCATCGGCACCTTGGTGGCGTTGGGTGTACTGGTCACGTTTCATGAGTTCGGCCACTTCTGGGTGGCGCGCAAGTGCGGGGTCAAAGTGCTGCGTTTTTCGGTGGGCTTCGGCACGCCGCTGCTGCGCTGGCATGATCGCCACGGCACTGAGTTCGTCGTCGCGGCGATTCCGCTGGGTGGCTACGTCAAGATGCTCGACGAACGCGAAGGCGACGTTCCATCTGCACTGCTCGGGCAGTCGTTCAATCGCAAGCCGGTGGGGCAGCGTATCGCGATCGTCGCTGCCGGTCCGATCGCCAATTTCCTGCTGGCGATCCTGTTCTTTTCGATAGTCGCCATGCTCGGCAGCCAACAGGTGCGTCCGGTCATCGGTGCGGTGGAGTCGGGCAGCCTGGCGGCGTCAGCGGGTCTGATGCCTGGGCAGGAAATCGTTTCCATCGATGGCAAGCCGACCAACGGTTGGTCCGCAGTCAACTTGCAGTTGGTTCGGCGCCTCGGCGAGAGCGGAAGCCTGCGCGTCGGTGTGCGCGACGAGGGCGCCACGCTCGAGCGTCAGCATGAGATCAGCCTGGACCATTGGCTCAAAGGGGCCGACGAGCCTGATCCGATCCAGTCACTGGGTTTGCGTCCATGGCGTCCGGTATTGCCGCCGGTGCTGGCCGAGATCGATCCGAAAGGCCCGGCAGCCGCGGCGGGCATGAAGGCCGGCGATCGGCTGCTGGCGCTGGACGGGACGGCCGTGAGCGACTGGCAGCAAGTCGTCGACCGGGTCCGTGCCCATCCCAAGACCCAGGTTCAGGTGCGCCTCGAGCGAGACGGCGCGCAGTTGGAGCTGCCGGTGACCCTTGCCAGCAAGGGCGAGGGCCAGGCGGCAGCAGGCTACCTCGGTGCGGGCGTCAAAGGTGGCGAGTGGCCGGCGAACATGCTCCGCGAGGTCAGCTATGGACCGCTCGAAGCGGTCGGCGAGGGCTTGTCGCGGACCTGGAACATGAGTGTCCTGACCCTCGAATCGCTGAAGAAAATGCTCTTCGGCGAGCTCTCGGTAAAAAACTTGAGCGGACCGATAACCATTGCTAAAGTGGCGGGCGCTTCAGCCCAGTCGGGCGTTGGGGATTTCCTGAATTTCCTGGCCTACCTGAGCATAAGCCTGGGGGTTCTGAACCTGCTGCCCATCCCGGTACTGGATGGGGGGCATTTGCTGTTTTACCTGATTGAGTGGGCGCGCGGTCGTCCGCTTTCCGATCGGGTGCAAGGTTGGGGGGTCCAGATCGGTATCAGTTTGGTCATAGGGGTGATGTTGCTCGCCCTGATCAACGATCTGGGTCGACTTTAACGCTTCGCTCTATTGCGAACCTGCCGCCGTACTGCGGTGGCGGGTTGTTTATTGCCAGTTGGAATAAAAGGACTTCATGAAACGTCTGCTGCTAACTGCGGTGCTCTCCGCACTGATGATCGCTGAAGTTCACGCCGAGTCCTTCACCATCTCCGATATTCGTGTCAACGGCCTGCAGCGGGTTTCCGCCGGCAGCGTGTTCGGCGCGTTGCCGTTGAATGTGGGCGACCAGGTCGATGACCGGCGCTTGGTGGAGTCCACCCGTTCCCTGTTCAAGACCGGGTTCTTCCAGGACATTCAACTGGATCGCGATGGCAATGTCCTGATCATCAACGTGGTCGAGCGCCCATCGGTGTCGAGCATCGAGATCGAAGGCAACAAGGCGATCAGCACCGACGACCTGATGAAAGGCCTCAAGCAGTCCGGTCTGTCCGAAGGCGAGATCTTCCAGCGCGCGACCCTCGAAGGCGTTCGTAACGAACTGCAACGCCAGTACGTGGCCCAAGGTCGCTACTCGGCTGAGGTGGACGCCGAAGTGGTGCCGCAGCCACGTAACCGCGTCAGCCTGAAGATCAAGATCAACGAAGGTACGGTTGCTGCCATCCAGCACATCAACGTGGTGGGCAACACCGTATTCGGCGATGAAGAGCTGTCTCAACTGTTCGAGCTGAAGACCACCAACTGGCTGTCGTTCTTCAAGAACGATGACAAGTATGCACGCGAGAAATTGTCCGGTGATCTGGAACGCCTGCGTTCCTACTACCTGGACCGCGGCTACATCAACATGGACATCGCCTCCACTCAGGTGTCCATCACGCCGGACAAGAAGCACGTCTACATCACCGTCAACGTCAACGAAGGTGAAAAGTACACCGTTCGTGACGTGAAGCTGTCCGGCGACCTCAAGGTGCCGGAAGACCAGGTCAAGTCGCTGATGCTGGTCCAGCCCGGTCAGGTGTTCTCGCGCAAGGTCATGACCACCACGTCCGACCTGATTACCCGACGCCTGGGTAACGAAGGCTACACCTTCGCCAACGTCAATGGCGTTCCGCAGCCTAACGATCAGGATCACACCGTCGACATCATGTTCGTCGTCGATCCGGGCAAGCGTGCCTACGTCAACCGCATCAACTACCGCGGCAACACCAAGACCGAAGACGAAGTATTGCGTCGTGAGATGCGTCAGATGGAGGGCGGCTGGGCCTCCACTTACCTCATCGACCAGTCCAAGACCCGTCTCGAGCGCCTGGGCTTCTTCAAGGAAGTCAACGTCGAGACTCCGCCTGTGCCGGGCACCGATGACCAGGTCGACGTCAACTATGCGGTCGAGGAGCAGGCGTCCGGCTCGATCACCGCCAGCGTTGGTTTCGCCCAGAGCGCCGGCCTGATTCTCGGTGGCTCGATCAGCCAGAGCAACTTCCTCGGTACCGGTAACAAGGTCTCCATCGGTTTGACCCGCAGCCAGTACCAGACCCGCTACAACTTCGGTTTCGTCGATCCCTACTTCACGCCAGACGGCGTGAGCCTGGGCTACAACGCCTTCTATCGCAAGACCGACTATGACGACCTCGACGTCGACGTGGCCAGCTATGCGGTGGACAGCCTGGGTGCCGGAGTCAGCCTGGGGTATCCGATCAGCGAAACCTCGCGCCTGACCTACGGCCTGACCGTGCAGCAGGACAAGATCAAAACCGGTCGCTATACCGTGGATGAGATCTTCGACTTCCTCAACAAGGAAGGCGATAGCTTCCTGAACTTCAAGGCGTCGATCGGCTGGTCCGAATCCACCCTGAACAAAGGCGTTCTGGCGACCCGTGGTCACTCTCAAAGCCTGACGTTGGAAACCACCGTTCCGGGCAGCGACCTGTCGTTCTACAAGCTCGACTACCGCGGCCAGGTGTTCAAGCCTCTGAGCAATGACTACACCCTGCGTCTGCACACCGAGCTGGGTTATGGCGATGGATTTGGTGGCACTTCGGGTCTACCGTTCTACGAGAACTACTACGCGGGTGGTTTCAACTCCGTGCGTGGCTTCAAAGACAACACCCTTGGGCCGCGAAGCACGCCTAGCTCGGGTCGAAACCCAGGCACCATTCGTGATCCCGATCAGGATCCGTTGGCCTTCGGTGGTAATGTCCTGGTGCAGGGCGGTGTCGAGTTGCTGTTCCCGCTGCCGTTCGTCAAAGATCAGCGCTCGCTGCGCACCTCGGTATTCTGGGATGTGGGTAACGTCTTCGACACCAATTGTGGCTCCAAACCGGACTGCGCCAAGGTCGGCTTCTCGGACATGGCAAGCTCGGTGGGCCTGGGGGTAACCTGGATCACCGCGCTGGGCCCGCTGAGCTTCAGCCTGGCGATGCCGGTCAAGAAGCCGGACAACGCCGAAACCCAGGTATTCCAATTCTCTCTGGGCCAGACTTTCTAAGCAGGCCCTTGCTTAACGACAACGGTTTATCCAGGAGTGCATCGTGCGTAAGTTGACTCAACTGGCCGTAGTGGCCGCGGCGCTGGTCGCCACCCCGGCTTTCGCCGAAATGAAGGTTGCCGTTCTGAACTACCAGATGGCGCTGCTCGAGTCCGATGCGGCTAAGAAGTACGCCGTTGACGCCGAGAAAAAGTTTGGTCCACAGCTCAACCAGCTCAAGACCCTCGAAAGCAGCGCCAAAGGCATTCAAGACCGCTTGATCAAGGGCGGCGACAAGATGCAGCAGCCTGAGCGTGAGCGCCTGGAGCTTGAATTCAAGCAGAAAGCTCGCGACTTCCAGTTCCAGTCCAAGGAATTGAACGAGGCCAAGGCCGTCGCTGACCGCGACATGCTCAAGCAGCTCAAGCCCAAGCTCGATGGTGCTGTGGAAGAAGTCATCAAGAAAGGCGGTTTCGACCTGGTGCTCGAGCGTGGCGCGGTAATCGATGTCAAACCTCAGTACGACATCACCCGCCAGGTTATCGAGCGTATGAATCAAGCGCGTTGATATGACCCTGACCATCACGCTCGGCCAGTTGGCCGACACCCTCGGGGCCACACTCAGTGGCCCCGAGTCGCTTGCGATCACCGGTCTGGCGACCTTGCAGGAAGCCGGGCCCGGGCAGTTGAGCTTCCTGGCCAATCGTCAGTACCGCAAATTCCTCGACGAGAGTCAGGCGGCGGCGGTGTTGATCACGGCCGAGGATGCCGAGGGCTTCACCGGCAACGCAGTGATCGTGCCTGATCCGTATCTGGCTTACGCGCGCATCTCCCACCTGTTCGATCCGAAGCCCAAGGCTGTGGCAGGTATACATCCTAGCGCCGTGGTGGCAGAGGATGCACAGGTGGATGAAAGTGCCAGCGTCGGCGCGTTCGCGGTGATCGAGAGTGGCGCACGCATCGCGGCGAACGTCACCATCGGTGCCCACTGTTTCGTAGGTGCTCGTTGCGTTATCGGTGAGGGCGGCTGGTTGGCGCCGCGGGTCACGCTGTACCACGATGTGACCATCGGCAAGCGCGTCGTGATTCAGTCCGGCGCAGTGATTGGCGGTGAAGGCTTCGGTTTCGCCACTGAGAAAGGCATCTGGCAGAAGATCGCGCAGATTGGTGGTGTCACGCTCGGCGACGATGTAGAAATCGGTGTCAATACTGCGGTGGACCGAGGGGCGCTGTCCGATACGCGCATCGGCAATGGGGTCAAGCTCGACAACCAGATCCAGATCGCTCACAACGTGCAGGTCGGTGACCACACCGCGATGGCTGCCTGTGTCGGTATTTCAGGCAGCACCCGGATCGGCAAGCACTGCATGATCGCAGGTGGCGTCGGGATGGTCGGTCACATCGATGTCTGCGACAACGTCTTCGTCTCCGGCATGACCATGGTGACCCGCTCGATTACCGAGCCCGGTGGCTATTCTTCCGGCACCGCCATGCAGCCTCTGGCCGAATGGCGCAAGAGCGCTGCGCGGATTCGGCAGCTTGACGACATGTCCAAACGGTTGCAGCAACTGGAAAAACGTGTCGACACCGTGACCTCAGGTGGCCAGCCGGCATCAGAAGGCTGATACCATTTCCTGAGCAAGAGTGAACAGTCGCTCGCTGGCTCCTCTTTGGACTGCAAAAGGAGCGTGTGGTCAGCACCTGCGCTCCCTATTCTTATTACAGGCTTCCCCCCGAAATGATGGACATCAACGAGATTCGCGAATACCTGCCTCACCGTTACCCGTTCCTGCTGGTGGACCGGGTCACGGACCTGGACTTCGAGGCCCAGAGCATTCGTGCCTACAAGAATGTCAGCATCAATGAACCGTTCTTCAACGGTCACTTCCCGGCGCATCCGATCATGCCTGGCGTGCTGATCATCGAAGCGATGGCCCAGGCAGCCGGGATTCTCGGGTTCAAGATGCTCGATGCGAAGCCTGCCGATGGCACGCTCTATTACTTCGTCGGCTCCGACAAACTGCGCTTCCGCCAGCCGGTGCTGCCCGGCGATCAGTTGGTACTCGAAGCCACGTTCCTCAGCCGCAAAAGCATGATCTGGAAGTTCGAATGCCGCGCTCTGGTCGACGGCAAGCCGGTCTGCTCGGCCCAGATCACCTGTGCGGAACGCTCCCTATGAGTTCGATTGATCCGCGGGCGATCATCGATCCGTCGGCCAAGGTGGCTGACGGTGTCGAGATTGGCCCCTGGTCGATCGTAGGCCCTGATGTCGAAATCGGGGAGGGCACCGTCATCGGCCCGCACGTGGTGCTCAAGGGGCCGACCCGAATCGGCCGGCACAACCGCATCTACCAGTTCAGTTCCATCGGTGAAGACACCCCGGACCTCAAGTACAAGGGCGAGCCTACCCGTTTGGTGATCGGTGATCACAATGTGATCCGCGAAGGCGTCACCATTCACCGTGGAACCGTTCAGGACCGCTTCGAGACTACGCTGGGTGACCACAACCTGATCATGGCCTATGCCCATATCGGCCACGACAGCGTGATCGGCAATCACTGCATCCTGGTCAATAACACGGCGCTGGCCGGCCATGTGCATGTAGGTGACTGGGCGATCCTGTCTGGCTATACCCTGGTGCATCAGTATTGCCACATCGGCGCCCACGCCTTTTCCGGCATGGGCACGGCCATTGGCAAGGATGTGCCGGCATTCGTCACGGTGTTCGGCAGCCCGGCCGAAGCGCGCAGCATGAACTTCGAAGGCATGCGCCGTCGTGGTTTCAGCGATGACGTGATCCAGAACCTGCGACGCGCCTACAAGATCGTTTACCGTCAGGGCTTGACGGTGGAGGACGCAGTCAAGGAACTGGATGAGTTGGCGGCTCTGAATCCTGAAGTCGAGTTGTTCCGTCAGTCGATCCTCGGCTCCGCCCGCGGCATCACCCGCTGACATGGCCTCACTTTGCGTAGCGCTGGTCGCCGGTGAGGCCAGCGGCGACATCCTAGGCTCGGGTCTGATGCGTGCGCTCAAGGCACGTCACCCCGACGTCCGTTTCATTGGCGTCGGTGGTCCTCTGATGGAGGCCGAAGGGCTGCAGTCTTACTTCCCCATGGAGCGCCTGTCGGTGATGGGTCTGGTCGAGGTGCTGGGACGTTTGCGCGAACTGCTCAAGCGCCGCAAGGACCTGGTCCAGACGCTGATCGGCGAGAAGCCCGACGTGTTCATCGGCATCGACGCACCGGACTTCACCCTCACCATCGAATTGAAGCTGCGTCAGGCCGGGATCAAGACCGTGCATTACGTCAGCCCCTCCGTCTGGGCTTGGCGGCAGAAGCGGGTGCTCAAGATCCGCGAAGGCTGCGACCTGATGCTCACCCTGCTGCCCTTCGAGGCGAAGTTCTACGAAGAGCAAGGCGTGCCTGTACGCTTCGTGGGTCATCCGCTGGCCGACACTATTCCCCTGCAAGCCGATCGCAGTGCTGCGCGCGCGTCTCTGGGGTTTGGCGATGGACCGCTGGTGGCACTGATGCCGGGCAGTCGCGGTGGTGAGGTCGGACGCTTGGGTGAGGTGTTCCTGGACACGGCCAAGCGCTTGCAGCACTTGATTCCTGGAGTGCGCTTCGTCTCTCCCTGTGCCAACCCGGCACGCCGTGCACAGCTCGAGCAGATGCTGCAAGGCCGCGATCTGCCACTGACGCTGCTCGACGGTCAGTCTCACCTGGCGCTGGCGGCATGTGATGCGGTGCTGATCGCTTCCGGCACGGCCACCCTTGAAGCCTTGTTGTACAAGCGTCCGATGGTGGTGGCCTATCGCTTGGCACCGTTGACGTTCTGGATTCTCAAGCGAATGGTTCGCAGCCCCTACGTGTCCTTGCCCAACCTGCTCGCCCAGCGCCTGTTGGTGCCTGAGTTGTTGCAGGACGCCGCCACGCCTGAGGCCCTTGCCACGACCTTGGCACCGCTGGTGCGCGATGGTGGCGAGCAGACCGACAGTTTCGACCGGATCCACCGCACCTTGCGCCGCGACGCCTCCAACCAGGCTGCCGAGGCCGTGCTGGCCTTGCTCGGGAAGCACTGATATGCAGATGGGACTGGATTTCAAGCTGGTCGAGGAACTCGTTGCCGGTGTCGACGAAGTGGGTCGGGGTCCGCTGTGCGGTGACGTGGTCACTGCCGCGGTGATCCTCGATCCGAATCGGCCGATTCTCGGCTTGAACGACTCCAAGAAACTGACCGAAGCACGCCGCGAGGCGCTGTTCGAGGAAATCTGCGAAAAGGCGCTGGCCTTCTGCATCGCTCGCGCCAGTGTCGAAGAAATCGATCGACTGAACATCCTGCATGCCACGATGCTGGCCATGCAGCGTGCCGTCGAAGGACTGAGCACTCAGCCGAAACTGGCGTTGATCGACGGCAACCGCTGTCCGCAGCTGGCCGTGCCTGCCTCGCCGGTGGTCAAGGGCGACTCGCAAGTGCCGGCCATCGCCGCCGCGTCGATCCTGGCCAAGGTTACCCGTGATCGCGAAATGAGCGCGTTCGAGCTGATCTATCCGGGATACGGCATCGGCGGACACAAGGGTTACCCAACGCCAGTGCATCTCGAAGCCTTGGCGCGGCTGGGCCCGACGCCGATTCATCGGCGTTCCTTCGCGCCGGTTCGTGCCGCCTATGAGGCGCGGGTCGGGCACATCTCTTCGTTGATCTAACCGCTCCCGCCGCGCGAGCAGCGGTCGCAATCCTTGCGGCCAATTACGCTACAATCGCGCCTTTGTCGTTCATCGCTGTCACAGGATCCTCCATGCCGGTCTCCTTCGTTCACCTTCGCGTGCATTCCGAATTCTCCCTGGTCGATGGCCTGGTGCGGATCAAGCCGCTGGCCAAGGCCCTGGCCGGAATGAACATGCCGGCGGTGGCGATCACCGATCAAAGCAACATGTGCTCGCTGGTCAAGTTCTACAAGTCTGCCATGGGGGCTGGCATCAAGCCGATCTGTGGTGCCGACTTGTGGTTGGCCGGTGCCGAGCCGGAAGCGCCGCTGTCGCGCATCTGCTTCCTGGCCATGAGCCCGGAAGGCTATCGCAACCTCACCGAGCTGATTTCTCGCGGATGGACCGATGGGCAGCGCAACGGTCTGGTCATCATCCAGCGCGAGTGGATCGCCCCGGCCAGCGAAGGGCTGATCGGTTTGTCCGCCGCGCGTGAAGGCGATATCGGCATGGCGCTGTTGGCCGGCCGTCAGGATGAGGCCGAGGCGTTGCTGCGCGACTGGATGCAGATGCTGCCCGAGCGCTTCTATGTTGAGGTGCAGCGCACCAATCGCGCGCGTGACGAAGAATATGTCCACGCCGCCGTGGCCCTGGCAGACAAGCTCGGCGCGCCGCTGGTGGCAACCAATGATGTGCGCTTCATCAAGCAGTCCGACTTCGACGCCCACGAAACCCGTGTCTGCATCGGCGAAGGCTGGACCCTGGACGATCCGCGCCGTCCACGCCTGTACAGCGATCAGCAATACCTCAAGTCGGCCGAGGAAATGGCCGAGCTGTTCAGCGACTTGCCAGACGCGATCGCCAACACCGTAGAGATTGCCAAGCGCTGCAATATCACTGTGCAGTTGGGCAAATACTTCCTGCCCGATTTTCCGACGCCCAATGGCATGGGCATCGACGACTACCTGCGCCACGTGTCCCACGAAGGCCTGGAAGAGCGTCTGGCGGTACTCTGGCCGAAGGAAACCACGCCTGACTACGATGAGAAACGCCAGGTCTACCTGGACCGGCTGAAGTTCGAGCTGGACATCATCATCCAGATGGGTTTCCCGGGTTACTTCCTCATCGTGATGGACTTCATCAAGTGGGCCAAGAACAACGGCGTCCCGGTGGGGCCTGGCCGTGGTTCGGGTGCCGGCTCGCTGGTGGCCTATGTCCTGAAGATCACCGACCTCGACCCGCTGGCCTATGACCTGCTGTTCGAACGTTTCCTCAACCCTGAACGTGTTTCCATGCCCGACTTCGACGTCGACTTCTGCATGGACGGCCGCGACCGGGTCATCGACTACGTGGCCGAAGCCTATGGGCGCAATGCGGTCAGCCAGATCATCACCTTCGGCACCATGGCTGCCAAGGCGGTGGTGCGTGACGTAGCGCGGGTGCAGGGCAAGTCCTATGGCCTGGCCGATCGCCTGTCGAAGATGATTCCGTTCGAAGTGGGCATGACCTTGGAGAAGGCGTACGAGCAGGAAGAAATCCTGCGCGACTTCCTCAAGGGCGATGAGGACGCCCGAGAAATCTGGGACATGGCGCTCAAGCTCGAAGGGGTCACCCGCGGCACCGGCAAGCACGCCGGGGGTGTGGTGATCGCGCCGACCAAGCTCACCGACTTCTCGCCGATCGCTTGTGATGAAGAAGGCGGCGGCCTGATTACCCAGTTCGACAAGGATGACGTCGAGGCCGCCGGCCTGGTGAAGTTCGACTTCCTCGGCCTGCGTACCCTGACCATCATCAAATGGGCGATGGAGATCATCAACCGCGAGCAGGCCAAGAAGGACCTGCCCGAGGTCAACATCGACTTCATCCCGCTCGATGACCGCAAGACCTACGAGCTGTTGCAAAAGGCTGAAACCACGGCCGTATTCCAGCTCGAATCGCGCGGCATGAAGGAGCTGATCAAGAAGCTCAAGCCCGACTGCCTGGAGGACTTGATCGCACTGGTGGCGCTGTTCCGCCCTGGCCCGCTGCAATCGGGCATGGTCGACGACTTCATCAACCGCAAGCACGGTCGCGCCGAGCTGGCTTATCCGCACCCTGACTATCAGTACGACGGTCTGCAACCGGTGCTGGCGCCGACCTACGGCATCATCCTGTATCAAGAGCAGGTGATGCAGATTGCACAGGTGATGGCCGGCTACACCCTGGGGGGCGCCGACATGCTGCGTCGGGCCATGGGCAAGAAGAAGCCCGAGGAGATGGCCAAGCAGCGTGGCGGCTTCATCGAAGGCTGTGCCAATAACGGCATCGATGCGAACCTCGCAGGAAACATCTTTGACCTGGTAGAGAAGTTCGCCGGCTACGGTTTCAACAAGTCTCACTCCGCTGCCTATGGCCTGGTTTCTTACCAGACCGCCTGGCTCAAGACCCACTACCCGGCGCCGTTCATGGCGGCGGTGCTGTCGGCGGATATGCACAACACCGACAAGGTGGTGGTGCTGGTCGAGGAAGTACGCAGCATGAAGCTGCGCCTCGACGCCCCGGACGTGAATTTTTCCGACTTCAAGTTCACCGTTAACGAGGACGGGCGCATCGTCTATGGCCTGGGTGCGATCAAAGGCGTGGGCGAGGGGCCGGTGGAAGCCATCGTCGAGGCGCGCGCCGAGGGCGGGCCGTTCAAGGACTTGTTCGATTTCTGCGCCCGCGTGGACCTCAAGCGCATCAACAAGCGCACCCTCGACGCCTTGATCCGCAGCGGTGCGCTCGACCGTCTCGGTCCGCACTTCCATGACGAGATCAAGGCCTACCACGCCAACATCGACCGCAACCGCGCCGTGTTGCTCTCGGCGCTTGAAGAGGCGATCAAGGCGGCCGAGCAGACCGCACGCACCGCCGACAGCGGTCACATCGACCTGTTTGGCGGGCTGTTCGTCGAAGAAGACTCCGACGTTTATGGCAACCACCACAGGGTGCGCGACCTGACGCTCAAGGAGCGTCTGAAAGGCGAAAAGGACACCCTCGGGCTTTACCTCACCGGTCACCCGATCGATGAATACGAAGCCGAGATCCGCCGCTTCGCCCGCCAGCGCATCGTCGATCTCAAGCCGTCGCGCGAGACCCAGACCATCGCTGGGATGATCATTGCCCTGCGGGTCATGAAGAACAAGAAAGGCGACAAGATGGGCTTCGTCACCCTCGATGATCGCTCCGGGCGCATCGAAGCCTCGCTGTTCGCCGACGCCTTCATGGCCGCCCAGGCGCTGCTGCAAAACGACGCAATGGTGGTGGTCGAGGGCGAGGTCAGCAACGATGACTTCTCCGGTGGCCTGCGGCTGCGGGTCAAGCAGGTGATGACGCTCGAAGACGCGCGCACCAAGCTGGCCGAGAGCCTGCGCCTGAAAATTGCCCATGAGGCGCTCAAGGGGGATCGCCTGACGTGGCTGGGTGAGCTGATCACGCGTCATCGCGGTGGCTGCCCGATCACCCTCGAGTACACCGGCAGCGACGCCAAGGCCATGCTGCAGTTTGGCGACGAATGGTCGATCGACCCCGCTGATGGCTTGATTCAGACACTGCGTGACCAGTTCGGGCGTGAGAACGTCTTCCTGCAATACCGTTGAAACGACGTATTTTAATCTCGACCTCAAGGCGCCAGATCCCGTAAGGTATGGCGCCAAAACGGATCAACCGGCCGGCCGCCTGGCCGTAGACCCAAGACGGATGCCTATGAACCCGAATTTTCTCGATTTCGAACAGCCGATTGCCGACCTGCAAGCCAAGATCGAAGGCCTGCGCCTGGTTGGCAACGACAACTCGCTGAACATCAGCGATGAAATTGCCCGTCTGCAAGACAAGAGCAGCACCCTGACCGAAAGTATCTTCGGCAACCTGACCAGCTGGCAGATCGCGCGCCTGGCGCGTCACCCGCGTCGTCCTTACACCCTCGACTACATCGAGCACATCTTCACCGAGTTCGAGGAATTGCACGGCGACCGTCATTTCTCCGATGACGCTGCCATCGTTGGCGGCACCGCGCGCCTGGACGGCAAACCGGTGATGGTCATCGGTCACCAGAAAGGTCGTGAGGTGCGGGAAAAGGTGCGGCGCAACTTCGGCATGCCGCGTCCGGAGGGCTACCGCAAGGCGTGCCGTCTGATGGAGATGGCCGAACGCTTCAAGATGCCGATCCTGACCTTCATCGACACCCCGGGCGCTTATCCCGGCATCGACGCCGAAGAGCGCAACCAGAGCGAAGCGATTGCCTGGAACCTGCGGGTCATGGCGCGTCTGAAAACGCCGATCATCGCCACCGTGATCGGTGAGGGTGGTTCGGGCGGCGCGCTGGCCATCGGCGTGTGCGACCAACTCAACATGCTGCAGTACTCCACCTACTCGGTCATTTCGCCGGAAGGCTGTGCCTCGATCCTGTGGAAGACCGCCGACAAAGCCGCAGACGCTGCTGAAGCCATGGGCATCACCGCAGAGCGCCTGAAGAGCCTGAACATCGTCGACAAAGTGATCGGCGAACCGCTGGGCGGCGCCCACCGTGACCCGGCTGCCATGGCCGCCAGCATCCGTGCCGACCTGCTCGAGCAATTGGGCATGCTGGGCAAGCTTGACCAGGACGCCCTGCTCAAGCGCCGCTACGATCGCCTGATGAGCTACGGTCTCTGATAGGATCCCGGGGGCGCCATGCGCCCCTTGTGAGGCTGTGATGCTCGACCTCACCCCCTGGCTCAACGCCCCCACCTGGTTTGTCGCCTTCTCTGGCGGACTCGACTCGACCGTTCTGCTTCATCGCCTGGCGGCTCACTGTCGTCGTCATCCTGCGCCGCCCTTGCGCGCCCTGCACATTCACCATGGTCTGCAGACTGCCGCCAATGCCTGGCCCGAGCACTGTCGCGCTGTGTGCGATGCCCTGGGCGTCGAATTGGAGGTCATCCCAGTGGTGGTCGCAGTGGGTGCCAGCCTGGAGCAGGCTGCACGCGACGCGCGCTACGCCGCGTTGGCCAGTCGCCTTGGCCCGGGCGATGTCCTGTTCACTGGCCAGCACCTCGACGATCAGGCCGAGACCCTGCTGTTCAGGCTCCTGCGTGGGGCGGGTTTGCGTGGGATGACGGCCATGCCGTCGTCGCGGACGTTGGGGCAGGGGAGGTTGGTCAGGCCGCTGCTGGCCGACTCACGCGAGCACTTGCAGCGTTACGCCGAGGCGCAGGGGTTGAGCTGGATCGACGACCCGTCGAATCAGGACGTCGGATTTTCGCGCAACTACCTGCGGGCTCAGGTGATGCCGCAACTGCGCCAGCGTTGGCCGCAAGCCAGTCAGCAGATGGCCCGCAGTGCCGAGCACCTGGGCGAGGCGCTGGGGCTGCTCGATGAACTGGCTGCCGAGGATTTGCGTTCGGCCGAGCAGGGCGCGCCCTTCGCTTGGCTGGGGCTCGCGTCTCTGGATCTGGACGCCGTGCGTGCGTTGTCGCCGGCGCGCCAGCGCAATGCGTTGCAGTACTGGCTCAGTCGCCGTACCCGGCCGCCTGACGCCAGGCACTGGGCCGGTTGGAACGCGCTGCGCGACGCTGCGCCTGATGCCCAGCCGATCTGGCGCCTGACCGATGGCGAGTTGCAGCGCAGCCACGGGCGGCTCTGGTGGCTGGCCGATGATTGGCGTCAATGGAAGTCAGGCCAATGGTATTGGCTTGATCCCGATCAGCCGTTGATCCTGCCTGGCAATGGTATGGTTTGGCTGCAGGGGGCAAAGCCGCCCGAAGGGCTGCGCATTGCCTATCGCCAGGGCGGCGAGCGGCTGAATGTGCCCGGGCGTGGCGAGCGCGATCTCAAGCGTCTGCTCAATGAGCGCCAGCTTCCGCACTTCGTCCGCCAACGCCTGCCGCTACTCTATCAAGGCCCGCGCCTGCTGGCCGTGGCCAACCTGCCGGAGCTTGTGCAGAGCGACTGGCAACTGCAGTGGCAGCCGCCGGGCCGCGTGCAAGGTTTGAGCTGATGCCGACATTCCGGTAGACTACCCTCCCTTCTTGATACAACTTCTGTGGCTTCCTCGAAATCACAGCGGTTGCCGATTACCAAGCAGTTTTTTGCTGGGCTGATTCTTAAAATGACGAGCGAACTCCACACTGGGGATACCCCGGTCTGTACAGACGCGGCAGTTGTTCGAGATGCACTGTGATTGACGCAGGTGATCGGGGGCTTCGGCCTTCCTTCGCTTTCTCCGGCGGCGCTGACCGCCTTAACGCAGACTTCTAGGGTTTTTCATGACGCGCTACATATTCGTCACGGGCGGTGTTGTTTCTTCATTGGGGAAAGGCATTGCCTCGGCTTCCCTGGCGGCCATCCTGGAAGCGCGGGGGCTCAAGGTCACCATGCTCAAGCTGGACCCGTATATCAACGTCGATCCGGGGACCATGAGCCCGTTCCAGCACGGTGAAGTATTCGTCACCCAGGATGGCGCCGAGACCGACCTCGACCTGGGCCACTACGAGCGGTTCATCCGCACCACCATGACCCAGAACAACAACTTCACCACCGGCCGTATCTACGAGCACGTGCTGCGCAAGGAGCGCCGTGGTGATTATCTGGGCGCCACCATCCAGGTCATTCCGCACATCACCGACGAGATCAAGCGCCGCATCATCAAGGGTGCCGGCGATGCCGACGTGGCCCTGGTGGAAATCGGCGGTACCGTGGGCGACATCGAGTCGCAACCGTTCCTCGAAGCGATTCGCCAGTTGCGCGTCGAAGTGGGCTCCAAGCGCGCCATGCTGATGCACCTGACCCTGGTGCCCTACATCGCCACGGCCGGCGAGACCAAGACCAAGCCGACCCAGCACTCGGTGAAGGAGCTGCGCTCCATTGGCCTGCAGCCTGACGTCCTGATCTGCCGCTCCGACCATCCGGTCGATGCGTCTTCGCGTCGCAAGATCGCCCTGTTCACCAACGTTGAAGAGCGCGCGGTGATCTCTCTGGAAGACGTCGACACCATCTACAAGATCCCAGGCGTGCTGCATGCCCAGGGGCTGGACGATTTCGTCGTCGAGCGCTTCGGCTTGCAGTGCAACGGTGCCGATCTGTCCGAGTGGGACAAGGTGGTAGATGCCAAGCTCAACCCTGAGCACGAAGTCACCATCGCCATGGTCGGCAAGTACATGGAACTGCTGGATGCTTACAAGTCGCTGATCGAAGCGATGAGCCACGCCGGCATCACCAATCGCACCAAGGTCAACCTGCGCTACATCGATTCCGAAGACATCGAGAACCAGGGCACCCGCCTGCTCGAAGGCGCCGATGCCATTCTGGTACCGGGCGGTTTTGGCCTGCGCGGCGTGGAAGGCAAGATCACTGCGGTGCAGTACGCCCGTGAGAACAAGGTGCCGTACCTGGGCATCTGCCTGGGGATGCAGGTGGCCGTGATCGAGTTCGCCCGTAACGTGATGGGCTGGAAGGATGCCAACTCCACCGAGTTCGATCGCAACAGCGGCCACCCGGTCGTGGGCTTGATCACCGAGTGGGCCGATGCCACCGGTGCAGTCGAAACCCGCAGCGAAGCCTCCGACCTGGGCGGCACCATGCGCCTGGGCGCGCAGGACTGCCAACTGGCGGCCGGCTCCAACGTGCACGATTGCTACGGCAAGGACGTGATCACCGAGCGTCACCGCCACCGCTACGAAGTGAACAACAACCTGCTGCCGCAATTGGTTGAGGCGGGTCTGGTGGTTTCCGGTCGTTCCGAAGATGGCGCACTGGTCGAAGTGGTCGAGTCCAAGGATCACCCATGGTTCGTCGCTTGTCAGTTCCACCCGGAGTTCACCTCGACCCCGCGCGACGGCCACCCGCTGTTCAGTGGTTTCGTCAAGGCTGCCCTGAAGCAGAAGAACAAGGCCTGATCCATGACCCAGAAGATCATTCGCGTCGGCAACATCGAGATCGCCAACGACAAGCCGTTCGTCCTGTTCGGCGGCATGAACGTTCTGGAGTCCCGTGACCTGGCTCTGAAGGTCTGCGAAGCGTATGTACGGGTGACCGAGAAACTCGGTATCCCGTATGTGTTCAAGGCCAGCTTCGACAAGGCCAACCGCTCCTCGGTCACGTCCTATCGAGGCCCGGGCATGGAAGAGGGGCTGAAGATCTTCGAAGAGATCAAGCGCACCTTCGACGTGCCGGTGATCACCGATGTGCACGAGCCCTACCAGTGTGAACCGGTAGCCAAGGTCTGCGACATCATCCAGTTGCCGGCGTTTCTCTCGCGCCAGACCGACCTGGTGGTGGCCATGGCCAAGACCGGCGCGGTGATCAACATCAAGAAGGCGCAGTTCCTGGCGCCGCACGAGATGAAGCACATCCTCGCCAAGTGCGTGGAGGCCGGCAACGATCAGCTCATTCTGTGCGAGCGTGGTTCGAGCTTCGGCTACAACAACCTGGTGGTCGACATGCTCGGCTTCGGCATCATGAAGCAGTTCGAGTACCCGGTGTTCTTCGACGTCACCCATTCGCTGCAGACCCCAGGCGGTCGCGCCGACTCGGCCGGTGGCCGTCGTGCCCAGGTCACCGACCTGGCCAAGGCGGGCATGAGCCAGGGCCTGGCCGGACTGTTCCTTGAGGCGCACCCGGATCCTGACAACGCCAAGTGCGATGGCCCTTGCGCGCTTCGTCTGGACAAACTGGAGCCGTTCCTGGCGCAGCTCAAGCAACTGGACGACCTGGTGAAGAGTTTTCCGACGGTAGAAACCGCGTAAAACCCATTTCTCGGGTAAAGTACCGCCCGTTCCGCCTCCGACCTGCCGGTCGGAGGCGTCCTTGGCCCGGCCTGCCGATCGCATGTCCGCCTGGCGCAAGGCAAGAATTCCTCAAGCTGCGTTGTTTTCGTCAATTCTGGAGTGCTTACAACAATGGCAAAGATCGTCGACATCAAAGGTCGTGAAGTTCTCGACTCGCGTGGCAACCCCACCGTGGAAGCCGATGTACTGCTCGACAACGGCATCATCGGCAGCGCCTGTGCGCCGTCCGGTGCTTCCACCGGCTCGCGCGAAGCGCTCGAGCTGCGTGATGGCGACAAGAGCCGTTACCTGGGCAAGGGTGTGCTCAAAGCCGTCGGCAATATCAACGGTCCGATCCGTGATCTGTTGCTGGGCAAGGACCCTTGCGACCAGAAAGCACTCGACCGTGCGATGATCGAACTCGACGGCACCGAGAACAAAGCAAAACTCGGCGCCAATGCCATCCTCGCCGTGTCGCTGGCGGCCGCCAAGGCCGCTGCACAGGACCAGGACCTGCCGCTGTACGCGCACATCGCCAACCTCAATGGCACCCCAGGCCAGTACTCCATGCCGGTGCCGATGATGAACATCATCAATGGCGGCGAGCACGCCGACAACAACGTCGACATTCAGGAGTTCATGGTCCAGCCGGTCGGCGCCAAGACCTTCTCCGACGGTCTGCGCATGGGTACCGAGATCTTCCACCACCTCAAGGCCGTGCTCAAGGCCCGTGGTCTGAGCACCGCCGTGGGTGACGAAGGTGGCTTCGCCCCGAACCTGGCCTCGAACGAAGATGCACTGGCCGCCATCGCCGAAGCAGTCGAGAAAGCGGGCTACACCCTCGGCACCGATGTGACCCTGGCCCTGGACTGCGCCGCTTCCGAGTTCTACGAAGACGGCAAGTACAACCTGTCCGGTGAAGGCAAGTCGTTCGACGCCGAAGGCTTCGCCGATTACCTCAAAGGTCTCACCGAGCGCTTCCCGATCATCTCGATCGAAGACGGCCTGGACGAGTCCGATTGGGCGGGCTGGAAAATCCTCACCGACAAGATCGGCGCCAAGGTGCAGCTGGTCGGCGACGACCTGTTCGTGACCAACACCAAGATCCTCAAGGAAGGCATCGAGAAAGGCATCGGTAACTCGATCCTGATCAAGTTCAACCAGATCGGCTCGCTGACCGAAACCCTGGAAGCCATCCAGATGGCCAAGGCTGCTGGGTACACTGCGGTTATTTCGCACCGTTCCGGTGAGACCGAAGACTCCACCATCGCCGACCTGGCTGTGGGCACTGCCGCTGGCCAGATCAAGACCGGCTCGCTGTGCCGCTCCGACCGCGTCTCGAAGTACAACCAGTTGCTGCGTATCGAGGAACAATTGGGTGCCAAGGCCGTCTACCGTGGCCGCGCCGAGTTTCGCGGCTGAGCGAGAGATGGTAAAAAGGCAGCAGCCGTGGCTGTCTGAACGCTCTTACTGAGCGTTCAGCGCTTTCAGACTGGTTTCTGTCATCGAAGCCTGGCCTCGGCCAGGCTTCGTGCTATCGGAAGCTCGCTGCGGCCTGCGGCGGCCTTTTATCCTGGATACCTTCATGCGCAGTCCCTATTGGTTGTTCCTCGTTCTGCTGTTGCTGCTTGCAGGCTTGCAGTATCGCCTGTGGGTAGGCAATGGCAGTCTGGCGCAAGTGGCCGAGTTGCAGCAGCAGATCGCCGACCAGCATGCTGAAAATGAGCGGCTGCTGGAGCGCAATCGCGTGCTCGACGCTGAAGTGCTGGAGTTGAAGAAAGGTATGGAAACCGTGGAAGAACGGGCTCGCCACGAATTGGGAATGGTGAAGGAGGGCGAAACCCTCTACCAGTTGCCACAGAAATGACCCAACAGACGCCGGCCTTCTGGGCCGTGATTCCTGCCGCGGGCGTTGGTGCCCGCATGGCTGCCGACCGTCCCAAGCAGTATCTGCAACTGGCTCGGCAGACACTCCTCGAGCATAGCCTCGACTGTTTTCTCAGCCACCCGATGCTCAAGGGCGTGGTGGTCAGCGTTGCCGAAGACGACCCCTTCTGGCCAGGCTTGCCCTGCGCTCACGACCCGCGCATTCGCCGCGCGACAGGCGGGCGCGAGCGTGCCGATTCGGTGCTCAATGCGTTGCTGCTGTTGCATGCGCAAGGCGCTGCCGATGATGACTGGGTGTTGGTACATGATGCGGCCAGGCCGAACTTGGCTCGCAGTGACCTGGACAAACTGCTGTCGGAACTGGCTGACGATCCTGTCGGCGGGCTGCTGGCTGTACCGGCTCGCGACACCCTCAAGCGTGCTGACGCCCAAGGCCGCGTCAGTGCCACGATTGATCGCAGTACCGTGTGGCAAGCCTATACACCGCAAATGTTCAGGCTCGGTCTGCTGCATCGTGCACTGGCCGAGTGTCTGGTCGCGGATGTGGCGGTGACCGACGAAGCGTCCGCCGTCGAGTGGGCCGGGCTGGCTCCACGCCTGGTCGAAGGGCGCAGTGACAATATCAAGGTCACTCGCCCGGAGGATCTGGAATGGTTGCGCCAGCGCTGGGCTGGTCGGCGCTGAGGCGCCTGCGCTCCAAACGCCGTGCGTCAGTCTTGTCGATACTCCGGTAATCCCGCCAACGCCTCTTTCAAGTAATCCACCAATCGTCGAACCTTCGGCGAGAGATGCCGCTGCTGCGGGTACAGCGCCCACACGGCGGTATTCGGTGGTTGGTGCGCCTGCAACAGTGACACCAGCGCGCCGCTGTGCAGATGTTCGAGCACATAGTAGTCCGGCAGTTGGCACAGCCCCATGCCCTGTAGCGCTGCGTCCAGCACTGCTTGACCGCTGTTGCAGCGCCAGTTGCCTTGCACGCGCTGGCTGATTTCTCGTCCATCCTGCTGCAGCACCCACAGGTCTGAACTGCCGACCAGGCAATTGTGTCGGGCCAGTTCCGACAGGCTGTGGGGACGGCCATAGCGCTCGAGATAGGCCGGCGAGGCACACAGGTACATGCGCCGCGGTGCCAACCGCGTGGCGATCAGCCTGGAGTCCTGCAGGCGACCCAGGCGGATGGCCAGGTCCATGCCTTCGTGTAGCAGGTCGAGGGTACGGTTGCTCAATTCCACGTCCACCCGCAACTGTGGGTAGCGCGCCATGAAGCGTGTCACCAGCGGCACGATGAAGCGTTCGCCATAGGCCACGGCGCACGTCATGCGCAGCAAGCCCTTGGGTTCGCTGGCCAGATCGCCCATCGCTCGCAGCGCCTCTTCACGTCCGTCCTGCAGGCGCTGACAGTGCTGTAGAAAGGTTTGCCCGGCTTCGCTCAGGGTCACTCGCCGCGTGCTGCGATACAGCAGGCGGGTCTGTAGACGCTCTTCCAGTCGGACGATCTGTCGACTGATATGTGAAGAAGACACACCCAAGCGCTCGGCCGCTGCGGTGAATTGCCCGGCCTCTGCAACGGCTACGAATTCATCGATCCCTTCCCAGCGGCTGCTCATTGATTATCCCTGCATGGCAATAATGTTTTGCTAGTGCTGGGATTATTTATCAAAAGGTGGTGAATTACACTGTCTCTCTCAATAGAACTCTGTTGGAGAGCCTGATGATCAAGTCCCGCGCTGCCGTTGCCTTCGAAGCGAAGAAACCCCTGGAAATCGTCGAAGTCGACGTGGCCATGCCCAAGGCGGGCGAAGTGCTGCTGCGCGTGGTGGCCAGTGGCGTTTGCCACACCGACGCCTATACCCTCTCCGGCGCGGATCCGGAAGGTATTTTCCCCTCGATCCTTGGCCACGAAGGCGGCGCCATCGTCGAGGCGGTAGGTGAGGGTGTCACTTCGGTTGCCGTGGGCGATCATGTCATTCCGCTGTACACGCCTGAGTGCGGCAAATGCAAATTCTGTCTCTCCGGCAAGACCAACTTGTGTCAGGCCATCCGTGCCACGCAAGGCAAGGGCCTCATGCCGGACGGCACCACTCGCTTCAGCTACAAAGGCCAGCAGCTGTTCCACTACATGGGCACCTCGACCTTCTCCGAGTACACCGTGCTGCCGGAGATCTCGGTGGCCAAGATCCAGAAGGAGGCTCCGCTGGAGAAGGTCTGCCTGCTGGGCTGCGGCGTAACCACGGGTATCGGCGCGGTACTGAACACTGCCAAGGTCAAACCGGGTGATACCGTGGCCGTCTTTGGTCTGGGCGGCATTGGTCTGTCGGCAATCATCGGTGCGGTGAAGGCCAAGGCCTCGCGCATCATCGCGATCGACATCAACCCGGCCAAGTTCGAGATCGCTCGCCAGTTGGGCGCCACTGATTGCATCAACCCCAAGGAATACGATCGTCCGATCCAGGAAGTGATCGTCGATCTCACCGATGGTGGTGTCGACTTCTCCTTCGAGTGCATCGGCAATGTCCAGTTGATGCGTGCGGCGCTGGAATGCTGCCACAAAGGGTGGGGCGAGTCGGTGATCATCGGTGTCGCTGGCGCTGGCCAGGAAATCGCCACCCGGCCATTCCAGTTGGTCACCGGGCGCGTCTGGCGCGGCTCGGCGTTCGGCGGCGTGCGCGGCCGCAGCGAGCTGCCGAGCTACGTGGAAATGTCCGAAAAGGGCGAAATTCCGCTGGACACCTTCATCACCCATACCATGGGTCTGGAAGACATCAACAAAGCCTTCGACCTGATGCATGAAGGCAAGAGCATTCGCAGCGTGATCCACTTCTGAGGTCAGCCATGAGCCTGGAAAACATCTCCTGTCAAAAAAGCTTCGGCGGCTGGCACAAGCGCTATCGGCACACGTCCAAAGTGCTGGGCTGCGACATGGTATTCGCCGTCTATCTGCCTCCTCAGGCTGAGCTGGGCGGGAAACTGCCGGTGCTGTACTGGCTCAGTGGCCTGACCTGCACCGACGAGAACTTCATGCAGAAGGCCGGCGCCCAGCGCCTGGCCGCCGAACTGGGGTTGATCATCGTCGCGCCGGATACCAGCCCGCGTGGCGAGCAGGTGCCGGGCGACCCTGATGGGGCCTGGGACTTCGGCCTCGGTGCCGGTTTCTACCTCAATGCCACCCAGCAGCCATGGGCTCAGCATTACCGGATGCACGACTACGTGGTGCATGAGTTGCCGGCCTTGATCGAGGCGCATTTCCCGGCCTCCGAGCAGCGCAGCATCAGTGGTCATTCCATGGGCGGGCACGGCGCGTTGGTGTGTGCGCTGCGCAATCCGGGGCGCTATCGCTCGATTTCGGCGTTCTCGCCGATCAGTAATCCCATGGACTGCCCCTGGGGCGAGAAGGCCTTCTCCCGCTACCTGGGCGAAGACCGCTCGCGCTGGCGCGAGTGGGACGCCAGCGTCTTGCTGGCAGAGTCGAGCGACTGCCCGCCGCTGCTGGTCGATCAGGGCGATCGTGACGATTTCCTCGACAAACAGCTCAAGCCCCAGGCGCTCGAGCAGGCCGCTCGCAAGGCCGGGCATGCCCTGACCCTGCGCCTGCAACCGGGCTATGACCACAGCTACTACTTCATCGCCAGCTTCATCGATGACCACCTGCGCCATCACGCCCGTGCCTTGCACGGATGAAAAGCAGCGGCAAGCGGCAAGCTGCAAGAGAGAAGCAGCCCGCGCTAGGCTTGGCTTCTTGTAGCTTGTAGCTTGTAGCTTGTAGCTTGCAGCGTGCCGTTTCCGAGCAGCCTGCGGCTGCAAATACAGGTAGAATCCCGCCCTGACTCAATCAGGGCGTCTTTCTATGCGTATTGGCCACGGCTACGATGTGCACCGTTTTGCCGACGGTGATTTCATTACCTTGGGTGGGGTGCGTATTGCCCATAAATACGGCCTGCTGGCCCATTCCGATGGCGACGTGCTGCTGCATGCCCTGAGCGATGCCTTGCTCGGCGCGGCTGCGTTGGGCGACATCGGCAAACACTTTCCCGATACCGACCCGCAATTCAAAGGGGCGGACAGCCGCGTGCTGTTGCGTCACGTCCTCGCCGTCGTGCAGGCCAAGGGCTGGAAGGTCGGTAACGTCGACGCCACCATCGTCGCCCAGGCGCCGAAGATGGCGCCGCACATCGAGACCATGCGCCAGTTGATCGCCGAAGACCTGCAGGTCGAACTCGACCAGGTCAACGTCAAGGCCACCACCACCGAGAAGCTGGGCTTCACCGGGCGGGAGGAGGGGATCGCCGTGCATGCGGTCGCCCTGCTGCTGGCCTCATGACCGAATTGGAACTGCTGGGCCCGCGCGCCAGCGGCGAGGCCCTGGGCTGCGCGGTGCTCAAGGCGACCGCCGAAGACTTTCAAGTCGACGAAGTCTTGGACATTCCCCTGTCTGGCCAGGGCGAGCACCTGTGGCTGTGGGTGGAAAAGCGTGAGCTCAATACCGAGGAGGCGGCTCGCCGCCTGGCTCGTGCCGCAGGCGTGCCGTTGCGTGCCATCAGCTATGCCGGGCTGAAAGATCGCCAGGCCTTGACCCGCCAGTGGTTCAGTCTTCACCTGCCGGGCAAGGCCGACCCGGACCTGTCCCGGGCCGAGGATGAGAGCCTGCGGGTGCTCGAGCGGGTTCGCCATCAGCGCAAGCTGCAGCGTGGCGCGCATTCGGCCAATGGTTTCAGGTTGCGGCTCACGGCGCTCGATGCCGATCATTCGGCGCTGGATGCGCGTCTGGAACGGATCAAGACGCATGGCGTGCCGAATTATTTCGGTAGCCAGCGCTTTGGTCATGCCGGTGGCAATGTCCACGACGCCCTGAGCTGGGCCGCTCGCGAAGCGTTGCCGGAACAGCGCAACGTGCGTTCGCGGTTGCTCTCCACGGCGCGCAGTTATCTGTTCAATCAGGTGCTGGCTGCGCGAGTGACCGAGGGGACCTGGAACCTCGCTCAGGTCGGTGACCTGCTGGCATTTACCGATAGCCGTAGTTTCTTTCCGGCGAACGAAGCGGAATGTTCTGATCCAAGGCTGGCCGTTCTGGATCTGCATCCCACTGGACCGATGTGGGGCGCAGGGCTGCCGCCCACTCGCGACGCCGTGGCGGCGCTGGAAAGCGCCGTCGGTGCACGGCAACCGGCGCTGTGTCAGTGGCTGGGCAAGGCGGGACTGGATCACGAACGGCGCATACTGCGGCTCCCTATTGCGCGCCTGACGTGGCATTATCCCGAGCCTGATATCCTGCAACTGGAATTCGTCCTTCCGGCCGGATGCTTCGCCACCGTCGTGGTGCGCGAGCTTGTGGATCTGGTGCCGGCAGGGCAGACGGACAGCCCATGCGTATTCTGATTTCCAACGACGACGGTGTCACCGCTCCCGGCCTCGCTGCGCTCTACGATGCGCTCAAGGATCATGCCCAATGCACGGTGATCGCCCCGGACCAAGACAAGAGCGGTGCTGGCAGTTCGCTGACGCTCGACCGCCCGCTGCACCCCACGCGGCTGGGCAACGGCTTCATCAGCCTCAACGGCACGCCGACCGATTGCGTTCACTTGGGGATCAACGGCCTGTTGCCAGAAACCCCTGACATGGTGGTGTCCGGCATTAACCTGGGCGCGAACCTGGGGGACGACGTGCTGTATTCCGGTACGGTCGGCGCTGCGCTGGAGGGACGCTTTCTCGGCGGTACGTCGCTGGCGTTCTCCCTGTTGTCGCGCCAGCCAGACAACTTGCCGACGGCGGCCCATGTGGCTCGACGGGTCGTGGAGGCGCAGTCGCGTCTGCAACTGCCGCCACGCACCGTGCTCAACGTCAACATTCCCAATCTGCCGCTGGAGCATATCCGTGGTGTGCGCCTGACCCGCCTGGGTCATCGTGCGCGTGCGGCAGTCCCGACCCAGGTGATCAACCCACGGGGCAAGGAGGGCTATTGGATCGCAGCGGTCGGTGACGCCGAGGATGGTGGTCCGGGCACCGATTTCCATGCGGTGATGCAGGGCTACGTCTCCATTACCCCGTTGCAGTTGGATCGAACCTTCAATGAGGTTTTCGAAGGCCTGGAGAGCTGGCTGGAGGGCTTGCTCTGATGCGCGATCAGGACGATCTGCAACGCCGCGGCGGTATCGGCATGACCTCGCAGCGTACCCGCGAGCGGCTGATTCAGCGCCTGTACGAAGAGGGCGTGTCCAACACGCAAGTGCTCGAGACGATCCGCCGCACACCGCGCCATCTGTTCGTCGACGAAGCCCTGGCGCACCGGGCCTACGAAGATACCGCGCTGCCTATCGGCCATAATCAGACGATCTCTCAGCCATTCATGGTTGCGCACATGAGCGAATTGCTGCTCGAGGCCGGCCCGCTGGACAAGGTGCTGGAAATTGGCACCGGTTCGGGCTATCAGACTGCCATTCTGGCGCAGTTGGTGGAGCGAGTATTTTCGGTCGAGCGCATCAAGGTGCTGCAGGATCGCGCCAAGGAGCGACTGGTCGAGTTGAACCTGCGCAACGTGGTGTTCCGTTGGGGGGATGGGTGCGAGGGCTGGCCTGCTTTGGCGCCCTATAACGGCATCATCGTCACCGCAGTGGCAGCGGAAGTGCCGCAGGCGCTGCTCGATCAGTTGGCACCGGGTGGCCGTCTGGTGATTCCGGTCGGTCCAGCGGGGGAGGCTCAGCAACTGCTGCTCATCGTGCGTGAGGAGCACGGTTTCTCTCGACGGGCGCTGGGCGCTGTGCGTTTCGTGCCTTTGCTCAATGGACCGCTGGCCTGAGGGCCAGCGTCGAATCGTCAATATTTGCATCCGTAACGAATTCTTGCGGCGCCTGCCTGTCTATCAGGCGGGATGAGGCAATCCCACTTACAATTGCCGCACGCGTGAGCGCAGCAGCCAATCACGCTGGCCTCGGTTATAATTGCAACAATATTGCATATCGTCTTATCCAGATTTCGGCACCATGAGGGGAGCGCGGGTGGGTCACACAATCATTCGGCAGCGCAAGGATTGGTCGGGTTTCAAGCTACTGGTGATTGCGCTGGCCATGGGAACCCTGCTGGCGGGATGCTCCAGCACCGGTTCCAGTGGCGCCCGGGTGGTCGATCGCAATAGCGCGGCGCCCAAGCGTCCCACCGTGACGTCCGGCCAGTATGTGGTCAAGCCGGGTGACACCTTGTTCTCCATCGCTTTCCGTTATGGCTGGGATTACAAAGAGCTGGCCGCGCGCAACGGTATCGCGCCGCCTTACACCATTCGTCCTGGTCAGCCGATTCGCTTCAGCAGCGGCTCTGGTGGCAGTACCACGGTAGTCACTTCAGGCCCATCCTCGTCGAGCCGTACCACGGTCACTCGGCGTCCTGTCGGCGCATCCTCTTCTCCAGCAACAAATCGTGACAAGTCGGCAACTGCCCCCTCTGTTGCCACTGCCCCAGTCGTGACCCAGGTGCCAGCGGCTGAACGTGCTGTCGGTGGCTGGACCTGGCCGGCCAATGGCGTGTTGATTGGAAAATTTGCTTCAAACGGTAGTTTGAATAAAGGCATTGATATCGCCGGGGATTTGGGACAGCCTGTTTTTGCTGCATCTGACGGTGCTGTGGTTTACGCCGGGAGCGGTTTGAGGGGCTACGGCGAGCTCATCATCATCAAGCACAACGATACCTACGTCAGTGCCTACGGCCATAACCGCAGGCTCGTGGTTCGGGAGGGGCAGCAGGTCAAGGCAGGGCAGACGATCGCGGAAATGGGGTCCACAGGCACTGATCGGGTAAAGCTGCATTTCGAGATTCGCCGCCAGGGCAAACCCGTCGACCCTCTACAATTTCTGCCACGCCGTTGATTGTTGCACCAGCCTGTTCCTGAGGACGTAACGGGGACAGGCTTTAGCGCTGCCAGGGAATCAGGTGACGCTAGAGTCTGAGGTTCGAACTCAGCAAAGGACTATAACAATGGCTCTCAGCAAAGAAGCGCCGGAGTTTGACATCGACGATGACCTCCTAGTGATGGAGACAGGCATCGTTTTGGAAACGGATGTGGTGTCAGACGAACCTGTAGTACCTCCGGTTCGGACCAGGGCCAAGTCCGGCTCATCGCTTAAACAGCACAAGTACATCGATTACAGCCGTGCGCTCGACGCTACGCAGCTGTACCTCAACGAAATCGGTTTTTCACCGCTGCTCTCTCCTGAAGAAGAGGTGCATTTCGCGCGTCTTTCCCAGAAGGGTGATCCTGCAGGTCGCAAGCGCATGATCGAGAGCAATCTGCGTTTGGTGGTGAAGATCGCTCGGCGTTACGTCAATCGTGGTCTTTCGCTCCTGGATCTCATCGAAGAGGGCAACCTGGGCCTTATCCGCGCGGTCGAGAAGTTCGACCCCGAGCGTGGGTTCCGTTTCTCCACGTACGCCACGTGGTGGATTCGCCAAACCATCGAGCGGGCGATCATGAACCAGACCCGCACCATTCGTCTTCCGATCCACGTGGTCAAAGAGCTCAACGTGTATCTTCGGGCGGCGCGCGAGCTTACCCAGAAGCTCGATCACGAGCCATCCCCAGAGGAAATCGCGGGGTTGTTGGAAAAGCCGGTGGCCGAGGTCAAGCGCATGCTGGGCCTCAACGAGCGAGTTTCCTCTGTAGACGTATCACTGGGCCCTGATTCGGACAAAACCCTGCTCGATACGCTCACCGATGACCGCCCCACCGATCCTTGCGAACTGCTGCAAGATGATGACCTCTCCCAGAGCATCGACCAATGGCTGGGCGAACTCACCGACAAACAGCGTGAAGTCGTGATCCGCCGCTTCGGCCTGCGTGGCCACGAGAGCAGTACGCTGGAGGATGTTGGCTTGGAAATTGGTCTGACCCGGGAGCGGGTTCGCCAGATTCAGGTCGAAGGTCTCAAGCGACTGCGTGAAATTCTTGAGAAGAATGGGCTCTCCAGCGAATCGTTGTTCCAGTAACCGCCTGCTGGCCAGTCGACAATGCCCCGCTGAGTCCGGGGCATTTTTGTGGGCGATGGAAATGTTTCATGCTGGTCGCTTTGCAGTTTGGGCTGTAGGAGATCACTTACCAAAGCTGTAAGCCTTCATGCGTAGTGTAAGTAAAGTATTGTCGTTTGCAGCTTGGGTATTTTTATAACTCTATGATTTATAAGTAGTTTATAGGTATGTAAATGTGTTGCTGTCGTAGCATCTTGTAAGGTGCGCTGGTTGCTCCCCTCAGGGAAAACAGTAGTATCTGAACTGCGCCGACGGACTGGCGCAGGCTTTCAAGGATGATTGCCAAGGACATCGCAGGATGCGATTCATCAGGATGATGAAAGGGACAAGCAGGGACTACGGAAAAAATGTGGGCGGGTCAAACCGCCCCTTTTTTTGTCTGCGATTCAGCCTCCGATCCGGTGTAATTCCGAATCCGAGACATCAAAAAAGGCCCTGACGGGCCTTTTTTCGTTCTGCAACGCCGAGTGGATCAACGCTCCAGATCAGCGATCTTACCAGTCTTGCCATCCCACTCTTCGGCATCCGGCAGCGGATCCTTACGCTCGGTAATGTTCGGCCAGATTTCGGCCAGCTCGGCGTTGAGCTCGAGGAAGTTCTCCATACCCGATGGCACTTCATCTTCGGAGAAGATCGCCTGGGCCGGGCACTCGGGTTCGCACAGTGCGCAGTCGATGCACTCGTCCGGGTGGATGACCAGGAAATTCGGGCCTTCGTAGAAGCAGTCCACCGGACAGACTTCCACGCAGTCGGTGTACTTGCATTTGATGCAGTTGTCGGTGACGACGAAGGTCATTTCTAATTCTCTCCTCAGGCGACGGCGGCGCACCCTTCCTTTGAGGGCGGCGCGGTTCACGGTGACTGCTGGCCAGGCTAATAACCTGCAGCTCCGGCAAACCGCGGCGGATTCTACCAGCTTGCGCGGATCGCCGTTATAACAGGTTTTTCAGTTGATATAGCATTTCGATAGCTTGACGCGGCGTCATGTCGTCCAGATCCAGCTTGCCCAGCTTCTCGATGGCGGGGTGCGGGAGGCTGGCGAACAGATCGCTCTGGTGCGGTACCTGCGGCTCGCGCGTGCTCCGAGTCATCGGCGGTTCGTGGGGCAGGCTCGCGGTTTCCAAGCGACCGAGATGTTCGCGGGCGCGCTGGATGACCGGCGTCGGCACGCCTGCCAACTGCGCCACTGCCAGGCCGTAGCTCTGGCTGGCAGGACCTGGCAGGACATGGTGCAGGAAGACGATGCGCTCGTTGTGCTCAGTGGCATTGAGGTGCACGTTGGCCACCAGCGGCTCACTGTCCGGCAATACGGTGAGCTCGAAGTAATGGGTTGCGAACAGCGTGTAGGCGCGTAATTGCGCCAAGCGCTCGGCGGCAGCCCATGCCAGGGAGAGGCCATCGAAGGTGCTGGTACCGCGGCCCACCTCGTCCATCAGTACCAGGCTGCGCTCGGTCGCGTTATGCAGAATGTTCGCGGTTTCGCTCATCTCCACCATGAAGGTCGAACGACCGCCGGCGAGGTCGTCGCTCGAGCCGATGCGGGTGAAGATGCGGTCCACTGGCGACAGCTCGCAGCGCGCGGCTGGGACAAAGCTACCGATGTGGGCCATCAGCACGATGAGTGCGGTCTGGCGCATGTAGGTGGATTTACCACCCATGTTCGGTCCGGTGATGATCAGCATCCGGGTGCGATCATCCAACCCCAGGTCATTGGCCACGAAGGGCGTGGTCAGCACTTGCTCGACCACCAGGTGGCGACCCTGCTCGATGCGCATGCACGGCTCGTCGACAAAGCGTGGGCAGTTCAAGTCGAGGTTCAGCGCACGCTCGGCGAGGTTGCTCAGCACGTCCAGCTCGGCCAACGCGGCCGCGCTGTCCTGCAGCGGAGCAAGGTGGCTGATCAGGGTTTCAAGCAGCCCGTCGTAGAGCATCTTCTCGCGTGCCAGGGCGCGACTCTTGGCCGACAGCGCTTTGTCCTCGAAGGTCTTGAGTTCAGGCGTGATGAAGCGTTCGGCACCCTTGAGCGTCTGGCGACGGATATAGTCGGCTGGAGCCTGTTCGGCCTGCTTGGTTGGCAGCTCGATGAAGTAACCGTGTACGCGGTTGTAACCCACCTTCAGGTTGGCAAGGCCGGTGCGGGCTTTCTCGCGGGTTTCAAGGTCGATCAGGAATTGCCCGGCGTTTTCGCTGATGGCCAGCAGTTCGTCGAGCTCGCTGTCATAGCCGGTCTTGAGTACGCCGCCATCACGGATCACTGCGGGGGGATTGTCGATGATCGCCCGTTCGAGCAGGCTCGCCAGCTCGGGGTAGGTGCCGGTGATCGCCGCCAGACGCGCCAGGTGCGGCGCCTCCAGTTCGGCCATGGCGTTCTGCAATTCTGGTAGGGCGCCGAGGGCGTCACGCAGTCGCGCCAGGTCGCGCGGGCGCGCATTGCGCAGGCCGATCCGCGCGAGGATGCGCTCGATGTCACCGATTTCCTTGAGCTGCGGTTGCAGCTTTTCGAAACGGTAGCCATCGAGGAAGCAGCGAATCGAGTCCTGGCGCGCCTGTAGCACCTTGAGGTCGCGCAGAGGACGGTTCAGCCAGCGACTGAGCAGGCGACTGGCCATGGCCGTCTGACAGCGGTCGATGACCGACTGCAAGGTGTTGTCGCGACCGCCAGCCAGGTTGATGTCCAGCTCCAGGTTACGGCGACTGGCGCCGTCGAGGATCACGGTGTCGTCCATGCGCTCATGGCGCAGGCTGCGCAAGTGCGGCAGGCTGGTGCGCTGGGTCTCCTTGGCGTAGGTCAGCAGGCAACCGGCAGCGCCGATGGCCAAGGTCAGTTTGTCGCAGCCGAAGCCTTTCAGGTCCTGGGTCGCGAACTGCTGGCACAGGCTTTTGCGCGCCGAATCGCGATCGAAGTCCCAGGGGGCACGGCGCCGCGCGCCTGGGCGCTTCTCCGCCGGCAGGCCTTGCGGCCAATCGTCGGGAATCAGCAGCTCGACCGGATTCAGACGCTCCAGCTCGGCCAGCAAATTCTCCCAGCCTTTGATTTCCTGAACGCCGAAGTTGCCGCTGGTGATGTCCAGCACTGCCAGCCCGAACAGGCGTTCATCGCCCAGAACGGCGGCGATCAGGTTGTCGCGGCGCTCGTCCAGCAAAGCCTCGTCGCTGACGGTGCCAGGCGTGATGATACGCACCACCTGACGCTCGACCGGCCCTTTGCTGGTGGCCGGGTCACCGATCTGCTCGCAGATCACCACCGACTCGCCGAGCTTGACCAACTTGGCCAGATAACCCTCGAGCGAGTGGAAGGGAATCCCGCACATGGGAATCGACTGACCTGCCGACTGGCCCCGAGCGGTCAGGGTGATATCCAGCAATTTCGCGGCTTTTTTCGCATCTTCGTAGAAGATTTCGTAGAAGTCGCCCATGCGGTAGAACATCAGCTGGTCTGGATGCTGGTTTTTCAGCTTCCAGTATTGCTGCATCATCGGGGTGTGTGCGGAGAGATCAGACATTCAGGGCCTTGGAGCAGTGGTCTGGTGGCTATTTCGAAACCGGCAATGGTACAGGCTTTTGTCGGCCACTGCAGGGCAGCAGGCTGAACATGCATTTGCATTTCTGGAAAAACCCGAGCATTATGCATTTTATGCAAAAGCGCAACGTAGCCTCAGTACTCAGAGCATTGCTCGATCGCCACGGCCTGTCCCCGACGGAGCTGCATCGGCGCACGGGCGTCCCTCAATCCACCTTGTCGCGGATTCTCAGCGAGAAAATCGTCGATCCGTCGGACAAGCACGTCTCGAGGATCGCCGAGTATTTCGGCGTGAGCACCGATCAATTGCGCGGTCGCCTGGAGCTGGGCGACTCCCGTGCTGCTGAGCCCCTCCAAGGCCATGCGGAATTGAGCGATATCAGCTTGTGGGACGATGAAACACCCGTCGAGGACGACGAGGTGTCCGTGCCCTTCCTTCGAGAGGTCGAATTGGCAGCAGGATCAGGAAGATTCGTGATAGAGGAAAGCGAGCGTGCCCGCTTGCGTTTCGGCAAGCGCAGTTTGCGCCACAACGGTGTGCAGTTCGACCAGGCCAAGTGTGTCACGGTGCGTGGCAACAGCATGCTACCGGTGCTGCGTGACGGCGCCACCGTCGGCGTCAACACGGGTAAATGCGCCATCGGCGATATCATCGATGGCGACCTGTATGCCATCAATCACAATGGTCAACTGCGGGTCAAACAGGTGTATCGCCTGCCGACCGGCATCCGCCTGCGCAGCTTCAACCGGGACGAGCACCCCGACGAGGATTACAGCTTCCAACAGATGCAGGACGAGCAGATCAGCTTGCTCGGCCACGTTTTCTGGTGGGGCATGTACGCACGCTGACTGTGAATGGCTTCACTAAAACCCGCTTAGGCGGGTTTTTTCATGCCTGTTGAATGGCCATACCGACCGGCTGCGATGTCCTCACGCCCCTCCGCTGCACCAGCCCCGCTTTCCCACCTAGCGAAAACCCCTACAAGCCACAGCTCCCAAAGCTTTCATGCATATAAGCATTTCCCGGTGCAAAAATATTTTCAAAAATGCATTGACTGCATATGCATGGATGCATAACCTGTGTCCCAAGCCGGTCAGTAACCGGTTGATACACAGGCAGCGATGAACAGGCCTTGACTGTTCAGAGGGTTGGCAACTGGCCCGGGTGTGCAGCGTAAAGCACCACGATCAGTTATCCGGCGGGCAGGCGGCCGCGGTCGGAGTCACCAATTTGAAGCGGAGCCGTCCGGCGTCACCAGCTGTGGCCGGCGGTTCGACAACGCATTACTGAAGGGCCTGTGCCAACGGACCCTTTGGAATGCCGCGTGATACGGCAAGGGATCCGTCGGCAGTCGCCGACGGCCATTACACAGGAGACAGGACAGTGACGAGCGAGCAACAGACGTTACTGGAAATGCCGCTCTGGCTAGTAATCGTCCTGGCACTGCTGGGCGGTTTGTCGGGCGAGATGTGGCGGGCCGACAAAGCCGGTGCTCGCGGGTGGTCGCTGCTGCGGCGTCTGGCGTTGCGATCGGGGGCCTGCATGGTGTGCGGGGTCTCGACGGTGATGCTGCTGTACGCCAGCGGCATGTCGATCTGGAGCGCGAGCGCCTTCGGTTGCCTCACCGCCATGGCCGGTGCCGATGTCGCCATCGGCCTTTACGAGCGCTGGGCAGCCAAGCGCCTTGGCTTGAGGGAAGAGCAATAGGAGCGATGTTCATGAGCGAATTGGCCACGTTGCACGCGGCTTTGACTGCAACCATTCGAGAGGCGATTCCGGAGCTGGCGTCGGTCGATACCTACACCGAAGCAGAAAAGGCACCGGCGTTGCCGTCACTGCGCCACGGCATCGTGCGCATGGTCGCCGACTCAGCGCCCAGGGATGGTCGGTCGGTGCTGGTCACCACCTTCGAGGCGGACATCACCCCGGCTGCCTCGAACCCTCAGGCGCGTCTGCAGGGCAGCGTCCTGGCGGCGCAAGTGATGGACCTGTTGCGCCAGCAACTCTGGGGCCTGGAATTCGTCGAGCCGAGTCGCAACGTGCGGGCTTTCTTCGCAGGCTCAGGCTGGCGAGTACGATGGGACCAACCCGTGCTGCTCGGCGAGCTGCAATGGGATTGGCCCGATGAGCCGGCTGGTAGCCTCAAGCTGGGCTTCAGCCCTGACACCGGTAAAGGCAACGAACCGCACTATTTCGCCCCGGAGGACCTGGCATGAGCTATGTGAGTGCCTTGCATGATCGCATGCTCGCCAGCCTAGTGATCCCGTGTCGAGTGGTGGCGGTTGACCTGGCCGCGGCCCGGGTCAGGGTGTCCGACGGCAGCGGTTGGACCAGCGCTTGGGTGCGCTGGCATGCCCAGGCCGCCGGTCAGGCCCGTCACTGGCGAGCGCCAAGCCTGGGCGAGCAGGGGGTTCTGCTCAGTCCCAGCGGCGAACCCGCCCAAGGAACGTTTTTTGCGGGTCTCTACGGCAACGCTGGCAATGCGCCTGACACCCGCGAGCATGCCGAAGTCTGGCGCTTCGCCGACGGTGGCTCGCTGATCTACGACTGGCAGGCCAAGCGCTACGACATCGACCTGCCCACCGGCACCGTCCGCATCAAGGTGGGCGCCAGCACCCTGGTACTGACGGACGGCGCCGTCACCCTCGACGCCGCCAACATCACCCTTACCGGCAAGGTCGCCATCAACGGCCCGCTGACCGTCAGTGCCGACATCCTCGGCGGCGCACGCATCATCGATACCGCCGGCAACACACCCAATCACAAACACTGAAACCCGCCCGCAACGCGGGCATTTCTACGCCAGGAGAATGCCATGGATGCCTATCAACGCGCCCAGGCTTTACCGGGAGGCGCCCCATGATCGGCCTGGACCGCCGCACCGGTCAGCCGCTGGCCGGTATCGCCCATCTGCGCCAGTCCATCGAGGACATCCTCACCACGCCCCTGGGCAGTCGGCGCATGCGCCCCGAATACGGCAGTCAGCTGCGTCGCTATGTCGACTTGCCGGTCAATGAAGGTTGGAAAAGTGCCGTTCAGGCCGAGGTCGCCCGCGCTTTGGGGCGCTGGGAGCCGCGCCTCGAGCTGGAGCGGGTCAAGGTCGTGGCGGTGCTCGATGGCCAGGTCAGCCTGGCGCTGAGCGGCCGCTACCTGGGCGATGAAGCCCTGGTGGAGGTGAGCGTATGAGTCAGGTCGACCTGTCGAAATTGCCGGCGCCGCAACTGCTCGAAGACCTGGACTTCGAGGCGCTCTACCAAGCGGACCTCGACACCTTCCGTGCTCACATGGGCGATGACTGGACCGCGCAACTGGAGAGCGATCCGGTGACCAAGCTGCTCGAAGTCGGGGCCTACCGCAAACTGCTCAACCGCGCCCGTGTCAACGATGCCGCCAAGGCCTTGCTGCTGGCGTACGCCCAAGGCAGCGACCTCGATCAACTGGCCGCCAACGTCGCCCTGCAGCGCCTGGTGGTCCAGCCCGCCGACTCGACCAGTCTGCCACCTACCGAGGCCATTCTCGAGTCCGACGACGCCCTGCGCGAGCGGGTGCAACTGGTCTACGAGGGCCTCACCACTGCCGGTCCGCGCAACAGCTACATCCTCCACGCCCGTAACGCTTCGGGACGGGTCGCTGACGCGACCGCCGAAAGTCCGTCGCCGGCGGTGGTCGATGTCACGGTGTTGAGCATCGATGACCAGGGCGTGGCGACCCAGGCGCTGCTCGACGAAGTCAGTGCCTACCTCAATGACGATGACATCCGTCCGGTCGCTGACCGGGTCAATGTGCGCAGCGCCCAGGTGCTGCCGTATCGGATCAACGCGGTGCTGCACATGGCCGACAGCGGTCCGGAATATGAGGCCATCCTCAGCGAGTGCCAACGCCGCTTGCAGGCCTGGGTCAACCCTCGCCGTCGGCTGGGCGTCGAGGTAGCCCGCTCGGGCATCGATGCGCAATTGCACATCGACGGCGTCAGCCGGGTCGAGCTGATCGACTGGACCGACATTCGCCCGAGCAAGGCTCAGGCAGCGTGGTGCACCGGTTTCGATCTCAAGCGCGGAGGCTGATATGAACAGCCTCCTGCCCCTGAATCGCACACCGCTGGAGCGGGCTCTGGAACGCGCGAGCGACGAGGACCTGAAAGTCACCCTGCGCCAGTTGTACAACCCCGACACCTGCCCGGCGCATCTGCTTTACCAATTGGCCTGGGCCTGGTCGGTGGACCGCTGGGACGACAGTTGGAGCGAGGCGATCAAGCGTTCGGTGATCCGCTCCACCTTCTTCGTCCACGCCCACAAGGGCACCCTCGGCGCCCTCAGGCGAGTGGTCGAGCCATTCGGTTACCTCATCGAGGTGCAGGAGTGGTGGCAGGCCAAGCCTGCCGGCGTGCCTGGCACCTTCGCGCTGAAGGTCGGCGTTGCCGACGCCGGTATCAGCGAACGGACCTACAACGAGCTGTCGGCGCTGATCGACGACGCGCGCCCGGTCAGTCGGCACTTGATCGGGCTGGTGATCAGCCTGGAGAGCAAGGGCGCGTTGTACTTGGGCTGCGCGTTGCAGGACGGCGACGAGCTCGACATCTATCCACCTGCGGCTCGCGATATCGACATCGTCGGCACTATCGGCCGCGGCGGCCGCGAACACATCATCGATACCTTGGACATTGCACATGGTTGATCAGAATTCCCAGTTCTACGCCATCCTCACCAACGTGGGCGCGGCGAAGCAGGCCAACGCGGATGCCTTGGGCATCCCATGGACCATCACTCACATGGGCGTAGGCGATGCCAACGGCACCGACCCCACGCCCAATGCCACCCAGACCAAGCTGATCAACGAGTGGCGCCGGGCGCCACTGAATCAGCTCAAGGTGGACGACAAGAACAGCGCGATCATCGTGGCCGAACAGGTCATCCCGGCCGAAGTCGGTGGCAAATGGATCCGCGAGATCGGCTTGTACGATGCCAATGGCGATATGGTCGCCGTGGCCAACTGCGCGCCGACCTACAAACCGCTGCTCAGTCAGGGTTCTGGCCGTACCCAGGTGGTGCGAATGAGTCTGGTGGTGAGCAGCGCCAGCAACGTGCAGTTGAAAATCGACCCGGCAGTGGTGCTGGCGACCCGCGAGTGGGTCACCGAGGAACTGGCCCGCCAGGACTTCAAGCATTCGGTGCTGGTCGCTACCACAACCGGCATCAACCTGACGGGCCTGCAGACCATTGACGGCGTGGCCCTTACGGCGGGCGCTCGAGTGCTGGTCAAGAACCAGGTCTCGGCCAAGGAAAACGGCATCTACACGGTGGTGGCGGGGGCCTGGAAGCGGGCCCCTGACGCCGACAGCAGCGCCAAGGTCACCCCTGGGCTTCTGGTGTTGGTGGAGTCGGGAACGGTCAACGGCGATAGCGCCTGGCAACTGGTGACCGATGCGCCGATCACACTTGGCGTGACCGCCCTGTCATTCGATATGGCGTTTGGCCGCACCGGCATCGCGGTGGGTACCTACCGCAGCGTACAAGTGGACAAGTACGGGCGTGTGGTCGCGGCCACCAATCCCACGACGGCCAGCGGTTATGGGCTGACCGACGTCTATACCAAATCGGAAACCTATAACCGTAGCGAAATTGCCAAAGCCATTCTCGATGCAGTCACCAGTGCTGTGAACGGACTGGTCGATTCCGCGCCTGGTGCTCTGGACACCCTCAAAGAGCTGGCCGCTGCCATTGGCAACGACCCGAACTTTGCCACGAGCATGGTCAACGAGTTGGCGAAGAAGGCCCCGCTGCTGTCGCCCAAGTTCACCGGCGCACCGGAAGCGCCCACGCCCTCGGCGAGTAGCACGGGTCTGCAAGTCGCCAACATGAGCGCTCTGGCAACTGCTATCGCGGCTTCGTCTCGACAATTCAAGACGGCCGTGATCGGACTGAGCACCAACACCACGTTGACCGCGGCGCAGATGGGCAACGCCGTACAGTTCAATTCCGGTGCCTTGACCCTGACCTTGCCGGCACTGGCTGACGTAGGCAATGGGGCGTCGGTGATGTTGCGCAACCCATCGGCGACCGCGACGCAGACCATCGTGGTGGCGTCATCCGGCTCGATTGTGGACGGCGGTAGCACCAGCGGGTCGCTTGCATTGAAACCCTTCGAGTGGGCGGAACTGGCTTCGTCCGGCAGTGCGTGGTTCGTGGTAGGGCGCGGGAAGTTGAAGGAAGTGGCGCAGATCGACTCGCCGTCGTTCAGCGGATCGCCCACCGCGCCGACGCTCGCTGCCACAGACGTCTCCAATGGTTTGGCGACGATGTCGGCCGCGCGCTCCATCTTGGCCTACTTCGGGCTGGGCTCTACGGAGCCTGGCAAAGGCTTGCCCGGCTCGGTTGCAGACGTGGCGAAGTTACCGGCGGGTAACTACTACTACCCGCCGGCCATCTCGCCCTACGGCGACTTCGCGTTCGTGCAGCGCATGGTGTTCGCTGGCAACAAGGGCTTCGAGATCGGCAACATCCCCTACACGGATCGGTTCCTGGGGCGTGCCAGCAATCAGGACGGGACCTGGCGCGATCCAGTGGAGCTCGCCAGGAAAGACAGCCCGGCCTTCACCGGCACGCCCACGGCGCCCACCCAGCCGCTCGGTAACAATACCGACAGGTTGGCCACCATGGCCGCGCTGTTCCAGGCGGTGAATACCTACAAGCGCAACTATACCGGCAACGTTATGCAGGTCGGAGCGAACATCACGCTCCAAGGTACGCAGACTGGTTATGCCTTCAACGTCACGGCGCCGGTGACCATCACGCTGCCCAGCGCAGAAGAGGCCGGGGCGGGTGGCACGTTCGTCATCCGCAACGTCAGCCCTGGTGTCGTCACCATCACTACTGCGATCAGCCAATTGTTCGAGCGCAACAGCGGCGCATCGTCGATGACCATGCAACCGGGCGAATGGCTCGAACTGCAGGCCTCGCGTAGCAGCTACGTGGTCAATCAACGCGGCATCCTCGACGAAATCGGAAAAACCGTGGCCGATGCACTGGCGGCCGTCGGGTTGGGCACTCAAGTCGCGCCGTTGTGTGGCGACTGTAATGCACAAGCCACCAGTGGCTTCTTCTTCGTCAGCTCCAGCCAGACGACCAACCTGCCGTTTCAGAGCAACGGTTTCCTGCTGCAATGCCCTTGGAACGGCAACTCTGCGGCGCTGCAGATCTATGCGGCTGCTTCGGTCGACAAGTTGATGTACCGCACCAAGTCTTCCGGGGCTTGGCGTGCATGGAAAGAGCTCCCGTCACTGGACGGTGTGCTCGGTGCGATCAACAACAACTCGCGCAGTTTCCGTACGCAGGCGGCCGTTGGTATTTCAGCCAACATCACGCTGAACACCTCGACCCACTTGGGCGCATTGTTCCAGTTCAACGCCGACGCCCTCACGGCTACGCTACCGTCCTCGGCGAGCGTGCCAGACGGTTCCGTCGTGACGTTGCGCAACCCTCGCGTCAGCACTCAAACGATGGCTGTCTCGGCAGGGGCGATTGTCGAAGAGGGGGTCGCCGCCGCGAAGATGACGCTACGGGCCTATGAGTGGGCAGAGTTCACGTCTTCTGCAACAGAGTGGTTCGTGAGCGCCCGCGGCAAGCTCAAGGAAGCGGCCACGGTCGAGTACGTCCAGGACATCTACGCTCCGCTGAAAGATCCGGTGTTCAGCGGCAAGCCGAGCGTGCCGACGCAGAAAGCCAACGATGCCTCCAAGAGCGTGGCCAACACTGAGTATGTCGAGCAGGCCAAGCGGAGTTTCTCAGGACCGGTACTGGGGCTCAGCTCCAGCATGACCTTGAGCGCTGCGCAGTCGGGGCGGCTGTATCAGGCCAATGCGAACAACCTGACCGTCACCCTGCCGGCGCCGGCCGATGCACCCTCCGGTACGACATACGCGTTTCGCAATCCAAGCGGCGGCACGCTCTCGATCACTACCGCCAGCGGCACCATCGCGGCCGGCGTTGCACTGACCACACTGGTGCTGCAAAGCGGTGAGTATGTCGAGATGGTCAACAACACCAGCACCGGCTGGTTTGTGTCCAGTCGGGGGAAGTTGGCCGAGACGCCAACGGTCGACGCGATGAAAGCGGCAGATGCTGCGGCCATCGCGACAGCGGCGCCGCCCGGCCAGGTCGCATTTTTTGCGCGCAGCGCGCCGCCTGCGGGCTGGCTCAAGCGTAACGGAGCAGCCTACTCGCGCACCGCCTATGCCGACCTGTTCGCGGTGATCGGGACCAGCTTCGGCGCCGGCGACGGCTCGACCACCTTCAATGTGCCGGACGACCGGGAACTGATCGATCGCGCGTGGACCGATGGCCTCAACGCGGCCGATGCGGGACGGGCATTGTTCTCGACCCAGGCGGGGCAGAACCAGGCGCATACCCACACGGGCACCACCAACAGCGCCGGTGCGCACCAGCACACCACGCAGTTCATCCGTGAGCGGATCGGATCGGGCTTCGTGGAGGAGGGTGGGAACGCTGTGTTGGGTGATCAGCTAAGTGACGGCATTCAAACGATGACGTCCTCAGTCAGTGGTGCGCATGCACACACCCTGAGCATCAGCAGCACCGGTGGCAATGAGACGCGCATGGCTAACCGGGCCTACCTGGCCTGTATCAAGTATTGAGGTGATGTATGAGTGACGAAGTAAGCGGCCAGCAGGCGCCGCAGGCACCGCAGGAGCACTACGAGCTGGCGGCGCCATCGGATTCGTCCGGCTCTGCCAAGACTTTGCCCTGGTGGCAGTTGGCGGGTGTCGAAGCCCCCAAGGTCTGCAATGTGCACCGTGATACCGGCGAGTACGTCGGCCTCGGCGAGGCGGACCCCAGTCCGCTGGAGCCGGGCGTCTGGGTACTACCGGCCTGCAGCTACCGACTCGAGGCGCCAGTGTTCGAAGCGGGCTTCGCTGCCCTGATCAATCGCGACGGCACCGGCTGGGAGCGCGTCGCTGACCATCGCGGCGTCACGGTGTACAGCACCGGCACCGGTGAGCCCCAACAATGGCAGGCCTTGGGCGATCTGCCCCAGGGCTACACCCTGCAGGCGCCGACAACGGCGTTCGACACCTGGGAGGGCGAGCAGTGGGTGCCGGATGAGGCCGCTATGGCCGAGGCGGCTCGACGCAGTGCCTACCTCAAGCAATCGCTGGCCAGCCAGTACGCCACTTCACGCATCAACACGCTGCAGGATGCCGTGGATCTGGGTATGGCCACCGACAGCGAAACCGACGCGCTCAAAGCGTGGAAAGTCTATCGCGTAAAACTAGGGCGTCTGGACATCAACGTCAGCGTTCCGGCTGACGACGAATGGCCAAACAGCCCCAATGATCAAGCGCTGGTCGCCTGGCTGGCCTCGCAAACCGAATGAACGCCCCGCACTGCCGGGGCGTTTTCTTTCCTGCTGTACCACTAGGGCCCCGCATGCGGGGCTTTCTCTTATCTGGAGATTAGTTCTATGAGTGGATTCTTCCACGGCGTCACCGTCACCAACGTCGACACCGGCGCACGCAACATTGCCCTGCCGTCGTCCTCGATCATCGGCCTGGTCGACACCTTCACCGAAGGAGCCGGCGTCTCGGCCAAGGCCAACGACCTGGTGCTCATCACCAGCGAACGCGAAGCGGTCGCCGCCTTCGGCGCCGATGCGGCGATCACCAAGGCCTGCCGCGCCATCTACAGCCGCGCCAAGGCGGTGATCGTCGCCTGTGGCGTGGCCAAGCTCGACGACTCGGCCGAACAGACCGCCGCCGTCATCGGCAGCGTGCTGGCCGATGGCAAGCGTACTGGCCTGCAGGCCCTGCTCGACGGCAAGAGCCGGTTCAACGCCCAGCCCCGTTTGCTGGTCGCCCCCAAGCACAGCGCCACCCAGGCGGTCGGTACCGCGCTGGTGGCCTTGGCCGACAAGCTGCGTGGCATCGCCATCATCGACGGTCCGGCGACCACCGATGAAGCGGCCGTGGCTTACGCCAAGAACTTCGGTGCCAAGCGTGCCTTCCTGGTCGACCCAGGCGTGCGCTACTTCGACACCGCTGCCGAAGCCACGGTCGATGCGCCGAGCTCGGCGTGGGTCGCGGGCCTGTTCGCCTGGACCGACCGCGAGTACGGCTTCTGGGCCTCGCCGTCGAACAAGGAGCTGGTGGGCATCACCGGCACCACCCGTCCGGTGGAGTTCCTCGATGGCGATGACAGCTGCCGCGCCAACCTGCTGAACAACGCCAACATCGCCACCATCATCCGCGACGACGGCTTCCGTCTGTGGGGCAACCGCACCCTGTCCAGTGATCCGAAGTGGGCCTTCGTCACCCGCGTGCGCACCCTGGACATCGTCATGGACGCGATCCTCTACGGCCACAAATGGGCCGTCGACCGCTCCATCACCGCCACCTACGTCAAGGACGTCACCGAGGGCCTGCAGGCCTTCATGCGCGACCTGAAGAACCAGGGCGCGATCATCAACTTCGAGGTCTTCGCCGACCCGGAGCTGAACACCGCCGGCCAGCTGGAGCAGGGCAAGGTGTACTGGAACATCCGCTTCACCGACGTCCCGCCTGCCGAAAACCCCAATTTCCGCGTCGAAGTCACCAACCAGTGGCTGACCGAAGTCCTCGATACCGCCGCTTAAGGAGCGCATCTACATGGCAATGATTCCCGAAACCCTGGCCAACCTGAACCTGTTCGTCGACGGTGTGAGCTTCCAGGGCGATGTCCCCAGCCTGACCCTGCCCAAGCTCACCCTGAAGATGGAAGAGCACCGTCCCGGTGGCATGGACATGCCGGTCCACATGGACCAGGGCATGGAAAAGCAAGAGGCGGCCTTCACCACCACCGGCGTGCGCCGCGAGTCGCTGAAGTTCTTCGGCCTGGCCGACGGCACCGCTTTCAACGGCACCTTCCGCGGTGCCTTCAAGGGCCTGAAGGGCCAGATCAACCCGGTCATCGTCACCCTGCGCGGTTCGCTCAAGGAAATCGACATGGGCGACTGGAAGTCCGGCGACAAGGCCGAGATCAAGCACAGCGTCGCGCTGACCTACTACAAGCTGGAGGTCGACGGTCGCCTGGTCTACGAAATCGATGCCCTGGGCATGAAGCGGGTCATCGACGGCGTCGATCAACTGGCGGCGCAGCGTGCTGCGCTGGGCCTGTAAGGAGCGCCGCATGACTGAGCAGACTACGCAGCCGTCCTGGCTGCACCTGACCGCCGAGCGCGTCACCGTGCGCCTGTCGCGTCCCAGCGAGGCCAACGGCGTGCAGGTCGACAGCCTGTCGCTGCGCGCCCCGACGGTGCGTGACATGCGCAACGCCCAGGCTGGCGGTGCCAAGGATGACGAGCAGCGCGAACTGAACCTGTTCGCGTCGTTGGCCGAAGTCGGCATCAAGGACCTCGAAGGCCTGACGCTGAAGGACTACGGCCGCTTGCAGGCCGGGTACTTTCGCTTGGTGCAGGACGACGCGGTTTGACCCTGCCCGGCAGAAGGCCGCCGCCAGGCGGCTGGCCAAGGAGCTGAACTTTTCCGCAAGCGAAATCATGGCCATGTCGTTCAGCGACATGGCCTGGTGGCTGTCGGATTGAGAGGAATACTGCATGGCGAAACAACCAGAGATTGTTCTGGGGGAGGCCTACGCATCCCGTTCGGCCTCCCCGAATGCGTTCGAGGCCTACCGCGCCAGGTTTGCTGATCACTGGGCGTCTTACGATTATGCGCCTGTGCAGGCATCCCCGGTTGCGGGGCAGTGGCATCCCCCTTGGAGCGCGATGGGGGACACCCACGCGTCTGGACCCGCATCAACCGCTGCGCAGGGGGGCTACAGGCCGGCGTTTGCCGGCCTTGGTGCACCTTATGCTGCTGCGTCCTTCCCGGACGGCAAATCGCAGCCCAGTGTCCCTGGAATGGGCAGCCCGACTGCCTCGGTTGCTAACGTCAATTCAGGCGTCGAGGGGGCGGTGCCAAAGGGCGCCGTTGTTCTTGCGCCGACCGTGGTTACCGCTGAACCTGAGCCAAGAGTCCGGCCCTCCAGATCGCGAAGCAGGGCTAAGCGGGCCAAACGAAGCGCACCGCGTCCGGTGAAATCCGCAGTTGCAGTTGCGCAGTCACCCCGGACGGCTGGGGGCGAGACGGTTTCGAGGTCACCGGTCGCCGCAGTCGAGCCCTCCCGTGTACACAGGGCGCTTGAGGAAGCCAGGGGTGCACGATCCGGCACGGCGCTGGACATCGCGTTGAGGGGGACTTTCACCGCCTTTAATGCCAAGACGCCCGAGCAACAGGTTGCCGGCTATGCGAGCGCGTTCGGAGCGCCATTGGCAGGGCTGCTGGGCAAGACTGCAGGCGCGTTCCTGTTCAAAGGGGCTGCTGGCAAGGTGGCGTCGGAGGTGGGTGGCATCGGATTCAGCATGGCCGCCGATAAAGCAGGGCCGGTCCTCGGCAAAGCACTGATGGCTACGCCCGCCGTGGGAGCAAGCAACACCGATTCTTCGCCACAGGTCGAGGCCGCCCCGCCGCAGGTCGATCCGTACTCGAAGATGATGCACACCATCAAGGATGCGGTCGCCACGACTGGCGTTGTCGCCAGCGGCGCAGCGCTCTGGGAGTCGGCCAAGCAACGTCTCTGGCGTGGGCCGCTGCCCTCACTCACTTCCGCACTGAGCAAGGGGCTGGCTTACAATCCTGTGACCTGGCTGGCCGTTGAAGGGGCTGCCAAGTGGGCGTACACCGCCGCGACTGCCAAAACGGCCGAGGAGCGCGGTGCCGGTTATGGTGGTGCAGTGGGCGGTGTGTTGTTGGGCGCCGGAGCAGGGGCGGCGCTCACCGGGATGGGCTTGCCTCAAGCCGCACCGATGGGCGTCATGATTGGTAATTTTCTAGGCGACCAACTCGGTTCGGCCATCGGTGGCTACATTGGCGCGACGTTCTTTTCATCCGAGGCAGAAGCTGCAAAAGGCGCTGACGAGCCAGCGGCGTCACCGCCACAAGCGATTTCGCTACAACCGCAGGACGGCTCTGTGCGTGTGACCGAGGGTCCTGAACCCGTGATCGCCAGCACCACCGAACAGCGCGCCCAGTCGATCGTCACGCCTGACAGACCGCTCTGGCCGCCCAGGATCCCCAGCCCTTCGCTCGTACCGGGCATCGCACCCTTGCCACCACTCGACATTCAGATTCCCGGTCACGCGGCGGCAGGCACCAAGTCCCGGCCCGTCCAACCCCGTCAGAAACCGTCAAGGCCGGCTTCTACGGTGGGGCTACCGAAGATTGAGGCGCAGGCCTCTGAGGCGGCAGCAAAGGGTGGAATGGTCAAAGCCGGCGTGTCGTCAGAGCCAACGCCGGTCCGAGTAAAACCTGTCGTTTCGCTGGGACGTGTCGTCGACAAGCCGTCTTCCCACGCGCCTCGCCAGGCGCCGAATCCCACGCGCGATCAGCGACCTGCCGAATCGTCTTCCAGCGCAGTGGGCAACCCGACATGGCCACCGACCCTGCCCGGCATGTCGATGATGCCAGGCATCGCGCCAGTACCGATTCGCTTCCCGCTGTCGGTGAGTCTGCAACGACCGGCGGCGCAGGTCACCGTGCCCGCAACCAGCAGCAGGCTGCCCGAAGACGTTTCGCCGCCGCCCGTCGCCGTCAACGCGACTGCGCAGGCTGTGGTCAGTCAGCCACTCAATTTCACCACCCACATCCCCATCACGGTGCAAGGCCCGGCCGTTGACCACGACCAGTTGACGCTGGACCTGGAAGCGGCCGTGCGCAGCGTGCTGGAGAAACGGCAAAGGGCCGAGGAGGCCCGCTTGGCGGATCCTCTGCGAGGCTTTTGAACGGGAGCGACATTCATGACCTACCTGGAGCAGTTGCAAGGTGCACTGCACGCCCTGGTCAAGGCGGGCGAGGAGGGTCGCCAGCGTGCCGGTGCCATGCTCGATCCGATGGATCAGGCGGTGGACCACGTCAAGCAGGCGGCAAGCGAACTCGAAGCCTTGCCTTGGGTTGGGCCGGCTATTGGCAAGCGCCTGCAGCGCACGATGCGCGCCCTCGACTCGGCGCAGGGGCGAGTGAACAAAGTGATCGCCCGCTATGACAAGACGGTCGATGAGGTGCGCAAGGTCCAGGCACGCATCGACACCTTCTCAGAGCACTTGGGCAAGGCGGGGGCGGCGATCCGCAAAGTGGTCGGCGACGTTCGCGCCGTCGGCCGCGGGGTACTGGCCGCGTTCGGTTTCGCGCCGCTTACCACCCCGGCCGCCGAGGCGGTCAAACCCTTTCCTCATCTATTGGTGCTGCAGCCACTCAAGCCCAATGCAGCGCCTTACTACTTCAACCTCGACACCGCCGCGTTCGACCAACTGCGCCGGCAGACCCGTTTCCGCTGGGCTGCGCAGGAGCGTTTGAGTCGTGACAGCGCCCAGCAGGCCGTCGCCCAAGGCGAGGAAACCATCAGCATTCGGGGGGCGATTTTTCCCTCCTTCAAAGGTGGCCTGGGCCAGTTGCAGACCCTGCGCAGCATCGGTCGGCAGTTGCTGCCGTTGAGCCTGACCACCGGTTACGGCGAGGTGCTCGGCAACTGGTGCCTGACCAGCATCGACGAAGACCAGAGCAACCTGCTGGCCGGTGGCATTCCACGCAAACAGGGTTTCTCACTGGAGTTCACACGCTATGGCGAAGATCTGCAAAACGTCTGACGGCGATCTGCTCGACACCCTCTGCCAGCACTATTACGGCCATCTGCAGGGCACGGTGGAAGCCGTGCTGCAGGCCAATCAAGGACTGGCGGACGTCCCCCAACCGCTGCCTGCCGAGGTGGTCATCCTGCTGCCGGACCTACCGACCTCCATGGCCAGCGCCGTGCAGCTTTGGGACTGAGTGCCCCTGTTTTTTTCGCAATGGAGACCTGAATCATGAGACCCGTCTTCAGCATCCGCGCCGACGGCCAGGACATCACCGCGCTGATCAACGACCGTCTACTGTCGCTGCGTACCACCGACAAGCCGGGGCTGGACTCCGACGACTTCGAATTGCGCATCGACGCGCGTGATGGCGCCTTGGCCCTGCCGTCACGTGGCGCGGTGCTGGAGGTGCACCTGGGTTATGCCGGTCAGCCGCTAACCTTGCTCGGCCGCTTCACGGTCGATGAGGTGGAGCTGTCCGGTCCACCGGACACCCTCGTCATTCGCGGCAAGGCCAGCGACCTGTGCGGCAGTGGCAGGACCATTCGCAGTGGCAGTTGGGAGAACGTCTCGTTGCAGCGCATCGTCGCCGAGATCGGTGCGCGCAACGGCTGGCAGTCCATCTGCCCAGTCACGCGGGTGATACCGCGGGTCGACCAGTTTCGCGAGTCGGACTTCAACTTCATCACCCGGCTGGCCCGCCTGTATGACAGCACCGCCAAGCTTGCCAACGGCCAGTTGCTGGTGCTGCCGCGCCAAGGCGGCCAGAGCGCCAGCGGCCAGGCGTTGGGGGTGGTGACGCTCAAGCGCAGCGAGGTCAGCCAGTGGCAGTTTCGCCTGGACGACAAGGCTTCGCGCAAGGCGGTGCGCACCTGCCACCAGAGTCCAGCCAGCGGCGTCCGCGAGGTGGTCGAGTTGGTTAACGACAACACCTCGGGCAGCGCCCGGCCGGTGCACATGGACCGTCATCTGTACCCCAACCGCGCCGCTGCCGAACAGGCCGCGCGTGCGCACCTGGCCAGCTTCAACCGCGACACGGCCCATGTGCGTCTGGACATGCCAGGGCGCACCGACCTGTTCGTCGAGCGCAGCCTTGATATCAGCGGTTTCGTCGACGGGCTCGATGGCCAGTACCTGATCGATTCGGTCGAGCAGGTGTTCACCCCGTCGGGCTGGCGCACCTCCGTGCAGTGCAATGGTGGCAAGACCGGCAAGGCTGCAAGCAAAGGCCATCGACCCCGCAAGGCCGGCTCGCTCAAGGCGTGAACCGGTCCAATCCATCCGCAAAGGAGCCGCCGATGTTCGTCGACTTTCGCTGCGGCCAGTGCAAGAAGCTGCTGGCGCGCATCACCCCCGCTTCCGAGCTCCAGATCAAATGCGGTCGCTGCCGCACCTTGAATCATGTGAAAGCCTCGTGCTTCGAGCCTTCGCCTTCGAGCGATCACTTGGCGGAGATGTCCGCCGATCCCACCGATAGCAATGGAGAATGTCATCATGTCGCTCACCGCACAGGAAATTCAGGACTGCAAGGCGCTGGTCACCAGCATTTGGGGGGCCAGCGTGGCCAATAACCTCGACTACAACGAGGAGGTGGTGGAAGTGGTGCGTACCACCGTCGAGCAGATCAGCCTTTGTTCGCAACGGCTGGCCGAGCTCTTCTCCAACTTGATCGTCGTTGTCGGCGGCGTCGCCGCCGCCGTGTACTCACGGATGTGGATGCTCAAGGAAGCGCAACGGATTGCCGATCTCATCGATGATCTGAGCCAGGCCAACCTTCAGGCCCGCGCCTGCATCGCGCAAGCAGCGGCGACCTATCGCTCGCCGTTGGAAATGGCCTCGCTGGGCATCTGACCCGACGCCTTCAATCACTCTCTGAAACCGCCCAGGCATTGCCTGGGCTTTTTTCGTGATACGGAGGTAGCGCATGCTCACCGAGACGCAACTCACTCAGATTTTTCCCCTGGCCGGCCAACGTGCCGGTCTGTTCATCGATCCGCTCAACGCGGCCATGGCGCATTGGCAGATCGATCATCCCAAGCGTATGGCCGCCTTCCTGGCTCAGATCGGCCATGAGTCAGGGCAACTGCGCTACGTCAGGGAGTTGGGCAGTGATGCCTATCTGTCGCGTTACGACACCGGTGCGCTGGCGCTGCGCCTGGGTAATACGCCACAGGCCGATGGCGACGGTCAGCTGTACCGTGGCCGAGGTCTGATCCAGGTGACCGGGCGCAACAACTACCAGGCCTGCAGTCGTGCGCTGTTCGGCGACGAGCGCCTGCTGGCGCAACCGCAACTGCTCGAGCAACCACGCTGGGCCTGCGAATCAGCGGCGTGGTTCTGGCAGTCGCGAGGGCTCAATGCCCTGGCTGACCAGGGTGAGTTCAACCGCATTACCCGACATATCAACGGCGGCCTGAATGGCCTCGACGAGCGCCTCAAGCTCTGGGCCCGTGCCCGGGAGGTGCTGTGCTGAGCCGCTGGCAGGTTGCCGTGTGCGCCGTGCTGATGCTGGCGGCGGCCACCTTGGCCTGGCAGGTGCAGGGCTGGCGCTGCGAGCGATTGCTGGCCGAGTCCGAGCAGTTGCAGGCGCAGCAGCGGGTCGAGCAGGCCGAGGTGCTGCATGCCCAACTGCGTCGCGAGCAGGAACAGCGCCTGGGGCTCGAGGCCCGCCTGAGCGACAGTGAATCCAGACATTTCCAGGAATTGACCGATGCCCAACGCCATCAAGCTCGCCTGCGTGACCGCCTTGCTACTGCCGATCTGCGCCTGTCGGTCCTGGTCGAGCGCGACACCGCCTGCACCCCAGTGCCCGCCGCCACCGGCGCCGGCGGCGTGGATCATGGCGCCGTACGCGCCCGACTTGACCCGGCGCATGCTCGACGAATTATCGCCATCACCGACGACGGCGACCGCGGACTGATCGCCCTGCGTGCCTGTCAGGCCTACATTCGCGCGCTGGCACCTTGAACACTTGCCTGGGCGGGCGAGGGTGGTAGGGTAGTGCGCTGTCACCCAGGAGCCTGTCATGGACCCCATCACCGTTCTTTCTGCACGCCTGGGCGAGCACCTGAGCCGTCTCGAGGCACAGGTGAGCACCGCCGAATCCTGCACCGGCGGTGGCATCGCCGAGGCCATTACCCGCGTGTCCGGCAGTTCGGCCTGGTTCGAAGCCGGATATGTGACCTACTCCAATGCTCAGAAAACGCGCCAGCTTGGCGTGCCGCCGCCGCTGTTCGAGCAGGTCGGTGCGGTCAGCCAGGAAGTGGTCGAGGCCATGGTGCGTGGCGCGCAGGCCGCTAGCGGTGCACGTTTCGCCGTGGCTGTCAGTGGTATTGCGGGGCCGGGCGGCGGCTCGCCGCTCAAGCCTGTGGGTACCGTATGGCTGGCTTGGGCCGATGGCGCGCGCGTCGTCAGCGAGCGCCGCCAGTTCGACGGCGACCGCGAAGCGGTGCGGCGGCAAACGGTGCTGGCCGCGTTAGACGGCTTGTTACAGCTTGGCGGGGAGTAAATCGCTGGACGGGGGTAGGCGGAAAGAATTCCCTGTGGAATAATACTGGCTACTTATACAGGTATTCCCGGCCATCAGGGCCAAGTCGAACACGTGAGGATTTCAATGGACGACAACAAGAAGCGCGCCTTGGCTGCGGCCCTGGGTCAAATCGAACGCCAATTCGGCAAGGGCGCAGTCATGCGCATGGGCGACCACGAGCGCCAAGCGATTCCCGCCATTTCCACCGGCTCCCTGGGGCTGGACATCGCCCTCGGCATTGGCGGCCTGCCAAAGGGCCGGATCGTCGAGATCTACGGTCCGGAGTCCTCGGGTAAGACCACACTGACGCTGTCGGTCATTGCCGAAGCTCAGAGAAGTGGTGCCACCTGCGCCTTCGTCGATGCCGAGCACGCCCTTGATCCCGAGTACGCTGGCAAGCTGGGCGTTAACGTCGACGATCTGCTGGTCTCCCAGCCAGACACTGGCGAGCAGGCCCTGGAAATCACCGACATGCTGGTGCGCTCCAACGCCGTTGACGTGATCATCGTCGACTCCGTGGCGGCTCTGGTGCCCAAGGCTGAAATCGAAGGCGAGATGGGTGATATGCACGTCGGCCTGCAGGCCCGTTTGATGTCCCAGGCGCTGCGCAAGATCACCGGTAACATCAAGAACGCCAACTGCCTGGTCATCTTCATCAACCAGATCCGTATGAAGATCGGCGTGATGTTCGGTAGCCCGGAAACCACCACCGGTGGTAACGCGCTGAAGTTCTACGCCTCCGTACGTCTCGACATCCGCCGCACCGGCGCGGTGAAGGAAGGCGACGAAGTGGTCGGTAGCGAGACCCGCGTCAAAGTGGTCAAGAACAAGGTCTCGCCACCGTTCCGTCAGGCCGAGTTCCAGATTCTCTACGGCAAGGGTATCTACCGTAATGGTGAGATCATCGACCTGGGCGTTTCTCAAGGCTTGGTCGAAAAATCCGGTGCCTGGTACAGCTACCAAGGCAACAAGATCGGTCAGGGCAAGGCCAATGCTGCCAAATACTTGCAAGAAAACCCAGCCATCGGTGCTGAAATCGAGAAGCAGATTCGCGACAAGCTGCTCAATGCTGGCGCGGTAGCTGCTGCGGGCAAGACTGCAGCCGCCCAGGCAGATGCCAGCGACGTAGCCGATGCAGACGCCGGTTACTGATCCATACGGTTGAGCGCCAATGTCCGTCGTACTCGACACGCCTGTCGCCGTTCGGCGCACTGCCATGGATCTACTCGCCCGCCGCGAACATGGTCGGGTTGAGCTGACACGCAAGCTGCGCAAGCGTGGCGCTACAGATGAGCTGATCGAGCCTGCCCTTGATCGGCTCGCTGAAGAAGGGCTCTTGAGTGAGGCCCGCTATCTGGAAAGCTTCATCAATTATCGGTCCAATGCTGGCTACGGTCCCTCGCGAATTCGTGAGGAACTGGGCCAGCGTGGGTTGGACCGGGGTGATGTGGAGCAAGCGCTGCATGATAGCGGCGTCGACTGGGCAGCTCGATTGCGTGACGTTTGGCAACGGAAATTCACAGGCGAGCGCCCTCAAGACCCACGCAGCAGGGCGCAGCAAACACGTTTTTTGGCGTACCGAGGTTTTTCTCTGGACATGATCGGTCGGCTGCTTAGCGGGCGCGATCTTGATGACTGACGGCCGTAGGGATGACCTGACAGGTGCTTGTCAGGTCAGCCCTACGGCCGTTTTTCATTCAGCCACTCTTCAAGGCTCCCTGATTGGGTTCAGTCGCATGCTTTGGCATGGACTCAGACCAGTTTTCCGGCAGGTTGATGAAATCCACCAGTTCTCGTAAGCGGCCTTGATCTCGTCCTGTGAAGGCGAAGGTCAGGCGGGCCAAGTGACTGTAACGATCATCCTCGTGTTCCGCACTGCTAGCGGGCATTTGCTCGAAGCTTGCGCTCAGGCACAAGTCAGCAAATGTATCCCGAACCTCGTTTAGTGCTGCCTCGCTCAAGGGATGCTGTATGCGCAGCACGAACTGGCTCTTCAGCCAGCGGCTTGAGTGGTAGTTGCTGTAGAACTGATTGATCTCCTGCACGGCCTCTTCGGCGCTGTGTACCAGGCGTACCAGTTTGAGGTCTCGCGGCAGAATGTAGCGGTTCTCTTCCAACTGACGGCTGATGAAGCCCAGCGCTTCCTGCCAGAAGCTGCCATCGTGCGAGTCCAGCAAGACCACCGGCACCAAGGGGCTTTTACCGGTCTGGATCAACGTCAGTACTTCGAGTGCTTCATCGAGGGTGCCGAATCCGCCAGGGCAGAGCACCAAGGCATCGGCCTCTTTGACGAAGAACAGTTTGCGGATGAAGAAGAAGTGAAAGGGCAGCAGCTTGTCCGTGCCGTCCACTGTCGCATTGGCATGTTGCTCGAACGGCAACCTGATATTGAAACCCAGACTGTTTTCAGCCCCTGCGCCTTCATGGGCCGCAGCCATGATGCCGCCCCCGGCGCCTGTGATGACCATGAGCTCCGAACGCGCCAGCGTGGCACCGAGCTCACGCGCGAGGGAATACATAGGATGTTCCTGGGGCGTGCGCGCGGAGCCGAATACGGTGACTTTGCGTCGCCCTTTGTAGCGCTCCAGTATTCGGAATGAATGCTCCAGTTCACGCAGCGCCTGTAGCGTGATCTTGGCGTTCCAGCGGTCGGCATCATCACAGGCCATGCGCAGGATGGTCAGCATCATGTCGCGATAGAGTGGCAGGTTGGGGCTGTCCGGCGCCGCTTGCTGGAGCAGCCCGTCGACGGCGCTCAGGTCGAGGCCTTGTCCGCTGAAGTACTCGGATAACTGCTCATTGGATGAATAGGGCATTCAACGTCTCCTTGTGCAGCAAAACCTTCGACCGGATGACCTCATGTCCCGATCACAACGCTGCATGTGTCAATAATGGCTGACGCTGGAGTGTACAGGCGGAGTATTGCATTGGGTTTGTACCCCGCGCGCGAACCGTGGCCCGCTCGCTCGGTCAGCAATGTTGCGGCCGACGTTGATTTTCAATCTAGCCGCTAGGCGACAGTCTCGCCGATTGAGGGACTCAGCGCGAACAGATGGAGTGATGGGAGGGCAAGATGGGGAGGGCATGAATTTGCGCGCCGATGAACCTCAACGGCGCGCGGGGAACCGACGAGTGTCGAGTTACTTCTTCTTGTTGCCGGCCTGGCAGCTGGCGGAATCGAACGCCTGATCCATGACCGGCTGATTGGTCTTGTACACCGTGAAGCGGTACACCATCACCGCGCCTTTGGTCATCAACTGACGGTAACCGGTGTTGTGGCACACGCTCTGGCCCAGTTGGTCGCGAACCTGCTCAGGATTCTGCTGCATGCGCGCAGCATGTTGAGCACGCACACTCAGATGATTGACCAGCGCCTTGCCCTTCTCCACGGTGTAGCCCTGGTCGAGGATGTCCTCATTGATGGCGCGAGGTGTGCCGACACTGCTCTCCTTGGCAACCTTCTGCAGCATCTGCTCCAGCTCGTAGTCCTGCTTGGACGCCGCCTGGGCTGCCAGTGGCAGGGCGAGCATCAGGCTCAGGGTCGGGACGATAAGACGCAGCATGAATCTCTCCTGGTTCGGTGACTGGCGCTTGGACAGGTGCAGAGGGGCGGCGTTCCATGAACTGACCGGGTCTGAGCGTCGGGCGCCGCGAGGGGTCGATTATAGGCGCGGGCGGCAGGGGTCTGCACGCCAATCCTGTATGCGCTCTGGTAAACTGCGGCCTTTGTTCCCGTCGAGTCGCCTCCGTGTTCGTCCCGATCTCCGCTGCAGGCTTGCAGCCATGAGTCACGCAGTCGCGCGTCTGCGCGCCGAGCGTCTGGCTCGCAGCAATAAACCCTTTATCGCCCGTGGTTCGCGCGCCGAGCGCTGCCCGGACTGTCGAGTAATTGCCAGCCATTGCCTGTGCGCCTGGAAGCCCCGTGTCGATGCGCGTGCGGGTATGTGCCTGGTGATGCATGATACCGAACCGCTGAAACCGACCAACACAGGTTGGCTGATCGCCGACCTGATCCAGGACACCTGGGCCTTTGGCTGGCAGCGCACAGATGTGGATCCGCGTCTGCTGGCACTGCTCGAGCATCCCCATTGGCAGCCCTATATCGTATTTCCCGGCGAGTTCGTCGAGCCGCAGCGCGTGGTCAACGAGGTGGCATGCGATCCCGGCAAACGGCCGTTGTTCATCCTGCTCGACGCCACCTGGACCGAGGCGCGCAAGATGTTTCGCAAGAGCCCTTACCTCGACCGCTTTCCGGTCTTGAGTCTGGAGGCCGAGCAGATGTCGCGCTATCGCCTGCGCCGTTCCAAGCGCGATGATCATTTCTGTACTGCCGAAGTGGCCGCCATGTGCCTGGATCTGGCCGGCGATCAACGCGCCTCTCAAGCGCTGGACGCCTACCTCGATGTATTCAGCCTTCATTACCTGAGTGGCAAACGGCACTTGGCACTGGACCCCGACGATGAGGCGCATCGGCGCTTGCATACCTTCCTATAGTCCAAGGTGCAGGCCGGCCGGACAGGTTCATACTGTGAGGACGGCCGCAGGCGCCAAACCGCTGGGTAATTGGCTTGACCCTCTGCACGGTGCTCGGCATCCTTGGCGCCGATTCGGCCACGAAGTCGCCGTTGCCGTGCTCGACACAGAACAGGACCCCTGGATCGATGGCTACATACGAAATCCTGATTGCCGATGACCACCCGCTGTTTCGCAGCGCGTTGCGCCAGGCCGTGACCCTCGGTCTCGGGCCACAGGTGCGCTTGGTGGAAGTCGCCAGCATCGCCGAGCTGGAAACCCGCCTCACTGAAAAAGCCGACTGGGACCTGGTCTTGCTCGATTTGAACATGCCGGGCGCCTACGGTTTTTCCGGGCTTGTCCTGCTGCGTGGGCAGTATCCGCAGATTCCGGTGGTGATGGTGTCCGCACAGGAAGAAGCGGCGGTGGTGGTCAAGTCCCGTGAATTCGGTGCCAGCGGCTTCATTCCCAAGTCCAGCCCCTTGGAAACCATTCAAGATGCGGTGCAGAAGGTACTGGACGGCGAGGTGTGGTGGCCGCCCCAGGCGTTCGACAAAGTCGATGTTTCGGCCGAGGCCAAGGCTGCCAGCGAGGGGCTCGCCAGCCTTACGCCGCAGCAGTTCCGGGTGCTGACCATGGTCTGCGAAGGCTTGCTGAACAAGCAGATCGCCTATGAACTGAACGTTTCCGAGGCCACCATCAAGGCCCACGTCACGGCCATCTTCCGCAAGCTGGGGGTGCGCACCCGGACGCAGGCTGCGCTGCTGCTGCAACAACTTGAATCGGTATCGACGCACTGACGCGAGCGGCTTCACGCTTTTTTGACCCGGCCTGCACTAGCCTGCCGGCTTTTCCCAGGTGGACCTTCATGTCGCCATTCAAGGGCCAGACCGGCCTGAAACGTATCTTCAATGCAGCTGGCTACTCCCTGGACGGCCTGCGCGCCGCTTTCAAGGGCGAGGCGGCCTTTCGCCAACTGGTACTGCTCAATGTGCTGTTGATTCCCGCGGCCTTCTGGTTGCCGGTCAGCCGGGGCGAGCGCGCCATGCTCATTGCCGTCTGCTTGTTGGGGCTGATCGTCGAATTGCTCAACTCGGCAGTCGAGGCTGCCATTGATCGCATCTCGCTGGAGCGCCATCCCTTGTCGAAGAACGCCAAGGACATGGGCAGCGCGGCGCAATTGGTGGCGCTGAGCATGGTTGCACTGGTCTGGGGTGTGATCCTGCTCGGCTAGTGCTCAGGCAATGGCCGGCAGCACGATCTCATCGCTACGTCGCACGCCGGCCGTGAAGTTGCGGCACAGTTCGAGAAACTCGCGCATGGCCGAGGTCTGGTACTTCTGTTTGTGCCAGATGAAATAGAACTGCCGCAGTAGATCCAACTCCGGGGTTTCTACCGCCACCAGGCTGCCGCGCCGGAAGGCATCGCGCAGGGCCAGTCGGGAAATGCAGCCGATGCCAAGGCCCGATTCCACGGCGCGCTTGATCGCCTCGGTGTGTTCGAGTTCCAGGCGAATGTTCAGGTTGGCACGGTGATGGCGCATGGCCTGATCGAAGGTCAGACGCGTGCCCGAGCCTTGCTCGCGCAAGATCCAGGCTTCCTGGGAGAGCGCCGCGATGTCGGCCCGGCCGGTTTTCGCCATTGGATGCTGGGGCGCGCAGAACACCACCAATTCGTCTTCGACCCAGGGCTGCACCTCTAGGTCAGGATGGCTACAGTCGCCTTCGATCAGACCCAGGTCAATTTCGTAGTGCGCCACCTGGTGCACAATGTGCGCGGTATTTTGCACGTGCAGCTTAACCTGGCTTTCCGGGTGCACCTGCATGAAGCTGCCAATCAGCAGGGTCGCCAGGTAGTTGCCGATGGTGAGGGTTGCGCCGACCGCCAGCGAGCCGAAGCCAGACTTGCCATTGAGCAGGTCTTCGATCTCCTTGGCCTGGTCGAGCAACGCCACGGCTTGCGGCAGCAGTTGGTGTCCCAGGGCATTGAGACTCAGGCGCTTGCCGGCGCGATCGAACAACTGGCAACTGGATTGGCGTTCCAACTCAGTGATCGAGGTACTCGCGGCCGACTGCGACAGCGCCAGCAGATGAGCAGCCCGCGACACGCTCTGATGCTGGGCGACGGCGACGAAGACCTGAAGTTGACGAAGCGTGAATCGCATATCTATATAACCGATAACACTTATCTTGATAATTAAGTTAACAGATATTCCCGCTGCCCCTAAACTATCGCGCAATTGTGCGCCCGTGCGCGCTGCGTTTTTCTTCAGGAGCCCCACTCGATGAGCAACATGAACCACGAACGTGTCCTCAGTGTGCACCACTGGAACGACACCCTGTTCAGCTTCAAGTGCACCCGCGACCCGGGCCTGCGCTTCGAGAACGGTCAGTTCGTGATGATCGGCCTACAGCAGGAAGGCGGCCGTCCGCTCATGCGTGCCTACTCGATCGCCTCGCCCAACTGGGAAGAACATCTCGAGTTCTTCAGCATCAAGGTGCCTGATGGTCCACTGACCTCCCAACTGCAGCATTTGAAGGAAGGCGACGAGATCATCATCAGCAAGAAGCCCACCGGCACCTTGGTGCTGGATGACCTGAATCCGGGCAAGCACCTCTATCTGCTGAGCACCGGCACCGGCCTGGCGCCGTTCATGAGCGTGATTCAGGATCCTGAAACCTATGAGCGCTTCGAGAAGGTCATCCTGGTTCACGGCGTACGCTACGTAAATGAAGTCGCGTACCGCGAGTTCATCACCGAGCACCTGCCGCAGAACGAGTTCTTTGGTGAGGCGGTTAGGGAAAAGCTGATTTACTACCCCACTGTGACCCGCGAACCGTTCGAGAATCAGGGTCGACTGACCGACCTGATGCGCAGCGGCAAGCTGTTCACCGACATCGGTCTGCCGCCGATCAATCCGCAGGATGACCGTGCGATGATTTGCGGTAGCCCGAGCATGCTCGATGAGACCAGCGAAGTGCTGGATAGCTTTGGCCTGAAAATCTCCCCGCGCATGCGCGAGCCAGGTGATTACCTGATCGAGCGGGCCTTCGTCGAGAAGTAAGGCGAGTCCAGCAAAAAAACGCAGACCCAGTCTGCGTTTTTTTATGGCTGCAAGTCTCTATCGCACTGGTTTCACCTGCGGCAGGGCCGGTGGCGAAAGCAGCATTCAGCCTTCGCTTGCAACTTCCAGCACCTCGATCAGCGCTGGGTGCGGATAATGCCACCGCACCTGTACATCCCAGAACTTCACGCCATACACGCGCTCCGGCGATGGCACCTGGTAAGCCGGACGTGGATCCTGTGCCAGGCATTGCTCGATGAGCTCAACCAACGGTTCTGCCAAACGCAGAGCGTGCTCGCGCGCCTGGGACAAAGCACTTTCGCCCCACTGAACAGCGATCGCCTGTGGCGCATCGCTGGCCATCTGGTTGCGTGCATCCTCGATACAGTCGGCATAAGGCACGTAGGGCTTGATGTCGAGCACCGGCGTGCCGTCCAGCAAATCGATCCCTGACAGCAGCAGCCGCCCGGGCGCTATGCCGTCAAGACGCACGACTGACTGACCGATGCCGTTGGGTCGGTGGGTTGCGCGGGTGGCAAACACCCCCATGCTTTTGTTACCGCCCAGGCGTGGAGGACGCACTTTCAAGCGTGGTGTGTCTTCCAAGGCCTGGTGGAACAGGAACAGCAGCCAGACATGGCTGACCTGCTCCAGGCCCTGCACCGCTTCGCCTTGATCGAACGGTGGCAGCAGTTCCAGCACGCCGCGAGCCGCAGGCGCCAGGCGCGGCTGACGGGGAATGGCGAACTTTTCCTTGAAGCAGGAGCGAACGATGCCGACTGGCGAGACGCTGTGTTGCATGGTCGTCTCAGCCACGCACGCGAAGGGTCAGACCCTTGAGGAAGTTACGCAGCAACTGGTCGCCGCAGGCGCGGTAGTTGTCGTGGCCGACTTTACGGAACAGGGCACTGAGCTCGGGCTTGGATACGGGGAAATCGACCGACTTGAGAATGACGTGCAGATCGTCTTCCTTCAGTTCGAAGGCCACTCGCAGTTTTTTCAGGACGGTGTTGTTGGTCACCGGCAACTCCACCGGCTGCGGCGCACGGGTGTCGTCCTTGCCGCGACGGTGGATCACCAGGCCGTCGAGAAAATGCGCCATGACCCGCTCCGGGCAGCGCACGAAACCGGCCTCGTCTTCTTTCTTGATATAGCCGGCCAGCACCACCGGGTTCACTTCGAGGCCGGACAGGGCGATGATCTCGGCCATCTTGGCGTCGTTCAGCTTGAGCATGTAGCGCAGGCTGCGCAGGACATCGTTGTGGATCATGTGAGTCGAATCCTTTTCAGGGCCACCCAGAAGGGCGGCGGTATCGCTTAGAAACGTTCGCTGCCGGCCAGGTAGCGCCATTGCCCAAGTGCCAGCTTGCCCATCGACACACCGCCAAGCCGGATGCGACGCAGGCTGAGCATCTCCAGGCGCAGGTAGGCACATAGTTCGGAAATCTGCCCAGGTTGTGGGTGCTTGATGGCCAGGCGCAAGTGAGTTTCGTTCTGCCAACTGGCCTTGGCCCGAGGCAGCTCACGGTCGTTGCGTGTGGCGCCTCGCGCCAGCCGCTCCAGGGCCTGTGGAGTAGCCTGGCCGCGCACCTCGATGATGTATTCCTGCTCGAGGCGACGCAGGTCGGCTTCCACTTTGCGGGTCACCCGCCAGTCCTGGGTGAAGACCTGCAGGCCGCTGGCGCCGCGCTCCAGCGGGGCCAGGCAGTTGAGGCGGGCGAAATGACCATGCAGTGGCCGCACACCCTCGCGATGGGCTTCGCTGAGTGTGGCCATATTCAGGCTGCTGCGGGCCGTTTCGCTGTCCATTCCAGCGGGTTGGTTGAGCAGCAGCGTCACCGGTTCCAGGCTCTCGGCACGTGCGCCAGGCAGCAACGCCACCTGCTGCGACTCGACCTTGAACTGCGGTTGCTCGATGACCACGCCGTCGACGGTGACCCAGCCTCCCTCGATATACAGTTCGGCCTCGCGGCGGGAGCAGCCGAGCTGTTCGATGAGGCGTTTTGACAGGCGGACGGGTTCGGACATGAGCAGGTATTCGCAGGGCAGGAAAAGGTGCTCATTGTACCCGTCCCTGCTGGACTGCGGCGGGCAATCTGCGCGAGCCGGGCCCTTTCATGCGATGTTCAAGGCCCGGTCCTACCCGGCGATCGCCCGCAGTTGCATGTGCAGCAGCGGATACGGCTGACCCAGCCCGTCGGTGTCCGAGCGTCCCGTCACCTCGAAGCCTTCGTGCAGGTAGAAAGCCAAAGCTTGCGTATTCTGCTCGTTGACATCCAGACGCTCGGCGCCGAGCACCTCGATGGCGTGGCGCAGCAATTTCTTGCCGACGCCTTGACCACGAGACTCCGGTGCGACGAACAGCATGTCGACATGGCCCTTGGACACGCCGGCGAAACCGAGGATGCGGCCTGCGCCATCACGGCAGCAAGTCAGCATCACAGCATCCAGGTAGCGGTTCAGGACCTGCTCGCGCAACAGCACGATGTAGTGCTCCGGCAGGAAATCGTGGGTGGCTCGGACGGAGGCTTCCCAGACGCGTACCAGCTCCGGATAGTCCGTATAGTGCGGCGTATGGAGCGTCAACGTCGAGGTCATGGTCAGCGCCTGGGATTATCGAAGAGGCCACAGCAGCGGGCGAGGCGGTTGGAAAACCGTCACGCCGCCGCCACCGGGGATGTCGCTCAGATGGGTTCGGCCCACATGTCGTACTCGTCGGCATCGACGATGCGGCAGCGCACCTTGTCGCCGGGCTTGAAGCCGTGATCGCCGTCGATGAACACGCTGCCGTCGATCTCCGGCGCATCGAAGAAGCTGCGGCCGACCGAACCCTGCTCCTCGACTTCATCGATCAATACCTCGATCTCCTTGCCGATACGCAGTTGCAGGCGTGCGCTGCTGATGGCTTGCTGGTGAGCCATGAAGCGGTCCCAGCGATCCTGCTTGACGTCGTCGGGTACCTCGTCGAGGCCCAGGTCATTGGCCGGGGCGCCTTCGACCGGCGAATACTGGAAGCAGCCGACGCGGTCGAGCTGGGCTTCGGTGAGCCAATCGAGCAGGTACTGGAAGTCTTCCTCGGTTTCGCCGGGGAAACCGACGATGAAGGTCGAGCGGATGACCAGTTCCGGGCACTGCTCACGCCACTGCTTGATGCGCGCCAAGGTGCGGTCCTCGAAGGCCGGGCGCTTCATGGCCTTGAGCACTTTCGGGCTGGCGTGCTGGAAGGGGATGTCCAGGTACGGCAGGATCTTGCCGGCGGCCATCAGCGGGATCACGTCGTCGACATTGGGGTAGGGGTACACGTAGTGCAGGCGCACCCAGGCACCCAGGCTGCTCAAGGCTTCGCACAGTTCGAGCATGCGCGTCTTGACCGGGCGGCCGTTCCAGAAGTCGGTCTTGTACTTGACGTCCACGCCGTAGGCGCTGGTGTCCTGGGATATCACCAGGATCTCCTTGACGCCCGCCTTGACCAGCCGCTCGGCTTCACTCAGCACTTCACCGACCGGGCGGCTGACCAGCTTGCCGCGCATCGAGGGAATGATGCAGAAACTGCAGCTGTGGTTGCAGCCTTCGGAAATCTTCAGGTACGCGTAGTGACGCGGGGTCAGCTTGACGCCCTGAGGCGGTACCAGGTCGATCAGCGGGTTGTGGTCCTGGCGCGGCGGGACCACTTCGTGAACGGCGTTGACCACCTGCTCGTACTGCTGAGGGCCGGTGACCGACAGCACACTGGGGTGCACGTCGCGGATAGTGCCTTCCTCGACGCCCATGCAGCCGGTGACGATGACCTTGCCGTTCTCCTTGATCGCTTCGCCGATCACTTCCAGCGATTCGGCCTTGGCGCTGTCGATGAAGCCGCAGGTATTGACCACCACCACGTCGGCGTCTTCGTAGGTCGGTACAACTTCGTAGCCTTCCATGCGCAGTTGGGTGAGGATGCGCTCGGAGTCGACCAGGGCTTTCGGGCAACCCAGGGAGACGAAGCCGACCTTCGGCGTGGCGGGAGTGGTGGACATGGCTAACCTCGGTATTGAAACAGGTCGCCCCGGCCGTTGGCGGAGCGATCCAGGCGGGCGTTTTCAGCGCCTCTGATCAAAAAGTGCGCAATTCTAGCGAGCACGGGGTCGCTTGACCAGCACAAAAGCGACGAGCGCTGCGCTATGCTTCGCGCCGTCGACTCTGGCTGTCGCCAATGGCTGGAGCACGACGGCGGTTCGGACGTCTCAGGCTGTGCTTTGAAGTCTGCGCAGTGCGTCCGGTGCGAATACTATCGGCCCGGTGGGGCCGTCTGCGGGAGTGGTCGATGGTTCAGGCAAGCAGTCACGCCGAGGGCGGGCACGGGGCGGCACGGCCGTTGGGCCTGCTGGTGGCAGCTGTGGGGGTGGTCTATGGCGATATCGGCACCAGCCCGTTGTATACGCTCAAGGAAGTCTTCACCGGTGGTTACGGCGTACAGGTCGACCATGACGGGGTGCTGGGCATTTTGTCGCTGATTCTCTGGTCGCTGCTGTGGGTCGTGTCGTTCAAGTACGTCATGTTCATCCTGCGCGCGGATAACCAGGGCGAGGGCGGCACCATGGCACTCACCGCGCTGGCGCGACGCGCCACGGCCGAATATCCGCGCTTGCGCATGCTGATGGTCGGCTGCGGGCTGGTCGGCGCTTCGCTGTTCTATGGCGACAGCATGATCACGCCGGCGGTTTCCGTGCTGTCGGCGGTTGAAGGTATGGGGCTGGCATTCGAGGGTATCGACCATTGGGTGGTGCCGATCTCGCTGGTGGTGCTGGTGGCGTTGTTCTTGGTGCAGAAGCACGGTACCGAGAAGATCGGCAAGGCATTCGGACCGATCATGGTGGTGTGGTTCCTGGTGCTCGCGGTGCTCGGCGTGCACGGCATCCAGCAGAGCCCTGAGGTACTCAAGGCGTTCAATCCGGGATGGGCGCTGAACTTCTTCATCGTCCATCCGGGCATGGGCGTGGCCATTCTTGGGGCCGTGGTGCTGGCACTGACCGGCGCCGAAGCCCTCTACGCCGACATGGGCCATTTCGGCCGCAAGCCCATTGCCCGGGCCTGGTTCGCCTTGGTGCTGCCAGCACTGGTGCTCAATTACTTCGGCCAGGGGGCGATGCTGTTGCAGAACCCGGAAGCGGCGCGCAACCCCTTCTACCTGCTGGCCCCGAGCTGGGCCTTGCTGCCGCTGGTGGCGCTGTCGACCCTGGCCACGGTGATCGCTTCGCAGGCGGTGATTTCCGGGGCCTTCTCCCTGACTCGCCAAGCCATCCAGCTCGGTTATGTGCCGCGCATGCAGATCCAGCACACCTCCAGCGATGAGCAGGGCCAGATTTATATCGGCGCGGTGAATTGGACGCTGATGGTGGGCGTGGTGTTGCTGGTCATCGGGTTCGAGTCGTCTGGCGCCTTGGCTGCGGCCTACGGCGTCGCGGTGACGGGCACCATGCTGATGACCACCATCCTGGTCGCTGCGGTGATGCTGCTGCTGTGGAAGTGGCCGCCGCTGCTGGCCGTCCCCTTGTTGGTGGGCTTCCTGCTGGTAGACGGGCTGTTCTTCGCTGCCAACGTGCCGAAGATCGTCCAGGGCGGTGCCTTCCCGGTGTTGGCGGGGATCGTGCTGTTCGTGTTGATGAGTACCTGGAAGCGTGGCAAGCAGATCCTGGTGGAGCGCATCGACGAGGGCGCGCTGCCGTTGCCCGTGTTCATCGGCAGTATCCGTGTCCAGCCACCGCACCGGGTCGAAGGCACCGCAGTGTTCCTGACTGCGCGGGCGGACGCTGTGCCCCACGCGCTGTTGCACAACATGCTGCACAACCAGGTGCTGCACAGCCAGGTGGTGCTGTTGACGGTGGTTAGCGAGGACCGTCCACGGGTGCCGGAGGCCGAGCGCTTCGAGGTGGAAGCCTATGGCGACGGCTTCTTCCGGGTGCTGCTGCATTTCGGTTTCATGGATGAGCCGGACGTGCCGGCAGCGCTGCGCCTGTGCCATCTCGATGCGCTGGATTTCAGCCCCATGCGTACCACCTACTTCCTCAGCCGCGAGACGGTGATCGCCTCACGTCTGGTAGGCATGTCGCGCTGGCGCAGCAACCTGTTCGCCTTCTTGCTGAAGAATGCCAACGGCAATCTGCGCTTCTTCAACCTGCCGCTGAACCGGGTGATCGAGCTGGGCACCCAGGTCGAGATCTGACTGAAACCACAAGGGCCGCGATGCGGCCCTTGTGCTGTTACTGCTCGGCGACGTTCGATTTGCCCTGGCGGGTCTCGATCTCACCGATCAGGCGTTTGGCCAACGCCGGGTAGTTCTCGTCGAAATGGTGGCCGCCTGGCAGTTTCAGACGCTCGCCCACCGCGGTCTTGTCGGTGCAGCCGCTTTCGTCGGTCTCTTCCTCGCCGTAGATGCACACCACCTTGGCGGCCGGCAACTTGGCCATGTCCGGGCCGGTCGGCGCCTCCTGACCTTCCTTGCCGAGCCAGCCTTCGACTTCGATCTCGAAGCTACCGCTGCGGGCGAAGGCCAGCAGGATGACGGCGTCGATACGTTTCTGATCGGCTTCAGGCAGGCGATTGTAGATGGCCGGCAGCACGTCGGCACCGAACGAGTAGCCGGTCAGCACGAAGCGCTTGGTGCCCCATTTCTGGCGGTAGTGCTGCATCAGTTCCGACAGGTCGGCGGCGCTCTGCTCAGGGGTTTTGTGCTGCCAGTAGTAACGCAGCGTATCGATACCAACCACCGGATAGCCCAGCTTGGCCATCTCGCCGGCGACATCGCGGTCCAGGTCGCGCCAGCCGCCGTCGCCGGAGAGGAACAGGGTGACGGTGTCCGTGGTTTGTCCGGCCGGCACCTCGACCACGGGAATGGCCAGTGCATTGCCGTCGCGGCCTACCAAGGCCTGCGTCAGTTGGGCCTTGAGCACTTGCGGCAAGTGAATATCGTAGTCGCTGATGCTGGTCTCGGCATTGGGCTGATCACGCACGAAGGCGGCGCTGGCGTCATCCGGATTGTCGTTCCAGGCCACGTTCCAGTGACCGTGCGCAGCCGTCTTGGGCATCGCCACCTGGCAGCCAGGCTGTTCGAGATTGAAGTCCACCGAGATGGCGCGCGCCTTGTCGTCGCGTTGCGCGGCGAGCCAGCGCCACGCTTGGGAGGCGCCTGGACCGATGCCGGCGACGAGGGTCGGTTTCCCGGACAGCTTGGCCATGGCCTGGTCCAGCGCCACTTGCTGTTTGCCGCAGTCGCCAGTCGGCAGGATCACCTGCACCAGCTGCGCTTCGCCGGCTTGGCTGAGGTCGAGCAGTTGCTTGTCGGTCAGTGCCTGATCGTGCGGCACGCCGACGGCCACCAGGCTCTTGGCACGCACGCCGGGCGTGACGCGGGTCAGGTTGCTGCCATCGTCCAGGGTGAGGTGTTCGATTCGGGCTTCGGGCGCAGGGCGAGTCCACATCCAGAAGGCCACGCCGCCGGCCAATGCGGCCAGCAGCACGGGGATCAGCAGGTACAGCCAGTAACGTCGGATCATCAGCGTTTCACCAATCCAGTCAGGCCGCCAGCAATCAGGGCGGCGGTATCGGCCAGTGCGACCAGGGGATCAAGCCCGGCAGGCACTGCCATGTAACGAGGTTCCCAGTCCGGCTGGAACTTGTCCTTGAAGCGCCGTAGCCCCTGGAAGTTGTACAACTGCTCGCCGCGCTGGAACACCATCGACCCCAGGCGTTGGGTCAGGGGGGCGCCGCGGCGTGGTTGCAGACCAGACAGCGGCACCATGCCCAGGCTGAAGCGGGCGTAGTCGTGGCTTTTGTAATGCAGGATCAGGCCGAGCATCATGAATTCCATGGTCAGCTTCGGCGCTTCAGGATGGGCGCGCATCAGGTCCAGGCTGGCCAACTCGTTGCTGTGGGTTTCCAGCAGGTTGGCGAACGCCACCGGGCGGCCTTGGAAGCGGATCAGGGCGATACGGAAGTGCTTGAGGTACTCCGGGCTGAAGCGGCCGAGGGAGAAGCCTTTTTCGCGTACGTTCTTGCCGGCCAGCCAGGCATTGGAGATTTCCCGCAGTTCCTCGAGAGGTGCCAGGCCCGGCTCGTGGACTTCCAGAGTGAGGCCGTCGCGTCCGCCTCGGTTCCAGGTGTAGCGCAGGTCCTTCATCTCCTTGCCCTTGGCTTCCAGGTCGAAGCGGCGCAGGTCGACCCGCGCCTCCTCGCCGAGCTTGATCGCGGTCAGGCCGATGTCCATGTAGAACGGCAGGTTCTCGGCGCGGACCTGGTAGAACACGGGGCGAGCATGGTGCAGGTCGCACAGGTCGCGGAACTGCCAGATCATCTCGGCGCGCTCCTGGGCCGGACCGATCGGATCGTACAGCGCGACCAGGCTGCGGCCGCGACGGGCATACATGAGAAACGCATTGTCGTTGGGGTGGAACAGCAGCGCTTTGTCGCCGGTCAGCGCCAGACCACCGTCGGGCTGGTCGGAGGCCAGCAGGACGCGGTTGGCGCGCTGCAGTTCTTCTTCAGTGGGCAGGTGGATGACCGGACGCGCAGTGCGCAACAGCCAGGTCAGCGCGACGATCACCAGCAGTACCGCACTGCCCAGCGCGGCGCGCAGGCCACGCGGGGCATCGGCGTCGAGGGTGAACTGCCACCAGAGCCTGTGGCTGTAAGGCACGTCTTGGTAGGCGAACAGCAGCAGCCAGACCGAGGCGCCGACCACGCAGGCACTGGCCACCAGGTAAATGGGCGAGAAGGGCAGTTCGAGCAGGCGGCTGGGTCGGTAGAACGAGCGGCGGAACAGCGCAAGGAGGGCGGTGGTGAAGATCATCATCGACGCCTCTTCCCAGTCGAAGCCCTTGAGCAGCGAAAGCAAGGCGCCGGCCAGCAGCAGGATGGTAGTCAGCAGCCAGGCTGCCGACAGGCGTCGCCGCAGCCCCTGGGCCAGCAGCAGGCACAGTACGCCGATCAGGCTGGCGCCGAAGTGCGAAGCGTCGATCAGTCGATGCGGAATAAGAAAGCCCATGTGCTCCAGGCGGCTGTCGATCTCAGGGGTCACGCCGGAGAACAGCAGTACCACTCCGGAGAGAAAGACCAGGATGGCCAGTACCGGAGCGGCCAGCCCCGAGGCGGCCTTGATCGCTTGCTGCGTGAACAGCAGGCGACGGGCCTCGTTGACCAGCAACAGCACGCAGGCGACCAGCAGCGGCAGTACCACGTAGATCAGCCGATACAGCAGCAGCGCGGCAGCCAAGGGCGCAGCACCCAACTGATTGGCGAAGGCTGCCAGCAGGATGGCTTCGAACACGCCGACACCGCCAGGAACGTGACTGAGTACCCCGGCCGCTAGGGCCAACAGGTACACCAGGACGAACGCGCCGAAGGGGGGCGCCTCGGGCAGCAGCAGGTAGAGCACCGTGGCAGCCGCGGCCACGTCGAGTGCGGTGATCAGCAGTTGCAGGCCGGTCAGGCGCGCGCTGGGCAGGCGCAGCGTGCGACGGCCCAGCTTGACCAGCAGGTTGTCGGCCAGCGGCTGCTCTTCGGCACGGCGACGATACAGGCCGATGGCCAGGACCACGCTCGCCAGCAGCACCGCAGTGGCAATACTGCCTAGCAGTAGTGGCGACAGCCGCAGCGCAGTAGAGGCCGATTGCAGATCGCTCAGCGTTGCCAGCGCAGCCAAGGGTGGCAGAGCACAACCCAACGACAAGCTGGCGAAAACGGTCATCCGCGCCACTTCGGCAGCGCCGATGCCCTGCCTTGCGTAAAGCCGATAGCGCACCGACCCACCTGACAGCATGGACAGGCCGATGGCGTTGCCGATGGCGAACGCGCTGAAGCCGCCCAGCACCATGATCCTGGGCGGCAGCTTGACGCCCGCATAGCGGGCCGCCGACCACTCGTAGCCCAGCAGAATGACGAAACCTGCCGCTGTAGCGACGAACGCACCGAGCAATGCCTGGCGCGGCACGCTGAGCATGGCGTCGTGCAGCGCATAGATGTCCAGCTCGCTGAGCAGGTGGCGGCAGGCGATCAAGGCCATGGCGAACAGCAGCAGCGTGATTGCCAGCCCTATAGGTTGGCGATATTTGCTCAGTCGCTCCAGCCACGGCAGGCGCTGTGCGGCAGTGGGCAGCGCGGCGGTGATGGGGGCCTGGGAATCGGGAGAGCTGGAAGTCATGAGATACCTCGGACAACGGGCGCGAGGCAGAGGAGACGTGCGGCCAAGTGAAAGTCCCTTTGGAAAACGTGTCCAGATAGTACTCCGGGTGGAGCAGCTTTATCCGTTTCAGGTTAGTTAAAGTTAGTTCATTGAGGTGGCAGACGGCTACAGCGTGCGCAGGCGAAATTTTTTAAACGCCGAACGCAACAAGCCCCGCACTATCCTGGGATAGGCGGGGCCTGTTCTGACGAATATGGTTGCGGGAGCCGGATTTGAACCGACGACCTTCGGGTTATGAGCCCGACGAGCTACCAGGCTGCTCCATCCCGCGTCAGTGGTGCGCATTCTACGCAATGTAGCTGGGGTGTCAAGCGTTAATCTTTGATTTCAAGGAATATTTTTCCAGGAGAAAAGAAAAAGGCCACTGTGTGAACAGTGGCCTTCTCTCGAATCTGGTTGCGGGAGCCGGATTTGAACCGACGACCTTCGGGTTATGAGCCCGACGAGCTACCAGGCTGCTCCATCCCGCGCCTGTGGAAACGAATTCTACGCAGATCCTTGAGGGAGTCAAGCTTTATTTCAAAAAAACCTTTTTTGTTCAATCTCTTAGCGTTGTACGGGTGAGCATCGCCCGATGTTGCCTCTTGGGCAATGCTGTTTCAGCGGTGTCGCTAGGTGCGCACGGATGCGTTTGACAGTGCATGTCGGGGGCTGACGGCACATGGAAGCCATGCTGTAATATCTGTATGAATTTACAGTGGTGACTGTCATCCATGTCTCTGCGCAAGATCATCCACATTGATTGCGACTGCTTTTATGCGGCCATCGAGATGCGTGACGACCCGCGTCTAGCAGGTCGGCCCATGGCCGTGGGCGGGCAGCCGGGTCAGCGCGGGGTGATCGCCACCTGCAATTATGAGGCGCGGGCCTACGGGGTACGGTCGGCGATGTCCTCAGGGCACGCCGTGAAGCTGTGCCCCGACTTGTTGATCGTCAAGCCGCGCTTCGAGGCCTATCGTGAAGCCTCCAGAGAAATTCACACGATCTTTCGCGACTACACCGACCAGATCGAGCCTTTGTCGCTCGATGAGGCGTATCTGGATGTCACCGACAGCCAGTGGTTTTCCGGCAGCGCTACGCGCATTGCCGAAGATATCCGTCGGCGTGTCGCGAAAACCCTGCACATCACCGTGTCTGCCGGAGTGGCGCCCAACAAATTCCTCGCCAAGATCGCCAGCGACTGGCGCAAGCCCAACGGGCTGTTCGTGATAAGGCCGGAGCAGGTCGAAGCGTTCGTCGCCGAGTTGCCAGTTGCCCGCTTGCATGGCGTCGGCAAGGTCACTGCCGACAAGTTGTCGCGGCTTGGCATCGATACGTGCCAAGCGTTGCGCGCGTGGTCACGTCTGAGCCTGGTGCGCGAATTCGGCAGCTTCGGCGAACGGCTGTGGGGGCTGGCCCATGGGATCGACGAGCGTGCCGTGCAGACCGACAGCCGACGTCAGTCGGTCAGCGTCGAGAACACCTACGACAATGACCTGCCGGATCTGGGCAGTTGTCTGGAGAAATTGCCAGACCTGCTCGAGACCTTGAATCAGCGGATCGCGCGGATGGATGCGAGCTACCGGCCGGACAAGCCCTTCGTCAAGGTCAAGTTCCATGATTTCAGCCAGACCACCTTGGAGCAGGCAGGGGCGGGCAGGGATCTGGAGAGCTACCGGCAACTGCTCAGTCAGGCGTTCGCTCGCGGCGGCAAGCCGGTGAGATTGCTGGGGGTCGGGGTGCGACTTCGTGACTTGCGCGGAGCCCATGAGCAGCTGGAGTTATTTTCCACGCTATAAAGGAAGGGCCGCATTGCGGCCCTTTCAGGGTGCTGGCGGCTATCGCTCGCCTGGATCGGCAACCAGTCGGCCCGTTTCCTTGGTCAGGGTCTTGAGGAATTCCTGCTGCAGCTCCGGATCGTTACGGGTCAGTTCGATCAGACTCTGCTCCAGCTCGCTCGCTTCCTCTTCCAGGCCCAGCTCCGAAAGGCGCTTGACCCGGTGTACCCACTGACCCACGTCATCGTCCTCGAGATCGTCGAAGATCAGCTCGCGCGCCTCCACCAGCTTGCTGCGCAGGCCGGCGCTCACCAGCAGGCTGGCGTCGCCGCGAATACCGCTGTCCTCGTCGACGACCGCCAGGTGCAGCGTGCCGACACGATTGAGGTTCTGCTCGGCGAACGGGCTGTCGAGCAGGTTCAGGCGCAGTACGCCATTCTTGTCAGTGGTCAGTTCATGGGTTTTGCTGCCGGCCTTGACCTCGACCAGGCGCTCGTTCCATGGCAGGCGAGTGAATTCCTCGCGCTGGTCCTTCTGCACTTCGCTGATGCCCGCCAGGTTCTGCTGGGCGCGCCCGTTGGACTGCACGTTCATGAACGGATTGAGCCCAGCAAGGCCATAGCTCAGCCAATCGTGGGTGACGCTTTCGGGCAAGCTATCGAAGGTGAGCACGTTGACCACATTGGCACCGATGCCGGCCACCACGGCCACCGCGCCCAGCGGAATCTCGTAGATCTCCCGCCAGGGTTGGTAGGGCGTGTAGCGGTCGTAGCGGCGAGTGACCTCGAACTCGGTGACTTCGAAGCGCCGCTGCTCGTTGACGCGCACGCGTCGTTGCGGCAGCTCCATGACCTTGGGCTCGCCGACATCGATCTGCAGACTGTGTTCGAGCAGTTTGCGCTCGACACGCTCCTCGTGTTCGCTGCGCTGGGACATCTGGTTGGCGCAGCCGCTGAGGAACAGGGCGCCGCAGAGTGCGGCGCCCCCCAGGGTAAAGGTACTTCGCTTGGACATGGTCACTCGTGCAGTATGGGTCAGCGGCGGATGCGGGCCTGCAGGAAGGTCAGCACTTCGTTCAGTGGCAGCGGTTGTGCGTCCTGCTCGGTACGGTGCTTGTACTCCAGGTTGCCGTCGGCCAAGCCTCGGTCGCTGACGACGATGCGATGTGGGATGCCGATCAGTTCCATGTCGGCGAACTTGATGCCGGGGCTGGTCTTCTTGTCGCGGTCGTCCAACAGCACCTCGAAGCCGGCCGCCGTCAGCTCGGCATACAGTTTGTCGGTGGCTTCGCGTACGGCGTCGGTTTCGTACCGCAGGGGTACCAGGGCGATCTGGAACGGCGCCAGGGCGTCATTCCAGATGATGCCCTTGTCGTCGTGGCTCTGCTCGATGGCCGCAGCAACCACGCGAGAGACACCGATGCCATAGCAGCCCATGGAAAGCACTACGGGCTTGCCGTTTTCGCCCAGTACCTGGCACTTCAGCGCTTCGCTGTACTTGGTGCCGAGCTGGAAGATGTGCCCCACCTCGATACCGCGCTTGATCACCAGCGTGCCTTGGCCATCCGGGCTCGGGTCGCCTTCGACCACATTACGCAGGTCGGCCACCTGTGGCACCGGCAGATCGCGCTCCCAGTTCACGCCAAAGTAGTGTTTATCGTCGATGTTGGCGCCGATGCCGAAGTCGCTCATCAACGCGACCGAGCGGTCGATGACGCATTCCAGTGGCAGGTTCAGCGGGCCCAGCGAGCCGGCGCCAGCGCCGATGGCGTCGCGCAGTTCCGCGTCGCTGGCCATGACCAGTGGGTCGGCGACCTGTTCGAGCTTGGCAGCCTTGATTTCGTTGAGCTCATGATCGCCGCGTACCACCAGGGCAACCAGCTTGCCTTCCTCGCTGCCGCGCACGATCAAGGTCTTGACGGTCTTCTCGATCGGCAGGCCAAAGCTCTCCACCAATTGCGCGATGGTCTTGGCGTTGGGCGTATCGACCAGGCGCAGTTCTTCGGTGGGCGCCGGGCGCACGGTTTCGCGCGGAATCGCTTCGGCTTTCTCGATGTTGGCAGCGTAGTCGGAGCTGTCGCTGAAGATCACATCGTCCTCGCCGGAAGAGGCCAGGACGTGGAATTCGTGGGAGTAGCTACCGCCAATGGAGCCGGTGTCGGCTTGCACGGGCCGGAAGTCCAGGCCCAGGCGGGTGAAGACGTTGGTGTAGGCCTGGTGCATGCGGTCGTAGGTTTCCTGCAGCGAAGCCTGGTCGGCATGGAAGGAGTAGGCGTCCTTCATGATGAACTCGCGGCCACGCATCAGCCCGAAGCGCGGACGGATTTCGTCGCGGAACTTGGTCTGGATCTGATACATGTTCAGTGGCAATTGCTTGTAGCTGGACAGCTCGTTGCGCGCCAGGTCGGTGATCACTTCCTCGTGTGTCGGGCCTACGCAGAACTCACGGTCATGACGGTCCTTCAACCGCAGCAACTCAGGGCCGTACTGCTCCCAGCGCCCGGACTCCTGCCACAGTTCAGCGGGCTGGATGCTGGGCATGAGCACTTCGAGGGCGCCGGCAGCGTTCATTTCTTCGCGCACGACCTGCTCGACCTTGCGCATTACCCGCAGGCCCATCGGCAGCCAGGTGTACAGGCCGGAGGCCAGCTTGCGGATCATGCCGGCACGCAGCATGAGCTGGTGGCTGATGACGACGGCGTCTGCCGGAGTTTCTTTCTGGGTGGCGAGCAAATATTGACTGGTGCGCATGGGAAGCCGTGTCGATTGCCTGAGTATTTGAAAAGACCCCGCATTGTACGGGCGTCAGAGGAAGGCGTACAGGATGCCCCAGGGCGCCTGCCTTTGTCAGCCATGAAAAAGCCCGGCGAATGCCGGGCTTCTTCGTGGCGCAACGATGCAAGCCGGGGCTTACAGGATGCTCAGCGGGTATTCGACGATCAGGCGCAGTTCGTCGAGCGAGCCCGAACCGTAGTAGACGCCGTCGCTGGAGCGGTAGGTGGCCTGGCGGACGCGGAAGCTCAGATCCTTGGCAGGGCCTTCCTGCAGGACGTACTTCACGTCGATGTCACGCTCCCACTCTTTGCCGTTGTCGCTGGTGGCAGTGTTGGCGCCGGTGCCGCGAACGTAGCGGGTCATGAACGACAGGCCTGGAATGCCGTACTCGGCGAAGTTCAGGTCATAGCGCGCCTGCCAGGATTTTTCGTCTTCGGCGTTGAAGTCCGAACGGGCAACGGAGTTGGCCAGGAACACAGTACCGCCACCGTCGACGCCGTAGCCGTAGTCGCCGTCGCCGGTCACGCGCTGGTAAGCCAGGGTGAAGGTGTGCGCGCCGATGTTATAGGCGCCGGAGAGGCTGAATGCACGGTTGTCGAGCTTGGTGGTGCCATCCTTCTCAGCGCGTTGGATGCCGCGACCATCGCTCTTGGTGTCATAGATGTTGAAATCGAACACCAGGCCTTGTTTGTCGGACAGCGGAACAGACCAGTTCACGTTGCCATAGTATTTGCGCCAGTAGTCTTCCACTTTGGAGTAGTAGAGGCTGGTGCTCAGGCCGTCGGTGATGAGGTAGGTACCGCCCAGGACATTAGCCGACTTCAGGTTCAGGCTGTCGTGATTGGTCTCGGCCTGCGCATTCAGTGCAGTGAAGCGACCGGCGTGCAGGGTCAGCCCTTTGATTTCGTTGCTGGTGATCAACGCGCCTTCAGCGGTTTCCGGCAGCAGGCGGCTGTCGTCGGTGGCGAAGACAGGCAGTGCGGTGAATTGCTGACCGACTTTCAGCACGGTGTCGGAGATGCGGAATTTGACTGCGGCGCCGCCCTTGGAGTAATCGTCCTGGGAGCGACGGTCCGAGCCAGTAGGGAACAGGCCGGTGCCCGAATAGCCGCGACCGCTGTCGAGCTTGAGGCCCAGCAGGCCGATGGCGTCGACACCCACGCCGACGGTGCCCTGGGTAAAGCCCGATTCGAAGGTACCGATGAAGCCTTGGCCCCATTCGCGCTGGTCATGACGAACGCGGTTGGCGCGATTGGCTGCGGTTTCCGCGTTTCGGTAGTCACGGCTGAAATACAGGTTCCGCATCTTGACGTTCAGCTTGCTGTCTTCGACGAAGCCCTTGGACTCGTCCTGCGAAGAGGCCACAGCCATCTGCGAAGTCCCTGCTGCAACAGCCAGGGCGATCATGCTCCACTTCATCACGCGCATCGTGATTTGCTCCTTTGGTTTAGGAAGAGTACCGCTACGCCCAACTGTTTTTGGTTATACGGGGCAGCGCTTTCTTTTTATGTCCGCGAAAAATGTATATCACGCTGGGTAATCTTGGCGACACCAAAAACGGAACCTTTCGGTAAGTTTATGGTCGTGTCGCTGACAGTTATTTCCATGTCGCAAATCACGCCCCCTTTATCAGGGTTATACAACGTGGCGCTGCTTGTTCCTCGTAATGCAGCCGTAATGGCAGGGAAGCAAGTCTCGTGGCAAATCCTGCCGCTGTTGTCATTTACCGCGGCTGTGCTGCCTGCGCGGATGACCTGTCGACTTGGCTTTTGCTGAATGCAACAAGCATGCACAAAAACTGTTCCGGTTGATGAAATTTTCACAAATGGCGGGTGGCCATCTCAGATCGCCCGGAAACATGGGGTGTCGAGTGTCTGATGGTATGCCGTGCGGTGAGTGCTGGCCGCGTTTGAATGCTGGCTTTCAGGTCAAGGTGTTACCGTCGACTGTTCATGCTGAGTAGTTTGTGCTGCGTCGCTGTTGAATAAGTGTTTTCTTCGCCTCATTTTGGTGCGAAAAGTAGCGCAGTGTTACCGATTGCGGTGCAGTGGGTTCCGGCGGTTTCATCATGGGGAGCGCATGGCCTGCCTGGGGCGCCGTCGCCAAGGTATGCTTGCGCTTTTCCGGCGCCCGAGCCGGATCGTGACGAATGGGGAGGTTTGTAGTGTTTGTTCTGGATGCGCGTCTACAACAGGATTCACTGGTGCTGGGGGATTTGCCGTTGTGCCGTCTGTTGGTCAGTCGTGATGCCAATTACCCCTGGTTCATTCTCGTGCCCCGGCGCCCCGATGTATGCGAGCTATTCGAGCTGAACGAAGTTGATCGCCAGCAATTGTGGACCGAGGTGACGGCGTTGGCCGAGGCACTGAAGGTCGAGTTTGCGGCTGACAAGATGAACGTCGCCACGCTGGGCAATGTGGTGAGCCAGTTGCACATGCACATCGTCGTCCGCCACCGCATGGATCCAGCATGGCCTGCGCCAGTGTGGGGGAAGGTGGCTGCGCGCGATTATGCGCCAGGTCAGGTGGACGCCCTGCGTCAACGCATCAAGGCGCTGGCGCTCGATGGTTTCGTGGAGATTTGAAAATGTCGCTGGAGTCACGCGTCATAGAGCTGGAAACGCGCCAAGCCTTTCAGGACGACACTATTCAGGCGCTCAACGATGAATTGGCGGGACAGAGTCGAGTGATCGAGCGCCTGCAATTGCAGATGGCTGAACTGCTCAAGCGCTATGAGGAAATGGTTGGCCAGTACGAAGCCGGAGAGGATGAGCCTCCACCGCCTCATTATTGAGGGCGGCGGAGGCGGTTGGGTCAGCGGCGTGACACCGCGATCACGTCTTCGGCCTGCAGGCCTTTGTCGCGATGCATCACCGAGAACTCCACGCGCTGACCTTCGACCAGGACGCGGTGGCCTTCGCCGCGGATGGCGCGAAAGTGCACGAAGATGTCATCGCCGCTATCACGCGAGATGAATCCGAAGCCTTTCGAGGTGTTGAACCACTTCACGGTTCCGGTATCGCGCTTGCTGGTCTGCGCCGCGTCGGCAGGGTTGCTGCGTGCGAGGCGCGGGCCGCGGGCGAAGCCGGCGAACAGGTGCAGAAGCACCGCCAGGGCTGCGCAGAGCAACGCCCACAGGCTGCCGAGTTCGGGGCGGGCAAGCAGGGTAATGGTCTGAAGGATGACCGCGGCCACTAGCAAAGCGCTGGCCAGATTCTGTACCCGTTGACGCATGGTGCGGTAGTAAAGCGGTACTACGGGCGCCAATACCAGGTTGAGTAGCCCAAGCAGGGCCAGGTAAAGGGCGTCAGGCTGTTGCAGTAGAGGTGCAGCGTCGGTTCTGAGGCTGGGTATGAGCGAGAGCAGCAAAGCCGCGACGCCCGTCACCAGATGGACGATCTTGAACATTAGGTGGGCTCACATGGTGGATAAGGCCGATCACAGGAAGAGCTGATGGCACGGTGCGCGAAAGCTGAGGGCGCGATCACGTGACAGTCAGCCTATGCACCCGGCAATAACGGTCCGCACGGGTGGCACGATGCCTATTTAACAGTAAAGCCATGGGCTTCTCAAACCGGCTACCGTAAACGGGTCGATTGAATCGTTTCATGGGAAGCGTCCTACGCGTGTTGGTACAGTCGTTTGGTCTGCTTGATCGTCAAGCCTTATGGAAAGGGGAGATTCATGGCTATTGATATCGGTATCAGTGAAGAAGACCGTAAGTCCATTGTCGAAGGGCTGTCGCGCCTGTTGTCGGACACCTATGTGCTGTATCTGAAGACCCACAACTTCCATTGGAACGTCACTGGGCCTTCATTTCGTACGCTGCACCTGATGTTCGAGGAGCAGTACAACGAACTGGCTCTGGCCGTCGACTCGATTGCCGAGCGTATTCGTGCGCTGGGCTTTCCAGCTCCGGGTTCCTACGCGTTCTATGCACGTCACTCTTCGATCGAAGAGGAGGCGGGGGTGCCGCCCGCCGACGAAATGATCCGTCAGTTGGTGCAGGGGCAGGAAGCTGTGGTGCGCACTGCGCGTAGCATCTTCCCGGTGGTGGACAAGGTCAGCGATGAGCCTACCGCCGATCTGCTCACCCAGCGCATGCAGGTCCATGAGAAAACTGCCTGGATGCTGCGGGTGCTGCTGGACGGTCAATAACGCTGTAATGCAGGTGTGATTGTGCGCCAGAGGGCCCGGGGTCGCGTGTGATTCCGGGCCTTTTTGTTGGTGGGAAACGCTTACTGCTGCTCTGCAACGCCTCAACGGCGCTTCATTGCGCCATCCTGGCGCTGTTGCTCCAGGGGTGATCGATCAGCGACGAGGGGCGCATCTATGGGGCAGGAGAGCAGAAGTGGTGGATGGCCGAGCAAGGATTGCAAGGACCCTTTCAGGGCAGACTTCGACATGATGCTGATCGTGCCGGTTTCGCGTTCGGTCAGGCTCAATGGTTTCGCCACCTGCCTGCGTCTGGAGGCCGTCTACTGGCGAATTCTCGAGACTATCGCTCAGGCCAACGGTTGCTCGGTCAGCGCCGTGCTGTCCTATGTCGACCGTGAAGTGCATCTGCGCCAAGGCGGTGTGCGCAACTTCAGTGGGTTGATCCGGGTGATCTGCGTCGCATGGCTGCTGGATCCGCCTCAGACGCACTGATCGCAGGGCGGGCTGCGCTGTACGGCACAACCATATATAATCGCGCTTTTTGCTGCCATGGCAGCCTGCGTTGTGGTTGACGAGAGACCTCCATGCCCCTTTATGACTATCAATGCGCGTCTTGCGACCATCGCCTGGAGGCGTTGCAGAAGATCAGCGCAGCGCCGTTGACCGAGTGTCCCGCCTGCCAGGCACCCGCCTTGAAGAAATTGCTCTCGGTTCCCGGCTTCCGCCTGAGCGGCAGTGGCTGGTATGAAACCGACTTCAAGACCGGCGCGAAAAAGAACCTGGCCGGCGACAAGGCCGACTGAGTTGAATTGCAGCGACAGGGTCTTGCACTATTAGCCTTTAGGGCATGCAAGACCGCCACCGATTACACGAATCACGAGAAGCGAAACCACGATCATGATGCGCAGCCATTATTGCGGCCAACTGAACGAGAGCCTGGACGGCCAGGAAGTCACCCTTTGCGGCTGGGTCCACCGTCGTCGCGACCACGGCGGGGTGATCTTCCTCGATATCCGTGATCGCGAAGGCATGGCCCAGGTCGTGTTCGATCCGGATCGCGCCGACACCTTCGCCGCCGCCGACCGCGTGCGCAGCGAGTACGTGGTGCAGATCACCGGCAAGGTGCGCAAGCGTCCTGACGGCGCAGTGAATGCGAACATGGCCTCCGGCGCTATCGAAGTGCTGGGCTATCAGTTGAACGTGCTCAACGAAGCCGAAACGCCGCCGTTCCCGCTGAACGAGTATTCCGATGTCGGCGAGGAAACCCGCCTGCGGTACCGCTTCATTGACCTGCGCCGTCCGGAAATGGCCGACAAGCTGCGTCTGCGTTCACGCATCACCAGCAGCATCCGCCGCTTCCTCGACGAAAACGGCTTCCTGGACGTCGAAACGCCGATCCTGACTCGCGCCACGCCAGAAGGCGCCCGCGACTATCTGGTGCCCAGCCGCACCCACCCCGGCAGCTTCTTCGCACTGCCGCAGTCGCCCCAGCTGTTCAAGCAGTTGCTGATGGTGGCGGGTTTCGACCGTTACTACCAGATTGCCAAGTGCTTCCGCGACGAAGACCTGCGCGCTGACCGCCAGCCAGAGTTTACCCAGATCGACATCGAGACCAGCTTCCTCGACGAGTCCGAGATCATGGGCCTGACCGAGGGCATGATCCGCAAGCTGTTCAAGGAAGTGCTGGATCTGGAGTTCGGCGACTTCCCGCACATGACCTTCGAAGAAGCCATGCGCCGTTACGGCTCCGACAAGCCTGACCTGCGTAACCCGCTGGAACTGGTGGATGTCGCCGACCAGTTGAAGGATGTCGACTTCAAGGTCTTCGCCGGTCCTGCCAACGATCCCAAATGCCGCGTCACCGCCCTGCGCGTACCGGGCGGCGCTGCCATGCCGCGCAGCAAGATCGACGAGTACACCAAGTTCGTCGGCATCTATGGTGCCAAGGGCCTGGCGTACATCAAGGTCAACGAACGTGCCAAGGGTGTCGAAGGCCTGCAGTCGCCCATCGTCAAGAACATTCCTGAGGCCAACCTCGAGGTGATCCTCGATCGCGTCGGCGCGGTCGATGGCGATATCGTGTTCTTCGGTGCCGACAAGTTCAAGGTCGTCAGTGAAGCCTTGGGCGCGCTGCGCATCCGTCTGGGTCACGATTTCGATCTGCTGACCTGCGAGTGGGCGCCAATGTGGGTCGTCGACTTCCCGATGTTCGAAGAGAACGATGACGGTAGCTTCAGCGCACTTCACCACCCGTTCACCGCGCCCAAGTGCACCCCTGAAGAGCTCGAAGCCAATCCGGCCGGTGCCCTGTCGCGCGCTTACGACATGGTGCTCAACGGCACTGAGCTGGGCGGTGGTTCGATCCGTATCCACCGCAAGGAAATGCAGCAGGCCGTGTTCCGCCTGTTGGGTATCGAGGCCGCGGAGCAGGAGGAGAAGTTCGGCTTCCTGCTCGATGCCCTGAAGTTCGGTGCGCCGCCCCATGGTGGTCTGGCCTTCGGTCTGGATCGCCTGGTCATGCTGATGACCGGCGCTCAGTCGATCCGAGAAGTGATCGCCTTCCCGAAAACCCAGAGCGCCGCCGATGTCATGACCCAGGCTCCAGGCCAGGTCGATGCCAAGGCGCTGCGTGAGTTGCACATCCGCCTGCGCGAGCAGACCAAGGTCGAGTGATCGATCTGTGCGCCCCGTGAGCGGGGCGCCTCGCGCTGTCGCGCAGGATTCTTCGCGTTCCGCCCTTCGGGGCGGAACCTGTTTTTGTTTCAAGAATTTGGAGTCGTTATGGCCGGTCATTCCAAGTGGGCGAACATCAAGCACCGCAAAGAACGCCAGGATGCCAAGAGAGGCAAGATCTTCACCAAGTGGATCCGCGAACTGACCGTCGCGGCCAAGCAGGGCGGCGGTGATCCGGCCTCCAACCCGCGTTTGCGCCTGGCGCTGGACAAGGCCCTGGGTGCCAACATGAGTCGCGACATCATCGATCGCGCCGTGGCTCGGGGCGCCGGCACCAACGAAAGCGACAACGTCGAAGAGCTCAGCTACGAAGGCTATGGTCCGGGTGGCGTGGCAATCATGGTCGAGGCCATGACCGACAACCGCAACCGCACCGCTGCCGCCGTGCGCCACGCGTTCGCCAAGTGCGGCGGTAACCTGGGCACCGATGGGTCGGTGGCCTACCTGTTCGAGCGCAAAGGCCAGATCAGCTTCGCGCCGGGTGTCGAGGAAGACGCTTTGATGGAAGCGGCCATGGAGGCCGATGCCGATGATGTGGTCGGCAATGACGACGGCTCCTTCGATGTTTTCACCTCCTTCGGCGCTTTCTACGCCGTGCGGAGCGCCTTGGAGGAGGCCGGCTTCAAGGCTGCGGACGCGGAAATCGTCATGCAGCCGACCACCAGTGCGGAGCTGGATGAAGACGCTGCACAGAAGGTGCTCAAGTTGATCGATATGCTCGAGGACCTGGACGATGTCCAGAACGTCTATTCCAACGCGCAGATCAGCGACGAGATCATGGACAAACTCGGCTAAGGTTTCCTTGGCCTTCAGGGCTGCTTCGCGGGCAAGTCGCCGCAGCGAAGCAGCCGACGCAACGTGTTGACAACTGCAGGCCTTATGACGCTGATTTTAGGTATCGACCCCGGTTCGCGCATCACCGGGTACGGCGTTGTACGCCATACGCCGCGTGGCTGCGAGTACGTGGCTTCCGGATGTATCCGCACTGGCGGCGGTGAGCTGCATGAACGGCTGCAGATCGTCTTTCGCGGTGTCAGCGAGGTCATCCGCTTGCACGGTCCCGTCACCATGGGCATCGAGCGGGTGTTCATGGCGCGCAACGCCGACTCGGCGCTCAAACTGGGCCAGGCCCGTGGTGCCGCCATCGTCGCTGCCGCCGAGGCGGGACTCGAGATCGCCGAATACACCGCCAGTCAGGTCAAGCAGTCGGTGGCCGGAAGCGGCGGGGCCAACAAGGAGCAGGTGATGCTGATGGTGATGCACCTGCTCAAGCTGACTCAGAAACCTCAGATCGATGCCTCCGATGCGCTGGCGATCGCCCTGTGCCACGCCCATACACGCTCCAGTCTGGTGCCGCACGGCCTGACGACTGCGCGTCGACGCGCAGGCCGCTTGCGCCTGTAACCACTTCATGCGCTGATACACATTTTGTCCGGGTGGCGCGTTCACCCGCCGTATTTGCTGATAGGGTTGACCGGTCACTGGCCGGGCAGTCTAGAGAAAGGATCGGAACGTGATTGGACGTTTGCGTGGCACCCTGGCGGAGAAACAGCCGCCGCACCTGATTATCGATGTCAATGGCCTGGGCTACGAGCTGGAGGTGCCGATGACGACGCTGTACCGCCTGCCCAAGGTGGGTGAAACGGTGACCTTGCATACCCATCTGGTGGTTCGCGAGGACGCTCACCTGCTCTATGGCTTCTTCGAAAAACGCGAGCGCGAGCTGTTCCGCGAGCTGATCCGGCTCAATGGTGTCGGTCCGAAATTGGCGCTGGCACTGATGTCGGGCCTGGAGGTGGATGAGCTGGTGCGCTGCGTGCAGGCTCAGGACGCCTCTGCCCTGGTGCGTGTGCCCGGTGTTGGCAAGAAGACCGCCGAGCGCCTGCTGGTGGAACTCAAGGACCGCTTCAAGGCCTGGGAATCGTCCCCTGCCATGTTCACCCTGGTGTCCGATGGACCGCTGCCGGTGGCCAGCACCTCCAGCGCCGAAGCCGATGCGGTCAGTGCGCTCATCTCGCTGGGATACAAGCCGCAGGAAGCGAGCAAGGCGGTGTCGGCGATCAAGGACAAGGCGAGCATGAGCAGTGAAGAGCTCATCCGTCACAGCCTCAAGGGGATGATCGTCAAGTGATCGAAGCCGACCGTCTCATCGCCGCCAGCGGGCGGGATCGCGAAGAGGTCCAGGACCGCGCCATCCGTCCTTTGAGCCTGGACGACTATATCGGCCAGCCAGTCGTGCGCGAGCAGATGGGGTTGTTCATCCAGGCCGCGCGCGGCCGCCACGAATCGCTCGACCATACCCTCATCTTCGGTCCGCCAGGTTTGGGCAAGACCACGCTGGCCAATATCATCGCCCATGAAATGGGCGTTTCGGTCAAGAGCACATCCGGCCCCATCCTTGAGCGCCCTGGCGACCTGGCGGCGATGCTGACCAACCTGGAACCGCACGATGTGTTGTTCATCGACGAAATCCACCGCCTGTCTCCGGTGGTCGAGGAAGTGCTCTATCCCGCCATGGAGGATTTCCAGCTCGACATCATGATCGGTGAAGGGCCGGCGGCGCGCTCGATCAAGCTCGACTTGCCGCCCTTCACGCTTGTCGGCGCCACCACGCGCGCTGGCATGCTCACCAATCCACTGCGCGATCGCTTCGGTATCGTCCAGCGCCTCGAGTTCTACAGCAATCAAGACCTGGCAACCATCGTCAGCCGCTCCGCGCACATTCTCGGTCTGGTCATCGAAGACAAGGGCGCCTTCGAGATCGCCCGTCGTGCCCGTGGTACGCCACGTATCGCCAATCGGCTACTGCGCCGTGTACGTGACTATGCCGAGGTTCGCGGCAAAGGCCAGATCAGCAAAGACATCGCTGACATGGCGCTCAACCTGCTGGACGTGGACGAGCGCGGTTTCGATCACTCCGACCGACGCCTGCTGCTGACCATGATCGAGAAGTTCGACGGCGGTCCGGTGGGCGTCGACAACCTGGCGGCGGCCATCAGCGAGGAGCGCCATACCATCGAGGATGTGCTGGAGCCTTATCTGATTCAGCAGGGCTATATCATGCGCACGCCACGCGGTCGTGTGGTCACCCGCCATGCCTACCTGCATTTTGGTCTGAACATTCCTGGACGCTTTGCCGAGGGAGGAGAATTTTCCGATCCTGACGATCTGTAATCGATCAAATCGGGCATTTCGTGGTCATAGCGCCAGCACCTTGAGGCAGAGCGAACATCATCCCATTTCCTGGCAAAAAAACAGTTGCCGGAGCGGATTGGCAAGCTGAGGAGTAAGCACTAGAGTATGCGCGCGCAAAATCGGCCAGAGCCGTTCGCACATCGCTGTCGGGTTTATTACGAAGATACCGATGCGGGTGGGGTGGTGTACTACGTCAACTATCTGAAATTCATGGAGCGTGCTCGCACAGAGTGCCTGCGCCATCTGGGGTTTTCCCAGTTTGAGCTGGCAGAGCAGGGCCTGTTGTTCGTCGTCCACTCCAGTGAGGCCCGCTATCATGCGCCTGCGCGACTGGACGATGCGCTTCGAGTGACTGCGCAAGTGCTTGAACTCAATCGCGCCAGCCTGCGCTTCGTGCAGCAGGTGTGGCGGGAAAAGGATGAAACGCTGCTCTGCGAAGGGCAGTTCCTGGTGGCCGCCGTGCGCGCCGACACTTTCAAACCCCGGGCCATTCCCGTCGAACTGCGCGACGCGTTCATCGCGCACGGCTCGGGTACTCAATCGAACGCAGGAGAATAAGCGTGGAAGCAAACGTCGTCGACCATACCTCCATGTGGAGCCTGGTCGCCAATGCCAGTGTGGTGGTTCAGCTGGTGATGCTGACTCTCGTGGCAGCCTCGGTGACCTCTTGGATCATGATCTTCCAGCGCAGCACCATGCTGCGCGCCGGTCGTCGTGCGCTGGACGCTTTCGAGGAGCGCTTCTGGTCGGGTATCGACCTGTCCAAACTGTATCGTCAGGCAGGCAGCAACCCTGATCCGGATTCCGGTGTGGAGCAGGTTTTCCGTGCCGGTTTCAAGGAGTTCTCGCGCCTGCGTCAGCAGCCGGGGGTCGACCCTGATGCGGTCATGGAAGGCGTAGGGCGCGCCATGCGCGTGGCCATCTCGCGCGAGGAAGAAAAGCTCGAGCAGAGCCTGCCGTTCCTGGCGACTGTCGGTTCCACCAGTCCGTACATCGGTCTGTTCGGTACCGTCTGGGGGATCATGAACTCCTTCCGCGGACTGGCCAGCGCCCAGCAGGCGACCCTGGCCACTGTGGCTCCGGGTATCGCCGAGGCGCTGGTCGCCACTGCGATCGGCCTGTTCGCTGCGATTCCGGCGGTCATCGCCTACAACCGCTTCGCCGCGCGCAGCGAGACCTTGATCGGTCGCTATTACACGTTCGCCGACGAGTTCCAGGCGATTCTGCACCGCAAAGTGCACACCAGCGAAGAGTAATCAGGTAGACATCCATGGCCCGAGTTCGCCACAAACGCAAGCCGGTCGCCGAGATGAACGTGGTGCCCTACATCGACGTGATGCTGGTGCTGCTGGTCATCTTCATGGTGACTGCACCCATGCTCAACCAGGGCGTGAAGGTCGACCTGCCCAAGGTTTCCAGCGAAGCCTTGCCGCAGGACAACAACGTCCAGATCCTCACCATCTCGATCAAGGCCGACAAGACCTACTACTGGAACCTGGGCAGCGAAGTCGATACCGACAAGCAGATGGCCAAGGCCATGACACTGCCAGAGATGACCGGCGCGGTGACCAAGATCATCGCTGCTGGTCGTGACCAGGGCAAGCAGACCCAGGTGTTCATTCGCGGTGACAAGGCCGTCGACTACGGCGCAGTGATGGGCGCCATGGGCGGTTTGCAGAAGGCCGGTGTCGGTAACGTTGGCCTGATTACCGAGGCGCCCTGATGCAACAGCGAGAGCCATCCGCCTCGGAAAGCTACTTCTGGCCCAGCGTCTGGGCCATCGGCCTGCATGTCCTGGTCTTCGCCCTGCTGTTCGTCAGCTTTGCCATGACGCCTGAGCTGCCGCCGTCCAAACCGATCGTCCAGGCTACGCTCTATCAGCTCAAGTCCAAGAGTCAGGCAACCACCCAGACCAATCAGAAGATTGCCGGGGAGGCGAAGAAAACCGCCTCGCGCCAGACTGAAGTCGAGCAGATGGAGCAGAAGAAGGTCGAGCAGGAAGCGGTGAAGGCGGCGGAACAAAAGAAAGCCGACGCTGCTCAAAAGGCCGAAGAAGCTCGTGAGGCCGCTGAGGCCAAGAAAGCCGAAGAAGCTGCCAAGGCCGCCGACGCGAAAAAAGCCGCCGAGCAGAAGAAGGCAGAAGAGGCCAAGAAACAGCAGGCCGACATCGCCAAGAAGAAGGCCGAGGACGAAGCCAAGAAGCAGGCTGAGGAAGAGGCCAAGAAAGCGGCTGCCGAAGAGGCCAAAAAGAAAGCCGCTGAAGACGCCAAGAAAAAAGCGGCCGAGGACGCCAAGAAGAAAGCGGCGGCAGCCGAGGACGCGAAAAAGAAAGCAGCCGAGGAGGCCAAGAAAAAGGCCGCTGCGGATGCGCAGAAGAAAAAGGCCCAGGAAGCGGCTCGCAAGGCGGCTGAGGACAAGAAGGCGCAGGCGCTGGCCGAATTGTTGTCCGACACCACCGAGCGACAGCAGGCGCTGGCCGACGAGCAGGGCGACCAAGTGGCGGGTGATTTCGATGACCTGATCCGTATGCGCGCTGCCGAGGGTTGGGCAAGGCCGCCTTCGGCTCGCAAAGGCATGACGGTCGTGCTGCAGATCAACATGCTCCCGGACGGCACCATCACCAACGTGAGTGTGGCCAAGTCCAGTGGCGACGGGCCGTTCGACAGCTCGGCGGTAGCGGCGGTGAAGAACATCGGCCGATTGACTGAAATGCAGGGCTTGAAGCCGAACGAATTCAATCCGTATCGTTCGTTCAAGATGACATTTACACCTGAGGATCTTGCGTTGTGATTAAACGTCTGAGAGGACTGCTGGTCGTGCTCTGCTGCGTGGCAGGCATGGCGGTGGCAGAGGAAAAAAACATCCTGGTCACCAGCGGTAGCGACCGGGCAACGCCTATCGCAGTGGTGCCATTCGGCCTGCAAGGCGGCAGCGTGCTGCCCGAGGACATGGCCGACATCATTGGCAACGACCTGCGTAACTCGGGTTACTACGCGCCTATTCCACGGCAGAACATGATCAGCCAGCCGACCCAGGCCAGCGAAGTCATCTTCCGTGACTGGAAGGCGCTGGGCGCGCAGTATGTGATGGTCGGCAACGTGGTGCCCTCGGGCGGTCGCCTGCAGGTGAGCTACGCGCTGTTCAACGTCGCCACCGAGCAGCAGGTGCTGACCGGCAGCGTCGGCGGCAGCGTCGATCAGTTGCGTGACATGGCGCACTACATCGCCGACCAGTCGTTCGAGAAACTCACCGGTATCAAGGGCGCGTTCTCCACACGCATGCTCTACGTGACCGCCGAGCGCTTCTCGACCAACAACACCCGCTACACCCTGCAGCGGTCCGACTATGACGGTGCGCGTGCGGTGACCTTGCTGCAGTCTCGCGAACCGATCCTGTCGCCACGTTTCGCACCCGATGGCAAGCGCATCGCCTATGTCTCGTTCGAGCAGCGACGTCCGCGCATCTTCGTGCAGAACATCGACACCGGTCGTCGTGAGCAGATCACCAACTTCGAAGGCCTCAACGGTGCGCCGGCCTGGTCGCCGGATGGCAATCGCCTGGCGTTCGTGCTGTCCAAGGACGGTAATCCCGACATCTACGTGATGAACATGGGTTCGCGTCAGATCAGCCGCGTCACTGCTGGCCCGGGCATCAACACCGAGCCGTTCTGGGGTAAAGATGGCAACACCCTTTACTTCACCTCCGACCGTGGCGGCAAGCCGCAGATCTACAAAACGTCGGTCAGTGGTGGTGGTGCCGAACGTGTGACCTTCGTCGGTAATTACAACGCCAACCCGAAACTCTCGGCAGATGAAAAAACGCTGGTGATGATCCATCGTCAGGACGGTTTCACCAACTTCAAGGTGGCGGCACAGGACTTGCAGCGCGGAAGTGTAAAGATTCTCTCCGAAACCAGTCTTGATGAGTCTCCCACTGTTGCACCCAACGGCACCATGCTAATCTACGCCACCCGCCAGCAGGGCCGGGGAGTCTTGATGCTCGTGTCGCTTAACGGCCGTGTGAGGCTCCCACTTCCTACCGCTCAAGGCGAAGTCAGAGAACCGTCCTGGTCCCCCTACCTGAACTGATTGCGGCGTAACAATATTGCTTAACACACTGGGGTTTCATTAGGAGTTTCACGATGGAAATGCTGAAGTTTGGTAAATTCGCTGCGCTGGCTCTGGCCATGGCTGTGGCCGTAGGTTGCTCCTCCAAGGGCGGTGACAATGCTGGCGAAGGCGCAGCAGTTGATCCTAACGCTGGCTACGGTGCAAACACCGGCGCTGTCGACGGTTCCCTGAGCGAAGAAGCCGCTCTGCGCGCTATCACCACCTTCTACTTCGAATACGACAGCTCGGACCTGAAGCCAGAAGCCATGCGCGCTCTGGACGTTCACGCCAAGGACCTGAAAGCCAACGGCAATCGCGTTGTTCTGGAAGGCAACACCGACGAGCGTGGTACCCGCGAGTACAACATGGCTCTGGGTGAGCGTCGTGCCAAGGCCGTTCAGCGCTACCTGGTTCTGCAGGGCGTTTCCCCTGCTCAGCTGGAACTGGTTTCCTACGGTGAAGAGCGTCCGGTTGCCACCGGCCACGACGAGCAGTCCTGGGCTCAGAACCGTCGCGTAGAACTGCGTAAGTAAGTTCTCATGCGTATGGGCCGCCGTGTAGTAACCGTCCTCGCCCTCAGCCTGCCGCTCTCGGCACTGGCTGCGGTTCCTGTAGTAGATGACAACGGGGGCAGCTATCCGCCCTCGGGTTATGGCACGAGCGGCGCCTATGCCGGCGCAGGGGCTTCGGCTCCTGCGTCCGCGCAGGGCCAGCTGTTCCTGCAGCTGCAACAGATGCAGGACCAGATCTCCCGCCAGCAAGGCATCATCGAAGAGCTGCAGAACGATGTGTCGCGCATGAAGCAGGAAAACCTGGAGCGTTACCAGGATCTGGACAAGCGCATCAACAGCGGTGCAGCCGCTGCACCCGCCGCAACACCCGATAATTCCTCCACCGGTGGTGCCTCCGGCGCCGCAGGTGCTGCTGCCGGTGCAAGCGCCGCGCAGCAACCGGCAGCCAATGCCGAGCCAGCCGATCCGGCGAAAGAAAAGCTGTTCTATGACGCCGCTTTCGATCTGATCAAGCAGAAAGACTTCGACAAGGCCAGCCAGGCTTTCGCGGCCTTCCTGCGCAAGTACCCCAATAGCCAGTACGCCGGAAACGCGCAGTATTGGCTGGGTGAGGTGAATCTGGCCAAAGGCGACTTACAAGGTGCCAGCCAGGCTTTCGCCAAGGTCAGTCAGCTGTACCCCAAGCACAGCAAGGTTCCTGACTCCCTGTACAAACTGGCTGACGTCGAGCGACGCCTGGGCCATACGGACAAGGTGAAGGGTATTCTGCAGCAGGTTATCAACCAGTATCCTGGAACCTCAGCCGCACAACTGGCACAGCGCGATCTGCAGAAGCTCTGAGCGTTACCGTTCGAAAGAAACCCGCGCCCGTCGCGGGTTTTTTCGTTAGACTCTGTGCCCTTTTTTCGTAAACACGCTGTCGCGGATAACGCTATGTCGAGTCCGTGACAGTGCCTGGCGGAGGCGGTCAGCCTGTATAGCTGTCACGCCCGTGGCGATCATGCAAGACACATTACGCATCACCGAAGTCTTTTACTCTTTGCAGGGTGAAACACGCACGGCTGGGTTGCCCACCGTATTCGTGCGTCTCACCGGCTGCCCATTGCGGTGTCAGTACTGCGACAGCGCCTACGCATTCAGTGGCGGCACCGTACGCACTCTGGACGATATCCTGGAGCAGGTTGCCGGCTATCGTCCGCGCTATGTCTGCGTGACCGGCGGCGAACCTTTGGCTCAGCCCAATGCCCTGCCTCTGCTCAAGCGCCTGTGCGATGCCGGTTTCGAAGTTTCGCTGGAAACCAGCGGAGCGCTGGATATCTCGCAGGTGGATACCCGTGTCAGCCGCGTGGTCGACCTCAAGACTCCAGGCTCGCAGGAGGCTCATCGCAATCTCTATGCGAACATCGATCACCTCACGGCCAACGATCAGGTCAAGTTCGTGATCTGCTCGCGCGAGGACTATGACTGGGCCGTATCCAAGTTGATCCAGTACAACCTCGACCAACGCGTCAGTGAGGTGCTCTTTTCTCCAAGCCATCACCAAGTGAGCGCGACCGATCTGGCCGACTGGATCATCGCAGACAACCTGCCGGTTCGTTTCCAACTGCAATTGCACAAGTTGCTGTGGAATGACGAACCTGGACGCTGATCAAGAGAGTAAACGACATGACTGATAAACGCGCAGTGATCCTGCTGTCGGGCGGGCTGGACTCGGCCACGGTGGTCGCGATGGCCAAGGCTGACGGCTACAGCTGTTACACCATGAGCTTCGATTACGGCCAGCGCCACCGAGCCGAGCTCAACGCAGCGGCGCGCGTCGCCCGCGACCAAGGGGTGGTCGAGCACAAGGTGATTGGCTTGAATCTCGATGGCATCGGCGGCTCGGCGCTCACCGACAGCAGTATCGATGTGCCCGAGGCGCCCACAGAAGGGATTCCGGTCACCTATGTGCCGGCGCGCAATACCGTCTTCCTCTCGCTGGCGTTGGGCTGGGCCGAAGTGTTGCAAGCGCGGGACATCTTCATTGGCGTCAATGCGGTGGACTATTCGGGTTACCCGGACTGTCGCCCCGAATTCGTCGAAGCGTTCGAGCGCATGGCCAATCTGGCTACCAAGGCTGGCGTTGAAGGGCAGGGATTCCGGATCCAGGCACCGCTGCAAAATTTGAGCAAGGCCCAGATCGTCCAGGCTGGTGTGGCGCGTGGTGTGGATTACAGCCTTACCGTGTCTTGCTATCAGGCTGACGACGACGGCCGCGCGTGCGGCAAGTGTGACAGTTGCCGCTTGCGTGCCGAGGGATTCAAGGCCGCAGGGGTCGCGGATCCGACACGTTATTTTTGAAAAAAATACGATGGGGTGTTGATTTCATGTGAGAAATCAGTAATATACGCGCCATCCAACGGGTCGTTAGCTCAGTTGGTAGAGCAGTTGGCTTTTAACCAATTGGTCGTAGGTTCGAATCCTACACGACCCACCATTTTCAAAGCGGTTGGTGAGAGGCAGCGGCAAGGCGCACACGTGCTCATGCCCATCTCGCAGCCGTTGAGATTCATACGAGGAGCCCGCCCATTGGCGGGCTTTTTCGTGTCCGGCTATCCGTATTTTCCTCGGAGCGCTTCAAAACGGCATGGCCACCACCAACTGGCTATAGAGGTTGGTACCGCTGCCGCCCACCTGATTGCCGCCGTCGTGCTCATCCTTGCGCGGCTGATACAGGCCCACCAGTGGGGTGACGATCAAGTGATCGTTGATCGCCCATTCGACATACAGGTCCAGTTCCCTGGCTGCGAGGTTTGGTCGGTCACGGGTGCGCAACGTATCGAACTCGAAGTACAGCGCGCCAACCGTCAGGTTACTCCTGGGCGTTGCCTTGAGCCCCAGATGATGCACGCCAGCATTGCTGTTGAAGGGACCGGCATAGTTTCCGGCGACTTCGCCTTGCAGCCAAGTGCCATAGCCGCTGGCCAGCCCGCTGAACAGCGAATCCCAGCCGGCTGAATAGCGGCTGTAGCGATAGGTGATCTGCGGCGTCCAAGGCAACTGGTCGAAGCCGTAGCCAGCCTGCAGATACCACGCCTGCTCAGCACCGCCGCGTGTGTTCTGGTGAGCGTATTCAAACCCGAAGTGGGCGTTGTCGATGCCCGCATTGCCGTCACCTCGGAGGCTGTACACGTCCATGTCCTTGCGAGCACTCTGTGAAACGCTGGCCCAGCGGTCGTCCACGTCGATGCCGTGAATCCAGGTCAGCCCCAGGGTGCCCAGTGCGTGGGTGTAGTCAAAGGTGCCGGCGGCCAATTCGGTATTGGCCTGAGCGCGATTGTCGGACTTCAGCCACAGCAGGCTGCCATGCAGGCCGTCATGACCGCCGATTCTGAGCCGAGCGGTGCGATCAAACGCGTGACGTGCCGCTAGGTAGTAAGCGCCACCACGGTTCAATGCCCCCTCGGCTGGGCCTTTGCCCAGGTTCGGACCGTCGTCGTTGATCAGAAAGCCGCTGCCCACGCGCAGGGTCTGGCGGCCTGCAGAGAAGTCGATGCCGTCCTTGCCCAGCGCAGGTAACAGGTCGCCCGAGCGCCAGCCCAGAAAAGCGTCCTCGATCTTGGTGGTGCGTTCGGACCCGTTCGTGTTCCCGGCAGCATCGCCATCACCCCAGGTGCCGGAGCTTACCCAGTTCAGGCTGCCATACAGCGCGCTCGTTGCGCCCAGGCGTTGGTCCGCGCTCAGGCCGTACTTGATGAACCCCTCACGCCATGTGGAACCGCCCGACGTGCCGTCGTAGTTCTTGCGACTGTTGAACGTGCCCCACACGGCCGTGATGTCAGCGTTCACGTGACGATCTTCGTCGGCGTACAACTCAAGCGCCTGCACAGGGTGATTGGCGAGCAACACGGCGATGGCCACCGGCAGCATGCGTTGTGATCGGTTCATCTCTATTCCTGGGCGCGTCGGGCGCTTTTAGGGTCTGAACTGGGGCAGCATGCGTTTGAGGACGTCATCGCGGCGTCCCCAATGGTGGAAGGCCGCAGCGGCGATGTGCAGCGCGACCACGACCCAGGCCACCCATTTACCGAGGAAATGGTGGATGACATCCAAGGGTGCTTCGAACGCTTCGTAGCTCAGATCGAAGGCCTTGCTGATCCAGGCGAACAGTGCCGTGCTGTCGAAGCCGGTCACGCTGAACAGGCCGAAGTCTGTGGGCGCCCCCGTGCCGAGATAGCCGGTCAGCGGCAGTACGATCATCAGGCTGTAAAGGCCGCAATGCGCCACGTGGGCAAGCCGATGCTCGAGTTTGGAGCCGGGTGGCTCATGGGGTTGGATTTCCAGTAGCCGCCAGAACAACCGCGGGAGTACGAGAAATCCGATCAGCAGGCCCAGCGCCCAATGGATGTTGAGGACCGGCAAGGATTCTTCGGACGTGTCGTCCATGAACCAGATCACGTAGTACACGACGATGTAGGCTGCGATGAAGGCCGCAGCGGTCGTCCAGTGGAAGAATTTGGCCAGCACGCCAAAGCCCGTTGCGGTGTTACGCCATTGCATCGTAGGTACCTCGTGAGTCGACAGGACCAGGCGGTCTTCAGTGGGCCTTGAGCCCAGTGAGCAGACGCTCCAGTTCCTGAAGGGCCTGGGTCAGGCGCGGCTGTTGATCATCCTCGACCTCGGCGATCCAGAAGGATGCCTCCGTGACGGCGCCATAGAGCATGCGCGCAGTGACCTCCGTATGCAGCGCAGCGACGGTGCCGTCAGCCACCAGCACATCCAGCGAGGCCCGTAACGCTGCAATGCCGACTGACTGCGCCGCCTGTGGAACATCGCCGAACACGGCACGCGCATCTTGCAGGATGATGCGGCGAATCTCCGGCTCCACCGACAACTCCAGGTAAGTGCAGCAGCGCCGGCGAAAGCTTTCCCAGGGGGTGGGCGCCGCGTCCGCAACGGCCTGCAAGCGCTCGGCGACCTCAGCCTCGATTTGCTCGATGACGGCCAGCAGGAGGCCTTCCTTGTTGCCGAAGTGGTGGTAGAGCGCGCCGCGGGTCAGCCCGGCTTCAGCAGTGAAGTCATCCATGGAGGTGTGGGCGAAACCCTTGGTGGCGAACGCCAGGCGCGCCGTTTCCAGCAGCTTGGCGCGGGTTTGCTCGATCATCGTGGCGCGAGTGCGCCGTGTCTGTGGCGGCATGGAGCGTGCCTCGGTCATTGACATACGCGACGTATGCTATTTTGCATGCGCTGCGTATGTCAATGCTGGCAATGGGGATTGGCGACAGCGTCGCGGCACTACGGCCTGTTCAAAAGCCCGCTGAACACTCGGCGTATTTGCTGATTGCCAGCATCCACCAAGTGATTGTCATCGAAATAAAGGGGCACGCCGTCCTTCGAGCCGAGGCATTCGCCGTCAGGGCACAGGTAAGGCACGGGGTCGAGGGCGATGACATTGCAGTGCGCCGTGGCTGTCTCGATAGCCTTGAGTGCCAGCCGATTACGCTCGAAGTAGTCCTCCAAGGGCGCCGAGATATCCGTGCTGTCGCCAAAGATGCGCTTGTGCAGGTTCAGGCCCTTGAACACGTTGAACGGCATTTCTGGAACCGGTTTGAGCACATACACCGGGCGCTGTTTGGCCAGGCTGCAGACGGTATCGGTGTAGGCCTGGATGAACGATCGTTCGTACGCCGGCGCTTTCTGATGTGTGTTCCCAGCGAAGTACAGGCTGTAGCCGCTGGGGCGGCGTTGGTCCGAGTACAGCCCGGCGCGACTGAACAGAAAGAGCGGCACGCCTGGGTAAGCCTGTTCAAGTTGAGAGAACTTGTCGGCATTGAAGCGTTTGCATTGATCTTCGACCTCTTTGTTGCCCATCTGGAAGTCGAGCAGGGTCGGACAGCCTGCACGCGCCCAGCCAAGCGCGGCACCTGGGTTTTCCAGCATCAATGCGGCAGCGGTGGACTGGGCGTGACTGTCGCCGAGGATGATGGCGTTGATCGTTCCTTCGCCCAGCACGCACTCATCGGCGCCGAAGGCGTTGCTGTTGCAGTGCTGGGTGTAGAGCACGCTTTTATAGTGCGGTTGCTCTTCGTCTTGCACCCAGCGCAGAGCAGGCTGGTGTTTGATGACCGAGCCTGTGATCACCGCGATCGCGGTGACCAGCACGGCGATGCCTGCGTACCTCAGCAATCCCAGTGCGGGACGGGTAAGTGTGCGGGTCCTGGCCTCGACGGCGTGATAGGACAGTGCGCCGAGCGCGAGCGTCAGCAGGATCGCACAACCGACGGCCGTCGTGCTGTCGAGCAGGCCGCAGGTGTAGAGCACTACCACCAGCGGCCAGTGCCACAGGTAAACGGAATAGGAAATCTTGCCGAGATACTGCAGAGGGGGCGTAACGGCGAAGGCGCTGTTGGCGTTGGCCTGGATAACCAATGCTGCGCCGATCACGGGCAGTAGCGCCATGTAACCCGGCCACGCCGTGTCTGCCGATAGCACAATCATCGACCCGGCAATGACGAGAAGCCCTGCACTTTCGCAGACGCTTTTGCCGCGGGGCGAAAGGCTCAGTGGAAACAGGAATACCAGGCCGCCGGCGATCATTTCCCAGGCCCGCGTGGGCAGAAAGAAGAATGAGGCCACGGGATGGCTGAAGCTGTAGACAGATGACAGGGCTAACGAACAGACGCCCAGCACCGCGACCAGCCACTTCAATGTGTGCATCGCGCAGCATTTGGCCAGCGCCATCAGAATCAGCGGGTAGAGCAGGTAGAACTGCCACTCCACCGATAATGACCAGGTATGCAGCAACCAGTTTTCATGCAAGGGCGCATCGAAGTAGCTGCCGTCCCGGGCGAAATAATGGTTTGAAGAGAACAGCAGACTTTCCTTGATGGTGCGCAGCAGTTCTCGATAGTCGTCGGTGGCGAGGAAGAAGTACCCGAGAAGGGTCAGCGTCAGACACAGCAGTGCCAGCGCGGGAATGATCCTTCGGGCTCTGGCCGCATAGAAGGCGATCAGGGAAAAGCGTTCGGCCTGCAATCCGCCGATGATCAAGCGGGTCATGAGGAAGCCGGAAATCACGAAGAACAGGTCGACCCCGATGAAGCCAGCGTCGAAACCGGGAATCTTGAAGTGATAAAGAACGACGAACACTACGGCCAGGGCGCGTAGCGAGCTGATGCTCTTGTAGAACGGCATGAGTGGGGAGTCCTGATCTGACCTGGGCCTTGAGGCCCCGCTTCCTTCGAGCTGACAGCCGATTTCACACCGGCGCGCGGCGCAGAGTAGCACATTGCCAAAGCCTGCCCGTGGAGGAAGGACGCTCGCTCGGCGCTACAGATCAGCGGCGCTGGCCGCCATTGAGCTCACCTCTGCTCAGGCTGTCCACACTGTTGCCCAGTGCGTCCTGGGTTTGAAGGTCAGCGCCGTGCTCGGTCAGTGCCTGCAGCAGATCCTGACGGTTGAACAAGGCGGCATACATGGCTGCGGTCTGGCCGGCGCCGTTGCGTTGGTCTGTGCTGCACGGCGCTTCGATCAGACGCCGAGCGATGCGGACTTCGCCCTTGAAGATCGCGCCCATCAATGCCGTGTTGCCGCGCGTATCCTGCGTGCACGGGTTGGCGCCGGCGTCTATCAGTTGCTCGACCGCCGCCAGGTGGCCATGGTAGGCGGCAAGAATCAGCGCGGTGTAGCCGGTGCTGTCCTGCACATCGAGGTCATAGTGCGCCTTGACGAACGCCTCGAGCATGGCCTGGTCGCCGCGCCGGGCAGCGTCCAGGAAATACTCGCGCAGTTGATCCTGTACCGGCGGCGGGTCGCCGGCTTGAGCGCACAGCGCGCACAGGGACAGGCACAGTGCAGTGGTCCATTTGAGCATGATGGGGCTCCTGCAAGCATTGGAGGCCAGCCCGGCCAATCGCCAGGGCTGGCGCCTGAGGTCAGTCCTTCAACTGCGCTGCCAGGTCGCGCACGCGCTGCACGTCGGCTTTGGCCACTTTGGCCAGGCCCGTGCCGTAGTCACTGTCGGCTTTGTAGAAGTAAGAGAGCATGATGTAGCGGCTTTGCTCATCGGTGATCGCCAAGGCCTCGCCGAGGCTCTGGATCAGGTCCTCACGGTCTTTCTTGCTGTAGGAGCGGAACAATTCACCGGTCTGCTTGAAGTTCTGCTCGCGCTGGATCTTCGCCTGCTGGGTGCTACCGTTCAGTGGCATCTGCACGGCGCGGGCGTTGGCTTGTTCGTCCCGGGGTTGCAGACGGCTGGGTTGGTAGTTGACGCCGCTCTGGGTGTGGCCGGCATTCATCGCACCGTCCTGGTTGACGGTATTGACGTCGCTACGCGGGCGGTTGACCGGCAGGCTCAGGCCGTTGGCGCCAATGCGGTACATCTGGGTATCGGCATAGGCGAACAGGCGCCCCTGCAGCAGACGGTCTTCGGAGGGCTCGATGCCAGGCACCAGGTTCGACGGCGCCATGGCCACCTGTTCGGTTTCCTGGAAGAAGTTTTCGACATTGCGGTTGAGCACCATCTGGCCCACCTTGCGCTCGGGCACGTCAGGCCAGATCTTGGTGGCGTCCAGCGGGTCGAAGTCGAACTTGGCCAGGTCCTCGGGCTTGAGTACCTGGATGTACAAGTCCCACTTGGGGTAGTTGCCCTTGCCGATCGCCGCCACCAGATCGTGGGTCATGTGGCTGTAGTCGCGGGCCTGGATTTCGGCCACCTGCCGTGGGTCGAGGTTCTTCTGGCCTTGCAGGCTCTTCCAATGGAACTTCACGTAATGCACGTCGCCCTTGGCGTTGACCAGTTTATAGGCGTGCACGCTGTTGCCATCCATCTCACGGTAGCTGGCCGGTGTGCCCTCATTGGAGTACAGCAGGGTCAGCGTACGCGTGGCCTCTGGTACGTGGGAGAAGAAGTCGAAGCGACGCGAGTCGTCGTCCAAGTTGGTGCGAGGATCGGGCTTGAAGGCGTGGACCATGTCGGGAAACTTGATCGCATCGCGAATAAAGAAGGTCGGGAAGTTGTTGCCGACCAAGTCCCAGTTGCCGTCAGCGGTATAGAACTTGGTGGCGAAACCGCGTGGATCGCGCAGCGTTTCCGGCGAGTGGTTGCCATGCACAACACTTGAGAAGCGCACGAATACCGGGGTGTGCTCACCTTGGCGGAAGACTTTCGCCGAGGTCAGGTCGCTGATGTCGGCGCTGGCCGTGAACTCGCCGTGGGCGCCAGTACCGCGGGCATGCACCACACGTTCTGGAATGCGCTCGCGGTCGAAGCGTTGCAGCTTTTGCAGCAGCTGTACGTCCTGCAGCAGTACCGGGCCATTGGCACCGGCGGTCTGTGAGTTCTGGTTGTCACCCACCGGCGCGCCGTTATCGCGGGTCAGCGGGGTGGCCTGGGCAGCGCTGCAGAACAGGCTGGCGCAGAAACTGGCTGTCAACAGCAGGCGGCTGGCGGGGTAGGGGGACGTCACGGGCTTCATGGCAGACACTCCTGAGGGTCATGGTCGTTGTTATGCAACGGCAACCTTAGGCAGCAGCGGTCAAGAAGCTAAATTGATTAAGCCAACCTTGGCGATAGTTTTTTTTCATGTTGCGGTGTGATCTCAGGTGGTGCCTCACATTTCAACAACAAAAACTGCGCTGCCTCACACCGTTTCGTTTACCGGGAATGCTACCCTTTGCGACCAGCGCGACTCGCGCACCTTCCCAGCCCTATGGACAGCAAACGGTTCTATTCATGAAGAAATCAGTAGGCATTCTCTCCGGCCTGGCCGTCGCCATCGCCGTCGTCACTACCGCCGGCGCCTGGTACACCGGCAAGCAACTGCCCGCCGAGCTGGAGCAATCCATCGCGCGCGGCAATGCGGAGCTGCAGAAGGCCCTGGTAGGCACCGGTGGCACCATGACCATCGAACTGGTCTCGCTGGAGCAGCACCTGTTCACCAGTCAGGCCCAGTACCGCCTCAAGGCCAATGACCTGCGCCTGAACGAAGGTGAGCCGGTGAGCTTCGAGGTGGGTGTCAATGACCACATCGAGCATGGCCCCTTCCCCTGGTCGCGGGTCAAGGTGCTCAAGTTGCTACCCGTGATGGCCGTGAGCAATAGCCAACTGCAGAAGGACGACACGACTGCACCCTGGTTCGCCGCCGCCAGCGACAAATCGCCGGTCGTCGGTCAGGTCACTCTGGGGTATGGCGGTGGCGTGCAGAGCGATATCCAGCTGGCGCCAGTCAAGCTCGACGAGGGCGACGGCAACGTCATGGACTTCGGTGGCATGCAACTGCTGCTCAAGGGTGACAAGGAAGGCAAGGACCTCGAGATCCACGGCGAGTCCCAGCGTCTGGACATGACGCTGGTGGGCGATGACCACCCGCCGGTGAAGCTGCAGATGAGCGGCTTCAAGATGGGCGGCGAGCTCGGCAAGTCCGATCACGACATGCTCTATCTGGGCCATCTGGACCTGTATCTGGCCAATCTGCAAGCCACCCTCGGGCCCAAGCAGGAGGTGCTGGTGCTCAAGGGGCTGGAGCAGAACAGCCTGTCCACCGCCGAGGGCAAGGATCGCGTGGGCGGGCGCGTGGAGTACAAGGTGTCCGATATCACCTATGCCGGTCGCCAGGTGGGCAGTGGCCAGATGGTCATGAGCATGAAGTCGATCAACATGGCAGCGGCGCAGGCACTGCTCGAGTGGTACCAGAGCAAGTTGCCGGAGCTTCAGGCAGCCGCTGCCCAGGGCGAAGGGCAAATGGCGCCGCAGATGACCCCCGAAGAAGAGGCCAAGGTGAAGGCCGATCTGCAGAAGCTGCTGGCCGACAAGCCTCAGTTCGCGCTGGAGGACCTGTCGTTCAAGACAGCCAATGGCCAGAGTCGCTTCAATCTGAGCATGGACTTCGCCAACCCCACCTCCTTCGACCTGCCGCCTGATCAACTGATCAAGCAACTGGTCTCGCGCCTGCAGAGCAAGTTGACGGTGTCGAAGGCGATGGTCAGCGACCTCACCACCCTACAGGCGCTGCTCGACGGTCAGACCGACGCCCAGGCGATCGCCATGCAGTCCAGCCAGGCCGGCGAGATGCTTGGCGTGATGGCGTTGCAGAGCGGCATGGCCACTGTCGAGGGCAATGACGTGGTGTCGAGCCTGAACTACGCCGACGGCATGGTCGACTTCAACGGCAAGAAGATGCCGGTCGAGGAATTCGTCATGATGATGAGCGCGCAACTGGCAGTACTGTCGCCTCAAGGCTGATCGCTCAGGCGTTGTCTGGCGAGTCGCCTGTCCCCTACGGTGCAATGCCGCAGGGGGTGGGCGATTCAGCTGTCTGAAAAAGCGCTTTTGCATTGCCCCGATTGCCTGTAGCCTTCGCCGTCCGAATAACAATCCGTGCCCGCAGGTGGGCCGCGATGACCCGCCATCTGGGGTCTGCGGCACCTTTAGCCGATCTGCCAGGGCCGGGTGATACACTCGATCGACGCGCATGCAGGTCCAGCGATCATGACCCAGATTTCCGAACGTCTCCTGGTTCAAGCCCATCTTGACGCCAAGCAGCCCCATCCGCTGACGCCCGAGCAAGAGGCCGATTACCGTGCGGCCATCGCTGCCGAACTCAAGGCGCAGAACGCGGTGCTGGTCGCCCATTTCTATTGCGATCCCGTGATTCAGGCGTTGGCCGAAGAAACCGGTGGTTGCGTTTCCGACTCCCTTGAAATGGCCCGCTTCGGCAACAACCATCCGGCCGACACCGTGGTGGTGGCTGGGGTACGTTTCATGGGCGAGACGGCGAAAATCCTCACCCCGGAAAAGCGCATCCTGATGCCCACCCTCGAGGCGACCTGCTCGCTGGACCTGGGTTGCCCCGTGGAAGAGTTCTCGGCGTTCTGCGATCAGCATCCCGAGCGAACCGTGGTGGTCTACGCCAACACCTCGGCGGCGGTGAAAGCGCGCGCGGACTGGGTGGTGACGTCCAGTTGCGCCCTGGAAATCGTCGAGAGCCTGATGGACAACGGCGAGACGCTGATCTGGGGGCCGGACCAGCACCTGGGGCGCTACATCCAGAAGCAGACGGGCGCCGACATGCTGCTGTGGGACGGTGCCTGCATCGTCCACGAAGAGTTCAAGTCGCGGCAACTGGCCGATATGAAAGCGCTGTATCCGGACGCAGCGGTGCTGGTGCACCCGGAGTCGCCAGAGTCGGTGATCGAGCTGGCCGATGCGGTGGGCTCCACCAGCCAGTTGATCAAGGCTGCGCAGACCTTGCCCAATACCACCTTCATCGTCGCCACCGATCGCGGCATCTTCTACAAGATGCAGCAGTTGTGTCCGGACAAGGTCTTCATCGAAGCGCCGACCGCGGGTAACGGCGCAGCCTGCCGCAGTTGCGCGCACTGTCCGTGGATGGCGATGAACACCCTGGAGCGCACGCTGGACTGCCTGCGTCAGGGCAGCAACGAAATCTTCGTGGAGCCGGCGCTGATTCCCCGTGCGATCAAGCCGCTCAAGCGCATGCTGGACTTTACCCAGGCGGCGCGGATGAAGCTTTCCGGCAACGCCTGAGCAGACGTGAAAAGGGCCGCTGAGCGGCCCTTTTCGTTGATCAGCGCATCATCTCCTTGACCATGCGCTGCTGCTCCATGATCTCCCGCTGCCGCTGGTCGATCTGCGAGGCCAGTGGGAAGTTGGTGCCCGCCCGGCGCTTGGCGAAGTCCAGTTGCTGAATCGCCTGGTCGAAATCTCCGACCAAGGTGAAGTATTCGGCCCGCGCCCGGTGCAGGCCAATGGTATTGCCCGACAGCCCACGTACCTCGGCCACGTCGTACCAGACATCCGGATCGTCCGGACGATTCTTCACCAGATCGTCCAGCACCTTTTCCGCTTCGGCCGGTTTGCTCTGCTTGACCAACAGGTCGGCGCGTACCTGTTTGAGCGGGTAGTTCCCCGGATACAGGCCCTGCATGCGTTCGGCGCGCTGCTGGGCGTCGGCCAGGCGGTTGTTGGTGATGTCCAGGTCGATCTGCGCCAGGTTGTAGGTAATGTCGTTGGGCGCCTTGGCCAGCAGCGGCTTGAGGTTCTCGCGCGCTTCGTTGAGCTGACCGCCCTTGATTTGCGCCAGCGCCAGACCATAGCGGGCGGCATCGAGGTTGGGGTTTTCATCGAGCTGGGCGCGGAAACGCTTGGCTGCAAGCCCTGGGGTGCCTTCGTAGGTCAGGGCGACGCGGGCGCGAATCAGTTGATAGCGCATGCTGTCTTCGACGCCGCCCTTGGGCGCCTGTTCGGCGCGGTTGCGGGTGTCGGCGATGCGCGATTCGGTGACCGGGTGGGTCAGCAGGAATTCCGGGGGCTTGGCATCGTAGCGGTATTGCCGGGCCAGGCGCTCGAACATGCTCGGCATGTTGCGTGGGTCATAACCGGCCTTTTCCAGATTGAGGATGCCGATGCGGTCGGCTTCCTGCTCGTTCTGCCGGGAAAAGCGTCGTTGTTCCTGCATGGCGGCCGCCTGGGTGCCGGCGATCACGCCGATGCCAGCATCGCCGCCACCGCCCGCGGCCAGCACGATACCGGCCAGTAGCGCGGCCATCATCGGCAACTGCATGCGCTGCTGGGCCTCCACGCCGCGGGCGAAGTGGCGTTGCGACAAGTGCGCCAATTCGTGGGCCAGCACCGAGGCATACTCGCCCTCGGTCTGGGCGTTGAGGAACAATCCGCCGTTGACTCCGACGATGCCGCCGGGCGCGGCGAAGGCGTTGAGCTCGCGGCTGTCGATGAGGATGAATTCCAGGCGGCGGTCCTGCAACTGGCTGGTTTCGGCCAGCTTGTACACGCTGGTCTCGACGTAGTCCTTGAGTTGTGGATCGTTGAGCTGATTGACCTGGCCACGCAGCAGACTCAACCAAGCGCGACCGAGCTGGTGTTCCTGCTGCGGCGAAACGATGGCGGAGCTGGCATCACCCAGCGACGGCAGGTCGTCGGCGTGGCCAGGAAGGGCCATCAAGCAGGCCAGCGTCAGCAGGGTGGGGCGCAGTAGGTTCATGCACGAAGCTCGCGTCGATCAAAGCGCTTACTGTAGCCCGCTCGCACCGCGCAGACCAGTGCAGGTATCCTAGCGGCCCTGCCTGTCGTCACACCCTGGAGCCCGCGCGATGACCGATACCCCGACCTGCGACGCCGAACTCGATGCCTGTGGGCTGAACTGCCCGCTGCCGCTGCTCAAGGCCAAGATGGCGCTCAATCGACTGGACAGTGGCGCAGTGCTCAAGGTGGTGGCGACCGACGCCGGTTCGCAGCGCGATTTCCGCACCTTTGCCCAGCTCTCCGGTCACAGCTTGCTGGCCGAGGCTGCCGAGTCCGGTGTCTACACCTATTGGCTGCGCAAGGCCTGAGTCTTTTTCTGCAAGGATCGTCAATGTTCAAGGTGCTTCGTGATTGGATGCAGCGCTACTTCTCCGATGAGGAAGCGGTGGTGTTGGCGGTCTTGCTGTTTCTCGCTTTCACGGTGGTCCTCACCCTCGGCGGCATGCTCGCGCCCGTGCTGGCGGGCATGGTGTTGGCGTTCCTGATGCAGGGGCTGGTCAATGCCCTGGAGCGCTTCAGGGTGCCCACGCGTGCGGCGGTGTGGCTGGTGTTTGCGCTGTTCCTCGGGGCGCTGGCGGTGGTTCTGCTGGTGCTGGTGCCGTTGCTGTGGCATCAGTTGATCACCTTGTTCAACGAACTGCCGGGCATGCTCGGCAAATGGCAGTCATTGTTGCTGCTGCTACCCGAGCGCTACCCGCATCTGGTCTCCGACGAGCAAGTGCTGCGGGCCATCGAGTCGGTGCGTGGCGAAATCGGCAAGTTCGGTCAGTGGGCGTTGACCTTCTCGTTGTCGAGCCTGCCGCTGTTGGTCAATGCCATGATCTACCTGGTGCTGGTGCCGATCCTGGTGTTCTTCTTCCTCAAGGACCGCGAACTGATCGCCCGCTGGGTCAGCGGCTACCTGCCCCGCGAGCGGCGATTGCTGACCCGGGTGGGTGATGAAATGAACCGGCAGATCGCCAACTACATCCGTGGCAAGGGCATCGAGATCCTGATCTGCGGCAGCGCTACCTACATCGCCTTCATTACCCTGGGGCTCAACTATGCCGCGCTGTTGGCGTTGTTGGTGGGATTGTCGGTGGTGGTGCCCTATGTGGGGGCGGTGGTGGTGACCGTGCCGGTCACGCTGATCGCACTGTTCCAGTGGGGCTGGGGCGATCAGTTCATCTACCTGATGGCGGTTTACGCGATCATCCAGGCGCTGGACGGCAACGTGCTGGTGCCGCTGCTGTTTTCCGAAGCGGTGAGCCTGCACCCGGTAGCGATCATCTGCGCGGTACTGCTGTTCGGCGGGTTATGGGGTTTCTGGGGGATCTTCTTCGCCATTCCGCTGGCGACCCTGTTCAAGGCGGTACTCGACGCCTGGCCGCGGCAGGAGCCAACGGTTGCGCCGATGCTCTAGGGTCGGGGCGGCCGGGTGACGGGCTCACCCACCACCCGTGCGGGCTGCTCTTACGCCTTGCTCAGCGCCTGCGCGGCCGCCAGCACGGCATCCACGTGCCCGGGCACCTTGACCCCCCGCCATTCCTGCCGCAGCACGCCGTGCTGGTCGATCAGGAAGGTGCTGCGATCGACGCCCAGGTATTCCTTGCCGTAGAGCTTCTTCAGCTTGATCACGTCGAAGAGCTGGCACAGCGCTTCGTCCTTGTCACTGATCAGATCGAAGGTGAAGCCCTGCTTGGCCTTGAAGTTCTCGTGCGATTTGATGCCATCGCGCGAGACGCCGAAGATCACCGTGTTGGCGGCCTCGAATGCCGGCTGCTGGTCGCGGAAACCCTGGCCTTCGGTCGTGCAGCCCGGCGTGCTGTCCTTGGGGTAGAAATACAGCACCACCTGTTTGCCTTGAAGTTCGGACAACGTGACGGTGCGACCGCCGGTGGCCTGGGCCTGGAAGTCGGTGACGGGTTGATCGAGGGCTACGGCCATGGGCATGACTCCTTAGACAGGGTTCTGTGGGCGCCAGGGTTCGATCAGCGCATCCAGGTTCAAGGCGTCGGCGAAGTCCAGGAACTGGTCGCGCAGCCAGCTGATCTGCGTGCCGGCTGGCAGGATCACGGTGAATTGGGCATTGAGCATGCTGCTGCCCGTCTGCGGCGCCAGATAGGTGTCGCAGGTCATGGCGTCGAGTTCGACGCGGTGATCGAGGAAGAACTGGCACAGTTCATTGACGATGTCCGGGCGGTAGGCGGCGCTGACGTAGGCGACGTAGGGCAGGGCTTGAGGGCGGACCTCCTGCTCGGCGCTGCGCACCACATCGAGGGTCAGGCCATGCTTCTTGCCCAGACCTGGCAAGGTCGTTTCAAGGCGAGCCAGGGCATCCCAGCTGCCGCCGACCTGCAGCACCAGGGCGCTGGTTTCGCCGTGGCGCGACAGGCGCGAGGTGACCACCGCGCAGCGGTTTTCAAAAGCTGCGCGGCTGAGGACATTGGCAAGCTCCATGGGATTGGGGCCCAGGGCACTGATGACGAGGAACTGTTCGCGGGGAGCGGTGGACATGCAGCATTCCTAAAGCGATGAGCGGTCGGCGCAGGACGACGGCAGGCCTGCTCGTGGCCGGTGTGGGTAGCGCTCGAGGACGCTGAAACACCGACTGAAGGCACCGTCGACAGCCCGGCGGGCTGCACTGCGCCGATCAAAGGGTCAAGGGTAGCGAAAAGCGGCGCCGAGGGGAATGCTCCGCCCGCCAGCTTCGCTTGTGCAAGGTCGATGGCGCCAGTACCATTACCGCTCTCTTTTTCCGGCAGGAGCAGGTTCATGATCGCGGGCAGTATGGTGGCACTCGTCACACCCATGGATGCACAAGGGCGTCTGGATTGGGAAAGCCTCGATAAACTGGTCGACTTCCACCTGGAAAAAGGCACTCACGCGATCGTTGCCGTCGGCACCACCGGCGAATCCGCCACCCTCGACGTCGAAGAACACATCCTGGTCATCAAGCACGTGGTCGAGCGCGTCAAGCGCAGCCCGCGCCGCATCCCGGTGATCGCCGGCACCGGCGCCAACTCGACGGCCGAGGCCGTGCACCTCACGCAGAATGCCAAAAGCGCCGGAGCCGATGCCTGCCTGCTGGTCGTGCCGTACTACAACAAGCCGACCCAGGAAGGCCTGTACCAGCACTTCAAGCACATCGCCGAAGCCGTCGACATCCCGCAGATTCTGTACAACGTGCCCGGCCGCACCTCCTGCGACATGCAGGCCGAGACCGTGATCCGCCTGTCGAGCGTCAAGAACATCATCGGCATCAAGGAAGCCACGGGCGACCTGGCCCGTGCCAAGGCGATCATCGAAGGCGTCGACAAAGAGTTCCTGGTGCTGTCCGGCGATGATCCGACCGCTGCCGAGCTGATCCTGCTGGGCGGCAAGGGCAATATTTCCGTCACCGCCAACGTCGCTCCGCGCGAAATGGCCGATCTGTGCGAGGCCGCCCTTGCGGGCAATGCCGAGAAGGCCCGCGAGATCAATGATCGACTCATGCCGCTGCACAAGAACCTGTTCTGCGAAGCCAACCCGATCCCGGTGAAATGGGCGATGGTTGAAATGGGTTTGATGCACAAAGGTATTCGCCTGCCGCTCACCTGGCTGAGCCAGGGTTGTCACGAACAAGTCCGTACTGCCTTGCGCCAGTCCGGCGTACTGGTTTAATCGAGGAAGTACACCGCATGAAGCGACTGGCTGGTCTTTCCGCTCTCGCCCTGATCATCTCCAGCACCAGTGGGTGCGGCTGGCTCTGGGGCGAAGATGGCTATTTCCGCGACCGCGGCAGCGATTACCTGCAGGCGCACTCCACTGCGCCCATGCAGCTGCCGCCGGACGCCACGCATGTCAAACGCATGGATCCGCTGCTGCCGATCCCGCGCAACGTGGCCGACGACACCGCCACCGGCGAGTTCGAGGTGCCTCGTCCGCAGCCGCTGTCGGCCAGCGCCGACGTCAGCGAGTTCACCCTGCAGCGCAGTGGCGCCAACCGTTGGGTGCTGGCTCAGCGCTCGCCCGCCGAGGTCTGGCCGGTTACCCGCCAGTATTTCGAGGACAACGGCTTCCGCATTGCCGAAGAGCGCCCGCAGACTGGCGAATTCAATACCACCTGGCAGCGTTTCGATGAGCTGTCCGCCTCGCTCGGCCAGCGTCTGGCCAGCACCTCCAGCAGCCCGAACAGCGAAGTACGTGTACGGGTGCGCATGGAGCCGGGTGTGCAGCGCAACACCTCGGAAGTCTACGTGGTCAGCGTCGAGCGTCCGGCCGGCAGCAGTGCCGAGCCCGATTTCCCGAGCACGTCGAGCAACACGGGCGTCGATGCACTGCTGGTCGACGAACTGCTGGCCAGCATGAACCGCAGCGCCGAGAAGGGTGGTTCGGTGTCGTTGCTCGCCGAGCGCGACTTCGACGTGCCCAGCCAGGTCAGCCTGACCGAAGACGGCAGCGGCAACCCGGTGCTGTTCCTCGGTTCCGACCTGGACCGCGCCTGGTCGGGCGTGGGTCGTGCGCTGGAGCAGGGCGAGTGGCGCGTCGAGGACATCAACCGCAGCCTGGGCCTGTACTACATCAACCTGTCCGAGAAACCCGAAGACAAGAACGATCAGCCCGGCTTCTTCAGTCGCCTGTTCGGCAGTGCGCCGAGCAAGGAAGAACGTGAAGCTCGCGCCGAGCGTTATCAGGTCCGCCTGAGCAAGGTGGGTGAGAACGTTCAGGTCACCGTCGAGAAGAACATCAACACCGTGGCGCCGGCCGATGTGGCCCGTCGCGTGCTGAGCGCCATCCAGGACCGACTGGGCTAAGTGCGCTTCGCGGTACTGGGAAGCGGCAGCCAGGGAAATGGCACGCTGATCGCCAGCGACGACACGTTCGTCCTGGTCGACTGCGGTTTCTCCCTGCGCGAAACCGAGCGGCGCCTGGCGCTGCTCGGGGTGTCGGCCGCACAGCTGAGCGCTGTGCTGGTGACCCACGAACATGCCGACCACGTGCATGGCGTTGGGTTGCTGGCGCGGCGCTACAATGTACCGGTGTACCTCAGCCAAGGCACGCTGCGCGGCATGCGCAAGCCGGTGGAGGTCGCCGGTTTTCTCGGTTGTGGCGATGTGCTGGAGGTCGGCAGCCTGCAGGTCAGCGCGGCGCGGGTCGAGCATGACGCGCAGGAGCCGCTGCAGTATGTGGTCAGCGACGGTCGCCGCCGCTTCGGCATGCTCACCGACCTGGGTAGCTACGACATGCGCCTGTTGCAACGCTACGAGGGCCTCGACGCCTTGCTGATCGAAGCCAACCACTGCCGTGATCTGCTGGCGCGCGGGCACTATCCGTACTTTCTCAAGCAACGGGTCGGCGGCAATCAGGGCCATCTGAACAACCATCAGGCCGCCAACCTGGTGGCCGAGCTGGGCTGGCGACACCTGCAGCATCTGGTGTTGGCCCACCTGAGCAGCAAGAACAACCTGCCACAACTGGCGCGTCAGTGCTTCGTCGACACCTTGGGGTGCGATCCGGACTGGCTCCAGGTGGCGAATCAGGAACACGGGCTCGACTGGCGCGAAATCGCCTAGCCCAACCATTCAAGCAAGCGGAGCCCATCATGGAAAAACGCGACGAACTTTACCGCGGCAAGGCCAAATCGGTGTACAAGACCGACGACGCCGACCGCCTGATCCTGCTGTTCCGTAACGATACCTCGGCGTTCGACGGCAAGCGCATCGAGCAGCTCGATCGTAAAGGCATGGTCAACAACAAGTTCAACGCCTTCATCATGCAGAAGCTCGAAGAAGCTGGCGTGCCGACCCAGTTCGACAAGCTGCTGGGCGACAACGAGTGCCTGGTCAAGAAGCTGGACATGATCCCGGTCGAGTGCGTGGTGCGCAACTATGCTGCTGGCAGCCTGGTCAAGCGCCTGGGCGTGGAGGAGGGCATCAAGCTCGAGCCTTCCACCTTCGAGCTGTTCCTGAAGAACGATGAGAAGGGCGACCCCTTCATCAACGAATCTCACGTGGTGGCATTCGGCTGGGGCACCGCCGAGCAACTGGTGGAGATGAAGAAGCTGTCGCTGAAGGTCAACGACGTGCTGAGCAAGCTGTTCGACGACGCTGGCCTGCTGCTGGTCGACTTCAAGCTGGAATTCGGCGTCTTCCACGGCCAGATCGTACTGGGCGACGAGTTCAGCCCTGACGGCTGCCGTCTGTGGGACAAGGAAACCCGCAAGAAGATGGACAAGGACCGCTTCCGCCAGGGCCTGGGTGATGTCATCGAGGCGTACGAAGAAGTCGCCAAGCGTCTGGGCGTGCCGTTGTAATCAGCGCCCTCACGCAAGCGCCTGATACCACGCGAATTTTTTCAAAAAAAGTTTGCCAGAAACGAAAACGCTGGTATGATGCGCGCCACTGGAGAGATGCCGGAGTGGTCGAACGGGACGGATTCGAAATCCGTTGTACTGGCAACAGTACCTAGGGTTCAAATCCCTATCTCTCCGCCATACAGATAAAGCTCAAAACCCCTGATTTCAGCTATGAAGTCAGGGGTTTTGTGTTTTTGGGCTTGTAAGCGCCTCGTCGATGGTAACGGCTACGATCCACGCAGTGCGTGACCCTCCCTGCTGGCGGCCTCGACCGCGCAGAAAATAGACCTCAACTGAAACGAATGTCCAACGAGCGCAGGTAGGTTTGCAGGCCGGCGTCCTGGATCGGGATCAGGTAGGCATCTCGATCCTTGGATTCGTTGTAGTGGGCGTGCCAATAGCCCGGCGGCGTGACGAAGGCCAGGCCCGGCTGCCACTGCACGCGGGTCGGGTTGACGATCTGGCCACTGTCGTCCAGCGCGGTGCCGACCAGGGTGTAGCAACCTTCGGGGCAGTCGATGATGAAGTCCAGGGCCACTGATTGATGCCGGTGGGGCTTTTGCACGGCGCCGGTCGGAACGATACCGTACATGGCCCAGAGCACGTGGGTAACGGTGCGGGTCTGCGGGAAATGCTTGTTGCCCAGCAGAATGCTGACCCGGCTGCGATCGGCGGCGCGGGGGTCGTTGGCGGCCTCTTGAAGCTTGGCGTTGGCCACCTCGGCCGGGTAGAGCGTCGGTGCGAAGCGCTCGCTGCACGCTTTGACGCCGAGGTAGCGCAGTAGCGGCTCGTCGTGAACGTAGTACAGGCGCGCATCCTGGCTAGCTGTAAGCACCGTGTTGCGCAGGCCTGGCATGGTCATGAAGCTGCCGCGATTCCACTCGAATGACGCTTCGCCATAGGTGAAGCTGCCGGCGCCGTCGATCACATAGAGCACCTGCGACGTGGCGTTGGGCTTGAGGGTGAGGCTGTCGCCGGCATTGAGGCGGATGAAGTTGGCGCTCAGACCTGGGCTGGTCGCCGGGCCTTCGGTGCCCAAGCGATCGCTCAGGTCCAGGGCGACGATATGGCTGGCACCGTCGCTGTAGAGCGAGCTGGGAAAAGTCTGGAAAGGTATCTGGGAAATCAGCTTGGCGGCGATGGGGTTGGCGGCCTTGCTGTATTCGAAGTATTCGGCATCCTCTACGGGAGCTTGCGACGGCGACAAGCGATGGATCGAGCTCATGGGCCTCTCCTCACGGTATTGGGGTGGCAGTTGGTTTGAGTAGCGTAGAACAGATGCTCGCAAACCGGCGTCGGACGGGCTGAACAGCATGCCCGAAGTGCCTGATAACTGGCGCAAACCGTTGATTTAGCTTGGGGTATTGGGTTGCCCGATTGTGCCGCCCGTCCGCCAGGTATAGACTTTGCACACTTTCACCAAAGGTCCCCTTTGGTCCTCGCGACCGCCAGCCAGCATGAAACCGATCCAGTTGCCCCTGGGTGTGCGCCTGCGCGATGACGCCACCTTCATCAACTACTATCCGGGCGCCAATGCCGCAGCATTGGGCTATGTCGAGCGGCTGTGCGAAGCGGACGCTGGCTGGACCGAGAGTCTCATCTATTTGTGGGGCAAGCAGGGGGCAGGGCGCACGCACCTTTTGCAGGCTGCCACTCACCGCTTCCAGCAACTCGGCGAGCCGGCGGTGTACCTGCCGCTGGCGCAATTGCTCGAGCGTGGTGTGGAGTTGCTCGATCACCTGGAACAGTACGAGCTGGTGTGCATCGACGACCTGCATGTGATCGCCGGCAAGGCCGATTGGGAAGAGGCGATGTTCCACCTGTTCAATCGCCTGCGCGACAGCGGCAGGCGCCTGTTGCTGGCGGCCTCCAGTTCGCCGCGCGAGCTGCCGATCAAACTGCCCGATCTCAAATCGAGACTCACCTTGGCGCTGGTGTTCCAGATGCGCGCCTTGTCCGACGAAGACAAGCTGCGCGCTTTGCAATTGCGTGCCTCGCGCCGCGGTCTGCACCTGACCGACGAAGTCGGACACTTCATTCTGACCCGTGGCACGCGCAGCATGAGTGCGTTGTTCGATCTGCTCGAACGTCTCGATCAGGCCTCTTTGCAGGCCCAGCGCAAGCTGACCATCCCCTTCCTTAAAGAGACGCTTGGCTGGTAGTTCTGGAGGTCGCCGACGCCTTAGAACACAGAAGTCACATTTTCTTCGATAAAATTTGCAAATGATTCCGATAGAAGGCATAGTTTCCCCCTTCCAACGGATCCCAGACACGGTCGTGCCCATGCTGAAGCGCTTCGCACCCCTCGTGCCCCTCGCACTCGTGACCCTGCTTTTTGGCTGCGCGGCCCAAGGCCCAGTTTCCCAGCCCCAGGATCGCCCCTCGGTGACCGCGCAGAGCGCGGCCAAAGCCAAGGCTTCGCACTCGTCGGTGTTCGACGAGGAAGACCTGGCCACCGAAGAAGACCTCCAGGCCTTTTCCCGCAATAGCAAACCCTACGAGCTCCCGGTGCTGGCTGACAGCATTCTCGAGCGTGGCATGGCGCTGATCGGCACCCGCTATCGCTTCGGTGGGACCTCGGAGCAGTCCGGTTTCGACTGCAGCGGCTTCATCGGCTACCTGTTCCGCGAAGAGGCGGGCATGAACCTGCCACGTTCCACCCGCGAGATGATCAACGTTGACGCCCCCAAAGTGGCGCGCAACAAGCTCAAGCCAGGCGACCTGCTGTTCTTCAGCACCAATGGCCGTGGCCGTGTCAGTCACGCCGGCATCTACCTGGGCGACAACCAGTTCATCCACTCCAGCAGCCGCCGCAGCGGTGGCGTGCGCATCGACAGCCTCGGTGATCGCTACTGGAGCAAGACCTTCCTCGAAGCCAAGCGCGCCTTGGCCATGGCACCGACCACAACGTTGTCACGAAACTAATAGCACTTTGCTGTACTCTCAACACGGCGACTGGCTGAAAAGCGAGTCGCCGTGCGCATTTACGAATAGCGTCTAATCTAAATTCTCAACTCTTTCATCGGCTGCGGCCGATCGGTTTCAGACAGGTTCTGACCCATGGCGATCATGACGCGCTTCGCATTCCTCTCGATGGTGGCCCTGCTCGCCGCCTGTTCCAGCCGTGCTCCCACTCCGCCACCCGCCGTCAAGCCGCCGGTGGTCTTCGTCGATCAACCGTCCTCTTCGCCTGTGGCCGACGATGTGCTGATCCGTGCCATCGGCCTGGTGGGCACCCCCTACCGCTGGGGCGGCAATACCCCGGACTCGGGCTTCGATTGCAGTGGTCTGATCGGCTATGTGTATCGCGATGCGGCAAACATCAGCCTGCCGCGTTCGACCCGCGAGATGATCGTGATGCGCGCGCCGACGGTGAACATCAACGCGCTGCAGTCGGGCGATCTGGTGTTCTTCGCCACCGGGGGCGGTTCGCGGGTGAGCCATGCCGGCATCTATGTGGGCGAGGGGCGTTTCGTGCATGCGCCGTCCAGCGGTGGCACCGTGCGCCTGGACTACCTGTCCAACAGCTACTGGTCCAGGGCCTACCTTCAGGCCAAACGAGTGCTCAATCCCTCGGGCCATCTGGCTCAGAATCCCTAGCGGGTGGATGTGGGGCCGCTGACCGGCCCCTAGTGCTTCACGCCTGCTTGATCAACACTGCCACACCCGGGTGATACTGCCCTGCCTCGTTGTGCAGCTTGCGATAAGCGTAAGGGAAGTACCAGGCGATGGCGCAGGCCGTGTGCTTGCTCAGGTCGTCGACCATGTCCTGCAACTCTTCCGGGCTGGCATGCTGCCCGGCCTTCCACGGACTGACGAACAGAGCCCCCGCCTTGAACTGGCTGGGGTAGACCGACAGGCGCGCCAGCGCGGCGGTTTCTTGCAAGGCGGTGGCCAGGTCCAGTCGGGCGATCTTTGGCCAACGCTGTGCGGTGAGCAGGTGCAGGGATTGTTCGGCATCGGCGATGCACAGGTCGCAACGTCCCTCGCGGTCACCTTCGTCACGTTGTTTCTTGCCCTGATACTGCTGCAGCGCGACACGCTCGGCCTGCCAGGCGGCAGCGGCCAGCAGTCCGGCATTGGCCTGGGCGCCATGCCAGTAGGGGGCGTCGCTTTCACCGTGGATCTGATTGAAGCGGTCGATGCATTCGACCCAGCGCTCGAATACCGGTCGCAGGAACTCCAGGTGCGGGTTGTGGATGATCAAGCCTTGCATGACGCGTTCTCCTTTTATTTATGATCGCGTTCAGCTGATTGATGGCTATGTGATATCACTGTCTTATCCTTGAGACAAGCACCCCGAAGACTCGTTCGTCATCCGTGTTCAATTGACGCTCCCGGTGCAACCCTCTAACCTTCGCCGCGTGTTTCAGGTGCTCTGCGGACAGCCTCCGGCAGAGTGAAACTGGGAAGCCGGTGGGCGCCGCAGGGCGCGAATCCGGCGCTGCCCCCGCAACGGTAGGTGAGTCAAGGCCGCGCATGGCCACTGGGCAGAGTCCGGGAAGGCGCGCGGTTTCGGGCCAGAGCCCAACTCACGAGCCCGGAGACCGGCCTGTCACTGCCAACGGCATCACGGAGGGTGATGCGCGCGGTCCCGTGGTCTGTCCGCGGCCATTGCGTGCTCCCGTCTGCACCTGCCTGCCTTGATTACCTGTCGCTGCCTGGTGCCCACCCGCGAGTGCCCGACCGGCGCGTCGACAGCTTGCGGAGTACCCACATGAACGAATCCCCCGAACGCGACGAACGCCACCTGGCGCGCATGCAGCGCAAGAAGGCGGTGATCGACGAACGCATCGCCAACTCCCCCAACGAATGCGGCCTGCTGTTGGTGCTCACCGGCAACGGCAAGGGCAAGAGCAGCTCGGCGTTCGGTATGCTCGCCCGCGCCATGGGCCACGGCATGCAGTGCGGTGTGGTGCAGTTCATCAAGGGCCGCAACAGCACCGGCGAAGAGCTGTTCTTCCGGCGGTTCCCCGAGCAGGTGCGTTATCACGTGATGGGTGAGGGCTTCACCTGGGAAACCCAGGACCGTCAGCGTGACATCGCTGCCGCCGAAGCCGCCTGGGAGGTGTCACGCGCGCTGCTGCAAGACCCTGGCGTGCAGTTCGTGGTGCTCGATGAACTCAACATCGCTCTCAAGCATGGCTATCTGGAGCTGGATCAGGTCCTGTCCGATATTCAGGCACGGCCACCGATGCAGCATGTCATCGTCACCGGCCGCGGCGCCAAGCCGGAAATGATCGAACTGGCCGATACCGTCACCGAGATGGGTATGCTCAAGCACGCCTTCCAGGCCGGAATCCGCGCGCAAAAGGGCGTCGAGCTGTGACCCCAGGCACTCGGCAATGCCCGGCGGTGTTGATCGCAGCCCCTGCCTCCGGCCAGGGCAAGACCACCGTCACCGCCGCCCTGGCGCGTCTGCATCGCAACCTTGGACGCCGGGTGCGCGTGTTCAAGTGCGGGCCTGACTTTCTTGATCCTATGATCCACGAGCGGGCCAGCGGCGCGCCGGTGTATCAGTTGGACATGTGGATGATCGGCGAGGCCGAAAGCCGTCGCCTGTTGTGGGAGGCGGCTGCCGATGCCGACCTGATCCTGATCGAAGGTGTGATGGGCCTGTTCGACGGCACGCCCTCGAGCGCTGATCTGGCGCGGCATTTCGGCGTGCCGGTGCTGGCGGTGATCGACGGCACCGCCATGGCCCAGACCTTCGGCGCCCTGGCCTTGGGCCTGGCGCGCTATCAGCCCGACCTGCCGTTTGCCGGCGTGTTGGCCAACCGCGTAGGCAGCCTGCGCCACGCGCAACTGCTCGAAGGCAGCCTGACCGAAGGCCTGCGTTGGTACGGTGGGCTTTCCCGCGAGCGCGGCATCGAGCTGCCCAGTCGTCATCTGGGGCTGGTCCAGGCCAGCGAGCTGAACGACCTGGACGCACGCCTGGATGCCGCTGCCGAGGCGTTGGGCGCCAGTTGCGATGCAGCCCTGCCGCCACCGGTGAGTTTCGTCGAACCGCCGGCCCAGCGGCGGCAGGCCAGCCTGGCCGGCGTGCGCATCGGCGTGGCCCGCGACGAGGCTTTCGCCTTCCTCTATGGCGCCAACCTCGATTTACTGCGCGACCAGGGCGCCGAACTGGTGTTCTTTTCACCGCTGCATGATAGCCAGTTGCCGATGGTCGACAGTCTGTATCTGCCGGGTGGCTACCCCGAGCTCCATCACCTTGCCCTGGCGGCCAACACGCCGATGTGCCAGGCGATCCGTGCCCATCATGCGCAGGGCAAGCCGTTGCTCGCCGAATGTGGTGGCATGCTTTATCTACTCGAGACCTTGACCGACGTGTCCGGCGAGCGCGCCGAGCTGCTCGGCCTGCTGCCCGGCGAAGCGGTGATGCAGAAGCGTCTGGCCGCACTGGCGCTGCAGACGGTCGAGTTGCCCGAGGGTGCGCTGCGTGGCCACACCTACCACCACTCGCTGACCAGCACCGACCTGGTTCCCATCGCCCGGGGCCAGAGTCCCAACGGTGGACGCGGCAACGAAGCAGTCTATCGACAGGGCCGGCTGACGGCCTCTTACGTGCACTTCTATTTTCCTTCCAATCCAGAGGCGGCGGCGGCGCTGTTGCGACCATGAACCCACATGCCTTCAGTGCGGCCGAGCGCGCGGCGGTCTATCGCGTCATTGGCGAGCGTCGCGACATGCGTCACTTCATCGGCGGCGAGGTGGCGCCGACGCTGCTCGCCCGGCTGCTGGCGGCCGCGCATCAGGCACCCAGTGTCGGTCTGATGCAGCCGTGGCGTTTCATCCGCATCAGCCAGCCCACGCTGCGCGCGCGCATCCAGGCACTGGTGGAGCAGGAGCGAGTGCTCACCGCAGAGGCGCTCGGCGAGCGCTCCGACGACTTCATGAAACTTAAGGTCGAGGGCATCGGTGAGTGCGCTGAAGTGCTGGTCGCGGCCTTGATGGATCAGCGTGAGCCGCACATCTTTGGCCGTCGCACGCTGCCGGAAATGGACTTGGCTTCGATCGCCTGCGCCATCCAGAACCTGTGGCTGGCCGCCCGCGCCGAGGGGCTGGGCATGGGCTGGGTGTCGCTGTTCGACCCGCAGGCGCTGGCCGAACTGCTGGGCATGCCGGCCGGTGCCCAGCCGGTGGCCGTGCTGTGCCTGGGCCCGGTGGCGCAGTTCTACGAGGCGCCGATGCTGGTGCTGGAGGACTGGGCCCGCGAACGCCCGCTGAGTGAGATGCTCTACGAGAACCAGTGGGGGACCCCGGCATGAGCATCGCCTTGCTGACCGTGGCGGGCGTCGCGCTGGACGCGCTGCTGGGCGAGCCGCAGCGACGCCATCCATTGGTGGCCTTCGGCAACTTCGCCGCCCGTTTGGAGCAGCGCCTGAACGCCGGCGGACGGGGTTGGCGCAGCCACGGCGTCAGCGCCTGGTTCCTGGCGGTGGTGCCGCTGACCCTGCTGGCGCTGATCCTGTCCTGGCTGCCGGTCATCGGCTGGCTGGTGGAAGCCTTGGCATTGTACTGCGCGCTGGGCATGCGCAGCCTGGGCGAGCACGTGCTGCCAGTGGCCCAGGCCCTGCGCCAGGGTGACCTGGACGAAGCGCGGCGGCGCGTGGGCTACCTGGTCAGCCGGGAAACCTCCGAGCTGGATGCTCCCGCCGTGGCCCGCGCCGCCACCGAATCGGTGCTGGAAAATGGCAGTGATGCGGTGTTCGCCGCGCTGTTCTGGTTCGTCGTGGCCGGTGCGCCCGGTGTGGTGCTGTATCGCCTGAGCAATACCCTGGATGCCATGTGGGGCTACCGCACGGCGCGCTTCGAGCGCTTCGGCTGGGCGGCGGCGCGCATCGACGATGCCCTGAACTATGTGCCCGCTCGTTTGGTGGCACTGACCTACGCGCTGCTCGGCAAGACCCGTCTGGCGCTGCGCTGCTGGCGCAACCAGGCGCCGCACTGGGACAGCCCCAATGCCGGCCCGGTGATGGCCGCCGGCGCCGGCGCCCTGGGTGTCGAGTTGGGTGGCCCGGCGGTGTATCACGGCGAGCTGCACGACCGTGCGCGGCTGGGTGAAGGGCTGGCGGCCGACGCCGACGCCATCGAGCGTGGCTGGAGCTTGGTGCAGCGCGGTGTCTGGCTGTGGTTGCTGGTGATCTGCCTGGGAGCCTGGCTGTATGCTTGAACACGGTGGACGTTTGTTGCGCGCGGTACGCGAATACGGCATCGCGCGTCAGGACTGGCTCGACCTGTCCAGCGGCATCGCGCCGTGGTCATTCCCCATTCCTGAAGTCCCGGCGCAGGCCTGGGCGCGGCTGCCCGAAGTCGAGGACGGCTTGGAGCAGGCGGCGCGCAGCTACTACGGCGTGGCGCAACTGCTTGCCGTGGCCGGTTCGCAGGCAGCGATTCAGGCGCTGCCGCCACTGCGCCCGCGAGGTCGGGTCGGCGTGCTCTGGCCCTGTTACGCCGAGCATCCACAGGCTTGGCGCCAGGCCGGACATCGCCTGCTGGAGTTCGACGAAACCCAGGTCGAGGACGCCCTGGACAGCCTCGATGTGCTGGTGCTGGTCAACCCCAACAACCCCACCGGACGCTGCGTGTCGCGCGAACAGTTGCTCGACTGGCATGCGCGTCTGGCCCGGCGCGGCGGTTGGCTGGTGGTGGACGAAGCGTTCATGGACAACACGCCGGCCCTCAGCGTGGTCGATCAGGCCGGGCGCGCCGGGCTGATCGTGTTGCGCTCGTTCGGCAAATTCTTCGGCCTGGCCGGTGTGCGGCTGGGTTTCGTGATGGCCGAAGCATCGCTGCTGCAAGCACTGGCCCACGCGTTGGGGCCTTGGACGGTCAGTGGTCCGGCCCGTATCGTCGGCCAGGCCTGCCTGGCCGACGTCGAGCAGCAGCGGGCGCAGATCGAGCGCTGTGCTCAGGCCAGCGCGCGACTCGCCACGCTGCTCGAGGGCTGCGCGTTGCCGGTCAGCGGCGGTTGCGACCTGTTCCAGTACCTGCGCCATCCATGCGCCGCGCAGTTGCAGGACTTCCTCGCCCGTCGCGGTATTCTCGTACGCCTGTTCGAGACGCCCTCGGCGCTGCGCTTCGGCTTGCCTGCCGATGCGGCGGACGAACAGCGCCTGCGTCAGGCCTTGCAGGCTTATCACAAGGAATCGGCATGACGACCCTCATGGTGCAAGGCACCACTTCCGATGCTGGCAAGAGCACCTTGGTCACCGCGTTGTGCCGCTGGCTGCTGCGCCAGGGCGTCGCCGTGGTGCCCTTCAAGCCACAGAACATGGCCCTCAACAGCGCCGTGACCGCCGACGGCGGCGAGATCGGCCGGGCCCAGGCGGTGCAGGCCCAGGCCTGCAACCTGGCGCCGCACACCGACATGAACCCGGTGCTGCTCAAGCCCAACAGCGATACCGGCGCGCAGGTGATCGTCCATGGCCGCGCGGTGACCAGCATGAACGCGGTCGCCTACCACGACTACAAAGCCATCGCCCTGCAAGCGGTACTGGCTTCGCACCAACGCCTGAGTGCGGCCTATCCCGTGGTGATGGTCGAAGGTGCCGGCTCGCCGGCCGAGATCAACCTGCGGGCCGGCGACATCGCCAACATGGGCTTCGCCGAGGCGGTGGACTGCCCGGTGATTCTGGTCGCCGACATCAACCGCGGCGGGGTCTTCGCCCATTTGGTCGGCACCTTGGAACTGCTTTCTCCGAGCGAGCAGGCGCGGGTGAAGGGGTTCGTCATCAACCGCTTTCGCGGTGACATCGCCTTGTTGCAGCCGGGGCTGGACTGGTTGGAGCAGCGCACCGGCAAGCCGGTACTGGGGGTGTTGCCCTACGTCACCGACCTGCACTTGGAAGCCGAGGACGGCATTGATCGACGCCAGTCGACCAAGGGCGATCGGCTGCTCAAGGTGATCGTGCCGGTGCTGCCGCGCATCAGCAATCACACCGACTTCGACCCGTTGCGCCTGCACCCGCAGGTGGACGTGCAGTTCATCGGCCCCGGCCAACCGATTCCGCCGGCCGACCTGATCATCCTGCCCGGCTCCAAGAGCGTACGTGGCGACCTCGCCCAGTTGCGTGCGTGTGGCTGGGAGCGCGCCATCGCCCGTCATCTGCGCTACGGCGGCAAGCTGATCGGCATCTGTGGCGGCTTGCAGATGCTCGGCCGGCACGTGCACGATCCGCTGGGCCTGGAAGGTCCGGCCGGGAGCAGCGAGGGCCTGGGGCTGTTCGACTACGCGACGGTGCTGGAAGCCGACAAGCAGTTGCGCAACGTCAGCGGCGTGCTGAGCCTGGAACAGGCGGCGGTGAGCGGCTACGAGATCCATGCCGGCGTCACCCAGGGCCCGGCGCTGGAGCAGCCTGCACTACGGCTGGCCGATGGCCGCGCCGACGGTGCCCTGAGTGCGGACGGACAGATCCTGGCCACCTACCTGCATGGCCTGTTCGAGGGCAGCGATTCGTGCGCGGCGTTGCTGCGCTGGGCCGGGCTCGAGGCGGTCGAGCGCGTCGACTACCACGCCCTGCGCGAGCGCGACATCGAGCGTTTGGCCGACCTGGTCGAACAGCATTTGGATACCGCGCATCTGCGTGCACTGTGTGGAGTCGCCTGACATGCGCAACCTGATTCTCGGCGGTGCCCGCTCGGGCAAGAGTCGCCTGGCCGAACAACTGGCCGTGGCCAGCGGCCTGCCGGTCACCTACATCGCCACCAGCGAGCCGCTGGACGGCGAGATGAACGAGCGCGTGCGCCTGCACCGCGAGCGTCGCCCGGCCGACTGGGGGCTGATCGAGGAGCCTTTGGCGCTGGCGCAGGTGTTGCGCGCCGAGGCGGCCGAAGGGCGCTGTCTGCTGGTGGACTGCCTGACCCTGTGGTTGACCAATCTGCTGATGCTCGACGATGCCCAGCGCCTGGCCCAGGAGCGTGACGCCCTGCTCGATGGCCTTGCCAGTCTGCCGGGCACGTTGATTCTGGTCAGCAACGAAAGCGGCCTGGGCGTAGTGCCCATGGGCGAGCTGACTCGTCGTTACGTCGACCTGGCCGGCTGGCTGCACCAGGCTGTGGCCGAGCGCTGCGAGCGTGTCGTGCTCACGGTCGCTGGCCTTCCTCTTACGCTTAAAGGACCTGCTCTATGACTTCCTCCTGGTGGCTCGATGCTTGCCATCCCTTCGACCCTGACGCCATGGAGCAGGCGCGCGCCCGTCAGCAGCAATTGACCAAGCCGGCCGGCTCGCTGGGCCAACTGGAAACCTTGGCGGTCACCCTCGCCGGTTTGCAAGGCTGCGAGCGGCCGAGCCTGGAACACGTGGCAATCAGCCTTTTCGCCGGTGACCATGGTGTGGTGGAGGAGGGCATCTCCGCCTATCCACAAGCCGTGACCGGGCAGATGCTGCGTAACTTCGTCGGTGGAGGCGCGGCGATCAGCGTACTGGCGCGCGAACTGCGCGCGACGCTGGAGGTGATCGACCTGGGTACTGTCGATCCCACCCTGCAACTGCCGGGCGTGCATCACCTGCGCCTGGGCGCTGGCACGGCCAACTTCGCCCGCCAGCCGGCGATGAGCGAGGCGCAATTGCAGGCGGCATTAGGCGCCGGCCGCGACAGCGCCCTGCGCGCTGCCAAGCAGGGCGCTCAGTTGTTCATCGGTGGTGAGATGGGCATCGGCAACACTACGGCCGCGGCAGCCGTGGCCAGCGCCTTGCTGGGCTGCGCGGCCAACCTGTTGAGCGGTCCGGGTACAGGCTTGGACAGCGCAGGCGTGCACCACAAAGCCGAGGTGATCCAGCGCGCGCTGGCGCTGCATGCGCTGTCTGGTGATGAGCCGTTGCGTGTCTTGGCCTGCGTCGGCGGCTTCGAGATCGCGGCATTGACTGGGGCCTATCTGGCCTGTGCCCAGCAGGGCGTGGCGGTGCTGGTGGACGGCTTCATCTGCAGTGTCGCCGCGCTGCTGGCCGTGCGCCTCAACCCGCAATGCCAGCCATGGCTGCTGTTCGCCCACCAGGGCGCGGAGCCAGGCCACCGCGCCGTGCTCGAAGCACTGCAGGCCCAGCCGCTGCTGGCCCTTGGTCTGCGCCTGGGTGAAGGCAGCGGTGCGGCGCTGGCGGTGCCGCTGATGCGCCTGGCATGCGCGCTGCACGGGCAGATGGCGACTTTCGCCGAAGCGGCCGTGGCGGACCGCCCGGCATGATCCTCGACCTGCTGCGCCATGGCGAAACCGAATGCGGTGGGGGGCTGCGTGGCAGCCTGGACGATGCCCTGACCGCCCAGGGCTGGGCGCAGATGCGCGCAGCGGTGAGCGAGGGTGGTCCCTGGGACGTGCTGGTCAGCTCGCCCTTGCAGCGCTGCGCACGCTTCGCCGAGGAACTGGGCGAGCGCCTGGCGCTGCCGGTGCAGGTGGAGGCGGGGGTGCGCGAATTGCATTTCGGCGAGTGGGAGGGGCGCAGCGCGGCGCAGATCATGCAGACCGAAGCCGATCTGCTCGGGCGTTTCTGGGCCGATCCCTACGGCTGCACCCCGCCCGGCGGTGAGCCGGTCAGCCATTTCGCCGAGCGCGTGCAGCGCAGCGTCGAGCAGTTGGTGCGTCGATATGCGGGTCAGCGTGTGCTGCTGGTGACCCATGGCGGCGTCATGCGCCTGTTGTTGGCGCGCGCGCGTGGCTTGCCACGCGAGCAGCTGCTGCAGGTCGAGGTCGGGCACGGAGCGTTGCGGCGTCTGGACGTGGCGGCCGACGGCCAGTTGACGGAGCGGGCGTGATGCTGCCGTTCTGGATTGCCTTGCAGTTTTTGAGCAGCCTGCCGGTGACGCTGGCGGGCATGCCCGAGCCGCGGCAGATGGGACGTTCGCTGCTGTTCTACCCTGCAGTCGGGGCGTTGTTCGGCGTGTTGCTGTGGGCGGCCAGCGCGTTGTTGCACAGCACGCCGGCGCCGCTGCAGGCTGCCTTGCTGCTAGCGCTCTGGGTGCTGCTCAGTGGCGCGCTGCACCTCGATGGTCTGGCCGACAGCGCCGACGCCTGGCTGGGCGGCTTCGGCGATCGCGAGCGCACCTTGCAGATCATGAAGGATCCGCGCAGCGGGCCGATCGCTGTGGTCACGCTGATGCTGGTGCTGCTGCTCAAGTTCTGTGCCCTGTGGGTGCTGGTCGAGCGGGGAGCGGGTGCCTGGCTGATGCTGGCGCCGATCCTGGGGCGCACGGCCTTGCTCGGGCTGTTCCTGTGCACGCCTTATGTGCGGGCTGGCGGTCTGGGGGCGGCCTTGGCGGAACACCTGCCTAGGCGCACGGCGCGCGGAGTGCTAGCGGGAAGCGTGGCCGTCTGTGTAGTGCTTGGTGGCTGGACGGCGATAGGGGTGGCCCTGTTGGCGCTGCTGGTGTTCGTCGGGCTGCGTCGGCAGATGTGCCGGCGTCTGGGCGGCACCACGGGCGATACCGCTGGGGCTCTGCTGGAGTTGATCGAGTTGGCCGTCGTAGTCGGTTTGGCGCTGGCGGGCTGATCGGTCTGGAGGCGTCAGTTCGGAATCGCCCTTCATGCATAGCAGATACTTCCCATGATTAGCCAGGCTAGGCTCGGTGCTCTTCGACTCATCAGGACACCCGCCATGCGTGACCGACTGCTCGCCAGCTTGCTTGCCCTGACCCCGCTTCCGGCGTTGGCCGCCGACCTGATTGCGTTCTGGGACGAACCGCGCCACGGCGCCAACAGCTTCAATCGACTGCCGCCGGATCAAGCCTATTTCGACGCCTTGAAAGGCTACGGTGCGTCCTGGGTGCGATTGTCCTATGACAAGTGGCAGCCCGCAGGAAGGGATTTCCTGCTGGGAGATGCCGATGAGTACGCGGGTTTGGCTCAGGCCGATCTGCAGACCTTGGTGGCGGTGCTGGATCGTGCGCATCGCTCGGGCCTGAAAGTGGTCATCGCGCCCCTGTCGTTGCCGGGCATGCGCTGGGCGCAGAACAACCAGAACCAATTTGACGATCGTCTATGGCAGGACAAGCGCTACTGGGAGCAATCCGCGGCTTTTTGGCGCGATCTGGCCAAGGCGCTGAAGGATCATCCAGCGGTGGCTGCATTCAATCTGGTCAATGAACCAGCCCCTGAAAAGCGCGGCGGTCTGGCCGAGCATGCCGCGCTGGCTGACATGCAGCGCTGGTATGACCAAGTCCAAGGCAGTGCCAGGGATCTGCCCGCGTTGTCGGCCACGCTCTTGGAGGCTATCCGCACCGTGGACGACAAGACACCGGTGATGGTCGACGCTGGCTGGTACGCGGCGGCCGACGCTTTTGGCTATTGGCCCACGCCGTTGGCAGATAGCCGGGTGCTGTACAGCGTGCACATGTACGAACCTTACGTGGCCACGTACGCGCCGAGTATCACAGGCGATCGTGCATACGCGTATCCGGGCACCGTACCCTTCGCTGCGGGGACCGAGCGCTGGGACAAGCAACGCGTAGCCGACTACCTTCAGCAGCCCGTACGCTGGGCGCAGCAGCATGAATTGCCGGTATCACGACTGGTGGTGGGCGAGTTTGGCTGCATGCGCCGCTTGGCGGGCTGTGGCGCTTACCTGGAGGACGTGCTGGCGGCGCTCGATCGCTATCGCCTGCATTGGGCGTTTTATGCCTTTCGCGAAGATGCCTGGGATGGAATGGACTACGAGCTGGGTACGGACAAAGTTTCGTGGCGTTACTGGCAGGCAGTCGAGGAGGGTAAGCCGGACCCGTTGTCGCGACACCCGGGGCCATTGTTCCAGCCGATCCTGCAGCGCCTGGGCCCAGGCCCCCAATAGAAAACGCTTGCACGCCCCGATCAGTCGGTATAAACGCTTGAGGCTGATACGGGGCGCTCACGTTGTGTCGTTGGGCTGCACAGAGCGGCGCACGACGACCTCGACGAATCGGCACCAGACCTGGGCGCCCGCCTTTCGTGATGCCTGGAGATAACAACAATGACTTCCCTCTGGCGAACCAGTGGCTGGGTGCTGCTTGGCGCTGCGTTGATCCTGGCGCTGTCGCTTGGCGTGCGCCACGGTTTCGGTTTGTTCCTGGCGCCGATGAGCACCGACTTCGGCTGGGGCCGTGAAGTCTTCGCCTTCGCCATTGCCTTGCAGAACCTGATCTGGGGCTTGGCCCAGCCTTTCGCCGGTGCCTTGGCCGACCGCCTGGGCGCGGCGCGCGTGGTGATCGTCGGTGGCATTCTCTATGCCCTGGGGCTGGTGCTGATGGGTATGGCCGACTCGCTGTGGTCGTTGTCGCTCAGCGCTGGGCTGCTGATCGGTATCGGTCTTTCGGGCACCTCGTTCTCGGTGATCCTGGGCGTGGTGGGCCGCGCGGTAGCCCCTCAGCAGCGCAGTCTGGCCATGGGCATCGCCAGCGCGGCGGGATCGTTCGGTCAGTTCGTCATGCTGCCCGGCACGCTTGGCCTGATCCAATGGTTGGGCTGGTCGGCGGCGCTGCTGGTGCTGGGTTTGCTGGTGGCGTTGATCGTGCCCTTGGTCAGTATGCTGCGTGACCGTCCGCTGCCTCGCCTGGATGGCGAACAGACCTTGGGTCAGGCACTGCGCGAGGCCTGCTCGCATTCGGGCTTCTGGCTACTGGCGCTGGGCTTCTTCGTCTGCGGGTTCCAGGTGGTGTTCATCGGCGTTCATCTGCCGGCCTATCTGGTCGACCAGCATTTGCCGGCAAGTACCGGGACTACGGTGCTGGCGCTGGTCGGGCTGTTCAATGTCGTCGGCACCTACACGGCCGGTTGGCTCGGCGGGCGGCTGTCCAAGCCGCGTCTGTTGACCAGTCTTTATCTGCTCAGGGCCGTGGTCATCGGGTTGTTCCTGTTGGCGCCGGTGACTACGTTCAGCGCTTACCTGTTCGGTATTGCCATGGGATTGCTGTGGCTGTCGACGGTGCCGCTGACCAATGGCACCGTGGCGACTGTGTTTGGGGTCCGCAACTTGTCCATGCTCGGTGGCATCGTGTTCCTGCTCCATCAACTAGGGGCATTCCTGGGAGGCTGGATGGGGGGTGTGGTGTACGACCGCACGGGCAGCTACGACGTGGTCTGGCAGATTTCCATCCTGCTCAGTGTGCTGGCGGCGGCGCTCAATTGGCCGGTGCGCGAGCGGCCGGTCGCGCGTCTGCAGGAGGCTGCGGCGTGAGGCGCTGTGGCTTGCGTGGCTGGCTAGCAGCGGGAGCCCTGTTGTTACTGGCGTTGGCGTGGTGGGGCTGGCAGCGCGGGGGACTGGCGCTCATGCAATTGGGCATGGGAGTCTGTTAGGCGCTAACCTGCTAGGTTAACGAAACGTCTTGCAGGAGTATCAGACTATGCGCCTTCGCTGGCTTGCAGTGCCCTTGGCCTTTACGGCTGTCGCCTCCAGTTGGGCGGCCGACTGTCCAGCGTTGTTGCAGGGTAGCCTGCCGGAATTGCGGGGCAAGGGGCAGGTGGATCTTTGCCAGCGCTATGCGGGCAAACCGCTGGTGGTGATCAATACGGCCAGCTATTGCGGGTTCGCTCCGCAGTTCGAAGGATTGGAGGCGACCTATAAGGCCTATCATGACCAGGGTTTGGAAATGCTGGGAGTGCCCTCCAATGATTTCAAACAGGAAGACGCTGATAGCGAGAAAACGGCCAAGGTGTGTTATGCCAATTATGGCGTGACCTTTACCATGACCAAGACTCAGGCGGTGCGGGGGGATGATGCCATTCCGTTATTTGCTGAGTTGGCCAGGCAGAGTAGTGCGCCGAAGTGGAATTTCTATAAGTATGTGGTGGATCGTCGGGGGAAGGTGATTGGGCAGTTTTCCAGTCTGACTAAACCGGATGATCCGGCGTTTGTTGGGGCTATTGAGAAGGCGATTGGGTCTAGGCCTTAGTTTGGGTTTTGGGTTTTGGGTTTTGGGTTTGGGTTTGAGTGAATATCCGTTGGCTTTGGTGAGGCTTAGTCACCTTTTCGCCTTTACGGCGACCCCCTTTTTTTCTTGGAAAAAAGGGGGGCAAAAACCGCCTGCTCCCGCATACGGCCCCTTCGCTGCGCTGCGGGGTTCCCTCGCGCCGGTGGCACTCCGGGGGTACCGCGCTTAGGGGCCATCCATGGCCCCAAGCGCTTGACGGGCATCCATGCCCGTCAACCCCCTCCATGCCACCTCTGCTCGGCCTCCTGAGGTCGCGATGGGCGGCGTCTTTACGATTGCGCGCTTAGAAGCAGGGCGGTGGGGCAGATTTATCGGAGCGCTGCGCGATCGAGTTGCCGTTGCCGTTGCCGTTGCCGTTGCCGTTGCCGTTGATCTTGATCTTGATCTTGATCTTGATCTTGGTGCGCGGTAGCCCAATCACCGCCAACCGCGACCTCAGGAGGCCGAGCATAGGCGTTGCGCAGGGAGGTGACGGGCATGGATGCCCGTCAAGCGCTTGGGACCAGGAGGGTCCCTAAGCGCGGTCCTCCCGGAGCGACGCCGGCGCGAGGGAACCCCTGCGCGCAGCGCAGGGGCCGTATGCGGGAAGCAAGCGGTTTTTGCCTACTTTTTTCCAAGAAAAAAAAGTAGGTCGCCGTAAGGGCGAAAAGGTGACCAAGCATCACCTCAAAATCCGGATCTTCACCCCAAGAAAAGCAGCCCCCAAAAGCCCCAAAGAAAAAACCGCCACAAGGGCGGTCTTCTCACAACCTCAAAACCCCAATCAGAACCGATAAGTCAGCGAAGCACCAATCCCGTGAGCGCTGTTCTCATACTTGGCCTGATAGCTCCCTTTGGTCCGGCTGGCCAGGTTCACCTTGGTGTCTTCCTCCCACAGGTAGGAATACGCCACATCGATGGTCACGTCGTCGGTCGGGCTGTAACCCGCCCCCAGGCTGAAGATCTTGCGATCGCCGGTAGGGATGCGCGGCGAACGATCCTGGTTGTTGGTCGGCGACTGGTCGACGGTAAAGCCAGTACGCAAGGTCCATTCCTTGTTGACCTTGTAAGAAGCACCCACAGCATGCGCCCAGGTGTCGTGCCAATTCTGCTCTTCGCTGATGGTGCCGAATTGAGCTGCCAGCGGCGCAGGCACCTCGTTGTTGACGGTGATGTCTTTCAACCGGCTCCAACGCGTCCAGGTGCTGCCCGCATAGAGGGTCCACTGATCGTCGAGTTCGTGGGTGACCGAGAAGTCCACCGACTCAGGTGTCTTGATCTTCAGCTCGGCGTCGAACTTGCTACCGCTGAATGGTCCGATCAATGGGTTGTTGACGCGGGTCTTGCCTTCGAGCTTGTAGTCGACCATCGAGTGATAGGTCAGGCCCAGACGGGTGCGGTCAGTGGCTTGCACCATCACACCGATGTTGTAGCCGACCGCCGTGTCGTCACCCTTGATCTTGACTTCGCCATCGTTGCGGCCCGGCGTAAAGGGGTTGATGGTATTGGAACCCAATTCACCCTTGATCCGGTTGATGGTCGGACCGAAACCGATGGACACCTTGTCGTTGAAGGCATAGCTGATGGTCGGTTGGAAGGTCACCACTTCAACGTGGCTCTTCTTGCCCCAATAGCGCGCAGCGTCATCGCTGCCGTAGTCGGTCACCAGGCCGAAGGGCACGTAGACGCCGAAGCCCACGCTCCAGTGGTCGTCGAGCGGCTTGACGTAATAACCCATCGGCACACCGACCACCGGCACCATGTCACCGTCGGTTTCCCCGCCCAGGTTGCTGCCGCGACCGGATATATCAGATTTGGCGATGACTGCCGCGCCCCCTACGGTGACCTGTTCGCGCTTGAGGCGCGACATGCCGGCAGGGTTACCGTAGATGGTGCTGGCGTCGTCAGCAGCCGAAGAACGACCCGCGAAACCTGTCCCCATACCACTGACGCTTTGCTCGTTGAGCGCGAAACCGCTGGCGAAGAGTTGGCTAGAGGCGACCGCGATTGCGACGCCGAGGGAGGTTTTGAGCATGACTGTTTTCATTATTAGAACTCCTTGGGATCTCCGGGGCCAAAAGCTACCAACAAATCGCGAAGTACGCCATAGGCTGTATATGCGGAGATAGAGCTGTTTTGTAGGACAATCCGACCAAAATAAGTCGCAATTCTGAATCTTTCGTAAGAGGATTCCTATGATGGCTCCGCAACCCTAGGGTTTACCCAGCAATCCCACGCCTGGGTGAAGTCACGTAGGCGCCCTTGCGGATGAAAGGTCTGTCGCCAGATCCTGGCCAGACCGAGCACATCGTCGGCGGCCGGGAGCGGTGTGGCCTGTTCTTCGATAAGCATCCAGGCGATGGCGGTGGCGTAGCGCAGATTGACGGTCAGTTCCAAATGTGGACCGCCAAGGAAGGCATGCTGACTGGCCAGCCCGCGCACCAGGCTGGCCAATTCCGGATCACGGGCGAGGTAACAATCCCACAGCGCTCGATGACGCGTCTCACCGATGCGGTACAGCCCGTGGCCACGGCGATCGTGCAAGGCCTGGCCAAGGCAAGATTGGCTGGCAGCGACGCCCAGGAGCAAGGCTTCTGCGCTCGCGTTGTGGCGCCCCAGATAAACCAGCGTGGGGCGGATGACATAACGGCTCAATTCGTTCGCAGCGATACCCATGGTGCCCTCGAACTGTCATGGACCGATGGGTGCGGGGAGCTTGGCAGCTGGCTGAAGGATCACACCCATCGGAAGCGGCTCGCACCGCTCGAGTTGAAGTCTAGTGTGATATTCATGGTGTAAAGGGCTGTTTTTAAATCGATTGCTGCCGCTGCGATCAGGCTATATGCCTTGTGGCAATTACCCCGGTGCAGCACTAGCAGCAATCAGAGTGGCACATTCACGGGGCGAATCTTCGCCCATTCGTTCATGCGACCAGCGACTGGCGCGTGCGGTCGATCACCGCCTGCAGCGGCTCTGCGCCAGTGTACTGCTCTGGGTAAAGACGTTCGGTGTGGCATGCCACGCCGTGTTCGTCTACCAGGGTGAAGCTGAAGCTGCCCTTGCGGGGAGCAACGATCAGGCACTGCAGTGGAGCGAAGGCCTGAGAAAGCGTGCCGAATGCGCGCTGAATGTGATGATGATTGGTCATTTTTTTAGAGTTTCCTGCTCAAGACACGGGTTCGATCCGTGCACAATAGAAACGTTCCGGTGACGCCTTTATTAAGGGAGGCGAAAAACCTGACCGGAACAGAGCAGCCAGAGAAAGCGCAAGCACAATGTAGGCGCCGGGCTGACTGGTAGGTACTTAGGAAGGCGGGCAGCATCCCACGGGCCAGGTTCGAGGCCATGGGTGAAGATCCCGATCAATCGTTCGTTGGCTGATTCGTGCTGGAGTGGCGTATGCCATTCAGTGAATCATCGCGTAGGCCGTCCTGGTTTCAGCGAGGCTACCCGGGGTGGGAGCAGTCGCAAGGACATGGTGGCCAGAATTGATTTCAGCTTGGTACTAACGGTGGCCACACTACCTAAGTATTGGCAGCGATGCAAGCTTTTTTTAAATCATTCAGCCAGGCCAACCATTATCGCTGCTGAAAGCGCTCCTGTGAAGTGGGCGACCGGGTGAATAGTGGGGTGACGCGTGGCAACGATCCCCGCTCGGACCAGTGCCAGTACCCAGTTGTACACACGCGTGGCGCGACTTGTAACCGTATTGCAACACGCCCTCAAGAAGCCGCCAATGACTTGACTGCGACCTTAAGTCAATGAAAAAAAACACTTATTTTGGCTGGTGAAAAAATCGTCAGTTTGACTGAAGCCCCCATTCCATAAGGGTTTGCGGGCACGCAAGGGGGGTTGTCCACCGAGTTATCCACAGTATCTGTGGATTGTGTTGCAGGGTTGCTCTAGGACGGGCATGTCAAGTCGTCCTGGGAAATATCTGACGTTTGAGTCAACACCCTCTCGCACTCGAGTGCTGGATTGAAAAACGTCAAGAAAAGAACCATGAAATATTTTTTTCCGCGCTGTCAGGCGCGTATCGAGCCTTCACGCAAAAAAAACGGTAGAGTGGCGCGCTTTTCGAATTGCCATCGCTGTCTGTCATGAAGTTTCGTGTCTCCTCCCAAGCCGATTGCCCTAATACGGGACCGAGCGTCTTTTCCAAACGCTTTTCGCTGAAAGTCGCTCTCTGGCTACTCGACAGCCCCCGCCTGGGCGTCAAGCCCAGCGTCAAGCACTTGGCCGGACGCCTGCTCAAACAGCCGGCGCGTCGGGGCGTGGTGGTTGCCCAGAGTCGCTTGGGACAGTTGCTGTGCCGCGATTGCGGCAATGCACGCGACCGACGCATCGGTCACGAGCTGTTGCGTCAGGCGGCTCGGGCTGGGGATGGACTTGCCCAACTCGAATACGCCCGTCTGTGCCTGCCGCAGGATGCCGAGCAAGCGCGGCATTGGCTGGAACTGGCGGCCGGGCAGGGTTCGCAGGATGCGCAGCGATTGCTCGAGCGCCTGCATCCCTAGCGTCATGAGTGGGCAAACCCCTGTAAGCTGCAGCCTGCATTGGAACAACGATCGGGGTGAGCATGGCAGTGGATCTGGCCAGTATTTTGATGGGCATCGTCGCCGCTGCGGTGCCTTGCCTGGGCTGGGCGTTGCAGCTTCAGCGACGACTCGCCGTCCGTCAGGGCGAAGGCAGTCTATGGCAGGAGCGCCTCAACGCGTCGCAACTGGCGCAGGCCGGTCTGCAAGCCCAGCTTGATGCCAGCCGTGACGAAATCAGCGATCTGAGCGAGGCCAACAGCCATAAGCAGGCACAGCTGGCGGCGCAACACCGTGAGCTGGAGCTGCTGCAGATCGAGCGCGACAACGCCCGCGACGCTGCTCATGCCTGGAGCCTGGAGCGCGCCAATCGCGAAGCCGAACTGCGCCGCCTGGAGGCACAGGCGGCACGCCTGGATGCCGAGCTTCGCGAACAGCAGGACAGCCATGCCCAACGTCTGGAAGACCTGCAGCAAGCCCGCGACACCCTGCGTGCACAGTTCGCCGAAATGGCCACGCGCATCTTCGACGAGCGTGAGCAGCGCTTCGCCCAGACCAGCCAGCAGCACCTGGGGCAATTGCTCGATCCGCTCAAGGAGCGTATCCAGGCGTTCGAAAAGCGCGTGGAGGAGAGCTACCAGCACGAAGCTCGCGAACGCTTCTCGCTGGCCAAGGAACTGGAGCGTTTGCAGCAGCTCAACCTGCGCTTGTCCGATGAAGCCACCAACCTCACTCAGGCCCTCAAGGGGCAGAAGACCCAGGGCAACTGGGGCGAACTGATTCTGGAGCGGGTGCTGGAGCACGCGGGCCTGGAGAAGGGCCGCGAGTACCAGACCCAGGTCAGTCTCAGAAGCGCCGATGGCGAGCGCTTCCAGCCCGATGTGCTGATCATGCTGCCCGGCGACAAACAGGTGGTGGTCGACGCCAAGGTCAGCCTCACCGCCTACCAGCAGTTCGTCGCCGGCAACGACGAGGCGGCGCTCAAGCAGCACGTGCAGTCGCTGCGCAGCCATGTGAAGGGGTTGTCGAGCAAGGACTACAGCCGTCTGGACGGCCTGCACAGCCTGGACTTCGTGCTGCTGTTCGTGCCCATCGAAGCGGCCTTTTCTGCGGCGCTGCAAGCCGAGCCGGGGCTGTTCCAAGAGGCGTTCGACCGGCAGATCGTGATCGTCAGCCCCACCACCTTGCTGGCCACCCTGCGGGTCATCGACAGCCTGTGGAAACAGGAGCGCCAGGGACAAAACGCCCGAGAAATCGCCGAGCGCGCCGGTTGGCTGTACGACAAATTCGTCTTGTTCATCCAGGATCTGGACGAGTTGGGTGTGCGCCTTCAGCAGGTCGACAAAGCCTACGCGGCGGCGCGCAATAAACTGTGCGAGGGTCGCGGTAATCTGATCAGCCGTAGCGAACAGCTCAAGCTGCTCGGCGCCCGCGCCAGCAAGAGCCTGCCGGCCGACCTGCTGGAGCGCGCGATGGCCGACGAAGGCCTTACTGCACCAGGCTCAGATGCCGATTGAGCAGGGCGCGCAGGGCTGCCGGCTTGACCGGCTTGGCCAGGTAGTCCAGGCCCGCCGCATGCACTTGGGCGATGGTCTCGTTGCGCCCGTCGGCGCTGATCACCACGCCGGGAATCGGCTCGCCCAATTGCGTGCGTAGCCACGCCATCAGGCCGGTGCCGGTCTCGCCGTGGTCCAGGTGATAGTCCACCAGCGCCAGGTGCGGGCGCATGCCCTTGACCAGCAGCGCTTCGCACTCGGCCTGGTCGCGAGCGGTCCAGACCTGGCAGCCCCAGCGTCCGAGCAAACTGTTCATGCCGATCAGGATGCTGTCTTCATTGTCCACGCACAGCACCTGCAGTCCCGCCAGCGGTTGTCCCATCTGCTCGGCAGGGGCTGCCGGGATGGCCAGCGGCTGGCGGGCGATCGGCACACTCACTCTGAATACGCTGCCTTTACCCGGCCATGAGCGCACCTGCAAGGTGTGACCCAGCACCCGGCACAGGCCATCGGCGATCGCCAAGCCCAAGCCCAGGCCTTTTTCAGCGCGCGTCTGGTGGCTGTCCAGGCGCTTGAACTCCTGGAAGATCACCTGCAACTTGTCGTCGGCAATGCCAGGGCCGCGATCCCACACCTCCAGCCACAGCCGCTCACCCTCACGCCGCGTGCCCAGCAGGATCGGGCTGCTGCCGTAGCGCAGCGCGTTGGTCAGGAAATTCTGCAGCACCCGGCGCAGCAGCTTGATGTCGCTGCTGACCTGCAGGCGACTGCCGCGCAGGCGGAACGCCAGGTCTTTTTCGGCAGCCAGCACCTTGAACTCGGCACCGAGGGTGTCGAACAGCGTATTGAGTGCAAAGGGTTTGATGTCCGGGGTGATCTTGCCGTTCTCCAGGCGTGAGATGTCCAGCAGGTCGCTGATCAATTCTTCGGCCGAGCGCAGCGAGCTGTCCAGGTGCCGCACCAGTTGCCGGGCTTCGTCGTTCAAGGTCTCGGCCTGTTGCGACAGTGCAGCGGAGAACAGCCGTGCGGCGTTCAGCGGCTGCATCAGATCGTGGCTGACCGCCGCGAGGAAGCGCGTCTTGGACTGGCTGACCGCCTCGGCGTGGCTCTTGGCGTCGGACAGTGCCTGGTTCAATTGCGAAAGTTCGTGGGTGCGCTCGGCCACCCGTTGCTCCAGGCCCTCGTTGGCATCCTTGAGCGCCTGCTCGGCTTCGCGGAACGGCGTGATGTCGGTGAAGCTCATGACGAAGCCGCCACCGGGCATCGGATTGCCGATCAACTCGATGACCCGGCCGTTGGGGAACAGGCGCTCGGAGGTATGCGCCCGTCCCTGGCGCATCCAGTGCAGGCGCCGCGCCACGTGGACCTGCGCTTCGCCGGGACCGCACAGCCCCCGCTCGGCGTTGTAGCGAATGATGTCGGCGATCGGCCGGCCGACGGCGATCAACCCGTCCGGGTAGTTGAACAGCTCCAGGTAGCGGCGGTTCCAGGCGACCAAATGCAGGTTCTGGTCGACCACGCTGATGCCTTGGTTGATGTTCTCGATCGCCCCCTGCAGCAGTGCGCGGTTGAACTGAAGCACCTCGCTGGCTTCGTCGGCGATGCGTACCACGTCCTCGAGCTGCATGTCGCGGCCCTCGATGGCCGCCTTGACCACCGCTCTTGTCGAAGAACTGCCCAGCACCCCGGCCAGCAGGCGCTCGGTGTGCTCGATCCAGTCGCCATCGGCGTTCTGGTTGGGGTTGAAGCCCTTGCCCTGGCGGTAGGCGAAGCGAATGAAGCTCTGGCGTGCGCGCTCCTCGCCCACGAAGCGTGCGGCGAGGTTGAGCAGGTCGTCGATCTGCACCGCCAGCAGTGTGCGCCCACTGGGTCGGGCGCTGGTCTGCTGACCGATGAAGCGACCGGCCTGCCAGTGCTCGGACACCCGTGTGCGCGAGAGGATCGACACCCAGGCGAACAGGGTGAAGTTGCCCGCCAGCGACAGCACCACGCCTTGCGTCAGCGGGCTGATGGGCAGGTTCAGCGGGTTGCCGTGCAACCACGCCAGGCCCGGAAACAGCTGCAGCGACCAGTCCAGGCTGTGCGCGGCGATGGGCAGTACCAAGGTGTAGAACCACAGGAAAATCCCGGCGGCCAGTCCTGCGAACACGCCGCGCCGATTGGCCTGCTTCCAGTACAAAGCGCCGAGCATCGCTGGGGTCAGTTGGGTAACGGCGGCGAAGGCGATCTGGCCGATGGTCGCCAGGCTTGCGGTGGAACCCAGCAGTCGGTAGCTGACATACGCCAGCAGCAGGATGACCACGATGGTGACCCGGCGTACCGAGAGCATCCAGTGGCGGAAGGCTTCGAACGGCCGCTCGGCGTTGTTGCGGCGCAGCAGCCAGGGCAGCAGCATGTCGTTGGAGACCATGGTCGACAGCGCCACGGCCTCGACGATGACCATGCCGGTGGCGGCCGAGGCGCCGCCGATGAACGCCAGCAATGCCAGGCTGGGATGGGCTTCGGCCAGCGGCAGGCTGATGACGAAGGAGTCGGACATCACCGTGCCCGGCAACAGCATTTGTCCGGCCAAGGCGATCGGCACCACGAACAGCGCGGCCAGCACCAGATACAGAGGGAACACCCAGCGCGCCAGGCGCATGTCCTGCGGCTCGATGTTCTCCACCACGGTGACGTGAAACTGTCGCGGCAGGCAGATGATCGCCATCATCGCCACGGCGGTCTGCACCACCATCGACGGCCAGTTGATGGTTTCCTGCCAGTATCGCTCCAGGTGCATTGACTGTCGCGCCTGGCTGAACAGGTCGTCGACACCGTCGTACAGGTTGAACACTACGAAGGCGCCGACGGCGAGGAAGGCCAGCAGCTTGATCATCGACTCGAAGGCGATGGCCAGCACCATGCCGCGGTGGTGTTCGGTGACGTCCAGGCTGCGCGTGCCGAAGACGATGGCGAACAGCGCCAGCACCAGTGACACCACCAGTGCGGTGTCCTGCACGCGTGTGCCGGTGGCATCGGCATTGGCGCCGATCAGCAGGTTGACGCCCAGCACGATGCCCTTGAGCTGCAGGGCGATGTAGGGCAGCACGCCAACCAGACAGATCAGGGCAACCACCACAGCAAGGGTCTGCGACTTGCCGTAGCGCGCGGCAATGAAGTCGGCGATGGAGGTGATGTTCTGCTGTTTGCTGATCAGCACCATCTTCTGCAGCACCCAGGGAGCGAAAATCAGCAGCAGCACCGGGCCCAGGTAGATGGGCAGGAAGGCCCAGAGCTGCTCGGCGGCCTGGCCGACTGCGCCGAAGAAGGTCCAGCTGGTGCAGTACACCGCCAGGGACAGGCTGTATACCCAGGCGCGCAGGCGCGGCGGCAGCGGGGTGCTGCGACGGTCGCCGTAGAAGGCGATGGCGAACATGATGGCCATATAGGCCAGGGCGACCACGGCGATCAGCCCACTGGACAACGACATGCAAACTCCGCAGCAAGAGGGAAACGCGGTCCCGAGCAGTCTGGCACGAGCAGGGCGGTTTCGTCAGCGCAGACGATGGTCGCAGTGGCAACGAGTCGCACGATCCTCTGGGTTTTATATCTGTAAAACAGATAACAGATAGAGAAAATACCCGTTATATAGATATTCCTGGCGAGCATAAGATGATTTCACCTTATCCGAGGAATCGCTCATGTCTTGCCCTCACACCCGTGCTCGGTCCTTGCGACCCTTCCAGCGCCTGGCCCACCCCCTGGAAGTGATTCGCCAGTTCACCCCCAACTGGTTTGCCGCGACCATGGGCACCGGCGTGCTGGCTCTGGCCCTGCGGCAGGTGCAGGTATCGGCGTTGCTGGGGCTCGCCGAGGCGCTGTGGTGGTTGACGGTCGCGCTGTTCATCGTGTTCTGCGTGCTGTACAGCGCCCGCTGGCTGCTGTTCTTCGACGAAGCGCGGCGGATATTCGGCCATTCCACGGTCTCGATGTTCTTCGGCACCATCCCCATGGGGCTGGCGACCATCCTCAACGGCGGCCTGGTGTTCGGCCTGGCGCGCTGGGGCGAAGGCCTGCTGCCGTGGATCGAGGCGCTATGGTGGCTGGATGTGGCCCTCGCGCTGCTGTGTGGCGTGGCCATTCCCTACCTGATGTTCACCCGTCAGGAACACAGCATCGACCAAATGACCGCCGTCTGGCTGCTGCCGGTGGTGGCGGCCGAGGTGGCCGCAGCCAGCGGCGGCCTGCTGGTGCCGCACCTGGCCGACCCTCAGGCCCAGTTTCTGGTGCTGGTCACCAGTTACGTCATGTGGGCGGTGTCGCTGCCGGTGGCATTTAGCATCCTGACCATCCTGATGTTGCGCATGGCGCTGCACAAGTTGCCGCCGGCCAACATGGCGGCGTCCAGTTGGCTGGCCTTGGGCCCCATCGGTACCGGCGCGTTGGGCATGCTGCTGCTTGGCGGTGATGCGCCGGGTGTATTCGCCGCCAATGGCCTTGGAGCGATGGGCGAGGTGGCGCGGGGGCTGGGACTGGTGGCCGGAATGGTGCTGTGGGGGGCAGGCCTGTGGTGGTTGCTGACGGCCGTGTTGATCACCGTGCGTTACCTGCGCCACGGAATGCCGTTCAACTTGGGCTGGTGGGGATTCACCTTTCCGTTGGGTGTCTACAGCCTGGCCACGTTGAAATTGGCTGAGTGGTTGGGACTGGGCTTTTTCATGGTCGCCGGGCAGGTGTTGGTGGGCATGCTGGCAATTTTGTGGCTAGTGGTGGCAGGCAAAACGCTCACGGGCGCTTGGCGGGGTGAGTTGTTCGTGTCGCCGTGCATCGCTGCGGCCAGCGCCGTCCGATAGGCGGAGGATTGACACCGTTCAGGGCAGGAGGAATACTCACGAGCAATTCATATATATGTCTATATAACAACACGAGAGACAGAGCCCATGAACACGCTGCCCGGTGATGCGCGTCTGCCCCGCTACCAACAGTTGCGCGACCACATGGTCGAGCAGATCGCCAACAACCGCTGGCGCCCAGGTGAGGCCATTCCCACCGAAGCGGCACTGGCCAGCGAGTTCCAGATGTCGGTCGGCACCGTGCGCAAGGCTGTCGACGTACTGGTCGCCGAAGGCGTCCTGGAGCGCCAACAGGGCCGTGGCACCTTCATTCGTCGGCCGCAGTTCCAGTCCTCGCTGTTCCGCTTTTTCCGTTTCGAATCAGCCAATGGCGCGCGGGTCGTACCCGAGAGCCGCATCCTCTCCATCGAGCCACTGCCGGCGCCCTCGGCGGTGGCAGCGGCGTTGGGGCTGGCGGCACAGGCCGAGGTCATCCGCATCGTGCGTCTGCGTTTGCTGGGCGCCCAGCCGGTGCTGGCCGAGGAAATCTGGCTGGCGCGCCAGACCTTCCAACCCTTGCTGGAAGTCGAGCTGGACCGCAAAGGGCCGTTGCTCTACCCAATCTACGAAACGCTGTGTGGCCAAGTGGTGGCCTACGCGGAGGAAACCCTTACCGCCGAATCGGTCGATGCGGTTCAAGGGCGTTTGTTGCAACTGCCGGAGGGGAGTCCGGTGGTGGTGATCGAGCGTCTGGCCCGTGACTACGCCGGCAAGCCACTGGAGTGGCGCCGCTCGCGCGGCCATGCCCAGCACTTCCGTTACCGCATCGACATTCGCTGAACCGCCGCTGCCGTCCATTGCCCCGCCTGCCGCGCCGTGCTCGCACGGTGCCGGGGTGCTGCCTGCCTGGCCGGTGCGAGTCCGGCCACCCTTACACGACCTAGAAGGATAAGAAACATGTTCAGTTGGTACCGCGAAATCACCTCGCGCGAGCGCAAGACATTCTGGGCCTGCTTCGGCGGCTGGTCGCTCGACGCCCTGGAAGTGCAGATGTTCGGCCTGGCCATTCCGGCGCTGATCGCCGCGTTTTCCCTGAGCAAAGGCGATGCCGGTCTGATCAGTGGCCTGACCCTGGTCACCTCGGCCATCGGCGGCTGGCTCGGCGGTACCCTGTCCGACCGCTATGGCCGTGTGCGCACCTTGCAGTGGATGATTCTCTGGTTCTCCTTCTTCACCTTCCTGTCGGCCTTCGTCACCGGCTTCTATCCGCTGCTGTTCGTCAAGGCCATGCAAGGTTTCGGCATCGGTGGCGAATGGGCGGCCGGCGCGGTGTTGATGGCCGAAACCATCAATCCGAAGTACCGCGGCAAGGTCATGGGCACGGTGCAAAGTGCCTGGGCAGTGGGCTGGGGCCTGGCAGTGGCGCTGTTCGCGCTGATCTATTCGCTGGTGCCGCAGGAGTTCGCCTGGCGGGTCATGTTCTTCGTCGGCTTGTTGCCGTCTCTGCTGATCATTTGGGTGCGCCGTAACGTGCAGGAGCCAGACAGCTTCCAGCGCCTGCAGAAAGACCAGGTTGCGCCGCGCAGCTTCGTCAAGTCGATGGCCGGGATCTTCCGCCCGGAACTGCTGCGCGTCACCTTGCTGGGCGGACTGCTGGGCTTGGGTGCCCACGGTGGCTATCACGCGGTGATGACCTGGTTGCCGACCTTCCTCAAGACCGAGCGCAACCTGTCGGTGCTCAACTCCGGCGGTTACCTGGCAGTGATCATTTTCGCCTTCTGGTGCGGCTGCGTGGTCAGCGGTCTGTTGATCGACCGCATCGGCCGCCGCAAGAACATCCTGCTGTTCGCCCTGTGCTGCGTTCTGACCGTCCAGGCCTATGTGTTCTTCCCCCTCAGCAACACGCAGATGCTGTTCCTCGGTTTCCCATTGGGCTTCTTCGCCGCTGGCATTCCGGCCAGCCTCGGGGCGTTCTTCAATGAACTCTATCCAGCCGACGTGCGCGGCGCCGGGGTGGGCTTCTGCTACAACTTCGGCCGCGTGCTGTCGGCGGTGTTCCCATTCCTGGTCGGTCACATGAGCGAGTCCATGTCGCTGGGCGCGGCGATCGGCATCGATGCCGGTATCGCCTACGGTGTGGCGGTGATCGCCGCGCTGTGCCTGCCGGAAACCCGCGGGCGCACATTGGAGCCCGAGGCGGCTGCCTCGACCGCTCCGGCCATGGCCAAGTAACGATCCACATTCTTCAATCTTTTCGATGAGCGCCATGCCCCACGCTACCGTTTCTCCTTTCACGGCCATCGACAGCCATGCCCACGTCTTTAACCGTGGGCTGAGCCTGGCGGCCGAGCGTCGCTATGCACCCACCTACGACGCCCCGTTGGACGATTACCTGGCCATGCTCGCTGGGCATGGTTTCAGCCACGGCGTACTGGTTCAGCCGAGCTTTCTCGGCACCGACAACCGCTACCTGCTGGCTGCCCTGAACAGCGCGCCCCGGCAATTACGCGGGGTGGTGATGCTTGAGCACGATGCGGACCGCGCCAGCCTGGAACAGATGCACCAGGCGGGCGTGCGCGGCGTGCGGCTGAATCTGATGGGGCAAGCGCTGCCCGATTTACGCGATGCCGCCTGGCGACCGCTGCTGGAGCACATCGCTGCACTGGGCTGGCATGTCGAGCTGCATCGTCAGGTGGCCGACATCCCGGCGTTGGTGAACGCCTTGCACCCCTATGGCGTGAAGATCGTCATCGATCACTTCGGTCGGCCCGATGCGCGCCTGGGTCTGGGTCAGCCAGGCTTTGCCGAGATGCTGACGCTGGGGGGACAGGGCAGGGTGTGGGTCAAGGTGTCGGGGATCTATCGTCTGGGCGGCTCGGCGACGCAGAACCTGCTCTTCGCTCGCCAGGCGCTGGGAATGCTGGAGGCGCACTATGGCGCCGACCGCCTTCTGTGGGGCAGCGACTGGCCCCACACCCAGCATGAATCGGTGGTGAACTTTACGGGCGTGGTCGAACAGTTCGAGGCGCTGGGCTGCTCGATGGCCCTGCGCCAAGCGCTGTTGGTGGATACCGCGCGGGCCCTGTTCGACTTCCAGTAACCCGCCTTGCTTGACGGTGTCGGGGCGGGCGGGCCGCCCCCTGCACTTTAGACGCGGAAGCGGCTGATCATCTGCTGCAACTGCCCGCCCAGACGCGCCAGCTCGACGCTGGACACCGAGGTGTGCTCACTGGCCCCTGCCGTCTGTTCCGAGATGTCCCTGACCGTCACCACGCTGCGGCTGATTTCTTCGGCCACTGCGCTCTGCTGCTCGGAGGCGGCGGCAATCTGCTGGTTCATCAGTTGGATGCCGGAGACCTGCTGAGTGATGCCTTCCAGCGCCGCGCCCGCCTCGCGCACCAGGGCCACGCTGCTTTCGGTCAGGCTCTGGCTCTCTTCCATCAAGTCGCTGACCGAACGAGTGCCCTGTTCCAGGCTGTTGATCGCCGACTCGATTTCTGCCGTCGAGGCCTGGGTGCGTTGCGCCAGGCTGCGCACTTCATCAGCCACCACGGCAAACCCACGGCCGGCTTCACCTGCTCGCGCCGCTTCGATGGCCGCGTTGAGCGCCAGCAGGTTGGTCTGCTCGGCCACGGCCTTGATCACGTCCATTACCTTGCCGATGCGCTGGCTTTCGTTGCGCAGCGCGTCCATCGCTTTATTGGTGGCGTCCACCTGGCTGGCCAGCCGGTCGATCTGCGCCACCGCACGGGTGACCACGCTTTCGCCCTCGCGGGCTTCCAGATCGGTGGCGCTGGCGGCCACCGAGGCGTCGCCGGCGTTGCGCGCCACTTCCTGCACCGTGGCGGCCATTTCCTGCATGGCGGTGGCGACCTGGTCGGTCTCCTGGCGCTGGCTGCTGGCACCGGCGCTGGTCTGTGCGGTGATGGCCGAGAGTTCCTCGGTGGCGCTGGCGATCTGCGAGATGCCATCGCGCACGCCGCCGATCAGTTGGCGCAGGTTGGCGGTCATGCCTTGCAGGCTGTTCTGCAACTGACCCAGTTCGTCGCGGCGACGGCTGCTCGGCTGTTCGCTCAGGTCACCGGCGGCTACTTGTTCCATGGCCAACAGTGCCCGGCGCAGTGGCGGACTGATCTGGCGCGCGATCAGCACGGCCAGCACGATGCCCAGCACCAGCGCCAGCAGGGTCGTGACCAACTGCAGGTTCTTGGCGAACTGGCTGTCCGAATTCACCAGTGTGCCTTGGCCGTCGAGCAGCAGGCCGATGGCTTCGGTCAGGTTGGCGATGTCCTTGGCCATGCTGACGCGGTAGTCGGCCAGTTTGCCGATCTCGCCGCGATAGGTTTCGACCTTGCCGGCATAGGCGCGGACCTGTTCGCTCAACTGTGCGGTGGCGTCGGCGGCCTGGCCGTTCAAGGCCGCGATCAGCCCGGGCAGGGTGTTCACCGTGGTAGCGATCTGATCGTTCATGGTCTTTTCGCTGTCGGCATTGGTGTTGCTGGTGTAGCCGCGCACCTGGTAACGCAGCAGGATCAGGTTCTCGCGAATCTGATTGACGGCCTCGCTGCGTGCGTCGCGTTGCTCGGCATCGGTCAGGGCGCGCACTTGCTGGCGAATGCTCTTGAGGGCCGCGAACGACTGATTGGCGAGGGTGCCCATGTCCTTTTGCGCCGAGCGCATGGTCTGGTATGACTGCAGGCTGAGGCTCTGTGTTTGCACGTAGCTGGTCAGGGACTGTTCGGCTTTGCCCAGCAGTTCGACGTTGCGCGGGGTGCGGATCACTTCACGCAGGCGCTTGAGCGGTGGCTGCAATGCATCGCTGGCGGTGAGCAAGGCCTGGGTCTGCTCGTCGTCGCCGTTTGCTAACGTATGGCGCAGACGCGCTTCGCGCAGATCGCCCAGGGCATCGTTGAGGATCGACACATCGCGCACCACTTCGCTGCGACGAACAATCTTGCCAAGGGCGTCCCAGCTGATCAGCGACTGGATCAGGGTCAACGTCAGGACGAGGCCGAAGCCGAGCGCCAGTTTATGGGCGATTTTCAGGTCGCCGAACCAGGTAAACATCTGCGGTGGTGCTCCTTAGTGATGCATCGAAGAAGGGCGAGGGGGGAATTGCCGTTGCTGGATCTAGGTCATGTATATGAATATCGGCAGAACTGTAACAATCTGAAAATTATTTGACGACAAATTAATGGCGTAGTGCCAGCAACTTGCTGCGTGGTTAACGGATTCGCCCTGAGGCGGTTGCCAGAGGTGTGCATTCACGTGCAGATTTGTCGCCTCTCACGATGAGCACCCTTCAAATGACAAAGCCCTCTCAGGAACAAGGACGATGAGTCATTCCTCGCAATTCACCTTGCTCGGCAAGCGTCGCTTCCTGCCGTTCTTCATCACCCAATCGCTGGGCGCCTTCAACGACAACCTGTTCAAGCAGTCGCTGATTCTGGCCATCCTCTACAAACTCAGCCTGGAAGGTGATCGCTCGATCTGGGTCAATTTGTGCGCGCTGCTGTTCATCCTGCCGTTCTTCCTGTTCTCGGCGCTGGCGGGGCAGTTTGGTGAGAAGTTCGCCAAGGACGCGCTGATTCGGGCGATCAAACTGGCCGAGGTGGCGATCATGGCGATCGGTGCCGTGGGCTTTCTCAGCGGTCACCTTGAGCTGATGCTGCTCACCCTGTTCGCCATGGGCACGCATTCGGCGCTGTTCGGTCCGGTGAAGTACTCGATCCTGCCGCAGGCGCTGCACGAGCAGGAGTTGGTCGGCGGCAACGGGCTGGTGGAGATGGGCACCTTCCTGGCGATCCTGGCCGGCACCATCGGCGCCGGGGTGATGATGTCGTCAAGCGATTACGCCAGCGTGGTGGCGGGCGGCATCGTCGGCACCGCTGTGCTGGGTTATCTGGCCAGCCGCTGGATCCCTCGGGCGGCGGCGGTGGCGCCGCAGATGCCGCTGGACTGGAACATCTTCAAACAGTCCTGGGCCACCTTGCGCCTGGGCCTGGGGCAGACGCCTGCGGTGTCGCGTTCGATCGTCGGCAACTCATGGTTCTGGTTCGTCGGTGCGATCTACCTGACGCAGATTCCCGCCTATTCCAAGGACTGGCTGCACGGTGACGAGACGGTGGTCACCTTGGTGTTGACCCTGTTCTCGGTCGGCATTGCTGTCGGCTCGCTGCTGTGCGAGCGCTTGAGCGGACGCAAGGTTGAAATCGGTCTGGTGCCCTTCGGCTCGTTCGGCCTGACCCTGTTCGGTCTGCTCTGGTGGTGGCATTCGGGTGATGTTCCGGTGGCTGACGCACCTCACGACTGGTTGAGTCTGCTGGGGCTGCACCAGGCCTGGTGGATCATGGCGTCGATCATCGGCCTGGGCGTTTTCGGCGGTTTCTATATCGTGCCGCTGTATGCGCTGATCCAGGCACGCACCCCTGAGCAGGAGCGCGCGCGGGTGATCGCCGCCAACAACATCCTCAATGCCCTGTTCATGGTGGTGTCGGCGCTGGTCACCATCGGCTTGCTGAGCGTGGCGAAGCTGAGCATCCCGCAGTTGTTCCTGGTGGTGTCGCTGCTCAACATCGCGGTCAATGCCTACATTTTCAGCATCGTGCCCGAATTCACCATGCGCTTCCTGATCTGGCTGCTCAGTCACTCCATGTACCGCGTCGAGCACCGCGACCTGGACCGCATTCCCGACGAAGGGGCGGCATTGCTGGTGTGCAACCATGTCTCGTTCGTCGACGCGCTGCTGATTGGCGGTGCGATCCGTCGGCCTATACGTTTCGTCATGTACTACAAGATCTACAACCTGCCGGTGCTGAATTTCGTGTTTCGCACGGCGGGTGCGATCCCCATCGCCGGGCACAGCGAAGACGCGGCGACGTACGAACGCGCGTTCGCGCGCATCGCCGAGTATCTGCAGGCAGGCGAGTTGGTGTGTATTTTCCCGGAGGGCAAGCTGACTGCCGATGGCGAGATCGACGTGTTCAAGGGCGGGGTCAAGCGGATTCTGCAGGAAACCCCGGTGCCGGTGATTCCGCTGGCGTTGCAGGGCTTGTGGGGCAGCTTCTTCAGTCGCGATCCGGCCAAGGGCTTCCTGCGCCGCTTGTGGTCACGGGTGACGCTGGTGGCTGGGGCCGCCATCCCCGTGGAGGCGGCCCAGCCCGAGGTGCTGCGCGAACAGGTCAGCGCCTTGCGCGGCGCGCGCCGTTGAAGGGTGCGCTGAAGGTCAGCTAGCGCTGACCTTCAGGCCGATCAGGCCGGCGACGATCAGCGCGACGCTGACCAAGCGCACCAGCGCCATGGATTCGCCGAACAGGATGATGCCAGCGATGACCGTGCCCACTGCGCCGACGCCGGTCCAGATGGCGTAGGCAGTGCCCAGCGGCAGTTCTTTCATGGCCAGTCCCAGCAGGCCAAGGCTGACCGCCATGGCCGCAACGGTCAGGGCAGTGGGCAGGGGGCGGGTGAAGCCGTCAGTGTACTTCAGGCCGACGGCCCAGCCGACCTCGAACAGGCCGGCGAAGAACAGAATGATCCAGGACATGATGGGTCTCCATCGTTGCGAGATGGGGCCGTCCCCGGAATGGTCACGCAGTGCGTCGTGAGGTCGTCCTCACCGTGCGCACTATGGTGCACATCTGGCCGTTGCCGGGCAAGAGGCCTGCCCGGTCACCGCTGGACAGAGGTTTGATCGGGCGCTTCCATGCGCCTGAACCAGGTCGAAAGCAACGCCCCGGAAATGTTGTGCCACACGCTGAACAGTGCGCTGGGCACCGCCGCCAGGGGCGAGAAGTGTGCAGCCGCCAGTGCTGCGCCCAGCCCCGAATTCTGCATGCCCACCTCCAGCGCCAGTGATTTGCGCTGGGCCAGCGGCAGTTTGCACAACTTGCCGGTCAGGTAACCGAGCAGGAAGCCGAAGCTGTTATGCAGGATCACCACCGCCATGATCAGCAGGCCGGACTCGGCGATCTTCGCCTGGCTGGCGGCCACTACTGCGCAGACGATCATCACGATGCTCACCACCGACACCAGCGGCAGCACCTGAACGGCCAACTGGACCCGCGCGCCGAGCAGCTTCTGCGCCATCACGCCGAGCACGATGGGCAGCATCACCAATTGCAGGATCGACCAGAACATGTCCATGAACGAGACCGGCAACCAGGCCGAGGCCAGCAGCCAGATCAACGCTGGCGTCAGCAGCGGTGCGAGCAGGGTGGTGACCGCCGCGATCGCGACCGCCAGCGCCAGATCGCCCTTGGACAGCCAGACCATCACGTTCGATGCGGTCCCGCTCGGGCAGCAGCCCACCAGAATCACGCCCACCGCGATCTCCGCTGGCAAGTGGAACAGCTGGCACAGCAACCAGGCCATGCCCGGCATGATCACGAAGTGCGCCACCACCCCGAGCGCCACCCGCCAGGGCTGGCGGGCGAGGGCGGCGAAGTCGTCCAGCTTGAGGGTCAGCCCCATGCCGAACATCACCAGTCCCAACAGCGGCACGATGGCCACCTTGAGTCCGATGAACCACTGCGGTTGCAGGAACGCCAGGCAGGCGAACAACAGCACCCACAGCGCAAAAGTGTTGCCGACGAAGCGGCTGAGGGCGGCGAGCGCACGCATGGGGGGGAACCTCCGGAGGGGCAGCGGCAAGCTTTTAGCTGCAAGCTGCAAGTAAAAGCGGTGCCCGTGAGAGCACCGCCGTATCGCTTTTGATCTTTCTTGCAGCTTGTAGCTCGAAGCTTGCAGCTGCTTTTAGACTCCCTGGGGAATCTCTTCGCCGCCGAGGGCTTCGAACAGCTGCGGGAGGAATTCGTTGAGGGTCATCATCATCAGCAGGAAGCTGGCATCGAACTGCTGTTGGGCTTCGTCGCCGCCGTCCTGTTCGGCCTGCTCCTGCAGCAACTCCTCGAACTTCAGGCGCTTGATCACCAGCTTGTCGTCGAGCACGAACGACAGCTTGTCCTGCCAGGCCAGAGCCAGTTGCGTCACCAGCTTGCCGGTGCTCAGGTGCAGCTGGATTTCCTCGCTGGCCAGGTCCTGGCGCTTGCAGCGCACGATGCCGCCGTCTTCGGCGGTGTCGCGCAGCTCGCATTCGTCCAGCGGATAGAAGCCTTCGGCCGGTTGCTGCGACTTGACCCAGTCGGTCATGGTCGCGCTTGGGGCGATCTTCACCGTGGCCGGGCGCACAGGCAGCGAGCCCATCACTTCGCGAAGGGTCGACAGCAGGTCTTCGGCGCGCTTGGCGCTGGCCGAGTTGACCAGAATCAGGCCCTGGCGCGGGGCGATGGCAGCGAAGATCATCGAGCGGCGGATGAAGGCACGCGGCAGGAAGGCCTGGATGATCTCGTCCTTTATCTGGTCGCGTTCCTTCTTGTAGACCTTGCGCATCTGCTCGGTCTCGATTTCCTCGACCTTTTCCTTCACGGCATCGTTGACCACGCTGCTGGGCAGGATGCGTTCTTCCTTGCGCGCGGCGATCAGCAGGAACTCACCGCTGACATGCACCAGGGGCGCGTCTTCGCCTTTGCCGAAGGGGGCGACGAAGCCGTAGGTGGTCAGCTCCTGGCTGGCGCATGGGCGGGCCGGTTTGCTGGACAGTGCCGCTTCCAGTGCCTCGGCCTCGAAGGGAACATCCTGGGTGAGGCGGTAAGTCAGCAGGTTCTTGAACCACATGGGGGGAAAGCTCTCCTTAATGCATAAGGCGGGCATTATTCTCCGAGCGGTGCTCGCAGGCCAACCCTGTCACAGGGCCAGTAGTCACTTATTCCTAGGTCATTGAAAGATCAGAAAAAAAATTTGAAAAAAGTGCTTGCCAGGGTGAAGGGTCGTCCGTAGAATGCGCGCCACACCGAGACGAAGGGTGATTAGCTCAGCCGGGAGAGCATCTGCCTTACAAGCAGAGGGTCGGCGGTTCGATCCCGTCATCACCCACCACTCGATGTATAGCGCAGCGGTAGTTCAGTCGGTTAGAATACCGGCCTGTCACGCCGGGGGTCGCGGGTTCGAGTCCCGTCCGCTGCGCCATATTCACGCTTCCAGGGCCCACTGAACACCCGGAAGCAGCAAAGAAAGCGACCTTAGGGTCGCTTTTTTTGTGCCCGTCGTTTTTCCAAGTCGGTTTCACGCGAGTTTCAGCCCGGCGCGCCCCCTTGCCTGAAGTCCGATTGCATCTTCGCCTTCAACTCGCGGTCCCATTAGGTCAGAATCTCCCGCTACGCCGGATGCCGCCAGCAGGCCGCGCGCCCGGCTCTCCTTTGCCAGCAGAGACCGACCATGCAGGATGCCAGCTCCTCTCCAACGCCCGTCGAATCCGCCCCCTTGCTGGGTATCGACCTGGGTACCACCAACAGCCTCATTGCCGTCTGGCAGGACGGCAAAGCACAGCTCATCGCCAACGCCGTGGGCGAGGTGCTGACGCCCTCGGTGGTCAGTGTCGATGAAGACGGCAGCATCTTGGTGGGCAGTGCCGCCCGTGCCCGCCTCACCACCCATCCCCATCGCACCGCCGCAGCGTTCAAGCGGTTCATGGGCAGTGACAAGCGTTTCGAACTGGGCGAGCACCGCTTCACGCCGGAAGAGCTGTCGGCCCTGGTGCTCGGCTCGCTCAAGCAGGATGCCGAGGCCTATCTCGGCTGCCCGGTGAGCGAGGCCGTGATTTCCGTGCCGGCCTACTTTAGCGACGAGCAGCGCAAGCGCACTGTGTTCGCGGCCGAGCTGGCGGGGCTGAAGGTGCAGCGCCTGATCAACGAGCCGACGGCTGCCGCCATGGCCTATGGTCTGCACGAACAGAAGTTCGAGCGCACGCTGGTGTTCGACCTGGGGGGCGGCACCTTCGATGTCACGGTGCTGGAGTACGCCTTGCCGCTGATCGAAGTGCATGCCTCCACTGGCGACAACTATTTGGGTGGCGAAGATTTTACCGATGCCCTGCTCAAGGCGTGCCTGAGCGATTGGCAACTGACGCTGGAGAGCCTGGAGCCTCAAGCGCTGGCGAGCCTGCACGATGCCATCGAGCAACTCAAGCGTGACATTGGCGAGGGTAGCCTGACCCTGGCCTGGAATGGCGACGGTCAAGCCCGCGAGTGGCTGCTCGACCAGACGCGCTTGCAGTCGATCTGGGCGCCGTTGCTGGCGCGCGTGCGCACCCCCATCGAACAGGCGCTGCGCGACGCGCGGCTCAGCCCGCGCGAGCTGGACAGCCTGGTGCTGGTGGGGGGCGCCACGCGCATGCCGCAGATCCAGCAATTGGTGGCCAAGCTGTTCGGTCGGCTGCCTTATCGCCACCTCGACCCCGACACCATCGTCGCCCTGGGCGCTGCCAGCCAAGCGGCCTGCAAGGCCCGCGACGCGGCGATCGACGAACTGATCCTGACCGACGTGTGCCCCTATACCCTGGGTGTCGCCTCGTCCCGTGGCGAAGAAGTGTCCGGCGCCTTCACCCCGATCATCGAACGCAATACCGTGATCCCCACGTCGCGCGTGCAGCGCTTCTACAGTACCCATCCGGAGCAAAAGGTGGTGCGCATCGCGGTGTATCAGGGCGAGCGTCCCTGGGTGCGAGACAACATCCTGGTCGACAGTTTCGAAATTCCGCTGCAGCCCACCGGACAGGTGCAGTCGCTGGACGTGCGCTTCAGCTACGACATCAACGGCCTGCTCGAAGTCGACGTGACCTTCCTCGAAACCGGGCACAAGCACAGCCACAGCATCGACCGCAGTCCCACGGGCCTGGACAGCGAGGCGCGCCAGGCCAGCCACGAGCGCCTGGCACGCCTGAAGATCCACCCGCGCGATGCCTTGCCCAATCGCACCTTGCTCGCGCGGCTGGAGCGGGCCTGGATGCAGAGCCTGGGCGATGAGCGCGACCTGATCGGCAGTTGGCTGGACGCATTCAATGCGGTGCTGGCCGGCCAGCAGGCGGCAGAGATCAGTCGTCAACGCCTGCAGTTGAGCCAGGCGCTGGACGAGTTGCGTTACTGAGCGTTGAGATGGCGAAGGGCGACTTGCAGCCCTTCGCTGAGCTGCGCGGGATCGTCCGGCGGCGGGCCGTAGCGGTTGGCCAGCTTGTCGCCGGGCACCACCATCAGTGCGGCAGGCGCGAAGGGCGCGAATCGGCAGATCGCCAGGACACCGATCAACATCGGCACGCCTTGGCCCAGGTCACGCAGGCGCCGTAGTACTGAAGTCAGAATCAGCAAGACCGCGACGACCCAAAGCTCTGGCAGTTTGGCCACCGCGGTCAGCACCGCACCGCCCATCAAGGCGACGAAGCAGTGCGCGACGAAGTCGCTGCGGCTGATACGGCTGTTCAGTCGCCAGAAGGCCCAGGAGGGCGCCTGAGGCTCGCGCGCCGCCGCGGCAAGGTGGCCTTCGGTACGCGCCAGCAACGCCATGGCGGCGCAGCGCAGGCCGGTGTCCTGATCGGCATCGTCCTTGGCTTTTTGCAGCCGCATCAAATCGACGGTGCGCGGCGGTTTGGCGGATTTCACCAAGGTGTTGAAGGCACTCACCAACGTCTTGAGCAGTTTGCTGTCCAGTTTTTCCTCACGCTCGATCACCTTATAGGGCAGGCGCGGGACGTTGCCTGCGATCAGGCCTGTGCGCAGTGTGCCGACCCAGGCAGCGCTGCCGCCCAGCGTGTCCAGGCGTGCACGTAGCCAGGTACGTTGCTCGCTGTCCAGCGCGGGGCTGTGATAGAGGGTTGCGCACAGCAGCAGCTCCCCCACCGGGTGTTCTTCCAGTACGTCGGTACTGCCTTGGTAGCACTCGAACAGATTGATCGCGCCCGGCAATCGAGTGCTGGCGAAGGCGTAGGCCAGGTAATGCAGGGGGGGGGCCATCAGCGCCTGAACGGGATCGCGCTCGTCCAGGCAGCGCAGCAAGGCGTTGTTTTCCTGGAACAGCGCCGGGGTGGACAGCAGCAGGCGATGGGTGCGGTGGAACGGATGCTCGGTCGCGTACTGCAGTTGACCTGGCAACTTGGGCGTGATCATGTCCAGCCAGCGCTGGGGCTGAGCGATGGTGGCCAGCATGAACAACTGCTGGCGATGCCAGTCCCACTGTGCAGCGCCCTCGGCCATCGGCGGCAGTTCGATGCCGTGGCGCGCCATGTCGTTCATTACCCGCATACCGAATGGCACCGTGAACATGCGGCGCATGTCGAACGCCTCGTTCAAGCGCTCCAGCGCTTGCGGCGAATACACCCGCATACGTCGCAGCCATTCACGGCAGACCGGGTGCAGTGCTGGCTGCTTGAGCGCCTCTGGGAAGACCGCCCCGTGGTGTGCTGATGCGCAAAACGCTACCAGTGCACGTACCACCGGTGAATGCTCGAGCCAGTGCAATTGCTGTGCGGCCTGGCGCTGAAAGCCTTCGAGGATGAGGTCATCGAGCGGATCGCCGCTGGCGGGCTCATCGAGCAGGCTGCGCAGCAGCCCGGATTCGCCACGTTGCAGTGTCCAGGCCTGCCAGTAGCGGCGCTGCAACAGGCGATCTTCCTGGTCGGCCAGGAGCCAGGCCAGCGGTGGCAATTCATCGTCACCGTCCAGGCGCCAATCGATGAACGTGGCGGCGAAACCCTCCAGCTTCAGGCGCGAGGCCTCGGACCAGCGCGCCAGGGTTTGTGGTGATTGCGCGGGACAGCCGCAGGCCTGGGCGGGATCGGTCAAATCCTCGGGCCAGCTGTGCGGCAGGCTCTGCTGATCCAGCGCCTGGATCAACAACGGCAAGCGTTGCGGTTGATAGCCTGCGCACAGGTCGAGCAACCACCGCTCGGCCTCTGGATGCCGGTGTTCACGCCACAGCCGCAGCCAGCCATTGAGTGCCTGTTCCTCGGCGCCCAAGGCGCTGGCTTGGCGAGCGAGCAGGTACAGCACATCGACGTCGTCTGGCGCCATTTCGTGCTGCTGCTGCAAGCGCGCATGCAGCGTTCGGCTGCCAATCCCGGCCTGACTGAACTGCAGGGTCAGGCGACTCACCAGGTCTTCGTCGGCCGGGAAACCGACGCAAGTGTGGCAGTCGGCGAACTGGGTGTACTCGAACAGCGGACGTTCCTGGTGGTAGTAGCCAAGGCTGCGGAAATACCAGAGCGTTTCCAATTGCGCCGCGGGTGACCAGTCGCGGATCAGCCGAGTGTCGAAGGGGTCGGGCTCCTCGATACGCTGCAAGAAGGCGGCGACGTCCTGGGCCTCTTCTGGCGGCAGGCGCAACAGTTGCTCGGCCCAGCCCAGCCGCGTGGCCAGCAGACGTACGCACTGGTAGGCGATCGGACCGCAATGGCGCAGCCGGTGCAGCAACTGCCAGTTGAGGTCGTCGAGTTGCTCCAGCGGCAGTTCGTCGAGCTGGCCGATGTAGTCCAGCCAAGCTTGCGGTTCGTAGCGACGGGTCGAGTCTTCGAGCAGCGCCTGGAAGGCGTCGAGGGCCTCGTTGGCCGGCGCGACCTCGTCATTGGACTGCGCGGCTTGTGCGTTTTCGACGTGCTCGCGCGCCAGGCGCTGGGCCTCTTCATAGGCCGCGCGCAGGGCCTGGAAGCCTTCCGGGTCGGTCTCCGGATGGTGCGTGGGCAGGCGGCTGCGGTAGGCCAGACGGATGGTGTCCAGGTCCTGGGTCGGTTCGATACCCAGGCGAATCCAGCAGCTCATGACCAGCAATCCTCTTCCAGGGTCGTGGGGCGTTCAGGCTCGTCGATTGGCAATTCCCAGGGCAAGTCGGCGAGCAATTCGTGGGCGCCGATGCGCAGGTTCAGGACGATGCAGCGGTTCCAGTGCTCGCTGCCCTGGCGCTCCAGGTCGGCGGCGAAGGTGGCATCGCTGCTGTCGGACGCGTTCCATAACGCTTTGCCGAACAGATAACCGGCGATGTAGGTGTTCCAGCGGTTGTAGTAGTGGCGGGCGCGCAGAGCCAGGCGATAGTGCAGGTAGAGGCTTTCTTCGCGGCTGATATGCCCCTTCTTGACCCCGGCGCGCAGCAGAAAGCTCATGCGTCCGAGGTCCCAGGCCCGCGTACCGCCAGGGCCGCAGTCGGGGAAGGTGCGTGCCGCATATTCGTACTTGACCCGGTCGCGAGCCGGCAGTGTCTCCAGCAGCGCCTGCCACTGGCTGGGCAGGCACCGCTGGAACTGCCAGTACGCATTGCTCAATTCACAGGCATGGCCGTTGTCGGCCATGCTGAGCACGTCCAGCAACTGGGCACGGGTAGTGATACCCCAGCCGCTTTCCAGGTCGGTCTGATCATCGCCCTCGAAATAGTCGGGGGCGGTGAAGCTGGCGCCGTTGAGCGCGGCCATGGGGGCGGAGAGGGCGTGCAGCCAGTGCTGGGCGGATTCGTCCATGAGCGGGTCCGAAGCTAAAATGTTGCGGGAATTGTAGGGAGGTTGAGTCCAGCTGAGCAATGCGCTGGGCGTCTCAGCGCTCCGCTTCCTCGGCGCGCAGTGTCAGCACCTCGTAGCCTTGGTCCGTCACGGCCACGGTATGTTCCCACTGCGCCGATAATCCGCCATCTCGGGTGATCACTGTCCACCCATCCTTGAGGGTTCGGGTGCCGCGTGCGCCTTGGTTGATCATCGGCTCGATGGTGAACACCATCCCCGGTTGCAATCTCATGCCCATACCGCGCTGACCGTAATGCAGCACTTGCGGCGCTTCATGCATCTGTGTGCCGATGCCGTGGCCGCAGTACTCGCGCACCACGCTGTAGCCGGCGGCTTCGGCGAACTGTTGGATGGCATGGCCGACATCGCCCAAGGTGGCGCCGGGTTTGACTTGCTCGATGCCCTTCCACAGCGCCTGATACGTGGTGTCGACCAGGCGCCGGGCGTCGTCGCTGATCGCGCCGATGCAGTACATTTTCGAGGAGTCGGCGATGTAGCCACCTTGTTCGAGGGTGATGTCGACGTTGATGATCGAGCCTTCCTGCAGCACTTCATCCTTGTTCGGCATGCCATGGCAGACCACCTGATCGACCGAGGTGTTCAGCGCATAGGGAAAGCCATACTGGCCTTTGCTGGCCGGGCGCGCCTTGAGGGTATCGACGATGAATGCTTCGGCGCGATCGTTGATCTGCAGGGTGGTGACGCCCGCGCGGATGAAGCCGTCGAGGTCAGCGAAGACGCGTGCCAGCAGCTCGCCTGCACGGCGCATCAGGGCCAACTGGTCGGCGTTCTTGAGGATTGGTTTGCTCATTGCACCAGCTCCTTGAGCGTGGCGTGTTCCTGGCGCAGCAATTGGCGCACGAGTTCGGGGTAGGTCGCCTCGGGATGCAACTCGGCCAGCATGCCGATGCGAATCCAGTGCTCGGCCTGGGCGTTGATCGAACGTGACATCGCGCCGCTGGCGATGCGCAGGTCTTCGTGGAGGTGGTCGCAGATCTTGACGATGCCCATGGGGAGTTCTCGGTATGAAACGTATATGGATCATATAGCGAGGGATGGGGAGGTGTCACGTTTGGGAAGAATCCGTAGAGTTTAGAGCTTTGATATCGTTCAGCATCTTGTATTTTTTAGGATGTTCCTGTGCGAACCGAGCAGACGCTGAAGCGCTAAGTTTATTTTCTTCATACGCCCAGCTGAGCACATACGCTTGCATGGAGGCATCCAGTTCTAGAAATTTCGGGATCAATGCTTCATAAGGCAGGGGGTGGAGTGAAGAGTTTTGAATCAAGTGGCGTGCATTGAGCTGAGCAGCGTACTCCGCGTCCTGATCGCATAACTGCGCCAAATCGACAAAGCGTTTACAGTGAATAGCGTTGGAAATTTCAGAGAGCGCTACCATTCTATGTTTGATCCACCCCTTGGCTATAGCACTGCGCAAGGGCTGTTGACTCAATACTTCAAGCGCTGAGACGAGTGCTTGATAAGAGGTGATGAAGTAGGTGAGCGCGAATTCTATGAAGTAATTAGCGCTTTCTTTGAGGTCCGTGCCATTTTGCTCTTGGCAGGAGATTAAGGCTGCGAATTGAAGGAGTTCTGGAAATTTTTCTTTGTCATTCCAGAGTCTGTGCATTGATTCGGTGTCTCGATAGAGAGACCGGAGGGATTGGTGCAGATTATCCTTTGCATCTAGAATCATTCTTCTCTGCCTTTTCAAACGTCTCGCCAGTGGACAGATAGGTCTCGTGTATTGATAGTGAGTTGTCGGCTGAGTTGGCGGATGTTTAATTGGCATATGATTTCGTCTCCGCAAACCGACAGTGCCTCGAGTCCGCTGGCATAGCTGAAAGAAATGAGCCTATCGTCAAGGTAGAGGGCTGTGGACAAGGTAGTATCCAGCGAGTAGGTGAGCTCCAGTCTCAAGGCGGAATGGATGAAGCTGCAACGCCATTGAACAAGCTCTGAATCGAATTCTGTCGTTACGCCGAGCTGCTCCAGGAGGGTGATGTCAAAAGAGTGAACACTATGGGTGTAAAGACTGTTGTGATCTAAATTTTTCATTTCTCTGAAACCTATTTTTGGGGGCTGCGGCTTCGCGAAGTTGTAGAAATTTAGAAGTACGGGTCTGAGCCTGGCTTCGAGCTTTCGCTTGAATACCTGTCGCGGCCTGTCGATAAACTCGAGAGGTGGTGTATTTACGTCGAAAAGGAATAGCGATAGCGGCTGGCAAGTAGTTCTACGTAGCTATCATATCCCGCCACCAAATAGTGCTTGAGCTCAAGGAAATTTGCTGGATCATAGATTGCACGTTTTTCCATGAGCCAATCTGAGTTGGTGACTTGGTAAAATTTTGGGTCAGGATGTGTGCCTGTTTTTTTCCAGTATTCTAACTCGTCATCTTTGATGCCTGGTATTTGATATTTTAAATGATTTGACTCGTAAAAGTTGAGGGTGATACAGCGTAGCTCAGCGACATTTTCGAACGCTAAAGTAGTAATTGAATGTGTTCCATTTTTATGGTCATCGAGACGCTGGGCTTCGATTTCCAGTCGTACATCGCCCGCTTCATTGTAGGTGGCTGTTAAAAACGTAGTATCGATAGTGAATTCCAATTCTTCAGGCGTAAGCTCTAGCATTGTATATGCGCTCTTTAATTTACGGGCAAGGTGATATGTGAGTGACGAATCCTGAACCATCTTTGTTGCGAGTTAAGTTTATAGATCTAGAAGGTGTCTTATTTTTAAAGTCCTTGGTGAGCTGTGGTGGTGCGTGTTGATAAGGAACAAATATTCCATGTTTGGGGAATTTTTGTGATTTCACAATGGCAGCAAGGCCTCTGTTATTGAGAGTGACAAATTTTCCACTAACTGGATCTTTAGTGTAAGCGATCAGTAGTTTGTCAGGCGAAAGCTTGCCACTTTTTAGATCATCTGCCACTTCTAGCACTGGCCGTCCTGCCAATTCCGGAACCTGTGCGCCGATAGTACTAAATTGCGGCGCTGCTCTATTCTGTCCAAAGTGTAAATCCTCCGGAAAATCCGTTATTTCTCCGTACTCAAAGGGATCGAATCCGCTCAGTCCAAGTGGATCTATTCGCGAGATGCTATTCACACCATAGTTATATAGATTCACGCCACCAAGGAGACTGATAGGATCTTGCTGCGTAAACCGCCCCACCGCCGGATCATAGAACCTGAACGTGTTGTAGTGCAGCCCGGTCTCGCGGTCCAGATACTGTCCCTGGAAACGCAGGTTCTGCTGACGATTCTGTCCCCTTTCCAGCCATTCTTCTCGACAACGGCCCCAACTCTCGAACTCGCCTTGCCACACCGTCACGCCGTTTTCGTCGGTGAGCTGTTCGGGCAGTCCTGCCAGGTTGGTGTGGAAGTAGTGCAGGCGTTCCTCTCCGGGCGCACCATCGAGGCGGGCGAGGGGTTCGTAGCTGTCGGTGTCGGCGTAGACATACAGGCTGGGCTTGCCGTCCTGCACCTCCTGCAACAGGCGCAGGCCTTGCCAGAGGAACTGGGTCTGGCTGACCGGTTCGGGCTGATCGTTGCGATACAGGCGCTTGGCCGTGCGCCGACCGATGGGGTCGTAGTCGAACTCAACGCGTTCGTCCACGTTGCCGCGCTGCTGGTGCACGCGAATCAAGCGCTGTTCGGCGTCGTAGTCGAAGCGCTGGATCAGGTGACGGCCAGTGCGTTTTTCGCTGAGGCGGCCGAAGCGGTCGTAGCGGTAGCGCTTGTCCTCATGCACTTTGAGCCGGTTATGCCGTATCGGGCCTGTAGCCGAGCGCGTATCGAGCAGGTTGCCGGCCCTGTCGTAGGCGTAGTGCTCGACCTGCTCATGATCGGGCAGGATACGTCGCGCGCCATGCAGGCGCTCGGTTGGGCCGTAATCGTAGTGGGCCTGGCCGCGCAACATGTTGCCTGGACTGCCAGTGCCAAGCAGTCGGCCGATGGTCCGAGCTTGGGCAGGCGACTCACCTGGGCGGGCGGCCTGGCACTGAACGAAATTTTCTTCGATCAGGTTGTCGCTGACATCGTAGTGGTAGTGCTTGCTCAGCAGCGCCACGCTGCCGGGGCCGGCGCCTAAGACGTGTATGGCCTTTTCCCTAGGGCGCCCGGTGCTGTCATGGCGGGTCTGAGTGTGAATTCGGCCTTGGGTGCGGAGCACTTCGGCGTGCAGCGCGTCGCGCTCGAAGTCGCAGATCACCCGGCCGTCGAGGTTGAGTTGATGCAGATGGCCGCTGCCGTAATACAGGTGGTTGAGGCGGCGGCCATCGGGCAGGGTCAAAGTTTGCAAGTTGCCCAGGGCGTCATGGGTGTAGGCAAGTCGACCAGCTTGCGTGGTTTCGCTGAGCAGTTGGCCGAGGGCGTCGTGGCTGAACGCGAGTGACTGTTGATCGCCCTCGCGATTGGTGAAGCTAATTGACAACAGGTTGTCGGCAGCGTCGTGGCTGTACTCAGTGATGCCGTCGTCAGTGTGTTTGCATCGCAGACGCTCGACGGCATCGTACTCGAAGCGTTGTACCTGAATCGCTGCCGCAGGTTCCGGGGCGCTGCCCGGCAACGTCGGCTCGGCGTCACGGGCCGGATGCAGTCGGGTCTCGATGACATTGCCGACGGCGTCGTAACCATAGCTGTGACCTCCGCCATCGAGGTTGCGCTGGGCGAGCAGGCGGTCCAGCGCATCCCAGTGCATCTCGTAATGCTCGCCGTTCTCGTTCTCCAGGCGCTGCAGGCGGTCGTAGGCATCCCAGTGCAGGCGCAGGGTCAGACCCATGGCGTCGATGCGTTGACTGAGTCGGCCGCGAGCGTCGTAGTGCCATTGGGTGAGGTGTCCGGCTGGGTCGGCATGATGCGTGAGTTGGCCGCTGAGATTGACTTTGTAGTGGTCGGTACGACCATCTGCGCGAGTCCTTTCCAGTAAATGACCACGGGCGTCGAAGCGATAACAGGTGCGCTGGTTGAGGGCGTTGATCACTTCGCTCAGATAGCCGCGTGGGTCGTAGCGCCAGATCGTGGTGTGTTTCGAACAGTCGGTGTAGCGGAGCAACTGCCCACGATCGTTCCAATGCAACTGACGTGTCTTGTCCAGTGCATCGGTGATGCACGTCAGCCGACCCCGACGATCATAGGTGTAGCGGGTGATGCAGCCCAGCGGATCGGTACTGCTGAGTAGATTGCCGTGGGCGTCGTAAGCGTGGCGATGGATGCGTCCGGCAGCGTCGCTGATCTGCGTAGGCAGCGCCCAGTGCTCGGTGTAGCTCAGGCGCTCGCAGCGCCCTAGTGGGTCACGGCTCTCCACCAGGCGTCCGAGGGCGTCGTAGCGGTAGCGCCAGGCGTGACCTTGTGGGTCGATGCTGGCCACCAACTGCCCCTGGACGATTTCTTCCTGCCAGCGCTGGCCCAAGGCATCCACGTAGACCAGCACCTCGTGCGAGGGTCCCCATTCGAAATGCTCACGCCGACCGAGGCTGTCGGTGACGGTGGTGTGCCCCAGAGACAGGTCATAGTCGAAGCGATACGCCTCGCCGTCATCGCTCCAGTGGTGGACCACGCGCCACTCGTGGTCCGGTTGTGGCTCAAGCAGTGGCGGCAGGTCCGGGGCCTGTCTTGGCTGGGAGGCGAAGCGCGACCATTGATAATGGAAGCTCGCGCCGCTGGTCAGGGTATGCCGGGTCATGAGGCCTTCGGCATCGTAGCTGAAGCGGCGCAGCACTTGACCTTCGGCTTCGCGCACCTCGCTGAGTTGACCAGACGGGGTGTAGGCATAGCTGGCCAGGACCTCTCGGTGTTCTACGGCGAACTCAGTGCCTTGGAGCAGGAACAATCGCTGCGCCTGGCTGACGCGGCGCGGATGAGCCGTGTCGTAGAGTAGCTCGACGACGGTGCGCCCGACGCGATCGGCCAGGTATTGCAGGCGACCCTGGTCATCGTAGAGCAGGTCGAGGCGATTGAGATTACGGTCGCCCAGTTGCACGAGGCGCGAGCGATTTGGGTTCAGCGGGTCGGTGCGCAGCACTTGGTACTGGCCGCTGTAGATATCCTCGACCACGGTGATGCCATGGTCCTGGTGGAAGAATGCAAGGCCGTCGAGGCTGCTGACCAAGGCGCTGCCTGGCTGCAGGCGCCCCAATTCAATGCGCGTGCCTTCTTCGTCGATGTAGATCCACAATTCGCCGCCTTCGGGATGGGCCACGCGTTCCAGGCGCACCTCGTAGGGCAGGCTCCAACCCAAGCCGAACAGGCCGTCGGCGCGCCGGTCGTTGCTGTCGTAGCGACGCGACCATTCGATGGGGATCAGGCCGGGCAGCGTGAAGTCCAGGTCGTCAGGGCCGTCGAGCAGTTTGGCGCCGCTGGAAACGATGACCGGGTGGCCCACGCACTTGATGATGTTGGAGCGCGGTCGGGGTGCCTTGCGCGGTCGTGGTCGGGCCTTGCCGCCGCGGCGCGACAGAAGCATGCCGGCGACGATGCCGACGATCTTCGCCGCCGCGCTCTTGCCGTCGCGAATGTCGCGCACGGTCAGGGTACCGCCGCCGATGCGCACGTTGGGCGAGAAGGTCATGCCTGCGGGGCCATCGCAGGTGGTCTTGTCGCCGACGCGTACGGCCGGTTGGCCATTGATGAAAACCTTGTCCGAGCCTTGGGCGAGGAACTGCTCGCCGGGGTGCTTGCTGCACTCGACGGTATCCTCGCCCAGTGACTGGGTGCCGGGATCGGCGGGGGTGGTAATCGGCGGGTTGAAGATACTGGCGATGTCCTGCGCAATGCCGATGATCGGCAGCATCATGGCGGCGCCCACCATGGCGTAGCTGCCGACGTTTTCCAGGATCGACGGTGGCTCGTCGGCGGCGGGCGCAGCATCGTTGCCCAGGCTGAAACCCGCAGCGCGGGCGGCCGGTACGCCGTTTATGAAGACGTCGCTCGAACCGGTGAGGATCTTGCCGTAGGGCTCCGGCGGGAACAGGGAGTTGCCGACCCAGTCGCTGAACTCGCCGATGTGCTCGCCGATGCTCTTGTCGCCGCCGCCTGGCAGTGAGCTGGCCGCCGCGACCAACAGGCCGGCGGCGACCGGCACCAGGGCTGCGGCTGCGCCGCCGGTGCCGACGGTGGCTGCGACGGCAGCGCCGAGCGCCGCACCCACCGCCGCAGTGGCCGCCGCATAGACCACCGCCTCGGTCAGGGCGCTGGTGAGCTCTGCCATCAGGGGGGGATGCAGTATCCGGTCGTCCTTGCGGACAGCGTGCAGGTCCTGCTGCATGGGCTGGCTTCCTTGCTCGGTGGCGCTGTCAGACTGCGTGAAGGCTGGCCTTGATGGCCTGCCAGTGGGCAAGGTCGGCGTCGTTCAATGGGCTCTGCTTGCTGTAGCTCACTACCATCAGGCGTGGCGCCTGCGGGTGGGCATAGGCCAGTTGATACTGGTACGAACGGATTTCGCCGCGCTGGAACTGCACACGTGTTTCCAAGGCCTTGAGGCTTTGCGCGTGTCCGCAGTGGATGGCCTCAGGTTCACCGACGACCGCCGCGAGCTGGCTGCGCAGTTGTTCGAGTTGCTGGCGGTAGACGCTTTCGAAGGCCTGATCGGCGGGCAGCGGATTACGGGCGATCACCAGGCTGGTACCGCGCTCAGGGAAACTCAGCATGTTCATGCTGGTGTCCTGCAGCGGCTCCTCGCCCAGTTCGAGGTGCAGATCCTGGGTGTGATAGACAGGCATTGCCGGGCTCCTTGCCAATGGAAACAGCACCCTACAAAGCTACCCCCGTCGCAGCAAGTCGAAGTGTCCGAAAATGCGATCGGATCGATGAGCGCGGGCAGTAGCTTGCAGCCGAGCACCGCGTGGTTAAACTGCCGTGCATGAACCTCGATACCCGCATCAAATATCGTCACCTGCTGTGCTTCCTCGAAATCGCCCGCCAGGGCAGCCTGGCCCGTGCTGCCGATGTGCTGGCGATCAGTCAGCCGGCGACGTCCAAGACCCTCAAGGAGCTCGAGGATCTGCTCGAGGCCCGACTGTTCGAGCGCAATCGCCAGGGTGTGGAACTGACAGCGGCCGGGGTACGCTTCATGCGTCACGCCGGGCCGAGTGTGCAAGCGCTGCGCGAAGGCATCGGCAGCGTCCGTGGCCAGGCACGCATGCCCTCTCGGTTGCGCATCGGCGTGCTGTCGACGGTCGAGGGGTTGTTGATGCCGGAGGTGTTGTGCCGTCTGCACCGGCGACACGAGGCGCTGGTGATTGATGTGGTCACCGGTGCCAGTGCTCAGTTGCTGGGGCAATTGCACTTGGGCGAACTGGAACTGGTGGTGGGGCGCATGACGGACAGCCCGCAGATCCAGGGGCTGTCGTTCGAGCACCTGTACAGCGAGTCTATGAGCCTGGTGGTGCGTCCCGGCCACCCCTTGCTGGCGCGCCAGATGCTGGACAGGGCAGGGGTGGGCAATTGTCCGCTGGTGCTGCCGCCCACCGGCACGACGATCCGCCAGCATGCCGACAGCCTGTTCGTGCAGTGCGCCATCGATCTGCCGCCGCAGCGTCTGGAAACCCTGTCGCTGGCCTTGAGCCGGCGCTACGTGCTGGGCAGCGATGCGGTCTGGGTGGCGCCGCGCGATGCGGTACTGATCGATCTGCGCCGTGGCGAACTGGTGGAGCTCGACCTGGGCCTGCGCGAACCGGGCGGCTCGGTGGGTATCTGCCGCAACGCCGCCATGACGCAGAGCTCGCTGGCGCAATCACTATGTGAAGCGTTGCGTGAAGTAGCGGGTGAGTATCGCGAGGGTCGCTATCCCTGAAGCGTGGGTTTCCCAACCTGCTCGAGGCTGCATCTGGCCGATGCAGATGAAGATCCTGACATCCAGGAACTTCCCGCCGCAAACCCGCTCCTATGCCGGTAGCCATTGGTCATGGCCGCCTGCTAAGCTCGCGGCCTTTACCCCGATTGCCCTTATGGCGCATGAACAAGGAAATAGCATGAAACAGCATCGTTTGGCGGCTGCGGTTGCCCTGGTAGGCCTGGTCCTGGCTGGCTGCGACGCTCAGACCAGCAACGTCGAGCTGAAGACCCCAGCGCAGAAAGCCTCTTACGGCATCGGCCTGAACATGGGCAAGAGCCTGGCGCAGGAAGGCATGGATGACCTGGACTCCAAAGCCGTGGCCCTGGGTATCGAAGATGCGGTTGCCAAGAAAGACCCTCGCCTGAAGGACGAAGAACTGGTCGAAGCCTTCACTGCCCTGCAGAAGCGCGCTGAAGATCGCCTGGCCAAGGCCAGCGAGGAAGCGGTTGCCAATGGCAAGAAGTTCCTCGAGGAAAACGCCAAGAAGCCAGGCGTGGTCACCACCGCCTCGGGCTTGCAGTACGAAGTGATCAAGAAGGCCGATGGCCCTCAACCCAAGCCGACCGATGTGGTCACCGTCCATTACGAAGGCAAGCTGATCGACGGCAAGGTCTTCGACAGCTCCGTCGAGCGTGGCAGCCCTATCGATCTGCCGGTCAGCGGCGTCATTCCTGGCTGGGTCGAAGGCCTGCAACTGATGCATGTCGGTGAGAAGTACAAGCTGTACATTCCGGCTGACCTGGCCTACGGCGCGCAGAGCCCAAGCCCGCTGATCCCGGCGAACTCGGTACTGGTCTTCGACCTCGAACTGCTGGGTATCAAGGACCCGAGCAAACTCGACGCCGAGCCGGCTGCACCGGCCGAGGCACCTGCCAAGTAAACTGGCACCGGTTGTCTGTGGACGCCCCGTTTCGACGGGGCGTCTTCGTTTTCGGCGCCTGCCCGAAGCGAACACCCTGGCGGAGACACTGTCTGAGCTAGCATGTGCCTTGCCATGGCAGGCTGACGTGAAAACGCCACTCACCTGAAACAGTTGTGTAAAAAACGCCCGATCCAAGCGCGACCCTTGCCCCGTGGGCGTGCGACGCGCTTGAGAGGCGCCCTGTTCACAAGGTTATCCACAATAAATGTGGATAACCTTTCTGCCCCAGCATTGGAGGCTTCATGCGCGCACCTTGGAATTTCGCCCGGTTCATGCCACTGGCCGAGCGCCTGCTCAGCCGCGGCCGTCTGCCCGCATTGTTGTTTGCCGTGGCGCGCAAAGGGCCGAAGCTGGGCCATTTGCGCGAGGATCTGCGGCTGATGCAAGGGCTGTGTCTGGCGTGGTGGCGGGGCGAGTACCGTGCGGTGAGCCCCAAGGCACTGGTGACCATCGTCGCTGGCCTGCTGTATTTCGTCAGCCCGCTGGATGCGATTCCCGATTGGATCGTGGGGGTGGGGTTTCTCGATGACATCGCCGTGCTGGGCTGGGTGATGAAGACGGTGGCCGATGAACTCGCCCGCTTCAAGGCCTGGCGCGACAGCCAGTCGCCTGAGCGTCTGCGTGTGGTCGAGCGCCTGCCTGATACCCCTGAAGCGCTGCGCCTGGAGCGTACGCGCAACTGAATCGGTGCGAAATGCACAGATCTCAGCGCTTAGGTCATATAATTGACAGATTGGCATAAGGGTTATGCCGAGCAATTACATGCCTAAGGGGGTTGTATGGGTATTCAGGTCATCAGTCGAGACGGTCAGCCCGAGTATGCGGTCATTCCCTGGGCTGACTATCAAGCGCTGCGCGAGGCGGCTGGCCAGGCCCCCATTGCAGCCGATGAGCCCGCCCGTGCAGCCTGCCCACCTCCTGATACCGCGCAAAGCGCCAGCCTGCCCAGCCTGGGTGAGCTGGCGCAGTTGCGTCAGGCCAAGGACCTTGCGCCTGAACAACTGGCGCGCAGTGTCGGTATCAGTCCGTCTTATCTGGCCATGATCGAATCGGGTGAGCGCGTGCCGGACGCGGCGATTCAGCGCAGCCTGGCCTGGCACCTGGGCATCGCTGGCTGGAGCGAGCCGTCATGAGTCAGGTCAGGATCAGCCGCCAGCAGTGGCAGAACCTGCTGGCCGAGCTCGACCTGGCCCGACGACAACGTCACCTGCTCACCTACCGGGCGCTGCTCGAACGCTTGCAGTTGCCCAGCCCAGCCATGCAGACCCTGACCGCCGCGCTTGAGTACCTGGCGCTGCTCGATGCTCGTGCCGAGCAACCGCTGCGCAGCTCGTTGGTCATCAGTCAGGGGGCCAGTCGCCTACCGCGCACCGGTTTCTTCGAATGTGTAGAGCGCCTGGGACGGTTTTCCGGACCGGTCGACGGCATGGAAGCCGCGTCCTGGCATGCGTCTGAAGTGGTGCGAGTGTTCGAGTTCAGCTATCCCGAAACAACCGCCACGCAGCGGGATTGATCGTCCTGCGGACCGCTACTATCTGCCGGTGTCGATCAAGCTGAGACTGGGGCCAGCCGTATCCTTGGCTTGCCGCTTGGCCTGAGAAGCCAGGTCGGCCAGTTGCGCCGCATCCAGCCCCTCGCAACACTCCGGGCGCAGCCACACCACGCCGATCGACAGCGACAGCAAGGCGAAGGTCTCACGTTGCCCCTGGCGGTTATGGGCGATGAAGCAGCCCGCCTGCAGATGCTCATTGCGGTAGAAGCGCTTGCATTCGCCTAGAAAACGCTCGATCAGGTGCTCCAGGCGGGGGCGCCAATCAGGGGTGCCGAGCACCAGCATGAAATCGTCGCCGCCAATGTGGCCGACGAAATCCTGATTTGGGTCGACGCAGTCGCTCAGGCACTGTGCCAGGCACAACAGCACCTCATCTCCGCGTGCGTAGCCATAGATGTCGTTGAAGGGCTTGAAGCTGTCGATGTCCACGTAGCACACCGCCGCCGCTCGTTGTTGCTCCAGCAAGCGTGCAAGGCACTGCTGGATCGGCACGTTGCCCGGTAGCAGGGTGAGTGGATTGGCATAACGCGCCTGCTGGATTTTCTGTTCAGTGATCAACTTGAGCACATCGATGACCCGGCCCAGGCCCTGATACCGACCGCCCTGGGTAATGATGAAGTCTTCTTCGATGCGCTGGCGGGCGCGGCTGGTCAGCAGGCGACTGACCTGTTGCAACGATTGGCTGCGCTCGACGGCGAGGAAGTCCTCGCTCATCAGCCGGCTGATCGGCTTGCGCGCGAACAAGTCGGTCGCGAAAGGCTTGAGCAGTACATCGGCCAGCGAGTGACGGTGCACGATCCCGCGTGGCTGACCGTGAGCATCCAGCACTGCCAGGGAGTTGAGGTTGGCCTGGCGGCGGAAGGCTTCAAGCACCTGTTGGGTCGGTGTATCGAGGGCCACAGCGGGCTGAGCGATCAGCAATGCCACCAGGTCGGTGCTTTCCTCACCTACCACCAGCGCGTCTTGCTGACGTTGCGGCAACAGGCCCTGCGCATCGCGAGGAGGAAATTCCTGTGGACGGCCCAGCAGGTAACCTTGCAGCAGATCGACGCCCATTTCGGCGAGTACCGTCAGCTCTTCTGCCAACTCGATGCCCTCGGCGATCACCTGGGCGCGCGACGCCCGGGCAATCTGCAGAATGGAGCCGACGAACTCGCGCTTGAGCGGGTCCTGGTGGATGCCATCGATGAAGTGACGATCGATCTTCACGTAGTCCGGTCGTAATTCCGACCACAGACGCAGGCTGGAATAGCCAGCGCCCAGGTCGTCCAAGGCGATGGAAAAGCCCATGTCGCGATAGTGGTGCAGGGCGTTGAACAGCAATTGGAAGTCTTCAGTGGGCGTTTGCTCGGTCAGCTCGATCACCACTTGGCTCGGATGCAGGCCAACCTGTTCGAGCATTTCCAAGGTGCGCCCGGAGGGGTGATGCGGTTCGAGCAGCGATTCGGGAGAGACGTTCAGAAACAGCTTGCCTTCCAGGCCCAGCTCGCTGAACCGGCGGCAGGCGTTCTTCCGGCACAACACCTCCAGCTCGCTCAGGCGCCCGGCCTGGCGGGCGATGGCGAATAGATTCAGGGGCGAGTGCAGCGGGCTGTTGGACGGGCCGCGACTGAGCGCCTCATAGCCGAGCACGCGTCGCTCCGAGAGGCAGATGATCGGCTGGAACAGGCTGTGGATACTGCGTTGAGCCAGGATGGCGCTCAAGGCACTGAGCTGTTCGGTGACGGTCATGGAGGGCTTCCTGAAAATGGTAGGGCCGGACGTCTGTGACGTCCGGCCCTACCATTTCACGACAGCGCGATGACTGTTTGATGACAGATCAGGTCAATCTGCCATCAGTGCCATCATTCATTTTTTCGCCACTTGAGCGCTCAGCCGCAGATAGTCGAGCAGGATGCGTCCGGTTTCTGCCAGGTAGGCGTCGTCTTCTGGCTTGGAGTCGTCCTTCTCCTCTGGAAGGGCGTCTTCATCGACCTTCTTCAGTTCCTTGAGCGGCTCTTCGCCCTTGGCCTTGCGCCGGGCGTTTTCCAACGCCAGTTGCTTGGCTTCGATGACATCGTGCTGAGCACGGCGGTCCTGCTCATTGAGGCTGACGGTCTTCTCGTTCATCAACTGCTGTGTCAGCGCCAGGCGATCGCGGATGTAGGTGAACTCGGCGTCCTTGACGCTACGCGCGTCATGCTGCGCCTTGAGCTGGGCCAGGAACGGTTTGAACGGATCGGCCGCCGGCTTGACCACAGGGCGGATGGTGTCCCACGGCATGGCCTCGGGCAGGGCGCTCTCGCCGATTTCCTTGGTGTCGATGATCGACGGGTAATCGATGTCCGGCAGCACGCCCTGGTGTTGGGTGCTCTGGCCGGAAACCCGATAGAACTTGGCCAGGGTCAGCTTGAGCTCGCCATGATTGAGCGGCTGGATAGTCTGCACGGTGCCCTTGCCGAAGGTCTGACCACCGATGATCAGCGCCCGGTGGTAGTCCTGCATGGCACCGGCGAAAATCTCCGAAGCTGAGGCCGAGAGACGGTTGACCAGCAGCGCCAGCGGGCCTTTGTAGAAGGCACCGGGATTTTCGTCCTCGAGAACGTCGACTCGGCCATCGCTATTGCGCACCAGAACGGTCGGACCTTTGTCGATGAACAGACTGGTCAGTTCGGTGGCCTCCTGCAACGAGCCGCCGCCGTTGTTGCGCAGGTCGATGACCACACCGTCGACCTTTTCCTTCTGCAATTCGGTCAACAGCTTCTTCACGTCGCGCGTGGTGCTCTTGTAGTTCGGATCACCGGCACGATAGGCCTTGAAGTCGAGGTAGAACGCCGGGATCTCGATGATGCCAAGCTTGTAGTCGCGGCCATCCTGCTTGAGCTTGAGCACCGACTTCTTCGCGGCCTGCTCTTCGAGCTTGACCGCTTCGCGGGTGATCGAGACGATCTTGGTGGTCTGGTCGTTCGGCGCGTTGCTCGCCGGAATGATCTCCAGGCGCACCACCGAGCCTTTCGGTCCACGGATCAGCTTGACCACTTCGTCCAGGCGCCAGCCGACCACATCGACCATTTCCTTGTTGCCCTGGGCCACGCCGATGATCTTGTCGGCAGGGGCAACCTGCTTGGTCTTGGCAGCGGGACCGGCCGGCACCAGGCGCACGATCTTGACCTGGTCGTTGTCGCTCTGCAGCACCGCGCCGATGCCTTCGAGCGACAGGCTCATGTTGATGTCGAAGTTCTCGGCGCTGTCGGGCGACAGGTAATTGGTGTGCGGGTCGTAGGACTGGGCGAAGGTGTTGATGTAGGCCTGGAAGATATCCTCGGCGCGGGTCTGGTCCAGACGCGCGAGCTGATTCTTGTAGCGCTTGATCAGGGTTTCCTGGATCTGCTTCAGGTCCTTGCCCGCCAGTTTCTGACGCAGCACTTCGTCTTTGACGCGTTTGCGCCACAGGTCGTCCAGTTCGGCCTCGGACTTGGGCCACGGGGCGTCCTTGCGGTCGACCAGCAGGTCTTCCTTGACGGTGAAGTCGATCTTGTCGACGCCCTTGTCCAGCATGGCCAGGGCGTAGTCCAGTCGCGCCTTCACCCGGTCAAGGTAGCGCTTGTAGATGGTGAAGCCAGGGTCCAGGTTGCCGTTCTTGAGGAAGTCGTCGAACTGCGTCTTCCACTTGTCGAACTCGGCGATGTCACTGGCCATGAAGTAGCTGCGCGAGGGATCGAGCAGCTTGATGTAACTGTCGTAGATGATGACCGAACGGGCATCGTCCAGCGGTGGCTTGCTGTAGTGGTGGCGCTTGAGCAGCTCGACCACGTTGAGACTGGCGACGACTTCGTCACGGTCCGGCTGCAGGCTGTCCCATTTGTTGGCGGCGGCCGCATTGCCACCGAGCGTGAGGCTGCCCAGGCCGATGACCAGGGCGAGTGCGGAGCTGGGGAGGAAATGCTTCATGCTGATTCGACGTGGGGGCAATTGATCACGCATAGTAGGCCGTCTTTTCCTTTCACCGGTTCCATGAAACCGGCTCGATACTGCAAAAAACCCGGGACGCGATGAGCCCGGGTTCAGTCATGACTCAACTATGGAGGCACTGTGAAGGCATTGCAAGGCGTTGACGGGCATGTAGCCTGGGTCCAGGCGCAGCGTCCCGTGTGTGATGCGGGGCAGGTACGCATTCGTGTTGCGGCGGCAGGGTTGAACCGCGCCGATGTGCTGCAAAAGGCCGGGCACTACCCGCCGCCCCCAGGTGCGAGTCCGTATATGGGGCTTGAGTGCGCTGGGGTGATCGAGGAGATCGGTGCCGGTGCTGGCGCTGACTGGCGCGTGGGCGACCGCGTGTGTGCGCTGCTTGCCAGTGGCGCCATGGCCGAGGAAGTGGTGGTCGACGCACGCCATGTCCTGCCGGTGCCCGAGGGCCTGAGCCTGCACGAAGCGGCGGCAATCCCCGAAGTGTATGCCACGGCCTGGCTGAACATCTTCCAGCTCGGCGCGTTGAAGGCGGGCGAGAAAGTGCTGGTGCATGCTGGCGCCAGCGGCGTCGGCTCGGCGGCGATCCAATTGTGCAAGGCGTTCGGCAGCCCCGTGTGGGTTAGCGTAGGGTCGCAGGACCGTCTGGATTACTGCCAGGCGCTGGGTGCTGCGGGCGGTGTGGTGCGTAATCAGAACCTGGATGCGCTCGAAGCCCTGGGGCCTTTCGATGTGGTGCTCGATCCGGTCGGTGCCAGCTACGGCGCGCTCAATCTCAAGGTGTTGGCGCGCGACGGGCGCTGGGTGATCATCGGCCTGATGGGCGGACGTCAAGTAGAAATGGACCTGGCGCAGGTGCTGGGCAAACGCCTGCAGATCACCGGTTCGACCCTGCGCAATCGCGACGATGCGTTCAAGGGCGAGTTGTTGCGCGAGTTGCGTCAGCAGGTCTGGCCACTGTTCAGCGAAGGGCGACTGTCGCCGCAATTGGTCGATACCTATCCGGTCGAGTTCGCCGAGGCGGCCTACCAGGCGCTTGAAGGCAATCAGGTGTCGGGCAAATTGGTGATGGTGATCGATCCGACGCTGGTCTGAGACTCACGCTGGCCCAGGCTTGGGTCTGCACCGCAGCCCCAAGTCCAGGCACCCGCTCATGCCCAGTTCAGCACCGGCCAGCCCTTGGCCTCGGCCTGCTTGCGCAGTTCCGTATCGGGGTTCACCGCATACGGGTGATCGACTTTCAGCAGCAGCGGTAGATCGTTCCTGGAGTCGGAATAGAAGCTGGCGCCTTCCAGATTCTCCTGTTCCTGGTCCAGCCACTCCAGCAAGCGTGTGATCTTGCCTTCACGGTAGGTCAGCACCCCATGGGTGCGCCCGGTATACACGCCGTTGACGGCCTCCAGCTCGATGGCCAGAAACTCATCGACGCCCAATCGCGCGGCGATCGGCCCAACCAGATGTGTGCCAGACGCAGAAATGATCAGGATGCGATCGCCATTGTGGCGGTGTTCGGCGATGCAGCGGCAGGCGTCGCCATAAATGATCGGTTCGATCACGTCCTCGACCCACGGCTCCACCAAGTGTTCGACTTCCTCCAGCGTGCGCCCGGCGATCGGCTCCAGGCTGAACGCCATGTAGTCCTCCATCTGCAACTGACCCTTGCCATAGGCGTCCATCAACTCACGGTCGCGGCGCAGGAAGGCCTCGCCATCGACCCAGCCCAGCCTGGCCATCTGCGCGCTCCATAACGACGCGCAATCGCCATGGATCAGGGTCTCGTCCAGATCGAAAATTGCCAATGCCATGCCTGAATCTCCTTAAGCCACTTCACGTAGTGCGGCGGGATCGAACGACAGCGTCACCCGCTGGCCGTCGGCATAGAGGTCGGCGGATGAGCGATTGAGTACGTCCACCACGACCTCCACGCCGCGTGCCTCGACACGATAACGGATCACGTTGCCCAATAGGCTGTGACTGCGGATCTGGCCGTCCAGTTCGCCCTCCAGCCCCAGGCTGATCGATTCCGGGCGAATGGCCAGGCGCGAGCCGATCGGACGTTGCAGCAGACGGCTGGCACTGTCGGCATCGAGCAGGTTGTAGTTGCCGATGAAGCCGGCCGCGAACAGGTCCACCGGGGCCGTATACAGGGTTTCCGCGTCGCCGCTCTGGACGATGCGCCCCTGGTTCATCAGGACGATGCGGTCCGACAAGGTCAGGGCTTCTTCCTGGTCGTGGGTGACGAACAGCGTGGTCAGGCCCAGCTCGCGCTGGATGGCCCGGATCTGCTCACGCAGGTGCTTGCGGATGCGTGCGTCCAGCGCCGACAACGGCTCATCGAGCAGCAACAGACGTGGACGGGTGACCAGTGAGCGGGCCAGCGCCACGCGTTGGCACTGGCCGCCGGAGAGCTGGTGCGGATAACGACCGGCGAAGGTGGTCAGTTCCACCAGCTCGAGGGCCTCGCGCACACGCACCTGGCGCTCCTCGGCCTTGACCTTCTGCATGCGTAGCCCGAAGGCCACGTTCTGTTCGACGGTCATGTTGGGGAACAGCGCGTAGCTCTGAAACACCATGCCGATGCCACGCTTCTGCGGACTCAGCGGCACGATGTCCTGGCCGTCGAGCAGGATGCGTCCGCCATCGACCGGGGTCAGCCCGGCGATGCAGCGCAGCAGGGTGGATTTACCACAGCCCGAAGGACCGAGCAGGGTGACGAACTCGCCACGCTCGACCGTGCAATCGATGTTCTCGAACACTGTGCTGCCGGCATAGCGCTTGTGCAATTGCTGGACGCTGACGAAGCTCATCGGGCTTTATCCTTGTTCAAACGGTTGGCGACCCAGGTCAGGACCAGGACGAAGGCAAAGTAGGAGATCACCAGGGCGCTGTTGAAGTGACCGCTGCTGTTGCGCATGTTGTTCAGGTACACCTGCAGGGTTTCGTAGCGAGTGCCGACCAGCAGGTTGGCGAACACGAACTCACCGAACAGGAAGGAGAACGACAGCAGCAGGGCTACCAATAGGCCTTTGCGCAGGTTTGGCAGCACCACCGTCAGGGCCGCGCGCAGTGGGCTGGCACCGAGCAGTTGTGCGGCGTCCATCAAGTCGCGCAGGTTGATCGCCTGCAGGTTGTTGGTGATAGCCCGGTACATGAAGGGCAGCGCGATGGTGAAATAGCAGCCGATGAGAATCCACGGGGTACCGACCATGGCCATCGGCCCGCTGCCGTACAGTTGCAGCAGCCCGACCGAAGAGACCACCGGCGGGACTGCGAAGGGCAGCAGGATCAGGATGTTCATCAGCGCGTCGAGCCTGGGAAAGTGGTAATGCACCACGAACAGCAGGGGCAGGATCAGCACGACCGACAGCACCAGCGCACCGATACAGACCAGCAGCGACTGGCCGAACGCGGCGAGAAAGCGCGGCTCACTCCACAGTTGCACATACCACTTCAAGGTCAGCCCGCTGGGCAGTAGCGTGGCCGACCAACTGGTGGCCAGCGAGTAGAGCAGGGTGCCGGCCAGCGGCAGCAGCAGGATCAGGAACAGCAGGTAGACCACCGTGCGGTGGTACCAGCCGCCATGGGGGGTATCAACGCGCATGGTAGCTCCTTTTCAGCAGCCATTGATGGACCATCGTGACCAGGGTCATGAGCCCCACCAGCACCATGGCCAGGGCGCTGCCCAAGTTGGGATCGAGAGTGATGTCGCCAGCGACCAGCGCGGCGATACGAATCGGCAGCACATTGAAGTTGCCGGTGGTCAAGGCGTAGACCGTGGCGTAGGCGCCCAGCGCATTGGCCAGCAGGATCACGAACGTGCCCAGCAGCGCCGGGGTGAGAACCGGCAGGCCGATGTGCCGCCAGAACTGCCAGTGGCTGGCACCGAGCAGGGCGGCCGACTCGCGCCAGTCTTTACGTAAGGCGTCGAAGGCTGGGTAGAGCAGCAGCACCCCCAGCGGGATCTGGAAGTAGGTGTAGACGATGATCAGGCCGGTGCTGGAGTAGATGCTGAAATCGTCCAGCAGGCCGATCTCCTTGAGCGCCAGGGTCAAGGCGCCGTTGAAGCCGAGCAGGATGATGAAGGCGAAGGCCAGGGGCACGCCGGCGAAGTTGCTGGTCATGTTGGCGAAGGCGCTGACGAAATCGCGCAGGCGCGAATCGACCTGGCGCAGGGAGTAGGCGCCGAGGGTGGCGATGACGATACCGAACAGGCTCGACCAGAAGCTGATCTGCAGGCTGCGTTCGATGGCCTGGAGGTAGAACTTGGAAGTGAATATCTTGCTGAAATTCTCCAGGCCCCATCCGCCTTCGCCTTGCAGGCTGGCAATCGCCACCCAGACCAGCGGGGCGATCTGGAAGACGATGAAGAACACGGCGAAGGGTAACAGGCAGAGCAGGGCCAGGTAGCGGCCGCGGTGGTTGGCATTCACTTGAGCAACTCCCGACACAACGGTTTGTCATGGGCCGCGCCGAGCAGCTCGCAGAGCGTGCCACACAGTTCGGTCTGCAGGGGCTGGGCGGCGGGATCGAGGCTGAAGGCGTCACCGAAGACGAACAGCGGCACCTCGCGCTCCTCGGGCAGCAGGCCATTGTGCGAGCGGTCGTTGTTCATGCCGTGATCGGCGGTGACCAGCACCTGGTAGCCCTCGGCGAGCCATTGCGGCAGATAGTCGGCCAGCAGCACATCGGCGCTTCTCGCCGCATTGCGGTAGTGGCTGCTGTCCAGACCATGTCGGTGACCGGCGTCGTCGATGTTCATCGGATGCACCAGCAGGAAATTCGGTGCGTGCCGGCGGCGCAGGTATTCGGCATCGGTCAGCAGATGAGAGTCGGGGTAATGGTCGGCGTAATAGAACAGCCCGTGCTGGATCGGCAGTTCCGGCGCCTCGGTGTGACGGTCTCGCACGGGCTCGAAGGGAGAACGGTTGTACAGTTCGCTGACCCAGTGGTAGGCCGCCGCTGCGGTCCTGAGGCCCGCTTGGCGCGCGTAATGAAACACGCTGAGCTGGTTGGACAGACGGCTGACCTGGTTGTGCACGATACCGCTGTCGATCGGCGCGACACCGGTGAGAATGCACTCGTACAGTGGTCGGGACAGTGAAGGCAGCTCGCATTTCAAGCGATACAGCGCGGCGCGGTCGGCTTCGACGTAGGCATGCAGATGGCCCATGGCATGGTGCGCGACGTGGTAATTGAGGCCGTCGAGCAGGACCAGGATGACGTTGTGGCTCACTTCAGTACTCCGCACAGGAACGGGGAGGGCGATGCCCTCCCTGTCGGGCTCAGCCTCACTTCATCTCGATGATGACCTGCTCCTGCCACTTCTGCGGCAGGGCCTTGGAGGTCTTCTCCCAGGCTTCGGCGTTCTCGATGGGTTTGGCAGCCTTGTACTGCTCGTTGGGCAGCAGCTTGGCCTGCACGTCCTCCGGGAGCTTCAAATGCTCGGCACGGATCGGGCGGGCATTGCCCTTGGCGAGGTTGATCTGGCCGGCGTCGCTGAAGATGTACTCACGCGCCAGTTTGGCGGCGTTGGGGTGCTTGGCGTACTTGTTGATGATCGTGGTGTAGCCGGAGATCACCGAGCCGTCCTGCGGAATCAGCACCTCGAAACGCTTGGGGTCGATCTGCTCGCGGTAGCTCAGGCCGTTGAAGTCCCACACCACACCGACTTCGACTTCGCCCTTCTCCAGGGTCTGGATGGTCGGGTTAGCCAGCGACAGGCGCCCTTGCTGGGCGAGCTTGGTGAACAGTTGCAAGCCTGGCTCGATGTTGGATTCGTTACCTTTGAAGGCGATGGCCGCCGCCAGCACGCCATTGGCGGCCTGTGCAGCCGTGCCGACGTCACCGATGGCGACCTTGTACTTGCCCTTCTCAAGATCTTTCCAGGTCTTGGGCCGTTCCTCTTCCTTGACCAGATCCTTGTTGATGATGAAGGCGATGGTGCCGGTATAGGCCAGGGCCCAGTGACCGTCCTTGTCCTTGGCCCATTCCGGCACCTGATCCCACGTGCTCGGTTTGTAGGGTTGGGTCACGCCCTTGGCCGCCGCGATGGGGCCGAAGGCGGCGCCGACGTCGCCGATATCGGCGCTGGCGTTGTCTTTCTCGGCGTCGAACTTGGCGATTTCCTGCGCTGAGCTCATGTCGGTGTCGCTGTGCTTGAGGCCGTACTTGCTGGCTAGATCATCCCAGGTGCCTTTCCAGTTGGCCCAGGCATCGGGCATGCCCACGCTGTTGACCGTGCCTTCCTTGCGGGCGGCTTCTTCCAGGCTGTTGAGGTCGGTATCGGCGGCCATGGCCGTGGTGCACAGGGCGATGGCCGAGCCCAGCAGTGACGCCATGAAGAACTTTTTCATCCGAAGCTCCTAGGGTGGGGTGCCTTGCAATCGTGGTGATGGACCTTGTTGTGTCTGCGGTTGATGCAGGCCTTGCTGCACAGGGTTGGTCTAGGTCAGCAAACCTTGCGCCAAGGTAGGCGGCGTGCATGACAGTTTGATGTAGGCGGGATCGGCTTTCCCTGGGTAACAAGGCCTGAATGCCAAGCGTAGACCACAACCCGGCCCTGGATTGACGGGCCCCTGACAGGTTCAGGAGGCGCTGGGCAACGGGCTTGTCACAGGATGTTCACGCGCGCTGCCTACGCTGACAGCCAACGCCCACCTGCCCTTTGTTGGGGCTGGTCTAGTCCAGATAGGTAACTTTCGATGCAGTCGACCCCCGCGCGGGCGGTAACAGCTATCTGCCATGCCTTGCAGGAGCAAATCGAGCATGGCCTGCTTGTGCCGGGTGGCAAGCTGCCGGCCGAGCGCAAGCTCAGCGATGTATTCGCCACCACCCGCATCACCTTGCGCGAGGCGCTGGTGCAACTCGAAGCTCAGGGATTGATTTATCGCGAGGAGCGCCGCGGCTGGTTCGTCGCGCCCGAGCGCCTGACCTACGACCTGATCGAGCGCAGCCATTTCCATGCCATGGTGTTGCAGCAGGGACGGGCTCCGGGCACCGAGCTGCTCTCGGCGCGTCTGCAGCCGGCGTCGGCCAGCATCTGCGCGCGCTTGCGTCTGCCAGCGCTGTCAAGCGTGGTGCGCATCTGTCGCTTGCGGCGCATCGACGGTCGGGGCGTGCTCTACGCCGAGCACTACCTGAATCCGCATCACTTCCCCGGAATACTCGAACGTGACCTGGGGCAGTCGCTCACCGATATCTACGCCCGCGACTACGGCATTCGTTACGGCCAGGTGTGCTTCGAAATACTGCCGACCGCACTGCCGCCGGAGGCCGCCGCGGCGCTGCGGGTATCCACGGGAAGTCCTGGTTTGCACATCACCCGGGTCAACAGCGATCAGCATGGGCACCTGATCGACTGTGACCTGGAGTACTGGCGGCATGACGCGATCCGTATTCGCGCCGAGGCCGGATGATCCGGCCTAGCTGGAGGCTCCGGCACCCGCCTCAGCCATCGCCCCGCCGCCCGCCGTCACCACCTGCACCGACAGCCGCGGCGTTGCCAGGTCCAGTCCGGCCTCGTCGAGTTGGCGCTTGAGCGCCAGGTTGAACGCCCGCGACACCTCCCACTGTTTGATCGGCGCGGTCTTGAAGCGTGCACGCAGGACCGCCGAGCCGGACTCGAAGCTCTCCACGCCTTGCAGCTCCAGCGGCGACCAGATGTTGCGGCGCATCAGCGGATCGCTGCGCAGCTTCTGGCCGACTTCGCGGATCAGCGTGATGGCCTGGTCGATGTTCATGCTGTGCGGAATGGCCACGCGGAAGATCGCGTAGCCGAACTCGCGCGAGTAGTTCTTGATGCTCTTGATTTCACTGAACGGGATGGTGTGCACGATGCCGTCGATGTCGCGCAGGCGCACGGTGCGGATGGTCAGGCCTTCGACGGTGCCCAGGTGACCCCCGACATCCACGTAGTCGTCGATGGCCAGGCTGTCTTCGATGATGATGAACAAGCCGGTGATCAAGTCCGCCACCAGCGACTGGGCACCGAAACCGATGGCCAGGCCGATGACACCGGCACCGGCCAGCAGTGGCGTGACGTTCATGCCCATGTTGGCCAGCGCGACGATCAGCGCGATGATGAAAATGGCCACGAACAGCACGTTGCGAATCAGCGGCATCATGGTTTGCGCGCGGGCGTTGGCCAAGCCGCGGCGCGAGCGGATGAGGGCGTGGTGCACCGCGGTATCGGCCAGGATCCATACCAGCCAGGCGGCGATCAAGGTACCGGCCAGGCCCATCAGGCGCACGCTGACGTCATGGCCGTCACCCTCGGCGAAGCTGATCATCGACAAGCCCCACACGCGCAAGCCCAGCTCGATGAACAGCAGCCAGATGAACAGGTGCGCCAACGCGTAGCCGAAGTTCTTCAGGCGCTCGGCATACACCGCCTGGCGCTTGTGGACGTTCTGCGGTTTGGCGGCATGGCGGCGCACCAGGCCGTTGAGCACCATGCACACCACCACCAGCACCGTGCACATCAGCGACTGGCGCAGGGCGGTGCTGGTGTCGCCGGCGGAGACGAAGGTGGCGAACAACGAAATGGCCACCAGAATCAGCGCCGGAACGAACCAGAAACTGCCCAGCAGCTCGATGGTGTCGCTCAGGGTACGGCGGGTCAGGCGCCGCGATAGCGGCTGGTTGCGGATCAGGTGGGCGATGGGGCGGCGGAAGCGCAGGATGAACAACCCGGTGCACAGCGCGGCCAGGACGTTGGTCACCGTGGCAATGGCGTGAGCCAGGTGAGTGCCCAGGGCGGCGGTCAGGCGCGGATCGCTCATGGCCTCGCCGAAGGCGGCGAAGCTGCCGATCAGCCACAGTGGGCGGAACGCCTGATGACGCAGGATATGCAGGGCGCGGTGGCGATGCGGGCCGTCGAGCAACGAGAAGGCGATGACACAGATGGCCGAGAAACAGGTGCCGATCACCAGCGCGTAGGCCAGTACCATGGCCAGGGATTTGCCCAGCGAAGGCGGCAGGGCGAAGCTCAGGTACACCGTGAAGATCAGCGCCACCAGCCAGGGGCCGAGTTTGCGCAGGGCAAAGCGCACCAGGTCCCAGGTGCGCGGATGCTGGGGCAGTTCTTCGGTCAGGCCGAAACGGATGCGCACGCGGTGGCCGATCCAGTTGAATGCATAGGCCAGCAGGCTCCACACGGCGATGACCGCCGCGAAGCCGAAGAGAATGGCGGGCCACTGGTGCACCGGCACCACCAGATCGGCCAATTCGACCTTGGCTTGCTCCAGTTCCTGCGACCAGCGCACGAAGGGACTGGCGTCGCCGCTGAACTGCTGCTCGAAGTCGTGCAGCGCCCCGCCGATCAGGCCCAGCACGCCCTGCTCGACGCTCGGTTGCGTCTGTTTGCTGGCGTCGCGCAGCTTTTTCAGATCGGCCAGCAGCTTGGTGCGCTGCTGGTCGTTTTCGAGGTTCTTGATCACCTCGTCGAGCGACTTGCTCAACGGCTCGGTGGCTTGGGGCTGCGCGGGCGTGCTGGAGCTCAGCAGGCCGGGCAGGCCTGCGGCCTGTACCGGGACGACGACGATCAACAGCAGCAGGGCAAGGCAACGCAGAAAGGCTGGCACCGGGAAATCTACCTCAGGTCAAACGATGGGCCGAGTGTAGAGGTTTATGCCGGGAGTTTCTCCAGGATCGTCCAGCAGGTGACGGCAAAGATGCCCAGCGTGCCGATCCACATCATCACCACGCCGATGTTGCGCTGGCGCAGGCTGAAACCCACGGTCAGCAGCAACAGGAACAGGAAGACGGGCAGGAACAAAGAAAGGAAAGGCGACATGAACAGAATCCTTCTGTCTGGAAGTGTCGGTAATCGAGCCGGGAGCGGTGTTTGCCTTCACCGGCATGCCCGCTCCCAGAGCCCGATACTACACCCTGCCTGGCCGCGTGTCGGCGATCAGGGCAGTTCCCGGCTGCGGTAGAACGCCGTCAGCACTTTGACCAGATGCGCCAGGTCCTGGCTACCGCACAGTTCGCGGATCGAATGCATGGCGAAGGTCGGCAGGCCGATGTCGACGGTGCGCACGCCCAGATGGCTGGCGGTGATGGGACCGATGGTCGAGCCGCAGCCCATGTCGCTGCGCACCACGAAGCTCTGTACGGGCACTTCCTCGGCCATGCACAGGTGGCGGAAGAAACCGGCGGTCTCGCTGTTGGTGGCGTAGCGCTGGTTGCTGTTGACCTTGATCACCGGGCCGGCGTTGAGCTTGGGGCCATGGTTGCCGTCGTGCTTGTCGGCATAGTTCGGGTGCACGCCATGGGCGTTGTCGGCCGACACCAGCAGCGAGCGCTGGATGCTGCGCACGTACTCGTCGCCGTCCGGCAGCAGGCGCTGCAGGGTCTGCTCGAGCATCGGTCCGTCGGCACCGCAGGCCGAGCAGGAACCGATTTCCTCGTGGTCGGTGCACACCAGCACGCAGGTTTCGTCGCTGTCGGCTTCGAGCAGCGCCTGCAGGCCGGCGTAGCACGACAGCAGGTTATCCAGGCGGGCGCCGGCGATGAAGTCGCCGTGCAGCCCGATGACTGCCGCGTCTTGGGTGTCGTAGAAGCTCAGCTCGTAATCGAGCACCACATCGGCGATCAGGCCATGCTCACGGGCCAGTTGTTCGGTGAGCAGAGCGCGGAAATCGACACGCTCGTCGCCGGCCACCTGGGCCAGGATCGGCGGGAGTTCGTTCTGCGCATTGATCGCCCAGCCGTCATTGGCCCCCCGGTTGAGGTGGATGGCCAGGTTGGGAATGATGGCGATCGGCAGCTTGAAGTCCACCAGTTGGCTCTCCACCCGGCCGTCGCGGCGGAAGGTGACCCGGCCGGCCAGCGACAGGTCGCGGTCGAACCAGGGCGCGAGCAGGGCGCCGCCATAGACTTCCACGCCCAATTGCAGGAACCCGTGGCGCTGCAGCTCCGGCTGCGGCTTGACCCGCAGGCACGGGCTGTCGGTGTGCGCGCCGACCAGGCGCATGCCGCCGATCAGCGGTGAGTGCTTGCCCCGGCGCACGGCGATGATCGAGGAGTCGTTGCGGGTCACGTAATAGCGCCCGCCCGGCACCGTGTCCCAACTGTCACGCTCGTCCAGGCGCTGATAGCCCGCGGCGTCAAGGCGCTTGGCCAGGCTGGCGGTGGCGTGGAAGGGCGTAGGGGAGGCCTTGAGAAAGTCGATCAGGCCGGTGTTCAGTGCTTCACGCATAACTCACTCCAAATTCGAGCTTCAAGCGGCAAGCTGCAAGCTTCAAGCAAAGACGGTCGGCGGGGCAAGCGGTCTGCCGAGGTGCCGGCATTTTTTCTTGACGCTTGCCGCCCGCCACGGGCCGCTCAGAACGGCGCGGGGCACTCGAACTTCAACCGCTGGCCGGACACCGGATGGGTGAAGCTGAGCATCGAGGCGTGCAGGCACAGGCGGTCGTGAGCGGCCAGGGCCTCGGGATTGGCGTACAGGCGATCGCCCAGCAACGGATGGCCGATGGAAAGCATGTGCACCCGCAATTGGTGCGAGCGGCCCGTGATCGGCGTCAGCTCCACGCGGCAGTGGTCGGCGTGGCGTTCCAGCACGCGCCAGAACGTCAGGGCATGCTTGCCCTGTTCATGATCGACCACGTGACGTGGCTTGGTCGGCGGATCGTAACGCAGCGGCAGGTCGATGCTGCCGCTGTCCAAGGCCGGTTGACCCCAGCACAGTGCGGTGTAGGCTTTTTCGGTTTCGCGGTCATGGAACTGGCGCGACAGCTCGCGGTGGCTGTCCGCATCACGGGCCAGCAGGATGATGCCGGAGGTTTCCCAGTCCAGGCGATGGACGATCAGCGCCTCGGGATAGCCGTTTTCCTGGAGGCGGGTGATCAGGCAGTCCTTGTTGTCTTCGGCGCGACCTGGCACCGACAGCAGCAGGGTCGGTTTGTTGATCACCAGAATGGAAGCATCCTGATGCAGGATGTGGATGTTCGACAGCGGCATTGCGGGGTCTCTGTACAAAGCAGCGGGGCTGCGTGCGGCCCATCGCGCAATGCCTTCGCCCCTGCCGATGCTCTGGCCAAAGGCGCGGACCCCTCCCGCGATGGGCTGCAACGCAGCCCCGATGTGCTAGACCGGATCAGCGATCCGGCAGGGTAATGTTCAGCTCGAGGATCGAGCAACTGCCCTGGTTCTCCAACTCGATGTGCACATCGTCGTTGCCGATGTTCACATACTTGCGGATCACTTCCAGCAGTTCCTTCTGCAGCGCCGGCAGGTAGTCCGGTTCACTGCGTTGGCCGCGCTCATGCGCCACGATGATCTGTAGACGCTCTTTCGCTACCGACGCGCTGCTCTGTTTCTGTCTGCCACGAAAGAAGTCAAAAAGGTTCATGGTTTATTTGCTCCCGAAAATGCGCTCGAAGAATCCCTTCTTCTGTACGTCGATGAAGCGCATCGGCTTCTCTTTGCCCAGCAGGCGGTCGACGGCGTCGCTGTAGGCCTGACCGGCATCGCTCTGGTCGTCGAGGATGACCGGGATGCCCTGGTTGGAGGCCTTGAGCACCGCCTGGGATTCGGGAATCACGCCCTTGAGCTTGATCGACAGGATCTCTTCGACGTCGGCCACGCTCAGCATCTCGCCCTTGACCACGCGCTCGGGGTGGTAGCGGGTGATCAGCAGGTGTTCCTTGATCGGCTCTTCACCGTTCTCGGATCGGCGCGACTTGCTCGACAGGATGCCCAGCATGCGGTCCGAGTCACGGACCGAGGAAACCTCGGGGTTGGTCACGACGATGGCCTCGTCGGCGAAGTACATCGCCAGGTGTGCGCCTTTCTCGATACCGGCCGGGGAGTCGCAGATCACGTACTCGAACTGCTCCTTGAGCTCCATCAGGACTTTTTCCACGCCTTCCTGGGTGAGCGCGTCCTTGTCACGGGTCTGGCTGGCGGCCAGCACGTACAGGTTCTCCAGGCGTTTATCCTTGATCAGGGCCTGCTGCAGGTTGGCTTCGCCGTTGACCACGTTGACGAAGTCATACACCACGCGGCGCTCACAGCCCATGATCAGGTCGAGGTTACGCAGACCGACGTCGAAGTCGACGATCACCGTCTTGTGGCCACGCAGTGCGAGGCCGGTACCGATGGCGGCGCTGGTGGTGGTCTTGCCCACACCCCCTTTGCCGGAAGTAACCACGAGAATCTTGGCCAAGGTGTTTCACCCCTAAATAAATGGGACCCTAAGTCCCAGCAAATGCAAAAAAGGCAACGGGAAAAGTTGCGCTTAAAATGGCGGCAGTATCCGTTAAAGACGGGTGATGTTCAACACGTCGCCGACCAGGCTCACCTGCACGCCCGAACCCCACAGCGGATCGCGGCGCAGGTCCTCGCAGACCTTGTATTGACCGGCGATGGAGACCATTTCGGCGGTCATCTGCTGGCAGAAGATCCTGGCGCGGGTATTACCTTTGATACCGGCCAATGCGCGGCCACGCATGGCGCCGTAGACATGGATGTTGCCATCGGCGAGAAGTTCCGCACCCGGGCTGACCGAAGCGGTCACCACCAGATCGCCGCCCTGTGCGTAGATCTGCTGTCCACCGCGCACTGGGCTGGTAATGATGCGCGTGGGGCGCACCTCCGGTTCGGCAGGCGGCGGCGCGGGAGCGGGCTCTGGCTTCTTCACTTCCGGTTCCGGCTCCAATGGCCGTTCACGGGCCCCGGAGGGCGGCAGCACCGGCAGGTCGATGGCAATCGCGGCGGCGATATCCTCGATGCGGCTGGCACGAATGGCCAAGGTGCGCAGGCCGTGGTGACGGCAGATGCGCATCAGTCCGGGCAGATCGATCGCGCCTTCGTCGGCTGGCAGCTTGTCCAGCGCCAGGACCAGCGGTGTGTTGCTGAAGAAATTGGGGGCCTGCGCGACCTTCGCCGCCAATTGGCGGTCGAGGGCCTGGAGGTCGTTGCGCGCCAGTTCCAGCACTGTGATGGCGAGCATGCTGCCCTTGAGCTGGAACACGTTGGCGGAGTCGGGTGTCTGGTTGAGGCTCATGGTCTGCATAGACGACTTGTAACGGAAAAAGTGCCCTGACTTATAGCGATAAGACCGATTGGCCGCAACCTGCGGCCAAAGGTTGTAGAATGCCGGGCCTTTGTCTTACCGGAAGCTTCAATGGATCGTCCGCGGTTTCGTCCCTATTTCCTTCACCCACGTTTCTGGGCCCTGTGGTTGGGCCTTGGCCTGCTGTGGCTGGTGGTGCAGTTGCCATATCGAGCCCTGCTGGGGCTGGGCAGCCTGTTGGGCGCGCTGATGTATCGCGTGGCCGGCGAGCGCCGGCGCATTGCGGCGCGCAATTTGGAGCTGTGCTTTCCAGAGCTGTCCAGCGACGAACGGCGCCAGCTGTTGAAAGACAATTTCGCTTCCACGGGCATCGCCTTCTTCGAGATGGCCATGAGCTGGTGGTGGCCCAAAGAAAGACTGGCGCGGCTGGCCCACATCGAAGGGCTCGAGCATCTGCAGGCGGCCCAGCAGGACGGGCAGGGCGCCATCCTCATGGCGGTGCACTTCACCACGCTTGAGATCGGCGCGGCGCTGCTGGGCCAGGCCCACACCATCGATGGCATGTACCGCGAGCACGGCAACCCGGTGTTCGACTTCATCCAGCGCAGCGGTCGCGAGCGGCACAACCTCGATTCCCTGGCGGTCGAGCGCGAAGACGTACGCGGCATGCTCAAGCTGCTGCGCAGTGGGCGGGCGATCTGGTATGCGCCGGACCAGGACTACGGCACCAAGCAAAGCCTGTTCGTGCCGCTGTTCGGCATCCCCGCTGCCACCGTTACCGCCACCACCAAGTTCGCCCGGCTGGGCAAGGCACGGGTGATCCCCTTCACTCAGAAACGCCTGGAAGATGGCAGCGGCTATCGGTTGGTGGTGCATCCGCCGCTGGAGGACTTCCCAGGCGAGACCGAAGAGGCCGACTGCCTGCGCATCAACCAGTGGGTCGAGTCTGTGTTACGTGAATGCCCGCAGCAGTACTTGTGGGCCCATCGGCGCTTCAAGTCGCGTCCCGAAGGCGCCCCGCGCTTGTACGAGAAAAAGAAACGCTGACTCCCGATAACCAGGAAGGTATCCATGGCCGCACCTCCCGTCACCGGGCTGATCCTTTCAGGCGGCGGCGCCCGCGCCGCTTATCAGGTCGGCGTGCTGGCCGGTATCGCCGAACTGCTGCCGGTGGGTGCGGCCAATCCCTTCCCGGTCATCGTCGGCACCTCGGCCGGGGCTATCAACGCTGTGACCTTGGCCAGCGGGGCCACGCATTTCGGCGATTCGGTGCAGCGCCTGACCCGCTTCTGGCAACATTTTCGCAGTCACCTGGTGCTGCGCAGCGACTGGCCCGGGGTCATCCGCCAGGCCAGTCGCTTCATTGGCCACGGCCTGCTCGGCCTCGGCCGGCAAAGCCCCGTGGCGCTGCTCGACAGCAGTCCCCTGCGTACGCTGCTGCGCGCGCATCTGGATCTGGACGGTATCGGTCGCGCCCTCGACAGCGAGCAATTGCGTGCAGTAGCGATTACCGCCTTCGGTTACCAGTCGGGCCAGGCGGTGACCTTTTACCAGGGCCGTGGCGCGATCGAGCCGTGGCTGCGGCATCGGCGTATTGGCGTGCCCACGGCCCTGAGCGTCGAGCACCTGCTGGCCAGTTCGGCGATCCCGTTACTGTTCGCGCCGGTGCGCCTGGGCGACGAGTACTACGGGGATGGCGCTGTTCGTCAGTCGGCGCCGATCAGCCCGGCGCTGCATCTGGGGGCCAGCCGCGTCCTGGTGGTGGGCGTCAGCGGTAACCCTCAGCGCCCGGTGTCGCCGGTGCAGCGCGCGCGGGTGTTCAGTGGTCGACAGCCGAGCCTGGCGCAAATTGGCGCGCACCTGCTCAACAGCACCTTCATCGATAGTCTGGAAGACGACATCGAGCTGCTGCAGCGACTCAATCACCTGAGCCATCTGATACCGAGCCATGTGGAGGGCCGGCGTCTGGGGCTGGCGCCCATCGAGGTATTGGTAGTGGCGCCCAGCCAACCGCTGGACGAGATAGCCGCACGTCACCGACGGGAACTGCCTGCCGCATTGCGCCTGTTCCTGCGCGGACCAGGGGCGACCAAAACCAGTGGCGCCGGGGTGCTCAGCTACCTGTTGTTCGAGGCCAGCTATTGCAGTGAATTGATCGAGCTTGGACGCAGCGATGCCTTGGCCAAGCGGCGTGAGCTGTCGCAGTTTCTGGGTTTGCCGGGCTGAGGGGGGAGCGGGTCGAATCTTGGAGAGCGACGCCACCCCTGTGGTAAGCGGGGGTGGGTCGCTGGTAGGCGGCAGCCGATCTACTCGGCAATTTGCAGCTTGCGTGCCTGGGTATAGACGTAGCGGACCTTCTCGTACTCGAACGGCGAGTTGGTCTGTCCATAACGGAAGTTGGTGGAGTAGCGTCGGTCGATCGCTTTGAGCAAAGTGATTTCCGGGTGATCGCTGCTGGTTTCGGCCACGTCGAGGAAATTCGCCTCACGCTCTCCCACGTAATCCACCACCAGGCCCGTGGTATCGCGCAGGTTCGAAGGCCCGAAGATCGGCAGCATGAGGTACGGCCCTTCAGGGACGCCGTAGAAGCCCAGGGTCTGGCCGAAGTCCTCGCTCTGGCGCGGCAGCCCCATCTTGGTCGCCGGATCCCACAGCCCGCCCACACCGATCAAGGTGTTGAACATTAGCCGCGCAGTGATTTCCGCCGAGCGCTTGCCCTTGAGTTGCAGCAGGCTGTTGAACAGGTTCGGTACATCGCCCAGGTTGTTGAAGAAGTTGCTTACGCCGGTACGTACGAACTGCGGCGTCACGTAGCGGTAGCCGTCGACGGCTGGAATGAACACCCATTGGTCGAAGCGGTAGTTGAAGTGATAGATGCGCCGGTTCATCGACTCCAGTGGGTCGTAGACGTTGAGCGCGGCCAAGGTGGAGCGCTCGAATTCGCGCTGATCGAGGCCAGGGTTGAATTTCAGCTCGCGCATCGGGTCGAGGAAGCCGTCCGACTCCACGGTCGGGGCGGCCGTCACGTCAGCCTCGATGACGCTGGTGCGCGGGGCGGTTTCAGCCGCCAGGGCGCTGGTGCTGATGAGCAGGGCGAGGGCAAGTACGAGTCTGTCAGCCACGGAAGAACTCCAGCATGTCTTTGGCGTTGACACGGTAGTTGAGGTTGCCGCAATGGCCGCCGTGTGGGTAGAGGGTCAGGCGATCGCCGAACACCTTGCGCAGGAAACCGATGTCGCCGGGGCCGAGAATGACGTCGTCGGCGTTGTGCATCACGGCGATCTTGGGGCTATCGCGCAGATAGTCGGTCAGGGCGTAGAGGCTGACTTGGTCGATCAATTGCAGCAGGTTGTTGCCGTCAGTGCGCGCTCGCCACATGGGAATGACCTGTTCGGTCAGGTAGCAATCGAAGTCGCACTGCAAGGCGCGCTTGAAGAACGGCGTCAGGCTGGTGCTTTCGGTGATTGGAAACTTCGGAGGAATGATCAGGCCGCGGCGGTTGATCAGGTCTGAGGTGAAGGCGATGTCGGCGGCGGAAAAGCGGAACGAAGTACCGATCAGCATGGCCATCTGTTCGTTGGACAGGTGCTCGCGCGACTGCTGGAAGTCGTACAGCAGGGCGTCATTGAGGTCGACGAAGCCCTTGTCCTGGAAGTAGCGGGTGAGCTTTTCCAGCATCAGTTCATAGAAGGTGGTGCTGCGGTCGATGCCTTTGACCTGAGTCTGCACCATCTTGTCGAGGTTGTTGATCGAGGTATACAGGTTCACCGGCGGGTTGAGCAGCAGCACGCGCTTGAAATTGAAGCTGCGACGGGTCTCGTCTAGGTGGCTGACGAACGCAGCGTCCAGCGCACCGAGGCTGTAGCCGGTGAGGTAGAAGTCGCTGATCGGCAGGCGCGGATGTTGGGCGCGCACGGCCTGCATGACCCGGTACAAGTCTTCGGCATCCTCGCGGCTGACGCCGGGGGTGGCGAAGCGCGAGGCGGCGCTCATGAAGTCCCAGCTGGTCGGCGAGGACAACTGCACCACGTGGTAGCCGTCCTGGTAGAACAGTTTCTTGAGGTATTCGTTGATGGTGCTGCTGTAGGGCGCGCCGGTGCCTGCGATGATGAACACCAGCGGCGCCTTGTGATCCTGACGCGCCAGGCGGTAGCGCAGCTTCTTCACCGGCCAGAAGTTGTCCGGCAGCGTGAATTCGCGCTCAGGGCGCAGCGTCAGGCTGTAGTCGGATTGGTCGATGTCGTCATCGCTTGGCAGCGTCGGACGTTGGTCCGGCGGTGTCGTGGCGATGGTCGCTTCGAACGGGTTGGTCAGCGGATAGCCGTAGGTGGCCGGATCTATGTCCCGCGCGGAAGCAGCCGCAGCCAGGAGCAGGCCGCACAGCAGGGCGACGAGGCGCAACGGTCGAAGCATGGAGAGTCCCCCAGGAGACGGCAAAGGCAGTGTGGAGCTAGGACCATCAGGATGATGGCAAAGTTGCTTGGCGCGCGATCGTTTATGGTGGCTGATGTTGCCGTGAAAGTGGCTGGCGCGGCAATGGTCGTCATTGTGATCCTGAGCAGGTGAGGGTATTGCATCTTGCGCCGTGGTGCTGGGGGATTATCCTGAGCGCCGATGACATTTTTCCCGGAGCTTTGCATGAGTCGTTCGCTGCCTGTGATTGCCCTGTTGCTGCTGCTGCCGTTATGGCTGGCGGCCAGCTACGGCGTGCGCTACGGCTTGATGGAGGACAGCCAGTGGGTGGGCCTGTGCAGCGTGCCGGCCGCGCACTGGCAATGCCAGGTGCGCTCGATGCTGGGGTTGTGGATTCACTTCCAGTGGATCGGCTGGCTGGGGCTGGGGCTGGCGCTGCTCAGCCAGGTATTGCGCGGGCGCGCAGGCTGGTGGTTGGCCGTGCTGGCGCTGCTGGCCGGGCTGTCGGCCTTGGTGCTGTACACGGCCAGCCTGGCCGTGTTCGCCGTGGTGCTGGCTGGGCTGCGCCTGGTGCGCGATGCCGGCACGCGAAATCGCGCCGGCTGAGGGAACAGCTTGCGCCGCCTCAGGCGGCGGCAGGAGCGAGCACGCTGCGCCGACGTGTCAGTGCCCCTACACAGAGGAACGACGTCAGCGCCAGCGCCGAGTAGAACACCGCCAGGGGCCACCATTGGCCTGCCGCCTGCCCGGCAATCAGGGTGCCGACCATCGGCGTGGTCCCGCCGATCAGCGCGCCACAGGCTTGGTAGGCCAACGAAATGCCCGAATAGCGCTGGGCGACTGGGAACACATCGGTGATGTAGCCGGCGATCACGGCATAGAACGCCGAGGAAAACACCTTGGCCAGCGCGATGCCGAGGATGATCATCGTTCCTTGTCCGGTGGAGACGAGGCTGAACATGACGTACGGCACCAGTATGCTGATGCCCGAGGTCACCAGCAGGAAGCGACCTGCACCCACTTTGTCCGCGAGCCAGGCGGCGATTGGCTGGTTGATCAGCTGCACGAGTGCGACCACCGACAGGCATTCGAGGATCACCGAGCTCTTGATGCCCATGTATTGGGTGGCGTAGGCGATCATGAAGGTATTGGTAAAGTAGGCCGACGAGATACCGATGGTGCAGGCACCCATTACCAGCAGGATCAATGGCCAGGCATCACGGACCACGGTCTTGACCGGCGATTGCGCCGGTTGGCCCTGCTGGGCCAGCGCCTCGAACTCAGGTGACTCATGCACGCCGCGGCGGATCACGAACGCCAGCAACAGCAGCACGATGCTGCCGATGAACGGCAGTCGCCAGCCCCAGGCGTACATGTCGGCCTCAGGCATCTCGGTGATGAAACGGAACACCATCAGCGACAGCACCAGCCCCGCCGGGCTGCCCAACTGGGCGAACGAGGCGTAGAAGCTCTTCTTGCCCTCCGGTGCATGCTCGCTGGCCAGCAGCACCGCGCCTCCCCATTCGCCCCCCACGGCAATGCCCTGCAAGATACGCAGGCCCACCAGCAGCACCGGTGCCCAGAAGCCCGCCTGCGCATAGGAGGGCAACAGGCCGATGCCCACCGTCGAGACGCCCATCAGCACCAGCGTCAGGATCAGCGAGTACTTGCGTCCGAAGCGATCACCCAGGTGACCGAAAATGATGCCGCCTAACGGTCGAGCGACGAAACCTACCGCCAGCGTGGCGAAGGACGACAAGGTACCGACCAGTTGGCTGCTGCCTGGAAAGAACACGTGGCTGAAGATCAGCGCCGAGGCCGTTGCATAGATATAGAAGTCGAACCACTCGATGAGGGTGCCGAGGAATGAGCCGGCGGCAGCCCTTATGGGTTGCCGGGCACGGGGCTGCGCTTGGGCGCGCGGGGTACTGGAACTGGACATCGTGGCTACCTTTGATTTGTTGTTGGCATTGTCAAAAGGAATCAAGCCGGTGTTGGTTTCTGCGTCTGTCGCGCTGTACCGGCGTTGCGGGTTAACGCGCCAGCGGGCGAGTGGTGTAGGGACGGTTGATCGACTCCAGCGCGTGCGCGAACGCCAGCAATCGCTGCTCGTCGCGGTAGCGGCCGACGATCTGCAACCCCACCGGCAGGCCCTGCTCACTGAAGCCGCAGGGCAGCGACAGGGCCGGGTGGCCGGTCAGGGTGATCAGCGAACAGCTGTTCATCCAGTCGATGTAGGTCTGCATCGGCTGCTCGCCGATCTGTGTCACGTAAGGCTGTTCGACCGGGAAGGGCAGCACCTGACTGACCGGAGCGACCAGGAAGTCGAAGCGCTCCAGCAGCGCTTGCAGCTCTCGGAACAGCCGTGCACGGACTGCTTCGGCGTCCATCACATCCTGGGCCGTGAAGGTGCTGGCCTGCTCGATGTTCCAGATCACGGTGTCCTTGAGCAGGTGGCGATTGCCCTGCAGAAGGTCGGCATAGCCGCCGGCATAGGTGAGCGCGCGCAAGACCTGGAAGGCCCGTGCGCCGCCTGTGAAGTCGGGCTCTGCCAGTTCGACCGTGCAGCCCAGCTCGTCCAGGCGTCGCACGCCAGCCTCGGTGACGGCGCGTACCTGTGGATCGACTGGCAGCCCGCCCAGGTCGGGGCTGTAGGCGATGCGCGCGCCTTTGAAATCGTGCTCTGCCAGCGTCGTCAGTGGATGGGTGTGCGACTGCAGCGACAGGGGGTCGCGCGGGTGTTGGCCTGCGATCACGCTGAGCAGCAGCGCGACATCGGCCACGCAGCGCCCCATGGGTCCGGCCACGGTCAGTTGGCCGAAGCTGTTGGCGTTGGGCACATTCGGCACCCGACCGATGGACGGGCGCAGACCGACGATGTTGCAGAAACTCGCCGGATTTCTCAGAGAACCGCCCATGTCGGTGCCGTCTGCCAGTGCCACCATGCCCGTGGCCAAGGCCACGGCCGATCCGCCGCTGCTGCCGCCACAGGTCAGCTCCGGTGCGTAAGGGTTTCGCGTGGCGCCGAACACTTCGTTGAAGGTCTGCGAGCCTGCGCCGAATTCCGGCAGGTTGCTCTTGCCCAGCAGGATCGAGCCGGCGGCGGCCTGGCGCTGCACGATCAGCGAGTCCTGATCGGGGACATGCTCGGCGTAGACCTTCGAGCCCCACGTGGTGCGCATGCCTGCGGTGAGGAACGAGTCTTTGTGCGCCACCGGCAAGCCATGCAGCGCGCCGAGCGCTTCGCCCTTGGCCTGTCGCTGATCGGCGGCCTCGGCGCGCTCGAGTGCGCCTTGCGCATCCACTGTGACCAGTGCATTGAGCGTTGGGTTGTAGTGCTCCAGTTGTGCCAGGCACGCCTGCGTCAGTTCACGTGCGGACAGATGCCCGGCGCGGATTTCGGCCGCCAGCTCCCAGGCCGGTCGGGTGGCTAGGCCGGTATCAGTGAGGTCATCCATACTAAGCTCCATGTATCGCTATGCAATACTTATTATCGTTTATTGATACTAGGTATACCCCGCGCTGGAGTGCGGGTCAATATGGGGTAAGCTGCTCCTCCTTTTACGGAACCCGCCCGACATGAATGACCGCGCTACCCGCCAGCAGCATCCGCAGTTCATCGAGACCTTGGACAAAGGTATCCGTGTGTTGGAAGCGTTCCGGGCAGGGCAGTCATCGCTGGGGCTGACAGAGTTGGCTCAGGCTTGCGACATGACCAAGAGCGCCGCGCAGCGCTTCACCCATACCTGGTGCGAGCTGGGCTATCTGGCCAAGGATGAGTCTTCGCGCCGCTACAGCCTCACTCACAAGGCGCTGGAGCTGGGCTTTCTTTACCTGAACGCTTCGCCGTTGGTCAGCCGCGCGCTGCCCGCGTTGAAGTTGATTCGCGAGCGCTGCAACCTCACGGTCAATCTCAGCGTGCTGTCGGGGCACGACATCGTCTATGTGCTGCGAGTGCCGGGGCCGAACCAGACCTTCGCCGAAATGCTGCCGGGCCGGCGCATGCCGGCCTGGTGCACCTCGGCCGGCCGGGTGCTGCTCGCCGATCTACCGCCTGAGCGCGTGCAGGCCAGCCTGGAACAGGTGGTGCCGACGGCGTTCACCGGGCAGACGGAAACGGACAAGGCGACGTTGCTGCAATGCATCCGCCAGGCCGCCGAGCAGGGTTACTCGCTGACCCAGGAACAGGTGCTGGTCGGTCAGGTGGGCATCGCGGCACCGATTCGCAACGTGCACTTCCAGGTGGTGGCGGCCATCAATATCACTGCGCAGTTGAGTGTCTGGCCGGTGGAGCGAGTGCGGCAGGAGTTGCTGCCCTTGCTCATGGACGTCAGCCAATCGGTGATCGTTGGCTGAGTCCTTCCAGGTCGCGCGTCGTTCATCGCGTGCGCAGGCTGCGCCACAGCGCTGCGGTCATCAGCAGGCTGACGGCTGCCCAGCCCCACGCCTGAGGGTTGTACAGGCCCTCCTGATAGAGCTGCGGCGCAATACCGGCGCCGACGATCAAGGCCAGCAGCGCCGCTTCAGCCCGTCGCGTCGGCACCGGGCGTAGCAGGTACACCAGAGCTGGCACCAGCAGGGCCGCACTGGGAAAACTGCGATAGCGCGCGTCGAAGACCATCGCCAGCATGCTCACCGCGGCGGCAAATCCGGCCGCCAACAGCCACCCACCGGCACGCGCCTCGAGCCAGACGAACAGACGCTGACGCCAGCCGTCGCGCTGCGCCAGGGCCAGCGCGCCGTGGCAGAGCACCAGCCCATTCAACCCCGCCAGCAGCAGCACCCAGAGCCACTCTCCGGCAAAGCGCGCGTTGGTCCGCGCCAGCTCGCCCCACAGGCCCAGGCAGCCGGCACCGGTGGCGGCCAGCAGCGGCAGCAGCCATGCCGCACGGGTCTGTGCCGGGCGACCGGCTAGGGTCAGGATCAGCACCGCCAGTGCGGTACTGGCCAACCACCACTGCGGCCACAGCGGCAGGTTGCTGACCGGCCCTTCGAGCACGCCCTTGTCTTGCCGGTCGGCGTCGTACAGCCCCCAATAGCCGCCCACGGCGCCCTCGCTGGCGCGCTTCCATGGTTGATCGAAGGCTTCGATCAGGTTGTAGTGCCAGCCGTTGGCCTCGGCCAGCGCGACGAAGCCGCGAACGAAGCGCGCCTCGTTGACCCGACTGGGCTCGGCCGTCTCCCGCTGACGCCCCTCGCTGGGCCAACCGGTCTCGCCGATGAAGATGTCCTTGGGCGCGAAACGCGCGCCGAACGTGCGTCGTACCTCGGCGACGTGGGCCAGGGCGTCGTCGATGCCGCGTGGGTCGTCCTCCCAGTACGGCAGCAGGTGGATGGTCAGAAAGTCCACGACTGGCGCCACCTGCGGATGCTGTAACCAGAATTCCCACACGTCGGCGTAGGTGACCGGCACCTTGACCTGACTTTTCACCCGCGTGATCAACTCGGCCAGACGCTGGCCGGTGACCTCCTTGCGCAGCAGCGTCTCGTTGCCGACGATCACCGCGCTGACCACGTCCGGGTTGGCGTTGGCCGCTTCGACCAGCAGCGCCAGCTCCTTGTCGGTGTCCACCGGGTTGGCGTTGACCCAGGCGCCGAGCATCACCTTCAAGCCATGCTTGCGCGCCAGGGCCGGTATGGCTTCCAAACCGCTCATGGAATAGGTGCGGATGCACTGGAATCGCTCGGCCAGCAGCGCCAGGTCGGCGTCCATGCGCGCCGGGCGCAATCGGAAGGGTTGGTCGAAGGGGGACTGATCCTTGTCGAACGGGGTGTAGGAGGCGCATTGCAGTTTGTGCGTGGGACTGGCCGCATCAGGCAGGTGGATCGGCCTGCCAAGCCCGTACCAGAGGACGCCGAGGCCGAGCACGGCGATCAGGCAGGTGAGGCAGTAGGAGAGGGGGATGCGGGGTGGGCTGGGCATCGAGCGGTCCATCGTCTGGCGCGAGTGATCGGGGTAAGCGGTGGATAGTAGCCCGGCGCCAAGCATTTGGCATGCAAGGATCGCGCAGAAGACTTCGGCCCGATGACGTTAATGGCCAAGTGCTGTCGCTGATCGCTCGGTGAAGGTCGTTGATGGAGCAGGTCGCGCGGTCCGGCAGGTCGATGATGGAATCTCCAAGACCTGACGAGGGGATGCTTTCGATGGCGACAATTAAAAGAACGCGACGTTTCCTGGGTGTGGCCGGTGCTTTGGTGCTCGCCATGGGCGCAGGGCAAGCCATGGCCAAGGAAATCAGCATCGGTTACGTGGATGGCTGGTCCGACAGTGTGGCAACCAGCAACGTGGCCGCCGAAGTGATCAAGCAGAAACTCGGTTACGACGTGAAGTTGCAGGCGGTTGCCACCGGCATCATGTGGCAGGGCGTGGCCACCGGTAAACTCGACGCCATGCTCTCGGCCTGGCTGCCGGTCACCCATGGCGAGTACTGGGCCAAGAACAAGGACAACGTCGTCGACTACGGCCCCAACTTCAAAGACGCCAAGATTGGCCTGATCGTGCCGGAGTACGTCAAAGCCAACAGTATCGCCGACCTCAAGACCGACACCGGCTTCAAGCAGAAAATCGTCGGGATCGACGCCGGTTCCGGTGTGATGATCAAAACCGAGCAAGCTATCAAGGATTATGACCTGACCGGTTACAAGCTGACGGCCAGTTCTGGCGCGGCGATGACCTCCGAATTGGGGCGTGCCGAGGCCAAGCAGCAGCCGATCGTGGTGACCGGTTGGGTGCCGCACTGGATGTTCGCCAAGTGGAAACTCAAGTTCCTGGAAGATCCGAAGGGCGTGTTTGGCGCTGCGGAAACCGTGAACAGCATCGGTAGCAAGGAGTTGGCGACCAAAGCGCCGGAAGTGGCCGAGTTCCTCAAGAAATTCCAATGGCAGTCCAAGGATGAGATCGGCGAGGTCATGCTCGCGATCCAGGAGGGCGCCAAGCCTGAAGCGGCAGCCAAAGACTGGGTCGCCAAGCACCCAGAGCGCGTCAAGGAGTGGACGGGCAAGTAACCGTCAGGGCCGGCGCGCCTGGACCGTGGGCAACCCGCGATCCAGGCGCGCCGGCCTTTATTTATTGCAGTCCATGTAAAACACTGTTGCATCTAAGACTAAGGTCGTCTGGTTGACGTCCACCGGCAGCATACAGTTAAGGCGGGTTCTCCCCTTACTGTGTTGCTGCTAGGACAAAAACAATGAACGACAGCATCTACCGATCGATACAAGAAAGTCCGCGCTTCAAGGAGCTGGTCAGCAAGCGCGAGCGCTTTGCCTGGATCCTCTCGGCGATCATGCTCGGCCTCTACTGCGCTTTCATCCTGCTCATCGCCTATGGCCCGCAGATTCTCGGCGCCAAGATCAGCGCCGGTTCGTCCATCACCTGGGGCATCCCCCTGGGCGTGGGCTTGATCCTCTCGGCCTTCATCCTCACCGCCATCTACGTACGGCGCGCCAACGGCGAATTCGATGAGCTGAACAAGGCGATCCTGAAGGAGGCGCAGCAATGATCCGACACGCCAAAACCCTGGCTGTACTTGCCTGCGGTGCCTTCGCACCCGCCGTGTGGGCTGCCGATGCGATCACCGGCGAGGTGCACAAGCAACCGCTGAACGTCTCGGCGATCGTCATGTTCCTGGCCTTCGTCTGCTTCACCCTCGGCATCACCTACTGGGCCTCCAAGCGCAACAAGTCGGCCTCGGACTACTACGCTGCTGGCGGGCGCATCACCGGCTTTCAGAATGGCCTGGCGATTGCCGGCGACTACATGTCCGCCGCCTCGTTCCTGGGTATTTCCGCGCTGGTCTTCACCTCCGGCTACGACGGCCTGATCTACTCCATCGGCTTCCTCGTGGGCTGGCCGATCATCCTGTTCCTGATCGCCGAACGCCTGCGTAACCTGGGTAAGTACACCTTCGCCGACGTCGCTTCCTACCGCCTCGGACAGAAAGAGATCCGCACCCTGTCGGCCTCCGGCTCGCTGGTGGTGGTGGCGTTCTACTTGATCGCGCAGATGGTCGGCGCGGGCAAGCTGATCGAGTTGCTGTTCGGCCTGGACTACCACGTCGCAGTGGTGCTGGTCGGTATCCTCATGTGCCTGTACGTGCTGTTCGGTGGCATGCTCGCCACCACCTGGGTGCAGATCATCAAGGCGGTGCTGCTGCTCTCCGGTGCCAGCTTCATGGCACTGATGGTGATGAAGCATGTGGGCTTCGACTTCAACACGCTGTTCTCCGAAGCGATCAAGGTGCACGCCAAGGGCGAGGCGATCATGAGTCCGGGTGGTCTGGTCAAGGATCCGATCTCGGCCTTCTCGCTGGGCCTTGCGCTGATGTTCGGCACCGCCGGCCTGCCGCATATCCTGATGCGCTTCTTCACCGTCAGCGACGCCAAGGAAGCGCGCAAGAGCGTGCTGTATGCCACCGGCTTCATCGGCTATTTCTACATCCTCACCTTCATCATCGGCTTCGGCGCCATCCTGCTGGTCAGCACCAACCCGGACTTCAAGGACGCCACCGGCGCGCTGTTGGGCGGTAACAACATGGCGGCGGTGCACCTGGCCAACGCGGTGGGCGGCAGCGTGTTCCTGGGCTTCATCTCGGCGGTGGCCTTCGCCACCATCCTGGCGGTGGTCGCCGGCCTGACCCTGGCCGGCGCCTCGGCGGTGTCCCACGACCTGTACGCCAGCGTCTGGCGCAAAGGCAAGGCCAACGACAAGGACGAGATCCGCGTGTCGAAGATCACCACCGTCGCCTTGGGCGTGCTGGCGATCGGTCTGGGCATCCTGTTCGAGAAGCAGAACATCGCCTTCATGGTAGGCCTGGCGTTCTCCATCGCCGCCAGCTGCAACTTCCCGGTACTGCTGCTCTCGATGTACTGGAAGAAGCTGACCACCCGCGGCGCGATGATCGGCGGCTGGCTGGGCCTGATCAGCGCGGTGGGCCTGATGGTGCTCGGCCCGACCATCTGGGTACAGATTCTCGGTCACGAGAAGGCCATATACCCGTATGAGTATCCCGCGCTGTTCTCGATGCTCATCGCCTTCGTCGGTATCTGGTTCTTCTCGATCACCGACAAGTCCAAGGCGGCCGATGAGGAGCGTGCGCTGTTCTACCCGCAGTTCGTTCGCTCGCAGACCGGCCTGGGTGCTTCAGGCGCTGTCTCGCACTGATTCCTCTTTGGTGATGCATCCATGAAAACGCCCCGCATTGCGGGGCGTCTTCATTTACGGGCCTGCGGGTGGGTCATATTCTGCCGAGCAACAACAGTACCAGCAGCACGACCAGCACCACGCCGACGATACCGGACGGGCCATAGCCCCAGCTGCGCGAGTGGGGGAAGACCGGTAGGCCACCGATCAGCAGCAGAATGAGGATGATGATGAGGATCGTGGTCATGACAGAGTCCTTGCATGGTTGGGGGTCAAGGGCCACGAACTGCTGGCCTCTTGTAAGCTCCGACTGGCGCCGCTTGCGAAAGATTCCATCGGGTGTCGTGGACACTGTCACAGGGCACTGACTGCCGGGTCATGCCGCTGCATTCACTGGCCTGATGAACCCTGCCCGACGGCTGCGCGTTGATTAGACTCGGCGCTACTTCAGTCAGCACAAGGCCAGCCACCATGCAAGACCGCATCATGATCACCGGCGCAGGATCAGGCCTGGGCCGCGAGATTGCCCTGCGCTGGGCGCGCGAGGGCTGGCGCATGGCGCTGGCCGATGTCAACGAGGTGGGTTTGCGCGAAACCCTCGAACAGGTGCGTGCCGCCGGTGGCGAGGGCTTCGTGCAGCGCTGCGATGTGCGCGACTACAGCCAGCTCACTGCGCTGGCCCAGGCCTGCGAGGCGCAGTTCGGCGGAATCGACGTGATCGTCAACAACGCCGGGGTCGCCTCAGGGGGCTTTTTCGCCGAATTGTCGCTGGAGGACTGGGACTGGCAGATCGCGGTCAACCTCATGGGCGTGGTCAAGGGCTGCAAGGCGTTTCTGCCGCTGCTCGAGCGCAGCAAGGGGCGCATCGTCAACATCGCGTCCATGGCCGCGCTCATGCAAGGGCCGGGCATGAGCAACTACAACGTGGCCAAGGCTGGCGTGCTGGCGCTGTCGGAAAGCCTGTTGGTGGAGTTGCGGCAGGTGGACGTGGGCGTGCATGTGGTATGCCCGTCATTCTTTCAGACCAACCTGCTCGATTCCTTCCGTGGGCCGAACCCGGGCATGAAGGCGCAGGTCGACAAGCTGCTGGAAGGCTCGCCCATCAGAGCCGCGCAGATCGCCGAGCATATCCATGCGCAGGTGGCGGCGGGCGAGTTCCTGATCCTGCCCCACGAAGCGGGGCGTGAGGCCTGGCGCCTCAAATGCGCAGCGCCCGAGAAGCTCTACGATGAAATGGCGAGCATGGCGGTGAAGATGCGCGCCAAGGGGCGCTCGTCTCAATAGGGCTGGATTGAGGAGCCGTCTGTAAGGCTTTTTACCTTGCGGTGTAGGGTCGGTCTATTTAAGACGGGTCTGATTGATAAGCGCCAAGGCCCGGAGCAGGCTCGGATTTTCCCTCGGTCTGGAGGATCGGAGCATGCTTGTAATGGGACGCGAAGTCGGCGAGGTGATCACCATCGGCGACAACATCCGCATCAAGGTGATGGCCGTCGAAGGCGGGGTGGTGCGCTTCGGCATCAGCGCACCGCGCCAGGTGGCGGTGCACCGGGCGGAAATCCACAAGCGCATCAAGGACCAGGCGCTCGAACAGGAGCCGGCGTCCGGTCACTCGGCCTGATCGAGCAGCTCGGCGGGCACGTCGTGGCGTGCGAGCAACTGGCACTGCTGGCTTTCCATATCGAAGAGAATGAACGCCTGGCCTTTGGCCAAGGCCTGACGCACCCGTAGTACCCGGGTTTCCAGTGGCGTGTCGTCGCCATTGTCGGTGCCGTCACGGGTGACGAAATCTTCGATCAAGCGGGTGAGAGTGTCGGCTTCGAGTTGATCGTAGGGAATGAGCATGGTCGCTGTCGGCTGAAAAAGGGATGGCTGCATGCTACTGGAAAGTCGCGTAGTGCAGTAATCGGCGGGTGATGTGAGCAGGACCGAGGCCGCCCCCGCAGGGGCGGCCTGGTTCGCCTGGGATCAGAGTTTGTTGCCGAGCAGGCTGTCCACAGCGGGTACTGGGGTGTCGCTGCCCATCTGCGTGTCGTGTTCCAGTTGGTGGCTGAAACGCTCGAGCGAGGCATTGGCCGGCTGCGAGTCGCTGGCGAACACCGGTGGGCTCAGCAGGTAGGCCGACAGCAGCCGGGTCAGCGCCGCCAGGCTGTCGATGTGGGTGCGTTCGTAGCCATGGGTGGCATCGCAGCCGAAGGCGACCAGCGCGGTGCGGATGTCGTGCCCGGCGGTCACGGCCGAATGGGCATCGCTGAAATAGTAGCGGAACAGGTCGCGGCGCACGGGCAACTCGTTGTCCCCGGCCAGCTTCAACAGGTGGCGCGACAGGTGATAGTCGTAGGGCCCGGACGAATCCTGCATGGCCACGCTCACCGCATGCTCGCTGGACGCTTGCCCCGGCGCTACCGGCGCGATATCGATACCGACGAACTCGCTGACATCCCAAGGCAATGCGCCCGCGGCGCCCGAGCCGGTCTCTTCGGTGATGGTGAACAGCGGGTGGCAGTCGATCAGTGGCTGCTGGCCGCTTTCCACCACCGCCTTGAGTGCCGCCAGCAATGCTGCGACGCCGGCCTTGTCGTCCAGATGACGGGCGCTGATATGGCCGCTGTCGGTGAACTCCGGCAGCGGATCGAACGCGACGAAGTCGCCGATACCGATACCCAACGCCTCGCAATCGGCGCGGGTGGTGCAGTAGGCGTCGAGGCGCACTTCGACATGCTCCCAACTGACAGGCATCTGGTCGATCGCGGTATTGAAGGCGTGCCCGCTGGCCATCAAGGGCAGCACGCTGCCGCGAAACACGCCGGTGTCGGTGAATACGCTGACCCGGCTGCCTTCGGCGAAGCGGCTGGACCAGTGGCCGACTGCCGAGAGTGCCAGGCGGCCGTTGTCCTGCACTTGGCGCACACTGGCGCCGATGGTGTCCAGGTGCGCGGACACGGCACGGTCGGGCGAGCTCTGGCGACCTTTGAGGGTGGCGCGGATGGTGCCGCGGCGGGTCAGCTCGAACGGAATGCCCAGTTCGTCCAGGCGTTCGGCGACGTAGCGCACGATGGTGTCGGTGAACCCGGTGGGGCTGGGAATGGCGAGCATCTCCAGCAGGACTTTCTTCAGGTAGTCCAAGTCAGGTTCGGGGAGGCGTTCGGACATGGGTACTCCTTGGTGTGTGCGATCGGTTCAGCGCGGCTGAGGCGCAGCGGCCCGATGCCGCTGCTACACGTTGTGGTGTATCCGCGATGAACCGCCATTGATTCAGGTCAGGGCCTGGCTGTGCGGGAACAGCAGATCCACGAATCGCTCCGCAGTAGGCTGTGGTTCGTGGTTGGCGAGCCCGGCGCGTTCGTTGGCCTCGATGATGACGTAGTCCGGCTGCTGTGCATCGCGGACCATGAAGTCCAGGCCCACGACCGGAATTTCCAGGGCTCGGGCGGCACGCACGGCCGCGTCCGCCAGCACCGGGTGCAGACGCTCGGTGACGTCCTCCAGCGTGCCACCGGTGTGCAGGTTGGCGGTGCGGCGCACTGCCAGGCGCTGCCCGGCCGGCAGCACATCGGCCAAGCCCAGGCCTGCCGCACGCACCGTGCGTTCGGTTTCCTCGTCCATGGGAATGCGGCTCTCGCCGCCGGTGGCGGCCTGACGCCTGCGGCTCTGCGCCTCGATCAGCGCCTGGATGCTGTGCGTCCCGTCGCCAATGATCTCGGCGGGATGGCGAATGGCTGCGGCCACCACCTCGAAACCGATCACCAGGATGCGCAGATCGAGTCCGGCGTGGAAGCTCTCCAACAGCACTCGGCTGTCGAACTGACGCGCCTGTTCGACGGCCTGGGAAACCTCGTCGAACGCGCGCAAGTCGACGGCCACGCCCTGGCCTTGCTCACCGTCCACCGGCTTGACCACGAGTGAGCCGTGCTCTTCGAGAAACGCCAGGTTGTCGTCGGCACTGCCTGCCAGTTGCTGGGCGGGCACTTGCAGGCCCGCCGCGTGCAACACCTGGCGGGTCAGGCGTTTGTCCTGGCACAAGGTCATGGTCACCGCGCTGGTGAGGTCGCTCAGCGACTCGCGACAGCGCACCCGACGTCCACCCAGGCTCAGGGTGAACAAACCGGCGTTGGCGTCGTCCACCTGCACCTCGATGCCCCGGCGCAGTGCTTCGTTGACGATGATCTTGGCATAGGGATTGAGCCCTACTTCAGGGCCTGGGCCGAGGAACAGCGCCTGGTTGATGCCGTTCTTGCGCTTGACGGCGAAGGTCGGCAGGTTGCGAAAGCCAAGCTTGTCGTAAAGCCGTTTGGCCTGGCGGTTGTCGTGCATCACGGACAAGTCCAGGTAGGCCAGGCCACGGCTCATGAAGTGCTCCACCAAGTGTCGCACCAGCACTTCGCCGACACCCGGGCGGCTGCACTGCGGTGAGACCGCCAGGCACCAGAGGCTACTGCCGTGTTCAGGGTCATCGAACGCCTTGCTGTGGTTCAGGCCCATGACGCTGCCGATCACCGCACCGGAGTCTTCGTCCTCGGCGATCCAATAGACCGGGCCGCCCAGATGGCGCGGGGTGAGCAGTTCGGGCACCACCGGCATCATGCCGCGCGCTTGATACAGCGCATTGATCGCTTGCCAGTCCGCGTCGTTCTGCGCCCGACGGATACGAAAGCCGCGAAACACACGCTGGGCCGGGCGGTAGTCGCTGAACCACAGGCGCAAGGTGTCGGACGGGTCGAGAAACAACTGCTGCGGTGCCTGGGCCAACAACTGGTGAGGCGCCGCAACGTACAGGGCGATGTCGCGCTCGCCGGCTTGCTCTTCCAGCAGCGCCTGGGCCAGTTGCGCCGGGTCCGGGTAGGTGTGGCCGATCAGCAGCCTGCCCCAACCGCAGTGCACGGCGCGTGGCTGATCGTGCGGTTCGCTGCCATCTCCAGCCAGACGCGCCTGCAGGCGCTCGTAGGAAGGCGCCTGACCGCGCAGCAAGCGCTGTTCATAGGCACTTTGGGGTTTCATCGGATCAGATTCCTTGTTCGCTGAGCCACAGGTTCAGGGCTGCCAACTGCCACAGCTTCGAGCCGCGCAGTGGCGTGAGCTGACCCTGGGGATTGCTCAGCAGGCGATCGAGCATCGCGGGGTTGAACAGGCCGCGATCCTGGCTCGAGTCGGTGAGCAGTTCGCGTACCCAATTCAATGTGGCGCCTTCCAGGTGCTTGAGGCCGGGGACCGGGAAATAGCCCTTCTTGCGGTCGATCACTTCGTGCGGAATGACCCGCCGCGCGGCCTGCTTGAGCACCTGTTTACCGCCGTCCGGCAGCTTGAAGCGCGCTGGCACGCGTGCAGAGAGTTCCACCAGGCGGTAGTCGAGGAACGGCGTGCGCGCCTCCAGGCCCCAGGCCATGGTCATGTTGTCGACGCGCTTGACCGGATCGTCGACCAGCATCACCGTGCTGTCCAGGCGCAAGGCCTTGTCCACGGCATCCGGCGCGCCCGGGCGGGCGAAATGTTCACGGACGAAATCGCCGGCCGCGTCGTTGTCCAGCAGCCAGGGCGCCTGCACCGTTTCGCGGTACTCGTCATGACTGCGGTCGAAGAAGGCATTACGGTAGGCGCCGAAGGCGTCGCTGGCGCCATCGACCTGGGGATACCAGTGATAGCCGGCGAACAGTTCGTCGGCGCCCTGGCCGCTCTGTACCACCTTGCAGTGCTTGGCCACTTCCCGCGAGAGCAGGTAGAAGGCGATGCAATCGTGGCTGACCATCGGCTCGCTCATGGCGCGGAAGGCGGCAGGCAGTTGATCGATGATCTCGTGCTCGGCAATGCGCAACTGGTGATGACGGGTGCCGTAGTGCCGGGCGATCAGGTCCGAATACTGGAATTCGTCGCCGCGCTCGCCGCCGGCGTCTTCGAAACCGATGGAGAAGGTCGACAGATCCTCTACGCCCACTTCGCGCAGCAGGCCGACCAGCAAGCTCGAATCGACACCGCCGGAGAGCAGCACGCCGACATCGACTGCGGCGCGCTGGCGAATGGCGACCGCTTCGCGGGTGGCATCCAGTACGCGGGTGGTCCAGCCTTCCAGGTCGAGTTCGCGCTCCTCGGGCTTGGGGCCGTACTGCAGTTGCCACCAGGTCTGGCGCTCTACCTCGCCGTGCCGGTCGACGCGCATCCAAGTGCCCGGCTCGAGCTTCTGCACGTTGGCCAGGAGGGTGCGCGGCGCTGGGACCACGGCATGGAAATTCAAGTAATGGTTGAGGGCCACTGGATCGAGCATCGGATCGATGTCGCCGCCTTTGAGCAGCGCGGGCAGCGTCGAGGCGAAGCGCAGGCGCTCGCCGTTGCGCGACAGGTACAGCGGTTTGACGCCCAGGCGATCGCGGGCCAGGAACAGGCGCTGGTTGTCGCGCTCCCAGATGGCCAGGGCGAACATGCCGTTGAGCTTGGGCAGCAGCGCCGCGCCCCAGGCGTGGTAACCCTTGAGCAGCACCTCGGTGTCGCCGTCGGACCAGAAGCTGTAACCCAGGTCCTGCAGTTCCTGGCGCAGTTCAGGGAAGTTGTAGATGGCGCCGTTGAACGCCAGCGACAGGCCCAGGGTGTTGTCGACCATCGGCTGCGCCGAGCCGTCGGACAAGTCCATGATCTTCAGTCGTCGGTGACCGAGGGCGATAGGCCCCTGACTGTGGAAGCCCCAGGCATCGGGGCCACGGGGCGCCAGATGGTGGGTGATGCGCTCCACCGCGGCGAGGTCCGCCGGGCGAGGGGCTTGGTCGAGGGGGGTGAAACGCAACTCTCCTGCTAATCCGCACATAAGTCCTTACCGGTTTTGCCGTTGGGGAAAAGTGCCCTCCCATGGGGCACCTTAAGGAACTGACCCAGGTGAATTAGCAGAGTTTTAGATCGATCCGTTATAAGCGACGAGTGGCGTTCGGCACTGAGGGCGGTTACTTCCCACGAATGAGCTTGCGCAAGGCGAAGCGGTTCGGGTGGCACGCTTCGGCCACGGCGCGCGGTAGCGGCAGGGGTTCACCGCTGGCCCAGGCGGCGATCAGCTCGCCGCTCAGGGGCGCGGTGATCAAGCCGCGAGAGCCATGGCCGGTGTTGACGTACAGGCCATCCAGCCAGGGGCAGTCGATGGCGGGGACCTGGCGAGCGTCCTTGGCCAGCACGGCATAGGTGTCGGCGAACGCGCCGGGATCGGCCAGGGGGCCGACGATCGGCAAGTAGTCGGGGCTGGTACAACGGAAGGCGGCACGCCCTTGCAAGCGGGTCGGATCCAGCTCGGCGGCGCCCAGGCGTTGCGCCAGGTCTGGGGAAATCGCCTGCAGCAGTGCCAGGTTGCTGGCGTGTTCGGCGGCCGTGGGGGCGAGGTCCTGGCTGTGGAAATCGAAACTGGCGCCGAGGGTATGTTCGCCGTGACGCGCCGGGGCCACGTAGCCATCGGCACAGACCACGGTACTCAAGGATTGGCTGCGCGGGGTGAGCGGCACCCGGGTGATCTGTCCGCGAATGCGCTTGAGTGGCAGTTCGGCGCAGGCTGGGAACTGACGCACCTCGGCGGCACCGGCCAAGACCACCAGCGGTGCGCTGGCCAGCAACTGCTCGCCGTCCCAGGCCTGCCACAGGCCCGCGTCCCGGCGCAGTTCCAGCACGCTGCGGTGGGTCAGCAGGCGGATGCGTGGGTGCTGCAATTGCGCCTGGCACAACGCCGGCGGGTGCACCCAGCCGCCCTCGGGATAGAACAGGCCGCCACTGGCCAGGTCGATGCCCGCGATGGCCTGGGCCTGTTCGCGCTCGACCCCATGCAGCAAGCGGCTGTCGAAGGCGGCTGCAAGCTTGCCCTGACGCGCGCGCTCCTTGGCATCGAAGGCCAGTTGCAGCACGCCACAGTCGTCCCAGTCGCGACCGCGTTGCAGCCGCTCGAGCCAGCGTCGGGTGTAGCCGAAACCGGAAAGGATCATCTGTGACAGGGCTGTGCCATGGGCCGAGAGCTTGAGGTACAGCACGCCCTGCGGATTGCCGGACGCCTCGCGGGCCGGAGCGTCATGGCGCTCCAGCACCTCGACCTGCCAACCCCGCGCCGCCAGGCTGGCGGCACTGGCGCAGCCGGCCAGCCCAGCGCCGATCACCAGGGCTTGCAGAGGTCCTCGGACCGCCGCAGGACGGGCATACCAGGGCGCGGAGGGGGCGCGGCGTGCGGATCGTCGGGCGTCCCGACGAACTCGCCGCCCATCACCTCCCATTTCTTGCCCAGCCCCGGCACCTTGCGCATGGCGAACCCGGCCGCCAGCAGACTGCGGCGTACCCACCCCGTGGTGGTGAAAGTGCCCAGGGTGGTACCTGGCTGTGAGAGGCGGGCCAGTTGTGCGAACAGCTCGGGCGTCCACATGTCCGGGTTCTTCGCCGGGGCGAAGCCATCGAGGAACCAGGCATCGACGCGCGCATCGAGCAGCGGTAGCTGCTGCAGGGCATCGCCGACCAACAAGGTCAGGGTGACGCGACCCTGATCGAAGCTGAACTGCTGAAAGCCCGGATGAATGGCCACGTACTGTGCCAGCAATGCGTCGCTGTAGGCCGACAGCTCCGGCCATAGCGCGGCGGCGCGGGCCAGGTCGGCGCGGGTCAGCGGATATTTCTCGACGCTGACGAAATGCAGGCGTGCTTCGGCCTGGGCAGTCTGATCGAACAACTGCCAGGCACAGAAGAAATTCATGCCGGTGCCAAAACCGGTCTCGCCGATCACCAGGCAGTCGTGCGCGCCCAATGCGCCAAAGCGCTGAGCCAGGTGGTTGCGCTCCAGGAACACGTACACCGTTTCATGCACGCCTTCGTTCTTGGAAAAGTAGACGTCGTCGTACTGCCGCGAATGGGGGCGGCCTTGCGCATCCCAGTCGATCTGGGCGTGCTGGAGAGGGGCGTTATCGGACATGGCCTCTGAGCGCTGCAAGCAGCGCGCTTCAAACTGCGGGAAAGCGCCAATAGTGGCACGCCGCGCTTTTTCTTGCAGCTTGCCGCTCGCAGCTTGTAGCTTAGGCCGGTCCAGTGAAGGAGCCCTCCATGTTCGAATCCGCGGAAATCGGTCACAGCATCGACAAGCACACCTATGACGCCGAGGTGCCCGCACTGCGCGAGGCCCTGCTCGAGGCGCAGTTCGAGCTCAAGCAGCAGGCGCGGCTGTCGGTCATCGTGTTGATCAATGGCATCGAGGGCGCTGGCAAGGGCGAGACGGTCAAGCTGCTCAACGAGTGGATGGATCCGCGGATGATCGAGGTGCGCACCTTCGACCAGCAGACCGACGAGGAGCTGGCCCGGCCCCCGGCCTGGCGCTACTGGCGTGCGCTGCCGCCCAAGGGGCGGATGGGCGTGTTCTTCGGCAACTGGTATAGCCAGATGATCCAGGGCCGGGTCCACGGTCAGTTCAAGGATGCGGTGCTCGACCAGGCCATCAATGGTGCCGAGCGTCTGGAGCAGATGCTCTGCGACGAAGGCACGGTGATCATCAAGTTCTGGTTCCACCTGTCCAAGAAACAGATGAAGGCCCGACTCAAGACCCTGCGCGACGATCCGCTGCACAGTTGGCGCATCAGCCCGCTGGATTGGCAGCAGTCGCAGACCTACGACCGCTTCGTGCGCTTCGGCGAGCGTGTGTTGCGCCGCACCAGCCGCGACTATGCGCCCTGGCATGTGATCGAAGGTGTCGACCCCAATTACCGTGCACTGGCCGTCGGGCGCATCCTGCTGGAGAGCCTGCAGGCGGCGCTGGCCAACGCCAAGAACACGCGCCAGGCCAACGTCGCGCCGCTGGGCCGCAGCATCGACCACATGAGCCTGCTGGGTGCGCTGGACCTGACCCGACGCCTGGACAAGCAGGACTACCAGGAGCAGCTGGTGGCCGAGCAGGCGCGTCTGGCCGGCCTGCTACGCCACAAGCGCATGCGCGAACACGCCTTGGTGGCCGTGTTCGAGGGCAATGACGCGGCAGGCAAGGGCGGTGCCATCCGCCGCGTCGCCGCCGCCCTGGATCCGCGCCAGTACCGCATCGTGCCGATCGCCGCACCCACCGAAGAAGAGCGCGCCCAGCCCTATCTGTGGCGCTTCTGGCGACACGTGCCGGCGCGCGGCAAGTTCACCGTTTTCGATCGTTCTTGGTATGGACGGGTGCTGGTGGAGCGCGTCGAAGGCTTCTGCAGCCCGGCCGACTGGATGCGCGCGTACGGCGAGATCAACGATTTCGAAGAGCAGTTGAGCAACGCCGGCGTGGTGGTGGTGAAGTTCTGGCTGGCAATCGATCAGCAGACGCAACTGGAGCGCTTCGAGGAGCGCGAGCAGATCCCGTTCAAGCGCTACAAGATCACCGAAGAGGACTGGCGCAACCGCGACAAGTGGGATGTGTATGCCGAGGCGGTGGGTGACATGGTCGACCGCACCAGCACCGAGATCGCGCCCTGGACGTTGGTGGAAGCCAACGACAAGCGCTGGGCCCGGGTCAAGGTGCTGCGCACACTCAACGAAGCCCTGGAGGCTGCGTTCGCCAAGCACAAGAAATAGCGGCGAGCTTCAAGTTCCAAGCTTCAAGCGGCAAGTTCCAAGCTTCAAGCTATTGCCTGGCGTTGAGTGGCGGTGCACGCTGTGCCGCTTGCCGCTTGCCGCTTGCCGCTTGCCGCTTGCCGCTTGCCGCTGCTCCCTTATCGAGGACGCTATGCACACTTCTTCCGGACGCTGGGTCCGCGGTTTTTCGCTGGCGCTGCTGACCGCGCTGCTCTGGGGCATTCTGCCGATCAAACTCAAGCAGGTACTGCTGGTCATGGACCCGGTCACGGTCACCTGGTATCGCTTGCTCGTGTCTGGCGGGCTGTTGTTCGCCTGGCTGGCGGCCAGCCGGCGTTTGCCGATGTTTCGGGGGCTGGGGCGCAAGCGGCTTGGGCTGGTGGTGGTGGCCGTTTGTGGGCTGATGGGCAATTACGTGTTGTACCTGGTCGGGCTCAAGCTGCTCAGTCCCGGCACGGCGCAACTGGTGGTGCAGTTGGGGCCGGTGCTGCTGCTGGTGGCCAGCGTTTTCGTCTTCAAAGAGCGTTTCAGTGTCGGCCAAGGGCTCGGTCTGCTGGTGCTGCTGGCCGGGTTCGGGCTGTTCTTCAACCAACGCCTGGAAGAGTTGCTGACATCGCTGGGTGCCTACACCACGGGGGTACTGACCATCCTCCTGGCCACCAGCATCTGGGTGTTCTATGCCCTGAGCCAGAAGCAACTGCTGACGGTCTGGCATTCGCAACAGGTGATGATGGTCATCTACCTGAGCTGCGCGGCGTTGCTGACGCCTTGGGTACAGCCTCTGGAAGCCTTGCAGTTGACGCCGGTGCAGGGCTGGCTGCTGCTGGCCTGCTGCTTGAACACCCTGGTGGCCTACGGCGCCTTCGCCGAGGCCCTGGCGCACTGGGAGGCTTCGCGGGTCAGTGCGACCTTGGCGCTGACGCCGCTGGTGACCTTCGTGGCGGTGGCCGGAGCGGCCTGGGTATGGCCTGACTACGTGCATGCCGAGGACATCAATGCGCTGGGGTACTTCGGCGCGGTGACCGTGGTCGTGGGGTCCGCGCTGGTGGCGTTGGGGCCGTCGTTGGTGGCAGGGTGGCGGGCCCGAGGGCGACGCCGACCGTCGTCCTGATCGCAGGCAACCGCACGATCCGGACGACGTCGACAGCGGGTCAGCCCTTGCCGCCCGGTGCCAGCATGTTCTCCGGCCGTACCCACTGGTCGAACTCTTCATTGCTCAGGTACTGCAACTCCAGCGCCGCTTCGCGCAAGGTCTTGCCTTCGCTGTAGGCCTTCTTGGCAATTTCCGCCGACTTGTCATAGCCGATGTGTGGATTGAGCGCGGTCACCAGCATCAATCCACGTTCCAGGTGCGCCGCCATCTGCTCGGCGTCCGGCTCGATACCGGCCACGCAGTGCTGCTGGAAGTTGCGGCAGCCGTCGGCCAGCAGTTCGATCGACTGCAGCAGGTTGTGGATGATCACCGGCTTGAACACGTTCAACTGCAGGTGCCCCTGGCTGGCGGCGAAACCGATGGTGGCGTCGTTGCCCAGCACTTGGCAGGCGAGCATCGACAGCGCTTCGCACTGAGTCGGATTGACCTTGCCTGGCATGATCGAGCTGCCTGGCTCGTTGGCCGGCAGACGGACCTCGGCGAGCCCCGCGCGTGGCCCGGAGCCGAGCAGGCGCAGGTCATTGGCGATCTTCATCAATGCCACGGCCAGCGTCTTCAGGGCGCCCGCCAGGCTGGTCAGCGGCTCGTGGCCGGCGAGGGCGGCGAATTTGTTCGGCGCGGTGACGAAGGGCAGGCCGGACAGCGCCGCCAGCTCGGCGGCGATGGCTTCTGCAAAGCCTTGGGGAGCATTCAGGCCGGTGCCCACGGCGGTGCCGCCCTGGGCCAGCTCGCAGACTGCCGGCAGGGTGGCGCGGATTGCGCGCTGGGCGTAGTCGAGCTGGGCGACGAAGGCCGACACTTCCTGGCCGAAGGTGATCGGCGTGGCGTCCATCATGTGCGTACGGCCAGTCTTGACCAGTTGCGAATGGCGCGCCGAGAGCTCCGCCAGTCCCGACGACAGTTCGGCGATGGCCGGCAGCAGTTGCGTCTGCACGGCCTGGGCGGCAGCGATGCTCATGGCGGTGGGGAAACAGTCGTTGGAGCTCTGCGAGCGGTTGACGTGGTCGTTCGGGTGCACCGGCAGCTTGCCGCCGCGGCCCTTGCCCGCCAGCTCGTTGGCCCGCCCGGCGATCACTTCGTTGACATTCATGTTGCTCTGGGTGCCGCTGCCGGTCTGCCACACGACCAAGGGGAACTGATCGTCGTGCTTGCCCGCCAGCACTTCGTCGGCCGCCTGCTCGATCAGCCGTGCGAGGTCGGCTGGCAGGTCGCCGTTGCGGTCATTGACCCGCGCCGCCGCTTTCTTGATCAGTGCCAGGGCATGCAGCACGGGCAAGGGCATGCGCTGCTGGCCGATGGCGAAGTTGACCCGCGAGCGCTGAGTCTGCGCGCCCCAGTAGGCCTGTTCAGGAACTTCGACCGGGCCCAGGCTGTCTGTCTCGATACGGCTCATGCTGCGTTCACTCCTTTGTAGAACGAAATCGCAGTTTAGGTCCTGTTTCGTCCGAGCGGTTCAATCGCTCGTCCTGCCACTTGAGCACAACGCCCGCAGCGGCGCAGAATGCTCGACTCCGAGGTATCCGCCTCACCCTTTCATGAAGGAATTGCAATGACCCGTCTTCGTGTCCTCTTTGCCGCCGTCGCCCTGGCCTGTGCCAGTGGCCAGGTCCTCGCCGCCACTCCAAGCCACAACGCCGCCGCCGAGAAGTTCCTGAGCCTGGCCAGTGCCGACAAGCTGGGCACTCCGGTCTACATGCAGGTTCAGCAGATGTTCGCCCAGCGCTTCGCCCAGACCAAAGCGCCGGACTCCAAGAAGCCGGTGCTGGCCAGCTACCAGGCCAAGGCCAATGCTGCGCTGGACAGCGCCATCGGCTGGAAGAAGCTCAAGCCGCAGATGGTCAATCTGTACACCGCGACCTTCACCGAGCAAGAGCTCAAGGACCTGGTCAAGTTCTACGAGTCGCCGCTGGGCAAGAAAGTCCTCCAGGAAATGCCGAAAGTCACCCAGCAATCGGCCCAGCTGACCCAGCAGAGCCTCGAGCCTGCCGTGCCGGTGGTCAACAAGCTGCTGGACGACATGACCAAGGAGCTGGACCCGAACGCCGGCAAGGCCGCCGCGCCAGCGAAGAAGTGAGCCTGACGCGATGAGCATGCAGCAACGCATCGAACGCCAGTTGGCCGAGCTCGGCGACCTGCACTTGCAGGTGCTGAACGAGAGTCACATGCACAGTCGTGGGCAGGAGACGCATTACAAGGCGGTGCTGGTCAGCGAGCAGTTCGCTGGCTTGAACAGCGTCAAACGTCACCAGAAGGTCTACGCCAGCATGGGTGAGCTGATGGGTGAAATCCATGCCCTGGCCATTCACACCTACACGCCGCAAGAGTGGGCGCAAGTGGGCGTGGCGCCGGCCTCTCCGGTGTGTGCAGGCGGCGGGCACTGAAACCTGCTTGTCGTTCTGGTAGAATCCGCGTCATCCGAGGGCCGCTTTGCGGCCCTCTGCTTTTTGTCAAACCCGGTCCGCCCCTTACGAGGGTGACCACCAGGAGAACATGAGTCATGTCCCAACCGATCGTCGTGGCGGCGCTGTACAAGTTCGTCACCCTGAATGACTTCGTCGAACTGCGTGAGCCCCTGCTCAAGGCCATGCTCGACAACGGCGTCAAAGGCACCTTGCTGCTGGCCCACGAAGGTATCAACGGCACCGTTTCGGCCACCCGCGAAGGCATCGATGGCCTGCTGGCCTGGCTGCGCAGCGATGCGCGCCTGGTGGATGTCGACCACAAGGAGTCCTACTGCGACGAGCAGCCGTTCTACCGCACCAAGGTCAAGCTCAAGAAAGAGATCGTCACCCTGGGCGTACCGGGTGTTGACCCGAACCGCCAGGTCGGCACCTACGTCGAGCCCAAGGACTGGAACGCGCTGATCAGCGACCCTGAAGTGCTGCTGATCGACACCCGCAACGACTATGAAGTGGCCATCGGCACGTTCAAGGGCGCCATCGACCCGAAGACCGAGACCTTCCGCGAGTTTCCCGAGTACATCAAGGCCAACTTCGACCCGAGCAAGCACAAGAAAGTGGCGATGTTCTGCACCGGTGGCATCCGTTGCGAGAAAGCCTCCAGCTATATGCTCGGCGAGGGTTTTGAAGAGGTCTATCATTTGAAAGGCGGCGTCCTGAAGTACTTCGAAGAAGTGCCTCAGGAGCAGAGCCTGTGGGATGGCGACTGCTTCGTCTTCGACAATCGGGTCACCGTGCGCCACGACCTGTCCGAGGGCGAGTACGATCAGTGTCACGCCTGCCGCCACCCGATCGACGCCAAGGATCGTGAGTCCGAACATTATTCGCCAGGGGTGAGCTGCCCGCACTGCTGGGACAGCCTCAGCGAGAAGACTCGGCGCAGTGCCATCGACCGGCAGAAGCAGATCGAGCTGGCCAAGGCGCGCAACTTGCCGCATCCGATCGGGCACAACTACAAAGCCGAGGTTTGAGGCATGACGGCACGCCTGCTCTACGTGATGGACCCGATGTGTTCCTGGTGCTGGGGCTTCGCGCCCGTGGCCCAGGCGCTGATCGCCCAGGCGCAGGACGCTGGGGTGCAGACGCAGTTGGTGGTCGGGGGGCTGCGCAGTGGCAGTAGCGCCCTGGATAGCGCGACCCGCCAGTACATCCTCGAGCATTGGCAAGCGGTGGCCGAGGCGACCGGTCAGCCGTTCCGCTTCGATGGCGCCATGCCCGACGGGTTCGTCTACGACACCGAGCCGGCCTGCCGTGCGCTGGTCGCCGCGCGTGGAGTGCAGTGTGCGGATGTCTGGACGCTGCTCGAACTGATTCAGCGCGCATTCTACGAACAGGCGCTGGATGTGACCCGTGCCCCGCAATTGGTGGATTTGGCCGAGCAGGCCGGCTACGCGCGCGAGGCCTTCGCGGCAGCGTTCTCCAGTGCCGATACCCGTGCCCAGACGGCGGCCGACTTTTCCTGGGTGCAGGACCTGGGCATCGCCGGCTTTCCGACGCTGCTGGCCGAACGCAAGGGACAACTGGCGCTGCTGACCAACGGCTACCAGCCGCTGGACAAGCTCGAACCGTTGCTGGGCCGCTGGCTGCAGCAGGCCGCCTGTGCTTGATCTTCCAGGGTCGCCAGACCCTGTGCCGGGGAAGCCCGGCGGTGCGTCGGATCGACTGAGCTGGGCGGAAATCCGTCGCCTGGCGCTGCATCACCGCAAGGCGCTGTGGACTGCCAACCTGGTGGCCGTCCTCGCCGCCGCCTGCAGCGTGCCGATTCCGCTGCTGTTGCCGCTGCTGGTCGACGAAGTGCTCCTGGGCCATGGCGATACCGCACTGAAGTGGATGAACCACTGGCTACCGACTTCCTGGCAGGTCGCAGGCGGCTACATCGGTCTGATGCTGCTGGCCACGTTCAGCTTGCGCCTGGCCTCGCTGGCGTTTGGCGTGATCCAGGCGCGGCAGTTCGCGCGGTTGGCCAAGGATATCGTCTACCGGCTGCGCGTGCGCCTGATCGAGCGCCTCAAGCGCATCTCGCTCAAGGAATATGAGAGCCTGGGCAGCGGCACGGTCACCACGCACCTGGTCACGGACTTGGACACGCTGGACAAGTTCGTCGGCGAAACCCTGAGCCGCTTCCTGGTGGCCATGCTGACTTTGACGGGAACCGCCGCCATCCTGCTGTGGATGCACTGGAAGCTGGCGCTGCTGATTCTGCTATTCAACCCGCTGGTGATCTATTTCACCGTGCAATTGGGTAAGCGGGTCAAGCACCTGAAGAAGCTGGAGAACGACAGTACGGGGCGTTTCACCCAGGCCTTGAGCGAGACCCTCGACGCCATCCAGGAAATCCGCGCCAGCAACCGCCAGGGCTATTTTCTAGGCCGCCTCGGCCTGCGCGCGCGGGAAGTACGTGACTATGCGGTGGCCTCGCAGTGGAAGAGCGATGCCAGCGGCCGCGCCAGCGGCTTGCTGTTTCAGTTCGGTATCGACATCTTCCGCGCGGCCGCCATGCTCACGGTGCTGTTCTCGGATCTGTCCATCGGGCAGATGCTGGCGGTGTTCAGCTACCTGTGGTTCATGATCGGTCCGGTGGAGCAGTTGCTCAACCTGCAATATGCCTACTACGCCGCCGGTGGCGCGCTGAGCCGGCTGAACGAGCTATTGGCGCGTGAGGACGAGCCGGATTATCCCAGTGCCTGCGATCCGTTCAGCGGTCAGCAGACCGTGGGGATCGAGGTGCGCGACCTGCAGTTTTCCTATGCCGACGAGCCCGTGCTCGAGCACTTGAACCTGTCGATCGCGCCAGGCGAGAAGGTCGCCATCGTCGGTGCCAGCGGTGGCGGCAAGAGCACCCTGGTGCAGTTGTTGCTCGGGCTCTACAGCGCCCAGGCCGGGACCATCCGCTTCGGTGGCGCCAGTCTGCAGGAGATCGGCCTGGAAACCCTGCGCGAGCAGGTGGCTGTGGTGCTGCAGCATCCCTCGCTGTTCAACGACAGCGTGCGCGCCAACTTGACCATGGGGCGCGAATGCAGCGACGAGGCCTGTTGGCAAGCGCTGCGCATTGCGCAGCTCGACGCCACCATCGCCGCTTTGCCGCAAGGGCTGGACGCCGTGGTCGGTCGTTCCGGGGTGCGCCTTTCCGGCGGTCAGCGCCAGCGTCTGGCGATTGCGCGCATGGTGCTGGCCGAGCCGAAGGTGGTGATTCTCGACGAAGCCACCTCGGCCCTCGATGCGGCGACCGAGTACAACCTGCATCAGGCCCTGGCACGCTTCCTCAGTGGTCGCACCACCCTGATCATTGCCCACCGCCTGTCGGCGGTGAAGCAGGCCGATCGCGTGCTGGTGTTCGACGGCGGTCGCGTGGCCGAGGACGGCGACCACCAGCAACTGATCGCCGAAGGCGGCCTGTACGCCAAGTTGTACGGCCACCTGCAGCAGACCTGAACGGCACCGAACCTACCCCTGTGATCGTGCGCGGTGCGTGTCTTGTGGCTTGTGGCTGGCCAATGGCCTACGCTGTGCTGGTCTGGGGCAATTAGTGCCATCTGTGCGGTGGGCAGGGACTACATGAAGGGAAATCGGACGCTCGAAGCGCCAAGGCTGCTGGGGATCATCTGGCCCTTCGTCGCTGTAGTGGTTTTCCAAGTGCTCTTGGGCAGCCTCAGTTTGTATTCACTCTCGGCCATGCGTGCTTACGTGGCGGGCGAGAGCCTGTGGTCCAAGGCGCAGAAGGACGCCATCTACTTTCTCAGCCTGTACGCGCAAAACCGTGACGAGCAGGTGTTCCAGCGTTATCACCAAGCCATCGCCATCCCTCAGGGTGACCGTCAGTTGCGAGTCGCCCTCGATCAGCCCGTGCCGGATATAGAGGCTGCCCGTACCGGCATTCTGCAGGGCGGCAATCATCCCGATGACGTCAACCGGATCATCTGGTTCTACAAGAACTTCCGCCACATCAGCTACATGGAACGGGCCATCGACTACTGGAACACCGGTGACGACTACCTGCGACAGTTGGATGGGGTCGCGCGCGAGATGCACGCCGGTTTCACCCAAGGCAGCGCCAGTGAGGCCGAAGTGGCGCAATGGAAAGCACGCATCGTGACCATCAACGAGGGCGTCACGCCTGCTGCCAAGGCGTTCAGCAACGCGTTGGGGGAGGGGTCGCGGATGCTGCTGCGGGTGTTGATGGTCACCAACCTGCTCACCGCACTGTTTCTCATTACCCTGGCCTGGCGTCGTTCGGCACGCTTACTGTCGCAACGCCAGGCCTTCGCCAGTGCTCTGCAGATCGAGCGAGAGCGGGCGCAGACCACGCTCGAATCGATCGGCGATGCCGTGATTACCACCGATGTGGACGGCTGCATCCTCTACATGAACCCGGCCGCCGAGCAACTGACCCACTGGCAAGCCAGTCAAGGCCAGGGCTTGCCGCTGGCGGCACTGTTCAGTTTGCTCGACGAAAGCGCGGAGCAGGACAGTCGCACCTTGGTCGAGCAGGTGCTCAGCGGCAGTCTGAAGGGCGGCGCCGAACATGCACGGCTGATCCAGCGCCTGGATGGCAGTACGGTTTCGGTCAACCTGGTCGGCTCGCCCATCCATACCGATGGGCAGATCAGCGGCATCGTGCTCGCCTTGCACGACATGACGCAGGAGCGGCAGTACATCGCCAATCTCTCATGGCAGGCGACCCACGACGCCCTGACCGGGCTGGCCAACCGCCGCGAGTTCGAGTATCGCCTGGAACAGGCGCTCAACGCCCTGGCCCGCCAGTCCGGGCGCCACTCGTTGATGTTCCTCGACCTGGATCAATTCAAGCTGGTCAACGATACCTGCGGCCATGCGGCGGGCGACGAATTGCTGCGGCACATCTGCGCGGTCCTGCAGTCGGGGCTGCGTGAAGGCGACACCTTGGCCCGGCTGGGCGGCGATGAGTTCGGGGTGCTGCTGGAGAATTGCCGTCCTGAGCAGGCCGAGCGCATCGCCGAGCACCTGCGTCAGACTGTGCAGAGCCTGCATTTCGTCTGGAAAGAGCGGCCCTTCGTCACCACCGTGAGCATCGGCCTGGTGCACTTGGGCCAGTTGGCTGGCACGCTCGAGGCCTCGTTGCGCGCTGCCGACATGGCCTGCTACATGGCCAAGGAAAAGGGGCGAAACCGGGTTCAGGTGTACCACGCCGACGACAGCGAACTGTCCCTGCGTTTTGGCGAGATGGCCTGGATCCAGCGCCTGCATGTGGCCTTGGAGGAAAACCGCTTCTGCCTGTATGCCCAGGAGATCGTTCCCCTCAAATCTGGCGAGGACGCCGGCCATCTAGAGATTCTGCTACGTCTGCACGACGAAAGCGGTCGGACTATTCTGCCCGACAGCTTCATTCCCGCCGCGGAGCGCTACGGTCTGATGCCGGCACTCGATCGCTGGGTGGTGCGCAATGTATTCCAGGTGATTCGTCAGGCGCTGGACGCCGGCAGCGACCAACCGTTGGCCATGTGCGCGATCAACCTCTCGGGTATCAGTATCGGCGACGACAAGTTTCTGGAGTGTCTGCAACGGCTGTTCGACGAGTTCCGCATTCCACCCCAGATGATTTGTTTCGAAATAACGGAAACCAGCGCTATCGCCAATTTGGGAAGCGCCATTCGCTTCATCAATGAATTGAAAGGTTTGGGCTGCAAGTTCTCTCTGGACGACTTCTGCGCCGGAATGTCGTCATTCGCCTATTTGAAACATTTGCCGGTAGACTTCCTCAAGATCGACGGAAGTTTCGTCAAGGACATGCTGGACGACCCCATCAATCGGGCCATGGTCGAGGTGATCAACCACATCGGTCATGTGATGGGCAAGAAAACCATCGCCGAGTTCGTCGAAACGCCACAGATCGAGCAGGCGCTGCAGGAGATTGGCGTCGACTACGCCCAGGGTTATCTGATCGAACGGCCACAGGTGTTCACCTGTGGCTGTCTGCAGCGGCAACGGATTGCAGCAAGGCCCCCAGTTCAGCGGGCGCCGGGGGCCTTCCGCTGACCACGCCAGTGCCCCGCATCATCACAAGGAATCAAGGAGCTGAGAGTGATAGACGCATTCGTAAGGATCGGACCACTGATGGACCCCAAGAGCTATCCTGCCTGGGCCCAGCGGATGATCGAGCAATGTTTCGAGAGCAAGCGTCGTGTGGTGGAGCACGAAATCTACCAGCGCTTGAGCGAAGGCACCTTGAGCAAGCAGACGATTCGTCAGTACCTGATCGGTGGCTGGCCAGTGGTCGAGCAGTTTTCCCTCTACATGGCGCACAACCTCACCAAGACCCGCTATGGCCGCCATCAAGGCGAAGACATGGCGCGTCGCTGGCTGATGCGCAACATTCGCGTCGAGCTCAATCATGCCGACCATTGGGTGAAATGGTGCAAGGCTCACGATGTCAGTCTCCACGACCTGCAGGGGCAGGACGTTCCGCCCGAGCTGAGCTTCCTGAACGACTGGTGCTGGCGCGTGTGCAGCACCGAGTCGCTGGCGATCGCCATGGCGGCGACCAACTACGCCATCGAGGGCGCCACCGGCGAGTGGTCAGCGCTGGTCTATCCCGACACGCCCTATGCCCGCGGATTCATCGAGCGCGGTGACAAGGCGGCGATGCGCTGGCTCAAGCTGCATGCCCAGTACGACGACGAGCATCCTTGGGAAGCGTTGGAAATCATCTGCACGTTGGTGGGCGAACGTCCTTCGCAGGCGTTGCAGGACGAGTTGCGCAAAGCGATCTGCAAGAGTTACGACTGCATGTACCTGTTCCTGGAGCGTTGCCTGGCGATGGAGCCAGCCCAGCGCCAGGCCGTGCACAAACCGGCGTTGGCGTCGGGGGTGTAGATCGAGGGGCGCGCTGTGCACGGCGCCCCATCCTGGGCTCACTGGGCGTTGAAGGCCTGCCCGTTGACGCCCGTGCTGTCCGGCCCCATGAGGTACAGATAGACCGGCATGATCTGCTCGGGCAACGGGTTGTCCTGCGGATTCTCGCTCGGATAAGCCAGCGCACGCATCGCCGTGCGCGTGGCGCCGGGGTTGATGCTATTGGCGCGCACCGGCGCCACGCCTTCCAATTCATCGGCCAGCGTCTGCATCAATCCTTCGGTGGCGAACTTCGACACGCCATAGGCGCCCCAATAGGCCCGGCCCTTGCGACCCACGCTCGAGGACGTGAACACCACCGATGCGTCCTCGGAGAGCTTGAGCAGCGGCAGCAAGGTGCTGGTGAGCATGAACGTGGCATTGACGTTGATGTGCATGACGCGCATGAAGTTGTCGCCGGACAACTGCTCCAGCGGGGTGCGCGGCCCGATGATCGAGGCGTTGTTGAGCAGCCCGTCAAGGCGCCCGAACTGCTCTTCCACCATCACGGCCAGCTCGTCGTATTGGTGGGGCAGGGCGGTTTCCAGGTTGAACGGAATGACCACCGGTTGCGGATGGCCAGCAGCCTCGATCTGGTCGTAGACCTCGTTGAGGTTGGCCTCGGTCTTGCCCAGCAACAGTACCGTGGCACCCAGCGCGGCATAGGCCTTGGCTGCTGCGGCGCCAATGCCGCGACCGGCACCGGTGACCAGAACGACACGGCCTTTGAGCAGGTCGGCACGTGGGGTGTAGTCGAACATGATGTGATCCCTGTCTGTGCCCCGGTAGTAGGGGCGTTGTCCGTCTTCTCAGCAGCCGCACAGGGCGCTGTCGATCACCTTGCGCAGGTCCAGCGGATGGTCCACGACCACGTCCGCGCCCCAGTTGTTGGGGTTGTCCTCGGGGTGGATATAGCCATAGCGCACGGCGGCGGTACGTGTGCCTGCATCGCGGCCAGATTCGATGTCGCGCAAATCGTCACCGACGAACAGCACGCTGGCCGGGTCCAGGCCAAGGGTCTTGCACGCCAGGATCAGCGGCTCTGGGTCAGGCTTGCTGCGGGTGACATGGTCGGGGCAGATCAACAGGGCCGAACGTTCGGCCAAGCCGAGTTGCTGCATGATCGGCTCGGCGAAGCGCACCGGTTTGTTGGTGACCACGCCCCACAGCAAGTTGCCTTTCTCGATGTCGCCCAGCAGCGTGTCCATGCCGTCGAACAGCTTGCTGTGTACCGCGCAGTCACGCTGATAGCGCTCGAGAAACTCCAGGCGCAGGGCCTCGAAACCTTCTGCTTCGGGGTCCATGGCAAAGGTGGCGGCGACCATGGCCCGGGCGCCGCCGGAGATCACGCCTCGGATCAGTTCGTCGTCAACTGCCGGCAGGCCGCGCTCGGCGAGCATGGCCTGGCAGATGGCGATGAAGTCCGGTGCAGTGTCCAGCAAGGTGCCGTCCATGTCGAAGAGAACTGCTCGCAGGCGCATGTTCATTCCTCGCGCAGGGTCTGGATCATGTAGTTGACGTCGACGTCGCTGGCCAGTTTGTAGTGTTTGGTCAGCGGGTTATAGGTCAGGCCGATGATGTCCTTGACCTCCAGCCCGACCACACGGCACCAGGCGCCGAGCTCGGAAGGGCGGATGAACTTCTTGAAGTCATGGGTGCCGCGCGGCAGCATCTTGAGGATGTACTCGGCGCCGACGATCGCTAGCAGATAGGCCTTCGGGTTGCGGTTGATGGTCGAAAAGAACACCTGGCCGCCGGGTTTGACCAAACGCTGGCAGGCACGGATCACCGACGAAGGGTCTGGCACGTGCTCGAGCATTTCAAGGCAGGTGACCACATCGAACTGACCGGGCATCTCTTCGGCCAGCGCTTCGGCGGTGATCTGCCGGTAGTCCACTTCGACGCCGGACTCGAGCTGGTGCAGGCGCGCCACCGCCAGCGGTGCTTCGCCCATGTCGATCCCGGTGACCGTCGCGCCGCGCTGGGCCATGGCTTCGCTGAGAATGCCGCCGCCGCAGCCGACATCCAGTACGGTTTTTCCGGCGAGGCTGGCGCGCTCGTCGATCCAGTTGACCCGCAGCGGGTTGATTTCGTGCAGGGGCTTGAACTCGCTCTCGCGGTCCCACCAGCGGTGGGCCAGGGCCTCGAACTTGGCGATTTCGGCGCGGTCGACGTTGCTCATTGAACAGATCCTCTGAAAGCTTCGATAAAAGGTGTCTCAGGCGAGCAGCCTTGGCTGCCCGCCAGTCATGCTTGGCCGTCGCGAATACGCGCGCCCCACTCGCGGGCGCTGGCGATCAGCGCGGCCTCGTCCATCTGAGTCAGTCGGTGGTTCTCGACCAGGCGCTGGCCCGCCACCCAGACATCGCGCACGCAGTCGCGGCCCGTGGCGTAGATCAACTGTGAAACAGGATCATGCACCGGTTGCTGAGCCAGGCCCGAGAGGTCGAACACAGTGATGTCCGCTGCCTTGCCGACTTCCAGCGAGCCGATGCAGGCCTCCAGCCCCAGCGCCCGGGCGCCGTTGAGCGTGGCCATGCGCAAGGCGCGGTGGGCATCCAGGGCAGTGGCCGAACCGGCAACGGCTTTGGCCAGCAGGGCGGCGGTGCGGGCTTCGCCGAGCAGGTCAAGGGCATTGTTGCTGGCGGCGCCATCGGTACCCAGGGCGACGTTGACGCCGGCCTGCCACAGGCGCTCGACCGGACAGAAACCGCTGGCCAGTTTGAGATTGGAGTGTGGGCAATGCACCACGCTGGTGTTGCTTTCTACCAGCAGGGCCAGGTCGTTTTCGCTGACCTGGGTCATGTGTACAGCCTGCAGGCGCGGGCCAAGCAGGCCCAGACGGGCCAGGCGCGTCAGCGGGCGCTCGCCGTGTTCGGCTTCGCCACGTTGCACTTCATCGGCTGTTTCGTGGATGTGCATGTGCAACGGCGCATCCAGTTGGTCTGCGATGACGCGAATGTTTTCCAGGTTTTCGTCGTTGAGCGTATAAGGCGCGTGAGGGCCGAGGGCGAGGGTGATGCGCGGGTGATGGCGCACGTCGCCGAACAGCGCGATGGCCTGATGCAGGGCTTCGTCGGGGCTGCGCGCGCCGGGAACGGCGAAGTCCATCAAGGGCACGGCCACTTGCGCGCGCATACCACTGCGATGCACGCGGTCACAGGCTTCGCGCGGGAAAAAATACATGTCGGCGAAGCAGGTGATGCCGCCCTTGAGCTGTTCGGCAATGGCCAGGTCGGTGCCGTCTCGCACGAAAGCCTCATCGACCCAGCGCGCTTCAGCGGGCCAGATATGCGCGTGCAGCCAGGTCATCAGCGGCAGGTCGTCGGCCAGGCCGCGAAACAGGCTCATGGCAGCATGGCCGTGGGCATTGATCCACCCAGGGGTCAGCACGCAGTCGGGCAGTTCGAGCACCTCCCGTGCCTGCGGTGCCCGCTCGCGCGGCCCCAACCAGGCGATCAGACCATCGCGAATGCCAAGTGCGTGCCCCTCCAGCACCACCCCGGCCGGTTCCACAGGCACCAGCCAGGTGGGAACGAGCAGCAGGTCAACGGGCAAAGAGGCTGGCGGCATGCGCAGGATCCGGGGTTTCTGACGATTTAACGCGCAGTATACCCGAGCGCTCGCGGCCTGGGCTCGCTATAATCGTCCGCTTTTGATCAGTCAACGGCGGGGAGAGGCGATGCGCGAGCGACTTATGGCGGCAGAGAAGGTGACCGGCATCCAGTGGCGTGATGGCACCTTGCACCTGCTCGACCAGCGTCTGCTGCCTGCCCGCGAGCAATGGCTGGAGTGTGCCGACGTCGCCTCCGTCGTGCAGGCGATCCGCGCCATGGCCGTGCGTGGGGCGGCGGCCATTGGTATCGCTGCAGCCTATGGGCTGGTTCTTGCCCTGCGCGAGCGCTTGGTCGAGGACGATTGGGAGCAGGCGCTGGAGGAGGATTTTCTCGAGCTGGCTGAAGCGCGCCCTACGGCTGCCAATCTTTTCTGGGCGCTGAATCGCATGCGTGAGCGCCTGCAGCGCCTGAGTCCCGAAGATGATCTGTTGGGGCTGATGGAAGCCGAGGCGGTGGCCATCCACGAAAGCGATCGTGAAGCCAACCTGACCATGGCCCAGCACGGCATCGAGCAGATCCGTCGCCATCAGGGTAGCGAGCAGACCTTGCTCACTTACGGCAACGCCGGCGCCCTGGCCAGTGGTGGCTTCGGTACGGCCCTGGGGGTGATCCACGCCGCCTACCTGGAAGGCATGGTCGAGCGGGTGTATGCCGGCGAAACCCGGCCGTGGCTGCAAGGTTCGCGGCTCACGGCCTGGGAGTTGGCGCATGAGGGCATCCCGGTCACCGTATGTGCCGACTCGGCGCTGGCACATCTGATGAAGACCAAAGGCATCACTTGGGTCGTGGTCGGCGCCGATTGCATCGCCGCCAATGGCGATGTGGCGAGCAAGATCGGTACCTACCAGATGGCGGTCGCGGCCATGCATCACGGCGTGCGCTTCATGGTCGTGGCATCGAGCACCAGCATCGACCTGAATTTGCCCAGTGGCGAAGACATTCCTCTGGAAGAGCGCGAGGCGGACGAACTGCTTGAAGTGGCCGGCAAGCGGATGGCGGCCGAGGTCGAAGTGTTCAATACCGTCTTCGATGTGACGCCCGCAGATCTGATCGACGTGATCGTGACCGAAAGGGGCATTGTCGAGCGTCCTGATACGGCCAAGATCGCCCAACTGATGTGTCGCAAACGCCTGCATTGAGTGCGGGAACGCCTGGCAGATCGGCACAGAATTACGCCCCAGTGGCATCCTGCCCTCTCTCCCACCGCGCAGCCGTTTGTGATACCATCCGGCAGTTTCCAAGGGTGCTGTTTGCGGTGCCCTTCATTGCGCAGATCCTGGGCTCAACTCATTGATTTGTCGTATGTCGCCCCTGCGTCGAACGCGGTGGCGGCGAGCTTCGTTCGTCCACCGATGGACATCACGAAGTTTCACCAGAAAAAGGAATCAGGCTTCTCATGGGCGAACTGGCCAAAGAAATCCTCCCGGTCAATATCGAAGACGAACTGAGACAGTCCTACCTCGACTACGCGATGAGCGTGATTGTCGGGCGAGCGCTGCCCGATGCGCGTGATGGCTTGAAGCCCGTGCATCGCCGCGTCCTGTTCGCAATGAGCGAACTGGGCAACGACTGGAACAAGCCGTACAAGAAGTCCGCCCGTGTGGTCGGTGACGTCATCGGTAAGTACCACCCGCACGGCGACACCGCCGTGTACGACACCATCGTACGCATGGCGCAGCCGTTCTCGCTGCGCTACCTGCTGGTCGACGGTCAAGGCAACTTCGGCTCGGTGGACGGCGACAACGCCGCCGCCATGCGTTACACCGAAGTGCGCATGACCAAGTTGGCCCACGAGCTGCTGGCCGACCTGCACAAGGAAACCGTCGACTGGGTCCCCAACTACGACGGCACCGAGCAGATCCCGGCGGTCATGCCGACCAAGATCCCCAACCTGCTGGTCAACGGTTCCAGCGGCATCGCCGTGGGCATGGCGACCAACATCCCGCCTCACAACCTGGGTGAGGTGATCGATGGCTGCCTGGCGCTGATCGACAATCCCGAGGTCACGGTCGACGAACTCATGCAGTTCATCCCGGGCCCGGACTTCCCGACCGCTGGCCTGATCAACGGCCGCCAGGGCATCATCGAGGCCTATCGCACCGGTCGTGGCCGCATCTACATGCGCGCCCGCTCGCAGATCGAAGACATCGACAAGGTCGGTGGCCGCCAGCAGATCGTCATCACCGAGCTGCCGTACCAGCTGAACAAGGCGCGTCTGATCGAGAAGATTGCCGAGCTGGTCAAGGAGAAGAAGCTCGAAGGCATCACCGAGCTGCGTGACGAGTCCGACAAGGACGGCATGCGCGTCGTCATCGAGCTGCGTCGCGGCGAGGTGCCGGAGGTGGTGCTCAACAACCTCTACCAGCAGACCCAGCTGCAGAGCGTGTTCGGCATCAACATCGTCGCCCTGATCGACGGTCGTCCGCGCCTGCTCAATCTCAAGGACCTGCTCGAAGCCTTCGTGCGTCACCGCCGTGAAGTGGTGACCCGGCGCACCGTGTTCGAGTTGCGCAAGGCACGCGAGCGTGGGCACATCCTCGAAGGTCAGGCGGTCGCGCTGTCCAACATCGACCCGGTCATCGCGCTGATCAAGGCCTCGCCAACGCCGTCGGAGGCCAAGGAAGCGCTGATCAGTACGCCCTGGGAGTCCAGCGCCGTGCAGGTCATGGTCGAGCGTGCTGGCGCCGACTCCTGCCGTCCAGAGGACCTTCCGGAGCAGTATGGTCTGCGTGATGGCAAATACTGGCTGTCGCCCGAGCAGGCCCAGGCCATCCTCGAGCTGCGCCTGCACCGCCTGACCGGCCTGGAGCACGAGAAGCTGCTGGCCGAGTACCAGGAGATCCTCGAGCAGATCGGCGAATTGATCCGCATCCTCAATAGCGCCCAGCGCCTGATGGAAGTGATCCGCGAAGAGCTGGAGGCGATTCGCGCCGAGTATGGCGATGTGCGTCGCACCGAGATCCTCGATGCCCGCCACGACCTCAACTACGGCGACATGATCCCCGAAGAAGAGCGTGTGGTGACCATTTCCCACGGTGGCTATGCCAAGACCCAGCCGCTGTCTGCCTACCAGGCGCAGCGCCGTGGTGGCAAGGGCAAGTCGGCGACCGGCGTGAAGGACGAGGACTACATCGAGCATCTGCTGGTTGCCAACAGTCACGCCACCCTCCTGCTGTTCTCCAGCAAGGGCAAGGTGTATTGGCTCAAGACCTACGATATTCCTGAAGCGTCCCGCGCGGCGCGCGGCCGTCCGATGGTCAACCTGCTGCCCCTGGAAGAGGGCGAGCGTATCACTGCCATGCTGCAGATCGACCTCGAAGCATTGCAGCAAAGCGATGAGCTCGACGAAGAGCTCGATGAGGCCGATGACGCCGTGCTCGAGGGCGAGGTGGTCGAGCCCGAAGAAGTCGACGAGGAAGAGGGTGACACGCCAGAGCTGGTCGCCGAGCCGACCGGCGCCTACATCTTCATGGCGACCGCCTTGGGGACCGTGAAGAAGACCCCGCTGGTGCAGTTCGCTCGTCCTCGCTCCAACGGTCTGATCGCCGTCAAGCTCAAGGAGGGCGACACCCTGATCGCCGCCGCGATCACCGATGGTGCCAAGGAAGTGATGATGTTCTCCAGTGCCGGCAAGGTGATCCGCTTCGCCGAAGGCGTGGTTCGCCAGATGGGCCGTACCGCTCGCGGTGTGCGCGGTATGCGTCTGGGCAAGGGCCAGGAGGTGATCTCCATGCTGATCCCCGAGTCCGGCGCGCAGATCCTCACCGCTTCCGAGCGCGGCTATGGCAAGCGCACGCCGCTGTCCAAGTTCCCGCGTCGCGGTCGCGGTGGTCAGGGCGTCATCGCCATGGGGACCAAGGGGCGCAACGGTCTGCTGATCGGGGCCATCCAGGTCCATGAGGGCGAGGAAATCATGCTGATTTCCGACCAGGGTACCTTGGTTCGTACGCGCGTCGGCGAGGTCTCCAGCCTGAGCCGCAACACGCAGGGTGTGACGCTGATCAAGCTGGCCAGCGACGAGACGCTGGTAGGTCTGGAGCGTATCCAGGAGCCTTCCGAAGACGAGCTCGACGACAGCGTCGAGTTGGGCGAGGAGGGCGTCGAGCTCGAAGGTGCAGATGACGATGCTGCGGGTGCTGAAGAGGCTCCGCAGGAGTAAGTAGACGCAAGACCCGAACGGGGCGACCAAGGTCGCCCCGTTCGACTGATTGCCCTTGGTAATGCCCGGTATTCAGGGGTCGCTTCTTGTGGGAGCGGCCTTGCGCCGCGCTAAGACCGCAAGGCGGCCTCGGCGTCGCCCATGCGAGCAACAGCGCGGCCCGCCAGTAACGATTTTGTTCTATTTGTCAGAGCGAGAGTGGATGTGAGCAAACGAGCCTTCAACTTCTGCGCAGGCCCTGCCGCGCTTCCCGACGCTGTCCTGCAGCGCGCCCAGGCCGAGATGCTGGATTGGCATGGCAAAGGCTTGTCGGTGATGGAGATGAGCCATCGCAGCGACGAATACGTCGCGATCGCCGAAAAGGCCGAGCAGGATCTGCGCGAACTGTTGTCCATCCCCTCGAACTACAAAGTGCTGTTCCTGCAGGGCGGTGCCAGCCAGCAGTTCGCCGAGATCCCGTTGAACCTGCTGCCGGAGAACGGCACCGCCGACTACATCGAGACCGGTATCTGGTCGAAGAAAGCCATCGAGGAAGGTCGCCGCTTTGGCACCATCAACGTGGCCGCCAGCGCCAAGCCTTACGATTACCTGGCCATTCCCGGGCAAAACGAGTGGCAATTGACCGCTAATGCTGCCTACGTCCACTACGCATCCAATGAAACCATCGGCGGACTGCAGTTCGACTGGGTGCCGCAGACGGGCGACGTACCGCTGGTGGTGGACATGTCTTCCGACATTCTCTCCCGGCCTATCGATGTGTCCCAGTTCGGACTTATCTATGCGGGCGCACAGAAGAACATCGGCCCGAGTGGTCTGGTGGTGGTGATCGTGCGAGAGGACCTGCTGGGTCGCGCCCGCAGCAGTTGCCCGACCATGCTCGACTACAAGATTTCGGCCGATAACGGTTCGATGTACAACACGCCGGCTACTTATTCCTGGTACCTGTCGGGCCTGGTCTTCGAGTGGCTCAAGGAGCAGGGCGGTGTCGAGGCCATGGAGCAGCGCAATCGGGCCAAGAAAGACCGCTTGTATGGCTTCATCGATGCCAGCGAGTTCTACACCAACCCCATCAGCCACAATGCCCGCTCGTGGATGAACGTGCCGTTCCGCCTGGCTGACGAGCGCCTGGACAAAGCCTTCTTGGCCGGCGCCGATGCACGCGGTCTGCTCAACCTCAAAGGGCACCGTTCGGTTGGCGGCATGCGCGCTTCCATCTACAACGCCTTGGGTCTGGAGGCTGTCGAGGCCCTGGTGCAGTACATGGCTGAATTCGAGAAGGAGCACGCCTGATGGTCGAGCAGGAACTCAAGGCGCTGCGCGTACGCATCGACAGCCTCGACGAGAAGATCCTCGAGCTGATCAGCGAGCGCGCCCGCTGCGCCCAGGAAGTGGCCAAGGTCAAGACCGCCTCGCTCGCCGAAGGCGAGAAGCCGGTGTTCTACCGTCCTGAGCGTGAGGCTGCGGTGCTCAAGCGCGTGATGGAGCGCAACAGAGGACCACTGGGCAACGAGGAGATGGCGCGACTGTTCCGCGAAATCATGTCCTCCTGCCTGGCCTTGGAAGAGCCGCTGAAAGTGGCTTACCTCGGCCCTGAAGGTACTTTTACGCAAGCGGCGGCCATGAAGCATTTCGGCCACGCGGTCGTGAGTCGCCCCATGGCGGCCATCGACGAGGTGTTTCGAGAGGTGGCGGCCGGTGCCGTCAACTTCGGCGTGGTGCCCGTGGAAAACTCGACGGAGGGTGCGGTCAGCCATACCCTGGACAGTTTCCTCGAGCATGACATGGTGATCTGCGGTGAGGTGGAGCTGCGTATCCACCATCACCTGCTGGTGGGGGAGAACACTAAGACCGGCAGCATCACGCGCATCTACTCCCATGCGCAGTCGCTCGCTCAATGCCGCAAATGGTTGGACGCCCACTACCCGAACGTCGAGCGCGTGGCGGTCTCCAGCAATGCTGAGGCGGCCAAGCGCGTGAAGGGCGAATGGAATTCGGCGGCGATCGCCGGTGACATGGCAGCCAATCTCTACGGGCTGACCCGACTGGCTGAGAAAATCGAAGACCGTCCGGACAACTCCACGCGTTTTCTGATGATCGGCAGCCAGGAAGTGCCGCCGACTGGGGACGACAAGACCTCGATCATCGTCTCCATGAGCAACAAACCCGGTGCGCTGCACGAGTTGTTGGTGCCGTTCCACGATAACGGGATCGACCTGACCCGCATTGAGACGCGGCCTTCGCGCAGTGGCAAGTGGACCTACGTGTTCTTCATCGACTTCGTCGGCCACCATCGTGACCCATTGATCAAGGCCGTGCTGGAGCAGATCAGCCAGGAAGCGGTAGCGCTCAAGGTGCTTGGGTCTTATCCGAAGGCGGTGCTTTGACTCGAGGCTGTAGGGGTGTAGAGCGGCCCGCCACACCCTCACAGTTCGTCCCGATTTCCAAACAAGGTTCGCACCCGTGGTAAATGCAGCAGAAAGCAAATCCGCGCCCATCGTCGATCGTCTGGTCGTCGTCGGTCTCGGCCTGATCGGTGGTTCTTTCGCCAAGGGCTTGCGTGAAAGCGGCCTGTGCCGCGAAGTGGTCGGCGTCGATCTGGATGCCGAGTCGTGCAGGCAGGCGGTGGCGCTCGGCGTGGTCGATCGTTGCGAAGACGATCTGGCCACCGCGTGCGTCGGTGCCGATGTGATCCAGCTTGCTGTTCCGATTCTCGCCATGGAGAAGCTTCTTGCGCGCTTGGCTGTGCTGGAGCTTGGGGGGGCTGTAATTACCGATGTCGGCAGCGCCAAGGGCAATGTGGTGCGCGCTGCGCGGGCTGTGCTCGGCGAGCGTCTTCCTCGGTTCGTACCGGGCCACCCGATCGCGGGTTCCGAGCAGAGCGGTGTGGAGGCATCCAACGCGATGCTGTTCCGTCGGCACAAGGTCATCCTCACGCCGCTTGGCGAAACCGATGGCGCCGCCTTGGCATTGGTCGATCGGTTGTGGCGTGCGCTGGACGCTGACGTGGAACACATGCCGGTCGAGCGCCACGACGAAGTGCTGGCCGCCACCAGTCACTTGCCGCACCTGCTGGCTTTCGGTCTGGTGGACTCGCTGGCCAAACGCAATGAAAACCTCGATATCTTCCGGTACGCTGCCGGGGGCTTCCGCGATTTCACGAGAATCGCCGGCAGCGACCCGATCATGTGGCACGACATCTTCCTCGCCAACCGCGAGGCTGTCCTGCGCACGCTGGATACATTTCGCAGCGACCTCGACGCCTTGCGCGACGCGGTCGATGCAGGAGACGGGCACCAACTGCTGGGTGTGTTCACCCGTGCTCGGGTCGCCCGTGAGCATTTCAGTAAAATCCTGGCCCGCCGGGCCTATGTGGACGCTATGAACGCCAACGACCTGATTTTCCTGGCCCAACCTGGTGGCCGCCTGTCCGGACGGATTCGCGTACCGGGCGACAAATCCATCTCCCATCGCTCGATCATGCTGGGCTCCCTGGCCGAGGGCACCACTGAGGTCGAGGGCTTCCTCGAGGGCGAGGATGCTCTGGCAACCCTCCAGGCCTTCCGTGACATGGGTGTGGTCATCGAAGGTCCGCACCACGGCCGCGTGACCATTCACGGTGTCGGCCTGCAGGGGCTCAAGCCGCCGCCCGGTCCGATCTACCTGGGCAACTCGGGCACCTCGATGCGCCTGCTCTCCGGGCTGTTGGCTGGACAGTCATTCGACGTGACCATGACCGGCGATGCCTCGCTGTCCAAGCGCCCCATGAACCGCGTCGCCAATCCGCTGCGGGAAATGGGGGCTGTGGTCGAGACGGGGCCTGAGGGACGTCCACCGCTGACCATTCGTGGTGGCCAGAAACTGAAGGCGCTGAACTACACGTTGCCGATGGCCAGCGCCCAAGTGAAGTCGTGCCTGTTGCTGGCTGGCCTGTACGCCGAAGGCACCACCACCGTCACCGAGCCCGCGCCAACCCGTGATCATACCGAGCGGATGCTGCGGGGCTTCGGTTATTCGGTGCACAGCGATGGTCCGGTAGCTTCGCTGCAAGCAGGCGGCACGCTGAAAGCCACTCGCATCGAAGTGCCCGGCGATATTTCGTCATCGGCCTTCTTCCTGGTGGCGGCATCCATTGCCGAAGGTTCTGAGTTGGTGCTGGAGCATGTCGGCATCAACCCGACCCGAACCGGCGTGATCGATATCCTGCGCCTGATGGGCGGCGACATCACTCTGGAAAACCAGCGTGAAGTTGGTGGCGAGCCGGTCGCTGACCTGCGCGTGCGCGGCGCGAAGCTCAAGGGCATCGACATTCCAGAGGCGCTGGTGCCGCTGGCCATCGACGAGTTCCCGGTGCTGTTCGTCGCCGCGGCCTGTGCCGAAGGGCGTACCGTGCTGCGCGGCGCCGAAGAACTGCGGGTCAAGGAGTCCGACCGTATCCAGGTCATGGCCGATGGCTTGCAGACGCTGGGCGTCACGTGCGAGCCCACGCCGGATGGCATCATCATCGATGGCGGACCGATCGGTGGCGGCGAAGTCCATGGTCACGGTGATCACCGTATCGCCATGGCCTTCAGCGTCGCTTCACTGCGGGCCAGCGCGCCAATCCGCATTCATGACTGCGCCAACGTCGCCACATCGTTCCCGAACTTCCTGGCGCTGTGTGCCGAAGTGGGTATCCGCGTGGCACAAGAGGCGCAGTCGTGAATTCGCTGGCGCCGGTCATCACCATTGATGGACCCAGCGGCTCCGGCAAGGGTACCGTGGCTGGACTGCTGGCGCGTGAGCTGAGCTGGCGACTGCTCGATTCCGGGGCGCTGTATCGGTTGCTGGCATTCAACGCGACCAACCATGGCGTCGACCTGACCAACGAAGAACTGCTCAAGGCCTTGGCGGCTCACCTGGACGTGCAGTTCATCGCGGCGGAGCCCGGCAAGCTGCAGCAAATCATTCTCGAAGGCGAGGATGTCAGCCATGTCATCCGTACCGAGACGGTCGGGGCGGGTGCCTCCATGGTTGCCTCACTGCCGGCCGTTCGCGAAGCGCTGCTGCAGCGCCAACGTGCCTTCCGCGAAGCGCCGGGGTTGATTGCCGACGGTCGCGACATGGGCACCGTGGTATTTCCAGACGCACCGCTGAAAGTCTTCCTTACGGCCAGTGCCGAGGAACGAGCGCGTCGCCGTTACCTGCAGTTGAAGGGCAAGGGTGAAGATGTTAGTCTGTCAAGTCTGCTAGATGAGATTCGTGCGCGCGATGAGCGCGACACCCAACGCGCAGTGGCCCCGCTCAAGCCGGCGGCCGATGCCATCCAGTTGGACTCCACCGAATTGTCCATCGAGCAGGTGCTGCAACGGATCAGAAGCGAGATCGCCCTGCGCGATCTGCTCTGATCATCAGGAAAGCAGGCAGGGGCACCAGTCATCGTCCTGCCTGCTTTCCTTTACTTAAACGAAACCCACATTGTCTGGAATGTGGCGATGGGCGTCTGTTTCGCCCGAATCTACAGGAATTAAAATGAGCGAAAGCTTTGCAGAACTCTTTGAAGAAAGCCTGAAAACCCTCAATCTTCAGCCGGGTGCCATCATCACCGGTATCGTTGTCGACATCGACGGCGACTGGGTTACCGTACATGCCGGTCTGAAATCCGAGGGCGTCATCCCGCTCGAGCAGTTCTACAACGAAGCTGGCGAGCTGACCATCAAGGTCGGTGACGAAGTGCACGTTGCGCTGGACGCGGTCGAAGACGGCTTTGGCGAAACCAAGCTGTCCCGTGAAAAAGCCAAGCGCGCTGAGTGCTGGATTGTTCTGGAAGCAGCTTTCGCCGCCGAAGAAGTGGTCAAGGGCGTTATCAACGGTAAGGTTAAAGGCGGCTTCACTGTCGACGTTAACGGCATCCGTGCGTTCCTGCCGGGCTCCCTGGTTGATGTCCGCCCAGTGCGCGACACCACCCACCTGGAAGGCAAAGAGCTGGAATTCAAGGTCATCAAGCTGGACCAGAAGCGCAACAACGTTGTCGTTTCGCGTCGCAGCGTGCTGGAAGCCGAGAACTCCGCCGAGCGCGAAGCCCTGCTGGAAACCCTGCAGGAAGGCCAGCAGGTCAAAGGTATCGTCAAGAACCTCACCGACTACGGCGCATTCGTGGACCTGGGTGGCATCGACGGCCTGCTGCACATCACCGACATGGCGTGGAAGCGCATCAAGCACCCATCGGAAATCGTTAACGTTGGCGACGAAGTCGACGTGCGCGTTCTGAAGTTCGACCGTGAGCGTAACCGCGTTTCGCTGGGTCTGAAGCAAATGGGCGAAGATCCGTGGGTCGCTATCACTGCCCGTTACCCAGAAGGTACTCGCGTGCAAGCGCGCGTCACCAACCTGACCGACTACGGCTGCTTCGCTGAGCTGGAAGAAGGTGTTGAAGGTCTGGTACACGTTTCCGAAATGGACTGGACCAACAAGAACATCCACCCGTCGAAAGTCGTTCAGGTTGGCGACGAAGTGGAAGTCATGGTTCTGGACATCGACGAAGAGCGTCGTCGTATTTCCCTGGGTATCAAGCAGTGCAAATCCAACCCATGGGAAGACTTCTCCGGCCAGTTCAACAAGGGTGACAAGATCACCGGTACCATCAAGTCGATCACCGACTTCGGTATCTTCATTGGTCTGGACGGCGGCATCGACGGTCTGGTTCACCTGTCCGACATCTCCTGGAACGAAACCGGCGAAGAAGCCGTACGTCGTTTCAAGAAGGGCGACGAACTGGAAACCGTCATCCTGTCGGTTGACCCAGAGCGCGAGCGCATCTCCCTGGGTATCAAGCAGCTGGAAGACGATCCGTTCTCCAACTTCGTTGCTGTCAACGACAAGGGTGCAATCGTTAAGGGCGTCGTGAAGGAAGTTGACGCCAAAGGCGCCATCGTCACCCTGGCCGATGACATCGAAGCGACTCTGAAGGCTTCCGAAATCAGCCGTGACCGCGTTGAAGATGCGCGTAACGTGCTGAAGGAAGGCGAAGAGATCGAAGCCAAGATCATCAGCGTTGACCGCAAGTCCCGCGTCATCAGCCTGTCCATCAAATCGAAGGACGATGCTGAAGAGCGCGAAGCTATCCAGAGCCTGAAAAACACCGCTCCGGAAGCTGCTGCCGATACCACCATGGCTGCGCTGCTGCGCGAAGCAATGGCCAAGCAGAACTGAGTTCTGTTTGATCGGTAAGAAAAAGGGCGACCCTCGGGTCGCCCTTTTTTTGTCAATTTTTTGTGCGAAATATGCTGTGCGGATCTCACTACCCTGATCGAGAGTGTGGGGTGATCTACGTACCAGATTCCTCGTCAACTGACGGGCTGGTTTCAAGGGTCTTGAGGTCGGATGCCGTAGGTGTGAACACCACTGTATAACGGCTCAGATCGCTCTCGTTGCGCTGGAAGTGAACTGCAATTCGCTTGCCCTGCCAGGTGATGGTTTTCATCTCATAAGATGCGCCGGTGCTAAGTTGCACTCGACGGCTCAGGCTCGAGCCAGATTTTCCCAGGGTATCGGCCAGAAAGTCGGAAACCAGCTCTAAACTACTGGCGTTACCGGTCAGCGTGAGCTGGCCAATCGAGCCATCCTTCAGGTCGGCGAAAAGTTGGTATCCAGAGCTGATTGGAATGTAGGGCAGTCCGCGAATCTCGTAGCGTTCTGGCTCGGGTGTCTGATTCCAGCACAGATTGGGTTGGCGAGCAGTGGTGTCCATGCATTCCGGCAACTGAGACTTGAAATCACCAAAAAAAGGAACGCCTAGGAATTCCGATGGCTCGTTCTGCCACGAGTGGCCTTGTGCGGCCGCTACCTGAGCGCTCGCGCCTGCGGTGAGAAATAGGGTCGCAAAGGTGAGGTAAGGGAAGGGTATCCGCATAAAACAATCCTGATGAGTTCGACGCACAAGCAAGAAATGTCGTAGCAATCCACTTTTGCGACAATGCAAAGCGGATGCGTCCTACTCGCGATTATGTCAAATCCTACAAATCTTTGTGCGGCCTCTATCGGTTTTTTGCGTCGACTGCGCGCGGACGCATTTTTTGCGAAAGGGATTTGTTTTTTTCGTCAAGTCAAGACCCTATGCTGTTCAAATCTTTCGGAGCGTGCTACAAACTGGTTAGGCAACGATCTAGCTGCTTGATAACGAAGGGAAAAACATGACGAAGTCCGAGCTGATCGAACGTATAGTCACCCATCAGGGGCTGCTCTCGTCCAAGGACGTGGAGTTGGCCATCAAGACCATGCTCGAGCAGATGTCACAATGTCTGGCAACGGGCGATCGCATCGAGATTCGTGGCTTCGGGAGTTTTTCTCTCCACTATCGGGCGCCACGCGTGGGACGAAATCCCAAGACTGGGCAGTCGGTGGAGCTCGAAGGTAAGTTCGTGCCGCACTTCAAGCCAGGCAAAGAGCTGCGTGATCGGGTCAATGAAGAAGATTCGATGCATTCTTAGTCGATGAGGAAGCTTTTCAATGCGTAGTCTCAAGCGTGCCTTGTTGGTATCTCTGGTCGTTGTATTGGTCGCATTGGTGCTGTTCTTCGTGCTGGAGAATCAGCAGATGGTCTCATTGGTGCTATTTGGCTGGGCAGCGCCCTCCATGCCTGTTGCCGTGCCTGTGATTGGTGCGCTTGTTGTGGGTATGGCTATAGGGCCTTTTCTGACGATCTTCTCAACTCGCCTCCGTAAGCGGGAAGCAAGGCACTCCGCTCGACAGGTCCCACTCAAGGTTGATCGGAAAAATCCTACTGGCGTGCCCGAAGCTTCTTCGTAGTTTGGCGGTATCTTGATCGTTTAAGCTCAACGCTCCAAGCGCTGTGCTAAGGCTCATGTTCTCTTGGGCGGGTCGACAGACAATCCTCTCTAGGAGCCCTGGCGCAATCCCTGCCCCTGTTGTCTTGGTCGATTCCCATTTTCCCTTGCCGGGCGTGTGCGCCCAATGTCAAACCCATGCCTTGCTGGCGATGTAGGTGTAGGCTGGCGAGTGCTGTCAAAATTTCTGTGATGTTCTGCAAGAAAATCAGGAACTTCCTAGGCGTGGTTCACTCTATTGCCGATTGCTGCGAAGTGAGTTCGAGTGTGTAGCAAAGCGAAAAACAGCCGCTACGCTTGATTGTAGGGCGTTCAGGCTGGACGGGTGTCCAAGCATGACTCCTGTGCTGATTAAATCAGATGAACGAAGGAAAAAAAGAATAGATGCGCAATGAAAGCGAGCTTCCTGGTGGTGATGAGATTGATCTGGTTGAGCTTGCGCAGGGCGTGTGGCGGCAAAAACTCTGGGTCGCAATTGTCGCGGTCCCTATCATTGTCTTAGCACTGGCTTACGTGCTGCTTGCCTCTCCAGTCTATGAAGCGAAGCTGTATATTCGTGCCCCAACACAGGACGAAATTGCACAGCTCAACTTTGGGCGTGGGGAGAGCACAGGGCTTCGACCCTTGAGTGCGAAAGACGTGTATAGCATTTATCTGAGCGCCCTGCAGTCTGAGGCTGTGCGCGATAAGTTCTTCCGTAAGACGTATTTGCCGACCCTGACCCAGCGCGAGCGTGAAGGATCTCGGGATGCATTGTATGCCGAGTTCAACACCAAGCTTGTAATCGCGCAAGCGGGCAGCGATATGCCGGATCGCTACGTGATCACTGCCGGTGTCGAAGATCCGCGGTTGGCTGCTATATGGGTGTCGACCTACGCCGAGATGGCCGCAGAAAGGGCAAAAAACGAGTTGCTCAGCGGAACGCGCAGCGATATTTCGATCATGGCCGATAACCTCGAGCAGCAAATTCGTGCTTCGCGTGCCAGTGCGAGTAATCAGCGCTCCGACCAAATCGCCCAGCTCAAGGAGGCATTGCGTATCGCGCATTCGATAGGTCTGGAAAAACCGCCGTTGATATCCAATACGCTATCCAACGAGGTCTCGGCTGGGATGGGCGGCGCTCTTGTATACATGCGCGGTAGCAAGGCCCTAGAGGCAGAGATTGCCAATCTGGAGTCACGGGCTTCCAACGACCCCTATATTCCTGGTTTGCGCGAGCGGCAAGAAAAACTCAGTTTTCTACGCAAGCTGAAGATAGACCCTTCCCTGGTTGCCATGTACCAGCAGGATGGCGCGGTATCGCCGCCGGATAAACCTGTGAAGCCGCGCAAGGCCATTATCATGTTGATCGCGACTCTGCTGGGTGTTGGCCTCGGTGCTTGCGTGGCGGTAGGCCGTGATCTGTGGGTGAGGCGCAAATTTCGGGCTGGCTGAAATGTGCTAGTCGATGCTATCTCGAAGTCATTGTTGCGGCGGGCGTAAGGTGTAACAATGCGCGTCCCTCGCCGACGGCACGGATAGCTGGAGAAAGCCGCACGAAGCGCTTACCGGCCTGGCCTGCCTCGGGGTGATGACACTAATACCTTGCAGGCAGAACACAGTGAATATCGATTCCCGCGGTGCGTATGCGTCGGCCTCCAGCGAAATAGACCTTGCTGCTATTTTTCGTACCCTTTGGCGCAGGCGTTTGCTTATTATCGCTGTCGCTGGTGCTTGCGCGTTAGTCGGCTTGGCGTTGGCTTTTATCGTTCCCCCTGTGTACGAGGTCTCGACGACATTACGACCTGTAGAGCTCAATCAGCTGGACGCCTTGAATCGCTCGAAAATCTACACGCTGCCGCCAAGCGAGGCGTTGAAAAGAGTAGGAGCGCGACTGGACTCGTACGATGCTCGCTTGGCTTTTTTCCGTTCGAGACCTGACCTGATTGCGGCCTATCGTGATGAGGGGCAAAGCACTGAGCAAGCCTTCCAGGAATTCAACAATACAGCGCTGACTCTGGCGGTCGCAGATGCCAAGAAAGCGGATCTTCTTAGCGAGTTCGTCGCGTTGAAGATGCGTTATGAGAAGACCGTCGACGGTGCCGCTGTCCTGAACGACTTTGTAGACTACGCCGTAGAGCGCGAACGCCTACAGTTGTCTAGAGATATGCAGATTATCCTGGCCAACCGCTTGGTTGAAGTCAATGCGAAGCTTGATTCCGCATTATCTGAGTATCGTGCAGGTAACGAGGGGCGAATTGCGCGTCTTGAAGAAGACGACGCCGTGAAGCGTGCGCAGCTCAATGACGAGCTAAAGGCTCTGCGTGTTCAGTTGAAATTGCAGCGTGAAGCGCGTTTGGCTGAGTTGGATGAGGCCATCGCCATTGCCACCAGCCTGGGTCTGAAAAAGCCTTCGACGCCGTCGAGGATGGCAGAAGAGACGGCAGGGAATGGCAATATCATCAATACCGAGGTGAACGGTCGACCGGCACCCTTGTACTTCATGGGTACCGATGTGCTTTTAGCTGAGCGTGCTGCGCTGCGTAAGCGAACCTCAGACGACTTCGTCGAACCAAGAATTGGTCAGATACGCAAAGAGCTCATTCTGCTTTCTAACAACCGCAGTGTGGAAGCGATCAAGAGTCGTGGAAATGACCAGGCATTTCTTGAGGGAATCGAGGCGTTGAGAGTTGAGCGCGCACGCTTGCAGGCCATTGATACAAAGCTGCAGGGTTTGAGTCTTGTCAGTGTTGACCAGCGTGCGGTCGCGTCCAACAAACCGATCAAGCCACGTAAAGGTATTTGGGTTGGCGTTGGTCTGATCATTGGTTTGCTGATCGGTGTGGTTGCCGTATTGATGCGAGCTGCAATGAGTAACCCGCCTCGGCAAGCGCAGACGCTGCACGTGACGGCTACACCCTCTCCCGTATTGCCGGATGAACTCGGGCGTCGAAATGGTGTTCTTGTAACGGACGCATGACATCGCTGGTGCGAAGCTGGGTTGCATTGGGCTTGCCACTCTCTACGACGGAGCGCCTGCAGCCAGCTTTACCACACGGGCGTCGACGTTATACTGCCTGCTCCATCCGATAGCGCTCCTTTCAGAGGGTAGGTAGCTAGAGGCTTGGGGCAGATGCGTGCTGGCTACGTCATCCAGGCAGGCCATGGCAGATGCCTGCGATAAGAAAAATTGCTGTTTTCGGTAGCAGATCGAGTATCAGGTCAAGTACACAGGGATATCATTGAATGGCTTACCTCACCGAGGAACAGCTTCGAGCGATGGGTTTCAAGAAGCTGGGCAGGAATGTAAGGATCAGCGATAAAGCGGCTATTTACAACCCAGAGCAGATGGAGCTGGGCGATGATCTTAGGATTGATGATTTTTGCGTCATCTCCGGAAAAATCCGTTTTGGCCGTTTTATCCATGTCACGCCTATGTGCTTGGTGGCGGGAGGCGTTCCGGGCATTGTGCTGGACGACTTTTGCACCTTGGCGTATGGCGTGAAGGTGTTTTCGCAGTCTGATGATTACAGCGGTCAAACGCTGGTCAATTCGAATATTCCCAAGCAGTTCAAGAACGAGAAGTTCGCGGCCGTTCATCTTCACCGGCAAGTCATCGTCGGCGCGGGCGCGGTGATCATGCCGGGTGTCGATATCGCTGAGGGGTGCGCTATCGGAGCAATGGCCCTTGTTACTCGATCCACCGAGGCGTGGGGTATTTACGCCGGTGCGCCAGCGGTACGTTTGAAAGAGCGTAGCCGTGATTTGCTCAATCTGGAAAAACAGTTCATCGAAGAGTTTGAAAAATGATTCCATTCAACAAACCGCCCTACACGGGTAACGAAGATGTCCATGTGCTAGCCGCCATGCGCAGTGACAAGATTTCCGGCGACGGTGCCTATGGGCACCGCTGCCAAAAATGGTTCGAAGAACGCTTTTCCTGCAACAAGACCTTGCTGACACCTTCATGTACGCAAGCCTTGGAAATGGCTGCCATCCTGTTGGATATCCAGCCTGGCGATGAAGTTATCATGCCGAGCTATACCTTCGTCAGTACGGCGAACGCTTTCGTGCTGCGCGGAGCGACAATCGTATTCGTCGATGTGCGGCCCGATACGATGAATATTGACGAAGCCTTGATCGAATCGGCAATCACTGAACGCACACGCGCAATCGTTCCTGTTCACTACGCTGGCGTGGCGTGTGAAATGGACACCATCATGGCAATCGCTGGGCGTCATGGGCTACTCGTCGTCGAAGATGCCGCCCAAGGCATGATGTCGACATACAAAGGTAGGCCGCTCGGCACGATTGGCCATATGGGTGCTTTCAGCTTCCACGAAACCAAGAACTATACAAGTGGCGGTGAAGGTGGATTGCTGTTGATCAACGATCCGCAGTTCGTCAGTCGCGCCGAAATTATTCGAGAGAAGGGGACCAACCGGTCTCAGTTTTTCCGCGGCATGGTAGATAAATATACTTGGATCGATGTGGGCAGCAGTTATCTGCCCAGTGAATTGCAGGCCGCTTATCTCTACGGTCAGCTAGAGAAGGCAGATGAAATAAACCAAGCACGTCTTTCCATCTGGAACCGCTACTATTTGGCGCTGACGCCTTATGCTGAGCGGGGCCTGATTGAGTTGCCGCAGTTGCCGGGTGACTGTGTGGCCAATGGGCATATGTTCTATCTCAAAGCCTCCGGGCTTGAGCAACGTACGCAGATACTTGAAATGCTGCGCGCCCGAGGCGTCGGAGCAGTATTCCATTACATCCCGCTTCATTCGGCGCCGGCGGGCCGCAGCTTGGGCCGTTTGCATGGGGAAGATATGCATACCACCCGAGAAAGTGAGCGCCTGTTCCGTCTGCCCTTGTGGTTGGCCATGACGACAGAAGAAGTGGATGAAGTGATCCAGGCGGTCATTGACGCGATCGATGCCCAGTGAGTCAAGTGGTGATCTCAAGATGAGAAGAGTCGCGCGCAGCGGGTTGTTGTTGAGTGCGGCTCTGACTACCCTTGCTCAATTGTCCAAGATCGGCGTCGGTTTCCTTCTGCTCAAGCTGGTAGCGGTTTACCTCGGTGTTGAGGGCATGGGCCAGTTGGGCAATTTCATGAGTGCCGTATTGTTCTTGTCGCTTTTGGCGGGTGGAGGAATCCAGAACGGGGTCATCAAGTACGTGGCTGAATACAAAGCTCGTCCGCGAGAGTTGCTGCGTTTCTTGGCAGATGCACGATACTATTCATTGGTGTTTTGCAGCGTAATCGTGTTGATCGCAATTGTTTTTCAAGCGCCCTTGGCTCGATTCCTAATGGGTGATGAGAAATTTCAATGGCTGATCGTAGTCATGGGGTTGGCCCAATTTGGATTTGCCTTCAGCAATCTTGTAAATGGCACAGCTAATGGTTTGCACAAAACCAAGGTGTATGCCTCCATTCAGATTATCGGTAACTCGATCACGTTGCCGATCGCTTGGTGGCTGACCCGCCAATATGGGCTAGCGGGTGCAGCGCTGGCCATGTTGACGTTTTACCTTTCTTACACGTTGCCAGCCCTGTACTTTTACGCTCGCTCAAGACTTCGCCCTACCATTCGATGGCGCACATTCGAATGGCCACGCATGCGCAAGTTGTGCAGCTTCACGTTGATGGCGATTGTAGGCGCCCTGAGCGTGCCGGTCGTAGAGATCGTCGTTCGACAGTCCTTGACTGACAGTGTTGGCCTTGAGGCTGCCGGGTTATGGCAAGCCTCCATCAAGCTGTCCAGTGCGTATATGGGCTTCTTTGTCGTGTTCCTGGCGGCTTACTTCATGCCGATCGTCTCTGCTGAGCAAGATCGACAGCGGGTAGCGAACACCGTACGTAAGTTCATGCTTTTGGTGATGGGCCTGTTTTTCGTAGGTGCGTCGGTGCTTTACTTGATGCGGGGGTTTTTCATTCCGCTTTTGCTCTCACAAGAATTTTCTGGGCTCACGAGCTATATACAGTACCAGTTGATTGGTGACTTTTTACGTATTTCGACCTATGTGATCGGTTTCGTCGTGGTAGCGAAAGCAGCCACGCGCCTGTATGTGATGGTGGAGATAGGCCAAGGTCTACTGTTCTGCTCCTTAAGTGTGCTCGCACTGCATCAAGGTTGGGGGCTGCAAGGCGTGTTCATTGCCCATGTCGTGATGAATGTCATTTACTTTTTGAGCTCTGTCACGGGCTTTTATATTTATTCAAGAAGGACTGCTCGATGCTGACAGCAACTGTCGTTGTTTCTTGTTACAGGCAGGAAGAGTACATCGAAGAATGTCTCGATAGCATCCTCAATCAAGAGATTAACTTTCCTTGCGAAATCATCGTTTCCGATGATTGCTCGCCAGATAATACTCAGGCCGTTATTCGTCGCTATGCGGATGCCCACCCTGGACGACTCACACTGCTTTTGCGCGAAAAAAATGTCGGCGCAGCACTCAACTATCATGGTGTTCATGCCATGGCCAAAGGTGATGTCGTTTTCCATTTCGATGGTGACGATGTGATGATGCCTGGGAAGTTGCAGGAACAATACGACCTGTTTGTCGAGCATTCAGACGTCAACATCGTGTTCCACAAAGCCATCTACTTCTCCGATGATCGGAGCTACCAGTCGATGACGGTGTACCCAGGAGAGCAAGCGCCTTATCACACATTCTTTACATTGTCTGAACTGGCTCGCTGGGGCGCGACCTGTGTGCACAGCTCCTACGCCTACCGCCGATCCTCTCGTCAGGCGAGCATCGACCGGGAGTTCATGGAGTGGTTCTTTGCCATGGACTCGTTGATTCGCGAGGGGCGCGGCGTTTACATCAACAAGCCGTTGGTCATGTACCGCTGCAATCCTGGTAATGGTTCCTACTTGTCGACGGTGGCGGGTAGAAAAAAAGCGTATTCGATTTATTTTGGCGACATCGCCCATTATTTCGAAAAACATAATGAGCTGCGAACTGATCTTTATGCCAACTTCCTGGTTACCCTGTTGGCCATGGCGCGATCGACCAAGTCAGTGTTCCGGACATCACTGATGTTCGCTATCAGGCATGTCGGGTACTTTAGGCTGTCAAAGTTTCTGGAAACGGTACGTGTTCGTAAGACGGTAGGGCCCAGGGATAGAGTGCGATAAGTCACAAAGGTATCGGTTATGCTTTATCTGACGTTGTATGACGACGTTTTCTTTGTGGTGCTTACGCTGTTATTGACCTTCGCGGCGGTGAAGTTTCGCCTGAGAAATATACCTAATTATCATTTGGTCGCCTTTTTCGAAGCGTTTCTCATCTTGCTGGTTACGCTGCTGGCCTCGTGGTTCATTAGTACTCGGCCTGCCGAAATCGAGGGTGATACGTCTGTCTACTTGGATTTCTACGAGACGGTTGTCAATGGAACGGGGCATCCGTTCGCAATCTTCGAGCCCGGCTTCGCAGTAATCACGCTCTTCCTGTCCGAAATGGGATTGGATCTGCGCGTTTTATTCTTTGTGGTGCCGCTGCTGCTGAGTTTGAGTTATCACCGTCTCGCTGTACGAGTGTTCGGCATTCGCTCATCAATGACAGTCATGGTGTTCGCCTGCATCCTGATCTACCCGTTTTTTCTTTCTCTGACGGCCAACGTCATTCGTCAGGGGCTGGCAATGGCACTCGTGCTGCTGGCTATCTCCAGGCTGTTAGGTGGGCAGAAATGGCGGCCTCGCCTGCTGGCGTTGGTGTCCTTGGTGTTTCACAAATCAACGGTCATCCTTCTGCCGTGGGTGTTTTTCAGGCGGACAACTGCCAAATTACCTGTCTCACTGTTGCTGCTGGTTTGGATCTTGGTGTCGGCATGCTCGGTGTTCGGGATTTTCAAATCCTTGGCAACATTGCTATTTGACCAGCTGGCCGCGATGGGCGTATCAATCAATTATGGTGATACCTCAGCCATTGATTACCAAACAGGCTTCAGGCTGAGTTTCTGGCTGTTCTCATCCTGTTCGATCTTCTTCCTTTTGTGCATGAAGGCTGTGGGTTTTACCGATCGGCGCATGATGATGTTGTTCAAGATGTCGGCTTACTTTGGCATCGTTCACATTCTGACGTTCGACGTTGCCTACAATGATCGATTCGGCCTGTACGTCTGGATGCTGTATCCGATACAGGCATTCTACTTGGCTCGCTGCGTCTTGGTGCGCCTTAGTCGGGCTACCACTTACGACAGAGCGCCAGTCCGCCTGCCTTATGAGTAGTAGTTCAATCTGACTTGCGGGCAATCTCGTTTACACGAGATTGCCCTTGTCTTGGCTGTGTTCGAACTGTCTGCGCAAGGACAGCGATCGAGCGTCAACCCGCCGGATGGTTTTCCTCAAGCCACGCCTGGAACATCAGGATGTTCCAAAGATGGTAGGCCCAGTTTTTCGCCCCGCTCAGATGTTCTTGCCATTTTTGCTGAATGGGCCCGGGGTGGAAGTACCCTTCCTTGCGCAATCGTTGTTCGTCGAGCAATGCCTGCGCCCAATCGCGAAGTGGGCCGCGTAGCCATTCGTCGATTGGAATGCCGAAGCCCATCTTGGGGCGATCGATCAGTTCTTGCGGAACGTGGCGATACAAGACTTGGCGAAGTATCCACTTGCCGACCCCGTCCCGTTGCTTCAAGGCATGCGGCAGTTGCCAGGCAAATTCCACTACGCGGTGGTCCAGCATGGGGACACGAGACTCGAGCGATGTGGCCATCGATGCCCGATCGACTTTGGCCAAGATGTCGTCAGGAAGATAGGTGAGCAAGTCCAGGGCCATCATTCTCTCCACGGGCTCGAGACTGCTCAGGTCCGGCATTGCGCCAGTCAAAATCGTAGCGGGTTCCGCGCCGCCTATGACGATGTACGCAGGATCCGACCACTGAGAGACCAGGCCGTAATAAAGAGCTTCCACGGAAGTGGAGTTGAGTACGCCAGCACCTTTGTGCAGGTGATCGCCGATGCGTGGGCTCGAGCCGGGTAGCCAGCCGGCCAAGCGGCTCCAGGTAGCCGGGGAGAGCGCGGTGATCGAGCGTGAAAGCGCGGTTCTCACAGGTTGTGGCAGTTTGGAAATCTTGCCCCAGGTATTCGCTGTGACGTTGTAACGCCGATACCCGCTGAACAACTCATCCCCTGCGTCGCCCGACAACGAAACGGTCACATGCTGGCGGGCCAGTTGCGAGACGAGATAGGTGGGGATCTGCGACGAATCGGAGAAGGGCTCGTCGTACATGGTCGGCAGTTGAGGAATAACTGCCATGGCTTGTTCCGGTGTTACGTAGAGTTCGGTGTGTTGCGTTCCCAGGTGTTTCGCGACAGCCTTGGCGTGCTCCGCCTCGTTATAACCCTTTTCGTGGAAACCGATGGTAAAGGTACTGATCGGCCGGGACGACTGGGACTGCATCAAGGCAACGATCGTCGATGAGTCGATGCCGCCTGAAAGGAAAGCGCCCAGCGGAACGTCGGCCATCATCTGCAAAGAGACTGCGGACTTGAGCAGTGTCTCCAACTGTTCGACCGCCTCTTCTGGTGCGAGGCTGCGCTGCCGTTGCGAAGTGCCCTCGGCCATGACGCTGGCAGCGGACCAGTACTCGGTGATGACAGGCTCAGGATGCTCGGGCGAAATCCTCAGCAGGCAGCCAGGCTGCAGTTTGTAGATGTTTTCATAAATGGAGTGAGGGGCGGGAATGTAGTTGTGGCGCACGTACAGCGCCAATGCGGGTCTGCTGATGGCGGCCGCAAAGGCCGAGTGAGCTCGCAGTGCCTTGAGCTCCGAGCCAAACAGGAACACGGTGTTGCCTTGACCTTGCTGGCAGCCGTAGTACAGCGGCTTTTCGCCGAGCCGATCTCGCGCCAGGATCAGTTGGCGATCGTGCGTGTCCCACAGCGCGATGGCAAACATGCCGATGGCCGCTTTCAGTGTCGCCTCGATGCCCCAGGTCTCGAAGCCGGCCAGCAGCGTCTCGGTGTCGGAGTGGCCGCGCCAGGAGGCCGTTCTGCCCTCGCTTTCCAGGCGCTGGCGCAACTCCAGGTGATTGTAGATCTCGCCATTGAACGCCATGACGAAGCGCCCGGATTCCGAGGGCATCGGTTGATGCCCGGCCGGCGAGAGGTCGACGATGGCCAAACGTCGATGGGCGAGACCCAGGCCGACGACCGGATCGACCCACAGCCCCTCATCGTCCGGGCCGCGATGAACGATGGTGTCCGCCATCCGTTTGCTTTCCAGAAGCAGCGCTGCTTCGGACGACTGTCCTGTCAGATTGAAATGTCCTGCAAGTCCACACATAAGAGTAATCGCGTCAAGGTCAAGTATTGGGTAGATGAGAGCGCTGTATCGAGGCTCTGCTTGGAGAATCAGTCACAGCGCGGCAGGGGCCGTGGGCTGGAGGATTCGATGCTTAAGCGGGCACCGAAGTGCCCAGTCGGAATTCTTGGACATCGAACAACGTGCGCTCCCTTCCCTGATCGGTAAATCCTGTGTCCAGCACGTGCATGACTCTGCGAACAAGGCTCTGGGCCGGCGGGTCGGTAGTCTGGTTGCCCAGATTCACAATGATGTCGATGCCAAGTCGTGCGGCTGGGCGAAATCAGGCAAGGTTAGCAGGTTCATCATCGGCGCTGAAAGCGCGGATCGTATTGGCGACGGCGATCTTTAACCCAGTCGTATCGGGTTGATGAGATATCGTGTGGTCCATAGAACGTCCTGCGCTGGCGTCTGTCATATGGCCACCTGCCATGGATGATCCACCTCATTCATGTATTGACCCCAGTTACAACTGAAGGGCCAATGCGCGATTGTTGGTGTGGCCGGGGGTATTCACGTCTAGGGAAGGCAGCAGGTATGGGGTAGAATGCACGCCCAGTGATACCTAACGACGTGGGATATCGCGCTCGCGCAACACACGCGAAGGCGCAGTCATGTCACCGGCGCGGTTGCGATCACAGGCGTATATCAGAATCACTCAGGGAGGCGGCGGCTGATGGGTCGCCAACCCGAATGGAAGCAGGGGAGTGACGGAGCCTGTTCCATACAGTTTTTTTCCGTGACATTACTTGGGATAAGGCATGTTTTCTCTAGAGAATATTAAGCTGGCTGTTATCGGCCTTGGCTACGTCGGTCTGCCACTGGCGGTCGAGTTTGGTAAAAAGCGCTCGGTGGTTGGCTTTGATATTAGTCGGCCGCGTATCGAAGCGCTTGCCAAAGGTACCGATTCCACGCTTGAAGTCAGCGATGAGGAGCTTGCCGAAGCTTCAGGGCTGCGTTTCACCACTCAAGTCGATGAATTGAAAAGCTGTAACGTCTTTATCGTTACCGTGCCCACGCCGATCGACGCGTACAACCAGCCTGACCTGACCCCGTTGATCAAGGCCTCCGAAACCATCGGTTCGATTCTGAAGGCCGGCGATATCGTCATCTACGAATCCACTGTCTACCCTGGTGCGACCGAAGAGGATTGCGTGCCGGTGTTGGAGCGGGTATCGGGCCTGGTCTTCAACAAAGACTTCTACGCCGGTTACAGCCCTGAGCGGATCAACCCAGGCGATAAAGAACACCGTGTAGCGACCATCAAGAAAGTCACTTCCGGCTCCAATGAAGAAGTGGCTGAACTGGTCGACTCGCTGTACCGAGAAATCATCATCGCCGGCACCCACAAGGCGAGCAGCATCAAGGTCGCCGAGGCTGCCAAGGTTATCGAGAATACCCAGCGGGATCTGAATATCGCCCTGATCAATGAATTGGCGCTGATCTTCAACAAGCTGGGGATCGATACCGAAGCGGTGCTCCAGGCTGCGGGTACCAAGTGGAACTTCCTGCCGTTCCGTCCGGGTCTTGTCGGTGGGCACTGCATTGGTGTCGACCCTTACTACCTGACGCACAAGGCACAAAGCATCGGCTATCACCCCGAGATCATTCTCGCCGGTCGCCGCCTGAACGATGGCATGGCCGCCTATGTCGCTTCGCAACTGATGAAGGCGATGGTCAAGCGTCGCATCCATGTGGACGGCGCTCGCGTTCTGATCATGGGCCTGACCTTCAAGGAAAACTGCCCGGATCTGCGCAACACCAAGATCGTCGATATCGTCACCGAGCTGCAGGAATACAACATCCAGGTCGACGTCTTCGATCCATGGGTCAGCGCTGAAGAGGCGCAGCACGAATACGGCATCACGCCGGTCGCTGCACCGGACGCTGCTGCGTACGACGGCATCGTGCTGGCCGTGGCTCACCAGCAGTTCAAGGCAATGGGCGAAAGCCAGCTCCGCGCCTTGGGCAAGGACGCGCACGTGCTGTACGACCTCAAGTACCTGCTGCCAGCCACCTCCTCGGACCTGCGCCTGTAAACAGGGGGAGGTCATGACCTCCCCGATCCCCTCGAAGTGGTGACGCTATATGACTGCATATGAACAACTCATCGAATCCTTGCCGAAAACGCCGCGGACCTGGCTGGTCACGGGCGTGGCGGGCTTCATCGGCTCCAACCTGCTGGAAACGCTGCTAAAACTCGGCCAGCGCGTTGTCGGCCTCGACAACTTTGCCACCGGCCATCAGCGCAATCTGGACGAAGTGCAAGGTTCGGTGAGCGCCGAGCAATGGGCTGCCTTCAGATTCATCGAAGGTGACATTCGCAAGCTCGAGGATTGCGCCAAGGCCTGTGTTGGCGTGGATCATGTGCTTCACCAGGCGGCTCTGGGTTCGGTGCCGCGTTCGATCAACGATCCGATCACCACCAACGGCACCAACATCGATGGTTTCCTGAACATGTTGGTGGCCGCGCGAGACGAAGGCGTCAAGAGCTTCGTGTATGCCGCGAGCAGTTCCACCTATGGTGACCATCCCGGGTTGCCCAAGGTCGAGGACGTGATCGGCAAGCCGCTGTCCCCTTACGCCGTGACCAAGCTGGTCAACGAAATCTATGCCGACGTATTCGCCCGGACTTATGGTTTCAAGACCGTCGGCTTGCGTTATTTCAACGTCTTCGGCAAGCGCCAGGATCCCAACGGCGCGTATGCGGCCGTCATTCCCAAGTGGGCGGCGGCGATGATCGAGGGCGAGCCGGTCTATATCAACGGCGACGGTGAAACCAGCCGAGATTTCTGCTTCATCGAAAACACCGTGCAGGCCAACCTGTTGGCGGCCACCACCGATCGGGAAGAGGCCACGAATCAGGTCTATAACGTTGCCGTCAGTGGACGCACGAGCCTGAACCAGTTGTTCGCGGCGCTGCGTGATGCGCTGGCAGCCAACGACATCCAGTATCCCCACGATCCGGTCTATCGCGACTTCCGGGCGGGGGATGTCCGGCATTCGCAGGCCGATATCGGCAAGGCTCGGACGCTGTTGGGCTACGACCCAGGTTTCGACATTGCGGACGGTATCGCCAAAGCCATGCCTTGGTATGTTCGTTTTCTAAAATGATGGATGGCCAACGAGCAGGGTTGGGCGTGCTCAGTTCAGCACCCCACCGCCTCGTAGGTTTGAAGAAGGATGATGCGTGAAAATGAAAATTCTGGTGACCGGCGGCGCAGGCTTTATCGGATCTGCGGTGGTACGCCATGTGATCGAACACACCGAGGACAGCGTCGTCAACCTCGACAAGCTGACCTACGCGGGCAATCTCGAGTCCCTCGACGCGATTTCGGGTAATGACCGCTATCGCTTCGAGCAGGTCGACATTTGTGACCGTGCGGCTGTGGATCAGGTGCTGGCCCGGCATCAGCCGGATGTCATCATGCACCTGGCGGCCGAATCCCACGTGGACCGCTCGATCGATGGCCCTTCTGATTTCATCCAGACCAACATCGTCGGCACCTACACGCTTCTCGAGGCGGCGCGTGCCTACTGGTCGGGGTTGAGCGCCGAGGGCAAAGCGCGTTTCAAGTTCCATCACATCTCCACTGACGAAGTCTACGGTGACCTGGAAGGCCCGACCGATCTGTTCACCGAACAGACGCCGTACGCGCCTAGCTCGCCGTACTCTGCCAGCAAGGCCAGCTCCGACCACCTGGTCCGGGCCTGGCATCGCACCTACGGCTTGCCGGTCGTGGTGACCAACTGCTCCAACAATTACGGCCCGTTCCATTTCCCCGAGAAACTCATCCCGCTGATGATCCTCAATGCCCTGGAGGGCAAGGCGCTTCCGGTGTATGGCAGCGGCGCCCAGGTGCGTGACTGGTTGTACGTGGATGATCATGCGCGCGCGTTGTATACCGTCGTCACTCAGGGTGGCGTAGGGCAGACCTACAACATCGGTGGACACAACGAGCGCCGCAACCTGGATGTGGTGCACGCCATCTGCAGCCTGCTCGACGAACTGCGACCGGTCGACAAGAACCCTGCCGTGTCGGGCATCGCTCGCTATGCCGACTTGATCAAACACGTCGCCGACCGCCCAGGCCACGACCTGCGCTACGCCATCGATGCGTCCAAGATCGAAGCGGATCTGGGCTGGAAGCCCCAGGAAACCTTCGAATCCGGTATTCGCAAGACGGTCTCCTGGTATCTGGACAATCTGCAGTGGTGCCAGCGGGTTCAGGACGGCAGCTATCAACGTGAGCGCCTGGGCGCACAAGTTTCTGAAGGAACATCGGTATGAAGGGAATTGTGTTGGCGGGCGGATCGGGCACTCGGCTCTATCCGATCACCAAGGGTGTGTCCAAGCAGTTGCTGCCCATCTACGACAAGCCGATGATCTACTATCCGCTGTCGGTACTCATGCTGGCCGGCATCCGGGATATTCTGCTCATCAGTACCCCTGATGACATTGGCGGTTACCGTCGGCTGCTGGGTGACGGTAGCGACCTGGGTATCAACCTGACCTATGCCGAGCAGCCTTCGCCGGACGGGTTGGCACAAGCGTTCATCATTGGCGAGTCGTTCATCGGTTCCGATTCGGTGTGCTTGATCCTGGGTGACAACATCTTTTATGGCCAGGGCTTCACGCCGGTTCTGCAGAGAGCGACCGGTCGGACCTCAGGGGCTACCGTTTTCGGTTACAAGGTCAAAGATCCCGAGCGCTTCGGTGTCGTGGAGTTCAACAGCGACAAACGGGCTGTTTCGATCGAAGAGAAGCCAGCGCATCCCAAGTCAAACTATGCGGTGACCGGCCTGTATTTCTATGACAACGATGTCGTCGAAATGGCAAAGCAGGTAAAGCCCTCTGCACGCGGCGAGCTGGAGATCACCAGCATCAACCAGGCGTACCTGGAGCGTGGTGACTTGCATGTGGAGTTGCTGGGGCGCGGGTTTGCCTGGCTGGACACCGGTACCCACGAAAGTCTGCTCGAAGCTGGACATTTCGTCGAAACCATCGAAAAGCGCCAGGGCAACAAGATCGCCTGTCTTGAAGAAATTGCGTATCACAATGGTTGGCTCAGCGCAGACGATGTTCGGCGGATCGGTGTGTCGCTCAGCAAGAACAGCTATGGGCAGTATCTCCTTTCGCTGGTCGACCACTGAAAAGCGGTTGCGCCTTGCCCGTGGTCAATAAAGGTCGCGGGCGCAAAGGACCACGTGTTGATGGATAAACAATAAATTATGAAGCCGATTTTATTAATGATCGTGAATGACGCGGCTTTCTTTCTGTCGCATCGCCTTCCGATCGCCGAAGGGGCCAGAAACGAAGGCTACGACGTTCACGTGGCCACTCAAGCCGGCCCGTCCGTGGCCAAGATCCAGTCGCTCGGCTTCACATTCCACGAACTGAAGATCACCCGTAGCGGCAAGAATCCGCTCGGGGAGTTGCTCAGCCTGGTCAATATCGTGAAATTGTGCTGGAGCGTGCGCCCTGATGTGCTTCATCTGGTCACGATCAAGCCGGTGCTGTATGGCGGCATTGCAGCGCGTCTGTCTCCGGTCAAGGGCGTGCTGGCGGCTATCTCGGGACTGGGTTTCATCTTCATGAAACAGGGTAGAAAGGCGGCTTTGATCAGGGGTGTGGTGTCGACACTGTATCGACTGGCGCTCGGCAAGCGTAACGTGCGCGTGGTGTTCCAGAACCCCGATGACCAGCAGGCACTCATCGATCTGGGCGCAGTCACGGCGCAAAAGAGCGTCCTGATCAAAGGGTCGGGCGTGGACCTCGACCTGTACCAATGCGATGAGGAGCCGGCAGGGCCTGTGGTGGTGACCCTGGCCGCAAGGCTGCTCAAGGACAAAGGTGTCCTGGAGTTCGTCGACGCGGCGCAAATCCTGCGTGGACGTGGTGTCGAGGCCGTATTCAAACTGGTGGGTGATCCAGATCCTGGCAACCCGACCAGTATCGATCCGGCCCAGTTGCAGACGTGGGCTGCGGGCGACTTGATCCAGTGCCTGGGGTATCGATCCGATATCGCCAACGTGTTCAGGGCGTCGAACATCGTCGTGCTGCCCTCGTACCGAGAAGGTTTGCCAAAAGTTTTGATCGAAGCCGCTGCCTGTGGCAGAGCGGTGGTGACCACCAACGTCCCAGGTTGCCGTGACGCCATCGTGGCCGATGTCACGGGCTTGCTGGTGCCTGTGCGTGATTCCCAGTCGTTGGCCGATGCGATTCAACGTCTGGTCGAGGACGCAGCGCTGCGTCGGTCGATGGGCTTGGCGGGCCGAGCGTTCGCGGAGCAGACCTTCGCCATCCAGCAGGTCGTTGGCAAGCATATGGAAATCTACAGCACATTGAGGAGTCAGGCCTGATGCAACGACAAGTGCTGGTGACAGGCGCTACGGGGTTCGTGGGTTCCCGTGTGGTTTCGACCCTGGCGCGTGATCCTGGTTTACGCGTGCTGGCGGGTGTTCGCAAGACACCCCCCGCGCTGGCCCAGGGGGTGCACGCATTCATGATGCCATCGCTTGAACAAAGCGATTTCCAGGCATCGCTGCAGGGTATCGATTATGTGGTTCATTGCGCTGCACGTGTGCATGTCATGAACGATCAGTCGACCGACCCGCTCAGCGACTATCGCAAGATCAATGTCGAAGGGACGCTGGCGCTTGCGCGACGAGCCGCTCAAGACGGAGTCAAGCGATTCGTCTTCCTCAGCTCCATCAAGGTCAATGGCGAAACGACCAATCATAGAGCGCCCTACACCGCGGACGAAGTGCCAACGCCAGTGGATCCCTATGGTATTTCCAAACTCGAAGCTGAGCGGGCCCTGCTGGCGCTCGCACAGTCCACGGGCATGGAAGTGGTCATCGTTCGCCCTGTGCTGGTGTACGGCCCGCATGTGAAAGCCAACTTCCAATCCATGATGAAGTGGCTGAAAGCCGGGGTCCCGTTGCCTCTAGGGGCGATCAAGAACAAGCGCAGCATGGTCGCCCTGGACAATCTGGTGGATTTGATTCGTGTGTGCCTCATCCATCCCGCAGCTGCCGGGCAGGTGTTTTTGGCCAGCGATGACCAAGACCTTTCGACCACTGAGTTACTGAAGAAAACCAGTACTGCACTGGGCGTCAGTGCCAAGCTGTTGCCCGTGCCTGCCGGTTTGATCAAGACCGCAGCGTCTCTGGTGCGTCGTCCCGGTATCGCAGCTCGACTGTGCGACTCGCTTCAGGTCGACATCATCAAGACCAAACGCTTGCTCGAATGGACGCCTCCTCTGAGCGTCGACCAAGCGCTGAAACTTACAGCCCACGCATATCTTGAATCGGAACGCTAGCCTCAATGATTCTTTGGACGTTGTTTCCTGCAGTACTGCTGGTTGCCCTGGTGATGACCGGCGGGTTGCGCCGTTACGCACTGGCTCGCAGCATCATCGATATTCCCAATGAGCGGAGTTCCCACAGCGTGCCCACGCCGCGTGGCGGGGGCGTGGCGATCGTCGTCGCGTTCCTCTTGTCACTGCCTGTGTTCGCCAGCCAGTCGTTGCTGCCGGGCAACTTGATCTGGGCGCTGGTGGGTACTGGTTCAATGATTGCGCTGCTGGGTTTCCTGGACGATCACGGCCACGTCGCCGCTCGCTGGCGGCTGCTGGGGCACTTCCTGGGCAGCGCCTGGGCGCTGTTCTGCCTGGGCGGAATTCCGCCTCTGCATGCCTTCGGTCTGGACATCGATTTCGGTGGGTTCGGCTATGTACTGGCGCTGTTCTACTTTGTCTGGTTGCTAAACCTGTACAACTTCATGGACGGCATCGATGGTTTGGCCAGCGTCGAGGCGATCTGTGTGTGCCTGGGGGGCGTTGTCCTCTATGTGATCAGCCATCATTTCGAGCAGTCCTATGCGGCGTTGGCATTGGCCTGTGCGGTTGCAGGTTTCCTGTTCTGGAACTTCCCGCCGGCGCGCATCTTCATGGGCGATGCCGGTAGCGGGTTCCTGGGTGTAGCATTGGCCATTCTGTCGCTCCAGGCCGCCTGGGTGGACTCGGCACTCTTCGCAGGCTGGTTGATCTTGCTCGGGGTCTTCGTCGTCGATGCCACCGTAACGCTGATTCGCCGCCTGCTGCGGGGCGAAAAAGTCTACGAAGCGCACCGCAGCCATGCCTACCAACACGCCTCCCGGCAGTTGGGCAGCCACAAGCCTGTCACGATGGCGGTACTCTTGATCAACGTGCTCTGGCTCTTTCCGTTGGCGTGCATGGCCGTCTCGGGCTGGCTCGATGGCGGGGTGGCACTGGTCATTGCCTACCTGCCCTTGGTACTGCTGGCCATCAAGTTCAGATCGGGTATGCCGGGTTAACATTCAAGCGCAGGCCTTCCATCAGGGGGCTGCAGCAAAGGCCGCAGCCGTCTCGGAAATGCCCGAGCAGAGGAATTAGAGATGCATATGGATAGACTGAGAAAGCGGATGGTTTCACTGCCGCGTAAACATAAACGCGCGATACAGGTCACCGCGGACTTGGTTGTAGTGTGGTTGGCACTGTGGTTGGCTTTCGTCGTTCGCATGGGGTTGGATGAGCTGGTCAATCCTGTGGTAACGCATTGGTGGCTATTTGTCGCTGCCTCCATCGTCACCATCCCGATCTTCATCCGGTTCGGGATGTACCGTGCGGTGATGCGTTATTTCGGTAACGATGCCCTGATCACCATCTTCAAGGCAGTGAGCCTGTCTTCGCTGTTGTTGGCATTGGTCGTGTATTGGTATGGAAACCACACCGTGGTGGTTCCACGGTCGATCATTTTCAACTATTGGTGGTTGAGCTTGCTGATGATCGGTGGCGGGCGCTTGCTGATGCGTCAGTATTTCCTCGGCGACTGGTATGCCGCTCGGCAACATGTACCCTTTGCCCGTCGTGACAATGGCTTGCCCAAAGTCGCGATCTATGGCGCCGGCGCTGCTGGCAACCAGCTCCTTGCAGCGCTGCGCATGGGGCGTACGATGCAGCCGGTGGCATTCATCGATGACGACGAGTCCTTGACCGATCGGACGATTTCCGGCTTGCAGGTGTTCAAAGGCTCTGATATCGAGCGCATGCTCAACGTCACCTCAGCCGAAGAGGTGTTGCTGGCAATTCCCTCGGCCAGTCGCTCCCGACGCCGAGAAGTGCTCAGCGCATTGGAACAGTACCCTGTGCACGTACGCAGTGTCCCAAGCGTCGTGGACTTGGCGCGTGGCGCGGTTAAGGTGGATGACATCCAGGAAGTCGATATCGCCGACCTGTTGGGGCGTGACGCAGTGCCTGCGCAACCCGATCTGCTCGCTCGTTGCATCAGCGGGAAGGTGGTGATGGTGACCGGCGCGGGTGGCTCGATCGGCTCTGAGTTGTGCCGGCAGATCCTGATGCTCGAACCCAAGTGCCTGCTGTTGTTCGAGCACAGCGAATTCAATCTCTACAGCATTCACAGTGAACTCGAACAACGCATCACTCGCCAGGCGCTGCCGGTACGCCTGGTGCCGTTCCTCGGATCGATACGTCACTACAAGCACCTGTTCGATACCATGAGCACGTGGAAAGTCGATACGGTGTATCACGCGGCGGCCTACAAACATGTGCCCATGGTCGAGCACAACATCTCCGAAGGCGTCGCCAACAATGTGATGGGTACCCTTAACACCGCCCAGGCTGCGCTGCACGCCAATGTGGAAAACTTCGTCCTCATTTCCACTGACAAGGCTGTTCGTCCAACCAACGTCATGGGTAGCACCAAGCGTTTGGCCGAAATGATCTTGCAGGCGCTGAGCAAAGAAGTCGCACCGGTGTTCTACGGTGATGGTGCGAATGTCGCCAGGGTCAATAAAACACGTTTCACCATGGTGCGTTTCGGCAATGTGCTCGGCTCTTCTGGCTCGGTCATTCCGCTGTTCCATCACCAAATCAAGACGGGTGGCCCGCTGACGGTCACGCACCCTAAGATCACCCGTTACTTCATGACCATTCCCGAGGCGGCTCAGTTGGTGATTCAGGCCGGCTCCATGGGGCAGGGCGGCGATGTGTTCGTGCTGGATATGGGCGAACCGGTCAAGATTGCCGCGCTGGCTGAAAAGATGGTTCATCTTTCCGGGCTGACTGTCCGCTCCGAAAGCAATCCTCATGGCGACATTGCCATTGAGTTCACCGGTCTGAGGCCGGGTGAAAAGTTGTATGAGGAGTTATTGATCGGCGATAACGTTTCACCCACGTCTCATCCGATGATCATGACGGCCAGCGAAGACTTTCTGCAGTGGGGGCAACTTAAAGAGCAATTGAATCAGCTCCTCCAGGCATTGGCGGTCGATGACTTTGCTCGGGTCCGTCAGTCGCTGCGGGAGATGGTGAGTGGCTATTCGCCAGAAGGCGACATTGTTGACTGGGTTTATCAGCAGCGTCGGCAAGACATGTAGGTAAATGTACGGCTGACAGTAATCTAGCTGTCAGCTGTTTCTAGATCACGTTTGAGAAAATCGTTCGGACGAATGAACGTGATCAATTCTGTTACGGTTTAATCATTCGCCGCACCTGGGCGAATGCGCTGAGACTGGCTACGTTGAAAAGGGCAGCCAAGGAATTAGCTGCCCTTAAATGCGAAATGTACCAACGCACAGGAGTGCACTCATGCGCAATAAACTGATCAGAAGTCTTCTACTGCCACTTTTCCTGAGCCTGTCTGTCTCGGTCAGCGCTGCCCCTAGCGCCTCTACACCTGTATCGCCTTCGACGAGCGAAGTGTCGACCTCCGCAGTTACCCTGAACCTCAATACGGCGGACTCCGCAACCTTGCAAAAGGAGCTCTCCGGCATTGGCAAAGCCAAGGCGGAGGCCATCGTGGCCTATCGCGAGGCACACGGAGCATTCCAGACCGTAGACGAGTTGCTGGAGGTCAAAGGCATCGGAAGTACGCTCATCGAACGTAATCGGGGCAAGATGACCGTTCAGTAACAGGCCTATCAGGTCGGGGCCTGTGCCCCGACCTTCACTGTCGCTCAGTCACCGATCCCGCGCATCCTTGGCATCTGCCTCGGCATTGCGTTCATGTACTTTCTTCAACTGCTCGTCCGTCAGCGGCAATTTCTTCGCTGTATCGCGCAGCATCATCAGCCCACCTACGATGGAGCCGATGGCTACGATGAGTATCAGCCAGGCATACCAGGGCATTATCGTTCTCCTGTGATCGTGAAAATGCTGCTTGTCATGGTATCGGACCTAGGGCTGCGATCATGCGTTCCTCTACGGCCAGCCTTGTTCACGCCAACTGTATCGCTGCGTATCCCCAATCGACTCGCCACTTCGTTTACAATGCGCGCCGTTCACGACTTGCCACAGAGATCCGACCATGTCCGCCTGCCAGACGCCCCTGATCGTCGCCCTCGATTTCCCGACCCGTGAGGCCGCCCTGAAGCTGGCTGACCAGCTCGATCCTGCACTGTGCCGGGTCAAGGTGGGTAAGGAGCTGTTCACCAGCAGCGCATCCGGTATCGTCGAGACCCTTTGTGCCAAGGGCTTCGAGGTGTTCCTCGACCTGAAATTCCACGACATCCCCAATACCACGGCCATGGCGGTCAAAGCGGCTGCCGAGATGGGTGTATGGATGGTCAACGTGCACTGCTCTGGCGGCCTGCGCATGATGTCTGCATGCCGTGAAGAATTGGCCAAGCGCAGCGGTCCGCAGCCACTGCTGATCGGGGTGACCGTGCTGACCAGCATGGAGCGCGAGGACCTGGCCGGTATCGGCCTGGATGTCGATCCACAGGAGCAGGTGCTGCGCCTCGCTGCGCTGGCGCAAAAGGCAGGAATGGACGGCCTGGTGTGCTCGGCCTTGGAAGCTCCGGCGCTCAAGGCAGCTCATCCGTCGCTGCAACTGGTGACTCCGGGCATTCGCCCGGCAGGCAGTGCACAGGACGATCAGCGTCGCATTCTCACGCCGCGCCAGGCACTTGAAGCGGGCTCCGACTACCTGGTTATCGGTCGCCCTATCAGCCAGGCCGCGGATCCGGCGCAGGCGCTGGCTGCCGTGGTGGCCGAGATCCGTGCCTGATTGAAGCCAGTGGGGGCCGCATTGCGGCCCCCAGCGTGATCAAACCTTCAACACCAGCTTGCCGAAGTTTTCCCCGTTGAACAGTTTCAGCAGCGTTTCGGGAAAGGTTTCCAACCCGTCCACCACGTCTTCCTTGCTCTTGACCTTGCCGCTGGCCAGCCAGCCCGCCATTTCCTGTGCGGCCTTACCGTACTCCTTGACGTGGTCCATCACCACGAAGCCTTCCATGCGTGCGCGATTGACCAGCAGCGACAGGTAATTGGCCGGTCCTTTTACCGCTTCCTTGTTGTTGTACTGGCTGATGGCCCCGCAGATGACCACGCGCGCCTTGAAATTAAGACGGCTGAGTACCGCGTCGAGGATATCGCCGCCGACGTTGTCGAAGTACACATCAACGCCCTTGGGGCACTCGCGCTTGAGGCCCGCCAACACGTCCTCGGCCTTGTAGTCGATGACGCCGTCGAAGCCCAGTTCGTCCTTGAGGTACTGGCACTTCTGGGCACCACCGGCGATACCCACCACGTGACAACCTTTGATCTTGGCGATCTGTCCGGCGATGCTGCCCACAGCGCCTGCCGCACCGGAAATGACCACGGTATCGCCGGCCTTGGGTTGTCCTACTTCGAGCAGGGCGAAGTAGGCGGTCATGCCGGTCATCCCCAGCGCAGACAGATAGCGGGGCAGCGGGGCCAGGTTCGGGTCGATCTTGTGCACGCCCTGCGGGGTGCCAGTGAAATAGTCCTGTATGCCAAGCGCACCGCTGACATGGTCACCAGGCTTGTAGTCCGGATGGTTGGACGCGACGACCTCACCTACACCCAAAGCACGCATCACGTCGCCCAGCCCGACCGGCGGAATATAGGATTTGCCTTCGTTCATCCAGCCGCGCATGGCCGGGTCCAGCGAAAGGTAGAGGTTGCGCACCTGGATCTGGCCGTCCGCCGGTTCGCTCGCCGGAACCTGTTGATAGTCGAAGTCTTCCCGCCGGACGGCGCCGGTCGGTCGCTTGGCCAGCAGGAAGCGGCGGTTGGTCTGGGTCATGGAACGTCTCCGGGTAGATGGCAAAGTCTGTTGATAAACCGTCGAGTCTTACTGTTCAAGCCTGACCTGAATGGCGAATGCTCGTCGATCCAGCAGAGTGATTGAGTGCCATGCATAAAATCACCACCGACGATGTTACTGCAACGGCAGATCTGATGATGCTGCCCTGTGCCCAGTTGTGCTGGGTAGACTCACCGCCATGAGCCTTCATGTAAAACGGAGTGTGCGATGAGCATGACATTTTCTGGCCAAGTCGCTTTGGTTACCGGTGGGGCGGCGGGCATAGGGCGGGCGACGGCACTGGCGTTCGCTGCGCAGGGGCTGAAGGTGGTGGTGGCCGACGTGGATGCGGTCGGTGGCGAAGCGACGCTGGGGTTGATCCGTGAAAGCGGCGGCGATGGTCTGTTCGTCGCCTGCGATGTCACCCACGACAGCGATGTGCGCCAGCTCCACGAGCGCATCGTCGCGGCGTACGGTCGACTGGACTACGCCTACAACAATGCCGGAATCGAAATCGAGAAGGGCCGCCTCGTCGAAGGCAGCGAAGCCGAGTTCGACGCGATCATGGCGGTCAACGTCAAGGGCGTGTGGCTGTGCATGAAGTACCAGTTGCCGCTGATGATGATGGCCCAAGGCGGCGGCGCTATCGTCAATACCGCGTCGGTCGCAGGCCTTTGCGCGGCGCCCAAGATGAGCATTTATGCAGCGTCAAAGCATGCCGTGATCGGCCTGACCAAGTCGGCGGCCATCGAATACGCGAAAAAGGGTATTCGGGTCAATGCGGTGTGTCCGGCGGTGATCGATACCGATATGTTCCGTCGTGCTTACGAGGCCGACCCGCGCAAGGCAGAGTTCGCCGCAGCGATGCACCCGGTCGGGCGCATCGGCAAGGTCGAGGAGATCGCCAGCGCGGTGCTGTACCTGTGCAGCGATGGCGCGAAGTTCACCACTGGCCATAGCCTGACCGTGGATGGCGGCGCCACCGCCATCTGAGCCTTGGCCCGGCGCCGATCAGTGCAAGGGCCACCAGCGCGCATCCCAGCACCAGGGCGGCACCGAACAGTTGCAGAGCGATGTGGGCACCCAGTCGATCGCTGAGCAACCCGGTGAAGACGACCGGCAGGCTGAATCCCAGATAGGCGAGAAGAAAGAACCCGGCGCTGGCGCGCGGCTTCTCCGTGCCACCCAGGGCATTGACCGCCGCCAGACCGCCCAGGTAGATGAAGCCGTAGCAGGCGCTGCTGGCGGCCACTGCCCCGATCAACACGGCCATCAGTCTGCCGCTATCGGCCCCCCAGGCCAACAACAGGAAGCTGGGCGGCAGAATGACCAGCCCCAGCAGAGTCGCCGGCCTGCTGTTCAGGCGTCGGGCCAGCGGCTGGAACAGCACGCCGCAACTGATCACGCAGAAGGTAGAGAACCCTGACCATTGATCCAGGCCGTGTTGTCGCAGCACGCCCGGCACCAGCGCGATGACCAGCCCGGTGCAGGCCCAGGCCAGCAGAATGGCCAGCCCATAGGGCAAGCTGCCGGCTGGATAGCAGGGCAGGCGCAGCATCGGCGTGCGATGTGCATTGCGCTGATCGGGCAGGCGCCAGACCAGGAACAACGCAGTGGCTGCCAGCGCCAGGTGTAGAGGGAAACTGAGTGGCGTCAGGCTTGGACCACCCAGTAGGAACAGGCTGGTCAAAGCCGCTCCCAGGCCGAAGCCCAGCGACGTGCTGGCAGTGACCCAATTCGCCGCCCGTGTGGTGTCGCCATCGCCTTGCAGTTCGCCCATGTAGGCCGTGGCGAGGGTGGTCGAAAGCGCGGTGCCCACGCCCATCAGCAGTCGCGCCAGGGCCAGCGTCTGTAGTCCAGGCGCGAACATGACGAGCGTGGTGGCGATCATCGACAAGATCAGTGCGACCCTGATCAGCAGTCGGCGGCCCACCCGGTCGGCCAGCCCGCCAAACGCCAGGAGTACGGGCAGTACCCCCAGCACGTAGCTGGAGAAGGCCATGGCGGTGGCGGCGGCACCGTATCCCGAGAGGGTGGCATAGGTGGTGTAGAGCGGGGCTTGCAGGTTCACCGCCAGGGTGATCAGGCAAAGGGCAAAAGCCAGGCGTGCGGGCATGGGAGGTCCGTCTGGAAGTGGTGGATCAGGTGGTAAACACGGGGAGCCCCGTGCAATCAGCTTCGGTTCATGGCCTTGCACAGGCAAGGCACACCTCACGGGGATTTGTGATTAACTGTTCGCTAAAAATCGTCGAACACTTTGCCATGCACCTGACTCTGGATCGTCTCGCCGCCACACCCTTGGCCCAGCAACTCACTGAAAAACTGCAAGCCTGGATCGAGCAGCAGCGCCTGCGTCCTGGCACGCGCCTACCCTCCATTCGTAGCCTGGCCCGCACCCTGGCGATCAGCCATGGCTGTGTGATCGATGCCTATGATCGACTGGTCGCCAGCGGTTGGCTCGAAGCGCGCCATGGGGCCGGTTTTTTCGTCGCCGAGCGGATGTCTACCTACGCTCGAGACGATGCGCTGGCCTGGGGCGATGCCATCGATGGCAGTTGGCGGCAGTTCAGTGACGCCCATCCAGCACTGCTCAAGCTCGGTTGCGGCTGGTTGCCCGACGCCTGGCAGGCGCAGGAGGCGCTGGCCCAGGCGATACGCCAGGTGAGTCGCGGCGACCCGCAAGACTTGCTCCGCTACTGCCCGCCATTGGGAATGGCCGGGCTGCGGCAGCAGTTGCTCAAGCGTCTGGCGCAGTTGCAGATTCCCAGCGAGCCGGAGGGCGTGCTCACCACACAGGGCGCCAGCCACGGGCTGGACCTGCTGGTGCGCACGCTGCTCGTACCAGGAGATGCTGTGATCGTCGAAAGTCCCGGCTACTACAACTTGTTCAGCCTGTTGCGCCAGCACCAGGTGCGCATGCTGCCCTTGCCCCGCACCGCGACCGGGCCCGATCTGCGGGCGCTCGAGCAGCTTCTGGCTGAGCACCGGCCGCGCTGCCTGTTCATCAACAGCCTGTACCAGAATCCCACGGGTACCAGCCTCAGCCCCAAGACGGCCTATCGCGTGCTGGAACTGGCACGCGAGCATCATCTGCGGATCATCGAGGACGATATCTACGCCGACTTCCAGGATGGCCCCGCCACTCGCCTGGCGACGCTGGACAGCGAGCGGCAGGTGATCTACTTGTCGAGCTTCTCCAAGACACTGAGCAGTGCGCTGCGCGTGGGCTTTATCAGTGCAGATCCCGAACTCATTGCGCGCCTGGCGCAATTGAAGATGGTGACCGGCATTGGCACTTCCAGGTTCGTCGAGCAGGTGGTCGGACACCTGCTCGGCAATGGCAGCTATCGCAAGCATGTGCAGCGGGTGCGCGGGCGTCTGGCCGAGCACATGGCGAAGGCGTTGGGACAACTGGAAACCCATGGCTGGGAGGTACTCTGCGAACCCTACGGCGGCCTGTTCGTCTGGGCGCGCATGCCGGGTCGGGATTTCGCCTGGCTCGACCGCCTGGCCCTGGAGCATTCGGTGCTGCTCACGCCCGGCAGCGCCTTCGACCCCGTGGGCGGGCAAAGCGAGTGGCTGCGCATCAACGTCGCCTACGCACAGGACAGACGCGCCCAAGCGTTTCTCGCCGCTGCTGGACGCCCCGCAGTTAGCTGAAAACGACAGGTTCATAGCTATTTGACACCATTCTGACCGCAGGGCCTTGTGACCCGAGCCATGCGGTTGTCACTCTTGTGCCTTCGGCAACACCTAAGGGCGAGGGGGAGTGGCGATGACGTCGACCAAGCGCGGTAGTCTGGCCAACCTGGGCATGGCCCGCAAACTCGGCCTGGGCTTTGCTCTGGTACTGCTGCTGACGTTGGCCGTGGCGGCCATCGGCATCCAGGCCTTGAGCAAGGTCGGCCAGCGTTTCGACGCGTTGCACCAGATGGGCGAGGTCAAGGCCAATCTGCTCAGCCTGCGCCAGCACGAACAGGCCTTCGCCTTGCGCTCGGACATCAAGCAAGCCGAGGCACTGCGCGCCGGCCTGCAGGCATTGATCGAACGCATCCGGGGCATTCCCCTATTGGCGGCGAGCGAAGCCGACCTGCATGCCTACGGCCAGGCATTCGATGCGTTCGTCGAGGCGGTGCAGGGCAAGGAGCTGGCGCTGGACACCGCTGCGTGGTCGGTCTCCAGTGTGGCCGGTAACCTCGATGTGCTGCAGTCGGGCTTGGCCGACGATGGCGCCGATGCCCTCAAGCAATCCCAAGGCCAGCAGGGCAGCGAGATGCTCGAACAATCCACCCAAGTGGCGCAGGTCTCGCGCTTGATGCTGCAGGCCATGGATGCTGCGCGGGTGCGCCTGGAGCAGGCACGCAAAGGCGATGAGTCGATTGACCAAGGGCGCATCGCGCAGACCGTCGAGGCCGCGAATCTGGTCGATGAGCTCAAGACAGCGGTTGCCGACACCAGTTACCAGAGCCTGCTCGGTGAGGTGGCCGGCCATATCGCCTCGTTCTCCGAAAAGCTCGATGAGTACACGGCCGAACTGGGCAAGGAGCAGGACATCAAGGCGCAGTTGCAGGCCAGCGCCGCACAGGTCACGGCACGCATCGACCAGGCTTACGATGCGCAGCAGGCGGCGATGCGCCAGGAGCTGACTCACAATACGCTGGCCATCGCGCTGGCCACGGCATTGGCCTTGCTGGTCGGGATCGTCGCCGCCTGGCTGATCACCCGCGCCGTGGTAGCGCCGCTCAAACGTGTGATCGCCAGTGCGCAGCGCATTGCCGCAGGGGATCTGTTGGTCGATGCGCAGGTCGCCGGGCGCGACGAGGTGGGCCAGTTGACCCTGGCCATGCAGCAGATGGCCGCTGGGCTGTCGAGCATCGTCAGTGGTTTGCAGCAGGGCATCGAACAATTGGCTGGTAATGCTCAGGCATTGTCAGCGGTGACCGAGCAGACCAATCGCGAGGTCGGCAGTCAGAAAGAGGAAACCGAGCAGGTCGCCACCGCCATGCAGCAGATGACGGCTACGGTGCACGATGTGGCGCGCAACGCCGAGGAAGCGGCCCAGGCGGCCCAGCAGGCCGATGACAAGGTCGAGTCCGGTCAGCAGGTGGTGCGCCAGAGCATGCAGCGTATCGAGCAACTGGCGCAGGCGGCGGAAACCGCCAGTGCCGGCATCGACAGCCTGAGTGCCGAGATTCACACCATTGGCGATGTGCTGGAAGTGATCAAGAGCGTGGCCGAGCAAACCAACCTGCTGGCGCTCAATGCGGCTATCGAAGCAGCGCGTGCTGGTGAGCAGGGTCGCGGTTTCGCGGTGGTCGCCGACGAAGTGCGTGCGTTGGCGCGCCGCACCCGTCAATCGACCGAGGAAATTGAGCGTTTGGTGGCGAGCCTGCGCGGCAACGCGCAGCAGTCGGTGACGCAGATCCGTGGCAGTACCGAGTTGGTGCGTCTGGCGGTGGCCGATGCGCTGCACACCGAAAGTGCCCTGGGCAGCATCGCGGCTGCCGTGTCATTGATTCAGCAGATGAACCAGCAGATCGCCGCAGCGGCCGAGCAACAGAGCTCGGTGGCCGAAGAGATCAGCCGCAGCGTCACGCAGATTCGCGGCAGCGCCGATCAGGCGGCGCTGGCCATGCAGGACACGGCGCGCTCGAGCGTCGAGTTGGCGCAGTTGGGCGATGAACTCAAGGGGATGGTGGGGCACTTCAGGCTGCATTGAGAGGCTGTAGTAGTCTCTTCGTGTCGCGCCCCGCGATCCCAGGGAGGGTCCATCGCCGGCGTGATGTTCATCCGGCCTTGCGCGGACTCAGAATCATCAAGGTGATCACTCCCGCCACGATGCCCCAGAACGCCGACCCGATGGAAAACAGCGTCAGCCCCGAGGCCGTCACCATGAAGGTGATCAGTGCCGCTTCGCGCTCGCGGGCCTCGCTCATGGCCACGCTCAGGCCGTTCATGATCGATCCGAACAGCGCCAGGGCCGCGATCGACAGCACCAGTTCCCTGGGCAGCGCGGCGAACAATGCCGCCAGTGTGGCGCCGAAGACCCCGGCGATACCGTAGAAAATCCCGCACCAGACGGCAGCGGTGTAGCGCTTGGCCGGATCCTCGTGGGCGTGTGGGCCGGTGCAGATTGCGGCGCTGATCGCTGCCAGGTTGACGCCGTGGGCGCCGAAGGGGGCCAGCACCAGCGAGGCCAGGCCGGTGGCCGAGATCAGCGGCGAGGCGGGCACCTGGTAGCCGTCGGCGCGCAGCACGGCCACACCGGGCATGTTTTGCGAAGTCATCGCCACCACGAACAGCGGGATGGCGATGCTGATGGTCGCCGCCAGCGAAAAACTCGGTGTGGTCCACACCGGCCGTGCCACTTGCAAGTCGAAGTGACTGAAGTCCAGCAAGCCCAAGGCGCCGGACAATGCGCTGCCGACCAGCAGGGCGGCGAGCACGCAGTAGCGCGGTGACAGGCGCTTGACCAACAGGTAGCTGAAGAACATGCCCAGCACCAGCAGGGTGCGATGTTGCGCAGCGACGAAGATTTCGCTGCCGATCTTGAACAGGATGCCGGCCAGCAGGGCCGAGGCCATCGACGCGGGAATGCGGCGAACCAGGCGCTCGAAGCTGCCGGTCATTCCGCAGATCACCACCAGCGCGGCGCAGGTGACGTAGGCACCGATGGCCTCGGCGTAATTGACCCCACCCAGGCTGGTAATCAGCAGCGCCGCGCCCGGTGTCGACCAGGCCACGGTGATCGGCGTGCGATAGCGCAGCGACAGGCCGATGCTGCACACCGCCATGCCGATCGACAGCGCCCAGATCCAGGAGGAGATCTGCGCATTGCTCAGGCCGGCGGCCTGGCCGGCCTGGAACATCAGCACCAGCGAACTGGTGTAGCCGGTGAGCATGGCGATGAAGCCGGCCACCACGGCCGACGGCGAGCTGTCGGCCAGTGGACGCAGGGGCGTGGAAGTGGCGTCGGTCACGGTGCATTCCTTGTGCAATGGGGCATTTCGCGCAGACTAACGCGCAGCGACCTGCCGCGCGCCATACAGCGACCATTGCATTTAGCCGTACAGTCCTCAACTATGGAGCGCTGACTTGCAGCTGCGCAGGAGGGGAGGGGCGATGTACAAGGTGTATGGGGACTATCAGTCAGGCAACTGCTACAAGGTCAAGTTGATGCTCAGTCTGCTGGGACGGCCGTGTGAGTGGCACCCGGTGGACATTCTCAAGGGCGAAACCGAAACACCGGAATTTCTCGCGCGCAATCCCAACGGCAAGGTTCCCGTGCTGGAGCTCGAAGACGGTACCTGCCTGTGGGAATCCAACGCCATTCTCAATTTTCTCGCCGATGGCAGCGAGTTTCTGCCCACCGAGCCGCGTTTGCGTACCCAGGTGCTGCAATGGCAGTTTTTCGAGCAGTACAGCCATGAGCCCTACATCGCGGTAGCGCGCTTCATCCAGTTCTACCTGGGGCTGCCGCAGGAGCGCCTGGAGGAATACCGCAAGCTGCACAAGGGCGGCTACAAGGCGCTGAGGGTCATGGAACGGCAGTTGCACATGACGCCGTACCTGGTGGGCGAGCAGTACTCGATCGCCGATGTCGCGCTCTATGCCTATACCCATGTGGCCCACCAGGGCGGCTTCGATCTGGCCGAGTATCCCGCCGTGCGCGCCTGGCTGGAGCGGGTCGCCAGTCATCCCCGGCACGTGCCGATGGTGGGCTGACTCAGATCGAGCCGAAGCGCTTGTCCAAGTAGGCGATGATGTCGTTGGACTCGTACATCCAGGTGGTCTTGCCGTCTTCCTCGATACGCAGGCACGGCACTTTCACCCGCCCGCCGCCGTCTTGCAGTGCTTGACGGTGCTGCGGGTCGTTCTTCGCATCGCGCAGTGCCACCGGCACGTTGAGCCGGTGCAGGGCGCGGCGGGTCTTGACGCAGAACGGGCAGGCATGGAACTGGTACAGCGCCAGCCCTTTGGCCTGCTGCTCGACCTGGGCCTGGGCGGCGGCGTCACGCTTGCGCTTGGCCGGGCGGCTGATCCAGTCGCCGAACACGATGAGCTGGCCGAGGCCGACCCGCAGAGCTTTGACGATCATGGGCTACTCCTGAGCTTGGGGGCACGAAGGCCAAATAAAAAGCCGACCCGAGGGGCCGGCTTGAGGTCGACGCCGATCACTTGATCAGGCTGAGGAATTCACTGCGGGTGGCGGCATTGGCACGGAATTCACCAAGCATCACCGAGGTGATCATGCTGGAATTCTGCTTTTCCACACCGCGCATCATCATGCACATGTGCTTGGCCTCGATGACCACGGCCACACCGGCTGCGCCAGTGACCTGCGAGATGGCCTCGGCGATCTGACGGCTGAGGTTCTCCTGGATCTGCAGGCGACGTGCGTACATGTCGACGATCCGTGCCACCTTGGACAGTCCCAGCACCTTGCCCTTGGGCAGATAGGCCACATGGGCCTTGCCGATGAACGGCAGCATGTGGTGCTCGCACATCGAATACAGCTCGATATCGCGGACCAGCACCATTTCGCTGTTGTCGGAAGTGAACAACGCGCCGTTGGTGACTTCTTCCAAGGTTTGCTCATAACCGCGGCAAAGGTACTTCATGGCCTTCGCGGCCCGCTTGGGCGTGTCGAGCAGGCCCTCGCGGGAGACGTCCTCGCCAATCTGGCTGAGGATCTCGGTGTAGTTCTGTTCCAGGGACATGGATCTACCTGTGGGAAAAAACGCAAAAACGAAGGGTACGGCGGCGCACGCGGCGCTGCAAGCGCGATTACTCGTCGCGGCCTTCGAGCATGGTCCGCTTGAGCATCACGTAGAGCGCACCCGTGCCACCATGGCGGGCCTGGCACGACGCGAATCCAAGCACCTGCGGGTGCTGGCGCAACCAGGTGTTGACGTGGCTCTTGATCATCGGCCGCTTGCCATCCAGGCGGGCCGCCTTGCCGTGGGTGACCCGCACACAGCGTACTTCCAGGCGGGTGGCTTCGGCGATGAAGGCCCACAGCGTCTCGCGGGCGCGCTCGACGGTCATGCCATGCAGGTCGAGGCTGCCTTCGAAGGCGATCTGGCCAAGCTTGAGCTTGCGGATCTGGCTTTCCTGAACGCCGTCACGGCGCCACATGAGCTCGTCTTCAGCACCCACGTCGATGACGAACTGGTCCGACAGACCGTCGACCACCAGCGCTTGGCCGGTGCGCACGCTGGCGGCCTGACGCAGGCCGGCCAGTTGCGTGCGGTCAGCCTTGGGCTTGCCCACTTCGGCACGGTCATGAGCGATGGGCTTGACGCCGCGCACTTCGCTGCGGAAGAGGGAAAAGTCGTCGTCTTGCATGGGAGCCTCCACGTGGGCGGCGTAGTCTACGCGATCGGCGCTGGGTCGTCAGCAGACGCGCCAGCGCACGCCTCGGCGTGTGGGGGCTTCAGTCGTGTTTCTTCATCAGGTGCGGCGACAGGTTGAGATCGCGACTGCGGCGCAGGCGAATGCGGCTCAGGCGCCAGAAGCGCACACCCAGGTAGAGCAGCAGCAGGCCGAGCGCGACGAGAATCGCCGCGAGGCTGTGATTGGCGTTCAACTCGGCCAGGGCTTCGTAGTTGCCCAGCAGGCCCGCAATGCCCGCCATGGCCAGAAGAATGCCCACTGTGGCCAGCAGCGCCGACAGTGCAGCCGCCAGGCGCACGCCCCAGTTGCCCGCTTGGTGTGGGCGCAGGCGTTTGGCATCGAAACTGCCTTTGAGCTTCATTCCGTATTCCTCTCTCGGTATCGGAATTCGACCTGCGCCGACCCGTGCGGTTCCGCCCGACGGCCGGGCGCTGGGGCGATCAGATCAGGCTGTCGGTGGGCGCTACGCAGGCGAAGTTGTCGGCCATGACTGCCATCTCGCTGCGGTGAATCTGCGCGGCCGGGATGACCGTGTCCTTGAACGCCAGGTCGCGGGTGGCGGAGGCGTCTTCGACCAGCGTGCAGCGGTAGCCGTAGTCCTTGGCGCGGCGCACGGTGGTGCTGACGCTGGAGTGGCTCATGAAGCCGCAGACGATCAGGTCCAGGTGGCCGAGCCGCTGCAAGGTTTCGTGCAGGATGGTGTTCTTGAAGGCATTGGGCATGCGCTTTTCGATGACCACTTCGTCACCCTGTGGCTCCAGGCCCGGGATGAACTCCCCGGCAGGGCCCTGTGGGTCGAAGCGTCCGCCCACCGTACCGAGGTGGCGGACATGAATGATCGGGCGACCGGCCTTGCGGGCCGCGTCGAGCAACCGGGCAATGTTCGCCACGGCCTCGTCCATGCCCGAGAGTGCCAGCGGACCGCTGAGGTACTCCTTCTGCGCGTCGATGACGATCAGGCTGGCTTGGCTCAACCGGGCCGGCGGGTAGTCGCGACCGGTGAGGCGGAACATCGTGGTTGGAACGGACATCGAGGGCTCCTCGGGAAGGGCTTACATCGCGCTATTGTCACTTGCCCAGGCGCCAATGTGAATGGTTGACAACGCAGACGGCGCCGTTACTGGCCTGTGGCTACCTGAGCGGCGGGCGATGGAACATTTCAGCCAGTGGGCTGGTAGACTTTTGCCCAGTCTGAAAAGGAGTACTTTGTGATCACTTCCCGCCTGCGCACCCTGCGCGACCATATTCGCTGGGCTGTCAGCCGTTTCCATGAGCATGAGCTGTTCTTCGGCCATGGTGCCGACAACGCCTGGGACGAGGCCCGCCTGCTGGTGCTGGGGGCCGTGCATCTGCCCTGGCAGATGGCTGACAGCTACCTGGACTGCCAGTTGGAAGATGACGAGCGCGTGCGTCTGCAGCACCTGCTCAAGCGCCGCATCGAAGAACGTGTGCCCACCGCATACCTGCTGGGCGAAGCCTGGTTCTGCGGCATGTCGTTCATCGTCGACGAACGCGTACTGGTGCCGCGCTCACCGATTGGCGAACTGATCGAGAAGCGCTTCGAGCCCTGGCTGGCCAGTGAGCCGGCGCGCATTCTCGACCTGTGCACGGGGTCCGGCTGCATCGGCATCGTCGCGGCTGACGTCTTCCAGGACGCCGAGGTGGTACTGGCCGACCTGTCGTTCGACGCCCTGGAAGTGGCCAACCGCAATATCGAGCGTCATGGCCTGGAGCAGCGCGTCTTCACGGTGCAGGGCGATGGCTTCGCCGCCCTGCCGGGACAGCGCTTCGACCTGATCCTGTCCAATCCGCCGTATGTGGATGCCGAGGATTTCGCCGACATGCCCGCCGAATACCAGCACGAACCGGAGTTGGGCCTGGCGTGCGGCAACGATGGGCTGGACCTGGTACGGCGCATGCTCGCCGAGGCGGCCGATCACCTGACGGAAAAGGGCTTGCTGATCGTCGAAGTGGGCAACAGCCAGGTGCATGTCGAAACCCTGTACCCGGAAGTGGATTTCACCTGGCTGGACTTCGAGCGTGGTGGCCATGGCGTGTTCATGCTCACGGCGCAGCAGTGCCGCAACCATCAGGAACTGTTCGTCTCGCGGGTCTAGGACCAGGCCTGGCGGGCGTGTGGCCCGCCAGGCACATTCAGCGTGTGGCGATCCAGATCAGCAGGCCTGCCTGAAAGACTGCAAAGGCCACCAGGCAGGTAATGGTGAAGCGCAGCCCGCTGTCCTCGCGGCGATACTTGGCCACACGCTCGTCACGCTCGCGCAGTTGCACGTCTTTCTCATGCAGTTTCTGATCGGCCTGCTGCAGCAGCGTCGCAGCCTCGAGCATGTCGACGCGCTGCAGCTTGTCGTTGCTCCAGCCGCCCTTGAGCTGGCCCACGGACGTTTCCACGGTACGCGCCTTGAGCGTCTGGCCATCGGCGTATTCCACCTCGATGCCAACGCTGCGCAACACATGGTCGCGACGCAAGCGGGTGTCCTCGTTGAGGGCATCCTTGTTCGGCAATGCCATGCCTTCGACGCGATAGTGCGACCACTTGCGTTGCAGCCACTGCACGGCCTGGGTCAGCAAGTACCGGCCCAGACCACGATTGAGCGGCTCGAGTTGCAGGCCGGCCGGATCGCCGATGCGCACCAGGTGCTGCTCATGGTCGACGCGCACGTCCAGTCGATTCTGTTCCTTGCGCACCTTCTGTGCGGGCAGCAGAATTTCCAGGCGCAACAGGCTGTTGGCCTTGTCATGCCGTTCGGCATAGCCCAGTTGGACGAAGCGCAGCGGTCGCGCGCCGGTGCTGCGGTCGGTGGGCAGCGGCGCCAGGCGCAGCAACTGGAAGTGCTCGGCGGTCAGGTCCGCCCAGGGCAGCGGGGGGCTTTCGGGCGGTTGTTGTTCGGTCGCCTCGGTGGCGGGAGTATCGGTCATCAGGCCATCCTCGATTGCGTGGGTCGGTGACAGCCAAGCGCCTGGCCCGGTTTCACCGCCTGTTGCCCTGCGTTATCGGCAGGGCGGGGCAAGACCTGAGGAGGGTGTCGATCAGGCCGACTGCAATTGCTTGATGAACGCGACGATGCGTTCGCCCAGCTCGCGGGCCAGGGGCAGGTCAGGGTTGCTGTAGCTGTCGCGCTGCGCGCTCATGGCCTTGGGACTGATGCGCAGCATGTGGTTCATGCCGTCGATCAATACCAGTTGCGCATCGGGTTTCGCCGCCTTGAGGCGTTCGGCGTCTTCGACCTCGACCTGCACGTCGTTACGCCCCTGCACGATCAGCGCCGGCACCTGCAACTGAGCGAACGCTTGGGCGGGATCCTGGCGGAACAACGAGATCAAGTAGGGTTGCACCGTCGGGCGGAACACTTCGCGCAAAGGCGCCGGCACGTCCAGGCTGGTCTGCCCGGCCTGCAGGCGATCGAGCAGGCGATTGCCGCGGGCCAGTTGCGCCGGTGACAGGCGCTGGGCGAGCTGCTCGCGCAACACGTCGGCGATGGGGCGTCCGCTGCCGGCCAGGGTGATCACGGCGCGGGCATCGGCTTGTGGCGCGGCGAGGCTGGCGATCAGCGCGCCTTCGCTATGGCCAATCAGAATCAGCGGCCCGAAGCGCGGGTCGGACTGCAGCAGATGCGCCCAAGCCACCACGTCGGCGACATAGCCCTCCACGCTCAGGTCGCGCTCGTCCGGCGCGGCAGGGCGGCTGGTCGCGACGCCGCGTTTGTCGTAGCGCACGCTGGCGATGCCTTGGCTGGCGAGCAGTTGCGCCAAGCGCTTGAGGTTGTCGATGCGTCCCGAGGCGGGGTTGTTGCCGTCGCGGTCGGTGGGACCGGATCCGGAAATGATCAAGGCCACCGGCACGGGCGTGTCCTGCTGGGGCAGCAGCAGGCTGCCATGCAGCACGCCAGTGCCGGTGTCCAGGTCGATGGGGCGTTTGATGACGGTGGCGGCGCTGGCCTGGGCCAGGCCGGTGCAGAACAGCAGGAACAGGGCGACGAAGCGCATCGGCGAATACTGCGTGGGGAGATGCTCGCTTTGACCGGGGGGCCAAGCGAAGGTTCTCGGGTTTTTTGTCGCAGGGGCGCGGCTTTCCGTATACTGGCGACCTTCTCAAGTTCAGGCTGATTTCGCGGAGCGTCCATGTCCGGCAATACCTACGGCAAGCTGTTCACCGTCACCACCGCAGGCGAGAGCCATGGTCCCGCGCTGGTCGCCATCGTCGACGGCTGCCCGCCCGGTCTGGACATCACCCTGGCCGACCTGCAACATGACCTGGATCGGCGCAAGCCCGGCACCAGCCGCCACACCACCCAGCGTCAGGAGGCCGACGAAGTCGAGATTCTTTCCGGGGTATTCGAGGGGCGCACCACCGGTTGCTCGATTGGTCTGCTGATCCGCAATACTGATCAGAAATCCAAGGACTACTCGGCGATCAAGGATCTGTTCCGCCCGGCCCACGCCGACTACACCTATCACCACAAGTACGGTGAGCGCGACTACCGCGGCGGTGGCCGCAGCTCGGCGCGCGAAACCGCCATGCGCGTGGCGGCCGGTGCCATCGCCAAGAAATTCCTGGCGACCCAGGGTATTCGCGTGCGCGGCTACATGAGCCAGTTGGGTCCGATCGCGATTCCGTTCAAGACCTGGGACAGCGTCGAGCAGAACGCGTTCTTCTGCCCGGACCCGGACAAGGTGCCGGAACTGGAGGCCTACATGGACCAGTTGCGCCGCGACCAGGATTCGGTCGGTGCCAAGATCACCGTGGTCGCCGAAGGGGTGATGCCTGGCCTTGGCGAGCCGATATTCGACCGTCTGGATGCCGAGTTGGCCCACGCCCTGATGAGCATCAATGCGGTGAAAGGCGTCGAGATCGGCGCCGGTTTCGCCAGCATTGCCCAGCGGGGCAGCGAGCACCGCGACGAGATGACGCCCGAGGGCTTCCTCAGCAACAACGCGGGCGGCATTCTTGGCGGCATTTCTTCGGGTCAGCCGATCGTGGCCCATCTGGCGCTCAAGCCGACCTCCAGCATCACCATTCCCGGACGCTCCATCGATGTCGATGGCAATGCGGTGGAGGTGGTGACCAAGGGCCGTCATGATCCCTGCGTGGGCATTCGGGCCACGCCCATCGCCGAGGCCATGATGGCGATCGCCTTGATGGATCACCTGCTGCGCCACCGCGCGCAGAACGCCGATGTGAAGGTGACCACGCCGGTACTCGGTCTGCGCTGATCCACATGCTGCGGCTCTGTCGCACCCCGGTGTGACGGAGTCGGCGCAGGTTATTCCCAGGTCCACCCATGTCTTCCATTCCCTACTGGCGCCTGTCCAGCTTTTACCTCAGCTACTTCGCCCTGTTGGGCGCCACTGCACCGTTCCTGGCCCTGTACTTCGATCATCTGGGGTTTGCTCCGGCACGCATCGGCGAGCTAGTGGCCATTCCCATGCTCATGCGCTGCGTGGCCCCGAACTTGTGGGGGTGGCTGGGTGATCGCAGCGGTCGCCGGCTGTTGATCGTGCGCCTGGGCGCACTGTGCACGCTGGGTGCGTTTTCGCTGATCTTCTTCGCCAAGAGCTACGCCTGGCTGGCGCTGGTCATGGCCTTGCATGCGTTTTTCTGGCATGCCGTGTTGCCGCAGTTCGAGGTGATCACCCTGGCTCACCTGCATGGCCAGACCTCGCGCTACAGCCAGGTCAGGCTGTGGGGTTCGATCGGCTTCATTCTCGCTGTCGTGGGCCTGGGACGATTGTTCGAGTGGTTGAGCCTGGATATCTACCCGCTGGCGGTGGTGGGCATCATGGCCGGCATCCTCGTCGCCAGCCTTTGGGTACCCAATGCGCAGCCGGCGGAGCATGCAGTGAGACCTGCTGGCGAAGGCTTTCTGGCACAGCTGCGGGCTCCGGGCGTGTTGGCGTTCTATGGGTGCGTGGCACTGATGCAATTCAGTCATGGGCCTTACTACACGTTCCTCACCCTGCATCTGGAGCACTTGGGCTACAGCCGTGGCGCCATCGGCCTGCTGTGGGCGCTGGGGGTGGTGGCCGAGGTGCTGATGTTCCTGTCGATGAGCCGGGTGTTCGCGCGCTCGAGCATACGCGCTGTGCTGCTGGTGAGCTTCCTGCTTGCCACACTGCGCTGGCTGCTATTGGGCAGCCTGGCCGAAGTGCCGGCCGTGCTGATTTTCGCGCAATTGCTGCACGCGGCGACCTTTGGTTGCTTTCATGCCGCGGCCATCGCCTTCGTCCAGTCCAGCTTCGGGGCGCGGCAACAGGGGCAAGGGCAGGCGTTGTACGCTGCGCTTTCCGGAACCGGCGGCGCGTTGGGTGCACTGTTCTCCGGTTATGCCTGGAGCGGCCTGGGCCCGTCATTCACCTTTGGTATGGCCAGCCTCGCGGCGCTGGCCGCAGCCGTTATCATTGCCCGCCATTGTCCACCGAGCAGGAGCAGCCCCTGATGAGCATTCTCAGCGTTTTCCAGTGCAGCAGCCCACAGCTGCCGTACAAGGTGCTGACCCACCACGACGACATCGTTGCAACGTTGGCCGAACATGGCGTGCGGTTCGCCCACCAGAGTCTCCCGTGGTCTATCCGGCCAGGTAATGCCCAGCAACAGGTTCGCGACGAGGCGGGTGAGTGGATCGATGGGCTAATGGCTGAGCATGGCGCCACATCATGGACGTTGCTCGATTGTGAGGAAGAATTGCCGGACGCTGGCGGCTGGCGCGAGGAGCACGTTCACAACGCGCTTGAGGTGTTTGCCGTGATGGCGGGGCGTGCTCAGGTCAGCCTGCGGGTAGGCGATGAGGTGTTCGCAGTATTGTGCGAGAGGGGCGATATTCTGCACGTGCCAGCCGAAATACGGCGCTGGATCGACCTGGGGGACAGGCCGTTCTGCCTGGCGCTGCGCCTCATCGGGACCGGTCAGCCCGCGAAATTCACAGGGGATAACGTGTGCCGCGAACTTCCGGGGATGGCTGAGCTCTAACGCTCCACGCAACGATCGCGGGGTACTCCTGCTCCAGCGCAGTCCCTTCGTGGGAGCAGGAGTGCCTCGCGAACCCGGTGGCCACGCTCAACGGTAGGTTGGCAGGGCGAAGCGTTGTTGGCTTTGCAGCATGGAAATGACGGGCAATTCGCTCGCCTGCTCGGCCAGATCGCGGCGGATGGCGCTGATGGCCCAGGACAGTTGCTCGGCGCTGTGCAGTTGTGCGTAAGAGAGCACGCGGCGGGTCACGGTACCGTCAGCAGCGCGCAGCGTCAGCAGGATGCCACCGTCCGGGCGGGACTTGGTGTCGACCTGGTAAGCGGAAAAGACCGAGACGAATTTTTCCTGGATAAGGTCCATTAGCAACTCCTGATGTGTAAGCGTTGGCAATCGTGGAGTAATGATTGCAGTCACCGTGCCAGGATTCGGACTTTGTTATTTTCCTTTAAAATCAATGACTTATTACTGATTTCCATAAAGCCTTCCATGCATTGTGCATGGTCGTGCAATTTGCACAGTGCATTTTGCAAGGTCATAGCCGCTGTCTTTGACGTCGATAGAATCTGAACCTTTGTCCTGCGCCTGAGGCCTGAAGCAGAATCAGGCCATCATTTTTTGCCAGGAGGTTGCAGATGTCCGATTCACAGCCCGTCACCATGACTGAAGATGAAACCGCTGCGTTCGCTGCAGAGGTATTCGAGCGCGCCCGTCAAGGCGATGCGGTGATGATCGAGCGGCTGCTCGAGGGTGGATTGCCTGCCAACTTGCGCAATCACAAGGGTGACACCTTGCTGATGCTGGCCAGCTATCACGGCCACCACGCCACGGTGCAGGTGCTCTTGAACCACGGTGCAGATCCCCTGATCGCCAATGACAATGGTCAGTTGCCTATCGCCGGGGCGGCCTTCAAAGGCGACCTGCCGATGATTCGCCTGTTGGTCGAGCATGGCGTACCAGTCGATGCCGCCGCCCAGGATGGCCGCACTGCGCTGATGCTGGCGGCCATGTTCAATCGCAGCGAGATTCTCGACTACCTGCTCGCCCAGGGTGCCGATCCGGCTCATCGGGACGCGCGGGGCGCCACGGCCTTGGTGGCTGCGCAAACCATGGGCGCCAGCGACGCTGCCGCTCGGCTCCAGGCCCTGGCCGGCTGAGGGCGCGGCGGGTATCCTTGGCGCCTTTTTGCCCTTCGCCAAGCAGGCCCTCCATGAAAACCCAGTTGCTCGAATTCATCAGCCTCATCGGCGCCGGCTGCATCCCGGAGGCTGACATCGAGCGCATCGCTGACGAAGCCGCCCAGGCCTACGCCGATCCGGCGGCTTTTCTTGCAGCCAATCCCGACATCAATTACGACGACAGCTTCCCGATCCCGCTCGGCGAATGGGTGGTGCTCGGCAGTCTCCCGGATACCGTGGTGTTTCAAGCCGATTCCTACCAAGGGCTGTTTCAGGCCATCAGTGACTCCTTCGACAAGAGCGTGCCATTGACCCTCAAGCCCAAGCAGTTGGCGCGCACCGAACCGCTGACAGCGCTCAACCGCATTCAGGTTCAGATGAGTGCGCTGAACAAGGAGGCGGGCGGCTATGTGCTGCTCGACTTCAGCCAACTGCTCGATGACGAATTGCAGATGGTGATGGTCGGTCAACATGACCTGCCGCGGGTGCTGGAGTTGGGTCAGGCACTGGGTATCAAGGTGGAGCCAGCGCTTGAGGCGCTCAAGGTCGCTGTTCACGTCTGAGGCGCGAGTCAGTGCCTTGAGCGGGTGAGAGGACGTGCCGACGCGTCAGCCCAGGGCCGTGTCGAGAAACATCATCACTGCGAAACCGCCCATCAGACCCAGGGTTGCGGAGGTCTGGTGACCGTTGCGATGGGTTTCGGGGATGACTTCATGGGACACCACGAAGATCATCGCGCCAGCCGCCAGGCCCATGCTGATGGGGTAGGCGAGGGCAAAGCCGGTGGAGATGCCCAGGCCAATCACCGCGCCCAGCGGCTCCATGAGTCCCGAGCCGATGGCCACAAGCGCAGCCTTGAAATTCGACAGCCCCGTGGCGCGCAGTGCCATGGCCACCGCCAGACCCTCCGGGATGTCCTGAATGGCGATGGCGCTGGTCAGTGGCAAGCCGATGCTCATGTCGCCATTGGTGAAGCTCACACCGATGGCCATGCCTTCGGGCAAGTTGTGCAGCGTGATCGCCAGTACGAACAGCCATACCCGGCTCACCCGCTCGGCGTCCGGGCCGCAAGGGCCAGTGCTTTCGTGCTCATGGGGGGTGAAACGGTCCAGGCCGAGCATCAGCAGGACCCCCAGGCCCATGCCCAGCACCACCACAGCGGCAGCGGCCGGGCCGTTGCCGGTGATCGCCCGAGCCGCATCCAGCCCGGGCAGAATCAGGGAAAACGAACTGGCGGCGAGCATCATGCCGGCGGCAAAGCCCAGCATCACGTCCTGGCTGCGGGCGCTGACGTCGCGCAGCACCACGGCCAGGATCGCGCCCAGCGCCGTCGCGGCAAAGCCCGATAGACCGCCCAGTGCCGCCAGGTGCAGGTTCTGCGAGTGATCGCCATTGACCGCATTCCACAAGCTGGCCAGCAGCAGCAGGATGATCGCCAACAGGCTCAGCCCCAGGCCGGCGCTCAGCCAGGGCGTGTTCAGCGCCTGCTGGCGCCAGGCATCCAGAAACGAGGAGGGTGAGGAGCCGTGGGTGTGAACTGGGGGCATGCAGACCTCTGCGACGATGAATGGCGGCAGTCTATCCAGTGACCCGTGGCGCGGGCCAAGGATTCCCTTCTATGGGGGTAATAGCCGACTATGCTCAGCCCTATCGATGTCACACTGGGAGTTGCCACATGGGTTCAACCTTCAATGGCCTCGTTGGCCTCATCATTCTGGCCCTGGATATCTGGGCGATCGTCAACGTGCTGAAAAGCTCGAGCGAGGTCGGGATCAAGATCCTGTGGATTCTGCTGATTGTGTTGTTGCCGGTCTTGGGACTGATCATCTGGGCGATTGCCGGACCGCGCGGTAACGTGCGGCTGTGACCGTTCGTCGTGACAAAATTTTCACACGGGATTCACCAAACTCCGCGCCGCACGTTTACTGTATGCGTCCCTGCCGGCAATCGACCGGCACGGGCCTGAAAAAGGCGCGCCAGTGCCTTCTCCCACTCCCTGAAACCCTAGGATCCTCCCATTCATGGCCAATTCGGATGCCTTGAAGCCACGGGCCACGTCGGCACCGTTCGCACCGACCGTCAAATCGCACCTTGCCTACACCTTGCTCAGCGGTCTGCTGATCATGCTGATGCTCAGCCTGGTGCGCCTGGCGCTGCTGATCTACAACAGCGACCTGATCGGCGATACCCCGGCGGCTACGGTCGCCGAAGGCTTCGTCAACGGCCTGCGCTTCGACCTGCGGGTCGTGGTGTACCTGAGCATTCCGCTGCTGCTGGCGACCCTCAGCCCATGGGCCATGGCACGCCGCGGGCTGTTCCGTTTCTGGCTGACGGTCAGTTCCAGTGTGGTGATGTTCCTCGGCCTGATGGAGCTGGACTTCTACCGTGAGTTCCACCAGCGCCTGAACGGTCTGGTCTTCCAGTACATCCAGGAAGACCCCAAGACCGTCATGAGCATGCTCTGGTACGGCTTCCCGGTGGTGCGCTACCTGTTGGCCTGGCTGTTCGGCACCTGGCTGCTGAGCTTGCTGTTCAAAGGTATCGACCGCCTCACCCGGGGCAGCGGCAGCACGGCGCAGGTGGCCGGAGCGCGTCGCGTGGCACCCTGGTACGGGCGTCTGGCCGTGTTCATGGTACTGCTGCTGGTGGCGGTGGTCGCGGCACGCGGCACGCTGCGTCAAGGCCCGCCGATGCGCTGGGGCGATGCGTTCACCACCGACTCGAACTTCGTCAACCAGTTAGGCCTCAATGGCACCCTGACATTGATCGATGCGGCGAAGAGCCGTTACGGGGAGGACCGCGCCAATATCTGGAAGCCGGTCCTGGACACCCAGGTGGCCCAGCAGACCGTGCGCAACATGCTGCTGACGCCCAACGACACGCTGGTCGATGCCGACCAGGCGGCCGTGCGCCGCGACTTCCGGCCGCCGGCCGAGAACACCTTGCCGATCAAGAACGTGGTCGTGATCCTGATGGAGAGCTTCGCCGGCCACTCCGTCGGCGCGCTGGGCAGTCCGAACAACATCACACCGTATTTCGACAAGCTGGCCAAGGAGGGGTTGTTGTTCGACCGCTTCTTCTCCAATGGCACTCACACCCATCAAGGCATGTTCGCCACGATGGCGTGCTTCCCCAACCTGCCGGGCTTCGAGTACCTGATGCAGACGCCCGAAGGCGGGCACAAGCTGTCCGGTCTGCCGGCGCTGCTCAGTGCCCGCGACTATGACGATGTCTACGTCTACAACGGCGATTTCGCCTGGGACAACCAGTCCGGTTTCTTCGGCAACCAGGGCATGACCACCTTCATCGGCCGCAACGACTTCGTCAACCCGGTGTTCTCCGACCCGACGTGGGGTGTGTCCGACCAGGACATGTTCGATCGCGCCAATCAGGAGCTGTCGCACAATTACGGCAAGAAGCCGTTCTACGCCCTGCTACAGACGCTTTCCAACCACACTCCGTATGCCTTGCCGGCAGACCTGCCGGTGGAAAAGGTCACTGGCCAGGGACGTCTGGACGAGCACCTGACTGCCATGCGCTACTCCGACTGGGCACTTGGCCAGTTCTTCGAGAAGGCGCGCAAGGAGCCGTACTTCAAGGACACTCTGTTCGTGATCGTCGGCGACCACGGTTTCGGCAACAACCAGCAGATCACCGAGTTCGACCTGGGTCGTTTCAACGTGCCGTTGCTGTTGATCGCGCCGGGTATCCAGGAGAAGTTCGGTGCGGTCAGCCACACGGTCGGCACCCAGGTCGACATCGTGCCGACGATCATGGGTCGCCTGGGTGGCGAAACCCGCCACCAGTGCTGGGGGCGTGATTTGCTGAACTTGCCTGCTGGCGACCAGGGTGTAGGCATGATCAAGCCTTCGGGCAGCGAGCAGGTGGTCGGTCTGGTGCAGGGCGATCGCTTGCTCATCGAGTCCAAGGACATGTCCCCGCGCATGTATCGCTACCAACTGGGTCGCGAATTCAAGGCCGAGCTGATCGAAAGCCCGGACCAGCCGGAGATGCTCCAGAAGCTCGAAGCCTTCATCCAGACGGCCACCAAGAGCCTGCTGGACAACACGGCTGGCGTGGTTCACGGCAAGCCGCAGTAATTGCCAGCGGTATGATCGAGCCCGCCGTCTATCGGCGGGCTTTTCATTTGCCACCCAGGCTTATAGGGGGCGTAGTGGATCCTGAAAAAATCTTCATGCCACAGCGCCAGCCTTTCTGAACAACGCCCTAGCCCCATGGTCAGCTATTAACAGATGTCACCCACGTTGTGCTTCGAGCGAGGATCTATCAATGAAAGAATGGGAAGTCATCTTTCTCGACCAGAAAGGTGTGAAGCAGAGTTTGCGTTTTGCCAGCGAGCGCGAGCCTAGCTTCGAGGCTGCGGCACACGAGATTCTTTCAAAATGGTTCCCTGTGACGAAGCGACTCGACCTCAATGATTTCGAGGACCGTAATCCCACCCCAACGCTCGAGCTGCTCAAGGAACAGCATGGGGTGACCATTCACACGATTCTCGAAGCGTCCTGATCACAACGCCCTGGCTGGGCACCGCACGACGTACTACTCTGCACACAGGCGCCGGTTCACTTCGAGTCGGTGCCTATCACCTCCACCGCTGCATCAGCTCGAACTGCCAGTCACCTAACCTGCGCGCCCGCGCGGGCGCGTCAATGCACGGAAAGTCTATCCCTTGGTTTTTCAGGAGGACGATTCATGAGCAGCCAGAACGATGACATCAGCAGCAGCGTACTCCGCCAGATGAAGGCGGGCGGGTTCGACTTCACCCAGATCCATCCCATCGAGTTCTATGCCACCTTCCCGGACGAGGACGGTGCGCGTCAGGCTGCCGGACAGTTTCGCGGGGAGTCGATCAATGCCCAGGTGCATGAGCGTGACGATGGAGCCTGGCACCTGGAACTGAGCAAAGTAATGTTCGCCACTCATCGTGGTATCGGGGCGTTCGAGCAAGCCTTCGAGGCGGTGATTTCGCCCTTGGGCGGCGAAGTCGAGGGCTGGGGCGTTCGGCAGGAACGCTGTGTAGCGTGAACCGGCGGGGCCATGGATTGGTCCCCTCATCGCTCAGCGTCGACGTCCGGCCATATGCGCCAGATAGCCGATCAGCGCGTCCAGTTCCTGATCACTCAATACCGTCTCCGGGAATCCAGGCATGCGCGCCTGCGGCCAGTGCCTGAGGCTCTGTGGGTCACGCAAGTACTGGCGCAGATAGCCGGGCTGGAAATATTCAGTGGGGTTGTGCGGCACATTGAGGTCCGGTCCGAACTGCGCGTCGCCTGCGCCGTTGAGGCGGTGGCAGACCAGGCAGTTTTGCTGAAACAGCGCAAAACCCTGCCGCACAGGGTCTTCGGCCGACAGTTCAGCCGCAGGCAGCAGGGCAGGGAAACGCTCGGAGACGGGCGCCAGTCGACGGATGCTGGCTATCTGATAGGGCCATTGTTCAGGGCGAATGGTGCTGGCAGCTGGATCAGTCCACACCAGATAGAAGGGCCCTGCACTTGGCTTGCCTGGTTTCAGGCCGGGCCATGGTTGATGCGGGTCTTCCACTGCCACCCAGGCCCGCGCCGGTCCGGGTTGCAGTAAAGGGCCAGCCGGCATTTCCGCGGCGAATCCATCCAGCGCTACGGCCTGCAGATGATCGTCTTTGTCGACGCCCTCGAGCAGGCTTGCCAAGGGTACGGCACGGTAGTGCATCGCTCGCTTGTAGGCCACATCCTTTGGAATGTCGATCGCTTGAGCCTGGGGGTGCTTCAACAATTGCTCGGTCTGCCATTGACGCTGAACCTGCCCCAGGTCCAGTGTCAGTTGCGCGGCCGCCAACGGCGCGCTGATCAGCAAAAGGAACAAGCCTAGACAGTGGCGCACGACGTTTCTCCAACCCATGAGGGTTGGCAGGTTACCGTTGCCCGGCCTGATGGCGCCAGCCTTGCATCAACCGAACAGACGCGTCAGGTTGGGAAGGATCAGCAGCAACGTGGTGGCGAAAAGTATGAGTCCCGCTTGGCGTACTTTCGAGTGTCTGAACATGGCGGACCGCCTTCTTGTTGTTATTCCTGAATAACCCTTGGCTTCCTTGTCGCGCGTCGGGTCGATCACGATGGCGTGCACAACGCCATTTCTGCTTGCCTGTTGCTGCCCTGATACACGTGTCTACACCCAAAAGTAGGGCGATTGTCACCCGTGTTTCAGAACCCTTTGTTCTAACGTAAGACGCCTGCATTCCCTGACATTATGAGGCCATTAGCCAGATCGCTGTCATGCTTGGACTAGACGCCTTCAAGTGAGCCCTCGAGAGAACGTTGCTTCCCTACCGTTCGTCAGTGCACACCTCTTGCTTGTACGTGGCTTTCGCGGCAGTCTCTAGCGTTGATTTCTACCCTTGTCGTTCAGGACTATCCCTATGTCGTTACGCATCTGCATCCTTGAAACCGATGTCCTGCGACCGGAGTTGACGGCGCAGTACCAGGGCTATGGAAGGATGTTCGAGCAGCTGTTCTCGCGTCAGCCGATCGCAGCGCAATTCTGCGTCTACAACGTGATGAACGGTGAATACCCTCCGGAAGGCGAAACCTTCGACGCCTATCTTGTGACCGGCAGCAAGGCCGACTCGTTCGGTTCCGATGCCTGGATTCAAACGCTCAAGGCCTACCTGCTGAAACTCTACGAGCGCGGCGAAAAGTTACTGGGCGTCTGTTTCGGCCATCAGTTGCTGGCGCTGGTGCTCGGAGGGAAGGCCGAGCGTGCCGATCGCGGCTGGGGGCTGGGTATCCACCGCTACCGTCTGGCCGCCCATGCGCCGTGGATGGATCCGCAGGTCAGTGAACTCACCCTGTTGATCAGCCACCAGGACCAGGTGACGCAACTACCCGAAGGCGCAACGCTGATCGCCTCCAGCGATTTCTGCCCCAATGCCGCTTACCACGTGGGTGACCAGGTCCTGTGCTTCCAGGGCCATCCGGAATTCGTCCACGACTACTCGCGTGCATTGCTCGATGCGCGTCAGGATCGCTTGGGCGATGAAGTCTACAACCAGGCCGTAGCGAGCCTGAGCACCGACCATCAAGGTGATCTGGTGGGCGAGTGGATGCTGCGCTTCATCCAGCATCCCCGCAAGCAAAGCGCGGCCTGACTTCAGACGAAGAAGCTCACCGAAGCCAGCGCCCGCATTGGGCGCTGCGCTTCGCGGACCGTCACAACCAGCCTGAGCGCTTGAAGCTGGCGAACAGCCCGGTGCAGCCGGCCGCGATCACGCCCAGCACCAGGAAATAACCGTAGTGCCAACCCAACTCCGGCATGTTCTGGAAGTTCATCCCATAGATACCGGCAATGGCCGTAGGGAAGGCGAGAATCGCCGCCCAGGCAGCGAACTTGCGCTGCACGATGCTCTGTCGTGAGGACTCCAGCAGCATGCCGATCTCGATGGTCTGGCTGGCGATGTCGCGGATGCCGACCAGGTCTTCCATCTGTCGGGTGACGTGAATCTGCACGTCCCGGAAGTACGGGCGCATGTTCTTGTCGATGAAGGGAAAGCTCAGGCGCTGCAGCTCTTCGCCAATTTCCACCATCGGCGCCACGTAACGTCGCATGCGCAGGATGTCACGACGCAGGCTGTGCAGGCGGCGGATGTCCTGTTCCTGCAGCGAGCCACTGAGCACGCTCTGCTCCAGTGCCTCGATCTCGCTGTGGATCGCCTCGCTGACCGGCTGGTAGTTCTCGGTGACGAAGTCGAGCAGGGCGTACAGCACGAAGTCCTCGCCGTGTTCGAGCAGCAAGGGTCGCGCTTCGCAGCGCTGGCGCACCAAGGCATAGGATTTGGAGTGACCATTGCGGCAGGTGATGACATAACCCTTGCCGGCGAAGATGTGGGTCTCGATGAATTCCAGGCGACCTTCATGGCGCACCGGCGAATACGTGACGATGAACAACGCGTCGCCGAAGGTCTCCAGCTTCGGGCGGCTGTGCTTTTCCAGCGCGTCCTCGATGGCCAGTTCATGCAGGCCGAACTGGCGCTGCAGGTTGGCCAGTTCCTGGGCACTGGGTTCCTCCAGGCCAATCCAGACGAAATGACCGGGTTTGTTCGCCCATTCGCTGCCTTCGTCGAGGCTGATGTTGGTGACCTTTCTGCCGGCGCTGTACACCGCCGCTGCAACGACTCGACCCATGGCTGCCTGCTTGTTCGGTTGACTGTTGCGACAGCTTGGGCTGAGTCGCGGCGAACGGCAAGCAGCGCGCTCAGCGCGTGGGCAGTTCCTGCTCCATGTGATCGATGCACTGCTGCATCTGCGTGCGGCACTGTTCCATCAAGGCGGGCAAGTCCTGTTGGCTGAGCCCTCGCGTGGCAATTGGCGGCAGCGAGCGGACGATCACCGTCCGTCGTCGCCAACTGTTCAGGTTCAGGCGCTGCGTGTAGCGGCTGACGCACACGGGCACGATGGGCACGCCGGCTTCCAAGGCCATGTGAAAGGCGCCTTTCTTGAACGCCAGCAGCTGTTCGGACGGGTTGCGCGTGCCTTCGGGGAAAATCCAGATCGAGGTGCCGTCGCGCAGGATACGTGTCGTGGTCTGCAGCGCCTTGCGCGCCTGGTAGGCATTCTTTCGATCCACCAGCACGTTGCCGCCGAGCCAGAACAACTGGCCGAACAGGGGAATCCAACCCAGGGTCTTCTTGCCGATGGCCACGGTGCGTCGCGGCACCACTTGCCCGAGGATGAACAGGTCGTAGTTGGATTGATGGTTGGCGACGATGACGCAGCCGGGCGGCTGATCCCACAAGGGCCCGACTTCGGCCTTGACCTGGAGACGCATGAACCAAGCGGCCGGCACACTGTAGAGGCGGGCAAAGAGGCGGCTGTTATCCGGGTTGAAGGGGCGGCACAGGCCGATGAGCAGACCCACGGTGCCGACCAGCAGGAAGTGCAGGCCCAGCACAAGCATGCGAAGCAGATAGAGCATGATACGACTCACACCAGACAGTCGCGGTGCAGTGTACGACCGTGCACTGGCTGGGGCAAACACCGGCAGCGCTGACCACCGGTGAGCCCGGGCCCAGGCGTGTCAGCCCATGTGATGCTGGTCGGCTTGGATCGCCTCGTCCAATTTCGCCAGCAACGCCCTGCGCACCTTCAGCTTGGTGTTCTTGTGGGCCAGCATATTGAGCTTCTTCAGTTCGTGTGCTGCCGCGAGCGCTGCCTGCTGGAGCTGTTCGGCCGGCACCACCTTGTCGAGGAAGCCGGCGACCACGGCGGCGTGCGGATCGAACACTTCGGCGTTGTTCACCGAGCGCTGGAAGCTCGAGCGGGTCAGGCGGTCGCGTGCCAGCTCGATGCCCGCGTGGTGCATGGTCATGCCGATCTGCACTTCGTTCAGGCAAATCTTGAACGGGCCTTCGACGCCAATCCGGTAGTCGGCCGAGAGCAGCAGGAACGCGCCTTTGGCCACGGCGTTGCCGGGGCAGGCGACGATCACCGGGAAGGGGTGCGAGAGCAGGCGGCGGGACAGGGTGGAGCCAGCGGTGACCAGACCGATGGCCTCCTTGGGACCCGCCGTCATGACCTTCAGGTCGTATCCACCCGAGAGAATGCCGGGTTGGCCGGTGACGATCACCACCGCGCGCTCCTCGGTAGCGCGGTCCAGGGCCGCATTGAAGGCCGTGATCAGGTCCGGCGAGATCGCATTGACCTTGCCATTGTTCAGCGTCAAGGTGGCGATGCCGTCTTCGGCATGGTAGGTAATCAGCTCGCTCATGACAGAGTCCTTTGGGTGGCGTGGCCACGACGTTACCCAGCGCTGCCGGCCAGGTAAAGCGCCTTGGCTGACTGCCTGGTCAGCCGACGCGGCGCAGGCCGCGTGCCGTCGGGTTCGATTGAAAGGCAGCGAAAAAAGCACGGGTCAGATTGGCCGTATTGCCCTGGCCCCGAGCGCTTGCCGGAGGAAAGCCTTAAGCGCATGAAAATTCTGAAAAAAATGCTTGCCAAAGAATAGCGCTTCTACTAAATTAGCGCGCCTCGACAGGCTGAATGGCTTGAAGAGATCCGGTGAAGTGTCCGAGTGGTCGAAGGAGCACGCCTGGAAAGTGTGTATACGAGAAATCGTATCAAGGGTTCAAATCCCTTCTTCACCGCCACTTTCATGCAACCCCAGCACATCGACGATGTGCTGGGGTTTTGCATTTCTGGACCCTCAGAACGGGTTTACCCAATGCCTCGGCCGCTCCCCGGCCAATCCCTCCAGCAGATTCTCCACCGCGCAGCGGGCCATGGCTTCACGAGTCTCGTGGGTCGCCGAGCCGATGTGCGGAGTCGCCACCACATTGGTCAACTGCAGCAGCGGCGAGTCGGCCGGCAGCGGTTCCTGCTCGAAGACATCCAATCCCGCGCCACGCAGGCGTCCATTGCGCAGGGCCTCGATCAGCGCCGCTTCATCGACCACGCGACCGCGGGCGATGTTCACCAGGATCGCCTCCGGCTTCATCAGCGCCAGTTCCCGGGCGCCGATGAGGCCTTCGGTACTGGCGCTCAACGGCACGGTCAGACAGACGAAATCCGCTTCGCCCAGCAAGGCCTCGAGGCTGCGATAGCGGGCGCCGTGACGTGCCTCGGCGTCGGGCTTGCGTTGGTTGCTGTGGTACAGCACGCGCATGCCGAAGCCGGCAGCGGCGCGTCGCGCCAGGGCGTCGCCGATGCGGCCCATGCCGATGATGCCGAGGGTCTTGCCTTGCACATCGGTGCCAAAATGCGCAGGTCCCAGGCTTTTGTGCCAGTGGCCATCGCGCACCCAGTTGGCCAGCTCCACCACCCGCCGCGCACTGGCGAGAATCAGCGCGAAACCCGTGTCGGCGGTGGTTTCGGTGAGCACGTCCGGGGTGTGGGTGAGCATTACCCGGCGTCGAGTCAGGTCCGCGACATCGTAGTTGTCCACGCCCACCGAGATGCTCGATACCACTTGCAGATTCGGCGCCAGGTCCAGCAGCGCGCTGCCCAACGGCAGGCTGGCACCGAGCAGGCCGTGGGCGTCGGGCAGGGCATCGCGCAGACGTGCCAGCCCGTCGGAGGCGTTGAGGTCCACTTGAGTGACGTCCACCTGCTGCTGTAGACGCTCGAGCAGCGGCTGGGACAGCGTCTTGTACACAACGACACGTTTGTTCATGTCAGCTCCTAATGACTGGCCGCCAGTTGCGCTGGACCTTGAGCGTTGCAGTCGGCGCGGTGCGGGGGTTTGAGAAAGGCGGTCAGCGCTACGGCGAGCAGTAGCGCTGCCGCCATGAACAAGTACGAACTGCCGGGTCCGCCGGTGATGCCGTTGAGGTAGCCCACCAACCACGAGCCACCGAACGAGCCCAGCGCGCCCATGCTGTTGATCAGGGCCATGGCGCCACCGGCGACGTTGCTTGGCAGGATCTCCGGCACGATGGCGAAAAACGGCCCATAGGGCGCATACATGCACGCGCCTGCGACGACCAGCAGCGTGTACGACAGCCAGAAGTGTTCACTGCCCAGCGCATAGGAGCCGTAGAACGCCACCGCTGCGATCAGCAGCGGCGGCCAGACGAAGCGCTTGCGCACTTGCAGGCGATCCGAGGCCCAGGACACGCCGACCATCGCCAGCACGGCCGCCAGGTAGGGCACCGAAGCGAGCCAGCCGGCTTCGACGATGTCCACCTGGGCGGCCTGCTTGAGGATCGACGGCAGCCACAGCACGAAGCCGTACACCCCGATGCTCCAGCAGAAATACTGCAGCGACAGGATCATCACCTGCGGCGAACGGAAGGCCTCACGGTAGTTCTTCACCGGTTTCAGCCCCTGCTGCTCGTCGGCCAACGCCTGCGCCAGTCGGGCTTTATCCGCTTCGCTCAGCCAGCTCGCCTGGGCCGGCCGGTCATCCACCAGGCGCCACCAGATGAATGCCCAGATCACTGCCGGCAAGCCTTCGATGATGAACATCCAGCGCCAGTCCAGGTGCTTGATCAGGTAACCGGATACCACCGACATCCAGAGGATGGTCACCGGATTGCCGAGCATCAGGAAGGTATTGGCCCGTGAGCGCTCGGCGCGCGTGAACCAGTGGCACAGGTACACCAGCATCGCTGGCATCACCACGGCCTCTACCACGCCGAGCAGGAAGCGGATGGCGATCAGCAGGTAGACGTTGCTGACCATCCCGGTCAGGGTCGCCAGGCCGCCCCAGAGGATCAGGCTGACGAAGATCAGCTTCTTGACGCTGCCTTTCTGGGCGTAGAGCGCACCGGGCACCTGGAAGAAGAAGTAGCCCAGGAAGAACAGCGCTCCCAGCAGCGAGGACAGGGCCGGGGTGATGTGCAGGTCGTCGGCCATGCCCGAGGCGGCGGCGAAGCCGTAGTTGGCGCGGTCCAGGTAGGCCAGGCTGTAAGTGATGAAGACGATGGGAATCAGGTACCACCAGCGCCGAGGCGCGAGACTGTTCGAGTGCATGAAAAAACTCCTGAGCGAATTGTTGTTGTCTCAGCAGGGCCGGCGCACCGGCGATGTTCATCAGGCGCTGGCGCGCAACTCATAGGCGGCCAGTTCTTCGCGCCGCGGCAGGCCCTCCATGTCGCCCAGGCTTTGTACGGCGCGGCTGCCACACCAGTTGCCACGGGCCACCGCCAGTGCCAATGGCAGGCCGTCCAGCAGGGCACTGATCACGCCGACGGCGAAGGCATCGCCGGCACCGACGGTATCGATCACCTTGGCTACCGGCACCGGGGCGACCAGGCCCTGGCTGGCGGCGTCGCGGTAATAGGCCCCGTCGGCACCGAGCTTGATCGCGACGCGCTGGACACCCTGGTCGAGGTAGAACGCGGCAATGTCGGCTGGCGTGCTCCAGCCGGTCAGTACGCGACCTTCCTCCAGGCCCGGCAGCACCCAATGCGCCTTGATCGCCAGGGCGTTGATCTCGCGCACCATGGTCTGGCGGTCCGGCCACAGGGACGGGCGCAGGTTGGGATCGAAGGAAATGCTCGCGCCCGCCGCCCGCATGCACTCGATCAAGCGATGTGACAGCTGCCGACAAGGGACGGACAGGGCCGGAACGATGCCGGTAGCGTGCAGATGGCGCGCCTGCGTCGAGGCGACGTCCAGATCGTCGACCGTCAACCTGCTTGCCGCCGAACCCGCGCGGAAGTACTCGACCGCCGGGTCGCTGCCGTCATCACAACGGGCCTTGAGCTGAAAACCGGTGGGATGACGCGGATCGACCGCCACCTGGCTGCAATCCAGGCCCTCGCGGCGCAGGCTGGCGAGGACGAAGCGGCCCAGCGCATCGTTGCCCACGCGGCTCAGCCAGCGCACCCGCAGACCCAGCCGTGCCAGACCGATCGCGACATTGCTGTCGGCGCCGGCGATACGCCGGCTGAAGGTCTCCACCTGGTCAAGATCGCCCGGTTGCTGGGCCACGAACATGGCCATGGTTTCGCCGAAACACAGCACGTCATGCTCAGGCATGGCTCACCTCCGGGTGAGTGCCGAGCCGGGCCAGTGCGCAGGCGTGCAGATGGGTCACGGCGGTGAGGTCGGCACCGACCAAGGGATACTCCACGGCCCGGGGCACCCCTGGCGGGAAACAGGTGAACAAGCGCTGCCAGTTCGCCAGCTCGCTCGGCTCCGGCGGTACGGCGACCAAGCGGCCATCGGGGTTGCGCGCCACCGCCTTGCAGTGCACGTAGCGCACCCAGCCCCCAGATGACGCGCCGCATGTCCGGGCGATTCGCCTTGCCAGTGCCAGTTGCCGATGTCGAATGTCATGCCCACCGGCAGTGCGGCCTGCTGTGCGCGTTGGAAGAAGCTCAGCAGCGCCTCGAGCCGACCGCCGTACGCGGTCTGGTCGTTCTCGACCAGCAACAGCGGATCGCCGGGCTTGAGCCAGGGCCCGAGGTCGGCCAGGTCGCATTCGGCGCGGAAATGACCGAGCGACACCTTCAGCGCGACCGCGCCCAGCGCCCGGGCTGTGGCCAGTGCCTGCGGCAACTGCGGGTCCGGCCGGCCTTGCCGCGTCCACAGCTCGAGGGGCGCGGAGTACAGGCATTCCAGACCGCGGCTGGCGACCGCTGCCTTGAGCCGGGCGGTATCAGGCGGCTCGGTGAACAACTCTTCGCGCAGTTCGACGCGGTCGACCCCGGCATTGGCCAGTACTTCGAGAAAAGCGATCTGGCCACGCTCGCGGACCTGGTCGGCGCCGTAGCTGGAGAGGCTGATGGAAACAGGATTGGGCTGCATTGTTATTGTCCTCGTCTGCTTCGAATGAAACCGGTTTCATTTTGAGTCGCAGCGGTGTGCTGCGCGCTGTCGTCGCAACCTCGTTACGTGGGGAGGGATGTGGAGCCGCGCACGATCAACTGCGCTTTGAAATCCAGACGCCGAGGCTGGGCTTCACTGCCGCGCAGGCGTTCGAGCAGGCACTCGAACGCGGCAGCGCCGATGCGTTCGGTGGGCTGGGCCAAGGCAGTGATGCCGGGACCGACCAGCGAGCACCAGTCCAGTTCGTCGATGGCGATCAGGCCCAAGTCGTTGCCCAGTCCCCGCCCAATAGCGTGAAGGGCGCGGGTCACAGTCAGCGTAGCGACACCATTGAAGGTGAGCAGGGCCTGGGGACCGTGATCGTCGTTGGCCAGACACTGCTCGAGTGTCTGCGGCAGATGGGCATCGAGGCTCAGCACCCGCCCGCGCACGCTGGCCCGTCGTTGCACGGAGGCGGTAAAGGCCTGCACACGCTCATGACGCGAACTGGTGCCGTCCAGCGGCTCGCCAATGGCAACGATGTCGCGGTAGCCCTGGGTCTGGAGGTGGTCCAGGGCCTGCTCGACGGCATCGGTGTTGTCCAGCCCGACCAGGTCGACCTGCAGATCCGCCAGTTGGCGATCCACCAGCACCATGGGCAGGCGACGGTGCAGGTCGAGCAATTCGCCGGGCTGATGACCGAGGGTATTCACGATCAGGCCTTCGACGTTGTACGACTGCAACGCTTGCAGGTGGTGACGTTCCTGCTCATCGTCACGGTTGGTGTTGCACAACACCAGGCTGTAGCCGTGCTGGCGGCAGGCCGTTTCCACGCCATGGATCACCGCGACGGAATAGGGGTTGAGAATGTCTGCGACCAGCATGCCGATCAGCCGCGTCTGTCCGCGCTTCAGGCCACGGGCCATCTGGTTGGGGCGGTAGCCCAAATGCTGGATCACGGCTTCCAGGCGTTGGGCAGTGGCTTCGGCCAGCAACTGGCGGTCGCCGCCGATGTAGCGCGACACGGTGGCTTTGGACACACCGGCGGCTTTCGCCACTTCGCTGATGGTGACCCGGGGGCGGGTCAATGAAGATTGTGTGGTCATTGCGAGCCTTGTTGGCGTTGTAATGGGCGAATGAAACCGGTTTCAATACAGCAAATGTTCAGACATCCGTCAATCTACCGTTGGTCAGGCAGCCATGCCGGCGCGTGCTTATCTGCCGCTGCGACAGGTGATCGACCCGCCGAAGATGCATCAATCTGCCAGACTGTCTTTTGAAATAGCGTTGTTTTCCGACAGAATCGGTCGCAGCCCTGGGTCGCGAGTGGATTGCCTCATGATGAGCTTCGTTCGAGCCGGACGCTGGTTGCGCTGGAGTCTGCCGCTCCTGGCCTTCACCGGCTTCTTCCTGCTCGGCTGGATTCTGTTGCAGCGTTTTGACGAGGACGCTCGACGCCTCGAACAGGTGCGTACTGGCGAGGTGGCGACCACCTTCGCGGTGGCGGTGGAAAAAGTGCTCGAGCGGGCGCTGACCGCCAATCGCACGCTGGCGGTGATGGTCTATCAGGGTCACGGCCAGGTGCCGGATTTCCCCGCCCTCGCGCATTTTCTGCTGCCGCTGTACAAGGGCGCCTACGCGTTCTCACTGGCCCCCGAGGGCATCATCCGCCAGATCGAGCCGCTGGACCGCAACCTGATCGTGCGCGATCACGATCTGCTGGAGTTCTATGACCGCAAGCAGGTACTGGCTGCGCTGGACCCTGCGGCGCCGCGTCTTCAGTTCACCGGTCCCTTCACCCTGATCCAGGGACCGTTGGGCGCCATTGGCATGCTCCCGGTGTTTCTGCCGGATTCAAGCGGAACACCACGCTTTTGGGGGTACACGGTGGTCACCCTGGTGCTGCCCGAAGCCCTGGAAGATGCCAACCTGCCAGCCATCGAGGCTCAAGGTTATGCCTACGCGCTGTCGGGCCTGGATGCCGAGACCGGCGAGCGTCGCGTGCTGCTGCGCTCGCCAGGTGATCTGGTCGACGGGCTGTGTCGCGATGTCAGGATCGGTACCACGGTATGGAACCTGTGTGTGGCGCCGCTGCACGCCACGGCCGCAGATGCCCGGCAGTACTTCGAGTTCGGGCTGATCCTGCTGGGCAGCGGCTCGGTCGCCTGGCTGATGCATGCTTTGCTGAGCCTGCGCCAGCGCCGCGCCGAACTGCTGCGCCAGGCGCTGATCGATCCACTCACCGGGCTGGCCAACCGAAGGCTGATGCTACGGCGCCTGGAGCAGGCCGAGCAGCGCAGCCATCGGCAAGGCAAGCGCTTCGCCCTGGCGCTGCTGGACCTGGACGGCTTCAAGGGCGTCAATGACCGTTTCGGCCACGCTCAGGGTGATCAGGTGCTGATCACGGTTGCCCAGCGTTTGCTGGGCAAGGTGCGCGGTTCCGACACGTTGGCGCGGCTGGGGGGCGATGAGTTCGTGCTGATCATGGAGGACCTGTCCGGACGCCCTGAATGCCGCATGATCCTCGATCGGGTGATCGCTGCCGTGCGCGAGCCGATTGCCTTGGAAGGTGGCAGCGCTCAAGTGCGCGCCAGCGTCGGCGTGATCCTCTGCGAAGACGCCAGCGACACCGACAGCGACAGCCTGCTCAGGGCGGCGGATGCCGCGATGTACCACGCCAAGCACCTGGGCAAGGACCGCTATGTGTTCGCCGACGAGTTCGAAGCGCCCGCGCAGGACAGCGCTTGGGGGAGCTGTCCGCGTCCGCAAGCGCCCTAGAAGCTGACCGACGCCGACAGCCTGGCGGTACGCGGCGCGCCTTGGAACAGGTAGTCGTCGCCCAGGTAATCGCCGACGTCGCGCCAGTAGCGTTTGTCGAACAGGTTATCGACGCTCAAGCGCACGACCGTGTCGTAGTCGCCGATACGGGTGCGATAACGGCTACCCACATCGAATACGGTGTAGCCGCCCACGGCCACGTTACCCGCCTGACTGGCGTACTTGCTGGCGCTGTAGCGAGCGCCGCCGAGCAGCGCCAAGCCGGGCAGCGGCAAGCTGTATTCGGCCTGCAACGCAGCGCGAAGGCGTGGCACGTTGATCGCCTGGTGACCCTCGTAGGCGTCGGTGCCCGTGTCGTTCACCCGCGCCCGGATGGCCGCCGCACTGGCATGCAGTTGCAGGTTGGCGGTGGCCCAACCGCTGGCCCCCAGCTCCAGGCCGGTGTTCTTTTGCTGCCCCTGCTGCACGTAGAGCGGCGCGGCGCCGTCTCCAGGCTTGGCGTACTGGTAGGCCTGACGGATCTGGAACAGCGCTGCGCTCAGGCTCACGCCCTGCCAGTCACGCTTGATACCCACCTCCAACTGGCGTGACAGGGTCGGCGCGAGGATCTCGGCGGCGTTGCTGGCGAACCAAGGCGCGGTGCCGCCGGCTGACAGGCCCTTGGACCAGCTGGCGTAGAGGGTGGTGTCGGCCTGCGGTTTGTAGATCAGCGCGACGTTGGGCAACAACTGGTACTGCCGGGTGTGGCGGCCAGGCGTCCCGGTCTCGTCCCAGGTCTTCTCGTCCAGGCGCACTTCGCGCGCGCCGAGCACCGTTTGCCAGTGTTCATCGAAGCGGATGCGGTCGCTGAAGAACAGGGCGTACTGGCGGCTGTCCAGGCGGCGTTCGCTGTGACCCACCGGCTTGTCCGACGGGGCGAGGGCGGGGGCGTCGGTATCGATGTTGCCGGTGCCCAGCCACTCGTTGTAGTAAGGGCGCTGATCCACGGTGCGCCGCTGGGCGCTGCTGCCCAGGGTCAGCTCGTGGTCGAGGCCCAGGGCCTGGAAGCGTCCATCGAGGGTGGCCTGCAGGGCGTCCACACGCCGGGTGTCGTCGGGGCTGCGGTAGTCGTAGATACCGTAATCACCGTTGCGGGCGAACACGGCGCCAGCGTCCGAGCCCCAGGCGAAGGCGCTGTAGTCGTCGATCACCACCTGGCTGCGCGACGCGCTCAACGCACCGCTCCAAGTGTCGCTGAAGCGGTATTCGAAGCGACCGCCCAGGTTCAGCGAATCGTTCTGCACCGGCCTTGCCCACGATTGATAGGCCAGGCGATCACGCGGGTTGACGCCGTGCGGCACCTCGCTACCCCCCAGCAACTGGTAACCCGGTACCGAGCGCTGTTCACGGTGCTGGTATTCAGCATCCAGCTGCAGCGTGGCATTGGCGTTGATCTGCCAGTCGAAGGCCAACGAGGCGAAGTCGCGCCTGCCGTCGGCGTGGTCGACGTAGCTGCGCAGGTCTTCATGGGCCAGGTTGGCGCGCAGTCCGAACTGCTTCTGCTCGCCGAACCAGCCGCCCAGGTCGGTAGCCAGGTAGCGCTCGCCTTGGTCGTTGGTCGAGACGGTGACGCTGCGTACGTCCTCGGCGCGCTTGGTGACGTAGTTGATCAGACCGCCGGGTTCGGAGACGCCGCTCTGCAGCCCCGACAGACCCTTGAGCAGTTCGACCTGCTGCTTGTTCTCCAGCGCCACGTTCTGCTCGCCGGCGATGGCCTGGCCGTTGATTCGGTAGCTGTTGGCCGCGTCGAGGCTGAAGCCGCGCACGTTGAAGTTCTCGTAGTAGCCGATGGGCGCATAGCTCTCGCCGACCGAGGCATCGCTTTGCAGCACTTGGCTGAGCAGACGTACTTGGCGATCGTCGAGCAGTTGGCGGCTGAACACGCTGACCGAGGCGGGGGTGTCGAGCAGTGGGGCCGCTTGCCAGCCGCCAACCTGCGCTTGATCGGCCTGGTAGCCGGCGTCCGTCGCCCGTTCGCTGATCTGCACCGGTGCCAGGTTGACCGGTTCTGCGCCATGGCCAGGGCAGGCGTGCAGCGCAACCCCCAGGCCCAGCAGGCCGAAGGGCAGACGAGAACGAAGCGGGGTCATGCGAGGCTCCTTGGAAGCGGGCAGGGCGGGGAGGGCAAAAAGGGCGACATGGTAACAGGGCGGCTCGATGTCGGGTGGCCGAGCCTGAAGCGGTCGGAGCCGGCGACGGACAGCGCGCGTCTTTGAATTCAAACGAATAGCGATAGCGCTGTTTTACCGATGCGCCACACGCGTTGTAATTCATGTCGCTTTTTCATAATAAAACTTCCCCGGCGCGCATAATGAACGGCCAGTCATTATTTGAATAAGCCGTTCTGCGCTGCCCTAATAATTCGCGACTGTTTGCGCAAATAACCCAGAACTTCGACGTGGTTGGCATTTCGTATAACGCACGCCAAAAAAAGACTGGACAGTAAGTTTCAGGGTGTGTCAGTTTTTTTACGCCTCATAAGGGCGAGTGACAGGATGCTCTCGCCAATGCTTGAGCGTTCCTGTCGAACTTCAATCATTTCCGCAAACAAGGAAGTGTCTGCATGTCGAATGTCAATGCTAAGGCCCTGTACGCTGCCGCCTCGGCGCTGCAGCCCAATGGTCCCAGTTCCGCTTTCGGGCTGATCAACGGCTTCGCCCACCAGTACGATCGCGGTGGTGCGAAGATCAATGGCAAACCGTCGTTCACCGTCGACCAGGCAGCGACCCAGCTGCTGCGTGACGGCGCGTCCTGGAAGGACCTGAACAAGGACGGCACCATCAGCCTCACCTACACCTTCCTGAGCAAAGCGCCGTCTGACTTCGTCAGCCGCGGCCTGGGCACCTTCAGTCAGTTCAACACCCAGCAGAAGGCTCAGGCCAAGCTCGCCATGCAGTCCTGGGCGGACGTGGCCAAGGTCACCTTCACCGAGTCGGCCTCAGGTGGCGACGGTCACATGACCTTCGGCAACTACAGCGCCAACGACGGCGGCGCGGCCTTCGCCTACCTGCCGTTCGATGGCGCCGGGTCGCACAAGGGTGAGTCGTGGTACCTGGTCAACAACGGCTACCAGGTCAACATCAGCCCGGACACGGGCAACTACGGTCGCCAGACCTTGACCCACGAGATCGGCCACACCCTGGGCCTGTCCCATCCCGGCGACTACAACGCCGGCCAGGGCAACCCGAGCTACCGTGACGCTTCGTACGCCCAGGACACCCGCGGCTACAGCGTGATGAGCTACTGGAGCGAGAGCAACACCGCGCAGAACTTCGTCAAAGGCGGTGGCCAGTACTATGCCTCGGCGCCTTTGATCGACGATATCGCGGCGATCCAGAAGCTCTACGGCGCCAACTACGCCACCCGCTCGGGCGACACCGTGTACGGGTTCAACTCCACGGCCGATCGCGATTTCTACTCGGCCACCTCGGCTTCGTCCAAGCTGGTGTTCACCGTGTGGGACGGTGGCGGCAACGATACCCTGGACTTCTCCGGGTTCACCCAGAACCAGAAGATCAACCTCAACGAGGCCTCGTTCTCCGACGTGGGGGGGATGGTCGGCAACGTCTCGATCGCCAAGGGCGTGACCGTGGAAAACGCCATTGGCGGTTCGGGCAACGACCTGCTGATCGGCAACGCGGTGGCCAACGTGCTCAAGGGCGGTGCCGGCAACGACATCATCTACGGCGGCGGCGGGGCGGACGTGCTCTGGGGCGGTAGCGGCGCAGACACCTTCGTCTATGGCGCAGTCAGCGATTCCACGGCCAAGGCGCCGGACCGGATCATGGATTTCGCCAGCGGTCAGGACAAGATCGACCTGTCGGCCATCCCGGCCTTCGCCCAGAGCAAGTTGCCACTGGCCTTCGTCAACAGCTTCAGCGGCCATGCCGGCGAAGCGGTGCTCAGCTATGACCAGGCCACCAACCTGGGCAGCCTGGCCATCGATTTCACCGGTAACAGCCAGGTTGATTTCCTGGTGACTACCGTGGGTCAGGCGGTCGCCACGGACATCGTGGTCTGACCTGACGGGGCGGCCCGTGCAGGCTGCGGGTCGCCCTCGCCACGGAGGTGGACGAATGCGAGCAGTCAACCCCATGATCGCGCTAGGCGCGATCGCCCTGATATCGATGACCGAGGTAGGTATGGCGAGCAGCCTGCTACTCCCCAGCGCGGCGCAACTGGCCGGGCGCTGGCAGCTTTATCCGCAACCACGCCCGGCCGAGGGCTGCGCCCTGCGCCTGGAGGCCGAGCAAGGCACCCTGGACGGCGACCTGGCCTGCGCCCAGGCCCTGCTGGGTCTGCGCCCCGGCAGTTGGTTGGTGACGCCCGATACGCTGGCCCTGGTGGGGGCCGATGGCAGCACCGTAGTGCATTTCAGCCGCCAACAGGTAGACCGCTACACCGGCACTGTGCCGGGCGGTGAGGTGTTGGTACTGGAGCGTCTGGATAATAACTAACCAGGCCAAGTTGCAACGGTAATAAGGGCGAAACATGAAACTTCCGAGCCATCAGCCCGGTGCACTTCTGTGGGCGGCACTTGCCGAATTCAAATCAACCTTGATCAGTGTTGGCTGTTTTACCGCCTTGATCAACGTTCTCATGCTGGTGCCGTCGATCTATATGTTGCAAGTGTACGACCGTGTACTGACTTCGCAGAATCCCACGACGTTATGGATGTTGACCCTGATGGTCGTGGGCTTCTTCTTTTATATGGGCGTGCTGGAGGCAGTGCGCAGTTTCATCGTGATTCGAGTGGGTTATCGGTTGGAACAGCGGTTCAACTTGACCCTCTATCGCGCCGCCTTCGAGCGTAACTTGCGCCAGGGTGACGGGGCGGCGGGGCAAGCCCTGACCGACATGACCCAGGTGCGCCAGTTCGTCACCGGTCCGGCGTTGTTCGCCTTCTTCGATGCGCCCTGGTTTCCGGTGTACCTGGCCGTGATCTTCCTGTTCAACGTCTGGCTGGGCGTGCTTGCCAGTGCCGGCGCCTTGTTGCTGGTGCTGCTGGCGGTGCTCAACGAGCGCTTGACTCAACGCCCCTTGGCCGAGGCCAGCGGCTTGCAGCAGCAGTCCAGCAGCCTGGCCGCTAGCCAGTTGCTCAACGCCGAGAGCATCCAGGCCATGGGCATGCTCGGCGTCCTGCGCCAACGCTGGTTCGCCCTGCACAGCCGTTTTCTCACGCTGCAGAACCAGGCCAGCGACACCTCTGCGGTGATCACTGCGACCAGCAAGGCCCTACGCCTGTGCTTGCAGTCGTTGGTGCTGGGACTCGGTGCCCTGCTGGTGATCGAAGGGCAGATGACGCCCGGCATGATGATCGCCGGCTCGATCCTGATGGGACGGGTGCTGGCGCCGATCGACCAGCTCATCGCTGTGTGGAAGCAATGGAGCGGTGCGCAGTTGGCCTACCGGCGTCTGGATGCGCTGCTGCGCGAGCACCCCGAACCGCCAGCGCCGATGCCTCTGCCCACGCCGCTCGGGCAATTGACGGTGGAGCAGGTCAGCGCTGGACCGCCCGGTCGCCAGCAGGCCACGCTGCAGCAGGTCAGCTTTGCGCTGGCGCCGGGTGAGGTGCTGGGTGTGCTGGGCGCCTCGGGCTCGGGCAAGTCGACGTTGGCGCGTTTGCTGGTCGGTGTCTGGCAGCCATTGGCCGGTCACGTTCGCCTGGACGGCGCCGAGCTGCGCCAGTGGGATCGGGAGGCGCTCGGCCCGCACATTGGCTATCTGCCCCAGAGCATCGAGCTGCTGCGCGGCAGCATCGCCGAGAACATTGCCCGCTTCGGCGAGCTCGACGGCCTCAAGGTGGTGGAGGCCGCGCGCCTGGCGGGCGTCCACGAATTGATCCTGCGCCTGCCGCACGGCTACGACACCCGCTTGGGCGAAGGCGGCGCCGACCTCTCCGGTGGCCAGAAGCAGCGCATCGCGCTGGCGCGGGCGCTGTATGGCCATCCGTGCCTGGTGGTGCTCGACGAGCCTAATTCCAACCTGGACAGCCTCGGTGAGGCGGCATTGGCCAATGCCTTGGTCCAGCTCAAGGCGCTGGGGCGCAGCGTAGTACTGGTGACCCATCGCAGCGCGGCGCTGGGCCAGGCCGACAAGCTGCTGGTGATGAACGAGGGGCGGATGCAGGTGTTCGGCCCAGCACGTGAGGTGCTCCAGGCCTTGGGCCAGGGCGCGGTGCATCGTCCGCTGCAGGCCGGAGGTGGCGCATGAGCCGTTCGATGCGCGATTCAGGTTTCTATGTACGCCTGGGCTGGCTGCTGACCCTGCTCGGCTTTGGCGGGTTCATGCTCTGGGCCAGCCTGGCGCCGCTCGATCAGGGCGTGACGGTGCCTGGCACCGTGGTGGTGTCCGGCAAGCGCAAGGCGGTGCAGTCGATGGCGGCGGGCGTGGTCAGTCGCATCCTGGTCAGCGAAGGGCAGGCGGTGCGCCTAGGCGAGCCGCTGCTGCATCTGGACCGGACCCAGGTGCAGGCCGATGTCGAGGCCTTGCAGGCCCAGTACCGCATGGCCCAGGCCAGCCTGGCGCGGTGGCGCGGCGAGCGTGACAATGCGCAGCAGGTGCAATTTCCGGCCGAACTGAACGAGGCGTCCGACCCGCAGTTGGGACTGGTGCTCGAAGGTCAGCGTCAACTGTTCGAGAGCCGTCGCCAGGCCCTGGCCCGCGAGCAAGGCGCATTGTCGGCGAGCGTCGAGGGCTCGCGGGCGCAGTTGGCCGGTATGCGCCGGGCGCGCGGCGACTTGCAGGCTCAGGCCGACTCCTTGCGCGAGCAGCTCGACAACCTGAGGCCATTGGCTGGCGAGGGCTATATCCCGCGCAATCGGGTGCTGGAGTACCAGCGCCAGTTGTCCCAGGTCCAGCGCGACCTGGCGCAGAATGCCGGCGACAGCGCCCGTCTCGAACAAGGCATCGTCGAAGCCCAGCTCAACCTGCAACAGCGCCTCGAGGAGTACCAGAAGGAGGTGCGCAGCCAGTTGGCCGATGCGCAGGTACGCGCTGCGACGCTGGAGCAGCAACTGAATTCGGCACGTTTCGAACTGCGCCACAGCGAGATCCTGGCGCCGGCCGACGGCATCGCCATCAACCTGGGCGTGCACACCGAAGGCGCGGTAGTGCGGGCGGGCGAGACCCTGCTGGAAATCGTGCCCCAGGGCACGGCCCTGGAAGTGGAGGGGCGTCTGCCGGTGAACCTGGTGGACAAAGTGGCGCCGCAGTTGCCGGTGGACATTCTGTTCACCGCCTTCAATCAGAACCGCACGCCGCGGGTCACTGGCGAAGTGGCGCTGATCTCGGCCGACCAGTTGCTGGACGAGCGCAGCGGCCAACCCTACTACGTGCTGCGCAGCACCGTGAGCGAAGAGGCGTTGACGCGTCTGCAGGGGCTGTCGATCCGCCCCGGCATGCCGGCGGAGCTGTTCGTGCGCACCGGCGAGCGCTCGCTGCTCAACTACCTGTTCAAGCCCCTGCTCGATCGAGCGGGCAGCGCCTTGAGCGAACCTTGAGGACGCTGTGATGAAGTCTTTTGCCACCGGCCTGCTGGCGGCCTGCACACTGTTGCCGGCCTTGGCCCAGGCCGCCATGGGGCCGTTCCAGGTCTACGAGCAGGCGCTGCGCCGAGACCCGACCTACCTGGCGGCCTTCAAGGCCCGCGAGGCGGGCCAGGAGTACCGTGCGATCGGTCGCGCGGGGCTGCTGCCGAACCTGTCCTACAGCTACAACAAAGGCCGCAACGATTCGAAGGCCAGCTACCTGGGTGACGCGCGGCGCACCAGCGAAGATCGGCGCTACGACAGCTACGGCTCGACCTTCATTCTGCAGCAGCCGCTGTTCGACTACGAAGCCTACGCCGCCTATCGCAAAGGCGTGGCCCAGGCCTTGTTCGCCGACGAGAGTTTCCGTGACCAGAGCCAGCAGTTGCTGGTGCGGGTCATGACCAGCTATACCCAGGCGCTGTATGCCCGTGATCAGATCGCCATCAGCGTGGCCAGCAAGCAGGCCTACCGCCAGCAGTTCCAGCAGAACCAGCGGTTGTACCAGGCAGGCGAGGGCACGCGCACCGACATCCTTGAGGCCCAGGCACGTTTCGAGCTGGCCGATGCCGAGGAAATCCAGGCCCGCAACGACGAAGACGCCGCCCTGCGCGAACTCGGTGCGTTGATCGGCGAACCGGCGGTGCACATCGACGACCTGGCGCCGCTGCGCAGCGGCTTCGCCTTGCCGGTGATGGCGCCCACGGGCTTCGAGGCCTGGCAGTCGCTGGCGTTGGAGGGCAACCCCGTGCTCGGCTCGCAGCGCCATGCGCTGGACGTGGCCCGCTACGAAGTCGAGCGCAACCGGGCCGGGCACCTGCCCAAGGTCAATGCCTTCGCCACCTCGCGGCGCCAGGAGTCGGACAGCGGCAACACCTACAACCAGCGTTATGACACCAACACGGTGGGTATCGAAATCAGCCTGCCGCTGTTCGCTGGCGGTGCCGTGAGTGCGTCCACCCGCCAAGCCAGCCGACACCTGGAGCAGGCCGAGTACGAACTCGATGGCAATACCCGCAGCACCCTGATCGAACTGCGTCGGCAATACAACGCCTGCGCCTCTGGCGCCAGCCGCTTGCGCGCCTACGAACGGGCCCTGCAGGCCGCCGAGGCGTTGGTGGCCTCGACGCGCAAGAGCGTGCAGGGCGGGGAGCGGGTCAACCTGGACGTGCTCAATGCCGAGCAGCAGTTGTCCACCACCCGACGCGATCTGGCCCGGGCGCGGTACGACTACCTGCTGGCGTGGATCAAGCTGCACTATCAGGCCGGCACGCTGAGCGAGGCGCAGTTGGCTCGGGTGGACGAGGCCTTCGTGGCCAGCGACGGGTAGGGCGGCTCAGTCGACCTCGACCACGCACTGCACCTGCGCGGTGCCGGCGAGCATCAGGGTGACTTCGTCGTCGAGTCGCTTGCCGAGCAGTTGCAGGCCCAACGGCGAGCGCGGGGTGATCACGGTGACCTGTGCATCGCCTTCGCCGATCTTCAGGCCTGCACCCTCAGGTCCGAGGAACAGGCACTGGCGAGTGCCCTGCTCATCTTCGAGGGTGACCCTATTGCTCACCTGGATACCTCGCACGGGGTCGTAGTCGCGCAGCAGCAGTTGCTGATAGCTCACCAGCGCCTGGCGAATCTCGGCCGTGCGCCGCGCTTGTCCGGTGGCGAGGTAGGAGGCTTCGAGGCCGAGCGTGTCGTACTTGTTCTCGGCGATGTTTTCTTCGGCCGTCGCGGTTTCGTAGGCCGTCTGGGCGGCGCGACGCAGCACCTCGCTGTCGTGCTCGAGGCGTTCGATGATGTGGGCGAGCAGGCAGGCCTTGTCCATGATCAGTTGCAGAACTCCATCACTTTGGCCTGGCTGTTGGCGGTGGGGGCGTTGCGGTTCTGCTGCAACCAGAACTGGCATTTGGGGTTGGCCAGATGGCGCGGATCGGCCTCGATGGCCTGGCGTGCCTGCTGCTCCTGCAGCACCTGCTGGTAACGCTCGAACATCGCCTGCTGAGCGTCTTGTTGCGCGGGCGCTGGTGGGGTTGGCCCTGGCGCAACGCGCGCCGGCGCCACGGCGTGTGCCAACGGCTCGACCTGCTCCGGCCAGAGCTGCCAGACCAGCCCTACGCTCAAGCCAACGGCCACCGCCCCAAGCCATAGGCCCAAGGCGATGCTCAGGACCAACTGCACAGGGCTAAGCGAGATCTTCACTGCGCGACGACGATTCATCGTGGCTTCCTGGAAAAGAGAATGACCCCTCGATTGTCGCACGACCCCGCATCTGCACCCACACTCGACACCAGAAAACCCGGTGAGGATTGCGCCCACAAGCAACGCTTTCCCCCTCGGCCCTTTGCCGCCAGAATACCCGGCCCCCAATCCGCCGCTATCGAGAATGACCATGCAGCACGCGCCCTTGCCGCCCACCTGGGACATCTTCTGCACGGTCATCGACAACTACGGTGATATTGGCGTGACCTGGCGCCTGGCCCGGCAACTGGCCAATGAGCACTCACTGCACGTGCGCCTGTGGGTCGACGATCTCACCGCCTTCACCCGCCTGTGCCCAAGCGCCGACCCGCAAGCCTCGCAGCAGTGGCAACAGGGGGTCGACGTGCGTCATTGGGCAAGCGACTGGCCCGCGTGCGCCACTGCCGAGGTGGTCATCGGCGCCTTCGGCTGCCGCCTCCCTGGCCCCTACCTCGATGCGCTGGCGGCACGTCCAACGCCCGCGTTATGGCTGAACCTGGAATACCTCAGCGCCGAAGACTGGGTCGAAGGCTGCCATGGCTTGCCTTCGCCACAGCCCAATGGTCTGCGCACCGTGTTTTTCTTCCCCGGCTTCACGGCCAAGACCGGTGGCCTGCTGCGAGAACGCGATCTCGTCCAGCGCTGCCTGGCCTGGCAGACCGACGACACCGCGCGGCAGGCATTCCTGGCCCGGTTGAACGTGCATCCAGCGCCCACGGCACGGCTGATCTCGCTGTTCGCCTACGAGAACCCGCAGTTGGCCAACTGGCTGGACGCGTTGATCGAAGATGTCCAGCCCACGCACTTGCTGGTGCCAGAGGGACGAATTCTCGCTGACCTCAATGCCTGGTTCGGCGAAGCCTTGGCCGTGGGGGATGTACGCCGTCGCGGTGGCTTGACCCTTCAGGTACTGCCGTTCGTCAGCCAGCAAGACTACGACCAGTTGCTCTGGTGCTGCGATTTCAACGCCGTGCGCGGTGAGGATTCCTTCGTGCGCGCCCAGTGGGCCGGCCAGCCGTGGCTGTGGCACATCTACATTCAGGATGAGAACGCCCACTGGGAAAAGCTCGAAGCCTTCTTGAAGATCTACCGCCAGGGCCTGTCGGACGAAGCGGCGCAGGCGCTGCTGGCGGTGTGGCGGGCGTGGAACATGGACCGCGACATGGCCCAGGCCTGGCGCGCGTTGCAGCCCCACTGGCCGACACTCCAGGCGCACGCCCGGCAGTGGCGCAGCGCACAGGCCGCTCGACCGGACCTTGCTACAGCGCTGGTACAGTTTTATCGAAATTGGCTATGATACGCGGCCTCGATTTTTATAAATCCATCCAGATTCGGATACTGCGTAATGAAAACTGGTAAAGAACTGAAACCCGGCACCGTCCTGCGGATCGACAACGACCCGTGGCTGGTCCAGAAAGCGGAATTCACCAAGTCGGGCCGTAACAGCGCGATCATGAAGACCAAGCTGAAGAACCTGCTGACCGGCTACAAGACCGAGACCGTCTACTTCGCCGACGACAAGCTGGACGACGTGATCCTGGATCGCAAAGAAGCGACCCTGTCGTTCATCAATGGTGACGAATACACCTTCATGGACACCACCGACTACACCATGTACGAGCTGAACGCCGAAGACATCGACGCCGTTCTGCCGTACATCGAAGAAGGCATGGAAGACATCTGCGAGGCCGTCTTCTTCGAAGGCCGTCTGGTGTCGGTCGAACTGCCGACCACCATCAGCCGTAAGGTCGTCTACACCGAGAACGCTGCCCGTGGCGACACCTCCGGCAAGGTCATGAAGCCTGCCAAGCTGGCCAACGGCACCGAGATCCAAGTCGCCGACTTCATCGAAATCGACGAGTGGATCGATATCGATACCCGCGACAACAGCTTCAAAGGCCGCACCAAGAAGTAAGACTTCTGGTGAGCCAATAAAAAACCCGGCGTTTGCCGGGTTTTTTGTGTCCGTCAGCAAGGCGGCTGATTCAGACCGTCACGTGCAGGCGCACATCCACGTTGCCACGGGTGGCGTTGGAATAAGGACAGACCTGATGGGCCTTCTCGACCAGTGCCTCGGCGTCCGCCTGGGGCAGGCCGGGGAGGGCGATGTGCAGGTCGATGTCCAGACCGAAACCACCGGGGATCTGACCGATACCGACCTTGGCGGTGATCGCCGTGTCAGCGGGCAATGCTTGCTTGGCCTGGCCGGCGACGAACTTAAGCGCACCGATGAAACAGGCCGAGTAACCCGCAGCGAACAACTGCTCGGGATTGCTGCCTTCCCCGCCTGCGCCGCCCAGCTCCTTGGGGGTGCTGAGCTTGACCTCGAGCTTGCCATCGCTGGAGCGGGATTGGCCGTCACGGCCGCCGGTGGAAGTCGCTTGTGCAATGTACAGCGCAGTGACCTTGTGCATCTTGAGCCTCGCTTGCGTGATGAGCGCCGGAGCGCGATGGGGTGTGGCGATAAATTTAGTACGCAATTATTTTGTGCGCAATATGATTTTCACGCCATTCGTCCGGTTGCTCGCTCATAGGCTCTTTTGCAGGCTCTCGCGCAATTCCAGTAATTCAGCCTGCAATTTCTGCAGGCGCTGCACTGTGCGCCCGGAGGCTTCCAGGATGCACTGCGGCACCTTGCGCGCTTCCTCGCGCAGGTTCCGTCCCTTGTCGGTCAGTTCCACCAGCACCACACGCTCATCTTCACGGCTGCGGGTGCGGTTGAGCAGCCCTTCGCTCTCCAGGCGCTTGAGCAAAGGGGTCAACGAACCGGGATCGGTCAGCAGGCGATGGCTGATTTCACCTACGGTGAGCCCGTCCTGCTCCCACAACACGAGCATGGCCAGGTACTGCGGGTAGGTCAGACCCAAGGCTTGCAGCAGAGGCTTGTAGACCTTGGTCATCAGCAACGAGGTGGAATGCAGGGCGAAACACACCTGATTGTTCAGCAGCAGCTCGTCGCACGGGGCGTTGGTGTCGGCGTTCATGCAAGTCCTTGAATGAGTTCGGTTAAGAATCTAGCACGCTGATCGTTAGTGCGCTCACTAACTGCGCAGTCCACTGCGCAGTGCCAGGTCCCAAGGCGGTACCGGGCTGAAGCGGCTCTTGAGGAATTCGAGCAGCAAGCGGCTGCGAGAGTTCGTTTCATGTTCGAGTCGCAACGCATAGATGCCGGTGGTTTCCGGTTCTGGCAGGCCGTTTTCGCAAAACAGCGGCTGCAATTCGCCGCGCAGCAGGTACTCGCTGACCAGCCAAGTGGGCAGATGCGCGATGCCAAGGCCGGCCAGGGCGCCGAACAGCAGGGTCTCGGCATTGTTCGCGGTCATGCGCAGGCGGGCAGGGCGATACAGCCGCTGTTGGCCATTCACGGTGAAGCGCCAGGCAAAAGGGGGGGCCAGGCCGTCCCAGTCCAGGCCATCGTGCTGCGGCAGGTCACTGGGGCAGCCGGGTACGCCGCGGCTGGCCAAATAGGCAGGACTGGCGCAGGCGATGCGCACCATCTTGGCCAGAGGGGTCGCCACCAAACGGGTGTCGGCCAGCGTGCCGGCGCGCAGGACCAGGTCGACTTCGCCCAGGTGCCCACCGTGCATGTCGACGAAGCTGTCGATCAAGCGCAGTTGCACGTCCAGGCCGGGATAGGCCACCAGAAAGTCGGCAATGGCCGGCGCCAGGTGACGACGGCCGAAGGCGGCGGGCGCGTCCATGCGGATCAGTCCTTCGGGCGCGCTGCTCAACGACACCGCCTCGGCCCGCGCCAGGCGCAGTTCCTCGATGATGCGTCGGGCACGTTCGGCGAACGCGTTGCCCGCCGGGGTCGGGCGCACGGCGTGGGTACTGCGCACGAACAGGCGGCTGCCCAGGGCGTTTTCCAGCGCGTCGATGCGCCGGGCAACGGCCGAGGGGGTCAGCGGATGGCGTCGCGCGGCGGCGGAGAAACTGCCGGTGTGCAACACGTCGAGGAACAGGCTCAGCTGTTCGGTGAGGATATCGGGGCTCATGACAGGACCTTGCTTGTGCGTGATGCGCATAGCCATTGTGCGCTGCTGTGCGTTTCCCTGCCAGGCACGACTGCGTAGCATGCGGGCATCGAGAACGTGGCGCATGAGGGACTGATGATCGAGTGGTTGATGTATGTGCTGTTGGGAACGGTGCTGGGCACCGTTGGCGGGTTGTTCGGCATCGGCGGCGGCCTGATCGCCATTCCCGCCCTGGGTGTGCTATTCGGCCTCGATCAACAATTGGCTCAAGGGACCGCGTTGGTCATGGTGGTGCCGAACGTGCTGCTGGCGCTGTGGCGCTACCATCAGCGTAACCGTATCGAGCTGCGACACGCCGTGCCCTTGGCGCTGTGCAGCTTTGTGTTCGCCTGGCTGGGCTCGATCTGGGCGGTGGGGCTCGATGCGCACGCGATGCGTCTGGGCTTCGTGGCGTTTCTGGTGGCTTTGGCCGTGTGGAACGTGGCGCGCATGTTCATGAAGGTGGCGCCACCGAGCAGCCAGTTACGTTATCCGTGGCCGTGGCTCGGTGTGCTGGGCTGTTTTGCCGGCAGCATGGGCGGGCTGTTCGGGGTCGGCGGGGCCGTGGTGGCTACGCCCGTGCTGACCAGTGTGTTCGGTGCCTCGCAGGTGGTGGCCCAGGGCTTGTCGCTGGCACTGGCGGCGCCCAGTACCCTGGTGACCTTGGTCACCTACGGTGTGCATGGCAGCGTCGACTGGCGCATGGGCGCTGGCTTGGCCATCGGCGGGCTGCTGAGCATCAGCTGGGGCGTGCGGCTGGCCCATGCGCTGCCTGAGAAGATGCTGCGCACGCTGTTCTGCGTGTTCTTGATCCTGTGCGCGGTGATGCTGGGGCTGGAGCTCTAGAGGCTGTAGTAATAACCCCGGCTGCGCAGGGCAACGATGCGCGGCCGGCCATCGGCGTGGGGGCCGATTTTCTTGCGCAGGTTGCTGACGTGCATGTCCAGGCTGCGGTCGTACAGCGTGAGTTTGCGGCCCAGGGCGAGCTGCGCCAGGGCCTGCTTGTCCAGCGGCTCGCCGGGCTGGCGCAGCAGGGCTTCGAGGATACGGCTCTCCGACAAGGTCAGGCTCATCTCGCGCTGATCGATGCTGACCACGCCGCGCACCGGGCTGAAGATCAGGTCACCGATCTCGACCTGGGTACTGGGCGCAGCCGGATGACTACGGCGCAGTACCGCACGCAGGCGGGCGGTGAGCTCGCGTGGATCACACGGCTTGGCCAGGTAATCGTCGGCGCCCAGCTCCAGGCCGAGAATGCGATCCAGCGGTTCGCCACGGGCCGAGAGCATCAACACGGGGAGTTCGGCGTGCTCGCTGCGCAGTTGCTTGAGCAACTCCAAGCCGCTGCCGTCGGGCAGCATCACATCCAGCACCACGGCCGCCGGCGCCTGGGCGGCCAAGGCCTGGCGCGCACTTTCGCCATCGTGGCAGGCGCGGACCGCAAAACCTTCCTGAGTCAGCCAACTGCCGAGCAGCTCGCACAACTCCTGGTCATCATCAATCAGTAACAGCTCGCTCATGACTCACTCAATTCAACCATTGCCGACGTCTTCTGTGTCCGCCGCTGGCTAAGATACCGCACACAGCCGATAACAGTGCAACGCCCGAGCCGATCACGAACCACTGTTGCTGTTCGGTGAGCAGGTGCAGCGGGCCGCTGGCCTGCTGTTTCTGCACGGCTGCCTGCAAACGCTGGTTCTCCTCACGCAGGCGTTCGAGCTGGGTGCTGTCGATTCCTTGGAGTTGTCGGCTCAGCACAGCGCGCTGCTGCTCGCTGGCTTGCAGGCGCTGCTGCAGTTCGCTGACACGTGCATCGGTATCCGTCGAGTGCGGTTGCTCGGCGAGCGCGAGGGGGGAGGACGACAGCAGGCAGCACAGCAGCAGGAACAACGGACATTGGCGCATCGGAACTCCTGATTCTCTGATTCGATTCAGGAGGTTGTCGGCAGGTGGCCGCGATAGATGAATGTTCAGCAAAAGGCCTGTGCGTCGCAGAGCGTGCGTACAGGCCTGGTGCCGGTCAGGGCAGGACTTGCTTGAACGGCTTGACCACCACCTGCGCGTAGACGCCGGCCGCCACGTAAGGGTCGGCATTCGCCCAGGCCTGGGCTGCGGTCAGCGAGTCGAACTCGGCAACGATCAGGCTGCCGCTGAAGCCTGCCGCCCGGGATCGTTGCTGTCGACGGCCGGGTGCGGGCCGGCCAGCACCACGCGGCCTTCGGCCTTGAGCTGCTGCAGACGCTCGATGTGCGCGGGGCGTGCGGCCAGGCGCCGTTCCAGGGAGTTTTCGACGTCGCTGGCGATGATGGCGTAGAGCATGTCAGTCCTTGGGTTTGGAAGGGGAGGTGTCGGCGTCGTGCAAATGGCGCGACAGGTAAACGCCCTGGGCGATGAGGAAGACCACGGTCATGCCGAGGCTGCCGAAGACTTTGAAGTCGACCCAGAAGTCCTGGAAGGTGAAGGCGACGAACAGGTTGGCCGCACCGCAGACCAGGAAGAATGCGATCCAGGCCAGGTTCAGGCGGGTCCAGATTACGTCCGGCAGGGTCACGGCGTGGCCCATGATGCGCTTGATCAGGACCCGATCGCCGATGAAATGGCTACCGGCGAAGGCCAGGGCGAACAGCCAGTTGACCACCGGTGCCTTCCATTTGAGGAAGGTTTCGCTGTGGAAGGCCAGGGTCAGGCCGCCGAACACCAAGCAGGCGACCAGGGTCAGCAATTGGCTCTTTTCCAGCCGGCGCTGGCGCAGGAAGACGGCGCCATAGACCACCACGGAGCTGACGATGAGCATCGCCGTGGCGCTGTAGATACCGCCGAACTCGAAGGTGTGGCCGGCGAATTCCAGCGGTCGCGGGTCCATCTTGTAGACGATGAAGAACAGCAGCAGCGGGATGAAATCGATGAATTGTTTCACAGTGGCAGCCAGAAGCGGGATGTGACGGCATAATAACAAACATCGATTCCGGCGAAAGCGCTCCTCCATGAATGTTGATCTGCACTGTCACAGCACGGCCTCCGACGGCGCCTTGTCGCCCACGGCACTGGTCGCGCGCGCCCATGAACACGGGGTGCGCACGCTGGCGTTGACCGATCACGATACCCTCGAAGGCTTGCCGGAGGCGCGTGCTGCCTGCCTGGAGCGGGGCCTGCAGTGGGTCAGCGGTGTCGAACTGTCATGCACCTGGGGTGGGGCCACCATTCATGTGCTGGGTTACGATTTTGCGCTCGATGCGCCGCCTCTGCTCGAGGCCATCGAACAACTGCATCGCGGTCGCTGGATGCGCGCCGAGGACATCGCCCGACGCCTGGCGGCCAAGGGTATGCCCGATGCCCTCGACGGGGCCCGGGCGGTGCAACAGGCGTTGGGCGACAGCCAGAATGCGCCGGCACGCCCCCATTTTGCCGAATTCCTGGTCCGTGCCGGCTACGTCAAGGACCGCGGCGAGGCGTTTCGCAAGTGGTTGGGCGCCGGCAAACTGGGCGACGTCAAGTTGCACTGGCCGACGCTCGAGGAAACTGTCGCGACCCTTCGTCAGTCAAACGCTTGGGTCAGCTTGGCCCACCCGATGCACTACGAGCTCACCCGCAGCAAGCGCAGGCGCCTGATCGCCGACTATATTCAAGCGGGAGGGCAGGCACTGGAAGTGGTCAATGGGATGATGCCGCCCGAACAGGTGGGCACGATGTCCATTCTGACCCGTGAGTTCGGCCTGCTGGCAAGCGCCGGCAGTGATTTCCACGGCCCCGGCACCTGGGGCGAGATCGGTGCCTACCGGCCCCTGCCCGAGGACCTGCCACCTCTGTGGCGCCGATTCCACCATGAACAGCCTATGGCGGTATGAACAGGACGACGAAGTGAGCCAATTCTTCCAGATTCACCCGGAGAATCCGCAGTCGCGGCTGATTCGTCAGGCCGTGGAGATCATTCGCAAAGGCGGGGTGGTGGTCTATCCGACCGACTCGGCTTATGCCCTGGGTTGTCAGATTGGCGACAAGGCGGCGATCGAGCGCGTGCGGCGTCTGCGAGGCTTGGACAAGACCCACAACTTCACGCTGATGTGCTGCGACATGTCGCAGTTGGGGCTGTATGCCAAGGTCGACACCGGCACCTTCCGCCTGCTCAAGGCCCATGTGCCCGGCCCCTACACGTTCATTCTCAACGGCACCCGCGAGGTGCCGCGTTTGCTACTGCATGAAAAACGCCGCACCATCGGTCTGCGTGTGCCGAACCATGCGATTACCCTGGCGCTGCTGGCCGAGCTTGGCGAGCCCCTGATGAGCGTCAGCCTGATCCTGCCGGGCGACGACGAACCGATGACCGATCCCTACGAAATCCGTGAGCGCCTGGAGCACCACGTCGACCTGGTGATCGACGGTGGATTCGGCGATCTCAAGGCGTCCACCATCATCGATCTGTCCGGCGACGCGCCGCAGCTGATCCGCGAAGGGTGTGGCGACCCGTCGCCTTTCCTGGTCGACGCGTGAGCCAGGTCGACGCCCCCGAGGCCCTGACGCAAGAACCTGAAACGCCGCAGCAATTGCAGTTGGCGCTGGTCTATGGCGAAGCCCTGACCGAGCTGCCCATCGACCTGTATATTCCGCCGGATGCGCTGGAGGTGTTTCTCGAAGCCTTCGAAGGCCCGCTGGACCTGCTGCTGTACCTGATCCGCAAGCAGAACATCGACATCCTCGACATCCCGGTGGCCGAGATCACCCGGCAGTACATGGGCTACGTCGAGTTGATGAAGTCCGTACGCCTGGAACTGGCGGCGGAGTACCTGGTGATGGCCGCCATGCTCGCCGAGATCAAGTCGCGCATGCTGCTGCCGCGCTCCAGCGAAGTCGAGGAAGAAGAGGGCGATCCGCGCGCCGAGCTGATCCGTCGCCTGCAGGAGTACGAGCGCTTCAAGGCTGCCGCCGAGGACATCGATGGCTTGCCGCGCATTGGCCGCGAGGTGCTGGTGCCGCAATTGGAGGCGCCCCAGGCCAAGGTGCGCAAGCTGCTGCCGGAGGTGGCGCTGGAGGAGATCCTGCTGTCCATGGCCGAGGTCATGCGCCGCAACGACCTGTTCGAAAGCCACCAGATCACCCGCGAGACGCTCTCTACCCGCGAGCGCATGAGTCAGGTGCTGGAGCGCTTGAAGGGCGGTGGCTTCGTACCCTTCGTCGAGCTGTTCGAGGCCGAGGAAGGCAAGCTTGGGGTGGTGGTCACCTTCATGGCGATTCTCGAGCTGGTGAAGGAATCGCTGATCGAACTGGTGCAGAATGAGCCGTTCACCCCGATCCATGTCCGAGTCCGCGCCGAGTAACGGTCAAACTACCCCGATGAACCTCAATGAACCCCGCGACCTGGCGTCGCTGATCGAAGCTTTTCTGTTGGCCAGCGGCAAGCCGCAGTCGCTTGAGCGCCTCTACGAGCTGTTCGAGGAGGCCGAGCGGCCGGCGCCGGCCGTGTTCAAGAAGGCGCTGGCAGCCTTGGAGAAATCCTGCGCCGGCCGCGCCTTCGAGCTCAAGGAAGTGGCCAGCGGCTATCGTCTGCAGATCCGCGAAACCTACGCGCCGTGGGTCGGCCGGCTGTGGGAAGAGCGCCCGCAGCGTTACTCCCGCGCGCTGCTGGAGACCCTGGCGCTGATCGCCTACCGTCAACCCATCACCCGCGGGGAGATCGAGGACGTGCGCGGCGTGGCGGTCAACAGCAATATCGTCAAGACGCTGATGGAGCGCGAGTGGATCCGCATCGTCGGCTATCGCGAAGTGCCGGGCCGTCCGGCGATGTTCGCCACCACCAAGGCGTTTCTCGATCACTTCAATCTGCGTAGCTTGGACGAGCTGCCGCCGCTGGCCGAACTGCGGGAAATGGAGCCGCAGGTGCTGGCTGACGACCCGGACGAGGCCCCGGTGCCTGCGCACCTGCAAGCGCTGGCCGACGCCAGCCTCGCCGATGAGGCCCAGGAGAGTGAGCCGAAGGAGCAGACCAGCTTCCGCAGCTTGTTGGTGGAGCTCGACGCGATGGAGGAGGGGCTCAAGACCGATTTCGATGATTTGCGCCAGGCCGATGATGCGGTCGAGGCGCCGGAGGACAAGGTCTGAGGGCCTGGCACGGGCTGCGCCCATGATCAGGTCGACGCGTTGCATACCGTTGGGAAAAAAACACCTGCGCCCCGATGCATCGCTTGCGTCAACCACGTACAATGCGCGCCCCCTTGGCGCATCCGTCGCCGAATCGCTTTCATACACCGTACACCGGGAGGTGCCCAGATGAGCGACAAAGACCTGCAAGAAACCCAACCCACCCCGCCGTCCGGCGAAAAGCTGCAAAAGGTGCTGGCGCGCATTGGCGTGGGTTCGCGCCGTGACGTCGAAGCCTGGATCAGCCAGGGCCGCATCAAGGTAAACGGCGTCGCTGCCACGCTTGGCCAGCGCGTCGACCTGCACGATGCCATCGCCGTCGATGGCAAGCTGATCAAGCGCGAGGAAGCCGCCGAGGCGACCCGCCGCGTCATCATGTACAACAAGCCCGACGGCGAGATCTGCACCCGTGACGACCCCGAAGGTCGTCCCACCGTGTTCGATCGCCTGCCGCGTCCCAAGGAAGGCCGTTGGATCAACATCGGTCGCCTGGACATCAACACCACCGGCCTGCTGCTGTTCACCACCGATGGCGAGTTGGCCAACCGCCTCATGCACCCCTCCTACGAGATGGACCGCGAATACGCGGTGCGCGTGCGGGGCGAGGTCGATGACGAGATGATCGACCGCCTCAAGGCCGGTGTGATGCTCGAAGACGGCCCGGCCAAGTTCACCGACATCCAGAAGGCGCCCGGTGGCGAAGGTTTCAACCACTGGTATCACTGCGTGGTGATGGAAGGTCGCAACCGTGAAGTGCGCCGGTTGTGGGAATCCCAGGGCATGGTGGTCAGCCGCCTCAAGCGTGTGCGCTTCGGCCCGGTATTCCTCAACTCCGACCTGCCGATGGGCCGCTGGCGTGAAATGAGCCAGGGCGAGATCGATATCCTGGCAGCCGAAGTCGGGCTGCAGCCGGTGGCGCTGCCGACCCTCAACCTCAAGGCCAAGGATAAGCTCGAGCGTCTGCAGCGCAAGTCCACCCGACCGCTGGGCCGTGGCGAGCGCGTGCGCAACCTGCGTCCTGCCCAGGAGGCGGGCGAGCGCCAGCCGCGCGAGGCGGCTGAGCGTCCGGCACGTCCAGTACGCGAAGAGGCCCCGCGCAAGGGCAATCGCGGCAGTGCCGTCGCCGAGCGTCCAAGCGAGATGCGTAAGCGTGCGACCAAGCCCGGCGCTGACAAGCCGGCCGGCCGTGGACGTGGCAAGCCACGCGGCTGATCGGTTTGCGCCGTGCATGAGCCAGCCCTCGGGCTGGCTTTTTTGCACCTGCGCAAAGAGCTGGAAGGCTATTACAAGTCCTTGAGCAAAAAGTCTTTTTCCAGCCTGTGGAAGATCTGGTTTCCACCTTGTAAAGAAAAGTGTACGAACGCTTCGCACAGGCCTTGAAGCAAACGCCGCAACGGCGCCACCTGTAAAGCCAGCGTTCCGTATCGGGGTGCGTTGGCACGTTTCTGTCTGCATCACGGGCCTTGTCTGACGCGTGCGTTCTCCCCGATAGTCCAGCCAGCCCAGTGCACCGCGCAGCCACGATGCCGCGCTCGACAACAATAAATGGAGGCGCCATGTACGCCGATCATCCCGCCCCAGTCGGCCTCTCCCTCAGGACCGCTGCGTTTTGCCCCGAGCAAACCACGCAACGCGTTGATGCCTGCGCGCTCGCAGGGGTATACAATGCGCCGCGTTTTACCTGTGACCCCCTCGCGTACCACGCATTCTCGCCGACACCCGGCTGATCTGCCCCAGGCCCAGCGCCCGGCGCGGCGCCAGGGTCCGAGAACCCAAGGTAACCACCTTGCTTCATTCCGCTGTGCCACGAGCGCTGCGGGTCCGATTCCGTCACAGATAAAAACAAGCAGGTGACTTCGTTCATGAGTGGACAACATTCGCAGCCGTCAGGCGAACTCAAGCGCGGCCTGAAGAACCGCCACATCCAGTTGATCGCCCTGGGCGGTGCCATCGGCACCGGGTTGTTCCTGGGCTCGGCCGGGGTGATGAAATCCGCCGGCCCGTCGATGATTCTCGGTTATGCCATCTGCGGCTTCATCGCCTTCATGATCATGCGCCAACTCGGCGAGATGATCGTCGAGGAGCCGGTGGCAGGCTCATTCAGCCATTTCGCCCACAAGTACTGGGGCGGTTTCGCCGGCTTTCTGTCGGGCTGGAACTGCTGGGTGCTGTATATCCTGGTGGGTATGTCGGAACTGTCGGCGGTCGGCAAGTATGTCCACTACTGGTGGCCGGAGATCCCCACCTGGGTCACGGCGGCGGGTTTCTTCGTGCTGATCAACGCCATCAACCTGATGAACGTCAAGGTGTTCGGCGAGGCTGAGTTCTGGTTCGCGATCATCAAGGTGGTGGCCATCGTCGGCATGATCGCTTTGGGCGCCTACCTGCTCACCAGCGGCAGCGGCGGTCCGGAGGCTTCGGTGAGCAACCTGTGGAGCCATGGCGGTTTCTTCCCCAATGGCGTCAGCGGATTGGTGATGGCATTGGCGATCATCATGTTCTCCTTCGGCGGCCTGGAAATGCTCGGTTTCACCGCTGCCGAAGCCGACAAGCCGAAGACGGTGATTCCCAAGGCGATCAACCAGGTCATCTACCGCATCCTGATCTTCTACATCGGCGCGCTGGTGATCCTGCTGTCGCTGACGCCGTGGAACAGCCTGGTGGCGAGCATCGACGCGTCCGGCGGCAGTTATGGCAGCAGTCCGTTCGTGCAGGTGTTCTCCCTGCTGGGCAGCGACGTGGCGGCGCACCTGCTCAACTTCGTGGTGCTCACTGCCGCATTGTCGGTCTACAACAGTGGCACCTACTGCAATGCGCGCATGCTCTACGGCATGGCCGAGCAGGGCGACGCGCCGGCGGGCCTGGCGAAAATCGACCGTCGTGGCGTTCCCGTCCGGGCGATCCTGGCTTCGGCGGCCTTTACCCTGATTGCCGTGCTGCTCAACTATTTCATGCCGCAACAGGCCCTGGAGTTGCTGATGTCGCTGGTCGTGGCGGCGCTGGTGATCAACTGGGCGATGATCAGCTACTCGCACCTCAAGTTCCGTCAGCACCTGGATCGCACGGGTCAGAAACCGCTGTTCAAGGCGCTGTGGTATCCGTATGGCAACTACCTGTGTCTGGCTTTCGTGGTGCTGATCCTGGGCATCATGCTGCAGATTCCGGGGATCCAGATTTCGGTCTACGCGATTCCGGTGTGGTTGCTGGTGATGTACGTGTTCCATGTGATCAAGACCAAGCGCATGGCGCAGGCGGGCGAGGCGACGCGCAGCGTGGCCGAGTGCCGAGTGAAGCGCGGTTGATGCCATCAAACCCGGTGCCAGGTAACGGGTACCGGGTTTTTTGTTGTCTGGACGAAAGCTAGATCTGCTCCAGCAACCATCCGCGAAAGGCCCGCAACGACGGCAGCCCTTCATTGCGGGGTGGATAGATCAGGTAGTAGCTGCGCTGGCTGGCGAACGCCCCTGCGGGGCTGAACAGCTCGCCTTTGGCCAATTCCTCGGCCACCAGGATCCTGGGCACCAGGCCGATGCCGATGCCCGCACGGACCGCCTGGATCAAGTGCGAGGTCAGCTCGAAGCTCGGCCCCAGGCGCATCGAGCGGTGCGCCAGTCCATGATGGGAGAACCATTCGCCCCAGGCGTGCGGATTGTTGGCGACGTTGAGCAGCAGCTCTTCGCTGATCCGCCGCGGCGTCCAGCCATCGGCCGCAAGTGCCGCTTGCGGCGGCAGGATCACCACCAACTCTTCGGCATGCAGCCGATGACAGATCAAGCCAGGCAGGTCGTGGCTGGCCACGCCGATGGCGGCATCGATTTCGCTGGTGTCGAAGTCGATGGCTTCGATACGTGAATGAATATGCACCAGCATGCCCGGATGCGCCTGATAGAACGCGTGCAAGCGCGGCAGCAGCCATTTCGAGCCGAAAGTCGGCAAGGTCGCCAGGCGCAAGGTGCCGACCCCGGATTGGTAGGCCAGGGCCTGCAGGGTGGCGCTGCGAATTCGACCCAGGGCTTCGCTCAATTCGCGCTGGTACAAGCGGCCCACATCGGTCAATTGCACCTGGCGCCCCTCGCGGCGGAACAGTGTCAGCCCCAGTTGCTGCTCCAGCGCCTGGACCTGGCGGCTGACCGCACTCTGGGTGAGCGACAGCTCCACGGCAGCGCGGGTGTAGCTTTCATGGCGCGCAGCCGCCTCGAAGGCCAGCAGCAGCGACATCGAGGGCGTCAAGTGGCGGTAATTCATTCATGAAACTCATCGATAGCGGCAGGATTATCCGTTTGCCCTCGAGCGGAAACTACAGGAACATGGGCGCATCCGTCATCTGACCTGTCGGCATTCATGCGTGCTGCGCAGGTGTCAGTAACGTCCACACCGTGATCAGACCTATCAAGAGGCCATCCTTCGATGATCGCCCAGTTGCCTGTCCGTGCGCCTGCCGCCGGTTACCCCGAATTCCTCGACGCTCTGCGTGCCAGCGGTTTCCGCGGCCAGATCAGCGCCGACTACGGCACCCGCACGGTGCTGGCCACCGACAACTCGATCTACCAGCGCTTGCCCCAGGCGGCGGTGTTCCCGCTGGACGCCGACGATGTGGTGCGGGTCGCCACGCTGATGGACGAGCCGCGCTTCACCCAGATCAAGCTGACCCCGCGCGGCGGCGGCACCGGCACCAACGGCCAGTCGCTGACCGATGGCATCGTCGTCGACCTGTCGCGGCACATGAATGCCATTCTCGAGATCGACGTCGAACAGCGCTGGGTGCGGGTGCAGGCCGGTGTGGTCAAGGACCAGCTCAATGCCGCGCTCAAGCCTCACGGGTTGTTCTTCGCCCCTGAGCTGTCCACCTCAAACCGCGCCACCCTTGGCGGCATGATCAACACCGATGCCAGCGGCCAGGGCAGTTGCACCTACGGCAAGACCCGCGACCACGTACTCGAATTGCACAGCGTGCTGCTCGGTGGCCAGCGCCTGCACAGCCTGCCGCTGGACGACGCAGCCCTGGACCAGGCCTGCGCCGCACCCGGACGGGTGGGCGAGGTGTATCGCACGGCGCGCGACATCCAGCAGAGCCAGGCCGAATTGATCGAGGCGACCTTTCCCAAGCTCAACCGCTGCCTGACCGGCTACGACCTGGCGCACCTGCGCGACACGCAAGGCCGCTTCAACCTCAACAGCGTACTGTGCGGCGCCGAGGGCTCATTGGGCTATGTGGTCGAGGCCAAGCTCAATGTGCTGCCGATTCCCAAGTATGCGGTGCTGGTCAACGTGCGCTATGCCAGCTTCATGGACGCGCTGCGCGATGCCAATGCGCTGATGGCGCTCAAGCCGCTGTCGATCGAGACGGTCGACTCCAAGGTGCTGATGCTGGCGATGCAGGACATCGTCTGGCACAGCGTGGCCGAATACTTCCCCGCCGATACGCAGCGTCCGACCCTGGGCATCAACCTGGTCGAGTTCTGCGGCGATGAGCCGGAGGCGGTCAATGCGCGGGTGGCGGCGTTCGTCGAGCACCTGCGCAGCGATACCAGCGTCGAGCGCCTGGGCCATACCTTGGCCGAGGGCGCCGAAGCGGTGACGCGGGTGTACGCCATGCGCAAGCGGTCGGTGGGGCTGCTGGGCAACGTCGAGGGCGAGGTGCGGCCGCAGCCCTTCGTGGAGGACACCGCCGTGCCGCCGGAGCGCCTGGCCGACTACATCGCCGAGTTCCGCGCGCTGCTCGACGGCCACGGCCTGGCCTACGGCATGTTCGGTCATGTCGATGCCGGCGTGCTGCATGTACGGCCGGCGCTGGACATGAAGGACCCGGCCCAGGCCGCGCTGGTCAAGCCGATCTCCGATGCGGTGGCGGCGCTGACCAAACGCTACGGTGGCCTGCTCTGGGGCGAGCATGGCAAAGGCCTGCGTTCGGAGTACGTACCCGAATATTTCGGCGAACTGTACCCGGCCCTGCAGCGCCTCAAAGGTGCCTTCGACCCGCGCAATCAACTCAACCCTGGCAAGATCTGCACCCCGTTGCACAGCGCCGAGGGCCTGACGGCGGTCGATGGCGTGACCCTGCGCGGCGACCTCGACCGTCACATCGACGAGCGCGTCTGGCAGAGTTTTGCCAGTGCGGTGCACTGCAATGGCAACGGCGCCTGCTACAACTACGACCCCAACGACGCCATGTGCCCGTCGTGGAAAGCCACCCGCGAGCGCCGCCACTCGCCCAAGGGCCGCGCCTCGCTGATCCGCGAGTGGCTGCGCCTGCAGGGCGAGGCCGATATCGACGTACTGGCCTCGGCGCAGCGCAAGGCACCGTGGTTCAAGAGCCTGCCCAAGCGCTTGGCCAACCGGCGCGCGCAGCGCCAGGGGCAGGCCGACTTCTCCCACGAAGTCTACGACGCCATGGCCGGTTGCCTGGCGTGCAAGTCCTGCGCCGGGCAGTGCCCGATCAAAGTCAACGTGCCGGACTTCCGTTCGCGTTTCCTCGAGCTCTATCACGGGCGCTACCAGCGTCCGTTGCGTGATTACCTGATCGGCTCGCTGGAATTCACCATTCCTTATCTGGCCCGCGCGCCGGGCCTGTACAACGCCGTGATGGGGGCGAAGTGGGTGAGCCGTCTGCTGGCCGATCAGGTGGGCATGGTCGACAGCCCGCTGATCAGCCGCTTCAACCTGCAGGCCACGCTGACCCGCTGCCGGGTGAAGATGGCCAGCGTGCCCACCCTGCGCGAACTGACGCCGATGCAGCGCGAGCGTAGCCTGGTGCTGGTGCAGGATGCCTTCACCCGCTATTTCGAAACGCCGCTGTTGGCCGTGCTCATCGAACTGGCGACCCGCCTTGGCTATCAGGTGTTTCTCGCCCCCTACAGTGCCAATGGCAAGCCGCTGCACGTACAAGGTTTCCTCGGTGCGTTCGCCAAGGCGGCGATTCGCAATGGTCGTCAACTCAAGGCCCTGGCCGACTGCGGGATACCCTTGGTCGGGCTGGATCCGGCGATGACCTTGGTTTATCGCCAGGAATACCAGAAGGTCGATGGGCTCGAAGGCTGCCCCAAGGTGCTGCTGCCGCAGGAGTGGTTGGCCGATGAACTGCCCCGTCAGGCTGCAGGGCAGGGCGGCAGCTACCGTCTGCTGGCCCATTGCACGGAGAAGACCAACGCGCCGGCCAGCACGCGTCAGTGGGAACAGGTGTTCGAGCGGTTGGGGCTCAAGCTGGTGACCGAAGCCACCGGTTGCTGCGGCATGTCCGGCACCTACGGCCATGAAGCGCGCAACCAGCAGACGTCGAAGGCCATCTTCGAGCAGTCCTGGGCGGGCAAGCTGGACAAGGCAGGCGAGGCCTTGGCGACGGGTTATTCATGCCGTAGCCAGGTCAAGCGCATGACCGACAAGCCGTTGCGACATCCGTTGGAGGTCGTGCTGCAACATCTGCTGCGCTGATCCTGATTGGTCACCCCGCGCCTTCACAGGCGCGGCTGCCCGCGATCGTATCGGCGCGTCTGCCGGTACAGATACACACTCAACACCAGCCCGCACACCGCAGCCCCAGCGGCGAACAGGAAGATCGAGCGGAATCCGAACCCTGCGGCCACCGCGCCCACCAGGGGCCCGGTGATCCCCAGCGACAGGTCGATGAACAACGAGTACGCCCCCACCGCCGCGCCGCGGTTGGCGGCTGACACCTGATTGACCGCCTCTACGCCCAGTGCCGGGAAGACCAGGGAGAAACCGAATCCGCTCAAGGCCGCGCCGAGCAGCGCAAGCTCCGCGCTCGGTGCCAGCCACAGCATCAACAGCCCGAGGGTTTCCACCGACAGGCAGGCGATGGCCACGCGAAAGCCGCCCAGGCGGTTGATCAGGTTGCCGAACAGCAGGCGCGCGCAGATGAAGCTGGCGCCGAACACGCTCAGCGTCAGCGCGGCGCTCGGCCAGCCGCGACTGGCGTAGTAGAGGGTGATGAAGGTCGCGATGGTGCCGAAGCCGATCGAGCCCAGGGCCAGTCCCGCGCCGTGGGGAAACACCTTGCCCAGCACTTGCAGGAATGGCAGGCGCTTGCCGGCCACGATCGGCGCCGCCGGCTTCGACCACGCCAGGGCCAGACCGATCAGGCCGAGCGCAATGATGCTGGCGCCCATGCTCCACAGCCCCAGGCGGTTGACCATCAGCACCCCGAGCGGAGCGCCGATGGCCAGGGCGCCATAACTGGCGATGCCGTTCCAGGAAATGACCTTGGCCGTGTGTTCGGCGCCCACGCGGCCAATGCCCCAGCCTATCGAACCCGAGCCCACCAGGCTTTCCGCGCTGCCTAGGACCAGGCGTCCCACCAGCAGGCAGGCCAGGCTCACCCACGGCAGGTGGCCGAGGAAGCTGCACGCGAGCATGAACACGCCGCTCAGGCCGCAGCCGGCCAAGCCCCACATCACCGCCTTCTTGCTGCCCAGATTGTCGATGATGCGGCTGGCGGTGGGGCGGCTGAGCAGGGTGGCCAGGTATTGCACGCTGATCACCAGGCCGGCCAGTACGGCGCTCAAGCCCAGGTCGTTATGCACGTAGCCGGGTAGCACGGCCAGCGGGATGCCGATGTTCAGGTAGCCGATGAAGGTGAACAGGACGATGGAGACGATTTGCAGCGTGATCGCCAGGCGGCGCGGTGATTCGGGCATTGGGGGATTCGCGGGAGAGGGTCTGGACAGTGTGAAAGCGCGCTGACGGGGCGAGCCCGCAGGTCAGCCGTTTTCACACGGTCGGGGGTGCGCGATTAGTCCTGATCGGCGCTGGAGGGGTCGTCACCTTCGTGCCCAGCAGGTGCCGGCTCGGCGGCATGGGCGGTAACGGTCTGCTCTTCGGGGTTCAGGCTTGGGAAGGGAAGATTCGGGATTTCGTGCATCTCGTCGTTCCTCGCAAGTGTGAGTGAAAAGGCTGCGCCAGGCGCATTCTGAAGCGTTTGCAACGCCGAGGCAGAATACAGGAGTCTGGATGACAGTTTGAAAAAAATCCCGCGTGCATTTCGGATTTGTGGGCGGATAGCGGACGGTCAACGCGCTGGGCGAGCGCGAGAAACCTTGAGCAGTGGGAGGTGGCAGCGATCATGGGTGCTGCTCGCGCCAGCCGCTGCGGCACCTGGCGCACGGGGGAGTCGCAGCGGCAAACCGCTGCGAATGTGCAGCGCTTACTTACGCCCTTCAGCCGTTTGCGCCACCTGGTCGGTACGCGCGCACATGATGAAGTCGTTGCGGTGCAGGCCCTTGATGGAGTGGCTCCACCAGGTGACGGTGACCTTGCCCCATTCGGTCAGCAGGCCTGGGTGATGCCCTTCGGCTTCGGCGATTTCACCGACCGCGTTGGTGAAGGCCAGCGCATGCTTGAAGTTCTTGAACAGGAACACCCGCTCCAGTTCCATGTGACCGTCGCGCACTTCCACGCTCCAGTCGGGTATTTCGCGGATGAGCTCGGCCAGCTCTTCGTCGCTGACCTTCGGTGCATCGGCACGGCACGCTTCACAGTGGGCTTGGTTCAAGGCATTCATCGAGGGTTTCCACTATCAGTTTGTTGTCGACAAGGTGGCTCAGGCCGCCTTGGGTGGGAATTTCGGCGCATGCAAGCCCAACTGCGTGGCTCGCTGGACCATGCCCATGATGTCTTCGTGGGCCAGGTCGAACAGGCGCTTCATGTTCGGCAGCACGAAATACACCGGCTGCAGAATGTCGATGCGATATGGCGTGCGCATGGCTTCGATGGCGTCGAAGGCCTGGTGCTCGGGCTCGTTGGAAAGGCTATACAGGGTTTCCTTGGGCGAGGAGAGAATACCGCCACCGTAGATCTTACGGCCGTGGGCAGTCTCCATCAGGCCGAACTCGATGGTCATCCAGTACAGTCGCGCCAGGTACACGCGCTGCTCCTTGGTCGCGGCCAGGCCGAGCTTGCCGTAGGTATGGGTGAACTCGGCGAACCAGGGATTGGTGAGCAAGGGGCAGTGACCGAAGATCTCGTGGAAGATGTCCGGTTCCTGCAGGTAGTCGAGCTCTTCGGCACTGCGAATGAAGGTGGCGACAGGGAAGCGCTTGCTGGCCAGCAATTCGAAGAACGTCTGGAAGGGGATCAGCGCCGGGACCCGGGCGACTTGCCAGCCAGTGGTAGCGGCCAGCACCTTGTTGATTTCACCCAGTTGCGGGATGCGGTCGTGGGGCAGGGCGAGCTGCTCGATGCCGTCCAGGTATTCCTGGCAAGCGCGGCCCTCGATCACCTTCAATTGACGGGTGATCAAGGTGTTCCACACCGCATGCTCATGCTGCGGGTAGTCGATAAAACCTTGCGCGTCGGGCTCACGGGCCACGTACTGCGTTTGTTTCATGTCGCTCTCCTGCTGAGGGCTTTGTTGTTATGACCGCGATGGCATTAGAAATAGCCCTTGGTTTGGGCGATTGCATCCGGTGATCAGGTCAGGCGAGCAGTGTCTGCAAAGGATTTCTGTAAGGTAAATTTTACAAAGAGCCTGTAATTGACCGAATATTCGCCTCTTTGAGGCCTTAAGGCTGATTGATTTGTCAGCTTATCTTTACGAATTTCTGCGCTGAATATGAAAAAGACGGCGTGACGGAGCTTCCATGCGCATCAAAGTCCATTGTCAAAACCGCATCGGCATCCTGCGCGACATTCTCAATCTTCTGGTGGAGTACGGCATCAACGTGCTGCGCGGGGAGGTCGGCGGCGATCAGGGCAATGCGATCTATCTGCACTGCCCCAACCTCATCAATCTGCAATTTCAAGCCCTGCGTCCCAAGTTCGAGGCCATCGCCGGCGTGTTTGGAGTCAAGCGCGTCGGCTTGATGCCCAGCGAGCGCCGACATATGGAACTCAACGCCCTGCTCGGTGCGTTGGAATTTCCCGTGCTGTCGGTGGACATGGGCGGCAGCATCGTCGCGGCCAACCGCGCGGCGGCGCAGTCGCTGGGCGTGCGCGTCGACGAAGTGCCTGGGCTACCGCTGGCGCGCTACGTCGAGGATTTCGACCTGCCGGAACTGGTGCGGGCCAATCAGTCGCGCATCAACGGCCTGCGGGTCAAGGTCAAAGGCGATGTATTCCTGGCCGACATCGCCCCGCTGCAGTCCGAGCACGACGACAGCGAAGCGCTCGCCGGCGCCGTGCTCACGCTGCACCGCGCCGACCGCATCGGCGAGCGCATCTACAACGTACGTAAACAGGAGTTGCGTGGTTTCGACAGCATCTTCCAGAGCTCTCGGGTAATGGCCGCAGTGGTGCGTGAGGCGCGGCGCATGGCGCCGTTGGATGCGCCGTTGCTGATCGAGGGCGAGACCGGCACCGGCAAGGAACTGCTGGCCCGCGCCTGTCACCTGGCCAGTCCGCGAGGCCAGGCGCCGCTGATGGCGCTCAACTGCGCCGGGTTACCGGAATCGATGGCAGAGACCGAGCTGTTCGGTTACGGTCCTGGCGCCTTCGAAGGCGCCCGCGCCGAAGGCAAGCTCGGCCTGTTGGAACTGACGGCAGGCGGTACGCTGTTTCTCGATGGCGTGGCCGAGATGAGCCCGCGCCTGCAGGTCAAGTTGCTGCGCTTCCTGCAGGACGGTTGTTTTCGTCGTGTCGGCAGCGACGAGGAGGTGCATCTGGACGTGCGGGTGATCTGCGCGACCCAGGTGGACCTGTCGGAGTTGTGCGCACGCGGCGAATTTCGTCAGGATCTGTATCACCGCCTCAATGTGCTGTCATTGCATATTCCGCCACTGCGTGAATGCATGGATGGTCTCGAAGGATTGGTTCGTCATTTCCTCGACCAGGCCAGTCGACAGATTGGCTGCGCCTTACCGACATTGGCACCGGCGGCATTCAACAAGTTGAGTCTTTATCAATGGCCGGGCAATGTGCGGCAACTGGAGAACGTGGTGTTCCAAGCGGTCTCGTTATGCGAGGGCGGGGTGGTGAAAGTTGAACATATTCGCCTGCCGGATTACGGCGCGCGTCAACCGCTGGGTAACTTTTCGTTGGAAGGGGAACTGTCGGATATTATCGGTCGCTTTGAAAAAGCGGTGCTTGAAAGTTTGAAGGCAGACTTTCCAAGTAGTCGAGCGCTGGGGAAACGATTGGGCGTCTCGCATACGACGATTGCCAACAAGTTACGCGATTATTCCCTGGGCAAGATGACCGATCGATAGTGGGGCCGTGGGGTGTCCGTCGGGGCGGCGAAAGGGGCCCGCAGGGCCCCCGTGTCGCGACTCAACCGTTGGAGCAGCCATTGCCCATCACGCGGTATTCGAGGACGTGCCGGTGACCTTGGGAGTCCTCGTAGGTCATGCGCGCCGGCACCACTGCGCAGACATCGGCGACCGGGCTCATGGACAGCACCTTGGCGATATCCAGGTGCTGGGAGTAATTGTAGTGTTCGACCGGAATCTGCTCGGCGGGCGGCGTCAGGTCATCGGCCATCGCCGCGCTGCAGACACTGCCCAGTAGCAATACCAGTAAAGCTTTCATGTTCGAGTTACCTGTCTAAGGTCGTGAAGGGACGCGCGGCACGCAGGGCGCCGCGAAAACGTACAACGTTGAAAGTTGAGTTCGGGAGAGGATCAACAAGGCCGCGTGGGGGCTGGACTGGAAGTTGATCGGTTTGCCGTTGTTGGCGAGGGCCATGTTAGGCCTGCGTGGCAAGTTGAAAAAGACACTGTTTTGATACAGTTTTTGCTGGATTCGGTAACAATCTTTTCCTGCGCCACTGTTTTTTTCTGGACATCAGCGATTACGCCGGTTGCAGCGCTGTCGTGGAAGCGCTGACGCGCCAGTCGGGTTTTGGTACTACCAACGTCGAATGGTCACGCGCGCTCTGGTACAGTTAAAACCTTCGTATACAAAAACAACTATTACACCGAGGTAAAACAGATGAGTGCGGCTCCCCTGTATCCCGTTCGTCCCGAGGTCGCGGCAAACACCCTGACCGACGAGGCCACCTACAAGGCCATGTACCAGCAATCGGTGATCAACCCGGACGGCTTCTGGCGCGAGCAGGCCCAGCGCCTGGACTGGATCAAGCCTTTCACCAAGGTCAAGCAGACCTCTTTCGATGACCACCACGTGGACATCAAATGGTTCGCCGACGGCACTCTGAACGTCTCCTACAACTGCCTGGATCGTCACCTCGAAGAGCGGGGCGACCAGTTGGCCATCATCTGGGAGGGTGACGACCCTTCCGAGCACCGCAACATCACCTACCGCGAGCTGCACGAGCAGGTGTGCAAATTCGCCAACGCGCTGCGCGGGCAGGACGTGCACCGTGGCGATGTGGTGACCATCTACATGCCGATGATTCCCGAAGCGGTGGTGGCGATGCTCGCCTGTGCACGCATCGGCGCCATTCATTCGGTGGTGTTCGGCGGCTTCTCGCCCGAAGCGCTGGCCGGACGCATCATCGACTGCAAGTCCAAGGTGGTGATCACCGCCGACGAGGGCCTGCGCGGCGGCCGACGCACGCCGCTCAAGGCCAACGTCGACCTGGCCCTGACCAATCCTGAAACCAGCAGCGTGCAGAAGATCATCGTGTGCAAGCGCACCGGTGGCGACATTGCCTGGCACCAGCACCGCGACATCTGGTACGAGGACCTGATGAAGGTGGCCTCCAACCACTGCGCGCCCAAGGAAATGGGCGCCGAGGAAGCGCTGTTCATCCTCTATACCTCGGGTTCGACCGGCAAGCCCAAAGGCGTGCTGCACACCACCGGCGGGTACCTGGTGTACGCCGCGCTCACCCATGAGCGGGTCTTCGACTACCGGCCGGGCGAGGTCTACTGGTGCACCGCCGACGTGGGTTGGGTCACCGGGCACAGCTATATCGTCTATGGTCCGCTGGCCAACGGCGCCACCACGCTGCTGTTCGAAGGCGTGCCGAACTACCCCGACATCACCCGTGTGTCGAAGATCGTCGACAAGCACAAGGTCAACATCCTCTACACCGCCCCGACCGCCATCCGCGCGATGATGGCCGAAGGCGAGGCGGCAGTGGCCGGCGCCGACGGTTCGAGCCTGCGCCTGCTTGGCTCGGTCGGCGAGCCGATCAACCCGGAAGCCTGGAACTGGTACTACAAGACCGTCGGCAAGGAGCGTTGCCCGATCGTCGACACCTGGTGGCAGACCGAAACCGGCGGCATCCTCATCAGCCCGTTGCCAGGTGCCATCGGCCTCAAGCCAGGCTCGGCGACCCGGCCGTTCTTCGGCGTAGTGCCGGCACTGGTGGATAACCTGGGCAACCTGATCGAGGGCGCGGCCGAGGGCAACCTGGTGATCCTCGACTCCTGGCCGGGGCAGTCACGTTCGCTGTATGGCGACCATGACCGTTTCGTCGACACCTACTTCAAGACCTTCCGGGGCATGTACTTCACCGGTGACGGCGCGCGTCGCGACGAAGATGGCTACTTCTGGATCACCGGGCGGGTCGACGACGTGCTCAACGTCTCCGGCCACCGCATGGGCACCGCCGAGATCGAGAGCGCCATGGTGGCGCACGCCAAGGTCGCCGAAGCGGCGGTGGTGGGCGTACCGCACGACATCAAGGGGCAGGGCATCTATGTCTACGTCACCCTCAACGCCGGCGAGGAGCCCAGCGAGCAGTTGCGCCAGGAGTTGAAGAACTGGGTGCGCAAGGAGATCGGCCCGATTGCCTCGCCGGATGTCATCCAGTGGGCACCAGGCCTGCCCAAGACCCGCTCGGGCAAGATCATGCGCCGTATCCTGCGCAAGATCGCCACGGCCGAGTACGATGCGCTGGGTGATATTTCCACCCTGGCCGATCCGGGTGTGGTGCAACACCTGATCGACACCCACAAGGCGATGAGCCGGGCGTCGGCGTAATTGCATGACAGGGGCTGCGATGCAGCCCCCTTTCATTCACGCGGCAGCTTCCCCTTGACGGGATTGCTGCTCGATTTTGCCGAGTGTTACCCGATATTCATCGGTAACCCGTCGCGCTGATCCATTGCACCGAATCGGGGCCGGGGGAAACAGTCCTGCAGCCCTCCGGTGCATTTCCTATCCCATCGTCATCCCCACGCACCCCGCACTTGCCGGAATTCAAGGCTTTGCCAATAATAGGCGCGCTTATTGCTTCGTCTAAAGGTTGTATTCCTTTTGCGCTTGCATGTTTCGCAAGAGCTGTCAATATCGCCGCCCGCAGGTTTATGCGCTTCTATACGTAGTTGTCGCTTTGAAGAAATATCGACCACCGGGCTGCCGTTAGAATGCCACTCACTCGCTCGTGGTCTGCGACCCTGGTCGAACCCTGCGCGGCTCGCGTTGTACTCATTCGCCTCTCGGGCAGTCGTTTCCCTGCCTGCTAGTGCCCCGTACCGATGGAGTTACCTGATGAAGAAGCTCGCACTGCTTGGCGCCCTGGCGCTGTCCGTGTTTTCCCTGGTCTCGCAGGCCGACGAAAAGCCGTTGAAGATCGGTATCGAAGCGGCCTATCCACCCTTTGCCTTCAAACAGCCCGATGGCAGCATTGCCGGCTTCGACTACGACATCGGTAACGCCCTCTGCGAAGAGATGAAAGCCAAGTGCACGTGGGTCGAGCAAGAATTCGACGGCCTGATCCCGGCACTGAAAGTGCGCAAGATCGACGCCATCCTGTCCTCCATGTCGATCACCGACGATCGCAAGAAGTCGGTTGACTTCACCAATCGTTACTACCTGACCCCGGCGCGCCTCGTGATGAAGGACGGCACCACCGTCAGCGACAGCCTTGACGAGCTCAAGGGCAAGAAAATCGGCGTACAACGTGGTTCGATCCATGACCGCTTCGCCAAGGAAGTGCTGGCACCGAAGGGCGTCACCGTCGTGCCCTATGGCACGCAGAACGAAGTCTACCTGGACGTCGCGGCCGGTCGCCTGGACGGTACCGTGGCCGATGCCACCCTGCTCGAAGACGGCTTCCTCAAGACCGACGCTGGCAAAGGCTTCGCCTTCGTCGGGCCTGCCTTCACCGACGTGAAGTACTTTGGCGACGGTGTGGGTATCGCCGTGCGCAAGGGTGATGACGCCAACCGCGAGCGCATCAACAAGGCCATCGACGCCATCCGTGCCAACGGCAAGTACAAGCAGATCGAGGCCAAGTACTTCAACTTCGACATCTACGGTCCAGACGCGAAATAAGCGTCCGGCAATCACCTGAGCAATGGTGCAAACAGCAGGAGCGCTGAGGTTTGCACCATTTTTCGTTCCCAAGTCCTGAGGAATTCGAAACATGTTGAAAGGCTACGGGGCAGTCATCCTCGAGGGGGCGTGGCTGACGTTGCAGCTCGCCCTGTCGTCGATGGCCCTGGCCATCGTTCTCGGCCTGATCGGCGTAGCCTTGCGGTTGTCGCCGGTGCGCTGGCTGGCCTGGCTGGGCGACCTCTATTCCACGGTCATCCGTGGCATCCCGGACCTGGTGCTGATCCTGCTGATCTTCTACGGCGGTCAGGACATCATCAACCGGGTCGCACCGCTGGTCGGCTACGACGACTACATCGACGTGAATCCGCTGGTCGCTGGCATCTTCACCCTGGGCTTCATCTTCGGTGCCTATCTGTCGGAAACCTTCCGTGGCGCGTTTCTCGGGATTCCCCGTGGGCAGGCCGAAGCCGGGGCGGCTTATGGCATGAGCTCGCGGCAGGTGTTCTTCCGCATCATGGTGCCGCAGATGATCCGTCTGGCGATTCCGGGCTTTACCAACAACTGGTTGGTGTTGACCAAGGCCACTGCGCTGGTGTCGGTGGTGGGCCTGCAGGACATGATGTTCAAGGCCAAGCAGGCAGCCGACGCTACCCGCGAACCTTTTACCTTCTTCCTGGCGGTAGCCGCGTTGTACCTGGTGTTGACCAGCGTCTCGCTGCTGGCGCTCAAGTACCTGGAAAAACGCTACTCGGTCGGCGTGAGGGCCGCTGAACTATGATCTTCGACTACAACGTCGTCTGGGAAGCCATGCCGCTGTACCTCGGTGGCCTGCTCACCACGCTCAAGTTGCTGGCGCTGTCGCTGTTCTTCGGCTTGCTGGCGGCGATCCCGCTGGGTTTGATGCGCGTCTCGCGCCAACCGCTGGTGAACATGACCGCCTGGCTCTACACCTACGTGATTCGTGGCACGCCGATGCTGGTCCAGTTGTTCCTGATCTACTACGGCCTGGCCCAGTTCGAGACCGTGCGCGAGAGCTTCCTGTGGCCGTGGCTGTCCAGTGCGACCTTCTGCGCCTGCCTGGCCTTCGCCATCAACACCAGTGCCTACACCGCCGAAATCATCGCCGGCAGCCTCAAGGCCACGCCCCATGGCGAGATCGAAGCGGCCAAGGCCATGGGCATGTCGCGCCTGAAGATGTACCGCCGCATCCTGCTGCCTTCGGCGCTGCGCCGCGCGCTGCCGCAGTACAGCAACGAGGTGATCATGATGCTGCAGACCACCAGTCTGGCGTCGATCGTGACCCTGATCGACATCACCGGCGCCGCGCGCACGGTCAGTGCCCAGTACTACCTGCCTTTCGAGGCCTTCATCACCGCGGGCGTGTTCTACCTGTGCCTGACCTTCATCCTCGTGCGCCTGTTCAAGATGGCCGAACGCCGCTGGCTCAGCTACCTGGCGCCGCGCAAGCACTGACCGCTCTGTGAGAATCGACAGCATGTACAAACTCCAAGTCCAAGACCTGCACAAGCGCTACGGCAGCCATGAGGTCCTCAAGGGCGTGTCCCTGGAAGCCAAGGCGGGCGATGTCATCAGCATCATCGGCTCCAGCGGTTCCGGCAAGTCCACCTTCCTGCGCTGCATCAACCTGCTCGAGCAGCCCCACGCGGGCAGGATCGTGCTCAACAACGAAGCGCTCAAGCTGGTGGCCGACAAGGACGGGGCGCTGCGCGCCGCCGACAGCAAGCAACTGCAACGCCTGCGCTCGCGCCTGTCGATGGTGTTCCAGCACTTCAACCTGTGGTCGCACATGACTGCGCTTGAGAACGTCATCGAAGCGCCGGTGCACGTGCTGGGCGTCAATCGCAAGGAAGCGCTGGAAAAGGCCGAGCACTACCTGGCCAAAGTCGGTGTGGCGCACCGCAAGGACGCCTTCCCCGGACACATGTCCGGCGGCGAGCAGCAGCGTGTGGCGATCGCCCGTGCGCTGGCCATGGAACCTGAGGTCATGCTGTTCGACGAACCGACCTCAGCGCTTGACCCGGAACTGGTGGGCGATGTGCTCAAGGTCATGCAGGCGCTGGCCCAGGAAGGTCGGACGATGGTGGTGGTCACCCACGAGATGGGCTTTGCCCGCGAGGTGTCCAACCAGCTGGTCTTCCTGCACAAGGGGCTGGTCGAGGAGCGCGGCAATCCACGCGAAGTGCTGGTCAATCCGCAGTCCGAGCGTCTGCGCCAGTTTCTCTCCGGCAGCCTCAAGTAAAGGCTGCACTCGCGCACCAGAATAGGGCATGCTGCGCTACGGTCGCGGCAGCGCCTGCCGCCTCATTCGACCCCAGGTTTCGGACCGTCACCTATGACCACCCAGCGAATCGGCTTTCTCATCTGGCCCGGCACTCGGCCGCTGACCCTGGCTCTGGCCGAGGAAGTGCTGCAGCTTGCCCAGCGGGTGCACCCGGAGGTGATCTACGACCTGAGCTACCTGCAGGCCGAGCCCGCCGAAGAGGGCGCCTGGCGTCTGCCGGGCGAGCCTTGGAATGGTCGTCTCGAAGGCCTGCACAAACTGCTGCTGTTGGCGGATGAACCCATCTTCGCCCTGGGTGCGCCGCTGACGACGGCGCTCAAGCAGGTGGCGCGCAGCGGCTGCATGGTCGGCGGCCTTTCTGCTGGCGTGTACCCGCTGGCCTTGCTGGGTTTGCTCGATGGCTACCGGGCCGCGGTGCACTGGCGGTGGCAGGACGACTTCGCCGAGCGCTTTCCCAAGGTCATCGCCACCAGCCATCTGTTCGACTGGGACCGTGACCGCCTGACCGCTTGCGGCGGCATGGCGGTCACCGACCTGCTGCTGGCGGTGTTGGCCCGTGACCATGGCGCTGAACTGGCGGGGGCGGTGTCCGAGGAACTGGTGGTCGAGCGCATTCGCGAGGGCGGCGAGCGCCAGCGCATTCCGCTGCAGAACCGCCTGGGCTCCAGCCATCCCAAGCTGACCCAGGCGGTGCTGTTGATGGAGGCCAATATCGAAGAGCCGTTGACCACCGACGAAATCGCCCAGCATGTCTGTGTGTCGCGTCGGCAACTGGAGCGGATTTTCAAGCAGTACCTCAATCGCGTGCCCAGCCAGTACTACCTGGAACTGCGTCTGAACAAAGCCCGGCAGATGCTGATGCAGACCAGCAAGTCGATCATCCAGATCGGCCTGTCCTGCGGGTTTTCCTCCGGGCCGCATTTCTCCAGTGCCTACCGCAACTTCTTCGGCGCCACACCCCGTGAAGATCGCAACCAGCGGCGCAGCAGCAGCCCGTTCGAGCTGAGTTCGACGCCCGCGGAGAAAGGCTGAGGCGTGCAGCGTTCACCCAATGCCACGCTGCCGGTACACTGCGCGAATGCGACCATGTTTGTCGCATTGCCGAAAGCCTTGGCAAAACCGGGTTTGACCCTGTAACAAGTTGTCGCCTGGCAGCAAGGACAGGCGTCGATCAGTCCTTACAATCCCCCCATCGCTGGTGACTCCACAGGCCAGCGTTCCTCTTCAGGAGACTCAGATGTCCGTTGAGCAAGCCCCAGTGCAACGTGCCGATTTCGACCAGGTCATGGTGCCCAACTATTCCCCGGCGGCCTTCATTCCCGTCCGAGGCGAGGGTTCCCGTGTGTGGGATCAATCGGGCCGCGAACTGATCGACTTTGCCGGCGGCATCGCGGTGAACGCCCTGGGCCATTGCCACCCGGCGCTGGTCAAGGCCCTGACCGAGCAAGCCAACACGCTCTGGCACGTGTCCAACGTGTTCACCAACGAACCGGCCCTGCGCCTGGCGCACAAGCTGGTGTCCGCGACCTTCGCCGACCGTGCGTTCTTCTGCAACTCCGGCGCCGAATCCAACGAGGCCGCTTTCAAGCTGGCCCGTCGCGTGGCCCATGACCGCTTCGGCCCGGACAAGCACGAAATCATCGCCACCGTGAACAGCTTCCACGGGCGCACCCTGTTCACCGTCAGTGTCGGCGGCCAGCCCAAGTATTCCGATGGCTTCGGCCCGAAGATCACCGGCATCAGCCATGTGCCCTACAACGACCTCGAGGCGTTGAGGGCGCAGATTTCGGACAAGACCTGCGCGGTGGTCATCGAGCCGATCCAGGGCGAAAGTGGTGTGGTGCCCGCCGACCAGGCTTACCTTGAGGGCGCGCGTGCATTGTGCGACGAGCACAACGCTCTGCTGATCTTCGACGAGGTGCAGACCGGCGTCGGCCGTACCGGTTCGCTCTACGCCTACCAGCACTACGGCGTCACCCCGGACATCCTCACCAGCGCCAAGAGCTTGGGCGGCGGCTTCCCGATCGGCGCCATGCTGACCACGGCCGAGTTGGCCAGCCACCTGGCCGTCGGCACCCACGGCACCACCTACGGCGGCAACCCGCTGGGGTGCGCCGTCGCGTGCGCGGTGATGGACGTGGTCAACACTCCCGAGACCCTGGCAGGCGTCAAGGCCAAGCACGCGCGGTTCAAGACGCGTCTGGAAGCGATTGGTCAGGCTGCCGGTCTGTTCAGCCAGGTGCGTGGTGTCGGCCTGCTGATCGGCTGCGTCCTCACCGAAGCCTGGAAAGGCAAGGCCAAGGACGTGCTCAACGCCGCCGAGAAAGAAGGGCTGATGGTGCTGCAGGCCGGTCCCGACGTAGTGCGTTTCGCTCCGAGCCTGGTGGTCGAGGATGCTGATATCGACGAGGGCCTGGCCCGCTTCGAGCGCGCTGTACGCACGCTGACCCAGGGCTGATCGGCCTGCGGTTCATCGCCGATGCAGGCTGCGCCGCGTCGGCGATCATCGAATTCCAGTGCGGGGGCCGCGCGTGCCAGCACGTACCCGCCGATTTTCCGTGCCGACCCGTTCGGCCCGTATTCCTGAGGAGTGACACCATGCTGGTGATGCGCCCCGCGCAAATGGCGGACCTGAACGAAGTGCAGCGCATGGCTGCCGACAGCCCCATTGGTGTCACTTCGCTGCCCGATGATGCCGGGCGCCTGGGCGACAAGATCGCCGCTTCGGAAACCTCCTTTGCCGCCGAAGTCAGTTTCAACGGCGAGGAAAGCTACTTCTTCGTGCTCCAGGACAGCGTTACCGGCAAGCTGGCCGGCTGCTCGGCCATCGTCGCCTCGGCGGGCTATTCCGAGCCGTTCTACAGCTTTCGCAACGAGACCTTCGTGCACGCGTCACGCGAGCTGAAGATCCACAACAAGATCCACGTCCTGTCGCTGTGCCATGACCTCACCGGCAACAGCCTGCTGACCAGCTTCTATGTGCTGCCTGAACTGGTCGACAGCGGCTGGGCCGAACTGAATTCGCGAGGACGCCTGCTGTTCATGGCGTCGTATCCGGAGCGCTTTGCCGAGTCGGTGGTGACCGAGATCGTCGGCTACAGCGACGAGCAGGGCGAGTCGCCGTTCTGGGACTCGATCGGGCGCAACTTCTTCGACCTCAACTACGCCGACGCCGAACGCCTGTGCGGCCTGAAGAGCCGTACCTTCCTCGCTGAGCTGATGCCGCACTACCCGATCTACGTGCCATTGCTGCCCGACCGCGCCCAGGAAGCGATGGGCCAGGTCCACCCGCGGGCGCAGATCACCTTCGACATCCTGATGCGCGAGGGCTTCGAAACCGAGCACTACATCGACATCTTCGATGGCGGGCCGACCCTGCATGCGCGCACCTCGGCCATTCGTTCGATCGCCCAGAGCCGCGTGGTGCCGGTCAGGCTCGACGATACGCCGATCAAAGGTGGACGCCCGTACCTGGTGTGCAATGGTCAGTTGCAGGACTATCGCGCCGTGTTGCTGGAGCTGGACTGGGTGCCGGGCAAGCCGCTGGTGCTGAGCAATGAAGCGGCCGACGCCCTGGGCGTTGGCGAAGGTGGCAGTGTCCGTGTGGTTGCCGCCTGAGCCGAGCGCTCGCCGGCAGGCGCGATTCGCGGCAGGCACAGGCCGCCGCACAAGGAGATAGCATGATCGTTCGTCCCGTACGCAGCAGCGATTTACCCGCGCTGATCGAACTCGCTCGCAGCACCGGCAACACCGGACTGACCACGTTTCCGGCCAACGAAGAGCGCCTGGCCCGGCGGGTTGGCTGGGCCGAGAAGAGCTTCAGTGGCGAAGCCGCGCGCGGCGACACCGACTACCTGTTCGTGCTCGAGAACGACGAGGGCCTGGTGGTCGGCATCAGTGCCATCGCTGGCGCCGTCGGTCTGCGTGAGCCCTGGTACAACTACCGGGTCGGCTTGACCGTGAGCGCCTCCCGCGAGCTGGACATCTATCGCGAAATTCCCACCCTGTTCCTGGCCAACGACCTGACCGGCAACGCCGAACTGTGTTCGTTGTTCCTGCGCAGCGACTACCGTAACGGGCGCAACGGCCACTTGCTGTCCAAATCGCGGATGCTGTTCATCGCCGAGTACCCGCAACTGTTCGGCAAGAAGATCATGGCCGAGATGCGCGGCATGGCGGATGCGCATGGCCGTTCGCCGTTCTGGGAAAGCCTGGGTCGGCATTTCTTCAAGATGGAGTTCAGTCAGGCCGACTACCTCACCGGGGTGGGCAACCGGGCCTTCATCGCCGAGCTGATGCCCAAGTTCCCGCTGTACACCTGCTTCCTGTCCGAGGCAGCGCGCAGCGTCATCGGTCGCGTGCACCCGGACACCGAACCTGCGCTGGCGATGCTCGAGCGCGAAGGTTTCGCCTATCAGGGTTATGTAGACATCTTCGATGCGGGTCCGGCGATCGAATGCGAGACCCAGCGTATCCGCGCCGTGCGCGACAGCGAAACCTTGGTGCTGGCCGTCGGCACGCCGGGCGAGGACGCCACGCCCTACATCATCCATAACCGCAAGCGCGAAGACTGCCGCATCACCGCCGCGCCGGCGCGCCTCGCGGCAGGCACCCTGGTGGTCGATGCACTGACCGCCAAACGGCTGCGCCTGGGGGTTGGCGACAGTGTCCGCGCCGTGCCGCTGAGTGCGCCCCGGGAGGTTCAGGCATGACCACGCATTTCATCGCTGGCCAGTGGCAGCCCGGTCACGGCCAGGCGCTGCAGTCGCTCGATCCGGTGAGCCAGGCGCTGCTCTGGGAAGGTCAGGGCGCCACCGCCGATCAGGTCGATGCGGCCGTTGAGGCGGCGCGCTCGGCATTCCCCGGCTGGGCGCAGCGTAGCCTGGAGGCCCGCCTCGCAGTATTGGAGGCTTTCGCCGAACAGCTCAAGACGCGCGCCGACGAATTGGCTCGCTGCATCGGTCAGGAGACCGGCAAGCCGCTGTGGGAGTCGGCGACCGAAGTCACCAGCATGATCAATAAAGTGGCGATCTCGGTGCAGAGTTATCGTGAGCGCACCGGCGAGAAAAGCGGCCCCCTTGCCGATGCCACCGCCGTGCTGCGGCACAAGCCCCACGGCGTGGTCGCGGTGTTCGGGCCGTACAACTTTCCTGGCCATCTGCCCAATGGGCATATCGTGCCGGCGTTGTTGGCCGGTAACTGCGTGGTGTTCAAACCCAGTGAGCTGACGCCCAAGGTCGCCGAATTGACCGTGCAGTGCTGGATCGCCGCGGGTCTGCCCAACGGCGTGCTCAATCTGGTGCAAGGCGCGCGCGACACGGGTGTTGCGCTGGCGGCCCACCCCGGCCTCGACGGGCTGTTCTTCACGGGCTCGAGCCGTACCGGCACCGTGCTGCATCAGCAATTCGCCGGGCGTGCGGACAAGATCCTGGCGCTGGAGATGGGCGGCAACAACCCGCTGCTGGTGGATGAGGTCAAGGACCTGGAGGCGGCGGTCTACACCATCATTCAGTCGGCCTTCATCTCAGCCGGCCAGCGCTGCACCTGCGCACGACGCCTGTTGGTACCGCAGGGGACGTGGGGTGATCGGCTGCTGGCGCGACTGGTCGAGGTGTGCGGCCAGTTGCGGGTCGGCGCTTTCGATGCTCAGCCGGCGCCCTTCATGGGCTCGGTGATTTCCCTGGACGCGGCGCGCGCGCTGTTGGCGGCGCAGGCTGACCTGCTGGCCAAGGGCGGCACGGCGCTGCTCTCGATGACCCAACCGCAGGATGGCGCGGCCTTGCTGACCCCTGGCATCGTCGATGTGACCGCCGTGGCCGAGCGCCCTGACGAGGAGTTTTTCGGTCCGCTGCTGCAGGTGATTCGCTATGACGATTTCGAGTCGGCGATCGATGAGGCCAACAACACGCAGTTCGGCCTGGCGGCCGGCCTGTTGTCCGATTCGCACGCCCGTTACCAGCACTTCTGGCTGCGCAGCCGCGCCGGCATCGTCAACTGGAACAAACAGCTGACCGGCGCGGCCAGCAGCGCCCCCTTCGGTGGCGTGGGCGCCAGCGGCAACCATCGCGCCAGCGCCTACTACGCTGCCGACTATTGTGCCTATCCCGTGGCATCGCTGGAGACCGCCAGCCTTGCTCTGCCGGCGACCCTGACGCCGGGTGTGACGCTATGACAACAGGTCTCGGAGCCGAGCCGATGAAAGCCCATGAAGTGAATTTCGATGGCCTGGTGGGGCCGACCCACAACTATGGTGGCCTGTCCTACGGCAACGTGGCCTCGCAGAGCAACAGCCAGCAGCACTCCAACCCGCGAGAGGCTGCGCGTCAGGGCCTGGCCAAGATGAAGGCGCTGATGGACATGGGCTTCAAGCAGGGCGTGCTCGCCCCGCAGGAGCGCCCGGACGTGGCCGCCTTGCGCCGCTTGGGGTTCCCTGGCAGCGACGCCGAGGTCATCCGGCACGCTGCGCGCGAGGCGATGCCCTTGCTGGTCGCCAGTTGTTCGGCGTCGAGCATGTGGGTGGCCAATGCCGCCACGGTCAGCCCGAGCGCCGACACCGCCGATGGGCGTGTGCACTTCACCGCAGCCAACCTCAACTGCAAGTATCACCGCAGCATCGAGCACCCGACCACCAGCCGCGTTTTGGCGGCGATGTTCGCCGACGCGCAGCACTTCGTCCATCACCCGGCGCTGCCTGCGGTGGCGCAGTTCGGTGACGAAGGCGCGGCCAACCACACGCGGTTTTGCCGCGACTACGGCGAGCCGGGAGTGGAATTCTTCGTCTATGGCCGCAGCGCGTTCGACAGCCGTTATCCGTCTCCGCAGAAGTACCCGGCACGCCAGACTCTGGAAGCGTCCCAGGCGGTGGCGCGACTGCACGGCCTCAGCGCCGATGGCGTGGTCTACGCTCAACAGAATCCGACGGTGATCGACCAGGGCGTATTCCACAACGACGTGATCGCGGTGGGTAATGGCCAAGTGCTGTTCCACCACCAAGACGCCTTTCTCGACAGCGATGCGGTGCTCGGCCAGTTGCAGACCAAGCTGGCGGCCAGGGGGGGGCAGTTCCAGGCCATCGCGGTGCCGCGCTCGGCGGTGACGGTGGAAGATGCCGTCCGCTCTTACCTGTTCAACAGCCAATTGCTGTCACGCGACGACGGCTCCATGGTGCTGGTGGTGCCCGAGGAGTGCCGTAACAACGAGCGGGTGTGGCAGTACCTGCAGCAGCTCACTGCGCAGCAGGGCGTGATCCGTGAGGTCAAGGTGTTCGACCTCAAGCAGAGCATGCGCAACGGCGGCGGCCCGGCATGCCTGCGTTTGCGTGTGGCGCTCAAAGAGCATGAGTTGGCGGCGGTCAACCCAGGCGTGATACTCACCGCGCCGCTTTATGAACGTTTGCTGCAGTGGGTGGATACGCATTATCGCGATCGCCTGGCCGACGCCGACCTGGCCGACCCGCAACTGCTCGATGAATGCCGTACGGCACTGGACGAGCTGACCCGGATCCTGAACCTGGGTAGTGTCTACCCGTTTCAATACCAACCTTGATAGAGAGAATCTTGTGATGTCCGATGCCCTGCGCCTGATCCTGGAAGATGAAGACGGCACCCAACTGGAAACCTCCTGCACACGCTTTGCGGTGATGTGGCAAGGCAAGGAGGTGTGGATCCAGCAGGATGGTCGCGGCCAGTTGCTGATCGGCGTCGACGTGGAGGAGGGCGATGCTGAATACGCCAACCTGCTGCTGCGCCCGATGGCCACCAACCTGGTCAGCCTGCAACTGGAGATGGAGCCCGCCGAGGTCGACGAAGACGACGATCACGTGCACGGCCCCGACTGCGGCCACCAACACTAAGGAAGCGCCCTATGCTCGCCCTCGGCAAACTGCTTGAGTTGACCCTCACCGATCATGAACCGGCCGAGAAGACCCAGGTGACGTCCCGGGGCGTGCGTCTGCGTTGGCTGGGCGAGGGGGCGCTGGAAGTGCGTCCGCCCGAAGGTGAGGACTGCGGGCTTGATCTGCTGCTTTCGGCAGGTATTCACGGCAACGAGACTGCGCCGATCGAGCTGCTCGAGCGGTTACTGCACGGCGTTGCCAGTGGCACCCTGATACCCCGTGCGCGGGTGTTGTTTTTGTTTGGCAATCCGGCTGCGATCCGCAAGGGCGAGCGCTTCGTGGAGCAGGACATCAATCGCCTGTTCAACGGTCGCCATGCCCTGTCCAGCGGTTTCGAGGCATTGCGTGCGGCCGAGCTGGAGCAGTTTGCCCGCGTCTTCTTCGCTACACCTGGCCGCCAGCGCCTGCATTACGATCTGCACACCGCCATCCGCGGCTCGAAGATCGAGCAGTTCGCCTTGTATCCGTTCAAGGAAGGTCGGCTGCATTCACGTGAACAACTCGCGCGATTGGCAGCGGCCGGTATCGAGGCGGTGCTGTTGCAGAGCAAGTCGTCGATCACCTTCAGCGCCTTTACCTACGAACAGCTCGACGCCGAAGCCTTCACCCTGGAGCTGGGCAAAGCGCGCCCGTTCGGGCAGAACGCGCCGGTCAACCTCGACCGGCTCGAGCAGCGTCTGATTCAGCTCATCGAACACGCCGAACCAGAGGCTGCGCAGAGCCTTGAGAACCTCAAGCTGTTCCGAGTCGCCCGCGAGGTCATCAAGCACAGTGACAACTTCCGCCTTCACTTGCCGCCGGACATCGAGAATTTTTCGCCGCTGCCGCAAGGCTACCTGCTGGCTGACGATATCGCCCAGACCCGCTGGGTGGTCGACGAGCAGGATGCGCGGATCATCTTCCCCAACCCCAAGGTGCGTAATGGGCTGCGTGCCGGCCTCCTGGTGGTGCCGGATGCCGGGCAGCAGTTGGGTTAGGCCGTTACGGGTAGCTCAAGCGCGGTGCCAGGCCCAGTTCCAGGCGCAAGGCATTTTCGTTGAAGGGCGGCGGATTGGTGTCGGTGTCAGGGGTGTTGGGGTCGTCGTCGTAATCGAATAGCGAACCTGGGTTGTCGAGTCCGACCGCCAGGCGCTCGACATTGTCCGTGGCGCTTCCGGTGGCGAAGTTCCAGACGTGGCACAGCTCGTGGTACAGCATCACCAACGACGGTGTGCCTGGGCGCTGTGCCAGCGGGTTGTAGTGGACCTCGCAGTCGCGAATGCGGTCGCCGCGAACGCCATCGCGTACATGTGGATCCCCCAGGGTTTCGTCATAGCTCGCGAAGGCGTTGTCCAGCGTCTCGGCGGGCTTGATAGTTATGGTCACTTGTTGCGCTACCAATCGATCGAGCAGGACAGAGGCTCCTGGGCTGGCTCTGAGCATCGTCAGTTGGCGACTGACCTTGTCGACATAGTGCGCATCGCCTTCGATCTTGAACGTCGCCAGGTAGTCAGGCGGCAGTTGGGCATCCTGGAGTGGGTACAGCAAGGGCGCGCTGAAACCACTCTCGGCGATGATGCGCGCAGGGTCGCCGTAAATCCGATCATCCTGTTTGCCGGTGCTCACTCGGGTGCTGCCGTGCAGCGCTTCGAGTGTGCCCTTGCCAGCCTCGATCGCAAGGCTGTCCTCGCCAGGGCCTGCGTAGAGCAGGCTGTAAGCGGCGCCGCTACGCAGTACATCTTTGCCGGCGCCGCCATCGATCTCTGCCTGCCTGAGCCCTTGCACAACGATGCGGTCATCGCCGGCTCCGGCGTCCACCACCACGATGCCGGCATTCAGTGTCTCAGCGTCTGGCGCAGGGCCGCGCACCTGTATGTCGTCGTTACCGTCGCCGCTTTCGATCACCGTGCGCCGGTCCAGGCTGGACTCGACGATCACCTGATCGTCGCCGTCGCCAGTGCGCACCCGCACGGTGTCGTGTGCTGCCAGCGCCACGGTGCAGGTGACGTCGCGCCAGAGCAGCGCAAGTCCTTCAGGGCAGTGGCGCACGACCAGGTTGCAGCCCTGGTCAAGCACCTCGATCAGCAACTGTCGGCTTTGGCGAGTGATCGTCAGCGGCCCGTTGCGATAGGGCAGGTCCTGCACGACTGAGGCGCCGGAAGGATCTTCGATTCTAATTTCGTCCGGTGACATGGAGCGCTTCCTATAAGAACGGTGGAAGTCGCATCTTGGCGTCAGGTCCGCCTTGGCCAAGGCTATGTTCTTACCACCCGGCGCTGCTGGCAGATGGATGAACAGGATTTAATCCGCGCGCCGTTTTCTTTTGCGCGCAGATGCGCGGTAATTGGCTTGTCAGTGGCCAAAGCGACGATTTAGCATCCGCCGATGCCGTTTTTATCCCCGCGAGCCCGAAAATACTCAGGATTACCGGTTTGCATCGCATAAACACACTGCACCTTGCCTGCAGGACCGATATAATGCGGCCCTTTGCCGTCGTTTCGTCGATCCGACGCGTTAGCCAAAAACGGCCGCCGTTTCCGTGGAAGAACCTATGAAAAGCGCAGAAATCCGTGAAGCCTTCCTTCGCTTCTTCGAAGAGCAGGGCCACACCCGAGTTGCCTCCAGCTCGCTGATCCCGGGCAACGACCCGACCCTGCTGTTCACCAACGCCGGCATGAACCAGTTCAAGGACTGCTTCCTCGGTCAGGAAAAGCGCGCCTACACCCGCGCAGTGAGCAGCCAGAAATGCGTACGTGCCGGCGGCAAGCACAACGACCTGGAAAACGTCGGCTATACCGCGCGGCACCATACCTTCTTCGAAATGCTGGGCAACTTCAGCTTCGGTGACTACTTCAAGCGCGACGCCATCACCTTCGCCTGGACCTTCCTCACGTCCGAGCAGTGGCTGAACCTGCCCAAGGACAAGCTCTGGGTCACCGTCTACGCGAGCGACGACGAAGCCTACGACATCTGGACCAAAGAGGTCGGCGTGCCGGCAGAGCGCATGGTGCGCATCGGTGACAACAAAGGCGCCCCTTACGCTTCCGACAACTTCTGGACCATGGGCGATACCGGCCCATGCGGCCCGTGCACCGAGATCTTCTTCGACCACGGGCCGGACATCTGGGGTGGCCCGCCCGGCTCGCCAGAAGAAGACGGTGACCGCTACATCGAGATCTGGAACAACGTCTTCATGCAGTTCAACCGTACGGCCGACGGCGTGCTGCATCCGCTGCCAGCGCCTTCGGTAGACACCGGTATGGGCCTGGAGCGCATCAGTGCGGTCATGCAGCACGTGCACTCGAACTACGAGATCGACCTGTTCCAGAACCTGCTCGCCGCGGCCGCCAAGGCCATCGGTTGCAGCAACGACGAGCAGCCGTCGCTCAAGGTCGTGGCCGACCATATCCGCTCCTGCGGCTTCCTCATCGCCGACGGCGTGCTGCCCTCCAACGAGGGGCGTGGCTATGTGCTGCGTCGCATCATTCGCCGCGCCTGCCGTCACGGCAACAAGCTCGGCGCCAAGGGCAGCTTCTTCCACCTGATCGTCGCGGCCCTGGTCGCCGAAATGGGCGAGGCCTTCCCCGAGCTCAAGGGCCAGCAGGCGCATATCGAGCGCGTGCTCAAGACCGAAGAAGAGCAGTTCGCCAAAACGCTCGAGCAGGGTCTGCGCATCTTGGAGCAGGATCTGGCGCAGTTGCAGGGCAAGGTCGTGCCGGGCGATGTGGTGTTCAAGCTCTATGACACCTACGGTTTCCCCATGGACCTGACCGCCGACATCGCCCGCGAGCGCGAGTTGACCATCGACGAAGCCGGCTTCGAGCGCGAGATGGACGCCCAGCGCGAGCGCGCCCGCTCGGCCAGCGCCTTCGGCATGGACTACAACAGCCTGGTCAAGGTCGACACCGCCACCGAGTTCCTCGGTTACGAAGCGACCTACGGCGAAGGCAAGGTCATTGCGCTGTACAAGGACGGTCAGTCGGTCGATCAGTTGGGTGAAGGCGAGGAGGGTGTGGTGGTGCTCGACCGCACGCCGTTCTACGCCGAATCCGGCGGCCAGATCGGCGATGCCGGCTATCTGCAGTCCGGCGCCGTGCGCTTCGATGTGCGCGATACCACCAAGACCGGCGGGGCTTTCCTGCATCATGGTGTGGTCGCCAGCGGTGCGCTGCTGATCGGCGCGCCTGTCCAGGCCCATGTCGATGCCGACGTGCAGCACGCCACCTCGCTTAACCACTCTGCCACTCACTTGCTGCACGAAGCGTTGCGTCGGGTGCTGGGCGATCACGTGCAGCAAAAGGGCTCGCTGGTCGACAGTCAGCGCCTGCGGTTCGACTTCAGCCACTTCGAGGCGGTCAAGCCGGAACAGATCAAGGTGCTGGAAGACATCGTCAATGCCGAGATCCGTCGCAACACCGAAGTCACCACTGAACTGACCGATATCGACACCGCCAAGCGCAAGGGCGCCATGGCCTTGTTCGGTGAAAAGTACGGCGATACGGTGCGTGTGCTGACCATGGGCGGCGACTTCTCGGTGGAACTGTGCGGCGGTATCCACGCCAAGCGTACCGGCGACATCAGCCTGTTCAAGATCGTCAGCGAGGGTGGGGTGGCCTCCGGCGTGCGCCGTATCGAGGCGATCACCGGCGCGGCGGCGCTGGCCTGGCTGAACGCGGCCGAAGAGCAGGTCAAGGAAGCTGCGCAACTGGTCAAGGGCAACCGCGACAACCTGATCGACAAGCTGTCGGCTGTGCTCGAGCGCAACCGCCAGTTGGAGAAGCAACTCGAGCAGTTGCAGGCCAAGGCCGCCAGCGCCGCAGGGGACGATCTCTCCAATGCGGCCGTTGAGGTCAAGGGTGCCAAGGTGCTTGCCGCCCGTCTTGATGGGCAGGATGGCAAGGCGCTGCTGGCGCTCGTCGATCAGTTGAAGAACAAGCTCGGCCACGCAGTGATCCTGCTGGGCAGCGAGCATGAGGGCAAGGTCGTGCTGGTGGCCGGCGTGACCAAGGACCTCTCCAGCCAACTCAAGGCTGGCGACCTGATGAAACAGGCCGCTGCGGCGGTCGGCGGCAAGGGTGGTGGCCGTCCGGACATGGCTCAGGGTGGTGGCGTCGACGTCGCCGCGCTGGATCAGGCCCTGGCACTGGCCGTGCCGTTCGCCGAGCAGGGGCTTTGAGAGGAAGCGGCCGCGGGCATGACTGCCAGCGGCCGCTTCGGCAAGGTTTGATTACTGGGTGCCCTTCGTGGGCTGAGGCACTTTGAAATGGCGTTGATCGTACAGAAATTTGGCGGCACCTCCGTCGGCTCAATCGAGCGGATCGAGCAGGTGGCCGACAAGGTCAAGAAACACCGCGAAGCCGGCGACGACCTGGTGGTTGTTCTGTCGGCCATGAGTGGGGAAACCAACCGTCTGATCGACCTGGCCAAGCAAGTCAGCGACCAATTGGTGCCCCGCGAACTGGACGTGATCGTTTCGACCGGCGAGCAGGTGACTATCGCACTGCTGGCCATGGCCTTGATCAAGCGGGGCGTGCCGGCGGTGTCCTATACCGGCAACCAGGTGCGCATCCTCACCGACAGTTCGCACAACAAAGCGCGCATCCTGCAGATCGACGATCAGAAGATTCGCGCCGACCTCAAGGAAGGCAAGGTGGTCGTTGTCGCCGGTTTCCAAGGTGTCGACGAGCAAGGCAACATCACGACCCTAGGTCGTGGCGGCTCCGATACCACTGGCGTTGCCCTGGCCGCGGCGCTGGGTGCGCAGGAGTGTCAGATCTACACCGACGTCGACGGTGTCTACACCACCGACCCGCGTGTTGTGCCGCAGGCGCGCCGCCTGGAGAAGATCACCTTCGAAGAGATGCTGGAAATGGCCAGCCTCGGCTCCAAGGTGTTGCAGATCCGCTCGGTGGAGTTCGCCGGCAAATACAACGTTCCGCTGCGCGTGCTGCACAGCTTCAAGGAGGGTCCGGGTACCCTCATTACCATCGATGAAGAGGAATCCATGGAACAGCCGATCATTTCCGGTATCGCCTTCAACCGTGATGAGGCCAAGCTGACCATTCGTGGTGTGCCGGATACCCCGGGTGTCGCCTTCAAGATCCTCGGCCCGATCAGCGCGGCGAACATCGAAGTCGACATGATCGTGCAGAACGTTTCCCACGATAACACCACCGACTTCACCTTCACCGTGCACCGTAACGAGTACGAGAAGGCGCTCAGCGTCCTGGAAAACACTGCGCGCGAGATCGGTGCCCGGGAAGTAATCGGCGACACCAAGATCGCCAAGGTGTCGATCGTCGGTGTAGGCATGCGCTCCCACGCCGGTGTGGCCAGTCGCATGTTCGAGGCCCTGGCCAAGGAAAGCATCAACATCCAGATGATCTCCACGTCTGAGATCAAGGTCTCGGTGGTGATCGAGGAGAAGTACCTGGAGTTGGCCGTGCGTGCGCTGCACACCGCGTTCGAGCTCGATGCGCTTGCCCGACAGAGCGAGTGACGCATTGCCCGCAGGGGCGCGGCCGATGCCGCGCCCTTCGTGTTTCTGGCTGGCTTGCGGGTTACTGTCCTTTTCCTGCCTGACAGCCGACAAGGGCGCCGGATCGTCCCGTCCGGCGCCCTGATCCCAACAGACTGTTGTCCCTGAATGAATTGCGTGAGGAGAAAGCTATGTTGATTCTGACTCGTCGGTGCGCCGAGAGCCTGATCATTGGAGACGGTGAGATCACCGTGACCGTCCTGGGTGTGAAAGGTAACCAGGTGCGTATCGGTGTGAGCGCCCCTAAAGAAGTGGCCGTTCACCGCGAGGAAATCTACCTGCGGATCAAGAAAGAGAAGGACGAAGAACCAAGCCTTTAATTTTTATCGGTTTTTTTTCAAAAAAAGGTTTGCAAACGGGGAAGGGTCTGGTTAATATACGCCCCGTGTTGCGGTGAGGTGGCCGAGTGGCCGAAGGCGCTCCCCTGCTAAGGGAGTATACCTCATAAGGGTATCGGGGGTTCGAATCCCCCCTTCACCGCCATTTTTCGTGTAGGGCGCTGTAGCAGGTCAATATGCTAAGTCGTTGAAATTAAACGAAATAGTACTTGGCAAAATGATTCAGCGAACTATAATGCGCGGCAAGACACGGACTCATAGCTCAGCTGGATAGAGTACTCGGCTACGAACCGAGCGGTCGGAGGTTCGAATCCTCCTGAGTCCGCCATACAATGAGGCGGTTTTCCTAGGAAAGCGCACCATTCAACCAGTGGTAATCTGGTCTAAAACTACCAACTGTGGACTCATAGCTCAGCTGGATAGAGTACTCGGCTACGAACCGAGCGGTCGGAGGTTCGAATCCTCCTGAGTCCGCCACTTTATGAAGTGGTTTTGCTTGCCGAAAGGCTATTCAGTGAAGCCAAGTCAAAAACCAGTGGTAACCTGGTCTAAAATTACCAACCACGGACTCATAGCTCAGCTGGATAGAGTACTCGGCTACGAACCGAGCGGTCGGAGGTTCGAATCCTCCTGAGTCCGCCACACCCAAAAAGCCCGCTCACTGTAGCGGGCTTTTTCATGTCTGTCGTTCGGTGCTGCAGCCTGCAGGGCGTCTGTGCCCGCGATGTGATTTTTCACAGCGCGACGCCGTCGCACTGTAGGCTTCGAGCGTTGTCAGAGCTTTAATGCGCAAACGATTGTTACGACCAAAAATTTAAGCGATCACCTGGCTCGACCCGTGTATGATTGCGCCCGTCAGCCCCGCCGGGGCTTGTGGAATACCACCATGGACTTACCCAGTAGTTACTCCTTACTGATTCTTGCCAAGCCAGATCTGACCGATTGATTCTCCCGGCGTGCCCACTGCTGGGAGTGGAGTTCGCCTATGACCGAAGTCGAAGTAAAGAAAGTTCAAGAAAGCCTGCAGGATCGCCTGGCTCAGGTGATCGAGCTGCTGCAGCGCCAACGTCTGGTCGAAGACCTGACCCACCGCCAGGAAGGTCAGCACAACGACCTGGTGGAAAACCTCGTCCACCGGCAGAACCTGGTCGAGCTGCAACGCAAGCTCGATGATCTGCACCCCGCCGATATCGCCTACATCCTTGAAGCCTTGCCCCTGGAAGACCGTCTGACGGTCTGGCAGTTGGTGCGCTCGGATCGCGATGGCGACATTCTCCTGGAAGTCTCCGACGCTGTGCGCCAGACGCTGATCGCCGACATGGACGATCACGAGCTGCTCGCTGCCGCCAAGGAGATGGATGCCGACGAACTGGCTGACCTTGCGCCAGAGCTGCCTCGCGACGTTGTTCATGAGCTGATGGAGAGCCTCGATGCCCAGCAGCGCGAGCGCGTGCGCTCGGCGTTGAGCTACGACGAGGAGCAAGTCGGTGCGCTGATGGACTTCGAGATGGTCACCATCCGCGAAGACGTCAGCCTTGAGGTGGTGCTGCGTTACCTGCGACGGCTCAAAGAGCTGCCCGGCCACACCGACAAACTGTTCGTGGTCGATCAGGGCGGCATCCTCAAAGGCGTGCTGCCCATCAAACGCTTGCTGGTCAATGACCCGGACAAGAAAGTGGCGGAGGTCATGGCGACCGATCCGGTCAGCTTCACACCCGAAGAAGATGCTTATGATGCGGCGCAGGCCTTCGAGCGTTATGACTTGGTATCCGCTCCGGTGGTGGACAAAGGCGGGCGTCTCATTGGTCGTCTGACCATCGATGAAATGGTCGACCTGATTCGTGAGGAAAGTGAGAGCGAAGTGCTCAACATGGCCGGTCTGCGCGAGGAGGAAGATATCTTCGCTTCGGTTTGGCGTTCGTTGCGCAACCGTTGGGCATGGCTTGCAATCAACCTGATCACTGCTTTCGTCGCCTCGCGGGTAATCGGTCTGTTCGAAGGTTCGATCGAGAAGCTGGTGGCTCTGGCTGCGTTGATGCCTATCGTTGCCGGCATCGGTGGCAACTCGGGCAACCAGACCATCACCATGATCGTGCGTGCCATGGCGCTGGATCAGGTATCACCGGGTAACACGCGCCGCCTGATGCGCAAGGAGCTGGCGGTGTCGCTGCTCAATGGCCTGATCTGGGGTGGGGTGATCGGTGCGGTGGCGTTCCTGCTCTACGGCAGTTGGTCGTTGGGTGTGGTGATGACCGCAGCCATGACCCTCAACCTGTTGCTGGCGGCCTTCATGGGCGTCCTGATTCCCATGACCCTGACGCGTTTGGGGCGAGACCCTGCGATGGGCTCGAGCGTGATGATCACGGCGGTGACCGACAGCGGCGGCTTCTTCATCTTCCTGGGTCTGGCGACGCTGTTCCTGCTCTGAGGCTTTGCAGCCACAACGAAAAAAGCCAGCTTACGCTGGCTTTTTTCGTGGGCGTTGGAAGCCTCAGGAGGCGTCTGCGGCCATTTCCACATCGTGGGCGATGAGGGCGACCAGGGCATTCTGCTGGCGGTGGGTGAGCTGGCGGAAGCGTTGCAGCAGTTCGCGCTCATGCAGTGACAACTCAGGGCTGTCCAGGCGCATGCTCAGCTCATCGCCCAGGGCACCTTCCTGGATAAGGCTTTGCTCCAGGCGGGCGATGATTTCGGAGTTCATGCTGCGGTGATGGTTGCGCGCTACCTCGGCAATGCGCTCACGCATCCCGTCAGGCAGGCGGACGACAAACTTGTCAGCGGTGCGGCTGGAGTAGATAGCCTGTTTCATTGGGCGCATATTAATTGACCGGTTAGTTCGGGTTCAGGGAAGCGGTTCTCAAATTGGCCGCACGGTTGTGGCTACGACCGTGGCGAGAGCAAAATGTTCAACCGTTATGATTTTGGATGCTCATCTTGCCTCAAGGTCGCCGTTTCTTTGGCGTCAATTCTGTGACAAATAGTGATCCGAATAAAGGCTTTTTGCCAGCACCAATTATCAGAAATGCGTACTGGTTTGAAAAGTTTTACACGCGATCAGTTTGCACTTAAGTCCGCATCCGGCTCAAAAGAGCTGGTAAAACCGGCAAAAGCCTAGGGAAATGACTAACGATCCCAAGAGTCTTGCGCTGCCAGCGGACTGCCTCGACGACCTGTCACAAGCACTCCCCATCAGGCCTTCAATGCCCGACGTTGACGTTTGGACCGCGGTCACGGAAAAAATTCCCTGTCGATGCCACTAATATGCAATTAATCCCGTAGGCGTGCTGGGGAGGGGAATGGAGGAAGAGGACGACAAGCCACGCGCCATCTTGGTCATGACAAATAGCGATGGGATGGTTAACATGCGGGCCTTGTGCCTCGCACTCGAGCTTGGTTAGCTTCTCCAAGCTACTGAATCTGCGTAGAATGCTCGCCGCGATGTCCCCTTAGTTCAACGGATAGAACAAGCCCCTCCTAAGGGTTAGATGCTGGTTCGATTCCAGCAGGGGACACATCTCTTTCTCTGGCCAGTGCGCGCCAGACCGCCAGGGCCGCCAATGCTGCAACCCCGGCCCGCCTGTCTACGCCATCAAATATGCAACGCGTGTCCCAGTGCCCGTAGTGCAGCTTCCTGCACCGCCTCGCCGAGCGTTGGATGAGCATGGATGGTGCCGGCCACATCCTCCAGGCGCGCGCCCATCTCCAGCGATTGGGCAAAGGCTGTAGACAATTCCGACACCGCCGCCCCGACCGCCTGCCAGCCCACGATCAGATGATTGTCGCGGCGCGCCACTACCCGCACGAAGCCGCGCTTGGCCTCCAGGCTCATGGCTCGGCCATTGGCGGCGAAGGGGAACTGCGCGACGATGCAGTCCAGGCCTAGCGCCTGGGCCTGGTCCGGCGTCTTGCCGGCCACCACCACTTCCGGATCGGTGAAGCACACCGCAGCAATGGCGGCGGGTTCGAATCGTCGCGTCTTGCCGGCGATCAGCTCGGCCACCATTTCGCCCTGGGCCATGGCTCGGTGTGCGAGCATCGGCTCACCTGTCACATCGCCGATGGCCCAGACGTTACGCATGCTGGTCTGGCAGCGTTCGTCGATGGCGATAGCCGCCCCGTTCATGGTCAAGGCCAGGCCTTCAAGGCCAAAGCCGTGAGTGCGCGGCCGACGCCCAACGGCCACCAGCACCTGGTCGGCCTCCAGGCGCAGCCGTTCGTCAGCCTTGGAGCGTGCCCGCAGACTGCCATCTTCATACCCCTCGACGCTGTATCCCAGGTGCAGAGCAATGCCGAGCGCCTTCAGTGATTCAGACACCGGTGCCGTGAGCTCGGCATCGTAGCTCGGCAGAATACGCTCGCGCGCCTCCACCACGCTGACTCGCGCCCCGAGCTTGCGATAGGCAATGCCCAGTTCCAGGCCAATGTAGCCACCCCCGACGACCACCAGATGTTCTGGCAGACGCTCAGGTGCCAGGGCCTCGGTGGAGGAAATGACCGGCCCGCCGAGCGGCAGCATCGGCAGTTCGACGCTGCTGGAGCCGGTTGCCAGCAGCAGGTGCTCGCACTGGATACGCTGGCCGTCGACCTCCACGTGCTTGCCGTCGAGGATCTTCGCCCAGCCATGGATGACCTGCACACCCTGCTTTTTCAGCAGGGCGGCGACGCCGCTGGTGAGTCGGTCGACGATACCGTCCTTCCATTGCACGCTACGGCCGATATCCAGCTGTGGCGCCGTCACGCGGATACCCAGCGGCGAGTCGCCGCTCAGCCGTGTGGCCTGGTGGAACTGCTCAGCGACATGAATCAAGGCCTTGGACGGAATGCAGCCAACGTTCAGGCAGGTGCCGCCCAGTGCCTGGCCCTCGACCAGCACGGTCGGAATGCCCAGTTGTCCGGCGCGGATGGCCGCCACGTAGCCGCCGGGCCCGCCGCCGATGATCAGCAGGGTCGTCTCGATGATCGGTTGCATACTCACTCCACGAACAGGCAGGCGGGTTGTTCCAGCAAGCCGCGCACGGCCTGGATGAACAGCGCGGCATCCATGCCGTCGACCACACGGTGATCGAACGAGCTGGACAGGTTCATCATCTTGCGCACGACGATCTGCCCGCCGACGACCACCGGCCGCTCGACGATGCGGTTGACCCCGACGATCGCCACTTCCGGGGTATTGACCACCGGCGTGCTGACGATGCCGCCCAGGGCGCCCAGGCTGGTCAGGGTGATGGTCGAACCGGACAGCTCTTCGCGACTGGCCTTGTTGCCGCGTGCGGCCTGCGCCACGCGGGCGATCTCACTGGCGTTGTCCCACAGGCTGCCCGCCTCGGCGTGGCGCAACACCGGCACCATCAAACCGCTGTCGCTTTGGGTGGCAATACCGACGTGAACAGCGCCGTGGCGGGTGATGAGCTGGGCTTCGTCGTCATAAGTGGCGTTGATCTGTGGGAAGTCACGCAGGGCGACCACCAACGCGCGCACCAGCAATGGCAGCAGGGTGAGTTTGCCGCGACGCTCGCCGTATTGCGCGTTGAGCTGCTGGCGCAAGGCTTCGAGCTGGGTCACGTCGACTTCTTCGACGTAACTGAAATGTGCCACTCGGCGTTTGGCGTCCTGCATGCGCTGGGCGATCTTGCGCCGCAGACCGATCACCGGCACCTGTTGGCTGTCGGTGCGTTTGCCGCAGGCGGGCGAGCGCTGACCCGCAGCGCCCTGTGGTGCGCTGATGAAGGCATCCAGGTCTTCGTGGAGAATCCGCCCGGCCGGCCCGCTGCCGTGCACGTAGCGCAACTCGATGCCGGCATCCAGCGCGCGCTTGCGCACGGCGGGGGAGGCCAGCGGCTTTTCCTGGGCTTCGCGTGGGACGATGGGCGAGGCGACCGGACCGGCTTCAGGCGTGGAAGTGCGCTCGATGGGCGGCTGTGGCGCTGCCTGGACTTCGACCTGCGCCGGCGCGACGGCGGCCGCGGACTGTTGCACCTGGCTCGGCGCGGCATCGACATGATTGCCGCTGCCTTCGACCTCGATCCGGATCAGTTCGCTGCCCACGGCCATGACCTCTCCGGGTTGCCCGCCCAAGGCCAGCACCTTGCCGCTGACCGGCGAGGGAATCTCCACCGTGGCCTTGTCGGTCATGACATCGGCCACTACCTGATCCTCGGCGATCAGGTCGCCGACCTTGACGAACCACTCCACCAGCTCGACCTGGGCGATGCCTTCGCCGATGTCCGGCATCTTGATGACGTGCGTGCCCATTCAGACCTCCATGACCCGTTTCAATGCCGCACCGACCCGCGCAGGCCCTGGGAAGTAGGCCCATTCCTGTGCGTGAGGGTAGGGTGTGTCCCAGCCGGTGACGCGTTCGATCGGTGCTTCGAGGTGATGGAAGCAGTGCTCCTGCACCAGCGACACCAGTTCGGCGCCAAAGCCGCAGGTGCGCGTGGCTTCGTGCACCACCACGCAGCGTCCGGTCTTTTTCACTGAGGCCACGATTGTGTCCAGGTCCAGCGGCCACAGGCTGCGCAAGTCGATCACCTCGGCATCGACGCCGCTCTCTTCGGCGGCCACTTGGGCCACGTAGACCGTGGTGCCGTAGGTGATCACTGTGACATCGTTGCCGGGGCGAGTGATGGCGGCCTTGTCCAGCGGCACGCGGTAGTAACCGTCGGGCACTGCGCTGTGCGGGTGCTTGGACCAAGGCGTCACCGGACGATCGTGGTGGCCGTCGAAGGGGCCGTTGTACAGGCGCTTGGGCTCGAGGAAGATCACTGGGTCGTCGCATTCGATGGAGGCGATCAGCAGGCCCTTGGCATCGTAGGGGTTGGACGGCATCACCGTGCGCAGGCCGCAGACCTGGGTGAACATCGCTTCCGGGCTTTGGCTATGGGTCTGGCCGCCGTAGATACCGCCGCCGCAGGGCATGCGCAGGGTCAGTGGGGAGATGAATTCGCCCGCCGAGCGATAGCGCAGGCGCGCCATCTCCGAGACGATCTGGTCGGAGGCAGGATAGAAGTAGTCGGCGAACTGGATTTCCACCACCGGGCGCAGACCATAGGCGCCCATGCCTACCGCCGTGCCGACGATGCCGCTCTCGGAGATCGGCGCGTCGAACACCCGCGACTTGCCGTACTTGGCCTGCAGGCCCTCGGTGCAGCGGAACACGCCGCCGAAGTAACCGACGTCCTGGCCATAGACGACCACGTCCTCGTCGCGTTCGAGCATGACATCCATGGCCGAGCGCAGGGCCTGGATCATGGTCAGGGTGCTGGTGGTCATGGCGTTTTCCGGGTTGATGCTGGTGTGATCGTTCATCTCAAACCCCCAGGTCCTGGCGTTGACGACGCAGGTGATCGGGCATGTCCTTGTACACGTCCTCGAACATCGAGGCGGCGCTGGGAATGTGGCCATTGGCAAGGGTGCCGAACTGCTCGGCCTCTTTCTGTGCCTTGACCACTTCGGCTTCCAGTTCGGCACTGACGGCTTGGTGCTCGTCATCGGACCAGTGCCCCGCCTTGATCAGGTGCTGCTTGAGGCGGGCGATCGGGTCGCCCAGCGGGAAGTGGCTCCAGTCGTCGGCAGGACGGTACTTGGAGGGATCGTCGGAGGTGGAATGGGGGCCGGCGCGGTAGGTGACCCACTCGATCAGGGTCGGGCCCAGGCCCCGGCGCGCACGTTCGGCGGCCCAGCGCGAAGCGGCGTAGACGGCGATGAAATCGTTGCCGTCGACCCGCAGCGAGGCAATGCCACAGCCCACGCCGCGGCCGGCGAAGGTGGTCGATTCGCCGCCGGCGATGGCCTGGAAGGTGGAGATCGCCCACTGATTGTTGACCACGTTGAGGATCACCGGCGCGCGGTAGACGTGGGCGAAGGTGAGGGCGGTGTGAAAATCGGATTCAGCCGTGGCACCGTCGCCGATCCAGGCCGAGGCGATCTTGGTATCGCCCTTGATCGCCGAGGCCATGGCCCAGCCAACAGCCTGCACGAACTGCGTGGCCAGGTTGCCGCTGATGGTGAAGAAACCGGCCTCGCGCACCGAGTACATGATCGGCAATTGGCGGCCTTTGAGCGGATCGCGCTCGTTGGACAGCAACTGGCAGATCATGTCCACCAGCGACACGTCGCGGGCCATCAGGATGCTTTGCTGGCGGTAGGTGGGGAAGCACATGTCGCTGCGGTTCAGCGCCAGCGCCTGACCGCTGCCGATGGCTTCCTCGCCCAGGCTCTGCATGTAGAAGGACATCTTCTTCTGACGCTGGGCGACCACCATGCGGCTATCGAAGATGCGCGTCTTGAGCATGGTGCGCAGGCCCTGGCGCAGCACCTGCGGGTCGATGCCTTCGGCCCAGGGACCGACGGCGTCGCCCTGTTCGTCGAGCACACGCACCAGGCTGCCGGACAAATCGGCGGTCTCGGCGGGTTCGACGTCAATGGGCGGTTTGCGAACTTGACCGGCGTCGTTCAGGCGCAGGTAGGAAAAATCGGTCTGGCAGCCTGGCCGGCCTGTAGGCTCGGGCACATGCAGACGCAGGGGGGCGTACTCGTTCATGCTGTTTACGCTCGCTCGAATATTGTTTTTGTGAGCTTTGCAACGATCGCCGCTGAGTGCCGGCTCGTGACTGGCAGGTCAGCGTTCCCTACATCTTAGAGGCTGGCTCGGAGAATATTTCTCTCAAGTTGATTGCCTTTGCCGCAGGGCACAGATAAACATTCCGCACAACCACAAGAATCAGGTGAATTTGTCTCATGCGAAAACTCGATCGCACGGATATCGGCATTCTCAACAGCCTCCAGGAGAATGCACGGATCACCAACGCTGAGCTGGCGCGCTCGGTGAACCTGTCGCCGACCCCTTGCTTCAACCGCGTCAAGGCCATGGAAGAGCAGGGTGTGATCCGTCAGCAGGTGACATTGCTGTCGCCAGAGGTGCTGGGACTGGACGTCAATGTGTTCATCCATGTGAGCCTGGAGAAACAGGTGGAGCAATCGCTGCACCGTTTCGAGGAGGAAATCGCCGAGCGCCCGGAGGTGATGGAGTGCTACCTGATGACCGGCGATCCGGATTATCTGTTGCGTGTGCTGCTGCCCAGTATCCAGGCGCTGGAGCGCTTTCTCGACTACCTGACGCGCTTGCCGGGGGTGGCCAACATCCGTTCCAGCTTCGCCCTCAAACAGGTGCGTTACAAGACCGCCTTGCCGCTGCCGGCCAACGGCATGACCCTGCGGGAATAGGGCATAGCCGTCACCCTGTGCAGGGTGCTTGATATTTTAAACACCCCCGGCCTATGTTGTGCCTGTCGCCGCTCGCGGCCAGCCAAAACAACAAGGATCTCTGTGATGACGACCCAAGGCCTGCGCTCTGCTGCCGAGCGCCTGACCGGCATCGACGAAATCGAATGCGTCACGCCCGACCTGAACGGCGTACCTCGAGGCAAGGTGATGACCGCCGAGGGTTTCCTCGAAGGGCGACGCTTGCAGATGGCGCGTGGCGTATTGCTGCAGTGCATCATGGGCGGCTACCCCCCGGCGAAGTTCTACGGCAGTGACGACGGTGATCTGGCACTGGTCGCTGACCCAAAACAGACCCACGTGCTGCCCTGGAGTGACCGCCCACGGGCGCTGGCGATTTGTGATGCGGTGGAGCTTGATGGCACACCCTCGCCGTTGTCCACGCGCGGCCAGCTCAAGGCGGTCATCGCACGCTATGCCGCCCTCGGCCTGGCGCCGGTGGTGGCCACCGAGCTGGAGTTCTTCGTCTTCGCCGCCAATCCGGATCCGCACCAGCCGTTCGTGCCGCCCCTGGGCCTGGATGGGCGTCGCGAACTGGGCCACTCGGCCTTCAGCGTCAGCTCCAACAATGGCCTGCGGCCGTTCTTCGACGAGGTGTACCGTTGCATGGCGGCGCTGGGGCTGCCGCGCGATACTTTCATGCACGAGATGGGTGTCAGCCAGTTCGAGATCAACCTGCTGCACGGTGATGCCTTGTTGTTGGCCGACCAGACTTTCCTGTTCAAGCACCTGCTCAAGGAAGTGGCGCTCAGGCACGGGCTGACCGTGGTGTGCATGGCCAAGCCGCTGGCGTACACGCCGGGCAGCTCGATGCACATCCACCAGAGCCTGGTCGAAATCGCCACAGGTCGAAATGTCTTCAGTGATGAGCAGGGGCGGGCGACCGAGCGCTTCGATCACTTCATCGGCGGACTGCAGGCTTGCATGGCCGACTTCACCGCGCTGTTCGCACCCAACGTCAATTCCTACCAGCGGCTGTGTCACCCCTACGCCTCGCCGAACAACGCCTGCTGGTCGCAGGACAACCGCGCCGCCGGCCTGCGCATCCCGGCCAGCGCGCCCGTGGCCCGGCGCGTGGAAAACCGCCTGCCGGGGGCCGACTGCAACCCCTACCTGGCGCTCGCTGCCAGCTTGGCGGCTGGCCTTCACGGCCTGGAGCGCAGGCTGCAACCTGCACCGGCCGTGCAGGGCGAGTTCACCGTGCCCGAGCACCTGAGCCTGCCGTGCACCTTGCATGCCGGTCTCGAACGCCTGCGTCGCAGCGCACTGGCGCGGGAACTGTTCGGCGAGGTGTTCATCGAAGGATACGTCGCCACCAAGCTGCTGGAACTGAGCGATTTTCTCGACGAGATCACCCCCTGGGAGCGGCGGGTGCTGGCCGCGCAGGCCTGATCGAGACACGCTGTTCTGCGCCTGCGTCGCCGCTGGTTTTTTTTCCGGCCAGCGGCCCATGAACGGTTCACAGACCTTATGCTGTCCAGCAGCACCATACCTGCCCAAGGAGCCCGCGGGGTCGCATGCGCCAGATCTGGAAGTCCTTTCGTTCGTTGTATTTCGCTGCGTTGATGATGCTGATCGGATCCGGTCTGCTCAGTACCTACCTGGCCCTGCGCCTGGCCGCCGATCAGGTCGACAGCCTATGGGTGGGTGCGCTGATGGCCGCCAACTATTTCGGCCTGGCATTGGGCGGCAAGGTCGGCCATCGGCTGATCGGTCGGGTCGGGCATATCCGGGCCTATGCCACCTGCGCCGGTATCGTCGGCGCGGCGGTGCTGGGACACGGCATGACCAACTACGTACCGGCCTGGATCGGCCTGCGGGTGATCGTTGGCCTGGGCATGATGTGCCAGTACATGGTCATCGAGAGCTGGCTCAACGAGCAGGCCGATGCCAAGCAGCGGGGTGCGGTGTTCAGCGGCTACATGATCGCTTCCTACCTGGGCCTGGTGCTGGGTCAATTGATCCTGGTGGTACACCCGGCACTGGGTCCTGAGCTGCTGATGCTGGTGGCCATGTGCTTTGCCCTGTGCCTGGTGCCGGTGGCCATGACCCGTCGAATTCACCCTGCGCCGTTGCGGCCTGCACCCATGGAGCCGAAGTTCTTCATCAAGCGGGTGCCGCAGTCGTTGAGCACGGTACTGGGCGCCGGATTGATCGTCGGTGCGTTCTACGGTCTGGCCCCGCTGTATGCAGCGCGCCAGGGGCTCAGCACCGAGCAGGTCGGTCTGTTCATGGGCTGCTGCATCTTCGCCGGTCTCGTGGTGCAGTGGCCGCTGGGCTGGTTGTCGGACCGCTATGACCGTGCGCTGCTGATTCGCAGCATCTCCATAGGACTGGCCGTGGCGTCGCTGCCGCTGGCGATTCTGCCCAGCGTGCCCTTGGAGGTGTTGTTCGCGATGGGCTTCATCGTGTCGCTGCTGCAGTTCTGCCTGTACCCGCTGGCCGTGGCGTTTTCCAACGACCACGTGGAAAGCGAGCGGCGGGTGTCGCTGACGGCGATGTTGCTGGTGACCTACGGCGTCGGCGCGAGCATCGGGCCGCTGGTGGCGGGTGTGCTGATGAAGGTACTTGGCGCGCAGATGCTGTACGCCTTCTTCGTATTCTTCGCCTTGGTACTGGTCTGGCGCATACGGCCCAAAGCGGTTACCGGTCTGCACCAGGTGCAGGACGCGCCGCTGGGTCACGTGGCGATGCCGGCGGCGGGCTCGCCTTTGTCGGCGGCGCTCGACCCGCGGGTGGACGAGCAGACGGTTCAGGATGTGATGCAGACGCCGGTGGCGGCCGAAGACACCGAGGTCACCGAAGGCGAGATCGAGCATCCGGCTTCGGTCGATCCCGCTGTTTCCCAGGCGCCCCTGGACAAGTCAGGTTGAAGCGCATGCAACGCAAAAGGGCCGCTTGAGCGGCCCTGGCAATCCCGGCTATCGGCGCGGAATCAATAATCGTCTTTGTCGAATCGCCGCGCTTCACGCTGCAACTGATAAACGAAACTCTCGACCTTGCGCTGGCCCTGGCCGCTGAGGTTGTGAAAGCGCAAGCCGGCAAAGGTGGTGTTGATGCGCTCTTCGAAGTGCAGGTGCCGTAGCTCCACCATCACATCGCTCAGGCCAAGCGGATTGGCAGCCTTGAAGCGTTCATAGACCTGACCCAGTTGCAGACGCTCCTCGACGTTGCCGTCGAAACGCAGCTTGCAACCGGTGGCGGATACGTCCAGCAGCTTGCCGCGCATGGCGCCGTTGCCTTTGAGGTGCGTGCCATCGAGGGTGATGTCGACCAGTTGCGACAGCTTCAGCGCAGCGCGGAAGGCGTTACGACGCTGGTGGTAGGTCATTTCCTGGGGAAGCGCGCCACGGTAGCAGCGGTGCCCATCGACTTCACCGAGGGTCAGCGACGTATCGCATTCCCAGGCGATACGTACGCCATCATGGAAACCCTCGACGCGGAAAGGCTCGCCGTTTTCGATGAATCGCTCGCCATCGCGGGGAATGAGCTCGTCCAGGGCCAATACGTCGGCATCCCGGTCCACATGAACCACGTAGCTCTGGAAGCGCTGGCTGCGCTCGGGGAAGCTGATGATCAGCGGATCGTGGCTGTCCATCAACTGGCGCAGGTTGGCCGCAATTTCCAGCGCGGTGGTGAGCACCTTCGGTGGCTGAGGTGCATCGGCTTCAGTGAACACGGATTATCGATCTCCAGGCAAAAACGGCACACGCAAGTTACGGCATTTTGCCAGTATGATCCGTGCCTTGAACAGGACTATTAAACCTGGCTGATCGCCCGAGGCTTGTCCATGGGGGAGGTGGTGCCACGGCTGTCATACAGTGACGGAGAGTCGCCACCCATGAGGATTCTGATCTGATTGGCCGTGGCGTGTTGCTGCACCTGGATGACCCGACCGTTGGTCTCGTTGACCTTCTGGCAAGCGTCCATCAGGCCGGTCAGCACATCGAGCTGCTGGAGAATGATCTCACCATTGACCGACTGCGCGGCAACGGCCTGCACGCCTGCCCGGTCGGCACTCAGGCCCAGCCCGTTGAGCAGGTGATTACGGCGCATGCCCTGCTGCTCGAGCAAGACGATCAGCGACTGCTTGCGGGCCAGGATGGTCTCCAGTACCTGCATGTCACGACCATGCAGGGCAACCGTCTCCTTTTGCAGGAGGTCGAGCAGTTCCTGGGTCGGCGCGATGTCGTCTTCGATCAGTTGCAGCAGTGTGGTGTCGTGCATGGCTGGCTCTGGGCTCTGGCGTCCTGTGAGTCAGCGCACCCGGGGGTTAGCGCTGAGCTTCGAAATCAAGCAGTTTGGAGGCGACACGGCCGGCATCGACCTTGTAGCTACCATCGGCGATCGCTTGCTTCAACTGCGCCACACGGGCGTTGTCGACGGCGGGCTGATCGCGCAGCTTGTCGCTGATCTGTTGCAACTTCTGGGCCTCTTGGCTGAGGTGTACCGCTTCTCCGCTGACGCTGGCCGGCTTGCTGGTATCGCTGCTGGCCGCGGCTTTTTCGCTGTTGCCGCTGGCGCTCGTGCTGCGCACGCCGCCCGCTACGGACGGGGAGTTATTCAAACGACTGAAGTCGATGACCATGATCAGAAACCTCTGGGTAAATAGGACGCTTGCCTTTGTTTCGGCTAACCCGGAGCAAACTTTAGGCATAAAAGTTTTGCCGTCCGTCAGTACAGGCGCGCATCCCGATTTCTGACCCAGTTTAGGAAAGGCGGTTCCTTGCCGCCAGTCCCCCACCCGTTACATAGGCACCTCGACCTGGCCCGGTCCTATCACCGTGGCCTTGACCACCCGCTTGGAATTGAGGTTGCGCACGCGGATCTGTTCGGTCAGGCCGCCTTTGGCCAGCGCCTCCCCCGGCATTCTCACGCTCAGGCCGCCGCTGCGGGCGGTGATCACCACCTGGTCGCCCTTGCGAATCACTTCGGCCTGCTCCAACTGCTGCAAGGTGAGCACCTGGTCCATTACGGTGGGGCGCAACAGCTTCATGCCCACGGCTTGATCGAGGTCGCTGATGAACCCTTGGCCCAGGCTGCTGACGTCGCGCTCGCGCAGGGTCACGTCGCCTTCGCCGATCACGCTTTCGCGCTTGAGCGGGCGGGTCATGACCACCACGTCGCGCAGCAGCTTGACCTGCGCCGGCACGAACACGGTCCACGGCGCTTCGCCGTCACAGCGTACCCGCACCGTCACTCGCCCCAGTGGCTGCGCCGGACTTTCCAGCGAGGCGTCCAGCGACTGGCTACACAGCGGCATGCGCAGGCGCGGGTCGAGGTTGTTGACCTGAATGTCATAACGCCCAGGGGTCTGCGTGCGGCTCAGATAATCTTCGACGGTGAACTCAAGAAACCCTTGGGTGACACCGATAAGTTGTTCAGGCAAGGTAAACGAATCCGCCAGCGTGCGAGCGCCGGACGCGAACAGGCACGCGGTGGCCAGAAAAAGGGCCACGAGGCGTGTCGGTCGTCGGAAAAATGTCGTTTTCGTGTACATGGGCTCAAAAAAGCAAAGCCCGTGCCGACTTGTTGTCTAGCAAGCAGAAAAACATAAGGAGTCTGGCATGGCTGGCGTTATGGATTCGGTCAACCAGCGCACACAGCTGGTTGGACAGAATCGCCTGGAGCTGCTGTTGTTCCGTCTCAATGGCGATCAACTCTACGGCATCAACGTGTTCAAGGTGCGGGAGGTGCTGCAGTGCCCGGACCTGACCCTGTTGCCCAAGTCACATGCGGTGGTGCGTGGCGTGGCGAACATTCGCGGGGCGACCATTCCCATTCTCGACCTGTCGATGGCCACCGGTCTGCCGGGCCTGAAGGAAGAGACGCGCAACAGTTTCGTGATCATCACCGAATACAACACCAAGACCCAGGGCTTCCTGGTGCACTCGGTCGAGCGCATCGTCAACATGAACTGGGAAGAGATCCATCCGCCACCCAAGGGCACCGGCCGCGATCACTACCTCACGGCGGTCACCCGTGTGGACAATCGCATGGTCGAGATCATCGACGTGGAGAAGGTGCTGGCCGAAGTGGCGCCGTCGTCGGAGTCGGTGTCGGCCGGCGTGGTGGACGCCGACGTGCAGGACAAGGCCGTGTTGCTGCGGGTGCTGACGGTCGATGACTCTTCGGTGGCACGCAAGCAGGTCAGCCGTTGTCTGCAGACGGTGGGCGTGGAAGTGGTGGCGCTCAACGATGGCCGTCAGGCGCTCGACTACCTGCGCAAGCTGGTCGACGAGGGCAAGCGTCCCGAAGAAGAATTCCTGATGATGATTTCCGACATTGAAATGCCGGAGATGGACGGCTATACCCTCACTGCCGAGATTCGCAGCGATCCACGCATGCAAAAGCTGCACATCCTCCTGCATACTTCGCTGTCGGGCGTGTTCAACCAGGCGATGGTCAAGAAAGTCGGTGCCGACGACTTCCTGGCCAAGTTCAGGCCGGATGACCTGGCCCACCGCGTGGTCGACCGGATCAAGGCGACGCACTGAAACTGTCGGGGGTTCGCCCCCGGCGCAAGCGATTGAAAAGAGGCGGCAGCATTGTCTACGGGTAATTTGGATTTCGAACAGTTCAGGGTCTTCCTGGAGAAAGCCTGTGGCATCCTGCTGGGCGAAAATAAGCAGTATCTGGTGTCCAGCCGTCTCAACAAGTTGATGGAGCAGCAGGGCATCAAGAGCCTCGGCGAGCTGGTGCAGCGCATTCAGACCCAGCCACGCAGCGGTCTGCGCGAGCAGGTCGTCGATGCCATGACCACCAACGAAACCCTGTGGTTTCGCGACACCTATCCGTTCGAGGTGCTCAAGAGCCGGGTCATCCCGGAGTTCATCCGTGCCAACCCGGGGCAGCGCCTGCGCATCTGGTCGGCGGCGTGTTCGTCGGGTCAGGAGCCGTATTCGCTGTCGATGGCCATCGACGAATTCGAGCGCAGCAATCTCGGCCAGTTGAAGATGGGCGCGCAGATCGTCGCCACCGACCTCTCCGGCGCCATGCTGAACAACTGCAAAACCGGCGAGTACGACAGCCTGGCCATCGCCCGTGGCCTGTCCCAGGAACGCCTGCAGCGCTACTTCGACCCGAAAGGCCCGGGCCGCTGGGCGGTCAAGCCGCCGATTCGCAGTCGCGTCGAGTTCCGCTCGTTCAACCTGCTCGACAGCTACGCGTCGCTGGGCAAGTTCGACATCGTGTTCTGCCGCAACGTGTTGATCTACTTCTCCGCCCAGGTGAAGAAAGACATCCTCATGCGCATTCACGCCACCCTCAAGCCCGGCGGTTACCTGTTCCTTGGCGCCTCCGAAGCGCTGAACGGCTTGCCGGATCATTACCAGATGGTCCAGTGCAGCCCGGGGATCATCTACCAGGCCAAGTAATGAAAAAGCCGGTGTCGAAAGACGCCGGCTTTTTCGTTCTGCGCGATCACGTCAATTTTTTGGATTGCCGCCGTTGCCGCTGCGCTTTTGCCGCTTCGCCGCCATGAAGCGGAAACCCCTTGCCGCTTTTCTGGCAGGCCAAACCCCTCGCTAAAGGTTCAATGCCCGGCATTGCTGGGCTTCAGCATGTTGGCACAGCCCTTGCTATATCTTGGCCAACGCAACGCTGGTCAACCTTCGAAGGTTCCCCGACATGAGCATCAGCTTCGACAACGCCCTCGGCATCCACGAAAAGGCATTGGGTCTGCGCGCCCAGCGCGCCGAGGTGCTGGCCAACAACATCGCCAACGCCGACACCCCCGGCTACAAGGCTCGCGACCTGGACTTCGCCTCGGTACTGGCCGGTGAGTCCGGCAAGCGCACCGAAGAGCGGGTGTCGTTGCAGCGCACCAACAGCCGACACATCGAGGCCGAAGGCATGGCGCTGGCCGACGACACGCTCAAGTACCGCACGCCGATGCAGCCGTCGATCGACCAGAACACCGTCGATGCCCATATGGAACAGTCGAACTACACGCAGAACGCCATCGACTTCCAGGCCAGCTTCACCTTGCTCAACAGTAAATTCAAAGGGCTGGTATCGGCCCTGCGCGGAGAGTGACCATGTCCCTTGCCAGTGTCTTCAATATCGCCGGTAGCGGCATGAGTGCGCAGAACACGCGCCTGAACACCGTCGCTTCCAACATCGCCAACGCCGAGACCGTGTCCTCGAGCATCGACCAGACCTACCGTGCCCGCCACCCGGTGTTCGCCACCACCTTCGAGCAGGCGCAGAACGGCGGCAGCCAGTCGCTGTTCGAGGATCAGGGGCAGGCCGGCCAGGGCGTGCAGGTCAAGGGCATCATCGAGGACCAGAGCAATCTGGAGGCTCGCTACGAGCCCAACCACCCGGCGGCGAACAAGGACGGCTACGTCTACTACCCCAACGTCAACGTGGTCGAGGAGATGGCTGACATGATCTCCGCCAGCCGTGCGTTCCAGACCAACGCCGAGCTGATGAACACCGCCAAGACCATGATGCAGAAGGTCCTGACCCTGGGTCAGTGATCACGGAGTGTAAGACATGGCCACGAACCTCAATGAAGTCCTCGCCAACTCGGGCGTGAGCACCACTGGCAACACCAAGAAGAACACCACCGAGTCGACCGACAAGAACGCGCTCGGCAAAGATGCCTTCCTGCAGTTGCTGGTCACCCAGATGCAGCACCAGAACCCCCTCGACCCGCAGGACAACAGCGAGTTCGTCTCGCAGTTGGCGCAGTTCAGCAGCCTGGAGGGCATCCAGACCCTCAACCAGTCGGTCAACGGCATCACCAACGCAATGGGTTCCTCTCAGGCCTTGCAGGCGTCCTCGCTGGTCGGTCGCTCGGTGATCGTGCAGAACGACAAGGCCATGATCGACCCGAGCAAGAGCCTCAATGGCCAGGTGGTGGTGCCGCAGAACATCGACAACGGCAAGATCACCATCAAGGACAAGGATGGCAACGTGGTCAAGACCATCGACCTCGGCGCACAGAACAAGGGCAATGCCGACTTCATCTGGGATGGCACCAACGACAAGGGCGAGAAGGTCGCTGCCGGCAATTACAGCTTCAGCGCCACCACCACCGTCGATGGCAAGGCTCAGCAGATGTACACCCTGCTGCCGGCCACGGTCACCAGCGTCACTGTCGCCGGTGCGGGCGGCGAGATGATGCTCAACCTCGCCGGCATCGGTAAGGTCGGCATCTCCAAAGTACAAACCATCGGAATCTAAGGCCGGTCTGTTCGGCAGAAGGAGCACTACATGTCTTTCAATATCGGCCTTAGCGGTCTCTACGCAGCCAACAAGCAACTGGACGTCACCGGCAACAACATCGCCAACGTCAACACCACCGGCTTCAAGTCGTCGCGCGCCGAGTTCGCCGACGTATATGCTGGCGCCAACCGCCTGGGCGTGGGCAAGAACCAGATCGGCAATGGCGTGCGCCTGGCTGCCGTCTCGCAGCAGTTCACCCAGGGTGACGTGAACAACACCGGCAACGTGCTGGACATGGGCATCCAGGGCCAGGGCTACTTCGTGCTCTCGGACAACGGCTCGCTCAGCTATACCCGTGCCGGTGCGTTCCGCACCGACAAGAACAGCAATGTGGTCACCTCCGACGGCTTGAACCTGCAAGGCTACGCCGCCGACAGCACCGGCAAGATCCAGAAGGGCATCCTCACCAATCTGAAGATCGACACCTCGGCACTGGCGCCCAAGGCGACCACCCTGATCGATCAGGGCATCAACCTGAACTCCTCCGCCGACACCATTCCCCTGGAAGTGTCCAACGGCGCCACGCCGCCGGTGATGGTGCCGAACAAGCCGTTCGATCCGGCCGACCAGACCACGTACACTAAATCGTTCCCGACCAAGGTCTACGACAACCAGGGCAACGAACACACGATGGAGCAGTTCTATCGCAAGACTGGCACCAACGAGTGGACCATGTACACCTTGGTCGATGGTCGCAACCCGCTCGATCCAACCAGTGCCGCACCGCTGACCGGTACCATGGACTTCAATGCCGACGGCAGCATCAAGGCCATGGCCACCGACAACACCAGCGTGCCTGCCGCGAACTGGAGCGTGACCAACAACACCTTCAGCCTCAAGGGCTGGATCCCGGCGTCCAAGGACGCCTCCGGTAACTGGGCGAGCAACGGTTCGAGCGGCAACACCGACGGCATGCGCCTGTCGATGAACAGCACCACCTCGTACAACACCGAGACCGCGCGCATGTCGCAGAGCCAGGACGGTTACGCCACCGGCATCCTGTCGAGTCTGTCGATCGACTCCTCGGGGGTGATGTTCGCCAGCTTCAGCAACCAGCAGTCGCGTGCAATCGGCCAAGTGGCCATCGCCAGCTTCGCCAACGACCAGGGTCTGCAGCAGATCGGCGGTACCCGCTGGAAGGAAACCTTCGCTTCCGGCATTCCGGGTGTCGATGCGCCGAAGACCGGCACCCTGGGTTCGGTGGAGTCCAACTCCCTGGAAGCCTCGAACGTCAACCTGACACAGGAACTGGTCGAGCTGGTCAAGGCGCAGAGCAACTACCAGGCCAACGCCAAGACCATCTCCACCGAAAGCACCATCATGCAGACCATCATCCAGATGACCTGATGGTCGTCGGTCGAGCGTAGTGATCCGAGCCCCTTTGCCTTGAAGGGGCTCGTCGTTTGTGCAGGAGTGATCATGAGGAAAGTCGCAGTCGCGCTGCTTGCCGGGCTGTGCCTGCTGCAGGCCCAGGCCGGCACCGCGCCTTGGTGGCGCTGGGAGAGTCAGGTAGACGGACGTCTGGTGTGCTCGCAGTGGTCGCCAGGGGAGGGCTGGAAGCGCTTCGCCGGGCCCTATGACAATGGCGGATGCCGTGACCGCTGAGGGCGGCTTCGCGGCTCTCGAACTTTTGGCACCCCCTTGCCACCGGCGGCAAAGCCGCGCCGGATAACCGACATCCAGCCGCTTCACCGATCCCTGGAAAGCCCGTAATCACGGGCTTTTTAGCGCATTACGGAAAGTTGGTTCGGAACTTGCTTTACAGCCTGCACAGCAACGGTGAGCGGCAATCGATCGCCAGTGCAGCGGAGGATAACTGTGGACAAGATGCTTTACGTCGCCATGACCGGCGCCGCCCAGAACGCGGTGGCGCAGAAGGCGCATGCCAACAACCTGGCGAACGTTTCCACCAACGGTTTTCAGCGCGACCTGGAACAGGCGCGCTCGATGCCCGTGTTCGGCGACAGCTTTCCGGCGCGCGCCTTCGCCATGAGCGAGCGGCCCGCCACCGACTTCAGTGCAGGCCCGTTGATCGAAACCGGTCGTGACCTGGACGTGGCGGTCAGCGGCAACGGTTTCATGGCCGTGCAGGCGCCGGACGGCAGCGAAGCTTACGTGCGCACCGGCAGCCTGAACATCGACGCGCTCGGCGTGCTGCGTGCCGGCAATGGCATGGCGGTGATGGGCAACGGCGGACCGATCGCCATTCCGCCTGAGCAGAAAGTCGAAGTGGGTGACGACGGCACCATCAGCATTCGCGCCATGGGTGAAGATCCGCGAGTCATGGCCGAGGTGGACCGCATCAAGCTGGTCAACCCGGACATCAAGGCCATGCATAAAGGCCTGGATGGATTGATCCACACCAACAGCGGCCAGCCGGCCGATGCCGATGCCAACGTGCGCGTGGTCTCGGGTTTCCTTCAGGGCAGCAACGTCAATGCCGTGGAAGAAATGACCTCGGTGCTGGCGCTGTCCCGTCAGTTCGAACTGCACGTCAAGATGATGAAGGCCGCCGAAGAAGGCGACCAAGCCATGGCTCGGGTCTTGCAACTCGGCTAATTACCTTTGAACGGGTGCCGTAAAACAGGCGCACGAGGAGAACACTGAATGCTTCCGGCTCTTTGGGTCGCTAAAACCGGCCTCTCCGCACAGGACACCAACCTGTCGGTCATCTCCAACAACCTGGCCAACGTCTCGACCACTGGCTTCAAGCGCGACCGTGCCGAGTTCCAGGACCTGCTGTACCAGACCAAGCGTCAGCCTGGCGCCCAGTCGACCCAGGACAGCGAGCTGCCGTCGGGTCTGCAGGTCGGTACCGGTGTGCGCGTCGTCGGCACCCAGAAGAACTTCCAGACCGGCAGCCTGCAGACCACCGAGAACCCGCTGGACCTGGCCGTCAACGGCCGGGGGTTCTTCCAGGTCCTGCAGCCTGATGGCACCGTTTCCTATACCCGTGACGGCACCTTCCACCTCAATTCGGACGGCCAGATCGTCACCGCCAACGGTTTCGCCCTGGAGCCCGCCATCGTCGTGCCGCCGGAGGCGCAGACCTTCACCGTCGGCCAGGACGGCACCGTGTCGATCACTGTGCCCGGCAACCCGGCCGCGCAGATCATCGGCAACATCCAGACCGCCGACTTCATCAACCCGGCCGGCCTGCAGGCGATCGGCAGCAACCTGTTCTTCGAGACCGCCGCCAGCGGCGCGCCGCAGGTGGGCACCCCGGGCCTGAACGGGCTGGGTACCACGCTGCAGCAGACCTTGGAGAACTCCAACGTCAGCACCGTGGAAGAACTGGTGAATATGATCACCACCCAGCGTGCCTACGAGATGAACTCCAAGGTCATCTCCACCGCCGACCAGATGCTGTCGTTCGTCACCCAGAAACTCTGAGCCCTGGCTCTAGCGACCCGGCTGCCGTGGCAGCGCCCGTTACACCGTGAGGTAAGCGTCATGAATCGTCTGTTGTCCGTCGTCGCCCTGGGTGGTGCCGTGTTGCTGGCCGGCTGCGTCGCACCGTCGGCCAAGCCCAACGACCCGTACTATGCGCCCGTGCTGCCACGCACCCCGCTGCCGTCGGCGGCCAACAACGGTTCGATCTACCAGGCCGGGTTCGAACAGAACATGTATGGCGACCGCAAGGCGTTCCGGGTCGGTGACATCATCACCATCACCCTCAACGAGCGCACCTCGGCGAGCAAGAATGCCGGTTCGCAGTTGCAGAAGAACAGCAAGGCCAACCTCGGTCTGACCTCGTTGTTCGGCACCACCCCGAACACCAACAACCCGTTCGGCGGTGGCGACCTGTCGCTCAATGCCGGCTACAACGGCGATCGCACCACCAAGGGCGCCAGCCAGGCCAGCCAGGGCAACACCCTGACCGGCTCGGTCACCGTGACCGTGGCCGAGGTGCTGCCCAATGGCATCATCGCCGTGCGCGGCGAGAAGTGGATGACCCTGAACACCGGCGAAGAGCTGGTGCGCATCGCCGGGCTGGTGCGTGCCGACGACATCGCCACCGACAACACCGTGCCGTCCACCCGTGTGGCCGACGCGCGCATCACCTATTCGGGCACCGGCTCCTTCGCCGACGCCAGCCAGCCCGGGTGGCTGGACCGCTTCTTCATGAGCCCGCTTTGGCCCTTCTGAGTACGGATGACCATGTTCAACGCCAGGCAGTTGATTGCCGCGACCTTGCTCCTGACCTTCGCCGTCGCCGCCCAGGCCGAACGGCTGAAGGACATCGCCAGCATTTCCGGCGTGCGCGCCAACCAGCTGATCGGCTACGGGCTGGTGGTGGGGCTCAACGGTACCGGTGACCAGACCACCCAGACGCCGTTCACCCTGCAGACCTTCAACAACATGCTCTCGCAGTTCGGCATCAAGGTACCGCCGGGGTCGGGCAACGTGCAGCTCAAGAACGTCGCGGCGGTGTCGGTGCATGCCGACCTGCCGGCGTTCGCCAAGCCGGGGCAGGTGATCGACATCACCGTGTCCTCGATCGGTAACTCCAAGAGCCTGCGCGGCGGCAGCCTGCTGATGACGCCACTCAAGGGCATCGACGGCAACGTCTATGCCATCGCCCAGGGCAACCTGGTGGTCGGTGGCTTCGACGCCGAAGGTCGCGACGGCTCCAAGATCACCGTCAACGTGCCGTCGGCCGGGCGCATTCCTGGCGGCGCCTCGGTCGAGCGCGCGGTGCCGAGCGGCTTCAACCAAGGCAATACCTTGACGTTGAACCTCAACCGCCCCGACTTCACCACGGCCAAGCGCATCGTCGACAAGGTCAACGAGCTGCTCGGCCCGGGCGTGGCCCAGGCATTGGACGGCGGATCGGTACGCGTCAGCGCGCCGATGGACCCCAGCCAGCGCGTGGACTACCTGTCGATCCTGGAGAACCTGGAGATCGACCCCGGCCAGGCCGTGGCCAAGGTCATCATCAACTCGCGTACCGGCACCATCGTGATCGGCCAGAACGTGAAAGTCTCGCCAGCCGCCGTCACCCACGGCAGCCTGACCGTGACCATCACCGAAGACCCGATCGTCAGCCAGCCAGGGCCGCTGTCCAACGGCCAGACCGCCGTGGTGCCGCGCTCGCGGGTCAATGCGCAGCAGGAAGCCAAGCCGATGTTCAAGTTCGGCCCGGGCACCACGCTGGACGAGATCGTCCGTGCGGTGAACCAGGTCGGCGCGGCGCCGGGTGACCTGATGGCGATCCTCGAAGCCCTGAAACAGGCCGGCGCCTTGCAAGCCGACCTGATCGTGATCTGAGGAGCCTGGCGATGACCCCCAAGAGCCTGGTCTCCGGTAGCGCCGACAGCGGCGCCTACACCGACCTCAATCGCCTGAGTTCGCTCAAGCACGGCGACCGCGACAGCGAGGGCAACATCCGCAAGGTGGCCCAGGAGTTCGAGTCGCTGTTCATCGGCGAGATGCTCAAGGCCTCGCGCAAGGCGGGCGATGTCATGGCGGCCGACGACCCGATGAACACCGAGACGGTCAAGCAGTACCGCGACATGTACGACCAGCAGTTGTCCGTGAGCATGTCCCGCGAGGGCGGCGGTATCGGTCTGCAGGACGTGCTGGTGCGCCAGCTGTCGAAGAACAAGGCCGCGCGTCCCAACACCAGTCCGTTCCCGCGCGTGGACGGTAATGCGCCGGCGCTGTGGGGCACGAAGGTGGTCGCCGCGCCGCAGGCGATGGAGTCCACGGCGACCCGCAACGACGTGGCGGCGCTCAATGCGCGGCGCCTGTCGCTGCCCGGCAAACTCACCGATCGCCTGTTGGCCGGCATCGTGCCGTCGGCGAGCGCGCCCGCGGCGGCTGGCAACGCAGCGGCACTGCCGCAACGCGGCGACATTCCCCCCGGCGGCGTGGCCACTGGCGACTGGGAACCGGCGCAAGCGTTCGCCGCGCCCGGGCGTGACCTGCAGATCCTCGGCCGCGCCGTGGCCCAGCCACCGCTGGCGCCGAAGAAAGCGTTCGCCGACAGCGACGCTTTCGTCGCCACCATGCTGCCGATGGCCGAGCAGGCCGCCAAGCGCATCGGCATCGATCCGCGCTATCTGGTGGCCCAGGCGGCCCTGGAAACCGGCTGGGGCAAGTCGGTCATGCGCAACCCCGACGGCAGCAGCAGTCACAACCTGTTCGGCATCAAGGCCACCGGCAACTGGCAGGGCGGCGAGGCGCGGGCGATCACCAGCGAGTTTCGTGACGGCCAGTTCGTCAAGGAGACGGCGGCGTTCCGCTCCTACGCGTCGTACCAGGACAGCTTCCACGACCTGGTCAGCCTGTTACAGAACAATTCGCGCTATCAAGCTGCGGTGAACGCAGCCGATAAACCGGAACAGTTCGTGCGAGAGCTGCAGAAGGCGGGGTATGCCACCGACCCCAACTACGCCAGCAAGATCTCGCAGATCGCACGACAAATGAAGTCGGACACGAGCTACGCAATGCTCGGGACCACCACGCAACTTTAAGGGCAGCGAAACATGGCGAGCTTGATCAACATTGGCATGTCCGGGCTGGGCGCCGCGCAATCGGGGTTGCATACCCTGGGTAACAACATCGCCAACGCCGATGTGGACAGCTACTCTCGCCAGCAGATCGTGCAGAAGACCAAGGGCTCGCAGCAGACCGGCACGGTCTTCATGGGCAGCGGCACGACCCTGGCCGACGTGCGCCGGGTGTACAACGCCTTCCTCGAGAACCAGCTGCGCACCACCACCTCGTTGTCCAGCGACGCCACCTCGTACCTCAAGCAGATCGCTCCGCTCGATACGGCGCTGTCGAGTGCCGACACCGGCATCACCGCAGCGCTGAAGGGCTTCTTCAACGCCATGCAGGATGCGGCGGCCAAGCCCAACGAGGACGCCTCGCGGCAATTGCTGCTGACCGGCGCGCAGACCTTGGCCAAGCGCTTCAACAGCCTGTCCTCGCAGCTCAATCAACAGAACACCAACCTCAACGCCAACATGGCGTCGATGGCCGATCAGGTGAACAAGCTCACCACCACCATCGCCCAGTTCAACGAGCAGATTTCCCGTGTCTCGGCGATCCAGGGCCAGCCCAACGACCTGCTCGATCAGCGCGACGGTGCGGTGCGCGAACTGAACAAGCTGGTCGGCACCCAGGTGGTCGAGCGCGAAGGCAACTACGACATCTACTTGCCCAACGGCCAGGCGCTGGTGCTCGGCAAGACCACCCAGGCCCTGGAAGTGGCGCCGGGGCGCGACGATCCCACGCGCATGAGCCTGGTCATCAACCGCGGCAGCACCAAGATGGACATCACCGCGTCCACCACCGGTGGTGAGCTCGGCGGTCTGCTGCGTTACCGCAAGGAAACCCTGGACCCGGCACTCAACGAGCTGGGCCGCGTGGCGCTGGTGATCTCCGACGCGATCAACAGCCAACTGGGGCAGGGCATCGACAAGAACGGCGAGTTCGGCGCGCTGCTGTTCGGCGACATCAACAGCGCCAAGGCCGTCAGCGAGCGCAGCATCGCCCGACAAGGCAACAGCGCCGGTTCCGGCAACCTCGATGTGACCATCAAGGACAGCGGTAAGCTCGGCACCAGCGACTACCAGGTGACCTTCACCAGCGCCACCGGCTACAACGTGCGCAAGCTGCCCGATGGCACCGACATGGGCAATTTCGACCTCACCGACAACCCGCCCAAGGTGATCGAAGGTTTCAGCCTGTCGCTCAACGGCGGCGCGGTGTCCGCCGGTGACAGTTTCAAGATCACCCCGACGCGCAATGCCGCTGCCGGTATCCAGGCGGTGCTCACCGACCCCAAGCGCCTGGCCATGTCCTCGCCACTGAGTGTGGTCAACGGCGCGGGCAACCAGGGCACCGGATTGGTCAACCAGCCGACCCTGACCTCCAAGCTGGACATCTACGATGCCACCGACCGCGCCGAGTTGCAGACGGGCCTGAAGTACTCCACACCGGTCAAACTGGTGTTCGGCGACGACTCCGCCTCGCCTCAGGGCTATACCCTGTACGACGCCAAGGGCAATTCGATCGGCACCGGCACCATCATCCCCGGCCAGAGCAACAAGCTGCAGCTCTCGGTGCCGATGGTCGACGGCTCCGGCAACCCGATCATGGACGGCGCCACCCAGCGTAATTTCACTTTCGAGATGGACGTGGCGGGTGCGCCTAAGAGCGGTGACAACTTCACGGTGTCGCTGACCGCCGGCGGTTCCTCCGACAACCGCAACGCCCAGTCGATTCTCGACCTGCAAACCAAGGCCACGGTGGACGTGGGCGCTGACGGCCGTGGCATCAGCATGACCGACGCCTACGCCAAGCTGGTGTCCAACGTCGGCGGCAAGGCCAGCCAGGCGAGCATGGACATGGATGCCACCGACGCGTTGCAGAAGTCGGCACTGGAAGGGCGCGACAGCGTCTCGGGTGTGTCGATCGATGAAGAGACCGGCAACCTGGTCAAGTTCCAGCAGTACTACACCGCGTCCTCGCAGATCATCAAGGCGGCCCAGGCCACCTTCGCCACCTTGATCAACAGTCTTTGAAGGAGACGTAGACCGTGCGTATTTCCACTTCGCAGTTCTACAACACCAGCAGCACCAACAACCAGCGCAGCTTCGGCAACCTGGTCAAGACCCAGCAGGAAGCCACCGATCTGGTCCGCGTGCGTACTGCCGCCGACGATCCGGTGGGCGCCTCGCGGCTGCTGCAACTCGATCAGCAGAAGAACATGCTGGACCAGTACAAGACCAACACCACCAACGTGCGCAACGCGCTGGGCACGGCAGAGAGCACGCTCAACGGCATCAGCAACATCCTGCAGCGTGTCAACGAACTGGCGGTCAGTTCCGGCAACGCCGGCTTTACCGACGACGACCGCAAGGCCAATGCCGCCGAGCTGAAATCGCTGGAGGAGCAATTGTTCTCCCTGATGAACAGCCGTGACGAGAACGGCAAGTACCTGTTCTCCGGCTCCAAGGGCGACACCCCACCGTATGCCCGCAACGCTGACGGCACCTACAGCTATCAGGGCGACCAGAGCCAGCTCAAGCTGCAGGTCGGTGACATGCTCAGCCTGGCGACCAACGAGACGGGTTACGACGCCTTCGAACAGGCGCTCAACACCAGCCGCAGCCAGACCCGCCTGACCTCGCCGGCGGTGGACGACGGACGCGTGAGTCTGTCGGACGGGCAAGTGTCCGGCAGCGCCACCTACAACGACCGCTTCCGCGGCGGCGAGCCGTACAACATCGAGTTTCTCAGCAGCACCCAGTACCGCATCCTCGACGCCGGTGGCAACGATGTCACGCTGGAAGCCTCTCAGGGCGGCAAGTTCGACCCCAAGAGCGACAACCCTTCGATCTCTTTCCGCGGAGTGGACCTGCGTCTGGGCATCAGCCTCAAGCCGGGCGACCAGGCCAACCCGGATGCAGCCATCGCCGGGCACACCTTCAGCCTGAGCTCCAAGGCCGACTCCATCGCTGGCACGCGCAGCCCCGGCAACAGCTCTTCGGCGCAGGTGACCGGCGCTACCATCAGCAACCAGGGCCAGTACAACGCCTCGTTCCCGGGCGGCGGTGCGGTCTTGAAGTTCACCAGCGCCACCGACTTCGAGCTGTACGCCGCACCGATGAGCGACAATAGCCGCCCGATCTCCAGCGGAACGCTGTCAGGTTCAACGGCGACCGCCTCGGGCGTGAGCTTCCAGCTGTCGGGCACCCCCAGTGCCGGTGACGCGTTCGGCATCAAGGTCGATACCCATCAGACCCAGAACGTACTCGACACCATCGGCCAGTTGCGCGCGGCCCTGAACTCCCCTGTGGACAGTGATCCGACGGCCAAGCGCAACTTCCAGGCCGCCCTGGATTCGGCGATCGGCAATGTCCGCAGCGCGTCCGATCAGGTCGCCTCGTCCATCAGCAGCATCGGTGGCCGCGGTGCGGCGCTGGACGTGCAGTCCGAGACTAACGAGGCGCTGACCACCGAGAACGCCAAGACCCAGAGCTCGATCCGCGACAGTGACCCGGCATCGGTGATGATGCGCCTGCAGATGCAGACCAACATGTATCAGGCTTCGCTGCAGTCCTACGCCAAGATCGCCAGTTTGTCGTTGGTCAATTACATCTGATCCCTCCTGCGTCATCGTCCGTGCGCTCGCGCTCGTGAGCGCGGCGCGCGGGCCTTTCACAAGGTTCCGCGCTGTGACCCCATCCGCCCTCGTCAGCATCGTTATCCCTGCCTACCGCGCAGACTTCTTCCGCGCAACGTTGCTCAGTGCTATCGAGCAGGACTACCCGAACCTGGAGGTGCTGGTATGCGATGACAGCACGGACGGCGCCATCGAGCATATCGTCGAGCAGGTGGTGGCGCAGTCGGGTGTAGCGGTGCGCTACATGCGAAACGCTGGCACCCTAGGCTTCGCGCGCAATCTGCTGGCATGCCTGAGCGAAGCGCGCGGTGAGCTGATCAAGTTCCTGTGCGACGATGATCGTCTGTTCCCCGATTGCATAAGCCAACAGGCTGCATTGATGCAGGCGCATGCCGGCGTGAGTATGACCATTTGCCAGCGCATGCTGTGCGATGCCGACGACGCCTTGCTGCCCTCACGCATGCTCAATGCGGTTCTCTGCCCGGACGACGCGCTGATCAATGGCGGGGATCTGCTGGAGGCCCTGGAAACCTACGCGCCGAACCTGTTCGGTGGGCTCAGCCATGCCCTGATGCGTACGACCCTGGTGCAGACGTACTTGCCAGCACTGGTGGAGGAGGGTGGCTTCGTCGCGAGGTTGGATCTGGCGCTTTACATCTGTCTGATGCGCCGAGGCGACCTGGGTCATCTCAAGCGGTATTTAAGCCTTGAGCGTCTGCATCCTGGACGCTTGAGTCACCAGACCCGGTTGGTCATGGCCTTCGACGGCGAAACCGATTGGATCAAAGCCATGCTGGCGGCACGTACCAGCGAACCTGCACCTGCCACTGGTTGGGTGCGCTATTTGCCACTGGACGAGTACAGCGCGTCGCCGGACGCGACGTGGCGCGAGTACGAGCTGAATCGGCTGTATGGCGCGCAGCAGGCGCGTCAGCAGCAGCAGGTGGGCACTGACTGCCTGTCCTTCGACGAGGTCTATGAGCAGTGGCTGGAATGTCGGGCGCTGTCCACTGCGCAGCTAGCCGCATTGCCCAAGCGCTTCGAGCAATGGCCCATACGCCCGCGCATCGTATCGGTCATCTGGGCTCAGAACGGTGAAGAGCACGCTGTTCGAACGACGCTGACGAGTCTCAAGGCGCAGTCGTATGAATCGGCTGGTTGCTGGGTGCTGGCACCTGAGACCCTGGCATTGCCCGAGGACGGCTCGATCGAGCGGGTGCGCAATGACGGCGACGGCTTCGCGGCGTTGCAGGCTCGGCTGGATGCCACCGACGAATTCGACTGGGTACTGTTGCTGAGAGCCGGCGATCGCCTTGTGCCCCATGCATTGGCCATCATGGCCGAGCGGATGGCACTGGGCGGGCGTCTGTGTCTGTATCCCGACGAGGGTGGGCACGATACCTTGCGTGCGCACACGCCTATCCTCAAACCCGATTTCAACTTAGATCTGATGCGCAGTCTGCCCTACGTGGGCCGCGTGCTAGCGTTCGATTGTCAGGCATTGCGTACAGCAGGCGGTTTCGATACCACCTTCGGCCCCCTGGCGGCTCATGACCTGATCTGGCGTCTGGCCGAGCAACAAGGTCTGCAGGTGGTCGAGCATATCGATCAGTTGCTGGTGCACTGCCAGTGGGATATCGACCGCTGGTTGCGCGATCCGGACTGCGTCGCGCAGGCGCCGAAGGTCGTGACTGCCCATCTGGCGCGATTGGGCGTGGACGCCCAGGTCATCGGGCATCAGGAACTGGCCTTGTGTCGTGTGGACTATCGTCATCACTCGCCAGCGCTGGTTTCGATTCTGGTCGATGTGGGACAGGATCTGGCAGCGGCGATGCGCTGTGTCGAATCCGTGTTCGAGCACACGCTCTACACCTCCTTCGAGGTGTTGCTGGTGGCGCCTGATGACCTCCCGGACGAGCTGCATCAGTGGTGTAGGGCGATGGCCGCATTGGGCAGCGCTCAGTTGCGGGTGGTGGACGTCGGAGCCGGCGAGCGTGTGCAGCGTTTCAATCAGGCCAGTCATGCAGCTTCAGGCCAATACCTGCTGATGCTCGACAGTGCTTGCGTGGCCTTCGACGCTCATTGGTTGAGCGAGATGATGGCTCAGGCACAACGTCCTGAGGTCGGCGTGGTGGGTCCCAAGTTGTGCACCCGCGAAGGCAACGTTTTCGGGGCAGGCCTGGTATTGGGGTTGCACGGTGGTGTGAGTAGCCCGTTCGTCGGTGTGTCCGCACAGAGCAGCGGTTATCTGCATCGGCTGCAGGCGGCTCAGAACTGGAGCGCGCTGCCGCTCGATGGCATGCTGATACGCCGAGAGCTGTTCGAGACGCTCGAGGGTTTCGATCTCCAGGCATTGCACGCTGGCTTGCACGACGCCGACCTCTGTTTGCGCGCTCGCGAGCGCGGCTACCTGTGCGTCTGGACGCCCTATGCGCTGTTGGTGCGCCTGGGCAGCGCACACGATGTGCCGCCTGACAGTCGACGCAAGGCGCTGGATCTGGACACATTCCATAGCCGCTGGTTAGCCACGGTGGCTCGTGATCCGGCCTACAATTGCAATCTCAGCCTGAAGATGGCCAGTTTCAACCTCGATCCCGGACAGCGACGCGGTTGGGACCCCTTCATCGCTCGCGTGCTGCCGTCGGTGTTGGGGCTGCCAATCAACACCTCTGCAGTAGGTCACTACCGTGTCGCTCAACCTTTCCATGAATTGGAAAAGGCCGGATGGATCCAAGGTCGCCTGGACTACAGCACGCCGGAAATGATCGAAATCGAGCGTGAACAGCCCGATGTCATCATCCTGCAATGCCGCTACACCACCACGTCGCTCGACGAAATGAAGCGCATCAAGCGTTTGTCGAATGCGCGGCGAATCTATGAGATCGATGACTACATCATCGATGTACCGAAGAAGAACGCCCATGCGCGCAACATGCCCAGCAATATGCGCGAGTTGGTTAGCGAAGGCATTGGCCTATGCGATCGGCTGGTGGTTTCTACCCAACCTTTGGCCGACGCTCTCTCGGGCATGCACCACGACATCCGCGTAGTGCCGAACATGCTTGCCGCTCACCTGTGGGCCGACAGGCACAGCGAGCGCCAGACCACTCTGCGCCCACGCGTGGGATGGGCTGGCGGCACCAGCCATCGGGGCGACCTTGAGCTGCTGCTCGACGTCATTCGCACCCTGGCCGAAGAGGTCGACTGGGTGTTCTTCGGCATGTGTCCAGATGTGCTGCGGCCTTATGTCAAAGAGTTTCACAAAGGTGTGCCGTTGGCGGTGTATCCGCAGAAACTTGCCAGTCTCAACCTCGATCTGGCCTTGGCCCCGCTTGAGCAGAACCTGTTCAACGACTGCAAGAGCAATCTAAGGCTGCTCGAGTACGGCGCTTGCGGTTTCCCGGTGATCTGCACACAGACCAAAGCCTACGAAGGCTACCTGCCTTGTACGCGAGTGAGGGACAACACGTCAGCGCAGTGGCTGGAAGCTATCCGCATGCACCTGGCCGATCCGCAAGCGAGCTACCGACAGGGCGATGCCTTGCGTGAAGCAGTACTGCGAGACTACCTGCTCAGGCCTCACCATCTGCAGCAGTGGGCCAACGCCTGGCTGGCAGACTGAATGTCCGGCGCCGGTTCATCCGGTGCCTCCACATACTACTCATAGGTGCCCTATGGCTGAAAATGCAACCGCCTCACGCGATCAGGTGACAGTCATCCTGCTCGGGCACGAGCAGCCCGCTCACCGCGCTCGCGCCCTGCATTACTACCAACGCGCTGGAGTCGCCTGCGTGGCACTGGAGTACCTGCATGGCCAGAACACGCCAGCGGTGCTGAGTGAGCGACTGATCCAGGCGTTGAGCCAGCTCGAAAGTCCTTACGTCATGCTTGCGCTTGACGCTGATTTCGTGCGCCCCCAGGCACTGGACCGCGCAGTCCAGGTCTTGGCCCAGACCCCCCAGTTCTTGGGCGCCCAGGGTTACGCTCTGGCGTATCGGCTGGGTAATGCCAAAGCCTTCTATCACAAGGTGGGTGCTGTAATGCACCCACCGCAAGGCGAGGGCGGCCGCGGGCGGTTGCACCAGTATGCGCTAGCTGGTCAGTCGGCCTGGCGGGCGGTGTTGCGGATCGACGCACTCACCCGGGTATTGGCGGACTTGCCTGCAGAGCTGGATTTCGCCGGTTGGCAGGTGGCATTGTCCTACGCCCTGCTGACTCAGGGTTTCATTGCGTCGGTGCAGCAAACCGATGTGATCTGCGAACTGGCCACCTGTGGGTTGACGCCGGTGGCACGGGATCAGCAATTGGCACATACCGTGCGTGTGCTGCGTCAGTGGGATAGCGCAGGCCCCGCACTGTGCATTGATGAAGCCGGCTTCAAGGTGCTCAATCACTTGGTGCGAAGTACCTACGATCACGCCGATGCGCCGCTGTTGTTCACGTCGCCGTGGGTATCGGTAATCGGCGAACCACAGCGGGTTTTCGAGCCTCGCCAGTACGTGGAACTGCCCTACTACGACCCAATTCTGTTCGCGGATTTGACGGAGGTGGAGTTCCTCTGCCACGCCTGGCCGACAGGTCAGGCCCACCGCGAAGCACTCGAGGGTACCTGGGTGCGCCAGCGCGAGTTGCTGATCGAACATCCGAACGACACTCGCGAAAGCTTGCAGCAACGCTACTGGAAAGCGCTGGCGCTCGGTCTGTTCAATCTACAGGTCTGCCGTCATCTGGTTCCCACCTTGACCGGCGTAGAAGATGAGCAGCGGGCGCTGGAACTGGGTGAATGGCTCGAGCGCCTGCAGCAGATACCGGGCTTGCAGGCGCTGGACTGGCTCGCAGACACCCGCTCCGGGCAGGTGATCGGCGCGTTGGCCGAATCGCTTCCGGAGGAGAGTGTGCGCCGGCGCGCGCTGGCTGAAATCGCCAAGCGTCCGGGCGTGCTGCTGACCTTCGTCGTCCTCGATCTGCACAACGACGATCTTGCGCTGCAAGCCAGCTTCGACAGCCTTCTTGCAAGTGGCCTGCGGCAGTTCAAGCTGGTGGTGCTCAAGAATGGCAAGCCACCGGCGATCACAACGTCACGTGACACCCTGCATTTCGTCCAGGTGAACGATGACAACTGGATCAATCATCTCAATCAGCTGTTGCGCCAGCTTGCCAGCGAGTGGCTGATGCTTCTGGACGCCGGTGACGAGTTGGTGGTCGGCGGTCTGTTACGTCTTCATCAGGAGTTAGCGCAGGCGCCTGGGTGTCTGGCGGTGTGTGCCAACGAGGTACAGCGCGACGACCAAGGGCGCCTGCACCCGGTCGTGCGTCCAGGCAGCGACCTGACTGTCTTGCGCAGTCAGCCCGGTTTGATGTCGCGACACTGGTGCGTTCGTCGTCAGGCGGTATTGGATGCGGGAGGGTACAGTGAAAGCCTGAGTGCAGCGTTCGAGTTCGACCTGCTGCTGCGTCTGGTCGAGCAACACGGTCAAGGTTGCCTGGCTCATATGGATCAGTACTTGGTCGTGGGGTCGGTTTCTAGGCCGAGCCTTCAGGCCGAGGCCGCCACACGCCTCAAACGCCATCTCACCGACTTGGGCTATCGGGGCGAGGTGCATGATCGGGGCGAAGCGGGCCTGACTTTGGACTACCGGCATTCAGCCACGCCACTGGTGAGCATACTGGTCGCGGCGCAGGGCGATCCGCAACAGTTGATGGGCTGCTTGAACAGCATCTTGCAACGGACCCGCTACCCCCGTTACGAGGTATTGGTGGCCTCGTCCTCCGCGCATGCCGATGCGCTGTCCGCCGGCCTGGCATCGCTGGGCAGTCGTGTGCGTCTGGTGACCACCCAGGCCAGTGAGCTTTCCGAGTTGTTGAATAGTGCAGCCGAACACGCCCAAGGTGAGCACTTGCTGCTGCTGGCAGAGTACTGCGAGGTGATTTCACCCGCGTGGATCGAAGCGTTGCTCAATGAAGGGCTGCGCCCGGAGGTCGGGGTCGTTGGCGCCTGCCTGCTGTCGCGCGAGCTGAATCTGGTGCACGCCGGCTTCGACCTATTGCAAGGGCCGCAGGTGCATGCGCCGTGGTCGGGGCTGGCACTCGCCGACTGCGCCGAGGCACGCTGGCCAGACACGGTACGAGGCTGTGCAGCGGTCTCTGCCGACTGCATGCTGATACGCCGCGATTTGTTCGATCATTGCGGTGGTTTGAAGGCCGCAGGGGGCTTCGACGTAGCGCTGTGCCTGGAGGCTGCGCAACATGGGTTGGTGGTGGTCTGGACACCGGTCGCCCAACTGTTCGATGACGCGCCGTTGATGCCCGACGAGGGCGCTTGCGCAGCGCTTCAGGCGGGCTACCCCCAGGCATTCGTTGGCAGTTGGCCCAGTGACGCGCTGAAGCCGATTCTCTGACAGCCCGGCGACCGTTGGTAGCGCTCGTCTACCAAGGGTCGCATCCAGGGCTGCTAGGATTGCATCCAACTGCGCAGGCAGACCTCACGGTGAACAGCGTCGAAGAAGCCTGTCCCTTCGACCACCTGACGTAGCCGTAGCCCTGCTGCCCTGGCGTTCTGTGGTGCTTGCAGGTAGGCGTCCACGGCCTCGATCCAATGCTCACTGCGGTTGGCGACGAAGGTCATCGGCCAATCACGGACTTGCGCTTGATCGTCATTGCTGATGATCGCCACGCCACTGGCAGCTAGGCGCAGGGCCAGCTCCGGGGGTGGTGATACGCCAGGCGGCATGGGAATGAGTGCGAGGTCGAGCGCCAGGCTGTGCAGCAGTTCGGGCTGGGAGGTTATGTCTTGAGGATGGACTTCCTCGACCAGTGGCGCCAAGTGCGCGGGTACGTCTCCCCAGAGCACCCAGTGCGCGCGCCCTGCGCAGGCACGTAGTATCGGCTCGACCATTGCCAACGTTTCCAACTGCACCGGACAGCCGATTCGCAGTTTTTCTGGCGAGGGTCGCGCGATCAAGGGCTTCTGCCACGGCGGCATCAGACGCGTGGCTCGTACCCGAACATCTGCGTGCATGTGCGCCAGATCGTGCGCCAGTTGCTCAGTCGCCACCACAACGCGATCAACCACTGCGAGGGCATCATGCAGGAGTTGCCAGGCGCGCTCGTCCTGGGGCAGTTCCTCAACTTCCAATACTTTGAACGCCGAATGCCGAGCGTAATCAGTGCCAACGGTCGCAATGCGCGCCGAATCGGCGACGTGCGCGAACACCACGACATCCGGGTTCAAGCGTCCCAGTTCCGGGCCAGAGAGCAATACGGGTATCGAGCAGCCGTCGACTTGGCCATGCTCAAGCAACTGCTCGAATGTGTCGATGCATCGCTGTGGACGTTCGCTGTCAGGATGCACCAGGACGACGGGTAGTGGACGCCAGCTCAGTGGACGCCAAGTCAGTGCGTGTAGGGCGGGAAGTTCGTGGCCTGCGCCTCGCAGCGACAAATTTTTGTTGTAAGCAGGATCGCGTATCAATGAGTCATGCCAGCGAGCATGCAAGTTGTGTTCGTCCTGTCGCAGACGTACACGCAGATCCGGTTTGCGTAGCTCACCGGTCCAGCCGTCCACACGCTCGCAGGCCACCAGGGCGCGGGCGTTCCAGACGTTCAGCAGGCCCTGAGCACTGGCACGCAGGCACAGGTCGAGGTCATTGAAACGCAGTGCGAAGGCAGACTCGTCCATGCCGCCAAGGGACTCGAAGAGTTCGCGCCTGATCATCAGGCACGCGCCGCTGACTGCGCTGACATCGCGGTCCACCAGCAGGTACTGCAAATAGCCTGCTTCGCTGTTCTCCAAGCCGACTCCGGGACTGGCAGCGCTGCCGTTCAATCCCAATACATAACCTGCATGGGCGAGCTTGCCTTCGATGTCCAGCAACTTCGGCGCGACCACGCCGACTTCCGGACGCATTGCGTGGTTGAGCAGATGTTCCAGCCATTGCTCGTCGAACGCCACGCAGTCATTGTTCAGCAACAGCAGGAAGTCGCCCTGTGCGTGGCGGGCGCCGAGATTGTATAGCGCGCTGAAGTTGAGTGCGGCCTCGTCGCGAATGACCTTGATCAAACCCTGCCCGGCTACCACGAGCTGTTCGAGCCACTCCTGCAGCGCAGGACTCTGACTGGCGCTATCGAGCAGTATCAGTTCGAAAGCGCTGTAGCGCGTCTTCGACAGTAGGCTGTCGACGCAACGCCGTACCAGGTCCAACTGATCGCGTACCGCAATCAGGATCGAAACCGTAGGTTGCCCAGAATGGCTGTAGTCGATGTGGTAGTGGCGCGGCGGGGTTTCCAGAACTTGTGCCTGAGGGTAATCACGCGCGACGAGATGACGACGAATCTGGGCGACCTCATCAGGGTTCGCTGACATGTCAGCGGCATCGCAGATGACCAGCGGCTCATCCAGGTGACCGATGCCGTCGAGGCCGTGAGCCTCGATCAGGCGCAGAATGACGCCGAGTTCAAGGGCGTTGGGAAGCTGCCTGTCGAAACCACCGACCTGTAGCAGCAGGTCCCGGCGAATGATCCAGTGCCGGGCCATTATTGCCGGTATCGACAGCAGGTAATCCAGATTCATGTCTGGGCGCAGGACCGGGCTAGCTCCACCCTGAGTGCGATAGATTTCATCGGCGTAGAGCATGCGGCAGCCCTGCGCACCGGGCAATTCGAGATCCAGCATGACGCAGCCACTGGGCAGTAACTCCTCGCCCGATTCCATCAGCAGCAACCATTGGCCGTCATCGTGCTCGGCAATCTGGTTGAGCAATCCGACCTCGGGTTCGCCGTCGATCCACTGAACATTACTGGCGAGCAAGGAGGGTAGCGGCTGTCGACTGACGACATAGACGCGCAATTGCAGTGGGCTGCTGGTACTCCACAGCGCCAGGCTTTCCAGTGTGTCACTCAGCGCCCGGTATTCGCCGCTGTTGTCGCTGACGACCACGCTCAGGCGTGTCTGGCCAGTAAGTGCGTTACGCTGCACGTCGACGAGTGCTCGCTGTACTGGAGTGAGCTGGCGATGAAGCAACCAATCACGGACGCTGGGCGTTTGGCTGGTTGCCGAATGCTCCGCTGCCACCCGCTGGGTATGGCCGATGAAGGCTTTGAGTTGAGGCCAGAATTCATCCTCCATGCGCAGAAGTCGCTGGCGGGCTAGACCCACCGAATGACGTGCGCGCTCGATTCCTCCAGGTTCATCGAGCATGGCCGCGCCAGCGTCGCCAATATGTTCGGTGAACGGCAGTTCATGCACGTGGCCGCCGCGCAGATAAATCACCGGGCAGCCGCACATCAACGCCATGGTGCAGGTGGCCGAAATTTCGTAGGTGTACAGGGTTTGTGCGCTCTGGAACAGCACGGCGAGCTCTGGGAGGGTGCGCGGATTGCTCAGGCTGAGCACTTGTACATCTGCTGGCAGCAAGCTGTAGTCCACCTGTTGTGCATCGAACCGATGCAGGTACAGGTAGTGGCCGCGTCGGGCAATCGGCTGCACGGGTGGCGCGAACAGCGTCGAGTCGATGGTCGGCAGGGTGAGTATGTCGTGCAGGAGCTTGCCATCGGCAAAGTCGTGGGCGTAGTAGTAATAGAGGTCGCTTTTTTGACCGCCCACCTCCAGGCCGTTGAGGAAGCCGTCACGGTTGAGCATGTAGCGTACTACCACGGGACTGCTCAGAGGATTTCCGCTGATGACCTCGGGATAAACGGCGATGGGCGACACCCCTCGGACCTTGTGCACGTGCCGTACCACGTCCGTCAAGGCAGGTGTGCGCAGGTTGGGATTGACCACCGTGCAGCCCACCACATAGGCCTCCTGCCCGCTGATGTTCAGCGCATGACAGAGAAAGTGCATGACGCATACACCCGAGGACGTATCGCGGTAGTCGGGGGCGTAGATATAGTAAGGATTACCCTGTGTCCGGTGAAGCGCTTGCGGAATCATTAAATGTCCTGTTGCTAGGCTGGTCCACAGGGCCATGCCGTTATCGAAAGAGGCGCTCAGCATGTGGCCATGTGCCAATGCACGCGGTCGATAAGCCTCTGCATGTGCTCTTGGTGGTATCGCTGGTCGACAGGCAGAGGCAATACACAGCCTGCCAATAGCCTTTCCACGTTCGGGCTTTGCGCAGCATTCACCACTTCCGGCCAATAGCAGGGGATGAATATGCGCTCTTCCCGCAGCGCTTGGCGTACGTACTGCGCCTGTGCCGGAGAGCCGAGCAGCAGTGGATAGCTCAGCGCGGCTACCTGGGGCGCAGTAACGCCGGGCTTGAAGAGGTTGTCGCGGTCGAACGCTTCGCACAGGTGGATGAAGTTGTCTCTCCGGCGGTCGGCGATGATGGCGTAGTCCAAGCTGTCGAGCAGGCGCCGAGTACTTTGCGACATGGCCGAAACAGGAGCTTGCGCCAAGGCTTTTTCAGCTTCGGTAAAAGCGAGATAGTGCTCTTCGGGAGCGGACTCCAAGCGTCCCAGCAGCGCGCCGAAGCGGTCTCTGGATTGGCTCTGTGGCAATTCCTTCAACCGCTCTGGAGGGTTGGCCAGCCATCCACCGTCGGCGACGCCGACGAATTTTCGTGGAGAGTAGAGCGTGGAGATACCTGGCAAGGGCGTGCTGAACAGGGCCTGCGAGTTATCTACAATCAGGCGATCGCCATAACGGGGGGCAAGCACTTCTCGGACATAAGTGTCCTTCAGGCCGAAATAGTTGACGTAAAGCAAGCGCTCGTCCGCCTTCAGTGCCGGCAGTTGCAGTAATTCGAAATCCATGTCGATCGCGTAGGGCTTAGGTCGGCTGCCTGCGACTTGAGCGGCCTCCACTACCGCTTGACAAATGTAGTAGGGCAGATACAGGCAAGGGGCGGCACTCGCCTCCAGCAACGCCGTCAGTGCGGAACGGGCGCAGTTGAAGCCAACGGCGTCTGGATACGGCGTCAGGCCTGTTCGCAGTTCCAGTTCGAAATAGCCGCCGATAGCCTCAAGCATTTTTGACGATCCCTTGTCTGGCCCATTCACCAACGGTGTGCGCCGGGTTGAACATCAAGGCGTCGAGAATGGACAGTCCTGGCAGGAACTCATGGCTGCCTTGCTGATAGCTCGGTAGCCGTGCCTGGAGCAGTTGCAACTGCATGCCCGCCGCGCTGAAGGTGTCGGAGTCGTACAGAAAGGCGCCTGCTGAGGGATTCAAGTAATGGCTGGCGCCCACGGCTGTCATCAGCTCCAGCACCCGCGCCTGACCGCTCAGGCCTACTCCGTCTCCCAACTCACTGGCGCTGATGATTGGCGTGGTCACGCCGATCAAGTCGCAGCTGGCTTTGAGCATGCGAACGTTGAGCTCGGCGATACTCGAGGCGGGCTCTTCGAGCAACGGTTGCAACCACGAGAGCACGAATGGCGCGTTGGGCGCCTTGCGATAGGCATTGGCGAGTTTGTTAAGGATGCCGCGCACATCGAATACCTTGCTGATTCGTTTGCGCAGAATTGGCGCGGTATGGCTGCTTTTCTCAAGCGCAACGCTGAACCAGCGCGGTTCACCGTCCAGCAGGTAGCGGTTGCGCTCGATCCAGCCATTCTTGATGAATTGCGCAGTGTCATAGCTGACGAAAAGGTCCGCTGCGCCCAGAAGTTGGTAATAACCCAAGTAGGGAAGCAGGTAGGGCTGCATCAACACCACACGCTTGCGAGGGCTGCCAACATTCAGCATTGCTGATACACCCCTAGCCATGAAGAGGTGACGCCCACATGCCCGTTAGAGGCCCGCCATGCTAGATCCAGCCCTCGATTGATCCATCGGGTAAACGGATGCAGCACGCTTTTCTCGACATAGAAGGATCGCCACAAGCGTGTTCTGTACGGGTCTCGGAAAAAGTAGATGTCGCTCAACACGATGCGCTCGCTTGCGCCGAATGAGAGTGGTGCGTTGGATTGCCCAAAGGCGTGACGGATGCTCTGCGGATAGTAAGGCCGCACGTGAGAGAAGTCGTGAAAGAACCGCTCTCCCAGAACTGGGCTAATGAGTACCAGACGCCCGCCTGGTGCAAGCAGGTCGATCAAACGCTTGAGCAGCGTCAACAGTTGTGTCGGATCTAGATGTTCAACCAAGTGACTCAGAAAAATAACATCGAAGCTTTGCTGAAGCGGGGCGAGCTCGGACTCGTGATAGGCCTCGAAGCCTTCTTCGATGGCTTGATTGATGTAGTCCGGATTGATGTCCACTCCTACTGGCTGCAGGCCCCACTCTCGAAACAGGCGTAGATATTTCCCGCGTCCCAGGCCGTAGTCCAACACGCTGAGCGATTGACGCCTGTTTGCCGACCACTCGCCCAACAATCTTTTCACGCGCTGGGTTTCCAGCGTTTGGTAGTGTGCCGGATAACGCTTGCTGTCCAACAGCTCAAACATGAGGAGCCTCTCGACGGAGGAAAAGTTTTTTTTTGAATGAAGTAGACGGTAGACGCATAGCCTTGAAGGCAATCATGAAATGAACTCCAAAGCATCGACATCGAACACTGGAATACCGCAGTGGGTGGCCACATCCACGCGTTCAGGGAAATGGTTATCGATGAAAATAGCCTTGCCGACGATGAATGAGGATTTGGCGCGGCCGTCGGTAATATGAATGATGTCGTCAAACAGTTCGGCGGCGATGCGTGCTTTGCGCAAGGCAATCAAAGGATCGCCAGCGTGGCGGGTAAGCAGCACCAACCGCTTGCCTCTAGCTAGCATGCGGTAGAGAAAGTGCAGTGTTGAGGCAATGGCCAGGCCGTCGCGAATTACGGTTTCGTCGAAATCGATGTAGATCGTATCGAAGGGCTGAGTTATTTGCGCCAGGGTGAGAATACGTCGTTCGACCAGGTCGACAGCGTATTGAGGTAAGACTCTGACTTTACGGCCCATGTAATCATGCACCGCCATCAGTGGCAGGTTCACCCCGCGTGCGCGCTGAGCCACCATGGATCCTGCCACCCGGCAACTGATCTCCAGCAGCTTCCACTGGCCCGAGTGGTCGCGTTTGAGTTGGAAGAACCAGGGGCCACGCAGTCGTAGGCGTTGGTTGATCACTTCTGCGATCTGCGTGATCTGCGGGTCTGCTGCCGGGAACGTGCTGCGCATGGAAATGCCGGCTCTCACGCGCTCGCGAGTGCGTGGGCCGACCCAGCGCAGCGCGTGTTCGAAATCGGTGAAGCAGTCCACGGTGGCTTCTTCGCCAGGCAGGTACTCAATCAGCAAGGGCAGCGTTGTGGCTGCCATTGTCGCCAGGGCTGCCTGGGGATCGGCTACGAGCGCGAAACCTTGTCCGCCCTGGCCGAGGTCTGGCTTGACCACAGCGGGCCAGTGCACCACCTGCGCCGCGTTGGCATAGACATGAGGTACCCACGGTTGGTCAGCGAACTCAGCATAGGTCAGCGACTTGCGTCGAGCGATGGCGCATGTCCGCGCGTCATCATTGATCAGCCCGACGTTGAAACGCTCCCTGGATTGACTCAGATACGCCTGGACGGTGTCATGGGTAGCGAACACCAGATCAATCTGCCAGTGGCGGAGCAACGCGACGAACGCGTCGTCGAATTCAGGGGCATCAATGCGAGGCAGATCACCCTGGTAACGTTCGTACAATTGGCGCCCATGATCGTCGACGCTCGAGGCACCATGGAGCCGCACATGGACCGAATGGATCAGGGCTTGATGAATTTCCGCGGCGTTTTCCGAACCGCAGGGGAAGACCAGTACGTTGAGTGGCATGTATTCAGCTCTGCCGCGCAGCATGGATCACTGAGATGATGCGCTCTTGGCTAACGATGTCGAGGTCCGGATAAATCGGTAGGCACAGCACTCGTCGAGAGGTGCGCGTGGCAATCGGCAGACGGTCGGGGCGGGCACTATCAAGATTGCGATACATGGGAAACTCGCTGATCAACGGGTAGAAGTAGCGCCTCACCAAGATATCCTGCTCCCGGAAACGATCGTACAAGGCATCGCGGTCGATGCCGAAGGTCTCGCTATCGACCATGATCGGGCAGTAGGCATAGTTCCAGTCCAAGTCATGCGCTGGGGCGATCAGATCGATGCCGGGCACGTCTTGCAGAGCGGATCGATAGCGCTCGAATATCTGTCGACGGGTCACCAGCGCCTGATCGATGTAGCGCAATTGCAGAAGGCCGAAAGCGGCCTGTAACTCGTTCATCTTGCCGTTGATGCCAGGCGCCACCACCGTGATCTCATCGGCAAACCCGAAGTTCTTCAAGTAGTCGATACGTCGTTTGGTTTTCTCATCCTGACAAACGATCGCACCACCTTCGAACGTATTGAATACCTTGGTGGCATGGAAGCTGAGCACCGAGACGTCGCCATGGTTAAGAATGCTTTCTCCATGCCATCTCACGCCGAAAGCGTGAGCGGCATCGTAGATCACTTTCAGGCCGTAGGTATCGGCGATCGCTTGGATTTCTTCGAGGTCGCACGGAATGCCGTAGCAGTGAACCGGCAAGATGGCGGTGGTATTGGGCGTTATCGCCTCGACGATGCGTTGCGGGTCTAGGTTGTTAGTATGCGGGTCGATATCGACGAACACCGGTTTGAGGTTGTTCCACAGAACGGAGTGAGCTGTGGCAACGAACGAATAGGGCGTGGTGATGACTTCGCCCGTAATTCGCAGGGCCTGTAACGCAGTGACAAGCGCCAGAGTACCGTTGGAAAACAGTGAAATGTAGCGGACCCCCAGATGGTTGGCCAACTCCTGTTCAAGCTGCTGGTGGAAACGACCGCAGTTGGTCAGGAACCGGCTTTCCCAGATCTGCTCCAGGTAAGGCACATAGCTCTCCAGCGGAGGCAGCAGCGGGCTTGTAACGGGGATGGGTTTCACCATGGACATGGCTCGCATTGACTACAGCTTAAGAGATTGCCGCATCGAGCGGTAATGCGCGTGCAGACAGGTGCCTGGGCGTCATTTAAACGACGATTCAGGCGCTATCGATGGGCTCAAGCAAGAATTTGGCCAACCTCGGGCGTCCAGATAAATGGCAAATGACCGTGCAACCGTGACTTGGCAGTCTAAACGGGCATCTCTACTCTATTGAGTCTGCGGGAAGGACCGTCACCACGGCAGCTCAGTCCATTTTGCGTGGACTGGACCCCGCGAAATTTCGCCATGTCTATCGGGAAGCCATAATGATTGGCATCAAAAGCATCGCCAGTTACGTACCTGTCGAAGGCGTCGACAACTACGCCCAGGGTGCGAAGTTCGGCAAAGATCAAGATTTCATTTTCGGCAAGATCGGGTCGACTTTTTTGCCGCGCAAGCATGTCGGCCAGGAAACCTCCGATCTATGCGTGGAGGCTGCCCAAGCGCTTTTCGCCGCCAATCCGTCGCTGGATCCTGCCAGCATCGATGCTGTCATCGTCGTGACCCAGAATGGTGACGCCGAAGGCCTACCGCATACCGCGGCTATCGTTCAGCACAAGCTTGGCCTGTCAACCCACGTTGCCGCTTTCGATGTGTCTCTGGGTTGTTCAGGCTATGTTTATGGCCTCTACGCCATGAAAGGTTTTATGGAAGCCGCGGGCTTAAAGAATGGCCTGCTCATCACTGCCGACCCGTACTCGAAGATCGTCGATGACGAGGATCGCAACACCTCCATGTTGTTCGGTGATGCAGCCACGGCCACCTGGATGACCCAGGGCGCTCACTGGCAGTTGGGCAAGTCCCTGTTCGGCAGCGACGGTGCAGGTGCCGAGCACTTGCGCACTACCGACGGCAAGTTTTTCATGAATGGCCGCCAGGTCTACAACTTCGCGTTGTCCAAGGTGCCGGCTCATTTGACCGCGCTGCTCGAAGCAAGCCAGGTGGACGCCGCGGATGTCGATATGTTCTGTCTTCATCAGGGCAGTGCCGCGATCGTTGATGCAGTGTCTCAGCGCTTCGAGGACGGTGAGTACAAGGCGCGTTTCGTAAAGGACATGCTCGAAACTGGTAATACCGTGTCGTCGAGCATTCCGTTGCTGCTCGAGAAACATGTGCTCGACTCGTCCCACAAGCGAGTTGTGATCTGTGGCTTTGGAGTCGGGTTGTCCTGGGGGTCGGCGGTCTTGGAGCGAACGGACTGAGTTCGTTGCCAGGCGTTGAAAGCGCTGATCGTCAATGCGATTGGCGTTTTGGCGTTTCTAGGTGGTTCCCGATAATGAAGTGCATTGTCGGGATTTGAGCTCTGCTCATGAATCTTTCCCAGGAGTATCTTTTGGCGCACAGGCGCGCTGTTGATGTGAACCTGTCGGCCCGCTCCGGCATGAGGGTGTGTGTCGCCACCGCTTGAAGAACCAGTCGGTAAGGGTTTGGCCGCCATATTGATCATGATCAGCGCACTTCGATGCTAGTGGACGTATCGTTGCGGTGCTTGATGCTGCCTTCTGTGTGGCGGCTGTTCTGTTGATGTCTGCTGCGGACCGTCAGCGGTCTGGGTGGTCTGAGACTCATCTCAACTGGACTTTCAAAGTTGAAAACTGATCAATCAAGGAGGACTTATGTTCAAGCTCGCGTGCGGAATTGTGGTGGCGATATCGATGGCTCCAGCACTTGCAACGGCAAGTGAAGCATCTCCCGTAGGGTCGTGGCAGTTCGCTTATTACCACGTGCCGAGCGGCGCTTTTTATGCCAACCAGACCATTTGCTTCAAGGAAGACAAAACATGGTATTCAAGCACGCAGGCCAACTGGAAGGGTGCATGGTTCCAGAGTGGCGATGACCTCCAGTGGTACGGTAGTGTGCCTATGAATGGAGTGGGGAGTGCCAATAATATCGCCACCATTTCGATCGGTAGGTTTACTGATGCAGGTGCCATGGGTGGCATTTACACGGAGTGGGCGGCGCCCAGCGCGCTACCTCTGGGGTGGGACAAGCACTACACCTACAAAATGACGTTCAAGGGCGCTGCGTGCGGTGCGCCCAAGTAGTCATGTGATCCCCGTTGACCTGAAGGCTTATTGCCTTGCGTGATAATCCATTCAGGTCGACGATTTTCGCCTCTGGCTGTGTCCGGAACTGGGTTGCAGTCCGTTCGTGCTCGCTTGCACGGGTGGAGGCGCTTAAGCGTACTTCGGTAATCGAGCTAAGTAGGGTGGTGAAGGGTAGGCCCAGTCATGGGGCGGGTGACCTGATGACTCCTTCATTGGGATCTTGTTGGCGGTGTCGAGCGATCAGGATCATCAGGTGGGGCCGCGGGGTGGCTGCGCTTGAGGTACGTGGGTGCGCCCCTAGTTGTTGAAAATCGCTCCCGATGCCGTATTTGCATTGTTGCGTCGAGCGGGCGGGAAGCAGGCTTTTAGGTGTGGTCCGTCCCCCGTTACCCGCGCAGTGGAGCCATTATCCTTTTTCGCAGGGCGGAGAAGTGATTCAGGGCTGTCTGCCTATCACCTCATTTCTGTCCCCTGAGTGGGCGGTGTTTTTCTGGCGTCAAACCCTTGATTTCACTGGGGTAGCATCAGGCCAGTAAAAAAATTCTGAAAATCCCTAAAGCAAACCGCCCGGACGACGATAACCATTACGAAGGTTCTCTAGGCCACACACCCGGCAGTTGCCAGGGCCGGAAGCCGCAGTACCCAATCCAACGAGGAATTCGTCATGGCTTTGACCGTAAACACCAACACCACCTCTCTGGGCGTTCAGAAAAACCTGAACCGTGCTTCCGACGCAGTAAGCACCTCGATGACCCGTCTGTCTTCCGGCCTGAAAATCAACAGCGCCAAAGACGACGCCGCTGGCCTGCAGATCGCTACCCGCATGACCTCGCAGATCCGTGGTCAGACCATGGCGATCAAAAACGCCAACGACGGTATCTCGATCGCTCAGACCGCTGAAGGCGCGATGCAGGAACAAACCAACATCCTGCAGCGTATGCGTGAACTGGCCGTTCAGTCGCGAAACGACTCGAACAGCTCGAACGACCGTCAAGCCCTGGACAAAGAGTTCCAGTCCATGGCTTCGGAACTGACCCGTATCGCCAACAGCACCCAGCTCAACGGCAAAAACCTGCTGGACGGCTCTGCTTCGGTCATGACCTTCCAAGTTGGCTCGAACACCGGTGCTTCCAACCAGATCACCATTGACCTGAGTGCCAAGTTCACCGCTTCGGACCTGGGTGTCACCAGCTCGATCAACATCCAGGGTTCGGACAGCACCACCGCCGAGTCGAACTTCAGCGCCGCTGTTTCGGCCATCGACAGCGCTCTGCAGACCATCAACAGCAACCGTGCTGACCTGGGTGCCGCGCAGAACCGTCTGACCAGCACCATCAACAACCTGCAGAACATCAACGAAAACGCCGAAGCCGCTCGTGGTCGTGTACAAGACACCGACTTCGCTGCTGAAACTGCCCAGCTGACCAAGCAGCAAACTCTGCAGCAAGCGTCGACCTCGGTTCTGGCCCAAGCCAACCAGCTGCCTTCGGCAGTCCTGAAGCTGCTGGGCTAATCTCTAGCTAGCGGTAAGCGGGGAAGCGCTGTCCAGGCGCTTTCCCGCTGTCTATTTACGAGGTGGTGGACATGGACATGAGCGTCAAGCTGAACCTGTCTTACCCGGCCCCGCGCGCGGCCGAACAGGTGCCCGAAAAGCAAGCGCCGCTGACCAGTCAGCAGCGTGACGATCGCGACGACAAGAAAGATGCTCAGGTGCCGCACGGTGCCGACAACGTCAAGCACGCCGTCTCGCAAATCGAAGAATTCATGAAGCAGACCCGACGCAATTTGCAGTTTTCCACCGACGAGGAATCCGGCAAGATCGTGGTCAAGGTCATCGCCAGCGAAACCGGCGAGCTGATCCGTCAGATTCCTTCCGAGGAAGCGCTGCGGATCGCTCACAGTCTGAGCGATGTCAAAAGTGTGCTGTTCGACGCTAAAGCCTGAAGGCGTTAGTGCGATAACCCGTTTTTTCCAATGCCTGTCCCGCCGCCCTCGGGCAGAGCATCATCACCAAGAGGGACTTCTGCATGGCTAGCCCGATCATTCCTTCCTCAGGTCTAGGCTCTGGTCTGGATATCGGCAGTATCGTCAAGGTGCTCGTATCTGGCGACACCTCTGCCAAGCAGGCGCAGATCAAGCGTCAGACCAGCAATAACAGTGCGATGATTTCTGGCATCGGCTCGCTGCGCAGCGCCCTGACGGCGTTCCAAGACGCCATGAAGAAGCTCAACGACAAGAATGCCCCTTCTTTCAACGCCTTCGCTGCCACCTCGGGCAATGAGTCCGTGGTGAAGGTCAAGTCCAATAACACGGCGGTGTCTGGCAACTACGACATCGTGGTCAACAAGCTTGCCACCAGCTCCAAGGTCGCCAGCCAGCAGTTCTCCAACGGCGCCAACAGCGCGATCAATGCCGGCGACATGACCATCACTCAAGGTGGCAGCAGCTACAAAGTCACCATCGGCAGTGGCGCGACGCTGCAGACTGTGCGTGACCAGATCAACAAGGAAATGTCCGCCAACGGCATTTCCGCGAACATCATCAATGAATCTGGCGGCTCACGTTTGGTGCTGACCTCCACCAAGACGGGTGCGGGGAACGACATTTCAGTGGGGGGTATCCCAGACCTCACCATTGACGGTACTAAGCAGATGTCCGGTACTGGCGGAGGATTCATCAATGCCTTGGCGCAGGATGCAGATCTAACTGTCGATGGTCTGAAGATCACCAGTGCTACCAACACCATCGACAAGGCGATCAGTGGTATGAGCCTGGAGTTGACGGGCGTCAGCGCCAAGGCTGCCGATGGCACGGGCACATCGACTCGTCTGACCGTGGCCCAGGACAATGATGGATTGAAAAAATCCATTCAGGGCTTCGTTGATGCCTACAACACTTTGCAAAAAGCCGTCACCTCCCTGACCGCCACCAGCAAGCAGACGCAGGATGGCAAGGAAGTAACCGTACTCGGCCCCCTGACCAACGACCCTACCACCCGCTCGTTGCTATCGGACATGCGCGGTGTGCTGAGTCAGGCGGTTTCTGGGGGGCAATTGAATAGCCTGAGCCAGTTGGGTATCAACACGTCGAAGGACGGGACCCTTGAGTTCAATAGCATCAAGTTCACCGCTGCGATGGATGACAAGAAGCTCGGTGGGGAGGTGCAGAACCTTTTCACCAGTGACAACGGCATCTTCGCACTGATGAACAAGGCTATCGATCCGTATAACGCCACTGATGGCAGCTTGGCGACACGCAAGTCCAATCTGGACAAGGTCGCCAAGAACCTCAGCGACCAGCAGACCGCTCTTGATCGTCGTACCGATTCGCTCACCGAGTCACTGACGCGCAAGTTCGTGGCCCTCGATACCGCTCTAGGCAAGATGAAGGCTCAGGCCAGCCAGATCAACTCGATCTTCGAGGCGCTCAACGCCCAGCAGAAGAACAGCTGATCCTGGCGGTTGTGACAAAGGCCTGGCCGCGTCATATTGACGCGCCAGGCCTTTTGCATTGTCGCTAAAGTTTTTTCACATCGCGGCGATACAGCAGGTATCCGTCATCTTTTTCGCTGCAACGAGGTAGATCCATGAACCCGATGTTGGCCCTTCGGCAATACCAGAAAGTCAACGGTGTTGCACAGACCTCCGAAGCCAGTCCGCACCGTTTGGTGCAGATGCTGATGCAAGGCGGTCTCGACCGTCTGGCGCAGGCCAAGGGCGCGATCGCGCGAAGGGATGTGGCGCAGAAGGGTATTCTGATCGGCAAGGCCATCGACATCATCGGCGGCCTGCGCGAGGGTCTGGATCTGGAGAATCATGCCGACAGCCTGACCGACCTGGACAACCTCTACCAATACATGAGCCGCCGTCTGATTGAAGCCAACGTGAACAGCGATCCGGCGATCATCGACGAAGTGGCGCGGCTGCTGATCACCGTCAAGGAAGGCTGGGACGCCATTGGCGATCAAGCCGCTGCCGAGTAATACCAGGAGACGCACATGAGCGAAGTGATTGCACGTATCGAACAAACCCGCGATGCCTTGCTGGCTGCGTTCGCTGAACGCGACTGGGAAGCGGTGGGGGAGCTCGACCTGGAGTGCCGCGTGTGCGTCGATGAGATCCTGGCCGAGGCCCACGAACACGATGCTCAGGTCAGGAACAGCCTGGATGAATTGCTGGGGGTTTACCGGCAATTGATTGAGGTTGCAAGTGGTGAACGTCAATCCCTCGTCGATGAGATGTCGCAGATCCGCCAGGCAAAAAACGCGACAAAGGTATACCATCTGTTCAGCTGATCGCTGGGCAATGCAAGAAGCTGCGCGCCATTAATTTGACTGTGTGCTGTTTTTTGACTTAACTAGTGGCTGTTTTCGAGTTTCAGACGTCTGATCCTCACGACGGATGTCTGAATGAAGTCGATAACGCCTGCGGGCGCCGAGATGACTAGGGAAGTTGGTATTGAATGTGGCGTGAAACCAAGATCCTTCTGATCGATGACGACAGCGAACGCCGCCGCGATCTGGCGGTGGTCCTGAATTTTCTCGGCGAAGACAACCTCTCCTGCTCCAGCCTGGACTGGCAGCAGACGGTGGAGGCATTGTCTTCGAGCAGGGAAGTTCTCTGCGTGCTCATTGGCGCGGTAAGCGGGCCGGCCGGGGTGCTGGGCTTGCTTAAGACCGTCACTGCTTGGGATGAGTTCCTTCCAGTGTTGCTTTTGGGCGAAATATCTTCCGCTGAGTTTCCTGAAGACCTGCGCCGACGCGTGCTTTCCAATCTGGAAATGCCGCCTAGCTACAGCCAGTTGCTCGATTCGCTGCACCGTGCCCAGGTCTATCGCGAGATGTACGACCAGGCGCGTGAGCGTGGTCGTCAGCGCGAACCCAACCTGTTCCGCAGCCTTGTCGGTACCAGCCGGGCCATTCAGCATGTGCGCCAGATGATGCAGCAGGTGGCTGACACCGACGCCAGTGTGCTGATCCTCGGCGAGTCCGGCACCGGCAAGGAAGTGGTCGCCCGTAACCTGCATTACCACTCAAAGCGCCGCGAGGCGCCGTTCGTGCCGGTCAACTGCGGGGCGATCCCGGCCGAGTTGCTGGAGAGCGAGCTGTTCGGTCATGAGAAAGGCGCCTTTACCGGCGCCATCACCAGTCGAGCTGGGCGCTTCGAGTTGGCCAATGGCGGTACGCTGTTCCTCGACGAGATTGGCGACATGCCGCTGCCCATGCAGGTCAAGCTGCTGCGGGTGCTGCAGGAGCGGACCTTCGAGCGGGTTGGCAGCAACAAGACCCAGAGCATCGACGTGCGTATCATCGCCGCGACTCACAAGAACCTCGAGAACATGATCGAGGAAGGCACCTTCCGAGAAGACTTGTATTACCGCCTCAATGTCTTCCCCATCGAGATGGCGCCGCTGCGCGAACGGGTCGAGGACATTCCGCTACTGATGAACGAGCTGATTTCGCGTATGGAGCACGAGAAGCGCGGCTCGATCCGCTTCAACTCGGCCTCGATCATGTCGCTGTGCCGCCATGGCTGGCCGGGTAACGTGCGCGAACTGGCCAACCTGGTCGAACGCATGGCGATCATGCATCCCTACGGGGTGATCGGCGTCGCCGAGTTGCCGAAGAAGTTCCGCTACGTCGATGACGAAGATGAGCAGTTGGTGGACAGCCTGCGCAGCGATCTGGAAGAGCGGGTGGCGATCAACGGCAACACGCCGAACTTCTCCAGCCACGCCATGCTGCCGCCTGAGGGGCTGGACTTGAAGGACTACCTGGGCAGCCTTGAGCAAGGACTGATCCAGCAGGCGCTGGATGATGCCAACGGCATCGTCGCCCGTGCCGCCGAACGCCTGCGCATCCGCCGCACCACGCTGGTGGAGAAGATGCGCAAGTACGGCATGAGCCGTCAGGGCGGAGAGGAACAGGCCGAAGACTGAGTTCCCGGTACCAGATGCAACTCCTTTGGGCTGCCTTGCAGTCCATCACGACACAAGGCCGCTTAGATTTTCTGGCAGCGGCCTTGTGTCGTGATCGGGTCGCGAAGCGGTCCCACGATTGCAAGCAAACCCCATCCCCGGCACGGCTATTGCTACACCGCAGGCGAAGTACCGTTTTTATGACGGTCAGCCATGCGAGAGAGCACGATGCCCCAGGCCGCCCCTATTTCCCGACTCCATGATGCGTCAGGGCGAGTTCCGGTCGAGCAGGACAGCCGACCCGGACTCGACCACGCCGTCGCCCTGTTCGATCAGGTTTCCACTCAGCTCAGCGAGTCCTACACCTTGCTCGAGGCGCGGGTCACCGAACTCAAGGGTGAGCTGGCAGTGGTCAGCGCCCAGCGCATGGCGGAACTGGATGAAAAGGAGCGTCTGGCCAACCGTCTGCAGCACCTGCTCGACCTGCTGCCCGGTGGTGTGATCGTGATTGATGGTCATGGCCAGGTGCGCGAGGCCAACCCGGCCGCCTGCGACTTGCTCGGTGAGCCGCTGGTTGGGGAGCTGTGGCGCCAAGTGATTGCGCGCAGCTTCGCCCCTCGCGAAGACGACGGCCATGAAGTGTCGCTGCGCGACGGCCGGCGCCTGTCCATCGCGACGCGTTCGCTGGATGCCGAGCCTGGCCAATTGGTGCTGATCAACGACCTGAGCGAAACCCGTCGGCTGCAAGAGCAGTTGGCGCGCCACCAACGTCTGTCATCGCTGGGGCGCATGGTTGCTTCGCTGGCACATCAGATCCGCACGCCGCTGTCGGCGGCCATGCTTTATGCCAGCCACCTGGCGGATGACCAGGGCACCCTGGCGTTGGACACCCGCCAGCGTTTTGCCGGTAACCTCAAGGAGCGCCTGCACGAACTGGAGCACCAGGTGCGCGACATGCTGGTCTTCGCGCGCGGCGAACTCCCGCTGAACGATCGCGTCACGCCCAAAGCGCTGTTCCAGGCCCTGCAGCACGCTGCCCAGCCCCACGTTCAGGGTCATGCGGTGCGCTGGCAGTGCGATACCCACCTGGGCGAGTTGCTGTGCAACCGCGACACGCTGGTCGGCGCGCTGCTCAATCTCCTGGAAAACGCCGTGCAGGCCAGCACCGCACCGGCCCGGCTCAAAGTGCATCTGCTGCGCCGTGAACAGAACCTGCACCTGAGTGTCAGCGATGCCGGCAGTGGCATCGAGCCGCAGGTGCTACAGCGCCTGGGCGAGCCTTTTGTCACCACCAAGTCCACCGGCACCGGATTGGGCCTGGCTGTGGTCAAGGCCGTGGTCAAGGCGCATCAGGGCAGTCTGGCGCTGCGTTCTAAAGTGGGTCGCGGCACGTGCGTGCACGTCGTGCTGCCGTTGATTGCCGCCCCTGGCGCGCAGGTACTGGCATGACCAAGGTATTGCTGGTCGAGGATGACCGGGCCCTGCGCCAGGCCTTGAGCGACACGTTATTGATCGGCGGATTCGCCCATCGCGCGGTGGGCAGTGCCGAAGAGGCGCTGGCGGCGGTGAGCGAAGAGGCTTTCGGCCTGGTGATCAGCGACGTGAACATGCCGGGGATGGATGGTCACCAGTTGCTGGCCCAGCTCCGGCGCCAGCAGCCGCAGTTGCCGGTCTTGCTGATGACGGCCCACGCGGCAGTCGAGCGTGCGGTCGATGCGATGCGTCAGGGCGCGGTCGATTACTTGGTCAAACCGTTCGAGCCCAAGGCGCTGCTGAGCCTGGTCGAGCGGCATGCCGCCGGCCATCTGGAGGCGGCAGAGGAGGGGCCGGTGGCCTGCGAAGCGGCGAGCCGGCAACTGCTCGAGCTGGCGGCTCGGGTGGCGCGCAGTGACTCGACGGTATTGATTTCCGGCGAGTCCGGCACCGGCAAGGAGGTGCTGGCGCGCTACATCCACCAACAATCGTCGCGGGCCGCGCAGCCGTTCGTGGCCATCAACTGTGCGGCGATCCCCGACAACATGCTCGAAGCCACGCTGTTCGGGCATGAGAAAGGCGCCTTCACCGGCGCCATCGCGGCCCAGGCCGGCAAGTTCGAGCAGGCCGAGGGCGGTACGCTGCTGCTCGACGAGATTTCCGAAATGCCGTTGGGTCTGCAAGCCAAACTGCTGCGGGTGCTGCAGGAGCGGGAAGTGGAGCGGGTCGGTGGACGCAAGCCGATCGCCCTGGACATTCGTGTGCTGGCCACCACCAACCGCGACTTGGCAGGCGAGGTGGCCGCCGGACGGTTCCGCGAAGACCTCTATTACCGCCTCTCGGTGTTTCCCCTGGCCTGGCAGCCGCTGCGCGAGCGCCGCGCCGACATCCTGCCGCTGGCCGAGCGCCTGCTGGCCAAGCATGTGCTGAAGATGAAGCACGCCCCGGTGCGCCTGTCCGCTGACGCGCGTCATTGTCTCCAGGCGTACGCCTGGCCGGGGAACGTGCGCGAGCTGGACAATGCGTTGCAGCGCGCCTTGATCCTGCAGCAGGGCGGGGTGATCGAGGCGGCGGATTTCTGTCTGGCGGGTGCCATTCCCTTGTCGCCAGTCAAGGATGCCACTATTGAGCCATCATGCGCTGAATCCAGTGCCGAGTCCAGTGGCCTGGGCGATGACCTGCGCCGTCACGAATTTCAGATGATCATCGACACCCTGCGCGCCGAGCGTGGTCGTCGCAAGGAGGCCGCCGAGAAGCTGGGTATCAGCCCCCGCACCTTGCGCTACAAGCTGGCGCAGATGCGCGATGCCGGCCTGGATGTGGAAGGTGGCCTGTACGGTTGAATGCTGGGTAAAGGGACACTCCGCCAAGGCTGGCACCTTTGTTGCTTTAACCGTCTTACCCGCTGCATCGGTGTCAAAAAAATGCGGCCGCCGGAGAGAGAAGTTCATGAGCCAAGGTGTTGAATTCAATCGTCTGATGCTGGACATGCGCGCGATGCAGGCCGATGCCATGTCGCTGCCCAAGGTCGCGGCTGCGCCCGAGCTCGCGCCAGGCCAGAGCAGCTTCGCCGACATGCTCGGCCAGGCCATCAACAAAGTCAGCGATACCCAGCAGGCGTCCAACCAGCTGGCCAACGCCTTCGAGATCGGCAAGAGCGGTGTCGACCTCACCGATGTGATGATCGCCTCGCAGAAGGCCAGTGTCTCTTTCCAGGCGCTGACCCAGGTACGTAACAAGCTGGTGCAGGCGTACCAGGACATCATGCAGATGCCGGTTTGAGGGCGCGTTGAGTCATGGCCGAAGCAGTCGTCGATAACGCCCCCGCCAAGAGCGGCCCGCCCGCGGCCAAGCCGCCGCTGTTCGGCATGGCGTTCCTGGAAAACATTTCGCGTATGCCCATGCTGCGTCAGGTCGGCCTGCTGGTCGGTCTGGCTGCCAGCGTGGCCATCGGCTTTGCCGTGGTGCTGTGGTCGCAGCAGCCCGACTACCGTCCGCTGTATGGCAGCCTGGCCGGCATGGACACCAAGCAGGTCATGGAAACCCTGGCCGCTGCCGACATCCCCTATACCGTCGAGCCCAACTCCGGGGCGTTGCTGGTCAAGTCCGACGATCTGTCCCGGGCGCGCATGAAGCTGGCGGCTGCCGGCGTTGCACCGAGCGACGGCAACCTGGGCTTCGAGATCCTCGACAAGGAACAAGGGCTGGGCACCAGCCAGTTCATGGAGGCGGCCCGCTATCGCCGTGGCCTGGAAGGCGAACTGGCGCGCACCATCTCCAGCCTCAACAACATCAAGGCCGCCCGCGTGCACCTGGCGATCCCGAAGAGCTCGGTGTTCGTGCGCGACGAGCGCAAGCCCAGCGCCTCGGTGCTGGTGGAAATGTACCCTGGGCGCAGCCTTGAGGCCGGTCAGGTGATGGCGATCGTCAACCTGGTTGCCACCAGTGTGCCGGAACTGGACAAGTCGCAGGTCACCGTGGTCGACCAGAAGGGCAACCTGCTCTCCGACCAGTTGCAGGACACCGCGTTGACCATGGCCGGCAAGCAGTTCGACTACACCCGGCGCATGGAAGGCCTGCTCACCCAGCGTGTGCACAACATCTTGCAGCCAGTGCTGGGCAACGACCGCTACAAGGCTGAGGTGTCGGCTGACGTCGACTTCAACGCCGTCGAGTCCACCTCCGAGCAGTTCAATCCCGACCAACCGGCGTTGCGCAGCGAGCAGTCGGTGAACGAGCAGCGCGCCAGCGGCCAGGGGCCGCAGGGCGTGCCGGGTGCGCTGAGCAACCAGCCACCGGCCGGCGCTGCGGCGCCTGAGAACGCCAGGGCCGGTGCAGCCCCAGCCGGTGCCATCGCGCCCGGCCAGCCGCTGGTCGATGCCAACGGCCAGCAGATCATGGATCCGGCCACCGGCCAGCCGATGCTGGCACCGTACCCAGCCGACAAGCGTCAGCAGAGCACCAAGAACTTCGAGCTGGACCGCTCCATCAGCCATACCCGTCAACAGCAGGGGCGTTTGACCCGCCTGTCGGTGGCGGTGGTGGTGGACGACCAAGTCAAGGTCGGCGCCAATGGCGAGAGTACTCGCGCCCCTTGGGGGGCCGAAGACCTGTCGCGCTTCACCCGCCTGGTGCAGGACGCGGTGGGCTTCGATGCCAGCCGCGGTGACAGCGTGACAGTGATGAACGTGCCGTTCTCCGCCGACCGCGGCGAAGTGCTGGCCGATATCCCGTTCTACTCGCAGCCCTGGTTCTGGGACATCGTCAAGCAGGTGCTGGGCGTGGTGTTCATCCTGGTGCTGGTGTTCGGGGTACTGCGCCCGGTGCTCACCAGCATCACCGGTGGCGGCAAGAACGTGGCCGGCGACCCCGACATGCAACTCGGCGGTATGGGCGGCATGGGCATGATCGGTATGGACGGCGAGGTCGGCGACGACCGCGTCAGCCTGGGCGGACCGAGCAGCATCCTGCTGCCGAGCCCAAGCGAAGGCTATGAGGCGCAACTGAACGCAATCAAGGGCCTGGTGGCCGAAGACCCGGGTCGTGTGGCCCAGGTCGTCAAAGAGTGGATCAACGCCGATGAGTGACAACCGAGCCATTACCGCCAAGCTGAGCCGCGTCGACAAAGCGGCCATCCTGCTGCTGTCGCTGGGCGAGACCGACGCCGCCCAGGTCCTGCGCCACATGGGGCCCAAAGAAGTGCAACGGGTCGGTGTGGCCATGGCGCAGATGGGCAACGTCCACCGCGAGCAGGTCGAGCAGGTGATGAGCGAGTTCGTCGAGATCGTCGGCGACCAGACCAGCCTGGGCGTCGGATCCGACGGCTACATTCGCAAGATGCTCAACCAGGCCCTGGGCGAAGACAAGGCCAACGGCCTGATCGACCGCATCCTGCTCGGGGGCAACACCAGCGGCCTGGACAGCCTCAAGTGGATGGAGCCGCGCGCCGTGGCCGATGTGATCCGCTTCGAGCACCCACAGATTCAGGCCATCGTGGTCGCCTATCTCGACCCCGACCAGGCCGGTGAGGTGCTGAGCAACTTCGACCACAAGGTGCGCCTGGACATCGTTCTGCGCGTGTCGTCGCTCAACACCGTGCAACCGGCGGCGCTCAAAGAGCTGAACCAGATCCTGGAAAAGCAGTTCTCCGGCAACTCCAATGCCGCGCGCACCACCTTGGGCGGCATCAAGCGCGCCGCCGACATCATGAACTTCCTCGACAGTTCGGTCGAAGGCCAGCTGATGGACGCGATCCGCGACATCGACAGCGACCTGTCCGAGCAGATCGAAGACCTGATGTTCGTCTTCAACAACCTGGCCGACGTGGACGACCGCGGCATCCAGGCCCTGCTGCGCGAAGTGTCTTCCGACGTGCTGGTGGTCTCGCTCAAAGGCGCCGACGAGAAGGTCAAGGACAAGGTCTTCAAGAACATGTCCAAACGGGCCTCGGAGCTGCTGCGCGACGACCTCGAGGCCAAAGGGCCGGTGCGGGTCAGCGACGTGGAAACCGCGCAGAAGGAAATCCTCACCATCGCCCGGCGCATGGCCGAGGCCGGCGAGATCGTGCTCGGCGGCAAGGGCGCCGAGGAAATGATCTAAGGCCGCTTGCCTGGCTGGCGAACCGCCGCGCCTGCACGGTGCGGCGTCGGTCGAACACGGTTTTGAGTGCCTGAGAACATGACCACCAAAGAACACCCCAGCGACCTGATCCGCGCCCGCGACCTCGAGGGCGTCGATGTGTGGGCGCTGCCCAGTTTCGACCCTGCCCCCGCGCCGGAACCCGAGCCGGAGCCCGAACCGCAACTGGTCGAGGAAATCGAAGAAGTACCGCTGGAGGAAGTCCAGCCACTGACCCTCGAAGAGCTCGAAGCGATTCGTCAGGAGGCCTATAACGAAGGCTTCGCCACGGGCGAGCGCGAGGGCTTTCACAGCACCCAGATCAAGGTTCGCCAGGAAGCCGAGCAGGCCCTCGATGCCAAGCTGCAAAGCCTGGAGCAATTGATGGCCCATCTGCTCGAGCCGATCGCCGAGCAGGACGCGCAGATCGAAAAATCCCTGGTGCACCTGGTGGCCCATGTCGCCCGCGAGGTGATTGGTCGCGAACTGCGCAGCGATTCCACGCAGATCGTCCAGGTACTGCGCCAGGCGCTCAAGCTGCTGCCGATGGGCGCCGAGAACATTCGCATCCACCTCAACCCGCAGGACTTCGAGCAGGTCAAGACTTTGCGCGAGCGTCACGAGGAGCGTTGGAAGCTGCTCGAAGACGAGTCGCTGCTGCCTGGCGGCTGCCGTATCGAGACGGCCCATAGCCGCATCGATGCGAGCATGGAGACGCGCATGGAAAAAGCCGTGGCGCAACTGTTCGAGCAAGGCCACGAGCAGACCCTGCATCCTGCGTCGCCCGATGTGTCCGTCGAGCTGGATGTGCCTGATGCGCCTTGAACGCACCAGCTTCGGCCGCCGCCTGAGCGGTTATGCCGACGCGGTGAAGCTGCCCGAGCAGCCAGTGGTCGAAGGCCGCCTGCTGCGCATGGTCGGCCTCACCCTCGAAGCCGAGGGGCTGCGCGGGGCGGTGGGCAGTCGCTGCAAGGTGATCAACGACGACAGCTACCACCCGGTCGAAGTCGAGGCCGAGGTGATGGGCTTCGCCGGCAGCAAGGTGTTCCTCATGCCGGTTGGCAGCATCGCCGGCATCGCGCCGGGCGCGCGGGTGGTGCCGCTGGATGACAGCGGCCGCCTGCCGATGGGCATGAGCATGCTCGGGCGGGTGCTCGATGGTGCCGGTCGCGCCCTCGACGGCAAGGGCGGGATGAAGGCCGAGGACTGGGTGCCGCTGGACGGGCCGGTGATCAACCCGCTCAATCGCGATCCCATCAGCCAGCCGCTGGATGTCGGTATCCGCAGCATCAATGGCCTGCTGACCGTCGGGCGCGGCCAGCGCCTGGGCCTGTTCGCCGGTACCGGCGTGGGCAAGTCGGTGCTGCTGGGCATGATGACCCGCTTCACCAAGGCCGACATCATCGTGGTCGGGCTGATCGGCGAGCGCGGGCGCGAGGTCAAGGAATTCATCGAGCACATCCTCGGCGAGGAAGGGCTCAAGCGCTCCGTGGTGGTGGCGTCGCCCGCTGACGATGCGCCGCTGATGCGGCTGCGCGCGGCCATGTACTGCACCCGCATCGCCGAGTATTTCCGCGACAAGGGCAAGAACGTCCTGCTGCTGATGGACTCGCTGACCCGATTCGCCCAGGCCCAGCGCGAAATCGCCCTGGCCATCGGCGAACCGCCCGCCACCCGGGGTTATCCGCCGTCGGTGTTCGCCAAGCTGCCCAAGCTGGTGGAGCGGGCGGGCAATGGCGAGGCCGGTGGCGGCTCGATTACCGCGTTCTACACCGTGCTGTCCGAGGGCGATGACCAGCAGGACCCCATCGCCGACTCGGCGCGCGGTGTGCTCGATGGGCACTTCGTGTTGTCGCGCCGCTTGGCCGAGGAAGGTCATTACCCGGCCATCGATATCGAAGCCTCGATCAGCCGAGTGATGCCGCAGGTGGTGGATCACGATCATCTGCGCCAGGCGCAGAAGTTCAAGCAACTGTGGTCGCGCCTGTCGCAGAGTCGCGACCTGATCAGCGTCGGTGCCTATGTGGCTGGCGGCGATCCGGAGACCGACCTTGCCATCGCCTTGCAGTCCAAGCTGGTGGGCTTTCTGCGCCAGGGGCTCGACGAGAGTACCGGCATGGCCGAAAGCCGTGAACAGCTGGGCAGCATCTTCGCACCGCCTTCGGGTAGCTGAGCGGCGTGGCCCTGCCCAGTCGTGCCGCGCGTCTTGCGCCTGTGGTGCAAATGGCCGAGGAAGCCGAGCGCAAGGCCGTGCAGCGCATGGGCCAGTTCCAGCAGCAGGTGGCCCAGGCCCAGGCCAAGCTCGCCGAGCTGGAGCGCTTTCGTGAAGACTACCAACAGCAGTGGATCAACCGCGGCAGCCAGGGTGTGGACGGCAACTGGCTGGTGAACTACCAGCGCTTCCTAGGCCAGTTGGAAACCGCCATGACCCAGCAGCGCCAGAGCTTGACCTGGCATCAGAACAACCTGCGCAACGCCCGCGATGCCTGGCAACAGGCCTATGCGCGGGTCGAGGGCCTGCGAAAACTGGTGCAGCGCTACCTCGACGAAGCACGCCGCGCCGAAGACAAGCGCGAGCAGAAGCTGCTCGACGAGTTGTCGCAGCGCTTGCCCCGGCAGAGCCCTTTCTAGGCTTTGTTTGAAAAGTCTTGAGACGAAGGTCAGGCAAGGCGAAAACCGCCGAGGAACGGTCGGAGTCGCGCTCGACTTTACAGGTTGTAAATGAGCATTCCGGCCGGGCTGGCGATCCAGGCGGTTTTCAACGCAGCATCACCGAGTATCAAGGCTTTTCAGACAAAGCCTAGGACTTGCGCTTGCGGCGCAACCAGCTGCCTGCTACACCTTCCTCACTCCCCGCCATCAACGAAGGAATCGCGCATGGCAGTCGAATCTGTTTATTCAGCGGACGAAGAACAGCTGACGATCACGATCAAGGGCCGTTTCGATTTCGGCCAGCACCAGGCCTTCCGTGAAGCCTACGAGCGCCAACCGGCCAAGCGCGTCGTCATCGACCTCAAGGACGCCACCTATCTGGACAGCTCGGCCCTGGGCATGCTGCTGTTGCTGCGTGACCATGTCGGTGGCGACCACGCGCGCATCAGGGTGATCAACACCAGCCCTGACGTGCGCAAGATCTTCGCCATTTCCAATTTCACAAGCCTGTTCGAGATTCACTGAGGCCGGTCATGTCGGTGTCCCCGCGCTTGCGCGTGCTGATCGCCGAGGACGGTGCCACCGATCGTCTGCTGCTGGCGCAGATCGTGCGCCGTCAGGGCCATGAGGTCATCACCGCCGAGCATGGCGAGCAGGCGCTTGCCCTGTTCATCGAGCAGCGCCCGGACCTGGTGTTGCTCGACGCCCTGATGCCGGTGATGGATGGCTTCGAGGCGGCGCGCCGGATCAAGGCCCAGGCGGGCGAGCACTTCGTGCCGATCATCTTCCTCACTTCGCTCAACGAAGAGCAGGCGCTGGTGCGCTGCCTGCAGGCCGGTGGTGACGATTTCATGGCCAAACCCTACAGCGCGGTGATCCTGGCGGCCAAGATCAATGCCCTGGACCGTCAGCGGCGCCTGCAGGCGACGGTGCTGCAGCAGCGCGACGAATTGGCCAGGCACCACCATCACCTGCTCAACGAACAGCGCGTGGCCAAGGCGCTGTTCGACAAGGTCGCCCATGCCGGCTGCCTGCATAGCGACACTATCCGTTACCTGCAATCGCCCTACGCGCTGTTCAACGGCGATCTGCTGATGGCGGCGCGCACACCTTCGGGTGACCTGTACGTACTGCTCGGCGACTTCACCGGCCACGGTCTGCCGGCAGCCGTGGGCGCCATGCCGCTGGCCGAGATTTTCCATGGCATGACTGCCAAGGGCTACGGCCTGGCGCAGATGCTGCGCGAGATGAACGCCAAGCTCAAACGCATCTTGCCGGTGGACATGTTCTGCTGTGCGTTGCTGGTGGGGCTTGGCCTGGAGCGCGGCACGCTGGAGGTCTGGAACGGGGGCATGCCTGATGCCTATCACCTCACTGCGCACGGGCAGGTCCTGGCGACATTGCCGTCCCGGCATCTGCCGCTTGGCATCCTCGCGCCTGAACAGTTCGATGACACCACTGTGGTCATGCCCATGGCCTTGGGTGAGCGTTTGCTATTGCTCTCCGATGGCGTGATCGAGACGGGCGATGCCCAGGACCGGCTGTTCGGCGTCGAGCGCTTGAGCGAGGTGCTGAAGGCCAACCGTGAGCCGCGGCACTTGTTCGACGAGGTGATGCAGGCGTTGGCGCGTTTCGGCGGGCGGCCGCGTGACGATATCAGCCTGTGCGACATCGCGATGCTACCGCGCGACGAACGCCTGCCGCTCGAGCCGCCAACCCTCGACAACCACCGCAGCAGTCCGCTGGACTGGTCCTTGTCGCTGGTGCTGCACGCCGACAGCCTCAAGCGCTTCGACCCGCTGCCCTATCTGCTGCAATTGCTGCAGGAGATCGACGGCCTGCGCGCCAGCAGCGGGGTGCTGCACAGCGTGTTGGGCGAGCTGTATACCAATGCCCTGGAGCATGGCGTGCTCGGCCTCGATTCGCGCCAGAAAACCGATGCGCAAGGCTTTGCCGAGTACTACCGCGAACGTGATCGACGTTTGGCCAGTTTGCGCGAAGGGTTCGTGCGCATCGAGTTGAAGGTTGAACCCATCGCCGACGGTGGGCGTCTGACGCTTGAGGTCAGCGACAGTGGCACGGGTTTTGATATCGACGACGTGCTGGCCCATTCTGCGGCGCATCACAGCCTCAGCGGTCGCGGCCTGCATCTGGTCAGACGCTTGGGCGTACGTGCACAGTGGCTCGACGACGGACGGCGGGCACGGGTCGAATTCGGTTGGTAAAGTGACGGGTTGAATCCGGGCGCAGGCAGGCTTGATCAAGGAGCGAGCAAGTGACACACGAACATATCGACTACAAGGTGCTGAGCGACCTGCGGGAGGTCATGGAAGATGGCTACCTGCAACTGCTCGAGACCTTTCTGGAAGACTCCGAACTGCGCCTGAGTCAATTGCATCTGGCCAAGGACGCGCAGACGCTGGGCATGGCGGCACATAGCTTCAAGGGCAGCAGCAGCAACATGGGTGCGGTGGGTCTGGCCCAGCTCTGCCAGCAGCTCGAAGAGCGCGTGAGGCAGCAACCGTTGTATGGCATCGAGGACCTGATCAACCGCATCGATCTGGAATTCGTCGAGGTCCAGCGGTTCTATCGGGGCGAGCGCGAACGTATTGCCGCTGGTTGAAGGCAAAGCTGGCGCGAGTTTTGCTTATCCATGGCCAGTCACCCCTTTCGCTGCCCTGGCGTGGAGAGTTTCAATGCCTGTCGCATCCAACCCCTTGCTGCAACCCGGCCACGCCAGCCCTGCCTCGCGGCCAAGCACGGCAGTGCCGGAAAAACCTGCGCAGGCGCCGGGTTTACAGGGCGGCGGCTTCGACCAACTGATGGCCCGTCAGCAGCGCAATCAGCCCGCGATGCGCGCCGACAAGCCGGTCCAAGCGGCACCGAAGGACAAAGTCGATTTTGCACCCAGCGGCAAAGGCGGCAATGACAAGCCCGCAGCCCTTGCCGTCAATGGCAAGCCCTTGCCAGCGGCTCGCGACCAGGCCCCTGCGCGCACCGAGCAAAAGGCCCAAGACCGCGACGGCCCGTCAGCGCCTGCCGAAGACGATGTGCAGGCTTCGACCGGCAACGCTGAAGATCACCCCGTCGAACCCGGATCGGTCAACGCCAATTTGGTGGCGGGGCAGGTCACCGACGCCCAGACCGGGGCGCAGTTGATCCAGGCCCAGGCCGAGGCGGTCGCGCCAGTGCTTCAGGCGGCGGTCCAGCCTCCTGTGGCCACTGCCCAGGCAGCGGCGGCGCCGGCGCCTGGCACAGAGGAAAAACCGGCAGATGGCGACTTCGATCCCGAAGCCGACCCCTTGGCGAACATGCCGACCTTGCGCTTGGCCCTCGAACAGAGTGCCCAGGCCAAAGGCACGACCTCTACGCATGCCTCGTCCCAGAACGAAAAGACGCCAGGACAGGACGCCAGTGCATCGGGCACTGTCAATACCTTGGCGAATCTGCTGGTAGAAGCCGAGGGCGAGTCGCCGCGCGGTCAAACCCAGCATGGCGAGAAGGGTTTCTCTGAACTGCTTTCAACTGGTTTGAAGGACGTCAAGAAAGCCGACAGCGACACCCGTGTCGATGACTTCGCCAACCGTCTGGCCAACCTGACCCAGGCCGTCACGCCAAAGACTGCCAACGCCGTGGCCCCGAGCAACCCGCTGCAGCAGCCCCTGGTCATGAACCAGGGGGCCTGGAGCGAGGGGCTGGTCAACCGGGTCATGTACTTGTCGAGTCAGAACCTCAAGTCCGCCGATATCCAGCTTGAGCCGGCCGAGCTCGGTCGCCTGGACATCCGCGTCAACGTGGCGGCGGACCAAGCCACCCAGATCACCTTCATCAGTGGCCACGCCGGCGTGCGCGATACCCTCGACAGCCAATTGCACCGCCTGCGCGAGCTGTTCGCCCAGCAGGGCCTGGCCCAGCCTGACGTCAACGTTGCCGATCAGTCACGCCAGCAGCAACAGCAGGCGCAGCAGGGGAGCTCGAACTTCTCCGGTGTCGCGGCGCGGCGGGCCGGGGAGGGCGGCGACAACGCCGAGCCGGGCGACACCGCTCGGCCTGCCGAGCAGCAGGTGGTGATCGGCGACAGTGCGGTCGACTATTACGCCTGACGTTCCTGCAGGCGCGGCCTGAGCCGCGTCTGCAGACAGTCCGACAGATCTGGCATAACACTTGCTCAAGCCTCGTCATCCTTTCTTGAAACCACGATGGACGACGGATTATTGGCATGGCGAAGAGCGACGCAGTCAAAGACCCCGCCACTAAAGGCAAACTCAAGCTGATCCTGTTGGTGGTACTGGCCTTGCTGCTGGCCGTTGGCCTGTCGGTGGGCGCCACCTGGTTCGTCATGCACAAGAGCGAACCCGCACCGGCGGCGGATCCTGCGCAGGCCAACGTCAAGCCCCCTGCAATCTACGAGCCGCTGGCACCGGCCTTCGTGGTCAATTTCAACCAGAACGGGCGGCAGCGCTACATGCAGGTCAGCATCACCATGCAGGGCCGCAACCAGGCCGACCTCGATGCCCTCAAGGTGCACATGCCGGTGATTCGCAACAACCTGGTGATGATGTTCTCCGGTCAGGGCTTCGACAGCCTGGCCAGCAGCGCCGTGGGCGAGGAAATGTTGCGCCAGAAGGCCACCGCGGTGGTCCAGGAAGTGGCGCAGAAGGAAGTCGGCAAGCCGGTCATCGACCAGCTGCTGTTCACCAATTTCGTATTGCAGTAGGAGCCGACCGATGGCCGTGCAGGACCTGCTGTCCCAGGATGAGATCGATGCCCTGTTGCATGGCGTCGACGATGGGCTGGTACAGACCGAGAGCGCAGCCGAGCCTGGCAGCGTCAAGAGCTACGACCTGACCAGCCAGGATCGGATCGTTCGCGGTCGCATGCCGACCCTGGAAATGATCAACGAGCGCTTTGCCCGCTACACCCGCATCAGCATGTTCAACCTGCTGCGCCGCTCGGCCGATGTGGCCGTGGGTGGCGTGCAGGTGATGAAGTTCGGTGAGTACGTGCATTCGCTGTACGTGCCCACCAGCCTCAACCTGGTCAAGATCAAGCCGCTGCGTGGCACGGCGCTGTTCATCCTCGACGCCAAGCTGGTGTTCAAGCTGGTGGACAACTTCTTCGGCGGCGACGGCCGCCACGCCAAGATCGAAGGCCGTGAATTCACCCCCACCGAACTGCGCGTGGTGCGCATGGTGCTGGACCAGTGCTTCGTCGACCTCAAGGAAGCCTGGCAGGCCATCATGCCGGTGAACTTCGAGTACATGAACTCCGAGGTCAACCCGGCCATGGCCAACATCGTCGGGCCCAGCGAAGCGGTGGTGGTGTCGACGTTCCACATCGAGCTCGATGGCGGTGGCGGCGACCTGCACGTGACCATGCCCTATTCGATGATCGAACCGGTGCGCGAGATGCTCGACGCGGGCTTCCAGTCCGACCTCGACGACCAGGACGAGCGCTGGGTCAAGGCCCTGCGCGAAGACGTGCTGGACGTCAGCGTGCCGCTCTCGGCCACCGTCGCCCGTCGCCAGCTCAAGCTGCGCGACATCCTGCACATGCAGCCCGGCGACGTGATCCCGGTGGAGCTGCCTGAAAACCTGGTGCTGCGCGCCAATGGTGTGCCGTCGTTCAAGGCCCGGCTGGGCTCGCACAAGGGCACCCTGTCGCTGCAGATCATCGATCCGATCGAGCGCCGCTGACGGCGGCGCGATCGTACAACGCATTGAAAGCTTGTCGAGGACTTTATGGCTAACGAAAACGAGATCACCTCCCCGGAGGAACAGGCCCTGGCCGATGAGTGGGCCGCGGCCCTGGAAGAGACCGGCGATGCCGGCCAGGCTGACATCGACGCGCTGCTGGCCGCCGATGCCGGACGCGCCTCCGGCCCCGGTCGCTTGCCGATGGAAGAGTTCGCCAGCTCGCCACGGCCGAACGAGAACGTCAGCCTCGAAGGCCCGAACCTGGATGTGATCCTGGACATTCCGGTGAGCATCTCGATGGAAGTGGGCGCCACGGAAATCAGCATCCGCAACCTGTTGCAACTGAACCAGGGCTCGGTGATCGAGCTCGACCGCCTGGCCGGTGAGCCGCTCGACGTACTGGTCAACGGTACCCTGATCGCGCACGGCGAGGTTGTGGTGGTCAACGAGAAGTTCGGCATCCGCCTGACCGACGTGATCAGCCCAAGCGAACGCATCAAGAAGCTGCGCTGAGTGAAGGCCATGATTCGCGCCCTGGGCGCCTGCGCGGCCCTGCTCGCCAGCGAGGCGGTGCTGGCCAGCGCTGCCGTCGCGCCGGCGCCCGCCACGGCCCCCGCGCCTGACAGCCTGAGCGGACAACTGGCGCAGATGGTCCTGGGCCTGCTGTTGGTGGTCGGGGTGATCTTCCTGCTGGCCTGGTTGCTGCGGCGCATGCAACTGGCGCAACCGCGTGGCGGCCAGGTCATCGAGATCCTCGGCAGCCGAGCCCTGGGGCCGCGGGATCGGCTGGTGCTGGTGCAGGTGGGCAAGGAGCAGATTCTCATCGGTCACAGCCCTGGCAGCATCGAAGCCCTGCATGTGCTGGCCGAACCCGTGCCGGTGCCGGACAGCGCGCGCCAGGCCGCGCCGGAGTTTGCCCAGCGCCTGCTCGAATTGATGGGCAAGGATGGCAAGCACGACAAGGACAACCGCCGATGAACCGCGCGTTGCGCACGATCCTGACCCTGGCGCTGCTGCTGGCCGCGCCGCTGGCCTTGGCCGCCGATCCGTTGTCGATCCCGGCCATCACCTTGAGCAACGGGCCGAACGGCCAACAGGAATATTCGGTCAGCCTGCAGATTTTGCTGATCATGACGGCGCTGAGCTTCATTCCAGCGTTCGTCATTCTGATGACCAGCTTCACCCGCATCATCATCGTCTTCTCCATCCTGCGTCAGGCCCTGGGCCTGCAGCAGACGCCCTCGAACCAGTTGCTGACCGGCATGGCGCTGTTCCTGACGATGTTCATCATGGCGCCGGTGTTCGACCGGGTGAACCGCGATGCCCTGCAGCCCTACCTGAACGAGCAGATGACCGCCCAGCAGGCGATCGACAAGGCCCAGGGCCCGCTGAAGGACTTCATGCTGGCGCAGACCCGGCAGAGTGACCTGGACCTGTTCATGCGCCTGTCCAAGCGCACCGACATCGCCAGCCCCGACCAGGCGCCGCTGACCATTCTGGTCCCGGCGTTCGTCACCTCGGAGCTCAAGACCGCGTTCCAGATCGGCTTCATGATCTTCATCCCGTTTCTGATCATCGACATGGTGGTCGCCAGTGTGCTGATGGCGATGGGCATGATGATGCTCTCGCCGTTGATCATTTCGCTGCCGTTCAAGATCATGCTGTTCGTCCTGGTCGATGGCTGGGCGTTGATCATGGGTACGCTGGCCGGCAGTTTCGGCGGTGTCTGAGCCCGCTCCAGGAGGTGTCGCATGACCCCGGAAATCGCAGTCGACCTGTTTCGCGAGGCGCTCTGGCTGACCGCCATGATGGTGGCCGTGCTGGTGGTGCCCAGCTTGCTGGTCGGCCTGGTGGTGGCGATCTTCCAGGCCGCCACGCAGATCAACGAACAGACCCTGAGCTTCCTGCCGCGCCTGCTGGTGATGCTGGTCACGCTGATCGTGGTCGGGCCGTGGCTGGTGCAGAAGTTCATGGAGTACATGACCGGCCTGTACAGCGGCATTCCGCAGTTGATCGGGTGAGCGGCGCATGCTCGAGCTGACCGCTGCGCAGATCGGCACCTGGGTCGCCACCTTCATCCTGCCGCTGTTTCGGGTCACCGCGGTGCTGATGACCATGCCCGTGTTCGGTACCCGCATGCTACCTGCGCGCATTCGCCTGTACGCGGCGCTGGCGATCACCGTGGTGATAGTGCCCGGCCTGCCGCCGATGCCCGAGTTCGAGCCCCTGAGCCTGCGCGGCGTGCTGCTGTGCGCCGAGCAGATCATCGTCGGCGCACTGTTCGGCTTTTCGTTGCAGATGCTGTTCCAGGCCTTCGTCATCGCCGGCCAGATCGTGGCGATTCAGATGGGCATGGCCATGGCCTCGATGATCGACCCCGCCAACGGCGTCAACGTGGCGGTGGTCGGCCAGTTCCTGACCATGCTGGTGAGCGTGCTGTTCCTGTTGATGAACGGCCACCTGGTGGTCATCGAGGTGCTCACCGAGAGCTTCACCACCTTGCCGATCGGCAACGCGCTGGTGGTCGAGCACTTCTGGGATATCGCCGGTCGCCTGGGGTGGGTGCTGGGTGCGGGGGTGGTGTTGATCCTGCCGGTGATCACCGCGCTGCTGGTGGTCAACATCGCCTTCGGCGTGATGACCCGCGCGGCGCCGCAACTCAATATCTTCTCCATCGGTTTTCCGCTGACCCTGGTGCTGGGGCTCGGCGTATTCTGGGTCGGCCTGGCCGATATCCTTTCCCACTATCAGCAGCTGGCCAGCGAGGCCTTGCAGTGGCTGCGTGAGCTGGCACGGGTGCGCTGAGCATGGCCGAGAGCGAGAGCGGTCAGGACAAGACCGAGGAACCCACCGACAAACGCAAGCGCGACTCCCGCGAAAAAGGCGAGATCGCGCGTTCCAAGGAGCTCAACACCTTCGCCATCACCCTTGGCGGCGCCGGTGCCTTGCTGGCCTTCGGCGGCTATCTGGCCGAGACGCTGATGACCCTGATGCGCATGAACTTCACCCTGTCGCGCGAAGTGCTGGTGGACGAGCGCTCGATGGGCGCGTTCCTCATGGCCTCGGGCAAGATGGCCATCTGGGCCACTCAGCCGGTGCTGGTGCTGCTGTTCGTGCTGTCGCTGGTGATGCCCGTCGTGCTGGGGGGCTTCATCTTTTCCGGTTCGCTGTTGCAGCCCAAGTTCAGCCGAATGAACCCGTTGTCGGGGATCAAGCGCATGTTCTCGCTCAATTCGCTGACCGAACTGTTCAAGGCGCTGGCCAAGTTCTGCCTGGTGTTGGTGGTCGCGCTGGTGGTGTTGACCAACGACCGCGAGGCATTGCTGGCGATCGCCAAGGAGCCGCTGGAGCAGGCGATCATTCACAGCGTCCAGGTGGTCGGGTGGAGCGCGTTGTGGATGGCGTCGGGGTTGCTGCTGATCGCCCTGGCGGATGTGCCGTTCCAGCTTTGGCAGACGCACAAGAAGTTGAAGATGACCAAGCAGGAGGTGCGCGATGAGTACAAGGACATGGAGGGCAAGCCCGAGGTCAAGCAGCGTATTCGTCAGTTGCAGCGCGAGGCTTCTCAGCGGCGCATGATGGCGGCGGTGCCGGAAGCCGACGTCATCATCACCAACCCGACCCACTATGCCGTGGCCCTGAAGTACGACCCGGAAAAGGGCGGTTCGGCGCCGCTGCTGCTGGCCAAAGGCACGGATTTCCTGGCCTTGAAGATTCGCGAGATCGGCCAGGAGCACAAGGTGCAGATCCTCGAGTCGCCCGAGCTGGCGCGGGCGATCTACTACTCCACCGAGCTGGAAAACGAGATTCCGGCGGGCCTGTACCTGGCCGTGGCGCAGGTGTTGGCCTACGTCTTCCAGATTCGCCAGTACCGCTCGGGACGCGGCAAGGCCCCGGATCCGCTGAACAAGGACCTGCCGATTCCGCCAGATCTTCGCCGCGACAGTTGAGCGTGTCGCAGAGCGTCCCGCTCGGTCACCGCTAGGGCGCTGCGGCGAACCGCCGCCCCCACCGGGACCACGCCCTATCGCATCCCAGGCAAAGTTGGAAAGCTTCTTGCAGAGCACCGCCCAGGCGCTGTCCAGGCGTCAAGTTTCTGCTCGAAGAGGATACCCGGTGGATCGCGCTCAGTTACTCAGCAACGCCCGCAATAACCTGGCCGGTCTAGGCCGGGGGAACCTGGGTGTGCCGCTGTTGCTGCTGGTGATGCTGGCAATGATGATGTTGCCCATCCCGCCGTTCCTGCTCGACGTGTTCTTCACCTTCAACATCGCCCTGTCCATCGTGGTGTTGCTGGTCTGCGTGTACGCCCTGCGCCCGCTGGACTTCGCCGCCTTCCCGACCATCCTGCTGGTGGCCACGCTGCTGCGTCTGGCGCTGAACGTGGCCTCCACGCGCGTGGTGATGCTCCACGGCCAGGAAGGGCATGGCGCGGCGGGCAAGGTGATCCAGGCGTTCGGCGAAGTGGTGATCGGTGGCAACTACGTGGTCGGTGCGGTGGTGTTCGCCATCCTCATGATCATCAACTTCGTGGTGGTGACCAAAGGTGCCGGGCGTATCTCGGAAGTGAGCGCGCGTTTCACCCTGGACGCCATGCCCGGCAAGCAGATGGCCATCGACGCCGACCTCAACGCCGGCCTGATCGACCAGGCCCAGGCCAAGGCGCGTCGTGCCGAAGTGGCCCAGGAGGCCGAGTTCTACGGCTCGATGGACGGTGCCAGCAAATTCGTCCGGGGCGACGCCGTCGCTGGCCTGCTGATCCTGTTCATCAACCTCATCGGCGGCATGCTCATCGGCATGCTCCAGCACGGCATGAGCTTCAGCGATGCCGGCAAGGTCTACGCGCTGCTCACCATCGGTGACGGTTTGGTGGCGCAGTTGCCGTCGCTGCTGCTGTCCACCGCCGCCGCGATCATGGTCACCCGCGCCTCGGGCTCCGAGGACATGGGCAAGCTGATCAACCGGCAGATGTTCGACTCGCCCAAGGCGCTGGCCGTCTCCGGCGGCTTGATGGTGGTCATGGGCCTGGTGCCGGGCATGCCGCACATCGCCTTCCTCAGCCTCGGCCTGCTGGCCGGCGGCGGCGCTTACCTGGTGTGGAAGAAGCAGCAGAAGGCCAAGCAGACGGCCCTGCAGGAGGCCCAGCGCCAGCAGGATCTGCTGCCTTCGCCGCAGCGTGCGATGGAAACCAAGGAGTTGGGCTGGGACGACGTCACACCGATCGACATGATCGGTCTGGAGGTCGGCTATCGGCTGATTCCCCTGGTCGACCGCAACCAGGGCGGGCAACTGCTGGCGCGGATCAAGGGCGTGCGCAAGAAGCTGTCCCAGGACCTGGGCTTCCTCATGCCCACCGTGCACATTCGCGACAACCTCGACCTGCAGCCCAGCGCTTACCGTCTCACGCTGATGGGCGTGATCCTGGCCGAGGCCGAGATCTATCCGGACCGCGAGTTGGCCATCAACCCCGGTCAAGTGTTCGGCAGCCTCAACGGTATCGCTGCGCGCGACCCGGCCTTCGGCCTGGAGGCGGTGTGGATCGATGTCGCCCAGCGCGCCCAGGCGCAGTCGCTGGGCTATACGGTGGTCGATGCCAGTACCGTGGTTGCCACGCACCTGAACCAGATTCTGCAGAAGCACTGCCACGAGCTGATCGGCCACGAAGAGGTCCAGCAGTTGCTGCAAGTGCTGGCCAAAGCCTCGCCCAAACTTGCAGAGGAACTGGTGCCAGGCGTCATTTCCTTGTCGGGGCTGCTCAAGGTCTTGCAGGCGTTGCTCTCCGAGCAGGTGCCGGTGCGTGACATCCGCAGCATTGCCGAAGCCATCGCCAACAATGCGGCCAAGAGTCAAGATACCGCCGCGCTGGTGGCCTCGGTGCGGGTCGGCTTGTCCCGCGCCATCGTGCAAAGCATTGTAGGCACTGAGTCCGAGCTGCCTGTGATCACCTTGGAGCCCAGGTTGGAACAGATCTTGCTCAATAGTCTGCAACGGGCCGGGCAAGGTCAGGAAGACGGTGTTCTCCTGGAGCCGAGCATGGCCGAGAAGCTGCAGCGTTCGCTCATCGAGGCGGCGCAGCGCCAGGAGATGCAGGGCCAGCCGGCCATTCTCCTGGTGGCCGGTCCCATCCGCGCCATGCTGTCGAGATTCGGTCGTCTGGCCGTGCCCAATCTGCACGTGCTGGCCTACCAGGAAATACCGGACAACAAGCAAGTCACCATCGTTGCCACCGTGGGCCCTAACGGCTGAGGTAGTGGGTTATGCAAGTTAAGCGTTTTTTCGCCGCCGACATGCGTCAGGCCATGAAACTGGTCCGCGATGAGCTTGGTGCCGATGCCGCGATCATCGGCAACCGGCGCATTGCCGGTGGTGTCGAGCTCACGGCCGCGCTGGACTACACACTGTCCGCCCTGGCCCCGCGCGTGCCCAACCTGGAGCTGGAAGACGAGCTGCGCAAGACCCAATCGCGTATCGCTACCGCCCAGGCCGAACTGGACGGGCGTGGCGACGTCGAGGCGGGCAACCGTCAACTGTTCGCCGGCCTTTCGCTGACCGCCTCTGAACCGCTGGTCGAGCCGCATGTCGAGGCGCCCGCTGCCGCGCCGGCTGCGGCCGTGTCGGGCGTCGATCGCCGCGTGTTCGACGCCATGCGCTCCGAGCTCTCGGGCCTGCGCGAATTGCTCGAAGTGCAGCTCGGCTCGCTCGCCTGGGGCCAACTGCAGGGCAACAAGCCCCAGCAGGCCAATCTCTGGCGGCGCTTGCAGCGCCTGGGCCTGTCCGGTCCGATCGCCCGCGAGCTGCTGCAACTGGCCGGCGAGATCGACGAGCCGCGCCAGGCCTGGCGCATGGTCCTGGCGCATCTGGCGCGCTTGATCCAGGTGCCGGAGGTCGAGCCGCTGGAAGAGGGTGGGGTGATCGCCATGGTCGGTCCGGCCGGCATGGGCAAGACCACCACCCTGGCCAAGCTGGCGGCGCGCTACGTGCTCAAGTATGGCGCGCACAACCTGGCGCTGGTGAGCATGGACAGCTACCGCATCGGTGCGCAGGAGCAGCTCAAGACCCTGGGCCGCATCCTCAACGTGCCGGTGACCTACGTCGACCCGGGCCAATCGCTGGCCCAAGCCCTGGAACCGCTGCTGCGCAAGCGCGTGGTGCTGATCGATACCGCCGGCCTGCAGGCCAGCGACCCGGCCCTGCGCATGCAGCTCGAGTCGCTGGCCGGGCGCGGCATCGCCGCGCGCAACTACCTGGTACTGGCCACCACCAGCCAGAAGCAGGTGCTTACCGCCGCCTACCACAGCTACAAGCGCTGTGGCCTGGCCGGGTGCATCCTGACCAAGCTCGACGAAACCGGCAGCCTCGGCGAAGTGCTGAGTCTGGCCATCAGTCATGAACTGCCCGTGGCCTATCTCACCGATGGTCCGCGCATTCCTGACGATCTACAGCTGCCGCGCCGGCACCAATTGGTCAGTCGCGCTGTCAGTGTGCAGTTGCAGGAAGATCCCAGCGAGGAGGCCATGGCCGACATGTTCGCTGATCTCTACCACAATCCCGACAAGCGCGTAGGTTGACGATGCACGGCGCCCGGGAGTCGACAGCGACCCTTCAAGTGGGCAAGTCCCACGCGAGACAAGGTAAATAACAGACATGGGTAGCATGCATCCCGTACAGGTGATCGCCGTCACCGGTGGCAAAGGTGGCGTCGGCAAGACCAACGTTTCAGTGAACCTGTCCCTGGCACTGGCCGAGCTCGGCCGCCGGGTCATGTTGCTGGACGCCGACCTGGGTCTGGCCAACGTCGATGTGCTGCTGGGGCTCACGCCCAAACGCACCCTGGCCGACGTCATCGAGGGGCGCTGCGAGTTGCGCGATGTGCTCCTGCAGGGGCCGGGCGGTGTGCGCATCGTGCCAGCGGCCTCCGGCACCCAGAGCATGGTGCACCTGGCGCCGGCACAGCATGCCGGGCTGATTCAGGCGTTCAGCGAAATCGGCGACAACCTCGATGTGCTGGTGATCGACACCGCTGCGGGCATCGGTGACTCGGTGGTCAGCTTCGTGCGCGCCGCCCAGGAAGTGCTGCTGGTGGTGTGCGACGAGCCCACCTCGATCACCGACGCCTACGCCTTGATCAAGCTGCTCAACCGCGATTACGGCATGAACCGCTTCCGCGTCCTGGCCAACATGGCGCAGAGCCCGCAGGAAGGGCGCAACCTGTTCGCCAAGCTGACCAAGGTCACCGACCGCTTCCTCGACGTTGCCTTGCAGTACGTCGGCGCCGTGCCCTATGACGAATGCGTGCGCAAGGCGGTACAGAAGCAGCGCGCAGTCTACGAGGCGTTCCCGCGCTCCAAGTGCGCCCTGGCATTCAAAGCCATTGCGCAGAAGGTCGACAGCTGGCCGTTGCCGGCCAACCCGCGCGGCCACCTGGAATTCTTCGTCGAGCGCCTGGTGCAACCCACCAGCGCGGGACCGGTGCTATGAACGCGAGCGGTTTCAAGATGTACAGCAAAGCCTCCAAGGACGCCCAATACGAGCTGGTCGAGCGCTATGCGCCGCTGGTCAAGCGTATTGCCTACCATCTGCTGGCGCGCCTGCCGGCCAACGTGCAGGTCGAAGACCTGATCCAGGCCGGCATGATCGGTTTGCTGGAGGTGGCTAACAAATACGACGCCAGCAAGGGCGCGAGCTTCGAGACCTACGCCGGTATTCGCATCCGCGGTGCGATGCTCGATGAGGTGCGCAAGGGCGACTGGGCGCCGCGTTCGGTGCACCGCAACACGCGTATGGTCAGCGACGCGATTCGCTGCGTCGAAGCAAGAACCGGTCGTGACGCTAAAGATCACGAGGTTGCTGCCGAACTCCAATTGGGTCTCGACGATTATTACGGGATCCTGAACGATACCTTGGGCAGCCGTCTGTTCAGTTTCGACGACCTGCTGCAGGACGGCGAACACGAGGGGCTGCACGAGGATGGGGTCAGTGGTCAGGTCGAGCCGTCGCGCGATCTGGAAGACGAGCGCTTCCAGGCCGCGCTGACCGATGCGATCGCCAACCTGCCGGAGCGCGAGCGTCTGGTCCTGGCCCTGTACTACGACGAGGAACTGAACCTCAAGGAGATCGGGGAAGTGCTGGGGGTCAGTGAATCGCGCGTGAGCCAGTTGCACAGCCAGTGCGCGGCGCGTCTGCGCAGCCGCCTGGGAGAATGGCGGGCACGCTGAGCCCCGATTCGCTGCAGTCGTTGTACGTGGTGCCGAATTGATTGAGCGCGCGCTTGTGAGACGAGCGCGTTTAAGACTGCTTGGAGGTCTAATTGAACAAAGACATGAAAATCCTCATCGTTGACGACTTCTCGACGATGCGGCGGATCATCAAGAACCTGTTGCGTGATCTGGGCTTCACCAACACCGAAGAGGCCGACGACGGCGTCACGGCGTTGCCGATGCTCGAAAGTGGCCACTACGACTTCCTGGTGACCGACTGGAACATGCCCGGCATGTCCGGCATCGATCTGCTGCGCAAGGTGCGCGCCCACGACCGGCTCAAGGGGATTCCCGTGCTGATGGTGACGGCCGAGGCCAAGCGCGAGCAGATCATCGAAGCGGCTCAGGCCGGGGTCAACGGCTATGTAGTCAAGCCATTCACCGCGCAGGTGCTCAAAGAAAAGATCGAGAAGATCTTCGAACGCGTCAACGGCTGAAGCATGTCTGGGGGCGCTATGGAATCAAAAAAAGATTCTTTGGGGGAGTTCGAGTCGACCCTGAAGAAGCATGCCGAACAACTGGTGCAGAGCCTTGAGCGCGGCCAGTTCGGCGAGGCGGTGCAGCTGATCCATCAGCTCAACCAGACCCGAGACCGTGGCTTGTATCAAGAGGTCGGCAAGCTGACCCGTGAGCTGCACAGCGCCATCGTCAGCTTCCAGATCGACCCGCGCATGCCGCAGGCCGAGGAAGTGTCGCAGATCACCGACGCCACCGAACGGCTGTCCTACGTGGTCCGCCTGACCGAGAACGCGGCCAACCGCACCATGGACCTGGTCGAGGAGAGCACGCCCGTGCTCAACGACCTGTCGGCCGAGGCGCAGACGTTGTCGGCCGATTGGCAGCGCTTCATGCGTCGCGAAGTGCCGGCCACCGAGTTTCGCGAGTTGGTCAAGCGCGTCGACGGTTTCCTGACGCACAGCGCCGAAGGCAACCGCAAGGTGGCCGGTCACCTCAACGACATTCTGCTCGCCCAGGACTACCAAGACCTGACCGGGCAGGTGATCAAGCGGGTCACCGCGTTGGTCGCCGAGGTCGAAAGCAATCTGCTCAAACTCGTGTTGATGGCCAGTCAAGTCGACCGCTTTGCCGGTATCGAACATGACCACGATCAATTGCGTGCTGAAAAAGATGAAGAAAAACATCCAGCCCGGGGTGAAGGTCCGCAGATTCATGCCGATAAGCGTGAAGACGTCGTGTCCGGTCAGGACGATGTCGACGATCTGCTATCCAGCCTGGGTTTTTAGGGAGCACGTTTAATGAGCTTCGGCGCCGATGAAGAAATCCTTCAGGATTTCCTGGTAGAAGCCGGCGAAATCCTCGAGCAACTGTCCGAGCAACTGGTCGAGCTGGAAAGCCGGCCCGATGATGCGGACCTGCTCAACGCCATATTTCGCGGTTTTCACACTGTAAAAGGGGGCGCCGGCTTCCTCCAGCTCAACGAGCTGGTGGAGTGCTGCCACATTGCCGAGAACGTCTTCGACATCCTGCGCAAGGGTGAGCGTCGGGTCGACGCCGAGTTGATGGATGTGGTGCTCGAAGCACTGGACACGGTCAACAGCATGTTCGGCCAGGTCCGCGAGCGCAGCGAGATCACCCCCGCCACGCCGGAACTGCTGGCAGCGCTGGCACGCCTGGCCGAACCTGCCGGTGAGGATGTCGCCGCGCCCGCCGTGGTCGAAGCGCCGGCGGCGGTCGAGCCGCCAGCGGCCAGCGAAGACATCACCGATACCGAGTTCGAGCAGTTGCTCGACTCCCTGGATGCGGTCAAGGCCCAGGCCGAAGCGGCCGAGCAGGCGCCGGTCGAGGCTGCCTCCGGCAATGCCGACGAAATCACCGACGCCGAATTCGAGTCGCTGCTCGATCAGTTGCATGGCAAGGGCCAGTTCTCGCCGGACGTGGCCGAGAGCGACACGCCTGCGGCAGTATCGCCGGCCAGCGACGAAATCACCGACAGCGAATTCGAGGCCCTACTCGACCAATTGCACGGCAAGGGTACCTTCGCCGCCGATGGGCTGCCCAAGGCTGAAGCCGCCGCCGGCGCGCCCGCCGCCGAGCCTGCCGGCGAGCACATCACCGACCACGAATTCGAAGCGCTGCTGGACCAGTTGCACGGCAAAGGCAAGTTCAGCGGTGACGCCGTAGCTGCCGAGGCACCTGCTGCTGCGACTGCTGTGGCACCAACGCCTGCGGCCAAGGCTGAAAGCAAGCCGGTGGCCAAGCCTGCACCGGCCGCCGCCGCCAAGCCCGCTGCCGCCGCCCCGGCACGCGCTGCGGCGCCGGCCGCCGACAAGCATGGCGCCAGCGAAGCGGAAACCACGGTGCGCGTCGATACGGCACGCCTGGACGAGATCATGAACATGGTCGGCGAACTGGTGCTGGTGCGTAACCGCCTGGTGCGCCTGGGCCTGAACAGCGGCGACGAGGCCATGTCCAAGGCCGTGTCGAACCTCGACGTGGTCACCGCCGACCTGCAGACCGCGGTCATGAAGACGCGCATGCAGCCGATCAAGAAAGTCTTCGGCCGCTTCCCGCGCCTGGTTCGCGACCTCGCCCGCCAGCTCAAGAAAGAGATCAACCTGGAACTGGTCGGCGAAGAGACCGACCTGGACAAGAACCTGGTCGAGGCCCTCGCCGACCCGTTGGTGCACTTGGTGCGCAACGCCGTCGACCACGGCGTCGAGACCCCCGAGGAGCGCGAGGCGTCCGGCAAGGCGCGCACCGGTCGGGTGGTGCTGTCGGCCGAGCAGGAGGGCGACCATATCCTCTTGTCGATCTCCGACGACGGCAAGGGCATGGACCCCAACGTGCTGCGCGCCAAGGCCGTGGAAAAGGGCCTGATGGACAAGGACGCGGCCGACCGCCTGAGCGAGTCGGACTGCTACAACCTGATCTTCGCCCCGGGCTTCTCGACCAAGACCGAGATCTCCGACGTGTCTGGCCGCGGTGTCGGCATGGACGTGGTCAAGACCAAGATTTCCCAGCTCAACGGCTCGATCAACATCTTCTCGGCCAAGGGCCAGGGCTCGAAGATCGTGATCAAGGTGCCGCTGACCCTGGCGATCATGCCGACGCTGATGGTGATGCTGGCCAACCAGGCCTTCGCCTTCCCGCTGGTCAACGTCAACGAGATCTTCCACCTGGACCTGTCGCGCACCAACGTGGTCGATGGCCAGGAAGTGGTGATCGTGCGCGACAAGGCGCTGCCGTTGTTCTACCTCAAGCGTTGGCTGGTCCAGGACCAGCAACATGAGGAGCAACTCGAAGGGCACGTGGTGATCCTGTCGGTCGGCACCCAGCGCATCGGCTTCGTGGTCGACCAGTTGGTGGGCCAGGAAGAGGTGGTGATCAAGCCATTGGGCAAGATGCTCCAGGGCACTCCGGGCATGTCCGGCGCCACCATCACCGGCGACGGTCGTATCGCGCTGATCCTCGACGTTCCGAGCATGCTCAAGCGTTACGCCGCCCGGCGTATTTGATTTCGGCGGCGCGACCTGGCGGTTGCGCCGTCTAATGGAGTGTTTATGGCAGTCAAGGTCCTGGTGGTGGATGATTCCGGTTTCTTCCGCCGCCGTGTCTCTGAAATCCTCTCGGCGGACCCGACCATCCAGGTCGTAGGCACCGCGACCAACGGCAAGGAAGCGATCGACCAGGCGCTGGCACTCAAGCCCGATGTGATCACCATGGACTACGAGATGCCGATGATGGATGGCATCACGGCCGTGCGTCATATCATGCAGCGCTGTCCGACCCCGGTCCTGATGTTCTCTTCGCTGACCCACGAAGGCGCGCGCGTGACCCTCGATGCGCTGGACGCTGGCGCCGTGGACTACCTGCCGAAGAACTTCGAGGACATCTCGCGCAACCCCGACAAGGTCAAGCAGATGCTGTGCGAGAAGGTGCATACCATTTCCCGCAGCAACCGCCGTTTCAGCAGCTTCTCCAGCCCGACGCCCAGCCCGGCGACCAGCGCGCCGAGCAGCAGCTCAGCGCCGAGCAGTGTCGCCAGCAGCCCTGCGCCCGTTCGCAGTGCCGCCCCGACACGTCCGAGCGCGCCGGCGGCCAGCCACTCGCCGGCGCCCAAGCGCAAACCCTACAAGCTGGTCGCCATCGGCACCTCCACCGGCGGCCCGGTGGCCCTGCAACGGGTGCTGACGCAACTGCCGGCCAGCTTCCCGGCCCCGATCGTGCTGATCCAGCATATGCCTGCCGCCTTCACCAAGGCCTTCGCCGAGCGTCTCGACAAGCTGTGCAAGATCAGCGTCAAGGAAGCCGAGGACGGTGACGTGCTGCGTCCTGGCCTGGCGCTGCTGGCGCCCGGTGGCAAGCAGATGATGGTCGATGGCCGTGGCACGGTGAAGATCCTGCCTGGCGACGAGCGCCTGAACTACAAGCCGTGTGTGGACATCACCTTCGGTTCGGCAGCCAAGACCTACGGCGACAAGGTGCTCTCGGTGGTGCTCACCGGCATGGGCGCCGATGGCCGCGAAGGGGCGCGCCTGCTCAAGCAGGGCGGCAGCACCGTATGGGCCCAGGACGAGGCCAGTTGCGTGATCTATGGCATGCCCATGGCCATCGTCAAGGCCAACCTCGCCGATGCGGTATACAGCCTGGACGACATCGGGCGCCACCTGGTCGAGGCCTGCGTCTGATGGACGTGCTCAGCCTCATCGGCCTGATCCTGGCGTTCGTCGCCATCGTCGGCGGCAATTTCCTTGAAGGTGGCCATGTCGGTGCCTTGCTCAACGGACCTGCCGGGCTGATCGTGCTGGGCGGTACCCTGGCCGCAGCGCTGCTGCAGTCGCCGCTGTCGGCGTTCAAGCGTGCGCTGCAGATTCTGCGCTGGATCCTGTTTCCACCGCGCGTGGACCTGGCCGGTGGCATCGACCGGGTGGTCAACTGGAGCCTGACCGCGCGCAAGGAAGGCCTGCTGGGCCTGGAAGGCGTGGCCGATGCCGAACCTGACCCCTATGCCCGCAAAGGGTTGCAGTTGCTGGTCGATGGCGCCGAACCGGAGTCGATCCGCAGCATTCTGGAGGTGGATTTTCTCACCCAGGAAAGCCGCGATATCCAGGCTGCCAAGGTCTTCGAAAGCATGGGCGGCTATGCGCCGACCATCGGCATCATCGGTGCGGTCATGGGCCTGATCCATGTGATGGGCAACCTGGCCGATCCGTCGCAACTGGGCAATGGCATCGCCGTGGCCTTCGTCGCCACCATCTACGGCGTGGCCAGCGCCAACCTGGTGCTGCTGCCGGTGGCCAACAAGCTCAAGGCCATCGTCCTGCGCCAGTCGCGCTACCGCGAGATGCTGCTGGAGGGGCTGCTGTCGATCGCCGAAGGCGAGAACCCGCGTTCCATCGAGCTCAAGCTGCAAGGCTTCATGGAGTAGACCATGCGCCGTCGCCGTCATACCGAGGAGCACGAGAACCATGAGCGTTGGCTGGTCTCGTACGCCGACTTCATCACCTTGCTGTTCGCCTTCTTCGTGGTGATGTACTCGATTTCCTCGATCAACGAAGGCAAGTACAAGGTGATTTCCCAGGCGCTGGTCGGGGTCTTCAACGACCCCGAGCGCAGCCTGCGGCCGATTCCCATCGGCGACGAGCGTCCACTGACGGTCAAGCCTGCCGAGCCGTTGATCAAGGACAGCGACCAGGTCGATGCCGGTCTCGGCCAGAGCAGCGCTGATGCGTTGAAAACCATCAGTGACGAGATCGGCGCTGCCTTCGGCGACCTGATCGGTTCCAACCAGATGACCGTGCGTGGCAACGAGCTGTGGATCGAGATCGAGCTCAACTCGGCGTTGCTGTTCGGCAGCGGCGATGCCATGCCCAGCGATACCGCCTTCGAGATCATCGACAAGGTGGCCAAGATCCTCAAACCGTTCGCCAACCCAGTGCATGTCGAAGGCTTCACCGACAACCTGCCGATCCGTACCGCGCAGTATCCGACCAACTGGGAGCTGTCCTCGGCGCGCGCGGCGAGCATCGTACGCCTGCTGGCGATGGACGGGGTGGACCCGGCGCGCATGGCCTCGGTGGGCTATGGCGAATACCAGCCGGTGGCCAGCAATGACAGCGCCGATGGCCGTGCGCGCAATCGCCGGGTGGTGCTGGTGATCTCGCGCAACCTGGAAGTGCGCCGCAGCCTGACCGGTTCGGGCACGGCCAATGCCACGCCGGACGCGGCATTGCGCCGTGCTGGCACACAAAGTGCACCAGCTTCGCCAGCCACGACGGCCGGGCGCGATCCCGTCAAATCTCCGTCACCGAATTTATAGACCGTTCCCGCAGGGACCTGCGCCCATGTCGGGAGGAAGCAACGCACGATGAGAGTCTGGGCAGTAGCCAATCAAAAAGGTGGTGTCGGCAAGACCACCACTACCATCGCTCTGGCCGGTCTGCTGGCCGAGGCGGGCAAGCGCGTGGTCGTCGTCGACCTCGACCCGCACGGTTCGATGACCAGCTATTTCGGGCACAATCCCGACGTACTCGAGCACAGCTGCTACGACTTGTTCCTGCACAAGGGCGGCGTGCCCGAGGGCCTGCCGGGGCAGTTGCTGCTGCCCACCAGCCACGAGCGGATCTCGCTGCTGCCCTCGAGCACGGCGCTGGCCGTGCTCGAGCGTCAGTCGCCCGGGCAGAACGGCCTGGGCCTGGTGATCGCCAAGAGTCTGGCGCAGCTGTGGCAGGATTTCGACTTTGCCCTGATCGACAGCCCGCCGCTGCTCGGCGTACTGATGGTCAACGCGCTGGCGGCCAGCCAGCAGTTGGTGATTCCGGTGCAAACCGAGTTTCTTGCGGTCAAGGGCCTGGAGCGCATGGTCGGCACCCTGGCCATGATCAACCGCTCGCGCAAGCAGGCGCTGCCTTATCAGATCGTGCCAACGCTGTTCGACCGCCGCACGCAAGCCTCGCTCGGCACCTTGAAGCTTTTGCGCGACACCTATGGCGAGCAGGTCTGGCAGGGCTATATTCCGGTCGACACGCGCCTGCGCGATGCCAGTCGCAATGGCGTCACGCCCTCGCAGTTCGACGGCAAGAGCCGTGGCGTCACCGCATACCGGGCGCTGCTCAAGCACCTGCTCTCTTACCGCAACGCCCTGCAGGTGGCCTGATGAATCACGCTCCACAGATCACCAGCAAGCCGCAACTGGCGTTGCAATCCTATCTCGATGGCCTGCTGCAGGACGCCACCGAGTTCGAAGAATTGCCCGAAGCGAGTGCGCCAGCGCTCGAACAAGCCCCCAGCGACGAATTTGCCGCTGCCGTGCGTGAAGAGCAGGCCCGCGATGCGCGCCGTCCCGTCGAGCCCCGGCCCTACGCCGAGCCCGCGCCGCGCGTTCTGCCTACGGTGCTGCCGCCTGAAACCGACGTCAGCGTGGACGACGCGTCGCCGGTTCAGGCCAGTGAATTGGCCGCGGACACCACGCGCCAAGCGCAGGTCGTCGAGCCCGTCGCGCCGCTGGTCGATGTGCACTTGCCGGCGCCTGGCGCGCCGGTGCCCCCCGCCACCGTCGACGGTCGTCCGGCCTGGGCGGCGGAGCCGTTCGAGTGCCTGCTGTTCGACGTCGCCGGGCTGACCCTGGCGGTGCCGCTGGTGTGCCTGGGCTCGATCTACAGCCTGGAAGGGCAGGAGTTGACGCCGCTGTTCGGCCAGCCCGACTGGTTCCTCGGCATCCTCACGTGCCAGGCCGGTAACCTCAAGGTGTTGGACACCGCGCGTTGGGTGATGCCCGACCGCTACCGCGACGACTTCCGCCAAGGCCTGCACTACGTGATTTCGGTGCAGGGCTACGAGTGGGGCCTGGCCGTGCATCAGGTCAGCCGCTCGCTGCGCCTGGACCCTCAGGAAATCAAATGGCGCAGCCAGCGCGGTCAGCGCCCCTGGCTGGCGGGCACGGTCATCGAACACATGTGCGCCTTGCTCGACGTTGCCGAGCTGGCCGAGCTGATCGCCAGTGGCGCGGTCAAGCAGATGAACATCACACACAACTGAATCGGCGCCGCAGCTGCTGCGACCATAACGAGCACACCGCCACCGGCGGACTGAGAGGGCTAGGGTAATGAAGAAGTCGTCTGCACAAGGTTCCGAAGATCCGATCCTGCAATGGGTCACCTTCCGTCTGGACAACGAGTCCTACGGCATCAACGTGATGCAGGTGCAGGAAGTCCTGCGCTACACCGAGATCGCCCCGGTTCCGGGCGCGCCAAGCTACGTGCTGGGCATCATCAACCTGCGCGGTAACGTGGTCACCGTGATCGACACCCGTCAGCGCTTCGGCCTGATGCCGTCGGACATCACCGACAACACCCGCATCGTCATCATCGAGGCGGACAAGCAGGTGGTCGGCATCCTGGTCGACAGCGTGGCCGAAGTGGTCTACCTGCGTCAGTCGGAGATCGAGACCGCGCCGAACGTCGGCAACGAAGAGTCGGCCAAGTTCATCCAGGGCGTGTGCAACAAGAACGGCGAACTGCTGATTCTGGTCGAGCTGGACAAGATGATGAGCGAGGAAGAGTGGTCGGAGCTGGAGAACATCTGAGGTGATCTTCGAGGCTGCCGTCATCTTGCTCGCGTTGTTGTGGGCGCTGAGCCTGTGGTTCTTTCTCAACTACAGCAAGCGCCAGCGCGAGCTGGCCGCCCAGCAGGCCCAGGGCGATGCGCTGCGTGACCAGCGCATCAAGGACCTGGCCAAGCGGCTGGACGACTACCAGAACGTGACCGTGCGCATGGGCGAAGCGATTCACGAATTGCGCGCGGTGGTGGCGCCGTTGCCGGAGAAGCTGCTGCAACTGGAGCAGCGTGATCCCAACAGCGTCACCTTCTCCCAGGCCGCCAAGCTGGTGGGCATGGGCGCCAGCGTCGAGGAACTGACGCAGAGCTGTGGCCTGACCCAGGCCGAGGCCGAGCTGATGAGCCGCCTGCACCGCGGCTGAGTGGCCCACAGGCGCCCTGACGCGCGCGTGGGCCGCTTGGCATTGGGCTGAAACACGCCGGGATCAGCCTTTGGCCCAGGAGTGCAGGCTGCCTACCTTGGCCAGGCGGTCGAGTGGCAGGAGACGGCGCACCAGTTCGGTGTAGCGGTCCAGATCGACGAACAGGCCTAGATTGACGATCTTCATGCAGCCCAGGTTCGCCACTTGGCGCAGTTGGGTGAGGGCGGCAAGCCGGCGGTCGATCACGTCCGTGACCACGCGCGGTCCGGTCAGCGCACTGAGGCGTCGGGCGTAGCGATAGAAGGCCGCTGGATCCTCGGCGAATGTCGGCCGCCAGGTATGGAAGTCCGGCGTTTGCGACAGCCTGGTATGGATTTCTTCGGAAATGGCCTCCAGCGTAGGATTGCCCGCGTGGCTGCCGATGAAGCTGGTGTTGAACAGGCAGTTCATGCCCAGGGTTTCGTTGCTGATCGGCGGCTGCAACAGCAGCCCATCGGGGCTTGTCGCCAGTTCCACCGCGTCCAGCGCCTCTCCCGGCGTACCGACGCCGACCCCATTCTCGAACTGTCGATAGCCTCCTGCGCCAAGCAGCGTGTCGTCCACATCCATGTACAGTCCGCCGTCGTGGTACAGCATGCGGTAACGCAGGATGTCCGAGGCTGCGGCGAATGCACCACCGTCAATGGCAGCCTGATAGTGCGTGTGGTACTTGCTGTTGCGCAGGGCGACGAAGAATGCCTGGTCCTCCAGTGGCAGCACGTGCAGGCTGGGGGCCTCACGGACCAACTGCGCGAGGTTCTGCTCGAACGCCGAAGGGGTCGCCCGCGACAGCAGCAGGCGCAGGGTGTAACTGCTGTCCTGCACCAGTTGCGCATTGTGCGCGAGGTTGGCGATCAAGGCCTCGGAGAGCACCTTGTCGCCGACCCACAGGCACGTCAGCGTTCGTGCAATGGGCTGCAGGGCTTGCGTCGCCGGCTCGGGCAACACGACAGGCAGTTGCAGATCGACACCCAATGCGCGAAGGCTGGCGCTGCGCATGGCGTCGTCGACCGGACGCTGGCGCACGTCGACCCGGGCCAGGTCACGCCGGCCGGGGCGGGCAGTGAAGTAGCGCGGATTGACCTCATTGATATCCTCTTCGCACATGAACGCATCCTGTTCCAGGTCGTACACCACCTCGGCGTTGTAGCCATGCAGGGAGGCCTCCAGGCGATCCGGCGTGCCGTCGTACAGGCAGTTGCGCACCACCGCTGCCGACACCGCAGGATCGGCACCGGCCACTGGCGCAATGGGGTCTGACACGTGGAAGTAAGGGGCCATGTCCAGATCGGGCAGGTGCGGCGGTGACACTGGGCTCAGCGGGTAGCCCCAGCGTTCGTTGACCCGGGAGGGGAAGACGAAGTTGTCGCTTTTTACACGCAACAGGGTCGAGATCCTGGCCGCGCTCTCCAGCGCCAGTGGCGCCGCGTTGAACAGGCCGAACACCATCGCCTCCAGGCCTTCGCTGGCTTGAGACTGCGTGCGCGCTTGCAGGGCCTGGTCCAGGCCCAGGCCGAACTGGGCGATACCGCCGACGGCAAACAGCGGCCAGAGCTCCGGCACGGCCAACGCCAGGGGAGCCAGGTAGGTCATGGCCGAGGACAGGTAGCCACGCCAGCGGGCTTTGCTGACTTCGCTGTCGGCGTGGATGAGGAAGTCGGCGTCTTGATAGCTGCGCTGGCGGTATCGCGTGGCCAGGGTGTGGAACAGGTCGCCGCTCAACGTCGGGCTGTAGCTGGACGGCTTGTAGTTGACGTATTCGCGCGGTGCCCAGACCCCAGCGGCGGTGAAGCCAGGCCGCTGGCTGTCCAGATGGTAGAGATGGGGGTAGACCCCCAGGCCGCCCAAGGCCGTCTCCAGCCCGCTGAAGCTCAGGCCGTCCGGGGTATCGGCCGGGTTGAAACGCGCTTGCAGGGCCTCGCGCGTGGGCGCACTCCGGCATTGCTGGCCGAACCAATCCTGCAACTCGCCCTGATTGGCGAAACTCAGCAGCGGCGAAGCATTGCCTGGCACGTACAGCACTATCAGGTCGCTTCCCTGGGCCTGCAAACACACCAGGTCGGTGCTGGCGTAACCGTAGACATTGAGCATGCGTACATCGATCGGGAGCGGCGAGTGCATCACCCCGGCAGCCCTGAACGCCAATCGCCGTCCTTCATCGCTCAGGCTGCCTTCGCTGATCTGCTTGTTGCATGCCGCAATGAAGTTCAGTTTCAGCGAGTCGCGGTAGCTGTCGAAATGCTCGGACCAGTAAGCGTCGAGCTCAGCCTTGTAGGCCCGGTTGAAATCCAGGTCCCAGACGAACGACTGAAATGCCGACACCGACAGCGGCAGCATGCTGTGCTGGTCATAGACCTGGGGCTCGCTGCGCCGGAACAGGCCGCTGAGTACGTAGTAGTTCTGCGCTCCGGTCTGGTGCGGCGGCTGCAGGGCGGAGACGATGCGGATGTGCCGCGCGCTGCCTGGCGGCTGCTGCGGCCGGAGCAGGTGCGGTACGGCCTCCAGATCCGGCGGCGCTTGCCAGTTGCTCAGCAGCGCCTGCGCCAGGCTCTGTCGCTGGACGACGACGCCGTTCCAGCCGTCGCTGCCGGCTTGGTAATGCAGGGTGGCGGCAACGATCTGCTCGGCAGGTACGTCGATGCCTTGGCTGGGCAGCCACTGGTCGAGTGCCGCGATGGCCTGACGGTCTGGGCGAGGGAAGGCCGCCAGGTGCTGGCGGGCGAAATCGATACCTTTGGCGTTGAGATAGGGGATGGGGATCATGGCAGATACCTGGGTCGAGGGTTGAGGATCGCGGTGTCGTACGGTGCCGATCAGTGGTTCAACCAGGAATGGGCGCGGCCGATGTCGGCCACATCGCCCAGGGGCGCGAAACTGGCCAGGGCGTCCATCAGCGCACGGCTGTTGACCACGCTGAACACGTCGTGGACCGGCGAGGCCAGCAGGGTGCAGGTCTCGCGCAACTGGCGCAGCCACGGCAGATGCTGGTCGATCACATCGTTGAGCACGCCGGGACCGGTCAGCAGGTTCAGGCGGCGGGCATAGTGGTGCAGACCCACCGGATCCAGGTCCGGGTCCGGATGGTGGTCGTAGAAGGTGGGCTCCAAGCGGTAGCGTCGCAGGATCTCGTCGGAAATGGCGTCCAGGGTCGGATTGCCCGCATGGCTGCCGATCAGGCTGCTGTTGAACTTGATGTACATGCCTAGCCGGTCGTTGGACACCGGTTGCGCCAGCAGCAGCCCGTCGGCGCTGCAACGCAGGTCCTGCTGCTCCAGGGGCAGGGCGACGCTACCGTCCTTGGGCAGCAACAGGCTGTCGTCGGTGTCCATGTACAAGCCGCCGAAGTGCTTGAGAACGCGATAGCGCAGGATGTCGCAGGCCGAACTGAAATGCGTGGCGCCCAGGCCGTCGCCGCGCAGCGCCGCTTGGTACTGCGGGTAATAGGCAGAGCGCTCGAATTCGAGAAAGAACGGCTGTTCTTCGAGGATGCGGATTCGTAGCCGCGGCGCCACCGCATTGAGCTGGCTGACGTTGTGGTCGAAGTTCGCCACGTTCTGGCGTGACAGCAGCAACTGATATTCGTAGCGACTACCGTGCAGCGCCCGGGCGTTGTGAGCGATGGCGTCGATGAACGGCTCGCCCAGACGACGATCGCCCAGCCAGACACTGGTGATCAAAGGCTCCAGCGGCGTGCGCGACATGTTTTGGTAGGGGGTGTAGTCCAGCGGTAGATCGACGTGGATACCCAAGGCGCGCAGCGTGGCCATGCGCTGCAGGTCGCTGACGGTTCTACTGTCGGTCATGGGTACCAGAGCGTTGGCGTGCTCGGCACTGACGATCCAGCGTGGCGGGCTTTCCTGGCGGATCTGTGACAGCCGAATGAAGCTGTCGGTGTTCAGCTCATAGCAGACCCAGTCATTCTCCAGCCCAGCCTCTGTTTGCAGCCAGGCTGCGAAGCGGTGGCGCAGGCTTTCGTCGATACGGGTAACCACGGCAGCGGTTTGCGTGGACGCTTGTACGGTGGGCTCGCGAAACGCCGCCTCGGCCGGTTGCAGGGCCAATGCCTCGGCGCTGTCGCTGCCTTGCAGCAACTGCCTGAAGCTGACGAAGCCGGGGCGGCACCAGCGATACAGCGCGCTCGATCGGGCCGCCGCCGTGCCGACCAGAGGGAGCGCGTTGAACAGGCCGAATACCTGGTCCTGGACGCCAGCGACCTTGTCCTCCAGCGAGCGGCCGTTGAGCACACGGTCCAGGCCCAGGCTGAACTGCGCCAGGCCGCCTGCGGCCAGTAGCGGCGCCAGGGCAGGGATCACCATCGCGACCGGTGCCAGCATCACCAGCGCGATGTTCAGATAGCGGGTCGCGCGAAGCTTTTCGATCTGTTGATTGCTGACGACCTGACTGTCGAGCGTGGCATAGGCGCGCTGTTGCTGGTGGCGCGCCAGGTAGCCGAACAGCTCTTCGGTAATGGGCGGGTTGTAGTGGTCGGCGCGGTAGTCGACCATCAACTCGGGCGTCCATAGCCCACTGGTTGCGAAGCCCGAATGGGAGGACAGGAAACGGTGTGGCTGCGGATAGCGACCCAGGCCCGCCAGTGCGGTTTGCAGGCCGCTGAAATCCAGGCCATCGGGCCAGTCGAGCGGGCTGAAGAGCGTCAGAAGCGCCGCGCGGCGGTCGGCCGACTGGCACTGGCGGGCGAACCAGTGCTTCATCGCCAAGGGGGTGTCGAAGCTCAGGAACGGACTGCTGTTGCCTGGGATATACAACAAAGTCAGTGCACTGTCCTCGGTACGCAAGCACAGCAGCGAGGTGGCGACGTAGCCGTAGACGTTGAGCAGCGAGACCTTGAGCGTGAACCTGTCCTGACGTGAGATGCCCGCGGCCTGCCAGATCATCTGCCGCGCCTCTTCGCTGAGACTGCCTTCGGCGACTTGCCGATTGCAGGCGGCGATGAAGTTGATCTTCAGGGCTCGCTGGTAGTCGTTCAGATGAGCCGACCAGTAGCTATCCAACTGCGCCTTGTACAGGGTGTTCAGGTGCAGTCCCCAGATGAGCGCCTGGAAGTCTTCGGCGCGCACCGGCAGGCGCGTAGCGGGGCCATAGAGCGCCGGTGTCTGGCGTCGATAGAGGCCGTTGAACACCCGATAAGCCGAGAACCCTGGCGAGGTGCCCTCGGTGTTCAGACGTTCGACCAGGTGCAGCACGCCACTGGGTGCGATCCCAGCCCAATCACCGAAGTGAAAGCCCCCATAGCCCTCGGCGCTTTCGCCTTGCCAATTGCTCAGCAGGGCTTGGACTGCACTCATTTTCTGGGTGATCACCGCGTTTTCACGAAAATGCTGCCGGCCTTCGCCGAGCGGTTCGAGCTGGTAGTGCAAGGTGACGACGTCGATTTCCTGCGCAGGCGTGTCGATGCCTCGCGCTTTCAGCCACGGGCGCAGCAGGGTTTCGGCCAGAGCATCCGGTCGCGGGAAATCGACCAGTGCCGCGTGCACCAGGTGCAGGTTTTCGGCGGGGAGAGGGGACATGGCCGTCGGGCCTCCGTGCAGAGCAGTGGAGGACCGAGCTTGGCGCCATGGGGGGCGGGGCAGGCGTTAGATAGTGCTGTCGTCGGGCGCAGGCAAGGCCAGCGTCGGGGTGATGTCGCGTGGCTCGGGCGGCGTGTCGTCGAAGCCTGGTGGCAGCTTGCCGCGCAGTTGCCAGGCGAAGGCGATGATCTCGGCGATGGTCAGGTACAGCGCCTCGGGAATCTGCTCGCCCAGCTCCAGACGCGCCAGCAGGCCGACCAGCTCGGCGTTTTCGTAGATCGGGACTTCGTGCTCGCGGGCCAGGGCGAGAATGGCCTCGGCCACGGCGTCCTCGCCTTTGGCACTCAGGGTTGGGGCTTGCTCGCCGTCATAGCTCAGGGCGATGGCCTGGCGTGGTGTGCGCTCTGTCATGCGGTTTCATCCACCCAACGTTGTTCCAGGCGGGTGCGCGGGCCCTGGGGCGGCGCGCCGGGATGGCAGGCCAGGTCGCCGACGTCCAGACCGCGGGCCAGCAGACGCTCGCGCAGGCTGCCGAGCTGACTGTCGATCAAGCGGGCGGTTTGTGGACGTTCGGCCCATAACTGGCCGCTGAGACGCCCCTGGCTCAGTTGCGCCTGCACCTGCAGCGGTCCGAGCGGCGGCAGGTCGAAGGCCAGCTCGATACGCCACAGCGATTCGAGCGGGTCACGCTGCGCGCGGTGCGGGTCGGCGTGCTGTTCCGGGGTTTCTTCGCGTTGCAGCTTGGCTTGTACCGGGAGGAACTCCTGGCCGTGGCGCAGGGGAATCTCGCTTTGCCAGGTGGTCTGCTGGTTGCCGGTCTCGGTGGTGCCGGTCTGCTGCAGGCTGGCCAATTGGTGACTCTGTACCCGGGAAATCGCCGCCGCTGCCAGACGCAGCAACTGCTGCAGGTCGCCGGTGTCCTCCAGGTTCTGCAACAGCCGCGACGGCAGCGGGAACATGCCGGGCTGCGGGCGGTTGCCGACCTGGTCGAGCAGACCGCGCGCACCACGGGCCAAGGCCGGCAGCGCCTGGGCCAGGGTGGCGGCGGCCAGGGCTTGATTGCCCGGCACACTGGGCAGGATCTGCGCCACCAGACGCACCAGTTGCGCCTTGAGGTCTGGCGCAACGCCCGGTCCCAGGCCTGCGAGCAGCTTGCCTTCAAGGAAGGCGCCGCTGTTGTTCAGGGCCTGGGCGACGGCCTTGGCGTCGCCCAGTTGAGCGGGGTCGGGCAGGCTGGCCAGCAACCGTGAGGCGCTGGCCGAGAGTGCAGGGTCGGCGCTGGGCGCGCTGGACAGTTGTTGAAGCGCGCCAAGCAGGGCGGGCAGCGAAGCTTGACGGCCTTGCTGGGTGAGCAGTTGCTGGGCGATGGCCAACTGGTCCTGGCGACCGCTCAGGGGCACGAAGCGCAGTGACTGGTCACCTTGCACCAGGGCGCTGAGCAGGCTGCCGACGGGCAACGGGCGCGGGCTGTCAATGGCCAGAGTGGCGCCGGCCTGGCTGCTGTTGAGGAGGCTGACCAGTGCGCGGAAGGCCGGTGCCTGTCCCGCTTCGACCGGCAGTGGCAGGTTGGTCAGTACCTTACCTTGTAACAGGGTGCCGATAGGGATCTGGCGGGTGTCGAGCTGGGTCAGGGTGGCGATGTTGCTGGCGCTGGCCTGCTGCACGGCCACGGCCAGGCGGCTGCTGTCGAGTTGCCCGACGGTGACCTGGCTGCCGGGTGGCAGCGGTTGGGTGGCGTTGGCCTGAAGCTGCACGGGTCTGCCATCGGGCAACATCAGGCGCAGGGTCAGGGTGAAGTCTGCGCCGTTCTGCCGCAGGTTCACCACCTCGGCCTGGGCGGTCTCGCCGTTGGGGATCAGGCCAGGTTGCGATTGTGTCAGGCGCAGCAGTTCGCCGGTCAGGCTGGCCTTGGCTACCTGGGCGGCGAAGGCGCTCTGCGCGCTGAGACTATTGATTTCGGTCATGATTGTATACAACCTGTCGAGCCAGCTCTCTTGACAGCCTGGGCGTCCATGTATAATCCGGGCGCCTCGCCACGGGTAGTTTAACGGCCACGCGCGGGGCGACTTGAGACACCGGCGTGTTCGGCGTCGTTTGTTGCGCGGCTGAGCCCGCTCCTGCAGAGGGGCTGGGTGAACCTGCAAGCAGCGGGTGCCGGACCCTGAACAGCATAAGGCGAAACCGTGACCTTCCACCTCCAAGCCGCGAACCTTGCCTGCGAGCGCGACTGGCGTCTGCTCTTCGAACACCTGGATTTTGAACTGTGCCCCGGCGACATGTTGCAGGTCAGTGGTCCCAACGGCAGCGGCAAGACCAGCCTGCTGCGCCTGTTGGCCGGGCTGATGCAGCCGACGGCCGGGCAGATCCTGCTCAACGGCCGTGCCCTGGGCGAGCAGCGCCAGGCCCTGGCCAGCGTGTTGCTGTGGATCGGCCATGCTGCGGGCATCAAGGAGCTGCTCAGCGCCGAGGAGAACCTGGCCTGGCTCTGCGCCCTGCATCGACCCGCCAGCCGCGCGTCCATCTGGCAGGCATTGGCCCAGGTCGGCCTGCGCGGCTTCGAAGATGTGCCGTGCCACACGCTGTCGGCCGGTCAGCAGCGACGCGTGGCCCTGGCCCGCTTGTACCTGGACGGGCCTGGGCTGTGGATTCTCGATGAACCTTTCACCGCCCTCGACAAGCAGGGTGTGGCCCAGCTCGAGTCGCACCTGGCCAGCCATTGCGAGCAGGGCGGGACGGTGGTGCTGACCACGCACCACAGCTTGCAACACAAGCCGGGCGGCTATCGCGAACTGAATCTGGGGCAGTGGGCAGCATGAAGGTCTTTGCGTTGTTGTTGCGCCGCGAGGCGCGTCTGCTGTTCCGGCGTCCGGCAGAGTTGGCCAACCCGTTGGTGTTCTTCGCCATCGTCGTGGCGCTGTTCCCGCTGGCGGTCGGTCCCGAGAGCCAATTGTTGCAAACCTTGTCGCCGGGACTGGTCTGGGTCGCCGCCTTGCTGGCGGTGCTGCTGTCGCTGGACGGCCTGTTTCGCAGCGATTTCGAGGACGGTTCGCTGGAGCAGTGGGTGCTGTCGCCGCAGCCTTTGCCGCTGCTGGTGCTGGCCAAGGTGCTGGCGCATTGGACCTTTTCTGGCCTGGCGCTGGTATTGTTGGCGCCGGTGCTGGCACTGATGCTCGGATTGCCCAGCGCCTGCCTGCCGGTGCTGCTCGGCTCACTGCTGCTCGGCACGCCGGTGCTGAGCCTGCTGGGTGCGGTGGGCGCAGCGCTGACCGTGGGTCTCAAGCGCGGTGGACTGCTGTTGGCGCTGCTGATTCTGCCGCTGTACATCCCGGTATTGATCCTGGGCAGTGGTGCGTTGCAGGCGGCGTTGCAGAATATGCCCGCCACCGGGTACCTGCTCTGGTTGGCCAGCCTCACGGCCCTTGCGGTAACACTGACACCCTTTGCGATAGCGGCCGGCCTGAGGATCAGCGTCGGCGAATAACGAGTTCCGGGCAGCGAAGCCCGGCAAAGACCCTGGATGTACCCTGATGAAAATGAGCTGGACATGGTTCCACAAGCTGGGCTCGCCAAAATGGTTCTACAGCCTCAGTGGCCGCCTGCTGCCCTGGCTGAGCGTCGCGGCGGTGCTGCTGTTGCTGGCAGGCATCGCCTGGGGCCTGGCCTTCGCCCCGGCGGACTACCAGCAGGGCAACAGCTTCCGCATCATCTATATCCACGTGCCGGCGGCCATGCTGGCGCAGTCCTGCTACGTGCTGCTGGCAGTGGCAGGCGTGGTGGGGCTGGTGTGGAAGATGAAACTGGCCGACGTCGCCCTGCAGTGCGCGGCCCCCATCGGCGCCTGGATGACCGCCTTGGCCCTGGTCACCGGCGCCATCTGGGGCAAGCCGACCTGGGGCAGTTGGTGGGTGTGGGACGCCCGCCTGACCTCGATGCTGATCCTGCTGTTCCTGTATTTCGGCATCATCGCCCTGGGCCAGGCCATCGGTAACCGCGACAGCGCCGCCAAGGCCTGCGCCGTGCTGGCCATCGTCGGTGTGGTCAATATTCCGATCATTAAGTACTCGGTCGAGTGGTGGAACACCCTGCACCAGGGCGCCACCTTCACGCTCACCGAACGACCGGCCATGCCCGCCGAGATGTGGCTGCCGCTGCTGCTGACGGTGCTGGGCTTCTATTGCTTCTTCGGTGCCGTGCTGCTGCTGCGCATGCGTCTTGAAGTGCTGCGCCGCGAAGCGCGCACACAGTGGGTCCGCGAGCAGGTGCTCGGCAGCCTGGGTCGGGAGGCCGCACGATGAGTTTCGCCTCCTTCGCCGATTTCCTCGCCATGGGCCATCATGGGCTCTACGTCTGGTCGGCCTATGGCCTCTGCCTGGTCGTGCTGGCCATCAACGTCGCCGTGCCGGTGCTGGCGCGCCGCCGCTATCTGCAAGAAGAGGCGCGTCGTCTGCGCCGGGAGAACCACCAGTGAATCCGCAGCGCAAGAAACGCCTGTTGCTCATCCTCGCCCTGCTGGTCGGCGTGGCCGTCGCCCTGGGTCTGGCCCTCAGTGCGTTGCAGCAGAACATCAACCTGTTCTACACCCCGACCCAGATCGCCAATGGCGAGGCGCCGCTGGACACACGCATTCGCGCTGGCGGCATGGTCGAGCAGGGCTCGGTGAAGCGCTCGGCCGATTCGCTGGACGTGCGCTTCGTGGTCACCGACTTCAACAAGTCGGTCCCCATCACCTACCGGGGCATTCTCCCGGACCTGTTCCGCGAAGGGCAGGGGATCGTCGCCCTGGGCAAGCTCAACGCCGACGGCGTGGTGGTGGCCGACGAAGTGCTGGCCAAGCACGATGAGAAGTACATGCCGCCGGAAGTCACCAAAGCCCTCAAGGACAGCGGCAAGACTGCCGCCAGCGGCGAGGCCCGGCCATGAACGCGGCGCTGGTGATTCCGGAACTGGGGCAGTTGGCGATGATCTTGGCCATCTGCCTGGCGGCGGTGCAGGCCAGCGTGCCGCTGCTCGGCGCCTGGCGTGGCGACCGGCTGTGGATGAGCCTGGCGCGTCCGGCCGCCTGGGGTCAGTTCGCCTTCCTGGTGTTCGCCTTCGCCTGCCTGACCCATGCCTTCATGACCGACAACTTCTCGGTCGCCTATGTGGCCCACAACTCCAACACGGCGCTGCCGTGGTACTACAAGTTCAGCGCCGTGTGGGGCGCCCACGAAGGCTCGCTGCTGTTGTGGGCGCTGATCCTCGGCGCCTGGACCTTCGCGGTGTCGGTGTTCTCGCGCCAGTTGCCGCAGGTGATGCTGGCCCGGGTGCTGGCGGTGATGGGCATGATCAGTGTGGGCTTTCTGTCGTTCCTGATCATCACCTCCAACCCCTTCGCCCGCCTGCTGCCGCAGGTGCCGACCAACGGCCGCGACCTCAACCCGCTGCTGCAGGACTTCGGCCTGATCGTCCATCCGCCGATGCTGTACATGGGCTATGTCGGCTTCTCGGTGGCCTTCGCCTTCGCCATCGCCGCCTTGCTCGGCGGCCGCCTGGACGCGGCCTGGGCGCGCTGGTCGCGGCCCTGGACCCTGGTGGCCTGGGCCTTCCTCGGCATCGGCATCGCCCTGGGTTCGTGGTGGGCCTACTACGAACTGGGCTGGGGCGGCTGGTGGTTCTGGGATCCGGTGGAGAACGCTTCGTTCATGCCCTGGCTGGTGGGCACGGCGCTGATCCACTCGCTGGCGGTGACGGAAAAACGCGGGGTGTTCAAGAGCTGGACGGTACTGCTGGCCATCGCCGCGTTTTCGCTGAGCCTGCTGGGCACCTTCCTGGTCCGCTCCGGGGTGCTGACCTCGGTGCACGCCTTCGCCGCCGACCCGGCGCGTGGCGTGTTCATCCTGATCTTCCTGCTGTTCGTGGTCGGCGGTTCACTGACGCTGTTCGCCTTGCGCGCGCCGGTGGTCAAGAGCCAGGTGGGCTTCGGTCTGTGGTCGCGCGAGACGCTGCTGCTGGCCAACAACCTGGTGCTGGTGGTGGCCGCCTCGATGATTCTGCTCGGCACCTTGTATCCGCTGGTTCTCGATGCCCTGACCGGCGCCAAGCTGTCGGTCGGCCCGCCGTACTTCGATGCGCTGTTCGTGCCACTCATGGCGCTGTTGCTGGGGCTGCTGACGGTGGGTGTGCTGGTGCGCTGGAAAGACACGCCCGGACGCTGGCTGGCCAGCCTGCTGACGCCGGTGCTGATCGGCAGCGCCATCCTGGCGCCAGTGGCCGGGCTGATCGTCGACGACTTCGACTGGCCGGCGCTGAGCGTCTTCGCCCTGGCTGCGTGGGTGGTGCTCGGGGGCGTGCGCGACATCCTCGACAAGACCCGCCACAAGGGCCTGGCCAAAGGCGTGCGCGCGCTGCCGCGCAGCTACTGGGCCATGCACCTGGCGCACCTGGGGCTGGTGGTGTGCGCCCTGGGCGTGGTGCTGTCGAGCAACAACAGCGCCGAGCGCGACCTGCGCATGGCGCCGGGCGAGAGCGTCGAACTGGGCGGCTATCACTTCCTCTTCGAAGGCGCCAAGCACTTCGAGGGGCCGAACTTCATTTCCGACAAGGGCACCGTGCGTGTGTCGCGCCAGGGCCGTGAGGTGAGTGTGCTGCACCCGGAGAAACGCCTGTACACCGTGCAGCAGTCGATGATGACCGAGGCCGGTATCGACGCCGGCTTCACCCGCGACCTCTACGTCGCCCTCGGTGAGCCGTTGGAAAACGGCGCCTGGGCGGTGCGGCTGCACATCAAACCCTATGTGCGCTGGATCTGGCTGGGCGGGTTGCTGACCGCGCTGGGCGGGTTGCTGGCGGCGTGCGATCGGCGTTATCGGGTCAAGGTCGTGGCGCGGGTGCGCGACACACTGGGCCTGTCTGGAGCGACGGCATGAAGCGTTGGATCATGGTAGTGCCCTTGGCAGTCTTCCTGCTGCTGGCGGTCTTTCTGTACAAGGGGCTGTTTCTCAAGCCCGACGAGTTGCCTTCGGCGATGATCGGCAAGCCGTTCCCGGCCTTCTCGCTGCAAAGCGTGCAGGACGGGCGGACCTTGACCCAGGCCGACCTGCTTGGGCGTCCGGCCCTGGTCAACGTCTGGGGCACCTGGTGCCCGTCATGCAAGGTCGAGCACCCGTATCTGAATCAGTTGGCCGGGCAGGGCGTGGTGATCCACGGCATCAACTACAAGGACGACAACGCGGCAGCGCTCAAATGGTTGGCCGAGTTCCACAACCCTTACCAGCTCGATATCCGTGACGAACAGGGCACGTTGGGCCTGGACCTGGGCGTGTATGGCGCACCGGAAACCTTTTTGATCGATGCCGAAGGCATCATCCGCTACAAGCACGTGGGCGTGGTCGATGCCCAGGTCTGGCGCGAGCAACTGGCGCCGCTGTACCAGGCGCTGGTCGACGAGGCCCAGCCATGAAGCGCTGGTTCGCCGCTGTGGTGTTGGGCCTGAGCCTGGCTGGCATGGCCAGGGCCGCCATCGACACCTACCAGTTCCGCGACGAGGTCGAGCGCGAGCGTTATCAGCAGTTGACCAAGGAACTGCGCTGCCCCAAGTGCCAGAACCAGGACATCGCCGACTCCAATGCGCCCATCGCGGCCGATCTGCGTCGCGAGATCTTCCGCATGCTGGGCGAGGGCCAGAGCAATCGGCAGATCATCGACTTCATGGTCGATCGCTATGGCGATTTCGTGCGCTACAAGCCAGCGCTGACGGCGCGCACCTGGCTGCTGTGGTTCGGCCCGGGCCTGTTGCTGACTGGCGGCCTGGTGGTGATCGCGGTGATCGTGCGCCGCCGGCGCAGTCCGGCAACGGCGGCAGGCACCGAGCTCTCCGTGGACGAACGACACCGTCTTGCCCAATTGCTGAATAAAGAACACACCCATGACTGAATTCTGGCTGAGTGCGGGCCTGCTGCTGCTGGCGGCCCTGGCGTTCCTGCTGATCCCAATCCTGCGTGGCCGGCGCCAGCAGCAGGCCGAACAAGACCGTACCGCGCTCAATGTCGCCCTGTACCAGGAACGCATCGCCGAGCTGACCACCCAGCAGCAGGCCGGTGTGCTCGACGCCGAGCAACTGGCGCGCGGACGCGATGAGGCGGCCCGCGAACTGCTGGCCGATACCGAGGGCGCCGAAGCGCCGCGCCAGGGCCATCTGGGGCGCACCGTGCCGCTGCTGGCGGCGGTGCTGGTACCGGTGCTGGCCCTGGGGCTGTACCTGCATTTCGGCGCCGCCGACACAGTCGAGCTGACCCGTGAATTCGCCCAGGCGCCGCAGTCGGTGCAGGAGATGACCACGCGCCTGGAGCGTGCCGTGCAGGCCCAGCCGGATTCGGCCGAAGGCCTGTACTTCCTGGGCCGTGCCTACATGGCCGAGCAGCGTCCCGCTGACGCTGCGCGCGCTTTCGAGCGCGCCGTAGCCTTGGCCGGGCGCCAGCCGGAGTTGCTCGGGCAGTGGGCCCAGGCCCAGTATTTCGCCGCCGACAAGCACTGGAGCGCGCCCCTGCAGCAACTCACCGACGAGGCGCTCAAGGCCGACCCGAACGAGGTCACCAGCCTGGGCTTGCGCGGTATCGCCGCATTCGAGGGCGAGCGTTATCAGGAGGCGATCGATTACTGGCAGCGCCTGCTGGCGCAACTGCCCGAAGGCGACGCCTCGCGTGCGGCGCTGCAAGGCGGTATCGACCGCGCGGCGGACAAACTCAAGGACAGCGGTGTCAAGCCGCAGCCGGCGGCAGGCCTGAGCGTGCGGGTGGCGCTGGCGGCGGCGCTCAAGGACAAGGTGCGGCCGGACGACACAGTGTTCATCTTCGCCCGTGCTCGCACAGGTCCACCCATGCCGTTGGCGGCCAAGCGGGTCACGGTGGCGCAGTTGCCCATCGAGGTGCGCTTGACCGATGCCGACGCGATGATGCCGCAGATGAAACTGTCGGATTTCAAGGAAGTCGAACTGGTTGCGCGCGTGTCGCGTAGCGGCCAGCCGACCCAGGGAGAGTGGATCGGCCTGAGCGCGCCGCTGGCCAACCAAGGTCAGCCCCTGCAGCACGTGACCATCGACCGACCTGACCGATAAGAGAGCCCGCCATGAACCGCTGCGTACGCTTGACCCTGATTACCCTGGCGCTGGGACTGTCCGCCTGTACCGGGCATCAGCCGGCCGAGCGTGAGCCGTTGCCGCCGCTGGAGACGCCGCCTCAGGGGCCTGTGGTCAAGCCGCTGCCTGGCGGCAAGCCTGCTGCACCGGCGGGCGCGCCCAGCGGCATTCCCAAGCCGCTGCCACGCACCTCGGCCAGCTTCGCGCCGCCGCCCGGTGGTGCTAGCCATTGGGATCCCAAGCTGGGCGTGTACGTGCTCGACAAGCAGCCCAACACCTTCTACCGCCAGCGCACTTACTATCGCTACGACCAAGGCTGGAGCTGGTCGCTGAGCCCCAACGGGCCGTGGCAAAGCACCGATGCCAGCGGCGTGCCGGGCGGTTTGGGACGCGCGTTCGGGCAGTGATGCACCTCAGGCCGGGGCGCCGCAGCCCCGGCATCGCCAGGTGAACAGCCTGCGCGCAAGCTGGCATAATCGCCCTCCAAACCGAAGCGGAGGGTGGCATGAGCAAGACTGTTCTGGTGCTGGTGGAAACCGTCGATGACTATCTGCCGTTGCTCGAAAACGCCGGCTACCGGCTGATCCACGCCAAGACGCCGCAGTCGCGCGCCGAGGCCATCGCGCGGCATGCCGCCGACATCGATGCCGTCCTCACGCGCGGTCCGCTGGGCCTGACCGCCGCTGAAATCCATACCCTGACCCACCTGCAAATCATCTGTGTGATCGGCGCCGGCTACGAGCAGGTGGACCTGGCCGCTGCCAAAGCCCGCGGCATTACCGTCACCAACGGCGCAGGCGCCAATGCCGGGCCCGTGGCCGATCATGCCATGGCCTTGCTGCTGGCCCTGCTGCGCGGCATTCCCCAGGCCGACGCCAGCACCCGGCGTGGCGAATGGAACCGGGTGATCAGCCCCTCGGTGAGCGGCAAGCGCCTGGGCATCATCGGTCTTGGCGCCATTGGTCAAGCCATCGCTCAACGCGCTGAGCAGGGGTTCGCCATGAGCGTGAGCTATCACAGCCGCACGCCGCGTCGCGAGCAGCCCTACACCTGGTACGACAGTCCGCAGCGGCTGGCCGAGGCGGTCGACATCCTGGTGATCGCCACGCCCGGTGGCCCGGGCACCCGGCATCTGGTCGATGCGTCGGTGCTCGCGGCGTTGGGCAGCCAGGGCTATCTGGTGAATATCGCCCGTGCCAGCGTGGTCGACACCGAGGCGTTGGTGCAGGCGTTGCGCGCGGGCAGCATCGCCGGGGCGGCGCTGGATGTGTTCGACGACGAGCCCGCTGTGCCGGAGGCCCTCAAGGCCCTCTCCAACACCGTGTTGACCCCGCATGTGGCCGGCCAGTCGCCAGAAGCGGCGCGCGATACCGTCGCGCTGGTACTGCGCAACTTGCAGGCGTTCTTCGCCGGCGAGCCGGTGCTGACGCCGGTGACCCTGTAAGCCTATCGTTCGATCCCGCCCGCGCACTGTGGGCCGACAAGGAGTGTGTGCATGCAACTCGAGATTTTTCAGGTCGATGCCTTTTCGGCCGAACCCTTCGGTGGTAACCCGGCGGCCGTGATCCCGCTCGACGCTTGGCTCGCGGACGACCTGCTGCAACGTATCGCCGAGGAAAACAACCTCTCGGAAACCGCCTATTTCGTGCGCAATGGCGAAGCCTTCGACCTGCGCTGGTTCACCCCCGCCGTGGAGGTCGATCTGTGCGGCCATGCCACGCTGGCTACGGCCTGGGTGCTGTTCGAGCAACTGGGCGAGCAGGCCGAGGTGCTGCGCTTCAACACCCGCAGTGGCGAACTGCGCGTCAGTCGCGGTGCCGATGGTCTGCTGGCCATGGATTTTCCGGCCAAGCAGCCGCAGCCGGTGGACATTCCCGACGGCCTGTTGTCCGCTTTGGGGCTGCCCGGCGCCCGCGCGCTGTACCGCTCGGACGATTTCGTGGTGGTGATCGACGACGCTGCGCGGCTCGATGCGTTGCAGCCTGATTTCGCCGCGTTATCGGTCTTCGAGGTGCGCGGTATCGCGGTCACGGCACCGGGCCGAGATCGGGATTTCGTCACGCGCTGGTTCGGGCCACGGGTGGGCGTCAATGAAGATCCGGTGACCGGTTCCGCGCACACCAGCCTGGCGCCCTATTGGTCCGAGCGCCTGGGCAAGCGCGTGCTCGACTGCGAGCAGGGCGGGGCGCGTAAGGGGCAGTTGCAGTGCGAGGTGCCGGGCAACGGGCGCGTGATCATCAGCGGTCGCGCCGCGTTGTATCTGCGCGGGACGGTATTCATCTGAAACGCACGGCGGTGATCGCTGCGGCTGCTTGATCTGGGTCGACCAAGCAGCGAGACGATCACCGCTATACTTCGCGTTCCCCTCGACACGGAGCATCGCTTTCATGTCTTTCTCCCGGCAAGGCGCCTGCTTGTGCGGCGCGATCCACTTCACCGCCAGCCTCGACAACCCTGACGTCAGTGCCTGCCACTGCAGCATGTGCCGCACCTGGGGCGGTGGCCCCATGCTGGTGGCCCATGGCAGCCAGGCGCCGGTCTTCGAAGGCGCGGCACCTGCGGTCTATCGGTCGTCGGAATGGGCCGAGCGTGGGTTCTGTGGCCAGTGTGGCACTCACCTGTTCTACCGGCTGACTGGCAAGGACGAGTACTTCTTCCCGGTGGGCATGCTGCAGGGGGCGCAAGATTGGCAATTCAGCCTGCAGGTCTATGCCGATGAGCGTCCGTCCTGGTACTGCTTCTCCAATCAGACCCAGCAACTGACCGGCGAGCAGATCCAGGCGATGTACAGCTGAGCTTGTCAAAACCCTGCTTTCCTGCGAAAAGGTCGGCCTTCGTATTTGGCATAGAGGGCCAGCCTGTGACTCAGGAACTGCACATCACCGATCTTCACCCAGGCGACGGCAAGGCCGTGGTCAGGGGCGCGCTGATCACCACCCAGTACACCGGTTGGCTGGCCGACGGCAGCGAGTTCGATTCCTCCTGGTCGCGCGGCAAGCCCTTCCAGTGCGTGATCGGCACCGGCCGGGTGATCAAGGGCTGGGACCAGGGCCTGATGGGCATGCGCGTGGGCGGCAAGCGCCGCTTGCAGGTGCCGGCGGCGCTGGCTTATGGCGAGCGCAGCGTCGGCCGTATCCCGCCGCATGCGGACCTGACCTTCGACATCGAGTTGCTCGAAGTGTTGACCCGCGACGAATGATGTCTTGTTGTTACCTGGATGACGTAATTCGGCAACATCCTGGGTCCAACATGGCTGCTGCCACGGAGGGCCGGCATGTTGACCCCTATCGGGCGGCCGTTGCTCGGCATCGCCGCCGGGCATGAGGGTGCTGGCAGGGAGGCCTCTTGTCCTTAGCCGAATGAGTCCTGCCATGAAGTGGAAGCACTACCTGAAACGCCGTCACCTGTTGCTCGGCCTGACCCTCGCTGCGGTGTTGATACCCCTCACGTTCGAGGCCGTGCGCAGCGACGACAGGCGCGGTGACGGCACCCAGACTCTGGTCTTCCTGCGCCATGCCGAAAAACCTGGCGAGGGGCTTGGGCAATTGAACTGCCAGGGCCTGAACCGCGCCATCGACCTGGCAACGGTGCTGCCGGAGCGCTTCGGCAATGCCGATTACGTGTTCGCCGCCAATCCGACCCGCCATGTCGAGGAAGGCAGCGAGGATCGACGCTTCAGCTACATCCGCCCGCTCATGACCATCAGCCCGAGCGCCATTCGCCTGGGGCTGCCGGTCAATATCGACTTCGACGCCAACGATTACGACGACCTCGCCGATGAACTGCTGCGCCCCAAGTACCGCAATGCCACGGTGTACACCGCCTGGTCGCACGGCTACCTGCCCGACTTGATCAATGCCGTGGCCGGCAAGGCCTTGGGCGAGAAGCGCGTCATCACCGAGGACTGGGACGGCGGCGATTTCGACACCCTCTACGTGCTCACCCTCACTTGGCACGACGGCAAGGCCACGCTGCTCAGCCGTAACGTACGCCAAGAGCTCGACGGCGGATCCACGGTCTGCCCGACCTGAGGCACCAGGGCGCCTTCGCTAGGTTTTTCGGAGCTTTCTGACGCAGCTTGTCGATTCAGGCTCGCTGGTTTTCCCGCGACGGTCAGGCACCTTCCATCAGTCCCCGGACGACCGCTTCCGGGGCTGGAGCGAGAGGGTGTATGGAAATCGACCGAGCCTACCGGTATAGGGGCCACCGCGGGATCACTTATGACGTCATCGAGTTCACCGTCAGGGCTGACGGTTTCTTCCTGAGCGATGGATCATGAATGTCTACCAGGATCCGTTTCAGATAGGGCTGATGATCGTCACCACGCTGGTCCTGGATCGCTTGATCGCCGCACCCGCGTGGCGAACAACAATTGGGTCGATTCTCTTTGCCTCCAGTCTTTTCACGCTGTTGTTTCACCCAGCGTGGTTCTATCACGGCATCGATCTGTACATGTGGAAGTCCTGGGGCTTGATGATGGGTATCTGCCTGATGCTTCGTCGTCACCGACGGTTGACTGAGGAGGCTAGCCGTGACCTACGATAGCCCCTTGCAGATCGCCTTGATGGTTCTGGTGGGCTGCGCTTTCGACCGGTTTTTGGCTCCGCCATGGCGTCGGTGGACGGGTTTCGTTCTTTTCGCCAGCGGTGTGTACAGCCTGTTTCTCGACGTCTGGACAGTGTTTGGCGTGGAAATAGCGTTGTGGAAATCGACGGCCATTGCGCTTGGCTGTTTGCTGATGATGCGCAGCAATCGATACCTGTCGAAAGATTGAGCCGTTGTCGCGTGTGGAGACGCCGGTGAACGGCACCGGCGTCCATCGTCCGTAGACCAGATTTCAGCGCCCCAGGCGCAAAGGCCAGCCCACCACCTTCTTGGTCCGCGGCGTGGCATAGGTGCGCACCTTCGATGTACTCAAGCCCAGCCGCACCAGCGACTCAGCGATGGTCACCGCTGCGCTGACGCCATCGACCACCGGTACGCCGGTCCGCTGACGGATCTGCTCATCGAGCCCGGCCATGCCGCCGCAGCCCAGGCAGATCACCTCGGCCTTGTCCTCACGCACGGCGCGCTCGGCCTGCTCGACGATGGCCTGCACCGCGCGCTGTGGGTCGGCCTCCAGCTCCAGTACTGCCATGCCGCTGGCCCGCACCGAGGCGCAGCGATCATACAGGCCGGACAACTTCAGGCGGTCTTCGATCAGCGGCACGGTGCGGTCCAGGGTGGTGACCACCGAATAGGCATGGCCCAGGTACATCGCCGTGCTGGCCGCTGCGTCGGTGATGTCCACCACCGGCACGTTCAGCAACTCCTGCAGACCTTCGCGGCCGTGCTCGCCATAGCCAGCTTGAATGACTGCGTCATAGGGCTGGTCATAGGCCAGCACCCGGTCCATGACGGCGATGGCGGCCAGGTAACTTTCGAAATTGCCTTCCACCGATTCGGCGCCGAACCAGGGCGTCAGGCCGACGATCTCGGTCCCCGGCGCGGCCACGCTGCGCGCCTGTTCGGCGATGGCCTCGGTGATGGCTTCGGTGGTGTTGACGTTGGCGATCAAAATACGCATGAACGACTTTCCTTGATCAGTGACTACTGTGGTCGACGGCGATGGCTTCGCCGCTGACGTCGAGGTATTGGCGATTGCGCGGCGCGATCAACAGGTACAGGGTCGCGGCGGTGGCGGCGCCGATCAGCCAGGAGAACGGCGCCACGCTGTGGAAGTGCGGTACCAGGGCCAGCACGATCGCCAGCAGTGCTGCTGGGATGAACGCCGCGAGCGCCCGCAGGTTGATACCGCGCGAGTAATGGTAGGCGCCGCTTGGGTGTTCGCTGTACAGCTCCGGCACGTTGACCCGGCCTTTTCGCAGCAGCCAGTAGTCGGACATGATCACGCCGTACAGCGGGCCGAGCAGGGCGCCCAGGCCGGACAGGAAGTACACGATCACCAGCGGGCTGTTGTACAGGTTCCACGGCAGGATCAGCACGGCCACGGTGGCGCTGATCAACCCGGCGCGGCGGAAATTCAGGTGGCGTGGCGCCAGGTTGCTGAGCACGAAGGCGGGGGCGACGAAGTTGGCCATGATGTTCACCGCCACGGTGACGATCAGGAAGGCCAGGCAGCCCAGTACCAGGAAGGGGGTGCTGGGAATGGTCGCGACGATCTGCGTCGGGCTGTCGATCACCTGGCCGTTGATCTGGAACTGCGCACCGCACAGCACCACGGTGATCATCGCGAACACCAGAATGTTCACCGGCAGGCCCCAGAAGTTGCCGACGCGGATGGTCTTGCGGCAGGGCGAGGAGCGCGCAAAGTCGCAGAAGTTGAGCACCAGGGTGCCGTAGATCGCCAGCCACAGCGCGCCGCCGGCGAAGATGTTGCGCCACATCTCGTAGCCGGTCAGCGGATCGCTCACCGACCAGGCAATGCGCGCATCGTTCTTGAAGAACATCCACGCAGCCAGGCTGGCCACGGTGAGCAGGATCACCGGGCCTGCGAAGCCTTCGTAGCGACGCACCATCTCCATGCCGTAGGCGAGGATCACCAGTTGCACCAGCCAGATCGCCACGAAGCAGAGCCAGCCCAGGCTCGACAGGCCCAGGAGGCTGTCGTGGTCGTAGGCGGCGACCTGCGGCCAGACGGCAGTCAGCAGCACGCGCAGCACCACCGAGGCGAGGTAGGTCTGGATGCCGAACCAGGCGATGGCGATGACGGCACGAATCAAGGCGGGAATTTGTGCGCCATGGATGCCGAAGGCGATGCGGCTCATCACCGGAAAGGGAACGCCGGTCTTCTGGCCCATGTAGCCGGACAGGTTCATGAAGAAGTACACCAGCGCTGCGCCGATGGCCAGCGACACGAGAATCTGCCAGCCACCCAGGCCGAGCGCGAACAGGCCCATGGCGAAGGAGTAGTTGGCGATGTTGTGCACGTCGTTGGTCCACAACGCGAAGATGCTGTAGCCGCCCCAGCGACGGCCCTCGAGGCGAGTGGGCGCCAGGTCGCGATTGTGCAGGCGCGGGCTGAGTTCGCACGGGCTGGCTGGGGTGTCGAGCGAGGTGGCGGTGGGCTGGCTGCTGGCTACGGAAAGTTCAGGGGCAAGGTCGAGGCTGCTACTCATTCCGGAGGCTCCTGATGCACGAGGGGCTGCGAGGCGGCGAAAGCTCGCCAGCGCGTCGGTGCAGCCGTGGCATCACTGGGTTCTGGGCGCAAACGGCTTGCTGGGCAAGCGCTGCGGTTCTTGTGTGTTTATGTCTTGCTTAAGTTGTATACAAAACATATGACCACTCAAGCCAGTTCCATGCCAGTGACGACAGGTTTTCTAGAAGACGCAGGCAAGTAAGTTATCGATAGATTTTTAATCTATTGATTTTATTGGATTAAATTCAAATTCTCGGTGGTGTGTTCAAGTCCGCTAGCGCCATAACCTGATCTATGAGTCAAATTTATCTATCGAAAGATGTCACCTGATAGTGCAATGAAGTAACGAGTGCACACAAAAATGGCACTTGAGGTGACAGAGTTGTGCACAATTAATGCGATCAGTTTTCATATTTTCTCGATTAACTGTCTACAGCCTGATCGCTGCACAATGTTGACGGAGTCCAGTCAGGAAAACCGTTAGAATGCCGGTTTTGCCTACCACGACGCGTCATGACCTCTCCAATCCATACGCTGGAGCAGCATCTGCTCACTTCCCTCGACGCTGCGCCTAGCGAAACTCGCAGGCTGTTCCACGGCCGTGGTCGCTGCTGGCCAGGCCTTGAGCAGATCACCGTTGACTGGCTGCAGGGCGTGCTGTTGGTCGCCCTGTTCCGCGAGCTACCAGACGGCCAGTTGACCGAGCTCGAATCGATGTTGCGTCGCTTGGCCGAACGCCCGCAGTGGACCGGCCAGGCCATCCTGCTGCAGCACCGCTACCTGCCCGACAGTCCCGGGCAGTGGTTATTGGGCGAGCCTTGCCAGCAACGCGAAGTGGTCGAAGACGGGCTGAGCTACCTGCTCGATCTGGGTGTACGGCAGAACAATGGCTTGTTTCTCGATATGCGCTACGGCCGCCGCTGGGTACGTGAGCAGGCGGCAGGCAAGCGGGTGCTCAACCTGTTCGCCTACACCTGCGGCTTTTCGGTGGCGGCCATTGCCGGGGGCGCGCAGCAGGTGGTCAACCTGGACATGGCCAAGGCCGCTTTGTCGCGCGGGCGGGAGAATCATCGGCTCAACGGCCACGACGCCTCGCGGGTGGCGTATCTGGGGCACGAACTGTTCAAGTCGTGGGGCAAGGTGCGCAAGTACGGGCCGTACGACCTGATCATCATCGATCCGCCGACGTTCCAGCGCGGCAGCTTCGTGCTGACCCAGGATTACGCCAAGATCCTGCGCCGTCTCCCGGAATTGCTGGAGGAGGGCGGCTGCGTGCTGGCGTGCGTCAACGATCCGGCCATTGGCCCGGAGTTTCTCATCGAGGGCATGGCCGAACAGGCGCCCGGGCTGAGGTTCGTCGAGCGCCTGGAGAACCCGCCGGAGTTTCCCGACGCCGACCCGCAGGGCGGGCTCAAGGCGCTGGTATTCCGCCGACAGGCTTGAGCCCTGCGCGGCTCAGTATTCGGAGAGGGAGAAATCGGTCAAGCAGAAGGTCGGCACGCCGGCCGCCTGCAGGCGCCGCGAGCCTTCCAGCTCCGGCAGGTCGATGATCGCCGCCGCCTCGAACACCTTGGCGCCGGTGCGCCGCACCAGGTTGACCGCCGCCAGCAGGGTGCCACCGGTGGCGATCAAGTCATCGAAGATCAGCACCGAGTCGCCATCGCACAGGCTGTCGGCATGCACTTCGAGGAAAGCTTCGCCGTACTCGGTCTGGTAGCCCTCGGAGAGCACATCGGCAGGCAACTTGCCTTGCTTGCGGAACAGGATCAGCGGCTTGTTCAATTGGTGGGCGATGATCGAGCCGATCAGGAAGCCACGTGCGTCCATCGCGCCGATGTGGCTGAAGTCAGCTTCGACGTAGCGCTCGATGAACTGGTCGGCAACGTAGCGCAGCCCGCGTGGCGACTGGAACAGCGGGGTGATGTCACGGAAGATCACGCCCGGTTTCGGGAAGTCCACTACCGGGCGGATCAGGGCTTTGAGGTCGAAGGTGTCGCTAGGCATGGGGCGGGTATCCTGGAAAAACGTGGCGCCAGTATACCCTGGCGCCGCGCTCAGGCGTCCATCGCACCACCGGCCAGGGCGCACAGCTGGATCGGGTCGAGGATGTGCACCTCTTTACCCTCGGCCTTGAGCAGGCCGTTCTGCTGGAAGCGGGTGAACACCCGCGACACGGTTTCCACGGCCAGGCCCAGGTAGTTGCCGATCTCGTTGCGCGACATGCTCAGGCGGAACTGATTGGCCGAATAGCCACGGGCGCGGAAGCGCGCGGACAAATTGACCAGGAAGGTGGCGATGCGCTCGTCGGCAGTTTTCTTCGACAGCAGCAGCATCATCTGTTGGTCGTCGCGGATTTCACGGCTCATCACGCGCATGAGCTGGCGACGCAACTGCGGCAACTGCACCGACAGCTCGTCCAGGCGCTCGAAGGGGATTTCGCAGACCGAGGTCGTCTCCTGCGCTTGCGCCGACACCGGGTAGGCTTCGGTGTCCATGCCGGACAACCCGACCAGTTCGCTGGGCAGGTGGAAACCGGTGATCTGCTCTTCGCCGGCATCGCTCAAGCTGAAGGTTTTCAGGGCGCCGGAGCGTACCGCATAGACCGAGCCGAAATTGTCACCCTGGCGGAACAGGAACTCGCCCTTTTTCAGAGGACGGCCGCGCTTGACGATCTCGTCCAGTGCGTCCATGTCTTCAAGATTGAGTGACAGGGGCAGGCACAGGGGGGCCAGGCTGCAATCCTTGCAATGGGCCTGACCGTGGGGGCGCAGTTTGACTGGCTCGGACATTTCTTTCGATCCTTGTGGAAAAGCACACATAAGCCGTAAGGGTAACCTACGGGTGTTCTGGAGGCCAGCCTGCACTTCTTTGGTGCGGCTGCTGGATGGCGCACGCGGATAGGCGTGCGCACCCTCTACCGTCCATGGTGTGCCTCACAAGTTGGGCTGTCCATGCGGCCCATCGTCTCGCTGAGGCGTATGAAACTCCTAAATTACGCGGGAAAAACGCTGACGATTCTGTAGGGCCAAGTAAGCATCGAAGACCATGCACACCGATCGCACCAGCAGGCGTCCGGCCGGCAGTACGCGGATACCGCGGGCATCGAGGGTGATCAGACCGTCGCGCTGCATCGCCTGCAACTGCGGCCAGAGCGCTTTGAAATAGCCACGGAAGTCGATGGTGAAAGCCTGCTCGATCGGCTCGAACTCCAGCTCGAAGTGGCAGATCAGTTGTTGGATCACGGCCCGGCGCAGACGGTCGTCCTGGTTGCACAGCAGTCCGCGTTGGGTCGCCAACTGCGCGCTGGACAGGGCGTCCTGGTAGGTGTTCAGGTCGCTGCTGTTCTGGCAGTACAGGTCGCCGATCTGGCTGATGGCCGATACGCCCAGGCCGACCAGGTCGCAATGACCGTGGGTGGTATAGCCCTGGAAGTTGCGCTGCAGCGTGCCTTCCTCCTGGGCGATGGCCAGTTCGTCGTCGGGCAGGGCGAAGTGGTCCATGCCGATGTAGCGGTAGCCGGCGGCGGTCAACTGCTCGATGGTGTTGTGCAGCATCTCCAGCTTGACCGCGGCGGCTGGCAGTTCATTGGCGTCGATGCGCCGTTGCGGCATGAAGCGCTCGGGCAGGTGGGCATAGTTGAACACCGAGAGGCGGTCTGGCTGCAGGCGGATGACTTCCTCGACGGTGCGGGCGAAACCTTCGGGTGTCTGCTTGGGCAGGCCGTAGATCAGGTCCAGGTTCACTGAGCGGAATTGCAGGGTGCGTGCGGCTTCAACCAGGGTGCGGGTCTGCTCCAGGCTCTGCAGGCGGTTGATGGCACGCTGCACGGCCGGGTCCAGGTCCTGCACGCCCAGGCTGACGCGGTTGAAGCCCAGTTCGCGGAGCAGACCCATGGTTGACCAGTCGGCTTCGCGGGGGTCGAGTTCGATGCCGTAGTCGCCCGAATCGTCGTCCAGCAGGTTGAAGTGCTGGCGCAAGGTGGCCATCAACTGGCGCAGCTCTACATGGCTGAGGAAGGTCGGCGTACCGCCTCCGAAGTGCAACTGTTCCACGCGCTGACGCGGATCCAGGTGGCAGGCGATCAGTTGGATCTCCTGCTCCAGGCGTTGCAGGTAGGGCGCCGCGCGGGCGCGGTCCTTGGTGATGACCTTGTTGCAGGCGCAGTAATAGCAAATGTTGGCGCAGAACGGCACGTGCAGGTACAGCGACAGCGGACGCACGGCCCTGCGGCTTTCGCGCAGGGCATGCAGCAGGTCGAACGAGCCCACTTCGGCGTGCAATTGCACGGCAGTCGGGTAGGAGGTATAGCGCGGCCCGGCCAGATCGTAACGACGGATCAGGTCGGGGTCCCAGTGGAGTTCGTCGAGCATGTGGGCAGTCCCCGAATAGAGCGGCAGTGTCCGGAGTCTAGAATTGTCTGTAGGAATCAGCCTTGACCTGCATCAAGCGCAACACCCCTCACAGCCCGCTGCCATCCCCAACGGGCGATAGCCAATAGCCCAGCGCACGCAATCCGCTCTTCCTTGCCGCTTGCCGCTTGCCGCTTGCCGCTCAAAGCTTGCCGCTCGCTCTTCAATGCCCCATCAACCAATGCTGATGCGGGCCCGGTAGGGTCCAGAGGCCGAACAGCATCACCAGCACACCGCCCGCCATGCGCACGTGGCGTCGGCGCAGCACGGCGGTGACACGCTCGGCTGCCAGGCCCGTGACCAGCAAGACCGGCCAGGTGCCGACACCGAAGGCGAGCATCAGTAGTGCGCTGTGCACCGCGTTACCCTGGCTCGCTGCCCACAGCAGGGTGCTGTAGACCAGCCCGCACGGCAGCCAGCCCCAGAGCGCGCCGAGCAGTAACGCGCGGGGCAGGCTGGACACCGGTAGCAGGTGCGAAGCGATGGGCTGCAGATGTCGCCACAGCCCGCGCCCCAGCGCCTCGATGCGTGTCAGTCCGCTCCACCAGCCCGCCAGGTACAGGCCCATGGCGATCAGCAACAGGGCTGCCAGCACCCGCAGCATCTGCACCGCCGGGCTGCCGGCCAAGGCCCAACCGGCCAGGCCCAGCAACAGCCCGGCGACTGCGTAGCTGAGCACGCGTCCCAGGTTGTAGGCGATCAACAGACGCAGGCGACGTGCGCGTTGTTCAGGCGGGATGGCCAGGGTCAGCGCGCCCATCAGGCCGCCGCACATGCCCAGGCAATGGCCGCCGCCGAGCAGGCCCAGCACCAGTGCCGAGACGAGCGCAGGCAGCAGTTCAGGCACGGGGGGAGGCGTCCTGGTCGGTGGCGTCGGGGGCGACGGCGTCGTGTTTGATCGCTGCCTGGTGGCGCGGGTCTTGATCGTCGAACAGGATGCTGTGGGCAGGCCCTTCGAGGTCGTCGTACTGGCCGCTGTCCACGGCCCAGAAGAACACGTACAGCGCCACGCCGACCAGGAGTAGCGCGGCAGGGATCATGATGTACAGGGCGGGCATGCAAAAGTCCTCAGGGTACGCAGGTGCACACGGTCAGGCCTCGGCGCAGGCGGTGACGGGATCGGGCCGGCCTCGACCTTCGCTCGGCGCCGGCAGCCGGGTCAGGCGCAACGCATTGAGCACCACGATCAACGAACTCAATGACATGCCCACTGCCGCCCAGACCGGGGTGATCCAGCCGAGTGCCGCGAAGGGCAGCATCAGGCCATTGTACAGCGTCGCCCACAGCAGGTTCTCGAGGATGTTGCGCCGCGTGCGTCGGGCCAGGTCGAAGGCTTGCGCCAGGGCTTGCAGACGGTTGGACAGCAGCACCGCATCGGCGCTGGTCTTGGCCAGGTCGGTGGCCGAGCCCATGGCGATACTGATGTCGGCCGCCGCCAGCACCGGCACGTCGTTGACGCCGTCGCCGAGCATCAGCACCTTGCGCCCCTGCGCCTGCAGCGCCTTGACCCGCGCCAGCTTGTCGTCCGGGCGCAGGCCACCGATGGCCTGGTCGATCCCCAGTTGCGTCGCCACTTCATCGACCATCGGCGACGTGTCGCCAGACAGCAGCAGCGTGTGCCAACCCCGCGCCTTGCACGCCGCGAGCAAGGTCTCGGCATCGTCGCGCAGGCGATCGTCGAGGCCGAACCAGGCCAGTGGCCCCTGCCGGTCACCGAGCAGCAGCCATTGCCCGCGAAGCTCCGGCACCGGCGGCACCTCAGCGCCGCTCAGGGCACAGACGAACGTCGCCTGACCGATGCGCAGGCGTTGCTGGCCGACCTGGCCCTCCAGGCCCAGCCCCGGCATCGCCTGCACCTGCTCGGCCGGCTCGGCGCTGACCCCGAAGGCGCGGGCAATGGGGTGTTCGGAGCGGTTTTCCAGGGCCGCGGCCAGGGCCAGGCAGCGCTGCGCCGTCAACTGGCCCAGCGGGCGGATGCTGCGCAGCGCCAGTCGCCCCTCGGTCAAGGTACCGGTCTTGTCGAACACCACCGTGTCGATCTGGTTCAGGCCTTCGAGCACATGCCCACGGGTGACCAGCAGGCCAAGCGTGTGCAGGGTGCCGGTGGCTGTGGTGAGCGCTGTCGGGGTGGCCAGCGAGAGGGCGCAGGGGCAGGTGGCGACCAGCATCGCCAGGACGATCCAGAACGCTCGGTCGGCGTCCAGGTGCCACCACCACAAGCCGATGCCCAGCGCCGCCAGCAGGCTGAACAGCAGGAACCACTGAGAAGCGCGGTCAGCGATCTGTGCCAGGCGCGGCTTTTCCGACTGGGCGCGCTCGAGCAGGCGCACGATGGCCGACAGCCGTGAAGCCTGGCCAAGGGCTTCGACCTCCACCACCAGCGTGCTTTCCACGTTCAGGGTGCCGCCGGTGACGCGTTCGCCGGCCTGCCGCGCCTGTGGCAGGTACTCGCCGGTGAGCAGCGATTCGTCGACGCTGGAGCGCCCGTCCACGATGCGGCCGTCAGCCGGAATCACCGCGCCGGGCAGCACCTGCACGCGCTCGCCACAGGCCAGTTCGGACAGCAGCACGCGCTGCGCCTGGCCCTGAGGGTCCAGACGCAGGCACGAGGCTGGCAACAGGTTGACCAACTGCGCGGTGGCCGCTGCCGTGCGTTCACGGGCGCGCCGTTCGAGGTAGCGCCCGCTGAGCAGGAACAGGGCGAACATGCCGACCGTGTCGAAGTACAACTCGCCCCGGCCGGTGATCGCGGTCCAGATCCCGGCGCCGTAGGCCAGGGCGATGGCCAGCGATACCGACAGGTCCATGGTCAGATGCCCGGTGCGCAGGTCGCGGGCAGCGCCTTTGAAGAAGGGCGCGCAGCTGTAGAACACGATGGGCGTGGTCAGGAACAGCGCGACCCAGCGCAGGATGGTGTGCAGCTCCGGCGACAGGTCGATGTTGAATTCCGGCCAGGTGGCCATGGTCGCCATCATCGCCTGGAACCACAACAGCCCCGCCACGCCCAGTCGCCGCAGCGCCGTGCGGTTTTCCTGGGCCAGGCGCTCGGCGGCCTGGTCGGGTTGGTAGGGATGGGCGGCGTAGCCGATGCCACGCAGTTCGCCGAGCAGCCGCGACAGCGGCAGTCGCTGGTCATCCCAACTGACGTGCAGGCGATGGTTGGACAGGTTCAGGCGCGCCTCGCCCACGCCCTCGAGGTTGCGCAGGTGCTTCTCGATCAACCAGCCGCAGGCTGCGCAACTGATGCCTTCGATCATCAGGGTGGCTTCGGCCAGCGCGCCCTGACGATGGACGAAGCCCTGCTGCACGTCGGCGCGGTCGTACAGCGCCAGTTCGTCCTGCAATTGCCTGGGCAGGGTCTGCGGGTTGGCGCTGCTGTCGCTGCGGTGCTGGTAGTAATGCTCCAGGCCGCCAGCGACGATGGCCTCGGCCACCGCTTGGCAACCGGGGCAGCAGAACGGCCGGGCCTGGCCCAGTACCACGGCGCTGAAGCGGCTGCCGGCGGGGACGGGCAGCGCGCAGTGGTAGCAGGGGATGGGTTGGCTCATCGGGCGAAGTTCTTGTGGCCTGGGATCATGGCTGGTGCTCGGCCCCTTGCAGCGCTTCGTCGCCCAGTAGCAAGGCGACCCCGTGCTCGACCTTCTCCTCCTCGAACAAACGCCACACCTGATCCTGCTCGCTGCCGAGCAGCTCGACGAAGCGCCGGCCTTCGACCTTGTCGTCGAGCTGGCCGACATAGCGCCCGCCCTCGACGCGCAGCAGCTTGACCTTGCGGTCCCTGTCCGGCTGGGTCGGCGAGATCAGGTTCAGCTCCAGACGCTGCGGTGCGCTGTCGCCGCTCAGGTGCAGTTCCACCTCGCCGGTCAGTTCGTCCAGGTGCACGCTGGCACGCAGGTTCAGGGCCTGGGCCAGCATTTCGCGGTCCAGCGACCGGTTGATGCCTTTGCCGGCCTCGTAGTAGTTGTCGTTCACCAGGTTGTCCGGATTGCGCACGGCAATGCTGACCATGGTCAGGCTCAGGCACACCGAGGTGGTCAGGATGCCGATGATGATCCAGGGCCAGAGGTGCTTGTACCAGGGGCTGGTGGCGGTGGCGGTCATGGCGCAGGGTCTCTCTTTCAGCGGATCTGGGGGCCGATGAATCGGCTCTTGGCTTCAACCTGGGTGCCGCTGTCATCGGCATCCTTGAGGATGAAGGTGATGTCGTTGGTGGTCGACGGCAATTGCTCGGGCGCGATGGACAGTTGCACCGGCAAGCTGACGATATCGCCGGCGGCCACCCGCAGTTCGCGCTGGCCGGACAGCTGCAGGCCTGGCAGGCCGCTGGCGTCGAGCACGTAGACGTGGTCGTGCTGGTCCTTGTTCATCACCTTCAGGCTGTACACGTTCTCGATCTGCCCCTGGGCGTTCTCGCGGTACAGCACCCGGTCCTTGCTCACGTCGAAGCCGACCAGCGAACGGGTGGCGAAGGCGGTGGCCAGGGCGCCGATCATCACCAGCAGCACCACGGCGTAGCCAATCAGGCGCGGGCGTATCAGGTGGGTCTTCTGCCCTGAGAGGTTGTGCTCGGTGGTGTAGCTGACCAGTCCGCGCGGGTAGTTCATCTTGTCCATCACGCCATCGCAGGCATCGATGCAGGCCGCGCAGCCGATGCATTCGATCTGCAGGCCGTCACGGATGTCGATGCCGGTCGGGCAGACCTGCACGCACAGGGTGCAGTCGATGCAGTCGCCCAGGCCTTTGGCCTGGTAGTCCGCGCCTTTCTTGCGTGGGCCTCGGGTTTCGCCGCGGCGCGGGTCGTAGGAGACGATCAGGGTGTCCTTGTCGAACATCACGCTCTGGAAACGCGCATAGGGGCACATGTACACGCACACCTGCTCGCGCAGCCAACCGGCATTGCCGTAGGTGGCCAGGGTAAAGAAGCCTACCCAGAAGTAGGCCCAGCCATCGGCCTGGCCGCTGAAGAAGTCCACCACCAGTTCGCGGATCGGTGCGAAGTAGCCGACGAAGGTCAGTCCGGTGACGAAGCCGATCAGCAGCCACAGGCTGTGCTTGGCCAGCTTGCGCAGGAACTTGTTGCCGCTCATCGGCGCCTTGTCCAGCTTCATGCGCTGGTTGCGATCACCCTCGGTGACCTTCTCGCACCACATGAAGATCCAGGTCCAGACGCTTTGCGGGCAGGTGTAGCCGCACCAGACCCGGCCAGCGTACACGGTGATGAAGAACAGGCCGAACGCGGCCACGATCAGTATGCCCGACAGCAGAATGAAGTCCTGCGGCCAGATGGTGGCGCCGAAGATGTAGAACTTGCGCTCGGGCAGGTTCCACCAGACGGCCTGGTGACCGCCCCAGTTCAGCCAGACGGTGCCGAAGTACAGCAGGAACAGCACGGCGCCACCGACCATCCGCAAGCGGCGGAACAGTCCGGTGAAGGCGCGGGTGTAGATCTTTTCTCGGGAGGCATACAGGTCGACGGAATCCTTTCCGGTTGCAGGCGGGGTGACATCGTGTACGGGAATCTGCTTGCTCATCATCAAGTCCCACGGCAGTGGAGAAATGCCAGGGCCAGTGCGTGCCGGCCGTGGTCGCGCGCCCGGTGCTGGCGCTCTGCGGGCCATGATACGCCTGTGATGGCAAGGTCGGGCCTGGCTGCGACCTTTAGTCGCATTGGGTTGCGCTCGGTAATCGTGATATGGGAAGTGTCAATTGATTCAGGTCAGTGGCCGGTGGAATTAACCGCCGGCCACCGCACCTCATTTCGGCTGATCGTCCTGGGTCGCAGGCTTTTCCTGAGACAGGCTGTACACGTAGGCCGCCAGCAGATGCACGCGGTCGTTGCCCTGGATCTCGGCCTGGGCCGGCATCTGGCCCTGGCGGCCGTAGCGGATGGTCTGCTGCAACTGGGCGAAGCTCGAACCATAGATGAACGCCTGCGGATGAGTCAGGTCAGGCGCGCCCATCGCCGGGGTGCCTTTGCCTTGCGGTCCGTGGCAAGCCACGCAGGTGCTGGCGAAAATCTGCTGACCCTTGACCGGGTCGGCCTTGGCGTCCTCGGGCAGCTTGCGCCCATCCAGCTGACTCAGCACGAAGGCCGCCACGTCAGCCACGCCCTGTTCGCCGATCACCTCGCCCCAGCCGGGCATGACGCCGTGGCGACCGTTCATGATCGAGGCCTTGATGGTTTCCGGCTCACCGCCCCAACGCCAGTCGCTGTCGGTGAGGTTCGGGAAGCCGTAGGCACCCTTGGCGTCCGAGCCATGGCACACGGCGCAATTGGAGGCGAACAGGCGCGCGCCCATCTTCAGCGCCTGCGGGTCCTTGGCCACCGCTTGCAATGGCATGGCCGCGAACTTGGCGAAGATCGGGCCGAAGCGGGCGTCGGCCTTGGCCATTTCCTTCTCCCACTCGTGCACGCCGCTCCAGCCTGTCTGGCCGTCGCCGAATTCGCGGCGCGAGTCGCTGTCCAGGTAGGCGTAGCCGGGTAACAGCCCGCGCCAATTGCCCAGGCCCGGATACAGCACCAGGTAGCCCAAGGCGAAGACGAGGGTGCCCACGAACAACCAGAACCACCAGCGCGGCAGGGGGTTGTCGTACTCCTCGATGCCATCGAAGGCATGCCCGACAGTCTGGTCGGTGAGGTCTTCGCGCTGGCCCTTGCGGGTCGACAGCAGCAGCCAGGTCAAGGCGAAGATCGTGCCCAGGGTCAGCACACTGATGTACAGGCTCCAGAAACTGCTCATGGTCGCTCGCCCCCCGATGTGTCTCGTGCATTGCGCTCGATCCGGCGCTGGGCCTCGGGATCGTCGGCGAATGGCAGTTGCGTGGCTTCGTCGAAGTCGCGCTTGCGGCGTGGGCTGAACACCCACAGCGCCAGGCCCACGAAAGCCACCAGCACCACGAGGGTGCCCAGGCCTCGAATCGTTCCGATTTCCATGCGCGTCACCGTTTGCTCTTGATCAGGGTGCCAAGGCCTTGCAGGTAGGCCACCAATGCGTCCATCTCGCTCTTGCCCTTGACCGCCTCGCGGGCGCCGGCGATGTCGGCGTCGCTGTAGGGCACGCCGAGCGTGCGCAGTACTTGCAGCTTCTTCGCCGTGTCCTGGCCGTCGAGGTGGTTTTCCACCAGCCAGGGATAGGCTGGCATCTTCGACTCCGGTACCACGTTGCGCGGGTTGTACAGGTGCGCGCGGTGCCAGTCGTCCGAATAGCGTCCGCCCACGCGGGCCAGGTCCGGCCCGGTGCGCTTGGAACCCCACAGGAACGGGTGATCCCAGACGCTTTCGCCAGCCACCGAATAGTGGCCATAGCGTTCGGTCTCGGCCCGGAACGGCCGGATCATCTGCGAGTGGCAGCCCACGCAGCCCTCGCGGATATAGATGTCGCGCCCCTCGACTTCCAGCGCGGTGCGCGGCTTCATGCCCTCCACCGGCTGGTTGGTGACGTCCTGGAAAAACAGCGGCACGATCTGGGTCAGCCCACCGATGCTCACCGCCACCACCATGAAGAAGGCCAACAGGCCGATGTTCTTCTCGACGACCTCATGTTTCATCAGTGCGCTCCCACGACGACGATCTTGGCGGCTTCGTCGGCCTGCGCCGGGTGGGCGCCACGCACCGTGCGCATCACGTTGTAGGCCATCAGCAGCATGCCCGAGGCGAAGAACGCCCCGCCCACCGCCCGCACGATGTAGCCCGGATGGCTGGCCTGCAGCGCTTCGACGAAGGAGTAAGTGAGCGTGCCGTCGTCATTGATCGCCCGCCACATCAGGCCCTGGGTGATGCCATTGACCCACATCGAGGCGATGTACAGCACGGTGCCGATGGTGGCCAGCCAGAAGTGCGCGTTGATCAGCCCGACACTGTGCATCTGCGCGCGTCCATAGAGCTTGGGAATCATGTGGTACAGCGCGCCGATGGTGATCATCGCCACCCAGCCCAGAGCGCCGGCGTGAACGTGGCCGATGGTCCAGTCGGTGTAGTGGGAGAGGGCGTTGACGGTCTTGATCGCCATCATCGGGCCTTCGAAGGTGGACATGCCGTAGAACGCCAGCGAAACCACCAGAAAGCGCAGGATCGGGTCGGTGCGCAATTTATGCCAGGCCCCGGAGAGGGTCATCATGCCGTTGATCATGCCGCCCCAGCTCGGCGCCAGGAGGATGATCGACATCACCATGCCCAGCGACTGGGCCCAGTCGGGCAGGGCGGTGTAGTGCAAGTGGTGCGGGCCGGCCCAGATGTACAGGGTGATCAGCGCCCAGAAGTGGACGATCGACAGGCGATAAGAATAGATCGGCCGCTCGGCCTGCTTGGGCACGAAGTAATACATCATCCCGAGAAAACCGGTGGTCAGGAAAAAGCCGACGGCGTTGTGGCCGTACCACCACTGGATCATCGCGTCGGTGGCACCGGCGTAGGCCGAATACGACTTGAACAGGCTGACCGGCAGGGCTGCATGGTTGACGATGTGCAGCATGGCGGTGACCAGGATGAAGGCGCCGTAGAACCAATTGCCGACATAGATGTGCTGGGTCTTGCGCCTGACCAGGGTGCCGAAGAACACCACGGCATAAGCCACCCAGACGATGGCCAGCAGAATCGCGATCGGCCATTCCAGCTCGGCGTATTCCTTGGTGGTGGTGTAGCCCAGGGGCAGCGTGACCAGCGCCCCGACGATCACCGCCTGCCAGCCCCAGAAGGTGAAGGCGGCCAGGCTATCGGAGATGAGCCGGGTCTGGCAGGTGCGTTGCACCACGTAATAGCTGGTGGCGAACAGCGCACAGCCGCCGAAGGCGAAGATCACCAGGTTGGTGTGCAGCGGGCGCAGGCGGCCGAAGCTGGTCCAGGGCAGGTCGAAGTTGAGGCTGGGCCAAACCAGTTGCGAGGCGATGAACACGCCCAGGCCCATGCCGAGGATGCCCCAGACCACGGTCATGAGGGCGAACTGGCGGACGACTTTGTAGTTATACGCAGGCGGACTGATGGCTGTGTTCATGCTGGGGTTCCACGCTTTGACTGTTCTTGTGGGTGGAAAAAACGGTGTCGGGGCACGCAAAGCCCTGCACTGCTTCCTGTCCGTGACTGCGGGGCAGTTGACGATCAGGCAGGCCGAGTGAGTGTACACAAACAAATCACTGTTATGTGTACCGTTTCTCAAATTTTTCTGATCGATCGGTCAGGGTTTTTTTCCAGGTCGTTTTCGCGCCGGGCATCGGGCCATAGGCGAACGGTCGCCAGCTTAGAGGTCGTGGGCAGGGGAGGAAAGGCTCAGAACGAGACGCCCCCTGTGAGGGTGCAGATGCGGGAATGTCCCGTACCTGCACCCCCGACAGAGGGCGCGGTGTTGGCGGGGTTACTGATTGCTTGAGGCGTGCGCTGGCTCACACGTCGGCTATTTAATTCCCGTGCAAGTGCTGCTTGAGCAAAGCCGTGAATATAATCACGGCCGTACTCAAGCAACTACCTTCGAGATTGCAGGTGCTCGAGCATAGTGCTTTGAAAAAAGCGCATAAGCCGGCTCGAAAAGCGTGCTCACCGGATCACATTTTTTGGCCTAGGGATGCCCATGAGCTGTTTAAGCATTGAAGATCTGCAGAACCCAGCCTCATGATGCGAATAAGCAATTCCTGAGCTCTCAAATTTCCCCCATATTTTGTCCAACGATAGCTCATTACCTTTTTTGACCATCAGGACGTCGACGCTGTAGGACTTTGCAATCAACTCAAGATGCTCTACCGAATTGTGTTCGAAATGGCTTAGGCTATAATTTGCCGTTAATTTCCCACCCTCCATATCTTTGATTCTCAGGGTTTTGGCTTTGCCTGCAGCTATCAGGTGCGCGGGGCGCCATTCTTTCACAAGCATTCCATTGGCGGAGCGCTGTAACTGTGTTGGGCCGCTGATCGTTCCCGTTGCTGGCGCGTAATAATGAAGCGTACTATTTGCCGGGACCGTCGCTGAACCGCCAAGAATCTTGTTTTGACCGTGGGCTGAGTAATACAGGGTCTCGGACCTTTGCGCACCACTTCGTACGATAATGAAGTCACCGTGATCCTCATGATGCACACCCCCCGCAGCAGTACGTCTTACTGCTTGTGGTGATTGAGCAGGCGATGCGGTTCTTTGACTGTTCCTGAGATTTCTCAGGACTTTTGTCGGGCTAGCATCAATCGAGGCTTCAGACTCATTATTCGATACGCGCATGCGTATTCCACGCAACTGCTGCAGGCCTCGAGCGGAGCCCTTCAGCAGGGACGGAAGCGCAGTCAAAGCCCCAACCGCCTGGGATGCCATCGATGCCCACCCCAGTTTTTCTGCCAGTTCCGGGTTGTCCTGTTCCACGGCCATTTTCGTGACGTCCAGTGCTGCCGAAACCATCGTAGTGACCACCAGTGCTGCAGCGACCATCACGGATAAGCCGCCAGCCATCCCCGGAAGACTCGCCAACGCCATCACGACGTGACCTGCCCCTTCCAGGCGCGAGGACAACCGCGGGTTGCTCTGGCGCTGGGCCATGCCCGCGGCGGTGACGGCCCCGCCTACCATGATCGCGGTACAAAGCGCCATGCCGATCCCCGCCATTACCGGCCCCGCTGCCCCAAACGTGAGGATGGTCGCCGCGATAGCGACCACTACGAAAACCGCCAACGCAAACCATTGCCACCAGGGAACCGCCTCATGCACCGGCGGCTGGGTTGCACTGATTGCCGAGTCAAGCCTAGCCAGGCTTTGAGCTTGATCGCGCCGGCTGAGCATGATGTGGCCGCTGGGGTCATGCCAATTCACAGGGTCCCCGCCGGCGCAGTACGCCCGGTCATTGAGTCCGCCAGCGCCGAACGGGCTCCAGTCGTCACGTTGATAGAACGCTCGGTGACGCGGGTCATAGACACGATAGCCATTGCCCAGATGAGCGCACCCGGTCGCAGGGTCCAGCCGTTGCCCGTCACGGCCCAGGCCACTGAGCATCGCTTGGATGCTGGCCAAGGGTGCTTCTCCCCAAGGCGTAAACGCCAACGACCGGTGCTGCCAGGCACCCTTGGCATCTACCCAGTATTCATCGCCACCGGCCTGTTGCGGGTCGCCCAGGATGAAGAGCTGTGTCTCTGCAGTTCCCTGACGGTTCTTGATGACCATCCCCGCGTGTTCGTCCAGCGTCAGGGAGCGAACGACCTTGCCTTCTTTGTCTAGCCAGGTTTCTCCGCAGAGCACATCACCCGTGTAAGCAAGAACCCGACGCTGGTTGTCCGCTGCGATCCATTGGCTGATCAAGCAGTCATTTTCGTCGTACTCGTAATAAGTCGAAGGCGTTGGCTGACCTTTTTCGGTGACTGAGCGCAACCTGCCGGTATCCGAATACGCGAGGGCTTGATCGCGTTCGTTGAGCGTCAGGCGACCCCCGTCATCGTACGTGTAGGTCAACGATCGAGCCGTACCGGGTTGGCCGCCCTTTGGCGTCAGTTGAGTACTTTGCTGGGTGCGGCGTGTGGGATGATCACTGTCATAGGCATAGGTCACCAGTTCCACATCACCATTCACGCGTGTGGTGCTGCACTCGGTAAGGTTTCCCAGCACATCGTACTTGTAGCGCTGCTCCTTGACGGCGTGCCCCTGAGTGTCCTTGACCTCATTACCTGAGGTCGCTTCGACCGTCCATTTCTGCAGCTCATCACGCGTCCCGCTGATACTGGTGTAGTAGATGAATGTCTCGGTACGAGCCGGCGTGGATTGGCCATCGCGGAACAAGACTTTGCTTGTCAGCTGCCCAATTGACGACCATGTCTGCACGTAGCGTGTCTTGGTCTGGTCATCGAGCCGATACAGCCTTTCAACCTCATTACCCAGCTTGTCGTACGTATAGGACACGGCCATGGTTCGGCCCGTGTTCAGATCACGCACGGTCATCCGCTGGCATTGGCCCAAGGCGGTATATTCATACCAGTACTCCAGCGAGCCACGGACAACACGGTCACATTGTCCCTGCGGGCCGCTCCAGGCTTGGCTGCTCACGCCATTGGCATATTTCGCCCGCTGAACCTGGCCACGCAATGACACCAAGGTTTCCTGTCGCTGTTGCTGTGCATGCACGGTGCGGTTGAAATGCCAGGCTCCAAGCAGCAGCGGGGTCAGGTCCTCACTGGTGACTTTGCTCTGCTGGGTACCCTGCGCCGGGCGCTCGGCCTTCAGCGACTGAGTCACCTGGTTAAATTTGAACGACGCCAGCAGTGTGCCGGTACTGTCACTTTTGTTCTCTACATACCACTCGACACTGTGGTCGGTTTCTTTGCGGTACAGTTTCTTGCCGTCAGGCCCCGTGAGTTTTCCGGCTCGATCACTGTAGGCCAAGCCTTTTTTACCCCCGACGACCACGCCAGTCACAAGGTCACCCTGGTTACCGCCACCCTCCAGCGTCTGGTTGCCGAGCAACTGGCTGGTCTTGCCTTTGGCCTTGATGCTGACGGTTGTGGGTACCGCACTCATGCCCTGGTAGTTCCAGGTGACGACTGACTCGTCGGGTTGGGTACGCGACAGCGGGCGATCTAGGTCATCCCAGGCCGTGGTCCACTCCCGCGATTTGACTGTTCCGTCCTCCATCGGCACATGCTGCTTGAGGGCCACGGTGCGCCCACGGGCATCGATGAGCTCCTCGACTCGCAGCGCTTTGGCCTCATTGCTGCTGTCATGCCCACTCCAGAGCGCAGACGACAACGTCACGGATCCTGTCGCATGGTTTACCTGCTGCTCCCGGCGGGTGTGCTGGATGCCGTCAGGCAAGAGCGCCAGCGCCGACTGCTGGGTGAGCGTCTGTTCATCCTTCGCGTTCTTCTTCAGCACAGGGTCGGCATATGCCTGCCAGAAATGCTGGTGCAGCTGGGTGGGTGCCTGAAGGTCCTTGTCATTGTGAGTGCACAGGCCGCCAGGCAGGAAATCATAGGCCTTGACCTTTTCAGGCGCCTCGCCCCAACCCCAGGTGCTTTCCTCGAGCAGGACGAATTCGCAGGTGCTGCCATCTTCACGTTGCATTTCGCGTTTGACTGCTCGCTGCAGGCCATCGTACAGGGTGCGCTGCCGTCGGCCGCTCGAGTCCAGTGTTGTCAGCCAGGTGCCCGAACCCGTTTCCGTATGGGTGATGCGCTGTTCTTCGATCGGCTTGAGCGCTTTGATCTCCCCAGAATCGAACGCCTTGGCATCGTACGGGTACGTCACACTGTGGGCCCCTCGGCCACGGGTGTCGTAATCATGGCAGGAGAAACGCACAGGCTTGCCGTCACCATCCTGATGCGACTCGCGTAGCAGCCGACCACTGAACGCCGACTGGATCTGCTGGCTGAGGATGGCATCGCCGCCCGCGGTCAAGGGGGCCGTGGTGACGAGCTTCCAGGTGTTGGGCTGTTTTCCTGGGTAAGTGGTTTCCGTGATCGTCTGCGTGCTGCGAGCGGTGTTGTCTTTGTACCAGGTGGTGGCTGTCCGGGTGATGCTGCGCAATGCGCCGCTCACTTTATTGGCTTGGCTCTGGATCAGCGTGACTTTGATGCCACTCCAGGACGAGGCAAGCGATACGGTCCAGTCCTTTGCCTCTGACTTGACACTGGCGACCGTGACACCTTCGAGCACCAGCACGGTGTCAGGCATCAGCCGGCCCTGTGCATCCTGGGTCGACTTCGCATAACCACAAAGCGTCAGGGTGGCCGCCGAAGTGGCCGTGCCGTCGAACGCCAGGTATTCCAGGCGAGCCATCAATGGTGGTTGGTGGGGATCGACGATCTTCGGGCATGCCAACGCGGCGGTATCCGCCAACGATGTTTCATCAGCAAGTTTGAGCCCGCTGATCAATTCACTGATCACGGGCAATTGATCGCCGCGAGTGCCCTTATCGGTGTCCGCTCCTGAGTAGTACCGCAAGCAGGTCGTCTGCCCATCACTGGTAACCGTCGAGCTCGGTTGACCGTGTTTGGTATAAGCAGCCAATGTGCTTTCGACTTGCGAGGCATTCGAAGACGATCCGTTGGTTGTGTCGGTCATGATAGGTCCTCCGCAATTGAAGTTTCGACTGGCGATTCAGTGGTGACTTCGATTTTGACAGGGCGTGAGAGTGCCAGGTGCCTGTAGCTATTTGACGCGGCGGTGTCAGGGTATGTAAAGCGCGTCGTACGCAGGGGAGCGTCAGGCTGATATTGAATGATCGTGTCCACCACGCGTACGCCATTGTTGAATGTCCACGACGTTTCGATGAAAGGGCAAGGGGACTTATCAACAGTGCTGAGTCGCTGTTCGCCATCGTTGAGTATCCACGACGGTTCGATGACAGGATAAAGGGGCTTTCCAACACGGCTGAGTCGCCATTTACGCGACCTTTCAATTATGTATTCACCTGTCCATTCATAGCAATGAGCGATGCACTGCTGATTGGCGCCGGGCACCAACGTATGCATCTCGACGCGTGGCGCCACGGCGCGTTCGAAACTCGAAGATTCGTATTGAACGGTTTCCAGTGAGCCGTCTTCTTCGAGAATACCGGTCAACACCTGATCCAGCACTGGATCGAGCTCATAGTTGAAACGAACATACCGCTCAGGCGTTGAATCCTGCCCAGCACGATGACGCGTGATCGACTTCAACAGGCAGTTTTGGATATCCAGCGTGACATCGTAGCTTTCAGCGGTGTCAGGCCATACCGTGAAGGTGCTTTGCGACGAACCTTGAGCAACGATTGAATCATGTTTGGCCCTTAATAGCACTGTATCTGCGCCTGCGTCTGCAATGCTGTCTAGCCGGATGTGCCCGTTAATGCCCTGCCATGCCAGCGTGAGTTCTCCACCTTGTGGCGAGAGGATGCGCGACGTTACCAGCACCAGACTTTCGCGCTCGATATCCGCCAGTTCTGCTTTCCAGGCGTCGCGTTGTTTTTTTAGATTGGCGATTTGTCCGCTTGTGATTTTTTCCTTGTCGATCCATCGGGTCAGGTTTTCGATGATCTTTTCCAGCTTGGCCTTCAGCGCTGCTTTGTACGCGGCCCCCGCTTCTTTCCCATCATGCGAGATGGGCAACGAAAGCACTTCCTGGCGTCCCTCGGCACCTGCTGGCATTTGGATAGTCAGGGAGGTCCATCGATTTTCGTCGCCCTCGACAGCCGTAATTCTGTAACCCTCTTGATCAAGAAACTTCGTCTTGGCGGCGCTCAGTGATTTCATTTGCGCCTTGGTCAGGGTCACTGTCTGGCCCGTGCTCAACGTCAGTACTCGCCGTCGATTGTCGAAGTAGGAGAAGCGGAATGCCCAACCATCGCCCAGTGCCCCTTCATTCGCACGTACCGCCGAATAATGAAGCGTCAGGTCCAACTCTGGACCTTCACCTCCAAGCCCCCTGAGTGTGCCAACTGGATAGTGGGCATGAAACAAACCCGTGTTTTCGTCTACCCCATTTTCCCGAGCGCCGCCTGTATCGTAGACATGCGCGCCGAGGGTCATGCAACGGTCAGCACAAAGCGTATCCTTGGGGCGGAATAATTCGATGCGATCAGGTGGCATCTCCAAGTCAAGTTCGAAAGGGCGGGCCCAAGGGCTTTGAAAATCAAACTCAGCGCCAACCACTCCTACCGATGCCAACGGTGAAGTGTGGAAAGAGGGAGATAAATACAATGTAACTGGACTGTCCTTGTTGTACCCGTTCGCGAATGCCAGGAGCTGCTCACCCCTGGTCCGGGGAAGTACTCCCGGAGGCATCACGTACAAAAAGCGTATACCTTCGCTTAGGGATTCCGGCTTGAGCTTCAGTTGAAGCCGTCGGTCAGCCATTATCATGGAGTCGCCAGATAAAAAATTCTGACAAGAGGGTAAAGGAATACCGAACCTACCCATATGCGTCGGTCTATCCGAATCCTGTGTGTTTGAAAAAGGGTCTGAAAAAGGGTCTGAAAAAGGGTCTGAAAAAGGGTCTTGAAAATGCTCTTTGGCTACGAGCTCCACTTGCAACGTGCCGCCGTAGTTGCGTGTTTTTTTCGGGCGTTGTATATGCAAAGTGGCGACCATGCCAAGTCTTTTAGGTAGCCATAAAACAGACGTATCTTCGGTGTTCTCAGCGCCATTACTTGATAAGGTTTGATCCGCGAAAACCGCTTCGGGGATGCCGCCGCGTCGCATAGCATCCATCAGCTTTTGGGTAAATACCTGAAGGGTCTCGGTGTATGCAATGTGCCCAGCTGCATACTCTACGCATACGTGATAGCACACGTACCCCGTGCGAATGTCGTGCAATGTCACTTCCAGTGGATAGAGAGTCCAGTGTCGGTCGAGCGCCGCTGTAGCTCCATAATCCGTGAGCGTCTTTACGGCCAGCACGAAATAATCCTCATTCGCTTGATCAATAGCACTCTGCATAGCCTGTGTCAGTTTGAATAACTGCTCTTTCATTGGAATGGGTTCATCGATGAGGCCGTTTTCAGGTACCAGCGGCACCCACTCATCGTTTTCCTCCAAGGGCGTGCTCATCAAGATGCGCAAGGGAATTCCCGCGCATTTCCACTGCCCAGAGGCACCATTGGGCTTGTCCAGTTCCAGGGCAAGGTAATCAGCCAATGAAGAGACTTGCAGCGTTCTGGACAACGCCGCCGGCCATTTATCCTGCTCAAGCTGATCAGCACTCGCCTTGAAGATGACCGGTGAACCCTTCAACGGCATACCCGTGACATCATCGTGTATATGAACGCGCAGTTCCTCCTCCGCCGCGAGTGCCCGTGACGCGACAAAGTTGCCGTGAAAGACCCAAGGCGCGGGGTTCACGGTAACTGACAGTTCCGACAGTTGGGGTATCCACAGCGCGTTTCCCTGGTCGTTTGGCGCAATACTGATACCGTCATCCGCCAGCACACCGGCCCGCAGAATTTCGCTACCCTGCATCACCGCGTCACACAGCAATTTGGCGCGATCAGAGGGGGCGCTGTTCACCTCGAAGCTCACCACAATCGACTCCAGCAAGCCCTGGCTGGTGCGGTCACGTACCTGAACGCAAAGGCGCTGGCCCGCCTGGAAGTCGATATCTGCCAGATCGTGAGCCATAACCTGATTGGCAGCGAACGGTGCATTGCTATACAGCCGTGCACGGGATGAAAGCACCCATAGGCGATCGCAGTCCGCATGGGGGGACGCCGCGATGAATTTGGATGTGGAATGGCTTACGGTGCCTGCGCTGAACGTGGTGCCTTTGATGACGCCTGCATGCAGCAACTTGGAATGGTCGACCTGCGTATCATCATTGCGGATCGCGTTGATCAATGCTGTCGGCCATTGATCTCGAGTGCGATTGGCCTGCGTGGCCTTCAAAGCGACCACCTTCAACACTCGCCCGTCCTGCCGATCAACCGCCCATACACGGATGACCTCATTCAACGCCAGGTCTCTGTCAGCCAACAAGTAACAAGGCGACGTCCATTCACATCGCTCAGCACCAATACGTTCTTCCGCGAAACCAATCATGCTGGGTAGGGCGTCGTTGAACGACGTGGAAACTACGTTCATGGGAGCTCCTTTTCGGTGTTTGCCATTTCGTGGACTTATGTAGCCTGGATGCATCGAGCGGTCGGCGTGTGTCTGACGTCGCCGTATGCCTCTAATGTCGCCGTATGCCTCTAATGTGGTGTGCCCTGCGGCTTGGTATCGCAATCGGTGATTTGGCCAGGTTGCCTGCGGTGCGAATCTTTACTCACTGTCTTCCCCTGGCAGGCGTTCGGCAACTCACAAAAATGACAGTGGGTATGCGTACAGTTGGGGGCATTCGAGGTCCAGGGCTTACCGGCATCGTCATCGACTCGAAGAGGGGCGCGGAGACTGTGGAGGGGGATTTGACGCAAGAGGAACTCGAGCAAGTCGGCTGATGCGTTGGTCGAGGTCTTGATGGAAGATGCTGGCAGGGCCTGGCGTATGTCTAACGCGTGTCAGGCTTACGGGGAGGGCGGGCTGTTCTGGCGAAAGAAGCGCCTGAGCAGCCCGCCTGGGTGTTACTCGTGGGTAGCGTTTACAGGATCCTGCGACAGGCTATACACATAGGCAGCCAACAGGTGGACCTTGTCGTTGCCCTGGATATCGGCCTGGGCCGGCATCTGGCCCTGGCGGCCGTAGCGGATCGTCTGCTGCAACTGCGCGAAGCTCGAACCGTAGATGAACGCTTGCGGGTGGGTCAGGTCCGGGGCGCCCATGGCCGGCGTGCCTTTGCCTTCAGGACCGTGGCAGGCCACGCAGCTGCTGGCGAAGATGTCCTTGCCCTTGGCCGCGTCGGCTTTCACGCCTTCCGGCAGGCTGCGTCCGTCCAGGTTGGTCAGCACGAAGGCTGCCACATCCGCCACGCCTTGCTCACCGATCACTTCGGCCCAGGCGGGCATCACGCCATGGCGACCATTCATGATCGACGCCTTGATGGTCTCCGGCTCGCCGCCCCAGCGCCAGTCCTTGTCGGTGAGGTTAGGGAAACCGTAGGCGCCCTTGGCGTCGGAGCCGTGGCACACGGCGCAGTTGGAGGCGAACAGGCGTGCGCCCATTTTCAGCGCCTGTGGATCCTTGGCCACGTCCTCGACCGGCATGGCGGCGAACTTGGCGAAGATCGGACCGAACTTGGCGTCGGCCTTGTCCATCTCCTTCTGCCATTCGCCCACCTGGGTCCAGCCGTCCTCGTAGCCCGGCAGGATGCCTTTCCAGTTGCCCAGGCCCGGATAGAGGATCAGGTAGCCGACCGAGAACACCAAGGTGCCGACGAACAGCCAGAACCACCACTTGGGCAGCGGGTTGTCATATTCCTCGATGCCATCGAAGCTGTGGCCCATGGTCTGGTCGGTGGTATTGCTGCTCTCGCCCTTGCGGGTGCCCAGCAGCAACCAGGTCAGGCCGATCAGGCTGCCGAGGGTCAGTACGCTGATGTAGGTACTCCAGAAGGTGGTCATTGCCCGTTACTCCTCACCACTGCAGTCACGGCTGCGCTCGCAGCCGCGGGTTCCTGCCCGGCAGGGGGCAGGCGGTCGTCGTCGAAGGGCAGCAGGCGCGCTTCGGCGAAATCACGGTCGCGGCGCCGGTTGAACACCCACAGCGACAGGCCGATGAAGGCCACCAGCACCACCAGGGTGCCCAGGCCGCGGATCATGCCGATGTCGAATTCCATCGTGCTCACCTCTTGTTCTTGATCGAGGTGCCCAGCACCTGCAGGTAGGCCACCAGCGCGTCCATCTCGGTCTTGCCCTTGACTGCGTCGCGGGCACCGGCGATGTCCTCGTCGGTATAGGGCACGCCGAGCGAGCGCATCACGCGCAGCTTGGTGTCGGTATGGCTGCTGTCCACCGGCTGGGCTACCAGCCAGGGATAGGCCGGCATCTTCGACTCAGGCACCACGTTGCGCGGGTTGTACAGGTGCGCGCGGTGCCAGTCGTCCGAGTAGCGCGCGCCCACGCGGGCCAGGTCCGGCCCGGTGCGCTTGGAACCCCACAGGAACGGGTGGTCCCAGACGCTTTCACCGGCTACCGAGTAGTGGCCGTAGCGCTCGGTTTCGGCGCGGAACGGACGGATCATCTGCGAGTGGCAGCCCACGCAGCCTTCGCGGATGTAGATGTCGCGGCCCTCGAGTTGCAGCGCGGTGTAGGGCTTCATGCCTTCGACCGGTTTGTTGGTGACGTCCTGGAAGAACAGCGGGACGATTTGCGTGAGGCCGCCGATGCTGACGGCGAACACCATCAGCAAGGCCAGCAGGCCGACGTTTTTCTCGATGACTTCATGTTTCATCTGGTGTCTCTCCTCAAGCCAGCTGGGCGTTCGCAGGGGCGACGTCAAGGGCTGGCGAACGCACGGTGCGCCAGGTGTTCCAGGCCATCAGGAGCATGCCGCTGAGGAAGATCGCACCGCCGACGAAGCGCACGATGAAGCCGGGGTGGCTGGCGACCAGGGTCTCGACGAACGAGTAGGTCAGCGTGCCGTCGCTGTTCACTGCGCGCCACATCAGGCCTTGGGCGATGCCGTTGACCCACATCGAGGCGATGTACAGCACGGTGCCGATGGTGGCCAGCCAGAAGTGCGCGTTGATCAGGCCCAGGCTGTACATCTGCTGCTTGCCGAACACCTTGGGGATGGTGTGGTACAACGCGCCGATGGAGATCATCGCCACCCAGCCCAGTGCGCCGGCGTGAACGTGACCAATGGTCCAGTCGGTGTAGTGGGAGAGGGCGTTGACGGTCTTGATCGCCATCATCGGGCCTTCGAAGGTGGACATGCCGTAGAACGCCAGCGACACCACCAGGAAGCGCAGGATCGGGTCGCTGCGCAGTTTGTGCCAGGCCCCGGAGAGGGTCATCATGCCGTTGATCATGCCGCCCCAGCTCGGTGCCAGCAGTACCAGGGACATGATCATGCCCAGCGACTGGGCCCAGTCGGGCAGGGCGGTGTAGTGCAGGTGGTGCGGGCCGGCCCAGATGTACAGGGTGATCAGCGCCCAGAAGTGGACGATCGACAGGCGATAGGAATACACCGGACGCTCGGCCTGCTTGGGCACGTAGTAGTACATCATCCCCAGGAAGCCGGCGGTGAGGAAGAAGCCGACGGCGTTGTGGCCGTACCACCACTGGACCATGGCGTCGGTGGCACCGGCGTAGACCGAGTAGGACTTGGTCAGGCTGACCGGCACTTCCAGGTTGTTGACGATGTGCAGGATCGCCACGGTGAGGATGAAGGCGCCGAAGAACCAGTTGCCCACGTAGATGTGCTTGGTGGTGCGCTTCATCAGCGTGCCGAAGAACACGATGGCGTAGCAGACCCAGACGATGGTGATCAGCACGTCGATCGGCCATTCCAGTTCGGCGTATTCCTTGGAACTGGTGTAGCCCAGTGGCAGGCTGATCGCCGCCAGCAGGATCACCAGTTGCCAGCCCCAGAAGGTGAAGGCCGCCAGCTTGGGCGCGAACAGCAGGGTCTGGCAGGTGCGTTGCACCGAGTAGTAGGAGGTGGCGAACAGCGCACAACCCCCGAAGGCGAAGATCACCGCGTTGGTGTGCAAGGGTCGCAGGCGGCCGAAGCTGGTCCACGGCAGGTCGAAGTTGAGGCTTGGCCAAACGAGTTGCGCGGCGATGAAGACGCCGAGCCCCATCCCGACGATGCCCCACACCACCGTCATGATGGCGAATTGGCGGACCACCTTGTAGTTATAGGCGGTACTGCTGGTTGTGTTCATGTATGGGTTCCCATCCACGGTTATAGGCAGGCTAAACAGCGAGGCAAGCATGAAAGATGGGCAATTTGCCTGTATTGATTCGGATCAATGGGCCCAAGTGGGAAATATCCCAGGCTTGCGCGTCGATCCCCCGCAAATTCGGGGGGATCAGACGTGTTCGTGGGGCTTGATCCTGGCCCATGGCGCCGGCGCGCCCATGGACAGCGCGTTCATGGAGTCGATGGCGCAAAGGCTGGCGGGGCTTGGCGTAGGCGTCATTCGCTTTGAATTTTCCTACATGGCCGAGCGGCGGATAAACGGCGGCAAGCGCCCACCCAATCCGCAGCCGGTGCTGCTCGAGGGTTGGCGTGAGGTGTACAGGCAGGTGCGACCATTGGTCACAGGACCGCTGGCGATTGGCGGCAAGTCCATGGGCGGGCGCATGGCCAGTCTGCTGGCCGACGAATTGGCTGCCGATGCGCTGGTCTGCCTGGGTTATCCGTTCTACGCCGTGGGCAAGCCGCACAAACCCAGGGTCGAGCACCTGGCGGCGTTGCGCACGCCGACGCTGATCGTTCAGGGCGAGCGTGATGCGTTGGGCAATCGTGAGGCGGTGGCGGGCTATGCGCTGTCAGCGGCGATCGAGCTGAGCTGGCTGGTGGCGGGTGACCATGACCTCAAGCCGCTGAAAGCGTCCGGGTTCAGTCATGAGCAGCATCTGCAGACGGCTGCCGAGCGGGTGGCGCAGTTCCTGGGCGAACGGCACCGGCCGCCGACGCTGCACCGGTAGGTGCAGCGGTTGCACTGCGATCAGTCGCGGTACTCGCACAGGTAGGCGGTGTCGACCTTGACCTGCAACTGGAACTTGCTGTCGGCGGGCACGTTGAACTGGGTGCCGGCGGCGAAGGTTTCCCAGGTGTCGCTGCCGGGCAGCTTGACGGTCAGCGCGCCGGACACCACGTGCATGATCTCGCGCTTGGCGGTGCCGAACTCGTATTCGCCCGGGGCCATCACGCCCACGGTGGCCGGACCTTCTTCGCCGCTGAAGGCGATCGACTTGACGGTGCCGTTGAAGTACTCGTTGACCTGGAACATGGGCCACTCCTGAACAGGGGCTGGAAAAAGGCTGGCCAGTATGCCCAAGCCCCGCGTGCCCGTCATCTGCTTTCAGGCGCCGCTGGCCGGCAGGCTCAAGGGCAGCAAACGTGCGGTGTTGCGTGCATCCTCCAGGGCCCGGTGCTGCTGCCCGGTGAACTGCAGTCCGGCCAGTTGCAGGGCGCTGTTCAGGCCGGTGGGTCGCTGCAAGTGACGGGCTTTGGCGAAGCGCTGCTTGAGGTTGATGTGCGGCACTTGGGCGAGCAGGCTGTCGAGTTGATGGTGCTGCCATTCCTGGAGCAATTGCAGACGGTCGTAGTCGCCCCAGCTAACCCAGGCCTGCAACTGCTGACGGTGATGACCCAGCCAGCGCTCGAACTGCGCCCAGACCTCGGCGAACGACGCGGCTGCATCGACGCTGGCCTGGTCGATATGCGTGAGCTGCCGGCAGAAGGGCGTCAGTTGTGGGCGCCGACGCGGTTTGACGAAGCGCTGGAAGTGATCCACCTCGCGCCCTTCGCGGGTGACCAGGCTCGCGCCGATCTCGATGATTTCCATGTCGGTGACCGGCCAGCCACCGTCGTCGGTGGTGGCTTCAAGATCGATGACCAGCCAGTGGCCCATACCCGGTTTCCTTGCTCAGCGCCTAGGGATCGCGACGTCTGCAGGGCGCTCCAGCGTCGCGGCCCCTAGAGCGTAGCCAATCCTCGACCCTTACGGCATCCCCTGGCAGATTGCCGCTACTTTGGCGCAAGCAGCGGTTGTGCCCTGATGGGAAAACGCCTAGCTTAGGCGTTTCCAAGTCAACACCCTGTGATCGAGCGTCTCCCGTGATTCCTCTGCCCGGCCTCAAGGCCCTGCCATCGCTGCTGATGCTCGCTGCACTGTGCATGGGCGGGGCGGCCCATGCCGCCGAGGTGACCGAAGTGCGCATCGGCGCAGCGCATTTCCCGCCTTACACGGTACGCCCGGAGCAGGGCGCCGACACCGGGCTGCTCCCGCAACTGGCCGAGGCACTCAACCAACTGCAGGCCGGTTACCGCTTCGTCCTGGTGCCGACTTCGATCCCACGGCGCTTCGGCGACTTCCAGCAAGGCCGCACCGACATGGCGATCTTCGAAAACCCGCAGTGGGGTTGGCAGCAGATCCCCCACAGCGCCGTGGACATGGGGCTGGAGGATGCCGAGGTGTTCGTTGCCCGTCGCCAGCCGGGACGCGACCAGCCGTATTTCGACGAACTGGCGGGCAAGCGGCTGGCGCTGTTCAGCGGCTATCACTATGCGTTCGCCGACTTCAATGCCGACCCGAATTACCTGAAGAAGGCTTATCAGGCCAATCTCACCTACTCCCACGACAGTAACCTGTCGATGGTCCAGCACGGTCGCGTCGACATTGCGCTGGTGACGCGCTCCTACCTGAGCGACTACCTCAAGCGCAATCCGGCCAAGGCCACCGAGTTGCTGGCTTCGCAACGTGTCGATCAGGTCTACCATCACTACGCGCTACTGCGCCCCGGTGCGCCGATCAGTGCCGAGGCGTTCGCACAACTGATGCAACGCCTGCGCGAGCGTGGCACCTTGGCTGCACTGTTCGATCCCTACCGCATCACCGTGCAGGCGCCGCGGCCTTGACGCTCAGCCCTGGCGGCTGTTCTTGCGGCAATGGATCAGGGCATCGCGGATCATGAAGTTGACCAGCGTCGGCGAGACCCCGAGTTCCTTGGCGATGTCCTTCTGCGGCACGCCGTGCAGGCGGTACATCTCGAAGGCGTAGCGGGTGCGCTTGGGCAGTTCGTTGAGCGACTCGGCGATGTGCTCCAGGGTGGCCAGGTTGATGTGGGTGGCCTCTGGCGAAGCATTCTGGATCACCACGTTCAGACCCTCTTCCTCGCTGCCCGAGTACCTGAGCTCCATGGCCTGCTTGCGATAGTGGTCGATGGCCAGGTTGCGCACGATCTGGAACAGATAGCTGAGCTGGGCCTTGAACGACGACGTGATCTGCGGCGCGGAACCGAGCCGGAAGAAGGCGTCCTGCACCACATCCTCGGCGCGCGAGCGGCACCCGGTGATGCGGGCGGCGATCTTCACGAGGATGCTGCGGTTGTCGACGAAGGCCTGGAGCAGTGGTGAATCGCACTTACTTGTGGATAGTTGTTCCGCCATGGAAATCACCTTGTCTCTAAAGGAAAAGGGTGCACAACGTGAAAGCGTGCTCCCTGCAACGTGCGACAAACTATTCGTAATGATAATGATTGTCAAATACAGAAGTGAGTGAGTCTCTATTCGCTCTCGATCTAAGCTGAATTGCGCACGTGACCGCTCTGTGAAGGTGGCTTGAACACCTTGCGACGTTTCTAATTATTTCCACTGCCCATCCGTTCCCCTGTGTACATCCAGCCGCCGCCTGCCGCCGCCCGTCGTGCCCCCAGCACCGGGCCCGGCCCGGCTCGCCCCACCCAGACACTGGCAGGAACATTCCATGACGGACGCCTTCGAACTCCCGCTCACGCTGGTCCAGGCCCTGGCGCAACGCGCTGCGGCCACCCCGGACCGGATCGCCCTGCGCTTTCTCGCCGACGATCCGAGCGACCAGGCGGTGCTCAGCTACCGTGAGCTGGACCTGCGGGCACGCACCATCGCGGCGGCGCTGCAGGCCCGCGCGAGCCTGGGCGACCGGGCGATCCTGCTGTTCCCCAGCGGCCCGGACTACGTCGCGGCGTTCTTCGGATGCCTGTACGCCGGGGTGATCGCCGTGCCGGCCTATCCGCCGGAGTCCTCGCGCCAGCATCATCAGCAGCGCCTGCTGTCGATCATCGACGACGCCCAGCCGCGCCTGTTGCTGACCGTGCAGAGCCTGTACGACAGCCTGCGCGGGCTCGAGGCATTGTCCGCGCAGGATGCCCCGGCGCTGCTGGCGGTCGACACGCTCGCGGCGGACCTCGCCGCCACCTGGCAGGCGCCGACGTTGTCCAGCGACGATATCGCCTTCCTCCAGTACACCTCCGGCTCCACCGCGTTGCCCAAGGGCGTGCAGGTCAGCCATGGCAACCTGGTTGCCAACGAACAACTGATCCGCCACGGCTTCGGCATCGACCTCAACCCCGATGACGTGATCGTCAGTTGGTTGCCGCTGTACCACGACATGGGCCTGATCGGCGGTCTGCTGCAGCCGATCTTCAGTGGTGTGCCCTGTGTGCTGATGTCGCCCGGCTACTTCCTGGCCCGGCCGCTGCGCTGGTTGCAGGCGATCAGCGACTACGGCGGCACCATCAGCGGCGGCCCCGACTTCGCCTATCGCCTGTGCTGCGAGCGGGTCAGCGAAGCCGCCTTGGCCGGGCTCGACCTCAGTCGCTGGCGGGTGGCCTACTCCGGTTCCGAGCCGATTCGCCAGGACAGCCTCGAAACCTTCGCCGATAAATTCGCCGCCTGCGGTTTCCAGCCGAGCAGTTTCTTCGCCAGCTACGGGCTGGCCGAGGCGACCCTGTTCGTCAGTGGCAGCCGACGCGGTCAGGGCATCGCGGCATTGGAGCTGGATGCCGACGCCTTCGCCGCCCACCGCGCCGAACCGGGCACAGGCAGCGTGCTGATGAGCTGCGGTTACCCGCAGCCAGGTCATGCCGTGCGTATCGTCGAGCCGCAGCAACTGACCCTCCTGGACGACGGCCAGGTGGGCGAAATCTGGGCGACGGGCCCGAGCATCGCCCAGGGCTACTGGCGCAACCCCGAGGCCAGCGCGCGCACCTTCGTCGAGCAGGATGGCCAGACCTGGCTGCGCACCGGTGACCTGGGTTTCATGCGCGCCGGCGAGCTGTTCGTCAGCGGACGCCTGAAGGACATGCTGATCGTGCGCGGTCAGAACCTCTATCCGCAGGACCTGGAGAAAACCCTCGAAACAGCCGTCGAGGGACTGCGCAAAGGCCGGGTGGCGGTGTTCGCGGTGGACGACAACGGCGAGGAAGCCATCGGCGTAGCGGTAGAGATCAGCCGCAACGTGCAGAAGGCCCTGGCGCCTGAGGTGTTGATCAAGACCCTGCGCCAGGTGGTCGCCGACGCCTGCCGTCAGGCGCCGGCCGTGGTGTTGCTGCTCAACCCGGGCGCGCTGCCCAAGACCTCCAGCGGCAAGTTGCAGCGTTCGGCGTGCCGTCAGCGCCTGCACGACGGCAGCCTGGATTGCTACGCCCGCTTCCCGGACACGCCGACTGCGAGCACACCAGCAGCGACCCTCGACACCCTACACGCCCGCATCGCTGAGGTGTGGCGCGAACAGTTGGGCGTCGAGTCGGTCGCGGCGGATGATCATTTCCTGCTGCTGGGCGGCAACTCCATCGCGGCCACCCAGGTCACGGCGCGGCTGTCCGAGGAACTGGGCGTGACGCTGAGTCTGCGGACCCTGTTCGAAGCCCCGTTGCTGGCTGACTACAGCGCAACGGTGGCGGCGCTGCTGGCGTCCGGCGAGCAGGGCAGCGGCGCCATTGCCGCCCTCGACCGCGCCCAGCCCCTGCCGCAGTCGCTGGCGCAGAACCGCTTGTGGTTGCTGTGGCAACTGGCGCCCGAGTCGGCGGCCTACAACATCCCGGCCGGGCTGCGCCTGCGTGGCGAGCTGGATCCGGCTGCCGTGCAGGCGAGCTTCCAGGCGCTGGTCAACCGTCACGAAGCACTGCGCACGCGCTTCAGCGAAGTCGATGGCCAGGCGTTGCAGCAGGTGCAGCCACAGGTCGAGTTCAGCCTGCAGCATCTGGACTGTGAAGGGCTGCCGGCCAGTGAAGTGGCCAGCCGTCGGGAGCACGAGGCCGTTCAGCCCTTCGACCTGGGTCGAGGCCCGCTGCTGCGGGTGACCCTGGTGCGCCTGGCCGACGACGAGCATCAGCTCTGGGTAACCTTGCACCACATCGTCGCCGATGGCTGGTCGTTGAATATCCTGCTCGACGAGTTCGCCCGCCTGTACGCGGGTCACTGCCAGGGTCAACCCGTGCACCTGGCGCCCTTGCCCCTGGGTTATGCCGACTACGGCACCTGGCAGCGCCAGTGGCTGGCGCAAGGCGAGGGCGCACGTCAGTTGCAGTTCTGGACCGAGCAGTTGGGCGAACAGCCGCCGGTGCTCGACCTGTGCACCGACCATCCCCGCTCGGCGCAACGTGAACAGCGTGCCGCGCGCTTGAATGTGAAGGTGCCCAATGCGCTGGCCCAGGCGCTCGAAGGCCTGGGGCGCGATCATCAGGCGAGCCTGTTCATGGTGCTGCTGGCCGGCTGGCAGGCGCTGCTGCAGCGCTACACCGGGCAAACCGACATCCGCGTCGGAGTGCCCAATGCCAACCGTCCACGCCTGGATACCCAGGGCCTGGTCGGCTTCTTCATCAACACCCAGGTGCTGCGCGCCGAGCTCGATGGGCGCACCGCATTCGACCAGTTGCTGGCGCAGGTCCGCACCCGCACCCTCGATGCCCAGGCCAATCAGGATCTGCCGTTCGAGCAACTGCTCGAAGCATTGCCTCAGGCCCGCGAGCAGGGCCTGTTCCAGGTCATGTTCAATCACCAGCAGCGCGATCTGTCGGCCCTGCGTCGTCTGCCTGGCCTGCTCGCCGATGAGTTGCCCTGGCACAGCCGCGAGGCCAAGTTCGACCTGCAGTTGCACAGCGAACAGGACCACCAAGGCCGCCTGTCGCTGGCCTTCGACTACGCTGCCGAGCTGTTCGACGCGAGTACCGTCGAGCGTCTGGCGCAGCACCTGCTGGCGCTGCTGGAACAGGTGTGTGCCCAGCCAAGCCTGCCCATCGGCGAGGTGCGTCTGCTCGACGAGGCCGCCAACGCCCAACTGCTCGCCTGGGGGCAGGCGCCGTGCCAAGCGCCGGCTGCTCTGTTGGTCGAACGACTCAACGAACAGGCCCGCCTGACCCCCGAGCGCATTGCCCTGGTCTGGGAGGGCGGTGAACTGGACTACGCCAGCCTGCACCAGCAGGCCAACCGCCTGGCCCATTACCTGCGCGACAAAGGCGTCGGCCCCGACACCTGCGTGGCCATCGCTGTGGAGCGCTCGCCGCAGTTGCTGATCGGTCTGCTGGCGATCCTCAAGGCTGGCGGTGCCTACGTACCGCTTGACGTCGATTACCCGGCCGAACGCCTGGCCTACATGCTGGCCGATTGCGGCGCGAGTCTGCTGCTGAGCCAGAGTCATCTGCGCGAACGCCTGCCGCAGGTGGACGGCGTCAGCACCATCGCCCTGGACCAGTTGCACCTGGACAACTGGCCGAACCAGGCGCCGGGTCTGCACCTGGAAGGCGAGCATCTGGCCTACGTCATCTATACCTCCGGTTCCACCGGTCGCCCCAAGGGTGTGGGCAATACCCATGCAGCGCTGGCCGAACGGCTGGGCTGGATGCAGGCCACCTACGCCCTCGATGCCAGCGATGTGCTGATGCAGAAGGCGCCGATCAGTTTCGACGTGTCGGTGTGGGAATGCTTCTGGCCGCTGGTCACGGGCTGCCGTCTGGTGCTGGCCGGCCCCGGCGAGCACCGCGACCCTCGCCGTATCGCCGAGCTGGTGCAGCAGCATGGGGTGACCACGCTGCACTTCGTGCCGCCGCTGTTGCAGGTGTTCGTTCAGGAACCTCTGGCGGCCGGCTGCACCTCTCTGCGCCGGTTGTTCTCCGGGGGCGAGGCATTGCCCGCCAGCCTGCGTGACCGTGCCCTGGCGCTGTTGCCACAGGTGCAGGTGCATAACCGCTATGGGCCGACCGAGACCGCCATCAACGTCACTCACTGGCACAGTCGGCGCGAAGACGGCGAGCGCTCACCCATCGGTCGGCCGTTGGGCAATGTGCTGTGCCGGGTGCTGGACGATCAGTTCGAGCCGACCGCCCTCGGCGTGCCGGGCGAGTTGTGCCTGGGCGGCGCAGGCCTGGCCCGCGGCTACCTGGGCCGTCCAGGGCTGACCGCCGAGCGCTTCGTGCCCCAACCCGATGGCGATGGCCAGCGCCTGTACCGCAGCGGCGACCGCGCCCGCTGGCGGCTGGACAGTGGCGCGCTGGACTACCTCGGACGCCTCGATCAGCAGGTGAAGGTACGCGGGTTCCGCGTCGAGCCTGAGGAGGTGCAGGCACGGTTGCTGGCCCAGACCGGCGTGGATCAGGCGCTGGTGTTGATTCAGCAGGATGCCGTCGGCGCGCAACTGATCGGTTACTACAGTGGTGTCGAATGCAGTGACGCGCTGCTGGCCCACCTGAGTCAGCACCTGCCGGCGTACATGGTGCCGGCCCAATTGATCCACCTGGCGCAGATGCCGCTGGGGCCGAGCGGCAAGATCGACCGGCGGGCCCTGCCGGCGCCGGTCTGGCAGCAGCACGCGCACGTCGAGCCGCACAGCGCACTGCAACGGCAAGTGGCGGCGGTCTGGCGCGAAGTGCTGAACCTGCCGCAGGTCGGTCTGCAGGACGACTTTTTCGCCCTCGGCGGCCATTCGCTGCTGGCCACCCAGATCGTCTCGCGCTGCCGCCAAGCCTGCGATGTCGAGCTGCCGCTCAAGAGCCTGTTCGAGGCCAGCGAGCTGGGTGCGTTCTGCGCCGAGATCGCGCGCATCCAGGCCGCAGGCGGACGCAACCTGCAGGGGCCGATCGCCCGTGTCGATCGCCGCCAGGCCGTGCCGCTGTCGTACTCCCAGCAGCGCATGTGGTTCCTCTGGCAGATGGAGCCGGACAGCCCCGCGTACAACGTCGGCGGCATGGCGCGCCTGCGCGGAGCCTTGCATGTGGACGCCTTCGAGCGGGCCTTGCAGGCGCTGGTCGCGCGTCACGAAACCCTGCGCACCACCTTCCCCAGCATCGACGGCAAGCCTTACCAGTGCGTGGCCGATGACGCCGGCCTGCGCCTGCAGTGGCAGGACTTCAGCGCGCTGCCGGCGAACAGTCGTCAACCGCGCTTGCAGCGACTGGCCGACGAGCAGGCGCACCAGCCCTTCGATCTGGAGCGTGGCCCGCTGCTGCGAGCGTGCCTGGTCAAGACCGAGGCGCGCGAGCACTACTTCGTCCTGACCCTGCACCATATCGTCACCGAGGGCTGGGCGATGGACATCTTCGCCCGCGAACTGGGTGAGCTCTACGAAGCCTTCGTCGACGAGCGCGAATCGCCCCTGGCGCCGCTACCGGTGCAGTACCTGGACTACAGCCTGTGGCAGCGGCAGTGGCTGGACGCCGGTGAGGGCGCGCGTCAGTTGGCCTATTGGAAAGACCGTCTGGGCGACGAGCACCCCGTGCTGGCGCTGCCCGCCGATCGTCCGCGGCCGGCGGTGCAAAGTCATCGCGGCGGGCTGTACCGCTTCGACCTCGACCCGGCACTGGTCGAGCGGGTGCATGCCTTCAACAGCCAGCGCGGGCTGACGATGTTCATGACCATGACGGCGACCCTGGCCGTGTTGCTGCACCGCTACAGCGGTCAGCGCGACCTGCGCATCGGCGCGCCGGTGGCCAACCGTATCCGCCCGGAAAGCGAAGGGCTGATCGGCGCCTTCCTCAACACCCAGGTGCTGCGTTGCGAGCTGGACGGGCAGATGAGCGCTGCCGAACTGCTCGACCAGGTGCGCCAGACTGTCATCGACGGCCAGTCGCACCAGGACTTGCCGTTCGACCAGTTGGTCGAAGCCCTGCAGCCGCCGCGCAGCAGCGCCTACAACCCGCTGTTCCAGGTGATGTGCAACGTCCAGCGCTGGGCCTTCCAGCAAAGCCGCAGCCTGGCCGGCATGCAGGTGGACTATCTGGTCAACGATGCCAGCGCCACCAAGTTCGACCTGTACCTGGAAGTCACCGACCTGGACGGTCGTCTGGGCTGCTGCTTCACCTACAGCCATGACCTGTTCGACCAACCACGCATCGCGCGCATGGCCGAGCACTTGCAGCACTTGTTGAGCGGGCTGCTCGACGATGACCGGCAGCGCCTGTGTCAGTTGCCGATGCTGACGGACGCCGAGCAGCAGGTGCTGATCGGTCAGTTGCAAGGCGAGCAGGACTTCGACCTCGACCAAACGCTGCATGGCTTGTTCGCCGCCCAGGTCGCGCGTGCGCCCCAGGCGTTGGCGCTGACCTTCGCCGGTCGGCACCTGAGCTATGCCGAGCTCGACCAGCAGGCCAACCGCCTGGCGCGGGCCTTGCGTGAGCGTGGGGTGGGGCCGCAGGTGCGCGTCGGCCTGGCGCTGGAGCGCTCGCTGGAGATGGTGGTGGGGCTGCTGGCGATTCTCAAGGCCGGTGGCGCCTATGTGCCGCTGGACCCGGAATACCCCCTCGAGCGCTTGCACTACATGATCCAGGACAGTCGCCTGGGCCTGCTGATCGCCTCGCGCGACTTGCTCCTTACCCTCGGCAAGCTGCCCGAAGGCGTGGTCACCTGGAGCCTGGAAGACGATGCGGCGTCGCTGTCCGCCCACAGCGACGCTGCGCTGGACAACCTCAACCTGGCGCAGCACTCGGCCTACCTGATCTACACCTCGGGCTCCACCGGCCAGCCCAAGGGCGTGGTGGTCAGCCACGGCGAGATCGCCATGCACTGCCAGGCGGTGATCGCCGACTTCGGCATGCGCAGCGACGACTGCGAGTTGCACTTCTATTCGATCAACTTCGACGCGGCCACCGAGCGCCTGCTGACGCCGCTGTTGTGCGGCGCCCGGGTGGTGCTGCGTGCACAAGGGCAGTGGGGCGCCGAGGAGATCTGCGAACTGGCGCGCGAGCAGCGGGTGAGCATTCTGGGCTTCACCCCGAGCTATGGCAGCCAACTGGCGCAGTTCCTCGCCAGCCGTGGCGAGGCGCTACCGGTGCGGCTGGTGATCACCGGTGGCGAGGCGCTGACCGGCGAGCACCTGCAGCGTATTCGCCAGGCCTTCGTGCCGCAGCAGGTGTTCAATGCCTATGGCCCCACCGAGACGGTCGTCATGCCGCTGGCTTGCCTGGCGCCGCAGACAGTGCCCAGCGATGCCGGCAGCGTGCCGATCGGTCGTGTGGTCGGTGCGCGTACCGGGTATATCCTCGACGAAGACCTGGCGCTGTTGCCCCAAGGCGGTATCGGCGAGTTGTACATCGGCGGCGCCGGGCTTGCCCAGGGCTACCACGACCGTGCGGGGCTCACGGCCGAGCGTTTCGTGGCCGACCCGTTCAGCCATCACGGTGGACGCCTGTATCGCACCGGCGATCTGGTGCGCCTGGGCGCCGACGGCCTGGTGGAGTACATCGGTCGCGCCGACCAGCAGGTGAAGATCCGCGGTTTCCGCATCGAGTTGGGCGAGATCGAAAGCTGCCTGCAAAGTCATCCCGACGTCGAGCAGGCGGTTGTCCTGGCCCTCGACCTGCCCGGTGGCAAGCAGTTGGTCGGCTACCTGGTCTGCCCGCAGGCCACGGCGGGCAGTGAAGCCCAGGCGCACCTGCGCGAAACCGTGAAGGTGCAGGCTCGCCAGCACCTGCCGGACTACATGGTGCCCGCGCACCTGGTGCTGCTGGAGCGCCTGCCGCTGATGGGCAACGGCAAGCTCGACCGTCGCGCGCTGCCGGCGCCTGACCTGGAACAGGCCGGGCAGCATTACCTGGCGCCGACCACCGCGCGGCAAGTGCAATTGGCACAGGTCTGGCGCGAGGTGTTGAACGTCTCCCGCGTCGGTGTGCAGGACAACTTCTTCGAGCTGGGCGGCGATTCGATCCTGTCGATCCAGGTGGTCAGCCGCGCCCGCCAATTGGGCTTGCAATTCACTCCGCGCGACCTGTTCCAGCACCAGACCATCCTGGCCCTGGCCGAGGTCGTCACCGAGGGCACGGCGCCGACCCAGGTGGAGCAGGGCGCTCGCCAGGGCCGTATTGGCCTGACCCCGATCCAGCACTGGTTCTTCGACAGCGACGTGCCGCAACCGCAGCACTGGAACCAGGCGCTGCTGCTCGAAGTGCGCCAGCCGTTGCAGGCCGAGCGTCTCGAAGCGGCGCTGGCCGCGCTGGTGCAGCACCACGACAGCCTGCGCCTGCGCTTCACCCAAGCGCAGGGGCAATGGCAGGGCGAGTACGCCGCTGCCAGCACTGAACCGCTGCTGTGGACGGCAACAGTAGCCGATTTCGCCGATTGCCAGGCGCTGTACGACGACGCCCAGCGCAGCCTGGACCTGACCGCAGGGCCGCTGCTGCGCGGTCTGCTGCTCACCGATGACGCCGGACAGCAACGGCTGCTGCTGGCGATCCACCACCTGGTGGTCGATGGTGTGTCCTGGCGTGTGCTGCTCGAAGACCTGCAGACGCTGTACCGGGGTCACCGTGTGCCGGCCAAGACCCATGCGCCGGGCGACTGGGCTGCCCGTCTGAGCCATTACGCCGGCAGCGATTCGCTGCGTGACGAGCTGGACTGGTGGGACGCCCAGTTGAGCGGCGTGGTGCGCGAACTGCCGTGCGATCACCCACAGGGCGGCAACCTGCACCGACATGCCCGTACCCTGGCGATCGCCCTGGACCGCGAGCAGACCCGCCAACTGCTTCAACAGGCGCCTGCGGCCTACCGCACGCAGGTCAATGACCTGCTGCTCACCGCGCTGGCGCGCACCCTGTGCCGCTGGAGCGGCGAAGCGCACGCGCTGGTGCAACTCGAAGGCCATGGCCGCGAGGGCCTGTTCGAAGACATCGACCTGACCCGCAGTGTCGGCTGGTTCACCAATGCCTATCCGCTGAGCCTGAGCCCGGTGGTCGGCGATGACGACAGCGCTCGCGCTGCCTCGATCAAGGCGATCAAGGAGCAACTGCGCCAGGTGCCGCACAAGGGGCTGGGCTTCGGCGTGCTGCGCTACCTGGCCGATGCACCGCTGCGCGAACGCATGGCTGCACTGCCGCAGGCGCGCATTACCTTCAACTACCTGGGGCAGTTCGACCAGCAGTTCGATGACGCCGCACTGTTCCAGCCGCTGGACGCGCCCGCCGGCTTGGCCCATGACCTGGAGGCACCACTGCCGAACTGGCTGAGTGTCGACGGCCAGGTCTATGGCGGCGCCTTGCAGTTGCGCTGGACCTTCAGCCGCGAACGCTACGACGAGGCCAGCATCGCCGCGCTGGCCGAGGCCTACCGTGAGGAACTGCTGGCGCTGGTCGAGCATTGCCTGGTCGAAGGCCATGGCAGCTTCACGCCGTCGGACTTCCCATTGGCTCGCCTGACCCAGGAACAGATCGACGCGCTGCCGGTGCCTGCCGCGGACATCGAAGATGTCTATCCGCTGACGCCCATGCAGGAGGGGCTGCTGTTGCACACCTTGCTCGAACCGGGCACTGGCATTTACTACATGCAGGATCGCTACCGCATCAACAGCGAGCTGGACCCGGCGCGTTTCGCCCAGGCCTGGCAGGCCGTGGTCGCACGGCACGAGGCGCTGCGCGCGTCGTTCAGCTGGAACGCCGGTGAAGCGATGCTGCAGATCATCCACAAACCCGGCAACACGCCACTGGACTACCAGGACTGGCGCGACCTGGACGACGCCGCCCAGGAAGCGCGCCTGCAAGCCCTGCACCAGCAGGAACGCGAAGCGGGTTTCGAGTTGCTGCGCGAGGCGCCGTTCCATCTGCGCCTGGTGCGGGTTGCCGACGCGCGCTATTGGTTCATGATGAGCAACCACCACATCCTCATCGATGCCTGGTGCCGCTCGCTGCTGATGAACGACTTCTTCGAGCTCTACCAGGCGCTTGGTGAAGGCCGTACGGCGCAGTTACCGGTGCCGCCGCGCTACCGCGACTACATCGGCTGGCTGCAGCGTCAGGACCTGGACGAGGCGCGTCGCTGGTGGCAGGCCAACCTGGCCGGTTTCGAGCGGGCCACGGCCATCCCCAGCGACCGTCCGCTGCGCCATGACCACGCCGGTGACGGCATGCTCGTCGGTGATTGCTACACCCGCCTGCAGGCCAGTGAAGGAGCGCGTCTGCGCGAACTGGCCCAGGCCCACCAGTTGACCGTCAACACCTTCGCTCAGGCCGCCTGGGCGCTGGTGCTGGCGCGCTACAGCGGTGAGCGCGACGTGCTGTTCGGGGTGACCGTGGCCGGTCGTCCGGTGAGCTTGCCGCAGATGCAGCGCACGGTCGGGCTGTTCATCAACAGCATCGCCTTGCGCGTGCAGTTGCCCGCTGCCGGCGAGCGCCTGAGCGTGCGCCAGTGGCTGCAAGGGCTGCTCGAACGCAACATGCAACTGCGCGAATACGAGTACTTGCCGTTGGTTGCCATCCAGGAGTGCAGTGCGCTGCCCAAGGGCCAGCCGCTGTTCGACAGCCTGTTCGTGTTCGAGAACGCGCCGGTCGAGACCGCCGTACTCGATCATGCCCAGCACTTCAATGCCAGTTCCGATTCCGGTCGCACCCACACCAACTTCCCGCTGACGGCGGTGTGCTATCCGGGCGACGACCTGGGGCTGCACCTGTCGTTCGACCAGCGTTACTTCGATCACGCCACCGTCGAGCGCCTGCTGGCCGAGTTCAAGCGGCTGCTGCTGGCGCTGGTCGAGGGCTTCGATGGTCAGATGGAGGCCTTGCCGCTGCTCGGCGCCGAAGAACAGCGCTTCCTGCTCGAGGACTGCAACCGTACCGAGCATGCCTACACGCTGGAGCAGAGCTATGTGGCGCTGTTCGAGGCGCGGGTGGCGGCGCATCCGCAGCGCACGGTCGCGCGCTGCCTGGAAGCGTCCTACGACTATGCTGGGCTGAATCTGGCAGCCAACCGCCTGGGGCACGCGCTTCAGGCGATTGGCGTGGGCATCGATCAGCCGGTCGCGCTGCTGGCCGAACGCGGCTTGCCGCTGCTGGGGATGATCGTTGGCAGCTTCAAGGCCGGGGCCGGTTACCTGCCGCTGGATCCGGGCCTGCCGTCGGTCCGCTTGCAGCGCATCGTCGAACTGAGCCGCACGCCGGTGCTGGTGTGCAGCGCCGCCTGCGCCGAGCAGGCGCGCCAGTTGCTCGATGAACTGGGCAGCGTGACGCGACCACAGCTGCTGGTGTGGGAAGAGGTCCAGGCCGGTCAGGTGGCCAGTCACGATCCAGGTCTCTACAGCGGACCGGACAACCTCGCCTACGTCATTTACACCTCCGGCTCCACCGGCATGCCCAAGGGGGTGATGGTCGAGCAGCGCGGCATGCTCAACAACCAACTGAGCAAGGTGCCTTGCCTGGCCCTGGACGAGCACGACGTGATCGCGCAGACCGCGTCGCAGAGCTTCGACATCTCGGTATGGCAGTTCCTCGCCGCGCCGCTGTTCGGCGCCTGCGTCGAGATCGTGCCCAATGCCATCGCCCACGACCCGCAAGGTTTGCTGGCGCACGTGCAGTCACGCGGCATCACCGTGTTGGAAAGTGTGCCGTCGCTGATCCAGGGCATGCTGGCCAACGATCATCAAGCGCTGGATGGCCTGCGCTGGATGCTGCCTACGGGCGAAGCGATGCCGCCGGAGCTGGCAGCGCAGTGGCTGGCGCGGTATCCAGGGATCGGTCTGGTCAACGCTTACGGTCCGGCAGAGTGCTCGGACGATGTGGCGTTCTTCCGCGTCGATGTCGAATCGACCCGCGGCAGCTACCTGCCCATCGGCACGCCGACCGACAACAACCGCCTGTACCTCTATGGTGAGGAGCAGACCCTGGTAGCGCTGGGTGCGGTGGGCGAGCTGTGCGTGGCCGGCACGGGGGTCGGTCGTGGCTATGTCGGCGATCCGGCCCGCACGGCCTTGGCCTTCATCCCGCACCCACACGGCGCGCCGGGCGAACGCCTGTATCGCACCGGCGACCTGGCACGGCGGCGCGCCGATGGCGTGCTCGAATATGTCGGACGCATCGATCATCAAGTGAAGATTCGCGGCTACCGCATCGAACTGGGTGAGATCGAAGCACGTCTGCACGAGCAACCTGAACTGCGCGACGTCGCGGTCGGCGTGCAGGAGGGTGTCAACGGCAAGCATCTGGTGGGCTACCTGGTGGCGCATCAGGGCGTGTCGACCGATACCGCGCTGCTCGACCAGCTCAAGCAGCGCCTGCGCGCCGAACTGCCCGAGTACATGGTGCCGCTGCACTGGGGCTGGTTCGACAGCCTGCCGCACAACGCCAACGGCAAGCTCGACCGCAAGGCGCTGCCGGCCATCGAGATCGGTGGTCAGCACCAGCAAGACTATCTGGCGCCGCGAAATGAGCTGGAGCAGACCTTGGCCGACATCTGGGTCGAAGTGCTCAAGGTCGAGCGGGTCGGGGTACAGGACAATTTCTTCGAGCTGGGCGGGCACTCGCTGCTGGCCACGCAGATCGCCTCGCGGGTGCAGAAGCGTCTGCAACTCAACGTGCCGCTGCGGGCGATGTTCGAGTGCAGCACGGTGGAGGCATTGGCGCAGTACGTCGAAGGGGTGCGCGACAGTGCGCTGGATGAGGCCAAGGTGGATCGATTGAGTGATTTGATGGCGATGTTGGAGGGGGCGTGAGGTAGCGCTCGGGCAGGTTGATCTCGTTCGTGGTGCGCGCTTGGCGCTCGATATCATGACCGCCGAGCGTTGCCTGATCCGTATTTTTGAAAGGGGCGATTAATTGATCGATTGTGTGCGAACTGCCTATGCAACCAGGAGTTTTGTGGCGTGACGTTGGCTTCACCGTCTGGCGAGGGCGGATCGCTCAAATCGATTTCTACGAAATCTGACCCACTGTAACGACGCGTAAAGTTCGTCACGTCCGATGAAGTCCTCCCGTTCAGGGTCGACTGCTCGGAACCCCCAGGGGGGTGGTAAAACGGCTGTTCATCGGTTCTGGCCACACGACTGCTACTCGGCGACGCAGAGCCGTGCAGGTGGCCTGGCTGACTTTCCATCGACTGCCTTAGTGACCCTGATCCGCTCATGGAGACCTCTTGTAGTGGTATCCCCCCGTTGCTGTCCTGCTCAAGTTGCAGGTTCCACTCGGTCGAAGTCGAGTGAATGCTTCCGAGGGGACCAAGTGCGGCGGCCGACGCGTTACTCTCCTGAGTAGAGCCGATAGATTCAGCGAGTGCTATCCCGCCTCTGGAGGTACCTAGAAAGGTATTTAGCCTGGTGAGCCAGACATTAGCCGGGGGTGATCCGTTGCTCGAAGAGGTGACGAAGATGAACAAGCTGAGGGCAATGATGATCGGCCTCATCACGAGCAACACGAAGCGCAGTTTGCCCACCCATCCGTTGAAGTATTGTCTGATCGGTCTTTCAGGGGGCTCGTCTGCCCCCGGCCCGCCCCCTAGCAGGCGTTCTCTGCGATTGAGGCTAGATAGCTCCCAGAGATCAGCGCCTAACAATCCAAACAAGATAATCAGATTTGCTAGATCAAAGACGTAGTCCATCGCGCTGCCAAAGTCGTCAAAGGGCGCCATGCCGGTGACATCCGAGTAGCGCAGCGGATTGCTTCTCGCCATGCGGAACAGATTCACCCCGTCCACCAGGCCGCCCGGATCGGCGCTCAACCATCGACACGAGCCCGGTTGGTAATAGCGCCAGCCGTAGTAGTAAAGCCCACTGGCGTCGAGCTCCTTGCCTGCATGGCGCTGGGTACGCCGCCTCAGTCCATCGACTTCCGCTGCTGGCTCATCCACGCCAGCACTCTCACCGTAGGGCGTGAATTCTTCGCGAGATACGATGTTGCCGGCCTCGTCCGTCTCGCCCATGCTGCTACCCAGATGATCGGTGAAGGCGTAGCGCAGGTAGGTCTTGCCGTGCACCCGATCCTGTATCCAGCGCACCCCGTCGGTTTCGCTGATCAGCACATGGCGTTGCGTCGCGGGCTGGCCATCGCGTGTTCTGATGCGCAACTCGCAGCCGTCGAGGTAAGTGGTCACAGTGATCTGCGCGGCACCGGCCACTTGCACGGTGTTGATCTTGCGCCGTCGGGTGCCTCCATCGGCGTAGCGGTACTGTTCGCGATCATCCATCGCTTCGCGGGCGCGGGTCACCAGCGTGACCTCGGCCAACTGGTTATCGGCGCGCCAGGTCAGCGCCCTGCCATCAGCCATCTGCCTCTGCAAGCCGCCTGCGAAGAAGCCGGTGTCGGGGGTGAGCCCGTGCCCTTCGGGCAGCGCCCGGTTGCTATGCGTCGAGACACGCAACTGGCGGGAGCGCTGGCCGCTGCCGCCGTTGTGATCGAGGGTGGTCAGGTTGTCGCCGTCGTCGTAGACGTAGTGCTCCCGGTAGGGGGTCCAGACGCTGCCACCTTGATGGTCGGCGGCGCCGAAGGCCGGTGACCTGTAACCTGCCACGGGGGTGCGCTCGCGGCCGCTGGCATCGATCAGGCGGTACAAGGTGTCGTAGGCATACTCGCGCAGACCGTCTGTGCGCTGATTGCCATGCCATTGCGGATCAGCGCCCTGATCGTCCAGCTCGAGCAGATTACCGACCGGGTCGTAGCGGTAATGCAAGTCGCTGATCAGCAGATAGCCGAGCGGGTGGTCGGCCGGGCGTGCAGTACGGTGCTGGATCAGGCGGTGGTCCAACGGCGAGTAACGATAGTGATCGACCACGCCGTTGCCTGACTCGTGCCTTACCACCTTGCCGTCCGCCCTGCGCGTAGCGTCGGCCAGTGCCAGAGCTTCCCGATCGCCTTGCCGTAGGCAGGTGCGACAGACAGCGCCGCTGATATCGCGCTCGATAGAGCGTGTCAGGCCGACGGCGTCGGTGCGGTTGAGCAGTTCGCCGGTGGCATCGTAATCGCAGAGGGCGGTATGCACATCGGTCTCGAGATCGTCTTCAGGGCCCTCGGTCCAGTCAGGCTGATCCAGTTGCACCTGCAACAGGCACTGCCGCTGCTCCAGCGGCTGTCCGGTGAGCGCCAGCGCGACAGTACGGGTTAGTCCGGCATCGTCGAAATGCTCCATGACGGCGCCGGCCCTGTTGCGTGCGCGTTGAGCGTCGGTCACCGGTGCATAAATCAAGCGTTCGCGCATGCGCGGCAAGCCCGCCGCCGCTTGCTCGAACAGCGCGTGGCGTCGCGCGCCTTGTTCGGGGCGCTCATAATCGTGCCAGTGACGTGTGCCCTGGGCATTGCAGGTCCACAGCGGGCGCCCGGCACCATCGACGAGCGCTAGCGACGTATCGCCATCGACACTGTGCAGGGCCAGCGGTCGGCCGCCCAGGCCAAAGTAGACGGCGGCGTCGGCCAGCGTGGGCGCTCCCTCCGAGGTGCGCAAGGGCCGTGGTCCGAACTCACGGACCGTGCGGCTGATTTCATCGGTGTGCGTGCGATGGCGCAGGGTCCTGGGCGTGTCAGCGTGCGACTGGCGCAACAAGCGCAGACTCGCCGCCTGCGCACCTGTCGAAGATCTGACGCTGAGCTGCGGCGTGTCGGCATGCAGGCGCGCCGTTTCGCGATCCGACATCAGCTTTTCCTTTATTTACGCCTCAAGGCCCAGCGGTCGCGTGGCCACGACCGTGCAGTGCAGCGAGTCTAGGAAAATGCCTGTGGCCGCGCACCTGGCAAATCTATCAGGTCAACGCTTGCCGAGGATCTTGCCCAGCATTTCCGGGCGCGGAGCGCCTTGTTGACTCTGCAGTTGCCCTTGCTCGTCGCGGTAGAAGATCGCGGGTGTTGCGCCCAGTCCCAGGTCCTCCATTAGCGCCTGATTGGCGGTGAGCTGCGCTTGAACCGACTCAGGAATGCTTTCCAGCGGCTTCAGCGTGCTCGCCTTACCGGCGCTCTCATGCGCCTGCAGGGCCTTGGCCGGGTCCTTGGCGGCCAGCAGTGCGGCGGATTTGCCTGGGCTGTCCGGCCGAATGATGCCGACCATGATATGGCGCAGTTGCACCTTGCCCGAGGCGACCCATGGCCGAGCCTGTTCCCAGAACATGTTGCAGTAGGGGCAGTTCGGGTCGCTGAACAGGTAGACGGTGCGGGGTGCGTCGGCCTTTCCATCGGCGATCCAGGCGGCGTTCTCCAGCTTCGCCCAGATAGCCTTGCTCATCGGGGCGTAGACCAGCTTTTCCAGCGGTTCGGCGCTCAGGTCCTGGCCCTGCTCGTCGAACAGGCTGCCGACCAGCACGTGTTTGCCATCGGGCGTCAGGTACAAGGCGATGCCGTTGTTGTGGTATTCGGCGGCGTAGCCACGCAGGCCGTCGGGCGCATCGAAGCTGCCTTTGATCACCGCACCCTTGGCCTCCATCTGGCGGATGGGCTCGGGCCAGGATTCGGCCTGGGTCAACGGCGCGGCAAACAGGGCCACCATCAAAGTCAGCAAAGCGGTCATTCGCATGTCATTGTCCTCGTGCAGGGGAAGCGTCGGGTTTGGCGGGCCGTTCGAGTGTGGTAAGGCCGTTGAGCAGGCTGGCGCGCGACAATTCGCCCAGATGGCTGCCAGCCAGGCGACCGTGCGCGTCGTAGAACAGGGTAGTGGGCAGGGCCATCGAGCCCACCTGTTGGGCCAGTTGTCCGGCACCATCGAACAACACATGTTGCAGGCTCAGCCCGGTAGTGGCGAGAAAGGTGCTGACGCTCTCGACCGTTTCGCCCTGGTTGACGAACAGGAAGGTCACCTCGGGATGGTCGCTCTGCGCCTGTTGCAGCACCGGCATTTCTCTGCGGCAGGGCGGGCACCACGTGGCCCAGAGGTTGATCACCAGAGGCTTGCCGCGATAGCTGTGCAGCGCCACCGCCTCGCCGCTGGCGTTACGCAGGGCCAGATCCGGCAACTCGGTGCCTTTGCTGTACAGATGGCTGCCCAGACTCGCCAACCCCCAGAACAGCGCGCCGCTGAACAGTGCCCAGCTGAGTGGGCGGCGTAGGGCAGGCCGGCGCAGGCCCTGCCAGAGCGTGGCGGCGACGATTCCGAGCAGCCCGCCCCAGAGCTGAAAGCCGCCATCGCGAATGTCGATGATCTGCAGCGGATCGTCGCGGTACATGGCCCAGTACTGGAGGACGAAGCCAAGGCGGGCGCACAGCACGCCGATCAGGAACACATTGAACAGCGCCGATTCCGGATTCTCCCCGCCCCGGCGCGCCACCGCCCAGCCGACCAGGCAGGCGACACCCAACGCCATGAGCAGCAGCAGGTGATTCAAGGCCATGGTCAGCGGCCCCAGGGTTATCGTCAGCATCATCCTTCACTCCTGATCCTGGCCCAGTTTTGCAGGAACGTGGTGGCATCGACCTCGCCGGTGATACGCCGATGGCGCCGTTCCTCGCCCTCCGGGCCGATCCACACCAGCGTGGGTGGTCCCGGGACCTGGTAGCGCTGCAACAATGCGCGGCTGGCCGGGGTGTCGGCGGTGACATCCAGGCGCAGGATGCGCACATCGTCCAGGCTGGTTTGGACGTCATTGCGAGCGAACACTTGCTTGTCCATCACTTTGCAGGAAGCGCACCAGTCGGCGTAGTAATCGATCAACACCCATTGCTGATTGGCCTTGGCAGCGTCGAGTTCACGCTGCAGCGCTTGAGGGTTGTCCAGCGTGAGGGCTTGCTCCTGATGCGTGTCGGGCGTGGTGCCTGCTGGGGTGCCGACGAAGGGCTGCAAGGGTTGCCACAGGTCGCCACCGCCCGCCGCAGCGCCGACCAGCAGCAACCCTCCCCACAGTCCACCCAGTAATGGCAAGACGCGCAGTGCAGGCAGGCGTTGCAAGCCAGGCCAGGCCGCCCAGGCCAGGGCGATCAACCAGCCCCCGGCCAGCGCCAGCAGCAGCGGGCTGGGGAGCAAGGTGCGTACGGTATACAGGGCCATGGCCAGGAATACGAAGCCGAATACCCCCTTGACCCGATCCATCCAGGCGCCAGGGCGAGGCAGGTAGCGGTTGCCCACCGTTACCAGCAACAGCAGCGGCACGCCCATGCCCAGCCCCAGGCTGAACAGCACCAGTGCGCCGTGCACGACATCGCCGCTCTGCGCGATGTACAGCAGCGCACCGGCCAGCGGAGCCGTCATGCAGGGCCCCAGCAGTAGCCCCGACAGCGCACCGAGCAGCGCCGCTCCGTACAGATTACCGCCCCGCGCCCCGCGCCCGGCGCGGTCGAGACGGTCGCGCAGGGCGGTCGGCAACTGCAACTCGAAGGCACCGAACATCGGCAGGGCGAGGATCACGAACAACCCGGCCAGGCCACCCAGCAGCCAGGGTTGTTGCAGCCAGGCCTGCACACTCGCCCCCAGCAGGGCGGCGATCACGCCCAGCGCGGCGTACACCAGTGCCATGCTCATTACGTAGACCGCAGCCAGCATTGCTCCGCGCCGTGCGCTGGCGCCGTTGCCCATGACCAGTCCGGCCAGGATCGGCAGCATCGGCAGTGAGCAGGGCGTAAAAGCCAGCAGCAAGCCCAGGCCGAAGAAGGCCAGCAGGCTCCAGGCCAGGCTGGCGTCCTGCAGGCCGCTGGCCAACGCCTGGTCGCTGGCCTGGTCGTCGAGGGAGACGGTCGATGGCGACGCAGCCGCCGGATTGCCGAGGTCGATTACCGTGGTCTGGGGTGGGTAGCACAACCCCGCATCGGCGCAGCCTTGCCAACCCAGGCGCAGCGAGCCACTGGCATCGGCAGGCAGCAGCAGTTCCAGCTCGGTGCGATACACCGCGCTGTCACCGAAGAACTCGTCGTGATGATTGAGTGCCTGTGGCAATTGCGGCTGTTGCTCAGGCGTAATGCCGTCGAACTTCAGGCGCTTCTGGTAGAGGTAATAGCCGTCCTTGATCTGGAAATACAGGCGCGTCTGACCGGAGGGTAGACGGTCGTGGGTGAGCACGAAGGCCTGGTCCACCGGCAGGAAGTCCGACTTGAGGGCAAAGGGGTTGGCCTGAAGTGGGCCGGCGAGCAGGAATGTCAGAAGCAGTAGGAGAACACGCATGTCGACGCCTTGGCAGTGCAGTGATTGCACCATGCTGGAGCGAGCTGATTAACCGTGGGTTAACCCAGTCCGACATGAGGCCCTTTCAAAGCCGTGGGAAGGCTCCGAAAGGGCTGTGAGGCTTACATGTCGTCGAAGTAGCGCTCGTGCCAGTCCACCAACGGTTGCGGTACGTTGAGTTTCTGGCCGTAGATGACCGAGTACGACAGGACGTTCTGCACGTACTGACGGGTTTCATCGAATGGAATCGACTCGACCCAGACATCGAAACTCAAGTGCTTGGCGCCTTTGAGCCACTGCCGCACGCGGCCCGGGCCGGCGTTGTAGGCAGCCGATGCCAGCACCCGGTTGCCGTTGAACTGCCCATGTACCTGGCTGAGGTAGGCGGCGCCCAACTGGATATTCTTGTCCGGGTCCAGTACCTGCGCTGGCGAGGCCAGCGGAATGCTGAACTTGCGCGCGGTCTCCTTGGCGGTGCCTGGCATCAACTGCATCAGGCCGCTGGCACCCACGGGCGAGCGGGCGTCGTCCATGAACGCGCTTTCCTGGCGGGTAATGGCGAACACCCAGCTCGAATGCAGGCCGCGGACCTTGGCTTCGCGCACCAGGGTGTCGCGGTGGGCCATGGGGAAGCGAATGTCCAGATCGTCCCAGTACTGGGCCTGGCTGATGGTGCGGATGGCCGGGAAGTACCAGCGCAGATCGTAAGCCAGGCGCGCCTGGGCGACCATCTCGTCGCGGTTGAAGTGACGGCTGACGTGGTACCACTCGCGCCGCCCCTCGACGATCTGCCCGCGCGCATGGAATTCCAGGGCGCGGCGCACGCCGGGCGTGTTGCGCACTTTGTTCAGCAGGGCCTGGCTCAGCACCAGCGGTTTGTTGTTGAGCTGGTAAGGCGTCTGTGCCCGATCGGCAGCCAGGAAGCCATAGAAGTCGCGCTCACGCGACACGTTCTTGTACAGCAGCGGGATCTGCGGGTTGTTCGGTTGTGCCAGTTCCAGGCTGCGCGCCTGCCAGTAGCGCCAGCGGCTGCTACCGGCCAGGTCCTGGGGCAGACGTCGGCTCAGTTCGTAGGCGTCCTCCCAGCGGCCCAAGCGCAGCAGCAGGCGCATGCGCCATTCGCTGACGGTGTTGTCGCGCAGCTCCGGGTCGTAGCGGGTCATCAGGTCGAGTGCGCGCGGGTCGTAGCGGCGGGCGAGGGTGAGACCGATTTCGCGGGCGATGGCGACTTTTTCATCGCGTGAGAAGTGCATGCGCTGGGCGTAGTCGTCGAGCAGCGCCATGGCCTGGTCCGGATCCTGGCGTGCCAGGCGACGCAGGCCCAGGCTGACGACATCGGACATGGCGTCACTGGCCGGCTGGAAGCGGGAAGGTTGCTTGAGCAGTTCCGGTTTCTGCGCCACGTCGATCAGCAACTTTCCCTGTGTGCCGAGCGTGGGCAGGGTCTGTACCAGGTTATTGGCCAGACTGTAGTTGCGTGCTTCGGCCGCCAATTTGGCCCGTTGCCAGCGCCGCGCCTCGGTGAGCTGGCCCTCGGCGGCCCACAGACCGAACAAGGTATCGCAGGTCGCGGGTTGCGACTTGCCGACATTCCACAGCTTCTCGGCCGTGGCGAAACCTTCGGCGCGCTGGCCGCTGGCTAGTTGGTACTGGCCATTGAGGCAGTCCAGTTCGGTGAAATTGAGTTTGGCGTCGTAATAACGGGCGAAGGTTTTCCAGTCGCCGCGTTCGGCCAGCCAGCGCAGCCAGCGCAATTTCATCCAGTTGGCCTGGGGAAGGTCGCCGTGCTTTGCGAGAAAACCCTCGATTTCCTCGTTGCTGGCGGTCTTCAGCCGTGCGGTGAGTTCATCGTAGGCCAGGTAAGGGGTCAGCGGGTAGTCGCTCAGGGCTTGGGCATAGCGCAGGTAAGGCCCCTTGTCGCCCTTGGCGAGTGCGCGTTTGGCCTCGTCGTAGTACTGGCGCTGCTGGGTGATGTCGGTGGCGTGGGCAGCGCTCGCGGTGGCGGCGCTGAGCACCAGGCAGGAAACGAAGTGGAACAGGCGGCTGCGCATGAGACGTCCGGGCAGTTGAACCATGAGAAAGTGACGGCGAAGCCAACACTGGTGAGGTCGTTTGGTTCCTAGCTTAGCCGGTTGCCGGTCGTGGATGAAAGCACTGTGCTTGTATCGAATCGTGAACCTCGACCACGCGTCGCAAAGCCTGCGCTGCGCCAGCACACCGCTGCATGCACCGGCCAAGGCAGGGCAAAAGTCAGGTAGAATGCGCGCCCGGTTTTTGGAGATGATCATGACCCTGCTCAAATTCAGCGATGTGTCCCTCGCGTTCGGTGCCATGCCGCTGCTGGACAAAGTGTCCTGGCAGATCGCCCGTGGCGAGCGGGTGTGCATCATCGGTCGCAATGGCACTGGCAAGTCCAGCATGCTGCGCCTGGTCAAGGGTGAGCAAAAACCCGACGAAGGTGACATCTGGCGTGCCCCCGGGCTGAAAATTGGCGAGCTGCCGCAGGAACTGCCGGTGGCCGACGAGCGCAGCGTGTTCGACGTGGTGGCCGAGGGTCTGGATGGCGTTGGCGCCTTGCTCGCCGAATACCATCACCTGAGCCAGAACATCCAGGGCGACGACGACCTGGACAAGCTGATGCACGTCCAGCACGAGATCGAGGCCCGCGATGGCTGGCGTCTGCAACAGGTCGTGGAAAGCACCCTGAGTCGCCTGCAACTGCCGGCGGACAAGACCCTCGCCGAGTTGTCCGGCGGCTGGCGTCGACGTGTCCTGCTGGCTCAGGCCCTGGTGTCCGAGCCCGATCTGCTGCTGCTCGATGAGCCGACCAACCACCTGGACATCGGCGCCATTGCCTGGCTGGAAGAGGCCCTGAATGGCTTCAACGGTGCCGTGCTGTTCATTACCCACGACCGTTCCTTCCTGCAGAACCTGGCCACCCGCATCCTCGAACTGGACCGTGGCGGTCTGATCGATTGGAACGGCGACTACGCCAGTTTCCTGGTGCACAAAGAGGCGGCGCTGGCCGCAGAGGAGACCGCCAACGCGCTGTTCGACAAGCGTCTGGCCCAGGAAGAGGTCTGGATCCGCCAGGGCATCAAGGCCCGGCGTACCCGCAACGAAGGGCGGGTGCGCGCCCTCAAGGCGCTGCGCGTGGAGCGCGGTGAGCGTCGTGAGCGCCAGGGCCGGGCGAACATCCAGATCGAGGTCGCGGACAAGTCTGGCAAGCAGGTGATGCTGCTGGACAACGTCAGCTTCGCCCATCCCGAAGGCCCCAAGCTGGTCAAGGATTTCTCGATGGTGCTGCAGCGTCAGGACCGCATTGGCCTGCTCGGCGCCAACGGCACTGGCAAGACCACCTTGCTCAAGCTCATGCTCGGCGACCTGGAGCCCACCAGTGGCAAGGTCGAGCGCGGCACCAAGCTGGAGGTCGCCTACTTCGATCAGATGCGTCACCAACTCGACCTCGAGAAGACGGTGATCGATAACCTGGCCGAGGGCCGCGACTTCATCGAAATCGATGGTCAGAACCGGCATGTGCTGAGCTACCTCGGCGACTTCCTGTTCAGCCCGCAGCGTGCGCGCACGCCGGTCAAGGCGTTGTCTGGCGGCGAACGCGCACGGCTGCTGCTGGCCAAGCTGTTCAGCAAACCGGCGAACTTGCTGGTGCTGGACGAGCCGACCAACGACCTGGACGTGGAAACCCTGGAGCTGCTCGAAGAGGTGTTGGCCAACTTCAAGGGCACCGTGCTCATGGTCAGCCACGACCGGGCCTTCCTCGACAATGTGGTGACCAGCACCCTGGTGTTCGAAGGGCAGGGCAAAGTGCGGGAGTATGTCGGGGGCTACGAGGACTGGATTCGTCAGGGCGGCTCGCCCAAGTTGCTGGGGGTGGCCGAGAGCAAGGGCGGCAAGTCCGCGCTCAATAGCGCTGTGGTGGAGAAGGTCGAGGTGGCTGACGTGCCCGAACTTGCTGTCGCCCAAACCGCCGACAGCGGCAAGAAAAAACTCAGCTACAAGCTGCAGCGCGAACTGGAGATGCTGCCTGGGCAGATCGATGCACTGGAGCAGAAGATGGCTGTGCTGCAGGCGCAGGTGGGGGCTTCGGACTTCTATCAGCGGCCGATTGCTGAAACTTCGCAGGTGCTGGCCAAGCTCGAACAGTTGCAGGCTGAGCTTGATGCGCTGGTCGAGCGCTGGGCTGAACTGGAGGGCTGAGCGGACCCTGGCACTGCATTCGCGACCTGAGTCACGAGGGCAGTGCCAGCACGGGCATCAGTCCTTTTTCAGCAGTCGCACGGCCAGCACATCGCACGGTGCGCCGTGCAGGACGTCATTGGCCGTGGAGCCCAGCAGCAGCGCCAGGCCATGACGGCCATGGCTGCCGACCACGATCAGGTCGCAGGCTTCATCGGTGGCCAACTGGTGGATCTCCTGGCGAGGCTGGCCATATTTAAGGTGCGAATCACCGCGATTGATGCCGGGATACTTGGCGTACAACCGGTCCATGCGCTCCTTGGCCTGGTCGAACTGCTGCTGTTGCAGTTGCGACAGGTCCATCGGCACGTCGCCACCGAATGCCATGGCCATGGGCTCTACGATATGCACCAGCGACACCTTGGCGCCGGTCGGTTCGGCGAGCTTCATGGCGCGCTTGATCACCGGGTCGCATTCCTCGGTCAGGTCGACGGCGACCAGAAGATGTTCGTAGGACATGAGCGGGACTCCTGAAAATCGCGATAGTAAAAGTATGGTCGCTTTCTGGCCCGGCGAGATGAAATGACCAAGCCGCGCCTGTGCAACGCATTATGGGGGATACAGATATGACGGTATGGCTGGTGGTGTCAATCCTTGCGCTGATTCTCAGCCCGCTGGCCTGGCTGCGTCCCTCGCGTAAGCAGAGCGAGCAAATGAACCTGCGGCTGGAGGGCCGGCGCATGGGTCTGGCCATGCAGCTCAGCCCGCAGAAATGGCCGCATTGGCTGGAAAACGAGCCGCCCAGTCCATGCCCCCAATACCACCGTGCGCGGCGCAGAGGGCATGAGGATACTTGGTGCTACTGGCAGGTGAGCCCCGGCGTGTGGCTGAACACCTGGCGTGAGCCCTGCGAGGAACCGCGCTTGGCACAATGCTTCGCGCGCTTGCCTGCCACTGTCTATAAGGTGGAGGCTGATAGCCGCATGATCGCGCTGTGCTGGAGTGAGCGTGGCGACACGGCTGTTCTTCAGGACATCGCGCATACCCTGGAAACACTCGCCTGAACCTTTCCCCAGCCCTGGCAGCCACGTCGATCCCGCTGATCCTCAGGGCAAAAAGGCCAGGCTTGCGCCCCGTCAACAGCGAAAGCGCCTGCAACTTCATCGGCGCGTTCATGCTTTCGTCTGAGCTGACTTCTTTTCCGACGCCATTTTCACCGCATCACGCCTGAATCGCTGTGATGAATGGTGAGCAATCAGGCTTATCCTGTTTTTTCAAATCTGTAACAAAATGACTGGAAAGTCGCTTTTTTCGGGGACTTGTGGGTATTTGACAACTTCGGCCTTTTCGGAGAATGTGTGCGGACCCAAATCAAACGGGCGTATGAATTGAGCGTTTGTATGTTCACATCGCTCGTCCAGAATCCCGACCAGCGCGCTGACGGGTGTGCCTGGCAGAAGGTCTTGCAAACGACCCGGCTGCCAGCGTTCGGCGTGTACAGTTCAGCTTCCATATCGTGGAGATCAGTTGATGATTTACGAAGGTAAAGCCATCACGGTTAAGGCTCTTGAAAGCGGCATCGTCGAACTGCGCTTCGACCTCAAGGGTGAGTCCGTCAACAAATTCAATCGCCTGACCCTGAACGAGCTGCGCCAGGCAGTCGATACGATCAAAGCCGATGCGTCCATCAAGGGCGTCATCGTCAGCAGCGGCAAGGACGTGTTCATCGTCGGTGCCGACATCACCGAATTCGTCGATAACTTCAAGCTGCCCGAGGCCGAACTGGTCGCCGGTAATCTGGAAGCCAACCGCATCTTCAGCGACTTCGAAGACCTGCAGGTGCCCACCGTGGCCGCGATCAACGGCATCGCCCTGGGCGGCGGTCTGGAGATGTGCCTGGCCGCCGACTACCGCGTGATGGCCAGCAGCGCCAAGATCGGCCTGCCGGAAGTCAAGCTGGGCATCTACCCAGGCTTTGGCGGCACCGTGCGTCTGCCACGGCTGATCGGCTCGGACAACGCCATCGAGTGGATCGCCTCGGGTAAGGAAAACGGCGCCGAAGACGCCCTGAAAGTGGGCGCCGTCGATGCCGTGGTCGCGCCTGAACTGTTGCAGGCCGGTGCCCTGGACCTGATCAAGCGCGCCATCAGTGGCGAGCTGGACTACAAGGCCAAGCGCCAGCCAAAGCTTGAGAAGCTCAAGCTCAACGCCATCGAGCAGATGATGGCCTTCGAGACGGCCAAAGGCTTTGTCGCCGGCCAGGCTGGGCCGAACTATCCAGCGCCGGTCGAGGCCATCAAGAGTATCCAGAAAGCTGCCAACTTCGGCCGTGACAAGGCCCTGGAGGTTGAAGCCGCCGGTTTTGCCAAGTTGGCCAAGACCTCGGTGGCCGAGAGTCTGATCGGGCTGTTCCTCAACGATCAGGAACTCAAGCGCAAGGCCAAGGCCCACGACGAGATCGCCCACGATGTGAAGCAGGCGGCCGTGCTCGGCGCCGGCATCATGGGTGGCGGCATCGCCTACCAGTCGGCGGTCAAAGGTACGCCGATCCTGATGAAGGATATCCGCGAGGAAGCGATCCAGTTGGGCTTGAGCGAAGCCTCCAAGCTGCTCGGCAACCGCGTCGAGAAAGGTCGTCTGACCTCGGCGAAGATGGCCGAGGCGCTCAACGCCATCCGCCCGACCCTGTCCTACGGCGACTTCGCCAACGTCGACATCGTCGTCGAGGCCGTGGTCGAAAACCCGAAGGTCAAGCAGGCGGTACTGGCCGAGGTGGAAGGGCAGGTCAAAGACGATGCCATTCTGGCCTCCAATACCTCGACCATTTCCATCAACCTGCTGGCCAAGGCGCTCAAACGCCCGGAAAACTTCGTCGGCATGCACTTCTTCAACCCGGTGCACATGATGCCGCTGGTCGAAGTCATCCGCGGCGAAAAGTCCAGTGACGTGGCGGTCGCCACCACCGTGGCCTACGCCAAGAAGATGGGCAAGAACCCGATCGTGGTCAACGACTGCCCGGGCTTCCTGGTCAACCGCGTGTTGTTCCCTTACTTCGGCGGCTTCGCCAAGCTGGTCAGCGCAGGCGTGGACTTCGTGCGCATCGACAAGGTCATGGAGAAGTTCGGCTGGCCCATGGGCCCGGCCTACTTGATGGATGTGGTCGGCATCGACACCGGCCACCACGGCCGCGATGTGATGGCCGAGGGCTTCCCCGACCGCATGAAAGACGAGCGTCGCTCCGCCGTCGATGCCCTGTACGAGGCCAATCGTCTGGGCCAGAAGAACGGCAAGGGCTTCTACGCCTACGAAACCGACAAGCGCGGCAAACCGAAGAAGGTCGCCGATGCGTCGGTCCTGGAAGTGCTCAAGCCCGTGATCTACGAGCAGCGTGAAGTCAGCGACGAAGACATCATCAACTGGATGATGGTGCCGCTGTGCCTGGAGACCGTGCGCTGCCTGGAAGACGGCATCGTCGAGACGGCTGCCGAAGCGGACATGGGCCTGGTCTACGGCATTGGCTTCCCTCCCTTCCGTGGCGGCGCGCTGCGCTACATCGACTCGATCGGTGTGGCCGAGTTCGTTGCCTTGGCCGACCAGTATGCCGATCTGGGTCCGCTGTACCACCCGACTGCGAAGCTGCGTGAAATGGCCAAGAACGGTCAGCGTTTCTTCAACTGAACGGCCACTGAGCTAGAGCGAGAATATTGATATGAGCCTCAATCCAAGAGACGTGGTGATTGTCGACTTCGGTCGCACGCCCATGGGTCGTTCCAAGGGTGGCATGCACCGCAACACTCGCGCCGAAGACATGTCGGCGCACTTGATCAGCAAGCTGCTGGAGCGCAACGACAAGGTCGATCCGAAGGAAGTCGAGGATGTGATCTGGGGATGCGTCAACCAGACCCTGGAGCAAGGCTGGAACATCGCGCGCATGGCCTCGCTGATGACCCCGATTCCGCATACCAGCGCTGCGCAGACCGTCAGCCGACTGTGCGGTTCGTCGATGAGCGCGTTGCACACTGCCGCCCAGGCGATCATGACCGGGAACGGTGATGTATTCGTGGTCGGCGGTGTCGAGCACATGGGGCACGTCAGCATGATGCACGGGGTCGATCCTAACCCGCATCTGTCACTGCATGCGGCCAAGGCCTCCGGCATGATGGGCCTGACTGCCGAAATGCTCGGCAAGATGCACGGCATTACTCGCGAGCAGCAAGACCTGTTCGCGCTGCGCTCGCATCAGTTGGCTCACAAGGCTACGGTCGAGGGCAAGTTCAAGGACGAAATCATCCCGATGCAGGGGTACGACGAGAACGGTTTCCTCAAAGTCTTCGATTACGACGAGACCATTCGTCCGGAAACCACCCTCGAAGGTCTGGCGGCGCTCAAGCCTGCGTTCAACCCCAAAGGCGGTACAGTGACCGCTGGCACGTCGTCGCAGATCACCGATGGTGCTTCGTGCATGATCGTCATGTCCGGCCAGCGCGCCATGGACCTTGGCATCCAGCCGTTGGCGGTCATCCGCTCGATGGCCGTGGCCGGTGTCGACCCTGCGATCATGGGTTACGGTCCGGTGCCATCGACCCAGAAAGCCCTCAAGCGCGCGGGCCTGAGCATCGGCGACATCGACTTCTTCGAGCTCAACGAAGCCTTCGCCGCACAGGCACTGCCAGTGCTCAAGGATCTGAAAGTGCTCGACAAGATGGATGAGAAGGTTAACCTGCACGGCGGCGCCATTGCCTTGGGCCATCCGTTCGGTTGCTCCGGTGCACGGATTTCCGGCACCCTGCTCAACGTCATGAAGCAGAATGGCGGCACGCTGGGCGTGGCCACCATGTGCGTCGGCCTGGGTCAGGGCATCACCACTGTCTTCGAACGCGTCTGATCGCGTCGCAGGACAGCAGCCGGGGCCCTGTGCCCCGGTTTTGTTTTTTACAGAGTTTGTGCGCGAGAGGACGTGACATGCAGATACAGCCAGGTGTGTACCGGCATTACAAAGGGCCTGAGTACCGTGTCTTCAGTGTCGCGCGGCATTCCGAGAGCGAAGAGTGGATGGTCTTCTACCAATGCCTGTATGGTGATTACAGCTTTTGGGTGCGGCCTCTCTCGATGTTTCAGGAGTCGGTCGAGGTTGACGGCGAGCAGGTGCCGCGCTTTGCTCTGCTCAGGGCTGAAGACGGGCTCTTGGCACGGGGTGCAAAGGCCGTCGAGTGATCGACCGCGCTTGACCTCACTCCTACGCCACTATATATAGCGGTGCCGCGTGCGGCACCTGACGCGTTTTTCATCTTCAGATTCAGGAATACTCCGATCCATGGGCAAATCGCTGGTCATTGTGGAATCCCCGGCCAAGGCCAAGACCATCAACAAGTACCTGGGCAACCAGTACGTGGTGAAGTCGAGTATCGGCCATATCCGAGACCTTCCCACCAGCGGTTCGGCCAGTACGGCCAAGGAGCCGGCTGCCAAGCGCGGCAAGACCGCTGCTCAGGCGTCGACCCTGACGCCGAAGGAGAAGGCTCGCCGGCAACTGGTGGCGCGCATGGGTGTCGATCCGGAGGCGGGCTGGAAAGCCCAGTACGAGATCCTTCCCGGCAAGGAAAAGGTGATCGACGAACTGCGCCGCCTGGCCAAGGATGCCGACACCATCTATCTCGCAACCGACTTGGACCGCGAAGGGGAGGCCATTGCCTGGCACCTGCGCGAAGCCATCGGTGGTGATGACAGCCGCTACAAGCGCGTGGTGTTCAACGAAATCACCAAGAAGGCCATCCAGGAAGCGTTCTCACAACCGGGCGAACTCGACATCGACCGTGTCAATGCCCAGCAGGCGCGTCGCTTCCTCGATCGCGTGGTCGGCTACATGGTGTCGCCGTTGCTGTGGTCGAAAATCGCCCGCGGCCTTTCTGCCGGTCGTGTGCAGTCGGTGGCCGTGAAGCTGGTGGTCGAGCGTGAACGCGAGATTCGGGCCTTCAATCCCGAGGAATACTGGGAAATCCACGCCGATCTCGGTACCGCGAAAAACGCCAAGGTGCGCTTCGAGGTCGCCCGTGAACGCGGCGAGGCCTTCAAGCCGCTGAATCAAGCCCAGGCCATGGCCGCGCTGGAGAAGCTCAAGGCTTCCAGCTACAGCGTGATCAAGCGTGAAGACCGTCCGACCAGCAGCAAGCCCTCGGCGCCGTTCATCACCTCCACGCTGCAGCAGGCTGCCAGCAACCGCCTCGGCTTTGGGGTGAAGAAGACCATGATGATGGCCCAGCGTCTTTACGAAGCGGGCTACATCACTTACATGCGAACCGACTCCACCAACCTCTCCACCGATGCGGTGGAGATGGCGCGCAGCTACATCGAGAGCGAGTTCGGCAAGCAGTACCTGCCAGCGGCGCCGATCGTGTATGGCAGCAAGGAAGGTGCCCAGGAGGCGCACGAAGCCATCCGGCCTTCCGACGTCACGACCCATCCCACCAAGCTCAGTGGCATGGAGCGCGATGCCGAGCGCCTGTACGAGCTGATCTGGCGCCAGTTCCTGGCTTGCCAGATGCCGCCTGCGCAGTACCTGTCCACCAGCGTCACCGTTGCTGCCGGTGAGTTCGAGCTGCGCGCCAAGGGTCGCATCCTCAAGTTCGATGGTTACACCCGTGTGCAGCCCCAGCAGACCAAGCCGGGCGAAGACGATGTGTTGCCGGACATGGCCCAGGGCGAGTCGCTGGCGTTGCTTCAGCTCGATCCCAGCCAGCATTTCACCAAGCCGCCTGCGCGCTTCACCGAAGCGAGCCTGGTCAAGGAAATGGAAAAGCGCGGTATCGGTCGCCCTTCGACCTATGCAGCCATCATTTCCACCATTCAGGATCGCGGCTACGTGACGTTGCACAACCGCCGCTTCTACTCCGAGAAGATGGGCGACATCGTCACCGAGCGCCTGTCCGAGAGCTTCTCCAATCTGATGGACTATGGCTTCACCGCCGGCATGGAGGAGAACCTCGATGACGTCGCCCACGGCGAGCGTGACTGGAAGAACGTGCTTGATGAGTTCTATGGCGACTTCAGCACGAAACTGCTGACGGCCGAATCCAGCGAGAATGGCATGCGGGCCAATCAGCCGACCCTCACCAACATTCCGTGCAAGGAATGCGGGCGGCCGATGATGATTCGCACCGCCTCCACTGGCGTTTTCCTGGGCTGCTCGGGCTACAGCCTGCCGCCGAAAGAGCGCTGCAAGGCGACCGTCAACCTGGTTCCAGGTGATGAGATTGCCGCAGACGACGAGGGTGAATCCGAATCCTTGGTGCTGCGCGGCAAGCATCGCTGCCCGATCTGTTCGACGGCGATGGATGCTTACTTGCTGGACGAGAAGCACAAACTGCATATCTGCGGCAACAACCCAGACTGCCCGGGCTACGAAATCGAAGAGGGCAGCTACCGGATCAAGGGCTACGAAGGCCCAAGCCTGGAATGCGACAAGTGCGGCAGCGAGATGCAGCTCAAGACCGGCCGCTTCGGCAAGTTCTTCGGCTGTACCAATCCGGCCTGCAAGAACACCCGTAAGCTGCTCAAGAATGGCGAGGCCGCGCCACCGAAGATGGACAAGGTGGACATGCCTGAGTTGCGCTGCGAGAAGGTCGATGACACCTATGTGTTGCGCGACGGCGCCTCCGGGTTGTTCCTGGCTGCTAGCCAGTTCCCGAAGAACCGCGAAACCCGCGCGCCCTTGGTCCTGGAAATCGTGCCGCACAAGCATGAGATCGACCCCAAGTATCATTTCTTGTGCGAAGCGCCGCAAAAAGACCCGGACGGCCGCCCGGCAGTGATCCGCTACAGCCGCAAGACCAAGGAGCAGTACGTTCAATCCGAAGTCGACGGCAAGCCGACCGGTTGGAAAGCGTTCTACGACGGCAAGGCGTGGAAGGTCGAAGACAAGCGCTGACGCTTCGATGACAGGGAGGGGCCGCTTGTGTGCCTGTCACGGATGACGTGATGAGCGCGCTCGCGGCCCCGATCATTTATGATGCAAGCCCATTGCCTTGCAGTCAGGGAGGTCATTGAACATGGCCCAGGAACTCTACACGCGCACCAATCAAAAGCTGTTCTTCGCGGGGCTTGCCCTGGAATCCATGGCCAAGGCTGAGCAGAGCGGCGCGATGAACGCTCAGGGGCTGATCCAGGCAGAGCGTGAGTCTGCGCTCTTTCATTTGTATGGCGCGCTTTTAGGGCTGTGCCACGAAATCGCCGGATTCTACCGCCTGCCTCAGGCCGCAGCACCGCGTGCCGAACTGTTGCTGACCGATGAAACGCTGAGCGCTGTGGCCATCCCGGAAATGGCCGAGATGCTGGAACTGGCACGCCAGCCACAGACGTGGTTAGCCCAATTGCTTAGAGCTTATGCCGATTTGTTCCAACCACCGGTCGAGAGGAAAATCGCCAAGACCGACGTGACTCAGCCTTTGATTCAGGCGGTCAATCTCGACGATTGTGAGGAAGTCGCGGTTTCGCGCGTTGAGTTGGAACGATGGCGTCAGGCGTTGAAAGGGCTTGCAAGACGTTTCCGCGACGCGTTGAGTGAGTGCTGACAGACTGCGTGGCTGGTACACTACTCGCCTTTCGTGAACAGCAGGCCCCTTATGTCAACGTCCTTTCTAGAAATTGTCGAATTGCCTGATGGTCGCATTGAGCTGCGTCGTGCCGAGGACGAAGGTTCGTTGGTCACTCTGGATTTTTCCGAGGATGCCAAGGTGTTCTTGCAGGGGCAGCACGTTGAAGTGGCCAAGGCGATGCTCAGCGTGGGCGTGCAGATGGCTGGTAAATTGATTGAGGGTGAGTTCGAACGCGATGAAGGGCCGCGCGTTCTCCACTGAACCTTGACTCAGGCGTCATCAAAATCTCACACAGTCAAAGCCTGAACATTAGCCGAGGCGGATGTTCAGGCTTTGTGCGTTTCCACAGGTGGCTGCGTGAATGAGCTGCTGGCGGTTGCCGGCATTGATGTTGCCAAGCCAACTGACCACGGTATGGCTGTGACCCAGGCGCAAGGCCTCACAGGCTAATTGCAGTGCGCTTTGGCTGTTGCCAGGTTGCAGCAGCAGGATCCGCTCCCGGTTTAGCCCAGCATGGCGTAGCCAGGCCTGAGTCAAGCTGGAGGGCGGCGCGATCAGTGTGAGCCAACGCGCATCATCCACATCGCTCAGTTCGCGAAGGATAGGAGCCAGCAGGCTGTGACAATGCCCTGGGGCGCCGCGCAGTGACAGTTCGCTGAACAGCTCGGGCCGGTTCGCCATGTGCGGCAGTTCGCGGCTCTTCAGGCCAGGCAGCACGGGCTGTGCGAGGAAGGCTTCGAACAAGGGCAATTGTGCGGGCTGCGTTGAGTGGGCGGACTGCTGCATGACGCCTCCAGGATCAGCGGCGTATGACGCCGACGCTCAAGCCCTCGATCACCAGTTCCTGATCGTTCAGGTTCACTTCGATCGGGGCAAATTCAGGGTTTTCGGCGATGAGCCAGACCTTGCTGCCTTCGCGCTTGAAGCGCTTCACGGTGACTTCGTCTCCGATGCGGGCAACGACGATCTGGCCGTTGCGTGCTTCGCGGCAGGTATGCACCGCGAGCAGGTCACCGTCGATGATGCCGATGTCCTTCATGCTCATGCCGTGGACGCGCAGCAGGTAGTCGGCGCGGGGATGGAAAAAGGCCGGGTTGATGTTGCAAGATTCTTCGATGTGCTGCTCAGCCAGGATCGGTGCGCCGGCGGCGACGCGGCCGATGATCGGCAAGGCACTGTCTTGCGGCTTGCTTTCAACGCCTGGGATGCGAATGCCGCGGGAAGCCCCCGGGGTCATTTCGATTGCACCTTTGCGCGCCAGCGCCTTGAGATGCTCCTCGGCGGCATTGGGGGACTTGAAACCCAGTTCCTGAGCGATTTCCGCGCGGGTGGGGGGGAATCCATTGTCTTCGAGGCAACGTTTGATGAAAGCCAGGATCTCGGCTTGGCGTGGCGTGAGTTTCAGCATGGCGAGTGGCTCTGTCTTTTTATACAGTGACTGGGATTATATACAGTAGATGGCAAGCTGCAAGCTGCAAGCGCCAAGAAAAATCCATGCGCGCCTGTGATGTTGCGCCAACCCCTTGTCGTCCGTGGCTTGCAGCTCTTTCTCGGGTAGTGGAAATTACTCGACCGATGGGTCACTGAATCTTGACAGCGTCACGCCTGAAACGTATGTTTCAAACAACTGTTTGTCAGGCGGATAAGTCATGGCCCAATCGGAAACCGTTGAACGCATTCTCGATGCTGCCGAGCAGCTGTTCGCCGAGCGAGGTTTCGCGGAGACCTCGCTGCGTCTGATCACCAGCAAAGCAGGTGTCAACCTGGCGGCGGTAAACTATCACTTCGGTTCCAAGAAAGCGCTGATCCAAGCGGTGTTCTCGCGTTTCCTCGGGCCGTTTTGCGCCAGCCTGGAGCGTGAGCTCGAGCGGCGCCAGGCGCAGCCAGAAGCCAAGCCAAGCCTGGAAGAACTGCTCGAGATGCTCGTGGAGCAAGCTTTGGTCGTGCAGCCGCGCAGCAACAATGACCTGTCGATCTTCATGCGTCTGTTGGGCCTGGCCTTCAGTCAGAGTCAGGGGCACCTGCGGCGCTACCTGGAAGACATGTATGGAAAAGTGTTTCGACGCTACATGCTATTGGTCAACGAGGCCGCCCCGCGCATTCCGCCTCTAGAGCTGTTCTGGCGCGTGCACTTCATGCTGGGTGCTGCCGCGTTCAGCATGTCCGGTATCAAGGCGTTGCGGGCTATCGCTGAAACCGACTTCGGCATCAACACGTCGATCGAGCAAGTCATGCGTTTGATGGTCCCCTTTCTCGCAGCCGGTATGCGCGCCGACACTGGCGTGACCGATCAGGCCATGGCGGCCGCGCAACTGCGTCCGCGCAGCAAGAGCCCGGCCACTGGCACACCGGCCAAAGCGTGAAGGCTGGGCGGGGCAGGGCGCATCCGCTAAGCTAGCGCCCATGCTTGCCCGCCCCCCACCCATTCGTTTATCAGCCGTTCCAGAGCCGGGGATGGCGAGCGCCTGCGCTGCCGTCCTGTATCACTTCGGTCTGAATCTTCAATGAAGGACTCCGTATGACTGCCAGCCTCCAAGGCTCCCTGATGGTGGATATCGCCGGTCACTGGCTGACCGCCGAGGACCGCCAGCTTCTGCGTCAACCTGAAGTGGCGGGCCTGATCATTTTCGCCCGCAACATCGACAGCCCTCGGCAGGTGCGCGAGCTCTGCGCGTCGATACGCGCCATCCGACCTGACCTGATCCTGGCGGTCGATCAGGAAGGGGGGCGGGTCCAGCGTCTGCGTCAGGGGTTCGTGCGGCTGCCGGCGATGCGCGCGTTGGCCGATAACGCCAATGCCGAGTATTTGGCCGAGCAATGCGGCTGGCTGATGGCGACCGAGGTGTTGGCCGTCGGCTTGGACCTGAGCTTCGCGCCGGTGCTGGACCTGGATCATCAACGCAGTGCAGTGGTGGGCAGCCGGGCCTTTGAAGGCGATCCGCAGCGTGCCACGCGACTGGCCGGTGCCTTCATACGTGGCATGAATGCCGCAGGCATGGCCGCCTGTGGCAAGCATTTCCCGGGTCACGGTTGGGCAGAGGCCGACTCGCACGTAGCCATTCCGACCGATGAGCGCAGCCTTGAGCAGTTGCGTCAGGCCGATCTGGTGCCCTTCACGCGTCTGAGCGGTCAGCTGGCAGCGGTCATGCCCGCCCATGTGATCTACCCACAGATCGACAACCAGCCCGCCGGATTCTCGCGGCGCTGGCTGCAGGACATCCTGCGCGGTGAGCTGGGCTTTGAGGGCGTGATATTCAGCGATGACTTGTCCATGGCCGGCGCGCACGTGGTCGGCGATGCGGCCAATCGCATCGAGGCCGCGTTGAGCGCCGGTTGTGACATGGGGCTGGTGTGCAACGATCGGGCTGCGGCGGAGCTGGCGCTGACAGCGGCGCAGCGCTTGAAGGTGAGACCATCGCCGCGCATCGTTGGCATGCGCGGGAAGGGTTTCGCGTCCACCGACTACAAACAGCAACCGCGGTGGCTGGAGGCGCTGGCCGCTTTGAAGGAGGCGCAATTGATCGAGTAAGCCGATTGCGGTTTTACCCGCAATACGGCCTGGGTCCGCTCAACGTCCGCGCTTGCCCGGCAGCGGCGCGAACAGCGCCTCGATTTCTTCGTCACCCAGGCGCCACTGTCCGGCTTGACCGCCATCGAGCAGCCCGGCCGCCAGCGTCGCTTTTTGCAGTTGCAGTTGCTGGATCTTCTCCTCCACCGTGCCACGGGTGATCAGCTTGTAGACGAACACCGGCTTGTCCTGACCGATCCGATAGGCCCGGTCCGTAGCCTGGTTCTCGCTGGCCGGGTTCCACCACGGATCGTAGTGGATCACCGTATCGGCTGCGGTCAGGTTGAGGCCGGTGCCGCCTGCCTTGAGGCTGATCAGGAACACGTCGCTGTCCCCGTCCTGGAATTGCTGGACCGGTGCCCGCCGATCGCGCGTTTCCCCTGTCAGCAGGCTGTAGCGGATGGCACGCTTGTCCAGTTCGGCCTGAACCAGTGCGAGCATCGAGGTGAACTGCGAGAACAGCAGTATCCGGCGGCCTTCGCTGATCAGTTCTTCGAGCATCTGCAGCAGGCTGCCCAGCTTGCCTTTGTCCGCCTGGTTGCCCTGGGCGTTTACGCCTTTGACCAGGCGCAAGTCACAGCAGACCTGGCGCAGCTTAAGGAGGGCGTCGAGGATCACGATCTGGCTGCGAGAAGCGCCGTTGAGGGCGATTTCGTCGCGAACCTTCTTGTCCAGTGCCACCCGCACGGTCTCGTAGGTGTCGCGCTGGGCATCGCTGAGGTCGACCCAGTGCACCATCTCGGTCTTGGGTGGCAACTCGCGCGCCACCTGTTCCTTGGTGCGACGCAGCAGGAAGGGCCGCACCCGGGTGGCGAGGTGGTTCAGGCGCTCGGTGTCACCCTGGCGCTCGATGGGCGTGCGGTAGTCTTGGTTGAAGCGCTTCTGGTCGCCCAGCCAGCCGGGCATCAGGAAATGGAAGATCGACCACAACTCGCCCAGATTGTTTTCCACTGGCGTACCGGTCAGGCACAGACGCTGGTCGGCGTGCAATTCGCGAGCAGCCTGGGCGGCCTTGCTGGTACTGCTCTTGATGTTCTGCGCTTCGTCCAGCACCAGCAAGTGCCAGTTTTGTGCTTGCAGATGCTGAAGGTCACGTGGCAACAGGGCGTAGGTGGTCAGCACCAAATCGTAGTCGCCAAGCGTGGCGAACGCGCGTGATCGGCTGGGGCCATGCAGGGCGAGAACCCGCAGGTCCGGGGCGAAACGCTGGGCTTCGTCGAGCCAGTTGGGGATCAGGCTGGTGGGCATGACCGCCAGTGCAGGCTGGTCCAGACGCCCGGACTCTTTCTCCAGTAGCAGGTGGGCAAGGGTCTGCAGGGTCTTGCCCAAGCCCATGTCATCGCCAAGGATGCCGCCGGTGCCCATTTCGCGCAGCGCCTGGAGCCAGTTCAGGCCTTGCTGTTGATAAGGTCGCAGCGCAGCTTTCAAGCCCTTGGGCGGCAACACGTCGAGGTCGCGTGCATCGCGCAGGCGCCGGCCAAGGTCGCGCAAGTGCTCGCCACCTTCCCAATGCAGGGGCAGGTGCTCGATATCGTTCAGGCGCGCGACATCGGCGCGCTCCAGGCGCAGGGCGGAACCCACAGGGCCTTCGTGCAAGTAGAGCTCACCCAGCGTGCCCATCACCGCTTTGATTCGGCCGTAGGGCAGGGCGACGCGCATAGCCGGGCCGTCCAGGCCACCGCGGTTGAGATCCAGTAGCAGGTGTTCCTCGTCGCTGCGCCGCGCCAGTTCGCTGGGGCGCAACAGTTCCGGGTTACTGCGCAGCAATTGCAGGATGATCGGCAGCAGGCTGTGGCGCTGACCGTCGACGACGATACCCAACTCCAGCTCGAACCACTCGTGGGCGGGCGCTTCCTCGACCGTGGCGTACCAGTCCTGCACCTCGTTGAGGTTGAAGGCGAAGTCGCGGTGCATGTCCACTGTCCAGCCGGCTTCGCGCAGCGCTGGCAGGTCCTCACGGGCGAAGTGCAGCCAGGCTTCGTCGTCGGGTAACTGAAGCATGTCGCCCGCGCTGTCGGGCAGCGCTTTGCTTTGTCGGGTGGCGGCCTTGAAACCCAGCTTGCGCAGGGTTTCGCGCAGGTACTTTTCCTGCTTGGGCTGCCGGGCGATGCGCTGACTGACGCTGCCGACCAGGCGGCTGAGGGGTTTATCGTCGTTGCCCGTCGCACGGATGCCATCGTAGTCGAACGAAAGGGCGGCGCGATGCTGCATCTGACGCTGCATACGGCCGGTCTTGGGCGTGTAGGCACTGAATTCGACGCTGCCGAGGGTCAGATGCGCAGTGGGCTGTATGTCGTCCACCCGCTCCTGCTTGACGGTGCTCGGTGTCGGCAGTTGGTGGTTCAGGGCCTTGAGTTTATGGCTCAGGGGCACGATCAGGTGCTCCGGTACGTCGGGAGCGATGGAGAGTTGTTGAGCGGTGTGCGGGTCCAGCGTGTGTCGAAGGGTGCCGACTTGGGCGGTGGCAGTGTCCACGTAGAACAGGGGGATCAGTGGCAGTACATGCAAGGGGGCGTCCGCGCTGTGCCACCGCCCTCGATATTCGCCATTGTCCAGGCGAACCCAGCGGAACTCGGCCTCACGTTCCTCGCCCAGGTTCAGCAGTGGGCCGCCTTCGGTGTACAGCAGTCGTCCGGTCTGGGCGATCTGTTGCAGCAGCTCGCCGCCTTCTCTGCCTTTGAGCGGAAAACCGCGCTCTTGGCCGTACGGCATGTTCTGCGCGCCCAGCTGGCGCAATATGCGCAAGTCCTCATCCTTGACGTACGTTGGGGTGTCATAAAGCAGTTCACTCAATGAGTGGAGCCGGCTGTAGCGAATGACCTCGCCCTCCCGCGTGCCTTTTCGCACGCGCACTGCACAGCCTTGATCCTCACGGTCGAGGATTTCGTAGCACACCATTCTGCCGCGTCGATCTTCGCTCTGGCGTGCAGCCGCCGGCGGCTGCCCCAGGACCTGTAACCAATGCTCGAGGTGCAGGGGGAGGGTGTCGTTCTTGGCGACGTCCTCGGCGTAACGTTGGGCGAGTGTGAAGAGTAGCGCTGCGCAGTGCTTGCAATTCAGCGCCACAGGACAGCTGCAGCGACCGTCGATCAGCACCTGGCGGTTAGGCGCGACGGAGAAATCGACGCGTTGTTTGTAGCGGCTGGTACCACTGCCAATACACACGCCTTCGATGCGCAACTGCTCATGGGAGAGGATCTCGGCACGTCCCTGCTCGGCATAGCGCTTGCCGCGTTGCAGCGTATTTTCGCTGAAGTTGCGGTGCCAGCTCAGGTTCTGTGCGAACAGATGCTCCAGTTCTTTCACGGCGTCACTGCTCCATCATTTCCGGGTCGGGCATCGGTGGTTTGCGCATGCCCACCGGTGCGACCTTGATAAGCAATGCCAGGTGACCGCCGTCGAGGAAGGTGAGTTGGCCATTCTTCACGTTGCTGTTGCTCTGCTTGAACTGCTCGCTGCGCAGCACGCTGCCGTTACCGTCCAGTTCGTTGACCCAGAAATTGGCGTCGATCCGGGTGAAACGACCTTCGGCAATGCTGAGATTGCCTTCGATGGGAAAGTGGCCGAACTGCTCTTCGCCTGTGCCAAGCGCGATACGGCTCGGCTCGCTGCCGACCTGCTGTTGCCAGGCCTTGTGCACCAGCACGGTGTAGTCGGCAGTCGCCTCCAGGCGCGTGGCTTCGTCGGCCAGTGCCAGCGGGCGTTCGGCATCCGGGGTCAGGCGCGCAGCGCCCGCGCTCCAATTCTCGGGCGCGAAGGGGCTGGTGACGGCTGCAACCGTATTTTGCCGCAACAGCAGCATTTCCACCTGATACGGGCCTTCGGCGAAGGCCGCCGCCGGCGCGGTCAGCGTCAGCAGCAGGGTCAGGTAACCAATGGCGCGCATGGAGCTTCCTTAATTCGATTGTGGGGCCAGGCGCTCGAACAGCGCCTCCAAAGTATTGAAACGTTCTTCCGGACGCTCCATCGGCACCAGGAAGCGGAACTGCGTCGCGCCCTCGAACTTGTAGCGCTTGGGCTGGCTCTGGATCAGCTTGATCAGGGTCAGCGGATCGACCGGCGTTTCGGCCTCGAACTCCAGCTTGCCGCCGTTGGGGCCGGCGTCGACCTTCTTGATGCCGAGCTTTTCAGCCTGCAGCTTGAGCAGTGTCAGGCGCATCAGGTGTTTTGTCGGCTCGGGCAGCAGGCCGAAGCGGTCGATCATTTCCACTTGCAGATCCTTCAAGCCTTCTTCGTCGGTGGCCGAGGCGATGCGTTTGTACAGGATCAGCCGCGCGTGCACGTCGGGCAGATAGTCTTCGGGGATCAGCGCGGGCAGGCGCAGGTTGATCTCCGGGCCTCCGCCCAGGGGTTGTTCGAGGTTAGGCTGGGTGCCCTTGCGGATCGCTTTGACCGCCCGTTCGAGCATCTCCATGTAAAGCGTGAAGCCCACGGCCTGGATCTGGCCGCTCTGGCCTTCGCCCAGCAGCTCTCCGGCACCGCGGATCTCCAGGTCGTTGGTGGCCAGGACGAAGCCTGCGCCCAGGTCCTGGGTGTTGGCGATCGCCTCGAGGCGCTTTTCGGCGTCGGTGCTGATCTGCTGACGCGGCGGGGTCAGCAAGTAGGCGTAGGCCTGGTGGTGGCTGCGCCCGACGCGGCCGCGCAATTGGTGCAACTGCGCCAGGCCGAACTTGTCGGCGCGTTCGATGACGATGGTGTTGGCACTGGGCACGTCGATGCCGGTTTCAATGATGGTCGAGGCGATCAACACGTTGAAACGCTTGTGGTAGAAGTCGCTCATCACCTGTTCGAGTTCGCGCTCGCGCATTTGCCCATGGCCGATGCCGATACGGGCCTCGGGCACCAACTCGGCCAGGTCGGCGGCGCATTTCTCGATGGTCTTGACGTCGTTGTGCAGGTAGTACACCTGGCCGCCACGCAGCAGTTCGCGCAGCAACGCCTCCTTGACCGTGCTTTTGTTCTGCTCCATGACGAACGTGCGCACCGACAGGCGTCGCGCCGGCGGCGTGGCGATGATCGACAGGTCGCGCATGCCGGCCACGGCCATGTTCAGGGTGCGCGGGATCGGCGTGGCGGTCAGGGTGAGGATGTCCACCTCGCTGCGCAGCGCCTTGAGCTGCTCTTTCTGACGCACGCCAAAGCGGTGCTCTTCGTCGATGATCGCCAGGCCCAGGTCCTTGAAGCGCACATCGTCCTGCAGCAGCTTGTGGGTGCCGATGAGAATGTCGATCTTGCCTTCGGCGAGGTCGGCTGCAGCGCTGGCGACTTCCTTGGCCGACTTGAAACGGCTCATCACTTCGACCTTTACCGGCCAGTCGGCGAAGCGGTCGCGGAAGCTGTTGTAGTGCTGCTGGGCGAGCAGGGTGGTGGGCACCAGCACTGCCACCTGGCGGCCGCTGTGCACCGCAATGAAAGCGGCGCGCATGGCCACTTCGGTCTTGCCGAAGCCGACATCGCCACACACCAGGCGGTCCATGGGCTTGGCAGCGAGCATGTCCTGGCGCACAGCTTCGATCGCCGCTTGCTGGTCCGGCGTTTCCTCGAACGGGAAGCCGGCGCTGAACGTGGCATAGTCGGCTGACGGGTCGGCGAAGGCATAGCCTTTGCGCGCGGCGCGGCGGGCGTAAATGTCGAGCAGCTCGGCGGCCACGTCGCGCACCTGCTCTGCGGCTTTGCGCTTGGCTTTCTGCCAGGCTTCGGAGCCAAGCCGGTGCAGCGGCGCCAAGGCGTCGTCGCTGCCGGTGTAGCGTGCGATCAGGTGCAGGTTGGCCACCGGGACGTAGAGCTTGGCGCCCTCGGCGTACTCCAGGGTGAGGAATTCGGCAGCCTGGCCGTCGATCTCCAAGGTAGCCAGACCCAGGTAGCGGCCCACGCCGTGGTCGATGTGCACCACCGGCGCGCCTTCGCGCAGTTCGGTAAGGTTCTTGATGACCGCGTCGTTAGCCGCTTCGCCACGCTTGTCGCGGCGCCGGCGCTGCATCACCCGCTGGCCGAACAACGGGCTCTCGGCGATCAGGGCGATGGCAGGATCGTCCAGCAGCAAGCCTTCGTCCAGCGGGGCGATGGTGATCGCCAGGCGCTCACTGCCGGTGATGAAGTCGGTCCAGCCTTCGACGGTGTGCGGACGCAGTTTCAGGCGTTCGAGCAATTCCAGCAGCACCTCGCGACGCCCGGCCGATTCAGCCGTGAACAGCACGCGACCCGGGAATTGGTCGAGGAAATTCGCCAGTTCGGCCAGTGGCTGGCTGGCCTTGGCCTCGATGGCCAGGCTGGGCAGGGCGCGTGCAGGAAAGCGCGCGCGGCCAGCGCCGGCCTCCAGCTCGTCGCGGCTGACCACTACCCGCGGCCACTGCTTGAGTCGGGCGAAGCAGTCCTCGACCGGCATGAACAGCTCGGCCGGTGGCAGCAGCGGGCGGCTCAAGTCACCACGGCGCTCCTCGTAGCGGGCGCGCACGTCGTTCCAGAAGACTTCGGCGGCCTGTTCCACGCCGGGTAGGGAAAATACCTGGGTGTCGCTCGGCAGATAATCGAACAGGGTGGCGGTTTCTTCGAAGAACAACGGCAGGTAGTACTCGATGCCCGCGGGGATGATGCCGCTGGTCAGGTCCTGGAAGATCGCGCTGCGGCGGAAGTCCACGTCGAAGCGTTCACGAAAGCGCGCCTTGAAGCGCGTCACTTCGTCTTTCTGCATGGGAAATTCGCGGGCCGGTAGCAGCCGCACTGAGTCGACCTTGTCGATCGAACGTTGGGTTTCCGGATCGAAGGTGCGCAGCGTCTCGATTTCGTCGTCGAACAGGTCGATGCGGTAGGGGGCCTTGCTGCCCATGGGGAAGAGGTCGATCAGCGCGCCGCGCACGGCGAATTCACCGTGCTCGTAGACCGTGTCGACGCAGCGGTAGCCGCTGGCTTCAAGGCGCGTGCGCATCTGCTCGACGTCGATCTTCTGCCCCACGTCCAGGACCAGGCTGCCCCCGAGCAGGAAGCGGGTGGGGGCCAGGCGGTGCAGGGCAGTGCTGATCGGCACCACCAGAATGCCGTGGTCCAGTTCCGGCAGGCGGTACAGGCTGGCGATGCGCTGGGAGATGATGTCCTGGTGCGGGGAGAACAGATCGTAGGGCAGCGTTTCCCAATCGGGGAACGGCAGCACCGGCAGCTGCGGGGCGAAGAAGCGCAGCTCCTGCTCGAGGCGGTCGGCGGCCTGGCTGTCGGCGGTCAGCAGCAGGGTGAAGCGGCCAGCGCTGCTGGCGGCTTCGGCGATGGCCAGGCTGAGGGCGGCTCCGGGCAGGTTGCCCCAGGTTTGTTTGCCGGCCGTGGCCGACAGTGGCGGTAGGCGCAGAACTGACACGGAAGATCTGACTCCAAGCGTGCGGCAAAGGGATTGATTGTACTGACGCCACCGTCTGCTGTCAGGTTCCAAAGGCCGCGAAGGCGCCTGTGTGCGGCGCCGACAGGCACTCATTGCCGGTTACGCGACGGGGCGGCATAATGTAGCCCCTTTTTTCTGTCCCTACATGTGGAAGGTTCCCGTGACTCAGAAGCCCGACCAGTGTCTTGGTGAGTGGATCGATCGTGAAGCCCTGGCTGAAGCGATGATCCCGCTTATCGGTCAGCTCTACCGCAATAACAATGTGGTGAGCTCGATCTATGGCCGTAGCCTGATCAACCGTTCGGTTATCTCGATCCTCAAGGCCCACCGCTTTGCGCGTCACCGTCAGACCGACGAGACCGAACTGTCCGTACACGAGACATTCCCGCTGCTCAAGGCCATGAGCGAGCTGAAACTGGGCGCCGCTTCGGTCGACCTGGGCAAGCTGGCCAACAAGTTCAAGCAGCAGGGCAACGACCGCAGCGCCGAGCAGTTCGTGCGCGACGAACTGGCCGATGTGGTCGGTCAGCAAAATGTTTCGGCACGCAAGGGCACCGACGTCGTGCTCTATGGCTTCGGTCGCATTGGCCGCCTGCTGGCGCGCATCCTCATCGAGAAGACCGGTGGCGGCGACGGCCTGCGCCTGCGCGCCATCGTCGTGCGCAAGGGGGCCGAGAACGACTTGGTCAAACGCGCCAGCCTGCTGCGTCGCGACTCGGTGCACGGCCCGTTCGATGGCACCATTACCATCGATGAAGCCAACAACACCATCACCGCCAACGGCAACCTGATTCAGGTGATCTACGCCAAGAATCCGAGCGAAGTCGACTACACCCAGTACGGCATCGATAACGCATTGATCGTCGACAACACCGGCGTTTGGCGTGACGCCGACGGCCTGGGCCAACACCTGGCCTGCCCGGGCGCCGGTCGCGTGATCCTCACCGCACCGGGCAAGGGCGCGCTGAAGAACATCGTGCACGGCATCAACCACGGTGAAATCACCGCTGACGACAAGATCATCTCGGCCGCTTCCTGCACCACCAACGCCATCGTGCCGGTGCTCAAGGCGATCAACGATGAGTACGGCATCGTCAACGGTCACGTCGAAACCGTTCACTCGTTCACCAACGACCAGAACCTGATCGACAACTTCCACAAGGGCAGCCGTCGTGGTCGCGCCGCGCCGCTGAACATGGTCATCACCGAAACCGGTGCCGCCACCGCCGCCGCCAAGGCGCTGCCGGTGCTCAAAGGCAAGCTGACCGGTAACGCCATTCGCGTACCGACGCCAAACGTGTCCATGGCCATTCTCAACCTGAACCTCGAGAAAGCCACAACCCGTGAAGCGTTGAACGAGTACCTGCGTCAGACCGCCATGCACTCGGAACTGCACAAGCAGATCGACTACGTCAGCTCCCAGGAAGTGGTCTCCACCGACTTCGTCGGCTCGCGCCATGCCGGTGTGGTGGATGCCGAAGCCACCATCTGCAACGACAACCGCGTTGTCCTGTACGTCTGGTACGACAACGAGTTCGGCTACAGCTGCCAGGTGGTCCGCGTGATGGAAGACATGGCTGGCGTCAACCCGCCAGCGTTCCCACGCTGATACGCGTGTGAAGTCTTGAACGAACGGGAACCTGCGGGTTCCCGTTTTTCGTGCGGTGCCGGTTGCGCGCTCGGCTGAGTGACAGGTGCTGTACATGTAGTGCAGGCAGTGTTGGCCTACGACGCGACCAAGGGTTAATGTGCGCAGCGTTCAGGCTTGATTAGACTGCACCCGAATTTTTTTCATGGCGCTGCGGCGTCATGGCGAGCCCCGTGGCCAACCGGCTGACGGGCCAGTTCTGAAGGAGTACGCATGGCTGTCTACAACTACGACGTGGTGGTGCTGGGTTCCGGCCCAGCCGGTGAAGGCGCGGCAATGAATGCCGCCAAGGCAGGTCGCAAGGTGGCGATGGTCGACAGTCGTCGCCAGGTCGGCGGCAACTGCACCCACCTGGGTACCATTCCGTCCAAGGCACTGCGTCATTCGGTGCGGCAGATCATGCAGTTCAATACCAACCCGATGTTCCGGGCCATCGGCGAACCGCGCTGGTTCTCCTTCCCGGACGTGCTCAAGAGTGCCGAGAAGGTGATCGCCAAGCAGGTCGCCTCGCGCACCGGCTACTATGCGCGTAACCGCGTCGATGTGTTCGTCGGCACCGGCAGCTTCGCCGACGAGCAGACGGTCGAAGTGGTCTGCCCCAATGGCGTGGTGGAAAAGCTCAACGCCAAGCACATCATCATCGCGACCGGTTCGCGTCCGTATCGTCCGGCCGACATCGACTTCCATCACCCACGGGTGTACGACAGCGACACCATCCTCAGCCTCAGCCACACCCCGCGCAAGCTCATCATCTACGGCGCTGGGGTGATCGGTTGCGAATACGCCTCGATCTTCAGCGGTCTGGGCGTACTGGTCGAACTGGTGGACAACCGTGGCCAGCTGTTGAACTTCCTGGACTCGGAAATCTCCCAGGCGCTGAGCTACCACTTCAGCAACAACAACATCACCGTGCGTCATAACGAAGACTACGAGCGGGTCGAAGGGCTGGACAACGGCGTGATCCTGCACCTGAAGTCGGGTAAGAAGATCAAGGCCGATGCCTTGCTCTGGTGCAACGGTCGCACCGGCAACACCGACAAGCTGGGTCTGGAAAACATCGGCATCAAGGTCAATAGCCGCGGGCAGATCGAGGTGGACGAAAACTACCGCACCGGCGTGACGAACATCTACGGTGCCGGCGATGTGATCGGCTGGCCGAGCCTGGCCAGTGCCGCCCATGACCAGGGCCGTTCGGCGGCCGGCAGCATTGTCGACAATGGTAGCTGGCGCTTCGTCAACGACGTGCCGACCGGCATTTACACCATTCCCGAGATCAGTTCGATCGGCAAGAACGAACAGGAGCTGACTCAGGCCAAGGTGCCATACGAAGTGGGCAAGGCCTTCTTCAAGAGCATGGCCCGTGCGCAGATCGCGGGCGAGCCGCAGGGCATGCTGAAGATTCTGTTCCACCGCGAGACCCTGGAAATTCTCGGCGTGCACTGCTTCGGCTATCAGGCTTCGGAAATTGTGCACATCGGTCAGGCGATCATGAGCCAGCCGGGCGAACTGAACAATCTGAAGTACTTCGTCAACACCACCTTCAACTACCCGACCATGGCCGAGGCCTATCGGGTAGCGGCATACGACGGGCTGAACCGGCTTTTTTGAGCGGCTCCGGCCGGTGGCCTGAGCCGGTCGGGGAGACCGATTTCAGCCCTACCCGAGGGTGGTCTTGGCCAAACCGGGAAAGTCTGTGATCAGGCTGTCCACGCCAAAGTCAGCGAGTCGGCGCATCAGTGCCGGCTCGTTGACCGTCCATACCGACACGTGCAGACCCTGGCGCTGGGCCTTGATCAGGCGCTCGGGTGTGCACAGCGTCCAGTTCAGCGCCAGCAAATTGCATCCGTAGTTCTGCGCGACCTTCAATGGGTCGAGCCAGGCGTACTCGGCGACCAGTCCGCGCGCGATGTCCGGCACCAGCTCTTGGGCCGCACTCAACACTTCCCGTGAACTCGAGGTGATGGTCACCTTGTCGAGCAAATCGTACTGCTGGGCCAGTTCGCGAATGGCCAGCACCGTGGTAGCGGCGCGCGTACGAGACGCACTTTTGACCTCAAGCTGCCAGTGCTCGAAGGCACATTTTTCGAACAGTTCTTCCAACCGAGGAATAGGGCAGGGCTGCACATGGCCCGGACCGCCTTGGCGGGCGTCGTAAGTGACAAGGTTGGCGGCGCTGTGTTCGACCACCTTGCCGCGGCGGCCCGTGGTGCGCTTGAGGGTCGGGTCGTGGATCACCATCAACTGGTTGTCGGCCGACAGGTGCAGGTCCAGTTCGCAGCGGTGCACGCCGTGCGACAGGCACTGGCGGAAGCTGGTCAGGGTGTTCTCGGGTGCTTCGCCCTTGGCGCCGCGATGGCCGTAGATCAGGGTCACGTTCATTCCTTCAAGTCGGGAGAGGGAAAAGTTCAGGGTTGCGGGTCTTGCCGTTCCAGTTGCTGGCGGCGCTGCTGTTGCTGGCGCTGCAGGATGTAGCGGGCCAGCAACTGGCGTTCGGCATCGCTCATGTCGGTGAATTCGGTGCCGACCTCGAATTGGCCGTCAGCCTGTGGGTCGCAGTGGGTGATGCGTCCGCGCAAGAGCAGGCCATGGGCGCGTGGCATGAGCACCATCTTCACTTTCACCCGGGTGCCCGGGGCAATCTTCTGCGCCTGAACGCACTCGATGCCGCCCTCGGAGATGATCACCCGTTGCGGCTCGCCGATTTCGCCGAGCAGGGTCTGTGCCACCACTGCGCTGAGCAGATCGAGGCGCTTGTTCTGCGCGCGCAGAAAGGCGGCCAGGGTGCGGTCCTTGTCGCTGAGCTGGCGCAACAGGTGCTGGGCTTCGAAGTCGGACAAGTGCAGTTCGCTGAGCAGGTTGAACAGCGGCGAATCATCCAGCAACAGTTCTGTATCAAGGGCTTGCGCCGCGCTCAACGGGCTGATTTGCAGTGCGATCCGATCTTCGATGCGGTAGTATTCGCGCCGATCTTCTTCGTCTAGTGTCGTCATGGCGAACCCATGGTTGCGGCAGTGGTCCGAGTGTAAAGCCGCCACAGGCGCCTCGCCACAAGGACGTTCCCTTTCCTGCGAACAAGCCCCGACATGTTCAGACCTCTCTTCGTATTCATCGGCACCCGCTACACCCGTGCCAAGCGCCGCAACCATTTCGTCTCGTTCATTTCCCTGACCTCGATGATCGGCCTCGCCCTGGGCGTGGTGGTCATGATCGTGGTGCTGTCGGTGATGAACGGCTTCGACCACGAGATGCGCACCCGCGTGCTGGGCATGGTTCCGCATGCCACTGTGGAAGGCGATCAGCCCATCGCCGATTGGCAGGCCCTCGCTCAACAAGTAAAGCAGAATCCGCATGTCCAGGCGGTCGCGCCTTTCACCCAGATGCAGGGTCTGTTGACCCATGACGGCAAGGTGCAGAAGATGCTGCTCAACGGCATCCTGCCCGAGCGTGAACGTGAGGTGTCGATCATCGACAACTTCATCAAGCAGGGCAGTCTCGACCGCCTGGCGCCGGGTGAGTGGGGCATCCTGATCGGTGACAAGGCGGCCGACAAACTGGGCGTCAAGGTCGGCGACAAGGTCACGTTCGTCGCGCCGGAGGTGAGCATCACCCCGGCCGGCATGTTCCCGCGCATGAAGCGCTTTACCGTGGTCGGCACCTTCCACGTGGGTGCTGGCGAAATCGATGGGTACCTGGGGCTGACCAACTTGTCCGACCTGTCGCGCCTGCACCGCTGGAAAGCCGATCAGGTGCAAGGGCTGCGGCTTAAATTCGACGACCTGTTCCAGGCGCCTCGCGAGGCCTGGAACATCGTCAAGCAGTTGGGCGAGCAGCAGTACTATGCCCGCGACTGGACCCGCACCCAGGGCAACCTGTACCAGGCGATCCGCATGGAGAAGTCGATCATCGGCCTGTTGCTGCTGCTGATCGTCGCGGTGGCGGCGTTCAACATCATTTCCACCCTGGTGATGGTGGTCAACGACAAGCGCGGCGACATCGCCATTTTGCGTACCCTCGGTGCCACGCCACGACAGATCATGGCGATCTTCATGGTCCAGGGCACGGTCATCGGCGTGGTCGGCACCTTGATCGGCGCCGTGGTCGGCATCCTCGCCGCGCTCAACGTCAGCGCCGCCATCGCCGGCATCGAGACGCTGATCGGGCACAAATTCCTCAACGCCGACGTGTATTTCATCGATTACCTGCCGTCGCAGATCATCGCCCAGGATGTGTGGATGGTCTGTGGTGCGGCGCTGGCCCTGAGTTTCCTCGCCACCCTGTATCCGGCCTGGCGTGCTGCGCGCACCCAGCCTGCAGAGGCGCTACGTTATGAGTGAGTCGCGCATGAGTGATAAAGCCGTACTGAGTTGCCGCAACCTGGGCAAGTCCTATGACGAGGGCCCGGAGTCGGTGCAGGTGCTGTCCGGGTTGAGCCTGGAGCTGCTTCCAGGCGAGCGGGTGGCCATCGTCGGCAGCTCCGGCTCGGGCAAGAGCACGCTGCTCAACCTGCTCGGCGGGCTCGACACACCGTCCCAGGGCAGCGTCTGGCTGGCCGGCGAAGAGCTGTCGGCGTTGGGCGAGCGCGATCGCGGCCTGCTGCGCAATCGCGCGTTGGGCTTCGTGTACCAGTTTCATCACCTGCTGGCCGAATTCACCGCCCTGGAAAACGTCTGCATGCCGCTGCTGATCGGCCGCACGCCGATTCCCGAGGCCCGCCAGCGCGCCACCGCATTGCTCGAGCGCGTGGGCCTGGGGCATCGCCTGAATCACAAGCCTGCCGAGCTGTCCGGTGGCGAGCGCCAGCGTGTGGCGATTGCCCGTGCGCTGGTCAACCAGCCGGGTCTGGTGATGCTCGACGAGCCCACCGGCAATCTCGATCACCACACGGCCATGGGCATTCAGGAACTGATGCAAGAGCTGTCGACAGCGTCGCGCACGGCGTTCCTGGTGGTGACCCACGACCTCAGCCTGGCACGCAAGATGGACCGTGTGCTGAGCCTGGAAGACGGTCGCCTGGTCTCGATCTGACTGCACGGGGCTGCCTGCGCGGCCCCATCCTCTGTTCAACTGGATGTTCGCGTACATGTTCAGACCCTTGCCCTTGTTCATCGGTGCCCGCTACACCCGTGCCAAGCGCCGCAACCACTTCATCTCGTTCATTTCCATGACTTCGATGATCGGCCTGTCACTGGGTGTGCTGGCGATGATCGTGGTGCTGTCGGTCATGAACGGCTTCCAGCGCGAGATGAGTTCGCGCGTGCTGGGCCTGGTGCCGCACGCCAGTATTCTCGGCGTTCAGCCGCTGGATGACTGGCGCAGCGTGGCCACGGCCGCGCTGAAGAATCCGGCCGTGGTCGCCGCCGCGCCCTTGACCGAAATGGAGGGCATGCTTTCGTACAAGGGCGTCATGCAGCCGATCCAGGTCAGTGGCATCGACCCGGCCGAGGAGGGCCAGGTGTCCATCGTCGGCGAGCATATCGTCCAGGGCTCGCTGCAGGCGTTGCAGCCGGGCGATTATGGGGTAGTGCTCGGTGAGCTTACGGCGCGTCGCTTTCGCTTGAACACCGGCGACAAGGTCACGCTGATCGTTCCGGAGGTGAGCAGTGCGCCGGGCGGCATCACCCCGCGCATGCAGCGCCTGACCGTGGTCGGCATCTTCAAGGTCGGTGCCGAGCTGGACGGCTCGCAGGCCTATATCCACATTGCCGATGCCGGTCAGATGCAACGCTGGGCGCCCGACCAGGTGCAGGGCGTACGCCTGAAATTGCGTGACTTGTACGCGGCGCCGCAGGTGTCCAAGGCGATCGCCACCCGCCTCGGCACGGCCTATCGAGCCGACGACTGGTCGCACACCCAGGGCAGCCTGTTCAGTGCGATGAAGATGGAGAAGACCATGATCGGCCTGTTGCTGCTGATGATCATCGCGGTGGCGGCCTTCAACATCATCGCCACGCTGGTGATGGTGGTGAACGATAAAGGCGCGGACATCGCCATCCTGCGCACCCTAGGCGCTACGCCGGCGCAGATCATGGGCACCTTCATGGTTCAGGGCAGCCTGATCGGCATCGTCGGCACCTTGATCGGCGGTGTGCTGGGCGTGATCGGTGCGCTCAACGTCAGCGCTATCGTCGGCTGGCTGGAGCGTACCAGCGGGCAGCACATCTTCACCTCCGACCTGTACTTCATCAGCAGCCTGCCGTCGCAACTGCAGTGGGGCGATGTGGCGATCATCTGTAGCGCCGGGCTGGTGATGAGCTTCCTTGCCACCCTGTACCCCGCGTACCGGGCGTCGCAGATCGAGCCGGCGATGGCCCTGCGTTACGAGTGAGGCCTGCCCTGGCGCTACCTCAGCATGGCTGGGGCAGTTCGATCACGAAATGTGTCCAGCCTTGGCTGCAGTGCGCGCTTATCGAGCCGCCATGGGCCTGGACGATCGAGCGGGTGATCGCCAGCCCCAGCCCCGCATGCTCGGTGCTGCCTTCATGGCGTGCCGGATCCTCTCGATAAAAGCGGTCGAACACGCGCGCCAGGGCGTGCTCGGCGATGGCCGGTCCGGTGTTGGCCACGTCCACGCGCAGGTCGGGTGACACGCTCACCTCGACCGTTCCGCCTGGCGGCGTGAAGCGCAGGGCATTTTCCAGCAGGTTCGACAGCGCCCGGCGCAGCATGTGGCGATCGCCTTGCAGGTGCGCCTGGCCTTGGCGGCGCAGGGTGATGGCGGCGTCCTCGGCCAGTGCGGCGTAGTAGTCGAGCAGGGCATCGACCTCCGCTGCCAGGTCCAGCCGCTCTCGGTTAGGCATGAGCAAGCCATGGTCAGCCTTGGCCAGATACAGCATGTCGTTGACCATTTGCGCCATGTGCTGCAGCTCTTCGAGATTGTCGTGCAAGGCCTCACGGTACTCGTCCAGGCTGCGCGGCCGGGTGAGCGTGACCTGGGTGTGCGTGAGCAGATTCGACAGCGGCGTGCGCAGCTCATGGGCAATGTCGGCGGAGAAGGCCGAGAGGCGCACGAAGGCATCTTCCAGGCGCTGCAGCATGGCGTTGACGGTCTGGCCAAGCTCGGCCAGTTCCTCCGGCAGTTGCGCCACCGGCAGGCGAGTGGTCAGCGAGCGGGCGTTGACACTGGCCGCCACCGCTCCCATCTGGCGCAAGGGGCGTAGTCCCCGCCTGACCGCCCAGGCGCCGAGCAGGGCGGTGACCAGCGCGGACAGGCCCACTGTCAGCCAGATCAATTGCTGCATGCGCTCCAGGAAATGCTGGTGATGGGTGATGTCCAGAAACAGCGTGACCTGCCCGCCTGTTACGCGCTCGGAAAGGCTGCGGTAGGCGATGCTGCCCCTGTGCAGGGTGGCCAAGCCCGGCTGGCGAGGTTCCTCGGGCAAGCCGGTGCGACTGTCGAACCACAGCGTGTCATCGTTGCCGCGGATGCGCAGGGCCAGGTCTGCCTGGTGGCTCAGTTCGCTGCGCAGCACTGGCACTTTGGCCTCCAGTGCACTTGGGGAGTCGACATGGGCAAGGGCGGTACGCAGTTGCGAAAGGCGGGCGCTGAGCAACTGCTGATCGAGCTCGACGAAGTGCCTTTCGCTGGCCTGGCTGAACAGCAGTCCTGCGGTCAGGGAAACGGCTGCAGTGCAGGCGGCGAACAGCAGGGCCAGGCGTCCTCCCAGTGACAGGCGCGGCATCAGTCGGCACGCTCTTCGAGCACGTAGCCCATGCCGCGTACGGTATGGATGAGCTTGCCGGGATGGCCTTCGTCGATTTTCAGGCGCAGACGCCGGATCGCGACTTCGATGACATTGGTGTCGCTGTCGAAATTCATATCCCACACCTGCGAGGCGATCAGCGATTTGGGCAGCACCTCGCCCTGGCGGCGCAGCAGCAGTTCGAGCAGGGCGAACTCCTTGGCGGTAAGGTCGATGCGACTACCGGCACGCTCGGCGCGGCGGCGCAGCAGGTCCAGGCGCAGGTCGGCGAGGATCAGGACGTTGTCCTGGCTCGGGCTTGAGCCGCGTCGTAGCAGGCTGCGAACCCGAGCGAGCAGTTCGGAGAAGGCGAAGGGTTTGACCAGGTAGTCGTCGGCGCCCAGTTCCAAGCCATGGACACGGTCGGCCACGGCATCGCGCGCGGTAAGGAACAGCACTGGCGTGTCCAGTCCAGCCTGGCGCACGGCCTGGAGGATCTGCCAGCCGTCGCGGCCGGGTAGCATCACGTCGAGGATCAGCAGGTCGTGATCGCCGGTGAGGGCAAGAAATTCTCCGGTTTCGCCATCGTCGGCCAATTCCGTGGCAAAGCCCGCTTCGCTCAGGCCCTGGCGCAGGTATTGGCCGGTGCGGGCCTGGTCTTCGACGATCAACAGTTTCATGGGGTGTCCACACACAAGAGCGTTGGCCTGCTCGCGCCGTGGGCGCGCTCGGCTGCCAAGGGAATTGACGACGATGATACGTGAGCCAACGTCAGCGTGCCCAAGCTGACAGCGTTGTAATCTGCCGGTCAGCCCGCCGCCAGCGCGCTGACCGTAGAGTGGCGCCATTGTCCACCTACGCCAGGAGTCTCCATGAAATCTGTGATCCTCAGTGCTGCCTTCGCCTTTGCCAGCCTGCCGGCGCTTGCGGACGGCGCCAAGTCGTTCGCCTTCGGCGAGCCTGCTCCAGCCAGCACAGCCACCCGTACCGTGCAGGTAGTGCTCAAAGATATCGCCTTTGAACCAGGCAAGTTGCAGGTCAAGGCGGGGGAGACGGTGCGCTTCGTGTTGATCAACGAAGGCAAGCTGGTTCACGAGTTCAACCTGGGCGATGCGGCCATGCACGCCGAGCATCAGAAGGAAATGGCCGCCATGGCCGGTATGGATCATGGACAGATGGGCCACGCTGCGCACGGCCATGACGCGGCCAATACCGTGCTGGTCCAGCCAGGACAGCGTGCCGAGCTGACCTGGACCTTCCGCCAGTCGGCGCCCATCGAGTTTGCCTGCAACGTGCCAGGCCATTACCAGGCGGGCATGGTCGGTCAGTTGACCATCGAGTGACAGCGGCGCCCAAGGCGGGCGGCAAAACCGGTAGAATGGGCGCATTTCCGCGTTTTCAGGTCAGAGACATGCATCCCGCCGCCGAACACTCCCCGCTGGGCAAGTCCAGCGAATACATCGCCATCTACACGCCCTCGCTGCTGTTCCCGATCCCCCGAGCGGCCAAGTGGGCCGAACTGGGCGTCACTGCGCAAACGCTGCCGTGGCAGGGCGTGGACTACTGGAACTGCTTCGAGCTGTCCTGGCTGCTGCCTTCAGGCAAGCCAGTGGTGGCCATCGGCGAGTTCGCCATCCCGGCCGACTCGCCCAACATCATCGAATCCAAGTCGTTCAAGCTCTACCTCAACTCGTTGAACCAGACTGTGTTCGCCTCTGCCGAGGAACTGGTGGCGTGTCTTGAGCAAGACCTCTCTGCCGCCGCCGGTAAACCGGTGCGTGTGCGGGTGCGGAGCTTGGACGACGTGCAAAACGAGGGGGTCATGGCCCTGCCAGGGCAGTGCATCGATTCGCGGGATGTGACCATCAGCCACTATGGCGAACCACAGCCCGAGCTGCTGCGCTGCGATCCTGACCGCGTGGTCGAAGAAACCTTGCACAGCCATCTGCTCAAATCCAATTGCCCTGTGACGGGTCAGCCGGACTGGGGGAGCGTGATGGTTGAGTACAAGGGCAGGGCGCTGGATCCTGCCAGCCTGCTGACCTACTTGGTGAGCTTCCGCCAGCATGCCGATTTCCACGAGCAGTGCGTGGAACGGATCTATCTGGATCTGCTGCGCCTGCTGCAGCCAGAGCACTTGACGGTGTATGCACGCTACGTGCGCCGGGGCGGGCTTGATATCAATCCTTATCGCAGCACCGCGCCGATCAGCCCGCGCAACGGCAGGCTGGTGCGCCAGTAAGTTCATCTTCGGGGCTGCACCTGCAGCCCCAAGCGGCGTATCAGATACCCATGCTGTGCAGGCGAGTGATGATGTCGCGCAGCGTGGCAGTGAGGTCGGGGTGATCGACTTCGAAGCGCTCGACGGCGAGATTCACGCCATCAACCAGATTGTTGTCTGGCGAGACTTCTTCGAGCTTGATTTGCGCCTCGATCTGTCGTGCTTCCTCGCGCAGGCCGGTGAGTTCCTCTTCCGACAGCGGTACGTTTCGATCCAGTTGCTCGCGCAGGCTGTTCAGGCGTTCTTGCAATTCGCGGGCGGGCATTGGCTGTTCTCCATCAATGACTTGGCAAGCCATGGACCTCGGCGCAGGCGCAAAGGTTCTGACCTGACTGCAAGCGTAATCCACTTGCTGACGCTTTGCATGATCGGCATCAAGCCGCGCTGTCAGGGTTTTTCACCCTTGCGTCGACGGTGGGCAATGTCTGCCAGGCAGGTGTCGAGCGCTTCGAGATGGTCGATCACCGAGTGCACGCCCAATCCGAACAGTTCAAGGGTGGACTTGCCGCGCGCCAGTTCCTGCTCCTGCACGCTCATGGCCTGCCACCGGTTCGAGGTGTGATCACACGATGGGCTGCAGGTGGCCAGGCCCACGGTCCATAGTCCTGCATTCAGGCCTGCCTGCAGCAGGCGCGGTTCGCCGCTCACCAGGACGCATCCGTCCAGGCGGGCACTGCTCAGTGACATCAACGCTTGCCAGCAGGCGTTCGGGGAAGGCCAAGGCGAGCCATTGGCGGCGTGGCCGGGTAACCAACTCGGCAGCACAGCGGTCAGCGCAGTGCTGTGCTCGCTGTCCAGTTCATCGAGCCAGATGCAGGGCACCTGTTGCGCGTGCAGCGACGCCAGGGTGTCGAGAGCGCCGGGGGCGGGCAGGGGGCTACCCTTCGCAGCCTGGACCAGGCAGCCGCGCAGGCCGAATAGCACGGCAGTGGGGGCGGGGGCTTCGTGCATGGCAACATCCCTGAAATATCGCCCACGCTAGAGTCTCTATGTGACGGTGGTGTGACAGTCACATGAAGAGCGAGATGAACACTACGCGATCAGGCAAGATATGCCATGCTCGCCGCCAGCCAGATTGCCCGTATACTGGCGCCCTATCGCGCAGCGCCATCCGGTGCTTGCCGCCGTGAAACCCGATGGAGAAACAGCTATGCAGAGGATCGGTGCCGGTGTGATCGAGCGAATCACCCAGGCCTGTGTCTGTGCCAGCCTGCTGCTGGCGCCGATGGCCGCCACCCAGGCGGCCACCGAGGACGACCCATGGGAAGCGGTCAACCGACCGATCTTCCGCTTCAACGACGTGATCGATACTTACGCCCTGAGACCGTTGGCCAAAGGCTACGAGGCCGTGACCCCGCAGTTCCTCGAAGATGGCATCCACAACGTCTTCCGCAACCTGGGCGATGTCGGCAACCTGGTCAACAATGTGTTCCAGCTCAAGCCTCATGCTGCGGGTGTCGACACGGCGCGGCTGATCGTCAACACCACCTTCGGCCTGGGCGGTTTCTTCGATGTCGGCACCCGCATGGGTCTGCAGCGCAGCGATGAAGACTTCGGCCAGACCCTCGGCTACTGGGGCGTGCCCAGCGGGCCCTATGTCGTCATCCCGCTGCTGGGGCCGAGCACCGTGCGCGATGGCTTGTCCAAGTACCCGGATTCCTTCACCGAACCCTATCGCTACATCGACCATGTGCCGACGCGCAACTCGATCTTCGCGCTCGATGTGGTCGATACCCGCGCCAGCCTGCTCCCGGCAGAGAAGCTGATACAAGGCGACAAGTACATCTTCATCCGCAACGCTTACCTGCAGAACAGGGAGTTCAAGGTCAAGGATGGCGAGGTCGAGGACGACTTCTGAGCCGTCAACAGGAAAGGCGATCCACGGATCGCCTTTTTCGTCTGCGAACGTGGGCACGACGCGCACGTCACGAGCTGATAACGCCGAGTTCAAACGGCTTGGCTATATCCATTAGTGAGCCAAAACCTGGTCTCCAATAACCTCAGGTGATTAGGCCTGCGCACTCCATCCTCGCATGCTTGAAACGCCCAGCGGATGGGAGTACCGTCTGCGCCTTACAGGCACCTTTGCGCGTCGCCGGATAGCCTTGCTGTCCACCTCGCGCGCAGCGGTCATCAGTATTCCAAGTAGTCGACCGTCGTCCTTGCCGATGTCCGCTACGCCAACCAATCGGCGCCGTTCGCCCACATGCAGAAAACCCGTGCAACGCTGCTGATAATCGATGACGACGACGTGGTCCGTGCAAGCCTCGCCGCGTATCTGGAAGACAGTGGCTTCAGCGTCCTTCAGGCCATCAATGGCCAACAGGGGCTTCAGGTCTTCGAAGAACACCAGCCTGAACTCGTTATCTGCGATCTGCGCATGCCTCAGATGGGCGGGCTCGAGTTGATCCGTCGCATCACCGAGCAGGCTCCGCAAATGCCGGTGATCGTGGTGTCCGGTGCCGGGGTGATGAGCGATGCAGTCGAAGCCCTGCGCCTGGGCGCGGCCGACTATCTGATCAAGCCGCTGGAAGACCTCGCCGTACTCGAGCACTCGGTACGCCGCGCGCTGGATCGCTCGCGGTTGATGCTGGAAAACGAGCGCTACCGCGAGAAGCTCGAAGCGGCCAATCGTGAGTTGGAAGCCAGTCTGCATCTGTTGCAGGAAGACCAGACCGCCGGGCGTCAGGTGCAGATGAACATGCTGCCGGAAAAGCCTTGGACGGCGGGCGACCTGTCGTTCGATCACCAGATCATTCCCTCGTTGTACCTGTCGGGCGACTTCACCGACTACTTCCGTGTCGATGAACGTCGAGTAGCGTTCTACCTGGCGGACGTGTCCGGCCATGGCGCTTCGTCGGCGTTCGTCACCGTGCTGCTCAAGTTCATGACCACCCGTTTGCTGTTCGAATTCAAACGCAACGGCAAGATGCGCGACTTCAAGCCGTCCGAGGTGCTGGCGCACATCAACCGTGGGCTGATCAACTGCAAGCTGGGCAAGCATGTGACCATGGTCGGCGGAGTGATCGACGAGGACACCGGACTGATGACCTACAGCGTGGGCGGCCATCTGCCGTTGCCCGTGTTGTATACCCCAGGCCAGGCACGCTACCTCGAGGGGCGTGGCTTGCCGGTAGGGCTGTTCGACGAAGCCACCTATCAGGACCATGTGCTGGAATTGCCGCCGCGCTTCAGCCTTACGCTGATGTCCGATGGCATCCTGGACCTTTTGCCTGGGGCCACACTCAAAGACAAAGAGGCAAACTTGCCGGAGATTGTCAAAGACGCGCAGGGCAGTCTGGACGGACTGCGCAGTCGATTCGGATTAGCTACGCTTGGGGAGATGCCGGATGATATCGCCCTATTGGTGTTGAGCAGGAACCTTCCATGAGTACCGGTAGAATCCAGTTCGCCGAGCAGAACGGTACCTTCGTACTGAAATTCGTCGGTGAAGTGCGCCTGACCTTGTGTTCAGCCCTGGATGCGACGATCGAAAAGATCTTCACGGCGCTGAATTTCTCGGCCATCGTCATCGACCTGACCGAGACCGAGAGCATCGACAGCACCACCTTGGGTCTGTTGGCCAAGCTGTCGATTCTTTCGCGTCAGAAGGTCGGCCTACTGCCCACTGTGGTCACCACAAACCCGGATATTTCCCGGCTGCTGCAGTCGATGGGCTTCGATCAGGTGTTCAATATCGTCGATCGGCCCCTGCCGTGCCCAGACTGCCTGAGCGATCTGCCTTCCCAGGACGAGAACGAGGAAGTCGTGCGTGCCAAGGTCCTGGAGGCGCACAAGATCCTGATGGGCCTGAACGACTCCAACCGCGAAGCGTTTCGTGACTTGGTGAGTGCGCTGGAGCGGTCCTGATCTGACCGCGTCAGTGCTCGGGTCTGTGCGTTCTGACGAACTCGGTGGCCTCGCTTGCATCGGCGTTCAATTGAAGCACCCGTACCGGGCGGCCTTCATCATCGAAGAACACCTGCCCTAACCCCGAACCGTTCCACAAGCGCTCTCCCGCCTTGCTGCGGCTCGGCAGGCGTGGCACCACTTCCATCGCGCGGCGCTGGGTGAAACCGTTGAGCGGTGAGCGCGGGGCATACAGCCAGCGATTGAGCCGATCCATCACGTCCAGAAGCCTGCGTGGAAAGGTGTTCTTGATACCGCTGCTGGTCACTTGCCAGAGGTGCGGGCTGCGCTGGCGATGTCGGATCAGTACTTCGTACACGAAGGAATAATGCACATCGCCGGAGAGAATCACGTAATGGCCGGGTGTGCGCGAGTGCCTGAAGATGTTCAGGATCACCTGCGCGGCACCGCGGTGCGCCATCCAGTTCTCGGCGTCGACCAGCAGCGGATAGCCCAGCGTGCTGAATACCCGCTGTACCGTCTCGATCAGCTTGACGCCGAAGATCGGCGCGGGTGACACGATGATTGCCGACGGATGATCGAGCAGGGTTTGCTGCAATTCGCACAGGGCTTCCCAGTCGAGCAGGCCCGAGGGTTTCTTCAGGTCGCGCTCGCTGCGCCAGCGTCGGGTACGGGTGTCCAGAACGCGCAGAGGTGGGTCGCAGGGCAAGTCGTAATGCCAGGACTGAAAGCGCAGCAGAGCTTCTATCAAACTGTCTTGCAGCGAGGCGATGAGCTGTCGCTGCCCAGTGTCCTCGGTCAATCGCTGCAAGGTCTGGATCAGGGGTGAGCAGGCCGTTGGGTCGTTACCCCAACCTTGACACACAAGGTATCCGATCAGGGCATTGCCGATGATCCGCCGGGAGAAAGGATGGCCATAGGCGGTCTGCTCCCATTGCGCCGACAGGTTCCAGTCATCGGTGATGTCATGGTCATCGAAGATCATCAGGCACGGCAGATGCGCCATCACCCGCGCCACGTGGTCAAGTCCGTCGCGGAAGTCTTCGATCAAGGGTTGTTCAGCCTGATAGCGCTGCTGATCTTCAGCCGACAGGCCTTCTGGCATCACGAGCGAGATCAGTGTCCAAGGCGTCGGCGACCACACCAAGAGATACATGGCCATGACTTCGGCCAAAGTCACCAAGTGGTTGTCGGCATTGCTCGAGGAAAAGATCGGCTTGCGCTTGCCACGGAAAAAGCGGCGCCGCAGCGGCTCGTTGCCCTCGTGTGACGGCAGCAGGTCGGCGCGGTGGTAGTAGCCTGCCGGGTGGCGATACAGGGCCTCGCCGCTGTCGACCAGCGCGCCGTCGAGGGCTTCGTCGAACAGGCCCAAGCACTCGACCAGCCCGTGGATGGCCTTGAGGGTAGGGCCGGCTACGTCGTCGGCATAGACTTGATCGCCCGTCATCAGCAGCAGGGCGGGGCGCTGCTGCGGTGCCAGGCTCTCCAATAGCAAGCGATCGGCGCACAGCAGGCCGTCGGGCGCAGAATGATGGGGCTTGCGACAGGAGCCGTGGAGCAGGTTGTCCACGCGTCTGCGCAGCACGAAATTGGGCAGATGCCTGCCAGGATAAATCAGGTGAGGCGCCCAGTCGGCGATACCCAGGCCGTTGTCCAGACGCAGGTCGTACTCCAGTTCGACGTCTTCGGGCAGAGGCGCGTCGAATTGCACCTCAAGCAGGTGAACGAATGCATGGCGCCCCATCGCAACCCGTTGGCACCGCTGTAGGGGTTCGATTGGTAGGCCTGGCAGTACGAATTGCGGACTCAATGGGCGTGAGCCGACCAACCAGATAGCCAGGCGTTGCGACTCCAGGCGTCGAAGCACAGGGCCGGCGAGGACTGCGGGCAGTGAGGGATTCATCGAGACCATCAAATCAAAACGGGCGGAAAATACTGAGTATTTCCCGCCCGTTGCACAATCACCAGATGTATCAGGCTTTTTCCGCCATGACCTTTTCCAGCTTCTCCTGATCGCGCGCGAACTGACGGATGCCTTCGGCCAGTTTTTCGGTAGCCATGGCATCTTCGTTCATCGCCCAGCGGAACTGGCCTTCGTCCAGCACCTGCTTGGCTTCGCCGGCTGAGCCCGGCTTGAGGATGCGCGGCAGTTCGCCCTGGTCGTCGCTCAGTTGCTGCAGCAGTTCCGGACTGATGGTGAGTCGGTCGCAACCAGCCAGTTGCTCGATCTGCCCAACGTTGCGGAAGCTGGCGCCCATGACCACGGTGTCGTAATCGTTGGTCTTGTAGTAGTCGTAGATGCGCGTGACCGATTGCACGCCTGGATCCTCGGCACCGGTGTATTCCTTGCCGGTGCTCTTCTTGTACCAGTCGTAGATACGACCTACGAACGGCGAGATCAGGAACACTCCGGCATCGGCGCAGGCCTGAGCCTGGGCGAAGGAGAACAGCAGGGTGAGGTTGGTCTGGATGCCTTCTTTTTCCAGCTTCTCGGCAGCGCGGATGCCTTCCCAGGTAGACGCCAGCTTGATCAGCACGCGATCGCGCTTGATGCCAGCCGCTTCGTACAGCGCGATCAGTTGACGCGCCTTATTCAGCAGCGCCGGCTCGTCGAACGACAGGCGCGCGTCGACCTCGGTGGAAATGCGACCCGGAATGACCTTGAGAATGCCCGCACCGACCGCGACCGAAAACTTGTCGCACGCCAGTTGCACATCACCCTTGGCATCGCTGCGCACCTGCTTGAGCAGGTCGGCATAACCTTCGATGGCGGCGGCCTTGAGCAGCAGCGACGGATTGGTGGTGGCATCGACCGGCTTGAGGCGAGTGATGGCCTCCAGGTCTCCGGTGTCGGCGACGACGGTGGTGAACTGCTTGAGTTGTTCCAGCTTGGAAGTCATGGGCGTGCTCTGTCCTGTGAGTGTCTCGACATTACCCCAGCCCTGACAGCCGCTCAAGGCCGAACACGAGGGTTGTCCGAGGCGCGAGGGGCGCAGGGCGAATCCCTGTTCGAGTGCGCTCCGTGCCCAGGGTTCCCCTTACCGGCCCTGCAGTAACTGAGCCGCCTGTTCCACGACTTGCAAGGGCGCTGCGGCCTTGTGGATGTCCGCCGACAACAACTGACGGAAGCGCCGCGCCCCTGGGAAGCCTTGGCTGAGGCCGAGGATGTGTCGAGTGATGTGATGGACGGCCCCACCGGACTCGACGTGCGCTACCAGGTACGGCATCAACCGCTCCATCACCTCGCTGCGGCTCACCACGGGTTCCTGGCTGCCGAACAACTGCTGATCCACCTCGGCCAGCAGGTAAGGATTGTGATACGCCTCGCGTCCTAGCATCACGCCATCGAAGGTCTGAAGGTGCTCGCGGCATTCCTCCAGGGTTTTGATTCCGCCGTTGAGTATCAGCTCAAGGTCGGGAAAGTCCCGCTTGAGCTGCGCGGCCACGTCGTAGCGCAGCGGTGGAACCTCACGGTTTTCCTTGGGCGAGAGGCCCTCGAGGATGGCGATCCGGGCATGCACGGTGAAGCTCCTGCAGCCGGCATCGCGGACCTGGCCGACGAAGTCGCAAAGCTCGGCGTAGCTGTCGCGGCCGTTAATGCCGATGCGGTGCTTGACCGTCACCGGAATCTGCACTGTGTCGATCATCGCCTTCACGCACTCGGCCACCAGCGCGGGGTGGCCCATCAAGCACGCGCCGATCATGTTGTTCTGCACCCGATCACTGGGGCAGCCGACGTTGAGGTTGACCTCGTCGTACCCGGCCTCTTGCGCCAGGCGCGCACAGGCTGCCAGTTCGGCAGGGTTGCTGCCGCCCAGTTGCAGGGCCAGCGGGTGCTCCGAGGCGTCGTGGCGCAGGAAACGGGCGGCGTCGTTGTGCAGCAGGGCGCCGGTGGTGACCATTTCGGTGTAGAGCAGGGCGTGGCGCGAGAGTAGGCGCAGGAAATACCGGCAATGGCGGTCGGTCCAATCCATCATGGGGGCCACGGAGAACCTTCTAGATGGCTCAGCGCGCGTAATTACTGGCTTGGATGGCTCTATCATGCGGTCTCCGGAGGTGCGTGTTTCCAGTGCGTTTTAGCGGGTTTGCAGGGGTTCTAAGCGCAGGCGGCACGGCCTACCGCTTGCCAACGGGCTCATCCCCCCGCGACAAAAGCTATGTCGCCTTGGCAATGATCAAAGGGCACAGACGTACTGACGGCACATGGAGTGACATCGGCCCAGGATGAATCGAAAAAAGGGCGCAAGTTTACACGCAGACGTAAACCTTCGCCCGCAAGAATACCTTGGATGTCTGAACCTGATGGCGGGAGACAGCACACCGCTAGCCGGATGCATTTGAGCGCTCCAAAAAGTCTCCTTCGCTAGCAATGTCCCCCGCGACCTTAGCCTATGCCAGAGGGGGCGATCAGCGACCCCAGCAGGGCTCGTTCCTCACCTGCCAGCACGACGCCTTATCCATGGAACCGGCTGAGTTCGCCAACCACTCACACTCAGCCCACTGCGTGATTCACGCGGATCATTCTCCTGTCCGATTCACGCTCAATTCAGTGCTAGGGCAGCACAAAGGAAGAGTCGTTGGCATAACTCGTACGCGCTCTGACACCCCTGGCAATGGCTATTCAACAATGAGGCCTATCTGATGGATATCAACGGATCTCACGTCGCACATCTTCACACCCCTGATAGGGCACAGGCAGAAACCGCCCAGCATGCTGTGCAGGCCCAAGGCGTCGGCGCCATAACCGACCCTGTAGAGCGCACCGCTGTACGCGACTACATGCGAGATCGCTTTGCGCAGTATCGTCTGCCCGTGTCACCCCAGGCGACCCCCGCTGAGGCTGATTTGGCGCGAGCACAGCACGAGATGCTGGATTCGATCGCGGACAGCCGAAGCGAGCGGCTTTTGCAAGAAGGCGAGAACCTCGCGGCAATCCGCAGCACCATGGAAAATGCTGGCCGGCTCGATCGTTATGCGACTCACGGAACCGCCCTGGTGGGCGGTCTTCCCTTTACCGGCGTCGTGGCCGCCCAGTTTGCCAAGCCCGAGATTGTCAGCGATGTAACCAAGTTCGTGTTCGGCGAAATCGACAATGGACTGCTCAAAGCCGCGGCCGAGGGCGGGGTAGGGGGCATGGAGGCCCATTACCCGGATGAGTTCTTCCAGCGCCTGTTCGCGGAAGCGAAAGCGGACGCCTTCTTTCTCAAAGCACCAGCAGACAAACTTCACCCTGACGTGGCCAGGGGACTGGAAGCCAAACAGCAGGGGGCTCTTCGCGAAGCGCTTGAGGATGCCAAGCAGATTCAAACCTACCTGGTCGGTGCGGTCATTACCGGGACCGTATCGGCGTCGTTGAGGTTATCCGGTCGGCCCGAGGCTGCAGATCTGTTCAATAAAATCGCGGTACCGCTGCGTAACTATGCATCTGGACTCGCCACGGCCAACCTCAAGCATAACGCTCAGACCGCTCGGCAAGAGCGGGGTGAGGCATTGTTGTTCGGCTTGCGTGATGCGGGAACTTCACTCGACACGACCGATCAGGCCAGTGTGCGTCGCACGCTGGAGGGTGAACAAGACTGGTTCTCTGTCTACAAGGCTGCAAAGCAAGGCAGTGTGTTGTCGGCCATTGGGCACGGAGGGCAGCGACTGGGCAACATGCTCCTTGGCGTGCCCGCCAATGCGCTTGACGCTGCGGGCAAAGCGCTCATCAGCGCCAATAGCTTTGGCGGCGGGTACTTTGGCTTGGGCGCGACGTTCGCAGCTCGCGCTGCGGCCGAGCGCGTGGGCACCAACGCGGTTTCCGGTCCTGCTGCTCAGACCATTGTGGGGACCTCCATCAATACGCTTGGAACCGGCGTTGCGTTCGGTATCTGGGCCTTCGTTGCATCGATGACGAGCACACTATCTGACAAGGGCAAGGCTTGGCTTAACGATGACAATCACGCCAAGCCAAAAGAAGCGCTGCGTTCTGCTCCCCGCGCCCTGGGTAACGCCGCGTGGACTGGCGCGCAATTCGGATATGACGTGGGGCGTGCGGGAGGGCATCTGGGTGCGCAAGTCGCCCGTCGCGGTTTGGAGACCGGAACGCAAGTGAGTCGTAGTGTTGTGGAAACAGGGCAACGCGCCTTGGCGGCTACCGGCAGAATGACCGATGAGCTAGCTGCCAGTGCCAGCACTCTCACTCGAAGGATCCGTAGCCATCGACCCACGGACGATCTGGAGTCTCAGGTGAGCAACGCCGATACCCAGGCCGAGACTCATGAAATGCAGACGCCCGGCAATGCCAACCGCGGCGGCACCGGTACGGCTTAACTGCACTGTCGTTCCCGCGGCGGTGGCGCCTCTCGGCTCGGCGTCGCGGGGGCGACTGCGATAGTGACTAGATTGGATAGACGTTCAGGGGAGCAGGTTATCCTGAGTCTCCAATATCACGCGGGTGTGATCATGGGCCTGACTGTTCCCACGTAAGCGAACGAATTGCAATTGCCGTCCGCGCGGATCTATTCATACCTGCCTGAGAAGTGGGGTCGCGTTCGCAAGTCCAACGTCTTTCGATTCACGCCTGGGCAAACAACACCTTGCCAAACGCCTGCGCCGCCAGGTGCACCTGCACCGACCAATCGTCTGCCGCCTCGCTGCCCGCGTCATCGGAAATGTATTTCAGGCACAGGAACGGAATGCCTTCTTCGCGAGCGATCAGCGCCAGGACATAACCTTCCATGTCCACAACGTCATAGGGCGCATCGCCGTGATTGGTCTCGAAGCTATCACCTGTACCGCAGGTGCCCAATGGGATCCCGGGCAGTGACAATCCCTGCTCCAGAATCACCGGCACGTTGGTCAAGGGTGTCTGGTAGCGGGCGAAGCCCAAGGGCGTGACGTCCATGTCCCGTTGCACGAAACGCGTACAACATACCAGCTCACCTTTGCCGTAACGCGGACTGCCAGCGGAGCCGAGGTTGACGATCAGCTTGGGTTTGCGTGTCTGCAGGGCCTTGGTCAGTGCAATGGCGGCATTGACCTTGCCGATACCGGTGAATACCGCATCGACGTGGCTGAATGCATCGGCGGCTTCCGCTTCGAGCGCAAACACGAACAGCGTATCGGCCAAGGCAACGTGGGTGTTGTCATCAATGTGGATCACGGTGAAGTTTCCTAAGCATTAGAGTGAAGCGTTCTAGATTCTTTTCGGCAGCGTTACCGTCACGCCCAGTCCCCGTCCGTGCAAGCCCTGCGACAGCACGATCGTACCCTTGTGCACTTCGATAATCCGCTTGACGATGGGCAAGCCCAGCCCACTGCCTTGCCCATCCCCTGAGGCCGCAGAGCCCCGATAAAACCGTTTGAAGATCACCTTTTCCTCTTCGGCCGTGATCCCCGGACCATCGTCCATGACCGACACCACGGCATGCGGGTCATGGTGCTCGACCCGCACGCTGACATGGCCACCGGCAGGCGTATAGCGAATCGCATTACTCACCAGGTTCCTCAGCAAAATCTTCAGCCACACTTCGATACCGATGATCCTGACGGGCGTTTGATCGAGCGACAGGCTGATGCGTTTGTCGAAGGCCTGAACCGCAAGATCGGCCTCCACCGCCTCGGCCACGGTCGACAAGTCCACCGGATAGAATTCTTCGATCAAGGCATCGCTGTCCAAGCGCGCCAGCAGCAGAATCTGCTCCATCAGTGTGGTGATACGGGTCACGCTGCGGTTGATTTGCTGCAGGCCGTGCGCCTGGAACTGAGGATCGGTGGAGCGCAGCACCACTTGTACATGGGTGCGTAAGGCGGCGAGTGGAGTGCGAATTTCGTGGGCGGCATCACCCGTCAGGCGGCGCTCGGCCTCCAGCGCGTTGCGTAGACGCTCGAGCAGCAGGTTGAGTTCGCCGACCAGCCCGTGGACCTCGACGGGCACACGGGTCAGGGCAATCGGCTCGAGGTTCCGATCGGAGCGCTTGTGCACTTCTTCCTGCATCGCCTGCAGCGGCGACAAGCCACGGGAGACGCTGAACCAGATCATCAACGCCAGTAGGGGAAAGGCCGGCAGTAGAGGAAACAGCGCATAGATCAGCAGTGTGTTGATGGTATGGCGGCGATAGCTGATGTTCTCACCGACCCACACGTTCATCTCGCCTTGCTGCATGTTCAGCACACGCCACTGGGCATTCGCTGTCTTGAGCGAGCTGAAGCCGTCCGGGGCGTGGGTGAAACCTTCGGGCATGTTGGCGCTCGATAGCACCGCCTCGCCGTTTTGCCACAGCGTATAGGCCAGTACCCCGCCTCGATGCAGCAGGGGCAGGCCTTTGATCGCTTCGCGGCTGGCTTCGATGGTCTGTTGCGTGACGTCTGCGCTGCGGCCAAGTCGCTCATCGCGGGTGGCAACCGACAGGATGTTGAGCGCAGCCTGACCAAAGTCGAGCATGTCCTCATCGAAGAAGCGCTCGATCTTGTTCGTGGATAAGTAGTAGGTGAAGGCGATCACCATCAACCAGGTCACGACGAAGCTGCCTAGCAACCACGCCAGCAAGAGCCTGCGCACCGACGGCTTGTGCGTCGTTGTGCGACTGAATGACTTGAACGATCCGACGTGCATCGACGCTAGCCCATTTTCTCTTCGGCGATGGTATATCCCATTCCGCGCACGGTCCGGATCAAGCTGTTGTGAGTTTTGCGTCGTACGTGGTGCACGTGAACTTCGATGGCGTTACTTTCGACATCCCCGCTCCAGCCATACAGCTTGCTCTCCAGTTGAGCGCGCGACAGCACCTTGCCTTTGTTCTCCAGCAGCAGACGCAACAGTGCATATTCGCGCGGTGCGAGGTTGATCGGGTCGTCGTCCACCGTCACGGTATGCGTCGAGGGGTCCAGGCACAGGTTGCCGTGGATCAGTTGCGGCACTGCACGGCCCAGCGCGCGACGTGCCAGGGCGCGGATGCGGGCCAGCAATTCTTCGAAGTCGAAGGGCTTGGTCAGGTAGTCGTCGGCGCCGTAATCGAGCCCCTTCACGCGGTCGGCCACTTCATCCCTGGCCGTGAGCAGCAAGACCGGCACTTTGGAGCCGCGGTTGCGCAGTTCATGCAGCACCTCCAGGCCACTGCATCGTGGCAAACCGATGTCGAGAATCACCAGGTCGAACTCATCGGTCGCCAGCGCCTGTTTGGCCAGCAAGCCGTCGGTCAACCATTCGACCCGGTCGCCTTCCTGGCGCAGACCTAACTGAATGCCATCGCCCAACAGCAAGTCATCTTCAACGAGTAGTACGCGCATGCTCTAGCCTTCTTCGCTACGTCAGCAATCCCCAGATACTCAGCGCCGCCTCTGCCAGCAACAGCGCCACGATCAACCACTCCACCCGCAGCTCCTCAAGCACATGGCGATGCTCGCTGAGTCGATCGGTGGCCAGTTCGTACAGGTCCTGCAGCACTTCGATGCGATCGTCGACGCTGACCAGACGATCGTGCACTTCAGTTTGCATGGCCAGCTCATTGTAGAGCCTGCGCACCGCACTGCTCAGGCCCGTGGGCGCTTTTTCCAGGCGGGTTTCCAGACGCGTGTAGGCGATACGCCAACGCGTGGTCCGTGTCACGCACGCATCGACGTGGTGTGCGCGGGCCTGGTGCCGTTTCTGCGGCAATTGTGTCAGTTCGATGTCGTCATCGGCGGTGCTCCAGGAGGCCGCGATCTCCGTTTCCAAACGCCGCAAGCCACCTTCGTACCAACTGAAGGCGACGATCCCGGCGAGCAGTTCCGTGCAGCGCTCTGGGTTGCCGATAATCAGCGCCCGCCCAGGCCGCCAGAGTATGCGCTCGCCAAAGGACATCGTCTCCAGCGTTGGCTGATCGACGTCCTCGTCGGTCCTCATCCAGGCTTCCAGGTGCTGGCGCCAGGCGTGACTGGTCTGCAGGCCGGCCGCCGCAAACACCACCAGCAGTTCATCCGCTGCACTGTCTTCAGGCAAGGCCTGCAGGGCGGTCATGGGGGTACGTTGCAGCAGGGCGGCGTGCGTCGGGTACGGATCGTCGAACTGTGCCAGGCACTGCGACGCCGATGCCTGCACGGCAACGCCTGGCATGAACTTCACCCGATGCAGCACGCAAGCGCTGGGCGTGGACAGGTCCGTGGCCGGCAGGGCGTGTGGCGCGGTCATTTCAATAGGCCTTGAGGGCTGGGAACTGAGTCGGTCCGAACTCGATTTCCTCGATGTCGGGCGGGGCGACGAAGGTGACGCCGTCTTCCAGCAACGGCCCGGGCTGAGCCATCAGGAAGCGTGTTTCCTTGTCCATCACGAAGCACGCCTTGAGGTAGTCCCCTTCAAGGTGGTCCAGCCAGGTCAGGCCGAGCTTGCGTTCGATGCGACGGTCCAGATCGGCGGCCTGCCAGTGAGCAGGGTCCACCCAGTCCGACGCCAGCAGGAAGCCCCACGACGCCAGGAACGAGGGTACCGCAGCGCGGTAGCTGTGGACCTGACTGAAGACGCTGCGCAGCGTGCGCGCCAGTGCCGCATGGGGTTTGTCGTCGCTGTGGGAGAACTCCAGGCCTTGCACCGCGACCACGCCGCCTGGGCGCAGACGCGAATGCAGCAGTTCGTAGAACTGGCGTGTGTACAGCGCCTGCGCCGGACCGTTGTCGAGCATGTCGACGACATCGATGATGACCACGTCGTACAGCGACGCGTCATTTTCCAGGTAAGCCCTGCCATCGGCCGTCACCAACTCACAGCGCGGGTCGTCGAACGCGCCCTGGTGCCACTGGAACATATGGGCTCGGCACAGCTCCACCAGCTCTTGGTCCAGATCGACCATCACCGCGCGGCGGACACTGGCGTGCGACAGCACTTCACGCAACGTGGCGCCTTCGCCGCCGCCGATGATCAGGACATCGCGCGGCTCATCGTGGGCCAGCATCGCCGGCTGCACCAGCAGCTCGTGGTACAGCGACTCGTCGCTGGCAGCGCTCTGGATCGCACCATCGATCATCAACACGCGGCCGTAGTTGTAGGTGTCGGCGATCAGGATGTTCTGCCAGGCCGTACGGCCCTGGTAAAGCACCCGGCGCACGCCATAGAGATAGCTGTCGAACAGATCGCTGTTTTCCAGGGCCGTGATCGCGCTGTCGCCTTCGCGCGCAGGGTCCGGCGGGTAGAAGTAGAAGTGGTTCGGTGGCAGCGCGGGCAGGGTGCCGGCGACATCCTCTGGGACCAGGTACTTCAGGTCGACGTCATAGCGGTCCGGGTCGATCTGTTGCGCGCGGGCAGGCTGATCGTTGAGCGAACTCATCGTGCGCCCCCTTGCTCCGAGCCGATGGCCCAGCGCAGCGTCGGGCTGTCGTCGTTGATCGCGCCTGCCCCGCTCAGGGTACGGTTGACCATGCCCACACGGTGCCCTTCCAGCCCGCGGTCCATGCTGGAGATGATGTGACGCTGGCTACCCAGCCGCTCGCTCAGCACGCGCACGGCCTGGGCGCCGTCGAGTACATCGCCGCAGGTGAAGACGTCGATGGCGGCGTACTTGTATTCAGGCCAGGTGTGGATGGCCAGGTGCGATTCGGCGATGACCACCACGCCGGAAATACCGATAGGGCTGAACTTGTGGAAGGTGGAGGTGACGATCGTCGCGTTGGCTTCGCGGGCCGCCTGCAACATGCTGTCTTCGATCCATTTGATATCGTCGAAACGTGCGTCGTTGCAGTCGTAAAGTTCGATGACCAGTTGCTTTCCAAGTGCAGAGCTCGGGCGGATTTCTGAGGCTTCATTCAACATGGACGTGTCCCGTTCTAGGTGGGTGTGATGACCGGCGCCATGCTAGGTGGGCGTTGCTTAAGGAACGCTTAAGGTGAGGATGAAGAAAAGTTTAAGCCGTCGACGCACGTTTTTTTCAAGGTCACGAACGGGAGGACTCCGCGTTTTAGTGCTCGGCAAATATTTTTGTGTTGGGCGCCACGTTGGAGAGGCGCATGAAGTTATCGGCGCAGCACAGTGCCGTGCCATAAACTGCGCACAGTTCTTTACATTGAGCACCCGGTGCGATGCCAAGTTTGGCCGGTGCCTAAAGTTCAGTTAAACAGGCTTGAGACAGCAGTCGCCTCACACTTTGAAGCGCACTTCGATACTGCTCAAGCCACTTGAGCGATCCAAGGTAATGGCCTCTTCCCCGTACCCGGAGTAGCTCTTGACCAACCGCATGCCGAGCCCGGTTCCGCTCGGTTTCGGATAAGACTCTGGAAAGCCGGTGCCTTCGTCCGTGACCTTGATGCGCGCATCTTCGGCATCGCGCTCGATGGTGACGGTGATCTTGCCTTGACCATACTTCAACGCGTTGGTGACCAGTTCCGAGACCACCAGTCCGAGCGGCGCCATGCGCTCCGGGGGCAACTGGAAGTCGTCGACCGACCACTCGATGTGCGGTTCGCCAAAGGCCGTTCGGATATCGGACAACAATGAGCGCAAGTACGCCGGCGCACTCAGGGCGGCGCAGTGAGCATCCTGATACAGATGTTCATGCACATTGGCGATGGTCATCACCCGATTGGCCGCGATCTGCAGTTGGGTCTGGACGGCTTCCTCCATCGACAGATTGGCTTGCAGCAGCAACAGACTGTTCACCAGATGAAGACTGTTTCTCACACGGTGATGGGTTTCGGCCACATGCAGGCCGCTTTCGGTGAGTTTGGTGTTTTGCGCCTCGATCAAAGCGGCGAACCGCACTTCCTGCTCATGGCGCTCGGTGATGTCCCTTGAGACCGCGATGATCTTGTCGATCTCACCGTGCGGATCAAGCACCGGAGCAGCCGTGACATCCCACCATCGTGGCTCGCCTCTGGCCGTCGGGCAGAACGATTCGAAGCGCACCGATTCGCCATTACCGACGCGCACCAGCGCGTCCTCGATCACCTGTTTCGAGCACTCAGGCCACAGTTCGATCCACGGCTTGCCGGCGATGTCGGCGAGGTCGCGGATCTGCATCCGGCACAACCCCGCCTCGTTGAAGAACTCCACTTCACCGGTGCGCGAGAGAATCTTCACGCAGTCGGGACTGGCATTGAGCACACTTTCCGAATAGGCATGCGGTGAGTTGGCCTCTTCTTTCGTCGCCAGACGCTCGACGGCCATCGAGATGATGTTGGCCAGCCCCTCGAGAAACACCACGTCGCTCTCGATGAAGTCATCGCCGTCACGGCTGTCTGCCTCCAGTACGCCGAAGATGCCCGCTGTGCCCCGCACTGGAACGTTGATGGCCCGCTCGATACCGTACTCGTTGAGCAGGGCAGGGGTTCTGAACCTCAACTCCTGACCCAGGTGGTTGGAAATGACCGGCCGGCTCGTGGTGTACGCATAGCCCGCTGGGCTGGCTTCGTCGGACCCGACCGCCGCGTTGCCGATATCGGCGGGCTTCCAGCCGACTCCGTGGGTCAGGCGAAAGGCCGAGTGGTCGTCGTTGGGTTGCAGGACTTTGGCAAAAGGCGTGTCCATCCCCAGCGCCGCCGTTTCACAGGCTTGTGTCAGCAAGTCATCGAGCGAGGTCAGGGTCAGCGCTTGCACTGCAAAGCCAACGACCAACTCATGCTGTCTGCGCAGCCGGGTATGCGAAATCTGCAGAGCGGCACGTACGATTTCGTCAGGCGACAGGTGGGGCATAGAGAGCATCCGGCGTTGGATTGATGAGTCGAGCGAACGGGCGGGGAATCATCATGGCGGCACTTGGCACCCAGGTGTCCGGCATCGTCAGTGAATGGCAAAACATGGCGCAATCTACACCCATCGTTTGGCGGGCACTAGCCATCTGCCATTGGCTTAGTCACTCAAAACATCCAAGCGTTTCCGACTGAGCTAAATCGTATCGATTTGATGCCGTTATGATATAACGTATTTTCGAAAGGCAGGCTTAGACCTGTCCCTCTATAACGTGCGCTCAACCCGCGCCTGCACCCCGCACACCAGGAGCTTCCATGCGATTCACCCCGGCCTCCCTTGCCATCTTCACGGCAATGGTCTCCCCTGACTTGTTCGCCGAGCCGACCGGCAATTCCACCATCGTCCTCGGCGATGTGAACATTACCCATACGGCTGCGGCCGGCGTTGGTAGCGCCTTGAGCACCGAAAATGTGCTGACATCGGTCGATGTGCTGGGTGGCGATCAGGTCCAGGACAAGAACGTGATGAACAGTTGGCAACTGCTGGGACAGATGCCGGGGATTCAACTCACCGAAACCGGGCAGGGCGCAGAGTCGGGCAAGGTCACGTTCCGCGCGTTCAACGGCGAGGGCTACATCAATGGGATCAAGACCCTCATCGATGGGGTGCCAAGCAACGTCAACAGCGGCAACCAACGTTTCATCGACATGGTCTTCCCGCTGGACATCGAGTACATCGAAGTGGTGCGCGGCACCAACGACCCGCGCTATGGGCTGCACAACATCGGTGGCAACATCAACTTCGCCACCCGCCAGGGCGGTAACTACACCGACAGTCGCCTCACCTACGGCAGCTTCGATACCCGTGAGGTGCAACTGGCAATCGGCCGCGAGGAGGGCAATTTCGCCCAGAACTACATCCTCGCCAAGCAGGACAGTGACGGCTACCGCGACCACAGCAACTCCAACAAGTACGCGCTGGGCGGCAAGTGGTTCCTCAGCAACGACGAACAGAATTTCCGCGTCGGCCTCATCGCCCGCCTGTACCACCATCAGGCCCAGGAGCCCGGCTTTCTCACCCGCGAACAGATGCACGCCAGCCGCACCCAGTCACCGGACAAGAACGGCAACGATGGCGATGACCGCGACATGAAGCAGTTGAGCCTGCACACCGACTGGCAGCTCAACGACGACCTGAGCCTGAGCAGCAAGCTGTACTACAACAGCTACAACGACGACCGCACCATTACTTTCACCGACTACCGTCCAGGCAATGCCCCGCGCCAACGTCGGCAGTGGGACGAACAGCAGCGCGGCATGCTCAGCAACCTGACCTGGCGCGCCAACGAGCACCTGACGCTCGATGGCGGCATCAACTACGAAGAACAGGACAATGCGTACCGTCGCCTGCGCTACAGCTATGGCGTGCCGACCGACTTCGATGTCAGGCCCGCCCGCGTGCAGAACGATGACAGCTACACCCTGCGCAACATCGGCGGTTACCTGCAGGCTGTGATCCAGCCCACCGATGCGCTGAAGATCATCCCGGCGATGCGTGTCGACAAATTCTCCGGCAACACCGAGCTGCTCGGTGGCGCCAAGGCCTCGCTGCAGGACTACGGCTGGATTCGTCAGCCCAAGCTGAGCGTGATCTACAGCCTCACCCCCGAGATCGACGTGTACGCCAACTGGGGGCGCACCTTCCAGATTCTCACCGGCTCCACCGCACCGGCCTACATGACCCCGGGGCAGACGTCCTACGATCCATCGATCAATACGGGCAAGGAGGTCGGCATCAAGTTCCAACCGTTCCCGGGCGCGCAGGCACGCGTTGCGCTGTGGCAACAGGATGCCACCGACGAAGTGGCGAACATGCCCAGCACCGGCACCACGGTTGGGCTGGGCGAGACCCGTCGGCGCGGTGTGGACATGCAGATCAGCGCGCAGTTGGACGAACAATGGACGGTGTGGGCCTCACACGCCATCCAGGAAGCCAAGGTGGTCAAGGCATTCTCGGCCTCCGGCCAATCGCTGTCGGGTAAACAGGTGTTCTCCACCCCGCGCTACATCAGCAACCTAGGCGCCGACTATCGCTACAACGACGACTGGAAGTTCGGCGTACAAGGCCGGGCGCAGGGTAGCTACTACATCGACGAGTTGAACGAGGAGGGCAAGTACGGCGGTTTCGTGGTGGTGGACGCCAGCGTCAGCTATCGCCTCAGCCCCTCCACCAGCGTCGATCTGCAGGTCAAGAACCTGCTGGACCGTCAATACGAATACGTCTGGTACGACAACTTCTTCTGGGGCGGCGACGACCAGGCGATGTTCTCACCGGCGCCGGGTCGTTCGGCGTTCGTCTCGCTCAACATGAAACTGTGATCGACGCGCTGTCGTCACCAGGGCCTGCTGCCAGGGGGCGTCGCCCTTGGGCGGCGAGCGCCTCGAGCAGTTGCGCCGCCGGCAGCGGTTTGCCCAACAGATAGCCCTGCAGTGCATGGCAACCCAGCCGCGTGAGCAACGCTTGCTGCTCCTGGGTTTCCACGCCTTCGGCGACGATCTTCATGCTTAGCGTCTGGCCCAGGGCGATGATGGCCGAGACGATTGCCTCGTCTTCATTGCCTTGGACCAGTTCCTTGACGAAACCGCGATCGATCTTCAACTCGTTGGCCGGAAAGCGCTTGAGGTAAAGCAGGCTGGAGTAGCCGGTGCCGAAGTCGTCGATGGAGATGTTCACGCCGAGCTCGGCCAGCTTGTCGAGGATCTCCAGGCTGGCTTCGGCGTTGCGCATGGCGGTGGACTCGGTCACCTCCAACACCAGGTGCTGCGGCGCCAGCGCGTACTTTTCCAGTGCGGTGCGCACCACCCCCAGCAGGTCGGCCTGGGCCAGCTGAATCGTCGACAGGTTCACCGCCACGCTCCAACCGTCATGGCCTTGATCGTGCCATTGGCGCATCTGCCGACAGGCTTCATCGATCACCCAGTTGCCGATCGGTATGATCAGCCCGGTTCGTTCGGCATGCGGCAAGAAGCGGTCCGGCGGTACTAACCCCGAGCCTGGACGGTGCCAGCGCACCAAGGCTTCGACGCCGACCATATGGCCGTCAGCGGCGATGAACTTGGGCTGGTAGTGCAGAACGAACTCACCACGTTCCAGTGCCAGGCGCAGGTCGTGCTGAAGCTGCATCTGTTCATGGGCGTTCTTGTTCATGGTGCGTTCGAAGAAGCAGTACCCCGCACGTCCCAGTTCCTTGGCGTGGTACATCGCTGCGTCGGCATTGACCATCAGTTCGTGGGCCGTCAGGCCGTTGTCGGGAAATAACGCAATCCCGATGCTCGCCGAGATATGCAGGACATGGCCTTCGAGGCTGTAGGGGCGGCCAATCGACTCGACCAGTTGCTGGGCGAACAACGCGGCGTCTTCGGGTTCGCGGTGGTGAATCAGGAATACGAACTCGTCGCCACCCAGGCGCGCAGCCGTGTCCTCCGGCCGCTTGCTGGCCAGGATGCGCTCGGACACCTGCACCAGCAGAAGATCGCCCACATGGTGCCCATAAGCATCGTTCACGGCCTTGAAGCCATCCAGGTCCATCAGCAACACCGAAAACAGGTCTTGCTGCGGCGTAGCCTTGTGAATGGCCTGGTTGAGGCGGTCGTTGAGCAGCAGTCGATTGGGCAGGCGGGTCAGGTTGTCGTGCAGCGCCAGTTGCAGCAGCTCGCTGTTGGCCTGATCCAGGGAGAGGGACAGCAAGTTGCTGCGCACATCGAGCACGGACACGATCAGCGCGATTGCCAGCACGGCCAGGCTGACGACGATCACGACGACGGCAAGCCATTTGACGTCGATACCGCTGTTGGACGCTTCGCAGTAGCTGCCCAGTGGAAACTGCGCCGCGGCCATGCCGGTGTAGTGCATACCGACGATGGCGCAGCCCATGAGCAGCGAGGCGCCGATACGGGCCCAGGCTTCGCCGCGGGCTCCCCTGCGCAGGCGAAACACGATCCACAACGCCGCGCCTGAGGCCAGCACCGCGATCAGGATCGACAACATGAAGATCCACGGGATGTAGATCACGCTTGGTCGCATCAGCAGGGCAGCCATGCCGGTGTAGTGCATGGCCGCAATGCCGGCGCCCATGAGCAGGCCGCCGAGCACCAGGCGAATCCACGGCAGGTTGTTCTGGCACACCAGCCACAGCGCGAAGGCCGAGGAAAACACCGCGATGAGCAATGACAGCAGGGTCAGCGGAATGTCGTAGCCCAGAGGAATCGGCAGATCGAAGGCAAGCATGCCGATGAAGTGCATCGCCCAGACACCGAAGCCCATGGCAAAGGAGCCACCGGCCAGCCAAAGCCCTGCGGCCTTGCCCGTCGAGCTGGCAACACGTCCTGCCATTCTGAGCGCCGTGTAGGAGGCGAGAATGGCGACAATCAGAGAGAACGCTACCAGGACGAGGTTGTGGCTGCTGGGAAGCATAGGATACCGAGACGTAGGAAAAATCGCCGTGAACGCGGCGATAGCGTCTGGCCATTATCGGATGAATCGTTTGTCCTGGTAAATCGATTGCGTCTATGGGAGTGGCACAACCGTGCAATAAGTTCTCCAGCAAGTGGCAACCTGCTCACGCCTCATGATGGAGGGGATGAGCGTATGCGCGCGCCGTTTTGCTGCCTAGCGCTGAGTCGGCGGTGTCGTATTCAAAACACCGACCTCATGCTGGCCGTCAATCGGGCAACCAGTTTCAGGTTTTTCTGAATGGCTTCTGCCTCCAGTCGGCCCAGCGGTAGATCGCTGGCGGCCACCAACAGGCCCAGCTTGGTGCCGTCGATCGTATGAATAGGCGTGGTGAACAACCCTTCGATGGTGGATGCGCCAAACGCAGCCAGGGGCTGCGGCGTCCACTTGGCAGGCGCCGAGGTCAGCGACGGGTCGCCGCTGCCCAGCAGCTTGTCGAGTGCCTCGAGTTGCGACACGGTAGTGGTCTGACCATGGAAGCTCAGTTCGATCTGGCGGTTCTCCATGAAGCCGAGCCAGAGCGAGGGGTTCGATTTGCGCAGCGCCAGGTAGCGCACGCCAGTCAATTGAGCAGCGAGTTGCAATACGGCGGTAATGGATTCGTTCTTGTCTATCTCGGCCATCTCGGCACTTAGCAAATCCGATCGGCGATGATAGGCGGAAGGGACATTCATCTCATGAATACTTTTAAGTTTGCACATTCGTCCCACCTTTTTCCATGGCGAGTTAGGTGCAGTTAAGTGTCAGCTCAATACTTGAACGGAGTGGGCAGTCATTATTCAGTCAATCGCCATCCGCCACGTACCCGGCTTTTGAAAGGGTACATGACCGCGCTGCGTCGACCCTGGAGGGCCGAACGCTTCGCTGGTGGGATGATCAGCAGCAGGGTTCGATAATGGCACTTCAGTAATCGTTCCATTCTTTTTTATTTTTTTAACCGCGTGATTATCACTCTCATCTTGATCTTTTGTGCAACCTGTTTAATGAAGCAGATGCTGTAACGATTTATGTATTCAGTTAGTTGAGCCAATAAACTGGCGTCAAAACAGGCTATGGTCAAAACTGCATGTTCGTAACTTTTATTAAGGATCGAAAATGCTCACTCCACGCTCAATAGGTGGCGCCATCATTAGCCTTGCGTGCCTGCCGTTCTATGCACTTGCCGCCGATTTCACGCCCGCACAACGCCTCGAGCATGCCCAGGCCGAGCAGCAAGCCTATCTGGCCACCGTGCAGCAATTGGTCGATGTCGACACCGGTACCGGACAGGCCTCAGGCCTGAAGACCGTCAGTGACCTGCTGGTCGAACGCCTCAAGGCGCTGGGTGCCGACGTGCAGACTCGCTCAGCCCATCCTTCTGCGGGCGACAACATTGTCGGCACGCTCAAGGGCACGGGCAGCCAGTCGTTTCTGCTGATGGTTCACTACGACACGGTGTTCCTGCCAGGCACGGCAGCCAAGCGGCCGTTCAAGGTGGCGGGCGATCGTGCCTATGGGCCTGGCGTGGCCGATGCCAAAGGCGGGGTGGCGATGATCCTGCATGCGCTGAAGCTGCTGCAGGACGAGCAGTTCAAAGGCTTCGGCACGCTGACCGTGCTGTTCAACCCGGACGAGGAAACCGGTTCGGCCGGTTCGAAAGCGCTCATCGCTGAACTCGCTCGCCAGCATGACTACGTATTCTCGTACGAGCCGCCGGACAAAGATGCCGTGACGGTCGCCACCAACGGCATCAACGGCTTGCTGCTGCAGGTCAAGGGTACGTCGTCCCACGCAGGCTCCGCACCCGAAGCCGGGCGCAATGCCGCCATGGAACTGGCGCACCAGTTGCTGCAACTCAAGGACCTCGGCGATCCCGCCAAGGGCACCACCGTCAACTGGACCATGCTCAGGGCTGGAGACAAGCGCAACATCATTCCCGACAGCGCCTCGGCCGAGGCTGACATGCGCTACTCGGACGCGAGTGAAAGCGAGCGGGTGCTGGCCGATGCCCAACGCATCGTGCGCACGCAATTGATCGAGGGCACCGAAGTCAGCCTGCGTCTGGACAAGGGGCGACCGCCACTGGCGAGAAACGCCGGTTCCGAGCAACTGGCCAAGACTGCCGAGAAGCTCTACGGACAGATCGACAAGCGCATCGAACCCATCGCCATGCGTTTTGGTACCGACGCCGGCTATGCCTATGTGCCGGGCAGCGCCAAGCCGGCGGTGTTGGAGACGTTGGGTGTAGTGGGGGCCGGCCTGCATGCCGAGGATGAATACATCGAGCTGTCGAGTATCGCCCCGAGACTGTACCTGACCGTCTCGATGATCCGGCAGCTGTCTGCCACAGCGCCCTGACGGCATTGCGAGAGAGGTCAGGGCGTGTCTGCGCGCGAGCGGCGTATCTGCTGGGCCAAGGTGTAGGCCGCCCCACGCAGTTCGTCGAATCGATCATTCAACTCGACATGCCCTGGCTTCCAGGAAAAGCCGTTGCTGTCGTAATGCTGCCCGAGGACCACATCATTGAACGAACCCATGCCGCCGTAGGCTGATAGCAGAAAGTCCGCGCCGCCGCCGTCACCGGCGAGCAGACGGGTCCGTGCCCGGCGCATCCATTGACTCCAGTGCTGGTCGCCATCGCCTTCGAGCAACAGGGCCAAGCGTTCGAGTACATGCACCAGTGCCTGGGTATCCGCATTCATCGGCAGTGATCACTCCACATAGCGCACCCACAGGTGCGAACGTCCCTCGATACCGGCGCGCAGCGCGTCCAGTCGTACCTCGTGCTGTTCAGCCGGAACGTTGTACAGCGCGCACAGGTCTGCCGCAACGCGCGCTGCTTGCGCTGCATCAGGCGCTTCGGCCCGTGTGAAGCCCAAGTACGAGGCACCGACCCCCATCAGGGTATAACCGTGGGTCTGTTGCAGGTGCCGGGCCAGCGCGCAGTTCTGCGCAGGGTCCAGGTCGCTTTCGAAGTAGCCATTGGGGAACGCGGCCAGGGCCTGCCAAGGCTGCTCGACTGGCGCCGCCAGCGCGAGCATGGGCTGATCGATCAGCATCAGCGGTTTGGCTTGATAGGCCAGCCAATGCTCCAGCGCGGCGTCATCCAGGGTCAGGCCATGGGCACAAAGGGCCTCGAACGAGAGGGCATCCGCCTGGCGCAGAAGAATGCGCAGGCAAGGGGCGAACTCTGCCTTGGTGGTGGTGTAACCCAGGTACTGGCCGTTCTCGAAGCACTCGGGCGGCAATTGCCCCAGATCCGCCTCGCTCACGGCGTCGAGATTCGAAGACAGCCGTGCATGGCCGCTGGTGTAGAGCGCTTGGGGCAAGTCATCCAGCGAAAACAGCACTGTGCAGCCTGAGTGACGGGCAGCGATCTCGCGGCCTGCTGCCGACAGTTCGTCCATGCGCGTCAGGCCGTCGAGGCGGTAGGCATCGCACGTGCGCGAAGACGGGTTGTGGGCGCTGTCGTTGCCAAGAAACTGAATGATCATTGCGCCTGCTCCGCGGGGTGTTCATGGTTCTGTCTGAATCCGTGCCGGTAAGGAACCGGCTGCGCCATTGAACGAAACCACGGCTCGCCTGGCAACGGCACTGGCCAGGGCGCACAACAGATTGTTCAGCAATCACAAGCGCCAGTGCCGCCTGTCACTGAAGCCTGTGGGCGGCGCACTAGTGGGTGGCGTTCAGCGTGCGCTCGATGAGTTTGATCACCGTGTCGCGCTGCTTGGCGGCGAGAAAGTAGGCGGGCAGGTTGGCGATGTCGCCGTAGACACCGCGCCGAGGTCGATCGGTGGCACGCACGTACTCGACGATTCGCCGGGCATGGTCTCGGTCCCAGGCCCAGAGCAGCCTGCCGCGAACCGACCATTGCCACCAGGCGTCCTGGGGCCAGTTCAGCAAGTGAACGAAAGGCGCCTGGCACGTCTGGCATTCGACCACGCCGCGGGTAAGGGGCACGTAACCCTGCCCGTGGCTCGAACCGTGCAGCAGGTGCTGGCTGGAACTGCCGGCAGGCGCCTGCCATGGCAGCAACTGCGGGTAGCGCTCCACCACGTACCAGCCGCCCCAGCGACGTGCCGGTTGATCGGTTGGCAGAACGGTGGTGAATTCGAAGGGTTCGATGAACAGGGCCTGCCCCTGGCAATGGGGGCAGGTCGCTTCCAGGCGATCGCGATGACTCATGGGTAACCTTGATGAACTCGACAGCGCCGGGTGGGTGCGCAGCGCAGGGCCGAGGCTAGCAGCGGTCCGAACGAGCTGCAACGCTGTGCTCGGACCGCAGCGCCGTCGAACTCACAGCACGAACACATTCACCTGCCGCTCCAGCCCCTGGGCCAGACGCTGCAGCGCGCCCGCCGTTTCGCTGGTCTGCTCCACCGCCTGGCTATTGTGTTGCGACATCTGGGCGATGCGCTCGACGTTACGCGCCACATCCTGGCTGGCGGCGGTCTGTTCGCGCAGGGCCAGGGAGATCTGGTCGACCACACGGACCACGTCGGCGGAGGACTGGCGTATGGTGACGATCGCTTCGCCGGCCTGTTGCGCCAGGGCCACGCCGCCTTTGACCTGCTCCACCCCCACATCCATGCTGCTCACCGCATCGCGGGTGCCGAGCTGGATCTTCTTCACCATGTCGGTGATTTCCTGGGTGGAGTTGGCGGTGCGCTGCGCCAGCAAGCGCACTTCATCGGCGACCACCGCGAAGCCGCGGCCCTGCTCACCGGCCCGTGCCGCTTCGATGGCCGCATTCAGTGCCAGTAGATTGGTCTGCTCGGCGATGCTCTTGATCACCCCGACGATGCTGGAGATCTGTTCGGCGTGCTGGTCCAGTTCGCCGATCTGGCCGGCCGAGGCCTGCACCGTGTCGGCGATCAGGCGCATGCTCTGCAGGGTCTCCTGAATCACGCTGCCGCCTTCGGTGGATTGCCGTCCCGACTCGCTGGACAGCGCGTGGGCATCGCCAGCGTTGTCGGCGACGTGATTGATGCTGACGGTGAGCTGCTCCACCGTGGCTGCCATGGACGACGCCGAATGCGACTGCTCCTGGGCCGAAGCCGACAACTGCAGCGAGGCGCTGGAGATGCTCTGCGAGGCGCTGACCAACTGCTCCGCACCCTGACGGATCTCACCGATCATGCTGCGCAAGCGGGCCTGCATCGCGGACAGTGCCTGCAGCAGGGTGCCGATCTCGTCACGTCCGCTGCCGTCGATGGCGTTGTCCAGACGTCCTTCGGCGATGCGCTGGGCAGCGTCAAGCGCCTGACCCAGGCGGCGACTGAGGTTGCCCGACAGCGACCAGGCGATGAGCATGGCCAGCACCACGGCGGCCAGGCCGCCGCCAATCAGGATCGCGAGCGCATCGCGCTTGGCGTCGTTCATCGACGCGGTGCGCTGGTCTTGCAGGGCTTTCTCGCTGGCGCGCAACTCGCCGATCACTTCGCGCATGGCGTCCATCTTCGCCCGACCACGGCCCGCGGCGATCTGCTCGGCCAGTGCGGAGAAGGGTTGAGCCCCTTGGTTGACCTGCTCGCGCAGGGTCAGGCTGGATTGGATATCGTCCTGTAGCCATTGCCCATACAGCGCCTGCAGACGCTCCAGGCGCGCCTGCTGCTCGGGATTGTCGGCGGTCGCCGCCTTGATTTGATCGTGATAATCGGTGAAGCCTTTTTCGCCTGCATGCATGGGCGTCAGGAAGCTGTCCTGGCCGGTCAGGGCATAGCCGCGCATGCCGGTCTCGATGTCGATCAGGCTGCGCAGTACCGCGCCCGATTGGTTCAGTACCTCATAGCTGTGGATGTTGCGCTTGACGCTGCTGCTGACCTGATCGAAGCCACGCAGCGCGGCCAGTACCAGCACCAGGATGATCAGCAAGATCAGCGCGAAGCTGGCGTAGAGCTTTTTGCGAAGACTGAGGTTGGCAAACATCGAAGGAGGGCTCCCGAAAGCACGGACGGATCGCCTCGCCCCGCGCAATGCGGGTAGTGGCTGTTTGATACTCAAACGGCATCAGTGCTCCGACGAGACTTGTACAAGGAAAGTTCGCTGTACAAGTAAATATTCATTGTTGCTGTGTTTTGCCACGCGTTTGGAGAGGTTCGATGAGGTGAGCCCCTTCATTGCGTACGTTGCCCACTGCATGACCGACGGCATGCCAGCGAAACGCGGTATCGGGCTTGCCGCCGCTATGCACGATCTCCAGCGCCCGTTGCAGCGACGTGGCTGGATCGATCCATTCACGTGCCAGCGCTGCCGTCAGCACCACAGGTTTACGCCCATGAATATCCGCAAGCCGCCCATCGGCCGGCGCAGTGACAATGACGAAGCCTTCACGCACATCGGCCAGGTCATGGCCTGGGGCTTCGGCCAGTGCGGCGAAGAACAACGGCTCACCCTCGGCGGCCTTTACGTACCAGGGCTGCTTGCTGCGGGCATCGTGTACGGCCACCGACCATTCATACCAGCCGCTGGCCGGCGCCAAGGCCCGTCCGCCTGGCCACAGCCTGCTGAAAAATCGGCCATTGCCGAGGGTTTCGGCGCGGGCGTTGATCGGCACGGGGCCTCTGTCGCGAGCCCAACGTGGCACCCAGCCCCAGGGCAGGTCGTCCACCTGCACGCCGTCGTCCACCGGACGGATGATCGGCGCACGGCTGCGCGGGGCGACGTTGTAGCGATGGATTCGCTCGTCGTCGTAGCCATTGATCACCACCAGGTCCAATGACAACTGCTTGAGGTAGTGATCCATGGATTCATAGATCGAATAACGTCCGCACATGGGTGACCTCTACGTTTGTCGGCCTGCGATTGACCGACATGCTGCTGGCTAGTTAACTGTATATGCATACAGTCTGCCCTGAGTTCGACACCATGACCATCACCTTCCTGGGTACGCCGACCGGCGGACCCGACCTGCATCCACGCTACGCCTTTCGGGTGCCCGCTGGTTTCCCATCGCCGGCAGACGATCACTTGGAGCGGCACATCTCGCTGGATCAGTTGTTCGACCTGCGCGCACCGCATGTCTATCTGGTGCAAGTGGAGGGCGACAGCATGCGCGGCGCGGGGATTTTTTCCGGCGATATCGTCATCGTCGACCGTGGCCGAGAGGCCGAGCATGGCGACATCGTCATTGCCGCGTTCAATACCGAGCCGGTGTGCAAGCGCCTGTTCCGTCGTGAAGGCATGGTGATACTGCAATCGGAAAATCCGGCTTACCCGCCTCGGCACGTGCTGGAAAGCGACGAGTTGGTGGTCTGGGGTGTGGTGCGTTACAGCGTGCGTGATCATGCGCAGTGATCAGGTGTTCGCGTTGATCGACTGCAACTGCTTCTATGCCAGTTGCGAACGTGTGTTCCGGCCTGACCTTGCGCGGGTGCCGATCGTGGTGCTGAGCAACAACGACGGTTGCGTGATCGCCCGGTCTTACGATGCCAAGCCCTTCGTGAGGATGGGCGAGCCGTATTTCCAGGCACGGGAAAAGCTGCGCCGCCACGGGGTCGTGGCGTTTTCCTCGAACTACGCGCTGTATGGCGACATGAGTGAGCGGGTCATGTCGTTGATCGAGTCACAGGTGCCGGCGGTGGAGGTCTACTCGATCGACGAATGCTTTGCCGACCTGAGCGGTGTCCCGGGTGATCTGACCACCTTCGGCCGGGCCGTGCGTTCGAAGGTGATGAAGGGCACGGCGATCCCGGTGGGCGTCGGTATCGCCCGGACCAAGACCCTGGCCAAGCTGGCCAATCATACGGCCAAGCGTCTGCTGGGGCAGACGGGCGGGGTGGTCGACATCACCGAGGACTTCAAGCGCGACTGGGTGCTGCGCAACACCGATGTCAGAGAGGTCTGGGGTATTGGCAAACGCATGGCCTTGCACCTGCAAGGCATGGGCATCCACACCGCGATGGACCTGGCCCGGGCCGACGCGCCGACTTTGCGCGACACGTTCAGCGTGATGATCGAGAAGACCGCTCGGGAGTTGCGTGGTATTTCGTGCCTGGCGCTGGAGGACGCCGAACCGCCCAAGCAGGAAATCTGCTGCAGCCGTATGTTCGGTACCCGCCAGACCGAACTCGAACCCATTCGCCAGGCGGTGGCCACCTACACCGGCCGGGCAGCGGAAAAGCTGCGACGCCAGGGATCGTTGTGCCGGCAACTGCGGGTCAGCATTCGTACCGGCATGTTCAATACGGGCGAACGGCACCATGCTCAAGGGGCACTGGTGCAGTTGCCCTATGCCACTAACGACACCTTGCTGCTCACGCGCTCGGCGACCGAGGCGTTGCAACGGATCTACCGCGAGGGCTACCGCTACAGCAAGGCCGAAGTCCTGCTGCTGGACTTGTGTCGGCCGGGTGAGGTCACCGACGATCTGTTCACGCTGGCGCAGCCTGAGGCAGATGGCCGTCTGATGGGCGTGGTGGATGCGATCAATGGACGATTCGGCCGAGGCACCCTGAGGACGGCCAGCGTGCCCCTGGCGCCCGAGTGGGCGATGCGCAGAGACTTGATGAGCCCGTCGTATACAACACGTCTGGATCAGCTGTGGAAGGTCTATGCGCGCTGAGACGAGCATCGAAGGTGGCTTGAGAAACGATCATGGCGAAGCGTGTATGTAAATATTTGCAACTAAGAAGTATTTGCATATAGCATCTCGCCGCTTTTGCACCCACCTGTCATTTATCGTCTCGTCTGGAACCCCCATCGATGCGTCGCATGATCGTCTCGCTGTGCCTGCTCAACGCCGCTGCGCCCCTGGCGCTGGCTGCCGAACTCCCGTCTGCCACTGGTAACGTCGAACTCGACGCCGTCAACATCAACGCCGACGCTGGCGACTACGAGCGCGCCGACGGTCCGGTACAGGGCTATCGAGCCAGCCGCTCGGCCTCGGCCACGCGGACCGACACCTCGCTGCACGAAACGCCGCAGTCGATCAGCGTGGTGCCCAAGGATGTGCTGGACGATATTGGCGCCACGCGCCTGCAGGATGCGCTGGACTACGCGGGCGGCGTAGGCCGGGCCAACAACTTCGGTGGCCAGGGCCTGACGACGTTCACCGTGCGTGGCTTCACCACCGGCGAGTTCTATCGCAACGGCTTCCCGATCAACCGCGGCTACCCCAACGCCCCCGACGCCAACACCATCGAGCGCCTGGAGGTGATTCGCGGGCCGAACACCGCGCTGTACGGCCGCGGTGACCCAGGCGGCACCTTCAATGTGGTCAGCAAGCAGCCGCTGGCCGAGCGCAAGATCACCCTCGGCAGCCAGTTCGATGACCAGGGCATGCACCGTGCCACGCTGGATGCCAGCGGCCCGCTGAACCAGGACGGGTCGCTGGCCTACCGCCTGAACCTGCTGGGCGAGGGCGGCGACAGTTTCCGCGACGATGTGCGTGGCGAACGCTATGACGTGGCGCCGGTGCTCAACTGGCAGGTCAACGACAGCACCAAGATCACCTTCGAAGGTGATTTCATGCGCAACAATCATCCGCTGGACCGTGGCCTGCCGCGCTACCCGACCCAGACCGGCAGCCTGTCGCGCGACACCTACCTGTGGGAGAAGGGCAGCGACAACCTGCTGCACAACGACAACAATATGGCCCAGGTGCGCTTCGAGCATCAGCTCAACGATAGCTGGACCCTGGGCGGCGGTTTCCAGTTCCTCGACGGCTCGCTCGAGGGCAACGCCGTGGAGGCCAACGGCGCCCCAGCCGACGGCCACACGCTGCAGCGCAACTTCAACTACCGCAAGCTGGAGTGGACCGATCGCGACTGGCAGCTCAACCTCACCGGTCACTTCGACACGGGTAGCTTCAGTCACACCTTGCTGACTGGCATCGAGTACGAGAACTACGACTACAACTCGATCATTCAGCGCTCGTCGGCGGCCCGCGGCACCTATCCGATCGATCTCTACAATCCCGTCCTCGGCCAGCCGCGCCCCGCGCTGACTCGCGTCACCACCTGGGATAAAGAGAACCTGCAGACCTGGGCCGCCTTCATCCAGGATCAAGTGACCCTGACCGAGCGCCTCAAGGCCCTGGCCGCTGTGCGTTTCGAGCGCTTCGAGCACGACTACGACAACAAGCTGAACAACGCCGGCGACTTCACCAAGGCCGAAAACAGCGTCACCCCACGCTTCGGCCTGATGTACGACCTGACCGACACCGTAGCGGTGTACGCCAACACCGCGCGCTCGTTCAAGCCCAACACCGGCACACCGGCCGGTGGCGGTGGCTTCGATCCAGAGAAGGGCAAGTCCTATGAAGTGGGCGTCAAATGGGAGGCGCTGGAGCGCCAACTGAGCGTGGACGCGGCGCTGTATCACATCGTCAAGGAAAACGTGCTGACCCTGGACCCGGCCAACCCCGCCAACAACCTGGCCGCCGGCGAAGTCCGCAGCCGTGGCCTGGACCTGAACGTGACCGGCAACATCACCCCGGCATGGAAAGTCATCGGTGGCTACGCCTATGTCGATGCCGAGGTCACCAAGGACAACCGTCTGGCCACCGGCACGCGTCTGGCCAACATTCCGCGCAACAGCTTCAGCCTGATCAACACCTATGAGTTCCAGGACGGCTTCGCCAAGGGGCTGGGGTTGGGCTTCGGGGTGAAATACGTGGACGATCGCAAGGGCCAGACCGAGAACGTCACGTACACCATGGACCGCTACAGCGTGGTCGACCTGCTCAGCTACTACAAGGTCAACGAGCACGTGCGCCTGAACCTGGACGTGAAGAACCTGTTCAACAAAGGCTATGACGAAGCCGCGTGGAACAACTACGTCTATCCTGGTGCACCGCGTACAGTGCAGGCGGGCGTCGCCTACACTTTCTGAGGCGTTGTGGCATTGGCGTGTCGAGGGAAAAGCAGTATCGTGGCGCGCCCCAGAGATCACCGCAGCGCCAGGGAGTCTCGATGCTGCTTTGTCCCTCCACTGTTCGCCGAATCCTGCCATGGGTTGGCTGAAACGTGTGCTCGGTTTCCAGGCGCCACGCCGGGAGACCGGGAGCGTTGCGCTCGCGCAGCTGCCGTTCGGCCTGGCCAGCGGCGCCACGCTGACCCTCGATCCTGCCCTGGGCCCACGGCTGTCCGGTCACGCCCATCTGTTGCTGCCCCCAGGGCCACAGCCGGTGTGGGCGGTGGGCGAAGTGCCGCTCGACGCGTCGATGCGTCTGGCGCGCGTCTACCTGGACGACGAGGACTACTGGCTGCAAGTGGTGATGAACGGCCCGCGTGCGTCGCAGGCCGGCGACATCGTGCTGTTCGGTTACCACAGCGTGCAGCCGATCGCCGACGATGAGGCGTTCAAGCGCCTGGCGGGTGCCTCATCGACCGTCGGCCTTGCACACGTGGTGCATGACGGCGAGATCTTCGCTCGCCAATGGGGCACCGATCCCGGCCAGGCCCGACTGGTGCCCTTGACCGAACGGGTCAGCAACCCGGAGGCCCGCTACCTGGTGCGTCACCTGTCGATGCTCTACGCGCGCGATACGGGCCTGCCCGAGCGCCGGGAATTTCTGCTGTTTTCAGTGGAGGAGGATGCGGCGGGCAGCGTCTGCCTCAGCACTTCACTGGGCATTACCCTGTACCCCACGGACTTTAACGTCACCTGACAAGGAACTCGCATGCTCGAAGCCCTGCGCCACTCAATCAACGCCCAGGCGTTCATTGCCTTCACCCTGTACATCGGCCTGGCCCTGGTGCTGTTCTGGCTGTTCCAGTTCATCTACACGCGCCTGACTCCGCACCGCGAGTTCGCCCTGATCCGCGACAACAACAGCGCCGCCGCCGTCGCCCTGGGCGGCGCGCTGATCGGCTTTTCGCTACCGGCCAGCAACATCATCACCTACAGCATCGGCCTGCTCGATGTGGTGATCTGGGTGGTGATCGGCGCCGTGGTGCAACTGCTGGCCTTCTCCATCGCCAGTTGGGTGCTCAAGGGCCTGGCCGCGCGCATCGCCAAAGGCGAAATGGCTGCCGCGATCTACGCCGCCGCCGTGGCCATCAGCGTCGGCCTGCTCAACTCGGCGTGCATGACCCCGTCGGTCTGAGCCAGGAGGAACCGGACATGAAACGCAGTTCTCTCAAGCTGGTGCTGGCCGGCTCGTTGCCGCTGACCCTGACCGCGTGCGGATGGGGCGAGGACACCTACGAGGTCAGTCAGCGTGTCGACTACGCGGACGTCGAGGCGTGCGTCGCCGACAACGTACCGCGTCGCGACTGCGAACAGGCCTCTCAACAGGCCCGGCTCGAACAGCAGAAAAATGGCCCGAGGTATGCCAGCAAAGCCGAGTGCGAGGCCGTGTACAGCCCCGGCGGCTGCGAAACATACGACCTGACCCATTACCAGCCGCAGTTGGACGGTTTCGCCTTGCAGACCACCGGCGAAGTCAGCCAGGCGCAGCTCGATGCCGCCAACAACGACCCGAGCTTGCACGCCCAGACCAGCGGCCTGGGGCGCGCGGCCACGGGGGTGATCGCCGGGATGCTGCTGAGCAAGGTCGTCGCGCCGGACAGCCGCCGTTACAGCGCACAGCCCCTGTATCGCTATGGCACCGGGCCTGACGATTTTCGTCGCGACGTGGTGCGGCAACGCAAGGACGAGGCGCAGGCAGCCAGCAGCGGATATTCGGGCGGCGGTGGCTACAGCGGTGGCGGTGGCTCTACCGCCAGAAACGATGACTACACGTCCTCCAGCCGTCGCCAGGTGGCATCTTCGGTGATCACCCGCAGCGGCTTCGGCAGCGCGGCGCTGGCCCGCGGTGGTTGGGGCGGCAAGTCGTTCAGCTTCTTCGGCGGCTGAGCATGCGCCGCATCGCCCTGGCCGAACGTCCAGACTGGCGCGCCACCGCCGAGCGCGAGGGGTTCGCCTTTCATACCTTCGACGGTGAGCGCTACTGGGACGAGCGCGCCTACTATCAGTTCAGCGAAGCGCAGGTTGTGCGCGACCTGCAGGCGCCGACTCACGCATTGCACGCGTTGTGCCTGGACGCCGTGGCGCGGATCGTCGACAGCGAAGCGCTGCTGACGCGCCTGGCGATCCCGCCGGCGTACTTCGATCTGGTGCGCCAGTCATGGCGTTCGCGTGATCCGCACCTGTACGGCCGCTTCGATTTCAGTTACGACGGCCGTGCGCCGGCCAAGTTGATCGAAGCCAACTACGACACACCCACCTCGCTGTACGAGGCGGCCGCGTTTCAGTTGATCTGGCTGGAAGAGCAGATCCAGCGCGGGGTGCTGGCGCCGCACGCCACCCAGTTCAACCGCATCGCCGAAGACTTGGTGCAGGCGTTCTCGACCTTCGACCGCCAGGGCATCTTCCATTTCTCGACCATCGCCGGATCCGTGGAAGACCGGGGCACCACCGATTTTCTGCGGCGCATGGCCGAACACGCGGGCATCGCCACGCGGCACATCGATCTGCAAGACATCGGCCTGGACGCGCGTGGGCGTTTCGTCGATCTGCGTGGCGAGCCGATCGCGCGCCTGTTCAAGCTGCATGCCTGGGAGCACATCTTCCATGAGCCTTTCGGTCCGGCGATCCAGGCCAGTGGCACGCAGTTCGTGGAGCCGGCGTGGAAGTCGCTGCTGTCCAACAAGGGCCTGCTGCCGCTGTTGTGGGAGTGGCATCCGGGGCACCCGAACCTGCTGCCAGCCTATCTGGACCCAGACCCTCTGCAACCAGTACCCAAGGGCTGGGTGCGCAAGCCGTACTTCTCCCGCGAAGGGGCGAACGTCGATATCCGCACCGATGACGATCAGCGGGTGTTCGAGGACGGTCCTTACGATGACGCGCCCTACATTCTCCAGCGCTTTGCGCCGCTGCCCAGATTCGGCGACAGCTACACGCTGATCGGCTCATGGGTCATCGGTGACCGGGCGTCCGGCATCGGCATCCGCGAGGACGATACCTTGATCACCAAGGACAGTTCGCGTTTCGTGCCCCACGTGGTGCTGGACTGAGCGCTAGCTCGACAACTTGACTATCTGATACCCGCATGTCGGATACCCGCATGTCGGAACCCGCATGTCGCTTTCAAGACGTGCTCCGTCGTTTGCGCGCAACCTGTTCGCCTTATCGGTGCCATGCTTATCAGGATGTCCGCAGACCAGGTGTGCACAGACGCACCGGCACGGACGAGGAGGGCGGCCGTGATCTTGTGACCGTGACAGGCCCGGCACGCCACAGCAGAACACCGCCGGACGTCTGTCTGCATGGAGCGACGACGCCGGGTTGCCGAGGTCCGCTGCATGCCTGATGAGACGCTTGACCTGCCCTTGATTCACCGCGTACTGGACAGCCACAAGGAGGTGCCGGGCGCGTTGCTGCCGATCCTCCATGCCATCCAGCACGGTTTGGGCTACGTGCCCGACGCCGCCGTTCCCGAGATCGCCCACGCCTTGAACCTCAGTCTGGCCGAGGTGCGTGGGGTGATCAGCTTCTACCACGATTTCCGCACCTCGCCGCCGGCGCGCCACACCTTGCGCCTGTGCCGCGCCGAGTCGTGCCAGAGCCGGGGCGCCGAGGCCCTGGCCGCACAGTTGCGCGAGCAGCTCGGTCTGGACGACCACGGCACCAGCGCCGATGGCGCGCTTAGCCTGCGCCCGGTGTACTGCCTGGGTGCCTGCGCCTGTTCACCGGCGCTGGAGCTGGACGGTCAGGTGCACGCCCGACTCACCCCTGAGCGCCTGCGCGCGCTGGTCCAGGGCTGCATGACGGAGGCAGGCGCATGATCACCTTGCACCTTCCCTGTGATTCGCTGGCCCGCGCCGTGGGCGCCGACCAGGTGGCCGAGGCCCTGGAGAGCGAAGCGGCACGCCGGCAACTGCCGCTGCAGATCCGCCGCACCAGTTCGCGTGGCTTGTACTGGCTGGAGCCGCTGCTGGAGGTGGACAGCCCGCAAGGCCGCCTGGGCTTCGGACCGGTAGGTGCCGAGGACGTGCCAGGCCTGCTGGACGCGTTGACCGGCGACGCCACCCATGCGCTGGCGCTCGGCCCGGTCGAGCAGATCCCTTACCTGAAGACCCAGCAACGCCTGCTGTTCGCTCGCGCCGGCATCACCCGGCCGTTGTCGCTGGACGACTACACGGCCCATGGCGGTTTCGAGGGCCTGCGCCAAGCGGCGTTGCTGGACGGTGACGCGGTGGTCGCCGCCGTGCTCGACTCGGGGCTACGGGGGCGGGGCGGGGCGGCGTTTCCGGCCGGCATCAAGTGGCGCACCGTGCGCCAGGCGCCGGCGGCGCAGAAATACATCGTCTGCAACGCCGACGAGGGCGACTCGGGCACCTTCGCCGACCGCATGCTGATGGAAGGCGACCCCTTCCTGCTGATCGAAGGCATGATCATCGCGGGCCTGGCCGTCGGTGCCAGCAAGGGCTATATCTACGTGCGCTCGGAGTACCCGGATGCCATCGCTGCGCTCAATGAGGCCGTGATCCTGGCCCGCGAGGCGGGGTACCTGGACGTCAACGGCAGCGGCGTGGCCTTCGAGCTAGAGGTACGGGTCGGTGCCGGTGCCTATATCTGCGGTGAGGAGACCGCACTGCTGGAGTCGATCGAGGGCAAGCGTGGCATCGTTCGCGCCAAGCCGCCGTTGCCGGCACTGGAGGGCTTGTTCGGCCAGCCAACGCTGGTGCACAACGTGCTCACCCTGGCTTCGGTGCCGATCATCCTGGCCAAGGGCGCGGCGTTCTACCGCGACTTTGGCATGGGCCGTTCGCTGGGTACCTTGCCCTTCCAGCTGGCGGGCAACGTCCGTCATGGCGGTTTGGTGGAGCGCGCCTTCGGCCTGACCCTGCGCGAGCTGGTCGAGGGCTACGGCGGCGGCACCGCCAGCGGCCGACCGTTGAAAGCCGCGCAGATCGGTGGGCCGCTGGGCGCCTGGGTGCCGCCGTCGCAGTTCGATACGCCGCTGGACTACGAGGCCTTTGCTGCCATGGGAGCGATGATCGGCCACGGCGGCGTGGTGGTAGCCGACGACACCCTGAACATGGCCAGCATGGCGCGCTTCGCCCTGCAGTTCTGCGCCGAAGAATCCTGCGGCAAGTGCACCCCGTGCCGGATTGGTTCGACCCGCGGCATGGAAGTGGTCGACCGGTTGATCGCCAGCAGCGATTCGGCTGCCCGTGAAGACCAGGCGCACCTGCTGCGTGACCTGTGCGACACCCTGCAATACGGCTCGCTGTGCGCCATGGGCGGCATGACCGCCTATCCCGTCGCCAGCGCCCTCAAGCATTTTCCTGCCGATTTCGGTCTGGCCAGCCCGGAGGCCGCGCAATGATCAACTACTTCGACCCCGCCAACAGCGACATGGACCTGGGCACGCCTGCCCGTGACAGCGAGGTGCAGGTCAGCCTGAACATCGACGGCCGTGCCATCAGCGTGCCGGCCGGTACGTCGGTGATGCGCGCGGCGGCGCTGTTGGGCACCAGCATTCCCAAACTGTGCGCCACCGATACCCTGGAAGCCTTCGGCTCGTGCCGCATGTGCATGGTCGAGATCGACGGCATGCGCGGCTACCCGGCTTCGTGCACCACGCCGGTCAGCGACGGCATGGTGGTGCGCACCCAGACCCCGCGCCTGGCCGACCTGCGGCGCAATGTCATGGAGCTGTACATCTCCGATCACCCGCTGGACTGCCTGACCTGCTCGGCCAACGGCAACTGCGAGCTGCAGACCGTCGCCGGCCAGGTAGGCCTGCGCGAGGTGCGTTATGGCTACGAGGGCGCCAATCACCTGACCGAGGCGAAGGACGTTTCCAACCCGTACTTCGACTACGAGCCGAGCAAGTGCATCGTCTGCAGCCGCTGCGTGCGCGCCTGTGAAGACATTCAAGGCACCTTCGCGCTGACCATCAGCGGCCGTGGCTTCGAATCGCGGGTGGCGGCGGCCGGTGGCGACAACTTCCTGTCTTCGGAGTGCGTGTCGTGCGGTGCCTGCGTCCAGGCCTGCCCGACCGCGACGCTGACCGAAAAGAGCCTGGTGCAGATCGGTCAGCCGGAGCGCGCGGTGATCACCACCTGCGCGTATTGCGGCGTCGGCTGCTCATTCCGGGCGGAAATGAAGGGCAATCAGTTGGTGCGCATGGTGCCGGACAAGAATGGCGGCGCCAACCATGGCCACGCCTGCGTCAAGGGTCGTTTCGCCTGGGGCTACGCCACCCATCCGGACCGCATCACCCAGCCAATGATTCGCAAGCGCCTGGAAGATCCCTGGCAGGAAGTCAGCTGGGAGGAAGCGCTGAGCTACGCGGCCAGCGAGTTCCGGCGCATCCAGCTCAAGTATGGGCGCGATTCGATTGGCGGCATCACCTCCAGCCGTTGCACCAACGAGGAAGCGTATCTGGTGCAGAAACTGGTGCGTGCTGCCTTCGGCAATAACAACGTCGACACCTGCGCTCGGGTCTGCCATTCGCCGACCGGCTATGGCCTGAAGCAGACCCTGGGCGAGTCGGCCGGTACCCAAAGCTTCGATTCGGTGATGCAAGCGGACGTGATCCTGGTGATCGGTGCCAATCCTACCGATGCCCACCCGGTGTTCGGCTCCCAGCTCAAGCGTCGGCTGCGCCAGGGCGCCAAGTTGATCGTCGTCGATCCACGCCGCATCGACCTGGTCGATTCGCCCCATGCCCGCGCCGAGTTGCACCTGCAACTGCGTCCAGGCACCAACGTGGCCATGCTCAACGCCCTGGCCCACACCTTGGTCAGCGAAGGCCTGCTCGATCAGGCGTTCATCGAGGCGCGCTGCGAAGGCGCGGACTTCGCTCGCTGGCGCGAATTCGTCGGCTTGCCGGAGAACGCGCCCGAAGTGCTGGGCCCGGTCTGCGGTGTGCCCGCCGAGCAGATCCGTGCGGCGGCCCGGTTGTACGCCGAAGCCGGTAACGCGGCGATCTACTACGGCCTTGGGGTCACCGAGCACAGCCAGGGCAGCACCGCCGTGATGGGCATCGCCAATCTGGCGATGGCCACCGGCAACATCGGCCGCGAAGGCGTCGGGGTCAACCCGCTGCGCGGCCAGAACAACGTGCAAGGCTCCTGCGACATGGGCTCGTTCCCCCACGAGTTGCCAGGTTATCGGCACATTTCCAACGAGACCGTGCGCGCCGAGTTCGAGCAGGCCTGGGGCGTGACCCTGCAGCCCGATCCGGGCCTGCGCATCCCCAACATGTTCGAAGCCGCGCTCGATGGCAGCTTCAAGGCACTGTACTGCCAGGGCGAGGACATCGCCCAGAGCGACCCGAACACCCAGCACGTCACTGCCGCCCTGATGGCCATGGAGTGCGTGGTGGTGCAGGACATCTTCCTCAACGAAACCGCCAAGTTCGCCCATGTATTCCTGCCGGGCAGTTCGTTCCTGGAAAAGGACGGCACCTTCACCAACGCCGAGCGCCGCATCTCACGGGTGCGCAAAGTGATGGAGCCGATGGCCGGCAAGGCCGACTGGGAAGCCACTGTGGCCCTGGCCAACGCCTTGGGTTATCGCATGGACTACCGTCATCCTTCCGAGATCATGGATGAAATCGCCCGTCTGACGCCCAGCTTCCATGGCGTCAGCTACGCCGAGATCGAAAGCCGCGGCAGCCTGCAGTGGCCCTGCAACGACGCGGCGCCCGAGGGCACGGCGACCATGCACATCGATCAGTTCGTGCGTGGCAAGGGCCGTTTCATGCTCACCGGCTACGTACCGACCGACGAAAAGGTCAACGCGCGCTATCCGCTGTTGCTGACCACCGGCCGTATTCTCAGCCAGTACAACGTCGGGGCGCAGACTCGGCGTACCCACAACGTCGCCTGGCATGACGAGGACCGCCTGGAAATCCACGCCAGCGATGCGGAAAGCCGTGGCATCAGTGACGGCGACTGGGTGGGCGTGGGCAGCCGTGCCGGCCAGAGTGTCCTGCGCGCTCGGGTGAGTGCGCGGGTCGCACCGGGGGTGGTCTACACCACCTTCCACTTCCCCGAGTCCGGCGCCAACGTGATCACCACCGACAACTCCGACTGGGCGACCAACTGTCCGGAGTACAAGGTCACTGCGGTCGAGGTGGTGCGCGTGTTCCAGCCGTCGGAGTGGCAGAAGCGCTACCAGCATTTCAGTGACGAACAACAGCGCCTGCTCAAGGAGCGGCGTCAGGCCGAGGGGCAGGAGAAAGCCGAGGTGCGTCGATGAGCAATGACAGCCTGGTCAAGATGGCCAACCAAATCGCCCATTACTTCGACAGTGAGCCGGATCGCACCTTGGCCGTGCAGGGGGTGAGGCAGCACCTGCAGAGCTTCTGGACCCCGGCGATGCGTCGCCAGTTGAGTGAGTGGATCGAGGCCCATGCGGGGGAGGGGCTGGATTCGAAAGTGCGCGAAGCGTTGAGCTAGTCGGTACAGAGCCGCCCTGATCGCTGACAGGGCGGCTCCCCTCGAACATGAAACCTCCGTCATCTTCCCTCGGCGCGCCCGGTGCTAGGCTCGGGTAAATTCTCGCCGCGGACTTTTCCTATGGACATGAACTGGCACCAGGCCCTGCAACAGAGCCTGAGCTGGCTGGCAATCGCCTTTTCGATCACTGTCGTCGCGTTCATCGGCGCCGCCGTGCTGGCGGTGCGTTTTACCCGCTGGGGCCAGCAGTTCTGGCAATTGGCGGGTGCTTATTTCAATTTCAGGCGCAGTTGGCGGCCATTGTCGATGTTCGCGCTGTTGCTGTTGCTGACGCTGTTTGCGGTGCGCATGAACGTGCTGTTCTCGTTCTGGTACAACGGCTTCTACGACGCTTTGCAGAGCCTGGATCAGAGCGCCTTCTGGTATTTGCTGGGCGTATTCGCCGTGCTGGCGAGCATTCATGTGGCACGCGCGCTGTTCAGCTACTACGTCACGCAATCGTTCAACATCCACTGGCGCGTCTGGCTGACCGAACGCCTGACGGCCGACTGGATGCAGGGGGATGCCTACTATCGTGGGCAGTTCCTCGAGCAATCCGTGGATAACCCGGACCAGCGTATCGAGCTGGACATCAGTGCCTTCGTATCTGGCTCGGTGTCGCTGGCGCTGGGGGCGGTCGGCGCGCTGGTATCACTGGTGGCGTTCACCAGTATTCTCTGGGGGCTGTCGGCACCGCTTGCGGTCGCGGGTGTCGAGGTGCCGCGGGCGATGGTGTTCGCGGTCTACCTCTATGTGCTGATTGCCACCTGGATCGCCTTCCGTCTTGGCCAGCCATTGATCCGGCTGAACTTTCTCAACGAGAAACTCACGGCGAACTTTCGTTATGCACTGATGCGCCTGCGTGAAAACGCCGAGAACGTGGCCTTTTATCAAGGTGCCCAGGTCGAGCGCGGAACCCTGCTGGGTCGCTTCTTCGCACTCATCGGCAATGTCTGGGCCTTGGTCTGGCGGACGCTGAAGTTCAATGGTTTCAACCTCGGCGTCGGGCAAGTGGCGGTGGTGTTTCCGTTCATCCTCCAGGCCCCACGTTTCTTCAGTGGGGCCATCAAGCTCGGTGATGTGATGCAGACCGCGCAGGCGTTCGGACAGGTACAGGATTCGCTGTCGTTCTTCCGTGAGTCCTACGATACCTTCGCCAGCTACCGTGCCACCCTGGACCGACTCACCGGCTTCGTCGATGCCAACTGCCAGGCCGTGGCGTTGCCGCAACTCACGACTCGCGAGTTATCGCGTGCGTTGGCCATCGAAGGGTTGCAGGTGTGTCGCCCTGACGGTCAGCGCTTGATTGCCGACCTTGACCTGCACCTGCAGGCTGGACAGGCGCTGCTGATCAAGGGCCCATCGGGCAGCGGCAAGACCACGCTGCTGCGAGCGCTGGCTGGCCTCTGGCCCTATGCCGAAGGTCAGGTCGGACGGCCGCTTGGGCACTTGGCGCTATTCTTATCGCAGCGACCGTATCTGCCGCTCGGCGATCTGCGCGCTGCCATCGCCTATCCAGCGCCCTCGAGCCCGGAGCAGGACGCGAAAATGCAGCAGGTGCTGCGTCATGTGAGCCTGGCGCATCTGGCCGAGCGGCTGGAGGAAAGCCGAGAGTGGTCGCGCATTCTGTCGATCGGTGAGCAGCAACGTCTGGCCTTCGCGCGGGTGTTGTTCAATCAGCCGCACGTGGTGTTTCTCGATGAGTCCACCTCGGCGATGGACGAGGGGCTCGAACATGCCCTGTACTCGATGCTGCGTCGCGAAATGCCGGAAACACTGCTGGTCAGCGTCGGTCACCGCAGTACCTTGGCGAGCTTTCACAGCCACCGTCTGGAGCTGGATGGGCGGGGTGGTTGGGCGATGGTCGAGCAGGAAGCGGTCGTACTGTCCTGAATGTCGGTCTGTTGCGCAGGACTTTTCAGCGCTCCAAGCAAAAGCCCCCAGACATCGCTGTCTGGGGGCTTTTGCTTGGAGGCGAATTTACATGTTGGGGTAGTTCGGCCCGCCAGCACCTTCGGGGGTGACCCAGGTGATGTTCTGTGACGGATCCTTGATGTCGCAAGTCTTGCAGTGCACGCAGTTCTGCGCGTTGATCTGGAAGCGCTTGCTGCCGTCTTCCTGGGTGACCACCTCGTACACGCCTGCCGGGCAATAGCGCTGGGCGGGCTCGTCGTACAGTGGCAGGTTGGTGGCGATCGGCACATTTGGATCGGTCAGTTTCAGGTGGCAGGGCTGTTCCTCTTCATGGTTGGTGCTGGAGAGGAAGACCGAGCTGAGTTTGTCGAAGCTGAGTTTGCCGTCAGGTTTCGGATAGTCGATGCGGGTGGAGTCGGCCGCAAGTTTCATGCAAGCGTAGTCCGGCTTGGTATCGCGCAAGGTGAAAGGCAGCTTGCCCGCGAACCAGTTCTGATCGATGTAGTTGAACGCGGCGCCGAACAGCGGGCCGAACTTGTGCATGGCCGGGCCGAAGTTACGGCTGGCGTACAGTTCCTCATACAGCCAGCTGGCCTTGAACGTCTCGACATAGCGATCGAGGGTGTCGCCGCCTTCGCGACCGGCCAGCAGGGCTTCGGCCACCGCGTCGGCGGCGAGCATGCCGGACTTCATCGCGGTGTGGCTGCCTTTGATCTTGGCGAAGTTCAGCGTGCCCAGGTCGCAGCCGATCAGTGCGCCGCCGTTGAACACCATCTTGGGCAGCGAGTTCAGGCCGCCTTTGCAGATGGCGCGCGCGCCGTAGCTGATGCGCTTGCCGCCTTCGAGGTATTGGCTGATCACCGGATGGTGTTTCAGGCGCTGGAATTCGTCGAACGGCGACAGGTAGGGGTTGGCGTAGGAGAGGTCGACGATCAGGCCGACCACCACCTGGTTGTTCTCCAGGTGATAGAGGAAAGAGCCGCCGGTGTTTTCCGCGCTGACCACGTCCAGCGGCCAGCCGGCGGTGTGCACCACCAGACCCTGCTCGTGCTTGCTCGGGTCGATCTCCCAGATTTCCTTGATGCCGATGCCGTAGTGCTGCACATCGGCTTCGCTGTCCAGGTTGAAACGCTTGATCAGTTGCTTGCCGATGTGTCCGCGGCAGCCCTCGGCGAACAGGGTGTACTTGGCGCGCAGTTCCATGCCCGGCGTGTACAGGCCTTCCTTGGGGTTGCCCTCACGGTCCACGCCCAGATCGCCCGTGACGATGCCGCGCACCACACCGGCGTCGTCGAACAGCGCTTCCTGGGCGGCGAAGCCTGGATAGATTTCCACGCCGAGGTTTTCGGCCTGTTGCGCCAGCCAGCGGCACAGGTTGCCCAGCGAGATGATGTAGTTGCCCTGGTTGTGCATGGTCTTGGGCACGAACAGGTCGGGCACCTTGACCGAGCTGCCCGCGTCTTTGAGCACATAGATGTCGTCGCGTTTGACTTCGGTGTTCAGCGGCGCGCCGAGGGCTTTCCAGTCGGGGAACAACTCATTCAGCGCACGGGGCTCGAACACCGCGCCAGAGAGGATGTGGGCGCCCACTTCCGAGCCTTTCTCGACCACGCAGACGCTGATCTCGTTACCGGCTTCGGCGGCCTTCTGCTTGAGGCGGCAGGCGGCGGACAGGCCCGCGGGACCTGCGCCGACGATGACCACGTCGAATTCCATGTATTCGCGTTCCACAGGTTTTCTCCTACTCAAGGCTCGTCGCGTTTGCTTTGTCTTATGGGTGTCTCGAATGCCCGCTCACGGTGGGGGCAGCGGTAGCCGTGCCAGAGGCGGACTACACCGTATTGTCTTGGCCGCGCATTATATCTACACCACTTGGCGGGTCCAATACAAACGTTTGTTTGAATATGCCGCAGCCCAGTAAAATCACAGGTGTGCGGCTGGAGGCTGGCCGATTTGCCGTATTGACCCGATTGGGTGTTACGGTCAAGATACGAGCGGTTTTACGCTCGCCGTAGGCTGATCGTCGGGCGCAGGTGCACCTCTAAAAGCCAGGCGTGGAGCAGGGTTTTCCGGCCAAAACCCGTCGTGTAGTGAAGTCTACACGGCACGACAGGAAATGACCCGAGGGTTTTGCCTTCCGGGTCGCCACGAGACTCAGCAGTCACGGCAAATTTCCTCGCCCTCGGAACGTTTTCAGAGGTGTCCTTGTACCCACGCGCATTCGCCGGGCACGCCCCAGGCGACATTCTTTTCACCGGAGAGTAACGAGGAATCCATGAAGGTTCTTGTAGCTGTCAAACGAGTGGTCGACTACAACGTCAAGGTTCGCGTCAAGGCGGACAACTCCGGCGTCGACCTTGCAAACGTCAAGATGTCCATGAACCCCTTCTGCGAAATCGCCGTTGAAGAAGCCGTGCGTCTGAAAGAGAAGGGCGTAGCGACCGAGATCGTCGCCGTCGCCGTCGGCCCGACCGCCGCCCAGGAGCAACTGCGTACGGCCCTGGCCCTGGGCGCTGATCGCGCCATCCTGGTCGAGACCGGCGAAGAGCTCAACTCTCTGGCCGTGGCCAAGGCGCTCAAGGCCATCGTCGACAAGGAACAGCCGCAACTGGTCATCCTTGGCAAACAGGCAATCGACAGCGACAACAATCAGACCGGCCAGATGCTCGCTGCGCTGACGGGCTACGCCCAGGGCACCTTCGCCTCCAAGGTCGAAGTGGCTGGCGACAAGCTCAACGTCACCCGCGAGATTGATGGCGGCCTGCAGGCCGTCGCGCTGGCGCTGCCGGCGATCGTCACCACCGACCTGCGTCTGAATGAGCCACGCTACGCGTCGCTGCCCAATATCATGAAGGCCAAGAAGAAGCCGCTGGAGACCGTCACGCCGGACGCGCTGGGCGTATCCACTGCCTCCACCACCAAGACCATCAAGGTCGAAGCCCCGGCTGCCCGCAGTGCAGGCGTCAAGGTCAAGTCGGTGGCCGAACTGGTCGAGAAGCTGAAGAACGAAGCGAAGGTAATCTGAAATGACTATCCTGGTTGTCGCTGAACACGAAAACGCCGCACTGGCGCCTGCCACCCTGAACACGGTCGCTGCTGCGGCCAAGATCGGTGGCGATGTGCACGTGCTGGTCGCAGGTCAGAATGTGGCCGGCATTGCCGAAGCTGCTGCCAAGATCGCTGGCGTGGCCAAGGTCCTGGTGGCCGACAATGCCGCCTACGCCCACGCCTTGCCAGAAAACGTCGCGCCCCTGATCCAGGAACTGGCCAGCGGCTACACCCACGTGCTGGCCCCGGCCACCACCAATGGCAAGAACATCCTGCCGCGCGTCGCTGCACTGCTGGACGTCGACCAGATCTCCGAGATCATCGCGGTCGAGTCCGCCGATACCTTCAAGCGCCCGATCTACGCGGGTAACGCCATCGCCACCGTGCAATCGAGCGCTGCGGTCAAGGTCATCACCGTGCGCACCACCGGCTTCGATGCCGTGGCCGCAGAAGGTGGTTCGGCGGCTGTGGAGTCGGTCGCGGCCGCTCACGACGCAGGCAAGTCGTCGTTCGTGGGCGAGGAGTTGGCCAAATCCGACCGTCCGGAGCTGACTGCAGCCAAGATCGTCGTCTCCGGCGGTCGTGGCATGGGCAATGGTGACAACTTCAAGCACCTGTATACCCTGGCCGACAAGCTCGGTGCCGCGGTCGGCGCCTCGCGCGCTGCAGTGGATGCGGGCTTTGTGCCCAACGACATGCAGGTCGGTCAGACCGGCAAGATCGTCGCACCGCAGTTGTACATCGCCGTCGGTATCTCCGGCGCGATCCAGCACCTGGCGGGGATGAAAGACTCCAAGGTGATCGTCGCCATCAACAAGGACGAGGAAGCACCGATCTTCCAAGTGGCCGACTACGGTCTGGTCGCCGATCTCTTCGAGGCGGTGCCGGAGCTGGAAAAGCTGGTCTGATCCAGACGCTTCACTTATAAAGAAGCCCGGCCCTCGCTTTGAGGGTCGGGCTTTTTTCATGGTGGGTCCGTGCGGTGTGGTCAAGGAGAGGGCAATGAAGTTGGGCAAATCCGGCCGCTGGCTGATGTGCATCATGGCCGTGACGGCTTCGCAGGCGATGGCGGCTGGCAAATGCGAGAAGCTGGTGGCGACCGGTAGCCCGGACGCGCCGCCTTACTCCTGGCAAGACCCGAAAGACCCCAGGCATTTGATCGGCGCCAACGTCGACCTGTTGCGCCAGGTGGCAGGCGAGCTTGGCGTGAAGGTCGAAGTACTGAGCGCCGGACGCCGGGATCAGGCGCTCGAAGAGGTTCGCAGCGGGCGCATGGACGTGCTGCTGGATACGCCCATGCAGGTCGCTCAGCTGACCGCACTGGACTACATTCATCCGCCACTGCAACTCAACGAATACCTGGTCTGGACCCGTCATGACGCAACCGTGACGCTGGACGGCCCAGCTGACCTTGCCCGCTACCAGGGCAGCGTGTCGGAGAAGGCTCGGCTGACCCCGGCCTTCGAGGCCTTCGCCAAGGCTCAGCTCAAGCTGGTGCCCTCGCAGAACCTGACTCAAGCCTTGCAGAAGCTGGTGTTGGGCCAAGTGGATTACGTGCTGGCCGGGCGCTATTCGGGCATGGCCATGATCCAGAGTCTGGGGTTGGGTAGTGACCTCATCGCTCGGGACCTGGTGGTGGACCGACCTGGGCTGTACTTGGCCGTGTCCCACAACTCGGCCTGCAATGACGCCTGGTTGCGTGGGCAATTGGCGAAAAAGCTGACAGAATTGCCGGTCTCTGGTGCCTCCGAGGCGGTGCTGCAACAGAACGTGGAGCGCTGGAAGGCGCAGATGCAGATGACCGCTGACGCCCCCAAACAGTAGGAAGATTGCGTGAGAACCCAACCCCTGATCCTGGCCCTGGCCGTCGTCGGCCTCGCCGGTTGTGCCAACGACCCGGCCCCCAATGAGCAGATGCGCCTGTCCGAACAAGCCCTTGAGCAGGCCAGGGCGGTTGGCGCTACCGACCAGGTCGACACCTTCAAGCTGGCGGAAGACAAGCTGGCGCGGGCCAGATCCAACATGACCAGCCAGGACTTTCGCGACGCCCGCATGCGCGCCGAACAGGCCGAGTTGGATGCGCGCCTGGCCGAAGCCCAGGTGCTGACGGAAAAGAGCGCCGAGCAATTGAAGGTGGTTGACGCGCGCGTCAAGCGCCTGCGCAAACAACTGGAGGTGCAGCCATGAATCGCACCCTCAAGCCTTTTGCCACCTTGGTATTACTGGCGTTTGTCGGCCTCCAGGGCTGCGCGAGCCAGCGCAGTGAGTCCGCGTTGGTCGATGCGTCCACCGCCTTGCAGAAGGTCAAGGATGACTCCGATGTATTGCGCAGTGCGCCGCGCGATGTGATTCGCGCCGGTGAATCGCTGGCGCGGGCCGAGCGTCTGGCAGGTTATGTGGGCACCGGCAGTGACGTACGCCATTATGCTTATCTCAGCCAGCGCTACAGCGAAATCGCCCGCGAGCATGCCAACCTGGCGCTGAATCAGGAGCGTCTGGCCAAACTCGATTTGGAGCGTCAGCGTCTGCAACTGGCGTTGCGCGAGGCGAAACTGGACAGTGTCCAGCAGCAGGGTAAATGGGTCGAATCGCAGATCGCCGCACTGGCCTCCGAGCAGGGCGAGCGCGGTCTGGTCATGACCCTGTCGGACGTGCTGTTCGACACCGGCGAAGCGCAGTTGAAGAGTTCGGCCAGCCGCACCGTGCTCAAGCTGGTGCAGTTCCTCCAGCTCAACCCGCGACGCGTGGTGCGCATCGAGGGTTATACCGACAGCACCGGAACGCCGGAAGACAACCTGAAGCTGTCGCGCGATCGCGCCCAGTCGGTAGCGGACATGCTGGTCGACCTGGGCATCGATGAGAAGCGCATCGAGGTCCAGGGCTACGGCGATCAGTATCCGGTAGAGGTCAACGCGTCGGAGCGGGGCAGGGCGCAGAATCGCCGGGTCGAGATCGTCTTTTCCGACGACAAGGGCAGACTTGCGCCGCCACGCTGAGGCGGTTGACGCGGCAACGGGTTGTTTTGGCTATCACGCAACTGTAACGGCGACTATCCTCTGATCTGTCCCAGTACACTTTGCAACTGTTCCGGTATTCTGTCTGGACTGTGAGTGGCACAAAAACAACGAATCTGTCCGCGTCTCGAGAATCACCATGACCAATCTGCTGTTGTACCAGCGTATCGCCCAGCAACTGGCCGAGGACATCCGCCGCGGTGTCTACCAGCCAGGTGAGCGGGTGCCGTCGGTGCGCAAGATGAGCGCACAGCTCAACGTCAGTCACGCCACGGTGTTGCAGGCCTATGCCAATCTCGAGGACCAAGGGCTGATTCGCGCTCGGCCGCAGTCCGGCTATTATGTCCACCAGACGCCCGCCTTGACTGCGCCGACCCCCGACATCGCGCGGGTCGAGCGTCCAGGGCTGGTCACGCGGGCCAGTATCATCCAGCAGGTGTTGACCGAAGCGCGCCGCGACGGCGTGTTTCCCTTCGGCGCAGCGGTCCCTCACGTGGACTACCTGCCCGTGCGCGCACTGCATCAGCAGATCGCCAAGGTCACTCGCTTCCACAGCCCGCGCGCCTTCAGCTATATGTTCAGCCCAGGGTTCGAGCCGCTGCGTCGGCAGATCGCCATCCGTATGCGCGATGCCGGGGTGCTGGTCGACCCGCGCGAGGTCATCGTCACCCATGGCTGCGTGGACGCGCTGCAGATGTCGCTGCGCGTGTTGACCCGTCCCGGCGACCTGATCGCTGCCGAATCGCCGACCTATTACGGCCTGCTGCAATTGGCTGACCTGCTGGGTCTGAAGGTCATCGAGATCCCCAGTGACCCGTCCACCGGCATCAGTCTGGAGGCCTTGCAACTGGCCGCCAACCAGTGGTCGATCAAGGCGCTGGTGCTCACGCCACGCCTGAGCAACCCGCTGGGCGGCACCATGCCCGAGGAGCGTCAAAAGCAGTTGTTGCGCCTGGCTTCGGACTTCGATATTCAGATCGTCGAAGACGATATCTATGGTGAGCTGATGTTCGAACAGGGCCGGACCAAGGCCCTCAAGGCCTTTGACCGACTGGATCGGGTGATCTACTGCTCGAGCTTTTCCAAGACGCTATCGCCCGGTGTGCGCGTCGGCTGGATGATTCCGGGACGCTATCAGGATGAGATCCAGCGACTGCAGACCTTCACCACCCATTCGGCCTGCAGTGTCACGCAGATGGGCGTGGCGGCCTACCTGGAAAATGGTGGTTACGACCGCCACCTACGCTTCATCCGCCAGGAATACCGCAAGAACCTCAGCGCCTATCAGTTGGCGGTACAGCAGCATTTCCCTGAGGGCACACAGATGACTCGGCCCACAGGTGGATTCATTCTGTGGGTCAGTCTTCCGGGGCGGGTCAATACCCAGGAGCTGCATGTGCGGGCGCTGGAGCAGGGCATCAGCATCGCGCCCGGGCTCATCTTCAGCAACACCGAGCAGTTCAACCACTGCATTCGCTTGAACTGCGGGATTCCCTGGAACAGGGAAGCCGAGCGTGCAGTCATGACGTTGGGGCTGTTGGCCCAGCAGTTGTGTCGAGAATCGTCTATGGCCATTTTCTAGCTTGTCATATGCGCGTTTAACGGGGAGCATAGGCATTTTGATGCCATGCCTTCGATCGCTATGACTGCCTTCCGTCTTTCTGCACTGCTGTTGTGTCTAGCGTGCCCCTTGTGGCCCGGCACTGCGGTGCATGCTGCGCAGGCGCCAGCTGCGAGTGAGGCCGCGTCGGCTAAGACGGGTGGTGCCGCTGCCAAGCCTGCAGTCAAGCAGGCTGCCAAGCCGGTCGCGAAGAAGCCGGCGAAGACGCCGAGCAAATCGGCAGCCAAGGCCAAGCGCAAGGCGGCCAAGAGCAAGTCCGTCGGTAAGGCTGCCACCCAGCCGCTGCCCAATCCTAAGCTCGACCTCAGTTTGCCGAGCGATATGGTGAGAAATCTCAAGCCGGATGTAAGGTCTACACCTGCCCCCCGAAAGGCGCTGTTGCCGGCCATGTTCCCCGACAAGTCTGCCGGTGATGACAGCCCGTTCCAGCTCAATGGCAGGCTGATCAGCAATGAGATGCAGCTTCAGTTACGTAACGACAGCCGTCGTGACGTGGAGGGCGCTGCCATCGAATTCGAATTCCGTAACTGACTGTCGAGTCACGGCGGATTTCATCGAGTCGGCAATTTCAAACGTATGTTTGAGCGGTTAGTATCCAGGGATGTCCGTCCCGTTCTGCTCCAGGGAGTGCAGTTGTCATGAAATGCCGTGAGGGCTGCGGTGCCTGTTGCATCGCCCCGTCCATCAGCTCGTCGATACCCGGAATGCCGCATGGCAAGCCGGCAGGCGAGCGCTGCTTGCATTTGTCCTTGGATAACCTCTGTGCTTTGTTTGGCAAGCCCGAGCGGCCGAAAGTCTGTGCCGGATTCAAGGCTGAGGTGGACATCTGTGGGAGTGATCGCGACGAGGCGATCAGGATCATCGGCTGGCTGGAGCGAATAACGGCGGCGTGACATTGGGCTCTTCGACAAAAGGAACAAGATGATGAGATCGATCAAGCGCGTTGTTTTGCTGTGTGGCATGGGCGTTCTCCTGGCGCCGGTAGCCTGGGCGGAGAACTGGCAAGTGGCCAAGGACGAGGAGGGCATTCAGGTGTCCCTCAGCGAAGTGGCTGGCTCGAAGTACAAGGCCTATCGTGGGGTCACCGTCATCAAGGCGCCATTGGCCAAGATCAAGGCGCTGCAGGAGGATGTGGCGAGCTCTTGCGCGTGGGTGCATGAATGCAAGTCACAAAAGCTGCTCAAGCATGAGGGCGACCAGAGCTGGACCTATACGCAGTTCAATACGCCGTGGCCGGTGACGCCGCGTGACTCGATCCTTCATGTGACCACCGTGCAGGAAGCGGACGGCAGCCTGATGCGCAAACTCGAAGGTGAGCCCAAGTACCTGCCGGAAGAGAAGGGGTTCGTGCGAGTGGCCCAAGTGGAAGGCTTCTGGAAGCTGGTGCCCAAGGGGGACAGTACCGAGGTGACCTATCAGGTGCACACGGAGCCGGGCGGCAGCGTGCCGTCATGGCTGGCCAACAAGTTCGTGGTCGAGGCGCCGTTCAATACGCTCAAGGCGTTGCGCGAGCGGGCTCAAGCGCGCTGATCGAAGAGCAATCCGCCCCATCGCGTGGGGCGGGTGCTCCATTGATCAAAGCGGTTCAATCTCCTTCACGCGCTGCGTACCCAGGGCCTTTATGACCCTCATTCGGACATCGTCGTAGTCTGCTGTCCGTGTAAATGTGGCTTCTCTCACCTTGACGGAGACAGGACGATGGGTGGTGGCGTAGTGCTGCTGAGTTATCCAGTTGTCTTCAGGCGATTGCGCGCAATCGAAGTGCAAGCTCTTCAAATCGAAACGGTCCGGCGCGACGATCCGAACGGTTGCCACTCTCTTCTGAGAGAGGTCGCTGCGCTCTCGGTTGGTATAGGCAAACATCCGCAGCCTCGCCTCTACCGACAAGCGCTCCAGTAAGTCTGCGCTGGTAGTATTTTCTGCCAACGATTTGATGCTGAAGGTATCGGTGAGTGTCTCTGTTCTGTTCAGAAACGAGGTCATGCTCCAATGAAGGTTATTCAGGCTGGCCAGGCACGTGACCGCCCATTTGTCTGGAGCATCGAACGCGTCATGTTGGCGGCTGGCAGAGAGTTGTGCCAGCAAAAGGGTGTCCAGTATGTCCTGTCGGTCGATAGCGCTGATCGAGCAGGGGATGGACACGATCGCCTGGGCTACTCGATAGAGATTGCTAGATTCGTCGTCCATGAGGTCGTCCTATTAAACCGTCAGAAATTCAGTGAGTCGAAGAATTTGCTCGTGCTCTCACCGAGCTTTTCCTTGACTTGGCTTTCCACGCTCTTGTAGTGCGAGTAGTTCAATGTCCACTCATTGGCGCAATGTTCCAGGCTGACATTGCTCGAGGTCCAGCTCCAGAACCAAAAGCCCCCACTGTCTTCCTTGTGCTCGAACACCATGGCGTGGCTGTACATCACCACGTCGTCATCCTTCTGCATGACGGGCAATATGTCGAAGGCACCCGATGCGCCTGAACTTGAAGACTTCTGGAGTTTGCTTAGTACTTCGCTGTCGCCTTTGAGGGCATTGATGGTGGCGCTGGTGAGGTCAGCAATGAGCGCAGCATTCGGGCCGGCCGCGAGTTTGATCAGTTCAATCGCCACATTTTCCATGGTGACTTCGAGTTTGCTGCCTTTGTAGCGGGTCAGCTTGTTGTCCGAGCCAATCCAGCCCAAATGTTGGAGTGCTTCGTTGTACACCTCATACCATTGCATGCGCTGTTCGATGTGATTGAATTTTTGATCGGCCGCGCGTTGCGCAAGCTGTGTCGAATACTTGACGGCCTCTTTGAAAGGGGTATCCAGGTTCGAGGTGAAGGCAATCAACTGCGATTGGACTACGCCGGCCTTGGCGTCCGTATTCTCTGGAGTGGGGGCATCCGGGGTATCGACCGCGTTACGACGCACGCGTGGGGCGGGAATCTGATCGATGAATGCCAGGCTTTTTTCGATAGTCATTAGTTTGTCCTGCTGAGGCTGTGTGAGTTCGCACGTTCTGACGTGCGCTCGGATCGTCTCGTGTCCGTTGGCGACACATCAGCAGGAAGGGTTTCGTTGGATTGGGTCGGTCAGTAGAAACGAAAAGCCCCGGCAAGTTGCCGGGGCTTTTCGTTCGACGCGCAGTGATCGTTTACTTGCGATCTTTCAGTGCGGTCAGGTCACGCTGCGGTTCGCCGGTGTACAGCTGGCGCGGACGGCCGATCTTGTACGGGCCGGACAGCATTTCTTTCCAGTGCGAGATCCAGCCTACGGTACGGGCCAGGGCGAAGATCACGGTGAACATGCTGGTTGGAATGCCGATCGCCTTGAGGATGATCCCCGAGTAGAAGTCGACGTTCGGGTACAGCGAGCGCTCGATGAAGTACGGATCGGTCAGGGCAATCTCTTCCAGGCGCATGGCCAGTTCGAGTTGCGGATCGTCTTTGATGCCCAGTTCGCGCAGCACTTCGTCGCAGGTCTGCTTCATTACGGTGGCGCGCGGGTCGCGGTTCTTGTAGACGCGGTGACCAAAGCCCATCAGCTTGAACGGATCGTTCTTGTCCTTGGCCTTGGCGATGAAGGCATCGATGTTCGAGACATCGCCAATTTCATCGAGCATGGTCAATACGGCTTCGTTCGCACCACCGTGGGCAGGGCCCCACAGCGCTGCGATGCCGGCGGCGATACAGGCGAACGGGTTGGCGCCCGAGGAGCCTGCCAGGCGTACTGTAGAGGTGGACGCATTCTGCTCGTGGTCCGCGTGGAGGATGAAGATCCGGTCCATCGCCTTGGCCAGCACCGGGCTGATCGGTTTGATCTCGCACGGGGTGTTGAACATCATGTGCAGGAAGTTCTCTGCGTACGACAGGTCGTTGCGCGGGTACATCATGGGTTGGCCCATGGAGTACTTGTAGACCATCGCGGCCAGGGTCGGCATCTTCGCCACCAGGCGCACGGCCGAGATCTCGCGGTGCTGGGGGTTATTGATGTCCAGCGAGTCGTGGTAGAAGGCCGAGAGGGCGCCGACCACGCCGCACATGACGGCCATGGGGTGCGCGTCGCGGCGGAAGCCGTTGAAGAAGGTTTTCAGCTGTTCGTGAACCATGGTGTGGTTCTTGACGTTGCTGACGAACTTGGCCTTCTGCTCGGCGTTCGGCAGTTCGCCGTTGAGCAGCAGGTAACAGGTTTCCAGGTAGTCCGACTGCTCGGCGAGCTGTTCGATGGGGTAGCCGCGGTGCAGCAGTACGCCCTTGTCGCCGTCGATGTAGGTGATCTTGGATTCGCACGAGGCGGTGGCCATGAAGCCCGGATCGAAGGTGAAGTGACCGGATGCCCCCAACCCGCGGACGTCGATGACATCGGGACCAACGGTGCCGGTTAAAATGGGCAGCTCTACGGGGGCTGCGCCCTCGATGACCAACTGCGCTTTTTTGTCAGCCATGTGGCCTCCTATTAATGCTTGAAATCATCAGTCAGACCCCCCACGCAGGGCCCGCACCACTATAGAGGGATAAATTCAGATGTCAATTTGCCTAAAGGCTGGTTGAAACCCTCTCCAAGCCCATGATTTTCACGAAATTGCCGGCCATTTACGCCTTTTGTTCACTAAAGGCAATGCGCTATTCGGGCTAGCCCCTCACGTTGTCATAAGCAGCCTAACTGTCTATACTCGGCAGCCGACTCCCAGGGGCTTTCCAGCCCGCCCTGCTGGGTGTCGTGTTCTCTCCGGTGGTGGGTACCTGACCAGTACACTTACCAACAACTTTGCCCTGTTCCCTAGGGGCTCTTCAGTGTGAAAAAAGCCGTGAAAAGCCAACGACCTGTAAACCTAGACCTAAGGACCATCAAACTCCCGATCACAGCCTACACGTCCATTCTTCATCGTATTTCCGGCGTCATCCTGTTCCTCGGCCTTGCCATCATGCTGTACGCACTGGGCAAGTCGCTGGGTTCCGAGGAAGGCTTTGCCGAGGTGAAGGCGTGTCTGACCAGTCCGCTGGCCAAGCTGGTGACCTGGGGCCTGCTGTCCGGCCTGCTGTATCACCTCGTCGCAGGTGTTCGTCACCTGATCATGGACGTGGGTATTGGCGAGACGCTGGAAGGCGGCAAGCTGGGCTCGAAAATCGTGATCGTCATCTCTGTGGTGCTGATCGTTCTGGCGGGAGTTTGGGTATGGTAACCAATGTCACGAACCTGTCGCGTTCGGGCCTCTATGACTGGATGGCGCAGCGCGTTTCTGCGGTCGTTCTCGCGGCTTATTTCATTTTCCTGATCGGCTACCTGGCCGTGCACCCTGGGCTCGACTACGCCCAGTGGCACGCACTGTTCTCCAACAACGCGATGCGAATCTTCAGCCTGCTGGCGCTTGTCGCGCTGGGCGCTCACGCCTGGGTCGGCATGTGGACTATTGCCACTGACTACCTGACACCGATGTCTTTCGGCAAATCGGCGACGGCGATTCGTTTCCTGTTCCAGGCGGTATGCGGCGTTGCGATGTTCGCTTACTTCGTCTGGGGTGTGCAGATTCTCTGGGGTATCTGATTCATGGCTAACATTCCAACCATTTCCTTCGACGCCATCATCATCGGTGGCGGCGGTGCTGGTATGCGCGCTGCGCTGCAGCTGGCTCAAGGCGGCCACAAGACTGCCGTAGTCACCAAGGTCTTCCCGACCCGTTCGCACACCGTATCCGCCCAGGGCGGCATCACGTGCGCCATCGCTTCGGCCGACCCGAACGATGACTGGCGCTGGCATATGTACGATACCGTCAAGGGCTCCGACTACATCGGTGACCAGGACGCTATCGAATACATGTGCCAGGAAGGCCCGGCTGCGGTCTTCGAACTGGACCACATGGGCCTGCCGTTCTCGCGTACCGAAACCGGTCGTATCTACCAGCGCCCATTCGGTGGCCAGTCCAAGGACTTCGGCAAGGGTGGCCAGGCCGCGCGTACCTGCGCTGCGTCCGACCGTACCGGTCACGCCCTGCTGCACACCCTCTATCAGGGCAACCTGAAAGCCGGCACCACTTTCCTCAACGAGTACTACGCCGTTGACCTGGTCAAGAACCAGGACGGCGCGTTCGTCGGTGTGATTGCGATCTGCATCGAAACCGGCGAAACCATGTACATCAAGTCCAAGGCCACCGTACTGGCCACCGGCGGTGCTGGCCGTATCTACGCCTCCACCACCAACGCCCTGATCAATACCGGCGACGGTATCGGCATGGCGCTGCGCGCCGGCGTACCGGTGCAGGACATCGAGATGTGGCAGTTCCACCCGACCGGCATCGCCGGCGCTGGTGTACTGGTCACCGAAGGCTGCCGCGGTGAGGGTGGTTACCTGATCAACGCCCACGGCGAGCGCTTCATGGAGCGTTACGCGCCGAACGCGAAAGACCTGGCTGGCCGCGACGTGGTCGCCCGTTCCATGGTCAAGGAAATCATCGCCGGCAATGGCGTGGGTCCGAACAAGGATCACGTCCTGCTCAAGCTCGATCACCTGGGCGAGGAAGTGCTGCACAGCCGCCTGCCAGGTATCTGCGAGCTGTCCAAGACCTTCGCCCACGTCGACCCGGTGGTCGCGCCGGTACCGGTGGTCCCGACTTGCCACTACATGATGGGCGGCGTTGCCACCAACATTCATGGCCAGGCCATCACCATGGACGCCGACGGCCAGGATCACATCATCCCGGGTCTGTTCGCCGTGGGTGAAGTGGCATGCGTATCGGTACACGGTGCCAACCGCCTGGGCGGCAACTCGCTGCTCGACCTGGTGGTGTTCGGCCGTGCTGCCGGCCTGCACCTGGAAAAAGCCCTGAGCGATGGCGTCGAGTACCGCGATGCGAGCGACACCGATGTCGACGTGGCGCTGAACCGCCTGAACAAGCTCAACGAGCGTACCAGCGGCGAAGACGTCGCCAGCCTCAAGCGCGAACTGCAAAGCTGCATGCAGAACTACTTCGGTGTATTCCGTACTGGCGAATACATGCAGAAGGGTATCGAGCAGTTGGCCGGTCTGCGTGACCGCATCGCCAACGTCAAGATCAACGACAAGTCCCGGGCCTTCAACACCGCGCGCATCGAAGCGCTGGAGCTGCAGAACCTGCTGGAAGTCGCCGAAGCTACCGCCATCGCGGCCGAAGCCCGTAAAGAGTCGCGCGGCGCACACGCCCGTGAAGACTTCGAAGACCGTGACGACGAAAACTGGCTGTGCCACACCCTGTACTACCCGGGTGAGAAGCGCGTAGCCAAGCGTGGTGTCAACTTTGCGCCGAAGACAGTGCCTGCCTTCGAACCAAAAGTCCGGACTTACTAAGGGTGGCCGCTATGTTGAAAGTCGAAGTTTATCGTTACAACCCGGACACCGACTCGGCGCCCAAGATGGAGTCGTTCGACGTCGATACCGGCGGCAAGGACCTGATGGTGCTGGACGTGCTGGCGCTGATCAAGGAAAAGGACGAGGGCTTCTCGTACCGTCGCTCCTGCCGTGAAGGCGTGTGCGGTTCCGATGGCATGAACATGAACGGCAAGAACGGCCTGGCCTGCATCACCCCGTTGTCGGGCGTGGTCAAGGGCAACAAGCTGGTGCTGCGTCCGCTGCCGGGGCTGCCGGTCATTCGTGACCTGGTCGTCGACATGAGCATCTTCTACAAGCAGTACGAGAAGGTGAAGCCGTTCCTGCAGAACGATACGCCGGCACCGGCCATCGAGCGTCTGCAGTCGCCGGAACAGCGCGAGAAGCTGGACGGTCTGTACGAGTGCATCCTGTGCGCCTGCTGCTCGACCTCCTGCCCATCGTTCTGGTGGAACCCGGACAAGTTCCTGGGCCCCGCCGCGCTGCTGCAGGCCTACCGTTTCCTGGCCGACAGCCGTGACACCAAGACCCAGGAACGCCTGGCGTCGCTGGATGACCCGTTCAGCGTATTCCGCTGCCGCGGGATCATGAACTGCGTGAACGTCTGCCCGAAGGGTCTCAACCCGACCAAGGCGATCGGCCACGTACGTAACATGCTGCTGCAAAGCGGCACCTGATTCGAATGTTGCACCAGCAGTAAGCCGACGCGCGGGTGGTGAGCCCGCGCCGAGGTAAAACCGGAGCAAGGGCCCACAAAGCCCGCGCTCATTACCTTTGAAGATATGAGACCAGCAGGGGCTTCCGGGCTGGTACCCGGAAAATCTGCAGGATCCAGGTGGCGTGGTTGGTCGCTGTGTTCGGACTTTTCCAGGTTTGCGTGGTTCTTGTCGATCCGTCCCCTAACGAGGGTGACCAAGCATGCAAGAAAGCGTGATGCAGCGCATGTGGGAAAGCGCCCACCTTTCAGGTGGTAACGCTGCATATGTGGAAGAGCTCTACGAACTCTACCTGCACGACCCTAACGCTGTGCCAGAAGAGTGGCGCACCTACTTCCAGAAGTTGCCCGCCGACGGCAGCACCGCTACCGACGTCTCGCACTCGACGATCCGCGATCATTTCGTACTGCTGGCGAAGAACCAGCGCCGCGCTCAACCGGTATCTGCCGGGAGCGTGAGCAGCGAACACGAGAAGAAGCAGGTTGAAGTGCTGCGACTGATCCAGGCCTATCGTATGCGCGGTCATCAGGCTGCCAAGCTCGACCCCTTGGGGTTGTGGCAGCGCCCTGCGCCCGTAGACCTGTCGATCAATCACTACGGCTTGACCAATGCCGATCTTGATACGACCTTCCGTGCCGGCGACCTGTACATCGGCAAAGAGGAAGCGAGCCTACGCGAAATCGTCGATGCCTTGCAGAAGACATATTGTCGCACCATCGGCTCCGAGTTCACCCACATCGTCGATTCCGAGCAGCGCAGCTGGTTCCAGCAGCGCCTGGAAAGCGTGCGTGGTCGTCCTGACTTCTCCGTCGACGTGCAGACTCACCTGCTCGAACGCGTCACCGCCGGTGAAGGCCTGGAGAAATACCTGGGCACCAAGTATCCAGGCACCAAGCGTTTCGGCCTGGAAGGCGGCGAGAGCCTGATTCCGATGCTGGACGAAATGATCCAGCGCTCCGGCTCCTATGGCACCAAGGAAGTCGTGATCGGCATGGCCCACCGCGGTCGTCTGAACGTGCTGGTCAATACCTTCGGCAAGAACCCGCGCGAGCTGTTCGACGAGTTCGAAGGCAAGAAGATGAACGAGCTGGGTTCCGGTGACGTGAAGTATCACCAGGGCTTCTCCAGCAACGTCATGACCAGCGGCGGCGAAGTCCACCTGGCCATGGCATTCAACCCGTCCCACCTGGAAATCGTCTCGCCGGTGGTGGAGGGCTCGGTTCGTGCCCGCCAGGACCGTCGCAACGACAGCATCGGTGACAAGGTTCTGCCCATTTCCATCCACGGTGACGCGGCGTTCGCCGGTCAGGGCGTGGTCATGGAAACCTTCCAGATGTCGCAGACCCGCGGTTTCAAGACCGGCGGCACTGTGCACATCGTGATCAACAACCAGGTCGGCTTCACCATCAGCAACCCACTGGATGCGCGCTCCACCGAGTACGCCACCGACGTTGCCAAGATGATCCAGGCGCCGATCCTGCATGTGAATGGCGACGACCCGGAAGCCGTGCTGTTCGTCACCCAGTTGGCCATCGACTATCGCATGCAGTTCAAGCGTGATGTGGTGATCGATCTGGTCTGCTACCGCCGTCGCGGTCATAACGAGGCTGACGAGCCCAACGGCACCCAGCCGCTGATGTACCAGCAGATCAGCAAGCAGCGCACGACCCGTGAGCTGTACGCCGACGCGCTGATCCAGGCTGGTCGCATCGACAGCGAGCGCGCCCAGGCCAAGATCGACGAGTACCGCAGCGCGCTGGACAACGGCCTGCACGTGGTCAAGAGCCTGGTCAAGGAACCGAACCGCGAGTTGTTCGTCGACTGGCGTCCGTATCTGGGCCATGCCTGGACCGCGCGTCACGACACCCGCTTCGACCTCAAGACCCTGCAGGAACTGTCGGCCAAGCTGCTCGAGCTGCCGGAAGGCTTCGTCGTCCAGCGTCAGGTCGCCAAGATCTACGAAGACCGGCAGAAGATGCAGGCCGGTGGCCTGCCGATCAACTGGGGTTACGCAGAGACCATGGCCTACGCCACTCTGCAGTTCGAAGGTCACCCGATCCGCATGACCGGCCAGGACATTGGCCGTGGGACCTTCTCGCACCGTCACGCGGTGCTGCACAACCAGAAGGACGCCGGCACCTACGTACCGCTGATGAACCTGTTCCCGGGCCAGCCGCGTTTCGAACTGTACGACTCCTTCCTTTCGGAAGAGGCCGTGCTGGCGTTCGAATACGGCTACTCGACCACCACGCCGAACGCGCTGGTGATCTGGGAAGCCCAGTTCGGCGACTTCGCCAACGGTGCGCAGGTGGTAATCGACCAGTTCATCACCAGCGGCGAACATAAATGGGGCCGTCTGTGCGGTCTGACCATGCTGTTGCCGCACGGTTATGAAGGGCAGGGCCCGGAGCACTCCTCGGCACGCCTTGAGCGTTACCTGCAGTTGTGCGCTGAGCAGAACATCCAGGTCTGCGTGCCGACCACGCCAGCGCAGATCTACCACCTGCTGCGTCGTCAGGTCATCCGTCCGCTGCGCAAGCCGCTGATCGTGCTGACGCCCAAGTCGCTGTTGCGCCACAAGCTGGCTGTGTCGACCCTGGAAGACCTGGCCGAAGGCTCGTTCCAGACCGTCATTCCGGAAATCGATGCGATCGAGCCGGCCAAGGTCGAGCGTCTGGTGCTGTGCAGCGGCAAGGTCTACTACGACCTGCTGGAAAAACGCCGTGCCGAAGGCCGCGAAGACATCGCCATCTTGCGTATCGAGCAGCTGTATCCGTTCCCTGAGGACGATCTGGTCGAAATCCTGGCGCAGTACACCAACCTCAAGCATGCGGTCTGGTGCCAGGAAGAGCCGATGAACCAGGGCGCCTGGTACAGCAGTCAGCACCACATGCGTCGCATCCTGGGCCGCCACGACAAGGCGCTGGTCCTCGAGTACGCCGGTCGCGACGCCTCTGCCGCGCCTGCTTGTGGCTACGCGTCCAAGAGCGCCGAGCAGCAGGAAAAACTGCTGCAAGACGCGTTCACTGTCTAACGCCTTCGCGCACCTGAAACCGAATTTAAGGAAACACTGATAATGGCTATCGAGATCAAAGCCCCAACCTTCCCGGAATCGGTTGCCGACGGCACCGTTGCCACCTGGCACAAGAAGCCGGGCGAAGCCGTCAAGCGTGACGAGCTGATCGTCGACATCGAGACCGACAAGGTCGTCCTGGAAGTGCTGGCCACCGCCGACGGCGTACTGGGCGACATCGTCAAGGGTGAGGGCGACACCGTCCTGTCCGACGAAGTACTGGGTTCGATCGTTGAGGGTGGCGCAGCTGCCGCTGCACCTGCCGCCGCCGCTGCGGCACCGGCTGCCGCTCCGGCTGCTGCCGCCGCTGACGCTGGCGAAGATGACCCGGTCGCCGCGCCTGCCGCACGCAAGCTGGCCGAAGAGAACGGTATCGATCTGGCCTCTGTGAAGGGCACTGGCAAGGGCGGTCGTGTGACCAAGGAAGACACGGTCGCGGCCATCGCCAACAAGAAGTCCGCGCCTGCTGCTGCTCCGGCCGCCAAGCCTGCCGCTGCCGCCGCTGCCCCGGTCGTCGTCGCTGCCGGCGATCGCACCGAGAAGCGCGTGCCGATGACTCGTCTGCGCGCCAAGATCGCCGAGCGTCTGGTCGAAGCGCAATCGAACATGGCCATGCTGACCACCTTCAACGAAGTGGACATGACCGAAGTCATGGCCCTGCGTTCGAAGTACAAGGACCTGTTCGAGAAGACCCACAATGGCGTGCGCCTGGGCTTCATGTCGTTCTTCGTCAAGGCCGCCACCGAGGCGCTCAAGCGCTTCCCGGCAGTCAACGCATCGATCGACGGCAACGACATCGTCTACCATGGCTACGCGGACGTCGGCGTAGCCGTCTCCAGCGACCGTGGTCTGGTAGTGCCTGTGCTGCGTAACGCCGAATCGATGTCGCTGGCCGAGATCGAGAACGGCATCGCCACCTTCGGCAAGAAAGCCCGTGACGGCAAGCTGTCCATCGAAGAGATGACTGGCGGTACCTTCACCATCACCAACGGTGGTACCTTCGGTTCGATGATGTCGACCCCGATCGTCAACCCGCCGCAGGCTGCGATCCTGGGTATGCACAACATCATCCAGCGTCCGATGGCGATCAACGGCCAAGTGGTCATTCGCCCGATGATGTACCTGGCGCTGTCCTACGACCACCGTCTGATCGATGGCAAGGAAGCCGTAACCTTCCTCGTCACCATCAAGAACCTGCTGGAAGATCCGTCCCGCCTGCTGCTGGACATCTAATCGCACAGTTGCAAGCGGCAAGCGCCAGGCTTCATGACGAAGCCTGCCGTTCCAGCCGCTTGCAGCTTGAAGCTTGAAGCTAAAAAGGAATCTTTTATGACCCAGAAATTCGACGTAGTGGTGATTGGTGCGGGTCCTGGCGGCTATGTGGCTGCCATCAAGGCTGCCCAGCTCGGTCTGAAGACTGCCTGCATCGAGGAATACACCGACGCCGAAGGCAAGCTGGCCCTGGGCGGTACCTGCCTGAACGTCGGCTGCATTCCCTCCAAGGCGCTGCTCGACAGCTCCTGGAAGTACAAAGAAGCTAAAGAAAGCTTCAACGTCCACGGTATCTCCACGGGTGAAGTGAAGATGGACGTCGCCGCGATGATTGGCCGTAAGGCCGGCATCGTCAAGAACCTGACCGGTGGTGTGGCCACTTTGTTCAAGGCCAATGGCGTGACCTCGATCCAGGGCCACGGCAAGCTGCTGGCGGGCAAGAAAGTCGAAGTCACCAAGGCTGATGGCAGCAGCGAAGTCATCGAAGCTGAGAACGTGATTCTCGCTTCCGGCTCGCGCCCGATCGACATCCCACCGGCGCCAGTCGACCAGAAAGTCATCGTCGACTCTACCGGCGCGCTGGAATTCCAGGCCGTGCCTAAACGCCTGGGCGTAATCGGTGCCGGCGTGATCGGTCTGGAGCTGGGTTCGGTCTGGGCTCGCCTGGGCGCAGAAGTGACTGTCCTGGAAGCTCTGGACACTTTCCTGATGGCCGCCGACACCGCGGTTTCCAAGGAAGCCCAGAAGACCCTGACCAAGCAAGGTCTGGACATCAAGCTGGGTGCACGGGTCACCGGTTCGAAAGTCACTGGTGAAGAAGTCGAAGTCACCTACACCAACGCCGAAGGCGAGCAGAAGATCACCTTCGACAAGCTGATCGTCGCCGTGGGCCGTCGTCCTGTGACCACTGACCTGCTGGCCGTCGACAGCGGCGTCAATATCGACGAGCGTGGCTACATCTACGTTGACGACTACTGCGCCACCAGCGTCCCAGGCGTCTATGCCATCGGCGACGTGGTGCGTGGCCTGATGCTGGCGCACAAGGCCTCGGAAGAGGGCATCATGGTCGTCGAGCGCATCAAGGGTCACAAGGCCCAGATGAACTACGACCTGATCCCGTCGGTGATCTACACCCACCCGGAAATCGCATGGGTCGGCAAGACCGAGCAGGCATTGAAAGCCGAAGGCGTTGAGGTTAACGTGGGCACCTTCCCGTTCGCGGCCAGCGGCCGTGCGATGGCGGCGAACGACACCGGTGGTTTCGTCAAGGTCATCGCCGATGCCAAGACCGACCGTGTGCTGGGCGTTCACGTGATCGGCCCATCGGCTGCCGAGCTGGTTCAGCAGGGCGCTATCGCCATGGAATTCGGCACCAGTGCCGAAGACCTGGGCATGATGGTGTTCAGCCACCCGACTTTGTCCGAAGCGCTGCATGAAGCCGCGCTGGCTGTGAATGGCGGCGCCATTCACGTGGCCAACCGTAAAAAGCGTTAATTATAAAAACCACGGCGGGCTGCCCGTCGTGGGTCTTGCGCGCAAGATCCACCGCGGAATGTCCGCCGGACCGGGCCACCGGAACAATCCGGGGTTAACGGTCACAGGTGGCGCGGCGCTGGAAACAGCGCAGCGCCGAAGCGCAGTACCTAACGAAGACGGTAAAAAGCATGAATCTTCACGAGTATCAGGGTAAACAGCTGTTCGCTGAGTACGGCCTGCCAGTTTCCAAGGGTTTCGCGGTCGATACCCCTGAACAAGCCGCAGAAGCCTGCGACAAGATCGGTGGTTCCGAGTGGGTGGTAAAAGCCCAGGTTCACGCCGGTGGTCGCGGTAAAGCGGGTGGCGTCAAGCTGGTTCGCAGCAAAGAAGACGCCAAGGCGTTCGCTGCGCAGTGGTTGGGCAAGAATCTGGTGACCTACCAGACCGATGCCAACGGTCAGCCAGTCTCCAAGATCCTGGTCGAGTCCTGCACTGACATCGCCAAGGAGCTGTACCTGGGCGCTGTCGTGGATCGCTCGAGCCGCCGCATCGTGTTCATGGCCTCCACTGAAGGTGGCGTGGACATCGAGAAGGTTGCCCACGACACCCCCGAGAAGATCCTCAAGGCTACCATCGACCCGCTGGTCGGCGCTCAGCCGTTCCAGGGTCGCGAGCTGGCGTTCCAGCTGGGTCTGGAAGGCAAGCAAGTTCAGCAGTTCGCCAAGATCTTCGTAGGCCTGGCCAAGCTGTTCAAGGATCACGATCTGGCCCTGCTGGAAGTGAACCCGCTGGTGATCAAGGCCGACGGCGACCTGCACTGCCTCGATGCCAAGATCAACATCGATGCCAACGCCATGTACCGTCAGCCCAAGCTGAAGACGTTCCACGATCCGTCGCAAGACGACGCCCGTGAAGCCCACGCTGCCAAGTTCGAACTGAACTACGTCGCGCTGGAAGGCAACATCGGCTGCATGGTCAACGGTGCTGGCCTGGCCATGGGTACCATGGACATCGTCAACCTGCACGGCGGCAAACCGGCCAACTTCCTCGACGTGGGCGGTGGTGCTACCAAAGAGCGCGTGACCGAGGCGTTCAAGATCATTCTGTCCGACAGCAATGTCGCGGCCGTTCTGGTCAACATCTTCGGTGGTATCGTGCGCTGCGACATGATCGCCGAAGGCATCATCGGTGCAGTCAAAGAAGTCGGCGTGAAAGTGCCGGTGGTTGTTCGCCTCGAAGGCAACAACGCCGAACTGGGCGCTAAAGTACTGGCAGAAAGCGGTTTGAACATCATTGCGGCAACCAGCCTGACCGACGCTGCTCAACAAGTTGTCAAAGCTGCGGAGGGCAAGTAATGAGCGTCCTGATCAATAAAGACACCAAAGTCATCTGCCAGGGCTTCACCGGCTCGCAAGGTACTTTCCACTCCGAACAAGCCATCGCCTACGGCACCAAGATGGTTGGCGGCGTCACTCCAGGCAAGGGCGGCACCACCCACCTGGGCCTGCCGGTGTTCAACACCGTCAAGGAAGCCGTGGAAGCCACCGGTGCTGACGCTTCGGTCATCTACGTTCCGGCTCCGTTCTGCAAGGACTCCATCCTCGAAGCGGCCTTCGGCGGTATCAAGCTGATCGTCTGCATCACCGAAGGCATCCCGACCCTCGACATGCTGGACGCCAAGGTCAAGTGCGACGAACTGGGCGTGACCCTGATCGGTCCTAACTGCCCAGGCGTCATCACTCCGGGCGAGTGCAAGATCGGCATCATGCCAGGCCACATTCACTTGCCAGGCAAGGTCGGTATCGTTTCGCGTTCCGGCACCCTGACCTATGAGGCGGTCAAGCAGACCACCGACGCCGGCTTTGGCCAGTCGACCTGCGTCGGCATCGGTGGCGACCCGATCCCGGGCTCCAACTTCATCGACATCCTGAAGCTGTTCCAGGAAGATCCGAAGACCGAAGCGATCGTCATGATCGGCGAGATCGGCGGTTCGGCTGAAGAAGAAGCGGCTGCCTACATCAAAGCTAACGTTACCAAGCCGGTCGTTTCCTACATTGCGGGCGTTACCGCGCCTGCAGGCAAGCGCATGGGCCACGCTGGCGCCATCATCTCCGGCGGCAAAGGCACTGCGGACGAGAAGTTCGCTGCCCTGCAGGACGCTGGTGTCAAGACCGTGCGTTCCCTGGCAGACATCGGCAAGGCCCTGGCCGAGCTGACTGGCTGGGAAGCCAAGAAGTAAGCAACTCGCTGTACCCCCCACGCGCACAGAGGCCACCTTCGGGTGGCCTTTGTCGTTTCTGTCCTGTAGCTCTAGGATTTTTCCTCATGGTTAACAGGATCCTTCATACAGAAGCTTTCCGCGTCTCTGGAATAATCCCTACGTCATCGGTCGCTTAAACGACAAACATGTACGCACATCGGACAAGCTGCACCGCTACAGTGCGTTTGCTGGCCAAATTCTGTACCCTACGCGTCACTCTGTGCCCGTACCCCAAAAGGGAACGACACGCTAAACGGGTCTGGCTCATCAGGCCGGGCAGCATTTCCGCCATCCATGTGGAAATCCCCTCTCGAACCCCGATTTCAGCAGTGTGGTACTTCCTTAAATGAAAGTGTTAAAAGGCCAGGATATCCTGGCACTTGGCTTTATGACGTTCGCGCTTTTCGTGGGTGCGGGCAATATCATCTTCCCCCCTATCGTCGGCCTGCAGTCCGGGCCGCATGTGTGGATGGCGGCGCTGGGCTTTCTGGTCACGGCCGTGGGCCTCCCGGTCATCACCGTGGTGGCGCTGGCCAAGGTCGGCGGCGGCATGGATGCGCTGAGCAGTCCGATCGGCAAGTTCTGTGGTGGCCTGCTGGCTGCTGTCTGCTACCTGTCGGTGGGGCCGTTGTTCGCCACGCCGCGCACGGCGACCGTTTCCTTCGAGGTAGGCGTTGCACCCCTGACCGGCGAGAGCCCACTGGCGCTGTTCATTTACAGCCTGGTGTATTTCATCGTAGTGCTGGCGGTGTCGATGTATCCGGGCAAGCTGCTCGATACTGTCGGACGTTTCCTCGCACCGCTGAAGATCATCGCCCTGGCGGTACTGGGTATCGCAGCCTTCATGCTGCCAGCCGGCGGTATCGGCGAGGCGCAACCTGCCTATGCCGCCGCGGCGTTTTCCAAAGGCTTCTCCGATGGTTATCTGACCATGGACACCTTGGGCGCTCTGGTATTCGGCATTGTCATCGTCAACGCCATTCGCTCGCGTGGTGTCGAGTCGCCGAAGTTGATCACCCGCTATGCCATCATCGCCGGGCTGATCGCTGGGGTCGGCCTGGCCCTGGTGTATATCAGTCTGTTCCGGTTGGGGGCGGGTAGCCACGAGATTGCTGCCGGCGCCAGCAATGGGGCTGCTGTGTTGCATGCCTATGTTCAGCATACCTTCGGCTCGCTGGGCAGTGGTTTCCTCGCCGTGCTGATCGCGCTGGCCTGCCTGGTCACCGCCGTAGGCCTGACCTGTGCCTGCGCCGAGTATTTCAGCCAGATGCTGCCGCTGTCCTATCGCGCGCTGGTGGTGATCCTCGCCGGGTTCTCGCTGCTGGTGTCCAATCTTGGCTTGACCAAGCTGATCATGTTCTCGATCCCGGTGCTCACTGCGATCTATCCGCCGTGCATCGTGGTAGTCGGGCTCAGCTTCGTCAACGACCTGTGGAATTCGCCGACGCGTATTCTCGCGCCGGTGATGCTGGTTTCGCTGATCTTCGGCATCGTCGATGCGATCAAGGGCAGCGACATCGCCCATATGTTGCCTGACTTCCTGGCACACCTGCCGCTGAGTGATCAGGGACTGGCCTGGCTGGTGCCTTCGGTAGCGACGTTGGTTGTTGCCGTGGCGTGCGACCGCCTTCTTGGCAAACCACGCGAAGCCTTGGCCTGACAGATCGAAGGGTGCCAGTGGTAACGGCTATACGTTACACAGCCACTGAGTGAAGTGCCCATCCATAACCCTGCAATCGTCAGACTGCAGGGTTTTTTTATGCGAGTAAGCGACAGTCGCCAGGCGAGGGGGGTACGGGGAGAAGTTGCTCTAGCGCGAAACGCGCACGTTCAGTAGTCGTTTCGGCAAGAACAAGAGTTTGCACTTCCCGAGTGAAACGTTTCACCGTTAAGTCGCGGCCATAAAAAAACCCGACATTGTCGGGTTTTCTTGTTTCGCTTGAATTACTGCTTGGCAGGTTCAGCAGGAGCGGTGGTCGGCGCCGGGTTGGACGGCTGAGCTTCCTCGACGGCCTTCTGCTGCGCTTCAGCCTGATCTTTGGCAGCTTCGGCATTTTCCTTGGCGGCGTCGTTCACTTTATCCTGAGCTTCGCCCATCTTTTCCTGGGCCTGCTCGGCATGTTTCTGTGCGTCCTGAGCTTTATCTTCGCTGGACTTGTCGCATGCAGCCAGACCCATGGCAGCGGCCAGCATCAGAGCAAAAGCGAAAGGTTTACGCATGGGATGTTTCTCCTTGTGGAATAAGTGAGTTGAAACCTTCGAGTTCGGCGGTGTGTGAGAAGTTCAATGCAGCGTGCAGATATATAAACACGCCACTCGCCTCGACTTTTTCCAGGCCCTGTGGGCCAGTACAACATGGAGCGCTCTGGTCATGAATCCAACCCCTACAGAGCTCAGTACGCTGATGGCAATGTCGCAGCGATTCCTGTCGGCGCTGCGGCATTGCCAACAGTTGCAGATGCGGGTGCAGCATGCCGACGCGCAGGGTATGACCTTGGTGCTGCCTTGGTCGGACAGGTTGGTGGGCAATCCGCAGACCGGCGCCGTGCATGGCGGGGCGCTCACCACGTTGCTGGACACCACCTGCGGCATGGCCACGCTGTGCGTGCTGCCGAAATTCGAAGTCTGTCCGACGCTGGATCTGCGTATCGACTACATGCACCCGGCCAAGCCAGGTTTGGACCTTTACGGTCATGCGCACTGCTACCGGGTGACCCGCGATGTGATCTTCACTCGAGGTAGCGCTTACCAGGACGACCCGGCGCAGCCGATCTGCCAGGTCGTAGGCACCTTCATGCGTCTAGGTGGTGAGGCGCGCGGAGGCCTGAGTTTTGCCGCGCGCATGGGCGAGGGGCAGGCATGATCCCTGCGCCGATACGCCAGCAACTGACAGAGGCGCATGCACGCGGCGACTATGCGCCGTTATTGGCACTGATTCCCTACGCCGGGCTGATCGGCATCGAATGTCAGCGCGAGGGCGATGATCTGCTGTTTCGTCTGCCCGCCAACCCCGACAACATCGGCAACCCGCTGCTCCCGGCCATTCATGGCGGCGTGATCGCGGGTTTCATGGAGCTTTCAGCCGCCCTGTACCTGTTGATCTTCAGTGACAGCCTGAGTATTCCGAAGATCATCGACTTCTCCATCGATTACCTGCGCGCCGGCCATTACCGCGACACCTTCGCCCAATGCCAGCTGTGGCGCCAGGGGCGGCGGGTGACCAATGTGTCGATCACCGCCTGGCAGGGCGAGCGCGGCTCGCCCATCGCCACGGCCCGGGCGCATTTCAAGATCCAGCCGCAGCCACCCTTGAAATAGCCAGCCATGCCCCCATCTGCTGAACATCCGCCCATCAGGCTCGACGCCTGGGGCGCAATGACCAACAGATCGGAGTGTGAAGACGATGAGTGTGGAGACTCAAAAAGAAACCCTGGGCTTCCAGACCGAGGTCAAGCAACTGCTGCACCTCATGATTCATTCGCTGTATTCGAACAAGGAGATCTTCCTGCGCGAATTGATCTCCAACGCCTCCGACGCTGCTGACAAGCTGCGTTTCGAAGCCCTGGCCAAGCCCGAGTTGCTAGAGGGCGATGCCGATCTGAAGATTCGCCTGAGCTTCGACAAGGAAGCCGGCACGGTCACCCTGGAAGACAATGGCATCGGTATGAGCCGCGCGGATGTCATCACCCACCTGGGTACCATCGCCAAGTCCGGCACGGCCGACTTCATGAAGAACCTCACCGGTGATCAGAAGAAGGACTCGCACCTGATCGGCCAGTTCGGCGTGGGCTTCTATTCCGCGTTCATCGTTGCCGACAAAGTCGATGTCTACAGTCGCCGTGCTGGCACTGCTGCCGCCGAAGGCGTGCATTGGTCGTCCAAGGGCGAGGGCGACTTCGAAGTCGCGACCATCGACAAGCCGCAGCGCGGCACGCGCATCGTCCTGCACTTGAAGCAGGATGAGCAGGAGTTCGCCGACGGCTGGCGCCTGCGCAATGTGGTGAAGAAGTATTCCGACCACATCGCGTTGCCGATCCAGTTGCCAAAAGAGCAATCGGCCGTAGCCGAAGGCGAAGAGCAGCCTGCTGAAGAGTGGGAAACCGTCAACCGCGCCAGCGCGCTGTGGACCCGCCCGCGTACCGAGATCAAGGACGAGGAGTACCAGGAGTTCTACAAGCACATCGGCCATGATTTCGAAAACCCGCTGGCCTGGAGTCACAACAAGGTCGAAGGCAAGCTGGAGTACAACTCGCTGCTGTACGTGCCGGCACGTGCGCCGTTCGACCTGTACCAGCGCGAAGCACCGCGCGGCTTGAAGCTGTACGTGCAGCGCGTGTTCATCATGGACCAGGCCGAATCGTTCCTGCCGCTGTACCTGCGCTTCATCAAGGGTGTGGTCGACTCCAACGACCTGTCGCTCAACGTCTCGCGTGAAATCCTGCAGAAGGATCCGATCATCGATTCGATGAAGTCGGCCCTGACCAAGCGCGTGCTGGACATGCTGGAGAAGTTGGCGAAGAACGAACCGGAACAGTACAAGGGCTTCTGGAAGAATTTCGGCCAGGTGCTCAAGGAAGGTCCGGCCGAAGATTTCGCCAACAAGGAAAAGATCGCTGGTCTGTTGCGCTTCGCCTCCACGCACGACGACAGCGGCGAGCAGAGCGTCAGCCTGGCCGACTACCTGGCCCGCGCCAAGGAAGGGCAGGACAAAGTCTACTACCTCACTGGCGAGTCCTACGCGCAGGTCAAGAACAGCCCGCACCTGGAAGTCTTCCGCAAGAAAGGCATCGAAGTGTTGCTGCTCACCGACCGTATCGATGAGTGGCTGATGAGCTATCTCACCGAATTCGATGGCAAGAGCTTCGTCGATGTCGCCCGTGGCGACCTGGACCTGGGCAATCTGGATTCCGAAGAGGACAAGAAAGCCCAGGAAGAAGTGGCCAAGGACAAGGAGGGTCTTGTCGAGCGCCTGAAAACGGCGTTGGGCGACAGCGTTGCCGAAGTGCGCGTATCGCACCGCTTGACCGATTCTCCGGCGATCCTGGCCATCGGCGAGCAGGACTTGGGTCTGCAGATGCGCCAGATCCTCGAAGCCAGCGGTCAGAAGGTGCCGGACTCCAAGCCGATCTTCGAATTCAACCCGACTCACCCGCTGATCGAGAAGCTCGATCACGAACAGAGCGAAGATCGCTTCTCGGAGCTGTCGCACATTCTGTTCGACCAGGCGGCCTTGGCCGCTGGCGACAGCCTCAAGGATCCGGCAGCGTATGTGCGCCGCCTGAACAAGCTGCTGGTCGAGCTGTCTGCTTGAGATGACGCACCGCAAAGCCCGCTTCGGCGGGCTTTTCTTTTGGTCAAGCCTGAGGAATGCATGATGAGCAAGGTAATCGTCGAGTCGCTGGTCTATCACCTGTCCGGCCGCAGCTATGAGAGCCGCCTGGTCTTTGAGCCAGGGGCGGCCGCACGGCCTGCGTTGGTGATGGCACCGAACTGGATGGGTATCGGCGAAGTGGCTGAGCGCGTCGCCAAGGAAGTGGCCGAACAAGGCTACGTGGTCTTGATCGCCGACCTGTACGGGCAGGGCGTGCGTCCGTCGAATGCTGAAGAGGCGGGGGCGGCGATGATGCCGTTGAAGAATGACCGCGACGAGTTGCGCAAACGTATGCATGAGGCCTTGGCGCAGTTGCTCGGCCAGTCCAAGGCGCTCCTGGCGCCTGGTAAAGCGGGCGCGTTCGGTTTCTGCTTCGGTGGGTGCTGCGCACTGGAGTTGGCACGCAGTGGCGCGGACCTCAAGGCGACGGTGTCTTTCCATGGCACCCTCGATACGCCTAGGCCTGAAGACGCTTCGCGTATCAAGGGCTCGGTACTCGTGCTGCACGGCGCCTCCGACCCGCTGGTACCCGCCGAACAACTGCCGGCATTCGAGGCCGAAATGAACGCGGCCAAGGTCGATTGGCAACTGCTGAGCTATGGCGGTGCGGTGCATTCCTTCACCGATCCTACCGCCAACGTGCCGGGCAAGATGCAGTACGATCGACGCACCTCGGAGCGTGCGTTCCGCTCGATGCACAACCTGCTCGAGGAAGTGTTCAAGGCGTGAAGTGGCAGTCCTGAACGATCGGCCCGCGGCGGTGGTCTACGCTGCTTCGATTGCCATCAGGACGTTGCCCCATGATCGCCAGAGCACTGGCCTGCCTGCTGTTTTCCGCCAGCCTGTGCCCAACGGTGCAGGCTCGCGATTATCGCTACAGCGATGCCCACCTGCATTACGTCGACTTCTTCCAGGAAAGTGAAGGCATGCCCGCCTTGCTACGGGCCATGGATCAAGCAGGGGTCGATCACGCGATGATCTCCGGTATTCCGGTGGCGAAGAAATGGCACGAGGACGAACCCAAGCGTCCTCGCTATTACGCCGGCGACGATGCCGAAGCGTACTGGTTCAGTGCCACCGACATTCACGTCGCGGCGGCGGTGCAGAAACTGCCCGCCGAACAGCGCAAACGCTTTCATCCGTTTCTTTCCGGGATCAATCCGGTGGACAAGAACGCGGTCAGCCATGTCGAGCGCATGCTCGAACTGTATCCCGATTTCTGGCAAGGCATCGGCGAGGTGTTCACCCGCCACGATGACCTGACGGCGCTGACCAGCGGCGATACGCCCCGGGCCAACAACGAGGCGATGGCGCGAATTTATCACCTGGCTGCTGAGCGGGATCTGCCGGTGATGGTGCACTCCAACATCACCTCCAAACGCGAGCGTAACCCGCTGTATCTGGCGGAGATCGAAGAGCCGCTGCGCGATCATCCGCATACCCGATTCATTTGGGCCCACGCTGGCACCAGTCTGGAGATCCATCGTCACCAGACCCAGATGGACTTCATTCTGCCCACCCTCGAGCGCATGCTCGAAGCCTACCCCAACCTCTACATCGATTTGTCCTGGAGCATGCGTCAGCCCTATCTGCTGGATGAGCAGGGAAAACCCCGCAAGGCCTGGCTGGCGCTGGTGGAGCGCTTCCCGGATCGATTCATGTTGGGTTCGGATGTGGTGGGCCGGTTCGCCAGCGTAGGCGAGCAGATGCATGGCTTCGACGTGTTTCTGGATGCGTTGCCCGAAGCCGTGGCCCGCCAAGTGGCGAGGGACAACTTCCTGGCACTATTACCAAAGCGTCGATGAGCACGCTTATCGTATGAACCGTGTTGCGCAGGTCCGTGCGTGCCTACGCAACACCTGTGCTTATCAGGCGTGCGGCTCTTTGGCCAGGCGTTTGAGCAGTGCCTCGGCCGTGGCGTGCGATGAGGCAGGATTCTGACCGGTGATCAGATGGTCATCTTCGATCACGTAACTGGCCCAGTCGGCCGCCTTGGAATACTCGCCACCCTGGGCCTTTAGCATGTCTTCTACCAGGAATGGCACCACGTCGGTCAGGCCGACGGCGTGTTCTTCACTGTTGGTGAAGCCGGTGACGCGCTTGCCATCGATCACCGACGTGCCGTCGGGCGCCTTCACCCGCTTCAGTACGCCGGGCGCGTGGCAGACCGCGGCAATGGGTTTGTTGGCCGCATAGAACGCTTCCAGCAAGGTGATTGAGTCCTTGTCCTGGGCCAGGTCCCAGAGTGGGCCGTGGCCGCCCGGGTAGAACACGGCGTCGAAATCGTAAGGATCGATCTCGCCCAGCGGTACGGTGTCGGCCAGCGCCATCTGTGCCTGGGTATCACCTCGGAAGCGTTCGGTGGCTTCGGTCTGGGCATCGGGTTGGTCGCTCTTCGGGTCGAGCGGCGGCTGGCCGCCCTTGGGCGAAGCCAGGGTGATCTCCGCGCCGGCATCGACGAACACGTAATACGGCGCGGCGAACTCCTCGAGCCAGAAGCCGGTTTTCTGACCGGTATCGCCGAGTTGGTCGTGGGAAGTCAGCACCATCAGGATCTTGTACATGCGAGTGGTCCTCCAGATCTTCGTGGGCAGCGCGCTTTTGGCCTGCGTTAGTGTGGGAGGTCTCAAGGGCTGGGACGTTCCATCGGATAGTCTCGGGCGGCATTTCAGCTGAGGGGCGACTTCGATTCGGGTGAACCTTCCGAGTGTCGCGTAGGGCTTTTCCCATGACGCTATTTCCCCGTGTTGAGCCGTTGTGCCTTGTCCAGAGGCCCTCTAGGCTTCGTCTGCTTGCTGCATTTCCTCATCCTGCCTCAGCCCACGGGCAGAGACGCACGCCGGGTTCGCGTGAGTCTGGTTGAGCTAGGACGAGGAAGTGTGGCAAGCACTTCATGACGATTTCCAGGAGGATATATGGGCAGTGACGATCAATCATCCAAGGGGCCTGAGCTCAAGGTCATCAGCGCCATGGACCGCTTGCGCCGAAAGCCGAGGATGGACTGGGTGCAGGCGATACCTGGCCTGCCGGCCAAGGACACGCTCATGGAAATTTCCGCCATCATGGGTTGCGTGACCGAGCTCACCCGTCGGGCCATCAATCACCCCCGTGAAGCCGCCGTGTTGATGCGCGCCACCTTCTACCTCAGCGGCATGAGCAAGGCCATGATCGACGGCCAGGTGGCACAAATGCGCGGTGATCAGTCAGCGCCAGAGGGCCCCAAGCCCTGAAGCAATCACTCATGCCTGACAGCGTCGTTCTATCGGCCTGACTTGGCAATCCCCTCGCCGCAAGCTTCACCGCCAGTGACCGCGCTACAATGCGCCACAGACGAGTATCCAAGGGCTCAAGGTGATGTCGAAATGCTGAATACGAACGAAACGCGGGTCTTCATTCGTCGTTTTGGCTGGGTGATATTGCTCGCCCACATACTGGTAATGGCAACGCTGGCGGTCACGTGGATCATCACTACTCCAGTTCCATGGCGCGGTCATGAGCACGTGCTCAAGGTTGCATTCTTTGCGACCGTTTTTGGCGGCGTGGTCATGGGGCTCGCGTTCATGCTCGTCGTACGCGGGCGCAGTTGGGGTGTGTGGATCAATGTGGTGTTACTGGTGCTGTGCATGGCCCTCACGCTCGCGTTTCATGCCCCGGGTCACGGGATGGCCATCCTGGGGGTAGCGCTGATGCTCCCATTGTTGGCGTTGCTGGTGATAAACAGTGGTCGTCATCGGCAGGCGGTCAAACGCTACGCCGTCTTTCGTCGAGACAGGACCCGATGGGCAATGACGATCAGCATTGCCAAAGAAAAGGGTATCGATCTGAACCAGGAGGCTGAACGTCTCTTTGGTGGTGCCAGCGTAGAGCGCGACCATTGACCGCCTTTCAAACGTGCATTCACGCTTCACAGTAGGGCATAAACGCCTTCATTTTCTAAAGCGATGCACTGTGTGGAGTGTTCATATCAAGTGAAGCTGGCTTGCGCCTGAGCACCCGCGCGCATTGTCCAGCCCAGCCCGGCCCGTATCTTGCTCTGCCTGTTGGAATCCTCACTCTTGGACTACTCCAATCATGAGTTCATCCGGCGAATTTTCTCTGACCGAAGCCCCTCCAGCAGCCCGCAAGGGCCTGCTTCCCATTGCCATGATCCTGTTCAGCTTCACGTTCTTCACCGGCACCATGTTCGCCGGGGGCAAGCTCGGTATGGCGTTTACCTTCGCCGACATGCTCTGGATAGCGACGATTGGCAACATTCTGTTGGCCGCCTATGCCGCGAGCCTGGCGTTCATCGCCTCGCGCAGTGGCCTGAATACCGTGTTGATGGGGCGTTTCTGCTTCGGCGAGGCGGGCAGCCGCCTTTCCGACTTCTTGCTCGGTTTCGCAGAGCTGGGCTGGTACGCCTGGGGCACGGCAACGGTGGCGATCGTATTGGTCAAGCTGCTGGGGTTGGCAGAGGGCTTCACTCCGGTCTTGATGGTGCTGTTCGGGTTGGGCTTCAGTGTCACTGCGATCATCGGTTTCAAGGGGCTTGACGGGTTGTCACGCGTCTCGGTGCCTTTGATGTTCGCGCTGCTGGTGATCTCGATGGTCATCGCCACACGCGATGCGGGCGGGTTTTCCGGGCTGCTGGCCGTGGTGCCGCATGAGAGCATGAGCTTCTCGGCCGCCGTGACCATGGTGTTCGGCACCTTCGCCAGTGGCGCGACACAGGCCACCAACTGGACCCGATTGTCGCGCAACGCACGGGCTGCGGTAGCCGCCAGCGTGGTGGCGTTTCTCGTAGGCAACGGCTTGATGGTGGTCGCGGGGGCTTGGTGCGCGATGGTTTATCAGCAAGCTGATATCGTCGAGGTGATGATGCTGCAAGGGCTGTCATTCGCCGCGGTGGTGATGCTGTGCCTGAATCTCTGGACCATCCAAGGCCCGACCCTCTATAACGTGGCAGCCGCCAGTTGCCACCTGGCACGCAGTGAGCGACGACGCACCGCTACGCTGCTCGCCGCAGGTGTCGGCATTGTGCTGGCGATAGGCGGTATGTACGAGTGGCTGATTCCTTTCCTGGTTTTGCTAGGCTCGATCATTCCGCCGGTCGGTGGCGTGATCATGGCCGATTTCTGGTACCGCTATCGCGGCCACTATCCCACCTTGGCTTCGGTCAAGCTGCCGCGCTACAACCGCGCAGGTCTTTTCGCTTATGCTCTGGGGGCGGTGTTGGCCTATAGCTCGCCGTGGGTCGCACCGCTGGTGGGAATCGGCGCCTCGGCACTGTGTTATGTCGTTCTGCTTGAGTTCAGAGCGCGAATACAGCCTGCGGTCCAAGCCAAACGCTAGGCCTGTGCCGGGGCTGCTTAGACTCCCCTGCGTTCGTCATCGTCAATACCTTCCATGCGCGATCGTCACGCATGAATGCTTTTATCGCGCCGTCGCTCTGGCGCGAGCGTAATAGCCAAGGCCAGGAGTAACGCCATGAACATCATCAACGCCCGCCTGCGCGGCAAGACCGGGCTGTTCACAGTCCGGGTGAGCGGCGAGCGCATTGCCGCCATCGAGCTCCAACCGGCGAAGATTGAACCGAGCAGTGCCGAGGATATCGACGCGGCACAGAACTTGGTGATACCGCCTTTCATCGAGCCGCATATCCACCTCGATGCCACCCTGACAGCCGGTGAGCCGCGCTGGAACATGAGCGGCACGTTGTTCGAAGGCATCGAATGTTGGGCCGAGCGCAAGGCTATTACTACCCACGAAGACATCAAGGCGCGGGCCAAGAAGACCATAGGCGCGCTGGTGGATCACGGCATCCAGCATGTGCGCACTCATGTCGACGTCACCGATCCGACCTTGGTGGCGCTCAAGGCCATGGTCGAGGTGCGCGAGGAGGTGCGTCATCTGATCGATTTGCAGATCGTGGCGTTTCCTCAGGAAGGCATCGAGTCGTACGCCAACGGGCGGGCCCTGATGACCGAGGCGGTGGCGCTGGGCGCCGATGTGGTGGGTGGTATTCCGCATTTCGAGAACACCCGCGATCAGGGCGTGTCCTCGGTCAAGTTCCTGATGGACCTGGCCGAGCGCACTGGCTGCCTGGTGGATGTTCATTGCGACGAGACCGACGATGCGCAGTCGCGCTTTCTTGAAGTGCTGGCCGAAGAAGCCCGTGTGCGCGACATGGGGGCTCGGGTCACTGCCAGCCATACCGTGGCCATGGGCTCCTATGACAATGCCTACTGCTACAAGCTGTTTCGTCTGTTGAAGATGTCGGGCATCAACTTCGTATCCTGCCCCACCGAAAGCATTCATTTGCAGGGACGTTTCGACAGCTTTCCCAAGCGGCGCGGTGTGACCCGCGTAGCCGAGCTCGACCGTGCCGGGCTGAACGTCTGTTTTGGCCAGGATTCGATCGTCGACCCCTGGTATCCACTGGGTAACGGCAACATCCTGCGCGTGCTCGAAGCGGGTCTGCATATCTGCCATATGCTCGGCTACGAGGATCTGCAGCGCGCGCTCGATCTGGTCACCGACAACAGTGCGCGTACCTTGAATCTGGGCGAGCGCTACGGCATCGCAGTCGGGCGCCCGGCGAACCTGCTGGTGCTGTCTGCCGCCGACGACTACGAGATGGTTCGCAGCCAGGGGCATGCGCTGGTCTCGATCCGTGCAGGCAAGGTGCTGATGCGTCGAACGCCTGCTCGAGTCGAACGATTCGTCTGAAGGGCAGGGCGGTCAGCCTGGAGCGTCATTGCCGGGGCTGTGGTGCTTGCACTTAAAGCGGCGTGGGCACGTGCTGAGCGCTTGCCTCGGCAGCCGTTACTTGGCACGCTTGGCCCCGGTCTTCAACTGCGCGTGCCGCGCTACAAGGAACCGCCAAGGTGAGTTGGGAAAAAGTCGGAAAGGCCCTCGCGGGTCTGTTGATCGCGGCGGGCGCTGTCGCCGCGTTGTACGTTTCGTTCAAGGATGAGGGTGGGTTGAAAGCCTATGTCGCCTACGAGGCACTGACCTATCCCAGTCAGTTCAACGAACGCATCGGCCAGGCTCGAGAGCAGCTCAAGTACGAGCGACTGTTCGCCGGCGTCGAAGCCGTGGCTAAAGGCGCACTGAATCGCGACCAGGTCGAGGCGCTGGTCAGCCAGGCTCAAGCGCCCTACATGCAACTGTTCGCCAAACCCTTCGAGGCAGGGTTGGTCGATCACCGTACTGGGCTGTTCGTCACCTTGCGCAATACCAGCGACAAACCTGTACAGAAGGTGTTGATCCGTCTGCCGGCCAAGGGCTTGGTGCAGGTCCGCGATGATGCCGGTGATGACAGCATTCCCGAAAATGCCACCAACATTATTCAGATCCCTGCAATCGAGCCCGGTGGCGTATGTCGCGTATGGGTGTACTTCGATGCGGACTTCTCGCAGATCACCCAAGGGGGCATCAGCATCGTGCATGCCGATGGGCCGGCGACCCTCCAGGTCATGCGTGAGGTCAGTGGCTTCCAGGCGCTGATGGCGCGCTATGGCCAAGTGTTGGTTGGCCTGGCGGTGGTGCTGGTGGCGGTGGTGCTGATCCTGGCCTACACGTGCGCACGCCAGCGGCGTCGTTTGCGGCGTCTGCGCGGTTGATCGGCATCCCCTGAAAGCAAAACGCCCCGACCAGGTCGGGGCGTTTCAGGTGTAGCGACGGTCTTACTTGCCGGTCCAGCGCTTGAGCACCAGGGTGGCATTGGTGCCGCCGAAACCGAAGCTGTTGCTCATGACCGTATCGATCTTGGCGTTCTCTTCAGTCTTGCGCAGCACTGGCAGATCGGCAACCTCTGGGTCCAGCTCGTCGATGTTGGCCGAGCCGGCGATGAAGTTGTTTTCCATCATCAGCAGGCAGTAGATCGCCTCGTGCACACCCGCTGCGCCCAGCGAGTGACCGGACAGGCTCTTGGTCGAGCTGATCTTCGGTGCCTTGGCGCCGAACACTTCACGCACGCCCTTCATTTCGGCAACGTCGCCGACCGGGGTGGAGGTGCCGTGGGTATTGAGGTAGTCGATCGGTGTATCGACGGTCGACAGCGCCTGCTGCATGCAGCGGATGGCGCCTTCACCGCTTGGCGCGACCATGTCGTAGCCGTCGGAAGTAGCACCGTAACCGACGATCTCGGCATAGATCTTGGCGCCACGGGCCAGGGCATGTTCCAGCTCCTCGACCACCACCATGCCGCCGCCGCCGGCGATGACGAAGCCATCACGGTCGGCATCGTAGGCGCGCGAAGCCTGCTCGGGCGTTTCGTTGCGCTTGGTCGACAGCGCGCCCATGGCGTCGAACAGGAACGACTGGCTCCAATGCTCTTCTTCGCCGCCACCGGCGAAGACGATGTCCTGCTTGCCCCACTGGATCTGTTCCAGCGCGGTACCGATGCAGTGTGCAGAGGTGGCGCAGGCCGAAGAGATCGAGTAGTTGATACCCTTGATCTTGAACGGGGTGGCCAGGCACGCCGAAACGGTGCTGCCCATGGTGCGGGTAACGCGGTAGGGGCCTACGCGTTTCACGCCTTTTTCGCGCAGGGTGTCCAGCGCTTCCATCTGGTTGAGGGTCGAAGCGCCACCGGAGCCGGCTACCAGGCCAGTACGCGGGCTGGACACTTGTTCTTCAGTCAGGCCGGCGTCCTTGATTGCGTCCTGCATCGCCAGGTAGGCATAGGCAGCGGCGTGGCCGACGAAGCGATAGACCTTGCGATCGATCAGCTCTTCCAGATTCAGGTCGATGGAGCCGGAAACCTGGCTACGCAGTCCCATTTCCTTGTATTCCGGGTTGTAACGGATACCCGGACGGCTGTTGCGCAGGTTTTCGGTGACGGTAGCTTTGTCATTGCCCAGGCACGAAACGATGCCCAGACCAGTGATAACGACGCGGCGCATGCGAATAACCCTTAGAAATTGTCAGTGGAGGTGAACACGCCGACCCGCAGGCCTTCGGCGGTGTAGATCTCGCGACCGTCGACGCTGACCGAGCCATCGGCGATGGCCATGTTCAGCTTGCCTTTGAGGACGCGCTTGATCTGAATGTTGTAGGTGACTTTCTTGGCCGTCGGCAGTACCTGGCCAAAGAACTTCACTTCGCCCGAGCCCAGGGCGCGGCCGCGGCCCGGCAGGCCTTGCCAGCCGAGGAAGAAACCGACCAGCTGCCACATGGCATCGAGGCCCAGGCAACCTGGCATCACCGGGTCGCCTTCGAAATGGCAGGCGAAGAACCACAGGTCCGGGGTGATATCCAGCTCAGCGACCAATTCACCTTTGCCGTACTTGCCGCCTTCTTCGCTGATATGAGTGATGCGATCGACCATCAGCATGTTCGGGGCGGGCAGTTGCGCATTACCTGGGCCGAACAGCTCACCGCGACTGCAGCGCAGCAGGTCTTCCCGAGTAAAGGCGTGTTGTTTGGTCATGCGAGCTCCTCAATAACCCCCTGTGGCAGGGGATGAATCTTCCTGGCCAGCCTGAAATCCTACAGATACCAGGGCGGCAGCCTACAGGTAGACTATTGCGTTGGGGTGAAAGTCACAGCGCACCTGGCAAAAGAAGTACAGGTGTGCACTGAAAGTTTATTTTCCGGGCCCTTGCAGGCTCTGTCCAGTCTTTAAGACTGCCGCACTTTATCATTTATCGCCAGTCGCCGCTGTGCGGTCCGGCAGCCAGCGTTGCAGCGTGCGCAGCAAGTCGGCGCGTTTGAACGGTTTGCTCAGGTAATCGTTCATTCCAGCCTCCAGGCAACGCTCGCGATCACCCGGCAGCGCGTTGGCGGTCAAGGCGATGATCGGCACGTCAGCCTGATGCAGACGAATGCAGCGGGTGGCTTGGTAGCCGTCCATATGCGGCAAGCGACAATCCATCAAGATGGCGGCGTAGTTTTTTTCGGTTGCCAGCGTCACGGCCTGCTCGCCGTCCGTCGCCAGGTCCACCTCGAAGCCCAGGCTGCGCAGCATGGCTTCGATGACGCTCTGGTTGACCGGGTTGTCCTCTACCAACAGGATCGGTTGGCCATCACTGAGCGCAGTGGCCCTGTGTTCGCTTTCCAGTAGCTGCTCAGCACGCTGTTTAGAGCGTACCAGCGGAATCTCCAAGGTGAAGGTCGAGCCGCTGCCTATGCTGCTCTCACCACGTAGCGTGCCGCCCATGCGTTCGGCCAGGGTGCGCGCAATCGACAGGCCCAGGCCAGTACCGCCGTAACGTCTTGAAATAGAACTATCGGCCTGCTGGAACGCCTCGAACATCGTCTCCAGCCGCTCGCTGTCGATGCCGATGCCGGTGTCACGGACCGTGCAGGTCAGCCTCAGCAACTGATGATCGAGCATGCGCCAGCGGGCGTCGACCTGCACCTCGCCGTGCTCGGTGAACTTCAGCGCGTTGCCCACCAGGTTCAGCAGAATCTGTCGGATACGTGTCGGGTCACCTGTCACGTGCAGACGTTCCAAACCAGTAGCCAGTTGCAGGCGTAACTGCAGGTTGCGCTGCTGGGCGCTGTGCTGGAACGACTGCACGCTACTTGAGATCAGCTCGCCGAGATTGAAATCGATGTGTTCCAGTTCCAGGCTCGCGCGTTCGATGCGCGAGAAGTCGAGGATGTCGTTGATCACCTTCAGCAGGTGGCCGGTGGATTCGCTGGCCACGGCCGTGTATTCGGCCTGCTCGTGAGTCAACCGAGTAGTCTCCAGCAGTTGCAACATGCCCAGCACCCCGTTCATCGGAGTGCGCAGTTCATGGCTCATCATCGCCAGGAACTCGGATTTGGCACGGTTGGCCCGCTCGGCTTCCTCGCGCGCCTGGATCAGCTCAGTGATGGTTTGCTGTTGCTCGCGGCTGGCCTGATCCAGGGCGTTGGCCAGGTTGTTGATGTGCCGCGCCAGATGACCGAGCTCGCTGTCATCGACCACCGGCAACGGCGCGTTGAACTGGCCCTGCTGGATAGCCTTCACGGCATGGCCCATGTCGCTGATCGGCATCGACAGGCTCCTGGCCAGACGCCGCGCCAGGAGGAAGGTGAACGCCAGCGCGAACAGGGCAAGAATGCCGGCCTTGATCACGATTTCCTGCTGGCGCTCGCTGAACGCGTCGTCGGACATGCCGACGATCACTCGACCGAGATAGTCGTCGCCGATGCTCGGCGGGGTCTTGCCCTGCTGCAGGAAGTCGTTGTCCAGGCGGATCTGTTGCAGGCGGATCGGGGCCTGGAAGACTTCCACTCGCTGGGCGCGATTGGCACTTTCCCCGGACTGCTCGACGTATACCAGGATGTGGTTGCGGCTGTCCTGCACCTCCAGAAAACGCACGTGCGGGATGCTCAGCGTTGCGCGCATCAGGCTGTCCAACACGTCATTGTTGCCCGAGATCACCCCGTATTCGCAGGCGGGTGCCAGTTGGTTGGCAATCAGTTGGCCCGTGTGGTCCAGCTCCTGGCGCAGGTCCTGCAAGCGTACGAAGGTGAAGAAACCGATCAGCAGCAAGGTGAGCAGCAGCGCCGGCCCCAGGCTGATGATCTGGGTGCGGGCATGAATGTCCCAGCTCAGGCGCTTGCTCATGGTGTCGACTCTCCTTCGGCCAGGACCAGCTCGGCTGCGTTCGGCTCTATGCGCTCCAGCCCAAGGGCGCGGGCCACCTGCTGATTGCCGCTGACCCGGAAGTGATCGGGATAGAGGCTGCGCGGCCAGCGCGTGGGCGGCTGGTCGAGCAAGCGATCGAGTACCGCCAGCCAGTCGTCCTGGTCGCTGTAGGTGCTGGCCAGGGCGCCGGCGCGGACGAAGCCGGCGTTGGGACCGATCAACGCCATCTGCCGCCCATAACTGCTGAGCAAGAGGTTCTTGACGGTCTTGGCATTGAACAACTGAGGATCGTCGATGCCCAGTAGCACGTCGCTGTTGCCCAGGACATGCTGCAGAGGGCGACTGTCGCGCAGATCGGCCCAGTCCTGGGCGACGATCTCCAGGCCCATGTGATTGGCTGCCTGATGCAACTCGTCGATGAGGAAGCGGCTGTCAGGTCCATACAGCACGCCGATACGTCGTGCCTGCGGCAGCAGATAGCGCGTCAGGCGCAGTTGCCGTGCCAGTGGCGGATCGCTCCACAGCAGGCTGAGGTACTCGGGGCGCGACTTTCCCAGGCGCAGTTGCGCCTGAACCCGGCTGATCCGCAGCGCCAGCGAGAGGGGGCCGGATGGCTCGCGCAGGCGCCAGTCGAGTGCGGCCTCATCCAGCAGGATCAGGCGCGTCTGGACATCGAGTCGGCCGGGCGAGGGCAACTGCGTGACAGTCTGGAAACGCACCTGGTCGAGAGGGCGTCTGGCTTGCAGCGCGCTGACGAAGCTGCTCACCCCGGCGGTGTCATCGCCACCGACCAGCAGGATTTCATGGGCGCACAGCGTGCCCATGGGCCACAGACACAGCGCCAGCATCCGTAGCATGCGCAGCATCAGAACTCCAGCTCCGCACTGACGCTCAGGCGATGGCGGCTGTCATAGCGGTTCTGCTCGACGGTCGTGGGCTGGTCGTCCAAGCGTTGCTGCCACAGCGCAGCCAATTCGACCGAACTGCCATGAATCCGCATGCGCTTGGCCACCCGCAGATCGACACGCTCGTAGCGGTATTGATTGAGGGCATCGTCCCCGTAGTAGAACAGCGCGCTCGACCAACCCGACCCCCAGTCGCGCAACCAGCCGACCGAACCGCTGTTGTGTGCGCTGAGGCGGCGGTCGTCGGGGTTGCTCGCCCAGGCATCGACGTAGGCATAGCTCACGCGCAGGCGGTCACGCGGGCTCAGGCGCCAGTCCAACTGAGTTTCGCTGCCGCTGAAGCGTGCCCTGTTGGCATTGCTGGCGATGTACTGATTGTTCTTCAACGGCTCGCTGATCATGCCGGTGATCTCGTCGTGGAACAGCTTCACGTCCAGGTTCAGGTCAAGGTCGGAAAAGAAACCGTTGTAGCCCAGTTCGCGCGAGCGCATGCGCTCCTGGTCGAGGTTGCCGGGACCGCGGGTCTTGACGAAGTACTCACCGTCGCGCAGGCCGAGCACGTTGGGCGTGAGGTTTCGGACCGTGTAGCTCCAGTTGACGTTATTCTCGAACATGTCCGGCGAGCGCACGGCCTCGGAGTACACTGCGCGCAGCCCCTGACGCGGAGTGATCAGGTAGTTCACCGCCACGCGCGGGGTCAGGGACGTGCCGGAGAGCTGGCTGTTTTCGAACATCGCGCCGCCTTGCAGGATCCAGTGCTCGTCAGCGCGCCATTCGAGCTGGCCAAACAAGCGCCAGGTGCGGTCGTCGAGCCGACCGTTGAAGTAGGTCTGCGAGTCGGCGCGATCATAACGGTAGTTGAGGCCGCTGAGCAGGCGCAGGCTGTCGGTCAGGCTCAGGGTGTCCTGAATTTCCAGGTCATAACGGGTCTCGCGGGTGCTCTGGTCGACGTCGCCGCACACTTCCCGGCTGCCACCGTTGTCCCATTGGCTCTTGATCTGGTTGCGCAGGCCCTGCAGAACCGGATCGCGGCTGTTCGGCGGGTTGTTGGCGTTGCGTGCCACGCGTTCGGCGTAATTCGGGTCGAGCTGCCACAGGCGGGTCAGTTCGGGGCTGAAGGCCAATGTCGCGTCGCAGGCACGCCAGACCTGCTGACGGTCGAACTGCTGCGCCGAGCCCTGCACATAAAGGCTGTGCTCGGGATTGAAGTCGATGCTCCAGCGCAGCGAGCCGGCGTAGTCCTTGGCGTCCAGGTCGGCGTTGTCGCCGCGCCCGGTGACGAAGGGGAACACCGGTTTGTAGGTATACGGCCGTTGGTTGCTGCCTTCCTTGGCCGCCAGTTGCCAGTCCAGCGTCTGATCCGGGGCCAGGCTGTGACTGACGCTGAGGTTGAAGCGGGTCAGGCGCCGGCTGTCGCGGTAGTCCTGACCGTACTGGTTCTTGTCGAAGCCATCGTCCTGCAGGCCGGACATCGACAGGCGCAGGTCGCCGCCGTCCCAGCCCAGGCCTTGGCTGGCATAGAAGTCATTGATGCCGTCCTGGCCGCGGGTGATCTTCAGGCGCGTGCCATGGCTGTCGGCAGGGCGTCGGGTGAGGATGTTGACCACCGCCATCAGCGCGTTGGCGCCGTAGCTGACGGTATTGGGGCCGCGAAACACTTCGATGCGCTCGATGTCTTCGATGGCCAGGGGAATGTCGCTCCAGTCCACCGTGGCCAGGCCCGCCCGGTACACCGAGCGGCCATCGATCAGCACCTGCATGCGCCGAGCATCGTTGACGTTGCTGCCGTGATAGTTGACGGTCGGCTGGTTGCCGGCGCCGTAGCCGATCATCATCCCCGGTACCAGGCGCAGCAGCTCGGGTACGTCACGTGCGCCGCTGGCGTGGATCAGCGCGCTGTCGAGCACGGTCATGCTGCCGGGCACCGCCGCCGGGGATTGTTTGAGCCGCGTGGCGGTCAGAACCTGCGGCAGGTCGGTGTCGATGAACAGATCGTCGGCCACGGCCGGGCCGCCCAGCAGGGCAGTGAGCAACAGCAAGCGGCGGGCAGGGGGCGTGCCAGGGAACACGTGACGGCCTTGTGTCAGACATGAGCCGCGCATGGTAACCGAGCCGTCGAGAGGCAAGCTATAAGCGTCGAGCGGCGTGTGAGAAGGGCACGGCCTTTTCTTGCCGTGTGTCGCTTGAAGCGTGCAGCTTGCCCTTATAATGCGCCGTCGCCCTCAACTTATTGGCTTTGACGGATTGAATATGACTGAACAGCGACCTGTTGCAGTGCTGGGAGGTGGAAGCTTCGGCACCGCCGTGGCGAATCTGCTGGCGGAGAATGGCAACCCGGTGCGTCAATGGATGCGCGATCCGGAACAGGCCGAGGCCATGCGCGTCAACCGCGAGAATCCACGGTATCTCAAAGGTATCCGCCTACATGAGCGGGTCGAGCCGGTCAACGACCTGCTGGCCACGCTGCAGGGTAGCGAACTGATTTTCGTCGCGCTGCCGTCCAGTGCCTTGCGTAGCGTGCTGGCGCCGCATGCCGAGACGGTTAGCGGCAAGGGCCTGATCAGCCTGACCAAGGGCATCGAGCCGCAGACGTTCAAGCTGATGAGCCAGATCATCGAAGAGATCGCGCCCCAGGCGCGGATCGGTGTGCTGTCCGGTCCTAACCTGGCGCGTGAAATCGCCGAACATGCGCTCACCGCCACCGTGGTCGCCAGCGAGGACGAAGCGCTCTGCGAGCAGGTCCAGGCCGTGCTGCACGGGCGCACCTTCCGCGTCTACGCCAGCGCCGACCGCTTCGGCGTCGAGCTCGGCGGCGCGCTGAAGAACGTCTACGCAATCATCGCTGGCATGGCGGTGGCCCTGGACATGGGCGAGAACACCAAGAGCATGCTCATCACCCGCGCACTGGCCGAGATGACGCGCTTTGCCGTCAGTCAGGGCGCCAATCCCATGACCTTCCTCGGTCTGGCGGGGGTTGGCGACCTTATCGTCACCTGCTCGTCACCCAAGAGCCGCAATTATCAGGTCGGCTATGCCCTGGGGCAGGGGCTGAGCCTGGAGGAAGCGGTCAGCCGCCTGGGCGAAGTGGCCGAGGGGGTCAACACGCTCAAGGTGCTCAAGGCCAAGGCCCAGCAGGTGCAGGTGTACATGCCGCTGGTCGCCGGGCTGCACGCGATCCTGTTCGAGGGACGCACCCTGGCCCAGGTGATCGAGCACCTGATGCGCGCCGAACCCAAGACCGACGTCGATTTCATTTCCACCAGCGGTTTCAACTGAGCCGCACGAGCAAGGAGCGAGACATGAACGATACCCCCGAACACGCCCAGCGCGAGTCGATCATCCTGCGGATCGTGTGGATGCTGGTTTTTCTGGTGGTCTGGCAACTGGCCGAACTGCTGCTCGGCGGCCTGGTGTTGGTGCAACTGATCTATCGCCTGGTCTACGGCGCACCCAGCGCCAGCCTGATGAACTTCGGCGACAGTCTCAGCCAGTTCCTGGCGCAAATCGGTCGCTTCGGCAGCTTCCACACCGAACAGAAACCTTGGCCTTTCGCCGACTGGCCGGCACCGCGCGCGCCTGAGGGCGAAGCCCCGCATGCGGTGCCCCCGGCGCCGCATCCGGTGCGTGACGAAGAGCCGAAGCTGTGAAGCTGTGGATCCTGCGCCACGGCGAAGCCGAGCCGCGGGCCAACACCGATGCCGAACGCAGGCTCACCGCCCATGGTCGCGAGCAGGTGTTGCGCAGTGCTGCGCGCCTGTTGGGACAGCCCCTGCAAGCGATCATTGCCAGCCCCTACGTACGGGCCCAGCAGACCGCCGCGCTGGTGCACGACACCCTCGGTTTCACCGAGCCAGTGCGCACCGTGCCTTGGCTGACACCTGAAAGCGATGCGGCGCAGGTCATCGGCGAAATCGAGCGGTTGGGGTTGGAACAGGTGTTGCTGGTCAGTCACCAACCCTTGGTGGGTAGCTTGGTGAGCCTGCTGGAACAGGGTCATACGCAGTCCCCTGCGCCGATGAGTACGGCTTCCCTGGCGCAGTTGGAGGGTGACTGGCCGCTCGCAGGCCTGATGACCTTGCAGGCACTCGACCACCCGGATTGACCTGCTTGTGGCAACTGGCATTTCTGTCAGTTGTGAGCCGCGAGGTTCGCTTGCTAGCGTCTGTGACAGTCATGGCTGATATCAGGGAGTTTCGTCTATGAGTGGTCTGCAACGGGAGTTGATGCGGTCTCTGGATCTACAGCCGACGATTGGCAAGCTCGACGCCGGGGTGGCATTGGATTTTGCCGAGCACAGCCTGCTGCGCGAAGCCGCCGAGGCGCGTCTTTACCATGTGCTGGGCAAGCTCGAAAGCGGCCAAGTCTCGGCGGCTTCCAGGCATGCCGCACAGGAGCTGCAAAGGCTTCAGGCGTCGTGCATGCAAGTATCAAGTGGGGTACAGACCAGTTGCCTGGCGCTGGCGCGGGCCGAGTTGAGTCCAGCCGACCTGCAGCGAGCCTGTGAAGCGCTCGACAGCCAACTGACCTACATCAAGGCCTGTCTGCAGCGCGCCCTGGGCCGTCTGCACGGCGGCACCTGACCTGATCGCCTTAGGCGATGACCTATCCGAATGTTGTGATGCGTTGGCAGCTTGTCGACAATGGCCGAAATCTGCTTTGGATCCGGCGTCCATGTCCCAGCTCCTGTTCTTCGCTCGCACCCACGCTGTTTCTTCACGCGCCAGTGGCAAACCACTCGCCGCTTTGACGGTAGGCGGCCCAGCAGTGCAGCAGTTGCTCGATATCCTCGGCCAGGTTGAACACGGGAGCTGGGCATGAGCGCACGTGTCGAGGAAATCCGCCTCAACCTGGGCCATATCGAGTTGGCCGCGCATGTTTTCGGTCCTGTCGATGGCCTGCCCGTCATCGCCCTGCACGGCTGGCTCGACAACGCCAACAGCTTCGCCCGTCTCGCACCACGCCTGCTGGGGCTGCGCATCGTCGCGCTCGACCTGGCTGGCCACGGCTATTCCCAGCACCGGCCGGTGGGCGCGAGTTATCACCTGGCCGACTATGTACACGATGTCCTGCGCGTCGCCGAGCAGATGGGCTGGGCGCGGTTTGGCTTGCTTGGCCATTCGCTGGGGGCGGTCATCAGCGTCCAGCTCGCGGGTGCACTGCCGGAGCGCATCAGTCATCTGGCACTGATCGACGGCGTGATCCCGCCGACCGCTGGCGAGCAGGAGGCCGCTGAGCGCCTAGGAATGGCGCTGCAGGCCCAACTGCGTTCGGATGGCAAGCGCAAGTCTGTGTATCCAACCATCGAGCAAGGCGTTCAGGCGCGCATGAAAGGCATGGTGGCGGTCAGTTGCGAAGCGGCCGAGCTGCTGGCCGAGCGGGGGCTGATGCCGGTGCCTGGCGGCTACAGCTGGCGCAGCGACAGCCGTCTGACGCTGCCCTCGCCGGTGCGCCTGAGCGAGGCCCAGGCCATGGCGTTCACCCAGCGCATCCAGTGTCCGAGTTGCCTGGTGGTCGCCGAGCAAGGCTTGCTGGCTCGGCACACAACGCTGCTGGAGCAGCTACCCTTCGAGCAGGTGGTGTTGCCCGGCGGACACCATCTGCACCTGAACGATGAACACGGCGCAACCCTTGTTGCAGACTGTTTCAATCGCTTCTTTGGCTTTGCTTGACTTGCATCGGACAAGTGCCGAGGCTTGGCGGGTTGAACAGGGAGACAACCATGCACATGCCAGACATCCAGGCACTTCACAGCGGCCTTCGCCGCAAGGACGGCCGATGAGCGCGCCGTCGATTCTGCGCGGCGCCATCGCCGTCTGCCTCACCCTCGCCAGCCCCATGCTCTGGGCTGGCAGCCTGCCGGTGCCGACCGACGCCAGGGTGGTCGACCAGCGCCCTGCCGTGGAACAGGAACGGGTCTACCCCATGGGACCGGTGCGCAAGATCAGCGGCCGGTTGCGCGTGGAGGGCAAGGTGGAAAGTCGCGGTCAGGTCAGTTCGGTCACCTATGAACTGCCTGTGGAGCGCACTGCACGGGAGGCCTTCACCAGCGCTCGCGAAGCCCTGCAGCGCGAGGGTGGTTATCCGCTGTTCTGGTGCCAGGGCCGCGACTGTGGTGAGGCCAGCATCTGGGCCAACGACGTATTTGGCAGCGCCCGTCTCAACGGTGGCGACGAGCAGCAGGCGTTCATCCTGCTGCGCCGCTCGGCCGAGCAGGCCGATACCCTGGTCGCCCTGTACAGCGTGACCCGTGGCAACCGCCGTGCCTATCTGCATGTCGAGGAATTCGTCGCCGACAGCCCGTTGGGCGAGGTGCTGCCGACCCCGGCCACCGTACTGCGCGAAATGCGCGACACCGGCAAGCTCGACTACCCCGATCTGGCCGCGCCGCGCCCGGCCTGGGTGTCATTGCTGGCTCGAAGCCTGAATCTGGACAGTACCCTGCGCGCCAGCCTCAGCGGCGAACAGGCCGAGGCCTGGCGCGAGCAACTGGTCAAGGCCGGCGTGCGCAACGCGCGTCTGGAGGTGGGCAACGCGCCTACCGAGGGTGTGCATCTGGAACTGATTCGTTGAACGAGAGCCCCCATGGCCAACACTGACCGTCTGTTGGTACAGATCCTCCTGCTGGCGCTCTTGGGCGCCGCATTGTGGGTGATGGCGCCGTTCATCTCGGCGCTGCTGTGGGGCGCGATCCTGGCCTTCGCCAGTTGGCCGCTGATGCGCCTGCTCACCCGCTGGCTGGGTGGCCGTGAAACCCTGGCGGCGAGCATCCTTACGAGCATATGGATTCTGCTGGTGGCCTTGCCGCTGGTGTGGCTGGGTTTCAACCTGGCCGACCATGTGCGCGATGCCACGTTGTTCGTGCGTGACATCCAGGTCGACGGCCTGCCGGATGCGCCCGACTGGGTGGCTGGCATTCCCTTCGTCGGTGAGCGTCTGGTCGCCTGGTGGCAGTCCCTGGACCAGCAGGGCGCGGCGTTGCTGGCGTCGGCCAAGCCGTACTTCGGTCAGGTCGGCAACTGGTTGCTGGCGCGCAGTGCGCAGATCGGCGGCGGCGTGCTGGAGCTCACCCTGAGCCTGGTGTTCGTGTTCTTCTTCTACCGCGACGGCCCGCGCCTGGCGGCGTTCGTGCTGCGTCTGCTGCAGCGGTTGGTAGGCGAACGCGCCGACTACTACATTCTGCTGGTGGCCGGCACCGTGCAGCGGGTGGTCAACGGCGTGATCGGCACCGCGGCCGCGCAGGCGCTGCTGGCGCTCATCGGCTTCCTCATTGCCGGAATACCCGGGGCGATCGTGCTGGGCCTGGTGACGTTCATGCTCAGCCTGATTCCCATGGGGCCGCCGCTGGCCTGGATTCCCGCCACCGCCTGGCTGGTGTGGAAGGGTGAGTACGGGATGGCGGTGTTCCTTGGTATCTGGGGCACCTTCGTCATCAGTGGCGTGGACAACGTGCTCAAGCCCTACCTCATCAGCCGTGGCGGCGACTTGCCGCTGGTGATCGTGCTGCTCGGCGTGTTCGGTGGGCTGATCGCCTTCGGCTTCATCGGCTTGTTCATCGGCCCCACGTTGCTGGCGGTGGGCTACAGCCTGTTGCTGGACTGGAGTCGCAACGCTGTGCCGCCCACCCCGCAACCGTGACCGTCCACACAGGCCCTGCCCATGCAGGGCCTGATCTTTACGCATTCTTTATGCCCTGAGCCAAGGCTCGATCTCGTCCCTTTACGCCCATGCCTTCGACAATTCCCCCATAGCGGTCAACGCCGCATCCTGGGGAGATTCATCGATGAACATGCTCGACGGCCTGTCGCTGCTGCTGGCAATGGCGTTATCCGTGTACCTGCTGGTTGCGCTGTTGCGCGCCGATCGCAGTTGAGGAGCGGCCATGCACAGTTACGACTTCGCATTGCTGCTGGCGTTTTTCGCCCTGGTGCTGTTGCCAGCACCCTGGCTCGGACGCTTCTACTACAAGGTGATGGAGGGACAGCGCACCTGGTTGTCGCCGGTGCTCGGGCCACTGGAGCGCGGCGGCTACCGGCTGGCCGGCGTACGCGCCGACCAGGAGCACAACTGGAAGCAGTACAGCCTGGCCTTGTTGACGTTCAACCTGATCGGTTTCCTGTTGTTGTTCGCTGTCCTGCTGCTGCAGGGTTCGCTGCCGCTCAACCCGCAGCACCTGCCGGGTCAGGAATGGTCGCTGGCGTTCAATACCGCCGTCAGCTTCATGACCAATACCAACTGGCAGGCCTACAGTGGCGAGGCCTCGGTCAGCTACCTGAGCCAGATGATCGGCCTGACCGTGCAGAACTTCGTCAGCGCTGCCACGGGGCTGGCAGTGTTGGTCGCCCTGTGCCGTGGCATCGCGCGCCGTAGCACTCACCAACTGGGCAACTTCTGGGTCGACATGACCCGTGCCACCCTCTACGGCCTGCTGCCGCTGTGCGTGCTGCTGGCGCTGCTGCTGGTGTGGCAGGGCGTGCCGCAGACCTTTGCCGACTATGCCCACGCCGTGACCCTGCAAGGTGCCGACCAGACGATCCCGTTGGGCCCGGCTGCCAGCCAGATCGCGATCAAGCAACTGGGCACCAACGGCGGTGGCTTCTTCGGCGTCAACTCCGCGCACCCGTTCGAGAACCCCACGGCCTGGAGCAACCTGTTCGAGGTGGCGGCGATCATCCTGATCCCGGTGGCGCTGGTGTTCACCTTTGGCCATTACGTGAGGGATCTGCGCCAGAGCCGGGCGATCCTGGCGTGCATGCTCACCCTGTTCCTCGTCGGTGGCGCCGTGGGGCTATGGGCCGAGCATCAGCCCAACCCGACCCTGGACAGCGCGCAGGTGCAACAGAGTGCGCCGCTGGAAGGCAAGGAAAGCCGCTTCGGCACCACCGGCACGGTGCTGTGGACGGTGACCACCACCGCCGCCTCCAACGGCTCGGTCAACGCCATGCACGACAGCCTCAACCCGCTGACCGGCATGGTCGCGATGGTCAACATGATGGTCGGCGAGGTGATCTTCGGCGGCGTCGGCGCGGGTCTCTACGGCATGCTGCTGTTCGTGCTGATCGCCGTGTTCCTGGCCGGCCTGATGATCGGCCGCACCCCTGAGTATCTGGGCAAGAAGCTACAGGCCCGCGAAGTGCAACTGCTGGTGGCGACCCTGCTGGTGATGCCGCTCGGGGTGCTGGTGCTCGGCGCCATCGCCGCCAGCCTGCCGGGGCCTGCCGCGGCGGTCAGTAATCCGGGGCCGCACGGCTTCAGCCAACTGCTGTATGCCTACACCTCGGCCACCGCCAACAATGGCTCGGCCTTTGGCGGCTTCGGCGCCAACACCGTGTTCCACAACCTGATGATCGGCCTGGCCATGCTCATCGGCCGCTTCGGCTACATCCTGCCGATCCTGGCCCTGGCCGGCAGCCTGGCGGCCAAGACGCCCGCACCGCAGGGCCAGAACAGCTTCCCCACCCACGGACCGCTGTTCGCCGGCCTGCTGTTGATGACCATCGTCCTGGTCGGTGGCCTGACCTTCCTGCCGACCCTGGCCCTGGGGCCGATCGCCGAACAGTTGAGCCTGGGCTTCTGAGGACCCACACATGAATATGCCGTTACCTGAAATGAACGCTGCCCGCGCTGCCGACCAGACCCGTTTCGCCGCGCTCTGGCGACCGGCCCTGGTGCAGGCGTTCGTCAAGCTCGACCCACGCCAACTGCGGCGCTCGCCGGTCATGCTGGTGGTGGCCCTGACCGCGCTGCTCACTACCGTGCTGTGCCTGATGCCGAACAATGGCGTGAGCACCGGCGTTGCGGTGCAGATCACTGTCTGGCTGTGGTTCACCGTGCTGTTCGCCAATTTCGCCGAGGCCCTCGCCGAGGGCCGTGGCAAGGCGCGTGCCGACAGCCTCAAGGCGGGCAGTCAGGGCTTGTCCGCCCAGCGCCGACTGGCCGATGGCCGCTTCGAAATCGTCGCGGCGGGCGATCTGCGCAAGGACGATGTGGTGCGCGTGGTCGCCGGCGAGCTGATTCCCGGCGACGGCGAGGTGCTCGAAGGCATTGCAGCGGTGAACGAGGCGGCCATCACGGGCGAATCGGCGCCCGTGATCCGTGAGTCGGGTGGCGACCGCTCGGCGGTGACCGGCAACACCCGTGTGGTCTCCGACTGGCTGCTGATCCGCATCAGCAGCAACCCCGGAGAATCCACCCTGGACCGGATGATCGCGCTGATCGAAGGCGCCAAGCGGCAGAAGACGCCCAACGAGATCGCCCTGGACATCCTGCTGATTGGCCTGACCCTGATCTTCCTGATCGTGGTGGTCACCCTGCAGCCGTTCGCCCGCTTCAGCGGCGGCAGCCTGCCGTTGATCTTCCTCGCGGCCTTGCTGGTCACGCTGATACCCACCACCATCGGCGGCCTGTTGTCGGCCATCGGCATCGCCGGTATGGACCGTCTGGTGCGCCTGAACGTCATCGCCCGCTCCGGGCGCGCGGTGGAGGCCGCCGGTGACGTCCACACGCTGATGCTCGACAAGACCGGCACCATCACCTTCGGCAACCGTCGCTGTAGCGCCCTGCACGCCGCGCCGGGCGTCACCGCGAAGGAGTTGGGGCAGGGCGCCTTGCTGGCGTCGCTGGCCGACGACACGGCCGAGGGCAAATCGATCGTCGAGTACCTGCGCCAGTTGCACGACTTCGTCGAGCCGCCGGCTGCGCAGTACGACGCCATTGCCTTCAGCGCCGAGACGCGGCTGTCAGGCATCGATTTCGAGCAGCGCCATTACCGCAAGGGCGCGGTGGATGCAGTGCTGGCCTTCGTCGGCTTGCAGCGCCTGGAAATGCCGGCACCGCTGGCCCGCGAGGTGGAGCGCATCGCCCAGAGCGGAGGCACGCCGCTGCTGGTGTGCCTGGACAAACGCCTGCTCGGCGTGATCCACCTCAAGGACGTGGTCAAGCCCGGTATCCGCGAGCGTTTCGCCGAGCTGCGCAAGCTGGGTATCCGCACCGTCATGGTGACCGGCGACAACCCACTCACTGCGGCGGCCATCGCTGCCGAGGCCGGCGTCGACGACGTGCTCGCCGAAGCCACCCCGGAAAAGAAACTGGCGCGTATTCGCCAGGAGCAGCATGACGGTCGTCTGGTGGCCATGTGCGGTGACGGCGCCAACGACGCCCCCGCCCTGGCCCAGGCAGACGTCGGCATGGCCATGAACGACGGCACCCAGGCGGCGCGCGAAGCGGCCAACATGGTCGACCTGGACAGCGACCCGACCAAGCTGCTGGATGTGGTCCAGGTCGGCAAGGAACTGCTGGTCACCCGTGGCGCCTTGACCACGTTCTCAATCGCCAACGACGTAGCCAAGTATTTCGCCATCCTGCCGGCACTGTTCGCCTCGATCTACCCGCAGCTCGGGGCGCTCAACCTCATGGGCCTGACCAGCCCGCAGAGCGCGATCCTTTCGGCCATCGTGTTCAACGCGCTGATCATCGTTGTGCTCATTCCCCTGGCGCTGCGCGGGGTGCGTGTCCAGGCCGCCAGTGCGGCGCAACTGCTGAGGCGCAACCTGCTGATCTACGGCGTGGGCGGCATCCTGGTGCCGTTCGCCGGGATCAAGCTCATCGACATGCTGCTGACTGCCCTGCATCTGGTTTGAAGGAGACCCCCCATGAATACCTATCTGCGTCCAGCCCTGAGCCTGGTCCTGCTGATGACCTTGGTCACCGGCGTGCTGTATCCGCTGGCGGTGACCGGCATCGCCCAGGTCGCCTTTCCCGAGCAGGCCAACGGTAGCTTGGTGCGCGACGCCCACGGCCAGGTCCGGGGCTCGGCGCTGATCGCCCAGGCCTTCGAGGGCGATGGCTGGTTCCATTCGCGGCCTTCGGCGGGCGCCTTCGCCACCGTGTCGAGCAGCGCCAGCAACCTGGCGCCGAGTAACCCGGCGTTGGCCGAGCGGGTCACAACCGAGGCCGATGCCCTGTACCAACCGGCACTGGGGCCGGTGCCCCAGGCCTTGCTGACCACCTCTGGCAGCGGCCTGGATCCGCAACTGCCGCCCGAGGCGATCGCGTATCAAGTGCCGCGGGTGGCGGCGGCGCGCAACATGCCCGTCGAGCGCTTGCAAGCCTTGGTGGATGAGGCCACTCTGCGGCCATTGGTCGGTCCACCCGTGGTCAATGTGCTGGCCTTGAACCAGGCGCTGGAAGGCTCGGTGCCCGCCAAGTAAAGACCGCGATGACCTGCGCAGCAGGCCCGTTGGAATCGACCGCTTCGTATAAGGATCCCTGATGAGCAATTCCACCCGCGCCGATGCCCTGCTGGCAGGCCTGCCCCGGGCAGGTCGCGGCCGCCTCAAGGTGTTCCTCGGCGCAGCGCCCGGTGTCGGCAAGACCTACGCCATGCTCCAGGCCGCTCACGCCCAGCAGCGCCAGGGCGTCAGGGTATTGGCGGCGGTGGTCGAAACCCATGGCCGCAGCGAGACCGAGGCGCTGCTCGGTGGCCTGCCTCAGCAGCCCTTGCTGCGCAGCGAGTACCGTGGCGTCACCCTCGAAGAAATGGACCTCGACGCCCTGTTGCAGGCTGCACCGCCCTTGGCGCTGGTCGACGAACTGGCGCACAGCAATGCCCCCGGCAGCCGGCACGCCAAGCGCTGGCAGGACGTGCAGGAACTGCTCGCCGCCGGCATCGACGTCTACACCACGGTCAATGTCCAGCATCTGGAAAGTCTCAACGACAAGGTGCGCGACATCACCGGCGTGCAGGTGCGTGAAACCGTGCCGGACTGGGTGCTGCAGGAAGCCTTCGAACTGGTGCTCATCGACCTGCCGCCGCGGGAACTGCTCGAGCGTCTGCGCGAAGGCAAGGTCTATGTGCCCGAGCAGGCGCGCGCCGCCATCGACGCCTTCTTTTCCCAGACCAACCTCACCGCCTTGCGCGAGTTGGCCATGCAGACCGCTGCCGCCCAGGTCGATGCCGACCTCGCCCACGGCTACCGGCAACGGGGCGAGCAGGCGCCGGCGTTGCGCGGGCGCCTGCTGGTGGGGATCGATGGCGACGCCCAGGCCGAACGCCTGGTGCGTCACGCCAGCCGCGTGGCGCAGCGGCGTCACCTGCCGTGGAGCGCGGTGCACGTGGACAATGGCCGGCTGCCGGACGAGGGCGCGCGCCAGCGCCTGCAAGCGGCGCAGCAACTGGCCGAACGCCTGGGCGGCGAAGTGGTGGTGCTGCGTGCCGGCGAGGTGGCGCGCACTTTGGTCCAGCATGCGCTGGAGCGCCGGGCCAGTCTGGTGCTGGTCGGCCAGTCCCAGGATCGCTTGCGCCGCCGTGTGTTCGGTGCCGGCGTGGCGGCGCGGCTGCTGCGTGACAGCCGGGGCCTGGAAATCAACGTGCTTGACCGCGACGATCTGCCGCCGCCGACGCGCGCTGCGGTCAAACGGATCTGGCACTGGCGGCATTACCTGCTGGCCCTGCTGGCCACCGGACTGGCGTCGGCGCTGGCCTGGGGTGTGTCGAGCGTGCTGGCGCTGCCGAACATCTCGCTGGTGTTTCTCGCCGCCGTGCTGCTGGTGGCGGTGCGCAGCAGCCTGGGCCCGGCGCTGGCCTGCGCGGCGCTGTCGTTCCTGAGCTATGACTTCCTGTTCATCCCGCCGAGCTTTTCCCTGAGCATCCAGCGCGAAGAGGACGTGCTGACCCTGGTGTTCTTCCTGCTCATGGCCGCCCTGACCGGCAACCTGGCGGCCCGCCAGCGCCGTCAGTTGCAAGCGCTGCGCGATACTCAAGCCGAGACCCGGCAACTGCTCGACCTGTCGCGCCGGCTGACCGTGGCCACCGATCGCCGGGCGGTGTTCAACGCGGCGGGCCAGCACCTGGGCGGCTCCCAGGGAATCGACGTGTGTGTGCTCGAGCGCGATGCTGACGGCCTTCTGCAGGTGGCCAGCGGCGCTCCCCAGACCTTCAGCGACAACGAGCGCGCGGCCGCCGACTGGGCCTGGCAACACGGCCAGGCAGCCGGGCAGGGCAGCGATACCCTGCCCAATGGCCGCTGGTGGTGGTGGCCACTGGCGGTGGACGAGGCGCCGCTGGCCTTGCTCGGGGTGCGCGCCAGCGGCGGCGAGCCCCTGAGTGCCCAGCGCCGGCGTGTACTCACGGCCCTTGCCGAGCCCCTGGCCCAGGCCTTGGCCCGTGCCCGGCTGGGCGAGCAACTGGAGGCGGCGCGCCTGCAAGGCGAGACCGAGCAATTGCGCAGCGCCTTGCTCGCTTCGGTGTCCCACGACTTGCGCACCCCGCTGACCGCCATGCGCGGCAGTATCGACAGCCTGCTGGCGCTGGGCGAGGCGATCCCGCTCGACGACCGCCGCGAGCTGCTCGAAGGGACGCGTAACGAGGCTGAACGCCTGGACCGCTATATTCAGAACCTGCTCGACATGACCCGCCTGGGCCACGGCAGCCTCAAGCTCGCCCGCGATTGGGTGGCGCCCGGCGATATCGTCGGCAGCGCGCTGGCACGCCTGCACGCGGTGTTGGCGCCTTTGCAGGTGCGCACCGACGTGCCCGCCGAACTGCCGCTGCTGTTCGTGCACGCCGCGCTGATCGAGCAGGCGTTGGTCAACGTGCTGGAGAATGCCGCGCGCTTCTCACCGGTCGGCGGGCGCCTGGAACTGCGACTCAGGGTCGAGGACGCGCAGTTGTGCCTGGCTGTCGCCGACCAGGGGCCGGGCATCCCGCCAGCCGAACGCAGCAAGGTCTTCGACATGTTCTACACCGCCGCGCGCGGCGACCGGGGCGGGCAGGGCACGGGGCTGGGGCTTGCCATCTGCCAGGGCATGATCGGCGCCCATGGCGGCAGCATCCGGGTGGGCGAGGGCATCGATGGCCAGGGCACCTGCATCACACTATGCTTGCCGCTGCCCCCTCAACCCGACAGCGACAGTGACGCCCCATGAGCCAGCCCGCCACCCTTCTGGTCATCGACGACGAGCCGCAGATCCGCAAGTTCCTGCGCATCAGCCTGGCCTCCCAGGGCTACAAGGTGCTGGAAGCGGCCAGCGGCAGCGAGGGGTTGGCCCAGGCGGCACTGAACAAGCCTGACCTGGTGGTGCTCGACCTCGGCCTGCCGGACATGGACGGCCAACAGGTGCTGCGCGAACTGCGCGAATGGAGCACGGTGCCGGTAATGGTGCTGTCGGTGCGCGCCAGCGAGGTACAGAAGGTCGATGCCCTCGATGGCGGTGCCAACGACTACGTGACCAAGCCGTTCGGCATTCAGGAGTTTCTTGCTCGCGTGCGGGCACTGCTGCGGCACAACCCCCAGGCTGAGGTGGCGCAAAGCAGCAGCGCGCAGTTCGGTGCGCTGCTGGTCGATTTCGCCTACCGCAAGGTCAGCCTGGACGGCGTCGAGGTCGCGCTGACGCGCAAGGAGTACGCGCTGCTGGCCCAGTTGGCGGCGCACCCGGGGCGGGTCATCACCCAGCAGCAACTGCTCAAGGACATCTGGGGCCCGACCCATGTGCAGGACACCCATTATTTGCGCATCGTGGTCGGTCATCTGCGCCAGAAGCTCGGCGACGACCCCACCGCCCCCCGCTTCCTGATCACCGAGGCCGGCGTCGGCTATCGGCTGGTGGCCCCGGAGGGGCTGTAGAGAATAAAAAGCTGACGGAATGTTTGAATCGCTACCGGTCTATTACTGGGTGAGTCGTCGGCGGCCTGAGCCTGGGGTCAGGAAGGCTCCAGCAGGCGCCTGAGGTTGGACAGGATCGACGCGGGGTCGTAGGGCTTGCGCACGACGGTCACCTCACGCAGATGCGCCGGGATGCTCAGCGTATCGCCATAGCCGGTGGCGAACAGGAACGGAATGGCGCGCCGGGTCAGCTCATCGGCGATGGCCATGGAGTTGCCGCTGCCCAGGTTCACGTCCAGCACCGCGATGTCGGGCGCGCGCGCCTCGATCAGGCGCAAGGCCTCCTGTTCAGATCCGGCGGTGCGCACGTCGTCGATCTGCGCATCGGCGAAGATCTGCTCCAGACCAACGGCGATCACCAGTTGGTCCTCGACGATCAGCACGCTCAGCGGCCCCAGTTGCTCCAGGCCGGCTTCCGGCAGCAGGCCCTCGGTCTGCGCGGGGGCGCTGTCAGTCGCATCGACGACGTTGATGTGACGGGCCGGGATGCGAAACACGCCACGCAGCCCCTCGGGCAGATACTCGACCTGACTGGTCCCGCCCAGATCGAACGGAATGCTGCGGTCGATCAGTACCGAGCCAAAGCCGCCACGGGTGGGCGCACGCACGGTCGGGCCATCGCTCTCGCGCCAGACGATCTCGCAGGCGTTACCGGCATCGATCGTCCACTCCACGTGCAGCCTGCCGCCGGACCGTGACAGCGCACCGTACTTCGCGGCATTGGTCGCCAGTTCGTGCAACACCAGCGCCATGACCGAATAGGCCCGCGCGTCGAGTACCACGCAAGGCCCGCTCAAAACGATGGCCTCGGCGCCGGAACAGTACGGCGACAGCTCAGCCTCCAGCAGCGTGGACAGCCGTCCGCCGCCGTCGCCGCGCACCACCTGGTCGTGGGCCAGCGACAGTGCCTGGATGCGCCCCTTGAGCTTGCCAACGTAGTCGCGCAGCGTCTGGCTCTCCGAGCTGGGGTGCGCCACCAGTGCGCCGATCAGCGAGAGAATGTTCTTTACCCGATGATTGAGCTCTTCGTTGAGCATGCGCTGACGCACTTCGGCTTTAGAGCGCTCGTTGGCCAGCAGTTCACTGTTGTGCAGTGCCACCTCGACGATGGCAGCACGAATCGCTTCGCCGAACTGGCGATCCTGCTCGGTCCAGGGCATGGACTGCTGGTGCACGGTTTCCTTCCACAGGGCGAAGCTCTTGCGCGGTGTCAGGCGCTCGCCGTAGGCACCGGTGAGGTAGGTCTTGTGCGGATCGCCCGCCCAGTCCAGGGTCGCCAGCACTTCCTGACGGAACAGCAACAGGTAGTCTCGCGGATGCTGGGACATGGGGATGGCCAGTACGCCCGAGACCTGCGCGGCGTAGTCCTGGGCGGCCGGATGAACCAACGACAGTTGATGACTGGCCCAGGTCCGCCCTTCGGCCAGACTTTGCACCAGGGGCAGCAGGTCGGCGATGGCGGCAGGCGGCGGCGTCTGGCCCAGTGCCGACCAGCGGCCTTGCACGGCCATGCCGATGCCGTCGCAGGCGATCAGCGACTTGAATTCGCCCAGCCGGGCCTGGAAGAAACTGGCCAGGTCCGGGCTCTGGTTGGCGTCGCGCAGCAGTGCGTCCAGCGAACTGTGCACCTGTTCGGCGGCCTCGAGTTGCTGGCGAGTGCGCAGGCGCTCGATGTGCAGGGAGAAGAATTCGCCGAACATTTCCGCCGCCGCGCGCTGGCCCAAGGTGAGGGTGCGCGGAGCATAGTGATGGCAGGCGATCAGCCCCCAGAGCGCGCCGTCGACGATCACCGAGATCGACATCGAGGCGCCCACCCCCATGTTGCTCAAGTACTCGCAGTGGATCGGCGAGACGCTGCGCAAGTGTGCATGGGACAGGTCCAGTGGCTCGCCAGAGGGATCGAGCACCGGTTCGAGGGGCACGGCCTGAAACCGCACGTCGCCGATCAGCCGGATGGGGTTGCGCAAATACAGGGCGCGGGCCTGCTGCGGGATGTCCGAACCTGGGAAGTACTGACCCATGAAGCTTTCCAGATCGCCGCGCTTGGCCTCGGCCACCACCTGACCGGCGCCGTCGGCACCCAGCTTGTAGATCATCACCCGGTCATAGCCGAGCATGGCCCGCACATAGCGCGCTGCGTCGCTGAGCAGCTTGGGCGAATGGTCGATCTCGCGCAGTTGGGCGATCAGGCTGCGCGCCAGATCGATAGGCTCTGCCGCGCCCGTGCTGGCCGGTTCGAACTCGATGATCGCGGTGCCTTTGAACAGGTGGGCGGTGATGTCGAAGGTTCCACCTGCCGGCAGGCGCACGGCGAACAACAGGGCAGGGCGCGAGGCATCGCGGGTGCGGGCCAGGGCATTGCGGATGTCATGGGCCACGTCCTGGCCAAGCAGGGCGTGCAGCGTCTGACCATTGACCGCCTCACCACAGCCGAGCAGGTGCGGCGTGTTGATCGAGTGGCGCAGGATAAGGTTGGCCGAAGCATCGCAGGCGATCAGGCAGCCGTGGGGCTGGATGCTGCCGGGGATCTGGATCGGCTCACGGTCGCAATTGCTGAGGTTCACACGGGAATCGAGCGTCATCGGCCCTGCCTGTCGATGGGGAGGTGAGCAGACAGGCAAGGGCGCGCCGACTGCATGTGAAAAGGCCATCATTCTAGCAGGGCTGTGCGTAGGGTTCAGCCTGCCAGCGATGACCATTCGACAGTCAGCTTCAAGCAGATGTTTCAACCCATTCAAATGCCTCATGGGTCGATGCCGGTGCGGTCGTGTCCAGGTCTGGACGCAACGGGCAGGCGAGTGTCAGGCGCTGGCGCAGGGCACCGCGCAGTTGATCGAGTTCGGCGATACGCTGCTCGACCAACAGCAGTTTGTCGTGCAGCAGGCTGCGCACCGCCTGGTCGGGATCGGCTGCGCCCCATAGCTGCGCGACGTTGCTGCCGATCTCGCCAAGGCTGAAGCCCAGGCGCTGGGCGGTACGGATGAACAGCACCAGTTCGACCGTGTCCTGCGGGTAGTCGCGGTAACCATTGGCGCGGCGCTGGGATTGGATCAGCCCGCGTGCTTCGTAGAACCGCAGCGTGTCGCGGCTCACAGCGCAGACCTGGGCGAGTTCACCGATGCGCATGGGATTTTCCTCTAGGGGCACTTGACCTTGGAGCATACTCCAGGGTTTAGCCTGGCGCCTTCATTGATGCTCAGGAGCAGCCCGCATGTGGACCCCTTCCCAATACCGTCGTCTGGTGCGCGCCAGTGGCGTGTATGACTTCGCCATCACCGTCGCGTTCGCCACCCCCTGGACCTTCGTGCTGCTCCACGGCTGGCTGACGGCACTCCACGCGACATTGGGCCTGAGCGGCAACCTGCCGGCATTCGAACCGGTGCAGATGATGATGGCCAACTTGATGGGCTCGATCGTGTGTGTCTGGGCCTGGCTGCGCATTCGTCATCCCGAGCGGCGCCTGGGCCGCTATGACGCGGTAGGCCGGCTGCTGTTCGCCTCCTGGCAAGTCTATGCACTGCTGCACGGCGCCACTGCGCTGATCGGGGCCATCCTGGCGCTGGAGTTGCTGTGGGCCGGCGCGCAGTTGCTGCCGATCAGGGCCATCGAGCGGCCAGCCGTGGTTGATGAAGGGCCACAATTGGCCTAGGGCGGCACCCTCAGGCGAAGGCCTCGGCTCCCGGCAGCCTCCGCCAGTGCTGTGGGCCCTCGAGGATTTCCTGCTCGCTGAGCAGGCACGCGTCCAGTTCCTCGCGCAGGAGCTGCCAGTCCAGCCCCTGACCGATGAACACGATCTCCTGTCGGCAGTCGCCCACCTGTTCGTCCCACTTGTCGAGAATGGCTTGGCGCCGATAAGCATCGACCGGCCATTGTGTCTGGTCGATGAACCGCCACCAGCGCCCGTCGTGCTGCCACTGGAAGTGCCCGGCGTTCTGCGCCAGCAGACCGATTTCAAAGAAGCGGCTGGCCACCCAGAAATAGCCTTTGCAGCGCAGCAGTCGACCATTGCGCCAGGGCCGCTGCAACAGTGCCTGCAGACGCTGCGGATGAAACGGCGCACGCTCGCGGTACACCCACGAGACGATGCCATAGGTGGCCGATTCCGGCTCAGGCGTGCCCAGCGTGTCCATCTGCTGCATCCAGCCCGGCGAGCGCGCCAGGCTCGGCAGGTCGAACAAGCGCGTGCCCAGCACGCGGTCCAAGGCAATCTCCCCGCGCACCATGGGCACGATCCGCGCCTGCGGGTTGAGCTGCTGCAGCATCGCCTCCAGCGCTGGATAAGCCGCCTCCGGCAACAGGTCGAGCTTGTTCACCAGGATCACGTTGGCGTATTCCACCTGCTCGATCAGCAATTCGCCCAGTGGCCGTTGCCCTGGCTCGCCGCCGGCTGGCACCGATGAGCCGAGCAACCCTTCGAAGCTGCTGGCATCGACCACCGTCACCAGCGTGTCCAGGCGCGCCAGCTCGCTCAGGCTAAAGCCATCGCGGTCGAGAAAAGCGAAGGTCTCGGCCACCGGCATTGGTTCGGAAATACCGGTGGATTCGATCAGCAGGTAATCGAAGCGTCCGGCCCGCGCCAGATGGCTGACCTGCTCCAGCAGGTCAGCGCGCAATGTGCAGCAAATGCAGCCGTTGCTCATCTCCACCAATTGGTCGCTGCCGCGGTTGAGGCTGACCTGGCGTTCGACGTCCTCGGCGTCGATGTTCACCTCGCTCATGTCGTTGACGATCACCGCCACGCGCAGGCCGGCGCGGTTGCGCAGGATGTGGTTGAGCACGGTGGTCTTGCCGGCGCCGAGAAACCCCGACAGCACCGTCACCGGCAGACGCGTGGGCAGGTTCGCCGCCGCGTTCACGACTGCGGCACCCGGTCCAGGTAGCTCTCGAACAGGTCGACCACCACCTGCCCGTCGTCGGCGGCGTCGCCCCACAGGTCGCGCACCTCGAACTGCACATGGTAGGTCGGCTGCAGCAGCGCCGAACGGTCGCCATGGCCGATGCTGTCCGGGAACGGCCAGCGCTCGCGGGTCCGGTGCAGCACCACGCCCTCCTTGCCGCGCACGTAGCCGGGGAAGCGCACGTGACCGGCGACGTGCTCGTCGCGCACCCGCACCCGCTCGCCGACCTCGAACGGCACACGGTCGGCAATGGCTGCACGGCCTTTGCTGTGCGGCGGGTTGGCCAGCTTGAATGGCGCCCCGAGCGCTTGGTTCAGCGCCTCGCGGCTGATCGCGCCGGCTTCCACCAGCAGCGAGGCGGTGGCGATGACATACCGCTCGTAGTAGGTGGTGCCGACGTGTTGGCGCACGTCCAGGCGTTCGACGGCGTGGCGTACTTCGTCGATGCTGAACAGCCCCAGGTGGTCGCAGGCGACGAACATCAGGCTGTAGGCCAGGTGCTCCCAATCGTCCTTGAACACCGGTTTGTAGCTGAGGCTGTCGATGCGGTGGGGCACCTGGCCGAAGCCCTGGAAGCCGCCGAGGTCGTGAAATCCGTTCATGCAGATGTACCTGTCTGGAAGAGGGAGAAAGCGCTGGGCTCAGCGCACCACGGGCAGGGCGACGCCGATCAGCACGTCCTTGGTGACCAGGCTGCGCAGGGCCTGTTCGTCCAGGTGTTCGCTGCCAGCTGGTCGTAGCGGTAGCACCAGATAGCGGGTTTCGGCGGTGGTGTCCCAGACGCGTACCTGGGTCTGGGCCGGCAGTTCGGTGCCCAGTTCTTTGAGCACCGTGCGGCCTTCGCGCACCAGCCGGGCACGGAATTCGAAGCCCTTGTACCACTCCGGCGGCAGCCCCAGCACCGGCCAGGCGGTGCACGAACACAGGCTGCAGACGATGACATTCTTCAATTGTGGGGTGTCTTCCAATGCCACGATGTATTCGCCCTGTGGCCCGGTGTAGCCGAACTGGGCACAGGCCGCGGTGCCATCCTCGAGCAGCAGGCGGCGGAAGTCCTCGTCGACCCAGGCGCGCGCCACCACGCGTGCGCCGTTGGCTGGATCCCACTGGTTCTCCATCAGGTCGGTGAGGTGCTCGATGTAGCCGTCGGGAATCATGTCCTGGTCGCGCATGACCTTGAGCAAGGCGCGCGCGCGCTGGCCGGGGCTGGTGGTTTCGGGTGTCGGCACTGATGTGCTCATGGTGATCTCCTCAGGGGCGGGCACGGTCGGTTACAAGGTGCGCCAGTCGGTGCTGGCTTCGAAGGCGGCGGCGGCTTGGTACAGCAGGCCCTCGGCATGGTGGCGGGCGACCAGCATCAAGCCCACCGGCAGGCCATCGACCAGACCGCAGGGGATCGACATCGCCGGGTGGCCGGTGATGTCCTGGGCGCTGGTGTTGCCGATCATCTCCAGGGCGCGGGCCACGTACTCGCTGATCGAGCAGTCCTTGGGTGGGTGTGGCTGGGCCAGGATCGGTACGGTCGGCATCACCAGCACATCGTAGTGCTGCAGCGCCTGGTCGTAGGCGGCGCGGGCCAGGCGCGCGATGTTCTGCGCCTTGGCGTAGTAGCGTCCGTGGTAGCGCTCCAGACCATACTGGCCGACGAACATGCACAGCTTCAGTGAAGGCGACAGCCGGTCGGCCTGGGTGCGCCAGCCGACCTGCTTGTCCAGCAGGGCCACGTCGTACAGGCCTTTCCAGTTGAAGCCGGCGCCGTTGCCGTGCATCAGTTGGCTGGTCAGGCCTTCGCAGCCGATGGGATGCCACAAGGCACCGGCCAGCCGATGTTCGGCCACCGACACCGGCGCTACCTGAGCCCCCAGCGAGGCGAGGCGTTCGATGGCCGCGTTGACCTTGTCGGCCACGCGTGGATCGAGGTTGGCCAACTCGAAGCCCTCGCGCAGCACACCGATGCGCAGACCCTTGGCGCCGCGGTCCAGGTACTGGGTGTAGTGATCGACCTGCGGCGCGGCCTGGCGCGGGTCGAGGCCGTCGGCCCCGGCCAGCACTTCGAGCATCAGCGCGTTGTCGCGCACGTTGGCGGTGATGGGGCCGGCGTGGTCGAGGGTCGCTTCGATGGCCATGATCCCGGTGTAGGGCACCAAACCATGGGTCGGTTTCATGCCGTAGGTGCCACAGAAGGCCGAAGGAATGCGGATCGAGCCGCCTTGGTCGCCACCTACGGCCATGTCCACCTGGCCGGCGGCGACCAGCGCGGCGCTGCCCGACGACGAGCCGCCGGCGGCATAGCCGTGGCGGTGCGGGTTGTGCACCGGTGCCGGGTCGGAGGTATGGCTGCCGCCGGAGAGGCAGTAGTGCTCGCAGGTGGCCTTGCCCAGTACGGTCGCGCCGGCCTCCAGCAGGCGCGTCACCACCGTGGCGTCGAAGCCGGGCACGAAGCCTTCCAAGGGCGTGGCGCCATTCATCATTGGCACGCCGGCCAGGGCGATGTTGTCTTTGAGGGCGACGCTGCGCCCGGCCAGCTTGCCGTCCACCGCGCCGCTCACTTCGCAGCGGTAGTACCAAGCGTTGAGCGGGTTGTCGCTCGAGGCTGGGCGATGGCTGGGGCGCGGTGAGGCGGGTGCTACCGGGGTGTAGTCGGGCAGTTCGTCGATCAGATCGTAGGCCTCGAAACTGCCCTGCATCAAGGTCAGGTATTCGCTGGCCTGTTCGGGTGTCAAGTGCATGTGCAGGCGCTGGGCGAGCGCCTGCAATTGTTCGGCGGTGGGGCGGTCGATGGCCATGGTGCGGTCCTTGGGGTCAGGTCGGTGAGGGTGGGCGTGGCGGCCGCCGATCAGAAAATATGCGCATAGCGCAGATTCACGCGCAGGTCTTCCTTGGGCCCGTTTTCCACCGCCAGGTCGCGACCCAGTTGCACCTGCACCTGGTCCTTGGGGGTGACGAAACGGGTGGCGGTCAGGCGCAGGTTGGTGGTGCCGAGCCGGTTGTCCTGGTTCAACTGCTCGATTTCGGTCTCGCCGCCCCAGGTGTGGCCCACGCCGATGGCGAAGGTGGTGGCGGCATCCGGCATGTAGCGGGCCATGATCTGCGCTGCGTAGGACACGTCCTGCTCCAGACGCTGGCTGGCTGGGCCGTAGTCGTCGTTGTCGCCGTACCAGGTGGCGCCACCGACCAGGTCCAAGGCCCAGTGCTCGTCGAAGTGCTTGACGTAGGCGCCTTGCAGTTCGAACTTCCAGCGGTTCTCGCCGATGTTCAGCGGATCGTCGCGGTCGTAGTTGCCCGTCGGCACGAACAGGTAGGGGGTCAGGCTCAAGGTGTCGCGGGCGTCGTTCAGGCGCAGCTTGACCGGTGCCGCCAGGATCAGGTCGCCGATGCCGTCGGCGCTGCCCAGGGGGGAGGCGTCGCCATGCCCGGAAACGTGACCGAAGGGCAGCAGGAACTGCGGGTCGAGGGTCACCGTGTCGCTCAGGGCGATCACGTGCAGCAGACGCAGGATGCCGATGTCCGAGCGCAGCTTGAAATCGGAACTGACCTTGTGGTCCTGGGCATATAGCGCGTTGGTGCTCGAATGCTGGTAGTAGATCGCGCCGATGGTGGCGCCGACCGGGTACTGTTCATAGTCGCCGGGCGCCACTTCCACGGCATTCGCTGCAACCCCTGGCAGCAGCAGGCCCAGGCCGAGCAGGCGCAGGGTGGAGTTGGCCGCGTTCATGAGGCGTTCGCCTGTGCCGGGCACGCCTGGGGCGCGGGCTTGGCATCGCGCAGCATGCCGGTCTGGGCATGGCAGTTGATGTACTCGAACAGTTGCTGACGACCATCGCTGACCGACACTTCGTGGTACAGGCGCAGCTTCTGCAGGCCGGCGGCCACGCGGAAGAAGGTGACGAAGATGCGCAGGTGGGTGGGGTGTGATTCGGCCCAGCGTTCGAGCTTTTCCACCGAGCGCCAGTGGCCGATGTTGTAGCTGGTGTCGAGCAGGTTGCCCTGCAGGTCGATGTTGCGCACGAAGCGGTTGCTGTAGCAGCCCAGCGGCGCGCCGTTGTCGCGCAGGAAGTCCATGCCGGCCTCCAGGGTGGGAAGGATTTCGTCCAGGTACAGCGAGCGCTCCTCGGGGCCGGCCTCGGCCCAGTCTTGCCCGGAGCGGATCAGCGCGATGTTGTCGTGGCCGCCGACGATCACCCGACCGCCCTTGGCCGGGTCGCCGCTGAGGATGCGCAGTTCGTCGTCAGGCTCCATCCAGTCGGTCTGCGACGCTGGGAAGCGGTCGCGCATCGAGCCCCAGTAGCCGTGCTCCTCGATCTCGCCGCTGGTGCTGTCCATCACCGCGCCGACACCTGGCAGGTCTTCGCGGAAGGCGTACAGGGTTTCGAACTGCTCGGCGCGCGGCGCCACCACCTCGCGGAAGTAGCCCAGGCCCTCGTGCAGGCGTGCCTCGGCCGACCACCAGCCATCCACCTCGCTGCTGCGCAGCCAGCGGCAGTACGCGGCGGGGTCCTTCCAGTAGCCGACCACGATCAGATTGTCGTAGCCGCTGTTGTCGGTGTGGTGGGTCAGGTCGTGGTTGAGCGGGCCATCGCTCAGGGCGAAGCTGGCGACGATGTGCTGCAGGGCAGCCAGCGCCGCGGCTTTTTGTGCTTCGCCCTGGTACTGCACACCCAGGTAAGCCATCACCACCTGGCGCAGCTCTTCGCCGGCGCGCGCCACCCACATCGGGAAGGGCGGCTGGTACTGGTCGGGGACCCGACGCGAAAGCGTCCTGGGACATTTCAGATGCTTGTCGATTGCGGATTCCATGGGGCGGCTCCTTATTCTTCTTGGTTGTCATCAGGCGCTGTGCACGCAGCCTTGCGGCGCCGGGATGCGCCCGGCGTCGGCTAAACGTTAGGCAGCGTCTGGGCGCGCCGCTTGGTCGGTCGGGACAACCTGTTGGTTGGGAAGGACAGCGTCCGGGCGCTGTACCCGCATGGGGCTGGAACTGGCGGCAAGCACCAGAAGGGTGCGGCTTTCAGCGTTGGGCGATGGACTGTGCGGCCTTGCGGCGCTGGCGTGAAACTTGCTGCCCCTGTACTCGCGTCACTCCACTCCACACGCTGCACCGCGCCGTTCGAGGTCCAAGCCATGCCTGATTCGAATCGCTACTCGACCCTTGCCGTGGAGGCGCCGCGCCGTTTCGACTACTGGCGCGACGTGGTCTGCCAGCACTGCCTGAAGGCGGACAGCGAACCGGCGTCGCAGAGCGATTTCCAGGGCACGCTGGGGGTCAAGGGCATCGGTCCGCTGGAGCTGTATACCTTGTCGGCGCCGCTGCATCATTGGGCCCGCGAGCAGGATCACGTCCGCAGCGATCCAAACGACGATCTATGGCTGGGGTTCACCCGCCAAGGCTATGGACAGTTCGAGCAAGGCGGGCGTCAGGCCCGGCTGGCGGCGGACGATTTGTTTCTTTACGACGCAGACCAGCGTTTCCGTTTCAGTCTGGGTGGTACCGAAAATCACCTGCTGCGCATTCCCCGGCACTGGCTGGCGTCGCGGGTGCCCGGCATCGAGCAACGCACCGCCACGGTGCTGGACGCGCACCGGCCGGGCGTGTTGCCGCTGCGCGCCATGCTTCAGCAAGCCGCCAGCCACGGCACCTTGGGCGAGGGCGCGCTGAGCGCGCGCTATGCTGAAACGCTGCTGGACCTGCTGGTGCTGAGCCTGGAATGGCAGGACCTGACCATCACCCATGCCGAGCTGGATCTGCATGGGCGGGTAATGCACTACATCCGTCAACACCTGGCCGACCCCGAACTGAGCCTGGAGCGCATCGCCCAGGCGCACCACGTCTCCACACGCACGGTGACCCGCGCCTTTGCCCGCCACCAGAAGACTCCAGCCGCGGCCATCTGGAAGGAGCGCCTGGAAGGCAGCCGTCGAGCGCTCGAGCGGGGTGAGGCCAAGAGCATCTCGCAAGCGGCGCTGGACTATGGCTTCAGCGATTTCTCACATTACAGCCATGCGTTTCGCAAAGCCTTCGGTGTCGCACCCTGCACGCTGCTCAAGCGTGAGTGACGCGTGCGCGCTCAGGACGAGGCCGTGTAGCTCAAGGCGTGCACCTGCTGCACCAGGGCTTCCAGGGAAAACGGTTTGCTCAGTACCGGACACTGGCTGCGCAGCGGGGAACTCTCCAGCAACTCCGGGTGGGCATAGCCGGTCATGAACAGGATCGGCAATCCCGGCCGGTACTTGCGGCTTTCCAGCGCCATGCAATGACCGTCCATGCCGCCGGGCAGACCGATGTCGGTTACCAGCAGGTCGATGGGGATGTTCGATTGCAGCAACTGCAGACCCGCCTTGCTGTCGGCCGCTTCGATGACCACGTGGCCCAGGGCCGATAAGGTTTCGGTCACGAAGGCACGCACCGAGGCCTCGTCGTCGACCACCAGGATGTTCCTGCTGGCTTCACGGTCGGGCAGCGCCAGCGACGGCAAGGGTTCGCCCGCGGCCAGCGGCTGGGTGTCGTGTACCGGCAGCAGCAGGCAGGCGCGGGTGCCCTGGCCGGGTTCGGATTCCAGGCTGATCTGTCCGCCGGACTGCTTGGCGAAGCCATAGATCATCGACAATCCCAACCCCGAACCCTGGCCGACCGGCTTGGTGGTGAAGAAGGGGTCGAAGGCTTTGGCCAGGGTCGCAGCGTCCATGCCGATGCCGTCGTCTTCCACCACGATGGACAGATAATTGCCGGCAGGCAGACTGTCGCCGCCGTCCTGCGCGCCGAGCAGGGTGCGTGCGGCGGTGCGGATGCTGAGGTTGCCGCTGCCCGGCAGGGCGTCGCGGGCGTTGATGCACAGGTTGAGCAGGGCGTTTTCGAACTGCACCGGGTCGACCAGGCAGGTCTTCAGGGTAGGGCTGAGGTCGACGGTGACGTTGACCGTGGGGCCGACGGTACGCTGGATCAGCTCTTCGATACCGCCGATCAGCGCGTTCATGTCGGTGGGCACCGGCAGCAGCGTCTGTTTGCGGGAAAACGCCAGCAAGCGGTGGGTGAGGGCCGCTGCGCGCTGGGCAGCGGTGTGGGCCACTGATACGTAGCGCTCCAGGTCTGCGGTACGGCCCTGGTTCAGGCGCAGGCGGATCAGGTCGAGACTGCCGGTGATGCCGGCCAGCAGGTTGTTGAAGTCGTGGGCGATGCCCACGGTGAGTTGGCCGACGGCCTCCATTTTCTGCGCCTGACTCAGCGCCGCTTGAACCGCTTCGCTCTGCGCCACCGCTTCGCTGATACGTGCCTCGAGGGTGCGGTTGAGCTCACGTAGCGCCTGCTCGGCGGCCTGTTTGGCGGTGACGTCGATGGACGAGCCGATCAGCCCGATCACCTTGCCGTGGTCGTCGAACAGCGGCGCCTTGTGCGACAGCCAGATGGTCACGGTACCGTCTGCCAGGTCGACCCGTTCTTCCACTTGCTGCGCCTTGCCTTCGCGCATGATGCGCTGGTCGGTGGCCATCACCTGGCGTGCCTGCTCCTTGTCTTCGAGGAACTCCAGGTCGGTCTTGCCCAGGTAGAACTCCGGCGGCTTGCCAATCAGGTCGGTGGTGCCTTGGTTGGCCACCAGCATGCGACCTTGCAGATCCTTGGCGTACACCACACCAGGCACGGCAGCGGCGAAGGTGCGCAGCAGCGCGGACATGCGGTCGCGCTCGGCCTCGGCGGCGCGGCGACCCTCGATGTCGATCAATACGCCGGGAAAGCGTATCGGCGTGCCGTCCGCGTCCAGTTCGACATGGCCGCTGGCTTCGATCCAGCGGTACTGGCCGTCGTCGCGGCGGGTACGGTACTCGCAGCGAAAGGCGCCGCCACGCTGTAGGGTGCGCTGGATCTCCTCGGCCACCCGGTCGAGGTCGTCGGGATGGATGGAGCCAAAGGCCTCTTCGATGGGAATCCCGGCCCTGCAGCGCTCGGCGGGCAGGCCGAAGGAGCGGGAGAACTCCAGGTCGGCGGTGACACTGTTGTTGGCAATGTCCCATACCCAGGTGCCTGAGACCGCACCGGAATCCAAAGCCAATTGCAGGCGTTCGAGCACGCTGGCAGGTTCGTCGCTGGTACTGGGCGACGGAGGGACGTTGGAATCCATGTGGAGCCTCGAGAGTGCTGCGGGTGGGACGGTGGTGCCGTGGGCACTACGGATACTGACACAGACCGCAGCGGGGCGTATTCGATCCGTGGGGGTGTGGCTTTAAGCCATCTTTTTCGGCAGGGTCGTGGAGGATCTTTCTGGTACGGCAGTGTGCAGGCTGCGCATCACGGTTGATCAGGCAAGGTGTCATCCAACCGGATTTCCATAACGATGGTTCGTTCTGCGCCGTGCATGACTTCACGAAGCTTGTGGTAGCCCAACCGAGCGTAGAAACCCTCTGCGGTGATGGACGATGGAACCTGCAGGCGACTGATCCCGTTTTGCACTGCGGTGTTATGAACATGCGTCATCAGCCGATGGCCGACGCCACACCCTTGTACGTGCGGCGCTACGAACACCGTCCTGACTACCGATCCATCAAGGCTGGCCGTACCCACGAGTTGCCCATCATCTTGCGCCACGAAGACCCTGCGCGCGACGATCAGCTTCTTGATCGCCGACGCGGAAAAATGCTGCTCTACGTTGGCGATGACCTCAGGTGGGTAGTCCTGCGAATTGCTGATACGCAGTGCCGCAACTACGACGCTGCTGATGGCCTGCGCATCATCCTGGGTGGTGTCACGTATCCGATAGGTCATGCGGCCCCCTGCACTCGCCATTCACCTTCCTCAATCACTGGCCTCATCGCACGGGCGCCTGCAAAAACGCGGCCTCCAGCAGTTGCCGGGTATACGGATGCTGCGGTGCGTTGAAGATCCCTTGCGCATCGCCCTGTTCCACCACCTGCCCTTGCTTGATCACCATCAACTGGTGGCTCAGCGCCTTGACCACCGCCAAGTCATGGCTGATGAACAGGTAGGTGAGGTTGTACTTCACCTGGAGGGTGCGCAGCAGCTCCACGACCTGACGCTGCACGGTGCGGTCCAGCGCCGAGGTGGGTTCGTCCAGCAGGATCAGCGCCGGCTTGAGCACCAGCGCCCGGGCGATGGCGATGCGTTGGCGCTGGCCGCCGGAGAACTCATGGGGGTAGCGATGCCGGGTCTGCGGGTCCAGGCCCACCTCCTGCAAGGCTGCGATGATCGCCGCCTCCTGCTCGGCCGGCGTGCCGATCTTGTGGATGCGCAGGCCTTCGCCGACGATGTCGGCCACGCACATCCGCGGGCTGAGGCTGCCGAAGGGGTCCTGGAACACCACCTGCATTTCCCGGCGCAGCGGTCGTACCTGCTGCTGGTTCATGCTGTCCAGCGACTGACCGTGAAAGCGGATACCGCCCTGGCTGGCGATCAGGCGCAGAATCGCCAGGCCCAGGGTGGACTTGCCCGAGCCGCTCTCGCCGACGATGCCCAGCGTCTGGCCCTGCGGCAGGCTGAAGTTCACGCCGTTGACGGCCTTCACATGGTCGACGGTGCGGCGCAACAGCCCCTTCTTGATCGGGAACCAGACCTTCAGATCATCCACCTGCAGCAACGGCGTGCCCACCGGCGTGAGGGCCGGAGCGCCGCTGGGTTCGGCATTGATCAGCATCTGCGTGTAGGGGTGCTGCGGCTGCTCGAACAACGTGGCGCAGTCGGTCTGTTCGACGATCTTGCCGCTTTGCATCACGCACACGCGATGGGCGATGCGGCGCACCAGGTTGAGGTCGTGACTGATCAGCAGCAACGCCATGCCCAGGCGTGCCTGCAGTTCCTTGAGCAGGTCGAGGATCTTCAACTGCACGGTCACGTCGAGCGCCGTGGTCGGCTCGTCGGCGATCAGCAGTTCCGGTTCGTTGGCCAGGGCCATGGCGATCATCACCCGCTGGCGCTGGCCGCCGGACAGTTCGTGGGGCAGGGCTTTCAGGCGCTTGCGTGGCTCGGGAATGCCGACCAGTTCCAGCAGCTCGAGCGTGCGAGCGGTGGCCTGCTTGCCGGTCAGACCCTTGTGCAGCAGGAGGATCTCGTTGATCTGCTTTTCGATGCAGTGCAGCGGATTCAGCGAGGTCATCGGCTCTTGGAAGATCATCGCGATGCGATTGCCGCGAATGCGCTGCATGGGCTTTTCGCCCAGGTGCAGCAGGTCTTTGCCAGCGTACTGAATGGTGCCGCTGGGATGGCGCGCCAGTGGGTAGGGCAGCAGGCGCAGGATCGAGTGGGCGGTGACGGACTTGCCCGAGCCGCTCTCACCGACCAGGGCCAGGGTTTCGCCTTTGCGGATGTCGAAGCTGATGCCATCGACCACGCGGTTGACCTGTTCGCCGTTGACGAACTCCACCGCCAGGTCGCGGACTTCGATCAGGGTGTCTTGGCTCATGTCATTTCCTCGGGTCGAAGGCGTCGCGGGCGGATTCGCCGATGAACACCAGCAGGCTCAACATCACGGCCAGCACGGCGAAGGCGCTGATGCCCAGCCAGGGCGCCTGCAGGTTGGACTTGCCCTGAGCCACCAGTTCGCCCAGCGATGGCGAGCCGGCGGGCAGGCCGAAGCCGAGGAAGTCCAGCGCAGTGAGCGTGCCGATGGCGCCGGTGAGGATGAACGGCATGAAGGTCATGGTCGAGATCATGGCGTTGGGCAGGATGTGGCGGAACATGATCGGGCCATTGCGCATGCCCAGGGCTCGGGCGGCGCGCACGTACTCCAGGTTGCGGCCGCGCAGGAACTCGGCACGCACTACGTCCACCAGGCTCATCCAGGAAAACAGCAGCATGATGCCTAGCAGCCACCAGAAGTTCGGTTGCACGAAGCTGGCGAGGATGATCAGCAGGTACAGCACCGGCAAGCCCGACCAGATTTCCAGGAAGCGTTGGCCCGCCAGGTCCACCCAGCCGCCGTAGAAGCCTTGCAGGGCGCCGGCGATCACGCCGACGATGGAACTGGCCAGGGTCAGGGTCAGGGCGAACAGCACCGACACGCGGAAGCCGTAGATGACCCGTGCCAGCACGTCGCGACCCTGGTCGTCGGTGCCCAGCAGGTTATCGGCCGACGGTGGCGCCGGTGCCGGCACTTTCAGGTCGTAGTTGATGCTCTGGTAGCTGAAGGGAATGGGTGCCCAGAGCACGAAGCTGTCCTTCTTGCTCAGCAGTTCGCGCACGTACGGGCTTTTGTAGTTGGCTTCGAGCGGGAACTCGCCACCGAAGGTGGTTTCCGGGTAGCGCTTGAAGGCCGGGAAGTACCACTGGCCGTCGTAGTGCACGGCGATCGGTTTGTCGTTGGCGATCAGCTCGGCACCCAGGCTCAGGCCGAACAGGATCAGGAACAGCCACAGCGACCACCAGCCGCGACGGTTGGCCTTGAAGCGCTCGAAGCGCCGGCGATTGAGGGGAGAGAGGGCCATGTCAGTGCTCCCGGCTGGCGAAGTCGATGCGCGGATCGACCAAGGTGTAGGTGAGGTCGCCGATCAGTTTCACCACCAGCCCCAGCAGGGTGAAGATGAACAGGGTGCCGAACACCACCGGGTAGTCGCGATTGATCGCGGCCTCGAAGCTCATCAGGCCCAGACCGTCGAGGGAGAAGATCACCTCGATCAGCAGGGAACCTGTGAAGAAGATGCCGATGAACGCCGAGGGGAAACCGGCGATCACCAGCAACATGGCATTGCGGAACACGTGACCGTAGAGCACGCGGGTACGGCTCAGGCCCTTGGCCTTGGCGGTGACCACATACTGCTTGTTGATCTCGTCGAGGAAGCTGTTCTTGGTCAGCAGGGTCATGGTGGCGAAGTTGCCGATCACCAGCGCGGTGATCGGCAGCACCAGGTGCCAGAAGTAGTCCAGCACCTTGCCGGTGGCAGACAACTGCTCGAAGTTGTTCGAGGTCAGGCCCCTGAGCGGGAACCAGTCGAAGTAGCTGCCGCCGGCGAACAGTACGATCAGCAGGATGGCGAACAGAAACGCGGGGATGGCATAGCCGACGATGATCGCCGAGCTGGTCCAGACGTCGAAGTGGCTGCCGTGGCGCACCGCCTTGGCGATGCCCAGCGGGATCGACACCAGGTACATGATCAGCGTGCTCCACAGCCCCAGCGAAATCGACACCGGCATCTTCTCGGCGATCAGGTCGATGACCCGGGCATCGCGAAAGAAGCTGTCGCCGAAGTCGAGTTGGGCGTAGTTCTTGACCATGATCCACAGCCGTTCGGGCGCGGACTTGTCGAAGCCGTACATGCGCTCGATCTCGGCGACCAGCGCCGGGTCCAGGCCTTGCGCGCCGCGGTAGTTGGAACCGGCCACCGACACTTCGGCGCCGCCACCAGCGATGCGGCTGGTGGCGCCGTCGAAGCCTTCGAGCTTGGCGATCATCTGTTCGACCGGACCACCGGGGGCCGCCTGGACGATGATGAAGTTGATGATGAGGATGCCGAACAGCGTCGGGACGATCAGCAGCAGGCGCCGCAGGATGTAGGCGAGCATGTCAGTTCGCCTCTGCGGCAGGGGTGGCGGGTGCTTCGCTCACCGCTGGCGTGACGTCGGGCTTGATCCACCAGGTGTCCAGGCCGATGTCGTACTTGGGCGACACCTTCGGATGGCCGAGGTGGTTCCAGTACGCCACGCGCCAGGTCTTGATGTGCCAGTTGGGGATCACGTAGTAGCCCCACAGCAGCACGCGGTCCAGCGCCCGGGTGTGGGCGATCAGGCTCTGGCGCGATTCGGCGTTGATCAGTTCCTCGACCAGTTGGTCGATGGCCGGATCGCGCAGGCCGATGAAGTTGCGGCTGCCTGGGTTGTCGGCGGCGGCGCTGGTCCAGAATTCGCGCTGCTCATTGCCCGGCGAGTTGGATTGGGGGAAGCCGCCGACAATCATATCGAAGTCGCGCGAGCGCAGGCGGGTGACGTATTGCGAGACGTCTACACGGCGGATGCTCAGGTCGATGCCCAGGTCTGCCAGGTTGCGTTTGAACGGCAGTAGAACACGCTCGAATTCGGTCTGGGCCAGGAGAAACTCGATGGACACCGGCTTGCCCTGGGCATCGACCATCTTGTCGTTCTCGATCTTCCAGCCGGCTTCAGTCAGCAGTTGGTACGCCTTGCGCTGTTGTTCGCGAATCATGCCGCTGGCGTCGCTGACCGGGTTGTGGAAAGCCTGATCGAAGACCTGCTCGGGCACCTTGCCGCGCAGCGGTTCGAGAACCTTCAACTCATCGGCCGAAGGCAGGCCTTTGGCGGCCATTTCCGAGTTCTCGAAATAGCTGCCGGTGCGGGTGTAGGCACCATTGAACAACTGTTTGTTGGTCCATTCGAAATCCAGCAGCAGGCTCAGTGCCTGGCGCACGCGGATATCCTGGAACACCGGCTTGCGCAGGTTGAAGATGAAGCCCTGCATGCCCACGGGGTTGCCGTTGGGCAGCTCTTCCTTGATCAGTCGACCGTCGCGCACGGCTGGGACGTTGTAGGCGGTGGCCCAGTTCTTGGCGCTGACTTCCAGGCCGTAGTCGAACTGGCCGGCCTTGAGCGCTTGCAGGGCCACGGCGGTGTCGCGATAGGCATCGAAGGTCATGGCGTCGAAGTTGAACTGACCGCGGTTGATCGGCAGGTCCTTGGCCCAGTAGTCCTTGACCCGCTCGTAACGGATCGAGCGTCCGGCCTTGACCTCGGCCACCTTGTACGGCCCGCTGCCCAGTGGAATTTCCAGGTTGCCGCGGGTGAAGTCGCGCTCGGCGTACCAGTGCTTGGGCAGCACCGGCAATTGCCCGAGGATCAGCGGCAACTCGCGGTTGTTGGTGTGCTTGAACCTGAACAGCACGCGCAGCGGGTCTTCGGCGATCACCTCGGCCACGTCGCTGTAGTACTGGCGGTACAGCGGCGCGCCTTGTTTGGTCAGCGCCTCGAAGCTGAACACCACGTCGTCGGCGCGCATGGGGTGGCCGTCGTGGAAGCGCGCCTGGGGCCGCAGATAGAAACGCACCCAGCTGTTGTCCGGCGCTTTCTCGATGCGTTCGGCGACCAGGCCATACTCGGTGAAGGGCTCATCGAGGCTGGCGCGCATCAGGGTGTCGTAGATGCTGCTGATGTTGTCTGCCGCCACGCCTTTGTTGATGAAGGGGTTGAGGCTGTCGAAGCTGCCGAAGCTGGACTGGCGGAAGGTACCGCCCTTGGGCGCATCGGGATTGACGTAGTCGAAGTGCTTGAAGTCGGCGGAATACTTGGGCGGTTCGTCGTACAGGGTGAGGGCATGCTGCGGTGCGGCGGCTGCCGCGAGGCTCAGGCAGGCGAGCAGCAAGCCGCTGGCCAGGCGCAGGCGAGGCATTGGCATCATTTGGCTTTCTCCGAAGTCTTGAGCCACCAGCTGTTCAGCCCGAGGGTGTAGGGCGGCGTGGTGACGAAGGCGAACCGGTTGCGGTAGGCCAGGCGATGGTTGTCCAGGTACCAGTTCGGGATCATGTAGTAGTGCCAGGACAGCACCCGGTCCAGAGCGCGGGCAGCGGCGACCTGGTCGTCGCGGGTGCGCGCGGCCATCAGCGTATCGAGCAGCAGGTCGACCACGGGATCGTCGATGCCGGCGTAGTTCTTGCTGCCCTTGACCGAGGCCTGGCTGGAGTGGAAGTACTGCCACTGTTCCAGGCCTGGACTGAGCGTCTGGTTCAAGGTCATCAGAATCATGTCGAAGTCGAACTGGTCCAGCCGTTGTTTGTACTGGGCACGGTCCACGGTGCGCAGGCGCGCATCGATGCCGATGCTCGAGAGGTTTTCGACATAGGGCTGCAGGATGCGTTCCAGGTTGGGATTCACCAGCAGCAGCTCCAGGCGCATCTGGCGGCCCTTGGCATCCACCAGGCGCTGGCCGTCGAGCTTCCAGCCCGCCTCAGCGAGCAGGCTTAGCGCCTTGCGCAAGGTCTGGCGGTCGATACCGCGGCCGTCGGTCTGGCTGACCTGGTAGGGCTCGGTGAACAGCTTGGCCGGTAGCTGATCGCGCAGGGGCGAAAGCAGCAACCACTCTTTGCCGGTGGGCAGGCCTGTGGCCGCGAATTCGCTGTTGGGGTAGTAGCTGGTGGCACGTCGGTAGGCACTGCTGAACAGGGCACGGTTGGTCCATTCGAAATCGAGCATCAGCCCCAGGGCCTGGCGCACCTTGGGCTCGGCGAAGGCTTCGCGGCGGGTGTTCATGAACAGGCCTTGGGTCTGGGTCGGGATCCGGTGTGGAATTTGCGCCTGGATCACTTCGCCGCGACGGATGGCCGGGAAGTTGTAGCCGTTGGCCCAATTCTTGGCCTGGTGTTCGATGTAGATGTCGAATTCGCCGGCCTTGAATGCCTCGAAGGCGACGGTGGCGTCGCGGTAGAACTCGAATTCGACGCGGTCGAAATTGTACTTGCCACGGTTGACCGCCAAGTCCTTGCCCCAGTAGTCCTTGACCCGAGTGAACACCAGGCGCCTGCCGGGCTGCACTTCGCTGATCCGATACGGCCCGCTGCCCAGCGGCGGCTCGAACGTGGTGGCCTCGAAGTCGCGGCCTTGCCAGTAGTGCTTGGGCAGCACCGGCATTTCACCCAGGCGCAGGATCAGCAACGGATTGCCGGCACGCTTGAAGACGAAGCGGATCCGCAGCGGGCCGAGGATATCGACGCGCTGCACCTCCTGCAGGTTGGTGCGGTACAGCGGATGGCCTTGCTTGAGCAAGGTGCGGTACGAGAAGGCGACGTCGGCCGAAGTGATCGGGTGGCCGTCGTGGAAGCGTGCTTCAGGTCGCAGGTTGAACACCACCCAGCTGCGATCCTCGCTGTATTCGACCGAGCGGGCGATCAGTCCGTAGCTGGAGGTGGGCTCGTCGCCGGAAGGGTCGTACTGGCCAGTGCCGATCATCAGCGTCTCGTTAAGCTCGCTGACGCCGTACTGCTGGAAATTGGGCGTTGAGACCGGGCTGGTGCCCTTGAAGGTGTAGGGGTTGAGGGTATCGAAGGTGCCGAATGCCATGGCTCGCAAGGTGCCGCCCTTGGGCGCCTGCGGGTTGACCCAGTCGAAATGGGTGAAGCTGGCCGGATACTTGAGCGTGCCGAACTGCGCATAACCGTGGCTTTCGCTCACTGTCGCGACTGCGGGAAAGCTCAAGGCCAGGCTCAATGACAGGAGGAAAGTTCTTATCAAGTCTGGGATCCGGTCGAGGCGGCGTTGGGCTTGGTCCGGCGTACAGTAACAGCTTGTCTGCAATGGAAAAAGGGTAGGGCCCGGGGCGGCTGCGGCGGCTCATCGCCGCGCACCCGCCCTGGGCTGGCGCGGTTCAGCGTCCGAGGTAGACGGTGAGGGTCTGGCCGGGCTTGAGCGCCTGGCCGGTACGCGGATTCCAGCGCTTGAGGTGCTTCATCTCGACGTTGAAACGCTTGGCTACAAGGTAGTAGGAGTCGCCCTTGCGCACCTTGTACTGGGTCGAGCGCTGCTGAGCTGCGGCTACGCGGCTGGCGGCAGCGCTGGGGGCGCTGGCGCCACGCAGGGCGAGCACCTGCCCAGCCTTGAGGCTGGTGCCGGACAGGCGGTTCCAGCGTTGGATGTCCTTGACCGACACGCGGTTGGCCTTGGCGATGGCGCCCAGGTTGTCGCCCCGCTTGACCCGGTAGCTGCTGGTGGCGGCGGGGGCCTTGGCCTCGGCCAGGGCGGCCTGGAACACCGCTTTGTTCGGTTGCAGGCTCAGGAGCTGTTCAGGCTTGAGGTTGGACAGGCTGCTGGTCAGCAACCGAGCCTTGGCGGTGGGCACCAGCAATTGCTGCGGACCATCGACGGTCATGCGTTTCTTGAAGGCGGGGTTGAGCTGGATCAACTCGTCTTCGTCGATGTTGGCAAAGGCGGCGACGCGGGTCAGGTCGAGGCGGTCGTTGATGACCACCGCTTCGAAATAGGGCTCGTTGGCGATGGGGCTGAGGTTTACGCCATAGGCCTGCGGGGTCAGCACCACCTGCGACAGTGCCAGCAGCTTGGGCACGTAGTCACGGGTTTCCTGGGGCAGCGGCAGGTTCCAGTAATCGGTGGGCAGGCCGAGCCGTTCGTTGCGTTCGATCGCCCGGCTGACCGTGCCTTCGCCGGCATTGTAGGCGGCCAGGGCGAGCAGCCAGTCGCCGTTGAACATGTCGTGCAGGCGCGTCAGGTAATCCAGCGCCGCGTTGGTCGAGGCGGTGATGTCGCGACGGCCATCGTAGAAGTTGGTCTGGCGCAGGTTGAAGTGACGGCCGGTGGAGGGGATGAACTGCCACAGGCCCACGGCATGGGCGCGCGAGTAGGCCATCGGGTTGTAGGCGCTCTCGATGGCCGGCAGCAGTGCCAGCTCCAGCGGCATGCCACGCTCTTCCAGACGCTCGACGATGTAATGCAGGTACAGGCTGCCGCGTTCGCCGGCCGTTTCCAGGAAGCTCGGGTTGCTGGCGAACCACAACCGCTGCTGTTCGATACGCGGGTTGACGTCGATGCTGTCCTGCAGCACGAAGCCCTGGCGCATACGCTCCCAGACGTCGTCGGGGCCTTCTGCTCGACCGGTTTGATCACCAGCGGGGCTGGCCTGTGCTTGAGCCGCGCCTGGTAGTTATGCGCGCGAACGCTGTCGGTTTCCTCCACCTGACGGGTGCTCTGACAGCCCACCAAGGTGGCGGCCAGGGCCAGGGCGCTGACTTGTGCCAGACGCGTCAGGGCGGCGGAATGAGCGGTGCGGCGGCTACGTGAAGACATCGGCGTACACATTTTTCCGGGCAAAAAATTTCGGCGATTCTAGAAACCGCACCCGGATGGGTCAACCTTGGATGTCTTTCTGCGACCTTAGGACGGGCGATCAGAAGCTGTCTTTCCAGGCCCTGAGCGCAGCGAAGACCGCTATCTGGCTATTGTTGGGGCTGCCTTTCCATTCGTCCGCTTTTTGTTTAACGGATGTTACAGCGGTGCGAAGAAAAGGATTGGTCAGGCGCTCCAGCGCAATGGACGAGGGCAGGGTGATGCGCTGCTGCGCACGCAACTGCATGACCTCTTCGAAGCGTCGTTGGATATCGGCGTTGCTCGGCTCCACGGCCCTGGCGAAACGCAGGTTGCTCAAAGTGTATTCGTGGGCGCAGTACACCTCGGTGCTCTCTGGCAGGCTGGCCAGGCGTTGCAAGGCGGGCTGCATCTGCTCGGGCGTGCCCTCGAACATCCGTCCGCAGCCGGCGGCAAACAGCGTGTCGCCGCTGAACAGCAGCGGCGTTGGCGTGCGGTCACTGTAGAAGGCGATGTGGCCGAGGGTATGCCCCGGCACGGCGAGCACCTCGAACGTGATGCCGAGCACCGTCGCCGTGTCGCCGTCGTCCAGCGCCACATCGCGCCCAGGAATGGTTTCGTGGGCCGGGCCATGGACGCTGGCGCCGGTGACCTGCTTGAGTTGTTGCACGCCACCGACGTGGTCGTTGTGGTGGTGGGTAATGAGAATGTCGGTGAGCGTCCAGTCGCCATGCGCCTGCAGCCACGCCAGCACCGGTGCGGCGTCGCCGGGGTCGACCACCGCGCAGTGGCGTTTGGCAGTATCCTGTAACAACCAGATGTAGTTGTCGGAGAAAGCGCGAAGGGCTTCGATCTGTATCATTGTGCGGTTCCGAATCATCTGGCGTGGGAGATGAGGGCATCTTAGCCGCGATGGCGCGGCCGACGAAACCTTCGAGGGAGAATGCGATGACCGATCAAGCCTTTGCCCAGGCCAACCCCGAGTGGGTCGAACTGATCAGCCTGGCCCGCGACTGGTTCGCCGGGCCTTTGGGTCAGCTGATGCTCAAGGAGGAGGGGAAACTGCTCGAGGACGAATTGGAGCGCTTCTTCGGCGGCTTTCTGGTGCACTACGGCCCCTGTGCCGATGCGCCCCCCCAGGCGCTGAAAGTGCAGCGCAACGTCCGCTTGGGCGCGCCACTGCCCGGTGTCGAGATCGTTTGCGAGGAGCAGGCCTGGCCGCTGTCCGAGCATGCCGCCGACGTGGTGGTGTTGCAGCATGGTCTGGATTTCAGCCTCTCGCCCCATGGTCTGCTGCGCCAGGCCGCCAGCGCGGTGCGTCCGGGCGGACATCTGCTGATCGTCGGCATCAATCCCTGGAGTGCCTGGGGCGCCCGCCATCTGCTCGGTCGCGGGGTACTGCGCAAGGCGCGCTGCATCTCGCCTTCGCGCCTGGGCGACTGGCTGAACCTGCTGGGCTTCGCGCTGGAGAAACGCCGCTTCGGGTGTTATCGTCCGCCGCTTTCCTCACCGGCCTGGCAGCAGCGCCTGGCGGGTTGGGAGCGGACGGCCGGGCGCTGGCAGGTGGCCGGCGGCGGCGTTTATCTGCTGGTGGCGCGCAAGGTGGTGGTGGGGTTGCGGCCCTTGCCGCTGGAGCGTCGCGAACCGATGGGCAAGCTGTTGCCGCTGCCGCTGGCCAAGGTCAATCGCCGTCACAGCGAGCCCTGAGCGGAGTGTCCGCGCTATTTAACCTGCAAGCGAACGAAGGCGGTACATGAGCGATAGCGTCGAGATCTACACCGATGGTGCCTGCAAGGGCAATCCCGGCCTGGGCGGCTGGGGCGCCCTGATCGTCTACAAGGGTGTCGAGAAGGAGCTGTGGGGCGGCGAGCGCGACACCACCAACAACCGCATGGAACTGATGGCCGCGATCTGCGCGCTGATGGCGCTCAAACGCGAGTGCGAGGTGGTCCTGACCACCGATTCGCAATACGTGATGAAAGGCATCACCGAGTGGATGCCCAATTGGAAGAAGCGCGGCTGGAAGACCGCCACCAAGGAACCGGTGAAGAATGCCGACCTGTGGAAGTTGCTCGACGAACAGGTCAATCGGCACAAGGTGACCTGGAAATGGGTCCGCGGCCATATCGGCCATCCGGGCAACGAACGCGCCGACCAGTTGGCCAACCGTGGCGTCGATGAGGTCCGTGCACAGCACTGAACCACCCCACGGGCGGGCGTGCCCGCCCTTGACTGTCAAAGAAATGAACTCTCCAAGCCGCCTCGCTCTCCACTGAGAAATCCCATGAGGCGGCGTTCGATGCTCCCCTACAGCCAACAGGGCTCAGGCCCGATCACTTTGGTGTTGATGCATTTTCTAGGCGGCTCCCATCGCACCTGGGGTCCCACGCTGCCGTTCCTCGACCGTGAGCACGCCTGTGTGGCTCTCAACACGCCAGGCTTTGGCGATGCCCATGGAGTCAGCGGCTATTCGGTGGCCGAGATGGCCGATCAGGTAGATGCCAGCGTACGTGCGCTGGGCATCGAGCGCTGCGTTCTTGTCGGTCATTCGATGACCGGCAAGGTCGCGGTGGCCCTGGCCTCCCGCCGTCCCGACTATCTGCAAGGCTTGGTGCTGGTAGCGCCGTCACCGCCTGGTCCGCAGCCGATGAGCGAGGCCGATCGCGACCGCCAGCGACGCTATCAAGCCTCGCGGGTCGAAGCCGAACAGTTCGTCGATGAGTCCAGCTTTCACCGCTTGCCCGATGCCCTGCGTGAGGTAGCCATCGCCGACGCCCAATCGGTGAACCTCGACGCTTGGCGTGCCTGGGTCGACCACGGCAGTCGCGAGGACTGGAGCGATCGGATCGGCGAACTGCCGTATCCGACGTTGCTGGTCTGCGGCGCCGACGATGCGCAGGTGCCGGATGCCCCAGCGCAACAGCGCACCACGCTGGCCCATTTCCCAGACAGCACGCTGCTGACCTTGCCTGAAGCCGGTCATCTGATGCCGCTGCAGACACCCCGTGAATTGGCCGAACGCATGCTTGAATTCGTTCGCCGTATCGCTGATGACAGTGCCCGAGGAGAGATGTGATGGATCTAGGTTTGACTAAGCGTGTAGCCCTGATCAGCGGCGCGGCAGGAGGCATTGGTCTGGCGACCGCGCGCCTGCTGGCCGAAGAGGGTGTGCGATTGGTGTTGACGGACAAGGACCAGGATCACCTGGAAAAAGAAACCGCAGGCATCGGTGGTGAGCCGCTGCTCATTGCTGCGGACATGACCGACCAAGCCGAGGTCGACGGCCTGATTCGTCAGGCCGAAGCGCACTTTGGGCAGGTGGACATCGTGGTGCACACCGCCGGTGTCACTGGTGCCAAGGGCGATCCGCTGGCGTTGTCCGACGAGGACTACGAAGAGGCTTGGTCCACTGATTTCTTCAGCGCCGTGCGCATCGCCCGCGCCGCCATCCCACCGATGCGTCAGCGCGGCTGGGGACGTCTGGTGTGCATCACGTCGGAAAACGCAGTGCAGCCTTACTGGGAAGAGGCGGTGTACAACGTCGCCAAAGCAGCCCTGGCCGCGTTCATCAAGAACCTCTCTTACAAGGAAGCGGCCCACGGGGTGCTGTGCAATACGGTCTCACCGGCGTTCATCGAAACCGGCATGACCGATGGCATGATGGAGCAGCGTGCGCAGGAGCGCGGCGAAAGCTTCGAGGAGGCGATCAAGAGCTTCCTCGACGAAGAGCGCCCCGGCATCGTTCAGAAGCGCCGTGGCAAACCCGAAGAGGTGGCAGCGGCCATCGCCTTGCTGGTGTCCGATCGCGCATCGTTCATCAACGGCAGCAACCTGCGCGTCGATGGCGGCTCCGTGCAGAGCGTGCAGAACTGACGCCAGGGTGGTGGGAACAGGCGACCACGGGTGCCGAGCCCGTGGTCGCTTTGTTGTATACTCGCCGGCTTTCCCAGATGTCGCTTGGAGCCCCGCGTGGATCAGCAGAACACCCGCCTGATCGTCCTCGATACCGAAACCACCGGTATGCCGGTCAGCGAAGGCCATCGGATCATCGAGATCGGTTGCGTCGAGGTCATCGGCCGGCGCCTGACCGGCCGCAACTTCCACGTCTACCTGCAGCCTGATCGCGAAAGCGACGAGGGCGCCATTGGCGTGCACGGCATCACCGATACCTTCCTGCTCGACAAACCGCGTTTTGCCGATGTGGCCGAAGAATTCTTCGACTACATCAAGGGCGCGCAGTTGGTCATCCACAACGCAGCGTTCGACGTTGGTTTCATCAACAACGAATTCGCGCTGCTGGGCCAGGACGACCGTGCCGACATCGCTCAGCATTGCTCCATTCTCGACACCCTGATGATGGCGCGGGCCCGTCATCCGGGCCAGCGCAACAGCCTCGATGCCCTGTGCAAGCGCTATGGCATCGACAACTCCGGCCGCGACCTGCACGGCGCGTTGCTCGACTCGGAATTGCTGGCGGACGTCTATCTGGCGATGACCGGTGGCCAGACCAGCCTGTCGCTGGCTGGGCAGGGCGGTGAGGAGGACGATGGTCAAGGCCGCTCGGGTAGCGAAATCCGACGTATCGTCGGGCGCCAGCCGGGTAGGGTGGTCATGGCCAGCGATGGGGAGTTACAGGCCCATGCCGAGCGCCTGGCGGCCATTGCCAAGTCGGCCGGTGGGCCGGCCCTGTGGGAAACACTGAGCGAAGCCTGAACGTCACTTTGTCCAGGCTTGGGCACCGCTGTTCACGGAATGCGCACGATCTCCACGCCGCTCTGAGCTAGCTCGAAGCGATCCTCGCCCAAGTAGTTGACGCGATCGCCGATGGCCAGGCGGTAGGTGGTGATCGGCGAGCCCAACGTGCTGCCGTCCGGCTGCAAGGTCGATTCCTGGAACTCGTGCACCGGGTAGATGCGGCCTTCGGCGTCGCGGGCATGGAATTGGCCGACCATTACTGCTGCCATGTGGATTGAAACCTCTGAAATATGGAGAAATATCTGTAGCCATAGACAAACGAGGAGGGTGGGAAGTTTTCCTGCGGCGGAAAAAAACCTTGGCCGGGAAACACGGTCATCTATAACTACACAGTCCCCCTTACCCCGCAGAGGATGCATTGCCATGAGTCAGGTCTATTCGGTCGCGGTCGTTGTCGGGAGCCTGCGCAAGGACTCCTACAACCGCAAGGTTGCACGTGCTCTATCTGAGCTGGCACCGTCCAGCCTTTCCTTGAAAATCGTCGAAATCGGCGATCTGGCGCTGTACAACGAGGACGTCGAGGCAGCGGGTGCGCCACAACCCTGGCAGCGCTTTCGCGATGAGATCCGCCGCTGTGATGCGGTCTTGTTCGTGACCCCGGAATACAACCGCTCCGTGCCGGGTGCGCTCAAGAATGCCATCGACGTGGGCTCACGGCCCTATGGTCAGAGTGCCTGGAGTGGCAAGCCTGCGGCGGTGGTGAGTGTGTCGCCGGGTGCGATCGGTGGCTTTGGCGCCAACCACGCTGTGCGTCAGGCGTTGGTGTTCCTCGACATGCCTTGCATGCAGATGCCCGAGGCCTACATTGGTGGGGCGGCGACCCTGTTCGACGAGGCCGGCAAGCTCAATGACAAGACCCGGCCGTTCCTGCAGGGCTTCATCGACAAATTCGCCTCGTGGGTGAAGCTCAACCGCGCGGTCTGAGGGTTCGGGTTGCGGCAGGTGAAGCGGCAGCGGTTCGATCCGCCTGCCGCTTTACCTTCGGACGCCTTCAGCACGCCTGTGGCATCTCCCCTTCGGCCAGGCGCCCGTTGATATCGGCCACCACCTCTGGCAACTGGTTGAGGGTATCGATCAAATAGTGCGGTCGTGCGCTTTCGAATTGGGCGTGAATGCGCTGTCGCGCCTCATCCAGTTGTTGCGGCTCAAGGGCCTGGTACTGCTCCCAGGTCAGCCCCAGCGCGTTGCCGGAGCAGACCAGCGCCACGGTCCACATACCGGCGCGACGTCCCTCGAGAATGCCCGGCAGCGTATCATCGACTTTCACGCAGGCCGCTACATCCTCGATACCCAAGGCGATCACATTGGCCAGGGCTTGGGCTGGCCATGGGCGGCCCTGGGGCGTTTCGTCGGTGGCCACGACGTGGTCGGCGATGTAGCCGTTGCGCGCCGCCAGTTCCACCACTTTGTCCATCACCACCTTCGGGTAACCGGAGCAGGAGCCGATCTTCAGCCCGGCGCGCCGCAGTTCGCCAATGGTATCCAGTGCACCCGGTATCAACGCCGAATGCTCGGCGATCTTCTCGATCTGCAAAGGCATGAAGCGCTCGTAGAGGGCTGTGACGTCATTGTCCGTCGGCGTGCGGCCGAAGGCTCGGCGATAGCGCTCGGCGATCTGTGGAAGATCGCACAGGGCGCGGATATGGTCCCATTTGCCCATGCCCATGGGGCCGCGGGCCTCTTCGATGGACAGGTGAACACCGAATTCGGCGAATGCCTCCACGAAGATCTGGGTGGGCGCGAATGAGCCGAAGTCGACGACGGTACCGGCCCAGTCGAGGATCGCCGCTTGCAGGTGTGTCGGGTTGCGGTAGTTCATTGAGGGGGTGTCCTGGGGTTCGGGGGCAGGGTTCAGATATCCACGACATGCATGTCGCGCAACGCCTGGGCGACAGCATCGACCGCGGCGTGCATCTGCGTGGGGCCGACTGCGCCGATGCAGCCAACGCGGAACGTCTCGACCTCGGTCAGCTTGCCGGGGTAGAGGATGAAACCTTTGGCTTTGACCCGCTCGTAGAAATCCTTGAACTGAAAGCGGGCATCTCGGGGTGCGTGGAAGGTGACGATGATCGGTGCCTGGCAGGCGCTTGGGAGGAAGCTGCGCAGGCCCAGCGTGGCCATGCCCTCGATCAGGATCCTGCAGTTCTCCTGATAGCGAGCATGGCGCGCAGCCAATCCTCCTTCTTGCTGGTACTGCTCAAGCGCCGCATGCAATGCGGCCACCACGTGCGTCGGTGGTGTGAAGCGCCATTGGCCCGTGCGCGCGAGGTACTGGTACTGGTCGTGCAGGTCCAGAACCAGGGATTGGGCGTTGCCCGCCGCAGCACTCAGTGCGTGTTTCTCGGCGAGGACGAAGCCCATTCCCGGCACCCCCTCCAGGCATTTGCCCGAGGCGGCGATCAGCGCCTCGAAGCGGACCTGACGGGCATCGATGGGTAGTGCGCCGAACGAGCTCATGGCGTCGATGATCAGGCCACTGCCATGTGCGGCGACCACCTCGGCGATGTCGACCAGCGGGTTGAGGATGCCGGTGCTGGTTTCACAGTGAATCAGCGCCACATGGGTCAGCGTGGGGTCGTCGGCCAGTAGACGATCAACCTCGGCAGCGCAGGTCGGTCGAACCTCGTCGCTGCGCACTGGCGTGAAGCGACGACCCAGCACCTGGCAGATCTTCGCCAAGCGCTCACCATAGGCCCCGTTGATCAGTACCAGCACCTTGCCGTCGCGGGGCACCAAGGTGGCGATGGCCGCTTCGACGGCGAAGGTGCCGCTGCCTTGCAGGGGAACGCAGCAGTGACTGGCGCTAGCTTGAACAATGCCCAGCAACTGTTCGCACACGCTGGCTGTCCTGGTGTTGAAGTCTGCGTCCCAAGAGCCCCAGTCCATCAACATGGCCTGGCGCGTGCGCGCAGTGGTGGTCAATGGGCCTGGGGTGAGAAGAATCGGGGCATCGCGCATTGTGCAACCTCGGGAGGCAGGGGCCAAAAATCGACGTGGTCAGGTTGCAATGGTGAGCCCTATCAATCAAATTGTTTGTAGGTATCCCAGCTATAAGTAAGGCCGATAGTTATGAATTTGTTTCAGCTTCGTGCGTTTGACGCCGTTGCGCGTGAGGGCAGCTTCACTCGCGCAGCAGAGCGTCTGTTCATCAGCCAGCCCGCGGTGACCGGACACGTCAAGGCGCTCGAAGAGCATTACCAGATCACGTTGTTACGACGCACTGCCCGGCGCGTGGAACTGACCGAGGAGGGCACGCGGCTGGCAGCTATCACGCGAGCGATGTTCGGCTTGGCCGAGGAAGCCCAGGTCATGCTCGAGGCCAATCGCCAGTTGTTGAGTGGGCGCCTGGAGGTGGCCGCCGATGGACCGCATCGGGTGATGCCCATATTGGCTAAATTGCGTGAGCGCTATCCGGGTATCAGCGTCAACCTGCGCCTGGGCAATGCCCAGGACACCCTCGCGGCGCTACTGGGCGAGCATGTCGATGTCGCTGTACTGACTGAAACCGAGCCGCGCAAGGGGCTGTACCTGCAGCCGCTGTGTCAGTCGCGACTCTGCGTGCTGCTGCCGGTCGGCCACCGCTGGGCTGTTTCGCAGCAGGCGCTGCCGCTGTCCGCGTTGGAGCAACAGGTCATGGTGCTGCGCGAGCCGAGTTCGGTCACTCGCCGCACCTTCGACAAGGCCTGCGCCGTGGCCGGAATCCAACCCCAGGTGTTGCTGGAGCTGGGCAGTCGCGAGGCGGTCAACGAAGCCGTGGCCGCTGAATTGGGGATCGGCGTGGTGTCGTCCACCGAGTTGTCCCATGACCCCAGGTTGGTAGCGTTGTGTCTGACGGGCGAGGGGCTGGTCAATCAGCACTGGGTGGGCTGCCTGGAGCGCCGACGCGAGCTGCGCCTGATCCAGGCGTTCATGGCATTGGCCGGTACGTGAAGGCGGTGGCGGGGCAGAGTTCCTGCTGAGCGCCCTGGCCGAGATCGGACAAGGTGGTGAGCGATCCCTCACCAGGAGCCTCACATGGCTAGCGCCGTCGCCTCACCCGATCACATCGACCGCTTCATTTCCGAACACATGCTCGACTGGCTGCATGCCGCGTCTGTCGAGCAGATTGCCGCGTTGCGCACCCGCTTCGACGACCACCGTGTGATCGAGCATCGATTGCAGGCCCTGTTCAAGAGTCTGGCAGCCCCCGAACCCTTCGCGCGCGAACGGCTGAGCGCGGTTCTGGAGCACACGTTCAAGGTCAAGGTCGACCTGCGTCATGCGATCTGGCGGGAGCGCTGGGACAGCTACAGCATGATGGGCGCTGAAGCGCTACGCGACCACTACACCTACGACACGGCCATGAGCCACCTGATGCAGAACTTCCCTTCAGGGTCGAGCTTCGATGCCAAGAGCGGGCTGATTGAACCGCGCCGCGGCGCTTCGGCCGCCGCCGCGGCCGTGGTGGTGGACAGTGCTCGACTGGCGCAGGCGTGCCGTACCGCCGATGTCGGCGCGCAGTACCAAACCTACCTGCAGACCTTCTTCAATGCATCGGTTAGCCAGTTGCTGGCGCAGGATCAGCGCAAGCGTCTGGCCCTGGCGGTCGAGCTCGCAGGCCTGCAGCAGGGCATCACCGAAGCCGATGTCGTCAACCTCAAGCACACCTTGGGCGAGCAGGCAGCGCCGAATCCCAGGCAGCCGGCGGTGGTCATCAAGCACTTGTCCGTGCTGGGGCACGCGCTCTTGGGCGCGCTGATCATCGAACTGTCCGATGCCGGATCGCAGCACATGGCCCGCCCCAGCGCCGGTTTGCTGCTCTACCTGCCCCACCATCCCCTGCAGCGCTTCGCCAATCTGGAGGACCTCAACGCCCATCTGGTGACCCTGTTGAGGGATCCTCGGCAGGCTCAGGCTCTGTTTGCCTTGATTGCGCTTGAGGCGAAAAGCCAGTGGCAACTGCTCCTGCGCAAACGCCTGAGCGATCCGGTCCCAGACTTGGAGGTGACCGGGCAGGCGGCCGGTGCTGAGCTGTTCGATGAACTCGCCAGGCTGCAGGTGGCGCGGATCAAGGAGGACGCTCGCTATTTGCTGGTGCCGGTGGCTGACGTTGACAGCCACGTCAGATTGCACCGTCTGCAGACCTTGCAGGAGGTCGGGTTGAACCTGCTGCAACTGGCTGCGGTGTTCGTGCCCCAGTTGGGACAGCTCATGCTGGCTGCGACCGTGGTTCAGGTGCTCGAGGAACTGTACGAGTCGGTGCACGACTGGTCGCGGGGACATCAGCATGAAGCCCTTGAACACATGCTAGGGGTGGCGGAGGTCGTCGCCGTGAACGCCCTGGGCGCTGCAGGGGGGGTGGCAGTGGCGCGTGCTTTCAAGCGCAGCGCATTCGTCGATGAATTGGTTCCGGTGGAGCCGGCCTCGGAGACGGCTAGCTTGTGGTCGCAAGATCTTGCACCGTTTCGCGTGGCACGCAAGCCGCCGCACGCATCACTTGGTGCAGACGGTTTGTATCATCACGGCGACCAGCGCTGGTGGCTGTACGAGGGGCATTTTCATCCCGTGCGTCGTGATCCGCTGACCCGTCAATGGCGCCTCGAGCGCACGGATGGCCAGCCAGGGTTCGCACCGGCGCTGCAATGGAACGGTGAGTACGGTTGGCGTCTGGCCTGGCAGCGGCCGCAGGAGTGGCACGGCGGCTTTGGCCTGTTGGAGCGTCTGTGGCCAGTGTCCTCGGAGCTGGACGCCGCGCGCATCGACTTGATCTTGAAGATCGCCGATATCGAGCATGCCGAACTACGTCGGTTGGTAAGTGAGCAGCGGCCGTTGCCGATGCAGTTGCGCGATACGCTACAGCGTTTCGCGGCCGATACCCGCATCGACAAGTTCTTCCTGGCCACTGGGCAAAAGCCGCAACTTCATGACATTCAGTTGTTCGAGTACTGCCTGGAGCAATTGCCCGTTGAGCAGCGCGCTGCACCACTGCGCACGCAAGCCATTCTGGACCAGGCGCCTGCGCTTCGACAGAAACTTATGGCGCACTTGAGCGAAAGCGCCTCGAAAGACGGTGCGATGGCGATCATCCAGCGGGACTTTCCCGGATTGCCCGATACCTATGCTGCGGCGCTCCTCGAGCAGGCCAGCACCCAGCAGCAGCAGCGGCTGAGGGTCAAGGGTAGCCTGGACCTGGCCCTGGCCGAGCGGGCCAGGCTGGCCTTGCAGCAGGCAAGGGTATGCCGCACCTTGCAGGGCCTCTACCTCAACAATGCCTATCATCCGGACCTGCCAACGTTGGTGTTCGCGCTGTTGCGCCAAGCGCCTGCCTGGCCGCCGGAGATCAATTTCCAGGTGCGCGAGGGTTCGGCACAAGGCAGGCTTGTCGCCGAGCTTTATCCCCAACAGGAGGGCGTGATGCCCAAGGTGCTGGTCTGGCGTGACGGGCAGATGTGGGTTCATGAAAACGGCGTACCGGTGTACCCCATGCCCCCGCAGCCCAGGGGGCTCGTCGAAACGCTGTGGCATTTCCTGCCGGAGGGCGAGCGCACGCGCCTGGCGTGCTCTGGCGAGCACGGAGTTGCAGCCCTTCGCGCAGGACTGCAGCAGCGTCTACCCAGCGACCGCGCCACGCTCCACGAAATGATGGGCATCATGGCTTCAAAGCCCACCTTCCGTGCGCCGAAACCGTTGCCGGATCGGCGCTTCGGCTACCTGCTAAGTGGACGCGGGACCAGCAACCATCTTGCCGAGCGCACGTTGCAGGACCGCGTACGCAGCCTCTATCCAGGTTTCAGCGAGCGACAATTGGAGCTGTTCCTGCGAGTGCTGGACGAACAGCCCGGCTCGTCGTTCACGATTTTGCTGGATCTGGAGCGGGAGTTCTCCCGCTTGGAGCAGACCTTGGATCGCTGGGTAGAACGCACCGAAAGCGTGGCCCGCCGCCCGCAGCGGCGCAGGGTGGCGGACGAGCTCAAGCGCTGCTGGCGCTTCCAGGGGCAGGCGGGCCGGCCGCAGGCCAATGGCGATCCGGGCATGTTCATGGACCTCTCCGGTATCGCTGCCGGTGCCCTGCCAGACTTGAGCGGGCAGGACGGTTTCAGTCATGTCAGCGAAGTCAGTTTGGCGAACATGCAGCTTCGTGATGTCCCCAGCGGCTTCCTGCAGGCGTTTCGCAGCCTGTTGACGCTGAATCTGGACAACAACGCGCTCACTGCGCTCCCGCAAGCGCTCAGCTACACCCGGCATTTGCGGGAACTGACCTTGTCAAGCAATGAGTTGCAAATGAACGACGCCAGCTTTGCGCTGCTGACCGGCCTGCCGCGACTGCAGGTGCTGGATATGAGCGACAACCACTTTGGCAATTTCACCCTTGCGCTCGACCGTTTGCCGCGCCTGCGCCAATTGGGCTTGCGCGACGTCGGTCTGACCGAGGTGCCACGTTCGCTGGAGCATGCCGTATCTCTGGAGTCCGTGGATTTGCGCGACAACCAGATCAGCGACTTACCGCTCGCTCTGCGAACCCAGCGTCTGGATTGGCGGCGCAGGCTGTTCCTGGCCGGTAATCCGCTGCCGGAGGTCTACCGAGAGTTGTGGGTCGAGCCCAGCAGGACCTCCGACAGTGAAGTGAGCAGCGAAGGCGATGCCTTCCAGATCAGCCGCTGGATGGAGCATCTGGATACGACCCAGCGTGCCCTGCGCACGGCGCAGTGGAATCGCCTGCTGGCTGAAGCGGGCAGTGGCGACTTCTTCACGCTCGTCTCGGAACTGACCGAAACCAGCGACTTCCGCCTGGCCCGCGCTGATCTGGAGGCGCGGTTGTGGTCGATGTTCGACAGGCTCGAGCAAAATACCACCTTGCGCGAGCGCACCTTCGCCCTGGCCAGTGAGCCGCGTACCTGTGTCGACAGCGTCATCTCCAATTTCGGTTTGCTCGAGGTGAATATGCTCAGTGCCTCGGTGGAGGATGCCGCAGGCGCCGATACCGAAGCGCAGTTGTTGAGCCTGGCGCGTCGGTTCTTCCGCCTGGATCAAGTGGAAGCCTATGCGCTGCAGGACATGCGCCAACGCGAGGCCCGCGGGATCGATGTCGATCAGGTCGAGGTCAGCCTGGCCTACCGTGTGGGGCTGGCGCGCGAACTGGACCTGCCCGGCCAGGCGCGTACGTTGCAGTTCGAGACCATCGCCGATGTCAGCCAGCAGGACCTGAGCGCTGCCCAGGCCGCAGTCCGTGAGGCCGAAGCCAGCGACGGCCTGGCGCTGGACATCAGCCAACGGAGCTTCTGGTTCGATCATCTGCAACGGCGCCACAGGAGTGCATTCGACCTGATCCGCGAACCGTTCGCCGAGCAGATGGAGGCGCTCTACGCCGAGCGCCAGAGCATGACCGACGCGCAGTACGATGCCCAGGCCAAAGCCATTGCCAAGGCCTGTGACAACGCGGTCCAGGCCAAGGCCTTGGCCTTGACGCAGCAGGCACTGGCCAGGGAGGCGGGCGAGCGGGGCGATTGAGCGCAGGGAGGCTGGTGTTTTTCTTCGTTGCCTCTAAGATGGCTCGCACAGGGCGATCTGGGCAGGCGATGAGCGAGAAAGACAGCATTTCCATGCAACTGGTGCGCGAGGCGCTGGTCCAGTCCTGCCCACAGGACGCTCCCGTGGCCGCGTTGCTGACCCGGGCCGGAATCGATCCGCAACTGCTGCAAGTGGCCAGCGCGCGGGTATCTGCCCGGGCCTATGCGCGGCTCTGGCGTCTACTGGCGCGCCGCTGCAATGACGAGTTCTTCGCCATGGACAGAAGGGGTCTACGCAGCGGCAGTCTGGCCTTCATGTGTCGGGCGAGCAGGGTGCAGCCGAGTGTCGGTGAAGGGCTGGAGACACTGCTCGAATTTCTGACGTTGATGCTCGACGACCTGCAGCCCACCCTGGTGCGCCAGCACAGCCTGGCTGAAATTGTCTTGGGCGAGCCACACGAGGAGCCGCGCCGGGCGTTCACCTATTTCACCTTCTGGATGATCGTCCACGGCGTGGCGTGCTGGCTGGCCGGGCGGCGCATCCCCATCCTGGCTATTGAGCTGCGCTGCGCTGAGCCGCCTTTCTGCGACGACTATCGCGTGATGTTCTCGGAGAACCTGCAGTTCGACCGGCCCTGTACGCGCATGATCATCGCCGCGGACTGTCTGGCCCTGCCGATCCGCCGCACACCCCAGGAGTTGCAGCGTTTCCTGGCCCAGGCGCCGGCCAACATCCTGGTCAAGTACCGCGATCCCGACAGCCTGGCGCGGCGTATACGCAGCGATCTGCTGCGCCTGCCCCCTGACGCCTGGCCAGACGCCGACGGCCTGGCGTCCCAACTGTGCCTGTCGGTCTCGACGTTACGCCGCCGTCTCGCCGAGGAGGGACAGACCTACCAAGGGCTCAAGGACAGCGCACGACGGGAGTTGGCGATTGCCTGGCTGAGCGAGTCGCAGGTGGCGATGGCCGAGATTGCCGAGCGCCTTGGGTTTGCCGATGCCAGTTCTTTTTACAAAGCCTTTCGCAAGTGGTTCGGCTGCAACCCCGGGCACTATCGCACGCTGGTGCAGACCCGCCAGGCAAGCGATTCCGTCTGATTTGCGCAAGAGACGGGGGCGAAGGTGGCGAGCTTCCCACACCTGGATTGCCCGCCATGCAGCACGATTCGGTCCACGACAACATTTCCCATGCCACTGACCCCTTCATCCAGCAGATCTTGCCTGAGTGGCTGGCCAAGGCCAGCGCGCAGCAACTGATGGACCTGCGCGATGCCTTCGCCGAGCATGGCAAGCATCGGCGTGCATTGACCCATCAGCTCTCTGCGCTCGAACCGCTGGATCGCTTCGCCAGGCAGCGATTGGCAGATGCGCTGCACCATCGATTGCTGTTGACCGTCGACCTGGACAAGGTGTGGTGGCGCGAACAACGCCGCCGATTCACCGCCAAGCCGGACCAGCTCCCGTCGGATGAGCCCTATTTCGTCTCGGAGCCGGCCTTGCCCAGGCTCATGCAGAATTTTTCCAGTGACGAGTCTTTCTATGAGGGCACTGCGCTGATCTACCCGGCCAGCGCGCAGGCCGCATTGGCCGAAGTCGTGCTGACCCAGGACAGCGCTGGCGTGGTGAGTGTGTGCCGCGAGACCGATGTGGGGGCCGCTTACCAGGATCATCTGTCGACGGTCTTCAATGCGCAGTTCATGCAAGACCTGGCGAACGACCTGCGCGCTTCTTTCGTGTTGGCCACACGGATTGCCGATGCTCGCCGGCAATTGCCGCAGGATGAGAAGCAACTCTTGCTCGACCTTGCAGCGGGCAGGCGTACTCGGCATCGCTATGTCAGGTTCGTTCAATGCGCCGAGTTGCAAGTGCTCGGCGCCTCGCTGACGGGTGTGCTGGCGGTGGAGATGCGCGGGTTCATGGGCGGGCTATATGCCCCGCCCATGCTGCCCCCGATCATCGGCGTTCTGCTGCTGATGCCCGACGATGCCTTGCAACCGGTGCGGCAGTTCATCGGCTGGCGTGCAGTCAACGACTTTCTGCTCAGCCTGGCCAGGCAGCCTGAGACCTTGCAGGGGCTGTGCACGCGTGTTTCGGTATCGGCACGGGTCGACTGGCTGGCCAGGCTGGAAAAGCGCCTGCTCGATCCGGAGCCCGACCTGGAGCCGACCGTGGCTGATCGCCAAGGGGCCTTGTTCGAATCCTTGGCGCGAGTGCGGGTGTCGCGCATCCGCGACGATGCGCGAGCGCTGGCCGTCCCCACTGCCCAGGCCGATAGCGCCCACCGCGCTGGGCTGCAGCAGGCCCTGGTCTCGGCAGGCTGGAGCGTGATGGGACTGGCCGGACTGTTCGTGCCGGTCATAGGCACCTTGCTGTTGGCCAATCTGCTTCGCCAGACCTTGAGCCAGTTGTGCGAGGGCGTCGTGCACTGGACCCTTGGTCATCGCTACGAGGCGGTGGAGCACCTGCTGGGCGTGGCCGAGACCGTGGCGGTCAACGCCGCCCTGGCGGCAGGTGCGACGCTGGTGGCGCGACAGTTCGTGCGCAGTGAGTTTGTCGAGAGCTTGGAGCCTGTCACCAACTCGCGCGGTGAGCGTCGCCTGTGGCGCAATGACTTGACACCCTATCAGGCGCCGCCACCGCCGGCGGTATCGATCGAACTGGAAAACGGTTTGCACGCAGACGGCACACACCTGTGGTGGCGCACACGGGATGTGAGCTACAGGGTCTGGGCCGCAGGCAACAATGGGCCTTGGCGCCTGCTCGATGGCTCCGATGCGCAAGGCTTCGGCCCGGCGCTGGAGTATAACGGCGAGCGTGCCTGGCGCTTGCAGTTCGAGCGTGCGCAGCAATGGTCGCAGACGACCTTGTTGGAGCGCCTGTGGCCAGCGGCGGAGGGCTTGAGCGACGAGCAACAGGACCAAGTGCTAGGCGTGGCAGGGATCGACGAGGTGCACTTGCGTGGCTTGATGGTCGAAGCTCGCCCAGTGCCGGTGCAACTGCGGGACACGCTTGAGCGGTTCGCTGTGCAGAACCGGATCGATGCCTTCTTTGCGCAGTTAGGCCAAGGAGATGCCGATCCTGCGCTATGGCAGTTCTGCGTAGAACAGTTGGGCATTCAGGATTTATCTCAGACTGCTCAGGCCGACAGCCTGGCCGAGGCGACGTACAGCCTGCGTCCGCGCCTACTGGAGCATTTCTCGCGGCGCTACTTGCGCACCGATTCCGCCCTGCAACTCCTGCAGCGTGATTTTCCAGGTCTGCCGGATGCGTATGCCTTGGCGGTACTCGATCGCGTGACGATCAAAGACCGCGTCACCCTACGCAGCAAGCAACGTCTTCCCCTGAGCGTGGCACAGCACGCTCGCGAGATGCTCCAACTGGCAAGGCTGACGCGCATGCGCGAAGGTTTGTACCTGCGCGACAGTCATGGCCAGGGTGCGGTGGATGTGGTGTTCGCGTTGTTGAACCGGTATGCCGACTGGCCCGCTTCGGTCACCTTGGAGCTGCGTCAGGGCACCTTCGCAGGGCGCTTGCTCGGACGTCTGGCGGCCTTCGAATCGAGTGCCACGACACTGGTAATGGTCGCCGATCAGGGACGGATGCGCCTGTACGACAGTCAGGGGGGCGTATCGAGCCTGGTGGTTGCGCAGCCGTTTGGACTGTTCGAAGCACTGTATGCCTGCCTGCCGCAGGCGGATCGCACGCGCCTGGCGCTGCCTGTGACGGCGGGTGCTCAAGCGCTACGCCAGCGGCTGCGCAGTTGGCTGCCCACCTCACGCTCAGCGCTACTGGCGCTGATGAACATGCGTGATGCCGGTGAGCCAGTCAGCCCCTTGCGGCGCCTGCCCGATGGCCGCGTGGGGTATCTGCTCAGCGGTCGCCAAGCCGGCACCGGGGTTTCTCGCGATCTCCTGCGCCGGCGTATCGGCGCTTTGTACAGCGAATTCGACGAGCGTCAGGTCGAGTCGCATCTGAATGCGATGATGGCGCATCCGGAAACGGCCTACGGCGCCATGCTGGCCCAGGAAGAGCAGTACAGCCAGCTCAAACAGCGACTGGCGCTGTGGGTGGACCGTGCCAGAACCTTACTCAACGCCCAGGCGCGCCGACAGGTCGCCAGCCAGTTGCGCAGGGCCTGGCGATTGAACGGTGATGTGATTTTCGATGTGAACGGCAGGTCCTATGGCGTGCGCTTGAACCTGAGCGGTCTGCCGCTGCGCAGCCTGCCGGACCTGGGGGCAGACATCGATTTCAGCCACGTGGGAGAGTTGGTCCTGACGGACCTGGGGCTGGAGAGCCTACCGCCCGACTTCTTGAACTGCTTCTGCGAACTGCGTTGGTTGAATGTCAGCAACAATGCCCTGCGCCAGATTCCCGAAGCCTTGGCGCGCCTGCCCAAGCTGCGAAATCTGCGCATGGGGGCCAATCAGATCATCCTCAACAATGCCGGTGTGAGCACCCTGCGTACGCTGACCAACCTACGTGCGCTGGATCTGAGTTTCAATCCCTTGGGTGCTGTCAGCCTGCAGTTGCGACCGTTGGTGCGTTTGCGTCAACTGAACCTGCGCAGTACCAATCTACCCGCCGTGCCAGTCGATCTGGACTGGTGCGGGCTATTGGAAAACGCCGACCTGCGCGATAACCACATTCATTCGTTGCCCCAGTCAATTCTCGAGTCCTCCCAATCCTTCATCCAGGCTTTGCGTCTGGAGGGCAACCCCCTGCCTGCTGCGATCAGGCGCCGTGTCGGTATCGTAGAACCGCTACCCGCGCAGGCTGGGGAGCAAGCGCTACTGGTGGACGGTGCCCGCGACCTGTGGCTGGAGTCGCTCGAGGAGCCGCAACGCACCGTCCGCTGGGAGCAGTGGCAAGCCCTGCGGCAAGAGCCGCAGAGCGAAGAGTTTTTCAGGTTGCTTGCCGAAATGACCGTGACCAGTGATTTTCGCAGGATCCCAGCGGACCTGAGGCAACGGGTCTGGACGCTGGTCGAAGCGGCGAGCGAGAACACCACCTTGCGCAACGAGCTGTTTTCCCTGGTGGCCGATGAGCGCACGTGCGTGGACAGCATCGCGTCCTGTTTCAGTGCTCTGGAAGTGCGCTTGTTCATCGCTCAGGAGGTGGGCAGCGTACGTGACCCGGTCTTGGCACGCGCGGCTTTGCTGCGTCTGGCGCGTCGGCTGTTTCGTCTGGAGCAGGTACAGAAAGCAGCGCTGGCCGATATCGCCCAACGCCGGACACGTGGCCAGACGGTCGACGAGGTGGAGGTGATGCTGGCGTATCGCGTGGGGCTCGCGGCGCAACTCGAGTTGCCGGGTCAACCACGCACCATGCAGTTCTCGGCCTTGGCCGAGGTCAGCGCAGACCAGTTGCGTCAAGTGGCCGCCGCAGTGCACGCAGCCGAGGCTGGCGAGGAACTGGCTCAGTCCATCAGTAAGCAAGACTTCTGGATCGACAATCTGGAGTCCGAGCATGCCGCCGAGTTCAATGCGGTGCGGGCGCCATTCTGGGAACGCCTGGAGAAGCTGCACGTCACCCATTCGACGCGTGATGCAGTCTATTTGAGTCAGGTCGAGACGGTGGCGCACGAGCAGCGCGAAGCCATCGCCGCGTTGCGCTTGCGTCTGACCCGGGAAGCCTTGGGCGAGGTGGATGCCGGAGCAGGGTAAGCCCCATTCGAGCACCAATGTGTGACAGGTTTCCCGCTGCGGGTGACGCTCGTCTCCCGGCACTCTGGGCGTTTATCGCTCGAGGAACGTGCCATGTCACAATCACGCGCTGCAAGTCTAGACGACGCTGCCCGCCTGCAGGCGTCCACCGATGCGTTCATCGGTGATGTCCTGCCTGCCTGGTTGCGTCGGGCGTCTGCGGCCCAGATCAACCGGCTGCGAGACCGTTTCGCGCAGCATCAGGCCAGCCAACGGCGCGTGCGCGCCGCCACGCTGGACCTGATTCCCCTGCAAGCCTTCGCGCAGCAGCGGCTGAGTGCGCTGCTGCGCGATGGGGCGTCGTCGCAGGTGAAGCTCGAAGACCTGCAATGGCTGGAGGTCCGCCGCGAGTTTGGTCTACTGCCCGGCGTGCATTGGCCGTTCTACCGGCCTGTGACAGTTCGTGAGCCGGGGTTGCTGCGCCTGATGCAGAATTTCAGTGAGGGCGATGAGCTGTTGGCCGGTAGCGGGTTGGTGGCGGCCGGCAGCGACACGCTGTTGTCCGATACACCCAGTGCGCTGGCCGAGGCCTGTCGAGCGCTGGACGTCGGTTCACAGTACCAGCGTCAATTGCAGCAGGTTTTCGATGCTGCTACCTGTGCCAGCCTGGCTGACGACAAGCGTGCCGGATTGAGCCTGGCGGCAGAGATTGCAGCGCTCAAAGGTCAATTGAGCGCGTACGAACAGATCGCGCTGGACGAGGTCGCGCGTGGACACCGCGACGCCAACGAGCAGGGGCTGCGGGGCTATCCTGGATTGTTGAGCCTGCTCGGCTACACCACCAACGGCGCCATGGCCATTCTGCTGCGCGACAGCAAAGGTCAAGCGCAAGGGCTGGTGCTGTATCTGCCCAGTGATCCGGATCGGGCCATCGAGCGCTTTGCCGATTGGCACACACTGGCCTTGACCTTGGTGGAGCGCCTGCGCGATCCGGCCTACCGCGAACGTTTCAGCCGCCTGATCGCCCTGCGCGAACGGCCGGCGTTTCTTCGGTTGTTGGCGACTCGCCTGAGTGACCCGCGTCCGGACCTGGCGCTGGAAGGCGTAACGCCCGAGGGGGATGTGTTCGTGCAGTGGGTGCAACGACAAGTGCAGTGCATCCACGATGATGCACGCCTGCTGCTGGTACCGACCGCCGATGCAGACCGTGCTGCCCGAATCCAGCGCTTGCAAGCCTGGACATCGGCCGGGCTGGGGTTGGTCAATCTGGCCGGTCTGTTCATTCCCGGTGTCGGCGAGTTGTTGCTGGGACTGCTCGCGGTTCAGACCCTGTCGCAGGTTTACGAGGGGGCTCGGGATTGGCTGCAGGATCACCAGCATGAAGCCTTGGAACATATGCTGGGTGTTGCCGAAACACTGGCGGTCGCGGCCGTGGTCACCACCGGGGCGACCGTGGTCGCACGCGGCTTCCAGCGCAGCGACTTCGTCGACCGTCTGGAGCCGGTCAGCTTGGGCAGCGACCGGCACCGTCTATGGCATACCGACCTGTCTCCTTATCGATCCCGCGCCGATGGCGCCGAATTGCTCGCTGACGGCTCCTATGGACGGGAGGGACGGCGCTGGATCTACGACGATACCAACTGCTTCGAGATCCACCGTCCCGACCCGCAGGGTCCATGGCGTTTGCGTCATCCGCAGCGGCCTGACGCGTTCGGACCGGTGGTCGATTTCAATGGCGAGCGTTGCTGGCGACTGCGTCGAGCACGCCCGGTGGAGTGGGACGACGAGCCTCGCATGCTCGCGACGCTGTGGCCAGCGGCCATGGCCCGCAGTGCCGAGGACGCCAGAGCGATCATCCAGGCCGCCAGGGTTGATGCCGACGAACTGCGTGGACTGTTGGTCGGTAACCGTAGGCTGCCGGTCAATCTGCGCGATACCCTGTGCCGCTTCGACGCCGATGCGCGTACGCAGCGATTTTTCGCCAGCCTGCAGGAAGGCAGCGACGCTGTGGAAGGTGATGAGGTGATTCAGCGCTGGTGTCTGGCCCAGCCGTCACTGGTGGGTCTGAACGCCGACGGATTGCGCCAGGCGCTGGTGCAGCAGCAGACTGCGCTGCGCAAGGCGCTGTTCGATCACCTCAGTGAGGTTGTGCTGCCTGCTGACGACGCGCTCCTTGCACAGGTGCGCCGTGATTTTCCGGGCTTGCCGCCAGCCTATGCTGCGCAGGCAGTGGCGCAGGCCAGCGCCACCCAACGGCTGCTGGCAAGTAGCGAGCAGCGGGTGCCGTTGGCTATTGCCCAGGGCGCCCGATCCCTGTTGCGTCTGGCCAGGCTTAGTCGTGCTGTACAAGGTTTATTCCTGGCCAATGCCACGTGCGCGGAGACGGGCGAGTTGGTCCTGGCGCTGTTGCGCCGAGTGCCTAATTGGCCTTCCTCGATCAACCTGCTGCTGCGCGATGGCAATGGTCGGCAATTGGCGATTATGAATCCGGCGGGCAGAGCCCAGGCGTATACGGAGCTCATGGTACGGGAGGGACGCGTATCGCTGCACGATGCTCAGGGACGTACGCTCGAGGTGGAGGTGGAAGAGCCCGCAGGCTTCTGCGAGGCGATCAGCGCGCTGTTGTCGCCTGCGCAACTGGAATCGTTGGTCACTGCGCCTGGTACAGCTACCGAACGCTTGCGTCAGGTGTTGATCGGTCAACTGCCCGCTTCCGATACGCAACTGATCCGCCTGTTGGGCTGGCCGACCCAGGCGCGTTGGATCAATCCAGGACAGCGGTTACCCGACGGTCGAGTCGGCTACCTGCTCAGCGGCCGCCGCCCTGGCGGTTCGCGCGGCGCGGTACCGGCGCTCAGCAACGCGATCCGCGCACTCTATCCCAGTTTCGACGACGCCCAGGTGACCCGCTATCTGCGCCGCCTGCTGTTATCGTCATCTTCGCCGATGAGCGCATTGTTGCAGGCACAGGAGGCCTATCAGGATCTCGATACGGCCCTCAATGGCTGGCGAGACGCTGAACTCAACGAATCGAGAAGCGTGCTGCGTGGCCGATTGGCTGATCGGCTGCGCCGTATCTGGCGCATGGAGGATAATTCCATTTCATCGACCTCCGATACGCCAGCCAGCGTGCGTCTGGATTTCAGTGGCCTGGCGCTGCGAACCTTGCCCGCGTTTCCTAGCACCGTGTCGTTCGAGCCGATAACCGAGCTGGTCTTGACGGACATCCAGATCAGCGCTGTCACGCCTCAGTTCCTGCAAGCCTTCCCGCGCCTGCAGCGCCTGACCCTCAACCGCAACCAACTGCTGGCGATACCCCCTGCGGTAGGCTATCTCGTGGAACTGCGGACGTTGCGCCTGGCGCACAACCAGGTGCGCATGAATGCCTAGGGTCTGGCGGTGCTCAGCAGCCTGGCAAACCTTGAAGTGCTGGACCTGAGTTACAACCCTGTGGGATTCGTCCAGTTGCGCTTCAACCAGCTTTCCCACCTGCGCGAGCTTTACCTACGCCATTGCAGGATGTCCACTTGGCCTTTCGGCTTGCAGTTATGCGGGGCGTTGCAGCGGGTCGATTTGCGCGATAACCAACTGGTGTCGCTGCCCGACGACATCATGATAATGCCGTTGTCCTATCGCAGAGCGTTTTTGCTCGAGCGTAACCCCATGCCTAGCCGCGAACTCGTCAGGCTTTACAGTGTGCAGGACTACGACCGGCTGCATGACATCGGTGAGGGGGATTCAGAGCCTGAGCGCCAGGAGGGGGCAGGCCATTGGCTGGCGTATCTTGAGCCCGAGCAGCGCCTCACGCTGCAGACGCAATGGGACATGCTGCAAGCGCTGCCGGGCAGTGACAGTTTCTTCGCGCTGCTGGACGAGTTGTACTCCACGGCCGACTTCGTCGCACACCACGCCTACCTCACCGGTAGGGTGACGTGGATGGTGGGCGTGCTGGCGGAGGATGCGCCGTTACGTGACACGGTCTTCGAGCGGGTATCGGACAGCCCGACTTGCGCGGACGGCCTGGCCGAGCGGTTCAGCGAGCTGTTGCTACAAGTGGAGGTGGCCAGGGCTAACCGCTACGGTGCGGTACAGGAACGAGGTGCTCGGCTGATCCACCTGGGGCGGCAGTTGTACCGCTTGGGGCAAGTGGACCGTATCGCCCGCCAGGTGATCGCCGGCCGGCGCCAGACCGGCCGCGATGTCGATGACCTCGAAGTGATCCTGTTCTATCGGATACAGCTTGCCGAGTCCCTGGATTTGCCATTGCAGCCGCGTTCGATGCGTTACGACAGCGTGGCTGACGTCAGCCCGTCGCAACTGGATGAGGCGTTGAAGACCGTGCTCGCTGCCGAGACTGAGCAAGCGCTCGTCGAGTATCTGGTGCAGCAAGAATTCTGGCGAACGTACCTGCAGGAGCGACATGACCGGGTATTCGCTTCGGTCACCCAGGACTTCGCTGCCCGGGGCGAGGCCATCGATGAAGCGAGCGAGCAACTGTCCAGCCAGGAATACACCGCGCGTTGGGATGCGCTGAAGAGCGAGCGGGAGGCCACCCTCGATGCGCTGGTCATGGAGTTGACCCTTGAAGCCCTGGCCGGTCTTGCGCCCAGGCACAGCGGGAGTTGAACGCGAGCACGGCCATAACGCTCAACCACATTGACAGCTTTGGCCATTGTCGGCCCTGGCTGGCAGCGCCAACATCGTCGGACCCCATGTCTCTTGCTCCCATAACAACAACAGGAGTCCGACGATGCGTGACCATGCCGAAGCCGTGCGCGCCTTCGACTATGCCCGAACGGCCGAGGAGGCCTTGCACGGCACCCTCCAGCGTCTCAATGCCTGTCTCGAATGCTGTGATCGACACGTCGGTGCCGACCGGATCGCGCTGATTTGCGAGGACCGCGACGGCACTACCCGTCGCTACAGTTTCGAACAGTTGCAGGCGCAGTCGCAGCGTTTTGCCACGGTGCTCAAGGATCGCGGGGTCGGCGCCGGCGACCGGGTCGCCGGGCTGATGCCGCGCACGGTCGAGTTGCTGGTGACCATCCTGGCCACCTGGCGCCTGGGGGCGGTCTATCAACCGCTGTTCACGGCCTTCGGGCCCAAGGCCATCGAGCACCGCCTGGAGCAGTCTCATGCCCGTGTGGTGGTGACCGATCGGCACAACCGCCCCAAGCTCGACGGACTGTCGTGCGAGCCGGCAATCATCACCGTGGGCGCTGCGGCGGGCGAGCCCGACTTCGCCCAATTGCGCGACGCCGCCGAGCCCCTGCGCGAGGCGGTGATGCGCAGCGGCAATGACCCCTTCCTGCTGATGTTCACCTCCGGTACTACCGGCCCTGCCAAGCCGCTGGAAGTGCCGCTGCGCGCCATCGTGGCGTTTCAGGGCTACATGCGCGAGGCCATCGACCTGCGCCCGGAGGACAACTTCTGGAACCTGGCCGATCCTGGCTGGGCCTATGGACTCTACTACGCGGTCACCGGCCCGCTGGCCCTGGGGCATGCCACCACGTTCTACGATGGTCCATTCAGCGTCGAGAGCTGCGCGCGGGTGATCGACAAGCTGGGCATCAGCAACCTGGCTGGGTCGCCCACGGCTTATCGCCTGCTGATCGCCGCTGGCAGCGCCTTTTCGGCGCCGATCAAAGGGCGTTTGCGCGTGGTCAGCAGTGCTGGCGAGCCACTCAATCCCGAGGTGATCCGCTGGTTCGCCGACGAACTGGGCGTGACCATCCATGACCACTACGGGCAGACCGAACTGGGCATGGTGTTGTGCAACCACCACGGTCTGGCCCACCCGGTCCACATGGGTTCGGCCGGCTACGCCGTGCCGGGGCATCGCATCGTGGTGCTGGACGAGGCCTGCAACGAGTTGGCGGCGGGCCAACCCGGCGTGCTGGCGGTGGACCGCGAGCAATCGCCGCTGTGCTGGTTCGACGGCTATCACGGGGTGCCGACCAAAGCCTTCGTCGGCAAGTACTACTTGTCCGGCGACACCGTCGAGCTCAACCCCGACGGCAGCATCAGCTTCGTCGGACGCAATGACGATGTGATCACCACCTCCGGCTATCGCGTCGGTCCGTTCGATGTGGAAAGCGCGCTGATCGAGCATCCGGCGGTGGTCGAGGCCGCCGTGATCGGTAAGCCCGATCCTGAGCGCACCGAGCTGATCAAGGCATTCGTGGTGTTGAGCGCGGGCCATGGCCCGGGCCCGGAACTCGAGGAAACCCTGCGTCAGCATGTGCGTCAGCGGCTTTACGCCCACGCCTACCCACGCGAAATCGAATTCGTCGCAGAGCTGCCCAAGACCCCCAGCGGCAAGCTGCAACGCTTCATCCTGCGCAACCAGGAAATCGCCAAGCAACAGGCTGCGCAGACCCCCGCTGCCAGCGCCTGAAGGAAGCTATCCATGAACCTAAAGAACTCCCATTTCATCGTCACCGGCGCCGCTTCGGGCCTGGGTGCGGCCACCGCGCAATCGCTGGTGGAGGCGGGCGCCCGCGTGATGCTGGTCGATCTCAATGCCCAGGCGGTCGAGGCCAAGGCGCGCGAACTGGGTGACAATGCCCGTTTCGCGGTGGCCGACATCAGTGACGAGCAGGCGGCACAGGCCGCCGTAGCGGCAGCAGTGAACGCGTTCGGCAGCCTGCAAGGGCTGGTCAACTGCGCCGGTATCGTCGGCGCCGAGAAAGTCCTGGGCAAGGAGGGGCCGCATGCCCTGGCCAGCTTCGCCAAGGTGGTCAGCGTCAACCTCATCGGCAGCTTCAACATGCTGCGCCTGGCCGCTGCGGCCATCAGTGAAAGCCCTGCCGATGACGGCGGCGAGCGTGGCGTCATCATCAACACGGCGTCCGTGGCCGCCTACGATGGACAGATCGGCCAGGCCGCCTATGCCGCCTCGAAGGGAGCGGTGGCCAGCCTGACCTTGCCCGCCGCGCGCGAGCTGGCGCGCTTCGGCATCCGCGTGATGACCATTGCCCCGGGCATCTTCGAAACACCGATGATGGCCGGCATGACCCAGCCGGTCCGCGACTCGCTCGCCGCTGGCGTGCCATTCCCGCCACGCCTGGGCCGGCCAGAGGAGTACGCTGCGCTGGTCCGACACATCATTGAGAACAGCATGCTCAACGGCGAGGTGATTCGCCTCGACGGCGCGCTGCGCATGGCTGCCAGATAAGGAGAAAGCTTCATGGCCCTCGCCAACGATCCCATCGTCATCGTCAGTGCCGTGCGCACGCCCATGGGCGGGCTGCAGGGCGATCTGAAGAGCCTCACGGCGCCGCAGTTGGGCAGTGCCGCGATCCGCGCCGCCGTGGAGCGCGCCGGCCTGCAACCCGACAGTGTCGAGCAGGTGCTGTTCGGCTGCGTACTGCCGGCCGGGCTCGGCCAGGCCCCGGCGCGACAGGCTGCCCTGGGCGCCGGTCTGGACAAGCGCACCACCTGCACCACCTTGAACAAGATGTGTGGCTCTGGCATGCAGGCGGCCATTTTGGCCCACGACCTGGTGTCGGCCGGCAGTGCCGAGGTGGTGGTGGCCGGTGGCATGGAAAGCATGAGCAACGCGCCGTATTTGCTGGACAAGGCGCGGGCCGGTTACCGCATGGGGCATGGCCGGATCCTCGACCACATGTTCCTCGACGGTCTGGAGGACGCCTACGACAAGGGCCGTTTGATGGGCACCTTCGCCGAGGACTGCGCCCAGGCCAACGGCTTCGATCGCCAGGCGCAGGATGCCTTCGCCATCGACTCGCTGACCCGTGCACAAGCGGCGATCGATCACGGCCGTTTCGCTGATGAGATCGTTGCGGTGGAGGTGACCGACGGCAAACAGAAACGTCTGGTGGAGCACGACGAGCAGCCGCCCAAGGCGCGTCTGGACAAGATCGCTCAGCTCAAGCCAGCCTTTCGCGACGGCGGTACGGTCACGGCGGCGAACGCCAGTTCCATTTCCGACGGCGCAGCGGCGCTGGTGATGATGCGTCGCAGCGAGGCCGAGAAACGGGGCCTGCGACCGCTGGCAGTGATCCACGGGCATGCGGCGTTTGCCGACAGTCCGGCGCTGTTTCCCACCGCGCCGATCGGGGCCATCGAGCGGCTGGTCGAACGCACCGGCTGGCGCCTGGCCGAGGTGGACCTGTTCGAGATCAACGAAGCCTTTGCCGTGGTGACGCTCGCGGCCATGAAGCATCTGGACCTGCCCCGCGACAAGGTCAATATCCATGGCGGCGCCTGTGCCCTGGGTCACCCCATCGGCGCGTCGGGCGCGCGCATTCTGGTGACCCTGCTCTGGGCGTTGCGCCAGAACAACCTGCGCCGCGGCATCGCGGCCATCTGCATCGGCGGCGGCGAAGCCACGGCGATGGCGGTCGAATGCCTGTACTGAGGTGAACCATGCTGGTAACTGACGAGCAACAACAGATCGTCGACGCGGTGAAGGACTTCGCTCAGGAGCGGCTCAAGCCGTTCGCTGAACAATGGGACAAGGCGCATCGCTTCCCGCGCGAGGCCATCGAGGAAATGGCCGGGCTGGGCCTGTTCGGCATGCTGGTGCCGGAGCAGTGGGGGGGGAGCGACACCGGTTATGTCGCCTACGCCCTGGCGCTGGAGGAGATCGCCGCCGGCGACGGCGCCTGTTCGACCATCATGAGCGTGCACAACTCGGTGGGATGCGTACCGATCCTGCGCTTCGGCACCGATGAGCAGAGAGCGCAATTCCTTGTCCCGCTGGCCAGCGGCAGCATGCTTGGCGCTTTCGCCCTGACCGAGCCGCAGGCGGGCTCCGACGCCAGCAGCCTGAAAACCCGTGCCCGCCGCGACGGCGATCATTATGTATTGAGCGGCAGCAAGCAGTTCATCACCTCAGGCCAGAACGCCGGGGTGGTGATAGTGTTCGCCGTCACCGACCCCGAGGCCGGTAAGCGCGGTATCAGCGCCTTCATCGTGCCCACTGACGCGCCGGGTTATCAGGTGGCGCGGGTCGAGGACAAGCTCGGCCAGCATGCCTCGGACACCTGTCAGATCGTTTTCGATAATGTGAAGGTGCCAGTGGCCAATCGCTTGGGCGAGGAGGGTGAGGGCTATCGCATCGCGTTGGCCAACCTGGAGGGCGGACGCATCGGCATCGCCGCACAGGCCGTAGGCATGGCCCGCGCCGCGTTCGAGGTCGCCCGTGACTATGCACGCGAACGGCACAGTTTCGGTAAGCCGCTGCTCGAACACCAGGCCGTGGCTTTCCGCCTGGCCGACATGGCCACGCGCATCGCCGTGGCCCGGCAGATGGTGCTGCATGCCGCCGCCATGCGCGATGCCGGGCGCCCCGCATTGGTCGAGGCGTCGATGGCCAAGCTGTTCGCTTCGGAAATGGCTGAGAAGGTCTGCTCCGACGCCTTGCAGACGCTCGGTGGATATGGCTATCTGAAGGACTTCCCGCTGGAGCGTATCTACCGCGACGTGCGGGTGTGCCAGATCTACGAAGGCACCAGTGACATTCAGCGCATGGTCATTGCGCGCAACCTTTGAAGGAGCAGCTTGCATGGCATTCGAAACAATCCTGCTGGACATCCACGGCAAAGTCGGGCTGATCACGCTCAATCGTCCCCAGGCGCTCAATGCCCTGAACGCGCAGATCGTCGCCGAGGTCAACCAGGCCCTGGACCAGCTCGAGCACGATCCGAACATCGGCTGTGTGGTGATCACCGGCTCGGCCAAGGCGTTCGCTGCCGGCGCCGACATCAAGGAGATGGCCGAGCTGAGCTACCCGCAGATCTACGTCGACGACCTGTTCAGCGATGCCGACCGCATTGCCAACCGACGCAAGCCGATCATCGCGGCAGTCTCTGGCTTCGCCCTGGGCGGCGGTTGCGAGTTGGCCATGATGTGCGACTTCATCCTGGCAGCGGACAATGCCAAGTTCGGTCAGCCGGAAGTCAACCTGGGTGTGCTGCCCGGCATGGGCGGTACCCAGCGTCTGACCCGCGCGGTGGGCAAGGCCAAGGCCATGGAGCTGTGCCTGACCGGTCGCCTGATGGGCGCCGAGGAGGCCGAACGGGCGGGGCTGGTGGCACGTGTGGTGCCCCAGGCCGAGCTGTTGGAAGAAGCGCTCAAGGTCGCCGCAAGCATCGCCAGCAAGTCGGTCCCGATGAGCATGATGGTCAAGGAAAGCGTCAACCGCGCCTTCGAGGTCACCTTGAGCGAGGGCGTGCGCTTCGAGCGTCGGGTGTTCCACGCGGCCTTTGCCACCGAAGATCAGAAGGAGGGCATGGCCGCGTTCATCGCCAAGCGCGGGGCGCAGTTCAAGGACCGCTGAACACATTGGGCGCGTGGCGGGCGACGGCGGTGCGCTCGCCCGCGTCGCATCGCCGACTGGTCGGGGCTCTCGAGTTGCTGCATAGTACGCCCGTGGCCAGCGCGCCTTGCCCTGTCCGGCAATGGCCGATCGACAGCCCGGCCAGCGGAATCCTTGCCGTTTCAGGCAAATTCCCAACGTTGGCTGTTGCCCCCCGGGGCTTGGCACCTTAGACTGCCGCCCCCTGCAAAAGAGTGCCGGTTGGCGCTTGAAGAATTCCGTCATCGGCGTGCCATCGCCGGTGGTACCCGAATCGCCCAAATGCACATTTTTTCATAGAGAATTCGATGACCAAGGAACAGTTGCTGGCCATGTCGGCCGATGACTACATGAATGCCGATCAGCTCGCGTACTTCACCGCGATGTTGCAAGCGATGAAAGTCGAGACCCACGAGCGTATCGAGCTGAGCCGCGCGACCATCGAAAGCCTGGATACGCCATCCGATCCCGCCGACGTGGCCTCGGTCGAGGAAGAGCGTCACTGGTTGGTCAATGCCATCGAGCGCGATCAGCGCCTGCTGCCGCAGTTGGAGATGGCCCTGGGTCGCATCGCCGACGAAAGCTTCGGTTGGTGCGATGACAGTGGCGAGCCGATTGGTCTGCAGCGCCTGTTGATCAGTCCAACCACCAAGTACTGCATCGAAGCCCAGGAACGCCACGAGCAGTTGGATCGCCACCAGCGGCAGATCTGATCGAGGCGTTCGGCAACAAGGCCCTGCAGCTTACGCGCAGGGCCTTTTGCATTTTCAGCCGTTTGCCGTCGCGCGCGGTGCAGGCTTCACGCTGCACAGTCGTCCAACAGACGTGCCAATGCACAGGCTTCCAGGTGGCTGCGGCGGAAACCTTTGACCCTGCCGGTAGTACGGTCTGTGACGTGAAAGAACTGTATTCCGGCCGGGACAACGACGAACCGCAGGGTATTCGTTAGTTGCTGCATGTAAGAAATACTCGAGACCTCTCGACGGATTTCGGTGTTTTCGTGCATATTCCTTCCCCTGTAAATGCGCGGATACGTTGCAGGGCCCGATCTGCCGAGGGCCTGACGCTATCTATTGCATCTTTTCCAGCGGCGTTGTTGTCAGACGGTGCTGGTTCCGCTGTGGGACCGGCATGAAGCGTTTTATGGGGAGTCTGCTGGCGATTCAGGGTAAAGAATCCTGCTCTTCGTATCGCCTAGCTTCACAGACGTCGGGCACATCATGTCACTAACCTTTCAGACTTCACGTTGAAATGGCCGCCGCGTCATGCCTGCACGGCCGTGCATGACGGCGGGTAACATTAGGTTCGAGGATCACTTCATTGGCAGTCAGTACACTGGATACCCACGCCCTGTTCGCCTTGGGCGACTTGCGCGGCAAGCTGGTCAAACTCTTTCAGAACCGTTTCGTCTATGTCACCGAGCAGAATCCTGACGGCCTGTACATGGCTGAGATCGACACCGACAGCGCGTTGGTGGTGGACGACAAGCAGCACTTGGAACTTAAGGTGGGCGACCACTTCAGGGCTGCTGTGTTGCCCAGTCGCGAAGGCGGTAAGCTCGAACTGCGCTTTCGCGAAATCAAGTTCAATGTCTATGGCGTAGGCGACTATGCCTTCGTCTCGGTTGCCGAAGGCGAAGGGATCGTCTTTCGCGACGGCCACAGCGTGATGCTGGTGTTCGCCGCGCATCAGCCAATCACCGAGGGCCTGGGCAAGTTGCTCAAGGCCGTGACCGGCAAGGTCGCCAAGTGGCGCAAGGGTGAGCTGACCACGTTCAAGGCCAGCGAATGAGCGAAGCGCGATCCCGGCCCTTGGATCGTGCTGCGTTTCATCAGCGGCATCAGGCCGAGGCCGTGAGAGAGGCGCAGCGGATGCTGGCCTGTCGTGCGGCGATGCAGGGTGCGTGGTTCGACTGGGTGGCGGCTCAGCTCTATCAGATGGACTCGCCGCCTTTCGTGGCCATGGTTCGGCGTGAGTTGCAGCGTCTGGTCCAGTCTGCACACGATCAGGCGGTTACCACAGTGCGCTCGCTCCAGCCATGATGACGCGGCGGAACACCTCGATCGCTTTGTCCACGTCCGTCTCGCTGCTGTAACGCCCGAGGCTGATGCGTACGCTGCTGCGCGCCTGCTGCTCGCCCATGCCCAGCGCCAGCAGCACATGCGAAGCTGCATTGCTGGCCGAGTTGCAGGCCGAAGTCGATGAGATCGCCAGTTCCGAGGCCAGCGCCTCGACGTTGAAACCCTTGGCCTGAATACACAGGTTCAGTGTGTGCGCAATGCGCTGCTCGGCACAGCCGTTGAGACCCACGCCCGGCAGGCCCAGCAGCCCATTGCGCAAGCGCTGTGACAATGCCTGGATGCGACGTTGTTCGTCCTCGGCCAGCAGCCCCGCCAAGGCGAATGCGCTGCCCATGCCAACGATCTGGTGAGTGGCCAAGGTGCCAGAGCGCATTCCACCTTCGTGACCGCCGCCGTGCATCTGCGCGTGCAGCAGCGGGCGCGCACGCTCGCCGACGTAGAGGGCGCCAATACCTTTGGGGCCGTAGACCTTGTGCGCAGACACCGACATCAGATCAACGGCCTGGCGCTCGACGTCGAGCACGACCTTGCCCACCGCCTGCGCGGCGTCGACATGCAGCAGCGCCCCGTGCGCTCTTACGTAGTGGCCGGTGCGGGCGAAATCGGTGACAGTGCCCAGTTCGTTGTTCACCGCCATCAGTGACACGAGCCGAGTGTCGGGGCGCAGCGCCGCGCGTACGGCCTCAGGTTGAATCAGCCCACGGTCATCCGGTGCCAGGCGTGTGACGGTCCAACCTTGGCGCTCAAGGTAGGCGGCTGTGTCGAGTACCGCCTTGTGCTCCAACTGACTGGTGACGAGGTGTCCTGGCTTATCCATACCATGACAGATGCCCTTGAGTGCGAGGTTGTTGGACTCGGTTGCCCCGGAGGTCCATACGATCGACTCGGGCACCGCGCCGAGTTGCCCGGCGACTTGTCCTCGCGCCTGCTCGACCAGTTCGCGGGCGGCTTGTCCATAGGCGTGACCGCGTGAAGCAGGGTTGCCGAAGTGCGTATGACGGCTCATGCAGGCCAGCATACTTTCCAGGACCTGATCATCGATCGGGGTAGTGGCGGCATAGTCGAAATAGAGTGGGCTGACGGGCATAGTGAATCCGAGGCGGTTACTGGGATACCGGTCATATTAGGCCCTGACCTAAAAACGATCTTTCATATTTTCTATGTTTTCCGCTTTCAAATAGAAATATTTCCTAAATATATGGATTTACATAGAATAAATTTAATCGTTATCTCCGGGCTGGCCTGCTGAAAGCGCTCGTTCATCCTGCGCCACCACGTGCTGACACAACTCGATGATTTGTTCGCGCATCCAGCGGTTGGCGGGATCTTGATCTGTGCTCTCGTGCCAGTACAGGTGCGTTTCCAGCGGCGGAATCTCGACGGGCAAAGACAGGTAGCGTAATTGGTGCCGTCGGGCGAAACGTTCCGGTACGGTCATGACCATATCGGTTTGCTGCAGTACTTGGGACGCCATCAGGTAGTGCTGCGAGCGCAGTGCCACCTTGCGTTGCACCCCCATCTTGCCCAATGCCAGGTCGACGTAACCCAAGCCATTGCGGCGGCTGGAAATGTGGATGTGGGTCATGCCTAGATAGTGCTCAAGGGTCAATGTGCTACCCGACTGGGGATGGCCCTGGCGCATGGCGCAGACGTAACGGTCCTCCATCAACTTGACGTGACGCACTTGTGGGTCGGTATTCAGCGGTGCATCCACGGCGAAATCCAGACGTCCTGCTGCCAGTTCCTTGGTGGTTTCCCGGCGTTTACCCAGGAAACTTTCGATCACCACGGCGGGGGCCAGGCGGCGCAAGCGCTGAAAGAGCAGAGGCAGGATCACGGCCTCGGTGAGGTCGGTCATGCTGATGCGAAAGGTCTTGTTCGCTTGCTGCGGGTTGAAGATCCGGCTCTCCTGCACCGACGTGCGCAGCAGCGCCAGGGCATTGCGCACCGGGCCGATGATGTTCTGCGCCATGGGGGTGGGCACCATGCCTTGGGCGGTGCGCACGAACAGTGGATCGTTGAAGGTTTCACGCAAGCGTGACAGAGCGTTGGACACGGCTGGCTGGGTAATGCCGACGATCTGCCCGGCGCGCGTCAGGTTGGTCTCGGTGTAGATGGCGTCGAAGACGATGAACAGGTTGAGATCGACCTTGCTGAGGTTCATGGTGCGCCGCTCTTGATTGATGTTATGGCGGGATCATATATCGGTTATGAATGTTAATACACAGTGAAAATAGACTGGATGGATTGATGCCTGCTGCTCTAGTCTGCAATCCAGTCACTCCATTGCGCACAGGAACCTCTTTATGGATTTCGCCTACACGCCCAAGGTCCAGGCTCTGCGCGAGCGCGTTATCGCGTTCATGGACACCCATGTCTACCCCGCTGAGGCGGAGTTTGAGCGTCAGGTGGCCGAGGGCGATCGCTGGCAACCCACTGCGATCATGGAAACGCTGAAGGCCGAGGCCAAAGCGCAAGGGTTGTGGAACCTGTTCCTGCCGGAATCGCATTACGGCGCAGGCCTGACCAATCTGGAATACGCCCCCCTGGCCGAGATCATGGGGCGCTCGCTGTTGGGGCCGGAGCCGTTCAACTGTTCGGCGCCCGATACCGGCAACATGGAAGTCCTGGTGCGCTATGGCACTGCGGCCCAGCAGCAGCGCTGGCTGGAGCCGTTGCTGCGTGGCGAGATCCGTTCGGCTTTCGCCATGACCGAGCCTGACGTGGCCTCCTCGGACGCCACCAACATGGCGGCCACCGTTGTGCGCGAGGGTGATCAGTGGGTGATCAACGGGCGCAAGTGGTGGACGTCCGGCGCGTGTGATCCGCGCTGCAAGGTGATGATCTTCATGGGTCTGTCCAACCCGGACGGCCCGCGGCACCAGCAACACTCGATGGTTCTGGTGCCTACCGATGCGCCAGGCGTGAAGATCGTCAGGCCGCTGCCGGTGTTCGGCTATGACGATGCACCGCACGGCCACGCCGAGGTGTTGTTCGACAACGTGCGCGTGCCTTATGAAAACGTCATCCTCGGTGAGGGCCGAGGCTTCGAGATTGCTCAGGGGCGTCTGGGGCCGGGGCGCATACACCACTGCATGCGCTCGCTGGGCATGGCCGAGCGAGCGTTGGAGCTGATGTGCAAACGTGCGGTGGCGCGTACGGCGTTCGGTAAGCCGCTGGCACGCCTGGGCGGCAATATCGACAAGATCGCCGATTCACGCATGGAGATCGACATGGCGCGGCTGCTGACCCTCAAGGCTGCCTACATGATGGACACGGTGGGTAACAAGGTCGCGCGCAGCGAGATCGCCCAGATCAAGGTGGTGGCGCCGAACGTGGCGTTGCGCGTGATCGATCGCGCCATACAGATCCATGGCGGCGCGGGGGTCAGTGGTGACTTCCCGCTGGCCTACATGTACGCCATGCAGCGTACCCTGCGCCTGGCCGATGGGCCGGATGAAGTGCATCGGGCTGCCATCGGCAAGTTCGAGGTTGGCAAATACGTGCCCAGAGAGATGCTGCGCAGCAGCCAGTGAACAGGTCTCCAGTGCGCATTGAGGCCCGTCCGGATTCACGAGGGCTTGCCGTTGCCGGCGGCTCTGTCGCCTCGATCATGCCGGGTCTTGAACAGTGACAGGAGTACCCCGCCCAGCAGCAGCCCGAGCGTGACCCCCAGCGAGAGCAGCGCGGGCACTTCACCGATCAGGCCATGGTAGAAAATCTTGCAGCCGATGAAGATCAGCACCAATGCCAAGGCATATTTGAGGTAGATGAAGCGGTGCATCAGCGCTGACAGGGCGAAATACAACGAGCGCAGGCCGAGGATGGCGAAGATGTTCGAGGTGTAGACGATGAATGGGTCCTGGGTGATGGCGAAAATCGCCGGTACGCTGTCTACCGCGAACACCAGGTCGGCCAGTTCGATCAGGACCAAGGCCATGAACAGCGGTGTCGCATAGCGCAGCGCTTTGCTCTGGCCCGGGGGCGTCAGGCGGACGAAGAAACGCTTGCCGTGTAACTGGTCGGTCACCCGCAAATGCTTGCGTACGAAGCGCAGAATGGGATTGTTGGCCAGGTCAGGCTCGCTGTCTTCCTTGGACAAGGCCATCTTGATCCCTGTAAACAGCAGAAATGCGCCGAACAGATAGAGCACCCAGGCAAAGTTCTGGACCAGCGCTGCGCCCACCCCGATCATGATCGCCCTGAGCACGACCACGCCGATGATGCCCCAAAACAGCACTCGGTGCTGGTAGCGCCGGGGAATGGCGAAAAAGCTGAAGATCATCGCCATAACGAACACATTGTCCATCGACAGCGATTGCTCGACGAGAAAGCCGGTATAGAACTCCAGCGCCGACTGTGCGCCCAACTCGAACCAGACCCACACACCGAACAGCACGCCCACGCTGAAGTAGCCTGAGTACAGCAGCAGGCTTTCGCGCATCTCGATCTCACGTTCCTGCCGATGCAGTACGCCCAGGTCCAGCACCAGCAAGGCAATGACGATGGTGACGAACACCAGCCACAACCAGGTGCTGGTGCCGAGCAGGGGAGAAGTGAGGAATGTCTGCAGAGCTGTCATGAGCCCCTCCTTGATTGTCGACGTTGCATGGCAACAGTGATTCCGACATGGCGGTTTGCACCGTCAGAGGGGCCCGGCATCACATGGGCTCAAGCGTAGTCCAGGCGCTGCCGGCTCCAAGGAGGAGGGTGTTACATTTCTTTGCCTGCCTACACGGCGCTACAGGGCTGCCGCGACCTTGTCCGCTACTGGCGATGGCATCCAGGCGCGCCATATTTCGGGGTGCTGGCTCAAAAACGCTTCAGCCGCCTTGCGCGGGTCCTGGCGCTTCTCGCTCATTTTGGCCAACGCCTGGTTGAGGATGTCGATGGGCAAGTCTACCTGCTCGAACAGCGCGACCAAATCCGGGTACTGGTTCTTGAAGGCTTTCGATACGCCTATCGACAGTTTGGTGGGGAGCGAAGCACTGCCTTGGGGATGTAGGTTGCTCGGATCGGTCAATGTGGCCCACGCCTTGGGATCAAAGGGAGGCTCTTCGAGGCGCACCAGATCGTAGCGGCCCATCAGCGGGGTGGGGCTCCAGTAGTAGAACAGCACGGGGCGCCCGCGACGAATGGCCGAGTTGATTTCTGCGTCCAGCGCCGCGCCCGAGCCTGTGCGGAAGTTGACGTAGAGGTCGTCGAGCTTGTACGCCTTGAGTTTTTGACTGTTGACGATTTCCGAAGTCCAGCCGCTGGGGCTGTTGAGAAAACGCCCTTGCTTGGGCGCTTCCGGGTCCTTGAACACGTGCGCGTAGCGCTGCAGGTCGGCTACGGTTTTCAAATCCGGCGCCGTCGCTTCGATGGAGCGGGCCGGATCGCCCTTGATCACGTAAGCCGGGACATACCAGCCTTCGACGGCATTCTTGACCGTATCACCCAGCGCGAACACTTCGCCTTTTTTCTCGGCCCCGACCCAGGCCGGACTGCGCCCAGCCCACTCTTCGGCAATCACCTGAAGGTCGTTGCGCGCCAGCGCCACTTCCATGCTCACGGTGCTGCCGGGCAGCGTGTCGGTTGGGTAGCCATAGCCCTTCTCGACGATCAGGCGCAGGATCTCGGTAGTCAATGCGCCACTTTCCCAGCCAATGGCGCCAAACTGGATGGGTGCGTTTGGCTCGCCAGCGGCCACGGCATCGGTGCTGACCAGGCCCAACGCGAGCAGCAGCCCGGTGAGCAGGGCGTGGAGTCGTTTCATGAGCGTCTCTTGGGTTGCGGTGGATGACAGGGCTCAGTGTAGACGAGCCTCCAGGCAGCCCGGCGACGCGCGCTTGCTCAGTGATGGCAGGTAGGGCTCAACCCTTGAACAGTGCGCTCAAGACCATCCATTCGATAACAGCGACCATCAGGCAGGTGGCGACGAATCCGCGGGTGAAGACGCGGCGGGGACGTTCCAGTGTCGGCCAATCCGTCTGCACGAGTAGCACCTGGATCAGCACGGCAAGCAGTTTCATGGTCATCGACTCAGTATCATGGGCGGGCGAGGGCCGATCGTAGCGAACGTGCTGAGTAAATGCACCGGAACTGATGGCTGAGGGCTATGAATGGAGACGGGGCGTGAGGGCTGTCGAGCCCAAAAGAAAACCCGCCATGTGGGCGGGTCAGAAGAACGTATCGAAGCCAAGTGACTATGCCTCTGGGAATGTCGGCATTTTGTGAAAGCCGCGTCCATAGACTGTTTCAGCATGTGTGTGAATCAACGAACGCAGACAGCAAAAAAGCCCGCCGTGGCGGCGGGCAAGACGTTCTGAAGGGAGCCGCACCAACATAAGCCCGTGGCGGTTAAGGCAACGTTAACCCTGGCTACGGTTGACCTGCGGGGTCAAGACGCCTATACAAGCATCCTCGAACCTGGAGCCAGCGATGCACGACGAAGACGATCTCCTCGAGCCCGAGCACGATCACTTGCTCGATCACGAATTCCTCTACGAGTCTCAGCCATTGGAGGCCGACGCCCAAGGCATGGAAGACGATATTGAGGACGACGACTACTCGGACGAAGACCTGGACGACGAAGAGGATCATCCTGCCTGGCACGATGATCCGAATGACTGAGGGCAAGCACTGACACGAAAAAGGCGCCTGATCAGGCGCCTTGGACGAGGGAGATGGTGCGAGTGGTGGGACTCGAACCCACAAGGCTTGCGCCGACAGATTTTAAGTCTGCTGTGTATACCAATTCCACCACACTCGCACAGGTGATCGGGTCATTCGACCGGCACGCTTCAATGCTGAAGGGCCATGCAATCAGGGGCGCTTTATAACCCATCGTTATAGATCAGTCAACCGCAGGCCGTTTCACGGATGGATGGTATGAGCGATGCCGCGCATGTCTTGCGCGCTGTCGCGCAGTTCCTGAACCTGTTCACCCATGGTGTTGGCGTCTTCGGGATGCACCGAGTGACGCAGAAAGCGCGCATGGCCTTCCAAGCCTCGACACAACTGGTCGATCTGCTGTGCAGTGTTCATCAGATCGCGCTGAAGACTCAGTAGCCGATAATTGGTTGTCATTCAGGCTCCACAAGCGCATGAGGGCATGGGCACTATAGGGTAAATCCCGACTTGCTGTCATTGCTGTATGTATTGGACACTGGATCAATCAACTAGGCTCAATTCCACTGCTGCTGGTCGTGCTCATGGAGCTCGCATGGTTTTCAATGACAGGGTTTCGAATGATCGTCCCGCTTCGCCAACCATGCCCGCCGAGCACTACGAGCGTCTGGTACACGCAGTGGTCGATTACGCCATCTACATGCTCGATCCCGAAGGCTACGTGGTGTCTTGGAATCCGGGGGCGCAGCGCATAAAGGGCTACCGCGCCGATGAGGTGATCGGGCGGCATTTCTCGCTGTTCTTCACAGCCCAGGACTGCGCCGAAGGTCGGCCGGCCATGCTGCTGAACCAGGCTCTGGAGCATGGGGTGGCCCAAGATGAGGGCTGGCGGCTGCGCAAGGACGGCACGCCGTTCTGGGCGCTGACGGCGCTGGACGTTGTGCGCGACGATCAGGGTCAGGTCATCGGCCTGGCAAAGGTCACACGTGACATTTCCGACCGGCGCGAATCCTCACTGCAACTCGACGCCATGCGCGCCCAGCTGTTCCATGCGCAGAAACTAGAAGCGCTGGGCCAGCTCACTGGAGGCCTGGCCCACGACTTCAATAACCTGCTGACCATCATCCTGGGTTCGGCCCGGTTGGCACGCGCCAGCGCGGATCCCGCGCGCGTGGACAGCTTGCTGGGGCATATCGTCGAGGCAGGCCAGCGCGGCGCGCAGTTGACCCAGGTGCTGCTTGGTTTCGCCCGCCATCGCCAGTTGAACACTGCCTTGATCGCACCTGCCGAGCTGATCGCCTCCACCTGCAACCTGATCGAGCACGCGTTGCCCGAGAGTATCGCGCTGCGTGCGTGCGTGGCCGAGGCCCTGCCGCAGATGGACGTGGATGTTGGGCAGTTGCAAATGGTATTGCTCAACCTAGTGTTCAACGCCCGCGATGCGATTGCCGAGCAGGGGTGCGTCCGGCTCGGCGTGTCGCAGGTCGTGCTGGGTGGCGAGGTGGAAGGTCTGCATGGCGCGTTTCTGCGCTTCGACGTAGAAGACGACGGGCAGGGCATCGATCCTGAGGTGTTGCCGCGAATCTTCGAACCTTTTTTCACCACCAAGGCCTTCGGCAAGGGCACCGGACTTGGCTTGAGTCAGGTCTATGGCTTTGCCAAGCAGAGCGGTGGTGCAGTGAGCGTGACCAGCACGGTCGGTCAGGGTACGTGCATGAGTCTGTACCTGCCGATTTCATCGAGCCCGATCCCCTCCTCAGAGCAGAGGTGCTAGCGAGTCATGGTAGAAACACTCAAGCGGCTGGTCACAGGTATCGACGGGTTGGATGCCTTGCTCATGGGCGGCCTGGTAGCCGGTGCCTCCTACATCGTTCAGGGCCCGCCGGGCGCGGGCAAGACCATCCTCGCCAACCAGGTCGCCACCGGTCATGTGGCGCAGGGCGGCCGCGTCCTGGTGGCGACGTTGCTGAGCGAGTCCCACGAGCGCCTGTTCCAGTACCTGTCGACGCTGGAGTTCTTCGACGCGTCGTTGGTGGGCGATCAGATCCTGTTCCTCAGCGCTTTCGACACGCTGCAGGAAGAGGGGCTGGAGGCCGTGGTGCGACTGCTGCGTCAGGAGATCGTACGTCAACGCGCCAGCCTGCTGATTGTCGATGGCCTGCTCAATGCGCGCTCGCGCGCCGAGACCAGCCTGGATACCAAGAAATTCGTCGCGCAGTTGCAGGGGCATGCAGCGTTCGCCGGCTGCACGGTGCTGCTGCTGACCAGTGCTCGATTGGAGGAAGGCAGCCCAGAACACACCATGGTCGATGGTGTCATCGAACTGGGCGAACAACTCGACGGCAGCCGTGCGGTGCGCCATGTGCAACTGCGAAAGACCCGCGGCAGCGGCGCATTGTCCGGCCGCCACGAATGCCGCATCAGCCAGGCCGGGCTGCAGGTCTATCCGCGACTGGAGGCGCTGTACAGCCATCCGAGCGACTTGGGCTCGGCCACGCTCAAGCTCGTGACCACCGGCGTGAGCACGCTGGACGAGATGCTCGGCGGCGGCTTGGCCGAAGGGTCGGTGAGCCTGGTCATGGGCCCGTCCGGGGTGGGCAAGTCGTCCTTGGGGCTGGCGTTTCTCGCCGCCGCCACGCCAGAGGCGCCTGCGCTGCACTTTGGCTTCTACGAAACGCCTGCCCGCCTGCGCTTGAAAGCGGGCTCGCTGGGCTACGACTTCGTCGAGATGGAGCGTTGTGGGGCCCTGCTATTGAGCTGGCAGCCGACTACCGAAGGCTTGCTGGACGAGGTCGGCGCACGCCTGCTGGCTCAGGTACGCGCATCCGGCGCCCGGCGCGTGGTGATCGACAGCCTCGGCGCCTTCGGTCGTTTGGCCTCGGACCCCAATCGTCTCAATGGTTTTTTCCGCGCATTGACCGCAGAGCTGCGTGCGCAGGGCGTCAGTGTGCTGCTGACCTGGGAAATGCGCGACCTGTTCGGTTCGGAAATCACTGCGCCGGCACCGGATCTGTCGAGTATCGTCGACAACCTGCTGCTCATGCGTTTCGTCGAACTGGATTCGCAACTGCGCCGGGTGCTTTCGATTCTCAAGGTGCGTGACAGTCACTACGACCCGTCACTGCACGAGCTGACCATCGGGCCCACGGGCATAACCTTGCGCAATGCCTTCGTTGGCACTCAGGGCGTGCTGTCGGGTACCGCAACAGCCTCGGGGGACCGCTGAGGCGGGCGATGAACACCATTCTGATCGTCGATGACGAATACCTGATCGCTGAAATCCTAGGCTTTGCCCTGGAGGACGAAGGGTTCGTGGTGGAAAAGGCCAGCAACGGACGCAAGGCACTCGATGCGCTCAGAGCCTGTCCAGTGGACCTGGTGATTACCGACTACATGATGCCGGTACTCAATGGCGAGGAGCTGGCCCAAGCGATTCGCGACGAGCTGCACCTCACCGGGCTACCGGTGATTCTGATGAGTGGTGCTCAGGCCAGCCAGGGACGCGTACGGCCAGAGCTGTTCGAGGCTGTGTTCGACAAACCCTTCGACATGGACAAGATGATCGCCAAGGTTCGCGCGCTGTTGCAGGCTTGATCCCTCTGCCTGAGCCGCAGGTCGAGTCCTGCGGTCATGGGCAGCGGCAAGCGCATCCGTGCGACTTGGGTGAGCGATCAGTGTGAGTCGTCGTTTTTTTCTGGCGCAGGGCTGCCGGCTTGAATGCGTTTGAAGATCTCTTCACGGTGCACCTGGACATCTTTCGGTGCATCGATGCCGATTCTCACTTGCATGCCCTTGACGCCCAAAATCGTGACCTTGATGTCATCGTTGATGACGATGCTCTCGCCAACCTTGCGGGTGAGTATCAGCATGTACTTCTCCTTGGTGATGTAGAAATCCGCCAGGCATTTGCCAGGGCGGTGGGAGCGAGTCCCTCTTCCTTCTCAGTAAAGACGCTTTGGTACGCTATAAATTCCTGCTCAGGCGAAATCTCCAGGCGTTCTTCGGTGCAGGTGCCGTTTTGACCTGATGAGATCAGTCCGGCGAAGGTGCTCGATGGCAAGAATAGGGTGCCAGCGCGTCTATGGGAAATTTCTCTGATTTATGTTGGATATAGTCGCAATCAATGGCACTTCATAGCGCCTCCAGTGCCCGAAGAAAACCGAGCAAGGCGACCTCCTCGCGCTCCATGTCCTTGCGTGCCCGCACGCGCGGCAGGTCGGCCAGGCGACCCAAGTGAAAATGCTCCAGCACCGCAGGGTGGATATAGCAGCGGCGGCAGACCGCTGGCGTATTGCCCAATCGGCTGGCGACTTCCCGCACTATCGTCGTGACCTGGCGCTTGGCCTCGGTCTCCGGCTGCCACGCCAGGGGCTGCAACAAATTCAGCGCCAGGGTGCTGCCGCCCCAGGTGCGATAGTCCTTGGCCGTGAAGTCGGCGCCGGTCAGTTGCTGGAGGAACAGGTTGATATCGGCTGAGCCGATGCGGTGGCGTTCGCCGCTGTCGTCCACGTACTGGAACAGCTCCTGGCCCGGCAGCTCCATGCAGCGCTTGACCAGTTGAGCCAAGCGACGGTCGCGCAACGTGATGCTGTGCTCGACCCCGCGTTTGCCGCGGAACTGGAAGCGAATGGTGCTGCCCTTGACCTCGACATGGCGGTTGCGCAGGGTAGTCAGTCCGTAGGATTTGTTGTCACGCAGATACTGGCGATTGCCGATACGGATCAGTGTGTTGTCGAGCAGACTGACCACCAGCGCCATGACTTTTTCCCGATCCATGCCAGGGCGTGACAGATGCACGTCCAGTTGCCTGCGCAATTTCGGCAAGGCCTGGGCGAAAGCCAGCATGCGTGAGTACTTGTGTTCGTCGCGCAAGGTTCGCCATTGCACGTGGTAGCGGTACTGCTTGCGTCCACGGGCATCGCGGCCGGTGGCCTGTAGGTGGCCCTGTGGGTCCAGGCAGATCCACACATCGGTGTAAGCCGGGGGAATCACCAGGGCTGCGATGCGCGCCAGCACCTCCTTGTCGCGGACTCGGTTACCGTCCGGGTCCAGGTAGATGAAGCGATCGCGCCAACGCTTGCGGCTCAAGCCGGGCTGAGTGTCGTCGACGTAGTGCAGGGTGCGGGGCAGGGTGATCTCGGGCATGGCGTCGTCCATCGACCAATCGTCTGATCGGTGGACAACGGGCGTGACCTAGTTGCTCAGGTCAATAGCGCCACCGACTTGATCTGCGCCCACAGCCTCTGTCCGGGCTGCACCTGAAGTTGGTCGGCGGAGTACCGGGTGATGCGTGCCAGCAGCGGATTACCAGCGGCATCGAGGCTGACCAGGACATGCGCGGGGTTGTCAGCGGCGCGGCACTCACTCACGGTCACCGACAAGCGGTTGAGAATGCTAGAGGTCGTGTCCTGGGCAAGGGTGAGGCTCACATCGCGTGCCTGGACTTTGAGACGCAGCGTGCTGCCGACTTGCAGGTGCTGGTGGGCGATGCGCAAGGTAGGGCCCACCGCGCCGGGCAAGCGCAGGTCGAACAGGCCGTAATCCGGTTGATGACCGACCACGACCCCCTCGAGCACGACGCCGGCGTCTTCACTCTGAGCCAGCGACAGATCCAGGCGCGCCAGCGTCGGCCCAATCGGGCCGCTGGCCATGACCTTGCCCTGCTCCAGCAACACCAAGTGGTCGGCCAGGCGCGCCACTTCGTCCTGGGCATGGCTGACATACACCACAGGGATGTCCAGCTCGTCATGCAGGCGCTCCAGATAGGGCAGAATTTCCCGCTTGCGGGGCCCGTCGAGTGCGGCCAGTGGTTCATCCATCAATAGCAGGCGTGGGCTGCTGAGCAGTGCGCGGGCGATACCGACTCGCTGCGCCTCGCCGCCTGACAGCGTGCTCGGTTTTCGCTCCAGCAGGTGACCGATACCCAGTAATTGGCAGGCCTGGTCCAACTCCACCTTGCGTTCACTCGCCGCCACTCGGCGCCAGCCGAAGGCCAGGTTGCCGCGCACCGACAGGTGCGGGAACAGGCTGGGCTCCTGGAATACATAGCCCAGCGGGCGGCGGTGGGGTGGGACGAACAGGTTACGCTCGGTGTCGTGCCAGACCTCGCCATTGATTTGGATGAAAGCCTCATCGGCTTGCTCCAGACCGGCCAGGCAGCGAAGGCAAGACGTTTTCCCGGATCCGGAGTGGCCGAACAAGGCGCTGATGCCGCGGCCGGGCAGATCGAGGTCGACGTCCAGCGTGAATGTGTCGCGCGCGAGCTTCAGGCGCGCCTTCAAGCGTGAGCTCATCTCAACTCCAAGTCGCTTTGCCACGGCGGCCGGCGTAGAGCATCAGCAACACCAGGAAGGAAAACACCAGCATGGCGCCGGCCAGCCAGTGCGCTTGCGAATAGGCCATGGCCTCGACGTGATCGAAGATCTGCACCGAGACCACGCGGGTTTTGTCGGGAATGTTGCCACCAATCATCAGCACCACGCCGAACTCGCCCACGGTGTGGGCAAAGCCCAGGATGCTGGCGGTCACGAACCCTGGTCTGGCCAGCGGCAGCACCACGTGCACGAAGCTGTCCCAGGGGCCAGCGCGCAGGGTTGCCGCCGCTTCCAATGGACGCTGGCCGATGGCGCTGAACGCGTTCTGCAAGGGCTGCACGACAAAGGGCATGGAGTACACCACCGAGCCGATCACCAGCCCGGTGAAGCTGAACACCACGGTGCCCAGCCCCAGCGCCTGGGTAGCCTGGCCCAGCCAGCCATGTGGGCCGAGGGCGATCAGCAGGTAGAAGCCGATCACCGTCGGCGGCAGCACCAGTGGCAGAGCCACCACCGCGCCAATCGGCCCGCGTAACCAGGATCGAGTCCGCGCCAGCCACCAGGCGATGGGCGTACCCAGCAGCAGCAGGATCAGCGTGGTGAGGCTGGCCAGCTTGAGCGTCAACCAGATCGCGCCGAGGTCGCTGGCGTCCAGTGGCATCAGATTTCGTAACCGTAAGACTTGATCACCGCAGCGGCCTTAGGTCCTTTCAGGTACTCGACCAGCGCTTTGGCTGCCGGATTGTCTTTGCCTTTTTCCAGAATGACGGCGTCCTGGCGAATCGGGTCGTGCAGAGTGGCCGGCACGATCCAGGCCGAGCCGCTGTCGACCTTGCCATCCTTGTAGATCTGCGACAACGCGACGAAGCCCAGTTCGGCGTTGCCGGTGGAGACGAACTGGAAGGCCTGGGTGATGTTCTGCCCCTCGACCAGCTTGTCTTTGGTGGCCGCGGTGAGACCGAGCTTATCCAGCACCTGGGTCGCCGCCAGGCCGTAGGGAGCGGTTTTCGGGTTGGCGATGGACAGATGCTTGAACGCATTCTGCTTCAGCACCTCGCCCTTGCCGTCCACATAGCCGGGCTTGGCAGACCACAGCGCCAGTGTGCCGATGGCATAGGTGAAGCGCGAGCCTTCGACGATCGCTTTTTCCTGCTCGAGCTTGGCTGGAGTGCTGTCATCGGCGGCCAGGAATACCTCGAACGGTGCGCCGTTCTTGATCTGCGCGTAGAACTGTCCGGTGGCGCCAAAGGCTGCAACGAGCGTGTGCCCGGTATCCTTCTCGAAGTCCTTGGCGATCGCTTGGATCGGCGCGGTGAAGTTGGCGGCCACCGCGACCTGGACCTCGTCGGCCCAGGCACTGTTCAGGCACAACAGGCTGGCCAGTGCGCTGGCAGCCAGAGGGAAAAAAGGTCTACGCATGGGTGAAGCTCCTTGGGTTATCGTTATATAGCGGAATATATAGCGAATTAGCCTCGGGCGGATAGAGGGCCCCGTTGGGCCCTTTACGCAGTGTCGATGGGAAGCGGCGATGCGCTCAGCGCAAGCGAGCGAGTGCGCCTTGGGCAATCGTACGGGTGAGGTCGCCCGCATCCATGGGGTTACCCAGACGCAACGCCTGGCCAGCCCACAAGTTGCTGAAGTCGCTGCGGCCTTGGGCCTCGGTGATGGCGCGCAGCGGCATCAAGGCACCGCCGGCGAGGGGGAAGCGCGGCGCCAGATCGCTCATCGGCCCCAGTTCGCGCATCAGGCGCGTGCCGATACCACGGGCTGGGCGTCCGGTGAACAGGTTGGTCAGCGCGGTTTCACTGGCCTGGGCACTGCTCAACGCCTGGCGGTGGGCGGGCGAGACCTTGGCTTGTGGCGTGAAGAGATAGGCCGTGCCGATCTGCACGGCCGAAGCCCCCAAGGCCAGTGCGGCGACCAGACCCCGCGCATCGGCGATGCCGCCGGCTGCGATCACCGGCACCTGCACCGCGTCGGCCACCTGCGGTACCAGGGCGAGTGTGCCAATCTGACTGCTGATGTCCTCGCTCAGGAACATCGCGCGATGACCGCCGGCTTCATAGCCCATTGCAATGATCGCATCGCAGCCGCGCTGCTCTAGCCAGATCGCTTCCTCGACCGTGGTCGCGCTGGACAGCACGCGCGCGCCGCTGGCCTTTATCCGCTGCAGCAAGGCAGGCTCGGGCAGACCGAAATGAAAGCTCACCACCTGCGGACGCAATTGCTCGATGAGTTGGCATCCCTGCTCGTCGAAGGGTGCGCGGCTGGACACCGGCGTGGGTGCCTCGAAGTCGGCGCCGACTTCATCGTAGTAGGGCCTGAGGGCTTGCTTCCAGCGCGCTTGGCGAGCGGTATCCGGCTCAGGCGGCCGATGGCAGAAGAAGTTGAGGTTCAGTGGTCCATGGCAGGACGCTCGAAAAGCCGCCACCTCGTCACGGATCTGTTCGACGCCGAGCATGGCGCAGGGCAGGGCGCCCAGGCCGCCGGCATTCCCCACTGCAATGGCCAGCGCCGATCCGCCTGCCCCCGCCATGGGTGCCTGAAGGATGGGCTGCTCGATGTTCAGCAGGTCGAGGATGCGGCGGTCTGACCAAGTGCTCATGCGGCGGCGCTCCTTGCGAGGGTTCTACAGGGCTTTGCTGACCTGGATATCGCTGATTTTCTGCGTATCGTCGCCGTGAATCTTGCGCAGCGCTTGCAACGCCTGTTCTTCGGAGGCATCGGGCATCACCGCGAAGTCCCAGCGCCGCTCACCGTCGAGCTTGTATTTGATGACGTACTTGATGTTCTGGGTCATGAGGGCTTATCCAAGTTTCGACGAGGAACGACGGATGATCTTGATCTTGTGGGTAAAGGCCGGCTTGCGCGTCACCGAGATCGGCCGGGTAGTCACCGCATCGAGCGTGATGTTCCAGAATCCGGTGCTGGGCACCGAGATCTTCGCCGGGAAACGATCGAACAGCCCGCCATGATAGGTGTGACGACCGCCGTTCTTGAAGCTGCGGAAGTTGGCGTCGTTCATCAGACGAATGTTGCAACGCTGGGAGCATTCGATGACGACGATATCGTCTTCATTCAGGTGCTCGCGCTGGTGTATGAATTTCATGGAGGGCCCCGCAAGGTCGTTTCTGCAAAACCGCCAAGATACCACGATGTCCCACCCGGCTGCCGGGCTCGACATGCGCCTGCAGGATAAAAGTGACAGGTCGGGGAGCAAAACCGCCGCAATACGGTCGAAGCTGTTCTTTGAATGGCACAGAGGTGGTCGATGAAGTGGACGATGCTGGCTGCGGCACTGGTGCTGGGCGGTTGCGTGAGCGTGTCGGAACTGGAGGAGTCGCGCGAGACGATGGACGTGATCTCTGGGAAGACACCGCGCGAGTACGCTGACTGCATCAAGGACAAGTTGAGCGAGACGCGTGATCCACTGGTCGAGGAAGTGCGCGGCGATGGCTTGCGTCTGATCGTGCCGCAGAAACTCACGGCCGGTGTCGGTCCGGCGGCACTGTTCGATATCGACAAACGAGGCAGTGGCAGCTCGATCAAGGTGCATGAACGGTTGAACAATTTCCCGCTGCGCCTGGGCGATGTGCGCACTGCAGCGACGGCTTGCATCTCGGGTTCTTGATCCAGCTCAACAATTTCGCGCATAACCTGCAGCAAAAAGCCGCAGGTTGAGTAAGGACATTGTTCGGTTTGGAGGGAGCTGACTACTATCCATTTTCTTATGTCTTTTAAGACTAAGCTTATAACAAGGAAATGGAGTGCCCCTGATGAATCCGATGAGTCGTCTCATGATCGGCAGTGTGCTGGTCTTGACCTGGCCGGCGGCGTACGCCGCCGATGGCCAGAAAATCTTCTCCCAAGGCGGGCAGAACCCCGCCGCCATGGCCTGTCTCGGTTGCCATGGTGCCGATGCCAAGGGCATCGCTGCCGCCGGTTTTCCGCGCCTCGCAGGATTGCCAGCCGCCTATCTGCGCAAGCAGCTTGACGACTTCGCAAGCGGCAGCCGCCAACAGCCTGTGATGACGCCGCTGGCCAGCGCATTGAGCGCTGAAGAGCGCACGGCAGTCAGCACGTGGTTGGCCGCACAGCCCGATGATGTCGCGCCTGGCCAACGCCGTCAGCAGATGGCGGCCGATGCCACCGAACGTCTGGCGCTTTACGGCGATTGGAGTCGCCAGATCCCTGGCTGCGTGCAATGCCACGGCCCCGGTGGTGTGGGGGTGGGCGAGCATTTTCCGCCGCTGGCAGGTCAGCCGGCGATTTACTTGATTGCCCAGCTCAACGCTTGGCGTGACGGCGCGCGCCGCAATGATCCCAATGAATTGATGGTCGGTGTCGCGAAGGCTATGACCGACGCCGAGGTCACGGCAGTGGCCGATTACTTCGCCCAGGCGCCACGCCAGGAGGTCACGCCATGAGAACGCTGATGACCGCCTTGCTGCTCAGTGCTGGCAGCCTTCAGGCCGCGCCCATTGCCATGGAAGATCAAAGCCAGCTCACGGTGCCCGACGGCCAGGCCGCTGCGCACTTTGCGCCACCTGCAGAAAGCGACCTCCCGGATAACGCTTTCGGGGAAATGGTTCGGCAGGGTCATGCCTTGTTCGTCGATACCCGTCGGCTGATGCCCGAGGCGGTCGGCAATGGCATGAACTGCAGTAGCTGTCACCTCGATCAGGGGCGCATGGCTCACTCTGCGCCGCTGTGGGGGGCGTACCCGATGTATCCGGCCTATCGCAAGAAAAATGACAAGGTCAATACGTATGCCGAGCGCATCCAGGGATGCTTCCAGTTCAGCATGAATGGTCGCCCGCCGGCGGCGGACAGCCCGCAGATGACCGCCCTCAGCGTGTACTCCTATTGGTTGGCGACCGGCACCCGCACCGCCATCGAAACCCCAGGGCGCGGCTACCCCGAGGTGCCGCAACCGGCCGGCGGCTATGACTTCGCTCGTGGCCAGCAGGTCTACCGCGAGCAATGTGCGATCTGCCACGGCGACCAGGGCGAAGGACAGAAGGTGGCCGACGATTATGTGATGCCGCCGTTGTGGGGAGCCGACTCATACAACTGGGGCGCGGGCATGCACCGGATCAACACCGCCGCTTCGTTCATCAAGTACAACATGCCGCTGGGCAAGCCCGGTAGCCTCAGCGATCAGCAGGCCTGGGACGTGGCTGCGTGGATCAACCGTCATGAGCGTCCGCAGGATCCGCGTCTGGTGGAAGGCTCCATTGAAAAGACGCGTCTGAAGTTTCACGCCAACGACGGCGTCAACCTCTATGGCCAAAAGGTGGAGGGTGTCGTGCTCGGGCAGGGAACCGGGCGCTGAGCGTTGTCGTTTGAGCGCTGTCACTGGCCTGTCGCGCTGGTGTCACCGCCCTGCAACGGTTCACAGGTTGCAATGACCGCCTCTGCTATGAAGGGGCGCGGCCATGGAACTGTGTGTAATCGGGGCGGGATATGTCGGATTGGTCACCGCTGCGTGCTTTGCCCAGATGGGCAATCGCGTGGTTTGCCTGGAGCGCGACCATGTACGCCTGGCGCGGCTGCGCCAGGGTCAGTGCCCGATCTACGAGCCAGGCTTGGCCGCGCTGCTGCAGGAGGGCCGACGCAGTGGGCTGCTGAGTTTCACTGAAGATTGGGAGCAGGCGCTGGCGCGCGCCGAGGTGGTGTTCATCGCCGTCGGTACGCCAAGTCAGGAGGACGGCTCGGCCGATCTGCAGCATGTGCTAGCGGTGGCTGAAAGCCTGGGTCGGCAATTGCCGCGCCCGTGTCTGGTGGTGAACAAATCGACATCGCCAGTGGGTACGGTAGAGCGCATCGCCGCGCAGATCGGCAGCGGTTTGCGCGAGCGCGCAGTGGCGTTTGCAGTGGAGGTGGCCAGCAATCCTGAATTTCTCAAGGAGGGCAGCGCCGTCGAGGACTTCATGCGCCCTGATCGGATCATCCTGGGCAGCGACAGCCCGGTGGCCCGCGAACGGCTGCAACGTCTCTACGCGCCTTTTGTGCGTAACCGCGAGCGCGTGCTGTGCATGAGCCCGCGGGCGGCAGAGTTCAGCAAATACGCGGCCAATGCCTTTCTCGCCAGCAAGATTTCCTTCATCAACGAATTGGCTGGGTTGTGCGCGCAGTTGGAGGTGGATATCGAGCAGGTGCGTCGCGGTATAGGCAGTGATCCGCGCATCGGCAGCGATTTCATTTATGCCGGCTGCGGTTATGGCGGCTCGTGCTTTCCCAAGGATGTGCGCGCGCTGATTCACACAGCCGAGCAGCAGGGTTATCAGCCGACCATCCTGCGTGCCGTGCAGGCGCGCAACGCCCAGCAGAAGACCTTGTTGTTCAAGGCGCTGGAACAGCACTTCGGCGGCTTCTTGCGCGAGCGCCGTGTCGCTGTCTGGGGATTGGCCTTCAAGCCGGGAACAGATGATGTGCGCGAGGCCCCGAGTCTTGTGCTGCTGGAGGCTTTGCTGGACGCCGGTGTGCGGGTCCAGGCATGCGATCCTGCGGCGTTGGCCAGTGTGGCAGCGCTCTACGCGCAGGCTGTTTCCAGCGGACAGCTGACGCTGGTCGAAGACCCTTATACGTGCGCCGAGGGGGCCGACGCGTTGGTCTTGGTCACCGAGTGGAAGCAGTTCCGCCAGCCGGACTTTCGCCGTATCCGTGGCCTGATGCGCATGCCGGTGCTGTTCGATGGGCGCAATATTTATGATCCATCGGAACTATCCTCCCTGGGTTATCTCTATCATGGCATCGGTCGGCCAGTGGTCGGGCATTGTAAGGTGACTGCCGCCTGATTAGACTGCGCCGAATACCACAGGCCTAGCCTTCATCTAAGGATGTTTATGATCAAAAAATGCTTGTTCCCGGCAGCCGGTTACGGCACTCGCTTCCTGCCTGCTACCAAAGCCATGCCCAAGGAAATGCTGCCGGTGGTCAACAAGCCACTGATCCAGTACGGCGTGGAGGAGGCGCTGGACGCCGGCCTGAACGAGATTTCGATCGTCACCGGCCGCGGCAAGCGTGCCTTGGAAGACCACTTCGACATCAGCTATGAGCTGGAAAACCAGATCAAGGGTACCGACAAGGAGAAGTACCTGGTCGGCATCCGTCGTCTGCTGGACGAGTGCTCGTTCTCCTACACCCGCCAGACCGAAATGAAAGGCCTGGGCCATGCCATTCTCACCGGTCGCCCGCTGATCGGCGACGAACCTTTCGCCGTTGTGCTGGCCGATGACCTGTGCGTCAACCCCACAGGCGATGGCGTGCTGACCCAGATGGTCAAGCTGTACAACCAGTTCCGCTGCTCGATCGTGGCCATCCAGGAAGTCGATCCGCAGGAAACCAACAAGTATGGCGTGATCGCGGGTGACATGATCCGCGACGACATCTTCCGCGTGACCAACATGGTCGAGAAGCCCAAGCCCGAAGACGCGCCATCCAACCTGGCGATCATCGGTCGCTACATTCTCACGCCGGACATCTTCGACATCATCGCCAACACCGAGCCTGGCAAAGGCGGTGAGATCCAGATCACCGACGCGCTGATGGAGCAGGCACGCTCCGGTTGCGTCATCGCCTACAAGTTCAAGGGTCAGCGCTTCGACTGCGGCGGCGCCGAAGGCTACATCGACGCCACCAACTACTGCTTCGAGCACTACTACAAGACCGGCAAGGCTTACTGAGCAATAAGCTATAAGCTGTAAGTCACGAGCTGCAAGTTGCAAGCCGAGCTGCCTTTTCTTGCAGCTTGCCGCTTGAAACTTGCAGCTTTTTTCATGGAGTACGGAAAGTGGCCTACGATTTTGATCTGTTCGTGATTGGTGCCGGTTCCGGTGGCGTGCGCGCTGCGCGTTTCGCTGCAGGTTTTGGCGCCAAGGTGGCGGTGGCCGAGAGCCGGTACCTGGGCGGCACCTGCGTCAATGTCGGTTGTGTGCCGAAGAAATTGCTGGTGTACGGCGCCCATGTCGCCGATGAAATGGAGCAGGCGTCCGGCTATGGCTGGACCCTCGAAGAAGGGCATTTCGACTGGGGCACGTTGATCGCCAACAAGAACCGTGAAATCGAGCGGCTCAACGGCATCTACCGCAATCTGCTGGTCAATAGCGGCGTCACGTTGCTGCAGGGGCATGCGCGCATTACCGGTGCCCATGAGGTGGAGGTCGATGGCAAACGCTACAGTGCCGCGAACATCCTCATCGCCACCGGTGGTTGGCCGCACGTGCCGGATATTCCTGGCAAGGAACTGGCGATTACCTCCAACGAGGCGTTTTACCTCAAGGAACTGCCGCGTCGGGTGCTGGTGGTCGGTGGGGGCTATATCGCGGTGGAGTTCGCCGGCATCTTCCAGGGCCTGGGCGCCGACACTTCCTTGTTGTATCGGGGCGACCTGTTCCTGCGCGGCTTCGATGGGTCGGTTCGCACCCATCTGAAGGAGGAACTGGAGAAGCGTGGCATGGACCTGCAATTCAATACGGACATCCAACGCATCGACCAGCAGGCCGACGGCAGCCTCAAGGCGACGCTCAAGGATGGCAGTGATCGGATCGCCGACTGCATCTTCTACGCCACCGGGAGGCGTCCGATGCTCGATGACCTCGGACTGGAAACGACCGGCGTGGAGCTGGACGAGCGCGGTTACATACGCGTCGACGATCACTACCGTACCACCGAGGCTTCGATTTTCGCGCTGGGCGATGTGATCGGTCGCGTGCAGCTCACGCCGGTCGCCCTGGCAGAAGGCATGGCCGTGGCGCGTCATCTGTTCAAGCCTGAGCAATACCGTGCGGTGGATTACCAGAACATTCCAACGGCCGTGTTCAGCCAACCACCGATCGGTACCGTGGGGCTGACCGAAGAACAAGCGCTGCAAGCGGGGCACAAGGTGCAGATCTTCGAAAGCCGCTTCCGCGCCATGAAGCTGACGCTCACCGATGTGCAGGAAAAGACCCTGATGAAGTTGGTGGTGGATGCCGATACCGACAAGGTCCTGGGTTGCCACATGGTCGGTCCTGATGCGGGCGAGATCATCCAGGGGCTGGGTGTCGCGCTCAAGGCAGGGGCCACCAAGCAGCAGTTCGACGAAACCATTGGTGTGCACCCCACGGCCGCCGAAGAGTTCGTGACCATGCGCACTGCAATACGGTAAGCACATCTGTCAGCCGGAGGCATTGAATCCTACGGCTGGCATGGTGGTCTCCAGAGGATTTCCTTCCTATCACTGACAGAGCCTCTATCTGTTCTTGCCGATACTGTGGCGGCGTCGCATCAGGCGCCGGCTCGGCATAAGCCTCGCCGTTCTTTTCAGGAAGAACACATGAATAGGTTGACTCAAAGTGTGATGGGGCTCTGCGGTTCGCTGCTGGTAATGGGGAGCGCCCACGCCGACCATGGCGAAATCAGCTTTCACGGACGGGTGTTGGCGCCAACCTGTACCGTCAACGGCGGCAATGGCAACCTGCCGGTTACCCTGCCAGACGTCAACGCTGCCAAGCTGGTCCGCCCAGGGGATGTCGAGGGGCAGACGGCATTCGCACTGCAACTGAGCGGCTGCAGCCATCTGGGCAGGGTGTCGACCTATTTCGAGCCGGGTCCGGGCATCAGTGATCAGGGGCGGTTGATCGTCGATGCTGGCGGTAGCAGCAACGTCGAACTGCAGTTGCTCAACAGCAGTAAGGGTGTGATGGACTTGGCGGCGGTCAAGGGCAATCAGAATTCCCAGGTCGTCGACATCGTGGACGGAAACGCGACCTTGAGCTACTTCGTCCAGTATTACTCGACTGGCAATACGACGCCGGGGGCTGTCAGCTCCCGCGTTCGCTACTCGCTGGACTACCTCTAAGACCCTCCTGCGGGACCGTCCACTTGTGGGACGTCCCGTTTTCCGACATCGAGTTTTAAGTCATGACGTTTTCACGCAGCGTTCTCGTGCGGGTGGCGCTTCTGGTTGCGTGTCTCGCCAGTGTGCAGGCTAGCGCCAGCGTAGTGATCGCTACCACCCGCGTCATCTTTACGGCCGGGGCGCCTGAGGTCACCGTCAGGGTGAGTAATGAAGGGCGCCAGCCGTCACTGGTACAAGCGTGGGTCGACGAAGGTGGGTCGGAGGATGCGCAGGGTGAGTTGCAGGGCCCGTTCAGCCTGGCGCCGGCGCTGTTTCGTCTGGATCCGGCCAAGCAGCAGAGTCTCAGGATTTTCCACGATGGCCGAGAGATGCCGCACGACCGCGAGAGCCTGTACTGGCTCAATGTGCTCGACGTCCCGCCCAAAGGCGGCGGCACCAATAGCCTGCAGATCTCCCTGCGCAGCCGTATCAAGTTGTTTTATCGGCCGCAGGGCTTGTCTGGCAAGCCTGCAGAGGCCCATGAACAGGTGACCTGGAACTTGGTCCGCAGCACAGAGGGTTGGGCGCTGCAGGCGAACAATCCTACGCCCTACCATGTCAATCTTGGCAAACTGGAAGCTGCCGACGCGAACGCTGTTCAGGCGGCTCTAGCAGGGCACGTCCCGCCCTATGGCAAGGCGCGCTTCGTTCTGTCTCAACAACCGCAGCGTCCGGCCTCGATCACTGAGGTCCGCTACGAATACCTGGACGACTTCGGTGCTGCGCGACCTGCCTCTGCAGCGCTGCAGCGCGGCCATGAAGGTTAGACGCGCCTGGATAGCAGGCAGATGGCGCTGGTTTTTGAGTGTCACAGGCATGGTGGCCGAACTCGGTGCTGCGGTGGAATTCGACGCGGGGCTTCTGCGCGGTGGCAGCACCCTGGATGTGAGCCGCTATCAGATCAGCGCTGGGGTGCCCGAAGGCGACTACACCCTGGACGTCTTGCTCAATCAACAATGGGTCGGGCGTCGCGCGATTTCCCTGAGGGTCTTCGATCCGTCAGGCCAGGCCGTGCCGTGTTACGACCAGGCGCTACTCGACAGCCTGGGGCTGGACATGACCCAGCTGGCGCCTCGCCCGCTCAAGGCGTTGGCGCAGGCGGGCAGTTGCGTGGCGCTGTCTTCGCTCATGCTGCTCGCCAGTGAAGACCTGGATTTTGGCGCCCTGCGGTTGAGCCTGGATATCGCTCAGTCGGCTTTGCGACGCCAGCCCCAGGATCACCTGCCGGTGGAAACCTGGGACCCGGGTGTGACCGCGGGCTTTGTCGACTATCGATTCAATGTCCACGAACAGCACGACCTTCGCCATGGCCAGCGCAGCCGACAAGGCTACCTTGGCCTGCACCTCGGTTTGAATACGGGATCCTGGTACTGGCGTCACGAGGGCAGTGCCCGTGCGAGCGCGGGTGGCGCGGCGCACTACCGCGCGGGGGCGACGTCGGTGCGGCACGACATACCGACGTGGGGGGCTCAGGTTACGCTGGGCGACAGTTACGCGGCAGGGGAGGTCTTCGACAGTAGCCCCCTGCGTGGCGTGAGTCTTTCCAGCGATGAGCGCATGCTGCCCAGGTCGCAGCGCGGTTTCGCTCCAGTGGTACGGGGTGTGGCCAACAGCACGGCGCTGCTGAGCATCCGTCAGCGGGGCGCACTGCTGCACGAAACGACGGTCCCCCCAGGGCCTTTCGAGGTGGACGACCTACCTGCCAGTGGCCTCAACGACGACCTCGAGGTAACCCTGCGCGAATCTGACGGCAGCGTGCGACGATTCACCGTGCCCTATCAAGCCGCGCCACTGGCGTTGCGTGAAGGCGCCAGCCGTCTGGATTTCAGTGCAGGTGTATGGCGCGACGATGTGGGGCGTACTGGCCCGGGTCATGTTCAAGGCAGTTGGCAGCAGGGCCTGAACAACGTTTTCAGCGTGCATGGCGGTGCCTGGATAGCTGAAGGCTATCAGGCCGGCGCATTGGGCGCCGCGATCAACAGCCCTGTCGGTGCCGTTGGTTTGACCGGCTATCACGCGCGCAGTGCTGCAGCGCGTCGCCGCCCAGTCCAGGGGCAAGCGCTACGCCTGAACTGGCGCCAGCGCATCGCGCCGACTGCCACGGACCTGAGTGCCAGCCTTACCCAGCGCCATAACGCGCATTACTCCACTTTCAACGAATTCGCGCGGGCTGCTGGCTCCGGCCGTCCAGGCATGAGCCAGCGATGGCGTGCAGCGCTGGGCATTCATCAGCGCCTGTCCGGTGGGGGGCGCCTGAGCCTGAGCGCCAGCGGCGGTGAGCGCTGGGCGGATACTGCGAGCAACAGCGAGTACAGCGTGGGTTATCACCATCATCTGGGATCGCTCTCCTACGGTCTGACGCTCGCGCGCGAGTACCGGGGTATCGGCGGCCAATCGAATGCGCTGAGGCTGACGATGAGCCTGCCGCTTGGCGAGCAGCGGCGAGGTTCGCTGAGCAGCAGCTTGAATCGGGACTCCGAGGGTCGAGGGTCCACCAACCTGCGCTGGAGTGCCACTGCCGGGGAGGCGGGGCAGTGGGGCTATGGACTGTCCGCTATGCAACAGGCAGGTGCTGGAGGTGGGGCGGGCCTGGATGCCAACCTGCTGCACCGCAGTTCGGCTGGAGAGTGGACGGCGGCATTGGCGCAACACCCGGGGTCGCGGCAGCTAGCGCTGGGTGCGCGTGGCGCCGTGGTGGGCCATGCGGGTGGTGTGATGCTGTCGCAGTCGTTGGGTGAAAGCTTCGCGATCGTTCATGCCCCCCATGCTCATGCTGCGGCTATTCAGCAGCATCCCAGTGTACGGCTCGACGCCCGAGGCTTTGCGGTGGTGCCGTCATTGAGTCCCTATAGCGTCAACACCGTCGAGCTCGACCCCCAAGGCATGTCTCGGGACGTCGAGTTGCAGGTCAGCGGCCAGTCGGTCATTCCCCGCTCGGGCGCCGCGACCTTGCTGAGCTACCCGACGCGCAGTGGCCGTTTGCGTGTGCTGGAGGCTCGCGACGGGCATGGCAACGTGTTGCCATTCGGGGCTCAGGTATTCGATGCAGAGGGTGTGGAAGTGGGCCTGGTTGGGCAGGGCAGCCGACTGCATATTCGCTTGCCGGACGAGCAGGGGCGGGTCTGGGTTTCTTGGGGCACTGGCGCCGAAGAATCTTGCTGGCTGGAAGTGAGCGATGGAAGTGATGCCCACTGTGTCGCCGTTCAGGCCGATTCATAGTCAGGATCACGCTATCGAATCGACAGCTTATAGCCAAAACCAATCATCAATATGAGCTTTGCCAATGAGCTATCGCTCAGACCATTGGATAGGATTAACCCCATCGAACGTTACACACCCCAGTTAATCAACCCTCGAAGGAGCGTTTCCATGCCAATCATCAACAGCCAGGTCAAGCCGTTCAACGCCACTGCCTACCACAAGGGCGAGTTCGTGCAGGTCAGCGAAGCCGACCTCAAGGGCAAATGGTCCGTCGTATTCTTCTACCCAGCCGACTTCACCTTTGTCTGCCCAACCGAACTGGGTGACCTCGCCGACAACTACGCCGAGTTCCAGAAGCTGGGCGTGGAAATCTACGGCGTATCCACCGACACCCACTTCACCCACAAGGCCTGGCACGACACTTCGGACACCATCGGCAAGATCCAGTATCCGCTGATCGGTGACCCGACCCACCTCATCTCGCGCAACTTCGATGTGCTGATCGAAGAAGCCGGTCTGGCAGATCGCGGTACTTTCGTCATCAACCCGGAAGGCCAGATCAAAATCGTCGAGCTGAACGATGGCGGCGTTGGTCGCGATGCGACCGAGCTGCTGCGCAAGGTCAAGGCTGCCCAGTACGTAGCCGCTCACCCAGGCGAAGTCTGCCCGGCCAAGTGGAAAGAAGGCGAGGCCACCCTGGCACCTTCGCTGGACCTGGTCGGCAAGATCTAAGGTCATGCGCCGACTGCGGGCGGTGAGCAGCCGCCAACGCTGAACGCTTCACTGCCCCGTCAAACGCCCGGGCGAGTTCGCCTGGGCGTTTTTGTATCCGAGTTTTGAAAAAAGGAATCGCCCGTATGTTGGACGCCACGCTTAAATCGCAACTGAAAACCTACCTGGAGCGGGTCACCCAGCCGATCGAGATCGTTGCCTCCCTCGACGACGGGGCGAAATCCCGAGAAATGCACGACCTGCTGGTTGAAATCGCCGGCCTGTCGAACCTCATCACTCTGCGCGAGGACGGCAGCGATGCTCGTCGCCCTTCGTTCTCGCTCAACCGCCCAGGGGGCGATATCAGCCTGCGCTTCGCCGGCATCCCGATGGGTCACGAATTCACCTCCCTGGTGCTGGCGCTGCTGCAAGTTGGCGGCCACCCCTCCAAGGCCAGTGCCGAAGTGATCGAACAGATCAAGGCGCTGGAGGGCGATTTCACCTTTGAAACCTACTTCTCGTTGTCGTGCCAGAACTGCCCGGATGTGGTCCAGGCGCTGAACTTGATGGCGGTGCTCAATCCCAACATCCGCCACGTCGCCATCGACGGTGCGCTGTTCCAGGGCGAAGTCGAATCGCGCAAGATCATGGCAGTGCCCAGCGTCTACCTCAACGGTGAGGTGTTCGGCCAGGGTCGTATGGGCCTGGAGGAAATCCTTGGCAAGATCGACACCAATGCCGGTAGTCGTCAGGCCGAGAAAATCAACGCTAAAGATGCTTTCGATGTATTGGTGGTCGGTGGTGGTCCTGCCGGCGCGGCCGCAGCCATCTACGCCGCGCGTAAAGGTATTCGCACCGGCGTGGCTGCAGAGCGCTTCGGCGGTCAGGTCCTCGACACCTTGGCGATCGAGAACTTCATTTCCGTTCAGGAAACCGAAGGGCCAAAACTGGCCACTGCACTGGAAGAACACGTCAAGCAATACGACGTCGACATCATGAACCTGCAGCGTGGCGACGCGCTGATTCCTGCCAGTGAGGGTGGGCTGCACGAGGTGCGTCTGGCCAGCGGTGCCTCGCTCAAGGCCAAGACGGTGATTCTGGCCACTGGCGCACGCTGGCGTGAGATGAATGTGCCGGGCGAGCAGGAGTACCGAGCCCGTGGTGTGGCTTACTGCCCGCACTGCGACGGCCCGTTGTTCAAGGGCAAGCGTGTGGCGGTCATTGGTGGTGGCAACTCGGGTGTGGAGGCGGCCATCGACCTGGCCGGTATCGTCGCCCAGGTGACGCTGATCGAATTCGACAGCCAATTGCGCGCCGACGCTGTGTTGCAGCGCAAGTTGCACAGTCTGCCAAACGTCAAGGTCATCACCAGCGCGCTGACCACCGAGGTGCTGGGCAACGGTGAGAAAGTCACGGGGTTGCGCTACAAGGATCGCACCACCGAGCTGGTCCACGAGCTAGCGCTGGAAGGCATCTTTGTACAGATCGGTCTGCTGCCGAACACCGATTGGCTCAGAGGGACCGTCGAGCTGTCGCCGCGTGGCGAGATCATTGTCGATGCGAAAGGGCAGACCAGCATCCCTGGCGTATTTGCAGCCGGTGATGTGACCACCGTGCCGTACAAGCAGATCGTCATTGCCGTGGGCGAGGGCGCCAAGGCCTCGCTGGCTGCTTTCGATCACCTGATTCGTACGTCCGCACCGGCGTAAGGCCGCCGCCTCCTCCTGCCGGACCGACCCGCCCTCGCAACCGCTAAGGGCGGGTCAGTCGTTTCAGCCTTCGAGCAGCGCCAGGCGCGCTTCCAGTTCGGCAATTCGGGCTTCCAGTGCGTCTATACGTTCTTCGGTTGCGGCCGCAGGAGTGCCGCGCATTCCACTGTCCTGCTGGCGTACTGCGAGAATCGCGTCCACCTCCGCAGGATCGCCCAAGGCATGGGTGTAACGGTCCTCGCGTTGTCCTGCCTGGCGTGGTAGATGCAATGCCAGACCGCGTGACACCAAGCGCTCCAGTTGATGCTGAACCTGCTCAAGCTCTTCGAAGTCATGAAGCCGACTGCTGCGGGTCAGCAGCTCGTTGGCGGTTTGCGGTCCGCGCAGAAACATCAGCCCCATCAGCACCTGCTGGGCCGGAACCAGTTCCAGGGCCTTGTCCACCCGGTGCTCCCAGCGGTCTGCCCGGCTGCCCATCTGCAGGCGAGTCATGCCTTGCCCTTCGAGTGCCCGCAGGGCCTGGCCCACTTGGCCGGTAGACAGGCTCATCACCGGCTCGCGGCTGGTCTTCTGGTTGCAGGCCAGGACCAACGCGTTGAGCGTCAGCGGGTAGCTCTCAGGGCTGGTGGCCTGCTTCTCGATCAGCGAGCCGAGGATACGGATCTCGATGCCGTTGAAGCGGCCTTCGCCTGTGCTTTCATGTTCTGACATGGCCCTGCCTCGTCGCTAGGAAAGGCCACTAGCCTAGGGCCTGTTCCTCACGCAGGCAATTGCTGGATACGCTCAGGCTGCCCGTCGCTCCATGGCTTCGCAGGCGGCGGCGGTGAAGAGTACGTCAGTGGACGAGTTGAGCGCGGTTTCCGCCGAGTCCTGCAGGACGCCAATGATGAAACCGACGGCTACAACCTGCATGGCAATTTCGCTGGGGATGCCGAACAAGCTGCAGGCCAGCGGAATCAATAGTAGCGAACCACCAGCCACGCCCGATGCCCCACAAGCGCAGATGGCGGCCACTACGCTGAGTAGCACGGCGGTGGGCAGATCCACGCCAATACCAAGCGTATGGACTGCCGCAAGCGTCAATACGGTGATAGTGATGGCTGCGCCCGCCATGTTGATGGTTGCGCCCAGGGGAATCGACACGGAGTAGGTGTCTTCATGCAGGCCCAGGCGCTGCGACAATGCCAGGTTGACCGGAATGTTCGCCGCCGAACTGCGGGTGAAGAACGCCGTGATACCGCTTTCGCGCAGGCAAAGCAGGGTCAGTGGGTAAGGGTTGCGGCGGATCTGCCACCAGACGATCAACGGGTTCATCACCAGCACCACGAACAGCATGCAACCGATGAGCACGCCCAGCAGGTGCAGGTAACCGAGCAGCGCACCCAGCCCAGCCTCGGCCAAGGTCGCGGTGACCAAACCGAAAATACCCAGCGGCGCGAAGCGGATCACCAGACGCACCAACTCGGTAACGCCGTTGGACACATCGTCGATCACGCCCCGTGTGGCCTTGCCCGCTTTGCGCAACACCACGCCCAAGCCGATGGCCCAGGTCAGGATGCCGATGAAGTTGGCATTCACCAAGGCGCTCACCGGATTGTCGACAGCGCTTAACAGCAGTCCTTGCAGCACTTCCGTTATGCCCCCGGGCGCCGCCAGTGTGGCCTCGTGCGTGCTCAGCAGTAACGACGAGGGAAACGCCATGCTTGCCACCACGGCAACGACGGCAGCACCGAAAGTGCTCAGCAGGTACAGCCAGAGGATGGGTCGGATATGGGTCTGTTGTCCTTGCTGATGATTGGCGATGGAGGCAATGACCAGGACAAACACGAGAATCGGCGCAACCGCCTTGAGCGCCGTCACGAACACCTTGCCCAGGAACGCCAGATCGCGAGCCAGACTGGGCGCTATCAAGGCCAGGGCGATACCGGCTACCAAGCCGACAAGGATTTGCATCACCAGGCTGGTGCGGTTCAGGAGACGAAAAATGGGGATCATGTGCCGCGCGGTTCCAGATTCGGACAAACCGTGGACTGTAGCACAGCCGCAGTAGGGCGAGACTGACGGAACGCGTTGCTCATCCGCTCAGCCGTTGAACAGGTCTCGCCGCGCGCCCTCGGTAATGGCGACGATGCCTGGATGCTTGACCTTGCGCTCTACCGAGATCGCATAGAACGATTCCTGCACGGCGTCAGTCTGGCCGATCAGTTGCACGGCGTACTGACGACAGACCTCGTCGGCAATCACGCTGGGCGCCACGAAGATGCCGCTGCCAGACTGACCGAAGGCTTGCATCAAGGCGCTGTCGTCGAACTCTCCGACGATACGCGGTTGTACCTGCTGTTCGGCGAGCCAGCGCAACAAGCGGCTGCGTACGACCGTCTCCTGGCCCGGAATGAGAAACGGCGAATCGTGAAGGCAGTCTGGAAACGATGGTGTCAGGCGTGCGGCGAGCGCGTGCGTGGCAAAGAAGCTCAGGCCGCACTCTCCGAGTTTCTGGCTGTAGCCCTTGATGTCCAGATGACTTGGCATGGGGCTGTCAGAGATCACCAGGTCCAAGCGCTGGATGGCAAGGTCGGCCAGCAGCCGCTCGAGTTTGTCTTCGCGGCAATTGATGCGCAGTGTTTCATCTGCCGCCATGGTCGGTGCCAAGAGCCGATAGACGATCGACTTGGGTACCACGTCCGCCACGCCGACACGAAACAGGATCTGCTCCTCGGGGCCGGCGCGCAGTAAGGTTTCCAGTTCGCTGCCAATCTGGAACATCTGCTCGGCGTAGGCCAGCGTCTGGCGGCCGGTTTCAGTCAGTTCCAATTGACGACCGACACGCTGGAACAACTGCAGATCATAGGTTTGCTCGAATAGGCTGATCTGACCGCTGATGGTTTGCGGGGTCAGATTCAATTGCTCGCTGGCACGGGTAATGCTGCCAGTCCTGGCCACGACCCAGAAGTAGTGGAGCTGTCGATAATTAAGCATGGGATGTCTGAGCTTTCGTAAAAACCGAAGTATACCCGGTAAAAATACGAATTTTCCTGAAGTGTTGCCCTGCATAGAATGCCTGGCTATAGACGCGGCTGCGTCGCGGGACATCGACAAGTGAGGACACCATGCTACAACTGAAATCCATTGGTACGCCTTTGGTACTGGCCCTGGTGCTGCTGGCTACGGCAGGCTGCGATCAGGCCGAACAGTCTGCGCAACGCGTGCTCGATCAGGCCGCGGAGTCGGCCAGACAGGCGATCGACAAAACGCACGAAACGGCTCAGCAAGCGCTGAACGACACCTTGGGTGGAAAACCGCCCAAGCCGGAAAACCATCAAGACAAGCACGATACCCAAGACATCTGAGCGAAGAGGCACTAAATGGAATACTTGTTGGAACTTGCCGCGAGCCCGACGGCTTGGGTGGCCTTGGCTACGCTGGTGGCAATGGAAATCGTGCTCGGCATCGATAACCTGATTTTCATTTCCATCCTCACCAATAAGCTGCCTGAGGCCTATCGCTCAAAAGCGCGGCGTATCGGTATCAGCATGGCGTTGATCATGCGCTTGGCGCTGTTGTCGACGGTGGCTTGGATCGTCCAGCTTACCGAGCCGGTTATCGAAGTGTTGGGGCACGCATTCTCCTGGAAAGACATGATCCTGATCGCAGGTGGCTTGTTCCTGTTATGGAAGGCGACTAAAGAGATTCACGAAAGTGTAGACCCACGCGGTGCGAAAGAAACCTCGAAGGGTGGCAATACCGTGACCCTGGGCTTCGCTGCCGCAATCGGTCAGATCCTATTGCTCGACATCGTCTTCTCGGTCGATAGCATCATTACAGCCGTGGGCATGACCGAGCACCTGCCGATTATGATCATCGCCGTAATCAGCGCGGTGATCGTGATGCTGGTCGCTGCTGATCCTCTGGCCAAGTTCATCAACGACAACCCCACGGTCGTGATGCTGGCCCTGGGTTTCCTGATCATGATCGGTATGACCCTGATTGCCGAAGGTTTCGGTGCCCACGTACCCAAGGGCTACGTGTACGCGGCGATGGCGTTCTCGACCGCCATTGAGGTGCTTAACATCATGGTGAGACGCGCGCGCATTCGGCGTGAGCAGATGGACGCCTGAGTAGGAAACAGGGGGCTGGCGACAGCCCCTTTTCCTGTCAGATCAATGTGCCCCCGCATGCCGTCGTGCGCGGCCAGGCGATTGTGGCTTGGGCGAATTGGCGGTTGGGTTGTGGTATAGACGGGCATGGCGACGTGCGATGCGCAGTACCCCCCATAGCATGGCCGCTGCCACGCTTAGCCACATTGCGATCAACGTGATAATTGCCATTGTCAGGCTCATGGACGTGCCTCCTTCTCTCGGGCCAGCTTTCGGCTCGACCCTCCAGACACTTCTTTAGTGTAGCGCTGCGCGCATGACGTTCCATTGACCTTAGGTCTAGCCGTCAGGGGGATTTGGCTTCACGCCCGCCCCGGGCTGTACCCGAACCCCCCAGGCGCCTATGATCAGCCTCCAGTGCCTGGCACTGTCAGCCAGGCGTCGATACAAGCGAGTGTTCATGTCGCACGATTTTCTCAAGTCCTTGAGCGGTGGTCGGTATAAGTGGCTGGTGGCCTTGCTGTTGACCGCGAATCTCACCGGTTGCGCTTCGACTGCGCCGGCCGCGCTCGACCGACTGCCCCAGCGCGTGGAGATCAGCAGCGTGCCGTTCTATCGCGGTAACGCCAATTACAGCAGCGCCATGGCCTTGGCCGCCTTGCTGTCGCAACAAGGCGCGCCCATCACCCCGGGTCTGCTGGACAATGCGCTGGGCATGCCAGAGCGTGCGGCGTCATTGGAAGCCGCGATTGCGCGAGTAGCGCGCGAATATGGAAGGGTGGTGTATCCGCTGGACAAGCGTCTAGATGCCTTGTTGACTCAGGTTGCTGCGGGCAATCCCGTGCTGCTGCGCTACCACGATGGATCTGCGCTGTTTGGGGAGCCGCGCTATGCCGTGCTGATCGGCTACGACCGCTACAAGCAACGTGTGCTGTTGCGTTCAGGCATGAGCCGGCGCCATCTGCTGGATTTCGATACTTTCGAGAGTGCCTGGGTCAAGGAGGGCGCTTGGGCAGTGTTGGTTCAGTCACCCAGCCGGTTGCCTGCTGAAGTTGCCCGCCAGCGTTGGGTGAAGGCTGCCGATGAGCTGGCCCGAGAAGGCCAGGAGATTGCCGCTAAACAGGCGCTGCGTAGTCTGGGACAATAGCGCTGGGTGATGTTCAAGCCTGGAGGAGGGCCGAGCTCCGGCCCTCACTTTCTAGAATCGCGCCGCTCAGAACCCCAGGCGGTCGCGCAGACTGTAATACCAGGCGCCCAGGGCACTGAACGGGACGCGCAGTAGTTGGCCGCCAGGGAACGGATAGTGCGGCAGATCGGCAAAGGCGTCGAAGCGTTCTGCCTGGCCGCGAAGCGCCTCGGCCAGCACCTTGCCGGCCAGATGGGTGTAGGTTACGCCGTGACCTGAACAACCTTGGGAGTAGTAGATGTTGTCGCCAATACGGCCCACCTGCGGCAGGCGCGACAGCGTCAGCAGGAAGTTGCCGGTCCAGGCGTAATCGATTTTTACGTCCTTGAGCTGTGGGAACGCCTTGAGCATTTTTGGACGGATAATCGCTTCGATGTTTGCAGGATCCCGCGCGCCATACACCACGCCACCGCCGAAGATCAGCCGCTTGTCGCCGGTCAGGCGGTAGTAGTCGAGCAGGTAGTTGCAGTCTTCGACGCAGTAATCCTGCGGCAGCAAGGTGCGGGCCAGTTCTTCGCTCAAAGGCTCGGTGGTGATTACCTGGGTGCCGCAGGGCATGGACTTGGCTGCCAGCTCCGGTACCAAATTACCCAGGTACGCATTGCCTGCGACGATGATGAACTTGGCGCGTACCTTGCCTTGTGGCGTGTGTACCTGGGGATTGCTGCCGCGCTCGATGCGTACTGCCGGGCTCTGTTCATAGATGACGCCGCCCAGTGATTCGACTGCAGCCGCCTCGCCCAAGGCCAAGTTCAGCGGATGGATATGGCCACCGCTCATGTCCAGCATGCCGCCGACATAGTTGTCGCAGGCCACCACTTCGCGGATGCGTCGTTGATCCATCAACTCCAGTTGATTGTGACCGAAGCGCTCCCACAAGCGCTTCTGCGATTCGAGATGGCCCATCTGTTTGCTGGTCAGCGCGGCAAATACACCGCCATCTTTCAGGTCGCACTGGATGTTGTACTTGGCGACTCGCTCACGGATGATGCGACCCCCCTCGAAAGCCATCTGGCCAAGCAACTGGGCCTGCTGTGGGCCAACGGTGCGCTCAATGACATCGATGTCGCGGCTGTAGCTGTTGACGATCTGGCCACCGTTGCGACCCGACGCGCCGAAACCGACTTTAGCGGCTTCGAGCACCGTGACCTTGAAGCCGCTTTCCAGCAGGAACAGGGCGCTGGAGAGACCGGTGTAGCCGGCGCCGATGATGCACACATCGGTTTCCACCTCACCCTGCAGCGCCGGACGTGGCGGCACCGGGTTGGCCGAGGCGGCGTAGTAAGACTGTGGGTAGGGGGTGTGAGCCATGATGGGAACCTCGTGTTTTATATTTTTAACGCATGGAGCGATGCTATCAATAATAATAAACACCCGCTAGTCACCTGTTGAAAATCCTTCACACCCTGGAATGCCATCTGCGCGGGGCAAATATTTTAATAATCAGTAGGTTAGCGCGAAAAAAACAGTTGACAGCAATTTTATGATGCGTAGAATGCGCCCTCATCGACAGGCACATAGCTCAGTTGGTTAGAGCACCACCTTGACATGGTGGGGGTCGTTGGTTCGAGTCCAATTGTGCCTACCAAATCGACGAAAGGGGCGATCCGCAAGGGTCGCCCCTTTTGCATGTTGCTGATTCTCGAAGTCGCAAAGTTTTTGATTTTTTTGAAGAAAACGCTTTACAGGTGCGTAGGCGAGCTCTAATATGCGCACCACACGACAGGCACATAGCTCAGTTGGTTAGAGCACCACCTTGACATGGTGGGGGTCGTTGGTTCGAGTCCAATTGTGCCTACCAAATCGACGAAAAGGGCGATCCGAAAGGATCGCCCTTTTCGTTTTACGTGTTTTCCCGCGTCTCCCTCCCAGGATCAAGGTTGTGGGGTGCGACAGCGCGAGCGTCGGTCTCTCACTGCCAGCATGATAGAATCCTGCCCCTTCGACTCAGGAGATAGATGCGTGCGCAAGCTGACGGTGGTGATGGCGATAATAGCCCTGGCGGGCTGCGAGAACGAGGTCGAGGGTGTTCACAAGCAGGTCGCAGAGCATCTGCACAACCCCAAGAGCGCCAAGTTCGCCAACGTGCGGATCGACACTCAAGGCTCGATCTGTGGTCAGGTGCGCGGCAAGGACGACGCGGGTCAGTATGAGCCCTATCGCAGTTACGTCGCGATCAAGCATGACGGTCAATACGAGATACTGGTGGATGATAGCGGCAACAACCTGCGCATTCGCGAGGTCTGCGGCGGTGCCGACTTGCAGCGCCGCGCTGATGCATTAGCGGGTGAGCCGGCGCCGGAAGGCTGGGACGTTGAGGTTGTGCAAGGACCTAACATGGGAGCGCTCACCGACATGACCGCACGACTTTTGGAAAAGGGTATTCCCTCTCGCGTCGACTATCGAGAGGGCAAGCCGGTGGTGCTGATGGGGCCGTTCCCCTCCAGGGATGAGGCCGATGCGCGCAAGGCCGATGTCATGGCTCGGCTTGGTACGGACTCGATCGTAATTCAGCATGGTGCTCAGCGCTGATTCGTCCGCCGGCCTGTGGTTGCTGGCTGGCGGGTAATCTGGGTTGGGCAATCTTTCCTTTGTGCAAAACTAATCGAGCCCGTTGCCGGTCCAACGTGACAATGAACCGGCACCGCAGCGCTGGCGCGGCCAGGGTATTGATGTCCAAGGACATTTGCCGGGCTATGCTGAGCAGACACGGCGCCAGACGAAGCGTTGGCGTCATGCGGTTCGGCTATGTGAGCGTTGAAGGAGGGGGCATGTCTAGCCTGGAGCGAGCAATTTTACTGGCGACCCGAGCTCATGCTGGGCAGTTGGACAAGGGTGGTGCGGACTATATCCTGCATCCGCTCAGGGTCATGGCGCGGGTGTCGACCCCTGAGCAGCGAATTGTCGCCGTGCTTCACGATGTGCTCGAAGATACCTCGGTGACTTTGTCCGATTTGGCGCGTGAAGGCTTTCCTCTCAAGATACTTGCCGCGCTTCTCGCGCTGAGCCGGCGCGAGAATGAGCGCTATGAGGACTTCGTGGTGCGGCTGGGAAGCGACCCATTGGCCCGTGAAGTCAAGCTGGCAGACCTTGCAGACAACAGTGACCTTTCTCGCCTGGTTTGTCCGGGGCCGGTCGATATGGCGCGTCTTAGTCGCTACCGCGAGGCCAGTGCCTACTTGCAGGCGCTGGCCTGATTGAGCGCCAGCCTGGCCAGTATCGGCCAGGCTGGCGCTCAAGCGATTTCGCTTGAGTCGCGCACCATATCCACATGCGGAATGCCCGCCTCCAGAAACTCCTCGCTGATCACTTTGAAGCCCAGGCGCTCATAGAACGCGGTCGCATGAACTTGCGCACTGAGCATCTGTTGCTTCAGGTTGCGTTTTTGCGCTTCATTGATCACCGCCTTCATGAGGGCGTCGCCGACCTTCAATCCTCGCCAATCCTTGAGTACCGATACCCTGCCGATGGTGCCGTCTGGCAGCAGGCGCGCAGTGCCTATCGAGTAGTCGCCCTCCATGGCCAGAAAATGCACGGCACCTGGGTCTTCGGCGTCAAACTCCAACTCAGGCGGCACGTGCTGTTCGGCCACGAACACCGCGTTGCGGATGCGTTGGATGTCGGCATTGTCCTTATGCCAGTCGGCGAGACGAACGCGAATTTTATTCATCGGCAAATCCCAGGCTTCCTTGTTGAATCAGCTGGCATACCAGCGTGATGCCTTCTTCCTCTTCCAGCCAATCTGAAAGGTTTTCACTGTGCAGGGCATCGGCGGAACAAATCAGTTGCAAGAGTGCGCGCAGGTGGCCTGAGAGCAGACGGCTCTGGCCGCTGGCAAACAGCAGCAGATTGTCATCGACTTCCGACCACGCCAGGCGAGCGCTAGGGTTGCGAATCAGTATGGCGCCACGTTCAAGGCTGTCGAGCAGATCCTGTTCGGTGAGCGTTTCGCCTGCGACTTGCTCGGGATAGCGGGGTTCAGTCATGAACTGGCCGAACCACGTCAGCAGCAGGCGCTCGTCGCCCATGTGCTCGGCCAGCAGGGCTTTCAGGCGATCCAGCGCGTCGTGCTGAATCTGATGGGGATCGCTGACAGGCTGAGCGTCGGCGTCGCTGTAGCGTTCCTCGTCAGGAAGGAACTGGCTGAGGAAGTCGGTGAAGTGGGTAAGCACCTCGGCGGCACTGGGCGCACGGAAGCCGACCGAGTAGGTCAGGCAGTCGTCGACAGCTACACCGTAGTGGGCCAGGCGTGGAGGCAGATAGAGCATGTCGCCCGGCGCCAGCGTCCACTCGTCGCTCTGCTCGAAGTCGGCCAGGATGCGCAGGTCGGCGTGTTCGATCAGTGCGCTGTCGCTGTCGCACATCTGGCCGATCTTCCAGTTGCGTTTGCCGTGACCTTGCAGCAGGAACACGTCGTAGTTGTCAAAGTGTGGGCCGACGCTACCGCCGGGAGCGGCAAAGCTGATCATCACGTCGTCGATGCGCCAGCTTGGCAGGAAGCGGAAATGCTCCAGCAGCTCGGCGACTTCTGGGACGAACTGGTCCACTGCCTGGACCAGCAGCGTCCAGTCACGCTCGGGCAGGGTAGCGAAGGTATCTTCCTCGAACGGGCCGCGACGCATTTCCCAGGGGCGCTCGCCGTGCTCCAGCACCAGGCGCGATTCCACCTCCTCTTCCAGTGCCAGGCCGGCCAATTCGTCGGGATCGATAGGGCTTTGGAAGTCGGTGAATGCCTGGCGTACCAGCAGGGGCTTTTTCTGCCAGTAATCGCGCAGGAATTCACGGGCTGTGAGGCCGCCAAGCAGCTGCAGTGGAGTATCAGGATTCATGCTCAACCTATTGAAAATAAGAAATTTTAATCCGGGAATAAAAACGCCCGGCTAGGCCGGGCGTGGTCCGCAGGGCGCCGTTCAGATGCGTTTGGCCTGCGCAGCTGCGTTGCCGATGTAGCTGGCTGGCGTCAGCAGTTTGAGCTCGGCCTTGGCCTCGGCAGGCATATCCAGACCTTCGATGAAAGTCTGCAGCGCTTCTGGCGTGATGCCTTTGCCGCGGGTCAGTTCCTTGAGCTTCTCGTACGGGTTTTCGATGTTGAAGCGGCGCATGACGGTCTGGATCGGCTCGGCCAGCACTTCCCAGCAGGCGTCGAGGTCTGCGGCGATGCGGGCGGTGTTGATTTCCAGCTTGCCGATGCCCTTGAGGCTGGCTTCATAGGCGATGACGCTGTGGGCGAAGCCGACGCCCAGATTGCGCAGCACGGTGGAATCCGTCAGGTCACGCTGCCAGCGGGAGATTGGCAGCTTGCTGGCCAGGTGCTGGAACAGTGCGTTGGCGATGCCCAGGTTGCCTTCGGAGTTTTCGAAGTCGATCGGGTTGACCTTGTGCGGCATGGTCGAGGAGCCGATCTCGCCGGCGACCGTCTTCTGCTTGAAGTAGCCCAGCGAGATGTAACCCCAGACGTCGCGGTCGAAGTCGATGAGGATGGTGTTGAAGCGGGCGATGGCGTCGAACAGTTCGGCAATGTAGTCGTGCGGTTCGATCTGCGTCGTGTAGGGATTGAACTGCAAGCCCAACTCGTCTTCGATGAAGGCGCGAGCGTTCTGCTCCCAGTCGATCTGCGAGTAGGCCGACAGGTGAGCGTTATAGTTGCCCACGGCGCCGTTGATCTTGCCCAGCAGCGGAACGGCGGCTACCTGGGCAATCTGGCGCTCCAGGCGATAGACCACGTTGGCCAGTTCCTTGCCCAGCGTGGTTGGCGAGGCGGGTTGGCCGTGGGTGCGCGAGAGCATGGGCACGTCGGCATGCTGATGGGCGAGGGCGCGGATGGCCTTGGCGATCTGGCGCATCAGCGGCAGCAGCACGTCGTCGCGACCGGCACGCAGCATCAGCGCGTGAGACAGGTTGTTGATGTCTTCACTGGTGCAGGCGAAGTGGATGAACTCGCTGACCTTTGCCAGTTCCGGCAATTGGGCTGCCTGCTCCTTGAGCAAGTACTCGATGGCCTTGACGTCGTGATTGGTGGTGCGCTCGATTTCCTTGACGCGCTCGGCATGCTCGAGCTTGAAATCGCTGGCCAGGCTGTCCAGCACGGCGTTGGCTTCAGCAGAAAACGCTGGCACTTCGCCAATTTGCGGGTGGGCGGCCAGACGCTGCAGCCAGCGCACTTCGACCAGGGCACGGAAACGGATCAGGCCGAATTCGCTGAAGATAGGGCGCAGGGCCTGGGTTTTGCCGGCATAACGGCCGTCTACAGGGGAAACCGCAGTGAGCGAAGAAAGCTGCATGGGGTGCTCTCGGACAGTCGGGCTTTTGGAGGGCGCATATCATACATGAAAATCGCGCCGGGGTCGGGTGGCTGACCAAAGGTGTGGTCATGAAAAGCGTGTCTCGGTCCAGCGCAGACAGTTCTAGTCGAACATGCAGCGGCAGATGCTGCATTGCCTACGAGGCCAGATCTGCCTGCGCAGCGGGGGTGAGCCTCTCAGGAAGGCGACCGCATCATGTCGTACAGCTCGTTGAGTAGCTTGCGGCGGCTAAAGACCAGTTGCCAACGGTGTCCACCCAACTGCCGCCATAGGCGTGCGGCGCGGATGCCGGCCAACAGCAACGCACGAATCTTCGAGGCGTTGCTGGCCTGTTGCAGGAAACGCATGTCGCCGTGCACTTGGATGCGCTGACGCAGGGTGCTCAGCGTGTCTTGGTACAGCGCGCCGCTAGAGGCGATGACGTTCTCGTGGACGAGTCCGAAGTGGTCAGCTTGCGCCTGGATCTGCGGTAGTCGATTGCCGATGGTCTCCAGCAAGTCATCACGCTTACCCAGCTGACGCTCCAGGCCCAGCATCGATAGCGCATAGCGCAGTGGTTCGCGTTGCAGGCTGCTGGGATCGCGTTCGAGGGCGCCGACCAGAGCACGATAGCCCTCACGTAAGTTGAGGTCGTCGCCACCGAACACCTCCAGGGTGTTTTGGGGGTCGCGCACCAGCAGGCTGCCCAGCAGACAGCCGATATCCGCTTCACTGGACTGCCCGGTTCGGGCGATTCGGTCGACCATGACGGCTGCCTGGAACACGCCACCAAGGGCGATCAACTGCTCCTGCAGGTCGCTCATTCGCGCGGGCTCCAAGGCTCGGCAGTTTCGATCACGCCGCCGCCCAGGCAGATCTCGCCGTCGTAAAACACCACCGACTGTCCAGGCGTCACAGCGCGTTGCGGCTCGTCGAATACGGCGCGGTAGCCCTCGGCGGTGCGCTCCAGGGTGCAGGCCTGGTCGCCCTGGCGATAACGGACCTTGGCGCCGAGGCGCCGCGGGCGGGTCAAATCCACCGGGTTGACCCAGTAGATTTCCGAAGCCAGCAGGGCTCGGGAGAACAGCCAGGGATGCTCGTTGCCCTGGCCAACCACCAGTACATTGCGCGAGAGGTCTTTATCGAGCACATACCACGGCTCATCGCCTGCGTCTTTCAGACCGCCGATACCCAGCCCCTGACGCTGACCGATGGTGTGGTACATCAAACCGTGGTGCTGGCCGATGACTTCACCGTCGGTGGTTTGAATCTCACCAGGCTGGGCCGGTAGGTACTGCTTGAGGAAGTCACTGAAGCGGCGCTCGCCGATGAAGCAGATGCCCGTAGAGTCCTTCTTCTTCGCGGTGGCCAGGCCGTGTTTCTCGGCAATGGCACGTACCTCGGGCTTCTCCAGTTCGCCAACGGGAAATAGTGTGCGGGCAATCTCCTTGCCGCCGACGGCATGCAGGAAATAGCTCTGGTCCTTGTTCGGATCCAGTCCCTTCAGCAGTTCGGTGAGGGCGCCGGTGTCACGCCGACGCACGTAATGGCCCGTAGCAATCAAGTCAGCGCCCAGGGACAGTGCGTAGTCGAGGAACGCCTTGAACTTGATTTCGCGGTTGCACAGGATGTCTGGATTGGGTGTGCGACCGGCCTTGTATTCTTCCAGGAAGTGCTCGAACACGTTATCCCAGTACTCGGCGGCGAAATTGGCCGTGTGCAGCGTAATGCCGATGCGGTCACAGACCGCCTGGGCGTCTGCCAGGTCCTCGCGTGCAGTGCAATATTCGGTGCCGTCGTCCTCTTCCCAGTTCTTCATGAACAGACCTTCCACCTGATAGCCCTGCTCCATGAGCAGGAGGGCGGAGACGGATGAGTCGACGCCGCCGGACATGCCGACGATGACGCGGGTCCTGGAGGGGTCTTTGGGTGCTGGACTGGTCATGGCTACCGATGTGTATCAAGGGGAAAAACGCCGATTCTATCAGGCCAGGGCCTGCGCGTCAGTCGCGCAGCAGTGCGAGGCTGTGCAGCGGGCCTGCCAGGTAGTCGTCCAGGCAGCGCGGCACCAGCTCGCTGCGCCAGCGCTCGGAATCGGCTAGCAACTGGGCGCGGGTCAGCCACAGTGCGCGCGTGATATCGCTGTCCAATGCACGTTCGCGGTGATGATGCACGGGGCGGGCCGCGAAGCAGATGCGTTGATAGGTCACACCGTTGCTGGGAGCGGTATACAGATAGATGCCGACGACGCCAGTCAGCTCGACTTCCCAGGCCGTTTCTTCGAGGGTTTCGCGCAACGCGGCTTGGGCGAGCGTCTCATTGGCTTCGAGATGGCCAGCGGGTTGGTTGAGCACGTGCTTGCCAGCCTTGAGCTCTTCGACGAAGAGGAATGTGCCTTCCTGCTCGACAATGGTGGCGACGGTGATGTGAGGTTGCCAGGCCATGTTCCGGGCTCCTGTTGGGGGTGAAATCGTTTGTCCAGAAAGCACAAACCCCGGTTCTAAGCCCGGGGTTTGTGGTGTTACCTCAACCGTTTATTACAGCGCAGCGATGGCGTTGTTCAAGGTCTGGCTTGGGCGCATGACCTTGGCGGTCAGTTCGGCATCTGGCGCATAGTAGCCGCCGATGTCGACCGGCTTGCCCTGGACGGCGTTGAGCTCAGCGACGATGGTCGCCTCGTTCTCTGCCAGTGTCTTGGCCAGCGGTGCGAAGCGCGCTTGCAGTGCGGCGTCGTCGGTTTGAGCTGCCAGCGCCTCGGCCCAGTAGAGGGTCAGGTAGAAGTGGCTGCCACGGTTATCGATACCGCCCACCTTGCGCGAAGGGGACTTATTGGTGTCGAGGAACTTGCCGGTGGCCTGGTCAAGGGTTTTGGCCAGAACCTTGGCGCGCGGATTGTCGTAGGTGTTGCCCAGGTGTTCGAGCGAGGCTGCCAAAGCAAGGAATTCACCCAGCGAGTCCCAGCGCAGGAAGTTCTCTTCCACCAATTGCTGTACGTGCTTGGGTGCCGAGCCGCCGGCGCCGGTCTCGAACAGGCCACCGCCGCTCATCAGCGGGACGATCGACAGCATCTTGGCGCTGGTGCCCAGTTCCATGATCGGGAACAGGTCGGTCAGGTAGTCGCGCAGCACGTTACCGGTGACCGAAATGGTGTCCTTGCCTTCGCGAATGCGTGCGAGGGAGAACTTGATGGCGTCGACCGGTGCCAGGATACGGATATCCAGGCCGCGGGTGTCGTGATCCTTCAGGTACTTCTGCACCTTCTCGATCATCACGCCATCGTGAGCGCGTGCCGGGTCCAGCCAGAACACGGCCGGGGTATCGCTCAGGCGGGCGCGGTTAACGGCCAGCTTGACCCAGTCCTGGATCGGAGCGTCTTTGGTCTGGCACATGCGGAAGATGTCGCCGGCCTCGACGTTCTGCTCCAGCAGAACTTTGCCTTTTCCGTCAACCACACGCACGACGCCGTCGGCTTGGGCTTGGAAGGTTTTGTCGTGGGAGCCGTACTCTTCGGCCTTCTGCGCCATCAGGCCGACGTTTGGCACGCTGCCCATGGTGGTCGGATCGAAGGCGCCGTGCTGCTTGCAATCCTCGATGGTGGCCTGATAGATGCCAGCGTAGCAGCGGTCAGGAATGACAGCTTTGGCATCCTGCAACTCGCCGGCGGTATTCCACATCTTGCCCGAGTCACGAATCATCGCCGGCATCGAAGCGTCGACGATGACGTCGCTCGGTACGTGCAGGTTGGTGATGCCCTTGTCGGAGTTGACCATGGCCAGGGCCGGGCGAACGGCATACAGGGCCTGGATGTCGGCCTCGATCTCGGCTTGCTTCTCGGCAGGCAGGTCTTTGATGCGGGCATACAGGTCGCCGATGCCGTTATTGGCGTTGAAACCTACTTGGGCCAGGGCGTCGGCATGCTTGCTCAGCACATCGTTATAGAACTCTTCGACGATCACGCCGAACATGATCGGGTCGGAGACCTTCATCATGGTGGCCTTGAGGTGAACCGACAACAGCACGCCAGAGGCCTTGGCGTCGGCGATCTGCTCGGCGATGAAGGTCTTGAGCGCCTTGCGGCTCAGGGTAGCGCAGTCGATGACTTCGGCGGCTTTGACAGCGGTTTTTTCCTTGAGGACGGTGATCTTGCCGTCCTTGCCGACCAGTTCGATGCGCACGTTGTCATCGGCTTCGATCTGCGCCGCTTTCTCGCTGCCATAAAAGTCGCCCTGGCTCATGTGAGCGACGTGCGACTTGGAGTCGGCCGCCCAGGCGCCCATCTTGTGCGGATGCTTGCGCGCATAGTTCTTCACCGACAGCGGGGCGCGGCGGTCGGAGTTGCCTTCACGCAGCACCGGATTCACAGCGCTGCCCTTGATCCGGTCGTAGCGCGCGCGCGACTCTTTATCTTCGGCAGTGGTCGGCTCATCGGCGTAGTCAGGAATGTTGAAGCCTTTGGCCTGGAGCTCTTTGATCGCCGCCTTGAGCTGCGGAACCGATGCGGAGATGTTCGGCAGCTTGATGATGTTGGCTTCAGGGGTGGTGGCCAGCTGACCCAGTTCCGCCAGATGATCGCCTACCTGCTTCTCTGCGCCCAGTTGCTCGGGGAACGACGCGAGGATACGGCCAGCCAGGGAAATATCGCGGGTTTCGACGGCGATGTCAGCCGAAGCGGTGAAGGCTTCGATGATCGGCAGCAGCGAGTAGGTGGCGAGGGCGGGGGCTTCGTCGGTGAAGGTATAGATGATCTTGGAACGGGTGGGCATGCGGGTTAACTCTCTGTGTGCTGAGCGTACTCGAGTCTCGAGGTGCGCAGGGTAGGCGCTTCGCCCTGGCGGTGCCTTGAGCGGATGGTCGAGAGGCTGCGAGCGGTGATGGTGGATGCATCAGTCGAGCGTCAAGTGCTGGGTGCGGTAACAGCCCAGGCTTACTGGCCTTACCTGGCCGAGGGCGAGCCGCCTATTCCAAGGGTTCGCCCCGATGACCCTGTGGTCAGGGACGGAGTATATCAAACCCTTCGGTCGATTCAGCAAGGCGAAGCGCTATCGACGCCTTTATAAGACCAAAGATGTACGGGCAATGTGACGAGATGCCGCAGGTGGCGATTAATCGTCGTGATACACAAGGTTATTTTCTGTAACAAAAAAAGCCGGTCATGCCTCGTTTAGCGCAGGCAGCCGGCCTTCTTCGAGGTGCGGTGAACGCGGTCAGGCCCTGGCGGTCTCGCTCTGCCGGTTGACATCGGTTACGGTGGTATCGGCTTTGGCGCCAGCGATGTTGACAGCATGGAGGCCTTTGGGGCCTTGCACGACGTCGAATGTCACTGCCTGGCCAGCCTTCAATGTCCGGTAGCCATCCATCTGAATCGCGGAGTAGTGGGCGAACAGGTCGTCCGTCTTGCCGTCTTCATTGATGAATCCATAGCCCTTGGCATTGTTGAACCACTTGACTTTACCGCTTGCCATCCCTATGTCCTCTGCAAAGGACTCCATCACTGGAGTATCATCCACGTCATCCGCATACGAACCATGCGAAAAAATCTGGTTGACTGCGCGGATCTTTATACACCACGGTGGGCTCATATTGGTTGTAACACCGTTTTGCCGATAGTCAAGGTCATGCGGCAGCCGCGCCGGCGGTGACTGTGCGGTCGACCCACAACCCTAACCTGTCGATATGATGAAATTCTTTCCATGCATGCACTCAGGCAGATTCGACTAACATTCAATCAGGATCGCCCGAAGTCCGATGAGGACGATGGGGCAGGTCTGGCGGTCCAAGAAGCCAAGCCAATCCTTCAGGCTCCACCGATGTACAAGGTGGTTTTGTTCAACGATGACTACACACCGATGGATTTCGTCGTCGAAGTGCTCGAAACGTTCTTCAGTCTGAACCGTGAGCTGGCGACCAAGATCATGCTGACTGTCCACACCGAAGGGCGGGCAGTGTGCGGATTGTTTACCCGCGACATTGCCGAAACCAAGGCCATGCAGGTCAATCAATACGCAAGAGAAAGCCAGCATCCGCTACTCTGTGAAATCGAGAAGGACGGTTAATCGCCGACCACTTGGGTATGAGGTGAAGCTATGTTAAACCGCGAGCTCGAAGTCACCCTCAATCTTGCCTTCAAGGAGGCACGTTCGAAGCGTCATGAATTCATGACCGTCGAACACCTGCTGTTGGCGCTCCTTGACAACGAGGCGGCTGCGACCGTTCTGCGCGCCTGTGGCGCCAATCTCGACAAGCTCAAGCATGATCTGCAGGAGTTCATCGATTCCACTACCCCTCTGATCCCGGTGCATGACGAAGACCGCGAGACACAGCCAACGTTGGGTTTCCAACGCGTGCTGCAGCGCGCTGTTTTCCATGTGCAAAGCTCCGGCAAGCGTGAAGTGACCGGCGCCAACGTGTTGGTCGCGATCTTCAGTGAGCAGGAGAGCCAGGCGGTGTTCCTGCTCAAGCAGCAGAGCGTGGCCCGGATCGATGTGGTCAACTACATCGCGCACGGCATCTCCAAGGTGCCGGGCCATGGTCCGAATACTGAAGGCGATCAGGACATGCAGGACGAGGACGGCGCAGAAGCGTCCTCGTCGAGCAATCCGCTGGATGCCTATGCCAGCAATCTCAATGAGCTGGCCCGTGCCGGTCGCATCGACCCCCTGGTCGGGCGCGAGCAGGAAGTCGAGCGGGTTGCGCAGATCCTCGCGCGTCGGCGCAAGAACAATCCACTGCTGGTGGGTGAAGCCGGTGTCGGCAAGACGGCCATCGCAGAAGGGTTGGCCAAGCGTATCGTCGATGGCCAGGTGCCTGACCTGCTGGCGCAAAGCGTAGTGTATTCGCTGGATCTCGGCGCGCTGTTGGCCGGCACCAAGTACCGGGGCGACTTCGAGAAGCGTTTCAAGGCATTGCTTGGTGAGCTGCGCAAGCGCCCTCAAGCCATTCTGTTCATTGATGAAATCCATACCATCATCGGTGCTGGCGCGGCATCCGGTGGGGTGATGGATGCCTCCAACCTGCTCAAGCCGCTGCTGTCTTCGGGTGATATCCGCTGCATTGGCTCCACGACTTTCCAAGAGTTCCGTGGCATTTTCGAGAAAGATCGAGCGCTGGCGCGGCGCTTCCAGAAAGTCGACGTCAGCGAGCCCTCCGTGGAGGACACCGTTGGCATTCTGCGTGGGTTGAAAGGGCGCTTCGAGAGTCATCATCACATCGAATACAGCGATGAAGCGCTTCGCGCGGCTGCCGAGTTGGCTGCGCGCTACATCAATGACCGGCACATGCCGGACAAGGCCATTGATGTGATCGACGAAGCCGGCGCCTACCAGCGCCTGCAGCCGGAGGCCAATCGGGTCAAGCGTATCGACGTGCCGCAGGTGGAGGACATCGTGGCCAAGATCGCGCGTATCCCGCCAAAGCATGTCACCAGCTCCGACAAGGAACTGCTGCGCAACCTTGAGCGTGATCTGAAGCTCACCGTGTTCGGTCAGGATGCGGCAATCGATTCACTGTCGACTGCGATCAAGCTGTCGCGAGCAGGCCTGAAGGCACCCGACAAACCCGTAGGCTCCTTCCTGTTCGCAGGCCCTACGGGGGTCGGCAAGACCGAAGCTGCTCGGCAGTTGGCCAAGGCACTGGGTGTCGAGTTGGTGCGCTTCGACATGTCGGAGTACATGGAGCGGCACACCGTATCGCGCTTGATCGGCGCGCCTCCTGGTTACGTTGGATTCGACCAGGGTGGGCTGCTGACCGAAGCCATCACCAAACAACCGCACTGCGTGTTGCTGCTCGATGAAATCGAGAAAGCTCACCCGGAGGTCTTCAACCTGCTGCTGCAGGTCATGGACCATGGCACCCTGACCGACAACAATGGGCGCAAGGCGGACTTCCGTAACGTGATTCTGATCATGACGACAAACGCCGGGGCGGAAACTGCGTCGCGGGCTTCGATTGGCTTCACCCATCAAGATCACGCGTCGGACGCGATGGAGGTCATTCGCAAGAGCTTTACGCCGGAGTTCCGCAACCGTCTGGATACCATCATTCAGTTCGGTCGCTTGAGCCACGAAACGATCAAGAGCATCGTCGACAAGTTCCTTATCGAGCTTCAAGCTCAACTGGAAGACAAGCGCGTGCTGCTCGAGGTCAGTGACGAGGCGCGTGGCTGGCTGGCAAGCAAGGGGTATGACGTGCAGATGGGGGCTCGACCTATGGCGCGGCTCATTCAGGACAAGATCAAGCGGCCTCTGGCTGAAGAGATCCTGTTCGGCGAGTTGTCCGAGCATGGCGGCGTGGTGCATGTGGAACTGCGCGATGGCGAGCTGGTGTTCGACTTCGAGACCGCGGCCGAAGTGGCTTGAGCAAAGGGGCCGCTGTGCGGCCCTGGCGCTTTGGTAGGCTGCACAAAAAAGCCCGGCGCATTGGCCGGGCTTTTTTGTGGCTGAAGCTTAGCGCGCGCGGTAGGTGATGCGGCCCTTGCTCAGGTCGTAAGGCGTCAGTTCGACGCGGACCTTGTCGCCAGTGAGGATGCGGATGTAGTTCTTGCGCATTTTTCCGGAAATGTGCGCGGTGACAACGTGGCCGTTTTCCAGCTCCACGCGAAACATGGTGTTTGGAAGGGTGTCGACGACACTGCCTTCCATTTCGAAGCTGTCTTCTTTCGACATGCAGTAAAACCCTCGGTGTCCAGAGATGGCCCGACGCGCAGTTGCACCGGGCAAAAAAAGTGGCGTGGATTATGCCCGAAAAATGTATTTCAAGCCAATGCTTTCAGTTGAGGCTGACCCAGCGCTGGTTAATCAGTAGCTCGATGGGGCGGTATTGGGTCTTGTAGTTCATCTTCTGACAATTCTTGATCCAGTAGCCAAGATAGACCGCCTCCAGATCCTGGCGTAGCGTTTCAGCGATCTGCCAGAGGATGGCAAAGCGGCCCAAGCTACGGCGCTCTTCATCTGGATCGTAGAAGGTATACACCGCCGATAGGCCATTGGGCAGCAGGTCACATACCGCCACTGCAAGCAGGCGACCATGCAGGCAAAATTCGTAGAACCAACTGAAGGGCAGGTCGCGTACCAGAAACGTGGAGAACTGGTCGCGACTGGGCGGGTACATGTCGCCGTCAGCGTGGCGCGTTTCGATGTAGCGGCGATACAGATCGAAATATTCTTCTTTGAAAGCCGGTCGCGCGGGGCTGACCACAAGGTCCTCATTGCGCTTGAGAATGCGTCGCTGCTGGCGGTTGGGCACGAAGCGTGCTGCGGGGATGCGTGCCGGTACGCAGGCAGAGCAGCTCTGGCAGTGAGGTCGGTAGAGATGATCGCCGCTGCGGCGAAAGCCCATTTCCGACAGGTCGGCATACACATTTACGTCCATGGGCTGGCTGGGGTCCAGGAACAGGGTCGTCGCCTGCTCATCGGGCAGGTAGCTGCAGGAGTGGGGTTGAGTGGCATAGAACTTCAATCGCGCCAGCTCTGTCATGATAGCCCCCTGGGCAAGACGTTGCTCTAAGTGTATGCCAGCTCTGGGCGGTCGCCTAGCGCGCCCAGGCTGCGTCGCAGGAGTGGTCGAGATGGCATGACAGATAGTCGGCGAACGCCTTCCGGCTGATAGCGCGCGCGCCGAGGCTATGCAGGTGATCGGTGGGCATCTGGCAGTCGATCAATACAAAGCCAGCTTCGCGCAGACGTTCAACCAGCGTCACGAAACCGACCTTGGAGGCATTGTCGGCGCGGCTGAACATGGATTCGCCGAAGAACAGGCGGCCCATGGCCAGGCCGTATAGGCCGCCAACCAGTTCGCCGGCCTGGCGTACCTCGACCGAATGAGCGATACCGCGGTGGTGCAACTCGCGGTATGCCGCCTGCATGCTGTCGGTGATCCAGGTGCCGTCGGCGTAATCACGGGGTGCGGCGCACGCAGCGATTACACTGGCGAAATCGGTGTCGAAGCTGACTTGGTAGCGGCCCTGACGCATCAGCTTGGCCAGCGACCGGGATACGTGAAGTTCGTCCGGTAACAGCACGGTGCGAGGATCGGGCGACCACCATAGAATCGGCTGTCCGTCCTGATACCAAGGGAAGCAGCCGTGGCGGTAGGCCTGAATCAGGCGCTCGGGTGTGAGATCGCCTCCCGCGGCGAGTAAGCCGTTGGGCTCGTTGAGGGCTTTATTGAGGGGTGGGAAGTTCAGCGAGTCGCGGGTCAGCCAGGTGAGCATGGTGATTCGGCGGTAGGGGAGGGGAGTGACGAGCATGGCGGCAGGCGTCGTCGAGGTCAATGTCTGGGCTGTTGCAGCATGCTGGGCTGCAGGAGTGGCGCGGCTCGTCGAGCTGTTTCACCGCTAGCCGATGGGCATCTGGCACCATCGCCGACATTTGCTGTCATACCTGTGCAAAAATACAGCATAAGCCTTTGTCACAGAACAAAATGCATGCTCAAATTGCACCCATGGAAATCGGCCCCCCGTCCATGCGCCACGCGGCGTGCCGCCATGGCGGCAGGCGGGCAGTAATGTTAAAAGTAGTGGTTCGTCGGCCATTCACCGGCCCGATCACTATTTAACGCGCATCAAGCGCAGGAATAGACGCGTTTTGAAGAAATCCACTGCATCCCCGACTCCGTTGCCAGTGCCGCTATGGCGCCAGCAGTTGCATTATCGCCTCAAGGAAGGCGCGCTGATTGCCGTCGGTGCGCTGTGCCTGTACCTGTGGATGGCACTGCTGACCTACGACACATCCGACCCAAGCTTTACCCACACCAGCAATGTCGATCAGGTTCAGAACGCTGCTGGCCGCGCCGGCGCGTTCTTCGCCGACATCCTGTTCATGGTGCTTGGCTACTTTGCCTATATCTTTCCTTTGCTGCTGGCGATCAAGACCTGGCAGATCTTCCGTGAACGTCACCAGCCCTGGCAATGGAGTGGGTGGCTGTTCTCCTGGCGTCTGATCGGCTTGGTATTTCTCGTGCTGTCGGGCGCAGCGCTGGCGCACATTCATTTCCATCCGCCCGCCAGTATTCCATTTTCGGCTGGCGGTGCGCTGGGCGAGAGCCTTGGGGAACTGGCACGCAACCTGCTGAACGTGCAGGGCAGCACCTTGATGTTCATCGCGTTGTTCCTGTTCGGCCTGACGGTGTTCACCGACTTGTCCTGGTTCAAGGTCATGGACCTGACCGGCAAGATCACCCTTGATCTGTTCGAGCTGGTCCAAGGCGCCGCGTCGCGCTGGTGGGCCGCGCGCAACGAACGCAAGCGGCTGGTGGCGCAGTTGCGCGAGGTCGATGAGCAGGTCGAGGACGTTGTCGCGCCCGTGGTTGTCGACAAGCGCGAGCAGATCAAGGCGCGCGAACGCATCATCGAACGTGACGAATCCTTGAGCAAGCATGTGGCACAACGCGAGCAGCAGCCCGCACCGGTGATCAACCTGCCGGCACCGGTCAAGGCACCCGAGCCCAGCAAGCGGGTCATGAAAGAAAAACAGGCGCCGCTGTTCGTCGATAGCGCCGTGGAAGGAACGCTCCCATCGATCTCGATTCTCGATCCTGCCGAACAGAAAAAGATCGAGTATTCGCCCGAGTCCCTGGCTGGAGTGGGGCATCTGCTGGAGATCAAGCTCAAGGAGTTCGGGGTCGACGTTTCCGTAGACTCGATCCACCCGGGGCCGGTGATCACTCGCTACGAAATCCAGCCAGCTGCCGGGGTCAAGGTCAGCCGCATCGCCAACCTTGCTAAGGACCTCGCGCGCTCGCTGGCAGTGACCAGCGTGCGGGTGGTGGAGGTCATTCCCGGAAAGACTACCGTCGGTATCGAAATCCCCAACGAAAATCGTCAGATGGTGCGTTTCTCCGAGGTGTTGTCCACGCCTCAGTATGACGAGCAGAAGTCGCCCGTCACGCTGGCGCTGGGCCATGACATCGGCGGCAAGCCAGTCATCACGGACTTGGCCAAGATGCCGCATTTGCTGGTGGCGGGTACCACCGGTTCGGGTAAGTCGGTGGGTGTCAACGCGATGATCCTGTCGATCCTGTTCAAGTCGAGCCCGGAAGACGCGCGGCTGATCATGATCGACCCGAAAATGCTTGAGCTGTCGATTTACGAAGGCATTCCGCACTTGTTGTGCCCGGTCGTCACCGACATGAAGGACGCCGCCAACGCTCTGCGTTGGAGCGTCGCCGAGATGGAGCGCCGCTACAAGCTGATGGCTGCGATGGGCGTACGTAACCTGGCCGGCTTCAACCGCAAGGTCAAAGACGCCCAGGACGCCGGTGAGGTCATCCACGATCCGCTGTACCGCCGTGAAAGCATGGAGGACGAACCTCCGGCGCTGAAAACCCTGCCGACTATCGTGGTGGTGGTCGACGAATTTGCCGACATGATGATGATCGTCGGCAAAAAGGTCGAAGAGCTGATTGCCCGTATCGCCCAGAAGGCGCGTGCAGCCGGCATTCATTTGATTCTCGCTACACAGCGTCCGTCGGTCGATGTGATCACTGGCCTGATCAAGGCCAACATTCCTACGCGTATGGCGTTCCAGGTGTCGAGCAAGATCGACTCGCGGACTATCATCGACCAGGGCGGCGCCGAACAACTGCTCGGCCATGGCGACATGCTCTACATGCCGCCGGGTACCAGTCTGCCCATCCGCGTTCACGGTGCATTCGTTTCCGACGACGAGGTTCACCGCGTTGTAGAGGCGTGGAAGTTGCGCGGTGCCCCTGATTACAACGACGATATCCTCAACGGCGTCGAGGAAGCCGGTAGCGGTTTCGAGGGCGGCGGTGGAGGTGGCGATGGCGACGACTCGGAAACCGACGCGCTCTATGACGAAGCTGTGCAGTTCGTGCTGGAAAGTCGCCGGGCGTCCATTTCGGCAGTACAGCGCAAGCTCAAGATCGGCTACAACCGTGCCGCGCGGATGATCGAGGCGATGGAGATGGCCGGCGTGGTCACTCCAATGAACAGCAACGGCTCGCGGGAAGTGATAGCTCCGGGCGGCCCGCGCGATTGATGATTGTCTTGCCGGGTGCGAAACATCGTGTCCGGCCTATCCACTGCTCAATGAGGACTCCCATGCGCGCAATTCGCATGCTGTTGGTTTCTGCCCTGACCCTGGGCCCGCTCACCGCGTACGCCGGTGAGCAAGACGTACAGCGCCTGACCCAGTTGCTGGAAAAATCCCAGACCATCGAGGCCAATTTTTCCCAACTGACCCTGGATGCCAGCGGCACGAGTCTGCAGGAGACTAAAGGGAAGATGACGGTCAAACGTCCTGGCCTGTTCTACTGGCATACGGATGCTCCACAAGAGCAAGTCGTGGTTTCCGATGGCCAGAAAGTTACCCTGTGGGACCCGGATCTGGAGCAGGCCACGGTGAAGAAGCTTGATGTGCGCCTGAGCCAAACGCCGGCGTTACTGTTGTCCGGTGATGTGTCCAAGATCAGCCAGAGTTTCGATATCGTTTCCAAGGAGCAGGGCGAGGTCATGGATTTCACCCTCAAGCCCAAGACCAAGGACACGTTGTTCGACTCCTTGCGTATTTCTTTCCGCAAGGGGCTGATCAATGACATGCAACTGATCGACAGCGTCGGCCAGCGCACCAATATTCTGTTCAATGGGGTCAGGGCCAACCAGGCGATCCCGGCGAGCACGTTCCAGTTCAAGATCCCGGACGGCGCTGACGTCATCCAGGAGTAACGCGAGGCACCATGGACCTGTTTCGAAGCGAGCCTGTCGCCCAGCCGCTGGCAGCCCGATTGCGTCCGTCCAACCTGGACGAGTACGTGGGCCAGGAGCACCTGCTGGCGCGCGGCAAGCCGCTGCGCGAGGCACTGGAGCAGGGTGCTCTGCACTCGATGATCTTCTGGGGGCCGCCCGGTGTCGGCAAGACCACCTTGGCGCGGCTGCTGGCGCAGTTTTGCGACGCGCATTTCGAAACCGTGTCGGCTGTGCTGGCCGGGGTCAAGGAGATTCGTCAGGCCGTGGAAGTGGCCAAGCAGCAAGCCGGTCAGTACGGTCGACGCACGATTCTATTCGTCGATGAAGTGCACCGCTTCAACAAGTCCCAGCAGGACGCTTTCTTGCCCTATGTGGAAGACGGCACCCTGCTGTTCATCGGCGCTACCACCGAGAACCCCTCCTTCGAGCTGAACAACGCCTTGCTGTCGCGGGCGCGTGTCTATGTACTCAAGAGTCTGGACGAAGCCGCTCTGCGCAAACTGGTCGATCGTGCCCTGAGTGAAGAGCGTGGATTGGGCAAGCGCAATCTACGAGTCGGAGATGAAGCCTTCGCCATGCTCATGGCCGCTGCCGACGGTGACGGTCGGCGCATGCTCAACTTCCTAGAAAATGCCTCGGACCTTGCCGAAGACGGCAGCGAGATCGATGTGCAGATGCTGCAGAGTCTGCTCGGTGATAGTCGACGGCGCTTCGACAAGGGTGGCGAGGCGTTCTATGACCAGATATCGGCTCTGCACAAGTCGGTTCGCGGTTCCAATCCTGACGGCGCGCTGTATTGGTTCGCGCGGATGCTCGATGGCGGTTGCGATCCGCTGTACATCGCCCGTCGTGTGGTGCGCATGGCCAGCGAGGACATCGGTAATGCCGATCCGCGTGCACTGAGCCTGTGTCTGGCGGCCTGGGACGTGCAGGAGCGGCTAGGCAGTCCCGAGGGTGAGTTGGCGGTGGCCCAGGCCATTACCTACCTGGCGTGTGCGCCCAAGAGCAATGCCGTGTACATGGGTTTCAAGACGGCGCTGCGGGAGGCTTCCGAGCACGGTTCGCTGGAGGTTCCGTTACATTTGCGTAACGCACCGACCAAGCTGATGAAGCAGTTGGGCTATGGCGATGAATACCGCTATGCCCACGATGAGCCGGATGCCTATGCGGCAGGTGAGGACTACTTCCCCGATGCCTTGGCGCCGCGGCCCTATTACCAGCCGGTGCCGCGCGGCCTGGAACTGAAGATCGGCGAAAAGCTGCGCCACTTGGCCGAACTGGATCGCAACAGTCCACGGCAACGGAGAAAAACGTGATTGCACTCGTCGTATCGGTCAGCGCTGCGGGCATTGTCGGCACTTTGCTGCGCTTCGCTGCAGGTAACTGGGTCAATGCCCACTGGCCACGGCACTTCTATCTCGCTACGCTTGCGGTCAATCTGGTGGGCTGCCTGATCATCGGCGTGCTCTACGGCGTGTTCCTCAACAAGCCGGGCGTGCCTATCGAGGTACGGGCTGGACTGATCGTCGGCTTCGTCGGTGGCCTGACCACCTTTTCGTCCTTTTCACTGGACACCGTGCGCCTGCTCGAAAGCGGACAGGCGCCGCTGGCATTCGGCTACGCCGCCGCCAGTGTACTGGGCGGCCTGCTCGCGACCTGGGCTGGCCTCGCTCTGACCCGAATCTGAACCAACACCTTCATATAACGAGAGAACGATATGCTCGATGCCAAACTGTTACGCGGCCAACTTCAGGAAGTGGCGGATCGCCTGGCCTCCCGTGGCTTCAGCCTGGATGTCGCGCGCATCGAATCACTGGAAGAGCGTCGCAAATCGGTGCAGACCCGCACCGAGCAGCTGCAGGCCGAGCGTAATGCCCGCTCCAAGTCCATCGGCCAGGCCAAGGCCAAGGGCGAAGACATTGCGCCGCTGATGGCGGATGTCGAGCGCATGGCCAACGAGCTGGCCGCCGGCAAGACCGAACTGGACGAGATCCAGGCCGAGCTGGACGGCATCGTGCTGACCATCCCCAACTTGCCTGATGCCAGCGTACCCGTCGGCCCGGACGAAGAGGCCAACGTCGAGGTGCGTCGCTGGGGTACAGCGCCTGAATTCGATTTCGATATCAAGGATCACGTCGCCCTTGGCGAGATCAGTGGCGGCCTGGACTTCGAAACCGCCGCCAAGCTGTCCGGCGCTCGTTTCGCCTTGCTGCGCGGTCCGATCGCTCGCCTGCATCGAGCCCTGGCGCAGTTCATGATCAATCTGCACACCAGCGAGCATGGCTACGAAGAGGCCTACACCCCGTACCTGGTTCAGGCTCCGGCATTGCAAGGTACCGGTCAGTTGCCGAAGTTCGAGGAAGACCTGTTCAAGATCAGCCGTGAAGGTGAAGCTGACTTCTACCTGATCCCTACCGCCGAAGTGTCGCTGACCAACATCGTTTCCGGCGAAATCCTCGACGCCAAGCAACTGCCGATCAAGTTCGTTGCGCACACTCCCTGTTTCCGCAGCGAGGCGGGTGCGTCGGGTCGTGATACGCGCGGCATGATTCGTCAGCATCAGTTCGACAAGGTCGAGATGGTACAGATCGTCGAACCGGGTAAGTCCATGGAGGCGCTGGAAGGCCTGACCGCCAACGCCGAACGCGTCTTGCAATTACTCGAACTGCCTTACCGAGTATTGGCGCTGTGCACCGGGGACATGGGCTTCAGTGCAGTGAAAACCTATGACCTCGAAGTCTGGGTGCCTAGCCAGGGCAAGTATCGCGAGATCAGCTCCTGCTCCAACTGCGGCGATTTCCAGGCTCGACGCATGCAAGCGCGCTGGCGCAACCCGGAGACTGGCAAGCCGGAGCTCGTGCACACCCTCAATGGCTCGGGCCTGGCCGTGGGCCGTACGCTGGTTGCGGTGCTGGAAAATTACCAGCAGGCTGACGGGTCGATTCGCGTGCCAGAGGTACTCAAGCCCTACATGGGCGGCGTCGAGGTCATTCGCTAAATGAAATACCTGCCACTGTTCCACCGGTTGCAGGGCGGGTGGGTGCTGGTTGTCGGCGGCGGCGAGATCGCCTTGCGCAAGGCGCGTCTGCTGGCAGAGGCCGGCGGCCTGCTGCGAGTGGTGGCGCCTGAGGTCGATGGTCAGCTCGCTACGCTGGCCAGGGAAGGCGGCGGAGAGGTACGGGTGCGCGGATACCAGGTTGGCGACCTGGAAGGTTGTCGGCTGGTGATCGCGGCCACCGACGATGCAGCTCTTAACGCTCAGGTGTCGGCCGATGCGCAGGCCATGAACCTGCCGGTCAATGTGGTGGATGCTCCGGCGCTGTGCACTGTGATCTTCCCGGCAATCGTCGATCGTTCGCCGCTGGTGATCGCGGTGTCCAGTGGCGGCGACGCACCCGTACTGGCACGTCTGATTCGCGCCAAATTCGAGGCCTGGATTCCGTCGGCTTACGGTGAGCTGGCGGGTTTGGCCGCGCGTTTTCGTGACAAGGTCAAAGGTCTCTATCCGGACGTCAACCAGCGGCGGGGCTTCTGGGAAACCGTGTTCCAAGGTCCGATCGCCGAACGTCAATTGGCCGGGCAGGGGGCGGAGGCTGAGCGTCTGTTGCAGGCGATGGTCGACGGTGCGCCTGTTCAGCAAGGGGGTGAGGTGTACTTGGTCGGCGCCGGTCCTGGCGATCCCGATCTGTTGACCTTCCGCGCCTTGCGGCTGATGCAGCAGGCTGATGTCGTGCTGTATGACCGCCTGGTGGCTCCGGCCATCATCGACATGTGCAGGCGCGACGCAGAACGTATCTATGTCGGCAAGCGCCGGGCAGAACACGCGGTGCCCCAGGAGCAGATCAATCGCCTGCTAGTCGATCTGGCCCGTCAAGGCAAGCGTGTATTACGCCTGAAAGGCGGCGACCCATTCATTTTCGGGCGCGGTGGCGAGGAAATCGAAGAGCTCGCAGCAGAGGGTATTCCGTTTCAGGTTGTGCCTGGGATTACCGCAGCCAGCGGCTGTTCGGCGTATGCCGGCATTCCGCTGACCCATCGCGATCACGCCCAATCGGTGCGTTTCGTCACTGGCCATCTCAAAGATGGCACCAGCAACCTGCCGTGGACTGACTTGGTCGCGCCTGCGCAGACGGTAGTGTTCTACATGGGACTGGTCGGGCTACCGGCTATCTGCGCCGAACTGATCCGCCATGGGCGAGCCCCCGGCACACCAGCGGCGCTGGTACAGCAAGGCACGACGCGCAACCAGCGGGTGTTCACCGGCACCTTGGCCGACCTGCCTGAGTTGGTGGCCCGACACGACGTCCACGCTCCAACGCTGGTGATTGTGGGCGAGGTGGTACAACTGCGCGAAAAACTGGCATGGTTCGAAGGCGCACAAAGCAGCTGAATTCTAACGGGGCCGTCGAGCGGCCCCGTTAGGTTCTACCCTTCAAAAATGCCATTACCCGGTAACCGCGTCCGGTCATGTGGCAAGCCGAAATCTTGCTGCGGTCCCTTGGGTACGATGCCATTGGGATTGATGGTCTTGTGGCTGAGGTAATAGTGATTCTGGATATGCTGCATATCCACGGTATCTGCGATTCCTGGCCACTGATACAGCTCCCGTAGCCAGTTCGAGAGGTTGTGGTAATCGGCTACGCGACGCAAGTTGCATTTGAAGTGGCCATGGTACACGGCGTCGAAACGCACCAGCGTTGTGAACAATCGTACATCGGCTTCGGTCAGGTACTCACCGGCCAGGTACCGGCGCGTGTCCAGCAGTGTTTCCAGATGATCCAACTCGTCGAACACCTCGTCGAACGCCTCCTCGTAGGCGTGCTGGGTAGAGGCAAAGCCTGCCCGGTAAACGCCGTTGTTCACGGCCGGGTAAATGCGTTCGTTCAGCGCGTCGATGGTGCTGCGCAGCATCTCGGGATAGAGATCCAGTCGGTTGCCGGTCAGTGCGTCGAAGGCGCTGTTGAAGAGGCGGATGATTTCCGCCGACTCGTTGTTGACGATGCGCTGCTCTTGCTTGTCCCACAGTACCGGCACCGTAACGCGGCCGCTGTAGTGCGGATCGTCCGATGTGTAGCGCTGGTAGAGGTACTGCAATCCATCGAGCGCATCGCCGGTCGAGCCCTGCGCGGTGTCAAAGGTCCAGCCATGCTCGCCCATCAACCAACTGACCACCGAGACGTCGATCAAGGGTTGCAAGCCTTTGAGGGTGCGCATTATCAGGGTGCGATGGGCCCAGGGGCACGCCAGCGAAACGTACAGGTGATAGCGTCCCGCTTCGGCAGCTGGCAAGGCGCCGCGGCGTTGCGAGTCTTCGCGGCGAAAAGCGCCGTCCTTGCTGTTTTCGTACCACTGGTCATGCCAGCGGCCATCGATCAAAAGGCCCATGTGAGCGCTCCAATAGCCAGTCATTGGTGATTGGAGACCAGTCTATGGAATATCGTTCGAGCGATCAGTGCAAAGATCGCCTGCTTTTGATCGATTAATCAGATGTATTGCGCGCCTGCCAAGCATCTCGGGCGTTACTGAAGGCCTGCTCACGGTCTTGTCCGAGCCCACGTAGCGCGAGGGCGATGGTCGCTATGACTGCCAACTCGCCGTAGCTGTCATGCGCCTCTGCGCGCCAGACCGCCAGCAAGTGGTGTGGGTCCAGGCTTGCCGGTTTGACGTGACGCTGGGCGCTTAATGCTGGCCATTCCTCGTCCCAGGCCAGGCTGTCATCGGTGCCATAAAGATGGCTGACAACGTCTGGATTGACCTCGATCTCACCGCCATCGCCCTTGATCACCAGCGCGGAGTCACCGAGCAGTCGACTGGCTTCGCGGTGAACGGCCTGGTAACCCGGATGGAAAATACTCTGTAGGCTGCGGCGAGCGCCGAGCGGATTGAGTACACGGGCCAGCGAGTGGATGGGTGAACGCAGGCCCAAGGTATTGCGCAGGTCGATCATGCGCTGCAATTGCGGTGCCCAGTCTTGCAAGGGGGCGAATGCCAGGCCGCGCTGGTCAAGGCTGTTGGCTACTGCTTGCCAGTCGCGGCACAGAGGGATATCGAGCAGCCCGAGCAACTGCTCAGTATACAAGCGCCCGGCGGTATGAGCGCCGCCGCCGTGCATGAAGATGCGCACGCCGGTGTTGGCCAGGCACTTGGCCGCGAGCAGATACCACGGCAGGTGACGCTTCTTGCCGGCGTAGCTCGGCCAGTCCAGGTCGACCGCCAGGGGTGGTGCTTGCACCTGGCTGCGCAGCGCTTGGGTGAAGCCTGCCAGCTCCTCCGGACTTTCTTCCTTATGTCGCAGCAGCATGAGGAACGCGCCGAGCTGGGTGTCCTCGACCTTGCCTTCGAGCAGCATCGTCATCGCTGCGCGGGCTTCTTCGCGGGTCAGGCCGCGCGCGCCGCGCTTGCCCTTGCCAAGAATGCGCACGAACTCGGCGAAGGGGTGTTCGGCCGGCGTGTGCACGTTAAGCGGGGTCGGGTTCATCGGCTCGCTCATATGCAGTTGGTCGGCTTGGGCAGGCCGGCTAGCTTGGCGGCCAATTTCGCAGGGGTGCCCTTGAACAGACGGTTCAGGTGGGGGCTATTGCCCTTGTCCGGGCCGAGTTTCAGCGCTGCGTACTTGATCAACGGACGGGTAGCGGGAGAGAGTTGGTACTCCTCATAGAACTGACGCAGCAGTTCGAGGACTTCCCAGTGTTCCGCACTGAGGACGATACCTTCTCGTGCGGCCAGCACTTCGGCGACGTCGGTGGACCACGCTTGCAGATCGAGCAGGAAGCCATCCTTGTCCAACCCAATGGTGCGATCGCCAGCAGTCAGGATGCTCATAACCAGGTGTTGACCTTATCGTAGTGCAGCGAGAGTTCGACGAAGGCTGGGTAGTCCACAGCCTGTGCGGGCTCGCCACAAATGGCACGGGCTTGCAGGTCTTCATCAAGCGCGAACAGGCGGCCCTCCAGACCTGCGGACTGCAGCGCGCGGAAGGGTTCGCTATCGGTCTTGAGGGCGTACGTTGCATCACCGCACAGCAGCAATGCGTCATGGGTGCCCAGTAGTCGCAGGCAACTGGTCAGGCGGCTATCACCGAAGGGGGAATGGCTAATGACGTGTAATGTTTTCATCAGAGCGTTATCACTTGATCGAATCGGGCGATGAGGGCTGACAGGGCTGCATCGTCGAGTGCCTGCACAGGTAATTCCAACGAGTGGGTATCCAATCCGCGCGCTTGCAGGCTATGCGCGCAGACGAACAGCTCGTCGACGCCGAACATCGGCAGCGCTTGCAGGTTAGCTGCAAGATTTTTCTGCTGCAGCGCTGCCGGTTGCTGGCCGCTGGCGAGCTGGAACACGCCGTCATCGAGAAACAGCACGCCGATTGGCAAATCGAAGGCGCCCCCGGCTAGGGCGATGTCCAGTGCTTCACGCGCGGTCATACCTGCCCAAGGAGCCTGGCGGGTGATGATCAATAGGGACTTGGCCATTTCAATCGCCTCCGAAACAAACCAGGCGGTCCGCTACTTGCGCAGCTTCATGCAGTTGCCCAAGACCGGACAACTCCCAAGGCTCAGACAGGTTCACGGCAGGGCGTTGGTAGCGGTTGGCCTCTGCTTCGTCGAGCACACCCCGGCGCAGTGCAGCCGCGATGCAGACCACAGCGTCGAGATGATGATCGCTGACGAACGTGCGCCACTGTGCGGCCACATCCCGTTCATCCTGAGGGAAAACGATGGAATTCGAAGTGCTGTGGACGCCGTCTTGATAGAAGAACAGCCGGGTAATCTGGTGCCCGCCGTCCAGCACCGCTTCAGCGAAGCGTAGCGCGCGGCGCGAGGAGGGCGCATGGGCTGGAGAAAACACCGCGATGGCGAATTTCATGGAAAGCTCGGGCAAGGAAATGCGCTCATGATAAAGCAAAAAGCCCGCACCTGTGGGCGCGGGCCTTGTCTGGAGCACGCATAGATCAAGTGCGTGCGTGGGTGTCCGGCAGGAACCAGTTCAACACCAGGGCACAAATACCGCCGGTAGCCACGCCCGATTCCAGTACGTTACGCAGCGCCGCGGGCATATGGGCCAGGAATTCCGGCACTTGCGCAACGCCCAACCCGAGCGCCAGTGACACGGCGATGATCAACAGCGCCCGACGGTCCAGATGTGTACTGGCCAGGATATTGATACCGGAGGCTGCGACCGCACCGAACATTACCATTGCCGCCCCGCCCAGCACCGGTTCAGGCACCGCCTGGATGATTCCCGCCACGGCTGGGAACAGTCCCAGCAGCACCAGCATAAACGCGATCCAGACGCCAATGTGGCGGCTGGCAATGCCGGTGAGCTGAATCACCCCGTTGTTTTGCGCAAAGATCGAACTGGGGAAGGTGTTGAACAGCCCGGCCAGCAGAGAGTTAGCGCCGTTGACCAGTACCCCGCCCTTGATCCGCTGCATCCAGAGCGGTCCCTGGACCGGCTGGCGTGAAACCTTGCTGGTGGCCGTCACATCGCCGATAGCTTCAAGCGAGGTCACCAGGTAGATCACTAGCATCGGAATGAACAGCGCCCAGGAGAAACCCAGGCCGAAGTGCAGAGGTAGTGGAACCTGGAACACTGCGGCCTGATGCATGCCGGTGAAGTCCAGACGGCCCAGATAGCCCGCCAGGGCATAGCCAACCGCCAAGGCAATGACGATGGCGCAGCTGCGCATCCACACCATTGGCACACGGTTGAGCACCACGATGATTGCCAGTACTACGCCTGACAGCAGCAGGTTCTCGGCAGTGGCGAAGGTGCCATTACCCATCGCTGCAAAGCCGCCACCCATGCTGATCAGACCGACCTTGATCAGGGTCAGGCCGATCATCAGCACTACGATACCGGTCACCAGCGGCGTGATAAGACGCTTGATGAACGGCAGGATGCGCGACACGCCCATCTCTACGAACGAGCCGGCGATCACTACGCCAAAGATCGCTGCCATCACGCCCTCGACGGGGGTGCCCTGCTTGACCATCAGCGCGCCACCGGCGATCAGTGGTCCGACGAAGTTGAAGCTGGTGCCCTGCACGATCAGCAGCCCGGCACCGAAGGGGCCGAAGCGTTTGCACTGAACGAAGGTGGCGATGCCGGAGATGACCAGGGACATGGATACGATGAGGTTGGTGTCCCGCGCCGACACCCCCAGTGCTTGGCAGATCAGCAGACCCGGGGTCACGATCGGCACGATGATCGCCAGCAGATGCTGCAACGCAGCCAATAGGCCTATCATCAGTTTCGGCTTGTCCTCGAGGCCGAGAACCAGTTCGTTGGCAGGCGCTGCGGCACCTGACTCGTGTTCGTTTGAGCTCATGGGAAACGCCCGGAAGCAAAAAAGGAACGCATTCTACGGGGCAGGGGGAAGAAGGGATAGAGGAGAGTAGGCATGAAAAAGCCCGCCGAAGCGGGCTTTCCTGGCGATTAGCTAATGTCGATCAGTCGTCACGACCCATGATGCCAAACAGCTGCAGCAGGCTGATGAACAGGTTATAGATCGAAACATACAGGCTAATGGTCGCCATGATGTAGTTACGCTCACCGCCATGGATGATGGCGCTGGTCTGGAACAGAATGCAGACCGAGGAGAACAGCACGAAGCCCGCGCTGATCGCCAGTTGCAGACCGCTGATCTGGAAGAAGAAGCTCGCCACAACGGCGCCCAGCAGTACGAAGAAGCCCGCAGTGATGAAGCCACTGAGGAAGCTCATGTCGCGACGCGTGATCAGTACGTAGGCGGAAAGACCACCGAACACCAGCGCGGTCATGGCAAACGCCGAGCTGACGACTTCAGCACCGCCGGCCATGCCGAGATAGCGGTTGAGGATCGGCCCGAGAATGAAGCCCATGAAGCCGGTGAGGGCGAAGGTGGAGACCAGGCCCCAGACCGAATCGCGCAGCTTGGCAGTTAGGAAGAACAAACCGTAGAAGCCGATCAGCACCACGAACACGTTCGGGTAGCCGACGCGCATCTGCTGGGCGACGAAGGCCATGACACCGCTGAATGCAAGCGTGAGAGCCAGCAGACTGTACGTGTTGCGCAGGACCTTGCTGACCTCCTGCTGCTCGACCTGCTGGCCGTGATGTACGGCGTAATCCTGCTCGCGCATGGCGATACTCCTGTGGATCCTGTGGGTTTGAAACGTTCAGATGCAAAGATCATAACAGAGCCCTCGCAACCGGCGACATAGAGAGTTTGACAGCTTGTTTCATTACGGTATGATTGCCGCCGCTGAACGCGCTGGAAGCGTGGCCGAGTGGTTTAAGGCAACGGTCTTGAAAACCGTCGATGGGCAACTATCCTAGAGTTCGAATCTCTACGCTTCCGCCATATTCAAACCCCCGAGAAATCGGGGGTTTTTGCGTTTACGGACAGAAATAATGCTTTGTTGCCATTCGATGGATTTATGGACTCAAGAGGCCAGCCCTAGCTCGGCCGTTGGGTTGAGTGTCCCTGTCAGGCAATCAATGGATCCGTGATGCCCGCAGGCTCAACCCTGATACGACGTTGGCCAAAGCGAGCACGGATCGAATACTGGTTGCATGTACAGTTTTACTCTGAGACAATCCTGTCTCTTTCCCATGTACACGAGCAGTGATTCTGGGCGAAGGCCTTGAGCCTCGAGTGATCGCCAGCGAGCGAATTGAATGCGGCATTGACCGTACAACAGCATCAATTCTCTTACCGACACCGAGGCAAATTTATGAAAATTGCAAAAAGTATCATTCTTTCCGCTGTGCTGTTTTGCGGTGTTAACGCGCCCCCTCTATGGGCAGCAACTGCACAGTCCTGGAACTTGGCTCGCGACATGTACATTGCAACGGAGCGCGCGGCCCCTGGCTCGCCATGGTCGTTCATGCAGAATAAAACGGCACAGAGTCTGTCAGCCAACTACACGCCCCTACCGACATTCGTCGCGGATACATGTAACGGTGCCAATGTAACGTGCTGGAGAGACGCAAGCACCGGTGCCTACATTAACATCATCAAAAAAAGCTTCACTTTTACGGGTAGTGGCGGAAGCTTCGTCTTCAAGCAGGGCGACGTGGTCACCCATCCAGGTTCCAACAGCGAGACCATTGTCCGCTGGACCAGTCCCATTCATGGAAGCATCAACGTGCTGGGTCGTATCAACGACCTCCATGATGCCTGCGGCGATGGAGTTTCCTGGACCTTGAATTTGGGTGATGTACCGATTCAAAGCGGAAACCTTCCGAATGGCGGTAGTTCGGTGATTAAAGCCGCTAATGTCGGTGTGGATCAGGGCTCAGCCATCTATCTAGCAATCAACAAGAAAGCAGATCACTCCTGTGATGCCACCAGCTTGGATTTGATGATTACTAACTAATCAGCTCTCCCCAATTGATCCGAAAAACCATTCGCCTTCACGGTTCGAGTGGTTTTTTAGACTATCTGTATTCCTTAAGATGGATGTCCGCGCTCTTTTCCACCCCTTTGCAGTAAGGTGCTCAGGGTCACGATGTCTTACTCAGCCATAACTTAGACGGCATTGTTTTGCATTTTTCGTCAAACCTTCTAAAATGCAGCCCCCTTCAAAGGGGTCGTAGTCATCAAGCAAGGAAGTCGATATGCATTTTGTCAAAGCCCTGGGGCTGGCGATGGTCGTCACGCTGGGTGGATGTGCCAGTTTCACCAAGGATGAAGTACCCCACGTAGACTTGCCTTCGATGGCCAGCTACTCGAACAAGCCGAACGTCTATGTAGACTTCGACTTCTTCCAGGGAGACCCTGGTAATGCCAAGGCCAACGAAGTGCCTCAAGCTCGAGACATGCTCAAGCCCGAGCTCAAACGTATCCTCACTGAATCTGGCCTGTTCGGTCGGGTGACACTCGATGAGTTCGAGCGTCAACCGGGTGATGACCGTTTACGGTTGAAGGTCTACAACCATACGCCGAGTGGTGGGCAAGCGGTATTTGCGTTCATCAGCGGCTTGACCCTGACGATCATTCCCGCGCTGGCCACCGACCAGTACACCATGACGCTCGAAACGCTGGATGATCGCGGTCAGGCGCTGGCCAAGTCTTCCAACCACGATGCTATCAACACTTGGATGGGTATCTGGTTCCTGCCTTTGGCGGGAAATACACCAAAGGCGGCTGTGAGTGATACATTCGCCCGTCAGGTCAACGCACTGCTGAAAAGCTGGGTTGAAAAGAATCGGACCAAGTACTCGTCGATTGAAGGCCGCACACCGCGCGCCTGATACAAGAAGAGCCGCTTTTGCGGCTCTTTTTCTTGAGGGCGTAGGCCTATTTCATCGCCCGGATGAATTGCGGGTCGCTGTACAAACTCTTGAGTAGTGCCTGCAACATTGGGTTGTAGTTGTTGGCAGCGGCCGGGATGGCAATTGGACCGAAGAAGCTGCTATCCCATTCGCGGGTCACGTCTTTGGTCGCCTCATAAACGACCTGTCCGCCTCGGCGAAGGGTAAATCGGGCAGCCAGTTCACCTTCGCCATTGGCAAGGCCGGCAGTCAGTTGGCTCTTGATCAACTGGACGTGCAACTCGCGGTCCGCCTGGGGATCGAGCAGGCCTGCGCGGCGCAACTCGTCGTTGATAGCCGTTTGAACATGCGCAGGGATACTGCCAATGGGTGACGATATCGGATTCAGGCGAACCCTCAGCGAATCCTGTCCGGCATCGGCGTTGACTTGAGCGTCGCGCACAGGTTGCAAGGGGGCATGCTGCTTCAGTTGCTGAACGTTCTGGAAGTCAGGTTCGTAGCGGGCCATGGTTACACCGCAGCCTTGTAGCAGAAGGGCACAGAACGGCAGGGTCAAGTAGAGTTTTCTCACAGCGGATCCTTGCTAGCAGGTTAAGGCGCGAGATTATCGATACATAGCACTGAGCTATCAACCACTATAAGCAGGCCTTCGCGGCATATGGCGATGCGTGACGGCGCCGCTGCGGTTAGGATGTCGACCTCCGAAATTCGCACCAGGGAAAACGTCATGACCGCCATTCGTTTGCGCTGCGCCACGCCTGCCGACACGGATCGCTGCTACCAGATAGAAACCCGCGCATACGAAGGCGATGAAGCCGCCACCCGTGAAAAGATCGCCACCCGTATCGCCCAGTACCCTGAAGGGTTTTTGCTGTTGGAGTTGGACGGCCAGATCGCCGGCTTCATCAACAGTGGTTGCGCCCATGACGTCGTGATGTCCGACGAGGCGTTCAAGGAGCTGATCGGGCATGATGCGCAGGCTGCCAATGTGGTGATCATGTCGGTGGTGGTCGATCCGGCGTTCCAGGGGCGTGGACTGGCCGCGCAGTTGATGGCGCGCTTCGTCGAGCAGATGCGCGAGCGCGGCAAGTCGACCATTCATCTGATGTGTAAGGATCGACATGTTGGTCTTTACGAAAAGATGGGCTATCGCTATGTGCAGCCGTCCAGCTCCGAGCATGGCGGGATGGCCTGGCACGAAATGGTCATGGCACTGTAAACCAACGTTGGGCATCTTCTCATTCAGCCAAGGAGTGGCGTGTGAACTACGTGGTCATCGAAAGGCATCGCAGCGAGTATCCGAAACCCATCAGCTTCGCACAGGGCGTGCGCTTGCAGATCGGTCAGCGCTATGAGGGAGACAAAGGCTGGGAGGATTGGTACCTGTGCCACTGTGCAGGTCAGGAGGCGGGATGGGTACCAGCGCAGGTGATAGAGCGCCTGGGAGTCGGCGAGGGCAGGTCGTTGGAGCCGTATTCGGCGCATGAGTTGGACGTCGATCCCGGTCAGGTCATGGTCGGGTTGCGGCCGCTCAATGGCTGGTTGTGGTGCCGCAGGCAGCGCAATGGCGAGCTGGGCTGGCTGCCGATGCACAAGTTGCGTCGACTGGACTGAAAGGCGTGTGCCGCACGGCATCTGATATGCTTTTTTTCCGCAAAGCTGAATCTGTAACCGTATCAGTGCAGGCCTGACAATAGCCCCCAAGCCCTGCAGTGCCAAGCATCATGCGCAGGGCAAGCAGGGCTGCACCGCAACCGTAGTGGGCAGCTCCGCCAATCAGTCCCTACTGTCTCGAGGTTCCAATGGGCAAGCTTGCGTTTTTCCTGGGTGGTTTCCTGCTGCTGACAATTGCGATTGGCCTGCTGGGCACCATTCCTCCGAGTTGAAACTCCCTTTACTACAGCCTTTCGAGCCTGTCTCTGGTTGAGACGGGCTCGCGGCGTTTGTGCGTGAAGCTGTCTCACTGAAAAGCATCAGCGACGGACGCTGTGCGATAAGTCGTTCTCCTGCCTGGGAATTCTGTCCACAGAAAACGTGGGCAGGTCTGTGGATAAAGCGCTGGAGGCCATAGGGGGAGCGGGCTTCGTTAGATTGAGCAGAATTTGTACAGCGTGTGAGGGCTAGCTCAGCGGCGTGACGGCTCCTGATACGGCTCAGGCGGCCGGCGATTCAAATCACCTGGCGCTGGGCCTGCTCCACCCGGTTGCGACCTTGCGCCTTGGCCCGATACAGCGCTTGGTCGGCGTCGGCCAGCAGGTTGTCCAGGCTGGAGGCCGAGCGCTGATCGCTGCAACCGCTGATGCCGATGCTCACGGTGACGCGCAGTTGCTCTTCGCCCCCACGCACCTGCAATTCCTGAACGGCGCGGCGCAAGCGTTCGGCGGTGAAGCTGGCCTGTTCCGGGAGCAGCCCCGGCACGACGATTGCGAACTCCTCGCCGCCCAGGCGGGCAAGCAGTTCGCCATCATGCAACTGCGCCTGCAGTACCTGGGCGCATTCACGCAGAACCTGATCTCCAACCGCATGGCCATGCCGGTCGTTGATCGCCTTGAAATGGTCGATGTCGAGCATCATCAGGGTCAAAGGCAGCCTCTGACTGTGCTGTCGACGGCCTTCCAGCAAGGCGTTCGCTTGTCGGGTGAAAGCACTGCGGGTGAGGGCACCGGTGAGGTGATCGACGTTCGCCTGGTGAGCCAGGCGCGCCAGCAGCGCGCGGTTGGCGTGGCTGATACACGCCACGATCAACGGGCCGAGCACCAGCATGGCGATGCCCAGCCGTGCGGACATCAAGGCGGTCACTCCGGCCTGGCTCTGCGGCATGCTGAAGTGCATGAGGTTCTGTGCAACCGCCACGATCAGCGTGCTTCCTGCGGTCAGGGTCAACAGCGAAAGCAGGAACGGTGAATAGCTCAGGGCGCACCACAGCAAGGCCGAGATCGGGAAGGCGATCGCACCCGGACCGCCGAAGCCGATGCTCAGGGCCAACGAGGCCAGCAGCATGAGCAGGGGAGACAGGCTGATCCGCTGGCCACTGCTGCGCAGCAGGGCAGGCAGGGAAGGCGCGGTGAGCATGATCGGCAAGACCAGCACGCTGGTGGAGAACTGCTCGCTGAACCAGGCCATCCAGGTCGAGCGCAGCGATTGGTCGAACCAGGGTGTTGCCATAAGGCAGGCGAGCGTGGCGGCGACCATCGCGCCGGCCGCACAGGCGGCGAACGTGCGCAGTACGCCATGAGGGGTGCGTAGACGCCGATGCTGGCGCGGCAAGTTGACCAACAGACGCCAGAAGGTGATGACTGCGCCAACATTGCACAGGTTGAACCACAGTGCCGGATACCATTGACTGCCGCACAACAGATCGGCACCCACCATCGCCAGGTACATCAGCGCAATGCCGACGAAACTGCCGTGGCGAGGATGGCGGAGCAGTACTCCGGCCAGCACCGCGTTCACAGGCCAGAACAGCGACAGCGATTCGATCGGCCGGGCCAGGATACCCCCGAGGGTCAAGGCGAAGGTCAGACCGAACAGCAGCAACGCAGGCAACAGGCGCGAATGGGCTGGAAAAACCATGAGCTCGACCACAAGCGAAAAGGTAGACCAGGACGACTGCGGCAACACCTGGGGCACGGCGTGAAGTGTGGTTCAAGCGATGAATTGATGTCAATTGGATATTATTTGGCACCTATCCTCGGTGATATCCGTTCATCGCGGCTCGAGTTTGAGCGTTGTGTGCTACAGACCATAAAACCAGGGCACCATGACCACACTGACGACCATGACCAGCAGTGTGAACGGCACGCCCACTTTGACGAAATCGGCGAAGCGGTATTGCCCGGGGCCCAGCACCAAGGTGTTGACTGGTGAGGAGACGGGCGTCATGAAGGCTGCCGAGGCAGCCAACGCCACGATCATGGCGAAGGGATAGGGCGACAGGCCCAGTTGTTGCGCCGTGCTGACTGCCACCGGGGCCATCAACACTGCGGTGGCGGTATTGGAGATGAACAAGCCGATCAGCGCCGTAAGGGCGAACAGGCAGGCGAGTATGGCCTGCGGCCCGGCGCCACCGAGCAGACTCACCAGCGCCGTCACCGCCAGGTCGATACCCCCGGTCTTCTGCAGGGCCAGGGCGAACGGCAGCATGCCGACGATCAGCACCAGGCTCTGCCAGTGGATGGCACGATAGGCGCTGTTCATGTCGATACAGCGCCCGGCGCCCATCAGCAGACAGCCGATCAGTGCCGCGATGACATTGGGCACCAGGCCACTCACCATCAAGGCGATCATCACTGCCAGGCTGGCCAGCGCCTGCGGCGCCCTGGCGCGAGCTGGCGCCACCTGGTCGATTTCCGCAGGCAGGCTCAGGACGATGAAGTCCCGAGGCTCGGCTTGCAACTGGCGTACCGATTTCCACGGGCCGATGACCAGCAGGGTATCGCCCAGGCGCAGCTTCTCTTCTACCAGGGGCGTCTGCACTGCGTTCTGCTCGCGGCGCAGGCCGACGACGTTGAGGCCGTAGCGGCTACGGAAGCTCAGTTCGAGGAGGTTTTTGCCGATCAGTTGCGAACCCGGCGGCAGCGATACCTCAGCCATGCCCACGTCCTGCGATTGATCGATGAAGTAGGCGGCCTTGAAATGCAGGGGTTCGAGCTGCATGGCCTGGCACAGGCTGCGCAGGTTGTCGTGATTGGCGAACAGATCGAGCAGCAGCACATCGCCTTGATGCAGCACAGTGCCGGAATCAGCAGCGATCACCCGGGTGGTGAACTTGTGCTGGCGTTCGATACCGACCACATTGGCGCCGTGTCGAGTCCGCAGTTCGAGTTCGCCGAGGGTATGTCCGATCAGGGGCGAGTGCGGGCGAATGCGCAGGCGGCGCTCGCGACCACTGAGTTTGTAGTCCAGCACCAGGTCGAGCAGGGTCCGGCGAGTCTCGCTGCGTCCGTCCTTGCGTACCTCACCGTTGAGCCAATGGCGAGTCAGCAGCATGTAGCCGATGCCGAGCACCAGCACCACCAGCCCGAACGGGGTGAAACTGAAGAAGCTGAAACCGGCCAGGCCATGGCGCACCAGTTCGCTGTGCACCACCACGTTGGGCGGCGTCGCCACCAGGCTGAGCATGCCGCTGATCAGACCGGCGAAGCTCAACGGCATCATCAGCCGGCTGGGCGACAGCTTCAGGCGCGCGGCAATGCTCAGCACCACCGGGATGAAGATCGCTACCACGCCGGTGGAACTCATCACTGCACCAAGCCCGGCCACCGCCACCATCAGCAGCACCAGTAAGCGCGCCTCGCTGCGGCCGGCGCGTTCGCTCATCCACTCGCCGATACGGTAGGCGATGCCGGTACGCACCAGACCTTCGCCGATCACGAACAAGGCCGCGATCAGCACCACGTTCGGATCGCTGAAGCCTGCCAGGGCCTGTTCGACGGTGAGAATGCCGGAGAGTGGCAGGAACAGAATCACCAGCAGCGCCACCACGTCCATGCGCGGACGGTTGACGATGAACAGGGTGACGACGACAGCGAGCAGGCCGAGGACCAGTAGCAGGTCAGAGGACATGGGGCAGGGTGATCCTTCACGGTTGAACAGGGAATGAAGCGCCACAGTGTGCCATGTGCACCGACAGGCGTCGTTGACGTGCTGCAGGATTTGTCCGGCTGGGCAGCTCGCGCCTCTACCGATGGCGCAAAGAGGAGGTTGTCGTGGTCACACGCAGAACGAACCGAAGCGCTTTCCCAAGGAGTCCCAATGCCCGCGCACATCGAAGACTATGCTTTGCTCGGCAATTGCCGCAGCGCCGCCCTGGTCAGCCGCGATGGCTCGATCGACTGGTTGTGCCTGCCGCGTTTCGACGCACCTGCGGTATTTGCTGCCCTGTTGGGTAATGAGGAGAACGGACGCTGGCGCCTGGCGCCCAGCGATCCTGTGCAGCAGTGCATGCGGCGCTACCTGGATGACACGCTGGTGCTGGAAACCGTATGGACCACCGCCGCGGGTCAGGCGCGGGTGCTGGATTGCATGCCCATGGGCGAACAGAACGCCGTAGTGCGTATCGTCGAGGGCATTTCCGGGCAGACCCACTTCGAACTCGATCTGGTAATGCGCTTCGATTATGGCCGCAGCGTGCCGTGGGTGGAGCGGCTCGATCCGCTGAGTCTCAGCGCGGTCGCCGGGCCCGACCGGCTTATCCTGCGTAGCACGGTGGGTTTGCATGCCATGGACCACCACAGCGTCTGTCGATTCCGTGTCGGCGCGGGCGAACGCCAGGTGTTCGCCTTGCGTCATCAGCCTTCGCACCTGCCGGACGAGGCGGACTTCGACGCCGACGAGGCGCTGGCCCACACCATCAGCCATTGGCGGTCATTCGCTGCACGCTGCCCCGACATCGGCCCGAACAGCGCGCTGGTGCGTCGTTCGCTGTTGACCCTCAAGGCGCTGACCTACGCCCCGACCGGTGGGATCGTCGCTGCGGCCACCACCTCGTTACCCGAGCGTATCGGCGGCGAACGCAATTGGGACTACCGGTTCTGCTGGCTGCGCGATGCGACCATGACCCTGCTGGCGTTCATGAACCTCGGTTACTTCGACGAAGCCCAGGCGTGGCGCGAATGGCTGCTGCGCTCGGTGGCCGGCAATCCGGAACAGATGCAGATCATGTATGGCCTGGCGGGCGAGCGCGACCTGGCCGAGTTCACCTTGCCCTGGCTGGCCGGGTATGAGCATTCCAGTCCCGTGCGGATCGGCAATGCCGCCTCCGGGCAGCGGCAACTGGACATTTATGGCGAGGTGGCCGATGCCATGAGTCAGGCGCTCAAAGGGGGTCTACCACGACACCCGCGCAGCGCCGCCATCGCGCGGTTGATCATGCCCTACGTCGAGAGCATCTGGCGTGAACCGGACGAGGGCATCTGGGAGGTGCGCGGCGGGCGCCAGCACTTCGTGCATTCGAAGGTCATGGCCTGGGTTGCCTTCGACCGCGCGGCGAGTCTGGCTGAAACCACCGAAGAAGGCCGCGAGCAGGGACAGCATTACCGCCGGGTGGCCGAGCAGATTCACCGCGAGGTTTGTGAACAGGGACTCGATGCCAGTGGTCAGCATTTCGTCCAGGCCTACGGCTCCAAGGATCTGGATGCCAGCCTGTTGCAGATTGCGCTCACCGGTTTTTTGCCTGCCGAGGATCCGCGCTTTTTGCGCACGCTCGAGCAGATCGAGCAGCGGCTGATGAACAACGGCCTGTTGCTGCGCTACGACACCGACAGTGGCGGCGATGGCCTGACACCTGGGGAAGGTACCTTCCTGGTCTGTTCGTTCTGGCTGGCGGACGTTTATGTGTTGCTGGGGCGCCAGGAGCAGGCTCAGGCGTTGTATGACCATTTGACCGGACTGTGCAACGACGTCGGTCTGTTGGCCGAGCAATACGATCCGATCGGGCAGCGCATGCTGGGTAACTTCCCCCAGGCGTTCAGTCACATCGGTATCATCAACACCGCGCTCAATCTGCACAGGGCGCAGTGTCCGGCAAGGGATCGCGCGAGCAGCGGTTGACCTCGGCTGAACGATGCCTGGTGCAGTGCCTGCTCCTGAAACAAGACACCCCGCCGAAGCGGGGTGTCTTGTTTTGCGGTCAGTGTATCAACCGACCAGGTGCAGTCCAGCCTGCTGGACCAGGTCCAGCAGCGGTTGCGGGTACACGCCCAGCACGAAGGCGAGGATCGCCACGGCCAGTAGCATCACGCCACCGGCACGTTGTTCCCAACGCAGCGGTGCATCGTGGCTGCGCAGGTTCGGCTCGGCCAGGTACAGGGTGACCATGACCCGCAGGTAGTAGTAGACGCCGATGGCGCTGCCGATCACCAGGGCCCCGACCAACCACCACAGTTGCGATTGCACACCGGTAGCGATGATGTAGAACTTGCCGATGAAGCCTGCCGTGAGCGGAATACCCGCCAGCGACAGCATCATCACGGTCAACACCGCCGTCAGGTACGGACGACGCCAGAACAGGCCGCGGTACTCGTACAGCGCGTCGGCGTCACGGCCGGCGTAGGGCGAGGACATCAGGGTGATCACGCCGAAGGCGCCGAGGCTGGTGATCACGTAGGTGACCAGGTACACGCCCATGGCTTCCATGGCCAGGCCTTTGCTCGCCACCAAGGCGATAAGCAGATAGCCGAAGTGGGCGATGGATGAGTAACCAAGCAGCCGCTTGAGGTTGCTCTGGGTCAGTGCCAGCAAGTTGCCGACCAGAATCGAGGCTACCGCGATCACCGCCAGCACGGTGCTCAGCACGCCGCTGCTGGCAGCAGGGGAGAGCATGAACAGACGTACCACCACGGCAAATACCGCGACCTTGCTGGCGGTGGCCAGGAACGCGGCCACTGGCGCCGGGGCGCCTTCGTAGACGTCCGGGGTCCACAGGTGGAAGGGCACCAGCGACAGCTTGAAGGCCAGGCCAACCAGCATCATGCCCAGGCCCAGCTGGGCCAGCAGGCTCGGCATGCTGGTCGCGGCCAAAGCCTTGCCCAACTGGTCGAAGGTCAGGCTGCCGGCATCGGCGTACAGCAGCGCCATGCCGAACAGCAGGAAGGCCGAGCCCGCAGCCGACAGCACCATGTACTTGATGCCGGCTTCCAGTGAGCGCTTGTTGAAGAAGGCATACGCCACCAGGCCATAGACCGGAACCGACAGCAGTTCCAGACCGATGAACAAGCCGGCGAGGTGGTTGGCGCTGACCAGCACAAGACCGCCCAGGGCCGACATCAGCAGCAGCAGGTACAGCTCTTCACGGTTGCCTGGGAAACCTTTGGCGCCTTCGCCCAGGTAGGCGTGGGCCAGCGTCACGCAGGCCAGGGTCGCCACCAGGACGATCGCCATGTACAGGCAGGCGAACTTGTCGATGGTCACCAGGGAGGTGACCGCCAGTGGTGCCACTTTCAAGGCGGGCAGGATCGACAGCAGGGCCAGGTTCAGGCCCACCGTCGACAGCAGGAAGGTCTGCGAGTGATTGCGCTTGAAGGCGATCGCCAGCATCACCACCACCGTGGTGAGGGTGGTGATCAGCATCGGCGCCAATGCGATGAAGTGTTGAGTGGTGAATTCCATAGCGCTCTTACCGGGCCGAAGCGAGTTGAGTGAAAGCGGAACCGAGCCACTGCTGCACACCGCTCATGGTGGCGGCAGAGGTGTCGAGGAACGGCTGCGGATACACGCCCAGCAGGACCAGCAGTGCCGCCAGACCCAGCACCATGATCAGCTCGCGAGTGTCCATGCCGGCCAAGACGGTGTCAGCCTTGCTCGGACCGAAATAGGCGCGGTGGATCATGATCAGCGAGTAGACCGAACCAAACACCAGGCCAGTGGTGGCGATCACGGTGATCCATGGCACGTGGGCGAAGCTGCCGATCAGGATCAGGAACTCGCCGACGAAGTTACCGGTGCCTGGCAAGCCCAGCGACGCGGCGGCGAAGAACAGGCTGATGGCCGGCAGGTAGGCGATGCGGTGCCACAGGCCACCCATCTGACGCATGTCACGGGTATGCAGGCGCTCGTACAGCTGGCCGGACAGGATGAACAGCGCGGCGGCCGACAAACCGTGGGCGAGCATCTGGATCACCGCGCCTTGCAGGGCTTGCTGGCTGCCGGAGTAGATGCCGATCAGCACGAAGCCCATGTGCGAGACGCTGGAGAAAGCGATCAGGCGCTTGATGTCGGTCTGCGCGAAGGCCAGGAAGGCGCCGTAGAAGATGCCGATCAGACCCAGGGTCATGGCGATGGGGGCGAACTCGGCCGAGGCATTGGGGAACAACGGCAGGGCGAAACGCAGCAGGCCGTAGGCGGCAGTCTTCAACAGGATACCGGCCAGGTCCACGGAGCCGGCGGTCGGCGCCTGGGCGTGGGCGTCAGGCAGCCACGAGTGGAACGGCACCACCGGCAGCTTGACCGCGAAGGCGATGAAGAAGCCGAGCATCAGCAGGTACTCGACACCTGGCGGCAACTGCGCCTTGAGCAGGTCGCTGTAGTTGAAGGTGATCACGCCGGTGGTGTTGTAGTTGACCAGCACCAGGCCAAGAATCGCCACCAGCATGATCAGGCCACTGGCCTGAGTGAAGATGAAGAACTTGGTAGCGGCGTAGATCCGGGTCTTCTTGCCATCGGCCGAGCTGTGACCCCAGAGCGCGATGAGGAAGTACATCGGCACCAGCATCATTTCCCAGAAGAAGAAGAACAGGAACAGGTCCAGGGCCAGGAATACACCGACCACGCCACCGAGGATCCACATCAGGTTGAGGTGGAAGAAGCCGACGTGGCGCTGGATCTCTTTCCAGGAACAAAGCACCGACAGCACGCCGAGCAGGCCGGTGAGCAGGATCATCAGCAGCGACAGGCCATCCAGGGCCAGGTGGATGCTGATGCCGAAGCGCTGGATCCACTGGACCTTGTATTCCAGCGCCCAGGCGGGCTCGGCGCCCGGAGCGGGGGCCAGGGTGTAGTTGCCGGTGCCCCACAGCCATAGGCCGATGCCGAGCAGCAGGGACATGGTCAGCAGCGCGATCCAGCGCGGCAGGGTGGCGCCGAAGCGCTCACCCAGCCAGCACAGGAAGCCGCCGATGAAGGGGATCAGGATCAGCCAAGGCAGAATCATGACGGGTTCGTTTCCTTTCGCAGAGTCGCAAGGTTCGCGAGGTTCGCAATATTCACGGTCATACCGCAGCCACAATCACGGCGCCGAGTACCAAGACGGCACCTACGGCGATGGAGGCGGTATACCAGCGCAGCTGACCGGTCTCGGTCTTGCTCATGGCGACGTGGCCACCGCGAGCCATGCGAGGAATCAGGCCAATACCACGGTCAACCGGATCCTTGCGCAGAAGGTGGCTGATCAGCAGGTAAGGTTTGACGAACAGCTTGTCGTAGATCCAGTCGAAGCCCCAGGCCGCGAACCACCAGGCCGACAGTACGCGACCGATGCTGCTGTGGGCGATGGCGGTGACCAGACGACGCTTGCCCAGGAACAGCACGGCGGCCAGCAGGATGCCCGCCAAGGCGATGGCGCCCGAGGCGATTTCCAACGAGTGCTTGGCTGCGCCACCGGCGTGACCGGCGCTTTCCGGCAGCACGCCGGCCAGCGGCGGATGGATCCAGGCACCGACGAAGGTCGACAGCACGATCAGCACGCCCAGTGGCAGCCAGTGGCTGATGCCGTGGCCGGCGTGGGCTTCGGTCTTGGCCTCGCCGTGGAAGGCGATGAAGATCAGGCGGAAGGTGTACAGCGAGGTCATGAAGGCGCCCACCAGGCCTGCGTAGAGCAGGTTGGTGTTGCCACTGGCGAACGCTTCCCAGAGGATCTCGTCCTTGGAGTAGAAGCCCACGGTCAGGATCGGCAGGGCCGACAGTGCCGCGCCCCCGACCACGAAGCTGGCGTAGGCCAGCGGCAGCTTCTTCCACAGCCCACCCATCTTGAAGATGTTCTGCTCATGGTGGCAGGCCACGATCACCGCGCCGGAAGCGAGGAACAGCAGGGCCTTGAAGAAGGCGTGGGTCATCAGGTGGAAGATGGCCGCATCCCAGGCTCCTACACCCAGGGCGAGGAACATGTAGCCAATCTGGCTCATGGTGGAGTAGGCGAGGATACGCTTGATGTCGGTCTGCACCAGTGCCGCGAAGCCTGCCAGGACCAAGGTGACACCACCCACCACGCCGACCAGGTGCAGCACGTCCGGGGCCAGGGTGAACAGGCCATGGGTACGGGCGATCAGGTAGACGCCTGCGGTGACCATGGTCGCCGCGTGGATCAGTGCCGATACAGGGGTGGGACCGGCCATGGCATCGGCCAGCCAGGTCTGCAGCGGCAACTGCGCCGACTTACCGACCGCACCCCCGAGCAGCATCAGGGTGGCCAGGACCATCCAGGTGTCGCCAGCCTGGAATTTCTGGGGCGCCAGTACCAGCAGTTCCTGAACGTTCAGCGTGCCCAGTTGGGCGAACAGGATGAACAGGCCGATGGCCATGAACACGTCGCCGATACGGGTGACGATGAAGGCCTTGAGAGCAGCATTGCCGTTGTTGCGGTTGCTGTAGTAGAAGCCGATCAACAGGTACGAGCACAGGCCCACGCCCTCCCAGCCGAAGTAGATGAACAGCAGGTTATCGCCCAGGATCAGGAACAGCATGCTGGCGATGAACAGGTTGGTATACGAGAAGAAGCGCGAGTAACCGGCTTCGCCGCGCATGTACCAGGAGGCGAACAGGTGGATCAGGAAGCCCACGCCGGTGACCACGCCCAGCATGGTGACCGACAGGCCGTCCAAGTACAGGGTGAAGTTCGGCGCGAAGCCGTCCACCGACATCCACTGCCAGAGCAACTGGCTGTACGCGCCACCGGCCGGCGGGGCGACGTTGAACTGCCAGATCACGTAGGCGGCGGTGGCGGCCGAGAGGCCAACCGAGCCGACGCCGATCAGGGCGGACAGGTTCTCCGAGAACCGCCCGCGCGAGAACGACAGCAGCAGGAAGCCGATCAAGGGGAAGACGAAAGTCAGGAAGAGAAGATTCATCCGCGCATCTCACTGGCAGCATCGATGTCGAGAGTGTGGAAGCGGCGATACAGTTGCAGCAGGATCGCCAGGCCAATGCTGGCCTCGGCGGCTGCCAGGCTGATCACCAGAATGAACATCACCTGACCGTCGGGTTGGACCCAGCGGGCACCGGCGACGATGAACGCCAGGGCAGAGGCGTTCATCATGACTTCCAGACTCATGAGCACGAAGAGGATGTTGCGCCGGACCATCAGCCCGACCAGACCTAAGCAGAACAGGATGCCGGCAACCGCCAGACCGTGTTCGAGAGGGATAGCACCCATGATTTACTCCTTCGCCTCGTTGCGGCCCAGGTGGAAGGCGGTGACGGCCGCAGCCAGCAGCAGCATCGAGGCCAGTTCGACCACCAGCAGGTAGGGGCCGAACAGGCTGATGCCGACTTCTTTCGGGGTGATGGTGGTGCCGCTGATGGCGGCGCCGCTAGGTGCCACGAACAGCACGTAGAGCAGTTCCAGCAACAGCAGTGCGGCGAGAATCACCGGCCCCGCCCAGATGCCGGGCTTGAGCCAGCCGCGTTCCTGGGCGACCGAGGCCGGTCCCAGGTTGAGCATCATCACCACGAAGACGAATAGCACCATGATGGCGCCGGCGTAGGCGATCACTTCCAGGGCGCCGGCGAATGGCGCGCCGAGGGCGAAGAAGATCATGGCTACAGAGATCAGCGAAATGATCAGGTACAGCAAGGCGTGCACGGGGTTGGTCCCGGTTACCACCCGAAGGGTGGAAACCACGGCGATCCCGGATGCGAAGTAGAAAGCGAATTCCATCTTTCTGTCCTTATGGGAGCAAGCTCTTCACGTTGATCGGCTCGGCTTCGTTCTGCGCGGCGCCTTTCGGCTTGCCGGCGATCGCCATGCCCGCAACACGGTAGAAGTTGTAGTCAGGGTTCTTGCCGGGGCCGGAGATCAGCAGATCTTCTTTCTCGTACACCAGATCCTGACGCTTGAACTCGGCCATTTCGAAATCCGGAGTGAGCTGGATCGCGGTGGTCGGGCACGCTTCTTCACACAAGCCGCAGAAGATGCAGCGCGAGAAGTTGATGCGGAAGAACTCCGGGTACCAGCGTCCGTCCTCGGTCTCGGCCTTCTGCAGCGAAATGCAACCGACCGGGCAAGCCACGGCGCACAGGTTGCACGCCACGCAGCGTTCCTCGCCATCCGGGTCGCGGGTCAGGACGATGCGGCCGCGGTAGCGCGGCGGCAGGTACACGGGTTCTTCGGGGTACTGCAGGGTGTCGCGCTTGCGGAACCCGTGGGAGAACACCATGGCCAGGCTGCGCAGCTGAGTGCCGGTGCCCTTAACGATGTCGCCGATATACTTGAACATGGGTCAAATCCTCACTGGGCCGCGACGGCTGGCGTGTTGTAGAGCACGATCGCAGCGGTCACCAGCAAATTGATCAGGGTCAGCGGCAGGCAGAACTTCCAGCTGAAGTCCATCACCTGGTCATAGCGTGGGCGCGGGATCGAGGCGCGCAGCAGGATGAACAGCATGATGAAGAAGCCGGTCTTCAGGGCGAACCACAGGAACGACAGTTGCGGCAGGATGCCGAACGGACCGTGCCAGCCACCGAAGAACAAGGTCACCAGCAGCGCCGAGATGAGGATGATGCCGATGTACTCACCGACGAAGAACATGCCCCACTTCATGCCGGCATACTCGATGTGATAGCCGTCGGCCAGTTCCTGTTCCGCTTCGGGCTGGTCGAATGGGTGACGGTGAGTCACGGCGACGCCAGCGATGAAGAAGGTGCAGAAGCCGAAGAACTGCGGAATGATGAACCACAGGTTCTGTGCCTGGTACTCGACGATATCGCGCATGTTGAACGAGCCCACCTGCACCACCACGCCCATCAGCGCCAGGCCCAGAAACACCTCGTACGACACGGTCTGTGCCGAGGCGCGCAAGCTACCCAGCAGGGCATACTTGTTGTTCGACGACCAGCCGGCGAACAGCACCGCATACACCGACAAACCGGCCATGGCGAAGAAGAACAGCAGGCCGATGTTCAGGTCCGCCACGCCCCAGGTCGGGGTAATCGGGATCACCACGAAGGCGATCAGCAGGGCGCTCATCGCCACCACCGGGGCCAGGGTGAAGATCACGCGGTCGACGAAGGGTGGGTTCCAGTCTTCCTTGAAGAACATCTTCAGCATGTCGGCGGCGATCTGGAACATGCCGAACGGGCCGACACGGTTCGGACCGTAGCGGTCCTGCCACCAGCCCAGCAGGCGACGCTCGACGAAGCTGAGCAGTGCACCGCAGACCACCACAGCCAGCAGCACCACGATGGCGCGCAGGACGGCGAGGATCGCATCGATCACTTCGGGGGTGAACCAGCTCATTGTGCTGCCTCCTGCAGACCTTCGACGGGTGCACCGAAGATGGCCGGGGGAATGCCGGCCAGGCCTTTCGGCAGCGCCACCAGGCCTGCGCCCAGTGCTTCATTGATGCGCAGTGGCAGGCGCAGCGAGACGCCGGCCACGTCCAGGCTCAGCAGTGCGCCTTCATTGACGCCCAGGCGGTCGGCTTCGGACTTGGCCAGCGCGACGTAGGCCGCGGGAATGCGCTCCTGTACCGGGGTGGCGCGCGAAGAGTTCTCCTCGCTGCCGAACAGGTGGAAGAACGGTACCGCCGTCCAAGTGCCGCGAGCAGGATTGAACGCGCCTGGGATGGCCTCGAACCAGCTCAGACGATCGCCTTGCGACTCGATCAGGCGCACACCCGGATCACCGGCACGCAGGTGACCGCCGACTTCGTCCTGGAACTTGTTCCACGCCTGTGGCGAGTTCCAGCCTGGCGACCAGGCGAACGGCACTTGCTGACGCGGTTCGGCCGAGCCCGAGTAGCCTTCCATGGAGAAGGCGAAGGCGGTGTCCTTGTCTTGCGGAGTACGCGGCTCGTGCACGCTGATGTTGGCGCGCATGGCCGTGCGGCCGGAGTAGCGCAGCGGTTCGCGGGCCAGCTTCATGCCCTTGATGCGGAAAGCAGCGCTCGGTGCGGCATCGACGATGCCAGCCAACTGCGGCGCGGCGGCGGCGCAAGCGCTGGTGACATGGTCCAGTTGAGTCCAGTCCACCGGCTTGTCGAGCAGGGTGGCACGCAGGGCGTGCATCCAGCGCCAGCCTTCATGCACCAGGATGCTGCTGTCCATGTATTGCGGATCGAACACCTGGAAGAAGCGCTGTGCACGGCCTTCCTGGCTCACCAGGGTGCCGTCGCCTTCGGCGAAGGACGCGGCGGGCAGTACCAGGTGGGCACGGTCGGTGGTGGGCGTCTTGGAGTGATCGGCGACGATCACCACTTTGGCGGCAGCCAGGGCTGCGTCGACCTTGGCGGCCGGAACCCGGGCGTACAGGTCGTTTTCCAGGACCACGATGGCGTCGGCCTTGCCGCTGATCACAGCGTCCAGCGCGGCGTCGACGGCGTCGCCACCCATCATCGCCATGCCGAGGCTGTTGGCCTCAGGCACTACCAGGCTCAGCGAACCGTTCTTCTCGCGCAGCTTCAGGGCCTTGGCGATGTTGGCGGCCGCTTCGACCAGCGCAGGGTCGGCCAGTGAAGTACCGGCAATGACCAGCGGGCGCTGGGCGGCGATCAGGGCGTCGGCGATGCGTTGAGCGAGGGCTTGCGCGTCGGCGTCCAAACCCGCGACGGCCGGGGCGCTCGGGTCGATGGCGTGGGCCACGGCAAAGCCCAGGCGGGCGAGGTCGGCGGGCGCAGCGTGGACGCATTCCTCGGCGACGTCATCGAGCTTGGTCTCGGCCAGCGAGGCGATGAACAGCGGGTACAGCGCGTGCTGACCGATGTTCTTCACGGCGGCGTCGAGCCAGGGTTGCACTTTCATGCCCTCGGCCATGGCCTCGGCCTTGCCCTTGGTCGCCTGGCGCACGGCCAGGGCGACGCGGGCGGCGGTCTGGGTCAGGTCTTCGCCGAGTACGAACACGGCGTCGTGGTCTTCGATCTCGCGCAGGGTTGGCACCGGCAACGGGCTGTTGTTCAGCACGTCGAGCACCAGGCGCACGCGGGCCAACTCGCCGGCTTCCATACCCGAATAGAAGTACTCGGCACCGACCAGTTCACGCAGGCCGTAGTTGCTCTCCAGGCTGGCGCGAGGCGAGCCGATGCCGACGATGGTACGACCGCGCAGCAGGTCGGCGGCCTTGTCCAAGGCAGCGTCCAGCGAAAGCTTGGTGCCATCGGCCAGCAGCGGCTGGCGCGGGCGGTCGCTGCGGTTGACGTAGCCGTAGCCGAAGCGGCCGCGGTCGCACAGGAAGTACTGGTTGACCGAGCCGTTGAAGCGGTTCTCGATCCGACGCAGTTCGCCGTAGCGCTCGCCGGGGCTGATGTTGCAGCCGCTGGAGCAGCCGTGGCAGATGCTCGGGGCGAACTGCATGTCCCACTTGCGGTTGTAACGCTCGGAGTGGGTCTTGTCGGTGAATACGCCGGTCGGGCAGACCTCGGTCAGGTTGCCCGAGAACTCGCTTTCCAGCACGCCGTCTTCGACGCGGCCGAAGTACACGTTGTCGTGAGCGCCGTACACGCCCAGGTCGGTACCACCGGCATAGTCCTTGTAGTAGCGCACGCAGCGATAACAGGCGATGCAGCGGTTCATCTCATGGGCGATGAACGGGCCGAGGTCCTGGTTTTGGTGAGTGCGCTTGGTGAAACGGTAGCGGCGCTCGTTGTGGCCGGTCATGACCGTCATGTCCTGCAGGTGGCAGTGACCGCCTTCCTCGCACACCGGGCAGTCGTGCGGGTGGTTGGTCATCAGCCATTCGACGACGCTGGCGCGAAACGCCTTGGATTCTTCATCCTCGATGGAGATCCAGGTGCCGTCGGAGGCGGGGGTCATGCAGGACATGACGATACGACCACGGGTGTCGTTCTCGTCGGTGTACTGCTTGACCGCGCATTGCCGGCAAGCACCAACGCTACCGAGCGCTGGGTGCCAGCAGAAATAAGGGATGTCGAGGCCGAGCGACAGACAGGCCTGTAACAGGTTGTCTGCACCGTTGACTTCGAGCGCTTTGCCGTCTACGTGGATAGTGGCCATTGTTCAAAGTTCTTCGTTGGCCCGCGTGAGCGGGCGTGGCTAATGGAAATCTGTGCGCCTGCGGCTCGCGTCATACCTGCGCGCGCCTGCAAAGCCGGCGGGTGGCACGGACCACCCGCGTTTCATCTTGTTATGCGCCAACCGTAATCGGCTGGGCCAGGCTCGGGCGCAGGGTGTCGGCAGCGCTTGCTGGCGCGACACCGGCCTCGAACTCGGACCGGAAGTATTTGATGGCACTGCCCAACGGCTCGACGGCACCCGGTGCGTGAGCACAGAAGGTGCGGCCTGGGCCGAGGAAGTTGACCAGGCCCAGCAGGGTCTCGATGTCTTCGGCGCGGCCCTGGCCTTTTTCCAGGGCGCGCAGCATCTTCACGCTCCATGGCAGGCCATCACGGCATGGGGTACACCAGCCACAGGACTCGCGGGCGAAGAACTCTTCCATGTTGCGCAGCAGCGAGACCATGTTGACGCTGTCGTCGACCGCCATGGCCAGGCCCGTACCCATGCGAGTGCCGACCTTGGCGATGCCGCCTGCGTACATCTGCGCATCGAGGTGCTCGGGCAGCAGGAAGCCAGTACCGGCGCCACCAGGCTGCCAGCACTTGAGCTTGAAGCCGTCGCGCATGCCGCCGGCGTAGTCCTCGAACAGCTCGCGAGCGGTGACGCCGAACGGCAGCTCCCACAGACCCGGATTCTTCACCTTGCCGGAGAACCCCATCAGCTTGGTGCCGTGATCCTCGCTGCCTTCGCGGGCCAGCGACTTGTACCAGTCGTTGCCGTTGGCCACGATGGCGGGCACGTTGCACAGGGTCTCGACGTTGTTCACGCAGGTCGGCTTGCCCCACACGCCGACGGCGGCGGGGAAGGGCGGCTTGGAGCGCGGGTTGGCGCGGCGGCCTTCGAGCGAGTTGATCAGCGCGGTTTCTTCACCGCAGATGTAGCGACCGGCACCGGTGTGCACGAACAGCTCGAAGTCGAAGCCGCTGCCCAGGATGTTCTTGCCCAGCAAGCCGGCGGCCTTGGCTTCGGCGATGGCGCGGTTGAGGTTGTTGGCGGCGGTGGTGTATTCGCCACGCAGGAAGATGTAGCCGCGATAAGCCTTCAGGGCACGGGCGCTGATCAGCATGCCCTCGACCAGCAGATGGGGCTGTTGCTCCATCAGCATGCGGTCCTTCCAAGTGTTGGGCTCCATTTCGTCCGCGTTGCACAGCAGGTAGCGGATGTTCATGGATTCGTCTTTGGGCATCAGGCCCCACTTCACCCCGGTAGGGAAGCCGGCGCCGCCGCGGCCCTTGAGGCCGGAGTCCTTGACGCTCTGTACGATGTCGTCGGCGGACATCTCGGCCAGTGCCTTGCGGGCGGCGGCATAGCCGTTCTTGGCCTGGTACTCGTCGAGCCAGATCGGCTCGCCGTCTTCACGCAGGCGCCAGGTCAGCGGATGAGTTTCGGCCGCACGCGCGATGCGGTTGGCCGGGCCGAAGGAAGTGATGGTCATGCGTAGCCCTCCAGCAGTTTGGAAACGCCAGCCGGCTGCACATCGCCGAAGGTGTCGTCGTCGATCATCAGCGCCGGGGCTTTGTCGCAGTTGCCCAGGCAGCACACCGGCAGCAAGGTGAAACGTCCGTCGGCAGTGGTTTGGCCGAGGCCGATGCCCAGCTCGCTCTGGATCTGGCTGACCACCGATTCATGGCCGCCGATGTAGCAGACCATGCTGTCGCAGACGCGGATGATGTGGCGACCGACCGGTTGACGGAAGATCTGGCTATAGAAGGTGGCGACGCCTTCGACATCGCTGGCCGGGATGCCCAGCACCTCGCCGATGGCGTAGATGGCGCCGTCCGGCACCCAGCCGCGCGCCTTCTGCACGATCTTCAGGGCTTCGATGGACGCCGCGCGCGGGTCCTCGTAGTGGTGCATCTCGTGCTCGATGGCCGAGCGCTCGGTTTCGCTCAGGGCGAAACGGTCGGTTTGGATCAGCGTGCTGTTCATGCTTAGCGGTCCACGTCAGCCATAACGAAGTCGATACTGCCCAGGTACGCAATGAGGTCGGCGACCATGCTGCCCTTGATCACCGAAGGGATCTGCTGCAGGTGCGGGTAGCTCGGCGTACGGATGCGGGTGCGGTAGCTCATGGTGCCGCCATCGCTCGTCAGGTAGTAACTGTTGATGCCCTTGGTCGCCTCGATCATCTGGAACGACTCGTTGGCCGGCATGACCGGGCCCCACGAGACTTGCAGGAAGTGGGTGATCAGGGTTTCGATGTGCTGCAGAGTGCGCTCTTTGGGCGGCGGCGTGGTCAGCGGGTGGTCCGCCTTGTACGGGCCTTCCGGCATGTTGCGCAAGCACTGGTCGATGATGCGGATGCTCTGGCGCATTTCCTCGACACGGACCATGCAGCGATCGTAGGCATCGCCGTTGTGGGCCAGCGGCACTTCGAACTCGAAGTTCTCGTAGCCGGAGTACGGGCGGGCTTTGCGCAGGTCGAAGTCGCAACCGGTAGAGCGCAGGCCGGCACCGGTGGTGCCCCACGCCAGGGCTTCCTGGGTGTTGTAGGCCGCGACGCCGATGGTCCGGCCCTTGAGGATGCTGTTTTGCAGGGCCGCCTTGGTGTACTCGTCCAGGCGCTTGGGCAGCCATTCGACGAAGTCCTTGACCAGCTTGTCCCAGCCGCGCGGCAGGTCGTGGGCGACGCCACCGATGCGGTACCAGGCCGGGTGCAGGCGGAAACCGGTGATCGCTTCGATCACGGTGTAGGCGCGCTGGCGGTCGGTGAAGGTGAAGAACACCGGAGTCATGGCGCCGACGTCCTGGATGTAGGTACCCAGGAACAGCAGGTGGCTGGTGATGCGGAAGAACTCGGCGAGCATGATGCGGATCACGTCGACCTTCTGCGGCACCTGGATCCCGGCCAGCTTCTCGACCGCCAGTACGTAGGGCAGGTTGTTCATCACCCCGCCCAGGTAGTCGATGCGGTCGGTGTAGGGGATGAAGCTATGCCAGGACTGGCGCTCGGCCATCTTCTCGGCACCACGGTGGTGGTAACCGATGTCCGGCACACAGTCGACGATCTCTTCGCCGTCCAATTGAAGGACGATACGGAAGGCACCGTGGGCCGAAGGGTGGTTGGGGCCGAGGTTGAGGAACATGTAGTCCTCGTTGGCGCCCTGGCGTTTCATGCCCCAGGCCTCTGGATTGAAGCGTGCCGACTCTTCTTCGAGCTGCTGCTTGGCCAGGGTCAGGCTGTAGGGGTCGAACTCGGTGGCGCGGGCAGGGTAGTCCTTGCGCAGCGGGTGACCTTCCCAGGTCGGCGGCATCATGATGCGGCTCAGGTGTGGGTGGCCGGCGAAGTCGATGCCGAACATGTCCCACACTTCGCGCTCGTACCAGTTGGCGTTGGGCCAGATGCCGGTGACCGAAGGCAGGTTCAGGTCACCTTCGCTCAGCGACACCTTGATCATCACGTCGCTGTTACGCTCGACCGACAACAGATGGTAGAACACGCTGAAATCGGCCGCCGGCAAGCCGCGGCGCTGGGTACGCAGGCGTTCGTCGACGCCGTGCAGGTCGTACAGCATGCTGTACGGTTTGGCGACACCGCGCAGGAAGCTGAGCACCTCTTTGAGCTGGGCGCGCTTGACCCACAGCACGGGCATGCCGGTGCGGGTTTCCTGGGCGACGAATGCTTCGGCGCCAAAACGGTTGTGCAATTCGACGACCACATCCTGGTCGTCTGCCTTGTAGGGCGGAATGAAAATAGCGTTGTCCGCTGTCATGGTCTCGGTCGCTTTGGGTCAGCGTTAAGAATGAAGCCAGGCCGCCGGCTCCTCGAGGAGCGGGCGGCAGGTCGCTGGATCAGACTTCGTCGGGGCTGCGCAGGTTAGTGACGGCAATGCGCTGCTCACGACGCAGGTCTTTCTGGGCGGGCATCTCGGCACGGTAGATGCCTTGATCACCCACTACCCAGGAAAGCGGGCGTCGTTCCTGGCCGATCGACTCCTGCAGCAGCATCAAGCCCTGCAGGAACGCCTCAGGGCGTGGCGGGCAGCCAGGCACGTAGACGTCCACGGGGAGGAACTTGTCGACCCCCTGAACGACCGAGTAGATGTCATACATGCCGCCGGAGTTGGCGCACGAGCCCATGGAGATGACCCACTTGGGTTCGAGCATCTGCTCGTACAAGCGCTGGATGATCGGCGCCATCTTCACGAAGCAGGTACCGGCGATGACCATGAAGTCGGCCTGACGCGGCGAGGCCCGGATGACTTCGGCGCCGAAGCGGGCGATGTCGTGGGGCGCCGTGAAGGCCGTGGTCATTTCCACGTAGCAGCAGGACAGGCCAAAGTTGTACGGCCACAGGGAGTTCTTGCGACCCCAGTTGACCGCGCCACGCAGCACATCTTCGAGTTTCCCCATATAGATGTTCTTGTGGACCTGGTCTTCGAGCAGTTGGTCGGTGACGGTTTCCCGATCGCCTACCGGGTATTGCTCGTTGGGGGCATCCGGATCGATTCTGGTGAGATTGTATTGCATTGCCAAAGCCTCATTGTTTCAGCTTCGCTTGCCGCTTGCGGCGACTTTCGGGTGCCCAGTCAAGAGCTCCGACGCGCCATAGGTAGACAAGACCTGCCAACAGAATTGCTATGAAAACGAGTGCTTCGACGAATCCGGTCCAGCCGCTTTCGCGGACGGACACAGACCATGCAAAGAGAAAGAGGGCTTCGATATCGAAGATCACGAACAGCATCGCGACCAGATAGAATTTTGCGGAAAGGCGCAGACGGGCGCTGCCGACGGGCAGCATGCCGGATTCGAAGGGTTCGTTCTTGGCGCGACCCCAAGCCTTGCTCCCGAGCAGGCTGGACAGGCCGAGCATGAAGGCACACAGGCCGACGACACCCAGAAGGAAGATGGCAAAGCCCCAGTTATGGGCGATGAGTCCTGCCGAATCGGACATGCTTGAAATCCTTATACAGAGACCCAGCTCTGCAGTCTGAAATAAGTAAAGCGGCGACGCGGTGTCGCGGACGCAGTGACCAAATGTCGCAGCTGAATCAATCGCGCTGATTTTATGGGTAAACCCACAGCAAGTAAAATTTCCAGCGCAAAATTATTCGTAGGATTAAGAACAAAAATCTTTCGTAAATCGCTGAAGGCCTTGATTTTAGGGGATTCTGACCCGTTTCGTTAATTATGTTTCCCTGACGCTGTAATGAATCCCGATATCAGTAATGATAATTAATAGCATTTAGCTGAGATGCTGTTTATTCGCAGTTCTGTTGTGCAACTGACCTCCTTCGCAAATATGTCACTTGCAAATGAGAAAAACTCTCGTTCTAGCAGTTTCCGGCCGCGCGCGTACCGCGCTGGATCAATGTTTTGGCAAAGGATAGTGGTGCGTGGGAGCGATGAGCTCGGAGAGCCTCGTTGAAGAGGCGGTAGCAGGCGGTCGCGCGGGCATCAACGCGTTGGCTTGGACGAGGCATGAGACGGTCCTTGCTGGCTGTGCTGCCCCAAGCATAGACCTGATTCTGGGTTCTGCCTCGGCATCCGGCTAGAGGCGCGGGCTCGCCTGGTGATGTGGGTACCAGGAGAAAAGTTGTCAGTGTTGCCGATGACTGCTGTAGAGGACGCGGGCAGATAAAACGACGAAGCCCGGCGCTTTTGCGAGCGCCGGGCTTCTATCGAGCCATTGACAGTCAGTGGAACTGTTCTTCCTCGGTAGAGCCGGTCAGTGCAGTTACCGACGACGCCCCACCCTGAATCACAGTAGTCATGTCATCGAAGTAACCGGTACCCACTTCCTGCTGGTGCGCCACGAAGGTGTAGCCCTTGCTGGCGTCGGCGAATTCCTGCTCCTGCAGCTTCACATAGGCGGTCATGTCGTTGCGGGCGTAGTCGTGCGCCAGATTGAACATGCCGTGCCACATGTTGTGAATACCCGCCAGGGTGATGAACTGGTGCTTGTAGCCCATGGCCGACAGCTCGCGCTGGAATTTGGCGATGGTGGCGTCGTCCAGATTCTTCTTCCAGTTGAAGGATGGCGAGCAGTTGTAAGACAGGATCTGGTCCGGGTATTCCTTCTTGATCGCTTCGGCGAAGCGGCGTGCTTCGTCCAGATCCGGTTTTGCGGTTTCACACCAGATCAGATCGGCGTACGGCGCATAGGCCAGGCCGCGGGCGATGGCCTGGTCGAGACCGGCGCGCACCTTGTAGAAGCCTTCGCGGGTGCGTTCGCCAATGACGAAAGGCTGATCGTACGGGTCGCAGTCGCTGGTCAGCAGGTCGGCAGCGTTGGCGTCTGTGCGGGCCAGGATGATGGTGGGTACGCCCGATACGTCGGCAGCCAGGCGCGCAGCCACCAGCTTTTGAACAGCTTCCTGGGTAGGCACCAATACTTTGCCGCCCATGTGGCCGCATTTTTTCACCGAGGCCAGCTGGTCTTCGAAGTGAACGCCAGCGGCGCCTGCCTCGATCATGTTCTTCATCAGCTCGTAGGCATTCAGCACGCCGCCGAAACCGGCTTCGGCGTCGGCCACGATCGGCGCGAAGTAATCGATGTAGCCTTCGTCGCCTGGATTCTTGCCGGCTTTCCACTGGATCTGGTCGGCACGGCGGAACGCGTTGTTGATGCGCTTGACCACGGTCGGTACCGAGTCGACCGGGTACAGCGATTGGTCAGGGTACATGGACTCAGCGGAGTTGTTGTCGGCAGCCACCTGCCAGCCCGACAGGTAGATGGCCTGGATGCCGGCTTTTACCTGCTGCACGGCCTGGCCGCCGGTGAGGGCGCCCATGCAGTTGACGAAATCTTTTTCTGGGCGGAAGGACGGGTGGGCCCCTTGGGTGACCAGCTTCCACAGTTTTTCGGCGCCCAGGCGAGCCAGCGTATGTTCCGGCTGCAGGGAGCCGCGTAGGCGAACGACATCGGCGGCGGTATAGGTACGGGTCACGCCTTTCCAGCGCGGGTTCTCGGCCCAGTCTTTCTCGAGGGCTGCAATTTGCTGTTCGCGTGTCAGTGCCATGGAAATAAACCTCGTCGCATCGATCTTGAAGGTAAGTGTGCTGATGCTCCGGGCGCGCAGTCAGGGGGCGGATGTCAAAGCAGCGAAAGCGCGCGGCAAGGCCCTTCTCAGGGCCCCTGATCAGCGGGAGCGGGGCCATCATGCCCCTGGCGAAATTACCCTGTCAAACGTTTTGTAGTGGTTTTCTGTTGGCACTACATCTTTGGTCTAATACGACTCCATAGTCACTTTTCAGGCCTTTGGTCGAGGCCTCGAACGACGTGGGATCAGTCCACAAGATCGACTTTTACCCGAAGGGTCATGTTTTCGCCGCGTTGGGTGCTGTAGGTGAGGGTGGAAGGCGCGGTGTTGGCGTCACTCTGCTGGTTGTACCCCGCCAGATCGATCCATTGGCCCAGCTTGCCGGTGACCGTCGTGTCGGTGCTCTGCACATTCACTACATCCGGACGTTCCTGGCTCATTCGATCGTTATTGGTGCTGATTTGCAGACGAACCGTTTCACCCGTCACGCTGGGCGTGACATAGAAGCCCTGGGTCACATTGCGGTAGCGGGTGTCGCTCTGCACACGACCATAGCCGTCGCTGGAGGTGCTGGTGACGGGGATGCTCTTGCCCGTCTGGATCAAGGCAGGCTGGCCTTCGCTGGCCTGGATCTGCTGCAGTCCGCCTTCGCGGTTGCGGGTGCCGTACTGGATGATCCGCGCGTTGCCGCGGGTGTCCTGGTAGTTGCTGTCGTCATTGTCGACGCTGATCAGCAGGCGCCTGGGCGCGGTGTCGAGTTGTTGCAGCAGGCTGCGCAGATCATCGATGCGCTCGGGGCTGGCGTTGACGATCAGCTTGTCTTCGAAGGCGCTCACCGTGCCGTCCTTGCCCAAAAACGACTGGGCGGTGGGCAGCAGTTCGGCGCTGCTGCGGTGCTGCAGGGGCAGCACTTCGGTGGCGGCGCTGGCGCTGAGGCTGGCCGCCAGCAGCAGGGCGGCGACGAGGGGGCGTAGCGGCATGGGGATGGTCTCCACAGATGGAACACACATGATGGCAAATTTGCCTGGATCGTGCCGGGTCTGGATCACAGCGATATGAAAGCAAGGTCACCTGGACGGGAACCACGGTGGCCGCTGCCTGACAAATTCCGTAACATCGCGCCCCTTCCTTTCGTTCCTGCTCCAGTGAGGCCTTGTGGCTTGGCTCTGAGCAGACCTCTCACAGGATTGTCATGAAACCTGCTCGACTTCGCGCCGACGTGCTCGCCGGCCTGACCACCTCGTTCGCCCTGGTGCCGGAGTGCATTGCCTTCGCCTTGGTGGCGCACTTGAACCCGCTCATGGGCCTGTATGGCGCGTTCATCATCTGTACGCTGACCGCGTTGTTCGGCGGGCGTCCAGGCATGATCTCAGGCGCTGCCGGGTCGATGGCGGTGGTGATCGTCGCCCTGGTGGTGCAGCACGGTGCCCAGTACCTGTTGGCGACCGTACTGCTGGGCGGGGTGGTGATGATCCTGTTTGGCGTGTTGCGCCTGGGCAAGCTGGTGCGCCTGGTGCCGTATCCGGTCATGCTCGGTTTCGTCAACGGTCTGGCGATCGTCATCGCCATGGCCCAGCTCGAGCACTTCAAGGACGGCGAGCAGTGGCTCAACGGCCTGTCGCTGTACCTGATGGTCGCACTGGTGGCCTTGACCATGCTGGTGGTCTACCTGCTGCCGAAACTCACCCGCGCGGTGCCGCCAGCACTGGTGGCGATCCTCGGGGTGGGACTGCTGGTCTACCTGTTCGAACTGCCGACCCGCACCCTCGGCGACATGGCGCGCATCGCCGGTGGTCTGCCGCAACTGGCCTGGCCGGATGTGCCCTGGAGCCTGGAGACGCTGAAGATCATCGCGCCCTATGCCGTGCTGATGGCCATGGTGGGCCTGCTGGAAACCCTGCTGACCCTCAACCTTACCGACGAAATCACCGAGAGTCGTGGCTTTCCCGACCGAGAATGCGTGGCATTGGGCGCAGCCAACATGGTCTCGGGGCTGTGCGGCGGCATGGGCGGCTGCGCGATGATCGGTCAGACGGTGATCAACCTCAGTTCCAGCGGGCGCGGACGGCTCTCTGGTGTGGTGGCAGGGGTGATGATCCTATTGTTCGTGCTGTTCCTGTCGCCGCTGATCGAGCGAATTCCGCTGGCCGCGCTGGTGGGCGTGATGTTCGTGGTCGCCCAGCAGACCTTCGCCTGGGCCTCCCTGCGGGTGTTGCACAAGGTGCCGCTGAGCGACGTGCTGGCGATCGTCGCGGTGACGGTGGTGACGGTGCTTACCGACCTGGCCATGGCCGTGATGTTCGGTATCGTCATCGCGGCGATCAACTTCGCCTGGCAGCATGCCCGCGAGCTGTATGCCGACAGCCATGAGGATGGCGAAGGCGGCAAGCGCTACCAGGTGCACGGCACGCTGTTCTTCGCCTCGACCACGCCGTTTCTCAATCAGTTCGACCCCGCCCAGGATCCGGCCAACGTCACGCTGGACTGCAAGCACCTGAGCTTCGTCGACTATTCGGCGATCGCCGCCTTGCAGACCTTGCGCGAGCGTTATGCCAAGGCGGGCAAGCACCTGCGAGTGGTGCACTTGTCCGATCGCTGCAAGAAGCTGCTCAAGCGAGCGGGCGAGCAGCACTGAATGGGATAGGCTGCAGGCGCTTCAGTCGACCTGGGCCTGCAGCATCCAGGCACCTTCGACCTCGCGGGCCAGACCGCTGGCCGGCAGCAGGGCCAGCAGGCGCGCATGCAGGGCGGCGTCGGTGAAGGTGCGTACGGTGTCCAGGTCGAGCTGACCGGCCAGTGGCAGCTCATTCTTGGTGTACGACAGCCAAGCCTTCTTCAGCATCTGCAGTATGTCGCTGCCCGCGCTGTTGGCGAAGCGGCGGTGCACCGTCCGATCGTCGAAGGTGAAGGTGTGACGGTGACTGAAGCCGCTTTCGTCGCCGTTCAGTTCGAGGCAGCGATGGCAGCGGCAAGGGCCGTCAGCGAAGACGTTGCGCAGGTAGGCGTTGAAGTCCACGACAGGTTTGAGGGTCAAGCGTTTGTCGACCTCGAACAGGTCGGCGATCAGGGGTTGTTCGGCGCTCACGGAGTGTCCTCGTCTGGTGGGGCGTGCATCGCGGGGCACCCTAACAGATCGGGCCCTGCAGATCATCTCCCGCTTGGCCCGTCGGTTGGCTAGAGACAAGGGCGAGCGCCTGCCGTACTCTACGCGCCCCTTCACTCGCACCCCGAGGACTCGCGCTTGAGCACCCAGTATCCGTACATCGCCACCGTGACCATCAGCGCTGAAGATCGAGGCGGAGACGCCGAGGCTTCGGAGCATCCCGGCATGCGTGTCGGCCTGGAGGCAGTGACCGAAACCCTCAAGAAAGTGCATTTCGTCGGCACCCTGGCCGCACCCGAGAAGTCCGCCACGCACATCTGCGTCACGCTGGAGAACGGCCTAGTGTACTACGGCCCCATCGTCAACGGCCATGCCGAACTCGAAGGCGGCTGGATCGCGTTCGAATCGGACATGCTCACGCCGCAGGAACTGGGTCTTTAAGCCTCAGTCCAGTTCCGCCAGGCACTGTTCGAGAATCGTCAGGCCCTGTTCGAGCACGTGTGGCTCGATGGTCAGCGGGGCCAGCAGGCGAATGATGTGGCGGGCCTTGCCGCTGGGCATCAATAGCAAGCCGCGCGCCCTTGCGCGTTCCAGCACTTGGGCCAATTGCGCGGGCGCCGGACTGCCGTCCTGATTGACCAGTTCGACGCCGCGCATGGCACCGACGCCAGTCAGTCGTCCCAGGTACCGACACAGCCCGACCTGCTGCCAGCGTTGGTGGCGCTGCGCGATGGCCTGGGCCTGTCGTTCACCCCACGTGGCCAGGTTCGTGTCGCTCATCTGCTCCAAGCTGGCCAGTGCCGCCGCGCAGGCCATTGGATTGCCTGAGTAGGTGCCGCCCAGCCCGCCCTTGGGCAAGGCGCCGAGCAGTTCGCGGCGACCCACCACGGCGCCCAGTGGCATGCCGCCGGCGATGCTCTTGGCCAGCAACAGCAGATCCGGCTCTATGCCTAGGCGAGGGAAGTCGAAGCGCTGTCCGGTGCGGCCGAATCCCGACTGGATCTCGTCGGCGATCAGCAGGATGCCATGGCTGTCGCACAGCCGGCGCAGGGCCTGGGCGAACGCTGGGTCGAGGGAGAGAAAGCCGCCTTCGCCCTGAACGGGTTCGAAGATGAATGCCGCCACGTCTTCGACGGCAATTTCCACGCTGAACAGGCGCTCCAGCGCAGCGAGCGCCTGGTCACAGGTGACGCCGGTATCGGCGCTAGGATAAGGCAGGTGGTAGACGGGGCCGGGCAGCTCGCCGACTCGCTGCTTGTAGGGCGCCACTTTGCCGTTCAGGTTCAGGGTGGCCAGGGTGCGACCATGGAAGCCGCCGTCGAAGGCAATCACCGCGCGTTTGCCGGTCGCGCCGCGGGCGACCTTCAAAGCGTTCTCGGCCGCCTCGGCACCGCTGTTGGTGAGCATGCCGGCCAGCGGATAGCTGAGTGGAACGAACGTACTCAAGCGTTCCATCAACGCCAGGTACGGGGCATGGGGCGCGGCGTTGAACGCGTAATGGGTCAGGCGGGCAGCCTGGGCCTGGATCGCTTCGACCACCGCCGGATTGCAGTGACCCAGGTTGAGCACGCCGATTCCGCCGACGAAATCGATGTAGCGCTTGCCGTCGGTATCCCACACTTCGGCGTTGCGGCCGTGAGAGAGGGTGATGGGGTGAACGATGGCGATGGACTGGCTGATACTGTCCTGATTCATGGGCACGCGTAACCTTGTTCGAATGTCGCGTTATCCAAGCGTGACGGGCCACGCCGGGCAAACGAATTATTCGATTGGGGTCATTCCCTCAATTCCTGACCCCGATGATGTGTGGTTCGCGGCGGTCAAGCCCCTGCTGCCACGCGCTCCTGAATCCACGCCACGAAGGCCCTGACCTTGGGCACTTCGGCAGCGTGTTCGGCATGGGCCATGAAGTGTCGGCCGTTGCTGGGCAGCGGATGATCCCAAGGCACCACCAGCTTGCCTTCTTGCAGTTCTTCGGCCACCAGGTAACGCGGAATCAGCGCGATGCCGCAGCCGGCGATGGCGGCGCGGATGCACAGGTAGAAGGTGTCGAAGCGCGGGCCGTGATAGCTGTTCTGACTCTCCAGGCCCAGACCCAGGAACCATTCGTGCCAGGCCTCCGGGCGTGAGGCGCATTGCAGCAGACGGTGCTCGGTCAGTGACTGGGCGCTGTCGAAGCGGTGACTGTGCAGCAGCGTTGGGGCGCACACCGGCACCACTTCCTCGCTGAACAGCTCCAGACAGGTCGCGCCCGGCCAGGTGCCCTGGCCGAAGAAAAACGCGATGTCAGCCTTGGCCTGCACCAGATCGAACGGCTCCAGTTCGTTGCGCACATCCAGGTGAATGCGTGGGTAGCGTTCGCCGAAGCCTTTGAGGTGCGGTACCAGCCAGCGCGCGCCAAAGGTGGGTTGGGTGGCGATGCGTAGCACCTCGGTCTCGTCGCCGTAGCTGAGGATGTAGCGGCTGGACATGTCGATCTGGGTGAGGATCTTGTTCACTTCGGTGAGGTACAGCGCCCCGGCGGGCGTCAGGTGCAGGCGCCGGCGGATGCGCTGGAACAGCGGGTGACAGAGCATGTCCTCGAGCTGCGCCACCTGCTTGCTCACCGCGCTCTGGGTGAGGTGAAGCTCCTGTGCCGCGCGGGTGAAACTCAGGTGGCGGGCTGCCGCTTCAAAGCACTGCAGGGCGGTGGTGGAGGGCATCAGGCGTTTGGACATGACGGGCATTTCCAGTGGGGTGAGGTGAAGTTCATTCCGAGGTGGAATCAAGTGCGTCGAAAACCGCGTTTGTCGGCGGGCGTCACTCAAGTAATACTGACGTCGATCAAGGATTACAACTCATTGTCGTGAAAGGGAAAACTCAGGCGTGCTGGACCGATCGATTCAGCCCTTGCTTGGCGATAGGAAGCTCCGAGCATTAACAGATCAAAAAAACTGTGGCCCTGGCTCACGTTTTTGCGGTGGTCGTGCTGCATGCCAAGCGGCAGAATGGCCCACCTTCGAATCTGCGGCCGGCTTACGCTCGTTGGCTGGGCGCGCTCCCTTGCTTAACCCTCAGGAACCTGTTCGCGCCCATGTCTGTCCCGCCTGCTGAACGTCGTCTGCGTCACCTGTTGCCAGCGTCCTTGAACATTCCGCCCGGCCAGTGGCTGCGCGCTGGCGTCGGCGCACTGGTGGCGCTGTTCCTGGCCGGCTGGCTGTGCAGCCTGGCATACGGCCCCTCTATCGCCCTGCACCTGCTGGGGCCACTGGCGGCTTCGGCAGTACTGGTGTTCGCTGTGCACTCCGGCCCCTTGGCCCAGCCATGGCCAGTGTTAGGCAGTTATGCCGTGGCTGCGCTGCTTGGGCTACTGCTGCGCGAGGCCCTGGGCGGGCAATTGTGGGTTGCCGCACTGGCGCTGGGCGTGTCGCTGCTATTGATGTGCCCGCTGCGCTGTCTGCATCCGCCGGGGGGCGGGGTGGCCGTCAGTGCGGTGCTGGCCGATCCGGGGTTGGTGTCACTGGGCGATCATCTGCTCGAGCCGGTGATGCTCAACGCCGTGATCCTGGTGATCGTGGCCGTGCTTTACAACCGTCTGACCGGCGTGCGCTATCCCAGAGCTGCGGCGCCGCTCAAAGACCTGCATCACACCCATGATCCGGCGCCTGCCGAGCGCGTCGGTATCAGCCGGGCCGATCTTGATCAGGCCCTGGAAGACCTCGGCGAGTTCGTCGACGTCACCCCTGATGAGCTCGAACGCATCATCCGGGCCACCGAACAGCGCGCGTTGCGGCGTACGGTCGGCGGCTTCACCGCGGCCTCGGTCATGTCGCGGGACGTGCAGGTCGCAGCGCCCGAGACCACGCTGGAGCAGGCATGCGCATTGATGGCTCAGCATCATTTGAAGACGCTGCCTGTGCGCGAAGGCGATCAGGTGGTAGGCGTGGTCGAGCTGGGCGATCTGCTGTCAGCGGTCATGGCGCGTGGACGCCTGGGTTGGCGCGGGATGTTCGGTCGCCGGCCGCTACGCGTGGCTCAAGTGATGAGCCAGCGGCTTGTCAGCGTCGGCAGCGACCATCCGCTGGAAGGCTTGCTGCCCCTGCTCAGCGAGCACGGCGTTCACTGTCTGCTGGTGCTCGATGAGCACAGGCTAGCCGGGGTCATCACCCAGACCGACTTGATCGCCGGGCTCAGGCGTCATCTGCTCAGCCATTGCACGAGCTGAGCAAAGCCTGGCCGAGCGCTGACATCGGCCTGTTGGCAGCGCTGCGCCAGGCTGCGCAGCGATGTGTCGTCCTGGTCGCAGCCGTCGAGCAATTCTTCGATCAGAATACCGAAGGCCCGTACTTCGAGCCGCTCGACGGCTGCCGTTTCGGTGTCCGTGCTAGGCGGATGGAACGAGGCGGCGCCGAAGTCGCCGAGCAGGCAATCACCTTCGGTGTCGCAGAGGATGTTGTGGGCGTACAGGTCGCCGTGGTTGATCCCACGCGCATGCAGGTGCGCAGATACCGAGGCGATGCCGGCGAGCAGACGGCGCGCGGCGGGTAGCGCCAGTCGCCGCGCGTCGGGATAGCTGTCGCGGGTGCAACTGCCCAGGCTCGGAGGGCCTGCGAGATTGAACCAGTTGGGGTCGATCAACTGCATCACCAGCGCTGGGCGTTGCAGTGGATGATCGTCGATGCGCCCGATCACTCGCACCAACTGACGATGATCGCCTGCGGCCAGGCAGGCAATCATTTCGGCCAGCGGCGAGCCGTCGCTGGTGATTTCGCCTTTGTAGAGCTTCACCGCGACCGGGTCTGGATGCGCATGCCGATGGGCCAGGTGGATCAGGCCTGAGGCGCCGCGCCCGAGCTCCTTGCCTAATGCGATGTGTGCCCAGTGGATGCGCGGGCAGCTCGCCTGCACCGCCGGTGCGCGCAGTGCTTGAGGCAGCGGGTTGTCGGCGTAGGCCAGCCAAGCCAGACGGGGCATGCGCAGCAGCCAGTCGGGCAGGGCGGTGAGGCGGTTGCTGGCGATGCGCAGCAGCTCCAGTCGTTCGCAGCGCGCCAGGCTATCGGGCAGGGCGGTCAGGCGGTTGCCGGCCAGCATGAGTTTCTGCAGTTGCGAGCAGTCGCCCAATGCCTCGGGAAGGCGTTCCAGCCGGTTATCAGTCAGCACCAGCGCGCGCAGGCTGGCGGGCAAGGCGTGTGCGTCGAGCTGGTGGATACGGTTGCTCTTGAAGCCCACCGTCTCCAGGCGCTCGCAGCGACCGACAGCGCGGGGCACGTGCTCGAAACGGTTTTCCGAGCAGAACAGTACCCTCAGCCGAGTCAGCCGGTGCAAGTCCTCGGGCAGGTCGTGCAGGGCGTTGCCGGTGAGGTTGAGGACTTCGAGGGTGTCGGCCAGTGCGAAGATTTCCCGGGGGAATTCGCTCAGGCCCTGGCACAGGTCCAGGCGGGTAAGGCCGTGAAGGCGGCCGGCTTTGAGGTCTTCGAGGCTGTGCATGCGGGGCGTCTATGAGGCGTTGGACGGCCATTCTAGTGCCCGACCGGGGCATTGCAAATCTGCACAAGGGTTGCGAGCCAAGTCCGATTGCGCCTCGGCCGCGGCGGGCCATACTCAAGGCTGGCCCTTCGATAACAACAAGTAACGGGTTGCGAACCAATGACCTATCAGCACAGCTATGCCCAGTCCATTGCCGACCCCGCCCGCTTCTGGCAGGCCCAGGCCGATTCGCTCGCCTGGTACCGCACGCCCAGCGTCACCTTGCAAACCAATGCCGACGGCACTCAGCGCTGGTTCGCCGACGGCCGCTTGAACAGCAGCTATCTGGCGTTGGATCGACAGATCGAGTTGGGACGCGGCGAGCAGGTGGCGTTGATCTACGACTCGCCCGTGACGGGTGTCACCCAGCGCTTCACATACTCCCAGTTGCGCGATGAGGTGGCGCGTCTGGCAGGACTGCTGTGTGAGCTGGGGGTGGGCAAAGGCGATGGCGTGATCATCTACATGCCCATGGTGCCGCAGGCGGCCATGGCCATGCTCGCCTGCGCGCGGATCGGTGCGGTGCATTCAGTGGTGTTCGGCGGGTTCGCCGCCAATGAACTGGCCCTGCGCATCGATGATGCACGTCCAGCGCTGGTGCTCACCGCCTCCTGCGGCCTGGAGTTCGATCGGGTGATCGAATACAAGCCGCTGGTCGATCGGGCCTTGCTGCTGGCCCGGCATCAACCTCGGCACGTGGTGGTGTTGCAGCGACCTCAGGCCACGGCCGCGCTTGAGCCTGGTCGCGACCTTGATTGGGAGGCAGCCGTCGCTGGCGCGCAATCGGTAGCACCGGTGGTGCTGGACGCCGGTGATCCGCTGTACATCATGTACACCTCCGGCACCACCGGAAAACCCAAAGGCATCGTGCGCGAGAACGGCGGCAATGCGGTCGCGCTGTGCTACGCCATGCGCCATGTCTACGGCATGCAGGCGGGCGATGTGTGGTGGGGCATTTCCGATGTCGGCTGGGTGGTCGGGCATTCGCTGATCGTCTATGGCCCGCTGATGTGCGGGTGCACCACGGTGCTGTACGAAGGGAAGCCGATTCGCACGCCGGACGCGGCGGCCTATTGGCGGATTGTCGAACAGTACCGGGTCAATGGGCTGTTCTGCGCGCCCACGGCCATGCGCGCGATCCGCAAGGAGGACCCGCACGGCGAGGGGGTCCGCAGTCACGACCTGAGTTCGCTGCGCCAGCTGTTCCTGGCTGGGGAGAAACTCGACTCGGCTACGCATGAGTGGCTCGAGGGGGTCACGGGCAAGCCGGTGCACGATCACTGGTGGCAGACCGAGACGGGCTGGCCGGTGACCGCGCCCTGCGTAGGCCTGGAAGGCAGTGCAGCGCGCCCGGGGTCGAGCAATCGTGCGGTGCCGGGCTACCACGTGCAGGTGCTGGACGACGAAGGACGCCCCGTGGCGGCGAACCAGCAAGGCGCCATCGTCATCGCCCTGCCGTTGCCGCCAGGCTGCAGTCAGACGTTATGGGGCGACCATTCGCGCTACGTGCAGGCATACCTGCAGCGCTACCCCGGCTATTACCACACCGGTGATGGCGGTTATCTGGACGACGAGGGTTTCGTCTACATCATGGGTCGCACCGATGACGTGATCAACGTCTCCGGCCATCGCTTGTCCACCGGTGAGATGGAGGATCTGGTGGCGCAGCATCCAGCCGTCGCCGAGTGTGCCGTGATTGGCGTGCACGACGAGATCAAAGGGCAGGTGCCGCTGGCACTGGTGGTGCTCAAGGACGGGCAGGGCATCGGTGAGCAGCAGGTCCAGGCCGAACTGGTGGCCAGCGTACGCGAGCAGATCGGTGCGTTGGCGTGCTTCCAGCGCGTGCGTGTGGTCAAGCGCCTGCCCAAGACCCGCTCGGGCAAGATCCTGCGGGCTGTGTTGCGCAAGATCGCCGATGGCCAGGACTACGTGCCACCGTCGACGCTGGACGATGTGGCGGTGCTGGGTGAAATCGAACAGGTGCTGGCGGGTTTGCCTCGGGCGGGATGAGTCTAGGTGAGTGGGCCGGTCTGCTGCAATTGACCCAGGCGGCTGCGGGTGCGCATCAGGTCGGCGATCGCGCCGCCCAGGCTTTGGTCGAGGCTGTGCTTGGCCAGCACCTGCAGGCGCTTGTCCTGGTCGTACAAGACATCGATCAGGTTGATGAAACGCTGCTGTGCGGCGAGCGAACAGTTCGACAGATCGTCCAGTCCGTCGATGATCCAGTCATCGAAACGCTCAGCCAGGGCCAGGTAGTCGATCACCGCCGTAGGCTGCTCGCACAAATCGTCGAAGGCGAACATCACCTGTCGGTCTTGGCTATACAGGGCGCGCAGCGGACGCCGGTTGACCTCCAGGAGCTGCGGCTGCACCTCGGGCAGTGCCAGGGCCTGGCGCTGCGCAGCTTCAGCAGGCCAGACGAATCGCCCCTGGGTGAAGCGCTGCTGCTGGCGGTTGGCCGGCAATGTGCGAAAGTCGGTATCGCCGCCCACTTCCAGCACCTGCATGCGCGCGTTGATCAAGCGAATCACCGGCTCGAAGCGTTGATGGTACAGCGGGTTTGGCAGCAAGCCTTCCGGCGCGTAGTTGGAGGTGAGCAGCAGGAACACGCCGCGCTCGAACAGAGCGCCGAATAGCCGGGTGAGCAGCATTGCGTCGCCGATATCGTGGACGTGGAATTCATCGAAGCACAGCACCTGGCACTCGCCCAGCAGCGCGTTGAGGGTGGCCGCGAGGGCGTCGGGCTGGCTGCGGTGCTCATGCATGCCTTGGTGCAGCCGAGCGAAGAAATCGTGGAAATGCAGGCGCTTCTTGGCCGCGACAGGCACCGCTTGATAGAAGCCATCGAGGAGCCAGCTCTTGCCGCGGCCTACCGAACCATGCAGGTAGAGGCTGCGAGCCTTGCCGTGGGGCAGTGCGGCAAGCTCAGTGGCCATGCAGTCGATGACCTGGCGTTGGCTATCGTTTAGACGATAACCGCGAGCCTGGGCCAAAGACGTGAAGTGCGAGATCAGGGTCCGATCGGTATCGGATGTTTGCGGGCGCTGAGCCAGTTGACGCAGCGCAGTGGGCATCCAGGCAGGCAATGTGACGGCTCCAAGAGGCGGGTGCAGACGCAGCTTGCGCGAGCCTGCGTCGTTTGACCAGTCGCAAATGGGCGTGGGACCTATCGCATGACGGGATGACACGCTTCGTTCAGGCTTTACGTTCCAACTGACGCTCGATCATGAACTTGATGCTCAGGCGGCGCTCCTTGAGACGGCGCAGATCGTCGTCCTCGAAGTTGCCGGCCGAAATGGCTTCGGCGGCCAGCACCTGGTTGTCGATGTCCGTGTAGTCGTCAAGCAGACGGTCGAGGTCTTTGTCATGCTGGCGGCGTTGCTGAACGATTTCGCGTGGGTAGTGCAGGTCCTGATACAGATCGTGTGAGACTGGCATGGCGCTGTCCTTGTGGTGCGCAAGTGGGGTTAATTGCTTGGAATCAGCGGCGACCATTGTGTTGAAGCGAAGCGGTAAAAAAGCGACGGATGGTTGTGTAAACGATTGCTGAGTCAGGCGCAGACGCTGGGAGGGTCGACAAAATGCACGTCGTGCGCTTGTCTGACCAGTAACTTGCTGTTTTCCGACAATTTTTTTTACGCTGGGGCTTCCCAGAGACAAATTTTGTTGGTAAAGTTCGGCCCATTCCAGCACAGCAGCACTCGCAGCTGTCAGTGAATTCTCTACAGGGGCGTCGCCAAGCGGTAAGGCAGCAGGTTTTGATCCTGCCATGCGTTGGTTCGAATCCAGCCGCCCCTGCCATTTCCTTCCAGATTTAAAGTTCTCCAGCCGAAGCTTCGGTCTGGGGATTTTTCGTTTCCGCTCGAAAAGCCTGACGCGCCGAAGCGCGCCGTCTCATGCTTCAGCCGTTTGCCAGCAATTCGTTCAAGGCGCGTGTCAGTTCCTCGGCTTGCACAGGCTTTTGCATCACCAGGCTGCCGGGCAGTTCGAGACCCTCCAGTTCAGCGTAGCCGGTGAGAAAAACCACGGGTAACTGTGGGTAGCGCTCACGCGCGGCCGCGGCCAACTGCGCGCCATTGAATTCGGGCATGGCAAAGTCGGTCAGCAGCAGGTCGATCTGTTCATCGAGCAGTGCCAGGGCCTGCTCGCCACTGTGCGCCTGACGCACTTGGTAGCCGTACAGACGCAGCACATCGCCGAGCATGTCGCGCACCAGATGATCGTCGTCCACCAGCAGGACCACGCGGTCATGACCGTTGAACGAACTGGTCTGGGGTGTACCAGTGGTTTGTGGCTCGCTCGTCTCGATCTGCTTGACCGCTGGCAGATACACACTGACCCGCGTGCCGACCTCGGGCGTGGTCTCGATGCGCACGCCACCCCCGGACTGCTTGGCGAAGCCGAACACCTGGGCCAGGCCCAGTCCGGAGCCCTTGCCGATGTCCTTGGTGGTGAAGAAGGGTTCGAATACCCGTGCCACCACGTCCTCGCTCATGCCGCAACCCGTATCGCGGATCGACAGCATCACGTAATCGCCTGGCTCGGGATCTTCGGGACGCTGCGCGCGGCTCTCGACCCGCGTGTTGCGCGTCGTCAGGGTCAGCTGACCACCGGCCGGCATGGCATCGCGGGCGTTGATTGCCAGGTTCAGGATGATCATCTCGGTCTGGGTCGGGTCGGTCATCGCCTGCCACAGGCTGTCGTCCAGATCCAGCCGCACCGAGATGTTGCCGCCCAAGGTACGGCGCAGCAATTCCTCGAGGCCGCCCAGCGTGCGGTTCATGTTCAGCGGCACGGGCTCGAGACGTTGGCGGCGGGAGAAGGACAGCAACTGCGAGGTGAGCTTGGCACCCCGCTCACCGGCTTCGCGCACGTGTTTCAGGCGGCTGCGCGCCTTCTCCAAGTCGCCTTTGTTCAGGTCGCGCTCGACGAAACTGGCGCCTGTGAGGATCACCGTCAGCAAGTTGTTGAAGTCGTGCGCCACGCCAGCGGTCAGTTGGCCGACGGCCTCCAGGCGTTGCATCTGCTGCAGCGCCGCCTCGATACGCTCGCGTTCGAGAATCTGGTCGCGCAGGCGACTGTTGGCTTCGGCCAGGCCGAGGGCAGACTCGCGCTCGCTGGTGATATCGCGGGCCACCACATAGAGCAGGGTATCTTCGGGTACCACGACCCAGGACAGCCAGCGTTGCTGGCCGCCCGCGTGCTGGATCCGGCCGACGAAACGGGCGCTGGTGCGGCCGTGGGCGAGGGCGGCGAGTTCTTCCAGGAAAGCCTCTTGTTCGTGCTCGGGCAGCAGGTGCAGCAGCGAGGTCTGACTCAGGCGTTCGCGGCTGATGCCCAGCACGGCCTCCCAGGCCGGGTTCAGCGCCACCGGTGTGAGGTCTTTATTGAGTACCGCGAGCAAGTCCTGCGACAGTTCCCAGGCGCGGTCGCGTTCGCGGGTGCGTCGCTCCACGCGCTCGCCGAGCATTTCGTTGAGTTGCTTGAGCGCTTGGGTGGCCTGGCGCTGTGTGTGGATGTCCTGTAGCACGCCGGAGAAGCGCACGCAGCGACCGTCGACGAATTGCGTCTGCCCGGTGGACAGCAGCCAATGAGGCTCGGGCCTGCCGGGGGCAATGCTGCGAAACTCGGCGCGGTAGTGACCATCGCTGTCAGGCTGCATCGATTGCATGACGGCCTGCTTTACGAAGGCCACGTCCTCGGGGTGGATGCCGGCGTAGAAGGTCTCCAGGCTCATCTCGGTGTCGATGGGCAAGCCGAACAAAGCCTTGCAGCGGTCGTCCCACAGCAGCAGGTCGTCAGCGGGGCGGTAGTCCCAGGTGCCCATGCCGGCGGCGTCGATGGCGATGCGCGCGCGGGCCTCGACATCGGCCAGCGCTTCCTCGGCACGGCGTCTGCGCTGACGCTCCTGGACTTCGGCCAGCGCCCGTCGCACAGCCTTGGGCAGCAACGGCAGGTTCTTCTTGAGCACGTAGTCGGTGGCGCCAAGGCGGATCATCTCCACCGCGTGTTCTTCGCCATAGATGCCGGACAGGAAGATGAAAGGCACGTCCGGCGCCAGGTGCTGGGCGATGGCCAGTACGTCGGTGCCGGAAGACCCGGGCAACACGCAATCGCAGAGGATCAGGTCAAAGTTGCCCTCGCGCAGGGCTTTTTCGACCCCAGCGTGATCGAATACCACCTGCGCCTTGACATGAAAACCGCTGCGCTCCAAGCGCATCAAGCTCAGCTCGGCATCCATGGAGCTGTCTTCGACCATCAGCAGGTTCAATGCGGTGGGCTGCATCAAGGACGCCTTCAGTTGCTGCTGCGGCGATTCAGACGCAGCGAGCCGGGTGGGGGTTCGTTGAGTACGGCCCAGAAAATCCCCAGGTCGGAGATGGCGGCGACGAACTCCTTGAATTCCACCGGCTTGACCACATAGGCGTTGACGCCGAGTTCATAAGCACGCAGCAGATCGGGCTCCTCGCGCGAGGAGGTCAGCATCACCGTGGGGATGCTGCGCAGTTCTGGCGTATCGCGCACTTCCTTGAGCACTTCAAGTCCGTCGACCTTCGGCAATTTCAGGTCCAAAAGCATGACGGCAGGGTTGCCGTCGTCGCGGTCGGCATAGGCGTTGCGGCGTAGCAGATAATCGAGGGCGTCTGCGCCATCGCGCAGCACGATGACTTCGTTGGCCAACTGGCTGCGTTCCAGGGCCAGGAGGGTCAGCTCCAGGTCACGGGGGTTGTCTTCGACCAGCAAGATCGGTTTGAGCATGATGTGTCAGGTTACCTCAGGTGTTAACGGATGACGGGCAGGGCGAAATGGAAGGTGGCGCCCTTGTCGACTTCCCCCTCGGCCCAGACTCGACCGTCGTGCCGCTCGATGATGCGGCGCACGCTGGCCAGCCCGATGCCGGTCCCTTCGAAGTCCTCCATGCGGTGCAGGCGCTGGAACACTCCGAACAGTTTGCTGGCGTAGGTCATGTCGAAACCCACGCCGTTGTCGCGTACGAACACCTCGACCGTTTCGGGGTGCTGGAGCGCGCCGATCTCGATCCGCGCCGGCTGCCGTCCGCGTGTGTATTTGATTGCGTTACCGATCAGATTCTGCAGGACCAGATTGATGAACGCCGGGTCGGCGATCACTTTGGGCAAGCGCTCGACGTGCCATTCGATCTCGCGGTCGGCGTAGTCCGGGGCCGACTCCTGGAGAATGTTCTCCACCAGGGCATTGAGATCGACATCCGACAAGCGCAATGCCGAGCGCCCCATTTGCGAGAAATTGAGCAGGTTGTCCACCAGCGAGCCGGCGAAGTGCGCGGCCTCGCCAATGTGCTTGAGGAAGCGCTGGCCGCGTTCGGACAGGCCTTGGCCCTCGACTTCGCCGAGCAGCTCGGAGTAGCCGGCAATGTGCCGCAGCGGTGCACGTAGGTCATGCGAGACACTGTAGGAGAAGGCTTCGAGCTCCTTGTTCGAGCGCTGCAGCTCCCCGCTCAGTTGCGCCATTTCCTCGGCCTTGCGCAGCACGATGCCCAGCACTGCGGTGCGCAGTTCGCCCGCGCCGTCGATCACCAAAGCATCCCATGGGGCGCTGAAGCCGCGTACCACTTCATGCCAGGCGTCGAAGCTGTGGCGCGGGCTGAGACTACCTTGAACGCTGATTTCCTTGAGTGGTCGGCCGGCCCAATCGACGGTGCGCACCTGCTCTGGACGGAACCACAGCAGGTAATGCGAGTGAATCTGCGAAATCGCGACGGCGAGCAGGCCGCCGGCGTACTTCGTCAGTTCTGGCACCTCGGCGATATCGCGACCCAGGTTGTCGCTACTGAAAACGGCATCGTCGCCACGGCGCGACAACCATTGCACCAGCTCGTTGATCACCGCCTCGCTGGGCGTGCTGCCGATCAGCTCGCACCGTTCGGCACTGATGATGGCCGCGCCCGTGGCGTCGGCGAAGTCCAGGAATACCTCGGGCAGGCTCAGCAGGCCGTCGCTGACGCTGTCATAGTCGGCCATGGCCGAGAGCATGTGGACGATACGCTGGCGCAGGTCGAGCAGGGTGCGCGTGGCGCTGTGCGCCTCGTGCGCTTCGAGTTGCAGCGAGAGCACGCTGCTCAGCAACTCGCAGGCCGCGCGGGTGCGGAAGTCCACCGCGCGCGGCTGCTCATGATGGCAGGAGATCAGGCCCCAGAGCTGACCTTCGACCACGATCGACAGCGACATCGAGGCCAGCGTCCCCATGTTTCGCATGTATTGAAGATGAACGGGGGAGACGCTGCGCAGCGCGGCGAAACTCATGTCCAGGGGTTTGCCTGTGCGCGGGTTGAGCGTCGGCAGCAGGGGCGAGGGCGTGTAGTTGGCATCTTCGATCAGGCGAATGCGGTTGATGCGGTACAGCTCGCGAGCCTGGCGTGGAATGTCCGAGGCTGGGAAACAAAGGCCTTGATAGCGCGGGTAGCCAGCGTCTGCCACTTCGGCGAGCACCTGGCCATTGCCCTCGGCATCGAATCGGTAGGCTTTGACCCGTCCGAAGCCGGTGATGCGCTTGACCTGCTGCACCGACTGCTGCAGCAGTTCCTCGATACTGCTGGCCTGCTGAAGACTGCTGACGAACGCGCGCACCAAGGGGTAGTAGTCGTCTTGATCGCCTTGACCGGCGGACGGCATGCAGGGCTCGAATTCAGCGATCAGCACCTGATCATGGCGATGCACCAACAGGCGCAGACAATCGGTCCAGGGGGCGCCATCATGCAGTTTCACGTCGCCGATGTGGAAGGGAAAGATCTCGTCGACGGGTAGGCGTTCGAGTTGGCGACGGGCATCGAAACCGGCCTCCATCAGCGTAGGCAGGGTCTTGCCAATCAAGTCGGTGGCGGTACTGCCGAGCCATTGGCTGGCATTTTCGCTGATCTGGAGAATGCGCAGATCCTGCTCGTCGAGCACCAGCATGAAGCCGTGGGAACGGATGCTGCCAGGGATCTGGATGGGTTCCTGGGCGCAACGTTCAACGGCTTGATCGAAGGCATTTTCAGCGGTGGTCAAGGAAACTCTCCCGTCATGGCCACACAGGGCGGCCATAGGCGTCTGCGCAACAAGGTGTGTGCTATGCAAGGTATCAGAAAGTGACGGTTTTCGCCGGGAACATGGCCATTTGAGAGTAAGAATTAGGGTAGGTTCTGCTTCACGGCGAAATTTGTATAGCTTTCCCGTGACGCTGTGTCGAGATCACGTCGCGTCTGTGGCGGTGTGCGTTCAACTAATAACGCGGGCGCGAAGACGGCCAGCCCGTTGTTCGATCACAACGCCTACTGCCGACTCCGCCCACCACGTTCTACCGGGACAGCTCGATTCTTGATGTCCAGCGAAGAGACTGGCTCAACGCAGAACCGCGATCATCTGCTCCAGCGTCTGCAACACGGCACCGGCCAGGGCCGCCGAGCGGGCGCCCGACCAGCCGGTGCGTGGGTCAGGGTTGTCATCGTGATCCTTGAACGGCATCTCCAAGGTCAGCGCCAGGCAATCGTGGGCCTGGCCCACCGCATTGCAGGCCAGGGTCATGTTGGCCTGGCCAGGTTGGTCGCGGGTGTAGCCGTGAGTGGTCTGGAAGTCGAGTGTCAGGCTACACAGCGTGGTGCGGAACTGATCCTCGAGTGCGGCGATGCGCGGCGTATAACCGGGGTTGCCTTCGCAAGCGGCGGTGAACACGTGAGGGATCTCCTCGTCGCCGTGCACGTCGATGAAGGCGTCGACGCCGTGCAGCTTCATCTGGCTCTGGGCGAAGAACACTTCCGGGCTGAGTTCGACGCTGGCGTCCTGCCACGCACGGTTGAGGTCCTTGCCTTTGAAGTTGGTGCGCAGATGGCCGTGGAACGCGCCATCCGGGTTCATGTTGGGGATCAGGTACAGGTCGGCGGCAGCGAGCAGGCGCTGAAGGCTGGGATCCTTGGATTCCAGGCGTTCGATCACGCCTTCCATGAACCATTCGGCCATATGCTCGCCCGGATGCTGCTGGGCGATCAGCCACAGCTTGCGCCGGGTACCCGTCCCCGAGCTGGCGCGCAGCAAGGGAATATCGCGACCTTGCACGCTGCGCCCGCTGGCCAGCAACTCGACGCCGTCGATCTTGAGGACGCGTTCGATCAACTGGTTGTGGCGAGCGCGAGGGTAGGGCTCGAAGTAGGCGAACCAGGCGATGGGCTGTTCGGCGTCCAAGCTGAAGGTCAGGGCTGTGCCGTCGAAGGTGCTGGGGATGCGAAACCAGTGCTGTTGGTCGTAGGAGCCCACCGCGTGATAACCCTCCCAGGCATTGGGATAGGACGAGCCATGGGCATTGTCGAGGCTGAAACTGTGGCGCTGCCCTGGCGTCAGCCCGCTGGCCTTGAAGTGGAACCATTGATAATGGCCGCTGTGGGTGTCGGGGCGAATAGCCAGGTGCACCTGATGCGGGTCGTTGGCATCCAGGACATGGATGTTGCCGGAATCGAAGTCGCAGTCGATCTGCAGGGGGGACAGCGTCACGGTCATTGCCAGGCTCCTATGGCGTTGTTGTGACGCTACTGTACACCCACGAGCGGTTCGGGGCAGGCGCGGGGCAGGTTCGATCTCAGGCCAGGAGTCCGAGCGCCAGTGCGGCAGCAACACCCAGTACCAGCGCGACAGAGCAGCCGCCTAGGGAGAACGCGGCACGCCCGTGGCGGTACCAGCCGTCTGCGCCTAGGTGTCTGGCTGGGGCCAACAGTGCACGCCAGCGCAGTTCGGTCTGACGGAACGCGTGCAGGTGCTGTGGCGAGGCGTCCAGCCAGCGGCGGAAGTCGATGCGCTCGCACGTCGTGACCTGTGGACTCTGCAAGCGCACATACCAGCGTCCGGCGACACCCGCCAATTGATCGCCTCGCGGGCGAGCACTGTCCAGGGCCTGGAGCAGGTGACGTTCGACCGCCGCCAGGGGTAGGTCCAGGCGCTGGGCGATGTCGGCGATACCGAGCTGATCGAGTCGGCTGAGCAGGAAAATCTGCTGCACTCGGCGTGGCAAGCGTGCGAGGTGCTGTAGCAGCGCATTTTCGGTCGCGCACTGGGGGACATGCGGATCGTGCTCGAAGGGCAACAACAGGCGGCTCATGGACGGCTCCTTGCGCGGGGAGGGAACGAAGGGGGGCATCTTCCCTGATGCGCGGCTCAGCTTAATCTTAACGATATTGATTCTCAAGTGCTGTTTGCGCAAATTGCTGCGCCACGCATTCACCGATTGCTATGCCTTTGATATCATCGCGGCCATTCAAAGCGGTAACCCTTCTTCATTAGCCTGAAGAGCCAAAAAAAAGACCCGGCAAAAAGCCGGGTCAAAAACCGTGATTAGCCTGATGAGGAGATAATCTGAGCGTCCGACCTGAGGACTCCAGGTTATCCAGCCAGTCTCTCGACCGGCTGAGTGCAATAATAATGGTTATCATTTGCAGGTCAAGTGATATTTCGTCTCATCAGAAAATAATTCTGTTTCAGCGCTGCCTTTGGTGCATGCCCGGTGCACTACAGCGCGTCATGCACGACCAATCCCCTCCAAACACGGTTATCAAGCCGCCCATTGCAGCGGTGCGCTTGGCGCGCCCATGAGAACTAATTAGAATCACTCGCATTCGTACCCCGTTCTCTTCAGTGTGTCTTCGAATGTCCGAGCCTGCCGCGGCGCCCGATTCCAGCTTCGACACCCTTTACCGTGACCATCGCAGTTGGCTGCAAGGCTGGCTGCAACGGCGGCTGGGCGATACCTGGGCCGCAGCGGATCTGACCCACGACACCTTTCTGCGCGTGCTGGCGGCGCAGCAGACCAGCGCCTTGTCGAGCTTGAGGGAGCCGCGCGCCTACCTACTCACGGTGGGGCGTCGCCTGCTGGTCAATCATTACAAGCGGCGCAGCCTGGAGCAGGCGTACCTGCAGGCCTTGGCCAACCTCCCGCAGGCCTTGGCGCCATCGCCTGAGCAGCGCTGGCTGCTGCTCGAAACCCTGCAGGCGCTGGATGAGTTGCTCGACGGCCTGCCCAGTGCCGTACGCCGCGCCTTTCTCTGGTCGCAATTGGAAGGGCTGGATTACGCCGACATCGCTCAGCGCCTGGCGGTGTCCGAGCGCACGGTCAAGCGCTACATGGCCAAGGCTTACGAACACTGCCTGCTGGCGGACCTGTGACCAGCCCTGGCCGCGGCGATGCCCGCCAGTTGGCCCGCGAGGCTGCGCAATGGTTGGCCTTGCAGGACGCCGGCCCGCTGGATGCCGATCAAGCGCGTGCGCTCCAACAGTGGCGCGCGCGCAGTGACGCCCATGAGGCGCTGTGGCAGAAGGCGCAAACCCTCAGGCAACGCTTCGCTCAGGTACCGGCGTCTGTGGCGGTAGCCTGTCTGGACCGCCCCGATCCTGAGCGTCGGCGGGTGATGCGGCAGATGTTGGGCGTCGCCGTGCTGGCGCCGATCGCCTGGGCCGGCTACCGCCAGTTGCCCCTGTCGAGCTGGCGTGCCGACCTGCGCACGGCCACCGGCGAGCGGCGGGCAGTGGCGTTGGCCGATGGCACCCGCCTGCAGTTGAACACCGCCAGTGCGGTGAACCTGGACTTCGCCGAGGGGCATCATCGGCTGCAACTGGTGCAGGGTGAAATCAGCCTGGACTCGCCCGGGCAGCTCTGGGTACAGACGCGCGACGGTGTATTGCAGGCCGAGGCCGCCAGCCTCTGCGTGCGCGAGCAGACTCAAGGCTGCCTGGTGTCGGTCAGCCGGGGGCGGGTGAGCCTGCAACCGCTGGCCGGACCGAGGCTGCAGCTGCAGGCCGGGCAACGGGCGACCCTTGCGCCTGCCGCCGTGACCGGCGTGCAAGCATTCGATGCGCAACTGCCCGGCTGGCAACAGGGCCTGCTGATCGTCGACGACCGGCCGCTGGGGGAACTGCTGCGTGAACTGGACCGCTATCGCCCAGGGGTGTTGCGTTGGGACTCGGCCGTGGAACGCCTGCCGGTGACCGGCACCTTCCAGCTCGACGACACCGACCGCATCCTCGCACTGTTGGCCGCGAGCCTGCCTGTTCAGGTGCATTACCGTACCCGCTACTGGGTCTCGCTGACGCCAGGCAAGAAAATCGCCTGAGCGCTGTCCCCTTTTACTCACTCGCTTGTCATCACGGGTATCCACCCCTGAGCAGAGAACCTTGCGGATGTCCCGTTCCCCCTCGTTACGCCCTTTGTCCACGCAGTTGCTGCGTGCCGGTCTGCTGCTTGCGCTGGGGCTGCCTGCCAGTGCCTGGGCGGAGGAATCGCCACGGCGCAGCTTCCAGGTCGGCGGCGGCAGTCTCGGCGCAGTGCTGACCCGTTTTGCCGGTCAAGCCGGCGTCAGCCTGTCGGTCGACCCTGCACTGGTAGCCGGACGCAGCAGCTTGGGCCTTGAGGGCGAGTACGCTGTGGAAGAGGGCTTTGCCGCCTTGTTGCGCGGCTCCGGGCTGACGCTGGTGCCGGCCGGTCCAGGCAGCTATACCCTGGTACATCAGATCGAGCCGGTCGAGGGTGTGCAGGTACTGCCCGAGACCACCGTGCACGGCCAGGGACTGGGCATGGTCGACGACAGCTACGCCGGCGGCCAGGTGTCGCGGCGCAGCACCTTGGGCATGCTGGGCGAGCGCGACTACATGGAGACGCCGCTGAGCGTCACCTCCTACACCAGCGAACTGCTGCAGAACCAACAGGCCCGCACCCTGGCCGACGCCGTGGCCAACGACCCTTCGGTGCGCAGCACCAACCCGGCCGGCGGGCGTTTCGAGCAATTCTCCGTGCGCGGCTTCAGCCTCTACAACAGCGATGTCGCTTACGGCGGTTTGTATGGCGTGCTGCCGACCTATTCGATCGACATGGAAATGATCGAGCGGGTCGATATCCTCAAAGGCCCTGGCGCGCTGCTCGGCGGTCTGGCGCCCAACGGCAGCATCGGTGGCGGGGTCAACATCGAGCCCAAGCGCGCGGGCGACACCCCGCTGACCGAGTTCACCGCGTTGTACGCAAGCCCAGGGCAGGGCGGCGGGCACCTGGACATCGGGCGTCGTTTCGGCGAAGGACAGCGCTTCGGCGTGCGCCTGAACGCGCTGCGACAGGCCGGCGACACTGAATGGGATCACCAGCGCATCGAGCGTGAGGCCACGGTGCTGGGCGTGGACATGCAGGGCGATCGCACGCGGCTGTCCCTGGACCTCGGCCATCAGCAGCGCGATGTAGATGCACCGATGGAGCGCGTAGGCTTGGCCGCCGGGCTCAAGGTGCCGGATGCCAAGGACGTGCACCACAACTTCGCCCAGCCATGGAGCTATTCGCGGGCCAAGGACACCTTCGGCGTGGTGCGCGGCGAATATGACCTGAGCGACAACTGGATGCTGCATGGCGCCCTCGGCGCCCGCAAAGGCGACTACGATTTCATGCGCCACGCCGTGCAGGTGGTCAATTCGGCCGGGCGTTTCACCGTCAGTCCGCGCGCCTTCCAACGTGAAGAGGACGTGGTCACCGGCACTGTCGGCGTGCGCGGCTGGTTCGACACCGGGCCGGTCGGCCACACGCTGAATGTCAGCCTCAACCGTTTCGACCTGACCTTCGACAACAACGGCGCGCGCTATGCCAGCGGCATCAGCAACCTGTACCAGCCGGTCGCCTTGCCCGAGCCCGGCGCGCCGCTGGCGCTGGACAGTCCGGTGCACACCCACACCGTGCTGTCGAGCCTGGCCCTGGCCGACACCCTCAGTTTTGTCGACGACACCGTATTGCTGACCCTGGGCGCACGCTTGCAGCGTGTGGAGGTGGACAGTTCCGAACCCGGCGAGCCCGACCAGCGCTACGACGAGCACGCGACTTCGCCGGCGGTAGGCCTGGTATGGCGCAGCACGGATCAGCTATCGCTGTACTTCAACTACATGGAAGGCTTGACCCAGGGCCAGACGGCCCCGGAGACGGCGAACAACGCGGGTAAAGTGTTCGCACCTTATCGCAGCAAGCAATTGGAGGTGGGCGCCAAGTACGACATGGGGCGTTTCAGTACTACTGTCAGCCTGTTCCGCATCGACAAGCCGTCGTACTACACCGATGCGCAGAACAACCTCAGCGCCGACGGTGAGCAGCGCAACCAGGGCCTGGAGATCAGCCTGTTCGGCGAGCCGCTGGAGCGTGTGCGTGTGCTGGGTGGCGCGATGTTCCTCGACGCCGAGCAGACCCGTACCGCCAACGGCCGCAACGATGGCAACCGGGCCATCGGCGCGCCGGTGGTCAACGCCAACCTGGGTGTGGAATGGGACCTGCCCGCTGTCGATGGTCTGACCCTCAGTGCCCGGGTGATCCATACCGGAAATCAGTACCTGGATGCCGCCAACCGGCAGAAAATCGATGCCTGGCAGCGCTACGACCTGGGCGCGCGCTACGCCCTCAAGCTGGGCGACAAAGACCTCACGCTGCGCGCCAGCATCGAGAACATACTGGACAAGACCTACTGGGCTTCGGCCAACGTGCCCGATGGCACCGCCACCGGCCTGACCCTGTCGGCACCGCGCACCTGGCTGCTGTCGGCGACGATGGGCTTCTGACCCGGGTAGGGCTTCTCGCCGAAGTCGGTCAGACCTGTCTCTGTGGCGCCGAGTACCGCACCGCGCGGCCCTCGGCGCCTATGCTTGGGCCTTCATGCGCACTGAGAGGAGACTTGCGATGGACGCACGCCACATGCTGATGGGGGTTGCCTTGGGCCTGAGCGCGCTGGTGCAGGCCGAGGATGGCCCCGCCTCGCACATCAGCGTCAAGGTCGGCAAACCGACTTTCGTTCACCAGCTCAGGTACGAGGTGATGTACAGCGAGAAGCCCTTCGAGCTGGCGACCATCTATTACTACGACAATGGCGTCTACAAGATCGTCTCGCCCGGCGAGGATCATTACGGCGTGTACCTGGTCATGGGCTCGATGACCGAACCTTCCTATGCCATCAGCTACCTGTCCCTGCCCTCGGACGACTGGGGTGGCAACGTGGCGCGGCATGACCTGCGGTTCGATGCGCGGCGCCAGGTGTTCGAGCAGCAGGCGCTGAGCTTCCAGGACCAGAACATCCCTGCGCAATCCGGCACATTCGTCCAATCCACCCATGATCAGGCTGATCCGACGCGCATCGTCTGGCAACAGCCATCCGCCCAGCCCGGGACGAACAGTGCCAAGCCGTAGACAGAAGATTGGAAGTCGCCACGGTGACGCGAACTGCCTGTCGAGCGTGATCGCAGTATCTGTCGCGGTCATGCACGGGCAGGCAGCGCGCGGTGGTCGGGCAGGTCCATAGTGCTCAACACAAGCCTTCAGGGTGCTGAAGGGGTTACTTGAGTTTGACGTTGGTGGCGTGATGCTTATCGCCTTTTTTGATCACCTCGAACGATACTTCGTCGCCATTCTTCAAATCCAGCGAACCCACGGCCTCGGATGGGAGGACGACATCGTCCTCATCGATCTCGTAGTCGAGGAAGCCTGCTTTCAGCTTGGTGTTGAACATCTTCACCTTTGCAACTTTTGCCTCGCTCATTATTCAGCTCCTTGTCGAGAAATGCCGGAGTGGCACTAGAACCCTAGCGACCCCGCTTATGTTCGACTACTGGCATTTCTGTCAGGTGCCGGCTGCGCGGACGGCGCAACAGCCGGCGATTTCACGCCTTGTCAGGTCAGCAAGTGCCCACCGCCGCCATGCTCCCAGAGGTTCTGCTCGCTCAACGGAATGGAGAAGCGTCCCCAGGGCGTGATCGGAGTGCTGGCGTCGTTGGCGGCCATGGCAATGAAGGCTTCGATCGATCCGCGTGTGATGTACAGGTCGATCGCGTTGCCGGTGACCCACGCCCCCGTGTTCGCCAGCCGTGAGCGGGTCGCGAAGTTGTTGAGCCTGTGAGCCTGTCGCAGCCCTTTGCCATACAGGCCCATGCGAGCGTAGCGAGGGTTGGCGAGGTCCATCGACGGCACCGCTCCCAGGTAATCGATCAGCCTCAGACCGGCGGACTTGATCGTCGCTCTTGCACCCAGATGGCCGGATTCGGCAACCGGAAGGCTGCCGAGTTCCTGGGTGGCGTACGCCATGGGCGACAGTGCGGGGCGGGGCACTCGAGCACCGGGCCTGATCCGCGAGAGCGTCTGGCCCAATCGACGCGTGGAGCGCATGACGTGCTTGATAAGACTCGGCACCTTCTTGATCAGACCCAGCGCACTTTCGTAAAACGACAGCACGCCAAAGGCCAGCGACGCATAGCCCAATTTCCTCGACAGCTCGGGATTGACGTCTTCGGTCAGGACGGACGCCACCTCGAAGCCGAACGACAGCACCGCGCAGGTCGTCATCGCGACGAAGAACACTGAGGCAGCGCCGCCCGTCATCACCGAAGCGGCGATACCGACAACGGTCAACACGGCGGAGAGTGCCAGACCGCGCCAGCGTCCACCGACGGGCATGGGCTTGGTTTCGCGCAGTACCTGCGCATAGTTGCTCAGTTCCTTGTCCTGACCCCAACGGCTGAGCATGATCGCGCCACTGGGGTCGTGCAGGTTGACTGGGTCGGGGCAGTGGGCGTAGTCGTTGACGCCGCCTTCTCCGAACGGGCTCAGCCAATCGGGCTGGACATGTCGACGCAACGCGGGGTCATAGCAGCGATAGCCATTGCCGACAGGGTACTGCCCCGTCACAGGGTCGCGGCGCATGCCGTTGTAGCCGCTGACCAGGTCCGGCAGGGCCGCGCCTTCGCCAAAAGGCAACAGGGGCGCGAGTTGCAGGTCGGCGTCGCTCACCTGGCCTACGATCCCCGCTTGTGGGTCGTCGATCAGCCAGCGCACCTGGTCGTCATCGTATTGCGCCAGCCCTGGGGAAAGATGGGTGGCGCGGGTGGGTTGGCCTGTCTTGTCGTAGCGGACCAGGCCGATCAGTTCGTCGTCGTCGTAGCGCAGCTCCTGAGTGCTCTGGTCCTGCTCGTCGTATTGCGCCGCCAGCCGTTGGAGCCCGTCGTACTCGTAGCGGGCGAGCAGAGCGCCTTGATCGTCCTTGACGCTGCTGAGCTGACCGGCGGCGGTGTAGGCCAATGCCCGTTGCTGACCGTCCTTTTGCAATTGACCATTGCTGTTCCACGTCAGGGCCGTCGCCTGTTCGCCCGTCTTCACAGCCGTCAGGCGGGTGGGGTCGGACGCGGTGGCATAGGCGAAGGTTTCGGTGATGGAATCGCCCTCGAAAGGCGTGCTGACGCAGCGGGTCAGATTGTCCAGGCTGTCCCACGTGAACGCCTGGGCCTTGATCGGTACGCCATGGCGGTCCTGCGGACAGAGCTCCGCTCGGGTGGCGTCGCAGGCGTAGGTTTCCAGGCGGTCGAGCACGTCGTAGGTGAAGCGCTCGGTGCGCAGCAGTTCACCGTCCTGGTAGCTGGCCTTGCTTTCTAGCCGACCGTCGCCGCGCCAGGTCATCTGCTGGCTGAAGCAGGGCGCGCCGTTGCGCAGGAAAGTGCGCTCGGTTTCCCGGTCGAAGCTGTCGTGCTCACTGTCAACCTGCCACTGCCCGGCGCCGCTCAAGGCATGCACCTGGCGAGATTGCAGATGACCGAGTTCGTCGTAGCGGTAAAGCACGTCCTCATGCGCCTGGCAGGTGCGCAACAGGCGGCCTTCGCTGTCCGGGAACACGCGGCGCAGGCAGCCGTCGGCACGCAGGGCGGCGATTTGCTGTCCACGTAGGCTCTGCCATACAGCGCCTCTGACCGTGCCTCGGGGTGTCTTCTCGGTGGTGTTACGGCGGCCCGGAACTCGCGCATCTGCAACTACCTGCTGCCAAAGCGCAGTGCTGTCCGAATCCGCAGCGGCGCTCAGCACGGTCGAACCCTCAGCGCTGGCCTGGCTGTACAGCAGTTTGCCGTCAGCCTCGAAGCGCGAGCCCTTGGCGTCTTCTATCCGTTGGAGGCGGGTTTTGTCGGGGAGGGTCACCGAGCTCTCGTCGAACGCATACTCCCGGCTGCCGATCTTGCGTGTACTCAGCTTGCCCAGGTCGCTGAGGGATTGCGTTGCAACCAGCTTGCCATCGACGGTCAGCGTGTGGACCCGGTTGCTGAAGCCTTGGTAGGCGCGCTCGAGGGTCGTGCCGTCGGGGCGAATGACCTTGGTGACGCGGCCGAGGATGTCGCGCTCCAGCGTGTAGGTCTGTGTTTGGCCGCCAAGGGTACGGGTGTGGCTGATCACGCGGCCGTCGGTGTCGTAGTGTTCATCCACCTGCAAGTGCTGCTGGCCGGTTTCGTTGGTCCAATGCACCGCCTGCTGGAAAGACCCATCGGTTTCAGCGGTGCTGGTGGTGGTGCGTTCAGAGAGGCGGTGAGTGCCCAATAATTGTTGTTCGGTAAGTCGTACGGTAGAAGACGATTGCGTCGGCCGATGAAGTGACTTCATGCGTTCGAGTGCTCCAACTTGCGATACTTCAGTGTTGCCCAAGAGCATAAAGAGCTCGAGGATGTCCTGAATCACGGGCGTCAAGTCTATCGAGTATGCACCCAATGCCGAACGCTTACTGTCAAATCGTGCGCTAAACCACCCAACTATTTGCATATCCGTGAGTAAAGGTATGGCTGGAAATATACGGTGGAGGAGCTCACCTGCTTTGGCTCGATTGAATTCGTGGAATTCTTTGAGTAAGTTTTTTGACAGTATGTTGAGCATTGAACGGGTTCTCGATTCGAGACTCCCCTGTGAGGCGCGAAGTTTAAGTTGATCAAAGAACGTCGCGGTTCCACCGTATATAAAAATTCTTTTAACGGCTGCGAGCGGTAGAGTATTTTCACTATCCACTTCATCACTCTCGGCGTTTTCTCCGATGTTAGCGCCCGACAGCTTCAACCATCGTTGCGAATCTGCGTTGCCCAGACTCCTTGCATCCATGCGTATGGCTTGTCCTCCTGGCAGATAATCCCACGACCAGTTGACTGACGCCGAAGACAGATTCAATGCTGCATAAGAATACGCCTCCAAGGGGACGTATGCCCCTTCAGGCGCTCGGCGCCAATGCATGCACTCTGTCCGCTGCAAGCCGTCAAGATGACAAAGGCTCTGACTGCCGTCCTTATGGCTGTGCTCCACGTGTCTCCCATCGACGCTGAACACCGATGTGATGTGCTCGTCGGCCTTCTGCTTCGCAGTCCTTCCAGTGCTTCCGGCTGCCAGCCTGTAGCGAATTTCTTGAATGACACGCCCCGACGCATCGCGCGTCCAATGCGTTTCGACGCCATTCTCGACCTTTTCCAGCGTGCGCCTGCTGTACCGGGAGCGAACTTCCTTGCTCACTTGGGCCGTGCCCTCGGCCGTGGTCGCGCTGACGATCACTTGAATGCCCGGCAGGGTGGGATTATCGATGAAGGTTTGAACGTTGCTCAGCGTGATGTGCTGGCCGTCAGCGTGCGAGGTTTGTGTATTGGTGATCGACCACGCGAGCACCTTGCTCTGCTCACTGGGGGTTTTCTTGCTGGTGGGTGCCGAGGTGGACGTGCTGATCTGGTGCCACAGCACCTGCTCTCCCGTCAGTGACCACGTGGCAGTGCCATCGAGCGTATCGTCCGTCAGGGTGCCCGTCAGCCCTTCCACCAACACCACCTCGTCCAGCTCCAGATAATCGCGGCCTGCACGGGTGACTTTCCGATATCCGAACAATTTCAGCCCCTGTGGATTGCCAAAATCGTCACATTGATACTCCGCCATCAACGGCGCATTGGCGTAAGCCGGCATGAACGGACACTTCAGGGTCGGCACCGTGCTCAGGCCTTGCAGATCACTCAGCGCGATCTGGTTTTCTCCCTGGTCTGCGTAGTAGCAGTAGTGGATGGAATGCGAGCCCTTGACACGCAGACGCAGTGGATTGCCTTGAGCATTCGTCACGACAGTGGTGGCATCCACGGTCTTGCCCAGACGCGCACGCTGGGTTTTCGGCGACAGACTCAACAGTTGCTTGATGTCGCTCGTCAGTTGTTTCCGGTACTTCGTCGAATATGCCCACAGCAGTTGAAGTACCGCCGTCTTGCGTTCCAGCGGCGCGGACGTTGCCACGGCTTCGATCTGTTCACCCTGGATTCTGACGCGTATGCCTTCGATCACGTCGACCAACTCGTCTCCCCAGCCTGAGTAACGGAAGGTGGTCCGGGTGTGCTCATCACCCAGTGAAAACTCCAGCCAATGATCCTGCGCAGAGCCCGAGCCGTGGAGCAGTTGTATACGGTTGCCATACTCATCCAATCCGAATGCGTACAGGCTGTGCTGCACCGTGGCGTGGGTACCGCTGCGCACGGCGGCGATGAACAACTGATCGCTGGGGTGCTGGAAGCTGCCGGTGTAGGTATAGCGGTCGATATGGTTCTGCTGGCCACCACTGGGCAGCAGCGCATGCAAGGCCACGCGAGGCAGGGCAGGTGAGCTTTTCAGTTGGGCGTCCTGCTTGACGTACTGGACGCATTCGACGGAGCCGTCCTGTTCCTGCAGGCGGCACAGCACCCTGTCCAAGGTCGGATCGTCGTCATAGCCACAGTCCACCTGCTGCAAAACGGCGCCTTTCTGTTCACGCTTGAGCGTGCGTAATAGATAGTGTTCGAGCTCCAGTTCGACCTGGAACGCCTCGGCGCTGCCGGGCCACAGTTGCATCTTCACCTGACTGCCCACCTTGGCCTGCGGATCCAGATACTGCGCGCTGAACAACAGCGTTTCCCCGCTCTTGATGCTCATTAGCAGAAACTGACCGTCCTGGCGCTTCCATTGCAGGTCCAGCGCTTCGCCATATTGCGAGACGATACGCGAGGGCAACAGTTGCACGAACGGTCGCTCGTACAGTGCGATACGCCTGTCCAGTTCTCGGGTATTGCCATGGTTGGCCCAGGCCTTCTCCGCCTCGCTGTAATCAATGGCCGCCGCGATACCATAGCCCGGCGGGCTGAGTACCAACAATATCCACTGTGTCCAGTGATCAGGTACGTGTGGAAATTCGGGCTTGCTCTTTTTCTTGATCGCCTTGAGCGCCTTGAGCACCTTCTGGCGGAAGGCGTCATTGGGTTCGATCTCGTCACTGCCGGGCGCGGAAGGCTTGCTCAGGATTTCCTGGGCACCGGTCGGGTACTCGACGATGAAGGTGCTGTAGTCCTGGTTGCAGCTCACTCGGCAGGACGGTGTCTTGATGGCTTGACCTTTGCCCAACAGTGCCCATTGGTCGTCGCTGAGCATCACCGGCGTGCCATTGGCGAGCGTGAGCAGGCGGTGATCGTTCTCCTGCACGGAACTGGTGACGATGCGGGAGAAGCGCCAGGCCCAGCCATCGCCCAGGCCCGCCTCGTTGCCGCGCAGCGCCGAGTAATGCAGTGTCAGGTCGCACACCGGCCCCAGCCCATGCATGCCTTGCAGCGTGGCGATCGGGTAATGGGCATGGAACAGGCCGCTGCGCTCATCCACGCCCGTGCGGTCGTGATGGCTGGTGTCGAAGACTTCGGAGTGGTTGGTGTTGCCATAGTCTTCGCAGAGGAAGCTGATTTCCTCATACGCCCGCATGGCCGCCGGTGGTGTGAACTCCACGGCCTGTACGGCGTGCCAGAAGTGCCTGGGGTGCAGTGCGCCGATATGGCCCACGGTGAGTGCCTTGGCATCGCGAGCGCTTTGCGGATAGGTCAGGTGCAGGTCGTAGACGCCATCATCGATCGGCCCTGCCCAGATGACCCTGGTATCGGTCACTTCCACCGGCCACTGCGGGTGCTCACAGGGACGGGGCACGCAGGCCGCCACTCGATACCCCTTGTCATGGGCCGCCTGGTTCAGGCGAAATTCCAACTCTCCATTCAACGACTGCACCTCGATCTGCACGGTGCCTTCGCCTGCCTGGACCTTGAACTCGGCCTTTTCGGTCGGCAGGCGCCCAGGCCAGTCGTCGGTCTCGAGCAGGTACTTGACGTAGTCGCCGTCGCTCCAGGTTTCGCCGTCGCCGACGTTCTCCACGAGCACCTGCAGTTCGCTGAAGCGGGGCACGCTCAGCGCTTCGGCGCTGGTCCCCACCTGCAATTCCGGCCAGGCCTGCGCCTTGAGAAAGTCGGCCAAGGCCTGGAGCCAGCCCGCACGGTCATCGAGCTTGACGCCGTCCTGAGGCTTGAACAGCGCCTGGTGCAGCAATTTGCGGCTGAACGGATGGCGGACGGTGACCAGCACGGCATGTTGGGGGTCGTTCTTCCAGGCCGAGTCCAGGGTAGGGCCCGCCTGGCGCCCGGCCGCGTCGGGCAGGGTGGTGAAGATGCGCAGCGCATCGCCGCGTTGCCACAGGTACAGTTTGTCGGTCTCATCGACCCGGCCCGCGTCGGGGTCGTGCGTCGCTACCCGCAGATAGGGCGACACAGGCGAGGCGTTCAGGTCGGTGAGCCAATCGCCGAGCCACTTGCCCGAGGCGCACTGGTCGCTGCGGGGTGTCCATTGGTGGTGAGCGAGCAGGCGATGGGAAAACTCATCGTAGACCCAAGCCTGCACGGGCTGACCCTGCTCGAGCGTCAGCCCGTCATCGATCGCCTGGCTCTGCCACCAGCGGGCCTGGGTGAGGGTGACGCACAGCTCGGCGCATTGAGGGACCCAGAACGCGTTGCCAGCCTCGGCAGGCGTCACGCGGCAGCCTTCGAGCACACCCCCCCGCAGCAGACGACTGTCATGGTTGATCTGTTCGCACAAGGCCTTGGCCCAATGACTGCCGGCCTGGGTAGTCGTAGGCGTGAAGAAATGCTGCTCGTACAGGGCTTGGCAGGTGAGGTCGCGCACTTGCAGGCACAGCGTTTCGCCTGCTTCCGGCTTGAAGGTGCCGTCGCAGGCCAGTGCCTGCACCAGGTTGGCGGCGAAGGGGGCATTGCTGAAGGCACGGTAGCGGGCCGGACTCCAGAGCCGCAGGGGCTCGACATTGGTGGAGAAACCGTTGTCGGCGTTCCAGGCGCCCACGGTCATGGGTTCGCCGGCGGCTACCACGTGGTCGGCAAACGCCTTGGGCCAGTGCTTGGCCGAGCAGGCGTCCTTAGGTACCGGGTAATCGATTCGGCGGATATCGCCATCGAGCCTGTCGATGAGAAAGGCCGTCAGCACCTCGCCTTCGGCCAGTGCGCGCCCGGCTTTGAGGGTGCTGCTGGAGGTCCAGCCACCCTCGATGCTGCCCACCCGTTCGAGCGAGAAATCAGTCATGTCGGGGAGCGCGCCATCAGCTTCGGTCGAGATCAGATAGGGTTCGGTCACTGCTCGACGCACCCTTGAACGCGTCTTCGTCGGCGTCGCGTGCGCGGCCTTGTGTTCGATCGCGAAGCGCCCGTTTTCAGTGGCGGTGACCGCCCATTCGCTTTCGACATGAAACTCACCCAGCACTCTTTTCAGAAGCGCCTGGTGTGCCGCCAGGTCGGCGTGGTAGTCCGGTACGGGCTGGGAGGGCGGTACGAAGCAAAAGATATGGTCGACATAGCCCCATGGCAACGACACGTTGTTGCGTTGTTGCGCGATGGCCTTGCGAATCAGGCGTGATTGCGCATGGGGGGCAAGCGTGTCGAGATTTCCATCTGCCAACCAGGTGAACTCGCCCAGGGCATAATTGCGTGCGAACGTCCCATAGTTGAGATCGATACCGAAGTTCGATTGCGAGGGGCGTTGCATCATCAGGACTGGGCCAGGCAGTTCGTACAGGGTTTCTCCACTGTTGCGATCGACCAATATCCAACCTTCTTTCAGCAGCGAAGCGAATGCCAGAACACGTTGTATGCGTCGCTCCTTGAGTTGCACGATGTCCTTGACGTCTGTCCACTTCATAGGGTGCTGCTTGCCGGTGCTTTGGTCGAGCAGCGTGATGCCATTATCGTCCGCCTTTACCCAAAGGTACTGTTGGCCATTGACCGTCACCTCGTCGTCCTTCGCGAAATAAGGCGCGACGGTGCTGCGGATGTACATTCCCTGGGTTACCGTTGATTTGGTCATGCGCGTAGCCTCAATGGACGGGCCAATGCCCTTGGATCATCTTGGCTATTGGAGAGCCCGCTCCGACCACTGACAACTGACAGATTTATCAGGCGCTCTCTGCGCCTGGCCCTCAGCCTCACGAAGGACCAAGACCAGGGCTGCGGGCAGAGGCGCGGCCCAAAGCAATGCGGCTGCGCTCGCCCGATCATCGCGCGCGCGGGTTCACTGCATGGCCAGGCGCTGCTTGCCTCTGGGCGGGGCGAAGGCCTGGTCGATCTCGCGCAGGTCGGCGTCGCTCAGCCGCAACTGCCCGGCCTCGGCATTGAGCCGCACATGCTCGGGGTTCACCGCCTTGGGAATGGCGATCACACCGTCCTGGCGGATCACCCAAGCCAGGCTCACTTGGGCCGGGGTGGCGCCGTGGCGCTCGGCGATCGTTAGCAGCACTGGATGACGCAGCAACCTCCCGCCCTGGGCCAGCGGGCAGTAGGCCATGGTCGGCAGATGCCGCGCTTGGCTCCAGGGCAACAGGTCGAACTCGATGCCGCGCTCGGCCGGGTTGTACAGCACCTGGTTCACCGCGCAGCGCTCGTCGTCCAGTGCCTGAAGGTCGTCGACATCGAAGTTGGAAACGCCCCAGCGGCGGATCTTGCCTTCGTCGATCAGGCGCTCGAAGGCTTCGACGGTTTCCGCAAGCGGATACTGGCCGCGCCAGTGCAGCAGGTACAGGTCGATGCAGTCGGTGCCCAGTCGGCGCAGGCTGCGTTCGCAGGCCTGGGGAATGCCGCGACGGCTGGCATTGTGCGGATACACCTTGCTGACCAGGAACACCTGGTCGCGGCGCCCGGCAATGGCGGCGCCGACCACCTGTTCGGCACCGCCCTCGGCGTACATTTCGGCGGTGTCGATCAGTGTCATGCCCAAGTCGATGCCCTGTTGCAGGGCCGCTACTTCGGCGGCCCGCGACGCGGCGGACTCGCCCATGTACCAGGTGCCTTGGCCAATGGCCGGCACGTCGTGTCCTGCCAGTTTCACGTGATGCATGTCACCTCCGGGGGATGAGTATGGCTGAGCAGCACATCGAGCAGGGCCTGTGCTGCGGTAGACAGCTTATGGTCGCTCAAGGCGATGACGCCGATGCGCCGCTCCACGGTCGGTTCCACCAGGGCCACGCAGCGTGCACCCAGCTCCTGCATCTGGGTGATGCACAGCGCCGGGACCGCGCTCACGCCCAGGCCCGCGGCAACCATGCGCCCGACCGTCGACAGTTGATGACTCTCGAAGGCTACGGTCAGTCGTCCATGCTCGGCCGCCAGGTGCTGTTCGAGCAGCAGACGCACCGCCGAGGGGCGCTGCAGGGCGATGAAGTCCTCGGCCAACAGCGCCTCCCAGCTCACTTCGCTCTGCTCGGCCAGCGCTGAGTCGGCGGGCACCACCGCGACGAAACGGTCCAGGTACAGGGCATGGAACTGCAACGCCTCGCTGCGCTCCGGCTCGAAGCCGATGCCCAGTTCGACGCGCCGGTGGCGCACCAGTTCAAGTACCTGTTCGTTGATCACGTCATGCACCGTGACATTCACCTTCGGGTAGCGCTGGCGAAACACCTTCAGCGACTGCGGCAGCAGGTTGCCGGCAAAGGCCGGCATCGCCGCCACCGACACCCGCCCCAGTTGCAAGGTGAAGCGCTGGCGCAGCAACTCTTCGGTGTCGTCCCAGTCGCCGAGCAGGCGCCGCGCCAGCGGCAGCAGCACCTCGCCCTCGGCGGTCAGGCTGACGCTGCGCGTGGTGCGGGTGAGCAGGGCGCCGCCGAGATTGTCCTCCAGCGCCTTGATGGTCAGGCTCAGGGCCGGCTGGGAGATGTGCAGGTGCTCGCCGGCCTGGGCGAAGCTCTGGTACTTGGCCACGGTGACGAAAGCGCGCAGTTGTTTGACATTCATGGCAATCGCCTGTTGTTTTGCAAAATTTATCAATCGATGACGAAAACAAAATTAACAAATCAGTCGCCAGCGGTGAAGATGGCTGCACTCGCTCCAATAACGATAAAGGCGGATCAGCATGGCCGGACTGGACAAGCGCGTAGCAACCTATGAACAAGCCCTCGAAGGCCTCACCGACGACATGACGGTGCTGGCGGGGGGCTTCGGCCTGTGCGGCATTCCCGAGAACCTGATCGCCGAGATCAAGCGGCGTGGGGTCAAGGGCCTGACCGTGGTCTCCAACAACTGCGGCGTCGATGGCTTCGGTCTCGGCGTGCTGCTCGAAGACCGACAGATCCGCAAGATGATTGCCTCCTACGTGGGCGAAAACGCCGAGTTCGAGCGTCAGTTGCTCAGCGGCGAACTGGAGGTGGAACTGACGCCCCAGGGCACCCTGGCCGAGAAGATGCGCGCCGGCGGCGCAGGCATTCCGGCGTTCTTCACCGCCACCGGCTACGGCACGCCGGTGGCCGAAGGCAAGGAGGTGCGCGAGTTCGAGGGTCGCCACTACATCCTGGAGCGCGCCATCACCGGCGACTTCGCCATCGTCAAGGGCTGGAAGGCCGACCACTACGGCAACGTGGTGTACCGCCATACCGCGCAGAACTTCAACCCACTGGCCGCCACGGCCGGGCGCATCACCGTGGTCGAGGTCGAGGAGATCGTCGAGCCCGGCGTGCTGCTGCCCAGCGAAATCCACACCCCGGGCATCTTCGTCGACCGGGTCATCGTCGGCACCTTCGAAAAACGCATCGAGAAGCGCACCGTCAAGGCCTGAGCGCCGCCCACAGAACAACAAAGAGATCCAGACCATGGCATTGACCCGCGAACAGATGGCTCAACGTGTCGCCCGTGAACTGAAGGATGGCTACTACGTCAACCTGGGCATCGGCATCCCGACTTTGGTGGCCAACTACGTACCGGCCGACATGGACGTGATGCTGCAATCGGAGAATGGCCTGCTGGGCATGGGCGAGTTTCCCAGCGAGAGCACGGTCGACGCCGACATGATCAACGCCGGCAAGCAGACCGTCACCGCCCGCGTCGGCGCCTCGATCTTCGATTCGGCGCAGTCCTTCGCCATGATTCGGGGCGGCCATGTCGACCTCACGGTACTGGGCGCCTTCGAGGTGGACGTGGAGGGCAACATCGCCTCCTGGATGATTCCCGGCAAGTTGGTCAAGGGCATGGGCGGTGCCATGGACCTGGTGGCCGGGGCCGAGAACATCATCGTCACCATGACCCACGCGTCCAAGGACGGCGAATCCAAATTGCTGTCACGCTGCAGCCTGCCGCTGACCGGCGCTGGCTGTATCCGCAAGGTACTCACCGACCTGGCTTATCTGGAGATCGACAACGGCGCCTTCATCCTGCGCGAAACCGCGCCGGGGGTGAGTGTCCAGGAGATCGTCGACAAGACCGCTGGAAGACTGATCGTGCCGGACGATGTGAAAGAAATGACCTTCTAAGACTGTGCTTCGCCCCCTGCGGTCGCAGCGTGATTCGCGGCCGCAGGGGGCTGTGTCGTTTTCAGAACGACCTCCACCAATAAAACCAAAAAAGGAAAACACCCCGTGGCCGCTGAAATTCAAGACAGCCGCTCTGCTCGATTCGCCCTGCGTTGCTCCAACTGGGCCGAACGCTGGTTCCCCGACTCCTGGGTGTTCGCTGCCCTGGCGGTGATGCTCGTCTGCCTGGGCGCGCTGGCCATGGGGGCCAAACCCACGGCCACCGCCAAGGCCTTCGGCGACGGCTTCTGGAGCCTGATCCCCTTCACCATGCAGATGGCCTTCGTGGTGATCGGCGGCTACGTGGTCGCCAGTTCTCCACCGGCCGCGCGGCTCATCGACCGCTTGGCCCGACTGCCGAAGAACGGCCGGTCGGCGGTGTGCTGGGTGGCGTTGATTTCGATGCTCGCTTCCTTGCTCAACTGGGGCCTGTCGCTGGTGTTCGGCGGTCTGCTGGTGCGCGCCCTGGCACGTCGCCAGGACTTGAAGATGGATTATCGCGCTGCAGGCGCTGCCGCGTACCTGGGCTTGGGCGCGGTGTGGGCGCTGGGGCTGTCGTCGTCGGCGGCGCAGTTGCAGGCCAACCCGGCCAGCCTGCCACCGTCGATCCTGTCCATCACCGGGGTGATTCCGTTCACCGAGACCATTTTCCTCTGGCAGTCCGGCGTCATGCTGGCGGCGCTGGTGATCGTCTCGCTGGTGATTGCCTACGCGACCGCACCGGGCCCCAGCAGCGCCCGCAGCGCCCAGGAGTGTGGCGTCGACCCCAGCTTCACCGCGCCGCCGCCGGCCCAGCGCACGCGTCCGGGCGAGTGGCTGGAGCACAGCCCGATCCTGATCCTGCTGCTGGTGGCCCTGGCGGCCGGCTGGCTGTACCAGGAGTTCGCCACCAAGCCTGCGATCACCGCCATTTCCGGGCTCAACACCTACAACCTGCTGTTCATCATGCTCGGGGCCTTGCTGCACTGGCGTCCGCGCAGTTTCCTCGATGCCGTGGCCCGCGCCGTGCCGACCACCACCGGGGTGCTGATCCAGTTCCCGCTGTACGGTTCGATCGCCGCCATCCTCACCCAGGTGCAGGGCGCCGACGCCCAGACCCTGGCGCATCACATCTCGGTATTCTTCACCCAGATCGCCACCCACGACACCTATGCCTTGCTGATGGGTGTGTACTCCGCGGTGCTGGGCTTCTTCATCCCCTCCGGCGGCGGCAAGTGGATCATCGAAGCACCCTACGTGATGCTGGTCGCCAATGACCTGCAGTACCACCTGGGTTGGGCGGTGCAGATCTACAACGCCGCCGAGGCGCTGCCGAACCTGATCAACCCGTTCTACATGCTGCCGCTGTTGGGCGTGCTGGGGCTCAAGGCGCGTGACCTGATCGGCTTTTCCTTCGTGCAACTGCTGGTGCACGTGCCGCTGGTGCTGGTGCTGCTGTGGGCGCTGGGCAGTACCTTGCAGTACGTTCCGCCCGTGATGCCCTGACCTGCTGCAGGCGATGCAGGTTAGCCTGCATCGCCTGCCCAATGGTTGCGCTGCTTAGCCTCTTGAGTCGTGCTCGGTCCGCCCCCTGACCGCCGTCAGCTGGTTGGACGCCTCCGGCAATCCGGTGACCTTGATCGAGCGCGCGCCTACGGCGAACTTGGCGCCCACCTTGGAGAAGCGCTCGAGCAACTGGAAGTTGATCGCCTGCTGGATGTCCATGTACAGGTTGTAGCCAGGGTCCAGCACGATGTAGACCGCTTCGAACTCCAGCGCTTCCTTGCCGAAGCCGCGCAGGTGGGCGCGGTCGAAGCGCACCTGGCTCTGCGCCTTGATCGACTCCTCGACGATGGCCGGGGCCTTCTTCACCGCTTCGGTGGGCGTGTCGTAGGACAGCCCGAACTCGAAGACAATGCGCCGCTCCTGCAAGCGCTTGTAGTTCTGAATGGTGCTGCTGATCATGCCGGCGTTGGCCATGACGATCTGCTCGCCGCCCAGGCTGCGAATGCGCGTGGTCTTCAGGCCGATGTTCTCCACCGTGCCGGCCAGCGAGCCGATGACGATGAAGTCGCCGACCTCGAAGGGTTTGTCCACGGCGATCGACAGCGAGGCGAACAGGTCGCCCAGCACGTTTTGCACCGCCAGCGCCACGGCGATACCGCCCACGCCGAGGCTGGCGACGAAGGCGGTGATGTTCACGCCCAGGTTCGACAGCATCGCCAACAGCACCACCGACCACAACAACACCCGCGCGCCCCAGCCCGACAGAGTGGCCAGGGCGCTGCCACGGTAGGCGCCAGTGGTGTCGTGGCGGGCGAAATAGCGGCCCAGGCCGATGGCGATGGCGCGGTTGGCCCACAGGCCGATCTGCAGCGCCGCGACCACGAACCACAGGCTGCCGACCCGGTCCAGCCAACGTTCGGGCAAGTCCAGCACGCCCAGGCCGACCAGCAGCGACGCGAGCATCAGCAGTGCGTTGCTGGTGCCTTCGAGCACTTCGGTGACCAGCCGCGCGAACTGGCTTTCATGGCTGGACCATTGATGGGCGCGGCGCTTGAGGAAACTCAGCGCCCAGCGGGTGAACAGGAAGGTAGCCACCGTGACGGCCAGCGCCAGCAGCAGGTTGAGGATGGAGATGCCGAATACCGTGGTGGTGGTCAGCAACTGCAGCAATCGTTCGTCCATCGGGTCTCCCTCCGAGGTAAAGAAAAAACAGACCGTGCCGTGAAGGCACAGTCTGTTTAGAAGGGTGCTTGCCTCGAGGGTTTAACTGGATTTGCCATCGATTGCCCTGGCGGCTTCACACGCTGCGGGTCAGCCCGCCATCGACGCGCAGGTTCTGCCCGGTGATGTAGGCGGCGCCGTCGCTGGCCAGGAAGGCGATGGTGGCGGCGATTTCCTCGGCTGTGCCGTAGCGCTTGAGCGGCACGCTGTCGCGGCGCTGGTCGGTGCCGGGCAGGCTGTCGATCCAGCCTGGCAGCACGTTGTTCATGCGCAGGTTGTGCGCAGCGTAGGTGTCGGCGAAGACCTTGGTGAAGGCCGCCAGCCCTGCGCGGAACACCGCCGAAGTGGGAAACAGGTCGCTGGGTTCGAAGGCCCAGGCGCTGGAGATGTTGATGATTGCGCCGCCGCCTTGCGCCTGCAGGGTCGGCGTCACCAGGCGGGTAGGGCGGATGACATTGAGCAGGTAGGTGTCCAGCCCCTGATGCCAGTCGTCGTCACTGATCGCCAGGATCGGCGCGCGTGGGCCGTGACCGGCGCTGTTGACCAGCACATCGATGCGCCCCCAGCGCTGCAACACGGCATCGACCAGGCGCTGCAGGTCGTCGTTGCTCTGGTTGCTGCCGGTGATTCCGATACCGCCGAGCGCGTGGGCCAGGGCCTCGCCTTTGCCCGAGGATGACAGGATCGCCACCTTGAAGCCGTCGCTGGCCAGACGACGTGCCGCTGCAGCGCCCATGCCACTGCCGCCTGCGGTGATGATCGCTACTTTTTCTACTGACATGCAGCCTCCGTGGGTGCGTTGATCGAATCGACGAATGCCAGGTTAGCAAGGCCTTTCAGTCGCCAGACAGGCAGCGGTCAGCGGCTGACTCAGTAGAAAAACTATCTCCTCAGGCGTCCCCGATCTGGCGCCGCAACCAGTGGCGCACGGCGCCCAGCGCTGTCGGCGCGCCGTCCTTGCGCGGCCAGACCAGATACAAATGCTTGTCCATGGGTAGCGCCTGTTCGAATACCTGCACCAGCCGCCCGGCGTGCAGGTCGTCCTTGACGAACAGTTCGCTGGACAGTGCCAGGCCTTGTCCGGCCAGGGCGGCTTCGATGGCCAAAGCGGTCTGGTTGAAGCGCAGGTTGCGCGGCATGGGCTGCGTCGGCTGGCCGAACAACTGCGCGATGTAGGTCGGCCACAGGTTATGCGCATCGTGCAGCAGCACAAACGGCTGCAACTGTTCGGCACTTCGCGGCGTACCCTGCTGGGCGAGCAGGGCGGGGCTGGCCACGGCCACCATCCGCTGCTCGGTCAGCAGCTCGGCGTTCAGCCCGGGGCCGAAGGGCGGTCGACCGTAGCGCACCGCCAGGTCCACGCCATCGGCCTGGAAACGTGACAGACGTTCGCTGGCCAATACGCGCAGGTCGATGTCAAGGTGGGCCTGGGTGAACGAACCCAGGCGCGGGATGAGCCAGCGCGAGGCGAAGGTGGGCGTGACGCTGACGGTCAGGTGACGGTCGTCCGGGCGCAGCGCGGCGGTCGCCTCACCGATCAACGCCAGGGCGCTGCGGATGCTGTGGCTGTAGGCCAGCCCGCCCTCGGTGAGGCGCAGCCCGCGTGGCAGGCGCTCGAACAGACGCGCTCCGAGATGCGCTTCCAGCCCACGGATCTGCTGGGCGACGGCTGCTTGGGTGACCTCCAGCTCGTCGGCCGCCAGGCGGAAGTTGAGGTGGCGGGCGACCACTTCGAAAACGCGCAGGGCGTTGAGCGGCGGCAGCGGGCTGCTCATCGCCGCGCCTCCCCATCGGTCAGTGCTCGCGCCAGGAAGGGCGCGGTGCGGCTGTCGGCGCAGGACGCCACCTCACGCGGCGCACCGCAGGCCACGATCTGCCCGCCTGCCGTGCCGGCGCCTGGCCCGATGTCGATCACCCAGTCGCTTTGCGCCACCACGCGCATGTCATGCTCCACCACCACGACGGTATGGCCCTGATCGACCAGGCGATTCAACTGCACCAGCAGCCGGTCGACATCCTGCGGGTGCAGGCCATTGGTGGGCTCGTCCAGCACGTACAGCGTCGCCCCACGGGCACTGCGCTGCAGTTCGGTGGCCAGCTTGATGCGCTGCGCCTCGCCGCCGGAGAGCTCGGTGGCCGGCTGGCCCAGACGCAGGTAGCCCAGGCCGATGTCGGCCAGCACTTGAAGGCTGCGGCGTGGCGCGGGGTGTTCGGCGAACACGTCCAGCGCCTGATCGACGGTGAGCTGCAGCACCTGGGCGATGTTCAGGCCTTGCCAGGTGACGGCCAGGGTAGGCGGGTTGTAGCGCGCGCCATGGCACGTGGGGCAGGGCGCGTAGACGCTGGGCATGAACAGCAGCTCGACGCTGACGAAACCTTCGCCCTCGCAGGTCTCGCAGCGGCCCTTGGCGACGTTGAAGGAGAAACGTCCGGCATCGAACCCGGCGGCCTGAGCCTGCTCGGTGGCGGCGAACAGCTTGCGCACGTGATCGAACAGGCCGGTGTAGGTGGCCAGGTTCGAGCGCGGGGTGCGGCCGATAGGTTTCTGGTCCACCTGCACCAGGCGCTTGAGCTGCTCGAGACCGGCGCTGATGTGCCCGCTGCTGGGCGGTTCGGGTTCGTCTTCCAGGCTCTGCTCCTGGGGCTCATCGGCCCCCGCCTGCTGACCCAGATGGGCGCCTACCAGCTCCAGCAGGGCTTGGCTGACCAGGCTCGACTTGCCGGAACCGGAGATGCCGGTGACGGCGCTGAAACAGCCGAGCGGGAAGCGCGCGTCGAGCTGGTGGAGGTTGTTGCGGCTGATGCCTTCCAGGCACAGCCATTGCCGTGCAGGCCGAGGTGCGCGCTGGCTGGGCGTCGGGTCGGCGAACAGGTAGGCGCCGGTGCGCGAGTCGGCCACCTCGGCCAACCCCGCCGGCGGGCCGCTGTAGAGGATGCGTCCACCGTGCTCCCCTGCGGCCGGGCCGACGTCCACCAGCCAGTCGGCGCGGCGCAGGGTGTCCAGGTCGTGTTCGACCACGAACACCGAGTTGCCCGCCTGTTTCAAGCGTTGCAGCGCATCGAACAGCGCCTCGCTGTCGGCGGGATGCAGGCCGGCGGAGGGTTCGTCGAGCACGTAGATCACGCCGAATAGCTGCGAGTTGAGCTGGGTGGCCAGGCGCAGGCGCTGCAGCTCGCCCGATGACAGCGTCGGGGTGCTGCGCTCCAGCGCCAGGTAGCCCAGGCCGAGGTCGAGCAGGGTGTCGATGCGCGCCAGCAGTTCACTGGCGATGCGTTGCGCGGCCAAGCGCTTTTCCAGAGATAGATTGGGCGTGTGGCGCACGTCCTGGCCGCCGGCATGCGGGGGCTCGCCACGTGCGACACGCTGCTCGCGGGCACTGCGGGTCTGCGCGTGACTGAGCGTCTCGCCTCCCTCGTCGCGGCGTTGCAGGTAGCTGGGCGCGGCGACGTCGCGCAACACCTGGGCCAAGTCCTGCAGGGGCAGGCGCGACAGCTCGGCGATGTCCAGCCCGGCGAAGGTCACGCTCAAGGCTTCGTGCTTGAGGCGCCTGCCGGCGCACGCTGGGCACGGGCTGGGGCGCATGTACTGGGCCACGCGCTTGCGCATCTGTGCGCTCTGCGAGTGCATGAAGGTGTGCAGTACGTAGCGGCGGGCTCCGCTGAAGGTGCCTTGGTAGCTCGGCTCGAGCTGCTTCTGTAGCGCTGCGCGGGTCTGTGCCGGGGTGTGGCCCGCGTAGACCGGCACGGTGGGCGTTTCATCGGTGAACAGGATCCAGTCGCGCTGTTCCTGGGGCAGGTCGCGCCAGGGCACATCGACGTCATAGCCCAGGGTGACGAGAATGTCGCGCAGGTTCTGGCCCTGCCAAGCCATGGGCCAGGCGGCCACGGCGCGTTCGCGGATGGTCAGCGAAGGGTCGGGCACCAAGGTGGCCTCGGTCACTTCGAACACTCGGCCGATGCCATGGCATTGCGGGCAGGCGCCTTGCGGCGTGTTGGGCGAAAAATCCTCGGCGTACAGCATCGGCTGCCCTGGCGGGTAACTGCCGGCGCGCGAGTAGAGCATGCGGATCGAACTCGACAGGGTGGTGACACTACCCACCGACGACCGTGCGCTTGGCGTGCCGCGCTGCTGCTGCAAGGCGACCGCCGGGGGCAGGCCTTCGATCGAATCGACGTCGGGCACGCCGACCTGGTCGATCAGGCGCCTCGCATAGGGCGCCACCGACTCGAAATAGCGGCGCTGCGCCTCGGCATACAGGGTCGAGAATGCCAGCGACGACTTGCCCGAGCCGGACACGCCGCTGAACACCACCAGGGCATCGCGGGGCACATCGACGTCGATGTTCTTGAGGTTGTGTTCGCGCGCGCCACGGACGCGGACGAAGCCCTGTGCGGCGGGCGGGGAAGTCTTGGGCATGGGCGTTCCTTGTCGACGTGCGGAGGCTATTTCAGCTCATTATCTGGGTCCAGACAAAGCCTAGGACAAGCGCGAGGCGTGGCAGGTCCATGCAGTTGCCCTGTATCAAGCGCGGCGCGCTCGCGGCAGCTACAGTACGGGATGTCGATACCACCGTGCGCAGGTGCCCATGTCCGATTGGTCCATTCAGAGCGTCACTGCCGATACCGTTGACGAAGTGGTCGCCTTCGTCGACCGGGCGCGCCGCGAGCTGTTTCCCATGCTCGCCCAGGCGCCGTTGCCGGACGATTTGGCGCGCTTCACCGAGACCTACCTGAACGGTGCCGGTCGCTTCCTGGTCGCGCGTGACCAGGGCCGGCTGATCGGCGCGATCGGTTATTTGCCCTACGACCACCGCTTCGCGCAGCTCGACTACCGGCACCTGCACACCGTGGAAGTGGTGCGCCTGTTCGTGCTCCCCGAGTATCGCCAGCAGGGCATGGCCCGAGCGCTGTACCAGGCATTGCGCGACCAGGCCAGGCAGGCACACGTGCAGTGCCTCTATCTGCATACCCATCCATTCCTGCCCGGCGCCATCGAGTTCTGGCAGCGCCAGGGTTTCGTGATCGTCGATGTCGAGCACGATCCGCTATGGCGCACCACGCACATGCACGCGCTGCCCGAGCACGGCTGAAACGCAGACGGTATACTGCGCGCCCTTTGTCTACTCGCGCAGACCCCTATATGCGGCAGGCCTTGCTGATCGTCGATGTGCAGTCCACCTTCAGTCCACCGGAGTGGCTGGTCGACGGCATCCGTGCACTGGCTGCACGGTTGCCGGCCATCGCTTCGGTCGAGCTGCACGACGAGCAGGTCACCCCGTTCGAGCGCCAGCTCGGTTGGCACCCGGCGGCCGAGGACGAAAGCCTGGTCGAGGCCGACGCGGTGTTCATCAAGCATGGCTACGGGCAGCGTGCAGAGGCCATCGACTACCTCAAGCGTCTGCAGGTCGAGCGGGTACTGGTGTGCGGGCTGCAAACCGAGACCTGCGTGCTCGCCGCCGGTTTCGCGCTGTTCGATGCCGGGCTCGCGCCGACCTTGCTCACCGACCTGACGGTAGGGTCTTCGCTGGACCGCTCCGGCAAATTGGGCATTGCGCTGTGGACCCACCATTTCCGGCAGGTGACCACCGCGGCGCAGGTGATTGCGACACTCGCGTAATCGATCGCGGTCGCCACCGCCTCAACGCGCCTGGCCGTGACCACGATCACACTTTCTCCACGCCGCGCCTGGCATCATCGCCCGCGCGCCACAGGGCAGAATTCGCCGTCCTGGCGCGGGTGTCGCGTCCTCGTTGGAATTTGCTGAACCAAGTGCCTTCTGGCAGCACCTACACCTTGACGATCGCTGTTGCGTCGCTGTTCAGCCCAGAAGAGGGACTTCCCATGATCGCGTGCCATTTACGCAGGGCGTTGCTGCTGTTTTTCACGTTCGCGCTGCCGGGGCTGTCGTGCGCTGCCGACGACTGCTCACGCTTGACCGCCACCGGCAACCCGGAATATCCGCCGTATCTGTGGCGCGACCCGCAAGACCCTCAGCGGCTGATCGGCGCCAATGCCGACCTGCTCCAGCATCTGGCCAGCGAGCTGGGCCTTGAGGTGCAGATCACCTACGCCGGGCCTTGGGGCCGCGCCCAGGAGGAAGTGCGCCTGGGGCGGGTCGATCTGCTGGCCGGCTATTTTCTCACCCGGGCGCGGGAGAACGAGGTGGACTTCATCCAGCCGCCGTTCCTGCACACCCCGAGCGTGGTCTGGGTGCGCAGCGAGCAGGCGATGACCTACCAAGGCTGGGACGACTTGCGCGGGCTCAAGGGTGGCGTGCTGGTCAACAACAGCCATGGCGAGCGTTTCGACGAGTACGCGCGCACCAACCTCAACCTCGAAGCCGTGCCGGGCGCCCGCCAGGCGTTCGACAAGTTGCTGCACAAACGCAGCGACTACGTGATCTTCGAGCGCTTTCCTGGCATGGCCCTGACCCGTGTGATGGACATCGAGGCCAAGGTGCAGGGTCTGGAACCGCCGATCTCCAGCGAAGGGCTGTACCTGGCGATGTCCCGCGACTCGCCCTGCAACCTGCCGGCACTGCGCGCAAAGCTGGAGGCGAAGATGAAGGACATCGTCGCCAGCGACCTGCCCGAGCGCCTGGTCACGCAGAACCTGGCGCGTTGGAAGGCCCAGCAAGACGCCGCGAAGTCGCCCTGAGGCAGCGGCTGCGCGGCTCGGTCGCCTCGGCAAGACTTCACCCCGGAAAATCCGGATAATGGCGCCCATTTCGTTTTACGCGCTGGTGCCCCCGCATGGAAATCAAGGTCAATTTTCTCGACAACCTCCGACTCGAAGCCAAGTTCGACGACTTCACGGTGATCGCCGATCAGCCGATCCGCTACAAAGGCGACGGCTCGGCGCCTGGGCCGTTCGACTATTTCCTGGCCTCCTCGGCGCTGTGCGCGGCGTACTTCGTCAAGCTGTACTGCCAGACCCGCGACATCCCGACGGAAAACATTCGCCTGTCGCAGAACAACATCGTCGACCCGGAGAATCGCTACAACCAGATCTTCAAGATCCAGGTCGAGCTGCCCGAAGACATTTCCGAGAAGGACCGCCAGGGCATCCTGCGCTCGATCGACCGCTGCACGGTGAAGAAGGTGGTGCAGACCGGTCCCGAGTTCATCATCGAGCAGGTCGACAACCTCGATGCCGACGCCCAGGGCCTGCTGATGCCGGTAGCCGAGTCCAGCACCACCATCGCGGGCAAGGATTTGCCGCTGGAGCGCACCATCGAGAACTTGTCCGGGTTGCTGGCCGACCTGGGCATGAAGATCGAAATCGCTTCGTGGCGCAACATCGTGCCCAACGTCTGGTCGCTGCACCTGCGCGACGCCCAGTCGCCGATGTGCTTCACCAACGGCAAGGGCGCCACCAAGGAAGCCGCGCTTGCCTCGGCCTTGGGTGAGTTCATCGAGCGGCTGAACTGCAACTTCTTCTACAACGATCAGTTCTGGGGCGAGGAGATCGCCAACGCAGCGTTCGTGCATTACCCCAACGAGCAGTGGTTCAAGCCTGGGCCGAAGGATGCGCTGCCGGCGGAAATACTCGACGCGCACTGTCTGGAGATCTACAACCCGGACGGCGAACTGCGCGGCTCACATCTGTACGACACCAACTCGGGCAACAAGGCGCGTGGGATCTGCTCGTTGCCGTTCGTGCGCCAGTCCGATGGGCAGACGGTGTACTTCCCCTCCAACCTCATCGAGAACCTGTACCTGAGCAACGGCATGAGCGCGGGTAACACCCTGGCCGAAGCGCAGGTGCAGTGCTTGTCGGAGATCTTCGAGCGGGCGGTCAAGCGCGAGATCCTCGAAGGCGAGTTGTGCCTGCCGGACGTGCCGGCGCAGGTGCTGGCCAAGTACCCGAGCATCCTGGCCGGTATCCAGGCCCTGGAGGACCAGGGCTTCCCGGTGCTGGTCAAGGACGCGTCGCTGGGCGGCGAATTCCCGGTCATGTGCGTGACCTTGATGAACCCGCGTACCGGTGGGGTGTTCGCCTCCTTCGGTGCCCATCCGAGCTTCGAAGTGGCGCTGGAGCGCAGCCTCACCGAGTTGCTCCAGGGGCGCAGCTTCGAGGGCTTGAACGACCTGCCGCAGCCCACCTTCGAGAGCCACGCGCTGATGGAGCCGAACAACTTCGTCGAACACTTCATCGACTCCAGCGGTGTGGTGTCCTGGCGCTTCTTCAGCGCCAAGGCCGACTTCGAGTTCGTCGAGTGGGAGTGGGCCGGTGACGACAGCACCGAGCTGCAGGCGCGCACCCTGTTCTCGTTGCTCCAAGGCATGGGCAAAGAGGTCTACATGGCGGTGTACGACGACCTCGGTGCCACCGCCTGCCGCATCCTGGTGCCGGGTTACTCGGAAATCTATCCGGTGGAAGACCTCATCTGGGACAACACCAACCGTGCCCTGGGCGTGCGTGCCGACATCCTCAACCTGCACAGCCTCGACAACCGCGCCTTGAAACTGCTGTTCAAGCGTCTGGACCAGTTGGAGGTGGATGAGTACACCACCATCACCACGCTGATCGGCGTGGAGTTCGACGACAACACGGTGTGGGGCCAATTGACCCTCCTCGAACTCAAGCTGCTGATCCAGCTGGCCTTGGAGCGTTTCGAGGACGCCAAGGAACTGGTGGAGATGTTCCTGCAGTTCAACGACAACACCGTCGAGCGCGGGCTGTTCTACCAGGCGCTGAACGTGGTGCTGGAAGTGGTGCTGGACGAGGACTTGGCGATGGCCGACTACGAGGCCAATTTCCGCCGCATGTTCGGCGACGCGCGCATGGATGCCGCGCTCGGCTCGGTGGAAGGCAGCGTGCGCTTCCACGGCCTGACCCCGACCAGCCTCAAACTCGAGGGCCTTGAGCGTCACCAGCGGCTGATCGACAGCTATCGCAAATTGCACGCGGCGCGGGCGCGGGCGGCGAACTGAGGCGGATACGGGGAGGGCGCCACAGCGTTCTCCCCGGTGCTGGCGCGCCAATCATCGGCGCTGTGTGTCTTCAGTGGTGAACTTGGCGTCAGACTTGCCGGTCAAACTATGTAACAAAACTGTCACACAGTGATTTCCGGTCATGAGCAGGTCCGATGCCCCACGCCAATCTTCCTGAAAAATACAGAGCTACCGTCATTTGTTTCCACGAGGGGCAGGTGTTGCTCGTGCGCAAGAAAGGCGGACGCTGGAATTTCCCCGGGGGTACCGTCGAGCGCGGCGAGTCGCCGCGCGTGGCGGCAGCTCGGGAGCTTTACGAGGAAACCGGCTTGAGCGGCAAGGAACTGCTGCAGTTGTGCAGCCTGGAAATCGCCGGGGTGTGCCATTACCTGTTCACCACCCACCTGTATCCCGGCGACAAGCCCGCCGCGCGCAGCGAGATCGCGGCCTGCACCTGGGTGGCGCGCAAGGCCTTGCAACGGGCATCGCTCAACCCCACCGCCCAGGCGCTGCTGGCCAGCGGTATTCCGGCGCTGTCGCCCTGGGCAGCCTGAATAGTTGCGTGGGTTAGTTTGCCAAGCAGCCCTACTTGGCCAGTCGCGCCCGCGCCACCCGTGAGCCGTTGTCACGGCCCAGCACCTGACTGATCCGCTGACCGGCCATGATCAGCGTGTCCAGATCGACGCCGGTCTCGATACCCAGCCCTTGCAGCAGATACAGCACGTCTTCGGTGGCGATATTGCCGGTGGCGCCCTTGGCGTATGGACAGCCTCCCAGCCCCGCTACTGAACTGTCGAACACGCTGATGCCTTCGAGCAGGCTGGCATAGACATTGGCCAGTGCCTGTCCGTAGGTGTCGTGGAAGTGACCGGCCAACTGCTCGCGCGGCACCTGCGCCGACACCACCTCGAACAGGCGCCGAGTGTCGCCGGCAGTGCCGGTGCCGAGGGTGTCGCCCAGCGACACTTCGTAGCAGCCCATGTCGTGCAGCGCTCGCGCCACTGCGGCCACTTGCGCAGGGTCCACCCGGCCCTCGTACGGGCAGCCCAGCACGCAGGAGACATAGCCGCGTACCCGCACCTGCTGCTGGCGCGCGGCGTCCATGATCGGCTCGAAGCGCTGCAGGCTCTGGCTGATCGAGCAATTGATGTTGCGTTGGGAAAAGGCTTCGGAGGCCGCGGCGAACACGGCCACCTCGCGCACACCCGCCGCCACGGCGTCCTCGAAGCCGCGCAGGTTCGGCGCCAGGGCCGCGTAGGTGACGCCAGGCTGCTGGCGGATGCCGGCGAACACCTCAGCCGAGCCGGCCATCTGCGGCACCCACTTGGGCGAGACGAAACTGCCCACTTCGATGTAGCGCAGCCCGGCATCGCTGAGATCGTCCACCAGGCGCACCTTGTCGGCGACGCTGATCGGGCGGGATTCGTTCTGCAGGCCGTCGCGCGGGCCGACTTCGACCAGGCGGACCTGTGCGGGTAATGACATGGTGATGCTCCTATGGCGGTGCAGCGGTGGCGACTCCGGGCGTGCACGGTGCGGCTAAACTACTGGCAGCTTGACGTTTACGTCAAGGCACATCCTCGCTGGCGGTCCGTCGATAGGCATTGGGCGTCTGCCCGCTCAGGCGCTTGAAGAAGCGCGCGAAGTAGGTGGGATCGCTGAAGCCCAGGCGGTCGGACAACTGGCCAATGCTCATGCGCGTGTACACCAGGCTGCGCCGGGCTTCGAGCAACAGCCGCTGATGGATCACCTGCAACGCGCTCTGGGCGCTGAGGGCGCGGCACAGCTGGTTCAGTTGCAGGCTGGTAATGCCCAGGCGGGCGGCGTAGGTCTCGATCGGCAGGTGCTCGCGATAGTGCGCCTCGACCAAACGCAGGTATTGCCCGAGCAGATGGCGGTCGCGTTCATCGCGATTGCGCGGGGCCAGGCCCAGTTGCTGGCGTCGGCTGATCCACACCATCAAGGCGCTCACCAGTGCGTCGAGCATGGCCGCACGCCCTGGGGCGCTGCCGTCGTATTCCTGTTGCAGCGTTTCGATCAGGCCACGCAGACGCGCCCGGTCGCGGCCCAAGGCGTAGCATCCGGGCGAGGTCAGCACTGCCAGCGGCGCGCCCAGGCGCTGCTCGAGTTCGGCCACCAGCGCGGGGCCGAAGGTCAGTACATGCCCCTGGATATCGGCGCTGAAGTGAAAGCCATGCACGGTCAGTGGCGGTACCACCTGAATCGCCGCCTCTTCGATTTCGCGGCGGCGTCCCTCGATTTCCACCACCGCCCGGCCACGTTGTACGTAGAGCAACTGGAACAGCTCGGCATGTCGGTGCGGCTTGATTTCCCAGTGGTGCAGGCGGCTACGGGCCGGAATCGATTCGCAGTGCAGCAGGTCGGTGCCAGGCCAGGTGTGGTTTTCGCCGTAGAGCTGGAACAGCGGCACGCCGGGAAGCGAGGATTTCATCGTGGGAGCCTGTTCGCTGATCGCACAAGATTTTCGAAAGTGCAGTTTTTCTATTGGATAACACAGCTTTTCAGCAGATTTCGCCAGTAAAAATACAGGGGCATACCCTAATCATCCGTGCCGGCTATTGCCAGTCCGGCACCGACAAGGCGAGACAACAACAATGAAAACTCAGGTTGCAATCATTGGTGCCGGTCCTTCTGGCCTGCTGCTCGGCCAACTGCTGCACCAGGCCGGTATCGACACGCTGATCCTCGAACGGCAGACGCCGGACTACGTGCTCGGGCGCATCCGTGCCGGCGTGCTCGAACAAGGCACGGTCGATCTGCTGCGCGAGGCAGGCGTCTCGGCGCGCATGGACCGCGAAGGACTGGTGCACGAAGGCGTTGAACTGCTGTTCGGTGGTCGTCGCCAGCGACTGGACCTCAAGGCCCTGACCGGCGGCAAGACCGTGATGGTCTACGGCCAGACCGAAGTGACCCGCGACCTCATGCAGGCTCGCGAGCAGAGCGGGGCGCCGATCTTCTACGGCGTCAGTAACGTCCAGCCCCATGGCTTGAAGGATGAACAGCCCTACATCACCTTCGAGCACGAGGGTCAGGTCCAGCGTGTGGACTGCGACTATATCGCCGGCTGCGACGGCTTCCATGGCGTTTCGCGCCAGAGCATTCCCGAGGGCGTGCTCGAGCAGTACGAGCGGGTCTATCCATTCGGCTGGCTGGGGCTGCTGTCCGATACTCCGCCGGTCAACCATGAGCTGATCTACGCCCACCACGACCGTGGCTTCGTGCTGTGCAGTCAACGTTCTGCCACCCGCAGCCGCTACTACTTGCAGGTACCGCTGCAGGAGCGGGTCGAGGATTGGTCGGACGATCGCTTCTGGGACGAACTCAAGGCGCGACTGCCCGAAGAGGTCGCCGAGCGCCTGGTCACCGGACCTGCGCTGGAGAAGAGCATCGCCCCGCTGCGCAGCCTGGTGGTGGAGCCGATGCAGTACGGCCACCTGTTCCTGGTCGGCGATGCGGCGCACATCGTTCCGCCCACCGGTGCCAAGGGCCTCAATCTGGCCGCCTCCGACGTCAATTACCTGTACCGCATCCTGCTCAAGGTCTACCGCGAAGGCCGCACCGATCTGTTGCAGCGCTACTCCGAGCTGGCGTTGCGGCGAGTGTGGAAAGGCGAGCGCTTCAGCTGGTTCATGACGCAGTTGCTGCACGATTTCGGCGAGCACAAAGATGCCTGGGACCAAAAGATGCAGGAGGCCGACCGCGAGTACTTCCTGAACTCGCCGGCCGGCCTGGTGAACATCGCCGAGAACTACGTGGGCCTGCCGTACGAGGCCGTGTAGGGGGCGCGGCGTCAGGGTTCGAGCAGCGCCACCATCTGCGCATAACCGCGCGCCTTGGCATGGGCCAGCGCGGTCACGCCGTCCTTGTCGGCGATCGTCGGGTCGGCGCCGGCGGCCAGCAGCCGTTCCACGATCTCGACGTGCCGAGGGCCGCCATCACCGAGAATCACGGCCTCCAGCAGGGCGGTCCAATGCAGACGGTTGAGGTGGTTCACCTCGACCCCAGCGTCGATCAGCATCTGCACCGTGTCCACATGGCCGCGCTCGGCAGCCGGGATCAGCGCCGTGCCGCCATAGCGGTTGGTGCTGGCCAGGTCGGCGCCGTGGTCCAGGGTCAGGCGCAGGATCTGATTCAGGCCTCGCGCGCCGGCATACAGGTAGGGGCTGTCGTGGATGGCGTCCTTGGCGTTGACATCCGCCCCGGCCTCGATCAATACCCGGGCCGCCTCGACATGGTTGCCATGGGTTGCCAGCATCAACGGTGTGCGACCTTGCGCATCGCGACGCTCAAGATCCACCGACTCTTTGAGCAGGCGGCCGATGGCGGGGGCATCGCCGCGCTGGGCGGCGTACAGCAGGCGGGTGTCCATGGGCGAGGTCTCGGCGTGGGCCATAGGGCAGGTGAGCGCAGCCAGCAGGCAGGCGATGAGGGGCATTCGCATGAGGCGGTCTCCTGGGTACGAAGGTTCATCCTAGGAGATCAGGAGCGGCGTACTGAAACGAATTATCTGGATGACGCGCAGTGGCTTTGCGAATACCTGCGCGATTGCCGGGGCGGCGGGGCTGTGCTAGAACGCCGTTCTTCCATTCGCGAATCGAATACTGTGATGCACACCAGCGTCAAACCGAATAGAGCGCTGTTCGACCTCGACTTGCTCCGCGCCATCGTCGTGGTGGCCGATTGCGGCAGTTTCACCACCGCCGCTGCTCGCCTGCACTCGACCCAGTCGACCATCAGCCAGAAGGTCCGCCGCCTGGAAGAGATGGTCGGCCATCGCCTGCTGGTGCGCGGTCACCGCGACGTGCTGCCCACCGACGCCGGCCAGACCCTGCTCGGCTACGCCCGGCACATGCTTGCGCTCAATGACCAGATGCTCGAGGCCCTGGCCGGGGCCTCGGTCGGCGTGACCGTGCGCCTGGGTGTACCCGAAGACTTCGTCGGCGGCCGTACCACCCATGCACTGTCAGCCTTCAGCCGCCAGTATCCGCAGGTCAAGCTGGAGGTCACCAGTGGCCTGTGCCGCGACCTGAGCCAGGCCTACGACAACGGCGGACTGGACCTGGTGCTGCTCAAACAACGGCGCAACAGCCGCGAGGGCCTGGCTTGCTGGCCGGAGCCGCTGCAATGGATCGACAGCCTGCACCTGCCCACCTTCGAGCTGGACCCGGTGCCGCTGGTGACGTTTCCGCCGCGCGGCCTGTACCGCGAAGACATGATCCAGGCCATCGAGGGCATGGGCCGCCGGTGGCGCATCAGCTTCACCAGCTCCAGCCTGTCCGGCATTCAGGCGGCGGTCGCCAACGGCATGGGCGTGAGCCTCCTGCCACCGCGCGCAGCCACCGCCGAGCACCGCGTACTGGGGGCAGCGCAGGGGCTGCCGGAGGTGGACAGCTACGAGATCGTCATCGTCCATCGGCCCAGCGCCGACGGTATGGTCAAGGCCCTGGCCGATGCGCTCAAGCAGCTTCTGGCCGGGGAAGGGTGGTAGTGGCCGCCTGTCGGCGCGAGACGGTTGACCACCTGCGCCCCACTGCGTAGCCTTGCCGGTTCGAGGTTCTCCGGCCCGACCGGAGCTTGGGTCTGTCTGAAATGTGTCTGCGCGAAGGCCAGACAAGGCGAAACGGGGTGAGAAAGCGCAGTGTACTGGAGTACATGAGCATTTCGAGCCCCGTTTCAACGCCGTATGGGCGAGTGCAGACACATTTCAGGCAGAGCCTAAGACGGGAACGCGGTCCAAGCCGCGGCTGCCCCCGCAACTGTAAGCACTGAACAGGTTCGACACAGCCACTGCACGTGCGGGAAGGCGTCGAACCAACGGCCCGAGGCCGTGCAGTGCAAGCCAGGAGACCTGCCTCGTGACGTTTTCGACCTTCAACCGGGCGGGGTGATCCGGTGGCGAACGTGCCCGGCCGCTCGGCCGAGGCGCTCGTCCCGCATGCCCGCACCATTGCTGCCAAGGGCATTGCCACATGAAAACACTGGCCAAACTTCCGGTCACCATCGTCACCGGCTTCCTCGGCTCGGGCAAGACGACCTTGCTCCGGCACATGCTCGACAACGCCCAAGGCCGGCGCATCGCGGTCATCGTCAACGAATTCGGCGAGCTGGGCATCGACGGCGAGATCCTCAAGCAGTGCAGCATCGGCTGTAGCGAGGAAGAAGCCAACGGCCGCGTCTACGAGCTGGCCAACGGCTGCCTGTGCTGCACGGTGCAGGAAGAGTTCTTCCCGGTGATGCGCGAGTTGGTGGCGCGCCGTGGCGACCTGGACCACATCCTCATCGAGACCAGCGGCCTAGCGCTGCCCAAACCCTTGGTGCAAGCCTTCCAGTGGCCGGAAATCCGCAACGCCTGCACCGTCGATGCAGTGATTACCGTGGTCGACAGCCCGGCCGTGGCTGCCGGCACCTTCGCCGCCTATCCCGAGCAGGTCGATGCCCAGCGCAAACTCGACCCTAACCTGGATCACGAGTCGCCCCTGCACGAGCTGTTCGCCGACCAGTTGGCCAGCGCCGACCTGGTGGTGCTGAACAAAGCCGACCTGATCGACGCCGAGGGCCTGGCCAAGGTCCGCGTCGAGGTGGCCGAAGAACTGCCACCGGCGGTCAAGGTGATCGAGGCCAGCAGCGGTCGTCTGCCGCTGGACGTGCTGCTGGGCCTGGACGCGCAAGCCGAAGCGCACATCGATGCGCGCCGCACCCATCACGATTCGCACCATGACGGCGAAGAGGACGACCACGATCACGACGCCTTCGACTCCATCTCCATCGACCTGCCCGAAGCCGACGAGCGCCTGCTGCTCGACGCGCTGGCGCAGTTGGTGGGTGAGTTCGGCATCTTGCGTGCCAAGGGCTTTGCCGCAATTCCCGGCAAACCGATGCGCCTGCTGATCCAGGGCGTCGGCACGCGCTTCGACAAGCACTTCGACCGTGCCTGGCGCGCCGACGAGCCGCGCATCACCCGGCTGGTGCTGATCGGTCAGGACCTCGATGCCGCCCAGCTCGAAGCGCGCCTGCGCCAGGCCCTGGGCGCCTGATCGATGCACCTGCTGCGGACCCAGCCCGGCGGCTTCGTGCCGGACGACAGCATTGCCGACCTCGGCCAGACCCCCGCCGACCTGGTGATTCTCTGCAGCGGTGATTCCCACCTGGCGCTGCTCGCCGACACCGCCGAGCAGTTGCCGGACGACTTTCCCAGCCTGCGCCTGGCCAATCCCATGCAGGTGCAGAACCATGCCTCGGTGGACCTCTACTTCGATCAGGTGCTGCGCCACGCCAAGGTGATCCTGCTGTCGCTGCACGGCGGCGTCGGCTACTGGCGCTATGGCGTGGAGCAACTGGTCGAACTGGCCGCCCGCGGTGTGCAACTGATTCTCGTACCAGGCGACGACCGACCCGACCCCGAGCTGACCCGCCTGGGCACGGTGCCCGACGCTCAGGCCGAGCGGCTCTGGCACTTTCTGCGCCAGGGCGGTCGGGCCAATGCCCTGAACCTGTTCAAGTGCCTGGCCAACCAATGGTTGGGCCGCGACTACAGCTGGGACGCGCCGCAGCCGCTGCCGCGGACCAGCGTCTACCATCCCGACAAACCCGCCGCGCAGTTGCAGGACTGGTATGGCCACTGGCAGCCCGAGCAGCCGGTCGCCCCGATCCTGTTCTACCGCTCGCACCTGCAGGCGGCCAATACCGGTTTCATCGACGTGTTCTGCCAGCGCTTGCAAGCCGCCGGGTTGAATCCGTTGCCGATCGCGGTTGCCAGCCTCAAGGAAATGGCGTGCCTGGAGCAGGTCGAAGCCTGGCTCGATGAGGTCGGCGCCGAGGTGGTGATCAACACCACCGGTTTTGCCCTGTCCAGTCCCGAGCGCCCCAACCTGCGACCGCTGCGCCGCGACGTGCCGGTGTTGCAGGCTATCTGCGCCCAGGACAATCAGCCCGGCTGGGAAGCCAGCGAGCAGGGCTTGGGGGCGCGCGACCTGGCGATGCATATCGTGCTGCCGGAGCTCGATGGGCGCATCATCACGCGTCCCGTGAGCTTCAAGGACCTGGCCTGGCGCAGCGAACGCAGCCAGTCCGATGTGGTGTGCTACAAGGCTCATCCCGAGCGCATGGATTTCGTCGCCGAACTGGCGCGGCGCTGGGTCGAGTTGGCGCGCCTGCCCAATGCGCAAAAGCGCGTGGCGTTGGTGCTGGCCAATTACCCCACCCGTGACGGCCGGATCGGCAACGGCGTCGGTCTGGACACGCCAGGTGCGGCCCTGAACATCCTCAAGGCCCTGCACGCCCAGGGCTATCCGGTGGCTGACCTGCCGTCGACCGGCACCGCACTGATCCACCGCCTGCTTGGCGGCGTGACCAACGACCTGGACCACCTCGACCAGCGCCCGTGTGCCCAGAGCCTGGCCCTGGACGACTATCTGGCGGCCTTTGCCCACCTGCCCGAAGCCAACCAGCGAGCAGTACGCGAGCGCTGGGGCGCACCCGAGCAGGACCCCATGTTCCGCAGCGGGCGGATGATGGTGGCGGGACTGCGCCTGGGCCTGACCTTCGTTGGAATCCAGCCGGCGCGCGGCTACCAGGTGGACCCCAGCGCGGTCTACCACGATCCGGACCTGGTGCCCCCGCATGGCTACCTGGCGTTCTATTTCTGGTTGCGCACGGTCTACGCTGCCGATGCGCTGATCCACGTCGGCAAGCATGGCAACCTGGAATGGCTGCCCGGCAAGGGCGTCGGCCTGTCCGCCGAGTGCTGGCCGGATGCGCTGCTCGGCCCGTTGCCGAACATCTATCCATTCATCGTCAACGACCCAGGCGAGGGCGCCCAGGCCAAGCGCCGGACCCAGGCGGTGATCATCGATCACCTGATGCCACCGTTGACCCGCGCCGAAACCTACGGGCCTTTGCGCCATTTGGAGCAACTGGCCGACGAATACTATGAAGCGCAGTTGCTCGACCCACGGCGAGCCCGCGAGCTTCAGCGCGACATCGTCGAGTTGGTGAAGGCCAACCACATTGACCGCGACCTGCAGCTCGAAGGTCAACTGGACGATGCTGCGGTGTGGCTGCCGCGCCTGGACACCTACCTGTGCGACCTCAAGGAATCGCAGATTCGCGACGGCCTGCACGTGTTCGGCCAGTCGCCCCAGGGTCGCCTGCGCAGCGACACGCTGCTGGCGTTGCTGCGGGTCGACCGTGGCGACGGTCGCGACGGCAATGCCAGCCTGTTGCGGGCGTTGGCGCGGGCGCTGCAACTGGACTTCGATCCGTTGGATTGCGACCTGGGTCAGGCCTGGGACGGACCACGTCCGGCGCTGCTGCAGGACGTGGTGACGAGTGCCTGGCGCACCCAGGGCGACACCCGCGAGCGTCTGGAGCTGCTTGCCCTGGCGTTGATCGAAGCGCGCCAGCGCGCGCCCGATACCCCGAGCTGGCAGGGTGTGCAGGCGGTGCTGCATGCGCTGCACGAGCAGGTCGCACCGAGCCTGGATGCCTGTGGCGATGCCGAGATCGACGGCCTGCTGGCGGCCCTGGCCGGGCGCTTCGTGCCTGCCGGGCCGAGTGGTGCGCCAAGTCGAGGGCGTCTGGATGTGCTGCCCACCGGGCGCAACTTCTATACCGTGGATGTGCGCAACCTGCCCACCACCACGGCCTGGAGGCTGGGCTTCGCCTCGGCCAACCTGATTCTGGAGCGTCACCTGCAAGAGCATGGCGATCACCTGCGCCAGTTGGGCTTGTCGGTGTGGGGGACGGCGACCATGCGTACCGGCGGCGACGATATCGCCCAGGCCATGGCCCTGATGGGCGTGCGACCGGTGTGGGCCACGGGCAGCCAGCGGGTCGATGACTTCGAGATCCTGCCGCTGAGTGTGCTCGACCGGCCACGGGTGGATGTGACCTTGCGCGTCTCCGGGTTTTTCCGCGATGCCTTCGGCAATCTCATCCGCCTCTTCGACGCGGCGGTGCAAGCGGTGGCGGCACTGGACGAGCCGGACGACCTCAACCCGCTGGCGGCTCGCGTTCGTGCCGAGCGTGAAACCCTATTGGCGCAAGGCATGGCCGCCGAACAGGCGCAGCGCCAGGCCGGCTGGCGGGTGTTCGGTGCCAAACCCGGCGCCTATGGTGCTGGGGTGCAGAACGCCATCGACGGGCGCCTGTGGCAGGCCCGCGCGGACCTCGCCGAGGTCTACCTCAACCATGGCGGCTATGCCTATGGCGGCGCCGACGAGGGGACTCCGGCACGCGCCCAGTTCGCCCAGCGCCTGGGCCAGGTCCAGGCGGTAGTGCAGAACCAGGACAACCATGAGCATGACCTGCTCGACTCCAACGACTACTACCAGTTCCAGGGCGGCATGCTGGCGGCTGCCGAAACCCTGGCGCAGCAGACCGTGGCCAGTTACCACGGCGATCACAGCCAGGTCGATCGACCGCGCATCCGCACCCTGAAAGAAGAGCTGAACCGGGTGATCCGCGCCCGAGCGCTGAACCCCAAGTGGATCGACGGGGTCAAGCGTCATGGCTACAAGGGCGCCTTCGAGTTGGCCGCGACCGTGGACAACCTGTTCGCCTTCGACGCCACCACGCATCTGATCGACGATCACCATTACCAGGCGCTGGCCGATGCCTATGTGCTCGATCCTGGTACCCGCGATTTCATGCGCCAACATAACCCGCATGCCCTGCATGACCTGACCGAACGCCTGCTCGAAGCCCAGCAGCGCGGTTTGTGGCAGGCGCCGGGCGACTACCGCGAAGCCCTCGAGCAGCACTTGCTCGACGGTGAGGAACACGCCTGAGATGAGCGAACCTATGCAGTTTCCGCTGGCCGCCGTGGTCGGCGCCGACGACCTCAAGTTGGCCCTGTGCCTGACGGCCATCGATCCGAAGATCGGCGGTGTGCTGATCGAAGGCCCACGTGGCATGGCCAAGAGCACCTTGGCCCGAGGGCTGGCCGACCTGCTGGGTGACGGCCCTTTCGTGACCCTGCCGCTGGGCGCCACCGAGGAGCGCCTGGTCGGCACCCTCGATCTGGACGCCGCGCTGGGCCAGGGCCAGGCGCGCTTCTCGCCGGGGGTGCTGGCCCACGCCGACGGCGGCGTGCTCTATGTGGACGAGGTCAACCTGTTGCCTGACCCGCTGGTGGACCTGTTGCTGGATGTGGCCGCCAGCGGCACCAACCGCATCGAACGCGACGGCATTTCCCACCGCCATGCGGCGCGCTTCGTGTTGATCGGCACCATGAATCCCGAAGAAGGCGAGCTGCGTCCGCAGTTGCTCGACCGTTTCGGCCTGAACATTGCCCTGGAAGGGGTGCCGGCGCCGGCTGAGCGGCAGCAGATCATCCGCCGCCGCCTGGCCTTCGACAGCGACCCGCAGGCGTTCTGTGCGCAGTGGGCTCGGGCTCAGGCGCAGTTGCGCGATCGCTGCCGCGCGGCGCGCGAGCGTCTGTCCGACATTGCCCTGGACGACCAGACGCTGGCCTGGATCACCGAGCGCTGCTTCGCGGCGGGCGTCGATGGTCTGCGTGCCGACCTGGTCTGGCTGCGTGCCGCGCGTGCCCATGCCGTCTGGCGCGGCGCCGAGGCCATCGCCGAGGAGGACGTGGAGGCGGTGGCCGAATTTGCCCTGCGCCATCGCCGTCGTCAGACCCCGTCGCCGGAGAACGAAACACCGCCTTCGACAGGCAGTTCGGCAGCGCCGGGGCAGGGCGGTCAGGGCGATTGGGGAGCGTTGGCGGCGCAACCGGTGGCGGCCGAGGCGCGGCGTGAGGTGCCGAACTGGGCAAAAAAGCCCTGAGCATCCGCGCCCGCGTCGCTGCGGTCGCGGATGCCAGCCCGCGCAGCGACAAGCGCGTCGGTGCCAACCGTGGGCGCGCCCAGGCGGCTTCGCGCGGCCGTGTGGCGTGGGTGCCGACCTTGCTCAAAGGCAAGCCGCAGCGGCTCGACCAACTGTGTTGGCAGCAGCGCCTTGGGCAGGCGCCGCAGTTGTGGCTGGTGATCGTCGACGCCTCGGCCTCGACGCGCCGTCATCGCGCGTTGGCCCAGGCTAAAGGTTTGCTGGAGAGTTTCTTCGACCATGCCTACCGCCAGCGTGCACGTCTGACCCTGCTGACCGCCAGTGGCAACGCACCGCGCTGGCAACGCCATGGCCTGAAAGCGTCCGCCGCGTTGCAGCCGTGGCTGCGTGAGCTGGGCGCCGGTGGCGGCACGCCGCTGCTGGCGGCGCTGGAGCAGGCACGGCAATGGTTGCAGCGCCGCGCCAAAGCCTATCCGCACGAGGTGCAGCGTTGCCTGGTGCTCACCGATGGCCGTCTGCAGCGCTGGCAAGCCCTCGCGCCCTGGCCATGCCCGTGCGAGTTGGTGGATATCGAGATGACGCCGGTGCGTCTGGGTCGCGCACGACAACTCGCCGCGCAACTAAAAGCGAACTATCAGCATATCGAGCAGTTCAAGCTGTGTTGAACAATAGACCGGCGCGGCAATAAACCGCACCGTTTTAAAGTTGCCAGCCAGGCCATTGAAAGTTGCCCGCCTGACACAGGTCGATGTCAGGCGGGCGGATAACACGGGTTACTTGGGCATCGACCAGGGTTGCAGGTCATAGCCTTTGTGGAACAATTCGGCACGCACTTCCTCGATCAGGTTCACCCATTGCCGGCGGTCGGAATAGATGCGCGAGGACACTTGTTTGCTGCCGATGCGGGTGCTGGTCCGGTCGATCACTGCCAGGCTCAACTCACCAGTACCGTTGGGTGCATCCCAGGCAACGCACTGGAAAGGTTCGAAGGCGTGGTCGGCGATCAGCAGTGCTTCGTTGACACGGAGCGGGGCATTCATGGTTCGGTCTCTCTTTGGTCCCAAACAGCGAAGTGTAAGTCCGCGGTGCGTGAATGTATGAGTGCGTGCAGCGCGGGGTTATGGGTACTGATGCTCCAGGTTGCAGGTGAAGTCACATGACAATGGAAAAATTTTAAACAGCGCCATGTCTGCATCCATGCCGTACGCCGCGTGTGACGACAGTTGTTCAAATAAATTCCCCAGCGCTCTTTTTTGGCGGCCATTGGCAGACCAACGGTAGTGGGCAGCGTCAAGTTCATTGCTACTGTTAATCCGGGCGCCGCAAGTCACTGTTTCTAGTCGGAAAACGGATAATTGGCGCCAAGGATAGGTCATGCCCGAACCCGCCACGCCACGCCGTTTGCTGATCGTCGATCCGTGTGATGAGTGTCATCGCCTGCTACCTGGCCTCAAGAGCGCCGGTTGGGCGGTGCGCAGTTCTACCCTGGGCGCTGCGCTGGAGCATCCCTGCGACATCGGTCTGTTGCGTCTGCAGGCCTCTCACCTGCGTCACCCCGATGCCGTCAAAGACTTGATCAAGCGCAGCAATACCGAATGGATCGCGGTGCTCAGCGCCGAGGAATTGCGTCTGCAAAATGTCGGCGATTTCGTCTGCGAGTGGTTTTTCGACTTCCACACCTTGCCCTTCGACGTATCGCGCGTGCAGGTGACCTTGGGGCGCGCGTTCGGTATGGCGCGCCTGCGCGGCAAACAGACACTGCCGCTGGAGCAGCCCGAGCATGAACTGCTGGGCGAGAGCCGTCCGGTGCGCGAACTGCGCAAGCTGCTCGGCAAGCTGGCGCCGACCGAGTCACCGGTGCTGATCCGTGGCGAAAGTGGCACCGGCAAGGAACTGGTGGCGCGCACGCTGCACCGTCAGTCGCAGCGACACAACAAACCGTTCATTGCCATCAACTGCGGCGCGATCCCTGAACACCTGATCCAGTCCGAGCTGTTCGGACACGAAAAGGGTGCCTTTACCGGTGCCCATCAGCGCAAGGTCGGGCGGATCGAAGCGGCCAATGGCGGCACCCTGTTTCTCGACGAAATTGGCGACCTGCCTCTGGAGCTGCAAGCCAATCTGCTGCGCTTTCTGCAGGAAAAGCACATCGAGCGGGTCGGCGGCAGCCAGCCCATTGCGGTGGATGCGCGGGTGCTGGCAGCCACCCACGTGGACCTGGAGCAGGCGATCGAGCGCGGGCGCTTTCGTGAAGACCTGTACTACCGACTCAACGTCCTCCAAGTGGTGACCGCACCGCTGCGCGAGCGGCATGGTGACCTGTCGATGCTGGCTCATCATTTCTCGCATTTCTACAGCCTGGAAACCGGACGACGGCCGCGTTCGTTCAGCGACAACGCGCTGGCGGCCATGGGCCGGCATGAGTGGCCGGGTAATGTGCGTGAGCTGGCCAACCGAGTCAGGCGCGGGTTGGTGCTGGCCGAGGGCCGGCAGATCGAAGCCCACGACCTGGGCCTGCAAGACCTCGACGATGCGCAGGCGCCGCTGGGCACGTTGGAGGACTACAAGCACCGGGCCGAGCGCCAGGCGCTGTGCGATGTGCTCAACCGGCACAGCGACAACATGAGCATCGCCGCGAAGGTGTTGGGGGTTTCGCGGCCCACGTTCTATCGGTTGTTGCACAAGCACCAGATCCGTTAGCCGTCAATCGCGCGCCGCTCGGTCGATCAGCTCGACTGGGCGATGTGCCCATCGTCCTGCAGCTCTTCGATCACTTCATCTTCGCCGGGCACGGCGGTGATCACGCTGAAATCGCTGACCTCGACTTCGCCGCCACCATAGCCCAGCAGATGGAAGGAAAACGCCTTGCGCTCGATCGGATTGTCGAAACCGAACTCCAGCTCCATGGGCTGATCGGCAGTCACCAGGATTTCCTCGGGCAGGCCCAGCGGTACGTCCTGTTCCTGCTGTTTGGCCTTGAGCTGGATGTGCGCGCGGTGGGCAGGGTCGAGCGAGCGCACCTTGACCCGCACCCGGGTGTGGGTGCCTTCGGGCATCTCCAGGTATTGCGCGCCGATCAGGTTGTCGGCCCAGTCGTCACGAATGTCCTGATTCAGTGCGATCGCTGCCGGCCCGCCGAACTGATAACGCAGGTTCAGTGGCGTGTGCAGCAGCGATTGATCGAGCACCCCGGCCAGCGCGCCGATCTGTCGGCCCAGCGCGCTTTCGCCACGCCCGAGCGGGCGCGCCTGGTCGGCGATGAAACCGTCGCTGGCGTAGCGTCGGCAGCGTTGCTGGAAATCGCACTCACTGAAGGTGCCCTGGCCGTCGTGGTAGCGCAGCAGGCCATTGGTGAAGGAGATCATTTCCCGGCCGCTGTCATAGTCACGCAGCAGCGAGCGCCCGGCCAGCGCGGCGGGGATGGGCAGGGCGAAGTAATCGAGCACCGAAGTGGCCAGGTCGACATGACCGTAGGTGCCTTGCTTGAGGCGAGGCAGGGCTTTGTGCTCGGGCGCCAGGGTCAGGTTGAAGCCCCAGGCCGAGGCCAGGCGCACGCCATCGATGCCGTGCGATTCGTCCGAGGTGACGACCACCAGGGTATCTTCGAGCACGCCTTGGCGTTCGAGGTTGTCGAGGAACTGCCCGAGCGCATCGTCCAGATAGGCCACAGCCGCCTGTTTCGGTGTGTCGTAGCGCTCCAGGTAGTCCTGCGGTGCGGAATAGGGCTGATGAGTACCGACCGTCAACAAGGTGAGCATCCACGGCTGGCGCTGTTTGCGCAGTTCACCGACGTAGCTCAGCGCACCGTCGAAGAAGGCGCGGTCATCCTTGCCCCAAGGGAACTCCAGGTAGTTGGCATTGGTGAACCACTCGACACCGTGCACCGCCTCGAAGCCCACGTGCGGCATGATCCGGTCCTTGGCCATGAAGCGCAGTCCGGCGCCTTGCAGGTAATGAGTGGTGAAGCCGGCCTGGCGCAATTGCGCCGGCAGGCAGGCCTGATTGCGCACGTCTTGAGTAAGCAGTTCGACGCCCTTGGGCGTGCCATTGGCGAGCTTGTCGTAGTCGCCGCAGAGCATGGCGTACAGGCCGCGAATGGTTTGATGGGTGTGCAGGACATAGTCCGGCGTGTTCATCCCGCGTTCGGCCCAGCGGCTGAGATTGGGCATCAGCTCGTCGTCGTAACCGCTGTGCAGGGCCTGCCGATTGGCGCGCAGGTAGGCGCCGGGAATACCTTCGAGGGTGATCAGCAACAGATTGCGCGCTCGACCGGGGGCGTCCAGCAGCCTGTGCCCGTTCAGGTCGCTCTGGGTCAGGCCGGCGCTGGGCAGTGGCGTCACGCTGAGGTCGTGGCCCAACCAGCCTTGGGCCTTGAGCTGCAGGTCGGCGCCAGCGGTGCTGAGCAACTGGTGGGAGAGGCTGTATTGACGCCAAGGGTCGGCGTCCGAGGGCAGCAGGTGCTCGCTGCCCCAGTGGGCGGCGAACAGCACCATTGGCGCCACCCAGGCGGCGTGGGGCAGCGCCGGACGGGGCTGGCGTCGCAGCCGCCAGTGCACGAGCAGCCAGCCAAGGATGCCGGCGCCCAAGGTCCAGGGTAGCCAGGGGTGGGCGAGGGCGCCCGAGGTGGAGTTCTCCATGAATTGCGGGTCGAACAGGTAGGTCAGGTCGCCGCTGTCGGGCAGGCGGCCAACGGCGCTGACCAGTTCTGCCGAGGCCACCAGCAATCCAGCCCAGGCCAGCAGCAGCGGCAGCGCCAGCCACCAGGGGCTGCGTTGCAGGAGCAGCAGCAACAGGCTGCCGAGCGCCAGATCGGAAAGGTAGCCCTGCGGGGCGGACCAGCCCAGGCAGGCGCGGATGGCCAGAGGTAGACCCACCACCAGCAATGCCAGGGCGGCAAGGCGTGCGTGGGGGTGGCCGAGAATCTTGTTCACGAAGCGGGGTTCCTTGCCATGAAGACGTCACAAAAATGTGCTGCATCATACCAGCGCGTCGGGCTCGAAGCCGGCAGTGACAAGGATGGTTACCATTGCGCCACAGGCCCACGGTGATCTTGCACAGCACACCGGCTCGGCTTTCAAGGCGCGTTCTGCTATCAATGGCGATCCATCGCTGCCACGGACGACGACCATGCACATTCGCGCGCTTCTTCCCTCCGACCTGCCCGACGCCAGTGCCGTGTGCCTGGCTGCACTCACCCAGGCCGTCGCCCCTTCGCTGTCGGCGCAAGGCGTGGACACCTTCGCCAAACTGGTGACCGAGCAGGCGCTGGCCGAACGCATGCACGGCGACAACCTGCTGCTGGTGTGCCTCTCGGACGCGACCATCAATGGCGTGGTGGAGCTCAAGGAAGGCCGCCATGTGGCACTGCTGTTCGTCGAGCCAGGCTGCCAGCGTCAAGGCATTGGCCAGCGTTTGATGAGCGCGGCGCTGGCTCACGCGCGCGTTGAGACCGTCACGGTGAATGCCTCACTGCCCTCGGTGCCGGCTTATCGACGTTTCGGCTTCGTGCAGGCCGGGGAGATCGGTGAGCATCTGGGGTTGGTCTATCAGCCTATGGTCAAGTCGTTGTCGTAGGGCTGGGCTAAATGTGGCTTGCTGAAACGGCTGACGTGAAAGGCCGAAGTTGCTTGCCGATTGAGGACGGAGTGGATCGGTAGGGTGCGTGGTGCGATTGCTATCCACCCGCGTATGACGGAGCCTGCATGTCTGACCTTGCTCACCTGATCCTGGCCTTGGCCCTGGGCCTTCTGTTGGACAGACTGCTGCGTCCTGGTGCTTTGCGAACAGCCTTGGCGGCGGCGCTGATAGGTGTCGGCGGACTGGGAGGTGTTCTTGCAGGCCAGACCCACTGGCTAGGTTTGGACTTAGGCCTGTTATCCGTCATGGCGGTGGGAATAGGGGGCGCACTGATGGCGAGGCGGCGCAGGTTCGCCAAGCAAGGGTGAGTTCACTCTCGCGTGAACTCGCCTCCGCGCTCGCCCGGCATCGCGATTGGCAACCGTAACGGTGCTACCGCTCACCGCCACAGTTGCGAAACATCCCCTCAGATCCACACGTCATTCAACGCCGTGCGCTCACCGCCTTCCTGGCCGGTATTCAATACACCCTGCGGCTCGATCATCATCAGCTTGGCCTCGCCTTCGGCCGCCGTTCGGTGCTTCACGCCTTTGGGCACCACATAGAGCTCACCGGCGGCGACGTGCACTGACCGCTCTGGCAGGTCGATGCGCAGGATGCCTTCGAGCACGATGAAGGCTTCGTCGGTTTCGGGGTGCGAATGCCAGATGAATTCGCCTTCGATGCGCACGACCTTGAACTGGTAATCGTTCATCTGCGCCACGACCCTGGGACTCCATTGCTGGTCGATCAGGTCGATTTTGTGCAACAGGTTCACCGGTTGCGTGGCGGATGGATTCTGCGAAGGGGACATGAGCGTTCCTCATTGAATGGAGCGCTTAGCCTAGAGTGGGGAGGTCGGTCGCTTCTTGTACGATCCTGCAACGTGGTGGCTCGCATGCAGCCGCTCCAGCCAGCGCATCGGCGGCACCCCATAACAACGGGTGAAATGCCGGGTCATGTGGCTCTGGTCATGAAAGCCGGCGGCCAGGGCGGCATCGACCAAGCTGAACCCATCGAGGATCAGGCGCCGGACGTTGTCCAGTCGGCGCAGGGTGACGAAGCGGTAGGGGCTGGTGCCGTAGAGCGTGCGAAAGTCCCGCGACAGGCTCCAGCGCTCGCGCCCGCTGGCCTGTTCGAGCATGTCCAAGGTGATGCCCTGGTGCAGGTGTTCGAGAATGAACGCCCGGGCGCGCTCGGCCGACACAAAGTCCAGGCGCTTGCGACCGCGCGGTTTGCCGGCCACGGCGCGCATGGCCATGGCCAGGTCGTACAGCGCATCCTGTTCCTCCAGCGCGTCGAGCGGATGGTCCAGTGCCTGCACGAAGGTTTCGCTGGCCCGGTAGAGACGCGGATCCTCCGACAGCCCGGCGCCAATGAAAGGCAACGGCTCGCCACCGAGCACGTTCTGGATCAGTGCCGGATCGATATAGGCCATGCGATAGCGAAAACCGGCCTCGGTACCGGCCATGCCGTCATGCACCTCGTCCGGGTGCAGCACCAAGGTGTTGCCAGGCAGGCCGTGGCGCAGCGAACCCTTGTAGTGGAAGCTCTGCACACCGGCCAGGGTGCGGCCGATGGAATAGGTGTCGTGGCGGTGCGGGTCGTAGCCATGACTGCCGAACCACGCCTCGATTCGCTCGACGCTGCCGGGTTGAGCCGTGCGAATCACCCAGTCGGCGACGGGAGGCTGGGGGCGCTGACGACTCATGCACACAGTCCCACGATATCCCCTGTCCCAGCCCGCGAGTCGTAGATCACCAGCGCCTCTTCGTCCCCGTCGGCCTGGACAATCAGTTCCCCGCTGGCATCCCACGCCGCCGAACGACCGGCACCGACGTAGTCGGCCGTCGCGCCCACGCAGTTGGCCATGACCACCGCCATGCCGAATGTGCGGGCGATCTCGGGGTAGTGGCTGTAGGCGGCAGCGACACCGCGTGACGACTTGGCCACGCTGGTGAAATACAGCGTCGCACCGGCCGCGGCGGCCTGCTGCGCGTGGCACGACTGCAGCGATTCGTAGCAGATGGCAGGCGCCAGCACCTGGTTGGCGCAGACATAGGTGCGCAGCCCGTGACCTGGCGTGAACACGCTCCGTTCGTCTTCGTGCAGGTGCTGTTTGGTGTACGTGGTACGCGGCCTGTGCGGCTGGAACACGAACAGCGCGATCGCCACACCATGGGCCACGCGCAGAGGCGCGCTGGTGGCAATCAGCAGGCCGAATCGATCGCTCAATGACTGGAACACGTCCAGTCGAGCGTCGTCTGTCTCGATGGCCAGACGCGCGGCGAGCGCGGGCTGGTAGCCGGTCAGTGACAGTTCCGGGAAGAACACCGCCTGCACCTGCGCATCGGCCGCTTGGCGGATCGCCGCGACCTGCCGGGCGATGTTGTGATCGATCAGGCCGCAGGCGCAGGCCATTTGTGCGGCAGCGATTTTCATGGTCACGGCTCTGCAACGGAGGGAACGCGCATCTTACACGCTCCCCAGTCAGTCGCCCCAGGACAGCCAAGGCCGGGAGCACGACTAATTTGCTCCGGGTGCGATCCGTCTCCTACAGCAATACCGATCCGCGGGCCCTGGCGACCTGCGCGAACCTGCCATGAAAGTGTGTACAAGGAGGCCCGTCATGGGTGTTGCCGTGGGATTCAACGTGCGTCCGTTGCTGCCGGCGCAGGGGCGTTTGCCGCTGCTGGTCGAAGCGACCGAGGAGGGCGTCGGGCTGCTGGAGGTGTTCGATGAACTCAAGGCGCTGGTAGACGAGCACCTGCTGCGCGATGGCGGCGTGCTGTTCCGCGGTTTCCAGCTCGACGGCGCCGAAGCGTTCCGCCAGTTCGCCGCGCGCTTCGGCCATCCGCTGCTCAACTACGAGTTCGGCTCCACGCCGCGCACCAACGTGACCCAGGGCGTGTACACCTCCACCGAGTACCCGGCGCACCAGAGCATCCCGCTGCACAACGAGCAGGCCTACTCGCGCGACTGGCCGATGAAGATCTGGTTCTACAGCATGATCGCCGCACGCTCCGGCGGCGAAACGCCGATCGCCGACAGCCGTGAAGTCTACCGCCGCGTGCCGGCGCACATTCGCGAGCGTTTCGTCAGCAAGGGGCTGATGTACGTGCGCAACTTCGGCAACGGCCTGGACGTGTCCTGGGAGCAGGTGTTCGACACCGAGGACCAGGACGAGGTCGAGGCCTACTGCCGCGCCCACGGCATCACCTGCGAATGGAAAGACGACGGTGAACTGCGCACCCGCCAGGTGTGCCAGGCGGTGGCGCGCCACCCCACCACCGGCGACATGGTCTGGTTCAACCAGGCGCACCTGTTCCACATCTCCAACTTGCCGCCAGAGGTGCGCGAAAGCCTGCTGGACATCGTCGATGAAGAGGATTTGCCGCGTAACGTCTACTACGGTGACGGCACGCCCATCGAAGACGAGGTGCTCGCGCAGATCCGCGCCGTGCTGGACGACTGCATGATCAGTTTCCCCTGGCAGGAAGGCGACGTGATGATGCTCGACAACATGCTCGCTGCCCACGCTCGTTCGCCGTTCGAAGGCAGCCGCAAAGTGATCGTGGCCATGGCCGAGGGCCATTCGGCCGACCTGGCCTGAAGCCTGCAATGCCCCTTCGCCCGAGCACTGCGTCTCGGGCGAAGTCGTGTCTGCGCCGGTGTCGCGCAGCCTCGCAAACACGGGTCATTGCTCGCTAAATCAGGCCCTGGGCCATTCGTTCTTGTTGATGCGAGCGGACCTTCCGCTCGCGCCGCCGACCAGCAAGGACCGAAGACATGAATGCCGCAGACGCCCAGACCCTCTCCCGTCGTTTCATCGAGCTGCCCGAGGACAAGCGCCGCCTGTTTCTCGACGGGATGCGGCGCGAGGGCATCGACTTCGCGCAACTGCCCATGCCGTCCTGCGAGGGGCTGGCCGAGCGCGATGGCCTGTCCTATGCCCAGCAGCGCATGTGGTTCCTCTGGCAACTGGAACCGCACAGTGCCGCCTACAACCTGCCGATGGCGGTACGCCTGGACGGCGAGCTGCAGGTGGCGGCGCTGGAGCAGGCTTTCAACCTGCTGGTCGAGCGCCACGAGTGCCTGCGTACCACCTTCGCCCAGGACGGCGAGCGCGCGGTGCAGCGGGTGGCGCCTGCCGCGCCGCTGCGCCTGCAACTGATCGACCTCAGCGACTGGCCCGAAGCCTCGCGCTGGGCGCAGGCGCAGCAGCAGATGGCGGCCCAGGCCAACCAGTCCTTCGACCTGGAGCGCGGGCCGCTGCTGAGCATCGTGCTGCTGCGCCTGGCCGCGCAGGAGCACGTGCTGCTGCTGACCTTGCACCACATCATCGCCGACGGCTGGTCGATGAATATCTTGATCGATGAATTCATGCGCAGCTACGACGCCCTGGTGGCCGGCCAGTCGCCGTCGTTGCCGGCGCTCAAGGTGCACTACCGCGACTACGCCCTGTGGCAGCGCAGTTGGCTGCAGGCCGGCGAGCGCGAGCGCCAGCTTGACTACTGGCGCGAGCAATTGGGCGATGAGCACCCGCTGCTGGAACTGCCCACCGACCGCCCGTACCCGGCGCAACCCAGCCATCAGGGCGAGCGCCTTGAGCGCGTGCTCGACAGCACGCTGCGCCAACAGCTCAGGCAACTGGCGCAGGCCCACGGCGTGACCCTGTCCACGGTCCTGCTGGCGGCCTTCAAGACTCTGCTTTTGCGCTACAGCGGCCAGACCGACATTCGCGTCGGCGGCCTGATCGCCAACCGCACCCGCAGCGAAACCGAGGGGCTGGTCGGCTTCTTCGTCAACACCCAGGTGCTGCGCAGCCAGCTCGACGCGCAACTGCCGTTCGATGCGCTGCTGGCGCGGCTGCATCAGGCCGTGGTCGGTGCCCAGGCCCATCAGGACCTGCCGTTCGATGCGCTGATCGAAGCCCTGCAACCCAACCGCAGCCAGAGCCACACACCGCTGTTCCAGGTGATGTTCAACCATCAGCCGCTGGTCACCGACCTGCACAGCGTGCAGTTGCAGTCAGGTTTGCGGGTCGGTTACCTGAGCGAGCAGCAGCTGGCCGGCAGCGGTCGTCGTCATGCCGCCACCAGCGACCTGATGCTCGATACCCGCGAGGAAGGCGAGCAGGTGTTCGCCGCCTTCACCTACGCCACCGACATTTTCGACCACGCCACCATCGCGGCGCTGGCTGATCACTGGCAGCAGGTGCTCCAGGCGGTGTGCCGCGATGCCGGCCAGCGCCTGGGCGAACTGGCGCTGATGAGCGACGCCCAGCGCCAGGCGCTGCTGTACCCGGTCGCGCCGAGCGAGGCACTGCTGCCGGCCCACCGCTTGTTCCAGGCCCAGGCCGCGCGCACGCCCCAGGCTCAGGCGCTGGTGCTGGCCGGCGTCGACCAGGCGCCGTCGATGAGCTACGCCGAGCTCGACGCCCGCAGCAACCGCCTGGCCCATCACCTGCGTCAGTGCGGTGTCGGTCCTGACCGACTGGTCGGGGTCGCGCTGGAGCGCTCGCTGGAACTGGCCGTGGCCTTGCTGGCCGTGCTCAAGGCCGGCGGCGCCTACGTGCCGCTGGACGTGCAAGCCCCGGCCGAGCGCCTGGCTCAGGTCTGCGAGGACAGCGGCTTGCAGTGGCTGCTCAGCGACAGCACCGTGCTGCCTGCGCTGCCGACCCAGGAGGGCCTGACCTGCCTGTGCCTGGACCGCCTGGCCCTGGACGCGCTGCCCGCCGAGCCACTGCCGTGCAGCGTCGAGCCACAGCACCTGGCCTACGTCATCTACACCTCCGGCTCCACCGGACGCCCCAAGGGCGTGGCGGTGAGCCATGGCGCCCTGAGCGAATTCATCGCCCGCGCCATCGACTACAGCGACCTGCGTGAAGGCGACCGCGTATTGCAATTCGCCACCAGCAGCTTCGACGGCTTCATCGAGCAGTTCTTCCCACCGCTGTGTCACGGCGCCTGCGTGGTCATGCGCGATGGCCGGCTGTGGGACAGCGCGGCGCTGCACCAGGTGCTGATCGAACACGGCGTGACCCTCGCCGACCTGCCTGCGGCCTATTGGCACTGGCTGGTGCAGGACTTCGCCGCGCAGCCGCCGGCCAGCTACGGCGCGCTGCGCCAGGTCCACGTCGGCGGCGAGGCCATGGCGGTGGACGGTCTGCGCCTGTGGCACCTGGCCGGGCTGGGTCACGTGCGCCTGCTCAACACCTACGGCCCCACCGAAGCCACGGTGGTCAGCACCGTGCACGACTGCAGCGCGCTGCGCCACGACGCGGTGTCCTGGCGTGGCATCCCCATCGGCCGTGGCTTGGCGGCCCGTCGCCTGTACCTCCTGGACGACGATCTCAACCTGCTGCCGCCCGGCGCGGTGGGCGAGCTGTACATCGGCGGTCCGGGCCTGGCGCGCGGCTACCACCGCCAGAGCGCACTGACCGCGCAGCGCTTCGTCGCCGATCCGTTCGCCAGCGGCGAGCGGCTCTACCGCACGGGCGACCGCGCCCGGCTGAATGCCGAGGGCGCGATCGAGTACGTCGGCCGGGTCGATCACCAGGTCAAGGTGCGCGGTTTCCGCATCGAGTTGGGCGAGATCGAGGCGCGCCTGCAGCAATGCCCGGGCGTGCGCGAGGCCGTGGTGCTGGCGTTGCCACTGCACGGCGGCCTGCAGTTGGTGGCCTACGTGGTGCCGGAGGGCGCGGTGCTGGATGAGGCGGCCGAGCAGGCGCGCGTGCGCCAGCAGGTGCGCAGTCTGCTGAAGGCGCAATTGCCCGAGTACATGGTGCCGGGCCATCTGCTGCTGCTGCCGCGCCTGCCGCTGACCGCCAGCGGCAAGCTCGACCGCAAGGCATTGCCGATCCCGGACCCCGGTCAGTTGCAGGCCCAGTACCGGGCGCCGCAGAGCGACCTGGAGCAGCAATTGGCGCAGATCTGGTGCGAGGTGCTGCAGGTCGAGCGGGTCGGGCTGGACGATCACTTCTTCGAGTTGGGCGGGCACTCGTTGCTGGCCGCCCAGGTATTGGCCCGGATCAAGGATCGCCTGGGCCAGGTGGTGGCGCTGCGCAGCCTGTTCGAACGGCCGACGCTGGGCGAGCTGGCTGCTGAGCTGACGCAACACGCGGCAGGCGGCGCCGACGCCGACGATTGGTCGGAAATGGACGCGTTTCTGGGTTCCTTGGAAGGGGTTGAAGCATGAGTGGCAGCACGGCGGTACGTATTGCACAACGGTTCGTCGGCTTGCCCCTGGAGCAACGCCGGCAATTCCTGGCCAAGCTGCGCGAGCAGGGCAAGGACTTCAGCCTGTTGCCGGTGGTGGAGTCGCGCCACGGCGTCGACAGCCTGCCGCTGTCGTTCGCCCAGCAGCGCCTGCTGTTCCTCTGGCAGTTGGAGCCGCACAGCGCGGCGTACAACATGGCGGCCGCCCTGCGCCTGCGCGGGCGACTCGACGAACAGGCGCTGCAACGCGCCTTCGACCACCTGTTGGCGCGTCACGAAGTGCTGCGCACCGTGTTCGTCACCGAGGGCGAGCAACCGCGTCAAATGGTCCTGCCGCCATCGCCACTGCCGTTGCAGCGCATCGACCTCAGCGCGGTTCCCGGCGAGCAGCGCGAAGCCGCTTTGGCGGCGCAGGTCGAGCAGGCCAGCGAGCAGCCTTTCGACCTGCTCAGCGGGCCGCTGCTGCGCGCCAGCCTGTACCGGCTGGCGGACGAGGAGCAGGTGCTGCTGGTGAGCATGCACCACATCGTTTCCGACGGCTGGTCAATGGACGTGATGGTCCGTGAGTTCGTGCACGGCTACCAGGCCTTCAGCCAGGGCCAGATGCCGCAATTGCCGGACTTGCCGGTGCAGTACGCCGACTACGCGATCTGGCAGCGGCGCTGGCTGGAAGCCGGGGAGGGCGAGCGTCAGCTCGACTACTGGCGTGGACAACTGGGCGAGGAGCAGCCCTTGCTGGACGTGGCCAGCGACTTTGCGCGTCCGCTGACCCAGAGCTTCGAAGGCCAGACCTTGAGCTTCGACTTCGGCGCCGAGCTGTCGCGGCGCCTGAGTGCCAGCGCTCGGGCCCAGGGCATGACGTTGTTCATGCTGGTGCTCAGCGGCTTTTCGCTGTTCGTCTCGCGCCTGTCGGGCCAGCGCGATATCCGCATCGGTGTCCCCAACGCCAACCGCGGACGCGCCGAGGTCGAAGGCCTGATCGGCTTCTTCGTCAACACCCAGGTGTTGCGTTGCCAGGTGGACGAACGCCTGAGCTTCGATGCCCTGCTGGGCCAGGTGCGTGAGGCGGTGCTCGGCGCCCAGGCGCATCAGGAACTGCCGTTCGAGCAACTGGTGGATGCCCTGGTGCCTGAGCGCAACCTGGGCCACAACCCGCTGTTCCAGGTCAAGTTCAACCAGAACGTCGGCATGCAGCGCCAGCGCACCTTGGCGCTGCCGGGGCTGAGCGTGGCCGAGTACCCGCTGGACAAAGCCGGTACCCACTTCGACCTGGCGCTGGACATCACCGACGACGGGCAACTGATCCATGGCCAGATCACCTACGCCAGCGACCTGTACCGCGATGACACGGTGCAGGCGTTCATTCCGGCTTTCCTGCACTTGCTCGGGCAGCTGCTCGACGCGCCGCACCTGCCGCTGCACCGCCTGGCGCCGAGCGTCGCGCCGGTCGCTGCGTTCGCCGCTGTGCCCTTGGTGCTGGAGCAGTGGCAACGGCAGGTGCAGGCGCAGCCTGACGCCCTCGCGGCGCGCAGCCCCGAACAGCGCCTGAGCTTCGCCGCCCTCGACCAGGCGGCCAACCGCCTGGCTCACCACCTGCGCGCCCAGGGCATTGCCCCAGGCGAGCCGGTGGCGGTGCTGATGGAGCGGTCGCTGGACTGGCTGACCGCCTTGCTGGGCATCCTCAAGGCCGGGGCGGTGTACATGCCGCTCGACACCAAGGCGCCGGATGCGCGCCTGCAACAGATGCTCGCGGCCGCCCAGGCCAAGGCGCTGCTGGTCGCCGCCGATGACCCGCGCGTGCAGCGCCTTGAGGTGACCGGTTGCCAGGGCCTGGTGTTTTCGCCCGGGCAATGGCAGGCGCAGCCCGACTGCGCGCCGGTGCTGAGCCTGTGGGCCGAATCGCCGGCCTACATCATCCATACCTCCGGTTCCACCGGGCAGCCCAAGGGCGTGCTGGTCAGCCATGGCGCCCTGGCCAGCTACGTCGCCGGCCTGCTCGAGCGCTTGGCGCTGGCACCGCAGGCGAGCATGGCGCTGGTCTCGACCATCGCTGCCGACCTGGGTCATACCGTGCTGTTCGGCGCGTTGTGCTCGGGCCGCACGCTGCACGTGCTGCCCGAGGCGCTGGGCTTCGACCCGGACGCCTTCGCCCGCTACATGGCCGAGCAGCGCGTGGGTGTGTTGAAGATCGTGCCCGGCCACTTGGCGGCCTTGCTGCAGGCTGGTGAGCCAGCCGCCGCGCTGCCCGAGCATGCCTTGATCCTCGGCGGCGAAGCCTGCCCGCCGGCGTTGCTGGAGCAGGTGCGTCGGCTCAAGCCGGGTTGCCGGCTGATCAACCACTACGGCCCGAGCGAAACCACGGTCGGCGTGCTCACCCACGAGATCGCCGAGCTGGCCGCCGATGCGCGCAGCGTGCCGGTCGGCCAAGCGTTGCCCGCTGCCCATGCGCTGCTGCTCGACGACGTGCTCAATCCGGTGGCCGATCAGGTCGCCGGCGAGCTGTACATCGGCGGCGCCAGCGTCGCCCAGGGTTATCTGGGCCAACCGGGACTGACCGCCGAGCGCTTCGTGCCGGACCCGGCGCAGCCGGGGGCGCGGTTGTACCGCAGTGGCGATCGCCTGCGGCGTAATCGCCTGGGCCAATTGGAATTCATCGGCCGCGCCGACGACCAGGTCAAGGTGCGCGGCTACCGCATCGAGCCGGCCGAAGTCAGCCGGGTGCTGCTGGGCCTGGAGGGTGTCGGCGAGGCGGTGGTGCTGGCCGTGCCGATGGACGGCGATGCCGAGCGCCTGCATCTGGTGGCCTGGTGCGTACCGCGTGCTGGCCATGCGCTGGAGGCCGAGGTGCTGCGTCAGCAGCTGCAGGCCCTGTTGCCCGACTATATGGTGCCGACCCAGCTCGTGCTGCTCGAACGCCTGCCCCTGACCGCCAACGGCAAGCTCGACAAGCGCGCGTTGCCAGCCCCCGGTGCGCCACGGCAGCAGTTCGTGGCGCCGCAGGGCATCGTCGAGCAGACCCTGGCTGCGATCTGGTGCGAGGTGCTCAAGCTGGAGCAAGTGGGCAGCACCGACAACTTCTTCGAGCTGGGCGGCGACTCGATCCTCAGCCTGCAGATCATCGCTCGCGCCAAACGCCAGGGCCTCAAGCTCAGCCCCAAGCAACTGTTCGAGAAGCAGACCATCGGCCAGTTGGCAGCGGTGGCCAAGATCATCGAGAAAAAGACCGCGCAGCCGGTCGTGGAGCAGGTCACTGGCCACCTGCCGTTGTTGCCGATCCAGGCGCGCTTCTTCGACACCGACATCGTCCAGCGTGGGCACTGGAACCAGGCGTTGATGCTCCAACCGGTGCAGCCGCTGCGCGCCGAGTGGCTAAGCACGGCCTTGCATGCGCTGGTCATGCAGCATGACGCTTTGCGTCTGCGCTTTGTCCAGGGCGAGGCCTGGCAGGCCGAATTCCACAGTGCCGTGGACGCCGACCTGCTGTGGACCCGCCAACTGGACGACCCTGACACCTTGAGCGCGCTGGCCGACAGCGCCCAGCGCAGTCTCGACCTGAGCCACGGGCCGCTGCTGCGCGCCGTGCTGGTGACGTTGCCCGACGCTACCCAGCGCGTGTTGCTGGTGATTCACCACCTGGTGGTCGACGGTGTGTCCTGGCGGGTGCTGCTCGAAGATTTGCAGCAGGCCTACCGCGCCGTCGCCAGCGGGCAGGCCGTGAGCCTGCCGGCCAAGACCAGTTCGCTCAAGACCTGGGCCGAGCGCCTGGGCCTGTATGCCCAGTCTCCGGCGCTGCAAGCCGAGGCCGAGTACTGGCTGGCCTGCCTGGAAGCGCCTGTCAGCCCCTTGCCGCTGGACGATGCCAACGCTGCCCGCACCCAGCGCGAGGTGGCCCACGCCACGTCACGCCTGGACGCCCAGCAGACCCGCGCCTTGCTGCAAGTGGCGCCGGCGGCCTACCACACCCAGGTCAACGACCTGCTGCTGACCGCCCTGGCGCAGGTACTGTGCGAGTGGACCGACAGCCCGTCGGTGCTGATCCAGCTCGAAGGGCATGGTCGCGAAGACCTGTTCGACGAACTCGACCTGAGCCGAACCGTTGGCTGGTTCAGCAGCCTGTTCCCGGTGCGCCTGACGCCCGGCAGCGGCGCGCTCGGCGCCGGCCTGTGCGCCATCAAGGAGCAATTGCGTGGCGTGCCGAACAAGGGCATCGGCTACGGCATCCTGCGCTACCTGGGTGAGCCGGCACTGCGCGCACGTCTGCAAGCGGCGCCACAGCCCCAGGTCACCTTCAACTACCTGGGCCAGTTCGACGGCAGCTTCGCCGAGGCCGAGGGCGCGCTGTTCAGGCCTGCCCGGGAGTCGAGCGGCGCCACACAGGCCGAGGACAGCCCCCTGGGGAACTGGCTGAGCATCAACGGTCAGGTCTACCAGGGCGAGTTGGAACTGGACTGGAGTTTCAGTCAGGCGGTACTGCGTCCGGCGACCGTCCAGACCCTGGCCCGGCGTTACGAGCAGGTGCTGGGCGAACTGGTCGAGCACTGCGCTCGGGCACCGCACCAGGGCGTGACCCCCTCGGACTTCCCGCTGGCGAGCGTGACCCAGGCCCAGCTCGACAGCCTGGCGCTGCCCGCCAGCGATATCGAAGACCTCTACCCGCTGTCGCCCATGCAGCAGGGCATGCTGTTCCACAGCCTCTATGCCCAGGCGTCCGGCAACTACATCAACCAGTTGCGGGTCGATGTGCAGGGGTTGGACGTGGCCCGCTTCCGCCAGGCTTGGCAGGATGCGGTGAACGCCCACGCGGTGCTGCGCAGCAGCTTCCCGCAGGACCTGCCGGTGGCGCTGCAAGTGGTGCGCCGCCACGTGTGCGTGCCGTTCAGCGAGCATGACCGCAGCGCGTCGGCGACCCTGGTCGAGGACCTCGACGCGCTGGCCCTGGCCGAGCGCCAGGCAGGCTTCGACCTGGCGACAAGTCCGCTGCTGCGCCTGAGCCTGGTGCGCACGGGCGATGGCCGTCATCACCTGATCTACACCAGCCACCATATCCTCATGGACGGCTGGAGCAGTTCACGTCTGCTCGGCGAGGTGCTGCAGCGCTATGCCGGTGTCACGCCGGCGCTGGGCGAGGGCCGCTACCGTGACTACATCCAGTGGTTGCAGGTCCAGGATGTGCAGGTCAGCGAAGGCTTCTGGCACGAGCGCCTGGCGGCGCTGGACGAGCCGACTCGCCTGGCGCAGGCGCTCAAAGGCGGGGCGTCGGGCGAAGGGCAGGGCCTCCACGCGCTGGAACTCGACAGGGCGCAGACCCAGCGCTTGGCCGAGTTTGCCCGCGAGCAGCGGGTGACCCTCAATACCCTGGTGCAGGCGGCGTGGCTGATGCTGTTGCAGCGCTATACCGGGCAGTCGAGCGTGGCCTTCGGTGCCACGGTAGCGGGGCGTCCGGCGGACCTCCCAGGTATCGAAGAACAGCTCGGGCTGTTCATCAACACCTTGCCTGTGGTCGCCCGTCCACGTCCTGAGCTAAGCGTGGCGGACTGGGTGCAGCAGGTGCAGGCGTTGAACCTGGCCTTGCGCGAGCACGAGCACACACCGCTCTACGACATTCAGCGCTGGGCCGGTCGCGGCGGCGAGGCGCTGTTCGACAACATTCTGGTGTTCGAGAACTACCCGGTAGCCGAAGCCCTGCAGCAGGCTGCACCGGCTGGACTGCGCTTTGGCGAGGTGCGCACGCAAGAGCGCACCAACTACCCACTGACCGTGGTGGTGCAGGTGGGCGAGCGCTTGCAGGCGAGCCTGGGCTTCGATCTTGCCTGCTTCGATTCATCGGCCATTGCCCAGGTGGCCGAGCACTTCCAGCACCTGCTGCTGCAGTTGCCCGATGACGCCCAGCGTCCGTTGGGCGAGGTGGCATTGCCGCCGTTGCCGTTGCAGGCCATTGCTGACTATCCGAGTACGGAGTCGATTCACGCGTTGATCGAAGCCCAGGCGGCGCGCGTGCCCGAGGCCATTGCCCTGACCTTTGCCGGGCAGTCGCTGAGCTACGACGGCTTGAACCGCCGTGCGAATCGCTTGGCGCACAAGCTGCGCGAGCAGGGCGTGGGACCGGATGTGCTGGTGGGCCTGGCGGTGGAACGCGGGTTCGAGATGATCGTCGGGTTGCTGGCGATCCTCAAGGCGGGCGGGGCGTATGTGCCGTTGGACCCGGAGTATCCGCAGGACCGTCTGAGCTACATGATTGAAGACAGCGGTATTGCGCTACTGGTGACTCAACAGCACCTGCTGGCCGATCTGCCCGTGCCGGCTTCGGTGCGTAGCCTTTTGCTTGAGGCCGAGCTTGATGGCTACAGCGATGACAATCCTGAGCACCTGACTCAGCCGGATAACTTGGCGTATGTGATCTATACCTCCGGTTCGACTGGCAAACCAAAGGGCACCTTGCTCCCGCATCACAACGTATTGCGCTTGTTCAAGGCGACGGATGGGTGGTTTGGTTTCGGCGCTGATGATGTCTGGACTCTGTTCCACTCCTACGCCTTCGATTTCTCGGTCTGGGAAATTTTCGGCGCGCTGCTGCACGGCGGGCGTCTGGTGATCGTGCCGCGTGAGGTGACGCGCTCTCCTGAAGACTTCCACCAGTTACTGGTCGAGCAGGGCGTCACGGTGCTGAACCAGACGCCGTCGGCATTCAAGCCGCTGATGCGTGTCGCGTGTGAAAGTGCTTCCGACCTGGTCCTGCGTTCCGTCATCTTCGGCGGCGAAGCTTTGGACGTGCCTGCTTTGCAACCTTGGTTCGAGCGTTTCGGCGAAGGCTGCGACAACCTGGTCAATATGTACGGCATCACCGAAACCACGGTGCACGTGACCTACCGCCCGATTCGTTTCGAAGACACGCATCAGAGCAGCAGCCCCATCGGCGCTGCGATTCCTGATCTGTCGATGTACGTACTGGACGCCGATTTCAACCCAGTGGCCCCAGGTTGCAGCGGCGAACTGCACGTCGGCCACGCGGGCTTGGCACGCGGTTACCACAACCGGCCTTCGCTTACTGCCGAGCGCTTCGTACCCGATCCATTCTCTAGCGAGGGCGGTCGTCTGTACCGCACGGGTGATCTGGCCCGTTACCGCAGCCAGGCAGTGATCGAATACGTCGGCCGCATCGACCACCAAGTGAAGATTCGCGGTTTCCGCATCGAGCTGGGTGAAATCGAAGCCCGACTGCACGCTCACGAGGCCGTGCGCGAAGTGCTGGTGCTGGACATCGACGGGGCCGGGGGCAAGCAGCTTGCGGCTTATCTGATCGCGCAGGATGCGCAAGTCGATCACAGCGAACTGCGCGAAGTGCTCAAGCAACACCTCAAATCGCAACTGCCGGATTACATGGTGCCGACCCATTTCCTGGTGCTGAACGCCTGGCCGCTCACCGCCAACGGCAAACTGGACCGCAAGGCCCTGCCCAAACCAGACGCCAGCCAATTGCAAAAGGGCTACGTGGCACCGCGCACGGCACTGGAACAGCAACTGGCCGCGATCTGGAGCGAAGTGCTCAACGTCGAGCAGGTGGGTCTGCACGACAACTTCTTCGAGCTGGGCGGTCATTCGCTGTTGGCCACGCAAGTGACCTCACGCATCCGCCAGCGCCTGAACCTGGAAGTACCGCTGCGCGCGCTGTTCGAATCTGCGGATCTGACGACTTTCGCCCAGGCCGCCGCCGAGGCCAGCGGCAGTCAGGCACCCGCCTTCACCCACGCCGACCGCAGTCAGCCCCTGGCGCTGTCCTACGCACAGCAACGCCAGTGGTTCCTCTGGCAACTGGAGCCCGACAGCGCGGCCTACAACATTCCCTCGGCCCTGCGCTTGACCGGCGAGCTGGACGTGGAGGCCTTGCGCTACAGCTTCGCCTCGCTGATGGCCCGTCACGAAACCTTGCGCACCACCTTCCGCCAGCAGGGCGTCAGCGCCGAACAGATCATCCATGCAGCGTTGCCGGTCGCGCTGGACATCGTCGAGGCCTCTGCGCTCAGCGCCGATCTTCCGCGCTGGATCGAGCAGCAGGTGCGCCAACCGTTCGACCTGGAGCAAGGCCCGCTGCTGCGCGCACGCCTGCTGCGCCTGGCTGCCGACGAACATGTGCTGGTACTGGTGCTGCACCATATCGTCGCCGATGGCTGGTCGATGCCGATCCTCATCGAGGAGTTGGTCGACGGTTACCAGAGCCACCTTCAAGGCCGTGAACCCGTGCGCCCGGCCCTGGCCTTCCAGTACGCCGACTACGCGGCTTGGCAACGCCAGTGGATGGACGCCGGCGAGCAGCAGCGTCAGTTGGACTACTGGCAGCAGCAACTGGGCGGCGAGCAGCCGGTGCTGGAGCTGCCCACCGACCGACCGCGCCCGGCCGTGCAGCAGTACGACGGCGCACGCTTGCCGATCGACTTGCCACCGGCGCTGGTAACGCAACTGCGGCAACTGGCGGCACGTCAGGACGTCACCTTGTTCATGCTGCTGCTGGCCTCGTTCCAGACCCTGCTGCACCGTCACTCCGGGCAGGCGGCCATTCGTGTCGGCGTGCCGGTGGCCAACCGCACCCGTGCCGAGACCGAGGGCTTGATCGGATTCTTCGTCAACACTCAGGTGCTCGATGCCCATTTCAGCTCGCCACTGCGCTTCGACGCGCTGCTGCAGCAGGTCAAGCGCACCGCCCTCGGCGCGCAGGCCCATCAGGAGCTGCCGTTCGAGCAGTTGGTCGAGGCCTTGCAGCCGGAGCGCAGCCTGAGCCACAGCCCGCTGTTCCAAGTGATGTTCAACCATCAGGCCCAGGTCTCGGGCGAGGCGCGTCAGATCGCCGGACTGCACCTGCAGGCCATCACCGCCGACAAGCACAGCGCGCCGTTCGACCTGACCCTGGACACTGTCGAGCACCAGGGCGGGCTGAGCGCGACCTTCACCTACGCCACCAGCTTGTTCGATGCCGTCAGCGTCGCCCGATTGGCCGAGCACTGGCGCAACCTGCTGCAGGGCATCTGCGACGACGCCACGCAACCGGTCGAGGCACTGCCGCTGCTCGCGGTCGCTGAGCGTGAGCGCACGCTGTACCAGTTCAATGACAGTGCCACGGTCTATCCACGCGAGCAGAGCGTGGTGCAGTTGTTCGAAGCCCAGGTGGCTCGCACGCCGCAGGCCACGGCTGCGGTACTTGGCGAGCAGTCCCTGAGCTACGAAGCACTCAATCGACGGGCCAACGCGTTGGCTCATCACCTGCGCTCATGCGGTGTCGGCCCCGAAGTGCTGGTGGGCATCGCTGTGCCGCGCAGCTTCGATCTGCTGGTCGGTCTGCTGGCGGTGCTCAAGGCCGGCGGTGCCTATGTGCCGCTGGACCCGCAGTTCCCTCGCGACCGCTTGGCCTACATGCTCGAAGACAGCGGCGTCGAGCTGCTGCTGACCCAGAGCGCGCTGCTGCAACAATTGCCGATCCCGCAGCAGGTGCAGTGCCTGTGCCTGGACCAGGCGCTGCCAGGCAGCCTGCGCGAGGACAATCCACCGTGCCTCACCCAGGCGCAGAATCTGGCCTATGTGATCTACACCTCTGGCTCGACCGGCAAGCCCAAGGGCGTGACCATTCGTCACGACGCGTTGGTCAACTTCCTTTGCAGCATGGGCCGCGAGCCAGGGCTGGCGGCCCATGACAAGGTACTGGCGCTGACCTCGCTGTCGTTCGACATCGCGGCATTGGAGCTGTACCTGCCACTGCTGAGCGGCGCCTGTGTGGTGCTGCTGGACGAGCAGGTCAACAAAGACCCGCAGGCCCTGCTGGCGGTGATCGCGCGGCAGGGCGTGAGCGTCATCCAGGCCACGCCATCGACCTGGCGCATGCTGCTGGATGCTGCCGCGCCCCGGGCCTTCGCCGGCAAGACCGTATTGTGCGGCGGCGAAGCGCTCAGCGCCGAACTGGCCCAGCGGCTTATCGACCACAGCGGTCATGTGTGGAATGTCTACGGGCCGACCGAGACCACCATCTGGTCGGCCTGTCACTACCTGACCCACAGCGACGATGTCTGGTTGGGCCGGCCGTTGGCCAACACCCGCCTGCATGTGCTGGGTGACACGTTGCAGGTGCTGCCACAGGGGGCGCGCGGCGAGCTGCTGATCGGCGGCGACGGCCTGGCCCGTGGTTACCACCAGCGCCCCGGCCTCACCGCCGAGCGCTTCGTGCCCGATCCTTACGCCCGCGAGCCGGGGGCACGGCTGTACCGCACCGGTGACCTGGTGCGCTACCGCGAGGGTGGAGTGATCGAGTACGTCGGCCGTCTGGACCACCAGGTGAAGATCCGCGGTTTCCGCATCGAACTGGGCGAAATCGAAGAGCGTTTGCTGGCGCACCCGGCCGTGCGCCAGGCGTCGGTGATCGATATCGACGCTGCCACCGGCAAGCAACTGGTCGCCTACCTGGTGCTGCACCACGCCGAGGACAGCGCGGACAGCCTGCGTGCGGCGCTGCGCAGTCACCTCAAGGCGGGGCTGCCGGACTACATGGTGCCCAGCCACTGGGTGGACGTACCGGCCATGCCGTTGACGCCCAACGGCAAGCTCGACCGCAAGGCCCTGCCCATGCCTGACCCGCGCGCGTTGCAGCCTGGCCACGTGGCGCCGGTCAGCGAACTGGAGCGAACCCTGGCGGCGATCTGGGCGCAGGTGCTGCACGTTGAGCAGGTAGGGCTGCAGGACAACTTCTTCGAGCTGGGCGGCCATTCGTTGCTGATCGTGCAGGTGATCGCCCAGGTGCGCGAGCAACTGGGTGTCGAGCTGAGCCTGAACCAGTTGTTCGAACAAGCCACCTTGGCCGACTTCGCTCGACTGGTCGACAGCCTGCGTGGGCAGCGTGCCAGCGCCCATGACGAACTGACTAAATCCCTGGAGGCACTGAAACGTCTTACAGCACAGGAAATAGATAATCTGATCGCTTAGCGGGAGACTTTCAAAGTGCAAGAGCTGCTCGACTCCGTGAAGTCGCTGTCCACCAAGGAGCGCAAGGCGTTGGCTGCCTTGCTCAAGCGACAGGGTGTCAATCTCTACGGGGTCACCCCGATCTTCAGGAGGGAACCTGCAGACGGGACAGCGCTCTCCTACGCCCAGCAGCGCCAATGGTTCCTCTGGCAACTCGACCCGCACAGCGCCGCCTACAACATCCCGGCGGCGCTGCGTTTGAACGGCCAGTTGGACAGCGCGGCGTTGCAGCGCAGTTTCGACCAGTTGCTGGCACGCCATGAGACCCTGCGCACCACCTTCGCCCAGGACGGTGACGAGGCGGTGCAGATCGTCCATGCGAGCCTGCCCATGGAGGTGGCGGTCGAGTCGTTGTCGCTGAGCGACCCTGGCGAACGCGAGGCGGCCATCAAGGCGCGGGTCGAGGCGCACATGCAGCAGCCGTTCGACCTGGAGCGCGGCCCGCTGCTGCGGGTGCGTCTGCTGGCACTGGGCGCCGATGAGCATGTATTGATGCTGTGTGTGCACCACATCATCTGCGATGGTTGGTCGATGCCGATCCTGATCGACGAGCTCATCCGCCTGTACCAGGCCGAGTGCCAGGGTGTGCCGGCGGCGCTGGCGGCGTTGCCGATCCAGTACGCCGACTACGCCCTGTGGCAACGCGACTGGATGCAGGCTGGCGAGCAGGAACGTCAGTTGGGTTACTGGCGCGAGCGTCTGGCGGGTGAGCAGCCGGTGCTGGAATTGCCCACCGATCATCCGCGTCCGCTGGTGCAGAGTTTGCGCGGCGCACGCCTGCCCATCGCCTTCGAGGCGTCGCTGGCCCAGGCGCTCAAGGACCTGGCCCGGCAGCAGGGCGTGACCCTGTTCATGTTGCTTCTGGCCTCGTTCCAGACCGTGCTGCACCGCTACAGCGGTCAGGGCGAGATCCGCGTCGGGGTGCCGGTGGCCAACCGCAGCCGCGCCGAGACCCAGGGCCTGATCGGCTTCTTCGTCAACACCCAGGTGCTCGATGCCCGCTTCACGCCGACCCTGACCTTCAACGACCTGCTGCAACAGGTGCGCCAGACCGCCTTGCAGGCCCAGGCGCACCAGGATCTGCCGTTCGAGCAACTGGTCGAAGCCTTGCAGCCGGAGCGCAGCCTGAGCCACAACCCGCTGTTCCAGGTGATGTTCAACCACCAGGCCGCCCAGCGCGGCGCCGCCCGGCAATTGCCGGGCTTGAGCGTGCAAGGGCTGGAGTGGGACAGCTACACCGCGCAACTCGACCTGAGCCTGGACACCTACGAAAGCGACGACGGCCTCACGGCGGCCATGACCTACGCCTGCGACCTGTTCGAGCGCAGCAGCATCGAGCGCCTGGCGGGTCACTGGCAGGCCCTGCTGCGCGAGATCGTCCGTCAACCGAGACAACTGATCGGCGAGTTGGCCCTGATGAATGCCGCACAGGTGCAGCAGCTCAAGGACCAGGGTGCCCATCGTGTCGACTTCAGCGACCAGCGCTGCGTGCACGAACTGATCGCGGCGCGTGCGGCCCAGACGCCGCACGCTGTTGCGCTGGACTGTGAGGGTAAGTCGCTGACCTACCAGGCCCTCAACCGTCGCGCCAACCGTATCGCCCATCGCCTGCGCGCACTGGGCGTTGGCCCGGACGTGGCGGTCGGCATCGCCATCGAGCGCAGCCTGGACATGGTGGTGGGCGTGCTGGCGGTGCTCAAGGCCGGGGGCACCTATGTGCCGCTGGACCCGGAATATCCCGCCGAGCGCTTGAGCTACATGATGCAAGACAGTGGCCTGCACCTGCTGCTGACCCAGGCCCCGGTGCTGGCCCGGCTGAGCGTGCCCGAGCAGGTGCGCAGCCTGTGCCTGGACCAGGGCGACGACTGGCTGCAAGGCTGCAGCGAGGACGATCCGCAGAACCTGACGGAGCCTGCGAACCTGGCCTACATCATGTACACCTCCGGCTCCACCGGTCGTCCCAAGGGTGTCGGTATCAGCGCCGCGGCGCTGACTGAGCATGCCCTGGGCTTCGCCGCGTTCTGCCAACTGAGCGATGCAGACCGCGTGCTGCAGTTCTCCACGTTCAACTTCGATGCCTTCGTCGAGCAGTTGTACCCCTCGCTGATCGTCGGCGCGCGCATCCTGCTGCGCGGCCCGACGCTGTGGGACAGCGAGACCTGGTATCGCCAGGTGCTGGAGCATGGCATCACCTTCAGCGATCTGCCGACGGCCTACTGGTACATGCTGGCCAAGGATTTTGCCGTCAAGGGCCCGCGCGCCTATGGCGCGCTGCGTCGCGTGCACATGGGCGGCGAGGCGATGGCCGCCGATGGTGTGCCGGCGTGGCGCGCGGCGGGCCTGGCTCATGTCGAGCTGATCAACACCTACGGCCCGACCGAGGCGACGGTGACCATCACCAGCCAGGACTGCACCGCCTATGTCACTGAACAGGTGCCGCTGCCTAGCCAGATTCCGATCGGCAAGGCCCTGGCCGGGCGCAGCATCTACCTGGTCGATGCTGCGGGCAACCTGGCCCTGCCGGGCGCCATCGGCGAACTGCTGGTCGGCGGCGAACTGCTCGCGCGCGGGTATCACCAGCGTCCTGGGCTCAGTGCCGAACGCTTCATTCCCGACCCGTTCGGCGACCGGGCAGGCGGGCGCCTGTACCGCACCGGCGATCTGGCGCGCTACAACGCCGACGGCGTCATCGAATTCGCCGGCCGGGTCGATCATCAGGTCAAGATCCGCGGTTTCCGTATCGAACTGGGTGAGATCGACGCCAAGCTGCGCGAACACCCGGGCATTCGCGAAGTGCTGGTGGTGGATATCGACGGTCCGGCCGGTAAACAGCTGGCGGCCTACCTGGTGCCGAGCGCGCCGCTGCAGCCGGAGCTGCGCGGCGACCTGCTACGCCATCTGAAGGCCAGCCTGCCGGACTACATGGTGCCTGCGCACCTGATCTTCCTCGACGCCTTGCCGCAGACGCCCAACGGCAAGCTCGACCGCAAGGCCCTGCCCAAGCCCGACAGCAGCCAGGTGCAGGCTGACTACCAGGCCCCGCGCAGTGTGCTGGAACAGCGTCTGGCCGAGATCTGGGCCGAGGTACTGAAGGTCGAGCGCGTGGGCCTGGGCGATAACTTCTTCGAGCTGGGTGGGCATTCGCTGCTGGCCACCCAAGTCACTGCGCGTATCCGTCAGCGCCTGAATTTGGAAGTGTCGCTGCGCAGCCTGTTCGAGGCTGCCGACCTGCAGGCCTTCGCCGAGCGCGCCGAGCAGGGCACGGGCCTGCAGGCGCCGGCATTCACTCACGTCGACCGCAGCCAGCCGCTGGCGCTGTCCTATGCCCAGCAGCGCCAATGGTTCCTCTGGCAATTGCAGCCGGACAGCGCGGCTTACAACATCCCATCGGCCTTGCGGCTCAATGGCGCGCTGGACATGCAGGCGCTGCGCCGCAGCTTCAGCGCGCTGATCGCCCGCCACGAGACCCTGCGCACCACCTTCCACGAGCACGCCGATCAAACCTGGCAGCGTATTCATGCGCCGAGTGAATTCGACCTGCCGGTCGAGGCCGTCACTGAAGCCGCCGTGCTGGCACGGGTGGCGGAGGAGGTCGCGCAGCCCTTCGACCTGGAGCAAGGGCCGCTGCTGCGGGCGCGTCTGCTGCGCCTGGAGGAAGACGCGCATGTGTTGGTGCTGACCCTGCACCACAGCGTGGCCGACGGTTGGTCGATGCCGATCATGGTCGATGAGGTGGTGCGCCTGTACGCCGGCTTCTGCCAGGGGCAGGCGTGCGTATTGCCGCCCTTGGCGTTCCAGTACGCCGACTACGCGGCGTGGCAGCGCAACTGGATGGAAGGCGGCGAGCAGGTCCGGCAGTTGGCCTACTGGCGCCAGCAACTGGGCGAGGAGCAACCGCTGCTGGAGCTGCCGCTGGACCGCCCGCGCGGCCAGGTGCAGGACCCGGCCGGCGCGCGCCTGAACGTCAACCTCCCGCCGGCGTTGGCGCAGGCCTTGAAAGCCACGGCGCGCCAGCATGGCGTGACCCTGTTCATGGTGTTGTTGGCCTCGTTCCAGACCCTGTTGCACCGGGTGTCCGGGCAGCGCGATATTCGTGTCGGGGTGCCGATCGCCAACCGTACGCGTGCCGAAACCGAGGGCCTGATCGGCTTCTTCGTCAACACCCAGGTGCTCAAGGCCGAATTCTCGCCCCAGTTGACCGTCGCCGATCTGCTGCAGCAGGTCCGGCACACGGCCTTGCAGGCCCAGGCCCATCAGGACCTGCCGTTCGAGCAGTTGGTCGAGGCGTTGCAGCCGGAGCGCAGCCTGAGCCATAACCCGCTGTTCCAGGTGCTGTTCAACCACCAGAGCTACGGCGACGACCTGATTCGCGAGGTGGCGGGCCTGAGTGTCGAGGCGCTGGAGTGGGGCAGCCAGACCAGCCAGTTCGACTTGACGCTGGATACCGTCGAGCACGCCCAAGGCCTCGACGCTACGCTGACGTATGCCACGGCGCTGTTCGACCGTAGCAGCGTCGAGCGCCTGGCCCGGCAGTGGCGCAACCTGCTGCAGGCCCTCTGCGACGATGCGGCGCAGCGCGTGGCGCAGTTGCCGCTGCTTGACGACGCCGAGCGCGTACAGCTGCTCGCTGAGTGTGGCGCTAGCGCGCAGTATCCGCGTGAGTCGTGCCTGCCCGCGCTGATCGAAGCGCAGGTGGCGCGGGCACCGCAGGCCATTGCGCTGACGTTTGCCGAGCAGTCGCTGAGCTACGACGGCTTGAACCGCCGTGCGAACCGCTTGGCGCACAAGCTGCGCGAGCAGGGCGTGGGGCCGGATGTGCTGGTGGGCCTGGCGGTGGAGCGCGGGATCGAGATGATCGTCGGGTTGCTGGCGATCCTCAAGGCGGGCGGGGCGTATGTGCCATTGGACCCGGAATACCCGCAGGATCGCTTGAGCTACATGATTGAAGACAGCGGTATTGCGCTACTGGTGACTCAACAGCACCTGCTGACCGATCTGCCCGCGCCGGCTTCGGTGCGTAGCCTTGTGCTTGAAGCCGATCTTGATGGCTACAGCGATGAAAATCCTGAGCACCTGACTCAGCCGGATAACCTGGCGTATGTGATCTATACCTCCGGTTCGACTGGCAAACCAAAGGGCACCTTGCTCCCGCATCACAACGTATTGCGCTTGTTCAAGGCGACCGAGAACTGGTTCTCCTTTGACCAGAATGATGTCTGGACCCTGTTCCACTCGTACGCCTTCGATTTCTCGGTCTGGGAAATTTTCGGTGCGCTGCTGCACGGTGGGCGTCTGGTGATCGTGCCGCGTGAGGTGACGCGCTCTCCTGAAGACTTCCACCAGTTACTGGTCGAGCAGGGCGTCACGGTGCTGAACCAGACGCCGTCGGCATTCAAGCCGCTGATGCGTGTCGCGTGTGAAAGTGCTTCCGACCTGGTCCTGCGTTCCGTCATCTTCGGTGGCGAAGCTTTGGACGTGCCTGCTTTGCAACCTTGGTTCGAGCGTTTCGGCGAAGACTGCGACAACCTGGTCAATATGTACGGCATCACCGAAACCACGGTGCACGTGACTTATCGCCCGATTCGTTTCGAGGACACGCAACAGAGCAGCAGCCCCATCGGCGCTGCGATTCCTGACTTGTCGATGTACGTGCTGGACGCCGATTTCAACCCCGTGGCCCCAGGTTGCAGCGGCGAGTTGCATGTGGGTCACGCGGGCTTGGCGCGCGGTTACCACAATCGTCCTTCGCTCACCGCCGAACGCTTCGTACCGGATCCGTTCTCAAACGAGGGCGGTCGTCTGTACCGCACCGGCGACCTGGCCCGTTACCGCAGCCAGGCAGTGATCGAATACGTCGGCCGCATCGACCACCAAGTGAAGATTCGCGGTTTCCGCATCGAGCTGGGTGAAATCGAAGCCCGCCTGCATGCCCACGAGGCGGTGCGCGAAGTGCTGGTGCTGGACATCGACGGGGCCGGGGGCAAGCAGCTCGCGGCCTATCTGATCCCGCAGGAGGCGCAGGTCGATCACGGCCAACTGCGTGACGCGCTCAAGCAACACCTCAAATCGCAACTGCCTGACTACATGGTCCCGACCCATTTCCTGGTGCTGAACGCCTGGCCGCTCACCGCCAACGGCAAACTGGACCGCAAGGCCCTGCCCAAGCCAGACGCCAGCCAATTGCAAAAAGGCTACGTCGCCCCGCTCACGCCGCTGGAACAGCAACTGGCCGCGATCTGGAGCGAAGTGCTCAACGTCGAGCAAGTGGGTCTGCACGACAACTTCTTCGAATTGGGCGGTCATTCGCTGTTGGCCACGCAAGTGACCTCACGCATCCGCCAGCGCCTGAACCTGGAAGTACCGCTGCGGGCCTTGTTCGAATCTGCGGATCTGGCGACCTTCGCCCAGGCCGCCGCCGAGGGCAGCGCCAGTCAGGCACCAGCACTGATCCCGGTAGATCGCAGTCAGCCCCTGGTGCTGTCCTACGCACAGCAACGCCAGTGGTTCCTCTGGCAACTGGAGCCCGACAGCGCGGCCTATCACATCCCGGCTGCGCTGCACCTGCGCGGTCGGCTGAACGCCGAATGGTTGCGCCAGGCCTTCGAGGCGCTAATCGCCCGGCATGAGACCCTGCGCACCACGTTCCATGCCGAAGGCGAGCAGACGCTGCAGCGCATCCATTGCCCTGCGACCTTCACGCTGGTCATGGAAACCCTGGAAGACACCTCGCTGCACGCCGTGCGCGAGCAGGTAGCCCGTGAGGTGCGCCGGCCATTCGACCTGGCGCGCGGTCCGCTGCTGCGCGTGCGCCTGCTGCGCCTGGCCGAGGACGAGCACGTGCTGGTGCTGACCCTGCACCATATCGTCGCCGACGGCTGGTCGATGCCGATCCTGGTGGACGAAGTGGTCGGTCGCTACCTGGCGCTCGGCCAAGGTCAACCGACCGAATTACCGGTCTTGCCAGTGCAATACGCCGACTACGCCGCCTGGCAGCGTCAGTGGATGCAGGCTGGCGAACAGGCGCGTCAGTTGCAGTACTGGCTGGCGCACCTGGGCCAGGAACACTACGTGCTGCACCTGCCCACCGACCGCTCGCGGCCCAGCGTTCAAAGCCATGCCGGGCGCAGCCTGGCGGTCAGCGTGCCGCCTGCCCTGGCCAGTGCCCTCAAGGCCCAGGCCCGCGAACAGGGCGTGACCCTGTTCATGCTGCTGCTGGCCTCGTTCCAGAGCCTGCTGCACCGCGTCTCCGGTCAGGACGACATCCGGGTCGGCGTGCCGGTGGCCAACCGCACCCGCGCCGAAACCGAAGGCCTGATCGGCTTCTTCGTCAACACCCAGGTGCTCAAGGCGCAGTTCACCCCGCACACCACCTTCAGCGCGCTGCTGCAGCAGGTGCGCGAAACCGCCGTTCAGGCCCAGGCGCACCAGGACTTGCCGTTCGAGCACCTGGTCGAAGCCTTGCAGCCTGAGCGCAGCCTGAGCCACAACCCGCTGTTCCAGGTGATGTTCAACCATCAGACCCACGCGGCAGCGCCGGTGCGTCAGGTGCCGGGCCTGGTGATCGAAGGCCTGGCCTGGGACGAGGTCACCGCCCATGTCGATCTGTCGCTGGACACCTTCGATAGCGAGGACGGTCTCGGTGCCACCCTGACCTATGCCAGTGACCTGTTCGAGACCGCGACGGTCGAGCGTCTGGCGGGCCACTGGCTGAGCCTGCTGAATGCGGTGTGCATACAACCGTCCCAGCGCATTCTCGAGCTGCCGCTGCTGGAGACGCCGCAGCGTCGGCAGATCCTCGAACAGTGGAGTCAGCACGCACTGCAGGGCGCCGACCCGCGCCCGGTGCAGTACCTGATCGAGGACCAGGCCCGACGCACCCCCGAGGCCATCGCGCTGAGCTGCGAAGGTGCGCATCTGAGCTATCGAGCCCTGGACGTGCGAGCCAACCAACTGGCCCATCGCCTGCGCGCGCTAGGCGTTGGTCCCGAAGTGCGGGTGGGCATCGCCTTGCCCCGCAGCCTGGACATGGTGGTCGGCCTGTTGGCGGTGTTGAAGGCAGGCGGCGCCTACGTGCCGTTGGACCCGGACTACCCGCAGGCGCGGCTGGCGCACATGATCGAAGACAGCGGCATCGTTCTGCTGCTGTGCCACGCCGACGCGCTGCAACTGCAGCAGTTGCCGGCCCAGGTGCAGAGCCTGTGCCTGGACCGCGAGTCGTTGCAGCCGCTGCCCGAGCACGCGCCGACGCCGCTCGGTGGCCCGGACAACCTGGCCTACATCATGTACACCTCCGGCTCCACTGGCCGGCCCAAGGGGGTGGCCATCAGCGCCTCGGCCTTGAGCCTGCATGCCCAGGTGGCCCGCGACTTCTGCGAGCTGCAAGCGAGCGACTGCGTGCTGCAGTTCTCCACCTTCAACTTCGATGCCTTCGTCGAGCAGCTGTACCCCGCGCTGATCCGTGGCGCCCGCGTGCTGCTGCGTGGCCCCGACCTCTGGGACAGCGAAACCTTCTATCGCCAGGTACTGGCCGAGGGCGTGACCTTCGCCGACCTGCCGACGGCCTACTGGTACCTGCTGGCCAAGGACTTCGCCGCGCGCGGTCCGCGTGACTACGGCGCACTGCGGCGGATTCACATGGGCGGCGAGGCGATGGCCGCCGAGGGTGTGCTGGCCTGGCAGCAGGCCGGGCTCGCGCACGTGCGCCTGGTCAACACCTATGGTCCGACCGAGGCCACGGTCAGCGTCACGAGCCACGATTGCAGCGCCTACGTCAGCGGCCAGCAATCGCTGCCGGGGCAGATCCCGATCGGCACACCGCTGGCCGGGCGCGCCATTCATCTGGTGGATGGCGGGCTGGACCTGGCCTTGCCCGACGCATTGGGCGAGCTGCTGGTGGGCGGCGAACTGCTCGCCCGTGGCTACCATGGCCGCCCTGGGCAGACTGCCGAGCGCTTCATTCCCGACCCGTTCTCGACCACCCCAGGCGCACGGCTGTACCGCACCGGCGATCTGGCCCGCTATCGCGGCGAGCAGGGTGTACTGGAGTACGCCGGGCGCATCGACCATCAGGTGAAGATCCGCGGCTTCCGCATCGAGCTGGGCGAAATCGAGGCGCGGCTGCGCGAACACCCGGCAGTACGTGACGTGCTGGTGCTGGACATTCCCGCAGCGACCGGCCGGCAGCTCGCCGCCTACCTGGTCGCCGAGGCCTGGCAAAACGGCGACGAGGCACTGCGCAGCGAGTTGCGCACGCACCTGGCCGCCAGCCTGCCGGACTACATGGTGCCGCAGCACCTGCTGGTGCTCGAGCGCATGCCGCAACTGCCCAACGGCAAGCTGGACCGCTCGGCCTTGCCGCTCCCGGACACCGAGCAGGCGCAGACGGCCTACGTGGCCCCGGTCAGCGAGCTGGAGCAGCAATTGGCGGCGTTGTGGGCCGAGGTGCTGAAGGTCGAGCGGGTGGGCCTGAATCATGACTTCTTCGAGCTGGGCGGGCACTCGTTGCTGGCGGCACAGCTGATTTCCAAGATCAACACGGGCCTGGGCATCGACGTTGCCCTGCGCCTGCTTTTCGAGAAACCGCAATTGAACGAGTTTGCTGCGGCCTGTGCCGCCACTGGCCTGTCGCTGAGCGAGGATGGTCTGTCCGATATCGAACGCATGATGAACGAAATGGCGGGTGTCTGAGATGGACAAGAGCACAGCAGAACGTATCGCCAAACGCTTCGTCGGCCTGGCGCTGGAGCAGCGCCGGCAGATCCTCGACAAGATGCACGAGACTGGGCAGAGCTTCCGCCTGCTGCCGATCGCCGTGACCCGTCACGACAGCCCGCGCATCCCACTGTCGTACGCCCAGCAGCGCATGCTGTTCCTCTGGCAGTTGGAGCCGCACAGCAGTTTCTACAACGTGCCCACGGCGGTACGCCTGGACGGGCCGCTGAACCTGGCGGCGCTGACCCGCGCCCTGGAGGCGCTGGTGCAGCGCCACGAAATCCTGCGCACGCGCTTCGTCAGCGAGGACGGCGAGTTCCACCAGCAGGTGCTGGATGACGCACCGCTGGACCTGCAGGTGATCGAACTGCAGCCGGTGGCGGGTGAGGATCCCGAGCAGTGCCTGGCCCAGCATGTGCGTCAGGCGCTGGAGGCACCGTTCGATCTGCTCGAAGGGCCGCTGCTGCGGGTGCGCCTGCTGCGCGTGGCCGCTGACCAGCACGTGCTGGCCGTGTGCCTGCACCACATTGTCTCCGACGGCTGGTCCGGCGAGCTGATGGTGCAGGAGTTCGTGCAGCTCTACGAAGCCTTGTCCGAAGGACGTGACCCGCAACTGCCGGCGCTGACGGTGCAATACGCCGACTACGCGATCTGGCAGCGCGCCTGGCTGGAGGCCGGGGAGGGCGAGCGTCAGTTGCAGTACTGGCGCGAGCAACTGGGCGATGAGCACCCGTTGCTGGCGCTGCCGCTGGACCACGAGCGTCCGGCGCAGCCCAGCTACCGGGGCGCGACGCTGCGCTGCGACGTGCCCGCCGAGTTGACCGAGCGGCTCAAGGCCCAGGCGCGCGGCAACGGCCACACCCTGTTCATGCTGACCCTGGCGGCGCTGGCGGTGGTGCTGTCGCGCTACAGCGGTCAGGCCGATATCCGCATCGGGGCGCCCAATGCCGGGCGCAACCGCAAGGAAGTCGAGGGCCTGATCGGCTTCTTCATCAATACCCAAGTGCTGCGCATACAGGTGGACGAGCGCCAGAGCGGTGCGGCCTTGCTGGAGCAGGTGCGCCAGGTGGTCAGTGGTGCGCAGTCGCACCAGGAATTGCCGTTCGAGCATCTGGTCGATGCCCTGGCGCCGGAGCGCAACCTGGGCCACAACCCGTTGTTCCAGGTCAAGCTCAATCAGAACCTGAGCGACGGCGAGGACGCCGCGCAATCGCGTCAGACCCTCGGCGAGTTGACCGTCAGCGGTTATCCGCTGGAGGGCCGCGATGCCCGCTTCGACCTGGCCTACGACTTCAGCGAGACGCCTGACGGGCTGCTCGGCTATTTCAACTACAGCACCGATCTGTTCGAGGTCGCGACCATCGAACGCCTGGCCGCCTCGCTGCAGCGCGTGCTGCAAACCCTGGCCGATCACCCCCACGACGCGTTGCTCGCGCATCCCGATCACCAGGCGGTACAGCTCCCCGCCACGCCTCGAACCTGGCCCTGCGCCGACTTCCTGGCCCTGTGGCGCCAGGCCCTGGCGGCCGGTGACGAGCGTCCGGCGCTGCGCGAAGGCGAGGTGCAGATCAGCTATGGCGAGCTGGAGCGAAGGGCCAACCGCTTCGCCCATCACCTGAGCGAGCAGGGCATCGCCGCCGGCATGACCGTGGCGCTGTGCCAGGAACGGACGATCGATTGGGTGACCAGCCTGCTGGCCGTGCTCAAGCTGGGCGCCGCCTACCTGCCGCTGGACGGCCGCCAGCCGCCCGAGCGCTTGCAGCACCTGCTGCGCACCAGTGCGGCGCGTCTGCTGGTTCATGCACCGGGCGATGCCCAGGCAGCCACCTTGGGCGTGTGTCCGGCGCTGGCGTTTGACGCCTCGCGCCATGAAGGCGGCAGCGAGCGACCGCCCGCCGTGTCGATTCTGCCCGGCCAGGCCGCCTACATCATCTACACCTCCGGTTCCACCGGGCAGCCCAAGGGCGTGGTGGTCAGCCACGGTGCCCTGGCCAACTACCTGCAAGGCGTGCTGCAACGCCTGGACCTGCCGACCGACGCCAGCCTGGCGATGGTCTCCACCGTGGCCGCCGACCTGGGGCACACGGTGCTGTTCGGGGCGCTGGCGAGCGGCCGTTTGCTGCACCTCATGGATCACGACCAAGGCTTCGATCCGGACGCCTTCGCGCGCTACATGGACCAACATCAGGTCGATGTCCTGAAGATCGTGCCGAGCCACCTGCAAGGCCTGCTGCAGGCCACCGACCCGGCGCGGGTGCTGCCGCGTCAGGTGCTGATCCTGGGCGGCGAGGCCAGCAGTTGGGCGCTGGTCGAGCAGGTGCAGCGGCTGCGGCCGGGCTGCCGCATCGTCAACCACTACGGGCCGACCGAAACCACCGTCGGCATCCTCACCCACGAAGTGGGCGGCTCGGCCGACGCTTGGCGCAGCGTGCCCGTGGGGCAAGCCCTGGACAACGGCCAGGCGCGGGTGCTGGACGCGTACCTGAACCCCTTGCCCGAGCGAGTGGCTGGCGAGTTGTACCTGGGCGGCGAGGGCTTGGCCCAGGGCTATATCGGCCAGCCAGGGCTGACCGCCGAACGCTTCGTGCCTGATCCGCAGGCGCGCCACGGTGAGCGTCTGTACCGTGCCGGTGACCGCGCCCGGGTGCAGGCGGGTGTGCTGGAGTACCTGGGGCGCGGTGACGACCAAGTGAAGATCCGCGGTTACCGGGTCGAGCCAGGCGAGATCGGCCAACTGTTGCGCACTCAACCAGGGGTGCAGGACGCCGTGGTGCTGGCCGTGCCCTTGGAAAGCGATGCCGAGCGCCTGCAACTGCTGGCCTGGGCAGTACCGGCATCCGGCGTCGAACTGCAGGCCGAGGCGCTGCGCGGGGCCTTGCAGGCGCGCTTGCCGGATTACATGGTGCCGGCGCAGATCCTGCTGCTCGAGCGCTTGCCGCTGACCGCCAACGGCAAGCTGGACAAGCGTGCGCTGCCCAGGCCCGATGCGGTTCAGCAGCGCTACACAGCGCCGGTGGGCGACATCGAACAGACCCTGGCCGCGATCTGGAGCGAGGTGCTCAAGCGCGAGCCGATCGGCAGCACCGACAACTTCTTCGAGCTGGGCGGCGACTCGATCCTGAGCTTGCAGATCATCGCCCGGGCCAAGCGCCAGGGTCTCAAGCTCAGCCCCAAGCAACTGTTCGAGCAGCAGACCATCGGTCAACTGGCGGCCGTGGCCAAGCGCATCGAGGCCAAGCCGGCGCCGGTGGCGCGTGAGGCGCTGGACGGTCGGGTGCCGTTGCTGCCCATTCAAGCGCGTTTCTTCGACACCGAGATTCCCCAGCGCCAGCACTGGAACCAGGCGGTGCTGTTGACCCCGCGTCAGCCGCTGAGCGTGGCCCAGGTGCACACGGCGCTGGCTGCCGTGGTCGAGCAGCATGCGGCCTTGCGCCTGCGCTTTGTGCAGGACCAAGGGCGTTGGCACGGCGAGTACGCCAGCCTCGACCTGTCGCAGGTGCTGTGGCACCACCGCCTGGACGATCCGGCATGCATCGCCGAACTGGCCGACGAGGCCCAGCGCAGCCTGGACCTCAAGCACGGCCCGCTGCTGCGGGCGGTGCTGATCGATCTGCCGCATGAGCAGCAGCGTCTGCTGCTGGTGATCCATCACCTAGTGGTGGACGGGGTGTCCTGGCGGGTACTGCTCGAAGACCTGCAAACGGCGTGTCTGGCTGCAGCAGCGGGGCGGACGCTATCGCTACCGGCCAGCGGCAGTTCGCTCAAGGCCTGGTCCGAGCACCTGCAGACCTATGCCCGCAGTCCGGCGTTGCAGGCCGAGCTGGCGTATTGGCAGGCGCAGTTGGGTGGTCTGTCCGACGATTTGCCCTGGGATGATGCCCAAGGGGGTCAGCAGCGCCGTCACGAGGTGTCGGTGCGCACCGAGCTGAGCGCCGAGCTGACCCGGCAATTGCTGCAGGACGCACCGGCGGCCTACCGCACGCAGGTCAACGACCTGTTGCTGACTGCCCTGGCGCGGGTCATCTGCCGCTGGACGGGCGAAGACCATGCGCTGATCCGCTTGGAAGGGCATGGCCGTGAAGACCTGTTCGACGACCTGGACATCACCCGCACGGTCGGCTGGTTCAGCAGCCTGTACCCGCTGAAACTGACCCCGGTCGAGGACCTGGGCGCGGCGATCATGACGGTCAAGGAGCAACTGCGGGCAGTGCCGAACAAAGGCATCGGCTACGGCCTGCTGCGCTACCTGGGCGAGGCGTCTGCGCGCGAGCGCCTGAGCGCCTTGCCCCAGGGCAATATCGTGTTCAACTACCTGGGCCAGTTCGACGGCAGTTTCGACAGCCAGACCAGCCTGTTCGCACTCGCCGCCGAGGGCGCCGGGCAAGGGCAGAGCGACGAGGCGCCGCTGGGCAGCGCCATCAGTATCGACGGCCAGGTGTATGCCGGGCGCCTGACCTTGGACTGGAGTTTCAGCCGCCAGCGCTTCGAGCCGGCGCGCATGCAGGCGCTGGCCGACGAATTCGGCCAGGTGCTGCGCGAGCTGATCGCCCATTGCGTGCGTCCCGAGGTGGCGGGCGTGACACCTTCGGACTTCCCCCTGGCACACCTGACCCAGGCGCAACTGACGGCCTTGCCGATGCCGGCGCAGTCGATCGAGGACATCTACCCGCTGTCGCCCATGCAGCAGGGCATGCTGTTCCATAGCCTGGCCGGCGAGGCGGCGAGTCAGTACGTCAACCAATTGCGCCTGAGCGTGCAGGGGTTGGACGTGCCGCGCTTCATCGGCGCCTGGCAAGCGACGATCGACCAGCATCCGATCCTGCGCAGCAGCTTCATCAGCCAGTTCGACCGTGCCGTGCAAGTGGTGCAACGTGACCTGGCGCTGCCGGTGATCCAGTTGGATTGGCGTGACGAGGCGGATCAGGCGCGGCGCCTGTGCGGGTGGGCCGAGGCGGACCTGGCCGCGGGCTTCGACCTGGCCCGCGCACCGCTGCTGCGCCTGGCGCTGATCCGTACCGGCGAACAGCAGCACCAGTTGGTGTTCACCAATCACCATATCCTGCTCGATGGCTGGAGCAGTTCAAGGTTGTTCGGTGAAGTGCTGCAGCGCTATGCCGGGCACGCCCCGGCCTCCTCGCCACGGCGCTATCGCGACTACATCCAGTGGCTGCAAGCGCAGGACGCCACGCTCAGCGAGCAGTTCTGGCGCGAACGCGTCGCCGGGCTGGACGAGCCGACCCGCTTGGCGCAGGTCCTCAAATGCGCGCGGCCCGCAGAGGGGCAGGGTGAGTGCAACGCGGTGCTCGATGCGCCGCGTACGCAGCGTCTGGCCGAATTCGCCCGCGAGCAGCGGGTGACCGTCAATACCCTGGTGCAGGCGGCGTGGCTGATGCTGTTGCAGCGCTACACCGGGCAGTCGAGCGTGGCCTTTGGTGCCACGGTGGCGGGGCGTCCAGCGGAACTGCCGGGTATCGAAGAACAGCTCGGGCTGTTCATCAACACGCTGCCAGTAGTCGCCAGCCCACGTCCTGAGCTGAGCGTGGCGGACTGGGTGCAGCAGGTGCAGGCGTTGAACCTGGCCTTGCGCGAGCACGAGTACACGCCGCTGTACGACATTCAGCGCTGGGCCGGTCGCAGCGGCGAGGCGTTGTTCGACAACATCCTGGTGTTCGAGAACTATCCGGTGTCCGAGGCGTTGCAGGAAGACGCGCCGCAAGGGCTGCTGTTCGGTGAGGTGCAGACCCAGGAGCAGACCAATTATCCGCTGACCCTGGTCGCTCAAGTGGGCGACAAGCTGCTGGCCAGCTTCAAGTTCGACCGGGCGTGCTTCGATGAGTCGACTGTCGAGCAGGTGGCGGGGCATTTCCTCGAACTGCTGGAGGGGATGGCGCAGGGGCCGCAGCGGGCCTTGGGTGAGTTGGCGTTTGGCGGCGTGGTGGCGCGGGAGGTTGCGCGGTTTTCGAGCACTGAGTCTATTCAGGGACTGATCGAAGCCCAGGTGGCGCGGGCACCGCAGGCCATTGCCCTGACGTTTGCCGAGCAGTCGCTGAGCTACGACGGCTTGAACCGCCGTGCGAATCGCTTGGCGCACAAGTTGCGCGAGCAGGGTGTTGGGCCGGATGTGCTGGTGGGCCTGGCGGTGGAGCGCGGGATCGAGATGATCGTCGGGTTGCTGGCGATCCTCAAGGCGGGCGGGGCGTATGTGCCATTGGACCCGGAATACCCGCAGGATCGCTTGAGCTACATGATCGAAGACAGCGGTATTGCGCTGCTGGTGACTCAACAGCACCTGCTGGCCGATCTGCCCGTGCCGGCTTCGGTGCGTAGCCTTGTGCTTGAAGCCGATCTTGATGGCTACAGCGATGACAATCCTGAGCACCTGACTCAGCCGGATAACCTGGCGTATGTGATCTATACCTCCGGTTCGACTGGCAAACCAAAGGGCACCTTGCTCCCGCATCACAACGTGTTGCGCTTGTTCAAGGCGACCGAGAACTGGTTCTCCTTTGACCAGAATGATGTCTGGACCCTGTTCCACTCCTACGCCTTCGATTTCTCGGTCTGGGAAATTTTCGGCGCACTGCTGCACGGTGGGCGTCTGGTGATCGTGCCGCGTGAGGTGACGCGTTCTCCTGAAGACTTCCACCAGTTATTGGTAGAGCAGGGCGTCACGGTGCTGAACCAGACGCCGTCGGCGTTCAAGCCGTTGATGCGTGTCGCGTGTGAAAGTGCTTCCGACCTGGCCCTGCGCTCCGTCATCTTCGGCGGCGAAGCCCTGGACGTGCCTGCCTTGCAGCCCTGGTTCGAGCGTTTCGGCGAAGACTGCGACAACCTGGTCAATATGTACGGCATCACCGAAACCACGGTGCACGTGACTTATCGCCCGATCCGTTTCGAAGACACGCAACAGACCAGCAGCCCCATCGGCACTGCAATTCCTGACTTGTCGATGTACGTGCTGGACGCCGATTTCAACCCAGTGGCTCCAGGTTGCAGCGGCGAATTGCACGTCGGCCACGCGGGCTTGGCGCGCGGTTACCACAACCGGCCTTCGCTTACTGCCGAGCGCTTCGTACCCGATCCATTCTCTAGCGAGGGCGGTCGTCTGTACCGCACGGGCGATCTGGCCCGTTACCGCAGCCAGGCAGTGATCGAATACGTCGGGCGCATCGACCACCAGGTGAAGATTCGCGGTTTCCGCATCGAGCTGGGTGAAATCGAAGCCCGCCTGCATGCCCACGAGGCCGTACGCGAAGTGCTGGTGCTGGATATCGACGGGGCCGGGGGCAAGCAACTCGCGGCCTATCTGATCCCGCAGGAGGCGCAGGTCGATCACGGCCAACTGCGTGACGCGCTCAAGCAGCACCTGAAAGCTCACCTTCCGGACTACATGGTCCCGACCCATTTCCTGGTGCTGAACGCCTGGCCGCTCACCGCCAACGGCAAGCTGGACCGCAAGGCCCTGCCCAAACCAGACGCCAGCCAATTGCAAAAGGGCTACGTGGCACCGCGCACGGCACTGGAACAGCAACTGGCCGCGATCTGGAGTGAAGTGCTCAACGTCGAGCAAGTGGGTCTGCACGACAACTTCTTCGAATTGGGCGGCCATTCGCTGCTGGTCATCACGCTGGTCAATAAGCTCAGGGCAACCTTCTCTGCCCAGATCAGCCTGCATGAGTTCATGCTGATGCCAGACTTCGAAGCGCTGGCGAGCTTCATCGGCGGTGGCAACGATCGGTTGTCCTCGCCTGTGGTCGCCCTCAACGCCTGCACGCTGGACCGCCCGGCGTTGTTCTGCCTGCCACCCGGCGGCGGGGCTGCCTATGCCTACTACCCGCTGGCCAGGCGCCTGGCCGCGCAGCGTCCGGTGTACGGCGTGGTCAATAAAAGCTACGCCGTGCCGGGCTGGGTCGACCGCTCGTGGGAGGACATGGTGAGCTACTACGTCGAGCAGATTCGCGCCACCCAGGCGCAGGGGCCCTATCATCTGCTGGGATGGTCGCTGGGCGGCGCGCTGGCGTTGGAAGTGGCGCATCGTCTAGAGCAGATGGGACAGCAGGTAGGCTTCGTCGGCTTGGTCGACAGCCTGCTGCCAGCGGACGTCAGCGGACTGCAGAACAGCGAGACCGACGTGGCCGAGCCTGTCGTGCAAGCGGCGGACGAAAGCCTGCTGCGCGCCTTGCTGGCCTTCGCTCCAGGCGTTGGTGAGGCGCGCATCCTGGCGTTGATCGCCCAGGCGCAGGCGTTGCCGGACAACGTCGACCGCGCCGAGTGGGTGATCGAGCGCGTTGCGGCGCTGGGCGAGGTCAGCGCCGAGCAACTGCGCGAGGTCCATCGGAACGTGAACCTGCAACGCGACATTGTCGACGGTTTCGCGTTGCTCGAGCACAACTCGGCGCTCAGCGAAGCGTTCCGACTGCGGCCATTGCAGGTTCAGGTGGACTGCTGGTGGGCGAGCCAGAGCCGCAGTGCCGAGCGTGTGGCCAAAGGCGAGGCTGGATTGGTGACACAGGCGTCGATCAATGGACTGGCCAGTTCGACGGTGGTTGCCGATGGGCATGAGGGGATCGTCAACGCGGCCGAGTTCATGGATGGGGTCGTGGCCCGGCTGGCGCGGCAGCGCTGACGGGCTGGCGTTTGGCGGTCTCGGGTTGCTGACATTCCCGGGACCGCTTTGCGGTCCAATCGCGACGCGAGGCCGCTCCAACAGAAGCCGCGCTGGCTTATGGAAATCATGCACTGCAGACGAACAACAAACGCATGATCACCCGGTGTCGCACACTGTGCCCATGAGGTGAATCGGGCTTTGACACTGCAGGTTCACAGGCAAACAAAAACGCCCCCTGAAGAGGGGGCGTTGCGTTTGCATCTTTCAGCCGATCAGAAGTCGCCTCGCAGACTGAGCATATAGCTGCGTGGGGTGCCGTAGGTGGTGCCACGGGTCCAGTAGCCCAGCGAGTCGAAGTACTTCTTGTCGAACAGGTTCTCGACGTCCACGCCCACGGTCCAGTGCTGGTCGATCTTGTAGGCGGCACGCGCATCGAAGATCGCTCGGCCGCTGTTGCGGGTTTCGTTTGCCGCGTCGTCGTAGGCGTTCTGCGCCGACATGCCGCCGCCGACGCTCCAACGGTTCCATTCGCCCGGCAGGGTGTAGTTGGTGTTCAAGCGCACCATGTGCTTGGGGGTCTGCGCCGAGATCGGGCCGCCACTGGAAAAGCTGGTGGTGTTGTAGGTGTAGCCGGCCGCCACCTGCAGACCGGGCAGGACTTCACCGGTGGCCTCGGCTTCGAAGCCCTTGCTGCGGCTGATGCCGTCGTCGTTGAGCCAGCAGCGTCCTGCCGGGTCGGTGGGGCAATTGCCGCGGTTTACCACATCCTGAACGGCCCTGTCTTCCTGTTCGATGTAGAACACGGCGAAGGACACATTCAGGCGCTTGTCGAACAGTTCACCCTTGATGCCGGTTTCGTAGTTCGACCCGATCGATGGATCCAACACGCTGCCGGAGACCGTGCGGTACTGCGACTGTGGCAGGAAAATATCGGCATAGCTGGCGTACCAGGACCACTGATCGTTGAGGTCGTAGATCGCACCGACGAAGGGGGTGAATTCCTTGTCCTGGCGGCTGGTAGTGACCGTAGGGCCGTCCCAGGCTTCGTTCTTGTACCAGCTCAGGCGTCCGCCGAGCACGAAGCTGAGGGCTTCGGTGGCGTGCAGGCGTGTGCTCAGGTAAACGCCATAGCGGGTATCGATGGTGTCGTCGGCATAGTCCCAGCCCTGACGTGCCAGCTCGGGGATGTTGTTGTGGCTGGGGTTGTAGACGTTCAGCGGGATGGGGTCGGGCAGTTCTTCCTTGCGGTCCTTGTCGTTCATCTTGCGCTTGGACCAGTTGGCGCCCAGGGTCACTTGATGGGTCAAGCCGAAGGCCTCGAAGGTACCGTCCAGATGGCCATCGACGGCGTCGGAGGTGACGTCGAACTTGTGGTAGCTGACGTCATTGACCACCGGCCCGCCAGGCGCACCGTACTCCAGCGTGTCGCCCGCATCCCATTCGATGGCGCTACGGTTGTAGCCGCCTTCGGAATGGGACATCGCCAGCTTGGCGCTCCAGTTGTCGTTGAAGTGATGGGTGAGGTCGGCGAACACTTCGTCGATGTTGGTCTGCAGCGTGGTCCAGTCCTGGCCCAGGTAGGTCGAGCGCTTGAGGTGCGGATTGCTGCCATCCGGGTTGTTGGGAATGCCCAGCACGCTGTAACCGTTGGTACGCGAGGTCTGCCGGCGCAGGCCGACGGCCACGGTGGTGGCGTCGCTCAGGTCGCCTTCGAGAATGCCGTACAGCAGGGGCCGTTTGGACTTGGTGACATCGGTGAAATAGCCGCGGTCCTCGTAGGAGGCGACCATGCGGCCACGCAGGGTACCTTCGGGGTTGAGGCGGCCGCTGGCGTCCAGGTCCAGGCGGTAGTTGTCCCAGGAGCCGGCGCGGGTGATCACGGTGAAGCGCGGATCGGCGGTGGGGCGCTTGCGTACCAGGTTGACCGCGCCACCGGGGTTGCCGGCGCCGATCAGCAGGCCGGAGGCGCCGCGCAGCACTTCGACGCGGTCGAACATGGCCATGTCCGGGGACATCCAGCCGGTGTAGGCGTAAGCCTGACCAGGCACGCCGTCGACCATGTAGCTTTCGTCTTCGAGGTCGAAGCCGCGGGAGCTGAAGTGGTGGTTGCCATAGCCGCGGTTGGCGCGGGTGATGCCGGTGGTCTGGGCCATGACCTGGTCGAGCGAGACCAGGTTCTTGTCATCCATCAATTTACGGGTGACCACGGTCACCGACTGCGGCGTTTCGCGCAGGGTTTGCGCGGTCTTGCCGATGGTCACCGCACCTGTGGTGTAGGAATTGCTGCCCTCGGTGGTGGTGCCCAGGGTCTGCCCGGAAATGGTGGTGGCATCCAGGGTCATGGCTGCGCCGGATTCGGCCGCGCCACTGATGATCAGGGTGTTGCCCTGCACGCTGAAGCGAATCCCGCTGTTCCTGAGCAGCTCCCCAGCTGCCTGGGTAGGCGTGAAACGGCCTTTGACTGCGGTGCTGCGCAGGCCCTGCACGCTTTCCGGGCTGAACAGCACCTGCAGGTTGCCCTGGCGGCCCAGGGCTTGTAGGGCGCTGGAGAGCGATTGGGCAGGGATGTCGAAGTCCTGTTCCTGGGCCTGCACCTGGGCGGCCAGTGGCATCGACAGGGCCAGGCCCAAGGCGGTCATCGCCGGAGCGCCACGCAACAGCTTGCGCAGCATCAGGGCTTTGCTCAGGGGGCTCAGTGTGGAGTGTGGTGTTGGCATTTTTTGTCGGCTCGATCCAAGGTACGCAAGTAAATGAAAATTATTCCGTTGCGAGTGAGACGCGTGCGCAGGCCGAAACCGGAAAGAAAAAGCCTTCTGGTCGCGATTTTTTTCTGCGACTGCTTTCGAGCAGGTGCGGATTCTGCGGGCGGCACTGGGAGAACGAGTCGAGCGCGGGGGAATTTAACCCAGGCGGGGCGGCGGTGGCGCCGCCCCGAGGTCGGTCACGCAGGCAGGGCGGAGCGGGGATTGTGCTCGACCATGATCTGGCCGGCGTGCAGGCGGACCAGTTGGTCGGCGATGGGGAAGTAGCGGTCGTCGTGGGAGATGACGATGAGGGTCTTGCCCTGCTGTTTGAGCTCGGGCAGCAGCTCGGTGTAGAACACGCGGCGGAACGCTGGATCCTGGTCGGCGGCCCACTCGTCGAACACCAGCACCGGGCGTTGATCGAGCCAGGCGTTGATCAGCGCCAGGCGCTTGCGCTGGCCGGTGGACAGGTCGGTGGTGGTGAAGCTGCCGTCGCGGATGCTGACCTTGTGCGCGATGTCCAGGCGCTCCAGGTACTTGCTGGCCTCTGGCGGCAGTTCGGCCTGGCCGGGCAGCGGTTCGTCGAACAGGTAGTAGTCGGCGAAGATGGTGGTGAAGAGTTGGCGATAGTCATCCAGACTTTGGGCTGTGACGGGCTCGCCATTGAGCCGCACTTCGCCCTGTTGCGGGGTATAGAGACCCAGTAACAGCTTGATCAGGGTGGTCTTGCCGCAACCGTTCTCGCCGACGATGAAGACGATGTCGCCCTGTTTGATGGTCAGGTCCACCGGGCCCAGGTGGAACGGCTGGCTGCCCTCTACCGGTGGGTAGTCGTAGCGCAGTTGGTGCAGTTCGATGGAGCGCACCTGGGTCACGCTCGGGATGCGGTCGCTGACCAGCAGGTGCGGCTCGGGCGAGGAGAAGCGGTGGGAGAGCTCGGCGATGCGGCGCAAGGCGATCTGCGCCCGGCTGATGGCGGGCAGATTGGTGATCAATTGCTCCAGCGGGCCCTTCATGTAAAGCATGACCAGTACGAAACCGCCGAGCACGCTGCGCTCGGTGCTGGGCCAGAACGCCTGGAAGGCGATGGCCACGCCGATCACGGCGAAGAACAGCATGGAGCCGAAGGTTTCGGCGCTGACGAAGATGTTGGCGGCGCGGATATTGGCCTGGCAGATGCGTTCGGTGGCGCCATGGATCGCCTGGTCGTGCATGTGCTGGCGGCGACGGCGCTGGATACGCAGTTCCTTGGCGCCGCCGGACAGCGCCTGGTAATGCTTCTGCAGGTCGTCTTCGGCGTTGCGGGCCTTGAGGATGTTGTGCATGCCATAGCGGTGAGCGAGGAACTGCGCGCCGGTGCCGATCACGACGGTGAGCAGGGTGATCAGCAGGATCTGCCAGGACAGCAGGGCGAGGTAGGCCAGGCAGCCGAGGGTGACAGTGAAGGCGATGACCATCGGCGCCACGGACAGGGCGAAGGTGCTGAGGGTACTGACGTCGTTGAGCAGCACTGGGATCAGACGGTGTGCGCGGTAGCGCTCGAGCTGGGCGATGGGAGCGACCAACACCTTGGCCGAGAGCTCGCGGCGCAGCCTGGCTACCACGTTTTGGCCGACGTAGTTGGTCAGCAGGTTGGAGGCGGTCGAGCAGGCCAGGGTGAGCAGGCACAGGCCGGCGAACAGCAAGGCGATGTCGGTGCCGGGGCCGGTTGCGGAATTCATGGCGCGGTTGATGGTCGCCAGCAGGGCCGTGACGCTCAGGCCGCTTATCACGCCTAGGGCGGCTGACAGGGCTACCAGTGACCAGAACGGCTTGAGAAGGCGCAGGGTTTCCTGGGCTAGGCTGGGGGGCTTGGGGGTCATTGGGGGTCTCTTGGGTGAGCGTTCGTGCTGGGGGCTGCTGCGTTCTCCTTAGACGACTTTTTTGGGGGGGGATTTAGTTGGCTTGGGGATTGTGGGGGATTTTTTTTGGGGGGGGACTGGTGGTTTGGGGGCTTATCCGGTGGCTTTGGTGAGGCTTAGTCACCTTTTCGCCCTTACGGCGACCCTCTTTTTTTCTTGGAAAAAAGAGGGGCAAAAACCGCTTGCTCCCGCATCCGGCCCCTACGCTGCGCTTCGGGGTTCCCTCGCGCCGGTGGCATTCCGGGGGTACCGCGCTTAGGGGCCATCCATGGCCCCAAGCGCTTGACGGGCATCCATGCCCGTCAACCCCCTCCATGCCACCTCTGCTCGGCCTCCTGAGGTCGCGATGGGCGGCGTCTGAACTGGCGCGCGCTTAGAAGCAGGGCGGTGGGGCAGATGTTCTGGAGCGCTGCGCGATCAAATCGCCGTTGCCGTTGCCGTTGCCGTTGCCGTTGCCGTTGCTTTTGATCTTAGTGCGCGGTAGTCCAATCACCGCCAACCGCGACCTCAGGAGGCCGAGCAGAGGCGTCGCGCAGGGAGGTGACGGGCATGGATGCCCGTCAAGCGCTTGGGGCCAGGACGGCCCCTAAGCGCGGTCCTCCCGGAGCGACGCCGGCGCGAGGGAACCCCTGCGCGCAGCGCAGGGGCCGTATGCGGGAGCAAGCGGTTTTTGCCCCCCTTTTTTCCAAGAAAAAAAGGGGGTCGCCGTAAGGGCGAAAAGGTGACTAAGCATCACCCCAAAATCCGGATATGCCCACATCGGCCCGCCCGAAAAAAACCTGATATTTCCCCCCCCCAGCTCAAACCCACCCAACAACCCCCCGCCCCATACTAAAAGCCTCCAACTCCACCTCGACAGCCTCAATGATCCGCTCAACATCCGCCGCCGCCATGACCGCCGTACAAGGAATCCCGGCAATGGCCAGCACCGTCTCCCCGGTAGCCCGATCGAACACCCGCGCGACCATGCTCCGCGGTGCATCCATGCTCGCCTCGAAACCCAAAGGATGAAAATGCCAGCGCATCACTTGGCAGGCATTGGGAAACGTCATCTTGTTCATGCCAACCTCCACGACCGGAAGCCCGAAAGCCCTGCCCAGGAGCGATTCATCCACCCACCCAGGCAGTCGGCAGACACTAAACATAGCAGCTGCCACACCAGTGTCCTCCCGCCATGATGACAATTCGAAGCCTGTGTGATCGACATCACCAACAGCCCCACAAGCACCACGCCACAACAGCACGCCAACACAGGTGTTCGCGACCGAGGCGCCCCCCGCCCACCGCCAAGCTTCAGGCCACTTTCAGACCGACGGTCAACTCAGCAACCCGGCCGCAATGTTGATGGTGAACCCCAGAATCGCCGTGTTGAAGACGAACCCCACCAACGAGTGCCCCAGTACCACCCGGCGCATGGCCCGGCCGCCGACGCCCACATCGGAGGTCTGCACCGCCACGCTGATGGTGAATGCGAAATAGTGGAAGTCCCAGTAGTCCGGTCGCCGCTCGCCGTCGGCAAAGCGCAGCAGCGGTTGATCGCCGCTGTCGAGGTAGAACAGCCGCGCGTAGTGCAGGCTGAAGATGCAGCCGATCAGCAACCACGAGCCAGCCACGGTGAAGCCGGTGTACAGGTAATGCATCATCTGCGCACTGCCATGCAGGTCGCGGCTGGCCGCCAGTTCCAAGGTCACCGCAGCCAGGCTGGCGATGGCGGCGATGGAGACGGTGAACAGCACCAGGCCCGCGTTCTCGTCTTCGACGTTGGCCACCCGCTGTACCGTGTCCGGCGTCGCCCGCCAGGTCAGCCAGAGCACCAGGATCAGGTACAGCCAGACCCCGACGTTCCAGCCGGCCAGGAAGCGTTGGGTCCAGTCGTCGGCGGGGATCAGCCAGGCGCCGAGCAGGCCGGCCAGGGTGCCGAGGGTCAGGCGAGGATGGGAACGGGTCAGACGATGAAAGGCCATGGACGCTCGATGGGCAGAAGGGGTGCTTGAAGGCTAGCTCGAGCTGAGACGATGCGCGATGCCAGGCGTTCACTTCGCCGCGTCAGGCAGCGCGTGGGGCGTGTACTTGGCCGTCGGCAGCGCCAACTCGCCGAACGCCTGACCGGCTTCGATGTAACGCAGCGCCGACTTGGCATCTTTCCAGCCCACGTAGCTCATCAACGCCTTGAGCTCCCAGCCGTTGCTCGTCGCCCATGTGGCGAAGCCGCGGCGCAACGAGTGCCCGGTGTACAGCGTCGCAGGCACTCCAGCGCGTTCGAGCATGCGCCGCAGCAGGCCGATCAGGCTGTTGCTGTGCAGCGCTGTTTCGCCCAAGTGACCCCAGCGGTCGAGCTTGCGAAACACCGGGCCTCGGGCAATACCGGCCACTTCGATCCACTGCAGGTAGGCCGCCACCGGGCACAGCGCTTTGAGTGCCGGGGTGCGGTAGTGCACCCCGAGGGCTTCGCGATCGCCCTTGCTGCGGGGCAGGAACAGCGTGATGCCAACCCCAGGCTCGGCCTGGATGTGCTCGACCCGCAGACGCGCCAATTCGTCGCCGCGAAAACCGCGCCAGAAACCGAGCAACAGCAAGGCGGCGTCGCGTCGGGCCCGCAGCAGCGCAGGCAGATCGTGCCGTGCCTGGGCCTGGCGGGCCTCGTCCTCGAAGCCATCCACCGCCGTCTGCAGGTGCTGCAGCAGCAAGGGCGCGGCCTGGCGTGGCAGTGTGGGGTGCAGGGTGCGGATGCCCCGCAGCACCTGTCGCACCAAAGGCGCCTTGGTCGGATCGGGAAAGCCTTGCGCCTGGTGCCATTGGCTCAGCGCAGCGAGGCGCTGGCGCAAGGTGCTGACGGCATGCTGGCCGGCGTGATCGGCCAAATAGCGGGCAATGCTGTCGGCGGTGGCGGGCAGGAAACCGCCCCAGTGCACCTCGAAATGCTCGACGGCGGCTTGATAGCTGCGGCGGGTATTGTCACGGGTGGCAGCGCGGACGTAGCGCTCGATGTCGGTCATGGCGGGGCAGGCTGTGGCGCAGTGATCGCGCCACCATAAACCAGCCCGGCAGACGGCGCCATTGGCCGCCTCGCAGCCTGGCCATTGACGACTAAAATATTCTCCAGCGCCGATAGCACTTTGATAGCGGTGCTGTGTCTTTAATGGCATGCTGCACCCCATCTCCAATAAGAAGCGCCAGCCCCCGTCATCCGGGGCCTGGGGCCGCCAGCCGACTGGCTTGCAGGATGCGTGCGTGCCCATCCCCCTCACTGTTCGCAAGGTATCCTCATGTTCGATCGCAAAGTCAAAGCTCAGCTGGCGGCCAGTGAAGCCGAGGTCAGGCGCCTGCGCCAAGTACTGGACCAACTGGAACAGGGCACCCTGGCCTTGCGCCTGGATGCCGAGCGCCGCATCGTCGCCTGCAACGATGCGTGCGCTGCTGCGCTCGGGCAGCCCAAGGAAAAGCTGATCGGACGCCCCCTGATCGACCTGGTGCCCAGCTACGTCACGACGCTGCCGTGCTATCGCCGTTTCAACGAGTCGGTCTCGCGTTTTCAGCCGGTGACCGATGACTACCGCTTCCATAACCCGCAAGGCGGTCTCACCTGGCTGCGCCTGACCTGGTTGCCGGTCCGCGATGCAGACGGGCAACTGGACCACATACAAGGCTTTGGCAGCGACACCACGGTGCAGATCGAGAAGAACCGCGAGAACGGCGCGTTCGTCGATGCGTTGTTCCGCTCCACGGCGGTCATCCAGTTCGACCTGGCCGGCAACATCCTCACCGCCAACGAGCAGTTCCTCAGCGCCATGGGCTATTCGCTCGGTCAATTGGTCGGCCAGCATCATCGGATCTTCTGCAGCGCCGAGGAAGTCGCTTCGCCGGCCTACGCCGAGTTCTGGAAGACCCTCAACAGCGGGCGCTACGTCGCCGGACGCTTCCGACGCCTGGACAGTCATGGCCAGGAAGTGTGGCTCGAAGCCAGCTACAACCCGGTCTACAACGCCGAGGGTCACATCATCCGGGTGATCAAGTACGCCTCGGTGGTCACCGACCAGGTGCGCAAGGAGCAGGAAATCCGCCGCGCCGCGGAAATGGCCCTGGATGTGTCGCGCACCACCGACGTCAGTGCCCGCGAAGGCGCGGCAGTGGTTCAGGAGGCGGTGAACACGATGCAGGCCGTGGCGGGGCAAATGCAGTCGGCGTCCACCACCATCGAGGCACTGGGCAAGCAGTCGGTGGTGATCAGTTCGATCGTGCAGACCATCGGCAGCATCGCCTCGCAGACCAACTTGCTGGCGCTCAACGCCGCCATCGAGGCCGCTCGTGCTGGCGAGCAGGGACGGGGCTTCGCCGTGGTGGCCGATGAAGTACGCCAGTTGGCCGCGCGGACCAGCAGCGCCACCGAGGAAATCGTCACGGTGGTGGCGCGTAACCAGCAACTGGCCGACCAGGCCGTGATCGAGATCGAAAGCAGTCGCGAGCAGGCCAGTGCCGGCCTGGCCTTGGCCGGTCAGGCCGGCACTGCCATCAGCGGGATCCAGGATGGCGCGCGGCGGGTGGTGCAGGCGGTGGGCCAGGTGACCCACGACCTGCTGTAAGGCGCAGTCCTCAGTCGGGCGCGCGCCAGATCAATTCGTCGGTGTCGTAGCCGCGTTGGCGGGCCACCTCCAGCAACTGGTTGCGGGTGTTCTCGCTGACCGTCGGCGTGCGTGACAGCAGCCACAGGTACTCGCGGTTGGGGTGGCCGACCAGTGCCACGCGGTACTCGGGATCGTGGTACAGCACCCAGTACTGGCCCTTGGCAGTATCGGGCGCCAGCTTGCTGAACCAGTTGTCGAAGCGCACCCACAGCTTGTCAGTCTGCCCGGGCTGTTGAAGCTGGGCGATGCCGGTGGCCTCCTGCCACTGGCCATCTTTTTCGCGGCAGCGGTTGGTCACATCGACCTGGCCGTCGCTGCGCAGGCGATAGTTGGCCTCCGACTGCACGCACTTGCGCTGGAAGAACATCGGCAGGCGCGCCAGTTCGTACCATTTGCCCTGGTACTGCTGCAGATCGACGGCCATGGTCTGCGGCGGCGGTTTGTCGTCCGGTGAACCCACGCAGCCGGCCAGGGTCAGGGTCAGGCAGGAAACCAGCAAAGTGGCGCGAATCGCCATGAGCAACCTCCAGGAAATTCATGATGTCGCTGTTTCGACGCCGCCGGGCCGGGAAAGTTGAATCGGTCAGCGGGCCTTCAGCGCTTGCTCCATCACCTGTTCGAGACCGGTGTAGGCCCCCGGGCCGATGACCACCAGCGCACTGGCATCCTGCGAGCGAACGAAGGCGGCCAGCGCCTGCGGGTCGGCAAGCATGGCCTGGCGGATCCGCGCTTTGAGTGCCGGGCACAGGTGGGCGCTGAGCACATAGGGATCGTAGGGAATCGGCGCCGAGCGCCATAACACCTGGAAGGCTTCCGGCTTGAGTGCATGGCGCGCCAGGTAGGCATCGGCGCGTTCACTGGCCACGAACGCGGCTTCGACCCATCCTTCGAGCAGGGCGTCCAGCGCTTTGTCGTGGGTGCCGGCGTAGACCAAGGCCCCGAAGTAGTCGCGCAACGGGGTATTCACGCGCCCGGCGAACTCGACGCTGGGCACCAGGCTGCCGGAGGTGCTGGCCGGATCGCTCAAGGCCACCCGTTTGCCGCGCAACTGCGCGAACTGCGCAGGCCCGTCCGCACGGGTCAACAGCAGCGACTGATACTGGCTGCCGGCCGCTGTGTACGGTCCGGCCTTGAGGGCGAAGGTGGCGAAGGCCTCAACGCGCGGATCGCGTCTGTGCGCCAGCACGTAGGCGGCGGGCCCCAGCCGGGCGAGGTCGGCGCCGCCGGAGACGATGGCATCGACCACCGCCTCATAGGACGACGCCACCACCAACTCCACCGGCAGCCCGGTGACCTCGCTCAAATGCTGCAGCAACGGCTGGTGCTGTTCGAGCATGAGCTCGGCGCTGTACATCGGAATCACTGCCAGGCGCAGCGTTCGCTCCGCGCAGTCGGCCAGCAGCGTGACCGGCAGCAACAGCAGTGCCAGCAGGGTGAATGCTTTGAGGATACGCATCAGGCCACCTGCACCGTGCTGAAAGGGGGGTAGTCGCGCAGTTGCGCGGCCGACAGCGGACGGCTGAAGTGATAGCCCTGGGCGATGTCACAGCCGGCCAATTTCAGGTACAGCACCTGCTCGCGGGTTTCCACGCCTTCGGCCACCACCTCCAGCCCCAGGCGCTTGGCCAGGATGATCGTCGAGGAGACGATGGGGCTGTCGTCATGGCTGTTGCACAACGGGGCGATCAGCGAGCGGTCGATTTTCAGCTTCGACAGCGGCAAGGCCTGCAGGTGGGCGAAACCGGCGTAGCCGCGACCGAAATCGTCGAGGCTGATGCCGATGCCTGCCGTGCGCAGGCGGTGCAGGTGCTCCAGTGCCGTGCCTTCAGGGTCGAGGATGGTGGTCTCGGTGATCTCCAGTTCCAGGTGGCGATTGTCGATGCCGTACGCAGTCAACAGCGCCAGCAGGCGCTCGCTGAAATCGGCCTGGCGCAGTTGCAGTGCCGAGACGTTCACCGCCAAGGGGGTCTCGCGACCCTCGGCGTGCCAGCGAGCCAGTTCTTCGCAGGCCAGGCGCAGTACCTCCCAGCCGAGTTCGACGATGAAGCCGCTGCGCTCGGCCATGCCGATGAAGCGGTCCGGGTAGAGCAGCCCGAATTCCGGATGGTCCCAGCGCACCAGCGCCTCGTAACCCTGCACCTGCAAGGTGTCCAGGCGCACCTGCGGTTGGTAGTGGAGCACGAACTGGCGTTCGGCCAGGGCACTGCCCAAGGCTTGTTCGAGGGTGAAGGCCTGGATGTCGGGCAGGTTCAGCGACGGGTCGAAGAAGCGGTACTGGGCGCGGCCGGCCTGCTTGGCCGAATACATTGCCGCGTCCGCGCAGCGGATCAGGCTGTCGACCTCCTGGCTATCACGCGGGGCGATGCTGACGCCGATGCTCGGGCTGGTATTGACCTCCTTGCCATCCAGGGCATAAGTGGCCGAGAGCTTGGCCACCAGCGCCCGCACCCAGGCATCGATCTGTTCTTCGCTGCGGTTGCCGGCCAGCAGCACCACGAACTCGTCGCCGCCAAAGCGCGACGCTTCGTCTTCTGGCTCGAGCAGGCGCTGGATCCGCCCGGCCACCGCCTGCAGCAGCAGGTCGCCGATCTTGTGGCCCAGTGAATCGTTGATCGACTTGAAGCGGTCCATGTCGATGAACAGCACCGCAGTCAGGCGCCGGCGCCCGCGCTGTCGGGCCAGTGCCTGGGCCGCCACTTCGACGAACTGGCGACGGTTGTGCAGACCGCTGAGGTGGTCGGTGGCGGCGGCATGGCTGCTGCGCCGGTGGGCCTCTTCCAGACGGCCGATCAGTTCCTGGTTCACCTGTTGCGCCTGTTCCAGTTCGGTAAAGGCGTCCTGGCGCTTGCGCAGCAGGCGCAGCCCCCAGGCCAGGCCGCCGAGGATCAGCACGGTCATGCACAGGTTCAGCCAGAACTGGCGTTGGTAGGCGAGGGTGGTCGGGGCGAGGATCTCGTCCTGGCGCTGGCTCACCACGACGCTGAAACCGCGCTCGGCCACGCGCCGGTACAGGCTCTGGAAGCTGCCCTCGTAGCTGTACTGGGTGAACTGGCCGGATTCGCCTTCGCTGTCGGGCAACTCCGGCGCCAGGGTTTCGCCGGCTACCACCACGCCGCTGCCGTCGATGCGCACCCGCTCGCGGCCATCGGCCTGGAGCAGGCGCAGCATGCCGCTGCGGCCCAGGTCGATGTGCTGGAACAGCATCGCCAGGTAGCCGACGTCCAATTGCACCACCAGGACGCTGTCGACTTCCCGGCCACGCAGGTCGGTCAGCGGCAGCAGAAAAGGCAGTCGCCAGTTGGGCAGGGTGGGTGTCGTCGCGTGTACCGGCGTGCTCGGCATGAACGGCTTGAAGCCATGGCGCGACACGTGCTGGCGAAGTTGGTCGAGCCAGTCGTCCGACAGCCGTGGCGCTTCGTCGCTGTGACTGGCGGCGACCAGACGGCCCTGGCGGTCGTACAGGCTCATGCGCTTGAACACCGGGTCTTCGGCCAACAGCCGCGCCAGGCTCAGGCTGCCTTGGCGCGCGCCGAGCAGGTCGTTGCGGCTGACCCGACTCACCGCCTGGGCACGGTCGACCAGTTGGCGCAGGCTTTCGCCGACGATGTTGGCCAGGTTCAGGTGTTCGGCCGCCTTGGCCGCCAGGGCGTCATTCCGGGCGGCGGCCCTCTGAGCCGCATGCAGGCCCCACAGAAACGCCAGGATGACACCGCACAAGATCAGCAGCAGCAGGGGTAGCAGCCCTGCGGGCGAGAGGAGAGGGCGCTTCACGTCATCCAAGTTCCATGGGCCGGGGTGCTCGAAATTAAGACAGGCAGATGACAAGAGAATGACTGATGGCAAATTGCCTCAATGCCGCTTCGACAGGCGGCTGTAAGGAAACGGCCTACCTCTTGGCAGGAAGGAACGAGATCCTCACTACGTTCCGCCGTGAGGGGTTCGCCGATCACAGGGTCGAACTCGACTCGACAATCAGCGGCTGGTACTGGGGCAACATCCTGCTGGGCGGGGTCATCGGCATGCTGATCGTCGACCCGCTCACCGGCGCGATGTACAAGCTGCCCCAGGACGTCACGGTGGAGCTGGAGGGGCAGCGTCGCCCGCACGCTTCGGCCGCCGCCAGCGCTGACTTGAGCATCGCCTCGATCGACGACCTCACCCCCGCGCAGCGCGAACGACTCATCCCCCTTCACTGACGCCCCGCCATGATCGCCGCAGGGCCTGCGCCCCGGCGGTCATCCGCCTTCTGCCCCTGCGCAAGGCCCGCAAAATGGCCTCTCGCGGGTGCTGACCTGCCTTTGTCCCCGCTTCCCCTGTCAGCCCTTGCGCGCCCGATCCTCTAGCTTTGCCGATTTCCGACTGGCAAAGGCAGGATGCTTAACCATGCGCTTTAGCGAACTGATGGCAGTGCTCTCCACCCGTGCGATCCGACTTCAGCGCGATGATCAGGACCTCATCGTCGACGGTGACGACGACAGCCTCGACGATTCCCTGTGGGATGCACTGGCCGCGCACAAGCCGGCGCTGCTGGAGATGCTCGCCGCCCATGACGACGACTGGTTGAGCCCGGCGTTCAAGATCACCCCGGCCATGCTGCCGTTGGTGGCGTTGGACCAGCCTTCCATCGACCGCATCGTCGCCAGCATCCCGGGTGGTGCTGCCAACGTGCAGGACATCTATCCCCTGGCGCCGCTGCAGGAGGGCATGCTCTACCATCACTTGCGCGCCGAAGCCGGCGATCCCTACCTGTTGCAGGCCCAACTGCGCTTTGCCGACCCGGCACACCTGGAGGCCTTCGCCCAGGCCCTGGACTGGGTGATCGAACGTCACGACATCTTGCGTACCTCACTGTTCTGGGAGCGCCTGGACGAGCCGCTGCAGGTGGTCTGGCGGCGTGCGCCGCTGCACCGCGAAGCGCTGCAACTGGCCGGTCAGGGCGAGCCGCTGGCGCAACTGCGCGCGCTGCACGACAGCCATCACTACCGTTTCGACCTGCGCCAGGCGCCCTTGCTGCGCCTGGTTCACGCCCCGGGCGCGGGCGCCGAAGTGGTCGCGCTGCTGCTGTTCCACCACACGGTGATGGATCACACCGGGCTGGACATCGTCCGTCGCGAGATCGCCGCCTGCCTGGCCGGCGAGGCCGAGCGCCTCGGGCCGCCAGTGCCGTTTCGCAACTTGCTGGCGCAGGCGCGCCAGGCCCTGGACGTGCCCGCCCACGAAGCCTTCTTCAAGGCCATGCTGGCCGATATCGATACACCGACCCTGGCCTTCGGCGCGGCCGAACTCGACGACAGCCCAGTGCAAGACGCCCGCTTGACCCTGGACCGTGACCTGAGCGCGCGCCTGCGTACCCAGGCCCGGCAATTGGGCGTGAGCCCGGCGGCCATCGCTCACCTGGGCCTGGGTCGTGTGCTCGGCACACTGTCGGGCAATGACTCGGTGGTGTTCGGCACCGTGTTGCTCGGGCGAATGGAAGCCGGCGAGGGCGGCGAGCAGGCGCTCGGCATGTTCATCAACACCTTGCCGCTGCGCATCGACATGGGTGCGGTCAGCGTGCGTGACGCCCTGCAGGCCACCCACAGAGCCCTGACCGGCGTACTCGGCCACGAACAGGCGCCCCTGGCCCTGGCCCAGCGGTGCAGCGGTGTGGCGGCACCTGCGCCGCTGTTCAACACGGTGTTCAACTACCGGCACAGCGAGGCGGGCGACGCGGCCGATGTCATCGACATCGCGCCGGGCATCCAGGTGCTGGGCGCCGAAGAGCGCACCAACTATCCGCTGACGCTCAACCTCGATGATCTCGGCCAAGACCTGCGCATCACTGCGCTGGTCGGCTGCGGCCTGGGTGCCGCGCGTGTGGCCGGCTACCTGGGGCGTGCGCTGGAGCAGGTGGTGCAGGCCCTGGAACACGCACCGCAGGCACGGCTCGACAGCCTCGACATCCTGCCGCCGCACGAGCGCGAGCACCTGCTGCACGGCCTCAACCCGCCAGTGCCCGCGTTCGCCCAGACGCCGCTGCTGCATCAGCGCTTCGAGGCCCACGCCCGTTCGCGCCCGCAAGACACCGCCGTGATCTTCGAGCAGCAGAGCCTGAGTTACGCCGAGCTCAACGAACGCGCCAACCAGCTCGCCCATCGCCTGATCGCACTCGGCATCGGTCTGGACGACCGGGTGGCGATCTGCGTCGAGCGTGGCCTGGGCATGCTGGTCGGCCTGCTGGGCGTGCTCAAGGCCGGCGCTGGCTACGTGCCCATCGACCCGGCCTATCCTGCCGAGCGCATCGCGTTCACGCTGAAGGACAGCGCCCCGCGCGCGGTGCTCGGCGAGCACGACTGCCTGGCGCTGCTGGGCAGCCTCGACGCCCCGCTGATCGACCTGAACGACCCACAGCTGTCGCAACAACCCACCCATAACCCGGCACGCGCCGGTCTGCTGCCCTCGCACCTGGCCTACGTCATCTACACCTCCGGCTCCACCGGCCTGCCCAAAGGGGTGATGGTCGAGCATGGCAACATGGCCCGGCTGTTCACCGCCACCGAGTCCTGGTTCGACTTCAACCGTCTGGATACCTGGGCGCTGTTCCACTCGTTCGCCTTCGACTTCTCGGTCTGGGAAATCTGGGGCGCGCTGGCCTACGGCGGGCGTCTGCTGATCGTGCCGCAGCGTGTCAGCCGTTCACCGGACGAGTGTTACGCCTTGCTCTGCCGCAGCGGCGTGAGCGTACTCAACCAGACCCCCAGTGCCTTCCGTCAATTGATCGCCGCCCAGGGCCGCAGCGCGCTGCAGCATTCCCTGCGCCAGGTGATCTTCGGCGGCGAAGCGCTCGAGCCTGGGCTGCTCAAGCCGTGGTACGCGCGCATCGGCAACGCCGGCACACGCCTGGTGAACATGTACGGCATCACCGAAACCACGGTGCACGTCACCTACCGTCCCTTGCAGGCCGCCGATGCGCAACGACTGGGCGTCAGCCCGATCGGCGAGCGCATCCCCGACCTGCAGGTGTATGTGCTGGACGCCCAGCGCCAACCCGTGCCGGTCGGGGTGGTCGGCGAGCTGTACGTGGGCGGGGCCGGTGTGGCGCGCGGCTACTTGAACCGCGAGGCGCTGAATGCCGAGCGCTTCATCGCCGATCCGTTCAACCCGGGCGGACGTGTGTACCGCACCGGTGACCTGGCACGTTGGGTCGACGATGGCAGCCTGGACTACCTCGGACGCAACGACGACCAAGTGAAGATTCGCGGTTTCCGCATCGAGCTGGGCGAGATCGAAGCGCGCCTGGCGGCGTGCGACGGCGTGCGCGAGGCGGTGGTGATCGCTCGCCCTGACAGCGCCGGCGAGCCGCGGCTGATCGCCTACTGGCTGGCCGCCGAGGGCGCCGCGCCCGAGGCCGCCGACCTGCGTGACGGTCTGCTCCAGCACCTGGCCGACTACATGGTGCCGGCGGCCTTCGTGCAATTGGAGGCGTTCCCCCTCACCGCCAACGGCAAGCTCGACCGCAAGGCCTTGCCCGAGCCCGACGGCGACGCCTTCGCCCGGCGTGCCTTCGAGGCGCCGCAGGGCGAGGTGGAGCAGCGCATCGCCGCGCTGTGGCAGGATCTGCTGGGCGTCGAGCGCATCGGCCGGCACGACAACTTCTTCGAACTGGGTGGACATTCGCTGCTGGCGGTCAAGCTGGTCGAGCGCATGCGCCAACAGGAACTGGCCGCCGACGTGCGCGTCCTGTTCGGCCAGCCGACGTTGGCCGCACTGGCCGCAGCGGTGAGTGCCGAGCGGCCGACGGCGGTCCCGGTCAATCGCATTCCGGCCGGCTGCACGCAGGTCGAAGCGGACATGCTCAGCCTGGCCGACCTCGACCAGCCGGCGCTGGACGCACTGATCGCCCGGCTGCCCGGTGGCGCCGCCAACGTCCAGGACATCTACGGCCTGGCGCCGCTGCAACAGGGCATCCTCTATCACCACCTGGCCAGCACCGGGGCCGACCCCTACGTCCTGCGGGCACGCTTCGCCTTCGACGAACCGGCGCACCTGCACGACTTCCTCAAGGCCTTGAACCGGGTCATCGCTCGCCATGACATCCTGCGCACCAGCCTGCACTGGGAAGGCCTGCCCGAGCCGGTTCAGGTGGTGCACCGCGAGGCGCCTCTGGCCCTGAGCGAGACGGCCGACCTGCACCGCCTGGACCTCACCCACGCGCCGTTGATGCAGCTGCTGCCGCACCGCGAAGGCGAGCGTCTGCAAGCGACCCTGCTGCTGCACCATATCCTGCTCGACCATACTGCCGTCGAGCTGCTGGTGGCCGAAGTCGGTGCGGCCTTGCAGGGCCAGCCGCTGCGGCTGGACAGCGTGCCGTACCGCAATTACGTGGCGCGTGCCCGCCTGGATGCCGATCCTGGCGCCGATGAAGCGCTGTTCCGCGAGCTGCTCGGCGATATCGACGAACCCACCGAGGTGTTCGGCCTGCGCGATGTGCAGGGCAACGGCGTCGAGGTGATCGACAGCCAGCACAGCCTCGACCCGACCGTGGCCGGGCGCCTGCGCGTCCAGGCGCGCAGCCTGGGGGTGAGCATCGCCAGCCTGGTGCATCAGGCCTGGGGGCAGGTGCTGGCGCAGCTCAGCGGCCAGTCCGAGGTGGTGTTCGGCACTGTGCTGCTCGGTCGCCTGCAAGGCGGTGCCGGCGCCGACCGCGCGCTGGGCATGTTCATCAACACCTTGCCGTTGCGCGTCAGCGTCGATGCCGTGGGCGCTGCCGAAGGCGTGCGCCGCACTCACCAACGCCTGGCCCGATTGCTCGGTCGAGAACAGGCTTCGCTGGCGCTGGCCCAGCGTTGCAGCGGTGTGCCGGCCACCCAGGCGCTGTTCACCAGCCTGCTGAATTTCCGTCACAGCACCGCCAAGGTCGCTGGCGATGGCCTGGGCTGGTCAGGCATCGAGCTGCTGGCCTCGCGTGAGCGCAGCAACTACCCGCTGGTGGTCAACGTCGATGACCTCGGTCAGGGCCTGGCCTTCACCGTGCAGGCGGTGCCGCAGGTCGATGGCGGGCAGGTGTGTGCGCTGCTGGACAGTGCCTTGAGCCAGTTGGTCGAGGCCCTGGAGCAATCGCCGCAACGCCCGCTGCACGACCTCTCGTGCCTGTCTGATCAAGCCCGTGAGCAGGTGTTGCAAGGCTTCAACGCCACCGCCCGCGACTACCCACGCGATCAGCCGCTGCATGCCCTGTTCCAGGCCCGCGCTGCGCAGACCCCCGAGGCCGTGGCGGTGATCCATGGCCAGCGCCGGTGGACCTATGCCGAGCTGGCCGAGCACGCCAATCGCCTGGCTCGCCACCTGCTGGAACTGGGCGTGCGCCCCGGGCACCGGGTGGCCTTGCTGCTGCCACGTAGCGTCGATCTGCTGGCCAGTCAACTGGCGGTGAGCAGTTGCGGTGCGGTCTACGTCCCGCTGGACGCCAACGCCCCGGTCGAGCGCCAGACCTTCATGGTCCAGGACAGCCGTGCCCAAGTGCTGTTGACCCATGCCGACCAGCCCGCGCTGGGCCACGCCACCCGAGTCGAGCTCGACGCCCTGGCGCTGGACGCCTACCCGGCGCATGCCCTGGACCTCGTGGTCGACGCTGGCGCGCCGGCCTACGTCATGTACACCTCCGGCTCCACCGGCCTGCCCAAAGGCGTGCTGGTGCCCCATCGGGCCGTGGTGCGCTTGGTGATCGACAACGGCTTTGCCGACTTCCAGGCCAGCGACCGGGTGGCCTTCGCGTCCAACCCGACTTTCGACGCCAGCACCCTGGAGGTGTGGGCACCGCTGCTCAACGGCGGCTGCGTGGTGGTCATCGATCAGCATCAGGTGCTGTCGCACCAGGCCTTGGGCCAAGCGCTGCGTGACCAGGGCGTCACCGTACTCTGGCTGACCGCCGGACTGTTCCATCAATACGCCGCCCAGTTGTTGCCGGCCTTCGTCGGGCTGCGCTACCTGATGGTCGGCGGCGATGTGCTCGATCCCCAGGTGATCGCCCAGGTGCTGCGTGACGGCGCCCCGGCACACCTGCTCAACGGCTACGGCCCAACCGAGGCCACCACCTTTACCACCACCCACGAGATACGCAGCGTGGGCGAGGGCGCGATCCCGATTGGTCGCCCGATCGGCAACACCCGCTGCTACGTGCTCGATGCCCGGCGCCAGCCGCTGCCGGTGGGCGCGGTCGGCGAGCTGTACATCGGCGGCGACGGGGTCGCCCTGGGCTATCTGAACCAGCCGGCCCTGACCGCCGAACGCTTCTTCGACGACCCGTTCAGCCACGCGCCGCAGGCGCGCATGTACCGCAGCGGCGACCTGGTCAGTTGGCAGGCCGACGGCACTTTGCGCTACCTGGGGCGCAACGACCAGCAGGTCAAGCTGCGCGGTTTCCGCATCGAGCTGGGTGAGATCGAAGCGCGCCTGGCGGCCTGCGCCGGGGTGCAGGACGCGGTGGTGCGGGTGCGCGAGGACACCCCAGGCGACAAACGCCTGGTGGCCTGGTTCAGCGCGGCCGGCCAGGCACCCGCCTTGGCCGAGTTGCACGCGCAACTGCAGGGGCAACTGCCCGACTACATGCTGCCCTCGGCCTATGTGCAGGTCGCGCAGTGGCCGCTGACCGCCAATGGCAAGCTCGACCGCCAGGCCCTGCCGGCACCGGACCACAGCGCCGTGGTCAGCCGCCAGTTCGTCGCGCCCCTGGGCGAGGTGGAGCGGCAACTGGCGGCGATCTGGGCCGAGGTGCTGAAGGTGGGACAGGTCGGTCGCTTCGATCATTTCTTCGAGCTCGGCGGACACTCGCTGCTGGCGGTGAACCTGATCGAGCGCATGCGCGTGGCGGGCCTTGCCGCCGACGTGCGCGTGCTGTTCGCCCAACCGACCCTGGCGGCGCTGGCCGCAGCGGTCGGCAGTGGGCGCGAGGTGCAGGTGCCGGACAATCGCGTGCCCGCCAACGCCCAGCAGATCACCCCGGCGATGCTCAGCCTGGTGCAACTGGACCAGGCGGCCATCGACGCCATCGTCGCGACCGTGCCCGGGGGTGCAGCCAACGTGCAGGAGATCTACCCGCTGGCGCCGTTGCAGGAAGGCATTCTCTATCACCACCTGAGCGCCGCCCAGGGCGACCCCTACCTGCTGCAATCACGCCTGGCCTTCGACAGCCTCGAACGCTTGCAGACCTGGGCGGCGGCCTTGCAGCAGGTGATCGACCGGCATGACATCCTGCGCACCTCGCTGGTCTGGGAGGGTCTGGACCAGCCTGTGCAGGTGGTCTGGCGCCAGGCATCGCTGCAGGTCAGCGAAGTGGCGTGCGAGGGCCAGGGCGCGGTGATCGATCAGTTGCAGGCGCGCTTCGATGCCCGTCAGCAGCGCCTGGACCTGGCCCGTGCGCCGCTGATGCGCCTGGTCTACAGCCACGACCCGGTCCACGGCGAAGTGGTGGCGATCCTGCTGTTCCATCACCTGGCGCTGGATCACACCGCCATGGACGTGGTCGGCGCGGAAATGCACGCGCTGCTGTGCGGCGATGCGAGCCGCCTGGGTACGCCGGTGCCTTACCGCAACTACGTGGCGCAAGCGCGTTTGGGCAATGACACGGCCGCCGCAGACGCGTTCTTCCGCGACATGCTCGGCGATATCGACGAGCCGACCCTGCCGTTCGGCCAGCACGACGTGCAGGGCGAAGGCCACGGCATCGAAGAGGCCCACCTGACCCTGGATGCCGAGCATGCGCTGCGCCTGCGTGAACAGGCGCGGTCGCTCGGCGTGAGTGCCGCGAGCCTGATGCACCTGGCCTGGGCGCGTCTGATCGGCGTGCTGGCCAACCGCAGCGAGGTGGTGTTCGGCACCGTGCTGATGGGCCGCCTGCAGGGCGGTGAAGGCGCCGACCGGGCGCTGGGGGTGTTCATCAACACCTTGCCGCTGCGCATCGACACCCAGCTCGGCGTGGCCGAGGCGGTGCGCGCCACCCATGCGCGGCTCTCGGCGCTGCTCGGCCACGAGCAGGCCTCATTGGCCCAGGCCCAGCGCTGCAGCGGCGTGCCGGCCGGGCAGCCGCTGTTCAGCGCCTTGCTCAACTACCGCCACAGCGCCGCCGACACCCCGCGTGACGGCCAGGGTATCTGGCAGGGCGTGCGCCTGCTCGGCGGTGAGGAGCGCAGCAACTATCCGTTGACCCTGAGCGTCGACGATCGCGGCGAAGGCTTCACCTTCAGCGTGCTGAGCCTGGCCGAGATCGGTGCCGAGCGGGTCGCACAGTGGATGGCCAACACCGTGGCGCAACTGCTGCAAGCCCTGGAACGGGCACCGGACGTACGCGTGGACGAACTGTCGCTGCTCGACAGTGAGGAACGCCGCCACCTGCTGGTGGATTTCAACCCGACGCCACGGGCCTATCCGCAGGGCGCCACCGTCCATGCCTTGGTCGAAGCCCGCGCGGCGCAGAGCCCACAGGCCCTGGCCGTGGTGCAGGGCAACACGACGCTGAGCGTTGAGGCACTCAACCGCGCGGCCAACCGCCTGGCCCATCACCTGATCGGACGCGGCGTAGTCCCCGGCGACCGGGTCGCCTTGTGCCTGCCGCGCACGCCGCAGCGTCTGGTGGCCCTGCTGGCGGTGCTCAAGACCGGCGCCGCCTATGTGCCGGTGGACCCGCAGTACCCGGCCGAACGCATCGCCTACCTGCTCGAAGACAGCGCCCCGGCCCTGGTGCTAGCCGAGTCGAGTCATTCGGACCTGCCGCAGGCCGTCGCGCGCCTGGATCTGGACCGTGAGGACTTTTCCGGGATCGCCGAGCACGACCCGCAGGTGGCCGGTCTAGACGCCTCGGCGCTGGCCTATGTGGTGTACACCTCAGGCTCCACCGGCCAGCCCAAGGGCGTGATGGTCGAGCACCGCACCCTGGCCAACCTGGTGCACTGGCATTGCGAGGCCTTCGCCGTAGAAACCGGCACCCACACCTCGAGCGTCGCCGGTTTCGGCTTCGACGCCCTGGCCTGGGAAGTCTGGCCGGCGCTGTGCGCCGGGGCGGTGCTGCACCTGCCGCCGGCTGAGGTGGCCAACGAACAGGTGGATGCCTTGCTCGACTGGTGGGCCGCGCAGCCGCTGCAGGTCAGCTTCCTGCCCACGCCGGTGGCCGAGCAGGCGCTGCGCCGTCAGCGCCACCCGGTGAGTCTGCGCACGCTGCTGATCGGCGGCGACCGCCTGCGTCAGTTCGAGCGCGATCCGGGCTTTGCTGTCGTCAACAACTACGGCCCCACCGAAACGACGGTGGTCGCCACCTCCGGCCAGGTGCAGGTCGGCGCGCCGCTGCACATCGGCGCGGCCATCGCCAACACCCGCGTCTACGTGCTCGATGGGCGGCGGCAATTGGTCCCCGTGGGCGCCACGGGCGAGCTGTACATTGCCGGGGCCGGGGTCGCTCGGGGCTACCTGAACCGTGTGCAGATGACTGACGAGCGCTTCCTCGCCGATCCGTTCAGCAACGAGGTCGGTGCGCGCATGTACCGCAGTGGTGACCTGGTGCGCTGGAACGCCGATGGCACCCTCGACTACCTCGGACGCAACGATGACCTGGTGAAGATTCGCGGCGTGCGCGTCGAGCTGGGCGAGATCGAAGCGGCGCTGGGCGCCCAGCCGGGCGTGGCCGATGCCGTGGTGCTGGTGCGTGGCGAGCAGTTGCTGGCGTGGTACACCGGCGATGCTTCGGCCGATGCCCTGCGTCAGGCGCTGCGTATGAGCCTGCCCGCGCACCTGCTGCCTCTGGCCTTCATGCGCCTGGAGGCTTTGCCGTTGACCGCACACGGCAAGCTCGACCGCAAAGCGTTGCCTGCACCGGACCCGGCCGACCTGCCGGTGGCGGCCTACGAGGCGCCGCAGGGTGAGATCGAACAGCGCATGGCCGCGGTGTGGGCCGAGCTGCTGGGCTTGGAGCGGGTAGGGCGGCACGCCAACTTCTTCGAGCTGGGCGGCCATTCGCTGCTGGCCGTCAGTGTGATCGAGCGCCTGCGCCAGCAGGGGCTGGAGGCCGATGTCCGGCTGCTGTTCAGCCAACCGAGCGTGGCGGCGCTGAGCGCAGCGCTGGGCCAGAGCCGCGAAGTGCAGGTGCCGGCCAATCGGATTGGCGCCGAGTGCACGCGGATCACACCGGACCTGCTCAGCCTGGTCGAACTGGACCAGGCCACCCTCGACCGCGTGCTGGCCAACGTGCCGGGCGGGGCGGCCAATGTGCAGGACATCTACCCCCTGGCGCCGTTGCAGGAAGGCATTCTCTACCACCATCTGAGTGCCAAGGGCGCCGATCCCTACCTGCTGCACTCGCAGCTGAGGTTCGACAGCCTGGCGCGCTTGCAGGCGTTCGCCGGTGCCTTGGCGCAGGTCATCGCCCGCCACGACATCCTGCGCACTGCCGTGCTCTGGGACGGATTGCCACAGCCGTTGCAGGTGGTCTGGCGCCATGCCGAACTGCCGCTGATCGACCTCGACGCCACGCCAGAGGCGCGCTTCGACACCTTGGCCCTGGACCGGCCGCCGCTGCTGCGCCTGTTGTACCGCCGCACGCCCGACGCGGTGCAGGCGCGCCTGCAGTTTCACCACCTGATCCTCGACCACACGGCGCTGGACGTGGTACGCGCCGAATTGCTCGGCTACCTGCACGGCCTGCCTGAGCCAACCGAGCCGGCGGTGCCCTACCGCAACTACGTGGCCCAGGCGCGCCTGGGCGTCAGTGAGGCCGAGCACGAAGCCTTCTTCCGCGGGCAACTGGGCGATATCGACGAGCCCACCTTGCCGTTCGGTCTGCGTGACATCCAGGCCGATGCCGGGCAGATCGAGCAGGCCCAGGTGCTGCTGGAGCCGAGCTTGAGCCTGCGCTTGCGCAGCCAGGCGCGCCAGTTGGGCGTGAGCACCGCCAGCCTGTTGCACCTGGCCTGGGCGCGTGTATTGGAGTGCGCCACTGGCCGCGAGCGCGTGGTGTTCGGCACCGTGCTGCTGGGGCGCATGCAGGGCGGCGCTGGTAGCGGCCACGGCCTGGGCATGTTCATCAACACCTTGCCGCTGCGCCTGGACCTGGCCGGGTTGAATGTGCGTGACGGCGTGCGTGCGACCCATGCGCAGTTGAGTGCGCTGATGACCCATGAGCATGCCTCGCTGGCCCTGGCCCAGCGTTGCAGCGGTGTGCAGGCACCCTTGCCGCTGTTCAGCGCCATGCTCAACTACCGCCACAGCGCCGGCGCTGCCGAAAGCGAGCGCCAGCGTGAGGCGTGGCAGGGTATCGAGACCTTGGCCAGCGAAGAGCGTACCAACTACCCGCTGAGCCTCAATGTCGACGACCTGGGCGACGATCTGCGCCTGACCGTGCAGGTGTTGCCGGTGGTGGGCGCTGCGCGGGTGTGCGGGCAGTTGCAGCAGGTGCTGGGTGAGCTGGCCGATGCCTTGGAGCAACGACCGGAATCGCCACTGGCGCAGCTTCAGGTGCTGGAGCCGCACGAGCGTCGGCGCTTGCTGGTCGAGTTCAACGACACGGCGGTGGATTACGACTTGGCGCAGACGGTCCATGGCCTGTTCGAGGCGCAAGCGTTGCGCACGCCGGCGCGCATCGCCGTGCGCGCCGAGCAGGCGGCACTGAGCTATGGCGAACTCAACGCCGAGGCCAACCGATTGGCGCATCACCTGATGGCCCTGGGCGTCAGACCGGACGACCGCGTGGCGATCTGCGTGGAGCGGGGGTTGTCGATGGTGGTCGGCTTGCTGGCGATTCTCAAAGCCGGCGGCGCGTACGTGCCGGTCGATCCGGATTATCCGGTCGAGCGCATCCGCCACATGCTCACCGACAGCGCGCCGACGGCGGTGCTGGGCCATGCTGCCACCCGTGAGCTGTTGGCTGAATTCGACGTGCCGCTGCTCGACCTCGATCAGCCGGTCTGGCAATCATGCTCGTCCGAGAATCCGCAGATCGCAGGGCTGACGCCTGAACACCTGGCCTACGTGATCTACACCTCGGGCTCCACTGGCCTGCCCAAAGGCGTGATGAACGAGCACCGTGGCGTGGTCAACCGCCTGCTGTGGACCCAGGACGCCTACGGCCTGGGCGCCGAAGACGTGGTGTTGCAGAAAACCCCGTTCAGCTTTGACGTGTCGGTGTGGGAGTTCTTCTGGCCGTTGCAGACCGGTGCGCAACTGGTCATGGCGCGACCTGGCGGCCACCGGGATCCGCAGTACCTGCGGCAGGTGATCGCCGAGCGCAGCGTGACCACGCTGCACTTCGTGCCCTCGATGCTCGACGTGTTCCTGGCCTTCGGCGACGCCGAACCCGCGCAGCTCAAGCGCGTGCTGTGCAGTGGCGAGGCGCTGCCGGGCAGCCTGGTGCGGCGCTTCAAGGCGCAACTGCCGAGTGTCGAGCTGCACAACCTGTACGGCCCGACCGAGGCGGCGGTGGACGTCAGCGCCTGGCACTGCGCCGAGCCGCTGGCGCAGACGCCGGACAACACGCCGATCGGCAAGCCCATCGCCAACACCACGCTGTACGTGCTCGATGCGCAAGGCCAACCCGTACCGCAAGGCGTGGCCGGCGAGCTGTACATCGGTGGCGTGCAGGTCGCCCGTGGCTACCTGAATCGCGATGATCTGAGCGCTGAGCGCTTCATCGATGACCCGTTCGGCACTCGACCCGGCGCGCGACTGTACCGTACCGGCGACCTGGCCCGGCATCTGGCCGACGGCACCCTGGAGTACCTGGGCCGCAACGACGACCAAGTGAAGATCCGTGGCCTGCGCATCGAGCTGGGTGAAATTCAGGCCTGTCTGACCCGTGTGCCCGGTATTCAGGAAGCCGTGGTACTGGCGGTGGATCAGCGTCTGGTCGCCTATTACACCGGCACCGTGCAGGCGCTGGACACCCTGCGCCAGACCCTCGCCAGGCAACTGCCGGCGTTCATGGTGCCGGCGCTGTTCGTGCACCTGGCAGCCTTGCCGCTGAGCCCCAACGGCAAGCTCGACCGCAAGGCGCTACCGGCGGCCAACGTGTCGGACGAGCGCCCCTACGAAGCGCCCGAGGGCGACACCGAACAGTTGCTGGCAGCGCTCTGGGCCGAGTTGCTGGGCGTGCAGCAGGTGGGCCGGCACGACAACTTCTTCGAGCTCGGCGGCCACTCGCTGCTGGCGGTGACGCTCACCGCGCGCCTGCGCCAGGAAGGCCTGGAGGCCGATGTGCGAGCGCTGTTCGAGCAACCGACACTGGCGGGCTATGCCGCCATCACAGACAGAATGGAGATCGTCCTGTGAGCATCAACGAACTGTTGGCCACCCTGTCGGCCAAGGATATCCAGCTGGCCCTCAAGGACGGGCAACTGGCCGTGCAGGGCAACCGCCAGGCGCTGAGCGATCCCGCGCTGGTGGCGAGCCTGCGCGAACACAAGCCGGCACTGGTCGCACTGATCGAGCGCGGCGAGTATGTCGCCCGCAGTGGCGCCGCGCCGATCCCGGCCAATGCCATCCCGGCGCACTGCACGCGGATCACGCCGGCGCTGCTCAACCTGGTCGAACTGGACCAGGCCTGCATCGACCGCCTGGTGGAATCGATTCCCGGCGGCCACGCCAACGTGCAGGACATCTACCCGCTGGCGCCGTTGCAGCAGGGCATCCTTTATCACCACGCCAGCGCCGAAGGCAGCGATCCGTACATCATGCAGTCACGCTTCGCCTTCGCCAGCCGGGGGCACCTGCTGGCGTTCGTCGAGGCTTTGCAGGCGGTGATCGACCGTCACGATATCCTGCGCACTTCGGTGCACTGGCAGGGCCTGGAGGCGCCGCTGCAGGTGGTGTGGCGCCAGGCGCGCCTGGCGGTGTGCGAGGTGGCGTCGGTCGATGAGCGCATCGACCTGACCCAGGCGCCGCTGGTGCGCCTGCTCTGTGAACCGCTGGCCGGCGATGGCCGGCTGTACGCCACGCTGCAGTTCCATCACATCGCCCTGGACCACAGCGCGTTGGAGGTGGTGCGCCATGAGATGCAGGCGGTGCTGCGCGGACAGGGTCAGTCGCTGGGCGCGCCGGTGCCGTTTCGCAACTATGTGGGCCAGGCTCTGCTGGGCGTGAGCCAGGCGCAGCACGAAGCATTCTTCCGCGAGCAACTGGGCGACATCGCCGAGCCGACCCTGGCCTATGGGTTGCAGGACGTGCAAGGCGATGGCCGTGCGCCGCTGGAGGCCAGCCTGACGCTGCCTGTGGCGTTGTCTGCGGGCCTGCGCAGTCAGGCGCGCAGCCTTGGGGTGAGCCTGGCCAGCCTGTTCCACCTGGCCTGGGCGCGGGTGCTGGGCGGGTTGACCGGGCGCGAGGCGGTGGTGTTCGGCACGGTGCTGATGGGGCGTCTGATGGGCGCCGAGGCCAACGACCGCGCCTTGGGCATCTTCATCAATACCTTGCCGCTGCGGGTGGACCTGGGCGATGACGAGCTGATCCCGGCCATCAGGGCCACCCACAAACGCCTGACTACCCTGATGCGCCACGAGCATGCGCCGCTGGCCCTGGCCCAACGCTGCAGTGGCGTGGATGCGCCGACGCCGCTGTTCAACGCTTTGCTCAACTACCGTCACAGCGCCCCGGTCGCCGAGGGGCAGGCGCGTTCGGCCTGGGACGGCATCGAGGTGCTGGCCAGCGAAGAACGCACCAACTACCCGCTGACGTTGAGCGTCGATGACCTGGGCCAGGACCTGCGCCTGACCTTGCTGTACAGCGCCCAGGTGCCGGGCGAGCGTGTCTGCGCCTATCTGCACAAGACCCTGGACAGCCTGGTGCACGCCTTGCAGCACACCCCAGAGCGGACGGTCGGACAGCTGGACATGCTGCCCGACGCCGAGCGCGAGCACCTGCTGGAGCATTTCAATGCGCACCCTGGCGCTGAGCAAACGTCGCTCACCGTGCACCAGCGCATCGAGCGGCAGGCGCAGGAGCACCCGGAGGCCGTGGCCGCCACCTGCGGCGACGCCATCCTGAGCTACGCCGAACTGGAGCAACGCGCCAATGGTCTGGCGCGTTGCCTGGTGGCCCTTGGCGTGCAGCCGGAGGACCGCGTCGCCATCCTCGCCCGACGCGGCCTCGATGCCCTGATCGGGCTGCTGGCCACGTTCAAGGCCGGGGCCGGCTACGTGCCGATCGACCCGGCGCACCCCGATGAGCGTATCGCCTATCTGCTCCAGGACAGCGCCCCGACCGCCGTGCTGACCCTGGGCGCGCTGCGCCCGCGCTTGGGCGCGTGCAGCCTGCCGGTGATCGAACTGGATCGCGGCAACTGGCCGTCGAGCGAGCAAGCGCCGGTGGTCGAGGCGTTGAGCGTCGCTCACCTGGCCTATGTGATCTACACCTCCGGTTCCACCGGCCTGCCCAAGGGCGTGATGGTCGAGCACCGCACGCTGAACAACCTGATCGACTGGCACTGCCGCGCCTTCGACCTGTGCCACGGTCGGCACACCTCGAGCCTGGCCGGCTTCGGCTTCGATGCCATGGCCTGGGAAGTGTGGCCGGCGCTGTGTGCCGGCGCGACCCTGCACATCGCGCCGTCCAGCGAACAGGGCGAAGACCTCGATGCCTTGCTCGCCTGGTGGCGCGGCTGCCCGCTGGATGTCAGCTTCCTGCCCACTCCGGTGGCCGAATATGCCTTCAGCCATCAACTCGACCACCCGACCTTGCGCACCCTGCTGATCGGCGGCGATCGCCTGCGTCAGTTCAATCGCCACCCCGGCTTCACGGTGGTCAACAACTATGGCCCCACCGAAACCACCGTGGTCGCCAGCTCCGGCGCGGTGACCCCTGGCGGCGTGCTGCATATTGGCGCGCCGGTCGACAATGCCCGGCTCTACGTGCTCGACGCCCACGGCCAGCCGACGCCGCTGGGCGTGGCGGGCGAGCTTTATATCGGCGGCGCCGGCGTGGCCCGCGGTTACCTGGGCCGGCCACAGATGACCGCCGAGCGCTTTCTGGACGACCCTTTCAGCCCGCAGCCGGGCGCGCGCCTGTACCGCAGCGGCGATCTGGTGCGCTGGCTGGAGGACGGCACGCTGGAGTACCTCGGGCGCAACGACGATCAGGTGAAGATCCGTGGCGTGCGCATCGAGCTGGGCGAGATCGAGGGTCGTCTGGCGCTGCTGCCAGGGATCAACGAGGCCGTGGTGCTGGCCCGCGAAGACCGTCCGGGGCAGCCGCGCCTGGTGGCGTATTTCACTGGCCAGGACGCCGTCGAAGTGGCCAGCCCCGCGCAGTTGCGCGCCCAGTTGCAGGCCCATCTGCCCGACGCCATGGTACCGGTGGCCTTCGTGCGGCTGGCGGCGCTGCCGCTGACGGCCAATGGCAAGCTCGACCGTCGTGCGCTGCCGGCACCCAGCCGCGCCGACCTGTTCGAGCGCCGCTACGAGGCGCCCCAGGGCGAGCTGGAACAGACCCTGGCCCAGCTCTGGCAAGGCTTGCTGCAGATAGAACGGGTGGGGCGGCACGATCACTTCTTCGAATTGGGCGGGCACTCGCTGCTGGCCATGCGCTTGGTGGCTCAGGTGCGCCAACGCCTGGGCGTGGAGCTGGCGCTGGGCAGCCTGTTCGCCCAGGCCGAGCTGTCGGCGATGGCCGAGGTGGTGGCCACGGCGGCGCGCAGTGAGTTGCCGGCGGTGCTGGCGGTGTCCCGCGAGCAGCCGCTGCCGTTGTCGTTCGCCCAGCAGCGGCTGTGGTTCCTGGCGCAGATGAACGGTGCCAGCCAGGCCTACAACATCGCCCTGGCGCTGGAGTTGCGTGGCGACTTGGACAGCACCGCGCTGGCGCAGGCGTTGGCACTGATCGTCCAGCGGCATGAGACGTTGCGCAGCCAGTTCTTCGCCGTCGAAGGCGAGCCGTGGGTGCGGGTCAGCGAACAGCGCCTGGTGGTGCAGCGCGAAACCCTGGCGGCCGACGCCGACGAGCAGTCCCTGCGGCAACGGATCCGCGATGAAGCGGCGCAGCCGTTCGACCTGGCTCAGGACCTGCCGCTGCGCGCCCGCGTGTTGCAGGTCGAACCGACCCGGCATGTGCTCTTGTTGACCGTGCACCATATCGTCGCCGATGGCTGGTCGATGGGCGTGCTCACCCGTGAACTGAGCGCGCTGTATTCGGCCCTGCGCGAGGGGCGGCCGGCGCTGCTCGAACCCCTGTCGATCCAGTACGGCGACTACGCCGTGTGGCAGCGCCGTTGGTTGCAGGGCGAGGCGTTGCAGCGCCAGGGGGCGTTCTGGCAGGAAACCCTGTCCGGTGCCCCGGCGCTGCTGAGCCTGCCCACCGACCGACCGCGCCCGGCGCGTCAGGACTACGCCGGTGCCAGCCTGGAGATCCAGCTGGACCCGCGCCTGGCGCAGGACCTCAAGGCGCTGTGCCAGCGCCAGCAGGTCACGCCATTCATGCTGTTCATGGGCGCCTGGGCGGTGCTGCTGGGGCGCCTGTCAGGGCAGACCGACGTGGTGATCGGCACCCCGGTGGCCGGCCGTCGCCAGGCCGAGGTGGAAGGCCTGATCGGCCTGTTCGTCAACTCCCTGGCCATCCGCCTGGACCTGGAAGACGCCCCGGACGTAGCCACCTTGCTGGCGCGGGTCAAGGCGCAGGTGCTGGCGGCCCAGGCCCATCAGGACCTGCCGTTCGAGCAGGTGGTGGACCTGCTCAAGCCGCCGCGCAGCCTGGCCCATACCCCGCTGTACCAAGTGTCGCTGGAATGGCAGGGCGGGCACGACTACGCCACCGGGCTGGAGGGCTTGAGCCTGCGCAACCTGGGGCAGGGCACCGATTTCGCCAAGTTCGACCTGAGCCTGAGCCTGGGCGAAACGGCGCATGGTTTCAGCGGTGCGCTGAGCTATGCGACGGCGCTGTTCGACCGGCAGACCATCGAGCGCTACAGCGGCTATCTGCAACACCTGCTGTGGGTCATGGCCGCGAGCGACGGGGCGCTGTTGTCCCAGGTGGTGTTGCCGGATGCGGTGGAGCGTCGGCGCTTGCTGGTCGAGTTCAACGACACGGCGGTGGACTACGACCTGGCGCAGACGGTCCATGGCCTGTTCGAGACGCAAGCGGTGCGCACGCCGGCGCGCATCGCCGTGCGCGCCGAGCAGGCGGCACTGAGCTATGGCGAACTCAACGCCGAGGCCAACCGATTGGCGCATCACCTGATGGCCCTGGGCGTCAGACCGGACGACCGCGTGGCGATCTGCGTGGAGCGGGGGCTGTCGATGGTGATCGGCTTGCTGGCGATCCTCAAAGCCGGCGGCGCCTACGTGCCGGTCGATCCGGATTATCCGGTCGAGCGCATCCGCCACATGCTCACCGACAGTGCGCCCACGGCAGTGCTGGGCCATGCCGCCACCCGCGCGCTGTTGGCTGAGTTCGACGTGCCGCTGCTCGACCTCGATCAGCCTAATTGGCGCGAATTGCCCTGCGACAATCCCAAGGTCGGAGGGCTGAAGCCTGAACACCTGGCCTACGTGATCTACACCTCGGGCTCCACGGGCCTGCCCAAAGGCGTGATGAACGAGCACCGCGGCGTGGTCAACCGTCTGCTGTGGACCCAGGACGCCTACGGCCTGGGCGCCGAAGACGTGGTTTTACAGAAAACCCCGTTCAGCTTCGACGTGTCGGTGTGGGAGTTCTTCTGGCCGTTGCAGACCGGTGCACAACTGGTCATGGCGCGACCTGGCGGCCACCGTGATCCGCAATATCTGCGCCAGGTGATCGCCGAGCGCAGCGTGACCACGCTGCACTTCGTGCCCTCGATGCTCGACGTGTTCCTGGCCTTTGGCGACGCCGAACCCGCGCAGCTCAAGCGCGTGCTGTGCAGTGGCGAGGCGCTGCCGGGCAGCCTGGTGCGGCGCTTCAAGGCGCAACTGCCGAGTGTCGAGCTGCACAACCTGTACGGCCCGACCGAGGCGGCGGTGGATGTCAGCGCCTGGCACTGCGCCGAGCCGCTGGCGCAGACGCCGGACAACACGCCGATCGGCAAGCCCATCGCCAACACCACGCTGTACGTGCTCGATGCGCAAGGCCAACCCGTACCGCAAGGCGTGGCCGGCGAGCTGTACATCGGTGGCGTGCAGGTCGCCCGTGGCTACCTGAACCGCGACGACCTGAGCGCTGAACGCTTCATCGACGACCCCTTCGGCACTCGACCTGGCGCGCGCCTGTACCGCACCGGTGACCTGGCCCGGCATCTGGCAGACGGCACCCTGGAGTACCTGGGGCGCAACGACGACCAAGTGAAGATTCGCGGGTTGCGCATCGAGCTGGGCGAGATCCAGGCTTGCCTGACCCGTGTCGAAGGCGTCCAGGAGGCGGCCGTGCTGGCGCTGGACGTGCCGCCTTCGGGCAAGCGTCTGGTGGCCTACTACACCGGCGTCGAGCAGGACACCCAGGCGCTGCGCGCCGCGCTGTTGGGGCAACTCCCGGAGTTCATGGTGCCGGCGCAGTTCCTGCACCTGACGCGCCTGCCGTTGAGCCCCAACGGCAAGCTCGACCGCAAGGCGCTGCCGCAGCCCAAGGTCGAAGCCTTGCAGCAACAGGCCTATCACGCCCCGCAAGGGGCTGAAGAAACCCTGGTCGCTGAGCTGTGCGGTCAGTTGCTGGGGCTGGAACGTGTGGGGCGGCACGACAATTTCTTTACGCTGGGGGGCCATTCGCTGCTGGCGGTAACGCTGGTCGCCCGCCTGCGCGCGCGCGGCCTGGCGCTGGATATCCAGGCCCTGTTCAGCGCGCCGGACCTGGCGGCGCTGGCCGCCACGCTGCAGCCGCTGGAGCAGGTGCAGGTACCGGCCAACCGCATCGCCGCCGACTGCATCCGTATCACCCCGGAACTGCTGCCTTTGGTCACCCTGGAGCAGGAGGCGATCGAGCGGATCGTCGCCCAGGTCGAGGGCGGCTGCGCCAATGTCCAGGACATCTACCCACTGGGACCGCTGCAGACCGGCATGCTCTTCCATCACTTGGCCCACGAGGCAGAAGCGGCCTATGTGTTGCAGGCCGACTTCCGCCTGGCCGACCGCAGTCGTCTGCAACGTCTGCACCAGGCTTTGGATCACGTGATCGCGCGGCACGACAGCCTGCGCAGTGCATTCCACTGGCAGGGCCTGGCCGAGCCGGTGCAGGTGGTCTGGCGCCACGCGCCGCTGCAGGTGGTGCAGGCGGGGGATATCGCCGATGTCCGCCAATTCGACCTGGGCCGGGCGCCGCTGCTGCGCCTGGTGCACCGCACCGACCCGGACAGCGGGCGGATCGAAGCGAGCCTGCTGTTCCATCACCTGGTCATGGACCATGTGGCCTTGGCACTGCTGCGCAGCGAGCTGCAAGCCTGTCTGCTCGACCAGGCTCAGCAACTGCCGGCGGCCGTGCCCTATCGCAACTACATCGCCCAGTTGCAGCACAGCCACGATCCGGCACGCGCCGAGGCGTTCTTCCGTGAACAGTTGGCGGACATCGACGAACCGACCCTGGCCTATGGCGGCCATGCCCGCCCGCATCTGGACGCCGTGACCGAGCACCATCAGCGACTGGACGCTGCGTTGAGTCGCCGGGTGCGTGAGCTGGCGCGCCAGCAGGGCGTCAGCGCTGCCAGCCTGATGCACCTGGCCTGGGCTCAGGTGCTCGGGCAATTGAGCGGACGCGATAGCGTGGTGTTCGGCACCGTGCTACTGGGCCGCCTGCGCGGTGGCGAGGGGGCCGAGCGGGGCCTTGGCGTGTACATCAACACCTTGCCGCTGCGCCTGGACTTGGCCGGGCAATCGGCCCAGGCCGCGTTGCAGCAGGCCCATGCCCGTTTGACCGGGCTGCTCGCCCACGAGCAGGCGCCGCTGGCCCTGGCCCAGCGCTGCAGTGCGCTGCCCAACGGCGCGCCGCTGTTCAGCGCGTTGCTCAATTACCGGCATGGCACCCCGGCCGGCGAACACGATGACGAACGCGCGGCCTGGGACGGCATCGAGGTGGTGCAGGCGCAGGAGCGCAGCAACTATCCGCTGGCGCTGAGCATCGACGACCTTGGCGAAGGCTTCAGCCTGACGGCGCAGACCGAGCCCGGTATCGATGCGCGGCGCCTCTGCGGCTATCTGCAGCAGGGGCTCGAGGCGCTGTTGCAGGCGCTGGAAGGCGAGCGCCAGGCGGGGCTGGAACAGCTTTCGGTGGTGCCTGCCGACGAAGCGCAACGCCTGCGCGAACGCTTCAATGCCAGCGAACGCCGCTACCCCCGTGACCTGGCAGTGCACCGCCTGTTCGAGCAGCAGGTGGCGCGCCATCCGCTGGCCGTGGCGGCGCGCGAGCAGGACCGCAGCCTGACCTATGCCGAACTCAACGCCCACGCCAATCGCCTGGCCCATTACCTGATCGAACAGGGCGTGGCGCCGGGTGACCACGTCGCGCTGCTGTTGCCGCGTTCGCTGGAACTGCTGCAAGCGCAGTTGGCCGTGGCCAAATGCGGCGCCGCCTATGTGCCGCTGGACATCCAGGCGCCCGCCGAGCGCCAGGGCTACATGGTGCAGGACTGCCAGGCCGTGGCGCTGATCTGTGCCAGCGACGCGCGCCTGGGCTACCGGGCCCGGCGCATCGACCTCGACCGGCTGGACCTTTCCGGCCAGCCGGAGCACAACCCCGGTCTGGCCCAGGGCGGCGACAGCGTGGCCTATGTGATGTACACCTCCGGTTCCACCGGGGCGCCGAAGGGCGTGCGCGTGGCCCATCGCGGCATCGTCCGCCTGGTGCTCGACGACGGCTACGCCGATTTCAGCGCCCAGGACCGTATGGCCTTCGCCGCCAACCCGGCCTTCGATGCCAGCACCGTGGAGGTCTGGGGCGCCTTGCTCAACGGCGGCCAGGTGCTGGTGATCGACCCGGACACGCTGCTCGACCCCGTGCGCCTGGGGCGTGCGCTGGACGAGGGTGGAGCGACGGTGATGTTCGTCACCACCGCGCTGTTCAACCAGTACGTGCAGATGATCCCGCAGGTGCTGGCTGGGCTGCGGGTGCTGATGTGTGGTGGCGAGCGCGCCGACCCCGAGGCCTTCCGCAGCCTCTTGGCCCAGGCCCCGGCGTTGCGCCTGGTGCACTGCTACGGCCCCACCGAGACCACCACCTACGCCACCGCCGGGCAGGTCCGCGAGCTGCCGGCAGAGGCCGAGCAGGTGCCCATCGGCACGCCCATCGGCGGCACCCAGGTGTACGTGCTGGATGCCTATCTGCGCCCTGTACCACTGGGCGCGGTGGGCGAGTTGTACATCGGCGGCGACGGCGTGGCGCTGGGCTACCTGAACCGCCCCGAGCTCACCGCCGAACGCTTCCTCGACGATCCCTTCAGCGCGCGCCCTGGCGCGCGGCTGTACCGCACCGGCGATCTGGGCCGTTGGCGCGACGACGGCCAACTCGAATGCCTGGGGCGCAACGACGATCAGGTGAAGATCCGTGGCTTGCGCATCGAACTGGGCGAGATCGAACACCACCTGGCCCAGTGCCCCGGCATCAACGAGGTGGTGGTCATGGCGCAGGGACTTGCCCCGGGCCAGTCGGCGCGTCTGGTCGCCTGGTTCACGGTCCAGGACCCGAGCCTGGAGGTCGGCACCGTGCGCCGTTGGCTGCAGACGCGTTTGCCCGCCTACATGCTGCCCTCGGCCTGGCTGCGGCTCGATGCGCTGCCTTTGACCAACAACGGCAAGATCGACCGCAAGGCCTTGCCGCAGCCTTCGCCCCAGGACCTGCTGGAGAGCCTGTACCAAGCACCGGCCACGGCGCTGGAGCGGCAGTTGGCCGCGCTGTGGGCGCCGGTGCTGGAGGTCGAGCGGGTGGGGCGGCATGACAGCTTCTTCGACCTGGGCGGCCACTCGCTGTTGGCGATCCGCTTGATCGGCCTGCTGCGCGAGCAGGGGCTGACGGTGTCGCTGGCCGAGCTGTTCCAGCACCCCAGCGTGGCCGCCCTGGCGCAGCACCTGGACAGCGGCGAAGACGCAAACGTCGAGGCCTTGGTCTGCGTGCGTGCCGAGGGCCGCGAGCCTGCGCTGTTCCTGATTCACGAATTCAGCGGCATGGACTTCTACTTCCCGGTGCTGGGCCGCGCCCTGGACGGCGACTTCCCGATCTACGGCGTGCCGGGCCTTGCCTTGGGCCAGGCCCAGCCCGACACGCTGGAAGCCCTGGCCCGCGCGCAGATCGAGCGCATCCGCCAGGTGCAGCCGCAGGGGCCGTACCGCCTGGCTGGCTGGTCCTTCGGCGGCCTGCTGGCCTATGAGATCGCCGCGCAACTGCTCGGGGCCGACCAGCCCGTCGAGTTTCTGGGCCTGATCGACACCTGGCAGCCGCGTTGGGTGGACCAGGGCAAGGCGCGCTGGCAGGGGGCACGGGTGCTGCAACGGCAATTGCTGCTGCACTGCGCCGGCTACTGGCAGGGTCAGGGCACCGAGGGCGCCGCGCAGTTGGCCCAGGTACAGGCGCTGGATGACGGGCAGGCGTCGTTCGCCGTGTTGCTGACGGCCTGCCGCGAGCAAGGCTTGCTCTATCCCGAGCTGGCCACGGCCGACGATGAGCAATTGCAGTGGTTCTTCGAACGCGAACTGGCCCACGCCCACGCCATGGCGCATTACCGTCCCGAAGCCTTGGGTATCGCCATCCATCTGTTCCAGGCCTGCGACAGCCGCCGTCACCATGGCGACGTGGCGCACCTGGGCTGGGACCGTACGGTGCCGGCGGGCCAGTTGCGCTGTATCGAAGTGCCGGGCGATCACCTGAGCATGATGCAGGCGCCGCACGTGCAGGCGCTCGGCTGCGCGCTGGGCGAAGCCTTGCAGGCCGCCCGTGGCGGCGAGTGTGCGCCATGGGCCGATTTCCAGCCGCTGGTGGCGATCCAGAGCGGGCAGGGCGGATACGCCCCGGTGTTCTGCCTGCCGGGTGCCGGCGACAGCGTCACCCGCTTCATCGGCCTGGCCGAAGCGCTGGGCAGCGAGTGGCCGGTGTACGGTCTGCAATCGCGCGGGCTGGACGCTGCCGCCCCGCCGCACAGCAGCATCGAGGCGGCGGCAGCCTGTCATGTGCGGGCCATCGAGGCGCTGCATCCGCATGGGCCGCTGAACCTGGTCGGGCATTCGTTCGGCGGCTGGGTGGCGCATGCCGTGGCGGTGCGTTTGCAGGCCCAGGGGCGCGAGGTGCGCTCGCTGACCCTGATCGATAGCGAAGCGCCTGGCAGCGACAGCGTCTGTGGTCGGCCTTACACCGCCACGGCGGCGCTGCAACGGCTGATCGAGTCGCTGCAACTGTCCAGCGGGCGCGACTTGCAGCTCGACCGTGATGCCTTCGCCGCATTGGACGACGCGCAGCAACTGTCGACCTTGCACCAGGCCATGGTGCGGGTCGGCTTGATGCCCGCGCGGTCTTCGCTGCAGGCCCTGCAGGGCATCGCCCGCACGTTCGCCAGCGCGCTGCGCACCCCGTACCTGGCGCCGGGTGTCTACAGCGGCCCGGTGAGCCTGGTGCTGGTGGCCGACGCGACCCTGGATGCCGCCGGCAACCAGCGCGAGCAGGCCGCCATGCAGGCCGGCTGGCAGCGTGTACTGCCGCAATTGACGCTATGGCACGGCCCGGGCAACCACTACAGCATCCTCAAGACGCCCGAGGTATTCAGCCTGGCGGCCTGGTGGCATGACGGTCAGCGCCTGGTACGGGTGACTCCTTGATCGCGTCGGGGCCGGGCAGCCCCCGCGCTGCCCAGCCCCACGCCTGCATTGGCAATGGAAAACGAGTGCTTATGGACAAGAATGGATTTCGCAAGGTCGGCCTGGCCTGCGCCCTGGCCCTGGTGGCTGGCATCGCCCTGTACGCGGTGCAGGCGCCGGCCAAGGCGCCGCGCTACATCACCGCCACGGTCGAACGCGGCGACATCGAGAATGCGGTATTGGCCACGGGGGTGCTCGAAGGCATCCGCCAGGTGGATGTCGGCGCCCAGGTATCCGGGCAGTTGCGCTCGCTGAAGGTCAAGCTGGGCGACAAGGTGAGCAAGGGCCAGTGGCTGGCCGAGATCGACCCGCTGGTGCTGCGCAACACCCTGCGCCAGGCTCAGGTCGACGAGGAAAAGCTGCAGGCCGAGCGGCGCTCGACCTTGGCCCGGGTCAACCAGACGCGGCGGGTGTACGAGCGCTACCAGGCGCTGCAGGACGACGAGTCGATCTCGCGCCAGGACTTCGAGAACGCCGAGTCCGAGTATCAGGTGCAGCAGGCCACCCTCAACTCGCTGGACGCGCAGATCAAGAGCGCCCAGGTGCAGATCGACACGGCCAAGGTCAACCTGGACTACACCCGCATCAGCGCGCCGATCGACGGCGATGTGGTGGGCATCGTCACCCAGCAAGGCCAGACCGTGATCGCCCAGCAACTGGCGCCGGTGATCCTCAAGCTCGCCGACCTGGACACCATGACGGTCAAGGCGCAGGTCTCGGAAGCCGACGTGATCCACATCACGCCGGGGCAGCCGGTGTACTTCACCATCCTCGGCGAGGAACGCCGCTACTACGCCACCTTGCGCGGCACGGAACCGGCGCCGCAGAACTACCTGGAAAGCAGCGACCGCAGCGGCGCCGCCGCGCCCAAGCAGAACACCGCGGTGTTCTACAACGCGCTGTTCGAGGTGCCCAACCCCGACCATCGCTTGCGCATCGCCATGACCGCCCAGGTGCGCATCGTGCTGGCCACCGCCGAAGCGGTGCTCACCGTGCCGGTGGCGGCGCTCGGGCCGGGCGAGGGCGAGGGTCGCTTCGCCGTACGCGTGCTCGATGACAAAGGTTTCGCCCAGGTGCGCCAGGTCCAGGCCGGGATCAACAACAACGTCAGGGTCGAGATCAAGCAGGGCCTGGCCGAAGGCGACCGGGTGGTGATCGGCGAGCCGATCGGCGATGCGGCGGGGGCGTGAGCATGAACATGAACGTCGCGCCCGGTGCGCAGCGCACACCCGTGCAGATCGCCGCGCAGCCGTTGCTGCGCCTGGAGGGCGTGAGCCGCCGTTTCATGGCCGGAGACCGCGAGTTTCTCGCCCTGCGCCACATCGACCTGGACATTCACGCCGGCGAGCTGGTGGCGATCATCGGCGCCTCCGGTTCGGGCAAGTCGACGCTGATGAACATCCTGGGGTGCCTCGACCACGCCAGCGCCGGTTCCTATCAGGTCGATGGTCAGGAAACCCGTGACATGGATGACGAGGAACTGGCCGCGTTGCGCCGGGACCATTTCGGCTTCATTTTCCAGCGTTACCACCTGCTGCCGCACCTGGACGCGCTGCGCAACGTCGAGATTCCCGCGGTATACGCCGGCACGCCTTCGGCGCAGCGTCACCAGCGCGCCGAAGAGCTGCTGCGGCGCTTGGGCCTGGGCGGGCACTTGAGTCATCGCCCCAGCCAACTGTCGGGCGGCCAGCAGCAGCGGGTGAGTATCTGTCGCGCCTTGATGAACGGTGGCGAGGTGATCCTCGCCGACGAGCCAACCGGGGCGCTGGACACCGTCAGCGGCAAGGAGGTGATGGCGATCCTGCTGGAACTGCACGGTGCCGGGCACACGGTGATCCTGGTGACCCATGATCCGAAGGTCGCGGCCCATGCCCAGCGGATCATCGAAGTGAGCGATGGGCAGATCGTCAGCGACCGGCGCAACCCGGCGCAGGCGGCGCCCGCTGCGGTGGCGGCCGAGACCCAGCGCCAGGGCCGTCCGACGCGGCGTCTGGTGGCCAACCTGGGCCTGTTCCGCGAGGCCTTCAACATGGCCTGGATCGCCTTGGTCTCGCACCGCATGCGCACCTTGCTGACCATGCTTGGCATCGTCATCGGCATCACGTCGGTGGTGTCGATCTCGGCCATCGGCGAAGGCGCCAAGGGCTACGTGCTCAAGGACATCCAGGCGATTGGCAGCAACACTATCGACATCTATTCGGGGAGCAACTTCGGGGACAGTCGAGCCAAAAGCATCGAGACCTTGGTGCTCGGCGACGTGCAGGCGCTGAACCAGCTGTACTACGTCGACAGCGCCACCCCGGTGATCGGCCGCAGCCTGCTGGTGCGCTACCGCAACATCGACCTGGACGTGCAGCTCAACGGCGTCAGCGAGCGCTATTTCCAAGTGCGTAACATCGAGCTGGCCGCCGGCATCGCCTTCAGCGAGAGCGATGCCCGGCGCCAGGCCCAGGTCGTGGTGATCGACCACAACACGCGCCAGCGGCTGTTCGGCGCAGGCGTCGATCCGCTCGGTCAAGTGATTCTGATCGGCAACCTGCCGTGCACGGTGATCGGGGTGACCAAGGACACCAAGAACCTGTTCGCCGCCGGCAATGCGCTGAACGTCTGGGTGCCCTACGAGACCGCCGCCGGGCGGGTGCTCGGCCAGCGTCACCTGGACAGCATCAGCGTGCGGATCAAGGACGGCATTCCCAGCCAGCGGGTGGATAAGGAGGTCAACGCGCTGATGCTGCAGCGCCATGGCAGCAAGGATTTCTTCACCAACAACCTGGACAGCATCATGCAAACGGTGCAGAAGACCAGCCGCTCGCTGACCTTGCTGTTGTCGCTGATCGCAGTGATTTCGCTGGTGGTCGGTGGCATCGGGGTGATGAACATCATGCTGGTGTCGGTCACCGAGCGCACCCGTGAGATCGGCATCCGCATGGCGGTGGGGGCGCGGCAGTCGGATATCCGCCAGCAATTTTTGGTGGAGGCGGTGATGGTGTGTCTTTTTGGCGGGCTGGTGGGCATCGGCCTGTCGTATGGGATCGGCTACCTGTTCACGCTGTTCGTCCAGCAATGGCAGATGGTCTTCTCACCGGCATCGATCGCCACGGCGTTCGCCTGCTCCACCTTGATCGGCGTGCTGTTCGGCTTCGTGCCGGCACGCAACGCGGCGCGCCTGGACCCCATCGAGGCGCTGGCGCGGGATTGAGTCGAGCGTCGGCGTCAGTTCGCGGCCGGGCCTTGGGGGTCGGCTGCGTACATCCACTTCATCAGCGAGTGACGCCCGCCGATGCCCAGCTTGATCGCGGCGCGGCGCAGGTAGCTTTCCACGGTGTTGACCTTGAGCTGCAGGTGCTCGGCCTGCTGCGGCGCGGTGCGTCCTGCCAGCAGGCCCAGGCACACCTGCAGTTCGCGGTTGGACAGGCTCAGGCCGGCCTGGTCGAGGCGTTCCTGGAAGCGCCGTTGCAGGTTGTCGGCGCCGTTGCGCTCGGCAAGGCTGGGCTGCAACGCTTCCAGGTGCTTGTGCAGCATGGGCAGCAGCAACGGCGAGATGTCCAGCAGGCGGTCGCGCTCGCAGGCCGAGAACGCCGCGTCGTCGGCGCGCAGCACGTGCAGTTCGTAGTGGTAGTCGGGGGTACGCCGCACCAGGTGCAGACGCGCGGGAGCGACCAGTTCCAGCCCGTCCTGTTCGGCGTCGCTGAACACGGTTTCGCTGAGCAATGTGGTGCTGTGGCCGTTGGCGCTGGAGGCCGGGCGTACCTGGCGGATGTGCGTGGCGTCGACGCTCAGGTGGGTCTGGATCAGGTCATGCAGCAGGCGCGGAAACTGGCGGCTGCCGGTGCTGGCAATGACTTTGCCGACTTGCGGGAAGAACAGGTGCGAATTCATCGTGGCATCCATGGGTGGGTGAATCGTCCTGGTGTTGCTGTCGGATAATAGCACATAGCTATCATTCCGATTGGCTTAGGTCGCTATCCTAGTACAACGATTCAGTAGGTGCCTTAACAAATGGCCGTGCTGGAGCGGCTGGATAAAAAAAGCCCCGCTGACCGAGGCCAGCGGGGCTAGGGCTGGTGGAGATCCACCAAAGGAGTCGTTGCAGGCGCTGCCGGGGACGTTACTTCACGCTGGCGACGGTCTCCGGCTGCCAGCCGCCCCCCAGGGCCTTGTAGATCGAGACGATGCCGCGGTACAGCTCCACTTCGCCCTGGGCCTGGGCGTCTTCGGCCGCCAGTTTTTCCCGTTCGGCATCGAGCAGCACCAGGTAATCGGCGGTGCCTTCGCGATAGCGGATCGAGGCCAGCTCCGCCGCCTTGCGGCTGGCGTCGCTCTGGCGCATCAGCGACAGCAGGCGCTGCTGGCGCTTGCCGTAGTCGCTGAAGGCGTTCGACGATTCTTCCAGGGCCAGCAACACCTGCTGCTCATAGCTGGCCAGGGCACCCTCGGCGTCGGCCTTGGCGCCGCGCAGTCGCGCACGCACGCTGCCCAGGTCGAAGGCCGCCCAAGTGATGCTCGGGCCCAGTGCCCAGGCGTTGGCTGCCGAAGCGCCGATCTGCGAACCGCGTCCGGCGGTGAAACCCAGGAAGCCGCTAAGGCTGACCCGGGGGAACAGGTCGGCGGTGGCCACGCCCACATCGGCGGTGGCGGCGGCGAGCTGGCGCTCGGCGCGGCGAATGTCCGGACGGCGGCGCAGCAGCTCGCCCGGATCACCCACCGGCAGGGCCTTGGCGATGGCCGGCAGTTGCCTGGGCGAGAGGTCCACGCTCAGGGCGTCCGGGCGCTGGCCGAGCAGGGTGGCGATGCGGTTGCGGGCGCGCACCTGTTCGGCTTGCAGTTGCGGCACGCTGGCCTCCACCGCCGCCAGCCGCGCGTCGGCGCGCACCACATCCAGTTCGTTACCCACGCCGGTGTCGCGCAGGGTCACGGTGATGCGCCGCGAATCCTGCTGGGTCTGCAGGTTGGCCAGGGCGATGGTTTCGCGCAACTGGGCGCCACGCAGTTGACCATAGGCGTCGACCAGCTCGGCGATCAGGCTGACCTGCAACTGCTGCAGATCGGCAAGGGCTGCGTCTTCGCGGGCCGCGCTGGCCTCGATGCGGCGCTGGATGCGGCCGAACAGGTCGAGCTCCCAGGTCATGTCCAGGCCCAGGTCGTAGCGCTCTTGGTTGACCCGGCGATCGGTCTGACCCGGCACCTGGCCCTTGGCGATCTCGCTGCTGGCGCGGCTGGTGACCACCGGCAGGTCGTCGTTGTCGGCGTCCTCGCGGATCGCCCGCGCGGCCTTGAGTCGGGCGAAGGCCACGCGCAGGTCGCGGTTACCCTGCAGCGACGCCTGCACCAACTGGTCCAGGGTCGGGTCGTCGAACTGTTTCCACCAACGGCTTTCGAAGCGGCTGCGGTCCAGGGTCTGCGCCGCTGCGGCGCTGTCCAGCCGCGCCGGGGCGGTGTCCGGCGCGTGGTAGTCCGGGCCCACCGCACAGGCCGCCAGGGCCAGCGCCAGCAGGCTCGGGGTCAGGGGTTTGAGCAGGCTCATGCAGGATTCTCCAGGGTGTGCGCAGGCTCGGCGGTGCCAGCCTGACGGCGGGCGACCCGGCGGCGGATCAGGTTGAAGAACACCGGCGTCAGGAACAGGCCGAACACGGTCACCCCGATCATCCCGGAGAACACTGCCACGCCCATGGCATGGCGCATCTCGGCGCCGGCACCGGAGGAGAACACCAGCGGCACCACGCCCATGATGAAGGCGATGGAGGTCATCAGGATCGGCCGCAGACGCAGGCGGCAGGCTTCCAGGACCGCGGCCAGTGGGTCGAGGCCCTCGGCTTGTTTGTCCTTGGCGAACTCGACGATGAGGATGGCGTTCTTGCACGCCAGGCCCACCAGCACGATCAAGCCGATCTGGGTGAAGATGTTGTTGTCACCGCCGGAGATGATCACCCCGGTGATGGCCGACAGCAGGGTCATCGGCACGATCAGGATCACCGCCAGCGGCAGGCTCCAGCTTTCGTACTGCGCCGCCAGTACCAGGAACGCCAGCAGCACGCACAGCGGGAAGACGAACAACGCGGTGTTGCCGGCCAGGATCTGCTGGTAGGTCAGGTCGGTCCATTCGTAGGTCATGCCATTGGGCAATTCCTGCTTGAGCAGCTTCTCGATCGCCGCTTCGGCCTGGCCCGAGCTGTAGCCGGGGGCTGCCGCGCCGTTGATCTCGGCGGTGATGAAGCCGTTGTAGTGCATGACCCGATCAGGCCCGGAGGTGTCGCTGACCTTGAGGAAGGTGGCCAGTGGAATAATCTCGCCCAGGTTGTTGCGCACCTTCAACTGGCCGATCTGCTCGGCGTCGAGGCGGAACTGCTGTTCGGCCTGGACGTTGACCTGGTAGGTGCGACCGAAGCGGTTGAAGTCGTTGGTATACAACGAGCCCAGGTAGACCTGCAGGGTGTCGAAGATGTCGTTGATCGCCACCCCGTGGGTCTTGGCCTTTTCCCGGTCGATGGCGGCATCGACCTGCGGCACGTTGACCTGGTAGCTGGTGAACAGCCCGGCCAGTTCAGGCACCTCGCGGCTTTTGGCGATGATGTTCTGGGTTTCCTTGTACAGCGCCTCGTAGCCCAGGTTGCCGCGGTCCTCGATCTGCAGGCGGAAGCCGCCGATGGTGCCCAGGCCCTGAACCGGCGGCGGTGGGAAGATTGCGATGTAGGCGTCCTGTATGTCGGCGAACTGCGCGTTCAGCGCCGCAGCGATGGCACCGGCCGACTGGCTGGGGTCGCGACGCTCGTCGAACGGCTTGAGCGGGGTGAACACGATGCCGCTGTTGGGGCTGTTGGTGAAACCGTTGATCGACAGGCCCGGGAAGGCCACCGAGTCGGCCACGCCGGGTTGCTTGAGGGCGATCTCGCTCATGCGCTTGATCACCGCCTCGGTGCGGTCGAGGCTGGCGGCGTCGGGCAGTTGCGCGAAGGCCACCAGGTACTGCTTGTCCTGCGCCGGGACGAAGCCGGTCGGCGTCGAGGAGAAGCCCAGGTAGGTCAGGCCGATCAGGCCGGCGTAGACGAACAGGGCAATGCCGCTGGAGCGGATGACCCGGCGCACGCCGCCCACGTAGCGATGGCTGGCGCGGTCGAAGAACCGGTTGAACGGGGCGAACAGCCAACTGCCCAGCAGCCGGTCGAGCACCCGCGAGAAACGGTCCTTCGGTGCGTGGTGCTCTTTGAGCAGCACGGCCGCCAGGGCCGGCGACAGGGTCAGCGAGTTGAACGCCGAGATCACCGTGGAGATGGCGATGGTCAGGGCGAACTGCTTGTAGAACTGACCGGTAAGGCCGGAGATGAATGCGGCCGGTACGAATACCGCGCACAGCACCAGGGCGGTGGCGATGATCGGCCCGGTGACCTCGCTCATGGCTTTCTGCGTGGCCTCCAGGGGCTTGAGGCCCAGGGCGATGTTGCGCTCGACGTTTTCCACCACGACGATGGCGTCGTCCACCACGATGCCGATGGCCAGCACCAAGCCGAACAGCGACAGGGCGTTGAGCGAAAAGCCGAACAGGTGCATCACTGCAAAGGTGCCGATCAGCGATACCGGCACCGCCATCAGCGGGATGATCGAGGCGCGCCAGGTCTGCAGGAACAGGATCACCACCAGCACCACCAGCACCAGGGCTTCGAACAGGGTGTGCACCACCGCTTCGATGGAGCCACGGACGAACACAGTGGGGTCGTAGACGATGCTGTAGTCCATGCCCTCGGGGAAGTCCTTCTTCAGCTCGGCCATCTTGGCCCGCACTTCGTCGGAGATCTCGATGGCGTTGGAGCCAGGGCGTTGGAAGATCGGGATGGCCACCGCCGGCTGGTTGTTCAGCAGCGAGCGCAGGGCGTATTGGCTGGAGCCCAGCTCGACCCGAGCGATGTCTTTCAGGCGGGTGATCTCGCCGTCGGCACCGGCGCGGATGATGATGTTCTCGAATTCCTCCTCGCTGACCAGGCGGCCCTGGGTGTTGATCGACAGTTGGAAGCTGGTGGAGCCGGGCGCGGGCGGCGCGCCGAGCTGGCCGGCGGCGACCTGGCGGTTCTGCTCGCGGATCGCCGCGACCACGTCGCTGGCGGTGAGGTTGCGCGAGGCGGTCTTGTTCGGGTCGAGCCACACGCGCAGCGAGTAATCGCCCATGCCGAACAGTTGCACGTCGCCCACGCCGCCCAGGCGCGCCAACTCGTCCTTGATGTTGAGGATGGCGTAGTTGGACAGGTAGAGCATGTCGTAGCGCTGGTCCGGCGAGGTCAGGTGCACGACCATGGTCAGGTCGGGCGAGGCCTTGTCGACGGTGATGCCGATGCGTGTGACTTCCTCCGGCAGCTTGGGCTGGGTGCGGGTCACGCGGTTCTGTACCTGCACCTGGGCGTTGTCCAGGTCGGTGCCCAGGGCGAAGGTGATGGTCAGCGTGAGCTTGCCGTCGGCGGTGGATTGCGAGGACATGTACAGCATGTTCTCGACCCCGGTGATCGCCTGTTCAAGCGGCGCGGCGACGGTTTCGCCGATGACCTTGGGGTTGGCGCCGGGGAAGTTGGCGCGCACCACCACCGTGGGTGGCACCACTTCGGGGTATTCGCTGATCGGCAGTTGGAACAGCGAGATCGCACCGGCGATCAGCAGGACCAGCGACAGCACGGCGGCGAAGATCGGCCGGGTGATGAAGAATTTCGAGAAGTTCATGGGTGTCGTCCCTTAACCGCGCGGTGCTGGGGCACTGGCGACTTTCACGGTCGAGCCGGCCACGGCCGGTGCGGGGTTACTGGCTTGCAGCGCCTCACGCTGACGGGCGAGGGTGGCCAGGGTGTCGTCGCTGGCCATCGGCGTTTCCTGGGGCGTGACCGGCGAGCCGGGACGCACGCGCTGCAGGCCCTTGACGACGATGCGCTCGTCCTTGTTCAGGCCGCTGCGCACGATGCGCAGGCCTTCGAGCTTGGGCCCCAGTTCCACCGCGCGGTAGGTGGCCTTGTTGTCTTGGTCCATGACCAGCACGAATTTCTTGCCCAGGTCGGTGCCGACGGCTTCGTCGTTGATCAGCATGGCGTCGTACTGGGCGCTGCCGACCAGCTTCAAGCGGGCGTACAGGCCGGGGGTGAACTGGCCGTCGCGGTTGTCGAACACGGCGCGGCCACGGATGGTGCCGGTGCGTGGGTTGACCTGGTTGTCGACGAAGTTCATCTGGCCCAGGTGTGGGTTGCCGGCTTCGTTGGTCAGGCCCAGGTACACCGGGGTGCTCTGGCCGCGCTGGCCCTGGCGTGCGAGCTGGGTGTACTTGAGGTAGACGCGTTCGTCGGCGTCGAAATAGGCGTAGACCTTGTCGGTGGAGACCACGCTGGTCAGCGGCGTGACGTCGGCAGTGACGATGTTGCCGGCGGTGAACTCGGCGCGGCTGACGCGACCACTGATCGGCGAGGTGACGCGGGTGAAACTCAGGTTCAGGCGGGCCAGGTCCAACTGCGCCTGAATGGCTTCGACCCCGGCACGCGCTTCGGCGGCGGCGCTGCTGCGCGACTCGGCCAGTTCGGCGGAGATGGCGTTGCTGTCGCGCAGGCGCTCGCCGCGACGGGCTTCGTTGGCGCTGCGGGTGGCACTGGCCTTGGCTTGTTGCAGTTGCGCTTCGAGGCGGCGGACTTCGGCCTGGAAGGGGCGCGGGTCGATCTGGAACAGCAGGTCGCCCTTATTGACCTGGGCGCCTTCGGTGAAGGCCACGCGGTCGATCTGTCCGGAGACGCGCGGGCGCACCTCGACGGTTTCCGGCGCTTCCAGGCGGCCGGTGAATTCGTCCCATTCGTTGATCGGCTGCTCGATCACCTTGGCCACGCTGACGGTGGGCGCGGCGGGTGCTTGCGTGGCGTCAGGGGTCTTGCCGCAGGCGCTGATCACCGCCACTGCCAGGGCAGCGAGGGGAAGGCGCAGGGCCTTGAATGAAGGTTCCATGGAGAACTCCGCCAATGTAGGAATAGTGGGCGGATTCTGCGAGCGTCAAGCGGCGGTAACGAATCGAATGACTCGAAGGTCACTATCAAGCTGATTGATAGATTGGCTGAATGGATCGATAGCAGGGTCGCGAATGGGGCGGCAGGTCGCGGGTGCGTCTGCGGTCTGACACTGCCGTGCAGGAGCGGGTGAGCCCGCTCCTGGACAGGCGGGTTACTGTTCTAGCAGGTCATCCTGCGACAGCAGCGCCTGGGCCAGCTCTTCGTCGCTGACCTGCAGGCCGGGATGAGTTTGCCGCGCCCGCTGCAGCGCGGCGTCGACATAGACCCCACGGATCGCACCACCGCTGGCCACGAACGATGACAGTTCGTCGCGGGCAGGGATGATCCGTTTGTCGTCCTTGAAGGTGGAATACAGCGACGCCGAAACACCCGCCGAGGTCGCGACGTCGCGACCATCGACGCGGGCCAGCGCCGAACCTGCGGGAATGCACAGCACCAGTGCCGGGACAAGCAGCGCGTAACGCATGATCAATCCTCCAGAAGCTTCACGGGATGTACTGCATACACGTATGAGCGGCGCGTTCCCGGCACAGTTCGATTTTTTTGCAGGTGAGCTCAGAGCTCGCGCACCACTCGGAAACCCAGCCAATCGCCGCGCAGGGTCGAACTGCGTTCGTTGCGGTTGCCGGAGCGCGAGAAGATCGGCGCCTCGGTGTAGTCGTTGCCGCGAATCACCCTACGGTCGGCGCATTCGCTGCTTTTGGTCTGCGGGCTGCCGTCGGTGGGCGCCGTGGCGTAGCTGTCGACGTAGCAGTCGCGGGTCCACTCGTAGACGTTGCCGTGACCGTCGTACACGCCGTAGGGATTGGGTGGGTAGCTACCGGCGGGCGATGTGTAGGAGAAACCGTCCTTGGGACCGTAGGTGTTGGCGTGCTTGGCGATGCTGTACTCCTCGCCTTCATCGAAGGGGAAGGGGAACGGGCCGCTGCTGCCGCCGCGAACGGCGTACTCGCGCTGGGCTTCGCTCTGCACCTTGTAGACGTGGCCGGTCTTCTTCGACAACCACGCGGCGTAGGCTTCGGCCTCGTGGAAGTTCAGGCACACCGCTGGCTGCTTGTCGCCCTGGGGGTAGCGCGGCTTACCGGCAATGCATTCGCGACCGGGGCGGGTGTCGCCGTTGGGCACTTGGTAACCGCTGCTGCGCAGGTAGGCTTTCCACTCGCCGTTCTGGACCTGGAAGCGGCTGACGGCGAAGGCTTTCTTGAACGTCACCTCGTGCAGCGGGCCTTCGTCGGGCTGGCGCCCGAGTTCGTCATCGGGGGTGCCCATGGTGAAGGTGCCTGCCGGCAACACCACCATTTCCGGGCAGTCCTTGCAGTCCTTGAACACCTTGCCCGGCTGGGCGGGGCTGGCGGCCAGGGCGCTGGCGGACAGGCCGGTCATCAGTACCAGGCCCAGGGCCAATGGCAGGGCGGACAGGGGATGGGGAGGCTGTGGAGTCATCGTGGGTCTCGCTGTCTGAAGGGTGAAACGGGGCACGCCACAGGCGGGCCTACAGGCGTTTTTCGAGGATGGCCATAAAGCGGTCCAGCTCGCGCTCGTCGTTGAGCAGTCCCGGCGCGGTCCGCACCACCGGGCCGACGTCACGGTCCACGGCGTCGGCGACCACCCGATTGGCCATCAGGTAGGCCGCCACCTGGTCGCTGTCCTGGCCCTTGACCCGGAAGAAGCTGAAACCCGACGACAGGGCCGGGCGCTGCGGCGTGACCAGTTCGATGCCGGGCAAGGCCAGCAGGCGCTGCTTGAGGTCGCTGTTGAGCTGGTGAATGCGCGTTTGCACGTCCGCCTTGCCCAGTTGCAGGTGCAGGTTGAACGCTTCGTCCACGGCCCAGCGATGCTCGAAGGCGTGGTAGCCACCCGGGGTCATGCTGGTGGCGAAGTCGCTGTCCTGGGAGAAGGTGGGGATGATCGGCGTCAGGTGGTCGAGCGTTTCCGAGGCGGCGCAGATGATGCCGGTGCCGCGTGGGCCGAACAGCCATTTGTGGGTGCCGGCGATGAAGTAGTCGCAGTGCATGGAAGGAAAGTCGAGGTCTTCCACGCCGAAGCCATGCACACCGTCGACCACGTACAGAATGCGGTCCTTGTCGTCGCGGTTACGGTTGCGCTCGGCGACCAGTTGGCCGATCTCGCCGATTGGGAGCTTGACGCCACTGCCGGACTGCACCCAGGTCATGCCCAGCACGCGGGTGTTGTCGCGAATGCCGGCAGCGATGTTGCCGAGGATTTCATCGGCGGACACGTTGGCGGGCTGGTCGAACAGCGGAATACGCCGCACCTGGGTGCCTTCGCGCTGGCTGCGGTAGGCCAGCACATGTTTGGTAGCGTAGTGCTCATGCGGGGTGATGAGGATTTCCTGGTCCGGGCGCACCTGCAGGCCGCCGAAGATCAGGGTCAGGCCTTCGGTGGTGCTGCCGGTCAGGGCGATCTGGCCGGGACGGGCATTGAGGTAGCGACCGGCGGCTTGGCGTACCCGCGCTTCGTGCTGCCACACCTCTTCGCGATCCCAGTCCATGGCCAGCCCTGGGTTGCGGTCCAGGTGGGCGCGATAGCGGGCGATGGCCTCGGTCACCGGACGCGGGTGGGAGGTGATCAGGAAGTTGGAGAAGTGCAGGTAGTCAGGGTCTTGGTCGAACAACTGGCGCAGGCGCTGCCACTTGTCCTGGGTCTGGGGTTGGATGTGCGGCGGCGCGGTGGCGGCCTGGGCGCTGTGCTGCAGGGCGCTGCCGAGGGGTAGGGCTGCGGCCAACAGGCCGGCTTGCTTGAGAAAGGTTCGGCGGTCGTTCATGGCAGGGCGTGGCCCGAAGGCGCCGTGCGCGGGTGGGGGATGCAAAGGGGTCGTGTCATGGCCTTCTCGCGGCTCGCCATCGTCAGGGCAGGTGAGGTACCTGTTGTGAGGGATGGACGAGCCTGCGCGGAAGGAATTTAGGGGATTGGAAGCGGCAAGTGGCAAGCGGCAAGCGGCAAGTGGCAAGCGGTGAACGGCGAACCGCTAACCGCTGCGCCTACAGGATCAGGCCTCGTAGCCCAGGTTCGGTGCCAGCCAGCGTTCGCTGACGCTGATGGCCTGGCCTTTGCGAGCGCTGTAGCGCTCGATCTGGTCCTTTTCCACCTTGCCGACCGCGAAGTACTGCGCCTGCGGGTGGGCGAAATACCAGCCGCTGACGGCGGCCGCCGGGAACATGGCGAAGTGCTCGGTGAGGAACACGCCGCTGGGGCCGGTTTCGCCGATGGCGGTGCCGTCGAGCAGGCGGAACAGCGTGGCCTTCTCGGTGTGGTCCGGGCAGGCGGGGTAGCCCGGGGCCGGGCGGATACCGCTGTACTGCTCCTTGATCAGCGCCTCGTTGTCCAGTTGCTCGTCCTGGGCGTAGCCCCAGTACTGCTTGCGCACCCGGGCGTGCAGCCATTCGGCGCAGGCCTCGGCCAGACGGTCGGCCAGGGCCTTGACCATGATCGAGCTGTAGTCGTCGCCCTTGTCTTGATAGGCCTTGGCCACTTCCTCGGCGCCGATGCCGGCGGTGGTGATGAAGCCACCGACATAGTCGGTGACGCCGCTGTCCTTCGGCGCGACGAAGTCGGCCAGCGACCAGTTCGGCTTGCCGTCGGGCTTGATGGTCTGTTGGCGCAGGTGGTGCAGGGTGGCCAGGGTCTGGCCTTGGTCGCCGTACACCTCGATGTCATCGTGCTCGACCTGGTTGGCCGGCCAGAAGCCGAACACCGCACGGGCGCTGATCAGTTGCTCGCTGATCAGCTTCTCGAGCATGTCGCGGGCGTCCTGGTACAGCGCCGTGGCGGCTTCGCCGACCACCTCGTCGGTGAGGATGCGCGGGAACTTGCCGGCCAGGTCCCAGGAAATGAAGAACGGCGTCCAGTCGATGTACTCGGCCAGTTCGCGCAGGTCGATGTCTTCCAGCACCTTGACGCCGGTGAAGGAGGGGACTGCCGGCTGGTAGGCGGCCCAGTCGTAGTGGGGCTTGGCGGCGATGGCCTGGTCGTAGCTCAGGCGTTCGGTGCGGGCGCTGCGGTTGGCGGTGCGCTCGCGCACTTCCACGTATTCCTGGCGGGTCTTGTCGACGAAGGCGCCCTTGAGCTCCTTGGACAGCAACTGGGTGGCTACGCCCACCGCGCGCGAGGCGTCGGTGACGTAGATCACCGCGTCGTTGGCGTACTTGGGCTCGATCTTCACCGCCGTGTGGGCTTTGGAGGTGGTGGCGCCGCCGATCATCAGCGGCAGGTGGAAGTCCTGGCGCTGCATTTCGCGGGCTACGTGGACCATTTCGTCCAGCGACGGGGTGATCAGGCCGGACAAACCGATGATGTCGCACTTCTGCTCGCGGGCGGTCTGCAGGATCTTCTCGGCTGGCACCATCACGCCGAGGTCGACGATGTCATAGCCGTTGCAGCCGAGCACCACACCGACGATGTTCTTGCCGATGTCGTGCACGTCACCCTTGACCGTGGCCATGAGGATCTTGCCCTTGGCCTCGGGCTTGTCGCCTTTTTCGGCTTCGATGAACGGAATCAGGTGCGCCACCGCCTGCTTCATTACCCGCGCCGACTTGACCACTTGCGGCAGGAACATCTTGCCGGCGCCGAACAGGTCGCCGACCACGTTCATGCCGCTCATCAGCGGTCCTTCGATGACCTCGATCGGCCGCGTGGCCAACTGCCGGCATTCCTCGGTGTCTTCGACGATGTAGGCGGTGATGCCCTTGACCAGCGCGTGTTCCAGGCGCTTGTCCACCGGCATCGAGCGCCACTCTTCGTTTTCCACTTCCTTGGTGGCGCCGCCGCCTTTGTAGTCGTCGGCGATGGCCAGCAGGGCGTCGGTGCCCTCGGGGGTGCGGTTGAGCACCACGTCCTCGACCTTCTCGCGCAGCGCGGCGGGGATCTCGTCGTAGATCTCCAGTTGGCCGGCATTGACGATGCCCATGGTCAGGCCATTCTGAATGGCGTGGTAGAGGAACACCGAGTGGATCGCTTCGCGTACCGGGTTGTTGCCACGGAAGGAGAACGACACGTTGGACACGCCGCCCGAACTCAGCGCGTGGGGCAGGTGGTCGCGGATGTAGGCGCAGGCTTCGATGAAGTCCACGGCGTAGTTGTTGTGTTCCTCGATGCCGGTGGCGACGGCGAAGATGTTCGGGTCGAAGATGATGTCTTCGGGCGGGAAGCCCACCTCGTTGACCAGGATGTCGTAGCTGCGCTGGCAGATTTCCCGCTTGCGCGCGGCGGTGTCGGCCTGGCCGACCTCGTCGAAGGCCATCACCACCACGGCGGCGCCGTAGCGTTTGCACAGGTTGGCGTGGTGCTTGAATTGCTCGACGCCTTCCTTCATCGAGATCGAGTTGACGATACCCTTGCCCTGGATGCACTTCAGGCCCGCTTCGATCACCTCCCACTTCGAGGAGTCGATCATGATCGGCACGCGGGAGATGTCCGGCTCGCCGGCGATCAGGTTGAGGAAGCGCACCATGGCCGCCTGGGAGTCGAGCATCCCTTCGTCCATGTTGATGTCGATCACCTGGGCGCCGGCCTCGACCTGCTGCAGCGCCACTTCCAGGGCTTCGGTGTAGTTCTCTTCGCGGATCAGCCGGGCGAACTTGGCGGAACCGGTGATGTTCGTACGTTCGCCGACGTTGACGAACAGCGACTGGCGATCGATGGTGAACGGTTCCAGGCCCGACAGCCGGCAGGCCTTGGGAATGTCCGGGATGGCCCGTGGCGGGTACTTGGCCACGGCCTCGGCGATGGCCTGGATATGGCCTGGGGTGGTGCCGCAGCAGCCGCCGATGATGTTGAGGAAGCCACTGGCGGCGAACTCCTCGACCACCGCCGCCATTTCCGCCGGGGTTTCGTCGTACTCGCCGAAGGCGTTGGGCAGGCCGGCGTTGGGGTGGGCAGACACCTGGGTGTCGGCCTTGGCCGAGAGCTCTTCCAGATAGGGGCGCAGGTCCTTGGCGCCGAGTGCGCAGTTCAGGCCTACCGAAATAGGCTTGGCGTGGCGTACCGAGTTCCAGAAGGCTTCGGTGGTCTGTCCGGACAGGGTGCGGCCAGAGGCGTCGGTGATGGTGCCGGAGATCATGATCGGCAATTCGACCCGATCTTCCTCGAACACCTGCTGCACGGCGAAGATCGCGGCCTTGGCGTTGAGCGTGTCGAAGATGGTTTCGATCAGGATCAGGTCCGCGCCGCCTTCGATCAGACCGCGGGTGGCCTCGGTGTAGTTGAGCACCAGTTCGTCGAAGGTGACGTTGCGATAGCCTGGGTCGTTGACGTCCGGGGAAATCGAGCAGGTGCGGCTGGTGGGGCCGAGCACGCCAGCGACGAAACGTGGGCGTTCCGGGGTTTCCAGGGTCTTGGCGTCCGCCACCTGGCGGGCGATGCGCGCGCCTTCGACGTTGAGCTCGTAGACCAGCGCTTCCATGCCGTAGTCGGCCTGGGACACCTGGGTGGCGTTGAAGGTGTTGGTCTCGAGAATATCGGCGCCGGCGTCCAGGTACGCCTTCTCGATGGCGGCGATCACCTGGGGCTGGGTCAGCAGCAGCAAGTCGTTGTTGCCCTTAACATCGCTTGGCCAATCGGCGAAGCGCGTGCCACGATAGTCCTTTTCCTCCAGACGATAGCTCTGGATCATGGTACCCATACCGCCGTCCAGAATCAGGATACGCTCCTTCAGTGCGTGCTGAAGTGCTTGGAGACGAGCGCTGCGGTCGGGCATGAGAACTAACCTGGTCGGACGAAGATCGGAAGTGCGGGATAATAACAAAGCTGCACGGATTTTAGGTGCATCGGCCAATTGCATGAATTTGATTCATGTTGGCGATGCCAGGCGCAGACCCGTTGGAAACACAGACAATCGTGACAGCTCTCAAGAACCAGGACACTGCGCACATGGTGCAACGTTTTATCGCCGCCTCCTTTGCCTTGCTGCTCGGTGGCGCCGCATGGGCCCAAGCCCCTCAATCGAGCCCGAGCATTTCTTATACCCGGGACATCCAGCCGATCTTTACCCAGAAGTGCGTGGCCTGCCACGCCTGCAACGATGCGGCCTGCCAGCTCAACTTGGGCAGTGCCGAAGGCGTGCAGCGCGGCGCCTCGAAAGTGCCGGTGTACCAGGGCGAGCGCAGCGAGGCGGTGCCGACCACGCGGCTGTTCTACGATGCCCAGGGTGAAGAAGCCTGGCGCAAGAAGGGTTTCTACTCGGTGCTCGACGCCCAAGGCAGCCAGGCGGCGCTGATGGCGCGCATGCTCGAGCTGGGCCACAAGACCCCACTCACGCCCAATGCCAAGTTGCCGGACGAGATCGTCCTGGGCCTGGAGCGCAACAACATGTGCCCGCTGCCCCACGAGTTCGACGCCTACGCCGGCGCCCATCCCAAGGAGGGCATGCCGTTGGCGGTCACCGGGCTCACCGATCAGGAACACCAGACCTTGCAGCGCTGGCTCGCCGCCGGCGCGCCGGTGGAGTACCAGCCGATCCAGCCAAGCGCCAGCGAGGCCAGCCAGATCGCCGAGTGGGAGGCACTGCTCAACCGCCCAGGCGCCAGCGAAGCGCTGGTCGGTCGCTGGCTGTACGAGCACCTGTTCCTGGCGCACATCTATTTCACCGGCGGTGAGCCGGGTCACTTCTTCCAGTGGGTGCGTTCGCGCACGCCCAGTGGCCAGCCGGTGGACCTGATCGCCACGCGGCGGCCCAACGATCCGCCGGGTAGCGATTTCTACTACCGATTGATGCCGGTGCAGGGCGTGATCGTGCACAAGACCCACATCACCTACCCGATGGGTCCGCAGAAGCTCAAGCGCGTCAAGCAGCTGTTCTACAGCGGCGATTGGCAGACCACTTCGCTGCCAGGCTATGGCCCGCAGCGCCGCGCCAATCCGTTCGAGACCTTCGAAGCGATCCCGGCGGTGGCGCGCTACCAATTCATGCTCGACAACGCCGAATACTTCGTGCGCACCTTCATCCGCGGCCCGGTCTGCCGTGGGCAGATCGCCACCGACGTGATCCGCGACAACTTCTGGGCGCTGTTCCAGGAGCCGGCCCACGACCGCTATGTCACCGACGCGGTGTACCGTGGCCAGGCGACGCCGCTGCTGGCCATGCCTGGACAGATCGACGACGTCGGCAGCGTGTTGAGCCTGTGGCGCGCTTACCGCAACAAGCGCAACGACTACGAAACCCTGCGCCGCGAGGCCTATGCCGAAATGCCGCCACCGAGTTGGTCGACGCTGTGGGCCGGCAATGACAACGCCTTGCTGAGCATCTTCCGCCACTTCGACAGCGCCTCGGTGAGCAAGGGCCTGATCGGCGATGTGCCGACCACCATGTGGTTGTTCGACTACCCGCTGCTCGAGCGCACCTATTACCAGTTGGCGGTCAACTTCGACGTGTTCGGCAACGTCTCTCACCAGTTGCAGACGCGTCTGTACTTCGACCTGATCCGCAATGGCGCCGAGGTCAATTTCCTGCGCCTGATGCCCGCCGAGAAGCGCGGGGCGATCCTCGACGATTGGTACCAGAACAGCGGCAAGGTGAAGATGTGGCTGGACTACACCGACATCGACACCGACACGCCCAGCGGGCTGCAACTGGACAAGCACCACGCCGAACGCGATTTCGGCCTCAAGCTGCTGCAGCGCACCGCCAGCCTCAACGCGGCTCCCGACCCGATCAACCGCTGCACCGGGGCCTATTGCTCGCGGCCGCAGATGAACGCGCAGTTCCGTGACGTCGAGCAGTCGCTCAGCCGCCTGGTGTCGCGTCCGGCGGCCGGGCTCAAGGTGATCGGCCAGCTGCCCGAGGCGACCATGCTGCGCATCGAGGGGCAGGGCGGTCAGCGCCAGGTCTACAGCCTGCTGCGCAACCGCGCCCACAGCAATGTCGCGTTCCTGCTCGGCGAGGCCTATCGCTACCAGCCGGGTCTGGATACCTTGACCCTGTACCCGGGCGTGCTGAGCAGTTACCCCAACTTCATGTTCAACATTCCGGCCACTGAGGTGGCGGCATTCGTGGACGCCATGGAAGCGGCGCGCGACGACACCGGCAAGTTCGAGCGCATCGTCGAGCGCTGGGGCATTCGCCGCAGCCATCCGCAGTTCTGGCAGTACTTCCATGACCTGAGCACCTTCATCGAGGAAACCGATCCGGTCGAAGCCGGGGTACTGGACATGAACCGCTACGAGAACCTCTGATCGGACCTTTCCGGGTCGACTGTGGTCGGACAGGTGGGTGGCCCGGCCGTGGCAGCGCTCAGCGCGCTGCCACGGCCGGGCCTGAATGCACCGACAATCGCAGGACAACCCATGCTGTATTCGCTTCAGGCGCTCCGCGCGTTCGCCGCCTGGGTGGTGGTCTGCCACCACTTCATGCAGATATTCTTCGACTTCCATGCCGACGGCCCCGTGGGCCGCCTGCTCGCCGAGCGCGGTGCGGTGGGCGTGGACATCTTCTTCGTCATCAGTGGTCTGGTGATCTACCTCTCGACCCGCGACAAAGACATCGCGCCCCGCGAATTCCTCCTCAACCGCGTGCTGCGCATCGTCCCGGCCTACTGGTTCTACACCTTGCTCATGGCCGTGATGCTGCTGGCGGCCAGTCGCTGGATGCCGCATCAGGTGTTCGACTGGCAGCATCTGCTGCTGTCGCTGTTGTTCGTGCCGTCCGAAAACCCCGGTGGCTACGGCCTCTATCCAACGCTCAACGTCGGCTGGACGCTGAACTTCGAGATGTTCTTCTACCTGCTGTTCGGCCTGGCCTTTCTGGTGCGCCAGCGCCACCACCTGATTCTGGTCACCGCTGCGTTGCTGCTGGTCAGTGAAGTGCTCGGCCGTCTTGGTGTGCTCAGCCGCTTCTACAACAACGACATCATCTACGAGTTCGTGCTGGGGATCGGGCTGGGTGTGCTGTACCGCCGTGGTTTGATTCGCGAGGGACTCTGGCTACCTTTGGCGGTGCTGGTCGCGGCCGGCTTTGCGTTGTATCGGCTCGACGCCTCGCAACGCCTGCTGCACTGGGGCTTGCCCAGTGCCATGGTGGTGCTGGCGTTCATCGCCCTGGAGCCGTACTTTCGCGGCAACCGGGTGCTCAAGGCGCTGGGCGATTGTTCCTACTCGGTGTACCTGATCCACGTGCTGGTGCTCTGGGCCGGCTGGTTCGTCAGCCAGCGCCTGGCGCTGAACCCGTACCTGGTGTTCGCCGTCTGCGTGCCGGCCATCGGCTTGCTGTCGTGGTTCAGTTACCAGTGGCTGGAGTGCGGCCTGTACCGGCGATTGAAGGCGCAGTTCGCCACGAACCAGGCTGCACCGGCGCTATCCCGAGTCAAATACTAGGACTTTGTCCGATGCCGGGCTTTGGCGTACACTGCACGGCAAGTCTGTGAGGAACTTCCATGAGCGCTATAACCATTACCGACGCCGCCCATGATTATCTGGCCGATCTGCTTTCCAAGCAGAACACGCCCGGGATCGGCATCCGCGTCTTCATCACCCAGCCGGGCACCCAGTACGCCGAGACCTGCATCGCGTATTGCAAGCCGGGCGAAGAGAAGCCTGACGACACCGCCGTGGGTCTGAAGAGCTTCACCGCTTACATCGATGCCGTCAGCGAGCCGTTTCTCGAAGACGCGCTGGTGGACTACGCCACCGATCGCATGGGCGGGCAACTGACCATCAAGGCGCCGAACGCCAAGGTGCCGATGGTCAACGAAGACAGCCCGCTCAACGAGCGCATCAACTACTACCTGCAGACCGAGATCAATCCGGGTCTGGCCAGCCACGGTGGGCAGGTGAGCCTGATCGACGTGGTCGAGGACGGTATCGCCGTGTTGCAATTCGGCGGCGGTTGCCAGGGCTGCGGCCAGGCCGACGTGACGCTCAAGGACGGTATCGAGCGCACCTTGCTCGAGCGCGTGCCGGAGTTGAAAGGCGTACGGGATGTGACTGACCACAGTCAGAAAGAGAACGCCTACTACTGAGTCCAGTGGAAGGCGTGACGCATTGGGGCCGCAGTGTGCGGCCCCAATCGCATTCAGTGCAAAGCCCTCACAGGATCGGCTTGCCGCCGGTCACCGCATAGCGCGACCCGGAAATGTAGCTGCTCTCGTCCGAGCCCAGCAGCACATAGATCGGCGCCACCTCCACCGGCTGTCCTGGCCGTCCCAGCGGCGTTTTCGAACCGAAGTTGCGCACCGCCTCATCCGGCATGGTCGCGGGGATCAAGGGTGTCCAGATCGGGCCTGGCGCCACGCTGTTGACCCGGATGCCCTGCGGGCCGAGCATCTGCGCCAGCCCCGCGCTGAAGTTGGCGATGGCGCCTTTGGTGGTGGCATAGGCCAGCAGGCTTGGCGACGGGTCGTCGGAGTTCACCGAACTGGTGTTGATGATCGAACTGCCGCGCGGCATGGACGGCAGCGCCGCCTTGCAGATGCGGAAGATGGCGGTGATGTTGATGTCGAACGTCTTCACCCATTCCTCGTCGTCGATTTCGTCGAGGGTTTCATGCGACATCTGGAACGCCGCGTTGTTGACCAGAATGTCGATGCGCCCGAACTGCCCGACGGTTTTGCTAACGATGTCGTGGCAGTGCTGTTTTTGCGCCAGATCGCCCGGCAGCAACAGGCACTGACGACCTTCGGCCTCCACCCATTTGGCGGTGTCCTTGGCGTCTTCGTGCTCGTCGAGGTAGGCAATGGCCACATCGGCGCCCTCGCGGGCATAGGCGATGGCCACCGCGCGGCCGATGCCGCTGTCACCCCCGGTTATCAGCGCCTTCTTGCCCGTCAGCCGACCGCTGCCGGTGTAAGACTGTTCGCCGCAATCGGGTACCGGGTCCATGTGCTTCTGGCTGCCGGGCACGGTCTGCGGCTGCGAGGCGAACGGTGGGGTGGGGTAGTTGCGCATGGCGGTCACTCCTGCTGAAGAAAAAGGTCTCTTTGCCTATGAAGCGAGCCAGTGCTCAGGGTTGGAACGGATCTACGCCTGCCACGACAGACGGTCGGCGGGCGATTGATCTGAATCTTTCTCGCGCGCCTGTCTCTATCCCCTATCGAGTCACACAACGATCAGGAGCGATCGCGTGCCACGCATCATCACCCCCGCTACTCCCGAGCATGAAATCTCCAGCGAGCGCGAAGCACGGATGTTCGGCTCGCCGAAAGAGCGCCTGGATTTCTATCGCCGGGAAATCCAGTACGAGACCACCATCCTGGCCAACCGCACCGACGCCTACCTCACCGCGCAATCCTTCCTGGTCATCGCCTTCGTCTCCGCCATGAGCAACCTCAACGAGAGCTGGGGGCAGATGTTCACGTTGCTGGTGCCGCCCTTCCTGGCGCTGCTGGGCGTGCTCAGTTCGCTCAACGCCTGGCCGGGGATCCATGCCGCCTACAAGATCATCGACCACTGGCAGCTCAAGCAGAGCAATCTACTGCGCAGCGAACCGCTGATGGGCCTGGCCTACGACGAGTCGCCGCTGTTCGCCGAGGCCGAGACCTCACGGGCGTCGCATCGCAAGTCGCTGCTGTTTTCCCTGCGCACGCCGTGGATCTTCCTGGCGTTCTGGGTGATTTTGGGCGGTTACGCGCTGTTCATTCAGCTGAGTTGACGGACCGCCTTCACATTTCACTTACAGTCAGCACGGCCGCCCATCTGGCAGAATCCCTTCCTTTTCCTGTGTCTGGAGACCTTCATGCTGCGTGTACTCGAACGCTGGCTTGACCCTTTCCCGCCCGACGAGGCCCCACCACCGCCCATGGGGCTGGCGCGCTTCATGTGGGCCTGCACCCGCGGCGCGCGCGGCTACATCGTCGCCCTGGCACTGCTGAGCGCCGCGGTGTCGGTGTATGAAGCCTGGCTGTTCGCCTTTCTCGGACAAGTGGTGGACCTGCTGGCCAAATGGCAGGTCGGCGAAGCCGTAACCGCCGAGGAGACTCGCGTGCTGTGGGGCGTTGGCGCCGTATTGGTGATCAGCATTGCGCTGGTGGCTGCACGCACCATGGTCCAGCACCAGGTCCTGGCGATCAGTTTGCCTCTGCGCCTGCGGTGGGATTTCCACCGTCTGATGCTTCGCCAGAGCCTGTCGTTCTTTTCCGATGAGTTCTCCGGGCGGGTGACCACCAAGGTGATGCAGACCGCCCTGGCGGTGCGCGAGGTGCTGTTCACCTTGATCGAGATCCTGCCGGGTATCGGGGTGTACTTCGTGGCGATCATCGCCTTGGCGGGCGGCTTCGCGCCCAAGCTGATGCTGCCGTTCGTGGCCTGGTTGCTGCTGTTCGGACTGACCATGCTGTACTTCGTGCCGCGCCTGGGCAAAGTGGGGCAGGAGCAAGCCAACGCCCGCTCGTCCATGACCGGGCGGGTGTCGGACGCCTATACCAACATCACCACGGTCAAGCTGTTCTCCCATTCCAAGCGCGAGGCGCATTTCGCCCGGGCGGCGATGGAAGACTTCAAGCACACCGGTTTCCGACAGATGCGCCTGGTCAGCCAGTTCGAGATCGCCAATCAGGCGCTGGTGGTCGGTTTGATCATGAGTGCCGGCGGCTATGCCCTGTGGCTCTGGCATCAGGGTCAGGTCGGCGCCGGTGCGGTGGCGGCGATCACCGCCATGGCGCTGCGCATCAATGGCATGTCGCACTGGATCATGTGGCAGATGACCTCGCTGTTCGAGAGCATCGGCACCGTGCAGGACGGCATGGCCACCCTGGCCACCGGTCCCAAGGTGCAGGACGCGCCCGGTGCCGGTGTGCTGCAGACCCAGGGCGGGGCCGTAAGCTTCGACAACGTGCACTTCAACTACAACGGCGAACGTCAGGTGCTCGATGGCCTGAGTCTGGAGATCCGTGCCGGCGAGAAGATCGGCCTGGTCGGCCGCTCCGGGGCCGGCAAGTCGACCTTGATCAACCTGCTGCTGCGGTTCCACGACGTCGACCAAGGACAGATCCGCATCGACGGCCAGGATATCGCCCAGGTCACCCAGGACAGCTTGCGCAGTGCCATCGGCATGGTCACCCAGGACACCTCGCTGTTGCACCGCTCGATTCGCGACAACATCGCCTACGGCCGGCCTGACGCCACCGAGGCGCAGATCCGCCAGGCCGCCGTCGACGCCCAGGCCGATGACTTCATCCGCCAGCTCAGCGACCGCCAGGGCCATACCGGCTACGACACCTTGGTTGGCGAGCGCGGCATCAAGCTCTCCGGCGGCCAGCGCCAGCGCGTGGCGATCGCGCGGGTCATGCTCAAGAACGCGCCGATCCTGCTGCTCGACGAAGCCACCAGCGCGCTGGACTCGGAGGTGGAAGTGGCCATCCAGGAAAGCCTCGACGAGATGATGCAGGGCAAGACGGTGATCGCCATCGCCCACCGCTTGTCGACCATCGCCGCGATGGACCGGCTGATCGTGATGGACGAAGGGCGCATCATCGAGCAGGGCACCCATGCCGAGCTGCTGGCGCGCAACGGCACCTACGCCCGGCTTTGGCAGCACCAGAGCGGGGGCTTCCTCGGCGAAGACCAAGGTGTGCTGGAGGCGGCCGAATGAGCCAGAGCCGGTCGTCTAGGCAGGGGCACGCCCATGCACACCTCTGAGCGGCTAAAAGGCCTCGACGTGTTCGTCGCGGTGGCCGAGTGCGCCAGCTTCACTGCGGCGGCAGAGCGCTTGAACCTCACCGCCTCGGCGGTCAGCAAGAGCGTGGCGCGCTTGGAGGCACGGTTGGGCGTGCGGTTGTTCGAGCGGACCACCCGCACCCTGGCACTGACTGAGGCCGGGGTGACCTTCCAGCGCACCTGCACCCGCGTGTTGGGCGAGCTGGAGGACGTGGAGTCGGCGTTGCTCAACGACAGCGAAACGCCGCAGGGCAGGGTACGCATCGACTTGCCGGCGTCTTTCGGACGCCTGCACGTGCTGCCGCTGATCCTGGATTTTCTGCACCTGTTTCCCAAGGTCGATCCGCATGTGTCCTTCACCGACCGTTTCGTCGATCCGGTGGCCGAAGGCATCGACATCGTGGTGCGTATCGGTGGTCCCGATGCCTGGCCAGCCAGCCTAGGGCACCAGTTCCTCGGTGCGCAGCGCCTGGTGTTCTGCGCCGCACCCCGGTATCTGCAACGCCATGGCGAGCCCCGCGACCAGGCCCAATTGCACGGCCATGCCTGCGTGGTCTATGGCCAGCGTGATGGCGGTGTCGGGCCCTGGTACCTCAAGGGCCGCGAGGCCGGGGATATCGAACGACGCAGCATGCCTTCGCGCATCGCCGTCGGCGATGGCGAAGGCGAGGTGGCGGCCGTGTTGGCGGGGCTCGGTATCGCCCAGTTGCCCACCTGGCTGACCCAACCGCACATGGAGCAAGGCAGCGTGGTGGAGGTGTTGCCTGAACTGTCCACCGATGGCTTGCCGATCAACCTGGTCTGGTTGAAGAGCCGGGAAAACCTGCCCAAGGTCCGCGCCCTGCTCGACTACCTGGCGCCGCGCCTGTGCGCCCACGGCAGACGGCCTGCGCCGCCTGACACGGCACAATGAGCGCTGCCGGTCAGGGCGCGAGCCGCCGAACCACCGCCAACAGCACCAAGGCCAGCAGCGCGACGCAGGCGGCCACGTAGCCCAGGCAGTCGGTGCCCAGGTGCGTCAGGGTCAGCCCGCCGATGATTGCGCCCAGGCCGATGCCGGCATTGGCCGCCGACACGTTGCTGGTGCCCGCCAGGGCCTTGGCCTGCGACACGCAGGCCATCACCCGCACCTGACAGATGGGGTACAGCGCGGTGTTGGCGATGCCCCACAGCCCCAGCACGGCGCACAGCAGCACGGTGGAGTGGGCGACGGGAACCAACGCTGCCATACCCAGCGCCAGCAGGATCAGGAACAACCGGGTGGCATTGAGCGGCGAGCGATCGACGAGCTTGCCGCCGATCCAGTTGCCGATCAGGCCGACCGCGCCGAAGCCCATCAACCACCAGCCGACCTGCGCGGGCGGCACGCCAGCCACGCGCTCCAGTAGATCGGCCAGGTAGGTGTAGCCGATGAACATCGCCGTGAAGACCACCACCGACAGCAGCACATTGCCCACGAAATAGGCGTCCTTGAAGATCGTCGCCTGCTGGCGCAGGTCCAGTTTCGCCGTGCGGGCGACCTGGGGCATCAGCCACCACAGGGCCACGGCCATCAGCAACGACAGCCCGGCCAGCACCCAGAACGCCCCGCGCCAGCCGATCAGCGTCGAGGCGACCGTGCCCAGTGGAATGCCCAGCAACATGGCCGCCGAGATGCCCAGGTAGACCCTGGCAACCGCGCGCCCGGCGTGCTGTTTTCCGGCCAGATGCCCGGCGGTTTCGCTCGCCGTGCCCCAGAACACCGGCAGCGCCATGGCCGGCACGATGCGGGCGATTGCCAGCACGGTGAAGTTCTGCGCCACGGCGGCCAAGGCGTTGGTCGCCGCGAACAGGCACAGGATCGCGATGAACAGGCGCTTGCGGTCGAGGTGGGAGAGCGCGGCGGTCAGGGGCGGACCGAGCAGCATGACGGTGAAGGCGAACAGAGTGACCAGTTGCCCGGCGGCTGAAACCGACAGATCCAGATCGCGCGCGATCTGCGGCAGCAAGCCGACGATGAGGAATTCAGTAGTGACGATCAGAAAAGCCGAGAAGGCCAGGATCGCGATGCTGATCCCGGTCTTCTGCGTGGAAGGTGCTGCCAGAGGGGGCGTTTGGTAGACGGACATGATCGGGCTCGATGTAAAGGCCGATCAGTCTATTCGTTAATCCATTTCCCGTTTCTGGCATTAATTCCCGAAACTAATGAAATTAATTCAGTAATTGGTCCTCGTTACAGCGTCAGTGCCAGCAGTGCCGCCAGCAGTGCGGGCGGCATGACTACCATGCCCAGGCGCAGGAACTGCCAGGCGCCGACCTGTTCGCCTTCCCGGCGAATGGCGACCAGCCACAGCAGGGTGGCCAGCGAGCCGGTGATCGACAGGTTCGGCCCCAGGTCCACGCCAATCAGCAGTGCAGCGGTGGTCTGCACCGGCAATTCGGCCAAGTGCCCCATGGAGCCGGCGATCAGCCCAGTGGGCAGGTTGTTCATCAGGTTGCTGGCGATTGCCACGCCAATGCCGGCGGCCCAACTTGCCTGGGTCGGTGCGTCGTGGGCCAGCGCCGCCAAGGACTGGGCCAACTGGCGGATTATGCCGGTCTGGGCCACGGCTTCGACCAGCACGAACAAGCCCGCCACCAGAGGCAGGACGCCCCAGGCCACCTGCCGCAGCACTGGCATCGGGCTGCGCCGCTGGCTCAGGTGGATCAGCGCGGTGGTCGCCACCCCGGCACAGAACGTCGGCAGGCCCAGCGGTGTATCCAGGGCCGAAGCCAACAACAGCAGCGCGCCCGTCAGCACGATGCCGAGCGCGCACAGGCGCGCGCCCCGCGACAGCGGTTGCGGGTCGATGCTCAGTGCCAGTGGCTGGCTGATCTGCTGGCGCTGGGTCAGGCGCAGGGCCAGGTAGGTCAGCACGATGGCCGCCAATGACGGCAGGCTGAACTGACGCAACCAGTCCAGCAGCGGCGGCATCTGGCTGCCGAACACCACCAGGTTGGCCGGGTTGGAGATCGGCAGCACGAAACTGGCGGCGTTGGCGAGGAACGCGCAGATGAACAGGTAGGGCAGGGGATTGGCTTTCGCTGCCTTGCACGCTGCATACACGGCAGGGGTCAGCACCACGGCGGTGGCGTCGTTGGACAGGAACACGGTGACCAGGGTGCCGACCAGGAACACCAGGTCGAACAGGCGCTGGCCGGAGCCGCGCGCGTGCACCACGGCATAGCGCGCCAACCAGTCGAACAGCCCTTCCTGGCGCGCCAGTTCGGCCAACACCATCATGCCGATGAGGAACAGATAGACGTCGCCACCTTCGGCTACGGCGTGCAGCGCGGCGGGTAGTGGAATCAGCCCCAGCACGGTCAGCAGCAGCGCCCCGCCCAGTGCCCAGACGTATTCGGGGATGCGCCATGGGCGCAGGATGACGCCGCCGGTGGCCAACGCGGCCACCGTCCAGATAATCAAGGTGCTCGTAGAAAAACTCATGGGTGGTTCAGTTTCCAGCGGGGGTCGGCATGACCGTCGGCGTATCGCTCGAACGGGGGTGGGTTTCCGGCAGGGCCACCAGCACCAGCACGAAGGCCACGGCGGCGATTCCGGCCAGGGTCAGAAAGGCCGCATCATAGCCTGAGGACTGCACCACCAGGCCAGCGATGCCGGGGCTCAACGCTGCGCCCAGGCCAAAGATCGCGGTCAAGGCGCCGAGGCTGATGTTGAAGCGGCCGGTGCCCTCGGTCAGGTCCTTGACGATGATCGGGAACAGCGCGCCGAAAATCCCGGCGCCAATGCCGTCGAGCAATTGCACCCCGACCAGCCAGAACGGATTGTCCGAGACCACGTACAGCGCACCGCGCAGCGGCAGAATCAGGAAGCCCACCAGCAGAAACGGCTTGCGTCCCCAGTGCTCGGCCTTGGCGCCCACCAGCAGCGCCATCGGCACCATCACCAGTTGTGCGGCGACGATGCAGGCCGAGGTCAAGGGCGTGGCCAGGCGCAGGTCCACCTGCGACAGCTTCTGGCTCACCAGCGGCAGCATGGCTGCGTTGGCCAGGTGGAACAACGCGCAGCACACGGCGAACAGCAGCAGGGTACGGTTGTGCAAGAGCAGCTTGAAGCCGGCGGGCGCAGCGTCCCCGGCTGGCCCGTGACCCAGCCCCCGCGCCACCTGGTGATCGATCGCCGCTGCCGGAATGCGGCTCACGGCGATGATACTGGCCACCGTCATCACGGCCATCAGGTAGAACACCACCACCGGCCCGTACAGATAGGCCAGCCCCCCCGCCAGCAGCGCCGAGAAGGCGTTGCCGGCATGGTTGAACGATTCGTTGCGACCCATGCGCCGGGTGAACGCCTTGGGCCCGGTGATGCCCAGAGAAATGGCGGCGATGGCCGGTGCGAACACCGAGCCGGCCAGGGCGCTGATGGTCTGGGTCAGGGCCACCAGGCTGAACGAGGCCATCAGCGGCAGCAGCAGGCAACTGCCGGTCACCAGCAGGGCCGCGATCACCACCACCGCCCGTTTGGCCGGGGTGCGGTCGATCAGCGCTCCGGCTGGGGTCTGCGCCACCAGCGCGGCGATCCCGGCCAGGCTCATCACCAGGCCGATGCTCGCCGGCTGCCATTGGTGCACGGCCAGCAGGTAAATCGCCAGGTAGGGGCCCAGGCCGTCACGGACATCGGCGAGGAAGAAGTTCAGCCAGTCCAGGCCGCGTTGGTGCGAAGCGAGAGGGGTGTGGTTGTCCAAGATGGCATCTCGATGAGGCCCAAGAGCAGGACACGGGCCGCGCGAGCGGCGGCGCCGTGAGTCGGTGCAAACGAAGTGAACCCAGGTGGTCGATGAGTGGGGTGGCCGTCGGCTCCTGATCAGGCAGTCTCTGAGCACAATGACTGTGGCGTCAGGCGATAGGTTCCAGGCCCGCTCACCACTCGATCGGCTGCCCGTCCCAGGCCAGGAACGCACCGTTGTGCGCAGGGCCGTGACGGGCGACCAGGTCCAGCAGGCGCTCGGCCGTGAAGGCCGGTTCGAATAGTCGCTCTGCCGGCACATTGGCTTGGAAGGGCTGGGACAGGTCGGTGTCGGTGGTGCCGGGGTGCAGCATCAGCACCGTCGACAGCGGATTCAGTCGCCGCAACTCGATGCTCGCGGTGCGCAGCAGTTGATTCAGCGCCGCCTTGCTGGCCCGGTAGCTGTACCAACCGCCGAGGTGATTGTCGCCGATGGAGCCGACCCGCGCCGAGAGTGCGGCAAAGGTGGCCGGATGCTGGCGCAGCAGTGGCGCGAGGTGCTTGAGCAACAGGATCGGCGCGAAGCTGTTGCTGAGAAACGCCGCCTGCAGGCTGGCCAGGTCCAACTGCGCCAGTGACTTTTCGGGCCGGGCCGGCGCCTCATGCAGGACGCCCAGGGTGCACAGCACCAGGTGCAGATGGCTGCACTGCTGGCGCAGGGTGCTGGCCAGGTCGGCCAGTGCCGACTCGTCACGGGCATCGCAGTCCAGCAGCACCAGGCGGCCAGGGTGTTGTTGCGCCAGCGTCTGAAGCGCCTGGCTGGCGGAGGCTCGACGCGATACCGCGAATACCCGTTCGACATCGCTGCGTGCCAGCAGGCGTTGGCACAGCGCGAGACCGATGCCGCGACTGGCGCCGCAGACCAGCACCTGACCTGGACCTGGCAGCTCTGCAATCAATGCCATCTTCGACTCCTGTCGATCTCATGAGATTTTGGGAATTAATCGGGCTGAGCTTGTACAAATAATCAAGCGTGTACAACTTTGCACGCTGATCATCCTAAACCGATAGGCGTGCGAGGTCCCATGAACATTCAGCAACTGAACGAGATGGCCGCGGCCGGCCGCATCAACGAACTGGAAGTGCTGTCCCTGGAAGGCGGCTTCTACGTGCTGCGTGCGTTCACCGGCGACGGCCCGCTGTCGCTGCACGACGAACACGGCGAGGTGATGCGCCTGCGCTCTACCACCGAAGTACGCCAGGTGCTGGCCGATACCCCGACGCTGCCGTGCTGGCTGGTGCAACACGTGGTTCACGACGAAATGTGCGGCTTGCGCGACGGCCCGCTGGCGCCGCTGCGGGTGCCGCTGTCGATGGATCGTCCGTGGTGATGGCAAATGGCTGACATCTTGGCGGAACGATGTCGCACGTAAGCGGGTCCACTTTGGGTAACATTTTGTAACTCGACGCGCCAGGGCCTGTATCCCTGCCGCGCGTTATCCAACGCCTGCACGCTGCAATTCGTTTTCGTGCCCCTGCTTGGAGCAGGCCGGCACGGCGATGCTGAGTGCTTGGTCACAGGTGGAAACCGATGTTGTCAGCCAAACAATCTTCACGCCGCAAGTTCCTGCTGTCGTCCTTGATCGCCTTGCCGGCGCTGGGCGTCACCGTCAAGGGCCTGAGCGCGGCGCTGGCCGCCGAGATGATCGCGCCGAGCCTTGAGCGTTATTCCCCGACCTTTTTCAGCCGCAGTGAGTGGACTTTTCTGCTGGCTGCCTGCGACCGCCTGATCCCCGCCGACGGCCGTGGTCCCGGCGCATTGGAAACCAATGTACCGATCTTCATCGACCAGCAACTGGCAGCGGGCCTGGGCAGCGAGGTCTACCTGCAAGGCCCCTTCGAGCCCCAGGCGCCGGCGACGTTGGGCTATCAGTTGCCCTACACCCTGCAGGAGATTTTCCACAAAGGCATTTCTGCCGTGGAGCACGCCTCGCTGATGAACTATGGCCATCCCTTTGCGCTGTTGTCGCTGGGCGCGCAGGAGCAGACGTTGCATCGCCTGCAGGCGGGCGAGATCGACTTCGCCGAGCACGGCGAGCCGTTGATGAGCAGCACGTTGTTCTTCAACGAGCTGCTCAACCTGACCCGCCAGGGCTGGCTGGCCGACCCGATCTATGGCGGCAACAAGGGCATGAAGGCTTGGGTCGCCATCGGTTTCCCAGGCGCGCGGGCCAGCTATCTGGAGTGGGTGGCGCAGCACGAAGTGGTCTACCCGCTCGGGCCGGTGAGCCTGACGGGAGAGCGGGCATGAGCCGGGTTTCCGACGTTTTCGCAAGCAAGGGGTGTGCATGGCAACGCTAACCAATGACGAAGTCGACGTGGCTGTGGTCGGCCTGGGCTGGACCGGCTCGCTGATGAGCATCGAACTGGCCCAGGCCGGCCTCAAGGTTCGCGCCTTCGAGCGTGGCGAGGACCGCCGCAATGCCGATTTCAGCTACCCCAAGCCGGCCGATCAGTATGCCTATGGGGTACGCAACAAGATCATGCTCGCACCCAAGGATGGCGCGCTGACGGTGCGCCACAACCTGCAAGGCACCGCGTTGCCCACCCGCCAGTGGGGCGCTTTCGTGCCGGGCACTGGGGTCGGCGGCTCTGGTCTGCACTGGACTGGCGTGCTGATCCGACCCACGCCGACCGACCTCAAGCTCAAGACCTACGCCGATCAAGCCTACGCTCCAGGTGTGCTGCCCGCCGACATGCAGATCCAGGATTACCCCTTCACCTGGGAAGAGATCGAGCCGTTCCTCGACCGTTTCGACAAGATCTGTGGCCTGTCGGGCAACACCGGCAACCTCGGCGGGCAGATCATGGTCGGCGGCGACCCGTTCGAGGGACCGCGCTCCAGTCCTTTTCCACTGCCGGCGCTCGAGGACACGCTGAACAACACGATGTTCGCCCAAGCGGCGCGCACGTTGGGTTACCACCCATTTCCCAACCCGTCGGCCAATGTGTCGCGGGCCTGGAAGAACCCCTACGGCAATCAGATCGCGCCGTGCAATTACTGCGGGTTCTGCAGCAAGTACCCGTGCCTGAACTACTCCAAGGCCTCGCCGCAGACCGCCGTGCTCGATGCACTCAAGCGCATGGACAATTTCGATTACCGGGTCAACGCCAATGTGCTGCGGGTCGAACTGCACCCTGATGGCAAGACGGCCCGTGGCATCACTTACATCGACGGCCAAGGCAATGAAGTGTTCCAGCCTGCGCGGATCGTGGTGTTGGCCGCGTTCCAGTTCGTCAATGTGCGGCTGATGCTGCTGTCGGGTATCGGCAAGCCCTATGATCCGATCAGCGGCGAAGGCGTGGTAGGTCGTAACTACGCGTACCTCAGCGTCGGCGACACCACCTTGTTCTTCAAAGGCCGGCGCTTCAACCCCTTCGCCACCGCCGGGGCCACCGGGCAGATGTTCAACGACATCTCTCCGGGCAACTTCGACGGGCCGGGCCTGGGCATCATCGGCGGCGCCAAGATCCACAGTTCCCAAGCCACCGGTGCGCCGATCGGCACCGCGCTGCCGGCCGGCACGCCGCAGTGGGGGCAGGCCTGGAAGGAAGGCATGCAGGACTGGTACGGGCACTCGATGAAGGTCAGCATCTCCACCGGCTGCATGTCCTACCGAGGCCACTACGTCGACCTCGACCCGACCTACAAAGACCCTTGGGGTCAGCCACTGCTGCGTATCACCTTCGACTGGAAGCCCAACGAGCTGAAGTTGCAGCAGTACCTGCGCGGCATCGTGCGCGACATCACCCGCGAATTGGGACCGGACAGCTATAGCGAGAACTTCCTCGGCATGGATGACCACTGGGACATCACCAAGTACGTCTCCACCCACAACGTCGGCGGTGCGGTGATGGGCGACTCGCCACGCACCAGCGCGCTGAACCGCTATCTGCAGAGTTGGGACGTGCACAACGTGTTCGTGCCTGGCGGTAATGCCTTCCCGCAGAACTTCCAGGCCAATCCGACGGCGCTGATCGGGGCGTTGACGCTGTTTTCGGCCCAGGCCATCAAGGATCAGTACTTGAAGAACCCCGGCCCGTTGGTGCAGGCATGAGGGGGGCCGCGATGAAACACCGCAAGCGCTCGTGGCTGCTCAAGTTGCTGGTGCTGGTCCTGGTGGCGGCATGCCTGGCCTGGCTGCTGGCCGTCTGGCTGAACCGTGTGGGCGATGCCCAGGCGCAGATGAGCGTGGCCGTCACGCCTGAGCTGATCGAGCAGGGCGCCTACCTGGCCAGGGTCGGCGACTGCGTGGCCTGCCACACGGCCCGCGAGGGCGGCAAAGCCTTCGCTGGAGGGCTGGGTATCGCGTCGCCGATCGGTACGCTGTACTCGACCAACATCACGCCAGACAAGCGTACCGGGATTGGTGGCTGGACCTACGGTGAGTTCGAGCGCGCGTTGCGTCGCGGTGTCGGTCACGACGGCAGTGCGCTGTACCCGGCCATGCCGTATCCGTCGTATGCCAAGGTCACCGATGCCGACACGCAGGCGCTCTATGCCTACTTCATGCAAGGCGTGCCAGCGGTGGAGCAGGCCAACAAGGCCAACGCTGTGCCCTGGCCGCTGTCGATCCGTTGGCCTCTGGCCTATTGGCGTGCACTGTTCGCACCCGCGCCGACGCCTGAAACGCCCGCTAACGAACCGCGCGACATCGCCCGCGGTGCTTACCTGGTGCAGGGACTGGGCCACTGTGGTTCCTGCCACACGCCGCGTGCGCTGACCCTTCAGGAAAAGGCCTTGGACGAACGCTCACCTGTGTACCTCTCCGGCACCCAGCTCAACGGCTGGAATGTGCCAGCGTTGCGCGGCCTGCCGCACTGGAGCACGCAGGAACTGGTCGACTACCTGGGCACCGGGCGCAATGCCAAGGCCGCGGTGGCCGGCGAAATGACCGACGTCATCCTGCACAGCACTTCGCACATGAGCGACACCGACCTGCAGGCCATGGCGGCGTACCTCAAGTCGCTGGCGCCGACTGACACCGCATCTGGGCAGGACAATGAGGCGCGCAGTGCACAGACGGCGGCCAAGCTCACGGCGGCCAAGGATCTGACCCTGGGCGAGCGCCTTTACCTGGACAACTGCAACGCCTGCCACTTCGTCTCCGGCCGAGGTGCCGAGCAGGTGTTCCCGCGTCTGGACGGCGCCACCGTGGTGAATGCCCAAAGCCCGCAGGCGCTGATCCAGGTCATTCTTCAAGGCGCCAGCACCCCTTCGACCGCCCGAGCGCCTTCGGTGCTGCCGATGCCAGGCTTCGCCGAGCGACTCGACGACCAGGAGGTGGCGGAGTTGGCGTCGTTCCTGCGTCAGGGCTGGTCCAACCAAGCGGCGGCGGTCAGCGCTGATGAGGTGCGTGAAGTCCGCCAGGCCATCAGTGCGAAGCCATGATGCAGTAGGGATGGGCAGCCCCGGCAATCGTTGCCTGCGGGGCTGCCAGCGCGACTTCAGGCGTGGTGGCCGCTGCTGTTGACGATACGTAGGCACAAGGCTTCGAACGGATCGAGGTTGATCAGCAGCTTGCCGTCCTCATCCAGGTCGCCTTCGACGGTTTCGTTGATCATGTCCACCACCGGGCCGGGTTGGAAACCGGTCAGTTGCAAGGTTTCGCTGATGGGCTCGGCGCCGAAGTTCAACGCGCTGATCTGGGTGCCACGGCCCGCCGGCAACTCATGGACCATCACCAGCAAGCCGGGGCTGCTGACCTCGGGCACCAATACCTGGCGGCTGGCCGCGATGCCGTAGGCCTGACGCACGGCCAACAGCTTCTTGACCTGACTGGCGAACGAATCCGGACGCTGCAGCTGCTCATCCAGGCTGCCATACAGACTGCGAGCGCGTGGCATGCCGCGCACCGAGGCCTGCGCGTCTGGATTCAGCCCCGCCAGGTCGTAGCCGCCCCGGTGAATCCAGCGCGTGTCGCCATCACCCATGCGCTCGGCCACCGCTTCGGCGGGCAAGGGCAGGGCGCCGACCATGTCCCAGCCGGACACTGCCACCACCCCCGGCTGCATGGCGTTGTACATCACCAGCAGCAGATGCACCCGCTGGATCCTTTCGATATCGGCCGCGCCGATCTGCTCCAGGTCGCGAATCCCCAGTGCTGCGGTAATCAGGCTGACGGTGGTGCAGGAAATGCCGTTGGTGACGAAGCGCAGGTTGTAGGGCGCATGCTCGCCGGAGGCGCGTTCGTAGATCTCTTCGCGAATGTGCTCGCGCAACACGCTGCCAGGCAGGGTCTGGCCCTTGTACAGGTACATGTCATGGGCGTGCAGGGTCCAGAAATGCACCAGTTCGGCGGTCAGTTCGTCGTGGTTCTGCAAGGCGTGGATCAAGGAGGCCGGGTCGATGCCGAACGCGTGCATCTCCTTGAGCATCAGGCGCAGGAATTCGGTGTCGCCGGTGAGCAGCGCGTGCTGGTAGGCCGGGCGAGTGACGAAGTCATAAGACAAGTCGGCGCCGCCCTTGGACATCTGCGCGATGTCGTCCAGGGTCAGGTTCAGCTCCTGGAAGCTGAAGCCGCCGGCCTTGCGGATCATGCCGCCGATCAGTTGGTTGCCGGTCAGCGACAGCGGATGGCTTTCGGACCAGGCAGTGCCTTCAGCGCGAATCTCCACGCCGAGGAAGCCATTGGCATCCAGGCGCAGGCCGCGCGCGCCGAGGCAATCGAGCGCGTGCAGGGCGTCACCGATGATCATCTGCTGGGCCGCGAAAGTGGGATCCAGCCAGTTCAACGACGGCTGGCCTTCCTTGAAGTAGTGCAGATAGACCCAGCGTCGGGTCTTGCCATCCACCCCGACGATCGGCGGGGTGGCGCTCCAGTCGGTCTCCTTGACACCGGGCTCGAAGAAGATCACCCGCTGCAACTGACCGACGATGTAATGGCGCTGCTTGAGTTCATCGCAAACGGCCGGCAGCAGGTTGACCGCGTCACGGCCCGGCGGCACGTCGGGCAGCAGCGACCAGTCTTCTTCGCGGATCTCGACCATGTGGTAGAGACCGGGATAGCTGCCATGCCCCAGCTCGGCCAAGCGGAAGTCCGCGCCTTTGCCGGTGTGCGAGGGAATCAGGTCGTCGATGGTCACCGCATTGTGCGCGGCGGCCAGTCGGCTCATCTGCACCAGTTCCTGCTCGGTGCCGTACAGCGGGTCGATATCGAAGCTGATGCGGTCGAAGTTGCCGTCGATGCTGGGGGTGGTCTGCCGACCGCTGATGCCGCCTGACTGCTTGATCGGGCCGGTGTGGATGCCCTGGATGCCGATTTCGGACAGGCGCTTCCACAGGGCTTCGTGGCCCAGGGCGGACAGCACGCTGCTACCCTCCGGGGCAATGATGGCGTCGGGGTAGACCGTCAGCCACACCGAGGCGATTTCGCTGGCGCGGCGCGGCTGGGCTTCGGCGTAGGGGTTCTGCCACAGGCGCGACTGGCCGGCATAGAGGCGGGCGCGCTGCTGGGAGGCTTGCAGCATCGAGCGCTCTTCCAGCCACTGGATGTAGGCATCATCGGGTCGGGTCATGCAAGGTTCCTCGGCGGCGTCCATGGGCAATTTTTATGACGGCCCAGGACGCCAATCGTTCGTTCCGACCGCGTGTGCCGATCCCGTCGGACGCTAGCCTTTGGGCTCGTGGATCGGGCAACCGTTGTGACGAGCGCGGAACGCCGACGACATTTCATAAGAGGGCTTGCGCACGCGCATCACGCCGCCCAGTGGGCGGTGTGCGGCCAAGCCGTGCCAGGGACTGAACGCCATCCCGTCGTCGATCGTCCTGACCTTGTCGTCGGACCAGGTGAACTGCGGTTTCACCTCGACGCGCGCGACCGTCACGTAGGGGCTGAGGTCTTCCGGCCACTCTACCGAGGCGTCTTCGATCGGCATCTTTTCCAGGTCGGTGGCCAATTGCACCCGCAGCTCCCACTCCCCGCCTTGTTGCTCGAAGTAGCGGGTCACGGCCGAGCGCAGACCGTTGGGGTCACCGTCGAAGTCCAGGTGTTGGTCGGTCAGTGCGGTGAGCGCCGGGGACACTGGCACCAGTGCCAGCTTGGCGTAGTGGTCGCCATACAGCAGCGGCGCCACAGTGGTGAAGGTTTCGCCAAGGATATGAGTCTGCGGATGGCCGCCCAGGCTCTTGAGCGTGCCGCTCTCACCGCCCAGCGCCTCGATCACCGCCTCGGTGCCGCGCAGCACGGCCGACATCACTTCTTTGGTGCGCGGCATCTTGTCGGTGGTCTTGGCCAGCAGTTTCAAGGTCTTGAGGAACTGCTTGGGCGTGGCGGCGGTGAAGGCCTTGGCGTTCTGCATGACGAAGTCCTGCGTGATGTCGCCTTCGCTGCCCGGCAGGCGCGGACCCTCCACGCCGACCAGCTTGATCGCCAGGCCGCGCGGGGTAGAGACCTTGTCGTCGAGAATATCGCCCGGATTGGTGGACAGGCGCAGGTACACCGGCAGCGTGCCGGGCTTGGCGAAGGCGCCCTGGGCCAGGTGCGGCGGCAGGTTGTCGAGCACGGTCAGGGTGCCTTGCAGCAGGCCGTGGCCCTTGGCGTGGACGCTGCGGTCGGCGTGGCCGCGGTCCTCGAAGGTCTTCTGCATGATCGACCTCAGGGTGTCGGCCAGCTCCTGGCTGGTCTGCGCCTCGTCGTCGGGGATCTGCTCGAAGCCGGGCTCGAAGCGCAGCGGTGTGGAGGAAGCGGGGCTTGGTCGGTCATCGAGATTCTCCAGGTCAGGACAGAGGGCATCACGGGCCCTTGGCGCTCTTTTTCGGTGCCTGAAGAGGGGACTGCGGCGGGGTTGCACAGGTTCGCATTGCAGGCATTTCGCCACGACCAACGGCGATGACCAGCAACTCTGCCATTCAATAGTCACAAAGTTGTCACACAGCTGCTGCACAGTGTCCCGGCCATCACACGGAGCGCTTTTCCATGATACGCCTGATGAAATCTGCTGCACTCGCCGTTGCGGTCTCGCTCAGCGCCACTTCGACCTTCGCTGCAGAGAACGTCCGCCTGACAGGTTCCGGCGCCAGCTTCCCGGCCCCGATCTACCTGACCTGGTTCAAGGATTTCAGCAAGAAGACCGACGGCGTCACCGTCGACTACCAGTCAAAAGGTAGCGGTGCCGGTGTCCAGGACTTCCTGAACAAGACCGTCGATTTCGCCGCCAGCGACTCGGCCATGAAAGACGAAGAAATTGCCAAGGTGGCAGAAGGCGTGCAGTTGCTGCCGATGACCGCGGGCGAGATCGTCCTGGCCTACAACCTGCCGGGCAACCCCAAGGGCTTGAAGCTGCCGCGCGAGGTCTACTCGGACATCTTCCTGGGCAAGATCACCCAGTGGAACGATCCGAAGATCGCTGCCGCCAACCCTGAGCTGAAACTGCCGGCCACGCCGATCACCGTCGTCGTGCGCGCTGACTCCAGCGGTACCACCGCGGTGTTCACCAAGCACCTGTCGGCCATCAATCCAGACTTCAAGCAGACCCTGGGTGAGGGCAACACCGTCAACTGGCCGGCGACCGACAAGTTCATCAAGTCGCCGAAGAACGATGGCGTGACCGCCACCGTACGCCAGACCCCAGGTGCCATCGGCTACATCGAGTACGGCTTCGCCAAGCTGGCCAAGGTCGACTTCGCTGCCCTGCAGAACAAGGCTGGCCAGTACGTAGTGCCGAACGCCGAAAGCGGTGCCGAGGCGCTGGCGGCGGTGAACATGCCGGAGAACCTGGTGGCCTGGCTGCCGGATCCGGATGGCGCCAAGTCCTATCCGATCACGTCCTACACCTGGATGATCTTCCGCAAGGACAACGGCAACCCGGCCAAGGCCAAGGCCATGCGTGAAATGGTCGAGTACAGCTTGACCGAAGGCCAGAAGATCGCCGACTCGATGGGTTACATCCCGCTGCCGGCGTCGGTGGTCGAGAAGGTTCGCAAGGCCGCCGAGAACATCAAGTAAGACTCGTCAGGTTGCGCGCGGCGTAGCGTGAGGCGCTCGTCGCGCGCCTTCCCCCTGTCCCGGAAACCATTCATGAACACACCCTTTGCCATTCCGGATAACCCCGATTCCGCCTGCCAGCCGCCTTCAGCGAAGGATTTCCTGGTCGACCGGACCTTCCGTGCCCTGGCCCGCATCGGCGTGGTGCTGGTGCTGGCGCTGGTCTTCGCGCTGATCTACGAGGTCGGGCGCAAGGCCCTGCCAGGTATGGAGAAGCATGGCTTCGACGTTATCTTCGGCAGCGTCTGGGATGTTAACCAAGGCAAATACGGCATTCTGCCAGCGATCTGGGGCACGCTGTACAGCGCCTTGATCGCGTTGTTGATCGCCGGCTTCTTCGGCGTCAGCATGGCAATCTTCCTGACCCAGGACTTTCTTCCCCCGCGGCTGGCGGCGGTGTTTCGCACCATCGTCGAGTTGCTCGCGGCCATCCCCAGCGTGGTCTATGGCCTGTGGGGCATCTACGTGGTGATTCCGGCCATCCGGCCGCTGACCGCCTGGCTGAACAGCGAACTGGGCTGGATTCCATTCTTCGGCTCGTCGCTCAGCGGTCCCGGCCTGCTGCCGGCGGCGCTGGTGCTGGCGATCATGATTCTGCCCACCGTGGCCGCAGTGTCCCAGGATGCCCTGACCAGCGTGCCGATGAAGACCAAACAGGCTGCCTACGGCATGGGCACCACGCACTGGGAAGCCATTCTCAAGGTCATGGTGCCTTCGGCTGCCACCGGTATCTTCGGCTCGCTGGTGCTAGGCCTGGGCCGTGCCCTGGGCGAGACCATGGCGCTGGCCATGCTGGTGGGCAACGCCAACACCATCACCCTGTCGCTGTTCGCCCCGGCCAACACCCTGGCGGCGCTGCTGGCGCTGAATTTCCCGGAGGCCGGCCCGAACGAGGTGGAGGTGTTGATGTACGCCGCCCTGGTCCTGATGTTCATCACCTTGCTGGTGAACGTCGTCGGATCGCTGATCATGCTGTACGCCCAGCGGGGACATAAATCATGACCAACCTCACCACCCCCGTGGCCGCAATGCCGAGCCTGCAGCGCCGTTTCGAAGGCCGCGCCCTGCGCAGCCTGAGCCTGACCACCCTGGTGTGGTGCGTGGCTTTGCTGGCCAGCGTGCCGCTGATTTCCGTGCTGTACATGCTGATCACCCGTGGCGGTGCGCGGCTGAGCCTGGAGGTGTTCACCGAGCTGCCGCCGACCGGCTTCGAGATGGGCGGCGGCTTCGGTAACGCCATGGCCGGTACCTTCGTCATGGTCGGTATCGCCGCGGCCATCGCCGTGCCCGTGGGCATCCTCGCGGCGATCTTCCTCGCCGAGCTTGGCCCGGACAGCAAGCTGGCCAACGCGTCGCGCTTCGCCGCGAAGATGCTCACCGGCCTGCCGTCGATCCTCGCCGGCGTGTTCGCCTACGCCTTGGTGGTGATGACCACTGGCACCTACTCGGCCCCGGCAGGCGGCATCGCCCTGGCCGTGCTGATGCTGCCGATCGTGGTGCTGACCGCCGAGGAGGCCATGAAAATGGTGCCCAAGATCATGAAAGACGCCGCCTACGGCATGGGCTGTACCCGCGCCCAGGTGATCTGGAAGATCGTCCTGCCCACCGGTATGCCGGCGATCTTGACCGGGGTCATGCTGGCTGTGGCACGCGCCGCCGGTGAAACCGCGCCGCTGCTGTTCACCGCCTTGTTCAGCAACTACTGGATCTACCACGACGGCAGCCTGGCGGTGATGAACCCCACCGCGTCGCTGGCGGTACTGATCTACAACTTCTCCGGCATGCCCTTCGACAACCAGCTGGAGCTCGCTTGGGCGGCCTCGCTGGTGCTGGTGATGATCGTGCTGGTCGTGAATATTCTCAGCCGTATTTTCGGCAAGCCTAAGTATTGAGTACGGGAGCCTATAACTTGAACGTATCGACTGCGCAACGTGCCGCACCGTTGGTCGACCAGGCACCAGTGGTGATGGACTGCAAGCTGGACAAGATCTTCTACGGCAACTTCATGGCCGTGCGTGACAGCCATGTGCCGATCGAGAAGAACAAGATCACCGGCTTCATCGGTCCCTCCGGCTGCGGCAAGAGCACCGTGCTGCGAAGCCTGAACCGCATGAACGACCTGGTGAAGGGGTTTCGCTTCGAAGGCCATGTGCACTTTCTCGGCCAGGACGTCTACGGCAAGGGTGTCGATCCGGTTGTGGTGCGTCGCTACATCGGCATGGTGTTCCAGCAGCCGAACCCGTTTTCGATGAGCATCTTCGACAACGTCGCTTTCGGCCTGCGCCTGAACCGCTACAAGGGCGATATCGGCGACCGCGTCAAGCACGCCCTGCAGGGCGCCGCGCTGTGGGACGAGGTCAAGGACAAGCTCAAGGTCAGTGGCCTGTCATTGTCCGGTGGCCAGCAGCAGCGTCTGTGCATCGCCCGCGCCATTGCCACCGAGCCGGAAGTGCTGCTGCTCGACGAGCCGTGCTCGGCACTGGACCCGATCGCCACCCGGCGGGTCGAGGAACTGATGGTCGAGCTGAAGAAGGACTACACCATCGCCCTGGTCACCCACAACATGCAGCAGGCCATCCGTGTCGCTGATACCACGGCCTTCTTCTCGGTGGATATTTCCCAGGGCACGCGCACCGGCTATCTGGTGGAGATGGGACCGACCACCGAGATCTTCCAGAACCCGCGCGAGCAACTGACCAGTGACTACATCAGCGGCAAGTTCAGCTGACGGTCACTGGCCCGAGGCGGTCGAGGGGCGCAGGCCAGGGATGGCCTCTGCGTCCCTCGACCGCATTTCCATTTTGTGTAACCAGAGATTGAATATGCCTGCGACACGTCGTCTAGACCTGTCAGCCGTGGAACGCGCCCTGCGGGAGGTGCAGGGCCGTTTTGCCGAGCTGAGCCGCCACTTTACCGAGCCGCGTGATCCGTTCACCGATGAGGTGCTGAACAATGTGCTTGAAGGCTACGCGCTGATTGACGATTATGTCGCCCGGGGCGTCGACCTGTTCGATTTGCAGCAGGTGAACCTGATGCTGGAGATCAACGCTACCGTGCTCTGTGGCACCGATCCGGCCGATCGCCGCGAGTTCGCCCAGCATCTGGCCGCCACCGAAGCGCATTTCTTCAACAATGTCGAAGGTGGCATCAAGGACTTGTACAACTGGTACTGCTCCTACCGCAGCGACTCGGTGTGGAAGCGGGCAGCAGGTGTCTACGTGCGTATCCTGAGCAAGCCGCAATTGTTCATCGAAGGCAACAACCGCACCGGGTCGCTGATCGTCAGCTACCTGTTGATGCGGGCCGGGTTGCCGCCGTTCGTGCTCACGCTGGACAACGCCGAGGGCTATTTCAACCCGTCCTCGGTCATCCGCAACTCTGCCAAGCATGGTGTGAAAGCCTTGTACGAATTGCCCAAGATCAAGAAGAAGTACGCGGCCTTCCTCGAGGCGCAGGCCCCCGACGCCGATGTCTTCTTCGTGCACCGCGCCTCGCCGCGACTGTCCGGGGAGGGGCGCTGATGGCCCGTCATTCCAGGTTCGATCAATGGCGCAGCGGCAGCCGCAAGGCGTGCCAGGGCGTGGCCCGGCTGTTCAGACGCCCGCGCGTGCGCATCTCGTTCGATATCGACGACACGCTCGCCTGCCTGCCCGAGCACAGCCCGACCGAACACAGCAAGCTGCCCGACTGCGTGCACCGCTGGCTCGGCGAGCCGTTGCGACGCGGCACCCGTGAGCTGATGCGCGATCTGCGCCGCCAGGGCTACAGCATCTGGATCTACACCTCGTCCGGGCGCAGCCCGGCCTACATCCGCCGCTGGCTGCTGCTGTACGGCATCCATGTCGATGGCGTGGTCAACAGTGACCGGCACCAGCAGGTGTTGGCTGCCAAGGGCGTGGAAAAAGGCCCCTCGAAGCTGCCCTCGGCGTTCGACATCGACCTGCATGTGGACGATTCCGAAGGCGTTGGTATCGAAGGCGACGACCATGGCTTCCGCGTCGTGGTGGTCTGTCCCAAGGACGGCGACTGGACCCACAAGGTCATGGCTGCCGCCGCTGCCGTCCAGGCCCAGTTGGCCTGGCAGCAGCCGCTCAGACACCGCGTGCCCGCGCAGGCGCTGTTGTCCTGACCCGGATCGCTGCCGCGCGGTCAGCCTCTGGCTGATCGGGCGCAGTTGAGCGCGGCCAAGGCGATCGCCAGCGCCGCAGCCCCATACGCCCAGATCGCTGGCACCAGCGGCAGCAGCAGACCGGCAAGCATCGGCCCCAGGCCAGCACCGATATCGCGCCACACCGCATTGCCCGCCAGGGCCTGGATGCGCTCATGGGGGTTGCGCAAGGCTACCAAGGTCATCACCAGCGGTAGCTGCAGGGCGCGCAGCAGCAGTACGAAGAATGCACCGATGAACAGCCATTGGCTGGCGAACACCAGCAGCGCCAGCGCCGTGGCCAGTGACAGCAGCACCAGCATGCGCAGCGGCCCGAATCGATCGGCCAGGCGCCCACCCAGCGGGCTGAACAGCATCTCGCTCAGGTAACGCACCGCCATCAGCACACCAGCCACCAGCACGCCGGACTCGCCGACGTGCACCTGCGCATAGAGTGACAGGCCGAAGATGAACAGGCCGTCCAGCGCCACCCCCTCGATGAACGACCAGGTCGCGATGCTGTCCGGCAGGCGCAGCCGTCGGCCGCTGCGCGCTGGAATCGAGTGCCCTTCGCCAGGCAGTGCCCGCGCGCGCCATAAGCCGAGGAGGGCGCTGATGCAGAGCACGAAGAACACGCTGCGCGGCCCCCAGGCCTGGGCCATGACCGCGCCCAGGGGCAGGGCCAGCATCGGCCCGATGGACAGCGTGGCCCTGGAGCGCCCGGCGCGGCGGGCTGCACCCTGCGCCTGGGCAGTGGCCAAGGTCTGGGTGCTGAGGTTGAAGGTGGCGAAGCACAAGCCCCAAACCAACCGCAGTACCAACAGTGCGGCGAACCCCGACAGCGTGGCGTTGCCCAGCGCGCAAACGGCTGCGGCCCCTGCGGCCAGGCTGCACGCCGCGCGATCCCCGTGGCGGGCATAGAAGCGCACTACCCAGCCGTAGCCGACGATACGCACCAGGCGATTGGCGGCCAGCAGCACACCGGCCTGGGCCAGGGTGACACCGAAATCCTCGGCGTACATCGGCAACAGCAGGTACAGCAGTACGTCACTGGGCAGGCACAGCCCCAGCACCTGGGCAGCGTTGCGCGAATCCCGGTCGGCGCGCAGGGTGGACGGCGGGGCGGCGGCGGACATGACAGGCTCGTGACAGGGAGAAGACCAGCAGAATAACGTCATCACCTGCGCAACGACACCGCCTTACTCAGATGACGATGTAATCGCTGCGTTGCACGACACCACGGTGTGTGCCCTCGACCAAGTGAAGATAGCGGCCGCCAACCAGGTCGATCGGCAGGCAATCATCCACTTCCAACACCGCATCCGTGTGCGGCTTGGCCCAGCCGCTGCCCATACGCTGCTTGCCGATGGCCTTGGCTTGAGCCTTGTCCGGGGCCGCCACCAGCAGATACCGGTGGGCTTCGCCGAATACCCCCCGTTCGTAGCCACCCAAGTTGATGAAGAACAGCCGCATGGCGTCGGCAGCGGGCGCGGCATGACTCAGCTCGATGCGATAGTCATCGATACCGTCAACTTCCAGCCAAGAGTCGATATGCAGGCCCTTGGCACTCCCAAACCAGGCCTCGCGTAGCTGCGGGTAGGCGTCGGTGAGGGACGTCGCATGGGCGAAGACCACATCGTGGACTTCGATACGGGCACGGGGATGACGTCCACCGAGCATCACGACATAGAGCATGAGTCGTCCTTTTGAGGCGTGCTGTTTTGCTGATCCAACAGTCTCCCGACGCTGGCCTGCAACTGATGGACGGTGAAGGGCTTGGCCAGACGCATCACCTGGCCTTGGCGGTACTCGATCTCTGTCGTCGCGTCGATGAAGCCGGAAATGAACAGCACTCGGGCCTGCGGGTGTATCGCCTGGGCACGGTCGGCCACTGCATCGCCCTTGATACCACCGGGCAGGATCAGGTCGGTGACGATCAGTTCCAGCGCCGTCAGTTCGTCGATGCAGGTCAGCGCCTGCTCGGCTGTGGCCGCCTCGGTGACCTGCAAGCCCATGTCCCGCAGCACTTCGCCGACCAGTTCGCGAATCGCGGCTTCATCATCCAGGACCAAGGCCATGCCCCGTGACCGATGTTCCGGGTGTAAGACTTGAGGTGAGTCCTCAGCAATGTCCGTGGCCGTTGCGCCTTGGTACACCGGCAGGAACAGGCTGACCACCGTACCTTGGCCCAGCGCCGACTCGATCCTCGCAGCGCCGCCGGCCTGGCGCACGAAATCCCTGACCAGCGACAAGCCCAGGCCGGTGCCTGAACCCAGGGGCTTGGTGGTGAAGAACGGTTCGAACGCCCGTTCGGCCACGCTGGGGGGCATGCCGCTGCCGCTGTCGCTGACGCGGATGAGCACGTACTCACCGGCGCGCAACTCGGCATCGGCCTGTTCGCTGTTCACTGTGCTCACGCCCACCTCGACCTGCAGACGGCCGCCCTGGGGCATGGCGTCGCGGGCGTTCAGGCACAGGTTCATGACCGCGCTTTCCAACTGATGGACATCGCAATAGCAAAGCACGGTCGCGCAGGCGGGCAGCACTTGGAAGTCGATCTGTGGCGTCAGGGTTCTGCTGATCAGGTCTTTCATGTCGTCGATCAGCAGCGCTGGATCGACCGCTTCGCTGGCTGGCGGCTGGCGTCTGGCATACGCCAGCAGGCGCTGGGTGAGCGAGCTGGCGCGCCGTGTGGCGGTCCTGGACAGGGTGACGTAACGCGGCAGCTCAGCGTGGCGACCCTGGGCCAGACGCTTTTCGATCATGTCCTGGGTGCTGGTGATGACCGTGAGCAAGTTGTTGAAATCGTGGGCCAGGCCGCCGGTGAGCTGGCCCAGCGCCTGCATCTTCTGGCTCTGCTGCAACTGCGAGCTGACCTGCTCGAACGCCTGCTGACGCTCACGGTATTGGGTGACGTCTCGGGCAATGGCGAAGTAGCGGCCAGCGCGTCCGGCAATACGCCAGTTCAGCAGCAGCGGCTGGCCATCGCTGCGCACGCTCTGGGTGTCTAGTTCGGCGATGCTGCGTTCGCTCAAGCTGCGCAGGGCATCGGCGATCTGCGAGGGCGCGATCAGGCTGTAGAACGCGCCGTCGCGCAGTTGCTGGTCAGTCCAGCCGGTGTGGATCTCCCAGGCTGGATTCATCGCCAGCACCGCGCCGTTCTCGGACAAAGTGCAGATCAGGTCGGGCGACACGTTCCAGACACCATCGCGCTCATCCTTGCGTCGCTGAGCTTCGGCCGCCAGCCGGTGGTTGGCCTGACCCAATGCCCTCAGGTTGCGACGAAACAGCGCACACACCACCGCCATGGCGAAGGTGACCAGGCCGAAACTGGCGCTGTTGGCCCACGAGCCCCAGTCTGCCTCGAAGCCGATCGGGCCGATGAAGAAGTATTGCGCCGCCAGCACCGCCAGTGTGCAGCCGAGCGCCGACGGCCCGATGCCGAACCAGAAGCCGATCAGCATCAGGCCAGGGATGAAGAACAGGTAGGGCAGCGCCGTCGCCGGCATCTGCGAGCGCGCGAAGCTGCACAGGGCCACGACGGCCAGTGCGCCCAGATAACGCATCAGAACACTGAGCTGCGCGCCGTTCCAGCGCTTGATGACACGGGCGGTCCATCCGATGAATCGGGTCAAATAACACTCCGGCTTACAGATGTTCAATCAATCGGCCCGGCGGCCGACAACCTCGGTATAGGGCGAAAATAGCTTGGCCCGGCGGACAAATAGGCTATTCGTGGCCCTCCGTCCAATAGTTTTTTTCACTGTGGCTGCGTATGAACTCCGTTATGTTGCACCGCTGTTGTTTGTCTAAGCTGGCTATATGCCGCTATGCAACACCGTTTCTTGTTTACCCTGATTTCTGGAGGTCCCATGGGAATTTCGGCAATTGCACAGGATGAACGCCTGCGGTTGGTCGAAGTGGACCGCCTGACGTCATCGATCCCGAACGGCTCGGACCCTGTGCTCAACAGCGTAGTGTCCATGCTCTGCAGCTACTTCGGTGTGCCCACCGCACTGGTCAGTATCATCGACCGCGACTACCAGGTGTTCAAGGCCCGTATGGGCATGGATGCCGAGCGTACACCACGGGAGTTGTCGTTCTGCGCGCATGGGCTGGTGCTCGACGCGGTGCTGGAGGTCTGCGACACCACCCAGGACGATCGCTTCGCCGATAACGCGCTGGTGACCGGCGATCCTCACATCCGTTACTACGCTGGCGCGTCCCTGGTGGTGAGCCCAGGGCTCAGCCTTGGCCGCCTGTGCATCATCGACCAGCAGGCGCGACCGACGTTGAGTGCGCGTGATCGCGCATTGCTGGTCAATGCCGCTGACATCGTGGTCGCTCGCTTGAAGTCCATCCACAAACAGCATTTCTTCGATCCGATGACCGGCTTGCCCAACCGCAAGCGTTTCGAAGCCGACCTGAACGAGGTGCACGCCTTCAAGAGCCAGACGGCCGTGTTCATCGAGCCGATTTCCGCCTCGGCGATGGACGGCTTGGTCAAGGCGCTGGGCGTGGAATTCTTCGTGCAGTTCATGCTGGCGGTCAAAGAGGCGCTGTTCGAAGCGCTGCCGAGCGGCGCGCGCCTGTATCGGACCGGCACCCTGAGTTTTCTCACCGTATTGGAACGCTCCGATCCCGCGAGCCTGCAAGGGCAGCTCGACAGCATCGTCGCCGCGCTGGCCCGCCCGCTGCATTGTGGCAGGGTGCCGGTCTTCGCCGACGTCGGCATCAGTTTCCTGCAGTTGGGCATCGAAACCGACGCCTCCATCGACAACCTTCGGCTGCTGGCCAGCATGACCGACACGGCGCGCCGCAGTGAGCGACGCTGGCTAGGCTACGACCCGCTGATCGATGCCAGCTTGCGCCGCAGCACGGTGTTGCTCAATGCCCTGGAGGGTGCGCTGATCGCACCGGATCAACTGCACTTGGTCTATCAACCGCGCATCGACCTGTCGGTCAATCGCTGCGTGGCCGTCGAAGCCCTGCTGCGCTGGACCCATCCGGCGCTCGGTTCGATCAGCCCTGCGGAGTTCATCCCCCTGGCGGAAACCACCGCGTCGATCCGCGGAATCACCCGCTGGGTGGTTCGCCATGCGTGCGAACAGCTCGCCGCTTGGCGCGCCGACGGTCTGGACATGGTGGTCTCGCTGAACATTTCCGCGCTCGATCTGGCCGACGGCCACTTGTTCGACGACCTCACCCGAGCCCTGCGCGAGTATGACGTCGACCCTCGGCACCTGGAGCTGGAATTCACCGAGAGTGCGCTGGTCACCGACTTCGACATGGTCCAGGAACAACTGCAGCGTTTCCGCACGCTGGGCGTGGCCATCGGCATCGACGACTTCGGCAGTGGCTACAGCAACTGGGTGTACCTGAGGAAGATTCCGGCCACCAGCGTCAAGCTCGACCGCTCGCTGCTGGCCAACCTGCAGCCGGGCAGTAACGAATGGCACATCATCCGCAACCTCGTCAGCCTGCTGCGCGACTTGCGCCTGACGGTGGTGGCCGAAGGCATCGAAACCGATCTGCATCACCATCTGCTGCGCGGATGGGGTTGCGATCAGGGGCAGGGCTATTACTACGCCAAGCCGATGTCGCCGGCGGACCTTGCAGGTTGGCTACAAAAAGGCGGCGTGTCTCCAGCCACCTTGAACTAGCGTGTTGTGTACACCCGATGACCTCCAGCGCTGAGGGTTGACGATCCTTGGCCCTACACAGACCCCTGCCAACTCAAGGGAAGTGACATGTTCAACGCCAACCTCAAGAAAGAGATCGACCGACTCCAACGGGAAGTGGAGCAACTGCGCAGCGCTGAACGCAGCCGAAGCGATCAGATGCTGGAAATCACCGTGGACCGCGACATGCAGATCACGGCGGTCAATGACAACTTCGCGCGGTTGGTTGGGGTGGAGCCGTCGCGGCTGGTCGGCAAGTCCCTCGGCACCCTTGCACCCAGCTATGTGAAAGAGCTGCAGTGCTACAAGAACTTTATGTTGGCGGTGCGCAACGGTCGTGGGGTCAGCGATGATTACCGCTACATCGCGGCTGACGGCAAGATGGTGTGGATGCGCGCGGCCTGGTGTCCGACCAAAGCGGCAGATGGCACCGTGACCCACATGTCGGCCTACGGTATCGATGTCACCTCGGCGATCAACAAAGCGCGCGAGGACAATGAGTTCATCAGCGCGCTGTCGCGCTCTACTGCGGTGATCGAGTTCGATTTGGATGGCACCATCCTTAACGCCAACCAGAATTTTCTCGACACCGTCAGATACCCGCTGGCCGAAATCGTCGGCAAGCATCACCGCCTCTTTTGCGACGCGGCCTATGCCAACTCGCAGGAGTATCAGCAGCTGTGGCGCCAGCTCAACGAAGGGCATTTCGTCGCGGACCGCTTCAGGCGTCTGGACAAGTCCGGTCGTGAGCTGTGGCTGGAAGCCTCCTACAACCCTGTTCGCGACACGCGTGGCCAGTTGTACAAGATCGTCAAGTTCGCCACCGATATCACCGAGCAGGTCCATCGCGAAATGGAGGTCAGTTCGGCGGCCGGAGTGGCTTACGAGGTGTCCCGCAAAACCGATGACTCGGCGCGGCGCGGCGCCGAAGCAGTGACCGACACGGTGCAGACCATGAACCGGATCGTTACCCAGGTCAGCAGCGCTTCGGCGGGTGTCGAAGCCCTGGGCCATCAGTCGCAGTTGATCACCTCCATAGTCTCGACCATCGGTGGAATCGCCCAACAGACCAACTTGCTGGCGCTCAATGCGGCCATCGAAGCTGCGCGGGCTGGCGATCAGGGGCGCGGTTTCGCCGTGGTGGCCGATGAGGTGAGAAAGCTGGCAGGGCGCACCAGTGTCGCCACCGAGGAAATCGTCGAGGTGGTGCAGAAGAACAATGCCTTGGTGGAAGAAGCGGTGTTGAGCATGGGCGAGAGCAGGAAGCAGGCCGAGATCGGCTTGTCCTTGGCCAGCCAGGCCGGCAAGGTGATTTCCGAGATCCAGGACGGTGCGCAAGAGGTGGTCACGGCAGTCGGGCGCTTCGCTACGCATATGGCTGCGGAGACTGACGTCAGGCAATAATGGGCGCTTGTCTCGACTTCACGAAAAGGAAATCGCCCCGATGGACGCACCCTGCACCTCACTCGATCAGGTTCGCCAACGTATCGACCAGATCGACCGCGAACTGGTGACGTTGCTCGCCAAGCGGGGTGGCCTGGTTACCCAGGCCGCCCGTTTCAAGAAGACCACCGATGACGTGCGCGCACCGGCGCGGGTCGAGCAGGTGATCAGCAAAGTGAGGGGATTGGCCGAGCAGACCGGCGCTTCGCCGGTGGTGGTCGAACAGGTTTATCGGGCCATGATCGCGGCCTTCATCAATGAAGAGCTGGACACCCATGCCGCGTTGCAGGCAGACACCCGCACGCCGTGATTATGCCGCTCCACTGCGCTTGAACTTTAATTTGCAGGGCTTCCTCGAACGTTCAGACCCTCTGAACTCTGACCAGCGAGGCGGCCCATGTCGCTCATTCATCCCCAGGCGCATTACACACCTTATCGCTCGGCCGCTGGCGGCTGGGGCTCGGCCAGGTCGGTCATGGCCATTCTCTGGCGCGAGCAGGCCCTGGCCACCGCGCCCCGCGCGCTGCTCAAGCAGAACAAGCCCAAGGGCTTCGCTTGCGTGAGCTGTGCGTGGGGCAAGCCGGGTGATCCCCATGGCCTTGAAATCTGCGAGAACGGCGTCAAGGCCACTGCCTGGGAACTGACTCGCCACCGCACCGGCCCGGCCTTCTTCGAGGCCCATACGCTGACGGAGCTGCGTACCTGGAGTGACCACGCGCTCGAACAGCACGGTCGCTTGACCCACCCGCTGCGCTACGATGCCGCCAGCGACCGCTATCAGGTCACCACCTGGGAGCACGCCTACCGCGAGATCGGCGCGCAGTTGCGTCTGCTCGATCCGCAGCAGGTGGTCTTCTACGCCTCGGGACGGGCGTCCCTGGAAGCCTCGTTCATGTATCAACTGTTCGCCCGCGCCTATGGCACCAACAACTTGCCGGACAGCTCGAACATGTGCCACGAGAGCACCTCGGTCGGCTTGCAGGAGAGCATCGGCGTGCCTGTCGGCACCGTGACCCTGGCCGACTTCGAGCACACCGACTGCATCTTCTTCTTCGGCCAGAACGTGGGCAGCAACGCGCCGCGCATGCTCCATCCGCTGCAGGCGGCGCGCAAGCGACAGATCCCGATCATTACCTTCAACCCGCTGCGCGAGCGCGGCCTGGAACGTTTCGTCAATCCGCAGTCGCCACGCGAGATGATCGGTCCCGAGTCCACGGTGATCAGCACGCAGTATCACCAAGTGAAGATCGGCGGCGACCTGGCGGCCGTGACCGGCATCATCAAAGCGCTGCTGGCCATGGAGCGCGAAGCCCTGGCCAGTGGTCGCGTGTCGGTACTCGACCATGCCTTCATCCGCGAACATACCCAGGGCTTCGATAGCCTTTGCCAAGAAGTGGATGGCTACAGTTGGGAAACCCTTGAGCGCCGTTCCGGCCTGGGACGCGCTGCATTGGAGGCAGCTGCCACGGTGTATGCCCGCAGCGAAAAGGTGATGGTGGTCTATGGCATGGGCATGACCCAGCACCGGCATGGGGTGGAAAACGTGCAGATGCTGGTCAACCTCCTGCTATTGCGCGGCAACTTCGGCAAACCCGGTGCTGGAATCTGCCCGGTCCGCGGGCACTCCAATGTGCAGGGCCAGCGCACGGTGGGCATCACCGAAGACCCGGCCAAAGTGCCGGCCGACACATTGCGCGCGTTGTTCGGCATCGAGGTGCCGCCGAACAAAGGCCTGGCGACGGTGGACACCTGCGAGGCCATTCTCGACGGGAGGGTCAAGGGGTTCATCGGCCTGGGCGGCAACTTCCTCAGGGCGATCCCCGACACCCGGCGTCTGGAGCGGGCCTGGTCCGACCTAGCCCTCGATGTCCAGGTGGCGACCAAACTCAACCGAACCCATCTGGTACCCGGCGCCAGCACTTGGTTGCTGCCGTGCCTGGGGCACATCGAGATCGATCGCCAGGACGGCGTGGTGCAGGCCTATAGCACCGAGGACAGCACCGGCTGCGTGCGTGCCTGGTTGGGCACCAACGAGCCGGCCGGCGAGCAGTTGCGCTCGGAAGTGGCGATCATCGCCGGCCTGGCCAGCGGTACGCTGGGCGATAACTCCCGTGTTCCCTGGTCTGCCTGGCGACAGGACTATGCGCTGATTCGCAGCGCGATCGGCCAGGTGTACCCGGAGATCTTCCACGACATGGAATCGCGAATGTGGCAGACCGGTGGCTTCCACCGTCCCGTTGCGGTCAACCAGCGACAATGGCCCACCGAGTCGGGCAAGGCACAATTCGTCGCGCCGGGGCGGCTCAATCCTGACGACGACGTGCTCCATGAGCCGATGCCGCGTGATGTGCTGCAATTGATGACGCTGCGCAGCAACGATCAATTCAACACCACCGTCTACGGCTACGACGACCGTTTTCGCGGTGTGCATGGCACCCGCAGCGTGGTGTTCCTCAACCGCAGCGACCTGGTTCGCCTGGGGTTTGCGGCAGGGGATTGGGTCACGCTGCGCACCGCCGTGGAACCCGAGGTGGTGCGCGAGGCGGGGCCCCTGCAGATCATCGGCTACGACATTCCCGAAGGCTGCGCGGCCGCTTACTACCCCGAATGCAACCCGTTGGTGCCGCTCTGGCATCATGCCGAGCGTAGCAAGGTGCCGGCGGCCAAGTCGGTGCCGGTCACGTTGCACCGGGCGCAGCCTTCAGCGGCGCAGCTGGCTCGGGCGGTGCCGGCGCGGGATCAGGTGCGCTGAGGGATCAGCGCAGGTACGCCTTGGCGAAATGCCGTTCGAGTCGCGCCTGGATCAACTCCAGCAGGATCGACAGCACCCAGTAGATCACGGCAGCGGTGGTGAGCATCTCCAGGTAGCGATAACTCGAGCGGCCATAGGACTGGGCCAGGAACATCACCTCCCAAACGCCCATCACCGAGATCAGCGACGAGTCCTTGAGCATGGAAATGAACTGGTTCGCGGTCGGCGGAATGATGACCCGCATGGCCTGGGGCAGAACGATATGGCTGAAGATCTGCCGGCTGCGCATGCCCAGCGCCAGGGCTGCTTCGCGCTGGCCACGGGCGACGCCCAGGATACCGGCGCGGAAAATTTCGCTCAGATAAGCGCCGTAGTTCAGCGACAGGGCGATGATTCCGGCACTGATGGCGCCGGGCACCAGCCCCAGTTGCGGCAAGCCCAGATAGATCAGCAGGATCTGGATCAACAGCGGTGTACCGCGGAAAAACGACGTGTAGAAACTGGCGATGCCCACCAGCACGGCACTGCCCGACAGCCGGGCCAGTGCGGCGGCGAAGCCCAGCAGTACCGAGGCCAGCATCGAGCACAGGCACAGGAACAGCGTCAGGGCAGCGCCTTGCAGGAAGCCATTGGGTCCGAGCTTGAAACCGGCGAGGTTGGGAAACTTCTCCAGAATGATCGAGAACTTCAGGTCGAAGCTCAGGAAAAAGCCGATGAACAGGACGAACAGCGCCAGCCATGTCAGGTACAGGCGGGTGCGAAAGCCCAGCAAGGGTCTTGAAGCGCAACGTTCGCCGTTCATTTGCTGATATCGGCACCGATCCACTTCTGCGACAGCTTGGTCAGCGTGCCGTCGGCCTTGAGCTCGGCGAACACCTGACGCACCTTGGCATCCCATTCGGGATCGCCTTTTTCGATAGCGACGGAGTTCGGTTCTTCATAAAGCGGCGCGCCGGCCAGTTTGAAGCGCTTGTCCTGGTTCAATCGCGGCTGGGCAGTCACCAGATTGGTGAGAATGGCATCCAGGCGCACGCCGGCACCCAGGCCCAGGTCCTGGAAGGCGACGTTGTCGGTGTCGTAGGGGGCGATCTGGACGACGTCGAACGGATAGTCGATCTTGCGGCCTTCGTCGCCTTCGATCACCAGGTTCTTGTTCAGGTAGCTTTCATAGCTCGACGCGCTGGTCAGGCCGACCTTGCGGCCGTCCAGGTCCTTGGCGCCGTGGATACGGTCGTCCTGGGCATTGACCACGATCACCGCAGGGGAGGCGTAATACTCGACGGGGAAGTCGAAGACCTCGGCGCGCGCCTTGCTGGGGGTCATGGAGCAGATGCAGATGTCGTAGCGCCCGCTCCAGCGACCGGCGGCAATTACGTCCCACGACGGCGTTTCCAGGCGCAACTTGACGCCCAGCCGCTCAGCGACGGCCTTGGCCACGTCGACGTCGAAACCATCCAGCTGGTTCTGCTCGTTCAGGAAAGAAAACGGCGGGTAGCTCTCCATCAGCACGTTGACCAGTTCCTTGCGAGATTCGACCCGCTCCAGCGTGGCGCCGGCAAGCGCGTGAGTGGCGGTGGCGAGCAGCACGAGGCCCGCGCCGAGCAAGGCAGGAAAACGCATGTAAGTACCTGAAAGGTTGGCGGAAAGTTAATTCGGATATTTAATAGGTATAAATCCGACGTTCATAATGAATTTTCTTCATAAGAACCTGCAGAGGCGTTATATGAAACAGCGTGACATGGTGATTCTTGACGGGGGCATGGGACGGGAGTTGCAACGCAGCGGCGCACCGTTCCGCCAGCCGGAGTGGTCGGCGCTCGCCCTCAGCGAGGCTCCCGAAGCGGTAGTCGGCGTGCATGCCGCGTTCATCGAGGCCGGGGCGCGGGTGATCACGAGCAACAGCTATGCGGTGGTGCCGTTCCACATCGGTGAGGCGCGGTTTGCCGAAGAAGGCCAGCACCTGGCCGACATCGCCGGCCAACTGGCGCGCCAGGCCGCCAGGGCCAGTGCGCATCCTGTGCAGGTGGCCGGGTCGTTGCCGCCGCTGTTCGGTTCGTACCGGCCGGACCTGTTCCAGCCTGAGCGCGTTGCCGAGGTCCTCACGCCGCTGGTTCAGGGCCTGGCTGCACATGTAGACGTCTGGCTGGCCGAGACGCAGAGCGCCATTGCCGAAGTGCGCGCCATCCATGCCCATCTGCCCAAGGACGGCAAGCCGTTCTGGGTGTCGTTCACCCTCCAGGACGAAGAGGTCGACCCGATCCCACGCCTGCGCTCCGGCGAGCCGGTGAGCGAGGCGGTGGCGGCGGCAGCCGAACTCGGCGTGGCGGCCGTGCTGTTCAACTGCAGCCAGCCCGAGGTCATCGGTGCCGCGATCGACGCCGCGCGTGCGGTAATCGAAGCGCGTCAAGCCGACATCGCTATCGGCGCCTATGCCAATGCCTTCCCGCCCCAGCCGAAAGAGGCCACCGCCAACGACGGTCTGGATGAGTTGCGCGACGACCTGGACCCGCCGGGTTACCTGAAGTGGGCCCAGGACTGGCGTGAGCGCGGTGCGAGCATGATCGGCGGCTGCTGCGGCATCGGTCCGCAACACATCGCCGAGCTCGCCCAGCACCTGCGTTGATCGGACCGGCTGGCGGACTTAGAAGTCGAAGGTGACCCCGGCGTACAGCGCGCGCCCGTCGCCTGGCGAATGCAGCGAAGCCTGCGCGCCATCGGGGTCGTACCAGACGTATGCGTAGTAGCGGTTGGCGAGGTTCTTCAACTGCAGGTCGACGCTGACCGACTCGCTCAGTCGGTAGCTTGCGCTCAGGTTCATCAGCACGAAGCTGCCGTAACGGCCCTGGGTGTTTTCGCGTTCCAGGTAATAGCGCGACTGGCCGTTCATCCAGGCGCCCAGTTGCAATGCTGGCGAGGCCTGATAGCGGACTCCGGCATTCCACACGTGATGGGGGACATGATCGATCTCCTGTCCTCGGCTTGCCGGCAAGGCGGCGCTGGGCTCCAGGATGCGCGAATACTGCCAGGTATAGGCCAGCCACCACGCGGTGCGCTCGTCCGGGTGCAGGTTCATCTGCAGGTCATAGCCCCAGCGCCGGGTTTCGCCGACGTTGTCGGACTCGCCACTGGGATCGTTCAGGCGCCGGCTGACTTCGCCACTGGCCTCCTGGCGCCAGTAAGCGAGGCGACCGTCCAGCCAGCGCGTGGGGTTGAAGGTGATGCCTGTCTCCCAGCCTTCGTTGATCGAGGGCGCCAGGTCCTGGTGGCTTGGCGGGATCTTGTACGCCGCCGCGCCGGTGCCGACCTGGAAGGTACGACCCCAGTTCGCGTACAGACCCGCCACGTCCCATGGCGTCCAGGCGATGCTGAGTTTCGGTTGGCGGATCAGGCCGTAGTCGTTGATCGGCGCCTGCTGTCCATTGGCGCGGTTGTCGAAGTGGCCACTGAGCCTGTCGACGCGATAGGCCGGGACGACCTTCAGCGAGGCGACTGGCTCGATCTCGGCCTGCACATAAGCGCCGAGCGTGTCGAAATCGAACTGCTGGTCGCGGCTACGGGCCTGGCGGGTTCGGTCGAGGGTGCGATAGCGCTGGCTGCGATTGTCCTGGCGGTTTACGTCGCTGCCACCTTCCAGGGCAAAGCCGTGCAGGCCCTGAACCTCGGGTCGCCAGGTGAGCGAGGTGAGGGCGCCATACTGGGTTTCGTTCGCGTAGCGCTCCTGCTGTGCGCTCGTGCGCCAGTACTGCGTCCAGCGCCGGTCGTCGAAGGTGTTGAGGTAGACCTTGGTGGACCAGGCGAGGTCGTCGGTCAGGTCGGTGTCCAGATGCAGGCTCAGTTGGTTGACGCGCCGCGTGCCTTGGTCGGTCGCATTGAAGGCATTGCTTTGGCGTGGATCGTGGCGGGCGTCGTCTGCGCTGAGGTAACCGGCCTCCTGGGCGGTGCTCTGGTAGTGGCGTGCGATCAAACCTGCGCGGTAGCGGCCGTCATCCGGGGTGTAGAACCATTTGCCGGAAAACGTATAGCGCTCGGTGTCGGCGTGGTCCCGGTATCCGCCGACCTGTTGGCGGGCGAAGAAGTAGTTCTGAGTCCAGTTCGTGCCTTCGATGCCTTTGGCCAGTTGCACTTCACGGGTGTCGAAACTGCCATAGCGCAGCCGTGCCTGGTTGTAGTCGCCCCCGGTGCGGGTGTTGATCGAAACGTTGCCGGCGATGTTGTTCAGTCCATAACGCGGGTCCTGGGTGCCGCGCACCACCTGGATGTTGTCGATGTCGAGCGGGAACACCGCATCGATGAAGGGCATGTTGCCGTCGTTGGTGTTGCTGGGGATGCCATCGATCAGCAACTTCACGGCGTTGACTTCCCCCTCGCCATTGAAGCCGCGCATCGACAGCTTCCCCGAGGTGGTGCCCTGGTTGAATTCGGTCAGCAGCACACCCGGCGCGCGCCTGAACAATTCCCAGGCGTAGGCAACGGGCAGGGTGTCGAGCGTGTCGGCGCGCAGCACATCGACCGAACCGATCAGCGCGGCGCTGGACAGTGGGCCGGTTTCGCGGCCTGAGACGCTGACAGCGCCCAAGGTCAGGGGGGTAGTCGCGGGAGGGATCGTCTCGGCTTGTGCCTGGGGGGCCGGAGCGAGGGTGCAGGTGAGGGCAAGCGCGGGCAGGGCGGCGCGTGCGGCATGGCGTGACGCAGTCATGGAAAGCGGTTCCTGGCAGGACAGTCGTGTGCACGCGCGCAGCAGTGCGCAGCGCGGTGCTCTAGGGACGAGTCTTCAAGCCAGGGGAGAGGCGCGCGGTGTGAGGGCGGGTCGTTGCTCGCGCGGGACTGGCCGGTCAGGCGCCGGGCTGAGGAGCAGGACGTCGGGCCAGAAGCGCGGGATCAGATGTCTGAAATAGGTCGAGGCCAAGGCGGCCTGGCCTGCGTGGCCGCAGCAGCAATCGCCGGGCGCAGGCGTGCTGTCGAGCTGATCGGACAACTCGGCCTGGTCGAGCTTGAGTTGCGCCAGCACCGACTTGGGCAGGTTCTGCACACCATGCAGGCTGCAGAAACTGCCCAGCAGCAACGATGAATCGACTGCCGGAGGGCGTAGCGCGCGGTCGAGCGGCATCGCCAGGAGGTTGAACAGCACGACGAGGCAGGCAAGCAGCAGCAGGGGCGTTTGACGCGTGGTGGGCATTGGCCATCCTTGAGCGGGACGGCGCTATTAAGCCGCAGCTGGGTGAGTCTGTAAAAGCTTTAGCGCGCGCCCATTTGCCGCAGCTTGGCCACCGACCTGAATCGGTAGCCCACGGCCCTGACCGTGCTCGGTACTTGCATGACCCCTGCGGCTTCGAGCTTGCGCCGCAAATTATGGACATGCGTGTCGATCACGCGGCTCTGGGCATCGCTGTCGGGCATGCTCGACGCCAGCAGCTCTTCGCGGGTGAAAGCTTTGTAGGGGGTTTTAAGCAGTGCAGTCAGCACGCCCAGTTCGGTCCGAGTCAGACTCAGCAGGACCGAGTCTCCGTCGGCAGTGCGCACGCCACCGACCAGGGCGTCGAGGTCCACCCAGACGCCGTCGCATTCGAGGACGCTTCGCGACGCCTGCGCTGGCCAAGCACGGCGCAGTACAGTCTGAATGCGCGCCGCAACCTCTCTTGGGTTATAGGGTTTGAGAATGTAATCGTCCGCCCCTTGGCGCAGTACGCCGATTTTTTCCGTGACGTCGGCCGCGGCGGTGAGGACGATGACGGGCGTTAGGCAGGTTTGACGCAGTTCGAAGAGAAATCGATGTATGTCTCTTCCTGGCAAGGTGATATCCAGCAGGACCAGCGCTGGATCGAAATGGCGAAATAGGGCTTGGCTTGGAATGCCGTCGTGTACGACCGTGGTTTCGAAACCTTCCCTTTTCAGATAGGCCGCCAGCACGCCTGCCCCCTCGGAGCGGTCTTCAATGATGAGGATTCGTCGATGATTCAAAAGCACCTCGGGTGACAAACCGCGCTCAGTCCACCGTGAACAACAGGGCGAGCGCTGCATGGAAATCAGCCGTTTTACGCAAGATGCCCGATCAACGCCCGCCGACTTTTCTTCAGATCACTGGGCCAAAAGCGACTCCGGCACTCCGTCCGACAGACGTCCATCATCTGAGGGGGCACACGACCGTCCACGGCCAATGGGGAAGTAGGTGATACCGTGCCTGTGCATCCGCTCGGGATCGAAGAGATTTCTGCCGTCGATGATGACCGGTGCGTTCAGGCGGTCTTTGATTGCCTCGAAATCCGGGGCCTTGAACTGTTGCCACTCCGTGCAGATAACCAAGGCGTCCGCCCCCGTCAGCGCCGCCTCAGGCGTGCCCATCAACGACAGGCGCGCATCGTGGCCGTAGGCGCGTTGGGTTTCCAGCATCGCCTCTGGATCGTAGGCATTGACCCGCGCCCCGTGGGCCCACAGTGATTCCATGAGTACTCGGCTGGGCGCATCACGAATGTCATCGGTGTTGGGCTTGAACGCCAGTCCCCAGAGCGCGAACACCTTGCCGGTAAGATCGCCGCCGAAGTAGCTCTTGATGCGTTCGAACAACTTGCTTTTTTGCCGCCCATTGATCGCTTCCACAGCCTCCAGCAGGTCGCTCGGGCATTGCACCTGCTGCGCGCTGTTGATGAGCGCGCGCATGTCCTTGGGAAAGCATGAGCCGCCGTAGCCGCAGCCTGGGTAGATAAAGTGGTAGCCAATTCGGGGATCTGCCCCCATGCCCAAACGCACCGACTCAATGTCGGCGCCCACGTGTTCGGCAAGTTCGGCGAGTTGGTTGATGAAGCTGATCTTGGTGGCCAGCATGCCATTAGCTGCGTATTTGGTCAGTTCGGCGCTGCGCAGCGTCATGAACAGCATGCGGTCATGGTTGCGATTGAATGGCTCATAGAGTTCGCGCATCACCTGACGCACCGCTTCGCTCTCGGTCCCGATGACGATCCGGTCGGGTCGGCGACAATCAGCCAGTGCCGCCCCCTCCTTGAGAAACTCCGGGTTCGAGGCAATTTCGAACTCCAGTGAGCGCCCCGCATCGTCGAGTCGCCGGCGAATGTGCTGGCGCAGGCGATCACCGGTACCCACCGGCACCGTGGATTTCTCCACGATGATGACCGGTGCTGAGCGGTGAAGGCTGATCTGATCCGCCACCGCGAAGACTGCCCCCAGATCTGCCGCACCGTCTGCCCCCGGGGGCGTGCCGACCGCGATGAATTGCACATGCCCGTGCTCCGCAGCCAGACGAGAGTCGCCGGTGAACTGCAATCGGCCGCTGTCCAGACCTTCGCGCAGCAGTGTCTCGAGCCCCGGCTCGAAGATCGTTGCCAGGCCCCGCGACAGTGCGTCCACCTTGTTCTGATCGATGTCCATGCACACGACATCATGACCGACTTCCGCCAGCACACTGGACTGAACCAAACCGACGTAGCCGCTTCCATAGACCGTGATTTTCATTGACTCTCCTTGCAACACTGCACAGGGCAGTCGCGGCTCGCACCGCAGGTATTCATTAGCCATACGCCGGCCACGATCAGGCCCACGCCCACTGTCTTGATGGCCGAGAAATGGGTGTCGAAAAAGGGCAGGCTGGCCGACAGGATGTAGACCAGCGCGTAGCTCAGGCCAAGCAGGCCGTAGGCCCTGCCCAGAGGCAGCTGGCTTAGGGCTCGTAGCCAGAAGCCGAGTGAAACCGCGTAGGCCACGACACCGCCCGCTACCCAGGCGACTGCACCCCTGGGCCACGTGGCCCAGTCGCAAATCGCTGGCAGCCGAGTCATGCCCCAGTGCATGGCTAGCTGTGCAGCGCTGACCAGCAGCACGCTCGTCCAGGCAGCGGCCAGACCTGTGCGGGGGCTCATGACAGCCCCCCCAGCATCAGCACGCCACTTGCGATCAGGGCGATGCCTGCCAGATTTCGGCCTGGCAGCACTTCGCCGAACAGGTAGCGCCCAGCTAGCGCCACCAGCACGAAGTTCAGGCTCAGCATTGGATAGGCGACACCGACATCCATGTGCCGAAGCACGCCCAACCAGCAGCCCAGGCCCAGCACCAGACTGATCGATGCCAGCCATGGCCAGGGGCAGTCCAGAATGGCCCACCGCGAGGTGCCGCTGGCCAGCGCCGCCCAGGATTGAGCCGTGAACTTCTGCGCGATCTGCCCGCAGCAGGTCAGCAGCGAGGTGGCGAGTATCAGCAGGATGATCATGGGGTCTGCTCGAGAATGACGAGCGACAAGTGCCCCGATGCGTACCGTCTGCCGCCAGGGAGCTGCGGCAGATGGCGGCCAGAGCCGTCCTTGCTTCTCAGTACGACGGCGACCGATCCCGTTTTTCGTGTCTCGTGCAACCACGCCTGAAAGGCGTCGGGTGCGACGCTGCGATGACTGTGTTCGGGGTATGACAAGCCGTACTTCAGTTCACCTCTGGTGCCGTAGAGGGTGACATCGGGTCTTTTTGTAAGCCACGCCAACGCCGAGGCGGCGCCCAGGTCATTGCTCACCAGGTGCGTTACGTTCATCAGTTCCGGCAGATGCGTGGCAATGAACGTGTCAGGTGTCTTGTTGTTCACCACACGTGCGGGCATCGCCGCTGGCAGGATCGCGATCAGCATCCAAAGACCCAACAGCGGGGCATACCACAAGCGGATGGGCATGATTGCCTGGACCAGACCACACAGTCCCCACACGACGATGACGATGACTATCAGGCTTAACGCCAGAGGTTCATCGACATAGACAGGCTGTTTCCACTGCACGAAGACCAGGCCGCCGCTGGCAATCACGGCGATGCCGAGATTGATCCAGCCGTTGAAGCGAAGGGCTGCACCCTCGTGCTCGCTCAGGCGCCGGTCGATGGCATGGGCCATCATCAGTGCCAGGGGCATCAGGCACGGCATGATGTAGGTCGGTAGCTTGCCACGGCTCAGGCTGAAGAACAGGAACGGTAACACCAGCCAGAGCCCCAGGAAGACCATGTCGGCGGATGAGCGCTCGCGCCACGCGTGCTTGAGGCTGACCGGGAGCAGGCCGGCCCAGGGCAGTGTGGCGGCGAGCATGAGGGGCAGGTAGAACCACCAGGGCCGCAGGTGTTGGGCGTCTTCGGCAGCGAAGCGTCGAATGTGCTCATGCCAGAAGAAGAAGCTCCAGTAATCCGCCTCCCTGGCATGCACGCTCAACGCCCAGGGTGCGCACACCAACAGCGCCACTAGCACTGCGAGCGGCCCAAACTTCAGCAGTGGCTTGAAGCACTTGTGACAAACGGCGTAGGGCACGGCGATCAGCACCGGCAACAGCAGAGCGAGGAACCCTTTGGTCAGGAATCCCATGCCGCAGGCCAGTCCAAGCACCACCCACAGCCCGAGTCGCTGTTGGATCGTTGAGGCGTTAAGCGCGCACCACAGTGCCGCAAGGCTGAGATTGACCCACCAGGTGAACTGAGGGTCCAGGTTGCTGTAACCGGCCTGCCCGGCAATCAACCCGAAGCTTGCGTAGAACGCCGCTGCCAGCCAACTGGTACGCCGGTTGTGCCAGATGCGCTGGGCCAGCAGGAATATCAGCAGGGTGCTCATGGCTGTGGCGAGCAGCGATGCGATGCGTACCCCGACAAGGTTCTCGCCGAACAGGGCTTGCCCTGCGGCGATCATCCAGTAACCGGCTATGGGCTTTTCGAAATAGCGCAGGCCCATGAAATGGGGGGAAACCCAATCACCGCTGAGCAGTATTTCCTGGCCGATTTGCGCGTAGCGCGTTTCGTCCGGGATCCATAGACCATGGTTGCTTAACGGCAGGGCATAGAACAGGACGAAGATCAGGACGATCAGTGACCACTGTTGGACGCGACTCATGTATGACGAACCCCCACCCAGCCTTCGCGGCCCGCCACCGCCCCGCGTACTACAGGGGCGATCGGCAGCCTCTGGATATCCTGCGGCAGCAGCGTACCGAGGGGCTTGAAGTCGATGCCGCGCCAGGCGGCGCGTTTGAGCAGTTGTTCGAATCCACTGGCCATGCTCCGGCCTTCCACTTCGGCATGGACGGTATAGACGCCATCGCGGCTGGCGGTCAGTTGATCGAGGATGAGCTCGTTGAAGCTGTTCAAGGACAATCCAGGCCTCGTCATTTCGTCGAAAGTCGGTAGGCTCACAGGAATCTGCGGGGTGCCTGGGCATTCGTCGGACAGTAGCGGCAGGAAGATTCCGCAGCCTCGGCAGTCGCTGTTGTAGCGAAAATCGAGCGCCTGCTTGGCCGAAAGGATAGGGGTGTCAGCCCGCCAGCCGGGTGCTGCCGAACAGGTCACCGATTGGCCAATGATGTCTTCGAGGCATTCCTTGCCCTGACGCACCTGATCGACCAGAACGTGATCCGGCCATCGGCCGGCGTGGGCTTGCCAGGCGTAGTGATCCCAGGCGTGCAAGCCGATCTCATGACCCGCCTCCTGGGCGCGCCGCATGATCGGTGCCAATTTGTTGCCTATCGACTTTCCAGGCCATGCCGTGCCGGCCAGGAGCACGTCCCATCCATAAAGGCTGGCGGCCTTCGAGCGCAGCATCTTGTGCAGGAATGCCGGGCGGGCCAGTCGCCAGAGGTGACGCCCCATGTTGTCGGGGCCCACGCTGAAAAAGAAGGTGGCCTTGACCGCAGCGGCGTCGAGCAGATCGAGCAGCGCGGGCACGCCTTCACGCGTGCCGGTAAAGGTGTCCACATCGATCCGCAATCCCACCCGACTCATTGGCCTCTCCCGCGCTCGCGGAGCGCTTCGTTGAGGAAAAAGTCCAGGGTCTTGGCGATGGTCTGTTCCAGATCGACGGTCGGCTGCCAGTGCAGCAAGCGCCGTGCATTGGCGATGCGCGGTTTGCGGTGGCTGACATCCTGGTAGCCGTCGCCGTAGAACGTGCGGTTCTCCACCAACTGAAACCCGGCAAAGGGCGGGAACTCGCCGCGTAGCGGGTGCGCATCGAACTGACGCAGCAAGGCTTCGCCCAACTCGCGGATGCTCGCCTCGTTCTCGGGGTTGCCTATATTGATGATCTGCCCATCGCAACAACTTCCTTCGTTGTCGATAATGCGCGCCAGCGCTTCGATGCCGTCGGCGACATCGGTGAAGCAGCGCTTCTGTTCGCCACCGTCGACCAGGCGTATGGGGGTGCCTTCCACCAGGTGCAGGATCAGCTGGGTGATCGCTCGCGAGCTGCCAATGCGCGCCGAGTCCAGGCGATCCAGGCGCGGGCCTACCCAGTTGAACGGACGGAACAAAGTAAAACGCAGACCTTGCTTCCCGTAGGCCCAGATGACTCGGTCCAGCAGTTGCTTGGAAACCGAGTAGATCCAGCGCTGTTTGTTGATGGGGCCTACGACCAGGTTCGACCTGTCCTCGTCGAACTCCGGATCCTGGCACATGCCATAGACTTCCGAAGTGGAAGGGAATATCACGCGTTTTCCGTACTTCACGCAGTAGCGGATGATCTTGAGGTTTTCTTCGAAGTCCAGTTCGAAGACGCGCAACGGGTTGCGGGTGTACTCGATGGGGGTGGCGATGGCGACCAGCGGCAGTACGACGTCGCATTTCTTGACGTGGTATTCGATCCATTCGCTGTGGATGCTGATGTCGCCCTCGACGAAGTGGAACTGTGGATTGTCCTTCAACCGTTCGATGGCATCCGAGCCAATGTCCATGCCATGGATTTCGTAGTTGCCGTCACTCAACAGTCGCTCGGACAGGTGATTGCCGATGAAGCCATTGACGCCGAGGATCAGCACCCGCGTCGGGCGTTTTGCAGGCGGGTGCGCCGCGTTCAGCGACGCTCCCTCCACAAGGCCCAGCTCACGGGCCAAGCCCGCACCGCAGAGATACAGACCATGGTCGCCGCGCTGTGCATGGCGCACCACCAGCGAATCTTCCCCGCAGGCGATGCGCAACGGATCGGCGCACAGCACCGTGCCAGGCGGCTGACCGAGGTTGCCCAGGATGACATCGGCGTCCCAGATCAACAACTTGTGCTCACTGGTCTGGCAATAGGCGCTAGGGTAGGGATGGGTCAACGCGCGGATCAGGTCGTAGAGTCGTTTGGCCGGGTGCTGCCAGTCGATCAGGCCATCGGCGGCCGTACGGCGGCCGTAGTAGCTGGCCTGGGCTTCATCCTGCCGCACCTCTGAGAGACCACCGGCCGCCAGTAGTGGTAGCTTTTCGCGCAGCAAGCCAATGGTTGCTGCGCGCAGTTTCTGTTGAAGCCTCAGACCAGTATCGGTCTCGGCGATGGCTACCGGAACTTGAGCAAGGATCGGTCCGGCATCGGCGCGTCCGACCATTCGGTGCAGGGTGACGCCGGTCTGCGTCTCGCCGTTGATGATGGCCCAGTTCGCTGGGGCTCTGCCTCGGTAGCGTGGCAGCAGGGACCCGTGCAGGTTGAATGCGCCGCGCTTGGCGCAGGCGAGGATACACTCGCCCAAGAGCTGGCGGTAATAGAAGGAAAACAGGAAGTCCGGCTCGAGCTCGCGAATGCGCTGCACCCACAGGGGATGATTGACGTCTTCGGGGGCGTAAACCGGGATGCCACGCTCAGCGCACAGACGCGCTACGGAGCCGAAGAAGATCCGTTCCTGAGGCTGATCGATGTGGGTGAAGACCGCGCAAATATCGTAGCCGGCCTCGAGAAGTGATTCGATGCCGGTGCAACCGATATCGTGATAGGCAAAGACAACGGTTTTGACGTTCATGTCGTCAGGATTCCCTGGCAGAAGGAAGCGGATTGGCAGGCTCCGGCGGTACCGGGCGCGAAGCAGGACAGGCTCTGATAACGTGCTCGATCAGAAATCGCGGGCGCGCCCTGACGTCGCTGTACAGGCGGCCCAGGTATTCGCCCAGCAGCCCCATGCCCAGCAACTGGACGCCGCTGAACATGAACAACACGGCGAACAACACGAACAGACCGTTACCGGCCCAGGCCGCGCCAAATGTCAGGCGCAGCAGCACCAGCGCGCAGGCCAGCACGAAGCCAGCACTGGCCATGGCTGCACCGCACAGACTCAACAGGCGCAGGGGCATGTTGGTCATGCAGGTGAGCAGATCGAACATGAGGTTGAGCAGGCCCATCGGGCTGTACTTTGACTCGCCATGCTCACGCTCGGCATGGGCGACGTGGATTTCGCAGGTGTGGCGGGCGAAGCTGTTGGCCAGCACGGGAATGAAGGTGCTGCGTTCCTGGCACTTGAGCATGGCGTCGACAATCGGGCGACGGTAGGCGCGCAGCATGCAGCCATAGTCGTGCATGGCCACCCCGGTGGCGCTCTTGACCGCTCGATTGACAAGCCGCGAGGGCCAGCGTCGCCATGCTGAGTCCTGGCGGCGCGCGCGGACCGAGCCCACCACGTCATAGCCACAGGCGGCTTGCTCGACCAGCCGTGGGATTTCCTCAGGTGGATTCTGCAGGTCGGCATCCAGGGTGATGATCAGATCCCCGGCGGACTGCTCGAAGCCTGCAAAAATCGCCGCATGCTGGCCATAGTTTCGGTTCAGCAGTACGGCCACCACCGGGCTGCCCTCGACCGAGGCTGCTTCCTGCATGATCATCGAGGAACGATCGCGACTGCCGTCATCCACCAGGATGAGTTCGAACGGTTGCGACAGACGACTGCAGGCGGCAAGCGTCCTGCTCAACAACTGGGGAAGGCTTGCCTCTTCGTTGAATACCGGAATCACGATCGAGACGAGTTTGAATGATGCCGGCTTCATCCTCGGCGCTCCAGGCAGTGTTCGATGGCTGAAACAACCCGTTCAACGTCGTGGCTCTGCATGTCGGGGAACAGTGGAATCGAGCACAGCCGCGAAGCATTCCATTCACTCTCCGGCAGTCGAACATCCGGATAGGCCTGGCGGTAGTAGGGGTGCAGGTGTGCAGGAATGAAGTGGATGCCGCAGCCAATACCCTGGTGCTTCATGGCGTCCATGAACGCGTCGCGAGTCAGGCCACAGGCCTGCTCATCGATGCGCAGGATGAACAGGTGCCAGACGTGGCGGATCGGGTAGGTCGGAACAGCCAGCGGCTTGACGGGCAGATCGGCCAGGCGAGCGGTGTACTGTTCGGCCAGCGCGTGGCGCCTGGCATTGAGTGCTTCCAACCGTCGCAACTGAACCAGCGCCATGGCCGCATTGATGTCCGCCAGGTTGTACTTGAAGCCTGGCTCGATGACCTGCGCCTGGGGGCGCCGGCCTTGGCTCGAGCGATCAAACGCGTCAACTTCCAGTCCATGGAATTTCAGGCGCCGCACGCGATCGGCCAACGCGTGGTCGTCGGTGACCAGCATGGCGCCTTCGGCGCAGGTCAGGTTCTTGATGGCGTGGAATGAAAAGATGGCGGTGCCGCTGGCGCCGATCCGAGCATCGCAATACTCGGTTCCCACCGCATGGGCAGCGTCTTCGATCAGCGCAATGCCGTGCTGTTCTGCAAGGGCTCGCAGAGGTCGCAGGTCCAGTGCGGCTCCGGCGAAATGAACGGGTATGATTGCCCGCGTTCGCGGGGTGATGGCGGCCTGTACATGCTGTGCATCGCACATCAGGGTGTGCCGATCGACGTCCACGAACACCGGCGTGGCGCCGATCAGTGAAATGATGTTGGCTGTCGAAACCCAGGTCAGCGAAGGCGTGATGACTTCATCTGCTAGGCCGATCCCCAACGCCAGCAGCGTGACGTGCAATGCGCCGGTAGCACTGGACAGTGCAACTGCATGTTTGCCGCCCACGTACTCGGCAAAGCGCTGTTCGAGCTCCAGATTTTTCGACCCGCTGGTGATCCAGCCTGATCGGAGCACCTGTGCAACGGCGGTAATCTCTTGCTCGCCAATGCTCGGACGAGAAAAGGGTAGAAAATGCTCGGTCATGCAGACCTCGGTAGCCGACTTGAAGGCAAGGAACCCATTGGTTCCTCGAAGCGCCGGGATCCTAGCGAGGTCGCATCAAGGTTTTCTTCAAGCAGTCTGAACGAAGGCTGAACGAACGGAAGTTGAGGGGGTTAGCAGAAGGGCGGTGTGTGAGGTGCAAGGTCGAGCCGAAGAACAGAGGCCCCTGACAGCCCGCCCTCGTTGGCCGGCACGCTTGCTTAGAAGTCGTACAGCTTCACGGGCGTATCGCGCAGGATCATCGTGCGCACGCGGTCATCCGGTGCCCATTGCAGCAACAGGTCCAGCAGCGCTGCATCGTCCGGCTTCTGCTCTGGCGCCAACGTCGGGTGCGGCCAGTCGCTGCCCCACACCAGGTGCTGGGGATAGCGCGCGATCAGCGTGCTGACGACTATGCCCACATCCTGATAACCCGGCGCACCGACTGCTGAGCGCAGGTAGGGCGCCGACAGCTTGACCCAGGTGCGCCCAGCGTCGAGCAGTCCTGTGAGCGCGGCGAATGCCGTGGATTTCAGGCCCTCTGGCTGCGGTACGTGGCCCAGGTGATCGATCACCAGCTTGCTCGGCAGCTTGGCCAGGCGCGGTGCCACCTCCGGCAGCAGCGGCCCGGTCGCGACCTGGACGTTCCAGCCCAGTTCGTCCACACGGGCGGCCAGCGCTTCGATGCCATCCAGGGCCTGGGTGCCGACGCTGAGGTTGAAGCGGATACCGCGAACGCCGGCCTGATGGAGGTGCTCAAGCTCGGCATCGGTGATGCGGGAATACGGCTGTCGTACACATGCATATGGCAGTCGACGCTGCCTTGAGGTGGCACCAGGCGAGCTGGCGCCTCGCCTTGGCTGAACGGCACCTTGGCCAACACCCCAGTGGAAGCGGCAGCGCCAAGGGCGCCGGCCACCTGCAGAAAATGGCGACGAGTAAGAGACATCGCAAACCTCGTTTTATTGTTGTAGTGAAAAGACGACGCCCACGTTCCTCGACGGAAGGCGGGCGTCGATGCGTACGGTGCAGAATTACTTGGCGCCGAGCGCCGCCGCCGCTTCGGCTTGCTCAAGCTGGCGTTTGCGACCGATCACCAACACCATGACGCCGGCCAGGGTGCACAGCGCCGCCAGTGGCATCAGCGCCAGCGCGTAGCTGTTGGTGGCGTCGTGGATGGCGCCGTAGACGTTCACCATCAGGCCACCGCCGATGAGGTTGGCCATCGCGCCCACGGCCGCCAGGCCGGCGGCAGCGGTGGAGGAGGACAGCCAGCCGGACACCAGCGCCCAGAACGGACCTTTCATCGAGTAGGCGCCCACCAGCACCATGGTCAGCATCACCACGGTGGCCGGCAACGACGAGGTGAACAGGGTCATCAGCAGGCCAGCCGCGATCAGTAACATGGTCATTGCCGTGTGCCAACGACGTTCGCCCGTGCGGTCGGAGCTGCGACCCCAGACGATCATCAGGACTGAGGCGATGCCGTAGGGAATGGCGTTGACCAGGCCGATCTCCATCGACGTCAGGCCAAAGGTCTTGAGCAGTTGCGGGGCCCAGACGCTCATGGTGCTGCCCGCAGCAGAGGCGCCCGAGTAAATCAGCGCCAGCACCCAGATGTCCTTGTGGCGCAACAGTTTCCACAACGAAATATGGCCAATGGTGGTTTTCTTCGCCGCTTCCTCGGCCAGGCGTGTGGTCAGCCAGGCGCGTTGTTCGTCGCTCAGCCACTTGGCCTGCTCGGGGCGGTCGGTCAGCACGAACAGACAAGCGATGCCCAGCAGCACGGCGGGAATGCCTTCGAGAATGAACAGCCAGTGCCAGCCGCGCATGCCCATCCAGCCGTCCAGGCTCAGCAGCAGGCCGGAAAGCGGCGAGCCGATGAAATTGGCGGCCGGAATGGCCACCATGAACAACGCCACCATTCGCGCACGGTAGGCCGAGGGCAACCAGTAGGTGAGGTAGAGCAGGACGCCGGGGAAGAAGCCAGCTTCAGCGGCGCCGAGCAGGAAACGCATCACGTACAGCGAGTTGGCGCCCTGGACGAATGCGGTACCGGCGGAGATCAGGCCCCAGGTGATCATGATGCGGGCGATCCAGATCCGCGCGCCATAGCGCTGCATGGCCAGGTTGCTGGGTACTTCGACCAGGAAATAGGCGAAGAAGAACAGGCTGCTGGCGAAACCGAAGACCTTGGCGGACAGTTCCAGGTCCTGGTTCATCTGCAGCGAAGCCATGCCGATGTTGCCGCGGTCGATGATCGCGATCAGGTAGCAGACGATGAGAAACGGCAGCAGGCGCCAGGCGACGCGGCGCATGGTCGCGCGCTCGAGCTCACTGGGCTGTGAAGTCACTGAAATCATGGTGCTCTCCAATTGTTGTTTTTCTGGAGTGAGGCTTGGCCCTGGCGCCTGCCGCACGGGCGGTGACGCGCCAGGGATGGATGATCAGCTGTCGAACAGGTGCCGGTTGACGACGCAACGTGGCTCCAGGGCCTTGCCCTCCCAGACGTCGAGGATCTGCTGGAGCGCCACCAGACCAACGCGGTCGCGGGCCTCGGTGGTATTGGCGCCCACGTGCGGGGTGGCGACCAACGTCGGCAGTCCCCACAGCGGGCTGTCGGCCGGTGGTGGTTCAGGGTTGAAGGTATCCAGGCCTGCGCCGCCGAGGCGTCGCTCGCTCAAGGCACTGACCAGCGCTGGCGTGTCGACCAGTTCACCGCGTGCCGTGTTGATCAGGATGGCGCCGGGACGCATGCGCGCGATTTGCGCGGCGCCGATGAGGTTGTGGTTGGTCTCGGTCAGCGGGCAATGCAGGCTGATCACGTCGCTGTCGGCCAGCAGGCGATCGAAATCCTCTTCGCGCTCGACATGCTCGCGTGCCGGCAACTGCTTGAGGTAGGGGTCGTAGACCTTGACCTTCATGCGCAGCGGCGCCACCAGGTCCATGAGAATGCCGCCGATCGAGCCCAGGCCTATCAGGCCGAGCGTCTTGCCGCTGAGCTCGATGCCATTGGCCGAGGCCTTGTCCCAGTGCCCGTCGCGCAATCGCGCATCGAGCAGGGCGGTCTGCCGGGCCACGCTGAACATCAGGGCGAAGGCGTGTTCGGCGACCGATTGGGCATTGGCACCCACCGCGATGGAGACCGGGATGCAGCGCTCGGCAGCAGCCTGGATGTCGATGGTGTTGTAGCCCACCCCGTGCTTGGCGATCACTTTGAGGTTGGCTGACGCATCGATCATGGCGCGGGTCAGGCTGCCCTGGCGCACGACGATGGCGTCGGGCTGTTCGGCGCGAATGATCGCCTCCAGCTCCTCGGCCGGCAAATAGGGCGTGGTCGGGATGATTCGGACGCCTTGGGCGGCGGCCAGGCGCATGGCCTCTTCGGCCAACGCTGGGCCGGTCAGCAGAATGGTGCGGGACATCATCGATACCTTGTTCTTGTAGGGGACGGTATGGCCGTGCAGGTGCGGCATGGGTGAACACTACCATAATGAAATGGCGTTGCAACCATGTGTGTGCTAACTGGCCATAAGGCTTTTCATCAGCGTCAAAAACCCATTGATATTCAATTAACGAAATGACATTCTAAAAACATAGTCGGCCGAGCCGATGAAATCGAATAAATCCAATAGAGGTAGGTCACATGAGCATTGGCTTCCAAGTGCTTGAACGCGCTCGTAAAGTGGGCGACGACTGGGTGGCTCGCTATCGCGAGGTACCGGTTGCGAACGTCAGCGACTCGATGAATCGCATGACAGCCGGCGGCGCACGTCTGCGGCCCATGCACCGCGAAGGCGTGCTGTGCGGCGCGGCGCTGACCGTCAAGGCCCGCCCAGGTGACAACCTCATGCTGCACTACGCGATCGATATCGCCGAGCCGGGCGATGTGATCGTGGTCGATGCCGGCGGCGACCTGACCAATGCCCTGATCGGCGAAATGATGGTGGCCTATGCGGTCAAGCGCGGCGTCGCCGGTATCGTCATCAACGGCGCCATTCGCGATGCGGCTAACATTGGCGCGGGCCAATTCCCGCTGTTTGCGGCTGGCGTTTCGCACCGCGGTCCCTATAAGGACGGCCCCGGCGAGATCAACGTGCCGATCGCCCTCGACGGTATGGTGATCCACCCCGGCGATCTGATGATCGGCGATGACGATGGACTGCTGTGCGTGCCTTATGATGAGGTCGCTGAGGTCTACGCGCGTGCTACCGCCAAGCACAAGGCGGAAACGGCTCAAATGGAACACATTGCCCAAGGCACCAACGACCGCTCCTGGGTCCTGGAGTCCTTGAAGAAGAAAGGTTGCCTGCTGCCAGGCTGAACCCTATCCACGGCGCGCCTTGTCCAGGGCGCGTCGCAGGCGATGGGCGATGCTGGCGGTGGGTCCGTCACTGAGGATTCGCTCGTTGCCCCACCTGTCGTCATCCCCTCGCGCCCGCTGGCCTTCGGCCATTCGGGCGCTCGCTCATCGCAACTTCCAGATCTATTTCGCCGGCCAGGGCATCTCCACGTTAGGCAAGTGGGTGCAGCAGGTGGCGCTGGCGTGGCTGGCCTATCACCTGACCGGTTCTGCGGTGCTGCTCGGTCTGATCACCTTTCTGTCGCTCATACCGCAACTGCTCATCGGCCCACAGGCCGGTGCCTGGATCGATCGTCACGACAAACGGCGACTGCTGATCATCGTTCAGTCGATCCTGGTGGGGCAGTCTGCCGTGCTGGCCCTAGCCACGTGGTGTGAATGGGTCGATGGCCCCTTCATCGCCGGCATGGCGCTGCTGCTTGGGCTGCTCAACGCGCTGGAAACCCCGCTGCGCCAAGCGTTGATCGGCAGCTTCGTCGATGAGCCTGCGGACTTGCCCAATGCGCTGGTGCTCAATGCCATGCTGATCAATGCCGCGCGTTTCGTCGGCCCGCCGTTGGCCGGTGGCTTGATCGCGCTGGCCGGCGAGGCGGCCTGTTTCGCCCTGACGGCGATCGGTTTCACCGCCTTGCTCGCAGGGCTGCTCGAGGTGCGCGGCGGTGATAGCCCGCGCGCCAGCGGTTCGACCGCGCAGGTGTTTCGTGAAGGCCTGGCTTATCTCTGGCACACCGCCAGCGTGCGCCAGTTGCTGATCAATGTGGTGCTGGTCAATCTGCTGGCATCTTGCTACGCAGCACTGTTGCCCATTCTGGCCAAGGCAGTGTTCGCCGGCGATGCCCGCATCCTGGGCTGGCTGTGGGGAGCTGCAGGGGCAGGTGCATTCGTCGCCACCGTGGTGTTGGCGGTAGGCGGCGCGCTGCATCGGCTGGGTCGGTTCACGGTCGCAGGCGCGTTGCTGTGCGCGGTGTCGCTGGTCGGCCTGTGCCTGGCCAACGTGCTACCGCTGGCGTTGGCCGCCTTGGCGATACTCGGTTTCGGCATCACCCTGAGCAATGTCAGTACCAATATGCAGTTGCAGAGCGAGGCGCCAGGGCCTTTGCGCGGCCGCGTGGTGGCGTTCTACATCGCGTTGCGCTTTGGCTTCGAGGCGCTGGGCGGCATGATCGCCGGGGTGTTGGCCGCTCAATTCGGTGCCCCGGCGACGCTGGGCGTGGCCGGGGCGCTATTGCTGCTGGCGCTCGGTACTGCCTGCGTAGCCCGCTACAAGGCCGCGCTGCGAGGCTGACCGTGGCGCCGAGCAGGGCATTGGCGGATAATGCGCGCTTGGCCCACGAGGGGACCAGACTACCGATCAGACGAGGTTGTTCAAATGGTAAAAGCGCGGCCACGTCCCGCAGTCAATGGTGTGGCATCGGCCGACCGTGTGCTGACCGTGCTCACGGCGTTCCAGATCGGTGATACCGCCCTGAGTCTGGTGCAGTTGGTGGAGCGTACCGGGTTGATCAAGAGCACCATCATGCGTTTGATGGTCTCGTTGGAAACCCACGGCTTCATCACGCGCATGGCCGATGGCCGTTACCAACTGGCCAGCGAGGTGATGCGTCTGAATGCGGTGTATCAAGAGGCACTGGATCTGGAGCGGCATGTCATGCCGCGTCTGCACCACTTGGCCGAGCAGTCCGGCGAGACGGCGTCGTTCTACGTCAGGCACGGCGCGTACCGGATGTGCCAGTACCGAGTGAACTCGTCGCACCGGCTGCGCCTGAACCTACAGCCTGGCGACATGCGTCCCATGGACGAGGCGGCCGGTGCGCAGGCGTTGCGGGCACCGTATGACATCGGCATCGCTCTGCAGAAGCCGTTCTTTTCCCGGGGCGCCACCGATCCGCACGCGGCTTCAATGGCCTTGCCGATCTATGGGGCGCAGGGGGAGTCGATGGGGGCGTTGGTCATCTCGGGGCCTGCCAATCGGCTGACCGAGGAGTGTGCCGAAAGCCTCAAGCAGATGTTCTTCGAGACGGCGCGGGATTTGATGCGCAGTCTGGGGCACAAACCGCAGGCCCCTGGCATTTAAAGCGCAGCCGCCGTAGGCGGCGTGCTGCGCTGCTCACAGGCCTTTACCAGCGGAAGTTCACCGAAGTGACCACTTCGCGTTCGTCACCGTAGCGGCAGATGGCGAACTCGCAATACGTATAGGCTTTGTTGGTGACGTTGTTGGCGTTGATGGCCACGTCCCAGTTCTTGTTCAACTGGTAGCTGGCGCGCAGGTCGAACAGGGTGTAGGCGGGCATCTGCGAGTCGATGCCCGAGGCCTGGGTGGTGCCTTTATAACGGGCTCCGGCGCCGACTTTCAGTTGCGGCACGCCGAACAGGCCGAAGTTGTAGTCGGCCCACAGGGCCGCCTGGTGGTAGGGCGTGTCTTCGCTGCGCTGGCCTTTCTCGCTGGGATTGGCGCTTTTGGTGATGCGCGCATCGGTGTAGGCGTACGACGCCAGCAGGGTCAGCTGGGGTGTGACGTCCGCCTTGGCTTCCAGTTCCAGGCCACGCGAGCGCTGCTCGCCGATCTGCTGCGCATTGCCGTTGAAATCGGTCTTCACCACGTTTTCCTGGGTCAACTCGTACACCGCCGCGCTGAGCAGCATGTTGCTGTCATGGGGCTGGTAGCGGATGCCCATTTCATACTGCTTGCCTTTGGTCGGGTCGAAGGTCTGCCCGGTGAATTCGGCCACACCCACCGGGAAGAACGACTCGCTGTAGCTGACGTACGGCGCAAGACCGTTGTCGGCCTGGTAGACAAGCCCTGCGCGCCAGGTGGTAGCCTGGTCGTCTTGCTTGAGCTTCTGACCGTTGCGGAAGGCGCGTTGATCCTGGTCGGCCCAGTCGCGACGACCGCCGAGCAACAGCAACCAGCGCTCGTCGAAACGGATCTGGTCCTGGAAATAAAGGCCGGTTTGCAGGGTGTCGAGTTGCGAGCCGCGGTCCTGGCTTGGGTTCTTGTTGACCACAACGGGCTGACCATAGTTGTAGCGGCTCAGGTCGAGGCTGGGCGCATTGCCGCGGAAGTTGTGCGAGTCATAAGACGCATCGTAGGTATCCACGCCCACCAGGAAGGTGTGCTCCATACCGGCGATGTTCCAGCGGCTTTCCACGTTGGTGTCGCTGGCCAGCGCACGTGAACGCTCACGGCGGTCGCTGTACTGGCGACGCAACACCCCTGTGCTGGCCGAGGCAGCCACCGAGGCGGGGGTGGCCTGCAGGTACTTCCACTTCACATCCGATTCGTAATACCGCAGCTTGTTGCTGATGCGCGTGTGCTCATCGAACCGATGCTCGAATTCGTAACCAATGGCGGACATCTCGCCATTCATGTCGTCGTAGGACGGCTCACCGATGAAGTCGTGACGGCCGATGGTGAACGGGCCTTTACCCACATGCTTGACCATCTGGTAGGGCAGGGGCGCGGAGAAGCGCGTGTCGCTCTTCTGGTAGAACGACAGCAGGGTCAGCGAGGTGTCCTCGTTGGGACGCCAGGTCAGCGCCGGGGCGATGTAGAGCTTGTCGTCGTTGATGTGGTCCTGGGAGGTGTTGCTGTCGCGCTGCAACAGGGTCAGGCGATAGCTCAGGGTGTCGCTGTCACCCAGCGGGCCGCTGAAGTCGCCGGTCAACTGCTTGCGGTCGTGGTTGCCATATTGCAGGCCCAGCTCGTGCAACGGCGTCTCGGTCGGACGCTTGCTGATGCCGTTGACGAAGCCGCCGGGCGACAACTGGCCGTACAGCACCGAGGCCGCGCCGCGCACCACTTCGACGCGCTCCAGGCCGAACGGCTCCTGCACGCCCTCGTAGGAGTTGTTCTGCAGGCGCATGCCGTCGCGCATCGAACCGCCGGTCGCGGACTCCACATCGAAGCCGCGCATGCGGAAGCGGTCGGCGGTGCGGTTGAAGCTGCTCGGCTGGCTGGTGAACCCTGGCGTGTAGCTCAGTGCGTCTGCCAAGGTGTCGGCCTTGCGCTCATTCATGTCATCGGCGGTCACCACCGACACCGACTGCGGCGTTTCGGTAATGGCTGCATTGGATTTGGTGGCACTGGCGTTGCGCAGGGCGACTTTGCCGGGCAGCGTGCCGGTGGGGTTTTCCAGGGCCTGGGCGCTGACCGTGGTGTCGCCCAGCTCGATGACGGCGGCGCCGGGCGCGGCGCTCTGTTCGGCCCCGTGAGCCTGCGCCGAGAGCATCCCTCCCAGGGCCAGGGCGATCGTCGTGAACTTGAATGCAGGAAGGTTCTTGCGAGTGCGGGCTGTTGTTATGCGCAGCATCTAAATGTCCTTGAATTGACGCAGTTGAATGCCAATGTGCCCTTGATCCACGACGACTCTGGCCGAACCCGGGCCGGAACGACGGCCGATACTTTAACGCCAAATGATAAATGTTCACATTACTATTCTGTTGCCGTGTGGCGGCTGCGTCGCTTTTCGTCTTATCCTGTGGCCTTTTATCCGCCCGAACACGGCACAATGCGCTTCGGGTTTCGCACGCAAAACAGGCGCCGCGCGCGCCGCAGGGCTAGGAGAAACAGATGCTCGAGGCCAGCGGAGTCAAGCTGAGCTACGGTGAGCAACAGGTGTTGAAGGGCGTGACGCTTGAGGTTCCGCAAGGGGCCTTCACCGCGTTGATCGGCGCCAACGGCTGCGGCAAGACCACTTTGTTGAACGTGCTGGCGCGGATGTTGCGCCCCGAGGCCGGCGAGGTGCGGTTGGCCGGCCAACCCGTGACGCACTTTTCCCGTCGCGAGCTGGCCCAGCGCATGGCGCTGCTGCCCCAGCGCACCACCTCGCCGGCAGGCATGAGCGTGCGCGAACTGGTGATGCAGGGGCGTTTTCCCTGGCAGAGCTGGTGGCAACAGTGGTCGCCCGCCGATCAGCAGGCCTGCGATCAGGCCATCGCCCTGGCCGGCATCGAACCCTTGCTCGACCGCTCCCTGGCCACGCTCTCGGGCGGGCAGTTGCAGCGCTGCTGGATCGCCATGACGCTGGCGCAGGACACGCCGGTGATCCTGCTTGACGAACCCACCACCTTCCTCGACATCGCCCACCAAGTGACCCTGCTCGAACTGCTGGTCAGCCTGCGCGAGCAGGGCAAGACCATCGTCGCTGTGCTGCATGACCTCAACCAGGCCGCGCGCTACGCCGACCATCTGGTCATGCTGCGTGACGGTCAGTTGCAAGCCGAAGGCCCGCCGCGCGAGGTGTTCACCGCCGCCAATCTCAAAGCGGTGTTCGACCTCGACGCCCACATCATCACCGATCCCCACACGGGCGTGCCGCTGTGCGTGCCAGCCGCCAAGTCCGCGGTGCGTGCCAGTGCGCTGCGGGTGGCGCAGTGAAGCCGTCCACTTCACTGCGCCTGCCGCTGTGGTTCGCCGTGCTGGCGGTATTGCTGGTCACGGCGCTGGCGCACCTGGCCTTCGGCGCCAAGTCGATTCCCTGGAGCGAGGCCTGGCAGGCGCTGGTGGCCTACGTGCCCTCGGACCCGGACCAAAGCATCGTGCGCGGCTCGCGCTTGCCGCGCTTGCTGGTGGCGATCATGGTCGGCGCCAGCCTCGGCCTGGCCGGTACCCTGATGCAGGCGATCGGCGACAACCCACTGGCCGACCCCGGCATCCTCGGCATCAACAGTGGCGCGGCGCTGTTCGTGGTGTTCGGCCTGCTGGTGCTGCCCGGCAACGACCTGTCGATGATCCCGCTGTTCGCCTTCGCCGGCGCCCTGGTCGCGGCGGTCGGCGTCCTGGCGCTGGCTGGCCGAGGGCATAACCCGGTACGCCTGACCCTGTCCGGGGCGATGATCGCGGCGCTGTTCAGTGCCATTACCGCGATCCTGTTGCTGCTCGATCAGCAAGGCATGGACAGCCTGCGACGCTGGCTCACCGGCTCCATCGGTCTGACCGACAGCTCGGTGCAGCGCTGGGTCTGGCCGTGGATGGCCCTGGGCATGCTGCTGTGCCTGATCAACCTGCGCGCCTTGAACATCCACCGGCTGGGTGCCCAGGCGGCGGCCGGCATGGGCGTGAATCTGTTGAAGATGCGTCTGCTGGGTCTGCTGGCGGTGGTGCTGCTTTCCGGCTGCGCCGTCGCCCTGGCCGGTCCCATCGGTTTCGTCGGGCTGGTGGTGCCGCATGCGGCGCGCTTGCTGTTCGGCAACGACTACCGGCGGCTGCTGCTGGCAGCGCCATTGCTGGGCGCGCAACTGGTCATGCTGGCCGACCTCGCCGCTCGCACCCTGGTGCGGCCGTTCGAGCTGAACACCGGCATCGTCACCGCGCTGATCGGCGGGCCGATCTTCGTCGTGCTGGTCTTGAGAAAGGTACGTTGATGAAAAGCGTTCTGCTGTTGCCTCGACGCTGGCATCCGCTGCCGGTGTTCGGTCGCCCCATCGATCTGATCTGGACGCTGCTATTGATACTGGCCACGGTGGCGCTTGGACTCTACGCGCTCACCGTGGGCAGCTACCCCATGGGGCTGAGCACGGTCTGGCAGGCGTTGACCCAACCTGAGCGGGCTGACCCCACGGTGCTCAACCTGGTCAGGGAGTTGCGTCTGCCGCGCGTGCTGCTGGCGGTCCTGGCCGGCGCCGCCATGGCCCTGGCCGGCCTGTTGATGCAGTCGCTGACGCGCAATCCGCTGGCCGCGCCTGGTCTGGTGGGGGTGGAGTCGGGCGCCAGCGTCACCATGTTGCTGATCATGGTGCTCTGGCCGCAGTTGCTGTCCCCTGCGCTCTATCCGCTGGCCGCACTGGGCGGTGGCCTGGCGGTAGCGGCACTGGTTGCGGTGCTGTCCTGGCGCCAGGGCATCTCGCCATTGCGCCTGATCCTGATCGGGGTAGGGCTCACCGCCATTCTCAGCGCCGTCGCCGACCTGATCATCACCTACGGCGATATCGATCATGTCGAGTCGGCCTTGATGTGGCTGGGTGGCAGCCTGCACCGCAGCGGTTGGCCGCAGGTGTACAGCCTCGGCCTCTGGCTGCTGCTGGCGGGCCTGCCGCTGCTGCTGTGCCATCGGCTGCTGAACCTGCTGCAACTGGGCGAGAGCGTGGCCTTGAGTCGCGGCCTGAACGTGACCCGCACCATGGGCTTGCTGCTGTTGAGCAGTGTGATGCTGACCGCGGCAGCGGTGGCCAACGTCGGCACCATGACCTTCGTCGGCCTGGTGGCGCCGCATCTGGCCCGCCAGCTCGCCGGCGATCGACACGGCGCGTTGCTGCCGCTGTCGGCCCTGTTCGGTGCGTTGCTGGTGCTGGCAGGCGATACCCTCGGGCGAGGCCTGCTGCCGCCATTGCAGATCCCGGCGGGGCTGGTGGTGGCCTTGCTCGGTGCGCCGTACCTGATGCTGCTGCTGGCGCGCCAACGCAGTCGTTGATGCCCTGAATATTCATTCGAGAGAGAGCCGAGAACCGATGATGTTGCGCCAATTGACCGGACTGCTGTGCCTGCTGCTGATCTGCCTCATACCGCCCGCCACGGCAGCCGAGACCCGCACCTTCGAGAATCAGTTCGGCCGCGTGCAAGTGCCCGTGGCGCCGCGCTGCGTGGTGTCGCTGCATGATTTCAGCCTGACAGCGCAGTTGCTCGAACTGGGTATCACGCCCTGCGGCTCCACGGGGCGCAAGAAGCTGTTCTCCGATGTCACCCTGCGTGGCGTGCAGGAGCGTTTCGATGTCAGTGCCATCCGCTACGTCGGCTCGCATCAGGCACCGGATATCGAAGCCATCGCCGCGCTCAAGCCCGACCTGATCGTCGGGCTGTCCTATCAGGCCGATCTCAAGGAAAAACTGGCGGGCATTGCGCCCGTGGTGCTGCTGCCGGTACGCGAGGGCGATATCAAGACCTACGCCAGTCAGCTCGCCGACCTGGTCGGCAAGCAGTCGCGCTATCAGGAATTGCTCAAGGAATACCAATGGGTGGTGAGTGAGTTCAAAAAGCGCGTCAAGCAGCCCGAACGCATTACCGTGACCACCCTGGAGGTGTACCCGGACGGCTTTCAATTGATCGGTCGTGGCGGCATGGACGATGTGATCGCCGATTTCGGCCTGGGCCGCGTGGCGGCCTACCGCGAGGCGCGTCGCAATGTGCCCTACAGCCTTGAGCGCATTGGCGACTTCAACAGCGATTTCATCATCGACACCTACGAAGAGATGCTCGGCTCCGAAGCCAGCACCGCTGCGTTCCGCCGCTCGGCGCAATGGCAGAATCTGTTCGCCGTGAAGAATCGACAGTTTCTTTACTTCAACCGCAGCCGTTTTCCGGACACGATGCAAGGTCTGATCGGTTCGGCGTATCTGCTGATGTCACACATCGCCGAGCGCGACCATTTGCTGCAAGATGCGCCGTGATGCCTCCATTTTGATGTCACAAATGCAAATGATTCGGAATTGAATTCGTAACATCTTTGTATTAGGTTGTCGGCCAGGTAAAAAATCGCACAGTAATTTCAGGCGAGGACTGGTCCATGGAGAGCATGTTGGTACGGGTGCAGGAGCGGGCAGTCGATCTTGAGGGCCAGAGGGCTCTCCCGCTGGTGATCACGCCCCGACAGCCCGGCGCCGGTTGGCGCGGTGAACTGCCGGAGCTCGTACACCGCATCGAGCAGCAGTTGCCACAGGTCGGTGGCGTGCTGCTCAGGGGCTTCGACTTTTCCGACGAGACGGATTTCGAAGCCTTCGCCCGCAGCTTCGGCCACGAACTGCTGACCTACGACTACGCATCCACGCCCCGCACCCGGCTCAACAGCCGCGTCTACACCTCCACCGAATACCCCGCGCACCAAGTCATTCCCCTGCACAACGAACAGTCCTACTCGCTAGGCTGGCCGATGAAGATCTGGTTCCACTGCATCACCGCCTCGCCGGTCGGCGGCGAAACGCCGATTGCCGACAGCCGCGAGGTGTTCCAGCGACTCGACCCCGCCATTCGCCAGCGTTTCGCCGACAAGCGCCTGATGTACGTGCGCAACTACGGCAACGGCCTGGACCTGACCTGGCAACAGGCCTTCAGCACCGACGACCGTGATCAGGTGGAACGTTACTGCCGCGCCAGCCAGATCGATTTCCAGTGGGACGAGGAGGGCGAACTGTCCACCCGCCAGGTGTGCCAGGCGGTCGCTCAACACCCGGTCAGTGGCGAGTGGGTCTGGTTCAACCAGGCCCACCTGTTCCATCTCTCCAACCTGGCGCCTGCGGTACGCGAAACCCTGGTGTCGATCGTCGGCGAGCAGGGGGTGCCACGCAATGTCTTCTACGGCGACGGCTCGCCCATCGAAGAGCAGGCGCTGGCGCACATCCGCGAGGTTCTCGAGCAGTGCCAGGTCACCTTCGCTTGGCAGGCCGGCGACGTGCTGATGCTCGACAACATGCTCGTGGCCCATGGCCGTTCGACCTTCCAGGGTCCACGCAAGGTCGTGGTCGCCATGGCAGAGCCGTTCGCCGGCCAGTGATCCATTCGCTGGGCCGAGCGATCGGCCCTGACCGCATTCATACATGAAGGATCTCCAATGCTCGATCGTCTGATGCAGGGTTGCTGGCTGCGCGGCATTCGTCTGTCCGCCCGCGCAGGTGAAGTGCTTGTCGACCATGCGCCACCTGGCGCGCTGGACGAGTCGATCGCCCAAGCGCTACGCAGCCACGGCGCCGACGTGGTGCGCTGGCTCGACGCCCACCCGGCGTATTTCCGCGACCGTGCGCTGACCGATAACGAACAGGCGCTGTGGTTCCTGCACCGCCTGGAGCCGCAAAGCTGCGCCTACAACATCGCCTATGCCGCACGGCTCAAGCCGTCGCTGCTCGATGAAGACTTGGTGCCGCGTCTGCAACGCGCCTGGCATGACGTCCAGCACCGCCATCCGCTGCTGTGCAGCCCGTTCGCCGAGCGCGACGGCGTGCCTGTGCAGCGCGGCGCGCCGACCCAGTGGCTTGGGTTGCGCCAGGTCGAGTTGCAGGCGGCCGACCCGAAGGCCCTGCACCAACGTCTCACGGACTTGGCCGACGAACCGTTCGATCTGGCCAGTGGCGACGTCAGCCGCCTGACGCTGGTCTGTAACCGGCACGCCGAAGGCTGCGACTACATCCTGCTGTTGGGCATCCACCACATCGCCGCCGATGGTGCGACCATCTACCAGATCATCGTCGACGAGCTGATCTCGCACCTCGCCGGCCAGCCCCTGGCGCCGGTCGATGCGCAGGCCTACCGCGACTTCGGCAGCGCCCTGTATCGGCGCAGCGAGGCCGAGCAGGCGAGCGAGCTGGCCTGGTGGCAGGCGCGCTTGCAGGACGCCCCGGCGCTGGTGCTGCCGACTGACTTCGTTACCAGCGACACGCCCGCCCACGTAGGCGGCGATACCTCGGCCAGGTTCGACGAGACCGATACTGCACGCATTCGCGCCCTGGCCCGTTCCATTGGCGTGACGCCCTACGTGCTGTTGCTTTCGCTATTCCAGCAATACCTCGGCGTGCTGTCGGGGCAGACCGATTTCGTGCTGGGCACGCCTGCCGGATGGCGACTGCGTCGCGAGCACCTGCGCATGCCAGGCTACCTGGTCAATCCGCTGGCCTTGCGCTGCACCCTGCAACCGACGCTATCGAGCATCGACTGGGCGCGCTGCGTAGAGCGCGAGGTGAAAGAGACCTTGCAGCACCGGCATTACCCGTTCGCCCGCCTGATGCAGCAATTGGCGCTGCCGCGCGAGCACGGCCGCGCCCTGTTCCAGCACATGTTCACGCTGAACAAGGACCGTTCCATGCCCTACGAGGTGCATGTCGAGCGCCTGTTCGCCGAGCAGCGCGGCGCTGCCCATGCGCTGAACCTGGTGATCAACGACGAAGACCGGCATTTCCATTGCCGCTGGCGTTTCAGCAAGGCGCTGTATCGGCAGGACACTGTCGACCGCTTGCGTGACCAGTTCATCGGCTTGGTGCAGGCAGTGCTGGAGCGCCCGGATGTGCCGTTCGCCGACCTGGACTGGCTGGCGCCCCACGAGCAGGCGCAATTGCAGGGCGAGACCTGCGCGCCGGTGTTCGACAATGCCTGGCAGGCCTTCGTCGAGCAGACCGTGCAGCGCCCTGCGGCCGTGGCCCTCGAAGACCTGCACGGCTGCCTGGACTATGCCACCCTGGGTCGCCAGGTCGCCGTGCTCGCCGCCCACCTGCAAGGGCAGGGCGCGCCTCTGCCAGGCCAGCGCATCGCCCTGTGCCTGCCCCGCAGCCGCGCGCTGGTGCTGCACATGCTGGCCGCGTGGCAGTGCGGCGCGACCTTCCTGGTGGTCGACCCGGCCTGGCCCGCCTCCCGCCAGCAGGCCATCTGCGAAGACGCGCAGCCGTGTCTGTGGATTGGCCAAGCGGCGCGGCCTGAGTGGCTGCCGGCCGCCATCGCCTGGCTGGAGCCCACCTCCTTGAAAGACGTTCCAACCATCGGCCTGCGCCCGCAGTTGGCGCCCGAGACGCCGGCCTACGTGGTCTACACCTCCGGTTCCAGTGGCCGTCCCAAGGGCGTGATCGTCAGCCACGGCAACCTCATCCACTACGTCAGCGCCTGCCTGGCCCGACTGGACCTGCCCGCCGATGCCAGCTTGGCCAGCCTGGCCAGTTGCGCCACCGACCTGGGACACACGGCGCTGTTCGGTGCGCTGCTCAGCGGCCGACGCCTGCGCTTGTTGGACGAATCACTTGCGTTCGATGCCGAGGGCCTGGCCGATACCCTGCAAGACCAGCCCGTGGACCTGCTGAAGATCGTGCCATCGCACCTCAACGCCTTGCTGGTGGCGTCCCAGCCGCAGCGCGTGTTGCCGCGCCTGTGCCTGATGTGCGGGGGCGATGCGCTCGGCGCCGAGCTGATCGCTCGGGTGCGTGAGTTGCGTCCCGCGCTGCGCATCGTCAACCACTACGGCCCCAGTGAAACCACTATTGGCGTGCTCACCCACGAGGTGGACAGCGTGGGCACGGCCCCGCTGGGACGACCGCTGGCCAATGTGCAGGTCAGCGTGCGCGACCCCGCCGGGCGGTTGCTGCCGATTGGTGTCGCAGGCGAACTGTGCATCCAGGGGCCGACCGTTGCGCTGGGCTATGTCCAGGCCAGCGAGGCCGACCAAGCCCGGTTCACCGCCCACGGTTATCGCACCGGCGACCGCGTGAAGATCAACACTGCCGGGCGGGTGGAATTCTTCGGCCGCCTGGACGAGCAGGTGAAGATTCGCGGCTATCGCGTCGAGCCCGGCGAGGTGGCCGAGCAACTGCGTGCACTGCCCGGTGTGCACGATGCCCAGGTGCTGAACGCGCCCGTTGCCCTGACCGGCAACCGCCTGGTGGCCTTCCTCATTAGCGACAGCGACGACCTCCAGCCGATCCAGGCACGCTTGCAAGCGCTGTTGCCGGACTATATGCAGCCGGCCCAGTGGCATCGTGTCGAGCGCTTCGAGCGCCTGGCCAACGGCAAGGTGGACCGTCAGGCGCTGCTGCGCCGGGTCGATCAGGTGCCGCTCGCAGAGGCCCAGCCGCAGGCCGATGCAGCGCCGTCCAACGCGCTGGAAGCCCAGTTGCTGGAGATCTGGCGCACGCTGCTGGGCAAGCCGACGCTGGGCGTGGACGACAACTTCTTCCAGCACGGCGGCGACTCCATCCTGGGCTTGCAGATCATCGCCCTGGCGCGCCAGCAGCAGATCACGTTGACGCCCAAGCAACTGTTCGCCGAGCCCACCGTGCGGCAACTGGCGCGGGTCGCTCGCACCCCGCGCAGCGAGACCGAACAGTGTCTGCTGGCCATTGCCCAGGAGATTCTCGGCAAGCCGGCGCTGCAACTGGACGACAACTTCTTCGCCGTCGGCGGCGATTCGATCCTCAGCCTGCAAATTATCGCCAAGGCCAAGCAGGCTGGGCTGACGCTCAAGCCCAAGCAGATTTTCGAGTATCCCAGCGTGCGCGGCTGGGCCGAGGTCGCCGTGCGCAAGGATACGCCCGCCGCGAGCACTGCCGATGCCGTCGAACCGAAGACGACGTTCGCCCTCACGCCGATCCAGCGCTGGTTCTTCGAGCAGGAGCAGCAGACGCCGGGACACTGGGATCAGTCGATCCTGCTGACCGTGCAGCAGCCCCTGGACACCGAGCGCCTGACCGCTGCACTGGCGCGTCTGGTGGAGCGTCACGCCAGCCTGCGACTGGTCTTCGAACGCGATGCGACGGGCTGGGCCCAGCGCTACCAGCCCGCCACGCCTGACCTGCAGGTGCTGCACCTCGAAACACGCCCGTTGGATGACGACTTGCTCGCTCACTGGCAAGGCGGCTGGTCGCTGGACCAGGCACCGATGATCCGCTGGGTGTACTTCACCCACGACCAGCAACTGCTGTGCAATGCCCATCACCTGCTGATCGATTCGGTGTCCTGGCAAGTGCTGATGGAGGAGCTCGAACAGCTCTATCTGCGTCCCGAGCAAGCGTTGCCGCCGGTCTCGGCGGGTTTCCACCGCTGGAGCGCAGCTTTGGCTCAGCATGCCGCCGAACCCCGCGTGCAGGCCCAGGCCGAGTACTGGCGCCGCCAGCTCACCGACAGCGTGGTCAATGCTGCAGGGGACAATCGCTACGGCGACAGCCGCACGCTTGAGGTGCGCCTGTCGGCCGAGCACACCGACCGCCTGCTGGGCGAAGCCAACAGCGCCTATGCCACCCAGACCCAGGACCTGCTGGTCGCGGCACTGGGCAGGGTGATCGCCCGCTGGCTGGGCCGCGAGCAGGTCACCCTGGAGCTGGAGAGCCATGGCCGCAGCGCCTGGGACGACAGCCCCGAACTGTCGCGCTCGGTGGGCTGGCACACCAGCCGTTATCCGCTGGCGGTCAGGGCCAGCGAAGATCCGGCGAGCGCCATCGTCCAGGCCAAGGAAGCGCTGCGCGAGGTGCCCGAACAAGGCATCGGCTATGGCCTGCTGCGCGCCGACCCGGCCCATGGCCTGGGCGCTGCCGACCTGCTGACCTTCAACTACCTGGGCCGCGCCGATCAGTGGTTCGCCCAGTCGCAGCTCTGGCAACTGGCGCGTCCGCTGTGTCCGGGGATGCGCGCCGCCAGCACCGCCCGCACCCACTGGCTGGATGTCACCGCGCTGGTGGAGCAGGGCCAGTTGCACCTGGAGTGGCGTTACGCCCCCCAGCGCCACAGCACGGCGCAGGTCAGCGAGCTGGCCAGGCAGATGGTGCAGACGCTGGAGGCGCTGCTGGAGCACTGCCAAGGCCCCTCGGCAGGCCGCGCGACCGCCTCGGACTTCGCCGACTCAGGCCTGTCCGACGACGAATTCCTCGCCCTGCTCGAGCAACTGGAGCAGTGACCACCCCTGCGGTGTTTCTTTCAAAGGTTCGGATACCGACAGCATGAACGACAAGGTCAAAGCACTTTCGCGCAACATCGAAGCGATCTATCCCTTGGCGCCGATGCAGCAGGGACTGCTGTTCCACAGCCTGCTCAATCCCGGCAAAGGCATGTACCTGCTGCAGTACCGGCATGTCATGGTGCTCCCGGACCTGGACCTGGAAGCCTTTCGCCAGGCCTGGGCCCAGGTGATCGAGCGCCACGAACTGTTGCGCACCTCGTTCGTCTGGAAGCAGCAGAAGCGGCCGATGCAGGTGGTGCACAAACAGGTCGAGCTGCCGCTGACCTTCGAGGACTGGTCGCACCTGGACAGCGACACCCAGCAGCAGCGCCTCGACCGCCTGCTGGCCGAAGAACGCGCCGAAGGCCTGGACTTTACCAAAGCGCCGCTCATGCGCATCCGCCTGTACAAGCTGGCGCCAGACACCTATCAGTTCGTGCGCAGCTATCACCACATCCTCATGGATGCCTGGTGCTTTTCGATCATCATGGTCGACTTCTTCAAGAACTACCGCGCCGCTTCGCAAGGCCAGCGCCTGGAGCAGCCCAAGCCGCGACCCTACCGCGACTTCGTGCGCTGGCTGGAAAGCCAGAACAGCGAGGACCACCGGCAGTTCTGGCAACAGCGCCTGGCCGGTTTCGACACGCCCAACGAATTCGGCTTCGGCTACGCCGGGCGCGTCACCGAGGCCGCCGAGCCGGTCGAGGACTGCGTGCAGCGGCTCAGCGCCGAACAGACCCGCAGCCTGCAACAGGTCGCCGCGCAGCATGGCATCACCCTGAACACCCTGGTGCAGGGCGCCTGGACCTTGCTCATGAGCCGCTACAGCGGCGATCGCGACCTGGTGGTCGGCATCACCGTGGCCGGGCGCCCGGTGCACCTGGCGGGCATGGACAGCATCGTCGGTTTGTTCATCAACAGCCTGCCGCTGCGTTGGCAGTGCAATCCTCAGGATCGCCTCGGCGCCTGGCTGCGCGGGCTGCAGGACGAAAGCCTGAGCCTGCGCGAGCACGAGAGCGTGTCACTGGCCGAGATTCAGGGCTGGAGCGACGTGCAGCGCCAGGACCTGTTCCACAGCCTGTTCGTCTTCGAAAACGCGCCGATCACCGACGATGTCCGGCAGGGGCAGTTGGATTACCTGATCAGCGACATGCACAACCGAACCCACACCAACTACCCGATCACCGTGGTGATCATCCCCGGCGAGTGCCTGCACCTGCAGTTGACCTACCTCACCGACTGGTTCCTGCGCCCGGAAGTGGAGCGCATGCTCGGTCACCTGCGCCGGTTGCTGCTGGAGATGGCTCAAGCCCTGGGCCGTGACCCGGACACGCCGCTGCACCGCTTGAGCATGCTCGACGACAGCGAAATCGCCACCCAGCACGCCTGGGCCGGCGGCGAACTGGCCGCGCAACCCGAGGCACTGCAACCGCTGTACATCGAGCGCTTGCAGCGACAAGTGCGCGCCACCCCGCACCACGTGGCCCTGATCCACGATCAGCAGCAACTGACCTTCGACCAGCTCAACCGCGCCGCCAACCGCCTGGCGCGCCACTTGCGCGAGCAGGGCGTGCAGCCCGACCAGTTGATCGCCGTGTTCGACGAGCGCGGCCTGGACCTGGTGGTCATGATCGTGGCCATCCTCAAGGCCGGCGCCGGCTGGCTGCCGCTGGATCCGCGCAACCCGGCGCAGCGTCTGGCCCAGGTGCTGCGCCAGAGCCGCACGCCACTGCTGCTGCACAGCGCCGAGATGGCCGAGCTGTCCGCCGAAGCGCTGGCGCTGCTCGACGCGCCGCCACGGCATCTGCGCTACGACGCTGCCGAGCTGGTGCACTACAGCGACACCGACCTCGACCTGCCGGTCCATCCCGCGTCGCTGGCCTACTGCATCTTCACCTCCGGCTCCACCGGCACGCCGAAGGGCGCCATGGTCGCCCATGCAGGGATGCTCAACAACATGCTCGGCAAGCTGCCGGGTCTGGCGCTCGATGCCGACGATGTCATCGCCCAGAGCGCGCCGCAGTGCTTCGACATTTCCGTGTGGCAGACCTTGGCCGGAATGATCTTCGGCGCGCGCACCGTGATCCTGGCCGACTGCGTGATGCAGCATCCGCAGCGACTGGCCGACACCCTGGTCACGCAAGGGATCACCGTGCTCGAAGCCGTGCCCTCGTTGATGCAGAGCCTGCTCGACATCGACCTGCAGCACACGCGCCTGCGCTGGCTGCTGGCCACCGGCGAGGCCTTGCCCGCCGCCCTGGCGCGGCGCTGGTTCGACCAGCACCCCCAGATCGTGCTGATGAACGCCTATGGCCCGGCCGAATGTTCGGACGACGTCGCCTTCCACCCCTTGTTCGAGCGCCTGCCGCAGACGCGCAGCAACGTGCCGATCGGCAAGGCGACCCTGAACAACCGGCTGTACCTGCTCGATGCCGACCTGCAGCCGGTGCCTCTGGGTGCGGTGGGCGAGATCTTCGTTGCCGGGGTCGGCGTCGGGCGTGGCTACATGGCCGATCCGGCGCGCACGGCCGCGGTGTTCCTGCCCGATCCGCTGGCCAACGACGGCAGTCGCCTGTACCGCACCGGCGATCTGGCGCGCTGGCTGCCTGACGGCGATCTGGAATACGTCGGGCGTACCGACCATCAGGTGAAGATTCGCGGGCACCGCATCGAGCTGGATGAAATCGAAGCCTGCCTGGCTCGTCATCCGGGCGTGCGCGAGGTGGTGGTGGTCGCGCGCGACGATGCCCAGCGCGCCAAGGTGCTGGTGGCGTACGTCACCGCTGACGGCGAGCCGAGCGTCGAGGCGCTGCGCGAGCATGTGCTGGCGCACCTGCCGCCGTACATGGTGCCGAGCGCCTTCATGTTGCTCGAGCGCTTGCCACTGAACGGTAATGGCAAGGTCGACCGCAAGGCGCTGCCGGCGCCGGACTTCGCAGCGCAGAGCCTGGCCCGCTACGTGGCGCCGAGCAGTGCACTGCAACAGCAGATGGTCGACGCCTGGCAGCAGGTGCTGGGGCTGGCGCAGGTGGGCGTGCAGGACAACTTCTTCGAGCTGGGCGGCCATTCGCTGCTGGCCACGCAACTGATCGGCCTGGTCGGCAAGCTGACCGGCAAGGACCTGCCTCTGCGGGTGGTGTTCGAGCATCCCACCATCACCGCGATGGCCGAATGGCTCGACACGCGCGAGCAGCCGGCCAAACAGGGGCCGCGCCGTTTGCCACGGCCGACGCCGGTGCCGCTGTCCTTCGCCCAGCAACGCCTGTGGTTCCTCCAGCAGCTCGACCCCCAGAGCCCGGCGTACAACCTCAGTGGCGCGGTGCGCCTGAGCGGCGCGCTGGCGGTAGACGACCTGCAGCAGGCGCTGCAATGCCTGGTGGACCAGCACGAGGTGTTGCGCACTCGCTTCCATGACGGCACCGACGGTCCCGTCCAGCACGTGCTGGCGCACCTGCACCTGGCGCTGCCGGTAATCGAGGTCGATGACGAAGCGGCGCTGCACCAGAAGCTGCGCCAAGACGCGATGACGCCGTTCCGGCTCGACCACGAGCCGTTGCTGCGGGTGCGTCTGTACCGGCTGCAAGCAGACCAGCATGTGCTGTCGCTGAACTGCCACCACATCGTGGCCGACGGCTGGTCGCTGCACCTGCTGATCGACGGCATGTGCCATCACTACCGCGCCCTGCGCAGCGGCCAGGCCCTTGAGCAGACGCCGCTGCAATTGCAGTACGCCGACTATGCGGTCTGGCAGCACCAGTGGATGCAGGGCCAGGACTGCCGCCAGGAACTGGCCTTCTGGCGCGAGCAACTGGCCGGTGAGCTGCCGGTGCTCGACCTGTCGCCGGACTTTTCGCGTCCAACCCAGGCCAGCCAGGCCGGTGCGCGTGTCGAGGTCCGGCTGCCAGAAGCCTTGGCCGCACGCCTGCGCGCCTTCAGTGCGCGCCACGGCTGGAGCAACTTCATCCCGTTGCTGAGCGCATTCCAGCTGCTGGTGCGCAGCCGCAGCGGCGAACAGGACGTGCTGATCGGCGTGCCGGCGGCCAACCGTCACCATGCCGTGCTGCAGCCGCTGGTGGGCTGCTTCGTCAACACCCTGGTCTACCGCCAGCAGCTGCCGGGCGAGCGCAGCCTGCTGCAACTGATGGGCGATTTGCAGGCCTTGTCGGTGGCGGTGCAGTCGCATCAGGACCTGCCATTCGACTACCTGATCGAGCAATTGGGCGTGGTGCGTCAGGTCAGCTACAACCCGCTGTTCCAAGTGATGTTCAACTATTTCCCCGGCAATGCCCTGGAGCGTTTCGAGCTGACCGAGCTGATCGCCGAGCCAATCGACAACCGGCCCGACAGCGCCTTGTGCGACCTGAACCTGGACGTGCGCGACAGCGAGCATGGCATCGCCCTGAGCCTGCAATACAGCACCGACCTGTTCCGCGAATCGACCGTGCAGGCCATGGCCGAGGACTACCTGTCGCTGCTCGAGGCCCTGTTGACCCACCCCGAGCGCGCACTGGGCGAGTTGAACCAGGCCGGGGCAGGGCGCGACGCTGCGCGTCTGCCTGGCGTGGCGGTGCCGCCTGGGCAAAGCCTGTTGCAGGCGTTCGCCACCCACGCGGCCCGCCACCCCGAGGCGCTGGCCGTGCAGGACGCCGGGCGGCAGTTGAACTACGCCGAACTGGACCAGGCCTCCAGCCACTTGGCCGCCGCCCTGCAAGCCCATGGCGCCGGGCCTGAGCAGCGCGTCGTGCTGTGCTTGCCGCGCGACCATCGCCTGCCGCTGGCGATGCTGGCCGTGCTCAAGAGCGGCGCCGCCTACGTACCGCTTGCCGAAGACACGCCCAGCGAGCGCGCTCGGCACATCCTCGCCTCTTGCGCCCCGGCCCTGTGCCTGGGCACCGCCGACACCCTGCCGGCGCTGCGGGCAGCCACCGAGGCACCGCTGCTGGACCTCGATACCTTGCGCTGCGACGCGCCGCTATGCCCGAACCCGCCGCATCCGGCGCAACTGGCCTATGTGCTGTACACCTCAGGCTCCACCGGCAAACCCAAGGGCGTGGCCATCAGCCGTGGCAACCTCGACAACCTGATGCAGGCGGTGGACCAGGTGCTGCCGCTGACCACCGGCGATCGCGTGCTGGCCCTGACCACTGCGACCTTCGACATCGCCATCGTAGAGCTGCTGCTACCGTTGGCGCGTGGCGCCAGCGTGCTGCTGGCCGACCGCGAGCAGGCCCGCGATCCGCAGGCCATCGATGCGCTGTTGCAGCACCTGCGTCCCAGCGTGATGCAGGCCACGCCCGCGACCTGGCGGATGCTGGTCGCGCACACCCACAGCACCTGGCAGGGCGTGCGGGCGATTTCCGGTGGCGAGGCGCTGCCGGCGGCCTTGGCCGAAGCGATGCAGGCGCGAGGGGCGTCGGTCATCAACGGCTACGGTCCCACCGAAGCCACGGTCTACAGCACCTTCGAGGTGTGCAGTGCGGCGCTGCGGGGCACTGAGGTGCCGATCGGTATGCCTGTGGCCAACACCCGCGCCTATGTGCTCGATGCCGACCTGCAACCGGTGCCCGAGTGCGTGATCGGCGAGCTGTACCTGGCCGGTGAGCATCTCGGGCGTGGCTACTTCGCCGCCCCCACGCTGACCGCCAGCGCTTTCCTGCCCGACCCGTTCGTCCCCGGCGCCCGCATGTACCGCAGCGGCGACCGGGTCCGGCGCAACGCCGCCGGCAGCCTGGACTACCTGGGGCGCGTGGATTTCCAAGTCAAGCTGCGCGGGCTGCGTATCGAGCTGGGCGAGATCGAAGCGGCCATGGCCGCCATCGCCGGTGTCGAGGAAGCGGCCGTGGCCTTGCTGGGGCAGGGCGAGCAGCAGCGTCTGGTGGCCTACCACAGCGGCGACGAGCGCTCGGCGAGCGTGCTGCGCGAAGCGCTCGCCGCGCAGTTGCCGGACTACATGCTGCCCAGCCAGTTCGTCTGGCTGCAGCGCCTGCCGCTGAGCCCCAGTGGCAAGGTCGAGCGCAAGGCGCTGCCGGCGCCGAGCGTGCAGCAAGGGCAGGCCAGCGCGCTCGAAGGCCATTGGCAGCAGGTGCTGGCCCGTCTTTGGCGGGAGCTGCTGGGTTGCCACGAAGTCGGTGCGTTCGATCACTTCTTCGAGCTGGGCGGCCACTCGCTGCTGGCGGCGCGACTGGTGGCGCGCCTCGCTGAGCAGCAGGGTCGACGCCTGCCGTTGCGGGCGGTGTTCGAGCACCCTCGACTGGTCGATCTGGCCAAGTGCCTGGAACAGACCGAAACCGAGGGCGACAGCCTGTTACGCCCGCGGCAGACGTCCAGCGCGCCGCTGCATTTCACCCAGCAGCGCCTGTGGTTCCTCGACCGCCTGCAAGGCGACACCCAGGCGTATCACCTGTCGGTGGCCCTGCACCTGCACGGCGTGTTGCGCCCGGAACTGCTCGAACAGGCCTTGGAACAGCTCGCCCAGCGTCAACACAGCCTGCGCACCCTGTTCGTTGACGACGAGACGGGGCCTGTGCAGCGGGTCGAGGACACCTCGACGGGGCGCCTGGACGTGCAGACGCTGTCGCTCGATCCCCATTCGTCCGCGTTCGCCCAGCACCTCAGCGACGAGGCCAAGCGCGCCTTCGACCTGGGCACTGCGCCGCTGTGGCGCGTGCGCCTGTATCAGGGCCAGACGCACAGCGTGTTGCAGGTGACGTTGCACCACATCATCGCCGACGCGCGTTCGTTGGAGATCTTCTGCCACGAACTGCAAGCCCTCTACCAGGCGCTGCTGGAAGGGCGCAGCGCCGATTTGCCCGCGCTGGCGTTGCAGTTCGCCGACATCGCCGACAGTTGGCAAGGCCCTGCCGGGCAAGCACAGATCGAACAGCAGTTGCAGTACTGGCGCGACAAGCTGGCGGGTGAGCCGCCCGTGCTGGATGTGCCGACCGACCTGCCGCGTCCGGCAGTGCAGGGCTTCAAGGGCCGGCGCCTGCGCTTCACGCTGCCGCAGGCGTTGGTGCAGCGCCTGCGTGACAGCGCCCGCCAGCAAGGCCTGACGGCCTTCGCACCGTTGCTGGCTGCCTGGAAAGTGCTGCTGGCGCGCCACAGTGGGCAGCGCGAGTTGTGGGTGGGGCTACCGGTGGCGCACCGTCACCAGGCGCACACCGACCCCCTCATCGGCTACTTCGCCACCACCCAGGTGGTGCGCAGCGTCATCGAGCCGACGCAGACGGTCGAGGCGTTCTGGCAGCAACTGCAGGCTGACCATCTCCAGGCCCAGCAATACGCCGACGTCCCCTTCGAGCGCCTGGTCGACGCCCTCCAGGTGCGTCGCGACCTGAGCCACACGCCGCTGTTCCAGGCGCTGTTCAACCTGATCCAGAGCGATCTGACCCAAGGTTCGCAGCAGTTCGCTGGCCTGTCGGCGCAGCGTCTGGCGGTGGAGAGCGACAGCGCGCTGGTCGACCTGGGGCTGCACGTCGAGCAACAGGGCGCAAGCTGGCCCTGCGTGCTGGAGTACAACACCGAGTTGTTCCTGCCGAGCACGGCCCAGCGTTACGTCGATGAATACCTGCACCTGCTGCACGGCATGCTCGAGCGTCCGCAGGCTGCGCTGTGGGACATCGACCTGGCCAACGCCGACCACGCACTGGCCGAGCGCCCCTGGAACCTGCCCGGTCGCACGCAGCAGGCCACCGACGATCTCATCCAGCGCTTCGAACGGCATGCGGCGCTCACCCCCGAGGCCCTGGCGGTGGACTGCCAGGATGAACAGATGAGCTACGCTGCGCTTAACGCGCGGGCCAATCGCCTGGCTCACTGGCTGCGCGCGCAGGGCGTCGGTCGCGACGACCTGGTCGCAGTCTGCTTGAGCCGTGGCCCCTGGCTGTTGCCGACCCTGCTGGGCATCCTCAAGGCAGGCGCTGCGTATCTGCCGCTGGACCCGCAGCAGCCCGGCGAACGCCTGCGCAGTATCCTCGCCCACGCGCGCCCAGTGCTGACCCTGGGCGAGCAGGGCAGTGCCGAGGTGCTGGGCGAGGCTGCCGTGCACGAGGTCGATGGGCTGGCGCTGACCTTGCAGCCGGCAAACAACCTTGAGCTTGGCGTACACCCGTTGCAGCGCGCCTACGTGATCTACACCTCCGGCTCCACCGGGCTGCCCAAAGGCGTGCAGATCACCCGCCAGAGCCTGGGCAATCTGCTCGCCGGTCTCGACCGGCACCTGCCACTGAGCGCCGAAGATGTCTGGCTGGCCAGCACCACCTACGCCTTCGACATGTGCAAGCCCGAGCTCTTCCTGCCGTTGGTCAACGGTGCCTCGCTGCTGCTGGCGCGGCGTGAACAAGTGGTCGATGGTCATCGGCTGTTCGAGCTGCTGCGCCGCGCCAGCGTGTTCCAGGCCACGCCGGCCGGCTGGCAACTGCTGCTGGAAACCGGACAGCGTCACTGGCCAGCCGTGCGCGGCCTGATCGGCGGCGAAGCGGTGCCGGGCGAGCTGGTGCGCAGCCTGTCGGCACTGGGGGTGCGCCTGATCAATGCCTACGGGCCGACCGAGACCACGGTCTGGTCCACGCTACAACCGCTGGAAACAGCGCCCCAGGGCATCGCCGACATCGGTACGCCGTTGCTCAACACCCGCTGCTACGTGCTCGACGAGCACCTGCGTCCGGTGCCGCTGGGCACCACCGGCGAGCTGTACATCGCCGGCAGCGGCGTTGCGCGCGGCTATCAGCATGCGCCGCAACTGACCGCCGCGAGCTTCCTGCCCGACCCGTATGCGCCCGAGCCGGGCGCGCGGATGTACCGCACCGGTGATCTGGTGCGCCGCCGGGGTGATGGTCGCCTGGCCTATGTCGGGCGCAGCGACTTCCAGATCAAGGTGCGTGGGTTCCGCATCGAACCGGGTGAGGTGGAGACGCTGCTGCGCGGTTATCCGGGCGTGGAGGAGGCGGTCGTCATGCCCGCGCCCGACGGCCAGGGGTTGTTCGCCTGGCTGCAGACGCCCTCGGCGCTCGATCAACAGGCCTTGCGCCGCGAGCTGGAAGCGCGGCTGCCGGCCTACATGATCCCGACCGCCTTCGTCGAGCAACCCCGCTTCGTCCTCAACAGCAACGGCAAGATCGACCGCAAGGCCCTGCCGTTGCCGACGCTCGACCGCGCGATCGGCGTGGCGCCGCGTACGCCGCTGGAGACGCAGTTGGCCGAGCTCTGGCAGGACCTGTTGCAGGTGCCGCAGGTGGGGGTGACCAGCAGTTTCTTCGAACTGGGCGGGCACTCGTTGTTGGCGATGCGCCTGATGACCCAGATCGAGACACGCTTTGGCGTGCGCATCGAGCTGCGCAGCCTGTTCCAGGACCCGACCATCGCCGGGCTGGCCGCACAGATCGAGCAGCCCCAGGGCCTGCTCGGTGACCAGGCGCTGGACGAGATGCAACGCCTGTTATCAGAGATGGAAGACTAAGGATGAGTGGCATGACGCAAAACGGCTTCCTTGAGATCGCCCAGCGCCTGGCCTCGTTGCCAGCGGACAAGAAGCGGCTGTTCCGCCAGCGCTTGGCCGAAAAGGGCATCGACAGTTGGCGCCTGCCCATCGTCGCGCAGCCCGCGGGCGAGGGGGGTGGCCCCTGTCTGTCCCAGGCCCAGCGGCGTTTCCTCGCCGCCGAGGCGCTGAGCAATCGCGCGCTGTACAACCTCGCCTCGGTGCTGCGTTTCGACGGCCGCCTGGACCTGGAGCGGTTGCGCCAGGCCATGCAACAGCTCAGCGACCGTCACCAGATCCTGCGCACGCGCTATGTCGCCGATGCCCAAGGTCAGTGGCAGGCGCTGTGCACGCCGGTGGCGGTGGCGCTGCCGCCGATGTCACCCATCACGGCGCAGGACACCGACGCCTGGTGCGCCGACGAATACGCCCGGCAACTGGCCGAGCCCTTCGATCTGGCGCAGCAGGTGCCCTGGCGCTGGCAGGCCTTCAGCGACGCCGAGGCCGGCACGACCTGGCTGTTCCTGACCCTGCATCACGTGGCCTACGACGCCTGGTCGGCGCAGCAACTGACCCAGGAACTGGCCGAGGCCTACAGGGCCTTGCAGGCCGGTGACACGGCGCAACAACCTGAGCTGAGCATCCAGTACGCCGACTACGCGGCCTGGGAGCAGGAATGGCTGGACAGCGACGAATGCCAGCGCCAGGTCGATTACTGGCGTGCGCAGCTCGACGATGCCCCGGCGCCGCTGAGCTTGCCACTGGACCGCCCGCGTCCTGCGCCCAGCCAGCGTAGCCATGCTGGCGCCGTAATCACCCGGGTGCTGCCGGACAGCCTGACCAAGACGCTCGATGTGGCCATCCGCCGCCAGGGCGTGACCCTGTACCTGTATGGCCTCACCGCCTTCAGTTGGCTGCTGGCGCGCTACAGTGGCGAGCGCGATTTCTGCCTGGGCACCTCGGTGGCGCTGCGCGACCGGCCCGAATTGATGCCGCTGATCGGGCCGCTGCTCAACACCCTGGTGATCCGCCAGACGCTGCAGCAAGACGCCGACTTCGCCAGCGCCCTGCGCAGCACTCGCGACCGGGTGGCGGGGGCCTACGATCACCAGTGCCTGCCGTTCGAGAACATGCTGCAGAGCCTGCAACCGCCGCGCAGCAGCGCCTTGTTCCAGGTGATGTTCGTGCAGGTCGACCTGCCGGCCAGTCGTACGCTGGCGCTGCCGGGCGTGGGCGTGGAGGTGCTGGACCCGCCGCAGCGGCATGCCCGCTTCGACCTCACCCTGCGTCTGGTACGCAGCGGCGAGGGCGCCGTGCGCTGCGAACTGGAATACAGCGAGGAGCTGTTCGACGCCGCGACCGTTGAGCAGATGCTGGACGATCTGACGGCGCTCCTCGGTCAGGTCTGCGAGGATCCTGCCGTGGCGCTGGGCGACCTGCGCCTGGCCTCGCCGGGCAGTGAACTGTGCGCGCCCGCCTTGCAGGCGCCCACGCAGCCGCTCGACCGCCAGGTCCTCGAGCATGCCCGGCGCACGCCCAAGGCCGTGGCGTTGCACGGGCCGCACGTCACCCTCGACTACGCCACCTTGGGCGGCGCCAGCCAGGCGTTGGCGCAGCGCTTGGCTGACAGTGGCGTCGCACCCGGCGCGGTAGTGGCCTTGTGCATGAGCCGCTGCCCTGAGCAGGTGGTGGCGACCCTGGCCTGCTGGCATCGCGGCGCAGTCTGCCTGTTCCTCGACCCCGCGCAGCCCGCCCAGCGTCATCAGCAACTGGTGCACGACAGCGGTGCCTGCCTGTGGCTGAGCCTGGGTGAAGCGCCGCCCCCGGGCAGCGACCTGGCCAGCCTGCCGCTGACCCGCGCCGACCTGCACAGCGCCGCTGCGCCCACCGCTGTCGCCAGCCTCAGCGACCCGGCGCTGGCGGCGTACCTGATCTACACCTCGGGTTCCAGCGGCCAGCCCAAAGGCGTGCGGGTCAGCCACGGCAACCTGGCGCACTACGCCGCGGCCGTGGTCGAACGCCTGCAGGCCCCGCCGGGCAGCCGCTGGGCAAGCCTGGCCACGGTCGCGGCGGACCTGGGCCTGACCTCGGTGTTCGCCGCCTTGCAGGCCGGGCAGACGTTGGTGCTGCCACCGCCAGCCTTGGCCTTCGATCCACCGGCCTGGGCCGACTTCCTCGACCAGTCTCCAGTCGATTGCCTGAAGATCGCCCCCTCGCACCTACGCGGCCTGTTGGCACTGGCCGATGCCGAGCGGGTGTTGCCCCGCGAGCGCTTGATCGTGGGCGGCGAAGGCTTCGATCCGGCGCTGCTGGCGCAGGTGCGCCGATTGGCGCCGGGGCTGCGCGTGTTCAATCACTACGGCCCCTCGGAAACCACGGTCGGTGTGGTCTGCGGTGAAGTCGACGAATCCCTCCACTGCGCCAGCAGCCAGTACTTGCCCCTGGGCCAGCCCCTGGCCGGTTGCCGCCTGCGGGTGGTCGATGCGCAGGGCAACCGGGTCCCGCGTGGCGTGGCCGGCGAGCTGATCATCGCCGGCCCGCAGGTGGCGCTGGGTTACCTCAATCAGCCCGAGGCCAGTGCCCAGGTGTTTGGCGTGGACGCCGATGGCGAGCGCCACTACCGCACCGGCGATCGCGTGCGTCTGGACCGCGCGGGCCTGCTGACCTTTCTCGGTCGGCGCGACGAACAGGTCAAGATCCGGGGCTTTCGCGTGGAGCCGGGCGAGGTCACGGCGTGGCTCAACGCTCAGCCCCAGGTGCGCGAAGCGGCGGTGGTGCCGAGCGAAGATCAGGGCCGCGTACAATTGCTCGCTTACCTGAGCCCGGCGTTGGCGGCGCACGACCTTGCCGAGTTGCAAGCCAGCGCCCGTGCTGCGCTGCCCGAGGCGATGATCCCGGCGCACTGGGTGCTGCTCGACGCCTTGCCGCTGACGGCCAACGGCAAGCTCGACCGCCGCGCGCTGCCTGTGCCTGCCGAGGCCGAGCGTGGTGCGGGCAAGGCGCCGCAGGGTGAGACCGAAGCGACCTTGGCGCGGTTGTGGCAAGTGTTGCTGGGCGTCGAGGCTGTCGGACGCGGCGACGACTTCTTCGCCTTGGGTGGCGACTCCATTCTCAGCCTGCAACTGATCGCCCAGGCCCGCCGTGAAAGCCTGCGCCTCAAGCCCCGCGATGTCCAGCAGCACCCGGTGCTGGCGGACCTGGCGCTGCATCTGGATTGCCAGGCGCAGCCGGCGCTGAGGGCCGTGCTGGAAGCCTTCCGCGAGGTGCTGGCACAGCCTGCGCTGGGGGCCGACGACGATTTTCATGGCGCCGGCGGCGATTCGATCCTGGCCCTGCAACTGATCGCCCGGCTACGGCGTGCCGACATGCGCCTCACGCCGCGTCAGTTGCACGCCCATCCCACGCCGCGCGCCCTGGCCGGGGTGCTGGCGCCGTCAGCGCCGGTCGCCGAGGCCGTGCCGGTCGCTGACACGCCGACGCCCGCAAGTGGTCGTTATCCGCTGTCCCACGCCCAGCAGCGGGTGTGGTTCATGCAGCAACTGGACCCGCAGCAGACCGCCTACAACGTCACCCAATTGCTGTCGCTGCGAGGCCCGTTGGATGTGGCGCGCCTGCAACGTGCCTGCGAGGCGCTGGTGACGCGTCACGAGGCGCTGCGCTGCCGCTTCTTCGAGGCCGACGGCGAGGTCTGGCAGCGCCTGGAGCAGAGCGCCGGGCTGCATTTCAAACGGCATGCGCTGCACGATCTCGACGCGGCCGAGCAACAGGCAGTGATCGCCCGCTGTGCGGGGCGCGCCTTCGATCTGGGCGAAGGCCCGCTGCTGGCGGTGGACCTGCTGTGCCTGGGGCCGCAGGACTACCGCCTGTTGTTCAACGTCCACCACATTGCCGTCGATGGCTGGTCCATGGGCTTGCTGGTGAAGGATCTCGCGCAGCTTTATCAGGGCCAAGCCACGCCCGCGCCGCACGGTCTGCTGCCATGGATCGCCCAGCAGCGCGCGCACCTGCAGGGTGAGCAGGGCGACGCGCTGCTAGCCTACTGGCAGACGCGTTTGCAGGGCCTGCCCGATGAGCCGCTGCAATGGCCGCAGCAACCGCAACGTCCCACGGTGCAGGACTACCGCGGCGCGCGCGACAGCTTCGTAGTGCCGCAGGCACTTGACGCTGCCCTGGCCAGCCGCGCCGCCACGTTGGGCGTCACGCCCTTCGTGCTGTATTTCGCGGCCTACCAACTGCTGCTGTCACGTCACACCGGCAGCCAGGACTTCGCCATCGGTCTGCCGGTGGCCGGACGCGAGTCGGTGGAAGGCCAGCACTGGGTCGGGTTGTTCGTCAACACCCTGGTCTGCCGAGTGCAGCTCGACGTCCAGCAGGCCGTGCAGGACTTCCTGCGCCAGTTGGGCGATCGCTTGGCAGACGACCTGGAGCACCAGTCGCTGCCGTTCGAGCACCTGCTCGACGTGCTTGGCGTGCAGCGCAGCCTGGACCGCACGCCGGTGTTCCAGACCCTGTTCAACTTCCAGGTCGACCATGATCAGGCGCGGCGCCTGGAACTGGCGGATGTGCAGGTGCAGGCGTTGCCGCTGCCTGAAGGGGTGGTCAGCGCCAAGTTCGACCTCACCTTCAACCTGTTCAGCCAAGGGCGCGGCGAGCAGGCCCGCACCCAACTGATCGTCGAGCGGGCCTGTGCCTTGCTCGACGCGCCGACCGTGCAGCGCCTGGTCGACGACTACTTGGGGATGCTCGAGGTGCTGGCCCATGGCGAGCTGCACGCGCCGCTGCTGGAACTGCCGTTGCGCAGCCTCGCGCCATCACCCGAACAAGGGCCGCAACGCCCGCTGCTGGCCTGTGACGACTTCGTCAGCCGCTTCGAGGCCATGGCCAAGCAGCAGCCGCACGCGGTGGCGGTCTACTGCGCCGACCGGCAACTGCGCTACGACGAGCTCGATGCCCAGGCCAACCGCCTGGCCCATTGGCTGCTCGAACAGGACGTGAGACCGGAGAGCACGGTCGCGTTCTGCCTGCCCCGCGACGAACGCCTGCTGATCTGCCTGCTGGCCATCCAGAAAGCCGGGGCCTGTTACCTGCCGCTGGACCCCACCCATCCCCCCGCACGCCTGACGCAGATCCTCGAACGTGCGCAGCCGCTGCTGGTGCTCTGCGATGAACCCTTGACTGCGCTGACGCGACCTGAGCGCTGGTGGCGCTGGAGCGCGTTGGACGTGCAGCACTTCGCGGCCCTGACGCCTGACGTCCCGCGCGCATTGGCGCAACTGGCGTACACGCTGTACACCTCCGGCTCCACCGGTCAACCCAAGGGCGTGCAGATCAGTCGCGGCAACTTCGCCAACTTCCTGCTGGCCATGGAGCAGGCGCTGGCCCTGGACGGTGTTCAGCGCTACCTGGCGCTGACCACGGTGAGTTTCGACATTTCCGGCCTGGAGCTGTGCCTGCCGCTGGTGCGTGGCGCGGCCGTGGTGCTGGCCGATGACGCCCAGCGCCAGGACCCGTTGCTGCTGGCGCACCTGATCGAGCACCACCAGGTGCAGTTGATCCAGGCCACCCCGGCCACCTGGCGCCTGCTGCTGGACAGCGCCCCGCAGGTGCTCGACGGGCGCATTGCCCTGGCCGGGGGCGAGGCGGTGTCGGCCGAGCTCGCCCAGGCGCTGACGGCGCGGGTTGCGCGCCTGCATAACGTCTATGGACCGACCGAGACCACCGTCTGGTCGACCCAGACCCTGCTGGAGACGCTGGATCAAGCCAGCGCCCCCATCGGCCACGCGTTGCTCAATACGCGCTGCCATGTGCTCGACGAGCACCTGCGCGAAGTGCCGCTGGGCGCCGTGGGCGAGCTGTACATCGCCGGGGCAGGACTCGCCAGGGGCTATGCCGGGCAACCGGGGCTGACCGCCGAGCGCTTCATCGCCGATCCCTTCGCCGCCGATGGCGGGCGCCTGTACCGTACCGGCGACCTGGCGCGTCGGCAGGCGGATGGTCAGTTGTACTTCCTCGGCCGCAACGATGACCAGATCAAGCTGCGTGGTTTCCGCATCGAGCTGGGTGAAGTCGAAGCCGCGCTGCTGGCCCATGCCCAGGTCAGCCAGGCCGTGGTGGCGGTGCAGGGCGAGCACCTGGCCGGTTTCTGGGTCGGTGCGCTCGAACAGGAAGGTCAACTGCGCGAGCACCTGCTGGCGCGCTTGCCGGCGTACATGGTGCCGACCCATCTGCAGCGCCTGGCACACTTGCCGCTCAACAGCAATGGCAAGGTCGACCGCAAGCAGTTGCCGTTGGCCCAGGTGTCGATGCCGTCAGCAGAGGCTTCGGGGCGGGCGCTGACACCCCGCGAAGCCGGTCTGGCCGAGGTCTGGCAGCAGGTGCTGGGCGTGCCAGTGCTGGCCGCCGAGGCCGACTTCTTCAGGCTTGGCGGCCACTCGCTGAACGCCGCCCAAGTGCGGGCGCGGCTGCGCGAGCAAGGGCTCGACATGCCCCTGCGCTGGCTGTTCGAAACCCCGCAACTGGCGGCGCTGGCGTCCCGCCTCGATACGTTGCAGGCCGGGCAGAGCGGGGCATCGGCGCCGATGACCCGCGTCGACCTGGCGCAGGAGCAGGTGTTGTCCTCGGCGCAGCAGCGGGTGTGGCTGATGCAGCAGCTCGAACCGGCTGACAGCAGCTTCAACATGAACAGCCAGATCCGCCTGCGCGGTGCGCTCGACGTCGAGGCGCTGCGCGGCGCGATCCAGCGCGTGGTCGAACGTCATGCCATTCTGCGCACGACCTACCATGGCCGCGACGGCGAGCCGCGCCAGCGTATCGCCGCGCCCCAGGCGGGCGTGCTGCAGTGCATCGACAGCGATGGCCAGGGCTGGGAGCAGGCCGCGCTGGAGCTGGCGACACGCCCGTTCGACCTGAGCCAGGAGCCCTCGCTGCGCGCCGTGCTGTATCGCCTGGCTGAGCATGAGCACGTGCTGCAACTGGTGCTGCACCACATCGCTTCCGATGGCTGGTCTGGCTCGGTGCTGATCGGCGAGATCGTCGAAGGCTACGAGCAGGCGTGCGCGGGGCGCGTGCCGGCATTGGCCGAACTGCCTATCCAGTACGTGGACTACGCCGCCTGGGAGCGCTCCAGCGCGACCCAGGCGCGGCACCGCGAAGGCCTGGCATTCTGGCGCAGGCGCTTGTCCGGCATGCCCGCGCAGGTGCCGCTGCCGTTCGATTTCCCGCGCGCCGAGCACAGCGACAGCCGCGGCGCGGCGGTGGACTTCCAACTTCCGGCGGCCACCGTGGCGCGTCTGAACGCCTTGGCCCAGGCCACCGGTACGTCGTTGTTCATGGTGCTGCTGACCTGCTACGGCGCCGTGCTGCACCACGAAAGCCACGGACGCGACCTGGTGATCGGCACCGACCTGGCCAACCGCGAACACCCGGATACCGAATCGCTGATCGGCTTCTTCGTCAACCTGCTGGCGCTGCGTCTGGCGCTGCAACCGGAGCGCAGTTTCCGCGAGCATCTGCTGCAGGTACGTGAAACCTGCCTGGAGGCCTTCGCCTGGCAGGACACGCCCTTCGACCAAGTGGTGGAGTGCCTGCAACTGCCGCGCATCGCCAACCAGCATCCGCTGCTGCAGACCCTGTTCGTGCTCGACAACACGCCACGCCAGACCCGTCGCCTGGGCGAGCTGGAGGTCGAGCCGCTGCTGCACGAGCAGCGTCACTCCAAGTTCGACATGGCGCTGTTCGCCCGTGCCGAGGGCGATGTGCTGGCGCTGCGCTGGGTGTACCGCCCGAGCTTGTTCCGCGCAGCCACCATCGAGCGCCTGCGCGATACCTTCCTCACGCTGCTGGAGCAGGCGCTGCACGCGCCGGACAGCAGCCTGGAGGCACTGATTCCGACGTCTACCGGAGCTGTCACCATGTCCACCGACAACCCTCTGCAACGCAAGATGAGCAAGCTGGGGCGGATGCGCCAGGGCGCAGGCGCCGCGCCGCGCGCCCCGATCGACACGCGGCCGCTGCGCGAGGGCTCGCGTTTCCCGCTGCTGGTGCAGTTGCGCGACAGTGAACTGGCCCCGGCGGTGTGGGCCGAGCGCAACCGAGAGCAGGTTGAACAGTGGCTGCGCGAGCATGGCGGCCTGTTGTTCCGGGGCTTCGACCTGCCCGACCCGGCGGCCTTCGAGCAGTTCTGCCAGGCCCTGTGCCCGCAGCTGTACGGCCAGTACGGCGACCTGCCGAAGAAGGAGGGTGGCAAGAACATCTACAAGTCCACGCCCTATCCGAAGGACCGCATGATCCTGTTCCACAACGAAAGCGCGCACCAGCACCGCTGGCCGCGTCGGCAATGGTTCTACTGCGAGGTGCCGGCCCGCGTGGGCGGCGCCACGCCGATCGTCGACAGCCGCGAGGTGTTCCGCGAACTGCCCGCGTGGCTGCAGGACAACCTGCGCCGCAAGCAACTGATGTACGTGCGCAATTTCAGCCGCAGCCTTGATGTGAGTTGGCAGCATTTCTTCCAGACCGAGTCGCGCAGCGAGGTGGAGCGGCTGTGTCTGGACACCGGCATCCAGTTCCACTGGCAGGGCGCCGACGATCTGCATACCCGTCAGGTATGCCCAGCGGTGATCCTGCACCCGCTGACCGGTGAAGAGAGCTTCTTCAACCAGATCCAGCTGTATCACCCGGCTTTCCTCGACGACGACATTCGCCAGCAGTTCCTGCGCGACGGCGAAGCGGCCCTGCCACGCCAGGTGTTCTACGGCGACGGCAGTGAACTGGAGACAGCCGCCATCGACGCCATCAACGCCGCCTACGCACGTTGCGCCGTGCGTTTCGACTGGCAGCAGGGCGATGTGGTGATGCTCGACAACATGCTCGCCGCCCATGCCCGCGACCCCTTCGAGGGCGAACGCAAGATCGTGGTGGCCATGGGCGAGATCTATGGCCGTGATCAGGTCACGGCGGCCCCGGCGCCTGCCGTGCAGCAACTGGAAGAGTCGAACCCATGATGGACCTTGGACTGAATCTGTCACCGCAACAGAAACAACTGGCCCAGGCCAACCCGCAGCCGTACCGCTGGGCGTGGTTGCAACTGGGCGGCGCGGGCGAGCACACCTGGACGCGGCTGCAGGACTACCTGCACGCGCACCAGGCCCTGCACATGCGCTACGAGCGCCCACAAGGGGCCACCGGCCTGCGCCAGCGCCGTGCGGCGACAGGCGCCTTGACCTTGAGCTGGCGCCGCGCGGCGGATGAGCGCCTGACCAGCGCCGATCAATGGTTGGCCGACGCCCGCGCCCATTGCGCGGCCGAACAGCCGGACCTGCTGGCCTGGCTGCTCGGCGAGCGTCTGCTATTGGCCCTGCCAGCCTACTCGGCCGACCTGCGCAGTGTGGCGCAGTTGCGCGATGCGCTGCTCGGCGTGCCCAGTGGCGTCGAGGAACCGATGCAGTACGAGGACTACGTGCTGTGGATCAACGGCCTGCAACAGGACGAGGATGCCGAACAGGGCACGCAGTTCTGGCGCAACCTGGGGCTGCACGCGCTGCCGGGCCTGCGCCTGGTGGAGCGTTACGGCGTGGCCAGCGGCGAGCGCGGCGAGCAGCGACGGGTGCTGCCTGAGGCAGTGATATCAGCATTGCTGGCCGCTGAGGGCGATCCACAGACCACGCTGTTGGCCGCCTGGGCGGCCTTGCTGGCGCGGCTCAACGGCCAGCGCCAGGCGCAGGTCGGCATCGTCCACGATCCGCGCGACGACTATGAAGAACTGCAAGGCGCCTGTGGGGTGTTCGAGCAGGTGCTGCCGATGGTGGTGCAATTGTCTGAGCACAGCACCTTGGGGAGCCTGTCGCGCCAGCTCTCGCGTCAACTCGAACAGGCCGTGGCGTGGCAGGAATACGTGGGGCAGGCGCAGTTGCTGCCGGACTGCCGCGCCAGCTTGCAGGCGGCGGTGCAGATGAGCCGTGTCGAGGGCCTGGAGGCGGTGCAGTGGGTATCCTGCGAAACGCCTGTCGAGCTGCTGCTGCACCTGAGCCTCGACTCATCCGGGCGGGGGCAGTTGGCGCTGGTCTACGACGCGGGGCTGTACCGCCAAGCGCAGATGCAGCGCCTGCTGTCCCGCTTCGCCCAGTGGCTCGAACGGCTGCTGCTGGCGCCGCAGCAGGTGCTGGATGCCGTCGACGCCTTGCTCGATGACGAGCGCGTCGCGCCAGAAACTCCTACGCTGCCGGCGGACCTGGACATCGTCGCCGCCGTGCGCCGCCACGCCCGCGAACACCCCGAGCGTGCGGCCCTGCGCTTCGCCCGCCAGTCGTTCACCTATGCCCAGCTCGATGCCTTGAGCGATCAGGTGGCCGCCAGCCTGCGCCAGCACGGGGCCAGGCGCGATCAGCGGGTCGGTCTGTACTTGCCCAGGGGCGCCGAGATGCTGGTGGCCATGCTCGCCTGCTTCAAGGCCGGGGCCGCCTACCTGCCGCTGGATCCGCAACAGCCGCCGATGCGCCTGGCGAGCATCCTCCAGGATGCGCAGCCGTGCGTGCTGCTGCACGCGCCAGATGCTGCGCCGGACAGCGATGTGCCCTGCCTGGACTGGGCAACTGCCGTGCAGGCTCCGCCCATCGACGGCGTCGAAGCCGCCGCCGCCGATGACCTGGCCTACGTGCTCTACACCTCCGGCACCAGCGGTCGGCCCAAGGGCGTGCAGATCGAGCAGGGCCAACTGCGCCATTACACGACGCAGGTGACCCACGCCTTGCAACTGCCCGAGGGCGGGCACTACGGGCTGGTGTCCTCGTTGCTCGCCGACCTGGGCAATACCGTGCTGTTCCCAGCCTGGCTGCAAGGCGGCTGTGTGCACCTGCTGGAACAATCGGTCGTCACCGACGCCCAGGCCTTCGCCGAGGCTATGCGTGAGCACCCGCTGGATGTCTTGAAAATCGTCCCGTCGCACCTGCTGGCGCTGCTGGGCGGGCACACCGAGGCCCAGTCGCTGCCGCGTCAGGTCCTGGTGCTGGGTGGCGAGCCGGTCAGCGATACGCTGCTGGAGCGCCTGCAACAGGCGCGCTCGGGCTGTCGCGTGTACAACCATTACGGTCCTACGGAAACCACGGTCGGCGTGCTCTGGCGCGCACTGGACCTCAATGGCCAGCGCACCGACAGCACGTTGAACCAGGTGCTGGGCGATAACCGCATCGCCTTGCTGGACGAGCAGGGACGCGCGGTGCCCAGTGGTCAGGCGGGAGAGTTGTGCATCACCGGCGCGAGCGTCGGGCGCGGCTACCTGGGCGGTGTGGAAGGCAGCACGTTTGGCGTCGATCCGCAGGACGGCCGGCGCCGCTACCGCAGCGGCGATCTGGCCCTGCGCCAGGCCGATGGTTCACTGCGCCTGCTTGGGCGCAATGACCAGCAGGTGAAGATCCGTGGCCTGCGCCTGGAACTGGGAGAAGTAGAGCAGGCGCTGCGCAGCGAGCCAGGCGTTGAGCAGGCGGCGGTCCTGCTGGACGGCGAGGGCGACCACGCGCGGTTGCTGGCATTCGTCGTGACGGCCGACGATGCAGGCCAGGTCGAGTCGCTGCGTGACAGCCTGGCGCTGCGCCTGCCGGACTACATGCTGCCCAGCGCCGTGTTCGCACTGCGCACGTTGCCGCTCACCAACAACGGCAAGCTCGACCGCCAGGGGCTGCTGGCCCTGGCCCGGCAGCGACTGCAACACACCCGCGTACCCCCGCGCGATGCCCAGGAGGCAGCGGTGCTGCAGATCTGGAGCGAGGTACTCGACAACACCGAGCTGGGCGTCACCGACAACTTCTTCACGGTCGGCGGCCACTCACTGGCGGCGATCAAGGTGGTCTCGCTGCTGCGCGAGCGGCTGGGGCTGGACCTGCCGACCAAGCTGCTGTTCGAACGGCACACGGTGCGGGCGCTGGTCGAAGGGTTGCAGGACGGCGGCGACACGCCGTTCCAGGTGCTGCACGATGCGGGTGAGCACGCGCCCTGCGTGTTGCTGGTGCACGGCGCCCAAGGCCACGTGCACACCTATCAGCCGCTGGTCGAACGGCTCGGTGGCCGGGTATCGCTGTATGGGCTCAGTGCTCCGGAGCAGGGCTGGGATGGCCGCGATATGACGGCGCTGCTCGATCAGTACGTGCTCAGTTTGCCCGCGCACCTGAAGTCGCGGCCTTTGGTATTGCTGGGCTGGAGCGTGGCCTCGCGCCTGGCGCTGTTGCTGGTGCCGGTGCTGCAAGCCCAGGGCTTCGAGGTGGCGGCGCTGGCGGTGATCGACCACGACCCGCAGCGCAGCCTGGCTGGCGAGGACGACGAGGTGGGTCAATTGACTGCCGATGTAGCCTGGTACTGCCGTCAGCAGGGTCATCCCATGGGCGAGGCGCTGCATGAGCACCTCGACCGCACGCTGGCCGGGCTGAGTTATCCGGATGCCGTGGCGCGCCTGCTGCAAGACCCTCAGGCGCGTGAGCACCTGGGCGCGCTGGCTGACGAGCATCACCTGCACGCTGTGTTGACGGCGCAGCGGGCGATCAAGACGCTGCTCTACCAGCAGCGCTTGCCGCAGGTCGATGTGCCGGTGTGGCTGTGGCGCGGCAATGCCCATGGCGATCTGTCTGCCCAGTGGCAGGCGCACACCAGCGCTCAGGTCCAGCAATGGACCCTGGACGTCGGTCACCGAGCACTGCTGGATGAAACACGCCTGGTCGAACGGTTGGTGGCGCTGCTGGCGCCGTTCGCGGCCAGGATGGAGTCGATGCCATGAACCTGATGAAAGAGCTGTTGCGCCTGGCCCGCTGGCGCATCCTGCTGGCGGTGCTCGCCAGCGCGGTCAGCGCCGCCACCAGCATCGGGCTGATCGGCTACATCAACCGCAGCCTGGACCAGGGCGTGGTGGACTTCGGCGCGGCGCTGCTGCTGTTCGGCGGCTTGCTGGTGCTGTTGTTCGTCAGCGGCGTGTGCTCGCAGTGGCTGCTGGTGCAGATCGGCCATCGTCTGGTGTATCAGTTGCGCATGCGCCTGGTCGGCAAGGTGCTGGTCACGGCGCTGGAGCGGATCGAGCGCCTGGGCACGCCGCGCATCTACAACGCCCTGACCAAGGACGTGAACACCGTGGCCACGGCGTTCAAGCAGTTGCCCATCTCGCTGTACAACGGCCTGTTGCTGCTGGCCGGTCTGGGCTACATGGCGTGGCTGAGCCTGTCGTTCTTCGCCTTGACGCTGGCGGTGATCGCCGCGGGTGTGGGCCTGGACATCCTCCTGGGACGCCGGGTCAAGGCGCTGATGCAGGCGGTGCGACGGCAGGACGACGAGCTGGCCGAGCAGTACGAGGCCGCCATCGAGGGCCGCTGCGAGCTGGGCCTGAGCCGTCGCCGTCGCTACTTCCTGTACGACGGCAAGCTCGAACCGATCGCCCGCGCCTCGCTGGACGCCTCGGTGCGTGCCGACACACTGTGGGCGATCAACCTGAACTGGACCACGCTGCTGGTGTTCCTGCTGATCGGTACGTTGTTCTTCCTCGGCCAGGGCCTGGCGCTGCTCAGCCAGGAGGTGGTGGTGGGCTACGTACTGGCGATCATGTTTCTGCGCACGCCGATCGCGATGATCCTCGATGCCATTCCGGCCGTGATTCGCGGCCATGTGGCGTTGCAGGCCATCGACGCCCTGGACCTGGGCGAGGGCTTCGGCCAGGGCACGGCAGCCCGGGCGGTCGAGCCGTTCCAGAAGCTGCAACTGTCCGGGGTGCGTTATCGCTATCCCGGTCAGCGCGACGACTTCGGCTTCGAGCTGGGCCCGATCGACCTGACGATCCGTCGCGGTGAGCTGATCTTCATCGTCGGCGGCAATGGCAGCGGCAAGTCGACCCTGGCCAAGCTGCTCACTGGCCTCTACAGCCCCAGTGCGGGGCAGGTGCTGCTCAACGGAGTGTCGATGTCCGCTGAGCAGAGTGACGCGCATCGCGAGCATTTCGCAGCGATCTTCGCCGATTTCTACCTGTTCGCCGATGTGCTGGGCAAGCTGGGCGAGGGCGAGGGGTTGCAGGCGCGGGTCGAGCATTACCTGGAGCGCCTGGGCCTGACCCATAAGGTGCGCTTCGTTGAGGGTCGGCTGTCCACCACTTCGCTCTCGCAAGGGCAGCGCAAGCGCCTGGCCCTGCTGTTGCTGATGATGGAGGGGCGCGAGGTGTTCCTGCTCGACGAATGGGCCGCCGACCAGGACCCGGTGTTCCGCCACGTGTTCTACAAGGAGCTGTTGCCCGAGCTCAAGGCCGCAGGCAAGACGGTGATCGCCATCACCCACGATGACCGCTACTTCGATGTGGCCGATCGTATCTACCGGCTCGATTACGGTCAGTTGGTGGACTACGACCGCAGCGCCGAGAGCCCCTTCCAGTTGGCCAAGGGATGAATACCTCAGCGCGTGCGGGCGGCGTGTCGGCACTCCAGCGGGCAACTGCTGCAGTAGCCAACCCCGGCCAGCCGGTAGCGGATGCAGCAGATGCGCCGCAGGCGTGGCGGCTCTTCATCACCGGGCGCGGCGGGCAGATAGCGGACCGGGGCGAACAGCGGATTGCGTCGCCCATCGGGCAGCAGGCGGGCGTTGAGCACCTCATGGGCGGCAGCGGTGCAGCCGCTCACCGCCAGCGGATGCAATTCCAGGCGCGTGGTGACGAACTCGAAGGTGTTGCCGGCATTGCTCCAGAACAGCCTGGGGGAGGCGCCGGTGGCCGAGGCCAGGCTCTGGATCACAGGGGTGAGGTGATGCTCGATCAGGTCGTGGAAGCGCGCGAAGCCTTCGCGGTGCTCGATGAGCTGGCCGTCGCTGGCCAGGTGCAACGCCTGCGGACGGTCGTCGTCGCCGAGCACCAGGCCCGTCTGTTCCAAGGCGATCGGCAACTGCCGCTGCAGCAGCAGATTGGCGCCCATGTACGGGCCGAGGAAGGTGCTGAAGTACCACTTCGACCACAGCGAGGCCAGGGCGATGCGCTCATCGGTGCGGTGGCGCACCTGCAGGCCATCGAGAAAACGCGCGAACGGCTTGGCCGCGAAGAAGGCGTCGCCCGCCTGATCGACACGCGGCGTCTGGCGCCATTGCAGTTTTTCGGCGAAATCCGCCAGCGGCCCGACGTAGAGCGGTGCGAGGCTGGGAATCATCGGGTTGTCCGGGAAACCATGGTGGGCGGTGCTCCATCCCTGTTCATCAAGGCCAGGCGGTGTGCTGAGCGGCACGGCGCTGGCGATATCGGCGAGGTGAAGGATAACAGGTGAAACCGTCGAGCCTTAATGAGAATTGATCACGTTGGTCGTACCAGCAGTCGAAACACTCACTCAGTCAGTCAAGGAGTCACACGATGAGTTCAGAAAATCCGCAGGTGCTGTACCGGGTCGTCGTCAATGACGAAGAGCAGTATTCCCTCTGGCCTGCCTACAAAGACATTCCCCAGGGCTGGCGTGGCGTCGGCGAGGCCGACAGCCGTGAAGCCTGCCTGGCCCACATCGAAGCGGTGTGGACCGACATGCGCCCGCTGAGCCTGCGCAAGGCGATGCAGGAAAACCCGCAGAACCACTAGTTCGCTGTGCTTCACACTGCCCAGGGAGTTTCGTCATGTCATCAGTGTCCACCCACGGCTTCAGCCTGGAAGCCTTCCGGCTGCAGGCCCCCCGCGTGCTGGAGAGCAATGCCTTGCTGCAGCGCCAGGCTGCTCGGGAATCCAATGCGCGGACTTATCCGCGGCGCATCCCGCTGGCGCTGCAACAGGCCCATGGCATCTACGTGCAGGACACCTCAGGCCAATTGTTCATGGATTGCCTGGCGGGTGCCGGCACCCTGGCGCTGGGGCACAACCACCCGGTGACCCTGCAGGCCATGCGCCAGACCCTCGACAGCGGCCTGCCACTGCATACGCTGGACCTCACCACCCCAGTCAAGGATCGCTTCGTCGAAACGCTATTCGCGGCCTTGCCCGAGGGCCTGGCCAGGGATGCGCGCATTCAGTTCTGTGGCCCCAGCGGCTCGGATGCCATCGAGGCCGCGCTGAAACTGGTGCGTACGGCCACTGGACGCAGGACGGTGCTGTCGTTCAGCGGTGGTTATCACGGCATGACTCAGGGCGCCCTGAGCCTGATGGGCAATCTGGCGCCCAAGCAAGGGCCTGGGGCGGTCAACAACGACGTGCAGTTCATGCCCTATCCCTACGACTACCGATGCCCGTTTGGCCTCGGTGGCGAAGCCGGGGTGGACGCTGGGCTGCATTATCTGGAGCAGATGCTCGACGACCCGGAATCCGGGGTGTTGCCCCCGGCCGCCGTGGTGGTGGAGGTGGTGCAGGGCGAGGGCGGGGTGATCCCCGCGCCGGTGCGCTGGCTCCAGGGGCTGCGCGCCCTGACCCGTAAACACGGTGTCGCGCTGGTGATCGACGAGGTGCAGACCGGGCTGGGCCGCACCGGCACGCTGTTCGCCTTCGAACATGCCGGCATCGAGCCTGATGTGCTGGTGCTGTCCAAGGCCATCGGCGGCGGCCTGCCGTTGGCCGTGGTGGTGTATCGCCGCGAGCTGGACACCTGGAAGCCCGGCGCGCACGCCGGCACTTTCCGCGGTAACCAACTGGCCATGGCGGCCGGCAGCGCGACCTTGCGCCATATCATCGACGAAGGGCTGGCGGAGCGTGCCGAGGTACTGGGGGCGCGCCTGATGAATCACTTGCGCCAACTGCAGGCCGACTCTCCCTGCTTGGGCGATGTCCGAGGCCGTGGCCTGATGCTCGGCATCGAGGTGGTGGCGGCGCTGGAGGAGGGACGGCGGCGCCCGCCGGCCGATACGGCGCTAGCCCAGGCGATTCAGCAGCAGTGCCTGCGTCTGGGGGTGATCGTCGAGTTGGGCGGGCGCCACGGCGCGGTGGTGCGGCTGTTGCCGCCACTGATCATTACCGAGCAAGAGGTCGATGAATTGGCGCAGCGGTTGCGCAAGGCGGTGCAGGCCGCCGTGGCGGGCCTGCGCGCGCCCGAGCGCATGGCCCACGCGTGAATCGGACGCTGTTGATCGGCGTGCAGCCGATCAACAGCGCTGCGCTGAGGGCCACACCAACACTGTCGATTTAATTTTTAAGTCACTGTTCTAGAACGCTATTTTCACTTGGCACGATTCCTGTTGGTCAGCCTTTGAACTGCACGTCCCAGCGTGCGCGGCTTATCGCTCAGGAGTCCCCATGCCACGTGAAATCCGTTTGAACGCCTTCGAGATGAACTGCGTGGGCCATCAGTCGCCAGGGCTGTGGCGCCATCCGCGCGATCGCGCCTGGCAGTACAAGGACCTGTCTTACTGGACCGACCTGGCCAAGCTGCTGGAACGCGGCAAGTTCGACGGACTGTTCATCGCCGATGTCATCGGCCTCTACGACGTGTTGGGCGGCAACGCCGATGCGGCGCTGCGCCAGGCCACCCAGGTGCCGGTCAATGACCCGCTGGCGCTGATCACCCCCATGGCGTTGGTCACCGAACACTTGGGCTTCGGCCTGACCGCGTCACTGACCTTCGAGCATCCCTATCCCTTCGCCCGCCGTCTGTCGACCCTGGACCACCTGACCCAGGGCCGCATTGGCTGGAACATCGTCACCTCCTACCTCGACAGCGGCGCGCGCAACCTGGGGCAGAAAGCGCTCAGTGACCACGATGCGCGCTACGACTACGCCGATGAGTACCTGCAAGTGCTCTACAAACTGTTCGAGGGCAGTTGGGAGGACGGCGCGGTGCTGCGTGACCGCGAACGCGGCATTTTCAGCGACCCCAGCAAGATCCACGAAATCCGCCATCAGGGTAGACACTTCCAGGTGCCCGGCATTCACCTCTGCGAGCCGTCGCCGCAGCGCACCCCGGTGCTCTACCAGGCGGGGGCGTCCAGTCGCGGCAAGGCATTCGCTGCAGGCCATGCCGAATGCGTCTTTGTGGCCGCGCCGTCGAAAGTCACCCTGAAGAAGACCGTGGCCGACATCCGCCGTCGCGCCGCCGAGGCTGGGCGCGATCCGCGCAAGGTGCTGATTTTCAACCTGCTCACGGTCATCGTCGACGAGACCGACGCCAAGGCACAGGCCAAGTGGCGTGAACTGAAGGGATACGCCAGCTACGAAGGCGCGCTGGCGCTGATCTCCGGCTGGACCGGCATCGACTTCAACCAGTACCGACCCGACCAAGTGCTCAAGCACATTCACACCAACGCCATTCAGTCGGCGGTGGAAACCTTCTCCACGGCGGATCCGGACAAACAGTGGACGGTACAGGAGTTGGCCGACTGGGTCGGCATCGGTGGCTTCGGCCCGCTGATCGTCGGCAGCCCGCAGACCGTGGCCGACGAACTGCAGGCCTGGGTCGAGGACACCGATGTGGACGGCTTCAACTTTGCCTATGCGTTGGCCCACGAAACCTTCCGCGATGTAGTCGAGCTGCTGGTGCCTGAGTTGCAGAGGCGCGGGGTGTACAAGACCGAGTACCGCGCCGGAACCCTGCGCGAGAAGCTCTTCGGCGACGGCCCCCGCTTGCCGTCCAACCATCCGGCGGCCGGTTACCGCGATCTGCGTGCGCACCTGCAACCGGCCCGCGCCGACAGCGTCGAGCTGGCATGAGCCTGAGGAGACCTTGCCCATGACTCTTCATGAACTTCACCCATCGCCCGCCGAGGCCGTCAGTGACCGCGCGCTGGTGGCGTTGCAACGCTGGGCCCGGGAGCGGCCGACGCAGATCGCGCTGCGCCATCGCCGTCGCGGGGCGTGGCACGCCTGGCGCTGGATCGATGTGCAGCGCGACGTCGAGCGCCTGGCCGATGGCCTGCGCCAGCAGGGTTTTAGCGCAGGTGCGCGGCTGGCCTTGAGTGGTGCGCTGGAGCCGAGCCTGCTGCTGCTGGCACTGGCTGCGTGGCAACTGGGTGGCCACAGCCGGGTGATCAGCCCGCACAGTCGTGGCCAAGCGTTGCAACGGCAATTGCGTCAGGCGCGCCCGAGCTTCGCGTTCGTCCAGCGCCGCGAGAGCCTGGCGCACTGGCTGCACAGTGGCTTGGCCGAGCAATGGCCGCTGCAGTTGTTCTGCGCCCAGGCCACGACCCTGGGCAAGTCGCTGTGGCAGGTGCAGCCGCTGTCGGCGCTGCTGGTCGCCGAGGCGGCGCCTGCCCAGCGGCAAGGCTGGACGCAGGTGGCCGGTGATGAGGTGTTGTGGGTGGACGAGGGCACCGAGTGGCAGGACGGCCTTGGGCACCTGTTGCAGCACTGGCTGGAGCAGGGGATCAGCGTCGCGTTTCCTGAAAACCGCGAGTCGTCCAGCCGCGACCGTCGCGAAATAGCCCCGACCGGGCTGCTGCTGTCGTCGGCCAGGGTCGAGACGTTGGCCGAAGAGATCGAGGCCAGCCTGGCGCCGGCGGGCAGTTGGCGGCGACGTTGGTGCGACTGGACCTTGGCCCATCCTCAGCGGCTGTTCGCCCGCGTGGTGAAGGCGCGCGTGCGGCGCTTGCTCGGCTTTCAGCGCTTGCGCCGCATCGAGGTGCCGAGCGCTGCCTTGGGCACGGCGCAGCCACAGCCTGTCTCCGGCGCGTGGCTGGCGCAGTATCTGGAGCGCGCGGCATGACGGCCTTGCTGGAGGTGCGCAATGTGTCGCTGGCATTCCAGGGCGTGAAGGCGATCTCGGACCTGTCGTTCAGCGTCCGGCGCGGCGAGGTCTGTGCCCTGATCGGGCCGAACGGCGCCGGCAAGAGTTCACTGCTGAACATCCTCAACGGCGTCTACCGGGCCGATGCGGGCGAGCTGCTGTTCGACGCCAAGCCCCTGCGCCGCGCGCACCCCTTGCACGCGGCGCGGCTCGGTATCGGCCGGACCTTCCAGAACAATGCGCTGTTCAAGCCGCTGAGCGTGCTGGACAACCTGCTTACCGGGCTGTCGCGCTTCCAGCGCAGCCTGTTTCTCGAACAGGCGCTGGGCTTGCCCCGTGCGCGGCGCGAGGCGCGCGTCTTCAGCGAACGGGCCGAGGCGGTGCTGGAGTTTCTCGACCTTCAGCCTTGGCGCGAGGTGGCGGTGGGCAGTCTCGCCTACGGTCTGCAAAAGCGCGTGGAACTGGGGCGCGCGCTGATCGCCCAGCCCAGGTTACTGCTGCTCGATGAGCCGATGGCCGGCATGAACGCCCAGGAAAAGCGCGACATGAGTCGCTTCATCGCCGATATCAACCGCGATCTGGGCACCACGGTGATTCTCATCGAACACGACATTCAGGTGGTCATGGGCCTGTCCAGCCATGTGGTGGTGCTCGATTACGGACGCAAGGTGGGTGACGGCACGCCGGCCGAGGTGCAGGCCAATCCTGAGGTGATCGCTGCGTACCTGGGAGCGCCGCACGGATGAATTTCTTTCTCGAAACCCTGATCGGTGGCGTGCTCGCCGGTTCGATGTACGCGTTGGTAGCCATCGGCTTCGTGCTGATCTACAAGGCCAGCGGCGTGTTCAACTTCGCCCAGGGCGCCATGCTGCTGTTCGCTGCGCTGACCTTCGTCAGCCTGCTGGGGCAAGGGCTGCCGTTCGCCCTGGCCCTGGCGATCACGGTGGGGGTGATGGTCCTCGGCGCCTGGTTGATCGAGCGCCTGGTGCTGCGGCCGCTGGTCAATCGCTCGCAGATCACCCTGTTCATGGCCACCTTGGGCTTGTCGTTCGTGATCGAAGGCCTGGCCCAGGGACTGATGGGCGCCCAGGTGCGCGCGTTGGACTTGGGGATCGAGGATGTTCCGCTGTTCCTGGGCGAAATCATGGTCAGCCAGTTCGACTTGATCGCCGCCGGGGTGTCCGCTGTGCTGGTGGCGGTGCTGGCGCTGCTGTTCAACAAGACCCGCATCGGCGTGTCCCTGCGCGCGGTAGCCGACGACACCCGCGCGGCGTTATCGCTGGGCATCGACCTGAACCGTATCTGGCAGATCGTCTGGGCCGTGGCCGGGGTGGTCGGGCTGGTGGCCGGGCTGCTCTGGGGCGCGCGCCAGGGTGTGCAGTTCTCGCTCTCGCTGGTGGTGCTCAAGGCGCTGCCGGTGCTGATCATCGGAGGCTTCACGTCGATTGGCGGGGCCATCGTCGGCGGCTTGATCGTCGGCGCGGCGGAGAACCTGGCCGAGGCCTACATCGGCCCGCTGATCGGCGGTGGCATCACGCCCTGGTTCGCCTATTTCCTCGCCCTGATCTTCCTCTACATCCGCCCGGCCGGCCTGTTCGGCGACCGGGTCATCGAACGGGTATGACGCCATGACCGCCACCGTTTCTCCGCTTGTTTCAGGCGCTGGCGAAGCGCCAGTGATCCTCATCCGACGCCGCCGCTCGCGAGCTTTACCGCTGGTGTCGCTGGCCGTCCTCATCGGGCTGGCCTGGCTGGGCAGTGACTATTGGCTCAATGCGATCCTCATCCCCTTCCTCGTGTTGTCGCTGGCCGGCCTGGGCCTGAACCTGCTCACCGGCTACACCGGCCAGACTTCGGTCGGCGCCGCTGGCTTCATGGCGGTGGGTGCGTTCGCCACCTATGGGCTGTTGCTGCGGGTGCCGGGCTTGCCGTTACCGCTGGCCCTGCTGGGCGGCGGGCTGATCGCGGGCGCGGTGGGGCTGCTGTTCGGCATTCCCAGTGCGCGGATCAAAGGCTTCTACCTGATGGTGACCACCCTGGCGGCGCAGTTCTTTCTGGAATGGGTGTTCGCCAAGTTTCCCTGGTTCTACAACTACGCCTCCTCCGGCACCATCAGCGCCCCACGCCTGGAACTGTTCGGCTACAGCCTGGCCACGCCGGCGGGGCGTTACCTGCTGACGCTCGGCTGCGTGGCGTTGCTGACATGGGTCGCGGTCAACCTGGTGCGCAGCCAGGTCGGGCGCAACTGGATGGCGATTCGCGACATGGACACCGCCGCGGCGGTCATCGGCATCCCGGTGGAGCGCTACAAGCGCCTGGCCTTCGCTGTCAGTTCGTTCTACCTGGGGATCGCCGGGGCGCTGTGGGCGTTCGCCTACCTGGGTACTGCCAGCGCCGGCAGCTTCGACATCAACCGCTCGTTCCAGATCTTGTTCATCATCATCATCGGCGGCATGGGCAGCATCGTCGGCAACTTCATCGGAGCCGCGTTCATCAGTCTGGTACCGATCCTGCTCAGCCACCTGGGGCAATGGCTGTTCGACGGTCACGTCGACGCCGGGCAGTTGCAGAACCTGCAGAAGATCCTCTTCGGCGCCCTGATCATCGTGCTGCTGATCAAGGAACCAGAAGGACTGGCGCGCTTGTTGACCACCGCGCGGCAACGCATCCGGGTCTGGCCGCTGCGGTTCTGAACTCACCTGTTTCACTCACATGCCTTGACCCGGCCTCGGGAAAGGAGTTTTTCACTCCTTCAAGAAGACGTGCACATCATGGGCAAAACCTTGCATCGCTACTTGTTCGCCAGCCTGCTCGCGCTCGGCGGTCAGGCTCTTCTGCCGGCCAGCGCCGAGGCGGGCGCCGATCAACAGTTCATTCCCCTGGCCACCTACCGGGTCGGCGCCTACGCCTCCAGCGGCATCCCGGTATGGGCCGGGATGATCGACTACCTGCGCTACATCAACGAAGTGGAGGGCGGGATCAATGGCGTCAAGCTGGTCTGGCAGGAGTGCGAGACCGAGTGGACTGCCGAGAAGGGCATTGAGTGCTACGAGCGTTTCAAGAATGGCCTGGACGGCGCCCCCGTGGCCGTCTATCAACCCAACGGTGCGCCGGCCGCCTATGCCCTGAGCGACAAGGCCGAGGCCGACAAGATCCCGCTGATCACCCTGGGCTACGGCCGCACCGAGGCCACCGATGGCCGTGTGTTTCCGTATAACTTCCCGGTGATGCTGACCTTCTACAGCGAGGCGTCGGCTTTCATCAATTACGTGGCCGAGCGCGAAGGCGGGCTGGACAAGCTCAAGGGCAAGAAGATCGCCACCGTCTATCACGACTCGGCCTATGGCCGGGAAACCCAGGGGCCTTTGCAGTTGCTGGCGGCGAAATACGGCTTCGAGAACATCCAGATTCCCGTCGCCGATCCCGGCAACGAGCAGGCCGCGCAGTGGCGTCAGGTGCGCCAGCTCAAGCCGGACTGGGTGTTCCTGCGCACCTGGGGCGTGTCGACCCCGGTGGCGATCAAGACGGCTGCGCGCTTCGGTTTCCCGGTCGAGCGCATCGTCGGCGATATCTGGGCCAGCTCCGACGAGGACGTGCTGCCCACCGGCACCGCGGGCAAGGGCTACCTGGCGTTGACGCCGTACCCCGGTGGCACCGGGTTCGACATCCACCAGCGCCTCAAGCAGCACATCCTCGACGCGGGCAAGAGCGACCTGAAAGACCCGCACAGCTTCGGCAGCGTGTACTACAACTCGGGCCTGGTGAACGCCGCCATCGCCGTGGAGGCGATCCGCGCCGGGCAGAAGCGCTTCGGCAATCGGCCACTCAACGGCGAGGAAGGTCGCTGGGGGCTGGAGCACCTGGACCTGGACGATGCGCGCCTGAAAGCGATCGGTTTCCTGGGCTTGATGCAGCCGCTGAAGTTGTCGTGCAGCGACCACGAGGGGGGCGGCGCGGCGAAGGTCCAGCAGTGGGATGGCCAACGCTGGAACCTGATCACCGATTGGGTACGCGCCGACCGCGCCACCCTGCGCGAACTGATCGACGACAAGGCCGCCGACTACGCCAAGCAAAAGGACATCACACCACGCGATTGCACCGGTGCCTGAATCGTCAGCCATTCAAGCCGCAAGCTGTAAGCGGCAAGCCACAAGTGAGCTTGCTGCGTATGGCTTGCAGCGCTGCAAAAAAGGAGCGGGACATGATCGAGGCACGGGATGTCGGCGCTGAGCGGATGGCGCTGTTAAGTGTGGACGACATCGAGGTGATCTATGACGGGGCCATTCTTGCCGTGGGTGGGGTTTCGTTGCAGGTGGGGCAGGGCGATATCGTCGCCTTGCTTGGGGCTAACGGTGCGGGCAAGAGCACCACGCTCAAGGCGATTTCCGGGTTGCTCCAGGCCGATCGGGCGCGGGTCAGTCGAGGGACTGTCCGTTTTCAGGGGCAAGATACGGCGGGCGTGGCGGCCAATCGGCTGGCGCGCCAGGGCATCGTGCATGTGCTGGAGGGCCGTCACGTTTTTGCGCACTTGACCATCGAGGAAAACCTGCGCAGCGGCGGCTTCCTGCGCAAGCCCTCGCGACGGCAACTGGAGCAGGACCTGGAGCGGATCTACGCCTGGTTTCCGCGCTTGAAGACCAAGCGCAAAACCCAGGCCGGGCTGACCTCCGGGGGCGAGCAGCAGATGCTCGCTCTCGGCAGGGCGCTGATGACCCAGCCACGCCTGGTACTGCTCGACGAGCCGTCCATGGGACTGGCACCGCTGATCGTCGAGGAAATCTTCGCCATCGTCGCTCAACTCAACGCCCAGGAAGGGATGAGTTTTTTGTTGGCCGAACAGAACATCAACGTCGCCCTGCGCCACGCCAGCTATGCCTACATCCTCGAAAACGGTCGTGTGGTGGGGCAAGGCACGGCCGCAGCGCTGGCTGCGCGCGAGGACATCCGCCACTTCTACCTGGGCGGCAAGGCGGGTGGCCAGGGGCAATCGATTCAAGAACCTTCGACTCGACAGGAGTAGATATGAGCACTGCACTCTCACCCGATCTCCCTGCGCAGACGCGCGCGGCGCCGCTGCGTGCGGCGCAGGTCATTGGTAGCGGCAGCGAAGCCATCGAAGTGGCACAGCGCCTGGCTGCGGATTTCGCCCGCGAGGCCGCCGCACGCGACCGTGAGCGGCGCTTGCCCTGGGCAGAACTGGAGCGCTTCTCCGACAGCGGCCTGTGGGCGATCACCGTACCCAAGGCCTACGGCGGTGCTGGCGTGTCCTACCGCACCCTCAGTGAAGTGATCGCCACGGTGTCCGCCGCCGACTCTTCACTCGGGCAACTGCCGCAGAACCACTTCGGGGTGCTGAGCAACCTTGCCCTGACCGGCAGCGAGGCGCAGAAGCGCGCCTATTACGCCAAGGTGCTGCAGGGCTATCGCTTCGGCAACGCCTTCTCCGAAGCGCGCAGCCAGTACGTAACCACCTTCCAGACGCAGATTCGCTTCGAGGGCGACACCGCCGTGCTGAACGGTGAGAAAGCCTACTGCACCGGCGCGCTGTTCGCCCATATCGTGCCGGTGGCGGGCGTCGATGAACACGACCGCCCGCACATCGCCTTCGTCCCCCGCGATGCCTCCGGCCTGAGCGTGATCGACAGCTGGGACGGCTTCGGCCAGCGCATCACTGCCAGCGGCCAGGTACGCATCGAGGGCGTGCGCGTGCCGACAAGCGCCGTGATACCGGCCTGGAGGGCCTACGAGCAGCCCACCGCCGATGGACCGATCTCGCAGATCATCCAGGCTGCCGTGGACACTGGCATCGCCCGTGGCGCCTTTGCCGAAACCCTGCGCGTGGCGCGCTTGGCCCGCCCCTGGGTCGACAGCGGCCTGGAGCACGCCTGGCAGGACCCGCTGGCCCAGGCGCTGATCGGCGAATTGGCCTGGCGCCTGCACGCCGCCGAGGCGGTCTTGCAACGTGCCGGCGAGGCGGTGGATGACGCCGTCGCCGAGCCCAGCGAGGCGCGGGTGGCGCAGGCGTCGGTGATCGTCGGCCAGGCCAAAGTGCTGTCCACCGAAATTGCCCTGCAAGCGTCCAGTCGTTTGCTGGAGCTTGGGGGCACGCGCAGCGTCTCGGCCAGCCAGGGGCTGGACCGATTCTGGCGCAATGCCCGGACCCACACCTTGCATGACCCGGTGCGCTGGAAGTATCACCTGGTCGGCAACCGACTGCTCAATGGCATCGCGCCACCCCGTCACGCCTGGAACTGAGGACCTTTCCATGTCTATTTCACATGCTCAAGGCCGTGGTGACCTGGCCCATGCCCGCCATGTCGAAGCCTCGCTGCTGGACTACCTGCGCGGGCAGAGCGCCCGCCATGAAGCGCTGGTGATTGCGGCTGTCGGTGACCTGCGTATTCGTATCGACGCAGCCGACGCCTTGCGCGCCCGCGCCGACGATTCGCCTGCGGCGGCCATCGCTTTTCGGTTGGCGGCGGCGGAGGCTGTGCGCCTGGCCGGGCAGACGCACCTGGAGTTGGTCGGGCACGGCCTGCCGGCGCCCGCACCCTCCGAGGCCGAGCCGGCGCTGCCGACCCAGCGGCGCCTGCTCGGCGATCACTACCTCAACGGTGCTGCACCTGCGGCCGGCTGAGCCCGTTCCCTGTGGGGCGTCCGGACGCTGGCCGCAGGTCGGCGTTCAGGACGCCTGGGCGCCGCCGCCGATTTGCCAGACATACGGCGGTTCGCTGCCATTGACTTCCCAGTCGCCGACGATGCGCTCCTTGTAGATCACCGGGTTATGCGAGGCGGCCGTGCGCGCATTGCGCCAGTGGCGATCGAGCTGCCGGGTGATGCGGGTGCTGGACGCGCCCAGGGCGTTGAACAGATCGCTGGTGGCCCGCAGCACCAACTCCACGGCGGCGACCTGGGCCTGCGCCGAGGTCAGTTCGGCCAGCACGTTGGCGTCTCGTTCGGCTGCGGGTGCATCCGCCCAATGGGCCAGGTAGGCCTGGTGCGCCGCTTCGGCTGCGCGCAGGGTCGCGGCCTCGGCGGCGTAGACCAGGCCGCTGGCTTTGCCGATCACTTGCAACACCTGGGCATCTTGGCTTACGGCCTGAGCATTGCCATGGCTGAACACCCGCGTGCGGGTGCGGGTTTCGCTGCTGAAGTCACGCACCGCAGCGCGTCCGGAGCCGACGATGACGGCCAGCAGCACCAGTTGATAGAACGCCGTCTGGTACTTGAAACGGGTGGCGAAATCGATGATGTCCTCTGGCTCGACCACGGCGTTGTCGAACACCGAGGTGCCGCTGCCGGTGGTGCGCTGGCCGAAACCGTCCCAGTCGTCGCTCAAGGTGACGCCCGGTTGCCGCGTCCGCACCGCCGCGATCACGTCGGCGCCGGTGTCGTCGCGGCGGGCGAACAGGTCGATCCAGTCCGCGAAAATGCTACCGGTGCTGTAGTACTTGGTGCCGTTGACCACCCACTGGTCGCCTTGGCGCGACACCCGGGTGAGCACGTCGCCGATCTTGACCGCGCCTATTTCGGTCCAGGCGCAGCCGACCAGGTCACCGTCCACGAAGCGTTTGAACCAGCGGTCCTGGGCGGCGCTGGCATGGGCGTTGAGGCGATCTTCGACGAAGGCGAAGTGACCGCGCAGCGCCTGGGGCAGATTCGAGTCGGCTTCGGCCAGTTCGATCAGCAGGTGTACCAGTTGCGTCAGCGACGCGCCCGCACCGCCATGCTCGATCGGCACGCGCACGGCGCCGAAGCCCGCTTCCTTAAGCCAGCGGATCGGCTCGAACGGCAGGCGGCGCTCACGCTCGCGCTCGACGCTGCCTTCGGCAATGCGGGCGAACAAGGGTCGAAAGCGTGCGGCGAGGGTCTCGTAGTCGGTGCCGGTGGACAGCGTGGGAACGTGGGCGTGAGCGGTCATGGCAATTCTCCTGAGGATGCGAATGCAGTCGGCAGAGGCCTCGCAAACTCCGTGCCCTATGAGAAAACCTCCGTAAATCAGGAACTTGGTGATTCAGATGGGCGATTGAGCTGTGGCGCGCGCAACAGCTTGCTGAATCACTGTTGGCAGCAAGGCAGCAGTGCTTGTCGATGCGGCTGTTGCCGGGTGGTCAGGGGTTCAGCAGAGTGCGTGTCTCAGGGCAGTGACGATCACCTCGAATTCTCACAAACCATTGATTCGAAGACATTTCTGGTATTGGCACGGTTGCTGCTCCAGCCCTCGTGCGGTCGCCAGTGCGGCCTGACTTTCGAGCCACAGGAGACTTCGTCATGAGCCAAGCGATCAAATTTGCCTACTGGGTGCCCAACGTCAGCGGCGGTCTTGTCGTCAGCAAGATCGAGCAGCGCACCCATTGGGACATCGACTACAACCGCACGCTAGCGCAGATCGCCGAACGTGCCGGATTCGATTACGCGCTGTCGCAGATTCGCTTCACTGCAGGCTACGGGGCCGACAATCAGCATGAGTCGGTGACCATCAGCCACGCGCTGCTGGCGGCTACCGAGAAACTCAAGGTGATCGCCGCGATCCTGCCCGGCCCCTGGACGCCGGCCTTGGCCGCCAAGCAACTGGCAAGCATCGACCAGTTCACCGGCGGGCGCATCGCGGTGAACGTGGTGTCCGGCTGGTTCAAGGGCGAGTTTCGCGCCATCGGCGAGCCTTGGCTGGACCACGACGAGCGCTACCGGCGCTCCGAAGAATTCATTCGGGCCCTGAAGGGCATCTGGACCCAGGACAACTTCAGCTTCCACGGCGACTTCTACCGCTTCAACGACTACAGCCTCAGACCCAAGCCGCTGCAGCGTCCGCACCCGGAAATCTTCCAGGGCGGAAGTTCGCGGGCCGCACGCGACATGGCCTCGCGGGTGTCGGACTGGTACTTCACCAACGGCAACAGCGTGGCCGGTATCAAGGCCCAGATCGATGACCTGCGGGCCAAGGCGGCAGCCAACGGTCACTCGGTGAAGGTCGGCGTCAACGCCTTCATCATCGCCCGCGACAGCGAGGAGGAGGCCCAGGCGGTGCTGGCTGAAATCATCGCCAAGGCCGACCCCGAGGCGGTGCGAGGCTTTGCCAGCGAAGCGAAGAACGCCGGGGCGGCCAGTCCCGAAGGCGAGGGCAACTGGGCGCAGTCCAGTTTCGAGGACCTGGTGCAATACAACGATGGTTTCAAGACCAACTTGATCGGCACGCCCCGGCAGATCGCCGAGCGCATCGTCGCACTCAAGGCCGTGGGGGTCGATCTGATCTTGTCAGGTTTCCTGCACTTCCAGGAGGAGGTGGAATATTTCGGTCGACGGGTTCTGCCGCTGGTGCGCGAGCTTGAGCAGGAGGTGGCGGCGCCCCGGGCGGTGGCCTAGGGCGTTCGATCCCGAGCACGCGCTCAGATCGAGAATTGCAGGGTCCGCTGCGGACGCGCCAGGGAAGGCGCGCCGCGCCGATTGACCACCAACTCGCCAATGGCGATCAGCCGCGCGCGGGTGATGTTGCGGCTCAAGCCCAGCAAACTGGCCGTGTGCACCTGGTTGCAGTGGCAGAAGCGGTAGGCGGTGCGCAACAGGCTGTCTTCGACCTTTTCATGCAGATCGCCCGCCTGTTCCTCGAACAACCGATGGAACGCCTGCAGCAACTGATCCTCGGCGCTTTGCGGCGCAGCGGTCTGGACCGAGCTCTGGCGCTCGATGCGCAGGTGCGACAAGCGCAGGTCGTCATCACGCACCAGATTGTTGCGGCACACCAGAAGGGTGTGGTGGATGACGTTTTCCAGTTCACGGATGTTGCCCGGCCAGTCGTAGCTCAACAGCTTGCGCTCGGCCTCGTGCGTCAGGCGCACCTGGCCGTAGCCGAGCCGGTTGCAGTAGGTGTCGAGGAAGTGCCGGGTCAGCGGCAGGATGTCGCCCGGACGCTCGCGCAGTGGATACAACTGCAGGCTGACCACATTGAGCCGGTAATACAGGTCCTCGCGGAAGTGACCTGCGCCGATGGCCTTGTCCAACTGCACGTTGGTGGCGGCGACCACGCGCACGTCGATCGGTAGGCTCTTGCGCGAACCCAGCCTCACCACTTCGCGCTCTTGCAACACGCGCAGCAGCTTGACCTGGATCGCCATGGGCAGGTCGCCGATCTCGTCGAGGAACAAGGTGCCGCCATTGGCTTCCTCGAACCAGCCAGCCTTGGCGGTCAGGGCGCCGGTGAACGCACCTTTCTCATGACCGAACAGCTCGGCCTCGACCAGTGATTCAGAGAAAGCGCCGCAGTTCACCGCCACGAACGGGCCTTCGCGTCGGCGGCTCAAATGGTGGATGTGACGGGCGACCAGCTCCTTGCCGGTGCCGGTTTCGCCGATCACCAGCACGCTGGCCTCGCTCGGCGCGACTTGTTGCAAATGGGCGAGCAACGCTTGCGAACGAGGGTCTTCGAAGACCTGCGCGGTCGCCCGGATCGAGGTAGCCAGAGTCGGCGAGGGGGGGAGGGTCAGCAGTTGCATGGCGATCCTTATCAGTTGCGCACGCGGCTTGGCGTGGATAAACGATTTGGTAGCCAGAGGGTTATAAAGGGGTCGGGTGCTTTTAAAAAATAATAAAAAATCCTATTTGTATTCCCCTGGGGAATATTGAGTGTAAGGGCCTGTGATTTAAGATCGACACAGGTACGTTCTGGAGGACGCCATCTTGGATGCCATGACTGTCGATGAACTCGCCGCGCAGCTGTTGGCGCAAGGCTGCAACCCGTCGCTTTACGCCATCGGTACGCGGGGTGCGGCGTCCGATGTTTTTTATCTGAGCCAAGTGGGTGGGCGTTGGCAGGTTTGCTATACGGAGCGCGGGCGGGATGCTGAGCCGATCTATGTATCGGCGAGTGAGTCAGAGGCTTGCCAGTTCTTTTTTGAGCACGTCATGGCGATGCGGCATGACCACTGCGTGGGTTTTTTCGACCGCGAAGAGGAGGCTGTGGCGTTGCGGCGCGAGCTGGGTGAATTGGGGGTGCAGAGCTGGATCGATACGATTCCCTATGGGGGCGAGCGGGATCTTCGGTATCGGGTGTTTGTGGTGGGGAAGGGGATTCATGTGGCAATGGCGGTGTTGGGGGCGGTGCCGTGGCGTGGATCTGACCTTTGATCATAGCGCCACGGCGTCTGTAAATGCTTCTGGCGGAGCTATGGAATCTTGATTCCCAGTGCGTTCAGCGTAGGGGTATCCATTCGTCCATGCACGGTGAGCGCGCTGTCGGATTGGAAGGACATCAATGCCCCGCGCGTGGCTTTGCCCATCACCCCGTCGATTGCGCCTTGATAGTACTGGCGCACCATCAGCGCGGTCTGCACGCGAGTCACCAAGTCGTTTTTCTGTGCATTGGTCGCGCGGGTTTTCGACGTACTTGAGCTTGACGCGCCGGCGGTTCCAGAGGGTTGGTAAAAGCTGTTGCCGGTTGAGCTGCTCGGCGCGGTGTAGCTGCGGGTGCTGGTAGCAGGGGGGCTGTAGGCACGAGGCGCGCTGTAGCCACCCGAGCCACTGTAGTGAGAGCTGTGCGAACTGTGGGATCGATGCGAACTGTGCGAGCGATGTGCCGCATAGATGTTCAGGGCATCCGGGGCATTGAGCGTATCTGCGAATACCGGCGGTTGCAGCTTGTCGCTAGGCTGCCAGTCGGTATCTGCCAGCGGCAGGGGACCGGCTTGGGCTAGGGCGGTGCCTGCCATGGGGAGCAGGCTCATGCTGCTGATCAAGACTTTCCAACGGTCGAGTAACTTCACTGTGCACTCCTTGCATAGGCGCTAAAGGCCTCGGTCGATAGTTGTCGTACACCTCGGCTCTGCCAGCGGTCGGTGTGGGATTTGAAGAATCCAGAACACTGTTCGACGGCTGCGCAGTGTTGGCAGGCATCTATGAACAGATTCTTCCAGTCCGAAATGCTCTGACGGGCAAAGCGCGATAGAGCAGGCGGAATCAGGCACAGAGGAAGGTTGTAGATGGAAACCGGTATCCCCCGATTGGACAGGAAGTAGGTGGCTTGACTCAACCACTCCTGATAGTCGAGCGGGTCGATCCACAGTTGCTCGTAGTGCTTCCTGGCCAAGCCGGTGCTCTCGATGCCCATCAGTGCAACATGCCGCACGAAGGGCAGGTTCCTGAAGATGTAGTGGGCCAGTTCAGGCAAGCGAGGCGTGGTCAGGCGATTGAGTACGACGCGGATTTCTATGATCTGGTCTGCTCGTGCCAGGTTGTACAGACCCTGCATTGTCTCGCTGAATGCTCCTTCAGCCTGCACCACATGGTCATGGTCTTCGGCGTTGTCGGCATACAGCGGGATACCCCAGCTCAGTTGTGGGTGGGCAATAGCAGTCAGTGCAGGGATCCAGCTCGGGTCCTGGAACAGTCGTCCGTTGCTGAGCACATGGATGGACTTATCTGGTAACACGGCTTTGCACTTGGCCAGGATTTCCAGCAAGCCAGTGCGATAGAGCGTGGGCTCTCCGCCGCTGATCCCCAGGTTTTCCTCGCCCGGGTCCATCAAGTCGATCAGCCGGAGGTTTTCCTCGATGTGCCAACGATCATCGATATCTTTCGGCGGCTGCGAGCACATCAAGCACAGGCTGTTGCAACGATCTGTCATGAAAAGCAAGTTGCTGTCCGAGCCTCTTCGATAGAGCACTCGCACCAACGTACTGCCGGGTGTGACAGCAATGACATCTCCGGGCTGCACAACATTCGCGTCCCTAGGCGTATGCAAATGGAGTTGTGCAGCTTCGAGCTCGTCCATAAACGGCTCGGGTGTGAGAAAGCCGCCCACGGGTAATGAGATCAACTGCGGGCTATCTAAACGTTGCCGGTTTGGCAGCCAAAGCAAGAGATCGTCGAACGCCACACGTCCCGCGCAAACGGCCAGTCCTTGTTCGATGAATTCATCGAGCGTGACGACCTTGAGCAATCTTGGTTCGTTCAGATGCCGGATTTCGAAATGGGTATCCTTTCGCAGCATCACCATCAGCCCCTGTAGCCAGGAAGTCGGACATCGCTGTAGGAGCGTCTGCTCAACCAGGACAGCAGTACTCTTTGCACATTGTCGTCGCCGTCGCGAAGTAGTCTGAAGACCTGCTTGAGCAACCCCATATTCTTTTTGCAGAACGTGCTGAACATCCGATGTCCGATCGGGTCGCCTTGACGTGCGAAGTGCTCGATGGGATCTGCGCCACAGTAGGGAACGAGTGCGCAGTCCGAGCAGCCCGGTAGTGCCTCTGCAACGCCGCTGGCAAGCAGTGCCTGCATGACGGGTGATCCGAGCAGTTCAGGCAACGGTTGCTGCACAGAACCTAGTCTCAGTCCGCTTTCTCCCATCTCCAGCAACATCCGCGCTTCGTCCGACGGATAGACGTAGCCGTCATAGTTGTAAACCAGCGCCGCAGTACCAGCGCCTGCAGGGGAGCGCAGGTCTACGTATCCTGATGAGAAGGGTGTGAGAATGTTCTTCAGCAGCAGACTGGTGTAACTCTCGGACAGGTAAACGCCTTGCTGATTTATGTTCAGCAAGTACGTCAGTGCTCTGTCATGGAAGTCCAAGTATCGCTCAATCGGGTAATCAAGGCGCTGGGCGCTTTTGGTGGCAAAGCCATAGGGGCTCAAGGGCCGAAGCGAAATACTGGAGAACCCCAGTTTCACGTACTCATCAATGATCGCTTCTGGCTGTTCGAGACTTCTGGAGGTGAGCGTAGTCAGCGCTGACACTGCATCGTGACCGAGGCGTTCACGTACCCGCTCGATACCTTCGACCGTACGCTCGTAGGCATCTCGCGAAGGCGTGGGACGATTGGCGTTATGCAAGGCCGCCGGGCCATCGAGCGAAGTCGAAAATTGAATATCGTGCTGTGCTGCGAAGTCGAGCACATCGTCCGTCAGGTGATGCAGTGTGGTGGTGATGACGAACTGGATATCGCGCTGTTGCACTCGATTACGTTCGACTACCCACTCGACAATCTGGCGGACTCGCTCAAAAGCCAAAAGTGGCTCACCCCCTTGAAACTCTACGGTCAGAGCGGGCGCGTTCGATTCGAACAGGCGGTCGACAGCAGCGCGTGCATTTTCCTCGGACAGGTCGTGGCCAGAGCCGCTTAGTGGTGCTCGCGAAACCTGACAATACTGGCAAGTATGGTTGCAGCGCAGGGTCACCACAAACAGGTGTAGAGCAGGACCCTGGAACAGGAAATCCTTACGACTGCGATACTGCGCGGCCATTTGCGCAAAGGGGTCGTGGCGCTCTGGCTCGTAAATGAAGTGGCGAGCGAGCAAGTCCTTGTAAAACGCAGAGCCTGTTTGCACGTCAAATTGACTGAGCGCGCGTAATTGCTCGTCATTGACATGCAAGTGTTCACCCGTGTCGGAGGTGATCAGGATGTCATGGCTGGATCCTGTGTCCATCCGCATGAACCGCAAGGGTAATAGACGGTAGTGTCTGGCATCTGTTGTAATCAGAGTCACTGGGAAATCCCGCATCCAGCGAGCGCGGCTCGGGCTAGAATCTCACGCAGCCCTGCGGTTTCGCGGTTGATATGGTCGCGTAAGGCGAAGTCATTCAAATGCTGGAGGATCAGTGTGCTGGCGTATCGCGCGGCAAGTGTCAGATTGGCGTGGGCCGGCAGCGCTTCGAGAGCAATTTGTTGGTCTTCGACCGATACTTGGATGGCGACGATGTCAGCGAGGGAATACACCGCCCGTTGCACCACGCTGAGGGAATAAACTGCACTATCGAGTTTCAGGATGACAGGCCATGTCATGGGAACCGGTCCTTCAAATCCGTTGGAGGCGTGTGGATTTTGCCGGTTTTTAGGGCATTATGCCATTATGATTTTTTACATCTGCACACAAAAATTATGATCGGATGCTGGTCAGCCTGATGCTGATAGTCTTGAAGTGTTCGGGAAATGCTGATCAGCCCATTCTTATGGGTGCTCCATGGCGGAGCAGTGAGGTCTAAATCCGACATCGACATCGCTACGCACCTCTACAAGATCGGTTCGGTGCTGGAGGGCGCTCCGAAGACAGCGGGCATCATTGACGGGCAATTCTTCGCTTAATCGAGCCTACAAACTGAACCGCCCCGATTATCGAGGAGGCTCCACCTTTTGAGACACTGGAGTCACTATGTCGAACCCATCGAAGTTTTCCCCCGAAATCCATGAGCGCGCAGTGCGAATGGTCTACGAAGTCCGTGAGTCGCCCGACTCTCAGTGGGCAGCCATCGAGGCCGTATCGAGCAAGATCGGTTGCACCGCCCAGATATTGAGCAACTGGATTCGCAAGGATTCTTCCCCTGCAAAGTCCAGTGCCCCGGAGGATCCCCGGATCAAAGCGATGGAGCGTGAAATTCGTGAGCTCAAGCGTGCCAACGAGATCCTCAAGGTCGCCAGCGCTTTTTTCGCCCAGGCGGAGCTCGACCGCCGTTTGAAGTGATTTGGTCGCTCATCGACAAGCACCGCAAAGCCTTTGGGGTCGAGCCACTTTGCCATGTGCTGCAAGTCTCTCCATCGGCTTATCGGCGCCATGCTGCACGTTTACGCGACCGCTCACGGCGCTCTGCCCGAGCGATTCGTGACGAGGCGCTTGCCATGCAGCTCCGCTGCGTCTGGCAGGAGAATTACGAGGTTATGGCGTCAGGAAGGTCTGGCGGCAGATGCTACGCGAGCGCCAGGCTGTGGCGCGCGGTACAGTGAAGCGGTTGATGCGGGCAATGGGCTACATGGTGCCATGCGCGGTAAGTCCGTGAAGACCACGCTAGCAGATGCGGGTAATGCCAATCCCAGGGATCTGGTTAAGCGCCAGTTCACCGGCGAACGCCCCAATCAGCTCTGGTTTGCCGACTTCACCTTCGCTTCAACCTGGCAGGGATTTGCCCATGTCGCATTCATCGTGGATGTCTACTCGAGATTTATCGTCGGCTGGCGTATCAGCCGACACATGCGCACGTAGTTTGTCCTGGATGCACTTGAGCAGGCGCTTCACGCCCGTAGGCCCGAGCCTCACCGGGTGGTTCATCACAGCGACAGGGGCTTACAATACCTGTCGATTCGCTACAGTGAACGATTGGGTGAAGTCGGTATAGAGCCGTCGGTTGGCAACGTCGGGGATAGCTACGACAACGCCATGGTCGAGACCATCAAGGGACTCTACAAGACCGGGTTGATCCATGAGCGAGGTCCATGGAAAAGCATGGAAAGCCTGGAGTGGGAAACGCTGAAATGAGTGAACTGGTTCAACCATCAGCGCCTGCTGGAGCCGATTGGAAATAGGCCACCAGCAGAGTTTGAGGCACTATACGAGCAAGGTCAGGTAGCCATCCCCATTGCTGCCTGACTCTAACAAAATACCCTCCGCGATACCCGGGGCGGTTCAAAAGCATTGAGTACGCAATGCGAAAGTCGATAGACGCTGAGGCCAGGTACGAATTCACTCAAGAGCGACAAGCCAGGCAGATTCTCCGAGAGAGGCGCGTCGCTATGGTGTGAAAAGCGACTAGGTATGTGAGAAGGCTCAAACCAGGCGCATCGTGGCTTCCTATCAAGTATGGGGGCGTCACCTTACGTGCTGTCGAGGCTGTTCGGATTGCAATGTGCAGAATCTGCACATCGCAAATTCATCTTCGAATGCGAAATGTGTACCACTTTTTATTGCCTTCTGCATCATCTTCCTTCTCTATAAACGCTTCTTCCCATTTTTTGTGTGCGGGATCATCTGGGATTAACCCGTTTTCTATTGCTTCGCTGACATCAAACTCGCACACGCTTGCCTTGGCTTTTGTTAAATCTTTATGCTTTTTGGCGGACCTAACTGCGTGCTCTCGAAGATATTCACAAAGCTTTAGTGAGTAGAAAATTACATCGTTGTTGTACAAAAATATGCCTTGAATAGATGAGCCGTACTCTTTGTTGGTATTTCCGTTGACGGGTAGACCAAAATACATAGCGTCCAGAGTGTAGCCATGCGGAATGGCTCCTGCTTTGAAACTTTCGATCAATTCATTTCGTCTAGTGATGGCGTTGTTCAGTAGTTCAATCGACTCGCTCAAAGACGTGAGTGCGCGTAAAGCCTTGTCTGAGCTTTGGTTCATGACTACATTTTGCAAGGCCTCAACTGGGAAGTTCATCGTTTGAATTTGGTGCAGCATCAGGACTGCTTCAAAAGGCTTTGGCGGTCGAGGGCGCGTATTCCTATATTCACTAAGGCGCTTGAGTTCGCTTTCATATTGCTCTTTCAGATCGTTAACATACTGCTTTTTGATTGCCAGTGCCACGTTGAATGAGGAGAGTGTAAGCATAATTCCGCGATTTGATACCTGGATTTCCTTTTTTATAGCCTCAATATTCTTCGCTTTCTCATTGTTGCGTTGCGCCGCCCAGGCTCCAGCAAAAGCACCGGCTAAGGTAGCCGCGAGCGTCATGAAGAATGAAAACCAGCCGAAATCACGCACGAAGTTTAAACTAGGCAACAGCGGCGCTGAACTCCAAAACACTCCACCCGTTGCCTCCCATACACCCGCCATAGCCATCCCTCATACAGGGCACCACTGTCATTTGTGGCACATAGCCATGAATCATAACGGGAGTCTTCTGGGCATGGCAATTTGTGGGTAAGCTGCGGAGCGGTAGGGGCGGCACATCGACTGAGCGCACTCGACTAGGTGCTACGATTGTGAACCGGCCCCCCCCCCGTTGCGCACCCTTGCAGCTTGGCTATTGCAACCTTCAGATGACGGCAGCGCCTAGCTTTGTGGTACAGCAGCTGCCCCCGTCTCACCTCCCGCAACGATTGGTACACTAGGCACGCCCTCTGTTGGAGGTGCAACCGATTCGGCTAGGGCCATAGCATCGAAGCCAGAAGCCGAGACCATCTGCTCATAATGCGTGCAGTCGACTTCTTTCATCCATGTGAAAATGTCTGCGATGATATTGTGGCTTTCACCAACGAGATTCTCCGGAGAATCCTCTCCGATCTCAATCAGTGCGTTGTGTGAGTATTTGTTAATGAAGCGGTAAATTTTTTCCTTGGTTTGAGATGTAGTCAATGTACATCCACTGAGCCCCTGCTGGAAGAGCGTCGCCATATCTCCTTTGTGTAGCGGGAACTTGAAGCTAAAGAAGGCCTCAAGGATTTTGCGAGCTAGGTTGGCTGTAAGAAACGCCTCATCCCGATCAATCTGCGCTTGCTCCTTGTAGGTGTAAAGACGCCCAAAGATATAGTGATACTCCGAGCTATAAGCGTGAAGGCTCTTAGGTGCATCTCTTAGGGTCGATTTTCTTGGGTTGCCAGTGTTGGCTTCGACTATGTAGAAGAAACTGTTGGCTGGGCGGGATGGCCTCCTGTTTTTTCGGTTTATATTGTTACCCTCAAGCCAGTCTCTGACGAGCTTAAAGAAGTTAAAGTTGTGGGTTAGGATAAATAGCTGAAGCGCTGGCGTGCAATGATGGCGTAAGTAGGAGTAAGCGTGAAATAGGTGGTTGGAGTCAAAGCTGGAAATTGGGTCGTCAACTGTAATAATTAACTTTGCAATGTCGTTGTCGCCTTCCGAAAGCTTCGTAATAAAGTATACGAAAGCTATCGCAGTTTTTTCTCCCTCGCTCAGGTCTTTTGCATGGCGTTGTTCGCTACCTCGGTTGATTTCATAGCCAAGCAACTGAGGGTTGAATCGAAGGCATAGGTCAGACCGACCCAAGAAATTGTGAAGATGTTTGTTGAACTCCTCAGCGCCCAGTACCTCATTTGACAGAGAGGCCTCAAGCGCCAGGATCTCTCGCAGACGGGCATTGGTTTTTGACTGGACTTCGGATGCCTGCTTTGAGAAAGCATCACGTTTTTGGATCTTGGCGAAATAGCCGAATGCCTTGACCTCCATCGCTGCATAGTGAAGCTCAATCTTACGCTTGATGGCTCCCGTCTCTTTCGCGAAGTCCTCTGTCTTCTTGTTGTGGCGGGCTATCAGATTATTCATCTGTACTTGGGCAGCATCGAAGCCAGCATATGCTGCTGGGTCGATAGCCGGCACGATGAACTCAGTCCTGAACTGATCGGCAATTTTCTCCTGTAGAAGCTCCTGCCAGTGATCGATCCCACTGTTGATGCTCGTAACGTGGGTCACTAGCAGAGCCTTGGCAGTGGCAAACTCTTCTTGCATCTCCTCGTATAACTGGTCGCCTTGGCTTAGGTCCACTACGTCGAGGAGTTGCTGCTTCAGCCACTGCTCAGCGCTGACGAGGCGCGCCTGAAACTGACGGTACTCGTCACTAAAATGCGCATTGATCTCGTCAAGTCGAGCCTGAGAAAGTTTGGCTCCGCAAAATTCACAATTTCCGGATTTGTGGTTGTCATGAATTCCTAGGCCGGTCTGCACCCATGCCTGGATATCTGGATTGTCTTTGAGGCGGGATAACACGATGCTAGTTGCAGTTTGTTTGAGGAGAGCTTGAAGGCGGGACTGTGCGTCATTGAGCTTCGCTGCTTCAAGCCTGGTAGTGATGCTTGGCACTTGCGGTTTTGACACTGGCTTGGCCGCCACGACCAGGGATACCAGCTCGTCATTTGGAAGAATTGAAGAGGAGTCACGAACCGCATCTGAATGGGCTGCAATGAAGCTTTCCAGCTTCGTACGATTGTAGTTGAGGTAGTGACTATCTTCGGTGCCGATAATTTGAAGGCTGGATTTGGTTCGTTTTGCACTGTCCGTCAAGAATTTTTGCAGATCGGCCGTGGCCTTTGATGCGTCACCATTCGATTTTTCAATGGCTTTCAAATCAGCCTCTTGCTGATTTTTTAGGGCTTCAAGCTGCTTTCGATCATCAATTTTTTCTTTTGCGACTAACAGGATGCTTTTGACCGAGTTGTCCCAATCAATATTCTCTTTTATGAAGCCCGCGTTAAAGGTGCGTACAGCGGCACTTGACTGGGTAATCGTTTTTTCGGTGATGGAGGCTTCATTGCTTAGCATAACGGAGAACTCGCAGTTCGCGTCGGCGGCGGCCTGCAAATTACGGCGCTTCTCTAATGATTCAAATAATTTGGAGAGTGTGGATTTGCCACTTCCATTCCAGCCATAAATTAAATTGAATTTTCCGAACGTCTGGGTGCTGTCGCCGTTGTAGTCCCTGAAGATGCCAAAATTTTTTAATTTTTTTATTTTCGTGATCATGGTTGCGGTCCTTTCGCCTGTGCGTCCTAGGTCGGCTGGGTGTGTGGCACCAGGCCAGCATATAAACGACCGTTAGAGTTCGCAATATGAAGTTTTTTTAATGCGTATAAGCCATTGATAATTAAGCGTTTCCAACGTTGACTTGGATGACTTATCCGAAGGCGTAACCGGAAGCGGCTCATGTTATTAATCGGGCTAGGGATTCTCCGATCAAGTCAGCACAGGCCATCTGACCTGTGCTGAAATAGCCCTCCGTCCAACTGCCTTCTACAAGCCCGCCATCCCATGAGCCAGATGAGCTTTTCCGATTTCGAGTACGCCGGTAAGCGCAAGCAAACCCGTCGCGAGCGTTTCCTGGCCGAGATGGAACAGGTGGTTCCGTGGAGCGGGTTGGTGGCGTTGATCGAGCCTCACTACCCAAAGGCTGGCGGTGGCCGCAAGCCGTATCCACTGGAAACCATGCTGCGCATTCACCTGCTGCAAAACTGGTTCTCGTTGAGCGATCCAGCCATGGAAGAGGCACTGTACGAGATTACTTCGATGCGCCAGTTTGCTCGTCTGACGCTCAGCGCTCCGATCCCCGAAGACACGACGATCATGAATTTCCGGCACCTGCTGGATAAGCATCACTTGGCGGCGGGCATTCTGGAAACCATCAACAATTACCTGCGAGACAAGGGCCTGTCGTTGCGCCAGGGCACCATCGTCGACGCCACCATCATCCACGCACCCAGTTCGACCAAGAACAAGGAAGGTAAACGCGATCCCGAGATGCATCAGACGAAGAAAGGTAATCAGTATTTCTTTGGCATGAAGGCGCATATCGGTGCCGATGCTGAGTCGGGCCTGGTGCACCACGTCCACGGTACAGCGGCGAATGTGGCCGATGTAACGGAGGTCGGTCACCTGTTGCATGGCGATGAAAATGTTATCTGTGCCGACGCGGGTTATACCGGCATGGAGAAGCGGCCGGAGCATGAAGGAAGGCCGGTAATCTGGCAGATTGCGGCTCGTCGTAGCACCTATAAATACTTGAGCAAACGAAGCGTGCTCTACAAAGCCAGACGCAAGATCGAGAAGGTCAAAGCGCAGACGCGAGCGAAGGTCGAACATCCATTCCGTGTGATCAAGCGCCAATTCGGCTATGTGAAAACCCGCTTCCGTGGCTTGGCCAAGAACACGGCGCAACTGACCACGCTGTTTGCCCTGTCGAATCTGTGGATGGTACGCCGGCAATTATTGCCTGGAGCGGGAGAGGTGCGCCCGTGAGGGCAGAAAACCAAGGCTGTGCCTTGGTTATCCAATAATTAGCGGCTGAAAATCGGGCTTTTCGGCATCCTCATGCCGTCAATTTTCGGCTGATGGCAACTTGTTCGGAGTTTCCCTAGAGACTGTCAGGATCCCCAAAAAACATCTGTATCCGCGACCGCAACCACCGCTCCGCCGGATCGTTGTCCTGCGCGCCACGCCACGCCATGTGCAACTCGAACGTCTGCACGTCCAGCGGCATGTCCTCGGCTCGCAGTCCGCCCGCCGCGGTGAGCGTCTCTGCCGCGTAGTCAGGCACGGTGGCGATGATGTCGGTGCCCGCGAGCAGGGTGCCCAGGCCGTTGAACTGGGGCACGGCCAGTACCACATGACGCTTGCGGCCAAGGGTTTCCAGGGTTTCGTCGATGAAGCCGGACAGGTCGCCGGCGAACGACACCAGCGCGTGCGGGCGGGCGCAGAAGTCGTCCAGGGTCAGGGCGCCGGGTACGCTGTCGGCGCGCAGCAGCTTGGGCTTGCTGCGGCGCAGGACCTTGCGCTTGGCGTTGGCGGGCAGGTCGGCGGTGTAGCTGACGCCCACCGAGATTTCGCCGGAGGCCAGCAGGGTGGGCATCAGCAGGTAGTTGACCCGGCGCACCACCAGGACGATGCCCGGCGCTTCGGCGCGGATCCGCTTGAGCAACTGCGGCAGTAGGGCGAATTCGGCGTCGTCGGACAGGCCGATGCGAAACACCGAGGTGCTGGTGGCGGGGTCGAACTCGGCGGCGCGGCTGACGGCGGTGGAGATCGAGTCCAGCGCGGGAGAGAGCAGGGCGAAGATCTCCTGGGCGCGGGCCGAGGGCTCCATGCTGCGGCCGGTACGCACGAACAGCGGGTCGTCGAACAGGTTGCGCAGGCGTGACAGCGCCGCACTGATCGCCGGCTGGCCGAGAAACAATTTCTCGGCGGCGCGGGTCACGCTGCGCTCGTGCATCAGCGTTTCGAACACGATCAGCAGGTTGAGGTCTACTCGGCGCAGGTCGTTGCGATTCATCGGTGCGTGTCGCCTTGCTCTGGTGGGTCGGGATGAATAGTACGGCCAAAGGCTGTTAACCTGCACGGATTTACCGGCCTCGGATCAATCGCAGGCATGTCGACTATTAATGGCCACTGATGGTCTAACCGGCAAAGCCCCGATAAAGTTCGTGGTAATACGAGATTCACACAGGCGAGGTATGCGATGTCCCGCATGATCCGGTTCCACAAGTTCGGCCCGGCCGACGTGCTGCGCTGCGAAGAGCAGCCCGAGCCGTCGCCGGCGGCCGGCGAAGTCCAGGTGCGCGTCCAGGCCATTGGCCTGAGTTGGTACGACGTGCTCTGGCGGCAGAACCTGGCGCCGTCCCACGCGCGACTGCCGGCCGGTATCGGTCATGAAATGGCCGGGGTGGTGACCCAGGTCGGCGAGGGTGTCGATGACATCGCGGTGGGCGACCGCGTCGCCAGCTTCCCGGCCACCAGCCCGAACGAGCATCCGGTGTACGGCGATGTCATCGTTTTGCCGCGCACGGCCATCACCCGCTACCCCGAACATTTGACGCCCATCGAAGCGAGCGTGCACTACACGCCGCTGCTGATCGCCTATTTCGCCTATGTCGACCTGGCACGGGCCAAGGCCGGGCAGTCGGCGCTGGTGACCGATGCCAGCCACTGCGCAGGCCCGGCTTTCGTGCAATTGGGCAAGGCCCTGGGCCTGAAGGTGATCGCGGCCACCAAGGAGCCCGAGCAGCGCGACTATCTGCTGGGCTTGGGCGCTGACAAGGTGATCGTCACCGAAGAGCAGGACTTGCTGATGCAGATCGGCAAGTACACCGATGGCCGCGGCGTGGATATGGTGCTCGACGGCATGGGCGGTCCGCAGATGTCACTGCTCGGCGATGTCCTTGCGCCGCGTGGCAGCCTGGTGCTTTATGGCCTGCAAGGCGGCAACCAGACGCCTTTCCCGGCGTGTGCGGCGTTTCAGAAGAACATCCAGTTCCATGTGCACTGCATCGGCAACTTCACCGGCAAGCCTGAGCTGGGCATTGCTCAGGATCAGGTGGCGATGCAGCGCGCGCTGCGCGATATCAACCAGTTCACTGCCGACAAACTGCTGACGCCACAGATCATCAGGGTCTTTCCCTTCGATGATTTCGTGCAGGCGCACCGCCTCATGGATGATTGCCCGTGCGGCGGACGAATCGTGCTGGACTTGGGGGCCGCCCCCTGATCGAAGCGATGCGCTGATTGGGTGCCCCCGACAGCCGCCCCTGTAATCCCACTATGTGCCCTGTCGGGCGCGGGGTTACAGGGGCGGCTTTTTGCATTGATGCGCATAGACTGTTCGTTTGCTGGTCAAGCACTGAAACTTCCTACAAATATTTAGTGTGTATCTGATATCTAAAACGCATGCAATATTATCGGCATCTCATGCGGCGGCTCATATCCTTAAACAAGGGGCTTAATCTCTATAGTCACCTTTGAATTACGACTATCTGAATGGTTTTTTTACGCTCATCTGTATCTGTTATTCAGCGTACAACCCTCGATAATGGCCCTGTGACACCCAGGCTGAACGCCTGCGGAGTGGCCAGTTGCTTCAGTTTTCGGCTAGCGAGCGCGGGGATTGAAGCTGTGGCGCGTCACTAACCCAAAATAGTTGCGAGAAGCTGCTTCAAGTTTTCCTAGTTAGCTGTAGGAAATCTCCGGAATGCTGAACAAAGCATATTCAGCAGTTCGATGACCCGAGGCTTTATTGCGCTCAAGGAATGGAGTGGAACACATGAGCAGTATCCATGATCAAGCAATGCACTACATCTATCAGCAAGTGCTGGAGCGGTTGCTCGACCATATGACCCAAGCCCAGCGTGCCTCGGTTCAGTTGATGATTCAGCGGCTGCTGGTGTCGGCTGGCGGCGTCGAGTATCTGCGCGATTTCCGGCTGTTGGTGTTGCTGGGGCACGACCGCAGCAATGTCAGTCTGTTGGCGTTTCTACGGGCGGCGCAACTGAGTATTGCCTTGCGCGGCCCTGAGACCTTTCGCCTGCAAGTGGTCGTCAATGCCAGACCGGCATTGACCGACACGCTGCTCGACCACCTGGAACGAACCTTCGGCGCACTGTTTCTGCATGACGACCCGCGGGTCGAGTTGCTGCTGGCAGGTGCAGGCTACGTGCAGCCGTTCAGTCGCGACCCTTCGTGTACAGCCGAGTCGCAGCAAGCCGACCGCGACGCCTTGCTGATGTTCGGCCACTTGTGTGCAGGCCAGCCTGAGGCGGTGCTGGGCAGTCGCTTGCACCTGGAGTTGGGCGATACCGTGCGCATGCTATTGCAGCGCGTGGCGCAACCCAGCGCCGTGATCACTGCCGTGCCCCTGCGACAGCGTCAGCGCTTCCTGGCCTGGAGCCGCGCCGCCATGCGTGTCAGCGGTGAGCGTGGTGACGCGGCCTTGCATCGCTGTGCAGGTGCCTTGTGCGAGTTGCTCGGGCGCATGCACTGCACGCTAGCCTCTCCGCTGCAGCGGCCGGATCCTGTGCCTTACGGACGTAACGGCAAATTGGCGCTGCGCATCATCGCCGTCGATGACCTGCTCAACGAGCGGCGCGACGATGATCATCTGGTCGAGGCGCTGGGCCTCGGCGCGGCATCATCTGCCAGCCCGACACCTCTGGCCGCGTTCTCCGATCCTGCCTATCTGGCGCACTTGCAACGCCTGCGCACCCACTGGCTGGGAAGCGCCAGCGATACCGCGTGGTTGGCAAGCGAGCCAGGGCACGCCATGCTCCAGCGCGCTTTCGGCATCGACGACGTTCAGTCCACCTGCCTGCTGTTCGCCCCCTTTGCCGAGCGAGGCGAAGGATTGGCGGCCTTCGTCCAGCGCTGTCATCCGGCCATGCGTGTGGCGCTGCCGTATCTGCACCGGGCGCTTCAGGGCGAGCCGTGCCCGGAAGCGGTGGTGCAGTGGTTGCTCGATACCAGTGGGCTGAGCCTGGCTCAACTGCGCGGTATCTATAACGGACGTATCGAGCCGACGGCCGCGCGGCTGATGCACCGAGTGGCTCGCCGCGATGCGCGTCTGCGCCTGGTGCTACCACCGATGCTGCGCGTAGGCGTCACCGCGCCGATTGCCTGCTGATGGGGCGTTCGGTACGTGGGGAGTTCGCCTATCAGGCGGTCTATCGCTATCTGCTGACGCAGATCACGCAAATGCGGGGGGCTGAGGATGAACGTCTGCCTTCGTTGCGCGATTTGGCACGACGGCTGCGCGTTTCGCTGGCTACCGTGCAGTGCGCCTACAGCCTGCTGGAGGCCGAGGGTCGCGTACATACGGTGCCCAAGTCGGGCTATTACGCTCGACCCGCGCACCTGGGGCCCAATGAGACAGTTCATCACCAGGTCCTGCCTTTGAGCGGTTCCCCGCCACCCTGTGCGACCCTCGAACCGTTGCTGTTGGCCCACGAGCGGCGGCTGGGTGGTCAGGCGCAGGAGGAGCGGGTCGCTCAGGCGGTGCTGCGCCGCGCGATTGCCGCGCGGCTGACGCATTCATCAAGCCGTTACTGGCGGGCCGAAGACGTCAGTCTGTCGCCCGACTTACCGGCATTGCTCTATACCTCGTTGCACGCCTTGAATCTGCAGGGCAGCACGATCCTGGTGGCCACGCCCTGTTGCGCACGAGACGTTCAGGTGCTTGAGCAATTGGACATGCGGATTGTGGAGTGGCCCCTTGAGGTGCCGGACTTCGACGCACTGGCGCGGCTGCTGGAGGCGGAAAAGGTGCACTTGGTAGTAATGCCCGCCTGCCTTGCCAGCCCGCCCGGGCGCTGGCTTTCGCCTGACGAACAACGCGAGTTGGCACGCTTGCTGGGCCTTCATGGGGTTTGGCTGCTGGAGAGCGAACAGGACAGCGAACAGTGTTTCGCAGGATCGCCGGCATCGCACCTTCGCGATTGGGTGGACCCGCGCCGGCTGTTGGTGCACGGCACATTGGAGGCGATTGTCGGCGCAGAAGCCCCCATTGCCTATCTGCTCAGCCCGCATGCTGAGGTGCGCGAAGCCATCGCGCGGCGCAACTTCCGGCTTCCACCCCGACGTGTGTTGGCTTTGGCGCGTGTGCTGAGCCGGTCCGATCTGGACAGCCAGCTTGAGCAGGTCCGATCGACGCTGCGAGGGCGCATGGCGACACTCTGCCAGTTGATGGATCAGCACCACCTCGGTGACTGGCTGGCCTATGCTGCACCGCAGGGCGGATACACGCTATGGTGCCGTTTGCATCGTTCCATCGACATCGATAGCCTCTGCGCCCGCCTGCACAGTCCGGCGCTGCGGGTGCTTGCCGGTACTCGGTTCAGTGTGCAGGGGCTGTTTGGACAGTGCCTGGCGCTGAGCTGGGAGGGCGACGATGCAGCGGCACTGGGTCAGGCGCTCGCGGAGCTGGCCCGAGCCTTGTCAGACCTCCACGGTGCCGACCAGCCGGTTGCGGGATGACCGCCGATCCGGCGCGCTTGCCAGAATCGGCGATCTGTATGTATAACCAGTGCTTCTTTGTTCAGCTTCCGATCCTTCGCCGTGATTGCCCACTCCGTCGACGACCCGTTCTATTACCTGCACAACTTCCGGCAAGTGCTGCGCTGGGTCGAGCAACGTTATGCCGACCTGCTCGATGCCGAAGATCAGGCGTTTCTCGTACAGTTTGCAGGCCTGCCCCAGCCTGCCCAGGCCCTGCTGGTGCGCATGGTGATGCGCAAGGGCGAGCTGTTTCGCGATGATCGCCTGCACTATGCCGAGATCGGCGATACCGCCCAGGCCCTGGCGCCGTTGCTGAGCCTCGGCTGGGTCTGTGCAGAACCGGTGCTGACGTTGGAGCAGTTGTTCGCGCTGCTGCGCAAGGACGAACTCGCGTGCTGCTTCGCCGGCCACCTCAGCCAGCCCAAGGCCACCAAAGCGCGACTTTTGGCTGAGCTGCAAGCGCTGGAATTGGTCGAGCGCCCGTTGCACGCCTGGTACGCCGAGGCGCCGGTGCGCATCCTGCATTGGCGCCTGCAACCGTTGTGCGACCGCTTACGCTTGTTGTTCTTCGGCAACCTGTATCAGGACTGGTCCGAATTCGTGCTGGCCGATCTGGGGCTGCTGCGCTACGAGCAGGTCAGCTTCAGCCGCGACTCGCGCGCCCTGCGCCAGCGCGCCGATGTCGATCTGGCCATGGCGCTGCACGCCTGCGCCGAGCGACTGGAGCAGGGCGAGGCGCCGGAGGGGCTGGTGCTGCTGTTGGGTCGTCTGGTCAGTGACAACCCTTGGCTGGCGCGGCGCCGCACCCGGTTGCTGTATGCCATCGGCCAGCGCTGTGAGCGCCTGGGTGACTGGGCGCAGGCGGCTGCGGTGTATGAAGGGCTCGCCCACCCGCAGGCGCGGATTCGTCGGGTGCGGGTGTTCGAGCGCAGCGAGCAGTGGGAGAGGGCGCATGCACTTGCTCGGCACATGGCCCAGGCGCCGGCCAACCCGCTGGAGGTGCAGGCACTGGCGCGCATGCTGCCGCGCCTGAACCGCAAGCTCGGCGGGCCACCGCATCGGCGCAGGGCTTCGGCGGTGCAGGAACTGATCGAGCTGCAATTGCCTCTGGACAGTGCCGGGCAAGGCGTCGAGCGTGCCGTGCGTGCGCATCTGCAGCAGTCCGGGGGCGAGGTGCACTATGTGGAGAACACCCTGTTCAACAGCCTGTTCGGCCTGCTGTGCTGGGAGGCGGTTTTCGCGCCGCTGCCCGGCGCCTTCTTCCACCCTTACCAAGCCGCGCCGCAGGACCTTCACGACGACGACTTCCAGACCCGCCGCGCCGCGTTGTTCGAGGCCTGCTTCGCTCAGCTCGACGACGGTCGCTATCGCCAGACCATCCGCGACCGCTTCGCCGCCAAATACGGGTTGCAGTCGCCCTTCGTATTCTGGGCCGCGCTGAATGAAAACCTGATCGAGCAAGCGCTGGCCTGTGTGCCGGCGCAGCATCTGAAGCACTGCTTCGTGCGGCTGTTGCAGGACATTCGCAACAATCGCACCGGCATGCCCGATCTGATCCAGTTCTGGCCCGAACAGGCGCGCTACCAGATGATCGAGGTCAAGGGGCCGGGCGATCGCCTGCAGGACAACCAGTTGCGCTGGCTGGAGTTCTGTCGGGAGCACGCCATGCCGGTGGCGGTGTGTCATGTGCGTTGGTGCGAGGCGGTGGCGTGAGCCTGAGCGTGGCCGTCCGAGCACTGTGCGAGTTCGCCGCCAAGGTGGGCGATCTGGACCTGCGTTTCACCCCGTCGCCCACCGCCCAGCAAGGCATGGAAGGCCATCGACAGGTGGTTGCACGCCGCGACCCCGGCTATCAGTCGGAGGTGTCGCTCGAAAGCGAGTACCAAGGTTTGCGTGTGCGTGGCCGCGCCGACGGCTACGATCCGGTGCGCAATCGCGTGGAAGAGATCAAGACCCACCGTGGCGACTTGGCCCGCCAGCCGGACAACCACCGCCAACTGCACTGGGCCCAGGCCAGGGTCTATGCCTGGCTGTTGTGTCAGTCGCGAGGGCTGGCGCAGATGGAGGTCACCCTGGTCTACCTGGACATCGACAGCGACCGCCAGACGCTGTTCAGCGAGCAGCAGCAGGCCGACGATCTGCAGCGTTTCTTCGAGACGCTGTGCCAGCGCTACATTGGCTGGGCCCAGGCCCAGCGCCTGCGCCAGGCCGAACGCAACCGCGACTTGCAACGTCTGGCGTTTCCTTACCCGCAGTTTCGCCAGGGCCAGCGGCAGTTGGCCGAAACCCTGTACAAGGCGGTCGCCACCGGGCGCTGTCTGATGGCCCAGGCCAGCACCGGCATCGGCAAGACACTCGGTACGCTGTTCCCGCTGCTCAAGGCCATGGTCCCGCAGCAACTGGACAAACTGTTCTTCCTCACGGCCAAGACCCCGGGCCGGGCTCTGGCGCTCGATGCACTGCGCCAGATCAGCGCCGCCACCGCACAACCTGGGCTGCGAGCGCTGGAGCTGATTGCCCGGGACAAAGCTTGCGAGTATCCCGACCGCGCTTGCCACGGCGAGTCCTGCCCACTGGCTAAGGGCTTTTACGATCGTCTGCCGGCGGCGCGCGAGGCGGCGTCGCACGTGCCGCTGCTCGATCGCGCCGCGCTGCGCGAGGTGGCCCTGGCCCATGAGGTCTGTCCTTACTACCTGGGGCAGGAGATGGCGCGTTGGGTTGACGTGGTGGTTGCCGACTACAACTACTACTTCGATGCCCACGCGCTGCTATTCGGCCTGACCCAGCTCAACCAGTGGCGCGTGGCGGTGCTGGTGGACGAAGCGCACAACCTGGTCGAGCGCGGTAGGGCCATGTACAGCGCCAGTCTCGATCAGGGTCAGTTGATGGCGCTGCGACAACGCAAACCGGCCGGATTGACCACTGTGCTGGAGCGCCTCAATCGTCAATGGAACGCCCTGTACAAAGAGCAACAGGCCCCCTATCACGCCAGCGAGCCGGTCCCCGACGCCTTCATCAGGGCATTGCAGCAGTGTACCGGGGTGATCCAGGAGCACCTGGAACAGATGCCTGCCCAAGTCGATCCACAGGTGTTGCAGTTCTATTTCCAGCTCCTGCAGTTCACCCGCGTGGCGGAGCTGTTCGACGAACACTTCCTGTTCGACATTCAACTGCGCAACGGCCCCCGGCGCCGGCGGCTGGCGACGCTGACGCTGCGCAATGTGGTGCCTGCGCGCTTGCTCGCACCGCGCATGGCCGCCGCGCGCAGCGTCACGCTGTTCTCGGCGACCCTCGGCCCGCGACGGTTCTATGCCGATCTACTGGGCATGCCCGCCCACACCGGCTGGCTGGAGGTCGCCGCGCCCTTTCGTGCCGAGCAGCTACAGGTGCACATCGTCAGCCAAGTGTCGACCCGCTACCAGCAACGGCAGCGCTCCCTGGCCCCCATCGTCGAGCTGATCGCCGGGCAATATCATCGTCAACCCGGCAACTATCTGGCGTTCTTCAGCAGTTTCGAGTATCTGCAGCAGGTCGCTTCGCTGTTCGCCGAGCGGCACCCCGAGGTGACGCAATGGTGTCAGGCCCCGGGTATGGACGAGGCGGCGCGGGAAGCTTTCCTGGCGCGCTTCGTCGAGCAGGGGCAGGGTGTCGGCTTCGCGGTGCTCGGCGGTGCGTTCGGTGAAGGTGTGGACCTGCCCGGTACGCGTCTGATCGGCGCCTTCGTCGCCACCTTGGGCTTACCGCAGGTCAATCCGGTCAATGAACAGTTCAAGGCGCGCCTTGGACGTCAGTTCGGTGCCGGCTTCGATTACACCTACCTGTACCCGGGCGTACGCAAGGTGATCCAGGCGGCCGGTCGGGTGATTCGGGGGGAACAGGATCGCGGCGTGTTGTTTCTGATCGACGAGCGCTTCAGCGAACCGCGCGTGCAGCAGATGTTTCCCGCCTGGTGGCAGATCGCCGAGTGAGCGGCGTGTGGCCATCGCGCCGCCGTGCAACTCCCAGTACACTGCGCGTTCCAACACCTACATCCGTAGAACTCGAGGTTTTGCATGACGCTCAGTCCTTTGGCAGGCAAGCCGGCTCCCGCCAGCGTGCTGGTCGATATTCCCCGCCTGTTGACGGCCTACTACACCGGTCGCCCGGACGCCTCCATCGCCGCCCAGCGCGTGGCCTTCGGCACCTCGGGGCACCGTGGCACTTCGTTCGAGCTGAGCTTCAACGAGCACCATGTGTTGGCCATCACCCAGGCGATCTGTCTGTATCGCCAGGAAAAAGGCATTGATGGCCCGCTGTTCATCGGCGCCGACACCCACGCCTTGTCAGCCCCGGCTGCCGCCAGCGCCCTCGAAGTCTTGGCGGCCAATGGCGTGCAGGTGCGGCTGTCCAAGGATGACGAATACACCCCGACACCCGCAGTGTCCCACGCCATTCTCTGCTACAACCGTGGGCGCCAGCAGGGGCTGGCCGACGGTATCGTCATCACCCCGTCGCACAATCCGCCCCAGAGCGGCGGCTTCAAGTACAACCCGCCCAACGGCGGGCCGGCCGACAGCGATGTGACCAAGTGGATCGAGGCCAAGGCCAATGAACTGCTGGCGGCCGAGCTGGCTGGCGTAAAACGCATGCGCTACGCCCAGGCGTTGCAGGCCGCGACCACCGAGCGCCATGACTACCTCGGCAACTACGTCGCCGACCTGGAAAACGTCATCGACTTCGAGGTGATTCGCAACGCCAAGCTGCGCCTGGGCGTCGACCCATTGGGTGGCGCTGGCGTGCGCTACTGGTCGGCCATCGCCGAGCGCTATGGCCTGGATCTGGAAGTGGTCAACACCGAGGTCGATCCAACCTTCCGCTTCATGAGCGTCGACTGGGACGGGCAGATCCGCATGGACCCATCCTCGCCCCACGCCATGCAAGGCCTGATCGGCTTGCGCGAGCGCTTCGACGTGGCGTTCGCCTGCGACCCGGACCACGACCGCCATGGCATCGTCACTGCTGACGGGCTGCTGCAGCCGAACAACTACCTGGCCGTGGCCATCGACTATCTGTTCCGTCATCGCCCGCACTGGCGTCAGGACGCAGCCGTCGGCAAGACCGTGGTGAGCAGTGGGATGATCGACCGGGTCACCGCACAACTGGGCCGTGAGCTCTACGAAGTGCCAGTGGGCTTCAAGTACTTCGCCCAAGGCCTGTTCGAAGGCACGCTCGGCTTTGGCGGCGAGGAAAGTGCCGGCGCCTCGTTCCTGCGCCTGGACGGCAGCGTCTGGGCCACCGACAAGGACGGCCTGATTCCAGCACTGCTGGCGGCCGAGATGACCGCCCGCACCGGACGCAACCCGAGCCAGGCCTACGCTGACCTCACCGCCACTCTGGGCAAACCCTACGCCACCCGTGTAGAGGCCAAGGCCGATGCCCGGCAAAAAGCGCTGCTGAGCAAGCTGGCGCCCGAGCAGGTAACGTCCACCGAGCTGGCAGGCGAAGCCATCGAGCAGATTCTCAGCCACGCGCCTGGCAACGGTCAGGCCATCGGTGGTCTGAAGGTGATGACCGCCAATGGCTGGTTCGCCGCACGTCCATCGGGCACCGAGGACATCTACAAGATCTACGCCGAAAGCTTCATCGACGAAGCGCACCTGCAGCGACTGGTACAGGAAGCGCAGGTCTTGGTGGATGCCGCGATCCGCTGAAGCCGCTGATGCATGAGCGCCAACATGAATCCGAGGACTGCCTTGCAGCCCTCGGATTCATGCATTCAGGGGGTTAGAACCTCAGGCGACATCCACCAGCACGATCTCGCTGTCTTCGATGGCCGTGACCCGCACGACCCGTTCATCTTCGACGGCGACGCCATCTCGTGCATGGGCGCGCACGCCATTGACTTCGACCACACCCTTGGCAGGCACCAGGTAGCCACGGCGCCCCTCATCGAATCGGTACTCGGCACTTTCGCCAGCGTGCAGGGTGGCCGCCACCAAGCGTGCATCGGCGCGGATGCGCAGGGTATCGCCGGGTTCCTCACGGCCGCTGGCCAAGGTGACGAAGCCTTCGCCACGCTCGCCTTTGGGAAACGGACGAGTGCCCCAGGACGGCGCTCCACCGACGTTCTCCGGCACGATCCAGATCTGGAAAATACGCGTGTCGACCGGCTCCAGGTTGTATTCGCCGTGAACGATGCCGGTCCCGGCACTCATCACCTGAACGTCCCCGGCTTCGGTACGGCCCTTGTTGCCCAGGTTGTCCTGGTGACTGATTGCTCCCTCACGCACGTAGGTGATGATTTCCATGTCCCGATGAGGATGGGGTGGGAATCCGCTGCCGGCCGCGATCAGGTCGTCGTTCCATACCCGCAGGTTGCCCCAGTTCATACGCTGCGGGTCGTAGTACTCGGCGAAGGAAAAGTGATGGTGGGCGTCGAGCCAGCCATGATTGGCGTGGCCCAGGCTCTCGAAGGGGCGCAGTTGCAGCATGGTGAGGTCCTCGTTAATTCGTGATGGAGCCATGATGCGCCGATTTAATATCGAAATTAAGCGTAAATATCGACTTAGATTGATCGGCTGAGTTGATTGATCAATATGCTGTGCTTTCTACGTTTCATCGCCTAATTGCCTGATCTGCAAGCCGAAGCTGGTACTTTTCGGCGGATCGTTGGAACATGCTCGCCTGATTCGTTTAGCCCTGGAGTGACCGTGTCCCACGAGCAGCCGCCATCGTCGCCGCCCGACCTGACCCCGCCCGCGCAGTTGCCGTGGCTACGCCGCCTGGCTGCGCGCCTGTTGGGTCGCGGACTGAGCCGATTACAGGCGCAGCATCGCGATTCCTGGTTCCTGGGTCACGCCGTCGGCCAGCGCAGCGGACACACCGACGGTGTGCGCGATGGCTACGAGCGTGGGCGCGCCGAAGGCTATGAAGCCGGGCGTCAGGTGCTGGTGATTCGTGACTGCCGCGATGACACGCCTGCCGTGCCGGGGCAGGACAACAACCTGTTCGACGATTGGCGTCTGCCGCTCACCGCCGACCTGAAAAAGCGCTTCAAGGCCGACGTCGCCCAGCGCCTGCCGGCCACCGCCCAGCCCAGTGCGGCGCAGTGGAAGCTGATCTTCAGCGACACGCCCAGCACCTGCGTGGTGGCCGGTGCGGGGGCGGGCAAGTCCACGTCCCTGGTGCTGCGCATCCTGCTGCTGCGTCATTACCTGGGCTTCGAACTCGATGCCATGACCGTGGTGACCTTCACCCGGGAGTCGCGCAAGGACTTCATCAAACGCTTGGTGCAGGTGTTCGGGCTGTGGCACGTCGAGATGACTCCGGCCACTGCCCGCGAGCTGGTGCGCACCTTCCACTCACGCATCCTGCCGCTGGTGCGCAGCCTGCCGGGCTTTTCCCAACTGCGGGCGTTCGAGACGCTGGGCAATGACCTGCCGGCAGGCAGCGAGGCGTTGGCAGAAAGTACCGCGTTCGACCTGCGCCTGAATGACGCCCAGCGCCAGGCCATGAACCTGTGCTACCGCGATCTGCTCGCTGAAAGCCCACGCTTCGCTGAACTGGTGGCCTCCTTGCGTCGCGAGGCGCTGCTGCTCAAACCGTTGGATCCGGACCATCCGGATGTGCAGAAGCGCGTGCAGGTCACCCAGTTGGCTGCGCAGCGGGACGAAGAACTGTGCGATGTGATCGAAGACCTGTGGTTCGCAGCCGGCGCCTGGCCCATCAAGGGAATCGAGCCGTGCCGTGAGACCGTGCAGATACGTGGGCAGCGCTTTCACGTGCATGGGCGCCTCGCAGGGCAGGACACCTGGGTCGTGTTGGGCTTCGACCCCGGCGAGAGTGCTCAGTATCAGCGACCCGGCGCCAAGCTTTCGGTGCGGGCAGAATGGTCGGTCAAGCGCACATTGCTTCAAGCTTTCTGCGACAAGCCACTGATTTGGCTGGATAACTACGACAGCGCCAAACGCCTGGCCGGCTCCCTCGCCGGGGATGCCGTCGCCGGGCCAGGGTTCGAGTTCAAGGTCAAGGGTGAACTGGCAGCGGCCCCTTTGCTCGACGCGTTCGTCTCCGCTGCCGGTTTCATCGAGAACCTGGGCCTCGATGTAGGGCGTGCGGTGGCGGACCTGAGCTTCCCGTCAGGCGATGTCGATGCGTCATTTTTCGAAGCGTTGGCGCTGTATTGGAAGGCGTTCGAACACCATCTGCTGGGCATGTCGCCGCCGGTCATGACCTATAACCGCATGTTCGCGCTGTTCGGCGAGCTCAACCCGCAGAATCTACGACTGCTGCCTGATACGCTGCTGCGTCCGATGGCTCACCTGATGCTCGACGAGTTCCAGGACGTCTCGCCACAGATCGTCAGTTGGCTGCGCGCCACACTGGCTGAAATCCGCCGGCGCGGTCCGAGTCTGACTACGGGGCGTACGGCGGCGCATTCTTCCTTGCTGTGCGTGGGCGACGACTGGCAGTCGATCTATGGCTGGCGCGGCAGCTCGCCCGACTACTTCATCGGCTTCACCCAGACCTTTCCATCACCTGCCAACACCCGTGTGTTGATGGTCGAGAACTACCGCAGCCAGCAGCACATCATCGACGCCGCCGAGCACTTGGTGCGTGGCGCGCCGGCGATCGGAGGCAAGAAAGCCAGGGCCAGCGGCGCCGCCGCCGAGCTGCCGCTGTCGGCCGTGAAGGTATTCGAGCGCGACGACGAGACCATGGGCCGCACTGTGGCCGAGCACTACGAACAAGGGGAAAGTATCCTAATCCTGTTTCGAAAATCCTCAGATAAAACACTGATTTTAAAAAGTATTGATCAATTACTTAAGGTGGAGTCTGAACTGCCGGCTGAGCGCCGGCGAATCCGCCTGCTGACCTATCACAGTGCCAAGGGGCTGCAAGCCGATACCGTCTTCATGCTTGGCGATTGCCAGTACCTCACTCGCTCACCCCACAAGAACCAGCTGTACCGTCTGGCAGGCTTGGCTCGCGATGGCGATGCACAAGGCTACGACACCGCGCAGAAAGACGAAGTGCAGCGCCTGGCCTACGTCGGCGTGACCAGGGCGATCAGGCACTGCTATTGGTACGTGGAGCGGCCGGATGGCGAGGCCAGGACGCTGCCTAGCGCTGCGCGCAGGGTCGATGCCCGGCTGCCCTGTTTCGACGATCTGCGAGGCTGAACGGGGCAGGCATCATGCCTGTTCCACCTCACGCGTAAAGCTGTCGAACAAGCCCAGCTCCACGCGCTGCTGCTCAGCCAGCAGCGCATTGGCGGCCTGGGTGTACTGAGCATCGGTGAGCGAAACCGGGCTCAAGCGGCCCTCTGCTTGCGGCAAGACCAGGCCAAGCGCCTGTTCGAGACAGGCCTTCACCGAGGCCGATAGGTGGTCCACCCTGGGCGCTAGCGCGTCCACGCAACTGTCGAGGTAGTCCATGCCCGGCTGCCAGAAGTCCGTGCTTGTGCTAAAGGCCTGCTCATGGGCGCGTCGCACACTGTACCGCCACGTCGGCTGTTCCAGCAGCCAGGCGCGCCGCAGATTCGAGCTTTCTTCAAGGCGTCGCACCTCTTTGACCACTTTGTTCCTGACGGTGGGCGTGAGGTTGGCAGTGCTTTCGTACAGCATGCCGGCCTCAGGCTCCGGATAGTCGAGTATCACTGCCAGGCTCTGGCGCAGTGCCAGACGTATCTCGATATCATCGACCAGGCCGTGGCGCAGCCAGGTATCGGGAACCGCTTCGGGATCGTCCAGTGGATCGAGCGAAGGGATCGATGCGTGGGCTTCGACGGCTTGCAGGGCCGCTTTGCGTAAGGTCCGTGCCAAAGCGATCCGGTCGGCCAACCGATTGACCAGGCTGCGTCGATACACCTTGCGCAGCGCCTGCCATTTACTGTGTAGCGGTGTGGGGTCGTTGGCCAGTTGGTGCAGGTAGAGCTCGGTTTCCAGAGCGCTGAGCGCATCGGTGCCGGCGTCCCCACAGGTGACCGGATAGCTCTCGGCCACCGCGTTCAGTTGGTCTCGCAAGCGGGTGTCGGCGGCCGCTTGCTCGAGTATCGCCCAGGCACGGGCACTCATGGCCTGCGGCTGACGTTGCGCCTGGGCCGAGTCGGTCACGATCTGCAACTGCTCGAACAGCGCCTGGTTTTCTGGCATGCCGTGCAACTCGTTCCACAGTTGGACGTGCTCATCCGTGCGTCCGTCAAGGTAGAACTGCTGCCAATTCGACGCCCGAACCTCATCGTGCTCGTAGATCGTCAGGCCGCTGCGGCGCAGGCGGCTCAGCGGGGCTTCATCCATCAGGTTGTAGTGCAGGCTCAGGCGCAGCCCTGGGCGTTGCTGGGCGACATCACGTACAAAGGGCGTGGCCAGCACCGTGTCGAGCGCCTCGAGATTGTGCAGATTATTGAAGGAGAGATCGACCTGGCGCAGTTGATACTGCAACTGACTCATGAGCAGGATCAGGCCCTCGGGCCAGCGATCGAGATTGGCCCGGGAGAGGTCGAGGCGTGACAGGCGTGCCATGTAGCTGACGTCGGGTGCCACTGTTAGTGGGTTGATACTCAAATCCAGCTCGCGCAGGTCGATCAGTCCTTGGAACGCCTCGGCGGTCGCGGCATCGAGCTGGATCCGGTTGTTGTGCAGATCCAGGCTGTCCAACCGCCGCTGGGCGAGCATTTCCACGTCCGCCACGCTCAATCTCAGCGCGTTGCGGCTGAGCACCAGGTGACGCAGGTGCGGCATGGCACGCAGCGCCGGCGCCAGCACGCCGAGGTCGGTCAGGGCGTTGCTGGAGAGGTCCAGCCTGCGTACTTTCACCGCCTGTTGCAGCGCCTCGGTCAATGCGGCGCTGTCGATCTCGAAGTTACCGGTGATCGAGAGAGACTCAAGTGCCGGGAAGCACTCGAACAGCTTGGCGGGCAGGCGCAACAGGCCCAAGCTGTCGATGCGCACGTGGCGAATAGTCGGGAAGACCGTCGTCAGCTCGGGCAGCTCATCGAGTGTCATCCGGTCCAGCACCAGCTCGCCGTCGGTCTCCCGACGCCAGGCACGGTACAGTCGTCTGGCGCACTCGATACGGGCATCGTTCTCGAAGAGGCCAGCCTCACTGTGTTTCCAGCGCAGCAGGGTCTGGTGCAAGTCTTGCCACTGACGCTCCAGGTCGAGCAGGCCCTGGCCAAGATCGCCCGCGGCGCTCAGGGTTTTCTGCACATCCTGCAGTTGGCTATGCGACGCGGCAGGGAACAGACGTGCCAGTCGTCGCTGGGCGGCGGTGGGATGATCGAGCGGGGTGCCACGACCGCTCAGCGGGTAGCCGACACGGCCCTCACTCAAGCGCAGCGGCGAGCGGAACGCTCCAGGACGCCTTTGCTGGCCTAAGACGTGGCTTGCGCGCGGGCGGTCGTTTACCGCGACAGCGAACAGCTCGGCATCGCTCGTTACTGCGCCACCTGAGAGCCCGCTGCGCAGCAAGGCGGTATCGCGGGTTGCCAGGTGCTGTTGGTACAGCCCCAGGATGGCCCTGTTCAAGCGTATCGTCGCTTGCAGCAGGCGTGCTTCTTCAAGGACACGCAGGGGGATTCTGCCGTCGCTTGGGGCCATGCGTTGGCGTTCGGCTGGACTGGCGTGGTCGAGCAATTCGTCCAATGCACATGCGGGCAGTTCCGGGAATTGAGCGCTCAGCCGTGCGGCGGCGGACGTGCCTTGTGGCAACGCCGTTTCGCGCCCCTCAAGACGCAGCAGCAGATCTTCCAGGGGGGAGGGCAGCGCGGCACCGTCGATCAGCTGGCGTCGTAGCACGTCGGCCGAAAGGCCCGTGATTTGCAGGGCTGCGTTTCGCTGGGCGGCACTCAGTGATTCACCCACCGATCCCTGGCGCGCGAGCAGTTCGTCGGTTTCCCACTCCAGCGGGTTGTCGTATGCCAAGCGCCAGGCGCCGCGACCATTGTGTTGCAAGGGCGGTCGATAGGCCTGTTCATCGCTGGGATGACGGACGTACCACTGGTCTTGCATGTCCGACACCACCTCATGCATGGACTGCTGCAGACGGATGTAGCTGCGGCCCTGCTGCCAGTACAGTCCCTGGGCATCGGGGGCAAGGGTTTGCGGCAACGTCGCAGCGCTGCGGTAGTGCTCCAGATCGGGTCGCCACAACAGCGGTCGCTCGTTGACCTCGATCGGTTGCAGGTCATCGACCAGACGTGCACCCACGACCTTGGCGGCCCCCACGCTGACCCCGGCGATGGCCACGTTGACCAGCAGCGATTCGACCTGGGCCAGGGCCTGTGCGGTATCGCCAGCCTCCCAGGACTGGATGGCATAGAACAGCCCGCCCACCAACTGCGATCCGGCAATCCACAGCATCAACGGATTGAGGGCGGGAATGAAGGCCGCCGCCACATTGAGGACGCTGAGGCCAATGTCCTCCCAGAACGCCAAGCGCCGCAGGCGCGCCTGAGCATCCACGTCGGCGGTCGGTACGGCGACGCAGCGTGCATCGCCCTTGATCCGCTGCAGGTGCAACTGCTGCAGGTGTGTCCAGGGCATGTCCGGCAGGTCCTTGAGCTGCGCCTGCAGATGCACTTGATCACGTGGCTGCAGCGCGCTGTCGTCGCTGACGTTTGGGTTGCTGTACAGGGCCCTACGCAGATGAGTGGCCAACTCAGGTTGCAGGCTCAGTGGGGCCAGACCGAGCAGCGCGCGGCGCTGGGTCGCCTGCTTGAGCCGACAGACCAGGTCGGCATGGGCCTCGGGCAGCGAGGCGAAACTCCTGAGCGCAGCCGTCTGGATACCTGGCAGATAGAGGATATGCCGGTTTCCAGCCGGGCCATGCAGGGTGAGCAGGAGGAGTTCATGCAGGGGGATGCCGAACAGTTCCAAGCGCTGGCAACTGATCCGCGTGAAGCCGCAGTTCGATGGCGCAGTCGCCACGCAGAAGGCGTGCAAAGCCACCGATTCACGCTGGCTTATATCGTTTTTCAACTGCGCCAGGCGCGTCTGCACGCGTAACTCATCCTGTCGCGCTTGAATGGACAAACTGTGGATACGCTGGGCATCGGCCGTGTCGTAGATTGAGGCCAGATGCTCCTGATAGCGCCGGCCCAGATCAACTTCGCGGCAGAGCGTAATGAACTCGCGCAGGCTCAGCGGCGGCGCCACGCGCGGATCGTCGCCGCACTGCAGGCTGGAGAATGCAGGGGTGTCCAGCGGGCCGGCGAAATTGTGCAGGGCCGCTTCCAGCAGACTCGAAAGTCTCGGCTTGCCAGTCGGCGTGTACTCCATGTGCTGCGGCGAGCTCCCTGGCTGCTCAACCCGCGCCGCTTGGCTGCGGTAGTACGTGCGATCCACCGAGACGTTGCGGGGCACACGCGCTTGCAGCAGCGGTCGGCAGAACTCTGTGACGCCCTGTAGTCCCGCCAGCGCTCCCTGCAGTTCGCGCAGGCTGCCGTCGCGCTGCTCAAGCGCGTTGTCCAGGGCGCGCTGATCGCTGTCTGGCGCGGCGGCATACCAGGCCAGAGGTTGACCCTGCGCATCGAGATAAGGCTTGCGCTGACTGCCCAGCAGTTGCCGGGCGTGGTCGGCATGCAGTTGGGTGCTCCAGTTCGGCAAGGCGGTGAGGATTTGTCGTTGGTGCAGGGGTGGGGTCATGGCGGTTCTCCTCGAAGGAGGCCGCATTGAACACCGCGCGGCGTGCGCCTGAGCGGTAAATAGCTAGCCGGCGGCGTCGCGTCTGCCTAAGTGACGGTCGCGCTCGGGCCTTTGGCCAGTGCCCTGATGGTCCAAGGTGGTTCACTCGCCCGCGTTGTTTCGGACGTCGGGCCATGCCAGGGAGCGCGCCATGCCTACGCAGTCCATGCCCAAGGATTACCTGCTGGACCTCAACGGTATCGAGATGGCAGTCCGCACGTGGGGAGAGCAGGGAGCCATTCCGGTGCTCGCGCTGCACGGCTGGCTGGATAACGCGGCCTCGTTCGAGCGCCTGGCGCCGCTCATGGAGGACTGTTTCATCGTGGCCCCTGACCTGATTGGGCACGGTCGCTCCGATCATCGACGCGAAGACAGCGGGTACTACCTCTGGGAGCATGCCGAAGATGTTCTGGCATTGGTCGATCGCCTGGGGCTTGGGCCTTTTCATGTTGTGGCGCACGGTATGGGCAGTGGCATCGCCTCGATACTCGCCCTGCTCACCAGCACTGTCGTCAGCATGACCTTTCTCGATGGCATGGGAGTTCCCTTCACCGTCGATGAGGGCGAGCGGCTGCCGCATCTGGCCCGCGCCTATCGGCTCAAGCGCATGGTGCAGCGCAGCCAAGCGGGCAGCACCGAGCCGTTGTCGGGCAGTAGATTCGAGAACCTCGAGCAAGCCATGGGACAGCGTCGCGACCGATTGGGCGCTGAGGTATCCGAGGAGGCAATCAGGTTACTGGCTCAGCGAGACCTGCTGCAGACGGGCGATGGTTATCGCTGGCGCCATGATGAACGACTGGCGCTCCCGGAAAGCATGCCCTTGACCGAGAAAGAGGCGTGCAAACTGCTCCAGCAGATTCACTGCCCGTTGTACCTGATTCTGGCCCGCCAGGGCATGTGTGCAGGCCCCGTGTTCAACCGCCGTAAATCCGCCTTGCCCCCTCATGCACAGGTGTCGTGGTACCCGGGTGGGCACCATTTTCACCTCGATGAACCTGAGCGAGCCTTGGCCGAGCAGATAGGGCGGATTCTGGCGCGCCATGAAGGCACGCCAGTACTGCGTCGCGTCAACGAGTGAGTATTGCTGGGCAGGCAGCGGTGTAGCGGATTGCACCGCGTCAATGCCACTCAGCGATTGGCGCCGCCATCGCCCTGCGCGCCAGCGCCTTCTGACCCGGTTTGATCCATACCTGGCAGGTCAGCATCATCCTTTTGCTTGATCGACGGGCTTTCGCTCTCGGCGTTGGGCACACGTGGGTCGGTGTCCCGAGGCATGGGCTGCTGGATGGGATTGAGGGTGCTGTCCACCCCAGGCGCAGGGCCTGGGTTGTGCGGGTCGTCCGGGTAGGTGGTGCCAGTGCCGACGGCCATCGCCAGCGGTGAGCACAGCAGGGCAGCCATCAGGCAGGAACGGGTCAGGGATCGCTTCATGGGGCAAACTCCTTTGCGCAGAACAGGGCGTGTTTTCCTTGGGCCCTGTCATGCGCGGCAAGGTGCCATTATCCCGACCGACGGTCAGACAACCGTCGACAGCAACATGATGAAGATGATGCCGACCACCGAGAGGAGGGTTTCCATCATGCTCCAGGTCTTGAAGGTTTCAGCGACGGTCATGTTGAAGTACTGCTTGACCAACCAGAAGCCGGCGTCATTGACGTGGGAGAGGATCAGCGAACCGGCGCCGGTGGCCAATACCAGCAGCTCACGGTTGACCCCAGGCACCAGCTCGATCACCGGCGCGACGATGCCGGCGCCGGTGATCGTGGCTACCGTCGCTGAACCGGTGGCGATACGAATCACCGCGGCCACCAGCCAGGCCAGCAGGATCGGTGAGATTTCGGCCTGGACCGCCATCTGCCCGATCACGTTGCCGACGCCGGTATCGACCAGCATCTGTTTGAAGCCGCCCCCGGCGCCGACGATCAGCACGATGGCTGCGGTGGGCGCCAGGCTGTGGTCGAGCATCTTCATGATCTGCTGACGGCTGAAACCGCGCGCCGAACCGAAGGTGTAGAAGGCCAGCAGCAGGGCAGCGAGCAGGGCGGTGATCGGGTGCCCGATCAGGTCCATCCATTGGCGCACGATATGGTCGGTCGGCAGCACCACGTCGGCGAAGGTCTTGAGCAGCATCAGCGCGACCGGTAACAGCACGGTGACCAGAGTGACGGTGAAGCTGGGCAGGTTCTTCTGGTCCGATTCGCGGGCGATCTGGTCCATCAGTTCCTGGGAGGGGTTGCCGGGGATGTAGCGCGAAATGAAGTTGCCGAACAACGGGCCGGCGATCACGGCGGTGGGCAGTGCTACCAGCAGGCCATAGAAGATGGTCTTGCCGATATCGGCGTGGAAGATGCCGATCGCCAGCAGCGGTCCCGGATGCGGCGGCACCAGGCCGTGCACCACTGACAAACCCGCCAGCAGCGGGATGCCGATCTTCACCAGCGACACGCCCGAGCGGCGCGCGACGATGAATACCAGCGGGATCAGCAGCACGAAGCCGATCTCGAAGAACAGCGGGATGCCGACGAGGAAGGCGGCGAACATCATCGCCCAGTGCACCTTTTGCTTGCCGAAGGCGCGGATCAGCGTCTGCGCGATCTGGTCGGCGCCGCCGGAGTCGGCCATCAGCTTGCCGAGCATGGTGCCCAGCGCGAGGACGATGCCGACGAAGCCGAGCACGCCGCCGAAGCCGTCCTGGAACGATTTCATGACCTTGGCCACCGGCATGCCCGATGTCAGGCCGAGAAAGCCGGCAGCCAGGGTCAGGGCGACGAAGGGGTGAACCTTGAAATGGGTGATCAGCAGGATCAGTCCGACGATGGTGACCAGCGCGTCGAGCAGCAGGTAGGTATCAGTAGCCAGTCCGAACATGGGAGTCTATGCCTCGGTCTTGTCGTTGTTGTAGTGGCGGAGCAGGGTAGGTCTTGAGTGCAAGGCATCAAGACAGCGCTATCTTTGGTGAGCCGGAAAACCGCATTCAGGCGGTTCGCGCCAGGCTCCGCTCACCGCAGGGCTTTAGCCAGTCGTTCACACGCTCGGCCAGCGCCGCGATCGGACGTGTGGCATCCAGCGCAAGCGTGAGGGGTTCGCCGTGAGGCGGCTCGAGGGCCGCGAACTGGCTGTCGATCAGGCTGGCGGGCATGAAGTGGCCGGGGCGGGCCAGCACGCGGCGCTCGGCTTCCTCGGGGCTCAGCTCGAGAAATACGAAGCCCAGGCCCGGCATGGCCTGGCGCAAGGTTTCACGATAGCGGCGCTTGAGCGCGGAGCAGGTGAGGATGGGGCGCTCGCCGGCCTTGACGATGGCCTGCAGTTCTTCGCCCAGGCGCGTCAGCCAACCGGCGCGGTCGTTGTCGTCCAAGGGAATACCGGCGCTCATCTTGCGGATGTTTTCGGCAGGGTGGAAAGCATCGCCTTCGATCAGGCGACCGCCGCTTCGGGCCGCGATGGCCGAGCCGACGCAGCTTTTGCCGCAGCCTGCCACGCCCATGACCACGATGGCGCAAAGGGAAGGGTTCATCGGTACCTCCTGCGGGGTAAGACAGCGCTGTCTCACGCTCGACGAGCAGTGGTGCAGGCGCCACCCTCCCGGGTGTTATTGATTTTGTGATACGCAGTTCGGACTGCTGCAACGATTGAGGCGTTGCCTGCATCCTGAGACAGCGCTACCTTAGAGACCGTTCCCCCTTCTTGCAAGTAGTAAAATTACAACATCCATGACCCGCATCGGCTCCCGCACCACCGGTCGTCCCACCCTGGCCGAAGTCGCCAGATTGTCCGGGGTTTCCCCGATCACCGCTTCGCGCGCGTTGCGCGGCGTCAGCACCGTTGCCCCGGCGTTGGTGGAAAAAGTCATGGCAGCGGCCGCGAGCCTGGGCTACGTGGCCAATCCCGCTGCACGCGCCCTGGCTTCGGCGCGCAGCCACTCGGTGGTGGTGCTGATTCCGTCGTTGTCCAACCAGTTGTTCATCGACACCCTCGAAGCGATCCATGAGGTGATGCGTCCGCGTGGCCTGGAAGTGCTGATCGGCAATTACCACTACGATGTCGGCGAAGAAGAGAACCTCATCCGCAATTATCTGGCCTACCAGCCCTGCGGCATCCTGCTGACCGGCTTCGAGCGCAGTGAGGCCTCGCGGCAGATGCTCGCGGCCAGCGGCGTGCCTTGCGTGCACATGATGGAACTGGGCGGTGAGCCGGGCGATTTGTCGGTGGGTTTCTCCCAGCAGTGCGCCGGTCGCGCCGCCGCCGAGCATTTGATCGCCCGTGGTCGGCGGCGTCTGGCCTTCATCGCGGCGCAGCTGGACCCGAGGGTGATGCAGCGCGCCGAGGGCTTCCGGCAGGCCCTGCGCGAAGCGGGGCTGGCCGCACCGGCGCTGGAGGTGCTCGATCCGCAACCGTCGTCCATTGGCCTGGGCGGCGAATTGTTCAGTCGCCTGCTGGAACAGGCGCCGGAGGTGGACGGGATTTTCTTCTGCAATGACGACCTGGCTCAAGGCGCTGTGTTGCAAGCCCTTCGCCAGGGTATCGAGGTGCCGCAGCAGGTGGCCATGGTCGGCTTCAATGACCTGCCGGCCTCGGCGCACATGGTGCCGCGACTGACGTCCATCCGAACCCCGCGCGCCGCCGTGGGGCGCCATGCTGCCCAGGCGTTATTGAACCTGCTCGACGGAAAACGCGTGGTCGATGAGCGCCAGGACATGGGTTTCGAACTGGTCGTGCGGGAGAGTTCGTGAGCCCGCGTTGCGGTCGTTGGGGCACTGGACAAACGGCGATGTCACATCGCTTGCATGGTGCCAATTCCGTTATATGCTCTGCATATTCCCGCCCATACAAGGAGGTTCGGCGCATGTTCGGTTTTCAGCGCAAGTCCGATTCGATGCACAACGAGCGCTGCCGGGAGGCGTTGACTGCGGTGCAAGCCAAGCTGGCCGCGATCAGCCGGTCGATGGCCATGATCGAGTTCTCCGTTGACGGCGTCATCCTCCAAGCCAATGCCAAGTTCTGTGCTGCGATGGGCTACACGGTCGACGAGATCCTCGGCCAGCATCATCGCCTGTTCTGCGAACCCGAGTACGCCAAGAGTGCCGAGTATCAGCAACTGTGGCACGAACTGAGTCAGGGCAAGGCCATCAGCGGCACCTTCGAGCGCCTCGACAAGGCGGGCCGCGAGGTGTGGCTGGAGGCAAGTTACATGCCGGTGCTCGACGAGCAGCAGCAGGTGACCAGCGTGATCAAAGTGGCGGCCGATGTCACCCAGCGCTCCCGCGAATCCCATGAGCGCGAGAGCCTGCTCCAGGCCATCGGGCGCTCGATGGCGGTCATCGAATTCACCCCCGAAGGGCGGGTGATCACCGCCAACCAGAACTTCCTCGACACCATGGGCTATCAGCTCGATGAGGTGGTCGGACGCCACCATGGTCTGTTCTGCCAACCCCATGAGCGTGAATCGGAGCAGTACCGACAGTTCTGGGCATCGCTGAACCGCGGCGAGTACCATTCCCACCGCTTCGAGCGCATCGATAGACAAGGCCGGACAGTGTATCTGGAGGCTTCCTATAACCCGATGTTCGACAGCAAGGGCCGCCTGTACAAGGTGGTCAAGTTCGCCAGCGATATCACCGACCAGATCAGCACCCAGCAGAGCGCAGCCGAGGCCGCCCATGCCAGTTCGGTGCAGACCGACGCTTGCGCGCGCAAGGGCACCGAGGTGGTGCAGCAGGCCGTGCAGGTGATCGAACAGATCTCCGTCGAGCTCAACGACGCCGCGCGCAGCATCGATGCCGTGAGTCGACAGTCGCAGGTGATCGGGCAGATCGTGTTGACCATTCGCGGGATCGCCGACCAGACCAACTTGCTTGCGCTCAATGCAGCCATCGAGGCGGCACGCGCCGGGGAGCATGGTCGAGGGTTCGCGGTGGTCGCCGATGAAGTGCGCAGCCTGGCGGCACGCACCAGCAAGGCGACGCTGGAGATCGTCGAGGTGGTGCGCCAGAACCAGGATCTGTCGTTGACTGCAGTTGCCAGCATGCAGTCGAGCCTGTCACGCACGGGGATGGGCGTTGAGTTGGCCAATGAAGCCGGCACAGTGATCATGGAGATCCAGCAGGGCTCGCGGCACGTGGTCGATGCCATCAGCCAGATCAGTTCGACCCTGCAATTGCATTGAGCCCTCGGCGCAGTTCCAGCTCCAGCCCCTGCAGATTCGTCTCCAGGCGCCGTAGGTGCTCGGCGCTGGGGCTGTCATCGGCGAGGGCCTGTTCCAAGGCCTCGCAGTCGCGGACCACGCCACGCACCTTGAGCATGCGCGCGCCGCCCTTGATCCGATGGACCAGCGCTTTCAGCTCGGCAGGCGCGCTGTCGGGTGTGAGCGCGCGCAGGGCTTGGAGATCTTCGGCGGTGCTGCGTGCGAGTTGTTCGAGCAGGCGCCGGGTGAGACTGGCGTCGTCCTGGGTCAGGTGGCGCAACTGAGAAAGGTCAAACCCGCTTTGCGGACTATCCAATGCGCGCGCGGGCGCCTGTGGCAGATGGGCCTTGAGCAGTTGCAGGCCAATAGGCTTGAACAGGCAGTCGTCCATGCCGTCGGCCAGGCATTGCGCTCGCGCTTCGGCCTGGGCATTGGCCGTGATCCCCAGAATGGTGCAAGGCGATAGGCCGCGTTCGCGCTCCAAGGCGCGGATGCGACGCGTCAATTCATGGCCGTCCATCACCGGCATGCTGCAATCGGTCAGCACCACGTCGAAATCCTCCGCTTGCCACAGGACCCACGCCGCCTCACCGTTTTCCGCGAGGCTGACGTGGTGGCCGAGGCTATGCAGTTGCTTTTCCTGGAGCATGAGATTGGCGGGATAGTCGTCAGCCACCAGAATGCGCAAGGGGTTGCCACCGACGACTTCGATGGGCAAGTCTGAGCCGCTGCTGGGCACGGGGGTGGCGCTCTGTAGCCTGAGTCTGACCTCGACCCGCGTGCCGACGCCTTCCAGGCTCTGCAAATGCAGTTCGCCTGCCATGAGCTGGCACAGGGTTCGGCTGATGATCAGGCCCAGTCCTGCACCGTGACGTACGCGCTGGCTGTCGAGCTGGCCGAAGGCTTTGAACAGCCGCGCCTGGTCCGCCTGGCTGATGCCGATGCCACTGTCCTGCACCTGCAGCTCGACGTGCAGCCAGCCCTCGGCGTCGGGTTCGGTCCTGAGCCGGACATCGACCTGACCCTGGTCGGTGAACTTGATGGCATTGCTGATGAGGTTGGCGATGATCTGGCGCAAGCGCACCGCATCGACGCTGACCCAGGTCGGCGCGTCTGGCAGGCTGGCCTGCAGCGCCAGACCCTTCAGGCGTGCATTGGCCTCGAATGCACGCAGCACGGACCTGACCAGCTCGACCAGGTCGGCTGGAACGCGTTGCAAGGTCATATGGCCGGATTCGATCCGTGAAATATCGAGAATGTCGCCAATCAGGTCGAGCAGGCCACGCGCTGCATCATGCGCGGTTTGCAGGCCCTGCGGATCGCTGCGGCCTTCGCGGTGATCGTTCAGCGCCAGTTCCAGCAGACCCATGATGGCGTTCATCGGCGTGCGAATTTCGTGACTCATGATCGCCAGAAAACTGCTCTTGGCCTGGCTTGCACGCTCTGCCTCCTCCTTGGCCACACGTAATTGCTCGAGCAAGCTGCGACTGAGCGTCAACTGCGTCTGCAATGCCTGTTGCGCCTCGCTGCGCTGGTGGATGAGCTTGCGCAGGTAGCCATTCCAGAACACCACGCCGGCCAATAGGACCGCCGACAGCACCAGCACTTGCAGGGCCAGTGAACGGTAGTTGCCCCACAGGCTATCGCTGGCGATGGTGCTGGTGCGCCAGCGGTTGATCAACTGGTCGAGTTCGTCCGGCGGAATGCTCAGCAGCGCCTTGTCCAGAATCGATTGCAGCACGGGCAGATCCGGTGACACGGCAAACGCAGCGACGGACTGTTCGTCGTCTTGCAAGCCAGCGATGCGCAGCTTGTCCTTGAACACGTGGGTGAGGTAATAGGCCGCGGCGATCTGGCTGATGAGCGCGACATCGGCTTCGCCCTTGGCCACCGACTCCATCATGGTCAGCGCGTTGTCACTCTCGATGACCCTGGCCGCAGGGTAGCGTTGCAGCAGCGCCACGTGCGGGGAGGCGCCGCGCACCAGGGCGATGCGCTGATCGTCCAAGCGCTGTGTCAGCGGTGCGTTGCGGCGGACAACACGCACGGTCGGGCTGATCAGATAAGGGCGGGTGAAGCGCACCCGCGAGGCGCGTTCGCGACTGTAGTCGAGCGCACCGGCCATGTGTGCGGCGCCGCTTGCCACCTCATCGACCATGGCCGCCACTGAATCGCGTTCGACGATTTCGAAGCGCAGCCCGGTGCGCAGGCTGATCTGCTTGAGCACTTCCAGGGTGATGCCGGTTGGCTGCTGTTGGCTGTCATTGAAGGTCAGGGGCGCCAGGCTGGGATTGACCAGCACCTGCAGCGTCGGCGCCGTGACCAGCCACTGTTGCTCCTCGGCAGTGAGCGTGGCCAGTCGACGTTGCAGCAGCAGGCTGGTGTTGCCGCTGGACCAGCGGCGCAGAATGTTCAGGCGTTCGCTATCGGTAATGCGCTCCAGTGCCTGATCGACCAGCTTCAGCAGCCTGACGTTGTGCTGGTCCAACGCGAAGGCGAAGCTGCCGGCAGGCGTTGGCACGAAGTGATCGATGCGCACCAGACCTTGGTAGGCGCGGCCGATGGCATAGTCCGAGCTGATCGCATCGCCGATATAGGCGTCGGCACTGCCCAGCGCCACGGCGCTCAGGCCGGCCTGGGTCGAGCGGTAGAGCTGTAGTCGAGCCTGGGGGTAAAGCGCACGCACCGTGCTGGCAGGCACATAGTGATCGACCATGGCCAAGGTCATTCCGGCCAGGCTTTGATCGTCGAGTTGAGGGCGGTCCTGGCGGGTCACGATGACCGGCAGATCGTCGGCGTAGGAATGGCTCAGTGCAAGGCCGCCATCTTCCGCCTCGAAGCCGTTGGAACTGCCGAGCAGATCGATCTGGCCGCGCCGTAGTGCATCGATGGCCTCTGTACGGCTAGCGAAGCGCCGCACCGTGATCGGAATGCCCAACTGCTCGCCGATCAGACCGGCATAGTCGGCGCTCAGGCCTTCGTAGTCCTGCGGGCTGACGTTGATTTCAAACGGTGGATAGTCGGGCTGGGAGCTACCCAGCACCAGCACCTTGCGCTCATCGAGCCATTGCCGATCGTCCTGACTCAATACCAGCGCAGGGCTGGCACTGAGCGAGCGGGCCAGCAGTTGTCGCGCCTGGCTGTCCGCCAGGGCCGCTGCCGACACTGTAAGCGTCAGTATCAGCAACAATCCGCGCAGCCAGGGCGTCATGGGCGCGGGCTCAGGTGATGTTGTTGCGTTTGGCCAGGTCGACCATTTCCACCAGCGACTCGGTCTTGAGCTTGTCGCCGATGCGGCCACGGTAGGTGCTGATGGTCTTGGCACTGAGGTTCATGGCGGTGCCGATGTACTTGTTGTTCTCACCGCGTGACAGCCGGCGCAGCACTTCCATCTCGCGGTTCGACAGACTGTTCAGGCGCACCGTCTCCGACTCCAGTGTGTTGCTGTTGACCGACATCTGCGGAAATGTCGAATAACCCTTGACCAAGGCCTTGAGCGCGAACAGCAGGGCGTCGAGGTCTTCGTCTTTGTTGACGAAGGCCGCGATACCGGCATCCAGGCAGCGGCGTACGTACAGCTCGGAAGACTGCCCGGTCAGGACCATGATCTTCGGCGCCGGCTCCAGCATCTGCAGGCGCTTGATCACCTCCATGCCGTCCAGCCCCGGCAGACCGATATCGAGGATCACCACCTTCGGTGAGAGCTGACGCGCCATTTGCACGGCCTCGATCCCGTTTCCGGATTCGCCGACCACCTCGAAGCGTTCGCGCTCGAGCAGAATGCGCACGGCCAGGCGGACGGTTGGGTGATCATCGACCATCAGTACGGTGGTCATGGGCAAGCTCCTGTAAGAATTTATGTTCGTTCCTGGCATTACCCAGGAATGCGTCTGTAGGGCCAATCTGGCTGCGCGCACGATACGTCCATCAGAACGCTTTGATAATGGCGAGTATAGGCGTGTGGAAAAAGCCGCCACAGGATGTAGATCTTCCCTACAAAAGCGGCTGAGGATGTGGGATTGAGATGACGCTCGCGGCGAGCGCTGTCGCGAGCGTGTAGGACGCGGCCTGGGCAGGGAAGGGCCCCGGTCAGCCGAGCGGCCGGTAGAGGTGGGCGTGGCCTGCCCGGTAGAGCGCCGATTCAGAGAACGGTGCATCGCCCAAGACATGGCCGACCAGAATCAGCGCGGTACGCCGAAAACCCTTCGCTGCCACACCCTCGACAATATCGGCCAGTGTGCCGCGCACCCAGTCCTGATCCGGCCAAGTGGCGCGGTGGACCACGGCAACCGGGCAATCGGCGCCGTAATACGGCAGCAGTTCGGCGACGATCTTCGGCAGGTGACGCACACCCAGGTGGATCGCCAGCGTGCTGCGATGCCGTGCCAGGTCAGCCAACTGCTCGCCGGCGGGCATCGGTGAGGCATCGGCGTAACGCGTGAGGATTACCGTCTGCGCCACGTCGGGCAGCGTCAGCTCGCAGCCGAGCAAGGCGGCGCTGGCGGCCGTGGCGGTGACGCCCGGGATGATCTGGTAGTCGATCCCCAGTTCGCGCAGATGGCGTATCTGCTCACCGATCGCCCCATACAGGCTCGGGTCGCCACTGTGCACGCGAGCCACGTCCAGGCCTTGCTGGTGGGCATCGTGCATGGCGTCGACGATCTGCTGCAGATGCAGTTCGGCGCTATTGAGTACGGTGCGAGCGCTATGGCCCTCGAGCACCGCTGCCGGTACCAGGGATCCCGCGTAGATGATCACCGGACATTGGCGGATCAGGCGCTGGCCCTTGACCGTGATCAGCTCGGGATCGCCGGGGCCGGCCCCGATGAAGTAGACCGTCATGAGACTTCCTTGGGTAGGAGAAGCAGCACTAGCCGTTGCAGGCAATTGCCAGGGTAGCGCTAGCGAACACTTGGCGGGAAATGCGCAGGCGCGGCTGGTCGCCATGACCGTCGGCCAGTGCCAGTGCCAGTGCCGCGCTTTCGGCGACGCCCCAGCAGCCCGTGGTTTTGTGGGATCTTTCTGAGCGGTGGCTGAGCTGGTTCAGGAAGGGCTGCAGTTGTTGCGCGTCGTAGCACACCAGAGGCAGGGCCAGGCGCCGTGACAGCGCACTGAGACCCGGCTCATCGGCCTTCAACGCAATACTGGCGATTCCGCGCACGGCCGTGATGGCCAGGCCGTGGGCCGCGAGGCTGCGCCGTAGCAGGTGCTCCAGCACCTCTACGGAGCAGCCCCGACGGCAACCGAAGCCTGCGTACAGCGCGCTCATCAGGCCTGGGCGGGGCGACGGTAGAGCCAGGCGCTAAGCAGGCCCAACGCGATCCAGAACGCCGCGTTGGTCAACCAGGAGGCCACCTTGAATTGCGCTTCGAGTGCTTCGGGCGCCAGGCTCTCGTGTACCTCGGGCTGAGGGGCGCCGATCAGGTGGGGAACGACCAGCAGCGCGGCGCCCAATGCCTTGAACAACCAATGCCGGGCAAACACCAACAGGGCCAGGCCCACGGCTGTGGCCGCTGCGGTGCCGATCCACCAGGTCTGGCGCTGGCCCAGGTCGGCAGCGGCCGTGCCCGGTAGCTCCGGCGGCAGCCCCAGCGTCGGTGCCAGGCAGAACACTGCGAAGCCGCCCAGGCCCCAGAGGGCGCCCGTGCTGACCCGCCCCGGCTCGCGCAGGCTGTACAACGCGGCGAGGATCAAGGCGAACCCGACCGCCACAACCAGGTTGCCGCCGGTGGTCGATAGCACACGCTGCCAGCCATCTTCCGGAGACCAGGCTTCGCTGTCGTGCTCATGGGCAGGCACGGCTTGGCCTGCAGCGTGCTCATGCTGTTCGGCCGGGGCTGCGCTTTCGTAGGTTTCGGCCTGAAGAATCAACGGAGCTACCCAGAAACTCTGCAGCAGGGTCAGCAGCAGGGCGGCGAGCAGGCCACTGAAGCCTGCGGTGCGGGCAATACGCGTAATCATCGCTGGGCCCTCAATGGCAAGGGAAGGCGGCGCTGTGGCGGGTGTCGTGGGCCGCGTTATGCACGGCTTCCAGGTGCGAGAACCCGGCGAAGTAGACCAGGCACAGGCCCAGCAGACTGGCACCGATGGCGACCACCAGGCGTTGGCTGAGACTGACGGGCGTGGCAATGCTGTGTTTGGCGCTGGTGACGGACATGACGCATTCCTCTGCTTTTTTCATGGCGACAGCAAGCGCGGCGAGCCCGGAGCGACAACGTCCAGGAATCGGCAACAGCGCCCGCCCACCGCGGGGTGTGATGACTGAACGTCGGGCCGGTCTCCGGGCTGGCGAGCAGAAGCAAGGCCTCCAACAGCAGCGTCACCTTCCCATGCCTTGGACACAGTGGATCAGACGCTCGCTCGCTTACCGTTGCGGGGGCAGCACCGGACTGATCGAACCCTGGAATGGGCCTCGACGCACCGGTTTCCCGTTTCACCCCTGCAAGGGGCACCCGACGTAAGGGTGTAAGCAGATCACGGTCATGCGCGCGCCGTCAATTCTTGTTACCAAATACCCTCGCCATGGACGGGCTTTGTGCACAGGCGTCGCACTTTTTTACATTTGCAGGCTCTATGCAGGGCCTGGCTGCGCCGATTCCCGGCTTGGCCGCTGACCCGGACCACGGTGCCGATGCCTGTTCCTGCTCTTCGTCATGGCGCTCGCCTGTTGCTGGTGGGCACGTTGATCACCCTGTGCGCGTGCACTCGCCAGGAGGGTCAGGATGTCTTCACCCAGTTGGGCAATGGCCATCCCAGCGAACTGTTCCAGACCAGCGTCGACCGCATGGCGACCCTGTCGATGCGCGACAACCTGCAGAGCCTCTATCTGCTGATGAACAAGCTGTACCTGCGCAACCCCAACCAGTGGCGTCAGTCCGGCTACCTGGACGCTGCCACCGCCGAGCGGCAGATCCGCCAAGCCATCGAGCAGCGCCAGCCGCTGGCGCAACTGGGCCAACGCCGTGACCTGGCTGCCCTGAGCTATGCCTTGAGTCCCGAGTTTCGCGGTGACCGGGTGGGCGCCTTCATCTATGCCATCGGCAGCATGCTGGTGACCGCCCATGGCGGGCGCACCGAGTTCTACATGACCGACGCCATCGATCCATTGTTCGTCAACAACGCCGCGCGCAACATCGAGAAGGCTACTTGGATGCTCAGCCAACGCCAGGACGCCAACGGCGTGCTGCTGTTGTTCTCCAACGAGATTTCCGAGGAGGGCAGCAACCTGAGTTTCGCCGTGGAGTTCGGCAAGATCGTCGCGCGCCTGGACCTGCTGGCGCAGATGCTCGACGAGCGCTATCGGCGCATTGGCCTGAACTACGCCCAAAGCCTGTTGCTGATGAATTTCCTGCCCGTGCAATGAGCCCTAGGCGCCCCTACAGCAAGGCTTCGATTGCGCGCCGATAGCGCTGGCCCGCCAGGCTCATGCTGTTGTTGTGGGTCGCGCCGGGCACCAGCAGCAGTGCCTTGGGCTCCTGGGCGGCGTCGAACAGGGCCTGGCTGAAGCGCGGCGGCACGTAGCGATCGTCCAGGCCATGCACCAGCAGCACGGGCAGGCCGACTTCGCCGATCTTGCCCAGCGAGTCGAACTTCTGCGACAGCAACCAGCGCACCGGCAGGCTGGTATTGGCCACGGCTGCGGCGACGTCGCCAAGTGTCGTAAAGGTCGATTCCAGAATCAGGCCGCGTGCGGGCACTGGCGTGCCGTCACTGCGGGCCTGCCGGGAAAGCTCGGAGGCCAGTTCAACCGCTACGGCGCCACCGAGCGAGTGGCCGAAGATCAAGCGCTTGCCCGGTACCGGCTGCAGCTGGGCAAAGCGGTCCCAGGCGATGCGCGCGTCTTCGTAGACCGTGGTTTCCGACGGCAGGCCGCCCCGGCTCTGGCCGAAGCCGCGGTAGTCCACCGCCAGTACCGAATAACCCATGGCATGCAGTTGCTGGATGCGGAACAACTGGCCGGTCAGGTTCCAGCGTACGCCATGCAGATAAAGGATCGCCGGTGCATCCGCGCGTTTGGCAGGCCACCACCAGGCATGCAGGCTCTGCCCCTGGGTGAAGCTGCGCGCACGCAAGTCCAGCTCCTGTACGCCAGCCGGCAGGCCATGGAACCAGCTGGCTTGACCGGGTTCGATACGAAACACCAGCTCACGCTCTTTATGTTGCAGCACGGCGCAGCCCGCTGGCAGGCCGATCACCAGCAGGGCCACGGCCAGCCAGGTGAACCAGCGGCGTTTGAGATGAGAGAACAGGGTTGCGGTCATGAATAAGGTCGCAGGACAAGGCACCGAAGCGTTTTAGCAGAACCTCGCTGCTGGCTGTAGGAAATTTTCCCCGAGCGGTTCGGCGACAGGGTTACAAGCTGTGTCGCTCACGGCACAACAGCCAGGCCGGTCCTTGCTCGCAGTGGCGTAGGAGGGTTAGCTTTCTCCGATACTGTCAATGGAACGCTGATCGTGGACTCGATTACCCAAGCTGTACTGGGCGCGGCGCTGCAGGGCACCTTGCTCGGCCGTCTGCAGGGACGCCGTGCGCTGGTCTATGGCGCGGCATTGGCCACTGTGCCGGACCTGGATGTGGTGATCCACTACGCCGATCCGGTGTCGCAGATGACCTATCACCGCGGTTTTTCCCACTCGATCTTCGTCCTCACCGGGGTGGCCTTGCTGCTCGCCTGGCTGGTGGCCTGGATCGGTCAGCGCCGCAGGCCGGACGCAGGCTACCGCTGGCCGCGACTGTTCGTGGCGTTCTGGCTGGTGCTGGTCACTCATCCGCTGCTGGACGCCTTCACGGTCTACGGCACCCAGTTGTTCTGGCCGCTGACACTGACGCCGCTGAGCTGGGCCGCCGTGTTCATCATCGACCCGATCTACACCTTGCCCTTGCTGATGGCCGTGGCTTACGCCTTCTGGCGCGGGCCGGGGCGCAGAGCCCGGGGTTTGATGACGGCGGCGTTGATCTTCAGCACGGCGTACCTGGGTTTCGGACTGGCCGGGCGCATGACCGTCGAGCAGCGCTTCGAGCAGGCCTTGCAGGCGCAAGGCGTGGCGCCGCGCGAAGTTCGCGCCATGCCGATGGCTTTCAACAACCTGCTCTGGCGAGTCCTGGCCAAGACTGAGGACGGCGGCTATTACGAAGGGGTGAGCAGTCTGTTCGACCGCGAGCCGCCGGAGATGCACTACCTGTCGCTGAATGCGCCGCTGGCCAAGGTGTTGCAGGACGACCCGTTGTACACGCGTCTGCGCTGGTTTACCGATGACTGGCTGCGCTACGACGTGGTCGGCAGTACGCTGGTAGTCACCGACCTGCGCATGGGGATTCCTGGTAATTACAATTTCCGCTTCGCCATGGCTCGTCGCGACGAACAAGGTCAGTGGCAGGTCGAAACGCCGTCGCGCTGGCGCGACAATGGCACTTCGATGTTCAACGGCGGTGATCTGGCGCTGATCGGGCGGCGCATCCTCGACCAGCACCCGCCGCTGCCGTTGCAGGCGTGGACGGCACGGGCGATGACGCCTGCGGCAGCGTCCGGGGTGTCTCGCTGAACGGGCGCTCGGCCGGGCTCGACCTGATCAAGTGGGTGGCCATCCTCAGCATGGTCGCCGATCACCTGCGCTATCTGTGGCCCGAGGCCGTCGATCTGTTCGTCATCGGTCGGCTGGCGTTCCCGTTGTTCTGTCTGGTGATCGCCTGCCATGTGATGCGCGTGCCATCGGGGCAGTTGTACCGCTCGACCCATGCGCGCTACCTGGTTTGGATGCTGGCGTTCTGCGTGCTTTCGGAGCCGCCTTATCGCTGGCTGGACACGGAAACAACGACCTTCAGCGTGATGCCGACGCTGACCTTGGGTCTGCTCTGCGCATGGGGCGTGCATCATCCACAACGGCTGGCGCGGCTGGCAGCCGTCTCGGCGGTGCTGGTGGCATGGCTAATCCGTGATCGGTTGATGTACGGGCTGCCGGGCGTGTTACTGCCCGCCGGTTGCCTTTTGCTGTGGAACGGACTGCCGGTGGGATTCGTGTTGCCGATGGTGTTGGCCATCGCCGGCAACATGACCAACAGTTGGCTGGCCTCGCATCTGGCACAGCCCTTCACATGGATGGTAATGGCCAGCGCTGCCTTGGCGATTCCGCTTGGGTGGCGAATGCTTGCGTGCAACCGCTGGCGCATCAGCCCTGTAGGACGTTGGGCCTACGGGTTCTATCCGTTGCATCTTCTGGTGATCAAGGCGGTGCTGATCATGCGTGTGTCCGGCACCGGGTGACGGCAGGTGTTGGGCTCAGGCGCCCGAGTCAGGGTCGACACGTGGCACGGTGGGGTGCTTTTCCTGGTCATCGTCGGTGAGGTCGGGTGCCGCGTCGGGGTCGTCGACGCGGTCGTTGCGCTGTTCAGGATCCAGGTCAGGCCATTCGGTCTGCGCATCGCCGCCACCCATCCGGTGTTTGTCGTTCATGGTATTCACCTCGAGACTCTCGCTGTACCGCAGGCTGGAAAAAAGGCCTGCCCGCAGGCAGGCCAACACAGGAGTGAGGGGCAGTCCATTGGCCGCCCTCATAGGCTGTGAGTCAGCCAACACCCGCAGTGTCCATGCGAACGCTCAAGGGGCCGACCGACGGTGCTGTTCGTCCACTGCCCACCCGCCGCCCAAGGCCACATACAGGTTCACCTCGGCGAGCAGCTGTGCCAGTCGATCATCGATCAGCCCCTGACGCGCGCTGAACAACGAACGCTGCGCATCGAGGAAGGTCAGGCTGCTGTCCACTCCTGCCCGGTAGCGGTTGCTCGCCAGGTCGTAGTAGCGCTGAGTGGCGTCCACCAGGTCGCGCTGCGCCAGCAGTTGCCGACGATAGGTCGAGCGCGCAGCCAAACCATCGGACACCTCCTGGAACGCGGTCTGGATGGATTTTTCGTAGCGCGCCACCTCGAGTGTTTTCTGCAGTTGCGCATAATCAAGACTCGCGCGCAGGCTGCCGGCGGTGAACAGTGGCAGGCTGATTTGCGGCTGGAACAGCCACGTGCCGCTGCCGCCGTCGAACAGCCCGGAGAGTTCGCGACTGGCACTGCCGGCGCTGGCAGTCAGGCGAATGCCAGGGAAGAAGGCGGCGCGCGCTGCTCCGATATCCGCGTTGGCCGCGCGCAGACGGTACTCGGCCTCGAGAATATCGGGCCGCCGTTGCAGCAGGTCGTCGGGCAGCCCGGCGGGTAGCTCGACCACCTGTTCGGCCGCCAGCGGCAAGCCCGGCAGGCGCTCGTCGAGCGTTGAGCCCACCAGCAGGGACAACTGATTGACGTCCTGGGCGACCTGGCGTTGGTAGCGAGCAACCGCCGTACGGCCCGTCTCGACGCGGGTCTGGGCTTGCAGCACCTGCAAGGCCGACACGCTGCCGGCACGACGCTGACCTTGAGTCAGGCGCAGGCGCTGTTGATCGGCTTCCAGGGTCTGGCGTGACAGCGCCAGCAATTCCAGGTCGGCGCGCCAGGTCAGGTAGCTGCTGGCGACGCTGGCCACCAGGGTGAGTTGCACGCTGCGGCGGGCCTGCTCGCTGGCCAGGTAGGTCAGCAGGGCCTTGTCGCTAAGGCTGCGCAGGCGGCCGAACAGGTCGAGCTCGAATGCACTCAGGCCCAACGTGGCGGAGTAGGTCTGGCTGATGGCGCCGTCATCGCTGCCGGTCATCCGCCGTGGCAGGTACTGGCGCTGGCCTTGGGCATCGGCGGAGAGGTGCGGCAACTGCTCGGCGCGCTGGAGGCGAAATTGCGCACGGTAGGCCTGGACGTTGAGCGCCGCCACGCGCAGGTCGCGGTTGTCGCGCAGGGCGCGTTCGATCAGCTCGCGCAGCAGCGGATCGCGAAAGACCGCCTGGCCGCGCAGGCGGTCATCAGAAACGGCAGGTTCGACCGGGGCCGCCTCGGTCTGGGCGAAGCGCGCTGGCACGGGCGAGGGTGGCCGCTGGTAATCGGGCGTGAGGGTACAGCCGCTGAGCAGCAACACGAGCAGGGCGGCAGGGTATCTAAGCATGGTGTTCTCTGTCTGGCTCAAGCGCCGGCCATCCATCGGGCCAGGCCGTGGCGTCCACTGACGCCGAGCTTGGCGGTGGCGCGCTTGAGGTAGGTTTCCACCGAACTGTTCTTCACGTTCAGCCGCTGCGCCATTTCCGGCACGGTGCCTCCGGTCAGCAGGCCCAGGCACACCTGCTGTTCGCGGCTGGAGAGCTGCACTGCTTCCTGCGCCAGACGCTCGTCGAAGCCCTGACGCAATAGGTCGGCACTGTCCGAGTCCTCGTCGGCGCCGGGTGTCAGGCGCTGCGCGTGATACTCCAGCAAGGGCAGCAGAGTGTCGGCCAGACGCTTGAGCAGCGACAGCTCAGTGAGCGAAAAGGCGCGTTGGCTGGGCGATCGATGAAAGCCGATCACCCAGCGCCGGTCACCGCTGCGCGACACCAGCTTGCACTGATGCAGAGGCTGGTGTGCGCTGCCCTTGCGCTGTGAACGCTTGTGCTGGATCAGCAGCGGGTCTTTCATCTGCACGATGTCCTGCAGCAAGGCAAGACCGGTGGGGGTTGCCGAGCAGAGCGCGTCGCTCGCCCCGGCACTGCCCAGCATCCTGGTCCGCTCGACGCAGCCCTGGCGGCTGTCGATCGTCCACTCACTCAGGTCGAGCCGGTGCACCGGCACGAGTCCGTCGACGAATCGCAGCATGTGACCGGCGAAGTCAGGCTCGCTGGCACTGGCGATCAGTTCACCCAGTTGCAGATAGAGGCGCGCATCGTGCGGCCTCAGGCGGCGGGGGTCGAGTTTCATGTCTGTTCATCCTTGATTCGTGTACCACACCGAAGAGTCACCCACCGGCGCAGAAGCTGCCCGAGCGAAGGCGGCGCTATTCAAGACCGGCGGTGCAGGTCGCGTCTGTAGTGGAAACCGGGGACAGAAAATGGCACCGATAAGCGGCGAATTGGCGAGCGGTTTCAGGTGGAGTAAAACGTTTGCGTGGTAATGGTCAGCAAATTGGCGTCAAAATGCCGATGATCGCAACACGTTTCCAGGCTAAGTGCGGACGGGTAAGTGATCTCGGCGGCGGACAAATAGCCAATGTCCTACAGAAGAATCCGCAAATTGCGCTTATCCCGCCGGTGTCCGGGTTTAATGGGCCATACGTCGCAGGGGGAGGGTGCTTGAATCGACCGACGAACAACGGAGAAGGACCTCCCAGCCCATGCCTGCCGCCGATACTTACCCACTGACCAGTGCTCAACGCGACATCTGGCTAGACCAGTTGAGTCGAGGTGACTCGCCGCTCTACACCATCGGTGGGTACATCGACCTGCGCGGTGGCTTGCAACCGCACCAGCTGCACCTGGCCTTGCGGGCCTTGTTGGCGGCCCATCCGGTACTGCGTACCGAGTTGCTGCTCGACGCCGGTGCCGAGGGTTTGCCGCTACAGCGCTTCGCGCCCGCCGGTGAAGCTGAAGCCATCGAGTTGCCAATGCTGGATCTGTCCGCAGAAACCGATCCCGCCGCTGCCGCGCTCACGTGGGTACAGGCGTACATGCAGCACACCTATCGCTTCGACGGCAGCCCGCTGTTGACGTTCACCCTGTTGCGTCTGGCGCCGGACCGCCATTGGCTGGCCAGCCATGCACACCATTTGCTCGTCGATGGATGGGGCTTCGCGCAGTTGATCAAGACGCTGGGCGAACATTACACAGCGCTGGTCGACGGCACCTCGCCGCCGGCCGCGCACACCTGTTACTCGGCGTTCATCGACGAGGATCACCACTATTGCCATTCGCCCCGCCTGGCACGCGACCGCGACTACTGGCTGGCCCGCTTCGCGCAGGTGCCCGAACCCTTGCTGGCCGCGCGTCATCATCACCGCCGCGCCACCGACCAAGCCCCGGCACGCACCTGCGTGCAGGCGTTTCCCGCGAGCCTGCACGCACGCATGCAACAACTGGCGCAGACCCACAAGGCCTCGGCGTTTCATGTGTTGCTGGCGGCGCTGCATGTGCTGTTCACGCGCAGCGGCCAGCGCGAGGACTGGGTGGTGGGGCTGCCGATACTCAATCGGGGTGGGGCGCGGTTCAAGACCACCCTGGGCACCTTCGTTCAGGTCAGCGCGGTGCCGCTGGCGTTCTCTGCGAGCCTGTCCTTCGCCGAGCTGATCGCGGCCATCCGCGATACCCTGCGCCAGGATTTCCGCCATCAGCGTCTGCCGGTCAGCGAACTGAATCGAGCGCTGGGTCTGCTGGGCGAAGAGCGCCGCCAGTTGTTCGAAGTGTCGGTGTCCTACGAACAGGACGATCATGATTACCGCTTTGGCGCCGCCAGCGGCCACACGGTCAAGGTGTCCAATAGCCACGAATCCACGCCGCTGGCCATCCATTTGCGCAGCAACCGGCACACCGACAAAGCCTGGTTGCACCTGGTGCATCACCGTGCCTGGCTTTCGGCCGATGAGGCCCACGCCTTGGGCGAGCGCTTGATGCATGTGCTCGATCAAGGCCTGCGAACGCCCACGCTGACGGTTGCCGATTTCGACCTGCTCACCGCCCATGAACATGATCGGCTACGTCACTGGAACGCGACGCAGCAGCCGATAGGCGAACCCTGTGTCCATCGACGGATCGAAGTCCAGGCCGCACAGCGGCCGCACGCGTTGGCTGCGGTCCATCAGGGGCAATCGCTGAGCTACGGCGAACTGAACCAGCGGGCCAACGCCCTGGCCTGGCGCTTGATCGCCCAAGGCGTGCAGCCCGAGCAGCGGGTGGCCGTGCTGGCGCGGCGCGGACTCGACACGCTGGTGGGGCTGTTGGCCGTGCTCAAGGCCGGAGCAGCCTACGTGCCGATCGATCTGGCGCATCCTCGCGAGCGCCTGGCTTATCTGCTCGAAGACAGCGCGCCGGTGGCGCTGCTGACCCAACGCCGACAGCTCGAGCATCTGCCACGCCACGACGTACCGGTGATCATGCTGGACGACTGCCCGCTGCCTGAGGGCGCACTGGATAACCCTAGCGTCGCCGGCCTTGATTCCCACAGCTTGGTCTATGTGATCTACACCTCCGGCTCGACCGGGCAGCCCAAGGGGGTGATGGTCGAACACCAGATGCTTGCCAATCTGGTCGATTGGCATTGCGCCGCCTTCGATGTGACGGTGGATACGCACACCTCGAGCTTGGCAGGCTTCGGCTTCGATGCGATGGCCTGGGAAATCTGGCCCGCCCTGTGCGCGGGCGCCACCCTGCACTTGGCACCGGTCGGTGAAGCAGGCGAGGATCTCGACGCGCTGCTGCGCTGGTGGCGTGCCCAGCCGCTGCAGGTGAGCTTCCTGCCGACCCCCGTGGCCGAATACGCCTTCACGCAGCCAGATCATCCGACCCTGCGCACCCTGCTGATTGGTGGAGACCGCCTGCGCACGCTGTCGTGTGAGCGAACTTATGCAGTGATCAACAACTACGGCCCCACCGAAGCAACGGTGGTGGCCAGTTCCGGGCGGGTCACCGCCGGCGCTGCACTGCACATCGGCGGCCCGATCGCCAACACCCAGTTGTACGTCCTGGATGCTCAGCGACGGTTGCTGCCGATTGGCGTACCCGGAGAGCTGTACGTCGGCGGACTGGGTGTTGCTCGCGGCTATCTGGGACGCGAGCCGATGAGCACCGAGCGTTTCCTGGTTGATCCGTTCAGCTCTCGGGCCGGAGCGCGAATGTACCGCACGGGGGATCTGGTGCGCTGGCGTGACGACGGCGCCCTGGAATACCTGGGACGCAACGACGATCAAGTGAAGATCCGTGGAGTGCGCGTGGAGCTTGGCGAGATCGAGGCCGCGCTGGCCAGCCATGAGCAGGTGCACGAAGCGGTGGTGCTGCTGCGCGACGAGCAGTTGCAGGCCTGGTTCATCGGCGATGCGCCAACCCCGGGCGACTTGCACGAGCACCTGCGCGCCATGCTGCCACCGGCCTTGCTACCCGCGGGTTATCAGCGTGTGGAGCAGTGGCCACTGACCGCCAATGGCAAGCTCGACCGTCGCGCGCTGCCGGCGTTGGGCCAGGACGCTTGGGTGCGCCGCGTCCACGAAGCGCCGCGCGGCGATGTGGAAGAGCGTCTGGCGGCGCTGTGGAGCGAACTGCTTGGCGTACCCGCTATCGGCCGACACGATCACTTCTTCGAGCTTGGCGGCCACTCGTTGCTGGCGGTGCAACTGGTCGAGCGCATGCGTCAGCAGGGCCTGCGCGCCGATGTCCAGGTGCTGTTCGGGCAGCCGACCTTGGCGAGCCTTGCAGCCGCCAGTCAGGCAGGTGTGATCGAGGTCGCCGGGAACCGCGTACCCCGCGGCTGCACCCGCATAACCCCGCAATTGTTGAGCCTTGCCCGCCTGGATCAGGCCCAGGTCGACCTGATCGTCGCCACCGTACCGGGAGGCGCCGCCAACGTTCAGGAGATCTACCCGCTGGCACCGCTGCAACAAGGCTTGCTCTATCACCACCTGCGTGGCGGCGACGATCCCTACCAGCAGCAGGCCTTGTTCACCTTCGCCGACCGCGCCGGCTTCGAGGCCTTCGCCCAGGCGTTGCAGCACGTGGTCGAGCGCCACGACATTCTGCGCACCAGCCTGTACTGGGACGGGTTGGAGCAGCCGCAGCAGGTGGTGTGGCGTGAGGCTCGCCTGCCCGTGGAAGTCCTGCAGATCGCCTCCCACGACGCGGCTGGGCAGTTGCGCGCGCATTTCGCCACCGCGCAACGTTCCCTGGACCTGCGCCACGCCCCGATGATGGCGCTGGCCGGCACCGAGGACGTCGAGCACGGGCGCTGGCTGGGCTTGCTGCGCTTCCACCATTTGGTCAACGACGCCGTCTCGGTACAGGTGCTGCTGGGCGAGTTGCGCGCCGTGCTGAGCGGCACACAACAGGCTTTGGCAACGCCCGTGCCTTACCGCAACTACGTCGCACTCAGCGGCGCCGAGGCGCGCCAGGCGCAGCACGAGGTGTTCCTGCGCGCGCTGCTGGCAGGGGTCGAGGCGCCGCCATCCTTGCCAGGCATGCCGACGCACGATGTGTCGCCGCAAACGTTGGAAAGCCTCGAACAGCCGCTGTCCGGTAGGCTGAACGGGAGCCTGCGACGCTTGGCCAGGCAGCACGACGTCGGGTTGCCCAGCCTGTTGCACCTGGCCTGGGCCCAGGTCCTCGGTGCGCTGGCCGGGCGTGACGAGGTGGTGACCGGCACGGTGCTGCTGGGCCGGATGATGGCCGGCGAGGGCGCCGATCGCGCGCTGGGCATGTTCGTCAACAGCTTGCCGCTGCGCCTGCACCTGGCCGGACGCAGCGTGGCCCAGGCGCTGGGTGACACTCAAGGCGCATTGGCTGCCTTGTTGGAGCACGAGGACGCACCGCTTTCGCTGGCCCAGCAGTGCAGTGGTCTGCCTGCGGGTGTGCCGCTGTTCAACAGCCTGATCAATTTCCGCCATGGGCTGACCCGCGAACAGACGACGCTGCCCGGCGCGCAACTCCTGGAGGCCAGCGAGGTGCAGAGTCACGCCCTGGTGCTGTCGGTGGACGATCAGCACGACAGCCTGCGGCTGGGCGTGCGTGCGCCCCAGGCGCTGGGCGCCAGCCGAGTGCTGACGTATCTGCAGCATGCCTTGGAGGTGCTGTGCGAGGCGCTCGACCAGGACAGTTCGCAACCCCTCGAGCGGCTGTGCTGCGTACCGCCGGGCGAACGACGGGAGCTGCTGGAGGACTTCAACGATACTGCGCAAGCCCACGCACTGCGGGGTCGAACCTTGCCGTCGCTGTTCGAGGCGCAAGTGCGGCGTACGCCTGAGGCAATCGCCTTGCAGACCGACGAGGCCACGCTGACTTACCGCGCGCTCGACGAGCAGGCCAACCAGTTGGCCCATCATCTGATTGGCCTCGGGGTGAAGCCCGACAGCCGTGTCGGTGTATGCCTCGAGCGCGGCCTGCCGTTGCTGGTAGGCCTGCTGGGCGTGCTCAAGGCTGGGGCGGCCTACGTGCCGCTCGATCCTGAATACCCGGACGAGCGCCTGCGCTATCTGGTGCAGGACAGTTCGCCTGTGGCCGTGCTGGTCCAGGCCGCGACCCGTGGCTTGTTCGAGGCGCAGGCGGTGGCGCTGGTCGATCTCGACCTGCCGGCCTGGCAGGCGCAGTCGAAGCAGGCGCCTGAGGTGGCCTTGAGCGCGTCGAACCTGGCCTATGTGATGTACACCTCAGGCTCCACCGGCACGCCAAAGGGGGTGATGGTCGAGCACCGCGGCCTGGGTAACCTGATGCACTGGAGCTCGACGCTGTGTCCGCCACGGCCCGGCGACGCGCTGCTGCAGCGGGCGCCGTTCAGCTTCGACGGCTCGGTCTGGGAGCTGTTCTGGCCGCTGTGCGCCGGGCTGCGCCTGGTGCTGCCGCGCCCGGACGGGCACCGCGACCCGCACTACCTGATGCAATTGATCCAGGACCGCCAGGTAACCACGGTCAAGTTCGTACCGGCGCTGCTGCATGTCTTCCTCGAACAAGCGGGCGTGGAGCGATGCACCAGCCTGAGGGACATCTTCTGCGGCGGCGGCGAGCTGACCCTGGCCTTGGCCACGCTGCTGCGCGAGCGCCTGCCCCAGGTGCGCCTGCACAACGTCTATGGCCCTACCGAGGCCACGGTGGACAGCACCGCCTGGACCTTGGAACCTGATCAACCCTTGCCGTCGGTGGCACCGCCGATTGGCCGTGCGATCGCCAATACCCGCCTCTACGTGGTCGATACCCATGGCCGGCCGGTGCCCAAGGGCGTTGTGGGAGAGCTGTTGATCGGGGGTATTGGGGTGGCCCGCGGCTACCTCGGGCTGCCAACGCTGGAAGCCGACCGCTTCATCGCCAGTCCTTTCGTCCAGGGCGACCGCCTGTACCGCACGGGCGATCTGACCCGCTGGCGTGAAGACGGCGAGCTGGAGTTCATCGGTCGCAACGATTTTCAGGTCAAGCTGCGCGGATTGCGTGTGGAATTGGGCGAAATCGAGGCCCTGCTGGCCGCGCATCCGGCGCTGGGTCAGAGCGCGGTACGGGTGCGCGATGAGCGCCTGGTGGCCTACTTTACCTGCCGCGAAGGGCAGTGCGCGCCGTCGCTCGAAGTGCTGCGCAATCATTTGCTGGCACGGCTGCCGGCGTACATGGTGCCTGCGGCTTTCGTCGCGCTAGACGAAATGCCGTTGAGCCCCAACGGCAAGATCGACCGCAAGGCGCTGCCCGAACCCGGCCCGCAAGCCCTGATCACGCGTGCTTTCGAGGCACCACGCGGGGAGTTGGAGTGCACCCTGGCGCACATCTGGAGCGAGGTACTCAAGGTCGAACAGGTGGGCCGCGACGACAATTTCTTCGAGCTGGGCGGTCATTCGCTGTTGGCGGTGAATGTGGTGGCGCGGATGCGTCAAGCCGGGCTGCAGGCCGATGCCCGCCTGTTGTTCCGTCAGCCGACCCTGGCCGCACTGGCGGCCAGTGCCGGCCAGCCACGCGCCGAGGTGCAGATCGCGGCCACCACGATCCCCGGCCTCAAGGCTAGGCGCAGGCTTTGATTGCCTCAGGTTGGCGCTACTGTGTCGGCCAAATGACGCGCCACTGTGCTTGACCGGGCGGGGGCTGCGGCGCGACGCTGCGGCCGTCCGTCACGGAGAACAACAATGGACGCGTCGAACCTGCTGCTATTCGTCCCCGCCTGTTTTGCCCTGAACATGGCGCCGGGCCCGAACAACCTGCTGTCGCTGCACAATGCCAGCCGTTACGGCCTGCGCACCGCCTGCCTGGCCGGAGGCGGGCGGCTGCTGGCCTTCGCCGCAATGATCGCCCTGGCGGCGATGGGGCTGACCGTGGTGTTGCACACCAGCGAGTACCTGTTCCTGGGCATCAAGCTGGCGGGGGCGGCGTATCTGTTCTACATCGCCTGGCAGCTGTGGCGCGCCCCGGTCGCAACCGGGCCGATCGACGATAGCCCGCGCAGGGGGCTCTGGCGCCTGGCACGGCAAGAGTTCTGGGTGGCGGCGGGCAATCCCAAGGCGATCCTGTTGTTCACTGCGTTTCTGCCGCAGTTCGTGACGGTGGACAGCAGCACGCCGTTCGCTGAGCAGTTCCTCTGGCTGGGGTTGTGGTTCCTGCTGCTGGAGTGGATCGCTATCGCCGTCTACGCCGGCCTGGGCGTGTTCCTGCAGCGTTGGTTCAACCGCCCACGCGCGCGGCGGCTGTTCAACCGGGTCAGTGCCTCGCTGCTGGGGTGTGCCGGGATCGGCTTGCTGGTCGCGCGGCCGCGCTGAACCGCGCTTCCGTGAAGCCCCTCAATCGCGGTAGAACACCTGCACCAGGTGATAGCCGAACTTGCTCTTGATCGGGCCGTGCACCACCCGCAGCGGTTTCTTGAAAATCACCTGGTCGATGGCGCCCACCATCTGCCCTGGGCGCACTTCGCCCAGGTCGCCGCCGCGTTTGCCGGAAGGGCAGGTGGAGAATTTCTTGGCCAGCACGTCGAATGCCTCGCCCTTGGCCAGGCGCTGCTTGAGCTGCTCGGCTTCTTCGGCGGTCTTGACCAGGATGTGGCGGGCTTGTGCTTTCATGGCGTACCTGTAACTGCGGCGAAAAAAGGGGGCATTATGCCTGATGACGTCGCTTCGGACCTGCCGAATACGCAGCGCTCCCTGTCACTGCGCCAACCACCCACCATCGACGTTCCAGGCCGCGCCACGCACTTGGCTGCCAGCCTCGCTGCACAGGAACAGGGCCAATTCGCCCAACTGCTGCGGGGTCACGAAGGCCAGTGAAGGCTGCTTCTCGGCCAGCAGTTCATGCTCGGCCTGCAGTGGATCGCCATCCCCTGCACGCGCGTCGATCTGTTGCTGCACCAGCGGGGTCAGCACGAAGCCTGGGCACAAGGCATTGCAGGTGATCGAGGTGGTCGCCGTCTCCAGCGCCACGACCTTGGTCAGCCCGACCACGCCGTGCTTGGCGGCGACGTAGGCGCTTTTGCCCGTGGAGCCGACCAGCCCGTGCACCGAGGCGATGTTGATGATGCGCCCCCAGCCACGCGCGCGCATGCCCGGCAGGGCCAGGCGAATGCCATGGAACACGGCCGACAGGTTGAGCGCGATGATCTGGTCCCAGCGCTGTACCGGGAACGCCTCAACCGGGGCGACGTGCTGGATTCCGGCGTTGTTGACGAGAATGTCGATGCCGCCGAACTCATGCTCGGCGAAAGCGAACAGCGCTTCGATCTGTGCCACGTCGGCAAGGTCCGCTGCGTGATGGCCGACCTTCACGCCATGGCCGCGGATCGCGTCGAGGGCCGGCTGTGGATCGCCGAAGCCGTTGAGCACAATGTTCGCGCCCGCGCGCGCCAGCACCTGGGCGATGCCCAGGCCGATACCGCTGGTGGAACCGGTGACCAATGCTGTCTTGCCTGCGAGCGTCATGTGCAACTCCTGGTAGCGAACGGATGAACAGGGACCGGGTCAGCGTCGCGGGTCGAATGCCTCGCGCAGTGCATCGCCGATGAACACCAGCAGCGAAAGGATCGTCGCCAGTGCGAAGAATGCCGTGAAGCCCAGCCACGGCGCCTCCAGGTGCTGCTTGCCCTGGGTTACCAGCTCGCCCAAGGAGGCGCTGCCGGCGGGCATGCCGAAGCCGAGGAAGTCCAGGGCGGTGAGGGTGGTGATGGCGCCGGTGAGCATGAAGGGAATATAGGTCAGCGTCGCGTTCAGGGCATTGGGCAGGATGTGCCGGAGCATCACCTGGGTGTCGCTCAGGCCCAGTGCGCGGGCGGCCTTGACGTATTCCAGGCTGCGGCCGCGGAGAAATTCGGCGCGCACCACATCCACCAGCGTGAGCCAGGAAAACAGCGCCAGGATGCCCAGCAGCCACCAGAAGTCCGGTTCCACGAACCCGGAAAGGATGATCAGCAGGTACAGCACGGGCATCCCCGACCAGACCTCCAGCAGTCGCTGGCCGAGCAGGTCGACCCAACCCCCGTGGTAGCCCTGCAAGGCCCCGGCGCTGACGCCGATCAGCACGCTGAGCAGCGTCAGCGCGAAGGCAAACAGCAGCGACACCCGGGTGCCGTACAGTACCCGGGCGAGCACGTCGCGGCCCTGGTCGTCGGTCCCCAGCCAGTTCACCGTGCTCGGTGCACTGGGCGTGGGCACCTGCAGGTCGTAGTTGGGCGTATCGGCGCTGAAGGGGATGGGGGCGAACAGCATCCATCCGCCTTGGGCTTCGATCAGCCGGCGCACGTAGGTGCTGCGGTAATCGGGCTGGAAGGGCAGTTCACCGCCGAACTGCTGCTCGGTGTAGCGTTTGAGTGCCGGACTGTAGAGCTCGCCCTGGTAGCTGAGCAGCAGCGGTTTGTCGTTGGCGATCAGTTCGGCGCCCAGGCTCAGCAGCAGGATCGCGCCGAACAGCCACAGCGACACCCAGCCCAGGCGGTTACGGCGAAAACGATGCAGGCGACGTCGGGCGATGGGCGACAGCATCAGTGCGCCCTCGCGTCGAAGTCGATCCGCGGGTCGAGCAGCGTGTAGCAGAGGTCGCCGATCAGGCGAATCAGCAGGCCGCCCAAGGTGAAGATGAACAGGGTCCCGAACACCACCGGGTAATCCCGGGACACTGCCGCGTCGTAACTCAGGCGCCCGAGGCCGTCGAGGGAGAAGATCACTTCGATCAGCAGGGAGCCGGCGAAGAACACGCTGATCAAGGCCTGCGGCACGCCGGCCACCACCAGCAGCAGGGCATTGCGCAGCACATGGCCGTACAGCACCCGGCGCTCGCTCAAGCCCTTGGCCCTGGCAGTGACCACGTAGTGCCGGGAAATCTCCTCGAGAAACGCATTCTTGGTCAGCAGCGTCAGGGTGGCGAAACCGCCGATTACCAGGGCACCGACCGGCAGTACCAGATGCCAGAAGTAATCGGCGACTTTGCCCAGCAGGCCCAGTTGGTCGAAATCTTCGGAGACCAGCCCGCGCACGGGAAACCAGTTCAGCGAGGTGCCGCCGGCGAACAGGACGATCAGCAGCAGGGCGAACAGAAACGAGGGCAGGGCGTAGCCGACCACGATCAGCACACTGCTCCAGGCGTCGAAGCGGCTGCCATGGCGCACGGCCTTGGCGATGCCCAGGGGGATCGACACCAGGTAGGTGATGAGCGTGGCCCACAGGCCCAGCGACAGGCTGACCGGCAGCTTGTCGAGAATCAGGTCGGTGACCTTGGCGCCGCGAAAGAAGCTGTGGCCGAAGTCGAGCCTGGCGTACTGGCCGAGCATCAGCCAGAGCCGCTCGGGGGCACTCTTGTCGAAGCCGTACTGGTGTTTGATCTGCTCGATCATCTTCGGGTCCAGGCCCCGGCTGGCGCGAGACTGGCCTTGAAGCGCTTCGACCCGTGCCCCCGGCGCGCCGCCACCGATGCCCTGCAGGCGGGCCACGGCCTGTTCCACAGGCCCGCCGGGGGCGGCCTGGACGATGGCGAAATTCACCAGCAGGATCGCCAGCAGCGTGGGCACGATCAGCAGCAGACGCCGCAGCAGATAGCCGGTCATGGTGCCGCCTTCAAGCGCTCGGCCATCTGCGCATCGGTCAGCGCCGTTGGGCTGACCTCCCACCAGGTGTCCAGCCCCTCGTCATACCTGGCCTGCACCTTGGGCAGTCCGAAGCGATTCCACCAGACGGTGGAACTTCCCGGCGGGTAGTAGTTGGGGATCCAGTAATAATTCCACTGCAGCACCCGATCCAGCGCATGGGCGTAGCGCTGCATGTCGGCCTGGGTCGAGGCGTGGACCAGGCCGTCGAGTAGCCGGTCCACGGCAGGATCCTGGAGCACCATGAGGTTGTTCGAGCCGGGATCGTGGGCCGCGGCGGAGCCGAAGTAGTTGTACTGCTCGGCCCCAGGCGACAGAGTGACGGGATAGCCGGTGATGACCATGTCGTAGTCGCGCGCCATGAGCCGGTTGATGTATTGGGCCGAGTCCACGTTGCGGATGTTCAGCTCGATGCCGATCTGCGCCAGGTTGCGCTTCCAGGGCAGCAGCAGGCGCTCCAGGCCGGCCTGGCCGTTGAGGAAGGTGAAACTCAACGGCGTGCCCTCGGCATCGACCAGGCGATCCCCCTCGGGGCGCCAGCCAGCGGCTTGCAGCAGCTGCAGCGCGTGCAACTGTTGTGGGCGGATGATGCCCGAGCCATCGGTCACCGGTGCCTTGAACACCTGGCTGAACACGTGGTCGGGGATCTGCCCGCGCAAGGGTTCGAGGATCTTCAGTTCTTCGACATCGGGCAGTTCGCGGGCGGCCAAGGGCGTATTGGAGAACAGGCTCTGCTGGCGGATGTAGAGGTTGCGCATCATCTGCCGGTTGCTCCACTCGAAATCCCAGAGCAGGCCCAGGGCCTGGCGCACACGGCGGTCGGCGAACATCGGCCTGGACAGGTTGAACACGAAGCCTTGGGCGCTTTGCGGTTTGTCCGGCCCCAGTTGCGCGCGCTGCAGGCGACCGTCGGCCAGCGCGGCACCGTTGTAGCCTTGGGTATACCCGGTGGCGGAAAACTCGCGGTTGTAGTCGTAACCGCCGCCTTTGAGCACTTGGCGGGCCACCTCGGTGTCGCCGAAGTACTCCACGCGGATGCGCTGGAAGTTGTAGCGTCCGCGGTTGACGGGCAGATCGCGGGCCCACCAGTTGGGGTCGCGCTCGAAGGTGATGCTGCGGCCATTGTCCAGGCGCGCGATGCGGTAGGGGCCGCTGCCCAGCGGTGTGTCGAAGCCGCCACCGTGGGCGAAGTCGCGGGTTTGCCAGTCATGTTCAGGCAGCACCGGCAGGCTGGCCAGGTCCAGTGCCAGGGTTCGACCGTGAGGTTGGCGAAAATCGAAACGCACGCTGCGCGGACCTTCGACGCTGACGGCGGTCACGTCGGCGAACTGGGTGCGGTACTTGAGGCTACCTTTGCTCATCAGCAGCTCGAAGGTGAAGCGTACATCTTCGGCGCGTACCGGCTTACCGTCTGCAAAGGTCGCGCGGGGATCGATCTCCACCCGCAGCCAGGCATCGTCAGGGCCGCGCTCCAGGCGTCGGGCGATCAGTCCATAGACGGTGTACGGCTCATCCAGCGAGCGCACGGCCAAGGGCGCATAGAGCCAGCCATCGACCTGACTGACCCCGGTGCCTTCATCGATGAAGGGCAGGACATGGTCGTACTGGCCGATTTCGAGCGCCGAGCGGCGCAGACTGCCGCCCTTGGGCGCGTCCGGGTCAACGTAATCGAAATGCGCAAAGTCGGCGCGGTAGCGAGGCGCTTCGTCGTAGACGGTCAACGCATGCGAGGGGGCGGCGAGGCTGGCGGTGCTCAGCCAGGCCCCGACCAGCAACACGGCCAGACGGGGGCAGGCGGCGCCCGCTCCCACAAGGGCACTGCAGGGGCGGGCGGACAAGAGAGGGTCAGTCCTGGCGGCTGGTCACTTCCAGCAGGTGATAGCCGAACTGGGTCTTCACCGGACCTTGCACGGTGTTGACCGGCGCGCTGAACACCACGGTATCGAATTCCTTGACCATCTGACCGGGGCCGAAGGAACCCAGGTCGCCGCCTTGGCGGCTGGAGGGGCAACTGGAGTTGGCCTTGGCAATTTCGCCGAAGTCGGCACCGGCTTCGATCTGGGCTTTGAGTTCGTTGCACTTGTCTTCGGTGCTGACGAGGATGTGACGGGCGGTGGCACGTGCCATGACAAGATTTCCTTGGGTGAGAGAAAACCCAAGACTACCGCATAGCGCCGCGCTGTGTCTGTGCCCAGTGCTCGTGCTTCACCTGCGAGCCCGTCCTGGCAGCGCCTACCTGACAATTTTGCCAGTTGTGCCGTTCGCTGCCGTGCCCTGAAATCAGCTGACCCGACCTGCAGTTGGCTTGCCTCACATCAGGAGCACTCCCATGACAGACGACATAGACTTCGACCATGACGCCGATGGCGTGCAAACCCTCGACCAGATCCTCCAACAGTACAACCAGCGCTTCCAGGAAGACGACGCACCACCGATGGGTATCCAGAGCAGGGCTGGTCACGGCATGGGGATCCAGCTTGCCGGTGTCCAGAGCATGGGCGTCCAAGGCATGGGCACCATGTCGGTGATGGGTGCTTCCTCCCTGACCCCCATCATGCCGGCGATCTTCATCCCCGGGCATATCTCGGGCTTGAAATCGGCGCCGCGGCTGGCAATCGGTATCAATCGCAAACTGGTCTACGACAATCCGAGCGGTTTGTTGATCGTCCTCCAGGCCTATGACGACATGCGTCCCGGCGACTGGGTGGAGGTCTTCTGGAACGATTCCAGGGTCTCGGTGGCCTCGATGGTGGTCGTGCAAAGCGACGTGGGCAATCGCATCGCGTTGTTCGTCAGGGCAAGCAAAGTGCCGGAAGGGACTACCGAGCTCTGGTACCAGGTCAAGCGTGTTTCGGGTGTCGTCGAGGAATCGACCCGACTCACCGTCATCAGTCAGATCACGCCTCTAAGCGAGTTGTCGTTGCTCGTGCCGGAAGTGCCCGCCTCAGGGTTCGTGGGACCGGACGATGCTCGCCAGGGCGTCAAGGTGCATATCCCACCCTATGACGGGATTCGTCAGTACGATCAGGTCGAGTTTGCCTGGGGCACGCAGAAGGTCTCCCATACGGTAACGATGGCCGAGGTGACTAACGGCATCAACTTGGTGATCGATGAGCGGACTCTGATCGCTGCGGGCAACAGCGAGCGCATGGCGCTGGCCTATCGGGTGATCGACGAGGTCGGCAATATTTCCGAACGATGGTCGCAGCAGGTGGAAGTGCCTGTGCGGCTGGTTGCCAATCTGACGCCTTCGCCGTATATCGCCAACCCTGACCCCACGGCCGTTCCACGCTATCTCATCGATCTGGATCAACTGGGCGGCAACGACTTGCAGGTCGAGGTCGATACCGTCCATCCCAGCTTCAAACTGGGTGACAGCATCCGTGTGACCTTGACTGGCAGCCCTGCCCAAGGGCCGGATGTGACGCTGCCGACGGCCGCACAACCTATCCGCCGGCTGGGGCGTACCTTGTTCTTCGCCGTCAGTGGCGCCTCGCTGCTACCGCTGCGTGGTGGTCGCGCCAGTGCATCGTACGAGAACCTCACTACCCGCGGATTCGTCTCGGGCAAGGATTTCGCGGTGTTCGCCGGCCTCCAGCGCTCGGCCATCAAGCCGGAGTTGGTCCAGGCCGATGCTGATGGCAACGTAGACCCCTCGCTCACGTCGGTGACCGTGCAGATTCCAGTCGCCGCCGATCTGCAGCGCGGTGACCGGGTGACCTTGGTGTGGTTGGGCACACGCGCCAACGGGACGGCGCTCTATGAACAGTTCACCAAGGTCGTCAACACCAAGGATGTGGGGCTGATTCTCACCTTCCCAGTCGCAGATGGCTTGAAGTACCTGGCCCCGCTTGACGGTGGGAAGCTGGACCTGAGTTACCAGATCCAGCGCCGGGGCATGTTGCTGCCTCTTTATTCCGAGCATCAGATCATTCAGGTTGGCGAAGCCCAAGCGGCGCTGCCTGCGGCACGAATGGAGCCTGAGTTGATCAATGGCATCGTCGATCCAAACCTGCCGCAGTTCGCCAACGGTCTGAAAATTCATATCGACCCGTTCCTCAACATGAACGAGATGCAGGATGTCTCGCTTCAGTGGCTACCCGAGATGGGACCGCCATGGGACGACAGCACGGTCGTCTGGCCAGGTGAACCCTTGGTATTCGAAGTGCCTCACGATCAACTGATGGCTAACTTCGGCGGTTCTGTACAAGTGCGCTACTTCGTGACCGAGCCCGGGGAAACGGAGCGCTATTCGGATTACCTGGACTTCGTCATCGACGTGTCGCAGGTGACTGACCTGGAGCCTGTCGAGATCCCGGCAGCTCAGGAGGACAACCTGGATCCGGGCGCCGTGATCGATGGCGCATTGATTGTCATTCCCGCCTCGGTGCAATTGCAGGTCGGCGATTTCGTCGATGTCTACTGGGATGGCTCCAATCCTGGCGGTGTCACCGTTGTCAACGATGTCGTGATCGAAGAGGGTGTGTCTCCCGAGGGCTTGGTGATTGAATACCCTTATGTGATTGCCAACTTGGGCGGCAAAGCGGACGTGCGCTACGAGGTGACACGCCTCTCCGGTTCCGTGGACAGCTCCTTGAGCCGTACGATCTTCATCAAGAAAGGCGGATTGCCTCAAGCCTACTTTCTCGAAGGCGTCGATGGGCATTTGAACCCAGGTGATGTTCCTGACAAGGCCACAGTGCGTATTGGCGCCGATGCCAAACTCCAGGCTTCGGATAAAGTTACGATCTGGCTCGAAGACGAGGCATCCAATGCCTCCCGACACCTCGAAGTCACGGTACCGCCCGAGCGTGCCAACCGAACCCTGGATATCGACATCCCTGCCGCGTATATCGAGGCGCTGGACGGCAGCGCGGTGAACCTGCGCTACGAGATCAAGCGCAGTGGCTCGGCGACCGTCGAGCAAGGTGGCGGACAGCGCTACGTCATTCAGAGCGAACTGGGTAGCGGCACGCTGCAAGTGTTTGGGGCCAGGTACAGCGCCAGTGCCTTCCGCTGTAATAACACCTCGCATGTAGTGAGTGCTTTCAACGCCGCCACCGGCAAACCCATTCTGGCGCAGTGGCGCTACGAGGGCGACCAGACGTCCAGACTCGCTTACCGCCTGCTGGATCGTCAACCTCACCGGCCGCTGCTGGTCCGCACAGCGACCGATGCGGTGTGGCTGAACACCACGAATGTGCTCGGAACTGGCATTGCGTTGTCGACCGGCGAGAAGCCGGCTGACACGAGGGCTGCGTTCGTGGCCATGCTTAGCACCCCTAAGCCTGGGCTGTTCAGCCTGTGCAGTTGGGGTGCGGCAACCCACGGCGGGGCCCTGCCCAGCGCGCTGGCGAACATCAACACCGTGGTCGAAGTGAGCAGCACTCGCGGGGCGTTCGCCGCGCGCCTGAGTAACGGCAAGGTGCATACGTGGGGTAACACTCGATTTGGCGGCCAGATCAATGCAGCCGACGCCGACAAAGTGTTCCTGGACGTGCGCGGCAACTTCATGGCGTTTGCCGGACGCGTCCAGGTTTCACCCGGCAATCCGCAAGGTCGGCTGGCCTGCTGGGGAAATGCCGACCTTGGCGGGGCGTTGCCGGCCGGGCTCGCCAACCTCACGGACATTGTGAAGATCTACAGCGGTCGCAGGTGCTTCGTGGCAGAACGGGCCAATGGCAGCTTCGTCGCCTGGGGTGATGCGACTGCCGGCGCCACTTTGCCCGCGAGCCTGAAGGCGCCGCCCTCCAGCCCTGAACAGCGGCCCGTCTATTTGGCGAGTACTTACGCGGCTTTTGCCGCCCGCCTTCAGAACGGAACGCTGATTGCCTGGGGCAACCCAGGGACCGGCGGGTCGCTGCCGGCCCAGTTGGCAGCGCGCCGGGATATTGCGTCGCTAGAGGCTGCGTCTGAGGAAGCCTTTTGCGCGCTGACCAACGACGGCCATGTGGTTGTCTGGGGCGGCAGCTCGGCTGCAAACGTACCGCCATCGGTCAGCCAGCTCGACGACATTGTCGAGGTCTCGAGCAACGCGTATTCGTTCTGCGCGCGACGGCGCGGTGGTCATGTGGTGGCGTGGGGGGCGTCGAGCATTGGAGGAACTCTGCCCCCAGAGGTCGCCCGCCTTTCCAACATCGTCCAGGTCACCGGCAGCACTTGGGCCTTCGCGGCATTGTGCAGCGATGGTTCGGTAGTGGCCTGGGGTGATAAGGATCGGGGAGGCCAGATTCCGTCTGCCGTAAAGGCACAACTGACACAAGTCCGCGCGATCTACGCCAACACCGTGGGCTTCACCGCCCTGACGGCCGATGGTCGTGCTGTGACCTGGGGCGAACCCTCCAACGGTGGCAACAGCGCATCGGTGCAGGCTGTACTGAATCGCGCATTGCGTTATGGGCGCCCAGGCAGCGGCCATGCCGTAGCCCCGGACAACGACCTGCGCGCGCTGGCCTGAGCGATTTGCGACGCCGTGTGTACTTTCTAGTCGTCACTGCGACGGCTTATCTGGAGAGCGTTCATGAACGATCTAACTGTACCGGCCGTGGCCCTCGTGCAGGACGGCAAGCTCGATCCACTGAAGATTCCGAGCACCGGACTGCCCGTGGTCATGACTGTGAGCGCAGCGCATGCGCGTGATGTGCTTAACCTGGTGCTGGAAATGGAGGGCAGCGGGCAACGGCTGTACACCAGTGCGAACCTGCCCATCGGCGCCAGCGGCCGGCCGGTTACGCTGCGTATCCCCAAACAGTTATTCCTCGACCACGTCGCAGATCGGCTGACGATCTATTACACCCTGGCCGCAGCGGGTAGCAGCCCCAGCATTGCCTTTGAAGTGGAGCAAGGGTTTAGCGGAGACCACCAGGTCGACCTGAGCAGGCATCTCTACCGACCGCTGTATGCCAACGGACAAGTCCGCCTGCCCAAAACGCTGCCAGGGTTCGTGTACTACGAACGGACCTTGCCCGGCGCCACGGCCTACACCAGCAGTGACCCGAGTGTGGCGACGGTGACCCAAGCAGGTCGGGTGACCTTGCTGCGCAATGGCCAGAGCACGATCACCGCGCAGACGCCGCAAGGCGCCCAGTCGTACTCGCTGACCGTAACCGGCATCAGAGGCCTCGAGGTGCTCTCCACCAGCGCAGTGACCTGGCAGAACGCCAAAAACCTGTGCGATTCGCTGGGGATGTCCATGCCCCAGGAGCGCGACTTCAGGGCGATGGTCGAGTATTACGGCGCTGACCTGCCGCAGGCCTTGGACCCCCGTGCGCCGTTGTGGGGGGAGTCACTGGGGGCGGGTACCGCTGTCACCTTGAATCCGGTGACGCTGAAGATCACTGCTGAGTCGACCCAAGCGAACAATTTGCGCCAGGTAGTGGGTATCGACTGATCGCACACGATTGGGCGTAACCCAGCAGCATTCAACGAGGAATGCCACCATGAAAAAGTCGATGCTGCCCAGGGCAAGCGCTCTGGCCTGCTGCCTACTGTTTGTCCTGACGTATCTGCAGTCACCCCCAGGCCATGCGTTGGTCGCCCCCTCTGACTCGATCGAGGTGCTCACCGAGACCCGGCTGGCTGCAGCCACGGCGGCGGTCGAGCAAGGGCTGTCCATCGCCGCGACGCTGAACCAACGTCTGGTCAGTACACCTTCAGCCTGCGTACGCAATCAGCCGGACTATGCCTGCAGTGGCGTATTGGTGCGTCCCATGGCGGCTGCTCATGCGGTCCGTTTCTGGGAGCATGACGCCGAGGCCAATGCCCGAGGCAGTGAGGCATTCGTCTATCTGCGCAGTGATCGCCAGCAGGGGGCGCTGCCAGGGCGTGGCGGTTATGTACTAATGTCACGGTTCGATGCGCTGGCCAACGGAAAGCCCTATGAGGTCAAGGCACGCCCCAGGCCCGGCGAGGTTCAGGTCAACAACTGGAATGCGGCACAGCCCAACCAGATCGCCATCGAGGCGCTCTACTACAATCCCGCCGTTCCCAATGACCTGTTCCGGGCTCAGCGCTCACAACTGCAGTGGTTCAAGGCAACAGCAGCCTGGTTGCCGATCTTGCGCTACAGCGGCGGTGTTGGTGCTACGTTCGGCTTCGATCAGAGCGAACAGCTGTATGACGGCTACCTGGTGGCCGATCGGATCAACCAGCGCTTCACCACGGTTTCAGCCACCTGTCCTGACGGCAGGGCGCGTTATTACTGTCAGGGTGTCTGGGTCAGGACCACCAATATCAACGACGTCGGCCACTATCGGACCTGGAACCCGAGCCCGATATCGCAGCGCAGCAATGGCGTGTCGTTCAGTTGGTTCTCAGCGGACACGTCTGTTCTGGGGACACTCCACACTCAAGGTTTCACTCTGCGTGAGTCAGGCTATCCCGTACCGCAGCCCATCAACCTACGCTGCGGCTATCCTCGGGACGCAAGCACCGGGTTAGATCCCTGTAACTTTCGTGGCCAATGTGCGGCGCTGGGTATCACTACCACAGCAGCCTGGCGCGCCAGATACGGTAACGGTAGCAATGCGGGTTGCGCTTTTGGCAACGATGCAGCGGCATTTCGTGTGCTGAGCGACTTGCGTAACCGCCAGACGGGCTTCAACTACTATTGGAATGAGCTGATAGTGGCTGCTTGGCCGCAGAACGTCCCCGCGCAGTTGCCCCTCGAGACCTTCATTTACTCCGCTGCCAGCGCCCGGATGAACGCTCAGACGTTCCAGCGGGAATACCTGCAGGACACCCGTGGCCTGTATCGCCCAGTGCTTTTCCTGAACCCCACACCGCCGCCCAACCGCTTGGTGACCTACAACCCCGACGACCAGAACGTCCAATAGTGAAGGCTTCGCGTCTCAGCCATCGATCACCGCACAGGTGGAGACACCGTCATGACTATCGCAACCCTTGGCAGATCACTGCTGCTTTCATTGTGCCTGGCGTTCCATCCTGTCCACGCGCTGCAGCCCCTGGCCGATCCCGACACGACGGCTTCCTCAAGCATGGCGGCCCAGGCGCTGCTCGCTCAGGCTGCCGTCGATCAGGGGCTGGACGTGGCGCAGGGACTCAACGCCCGCCTGGCCAGCACGCCGATTCGGTGCGTACGCAATCAACCGGACTACGCCTGCAGCGGTGTCCTGGTCAAGCCAGTGCTGCACAGTCGCGCCGCGATCTTCTGGGAGCACGATATCGAAGCCCGCGCCCGCGGTACCGAGCAGTTGGAGTATCTGCGCGCTGACCTGGCGCCTCGAGGTGGGCAGGGCCAAGTCGGTTACGTGCTGATGAGCCATCTGGATGCCAGGGTGCAGGGCAAGGATTATCAGGTCAGGCAGCGCCCGAACGCAGCGCAGGTGTACGTGGCGAACTGGGACGAAACACAGCCCGCGCAGGTGGCGATCGAGGCATTGTATTACCCCGCCGGGCGTTCCGATGCGCTGCTGTTGGCCCAGCGTGCGCAGCAGGCCTGGTTCTCGCGTACACGTCAGTGGCTGCCGGTGTTGCGCCTGGATTCAGCTAGCGCCACAAGCGCGTTTGGTTTCGATCAGCAAGATCAGCTCTACAGCGGCTATGCGCTGGCCGAGCAGTTGAACGTTCGTTACCGCAATACCGCCACACGTTGTCGCAACGACACCCCTTCGTACTACTGCAACGGGGTGCTGATTCGTGCCACTGGCGCGGCGGACAGCTTCCGCGCCTGGAATCCATCACCCAACTCGGTCAGTCGCAACGGTGTCTCGTTTTCCTATGTCCGGGCCGACGTCGGCACCGTGCGCCTGGCCAACGACCAGGCGGGCTTTATCTTCAAACCCACCGACTTCGCGGTCAGCCAGCCGGCGACGCTCAGGTGTGCTTACCCGGCCAATGCGGCCACCAGTTCGACACCGAACAGTTGCCGCGCCAGTTGCCTGTCGCAGGGCATCACTACGGTGGCGCAGTGGCGGGCGCGGTACGGCAACAGTGGGGCAGGCAACTGTGCCTTCAGCATGGAGCCCCGTCCCAACGCCGCGCAGTTCCAGATTAGCGTGGACGTGCGCAGCAACGGCGGGGCGCACAACGAGATGATCATTGCCGCCTGGCCCCCGAACATTCCCGAGAAACTGCCCATCGAAGCGATCTACTACCCGGTCAACGGACGCGAGGACCAGGCGAGCCTGATCCAGCGCCAGTACTTCAGTGCCACACGCCGTTTCATGCCGGTGATACGGGTGGACCTGACGGCCGGCGCCGGTGCGATCTTCATCTTCCGGCCCGAAGATCAGAACCGCTGATGGCCCTGGGCTGCGGCATCCCGTCTAGGCCAATCGCCGGGCTGCATCGCGCAGCAGCTCGGCGGTGCTGTCCCAACCCAGGCAGCCATCGGTGATCGACACTCCGTACTTCAAGGCGCCTTTGCCCAATGTCTGGCAACCCTCGAACAGATGCCCCTCGATCATCACGCCGATGATCGAGGTGTCGCCGGCCAGGCGTTGACCCAGGACGTCCTCGAATACCGCCGGCTGACGCGCTGGGTCCTTGCCGCTGTTGGCGTGGCTGCAATCGACCATGATCCGAGCCTGCACACCGGCTTTGGCCAGGCCTTGTCGGGCCAGTGCAAGACTGTCGGCGTCGTAGTTCGGGCCTTTGTGCCCGCCACGCAGTACCAGGTGCGTATCCGGATTGCCGAAGGTCTCGATGATCGCGGGATGACCCTGGGCGTCCATGCCGAAATGACGATGACCTGCGACGGCACTGCGCATGGCGTCGGTGGCGACGGCTATGCCGCCATCGGTGCCGTTCTTGAAACCGACTGGCAGTTCCAGGCCACTGACCATCTCCCGGTGAATCTGCGACTCGGTGGTGCGCGCGCCGATGGCGGCCCAGCTCAGCAGGTCGTCGAAGTAGCCGGCAGCCATGGGCTGCAACAGTTCGGTGGCAATCGGCAGACCGCGTTCGAGCATGCCCAGCATCAAGCCCCGCGACAGGGCGATGCCGGCGTGCATGTCGTCGCTGCCGTCCAGGTGGGGATCGTAGGCCAGGCCTTTCCAGCCGACGGTGGTCCGTGGTTTCTCGACGTAGGCGCGCATCACCAACAGCAACTGGTCGCTCAGCTCACGGCTCAGGGCGGCGAGGCGGTCGGCGTACTCAAGGGCTGAGCGCGGGTCGTGGATCGAGCAGGGGCCGACCACCACCAGCAGACGTGAGTCGCGGCCGTCGAGAATGGCGCGCACGGCCTGGCGATGGTCATGGACCTGTTGCGCGAGTTCGCTGCAGAGCGGCATCTGCTGCTTGAGCAGGTGCGGGCTGGGTAGGCGTTGGCTGACGGCGGCGTTGGCCGCAATGGGTTGGGTCAGGGGCAGGGCGAGGTTCGAAGAATGCATGGCGAGGTTTTCCTTGGGCGGACGGCGGGTGTGGGCCCGCGCCGTCGGCCCTATCGAGGTGTTCGACAGGTTGTCGGATGAGCGTTGCGTGCAGCATTGCCACCGGTCAGGGTCCGTACGGAGGCGGCAGGCTGGCCCGAACGGGAATGGCTAAATCGCCAGGCGTGGGGGAAAGCGTAGGGATAGCTGACGTAGTTCATGGTGTTGTCCTCAGAAGTGCTGAACGAATGTAGAAGCCGTTAAACGCAAAACCCCCGGTCGGGGGGCCGACCGGGGGTTTGAGTAGTCTCATGTTCGGCGGCCCCTCGAAGGTGGGCGCCGGGTGGGTATCGGCGCCTAGTGGCTAAACCAATACCCAAAATAGGAGCAGGCCGCGACATCACGACCGGCAACGGCCAGCACAGGGCGCACGAGGCGTCCGGCGGTGATGGCGTGATTGCAGGTGTGTTTCGACATGTTGCTCTCCAATGAATGAAACCGAGCTTACTGCAGCGCTGCGCGGTGTTCAATCGGTAAATGCTATCGGGGTGATTGCACGCGGCATTCAGGCACCCGCGTGTCCAACGAGTGCCGGAGATGAGGGGCTGTCAGACCGCATAGTGCTTGAGTTCCCGCGCGATCAACATGCGCTGGATCTCGCTCGATCCCTCGTAGATCTGGGTGATTCGCGCATCCCGGTAGTACTTCTCGACCGGATAGTCCTCCAGATACCCATACCCGCCATGCACCTGAATCGCCATTGAGCACACCCGTTCGGCCATTTCCGAGGCGAACAGCTTGGCTTGCGAGGCCTCCGACAGGCAGGGTTTTCCCGCACTGCGCAGGCGCGCTGCATGCAGGATCAGCAGCCGCGCGGCGTTGAGCTGCACCTGCATGTCGGCCAACAGGTTGGCGATGCTCTGGTGCTCGTTGATCGGCTTGCCGAACTGGATACGCTCGCGCGAATAGGTGAGCGCGGCTTCGAAGGCCGCGCGGGCGATGCCCAGGGCCTGGGCGGCGATGCCGATGCGTCCGCCTTCGAGGTTGGACAAGGCGATGGCCAGGCCCTTGCCGCGCTCGCCCAGCAGGTTGGCCTCGGGGATACGGCAGGCGTCGAGGGTCACGGCGCAGGTGTCGGAGGCGCGGATGCCCATCTTGTGTTCGCTGCGGTCGACCTTGAAGCCGGGGTTGTCGGTCTCCACCAGGAAGGCCGACAGGCCCTTCTTGCCCAACTGCGGGTCGGTGACGGCGAAGACGATGGCCAGTCCGGCGCGCTTGGCGTTGCTGACGAACTGCTTGGCCCCGTCGATGACCCAGTGGCCGTCGACCAACTCGGCGCGGGTGCGCAGGTTATGGGCTTCGGAGCCGGCCTGGGGCTCGGTCAGGCAGAAGCAGCCGATCACTTCGCCGCTGGCCAGGCGTGGCAGCCACTGCTGCTGTTGTTCGGCCGTGCCATAGGCCAGCAGCGGACCGCAGCCCACCGAGTTGTGGATGCTCATCAGCGCGCCGATGGCGCCGTCGCCGGCAGAGATTTCCTCCACCGCCAGAGCGTATGCCACGTAGTCGGTGTAGCTGCCGCCGAAGGTGTCGGGCACCACCATGCCCAGCAGGCCCAGCTCGCCCATGGCGCGTACCACGGCGTCATCGATCCAGCCGGCCTTCTCCCAGGCCTGTGCATGGGGTGCGATCTCGCCGCGCGCGAAGTCGCGGGCCATGTCGCGGATCATGATCTGCTCTTCGCTCAGTTCCAGGTCTTGCATGCTACGACTCCCGGCTCACAGGCCTTCGAAGAATTGATCGACCCGCTGGCTGGACAGCGCGGCGAGGGTCGGTGGGTTCCAGCGCGGCTGCTTGTCCTTGTCGACGATCAAGGCGCGCACCCCTTCGACGATGTCGCCGTGGGCGAACCACTGGCGGTCCAGGTGCAGCTCCATGGCGAAGCAGTCTTCCAGGCTGCGGTGGCGACCACGACGCAGCATCTCCAGCGTCACCGCCATGGCCAGCGGCGAGCGAGTTTCCAGCAGGTCGGCGGTGGCGTGCGCCCACTGCTGGCTATCACCGATGCGCACGCTGCGCAGTTGTTCGAGGATGCTGGGCAGGTCGGGCTGGCCGAAGTAGTGATCGATCACCGGGCGCAGGCGTGCCAGTGGCGCATCCTCAAGGGTTTGGGTGCCCAGTTTAGCCAGCAGACCTTGCAGGTCCTTGAGCGGATGACTGCCGAAATTCAACGCGTCCAGGCCCTGGTCCAGGGTGCTGAGCCGGTCGCTGGCCAGATACCAGTCCGCCAACCCGCAATACAGGGCATCAGCGGCCTGAACCTGCGTGCCGCTGACCCCCAGGTAGGTACCCAGCTCACCCGGAATGCGCGACAGGAAGTAGCTGCCGCCGACATCCGGGAAGTAACCGATACCGACTTCTGGCATGCCCAGCCGGCTGCGCTCGGTGACGATGCGCAGGTCGGCGCCTTGGGCCAGGCCCATGCCACCACCGAGGGTGAAACCGTCCATGATCACCAGGACCGGCTTGCGGTAGTGGTGAATGCACAGGTCGAGTGCGTACTCCTCGACGAAGAAGCGCTCGTGCAGGTCGCTGCCGGCCTTGTAGCTGTCATGCAGCGAGCGGATGTCGCCGCCGGCACAGAAGCCTTTCGGGCCTTCGCCGCGTAGCACCACCGCCTTGATCTGTGGGTCTTGCGCCCAGGTCTGGAGGTGCTGGTGGAGGCTGCGCACCATATCCAAGGTCAGGGCGTTGAGGCCGCCGGGACGGTTGAGGGTGAGGTGGCCGATATGGTTGCGGACATCGGCCAGCACATGATCGGTGGACGGAAGTGGAGCGTGGACGGTCATCGCGTTCTCCCTGCTTTGTTATTGATTTTCCATGTGAAGTCTGGAAATACGCTGGAGGATCGAGGGATCCTGCCATGCATATTTACCCGGCACAATCGACAAATGTGCAGCGCTCGGGTGCATTTTTGCGTCAGGGGCGGGTCCTGAATAGGACCGCAAGGGCAGGGCAATGGTTTGCTTGAACGGTGCGGCCAGTGAAGATCATGTGACCTCGCAGCGGCATTGCACCGCTGCGACGTCGCTCGCTCGAACAGGAATCAGTGACGGTCCAGCCACACGGTTTGTACGTTGCAGAACTCACGTACGCCGAAGTGCGACAGTTCACGGCCGAACCCGCTTTTCTTGACACCGCCGAACGCCACGCGGGGGTCGGAGGCGCAATAGCCGTTGATGAACACCGCGCCGGTGTCCAGCGCAGGAATCATGCGCTCGGCCAGGGCCAGATCGGCGGTGTAGATCGTCGAAGCCAGACCGAAATCGCTGTCGTTGGCCAGTTCCACCGCATGCTCCGCATCGCGAGCACGGATGATCGCGGCCACCGGGCCGAACAATTCCTGCCTGAAGGCCGTCATGTCCGGGGTGACGTCGCCGAGCACCGTGGGGGCGTAGAAGTTCGCCGCACCGTCGAGCTTGTGGCCGCCGAGCAGCCGTGTAGCGCCTTCGGCCAAGGTGGCCTGGACTTGCCCGTCGAGTTCGTCGCGCAGGTCGAAGCGCGCCATCGGGCCGATGTAGGTGTCGTCGTCCAGCGGATTGCCGAGCTGCAGCGCGCGGGTGGCGGCGACGAACTTCTCGCTGAACGCCTCGACGATGCTGTCTTCGATGATGAAGCGCTTGGCCGCCGCGCAGACTTGCCCGGTGTTCTGGTAGCGGCCGATCACCGCAGCCTTGACCGCTTCGTCCAGGTCGGCATCGGCCAGCACGATGAAGGGGTCCGACCCACCGAGTTCCAGCACGCACTTCTTCAACGCGGCGCCGGCCTGGGCACCGATGGCCATGCCAGCGCGCACGCTGCCGGTGAGGGTCACGGCGGCGATACGTGGGTCGTTGATCGCACGGGTCACGCCGTCGGGGGTGACGTTGATCACCTCGAACACGCCCTGCGGCAGACCCGCCAGATTGAACAGTTCAGCCAGCAGATAGGCGCTGCCCATGACGTTCGGTGCATGCTTGAGCACATAGGTGTTGCCCGCCAGCAAGGCCGGCACGGCGCCGCGCAAGACCTGCCAGATCGGGAAGTTCCAGGGCATCACCGCCAGAATCGGGCCCAACGGACGGTACTCGATGCGCGCCTTCTCCACTTGCGTGGCCTCAGGGGCGAGCATGGCCGGACCGTGTTCGGCATACCACTGGCACAGGCCGACGCACTTGCTCACTTCACCGCGCGCCTGGACGATCGGCTTGCCGATCTCGCGGGCGATCATCTGGGCAAAGGCTTCGTGACGGCTCTGCAAGGCCTCGGCCAGGGCACGCAGGTAAGCGCTGCGTTGCGCCAGCGATACTTGGCGCCATTGAGTGTATCCGTGCTTGGCCCGCTGCAAGGCCGCGTCCAGTGCGGCCTCGGTGTCGTACGGGTAGACGCCGATCTGCTCGCCGGTGAAGGGATCGACGGAAATGGCATGGGTCAGGCTGCTGATGGCACTCATGGCTGTTCCTCTTGTTGTCCTGGACGGTGTCGTTTCGATTGAGGCCAGACTAAAAGCGTATCGATTTGATGAAAACTGAATAATACTGAGCGAATCATTCACGAATGGAGAAAGGCTGTGGACCTGGTGCAACTGGAGATGTTCAAGGCAGTCGCCGAGCACGGCAGCATCAGCGCCGCGGCTCAACAGATTCATCGAGTACCGTCGAACCTGACCACCCGCATCAAGCAATTGGAAGAAGACTTGGGCGTGGCGTTGTTCATCCGCGAGAAAAGCCGATTGCGGCTGTCACCGGCGGGCTGGAATTTTCTCGACTACACCCGGCGTATCCTGGATCTGGTACAGGAGGCCCGCGCCACGGTCGCCGGGGAGGATCCGCAGGGCACCTTCGCCCTCGGTTCTCTGGAAAGCACGGCGGCGGTGCGCATTCCGGCACTGCTGGCGGCCTACAACCAGCGCTATTCGAAGGTCGACCTGGACCTGTCCACCGGGCCGTCGGGGACCATGCTCGAAGGGGTATTGTCCGGACGCCTGGTGGCGGCCTTCGTCGATGGCCCGGTATTGCACCCGACGTTGGAAGGCATTGCGGTCTTCGAAGAGGAAATGATGGTCATCGCGCCGTTGAACCACGCGCCGATCGGTCGTGCCCAGGATGTCAACGGCCAGAACATCTATGCCTTTCGTGCCAACTGCTCCTATCGCCATCACTTCGAAAGCTGGTTCGTCAAAGACCACGCGGTGCCAGGCAAGATCCATGAGATGGAGTCCTACCACGGCATGCTCGCCTGCGTCAGCGCCGGGGCCGGTCTGGCGTTGATGCCGCGCAGCATGCTCGACAGCATGCCAGGGGCGAGCACCGTCAGCGCCTGGCCGTTGTGTGAGGATTTTCGCTACCTCAAGACCTGGCTGGTGTGGCGTCGCGGTACCGTATCGCGAAGCTTGAGCATGTTCATCCGGCTGTTGGAAGAGCAGACGAACAGGTGAGATTGGCCAAAATCGATGTCTTGCTAACATTTTTTTCACGAAATAGTGGCAAATGACTTTCATCTTGGCGTCGGCGTGCTAATAATCGCCGATGTATTACTTCTTGTGTCCCAGATGGGATGTTGTGGGCACAGGCGCAAAATAGAGGGGCACAACCCCAATTGTTGCAGGCCGCCCACCATCGACTGCCTGCCCGTGAAGTCCATCTGGAGTAGTCATTGATGAAGAACCGTCTCGCCACCTCGTTGGCCGTGGCAGTGCTGGCGCTGGCCGGTACGCAATTGGCACAGGCCGCCCAAGTGTCGGGCGCCGTGGGCGTCACCAGTCAGGGCGACATGACCTATCGCTTGGGCATGTCCTTCGATTGGGACAAGAAATGGCTGCAAAGCAGCGTCGGCCACGTCAGCGGTTACTGGGATGCCGGCTACACCTACTGGGAAGGCGGTGACTACAGCGGCGCGCACTCGCTGTCGTTCAGCCCGGTATTCACCTATGAATTCGGCGACTCGGGCTACGTGCCGTTCATCGAAGCCGGTGTCGGTGTCGCCGTGTTCTCTAAAACCGACGTGGGCGATCAGAAGCTGGGTTCGGCGTTCAACTTCGAAGACCGTATCGGCTTCGGCGTGAAGCTGCCGGGTCAGCAGAAGGTCGGCATCCGCGCTACGCACTACTCCAACGCCGGTATCAAGCAGCCTAACGACGGTATCGAATCGTATGCGCTGTTCTACAGCGCTGCGTTCTAAGCGCTGAGCGCTGCACCGCCGGCGTCAAGTTGGCGGTGCAGTTCGGGCAAGCGGCCCGTTTCTTCCTCTCGCAGGCTCAGTGCTTGCGCCGCAACAGCAGGATGAAGAACACGCCACCGATGGCCGCTGTGGCGATGCCGATCGGCAAGTCCTGCGGGGCGATCAGCGTTCGCGCGCCCACATCCACCCAGATCATGAACAGCGCGCCGAGCAGGGCGCAGGCGGGCAGTAGCCGCCGATGTTCCGCGCCTACCAGACGCCGCGCCATGTGCGGCAGCATCAGGCCGACGAAGCCAATGGCGCCGGACAGCGACACCAGCACCCCGGTCAGCAGCGCCGTACCGACGAACACCCGAGCACGCACCGCGCGGGTATCGAAACCCAGGCTCACGGCGGTTTGCTCGCCGCTCATCAGCGCATTGAGCGCCCGCGCCTGGCTCATCAGCAGCGCGAACCCGGCCAGCACGCAGAGCGCCGGCAGCCACAGCAACGACCACTGCGCCAAGCCCAGTCCGCCGAGCATCCAGAACATCACCGACGCGGCGGCATGCGGATCACCGGTGTACAGCAGCAAGTTGGCCGTGGCCATCACGACGAATGACACCGCGACCCCCGCCAACAGTAGGCGATCACTTTCCAGTCGGCCGCCCCGGCTGGCTACCCCGAGCACCAGCAGCATGCTGCCCAGTGCGCCGATGAACGCCGCCAGCGGCAAGCTGAAGACCCCGGCAAAGGGGCCGAGAAACAGCACCACCAGGACTGCGCCGAACACCGCGCCGGCACTCACGCCCAGCAGGTGCGGGTCGGCCAGCGGATTGCGGGTCACCGCCTGCAGTGCGCCGCCCACCAGCGCCAGGCCTGCGCCGACCAACGCGCCCAACAGCACGCGTGGCGCGCGAATCTGCCAGACGATCTGCGCCTGGCCACGGCTCCAGTCTCCCGACTCGGCCAAGCCCACGTGGTGCAGGACGATACCCAGCACCTTGCCCAGTGCCACCTGGGCCGAGCCGAAGCCCAGCGACAGCAGACACGACAGCAGCAGCATGGCCAGCAGCGCCAGCATCAGCAGGCGATAGCGTGCGCTGTTGCGAATCGGCATCACCGCTGGGCCTCGGCGAACAACTCAGGATGCAGGGCCTTGGCCAAGACCTCGATCGCCTCGGCGTTTTGAACCGACGGCGTGACCTGCAGGTAGGACAGCACCACGAAGCGCTGCTTGCGGATCGCCTCGACGCTGGCCAGCGCCGGCTGGGCGAGCAGGAAGTCGCGTTTCTGCTGCCAGGTCGTCGGGCCATAGTCGACGATGACGATCACCTGAGGGTCGCGCTCTACCACGTTCTCCCAATTCACGTGGGTCCAACTGGCGGCCAGATCGTCCATGACGTTGTCCCCTCCCGCGGCATCGATCAGCGCCTGCGGCATTCCCAGGCGACCGGACGTCATCGGCCGGTCCTCGCCGCTGTCATAGAGGAACACCCGCGCACGCTGAGGTGCGTGGGCGGTACGTTGCGCCACTTGCTCGATACGCTGGCGCATGTGCTGCACCAGGGCCGCGGCGCGCTCGCGGACATCGAAAATCCGTCCCAGGTTGTCCAGGTCACGGTAAAGGTCATCGAGACTGGCGTGACGCTGGGGCATGATCCAAGAGCAGGACTCGCTCAGCTCGTACACCGGTATATCGAAAGGTGCCAGGGTCTGTGGCGTGACCGGACCGCCGATGCGCATGCCGTAGGCCCAGCCGGCGAAGAAGAAGTCGGTATCGGCATCGAGCAGGTTTTCGACCGAGACATAGCGCGGGGCAAGTTCCGGCAAGCCGTCGAGCGCCTGGCGCAGGCTCGGATCCAGCGTCTTCCAGCCGCTGATGCCGCTGTAGCCGGCCATGTGATCGCGCAGTCCCAGTGCCAGCAGCATGCCGGTGAGGTTGATGTCATGGCTGACCGCGCGTTGCGGCGCGTGATCGAAGGTCACGTCGCGGTCGCAACTGCGAACGGTCACCGGGTAAGGCGCCGCCTGAGCGGCGAGGGGCAGGGCGGCCAGCAGGGCCAGGCAGGCGAACAACGCTTTCATGCGGGACTGATCCAAGTGATGCGTGGATGGGGCGCCAAGGGGTGGCAGTCGACCAGCGCGCGCACACCGAAGACCTCGGCCAGGCACTGCTCGGTGAGCACCTGCTGCGGTGTGCCGTGGGCCACTACGCGACCGGCGTCGAGCACGTACAACCGATCGCAGAAGGCGGCGGCCAGGTTGAGGTCGTGGAAACTGGCCAGCAGGCTCAGGCCGGTGCCGCGCAGTTGTTGCAGCAGGGCCAGTTGGAAGCGGGGATCCAGGTGATTGGTGGGCTCGTCGAGGATCAGCAGCCTCGGCTGCTGCACCAGTGCGCGGGCCAGCAATACCCGTTGTTTTTCACCACCAGACAGGCACGTGAAGGCGTCCAATGCGCGGGGCAGCAGGCCCAGGCGGTCCAGCGTGGTGTCGATCAGCGCGGTATCGGCGTCGCCATCGAACCAGCCCTGGTGCGGTGTTCGGCCCATGGCCACCACGTCGCGCACGCTAAGCCCGAAGTCTTCGGGAAATTCCTGCAGCATCACGGCGATGCGCTGGGCAGCCCAGCGCGGCGTGCGCTGCCAGATGTCTTCACCTTCGAGTCGTACCTGGCCGGCATCGGGCCGGCTGAAGCGGTAGGCACACCGCAGCAGGCTAGTCTTGCCGCTGCCGTTGGGGCCGATCAGGCCGACGAACTCGCCAGGACCAACGTGCAGATCGATGTTGTCCAGCAATGGCCGTGGCGCGCCGTGAGGCGACCAGTGCAGCGCGTGGAGATGCAGGGTAGGGCAGGACATGCACGAGCCGACCATCGCGGAATTGAAGATTCCCCTACGGCGCAGGTGCACGCGGGTGACGCGCGCAGACGCTCGCGAAAACCGGCCAGTGCCCGCCCGCCGCGGGAGTTGCCAATAGCTGCAGCAGGCCGGTCTCCGGGCTTGCGAGGAACCTGAGACATTCACCTTCCCATGCCCTGGGCACAGTGGTGTATCGAATGTCTCGCTCGCCTACCGTTGCGGGGGCAGCGCCGGACTGCTCGCCAAGGGCGAGGCACCGGCTTCCCGTTTAATCCCCGACGCGGCGGCCGGGGACACCTGAAACAAGGGGCGCATCTGAGCATTTATGTCGGCCATGCGTCAACCGATCCGGCGCGCCTGGCCGCTTGCAGTGATTGGCGAACCTGAACCATGATCGAGGTCTTTATCGACAGCAAGGATGGAACTGATGCCAATCTATCTAGCAGCAGACAGCGAATTGTTTCCCGGCACCGAGTTGGTCGCTGAAGCCCCCGCGCAGCAGGGCGCCTATGTCGTGGTCTTTGAAGATGATGGCGAGACGGGTTATTTCTACGCTCTGGACACGTCGTGCGCTGAAAACCCGATTCAGGACGCGCTGCACATCTATAACGTCGAGCAGATTTCCGACCGCGACAAAGCCTCGCAGGTCAAGATCGGCTGGTCCGAGGATCACCTCAAAGCCGTGCTGCTGATCAACGACTTCCCCCACGCCATTTTCGACTTCCAGGCCAAACGCGGTTACTGCCGCACCGGCTTCCCGCCTGCCGTCGGCAAAGGTTGGTCCGAAGAAGGGCATGAGTGGACGGACGACGCCTTGCAACTGTTCGCCTGAGCCTTTGTCCGCCGTGCCATGGAGTGATCTTGAATGTCGCTGAATATCGGTATCTACGTCTTCGATGACGTCGAAGTGCTGGACTTTGCAGGACCGTACGAAGTCTTCACCACGGCTACACGCATGCACGAACGCAGCGCTGCCAGCGAGCAGCCGCTGTTCTGCGTCTTCACCCTCGGCCGCACGCGGACGGCCGTTCATGCCCGCGCAGGTTTGAAGATCGATCCCGACTACAGCATCAACGACCACCCGACGCTGGATTGCCTGATCGTGCCGGGCGGTGTGGTCACTGCTGAGCTGGCCAAAGCCGAGGTGATCGACTGGATCCGTGAACAGTGCCGGCCTGATCGCACGGTGGCGTCGGTGTGCACCGGCGCGTTCCTGCTGGCCCGCACCGGCAAGCTCGATGGCCTGCAGGCGACCACTCACTGGGAAGACATCGCTGATCTGAAGGCCATGTTCCCGGCATTGGACGTGCTCGAGGACGTGCGCTGGGTCGACCAAGGCGCCTTGGTCACCTCGGCCGGCATCAGCGCCGGTATCGACATGAGCCTGCACTTGGTCGAGCGTCTTCACAGCCGAGCCTTGGCCGAGCGCACGGCCCGGCAGATGGCGTTCGACTGGACCGAGAACCCCTGAACAGCGCCAGGGGTGGCATGAACAGATTTCATTAATCGTTTCAGGATGTGTCCGGCATACTCCAGACGGTAAAGTGCACAACACCAAGAAGATTTACGCTGGAGAACCGTCTATGCCTGCGTCACCTCACGCCGCTCGGTCCAAAGCCGCTGCGGTGTTTCGCGTCACCTCGGGTAACTTCCTCGAACAATTCGACTTTTTCCTGTTCGGCTTCTATGCCACCCAGATCGCGGGGGCCTTCTTCCCGGCCTCCAGCGAGTTCGCGTCCTTGATGATGACCTTCGCCGTCTTCGGTGCAGGCTTTCTCATGCGCCCGCTGGGCGCCATCGTCCTGGGGGCCTACATCGACGACGTCGGTCGGCGCAAAGGCCTGATCGTGACGCTGTCGATCATGGCCAGTGGCACGCTGCTGATCGTGCTGGTGCCCGGCTTTGCCACCATTGGCTACTGGGCGCCGCTGCTGGTGCTGATCGGGCGGTTGCTGCAAGGCTTCTCCGCCGGGGCAGAGCTGGGCGGTGTTTCGGTCTATCTCGCCGAAATGGCCACACCCGGCAAAAAGGGCTTCTACACCAGCTGGCAGTCTGGCAGTCAGCAGGTGGCAATCATCGTTGCCGCCGCCTTGGGTTATGCCTTGAATCAGTCGCTGCAGCCCTTGCAGATCAGCGAGTGGGGCTGGCGCATACCGTTCGCCGTGGCGTGCCTGATCATTCCCTTCATCTTTTTCCTGCGCCGCAACCTGCAAGAAACTGAAGCCTTCGAAAACCGCAGCCATCGCCCGACCATGAAGCAGGTGATTGCCACACTCGGCCAGAACTGGGGCGTGGTGGTGGGTGGCATGCTGATGGTGGCGATGACCACCAGCGCGTTCTACCTCATCACGGTGTATGCGCCGACTTTCGGCAAGACCGTTCTCAACCTGAGCACCACCGATGCCTTGTTGGTGACGCTGCTGGTCGGGGTGTCGAACTTCTTCTGGCTGCCGATCGGCGGCACGCTCAGCGACCGCTTCGGACGCAAGCCGATGCTCATCGCCATGACCGTGCTGACCGTGTTCACGGCTTATCCGGCGCTTTCCTACCTGGCGCAAGCGGCGAGCTTCGCGCACATGCTGGAAGTGCTGCTGTGGTTCTCGTTCCTGTACGCGATGTACAACGGCGCGATGATCCCCGCGCTGACCGAAATCATGCCCGAGGATGTGAAGGTGGCGGGGTTCTCGCTGGCCTATAGCCTGGCGACGGCGCTGTTCGGCGGCTTCACCCCAGCGATGTCGACCTGGCTGATTCATGAGACTGGCGACAAGGCCGCGCCCGCGTACTGGGTGACCTTCGCCGCGCTGTGCGCGTTGAGCGCAACGCTGGTGCTGTACCGCAAGATGGCGGTGCGCGGCCGGGTCGCCGCGCCGTAAGTGCCGGTGCTGGCTGAGCCGGTCACTCAGTCAGTAAGGGGGCGGCCACGGCCCTGAGCCGTGTCTTCTCCTCATCCAGGACCAGCGCTGTCTCGGCGCGTTTGACCAGCAGTGCCGCGTGCAACCGGCACTGCGTGCCGAAGCGGGCGGAGTCGATTTCGGTCAAGCTGATCAAGGCCTTGATCATGCGGATGTCGATTTCCAGCAGGCCCGCGCCGTCACGAGCGATCAAGGTGAAGAAGTCGTCGAACAGGTCGTGTACCTCAACGCAGCGTACATGCACGCGCCGGCAGTGTGCGTCGATGTCATCGGTGTCGGCGGGCTGAAGAGCCCATTTAGAGAAGCAGCGCACCCCGCGACCGATCACATCGATGACCGTACCGGAGTCATTGGTGGCCGGGGACAGGGCGCGCGAGGCGATCTCTGCCAGCACCGACAGGCCGAAACGCGGGTCTTGATCGAAGGTGCGGCGCAGCCCCACGGTGATCGCGTGGCGCAGTTCAGTTTCCAGGTCGCTGCTGGCTGAGGACGTGTTGAGCAGGCGTGCCAGGGGCGCACCCAGGTGGACAAAGCTGCCAGGCAGTACCTCGAGGTAGATCTCGACGTCGTGCCGCTTGGCAACCACCGCGAGCGCGCTCACATCGATGTGCTGGACATAGCCGGTGTCCACGCTGACGATCGTCATTGCCTGCGCGGGGAGGGCGACGTCGACGGGGTAAGGGGCGGCCCCCATGAACGGCCAGCGGGCACGCTGCTCAAGGGCTGCGAGGGTCGCGCGCTCGACCCGGTCGATGGTTTCACCGACTCTGCCGAGCGTGGACAAGTGGTCGATCCAGCGCAGCAGGGTGTAGATGATCAGCACGATCATGACCAGGGTCACGGCGAACAACACGACCCGGCCTTGCGCGCCGTAAGCACCGGTACTCAGCGCGATGATGCCGACCAGACTGAACAGGAACGATCCAATGAACGTCGCAAGGGCGTTCTGGGTGGTGGAGTCCTCCATCACCAGGGTGGTCGCCCGGGGTGTGACGCCATTGCTGGCGGCGCTGTAGGCGGAGACCACGGTGCTCAGTGAAAAGGTGGTGACCGCCAGCATGCTCGACGCGATGATGCCCAGGATCTTGTCGACCGAATCGGCGCCGATTTTCGCCGGTAGCGTGGGGGGTACGAAATCGCGCAAGGTGATGGCGAGCAGCGCGGTGATCACGCCGGTCAGCGAGAACAGCGTGGCACGGAACCACAGTCGCTTGGTCATTTGACCCAAAGCCCAGCGCCATCGAGCGATCATCGTTTCTACCTACGCAGTTGAGGAACGGCGCGCCCTGTACAGAGAGTGGCGCAGTGCCTGGTTGAGTGGTGCGGGGCGCTGAAAGTTTTATTGGGGATGGGCTGTTCTTCATGCTGAAACGATGGGGTCAATCGGCACAGGCACCCAAGTGCTCCAGCAAGCTTTGCATGGCTGGCGACAATGTCAGCCACTCTCGGTAGACCACACACAATTGGCGGCGCGCCCACTCATCCTCGATGGCCAAGGTCGAGTATGAGTGACGCCGTCGATGTCGGGCAGCGATGCACTGAGGCAAGATTGCCACTCCGATCCCCCGGTTGACCATCGTGCACAGTCCATCGAAGGTCTTCATCTGGATGCGCAGCGTCAATCGACGGCCAAGGGCCTTGGCTTGATCTTCAAGGTGGTCCTGCAGGGCATTACCCGAAGCCAGGCCGACAAATGTCTCATTGAGCACTTCAAGAAAATGCACTGCTTTGCGCGTGGCGAGCGGGTGAGTGGCGGGCACGATGAGCACGAGGTGGTCCCGTGCAATTGGGCGAACACACAGGTCCGCAGCGTTGGATGAATCTGACACGATGCCCGCTTCGATCAATCCGGCGGTGACCCCTTGCACGATCTCTGCGCTGGTTCGCTCGCGCAAGTCCATATGCAGGTGTGGCCGGTCAGCCAGCCAATCGGCAAGTCTCGGGGGGAGGAAATGGGTCAGTGCTGCCGTGTTCGCGTACAAGGCCAGTGTGCCGTGAGCACCCGATGCAAATCCCCTGAGTTCACCTTTCAGAACGGCTTGTTGTTGCAGTATGAGCCGAGCATGGTGGGCAACCGCTTCGCCCGCCTGGGTTGCGGTGACGCCGCGTGAATGGCGCTCCAGGAGGGCAACCCCTGCATCGACCTCCATGCTACGCAGTCGCTCACTGGCCGATGCCAAGGCCAGGTTGGCCGACAGCGCGCCTTGGGTGATGCTGCCGGCGTCGAGCACACAGAGAAAAAGACGAAGGTCGGCTAGATCGAATCGCATCAACGTCTCCTTAACCCTTCGGACTGCCCGAAGGGTAGCGGAAAAAGTCCTGATTGTGCGCACCGGGTCCGATGGCCTTCAATCGAGGGATGAACGAGACCTATTTTTTAGTGGTGATGCTGACGTTGACGTTCATCGCCGCAGGGGCAGTGAAAGGCGTCACAGGTATGGGGTTGCCCACTGTCGCGATGGGATTGCTCGGCACCGCGATGCCACCGTCCGCCGCTGCCGCACTGTTGATCATTCCGTCATTGGTGACCAATGTCTGGCAGTGCGTATCCGGGCCAGGGACCTACCACTTGATACGTCGCTTATGGCCCATGCAGGCTGCCATTGCCGTGGGAACGCTGCCGGCGGCGGCATTGCTTGTCTCAGTCAATCCGGCATGGTCTGGGTTTGCCTTGGGTATTGCGCTGCTCATCTACGCGCTTTATGCCCTGTTCGCCACAACCTTCGTTGTTTCCCAGCGTGCCGAACGCTATCTCTCGCCGGTCATAGGTCTGGTAACGGGCGCCATCACCGGCGCTACTGGTGTGTTCGTAATGCCGGCGGTTCCGTATTTGCAGTCGTTGCGATTGGAAAGGGACGAGTTGGTGCAGGCGCTTGGGTTGTCCTTTACCACCTCGACGGTGGCATTGGCTGCGGGGTTGCTGCTGCATGGCGGTATGAAATTCGAGCAGGTGGGTCTGTCGACGCTGGCTGTCATTCCTGCGATGGTGGGCATGTTCGTTGGGCAGTCCATTCGAACGCGGATCAGTCCGAAGCGTTTCAAGCAGTGCTTTTTGATCTTTCTGGCAGTGCTGGGTCTGGAGTTGGCCTCGCGGCCTTTTTTGTGATGCCAATGAGGTCGGTCCCGATCACGGCTGTACGGCGGTCTCCCACAGCACCGGCCAATCGGCATCGTTCAAGCCCATGCAGGCACTCATCTGCGCGGCATGACTGAGCACGAAACGCTCACCGTCATAGCGCCAGCGTGTCGATATACCGCAGCCACCCATGCCGTTGGCCAACTGCAGACTGGTCAACTCGCCCGTTGCCGTATCGAATTGGACGCTGCCGTCGGGAGCCAGGTCAGGCAACTGGGCGATCGTCTGGAAGGGGGCAGGACGAACCTGTTCCGGGTGCGCCAGGGGCATCAGGTACAGCCGATAATCGCAGTTGTAGGCGCTGCAGCCGGTCTGCACGATCAATAGCGCTTGTTCGTCCGTCAGCGCATAAACCTTCCCGGTGGGCTCGTCGCCTTCGATGACATCTTGTTGCCAGTCGCCGCGGCTCGCAGCCATGGCAGTGTCCAGTAGCTGCTGCGTCTGCGTGGCACTCAGGGAGGACGGAGCGGTCCAGACCGGCAACGTGGGCGTGGGCGGGGCCGGCGGCACGTCGCTGGCCGGCGCGTCTCCCGGCCGCGCGAGCGCGGTGACGGTACCGATCCGGCCCTGCACCTCATCCATCAACAACAGCGCACCGGTCATGCCGATCAGCGAGGCGCTCGAGGGACCATCCGAGGTGCTGAAGGCCAACTGCTTGGCGTTGCGCAGTGCGTAGATGAAGGTCAGGGCATCTGCACCGCTCGCACTGCGCAGTTCAGGTACCTCGGTCACGTCGAAGTCCGCGCGCTTGCGCTCGACCAGCGGCATGCGCAGCGATTCGTAGTCGATCAGCGGATCGCCATGCAGGTCGTTGTAGCTGAAGACGCTGATGTGCAACGCGTCATCAGGCCCGGCCTTGCGCACGATGCGCAGTGGAAAATACAACTCACCGAGCTCGGCGCTGGCAGGCCGGGTGGACACGGCGGTGCAGGTGCGCACGTTGTCGCAGGTGACGTTCCAGTCCTTGATGTCTCGGGACAGCGGCGGCGAGTCGGCAGCATGGCCGGTAGAGGCGATCAGGCAGGTCAGCAGGGCGAGAAGACGGCGCATGGTCGGGGCGTGCGAATGGAGTGGGGAGCAGGGATTAACGCATGAACCGGTGTGGCAAGCAGCCTGGGTGAGCGATTGGCACAAGAATGAGGGGAGGGGTCACAGTCAAAATAGTCGCAGCCCGTGGACCGGATGGGTCTCGGTGTTTTCACGCCTCCGGCTCTCCAGGCTATGGGCTAGCCCCGGAGGCTGTGATAATGGTGGCAATCACGAGGACTCTGCGATGCTGACCATTTCGAATACCGTGCATCTGCCCGATGCCGACATCGAACTCACTTATATTCGTGCACAAGGCGCCGGTGGGCAGAACGTCAACAAGGTGTCCAGCGCCGTGCACCTGCGTTTCGACATCCGCGCCTCGTCCTTGCCCGAATTCTACAAAGAGCGCCTGCTGGCACTGCGTGACAGTCGCATCACCGGCGATGGCGTGTTGATCATCAAGGCCCAGCAGTACCGAACCCAAGAGCAGAACCGTGCCGATGCATTGACGCGTCTTGCCGAGTTGATCGTGTCTGCGGGCAAGACCGAGAAGAAACGCCGCCCCACCAAGCCGACGCTGGGTTCCAAGACCCGTCGCCTGGATGGCAAGGCCAGGCGTAGTACGGTCAAGGCGGGTCGGGGCAAAGTGGATTTCTAACCCTGCGCACGGCAGATCGAGTTTCAGTGCGCGCTCGGGATCGCTCGGGACGCGATACAGGCAACGCCCGAGCAAGCCCTGACGCCAGCCTCATCAAGCGATGGCATCCAGCATCCGATACCAGGCTATACCCGCGCCCAGGTACAAACGCTGGAGGCTGTGGAAGGGGATCGGATCCACGGTGGTAATGGGAAACGGTAAAGCCTGGGTCGTGCCGAGAATGCGTTGCGACAGGTGCTTGGCCAGCGTGGTGGACATGGCGATCCCCCGGCCGTTGTAACCCAGCAGAATGCTCAAGCCCGGCTCGGGTTCATGCACGTGCGGGAGGAAGTCCCGGGTCAGGCCCACCCTTCCACTCCAGTGATGCTCGAACCCAACGCCCTGGAGCTGAGGGAATATCGAGGTCACCGCACGCTTGAGCGGGTTGAAATCGTTGTGGGATTTCGGTTCTGAGAAAGGCCCGCGCCCGCCAAGCAGGAAACGTCCTGCCGCATCCTTCTTGTAGTACAGCAGGAGCCTGCGTGAATCCGAGCAGACCTCGCCTTGCGGCAGAATCTGCTGGGCGATGTCCTCGGGCAGCGGCGGGGTAGACACGATGAAGCTGTTGGCCGCGATCACGGTTTGCTTGAGACCCGGCCATAGATCGTCGGAGTAGCCATCCGTCGCAAGCACGACGCGCTGCGCAGTGACGCGGTTGCCCTGGGCCGTGGTCAGCGTCCAGCGCTCGCCTTCGCGCTTGAGCCCGACCACGCGGGTCTGGCCATGGATCTGCGCACCGTGCTGGAGGGCGGCGCGGGTAAGGCCTCTGATGAAGTTCAACGGATGAACGCTGCCGGCCCGAGGATCGACCCAGGCGCCCAGGTAGGCTTGGCTACCAATCCTCTTCGCAGTGGCCGTTGCATCGAGGATCTCCACCGGCACGCCGCGTCGCTGCCACTGCCGCGCGCGGTTTTCGATCGCACGCATGGCCGTAGGGGTGAACGCGGGTTGTATCCAGCCGTTGCGCACGGCATCGCACTCGATACCGTAGTGATCGATCAAGCGAAACACCTCATCTGCAGCATGCCCGGCCACCTCGATGATGGCTTCGGCACGCGCACCGAACATCTTGGCCAGGTCGTCGGGATCGTATTTGAGGCCGGGAATCACTTGGCCACCGTTACGCCCGGACGCCCCCCATCCAGGCTCCCCCGCATCGAGCACGCACACCGTTGTGCCTGCCGCAGCCAGGTGCAGCGCGGTGGTGATACCGGTATAGCCGGCACCCACGATCGCGACATCCACGCGGGTGTCGCTGGCGAGCGCAGGAGTGGCCGGTGCAGGCGCGCCTGTGGCGGCCCACAGGGACTTCGGCATTGCAAGACTGTTCGCGCTCATCCCGTCGACTCCCCGGTGTTCAGAATCCGGCGCAGGAACTCCTGGGTGCGCGGGTGAGAGGGCCTGCCGAACACGTCCTGCGGCGCACCGGATTCCACGATGTTGCCGCCGTACAGGAAGCACACTTTGTCGGACACCTCTTTGGCGAACGCCATCTCATGGGTTACGACCACCATGGTCATACCCTCCTTGGCCAGTGCCCGCATGACGCTCAACACTTCACCCACCAGTTCCGGATCGAGGGCGGAGGTCGGTTCATCGAACAAAATGGCTTGGGGTCGCATGGCCAGTGCTCGTGCGATCGCCACGCGCTGTTGCTGGCCCCCCGAAAGCTGATCCGGATACGCATCGACACGGTGTGACAGGCCCACTTTCTCAAGGAGCGCCAAGGCATGCTCGCGCGCTGCACTGACGCTTTCCTTCTTCACGTACACTGGGCCTTCCATGACATTTTCCAGCGCCGTGCGGTGCGGGAACAGGTTGAAGCGCTGGAACACCATGCCCACCTCGGTGCGGATGGTGTGGATGGCCTTGCCGTGCCTGTCCACGCGCGCTCCGGAAACGAAGATATCGCCACCTTCATAGGTTTCCAGGCCGTTGATGCAGCGCAGCAACGTGGACTTCCCGGAGCCCGAAGGCCCGATCAGGCAGACGACTTCGCCGTTGTCGACCTCCAGATCGATGCCTTCCAGCACGCGAGTCGAGCCGTAGCTCTTGTGCAGCGACTTGATGCTGATCATGCGTTCTTCCTCGTTCCCAAGCGGGCTTCCAGGCGGCGCAGTCCGTAGGACAGCGGCAAGCTGAAGGCCAGGTAGAGCACGGCCACCAGGGTATAAACCGTCATGTTTTCGAAGGTCGAGGAGGCGATCAGCTGACCCGCACGGGTCATTTCCGCGACCGTGATGGTTGACACCAGCGAGGAGTCCTTGAGCATCATCACCAGCGTATTGCCGTAGGGGGGCAGGGCGATCCTGAAGGCCTGCGGGAGCACCACTCGGCGCATGATCATCGCGCCGCGCATGCCGATCGATTCGGCTGCTTCGATCTGCCCTTGCTGAACGGCCTGGATGCCCGCCCGGAAGTTTTCAGCCTGGTAGGCCGAGTAGGCGATACCGAGGCCCAGGACACCGGCCTGGAAGGCGCTGAGTTGCACGCCAAAATCGGGCAGTACGAAGTAGATGTAGAACAGCTGCACGATGATGGGCAGCCCGCGGATGATATTGACGACTGTGTAGCCCGTCCGAGAGATTGCCTTGCTTTGAGACACCATCATCAAGGCGAAGACAAGCCCGATCACCGAACTGAGCACGAAGGAAAGCACCGTGACCTTGAGCGTGACGACCGCCCCTTCCAGGAGAATGGGGAGGAAGTCCAGAACGTTCTGCAGAAGCATGGGAATACCTGCCGTTTCTAGAGGCGCCCGGGGAGGGTCATCGCGTCAGTTGATGTGCCATTTGGCAATGATCGAATCCAGCGTGCCATCTGCCTTGATGGCATCGATACCGCGGTTGACCTGCTCCAGCAGTTGCTCATCGCCTTTGCGCACGATCAAGCACACCTCGCCTTTGAGGCTCGGCTGATAACTGTCGACCAGGCGAACGTTCTTCAGCACGCCTTGGGAGGCCTGATACGTGAGAATGGGTTTGTCGGCGAAGGCCGCCTTGATGCGTCCGAGTGCCAGGTCACGCAACAGGTCGGAAATCGAGTCGTAACCCCGGACTTCCTTGTAGAGGCCGCGACGCTTGAGTTCGTCGATGAACACCGTGCCGACTTGAGCCCCAACCACTTCGTCCTTGAAATCATCCATGCTGGTGTAGCGCGTCGTGTCATCAGCGCGTACGACCAATGCTTCACCGTATTCATAGACGGGCTTGGAGTACTGGACGACCTTTTCCCGTTCTGGGGTCTTGAGCATCGCCGCGGAAATGATGTCGATCTTCTTGGCTGTCAGGGAGGGGATCAGTGCCGAGAAGTTGGTTTGCAAGACACTGACGTCGAAACCACCCGCCTTGGCGACGGCCTGTGCCGAGTCGATCATCATGCCTTGGATCGTGTTGGTCTTCACATCGAGGAACGTGAACGGGACGCCTGTTGCTGTTGCACCCACTTTATACGCGTCGGCGCTGTGGGCATTGCTTGCAAGAACAGTGGCCGCGACGGCCATGGCGCAACTGAAAGCACGAAGGGATGAACGCATGGACTGAACTCCTGACTGAATGATTTTTATCGTTATTGGTGGAAAGGGGCCTCGGGATCAGGGCAGGGGCCTTGGTCGCACTATAAGCGATTTACAAAAATCGTAAAGAGATTTATAAGTATCGAATATCGATATTCAAAGGGTGAAAAATAATGAGTGAAGACGAAAATATTCTTTTCAATCACTCGCTTGGAAAAGGGCTCGCTGTGCTGAAGGCGTTCAACGCCCGGCGCCGGACGATGAATCTGAGTGAGGTTGCCCAGGCGGCCGGTATCAACAAGAGTTCGGCCCAGCGCATGATCCACACCCTCGAAGCGCTCGGTTACGTGAGAAAGAACGCCGTCACCAAGCGATTCCAGCTCACTGCCGAGATCATGGAGATCGGCTACAACTACCTCGCCTCCAACACCCTGGTGGATGTGGCCAATCCCTTCCTCGCAGAGTTGGCCCAGGTCACCGGTGAAACCACCAACCTCACGGAGCCGGTCGGGCAGGACATGATCTACGTGGCGCGCTTCGTGGGCCCAAAGTTCATTCCTATCCATCTGCCGCTGGGCAGCCGCATCCCGATGTACTGCACGGCCTCGGGCAGGGCTTACCTGAGTGCGCTCGACCAGGCGCAGATGCTCGAGCGCCTCGAGGGCTGCGAGCTTGTCCAGCACACCCACCAGACCTTGACCACCCTTGAGCAGATCTTCGAGCGGATCGAGCAAGCCCGCAGAAATGGTTTCGCCACCAACTGTGAGGAGCTGTTCCTCGGAGACATGGCGCTGGCGGCGCCAGTGCGCAACAGCGACGGTATTCCGGTGGCAGCCGTGCACGTGGTAGCGCCCACCAGCCGCTGGACGGTGGAGGACGCCGAGCGGCGCCTGGCACCGGCCGTGCTGGAGTGCGCGCGCGCGATCACCACGTCGATTCGAGCGTTGCAGCTTTGAGCAGGCATCGAAATTTTCGATTTGTGTTCGCTGCCGATGATTTTCGACGGCGATACCGGGGGCAAGGCCGAGCATTGAGGTCCTCGAGTTCGCCCGACTGTTCCGCCGCCAGTGCCCGCGAATACCGCTGATTTGTGTGCCCACCAGCTACGCGCACTTGAGCTTCGACCAACTGGAGGAGGCTGGCCTCAACGCGGTGATCTACGCCAACCACATGCTGCGCAGTGCCTACATGGCCATGCGTGATGTGGCGGCAGGGATTCTCGAACATGGGCGGACGCTGGAAGTGGAACCGCGGTGCCTGGGGATCGACGAGATTCTTGATTGGGTGCCGGGGACGCGTTAGGTCGTGTGGGCGTAGTGATGTTGCAGGAAGTGGGGAAGGGCGACGCCCCCTATACGAGGGCGTCGCAGCCTGCACTGACGCCCGTTACTCGCGGAACAGCCGCTCGTGAATCCAGCCATTGTTCGTCAATACGAAGGCGCGCTTTTCGCGGATGGGTTTTTCCTGGCTGGCAACCATGCGTTTGACGTCGCTATTGACGTCCATCAACGCCGGGGTGGAGGCCCACTTGGGCAGATCGTCGACCTTGTAGGTGTAGGTCACCTCAGAAATCCTGTGGCCCATCATGTCCCCAGGCTCGCTGAACTGCTCAATCTTGTCGACCTTTGCGCGGCCGATGCACAGGCCCGGGATGACGGTGCCATCAGGCTTCGTACGCGCGTCATCTTTGAGGTACTTGCGGCCTTCGTCAGTGAGTTCGTACCGATATTTGATTTCGGTACGGGCTTTCTGAAAGATGTTTTCGGGATAGTCTTTGCGAGACGTCTCCACGGCTGTCAGCACGCCGACCTCGGCCAAGGCATTCAAGGTCTTGTTAGTGCCGTAGACGTCGAACTCCAGGGTGTTCATCGGGAACGTCGATGTGACCAGGCACTCTGGGTAGGCCTTGTCCAGCCAGGCCTGCGCGGCTTTTTCGAAGTTTTCTTCGGAGGCTTTCTTGGGGTCCGAGCAGCCGACGAGTGCGGTGGTGAGGATGGCTAAAGGGAGCAGCATGGTGCGCATTGCGGAGCGTCCTTGTCAGTTGGGGTGGACCGGCATCCTGCCAGTGACTGGAATACCGGATGCGGGGTTGGAGAGATTTGCGTTGTGATGGTTCCGTGGGGACGGGAAAGATCTGGGTCTAGGCACAGTTGAGCGGGAACTTGTTTACTTCGTGCCGCCGCGCTTGGTTGACGCTGGTAGATAACTAAACTAAATAGTCACAGATAAGATCATCTACTATACTAAGATAGTCAATGGCCAGCAAGGATAGGGCCTGGAGCCGCTACGGGAAGTTAGTACATGTACCAAGGCAATGTACTATACACCCACTAATTTGCTTGTCAGATCATTCGATTTCCTTCAGGATTTTACTGATCGCAGGTACATACCCATGCTTGTAGATCTCACCAGAATCCCCTTTCACCTGGCCAGCCGTGGTCACCATCCAGCCTTGGCTGTTGAAGAAATCATTTGATATAGCTGCCCTGAGAGCTGTGATCTCCATCTCACTCAGAACCCCTTTCAATGAGGGCAGCAACTGAACTGACTCGCTCTCTTGGAGTATCTCGACCACATTCGGACGGCGGTCGACAACGATGCCCGTTTGGCATTTCAGAAGGTTAAGTTCAGCCAAATAGCGACGGCGCTCGGCCAAGACCTGAGTAAACACCGCTCGCAGAGCTGGATCGTCAATACGTCTAAGCAGCTCGTTGTCGCTTGGTAGTTCCCGACCCTTGGGCTTCGCAGGCAGTTTCCTATCTGTGCCCACGCTCGCAGCCCAGGCCTCAATCAGTTGGCGGAAACGGAAACCTCCACTATTGCGGATCGTTGAGGCAGATGGCCCTCCAGCCTCAACGGAAAGCCTGGCAATCGTGGCAATTGAGAAGTTGCGACTCCCCGTTTTCTCATGAGCCTTTAGGACGCCATGCAGCACCGATAGGGACCTAGCTTGCTGTTTAGTAGCTTGGCCTACCAGCTCTTCAAAGATGAGTTGTGGATCGATCACGTATGGCTTCCCGGACTTGTTTTGAGGTAGTTGCGATTAGATCGGATAGCTTTGCTACCGGCTGCTTTGTATGGCGCTCTAGTGACTCCATGGCGGCTGGTAAAAGCATTAGTCCTTCTCCGGCCTCGAGCAGGCTAGAAACTTCTCGGAATCCCTCCAGTTGATTGCTAGGAGACAGCGTCAACGCCATAGACCTCATCATCGCGTTCCCAACGATAAGCTGAAGGCGGTCATCCATTCCCATCAAAATGGGTGCGTAGCCACCTCGCATCAGCAGATGATTCAGAGCGCGGGAGCGCTTCTCGATGGCAGGTGTGGCCCTCAGCTCATCCGTCAAATCTGCGTAGATTTCAGCATCCTCGCAAAGCTGAGAGATCTGCCACAGCTCACTACTAGTTTCAATGAATGAGATGGGCCGTTGGATATCCTCCAGAGACCCCACAGCTACCAACTTCGTGGCAGAATCAGCTGTATCGCGACCCTCTTCGATTGCGACGATCTTGCTGATGATCTGGAAGCAGGAAACCAAGTCCTTCGCATACTCATCAGCTTCCTTGATCTGCTTCTCATAGCGCCTTTCAGCTTGTTGCAGCTCCGTGTGCAGAAGGAATGGGCGTTTTTCCTGCTCTGCGAAATACCTTTGGTTCAGCAGCTCGTCCCGTTCTTGCTCGATCCCAACGGCAAGGGATGAGACGAGAGAGGCTCGATAGCTCAGCACGTTGAGATGAGCCACAAGTGCTGGTAGATAGCGTGCATCCGTGATGAACCATCGGCAGCGGGAACAGTTCTCTAGGCCGTGTGGAACTGGGCCATAGACGGGGCCCTTACTGTTATGAGTGATAATCTCACCACCGTTCCAGCAACCGCCTATATTGCTCATTTCATCAGATCGAGTGCTGTTGCCGCCTACGAGACACAAGCCTATGTGACGCTGCTCCCAGCCAATGGCGTTGCGATTAGCCAACGCAATTTCTATTGCGCTGCCATCAATGAACGCCGTGCTAGAGTAGATCTGACGCATCTCAGCGTCTCGAAGGAAGATCTTCAGGGTTTCATCTTGGGCAGCACTGATACGCCCACTTGCAACGTCCATCACCTCGGACACCATCGCGGGGGTCGGCTTGGTGTAATGCAAAGTCATGATGATTCTAGAGTGACCTGCAATCAGCTTGGATAGCACCTGAATCGGAACCCGACCTTCCATGGCATAGCACGTCAGAAGCGAAACACGGAGGCTATGGAGTGGATAATCCGTTTTGGTAGGCAGCACGTTCTTGGGACCGGGAGGCTTTACAAACCGCAATCTAGAGCCGTCTGAGAGTGTGTGGCCCCGGGCAGCAACTCGATCCTCTAGCGTGGAGAGCAATCGATACCATAGGTTGGGCAGTGTGTAGCCTCCCATAGGCTTGTGACGCTCCCCTGAAGGCGCTGTGGGATCGCGGAAAAGGAAGCAGATCGATCCCATGTCTTTCCTCTGCTCTAGAGATTTGACACTGCCAAAGTGCTTCTCGGCCAGCTCGGCGCAAGGCGTAGGACCGATTATGGGATTGTATTTCTCTTGCCAGTTCCTCAGGCGTTCCAGCCAGTACAGAACATCTTCGTTCTGCCATGGAATCGTGTAGCCGCGCTCGCGAGACTCCTTGTTCTGATCTGCCGTTTTGTTTGTACTGATGTAGAGGCCTGTCATGACTTCGCCGATATCTTGGTGGTGAACTCGGCAGAAGACCCCTCGTTTCCAAGGGTTACCCTCACGACCTAGGCAGAATTCATGGCGATTGTTCAGAATCCACTCTCCAGATTCGTACCGCCATGTATCTGCTTCACCAGAGTCCAAGAAACGTACCTGATAGGTGCGAAGTGGCAAATGAAGCTTTACGTACAGCGCTATTGACCTGATGGGCGACCACATTTCGTAGCCATCATTTCTATAGCGCCATACGCAGTCCGGGTCATCAGCATCGATGGCTGACTGATCGACCGGAAACCAATCTCCAAAATCAGAGCGCCGTTGGCCGGACTGTGATTGGGCCCATTCCCAGTTGCGGAATGTCCCCCTGAGCTGTGGGCACAGAATTTCGCGAAGTTCCCGAATGTATGCGTAGGGCAAGGGGTTGTGCACAGTCTCGGTGATTACCGTCTTTTCCTTGCGCTTGGCGAACGGATTCTTGACCAGGGCTATAGATACGCCAGAGTCATTCGGCTCGCTGTAGCTCTGGGTGATGATCCAACTAAACAGATCCACGATCCAGTTCTGGTTTTTTACAGCAGTCGCGGCATTCATGGACACTTCCATAAGCGGCCTTAACTCAGGCAGCAGACCCTTATCTGCGACCTGGAAGAATACGTCTGGACTGGCCCCACCTGGCACCGCCGGTATGTAATTGGTCATGAACCAATTAATTGCGTTGATCTTCACACCAATCGAACCGGTCTGAGTCGATATCCAGCCGGATAAGAGCTGGCGCCAGCAATCCCAAGCTTCGCCACGCTCTTGTACGAGCCAGTCAAAATTCATGTCCGAAGAACGGCCATTTCGCGAGCCGCGGCGTAATGTGCGAGTCAATGTTTTTTGGCTCCATAACGAATTTCTGGCGAATCTAAATTCTCTAGGGGTTCAGGCAGCACTTCGAGCCAATCGTTGAATGGCGAAATGATCTTGCCACTGACGGCCAGTTCATCGAGCCTATCCCCAGCGGCAGTAAGCGTGGTGGAAACCTCTGCAATGCCTGGTGCGGTATATCTCTTCTGCGATTCCAGGGAGGAGTGATGCATAGCCTTGCGGATAATCTGCGGGGGAATCTCTGCCTTCCTCAACCGCCGACCAAAAGCGTGCCTGTGGCCATGGGTGGAACGACCCTCAGACTTTGAAATGGTTTTTCCAATGCGCGCCAGAGCTCGCTTGTAATTGCCGTTCAGGGCTTGAAGAGTATACGGCTGGCCAGCGACGGAATTTTCATAGGAAACGAAGGCGTATGGATGGTGCCGCTCTACAGTGGTCAGATAACGTATATGCACCCTCCAAAGCTTCATAAAAAGCACGCTAAAGCGTGGAGGGAACCAGTGAAGCTGTATGTAGTTATCCGCGTGGTCCACCAACCTGGTCTTCCACCCGACACGTTTCGTGCCTTGGCGAAGGCTCCTAGGCATTAACCCATATTGTTCCCTTAAGTAGGCTGCGCGTGTTGTAGTGCCTTTGCGACCTCTCCAGTTGTTTGGCGCCCTGCCTTCTTCCGGATGGTAGACACGAACCATAGCACCGCCCTCGATCAGTGGGTGATCTTCCACATCCGTTATCCAAAGGTGCTGTGCGTCGCTCTCGCGCAAGCCCGCCCCATGCATCATTATCAGTATCAGTTGGTCTCGAACTGCACATCTAGGATCAGCAGCTCCACCAAAACCATGCATATACATCGCTTGGAAAAGCTTCTCGGGGAACGCTATTACGTCGCTATCAGCTTTGCTGAGCACACGCCGGCCTCGAATATTCCGTGCCTGCTCAACACTCTCCGAAATCGCCTTGCTTTTGATGTGCCCCAGAAAGTCATGACTGTTGCGGCGATGCCAAGCAGCATAGTTAAGACGCTGATCATAAGTACTGGCAGTCACTAAGGGATTCATGGTCGGAGCGTCGTACAGATCTGCCAGGTAGTCAGTGAAGCCTCTGAGGATTGAGACATGACGGTTAGATGTCTGGCGACTGGCCGGAATCCAGCCCAAACCTGATGGATCTAGCCCGTCAGCTCCAATAGTCCCGGTATACAGGCGTGACGCGAAGGTCTGGAAGAGGACACGAGGGGCGGAGAAGTGGTGCTGGCTGGCCTCCATGTACTCCAGCAGCAGCTTAGTGGCCTGAGTGACCGAACGCTGCCAGCTGGGACTGAGGTGGTGGTTGTCCAGGAGGTAATCAACCAACGAGGAGACCACACCATGCTCAGTAATCAAGACAGGGATCTCGCTCTGGATTCCCGTGTCGTCGACCACTACCTTAGCTATAACCTGAACCACCGGCATGCAGTCCACCATCTACAAATGGAAAGATGGTAACGATAATAGTAGAGAAGGACGTGCTGGGCTTCAGAAGTGCGTAGTGGGCAAGTTGCCGTGTCGAATCAAGGCTGATCGATTGCTCATCGCAGCCATTGCAGGCGAGCGCGGTCCGCGGCTATGGCGGCATCGGCTGCGAGGCGCAGGGCTAAACTGCCAATCAAGGCCTGTACTCTATCGTCTGACAAACTGAGGAAGTTGCAGCAGTTGCTGCAGGTTGCACAGGACGGTTGCTCCTAAAGCCGGTGCTACCCAGCTGCGACTTCACCGCATCGACACACGAGCTATAGCCGTGAGCGAGTAGAGTGTCGCGTGCACGTTGCACCAAAGCCTTTGATGATACCCACGCGGGACAAGTGCCCGGTTGATCGCCGTGAGGTGGCGTCCGCTGCCAGCCAGTTAGGCAATCGCCTGGTGCGCGGCATTGGGCTGGTCTTGCAGCACCTGTTGGCGCCGCCACAGATACTAATACCAGAGCAGCGCTGGATTCTCGCGAAAGGCCTTCCGTTTCCAGGTGCTGCGAATCGTGGCGGGCCCAAAGGCCGGTCAACTGATTGGAACGACGGGATGCCGCTTTCAGCGGAGATACCTCCGGCGGTGAACACCACGATATGGCGCGGCCGCCACAAGGCGGTCGCGGCCTTTGCGAGTCTGTCTATTAAAAGCTGGTCTCCTCGGCTGTGGCCTTGATCACCCTGGAGCCGGGCCGCCACGCCTGTTCACAACCGTGATAGCTGGGCGGGTCTGAAGATATCTGCCAGCCACCGTCGCGGAATCAGTCGTGACGGCTGACCAAACCCAATTCGTCTTCGCCAGGACGGGCGTCATCCTCGAAAAAATGGATGGTCCGCCGCTCTTGTCGGAGGTAGGCGAGGGTCGTAAAAAGCAGTGCTCGCACAAGTGCACTTCATAACGCTCACCGTCGTGTGCCGTCCTAGAGCCCCACTGCGCCTCTAGCCTGCCGTATTGCAAGCTGCCGGTCGCCAGCCGGGTGGATTCGCTGCAGACATCACAGCGGACATCGGTGACCGCTTCGCTTTCCACGCGTTCGAGGATTTTCATGATTCCTGTCTCGCTCCCCATCGCCTTCTAAGCGTAGAGCGCAGGAGCGTCCTCAATCGGCCGTCTGTCGCGTATGGCGGGTGCATAGCGGGCAGCGGGTTTGGCGCAGAACGCGAATTGCTTTGGCTCCACTCAGAAAGCGGACGCCCAGCGCGTGTGTCGAAAGTTTCCCAGCAGTGACCTTCCGTGCCTACTGCCCGTGTTCGACGCCGGGCACGCGGCTGGGTCGGACAGTGACGGCCGTGCCGTGGATGAGTTTTCCAGCCTGGGTCCCACCCTCAAAGCGCGTGTCGGCAAGACAGAAGTGCGCCACGGTACGCTGTTGCCGACCCTCCCCGTAGTGATTCACAACGATGGAAGGCTATTGCCTCAAACCTATGAAGCCGGGCAGATCAGCTGCAAGGAAGTGCAAGGGCTAACAATTACTGCAGGCAAGCTCACTCAGGCGAAAGGGCGAAACTCCACCGATAACCAAGGGCTGGCGATATTAGGTGCGAACAACGCGAACATCGGGCGCTTCGTGAACAGCTTCGTGTTTGCCGGTGCCGATTATGCCGTCTCGAAAAATCTGACAGCACAGTATTACTACGCGAAATTAGAAGATTTCTAAGTACAACACTTCATCGGACTCACCTATACTCACCCGCTCCCCGAGGGTTCGTTGAAAACGGATCTACGCGCGTTCATCAGTGGCTCGACAGGAAAGAATGCGAGCCAGAGCGGGCGTGCAGAGGGCTACCGCAGCAGTGGCTATGACAACGACGGAGAAGTCGATAACCGCGCTTGGAGTGCCGCGTTCACCTACTCGCTCGCCGGGCATGGCTTGTCCTCCATGTGAGGTAGGACAAGGATGGTCAACCCAATCCAGAGGCGCTAAACGACCCAAAGCAGCCCTCCATGGATTTCTGCTGTCGGCCAAGAGCAGAAGTCGTATCACCGGACGAGAATCAAACACGGAGTTGATGTAATGAGCGACTACTGCATCTATTTAGATGGCCCCAGTGCAGATCTGAGCAAAGAGCACATCATCCCGATGTCGCTCGGGGGGCTCGACGGCTTCTGCATTCAGGCAGATAGGCAGTTCAATAATGCCGTGGGATCAAAAGTCGATGGCGCTGTGGCCAATGACTTTTTGATGCTTTTTAACCGGGACAAGGCGAATGCCAAAGGTCATTCGGGAGCCCAGCCGCAGCCAGTAGCCCGCCGAGCGACACTGATTGACGGCTCCCCCGTACAAATAACTTTTTCAAAAAGCGGCTTACAGATTTACGACGTAAAGCAACGTAAATATTTGGAAAAAGGGGAGCGCCGAGGAGGTCAGGTAAAAATCGATGGCCTGAGGCTGGATCTAAACGCAGACATCAAATTTGTAGCAAAGGTAGCTCTGGCCGCGGGTTTCTATGCATATGGAGATCTGTTTCGAAAAGGCGTCATGCACTCAGAAGCCCGCAAGATAGTAAACGCTAGTTCTCTGGCTGATATTCGGCCAGATGTCAGGCTTTACACCCGCTTCCAAAGCGAGCAAGAGCTACACGATCCAAGCAATTTACAAATGTTCAGAATTATTGTGCAGCAAAGCAGTTGCTCATGTGTGCTCATTATGCCTGGCAAGGACTGCTTTGGAGTAGTGGTCGGTGTACTTGGCGAGTTTATGGGAATGATTAACATGCCAGCTGATACCGCCGGATTTCCAAATGAAGGCGACTATGACCTTGGGCACTGCATATTTTTGCAGAATGGGAAGGTGAAGCGCATGTCGTTTCGCCGCGTGATAACGACTTTGACGGAGTACTTGGAAGGAATAAACGACAGCGTTATGACAGGGCAAGAGTTCCAGACTCCGGAGTAGTTTCTGAGGCAGGAACCGCTTAATGGCGCTGGGCCACTGAGGAATATTGGAGGTCGTATGCTTCAGATTGCCACTGGCAAGCTCTTCAGTCTCCCCGTAGGGAGAGAAAATTTGTTACGCGGCATGCTTTATACCAACGCCAATCTCGCGCCTGAGGTTGTAGTAGAAACGGCAGCAGGAAAGCTGGTGCCATCTTCAATAAGTTCGATTCAGCCGACTGTAGTCGTCTATGAGATGCAGGAAAGGATAGAGGCAGAGGAGGAGGGGCCAGGAGTACTCGTGTCCTGTGGCGCTGAACCCTACCTAAGCGATTTTGCAGTTGTGGCTTCATTTGCGCTGAATTGCGTATGTTCACCAGATATCGATCTCGCTCGGCGCCTGACCAGTGGAAAAAAGGGCCTAGCAACTCGTGCATCTCCGCATCAATTTGTTAGCCGCTTCTTCGAGCCAGAGCTTTGGTGTAAGCCTGAGGAAGTGGCTTTCTTCCAAGAGTTTGTTGGCCAGCTAATCGCTTTGCCGCGTCAGACCTATCGCGGTGTAATGAGAGCGATCCGGACGTACATAAACGGTATGCATCGGATCGCGGATGACCTGGAGTTGGCGTACACGCTGCTGGTGGCATCGGTAGAGTCGCTAGCGCAGGATTTTGATGGTCATGAAAGCGATTGGGCCTCCTACGACCAGCGCAAGCGGCAAGCAGTTGACGAAGCTTTGACAGGTGCGGACCAAGCGTTGGGACAAAGGGTTCGGGATGCGCTGATAAAAGTGGAGCATACGGCGTTGGCACGTCGCTTCCGCGAGTTCGCGATTGCTTATACACCGCCCGAATATTTTCGCGACGTAACGTTAGTCCCAGGCCAGGCGCTCTCTAGCACCGACATTGCCGAGGCCTTGTCCATGGCCTATCAGGCCCGCTCTAAATATGTACATCAGCTCATGCTACTACCTAGCGTAGTTGTGCTTGGTCATGGCTATGGTGAAACAGTGCTTCACGAACGCAAGGCTTATCTAACCCTCCAAGGGTTATCCCGATTGATGCGTAACGTGATTATTAAATTCGTAGCTAGTCAGCCATCCCTAGATCGAGAGCCATACCCTGGTTACTACTTGGAGAGGACCAAAATCGTTCAACTGCGAATGGCCCCTCAGTATTGGGTGAGTAATGAGGAAGGAGACTTACTGGCTGCTGGGCGAAGCAAGCTCGAGGGCTTTTTAGAGCAATTGGTTTCTTGCCAGTTGGGTGAGGAGGGTGCGGTGCTTACAGACTTGCGCCCGGTCTTGAGTGCGGTAGCTCATGATGTGTTGGGCGCTAAGAGAGACCCGCGTTTACCGTACCTGGCGCTCTATACACTATTTAACATGGTGGTCCCTGTAGAGCAGAAGGCGCCTGTATCTGAGAAGATGGAAAAGCTGATCCATCAAGACCTATCGCAGCCTTCACCGGAAGCTCTCCTAGTACACACGGTCGCAGGTAAGGCTCCTGGATGGACCTTGGAGGTACACGATCAAACCATTAAGACTTATTTCAAACGACGTGGCTCTCCTAGTGGAATACGTTTCCCACGATTTTATGAAGCAGCGATTTCACTGGATTTAGCAGAGCGGTACCGGATGGCGAACGATATGGTGAACTGCCGTCGGCTGGTAGCGCTCGCAGTGGAGAGTCATCCTGGGCATCAGCGCTTACTTGAGTTGGAAGCCGGTATCGTCCCGGACACACCAATCCATGGTGCTGATGTTCTGCTGCCTTGCTCGGAACCCGGCACCGTTGACTGATCAAAGCCACAACGAGTCTATGGGCTAAAAGTTGTCATTGCCGATACGGCTGCTTTTGGCCGATTTCGGCCCTTTGCGAAGGGCCGCTGTGGGTCGGTAGCGGTCAATCGCGACTGGCTGCTGTCGACCCACTGCTGCCTCTCGTGCGGGTAGCAATAGTGGATTCCTGTCATCTAGCTATGATCTAGGTCCCACATGATACAGTTCACGCGGAAAATTATTTTTGGAGTCAAGGAATGCTCAACGCGTTGCCATCTTCCATAGCCACTGAGATCGAACGGGTAGAGCGTGCGATTAGGGACTGGCCAGTGTCCGTCCCCATTGACCACGTTATTCGTTGGGTACTGCAATTTGACCGAGACGATTACGGCTTGGCTATCCGCATTCTCGAAAACATTGATGTGCTGGCCCAACGAGACGTCCGTGCTGCATTTCAAGTTGCTCAGGCCAAGCTGGAGCGAGCAGCTATCGAAAAAGGCACACCGATCAAAAAATCAAACACGCTCTATGCGGGTGTTGGTCAGGCGTCAAAAAGTGGTGCCGTGATGGCCTACCATTATAGGTTAGCAGCTCAGATTTCTGAGGCTGACTTCTTCACGCAGGATGAGGAGGATGATATCGACTTCAGTAGAATTGATAACATCGTTTTGCTAGATGATGTCATTGGAACTGGACAGTCGATAGCAACTGACATTGCACATGTAATCGAGGAAGTACACAGCTTGTCAAGATCACGGAACGTATATGTTCTTACGGTTGCCGGTTACGTAGAGGGAATCTCTAGAGTGATCGAGGAGACGGGGGCCTCGGTGATTTCTGCCCTTGAATACTCGATAAAAGACACAGTGACTGATCTCGATGGCATTTTTTACAACGGACTTCCCATGTCGGAGCGTGCCAGAACCTTGGATCGTATCAAACGTTACTGTCGAATTGCCGCGCGGTCAGACTTGGGTTACGGCAGTATTGGTGGTCTGCTGGTTTTTGATCACAACACTCCAAATACATCCTTACCTGTGATCTGGGCTAGGGGCAATGGCTGGACGCCACTATTTGCGCGCGCTGGTCGAATCCAAGGCACGGCAAAGGTTTTGAAGGAGGCTAAAGCTGAGCGTGAGGCAGAAGCAGCGTTAGAGCCTAACGTAACAGAGCACCCGCCTAAGAAAAAGGCGATCGACCTCACCCTTTTTGTTGAAGGAAAATTCGACGAGCGCTTTGTAGACGTAATGCGTGGAAGTTTTGGTCTAGTGCAGCGGTTAGGGGTTTCAGATGTGAGTGCTGTAGCGTTGGGCGGGCTCGCGCAATCTGTCCGCCTTTTCGAGCTTCTTCGCGACTCACGCAAATATGCTGTGTTCGTTCTCGACGGAGACTCGCACTCCAAGCGTATGGCCAGACGAATAGAACCAAGTGGTACGACTCAAATCATGTACCTTGAACCGTCATTTATCGCGATGCTTGACTTAAACAAAATTTATACTGATGCGGAGAGATTCCCCGGCCTCCCGGAGCCAAGCCCAGATCCAAGCGATGAAAAATGGTTGTTTGAAGTTGAACGGGCGGTGCTTAAGAAAGGATCAGTTTCGGCATCAAGTGAACGGATTGCCCAGATCGTGGAGGAGTACTTAGATCCAGAAAAGTATGATACCTTCATCCAGAAGCTAGCTAAGCATCTGGATCAACTTCTATCGCCAAACTAAGTTTCCTTCAATTTTAAATTAATAATCGAACAGATTTGGTGGCATCCAAGAGATGCCACCAAATCCAGCGTAGTATCTGATAGACAAAAAATCTTGCTAGGTGGATAGCGAGTATATTCGGTCGCGGTAGGGATGGCAGTTACCTGCCACCCCCTGCACAGATCCGAACGTGCGGAACTACCGCATACGGATGCTGTCTCGGGTGTGTGACGCGAAACGACCCTCAGGGTAAGGATGTGCACTCTTAGGGCTCGGTATATAGAGGTCAGCAAGGCGTCTAAAACGTGACCATTGAAGCCGATGGCGCTGACTGCGACGCCTGAGAGCTTGCCGCCAGAGACGCCACACTGCCAGACGAAAACCGCCAAGACGTATCAGGTTTCCCGGCACCGCGTGGTAATTGAAGTAACCGCTCACCACACGTTTTAGCCATTGCCCTTGAATCCGGATAAGGTCATGACGCCGGCGACTCAACTCCTCACGGATCGCAAGAAGTGTCGCACGCATACGCTTTTTGACATTCAGCCGCAGTACTTGAAAGTCACCGCGTCGGTTGACACTGCAACAGTGGGTGAAACCCAAGAAGTCAAAAGTCTCCGGTTTTCTCAAACCTCGTTTCCTGCGATTCATCACGGCAAAACGACCAAACTCAATCAGCCGTGTTTTCGAGGCGTTGAGCGATAGACCGAACCTGGCCAACAGTTCCTGCAATTGCCCCAGAAACTGCTGAGCCTGCACTTTCGTCCTGAACCCCACCACACTTCGATCGGTGACCAAATAGGCGCGGACTCCATCACCCATGGTCAGAAATGGAGCATCGCTGCTACCGGTCAAGCGCTGATATTCCTTGCCAAACGAATGGGCATTGAAGTCGATGACGCATTGGAGATGGCAGAGCAGACGGAGGTCTGACAGCGTCCAGCGACGGTCGAGGAATGACCGTCGCGATTCGACCCAAAGTTGCCCTTCGCCGAGGGGCTGAAATCGGCCCAAAGCAGACGCCCCAAAGGTGTGTACGAACCTAGGGGCGTTTCAAATGGCCGGTGTACGGCTACGCCTTAGTCTCATCTTGTAGAGATTCCGGATGGCAACATTCAGCTAGCGTCCTTCGATGGTAAAAACGAGCCACCCGTGCTAAATAGGCCATCGATAGGTGGCCTGTCGCCATCAGGTGCGAGGTGGAGCAGGGATGCAATTTGTAACGAACGGTCCGGATATCCCAGACGAGCTGCTTCAGGCCCATGAAGAGGGAAGGGTGGTTTTCTTTTGCGGAGCAGGTATCTCCTACCCAGCTGGGCTCCTGGATTTCAAAGGCTTAGTACAGCTCATTTACAAAGAGGCGCTTACCAATTTCGACAGCGCAGAGCAGAAGGCCTTCGACAACTATCAGTTCGATGCCACCCTGGATCTACTTGAGCGGCGCTTGCCGAACGGGCGGGCCGCCGTTCGAGAGGCGTTGGCACGGGCACTAACGCCCAATCTTCGGCGCAAAGGGGCAACAGACACGCACGCAGCGTTACTGAGTTTGGGGAGGAATCGGACCGGTGCGCTGCGTCTTGTCACAACAAATTTTGATCGAGTCTTCGATGCCGCAGCCCGGCGCATAAAGCAGCCCTTCAGTTCCTACTCTGCCCCGATGCTTCCTCTTCCTAAAAAAAGTCGCTGGGATGGGGTGGTTTACCTGCACGGCTTGCTGCCGAGTAAACCTACCGTGTACGAACTCAACCGACTCGTTATCACAAGCGGTGACTTCGGACTTGCGTACCTGACCGAGCGTTGGGCAGCCCGATTCGTCAGTGAGCTATTCCGCAACTACGTGGTTTGCTTCGTCGGATACAGTGTCAGTGATCCGGTTCTGCGCTACATGATGGATGCGTTGGCGGCTGACCGTATGCTGGGCGAAATCACTCCCCAAGCATGGGCATTCGGTTCCTGTAGCCCTGGGGATGAAAGCCAAAAGACTGCCGAGTGGAAGGCCAAAGGCGTAGCTCCAATTCTGTATCACACCCAACCTGGCGCTAACTCACATAGAGGGCTGCATCAGACGCTGAAAGTTTGGGCTGAGACGTACAAGGATGGGACGACTGGAAAGGAGCGGATCGTAACCACCCACGCTTTGTCCAAGCCCTCATCTAGCACTCGGCAGGATGATTTTGTCGGGCGTATGATGTGGGCACTTTCGGATAGCTCAGGGATACCGGCGCGTAGGTTTGCAGATTTCAGCCCCGCCCCGTCCTTGGAGTGGCTGTTGGACGCGTTCAGTGATCCACGTTACAGCCACTCAGATCTCGGGCGCTTTGGGATTTCTCCCCACGAGGAGCCTGACAAAAAACTCAGCTTCAGTCTGGTTCAAAGGCCAACCCCTTATCACTTGGCAGCGCCGATGACGTTCCTCGGAGGGCGTTCGGGTTACTGGGATGATGTGATGTTCCAGATAGCTCGATGGCTTGTAAGACACCTCGATGATCCGGACCTCTTGCTTTGGCTCTCTGCCCGAGGGGCATGCGCCCATGAGCGTCTTGCATTTCTCATCCAGGATAAATTGGGGCAGCTAGCCAAGCTTGAGACCCAAGGAAACATCTCTGAATTAAATGCCATCCGGAAAAGCTCCCCGAGGGCGGTGCCAGGACCTCTCATGCGCAAGCTGTGGGGGTTGTTCCTAGCTGAGCGGATCAAGTCGCCTTGGAGAGAGCTGGACCTTTACAGCTGGGCCGAGCGATTGAAACGGGATGGTTTGACTGCAAGCCTTCGACTACAACTGCGGATGCTGCTTTCACCCGTGGTTGCCATATCCAAGCCATTTCGATTGTCGGACGATGTGGAAGTCTCACCAACGAATCTGCGCCATCTAGTGAATTGGGAGTTGGTATTAAGCTCTGATCATGTGAGATCCACGCTCTCCGAATCTTCTCATGGAGAGTGGACATCTGCCTTGCCGTTGCTCCTTGAAGATTTCCAGGCATTGCTTCGTGATGCCTTGGACCTTTTGCAGGAATTAGGCAGTGCTGATTCCTCTGAGGATCGTTCATTCTGGGATCTACCTTCGGTAAGCCATCACTGGCAAAACCGCGGGTTCCGCGAATGGGTGGTCCTCATTGAGCTGCTACGTGATTCATGGTTGGCTAATTTTGGAGAGCACCCTGAATCTGCCGCGAAGATCGCGCGCGGTTGGTTTGAGATTCCGTACCCCACCTTCAAGCGTCTGGCGTTCTTTGCAGCGAGCCAGGATGGCGCTATTCCCTCAGATGAGTGGTCTGAATGGCTACTGAGAGATAATGGGTGGTGGTTGTGGTCAATTTCCACGAAGCGAGAGGTGTATCGCCTGCTTGTGTTGCAAGGGCAAAGGCTATCTCTGGCGGCTCAAGGAATGCTGGAGGCGGCGGTTTTGCTCGGGCCTCCGAGAGAAAATTTCGTAGAGGACATTACTGATGAGCACTACCAACAGCGTGTAGACTATGCGGTTTGGAGGACCTTGGCGAAGCTCCGACTGGGTGGACTTATCCTCGGTAATCGCGCTCAGCAAAGGTTTGATGAATTATCAGCGGCATACCCGCATCTGCGCTTGGCGAAAAACGAAAGCGATGAGTTTTCTCATTGGATGAGCGGGACCGGAGACCCAGATTATGAGGAGCAGCGAGTTATCAGGCTTGCACCTTATAAGCGTAAGGCGCTCGTTCAATGGCTGCGGAATCCCCCAGCCGAAAATGAATTTTTCGATCAGGACACATGGCGGGAAGTCTGTAAAAAGCATCTTCTCAACAGCCTCTATGCTCTTGTGGACCTCGCGAAGGAGGGACAGTGGCTTGCGAGGCGTTGGCGGGAGGCTCTCCAGGCATGGAGTGAGTCAAGTGTTGCTCGAAAATCGTGGCGTCACGTAGCGCCATGGATTGAAGCAATGCCGGATGAGGTTCTCTCCGATGCCATTTACGATGTCACACGCTGGCTTGATGAGGTTTCCAAGTCCAGTTTTGAAGGCCTCGCAGTATTCTTGAGGCTTTGCCGCAGAGTAATGGGGCTACCTCTTGATGCGGATACGGGCATGACCAGTAATGGCGAACCGATCAACCAGCCGGTTACCGAAGCCATCAACCATCCGATTGGCCACGTAACCCAAGCGCTGCTGCATATCTGGCAGAAATCTGAGCTTAGCGATGACGATAGACTCCCAGAAGAGATCAGTCTGTTATTCACGGAGCTATGCGACGCACGAGTGGAAAGATACCGTCATGGCAGGGTTTTACTCGCGTCCAGGCTCATCTCTCTGTTCAGAGTTGATGAGGCCTGGACAAGGGCTAATCTACTTCCGCTTTTCAGCTGGGTTAACAATCCAGTCGAAGCTAGAAGGGCGTGGGAGGGTTTCCTTTGGTCGCCGCGCCTATATCGTCCGCTTCTCTTGGCTTTCAAGGCTGATTTCCTCGATACCGCTGGCCATTACGAGGATTTAGGGGAACACGATGAACAGTTTGCTGCGATTTTCACCTATGCAGCCCTAGGTCCCCTTGAAGGATATAGCTCTGAGGAATTCCGTCTGGCTTTTGCCGCTTTTCCTTTGAAAGCTTTACAAGATTCTGCTCAATCCCTTTCGCAAGCGCTGGAGGGGGCAGGAGAGCAGCGGGAGGAGTACTGGCAGAATCGGATTTTGCCCTTCTGGCGACATGTTTGTATCCGTCCGGCAAACACACCTTCCCGACACTACCGCCGAAGGCCATGGTGTCCACCTAATTTAAGTGGACACCAGTTCTAGCCTTTTAAGCGGGTATTTCATGCAGCCAACACGTCGCACCTATTCCAAGTCTTTCAAAGCCCAAATCATTCAAGAGTGCGCCCACCCCGGCGCCTCGATTGCCAGCATCGCGCTCAGCCACAGCCTCAACGCAAACCTCGTCCACAAATGGATTCGGCTCCAAGCGCAGAAAAGCACAGCCCTGCAACCTGCATTTGTTCCATTACCTGTTTCGCTGACCAGCGCGAACTTGCACCCGGCAGCATTTAGCATCTGCGTTGAAATCCAGCATCCGCGCGCCACCATCAAAGTGAACTGGCCCACTGAACATGCGGCTACCTGCTCGACTTTTCTTCGAGACCTACTCCGATGATTCGCATCGACGCCATCTGGCTCGCCACCGAGCCTATGGACATGCGCGCGGGCACTGAAACGGCGTTGGCCAAGGTGATTGCGGTGTTCGGTGCGGCGCAGCCGCACTGTGCTTATCTGTTCGCCAACCGCCGCGCTAATCGCATGAAAGTTCTGGTGCATGATGGCTTCGGCATATGGCTGGCGGCGCGGCGACTGAACCAAGGCAAATTCCACTGGCCTGGCGTTCGCCATGGCGCTGAAATGGAGTTGGATACCCAGCAACTTCAGGCATTGGTGTTGGGTCTGCCATGGCAGCGCGCAGGTGCTGGAGGTTCGATCACACTCCTTTAACGGCTGCCATTAGCCTATCGCTCTATCGCCGCGATTGGCCTGCTCCGGCAATATCGGCGCCATGAATTTACTACCCGATCTCGATCATTTGCCCCCTGAACAATTGCGCGCCTTGGCGGGGCAGTTGATGCAGCGTGTCGCGACACTCGACCAACAAATCGAGACGATGGGTAAGACCGTTGATTTCATGGGCAAGAAGATCGGCCAAGACAAAACGCTGATCGAGAAGCTGACCTTTGAGATCGCCCAGCTCAAACGTCTGAGGTTTGCCAAGCGCAGCGAACAGATGAATCCCGAGCAGGCTAGCCTGCTCGATGATCTGATAGACACCGACATCGCTGCGATTGAAGCTGAGCTTCAGAGCTTGCAGGCCGTGATAACTCCGACCGAGAAAAAGCAAACGCCCAAGCGCAGGGCTTTGCCGGCAGAGTTTCCACGCACACTGATCCATCACGAGCCAGAAAATACCCACTGCCCATGCGGCTGCGCCCTCAAGCGCATCGGCGAGGACTTCAGCGAGAAACTGGACTACACGCCCGGTGTGTTTACCGTTGAACGTCATGTGCGTGGCAAATGGGTTTGTGACGACTGCGAAACGCTGATCCAAGCACCCGTTCCGGCGCAAGTCATTGATAAGGGCATCCCGACTTCGGGCCTGCTCGCCCACGTCATGATCGCCAAGTTTGCCGACCATCTGCCGCTTTACCGTCAGGAGTCGATCTTCGGTCGAGCTGGCCTGGCGATTCCACGCTCAACCCTGGCTCAATGGGTGGGCGTGACGGGCGTACAGTTGCAGCCACTGGTCGACGCGCTGCGTGACGTGGTACTCGGGCAGCAGGTCATTCATGCCGATGAAACACCCGTGCAGATGCTCATGCCGGGAACGAAGAAGACTCACCGTTCCTATGTATGGGCCTATGCCACCAGCCAGTTCTCGGACGTGGCAGCGATGGTGTACGACTTCAGTCTCAGCCGTGCCGGAGAGCATGCTCGCAATTTTCTGCAAGACTGGAAAGGCAAACTGGTCTGTGATGATTTTGGCGGCTACAAAGCCAGTTTCGAACTTGGCGTGACCGAAATCGGCTGCATGGCCCATGCGCGGCGTAAGTTCTTTGAACTGCACGCCACGAACAAAAGCACGCTGGCTGAGCAGGCCCTGCGTTATATCCAGTTGTTGTACGAAATCGAGAGCGAAGTCCGCGATCTTGAGCCGGATGCGCGACGCCGAATACGGCAAGAAAAAGCCATCCCTGTGATGGAAAAGCTGCATGCCTGGATGATTGCCCAGCGCGATCTTGTGCCCGAGGGCTCAGCCATCAGCAAAGCACTCGATTACAGCCTGAAACGCTGGACAGCGCTGTCGCGCTACCTCGATGACGGAGCTGTACCCATAGACAACAACTGGGCAGAGAACCAGATCCGACCATGGGCTCTTGGGCGTAAGAACTGGCTCTTTGCGGGCTCATTGCGCAGCGGTAAACGTGCGGCTGCAATTATGAGCTTGATCCAGACGGCACGGCTCAATGGACATGATCCGTATGCGTACCTAAAGGACGTGCTCACCCGCCTGCCAACACAGCGGGCGAGTGAGATTACTGAGCTACTTCCGCATAAGTGGGTTCACTCTAACAGTCCAGATTCTCTAGTGAGACATCAGCCTCTTTGGAACGTAGGCAGCTACTGACTTGCGGATTTCTTCCCTAGCCTCATCTGCGCTACCCCATCGCCCCATCTTTACCCACTTACCCGGTTCCAACGCCTTATAGTTTTCGAAGAAGTGCTGGATCTGCGCGAGGAGTAATGCAGGCAGGTCTGAGCACTCCTTAACGTCGCTGTACATAGAGCTGAGTTTTTCATGAGGCACTGCGATCACCTTGGCATCCGCTCCAGCTTCGTCCGTCATGTACATCACACCAACCGGGCGACTACGAATGACAACGCCAGGTGATACCGGGTAAGGACAAATCACTAGGACGTCGAGAGGATCGCCGTCATCGCTCAGTGTATTTGGAATGAACCCGTAGTTGGCCGGGTAGAACATCGGCGTGCTGAGGAAGCGGTCAACGAAGATCTGTCCGCTTGGCTTGTCCACCTCGTACTTGATCGGCGAGTGGTTTGCAGGGATCTCAATAACGGTGAAGAAGTCATCGGGAATCGCTTTACCAGCTGAAATGTCCGTATAGCTCATGTTCATAGCTCCGAAGTTGTAGACGGGGCTGAGCTGGAAGGCGCTTTTCCAAGTGTGCCCATCTCGATTGGCGTTTTTGTGAAAAACACCGAAATTTCCTCACAGTCCAGTCGCTTGAATAATAGCTCTGACTCCTCCTCCGTCATTGCCAAGCGAATCTCGGTAGGTTGATCAGCCAGCTCAAAAAAGTGCGATGAGTGAAGTTTTCCAGTGTGTCCAAAACCTTCGATTCCGGTGCATAGCGTGGCACCGCGCAGCCCCATTTCCTTAGCTATGTCGACGATCCATTCGCCGAGCATCTTTCCTTGATAACGACGGTTTTGTTGGGTGAAGAAAACGACCATATAGCCTTTCATTTCAATTTCCTCAGCGAGTACCAATCATTTGGTAGGAAAGTAGTCCGGCAGCGGTCATCGCTAACGAACCTACGACGTGCAATGAAATTGAGCCGAGCGCCCACAGCAATCTTCCTTCTTGGATGAGGGCAACTGTTTCGGCTGAAAAGGTGGAAAAGGTGGTAAGTCCCCCACAAAAGCCCGTGATTATCAGCAAGCGCCATTCTGGACTTAAGGAGGGAGATGTGGCCAAGAGCGCGATGGCTAGGCCAATGATGTATCCCCCGACCATGTTCGCCACTACAGTGCCTGGGGGAATAGTCGGGAACAGAGCGTTGAGCTTCATACCCAAGAGCCAGCGCAACCAGGCACCAAGTGATGCGCCGATGGCGATGACAAAGAGTGATTTCAGCATGACTGCAAATCTCCTCGAAGCTGGTAGGGCCGAGGAGGTGCTGATAACCGCAGATTGCGATAGAGAGTTAATACGAAATTTTGAGTCAATTTCCTGTCCTAGATTTGCGGACAGGGGGCACACCTACGCACCCTGTCCAGGGTTCACGTAGGCATCATCAGCACGGGGCGGTTGTGAGGAGGAATGCCATCTCCTTGGAAGCAACATATCACTCGCGCGATTGTCACGTAAATAGTGCTTTGCAATCGTTGACGCGAGCACGGTTTCCCCTCGATGGCTAGAGACTAGATGAATATTCAAGATACCCGCAGACATCGTCTGTACTCCCAGCCTGCTGGTATTCTGAACAAGTGGGTAGACGCCCGGAGCCTGGGAGCTAGACGACTGCCGTACTTTGATCCGCTGGATGGTGGGGTCGATGCGTCTGTTCTGATATTGCTGGAATCTCCGGCCAGGGATTGCTCGTGGCCACGCTTCGTTTCCCGCGACAACACAGGGCCCTCCCAGCGCAACCTGAAGCGCTTCCTTGAACAGGCGTGCCTCGCGCGCGAGCAGACCATTTTGTGGAATATTTATCCGTGGCTGCCGGAGCTGGACAGTCCTGCCGAAGCGATCACCCGCTCGAAAATCACAGAGGGCGTCACACTGCTGAAAGAGGTAATGGATCTGCTCCCGTGCCTGCGCGTCGTGGTCTTGGCTGGACGCGTGGCTCAAAGAGCTGCACCCGAAATCGAGCATCATCGCCCCGAGGTCAGGCTGTTCGCCATGCCGCACCCAAGCCCGCTTTCGGTGTGTCAGCATCCTGATGTCGCTAAAGACATTGTCGCCACGCTAGCCCGGGCGGTGAACGTGGCGAGTGTCTGATCGTTAGCGACTGGCGCGTTTGGCGTTCAGCGACGCGATACAAGGCGATACAAATAGATTGCCACGGTATGCACCGGCAGCGGTTTTGGTCGCAACCACCAGCCACATGATGGCCAACATCATCACCAGGATAATGCCCAGCACATCAAAAAAGGCCAAGTTCAGCGTCGCGCCGAGCTTCAGCGTGGTCACCGCATATACCCCCAGCGGGAATGTGAAGCCCCACCAGCCAAGATTGAAGGGTATGCCGCCCTTGGCATAACGCGCGGTGATCAACAGCGCCAACAGCATCCACCACAAGCCCAAGCCCCAGAACAGGACACCCGATACTACCCCGATACCCCCGGCCACCACGCCGACGCCTGACATGCCGTGGGCAGCGAAGATTGCCGGTGCATCGTTACCAATGACCAACATGCCCAGAGCGCCCGTGCCAATTGGCCCCAGCGATAACCAAGACGACGCCGCCATGCTCTCATGGGGCAATTTATGAAGTGCCAGACGCAGTACCAGAATAACCAGTATGCTTAAAGCAACTGGAACCGAGTAGGCCCACAAGACGTAGCTGGTGATCAGCATCGTGAACTGAGCACTGATATCAGCCAGATGCGGTGCGATGGTACCGCCGCTCGCCGCTGCCACTTCCGCCGCTACCACAGGAAGCAGCCATACAGCAGTCATCTGATCGATGCTGTGCTCCTGCCGGGTAAACATCATGAACGGGATCAGCACCCCACACGCCAGTGCCATGGCGACGTCCAGCCACCAGAGCGCATGGGCCAAGGGGATCACACCGTCTCCCCAGTTCGGCAGGCCGTACTGAACCAAGCCGTTGATGATAGTTGCCAGGCCCATCGGTATCGTGCCGAAAAACATCGAAACCGTGGAATGCCCAAAGATCTGTTTGGCCTCATCGAAGAAGAACACCCAGCGGGCGGCGTACATCAGGGTAAAGACGGTAAACAGCAGGATATTGAACAGCCAAAGGGCCTCCCCAATACCTGTAAGCAGCACACTGTGACCCGGCAACTGCCCCAGGGCCAAGGCCAGAATGCCGGTGCCCATCGTTGCGGCAAACCAGTTAGGCGTGAACTGTCGAATCGCTTCCTTGGGATTGGAAAGCGCCGAGAGCGGCTGGCCGCCCTGCATGACCTTGATTAGGCTGATCTCGCGCATAAAACCTCCGAATGATTGCGATGCGGCAACAGGTTCAGAATAGCGGCATGCATCTATCTGGAAAAACGGATATTTTGAATATGGCATACCTATTTTCAAGGTAAGAAAGTGAAGCTCACACTTCGGCAACTCCACATCTTCCGCGCTATCGCCCAGCTGGGTTCAACCACCCAAGCCAGCGCAACCCTCGCTCTTTCGCAGTCAGCCACCAGCGCAGCACTCCAAGAACTCGAAGGCGCATTGGATATTCGACTCTTCGACCGCGTCGGCAAACGCCTGGTGCTCAACGAAAACGGCCAGGCACTATTGCCCAAGGCTATCCGCCTGCTGGAGGCTGCACTGGAGATCGAGGGTGGTTTTCGGACTGACGTGGTCGCGCGGCTGCGGGTAGGTTGCAGCACGACGATTGGCAACTACATCATGCCGCTGCTGATGCAACACATGGCCGAGCGTGCCGGCGGGACACAGATCGATGTCATCCTGGGCAACAGCGCAGAGATCGCCCGGCAGGCGGCACAATTGTCAATTGACGTTGGCCTGGTCGAGGGGCCGAGCCATCAGCCCACTCTGGCCGTGCAGCCCTGGTGTGAGGACGAGTTGATCATTGTCGCAGCGGCGGATGACCCTCTGGCACACAAGGGGCGGCTTTCGCTTAGTGACCTGCAAGAAGCGCGCTGGCTGGTACGCGAAGAGGGATCGGGTACGGCTGAAGAGGTTCAGCGCTGGCTTTTTCCACACCTGGGTGCCTGGCGCAATGCCCGGCAGATTGGCAGTTCAGAAGCTATCAAGCGGATGGTCTCGGCTGGCGTCGGAATCAGTTGCCTTTCCTATTGGGTGGTTGGAGATCTCATCGCCGAGGGGAGCCTGATCACGTTGAACCACATGATTCCTGAGCACAAACGGCAGTTGCACGCGATTTATCACAGAGACAAGTTTATCTCCCGCTCTCTTGAAACCTTTTTCAGTGTAATCAAGGATTTCGCGTCGGCCAATGCGAGATGACGGTCAGACCACGCGATGCCCTCATCAAAATGGAAGACGTGTTCACCAGCCGCTTACACATGTTTGGCCAAAATCTCAAGAGCTAGTGACACCTATCATTGCTGAGTCATTGATCCGAATGTCAATCGCGGCTGGGAACAAATTTCCTGCCGCTTTGGAGGCCGTCTACGATTGGCTTGTCCCCACAGAGCATATGCATTATGCCGTGCATAGGTTACGCGAGTCGGGACTATGCACAGCGTTCCCGGCGGATGCATTGCGTCTGCTGGCGGCGGTGGTGGACGATCAAGCTTGGCTATCTCCTGATCTTCGCCCGTGTTTGGAAGATATTATTCAGGCGCAGGCGCGCTTAGCTGACAGTGCAGAGTACCGCAGGCTGGCTGACTATGCGCGTCGTCATGGACTGCTTTGACCGAGAAACGTCTCTGACCGGCGGGCTGTGAGCGGTGAATCGCTTCTAGCCTGGTGGACAGATGGAACGGCCGCTTGTCGCCTAATGCGGCCCACCCGCACCTTGTAGCACTCGGGATCATGTGCATGCCATTACTGAGGCCAGTCCGTTACTCGGCAAGGCCAAGCAGAAAGGCAGTGAGCAGTTTGAACATTACCATGATACCGCAGCGGATCAGTTGGGGTCACTTGAGGCAGGTGCGCGCTCTGCAGCAGCAGCGCTGGAAGGTAATGACAGTCGCGGGCTCTCGCAGTACTTGAGCCAAGCTGCAGAGTGCGTGGGCGATTTTGCCGAACAGGTCCGCCACGAAAGTGCCGAGAGCTTGCTGCAACGGGGCGCTCAGTTGGCACGGAACAAACCAGCGCTTTTCTTGGCCGGAAGCGTTGCATGAATCGCTGTATAGAAGCCCGAGTGCTCTGCTCGTCGCGAACGCTTGTAGAGCCCTTGAGTATCCGATAGCGTTGTTGATTACTGGACACTAGCTTTTCAGAGATCCCGCCATGACTCTTTCCGCTTTTCTTTCCGATATGCTCTCGGAGCGACTAACTCGCAAGGCAGATAATGCCGCGCTTTATACCGCTCTAACGGGAACCGACGGGCTGCGTGAGATTGGTGAGGAGCTGGGGTATAGCGCTGAGAATGGATATCGATTGATCCGTGTTGACCGCCAGTTGAATTCGATTGGCGGCGAGGAGTTCGAGATCGCGCTAGTCGACGATGCCCAATCATCAGTCGCGTACTACATCAAGGTCACGCTCGCTCTCATTCCGCAACCCACTAATCGAAACACAGCGCACAACCGGGTTTGGCGATCGGCAAGCCATCGCCATTCTTCGGCGCTTCGCGATATCTCTCAGAGCGTGCTCTTTGGATACATTGCGCAGCAATACGACATTGTCCTTACGGAAGGGGACGTATCGGGAGGTGGTAAATTCTATTGGCACCGCCAGATGTCTCGTGCGATTGAGGGAGGTTTCTTCGTTTCTGTCTATGACCAAATTGCACAAGCGTTTCGACCGGTTTTAACGCAGCGCGCGCTGAGTGACATACAAGACAAAGCATGGTCGACTGCCGACCACGAGCCACTGATTGCGCTCGTTTCGACCGTTCCTCTGAGCAGTCAGTAGCCCAAAAGGCTCAAGCGAAGACCTACTCTGGTGTGTTTGCTAGCTACCATCGCAGGCAACGCCTCTACGCTGTAGCCGGGCCTCACTACCGTTTAAGCAGCTAAGAGTCTCGGTGAGGTAAACGCCCAGAAGAGGTGTCAACTAATGCGGTTTTGCGGCCGTGGAGACCAATCTCTCTTAGATCGGATGCTGAAACATCACTATAGATGTACTATGAGAGAGCATTCGGAAGGTGGAGTCAATGCAAATGCCAAATCAGCTAGCGCTTTCGCCTAACAAGACCGCAGTGGGCTTGAAAGTGGCCTTGCACATTTTGCACGATTGGCAGGCGACGCCTGCTCAAATCTGCTCAGTTTTACGGATCTCTTACGCAACCTACCGGCGAGCAGTGCGAGCGCCGGCATCTCCACGAAAGCTAGATAAAGATCAACAGCAGCGGATCAGCCTCGTACTTAATATCCATGCCTCACTGCGCAGCGTATTCGACAATCCCGCTAATGTTTACGGTTTTCCAGGGGCGCCTAACAAGAATGCTTTTTTTGATGGCAGGTCGCCATTGGAGGTCATGGCGCAGGGCGCCATGATTTCGCTTTATGAAACATACAAACGTATCCATCAACTGGAGTTACGTATCGAAGCTCAGTGCTCATGAGCGCGGTTCGCGTGTAGATCGAACACTGCTTATTTGAAGCAAAGGCCACTAGCCCGGAAATCGGGACATTCGTACGCGAATTTCTATTGGCAATGGGTAGTCACTTTCTCACCTTGAGGCGTTTAGCTGAAAAAGCTCGCTGCTCATCTAAACTATTATAGTAGATATTCTGTGTAGTGCTTAAGCTGTTATGTCGTAGGTCGGCCTGGAGATCTTTCATATCTCTGTATGGCGCATCAAAAGTAGCGGATGTGTGTCGAAGCCAATGGAGTGAGGCGGAACGAAGAGCATCGATTTCATCATCATTCCACGCCTCGTTCTGCATCCGCTGCAGAGCTCGATCAAACACATCCTGAATTAATTTTCGGATGTGCCGATCTGACAAGCCGCCGCGACCTTTGAGGGTGCTAATCACCGGTGTCTTTTCCTGGGCAGAGGGCAGGGGAGGCAGTCCTAAGTATTTACGGTAGCGAATCAAGTAGTCGCTTACATAATCATCGCGGACACTAATTTTTGCAGCTTTATTGCCTTTCCCTACTACATGAAACCACCAATTACCTGAAGAGTCTCTGCGAAAGTCGCCCATTGTAGGGCGCCAGTTTTCGCGACCGACTAAATCAGACACACGCAAGTACATCGAAAAGACTGTCGCAACTATAAAAAGGGTGCGTTCATGAGATAAATTTTCAGCGGCCATCTGCTCGGCACAATCTATAACAAAGCTCCACTGCAGCTCCGAAAGCGAACGAGCACTAGCGTCTAGAGTATTACGCTGCTTATAGACCGACTTTTGCTTGATGGCTCGAAATGGGTTGGACTCTGTAAATCCTTCGTCCATAGCGTGTTGAAAAAAACTGCCGCATACCGCAAAAACTTGCGCTACAGAACCTTGCGCCATTTGGTAGGGGCGGGCGCGTAAATCTGCGGAATTCTCAGAAGAAATTTTCCGCTCACGTTTGGAAATCGTGTGACTAAATGGACGCCATTTTTCATTTATCACATAGTCGTCCGAGTCAAGACGTTTCCTTCCTCCAAGCCTTACAAACCTCGATTTCACGACTGGGCCGACCCAAGAAGCAGGGGGCTGCAAGCAGAATTCCATAAATTTCTCAGCGTCCGAGCGCCTGAGCTCTATTATGGGTTTTTGGGCTAGAAGCAGAGACCATAATAAAAGGCGCTCCACATGAGTGCGAAACGAAATAAAAGTGGATTCGTTGCCAGCGTAAGATTTTAAGAAGCTTCGAACGATGAGGTAGCTGTCTATAGCACCGCGCTCCGGCGCAAATTGTCTCAGATAGTCAATAACTACAGGACGTTCCGCACTGACCCCTAAGAAATTGAGTTCATTGAACCGCGAGAAGGTGTCGAACAAGGGGATGGGAGCCAATCGCATATTTTCACATTATCAATCGTAGGAGGCCGGTTAGGATGCCTCGAAATGGCTTGTTGTGCAATATCCAGGTCTAGCCGTTATCGGATATTACATGCGCGCGTATTCCCTATCCCTGCTCAGTACTCAAGACTATTCCAGGTCTTTGCGCACCCGGGCGAATAGCATCTCAATGTCTGTTTCTTCTCCTGCAAGCAGAAAGGCCTTAGTGAGGAGGCTGAGAGGGTGAACGTCCATGCGAACTGCGAGCTCCACCAGTTTCTCAAGGGTAGGGCTTTTAAGGCCACGCTCTAGGGTGCTTACGTACGTACGGCTACTGACGTCTCCCAGATCTTCTTGGGTGAGCCCGCGACTGGTTCTAGTGTTTCGCAGCGCTTGGGCGAGGGCTTGCTTGAGTTCCATTTGCGTTTCTTATCCACAAAAGGAAGGATGAAGCCTTGTTGAGCCCTATAGGACTACAATCTATAGTGTTCATTTTCCCAGGAGGCATGCTATGGCTGGGCTACGGGTAACCCTCAACACATTCTCCGAGGTACTGGATGCCGACTCACACACACCTTTTTTTGTCGCGTGCCTGCTCAATCTATACGCGCACGATGAAGTAATCGGCGTCCAAATATTAAGAAAAGGGGAGAATGTCCTCGGTTTGCTCCATGAGCTAGATGCCCCTTCGGCAACGCTTGCTGTCGTTGGTCTGCAAATAGCCGTTCCACCGAGTATGACAATGACTAACCGCTGGGAACTCGAGGCTATACTCGAATTTCAAACAGCCACGATCATTCATCAAGATGACGAGCTGAGTGGTTATATATACCGAACTCTCTCCGGCCGGTTATTGTCGGATGACTACCAGCTGAGCGTCTCGCAACTAGTCAATGCAAGAACCATCTATGCAGCGTCTAATGCAAATGGGCATGACGAAGAGCTTAGCAATTTTCAGATGTGGCTATCAGCTGCTCTAGGAGGCCTAATTAACGAAGTACATGCCCTCAAATCTGATCGGAATCGATAACTGATTTTAAAGCTATGGCCGCACTGGATTTTTATAGCGCTAATAAGCACTAGGCCCGCCCATTGAGCCCAAGGCAGATTATATAGATGGATAGCGCCATGCTGACCAGGTTCCGAGCAGCCCAGCTTTGTTGCGGATGTGAGAAAAGCCAGCTAGCCCGTATTCGAGTGCCGGGGCTAGGGCGACAACAGATAGCTCTCGGGCCTTCTCTGCATGCACCCTAGGCGCTATCCGTCCGCCCGACCGCTCTCACCTTCGCTGACTTAGTACATTTTTGTATGGCACCAATATTAGTCATTTAGTTTAGTTATTCATTTCAGTCATATTGCGAGGGTAGGATAGCTCATCCATGATCGCTAACGTTCATGCATGCACGCTAGCGTTCAAGAATGAGCTAGGGGTAGCTCAAATGACGGAGAATTTTTATGCAGCAGCACCTTACGCCTTGGATGATCGAAAGCGCTTACCGCTATTGCGAAGCCGCCAAACACCTGCTTACTGGGCACGATATGATGGCTGTTGCGCAGGTAAATGCTGCGATCGGCATGGAGATTTTGCTGAAAAGCTTCGTTGCCGTGCCCAATGGCAACCACGGCCAGGTCGATGAAACCTACGACCTTGACGCCGATTTGATTAAGAACGCGCATCGCGAGTTGCAGTACGCAGGCAAGATTGCGGCTGACAAGCGCGTCGACAAGCACGATTTGCTCACGCTTTTCCATGCAGTGCCTGCTGATATCCGGTCGCGACTTCGATTCGACCAGGAGGAAGAATGGATTGAGCGTTATCGCAATGTTTTCACAAACGCTCGCTATCCATATGAGGCCAACTCGCCGAAAGGCTACAGCGACACGCTGGTTTACGTGCTTGGTTAGATGATCGAGAACGTCGTGAAGTGGTACCGCGAGCAAGGGTGCCGTGCCCCGTTCATTGTTTACTACGGAATGACGCCGGCTGAATTCCAGCCTGAGGCGACCAAGCAGGCCGATCCGTCATGAGCCTGACGCCCAATTTGGCCAACCCATGCCCCGGCAGCTCAACATGAAGATACGCATAATGTATATTATGTTAAATACAACAATCGACCACCGAGTAAAGACGACTTTGCTGATGGGTTCGCCTTAAGGCATGCGTTAACGTGCCCGTCCAATTCCGGCCCAATCAAAGGACAGTCCGTGCCCGATACCACCCCAGTTACTACCTATGCCCCTGACCAGCCAGACCAGAGCATCCCCCCCCCAGACAACCGAAAACCGCCCGTTCTATGTCGTGTCCAGAGGTAAATTCCTTACTCTCTGGATTCTGTCGTTTGGCATGTACCAGCTCTACTGGGCTTTCGCGAACTGGAAGCAACTCGAACGCAGTACCGGCGAAAAGCTGTGGCCGATAGCTCGCGCACTGTTTTCGGTGTTTTTCACTCATTCCCTTTACCGTGAGGCCGATACTCACCTCAAGCGTAATGGCAGTGATTTTCGGTGGAATCCCATGAAACTAGCGACGCTCTTCGTGATCGTGATGCTAATCGCTACGTTAGCCGAAGTTTTGTCGAGCCATAACATTGGTCTTCCCATTGTTGAACTACTGAACCTAGGGCTGCTGCCGGTCACTGGCTGGGTCACTTGGCTAGGCCAGCGTGGACTGAACGCTGCTGCTAGCGACCTTGAAGGTCGCAGCAATGCGCAGTTCACGCCTGTGAACTATGGGTTCATGATGCTGGGCACGTTACTGCTGGCGCTGGCGTGCTTAGGGCTAATCCTGCCTGCGGAGTGATCACTTAAATTAGTCCATTGACGGGGGCTGAATTCTTCACTCCCCGTTCTCGCCAGACACGCCCCCATACGATCGAATGTGTTCCTCACTGGCCCACAGGCGAGCACAGTTCGATCAGCACCGCGCGGATAGCGCACGTACGACACCATCCAAAAAATCGTCCCACGCGACCTTGCAAAAGCCCGGCGAGCGTCTAGCTTTGTCCACAACCGTCGAAATAGCCATCAAAATAATGTCGCGCAATCCTAAGGGTTTTTATTCCGTCTAAGCATTAATGCACTGCCTCACAGCACTGAAACGGAAATCAGTCATAAAACTATCAAGAGGGATGCTTGATGAAGAGTGGCCATTGGCGTCGTGTGCTCTGCAAAAGAGCGCCTGCCGGACATTTCTGGGTATCGCTTGTTTGCTTCGCCTTATTGGTGATCGTCAGCTTTCTCTTGTTCGAGCAGCCAATCCAGAACTTCCTGTCCCACCTTGAACTGTACCGGCCCGATACCCCCGCACAAAAAAACCAACTCGCCCTGTTGCTGATCGCTTTGCTGGCGCTGGATGTGTTGCTGCCAGTGCCCTCAAGCGTGGTGGCGTTGCTTGCCGTGGCTGCCTTGGGTGGCCTCGGCGGTTACCTGGTGATTTTCATCGGATTGTGCCTCGGCGCCTGGCTGGGTTATGCCCTGGGCGCCGGCTACTTCCGTGTGCTGTCTGGTCGCCTTGGCCTGCATCAGCGCACGCCGGGTCCGCTGGCGCAGAAGCTCGGTACGCTGTCGTTGATCTGTCTGCGGGGCGTGCCCGTACTGGCGGAGACCTCGGTAGTGGCCGCAGGCATGCAGCGCTACCCACTGGGAGCCTTCGTCTTGGTCACGACCCTGGCCAATGCTGGCCTGGCCCTGGCCTACAGTGCCATCGGCAGCTTCCTGGTCGACGAGAACGTGCTGCTGGTCACACTGCTGGCGAGCATGGTGCTCCCAGGCTTGTTCATCGCCAGCTACAGCCTGTTACGCAAGTTGCGCAAACCCACTCCACAGCCAGCCTTGCACGGACGCTTCGAGGTCAGCTACGACTACCCAGTACACTTCACCGACCACCTGTTCGAGCTGCACAACCGCTGCCTGCATCAGCAACTCACCACAGGGCAGCACGGACGAGTCACGGTACTGATTTTCGCCGACGAGCATCTGCTGCAGTGCAACCGGCAGTTGTCTGGACAGATCGAGACCTGGTTCGCCAGCCATGCCCGCGACCTGCACCTGAAGGCCGCGCCCATCGCGGTGGCTGCCGGTGAGCTGAGCAAGACCGCCGAGGTGCTCCAGCAGCTGTACGCTGAAATGCTCAAGCACGGCCTCGACCGCCATTGCTACGTCCTCGCCATCGGCGGTGGCGCCCTGCTCGATTCGGTGGGATACGCCTGCGCCACCTTCCACCGCGGCATCCGCCTGATCCGCCTGCCAAGCACCGTGCTGGCACAAAACGACGCCGGCATCGGGGTGAAGAACGGTATCAACGCCTTCGGCCAGAAAAACCTGTTGGGCGCCTTCTACCCCGCCACTGCCGTGATCAATGACTTCCAGTTGCTGACCAGCCTAGGCCGCCGCGATCAGATCGCCGGCCTGGCCGAGGCTGTGAAGGTTGCGCTGATCAAGGACGAAGCGTTCTTCCAGTGGATGGAGGCGCACGCCGACGCCCTCGCCCGCTTCGATCATCCTGCCAGCCGCCATGCCATCCGCCGTTGTGCTGAGCTGCATCTGGGGCATATCACTGGTGCCGGCGATCCATTCGAGCGTGGCAACGGCCGTCCCCTGGATTACGGGCATTGGGCCGCGCACAAGCTGGAAAACCTCAGCCAGCATCGCCTGCGCCATGGTGAGGCGGTCGCCGTGGGCATGGCCCTGGATGCGCTCTACGCCAACGCTTTGGGATTGTTGAGCGATACCGACAGTGCGCGAGTGCTGAACCTATTGCACAGGCTTGGCTTTGACCTATGCCCAGCGGAACTGACCCTGAAGGATACGGCGGGACGCTTCAAGGTGATGCTCGGGCTGGAAGAGTTTCGCCAGCACCTGGGTGGCCAGTTGTCGATCCCTATGCTCAACCGCATCGGTGCCTCCATAGATCTCCATGAAATCGATGATCGACTGATGGAGCAGGCCTTGCTACGACTCTCCAGTCGGGGCAATGCCCCCGTGAACGTGAGCGAGGGGTACGCGCAATGAACCAGCCCCAGGCGAGTCTCAAGACCTGGATGACCCTGGGACGGATTTCCAACTTGCCGACGGTGTGGACCAACGCCCTCGCCGCCGCGCTGCTGGCCAGCAGCGCCGGCGCCCTGGCGCCCCCGTCGTGGCGGGTCTGGGGACTGCTGCTGGCAATGCTGTCACTGCTGTATCTGGCCGGTATGTTGCTCAACGACCTGCTGGACGCCGAGTGGGACCAGCAACACAACAACCCCCGCCCGATCACCCTGGGCCTGGTCAGTCGCCGCCAGGTGCAATTGGCGACACTGATCCTGTTGCTGCTCGCCGGTGCTTCGGCAGTGGGCCTCAGCAGGCTGATCGAGCAGCCCCAGTGGTTGCTGGGCAGCGTGACCCTGCTGGTCGGCTGCATCCTGGGCTACAACCTGCTGCACAAGAAGTACGTGCACAGCGTCTGGCTGATGGGCGCCTGCCGCTCGGCGCTGTACCTCACGGCAGCGGCCAGCCTGGCGGTCCCGCCGCAACCCCTCTGGCTCTGCGCGATCCTGCTCGGCGCTTACATCAGCGGGCTCACCTACCTGGCCAGCCAGGAGCACCGCAATCGGTTGCTCAGCCGACTGCCTTTGCTACTGATGCTCAGCCCCCTGGCACTGGCGATCTACGCCGAGACCCTGTGGTTCTGGCCACTGCTATTGCTCTGGCTGGGCTGGCTCGGTCGTCATTACTGGGTGCATTTGGCCAATCCACAGCACGTGAAGGTGCGTGCCTTCATCGGTGCCGGTCTGGCGGCCCTCCCCCTGTTCGATGCCCTGGTGATGGCCGTGGCCAACCAACCCCTGGGCAGCCTGTTCTGCGTGCTGGTGTTCATCGTGCTTCCACACTTTCAACGCTGGATCAAACCGACATGAATACGAACATGGATGTCATCCCGCGCCAGGCCGCCCTGGTCGAACTGAATCAAGCCTTGGACCGGCTGCTCGACGCAACTGAGCTGCACTGGTGGCGACAGGCTCTGGAACGGCTTGCGCAATCACCTGACGCTACCACTGCGGCGATGCTGAGCAGCCACTGCAAGCGCCATCTGCGGGCGCGGTCGGTCGTCGGCGCCGAAGGCTGGAGCTGCGTCGAGCTGGCCCGCGCCCTGCTGCTGGCCGAGGTCGTCGGGCTGCAAGCGCCCAAAACCCGCCTTGCACTGCTGAAGCAACTCTTTCAATGGGGCGACGACCTGGAAAAGATCGCCCTGCTCAAGGTGCTCGATCACCTCGACAGCGACGGCTCCTGTCTCGATCTGGCCCTGCTCGCCGGTCGCACCAGCAACCCGCACGTGTTCGCCGCCCTGGCCCTGGACACGCCCTACCCGGCCCGTCACTACCCGGACCGGGCCTTCCATCAACTGGTGCTGAAGGCGCTGGGCATGGGCCTGGATGCCGCACGGGTGATCGGCCTGGCGCAGCGCCAGAGCGTCTCCTTGAACCAACTGGCCCTCGACCTGATGGACGAGCAGCTCGCCGCCGGGCGCCCGGTAGCCTCCAGCCTGCCGCAATTGATCGCCTTCGACCTGCTCAGCCCGGCGCAGCTTCAGCGCCTGACAGGCCTGTACCAGCAGCAGCGCCTGCCGGCGCACTGGCGCGAGCACCTCGCCGGCACCTGACCGATCCACCGCAAGACCCGTGTACCCGTCATCTCTGTGCCCTTGATGAGGATTCACCATGCCCAAGTATTTCGATCCGCATATTCATATGGTCAGCCGTACCACCGATGACTACCAGAACATGGCGGCCGCCGGCATCACCGGCGTGATCGAGCCCGCCTTCTGGCAGGGACAAGCGCGGACCAGCGTCGGCAGCTTCGCCGACTACTTCGACACCCTGCTGGGCTGGGAGCGCTTTCGCGCCAGCATGTTTGGCATCCACCACTTCTGCACCCTGGGCATCAACCCCAAGGAGGCCAACAATATCTGGCTGGCCCAGGAGGTGCTGGAAATCCTGCCGCGCTACCTGGTCAAGGATGGCGTAGTGGCCGTCGGCGAGATCGGTTATGACGACATCACGCCCGAGGAAGACCGCTTCCTGGCCATACAACTGGATTTGGCCAGGCAGTTCCAACTGCCGGTCCTGGTGCACACGCCGCACCGCGACAAGATTGGCGGGACAAAACGGACGCTGGCGGTGATTCGCGAAGTCGGCATTGCGGAACACCAGGTGGTGATCGACCACCTCAACGAGCAGACCCTGCCGCTGGTGCTGGAGAGCGACTGCTGGCGCGGACATTCGGTCTATCCCAACACCAAGATGTCGGAACAGCGCATGGTCGCCCTGCTGCAGCAGTACGGCACCGAGAAAATGATCGTCAACAGCGCCGCCGACTGGGGCGTGAGCGACCCGCTTAAAGTCCCCAAGACCGGCCAGGCCATGCGCGATGCCGGCTTCACCGCAGCCCAGGTCGAGCAGGTGTTGTTCGACAACCCGGTGGATTTCTTCGCTCAGAGTGGCCAGTTGGACAAGGCTCTGGTCAGCACGCCATTACCCATCGACCAGCGCAAGACCTGGCAGGAAAACTCCGCCCTGCGCGGCCAGGATCCGGTGGTCAAATGACTCTGGTCCAGCGCTGGACAGCCGCCCAAGTCGGTTATTGCAGCAATGTGCACCCGACCCGTGATCTGGTCGGGCTGCACAGCTCTATCGAACGCCACTTCCAAGGCGTACGCCGCCTGCGCGGTCTGCCCGAACAGGACAGCGGCCTGTGGATCTGCGCCCAGGCCGCCGACCAGTTGCAAGACGCCTCGGCACGTCGTCGTTTTCTCGCACTGTTGCAAGACACTGGGCTGCGTCTGACCTCGCTCAATGGTTTTCCCTACGGCGAGTTCCACCAAGGCGCGGTAAAGGCCGAGGTGTACCTGCCCGACTGGTCCATGCCACAGCGGTTGAGCTATAGCCTGAACCTTGCCCATCTCCTGGCGCAGGCCCTGCCGGCGGATTGTCGGCAGGGGGTGATTTCCACCGTACCGCTGGGCTACGCCGCCGGCTGGAGTCCAGCCTTGCAGCAGCGCGCCGAAGAGCACCTGCGCCAACTCACCGCCGGGCTGGCCCGGCTGCATCGCGAGTGCGGCAGGAAAGTGGTGTTCTGCCTGGAAATGGAGCCGGACTGCGTGCTGGAGAACACCGACCAGGCCATCGCGTTCTTCAGCCATTGGCAAGCCAGTGACCCGCACCACGAATACCTGGCCCTGTGCTTCGACGTCTGCCATCAGGCCGTGATGTTCGAGGACTGCTATCGCTCGCTGGAGCGTCTGCGCCAGGCTGGCGTGCCGGTCGGCAAGATCCAGTTGTCCAACGCCATGATCTGCCGCCTGCCGGTGGATGACCCACAGCGCTTCTCCGAGGTGCTGGGCGTGCTCGGGGAGTTTTCCGAGGCCACCTACCTGCATCAGGTCAAGGCGCGGGACCCTCAGGGGCGCCTGAGCGCCTGGGCCGACCTGCCTGCCGCGCTGGCCGACTGCGCCAGCGACCCTGGACGCTACACCGAATTGCGCATCCATTTCCATGTGCCGTTGTTCAGCGAGCAGCTGTTGTTGCCGGAACTCAGCGCCAGCCAAGTCGCCCTGGGCCAGACCTTCGACTATCTGGCCGCTCACCACGACCTGCACCCGGTGCTGGAAGTGGAAACCTACAGTTGGGGCGTCTTGCCCGCGCAACTGCGACCGGCAGATGAGCAGGCGCAGCTGCGCGGTATCGCCGCAGAGTTGCACTGGGTCGAAGCACAGTTGCGCCAGCGCCGCCTGCTGCCGGGACCACTGTGCGAGGAGCAAGCCGATGTCAGCCTATAGACCGCTGTTGCTGATCAACGTGGTCGGCCTGACGCCGTCCCTGCTGGGTGCGAACACGCCGCAGATCAACGAGCTGCTGAAGACCGCGCAGATGGCCAGCCTGCAACCGTCGTTTCCGGCAGTGACCTCCACCGTGCAGGCTTCGATCCTCACCGGCACGCCGCCTTCGCAGCACGGTATCGTCGGCAACGGCTGGTACTTGCGTGAGCAGGCAGAAGTGCGTTTCTGGCTGCAGTCCAACGCGCTGATCCAGGGCGAAAAGATCTGGGACACGCTCAAGCGTGAGCTGCCTGGCTTGCGCTGCAGCCAGTTGTTCTGGTGGTACAACATGTACGCCAATGTCGACGCCTCGATTACCCCGCGCCCGCATTATCCGGCCGATGGGCGCAAGCACTTCGGGTTGTATTCGTCGCCCGCGGGGCTGCACGAGCAGATCGAGGCGCAGATTGGCGAGTTTCCCTTCCCTAGCTTCTGGGGGCCTGCGGCGGGCATCGCCTCGAGCCGCTGGATCGTCGATTGCGCCCTGCTCGAGTTCCAGCTCAATCGGCCTGACCTGCAACTGGTCTACCTTCCCCATCTCGACTACAGCCTGCAAAAATTCGGGCCTGAACACCCCTCGATCGCTGCTGAGGTGCGCGCCATCGACCATGAAGTCGGGCGCCTGCTGCGCTTGGCCCGCGATCAGGGCGCTGCGGTGATGCTGCTCTCGGAGTACGGCATCGAGGCGGTCGGGCAATCGGTGTCGATCAACCGCGTGCTGCGCGAGCAAGGCCTGTTGAAGGTGCGCCAATCGCTGACTTGGGAACTGCTCGACCCCGGCGCCAGCGCCGCCTTCGCCGTGGCCGATCACCAGATCGCCCATGTCTACGTCAAGCGCCCGGAGGATGTCCCGCGGATCAAGGCCCTGCTCCAACGCCAGCCAGGTATCGAGCAGGTGCTGGATCGCGCCGAACAGCGTCTCTGGCAACTGGATCATCCGCGCAGCGGCGAGCTGGTGGCGGTGGCCGCGCCTGGGTTCTGGTTCGATTACTACTACTGGGTCGATGAGCGCCAAGCGCCAGATTTCGCCCGTACCGTGGATATCCATCGCAAGCCCGGCTACGACCCGGTGGAGCTGTTCGTCGACCCGACCATCCGCTTCCCCAAATTGAAGGCGGCGCGCCGTCTGCTACAGAAAAAGCTCGGCTTTCGCTACTACATGGACCTGATCCCGCTGGACAGCGGTCTGGTCCGTGGCAGTCACGGCCGTCTGCCCGCCAGCGAGCAGGTGGGGCCCTTGCTGATCACCGATTGCGACCTGCCGTTGCCGCCCAGCATTGCGGCAACGGCGGTCAAACACCTGCTCCTTCGGCATTTCCTGGGGCAGAACCGAAACGACCTGGCCAATGCCAAGGAGCACATATGCGGCGAGCCATCTCAATAACCGTTCTCAGTACCGTGGCCGGACTGGCCCAGGCTGACAACATCAACCCGTTCAGTTGCAGCGATTTCCTCAACTTCAACGGCAATCAGGCACAGACGAACCTCCTGCTCAATGCCAGCAAGGAAACCCTGAGCTGGAACTGGTTCCGCTGTTTGAACCAGCCTGCGCCGAACGGCCTTGACCGGGTTTGGGAAACCCTCAAGCCCTCGGACCAGGTGTACCTGGCCGATGGCGCCAAGCCCACGCCCTACGGCGCGCCGGTCACGCTTCCGGCAGCGGTGACGCAGGCCGCCGGCAAAATCCCGGGGATGAACCTCAACCGCGTCTTCCACAACCTCAATGCCACCCTGCAGGTGGACGGCCTGCCCCTGGAGATGGGCGGATCGGTGCCGGAATCGCAGCGGGGCAAGCCGGTGCGCTTCCAGTTGTTGATGAGTGAGTCCACGTTCGATTACATCGTCGACCAGGGCGTCTACAACATGAATGGTCAGCAAGCCTTGACCGGCGACCTGAACTTCCCGGCCACCTCATGGGAAGCGAAAGCTGGCTGGTTGTGGATCGGCAGCGACACGACCTACCAGGCGCAACTGGCCAACGACGGCTACTACATCGCCCAGGCCTACTACCAGAACCAGGACGGCACCTACGAGGTCGGCTATGCCGCGCTCAGCGCCCTGCACGTCATCAACAAGCTGGTCCCAGGCTGGGTCTGGACCACCTTCGAGAACGTCAACAATCACTCGTACACCGTGACCAACGACATCCCGCCCAAGCCGATGACCAACAGCACCGGACCGACCCCGGCGGCGGCACTGGTGAACACTGCATTCCAGGCCGCTTACAAGGACCTGTCGCGCTACGAGCTGATCGGCACCCAATTGCAGACCAGCCCCAAGCTGCTGGCCAACTCGCAACTGGAGTCGGCCTTCCAGAGCCAGTCGTCGTGCTTTGCCTGCCATGGTACGGCGGCCTATTCGAAGGATGACGGCTACTTCAATTTCGCCCTCGGTGGCGATGCGGGCCAGGGGGGCATCGTCTATCCGACCGACCCAGTGCCGGCGTCCGATTTCAAGGGCTACCACAAACTCGACTTCGTCTGGTCGCTCAAGCGCGCCCAGTGGCAGCGTCCGTGAGGAAGATGACATGAGCGTATTGAATTTCCCTCGTATCTATCTGAAAGGCCATATGTTCTGGAACCCGCCAACCGGGAACAACAACGACATGTTCCCGCTCTACGACGCGGTGAACATGCAGATGAACTGGCCGTTCCTCCAGCACTACAACATCAACCCAGCCAATGCCGGCGATCTGTTGGCCAATTGGATGATCACCCCTCAGGCGCTGGACGACGCACCGGACTATGTCCGCCAAGCGCCGCCCAATGCGCCCTCGCCGCAAAACCCCCACCCGATCATGATGCCCGCCGAGTGGGATCTGTTCGGCGACAACGGTTGCGGTACGGTGACTTACAAGGACACCACGTCCACCGTCATCGGCGGCGAACTGCCCACTGGCGGCTACGTCGACAACGACCCGTTGATCACCCTGCCCTACAACCTGTATGGCAACCCGTTCGGCAGCACCAACCCGAGCCCGGCGCGCTTCGTCGACGTCAGCCCCTGGCAGAACACCTTCACGGCGCTGTACTTCGACAGGCTGGTGCTGGGCAACGACACCTGCGGCCTGACGGCCAAGCGCCAATTCCGCATGCTCGACCGCTTCCTCAACTTCAACTGGGGCGCTCTCGGCGGACTGAACTACGTCACCACCACGTGGCAGACCTGCTTCCCGAAAGACAACCTGAGCTGGGTGGTGGGCAACTCGGCGCTGCTCCAGACCCTCAAGGCACAGTTGGACCAGCCGGGTGTCCAGGGCCTGATGTTCCGTTTCTGCACCTACCTGACCTTCTACGACATGAACGGCGTATTCAATGACCAGCCGCCGATCGATGCCAAGTCCCAGAACAAGGTGGACATGGACAGGGTTCATGAGCTGTACCAGAAAGGCCTGAGCAACCCTGCGGACATCTTCTTCAACCCGGCCTACAGCTGCACCTCCGGCGTTCTCGGCCTGTGGCTCGACGGCGAGTACCCGACCGCTCCGGCCGGCGTACGCTTGGTGCCCGACGTCGCGATTGCCGTGCCTGCGCAGTACAAGCTGCGGCCCCCGACGATACAGTTGGGCGTCGCCTCGGCGCAGGTTCACGACAACACCCTGTCACTGGACCTGATGAATACCCTTCCGTTCATGCCCGCGACACCGCCAGCAGGTCAGGATCCCGCTGTTCCAATCGCGCAGAAACTGGATGTGGGTGCGTTCGACGTGGGCATCGATCAGAACGGCACCTTCGTGCCGGTCACGCATTTCAGCTACGCCGACTACCAGCAGGACCAGTTCGAGCAGCGCGCTGGCATCATCGACCTCCCCCTCACCCCGGCCCAGCAGACGCAATTGACCAGCGGTGCGCCGCTGGCGCTGCAACAGCAGACCACCGGAGTCCATGCCTCGAAACAGGTGGCCTGGACCGCCGAGGTGATCCAGAGCGGCAGCTTCATCGACGTGGGCGAAACCAGAACCCTGCAGATCATGGTGCAGAAAAACGGCGTTGCGGCGAAAAACACCCAGCTGCTGGTGGCGGAATACAACAACCCTTATCTGCTGGGTACCTCCAGCTATTACCTGGGCTTCAGTAACACGCCGAACTTCACCCTGTTCCAGGACTTCCCGGCCAACCGCGGGCAGAACATCGAAGTCTTGCCGCAGTTCGTCGGGGCCGCCGAGGTCGAGGCCTTGGTGACGATCGGCGCGGGTCGCAATCTGGTGGGCTTGTGCACCGACGCCTCGGCCACTGGCGGTACGGACGTCATGTACCAGGATTACAGCAAGACCCCGGCCGGCATCTCGCTCAACGCGTGCTTGACCTTGCAGAACGCCAAGACGGCCACCCGCTCGCTGCAGGCGCCAGCCAACGAACAGGTGAACTACAACTACGTGCAGATCACCACCGACGGCAATGGCATCGCCAGCGTGACCGTCACCGGCCAGCGCCCAGGCTTCCCGACCTTGCGTTTCTACCCCAATGAGGACGGCCAGGCCGACATCGTCTTCAGCTTCGACTATCTCAACGCCTATGTGGACTTTCTCGCCCCCCTGCGGGTGCTGCCGCTGGAGCCGGAGCTGCAGCAGGCGTTCGTCGACCAATGGAACCAGGTGTACCAGAAGAGCGATGCGGGGCAGCTCATCTGGGACAGCTTCATCTACCCAAGGATTTTCGAGCCCTACTACTACCTCTATCCGATCATGGGCAAGTACATGCCGCTCAACGATCTGTCGCGTATCGAGGGCGCTGTGGACCAGTTGATCCGCCTGATCAGCAAGCCGTACCAGGAAGAAAGCACCGTGGCGATGCCGATCACTCGGGACATGCCGCAAAGTCGTCGCTCGGTGCTGGAGCTGTGGGCGCAGAAGCTGGTGCAGCAGAAGTATCCGCCGCAGCCGTTGAGCATGGATGACTACAACCATCTGAAGGTCAACTGACCTCGGGGCGCAGGGGGACAGTGATGCCCCCCTGCGCTTTGCCGGGTCAACGAACAGACTTCAAGCAGCCCTGCCTCAAGGGGATACAGGCCAATGACGATCCATATCCCGCAGCACCCTGATCAAACCCTACGCCCCACTTCGATCATTGCCGAAGGCCTGCGCAACCCTCGCGGGGTTCTTGCCGAGGCCGACGGCAGCCTGTTGCTGGTCGAAGCCGGCACGGGCCTGCCCGGTGATCCGTTCACCGGTCGCATCAGCCGCCTGCCGGCCGACCCGCAGACCCCCGGCGGCTATCTGCCGCGTGAAACCCTGGCCGAAGGCTTCCGGGCCATGAACATGCAGGCGCGCATGCTGCGTGACGAGATCATGGGTTTGTCGGATCTCGCCTGTGGCGAGGGCCGCTGCCTGGTCAGTCAGACCGACTACGTTGCCGGCTCGAAACTCCTCGACCTCCGCTTCAGTCCGCCCGAGCCGGTATGTCACAGCCAAGGCAACCTCAATGCGTTGTGCTATCACCCCGGCCTGCATCGCTGGCTGGCGGTCAAGCCCGATACCAACGAGCTGGTCGCGCTGCGTCCCGGCGAGCAGGAGCGGGTACTGGTGAATCTGCCGGACCTGGACCGGGGCCAGGAGGCCGTTCCAGTCACCCTGGTATACGAACCGGCAACGACTGCAGTGCTGATCAGTCTGTTCTCCGGCGAATTGCACAGCGACCCGGCGCGTAAAGGCGTGGACTTTGCCGACAAGGCCGGCCAGGTGATCCGGGTCTGGCCCGACAACGGGCACATCGAGGTGCTGATCGATGGTCTGCAATTGCCCACCGGCCTGGCCGTCGATGCGCAAGGCAACGTGCTGGTCCTGGAGCTCTGCGCCAGCCTGCAGCAACCTTTGGCTGCCGACTGGAGCGGCGAAGCCGTGCATGGCGGCTTCACCCGTTTCAGCGGACGCCTGCTGCAGTGCGACCTGCACACAGGCGCGGTGAGCGTGCTGGCCCACGAACTGGATACCCCGTCGAATCTGTGCCTGGTGCAAGGTGCAGTGCTGGTCAGCGAGGGCATGGGCCTGTCCGGCCGGCCGCTGCCTACGCCAGCGGGTGGCGTGGTCGCCCTGGATGGCCGGTTGCGTAAGGTCTCACTGCAAGCGCTCCCCTGACACAGCACACGCCTGCCGCCGCCGCAAATGAGGCACCCACGCACCTCTCCCGTCATTCGGCCTCACCGCCTCATGAGCTTTAGCGCAGATTGCGAAGGGCAAATCCTGCGCTGGCTCCGTGAGGTAACGGCTGTTCGCCTTTCCCCATTCAGTGCGCGCGTCAGAAATACCGCTGTCAAGAACCCGACGGAAGGCGCCTCGAAAACCTCAAGTCCAGGGGCACAGGGCAGATAACCCCTCTATCGTTAAATCCGAAACATCTTCCAAGGACGGAACCATGACCCAGCGTCACTCCACCCTCCTCCCCGCTCCCGCCCAGCCGCGTTTTCTCTGGTTCGCCTTGATCCCTGTGCTGCCCGCAGTGGTGTGGCTGCTCACGCAATCCACCTCCACGGCCAACCTGCTGGCCTGCACGGTGCTCGTGCTGATCGGCCTGGGCGTCGGCGTCTTGAGCGCGAAATCCCAGGCCGAGGCGATTCGCCGTGCGCAGGCATTCGCGCTGGATCACGTCACGGCGCAGGCAACGCAGACCAACACAGCTTCGCGTGCCCAGCTCGACGAGGTGCTGCTCGGCGCGATGCCGATCTGGGCCAAGCAGGTGGAAAGCTCGCGTCAGCAGACCGAAGAAGCGATCGTCTCACTGGCCAACCGCTTCACCGGCATCGCCCAGCGCCTGCAAGACACCGTGCAGGCCTCGCAGCACGCCGCCGGCGAACTGGATGGACAAAACGCCGAAGGCGCGCTCAAGGTGCTGGCGCGCAGCGACAGCGAACTGAGCCAGGTCATCGAATCGCTCAAGGCCACGCAGACCAGCCGCGACCAGACCCTGTCCCAGGTCCGCAGCCTCACCGCCTACACCGGTGAACTGCGCACCATGGCCGCCGATGTGGCCGCGATCGCGGCGCAAACCAACCTGCTAGCCCTTAATGCAGCCATCGAAGCCGCGCGTGCCGGCGAGGCCGGGCGCGGCTTCGCGGTGGTGGCCGATGCCGTGCGCAGCCTGTCGAGCAAGTCCAGCGAAACCGGTCAGCAGATGTCGGCCAAGGTCGACATCATCAATAACGCCATTACCCAACTCGTTCAGGCCGCGTCCAACAGCGCCGAGCAGGACGGTCTCTCGGTGAGCGAATCCGAGCACAGCATCCAGCAGGTGCTCGAACGCTTTCAGAGCATCACCGGGCGCCTGGCCGACTCGGCCGACCTGCTGAAGCAGGAAAGCTACGGCATCCGCGACGAGATGACCGAGGTGCTGGTCAACCTGCAATTCCAGGACCGTGTCAGCCAGATCCTCAGTCATGTGCGCGACAACATGCACGATTTGCACGAACACCTGCAGCAAGCCAGCCAGGCGCCGGACCAGGCCGTGGCGGTCGATGCCCGCCAGTGGTTGGCGCGCATGGAGGCCACCTACGCCACCGACGAGCAACGCCGCAACCACCATGGCAACGCGGCCGAACAGCAGCATTCCCAAGACATCACCTTCTTTTAGGAAGTACACCATGGCGAAGAACGTATTAGTGGTCGACGACTCCAGCAGCGTACGGCAGGTGGTGGGCATTGCCCTGAAGAGCGCCGGTTACGAGGTGATCGAAGCCCGCGATGGCCAGGACGCCTTGAGCAAGCTCACCGGACAGAAAGTGCACTTGATCATCAGCGACGTGAACATGCCGAACATGGATGGCATCACCTTCGTCAAGGAGGTGAAGAAGCTGGCCAGCTACAAGTTCACGCCCATCATCATGCTGACCACCGAGTCCCAGGAATCGAAAAAGGCCGAGGGCCAGGCCGCCGGGGCCAAGGCCTGGGTGGTCAAGCCGTTCCAGCCGGCGCAGATGCTGGCGGCGGTGTCCAAGCTGATCCTGCCCTGAGCGTCGTGGACCAGGAGTTCTGCATGCCTATCACTCGCGAAACGCTCGACGGCACCGCCCACCTGGTCATCGACGGTGAGCTGACGATCTACACCGTGGCCGAGCTGGCCGCTGCGCTGCTGCCCGAGATGGGCGCAACAGCGTGTGTGCAGCTCGATCTGTCCCAGGTCACGGAAATGGACGGCGCCGGCGTGCAACTGCTGGCGGTCGTCCAGCGCGAAGCCAGCGCTGCCGGTACGGCCTTGACGCTGACCGACCAGAGCCAGGCGGTCAAACAGGCGTTGCAACTGTGTCGTTGCCTCGTCTAGCCCTCGCCATACGCTGTTCAATCATCGACAAGGACCGTTCAGGTGAGCATCAATCTCGATCAGGCATTGCAAACCTTCATCGTCGAGGCGCGCGAACTGTTGCAGGCCATGGAGCAATCCTTGCTGCAACTGGAAAGCGAACCGGGCGACGAGGATGCGATCGGCGCGGTGTTTCGTGCCGCCCACACCATCAAGGGCTCTGCCGGGCTGTTCGGGCTGACGCCGATCGTCACGTTCACGCACATCGTCGAAGATGTACTCGACCGGCTGCGTGACGGACTGATAGCGGTCGATGCCGCACTGATCGCCGTGCTGCTCAAGTCCGGCGACCACATGCTGGAGCTGATCGAGGTGGTTGCCAGCCGGGGCGAAGCGCTCTCGCCCGCCGCCGTTGAGCGCGAAGACGCGTTACACCAAGCGTTGAATGCCTATCGGCACGTGGATGCCTCGGTGACTGGACTCGAAACCGAACCCTCCGCTGCAAGTGAAGAAGGCCAGGTGCTCTGGCATATCTCGCTGCGTTTCGGCGAGGACGTGTTTCGCAACGGCATGGACCCGCTGTCTTTCCTGCGCTATCTCGAAACCCTAGGGCAGATCGTGCAGTTGCGCACCCTCACCGAGCGCGTTCCAGACCTGAGCCGCTGGGATCCTGAAAGCTGCTACCTGGGCTTCGAGCTCGATCTGAATTCCACCGCCGGCTACGCCAGCCTCAACGAAGTCTTCGATTTCGTGCGTGAAGACTGTGACGTACACATCAGCCGCATCGATGAGGCGAGCGAAAGCGCTTCAGTCTCCGGCACCGAGCTGGTCGTCCAGGCCGAGGTCGTGCCTCTGGTGGGCACGCCCCAGCGCGTGACGGCGCCTGTCGAAGGCAAACCCCGCGACGGTAACTATGTGCGGGTCAACGCCGACAAGCTCGACGAACTGATCAACCTGGTGGGCGAGTTGGTCATCGCCAGCGCCGGAGCGAGCCTGCTGGCCCGTTCGTGCGACAACGACCCGTTGCAGGAAGCCACCTCCAGCGTGTCGGGCCTGGTCGAGGAAATCCTCGACAGCGCCCTGCACCTGCGCATGATCCCCATCGGCGACACCTTCAATCGCTTCCGTCGGGTGGTGCGCGATGTCAGTCAGGAACTGGGCAAGGACATCGAGTTGATCATCAGCGGCGCTGAAACCGAGCTGGACAAAACGGTGGTCGAGAAGATCGGCGATCCGTTGATGCACCTGCTGCGCAACGCCATGGATCATGGCATCGAGAATGCCCAGGCGCGGCAGGCGGCGGGCAAACCGAGCAAGGGCCACCTGAGGCTCAATGCCTATCACGACTCCGGCAGCATCGTCATCGAAATCGCCGACGACGGCGCTGGCCTCAACCGTGAGCGCATTCTGCACAAGGCGCAGGAGCGCGGCCTGGTCGCCAGCGGCGCGACACTGACCGACCAGGAGATCTACAACCTGATCTTCGAGCCGGGCTTCTCCACTGCCGAAGCGGTGACCGACCTTTCCGGACGCGGCGTGGGCATGGATGTGGTCAAGCGCAATATCACCCTGTTGCGCGGCACCGTCGATCTGGACAGCCGTCACGGCCAGGGCACGCTGGTGCGCATTCGCCTGCCGCTGACCCTGGCCATCATCAATGGCTTCCTGGTCGGGATCGATCAGTCCACCTATGTGATCCCGCTGGACATGGTCCAGGAATGCATCGAGCTCGACGAACACCAGCCGGTGTCGACGCGCGACCAGGGCTACCTGGATTTGCGTGGCGAGGTACTGCCGCTGGTGGACCTGCGCGAGCACTTCAACCACGAGGGTGCGCCTGCGCGGCGCCAGAACGTCGTGGTGGTGCGCTATGCCGAGCACAAGGCCGGGCTGGTGGTGGACGAACTGCTCGGCGAGTTCCAGACCGTCATCAAACCCCTGGGCAAGCTGTTCGGGGCACTGCGCGGCATCAGTGGCTCGACCATCCTGGGCAGCGGTGCGGTCGCGCTGATCCTGGACGTCCCTGCCCTGCTCAATCAAATCGTACAACTGGAAGCCCGCCCGGCTCCGGCGTCCCAGGCCCTGTCGGGCACCACGCGTTGACGTTCTTGCACTTCCATGGAGGTTTCCCCGATGAAATGGTTCTACGACCTGAAAATATCCACCAAGTTGATCAGCGCGTTCCTGCTGGTCCTGGCGCTCACCGCGGTGATGGGGGTCTTCGCCATCGTCCAGTTGGGCGCCGTCAACCAGGCGGCGCAGGACATCAAGAGCAACTGGATGCCGTCGATGCGCGCGGCGGCAGGCATGCGCTTTTTTGCCGCCAACTATCGCCTGAAGGAAAACCGCAGTCTCGGCACTGACATCGCCGAACAGAAAGCCCAGGCCGAGCTGGAAGCGGCCGATGCACGCAAGGAGTTCGAGACTCGGCTGGAAACCTACGAAGGCCTGATCGTCAGTGATGAGGATCGGCAACTGCTGTCGAACGTGAAAAGCGCGTGGGCCGAGTACCTCAAGGCCAGTACGCGACTGTTCGAGCTGTCCCGCCAGAACCAGGAAGCCGAGGCCCGCAGCCTGATCAGGGGCGAGTCCAAGACCCATTTCGACGAGGTCACCGGCCACTTGCAGAAGATGGTCGAACTCAACGACGCCGGTGCCACCGCCGCCGGTGACAAGGGCACCGCCCTGTATGAAAGCTCGCGCTGGTCGATCATCGCCGTGTTGATCGCGGCGCTGCTGATCGGCCTGGGCCTGGCCTTGTTCATCGCCCGGATCATCGCCCGCCCGTTGCGCCAGGCTGCCACGGCGGCCGAGCAACTGGCCGAAGGCAACCTCAGTGCCCATATCGAGCCCGGCGCGAAGGACGAAACCGGCATGGTGCTCAATGCCATGCGCAATATGGTCGGCAAGCTGGCGCATATCATCGGCGAAGTGCGTAACGCCGCCGACAACCTGGCCAGCGCCTCGGAGCAGGTCAGCGCCACTGCGCAGTCGATGAGCCAGGCCACCAGCGAACAGGCGGCCAGCGTCGAGGAAACCAGTGCATCGGTGGAGCAGATGAGCGCCAGCATCAACCAGAACACCGAGAACGCCAAGGTCACCGATGGCATGGCCAGCAAGGCGGCCAAGGAAGCCACCGACGGCGGCGACTCGGTACAGCAGACCGTGGTGGCGATGAAGAAGATCGCCCAGCGCATCAGCATCATCGACGACATCGCCTACCAGACCAACCTGCTTGCCCTCAACGCCGCGATCGAGGCCGCGCGGGCCGGCGAGCACGGCAAGGGCTTCGCGGTGGTGGCCGCCGAGGTGCGCAAGCTCGCCGAGCGCAGCCAAGTGGCCGCCCAGGAAATCGGCGAGCTGTCTTCGAGCAGCGTCGACATGGCCGAGAAAGCCGGCAAGCTGCTGGACGAGATGGTGCCGTCGATCAACAAGACCTCCGACCTGGTGCAGGAAATCAGTGCGGCGTCCGAGGAGCAGGCCGCAGGCGTCGCGCAGATCAACACCGCGATGACCCAGCTCAACCAAGTCACCCAGCAGAACGCGTCGAGCAGCGAAGAGCTGGCCGCCACCGCCGAGGAAATGAGCAGCCAGGCCGAGCAGTTGCAACAGGCCATGAGTTTCTTCGTGCTGGATTCGACCACCAAGGCCGTGGCGCAGGGCAACAATGTCGATAGTAGCGGCAAGCTCACCCGCCCCACGCCACGCCCGGTCCAGCAGGCACCGCGCAAGGCCTTCGCCTACAGCATGGCCGGTGTGCCGGACGAGTCGGAGTTCACCCGTTTCTGATCAGGGAATTGGCACGGGCCAACCAGGAGAATCACATGGGCGCAGTCATCGCCACCCGTCAGACCGCCAGTGCGGCGGACGAGGACGGGCAGTACCTGACCTTCATGCTCGGGGGCGAGATGTTCGCCATCGGCATTCTGGGCATCAAGGAGATCATCGAATACGGCAGCCTGACCGTAGTGCCGATGATGCCCGCCTTCGTGCGCGGCGTGATCAACCTGCGCGGCGCGGTGGTGCCGGTGGTGGACCTGTCGGCGCGTTTTGGCCGGCCCAACTCCACCATCACCCGGCGCTCCTGCGTGATCATCATCGAGGCCAGCACTCAGGAGGGGCAGCCCCAGGATCTCGGGCTGCTGGTCGATACCGTCTCGGCCGTGCAGGAAGTACCGGCCGCGCAGATCGAACCGCCACCCAGCTTCGGCGCGCGGATTCGCGCCGACTTCATCAGCGGCATGGCCAAGGTCGATGGCAAGTTCGTCATCGTCCTGGCCGTGGACAAGGTGCTGTCCATCGATGAGATGTCCAGCCTGGCCGAGGCCGGCCAGTTGCCGGCGCTTGAAGCCGAAGGCCGGTGAGGCGCGACCATGACCGACACTTCATCACTCGACGACCGGGAGTTCGGTCAATTCCAGGCCTGGCTGCACCGCGCAGCCGGCATCAACCTGTCGCCGGCAAAAAAGGCACTGGTGGCCGGGCGCCTGTTCAAGCGCCTCAAGCACTATGAGCTGGACAGCTATGGGGATTATTTCAAGCTGATCATGGGCGACCAGCGCAAGGGCGAGCTGCAGGTGGCCCTGGATTTGCTGACCACCAACGAAACCTATTTTTTCCGTGAGCCCAAGCACTTCGACTTCCTGCGCCAGCAGGTGCTGCCCAAGGCAGCGCCAGGCAAGGTGTTTCGGGTGTGGAGCGCGGCGAGCTCCTCCGGCGAAGAGCCCTACAGCCTGGCGATGACCCTGGCCGAAGGCTTGAATACCACGCCTTGGGAGGTGATCGGTTCGGACATCAGCACCCAGGTGCTGGCCAAGGCGCGCAGCGGGCACTACGCCATGGAGCGTGCCAGTACCCTGCCCCAGCCGCTGCTGAGCAAGTACTGCCTGAAAGGCGTTGGCCGCCAGGAAGGTACATTCCTGATCGACAAGTCGCTGCGCAACCGGGTCAATTTCATCCAGGTCAACCTCAACGAGCCGCTGCCTGGGCTGGGCGAGTTCGATGTGATCTTCCTGCGCAACGTGATGATCTATTTCGATCAACCCACCAAGCGCCAGGTGGTCGCGCGTTTGCTGCCCCAGCTCAAGCCCGGCGGCTACTTCATCATCAGCCACTCGGAAAGCCTGCACGGCGTGAACGACACGTTGAAGCTGGTGGCGCCGTCGATCTATCGCAAACCATGAAAACAGCCACGAAAACCACCGAACTGATCCTGGCGCCCGGTCAAGTCAGCTTCGCCACGCGCCCCCTGCGGTTGCGGACCCTGCTCGGCTCCTGCGTGGCATTCACCTTGTGGCACCCGCAACGCCTGATCGGCGGGATGTGCCATTTCATGCTGCCGGCCCGTACCCGCCGCGACCAGCCGCTGGACGGCAAGTACGCCGACGAGGCCCTCGAACTGCTGCTGCGCCACGCCAGGGCCCACGGCACGCGGGCGCGTGACTATCAGGTGAAAGTGTTCGGCGGTGGCGAGATGTTCCCTGAGCAGCATCGCCACCTGCCCGATCAGGACGTGGCCAGCCTGAACATCCGTGCGGCCTTGGCCTTGGCCGAACGTCATCACCTGCACCTGGCCGCCCAGGACATGGGCAGCACCGGCTACCGCACCATCCTCTTCGACCTGTGGACCGGCAATGTCTGGGTCCGGCACCAACCAATGGGAACCCTGCGTAAAGATGCCTACCAAAAAAATCAGCGTACTGCTGGTCGATGATTCGGCCGTAGTGCGCCAGGTGCTGCTGGCGATTCTCAACGAAACGCCGGACATCCGCGTGATGGGCGCCGCTTCCGATCCGATCTTCGCCATGGACAAACTGGCGCGCGAATGGCCGGACGTGATCGTGCTGGATGTGGAAATGCCGCGCATGGACGGCATCACCTTTCTCAGGAAAATCATGAGCGAGCGGCCCACGCCGGTGGTGATCTGCTCGTCACTGACGCAAAAAGGCGCGGAAACCTCCTTGCAGGCGCTCTCGGCCGGCGCGGTGGAGATCATCACCAAACCCACCACGGGGCTGAAGAGCTTTCTGATGGAGTCCGCCGCTGAGTTGGTTGGGGCGATACGGGCAGCGGCGCACTCCAATGTCAAGAACCTGGGCAAGCGTGTGGTGCGCCCTGCGCCGATGGCTGCGCCCGCGAGCAAGCTCAGCGCGGACGCTATCCTGCCCGCCGCGGGCGGCCAGGCCATGGCACAGACCACCGAACGCATCGTCGCCATCGGCACGTCCACCGGTGGCACTCAGGCACTGGAAACGGTGCTCACCGCGCTACCGAGGGTGTGCCCGGGCCTGGTGATCGTGCAGCACATGCCGGAGAAATTCACCGCGTCCTTTGCCGAAAGGCTCAACAGCCTCTGCCAGATCGAAGTGCGTGAAGCGCGCAACAACGACCGGGTGTTGCCCGGCCTGGCGCTGATCGCGCCGGGGGGCAAGCACCTGATGGTGACCCGCAGCGGCGCCTACTATCACGCCCAGGTGGTCGAAGGCCCACTGGTGAACCGCCATCGGCCGTCGGTCGACGTGTTGTTTCGCTCCGTAGCCCGCTTCGCCGGCAAGAACGCGACCGGCATCATCATGACCGGCATGGGCGACGACGGTGCACGCGGTCTTAAAGAGATGCTCGACGCCGGCGCCGCCACCGTCGCCCAGGACGAAGCCAGCTGCGTGGTATTCGGCATGCCCAAGGAAGCCATCAAGCTCAATGCCGCCCAACGCATCATGGCGCTGGGCGATATTCATCAGGCGATTGTGCACAAGTGACTGGCAAGGCCAGGGTGATTGGGCTGTCGACTGAACGACGTTCAAGGCGTGCTCGGCACGAACACGCTGACGTCCCTCGCATCGACAGCCTTGGGCAACAACCCCTCATGCAGGAACGCGTCGGCGATGCGCTGTTGCTCCTCCAGGTTTTCCGGTTTCACCGGCTGTACGTCGTAGCTGCGCCGGGCATTGGCCTGTAGCACGGTGGTGCTATCCAGGTTGCCCCACAATGGCCCCAGGATGCGCGCCGCCGCTGCCGGATTGGCCTGGGTCCACTCGCCGGTTTCGCGTAAGGCGAGGTACACCTGTTGCAGGACCTCAGGGTGAGCTTGGGCATAGTCGCTGCTCGCCAGGTAGTAACGCTGGTAGCTGGCAAGCCCTTCACCATCGGCCAGGATGCGCGCGTTCTGCTGCCGCTGGGCGCTGGCCACGAAGGGATCCCAGGTTACCCAGGCGTCGACCTTGTGGTTCTCGAAAGCGGCGCGGCCGTCGGCGGGGATCAGGTAGGCCGGGGTGATGTCCTTGAACGTCAGGCCGGCCTTGGCCAGCGCCTGGATCAGCAGGTAATGACTGCCGGCGGCCTTGGTCACCGCCACGCGCTTGCCCTTCAGATCGGCCAGGGTGCGAAGCGGCGAATCCGATGGCACCAGTATCGCCTGAGCCTTCGGCGACGGCGTCTCGCGGGCGAAGTAGGTCAGCCTGGCGCCTGCGGCCTGGGTGAATACCGGTACGGTGTCGGCGACATCGGCAGACACATCGACATTGCCCAGGTTCAGGGCTTCCAACAGGGGCAGCCCACTGGGAAATTCATGCCATGTAATGCGGATGCCTTGGGCGCGCAATCGGTCCTCGAGGCCGCCTCGGGCCTTGAGCAGCGTCAACAGGGTCGAGGACTTCTGGTAACCGATACGCAGGATCTGCTCGGCGCTGGCAATGCCAGGGAGCAATACAGTGGCCAGCACTGCCAGGCCAAGCTGGCGTAGATAGCGGATGGGCATTTCGAGGTCTCCCCAATCAAGGCTGTGCGGTGGACGTGGCGCGCTCGGCAAGCGTGAAGCCGGTGGCGAAGGTCGGGGTCACGTCCAGGCGTTGGTTCATCAGGCCATGGGCGTGGTAGAAGTCGGCGGTGTCCTGCTGCTCGGCCACGGTCTGTGCATCGATCACCTGCCAGCGCAATTTCCGGCGCTCGAACTGCAGGCGCGCGGCCTGCTCGGGGAAACCGATGATTGCGGCCAAGGTTTTCGAGTAGCTGTCCAAGTGCTGATTGGCCCAGACCTGCGCATCGGCCAGACGGGTGAGGTAGTCCTGCAGCGCCGCACGCTTCGACGCCTCGCCCAAGGCGTGGTCGGTCGCCGCAAGAAAACTGTTGCCACTGGACAGGCCGCGACCATTGACCAGCACCCTGCCTTGCCCGCTGACCTCGGCCAGGGCGGTATAGGGCTCCCATGTGGACCAGGCGTCCACCGAACCATTGGCCAGCGCGATCTTGGCATCGACAGGTCCCAGGAACCTGAACGCCACGTCTTTTTCGCTCAGTCCGGCGTGATCCAGCGCCTTGAGGGCCAGATGATGACCAATCGACCCGCGCCCTGTGGCAATGCGCTTGCCTTTGAGGTCAATAACGCTGTGCAGCGGCGCCTCGGGAAGTACCAGCAAAGCCGTACCGTAGGGATCGGATTTGTCCACCGCGATCGCCTTGACCGGTGCCCCCGAAGCCAGCACGAACAGCAGCGGTGCGTCCCCGATGATGCCGGCGTCGATGGCACCGGCATTGAGCGCCTCGGCCAACGGCGCGGCGGCGGGGAATTCTGCCCAGTGAATGTCGTAGGGCAGGTCACGCAGGGCGTCAGCCGCTTCCAATTGGGCGCGCATGTTGCCCTTTTGATCGCCAATACGCAGGGTCAGTCGCTCGGCGGCTCCTGCCTGGCTGGCCAGCAAGGTGGCTACGGCGAGGGCCAGCAGCGTGGATCGAATGGACATGGACTTCCTCGGGGCTGGGTGGACGGCATCGTGCCGTCCAGGCCAAGCGACTCTAACGAAGTACGTCAAATAAACTAAATTGATTTTAGGAATATCCTAATATGCATTATTCGCTTTAACTTGCTGTAGGGGATGGCATTGTCCACTCCAATGATTATGCTGATGCGTTATTTCTCCACTCGATCATGTGAGCGCGATCATGAAAATCGATGACATGGACGCGTTCGTCGCGGTCATCCGGTGCCAGTCCACCAACCTCGCCGCCGAGGCCCTGCAGATCACCCAGCCGGCGATCACTCGCCGCGTGCAGAACTTCGAGCAAGACCTCGGCGCCAGCCTGCTCGACCGGACGACCAAGCCGCTCAAGCCGACCCCCATGGGCTTGCGCGTCTATGCGCAGTGCAAAGCGATCCTGCGCGAGATCGACTCGCTGCGCGAGCTGGTGGCCAGCGACGGTGCGCCATCAGGCACATTGCGCCTGGGCATACCGCAGACGCTGGGCGATGTCGTGTTGCTCGATGCCCTGGGTCGGATCAGAGAGGCCTATCCGCAGTTGCGGACCCAAGTCACCAGTGGCTGGGGTAGCAGCCTGATCGCGCGCATGGAAAACGGCGAACTGGATGCCGCAGCCGCACTGTTTCCGCCAGGCAAGATTTTCCCGGAAGGTATCGCCAGTCGATCGATAGCGCGCATGCCGCTGAAAGTGGTGGAAGCCAAGAGCAATGCCGCTAAGCGCAACTGCAAGCTCAGGGACTGCTACGCCCGTGGCTGGGTCCTCAACCCCGATGGCTGCGGCTTCCGGGCCGGTTTGCAGCGGGCATTGAGCGAGTTGGGGTTGAACCTGAAGATTAATCTGGAAACCTTCGGCACCGAGCTGCAGTTGGGGCTGGTTGCCAGCGGCCAGGGCCTGGGGCTCGTGCCTGAGCCGCTGTTGCGCATGAGCAGCCACCGTGACGCGCTCGATGTGCTGAACATCACCGACTTCAAGCCGCACGTGGATCTCTGGCTGTTCCACCCGCGCTACCTTGGAAGCTTTCAAGAGCCGGTGGAACTGTTCGGTGAGGTCGCGGGGCATCGGCTAGCCGATCAATAAATGCGTTTTGAACATAATGTGATTTCGACTAGATTCCTTATTTAAATAATTAGCATAGAACTAAAAAGACTTTTACAGCGATCATTCATACGAATACGGTCTTAGCATCGCCACCGTATTTCAGGGATGAGAGCCCATGAGTCACCCCTCAGACAGCGTCCTGGCCGAGCTGACCCAGGCGCTGGCTGCCAACGCTGAGCGCTATGACCGAAGCGCCCGTTTCCCTGAAGACAACATCGCTCTATTGCAGCGCCACGGCCTGCTCGCCCTCACCGTACCCCGCACCCTCGGCGGCGCAGGCGCAGACCTGGCGTGCGCACGCCGTGTGATTTCAGCCGTCGCCCAGGGCGACCCAGCGACCGCGCTGATCCTGGTCATGCAATACCTGCAACACGCCCGGCTGCAGGACGACAGGCGCTGGCCACGCCATCTGCGTGAGCGCGTGGCCCGTGAGGCCGTGCAACAGGGTGCGCTGATCAACGCCCTGCGCGTCGAGCCTGAGCAGGGAACGCCGGCTAGAGGCGGACTTCCGGCCACCGTCGCACGGCGCACCGCCGAAGGTTGGCGCCTGAATGGAGGCAAAATCTATTCCACCGGTAGCCACGGCCTCAGCTGGCTGCTGGTGTGGGCCCGCAGCGACGACGCCGATCCACTGGTCGGTGGCTTCCTGGTCCATCGCGACTCGCCCGGCATCACCATCCTCGACGATTGGGATCACCTGGGCATGCGCGCCACCTGCAGCCATCAGGTGCGGTTCGACGAGGTGTTGATTCCCCTGGACCACGCCGTCAGCGTCAGCCCGGCCAGTGCGCCGAAAACCGAACTCGATGGACAGGGCCTGTTGTGGATGGCCGTGTTGCTACCGACGGTCTACGACGGCGTTGCCCGCGCTGCGCGTGACTGGCTGGCGAACTTTTTCACGCAACGCATCCCTTCCCATTTGGGTGCGCCGCTGGCCAGCCTGCCGCGCTTTCAGGACGTGCTCGGTCGTATCGACACGCTGTTGTTCGCCAGCCACACCCTGCTCGAGTCGGCCGCCGCTGGACAGGTCGATCAGGCCCACGCCGGGCAGCTCAAACACCTGGTTAGCAGCAACGCCATCAACGCGGTCGAGCTGGCCATCGAGGCCGCGGGCAATCCTGGCTTGTCACGGCGCAACGCCCTGGAGCGGCACTACCGTGATGTGCTCTGCAGCCGGATCCACACCCCCCAGGACGACACGGTGTTCGGCCAGGTCGGTCGCGCGGCGCTCATGCCCGAGCCACCCTGAGCCGTTCGAAAGCAGTGCGCCACACCACTCAATACGCCTGATTACCGGAGAACCTTCATGAGCTCACTGTCTGCCGTTTCCGCCCGCCTGGAACCTGTACGAGATCGAGTCAGCGCCCAGGAGTGGGAGGTGCGGGTCAAGCTGGCTGCTGCCTACCGCCTGGCCGCCCTGTTTCGCTGGACCGATCACATCTACACGCATTTCTCCGCCCGGGTGCCCGGGCCGCACGAGCATTTCCTGATCAATCCTTTCGGCCTGCTGTTCGACGAGATCACCGCCTCGAACCTGGTCAAGGTCGATGTGGACGGTACGCTCATCGACGACCCCTCGGGCCTGGGCATCAACCAGGCAGGCTATGTGATCCACAGCGCCATCCACCGCGCCCGCCCAGACCTCGCCGCCGTGCTGCACACCCATACCCGCGATGGAGCCGCGGTTTCGGCCCAGCGTGACGGTCTGTTGCCGATCTCCCAGCACGCCCTGGCTTACTACAGCCGCGTGGCCTACCACGACTACGAAGGCGTGGCCCTGGATCTGGACGAGCAACAGCGGCTGGTCGCTAATCTGGGCCACAGCAACATCCTTATCCTGCGCAACCATGGTCTGCTCACCGGCGGCATCAGCGTCGAGCACGCGTTTCGCGAACTGCATGGCCTGGAGCGGGCCTGCGCTATCCAGATCGCGGCCCAGGCCGGCGGCAACGATCAGCTCCTGCATGCCTCGCCTGCGGCCATCGCCAAGGTGCACGAGCAATCCAAGCGCTTTTCCGATGGCAAGGGCGAAAGCATCCAGCGGCATTGGGACGCGCTCATTCGCCAGTTGGACCGCGAAGGCCTCGATTACCAGGACTGATCGATCGCAACCGCCTTCTGCCGCCCCGACTCTCTATCAAGGACCGCTCCATGCCTTCATTCCTTCGCCTGCTGGCCAGCAGCGCCCTGGCCATGACGCTTGCCGCCTGCTCACCGACCGACGACAGCGCGGTCAGCAAGACGTTGAGCATCGCCTTCTGGGGCGACAACACCACGTTGGTCAGCCTCGATCCTTTCCAGGTCTACTGGCTGGAACACCGGGTGCTGCTGCGCAACGTCGCCGAGTCGCTGACCGACCAGGATCCGCAGACCGGTCGCATCATTCCCTGGCTGGCCAAACGCTGGGAGATCAGCAGCGACGCCTTGAAGTACACCTTCCATCTGCGTCAGGACGTGAGCTTCAGCAACGGTGAGCGTTTCGACGCCCAGGCGGTGAAAACCGCCTTCGACAGCAACAAGGCCTTTGCCGCGCAGTTGCCCGCTACCTTCGGCGCGACGTATCTGGCTGGCTACGACCATGCCGAAGTGATCGACGACTTCACCGTTCGCCTGACCCTGGCAAGGCCCAATGCCGGTTTCCTGCAAGCCACCTCCACCACCAACCTCTCGATTCTCGCGCCGGCCAGCTACCGGTTGAGTGCCCAGCAGCGCTCGTCAGGCAAGATCATCGGCACCGGCCCTTTCATCCTTGAGCAGTACACCCCGGAAGTCGGCGCGCGCCTGGTCAGACGTGCCGACTATGCCTGGCCATCGGCCAACGCGCGCAATCCGGGGCCTGCGTATATGGAGGCGGTGCAAATCAGCTACATCCCCGAGGAAAGCGTACGCAACGGCCTGTTCCTACAGGGCAAGGTCGACATCCTGTGGCCGCGCAATCCGTTTTCGGAAGTCGACCTGACCTTGCTTAAGTCCAAGGGCGCCACCATTCAAAGCCGATCACTGCCGGGCCCTGCGCTGAATCTTTATCCCAATACGCGCAACGGTCGTCTGCTGGGTGACCGCCAAGTACGCCTGGCCGTGCAGAAAGCCATCGACCGCACCGGCTACGCCCACACCGTGTTCAATGCCCGCTTCCCGGTGGTGAGCGGGGTGTACGACGTCACCACGCCCTACTTCAAACCGCAAAGCGACAAGCTTGCCCATGACCCCCGAGGCGCTGAGCAACTGCTCGAGTCTGCTGGCTGGCACACGGGGCCCGATGGTTACCGTTACAAGAACGGCCAACGCCTGACCCTGCGCTACAACCTGACGCCGGCCGAAAGCGCGGGTGACGTGCTGGTACAGGACCAACTGCGCAAGGTCGGCATCGACCTCAAGCTCAACGTGCTCACGCGTGCCGAGTGGGTCGCGGGCAACGCGTCCGGCAACTACGACCTGACGTCGACCTACATGACCCGCGCCGACCCAATCATCCTGCAGACCATTCTCGATCCACGTGCAGCCAACAGCGCCACATTGGCCACCAACCTCTACGAACCCACCGTTTTGACCCAGGCCCAGACCCTGTTCGACAACGGCATGACCGCGACCCAGGACGCGCAACGCGCCCACGCCTACGGCCAGTTGCAGGACCTGCTGATCGACCAGGCCTCGGCGTTTCCACTGTACGAACGCGTGTGGCAGGCTGCGACCGCCCCCCGGATCAAAGATTTTCGCTGGACGGCAGAAGGCTTCGCGCTGTTGGGCGACATCCAGGTGGGGCAGCCATGACACGCTACCTCATCGGCCGTATCGGCCAGGCCCTGCTGGTGCTCTGGGGCGCCTACACCGCCACCTACTTCATTCTCTACCTGCTGCCGGGCGATACCTTGGCGATCATGCTCAGCGCATCAGGCATGGAAGCCGATGGTTTGTCGCCGCAAGACCTGGCCAAGGCTCGGGCTTACTACGGGCTGGATAAAGGGGTGTTCGCACAATATGCCGATCTGCTCTGGCGCGCCGTGCACGGCGACCTGGGGCAGTCGTTGTCGCTGGGCCGTCCTGTCAGCGGGCTACTGGCCGAGCGGCTGCCTCAGACCCTGGCCCTGGCCGGTAGCGCCATCGTCCTGTCGCTGGTAGCCGGCATCGGGCTGGCCTATCTGACCGCCTACGTGCAGTACCGGCCGCTGAAAACCGCACTGGCGCGCCTGCCGTCGCTGGGTTTCTCGATCCCGGTGTTCTGGATGGGGTTGCTGCTGATCCAGGTGTTCGCCTTCGCCCTGGATTGGTTTCCGGCCACCGGCAGCCAGGGGTTTGCCAGCCTGGTGCTGCCTGCTATCACCTTGGCGATCCCCAGCGCGGCCCTGTATGCCCAAGTGCTGCAGCGAGGTTTTCAAGGTGTATGGCAGCAACCCTACATCGTCACCGCGTTCGCCAAAGGGCTGAGCCGGGCTCAGGTGCAGGCTCGCCATGGCCTGCGCAACGCAGCCTTGCCGCTGCTGACGCTGGTAGGCCTTCAGGTCGGTAACACGGTGTCCGGTGCAGTGCTGGTGGAGACCATCTATTCGCGTAACGGCGTCGGGCGCCTGGCCCAGGAGGCGGTGCTGCGCCAGGACATTCCCGTGGTGCTGGCGATCGTCGCGGTAGCGGCCGCTGCCTTCGTGGCGGTGAACCTGATCGTCGACCTGCTCTACCCCTGGCTCGACCCACGCATCAGCCCTACGGCCAAGGTGAGCTGAAATGACCATTGACCTATCGCATCCTCGGCTCGACGCCAGGCATACCGTTGGTTCCGATCGCACTTGCCACCTCTGGAAGCGCCGCACGCGCCTGCAGCGGACCCGACAGGCCATGATCGCGCTGCTGCGCAGGCCCAGTGTCAGCCTGGCGCTGCTGATCGTGCTGTTTGCCTTGCTCGCGGCACTGGTCCCGCAATGGCTGAGCAGCTTCGACCCCTACGCCACGTCGCCCGCCGACAAGCTCAGCGCGCCCAGCCTGGTCCACTGGTTTGGGACCGACGAGTTGGGCCGTGACCTGTATGCGCGAGTGATCTACGGTGCGCGCCTGTCGGTGCTGGCGGCACTGCTGGCGGTGACGATTGCGCTGGTCGGCGGCTTGGGCCTGGGCGCGCTGGCAGGCTTTGCCGGCGCACGCCTCGATGCCGCGCTGATGCGCCTGATCGATGTGTTGCTGGCGTTGCCTGGCCTGCTGCTGGCGCTGGCGATCGTCACCGCCATTGGTTTCGGTACGGTGCCCGTGGCAATCGCCGTGGGCATCGGCATCGTTCCAGGCTTTGCGCGTACCACACGGGCCGAAGTACTGCGCATCAAAACCCTGCCCTATGTGGAGGCCGCCCGGCTGGGTGGCGCCAGTTGGCTGCGCACGTTGCTGCGCCATGTGCTACCCAATGCCTGGGGCCCAGTGGCAGTGCTTGCGACACTGGATTTCGGTGCCGCGATCCTGGCCACCGCCGGACTGAGTTTCCTTGGCTTTGGCGCCGCACCGCCCGCAGCGGAATGGGGCACGCTCATTGCCAATGGCCGTCATTTCCTGATCACCGCGCCCTGGGTGTCGCTGTTGCCGGGCCTGTTCGTCGTGGTCGTGGTGTTCAGCCTCAATCACTTGGCGCGTAGCGCCGAGGAGCATGCCCGATGAGTACGCAAGCCTTGATCGACGTACACGAACTGGATATCAGCTACACCGTCGCCGGGCAGCGCACGCACGCCGTACGCCGGCTGTCGTTCAGCCTTGACCAGGGCGAAACGCTGGCCATCGTCGGGGAGTCCGGCTGCGGCAAGTCGACCCTGGCCAACGCCTTGCTTGGACTGCTGCCGGGCACTGCCAGCATCGACCACGGACAACTGCGGATCGACGGCATCGACAGGGCCCAGGCCCGCGAGCGTACCTGGCAGCAGTTGCGCGGACGCGCCATCGGCCTGGTGCCGCAGGACCCGATGGTGAGCCTCAATCCCACGCTGCGCATTGGTCGGCAGATCGCCGAAGCCCTGCTCCTGGCCCGTGGCCGGCGCTACCCGGGTCTGGAGGCCGACGTGCTCGCGCTGCTGACCCAGGTCGGCCTCGACGAGCCCTCAGTACGCGCTCGCCAGTACCCCCACGAACTGTCTGGCGGGATGCGTCAACGGGTGTTGATCGCCATCGCCCTGGCCGGCGAGCCACGGCTGATCATCGCTGACGAGCCCACCAGCGCACTGGACGTGACGGTGCAGCGCCGCATCCTCGACCACCTGCAACAACTGGTCGCCGAGCGCGGCATCTCGCTGCTGATCATCACCCATGACCTGGGGATGGCCTGTGATCGCGCCGACCGGCTGCTGGTGATGCGCCAGGGCCAATGTGTCGAGCAGGGTACGCCCCGACAGATATTGTGGGGTGCACAGCAGCCCTACACCCGCAGTCTGCTCGACGCAGCGCTTGCTTTCGTGCCGCGTCACAGGCCACAACAGGTCACCTCACAGCGCCCAATGCTGCGTCTGGACGCGGTGGGCAAACGCTTCGCGTTGCCAGGGCAGGATACGCCCTTCACCGCCTTGCATGGGCTGAGCCTGGAGGTCCACGCCGGGCAGACGCTGGCCATCGTCGGCGAATCGGGTTCAGGCAAGAGCACTGCGCTGCGCATTGCGCTGGGTCTGGAAAGGCCTGATCAGGGACGCGTCGAGTGGTTCGGCCAGGATGTCAGCGACTACAGCTGGCGCCAGCTCCGCCCGCTGCGTCGACGCATTCAACTGGTGCAGCAGAACCCCTTCGCCGCGCTCGATCCGCGCTTCACCGTGTTCGACAGCCTCGTCGAGCCGCTGGTGTCGTTCGGGCTGCTCAAGGGCCAGGCCCTGGAACTCAAGGCCCGCGAACTCATCGCGCGCGTGCACCTGCCCGTGGCGTTTCTCGATCGCCTGCCCCGGGAATTGTCAGGCGGGCAACGCCAACGGGTCGCCATCGCTCGCGCCTTGGCGCTGAAGCCTGAGGTGCTGCTGCTCGACGAGCCGGTCAGCGCGCTGGACGTTTCGGTACAGGCGCAGATTCTCGCCCTGCTCGATGAGCTGCAGCGCGATCTGGGCATGGCCTATGTGCTGGTGTCCCACGATCTGGCGGTTGTGGCGAGCGTGGCCGACCAGGTCCTGGTGCTGCAGCGCGGGCACGTGGTCGAGCAAGGGCCGGCGGCGCAGGTGTTCAGCCGCCCCTCCAGCGACTACACACGGGCATTGATCGAGGCGATACCAGGACACTCGCGCAGCGTATTGCCTGTGGCGGTCTGACCGCTACGCCGAGTACTGCGGGCAAGCGATAGCGCGCGCCCTTGACCCAAGACCCTTTTCGACAACAGGAGCACTACGGTATGAGCCTCGAATTCATCGGCCTCATCGGCCCCCAGGAAAGCAGCGAATCGCAGGCCCCACGCGGCCCGCTAGTCGACCTCGAGTTCATCAAGGCGTTCGCCCAGGCCCAGGAATACGCCGGTTTCGACAAGGCGTTGCTGGCAGTCAACACCAGCGCGCCAGACTCGATGATCCTCGCCACCTACGTGGCGGCATTGACCGAACGCATCGGCCTGTTGGTCGCGCACCGCCCCGGCTTCCAGGCGCCGACTTTCGCCGCGCGCCAGTTCGCCACCCTTGACCAGCTCAGCCGTGGCCGCGCTTCGATCAACGTGATCACCGGGGGCGACAGCGGCGACCTGCAACGCGACGGCGACTTCCTCGACAAGGATGCTCGCTATGCCCGTACCGACGAGTATCTCGAGGTTCTGCGCAACACCTGGACCCAGACCGCGCCGTTCGATCACCACGGCCCGCACTACCGCGTGCAGGACAACCTCACCTTGGTCAAGCCGGTGGCCAGTCTGCCGGTGTACTTCTCCGGCGCCTCGGACGCTGCAGTGGACGTCGCGGCCAAGCACGCCGACGTGTACATGATGTGGGGCGAGCCACTGGCACAGGTCCGCGAACGCATCGCCCAGGTCCGCCAGGCCGCGGCCCGCTATGGCCGCGAGCAGCACATCCGCTTCAGCCTTTCTTTGCGACCGATCCTCGGCGCCACCGAAGACCAAGCCTGGGCCCGCGCCGAGCGCATTCTGGCCGACGCCAGGCAGCGCATCGGCATCCGCCAGGGCAACCGCCGCGAAAAGAACTTCGGCAAGAGCAACGTGGGCTCCGAGCGCCTGGTGCAACTTGCCAGCCAGCGCACAGTGCACGACACCCGGTTGTGGACCGAGATCGCCGCCCTGGGCGGTGGTGCCGGTAATTCCACCTCGCTGGTGGGTACGCCTGAGCAGGTCGCCGAGGCGGCGCTGGCGTACTACGAACTGGGTGTGAGCACGTTCCTGTTCCGGGGTTTCGAGCAACTGCGCGATGCCGTGGAATACGGCCAGGACTTGATCCCACGGATCCGTGACAAGGTTGCGCAGTACGAGAAGGGCCGCAGCGCTCGCCGCGCCTGAAGGATGTGCCCATGATCCCGCCGGGACTTGCCAGCGGGCTCATGGGCACAAGGTCGCCTGGCGGCCCGGCTTCTATCGGCCGAAGCGCGGTATCGGCAGGCCCAGGCTTTCGCGCAAGGTCGTCCCTTCATAGGCCGTGCGATAGACACCTCGCTCCTGCAGCAAGGGCACTACCTGCTCGGTGAATCGGCGGAACTGCCCGGGATGACCGATGTAGATATTGAATCCGTCCACTGCCCGCGCTTCGAACCAGTCGGCCATCTTCGCCGCCACGGTCTGGGCCGAGCCGACGAAGGCACCCGGGCGCAACTGACGGCCGAACTCCACCGCCTGGCGCAGGCTGAACCCCCGTTCACGGGCCTGGTCGGCAATGCGCTTGGCATTGGTGAAGAAACTGCTGCGCGCAGCCTCCAGGCTTTGCTGGGGAAACGGGGCGTCCAGGTCGTACTGACTGAAGTCATGCCAGCCGAAGTTACGCCCGAACTCTTTGAGCGCCAGTTCGAAGCTGTGGTCGGCCTGGTGATAGTGGCGCTCGATCTCACGCGCCTGCTCGTCCGTATCGCCCACGTAGATCTCTGCGCCGGGCAGCACCAACAGGTGCTCTGGGTCGCGTCCCAGGCGTGCCGCGCGCGCCTTGATATCGCGATAGAACGCCTGACCCTGCTCGAGAGTGGCGGCGTGGGTGAACACCACATCGGCCGTGGCGGCACCCAGTTCGCGCCCCTGCTCGGAGTCGCCCGCCTGGAAGATCACCGGCTGCCCCTGGGGCGAGCGCTGGATGTTCAGCGGACCGACCACCGAGAAGTGCGCACCCTGGTGATTCAAGGCATGCAGCTTCGCCGGGTCGAGGAACCGACCCTGGCTGCGGTCCCGAGGAAACGCATCCTCCTCGTACGAATGCCACAGCCCCTGGACCACCTGCACATGCTCCTGGGCACGCGCATACCGAGTGTCATAGTCGTAGTGCTCGTCCAACCCATAGTTGCCGGCCGTGCCGGCGTCGCCGCTGGTGACGACGTTCCAGCCGGCACGGCCTTTGCTGATCAGGTCCAGTGAGGCGAGCCGGCGAGCAACGTTGAACGGTGCGTTGTAGGAGGTGGTGAGCGTGCCGACCAACCCCAGACGGCGGGTACTGACCGCCAGGGCAGAGAGCAAGGTCAACGGCTCCAGGCGATTGAGGTAATGCGACGGTGAGCCGGGGGTGATGAACTGGCTGTCGACGATGAAGATCAGGTCGAACAGCGCAGCTTCTGCCTGCCGGGCAATGTCGATGTACCAGTCGATGTTGACGCTGGCGTCGGCGGGCAGCTCCGGGTCGAGCCACAAGTTGTGTCGACCTGGGCCGCCGCAGCCCATGGTCAGGGCGCCGAGTTTGATCTGTCGTGTGCTCATGGGACGTCCTTTCACTGGCCATTCGCAGCGGACGCCTGCAAGGCGGCTGCGAAGGAGGTATCGAACAGGCTCGCCGCTGGGTAGGCCTTGATCAGGCCGAGGCCGGCGAAGAAATCCACGGTCTTCTGCGCATCGGCAATGACCTGCGGGTTCAGCGGTGCCAGGTCGGTGCGTGCGCGGGCAAACCAGGTCCGGGCGATATCGCGATCGGCGCGAGTGCGCTGGGCCCAGGCATCGGCATAGGCCTCGGTGTGGGCCGGCTCGCTCAGGGCCCAGTCACGGGCCTTCCTCAGGCGCTGCAGGAAGTCGGCAATCTGTGCGCGCTTGTGGTCCACGGCCTTGCTGTTGGCCACGACGAAGCTCTGCGCAGGGATCACGCCTTCGGCCGTGGCCAACACGCGAGCCCCTTGGCGCTCCTGCTGGGTGACATAGGGCTCCCAGGTGGCGATCACGTCCACCGAGCCGCCGTCCAGGGCATGGGAGGCGTCCAGGGCGCTGAGGTAGCGCAGTTCTACGGCATCGCGCGGGACGCCCGCCTTGTCCAGGGCACTGAACAGCAGTTGCTGGCTCCACGAGCCCTTCCAGATCGCTGCACGCTTGCCGCGCAGGTCTTGCAGGCTGTGAATCGGCGAATCCTTGCGCGCCAGGATGGCCACGCCTTCGAGGTTCTGCCGACTGACCGCAATGACCTTGATTGGCGCGCCCAGTGCGCCAAGGAACAACGGCGGGGCGTCACCCAGCAGGCCGATGTCGAGGCTGCCGACATTGAGCGCCTCGGCCACTGGCGAACCTGCGGTGAACTGCTTCCATTCCAGGCTATAAGGGAGGTTTTCCAGAACGCCAGCCGCTTCCATTACCGCGCGGGCGTTATAGCTCTGATCGCCGACCACCAGCGTTTGTGCGCTGGCGGCCAGACTGAAGGTGGTGGCCAGCAGCGTCGCAGCCAAGTGTTTGATATAGCGCACGGTCGTCTCCGAATACCAGTGAAGGTAGTGAGGCGATCCGCGCGTGCGGTCTACGCCAGGTTTTATAGCGTTAGGGTATAGGTGTGGTGCTTCTTATAAGTTAAATCAGCCTCTGCGGGCTGTGAAATGCACGCTTGGCATAAGCTCATGCTCTTGTGTGTAAGCCATTTCAAAACAGGACAGAGGGATCTGTAAATGCATTATTTTCATATTAGCTTATGATTATTCTGCATTTTGAGAATAGCCAGGTGTTTTGCTAGGGTCGTGCTCACCCCTCATTTGAAGTCGAGTCTCAACCATGACCCAGCCTGTGCGCACGGAGCGCTTGCGCCACTTCATCGAGAACCTGGCCGAGTTGATCGATCAACGCCCTGATGAGGCGGCTGTGCTCGACCGTGGCCAACGCCTGCTGGCCGACTTGGTCGCCCATGACGACTGGCTGCCTGACGAACTCGCCCAGCCCGATCCCGAGCGCTATCGGCAGTACCTGTTGCACTGCGATTCGCGCCAGCGCTTCTGCGTGGTGAGCTTCGTCTGGGGACCTGGGCAGCGCACACCGATCCACGACCACCGCGTGTGGGGGCTGATCGGCATGTTGCGCGGCGCGGAATGGGCGCAGGGCTTCGTGCGAGATGCTCAGGGCGCGCTACAGCCCCATGGCGCCGCAGTGCGTCTGCTGCCGGGCCAGGTGGAAGCCGTCTCGCCGCGAATTGGTGACATCCATCGGGTCAGCAACGCTTACGACGACCGGGTCTCGATCAGCATCCATGTCTATGGCGGCAACATTGGCGCCGTCAAGCGCGCGGTATACAGCGACGATGGCAGCGAAAAAACCTTCATTTCCGGCTACTCCAACACTCACCTTCCCAACCTCTGGGACCTGTCCAAAGAGAACCCTGCCCCATGAGCACCCTCGCCACCCGCCACCCCCATGACATTCGCCGCGCGCTGCTGGCTCGCGAAGAACTGGCGCTGCTCGACGTCCGCGAGGAAGACCCGTTCGCGCAGAGCCACCCGCTGTTCGCCGCCAACATCCCCCTGTCGAAACTGGAGATTGAGGTGTTCGCTCGCGTGCCGCGTCTGGACACACCCATCACGGTCTACGACAACGGTGAAGGACTGGCTGGCGTCGCTGCGCAGCGGCTGTTGGCCCTTGGCTACCGTGATGTCGCGCTGCTCGACGGTGGCCTTGAGGGCTGGCGCGCCGCCGCAGGCGAGCTGTTCCGTGACGTCAACGTGCCGAGCAAGGCTTTCGGCGAACTGGTCGAGCAGGTGCGCCATACCCCATCGCTGGCGGCCGAGCACGTCCAGGCGTTGCTTGAGGCACGAGCCGATGTGGTGGTGCTCGATGCGCGGCGGTTCGACGAGTACCAGACCATGAGCATCCCCGGCGGCATCAGCGTACCCGGCGCCGAACTGGTATTGCGCGTGGCGGAACTGGCACCCGATCCGTCCACCCAGGTGATCGTCAACTGCGCCGGACGCACGCGCAGCATCATTGGTACCCAGTCACTGATCAACGCCGGCATTGCCAATCCGGTCGCAGCCCTGCGCAACGGCACCATCGGCTGGACGTTGGCGGGACAGGCACTGGCCCATGGTCAGGCACGTCGCTTCGCCGAAGTCGGTGACGATACGCGCCTCGACGCTGCCCGACGGGCACGTGCCCTGGCCGAGCGTGCAGGCGTACAACGACTCGATCGCAGCCTGCTGGCGCAATGGCAGAGCGACGAAACGCGCACTACCTACCTGTTCGATGTGCGCACGCCCGAAGAGTACGAGTCCGGTCACTTCCCCGGCAGCCGCTCGGTGCCCGGCGGGCAACTGGTGCAGGAAACCGACCATGTCGCCAGCGTCCGTGGCGCGAGGGTCGTACTGGTGGATGACGACGGTGTGCGCGCGAACATGAGCGCTTCATGGCTAGCACAGATGGGCTGGCAGGTCGCAGTGCTCGACGGCTTGACCCGCGCAGACTTCAGCGCCACCGGTCCCTGGCAGCCACCGCTGCCCGAGCGGCCTGCCGTCCATTCGATCGACGTCGAGCAACTGGCCGACTGGCTGCAGGAGGATGGCACCGTCGTCCTGGACTTCACCACCAGCGCCAACTACGTCAACCGCCACATACCCGGCGCACACTGGGTGATCCGCGCTCAATTGGCCGAAGCCCTGGAAAGGCTGCCACAGGCGCGCCGCTATGTACTGACGTGCGGCAGCAGCCTGCTGGCCCGTTTTGCCGCAGCCGACCTGCAAGCCCTGACCCGCATCCCGGTGCATGTGCTCGAAGGCGGCACCGCACAGTGGATCGCAGCCGGACAACCGCTGCAGAGCGGCGAAACGCACTTGGCGGTAGCGCGCAGCGACCGTTACCAGCGGCCCTATGAAGGGACGGACAATCCACGCGCAGCCATGCAGGGCTATCTGGACTGGGAATTCGGTTTGATTGCCCAACTCGAACGCGACGCCACCCATCATTTCAAGGTGCTCTGAGCAAGCCCCCTCCATGGGTAATCAAGAGACGAGATTGCCTGCCCATCAATGCTCCAACGCGTACCGCCTGCAATGCGCCAGATACCCTTGCTCGTGACTGCCCACCAACTGAATCACGTTGCTCCACAACCACGACGGCGCATCCAGCGTCTCGGAACGGTGCAGTTGCAACTCCTCGATCCAGGCGGCGCGCGTGCTCAGGTCCATTTGCCGGGCATGGGCATGGCCCACCACACGGGCCAGATACCCTGCAGCCCGGCGTGCTTCCTGCTCGCTCAGCTCATCGAGTTCCAGCTTCATGTCCTGGGGCAGCAACTCACGGACGAAGAAGCCGTGATCGAGCATGCGCACCGCCACCATGCGATTGCCCAGCCCCGGCGAAAGATGCCGAGCACCTTCGACCACGCGCCGGGCATTGTCGCGCGGCATCGAGGCGCGGGCGGTACGGGGGGCGGCGGCGGCGATGGCTTCCTTGACGTCCAACAGGCAGAACTCCTGGTCGTCGCCCTCCCCAACCGCCATCAGCACGGCGTAGCGCAGCAGGCCCAGTGAGCTGCAGCCCTTGACCCAGTAGGCCGAGTCCAGCAGTTCCACGCGGTCCTCCGGGCTACGGCCCTTGAGCGAGGTCACCAGGGTGTGGATGTCGTCCGAGGCGCAGAGCTTGCGCACCGCCGTCTTTTCCTCGCGCGACAGCGGCCAGAAATGCTTGCCCAGCGGAATGCTCGGACGCACCCGCTCGATGCGCTCGCGGGCCAGGTGTTTCCAGGTGCGGCGCACGGCGGTGCGCATCCCAGCCTTGACCTGCGCCGGCCGCTCGGGCTCTTCGTCATCGCTCTGTTCGAAGGCCTGGGCGTAGCCCTGCATCATCTCCTCGAGCATGCGCGCAGTGACCACGCCCGGCAGGTCCGAGCTGCGTGCGGCGGTGGCCAGCGACAGGCCCAGTCGCACCAGGTCATGGGCTGGATTGCCGATCACGGTCTGGTCGAGATCGCGGATGTGGATATCGATACGGCCCTTCAGATCCCCGGTCGGACCCAGGTTGCCGGCGTGACAGTCGCCGCAGATCCACACCGCCGGCCCGCTGGGCAGGCGGCGCCCGGATTGACTGTGCAGCCAGTCGTAGAACTGCACGGTGCTGCCACGCACATAGGCATGCGCCGACCGGGCCATCTTGAGATTGCGCAATTGCGTGAGGGTGTCGATACGGTCTGAGGGGCGCGGTAGTTTCATGGACATCTCGGATCCAGGCGATATCAAATTGACTTCAATCTGACACAGTTGTTCCGAAATGTTTCAAGAGGTCTTCAGGCGTGCCCATCGCGTCAGCACTTCGTCCCAGCATCGCGAGATTTCGGCACCGATCCGTCCTCTGGCTGGCATACCTGGCGAATAAGGGCGCACCACCAGGTGGGCTTCGAGAAACGCGTCCGACCATCCTGCCCACTCGCCCGCCATGGACTGCAGATTGCTGTGCAGGACCGGATAAACCTCGTTCCACAAGATGCTCTGCACCTGGTCAGGCGTGTAGCCACTCTGGGCCAGACGCTGCACGACCCCGTCGAAACTGAGGTCGACATCGGTGTCCAGAAAGAACTCCGACAAGGCTTGCCACACCCGCAGTCGATCCGCGTCAACGGTGCTCATGAGGCGCCCCCTGTGCTCGCCAGCGGAATCGACAGGATGGCGGCCAGCCCGCCCTCGGCTCGGTTTTCCAGGCGTACCTGACCGCCCAGGCGCTCGACGATGGCCGCGACGATGGACAGTCCCAGCCCTGCCCCGTTCGGGCTGTTGCGGCTGTAGAAACGTTCGAACACGCGCGTCAGGCTGGCCTCTTCGATACCGGGGCCTTCATCTTCCACACTGAGTTCGAGCTGCCCACCGCGTTGCTGCAGCGAAACGCAGATGCGTCCGCCCGGTGGCGAGTGCTCCACGGCATTGGCCACCAGATTCTGCAAGGCGATGCCCAGCACGCCGGCATCGACCGTGGCCAGGTGATCGCCCTCATCGAGTTGCAACGACGGTTCCTGGCCACGCTCCAGAATCCAGGGCGTCAATTCGGCCAAGGTCTCGGTGACCACCTCGCCCAGGTCGATCGGCGTGTCCACGCGCTGGCCCAGGCGCGGTTCCAGGCGCGCCAGGGTCAACAGCTGGTTGACCACCCGCGTGAGGCGATCCACGGCACCGATCAGGAAGCCCAGGGCTTTTTGCCGTTCGGCCTCGCTGGTGGCGGCTTCGGCGTTCTGCGCGTGAAGACGCAGAATGGCCAGCGGCGTACGCATTTCATGGGCCGCATCGGCGATGAAGCGGTGTTCGCGGCGCAGCAAATCGTCGATCTGCGCCAGCAAGCGGTTGATCGCCGCCTGCATCGGCTCCAGCTCCGAGGGCAGCGGCACCAGTTGCAGCGGCTCCAGCGATTGCGCATGCCGTGCACGAATCACATTGGCCATGTTCTGCAGCGGTTGCAGACCCCAGCCGATGGCGGCCCAGACCAACAGCGCCAGGGCCAGGCTGCCGATCAGGAACGGAAACAAGGTATGGCGCACGATGCGGTCGATCAGGTCGAAGCGCACATCCTCGCGCTCGCCGACCCAGATCACCCAGTGACGCGCCGGCACCGGTAGCACAAAGCCGCGCCAGCACTGGCCATCGACCACGATCTCGGAGAAGCCTGGGGTCACCGGCAGCGGTGTCAGCACCGGTGCACTCGGGGTATTGACCAGGCGCGTGCCGGCGTCATCCCAGACCTGGAACGCCAGCTTGCTTTCATAGGGATGGCCGACCCGGTGCCGGCCGGCTTGGCTCAGGGCGTCGTTGAAGGCCTGGTACAGCGAGGCCCGGCTGCCCTCCTCCACCGGCAGGCTCATCACGCCCTGCAGAAGCCGCGCGTTCTGCGCCAGGTGGGCGTCGTAGATCTCGGTGATCTCATGGCGGCTGTCATGGTAGTTGTACAACGCCAACAGGCTGGTACCGACCACCAGCAGCAACATCACCCGCCACAGCGTGCGCTGGCGCAGCGAACTCATGCCTTGCCCTCCACCAGGTAGCCGATGCCGCGCACGGTGCGGATCAAGCCGTTGAACAGCTTCTTGCGTAGCTGGTAGACGTTGACTTCCAGGGTGTTGCTCTCCGGTTCCTCGTCCCAGCCGTAGAGCAACTGGGTGAGCCGCTCGCGGGTGAAGACCTTGCCCGGCTGCGCCAGCAACTCGTGCAGCAGGCGGTACTCCTTGGGCGTCAGCACCACCGGCCGGCCCTCGTAGTGCACCTGCTGGGTGGCCGGGTCGAGGCTCACTCCGGCGTGTTCGATCAGCACCCGTGCTCGCCCGGCACTGCGGCGCAGCAACGCGCGCAGGCGGGCCTTGAGCTCGTTGAGGTCGAAGGGTTTGACCAGATAGTCGTCGGCACCGGCATCCAGCCCAGTGATACGGTCGTCGGTGGCGTCACGGGCGGTGAGCACCAGCACCGGCAGGTTGTCACCGCCCGCCCTCACCCGCCGCAGCACCTCGATGCCATCCAGGCGCGGCAGCCCCAGGTCGAGAATGGCCAGGTCGAAGGTCTCGTGCTGCAAGGCGTGCAGGCCGCTGGCGCCATCGCGCAGCCAGTCGAGGGTATAACCTTCCTGGCGCAAGCCATCGCAGATGCCTTCGCCCAGCGCCGTATCGTCCTCCACCAGCAACAGCCGCATAGATCAGTCCTGTTTGTCCTCGAGGGTCTTGAGTAACGCGGCGATGTCGCTGCGCCGGCCCTGATCGGCCAGCTCGCGCCCCGGACGTGGCGGTGCCTGCAGCGCCTTGTTCAGCGCAACGCGGGCCTCGTCGTAGCGTTTGCGCCGAACCAGATGATCGGCCCAGAAGTAGTTGCTGTCGATACCGTTGGGGTTGATTTGCAGTGCCTGGCGCAACAAGGTTTCGGCCTTGTCGCTGTCGCCGAAGCCGATCGGCCAGCCCGGCACCTGGTCGTAGAGCGTGCCCAGGCTGGTATAGGCCGAGCCCTGCAAGGCACCGGCGTCCAAGGCAATGGCCTGCTCCAGGCTGGCCCGCGCCGCCTTCACTTTGCTCAGCGCGCCCAGCCCGCCGGTCGCGCCGGCCCAACTGCTGTTGACGATGCCGTTCCAGATCAGCGGTTCGGCCGCGCCCGGATACTGCCGGACGAAGGTTGCGGCGTCGCCGGCCAGCTTCTCGAAGGCCTCGCTGCGCTGCTCCTTGGGAGTCTGGTACTGGATCTGCGCCCAGCGCTGCTGCAAGTCGGCCAGCCGCTGCGCGCCGCCTGGGTCCAGCGCCCAGGTAGAGGATGAGAACGCCAGCAGCGTGGCGAGCAACAGACGCTTCATTTCAACGACTCCTTCGCGTGTCCGTCGACGTGGCGACGGATCATGGGTAATTGCTTGCGTAGCGCACGGTCGACGACGCCTGGCAGTAGGCTGTTGAGGCGCACGAACAGCTTCTCCGGCCAGCCCAGGTACAGCTCGCTGCGTTCGCTCTGCACGGCGTCGAGCACGGCCCGTGCGACATCGACGGGGTCGTCCATGCCGACCTTGAGCGCATGATTGAGCGCCATGGCGGCGCTGCTGTTCATCGATGTGCGGGTGGCCCTGGGCGCGGCGTACAGCACGTTCACCGAGGTGTCGGCCAGTTCCCGGCGCAGCGCCTCGGAGAAGCCGCGCAGGGCGAACTTGCTGGCACAGTAGGTGGCGTAGCCCGGATAGCCGATCGAGCCGTAGGTCGAGCCGACATTCACCACCAGCGCCCTGGGCTGGGCGCGCAACAGCGGCAGGCAAGCACGGGTCAGGTGCAGCGGCGCCTTGAGGTTGATGTCCAGCAACTCGTCCAGGGCTTGTTCGTCGAGTTGGTCGAGCAAGGCGAAGCGATTGACCCCGGCGGCATTGATCAGCACGTTGACACCGCCCAGCGCTCGCGCCTGTTGCACCACCTGGTCGCGACCGCTGGGGTTGCGCAGGTCGGCGCTGTGCCAGGTGAGGTGCTGCGGGTAGCGCTTGAGCACCCCGGCCAAATCGCCCATCTGTCGACTGACCGCCAGGACCCGAGCCCCCGCCGCGCATAACTGCTCGGCCAGGGCCAGGCCGATACCGCCACTGGCACCGGTCAGGATCACCACACAGTCAGGCAGGCGCATGCTGTACGCCCTGCGATTCGCTGAGTGGCAGGCCGCGGAACATTTCGGTGTAGAGGTGGTACACGACCTTAGCCGCATCGAGCACGGCCTGCTGGTCCTCGGGCTGCTCCAGACGGTTCATCAGCGTGCGGTAGGTGACCATATGCTCCTGATCCAGGGCACCGTGCGAGCTCAGGTAGCTGAATGCCCTGTCGGGCAGTTCCAGGCTGCGCTGCAAGGTACCGGCCGCTTGGGTCGCCAAGGCGATGCTGGTGCCCTCGAGCACGTTGACCATGCCGAACAACCCCACCGGATTGCCGCGTGCGATGAGGTCGTAGAGATAGGCGACCATCAGCTCGATGGGCAATGCCGGTCGGCCGTCTCGCACAGCCTCCCAGTCGCCGCCACAGGCTTTGATGTCATCGAGAATCCACTGTTCGTGGCCGTATTCTTCCTCGATGTACTCGCACACCGCGCCGCGCAACCATTCAAGGCGCCGTGGCAGCCGGGCACCGCACGCCATCATTAGCGGTACGGTATGGCGCACGTGATAGTACGCCTGGGTCAGGAAGGCGATGTAGCTGTGGCGGCTGGCCTGCCCAGCCAGTGCCTGGCGGATGACCGGAACGGCGAACAGCGCCTCGCGTTGCGTGGCGGTCTGTAACTGCAGGGTGTCGAAAAAAGCCATGGCGAACCTCACAACGCAATGTCGGATAGCAAGCGGTGGTAGCGCGCCAGAATCGCCTCGCGACGCGGGCGACCGTTGGCGGTCAGGGTGTGCTGGTGGCTGTCGAGCGGCTCGGGCAGGCGGCGCCAGTGATGAACACGGGCATAGTCCGGCAGGCGCGCATTGCCCTGCCGCACGGCCTGCTCGATATCGGCATCGCTGCTGGCAGGGTCTCGCGGCCAGAGCAAGGCGACGTTGCGCGGCAAACCCTCGCCGTGCACGAACACTTGAGCAAGGGCGCCGCATTGGGTCAGTTCGGCCTCGACCCACTCGGGGCTGACGTTGCGTCCGAAGCTGGTGATGAACTGGTGCTTCTTGCGCCCGTTCAAGTACAGGTAGCCCTGCGCGTCCAGGTAACCAAGGTCGCCGGTGGCCCACCATGACGCGTGCAGCGGTGTCTCGCCCAGATAACCCAGCAGCGTCGAACCGGCGACCAGTACTTCACCGTCCTCGGCGATGCGCACCTGCACGTGCGGCAAGGGCTTGCCGACGCTGCCCAGGCGGTGCGCGCCGGGCCTGTTCAGAGCCACCACCGACGCGCACTCAGAAAGGCCATAGCCTTCATACACCGGCAGGCCAATCGCCTCGGCGCGCTCCAGTAACGCCTGGGACACCCGCGCGCCGCCTACCGCCACGAACCGCAGCGCGCCCACTGGCATCAACCCGCGCTCGATGGCGGTGACCAGGCCCAACAACAACTGCGGCACCAGGATCACGCTGTGTGCACCGCTCAGGGCTATGGCGCCGAGCAGTCGTTTGAAGTCGACCTGGGTAGCGCCGCTGATGCCCAATTGCGCCTGCGGGTACAACTGCACGCACGCACCGGCCATGAGCGCGGCATACACACCCAAATTCTCCAGCAACACACCCAGCGGCAGCACCGCCAGGTAACGCTGGGCCGAGGCGTTGCGGCTGGCCTCTTCCAGGGTCCGGGCGACGCACAGCATCGCCTCGGCACTCAAGCACACGCCCTTGGGTTGGCCGGTGCTGCCGGAGGTGTAGGTAATCTTCGCGGTGCCTTCGGGCAAGGTCACCGGCCTGGGTGCTGAGCGATGCCAGAACGCAGCGGTACGGCTGAAACCGGCGCTGTGTAGCTGAGCGGTCCACACCTCATCGACCAACGCCAACGTGGCGCCGCTCTGCTGCACGCAATGCGCGAACTGCTGGGGGCTGAAGAACGTTGGAATGACAACGCACGGGCAGCCGGCAAACAGCGCTGCCAAGTCCCAGAGCAACGCCTGCGGGCCGTTGTCCAAGGCCAGGATAAGTGCGGCTGGCGGCTGACGCTCCAGCTCGCCTGCACGGCGCTCCACTTCATCGCGCAACTGCGCCCAGGTGACCCGCTCGTCGGCCCCCTGCACAGCCACCTCGTGCGGGCAGTCACGGGCTTGCACGCTCAACCTGTGCCAGAAACGCTCGAGTTCATGCGGCATGTCCGGATTCCTCGACCACCTGCGGCAGTCCCAGGCGTTGGAATAGCCCGATGCGCGCCAGCGCGGCGAAACCTTGGCCAATGTTGCCCACCATCACCTGGGGCAGCTGGTTGTAGTAGCGGCCCCACTGGACGTGTTCGTCACCCAGGCGTCGCGGATCGGCCACGCCGAGCACGCTGGGTTGCAGTCCCAGGCGGCGGAAGCTGTTGACCAGTGACGCCGCCCCGGTGAACGTCACCCACTGCAGCCCGCGCACGGCCAGCAGCCAGGTGATGAGGATGATCATCAGCCGGGCGCTGCCGGCGTCGACCGAGGCCAGGTTGCCCACCTCGACCCATTGCCCGCGCTCCACCACAGCGCCCTGCACATCCGCCAGTGCCAGGTGGACAGGCAGGTCCAGGTAGCGCTCGACAAACAGTGCACCGCTGCTGGCTGGACGCACCCCGGCAGCGGCGACCAGGCGCCCGGACGCGTCGCGCAGGGCCAGTAACTCGGGCAGGTAGTGCTGCACATCGGCCTGATGACGGTCGGCGAAGCACTGATGGATGAACTGTTCCAGCTCACTGCGCCCGGCGTCGGCGGCCAGGTGCAGGGTCAGCTGAGTAGAGGCGGCGGGGCCGCCTACAGACAACGGGAGCAAGGTGCTCCATGGCAGATGTGACATGCGACTCCCCCTGGGATCGGCGTGTGGGGGAAGTATCGGCAGCGAATCTGAAAGGAGTCTGAAGTGCCGGCTGACTTTACAAGCCATGGGCAAGTGGCATCATGGCGCCCGCTCGTGCTGTCCTACATGGATACCCGCCGAGGATTGGAAATGTCAGCAAACCCCGGCGCGCCGTGCTGACCGCGTTCCTGTCACCTGTGAATCAGTTGATCGAAGCCGTCATTCAGAGGCGAGACTATGGGTTGCTGGCTTATTGGTTATTGGCGGCGCTGCTATTCAATCTGGCTCAGTTCAAGTAGCCGCTTAAGCATTGAGCACTTCATTCCGGTGCTTGCCCGTCGTACCAGGCGGCATACGGGGTGTTGCCGACCTTGCGGCGGTTGTAGTCCGGACTGCCATCGGCCCACCACACCGGCCCTCGCTCGCCCAGCGCCACCTTGGCGACGTCGACCTCGGCGCGGGCGCTGCGCAGCGCAGCAGGGTCATCGGCCAGGCGGGCTTGCCTGACCGCACGCCGCGCCGCCATCAACTGGCTGACCAAAGCCGCACGGCGTGATTCGGGCAACGCCGGGTCGCTGCAGCGCCATAGACGCCCCTTGACCACGAAATAGCGGCCATCCGGCGTGGTGGGATACTTCACCGATACTGATCGTCTTCGCTGTCGTCTTCGACAAGGTCCGCGTCGTCGGCCTCGTCAGCGTCATTCAATGCCGGCGAGGCTGGCTTGCGTGGGTCGTTGATGAAAGGCACACGGCTCGGGCCTTGTTCTTCGAGACCTTCGGTTTCTGGCTGCATGGTGATTCCTCCGTTGCTGCGAGCTTGGAGTCGCGGCCGGGCCCGTCGTTCAGTCGCGGGCGCGCACCACGGCGAGCAGCGTCTGCGCGTCGCTGACCTCGAACTTGCCCGGCGCCTCGACCGCCAAGTGCCGGACCACACCGTTGTCCACCAGCAGCGCGTAGCGTTGCGAGCGATAGCCCATGCCCCGTGCGGACAGGTCCTGGCCGAGGCCCAGGGCCTCGGTGAATTGGCCATTACCGTCGGCGATCATCTGCACGGCCGTGCCCACCTGCAGGCTCTTACCCCAGGCCTGCATGACGAAGGCATCGTTGACCGAGACGCAAAGGATCTCGTCGATACCGGCGGCGAACAGTTCCGGCGCGGCCGCGACATACCCCGGCACATGGCGCTCCGAACAGGTCGGGGTGAACGCGCCCGGCAGCGCGAAGATCAGCAATTTGCGCTGGTCGCAGCGCTCGCGCAGCGAAAAGGCGTTCGGGCCGATGGCACAGCCGCCCTCGCCTTCGCTGTATTGATAAAGGGTGACATCAGGGAGCATGGCGCCACGTTCGATCATCGCTGAGATTCCTGGGAAAAGAATTGAGGCAGGTGCGTTTGTATCAGGTTTAGCGCAGTTGGGCTTTGTAAAAAATCTTTCATGCACCTAACCGGCAAATAGCCCACCGCGCTAGTCATCTATATGAATGTCTGCGTTATAGTTTTCGTAGCTCGTAACAAGACATTACAAGAAGAGGTTTGCCTTGGATCTTTCACACGCCGCGTGGCTCGCCCACGACACCCGCCTGCTGATCTGCTGCGGGGCTGCCATCGCCTGCATCGTGGTGCTGATCAGTCTCACCAAGCTGCCGCCGTTTCTCTCCATCCTCATCGGCACCTTCGTCGCCGGCCTGGGCGCTGCCCTGCCGCCGGAAGCCGTGGCCAAGGCGTTCGCCAAGGGTGCAGGCAGCCTGCTGGGCGAGGCCGGCATGATCATCGCCCTGGGCGCCATGCTCGGCGCGCTGATGGCCGAGTCCGGTGCCGCCGACCGCATCGCCTCGACGCTGTTGCGCCATGCCCGTGGTAAAGCGCTGCCCTGGGTCATGGCCGTGGTGGCCATGGTGATCGGCCTGCCGCTGTTCTTCGAAGTGGGCCTGGTGCTGATGGTGCCCGTGATCTTCGTCATCGCCCGGCAGTCCGGGCAACCGCTGCTGAAGGTGGCGATCCCGGCATTGGCCGGCATGACCACGTTGCACGCCCTCATGCCGCCTCACCCCGGCCCGCTGATCGCGGTCAGCGCGCTGCACGCCGACCTGGGCACGACCATGCTGCTGGGCCTGTGCATCGCGGTACCGGCGGTGATCCTCGCCGGTCCCCTGTACGGCATCTGGCTGTCACGGCGTATGCAGGTCGAGGAGCCTGCGGAACTGGGCGAGTTGTTCACCGCCAAGGTGCAGACTCGGCGCAAGCCAAGCTTTGCCATGTCGCTGCTGATCATCCTGCTGCCGGTGCTGCTGATGCTGGGCAGCACCTTGGCCAAAGTCGCCATGGCGCCCGAGAGCAGCCTGGCACTGACCTTGAAGTTCCTCGGCGAGCCGCTGATCGCACTGGGGTTGGCGGTGATCGCGGCGGTGATCTGCCTGGGCTGGTCGATCGGCATGGCGCGCGATCAGGTCGGTGGCGTGCTGCGCAAGAGCCTGGCACCGATCGCCGTGTTGCTGCTGACCATCGGGGCCGGTGGTGGACTCAAACAGACGCTGCTCGAAGCGGGCGTGAGCGACACCATCAGCAAGGTCGCCAGTGGCGCCCACCTGTCGTACGTGCTGTTGGCGTGGCTGATCGCTGTGGCCCTGCGTCAGGCCACGGGCTCTGCCACCGTCGCCACGACCACCACGGCGGGTATTCTGGCGCCGCTGATGACGGGGCTGGCGAGCACCCAGAGTTCGCTGGTGGCGTTGGCCATCGGCGCAGGCTCGGTGTTCTTCTGCCACGTCAATGACGCCGGGTTCTGGATGGTGCGCGAGTACTTCGGCTTGCAGCTCAAGCAGACGCTGTGGGTGTGGTCGGTGTTGCAGACCATCGTTTCGGTGGTGGGGCTGGTCGGCACGCTGCTGTTGTGGCAATGGCTGCAGTAAGATCGACCGGCGAGGAGTACATCCGTACTCCACGCGCTTCGCCTGCTAAGTTAAATATTCTTCACATGCGCTAATGATTCTCATTGAGGTAGATTCGCCGGCGACCTATCCATTCGCGCCAACGGTCATCCCAGGAGAATCATGCTCGTTCCTTTCCTCATCATGCTCCGCGAGGGCATCGAAGCGGCGCTGATCGTCGGCATCATCGCCAGCTACTTGCGCCAGACAGGTCGCGGCCAGTGGATGCCGGCTGTGTGGATCGGCGTATTCCTGGCCATCGCGCTTTCGCTGCTGGTCGGTGCCGGCCTGGAGCTGATGAGCAGCGAATTTCCGCAGAAGCAGCAGGAGCTGTTCGAGGCCGTGGTCGGTCTGGCGGCGGTGGTGATGCTCAGTGCCATGGTGCTGTGGATGCGCAAAGTGGCGCGGTCGATCAAGCAGGCCCTGCACGTCTCGCTCGACGCCGCGCTGGCCGGCTCCCGGCACCAGGCCTGGGCGCTGATCGGCATGGTGTTCTTCGCCGTGGCCCGCGAAGGCCTGGAAACGGTGTTCTTCCTGCTGGCCGTGTTCCAGCAGAGCAGCGGCCCTGCGGCGCCCCTGGGCGCCTTGCTGGGTCTGTTGGTTGCGGTTCTGATAGGCGTGGCACTGTATTCGGGCAGCCTGCGCCTGAACCTGTCGCAGTTCTTCCGCTGGACCGGCCTGTTCATCCTGGTGGTCGCCGCCGGCATCCTGGCCAATGCCGTGCAAGCGCTGCACGAGGCCGGTGTGTGGAACGGGCTGCAAGCGGTGGTCTTCGACAGCAGCGCTGTGCTGCCGCAGGACGGGCCGACCGGCTCGGTGCTGGCCGGCATGTTTGGCTACCAGGACACCCCGACCATCAGCACGCTGGGCGCCTATCTGCTCTACCTGATCGGTGCGCTGCTGCTGTTCTTCTGGCCGGTCAAGGCCACACCGTCATCCTCCTCCTCGAACGCACAAGGCCCCGCATGAGCCGTGATCAAGGCGGCACGCCCGCCACGCCCCCCTCCCCGCGCCTGCTGCGCCTGGCCCTGGTCGGCAGCGTGCTGCTGATGGCCGGCGCTGGCGTGGTGTTCTACTACGCCGCCCAGCAAGCCCAAGCCAAGCGTTCGACTGGCGCCGGGCAGGAAACGCTGGTCACGCTGCGTGACCACGCCTGCGAGCCGAACGACCTGAGCGTTGCAGCCGGAGTCAACCGTTTTCGCATCGTCAACCAGTCCCAGCGTGCCGTGGAGTGGGAGATCCTCGACGGCGTACTGGTGATCGAGGAGCGCGAGAACATCGCGCCGGGCTTGTCGCAAGTGATCACCGCCAACCTGCAGCCGGGCCGCTACGCGATCACCTGCGGCCTGCTGAGCAACCCGCGCGGCAGCTTGACCGTCACCCCGACCGCCGCGTCCGAGGCCGCTGCCCAGGCGCGCCCGACCCTGACCGCCTTCATCGGTCCGCTGTCGGAATACCGCTTCTACCTGAGCAGCCAGGGCTCGGCGCTAGTACGCGCGGGGGCGGCGCTGCAGCAGGCGATCCAAGCGGGCGACCTGCAACAGGCGCAGACCGCCTATGCGCAGGCGCGACTGATCTATCAGCGCATCGCAGGGGCCAGCCAGCGCCTGGGCGAGCTGGACAACCGTATCAACGCGCGCGCCGACTACTTCGAGCAGCGCGAGCAGGACCCGGCGTTCGGCGGCTTTCACCGCCTCGAATACGGTCTGTTCCAGCAGCGCAGCAGCGCCGGCCTGCAGCCGGTCGCACAAGCCCTGACCCACGACCTGAGCGAACTCAAGACGCAACTGCTGGCCCAGTCCATGGCGCCAGCACAATTCACCGGCGCGGTGGTGCGCAACCTGCAGAGCCTGGCGCAGAGCCGCAGCAGCGGTGAAGAAGAACGCTACAGCCACCTCGATCTGCCCGGCTTCGCGGCCAACCTCGAAGGCGCGCGCAAGGTGATCGACCTGCTGCGTCCGTTGCTGGCCCGAAACGCCTCCGCCCCCCTGGCAGCCGTCGACGCCGCCATGGCCCAGTTCGACCAGCAACTGAAGGCGCTGCGCAGTGACGACCAGTTCTTGCCTTACGACCAGGTAACGCCCGCGCAGAGGCAGCAGATTACCGAAGACGCGCAGCACCTGGCCAATGCCATCACGGCCCTGAATCCCGCACTGGGACTGGACGATTTGCCGACACAAGCGAGCCCCCAATGACCGACCGCGACACCGCCAACGCCCCGCTCTGCCCACAACGTCGACGCCTCCTGGCAGGCCTGGGTGCCGCCGGGGTGGCCATCGCCGGCGCCGGGCTGAGCGGCACTGCCCTGGCCGCGCCCTCCCCGGCCAAGGTCACCGAGGCCCCGCACAGCGACCGCACCCAGGAACGCAAGACCTGGCTCGGTGCCCACCAGCCAGGCATCGTCACGCCGCGCCCAACGGCGGGCATGTTCGTTGCCTTCGATGTGCTGGCGCAGAACGCCGAGGACCTCGAACGGCTGTTCCGCACGCTGGAGCAGCGCATCCGTTTCCTGATGGCCGGAGGCCCGGTGCCGCAGGTGGACCCCAAGCTGCCACCGGTCGACTCCGGCATCCTGGGTCCAGTGGTTACGCCCGACAACCTGACCATCACCGTGTCGGTCGGCGAATCGCTGTTCGACGACCGCTATGGCCTGGCCGCTGCCAAACCGGTGCGTTTGAGCCGTATGACCGGCTTTCCCAACGACGCCCTGGAGGCCGAGCGCTGCCACGGCGACCTGGGCCTGCAGTTCTGTTCCAACTCGCCGGACACCAACATCCACGCCTTGCGCGACATCATCAAGACCTTGCCGGACCTGCTCTACGTGCGCTGGAAGCAGGAAGGCTCGGTGCCGCCCCAGGCACCGCACAAGGCCGGCGACCCCGAACAGAGTGCACGCAACTTCCTGGGCTTTCGTGACGGCTCGGCCAACCCGGACTCCAGCGACGCGGGCCTGATGGATCGTGTGGTCTGGGTCGGTGCGGGTCAGGAGCCGGCTTGGGCTGCGCATGGCAGCTATCAAGTGGTGCGCATCATCCGCAACCTGGTCGAGCGCTGGGACCGTACGCCGCTGCAAGAGCAGGAATCGATCTTCGGCCGCAAGAAGACCAGCGGTGCGCCCATGGACGGTCAGCGCGAAACCGACGTACCGAACTACCCGAAAGATCCGCACGGCAAGCTGACGCGACTCGACTCCCACATTCGCTTGGCCAACCCACGCGATGCCGGCAGCCAGGCCAACCTGATCCTGCGCCGCCCGTTCAACTATTCCTCAGGCGTCGGCAAGAACGGTCAGTTGGACATGGGCTTGCTGTTCATCTGCTACCAGGCCGACCTGGAAAAAGGCTTCATCACAGTGCAGAACCGCCTCAACGGCGAGCCGCTGGAGGAGTACATCAAGCCGGTGGGCGGTGGCTATTTCTTCGTCCTGCCGGGCGTGACGCACGCGCAGGACTTCATCGGCCGTTCGCTGCTCGGCGCGGCCGCCTCTTCCAAACCCGTATGACCTGGACCAGGACGCACACCATGAACAACACCCGTCTCGCCCTGCTGCTTGCTGTTGCCCCGCTGCTGGCCAATGCCGCCACGGTGGATCCGCTGACCCTGGTCCAGCCGGTGTCGGACTACAAGATCTATGTCACCGAGAAAGTCGATCAACTGGTCAGCGACACCCAGTTGTTCACCCAGGCGGTGAAGCAGGGAGATCTGGCCAAGGCCCAGGCGTTGTATGCCACCACCCGCGTCAACTACGAGACGATCGAACCGATCGCCGAGTTGTTCAGCGACCTCGACGCGGCCATCGACTCACGGGTGGACGATCACGAAAAAGGCGTGGCTGCCGAGGATTTCACCGGGTTTCATCGCCTGGAATATGCGCTGTTCGACCAGCATACGACCCAGGGCCAGGGGGCAATTGCCGATAAACTCATCGCCGATGTCAAAGACCTGCAGAACCGCATCGCCACCTTGACCTTCCCGCCGGAGAAAGTGGTGGGTGGGGCGGCGGCGCTGCTCGAGGAAGTGGCGGCGACCAAGGTTTCGGGAGAGGAAGATCGCTACAGCCATACCGATCTGTACGACTTCCAGGGCAATATCGACGGCGCGCAGAAGATTTTCGAGCTGTTCCGGACGCATTTGGCGGCGCAAGATCAGGGGTTTGTCGCCAAAGTTGACAAGAACTTTGCGACGGTCAATGGGTTGCTGGCCAAGTACAAGACGGCTGACGGCGGGTTCCAGGCTTATGACAAAGTTGCTGAGCGGGATCGCAAGGCCATGATTGGGCCGGTCAATACCTTGGCTGAGGATCTTTCGACGTTGCGGGGGAAGTTGGGCTTGAATTGAGCTGGGTGGTTTAGGTGGGCTTGGGTGGCGTGATTATCCATTGGCTTTGGTGAGGCTGGGTCACCTTTTCGCCTTTACGGCGACCCCCTTTTTTTCTTGGAAAAAAGAGGGGCAAAAACCGCTTGCTCCCGCATCCGGCCCCTTCGCTGCGCTGCGGGGTTCCCTCGCGCCGGTGGCACTCCGGGGGTACCGCGCTTAGGGGCCATCCATGGCCCCAAGCGCTTGACGGGCATCCCTGCCCGTCAACCCCCTCCATGCCCCCTCTGCTCGGCCTCCTGAAGTCGCGATGGGTGGCGTCTGCACGATTGTGCTTGCAGGCGAGAGCGTGGGCGGTGAGTCGTAAACTTTCTTTCATCTGAAGTTAATGCGGGCGGTTTGTGAAATGCGGATTGAATGCCGCAGTTACGCCACCGTGCGCCCGGGGCATAACTTTTTACTGAACGTACGGATGACTTTTAGTTCATTACGTGTTCCGAACGGCACACTTATCATTCAACGGCGGCCTACTCGCCCTTGAGGATAATTATGAACATGCTCGCCACCGGTGAACCCATCACCTTTACCACGCTGCCCGAATGCATCCTGATCACCGGCGCTACCGGTTTTCTGGGCGGGTCGGTCGTCGCTCAACTGATCGCCAGCGGCCAGGCTGCGCAGCTCATGTTCCTGGTGCGTGCCGATGAGGCCGAACAGGGTCTGGAGCGTCTGCGCGCCAACCTGCAACAGCACGGCGTCGGCCTGGCCGAGCGCATGGCGCTGGGCGCCGAGCAGATCATCTGCGGGGACTTCCTCGACACCACCTGGCTGGCGCGCGAAACGCCGCGTCTGATGACGGTGGACCGCGTGATCAACTGCGCCGCCGTCGCTTCCTTCTCGAAGAACCCGACCATCTGGCCGGTCAACGTCGAAGGCACCTTCGCCTTCGCCGAGGTCATGAGCCGCTCGCGGCGCCTCAAACGCTTCCTGCATGTCGGTACCGCCATGTGTTGCGGGCCAGAGCGCGAGTCGCCGATCAGCGAGTCGTGGGAATTCCCCGAGGCCGAGCAGCAATTGGTGGACTACACCGCCTCCAAGGCCGAGATCGAGCGACGCATGCGCGAAGACCTGCCCAGCCTGCCCCTGGTGGTGGCGCGCCCTTCGATCGTGGTCGGCCACCGCAGCCTGGGCTGCCAGGCCTCTGGCAGCATCTTCTGGGTGTTCCGCATGGGCTTCGCCCTGGAGAGCTTCACTTGCGGGCTGGACGAACAGATCGACGTGATCCCGGTGGACTACTGCGCCGAAGCCCTGATCGGCCTGACCCTCAAGCCGCGCCTTAATCACGACCTGTACCACATCTCGGCCGGCCATGACTCGGCCTGTACCTTCGCCGAGATCGACCGTGCCTTCGCCCTGGCCAATGGTGCGGACCCGGTGGGCGAGCGCTACCGCAAGATCGACGTCGACAACCTCAAGGAGCTGGCGGTGAGCTTCGAGTCGCGCATCGGCCCGGCCAACCCGCGGCTGGTACTGCGCGCCTTGCGCCTGTACAGCGGATTCGCTGACCTGAACTACCTGTTCGACAATCAGCGCCTGCTTGATGAGGGCATTGCCGTTCCGCCGCGCTTCACCGACTACCTGGACGTGTGCGTGCGCTCCTCCAGCGGTGTCAGTATCGCCACGCAGATGCAGTGGGACTTCAAGTAAGCCTTGATTAGACCGGGGCCAACCTTCGGCCCCGGCACTCAGGTGTGTCACGAGGTGACACGGATGCGCGAAAAGCGTGCACGTCCGCCCGCGATCTTCCAACCACGCTGCCGAAATCATCCTTGTCAACGCGCGCAAATTAATAGTTGGCACGGCTATTGATTAGCTACTCCGCAACGATTGTTGAACAATCCCACGTGGAGCAGCCCTCATGTCCCGAGCTACCGTCCTCACCTTCGCCCTGACCCTCAGCGCTGCCGCCCAGGCCGCCGACGGCACCCTGCAACCTGATCACCTGTCCGTGGGTTCGGACCTCACCTACCCACCCTATACCTACCTCGATCAAGGCAAACCTGCTGGCTTCGACCCGCAGTTCATGAACCTGCTCGGCGCGCACCTCAAGCTGACCACCCAGTTCCAGGACACCCGCTTCGCCAACCTGGTGATGGGTGTCAACGCGCGGCGCTTCGATGTGGTGGCGTCGGCGCTGTACGTCACCCCCGAGCGCGCGGCCCAGGTCGATTTCCTGCCGTACCTCAAGAGCGGCGCTTCGCTGATGGTACGTGCCAACGACAGCTTCCGTCCCCAACGGCCAGAAGACCTGTGCGGCAAGCGCATCGGCTCGATCAAGGGCGGCTCGTGGATTCCCAAGCTGATGGCACTTTCCAAGAGCCACTGCGAAGCCAATGGTCAGCCGGCCATCGATTCGCGTGAATTCCCCACCTCGCCCGAAGCGGCGCAGGCGCTGCTGGCCAAGGCCGTGGACGTGCAGTTCGAAGACGCCGCCGTGGCCGCCATTACCGCCGACAAGCTCAAGGGCCGCGTGCTGATCAGCTCCAACGAACTCATCTACCCCGTGGTCATCGGCCTGGCCGTGCGCAAGGGCAACGAGGCGCTGCTCGGCGAACTGCGCCAAGGCTTCGCCGACATGAAGGCCAGCGGCGAATACCAGACCTTGCTCAGCCGCTACAACCTCGCTGAACCGAGCGCGGCCGAAGTGGCCCAGGCCCTGGGTCAGAACCCTCAAGCGGCAGCCCAGTAAGCGGGAGCGTCAAGCATGCAATTCGATTGGGATTACGCCGCAGGCCTGCTGGTCAACGGCGACTTCTGGAAAGCGGTCGGCACCGTGGTGGAGTTGAGCGTCGAGACTTGGTTGCTGGGCATCGTGTTCGGTTTCGTCCTGGCCCTGGCACGGCAATCTCGCCACCGCGCGCTGAACCGTGGTGCGGCGCTGTACATCTGGTTCTTCCGCAGCCTGCCGCTGCTGGTGCTGCTGATCTTCGTCTATAACCTGCCCCAGGTATTTCCCAGCACCAGCGTACTGCTGTCCAACCCCTATGCTGCCGGCCTGATCGCCCTGGTACTGAGCGAAGCCGCGTACATCGCCGAGATCCATCGCGGCGGGCTGCTGGCGGTGGCCAAGGGTCAACTGGAAGCGGGCAAGGCGCTGGGCATCCGCTATACCGGCGTGCAACGGCTGATCGTGATTCCCCAGGCCTTGCGCGTGGCGCTGCCGACTCTTGCCAACGAGTACATCACCATCGTCAAGCTGACCTCGCTGGTGTCGGTGATTTCTCTATCGGAGATCCTGCTGGTCGGCCAGCAGTTGTACACGCAGAACTTCCTGGTCATGGAGACCATGCTCGCGGTGGCCTTCTACTACGTGCTGATTGTGACGGTGTTCAGCTACCTGCTGCGCCGCCTGGAGCGCTATCTGGACGTTACCCAGCGCTTGCCCAAGGTCGTCGCCGACGACACGGCGCAGGCTGCACCGGCCCCCCGTGCCAGCCCCGCGCGGCGCGGCGAGTTCGCCATGCGTGTGCTCGGTGCGCGCAAACACTACGGGCCACTGGAGGTGCTCAAGGGCATCGACCTGGATATCCGCTTTGGCGAAGTGGTATCGATCATCGGGCCGTCGGGGTCGGGCAAGACGACGCTCATCCGCACCCTCAACGGGCTCGAAGGCCTGGATCGCGGCCAGGTCGAACTGTGCGGCGCACCGTTCCTGCGCGGCCATGCTGAAGAAGGCGGCAGCCTCGGCAATCGCCTGCACATGGAAGGCATCGTCCAGGTCGGCATGGTGTTCCAAGGCTTCAACCTGTTCCCGCACAAGACCGTGCTGGAGAACGTGATACTCGCCCCGCAGCATCACGGCCACGCCAGTGCCGCCGAGCTGCGCGCCTTCGGCTTGTCACTGCTGAGCAAGGTGGGGCTGCGCGAGCACGCTGGCAAATACCCACACCAGCTTTCCGGCGGTCAGCAGCAACGGGTGGCGATCGCCCGCGCTCTGGCCATGCGCCCGCAAGTGATGCTGTTCGACGAGCCGACGTCGGCGCTGGACCCGGAACTGGTAGGCGATGTGCTCAAGGTCATCGAAGACCTGGCCCGCGAAGGCATGACTATGGTCATCGTCACCCACGAAATGAAGTTCGCCTTCCAGGTGTCCGACCGCGTGGTGTTCATGGAGCGCGGTGAAATCATCCAGGCCGGCGCGCCGCGCGAATTGCTCGACAACCGCAGCGAGCGCATGGGCCGCTTCCTCAAGGACGTGCAACTGGCATGAGCAATCGAACCGCGGAAAAGACCGACGAGCGCCTGTCCCTGGCCGATCAGGTGGCCTGCGAAATCCGTGAGGACATCATCGGTGGACGCCTGGTGTCGGGCATGGCGCTGGTCGAGGCGGACCTCACCGGTCGCTACAACGCCTCGCGCAATACCGTGCGCGAAGCTCTGCACCAGTTGGGCCACGAGGGCCTGACCACCTACGTGCGCAACAAAGGCGTGATGGTCCGGCGCCTGGGGGTGGCCGAAGTGCGCGACATCTTCCTGGTGCGGCGCACCTTGGAGGTGCAGGCGATCCACGGCAGCAAGCCGCTGCGCGAGTACCAGTCCGACCGCATGCTCGATGCCATCGAGGCCGCGGAGCTGGCCCGCGAGCGCGAAGACTGGCAGACCTTCGGCACCCACAGCCTGCGCTTTCATCAGCACATCGTCGGCCTGCTGCGCAGTCCGCTGCTCGACGCCTTCTTCACCAACATCGCGGCGCAGATGCGCCTGGTGTTTGCCGTGGCCCCGGATGAAAAGAACTTCCAGAGCCCTTGGCTAGAGCGTGACCGGCAGATCCACGACCTACTCGCCGACGGCCTGCGCCTGGACGCTGCCGAAGCCATGACCCGTTACCTGGACGACTCCGAGCACGCCCTGCTCGACCTGTTCAGTCACCCACCCCGTTCCTGAAACCGGAGACTTACCCATGTACAAGGATTACCCCGCCGCTTACCAAGTCAGCAAGGGCGCCGCCCTGCAAGTGGACAAGGCCTTCTACGACCGCGTGCGCGAGCGTCAGGATGCACGCACCTTGATCGAACACTTCGACGTGCCGATCCGTACCGGACGGGCCTGGAAAGTGCCAGCCGGTCACGTGTTCCGCGTCACCACCCCCGTCGGCCCGCAGGTCGGCGACTTCAACATCTGGAACGCCCACGATCCACGCGAGCGCCTGTGGGCGGCGCGCACCCGCCAGTTGCAAGGCGCCCACGTCACCACCTACGACCGCCTGTGGTCGAACCTGCCGTTCCTGCGTCCGCTTGTGACCATTACCGACGACAGCCTGGCCGACTACGGCATCGACGAACACGGCGGTCGCGTCCACGACCTGCTCGGCACCCGCTGCGACCCCTACGTGAACAAGATGCTCACCGGCGAGGATTTCCACCATCACTGCCATTCCAACCTGACCCGCGCCGTGCTGCCCCATGGCCTGACCGAGTTCGATGTGCACGATGTACTGAACATCTTCCAGTGCACGGGCCTGAACCATGACGATATGTACTTCATGAAAGCCTGCCCGGCCAAGCAAGGCGACTATCTGGAGTTCTTCGCCGAAATCGATGTGCTGTGCGCGTTATCGACCTGCCCGGGCGGCGACCTGTCGCTGCCGATGTGGGGACCCGAAGCCCAGGATCCGCTGTCGGTCTGCCGGCCGCTGGGGGTGGAAATCTACAGCCTCGACGACAGCCTGCTCGAAGGCTGGGCGTCGCCCAAGCGCGCCAGCTACAACGGGCTGCATGGGCTGGCCATCGGCAAAGCCGAGTGGGAATGACGCCCGCGGCGTGAAAGCGGTGTCCCTGGCGCAACGGATAACCGACAATGGCGCGGCCGCAGGCGCTGACCTGCGGCCGAACAAGAACAACCGGATCGCCGCGCGCCATGACCCTCTTCTATCTCAAACTCATCGTCACCCCGCTGCTGATGTGGGCCGTCTCCCTTGCCTCACGGCGATGGGGCGGCCTGCTCGGTGGTTTGCTGTCCGGCATGCCGATCACCTCGGCGCTGGTCATGCTGTTCCTGTGCCTGGAACAGGGCACGGCCTTTTCCCTGAATGCAGTACCCGGCGCCTTGGGCGGGTTGGCGGCGGTGCAAGGCAGCTACGCCTGCTACCTGTTCGCCACCCGGCGTTTCGGCGTCGCGCACTCGGCGCTGCTGGCATTGGCCTTGTATGCGGTGGCGTCCTACGTGCTCACCCACTGGGGAGGCTTACCGCTGTCCATCGGCCTGGCACTGGCATTGATCGCGCTGTTGGTCTGGGCCACGGACCGGGAGCCACGACCGGCGGAGTTGGCGCAGATTCGCCATCGCTGGTGGGAGATTCCCCTGCGCATGGTCGCCGCGACAGCGCTGCTGATGCTCACCACGGGCGCGGCACACTGGCTGGGCCCGGCGGTCAGCGGAATGCTCGCGCCGATTCCAGTGATCGCCTGGCCGCTGGTGGTGTTCTCCCATGTCCAAGGCGGACGCTTCACCATGGCCGGCATGATCCGCGGTAATGCCATCGGCGGTGTCGGCGTGATCGCCTTTTACCTCAGCCTCGGCGCGCTGCTCGCGTCTGTGGGGATCGCCCTCACTTTCCTGCTGGCCATCGGCTTGGCAGTGGCGCTGACCTTGGGGCTGGCAGCCGTGCTGCGTGGCCGCGCGGCGACCCGGCGTGGCTAAGGGGGAGACATGCAGGTCTGTTCGGTGGCGTGGCGGACCTGGGCGTCTGCGCCAGCGACACACCTGCGATCTGCTGGCGGTGCGCTACATGGGCTCTGGGCTCTGGGCTCTGGGTGATTATCCGTTGGCTTTGGTGAGGCTGATTCACCTTTTCGCCCTTACGGCGACCCTCTTTTTTTCTTGGAAAAAAGAGGGGCAAAAACCGCTTGCTCCCGCATACGGCCCCTGCGCTGCGCGCAGGGGTTCCCTCGCGCCGGCGTCGCTCCGGGAGGACCGCGCTTAGGGGCCGTCCTGGCCCCAAGCGCTTGACGGGCATCCATGCCCGTCACCTCCCTGCGCAACGCCTATGCTCGGCCTCCTGAGGTCGCGGTTGGCGGTGTTTGAGCTACCGCGCACTAAGATCAACGGCAACGGCAACGGCAACGGCAACGGCAACGGCGATTTGATCGCGCAGCGCTCCAGAACATCTGCCCCACCGCTAGCTTCTAAACGCGCGATAGTTCAGACACCGCCCATCGCGACCTCAGGAGGCCGAGCAGAGGTGGCACGGAGGGGGTTGACGGGCATGGATGCCCGTCAAGCGCTTGGGGCCATGGATGGCCCCTAAGCGCGGTACCCCCGGAGTGCCACCGGCGCGAGGGAACCCCGCAGCGCAGCGAAGGGGCCGGATGCGGGAGCAGGCGGTTTTTGCCTACTTTTTTCCAAGAAAAAAAGTAGGTCGCCGTAAGGGCGAAAAGGTGACTAAGCCCCACCAAAGCCACCGGATAATCACCCAAAACCAAACCAGCCACAAAATCCCACCCCCTGTTAATCCTGAGAAAATCCAACCCCTCCATCATCCCCTCCATCGGCCCCAAACCCGGCCTGAAACCCAAATCGATGACGGAGATCCACCCAAATGAAAGCCCTGCCCTACCTCCTGGCCCTACTGACCGCCACCACCATGACCACCGCCCTGGCCGAAGGCGGCGCCGAACGCCTGCAGGAACACCATGCCCGCTGGGCCCAGCAACAACAGCAACAAAGCCAAGAATCCACCCAGGCTCTGGCCACCCGTGAATCCTCCCCCAGCGCCGAACATCCAGAAAAGGCCGCCAAACCCTCATCCTGAGTCGAGACAAGGTGCGGCGTCCTGTCGCACCAGCCGGCCTTTGGCAAGCGCGCGGCCCAGGACGTAGAATGCCGCGCCCTTTTCGCCCAGTCGCCTCGTACGGTGGCCACCGGCAGCAATGACCACGTCTGCGCCTAACCCACATCGCCCATGTGCCACAGGCTCAACCGACCCCGCCCGACGTCGCCTGCGCGAGTCTGCGGTTGAGTCTTGCCCTGGTCGCACCCCACCCTGGCACCGTCGCACAGCCCCGACCCTCCAGCGGCCGGCCTGGCCTGTGTGATCGAAAAGGCTCATCCGCTGATCGATCACTTGAGGTACGTATGTCACCGCGTTTGCTGGCCATGGCGCTGGCACCCCTGCTTGGACTGTTCATCATTGCCTTGGGCAATGGCCTGCTCTACTCCCTGACCACCCTGCGCCTGGGCGAGGCCGGCGAATCGGCGACGATGATCGGTATCGTCTCCTCCGGCTTCTTCATCGGCCTGACCCTCGGCGCCGTCTTCAACGACCGGCTGATCCTGCGCATCGGCCATATCCGCGCCTACAGCAGCTTCGCCTCGTTGATCGCTGCCACCATCCTGCTGCAAGGTCTGTTCGTCGACACCTGGGGCTGGTTCGCCCTGCGCCTGCTCAACGGCTGGGCCACGGTCGGGGTATTCCTGGTGATCGAAAGCTGGCTGCTGCTGGCCGGCGATGCGAAGATCCGTGGCCGCCTGCTGGCCTTGTACATGATCGCCCTGTATGGCGCCGGCGTGCTGGGCCAGGCCTTGCTCGGCGATCTGGTCAGTCTTGGCGACAGCGCACCCTTCACCGTGGCCGGCATGCTCGCGGCGCTGTCGGTGCTGCCGATCGTGATCCTGCCACGGGTTTCGCCGCTGCTCGAACAGGTCGAGCCGCTCAAGCCACGGCAACTGCTGGGCGTGACGCCCAGCGGGCTGGTCGGCTGCTTCGGCTCGGGTGTGGCCATCGCGGCCGTGTATGCCCTGCTGCCGCTGTACCTGCAACGTATTGGCATGGATGTGGGGGAAGTCGGCCACATGATGGCCTGGGTCATCCTCGGCGCCATGTTGCTGCAATATCCGGTCGGACGCTGGTCGGACCGCAAGGACCGTCAGGACGTGCTGATCGCCCTGGGCGCGCTGTGCGTGGTGCTCTCGGTGGTGATCCTGCTGCTGCCTTCGTCCTCGCCCTGGTTACCGGCGGTATTGTTCCTGTTCGGCGGCGGCGTGTTCGCGGTGTATCCGGTGGCGGTCAGCCACGCCGCCGACCGCGCGCCGATGGACGCGCTGGTGCCGATGATCCAGGGGCTGCTGCTGATCAACTCGTTGGGCTCGGCGATGAGTCCGCTGGCCATCTCGCCGGTGATGACCTCCTACGGTGCGGATGGTCTGTTCTGGGCCTTCGCCGTGATCAACCTGGCCATGGTCAGCTTCTTCATGTGGCGTCGTGGCAAGCGGCCGGCGCCGGAGCATCCCGCGCCTTTCGCACCAACGGCCACGTTCTCGCCGACGGGCGCAGAACTGCGCATGACCGAAGAGCTGATCCACGCCGCCCAGGACCACCCGCCGATCGTCGACGCGGTAACCGGCGAGAGCGCTACACCCACGCGTACCGAACCGGCGTGAAGGCGTCAGGTCGTGGACCCGTACCACGACCGTTCGTCGGCTACCGGGCACCCTGCCCCGGCTCGGTAGCCGAACGAAAGACGATCACCCACAGGAGATTCACCATGGTTCGCACGCGTCCGCTTCTACTCGCCCTGGCCATCGGCCTGACCTCCAGTGCTGCCTTCGCCGCCGGCGAGATGAACAGCACCGATCACAAGGCCCCGGCCTCCAACGCCGAAATCCAGAAAAGCAAGACCCCTGGCAACGGCACCAGCGTCAACAATCCAGGTGGCACGCGCGATAACGACAGCAGCGATACCAGCAGCGCGGGTGCAGCTGACGGTAGCACCGGGGGCTCCAGCAGCACCGGTGAAGCCACCGGCAGTGGTGCCGGTGTGACCGGTGGCGCCGCCGAGGACCAGGACAGCAAATAAACGACCTGGCGGTGGACGATCAACGCCAGCAGGTGCGATCGTCCACCCGCTGTTCATGGGCCTGGAACAATAGCGGCAGTTGTTCCTTGAGAAAGTCCAGCCAGGTTCGTACCTTGGCATCCAGATAGTGCCGCGAAGGGTAGATCGCGTAGATCTCCCGCTGGCGCAGACGATATGGCGCCAACAGTCGCAACAACTTGCCATCTTGCAACGCCTGACTGGCCGAGTAATAAGGCAGCAAGCCAATCCCCATTCCCAGCTCAGTGGCCTTGACCATGGCGTCTGCGACGTTGGTCAGAAAGGTGTCCTGCGGATGGATCACGCACGCGTCCGGCCCTTCACCGAAGGGCCAGTCTTCTTCGAACAACGGATCCACCGTGCGCAGGCAGATGTGCTGGTGCAGGTCTTCGGGCTGCTTGGGTATCCCTTGGCGAGCTAGATAGTCGGGCGAGGCGCAGAGCACGCTGTAGATGCTGCCCAACGGGATGGCGATCAGTTGCGAATCCGGCAGGCCCTGGCCGATGGCGATCACCACATCGTGCCCCTCGGCGAGCAGGTCGGGGTTGCGCTGGGACAGCGTCAGCTCCATCACCACTTCTGCGCAACTGGCGTTGTAGCGCGCCACCAGCGGCATCATCAGCAGGCCCAGACCATGGCTGCAATGCACCCGCAGCCGTCCGCGCGGCGTGAGGTGGGCGCCACGGGCTTCGTCGACGGCCTCTTCGGTCAGCAACATGATTTGCCGGCAACGCTCGAGGAAGCGCTCCCCGGCCTCACTCATGCGCAGGCGCCGGGTGGTGCGGTGCAGCAAGCGGGTCTGCAACTGCTTCTCCAGCTCCGCGACGATCCGCGACACTTGCGCCGCCGAGATGTCCAGCGCATTGGCGGCACCGGCGAAGCTGCCGCACTCCACCACGCGGGCGAAGGTACGCATCGCATGCAGCATATCCATGGTCGGCAATCCTTTGAGGTCGAACGTTACCCAGGGGGCGAGAATCTATCATGAGATGCCGCAGGCCAGGGTATTCAGCCCAGCAGTTGCTCGATCCACTCGATGTGCAAGGCGAATAGACGCGCCTTGTCCTGCGGCACATCCCGGGCCCGGGCAACATTGGCCAGGGCCATCTGCCGCTGACGGCGCATGCGCTGCCACTTGTCAATGAACGCTGCGCTCTTCTCACGCATCAGCAGTGGCCCGAACAGCAACTCCTGGGCGCTGTAGCTCACCGGGTCGGCCGGTTCGGCGACGATGATCTCGTAGTCGAAGCGGTTTTCCCGCAGCACCTCTTCAGCCACGATGCGGTAGCGGTTGTCCATCAGCCACTGCCGCAACGGTTGCTCGCCACCGTTGGGCTGCAGCACCAGGCGCTCGCGCCCGTGCAGTCGCGCCTTGCCCCGTTGCAGTATCTCGACCATGGTCTCGCCGCCCATGCCACACAGGCTGACGGTGTCGATACGGTCATGGACTTCGATGGCCTCCAGGCCATCGGCCAGACGTACCGTGACGCGGTGCTCAAGGCCGTTGCGTTTGACGTTGCGCTGCGCCGACTCGAACGGCGTGACCGCAGCCTCGCCGGCTACCGCCGCTTCGAGTACGCCGCGCAGCGCCAAGGCCACCGGCAGATACCCGTGATCTGAGCCGATGTCGGCCAGGCGCGCACCCGGTGCAATGTAAGCCGCCACGCGTTCCAGCCGCTGCGACAGTGTCAGTTCGTTCAACGCCAACCCCTTGCCTGAAATCCGCGGCGATTCTGCGGTGCCAGCCTCGTCATTTCAATGCCATTCGTAGCACGCAGCCGACTCGACCCTTTCGTGACGCTCGCGTAGGCTTGCCTGTTTCAGTCCAGCGCAAGGTAGATTCATCCATGGCTCAGACAGGTATCACCTTCACCCCCGATGCGGACGCCGAGTCCATTTCCTCCGACGTCGCCGAGTTCAACGGCGTGCTGGTCACCACGCAAATTCCCGTGCGCGCCGACGGCGAGCTGGAACTGGGCGACATCGTCACCCAGTGCGAGTGCACCCTGCAGGCACTCAAGGATGCGCTCGAAGGCGCCGGCAGCTCGATGGACCGCGTGCTGCACCTGACCATCTACCTGACCGACATGGCCGATCGCGCGGTCTTCAACCAGGTCTACCAGCGTTTCTTCGCCAAGCCCTGGCCCGTGCGCGCCGCTGTCGGCGTGGCGGCGCTGGCGTTCGAAGGGATGAAGGTGGAAGTCACTGCGATGGCGGCCAAGGGCTGACACCGCACTCCAGCCGCGCAGGCGCCACCCCCAGGCGCCTGCCTTCCGGCAGCCAAGGGTGCCAGCGGCCCGTTTCGCCGCTACAATGCCGGCCAAACCGTGCCAGCCCGAATTCATAACGACATGTCCCTTCCAAAGAACCACCTGGAATTGCTCAGCCCTGCCCGCGACGTGGCCATTGCCCGCGAGGCGATCCTGCATGGCGCCGATGCCATCTATATCGGCGGCCCAAGCTTCGGTGCGCGGCACAATGCGTGCAACGAGGTCGCCGATATCGCCGAATTGGTCGAGTTCGCCCGACGCTACCATGCGCGGGTGTTCACCACGATCAACACCATTCTTCACGACAACGAACTGGAGCCGGCCCGTGCGCTGATCCACCAGTTGTACGACGCCGGCGTCGATGCGCTGATCGTGCAGGACCTGGGCGTCATGGAACTGGACATTCCGCCGATCGAGCTGCATGCCAGTACCCAGACCGACATCCGCACCCTGGAGCGGGCCAAGTTCCTCGACCAGGCCGGCTTCTCGCAACTGGTCCTGGCCCGTGAGCTGAACCTGCAACAGATCCGCGCAATTGCTGCCGAAACCGATGCGGCGATCGAATTCTTCATCCATGGCGCACTGTGCGTGGCGTTCTCGGGACAGTGCAACATCTCCCACGCCCAGACCGGGCGCAGCGCCAACCGTGGCGACTGCTCCCAGGCCTGCCGCCTGCCGTATACGCTCAAGGACGACCAAGGCCGGGTGGTCGCCTTCGAAAAACACCTGCTGTCGATGAAGGACAACAACCAGACCGCCAACCTGCGCGACCTGGTGGACGCCGGCGTGCGCTCGTTCAAGATCGAGGGGCGCTACAAGGACATGGGTTATGTGAAGAACATCACGGCCCACTACCGCCGCGAGCTGGACGCCATCCTCGAAGACCGCACCGACCTGGCCCGCGCGTCCAGCGGTCGGACCCAGCACTTCTTCGTGCCCGACCCGGACAAGACCTTCCACCGCGGCAGCACCGACTACTTCGTCAGCGACCGCAAGATCGACATCGGCGCCTTCGACTCGCCGACCTTTACCGGCCTGCCGGTGGGGGTGGTGGAGAAAGTCGGCAAGCGCGACCTGATGGTCGTGACTGAGGTGCCGCTGACCAATGGCGATGGCCTGAACGTGCTGGTCAAGCGCGAGGTGGTGGGGTTCCGCGCCAATATCGCCGAACCCCGTGGCGAGTTCGAAGAGGACGGCCAGGCTCGCTACCGCTATCGCGTAGAGCCCAACGAAATGCCTGAAGGCCTGCACAAGCTGCGGCCCAATCACCCGTTGTCGCGCAACCTGGACCATAACTGGCAGCAGGCCTTGCAGCGCACCTCCTCCGAACGGCGAGTCGCGGTGCGCTGGCAGGCCGTACTCACTGAGCAGCGCCTGGCTCTGAGTGTCACCAGCGAAGAAGGCATCACCGCGCAAGTAGCCCTGGACGGCCCCTTCGGCACGGCCAACAAGCCTCAACAGGCACTGGATCAGTTGCATGATCTGCTGGGCCAACTGGGCACCACCCAGTACCACGCCGAGGCCGTCGAACTGGATGCGCCGCAGGCCTATTTCATTCCAAATTCGCAACTCAAGGCCCTGCGCCGCGAGGCCATCGAGGCGCTGACCGACGCACGCGTCAAAGCGCATCCGCGCGGCTATCGCAAGGCCGAAACCACCCCGCCGCCGGTCTATCCCGAGGCTCACCTGTCGTTCCTGGCGAACGTTTATAACCAGAAGGCGCGTGACTTCTACCATCGCCACGGGGTGAAACTGATCGATGCGGCGTTCGAGGCGCACGAGGAGCACGGTGACGTGCCGGTAATGATCACCAAGCACTGCCTGCGTTTTTCGTTCAACCTGTGCCCCAAGCAGGCCAAAGGCGTGACCGGGGTGCGCACCAAGGTGGCGCCGATGCAACTGGTGCACGGCGACGAAGTGCTGACTTTGAAGTTCGACTGCAAGCCCTGCGAAATGCATGTCGTCGGGCGCATGAAGGGCCATATCATCGACCTGCCCTCACCCGGCAGTGCCGTGGGTGCCGTAGTCGGGCACATCAGTCCTGAGGATCTGCTCAAGACCATCGTCCGCGCGCCTCACTGACCCGTAAGACCTCAGGCGCGGAGCACATCTGCGCCTGAAGGCGACCTAGGATGCCTTGCGGGTTTTCTTCGCCGCCGGTTTCTTGGAAGGCTGAGCGCCTTTACCCTTGCCGGCAAGGCTGCGCTTGAGCAGTTCGGTCAGGTCAAGAATGTCCGCACCCTTCTCGCCTTTGCCGCCATCGCCCTTGCGGACCTTGGCGATCTTGCCCCTCTTGGCCTTCTCTGCCACCAATTCCATGATCGTGTCGCGAAACGCATCGTGGTACTGATCGGGAGACCAAGGGCCGCTCATGTCTTCCACTAGACGTTTGGCCATGTCTCGTTCTTTCTTGTCCAGCTTGACGTCCTTGACCTCGGTACCAAGCTCCAAGCTATCGACGCCACGAACCTCGTCTGGCCAGCGTAAGGTCATCAACACCAGCGCACCGTCCAGCGGTCGAATCAAGGCTAGATGCTGGCGGGTGTGCAGTACCACCGTCGCCAGCGCAACTTTCGCGGTGCTGGCCAGCGTCTCGCGTAGCAGCGCGTAAACCTTACCGCCACGTTTATCAGGGCTCAGGTAATACGGGGTATCGAGATGCTGTAGAGGAATCTCGCCCGCTTCGACGAACGAAAAAATATCGATGGTCTGGGTCGCCTCTGGCCGCGCCTTGCGAATTTCTTCTTCGCTGATCACTACGTAGCGGCCTTTCTCGTACTCGACGCCCTTGACCACTTCTGTCTTGTCGATGTCCTTGCCGGTAACTTTGTTGATCCGCTTGTAGCCGACCCGCTCCATGCTGCGCTTGTCGAGCCAGTCGAAGTCGATGCGCTCGCTGCGTACGGCGGTCTTCAGAGACACAGGGATATGCACCAAGCCAAAACTGATCGCGCCTTTCCAGATTGCACGGGCCATCTACGGCTCCTGTCGCCAAACCGGCAGTAGCACCTGCCAGTGAGCCAAACACACGACGATGAACTGCGGCAGTGCCGGAGGCACCGGCACTGCCCAGCACCTCAGGAACGACCGCCCTTGTGGCTCATGTCGTCTTTCTTGCCACCGGAACTGCCACCGGAGTGCTGTCCACCCTTGCGTCCGGCCTCAGACGCTTTCTCCCGGTCATTGGCGAAGTTTCCAGGATTCTTGGTACCACCCTGACTGCCAGTCTTGCTCTGGTTATTGGCCATGGTCTTGCACCTCTTGGGCTGTGGGATGTGCACGGTTGTGCGCCGTACATAGGTTCGGAGTGCGCCGAAAACGGGCGATTCGTTTTATTGACAGGCCAGCGGACCGGCGGCGCTAAAGGTGCAAGGCGGGGTATTTGGTGCGGCAGCTTTGTGCTTGGAGATGACGTCGTGTAGAAGGCACCGCGTGAGTGCGGCGCCTTGTGTGGGGGGCGCTCAGCCGATCAGCCGATGCAGGTCCAGTCCGGCACGGCCCATGGGTGGGCACCAGTAATAGCCACCCGTCAGCGGTCGACTGAAGCGGTACAAGGCATCGACGACGCCATCTTCCAGACCACTCATACGCCGCAGCTGAGCCTCGAACGCCTCGAAGGAACGCCCCAGGGCAACGAAGGCCAGCCCTGCGCCCCGGGTGTCGGCCCAGGACACCGAGCGACGCACCATGAACGCTTGCGGCGCATAGCTTTCCTGCGCCGTGCGCTTGACGTGGGCCGATTCCGGCGCCTCGTCCAGTTCCTCGTTATCGCTCAGGCGTCGACCAATAATGTCGTCCTGCTCGGGCTGCGGCAGCGATTTGAAGTAGGTCAGATCATGCTTCCACAACTGGAACGCCGCGAAACTGGACCCGGCCATATCGCCGGCCTCCGATGCCACGATTGCCGCCTCCACGGCCTCTTCGTCTCGCGGGTTCTCGGTGCCATCTTCGTAACCGGTCAGGTCGCGTCCGCCGCGATGCAGAAAGCCGTCGACGCTGTCCACCAAGGTGAAGGCCGGCGCCAGGGTCTGTTCCAGTGCTTGAGCGCGCAGGAACAGGTCGCCCCGCTCGTCGCTGCGCAACCACAACCACAGGGCATGCTGAGTGGAGGGGTTTTCCACCACCGCGTCCAATTGCGGGAAGCTGCGCAGGCCCGGTATGTCCCGGCCCAGGGCTTTGCTCAACGGCAGGCCAATGCCGAGGATCAGGCTGCGCCCATCGACCTCGCCCAGCAGCGCTTCCAGTGCCGCCGCAGCGGCATCGATCTGTTGCAGGGCGAAGAACAAGTGACGGGCGTGGACCGGTACCGGGGTGGCGAGCAGACCTTGCTGGAACGGCATGACGAGCTAATCCTTCGGCAAAAGCGCGAATCCTACTGCGCCTGGCGGGCGCCCGCAACGCGACGTGTCGCCGCCCGGACACAGGTGCACCGTTCAGTCACGCCGACGCTCGCGCAACTGGCGCTTGAGCGCCTCGAAAGGTGGTGCATAGAAGAAGCCGAACGACACGCTGCCTGTGCGCTCCTTGATCGCATGGTGCAGGCGATGGGCGCGGTACAGCCGCTTCAGGTAGGGCTGCAGGAGCCGGGGATGGCGTGGCCAATGCCGGTGGAACACGCCATCGTGAGCCACCACGTAGAGCAGGCCGTAGCCTGCGACACCGCCACCCACCCATTGCAACGGTGGATAGCCGGCCTTGCCTAAAGCCACCAGGGCGGTCGCAACCAACGCCAGGGCAAGCAGATAGAAGTCGTTGGTCTCGAGCATCCCCAGGTGCGGTCGATGATGCGATCGGTGCAACCACCAGCCCCAGCCGTGCATGATGTATTTGTGGGCCAAGGTACCGACACCCTCCATGGCCACGAGGGTGGCGAGCAGCACGGCGATGTTGAACAGCATGTGACGGTCCGGCGTGAAAAACGAATGGCGCAAGATTACCACCGCCGGACAGGCCTTCGAAATCGGTAGGAGCGTTCGGCGATGAAGCAATTGTCATCGATCTGCCCTTGATCGATCGCTTGGCGCGGGGTAATGTCCGCCGCGCAATTTCGCATCCCCAACAGGAGTCCTGCATTGGACAGTAGCCCCAGTCGATTGCGACAGGTCCACACGGCAAGCTAGTCCGGCAGTATTCCTGCCGCTGTCTTGCCGAACACGGTAGATAGCGGCCCCTGATGCCTGTACAGGCTCATCCCCTTCTCCTTCCACTCAGCCGGCTGCTGCTGGCGAGCACTGTGGTCCTGCGCACTCATTCACTTCATCGGCGTCACTGAAGCCAGTGACGCGCGTGCGGGCATTGTCCCGTGGAAAGAGGTTTGCTATGGATTGGAAAGTATTTCTGCTGCGCGTCGGCGTAGCACTCGCTCTGGGCGCCCTGATCGGCGCCGAACGTCAACTGCGCCAGCGTCTGACCGGCCTGCGCACCAACGCGCTGGTCAGCACCGGCGCCTGCCTGTTCGTGCTGATGACCCAGGCGGTGCCAGGCATGGCGCCCAGCGACGCGTCGCGCATCGCCGCCTACGTGGTGTCGGGCATCGGTTTTCTCGGCGGCGGCGTGATCATGCGCGACGGCTTCAACGTGCGCGGCCTGAACACCGCTGCCACGCTCTGGTGCACCGCCGCCATCGGTGTGCTGTGCAGCCTTGGTCTGCTGCTGGAAGCCACCTTGGGCAGCCTGACGGTGCTGTGCGCGAACATCCTGCTGCGTGAGATCGCCCAACGCCTCGACCGCCAGGACATGGTTCCGGCCAGCGAAGTCGAGCAACACTTCGAAGTGCGCATCGTCTGCCGCACCGAAGACGAGATTCAAGTGCGCAGCCTGATGCTGCACAGCCTGAGCGACCCTGGGCTGCGTCTGCAGTCGCTGCACAGCGAAGATTTGCCCGACGCACAACGTCTTGAGGTCCGCGCCGAGTTGCTCGGCACGCCCCAGGCGCCCGCCCAACTGGAACGCCTGGTCAGCCGGGTGAGTCTGGAGAAAGGCGTCAGCGCGGTGCGGTGGCAGCGTCACGTCCAGCCGGTGTTGACCGACTAGAACGTATCAGGTGTCGTCGCGCAGGTGCCGCTCACGCAGTTCCTGGCGCTCCTTGGCCTCGATGCACAAGGTGGCCGTGGGACGCAGCAGCAGACGGCGCAACCCGATCGGCTCGCCGGTTTCGTCGCACCAGCCATAGTCGCCGCGCGCCAGGCGCTCAAGCGCCTGGTCGATCTTGTCCAGCAGGCGTTTTTCCCGTTCCAGAGAGCGCAGTTGCCACTGCCTTTCCTCTTCGGCGCTGCCCAGATCAGCTGGATCGCTGTGCACCTCCTGCTCGCGCAACGCACGAAACTCCTGCTCGATGCGCGTCTGCAGATCGGTACGCTGCGCCAGCAGCAGGTTGCGGAAGAACTGACGCTGGGGTTCATTCATGTAGGCTTCTGGTGCCTGTGCAAGCAACTCTTCTTCAGTCATGGGACACGCTCGTGGAAGAAATGAATCATCGATCGAACATCAATGGCAGCCCTTGGCAGCCCGGCTGCACCTGACCCTGGTGCCAGGCGAGTTGCCCCGATACGACCGTGGTGCGCACCACATGGCGGAAGGCATGGTGCTGGAACGGCGTCCAGCCGCAGTGGGCCAGCACCGGGTCATCAATGGCCGGACGCGGCGTGGCCAGTTTCTCGACCAATACCAGATCCGCCCAATACCCCTCGCGCAGGAAACCGCGCTCGCGAATACCGAATAGCCTGGCCACCGCGTGACTGGTCTTCTCCACCAGCTTTGGCAAGCTCAGCACGCCATCGGCCACCAGCTCCAGCGCTGCCGGCAATGCGTGCTGCACCAGCGGCAGTCCTGAAGGCGCCTGGCTGTAAGGGCGTTGTTTGTCCTCGAGGGTATGGGGCGCATGATCGGTACCGATGACGTCGATTACATCGCTGGCCAGTGCCTGGCGCAGCGCATCGCGGTCTGCCCGGGTCTTGATCGAGGGGTTGCATTTGATCAGATGGCCCAGTCGGTCATAGTCGCGGTCATCGAACAGCAGATGATGCAGGCACACCTCAGCAGTGATGCGTTTGTCGCTCGGCGCGCCTGTGCTGAACAGTGCCAACTCGCGCGCGCTGGTCAGGTGCAGTACATGCAGGCGTGTCCCCAGTCGGCGCGCCATCGCCACGGCCAGAGAAGATGAGCGGTAGCATGCCTCGGCGTCGCGGATCAATGGATGCGCCGCCGCAGGGATCGCCTCACCATGGCTGGCACGCCAGCGCGCTTCATTGGCGAGGATGCTGGGCGTGTGCTCGCAGTGCGCCAGCAGGATGGTCGGACAGTCGCGGAACAAGCGCTCGAGCACCTGCGGGTCGTCGACCAGCATATTGCCGGTGGAGGCGCCCATGAACACCTTGACCCCGGCGACTTCTCGGGGATCGAGCCCAGCGACGGTGTCCAAGTTGTCGCAGCTGACACCGAAATGAAATCCATAGTTGGCCTGGGCAGTGGCGGCGGCGCGATGCTTCTTATCGGCCAACGCCGCAAGGCTCAACGTGGCCGGAAGGGTGTTGGGCATGTCCATGAAGCTGGTGATGCCGCCCGCCACTGCCGCCCGCGATTCGCTGGCCATCGTGCCTTTGTGCGCGGCTCCGGGCTCGCGAAAATGGACTTGGTCGTCGATCATCCCAGGCATCAACCACTGACCCTGGGCGTCGATTTCCTGGTTGGCACAAGCGCCGTCGATGCTCGTGGCGATCTTGTCGATGCGTCCACGGGTCACCTGCACGTCGGCTTCGAAGACGCGGCCCTCGTTGATCAAGCGAGCGTTGCGTATCAACAGATCGGCCATGTCAGCACCCGATCAGGACAAATGCTGCGCCTGGATGGCAGGTGCAGGAATTGGGTGAGGCAGGAATGAAAGGCAAAGAGCGCACGCGGAAATCCTGAAAGAAGAATCGGGATAAAATGTTACGTTATAACACTTAAATTGCAACTGCATTCTCGGTGTCCGTCTTGACGGCACCGAAAGCAGCCCGCCCCTCCCCACCCCAATGGCGCCTGAAAAAAAGCGAGATAAATCAAACTTTCTCCACCGGCCGTGGCTCAACCGAACGCGACACTGACGTCGCGCCCACGGATAAGGAGTGACACATGAGCAATCTCTTCCTCAAGCGAGCCGGACTGTGCATGGCCATGGGACTGGCCTCGGTACAAGCGATGGCCGCCACCTCGGACGATTTCGTCGATGCTGCTGTAGAGGCAGGTATCGCGGAAGTGGTCACCGGCAACCTGGCGCTGGAAAAGAGCAAGGACGCCGAAATCAAGACCTTCGCTCAGCAGATGGTCACCGATCACACCAAAGTGAATCAGCAGTTGACCGAGTTGGCGGGCAAGCTGGACATCAAGGTGCCGGATGACGCTGCGCTGACCGACAAGATCAAGAAAGTGATCCTGGAATGGCGTGATGAGTCGTTCGACAAGTCCTACGTCAACAATCAGGTCGCTGCACACGAAAAAGCCGTGGAGCTGTACAAAAAGGAGGCTCAGTCCTCCGACAAGGCCGAGCTGAAGGCCTTTGCCGTTCAGACCTTGCCTGCGCTGGAAAAGCACCTGCAGGAAGCCAAGCAACTGCAAACCAAGCACGGCAAGTGATTCACCGGTAACCAATGAGGTTCGATATGAGTGACGATGACCTGCGCGCCGAGGTGCTGACCCGGTTGCGACACGCCCACCCTCACGGCTTGGGTAAGGAGATCCTGGACAACTACCGCGGCGAGATGGCTGTCGCCGGGATGCTCAAGTCGTTGCAAGAAGAGGGGTTGATCCATGACGGCTGCGTCAGCGTCGATGCTGATCAGCAACTCGACGTCAGCTACCCGATCAAGTTATCCAGTGCCGGCGTAGAGGCGGCGAAGAAACTGGAAGGCTGAAGGCCTAGAGCCTCGGTGGCTGCCTGCGCAGCGCCGAGGCTCGTCGCGTCAGTGGTGGTCTTTCTTTTCGTGATCCTTGGGCGCAATGGCCGGACCTTGCGGGTCTACCTGAGGATCTTCCAGATCCGGCGAATCCGGATCGAATCCAAGATCTTTTTCCCCAGAACTCTCTTCCGAAGAATGCGGCCCTTCATTGTGATGTGAAGGAGTTTTGTGTGTACTCATCTTCTACTCTCCTCGAACGTGTCTATGAAAGAGCCTGTCACGGCGGGGAAGTTTGATTTATCTGCTTCTCACGCTCCTCGGCGGCCAGGGCGAGCTGCGCAGATCGAGCTTCGCTGAGCGTCAGCCGATCTTGCAGCCGTTCTACCAGGCGTGCCTGCTCAAGAGTCAACTCACGCTGGCTTTCCAAGGCCTGACGATCATTATCCCACTGCCGGCGCAACTCTTCGCTGGCGCCCTGGGCCTGAGCCAGGATCGAGCGCAGTCCCTGGACCTGGGCGTCGCGCTGCTCCAGTTGTTCATCGAGCTGCTTGCGCTGCGCTTGTTGCTGTCGATTCTCGACTGACAACCGCTCATTGTCGCGGTGCAGCCGGGTCAGTTCTTCCTGGCGTACCACCATCCCCTGCTGCATCTGGCGCAATTCCACCTGCAATTGTTGCACCTGCGCCTCATGGCGACGTTGATCCAGCTCGCGCTGCTCACGGCTGGCGCTGCGGTAATGCTCCAAGGCATCGCGGGCATTGCGGTGCTTGTCTTCGAGTGACCGAATCTGTTCGATCTTGTCGTCCAGGCGCACCTGGAGCTCGCCCAAAGACTGGTTGAGGCTAGCGCTGCGCAGTTGCTCGCTCTGAAGGCTGGCCAGGGTCGTCTCGAGTCGCTCGGATTGACTCTGCAACGCGCTGGCCTGGATCTGCTGTTGCTGATCGGCGGCTACAAGCGCTTGCTCGGCCAAACTCAGTTGTGTCCGCATCTGTTCGATCTGGGCATCGAACGCAGCTTGAGCCAGGGCAACGCGGGCCTCGGCTTCCTCATTGAGTTGGTCTGCAAGCTGCTGCACATAGCGGCCCAACGTCTCACCCAGCGCCGGGGCACTTTGCACGGGCAACTGCGCATCCAGCTCTTTCAAATAACGATGAATGGTGGTCTTCGACCCGGTATTGCCGAGCTCGATACGGACGGCATCAATGCTGGGATGCTCGCCCCTGGCGATGAGAGCCTGACGCGCCCGCTGCACCACCGCCTTATTGATGCCTCCACGGGCCATGATGACTCCTACGATTTCGTAATGTATTACGTACCATGTAATTACATACTAGAAATCAAAATTATTCCACCTCAATTCCTGATACGAATACATTCAATAATCACGGGTTATCGAATGTGAGGGTTTGTGGACGCGCTGCCAGGCGCGGCAGGCGTACGGATTAACGGGAGATGGGTCGAGGTTGCAGAGTGCGTCAGCGCAGGGGAATCAGCGGAATGTGGGCGTGGCGATCTTCAGGGTCGTGATGTCCAGAAGGCTGAAGAAACCATTGCTCCACCCTCCCGTATCCAAGTGCCAGACATTACCCAGGACCCTGTGCTCGGGCACCGGGGTATGACCGACCAGCAGCGCGCGCAGACCTTCCACCGGCCTGGCATCATGCGTTTTCAGGCGCCGCCGGGACCATTGGCAGACCTCCTGCACATTCTGATCGCCGACCTCCAGGCCGGCGCGCAGTTGCTGCCAGTCCGGAAACGGGCTGTCCGCGTGCAACAACCCAATCAGGCCCAGCGGCGTGGGTATTTGCATAGCGATGGGCAGCGCTTCGAAATGTTCGACCAAATCCAACTGCTCGCTCGGCGCCAAGTCCAGAAACCAGCTGCCACCCGCCGCACGGTACATGTCCAGATCGAGTTGACCACCGCGCACGTGCGTGATTGCCAACGCTTCGTGATTGCCTTGCACTGCATGAAACCAGGGCTGCGCCAGCCAATGCAGAACATCCGCGCTGGCAGGACCGCGATCCACCAGATCGCCGACGCTGAAGAGTCGGTCCACCGAGGGATCGAAGGCGATGAGCTCCAGCGCCGCTTGCAGGCGCTGGAAATGACCATGGATATCACCTACCGCCATGTCGCGGCCTGCGGTGTTGGCCGTCATGCTCTTAAAGCGCAGCATTCTCTATAACCTCTCGACAGACCGCCCGCATTCGTAGGGTACTGCTTAGGCTGTGGCGGATAGCATGGCATAAGGTTGGGTCACGCGATGAACGTGGAAATCTCAGTTTCACTGGGTAAAAGTCTGCGCACGTGGTTATCTTTGACACTTGTCTCGACCAAGGACGGATCCGCGTGAAATACCTGCTGCTGATCATCGCCAGCTATGCCATTTGCTATTACCTGGTCGGTTTGCTGATTCACGGCAGGCTGGCCGACATCGCCGAAGGTCTGCGTCATCGGCCTGACGCTCCGACCCCGGGCGAATACCTGCGCAACGTCGAGGCGCATGCTCGCCAGTCTCACCGCCACTACACAATGCTTGCGGGAACGTTGGTCAGCCTCGTGGCCTGTGTCTTGGCATGGGCGTTCAGCCGCTGAGCACTCAGAACAGAGATAAGCTCTGGCGTCCCTCGAGCGCCAGCAGGAAGTGCTTGGCCGCCAGCCCACCGGCAAAGCCCGTCAGGCTGCCCGACGCGCCGATCACCCGGTGACATGGCGCGATGATCGAGATGGGATTGCGACCATTGGCCGCCCCGACCGCCCGCACCGCCGAGGGATTGCCGATCTGACGGGCGATATCGCTGTAGCTGCGGGTCTGCCCGAAGGGGATGGTCAGCAACGCCGCCCAGACTTGGCGCTGGAAGTCGGTGCCGGCAAAATCCAATGGAAGTTCGAAGCGCTCACGCTGCCCCGCGAAGTATTCACCCAGTTGGCGAGCGGTTTCACGCAACACCGGCAAGCGGTCCTCGCGGTGTAGCTCACCGAGCCGCACCCGGTTCTCACGCTCTTCTTCCCAAAGTACGGCAGCCAGACACTCGCCACGCGCGACCAGTGTCAAAGTGCCTACGGGTGATGGCATCAAGGTATAGGCGTTGGACACGGATGGCTCCTGGAAGGGATGAGACACCTGGCACACTAATCGGGGTCATCGGGTGGATCCAGTTTTTTCCAACTACAGATCTTTGCGACACTATCTTCACGACATTTTCACCTGGCGGCTGGCAAGATTAAGCCACATCCGTGAAATACTTCGCCCGCCCTCCCCAGCGGGCTTTTCTTTGCCCGCCATTCAGCAATAGTTACCTGATCGCGACACCCGCGCCCCTTTCCCAAGAGTTTGTTTGCTTGGCGAGTGCAGCCTTTTGACGCATCATGTGCCTCGCGCAGCGCTGCCCTGGGCGCCGAGCATCCGCCAGCCCTCACGCTAGACGCTGCCGTTCAGCTTATCGTTTCGAGTGACCTGACCATGCTCCAGCTGATTGATGCATTTCGCCAAAAAGCGCTTGGCGTCATGGCCATTGGTGGACCAGTGCTTCCATTGCTGGAAGCCTTCGTGAACGCCCTGCAGGCTGAAATGCCCGGCACTACGGTAGGCGTCACCGTCCTGGACAAACCCGGAAAAACCTTTCGCCACGCCATTTTTCCAGCGTTGCCGGAACAGTTCGGCGCCCAGTTGGTAGGCAATCTGATCACGGGCAAACGTGGCTCATGCGGCATGGCGGTGATGACAGGACGTCCGGTCGAAGTACCGAACGTCGCCTGCGACTCGCGATTTTCTGCCGAATGGAAAGCGCTGTTCCACGCCCATGGTCTGCAATCGCTGGTGTCGTTCCCCGCACTGAGCAACGAAGGCGTGGTGCAAGGCAGCATCGCCGTCATCCATCCACACGACGTGCCTTTGAGCGGGGACCAGCGTGAGCTGCTTGGTCATGCCACCGAGCTGTGCGCGCACCTGTTCGCCTATAGCAGAACGCAAGAGGCGGCGAAGATTCTGGTCGAGGAGCTCGACCACCGCATGCGCAACCTGTTTACCACCATCGGCGCCATGGCCGTCTTCACCTCACGCAATTACCCCGACCCCGCGAACTTTCGCAAGGCGTTCGAGGGACGCCTGGTGATGATGCAAAAAGCCCACGCGCTGGCCGTCACTCACCAGCAAACCGGCTTGCTCGAACTGCTGCAGGACACCTTGGCGCCCTACAGTTGCACGCACCAGACGCTTTTCAACGGTCCTGCGATCACCCTGGCACCGGAGGCTGCGTCCTCCATCGCCCTGGTACTGCATGAGCTGTCGACCAATGCTGCCAAGTACGGCGCATTCTCCGAACCTGGCGGGAGACTCAATGTCGCTTGGTCGCTGCGCACCGGCGAAGAGAGCGCCCCCTATTTCGACCTGACCTGGCAGGAAGGAAACGGCCCACCGGTAACAGCGCCCACCCACAAGGGCTACGGCACGTTGATGATCAACGGCAGCCTGCGCAATGCGTTCGATGGCAGTGCGAGCCTGACTTACGACCCACAGGGTTTCAGTTGCAGTATCAGTGCGCCGTTCACGACGAGGCTGGGCTTTGCCGGGGCCTCGCCTGAACAGCTACCGTAGCCCGGCGCTTATCCGCGAAGCGCCTCCAGACGTTCCCGCCCTGCCTGGGTGATCGCATTCTCGCCTTCATCGCTGATGCGATAACGGCCCGACGCCATTTTGCTGATCGAGAACCTCACCAGCCCGCTTCTGGACAGCGCGTCCCCTGCATCGAAGCTCATGGCCTGCTCCAGATCGAAGAGCTTGATCTCGCCGATCTTGAAGCGGGCAAACGCCACGAGGGCGGCATCCATTTCTCGCTGACTGATTGATTGAACAGTGTCCATCTGACCTCCCCAATGGTGAGTGCCCGGTCCATGGGCATACAGGCAACGAACCGGACAGGTTGTGTTGAAGGCGCAACCTACTATGGCGCGCCTGACGGTGCTACTGGCTTTGCATCCAGGCTGGATGGACAGGCAGCGGGCAGTGCCTGTAGACCTCTCTTGCAGTTCTGGGCGCCCGCCGGTATTGATAACGGGTTTTCCCACGTCACGAAGAGGCTTCATGGATAAAGTTCTGACGGTCTTCGCCTCCGGGGTAATGCCAATACTGGCTATCGCGTTTGCGATTTGGGCGTATCGATACAACTCGAAGAGGTGGCGCTTGAAAGTTGATACTGAGCTGCAGAACGCCTTGAGCGACCTCGGAGTGGACGCCTACACATTGATCGTGGACAAACTCACGCCGCCTAATGCTGAAAGGTCAGCCAATGTCTATCGCCTCCTCCACGATGAACACGAACGCTACTTCCTGTTCATGAAAGTCGGAGGACAGCCCGGCGTACTCAAGTCATTGAGCAAGGAACGTGCGCTATTGGCTGCGAAGATGAATGGGTGAGACGGTTGATTGAACATGACGTGCAATCGTCACCTACTACCCCGGCCGCACAAGGAAGGCGACATGACTGTAAACATCAATAACCTCACCCTCACTACACCCCTACCGACATCGGCGAAGAACCCGGTCGCGCTTGAGATGAAAGGCTCGGAGGCGATCGCGAAATACCCCAGCATCATCAAGGTGCTGGACGACGGGTCTGTTCAGCTCTCGGCACCCACAAAAGGCGCGTCGAGCAAAAGTACACGGCGAACCCGTTGCGAGTGGTCTGAATCCACAAATTGGACGCTGGCGAGTGCAACTGAACACCTGAACCGGCAAACGATGCGACTTACCAAAGTCAACTCTGCACACAAGGTGGTGGTTTCGCAGATGCATGTGAGAGGTGATGACGGACCGCCCGTCAAGGTGTTCTGGAACAAGGGCAGCCTCACCCTGGGTTTTCGCCGGACCTATAGCCAAGCAACGCCAACTAACATGACGGTGCTGGAAAATGTGCCGCTGGGTGCCGAGTTCACCGTGACCCTACAGGCCACCGCCCAGGGCCAGATAACAGTGACTGCGAAATGCAACGGCGCTTCCGGATCCTGCGGTCCTCTTCAATTCGATAAGACGTGGAGTTCACAGCGCTTCGAATTCCATGGCGGCGTCTACAATCAGGTCGATCAAACTGAAACGACGCCGGCTGACGATGGTTCGATTTGCATCATCTCCACGCTTTCGCTCACCCATCGCTTATAACCAGCAATGCCCACCCCGTGTTCACCTCACACTACATCCGTAGTAAGGAACGATCATGCAAACGACAGGTAATACTCTTCTGGTCACCGGCGGCGGCAGCGGTATCGGCCTGGAATTGGCCAAGGCGTTTTCAGCCCTGGGCAACGAGGTGATCATCGCCGGGCGGCGCGAGTCGGTGTTGCGTCAGCAGGTGGCGGATAACCCCGGCCTGCAGTACAAAGTGCTGGACGTCAGCGATGCCGAAGATCTGCAGCGCGTGGCACAGGCGTTGATCCGCGACTACCCGACTTTGAACGGCGTGCTGCATGCCGCGGGCATCATGCGCGGCGAATCACTCAGAGCAGGCCCCACCGAACTGGATGCCACCATCACCACCAACCTACTAGGCCCCATGCGTCTGGACGGCTGGCTACTGCCGCACTTTTTGCAACAACCTCACGCGACGATCATTACCGTGTCTTCAGGGCTGGCGTTTCTGCCATTAGCCCTCACGCCCAGCTACAGCGCCAGCAAAGCGGCGATTCATTCCTACACGCAGTCACTGCGCTATCAATTGAAAGACACCTGTGTGCGCGTGCATGAAATCGCTCCGCCCTACGTACAAACCGAGTTGATGGGCCAACGTCAGGCGAACGATCCCCATGCCATGCCGTTGCGTGAGTTCATCGACGAGGTGATGGCAATCTTCGAGCACTCACCGGATGCGGACGAAATTCTGGTGGAACGGGTGAAGCCATTGCGCTTCGCCGAGCGCGGCGAGGATTACACGGAATTCTTCAGGCGGTTCAACGATCAGATGGCGGCGGCGAGGGAGGGAGAATAACGCCGTACATCAGGCTTGGCGGCTGGCGAAATGTTGACGTTTGGTATTCAAACCGGCATACCCGCAAAGCCCTTTCTGCTCCAGCCGGGCAAAGGTGGGCTGTGGATCGACGAGCCAAGTGTTACAATCCGCCACTTCAAATCAGCGCTCAAGGCGCTGAACATCCGTGAACGCAGTCAGTACGACACCCGCCACGCCTACGCAACTCTGTGCCTGATGCCTGGGATGAACCCCGCGTTCATCGCCAATCAGCTCGGCCATAGCGTAGAGCTGTTCCTCTCTACCTACGCGAAATGGATCAGCTCCTCCTCGGACTGGAGGGAGCTGGAGAAGCTGCCGCCCCGAGTCGAACGGGCCGAAAAATGGCCCGACAGCGCCGGGATAGCCTAAATACACCTCTGGAACCCCCGCAGGACAAGCACTTGATCTCCACAGCCAACATCACCATGCAGTTCGGCTCCAAGCCCCTGTTCGAGAACGTCTCCGTCAAATTCAACAACGGCAACCGCTACGGCCTGATCGGCGCCAACGGTTGCGGCAAGTCGACCTTCATGAAAATTCTGGGCGGCGATCTGGAGCCCAGCGCCGGCCAGGTGATGCTCGAGCCCAACACGCGCCTGGGCAAGCTGCGTCAGGATCAGTTCGCCTATGAGCAGTTCAGTGTCATCGACACGGTGATCATGGGTCACAGCCAACTGTGGAAGGTCAAGGCCGAACGCGACCGCATCTACTCGCTGCCGGAAATGACCGAGGAAGACGGCATGGCCGTCGCCGAGCTGGAAACTGAGTTCGCTGAAATGGACGGCTACACCGCCGAATCGCGTGCCGGCGAACTGCTGCTGGGCCTGGGTATTCCGCTGGAGCAGCATTTCGGTCCGATGAGCGAAGTGGCGCCGGGCTGGAAACTGCGCGTGCTGCTGGCCCAGGCGCTGTTCTCCGATCCGGACGTGCTGCTGCTCGACGAGCCGACCAACCACCTGGACATCAACACCATCCGCTGGCTGGAAAACGTGCTCACGGCGCGCAACAGTACCATGGTGATCATTTCCCACGACCGTCACTTCCTCAACAGCGTCTGCACCCACATGGCCGACCTGGACTACGGCGAACTGCGTCTGTTCCCAGGCAACTACGACGAGTACATGACCGCCGCCACCCAGGCCCGCGAACAGTTGCTCTCGGACAACGCCAAGAAGAAAGCGCAGATCGCCGAGCTGCAGACCTTCGTCAGCCGCTTCTCGGCCAACGCCTCCAAGGCCAAGCAGGCCACTTCCCGGGCCAAGCAGATCGACAAGATCCAGCTTGCCGAGGTCAAGCCCTCCAGCCGGGTCAGTCCGTTCATCCGCTTCGAGCAGACCAAGAAACTGCACCGTCAGGCCGTGGTCGTGGAAAAAATGGCCAAGGCCTTCGACGACAAGGTGCTGTTCAAGAACTTCGACATCACCGTCGAAGCCGGCGAGCGCGTGGCGATCATCGGCCCCAACGGCATCGGCAAGACCACGCTGCTGCGCACCCTGGTCGGTGAGCTGCAGCCCGACGCCGGTTCGGTCAAGTGGACCGACAGCGCCGAGGTAGGTTACTACGCGCAGGATCATGCTCACGACTTCGAAGACGACGTGACCCTGTTCGACTGGATGGGTCAGTGGACCAGTGGCGAGCAGGTCATCCGTGGCACGCTCGGCCGCATGCTGTTCTCCAACGACGAGATTCTCAAGTCGGTCAAAGTGATTTCCGGTGGTGAGCAAGGCCGTATGCTGTTCGGCAAGCTGACCCTGCAGAAGCCCAACGTGCTGGTGATGGACGAGCCGACCAACCACCTGGACATGGAATCCATCGAGGCGCTGAACCTGGCGCTGGAGAACTATCCGGGCACCCTGCTGTTCGTCAGCCATGACCGCGAGTTCGTATCCTCGCTGGCCACGCGTATCATCGAGCTGTCGGCCGATGGCGTGATCGACTTCAGCGGCACTTACGATGACTACCTGCGTAGTCAGGGTGTGGTGTTCTAAGTCCTCACGGACGATGCACTAAGGGCTGCCTGGCAGCCCTTTTTTGCGAGCGCTGTTCAGCTGGGTTGCAGGGCACCTGCCGGAAGGCGAATCCTGAATTGCGCCCCGCCCAAGGCGGACTGCGCCGCCGTCAGGGTTCCGCCCTGCCCCTCGATGGCTCGACGGCTGATCGCCAAGCCCAGGCCGAAGCCACCGGTACTGCGGTCTCGGCTGCGGTCCAGACGATAGAACGGCTGGAAAATTCGCTCGCGTTCTTCGGGCGGAATGCCGATTCCATCATCCTCCACCGTCAGCAGGCAAGCCCGGTCGGCTTCCTGGGTCAGGCGCAGCAGCAGGCGTCGGTCGCAGTAGCGCATGGCGTTGCGCACCAGATTCTGTACCGCCCGCGCTGTCAGCCGCGGATCGAGCACGAAGCGCGGCAGCCCCTCATCGGCGTGCACCTCCCATTGGATGCCGCGCCCGTCGAGCTCTTCGGCGAAACCCCCGATCACGCTGTCGACCAGTTCGACCAGCGACACCTCCACCCGCTCGCGCACCTGCTCGGCGTTGTCCAGCCGACTGTAGGACAAAAGCTCCAACACCAGTTCGTCCAGCTCGCGCACATGCCCGACCAGTTCCAGCAGACGCTTGCGACTGGCGGCGGGCACCTCGTCGAACAGCAGTACCAGCCCGAAGTCCAGCCGGGTCAACGGCGTACGGAGCTCGTGAGAGACGGCATCGAGCAGCTCGCGCTGTTGCCTGACCTGGCGCTCCAGGTCGCCGGCCATGGTGTCGAACACCCCAGCCAGCTCGCCGATGTTGGAGCGCGGGGAAATCTGCGTGCGCTCGGACATCTCGCCGCGCCCCAGGCGTCGGGCGGTGTCCTTGAGCCGCTCCAGGTCACGCCAGTGCGGCCAGACCCACAGCAGCAGGCAGCCGAGCATGGCCGCGCCGATCAGTACCGTCACGCCCCACGACAACACGTTGATGTCCAGCGGGTCCGGTGGCGAGTTCAGACGCACGAACCAATTGCGATCCAGCGGCGCCATGATGGTCTGGTAATAACCCCAGTCCGCCAGGCGCAAGGCGTGCTGCCCGCGTTCCAGGCGTGCGCGCTCGACCGGCTTGAGATCCGGGTCGTCCATGCGCAGCAGTTGCACCTGCAAGGGTGCGAACGCGGCAGCCAGTTCCTGCTCCACCTGCGGCCAGCGTGCCTGCGGCGCCTGCTGGAACTGACGGACGATCAGCGATTGCACACCACGGGTCTGATCCAGGTTGTAGGCCATGAAACGATCGTGGAACGCACCGACTATGGCATCGGGAATCAGCAGCAGCGCGCCGGCGTAGGCGACGATGATCAGCAGGTAGAGTCGTACCAGGAACTTGAGCATGGCGGCTCAGTACTCCCACTCGACCCGGCTGAACAAGTAACCCTTACCCCACACAGTCTTGATCTTGCGTGCTTCGCCGGCGTGATCGTCGAACTTGCGCCGCAGCTTGGAGATCGCCACGTCCACGGAGCGGTCGGTGCCGTTGAACTCGATACCACGCAGCTGCTGCAGGATACGGTCGCGACTGAGCACCTCGCCGGCATTGCGCGCCAGCACCACCAGCAGGTTGTACTCACCACTGGACAACTCGACCTCGGCGCCGCGCCAACTGACTGTTCGCTCGGCCAGATCGATGCTCAGCCCACCGATTTCGATCAGCTCGTGGTCCAGGCGCGGCTCGCCCACGCTGCTACGGCGCAGCAAAGTGCGTACACGGGCCAGCAACACGCGTGGCTCGCACGGCTTGTTGACGTAGTCATCGGCACCCATCTCCAGGCCCAATACCTGATCATGGCTGTCATCGCGAGCGGTGAGCATGAGAATCGGCAGGCTCTGCGACTCCTGGCGCAGCAGGCGACAGACCTGCAATCCATCCAGCCCCGGCAGCATCAGGTCGAGCACCACCAGGTCCGGACGCTGGCGGCGGAACTCCTCGAGCACGTGGTCGCCACGGGCGATCACCCGGACATGGAAATCGTTGCGTTGCAGGTAGCTGGCGATCAGCTCCGACAGCGCGCTGTCGTCTTCGACCAGGAGTAAGTTGGGCATGGGCGCTTGAAAGTCATCAGAGTGAAAAGGCCGACACGGCCCGTTGCCCGCAGGATATAGAATCCTACGTAGCGCACAGCACGCTCCTTACACTTTTTCACACACGACCTACATAGCTTAACAGCCCGCACGCGAACGGCTGCCGTAGCATAGGCACGATCCTATCTGGAAGATCCGTATGTCTATTCCCTTCTTCAAGCGCCGTCTGGCGCTTTTGACCGTGCTGGGCTTGGTCCTTGCCGGTTGCGACGATGCTAACGATCAGGAAACCGACGCGCCAGCCCCGCAGGTGCGGGTCGAGACCGTGCAGCCGCAGGCTCTGGCCATCAGCACCGAACTGAGCGGGCGTATTCTGGCACCCAGGACGGCCGAGGTACGCGCCCGCGTCGCCGGCGTGGTGCTCAAGCGGGTGTACCGCGAAGGCAGCGACGTCAAACAAGGCGATGTGCTGTTCCTGATCGACCCGGCACCGTTCAAGGCCGATCACGACAGCGCCCGCGCTGCCCTCGCCCGCGCCGAGGCTACCTTGTACCAGGCGCGGCTTCAGGAGCAGCGCTACCGGCAGTTGGTCGAAGAAAATGCCGTGAGCCGTCAGGAATACGACAACGCCCGTGCCGCCTTCCTGCAGGGCGGAGCCCAGGTGGCCGAGGCCAGGGCAGCACTGGAGCGTGCGCGACTGAACTTGGGCTACGCCACGGTCACCGCACCGATTTCAGGCCGTATCGGCCGCGCCCTGGTCACCGAGGGCGCTCTGGTCGGACAGAGCGAGGCCACCGAGATGGCCGTCATCCAGCAACTCGACCCGATCCATGCCGACGTCACCCAGTCGACCCGCGACCTCAATGCCTTGCGCCGCGCCCTGCGCGCTGGCGAATTGCAGCAGGTCGGCCCCGACCAGGCCCGCGCCACGCTGATTCAGGACGACGGCAGTGCCTACCCGCTGCCGGGCAAGCTGTTGTTCTCCGACATCAGCGTCGACCCGAGCACCAACCAGATTACCTTGCGCAGCGAGTTCCCCAATCCAGACCTGGACCTGCTGCCCGGCAGCTATGTGCGCGTGCGACTGGAGCAGGCGGTACAGCCCAAGGGCCTGAGCGTGCCGCAGCGGGCGATTCTGCGCGACAGCGCCGGCGTACCCAAGGTGCTGGTGGTCGATGACCAGCAGCGTATCGACGAGCGCCAGGTGGTCCTGGGCAGTGCCCAGGGTGACCGCTGGATCGTCAGCGAAGGGCTGACGCCTGGCGAACGCGTGGTGGTCGAGGGCCTGCAGCACGTCAAGGTCGGAGATCAAGTGCAAGTCGACGCCGACAAGTCCGCTCAACCCCTCGTCAAGCACACCGGCCAGTGAGGACCTGACCCATGCCGCAGTTCTTCATCGACCGCCCGATTTTCGCTTGGGTGGTCGCCTTGTTCATCCTGCTCGCCGGCGCGCTGGCCATTCCGCAGTTGCCGGTCGCCCAGTATCCCGACGTCGCGCCGCCGCAGGTGGAAATCTACGCCGTGTACCCAGGCGCCTCGGCGCAGACCATGGATGAGAGCGTGGTCAGCGTCATCGAGCAGGAGCTCAATGGCGCCGATAATCTGCTGTATTTCGAATCCCAGAGCAGCCTGGGCAGCGCCACCATCACCGCCACCTTCGAGCCCGGCACGGTGCCCGACCTGGCTCAGGTCGATGTGCAGAACCGTCTGAAAGTGGTCGAGTCGCGTCTGCCGCGACCGGTCACTCAGCAAGGCCTGCAAGTGGAGAAGGTCTCCACTGGCTTTCTGTTGCTCGGCACCCTCACCTCCGAAGACGGCAGCTACGACGAAATTGCCCTGAGCGATCTGCTGGCGCGCAACGTCATGAACGAGATCCGCCGCATCAAGGGTGTCGGCAAGGCCCAGCTCTATGGCTCGGAACGGGCCATGCGGATCTGGATCGATCCGGCCAAGCTGGTCGGCTTCGCCCTCACGCCTCAGGACGTGGCCAGCGCCATTACGGCGCAGAACGCGCAGGTGGCGCCTGGTAGCATCGGCGATCTGCCCACCCGGCCGACCCAGGAAATCACCGCCAACGTGGTGGTCAAGGGTCAGCTCAGCACGCCAGAAGAGTTCGCCGCCATCGTGCTGCGGGCTAATCCCGATGGCTCGGTGGTCACCGTTGGCGATGTCGCTCGCGTCGAGATCGGCGCCCAGGAGTACCAATACGGCACGCGCCTGAACGGCAAGGCGACCAGCGCGTTCAGCGTCAAGCTGTCCCCGGGTGCCAACGCCATGGAAACGGCCACGCTGGTGCGGCAGAAGATGGACGAGCTGTCGCGCTACTTCCCTGCCGGGGTCAAATACGACATCCCTTACGACACCTCGCCGTTCGTCAAGGTCTCGATCAAGCAGGTGATCAGCACGCTATTCGAAGCGATGCTGCTGGTGTTCGCGGTGATGTTCCTGTTCCTGCAGAACATCCGTTACACCTTGATCCCCACCCTTGTCGTGCCCGTCGCACTCATGGGCACCTTCGCCGTGATGCTCGCGCTGGGTTTTTCGGTCAATGTGCTGACCCTGTTCGGCATGGTGCTGGCCATCGGCATCCTGGTCGATGATGCCATCGTGGTGGTGGAAAACGTCGAGCGGATCATGGCCGAGGAAGGTCTAGGTCCCAAGGAGGCGACGCGCAAGGCGATGGGGCAGATCAGCGGCGCGATCATCGGCATCACCCTGGTGCTGGTGGCCGTATTCCTGCCCATGGCATTCATGAAAGGCTCGGTGGGCGTGATCTACCAGCAATTTTCGCTGTCGATGGCGGTGTCGATCCTGTTCTCCGCTTTCCTGGCGCTGAGCCTCACGCCCGCCTTGTGCGCGACCCTGCTCAAGCCCATCGCCAAAGGCGAGCATCATGAGCGTAAAGGCTTCTTCGGCTGGTTCAATCGCCGCTTCGAGGGCATGAGCCAGGGATACCAGCGCTGGGTCGCCCACGCCCTGGCCCGCAGTGGCCGCTACCTGCTGCTGTACGGTTTGCTGGTGGCGGTGCTGGGCTACGGCTTCAGCCAGTTACCCAGCGCCTTCCTGCCCACCGAGGACCAGGGTTACACCATCACCGACATCCAGTTGCCCCCAGGGGCAAGCCGCATGCGTACCGAACAGGTCGCCGCGCAGATCGAAGCCCACAACGCCCAGGAACCGGGCGTGGGCAACACCACCATGATCCTCGGCTTCAGCTTCTCGGGCACTGGCCAGAACGCGGCGCTGGCCTTCACCACGCTCAAGGACTGGTCCGAGCGTGGCGCCGACGACAGCGCGCAGTCGATCGCCGATCGCGCGACCCTGGCGTTCTCGGCGCTCAAGGATGCCGTGGCCTACTCAGTGCTGCCGCCGCCGGTGGACGGACTGGGCGAGTCGACCGGCTTCGAGTTCCGCCTGCAGGACCGCGGCGGCATGGGCCATGCCGGTCTCATGGCGGCCCGCGACGAGCTGCTGGCCCAGGCACGCAAGAGCAAGGTGCTGACCAACGTACGTGAGGCATCGTTGGCCGAGAGCCCGCAGGTGCAACTGGAAGTGGACCGCCGTCAGGCCAATGCGCTGGGTGTGTCCTTCGCCGACATCGGCGCCGTGCTCGACACTTCCGTGGGCTCGAACTACGTCAACGACTTCCCCAACCAGGGCCGCATGCAACGCGTGGTGGTTCAAGCCGAGGGCGATCAACGCAGCCAGGTCGAGGATCTGCTGAAGATCCACGTACGCAACGCCAGCGGCAAGATGGTGCCGCTCGGCGCTTTCGTGCAGGCACGCTGGCTCAGCGGCCCGGTGCAACTGACGCGCTACAACGGTTACCCGGCGGTGTCGATTTCCGGTGAGCCAGCAGCAGGCCACAGCTCGGGCGAGGCAATGGCGGAAATCCAGCGCCTGGTCGATGCCCTGCCCGCCGGCAGTGCACTGGAATGGACTGGTCTGTCCTTGCAGGAGCGCTTGTCCGGTAGCCAGGCACCTGTACTGTTGGCCCTGTCGCTGCTGGTGGTGTTCCTGTGCCTGGCAGCACTCTACGAGAGCTGGTCGATCCCTACGGCGGTGCTGCTGGTGGTGCCGTTGGGCGTATTGGGTGCGGTGCTGGCGGTGACCCTGCGCGGCATGCCCAACGACGTCTTCTTCAAAGTCGGCCTGATCACCCTGATCGGTCTGTCGGCGAAGAATGCCATCCTGATCATCGAGTTCGCCAAGAGCCTGGTCGATCAAGGCGTGGACGCCGCCGATGCGGCCATGCAGGCCGCCAAGCTGCGACTGCGCCCCATCGTCATGACCTCGCTGGCGTTCATCCTCGGCGTGGTGCCGCTGGCCATTGCCAGCGGTGCCAGCTCGGCCAGCCAGCAAGCCATTGGCACCGGCGTGATAGGCGGCATGCTCAGTGCGACCCTGGCCGTGGTGTTCGTGCCGGTGTTCTTCGTGGTGGTCATGCGTATTGCCGGTCACCGCAGCGCCAAGCCGGACGCCTGACTGGACAAGCCAGGCGTTGAATGAGAGGGTTCCGGGCAGTCACTGTCCGGAGCCCTTTTCAATGCCTGCTGCCCTGCCCCCCTGTTCCGTTCTGATCCTCGCCGGAGGCCGTGGCCAGCGCATGGGCGGGCGTGACAAGGGCTTGCTGCCTTGGCGTGGCGAGCCGCTGGTGGCGCACATACAGCGCGTGGTCCGGCCGCTCACCGATGACCTGGTGATCTCGTGCAACCGCAACCAGCAGCTCTATGCCGGCTTCGCCGACTGCTGCGTGGGCGATGAAGACAGGGATTATCCAGGACCGCTCGCTGGCGTGATCGCCGGCCTGCAGGTGGTGCGTCATGAATGGGTGGTGGTACTGGCGTGTGATTCGCCGCTGATCGACCGTGAATTGATCGACGCCCTGCGCCAGCTCGCGGCGGCCGAAGAGGCCACCGCGATGGTTCGTCAGAGTGGTTATTGGCAGCCGATGTTCAGCGTCTTGCCTCGTCGACTGCTCCCGGTACTCGAACATGCCTGGCAGGCTGGCGAACGCAGCCTGCAGAAAGCGCTGCAGCACGAGCGCGTAGTTGGCTTGGAGTGTGCTGCAAACGACCTTCGCCTGAGCAATTTCAACAGCCCACAGTTGCTCGAGCCGTGAAAACGTCGAGCACAGGCCACGGCTTTTGGCAACGTCCCGTGAGGGCGGCTGAAACCGCCCTCACAGCAGCGGGTTCGACTCCAGGGGCACCGCTCATATCGCTCAGGCGTCGGCCCCACAGCGTCCCGAACTGGAAAACCTCTTCACATCTACTGGTGGTGGGACGAACTCGGGACCCTGCCCCGAAGGCCGCCAGCGCACATCGGACAGCCCATAGCGCTCAGCCATCGGCCGGCTGACCTTCTTGATGGAATGCTGGCCAAACCGGGGAATGATGCCCACACCCGCGTCGCAGCTTGCCCAGTGCCAAGCTGCGGCATTATCCATACGTTCCAGCCGAATGATGAAAGTCCGGTATTCCCCATGAAGCGCGTACTCGATCACGTACAACTGCTCTCCTGCCATTGGACTCTCCTCATCAGTTCAGGCTAATGGAGCGGGCACTGAATCAAAAAATTCCGTTTTTTTGACTGAGTGGTCACTCAATAGCGCCAACGCGTCGTTCAGAACTCTGCAGCCGCACCCTTGGTCCCAAGATGACGACCTACAGCGGAGACACAGCGTGCACGATATCGACTCTCACTCCTGCCAACAGGGCGAACCGCAACGCGACAGCGGTGGCTGGCTGCTGCTCGAGCACTACGCTGCCCTGGGCGATGGCCGATCAGTGGCGCTGATCGGCCTGGATGGTTCGATCGATTGGTGGTGCGTCCCGCACATGGACTCTCCCCCCCTGTTCGATCGGCTGCTGGCCCCTCCACCGGAGGCTTCTTCGCCGTCACGCCACGCGAACCTTTCCACGTCCAGCGCCGGTATCTACCTGACAGCAATGTGCTGGAAACCCTGTACATCACCGCCAATGGTCGCGCCAGACTTACCGAGTCTTTGAACAGCGGCCCGGCCGGTCGCCTGCCCTGGGCTGAGCTGGCCCGCCGTATCGAAGGAGTCGAAGGCGAAGTCGAGTTCGACATCGCCATCGACTTCGGCACCCAGGCCGATACCATCAGCCCCTACCTGACGCCCAACGACAACGGCTGCGTGTTCCACGCCGGTCATATCCTCGGTCTGTTCCTGCATGATGCGCGCACGGAAATCGAGCGCAAGGATGACATGGGCGTGCGCGCCCGGGTGTCGGTCGGCCCAGGCCAGCGCAGCATCGTGGCGTTGATCGCCGGGCACGATGAGCCGCTGGTGGTGCCCCCGTTGAGCCTGATCGATGCGCGCATCGACGGCTCCGACCGGGAATGGCGCCAGTGGTCACAAAGCTTGGTTTACGATGGCCCTTTCAAGGGCCTGGTGGTGCGCAATGCCCTGGCGCTCAAGCTGCTGCTGTCCTCGCCCAGCGGCTCGATCATGGCTGCGGCCACCACCTCGTTGCCCGAGCGCATCGGCGGTGCGAAGAACTACGACTACCGCTTCGCCTGGATCCGTGATGCCGGCTACACCATCGAAGCCTTCCTCGGCATCGGTGCCCAGCCCGAAGCCAAGGCCGCCTTCACCTGGCTGTTGCGGCGGGTGAAAGAACATGGGGCGCAGGTGTTCTACACACTCGACGGTGCGCTGGGCGACTGCACCCGCCCCCTCGACCTGCCCGGCTACAAGCATTCCCCGCCGGTGGTCGGCAACGATGCCCGGGATCAACTGCAGCACGGCGTGTTCGGCGACATCTTCGAGACCGCGCGCTGTTTCATCGACAGCGGCAATATCCTTGATGCCGTGAGCGCCGCCACGCTGGCCCACTTGGCCGATCAATGTGCGGACTGCTGGCGCCTGCCCGACTCCGGTATCTGGGAACTGCCCGAGCCGCAGCATTACACCATGTCCAAGGTCAGCAGTTGGCAAGCCCTGACCCGTGCCATCGAACTGGCCGATGGCGGTCATCTGCCCACCACCTGCCGCGAGCGCTGGGTGCGCGAGCGGGAGCGTATTTTCGTATGGATAGAAACCCACGGCTGGAGCGAGAAGCACCAGGCCTACCTGTTCTACCCCGGCAGCGATCGGCTGGATGCCTCCATCGCCCTGGCAGTGCGCTTTGGCTACCCATCCAGAGCACGTTTGAACAGTACGTTGGAGGCGGTGCAGCAGGCACTGGGTAGCGGCGCCTTTCATTATCGCTACAGCGGAGCCGAGCAAGAGGAAGGGTGTTTTCTCGCCTGCACGTTCTGGCTGATCGAGGCCTGGGCCATACTCGATCAGCGTGGCCGTGCCGAGCAGGCTTACGACCAGGCGCTATCCGGGCTGGCCCATGGCGTGGGTATCTACTCGGAAATGGTCGACCCAAGTACGGGGCATTATCTGGGCAACCTGCCCCAGGGACTGACTCACCTGGCCGCGTTGCGTGCGGCGTTGGCCATTGGTGGCTACGCCCCCCAGCGCTGAGGCGCGCAGGTCCGGGCGCGCCAGGCAGCGCGCTCGGACGGCGCAGTCATTCGGTGGGCGACTCGGTGTCGATCATCGGCGGCACCTTGGCTAACGGAAACGCCCGACGCTGCGTTGCACGCCGCGCGACTGGCCGTGGATCGAGGGGCTCGAGGCGCTGAGCCTGGCCAGTCTCCAGGGCTCGCTGGATTGCGGCGACCACTCTCACATCGCGCCGCCCCTCCTCTCCATCGGGCTCCGGACTCTCGTTGTTGAGGATGCAATCGGAGAAGTAAGCGGTTTCACCGGCGAACTGATCCACAACCGGATTGACGTGGACCCGCGTTTCGCCGTCGATGGTGGCTCGATAGCTGATGGCGACGCCTTCGCCATAGCCGAAACACGGCGACGCCTCGATCTCGCCCTTGGTGCCCAGCAATTGGAAACGCTCGCTGTCGGGCAAGGTGTAGCTCACGGTGAATTGTGCCAGGCGCTCGTCGGGGAAGCGCAGGCTCACCGTCACGGTGTCCCAGGTATTGATCGATGACCCCGGTGAATGCACGCCGATCGCCGACACCTCGATGGGTTCGGCATTGAACAGCTGACGCACCATGTTCAGCGGATACGGCCCCATGTCCGGCACAGGGCCGGCCTCGAAACCGCTTTGCGCGCGATGATTGCTGGGTTTGACCCGTTGGGTGAAGATCGACGTGAACAACCGTGGGTCACCGAAGTTACCGGCATGCACGCGCTCGACCATGTCCAGGGTGCCGGGCTCGCAGTGCAGGCGGTAGGCGATCATCAGTTTGGCGCCGGAACGCTGCGCCGCGTCGATCATGGCCTGGCAATCGGCCTCACTGACCCCCATGGGTTTTTCCAGCAGCACGTGAATGCCCGCCTCGAGCGCTGGAACCACGAATTCGCGGTGGCGGAAGTTCGGCGTGGCAACGTACACCGCATCCACTTCACCGCTGCTCAAGAGCGCGGCGTACTCTTCATAGGCATAGGCCTTGAGCGCGTAGCGCTCGGCCAGAAGCCTGGCCTTCTGTGGGTCACCCGTCACCAACGCAGTGATCACCGAGTTATCGGTCTGACCGATACCTGGCATGAATGCACCCTGGGAAATCGAGCCGCCGGCTACCACGCCATAACGGACTTTGCCTGTTGCCTTGGGCATCTTGCCCCTCCTCGTGGTCTGTGACTGTCAAGGAAGTGGGCAAGTGGCGCAGGGCCTGAGTTCCAAAAATCTACCGGGTGGCCCAGGTGAACCTCAGGCCTGCAGACTCACTGATTGATGATCCAAGTCCCATGCTTGCGCGCTTCTTGCGCCAGACGCCGGGCGCGACCCAGCCCCCAGAGCAATGCACGCGTGGTGGTTTCGCCAGGCCTTTGGTCGTAGACACGCTCATGGATGCACGCACCGTCTGCCTCGTAGATCCCAATGAACAACTGCGTAGCGCCGGTTCGCGACAAGCGCGTCTGTGCCTCGAGCAACGTGCCGTCATCGAGGGTTTGCTGATGAACCTGATGGTTGAGGCCTGGGTCGCACCAGCGCTTGTAGTCATCGCCTCGCTTAAGCATGTCGCGTCCTCCCTGATGTGTATTCGATGGTAGGTCATGCCGATGTGGGGTGGCCCCCTCAAGCACCAGGTGATCTGCTCGAAGGATAGCCCTCCAGACGAGTGCTGGCGATCTGTGCGGACCAACAGCATCCCGTGCCTCCCGTGGCGCTGCGACGATCTTCTATTCTCAACCTCAAGGTGACGCGCCTGCTACTCCAATGCAGGCCCTGGCCGGACGTTTTGAACCGACGTCCGGTCAGGCTTCTCGAAGACTGTTCCACCGTTATCGGAGGCGTGCGTGCCTCTCTGGAGCCGACATGAAGATCAACAACCGCCTCAACTGCGCGCTGCTCAGCCTAGGCTGCGCCCTGTCCACCGCCAACGCCGCCGATCCACCCAAGGTCGATGTGCTGGTCGTCGGCGGTGGCATCATGAGCTCCACCCTGGCCATCTGGCTCAACGAACTGGAGCCGAGTTGGTCGATGCAGATGATCGAGCGACTGGACAAAGTCGCCGAGGAAAGCTCCAACGGCTGGAACAACGCCGGCACCGGCCATTCGGCTTTGGCCGAGCTGAACTACACACCGGAGAAAGACGGCAAGATCGATATCACCAAGGCCGTGGAAATCAACGAGTCGTTCCAGATCACCCGCCAGTTCCTCGCCTGGCAGGTCAAGCAGGGCGTACTTAAAAATCCGCGTTCGTTCATCAACTCCACGCCGCACATGAGCTTCGTCTGGGGCGACGACAATATCCGCTTCCTGCGCAAGCGTTACGAAGCGCTGCAGGCCAGCCCCCTGTTCCGGCCGATGCAGTACTCCGAGGACCCCGAGCAGATCCGCAAGTGGGTGCCGCTGATGATGGAGGGTCGCGACCCCGATCAAAAACTGGCGGCGACCTGGACACCCATCGGCACCGACGTCAATTTTGGCGAGATCACCCGCCAGTACGTGGCCTACCTGCAGAGCCGGCCGAACTTCGACCTCAAACTGTCCAGCGAGGTCCAGGACATCACCCGCAACGACGACGGCTCGTGGCACGTGACGTACAAGAACCTCAAGGACGGCAGCCGCCAGTCGACCGACGCCAAGTTCCTGTTCATCGGCGCGGGCGGTGCCGCGCTGCCGCTGCTGCAGAAGTCAGGCATCGACGAGGCCAAGGACTATGCCGGCTTCCCCGTGGGCGGCTCGTTCCTGGTCACCGAGAACCCGGCCATCGCCCTGCGCCACATGGCCAAGGCCTACGGCATCGCCGCCACCGGCGCGCCGCCGATGTCGGTGCCACACCTGGACACGCGGGTACTGGACGGCAAGCGCATGATCCTGTTCGGGCCGTTCGCGACCTTTTCCACCAAATTCCTCAAGGAAGGTTCGCTACTCGACCTGTTCGCCAGCATGAGCGTGCACAACACCTGGCCCATGGTCCGCGTCGGGGTGCGTGAGTTCGACCTGGTCAAGTACCTGGTCGGCCAAGTCATGCAGTCCGACGACGATCGTTTCGAAGCCCTGCAGACTTACTTCCCCCATGCCAAGAAGGAAGATTGGCGACTGTGGCAGGCCGGCCAGCGCGTGCAGATCATCAAGAAAGACCCGGACCAAGGCGGTGTGCTCAAGCTCGGTACCGAAGTGGTCGCCTCCAAGGACGGCAGCATCGCCGGCCTGCTGGGCGCCTCGCCGGGCGCCTCGACCGCGCCCCCGATCATGCTCGACCTGCTCAACCGAGTGTTCAAGGACAAGCTCGCCACACCCGAATGGCAACAGAAAATCAAGCAGATCATCCCGTCCTACGGCCTGCACTTGAACGATCACCCGGACAAGGTCCAGCAGGAGTGGGACTACACCAACGAGGTGCTGCAACTGTCTCCGGCACCGAACATCGACACGCGCCAGGACCCGCGTAACCCGGACGATATCGATCCCATCGGTCAGAAAAACACCAAAGACACCAATCCAGACCTCAAACCCTGAGCATGGAGACCTTTCCGGCAGACCTCGCACAGGTCTGCCGGAGCACCCTCCAGCCGCTTCTACGGCTTAGCCAAGCCCGTTCAACGCCAGCCCCTTCCATCAGCGTTCCGGCAAACAGGCTGAACCTTCATCGGATCACGTCAGTCGCTGTTTAGAGACACAGTCCACTGTGCACGACCGTAACCGTGAGGAATTTCCATGAATGCCACCTCTGTCGAGGGCGCTGCGGCGCACCCCGTTTCCCTGACCGTCAACGGTCAGGCCCTTACCGTACAGGTGCATCCCTGGACTACGCTGCTGGACCTGCTGCGCGAACAGCTTGACCTGACGGGGTCGAAGAAGGGCTGTGACCATGGCCAGTGCGGCGCCTGTACCGTGTTGCGCGACGGCAAGCGAGTCAACGCCTGCCTGACCTTGGCGATCCGCTGCGAGGGGGCCGATTTGGTCACCATCGAGGGGTTGGCTGACGGCGATACGTTGCATCCCCTGCAACGCGCCTTCATCAAGCAGGACGCGTTCCAGTGCGGCTACTGCACGCCTGGGCAGATCTGCTCGGCGGTCGGACTGGCCCGCGAAGGCCGTGCCCATACCCGGGAGGCCATCCGCGAGCACATGAGCGGCAACCTGTGCCGCTGCGGGGCTTACAGCAACATCATCGCGGCGGTCGAAGAAGCCCTGCCGCAGATGCGCGAGGTGAGTGAATGACGCCCTTCAGCTATCAGCACCCCACCTCCATCGCCGAGGCCCTGAACAGTGTCGGGCCCGGCGCACGCTTCATCGCTGGCGGCACCAACCTGGTCGACCTGATGAAGGAAAACATCGAGCGTCCCGAACGCCTGATCGACCTTTCCGGCCTGGGCCTGGACAGCGTGCAGTCCACCGCCGACGGTGGCGTGCTGATCGGCGCTCTAGTGAGCAACGCCGACCTGGCCTGGCATCCGCTGATCGAGCGGGACTACCCGTTGCTGTCCGAAGCCATCCTGGCCGGCGCTTCGCCGCAGTTGCGCAACATGGCCAGCACCGGCGGCAACCTGTTGCAACGCACCCGGTGCTACTACTTCTATGACACCGGCACGCCCTGCAACAAACGCGAACCCGGCAGCGGCTGCCCGGCGCGCACAGGCCTGAACCGTATTCACGCCATCCTCGGTGCCAGCGAAGCGTGCGTTGCGACTCACCCTTCGGACATGTGCGTGTCCCTGGCGGCGCTGGAGGCCGTGGTGCACGTGCAGAGTCTTCGCGGCACGCGCTGCGTCGCCTTCAAGGATTTCCACCGTCTGCCCGGCGATGCACCTGAGCGTGACAATCAACTCGACGACGATGAACTGATCACCGCCATCGAGCTGCCCCCGGCGCGGTTCGCCGAACACGCCCGCTACCTGAAGATTCGTGACCGGGCGTCCTATGCCTTTGCCTTGATATCGGTCGCAGCAGCACTGGAGTTGCGCGGCGACGTCATCCAGCAAGCGCGCCTGGCACTCGGTGGCGTGGCGCACAAGCCCTGGCGCAACGAGGCGGCTGAGGCGTTGATGCAGGGACAGACCGTCTCGCCAGCACTCTTCGCCCGAGTGGCCAAGCTGGTCCTCGAAGACGCCGTCCCGCTCGATCACAACGGCTTCAAAGTCGAACTGGCCGAGCGCGCGATCATTCGCGCCTTGACCGAAGCAGCGCTTGGTGCCCCGCACGGAGGAAACACCCCATGAACACTTTTACCTCCGCCATGGGCAAGCCCCTGGACCGCGTCGATGGCGTGGCCAAGGTCACCGGCCAGGCGCGCTATGCTGGCGAGTACCACGAAGACGGCCTGCTGCATGCCAGTGTGGTGTCGAGCACCATCGCCAGCGGCCGTATCCGCGCAATTGACATCGCCGCCGCCCTGCAGGTGCCTGGCGTGATTGCCGTGCTGCACCACCTGAACAGACCCCATGTCTCCAGTTACGACGATGATTACAGCGATGACGACTCGGCCGACGGGTCCCCTTTCCGTCCGCTGTACAACGACAAGGTCCTGTACAGCGGCCAGCCAATCGCGCTGGTGGTGGCCGACACGCTGGAGCTCGCCCGGCATGCCGGGGCGTTGGTCACCGTGGAGTACGATCAGGATGACCATCGCACCGATCTGCTCGGTGCGCTTGCAGCCAGCCACGAAGCGCCGGCCGAGCTCCCCGAGCCGCGTGGTGATTTCGCCGGTGCCTATGCCACTGCGACCACCACGCTGGACGCTACTTATGTCACTGCCAACGAATACCACAACCCGATGGAGCCACACGCCTCCACGGTGTTCTACAGATCCGGCGATGCCCTGGAAATCCACGACAAGACCCAAGGCACGCAGAACTGCCAAGAATACTTGCACAACGTCTTCGGCCTGCCCAAGGACCGTATCCGCGTGCTGGCCGCGTTCGTCGGCGGGGCATTCGGCTCGGGTCTGAGACCTCAATATCAACTGCCCCTGGCGGTGATGGCGGCGCTGCACCTCAAGCGATCGGTGCGACTCACCCTCACCCGTCAGCAGATGTTCACCTTCGGCTATCGCCCAAGGACTCAGCAGCGTGTACGGCTGGGTGTGGATGGCAGGGGCAAGTTACTGGCGGTCGGCCACGACGCAATTGGCCAGACCTCACGCTTCGAAGACTTCACCGAGCACTTGGTGGAATGGAGCGGCATGCTCTACCAGTGCGACAACGTGGCACTGGGCTATCGCCTGGTGGACCTGGACGTTTACACCCCGCTGGACATGCGTGCCCCTGGGGCCGGATCAGGGATGATCGCGCTGGAATGCGCGATGGATGAACTGGCCTGCGCAGCGGACCTGGACCCGGTGGAACTGCGACGGCTCAACTTTGCCTCGCACAACGGCAATGAAGGCAAGCCCTACTCCAGCAAAGAACTGCTGGCCTGCTACGACCAAGGCGCCGAGCGCTTCGGCTGGGCCAAGCGCAACCCGCAGCCGCGCAGCATGCGCAGCGGCAAGCAATTGCTGGGCTGGGGCATGGCCACCGGCGTGTGGGAAGCCATGCAGATGAAAGCCAGCGCCAAAGCCCGGATGGATGCCTCCGGACACCTGACGGTCAGCAGCGCTACCACGGATATTGGCACCGGCACCTACACCGTCATGACCCAGATCGCGGCCGACGCCATGGGCCTGGACACGGCTGAGGTGACCTTCGAGCTTGGCGACTCCTCGTTGCCCACCGCGCCCCTGCAAGGCGGCTCGTTCACCGTGTCCTCGGTCGGCTCGGCGGTGCGCCAGGCCTGCCTGGTGTTGCGCGCCAAGGTGCTGGAATGCGCACGTCAGGCGTACCCCGCGCTGTCGGCAGTGGCGGTCGAAGACATTCGCTTCACCGACGGCCATCTGCACGCCGCCGGCCAGCGCATCGCCCTGGCAGACATCGTTGCTCGCGCCGAGCATGGCGTATTGCAGGTGCAGATCGACGCCGAGCCTGGGAGTCGGCGCCAGGCCTTTTCCACCGCGACCCACTCGGCCGTTTTCGTCGAAGTCGCTGTCGATGAGGATCTGGGCTCGATCAAGGTGACCCGCGTGGTCAGCGCCGTGGCGGCAGGTCGCGTGGTCAACCCCAAGACCGCCCGTAGCCAGATCCTCGGCGGCGTGGTGTGGGGCTTGGGCATGGCGCTGCACGAGGAAGGCCAAACCGACCATGGGCTGGGTCGCGTCCTCAACCACAACCTGGCCGAGTATCACATTCCTGTGCACGCCGATATCGGCGACATCGAGGTGATTTTCGTCGAGGAGCAAGACGACATCGTCAATGAGCTCGGCTCCAAGGGCGTCGGGGAAATCGGCGTGGTCGGCGTCGCCGCCGCGATTGCCAACGCCCTCTATCACGCCACGGGCAAGCGGGTGCGCGAGTTCCCGATCACCCTCGACAAAGTGCTGTAGACCGCGGCGGGTTGCGCCCTGCTTCTCTCAACGTCGAGGCGGGACGCAACCCACGCACCCTCTGGCCGAATGAATAAATCTTCATGTTCTCGACAACCCCTTCAACAGCGGCTCGGCAGCCCTGCGGCACGGTGATCGCAGGGCAAGCCTGGGTTGAGACGCGCCGCGGCCTTGCGTAGCATCGCGAACCCCGCGCCGTTGCCCTCACCGATACGCCACCCGAGACCCCATGCCACAACCGATCCCCCTCAAGGACCACGAAACCGAAAAACGCCTGGTCAACCGCCGCCTGTTGGTGTGCGCCGCGCTGACCCTGAGCCTGGTCGCGGTTCTGGTGGGTCGACTGTACGTGTTGCAGGTGCTGCAGCATGACCAGCAGTCGGCCGTTTCGGAGAACAACCGGGTGCATGTGCTGCCGATTCCCCCAGAACGTGGCCTGATCTACGACCGCAACGGTGTGGTGCTGGCCGACAACAAACCCAGCTTCAACTTGACCTTGACCCGTGAGCGCACCAACGGCCAGACCCCGGCCGTGCTCGATGCCCTGGCCCAGGTGCTGAACCTGTCCGAGGACGACCGCGCCCAGTTCGACAAAGACCTGCGGCGGGGGCGCAAGCCCTTCGAGCCGGTGACCCTGATGGTCGGTCTGAGCGAGGAGCAAATCGCCCAGATCGCGGTCAATCAGTTCCGCCTGCCAGGGCTGGAAGTCGAGCCACAGTTCATCCGCGAATACCCGTTGGCCGAGCACTTCGCCCATTCGGTGGGCTACGTGGGGCGGATCAACGAAAAAGAAGCCAAGAGCCTCGATAACACCGAGTACCGCGGTACCCAGTCGATCGGCAAGACCGGCGTGGAGCGCTTCTACGAGAACGAGCTGCACGGCCATGTGGGCTACGAGGAAGTCGAGACCAATGCCCAGGGCCGGGTGATGCGTGTGTTGCGCCATCATGACCCGATACCGGGCAAGGACATCGTGCTGAGCCTCGATGCCCACCTGCAGCAGGCCGCCGAGAAAGCCCTGGGCGAGCGGCGTGGCGCGGTGGTCGCGCTGGACCCGGCTACAGGCGACGTGCTGGCCATGGTCAGCAACCCCAGCTTCGACCCCAACCTCTTCGTCAAAGGCATCAGCTTCAAGCAGTACGCAGCCCTGCGCGACTCCATCGACCGGCCGCTGTTCAACCGCGTGCTGCGTGGCCTGTATGCGCCCGGCTCGACGGTCAAGCCGGAGGTGGCCATCGCCGGACTGGACAGCGGCGTGATCACCCCCGGCAGCCGGGTATTCGACCCGGGCTACTACGAACTGCCCAACTACGACCACAAGTACCGCAACTGGAACCGCAGTGGCGATGGCTGGGTGGACCTCTACGCCGCCATCATGCGTTCCAACGATACCTATTTCTATGACCTGGCGCACAAGCTGGGCATTGATCGCCTGCACGACTATATGGCCGAGTTCGGCCTGGGGCAGAAAGTCTCGCTGGACATGTTCGAAGAAGCGCCGGGCCTGATGCCGTCGGCGCAGTGGAAGCGCGCCACTCGCCGCCAGGCCTGGTTCCCTGGCGAGACGCTGATTCTGGGTATCGGCCAGGGCTACATGCAGGTCACCCCGCTGCAGCTGGCCCAGGCCACCAGCCTGCTGGCCAGCAAGGGCGTGTGGCATCGCCCGCACCTGGCCATGACGGTGGGCGGCGAGAAGCCGGTAGACCCCAACCCGATGCCCGATATCGTGCTGCACGACAAGCGCGCCTGGGACCAGGTCAGTCAGGGCATGCAGATGGTCATGCACGACCCGCGCGGCATCGCCCGCGCCGCCGCAGCAGGCGCGCAGTACCGGATCGCCGGCAAGAGCGGCACGGCGCAGGTGGTCGCGATCCGCCAGGGCGAGCGCTACAACCGCGACAAGACCTTGGAGCGGCACCGTGACAATGCCCTGTTCGTCGGCTTCGCCCCGGCCGATCACCCGTCGATCGTGGTGGCGGTGATGATCGAGAACGGCGAAGCTGGCGGCCGAGTTGCCGGCCCCGTGGTGCGCGAGATCATGGACGCCTGGTTGCTGGACGATCAGGGTCATCTCAAGGCGCAGTACGCCGGCACCCCCGACAAGCGCGCAACCCCGCACGGCTGAGGCCGGCACCGACAACCGCCTGCCACGTAAATCTGCGTCGACGCCATTCGTCCACCTGATACCCGAACCCTGTCCCGGCACGTCGTGCACCTGCCGGGCGGTTGCGATCAGTCCTGCACCGAGATGGCAATGACCAAGACCCGTTCCCGCAAAGCCCTGTACATCGGCCTGCCCTTGGCCCTGGTGGTCGCCCTGGGCAGCGCTGCCGGCTATTTCTACTGGCAACACCGCACTGCCGGTTACCCGCAAAAGATCGTCGAGCAGGCCGAGGCGCTGCACGAGCACATGCTCTCGTTCGACAGTCACATCACGGTTCCTCTGAGCCTGGGCAGCACGGGCGAGGAAGTCGACAAGGACGGCCCTGGTCAGTTCGACCTGGTCAAGGCCAACCGCGGTCGGCTCTCCGGCGCGGCCCTGACCCTCTTTGGCTGGCCCGAGATCTGGAACGGCCCCAATGCACCGCACCGCCCGACGCCTGGCTTCGTCGACGAGGCCAGGCAGCAGCAAGAGGTGCGCTGGAAGATCATCAGTGGCATGGTTCGCGATTTCCCCAACCAGGTCGGCATTGCCTACACCCCCGAGGACTTCCGCCGCCTGAATGGCGAGGGCAAGTTCGCGATCTTCATCAGCATGCTGAACGCCTATCCGCTGGGCCACGACCTGTCGCAACTGGACCTGTGGACGGCACGTGGCATGCGCATGTTCGGCTTCAGCTACACCGGCAATAACGACTGGGCAGACTCCTCGCGCCCGCTGCCGTTTCTCAATGACACCGCCGACGCGCTGGGCGGTCTGTCGCCGCTGGGCCAAGCGGCGGTGAAACGACTGAATGACCTGGGCGTGATCATCGACGTGTCGCAAATGTCCACCCTGGCTTTGGAGCAGGTCGCGCGCCTGAGCCGTGCGCCCGTCGTTGCCTCGCACTCCGCGCCCCGGGCCCTGGTAGACATTCCGCGCAACCTGTCCGACAAGGAAATGCAGCTGATCAAGGACAGCGGCGGCGTGATCCAGGTAGTCGGCTTTGGGCAGTACCTCAAACCGCTGAGCAAGCCGGTATTGGAGAAGCTCGAAGCCCTGCGCGCGCGCTTCGACCTGCAGCCGTTGCAAGGCTTGGCCAACGCGTTGATGCCGGGCGATGCAGTGATCGCCATCTGGCCCGAATCGCGTTTCGGCGAATACGCCAGCAGCCTCTACGCGATTCTCGAAGAAGAGCCCAAGGCGACGCTCAAGCAGTACGCCGACGCCATCGACTACACGGTCAAGAAGGTCGGTATCGACCATGTGGGCCTGAGTTCGGACTTCAACGATGGCGGCGGCCTGGAAGGCTGGAAAGACGTCAGCGAGATCCGCAACGTCACGGCCGAACTGCTCAGCCGCGGCTACAGCGAGACCGACATCGCCAAGCTCTGGGCCGGCAACTTCCTGCGGGTCTGGGAGCAGGTGCAGAAGGACGCTCGCCCGCTGGCGCAGGCGCAGCCCTGATCGCATTCACCGTGCCGGGCGTGTATTTCGCGCCCGGCAGGCCAGACGGTTGGATTGATGATTTGAACGCAAAAGTGCTTGCCCGGCAGCGTGCTTAATCATTTGCGCTGCAACCTTCACACTGCTCCCGGCTCGAATGAATTCGATCATCCTTTGCGTGGAGCATCTTGCATGACTATCCCTGCCTTCGGCCTCGGCACCTATCGCCTTACCGGTCAAACCATCATCGACTCGGTCAAGACGGCCCTGCAACTGGGCTACCGCGCCATCGACACCGCGCAGATCTACAAGAACGAAGCCGATGTCGGCCAGGCTCTCGCCGAGAGTGGCGTGGCTCGCGACCAGTTGTTCCTGACCACCAAGATCTGGACCCACAATTACGCTGCCGACAAGCTGATCCCCAGCCTGCGCGAAAGCTTGAGCAAACTGCGCACCGACCAGGTCGACCTGACCCTGATCCATTGGCCGGCACCGGGCAACGGCGTGGAACTGCGTGAATTCATGACCGCACTGGCCGAGGCCAAACGGGCAGGATTGACCCGGCAGATCGGTATTTCCAATTTCAACATCGAACTGACGCGTCAGGCCATCGAGGTGGTCGGCAAGGGCGAAATCGCCACTAACCAAATCGAACTGAGCCCCTATCTGCAAAACCGTCGATTGGCCGATTTCCTCGGCGAGCAGGGCATCGCCGTGACCTCGTACATGACCCTGGCCTACGGCAAGGTGCTCAAGGATCCGGTGCTGGCCGAGATCGCCAGCAAGCACCAGGCCAGCGTCGCTCAAGTTGCTCTAGCCTGGGCCTTGCAGCTAGGCTATGCGGTCATTCCCTCCTCCACCAAACGTGAGAACCTGGCCAGCAACCTGCTCGCCCGCGACCTGCGCCTGGACGAACAGGACATGGCGCGCATCGCCGGACTGGAGCGCAACGGCCGTGAGGTCAGCCCGGCGGGGCTGGCGCCTGCCTGGGATTGATCCTGTACCACCCGGCGCCGGCGTGACCGGCGCCCTCCTCCTTTGTCGTTCCACCGCCATCACCTGGAGTTTTCGATGAGCGTGCTGCATCCCAAACGTGTCTTGTTTGCCTTGGCTATCGGCGCCTTCGGCATCGGCACCACCGAATTCGCCCCAATGGGCCTGCTGCCGGTCATCGCCGAAGGCGTCAACGCCAGCATTCCCAGCGCCGGCATGCTGGTCACCGCCTATGCGATCGGTGTGATGGTCGGCGCGCCGATCATGACCCTGCTGTTCAGCCGCTTCGGCAAGCGCGCGGCGCTGATGCTGCTGATGAGCATCTTCACCGTCGGCAACCTGCTGTCGGCATTGTCGCCGGATTACTACACCCTGCTGATCTCCCGCCTGATCACCAGCCTCAACCACGGGGCATTCTTCGGCCTCGGCGCAGTGGTCGCCGCCAGCGTAGTGCCCAAGGAACGGCAGGCCAGTGCCATCGCCAGTATGTTCATGGGTCTGACCATCGCCAATATCGGTGGGGTGCCGGCTGCCACCTGGATCGGCCAACAGATTGGCTGGCGCATGGCTTTCGCCGGCACCGCCGTGCTGGGCCTCATCGCCATCGCCGCCTTGTGGTACGCCCTGCCCAAGGGTGAACGCGGCAGCGTGCCGCCTGTGCGCAAGGAGCTGGCGGTGATCGGCCGTGCCAATGTGCTGCTGGCCATGGCCACCACCGTACTCGGCGCCGGCGCGATGTTCACGCTGTACACCTATGTCGCGCCAGTGCTCACGGCGCTCACCGGCGCCTCGGCGGCGTTCGTCACCCTCGGGCTGGTGCTGATCGGCGTGGGCTTCACCCTGGGCAACAGCCTTGGCGGGCGCCTGGCCGACTGGTCGCTGGACGGTGCCGCGCGCATCGTGCTGGCCATTCTGGCGGTGATCATGCTGTCGATGCCGTTGGTGCTCGGCACTCACGTCGGTGCGGCGCTGGCGCTGCTGGTGTGGGGCGTCTTCACCTTCGCCGTCGTCCCGCCGCTGCAGATGCGGGTCATGACCGCCGCCGCCGAGGCACCGGGGCTGGCGTCGTCGATCAACGTCGGCGCGTTCAATCTGGGTAACGCTCTCGGCGCGGCCTTGGGCGGCGCGGTGATCAGTCTGGACCTTGGCTATGCGGCCGTGCCGATGGCCGGTGGATTGCTCGCCGCCAGCGCGCTCCTGCTGGTGAGGCTGGGTGGACGCACTCACGTAGCGCGACGGGGGATGGGCGAAGCGCTCTGACACACCACAGGTCACAATCGGCGATTGTTCCGCCCGGCGAAATGATGAACTGACACGCGGGCGGATTCTCGTGCTAGCCGTGAAGGCTTAGGCTTCACTCCATCAGGTCGCCTACTCGATCTGCACTCAGAGGAATTTCGTCATGTCCCGTCCACCCCTGCCACCGTTCAGCCGTGAAACCGCTATCGAGAAAGTCCGCCTGGCCGAAGACGGCTGGAACAGCCGCGATCCGGCAAAAGTCGCTCTGGCCTACACGCTCGACACCCGCTGGCGCAATCGGGTCGATTTCGTCAGCAATCGCGACGAGGCTCAGGCATTTCTCACCCGCAAGTGGAACCGCGAGCATGACTACCGCCTGATCAAGGAGCTCTGGGCCTTCACCGACAACCGCATCGCGGTGCGCTATGCCTACGAGTACCGCGACGACAGCGGTCAGTGGTATCGGGCCTACGGGAATGAAAATTGGGAGTTCGCGCCCGACGGCCTGATGCAGCATCGCCACGCCAGCATCAACGAGATGCCGATCAACGAAGAAGACCGCCAATTCCGCTGGCCACTGGGGCGCCGACCGGACGATCACCCGGGCCTGAGCCATTTCGGCTTCTGAGCTCAGGTCCGCGATCCAAGGACGGATCAGCCATACAGGTAGGTGATGTCCTTCAATGCCAGAGGCGGCACCTGACCGATGAGAAAATCGCGCAACTTGGCCATCTGCTTGGCCTTGGGGCTGGCCTTGAGCCAAGTCATGTAATAGCCGTCACCCGTCGACACCGCCTGCCTGAACGGCGTGATCAGGCGCCCGGCATCAAGGTCGGCGCTGGCCAGTACCAGATCGACCACCGAAATCCCCAACCCTTGCTGAGCAGCGGAGATGCCCTGGTCCAAGGTATCGAACACCTGGCCTTGGTCGATGCTGATGTCCGGGGCATCCACCCGCGCCAGCCAGCGGCGCCAATCGCGGCGGTCGGACGACGGGTGCAGAAACTCACATTCGCGCAGCACCGACAAGGGCGGTGCCGCGTCGCTCAGATAATCCGGATGACACACGGGGATCAGCCATTCGTCGAAGAGCTTCACGCTTTCGACGTCGGCTGCAAAGCGGCCATTGCCCAGTAGGATGGCGCAGTCATAGGGCTCGGAATAGAAATCCACCGTGTCGATATCCATCCACACGCTGGAGAGTTGCACGCTGCAACTGTCGTCGGCCCTCTTGAAGCTGTCCACCGCCCTGAGCAACCAGCGCACGGTGAGGGTCGATGCAGCCTTCAAGCGCAGGCCGTAGCGGTCCTGACGCAACAACGCACAGGCGTTCTCGATGATCTTGAACCCGACCTTGAGCTCTTGGGCCAGCAGACGTCCGTGCTCGGTGAGGCGCAGCTTGGGGCCTCGGCGCTCGAACAGGTCGCAGCCGAACAAGGCTTCCAAGGTCTTGATGTGGTGGCTGACGGCACCCTGAGTCAATGCCAGCTCTTGCGCTGCACGGGTGAAGGATCCGTAGCGCGAGGCCACCTCGAAGGCACGCAAGGCGTGCAAAGCCTGAATCCGTTCTGACATCTTCGCCGCCAAACCATGAGTGAAACTAATAGTTACTCATAGTTCCAGGCGTTTTACAACCGAGTCCTGCTTCCAGAAAATGCAGGTAAATAACAATTACATTCAGCCAATACGCCGCGATAAGGCAGAAAAACCACTTCATAGCATTCTTCCGGGGAAAACATGTTTACGGGTTATGGAAACTGCTATCGCCTGGATGCGCTAGAGCTGGCCGACGAACATGTCCAGAGCAAACAGCATTGGACGTACACCACGTTGCAACACTTCAAAGCCATTCTTGCCAACCCTGGCTTTCCCTGCCTGTTCGGACGCAAGGCGGTGGCCGCCGGCACCTGCCATATCCTGTTCGCCCGCGCCGAGGATCCGGCCAACGATATCGCTCGCGGGCTGGCCGACTACGTACAGACCATTACGCCGATCCCACTCAAGCAGCGGATCGGCTGTCCACTGCTGGTGTTTCTCGAAACCCGCGAACACGGCACGTTGGCAGAACAGCAGGCGCTTGCGTGGAAGATTCTGCAGCAAGTGCACGCTCGCGACCCTCATCCCTGGCCCCAGGACGTGCCACGTGATCCTCACGACACGCAATGGTCGTTCTGCTTCGCCAGCATGCCGCTGTTCATCAACATGAGCTTTCCGGCTCACCGGCAGATGAAAAGCCGCAATTTGGGCCATAGCATCGTTTTCGTGATCAATCCGCGTGAGAGTTTCGACGAGGTGGCCAGCGCCGCGACCCAGAGCGGGCAACGGATTCGCGCTCGAATCCGCGAACGGGTCGCGCGCTACAACGATGGGCGAGTGCCCCAGAGTCTGGGGTTCTTCGGCGAGCCCGACAACTACGAATGGACGCAGTACCAACTCCAGGAAACCGGCTCACTCAACCCCGCGCGCTGCCCTTTCAATCCTGACACCCCTATCGAACACAAGATCGAGAACTGAACGTGAATACCGCACTGACCGCCACCTATGCCTTGACCGTCTTGCTGCTGATCGCCACCCCTGGCCCAGTAGTGGCGCTGGTCGTCAACACCGCCGCCGCGGCAGGCGCACGCAAGGCACTGTTCACGGCAGTAGGCACCAATTGGGCATCGCTGGTACTGATTGGCGCCGCCGCCTGGATCATCATGACCAGCGCGGCCATCGACAAGGCCTGGCTCAGCGGCATGAGCCTGCTGGGCTGCCTGTTCATCGGCTACATCGCCTCGGGCACCTTGCGCGAAGCCCTCAAGCCCCCAGCGAGCTCCGCTGCTGCTGCCGAACAGAGCGCGATGGCGACGACAGGAGGCCGCGGCGGGTTATTGCAGGGTTTCATGGTCGGCATCTCCAACCCGAAAGACATCATCTTCTTCATTGCCTTCTTTCCGCAGTTCATCCAGATCACCGAGTCGTTCGGAAAAAGCATGGTGGTGCTGTCGCTGCTGTGGATTGCCATCGATTTTGCCGTGCTGAGCCTGTACATCTTCGCGATCGGCAAGATCGCCTCGCAGCGCAGCAGCCGGATGATCAGCCTGGCCTCAGGCATCGCGCTGCTACTGATTGCTGCAGGCGGCCTGCTGTACAACCTCAGGGAGCTGGCCGGCTGAACAGGCCCGGCCCATAGGAGCGCCTATGGCACCGATCGACCACACGCTAGAGATGAACTGCGGCCAGGCGATGCGCGAAGACTATCAGCGCTTCCTGCTGCTGGGCGGACGCCGTGCCCCCCTCACGCTCTACGTTCATGAGCGAGGCTATCGCTCGGACATCATCAACACCGATGCGTTGGGCCTGCGCTACAGTCAACTCGGCGGCAAGCGCTATTCCCTGGCCGAGCGTGGCGGCTCGGCACGCGTCAACCTGCTGGTGGGCGGCTCGACCGCATTGGGAATCGGCGCGAGTTCTGACCAGCAGACGGTGGCCTCCTGCCTGGCCCTGCTGACCGGCGAGGTGTGGCTGAGCCTGGCAGGCTGCGGGTTAGACGCCACCCAGGAGTTACTGCTGTTCCTGAGCCACCAACATCGACTGGGGCGAATCGGTCATGTGGTGATCCTGAGCGGACTCAATACCCTGGCGCACGAGGGCATGTGCGAAATGCTTGCTGACGATCAGCAAGCGAACCTGCGTGTCGATGCGCCCGAACACCGAACCCCAGATAAGCAGCCACAGCAGGCGACAACACACCTCTCGCCGTGGCCTCATTGGCTGCAGCGCCTTTTCCGGCGCCGTCAGCAGCCTCTACCGCCACCGGTATTATCGTCACCTGAAAAGCGCTTGATCCGCGCCGCCGATCGCATTGGCCGCACGTTGCTGCAATGGGATCGCTTGCTCGCTGACAGCCATACCTCGCTGACCTTCATCCTGCAGCCGCTGCTTCCATGGTGCAGAGAAAAACTACCGCCTGGAGAACAGGCAATGCTGAACCTGCTGCTCCAACGGTCGGACCATTACGATCGGTTGCTGGACGGCGTGTACGACGATCATCTGCATTCGATCTTTTTCCGGCGGATAAAAAGCCAGGCGGAGCCAGTGCCTTGCTATGACATGAATGGCATGCTCAGCAGCTCACCCGTATTCGGCCAGGATCTGTTCATCGACCGTCTGCATCTCAACGACCTCGGCAACAATGCACTCGCCAAAGTCATCACCGCCAAGCTCGGCTTGGCGCAGGAAAAATACGCCAGCCGCAAGGCTTCGCCCTTCAAGCTCGTCTGATTACTGTTCGCGGCCCTTTCGACAAGCACCCGGTGATGGCTAGAATAGCCCGTCACCGCTCCCGGTCGCTCGAGGCAAACGCGTACTCGCCATGAACTCCCAAGCACTGAATTCCGCGCTGGTTCCGCTCCGGTGCCCCACGCTTACCCGCGAGGCGTATTTGTGAGTCGAGCTGTCTTTTTCTCGGGACTGCTCGCAACGCTGATGCCGGTTGCGGCCTTGGCGCTTGAAGTGCGCATCGACCCTCACGCCGATCTTCTCTACCGCCAGGCCTTGCCATTGCTGGAGCAGGCCGACGCAGAAAATGACAGCGCCAGTCCGCTGCGCACTGCCGACCTGCGCGACCCAGAGCTCAGCCGGCAGGGCCAGGCCATGGCGCGCACGCTGCCGAGCGCGGTCGCACTACTGGAGAAGTCAGTCGAACTGGGTCATCCAGTTGCCCAGTACCGCTTGGCGTTGTATTACATGACCTACCTGCCAGCCGGAAAAATCGCCGAGGCGGCTTGCCCTTTGCTCGAATCCAGCCTTCGGCAGGGCTTCGCTCCACCGGCCACGGCCATCGCCAACTGGTGCCCTGCGTTCAGTACCAGCCCTGCCTACCAAGACGCTCTGGAGGCGATTGCAGGCATGGCCACCCTTTACGCCCCCTACTATCCTCAACCCGCCCCGCGCCTGGCGTGCAACCGCAACCGCCCGCAGGGACTGGAACTGCAGTGGGGACGTCAACGCGACTACCAGGCAGAAGTCTACCGGCTGCTGGGCGAGCTCGATCCGCAACGCAGTCAGGCCATGCTGCAAAAAGCCGTGGAGATCAACGGATGCGTGGCCGCTCAACAGCGTCTGACCAGCAATCGCTGAGAAGCGCAAATTGCATTTGAAAGATGAATGCCGATTATTCCAACATTTAATTTGTGGATAGCCTCGGACGCGCCCTATGCTGGCCTCGCATCCCCTGCGGCGCACCGGACGGTGCGGCTTACGGCACGGGGCAGAACAACAAATCGAGACCGTCCATGTCGAATCACTCCTACTTTGCCCCTCACGGAGGGCACCCGGCTCAGACCGAGCTGCTGACTGACCGTGCGATGTTCACCGAAGCCTACGCCGTTATTCCAAAGGGCGTGATGCGTGACATCGTCACCAGCCATCTGCCGTTCTGGGACAAGATGCGCATGTGGGTCATTGCCCGACCGCTGACCGGCTTTGCCGAAACCTTTTCACAGTACATTGTCGAAGTCGCCCCTGAAGGCGGCAGCGAGCGGCCCGAGCTGGACCCCAATGCCGAAGCGGTGGTGTTTGTCGTTGAAGGCGAAATCGACATCACCGTCGAAGGCAAAGGTCATACCTTGGTGCCCGGTGGCTACGCGTTTCTCGCCCCTGGGGCTGAATGGAGCCTACGTAACAACAGCAAGGCCAACGTCACCTTCCATTGGCTGCGCAAGCACTATCAAAAGGTTGAGGGCCTGGCCGCGCCTGAATCCTTCGTTACCCACCGTGACAACGCGACCGTCATCGAAATGCCAGGAACCGAGGGCCGCTGGGTGACTACGCGCTTCGTCGACATGGCTGACATGCGTCATGACATGCACGTCAACATCGTCACGTTCCAACCCGGCGGCGTGATTCCGTTCGCCGAAACCCACGTGATGGAGCACGGATTGTATGTGCTGGAAGGTAAAGCGGTGTATCGCCTGAACCAGGACTGGGTAGAGGTCGAAGCCGGCGACTTCATGTGGCTACGCGCCTTCTGCCCACAGGCCTGCTACTCCGGCGGTCCAGGTCCGTTCAGCTACCTGTTGTACAAGGACGTGAACCGTCATGTGCACCTGACGCTGAACCCGCAGCGTTGACGCATTGATCCCATTTGCGGCCGATCACCTTGAGTGGGGTTGGGTGTGCACCAACCCCACACGCATCCGCCCAGAGTCAGGCCCGTAAACGAGGCGACGCCTTTTGCGGCGCTAGGTGCCCCAGACGCTGTCCTTCCTTGAGCTTTCCAAGCAGGCCAATCAGATCGCGAGAGCTGTTCAGGCTGTCCAGTCGCACGTCGGTCAGTGTCACGCAGTCGGCAAGGCTTGAGCCCGTGCCAAGCCGGATAGTCAAGCTCACGCCATCGCGACTACTGACCTCGCACCGGTCTGGCAGGCAGGCTTGCTCGATCAGTTGACGCATTTCCAGCATCGAAACGCCACTCAGAGACATCGTCAGACCCTCAAAACGGTGGATGGCCAGATGAGGGATTACGCCATCTACCTATCCTTTGCCAATGGATATTGCCTGTGAGCTAACACGTGGTTATCAGGGCGGCTAATTGAGCCGCGCGATCACACGCTACGCCTTAACTGATGAGCATCACGCGACCCTGTTAGTTCGAGCACTCTCCTGGCCAGGTGACGGACGGCCGAACAGGACTCAGTTCACCGTTCCGGCGCCGATGTCGACGCGGGTATCTTGCCGAAGCGCCCAGCGTGAAAATCGTCGAATGCTTCGGCGATCTGCGCTTGCGTATTCATCACGAACGGCCCATAGCCAACGATGGGTTCGTCAATGGGTTCACCACTGAGCAGCAATAGCGAAACATCCTGCTGCGCCGCCACACGAACGTTTTCGCCCTCACGTGTGAGCAGCACAAGCTCGCCGTCGGCGGCTCGCTGTGAATCGTTGACGGTTAGCGCACCGTGTAACACGACCAGTGCAGCGTTGCGTCCGGTGCTGATCGGCAACTGCAGGGAAGCGCCTGCATCAAGACGGATATCCCATACATCCATGGCGGTGAATGTCCGCGCCGGGCCGCTGTATCCTTCATATTCGCCAGCAATCACGCGCAAGCTGCCGGCGCCGTGCGCCAGTGACACGCGGGGGATATCTCGGTCGAGCAAGGTCTGATAGCCCGGCGCTGCCTGCTTGTCGCGGGCGGGCAGATTGACCCACAACTGAACCATTTCCAGTGTGCCGCCCTGCCGAGCAAACGCCGGTGAATGAAACTCTTCATGAATGATCCCATCCGCCGCGGTCATCCACTGCACGTCGCCCGGGCCGATCAGTCCGCCAGCGCCCGTGGAGTCGCGGTGCTCGACCTCGCCCTGGTAGACGATGGTGACGGTCTCAAAGCCGCGGTGCGGATGCTGCCCGACACCGCGACGCGCTTCGGTGGGGGCAAATAGGTGGGGACCGGCGTAATCGAGCAGGAGAAATGGGCTGACATGCGCTGCCTGCCGATCATAGGTAAAAAGGCTGCGCACGGGAAAGCCATTGCCTACCCAGTGCGGCTGTGGGCTTCGTTGCACACTCAGAACCTGTTTCATGGGAAAACTCCTCATTTGGCTGAGGATCAGTCTACCAACCCAGGCAATGGGTAATTAGCCGCTCAAAGCAGCTTTAATAGTCCTATCAGCAGGACAATGGGCGTGAACGTGTTTCCCATATCGATCGCGAGCTCGAGCCGCGACACCGTTGCAATTGACCTCCACCTGTCCCAAGCTCTGCACTCCCGAGTTCACGGAACAGCTGATGTCCATTCGTCACCGTTACCTGATCGCGCTGCCGCTCGCGCTGGTGGTTCTGGCCGTGGCCATCCTTGTCGTGTGGCGAACTCCCGCATCCTCGCCTCCCGGCCCACCTGCCGAACGCTACGCCAAAGCGTTACGGCAGGCCCATGCCGGACTGCCAGGCGCCGCCCGGGTGCTCTATCAGCAACTCCAGCGGGACGATCTCACCCCGATCCGTCGGGCTGCGCTGTACAACGAGTTACCCAATTACCCTTCCCCCCAGGCGCTCAAGCTGGCCAAGCAGGACCTTGAACACGGTGATCCTTTGGTCCGGCGCGCAGCCATTGCCAGCATTCGACGCCTGTTGCCACCCGCCCAGCGCAGTCTGGTGCTGGGGCCGTTGCTCGAAGATGAAGAGCAAAGCGTGCGCTTCGCCGCCGTAGACGCGTTGATGGGCCTGGATCCGGACGCCATCGGCCTGTATTTCCGCCCTTTGCAATCAGCGCTCGAGCAGTACCAGCAAGCCCTCGAGCAACAGCCAGACGATGCCCAGGCCCAGACCCATCTGGCGCGGCTGTACTTGCACGAGCGAGACTTCCCAAGTGCCGAAGCCGCCCTCGCCCGCAGCCTGAGATTGGCGCCGCAAGATCCGGATGCACTGGCAACCCAGGTGCGACTGCTAGAGGCCATGGACCGGCACGATGCCTCCCGCGAAGTGCTCGCACAGGCGTTGGCACTGCGTCCAGACTCCGCATTTCTGCAGTATGAGCTCGGTCTCTGGCTGTTACGCCACGGACAACGCGAGTATGCCCTGCTTGCCCTATCGCGCGCAGTCGAACTCGAACCTGACAACGCCGACTACCGCTACACCTTGGCCATTACCCTGCATGACCTTGAACAGGTAGAGGCCGCGCAAAAGCAGCTGGAAAACCTGCTGGATCGCCAACCCGCCAATCGCCGTGCGCGGGTGCAACTGATCCGCTACTGGAAAGAGACTGGGCAATTGCAGAACGTTCAGGTGTTGCTCGCCGAACTTGAGCGGCAAAATCCCGACGATCCATACCTGCAACAGGGCTTGTAGCCCTTTCTTACAAGCACTTTGAACCCTGACGGAAAATAGGCGGTCCAGTGAGTATCGGCTCGCTGAATGCCCCATCGCATCAGGCCGCCCCACCCTCGGGAGATTGGTCTTGTCAGGTTCACTGCCCTACGACGAAAGGGCGCTCATTCTGGCGCCGCAGCACGTTGCCGCTAAGGCCTCGAAGATGCTTTCAGGCGGTGGCATCACGTGTCTGTGCACGACTGACAACCAACGTCTTGGGGTGTGGCTCAATGAGGGCGCAGCGCTGGTCTTGGTCGATGAGCAGGTGCTGTCCACTGATCAAATATCCCCACTCCAGCAGTTTGTCGACGCCCAGCCGAACTGGTCTGACTTGCCGATCTTGATGATGAAGACAGGCAGCGGCTCGGCGCTAGCACAAAGTCTTGGCAATCTGTCTTGCTTGTACCATCCCTTCGATGAGGCGCAGTTACTGAGCTTGGCTGCACAGGCAATGCGCACCCGAAAGCGTCAATATCTTGCCCGTGAGGCATTGCGCGAACTCACCGATCGGCTTGAAACCTATGCGGCGCGTGACGACAACACTCTCCAGCATAGGCGCAAAATGGATGCCATTGGTCAGCTCGCTGGTGGTTTCGCCCATGATTTCAATAACTTGCTGACCAGCATCGGGGGGAGCTTCGAACTTATCGAGCGACGATTACAAAAGGGCCGCCTCGAAGACCTGGACAAGGTTGTGCGTATGGGTCGTGAGTCGGTGGCGCGCGGGGCCAAGCTGACACACAAGTTGTTGGCATTTTCCTCTCGCCAATCGTTGCAGAAGCAAACACTCGAGCTTAATACGCTGCTTGATCCTCAGCGACTGCGTGCAATCGTGCCCGAGTGCGTTCAGCTTGTGCTGAACGTACCGGAGGATTTATGGGCCCTGCAAGCAGACGCTCAACAGTTGCAGGAATCGTTGGACAGCCTGTTATGCAACGCCTGTGAGGCCATGCCCAATGGTGGCAAGCTTACTGTCCAGGCGTGCAACGAGCACATCGATGCGCTGTGTTTTCCACAAAGCGGTCTGAGTACCGGCGATTACGTCCGCTTGAGCGTCATCGACACCGGCCAAGGCATGTCACAGATCACCCTCGATCATGCGTTCGAGCCGTTTTTCAGTACTAAACCTGTTGGCCAAGGAATAGGTCTGGGCTTGTCGATGGTGTATGGGTTCAGCCGGCAATCCCATGGATATGTCACCCTGCGCAGCCGAGTAGGTCATGGCGCTCAAATCGATCTGTACCTGCCTCGGAGCCTGGCAGCCCCCGCTCCCGCCACATTGCTCCGTCGCCCTGGCAGCACCGAGGGACCGATACTGATCGTCGAAGATGACCGCGATGTCCGCGCATTGCTCTATCAGTCCTTGACCGAAGACGGGCTTTCTTGCCTGACTGCCCACGACGCCACACAAGCGCTGCAGATGCTAGGCTCCGGCACGCAGGTGTCCCTGTTGCTCAGCGATGTTGGGCTGCCGGGGATGAGCGGCCGCCAATTGGCAGAAATCGCGCGGACGCTACGCCCAGGCCTGCCGATCTTGCTGATCACCGGCTACGCAGAGACCGCTATTTCCCGAGATGATTTTCTCGATCCGGGAATGCACCTGATGTGCAAACCGTTCGAACTGCAGCAGCTTCGTGATCAGATCCTCAAGCTGCTCGCTGACCACTGATACAGGCTACTCATCCAGCATCTGATAGACCTTGCCGACCAGGTTTTCCAGCGAAAACGGCTTGAGCATCAATGCAGTACCCGGTTTTCCAAGCAAACTGCGCTCCAGCGGTTGCTCGGTATAGCCGGTAATGAACAGCATTTTCTGTGTTGCCCTGGTCTGGCGGATCGCTTTGCCAACCTGCCGCCCACTCATGCCTCCCGGCAGACCTATATCGGTAATGACCAAGTCGTAGGGGCCGTCCTGCTCATAGCACGCCAATGCCTGCACGGCGTCACCCGCCTCGTGCACCTCGAAACCGTTATCTACCAGCACCTCTCGCATCAATGCCCTGAGATTGAGCTGATCGTCGACCAACAGTATCCGTTCCCCGTTCCCACGCTTGCGTTCACAAGCGCGTATATCGGAGTCGCTGGCCGGCAAATCACCCGGATACCGGGCAAATAGCAAAGTCACTACGGTACCGTCACTGGGACTGGACTCGATCCACACATGACCGCCTGACTGGTGGACGAACCCGTAGACCATCGCAAGCCCCAGCCCAGAGCCCCGACCTTTCGGTTTGGTGGTGAAAAACGGCTCGAACGCGCGGCTGAGGATCTCTGCCGGCATGCCGGTACCCCCGTCTTCGACAAGAATGGCGACATAGTCTCCGGCCGGTATGCTTTCTCCATGCAGCGTCCGAGCCGGCAAGCGCTCGTTCGACGTGCGAACGGTCAGCACGCCCTGCTCAGCCGCCGCATCCCGCGCGTTGCTGCACAAATGCAGCATGGCGATCTCCAACTGGGCGCAGTCCACCCGTATTGGCCAGGGCGCAACATCCAATTGCCAGTGAACGTCGAAATCCGGGCCTAGCGCCTGATGCACGAGCGGTTTCAATTCCAGCAGCAGGGTATTGACGTTCACCGGGCGCGGCTGCAACGGCTGGCTTCGGGCAAAGGCCAGCAGCCGGTGCGTAAGGGCCATGGCACGCTGCACTGAGTCGCGCGCGACGTGGACGTACTCGTCGATGCGCTCCATTCGACCTTGGCCCATCCGTCGCTGGAGCAACTCCAAGCTCCCACCGACGCCGGCCAGCAGATTGTTCATTTCGTGGGCCATTCCACCTGCCAGTTGGCCCACGATTTCCATGCGCTGATTGTCACGGAGCAGGCCTTCGGCCTCGCGTACGATACTGGAGCGCTCCTGGGTGATATCACGCCCAACTGCCACCAGGACGTCCCCTTGTGAGCGGGCGCTCCAGCACATCCAGCAATAATGTCCATCTCTGTGCTTGAGCCGAGACTCGACTTCATGGACCGCCTTTCCCTGTAGCAAGTCGGTGATGGCCAACCTGACCTCCGCGCGATCACCGGGATGAACCAAGTCCACCAGGGCAACAGTATCCATGCCCTGCACGTCCCATCCCAGTACCCGTTGCCAGGCTTCATTCGCAGCCAGCAGCGTAAGCTCACGGCTGACGACGACCATCGCATCGCGCGCCATTCGCCAAAGATGATCGCTGCTGGGCAGATATTGCCCCACCTGATGCTCGAAACCCTGCGCCTGCTCGCGCCACTGCCTGACCTGCTCCATGCTGGCGGTGTTGTCGATCGCCGTGTGCAGGAGCCCGGCCACTGCACCTTGCTCGTCACGCAGTGGTGCGTAGCCAAAGGCGAACCAGGCAGGCCCATCATGTTCATGGCTGTTCAGCTGAATGGGTGCATCAATGAAATTCGCACGCCCCTCCAGTGCCTGGAAGACCCAGGGGCCGATACGCGGCCACTCCTCGTGCCACAACAGATCAAAGCGCATGCCGAGTGATTGCTTGACACCGGGCAGAAGCGCCATGTAGCTGCGGTTAGGTATCAGCGTGAGTGCTCGACCCCATACCAATGCACACGGAAATGGCGACAAAAGCATGATATCCACCGCCACTCGCAGTGACGGCGGCCATTGCGTCAAGGCACCGAGCGGTGTCGGCCCCCAGTCGAAACGCGTGATGTGTTCGCCCGCCATTTGTGCAGAACAGGAAGCTGCCGCTAGGTGAATCACCTGTGTAGCACCCATACGAGCCGCTTTGCCAGCATTCACGGAACAGACTCCCGTTCTAGCATGACGACGAAGATGGAGTAGCGGAGCAGAGTTTCCGGGTCCATGGCAACTCCTGGGCAGTATTGAGGTGGGTTTGAGCCTAGCACATGGATCGCCAGTGCCGCCTGGCAGACGCGCATCCACCGTTGGCTCGGGGGGTAGGCGTAATCAATCCCACGCCTTGAGCATGCCTTGCTTCATACGCTACAGATATGACCTACAGCGTGGCCCCAGACACAGCCTTAGGCTCTTGGAGTCCTCCACTATCGGATTAGGAAATCAATGAGCATATCAAGGCATCCAAAGCATCAAAGCCGTCGCATGGTCGCTCTGGCGATCGCACTGCTGATCGGTGCTGCGCCACTGATCTCTGGGCTGCTCGTCATGGACTATCAATTGAATAAACGCTTGGAGCAAAGCGCGAAGATCGCCGTAGACGAAGCATTGTTCACGTTCGACCGTCTGTTCGATGGTCTGCGCGCCGCAGCAGTACTCGCCCTGCCGTCAGGGACAAAACCCTGCCAGGACATTCAGAACAGACTCGCCGCCCAGGTCGCAGGCAACCCTAGACTGCAATCGCTGATCGTCAATCAGGGCGCGGGGCGAATATGCCGCAGCATGGAGACCATGGAACTTCCCGACTTTGCCCCGGACCAGACCCTCCGGTTGATCTTCGATTCGACCGCGATACCCGATGGCGCACTGGTCGCCTATCGCTTGGTCAACGGCGACCGCTCAGTCGTCGCCACAACCTATGGACTGGAAATACGCAACGAACTACGCGCTTTCAAAAATGGCCTGCGTCTGATCGTTGAAATCGGCGATCAGTACATTTGGACAGAGGGCGACAGCCGTGAGCAAATACGCCCCTCAATGTCGGAGTTCTTGGAAGGCGGTGTTTCCAAGAAGTACGGATACCGAATAAAAGTCGGCTATCCGCAGGGCTTCACTGCCGCGGAAGCACGCCAGGCAAGAAACAGCGTGCTCCCCTCACTGGTGCTGATCAGTGCACTCACTTCTGCCGTCGTGATCTGGAGCTTGCGTAATCGAAGGGTCAACATCGACGGTAAAACCGCCAATCGGCGACCGGCGGCTTGACCCGACACGTGTGATCACTCGGCGCTCAGCACGCCTCGACGAACCTGATCACGCTCGATGGATTCAAAGAGCGCTTTGAAGTTTCCTTCTCCGAAACCATCATCTCCCTTGCGCTGGATGAACTCGAAGAACACGGGCCCCATCAGGGTTTCGGAGAAAATCTGGAGCAACAGGCGCTTATCTCCCGACACCGATGCGCCGTCGAGGAGAATACCTCGAGCTTTGAGTTGATCGACCGGTTCGCCATGCCCTGGAAGACGCTCCTCGAGCATTTCGTAGTAGGTCTGGGGAGGTGGCGTCATGAAGCGCATGCCAATGCCTTTCAGGGCATCCCATGTTTTGAGCAGATCGTCGGTGAGGAAGGCAACATGCTGAATGCCCTCTCCGTTGAACTGCATGAGGAATTCCTCGATCTGTCCGGAGCCCTTGGAAGACTCCTCGTTGAGCGGAATGCGAATCATGCCATCAGGTGCGGTCATGGCCTTGGAAGTGAGGCCGGTGTACTCGCCCTTGATGTCGAAGTAGCGAATTTCCCGGAAATTGAACAGCTTTTCGTAAAAACCGGCCCAATAGGCCATGCGCCCGCGATAGACATTGTGAGTCAAGTGATCGATCACCTGCAGTCCCGCCCCAACCGGATTACGATCGACACCCTCGATGAAGTTGAAGTCGATATCGTAGATCGAGCTGCCCTCTTCGAAGCGGTCGATCAGGTACAGCGGTGCACCACCGATACCCTTGATCGCCGGTAGGCGCAACTCCATGGGGCCGGTTTCGATCTCAACCGGCTGCGCGCCGAGCTCCAACGCTCTAGCGTAAGCGTCGTGCGCGTTGCGCACGCGAAACGCCATGCCGCATACCGACGGGCCATGCTCGGCAGCGAAGTACGCCGCGATGCTCTTGGGCTCATTGTTGAGAATCAGATTGATGCCGCCCTGGCGGTACAGGTGCACCTCTTTGGAACGGTGGGTAGCCACCTTGGTGAAGCCCAATGCTTGGAACACGGGCTCAAGAACGCCAGGGGTGGGGGAAGCGAACTCGATGAACTCGAAGCCCATCAGGCCCATCGGGTTTTCGAAAAGATCTGCCATGTCGTTATCCTCAGCGGTAACAGAATGAATATGCTCGAATGCGTGGGATGTCAGACAGGACAGGCGGCGAGCAGGGAATTCCCCTGACGCTGCGGGCGAGAAAATCACCGATGAGAAGCTTGAACCCGTGATACGCCATAGCAATGTTCTCGGCTGGGTCGGTTCCCCAAAACGGGAAACCTTATTCTTGTATTCGTAACTTGATTCTACAGGGCGTAATTTCCTTTGTCGCGCACTCGTTCAGTGTGCGGGCGTATCACCGACTATTCTTGTGCTGTCGGCAGCCACTCACCTCCAGACTCACATGCCTCTCACGCTTGAACGTCAACGTCATCCAACCTGGCGGGCTGTACTTCCTTGGGCGGTTGGCGCGCTGCCGCTGCTGTGCGGATTGGTACTGCTAGAGTGGCAAGTCGAGCGTAACCTGCACGAGCGCAGCGTGGCCACGGCACGACAGGTGGTCAATCATGTCGAACGCATTCTCGACAGCGTGTCGGCCGCAGCGAAGATCCTGGCACCGCTGGCAGGCCGCCCTTGCGCAGAGGTGACGCTCGCACTGCGCGAGCAGGTGACGCGCAACGCGTTCATCCGCTCGACCAACCTGTTCGCCAACGACATACTTTATTGCTCGTCCCTGTTTGGCGCCATTCATGAGCCGGTCGAAGCGATGCGCTACATCGAGGGCCAACTGTGGTTGATGGATGGAAACACGGTCACGCCCGACCACGCGCTGCTGGTCTATCGAACCCACCAGGCTGGGCGTGGCGTTCTGCTCACGGTGGATGGGGATCACCTCATTACCGCCTTGCAGTTGATTGCCAATGACGAAGCCCTGCAGATTCAGGTCGGCACGCACTGGATGGGTGCCGACGGTCGGGTGCACCTCTCAAAGCCGCTTTTGACAGGCAGCACGCCAATATCGCTGTATTCCTCCCGCTATCCGTTCGGTGTACATGGCGGCTATCGCGCACATCAATCGCTGCGCACGCTCTACAGCCACTATCCAGCGCTGCTCGCCCTGCTGTGTGTCATCGGCACATTTATCGGCATGACCTGCCATTGGCAACTGCGCCGGGCGTCCTCGTCACGCAGCGAATTGGACAGGGCGCTGCAGGCCGACGAGTTCACCCCGTATTTCCAGCCCGTGGTGCGCACAAGCGACTATCGTTGGGCCGGGGCTGAAGTGCTGATGCGCTGGCAGCACCCGCGCGAGGGGCTGGTGCCCCCTGACCTGTTCATCCCTTATGCCGAGCACAGCGGGCAGATCGTACCCATGACTCGCGCGTTGATGCTGCGCACCGCCCGAGGTCTGGCGCCTTATGCAGCCTTCATGGATGAAGGCTTTCACATCGGCATCAACATCACCGCCGATCATTGCCAGGACTTCACCCTGCTCGACGAGTGTCGCGCCTTTCTCGGCTTCTTTCCCCCCGGACGGGTGCTGCTGACGCTGGAACTGACCGAACGCAAGCTGCTCGAAGTCACGCCGATGACCCTCGAACTGTTCGAGAAACTCCACCAGATGGGCGTAAAGATCGCCTTGGACGACTTCGGCACCGGGCAATCCAGCCTGAGCTACCTGCGTCAGTTCAACATCGATTATCTGAAAATTGATCAGAGCTTCGTCGCCATGATCGGCGGCGACGCGCTCTCGCAGCACATCCTCGACACCATCATCGAGCTCTCGCGCAAGCTGGATCTGGCGGTGGTCGCTGAAGGGGTGGAAACCGAGGCGCAGCGGGATTACCTGGCACGACATCAGGTCGATCTGCAGCAAGGTTACCTGCATGCCAGGCCCATGCCACTGGAGGCCTTCATCCAGGCACTCGCCGCACGTTCCTCAAGCGGCCGGTTGCCCCCGGACACCCCCGCTGCCATCATGCCCGGTTGATCGGTCCGTCCACTCTCCAGCTATCGAGGCTTTCGTGTCAAAAGGCATCATCTCGTCCGTCATGGCGTCCTGTCTGTTCGCCGTGATGTATTTCTACACCTCCCTGCTTGCTCCGCTCGACGGCGAGGAAATTTTTGGCTGGCGAACGTTGCTGACCCTGCCGTGCCTGACCCTGTTCATGCTGCTGAGCAAGGACTGGCGCCATGTCGGCGAACTGTTGACACGGATCCGCCAGACACCCGCCCTGCTGCTCGGCATGATCGGCACTTCATCGCTGCTGGGCATCCAGTTGTGGCTATTCCTGTGGGCACCGCTGCATGGGCGCAGTCTGGAAGTATCGATGGGCTACTTCCTACTGCCCCTGGCAATGGTGCTCACGGGCAGAGTGGTCTATGGCGAACGTCTCTCACGCCTGCAAAAACTGGCCGTGGGCTGCGCTGCCCTAGGCGTTGGCCACGAGTTGTACCAGCATGGCAGCTTCGCCTGGGAAACCTTGTTGGTGGTGGTGGGCTACCCGATTTACTTCGTCCTGCGCCGACGCTGCCGCACCGACCACCTGGGCGGTTTGTGGTGCGACATGTGCCTGCTGCTGCCCTGGGCCCTGTACTTCGTGATCGAGGGCCCCCTGACAACGGCCGACCTGGCCGCCCATCCTGGATTGTATGGGCTGATTCCCCTGCTCGGTGCGATCAGCGCCTCGGCGCTGATCGTCTACGTGCTGGCCAGCCGCTTACTGCCCTTTGGCCTGTTCGGTTTGCTCAGCTACGTCGAACCGGTGCTGCTGGTTGGCGTGGCACTGCTGCTGGGCGAAACCATCACCTCGGATCAGTGGCTGACCTATCTGCCGATCTGGGCCGCCGTACTGGTCCTGGTGCTCGAGGGCATCAAGCACCTGCGTCAGCGTCGGCGGGCGGTGTAAGGCGCACCTGGCGCACCCGGCGCTCCTGCACCGCCATCACCGTCATGCGCCAGCCATTGCAGTCGAGCTGATCGCCGACCATCGGCAGGCGGTCGAGCAGGCTCATCACCAGTCCGGCGAGGGTCTGGTAATCCTCGGTGGCGCGGGCGGCGAAGCCGGTTCGCGCCTGCACCTGGGTCAGGTTCAGCGCCCCGTTGACGACGAACCCATCGACCTCCTGGACGATCTCCGGCCCGGCCACCTCACTGGCATCGGGAAGCTCACCGGCGATCGACTCAAGAATGTCGGTCATGGTCAGCACGCCGGTGAAATCACCGAATTCGTTGATCACGAACGCGATGTGCGTCGACTGTCCGCGCATCTGCTCCAGCGCATTGAGAATGCTGAAGCTCTCCAGCAGGTTCAGCGGCTGGCGCACCATACGCTCAAGGTCCGGGGTACTACCGGTCAGCAATTCCTTGAGCAACTCCTTCTTGTGAATGAAGCCCAGAGGCTCGTCGATGCGACCGTCACGAATCAGCGGCAGCCGTGAGTAAGGCGAGTTGATCAGCGTCTGCGTGATCATCTCGGCCGACTGCGCCAGGTCCAGCGCATCGACTTCGGTGCGCACGGTCATCACGGTCCGGATCGGCCGCTCGGCGAGGTTCAGCACACCGCTGATCATCACGCGCTCGCGGCGGTCGAACAGCACCTGTTCTTCACCGCCTTCGACCAGGTCGGCGATCTCCTCGCCCAGTTCGTCAGCCTCGACACGACGCCCGCCCAGCAGGCGCAGCACCGCGTGGGCGGTGCGCTCGCGCAGCGGGCGGTGCTGTTGCAGGCTGCGCTTGCGACGAGCCCGGGCCAGTTGGTTGAACGCCTCGATCAGGATCGAGAAACCGATCGCCGCATACAGATAGCCCTTGGGAATGTGGAAGCCCAGGCCTTCGGCGGTCAGGCTGAAGCCGATCATCATCAAGAAGCCCAGGCACAGCATGATGACCGTCGGGTGGGCGTTGACGAAACGGGTCAGCGGCTTGCTGGCCACGATCATGATGCCGATGGAGAAGATCACTGCGATCATCATCACCGACAGATGCTCGACCATGCCCACGGCGGTGATCACCGCATCCAGCGAGAACACCGCGTCCAGCACCACGATCTGCGCGACGATCGGCCAGAAAGCCGCGTGACGTGCACCCGCACTGCTTTGGGCGACATGCCCTTCAAGGCGCTCGTGCAGCTCCATGGTGGCTTTGAACAGCAGGAATACGCCGCCAAACAGCATGATCAGATCTCGACCTGAGAAGCTCTTGCCCCATACCTCGAACAGCGGCGCAGTGAGCGTCACCATCCACGAGATCGAGGCCAGCAGGCCAAGGCGCATCACCAATGCCAGCGTCAAACCAATCACCCGGGCGCGGTCACGCTGATGCGGGGGCAGTTTGTCGGCCAAGATGGCAATGAACACCAGGTTATCGATACCCAGCACCAGTTCGAGCACGATGAGTGTCAGCAGGCCCAGCCAGGCCGTGGGGTCAGCTAGCCATTCCATCAGCAGGTACTCTCGGGGAACGCGTCAGGACGACGCATGAAGGGCGGCCGGGACGGCCAGGGACTGGGGGGCTCCGCGAAGGTGCTCATAAGGGCCTTAAGTGTAATTTGGGATGTCGATCCTACAATCGAAGCAGGTTTTTCTGACAGCGGGAAACTATTACAAAAACTGTAACCGGTCGCTGAGCACTTTCGTTCAATACGCCGCAGTGCCCCCTGCAAGAGCATGGCCGCTTCATAGAACAACGAGGACGCCTTCCATGAGCCTGTCACTGTCCATGGCCGCTTTCGCCTTGGCCGCTTCGATTTCCCCAGGCCCTGTCAACATCGTCGCGCTGGGCAGCGGCGCGCGACACGGTCTGCGGGCCAGCCTGGGACACGCCGCCGGTGCCAGCCTGGGCTTTTGCCTGTTGCTTGTGCTGATCGGCCTGGGCCTGCACGAACTGCTGCTGCGTTGGCCACTGCTCAATCGTCTGCTGCACTGGGGCGGTGTGCTGTTCTTGCTGTACATGGCCTGGAAGCTGGCCAGCGACAGGGGCGAGTTGCACACTGGGCACCAGAGCCAGGCACCTTCGGCTTGGCACGGCGCGGTGATGCAGTGGCTCAATCCCAAGGCATGGCTGGCCTCGGTGGCCGGTATCGGCGCCTATACTGGCGGCGATCACCAGTTGCTGTGGCTGTTCACCTGGCTGTACGCGCCCATTTGCTTTGTGTCGGTCGCCAGTTGGGCCTGGGCGGGCAGCATGATCAGCCATTACTTGGGCAATGCCCGGAACATGCGCCTGTTCAATCGGCTACTGGCGGGCTTGCTGGTGGTCAGCGCGGCGTATCTGATGCTGGCCTGAAGGGCTGGATCACCGACCGCTGCGGTAATGCCCAGGCGTTGCCGCCAGGTGTTGTTTGAAGGCGCGCTGCAAATGCGCCTGATCGGCGAACCCGGCTTCCAGCGCCACTTCGGCGATGCCCCGCCCCCGACGCAGCTCAGCCCGCGCATGCTGCACACGCTGATCGATCAGGTAACCATGCGGGGTGAGGCCGAAGCGACGGCGGAAGGCACGAATCAGATAGGCCCGCGACAATCCCGCTGCCGCGCAGATGTCTTCGAGGCTCAACGGATCGAGCCGATGGGCGCGAATAAAGGCCGCTGCGGTTTCCAATTGGGGATGAGCCGATAGCGGCCGTGGCTTGGGCACCTCCAGATACACCGGCAACGCACTGAAGAACGTCTTCAGCATTGCCTCGGCATTCACGGTGTGACCGTCGAACAGTTGCCCGAACACCTCAAGCAAGTGCCCATAGAGACGGGGACAATCACTCCACGTCGCCACTGGCAGCACGAACCCCTGGGCCTGCAGCCAGGGCAGATCCACATACAGCATCAGGTACGACCACTGCTCATCGGCGATGGGGTTGCACGCATGGACTGCACCCGGGTTCATCAGGACGGTGGCACCCGCTGCCAGTTCTCGCCATTGGTGACCATTGAGATAGGTACTGCGCCCACCTGTCACCACGCCGATGGAAAAGCTCTCATGGGAATGCGGGCCATAGCAGACTTCACGACCATCCCCGACCCGCCGCGCTTCGACGAAGGGCAGTGCTGAATCGCGCCAGAATTGCGAGTGGGTGCTCATACCCACTTCCCAAGGTCGCCCGGCAGGGCTGTGCAACCTGGGAACGTGACCACACCACCCTTGCGGGACCGGCGATACAGGGTTTGAGATCTGATCATGGCAGAACAGTCGGAAGGCTCATGGATTGGCACAGCATAAGCTTTTAGCTGGCAATGTCACCTCCCCCCTTGGTGTCAGGCCGGCGCGGTCATGCCGATGAAGTGAGCCAATTCCGGCGTCCTCGGCGCGGCGAACAGCGCTTCGGGATCGCCCACCTCGTGCACCTTGCCCTGGTGCATGAATACCAGTTTGTCGCCCACTTCCCGAGCGAAGCGCATCTCGTGGGTGACCATGACCAGGGTCATGCCCTCGCGGGCCAACTGGCGCACCACACCTAGCACCTCGCTCACCAACTCCGGATCCAGCGCCGAGGTGATCTCGTCGCACAGCAGCACCTTGGGCGACATCGCCAGGGCCCGGGCGATGGCCACCCGCTGCTGCTGTCCGCCGGAAAGACGATCCGGATAGGCGTCGAACTTCTCGGCAAGGCCGACCCGAGCCAGCATCTGCCGGGCCAACGCCTGTGCCTCGGCTTTGCCGGCCTTCTTCACCACTTGCGGTGCCAGCATCACGTTCTCACCGACCGTCAGGTGTGGGAACAGGTTGAATTGCTGGAACACCATGCCCACCTTCTGGCGCAGTGCGCGCAAATCGGCGCGACTGGCATCGAGGTATTCGCCATCCACTTCGATCACCCCGTCACTGATCGATTCCAGACCATTGAGGGTCCGCAGGAAGGTGCTCTTGCCCGAGCCGCTGCGGCCGATGATGGCCACCACTTCACCTTCTTCGATGCTCAGGTCGACGCCCTTGAGCACATGATTGTCACCGTAATACTTGTGCAGCGCGGACACTCTAAGCAGCGGCATGCAGCCTCCTTTCAAGGTAGCGGGCGCTCAGCGAGAGCGGATAACAGAGGATGAAGTAGCCGAGCGCGACCAGGCCGTAGACCATGAACGGCTCGAAGGTGGCGTTGGCGATCATGCCGCCGGTCTTGGTCAGCTCGGTGAAGCCGATGATCGAGGTTACGGCGGTGCCTTTGACCACCTGCACCGAGAAGCCCACGGTCGGCGCAACGGCGATACGCAGGGCCTGCGGCAGGATCACGTGGCGCAGTTGCTCCAGACGGCTCAGCGCCAGGCTTTCGCTGGCTTCCCACTGCCCTTGCGGGATCGATTCCACGCAGCCGCGCCAGATCTCGGCGAGAAATGCACTGGTGAACAGGGTCAGCGCGATAGCCGCCGCTGCCCAGGCCGACACATCGACACCGAACAACGCAATGCCGAAGAACACCATGAACAGCTGCATCAACAACGGCGTGCCCTGAAACAGTTCGATGTAGGCACGCGCCAGCCGCCGTGGCAGTGCGCGCTCGGAGATCCGTCCGATCAGCACCAACAGTCCGGCAAGCCCGCCGCAGACGAAGGCCACCAGCGATAACGCCAGGGTCCACTGCAACCCCACCAGCAAGTTGCGCACGATGTCCCAGAAGGTGAAATCCATTCAGCGTTTCCCCATCAGCAGACGCTGGCCGAGCCAGTTGAGCAGTTGGCGCACAACGATGGCCATCAGCAAATACAAGGCGGTGGTCAGCAGGTAAGTTTCAAAGGCGCGGAAGTTGCGCGACTGGATGAAGTTGGCGGCGAACGACAGCTCCTCGGTAGCAATCTGCGAACAGACCGCCGATCCGAGCATGACGATCACGATCTGACTGGTGAGCGCCGGCCAGACCTTGGCCAGGGCCGGGAGCAGCACCACGTGGCGGAACGCCTCGAAGCGACTCATGGCCAGCGCTGCCGCAGCCTCCAACTGCCCCTTGGGGATCGCCTGGATGCCGGCGCGAATGATCTCGGTGCTGTAGGCGCCGAGGTTGACCACCATGGCCAGCACCGCGGCTTCCCACTCGTTCAGGCGAACACCCAGTGCCGGCAGACCGAAGAAGATAAAGAACAGTTGAACGATGAACGGCGTGTTGCGGATCAGTTCCACGTACACACCGAACAGCAGGTCGAACGGGCGCAGGCGCCAGGCCCGCACGCCTGCACCGACCACACCGATGGCAAGGCCAAGCACCGTACCGATGGCGGTCAGCTCCAGGGTGAACAGTGCGCCCTTGAGCAGCAGGTCGCTCTGGGCGAGCACGGGCGCGAAGTCGAATTGATAGGCCATGTCCGAGAGTCCGCCTGGTGCTTAAAGGTCGGCTGGCAGCGGTTGCTTGAGCCACTTCTCGGCGTTGCGGTTCAGGCTGCCGTCGGCCTTGGCGGCAGCCAGTGTGCTATTGACCTTGTCCAGCAATGCCGGCTCGTGCTTGGCGACGCCGACGTAGACCGGCGAGTCCTTGAGCTTGACCTTGACCACCGGCACCTTGGCCGGGTTCTTCTCGGCGATGGCCGCCATCACCACGCTGCCACTGGCGATCAACTGTACTTGGCCAGACAAGTAGGCGGCGATGGTCGAGTTGTTGTCCTCGAAGCGTTTGATCACCGCGTCTTTGGGTGCGACGGCGCTCAGCGCCATGTCTTCGATCGAGCCGCGGGTGACGCTGATGGTCTTGCCGGCCACTGCGCCGATGTCGTCGATCGGCGCGTCGGCCGGACCGAACACCGCCAGGTAGAACGGCGCGTAGGGCTGGGAGAAGTCGATCACCGCTTCACGTTCGGCATTCTTGCCCAGGCTGGAAATCACCAGGTCGACTTTACCGGTGGTGAGAAAGGGAATGCGGTTGGTGCTGTTGACCGGCGTCAGCGCCAGCTTGACGCCCAGTTTGTCGGCCAGCAACTGCGCGGTGTCGATATCCAGCCCGCGCGGTTTCATGTCGGGGCCAACCGAGCCGAAGGGCGGGAAATCCTGGGGCACGGCGACCTTGAGCACGCCACGGGCAGCGATGTCGCTCAGGGCATCGGCCTGGGCGGGTGTGAGCGTAAGGCCCGCACTGCAGAACAGGGTGGCCAGGAGCAGGGAGCGGAACGTCGTCATGGAAGGCCTCGCGGAAAGTCGAATGGGTGTGCGCTGCAGGCCATTGCAGGCAGCATGCCAGCTCGTCCTGAAATCGACCGCGAGTGCGAGTGGCGCGGGCTCTACAAGGTCTTACTGGTCTGAACAGTTGACCTGTAGATCTCACTCGGTCGGCCTCGTGCGCCCTGCTTTCGTGCGCTGTAATCCGCGCTGCGCCAGCTTGGCGCAAGGCTTGCCAGCACCGGCAGATCGCCGTACAACGTCAGCGTCATCGCCCTCCTACCGGTCTGAACAGCATGCTCGACACCCTCCCCCGCGCCGTACCGGAACTGGCCCTGCAGGCCATCCGCAAGCTCATCGACGAAGGCGGTTATCAACCCGGCGACGCCCTGCCCTCGCAACGCGACCTGGCCGATCGCCTCGGCGTCAGCCGGGCCTCCCTGCGCGAAGCCCTGTCCTCGTTGAGCGCCCTGGGGCTGATCAGCGTGCAGGCCGGCAAAGGTGTCTTCGTGCAGAGCCCGGCACCGGGCGGATTCGCCTGGCCCTATGCCGAGCAAGTGTCGGCGGCCGATACCTTCCAGATGCGTTATGCCTTGGAGGGGTTCGCCGCCGGCCAAGCGGCCCTGGCCCTGACCGCCGATCCGCTGGACCGGCTTCGGGCCAACGTCGAGGCCATGCGCCTGGAGCTGCGCGCGGGCCGCTTCGAGGCGGCGGCGCGACTGGATTTCGAGTTCCACCAGGCGCTGCTGCAGGCCTGCGGCAATCAGGCGATGCTGCAGGTGATCACCAGCAGCCGGGAGATCTTCCTGGAAAGCCAGAAGCTGCCGTTCAGTCGTCCCGAGCGGGCCATGGAAACCTGGCAGGAACACCGCACCATCCTCAAGGCCCTCGAACGCCGCGCCCAGACCGCCGCCCAGCGGGCCATGCAAGCGCATATCCGCAACGCCGCCTCGCGCACCGGGGTGGTGTTCACGGTTTGAATAGCGTTGGCGCCCGGATCGGTCCAAACGGATATCTGGGTGTCGTGCTCAAGGATGCGGCGGTCGTTGCGCTGGGGTGTACTGCACCTGATAACCAGACGACAGGGCATGATCCTGTCCGCCCCCATCAGGCTGCCTACGCCAACCGGAGCACGTGCCCATGTCCGCATCCCATGAGGTATCCCCCGCCACCCTACGCCGCGTGATTGCCGCCTCGGCCATCGGCAACTTCGTCGAGTGGTTCGATTTCGCGGTCTACGGCTTTCTCGCCACACTGATCGCCAGCCAGTTCTTCGCCAGCGAGGATGCCAGCGTCGCCTTGCTCAAGACCTTCGCCGTATTCGCCGTCGCCTTCGCCCTGCGCCCGCTGGGTGGCATCGTCTTCGGCGCGTTGGGCGACCGTCTGGGACGCAAACGTATCCTCTCGCTGACCATCCTGTTGATGGCCGGCTCCACCACACTGATCGGCCTGTTGCCGACCTACGCCAGCATCGGCATCGCCGCCCCGGTATTGCTGACGCTTGCGCGCTGCCTGCAAGGTTTTTCTGCCGGAGGCGAGTATGCCGGCGCTTGCGCTTACCTGATGGAGCACGCCCCACGTGAGCGCCGGGCGTTCTATGGCAGCTTCGTGCCGGTCTCGACTTTTTCCGCGTTCGCGTGTGCAGCCGTGATCGCCTACGGCCTGGAAGCCAGCCTGAGCAGCGATGCCATGAACGCCTGGGGCTGGCGCGTACCGTTCCTGATCGCCGCGCCCCTGGGTCTGGTGGGCCTGTACCTGCGTTGGCGCATGGAGGAAACGCCGGCCTTCCGCGAGGCGCTGGCCGAGGGTCGCCAGCACGAGCACTCGCCGCTGAAGGACACCCTGCGCCACCATGGCCGAGCTATTCGCAACCTGGGGGCCTTCATCTCGCTGACGGCTTTGTCGTTCTACATGTTCACCACCTACTTCGCCACGTACCTGCAGATGGTCGGTCATCTCAGCCGTGCCCAGTCGCTGCTGGTAACCACGGTGGCACTGCTGTTCGCTGCCGCCGGATGCCCGCTGGCCGGCGCGTTGTCGGACCGCATCGGCCGGCGTCGGACCATCGGCTTCACCTGCCTGTGGGTGATGGTCTGCGTATTCCCCGCCTACTGGCTGGCCAGTTCCGGCTCGATGTCCGGCGCGCTGTTGGGGGTGATTCTGCTGGCGGTCGGCGCCTTGTCCAGTGGTGTGGTGACCGCTGCCTTGCTGTCGGAGAGCTTCCCGACCCGCACTCGCTACACCGCGTCGGCGATTACCTACAACGTGGCGTATACCCTGTTCGGCGGCACCGCACCGCTGGTGGCAACTTGGCTCATCACCCAGACTGGCAGCAGCTTGGCGCCTGCTTTCTATCTGGTGGTGATTGCTTTGGTTGCGCTGGTCGGTGGATTGGCGCTGCCGGAAACCTCACGCGTTTCACTGGATGACGAAACACTCGGCGGCCCATCGACGGCCCGCGGGCGAGCCGACGCGTTGTAACAGAGATAAGGGGGCGTTGGCTACGCCCCCTGTTTGGGTAACGACGCCTAAAGCTGCGGGCGATTACCGCCCCAAATCCCCAAGGCGAAGCAGGTCTGCGTTTACAAAACTAACCAGATGGTACAAAAATAATCGCATCCAATAACAAAAGCGATGCACTGTCATGACCTCCCCCCTCGCCGCCCACGGCATTCTCGCCGGCCTTGTCGGTCGTGGTATCCAAGCCTCCCTCACGCCTGCCCTGCACCAAGGCGAAGGCGATGCCCAATCCCTGCGTTATCTGTATCGTCTGATCGATGCCGATCAGCTCGGCGTGGACGATAGCGCTCTGCCTGCGCTGGTGGAAGGTGCGCAGCGCAGCGGCTTTACCGGCCTGAACATCACCTTCCCGTTCAAGCAAGCCATCGTGCCGTTGCTCGACGAACTGTCAGAAGAAGCCCGTGGCATCGGCGCTGTGAACACCGTGGTATTCAAAGACGGCAAGCGCATTGGCCACAACACCGACTGCCTGGGCTTTGCCGAAGGTCTGCGCCGTGGTTTGCCCAATGTGGCGCGCCGCCAGGTGGTGCAACTGGGCGCCGGCGGTGCAGGTTCGGCGGTGGCGCATGCACTGCTGGCCGACGGCGTGGAGCAACTAACCCTGTTCGAGGTCGACGCCGCTCGCGGGCAAGCCCTGGTAGAAAACCTCGCACAGTGTTTCGGTGCTGGCCGGGCGCTGCTCGGCAATGATCTGGCGGCTACGCTGGCCGCGGCTGACGGCCTGGTCAACACCACGCCGGTGGGCATGAGCAAACTGCCCGGCACTCCGCTGCCGGTGCATTTGCTGCATGAACGGTTGTGGGTAGCGGAAATCATCTACTTCCCGCTGGAAACCGAATTGCTGCGCCATGCCCGAGCGTTGGGCTGCCGTACCTTGGACGGCGGCACCATGGCGGTATTTCAGGCAGTGAAGGCGTTCGAGCTGTTCAGCGGCCGGCCGGCCGATGCCGCGCGCATGCAGGCGCACTTTGCGCGGCTGGGCTGAGGGTCACAGGCAGGTCGAAGGCAAAGGCCAGATGAGCACCATCGCCCAGACCTGCGCATCGCCGAGCGCAATCAGTCGTCCAATGGTTTGGGCGCCGCAGCGGGCTTGACAGGTTTGGTACCCTTGTTCGGCTTCTCCGGCTTGCCGGCTGGCGCTACAGCCACCGGTTCAGGCGCAGTCACAGCCTTTTCGCTGGCCGGCAGTTCGTCGACTGCCTTGAACACCGCTTGCGGGTCGAGCTTCTCCGGGGTGTCGTCGTCCTTGAGTACATGACGCTCGCCATCCTTGCCGATCAGGATCACCCGGGTGCCTTTGCTCGCCCCGAGCTTGAGCTCGCGGATCAAGGCCATGGTGGTCTGCTGCTCGAGGTTCTTGTCTTCGCGCTTGCCCATCATGCTGGCCACGCTGAACAGCACCAGATTGCGCTCCTTGAACCCGGCTTCGGTGGCAGGATCCTTGATGGCCTGCTCCAGGCCGCGCAGCGTCGGGTCGGCGCTGCTGGGCGCGATGACGACCAATGGCCGTGCCTTGCCCAGTTCCTTGGCCAGTGGAGCGTCGCTGTCGGCGGCGAACAGCGGGCCGCTGACGGCGAACAGGGTGGCGAGGGTCAGTGACCGGACGAGCATGAGCATCTCCTTGTTTTCTCGATTAACCAGGGACTACAGATCAGGGAGAAAGATCCGAGCCAGAGCCTAAACCAAGGGATCAGGCACCGGCTTAGACTAAAGGTAACGTGGGATTTCGGAAACGGCCCCGAACGTCTCAGAAGCTTCCTACACATCTGCAAGCATAGTCGATCAAGGCATCAGGGACGCCTGTGGCTGGGCCCCGGTTGCGGTTCGGGCCTGGCCTGGGCGAGTGCTGCACGGGTGTATGCCAATATGCGTGCATCCCACGCCGCCTCTCGGTCCCGACCAATGCTGCGCAGCCAGTTTTCATGGTCATCGGCGGACACCGTCAGTGACCTGACCTGTTCGGCAAACGCCGAATCGTCCTGTATTGCTGCCAATTCACTCTGGCTCTCTTGCAACTGGCGGGCGTTTTCGGCCAAAGCCGCTGCATTGCGCACCCGCGCCTCAGAATCCTCGCCCAGCGCCTGTGCTTCATCGCCCAACACCCGCGCCCGTTGCTGCAGGGCGTCGATCTGTGCGGCGCGATCGAGCAGCACCTGGTCATAGCTTTTGCCCTCGGCCATGTCCTCGATCACCTGCAGGCGGCTGTGGAAACGTTGGTCCAACCGCTCGAAGCCTTCTGGATCGCTGCGCAGCAGATGGGTGCGCCAGAAGGACTTCCAGACCATCGACTGCGCCACCGCCTCGTCGGTCTCGCTCTCATGCAGCCGCGCCCGCGCGTCATCCAACTGATCCGCACCCACACCAGCCACCTCGCGGTAACTCATGGTCGCCGGTTGCCCCGGCAGATCGAACTCGTCACGCAGGCCTAGCCGGTAGGCCAGTCCTACCTCGACTTCATCCGGATGCCCACCGTCCTGGCGCCGACTCTGCAAGTCTTCGGCGATGATGCGATCGAGTTCGTCCAGCCGCCACAACTGTCGACCCAGGTACAGCAGAGCGGACTCTTCGGCACCGCGCTCGGCCTCACACCGTGCTCGCCACACCAGCAGATGGACTTCCAGATCGCTGAAGCGGCCAATCACCGCGTCGTCACACCCCTCCAGCCCCCTGGACAGGTCGAACAGCTCCTGACGCAGTTCGGCATGGTCCTGGGCAGCCTGCAGGGTGGCCGCGACTCGGCTGCCCAGGCCGGTAGGGTCGGTCCGGTAATCGCGGGTCTCGCGCAGACGAGCCAGCAAGGCCAAGTAGTCCTGACTGCCCGGCTCGGCCTGCAAGGCGTCCCAGGCTTCGCCGAAACCTCTGGCCTCACGCGGCGCGATGCTGCGTATCCACCCCTCGCGCGCATAGTCCAAAGCCTGAGCAAGATCGAGCGACTCGGGTTCCTCGACCCCTGAGGCAGGGTCGGTTTCCTCCAGCCAGCCGTTCACCCTCATGAAACTGCGCAGCCGGTTGGCCGAGCCGGACTCCAGCGGGTTCTCGGCTAGCAGGATGGCACCCGAAACCCACAGCGGGACTCGGTAATAGTCGTCCGGCACCCGTGTAATGAGATTGTTGCGCAGGTCCACTTCTTCCAGCAGGTGGTGGTCGAACAGACCGCTCGGCAGTTCGCTGATGCTCGTCGCACGCACCTGCAGCGAGATCAGGCGCGGCATGGCAGCCACCGAAAACACCCGCCCCAGCGGATTGAACGACAGGTTCAGCCGCTGCAAACGGGTACAACGACCCAGACGCTCGGCCTGTTCAGGATCGAGCACAATCTGGTTACCGTACAGGTCCAGCTCGCGCAACTCAGGCAAGTGCTCGATGTTGGCCGGTAATCGGCTCAACGCGTTGTTGTTCAGCGCCAGGGACTGCAAGCCGGTGAAGGCGTTCATGAACGAATCAGGGATCTCTTCCAGGCCCATGCTGGTCATGTTCAGCGACACCACATGACTGAAGCGCACCTGCGCCGGGATGTCTGGTGGTCGACGCATGGGCAGCCCCCAGAGGGCCAGGCGATAGCCGATCGGCTCGCCGACCTGGTTGGCCACGCGCTGAGACTGGCGGCGCCAGACAGCCATCAGCGCATCCCTCATGGCAGAGCGCTCGGCACGGGCCATCAGCCCCGGCGCTTGCTGGGTCCAGGCAGCGAGATGTTCGCGCAGCGTGTCGAGCTCTGCGCCCAAGCGCTGCAGCTCGAGGTTATGGTCAAGACCTTGTGCGCGTACGGAAATCAGCCAGTTCTCCACTTCGCTGTCGCTGAAATTGGGGTACAGCGCCCGAACCCGTGCATACAATGCGCGGGCCTGGCGTCTCGCGCCGCGCCCACTGAGCGGATAGCCCAAGCGTCCGTCAGCCAGACGCTGGGGCGGCCGGAAGCCGCCAACCGGCGAGCGCAGCCCCAGGGCCTGCTGGATTTCGCCAGGCTGACGGGCAGCCAGTCGGGCCATGTGCACGCGCAGGTTGTGCGGCAGTGGGTCGCTCAGTCCCATCGCCGTACAGCGCGATTCATCCAACGTGTGCGCGATGACTTCGAACAACTCGCCCCGCTCGCCGAGTGCATGCCCCCCCTGCGCCAACTGGAACCTGCCATTGAGATGAACCAGGTCGAAGCTGGCCGCGCCCTCCCCGGCCTCGATCGACAGCAGCGTGGGCCCCGACAATGAATGCTCGTACAGACGCCATCCGCTAGCGGCGGCAGGCCCAGGCGATCGGCCCAGGAGGTGCAACACCACCCGCGCCAGATCCGCGTCCTGACTGGCGTCCAGGTACAACGCCTCCAGCACCCGGGCGACACGGATCTGCCGCACCATTTCACGCGCCGCCTCCGCCAGGGCCAGCGGCACGCGTGCGCCTTGCAACAAACGTTCGCGATCCGCAGCACGGGCATCGTTCAGCACCTGGGCTGCGCCCCGTGAATGCAGCGAGGTGAACTGCCGTCGCACGATCTGCGCCGCGGGCGCGTCACTGGGCTGCGTGGCCTCATACAACTGCTCGAACAGTTCTCGACGCTGTGCCCAGATCCGCTCGGCCAGGGCTTGATCGCTGACGTCGGCGGCACCCGGCAAGCGCCGTGCATGGGCGAGCACCAGACCGTCGCTCGCCGGCTGGCCGCTGCGCAACTGGCTGACGGTGCCCCGAATGCGGCGGTCCAGATTATAGCGCTCGACGCTGTCCTGCCAGACTGCAGGAGGCTTGCGTCCATCGGCATGCAGCGCGCGCAATTGCGCGGCATCCAGGCCGTGAATCTGCATGATTTCGTCCAGCTGCTGGTCATCCAGTCGCGCCCAGGCCCCGCCCAGGCGGCGACACAGCCGATACGGGTCGTCCCAGGCCAGCGGCTGCTCCCACCACAAACGCCAGGCACCGGCACCGTTGTGTTCGAGCAGCGGGCCGTGACCGTTGTGCGGCAAAAGCTGCCAGCGCAGATCGGCGCGCTGTCGCACCGGATAGTGATGTTCATCGATCTGGACCCAGGTACGGTCGCCGTGGCGCCAGAGGCCCTGTTCGTCACAGCGCGCTTCGGCCGGCGGTGCGTCGCGCCAGGGCGAAAGGTCTTCGTGCCACAGGCGTGTACTGCCATCCTCCAGAGTGGCCGGCAGCAACTCATCGACCCAGCGTGATCGACTCCAGGCACCGCGCACCACCCCCACTCCGGCGGCCGTGACCGCGAATGCAGCGACATCGCCCGCCACATTGAGCAGGTGGTCCAACGCCTCACTGGTATCGCCTTCGCGCCAGGCCTCGACGCCGTGGTAGACCTCGCCCAGCAGCTCCCAGGCCGTCACCGCCAGCAACCCCAGGCCGATCACCGGCACGAAGAAACCCGCCAGATTCAGCAAGGCCCAGCCTTCGCTGGCCAAGCGCTGATCGTGCTCGCGCTGCACCTGCTCATCGACGGCCTTGACCGGCACCGCGATCATCGCAGCATCGTCCTTGATCTGTGCGATGCGTGCCTGCGCCAACTGGTCGAACAACGGCTCAGGCAGCGGCCGCATGTGCTCTTCGAGCGCAATGTTGGCCAGATCCGATACGCCCGCGTAGCCACTGACCAATTGATTGAAGAAGGCATTGGCCTGCCGCCTGCGAACGAAGCGACTGAAAAATGCTTGATAGTCGGCAGTGCGCAGGCGCTTGCCCAAGTCGTTGGCGAAGTAGCGCAAGTTGGGAAACGCACTCCAGGGCGTGTGCGGATCGCCTGGAATATGCACCAGCACACGTTGGCTTGAGGTATAGAGAGGGCTGAGGCTCTCATCGCGTACATCCAATACCACGATGCGTTCTAGTGCAGTGCCTAGCAACTGCAGGCCTTTGGTCTGAACCGGACAACCTTGGAAGGTTGGCTTGACGGTCAAGCTGCACACCTGCACCACCAGTTGTAACTCCTGCTCGCTCAGGTGGCCTCTCAGGCGCGCCACATGAGCATCGGCGAGCATCCCGTAGCGGTGTGCGCGGGCCAGGAGGGACAAGGTTCGACGCTGCGCCGAGCCTGCTGGCGCATCGGCGTGCGCGTCAGATTGCAGCACTTGGTCCACATGCGCCTGATACTGCCCACCCACATCCACCTCGCGGCACAGTTGGGCGAACTGCGCGGCAGTGGGCAGTACAGCCTTTTCGTCATCGGGCTGGAGCAGCCGATTGCCTTCCAGTTGTCCACCCTCCTCAGCCTGCTCGGCGCTGAAGTTGCGCAGAGCTGCCTCCAAGAGTGGTATCTCGCGATATTCCGCCTTGGTCACTGGGTAACCGATGGGTTGCGAGGTCAGTACAGGTTCGCGGGTGCCGACTCTGAACCGCAAGGCATCCAGCTCGACAGCCCTGCCCATCTGCTGTTCGAGCGCTGCGCTCAGCAAGGGCGCAGCGTAAGCATCCGGGGCTTGAAGTCCAGCCAATAACGCTCTGGCCCGTTCATGAAAATACAGGCTCAAGCTCAACGCATCCTGAAGTGCCTGGACCTGTTCAAGGCTGGCGGTCGCCAGCCAGTTGGGCAAGCGCCGACCGATGATCCAGTCCTGATGCGCTGCCGAGGGAGGGATAGCGTGAGTCACGATGGCATGCTCCTGGAGAAAGCCCTGAGGCTAAGGAGCAGGCGGTGCGCTCATGCGCTAGATAGTTGCCACGTAGAACGCGTCGACTCGCTCAGTCCTCGACTGGCGATAAGGCCTGCTCGGCGTCCCAGCCACCGCCCAGTGCTGCGATCAACTGCACACTGGCCACCAGCCTCCCCTGCAGCAGGTTCAAGGCGCTGCGCTCATTGCTCAGGGCGGTCGTCTGCACGTTGACCACGTCCAGATAACCGATTAGCCCAGCGCGATACTGGTTCTCGGTCAAACGCAACGACTCGCGCGCCGAATCCAGGGCTTCCTGACGTACCACAGCCTCATCGGCATAGACCTTCAACTGCACCAGGTAGTTTTCCACCTCTTTGAAGCCATCGAGCACCGTCTGGCGATACTGCGCGACGGTCTGGTCATACACCGCCACGGTGCGATCGACCTCGGCGCTGCGTTTACCGGCATCGAACAGAGTCAGCGCCAGTTGCGGGCCGACCGACCAGTAGCGATTGGGCAATTCGATCCAGTTGCTGAAGCTGCTGCTGGAATAGCCGCCATTCATGCTCAGCGATAGATCGGGGAAATACGCAGCGCGCGACACGCCGATGTTCGAGTTGGCGGCCATGACCTTGCGCTCGGCAGACGCGATGTCCGGACGACGCTCGAGCAACTGCGACGGCAGGCTCAACGGAATCTGCGGCAATGCAGGGATGTCGCGGGTTTCGGCCAAGGAAAATTCGGCCGGCGCCTTGCCCATGAGCACGGCGATGGCGTTTTCGTACTGGGCACGTTGCCAGGCCAGGTCGATCAGGTCGGCCTGGGTGCTCTTGAGCTGGGTGCGCGCCTGGGCCACGGCATCGGGCCCGGCGACGCCGGCGCGGTACTGGTTCTGGTTCATCCGCAGCGAGCGTTCGTACGCGGCCACCGTGGCCTGAAGCAGCCGCTTCTGCTCATCGATCACCCGCAACTGCAAATAGTTCTGCACCAGCTCGGACTGCTGGCTCAGCCGAATCGCCGCCATGTCGGCAAGACTCGCCTGGGCGCTGGACTCATTGGCATTGAGGGTTTCGCGCAGCTTGCCCCACAGGTCGATCTCCCAGCTCACCCCCAATTGCGCGTTGTAGGTGTTGCGAATGCCACTGCTGTTGTTCGACAGACTCGAGCTCGAACTCCCCGCCCCTTGGGCCGAACGGTTCTTGCTGGTGGTGAGGTTCAGCGATGGAAACAGCGACGCACGGCTGCTACGTACCAGGGCCTGGGCCTGACGGTACTGCGCTTCGTACTGGGCCACGGTCTGATTGCTGCTGTTGAGGGTCTCGACCAAGGTATCGAGCTGGCGGTCGCCGTAGATTTCCCACCAGGCGCCACGGGCAATGGCATCCGAGGGCTTGGCCTGGGTCCAGCCCTCGGCCTGCTTGAACTGCACCGGCGTGCTGACCTCGGGACGGTGATAGTCGGGGCTGAGCGTGCAGGCACTGAGCAGCGCCACGCACAGCCCGGCACCTAGCAGGCGTGAGCCGCGGCCACGGGTCAGCAGTTGCAGGGCACGGTGCAGCGGGGTCTGGGCAAAATTCATAGCGGAGTATCCAGGGCGGCGTCGGTACGCACGCCGCGCCAGCGGTTGAAACGATGGCGCGCGCGGTCCAGGTACAGGTAGACGACGGGAGTGGTGTAGAGAGTGAGCACCTGGCTGAACACCAGGCCGCCGATGATGGTCAGACCCAGCGGCTGGCGCATCTCCGCGCCTTCGGCCTGGCTGAGCAGCAGCGGCAACGCGCCCAGCATGGCGGCGAGCGTGGTCATCAGAATCGGTCGCAGCCGTAGCAGGCAGGCGCGGCGGATGGACTCTTCAGGCGTCAGGCCTTCGTGGCGCTCCAGTTGCAGCGCCAGGTCGATCATCAGAATGGCGTTCTTCTTCACCACCCCGATCAGCAGGAACAAGCCGAGCAACGAAATCAGGCTGAACTCCCCGCCGGTGAGGTACAACGTAAGCAAGGCGCCCACCCCAGCCGACGGCAGGGTCGAGAGAATGGTCAGCGGATGGATGTAGCTCTCGTAGAGGATGCCCAGCACCAGATACACCAGCACCAAGGCGCCGAGGATCATGAATGGCTGGCCCTGGGCGGTCTTGGCGAAAGCATCGGCGTCGCCGCCGAGCTTGGCGATCACCGATTCGGGCAGCCCCAGCTTGGCCACCTCACGCTCCACCGCCGCCAGCGCCTGATCGACGCTATAGCCTTCGGCGACATCGAAGGAGATGTCCTCTGAGGCGAACTGGTCTTCATGGCTGACCCGATCGTTGGCCAGGCTGTTTTCGTAGTGGGCGATGGTCGACAGCGGCACCCGCGCGCCATCGGCGGTGATCACCTGCACCTGTTCCAGTGTGCTCGGGTCCCAGGCATAGCGCGGGTTGATCTCCATCACCACCTGGTACTGGTTGAGGCTGTCGTAGATGGTCGAGATCTGCCGCTGGCTGTAAGCGTTGTTCAGCACCGCGGTGATCATGTCCATGTCGATGCCCAGGCGCTTGGCCTGATCGCGGTCGACCACCAGCGTCACCTGCTGGGTGCCGGCACCGTCACGCGCATCGATGGCGGTGAGCTGCGGCAGCTTGCGAAACGCCGCCGCTACTTTCGGGAACCACTCACGCAGGGCTGCCAGATCGCCACTCTGCAGGGTGTACAGGTACTGCGAGGAGCTCTGGTCACGTCCGCCGCCGCCCAGTTGCAGGTCTTGGTCGGCCATCAGGTACAGCCGCCCGCCCGGCACTTTCGGCAGCTCCTTGCGCAGCCGATCGATGACTTTCTGGGCGTTTTCCTTGCGCTCGCCGATGGGATTGAGGCGCACCAGCACGAAGGCGTTGTTGGTGCCGCTATTGCCGCCGATGAAGCCGGCCACGCTCTGCACGGCCGGGTCGGCCAGCAGCGCGCGTCGATAGGTTTCCATTTTCGGCTGCATGACGCTGAACGAGAGGCCATCGTCGCCGCGCACGAAGCCCTGCAACTGACCGGTGTCCTGCTGCGGCATCAGGGTCTTGGGCACGATCACGTAGAGGGCCACGTTGAGCACGATGGTCGCCAGCAGGCTGAGCAACGTGAGGCGCCGATGGCGCAAGGCCCAGCCCAGGCTGCGGTCGTAGCCGGCGACCATGCGCTGGTGCTGACGGTCGCTCCAGCGCTGCAGGCGTGTCTGCTGGCGCGCGGTGTGGGGCTTGAGCCAGCGCGAGCACAGCATGGGCGTGAGGGTCAGCGACACCAGCAGCGAAACGAGGATCGCGGCCGCCAAGGTGATCGAGAACTCCTGGAACAACCCGCGCACGATGCCACCCATGAACAGGATGGAAACGAACACTGCCACCAGCGAGACGTTCATCGACAGCAGCGTGAAACCGACCTCCTTGGCGCCGAGAAAGGCCGCACGCATGGGCTTCTCGCCGTTCTCGATATGCCGTGAGATGTTCTCCAACACCACGATGGCGTCGTCCACCACCAGTCCGGTGGCGAGGATCAGCGCCATCAGCGACAGGTTGTTGAGCGAGAAGCCACACAGGTACATGACCGCGAACGTACCCACCAACGACACCGGCACCGCCAGGCTGGGAATCAACGAGGCGCGCAGGTTGCCCAGGAACAGGTAGACCACCAGGATCACCAGCACCACGGCGATCAGCAGGGTGTGTTCGGCTTCCTTGAGCGTCGCCTTGATCACCGGCGAGCGGTCCATGGCCACGTTGAGCTTGACGCTGGCCGGCAGCAGCGACTGCAAGGCCGGGAGCTGGTCCTTGATCTGCTGCACAGTCTCGATGATGTTGGCGTTGGCCTGGCGGTTGATGACCAGCAGCACCGCCGCATCGTTGTTGAAGAAACCACTGTTGTAGCGGTTCTCGACACCATCGCGGACCTTGGCCACATCCCCCAGGCGCAGGATCGCGCCGTTCTGCTGGCGGATGACCAGAGGTTTGTAGTCATCGGCCTTTTCCAGTTGGTCGTTGGCACGCACTTGCCAGTTGCGCTGGTCATCCTCGACGAAACCCATGGGGCGGCGCTGGTTGGCATTGGCCACCGCGGTGCGTACTTCGTCCAGGGACAGCCCGTACTGGTTGAGCAGTTGCGGTTCCAGCTCGATGCGCACCGCTGGCAACGAGCTGCCGCCGATCTGCACCTCGCCCACCCCGGTGACCTGTGACAGGCTCTGGGACAGGATGGTGTCCGCCAGGTCGTACAGCTGGCCTTTGGACAGGACGTCGGAGGTCAGCGACAGCACCATGATCGGCGCCTGCGACGGATTGACCTTCTTGTAGGTCGGCATGCTGCGCATGCCGCTGGGCAACAGGTTGCGCGTGGCGTTGATCGCAGCCTGGACCTCGCGCGCGGCACCGTCGATGTCGCGGCCCAGCTCGAAACCGATGATCACTCGCGTGGAGCCTTGGCTGGAATTGCTGGTCAGCACGTTGACCCCGGCAATGCTGCCCAGCTTGCGTTCCAGCGGCGTGGCCACAGTCGAGGCCATGACCTCCGGGCTGGCCCCCGGCAGGCTGGCCTGCACTACGATGACCGGAAAGTCCATCTGCGGCAGCGGCGAAACCGGCAGCAGACCGAAACTCACGCCGCCAAGCAGCATGATCGCCAGGCTCAGCAGCATGGTCGCCACGGGCCGGCGAATGAACGGGCCGGACAGGTTCATCGAGCGCTCCCTGCCGGTCGTGGCGTGCTGCAAGCCTCAAGTGGCAAGCGGCAAGCCGCGGCGTCTGCGCGTGTCGTGCCCGAGCGCTTCGCAATCAGCTCGCAGCTCGCCGCTTCGCGCTTGCCACTCATACCTGAGTCTCCAGCGCGGGGCTGCGCCGCCAGCGGCGCGAAAGGCGGTCGAAGTACAGGTAGATGACCGGGGTGGTGAACAGGGTCAGCACCTGGCTCACCAGCAATCCACCGACCATCACCAGGCCCAGGGGCTGGCGCAGCTCGGCGCCGGAGCCCGTGGCCAGCATCAGCGGCAAGGCACCGAACAGCGCGGCCAAGGTGGTCATCAGGATCGGCCGGAAGCGCAGCAACGCGGCCTGGTAGATCGCCTCCTGCGGGCTCATGCCTTGGTGACGCTCGGCCTCCAGGGCGAAGTCGATCATCATGATCGCGTTCTTCTTGACGATGCCGATCAACAGGATGATGCCGATGATGGCGATCATGCCCAGGTCATTGCCGCTGATGAGCAACGCCAGCAACGCCCCGACCGCCGCCGAAGGCAGCGTCGACAGAATGGTCACGGGATGAACGTAGCTCTCATAGAGCACGCCGAGCACGATGTACATGGTCACCACGGCGGCGAGAATCAGCAGCAAGGTGCTCGACAGCGAGGCCTGGAAGGCCTCGGCGGCGCCCTGGAAGCGCGTCTGCACCCCCAGCGGCACGCCGATGTCGCGCTGCACCTGTTCGATCACCTGCACCGCTTCGCCCAGCGAAACGCCCTGGCCGAGGTTGAAGGACATCATCACCGCCGGGAATTGGCCGATGTGGGAAATTGCCAACTGCGCTTGGCGCTGCTCGATCCGGGCCAGCGCCGACAGGCGTACCTGTCCGCCATCGGCGGCCTTGACGTGGATCGATTCGAGCATCTGCGGACCGATGTTGGCGGCCGCCTGGGCCTGCAGCACCACGCGGTACTGGCTGGCCTGAGTGTAGATGGTGGAAATCTGCCGCTGACCGAAGGCGTCGTACAACGCGTTGGTGATCTGCGCCACGCTGATGCCCAGCCGGCTGGCCATGTCGCGGTCGATCGCCAGGTACACCTGCAGCCCCTTGTCCTGCAGGTCGCTGGCCACGTCGGTCAGCTCGGAGCGCTGCTGCAGCGCGTGCACCAACTTGCCGCTCCATTCGGCGAGCATGTCCGGATCGGGCGACGACAGGCTGAACTGGTACTGGGTGCGGCTGACGCGGTCCTCGATGCTCAGGTCCTGCACCGGCTGCATGAACAGGCGGATGCCGACCAGGCGCTCGAGTTGCGGCTGCAGCCGGGCGATCACCTGGCTGGCGGTGACGTCGCGCTCGGCATGGGGCTTGAGGTTGATCAGCAGGCGACCGCTATTGAGGGTGGCGTTGTCGCCGTCCACACCGATATAGGACGACAAGCTCTGCACCGCCGGATCCTGCAGAATCACCTGGCTCAGCGCCTGCTGACGTTCGCTCATGGCGGCGAACGAGATCGACTGCGGCGCCTCGGAAATGCCCTGGATGACGCCGGTGTCCTGCACCGGGAAGAAGCCCTTGGGCACGATGACGTAGAGCACGACGGTGAGCGCCAACGAGGCCAGCGCGACCAGCAGCGTCAGCGGTTGATGCCGCAGCACCCAGCGCAGGCCATGGCTGTAGCGCTTGATCAACCAGTCGATCCAGGCGCCGCTGGCGCGGTAGAAACGGCCCTGTTCCTCTTCCCGGGGCTCGCGCTTGAGCAGCCGTGCGCACATCATTGGTGTCAGTGTGAGCGACACCACCAGCGAGATCAGGATCGCCACCGCCAGGGTAATGGCGAACTCACGGAACAGCCGGCCGACCACGTCGGCCATGAACAGCAAGGGGATCAGCACCGCGATCAACGAGAACGTCAGCGAAATCAAGGTGAAACCGATCTGCCGCGCGCCCTTGAGCGCGGCCTGCAGCGGCGTTTCGCCTTCCTCGATATGGCGCGAGATGTTCTCCAGCATGACGATGGCATCGTCCACCACGAATCCTGTCGCGATGGTCAGGGCCATCAGCGTGAGGTTGTTGATGGAGAAGCCGGCCAGGTACATCACACCGAAGGTGCCGACCAGCGACAGCGGCACGGCGATGGAAGGAATGATCGTGGCGCTGAAGCGGCGCAGGAACAGGAAGGTGACCATCACCACCAGGGCAATGGCGAACAGCAGTTCATGCTGGACGTCGCGCACGGCGGCGCGGATGGTCTGGGTGCGATCGGTGAGCACACTGACGTCCAGGCCCGCCGGGAGGTTGTCGGTGATCGACGGCAACATCGTCTTGATGCGGTCGACCACATCGATGACGTTGGCCCCAGGCTGACGCTGGATGTTCAGCAGCACGGCGTGGTTTTCATTGGCCCAGGCGGCCAGGCGTTCGTTTTCCGCGCCATCGACGATCTCGGCGACGTCCTTCAAACGCAGCGGCGCGCCGTTGCTGTACTTGAGAATGAGGTTGGCGTATTCCTCAGGGGAGCGCAGTTGGTCGTTGGCGTCGAGCATCGACACCCGCGTCGGCCCGTCGAAGTTGCCCTTGGGCTGGTTGACGTTGGAGGCGCCGACCAACGTGCGCACGTCGTCCAGGCTCAGGCCGTTGGCCGCCAAGGCATCGACATTGACCTTGATGCGCACCGCCTGGCGCTGGCCACCGGCGATGCTGACCATGCCGACGCCGCTGATCTGCGCGATCTTCTGCGCCACCCGGGTATCGACCAGATCGTTGAGTTTGGGCAAGGGCAGCGTGCGCGAGCTGATGGCCAGGGTCAGTACCGGCGTGTCGGCCGGGTTGACCTTGTTGTACACCGGCGGCGCCGGCAAGTCGCTGGGCAGCAGGTTGCTGGCGGCATTGATCGCCGCCTGCACCTGCTGCTCGGCGACATCCATGTTCATGTCCAGGTTGAAGCGCAGGGTCAGGACCGAGGCGCCGCCGGAGCTGGTCGAGGCCATCTGGCTCAGCCCCGGCATCTGGCCGAACTGACGCTCCAACGGTGCGGTGACCGCGCTGGTCATCACTTGCGGGCTGGCGCCGGGGTACAGGGTCATGACCCGGATGGTGGGATAGTCCACCTGCGGCAAGGCCGCCACCGGCAGCAGGGTGTAGGCGATCAGGCCAGCCAGCACGATGGCCAGCATAGTCAGCGTGGTGGCGACCGGGCGCAGGATGAACAGCCGCGAGATGTTCATGCGCCCGCCTTGCTCGACTCACCGGCCTGGGTGGCGTCCTTGGTTTCCTGGCCTTGCAGGTGCTGACCCGGAGTGGCGGGCACCTGTGAACTGTCGTCGACGATCTCGACCTGAGTGCCTTCGCGCAGGCGGTCGGTGCCTTCCAGGACCAGGCGCTCGCCATCCTTGAGGCCATCGAGGATCACGCTGTTGATGCCATCGCTGGCACCGACCTTGAGCTTACGCACATTGACCTTGTCGTCGGCGCCGACCACATAGGCGAAGGTGCCGTCGTTGCCGAACTGGATTGCCGCTGCCGGGGCCAGCACCACCTGCTTGAGGGTGTCGGCCAGCAGGCGCACGTTGACGAACTGGTTGGGGAACAGGGCCCGGTCCTTGTTCTCGAACAGGCCCTTGAACTTGAGGGTGCCGGTACTGGTGTCGATCTGGTTGTCGAGGCTGCCGAGCACGCCGGTGGCCTGCAGCTTGCTGTCGCCCCGGTCCCAGGCTTCGACGGCCAACCGTGCGCCGCTGCGATAGCGGTCCAGCACGGTACCCAGTTCGGTTTCCGGGAGGGTGAAGACAACGTTGATCGGCTCGGTCTGGGTAATCACCACCAGCGCCGTGGTGTCGTTGGCCGCCACCAGATTGCCCAGGTCCAGTTGACGCAGGCCCAGACGCCCGCTGATTGGGGCACGGATCTGGCTGAACTCCAGGTTCAGCCGCGCATCGTTGACCGCCGCCTGGTTGGTCTTGACCAGCCCCTGAAACTGACCGACCTGAGCCTCGGCGGTGTCCAGGGTCTGCTTGGCGATGCTGTCTTCGGCGTAAAGGCCTTTGTAGCGGGCCACATCGACCTGGGCATTCTTGAGCTGCGCCTGGTTCTGCGCCAGGGTGCCTTCGGCCTGTTGCAGGGCGATGCGATAAGGCCGCGGGTCGATCTCGGCAAGCAGGTCACCGGCCTTCACCTGCTGGCCCTCCGTGAAGTGAATCTTCACCAGCTCGCCAGCGACGCGGCTGCGTACGTTGACCGTGCTGGTCGCCGTCACGGTGCCCAAGGCCTTGTAATACAGCGGGAAATCACCGACGCGGACCGGCTCCACGCGCACGGGCACTGGATCGCTGGACGCGCCGAAACCCGGTCGCCCGCCCTTGCCCATGCGTACCGCCGGGTCCGTGTGCTTGGGCGCAGCCGCAGGCCACAGCCACCAGGCCAGCAGGGCCACCAGCAGCAGGATCAGCAGGCCGATCAGCCAGCGACGGGGGGAGCGGGAAACGGAAGCTTGCATGGATTGAACGAACCTTGTTCAGAGAGTGGCGGCCGGAGAGGCTGAACGATAAGCACTGGCATCGGTTTAGCAAAGGAGCTTTACCAGGGATTTACCATTGGCTGACGTTGCTAAAACAATGAACTTTAAATGAAAACGGCCCGGAAAGGCGTCCGGGCCGTATTGCCGCGTATTTTCGGCGAGGCTGCTGCGTGCACAGCGCGCAGCGACGTTAGCGCAGGCTTACTTGAGGACAGCCAGCGCCGCGTCGTAGTTCGGCTCGTCGGCGATTTCCTTGACCAACTCGGCGTGCAACACCTTGTCCTGTTCGTCCAGCACCACCACGGCACGGGCGGTCAGGCCTGCCAGCGGACCATCGGCAATGGCTACGCCGTATTGCTCGATGAACTCACGTCCGCGCAGCGTGGACAGGTTGTGCACGTTGGTCAGGCCCTCGGCGCCACAGAAACGGGCCTGGGCGAACGGCAGGTCGGCCGAGATGCACAGCACCACGGTGTTGGGCAGGTCGTTGGCCTGGGCGTTGAATTTACGCACCGAGGTGGCGCATGTGGGGGTGTCGACACTGGGGAAGATGTTCAGCACTTTGCGCTTGCCGGCATAGTCTTGGAGCGACTTGTCGGCCAGACCTTCGCCAACCAGGGAGAAGGCCGGCGCCTGGGCACCGACCTTGGGCAGCTCGCCGTTGACCTGAACCGGGTTGCCTTTGAGAGTCACTTGAGCCATGGCGCGAATCCTTATGGGTTTGAAAAGGATCCCGAGTTAATCGTTTTTAGCGCCAGGCTGCAAGCGGGCAAGCCCGCAGGCTTTGACTCACTCAGGCCAACAGGCCGTAGACCACCGAGCTCAGGGCTACCAGGCCGATCGCCACGACGAAGAGGTTCGACAGCGCGCCGCTGTATTTGCGCATCGACGGCACGCGGCGAATGGCATACATCGGCATCAGGAACAGCAGCACCGCCAGGATCGGACCACCGAGCGACTCGATCATGCCCAGGATGCTCGGGTTGAGCGTGGCGACGATCCAGCACACCACCAGCATCAGCGCCGCCACGACACGATCCAGGGTCTTGGCGCCCGGGCGAGCGCCGGTCTTGGCGATGATGCCCTTGAGGCCTTCGCTGGCGCCGATGTAGTGGCCCAGGAACGACTTGGCAATGGCCACGAAGGCGATCAGCGGCGCGGCGAAAGCGATGGCCGGGTTGCTGAAGTGGTTGGCCAGGTACGACAGGATCGACAGGTTCTGCGCTTTGGCTTCGGCCAGTTGCGCACTGCTCAAGGTCAGAACACAACTGAACACGAAGAACAGCACCATCGCCACCATCAGCAGGTGCGCCCGCGCCAGGATCTGCCCGCTGCGCTCATCGGCATGGGCACCGTAGCGGCGTTTCTGGTCCACGGCGAACGCCGAAATGATCGGCGAATGGTTGAACGAGAACACCATCACCGGAATCGCCAGCCACAGGGTATGCAGCAGCGACGAGCCGGACGGCACCTGGTGCGCGGTATCGAGGATGCCACCATTCCAATGCGGCACCAGGTACAGCGCCAACAGCGCCAGGGCGACGATGAACGGATACACCAGCAGGCTCATGACCTTGACCGTGGCCTGCTCGCCGCAGCGCACGATAGCCAGCAGGCCGAGAATCAGCACGAACGACAGGATCGCCCGCGGTGGCGGGGTCATGTGCAGTTGGTGCTCCATGAAGCTGGCCACGGTGTTGGTCAGCGCCACGCTGTAGATCAGCAGGATCGGGAAGATGGCGAAGAAGTACAGCACGGTGATCAGCGCGCCAGCAGTGATGCCGAAATGCTCTTCGACCACTTGGGTGATGTCGCCTTCCTTGCTGCCGGAGAGCACGAAGCGGGTCAAGGCCCGGTGCGCGTAGTAGGTCATGGGAAATGCCAGCGCAGCCAAGACCAGCAGCGGCCAGAAGCCACCAAGACCGGCGTTGATCGGCAGGAACAGCGTACCGGCACCAATGGCCGTGCCGAACAGGCCCAGCATCCAGGTGGTGTCTTGACGTGACCAGCTGCCGAGGGCGGCGTGTTGGGTCGATTCGAAGCGTTGCTCGACGCTTTGGGCCTGCTCATTCATCCGGGTGCAACTCCACTCGCAAGACTGCAACAGGCTGAGCATGGCGAGACACGAGACTCACGCCACCCCCAACCGAAAAAGAGGGGCGCGATTGTGCACTGAATGGGGGCGAATGCGAAGCCCTGTTGGCATGAGGGACAGGTGTAGCAGGGAAACGCTGCCCTCTGGAACGGCGTGGAGCCGCTTCCAGAGGGCGCTCGGATCAGCCCTGCTGCACCGCCGCGAAGGCCTCGGCGACGCGCTGCAGGTTATCCTCACGCAGCCCGGCCATGCACACTCGACCGCTGTCGAGAATGTACACACCGAACTCGTCACGTAGACGACGCGCCTGCTCGGGGCTGAAGCCGGTGTAGCTGAACATGCCGCGTTGGCGCAGGAAGAACTGGACGTCCTGGCCTGGCAGGTGTCGGGCCAATGCCTCGACCAGGCCTTGACGCATGGCCAGGATCCGCGTGCGCATGGCGCCGACTTCCGCTTGCCATTGCGCGTTCAACTGCGCGTCGCCCAGCACGCCGGCGACCAGCAGCGCGCCATGGCTGGGCGGGCTGGAGTAGTTGCGGCGCACGGTCGCCTTGAGCTGACCCAGCACGCTGTGCGCGCTGGCGATGTCGTCACAGACCACCGACAGCCCCCCTACCCGCTCGCCGTACAGCGAGAATATCTTCGAGAAGGAATTGCTGACCAGGCAAGGCACGCCGGCACGGGCCATTTCGCGGATGGCGTAGGCGTCCTCGACCAAGCCCTCGCCGAAGCCTTGGTAGGCGATGTCGAGGAACGGGATCAATTGGCGCGCCTTGACCACTTCGACCACCTGCTGCCATTGGTCCTGGCTCAGATCGACGCCCGTCGGGTTATGGCAGCACGGGTGCAGCAGCACGATGCTCTGTTGCGCCAGCGCCTGCAGGCTCGCCAACATGCCCTCGAAGTCGAGGCCACGGGTGGCTGGGTCGAAATACGGGTAGGTATGGACCTTGAATCCGGCGCCTTCGAAGATGGCGCGGTGGTTGTCCCAGGTTGGATCGCTGACCCAGACCTCGGCCTGCGGGAAATAGCGCTTGAGGAAGTCGGCGCCGACTTTCAGCGCCCCCGAACCGCCAACCGTCTGCACCGTGGCCACTCGGCCCTCGATGATTGCGGGGTGGTCTGCACCGAACAGCAGCGCCTGGATCGCCTGGCGGTAGCTGGCCAGGCCTTCCATCGGCAGGTACAGCGACGCCTCGTGCGGCTGGCCGGCCAGACGCTTCTCGACTTCGCCCACCGACGCCAACTGCGGCACCACGCCGGCTTCGTCGTAGTACAGGCCGATACTCAGATTGACCTTGTCGGTCCGCGAATCGGCCTTGAAGGCCTCCATCAACGAGAGAATCGGGTCGCCGGCATAGGCATCGACATGTTTGAACACAGCGCGCAGCTCCTTGGAATCAGGACAGTCGGAAGGACAGGCCCGAGCATACCTGCAGGAGCGAGCGAGGAACATCACTGGATGTGCAAGGTGGGTGTGCGGCGTTGCAATGCCGAGGGTTATGACAGCATGGAAAATTGAGCGGAAACGCACCACGGATCTTTCAGAAAGGGCCGTCTTGCTGTGCCTGCGCAACGATTTATCTTGTTGTCATTGCGGCATCGACGTTATGCAGGCCCCGCCAGGAGAGGTCATGAAACCTGGAAGGACGTATCACTCTATCGGTCGTTACGCCATAGCTTTTGATGTAAGTGTATTTATCATAAGACCTGGGGAATGCTGCGACTTCCCCGAAACCAATCTCCCCTCCGTCCATGGAGCACACTATAAAGTGGTGAGTGCCATGCGAGAGCTTTAGCAGCGAATGCTTGCTGATGAACGTGTTTGCACCCTGCAAGTCTCTGTCTCCAGGCCTCTCAGCAGACAGCAAGCCGACAGACTTAACGAAAACAAAATCACAATTGCATCACTGGTCGGCTTGATCGTTGCCCGTGGCGCCGGGTGGGTAATGCCGAAAGTATCTGGCAAATTGGCCAAAGGGGCGGTAGGTGGCGTATCCGGTAGTGCCGCGGCGCTCGCGACTCGGAAAGCGTTGACGCCCTACCATGCCGGCGATGTTATGGTAGTTCTCCAGGCTGAGGTTAAAAGTGGTATCGGACCTCAAGTATCAACCACCATGCTCATTATCTAGATCTGAAATGACTGAAATCTACCTGGCACTTGCACTACTACTGATAGGCTTCCTGCTGGAGTGGCTGTGCGAATCGCCTCGCATTCGTAGGCATTTAGGTCTCGCATTAATCATGGTAGGTGTAGCCGTTTGGTCAACACTGGGCGTTAAACGATTTCTTCAATTGGACGGTGCTTGGTGGGGCTGGGCTTTGATACTCCTCGGCAGTTTCCTATTGTCTAAGCGTGCCAAGTTTTTTGATCGCTCAGGTGCCAGTTCCCACTGAAATTCCCAGTGCGAATGAACACATACCTTGCGAACTTTGGTACGAAAAATCGAAGGCCTGCGCCTTGCTGGAATCGACCAAGAGACCGAGCTGAAGTCATGTTGTCTTGAGCCACTAAAATCAAGCGAATCATTCACTCGTCGACTTGCCTCTCCAGCATCCCTTGCAGCTCCAGCCACTGTACCTCGGTGACCGATACGCCTCGGTCTGACGACAACTCACGCTCGATGAACCGCCGCTGCCCCGGCAAGCGCGACAAGCCCGCGGCGTGCATCTGCTCCACCAACGCGGCGCTGCGGTAGGAAAACGGTGTGGCTGTGCTCTTGGCGGGGTCGATGACGATGATCAACTGGCCGGTCCAGGGCGTCTTCGCGCCAGGGTGCTGAGACCAGTCGAACTCCCACGAAAAGTGCCCGCCCGTCAGTCCTGCGGCCAGGAGCTCGACCATCATCGACAGCGCCGACCCCTTGTGTCCGCCGAACGGCAGCAAGGCGCCGCCGTCGAGCATCGCCTGGGGATCGGTGGTCGGCTCACCGGCGGCATCAACCCCCACGCCGGTCGGCAGTTGCTCACCCTGACGCGCAGCGATCTGCACATCGCCATGGGCCATGGCGCTGGTGGCCATGTCGAAGACGATCGGCGGATGCCCGGCGCAGGGCGCGGCGAAGGCAATCGGGTTGGTGCCGAATAAAGGTTTGCGCGCGCCATGGGGCACCACGCAGGTCATGCTGTTGACCACGCTCAGGGCGATCAGGCCCTCTTCGGCGAACGGTTCGACGTCCGGCCACAGCGCCGCGAAATGATGGGAGTTGTGTATCGCCAGCACCGCAATGCCAGCACTACGCGCCTTCTGCACCAGCAGTTGCCGGGCCGCAGCCAGGGCCGGCTGGGCAAAACCGCCCTTGGCATCGACCTGCACGAAGGCCGCCGCGACATCGTTGACCTCAGGCACCGCACGCCCGTCGACCCAACCGCTGGCCAAGGTCGAAACGTATCCCGGCATACGGAACACGCCATGGCTGTGCGCGCCGTCACGCTGGGCGCTCGCGCAATTAGCGGCGAGCACACCGGCCACCGCTTCGCTGCAGCCGTGACGCTGGAAAACCTGCTGCAACAGCGCCTGCAACTCGGCCAGAGGTACACGAATCAAGGGTTCTATGGACACGGACATACACGGCTCCTTGCAGTGATAGCGGGTCGGTGACAGGACAGACACTCTTCGGCCAGCACCGCCACATTGTCAAATCTGACGATCACCACATGCGGTCATTGCGCTTCATTGCAACGCTGCAATGATCCAACTGCATCGTTAATTATTATTGACCCGCGCCCCTGGCAAACCCCTACAGCCTCGGGCATGCAGCCCTGCACACCCCGGAAAACCGCGTTAAACCGCCCGCTCAGTCGTTTGACATATCGAACGGCTCTGGCAAGCTAGATCCCATGCCCCGACCGGTTTCGCAGCCAATCGCTGCGCCGGCAGTGCTCGGGGCTTCAGGCCGCGCACTTCAGGCTTCAGGCCGCGCGCCTGCATAACAACGACAGGTAGTACCTGTCCCAAGGTGACATATGTCCAACAGCAACATTGGCAACAAGCAACCCGCCCTGCGCAAACCCGTCGTCCTGATGACCATGGGCACCCAAGAGCGCAAAGGTCACGACTACCAGGTCATGACCCACAAGTACATCACGCCCCTGGTCGACTTCGCCGACTGCATCCCGGTTCTGGTCCCCACTTGCTGTGGTACGGAGGCGCTCGAAGCCTACCTGGATATGGCAGATGGCGTGTACCTGACCGGCGCTGGCAGCAACATCGATCCGACCCTGTACGGTCAGCAGAACGAAACGCCCGGCAAAGCGCAGGACAAGGATCGCGACCTGTTCGACATCCCCCTGGTACAACTGGCCATCGCCCGTGGCCTGCCCATCTTCGGCATCTGCCGTGGCATGCAGGAAATCAACGTGGCCCTCGGTGGCGACATCTATCAGAAGGTCTACGCCGAGCCCGGTTTCAACGACCATCGGGAAAATCCTGATGATCCGGTCGAGGTGCAGTATGCCGCTTCCCACAGCGTCACCATTGAACCAGGCACCTGGCTGCGCGACACCCTGGGTAGCGATCAGATCCGGGTGAACTCGCTCCACGGTCAAGGCTTGCGCAACCTCGGGGAAGGCTTGCAGCCCATTGCGCGTGCCGAAGACGGTCTGGTCGAGGCCATTCATGCACCAAACCTTTCGCCCTTCCTGTTCGCGGTGCAGTGGCATCCGGAATGGCAGGCCGCGAAGAACCCGGATTCGATCAAGTTGTTCCAGGCCTTTGGCGAGGCGTGCCGCGCCCAGGTACGTAAAGCTCAGGCCGGAAAACGCCATCAGGCGGCCTGATCGCGTGCTTGATACCCTGATCGCGGGACGACGCAATGTCGTTCCGCAGTGGGACTGTCTGCCTTTGACGTGCGAACCAGACATGATCAGCACCACTCACGGCCCTGCGACTTAGACATACGATGACTTTGAGTAGTCCTGCTTGAACCTTCAAGTAGTCGATCACGTTGGGCAGACGCCTACCCGCTCCTCCCAAACACCTGCAACCGTAAGCAGCTAGCTGATCCTACTCAGTGCTGATCGAACAGCTTGCCTGCTTCTCACCCTCTCGATCTCCGTCGCCTGGCATCGAAATTTTTCAACAGACCACTTTGCAGAATTTCAGTTGTACGATAACTTACCTCTAGCCTTGAACCCTTTCCTCCTCAAGCGCCATAGGATGCGTCCAACAATGAATCCACAAGAACTGAAATCCATCCTCTCCCACGGCTTGCTGTCCTTCCCGGTCACCGACTTCGACGCTCACGGCGACTTCAACCCCGCCGGTTACGTCAAGCGCCTGGAATGGCTCGCCCCCTACGGCGCCAGCGCGCTGTTCGCCGCTGGCGGCACCGGCGAGTTCTTCTCCCTCGCTGCCAGCGAATACAGCCAGGTGATCAAGACTGCCGTGGACACCTGCGCCACCTCGGTTCCGATCCTGGCCGGGGTCGGTGGCGCCACTCGCCAGGCCATCGAATATGCACAGCAAGCCGAGCGCCTTGGCGCCAAAGGGCTGCTGCTGCTGCCGCACTACCTCACCGAAGCCAGCCAGGACGGGGTAGCCGCCCATGTGGAGGCGGTGTGCAAGTCGGTCAAGATCGGCGTCGTGGTGTACAACCGTAACGTCTGCCGGCTGAACGCAACCCAGTTGGAACAGCTTGCCGAACGCTGCCCGAACCTGGTGGGCTACAAGGATGGCCTGGGCGATATCGAGCTCATGGTGTCTATCCGCCGTCGCTTGGGCGATCGCCTGAGCTATCTGGGCGGCTTGCCGACCGCTGAAGTCTATGCAGCGGCTTACAAGGCACTGGGCGTGCCGGTGTATTCCTCGGCCGTGTTCAATTTCGTGCCCAAGACCGCCATGGATTTCTACAACGCCATCGCCCGCGACGACCACGCGACCGTCGGCAAACTGATCGATGACTTCTTCCTGCCGTATCTGGACATCCGCAACCGCAAGGCTGGCTACGCCGTGAGCATTGTCAAGGCCGGTGCCCGTATCGCCGGCTACGACGCCGGTCCCGTGCGCACACCGCTGACCGACCTGACCGACGAGGAATACCAGATGCTCGCCGCGCTGATGGACAAGATGGGCCCGCAATAGGCGCAGCCCTGCGGCCAGCACAGGCCGCCGCCGGAGCACAGCTGCTCCGGCCTACAATTCGACCGCCCCGCACAACAATAACTAGTGGGAGTTCAACCGCATGCAAGCGACGAAAACAACGCACGTGCGCTACTTGATCCTGTTCATGCTGTTCCTGGTGACCACGATCAACTATGCCGACCGCGCCACCATCGCGATCGCCGGCTCCAGCCTGCAGAAGGACCTGGGCATCGACGCAGTCACTCTGGGCTACATCTTCTCGGCATTTGGCTGGGCCTACGTGGCCGGACAGATTCCCGGTGGCTGGCTGCTCGATCGCTTCGGTTCGAAGAATGTCTACGCCTTCAGCATCTTCACCTGGTCGCTGTTCACCCTGCTGCAAGGCTTCGTCGGCGGCCTGCCGGTCGCCTGGGCGGTGGTCACGCTGTTCACCCTGCGCTTTCTGGTCGGCTTCGCCGAAGCCCCGTCGTTCCCGGGCAACGCCCGCATCGTCGCGGCCTGGTTTCCCACCGCCGAGCGTGGCACCGCCTCGGCGATCTTCAACTCGGCGCAGTATTTCGCCACCGCCCTGTTCGCCCCGCTCATGGGCTGGATCGTGTTCAGTTTCGGCTGGGAACATGTGTTCGTGGTCATGGGTGGCCTGGGCATCCTGTTCTCGGCGGTGTGGATGAAAACCATTTACAACCCACGCCAGCACCCGCGTATCAGTCCGGCCGAACTCGAACACATCGAACGCAACGGCGGCCTGGTGGACATGGACCAGAAACGCGGCAACGACGGACCGAAATGGGGCTACATCAAGCAACTGCTCACCAGTCGCATGCTGCTGGGGGTCTACCTCGGCCAATACTGCATCAATGCCATCACCTACTTCTTCCTGACCTGGTTTCCGGTGTACCTGGTGCAAGAGCGCGGCATGACCATCCTCAAGGCGGGCTTCATCGCCTCCTTGCCGGCCATCTGCGGCTTCATCGGCGGTGTCTTGGGCGGCGTACTGTCGGATTGGCTGCTGCGACGCGGCAACTCGCTGACCTTCTCGCGCAAGCTGCCGATCGTCTGCGGCCTCATGCTCTCCACCACCATGGTGTTCTGCAACTATGTCGAGGCCGAGTGGATGGTGGTCGGCTTCATGACCCTGGCCTTCTTCGGCAAAGGCATCGGCGCGCTGGGCTGGGCCGTGGTCGCCGATACCTCGCCCAAGCAGATCGCCGGTCTCTCGGGCGGGCTGTTCAACACCTTCGGCAACATCGCCTCGATCACCACACCGATTGTCATCGGCTACATCATCAGCGCCACCGGCTCGTTCAAGTGGGCACTGGTGTATGTAGGCGCCAACGCGCTGGTGGCGGTGTTCAGCTACCTGGTGATCGTTGGGCCGATCAAGCGTATCGAGCTCAAGGATCCGCCCAAGCCTGCCGCCGCGCCTACTGGCGGGCTGGCGGCCGCGCGCCGATGAGCTGAACCAAGAACGCCGGATGAACGCCTGAGATGAATGACAAAAAGGGCTTGAGCATGCAGTTGATCGAACATTCCGAGTCGCCCCGCTACGTCCGCCTGCACGACGATGACAATGTCGTGGTGGTGGTCAACGACGGCGGGCTGGGCGAAGGCGCGCGGTTCGCCGATGGCCTGACCCTGATCGAGGGCGTGCCACAAAGCCACAAGGTGGCCACCGTCGACATCCGCCAAGGCGAGCCGGTGCGGCGTTATGGGCAAATCATCGGCTACGCCCTCCAGGACCTGCGCCAGGGCAGTTGGGTCCAGGAAACCCAGTTGTCGATGCCTGCTGCGCCTGAACTCGACAGCCTGCCCCGGTGCAATGCCGTGCCAGCGGCCTTGCACCCCCTGGAGGGCTTCACCTTCGAGGGCTATCGCAACGCCGATGGCACCGTCGGCACCCGCAACATCCTCGGCATCAGCACCACCGTGCAGTGCGTGACGGGTGTGCTCGACCACGCCGTCAAGCGCATTCGCGCCGAGTTGCTGCCGCGCTATCCCAATGTGGACGACGTGGTCGCCCTCACCCACAGCTACGGCTGTGGCGTGGCAATCAATGCCCGCGACGCCTATATCCCCATCCGCACCGTACGCAACTTGGCACGCAACCCCAATCTGGGCGGCGAAGCGCTGGTGATCAGCCTGGGCTGCGAGAAATTGCAGGCAGGACAGGTCATGCACGAGGGCGACCCCTCCGTGGACCTCGCCGAGCCCTGGCTGTACCGCCTGCAGGATGCCTCGCTGGGCTTCGTGGAGATGATCGAACAGATCATGCACCTGGCCGAAACAAGGCTGAAGAAGCTCGATCAGCGCCGCCGCGAGACGGTCCCGGCCAGTGAGCTGATCCTGGGCATGCAATGCGGGGGCAGCGATGCCTTCTCCGGCATCACCGCCAACCCGGCGCTGGGCTTCGCCGCCGATCTCTTGGTGCGCGCCGGGGCCACGGTGCTGTTCTCGGAGGTCACCGAAGTGCGTGACGCCATCTATATGCTCACCTCGCGCGCACAAACCCCCGAGGTGGCCGAGGCGCTGGTGCGCGAGATGGACTGGTACGACCGCTACCTGCAACAGGGCGCAGCCGACCGCAGCGCCAATACCACGCCCGGGAACAAGAAAGGCGGTCTGTCGAACATCGTCGAAAAATCCCTGGGGTCGATCGTCAAGTCCGGAAGTGGCGCCATTCAGGGCGTCATCGGCCCAGGCGAGCGAGTCACCGGCAAGGGCTTGATCTTCTGCGCCACACCGGCCAGCGACTTCGTCTGCGGCACCCTGCAGTTGGCGGCGGGCATGAACCTGCATGTCTTCACCACGGGCCGCGGCACCCCGTATGGCCTGGCCATGGCGCCGGTGGTCAAGGTATGTACCCGCAGCGAACTGGCGCAACGCTGGCCCGACTTGATCGACATCGACGCCGGACGCATCGCCAGCGGCCGCTCGAGCATCGAGGCGCTGGGCTGGGAGCTGTTCCACTACTACCTGGACGTGGCCAGTGGCCGCAAACAGACCTGGGCCGAGCGCCACAAGCTGCACAACGACATCACCTTGTTCAATCCAGCACCGATCACCTGAAAATGGCCTGCATCTTCCGCACCTGACGGGGCGGTGAGCAGGCACCCAGCGTCAACCACAGGAGCACCCCATGCCTGAGATCCTCGGCCACAACTTCATCGCCGGCCAGCGCAGCGCCGCCGGCCAGCAACGTCTGCAGAGCCTGGACGCCAGTACGAGGCAGGCACTGCCCTTCAGATTCGCGCAGGCCACCGACAGCGAAGTCGATCAAGCTGCTCGCGCGGCAGCGGCCGCCTTCGCCGAATTCCGTCAGTTGCCTGGGACACGGCGTGCCGAATTTCTCGACGCCATCGCCGACGAGCTGGATGAACTGGACGACCGCTTCGTCGCCATCGTCTGCCAGGAAACCGCCCTGCCCACCGCGCGCATCCAGGGCGAACGCGCCCGTACCAGCGGTCAGATGCGCCTGTTCGCCCAGATACTGCGCCGTGGCGACTACCTTGGCGCTCGCATCGACCAGGCCCAGCCACAGCGCCAGCCGCTGCCACGCGTCGACCTTCGACAGATGCGTATCGGCGTGGGTCCGGTGGCGGTGTTCGGTGCCAGCAACTTCCCGCTGGCCTTCTCCACGGCAGGTGGCGACACGGCTGCTGCACTGGCGGCCGGTTGCCCAGTCGTGTTCAAGGCGCACAGCGGGCATATGGCCACCGCTGACCTGGTCGGCTGCGCCATTGTCCGCGCTGCCAGGCGCACCGGTATGCCTGAGGGCGTGTTCAACATGGTCTTCGGTGCAGGCGTGGGCGAAGGGTTGGTCAAGCACCCCGCCATCCAGGCGGTCGGCTTCACCGGCTCGCTCAAGGGTGGCGATGCCCTGTGCCGCATGGCCGCCGAACGCCCCCAGCCCATTCCGGTGTTCGCTGAAATGTCGAGCATCAATCCGGTGATCGTCCTGCCCGCGGCACTGACCCAGCGCGGGGAAGCTATTGCCCGAGAACTTGCTGGGTCGGTATGCCTGGGGGCCGGCCAGTTCTGCACCAATCCGGGGCTGGTGATCGGCCTGAAATCCCCTGGGTTCAGTCAATTGTTGAGCGATGTCGGTCAGCAGTTGCAACAGCAAGCCGCACAGACCTTGCTCAATACCGGTGGCCTGCGCAGCTACGAAGAGGGGCTGACGCACCTGCATGCGCATCCTGGCATCGAGCACCTGGCCGGTCAGGTCCAGACCGGCACCCAAGCGCATGCGCAACTGTTCAAGGCTGACGCCCATTTGCTGGTGGCGTCCGACCCGGTGCTGCAGGAAGAAGTGTTCGGCCCCACCACGGTCGCGGTCGAAGTCGCTGACGACGCTCAGCTACGCGCCGCGCTGCTGGGCCTGCGTGGACAACTGACGGCCACGCTGATTGGCGAACCCGAAGACCTCGAGGCCTACGCCTGGCTGGTGCCGTTGCTGGAGGAAAAAGTCGGCAGGATCTTGATCAACGGCTATCCCACGGGGGTCGAGGTGTGCGATGCGATGGTCCATGGCGGCCCCTATCCCGCCACGTCCGACGCACGCGGCACGTCGGTCGGCACACTGGCCATCGACCGCTTCCTGCGCCCGGTGTGCTACCAGAACTACCCGCAGGCGCTGTTACCACTGGCCTTGCAGGACGCCAATCCACTGCGGCTGCGGCGACTGGTGAACGGCCAGTGGAGTGACGCACCGCTCTGACGCGACGGCCAGGGGCCTCGAGGCCCCTGTTCGCTACCCCGCGTGCTGCTCTTCGGCTGCGGCATGGGCCTGGCGCAGACGCTCGCGGCTATTGCTCAAGTGCAAGCGCATGGCCAACTTCGCGCCCTCGCTGTCACTGCGAGCGATGGCTTCGTAGATGGCCTCGTGCTCATGACTCAGGCGGCTGAGGTAATGGGCCTGGTCATCGTGGGCCAGACGCGCGGAATTGAGCCGGGTGCGAGGGATGATGCTGGTACCCAGGTGGGCGAGGATATCGGCGAAATAATGATTGCCGCTGGCCTGGGCGATGCGCAGGTGGAACTGGAAGTCCGCCGAGACCGCATCGCAGGCCTGTGCGGCGCCTTCATTGAGCTCGTCCAGCGCCGTGCGCATGCCCTGCAACTGCGCGTCGCTGCGCCGCTGGGCGGCCAGTCCGGCCGCCTCGATCTCCAGGGCGATGCGCAACTCCAGCACCGCCAACACCTCGCGCAAGGTGACGACGGTCGCAGGATCGATCCGAAAGCCGGTAGCGCTCGGTGCGTCGAGCACGAAGGTGCCGATGCCATGACGGGTTTCGACTTGCCCGGCTGCCTGCAAGCGCGAGATGGCTTCCCGCACCACGGTGCGACTGACCCCCTCCTCGAGCATGATCTGCGACTCGGTCGGCAACTTGTCGCCGCGCTTGAGCTGGCCGTTGCGGATACGCTCGGTGAGCACCGTGACCAATTCCTGAGCCAAACTGCGCGGCTTGCGTCGTGTCCGCGGCTGTACGTGCTGCTCTGTCATGCCGTTGTGATTCACCGTGAAAAGACAGCGGCCATCATAACGCATGCAGTTGTACGATCACATCGATGCACCCGATATTCCTCGCCTCAGATGCACCAGCCCATGCTCGCGCGGCGCCAGCACACTGCCCCGCGCGGCCATGGTCCCTGGATGGGGGTGTGACAGTCCGTCGGCTGACGGCAATTTGCTGGCCCCGATGCCACAGAAGCGAAGGCAAACTCCCTTTTTCTTCAGATGCTTAGGACAGCAACATGCGTGTATTTCTAGCAACCCTGGCCAGCTGTGCGCTGGCTTTCGTGGCATGGGACGCCCAGGCCAGGCCGTTGAACCAGAACGATCGCAGCGTCTGTGGATGGGGCGCTCAGATCGCCGCTGAGGCGCAGCAGTCCAAACTGTCGGGGGCCACGCTGTATGCAGCGCGCAAGAAACTGCAGGTACGCCGCTTCGGTAAGCCCTGGATGCGCATGACCGCCATGGGCATCACTGAACAGACCTACAACAGTCGTTCAAGGCTGCCGCCCAAGGCGATCAAGCAGACGTACTACGAACAGTGCGTGCAGCATGCCGTAGCCCGTCGATGATTCGCAGCAGAGGCTCTACTGATCAGAGCCTCAAACCAAAAATGTCTATTCATCAATAACTTAGGATGAAAACCTGAAGCTATTTATCGATAAAGCTCAGGTAGTTTCTCAGCTTCACGATTGATGACCCGATGCTCAACACCCGGTCAGCTTGTCAGCACGCCGCTCACCGGCGAAGAACAGCGGACGCAGTCGCACACCGATCACGTTGCCGACATAGGCGGCCACCAGCCATAGCCAGCCGTGCAGGCTGCCGGACGCGATGCCACTGAAATAGGCGCCGATATTGCAGCCGTAGGCCAGACGCGAGCCATACCCCAGCAACAGCCCCCCGATCACCGCAGCGACGAGCGAAGGCAAGGGTATCCTCAGGCTAGGCGCAAACCGACCCGCCAGTCCGGCGGCGAGCAAGGCGCCGAGCACGATGCCCACATCCATGACCGTGGTGATGTCCTGCCACAGCGGCGATGCCAGGGCCTTGGCGTTGGCCGGTGCCTGCCAGAAGACCCAACTGCCGACATCAACGCCCAACCCACTCAAGGTCTTGGCGCCCCACAGGGCGAAGGCAGAGGTGATGCCCCACGGGCGGCCGGCCAATGCCAGGGTGGCGTAGTTCAGCAGCGCCAAAGCGATGGCCCCCCACAGCAGCGGCCACGGCCCGCGCAGAAAACGCCGCACGCCGTGGTGCTCGCTGCCCACAGGCCGCTCCAGCACACCATGGCGACGTCGCTCCAGGATCACCGTCACGCACGCGATCAGCGCGAACAGCCCAAGGCTGGCGACCAGTGCCGGTCCGACACCCCAGGTCTTGACGATCGAGGTGGCCGGGAACGACGGCAAGGCGAACCACCAATCGGCGTGGTGAGTCGCGGCGACCGAGCCGATGATGAAGAACAGCAAGGTCACCAGCATGCGCGCGTTGCCGCCGCCCACCGTGAACAAGGTGCCAGATGCACAGCCGCCGCCTAGTTGCATGCCAATGCCGAAGATGAAGGCGCCGAACACCACCGACACTCCGGCGGGCGCTACCAGTCCGTTGACTGGATTACCGAACAGGCTGCCGGCAGACAAGGCCGGGAAGAACAACACGACCGCCAGTGCCAGCATGACCATCTGCGCACGCAGCCCTGCGCCGCGCCGCTCGTTGATGAACACGCGCCAGGCCGATGTGAAGCCGAAGGCGGCGTGATAGAGGGTCAGCCCCAGGGCCGCGCCCACCAGCAGCAACAGCATCTGCTTGAAGCTGGCGTTGAGTTGGAGAAACCAGGCGCCGGTCAGCAACAGGACCAGGGCGATGAGCGGCGCGCCCAGACGGCGCGGCTCGGAAGTGGCGGTAGTGGAAAGACCCATTGAAATACTCGGATAACAGTCGAACGGACCGCGAGTATACCGCTATGCGGGCGTTGGCGAGATGCCTGTACCGGCACGCAGTCGTGACACCGGCCTGTTCAGGGCTTGTGTGCCCAAATCCCGAAGGCCATGTCGCCAATGTAGATGCCCGTGGAGGCGGTCCGCTCGGCGTCCAGACGCGCCTGCAGGGTGTCGATGTTGACCTGTCGCGCGGTGGCAATGCCGTGCTCGATGATGCGGGGAAGGCAGGCGCGAATGATCGCCGCCAGCCCGTAGGGGCTGTCAGGCGTCTGCAGCAGGCATTCGGCGCGCAGGTGACCGACCCGCAACCCGGCCTGGCTGAAGATCCGGTGCAGATTGAAACCGATGTGCAAGTCGGCGCCTTCATGCGCGATCATGCGCTGCAACCAGCGCTGGGCACGGCGATGCAAGGGGAAAGGGTCGAGGCTGGCGGGCGTCAGCGTGCTGTCATGTTCCTGGAACACCAGCACGCCACCGGGCAGCAGCAGCCTGGCCAAGTGACGCACGGCAATCACGGCATCGGGCTGGTACATGAGCACTCGACGCCCGACGATGGCGTCGAACAGCCCCAGAGACGCCGGCAGTCGATGCAGGTCACACTCGACGAATTCGACGTTGGCAACATGCCTATCTACCTGGCGCTGGCGCGCGTGCGCCAGCGCGGCGGCAAACGGGTCGATGCCCACCACCGCCCCGTCCGCCGCCACCAGCTCGGCGAGCATGAAGCTGACATCGCCCATGCCGCAGCCGACATCCAGTACACGCATGCCGGGGCCTATGCCGGCATCGACCAGCAGCCGGGTGGTGAAATCGGTCGAGGAAAGTGCCATGCCCTGCTCCTGATCGGGGTGGTCAGTGTGGCGGGACAGGCCGCCGAGCGCTACTGCGCAGACGGCGACAAGCGCAGTACACGATCCCGTCCACCTTCGGCGAGCAGATAACCGCCCTGGCCGTCGGGCACGATCGACTGTGGCGCCTTGAGGAACGACAGGACGGTGTGCTGCTGACCATCGGCATCGATGCGCAGCAATCGGGCGCGGTGGGTCGAGTCTTCGCTGATCCACAACCCGCGCTGGTCGCAAAACAGGAAGGTTGGATGGCGAAGGCCTTCGGCCACCACCGGATCCTCGCCCTTGTCACCCAGTGCGCGAATGCGCCCGGCCGCTTTTTCGGTATAAAGCAGACGCCCCCCTTCACAGCGGGTAAGGCCCTCGCCTTCGGTGAGCGCCGCGCGCAGCACCTGCACCTGGCCAGTGCTCCAGTCGTAGCGCATCAGGCGACCTTCGCCTTTGCGGTCCTCGATGGCGTAGAGGTGGCTGCCCTCGTTCCACAGTCCCTGCACGTTCTCGCCTTCGAACAGGGCTGTGAGCTGACCGTCGCGGGACAGGTTGACCGGCGCCAGCCCACCCTCCTGGCTGAACACCCAGCCGCCCTCCACCGCTGTCATGCCGTCAGGCTTGGACAGCCCATCAATCAGGACCTGACGCTCGCCTTGAGGGGTGATCTTGAGAATGCTGCCTTTGCCGTCGTCCAGCTCACGGCTGACCAGCAGACTGCCATCGGCCAGCGGCAGCAGCGACGCGGCCTTGTCCAGGTCGTCGTGCAGCACCTGAACCTGCCAACCATCAGCGGCCTGGACGGGATAGAAGCTCTGCCAGGCGAAGAAACCCAAAGCACTGACGACAACGCCTGCCGTGGCCGCCAAGGTCAGTTTTACCGCGCGCGTGCGCAACACTTGAATCATCGATCGCTCCTTTGAGGTCGCGGCGATCCTAACAAGGGGATGTGAAAAAAATGTCATCGGCTGGCCCGGGCCAGCGCCCAGGCAGCAAGATCGTTCAAGCCTTGCCGCATGGGCTCTGGCATGCTGGCTACCCCTGCCCTACGTTCGAAGTCACCATGTCCAGCCCTGCACTGCATCACCGCCAGGCGTTCGTCCAAGGCAGCCTCGCCATCGTCCCACTGTCCCTGGCCGTGGCGCCTTGGGGCCTGCTGGCCGGCTCCATGGCCATCGAAGCCGACCTCAGCGCCTGGCAAGGCCAGGGTCTGTCAGCCATCGTCTTTGCCGGCGCCGCACAACTGGTAGCGATCGGCATGCTCAAGAGCGGCGCCGGCGTGCTATCGATCCTGTTGACGACCCTGCTGCTCACCTCGCAGCACCTGCTCTACGGGCTGTCCATGCGGCCGGTGATCTGTGGCCTGCCGACGCGCTGGCGGCTGGGCCTGGGTTTTCTGCTCACCGATGAACTGTTCGCGCTGACCAGCCATCACGACCGTCAACAGTTCGACCGCTGGTACGCCTTGGGCGTAGGACTCACCTTCTATGTGGCCTGGAACCTGTTCACCCTGGCCGGCATCGTGCTCGGTCAGAGCATCCCGCACCTGGACCGGTTGGGCCTGGACTTCTCCATCGTCGCCACCTTCGTCGCGCTGATCGCACCCCGTGTGAGCAATCTGCCGACCTTGGTGTGCGTGGCGGTGTCGCTGTTCTGCTCGGTGCTGTTCAGCACCTGGCACTGGGAAACCGCCTTGGTCCTGGCCGGCCTGTTGGGCATGGCGGCGGGCTTCGTGTGCCAGAAGTTGACAAGGAGCCGCCCATGATCTGGTTACTGATCGTCGCCATGGGTCTGCTGGTGTTTCTCAACCGCTACGTGTTCCTCGAACCGCGACTGCCGCTGCGGTTGAGCTCCAACGTGCGCCAGTTCCTCGGATTCGCCGTACCGGGCATGCTCACCGCAATCTGTGGGCCGATCATTTTCCTGCCCGGCCATCAGCTCGACCTGGACCCGCTGAACCCGTACCTGCTGGGGGCCTTGGTGGCCATCGCACTCGTTCTGTTGACCCGCAGCGTACTGCTGAGCATGCTGGCGAGCATGTTGCTCTTCATCCTTCTGCGCAGCTGGCTGGCATGAGTACGCCCCTGCGCGAACAGATCCACCTGTGGCAGGCGCCTGCGCTCGGCGATGTCGAGATGCTGCACGCCCGCTACGTGCAGCAGCGCTTCGCGCCCCATGTGCACGAAGGCTACGTGTTCACGGTGATCGAGTCCGGCGCGCAGTGCTTCTGGCATCGTGGCAGCGACCATCTGGCGCCGGTCGGCAGCGTGGTGCTGATCAATCCTGACGAGTTGCACACCGGCGCGAAGGCGCACGAGGCCGGTTGGCGTTACCGGGCGTTCTACCCCGAGCAACAACGGGTCACTGGGGTGCTCGACGAGCTCGAACTCAGGCGCGGTGGCCTGCCGCATTTTCGCCAGAGCGTGGTCCAGGATCCGCAGCTGGCAGCCGCCCTGAGCCAACTGCATCGCCTTTCTGAACAGGGCGCCAGCGCACTGCAGCAGCAAACGGCCTGGCGCGAAGCCGTGCTGGGACTGGTGCAGCGCCATGGCCACGGCGCCGAACCTGCTGCACCGGGCCACGAGCCGCTGGCCGTGGCGCGGGCGCGGGAACTGCTGGAAAGCCAATTGGCCGATCCTCCTTCCCTGGAGAGCCTGGCAGCGGCCGTCAACCTCTCGCCTTTCCATTTCGCCCGCGTGTTTCGCCAGGCCACTGGACTGCCGCCCCATGCTTGGCTCAAACAACGGCGCCTGGCGCGGGCCAGGGAACTGCTGCGTCGCGGACTGCCGGCACTGGAGGTGGCCTTTACCCTGGGCTTCGCCGACCAGAGCCACCTCAACCGTCAGTTCAAGCAAGCCTATGGGGTCACGCCCGGGGCCTACCGTCTGGCCTGTGTGCAGCGCTGAGCGCCCACCCGGCGAGATGGCCAGGCGCTGCTACACTGATTGGGGCTGAATGGAGGATGCAGTCATGTCTGAACGCGAACTCACCACCCTCATCAACTTGATGAACCAGCGCCAGGCCTGCCTGAGCAGCGCCTGCAAACAGATCGCCGACTGGATCGACCGGCAGGGCGATGTCCCGGCGGCGGGTAAGATCCGCGCCAGCCTCAAGGCGCTTGAGGCCGACGAAGCCCAGGTGCGGCGCACGCTGACCTCGCTCACCGTCGACCGACCACTGCCGCGCTTTCGCAGTTGAGCCCTCCAACCCGTTGGCTGATGGGCGGCCAACGGGTATCAAGGCGATCAGTGTTTCATGTGCATGTGGTCGTGACCGCCGCTCATGTCGGCAGTCAATGGCTTGACCGGGGCTTGGACGTCCAGGATTTGCTTCTGGCCCTGCGCATCTTCGATGGTCAGGGTCAGCGGCACCTGCTGGCCTTCCTTGACCTGGTCCTTGAGCCCCATCAGCATCACGTGGTAACCGTTCGGGTCCAGGGTCACCGGTTTGCCGGCCGGCAGATCCACGGCCTTCACCTCACGCATGCCCATCACGTCGCCTTGCATGGTCATCTCGTGCACTTGCACGGTCTTGGCCACGGGCGAAGCTACACCGACCAGCTTGCTGTCGGTCGTCGCCGTAAGGGTCATGAACGCCCCGGTCGATTGCTGGTGGGGCACGCTGGCACGTACCCAGGCGTCCTTGACGCTGGTGTCGGCCCACGCCGGCAGGGTCAGGCCCAGCAGGGCGAATGCGGCCAGGCCGCGCTTGATCGGTTGCATCGACATTCAGCAGATCTCCATCAATGTGCGCAGGTCTTCGACGCATTCCTTGGCGTTCAGGGAATGGCCGAGACTCAGGCGCAGGGTGCCACGGGTATCGTAGACGTAGCTGGTGGACGAGTGGGAAATGGTGTACGTGTCGCCGGTCGGGATCTTCTCGTAGAACACCTTGAACTCCCGGGCAACAGCATCGATCTCTTCCGGCGTGCCGGTCAGGGCGACGAATGAAGGGTCGAACGCCTTGACATAGGCGTCGAGCACCTCCGGGGTGTCGCGCTCCGGATCCAGGGTGATGAACACCACCCGGAACAGATCGCGATCACGGCCCTTGAGCTGTTGGCGGATCTGCGCAGCGCGTGCCAGGGCAGTCGGACACACGGCTGGACACTGGGTAAAACCGAAGAAGATCATCGGCATCGAGCCGTAGAAGCTCGACAAGGTCCGCTCGTTGCCCTGGGGGTCCTTGAGCTTGAACTTGCGCCCGAGAATCTCGTTGCTCATGTTCTTGCCGTACTTGAAGTCCAGGCCACGGGCCGGGCTGCAGCCGGCCAGCAGACCGAGCCCCAGTACACCCATCCCGGCGACGACCGCGCGCCGAGTCAGTAGATCAGTCATGGAACCATCCTTTACAGGAGAGGCGCCGGTCCTCGCGCAGGACCGGTCGAAAACCGCGGCATTCTGGCATGACACCCCGTCAGCGGCCACACGACGACACGGCAATTCCCCCGCAGCCCCGTATTTATGGGCTGCGGCCTGTTGTCGCAGGGCTTGAAAGAGTAACACTTTGTTGCTAGAGATCAGTGCGACGAAGGCTTACGGACGACCGGAGGACATGGGCGCTGCCCGACCATGACGCTACACTGAGCGCCTGTCCCCGCCCGTGAGCGCCATGATCCAGTCCGACCTCGACCTGTTCGGCCAGCAGCCCCAGCGCTTGGCCAGCCACACCGTATTGCTCCCCGGCTTCGCCCTGCCGCGGATCGAAGCGTTGCTCGACGCGCTGCGCCCGGTGTTGCGCGCGGCGCCCTTCAGGCACATGCGCACGCCCGGCGGGCTGCACATGGCCGTGGCTTTGAGCAACTGCGGCACGTTCGGCTGGGTCAGCGATGAGCGCGGCTACCGCTACAGCCGCACCGACCCGCGCACTGATCGACCCTGGCCGAGGCTGCCCGAGACGTTATCGTCCCTGGCAACCCAGGCAGCCGCCGCAGCCGGCTTCGACGATTTTGTCGCCGACGCCTGCCTGATCAACCACTACCTGCCCGGCACCCGACTGACCCTGCACCAGGACCGTGACGAACGCGACTTCGCCCAGCCGATCGTGTCGATTTCACTGGGCCTGCCAGCCACGTTCCTGTTCGGCGGCCATCAGCGCAGCGACCGCCCGCAACAGGTGCCGCTCAATCATGGCGATGTCCTGGTCTGGGGCGGCGAGGACCGGCTGCGATTTCATGGCGTGTTACCGATCAAGCCGGGACGCCATGAACGAATGGGCGAGCGACGCATCAACCTGACCTTGCGCAGGGCAGGCTGAAGCACAGCCTTCAGACCGCAGCCGTGTCGTCGCTGACCGACTGCGCGGCCTGTACCGGGTTATTACGCCCGTAGTCGCGCAGATAAACGATGAACTCCTGCAACACCCGATCCCACAGCAGCAGGCTACCGAGCAGATGCTTCGGGGTGACGCCATCGGCCACCACGACATCCATTTCCATCACCAGAAATTCACCTTGTAGCGACAACCGGGCGAACCGCCGGCTCGCATTCCAGCGTTCAGCCAAGCCGTCCGGCAGGTCACCCTGGATGCGCAGCGCACAACTGAAGGTAAAGTCGAGAAATTCGCCGTCCTTGCCTGGCGCGCGGTTGCCGAAGCGCACCGCATAGCCCACGCCCTGACTGGCGCTGAGCAACTGCACCACAGCGCTCTGTTCGTTGCGGTTGACCCGACAGCCGGCATCCTGCAGCAGCTCGGTCAGCGACTCTACGCTCACGGTTTCAATAAGGGTCACATCCGTCATGCACACGCTTCCTCATCATCATTACGTCGCTATCAAGTAGTAGCACAGCGCTTCTGATTGGCCAGGACGACACCCAGGCACGCGCGCCCAGCCTTTAAAAGCCGCGGCGTTGTGTGTAAAACGGACCGATCCCCTTCCCGATGCAAGGACCTTCAGCATGCGCTACCGCCCCCTCGGCCGCTCCGGCCTGCACGTTTCCGCCCTGACCCTGGGCAGCATGATGTTCGGCGAACAGACCGACACTCCGACCGCGCTGAAAATCATCGGTCAGGCCTGGGACCAGGGCATCAATTTCATCGACACCGCCGATGTGTACAACGCCGGACGCTCTGAGGAAATCGTCGGCCAGGCGGTGGCGCATAATCGTCAGGACTGGGTGGTCGCCTCCAAAGGCGGCTATGGACCGGTCGACGGACTGCCCAACCGTAGCGGTCTGTCGCGCAAGCACCTGTTCAATGCCCTGCACGCCACGCTCACGCGCATGAACACCGATTACCTGGACATCTACTACCTGCACCGCGAGGACCACCAGGTGCCGCTGGAGGAAACCGTGCGCGCCATGGGGGACCTGCTGCAGCAAGGCAAGATCCGCTACTGGGGCGTGTCCAACTTCCGCGGCTGGCGCATCGCCGAGATCTGCAACCTGGCCGAGCGCCTGGGTGTGGCCAAACCGGTGGTCAGCCAACCGCTGTACAACATCGTCAACCGCCAGGCCGAGCCCGAGCAGCTCACGGCAGCCGCCTACCATGGCTTGGGCGTGGTGCCCTTCAGCCCGCTGGCGCGCGGCGTGCTCAGCGGCAAGTACGCACCGGGCGCAACACCTGAGCAAGGCAGCCGTGCGGCGCGCCAGGACAAACGCATCATGGAGGTGGAATGGCGGCAGGAATCGCTGGCCATTGCCCAGAAGATCCACGCGTACACCCAGGCCAAAGGGGTCGGCATGGTCGAATTCGCCATTGCCTGGGTACTCAACAACCAATTGATCAGCTCGGCCATCGTCGGCCCGCGCACCGAGGCGCAGTGGCAGACCTACGCCGGCGCGCTGGAGGTCCAGATCAGCACTGAAGACGAAGCCTTCGTCGATTCACTGGTCACCCCAGGACATGCTTCGACCCCGGGATTCAACGATGTCGCGCATTTCGTCAGCGGGCGGCTGCCGCGCTGACTTAACCCGGTGATCACACCAGCACACGCATCTCGCCGCCAGACAGCGGCTCGGTGCGTTGCGGGCTGTCGCTGCCGTTGCGTCCGGCACCGCTTCCGGACAGCCGCCAGGTCACATCGGTAATGCCGTAGCGCTCAGCCATGGGCCGGCTGACTTTCTTGATCTTCTCTCGCCCGAACTTGGGGATGATGCCCACCCCCGCATCGCAACTGGCCCAATGCCAAGCCTCGGCATTGTCCATGCGCTCCGATCGAATGATGAAGCTGCGCAGCTGCCCATGCTGCTTGTATTCGATGACGTACAACTGTGGAGCTGGCATTTCTGGGCCTCCTGTTCTCCATGGATGACCCTAGATTGATCGGGCTGCATCGCGAAGATTCAGAAAATTGTCGAACAAGTGGATAAACAGTGCGTTCAGTCCTGCCCCGCCAAGCTTCGGCGCACGGCCTCGATCTCGGGATCCGGCACCGCACCGGGCTGCAGGATTACCTTGCGGCAGCGCTCCTGCATCTCGTCGAACAACTCGTAGCCACGCGCAGCGTCCTCCAGCGCCAGGCGATGGGTGACGATCGCCTCCGGATTCAACCGGCCCGCCTCGATATGCTCCAGCAACGCTGGCAGATAGCGCTGGACATGGGTCTGCCCCATCTTGAAGGTCAGGCCCTTGTCGAAAGCGTCGCCGAACAGGAAGCCGTGGACGAAGCCGGCATACACCCCCGGCACGCTCACCACCCCGCCGCGCCGCACGGCAGCAATACTCTGGCGCAGCGCCTTGCCGCTGCTGCCTTCGATCTTCAAAGCGGTGAGTACCGACTCGGTAGCGCTGCCCTTGGCCTCGAAGCCTACTGCGTCGATCACCGCGTCCACCCCGCGCATGCCGGCGGTCTGGCGGATGATGGTGTCGGCCGGATCGTCATCGTGGGAGAAATCAATGGGAATCACACCGTAAGCCTGGCGGGCGTAATCGAGACGATAACCGCAGTTGTCGACCATGAAGATGCGTTCGACGCCCAGCATGCGTGCGCACGCCGCCGACAGCAGGCCGACCGGGCCGGCCCCGTAGATGGCCAATGAAGAGCCTTCGCCCACGTCGGCATTGACCACCGCCTGCCAGGCCGTTGGGAGGATGTCGGAGAGAAACAGCACCTTGTCGTCAGCCAGATGCCCCGGCACCTTGAACGGGCCGACGTTGGCCTTCGGCACCCGCACGTAATCGGCCTGCCCACCCGCGATGCCGCCATACAAATGGCTGTAGCCGAACAACGCCGCCCCCGGCGGGATGGCCTTCTTGTTGAGGATGGCGCCGCGACCCGTGTTGGTGGTCTCGCACGCCGCGAACAATTCGTGCTGGCAGAAGAAACAACCACCGCAGGCGATCACGAAGGGAATCACCACCCGGTCCCCGCGCTGCACCGCCGTCACGCCGCTGCCGACTTCTTCGACGATGCCCATGAACTCGTGCCCGAGGATATCGCCTTGCTCGACCATGGGAATCTTGCCGCGATAAAGGTGCAGGTCCGAGCCGCAGATCGCGGTCGCGGTCACGCGCAAAATGAGGTCGTCGGGGTCTTGCAGAATGGGATCGGCCACCGTGTCTACCCGCACATCACCGGCGCCGTGATAGGTCAATGCACGCATGATTCGCTCTCCAGGGCTGAGGATTGCCACTGGCCCAGGCAAAGGGATGACCGGGCCTGTTCAGAGTCTAGCCATCAAGCATCACGTGCGCCGCCGCGGCTGTTCTGCCCGCCCCGGCGCCCGGCCTCGGAGGCACGCGCGCGGTCATTGGCGAAGTTGCCGCCAGAGTTCTGTCCGCCCTTCTGACCGGCACGCGACGCGCGCTCGGGGTCGTTAGCGAAATTGCCCGGATTGGGCTGCCGGGTGCCGCCGCGCTTGCTCGGGCGGTCTTGCTCAGGTTCATGTGCCATGTCATGTCTCCTACAAGGATTCTGTGGCCAGCCGGTACGCGCGCGATGCACACGCCTACCCTGGTTCCGACAGTCGCCTGACACTGCGCTCCATCGTTTTGATGAATCTCTGACCGGCGGCGCTAAAGGCGCCGGGGCCTGACTTTAGCGCCCCAGTATTGGCCGTTGTGCAGCGCCACGATGAACATTGCCGCTAACTCAGCACTTTCTTGCGCGGTTCAAGTCCAAGTCCCAATCCCGGAGGAGCGAGCCCTACGCCACCGCTTTCGTCCCCCAGGCTGCGAAGCCTATACTCCCTCACCCTGTCCGATTCCCCTCTCTGGGTGGTCCCCTCGCCCTGTACAAGGCCGTGCCATGACGTCGTCTTCCAACCAGCCCACCGCCTCACCAGTCAATCGCAAACTGATGCCCAGTCACCTCGATTTTCCGGTGGTGGGCATCGGCGCATCGGCCGGCGGCATCGAGGCCATCTGTACCTTCTTCGAACAGATGCCTGCCGACTGCGGCATGGCATTCGTGGTGGTGCTGCACCTGTCCCCGGACCATCAGAGCATGGCGGACCACATCATTCAGGGCGTAACGCGAATGCCCGTGCGCCAGGTGACAGCGCCTGTGCCGATCGAGCGCAATCACGTCTACGTGATCTCACCGGCCAGCCGGCTCTCCACCAACGACGGCTATCTGCGCGTCAGCCCGGCCAATCGCCGTCGTGGCGACCATGTGGCCATTGACCTGTTCTTCCGCGACCTGGCCGATGTGCACAAGGACCACGCCTTCTGCGTGGTGCTTTCGGGCACGGGCGCCGATGGTGCAGTGGGCCTGTCGCGGATCAAGGAACAGGGCGGCGTGACCCTGGTGCAAACACCAGACGACGCCCTGCACGACAGCATGCCCCGCGCCGCTATCGCCACCGGCCTGGTGGACTTCGTCATGCCGGCAGCCGACATGGCCCAGAAGTTGATGGAAATCTGGCTCAAGGCCAAGCAAGTGCGCCTGCCGGAAGTGGACGAGCAGAACATGCCGCCGCCGCTGGGTATCCGCGAGGGCGACCCGCAGCAGGCCGAACCGCTGCTCGAGGAAATCCTCCTGCTGCTGCGCGCCAACACCGGCCATGACTTCCAGCACTACAAGCGCGCCACCGTGTTGCGTCGCATCGAGCGGCGCCTGCACGTGACCGCGCAGACCGACCTGCCCGGCTACTACCGTTACCTGGAGCAACATCCGGAGGAGTCCGATGAGTTGCTGGCCGACATGCTCATCGGCGTGACCAACTTCTTCCGCGACCGCGAAGCCTTCGAAGCCCTTGAGCGGCATGTGTTGCCCGAGTTGGTCAGCGACGGCGAAAGCGGCGAAGGCCCCGCCGACATTCGCGTCTGGTCCGCAGGCTGCTCCACCGGCGAAGAAGCCTACAGCCTGGCCATGCTGGTCAGCGAGCAACTGGCCCTGGAGAAGCGCGAGGCCAAGGTCCAGGTGTTCGCCACCGACCTGGACGGGCGCGCCATCACGCAAGCGCGCAGCGGCAACTATTCCGAAGCGATCGTCACCGATGTGCCGCCCGGGCGGCTACGCCAGTTCTTCAGCAAGGAAGACCAGCACTACCGGGTGCGCAAGGAGGTGCGCGAGCAGGTGCTGTTCGCTCGGCACAACCTGTTGTCCGACCCGCCGTTCTCGCAGATCGACCTGGTGGTGTGCCGCAATCTGCTGATCTACCTCGACCGCGAGGTGCAGCGCGACATTCTGCAGATGTTCCACTTCGCCCTGCGCCCCGGCGGTTACCTGTTCCTCGGATCCTCCGAGTCGGCAGACCTGGCCGGCGAGCTGTTCGCCCCGGTGGACAAGCGCAACCGCATCTTCCGCGCCCGCGAAATGCCCAGTGGCCTGCGCCACTCCGGACGCCGGCTGACCGGAGCGGACCTGCCGCCCGCCACCCCGGGCACGCCGGTCAAGACGCGCGCTGCGCGCAAGCCGTCCTACGCCGAAGTCCATCACCGCGCCCTGGCCCGGCGCAGCCCACCCAGCCTGATCGTCGATGGCGAAGGCATGATCCTGCACATGAGCGACGGCGTCGGTCGCTTTCTGCAACTGACCGGCGGCGAGCCGAGCCGCAACCTGATCAATCTGGTGCTGCCCAGCCTGCGCCTGGCCTTGCGCAGCACCCTGTTCCAGGCCCGCCAGGGCTCCCAGGCGGTCACTTCGCGCCCGGTCGAATTGGGCGAAGGCGACGAGCGAATCCAGGTGGAAATCGTCGTCCACCCGCACAAGGACGACCCCAGCGTCAGCGAGTGCCTGCTGGTGGTTTTCGAGGAACGCGCCCCGGACCCTTCCATTGCGCTGGCCGGCGGCATCCGCCAGACCGACAGCATGGTGCTGACCAACCTGGAGCGTGAACTGCAGCGCACGCGCTTGCAGTTGCAGGAAACCATCGAGCAATCGGAGATTTCCAGCGAGGAACTGACCGCCTCCAATGAAGAGATGCAGGCCATCAACGAGGAGCTACGCTCGGCCAGCGAAGAACTGGAAACCAGCAAGGAAGAGTTGCAGTCGATCAACGAGGAATTGCTGACGGTCAACTACGAACTCAAGAACAAAGTCGAGGAAACCGACAAGGTCAACGACTACCTGAGCAACCTGATCGCCTCCACCGACATCGCCACGGTATTCGTCGACCGCAACCTGTGCATCCGCTGGTTCACCCCGCGCGCCACCGACATCTTCAACATGCTGCCGGTCGACACCGGCCGCTCGCTGCTCGACATCACCCACCGCCTCAACTATCCGGAGCTGGCCGACGACGCCCGCGCCGTGGCCCAGGGCGGCACCAGCATCGAGCGCGAGGTCAGCGGCCAGGACCAGCACTGGTACTTCACCCGGCTGCTGGCCTACCGCTCCAGCGAGCAGAAAATCGACGGCACGGTGTTGACCTTCATCGACATCAGCAAGAGCCGCGCCACCGAAGAACGCCTGCGCCTGGGCGAGGAACGCATGCGCCTGGTGGCCGAAAGCACCCATGACTTCGCTATCATTTTGCTCGACGAGCAGGGCTCGATCAGCGACTGGAACACCGGCGCTACCCTGATCTTCGGCTACACCAAGGAAGAAGTCCTGGGACGACACTACGAGTTGATCTTCACCGAGGAGGATCGCCAGGGCAGCGTGCCCGAGCGCGAACTGCACAGCGCCCGGGTCAATGGGCGCGGCCAGGACGAACGCTGGCACGTGCGCAAGGATGGCAGCCGTTTCTATTGCAGCGGCGAGGTCTCGCTGCTCAAGGGCAGCAGCCTGCGCGGCTACGTCAAGATCGCCCGCGACCTCACCGGCCACAAGCGCCTGCACGATGAGCAGAGCAAGCAACTGGCCGAGTCGCAAACCTCCAGCCACCTGAAGGACGAGTTCTTCGCGGTGATGTCCCACGAGCTCAAGCATCCGCTGAACCTCATTCAGCTCAACGCCGAAATCCTCCGCCGCCTGCCCGTGATCAAAGGTGCAGGCACCGCGAGCAAGGCGGTCAGCACCATCTGCGAAGCGGTGTCGAGCCAGGCCCGGATCATCGACGACCTGCTCGATGTGGCACGTATCCGTACCGGCAAGCTCAAGTTGCGGACCGAATCGGTCGATCTCACCGCGATCCTGCTGGGTATTCATGCGGTGGTGTCGAGCGAACAGCACAACTGCACGATCCGCCTGAGCGTGCCGGCCGATGGTCAGCCGCTGTACATCGAAGGCGACAGTACGCGGCTGGAGCAGATCATCTGGAACCTGCTGAACAACGCCCTGAAATTCAGCCCCGACGGCGGCGAGATTCATCTGCTGCTCAGCCGCGAAGACGACCAGGCCCTGCTGCAAGTCATCGACCAAGGGGTAGGCCTGCGCGAGGACAGCCTGGAGAAGATTTTCGACCTGTTCAGCCAGGCCGCCCCTGCCGCCACCAGCCACAACCGCGAAGGACTGGGCATCGGCCTGTCGTTGGTCCGCCAACTGGTCGAAGCGCATGACGGCACGGTGCGCGCGCAGTCGCCGGGCCTAGGCCAGGGCTGCGTCTTCAGCGTACGTCTACCGCTCAGCGCAGCACGCCAGGACGAGCGCGCCGATGCCCCGCCGCCACAGACCGAGGGCCGTCTGCATGGCATCTGCGTGCTGTTGGTGGATGACTCGATCGAGGTGCTGGACGTGATGCAGCAATTGCTGGAGATGGAAAGCGCCGTGGTGCATGCCTACAGCGATCCGCGCAAGGCGCTGGAGGCTGCCGGGCAGGACCGCTACGACATCATCCTCTCGGACATCGGCATGCCGGGCATGGATGGCCATGCCTTGATCAAGGCCCTGCGCAGCCTGGAACACTTGCGCAGCACACCGGCCATTGCCTTGACCGGCTACGGCGCCAGTGCCGATCAGCACAAGTCGCGGCAGTCGGGCTTCGACCGCCACCTGAACAAGCCCGTGGGCTACGACGAACTGATCGAGGTGATCGAGTCGTTGAGTGGGTCGGTGCCTTACTGAGGCCTGGCCTCAAGCATGCACGCTCCATTGCACCACGTCACCGGCCAGCGGCAATTCGTCGATGGCGTGGATCATCCCGCTGGCCAGCGCCTCGGCGGGGCCAAGGATACGCGGGTACGCCATCAGGTAGCGGGTGACGTCCAGGTCTTCGCGCGATCCCTGCGTGCGTTCGGCGACGATTTCGGCGTACAGCCTCAGGTCGTAGTCCAGGCTCATGGCGTATTCGGCCATGCGCGAATGGTCCACCGAGCCATGCAGCGTCCAGTGAAACGGGTGGAACAGGAACTTGCTGTAGCGGCAGGCGGTACGCCGGCTGCCTGCCAGGAACAGGATGTTGCCCATCGACTCGACGGTGCCGAGATTGTGGGTGTGCACCGGTATCGGTTGAGCCAGGAGGAAGTTGTACAGGGTGAAACCGTAGCTGCACTCCCCGCCCATGGTCGCGATGTTGATCTGCAGCGCCTCGGCACCTTGCTGGACAGCGCGCGAGCAGGTGTTGATCAAGTTGCCGCAGGTCGAGGAATTGATCGGGCCGGTGAAGTGGATGATATGTCGGGCCATGAGCACCTCCAGAGTGGTCCGGGCGCCTCGGGCATCCGGCTCTCGGTGGAATCGTGCGCAGCGACAAAGTTCCCCGCAACCACCGCTCGGCGAGCGTCGCTGACCGGCGCTGCACCGTCCAGCGCGCGCTGACCATCCATTCGGAACCCCCGCCCCTTCGTTTCAGTCGCACACACAGTATCGACCGATTCCAAGGAGACCCCGTGAGCGACATTCGCATCGGCATTTCTGGCTGGCGTTATGCTCCGTGGCGCAAGGACTTCTACCCCTCAGGTCTGCGTCAGGACGACGAGCTGGCATTCGCCTCGCGTGCAGTGAACAGCATCGAGATCAACGGCTCGTTCTACGCGCTGCAAACCCCGGAACGTTACCGCCAATGGCGCGACGAGACGCCCGAGGACTTCGTGTTCTCGGTCAAGGCACCGCGCTACATCACCCACGTGCGCCGGCTCAAGGACATCGACGAAGCCATGGCCAACTTCTTCGCCTCCGGCCTTTTACTGCTGGGCGACAAGCTTGGCCCGATTCTCTGGCAGTTCCCGCCGAACCTGAAATTCGACGAGGCGCGCTTCAGCCACTTCCTCGAGCATCTGCCGCGCGACCGCAAAGCCGCGCGCGACTGCGCACGGCACTGCAGCGAACGCCTCGAAGACAACGGCGGCCTGGCCATCAAAGGCAACGCACCGCTGCGTCACGCCATCGAGATCCGCCATGAGAGCTTCCTGTGCGAGGCTTTCATCACGCTGCTGCGCAAGCACAAGGTGGCCCTGGTGGTCGCCGACAGTGCAGGCAAGTGGCCGTGCGTCGAAGACATTACCGCCGATTTCGTCTACCTGCGCCTGCATGGCGATGTCGAGCTGTACAGCAGCGGCTACACCGCACGGGCGTTGCGCCACTGGCGCCTGCGCATCCAGGCCTGGAGCCGTGGCGAGCAGCCGGCCGATGCGCACTGCGTACTGGGCAAACCGCCGCGCAAGCGGGTGAGTCGCGACGTGTACTGTTATTTCGACAATGACCAGAAAGTGCACGCCCCCTTCGATGCGCGACGCCTACTGAGCAAGCTGGGACTGGACGGCGAGTTGGTCACCGAGCCCGGCGTGGAAACGGAGGTGCCGCTGTGATCGAGCCGCTGACCCAGCCCCGCCCCGCCGTCGACACCCGCGCCGCCGTGCGTCGCCTGAACGTGCTGACGCTCAACGTGCACAAGGGCTTCGCGCCGTTCAACCGGCGCTTCATCCTACCAGAGCTGCGTGAAGCGGTGCGCGCTACCGGGGCCGACCTGGTCTTCCTGCAAGAGGTGCATGGCAGCCATCACGCGCATGCCCAGCGGCATCCGGGCTGGCCGCAGACGCCGCAGTACGAATTCCTCGCCGACAGCATGTGGCCGCAGTTCGCCTATGGTCGCAATGCGGTCTATCCGCACGGCGACCACGGCAACGCACTGCTGTCGAAATTCCCGATTCTCGACCATCGCAACCTCGATGTGTCGATCAAGGGCAACGAGGAACGCGGTTTGCTGCACTGCCGCCTCGACGTGCCTGGGCACGACCAGGTACATGCCATCTGTGTGCACCTGGGCCTGCGTGAAGCGCATCGCCAGCGTCAGGTCGAGTTGCTGCTGGAACTGCTCGACAGCCTGCCGGCCAGCGCGCCCGTGATCGTCGCTGGCGACTTCAACGATTGGCGCCTGAAGGCCGACGACGTGCTCAGCCAGCACCTGGTCGAAGCCTTCGGCGAACGCTTCGGCACTCCGGCGCGCAGCTTCCCGGCCCGCTGGCCAGCGCTGCGCCTGGACCGTATCTACCTGCGCAATGCCATGCCCAGCCAGGCGCAGGTGCTCTCCAAATACCCCTGGTCGCACCTCTCCGACCACGCACCGCTCGCAGCGGAGGTGAACCTTTGAAGCAACCATCCTGGGTCGACGGCAACCATGTCGAGCTGCTGATCAACGGCGAGCAGTACTACCCGCGCGTATTCGAGGCGATGGCGGCCGCGCGCACGGAAATCCTTCTGGAGACCTTCATCATCTACGACGACAAGGTCGGCCAGCAGTTGCGCCAGACGCTGATCGACGCCGCCCAGCGCGGGGTGCGGGTCGAGGTGGTAGCCGATGGCTATGGCGCTGGCGAGCTGCCCGACGCTTTCGTCACCTCGATGGTCGAAGCCGGCGTGCACTTCCATGCCTTCGACCCGCAGCCGATGCTGGCGGGTATGCGAACCAATCTGTTTAGGCGGCTGCACCGCAAGATCGTGGTCATCGATGGCCAGCGGGCGTTCATCGGCGGCATCAACTACAGCGCCGATCACTTGGGCGACTTCGGCCCCATGGCCAAGCAGGACTACGCCGTGGAGGTCACCGGCCCGGTGGTGGCCCAGGTTCATACCAGCAGCCGTCGCCTGATGGCCCCGGTCCTGGACCGCGCCGACACCGTCGAGCCGGTGACCGCGCCCACCGGCGCTGCGCAGGCCACGCTGGTGCAGCGTGACAATGTCCGTCACCGTACCGACATCGAGGAGCAGTACCTGCAGATGTTCCGCCAGGCCGAGCGGCGCATCGTGGTGGCCAACGCCTACTTCTTCCCCGGCTACCGACTCCTGCGCGAACTGCGCAATGCCGCCCGACGCGGCGTGGAGGTGACGTTGATCCTGCAAGGCCAACCGGACATGCGCTGGGTGCGAGCCATCTCGCGACTGCTGTACAACTACCTGCTGCGCGACGATGTGCGCATTCACGAATACTGTCGACGTCCGCTGCACGGCAAGGTCGCGCTGGTGGACGAGCAGTGGTCCACCGTCGGCTCCAGCAACCTCGACCCCCTGAGCCTGTCGCTGAACCTGGAAGCCAACCTGATGATCCGCGACCGCGCATTCAACCAGCAGTTGTACCAGCACCTGAGCGAGCTGGCCGGCGAGCAGTGCAAGCCAGTCACCCTGGAACGCATGATTCGTGGCTACTGGTGGCGAGCGCCGCTGATCTTCATGGGCTTTCACTTCACTCGCTATTTTCCGCGCATCGCGGGCCTGTTCCCGGCTCATCGGCAGCGCTTGAAGTCGGTCCTGCCTTCGGTTCAGGAACAGGGTGAGCTGCACGAGGGCAACGTCTGATGGCCGAGAAGTCATGGAAGGTTTGGGGCAAGCGGGTGCTGACCCTGTGCTTCATCATCCTCATACCCACCCTGCTCTATACCCTGGCGCGCAATCTGGACTGGGACGAGGTGCGCCAGTCGCTGCTGGCCTACAGCCCGGCAACCCTGGCGCTGGGCCTGTTGCTGGCGCTCACCAGCTACCTGGTATTCGCCAGCTACGACCTGCTAGGGCGCGCCTACACCGGACACCGCCTGCCTGCCCGCCAGGTACTGCCGGTGGCCTTCGTGTGCTATGCCTTCAACCTCAATTTCACCACCTGGGTAGGCGGTGTGGCCTTGCGTTATCGGCTGTACGGCCGGCTGGGCCTGGACACCGCCACCATCACCCGGATCCTCACACTGGGCTTGCTGACCAACTGGATGGGCTACCTGCTGCTGGCCGGCAGCGTGTTCGCCCTGCGCCTGGTGAAGTTGCCGGAGGGCTGGGCGGTCGGCGCCAGCGGTCTGCAACTGATCGGCGTGGCCATGGTGGCCGTCGCCCTCGCCTACCTGTTCGCCTGCGCGTTCGCCAAGCGCCGCACCTGGCATATTCGTGGGCACGAAATCACCTTGCCATCCTGGCGCCTGGCGCTGTGCCAAGTGGCTCTGGGCGCGAGCAACTGGGCGTTGATGGCGGCGCTGATCTATCTGTTGCTGCCGCACGAGCTGTTTTATCCGTCGATCCTGGGTGTCCTGCTGATCAGTTGCATCGCTGGGGTGGTCGCGCACATTCCTGCTGGCTTGGGGGTGCTGGAAACGGTGTTCCTGGCGCTGCTTCACGGGCAATTGAGCCAGGGCACGCTGGTCGCCGCGTTGCTGGGCTATCGCACGCTGTACTACCTGATTCCGCTGTTGCTCGCCTTGATCGCTTACGTGGTGCTGGAAAAACGCGCCAAGGCGTTGCGCCAACAGGATCGCAACCGGCCGCAGGAAGCGGACGCGCGCTGATCGTCGGCCCAGGCTATGGCATGATCGGCGCTCCCGGATAATGAGCGCCGTGCATGTTGATCGACGAAGAGCTGACCCTCAAGAAGCTGGAGACGTTCCTGGCCTTCATGCGCAGCGGCAGCTTGGGCCGTGCGGCGAGTGAGCTGTCGACCAGCGCGGTGAGCGTGCACCGCGCCATTCATTCGCTGGAAAACGCGCTGCGCTGCCCACTGTTCAAGCACGAGGGCCGCCAGTTGATCCCATTGGAAAGCGCTTATGTGCTGGAGAAAAAGGCCCGCCAGTTGCTGCAGGACGCCGAGCAGATGGTGCGCCAGACCCGCGAGGCAGCCGGTTTCTATGCCGAGCGCTTTCGGCTCGGTGCGTTGTACTCGCTGACGGTCAAGACCGTACCGAAGCTGGTGATGGGGCTGAAGCTGCGCCGCAGTGAGCTGAATATCGATCTCACCTTGGGCTCGAATGTGGATTTGCTGCATCGCCTGAAAAATCACGAACTCGATGCGATTCTGGTGGCGCTCGACGAGAGCATCGAGGACCCGGCCTGCGCGCACCTGGCGTTGTTTTCCGACGATATCTTCCTGGCCGTGCCAAGCGATTCGCCGTTCGCCGAGCAGGACGAGGTGGATCTGGCGGACTTGGCCGACTCGACGTTCATCACCCTGACGCAGGGTTTTGCGACTCACCGGGACGGGGCGCGGGTGTTCGGCCAGGCGGGGTTCGAGCCGAAGGTGGCGATGCAGGTGAACGATATCTTCACGCTGCTGAGCATGGTCAGTTCGGGGGTGGGGTATGCGTTGTTGCCGGGGCGGATTGCGGCGGTGTATGAGAATCGGGTGAGGTTGATTGCGCTGCGCGAGCGGTATCGGTTGCAGCAGGATATTGGGGTGGTGTTTTTGAAGGCGCGTGAGCGGGAGCCGAATTTACTGGCGTTGTTGGCGGAGTGTCGGATGTATCGGCGGGGGGGTTGAGGGTTCTGGGTTCTGGGTTCTGGGTTCTGGGTTCTGGGTTCTGGGTTCTGGGTTCTGGGTGATTATCCATTGGCTTTGGTGAGGCTGAGTCACCTTTTCGCCTTTACGGCGACCCTCTTTTTTTCTTGGAAAAAAGAGGGGCAAAAACCGCTTGCTCCCGCATACGGCCCCTGCGCTGCGCGCAGGGGTTCCCTCGCGCCGGCGTCGCTCCGGGAGGACCGCGCTTAGGGGCCGTCCTGGCCCCAAGCGCTTGACGGGCATCCATGCCCGTCACCTCCCTGCGCAACGCCTCTGCTCGGCCTCCTGAGGTCGCGGTTGGCGGTGTTTGGGCTACCGCGCACTAAGATCAACGGCAACGGCAACGGCAACGGCAACGGCAACGGCAACGGCGGTTTGATCGCGCAGCGCTCCAGAACATCTGCCGCACCGCCCTGCTTCTAAGCGCGCGCCAGTTCAGACGCCGCCCATCGCGACCTCAGGAGGCCGAGCAGAGGTGGCATGGAGGGGGTTGACGGGCATGGATGCCCGTCAAGCGCTTGGGGCCATGGATGGCCCCTAAGCGCGGTACCCCCGGAGTGCCACCGGCGCGAGGGAACCCCGAAGCGCAGCGTAGGGGCCGGATGCGGGAGCAAGCGGTTTTTGCCCCTCTTTTTTCCAAGAAAAAAAGAGGGTCGCCGTAAAGGCGAAAAGGTGACTAAGCCTCACCATCGCAAACGGATAAGCCCAAAAAAATCTGCCAGCCTCGACTGATTCAGCACAAACCCAAATCAGGTACTTCCATAAATTCAAACTGGTGAGCGAGCGGCAAAATCCCACCTTCAAACTTAACCCCGCGAAAGTCGCATCGCTTTAATGCCGCTCCAGTAAACGTGCAATCAACAAACGTAGAAGCCCTAAACTCAACCCTGTCGAAAACCGCCTCTGTAAAATCACACCCTACGAATGTCACGCTACGCCCGCCATACTCCATCCCAGAACCCCCACCCAAGAATCTGGCGCGAACAAAGGTGGCAACCTCACAAACAGCATCATCCATGTTGATCACGAGCCTGCTCTTCGAGAAATCACAACCTTTCATTACGACATTACACATCAGTGCCCTGTCAAAGGATGCGCGCTCAAAGTTGACACCCACAAACACACTACAAGCTACCCCCTAGAGCACCATCGCCGCCACCCACCCAAAGCCCAGCAACGGCAAGTTGTAGTGAATGAACGTAGGCACCACCGTGTCCCAGATATGATGATGCTGCCCGTCCACATTCAACCCCGAAGTCGGCCCCAACGTAGAATCGGAAGCCGGCGACCCCGCATCGCCCAAGGCCCCCGCCGTCCCGACAATACACACGGTAGCCAACGGATCGAATCCCAGTTGCACACACAGCGGCACGAAGATCGCCGCCAGAATCGGCACCGTGGAAAACGACGACCCAATCCCCATGGTCACCAGCAACCCCACCAGCAGCATCAACAAGGCGCCAATGCCCTTGCTATGGTCGATCCACTGCGCCGCCGTCTCGACCAGGCTCTTCACCTCACCCGTCGCTTTCATCACCTCGGCAAACCCGGAAGCAGCGATCATGATGAAGCCGATCATCGCCATCATCTTCATGCCTTCGGTGAACAGATCGTCAGTGTCCTTCCAACGCACGATCCCCGACAGCGAGAAGATCAGGAACCCCACCATCGCTCCAATGATCATGGAGTCCAGCCACAGCTGAACGATGAACGCCGCCGCGATGGCTACCCCCGCCACCAGCAAGGTCACCGGGTTGTAGCGCACGCTGACCTGCTCCACCTCTTCGATCCGCGCCAGGTCATAGTCACGCTTGCGCCGGTAGCTGACGAACACCGCCAGCAGCAGGCCAACCAACATGCCCGCCGCTGGCAGTGCCATGGCATGGGTGACGTTGATCCCGCTGACATCCACGCCCGCACGGCTGACGTTGGCCAGCAGAATCTGATTGAGGAAGATGTTGCCGAACCCAACCGGCAGAAAAATGTAAGGCGTAATCAGCCCGAAGGTGATCACACAGGCGATCAGCCGACGGTCGATGCGCAGGCGCGTCAGCACGTACAGCAGCGGCGGCACCAGCAGCGGGATGAAGGCGATGTGGATCGGCAGCACGTTCTGCGACGCCACCGCCACCACCAACATCAGGCCAATCAGCAGCCACTTCAGCCGACCGCTGTGGTCATGGCCCTGGCGGTCGATCATCGCCAAGGCGCGGTCGGCCAGGGCATGGGCCAGGCCCGACTTGGCGATGGCCACGGCGAAGGCGCCCAGCAGCGCATACGACAGCGCCACCGGCGCGCCGCCGCCCAGGCCGCCATTGAACGCGGCGAGCGTGCCCTCGATGCCCAGGCCGCCGACCAGTCCACCGGTCAGGGCGCCGACGATCAGCGCGATGACCACATGCACGCGGGACAGGCTCAGTATCAGCATGATCCCGACCGCGGCAATCACTGCATTCATGGTGTGCAATACCTCGTTGACGACAGACGAAAAACCAGCGTCCGGCGACAGACTGCGCGAGGCAGTGGCCGGAACAGGGGGTGTGGTTCTGGAGGGCGCACACTCTGAAGCACTCGACCAGGGATGTCAAAACTGCCGACCCAGGGCATTTACGCCAAGCACGCCCACGTCATCGAATATTCACGTAAAGAAACCAGCGTCCACGCCGACATATCCGGCGACCCCCGCTCTGTTCCTATAAGGGATGATTCACCATGCCGCTGCGCCAACTGTCCATCCAATGGAAGATCACCCTGCTCGCCGGGCTGTGCCTGGCCAGCATCGTCACCCTGCTCGTCGGCCTGTCGCTGTACCGCATGCAGCACAGCTCGGCGCTGGTCAAGGCGAGCAGTACGCAGATGCTCACCGAGTCGGCCCAGGCCCGTATCGAAGCTCAGGGCGAAGTGCAGGCACAACGCATCCGCCGTCAGTTCATGGACGCCTACCAGTACGGCGCAGGCTTCGCCCGCCAGGTGCTGTTCCTGCGCGAGCAGGCGGAAAAGCGCTTCATCGACGCCTATGACCTGCGCCAGGATCTCACCGCCCAGGTGCGTGCCGCGCTGCAGGCCAACCCCGACCTGCTCGGCCTGTCGCTCACCTTCGAGCCCAACGCGCTCGACGGCAAGGACAGCCTGTTCGGCGGCCAGGCCGAGCTGGGCAGCAACGAGACCGGCCGCTTCGCCCTGTACTGGTCGCAGCCCAAGGCCGGCCAACTGACCTCCATGGCCCTGCCCGAACACGACATGGCCGACACCACCACCGGCCCCAGCGGCGAGCCGGCCAACACCTGGTGGACCTGCCCGCGCGCCACTGGCAAGGTCTGCATCGTCGAGCCCTACTTCTACGAAATCGCCGGGCAGCAAGTGCTGATGACCAGCATCGTCTTCCCGCTGTCGGTCGACGGTAAAGTGATCGCCACCCTGTCCATCGACACCAACCTCAACAGCCTGCAGGCGCTGACCGAAAACGCCAGCCGCGAGCTGTACGAGGGCCGCACCCGGGTCGGCATTCTTAGCCCCGCCGGGCTGCTGGCCGGCTACAGCGCCGACGCCAGCGAGTTGGCCAAGCGCTTCGACCAGGTCGACACGCGCCAGGGCGCAGAACTGGTCAGCAAGCTGGCCGAAGGCAAGCTGCAGGTGCTGCAGGGCGAGAAGCGCCTGAAAGTGCTGGCGGCCTTCGCCCCGATTCCCGGTGGCCGGCCGTGGGGCGTGCTGCTCGACGCGCCGCAAAGTGCCCTCACTGGCCCGGCCGACGCCCTCAAGCAAGCGCTCGATACCCTCAACACCAGCGGCACCCTGCTCGAACTGGCCCTGGGCGTGGGCGCCGCCCTGGCCGGGCTGCTGGCGGTGTGGTTGATGGCGCGTAGCGTGACCCGACCGATTCTCGGCGTCGCCGCGATGCTCGAAGACATCGCCAGCGGCGAAGGCGACCTGACCCGCCGCCTGACCTACGACAAACGTGACGAACTGGGCCTACTGGCCGGCTGGTTCAACCGCTTCCTCGACAAGCTGCAACCGACCATTGCCGAGGTCAAACGCTCGGTGCAGGACGCACGCGGCACCGCCGATCAGTCGGCGGCCATCGCCAGCCAGACCAGCGCCGGCATGGAGCAGCAGTACCGCCAGGTCGATCAGGTGGCCACCGCCTCCCAGGAGATGAGCGCCACCGCCCAGGACGTCGCCCGCAGCGCGGCCCAGGCGGCGCAGGCGGCCCGCGAGGCCGATCAGGCCACCCGTGAAGGTCTGGCGGTGATCGACCGCACCACCGACAGCATCGGTGCCCTGGCGACCGACATGAGCAACGCCATGTCTCAGGTCGAGGGCCTGGCACAGAACAGCGAGAAGATCGGCTCGGTGCTGGAGGTGATCCGCTCGATCGCCGAGCAGACCAACCTGCTGGCGCTCAACGCGGCCATCGAAGCCGCCCGCGCCGGCGAGGCCGGGCGCGGCTTCGCGGTGGTCGCTGACGAGGTGCGCAACCTGGCCCGACGGACCCAGGAGTCGGTGGAGGAAACCCGCCAGGTGATCGAGTCGCTGCAAGCCGGCACCCGCGAAGTGGTCGGTGCCATGGACAGCAGCCACCGCCAGGCCCAAGGCGGTGTCGAACAGGTCGGCCATGCAGTCAGCGCCCTGCGCCGTATCGGCGAGGCGGTCACGGTGATCAGCGACATGAACCTGCAGATCGCCTCGGCCGCCGAGGAGCAAAGCGCGGTGGCCGAGGAAATCACCGGCAACGTGGCGACCATCCGTGACGTGACCGAGTCGCTGTCGGGCCAGGCCAACGAATCGGCACGGGTCAGCCAGTCGCTGAACAGCCTGGCCAACCAGCAGCAGGCGTTGATGGATCAGTTCCGCGTGTGAGTGCCAAGGCGCGCCTGAACAGGGCGCGCCGACGTGCGGAAAGGGTTAGTCGCGGCTGCGCGCCACCTGCCACAAGCGCGCGATGGCCTCGGCCCGCGCTTCGAGCAGCACGCCCGCCTCGCTGCAGGCGCGCTCCAGGCTGGTCGGGCCGCTGGCCAGGGCGAATGCCGCGTCGATGCCGTGGGCGTACAACGCTTCGAACCCTTCGCCCAGGGTGCCGGCGATCACCACCACCGGCACGGCGTGGCGTTTGGCCACTCGCGCCACGCCCAACGGGGTCTTGCCGCGCAGGGTCTGGGCGTCGAAGCGCCCCTCGCCGGTGATCACCAGGTCGGCGCCCTGCACCACTGTCTCCAGGCCCGCCAACTCGGCCACCACCTCGACCCCAGGACGGAACCGCGCGCCCATGAACGCCTTGGCCGCGAAGCCCATGCCACCGGCCGCGCCGCAGCCGGGGAAATCACGCAGGTCTTCGCCGAGCAACTGCGCGCAATGGTCGGCAAAGTGCCCCAGCGCCTGATCCAGTGCCTGCACCTGCTCGGGTGAGGCGCCCTTCTGCGGGCCGAACACCGCCGACGCGCCATGGGCGCCGCACAGCGGATTGTCGACGTCGGCCGCCACCTCGAACTGCACTTCGCCCAGGCGCGGGTCGAGATCGCTGGCGTCGATTTGCGCCAGAGCGGCCAATGCCAGCCCACCCTCGGCCAGCGCCTGACCGTCGGCGTCCAGCAGGCGCAGGCCGAGCGCGCGCAGCATGCCACTGCCCGCATCGTTGGTGGCGCTGCCGCCGATCGCCAGGACGATGCGTCGAGCCCTGCCGCGAGCGCCGCCGCCACCAGTTCGCCGGTACCCCAGGTGCTGCTGCGACAGGCGTCGCGCTCGGCGCTGGGGATGCACTGTATCCCGCTGGCCTGGGCCATCTCGATGACTGCAGTGCGCTCCTGCGCCAGCCAGCCCCAGCTCGCCTCCACCGGCGCCCCCAAGGGGCCGCGCACCATTTGCCGGCGCAATTCGCCCTGGGTGGCCGCGACGATCGCCTCCAAGGTACCCTCGCCGCCGTCGGCCATCGGGCACTCGATGCGCTCGGCCTGAGGCCACACCTTGGCCAGCCCAGCGCTGATGGCCCGGGCGACGCCGGCGGCATCGAGGCTGTCCTTGAACGAATCGGGGGCGATGACGATTTTCATGGGGATTCTCCTGTCCTGTTGCAGGGCATGCTGACAGTTGCCGATCGGCGCGGCTTCTGTCCGCTGCACAAAAGCGCCAGGCCGGGTTTGGGCAAATGCCCGTGAGTATCAGGCCGTTGGCGCTACTCGGCCGGCAGCAACTGCAAGCCGAGGTACAAGCTCAGCATGCCGTCCAGGCGCAGGGGGTCGACCTCACTCAGCTCGGCGATGCGTTCGAGCCGGTAGCGCAGGCTGTTGCGGTGGATGCCCAGGGCATCGGCGCAGGTCTGGCTCTGCCCATCATGGGCGCACCAGGCGCGCAGGGTGGCCAGCAACTGCCCGCTGGCGTCCTTGACGGCAATGCGCCGCAGCGGCTCGAGCAACTCGTCCAGCGCATCGTCATGGCGATGGCGCCACAGCAGCGCCGGCAGGCGATACCGCGACAGGCTCAGCAAACGCTCGCCAGGCACCACCTCGCGACCATAGGCCAACAGGTCACGCACACGGCGATAGCCCCGACGCAGTTGGTCGAGACTCTGCGCCGCGCCGCCCAAGGCCAGACGCTGCACCTGCCAACCGTGACGCTGCAAGCGTTCGAGCAGGCGCGCCTCATCCAGGGCCACCGAGGCTGGCCGACACCACAACAGCGATTGGCGCGCCGGGCTGACGCACCAACTGTCGGGATAGCGACTGCTCAGCCAGGCCGACAACAACTCGGCCGGCGGCCCGGCTTCCAACTCGAACAGACACGGGATACGCGGCAACTGCGGCTTGAGCCCCAGTTGCCGGGCTTCGTCGACCAGTCGGGGCGAGTCGCCGCTACCGCCCAGCAGCAAGGCCAGCAGGTCGTCGCAGCGCTGACGTCGCCACTGTTGCTCAACCTGCTGGTTACGTTGCGCCAGCAGCATCTCGGCGGTCATGCGTACCAGTTCGGCGTAGGTGCGCAGGTGCTGTGGATCGCCGGTCAGCCCCAGCACGCCGATCAACCGCTCATCGAGCATCAGCGGCAGGTTCACGCCCGGCTGCACACCTTTGAGGCACTTGGCCGCCTCGCCGTCGAGTTCGACGATGCGTCCGTTGGCCAGCACCAGTTGCGCCCCTTCGTGGCGGGTGTTGATGCGCTCCGGCTCGCCGCTGCCGAGAATCAGGCCCTGGCTGTCCATGACGTTGACGTTGCAGGGCAGGATCGCCATCGCCCGGTCGACGATGTCCTGGGCCAGCTCGTGGTCAAGTTCGAACATGTGGGTTCCTTGCAGTGGCAGACTTCGTTGCGCGGCACAATCGTCGGCGCCCGGCGCTGTGCAGACGCACAAAGACAGCAGCGCCTGGCTCGCCGAGACTCGTTCGGGCGAGCGTCGGTACAGGCGCCGCAGTGACAATCATAACAACAGAGAATTTCATCATGGCACACAGCCCAGCCCCTGACCAAGGCCACGACGCCAGCCGCGATGCGCTCTACCGGCGCATCACCCTGCGACTGATCCCGTTCATTTTCATCTGCTACCTGTTCAACTACCTGGACCGCGTCAACGTCGGTTTCGCCAAGCTGCAGATGCTCGACGCGCTGAAATTCAGCGAAACCATCTATGGCCTGGGCGCCGGCATCTTCTTCATCGGCTACGTGCTCTGCGGCCTGCCCAGCAACCTGGCGCTCAACCGCTTCGGCCCGCGGCGCTGGATCGCGGTGATGATGATCGCCTGGGGCAGCCTGTCGACCTGCCTGCTGTTCGTCACCACGCCCATGGAGTTCTACGTGCTGCGCCTGTTCACCGGCGCCGCCGAAGCCGGCTTCTTCCCCGGCGTGGTGCTGTACCTGTCGCGCTGGTTCCCGGCGGACCGTCGCGGTCGCATCATGGCCCTGTTCATGTCGGCGATTCCAGTCTCGGGACTGCTCGGCGGCCCCTTCTCCGGCTGGATCCTCGATCATTTCGCCGCCGGTCAACACGGCCTGGCCGGTTGGCAATGGATGTTCCTGATCCAGGGCCTGCCCACCGTGGCGCTGGGCATCCTCGCGGTGTTCCTGCTCAGCGACGGTTATCAGAAAGCCACGTGGCTCAGCGAAGCGCAGCGCCAACTGATCGCCCGCGACCTCGCCCGTGATGCCGCCAGCAAACCGTCCACGACCGGCGACAGCGTGCTGGCGGTGCTGACCAACCCACTGATCTGGACCTTCGGTTTCGTCTATTTCTGCATCCAGAGCGGCGTCTACGCGATCAACTTCTGGCTGCCGTCGATCATCAAGAGCCTGGGCTTCGACAGCCCGCTGCTGATCGGCTGGCTGAGCGCAATTCCCTACCTGCTGGCCGGGGTGTTCATGATCCTGGTGGGGCGCTCGGCCGACCTGCGCAACGAGCGCCGCTGGCACTTGGTGGTGCCCATGCTGATGGGCGCCCTGGGCCTGTTGATCGCGGTGAATTTCGCGGGCAACCCCGCGATTGCCATCCTCGGTCTGTCGATCGCCACCATGGGCGCGCTCACTGGCCTGCCGATGTTCTGGCCGATGCCCACGGCGCTGCTCAGCGCCAGCGCGGCCGTGGCGGGCCTGGCGATCATCAACTCGGTCGGCCAGATGGCAGGCTTCCTCAGCCCCTACCTGGTCGGCTTCATCAAGGACCAGACCGGCTCGACCGACGCCGCGCTGTACTCGCTGGCCGGCTTGATCGTGGTCGGCAGCGTGGTGGCCTTGCGCGTGTCGCGCGCAGGGAATGCCCAGGCGTCCTGAGCCCGAATCCCCGCCCGCCTCTGGGCGGCGGGGACTGACTCACTCAACGCGCGACATTCACCTCCTCGGCTTCGTGCGGCGGCGGCACCACGATCCGGCTCAAGTCGATGTGCCGGAAATCCGGCTTGCCGCCCAGGCGTGCGTTGTAGCGGGCGTTGAAGGTGAACGGGTCGTGGGTCGGCACATCCAGCGCCTGGCCATACGCACCCGCCACCGCCGAGGCGTCATAACCCATCAGCTTGAGCAAGGTCGGGAACAGGTTGTAATGGCTTGAAGCATTGCGGTTCTGTGCCAGGTACGCCTGCCAGTCCAGCGCCTTGACCCCCTGCCCCTGGATGACCACCAGCGGCACCAGGCCCTCCTCCATCACCGGATCGCTGTCGCAATGGGTGTTGAGCCCGGGATTGCCACGCTCGTGCAGGTCCTGGCCATGATCGGAGGTGTAGATCAGCACGGCCTGGCTCAGGTCGGCCTGGGCGAACAGGCGGCGGAAGAATTCGCCGACGTTCCAGCCCAGGGTATTGCGATAGGCGTTGCGGTAAAGCACCCAATCCTGCGCGGTGCCGCTGAAGCCTTCGCGCGACCCGGTATCGGCTACGTCCTGGAAGCGCCCGCGTGGCAACGCCGGCTGATAGGCCATGAAGGCGTCGGGGTACTTGTCGTGCACCGGAAAGTGCGCGCCGAGCTTGTTGATCACGATCAACTGCGGCTTGCCGTCGCCCAGCAGGCCGATCAACTGCTGCAACGCGGCCATGTCGCGGTCGACCACTGGCGTGGTGTCGAACTGGATGAAACGGTCGATGTCCTGCTTCTCGGTGTCGGTCATCAGGTTCTGCAGGTTGCCACCGGTGCGCTGCGCATCGATGTACACCGTGCCCATGCCCGCACGCTTGGCGTACTGCCAGATCGACGGCTGCGTCGAGTTGATGCGCAGGTAGTCCTCACGGGTGCCGCCAAAGCGCAGGGTGACGTTGGTGTCGGCGCTGCAATTGGCGGCCGAGGCGGCATAGCCGAAATTGACGATGTCCACGCCGGGGTATGTCTGCAGCAGATGACTGGGTACGCCCGTCGGTGTGTTCAGGTCCAGGTAGTTGCCGGAAATGCTTTCGTCGATCACCAGCACGATGTCACGCGCCAGCGGCGCGCTCGACTGCGCCAGCTTCACCGGCTCGCGCGGCCCCACCCGGTCGTGCAAGGCTTCGTAGCCGAACAGGCTCAGGTACGCCAGCGGCGTGTACATCACCGGCAGCCCACGGGCACCCTCGCCGGCACGCACGAACAGCATGCCGATCAGCAGCGCCAGCGCCAGCAGCGGCGCGCCGATCGGCAGCCACTGCGGCAGGCGCGGCGCCGGCCCAGGCCGCAGTCCGACGCCCAGCAGCACCAATACCGAGCTGGCGGTCGCCAGGGTGATCGCATAGTGGTACTGCTCCAGTGCCTCCTGGACGAAGCCGCCGGCATACACCATCGAGACGAACGCGCTGTAGGTCAGGTACGCATCGGTGATCCGCAGGTAGGCGTCGAAGAACAGCCCACCGACCGCGAACGCCAGCGCCAACGGCCAGCGCAGCCAGGCCTGGCGGATCCACGCCGACAGCAACAGACCCGCCGTCAACAACGCCGCGAGCCCCAAGTACAGCACCAGCGGTACGCCCAGCCCCAGCGCTTCGACGCGCTCGGCGTAATACCCATGAAAACTCGCCAGATAGGCCAGCAGCAGGGCCAATTTGATCCATCCGCGCATGATCCCAACGCTCCGATGACGGGGTGATTTTGCCAACCGTAGCACTGTTGAAACAAATCTCAACATGAAAAAGTCAATTTTCCGTCGATATCCTGACGCCATAATCCGGCCTGAAAAAAATCCTTCACATTGCTCCTTCTATCAACGCAACCCTTGATATTCGCGGCTTGCAACCGTTCATCGGCTAAACGTTTCACCTCTTTTTTCTCGCTTTTCAGTCCAAAGCCGCGTCATACAAGGGGTTAGTGGCAAGTGGCCTTATCGTTAGCGCTTGTAAGTTTGACGAAACATGCCATTGCTTTGACGCATTTCTGTTAGGGTGCGCTATACCGACAACACACTGTTTCACCCCCCTTACTCATTCTCATGAGGAAAGCCGACATGGACGTGAGCGTTTTTGGCACAGGTTACGTAGGCCTGGTACAAGCGGCGGCACTGGCCGACGTGGGTCACCGGGTCCTGTGCGTGGACGTCGATGCCCACAAGATCAACCAACTACGCCAAGGCGTCCCGCCGATCAGCGAGCCGGGCCTGTCCTCGCTGCTGGAAGACAACATCCGCGAAGGCCGCCTGCTGTTCAGCACCCAGGCCAGCGACGCGGTCAGCCACGCCGAGCTGATCTTCATCGCCGTCGGCACCCCGCCCGACGAGGACGGCTCGGCCGATCTGAGCCATGTGCTCGACGTCACCCGGCAGATTGCCGAACTGATGGACGCCGACCGCACCCTGATCGTCAAATCCACCGTGCCGGTGGGCACCGCCGACCAGGTCATGAACCTGGCCCGCGAACGCCTGCACAGCCTGGGCAAGGACCACCTGCACGTGCGGGTGGTGTCCAACCCGGAATTTCTCAAGGAAGGCAGCGCCCTGGCCGACTGCATGCGCCCGGACCGAATCATCGTCGGCACCCGCGACCCGCTGGCCCATGCGCAGCTCGCCGAGCTCTACGCGCCGTTCTGCCGCAACCATGAAAAGCTGATGTTCATGGACAACCGCAGCGCCGAGCTGACCAAGTACGCCGCCAACGCCATGCTCGCCACCCGTATCAGCTTCATGAACGAGCTGGCCAACCTCAGCGAGCACCTGGGCGCCGACATCGAAGCGGTGCGCCGTGGCATCGGTTCCGACCCGCGCATCGGCTACCACTTCATCTACCCCGGCTGCGGCTTCGGCGGCTCGTGCTTCCCCAAGGACATCAAGGCCCTGCTGCACACCGCCGAGCACAGCGGCATGCCACTGCGCCTGCTGCAAAGCGTCAACGACATCAACGATCACCAGCGGCGCATCCTGTTCGCCAAGCTCAAGCAGCGCCTGGGCGGCCTGGCCGGCAAGTCCATCGCCCTGTGGGGGCTGGCCTTCAAGCCCAACACCGACGACATGCGCGAAGCGCCCAGCCGCTACCTGATGGAAGCGCTGTGGGCCGAAGGCGCCACGGTGCGCGCCTACGACCCTGAAGCGATGGACGAATGCCGGCGCCTGTACGGCTACCGGGACGACCTGCAACTGTGCGCCACCCGCGACGACACCCTGCAGGACGCCGATGCCCTGGTGATCTGCACCGAATGGAAGAATTTTCGTGTGGTCGACTTCGCGCTGCTGGCCAACAAGCTGCGCAGCCGCGTGATCATCGACGGCCGCAACCTCTACAACCCCGACCAGGTCGCCGCCCACGGCCTGCATTACAGCGGCATCGGCCTGCGCCAGGTCGCGCCGGAGCAGGCCGACTGGCAGGTTGGCGCACCATGAAAGTGCTGGTCACCGGCGCTGCCGGCTTCATCGGTGCGCACACCTGCCTGCGGCTGCTGCGCGATGGCCACCAGGTACTGGGGCTGGACAACTTCAACGACTACTACGATCCGGCGCTCAAGCAGGCCCGCGTGCAGTGGGTGCAGCAGCAGGCGGGCGACTTCCCGCTGCACCGCCTGGACCTGGCCGACCGCGATGCCGTGGCGCGGCTATTCGCCGAGCAGCGCCCGGACGTGGTGATCCACCTGGCCGCCCAGGCCGGCGTGCGCTACTCGCTGAAAAACCCCCAGGCCTACCTGGACAGCAACCTGGCCGGCTTTCTCAACATCCTCGAAGGCTGCCGGCGCAATCCGGTGCAGCACTTGCTGTACGCCTCGTCCAGCTCGGTCTACGGCGCCAACCAGCGCACCCCGTATCGGGTCGAGGACGGCGTCGATCACCCGCTGTCGCTGTACGCCGCAACCAAGAAGGCCAACGAGGCCATGGCGCACAGCTACAGCCACCTGTTCGGCATTCCCAGCAGCGGCCTGCGTTTCTTCACCGTGTACGGCCCCTGGGGCCGCCCGGACATGTCGCCGATGCAGTTCGCCCGGGCGATCAGCGAAGGGCGACCGATCCAGTTGTTCAACCATGGCCGCCATCAGCGCGACTTCACCTACATCGACGACATCGTCGAAAGCCTGGTGCGGCTGATGCCCCATCCGCCCCACGCCGACCCGCAGTGGGACGCCTTCGCCCCGGATGCAGCCAGCAGTCAGGCGCCTTGGCGGCTGTTCAACATCGGCGGCCAACGCCCGGTGGAACTGCTCGACTACCTGGCCCTGCTGGAGCAGCACCTGCAGCGCAGCGCGGTGATCGAGCTGCTGCCGCTGCAGCCGGGCGATGTCCTGGCCACCTGCGCCGATGCCAGCGCCCTGGCCCGGGTTACCGGTTTTACCCCCCAGGTCAGCCTCGACGAAGGCCTGGGGCGCTTCGTCGCCTGGTTCCAGGCCTACTACTCGAACGCCGCGGCAGACGGCGAACCTGCTGATGAGCTGTCGCAACAACGGAGGGTGATATGACAGGACAACCCAAGAGCGCCCCGCTACAGGCGCTGTACCAGGACAAACGCATGGATCCGGCGCACCGCCAGCGCATCGATGCGGCCATCCACATGCAAGGTCGAGGCTGGATCACCGGCCGCATCGGCGGGCGCCCGTGGACCTTGTCGCGCACCAACCGCGTGTTGTCGTGCGTGGCCGCGCTGCTGCTGCTGGTGGTCTTGTCGCCCCTGTTGCTGGTGCTGGCGCTGCTGGTCAAACGCTCCAGCCCAGGCCCGGTGTTCTTCGTGCAGCAACGCACCGGCTACCGCGGTCGCCTGTTCGGCATGTTCAAGTTCCGCACCATGGTCGCCAACGCCGAGGCCTTGAAAGACTCGGTGCGCCACCTGAACAAGCACGGCGCCGACGCCATCGACTTCAAGATCGACAAAGACCCGCGCATCACCCCCGTGGGCAGTTGGCTGCGCCGCAGCAGCCTGGACGAGCTGCCCAACCTGATCAACGTGGTCACCGGCGACATGCGCCTGGTCGGCCCACGCCCCACCTCGTTCAACACCTACCGCTACAAGGACAACCACCTGGCGCGGCTGGCGATCTACCCCGGCATGACCGGGCTCTGGCAGATCTCCGGGCGCAGCGACATCGATTTCGACCAGCGCGTCGAGCTGGACCTGAACTACATCAACGAACAGAGCCTGATGCTGGACCTGAAGATCCTGCTCAAGACCCCGTTCAAGGTATTCACTGGCCATGGAGCAAGTTGAGATGGACGGTTCCACTTCTAGAAGCCTGCGTATCGCCAACCCGAGCGAGACCAACCTCACCGCCACCGTCCTGGACCTCGACCAGCGCACCCTGCTGCTGACCGCCGCCAACACCGGTACCGGCACCAGCACCAGCGCCCTGGCCTTCGCCAGCCAACTGGCGCAGATGAGCGCCGGTGCCGTGCTGCTGGTCGACGCCAGCGCCAGCAACGCCAGCCTCAGCCAGCAACTGGGGCTGGGCAAACTGCGCGGCTACAGCGACCTGCAATTCGACCTGGACACCCCGCCGCTGGCCCAGGACTGCGTGGTGCACCTGGCCGATCAGCCGTTCGATGTGCTGCCGGCAGGCACCTTCAAGCGCGGCCGCCAACGCCTGGACCCGGAGCGAGTGCGCGTGCTGCTGCGCCAGTTCGCCGCCCAGTACCGCTTCGTGGTGATCGACGGCAAGGCGATCTACGCCAGCGCCGACAGCCTGACCCTCGGTCCGCTGGTGGACGGCGTGATCCTGGTGGTGCGCGCCGAGGACACCCGCTTCGAAGTGGCCCAGGCCGCCGCCCAGCGCCTGGGCCAGGCCGGCGCGCGGCTGATCGGCAGCGTGTTCAACCAACGCAAGTACTACATGCCCAAGTGGCTGTACGACCACCTCTGAGAGGACGCACACGATGATCGCCCTGAGATACCCCACGATTGCCCTGTGCGTGCTGGCCCTGGCCGCTTGCAGCAGCCCGCAGGGCCGGCAGATGCCGGTGCAGATCCTCACCGCCCCGCCGACCGAGAACCAGGCCACCGAGGTGGCCCGGCGCGAACAGGTGCTGCGCCCGCAGGACGTGCTGGAAGTGATCTTCCATGTCAGCAACCGCACCGCCGGGGTCTACCGCATCCAGTCCGGTGACACCCTGGACCTGAGTTTCATGGCCGCCAGCAGCCTCAACGGCCAGCAACTGGTGCAGCCCGACGGCAGCATCACCCTGCCCTCGACCAACGCCTCGGTGCGCGTCGAAGGCCTGACCCCGAGCGACGCCGAGAACGCCATTCGCCAGGCCTACAACGACAAGCGCGTGTTCAAGCCCAACCGCGACCAGGTGACGGTACGGGTGCTCAGCCCCATGACCGACGAGATCAACCTGAAGAACGCCCTCACCCATCCGGGCACCGGCATGAGCCGCGACATCACCGTGGGCAACGACGGCCGCGCGACCTTCCCGGAAATCGGCTCGGTGCCGCTGCAAGGCATGACCGTCAACCAGTTGCGCGACTACCTCAACGAGCGCTACGCGCAGTTGCCGGGACGCATGAGCGTGGATGTGCTGCTCAAGTCCACGGCCGCCAACGAAATCTACGTGCTCGGCGAAGTCGGCCAGCCTGGGGCGTTCGAGATCCGCCGTCCGGTGTCAGTGCTCGAAGCGCTGACCCTGGCCCGCGGCCCGACGATCAAGGCCAAGCTCGGCTCGGTGATGATCATGCGCCGCACCGGCAACACCGTGCAGGCTTACCAGTACGACGTCGACCAGGCCCTGTCGGGCAAGAGCCAGAGCATCGCCTACCTGCAGCCCGAAGACATGCTCTACGTGCCCAAGACCGCCCTGGCCAGCGCCGGCGAGCTGTCGCGCCAACTGGCTGACGTGATCCTGTTCCAGGGTATCGGCGTGAGCTTCGGCTACCGACTGGACAACAAGGACAACAACGACCGCCGCAGTTCAACCGCCAATGGCGCGGCATCAGGCCAATGACCGGGGACGGAGCCACCATGACCACGCAACCGAAAGAGAACTACGTGCACGAGTTCTTCCGCATCTTCTTCGCCAACCGCCAGTTGGTGAAACGGGTGTTCCTGATCTTCGCGGTGATCGCGCTGATCCTGCCGCTGGTGCTCAAGCAGAGCTTCGACATCACCGCCGAGGTCATCGTCCAGTCCAAGAAGCTGTCGCAGAGCGACACCAGCTCGTCCCTGGCGCAGCAGGCGGACCAGTTCATCCCGCCGTCGCTGGCCGACATGGAGACCGAAAGCAACATCCTGCGCTCGCCCACGCTGATCCGCCAGACCATCGGCCAGTTGCGCCAGGAAGGCCAGTATCCGGTGGAGCCGGGCCTGCTGCGCCGGACCCTGATCGACCCGCTGCGCCATGCTGTGATCGAGCCGTTGCAACGGGCGCTGGGCAAGAACGTGGCCGACGAGCGCGACACCCAGCTCGACGACCTCACCGACCAGGCGGTCAAGGACCTGAAGGTGGAAACCCTGCCCGGCTCCAACGTCATCTCCATCACCTACAGCGCCGACGACGCCCATGTCGGCACCCTGTTCGTCGCACGTCTGCTGGACAACTTTCTGAAGAACCGCCAGGACCTGCAGTCCAACGAACTGCCCGAGACCTTCTACGAGCAGAAGAAACTGCACTACCAGGCGCGTCTGGACGACCTCGAAGGCCAGCGCCTGGGCCTGCTGACGGCCGTGGCCTCGTCCGATCCCAAAGAGGAAATCACCTTCCGCCTCAACGCGATCAACACCGAGGAACAGGCGCTCAACCTGCAACGTGATCGCCAGTTGGAAAACCAGCAGTGGCTGGACTACCTGCAAACGGCGCTGGCCTCGGCGAGCAAGGCGAAGATGGCCGATTACGCCTTCCCCTACACCTTCACCACCACGGTCGACAACATCGCCTTCGAAGACCGTGAGATCAAGCAACTGGGCGAGCAACTGACCACCCAACTGGCCCGCTACAACGGCGACGCTACGGTGTTCCAGCCCGGCGCCGAGCAAATGGTCATCGCCCGCCAGCAGATCGCCCAACTGCGCGCGCAATTTCTGAAGATCGTCGAGAACCGCATCCGCGAACGCCAGCAGGACCTGGCCGTGACCCAGCAGGTGATCGACCAGAAGACCCAGCGCATCGCCGACTACAAGCAGCGCATCACCGAACTGCGTGAAACCCAGAGCAAGACCCGCCAGCTCGACACCGAGATCGACGCCCTGCACAAGGCCTTTTCCACCTATGCCCAGCGCTACGAGGAAAGCCGTGGCCAGGGCCTGCTCGACGGCAGCCAGTCCAATGCGCGGATTCTCAGCGCGCCCTACGAGCCGGCCAATGCCTCGTTCCCGAAACCGGGCCTGATCATTCCGTTCGGTCTGGTCACCGGGCTGTTGCTGGCCATTGCCCTGGTCTACGTCAAAGAGTTCTTCGACCACCGCTTCAAGCACCCGGCGCAGATCGGCCAGGCGCTGAACCTGCCGGTGCTGCTGGTGATCAACGACCAGAACCCGGCGCAGCCCAATCCGCATAAAGGCTGGTCGTTGCCGCGCCTGCTGCATTGGGTGCGGCATTGAACGCCGCTCTAACTGCCGCTGGCCGGCCGATCCTGCACCTGCTCGGCAGCGGCGGGTTCTACGGCGCCGAGCGCATGCTCCTGGACCACTGCCTGGCCACCCCTGGCAGGCACCAGGTGCTGTTCCTCGGCGCGCCGGACGCCTTGCTGGCGCGCTTTCGCCAGGCCGGTGTCCAGTGCCAGGTGTGCAACGGCCTGGGCGAGGTGCTCAGGGTGGTGTCGGCGCAGCGCGGCGCCCGGCCGTTGCTCAATAGCCACAACTTCAAGGGGCTGCTGTTCGGCTGGCTGGCGGCCACAGTTTGGCGCTTGCCCTTGGTGACCACCCAGCACGGCTTCACCCCGCGCAGCCGCAAGCAGCGCTTCTACACCTGGCTGAGTCTGCAACTGTGCCGCACCCCGACGGTCACCACCGTGGTGTGCGTGGCCCAGAGCATCGCCCGCATTCACCGCCAGGCCGGGGTGGCCGCCAGCAAGATTCAAGTGATCCCCAACGGCCTGCCGGAGCCCGTCAGCGCGGGCGCGCCCCAGGAGCGCGTCCAAGCGCATGGACACAGCGCACGCACGGATCACTGGCTGGCTGGCTACGTCGGCCGGCTGTCCAGCGAGAAAGGCCCGGACCTGTTCCTCGACGCGCTGATCCCGCTGTGCCAACGCCAGCCGCACGTGCACGCGGTGATGCTCGGCGAAGGCCCGGAGCGCACCGTTTTGCAGGCACGCATCGACGCAGCCGGGCTCGGCGAACGCATCACCCTGCCCGGTTTCCAGCACGACATGCAGGCCTGGATGCAGCGCCTGGATGCCCTGGTGATCAGCTCGCGCACCGAAGGCACGCCGATGATCCTGCTCGAAGCCATGCAGGACGGCGTACCGGTGGTGGCGTTCGGCGTCGGTGGCATCCCAGACGTGATCGAGCACGGGCGCAGCGGCCTGCTCGCCGCGCCGCTCGCGGTCGAGGAACTGGGCGCTCACCTGCACGCCCTGCTGGACGACCCGCAGCAGGCCGAGGAACTGGTCGCCCGCGCCCGCCAGACCCAACGCGAGCGCCATCACCTGCCCACCCTGGCCCAGCACTGGGCCTTGGTGTACCGGGGCGCCACCCAGGAGGTCGTCGCATGATCGTGCCACTGTCACTGGTGGGCCTGGCGGCCCTGCTGTCGCTCGGCTTGCTGGCCAGCCCCTACCCCTTCCTCGCCCCGGGCGCCGTGGTCGGCCTGGCCGGTGCGCTGGTGCTGTACCGCAAGCCCGCCTGGGGTCTGCTGGCCATCGCGGCGCTGGTACCGCTGGAAGGTTTGCTCAAGGACAGCCTGGTCTCCGGGGCCAAGCTGATCGGCCTGGGCCTGGTGCTGATCCTCACCCTGCAACTGGCGGTGCGCCAATTGCCGGGCGAGCGCCTGCGCAGCAATCAATGGCGCCTGCTGCTGCCGTTCATGGCCCTGTACCTGCTGAGCCTGTGGACCAGCGACAGCCTGGCCCTGTCGCTGGTCCACCTGCGCGAACTACTGGTGGGGCTGATCGTGTTCGTCATCACCTTGCTGGTGGGCCGTGACCTCAACCTGCCGATGCTGGCCAGGCTGATCACCGTCAGCGTCTGCGTCACCTGCCTGTTCGCCATCTTCTCCACCAAATACCAGGAGCAAGGCCGCGCCTCGGCCATGCTCGATCCCAACGCCTTCGCCCTGCTGATCACCATCGCCATGCCGCTGGGGCTGTGGCTGACGATCAAGACCCGGCACATCCTGCTCAAGCTGTTCTGGGCTGGCTGCTGCGTGCTGCTGCTGGTGGGCATGACCAAGACCGAGTCGCGCTCGGGACTGGTGGTACTGCTGATCAGCCTGGGCATCGTGCTCTACAACTACCGCGAACAGCTCACCCGCATCCGCCCCCGACACCTGGGCTTCGCCCTGCTCGGTATCGCCGTGGTGCTGCCGCTGGGCGCAGCGCTGATGCCGGCGGGCTACGCCGAGCGCATCGAGTCGCTGATGCTGCTCAAGTCCGGGGTCAACGCGCACCAGGACGAGTCCCTGGGGCGGCGTTCCTCTTACCTGGTGGTCGGCCAGCGCATGATCAGCCACAGCCCATTGCTCGGCACCGGCCCCGGCACCTTCCCGCTGCACTACGCCGACACCGGCTTCTCCAAGGCCTTCGCCCCGGAGAACAGCAAGACCACCGACCTCTACCGCCGCGCCCACAACACCTATCTGGAGCTGTTCAGCGAAACCGGCGTACCGGCCGGGCTGGCCTTCGTCGGCATGATCGCCCTGGCCCTGCGCAATTTCTGGCAGGCCCGCGCGGCCTGGCGCGCGACGGGCGATGTGGCGCGCGCCGACCTGATGACCCACCTGACCATGTGCATGCTGGCCATCGGGCTGTTCCTGATGTTCCTCAGCGCGCCCAGCCACAAGTACCTGTGGATGATGCTGGCGCTGTCCAGCGTGCTGCTGCGCCAGGCCCGTGAGCCCCAGCTGGCGGAGGCCAAGGCATGAGTGTGGTCAGCATCGTCATCCCCATGTTCGACGAAGCCCGGCACATTGGCCGGACCTTGGATGCCGCGCGCCAGGCCGCGCGTTTCGCGGGGCTGGAGTGCGAGCTGATCGTGGTCGACAACGGTTCGCGCGACAACGGACCGGCCATCGCCCGCCGCCATGGCGCGCAGGTGCTGAGCCTGCCGGGCGTGTCCATCGGCGCACTGCGCAACCGCGGCGCCGAGGTCAGTCGCGGCGAGTGGCTGGCGTTCGTCGACGCCGACATCGAGGTGCCCGCCAACTGGCTGGCCTTGCTGATGGACCTGCAACAGCAGGAGCGCGGCGACGTCTTCGCCCTCGACTGCGACACCCCAGGCCAGGCGCCGTGGTTCGCCCACGCCTGGCAACGCCGTACCCTGCGCGGCGGCCAGCCGGTGCAGTCGCGCACCTGGCTGCCGACGCCGAATCTGCTCATGCGCCGCACCTGGTTCGTCCAGGTGGGCGGCTTCGACGAGGCCCTGCGCACCGGTGAGGACAAGGACTTCACCCTGCGTCTGCACGAGGCCGGGGCGCGGCTGCGCCTGGTGTGCCAACCGGCGGTGCTGCATTGGGGCTTCGAGGGCAGTTGGGGCGAATGGCTGGGCAAGGAGCTGTGGCGCCAGGGCAGTCACCTGCAACTGTTGCGCAGCCACGGCGCCAGCTTACGGTTGCTGCGCTTTCCGCTGCTGTCGCTGGGCGTGTGGTTGATCGACGCGCTCGCGCTCTCGGCGCTGCTGTGCGGGTTCGCCGGCCTGGCCCTGGGGTTGCTGCTTGGCGGCGCCCTACCCGCCGTGGCCCTGGCGGTGCGCCAGAGCCTGCGCCAGCGCGATGCGCTGTTCACCCTGCAACTCTTTATTCTGCACTGGCTGCGCCTGCACATCGCCGGTGCGGCCTTCGTGCTCAGTCTGCTCAACCGCAGCGCAAGGAGGCCCGCCCGTGGCTGAGTTCATCTTTTGGCTGTGCCTGTCGCTGCTCCTGTACGCCTGGGTCGGCTATCCGCTGCTGCTGTCGCTGGCCGCGCCGTTGTTCCCCAGGCGCAGGCGCGCAGCGCTGCCCGCGCAACGGGTCAGCGTGGTGATCGCCGCACACAACGAGCAGCGCCATATCCAGGCCAAGCTCAACAGCGTGCTGAACCAGGATTACCAGGCCGCCGAGTTGCAGGTGCTGGTGGCCAGCGACGGTTCCAGCGACCAGACCGTGGCGCTGGCGCGGGCCTTGAACGACCCCCGGGTGCAGGTGCTCGACCTGCCGCGCCTGGGCAAACCCGGCGCGCTGAACACGGCGGTGGCGCACTGTCGGGGCGACATCCTGGTCTTCACCGATGCCGACAATCAATGGGCCGGCAACACCCTGGGCCTGCTGCTGGCGCCCTTCGCCGATGCCGACGTAGGTGCCAGCGCCGGGCACATGATCATCCCCGACCCCGGCAAAGGCCTGAGCCTGGGCGACAGCCTTTACCGCCACTACGAGGCGTGGGTGCGTAAGGTGGAAAACCGCACCGGCTGCATGGTTTCGGCCGACGGCGCACTGCTGGCCCTGCGTCGCGCGCTGTTCCAACCGATCCCGCCGCAGGTCAACGACGACTTCCACATCAGCACCTGTGCGCCGGTGGCGGGCAAACGCATCGTCTACGTGGCGCAGGCGATCGTCCTCGACCAGGGCGTCGACGAGGCCGACAAACAGTTCCGCCGTCGCCAGCGGGTCACCGTCGGCGGTCTGCAGAGCCTGGCTGCGCGCCGCGAACTGCTCAATCCCCTGCGCCACGGCCTGTACGCCATCGCCCTGATCAGCCACAAGCTGATCCGCCGCCTGGCGCCGGTGTTGCTGCTGCCGCTGCTGCTGGCCAACCTGTGCCTGATCGGCCAATCGCCCTTCTACCAACTGACCCTCGCGCTGCAGGTGCTGGGCTACGGCGCGGCGCTGGCGGGCCTGCTGTACCCCGCGGCGCGCCCGCCCAAAGTGCTGCGCCTGGCGGCGTTCGTGCTGGTGACCCTGGCCGGCATGTGCGTGGGCCTGTGGCAATTCCTGCGCGGGCACCGCTACACGCAGTGGAACCCCGACCAGAATCGATGAGCGATGGACATGCCGATCAAGACCCGGATCAAACAGGCCAGTGGCTGGCTCTACCTCAGATCGCCCCAAGGGCGCGCCGAATTGCGCGGCGCCGGGGTGATCCTGATGCTGCACCGGGTGCTGGCCGATGACGCCAGTGCGGCGCTGCCTCACCGCAACGAGCTGTGCGTCGGTCCGCGCGCCTTCGAGCGCCTGCTGCGCTGGCTGCCACGGCACTTCGACTGCGTCGGGCTCATGGACCTGCTGCAGTGCCAAGGCCGCCCACGTGGCGACCAACGCCCGAAACTCGCCCTGACCTTCGATGACGGTTGGCGCGACAACGCCAGCCACGCCTTCGCCTTGCTGCACCAGTACCAGACCCCGGCGAGCATCTTCCTGTCCACCGACTACATCGGCAGCCGCCAGCGCTTCTGGTGGGAGAGCGTCGGCGAAACCCTGTGGGGCAGCCATGGCGAACCCGCCCGACGCGCCCTCATCGACGCTTTGCACGATCTCGGCCGCCCGCTGCCGCCCGCTGCGGCGCTGGCCGAGCAGACGCCCGCGCGCAGCCTGGCCCTGGCGCACTACCTGCAAAGCCTCAAGACCCTCGATTCAGCGACCCTGCTGCAGTTGACCGACGCCTGCCCCGCAGACGCCCTGCCCCAGGCCATGGACTGGCATCAAGTACGCCAACTGGAAGCGTCCGGCCTGGTGCGCTTCGGCCCCCACGGAGCCAGCCATGCGCTGCTGCCGGGCCTGGACGACAACGGCCTGGACGCGGAGATCCAGCGCAGCCACCACGCCTTGCAGCAAGGCTGTCGCCAGCCGCTGCCGGTGTACTGCTACCCCAATGGCGACCATGACCCACGCGTACGCGCGCGCATCGCCGCCCACCACTACCCCTTTGCCCTGAGCACCCGCCCCGGCATCTGCCAGGGCCGGGACGATGCCCTGGCGCTGCCACGCATCGGCGTCAGTCAGCGCAGCGCCAGCCACCCTTCGCTGCTGGGCTGGCGTATCGCCCGGGGCAGCCGCCCATGAGCCGCAACCACTACCTGCGCCACCTGGCGCTGAGCATGGGCACCAAGCTGGCGATGATCGCCCTGCGCCTGCTGCGCAATGTGTTGCTGGCGCGGATCCTCGGCCCCAGCGAGCGCGGCCTGTTCGCCCTGCTCAGCACCCTGCCCGACCTGATCAGCGCCGCCACCAGCGGCGGCTTGAACAGTGCCCTGGGTTACCAGGCGGCCAAGCAGCGCGACATGGGCCTGCTGCTGGCCCAGGTGCTGATCTACGGCTGCCTGCTGGCCGGCCTGCTGACCTTGGCCTGCGTGGCGCTGGTGCGCACCTTCGGCGGCGAGCTGGACATCACCCTGCAACTGGGCCTGCTGGCCTGGCTGTTGCTGCTGGCGGTGCCGATGACGGTGCTCAAGAGCGGGCTGCTGACCCTGCACAACGCCAGCGGCGACGTCGGCGCCTTCAACCTGCTACGCCTGAGCGAATCGCTGGCGCCGCTGCTGCTGTTTCTCGGGCTGTTCTGGATGTGGCGCGAACAGGCGCTCGAGGCGGCGCTGATCAGCTGGCTGGCCGGCATCGCGCTGGTGCTGGTGCTCGGCCTGTGGTGGCTGCGCCGCCAGCACCCCCTGCGCCTGCGCTGGGACCGCAGCGGCCAGCGCGAACTGCTCGCCTACAGCGCCAAGAGCCACCCGGACCTGCTCTGTCAGCAACTGATCCTGCGCGCCGACTACCTGTTCATCGGCGCCCTGCTCGGCAGCACCGCACTGGGCCATTACGCCATGGCCAGCGCCGCTGCCGAACTGCTGTTGATCGTGCCCGAGGCGGTCACCACGCCGCTGATGAAACGCCTGCTGCAACAGGACGCCGGCATGGAAAAGCTGACGCCGCTGGCCCTGCGCCTGACCGCCACGGTGATGCTCGGTGCCTGCCTGGGCATGGCGCTGATCGGCGACTGGCTGATCGTCACCTTGTTCGGCATCGCCTACCAGCCGGCTTATCCCGCACTGCTGGCCTTGCTGCCAGGCCTGCTGGGGCTGTGCTACGCGAGCATCCTGCGCCTGGACCTGCTGGGCAAGAACCGCCCTGGCGCGGTGTCGCTGATGATGGCGGCCGGCGCTGCGCTCAACCTGCTGCTCAACCTGCTGCTGATTCCGCACTGGGGTATCGTCGGCGCGGCCGCGGCGTCCTCCATCGCCTACCTGGCGGTGACCCTGGCCATGCTGGTGCTGTACTGCCGGCTCAGCGGCGTGCCGCTGTGGCACACGCTGATCATGCTGCCCAGCGACTGCATCCCATTGCGCCAGTTGCTGCAACGGAGGCCGGCATGAAGCGCTGGCTGCTGCTGATGGTCCTGGGTGCGCCATGGCTGCAGGCCGCCGAGCTGCAATGGGGCGACATCCGCGACGGCAGCCTGTACCTGCAACCGAGCGCCGAAGACACCCTGCTGGTGCGCTGGCGCCCAGCCTGGCAGGCCGATGCCAACAGCGAGCACCTGTACCTGCTCGACGGCCACGGGCAACTGTGCGGCGAGCGCCGCATAGACGCCGCCGAGGTGCGTGGCGAGCAGCGCTGGCCGCTGACGCCCGGCGCCGGACCGTACCGTCTGGAAGTGCCGGGCTACAGTTTTCGCGATTACCAGGCCGAGCACGCGGACAGCACCGGCGCGCAGTTCGCCCCGGCCAAGGTGCACTTCAGCGCCGAGGTCGGGCCAGACGTGACCCTGTACTTCCGGGTCAAGGCGGGCGAACAGGCCATCCTGGCCGGCAAGTACCACGGCGGCGTGCGCGGCCTCTGGGCCCAGCGCCTGGGCGATGGCCAGCAGGTGAACCTGACGCTCAAGCCTTACCCGGCCTACTGGCAGTTCGACCAGCAAGCGCTGCCGACCAGTCGCCGCGACGAAACCTGGCGCTTGCGCCTGCAAGGGCGCGGTAAGGCGGCGTTCTGGCTCGACGGCAGCGCCAACCTGTTCGCCCAGCGCGCCGAGGACCTGAGCGACCTGCCCGACCTGCCCGGTCAAGTACACCTGCGCCTACAGGCCAAGGTGATCGGACGCACGCCGCTGCTGGGGCTGAACCTGCCCTATGTCCTGCCACCGCCGTCCAGTTTCGCCGTGCTCGATGCGCTGCGCCCGCAGGCGGCCGGCTACTACAGTTTCATGGACGTACTGGCGCGTCAGCCTGATTACGAGGACGCCTGGCGGCGCCTGTATCAAGAGCGTTTCGCCATTGGCCAGGACATCACCCTGCTGGCCGGTACCGGCCGGCGCGCCGACCTGGCTGCCGACCGCACCAGCCACGACGGTTTGCAGGCCTGGCTGGTCGCCACCGCGCGGCTGGGCGGCAAGGGCCTGCACTACCTGGCCTTCGCCGACGAGCCCAACCTCAACTATCGCGACTACGCCAGCTACCGCGATTTCTTCAGCGCCATGGCCGCACGCGTGCGCGCCTGGCCTGGCGCTCGCGAAGCGGGCGTGCGCATCGCCATGCCCGCCTCCTCGCGCCTGATCGGCGGGCCGTTCACCCGCGCCAGTCAGCAGCGCCGCGGCCTGGACTGGGCGCGCCGCCTGCTGGAGGAACAGGGCGCGCAGATCGACGCCCTGGCCTGGCATGAGTGGATGGTGCGCGACCTGCTGGCCACCCGCAGCTACCGCGACAGTGTGCGCCAGGCCGCCGACCTGGTCGGCCTCGACGCCCAGGGTCGACCGCGCAAGGCGCTACTGATCGACCAGACCAACCTGTCCAGCGGCTCGACCCTCAGCCCCTACGAGCAGAACACCCACTACGCCGGCCTGTGGTGGGCCTCGGTGGTGATCAACGCCTCGTCCGACGGCCTGCTTGACATGCTCAACTGGTTTCACGTCGCCGACGAGCCGCAGTGGCCCAAGGGCATGGTCCGTGTGCTCGGTGAAACGCGCTTCGAGCTCAAGCCGGTGGGCCTGGCCCAGCAGTTCATCCAGCGCCACTGGCTGACCCAGGTGCTGGCCTTGGACAACGACGCCTTCGAGGTCGACGCCCTGGCCATGGCCGACGGTCGCCAGCGCAGCCTGCTGGGGGTGAACAAGGCCGACCGGCAGCAACAGGTCGAACTGTCCCTGGAGCGCTGCCCCAGCGGGCAGTTGGAGCTGTTCGGCCCCGACAACCGCCCACGCGTCGGCCGTTTCGACTGCCGCCAGGGGCGCCTGAGTTTTCAACTGCCAGGGCAGACGCTGTTCGCCCTGACCTGGAACGCGTCGTAAGACGCTGGACGAGCCGTCACCCACCGGAGGAAGCATGCGTGCACTGAGCAAGATCCGCGAACGCATCCAGCGCAAGGGCCTGCGCAACACCCTGGCCAGCGCCTGGCGGCGCTACGTTTTCTATCATTGGGAACTGTTGTGGATGCAGCGCGACCTGCAGGCTCCCGTGCCGCCGCACCGGCTCAAGCCCTACCCGCCACTGCGCCTGGAAAACATCAGCATGACCAACGTCAGGGCTTTCGCCCGGTATTTCGGCGACCGCGTCGAGACCATGCGCGAACTGGCCGGCGAAGGCCATACCGGGCTGATGTTCCTCGACGACGAAGGCGATGCGGTCGCCTTCATCTGGGGCAGCGCCCGGCATTACCACGACCGCCATTACTACGGCTGCTGGTTCCCGGTAGGCCCGGGCGAGTTCTTCGAGTTCGGCGGCGAACTGATCCGTCGTTACTGGGGCACGCGACTGTCGGTGGACCTGCAGGTGGCGCTGTGGCAAGCCATGGCCGCGCAGGGCTGCACGACCGTGGTGGACGTCTGCGAACAACACAACATCCCGGCGCTCAAGCTGCACCTGCGCATGGGCTATCAGGAGCAAGGTCGCATCATGCATGTCTACTGCCTGTTCGGGCGCTGGAAGTTCTTCCGCGAAAGCCGCTATCGCGACTCGCGCCTGGCGCCGCTGCGCAAGCACGCCGCGCACCACACCACGGCCACGGCGTCCTGAGCGGTGGCCCTGCAATTGAGTTGGTGCGCCTCGCTGTGCACCCCGAGTTTTCCGGCGGCCGGCTACGAAGCGCTGCGTCAGCGCGTGGCCGCCAGCACGCCCTTCAATCACCTGGGCTGGCTGCGCGCCGCCGAAGCGGCGTTGCAGCCGGGTCAGCAGTTGCAGGTGTTGCTTGGCCACTTGGACGGACGCCTGTGCCTGTGCCTGCCCCTGGTACGCGAACGCCAGCCGCTGGGGCCGTTGAACGTGCCGGTGGTGCGCCACCTGGGCCATCCGCTGAGCGACCGGATCGCCCTGCTGCTGGACCTGCCGGTCAGCCACGCCGGTGCGGTACTCAAGGCCATCCGTGGCAGGCTGCCGCACGCCCTGCTGCAACTGAGCGAAGTGCCAGACGGCGACAGCGACTGGCTGCAACAGTGGGCCGCCGCCAGCTCGACCTTCGAGCGCCGCCTGACCTGCCGCGTGCCGGTGCACCGTATCAGCCAGGCCGACCGCCAGGAGATCAGCGGCGACCCGCGTTACAAGCTGCGCCGTGCGCGCAAGCGCATCGCCGCCTGCGGCGCACAGGTACGCCGGATCATGCCGACGCGCGCTGACATCGAGCACTGGCTCGATGCGGTGAGCGCCGTCGAGGCGGCCAGTTGGAAAGGCGATGACGAGGTGGGCATCTTCAGTGGCCCCCTGCGCCGCCAATGGATGTACCAGGCCTTCACGGCGCTGGCCGCCGAGGGCCTGGTGTGCCTGGTGCTGCTGGAACTGGACGGGCGCTGCATCAGCTATCGCCTGGGCCTGCTCGAACGGGGCCGGGTGTATGACTACAACCTGGCCTTCGTCCCCGAACAGCGCGACCTGGGCAGCGGCCGGGTGCTGCTCGAAGAGTGGATCCACTGGGGCCTGGACGACGGCTGGAGCTGGGTCGACGCGTCGCGGGTGAGCCTGGAGAACTCCAGCCATCAACTGCACGAACGCCAGACCGGACAACTCGAGCAATGGCGCCTGAGCTGCTACAGCTGGCGCCTCGACGGCATCGCCCTGGGCCTGGCCCTGCGCGCCTGGCGCTGGCTCAAGCGCCGGCGTAAACCCGACACCCCTTCCCCCCCAGCACAGGAGCGCGCCGATGCCATTGCGGGTCATAGTCAACGCTGACGATTTCGGCCTGGACGACGAAGTCAACGCCGTCATCGTCCGGGCCTTCCAGACCGGGCTGATCAGTTCGGCGACGCTGATGGCCAACATGCCGGCCTTCGAGGCGGCGTGCGAACTGGCGCAACAACCGACGCTCGCCGGGCGCATCGGCCTGCACGTCAACCTCACCTATGGCTCGCCGTTGAGCCGGGCGATTCGCGCCGAACGGCGGCTGTGCGATGCCCAGGGCGGCTTCGACCTGCAACTGCGCCAGCGCACCCTGCGCCTGTCACCGAGTGAGCGCGAGGCCGTGCGCCAGGAGCTCGATGCCCAGTGGCAACGCTGCCTGGCCCATGGCGTCAGGCCCAGCCACCTGGATTCGCACCAGCACGTGCACAATATCTGGCCGGTCGGCGACGTAGTGGCGCGCTTCGCCCGCGAGCAGGGCGTGCCAGTGCGCCTGGCGCGCAACATCGGCGCCAACATCGGCCCGCTCAAGCGGGTGTTCAAGACCCTGCTCAACCGCCGCCTGAAACAGCTGTGCGCGGTGACCGCCGACCATGTCTGCACGCCACTGGACCTCAAGCACGGTCTGGCGCCGAGCCACGGCGTGCTGGAGGTGGTGGCGCATCCCAGTGCGCTGGACAGGCATGACTTCGGCGACGCCTATCTGCCACCGGGCGAATCGCTGGTGCAACTGCTGGACCAGCACCTGTCAGGCGTCGAGCGAGTGGGCTACGCCGGGCTAGGGGATCGCTGAGGCGGGTGCCCTCTATCTACCACCGCGCGTCGCTGGGCGTGGCGTCTCCTGTGGCCTTCCCGAACAGGAGACCGGCCCATGCCTCCGAGCGCTACCCATCCCCACCAGCACTTCCTTGCCGCCCGGCTGCCCGCCTGGGCCAAGACGCTGCACGCGGCCCACTGGCAGGCCTTGAGCGCACGCCTCACACCGCCCCAGGGCGAACCTGGCGCAGAGGCCGACTGGTTCGCCAACGCAGCGCCTGCTTTGCGCGAAGCGCTGCTGTCAAGCCAGTCGCGCCTGGACGCTGCGCGCCATCGACTGGCCGAAGCCTTGACCGGCCTGGAGCAGATCAGCGCCTTCGCCGAACCTCGACTCGGCGAGCGTCTGCGCGAGGAACACCAGTTCGCGGCCCCTTTGCGCAGCACGGAACTGATCTGGCTGCATCATCTGTTCACCCACGACGTCTACGTCACCACCCACGAGCGCCGTTCGCTGCTGGAAGCGGCGCTGCATAATTTCGCCGCCGACGTCAGCTTCAGCGCCGACAGCGCCCTGGCGCTCGAAGGCCATGCCACACGGCGGGCCGTCACGGTCATCGGTAAAACCACCCTGGGCGACAGTGAAACCCTGGTGGACATCCCGTTGCACTCCGAGCAGTTCGAGATCACGGCACTGCCCTTGTCCCCCGCCGATTTCGCCGACACGTGCCGACGCCTCGACCTGGGCGGCCAGTATCAGGCGCACTTGGACAGCCACTTCGCTGCACCCGCGGTTCGCCCCGCCGCCATCGCCCTGTACCAGCACAGCCTGCGCGCCAGCGCCGACCTGGCTCATGTGCGGCACCAGATCAGCGGCGCTGCACTGGACGCCGTGCAGCGACTGATCGACGGACAGCCCGGGATCACCTGCCAGCAACTGGAGCTGTTCGGTGTGAGGCTGCACGAGGCATTGCTGATCGATGCCGGCGCTGCCGGACTGCTGCTCTACCTGCCCAGTCACGAAACGATGCTGCGTCAGTTCGATAGCCTCGAGGCGGTGCGCACGCACCTGCAACAGGCCTTGCTGGCACCGGCCTCACGCCAGGCGTTCAGCGCCTACGTCGACAAAGCCCAATGGGGCGCTTTGCTCGACCGCGCACAGCAGAACCTCGACAGTGGGCACAGTGGCATGGACCAGGCCTGGAGCCTGGCCGCCGACGCCGATCTGCACCTGCGTGTGCTGGGCATCGGCACATCGCTGTTCGACTTCCTCTTCGACGACCATGTGGCGCGGCTCAAAGCCGAAGCGCGCCTGCTCGCCGTGCCCACCGCCGAAGCCGACGAGCAGGCGCGTAAACGTCGCCTGGCGCTGTGGCAGAGCCTGGGCCTCAACGCGCTGATGGCCGCTGGATTCTTCGTCCCGGCGGTGGGGGGCCTGATGCTGCTGGTGACCGCGTATCAGTTGCTCGACGAGGTGTACGCCGGTTACCAGGCCTGGAGCGTGGGCGATCGCCGAGAAGCCTTGCAGCACCTGGAAACCACTGGCCTGAACCTGGCGCTGATCGCCGGACTCGGCGCTGCAGGTGCCGTGGCCGGCAAGCTCGCCAGCACACCGCTGATGGAGCGCTTGATGCCCGTCGAGCTGGCCGATGGCACGCAGCGCCTGTGGTTGCCCGACCTGACGGGCTACCGCAGTCAGGTCGAACTGCCGCAAGCGCTGACCGCCAATGCCCGAGGTCAGTTCGTCGACCAGGGACGCCACTTCATCCGCCTCGATGGCCAGTTGTACGAGCAGCGCCTGGACCCGGTCCTGCAACGTTGGCGCCTGGTCCACCCAGACGACGCGCACGCCTACGCCCCCTTGTTGGAGCACAACGGCGACGGCGCCTGGCGCGTCGAGCACGAACAGCCGCAGGCGTGGGATGTACACAAGCTGGTACAGCGGCTGGGTCCAACCTTGGCCGATGTCAGCGAAGCCGAGGCGCTCATGGCCTTGGACATTACCGGGCTGAACAGCACTGCGTTGCGTGAGATCCACCTCAACAACCTGCCAACACCGCCGTTGCTGGCCGACACCCTGGAGCGCCTGAAGATCGCGCGAGACGTGGCAGCCGATCTGCCCGGCCAGACGGCACAGGCCTGGATAGACGCCATCGCCGAGCGCTATGGCGCTGTGACCATCGATACCGATACCGCGCGTCTGCTGGACCGCTATTCCGACGTGCCAGCCCCGCTGGCGCGGCGGTTGGTGAACGCCCTACCGGACGAAGAACGTGCCCTGTGGCGCAGCACCGATACCCTGCCCCCGTCGCTACGACAAACACTCGACCGGCTGCGCTGCGAGCTGCCGCTGGCGCGTGGCCTGGAAGGTTTACACCTGCCCATCCTGGCGGGGGAATCCAGCGAGCGCCTGCTGTTCGCCAGCCTGACCCGCCTGCCGGACTGGCCGCAGGACCTGCACCTGGCGCTGCGCGCTGCCAGCCCGGACGGCGCACTGCTACGCGAGTGCGGCGTGCCTTTGGCACCGCGCCGGCTGCGCCTGATCAAGTCGGCGGCGGGCTACGAGGCCGACCTGGGCGAACGCCCAGCACCGGGCAGGGTCAGCCACGACCTGCTCGAAGCGTTGCTGTGGACCCTGCCGCAGGAGTTGGGCACGACGCTCGCCCAAGGCGGTGCAGATGCGCTACGTGTACGCTTGCGCACACTGATCGGCGCTGCCCGAGGTACCTTCAGGCAGCGTCTGCTCGCCCCCGAGCACCCAGGTTGGCGCAGCCGACTACGCCTGCTGGGCGGCCTGGACCCGACGCCGCAGCGACCTGACGATTTCTCCCACCATTCGCTGGCCTCACGCTTGCGGCGGCTGTACCCGTTGGCCAGCCTGGAAGACGCCCAACGGACCCTGCGCGACTGGCAGGCCGCGCTGCGTGTGCCTGAAATCGAAGTGGCGCGCCTGGAGGCCCGACTGCGTGACCTGCAGGCGCAACTGACCCGTTGGGCTGGCACCTCGGCCCGGCGCCAGCGAGCCATGCAGCGCATCGTCGACGCCCAGCGCGGCAGCTCGATCGTCAGGTTGATGGACGGTACTGCCCAGCACGTGATGGACCTTTCCGGCATCGGCCTGGACAACGCGAGCCTGGAAAGCCTGGTCCTGCCGGACGATTTTCGCCACATCACCGAGCTGGACCTGACCCACAGCGCCGCCCTCAGCCGCCTGCCCGAGCACTGGCTGCAACGCTTTCCGGCGCTGGAACGCCTGAAGCTACGGGGTTGCGGCTTCACTCGTTTGCCACGGTTGACCCGGCCAGAGGCGCTGGTCTGGCTGGAAATGGACCGCAATCCGATCACCTGGGACCCCGCTCAGCAAGCAGACTTCGACCGCTACCTCAACCTGCGCGTGGTGGACTTCTCCGACTGCCCGCTGACCCGCGCCCCCGACCTGTCCCGCCACGTACAGATCCGCACGCTGTACATGGACAACTGCCTGCTGTCGACGCTGCCTACGGGCTTGCAGCATCTGCTCGATCCGCTGCTGCTGGACTTTTCCCGCAATCCGCTGCAAACGCTACCGCCGGCCTTCGCCCTGCCCGACCGGATCGCGCGCACCCTGCGCCTGGAAAGCGAAACCCTCAGCGCGGTCGCTGCCGAACAGATCGACGCCTTCTACAGCGCCACAGGCATCGACCTGCTGGTGCCGGACAGCGACTACGAGGAATTGCTGGCCGAAGCGAACGACGCCCAGCTGGGCATTTGGTCGCGGCTGCCACTGGCCTGGCGCCGCGATCTGCGCGAACTGCTCGAAAGCGACCGTTACCTGGACGGCCTGCCCCACACCCGCACCGAGACCTGGCGGCGTCTGGAACGGCAGGACCAGGACCGGTACTACCGACGGCGGGTCCTGGCCCAACCGGCGATCAATCTGCTGGACCGCCCGATCGAGCAAAGCTGATCGCAGGCGCCGACCTGCTGCCGTGCTGGGCAGCAGGTCGGCGCCGCGAACACCCGCGCGTGATCACCCGCAGCGCGCCTTCACCGATGTTGGGCCACACTGGAAACTTTGTGGCAGCCGGTGCATGCTCGGCTGAAACGTTTCATTCGCTCAGCTACGTGAGGCGCAGTAACCATGGACCGTCTGCTCGATGCACTTTTCCCCGCCCCTGAAGACATTCCCGACACCTGGCGTCTGGGCGAGCCGCTGGAACAACGCGACTACCTCGTAGGCGGCGAACTCAGGCAGTGGCAAGGGCCACTGGCCACCGTCCGCAGTCCAGTCTGGCTCAAGCACAGCGACGGCGAACGCCAGGTGGTGCTCGGCAGCGCCCCCTTGCTTGACGCCGACACTGCGCTCACCGCGCTCGATGCCGCCGTTCAGGCCTACGACAAAGGCCGCGGCGCCTGGCCGAACATGCGCGTGGCCGAGCGCATCCAGCATGTCGAGGGCTTCCTGGCGCGCATGCGCGAGCAGCGCGGCGCGGTGGTCAAGCTGCTGATGTGGGAGATCGGCAAGAACCTCAAGGACTCGGAAAAAGAGTTCGACCGCACCTGCGACTACATCGTCGACACCATCAACGCCTTGAAGGATCTGGACCGTCGCTCCAGCCGCTTCGAGCTCGAACAGGGCACCCTCGGCCAGATCCGCCGCGCGCCACTGGGCGTGGCGCTGTGCATGGGGCCTTACAACTACCCGCTGAACGAAACCTTCACCACCCTGATTCCGGCGCTGATCATGGGCAACACGGTGGTGTTCAAGCCCGCCAAGTTCGGCGTGCTGCTGATCCGCCCCCTGCTCGAAGCCTTCCGCGACAGCTTCCCGCCGGGGGTGATCAACGTCATCTACGGTCGCGGCCGCGAGACGGTCAGCGCGCTGATGGCCAGCGGCAAGGTCGATGTCTTCGCCTTCATCGGCACCCACAAGGCCGCCAGCGACCTGAAGAAACTGCACCCACGACCGCACCGCCTGCGTGCGGCCTTGGGCCTCGATGCGAAGAATCCCGGCATCGTCCTGCCGCAGGTGGACCTGGACAACGCCGTGGACGAGGCCGTGACTGGTGCGCTGTCGTTCAACGGCCAGCGCTGCACGGCGCTGAAGATCCTGTTCGTCCACGAGGATGTGGTCGAGCCCTTCCTGGAAAAATTCCAGCACAAGCTGGCCGCCCTCAAGCCCGGCATGCCCTGGGCGCCTGGCGTGGCCCTGACGCCGCTGCCTGAACCTGGCAAGGTCGACTACCTCAATGGCCTGGTGAGCGATGCCAAGGCCCACGGCGCGCAGGTGATCAACCCCGGCGGCGGCCAAAGCCGGGGCTCGTTCTTCTATCCCGCCCTGCTCTATCCCGTGACCGCCGCCATGCGTGTCTACCATGAAGAACAGTTCGGTCCGGTCGTGCCCGTGGTGCCGTACCGCGACCTGCACACCGTGATCGACTACGTGCTGGATTCCGACTACGGCCAGCAGTTGAGCCTGTTCGGCAACGACCCGCAGACCATCGGCGAGCTGGTCGACACCTTCGCCAACCAGGTCGGGCGCATCAACCTCAACGCCCAGTGCCAACGCGGCCCGGACACCTACCCGTTCAACGGACGCAAGAACAGCGCCGAAGGCACTCTGTCGGTGCACGATGCGCTGCGGGTGTTCTCGATCCGCACCTTGGTCGCCACCAAGTTCCAGGACGCCAACAAGACCTTGATCAGCGAGATCATCCGCAACCGCCAGTCCAGCTTCCTCACCACCGACTACATCTTTTAGCGGTGAGCTGTCGGCGGCAAGCTGCTAGAGTCGCGGCTTGGCTCGGCGCTTGCCGCTTACAGCTTGGAGCTGCTTCATGCGAATCATCGAGAAGAACGGGGCGTCGGTGCGCAGTCTCACTGCGGCTGAAGAAGAACTGCTGGTGGGGTTCGTGACGGGGAACCTGGTTGGGCCGCGGCTGCTGCAAGCCAACCAGTGGCTGATGAAGGTGCGCAGCGCCAACCAGTGGTTGGGGTGCGACTGTCGGCGCGACGCGCTGCCGGTGCTCAATGTCAGCCTCAATGGCAATAGCGGGACGCTGTTTCTGCGTAACAACCCCGAGACGCCCGAGCATGCGCCAGGCTGCCCATTCAGCAAGGAGGCCCGTGAATCGGGCGGCCACGCCGAGCCTCAGGTAGCGCCGGCGGCCTGGCTGGCGCCGGATACGCCGCTGCGACTGCTGGGCGATTTTCGTCAGGACAGCGCTGCCAGTGGCACTGCGCTGGGCGATGGCACGCCGCGGCGCGAACAGCAGCGCCTGCTGTCGTTGCTGCTGAGCTGGATCGAGGCCAGCGGGCTGAATGTCTACGCCACCCACCTGAAAAAGGACCTGACCGCGCAGTTCGCTGAACTGCGCGGCGTGGCTGCGCGCTATCCGCTGCTGGCGCGCGTGCCAGCCAGCAACTACCTGGAAACGCGGCTGGACATGAAGTCGATGATGCGGCTCAAGGCGCGTCTGCGCGATTCCAGCCTGTTCGGCGAGCATCGCCGCCATGGCTTGCTGCTCGACTGCGTGGAGCGCATCGCCGGACGCAAGGTGTTCACCGCCGCCAGCGAGGACGGTTTCGATTTCCAAGGCCATCACCTGCTCTGGGGTGGCAGTAAAACCGGCGGCCCGCTGCTGGCCCTGGCGCTCTACTCACCGGCGACCGCCGGCAGCCAGTTCTATGAACTGATCCACATCGCCAGTGTGCCGGTGCTGTCGCGTGGGCAGCTGTTTCCGGTGTATCGGGATGAAGAGCGCGAGCCGTTGAAGGCGCTGGTGTCGCTGATCGACTGGATGGCGGGTAAAGGTGTGAAGGTGCTGATGCGCCGTCCGGTGATCGGCGGCGAGGTGATGGACGAGCTGGTGCTCACGTCCGACCAGGACCGGGTGCTGTCGGTGTCGTTGCTGCAAGAGCCAGTGGGGCCTGAGCCTGAGATGGAGCATTTCAAGCGCTACGCCGACTTCAAGAGCGCGGAGACGTTTCGCAAGTACGTGGCAGGGTTCTTCATGCGCGAGCGGTGATCCGGCCGCCCGTGAGAAAGGGGCCGCAGCACGGCCCCAGTGAACACAGCGTCTCAGAATGCTGCGGCGAAAATCGCCTCGATCTCCGCCTGGCTGGCGCTGCGCGGGTTGGTCAGGCCGCAGGCGTCCTTGAGCGCGTTGCTGGCCAGCACCGGCACGTCTTCGCGCTTGGCGCCCAGTTCCTGGAGACCAGCCGGAATGCCCACCGCCACCGACAGTTGCTCGATGGCTGAAATCGCGGCATCGGCGCCCTGCGCCTCGGTCATGCCGCACACCTTCACGCCCATCGCCTTGGCCACGTCACGCAGACGCGCTGCGCTGACTTGGGCATTGAAGCGCTGCACATGGGGCAGCAGCACCGCGTTGCACACCCCGTGCGGCAGGTCGTAGTAGCCACCGAGTTGGTGGGCCATGGCGTGCACGTAACCCAGCGAGGCGTTGTTGAAGGCCATGCCGGCGAGGAACTGGGCGTAGGCCATGTTTTCCCGTGCCTGCAGGTCCTGGCCGTCATTCACCGCCTGGCGCAGGTTGTCGCTGATCAAGGTGACGGCCTTCAGCGCGCAGGCGTCGGTGATCGGCGTGGCAGCGGTCGATACATAGGCTTCGACGGCGTGGGTCAGCGCATCCATGCCGGTGGCGGCGGTCAGGCCCTTGGGCATGCCGACCATCAGCGCGGGGTCGTTGACCGACAGCATCGGCGTGACGTTGCGGTCGACGATGGCCATTTTCACGTGGCGTGCTTCGTCGGTGATGATGCAGAAACGGGTCATCTCGCTGGCGGTGCCGGCGGTGGTGTTGATGGCGATCAGCGGCAGTTGCGGTTTGGCCGAACGGTCCACGCCTTCGTAGTCGCGGATGTGGCCGCCGTTGGTGGCGCACAGGGCGATGCCCTTGGCGCAGTCGTGCGGCGAGCCGCCACCCAGGGAGATCACGCAGTCGCAGCGCTCGCGTTGCAGCAGCGCCAGGCCGGCTTCGACGTTGGCAATGCTCGGGTTGGGCTTGGCGCCGTCGAAAATCGTCGAGTCGATGTCGCGCTCGGCCAGCAAGCTGGCGATACGCGAGGCCACCCCGGCCTTGGCCAGGCCGGCGTCGGTGACGATCAGCGCCTTGCGCAGGCCGTAGCCGGCGATGGCCGTCATGGCCTCGCCCAGGCAGTCGAGTCCCATGATGTTCACCGCTGGAATGAAGAATGTGCTGCTCACGGCCGAGTTCCTCTCTCTGGTTGTTGTCTCTCTGGCGGCGAGCATCCTCCGCTTTTCGCGCCCGGATGTTGATCCAGGACAATGTCCGTGACTGCCCAGTCATCGACGCTGGGAAGCGTCGATGAGCGGCCGGCGTCAGCCCAGGAACAGGCGGTAGGCCGGGTTGTCGGTCTCATCCCAGTATTCGTAACCCATGGCCTGCAGCGCCTGCGGCAGGGTCGCCTGCTCATCGTCCGGCACCTGCAGCGCCGCCAGCACCCGCGCCTGGGCTGCACCGTGGTTGCGGTAGTGAAACAGGCTGATGTTCCAGCGCCGGCCCAACCGTTCGAGAAAGCCCAGCAGTGCTCCAGGGCGCTCGGGGAACTCGAAGCGCAGCACCCGCTCCTGGGTCTGCGGCGCGGCATGCCCGCCGACGGTATGGCGCACATGCAGCTTGGCCAACTCGTTGTCGGTGAGGTCGAGCACCTCGTAGCCCTGCTCGCGCAGGCTGTCGAGCAACCCCGTGCGCGGGTCGTGCTGTGGGTGGGTCTGCACACCGACGAACAGCCGGGCCGGCTTGCCGGGCTGGCAACGGTAGTTGAATTCGGTCACCTGGCGCCGGCCCAGGGCCTGGCAGAAGGCCCGGAAGCTGCCGGGGCGCTCGGGGATGGTGACGGCGATCACCGCCTCGCGCTGCTCGCCCAGTTCGGCGCGTTCGGCCACATGGCGCAGGCGGTCGAAATTGACGTTGGCGCCGGAGTCGATGGCCACCAGGGTCTGCCCGCGCGCGCCCTCGCGCGCCACGTATTTCTTGATCCCGGCCACGGCCAGCGCGCCGGACGGCTCGGTGATCGAGCGGGTGTCGTCGTAGATGTCCTTGATCGCGGCGCACAGCTCGTCGCTGCTGACGCTGATCACCTCGTCGACGAAATGCCGACACAGTTCGAAGCAATGGGCGCCAACCTGGGCCACCGCCACGCCGTCGGCGAAGCTGCCGACCTGGGGCAGGACCACACGCTGCCCGGCGGCCAACGCCGCTTGCAGGCAGTTGGCGTCATGCGGTTCGACACCGATCACCTTGACCTGCGGGCGCAGGTACTTGACGTAGGCGGCAATGCCCGCGATCAGCCCACCGCCGCCGACCGGCACGAAGATCGCGTCCAGCGCACCCGGCTGCTGGCGCAGGATTTCCATGGCCACGGTGCCCTGCCCGGCGATCACCTCCGGGTCGTCGAACGGCGGCACGAAGGTCGCGCCTTGCTCGTCGGCCAGGCGCAAGGCGTGAGCCAGGGCGTGGGGGAAGCTGTCGCCGTGCAGCACCACGTCGCCACCCCGGGCGCGCACACCGGCGATTTTCAGCTCCGGCGTGGTGGTGGGCATGACGATGGTCGCGACCATGCCCAGGTGCGCCGCCGCCAGGGCTACACCTTGGGCATGGTTGCCGGCCGAGGCGGTGATCACGCCACGCGCGCGTTCGGCCTGGGACAGGCGCGACAACCGCGTGTAGGCACCGCGGATCTTGAAGGAGAACGTCGGTTGCAAATCTTCGCGCTTGAGCAGCACCTGATTGCCAAGACGCGTCGAGAGTGCCGGCGCGGGCTGCAGCGGTGTTTCGATGGCCAGGTCGTACACGGGCGCCGCAAGAATGCGCCGCACCTGCTCCGACAGCAGTTGCTGGGGCGTGACGGCGGTACGGGGGCTGACGCTGAGATTGCTCATCGATGACTCCTGGGTGGTTTCACGTGCCCAGGAGTCGAGAAGAAAAACCCGCCTCCAGGGCGGGTTCGGTGCCAGTGCGCGCTAGCCCGCCAATCCGATGATGGCGGTAATAATGATCAGGCCGAAGGTGCGCGCTGGCAGGGAGGTATTCATGGGGTAGGAACTTATCCCGCCAACTCGTAGGAAGTCAACACTCCGCCGCGCGCTGCTGGGCGGACAGCGGCACGTCGAAGACCTTGTCGAAGCCCCACTGGAATACGAAGGCATAGACGAAGAAGAACACGAACAGCGCCAGGTTGGTGAGCAAAGCGCTCCACAGGCTGATGTCCAACCAGAACGCCACCAGCGGCAGCAGGATCAGCACCAGCCCGCCTTCGAAGCCCAACGCGTGCAGCAGGCGCCGCAGCCAGGTCCGGCGACGCTGTGCCTGGCGCGCTTCCCAGCGCTCGAAGGCCCAGTTGTAGCCCATGTTCCAGCTCATGGCGATGCCGGACATCAGCACCGACAGCACCGTGGAATGGGCCATGCTGGTCTCGAACATCAGCGCCAGCGCGGGCGCGACGCAGGCGACGGCGATGATTTCATAGAGGATGGCCTGGACGACCTTGCGAGCCTTGCCTTGCATGGGGCGTTCCTTCGCGTAAACGGACGACGACGGTACCCCGGTTCAGCGTGCGGTTCAAGCGATGCGCTACGGCGTATCCCCCACTGCCGCCGAGCGCTCGGCCGGCTCTGGGGCGCCCAGTGCCTGGCTGAAGAAGGCGGCGGTCTCGCTTTGCAGGCTGCGGTGCACTTGGCGCCGATCGACGCCATCGGCGTCTTTGCACAGCACGGCCATGCGCTGGCGTTGCTCGTCGTCGCACGGCGCCATGAACACGAAATGGCCAGCACCGGAGAGCAGACGGTAATCGGGGGTGACCGGCAGCTTGCGCGCCAGGGCGCTGGCATTGCGCTCCACGGCCAGCAGTTGATCCTGATCGCCGCTGTAGATCAGCGCCGGCACCTGCACATTGGCCAGGGCATGGCGACCGAACATCAGCCCCAGTGGGGCCATCAGCACCACCGCCCCGACTCGCGGATCGGCCTGGGGCGCCAGCTCGCTGCGATCGGAGATCAGCACGCCATGGGTCTTGCAGGCATCGGCGTCCAACGGCCGCTCCAGGCAGTAGTTGCGCAAGCGTTCCAGGTCTGGTCGGGCGCCGGAGAGGATCAGCGCGGTCTCGCCACCGGCCGAATAGCCGATCACACCGACCTTGCCGGGGTTCAGATACGGCCCTAGCAGCGTGTCGGCACGTGCGGCGCTGATCGCGGCACTCACCTGCAGCGGGCGTCCATACAGGTTGCTCAGGGTGCCAAGACGGCTGTGATCGTGCAGGTTGTCGCCGGGATGGGTCACCGCCACCACCACGAAACCCTGGCGCGCCAGTGACGTGGCCAGATCATGCAACGCCACGGGCGTACCGGTGTTGCCGTGGGAGATCACCAACAGCGGAAATTGCCCCAGGGCCACCGGCGCTTCCTCGGCCACGCGCAGCGTATAGCCATCGATACGCGTCTGATGCGCCGTGGCGCTACTGGGGTAGAACACCAGTGCCTGCATGGGCTGGGCATCCAGCGGGTCGCTCAGGGCCAGACGATGCAGGCCGGCCACCCAGGGCGCAGCGTCGGCGCGGGCCAGCAGGCCACCGAGCAGGATCAGGGTCAACAGGGCACGGGTCTTCATCGCAGCGGCTCTCCCCTGGAGGTGGACGAGTAGCACAAGCATAGAAGCGCAGCGCGTGGGTGCAGATGAAAGATCCATGAAAAAGCCGGCTGTCGTGCGCCACGACAGCCGGCTTTTTCAGCAGCGCTGAATCAGGCGGCGAACAGTTCGCCGGCGATCTGCGCCTGTGCGGCGGCGATGGCCGAGCTGCGCTGCTCAGGACCGTAGGCCAGGCCTTCGGCGCGGACGATCTGCAGATCGGTGATGCCCAGGAAGCCGAACAGTACCTTGAGGAATTCTTCGTGGCCGACGCCGGTCGGCTGGCCTTGGTGCAGACCGCCAGCGGTGGACACCAGAATCACCTTCTTGCCACCGCACAGACCTTCGGGACCGGCTTCGGTGTAGCGGAAGGTCTTGCCGGCGACGGTCACGCGGTCGATCCAGGCCTTGAGCTGAGTCGGCACGCTGAAGTTGTACATCGGCGCGCCGATGACCACGGCGTCGGCCGCCAGGAACTCGGCCAGCGTCTCGGCGCTCAGGCGTGCTTCATGGGCTTGAGCGGCGTCGCGGGCTTCTTCGGCGGTGCCGGCGGCCAGCAGGGTCGCGGCGGAGAAGTGGCTGATGGCATCGCTCGCCAGGTCGCGGTAGGTGACTTCCACGCTCGGGTCGGCCGCTTTCCAGGCTTCGACCACTTCGCGGCTCAACTGACGGGAGGCGGAATTGTCGCCCAGGATGCTCGAGTCGATGTGCAACAGTTTCATGGGAATCTCCTGTGAATGACGACCGCGCAGTGAGGCGATCAGGATGGGCAGGATGCTACAGAAGGGTTGAATAGGTGAATAGTGAGCAAAAGTGCATTAGTTTGTTCCACTGGTGGAACGGTGGGACCGAACATGCAAGACCTCAATGACCTTTTCTATTTCGCCCGCGTGGTCGAAGCTGGGGGCTTCGCTGCGGCCGGCCGTCAATTAGGCATTCCCAAATCGCGCTTGTCACGGCGCATCGCCGAGCTCGAGGAGCGCCTGGGCACGCGCCTGTTGCAGCGCACCACGCGGCAATTGAAGTTGACCGCCGTGGGTGAGCGCTACCTGCACCATTGCCAGGCGATGCTGCTGGAGGCCGAAATGGCCGACGAAGCGGTGGCCAGCATGACCAGCGAACCGCGCGGGCGGCTGCGGGTGTCTTCGCCGGTGGCGCTGGCGCACGCGTTCCTGCCACCGGTGATCAATCGTTTTCTGCAGCAGTATCCGCAGGTGCAACTGGACATGGTGCTGCTCAATCGCCGCGTCGACCTGATCGCCGAAGGCATCGACGTTGCCTTGCGCGTGCGTGACGTGGGCGACGAAGACCCGGCCCTGGCCACCCGCCGCCTGCGCCAGGCGCGCATGCACCTGGTGGCCGCGCCGGGTTTCGCCGTCGGCCTTGAGCACCCCTCGCAGTTGCTGAGCCTGCCGGTGCTGGGCGCCGCCGAAGCCGATCGGCTGGTGCACTTTCGTCTGATCGGGCCCCATGGCCAGGCGCAGGACATCGCCTTGGAACCGCGCCTGGCCATCGACGACTTCATCGTGCGCAAGGCCTCGGCCTGTGCGGGCCTTGGTTTCACCGCACTGCCGAGCATGTACTGCGAAGAGGAGCTGGCGCGTGGCGAACTGGTCCGCCTGCTGCCAGACTGGTCGCTGCCCGGCGGGTTCCTGCAAGCGGTCTACCCCCATCGACGCGGCGTGCTGCCGGCGGTGCGGGTATGGATCGATCATCTGGCGGCCTCGTTCGAGGCCTGTGGAGAGCGCTATGTCTGAGCGACACTTGACGACCGAACAGGCTGCGGCCTTTTGCCTGAGCCTGCCCGGAGCACAGGAGGATTACAAATGGGGCGGAGTGCGGGTGTTCTCGGTGGCAGGCAACAAGATGTTCGCCGTGCAAGACCTGGCGGGCGCCGGCCTGTCGTTCAAAGTGGACGACGCACTCTTTCTCGGCTACTGCGACCGCCCCGGCGTGCGGCCGGCCCCCTACCTGGCGCGGGCTCACTGGATCAGCGTGATGCCGCCCTACGCCATTGGCCGCGAAGAACTGACCGACTTGTTGCGACGCTCGCACCAACTGGTGGTGCGGCGCTTGGCCAAGCGGTTGCAGGTGGGGTTGGTGATCGAGTGAGTACAGAGCAGTTGGTCAGCCCCCCTCAACGCCCCAGCCACCCCAGCCACAGATAATCCGCCCACACTGCCTGGTGCACCACCACGATGCCCCAGAACACCACCTGGTAAGACACCTTGCGTGTCTTGTGGCGAAACAGTTGCTGGGCCACCAATGCCCCCGGCCAGCCGCCCAGCAGTTCGCTGGCGTGCAACACCTTTTCCGGGATGCGTCGACCCAACTGGCGGGCCTGGCGTTTGTCCTGCCAGTACAGTGCCAGGCACACCAGGCTGGCCAGGGGGTACAGCGCCAACGGCAGCCAGGACTGCCCGCTCCAGGCCATGCGTGCGATACCTGCACCTGGCAGCAGGCACAGGCCGAGCAACACCAACAATTTCAGGCGCAGGTAGCGCACAGCGCCCTCCCCAGCCCGACCAGGGCCAGGCCGGGGGGCGGCTGGATCACGTTTCATCCGGCGTGCGCCGTCGCCCAGTCGACCCAGCCGAACTGCCAGGTCGCCAGGATCAGCAGGCCGAAGGCGATGCGGTACCAGGCGAACACCGCATAGCTGTGATGCGCGATGAACTTGAGCAGGGCGCGCACCGCGATCATGGCGAAGATGAACGACACCACGAAGCCGATGGCGAAGACTGGCAGATCGGCCGGCTGGAACAGGTCACGGTACTTGTAGCCCGAGTACACCGCGGCCCCGACCATGGTCGGCATCGCCAGGAAGAACGAGAACTCGGTGGCCGCCTGGCGCGACAGGCCGAACAGTAGGCCGCCGATGATGGTCGAGCCCGAGCGCGAGGTGCCCGGAATCATCGCCAGGCACTGCACCAGGCCGACTTTCAGGGCGTGTCTCCAGCGCATGTCATCGACATGCTCCACCGCGATGCGGTGATCGCGCTGCTCGGCCCAGAGCATGATCACACCGCCCACCACCAGCGCCACGGCCACGGTGATCGGGTTGAACAGGTATTCATGGATGAGATCGGCGAACAGCACGCCGAGCACCACCGCCGGCATGAAGGCGATCAGCAGGTTGGCGGTGAAACGCCGGGCCTTGGGCTGCGTCGGCAGGCCCTGCACGACCTGGAAGATCTTGCTGCGAAACTCCCACACCACGGCAAGAATGGCGCCGAGCTGGATGATGATGTTGAACGCCATTGCGCGCTCGCCGCCGAAATCGATCAGGTCGGCCACGATGATCTGGTGACCGGTACTGGAAATCGGTAGAAACTCCGTCAGGCCCTCGACGACACCCAGAATGATTGCCTGAAAGGCACTCCAAAAATCCATCAACTCCCCCAAATGAATACCGCTCGTTGGCGGCATCCTAGTTTTTTTCCATTACAGATGTGCACCGCCCGCGCGGCGTCGCTGTTTTACAGCGTCTGTTGGTCCGGACGCCAGCGAAAAAGTTCGCGCAGACTAAAGGTTTCATCTTGCGCGGCCGAGATCCTAACAGAGACCCGTGCGCAGGCGCGTGCGGGATGCAACAGGGAAGGTCGCCCGACGTTGGTCGACTGGGTTGCCGGACGCCAACCGTGGTTGGATGTCGCTCGTATAAAAAGAACAACGCAATGGAGTGAGCTTTCGATGAACACACTGAGATCGATGTCGATCAGCCGGCGTCTATGGCTGATCCTGCTGGTGTCCCTGGCCATGCTGCTGGTGCTCGGGCTGCTGTTGCTGCGCCAGATCCACGGCGACCTGTACCAGGCCAAGGCGGAAAAGACCCGCCACGTGGTGGAGACCGCCGTGGGCGTACTGGCCTATTACCAAGGCCTGGAAGCCGCCGGCACGCTCGATCGGCAAAGCGCCCAGCAGCAGGCGCTGCAAGTGGTGCGCGGGCTGCGCTACGACAAGGACGACTATTTTTGGATCAACGACCTGCAGCCAAAGATGATCATGCACCCGGTCAATGCCAAGCTCGACGGCCAGGACCTCTCGGCGATCCGCGACCCGAACGGCTTCGCCGTGTTCAACGAAATGGTGAGCCTGGCCAAAGCCAAAGGCGCGGGGCCTGTCAACTACCACTGGCCCAAGCCCGGCGCCAGTGAGCCGGTGGCCAAGACCTCGTACATCGAGTTGTTCAAACCCTGGGGCTGGATCATCGGCTCGGGGGTCTACGTAGACGACGTCCAGGCCGAGTTCGCCCGCCAGGTGCGCGACGCCTCGCTGCTGGGGCTGGCGATCGCCGCGCTGATGGGCCTGCTGGTGTGGCTGATCGCCCGCAGCATCGCCCGTCCGTTACAGGAAGCGGTGCAGGCCATGGGTAACATCGCCAGCGGCGAAAGCGACCTGACCCGGCGCCTGGACACCCACGGCCGCGACGAGATCACCCACCTGGGCGAGTACTTCAACCGCTTCAACGGCAAGCTGCAGGGCGTGATCGGACAGTTGCAAGGCACCGCCCATGCCCTGGCCCAGACTGCCGGGCAGGTCGGCGACAACGCCGGCAGCGCCCAGCAGCACAGCGCCAGCCAATCGCTGCAGATGGACCAGGTGGCCACTGCGGTCAATGAAGTGACCTACGCGGTGCAGGACGTGGCCAAGAATGCCGAACAGGCCGCCAGCGAGATGCGCACCGCCCAGGAACAAGTGGACCAGGGCCAGCAGGCGATTCAAGGCAGCCTGCAGCAGATCGACCGGTTGTCGGCGACCATCGACCAGGCGCAGGGCGTGATTCGCGACCTGGCCGGGCACAGCACGCGCATCGGCGGCGTACTGGAAGTGATCCGCTCGATCGCCGAGCAGACCAACCTGCTCGCCTTGAACGCCGCCATCGAAGCCGCACGGGCGGGCGAACAGGGTCGCGGCTTTGCCGTGGTGGCCGACGAGGTGCGCCTGCTGGCCCAGCGCACGGCTCAGTCCACGGCCGAGATCCAGACCATGATCGAGCACCTGCAAGGTCAGTCGGACGCGGCGGTCAAGGCCATCGACACCAGCAGCGAGGCCTCGCGCCAGACCGTCGCCCAGGCCCGCGAGGCCGGCAGCCGGCTGACCGCCATCGAGCAGGCGCTGCACACCCTGGCCACGCTCAACACCTCGATTGCCAGCGCCACCTTGCAGCAGACCCATGTGGTCGAGGAGATCAACCGCAACGTGCTCGACACCGCCGGCCTGTCCCAGCAGACCGCCGAGGCCGCGCGCCAGTCCAGCGACGCCGGTACGGCACTGGCCCGCCTGAGTGAGGAGCTCGAACAATTGCTGCGCCAGTTCAGGGTCTGAATCGCCTTCAGCCAAAGCAGGGAGTGGGTCACGCCTCGCCTGACTCACTTGCAGCCGCCAACCGGGTGAACGCCTCCTTATTGCCAGGCCCGACGCGCCCGTTACCGGCTACGCATTTGCAGGTTACAATCGCGCCCTTTCCCCTCCCCAAGGAGCGCCGATGTCCGGCCTCGAACTGTTCGCCGCCGTGCTCGGCGTCATTGCTGTCTGGCTCACCGTCCGGCAGAACATCTGGTGCTGGCCGATCGGCCTGGTGATGGTGGTGCTCTATAGCTGGATCTTCTACGACGTGAAGCTGTACTCGGACATGCTCCTGCAACTGGTCTACGCCGTGCTCAACCTGTACGGCTGGTGGCAGTGGACACGCCCTGATCGAGTCGAAGAGGCGCGTCAGGTCTCGCGCCTGGATACACCGACACTCATGCGCGGCCTGGGCGTGGGACTGCTGGCCAGCATCGCCCTGGGCGCCGCCATGGCGCACTGGACCGATGCCGCGCAACCCTGGCTGGATGCGGCGCTCACCGGCTTCAGCCTGGTGGCGCAAGTGTGGATGGCGCAGAAGCGTTTGCAGTGCTGGGCGCTGTGGTTCGTGGTCGATGTGATCTTCGTCGGCCTGTTCCTGTACAAGGGCCTGTACCTGACGGCGGCACTCTATGCCCTGTTCACCGTGATCGCCGTGCGCGGCTGGATGGCGTGGCGGCGCGACCCGGCGCTGGCGAGCATATGAAGGTTCTGGTGTTGTGCGGCCCGGAGTCCAGCGGCAAGAGCTGGCTGAGCGGCGAGATCCAACGACGCTTCGGCGGCGTGACGGTGGGCGAGTACGTGCGCCATTTCATCGATGTCGAGCAGCGCGACACCTGCTACGCCGATATTGCGCCCATCGCCCAGGGGCAATTGGCCTGGGAAGATCAGGCGCGCGCCCAGGCCCCGCGGCTGCTGATCCTCGATACCCACCTGCTGAGCAACCTGCTCTGGAGCCGCGCGCTGTTCGGTGACTGCCCGACTTGGCTGGAGCAGGCGTTGCTGCAACGCCACTACGACCTGCACCTGCTACTGAGCCCCGAAGGCGTGGAGTGGATCGCCGACGGTCAGCGCTGCCAACCGCGGCTCGAAGAGCGCCTGGCGTTCTTCGACGACAGCCTGCTCTGGCTGCGCTCGCACAACCAGCCCTTCAAAGTGATCGGCGGCGACTGGTCGCACCGCCGCGAGGAAGCCTTCACGGCGGTTGCGGCACTGCTCGACTGTTAAGTCGGCGATACAGCTCCCTCCTCGCAAATCCGCACCGTTCAAGGCCTTTCGACGCGCCCACGGCAGTTGTATCAGTGGTGATACACACGCAGCACCCGGCCACCTGGCGCTGCTGAGCGCGTTACCAGCTCTGCTGCCGCCCTCGCTGTCTCGACCGTGAGACAGCGTCACCGCCCTGTCATCGAACGCACCGCTCAAGTACCTGATTTCGCGGGTAAAGCCAAAAGCGGCACGGCTTTCGCTCCCTCTGTTCGCGCAACGCCCAAAGGCCAGCGCACAGCAAAGGAGTGATGCCGTGGGGATCAAGCACACAACAATACCTGCACTGCTCGCGCTGGCCGGACTCCTGGCCATCCCCTGTACGCTCCCCGCCTTCGCGGCGGGCAACGGCGTGGTGGTGCTGACTCGCGATGTCCAGCCCCGCCAGGCGGACCGCCGCACCGGCACCCCAGACCCCTACCCGACCACCGTCAATACCAACCCCTCGGCGCGCATACAAGCGCAGACCAACGAGCTGTCCGACGGCGACTTCGCCCAGGTGGCCAGTGGCACCCGCGTCAGCCGCGAACTGCTGCCCGACAATGGCAACAACCTACGTGGCCTGGGTGGCCATTCATCGCCCTTGCCGGGCATGGCCGGCGGCTCCAGTGCCGGCGCATCGGCGACCGGCAGCCTGGCCGGCACGGTGAACCAGAACGTCCAGCGTGGCCTGGCGCCCCTGCAAATCCTGACCCGAGGCCAATGACATGCGCAGCATCAGCTTGTGCCTTGTGTGTCTCGGCTTGGCCGTGAGCGGCGCTGCGCTGGCCGCCGCGCCGGTGATCGACAACGCCACCCTCGACAGCAGCGGGCGCGCTTACCAGGGCAACCTCGACATCAACCAGGCCGCCGGACATGCCCTGCAGCAGGCCACGGTGAAAGCCATCGCCATCGGCACCCAGGGCCAGGCGCGCACGCAGATCGACCAGCGCAGCAATGCGCGCGCCGATGCCAGCCACGATGCCCAAGTACGGATCGACGGCGCTGCCTTCAGCCAAGGCAACGGCATGCTCGGCATCAACCAGGCGGCCGGCGCCGCCACGCAACAGGCCAACGCCGTGCGCATCAGCATCAGCGCCGCACCGCAAGGCATCGACGACAGCATTCTCAGCCAGCAGAACGTCGCGCTGGCCAACAGCTCCGAGGCAACGGATCGCACACCCGGCAGTCGCCTGGTCACGACCAGTGATCAGGCCTTCACCGGCAGCCGTGGCGTGGTCCAGTTGAATCAGAGCGCCGGGGTGGGCAACCGAATGGCCAACACCCTGAGCGTCCGGGTCGCGGATTGACCCTCGATACAGCCCAACACTCGACAACCAAACGACAAGCGGAGAAACACCATGAAACCTAAAATGGCACTCAAGCCTCTGGTATTCGCCCTCGCTGCGGTCATGGCAGTGGCGGCGCAGGCGGACGAAAGCGCGACTGGCAACGCCGGCCAGGAAAGCCTGCGCTCACTGCTGACCAATGCCGGTTCTGCCGCCACCGTGCTCGACACCCAGAGCAACGCCGGCAACCGGTCGCTCAATCAGGGCACTCGCAACGACGCGCGCATGGACAACTCGGCCAACGGCTCCCAAGGCAACCTGGGTGCCAACGTCGCGGCCGGTACCGGCAACCAGCAGGACAACGTCGCCGCCATCGCCACCGCCGATGAGAAGTTCATCTTCGGCAGCGCCGTGGCCATGTCCCAGGCCACCCAGAGCAACACCGGCAATACCGTCAAGAACCTTTCCGCGACCAACAACGCCAACCTCTACGGTTCGGCCAACGGCAGCTCCGGCAACATCGGCGTCAACGTCAGTGCCGGCGACTTCAACCAGCAGAAGAACAACCTGGCCATCGCCGTGTCCGGCGGTCGTGTCGCCGCCGCCACCGGCGCAGCCAACCAGAGCGTCGGCGGCCTGAGCGTCGACAACAAGGCCGACCGTACCTACAGCACCGAAACCCTCAACTCCAGCTACTCATCCACCGGCACCTACAAAGGCACCGGTTCCGGCTATGTGGAGCAGAGCAGCCGCGACTGGTATGGCAACACCCGCGTCGAGAAGAGCCCGGTCAAACTCCACGAAGAAGGCACGTTCGACCTGGCCGGCGTCGCCTCCTACCAAGTGCTGACCCCCACCGGCTGGCGCAACCCGGTCACCAACAACGCCAACCTGAACAACTCGCTGAACAACGTCTCGGGCAACGTCGGCGCCAACGTCTCGGCGGGTGTCGGCAACCAGCAGACCAACTCGCTGTCCATCGCCGCAGGGTGCAAAGCCTGCATGTAACGCCTGTGGTACGGGGCCCTGCGGGGCCCCTTTGCGTGTGTGGATGCGGTGGAGAACGTCATGCGCGTTGTGCTGATTGCCACACTGCTGTTGCTTGCCGGCCACGCCGAAGCGACGCAGATGCCCATCGCCGCCCTGCCCGGCGGCACGCTGGTCTACAAGCCGGTGCAGAGCCTGCGCGAACGCCGCTTCGCCGACCTGGTGCAGCAGAAGACCGACTTCAGTTGCGGCGCCGCCGCCCTGGCCACGGTGCTCAAGCAGGCCTACTGGCTCGATGTCGATGAACACCAGGTGATCGAGGGCATGCTTGCCCACTCCGACCAGGACACGGTCAAGGTCCAGGGCTTTTCCATGCTCGACATGAAGCGCTACGTCGAAAGCATCGGCATGCGCGCCCGTGGCTACCGAATCGAAGCCGACACCCTGGATAAACTCAGTATCCCGGTGATCGTGCTGATGGACATTCGCGGCTACAAGCACTTCGTGGTGCTACAGCGCATCGACAGGGGCTGGGTCTACATCGGCGATCCGGTGCTGGGCCACAAGCGCTACACCCTCGAGGATTTCCGCAAAGGCTGGAACGGCATCATCTTCGCCGTGATCGGCCCCGGCTACGACAAGGCCAATGCCCTGCTCGACCCTCCGGCGCCGTTGACCGCCAAGCGGCGCATCGACGGTTTCTACCCGGTCGAGGACGCGCAACTGATGGAGTTCGGTTTCATCCAGAGCGATTTCTTCTGACCATCAACACAAGGGGCGCCAAGTCCCCGGGAGCAGCGATGAAGACGATCAACTGGCTGGTCGCCGCCTGCCTGGCGACCAGCCTTCCCGTCCACGCACAGGTGTTCAAGCCCGTCGAGGTCAAGGACCAGGAACTGGCGCAGTTGCGGGGCAAATACGTGATGCCGGGGCGCATCATCAGCTTCGGCATCGTCATGAGCAGCACCTGGCAGAACGCCGCGGGCGACCGCATCAGCGCGACCACCCGCCTGCAGGTGCAGCAAAACGTGATCAAGCCGCAGTTCTACGTGTCCATGACCGGCGAGAAAGGCACCGGGCAGTTGCCCACCCACGGCAACGGTGTAGTGGAAGGTGGCGCCGGGGTGCTCAACGGCACCCAGGGCGTGATCCAGTCGGTGCGCGCCGCCGGGGACAACAACAGTGCCTACAACGACGTGGCGATCACTGTCCGCGAAGCCAGCCAGGTGGGCGACGCCGCCCTGCCCCAAGGCCAGCCGCTGCCTGCCGGCACCACGCTGAGCAACAGCAATGCGGCCGGCACGCTCAGCGTCTCCAACAGCGGCAACGGCATCCAGATGGCCATCCAGGCCAATGACAACCAGGGCCAGAGCCTGCAACGCCTGGCCAATGGCGGCATGCTCCAGGCCACCACCTTGCTCGGTGGCAACAACGCCGTCAGCAACCTGACCCAGCTCAATGTGGTGCTGCGCGACAACCTGCCGTCCTCGGGCGCTTTGAACTGCAATCTCGACCAACTCAAAGGCCTTCGAGTCACCGGATACTGATCTACGCTTCGCTTCAATCAACGGGGTTGGAAGGGACGGCTGACATATGCATCGATCGTTGTCGTTGGGGGCAGTTGTGTGCCTGGGAACCTTGCTGCCGGTGTCGCTGCTGTATGCAGCGAACGATCCCCAGGTGGAAGCGCTCAAGGCTGAATTGGCCGCGCTCAAGCAGCGTTACGACGCGCAGCAACAAGCGCTGATGGTGTTGGAGCAGCGCGTGCGCCAGGTCGAGGAGCAACCGGCAGCGCCGCCTCCCAAGCGCCTGACCCGCTCACCGGCTTCAGCGCCGCGCAACAACCAGGCGATCGCCGCTGCAGGCAGCACCGGCAGCACCGGCAGCGCCAGTGGCGCGTCCTATGGCGAATCGCTCAAGGACGATTCGGCGCCGGCGCAAAGCGTCTCCAACCTGTACGACGAAGCCAGCGGATTCTTCGGCGGCGGCCGCTTCAGCGTCGAAACCGGCATCAGCTATGCCCGCTACGACACCCGCCAACTGATCCTCAACGGCTTCCTGGCGCTGGACTCGATCTTCCTCGGCAACATCAACCTGGACCGGATCAAGGCCGACAACTGGACCTTGGACCTCACCGCCCGCTACAACCTGGACAACCGTTGGCAGTTCGACGTCAACGCCCCGATCATCTACCGCGAATCGACCTACCAGTCCGGCGGCGTCGGCAACAACGCCCAAGGCATTTCCGAACGCAGCGTGACCCGCGACCCGACCCTGGGCGACGTCAACTTCGGGGTCGCCTACAAGTTCCTCGACGAGTCCGAGAACACCCCGGATGCGGTGTTCAGCCTGCGCGTCAAGGCGCCGACCGGCAAAGACCCGTTCGGCATCAAGCTGCGCCGCGACACTGCCAACGACAGCCTCAGCTACCCCGAAGACCTGCCCACTGGCAACGGCGTGTGGTCGATCAGCCCAGGCATTTCGCTGGTCAAGACCTTCGACCCGGCGGTGCTGTTCGGCAGCCTGTCGTATACCCATACCTTCGAGGAATCGTTCGGCGACGTCAGTTCCACACTCAACCAGAAAGTGCCGGGCAAGGTGAAGATCGGCGACAGTTTCCAGGTCGGGGCCGGTGTGGCCTTTGCGCTGAACGAGAAGATGTCGATGTCGTTCTCGGTCTCGGACCTGATCACCAAGCGCTCGCGGATCAAATCCGCGGAAACCGGCGACAGTTGGGCCGACGTCAAGAGCAGCGACGCCAACGCGACCTACTTCAACGTCGGCATGACCCTGGCGGCCAGCGATCACCTGACCATCGTGCCCAACCTGTCGATCGGCCTCACCGAGGACGCGCCGGACTTCACCTTCAGCCTGAAATTCCCGTACTACTTCTGATGCTGTCGTCTTGCGTCGGTAAAGACTTCGGCTTGTTGCTGGCGACGATGGTGAGCATCGTCGCGCAGCGCGATCCATCGATCTGACTGATGATCACTATCGAACGGCCTGCTTATGGAGCAGGCCGCAGGCCCTCCTATAATCGCCTTTCATTTTCCCCGCCTCACTCGCCTGCCCCAGGCGACCTCTTCTTGGAATCTGCATCATGCCAAGCCCGAACCCGGCCCATCAGGGCCGTCCCGAACATGCGCAACAAAGCCTGCTCCAGCAATGGCTGGCGATCCTCTCGGTGGCCGTCGGCGCCTTTGCCCTGGTGACCAGCGAATTCCTCCCGGTCGGTGTGCTCAACGATGTCGCCGCCGACCTGGGTATCAGCGCCGGTCACGCCGGGCTGATGGTGACCCTGCCCGGCATCATGGCTGCCCTCGCTGCGCCGTTGCTGTCGGTGAGCATCGGCGCGCTGGATCGCCGCTACCTGCTGGTAGGCCTGACGTTCAACATGATCGTGGCCAACGCCGTGGTGGCCTACGCCAGCGATTTCAATCTGCTGCTGCTCGGCCGCGTGCTGCTGGGCATCAGCATCGGCGGCTTCTGGGCCACCGCCATCGCCTTGAGCGGGCGCCTGGCGCCACGGGGCGTCGGCGTCGGCCAGGCGAACTCGATCATCATGGCCGGCGTGACCCTCGCCACCGTGCTGGGGGTGCCGGTGGGCACCTGGCTCAGCGGCCTCATGGGCTGGCGCATGACCTTCCTGGTCACGGCGCTGGTGGGCGTGCCGGTGCTGCTGGCCCAGGTATTCCTGCTGCCACGGCTGACCCCGGAAAAGGCCATTCGGGTCAGCGACCTGCCGGCCCTGTTCCTCAATCCTTTGGCGCGGGTGGGCCTGATCGCCGTGCTGCTGATCGGCCTGGCGCATTTCGCCGCCTACACCTACGTCGCGCCGTTCTTCAAGGAACGCGCCGGCTTCGACGGGCCGACCATCGGCTCCCTGCTGCTGCTCTATGGCGTGGCCGGGGTGATCGGCAACCTGTTCGCCGGCTATGCCGCCAGCCGCAGCGTGCGCTACACCCTGCTGCTGGTGGCCCTGCTGATCGGCACCAGTACCGCGCTGTTCCCCACATTTGCCACCAGCCTGACCGGTGCGCTGATGCTGATTGCCCTGTGGGGGTTCGCCTTCGGCGCGTTTCCAGCCTGCGCCAACATCTGGATGTTCGTGGTCGCGCCCAAGGACGTGGAGCGCGGCATGCCGCTGTTCGTGGCGATGTTCCAGGTCATCATCGCCCTGGGTTCGTTCTTCGGTGGGCGCATCGTCGATCAGTTCGGCAGCCCGATGCTGTTGAGCCTGGCCACGGCACTGGTCGGCTGCGGCTTCGTCACCGTGCTGGTGCTTGGGCGCCACGTGAGCAACAGCGATGCCACACAACCTGCTTGAACTTGCCTTGATCACGCAATAATTCACCCTCATGAGCGCTAGGGACGGCACACAGAGGCGATTGATCTCAAATCCACACCACTCTTAGCAAGCCATGCGCGCTACGCCCACGTATGATTGGATCCAATCAATTGGAGCCCCGCGCATGCAAGCCTTGGAGATGGACTACCGATCTGGCGAACACATCGCCAGCCACTGTCACGCCGAAGATCAACTGCTCTACGCCGCCTGCGGCGTGATGCGCGTGAGCAGTGAACGCGGCAACTGGGTGATTCCCGGCGGACACGCCTTGTGGGTGCCGGCCGGGGTCAGCCACGCCCTGCACATGCAAGGCGCGGTATGCCTGCGCACGCTGCTGCTCGACGGCCAGGCCGAGCGCTGCCAACTGATCGTGGTATCGGGGCTGCTGCGCGAGCTGATCCTCGCTGCTTCGCGCATGCTCGGCGCGCAGGAAGGCGAACATGTGCGGGCGCTGATCCGCCGTGAACTGGCCCATGCCCGGCGCGTCGAAGGGTTCGTGGCGATGCCCGAGCATGCCCGTCTGCGCGCCTGGTGCGAGCGCTTCCTCGAAGAGCCTTCCCAGGAACTGAGCCTCAAGGCTTGTGGTGCGCAGTTGAACATGAGCGCCCGTAACGTGGCGCGGCTGTTTCAGCGCGAGTTGGGCATGTCCTGCGGCGAATGGCGCGCGCGGGCGCGGGTGATGCTCAGTCAGCAGCACCTGGCCGCTGGCAGGCCGATCCTGGCCGTGGCGCTGGAGCATGGCTATCAGAGCGCCAGCGCCTTTGCCGCCATGTTCAAACGCATTCTCGGGCATGCACCCAGCGACTGGCAGCTTGGCGTGCTGGGCGGTGCGCAGGCGCAGGATCGCTGAGCCTCAGGTTGTCCTTAGCGCGCGCGGACTTGTCCCGTTGGCGACAGCACCCTGGGGGTCGGGCTCCTTAAGCTTGCAGCACGACCTTTCAAGCGACCGATGCGATGTTTCCACCTTTTCCCTTGCGCCACCCTGCCCGCTGTGGGCTTACATTTGGCGCGCTCGTCCTGCTCGCCGCCTGCGCCGGGCCACCTGCGCCGCAAGACCCGCCTGCCGTGATACCGGACGGGCCATGGCGTGATCTGCCAGCCGGTCTCGAGCAACGCCCGTTGCCCGAACGCTGGTGGGCGCTGTTCGACGATGCGCAGCTCAACCGCTGGGTCGAGCAGGCCCTGGCGCACAACCAGGACCTGGCCCAGGCCGAAGCCAACGTCCAGGCCCTGCTGGCCGGCATTGGCGAAATCGACTCAAGACGCTGGCCGTCGACCGAGCTGACCCTGGGCGCCACCTACGGCAAGCGCAGCGACGAGCAGACCCTGGCCGAGGTCAACGACCGCCACGCGCCGAGCCAGTGGCAGTTCAGCCCCGGCATCGAACTGGCTTACCAGCTCGACCTGTGGGGCCAAGTGCAGGCCAGCCTGCAACGGGCACGCGCCCAGGCCCAGGCCGGCCGCGCCGCCCTCGAACAGGTGCGCTTGCAAGTGGCCACCCAGACGACCCGCGCCTACCTCGACCACTGCGTGGCCAGCGCCAGCCTGGTCCAGGCCCGGCAGTCCCTGGACTCGCTCGAACGCAGCGTGCGCCTGAGCGAGCGCCAAGTGCAGGCCGGCGTGACCACCCAACTGGACAGCGAGCGGCTGCTGGGCCTGCGCGAGCAGGTACGCGCGCACATGCCGATGCTCGAAGCCCGGCAGCAGATCGCCCGCTTCGAGCTGGCCTTGCTCAGCGGCCAGGCCGATGCCCGCCCGCTCGATCGCTGCACGGTCATTCCCACGCTGTCCGCGCCCTTGCCCGTGGGCGATGGCTGGCACCTGCTGCAACGTCGCCCCGACGTGCGTCAGGCCGAGCGCGAACTGCGCGCTGCCAGGCTGCAGATCGACATCGCCCAGGCCGACCTGTATCCGCAGGTGAGCTTCGGCGCCGCATTCACCGCCGCCGACTCACACCTGCATCGGCTCGGCAGCAGCCGCGCCATGACCTTCGCCATCGGCCCGCTGATCAGCTGGCAGTTTCCCAACCTCAAGGCCAACCGCGCCCGCCTCGACAAGGCCCGGGCGCTGGCCGACGGCCAAGTGGCGCACTACCGCAGCGTGGCGTTGGCCGCCCTCAAGGAGGTGCGTGAGGCGCTGGCTCGCTACGACGGCGAACGACGCCACGTGCAGGGCCTGGAGGCGGCGCTGCAGCACAGCCAGCGCGGCTACGCCCTGGCTGACGCCGGTTACCGCGCCGGCAGCCTGGACGGCCTCGCCCTGCTCGACAGCGAACGCGAGCTGATCACCCTGCGCGCCACGCAAGTGCTGGCGCGCGGTCGCCTGGCCCAGGCCCAGGTCAACCTGTTCCGCGCCCTTGGCGGGCGCTGGCAAACCACCGAAATGGACGTGCGACCATGAACACTGCCGTAGCCCCTGACGATGCGCTTGCCACCGCCCATGCCAAGCGTCAGGCCGCCCGTCGCCGCCTGTTCTGGGCCGGCGCGGCCGGCCTGGCGGGCCTCGCCGTGCTGGCCTACGGTGGCCACTGGTGGAGCACCGGGCGCTATCTGGAAACCACCGACGATGCCTACGTGCGCGCCGACTGGGTGGCCCTGAGCCCACGGGTGGCCGGCTATGTGGCCGAGGTCATGGTCGAAGACGACCAGCCGGTGCACGCCGGCGACGTGCTGGTCAAGCTGCGCAGCGACGATTACCGCGCCCGTCTCGACCAGGCGCAGGCGGCGGTGACGCAAGCGCAGGCCGCGCTGAACGTCGCCAAGGCCAGACAGCAGATCGCCGCCGAGGGCATCCATCAGCAGCGCGAGGCGATCCTCAAGGCCGAGGCCACGCAACGCAGTGCCGCCGCCGAACGTCGCCGCAGTGCGCTGGACCTCACGCGCTATCGAGGCCTGGTGCGCGACCACGCCGCGACCGCCCAGCGTCTGGAAAGCGCCCGTGCCAGTGCGGACCAGGCCGAGGCCAGCTGGCAAGGCGCGCAGGCGGCGTGGCGCGAGGCGCGCTCGACCCTGGCCATGGTCCAGGCGCGCGCCACCGAGGCGGGCGCAGTGTTCGAGCAGCAGCAGGCGGCGCTGGTCCAGGCCCAGGCGCGGCAGACGCTGGCCGAGCAGGACGCGCAGGACACGCTGATCCGCGCGCCCATCGCCGGGGTGGTCGGCCAGCGCCGCGTGCGTGCCGGTCAATACGTGGTGCCGGGCCAACCGCTGCTGGCAGTGGTGCCGGTGCAGCAGGCCTACGTGGTGGCCAACTACAAGGAAACCCAATTGGCGCGTATGCGCCCCGGACAACCGGTGCAGATCCGCGTCGACAGCTTTTCCGAGGCGCGCCTGCATGGCCGGGTCGCCAGCTTCTCGCCGGCCTCGGGCAATGTCTTCGCCCTGCTGCCGTCGGACAACGCCACCGGCAACTTCACCAAGATCGTCCAGCGCTTTCCCGTGCGTATCCTGCTCGACAACCCCGCCGAGGGCATCACCCTGCTGCCCGGCATGTCGGTGCTGACCAGCGTCGATACCCGCGCGGAGCCTGGCGATGAGCACTGAACGCACGGTCTCGCTGCGCGCCTGGGTGGCGGTGCTGGGCGGGCTGCTGGGCTGCTTCATGGCCGGGATGAACGTGCACGTCACCAGCGCGGCGCTGCCGGAAATCCGCGGCTCGCTGGGCGCCAGCTTCGAGGAAGGCTCGTGGATCTCCACGGCCTACCTGGTGGCGGAAATCGTCATGATCCCGCTGACCGCCTGGCTGGTGGAGGTGTTCGCCCTGCGCCGGGTGATGTGGACCGGCTCGTTCATTTTCCTGCTGGCCTCGGTGGCCTGCTCCTGGGCGCCGAACCTGGAGGCGATGATCCTCCTGCGCGTGATCCAGGGCGCCGCGGGGGCGGTGCTGATTCCGCTGTCGTTCCAGTTGATCATCACCGAGCTGCCGCCCAGCCGCATGCCCATGGGCATGGCGCTGTTCAGCCTGGCCAACAGCGTGGCCCAGGCCGCCGGCCCGTCGCTGGGCGGCTGGCTGACGGACGCCTACTCGTGGCGCTGGATCTTCTACCTGCAACTGATTCCCGGGGTGGCGCTGCTGGCAGCCATCGCCTGGTCCATCGACGCCCGTGCGCTGCGCCTGGAACTGCTGCGCAAGGGCGACTGGCTGGGCATCGCGGCGATGGTGCTGGGCCTGGGCGGGCTGCAGATCGTGCTGGAGGAAGGTGGCCGTCTGGACTGGTTCAGTTCCTCCTACATCCTCGGCATGAGCCTGATGGCGGGTATCGCCCTGGTGGTGTTCGTGCTCAGCCAGCTACTGGGCACGCGCGCCTTCATCAACCTGCGGCTGCTGGGGCATTACAACTTCGGCGTGGCCAGCGTGGCGATGTTCATCTTCGGCGCGGCCACCTTCGGGCTGGTGTTCCTGGTGCCCAACTACCTGTCGCAGTTGCAGGGTTTCAGCGCCCGCGACGTGGGCGTGGCGCTGATCGCCTACGGCCTGGTGCAACTGCTGCTGGCGCCGCTGATGCCCAGGCTGATGCAGTGGACCAGCGCCAAGTTCATGGTCGCCAGCGGGTTTCTGATCATGGCGCTGGGCTGCTGGCTGGGTGCGAGCCTCACGGCCGACAGCGCCGACAACGTGATCATCCCCTCGACCGTGGTGCGCGGCATTGGCCAGCCGTTCATCATGGTCGCGCTGTCGGTGCTGGCGGTCGCCGGGCTGGACAAACGCGAGGCGGGCTCGGCTTCGGCGGTGTTCTCCATGCTGCGCAACCTCGGCGGCGCCATTGGCACGGCGGTGCTGACGCAGATCGTCGCCACCCGCGAGCGGGTGCACAGCGAGCGTATTCATGAGCACGTGACGGTGTTTTCCGCAGGCGTACAAGAGCGGATCGGCCAGCAGACCTGGCTGGCCCATCCGCAGCAGATGCTTGAAATGCTGGCGACGACGGTCCGTCGCGAGGCCTACCTGATGGCCTACAGCGACGCGTTCTTCCTGGCGTGCCTGGCGCTCACCGGCTGCGCGCTGGCTTCGCTGCTGCTGCGCGGTAGACGGGCTGGGGGCGCCTGAAAGGTTGCGATCAGTTGCAGGGGCTACTCCTCCCTAATCGTGAACCGAGCGCTTAAAGCAGAAAACTTTATTGAGGCCCGTCATAGGCCCAGCGTAAAGCTCACCCACGAAAAAAGGGCGCACATTGATGCGCCCTCTCGGTTTCTATTCGACGATTCGCCCTAACGCTTTCTCAATGCGTTGACGACCAGCATGGGCAAGCTTGTTGACCCCCGCCTCCTTCGCAACCGCATAGATCAGCCCCTCACCAACATGACCTCGTTCAAGCATCTCGTTACCTAACGCAGCAAGCTCAGGCAAGCATATTTCAGTTACTGTGCGAGTAGCGTCATCATCAGAAGGTCTGCGGAAGATAACCTCCGCATCAGAGGCAAGATGGGCAGGCCAGTAGAACGTTCCTATCTGTTCCTCTTCATGAGAACGGAATCGTGCACGCGCTATTTGATCCACCCGATCGCGAATGCGTGAGCCGGTTCTGATCCAGCCATGGGCACGCGCGATACGCCGTGCAAGCGCTGTGTCGAGCACGGGCCCTTCTTCTGCCACCACGTAGGCAATCATGAGCTCCAACGTATCCGTGTAACTTGCGTCGAAGAATCGGTCTGCATCAACCACTTCCACAGCCTTGGCAGGGTCTGCTTCCTTGTAGACCAAGTGCTCCACGAGCACGTAAGGAGTCACGGCCTCTTCTACTGTTTGAGCCGTGGCTGCTCTAGCGTACTTCAACTCAGGCAATGCGCCAGACGGATCGTTGGCTTCTACAACAGATGGAGACGCTATAGCAGAAAACTGTTCAACCACCTCAATGACTTCAGCCATCACAGCATCGGCTTTCAGGCGCTCCGCCTCATGCGCAGCATCGATAACGGCTTGCTTGGCTCTCGACTCAGCGAGCAGCTCTATCAGCTGCTGATGAACCCTTTCCGCAGTCCCTACGGCATCAACCCACCAGTCAGTCGACCAGATCCTGACGATCTCCCAGCCGAGTCCACGCAGGACAAACTCACGCAGCTTGTCGCGGTCACGCGCAGTTGCACTGCGGTGATAGGTAGCCCCGTCGCACTCCACGCCGGCCAGGAACCGACCAGATGCATCGGGATGAACAACACCCAAATCAACTCGGAACGACGAGACACCAATCTGGGTATGGATCTGCCAACCCTTCTTGGCCAAGGCAGCTGCGACCGCCTCTTCGAACGGGCTGTCGAATCCGCCCACGCTGCCGAAGTTAGCTTCCGCCAAGGCCCGCGGTCCACGCTCAGCAAACTCAAGGAAGTGCTTCAGATCACGTACCCCAACGGCTTGCGTGCGGGCAAGGTCAATGTACTCTGGCCGCAGGGTCGAGAACAGCACCAGTTCCTGGCGAGCTCGCGTAATCGCAACGTTGAGTCGACGCTCGCCACCAGGACGGTTCATTGGGCCGAAGTTCATCGACATCACGCCCGCGGCGTCCTTCCCGTAAGTGGTCGAGAAATAGATGATGTCGCGCTCATCGCCCTGAACACTTTCTAAGTTCTTCACGAATACCGGCTCAAGCTCGGACTCAGCGAAATAGGAGTCGAGCGACGGATCTTTGCGGCACGCCTCATCCAGCATATCCATGATCAGTTTCTGCTGTTCACCATTAAAGGTGACGACACCCACGGTGCGACGACTTTCACGGAAAGCCGGCGACTGAAGGCGAGCGACGAGGTCAGCGACCAGGGCTCTAGCCTCAATCAGGTTGGTACGTGAACCGCCCTTGTCATAAACACCTGCCACTGGACACAACCTTACGGCCTTGTCAGACGTGAACGGTGATGGGAAGGTCACCAGCTTTGAACCGTAATAACGCTGGTTCGAGAAGGCGATCAGGCTCTCATGACGGCTTCGGTAGTGCCAGTTCAGATTGCGCATCGGCAGGTTCGCGCTGATGCATTCGTCGAGGATGCTCTCGAGATCGGCTTCGACATCTTCATCATCAGCCGTGGACTCGGCACGGTCAAAGAACGAGGTCGGCGGGAGCTGTTTTGGGTCGCCCACCATCACAACCTGCTTTCCTCTTGCCATTGCACCGATCGCATCCCACACCGGAATCTGAGAGGCCTCATCGAAGATGACCAGATCGAACGGAGTCGAAGCGGGAGGTAAGTACTGGGCGATCGACAGCGGACTCATCAGCAAGCAGGGCGTCAGCTTGGTGAGGGCTTCTGGTGCTCGCGTCATCAGCTCGCGCAAGGGGATATGCTTGGTCTTCTTGCTCATTTCATGGCGCAGGAGCCCCCACTCAGAAGAGCGGCTCACGCTTTCCTGACTTGGTAGGTCTGCACATAGACGAGCGCGAAGCCAATCCTTTGTCAGGTCGGTGAACTTGTCATCCAGGGCGCGGAAATCACGAATACGCTGTTCGTGCTCTGCGCTGACAAACTTCCGAATGATCTCCTCGTTGTCTACAGTGGTATTCAGCCACCAGCGAGCGTAATTCACCTCGAAGACGCGGCGGACTTTTCCGGAGGTAATCGCTCCGCTTTCAATAGCCTGAACAATTGGGGCGAGGCCAACGGCGAAGGCCTCATCGCGCACCTTCCTCCAGGCACACCATGCTTTGAGTCGCGCTTCGGAGGACACTACGATCTCGCAATTTTTCTTGAGGTCATTCAACGAAAGGTGTGCGGTCTCATCAGCACCGGCCTCGGTGAAGTGACCGGTCGAAGTCAGATGCGATGAACGCTCCTGCAGCACCTCAAGTTTTTCACGTAGAGCTACACCAGCAAGTGCAATCGCGCCTTCCGGCTCCAGCAGCGCGTTGCCATCGCCCAAGAGCGTTTGAAGGGGGGCCTTGTAAGCTGCAATCTGCTCCGGGTTCAACGCAAGCTTCGCAATAGCAGTTGCTATCTGGCCTTGGAATACTACTGCCTGACGAGCAACATCCAGCTTGGTCTTCAAATCACTCCAGACAGGTACCAACTCTCGCAGGTCAGCCAAGTCGGACAGATCACGCTCGACCGCTGCCCGCTGCCTCAACAGGTCGAAGTCACCTTTCAGCCACTGTCCACAGCGTCCCTCTTGCACTTCGGGGTGATCATCAACCAGGCGACCGCGCTCGTCGATATCCCGACGCTCAACCTGAAAGCGCAGTGCTGCAGTAAGGAGATCAATGTTTGTGTCTTTACCGCACCAGAGCTGCTGAGTGCTCGAGCCAAGGTCGGACAAGTCGGCCATGTCGCGATCAAGGCGAGTCAACTCGCGAAGCCGCTGGAGCTCTTCCCTCAATGCATTTCCCAGCTGGCCTTGCTCGACCAACTGGAATCCATCATCGATCCAGTCCGAGTCTGCTTGCTGAAGGCGAATGGCCTCTTGAAGCTTGATCGACGCCGAAAGCTGTGCAGCTACAGACTTTGAACCTTGCCAAACGGCAACGCACTCATGCCCAGGTTCAAGTTCATCAATAGCGCGGCGCACGGCGCGGATTTCTGCCCAGATGGCTAAGTCTCTGCCGTGATCAGCCTCGCCAGCAGCGGTTTGAGTCGGGGCTAGCAAACCCGCGATACGCCGCTTTCCGAACCAGGATTTTGGCCAGAACGACTCCTCAGCCTCCTTCCACTCTCGCAACAACAGATCAATGTCGAGCGATTCGATCATTTCGTCATAGGTCGCACTGAGTTGCTGCTTCAGCTCTGCTATTTGACCAAGCTGTGCCACCGCCTGAGCAAGCACACCGGTGATGTTCTCCGGCCAAGCGGGGCTAAGCTCAACGGAAGTGATGCGACGTTGCTGTAGTAGCTCGATACCTTGCTTCGCATCGGCTATTACGCGAGAAGTCCAGAGCGGCGAAAGCTTAGCGTTGAGTTCTCGGTGTTGTTCAACCCACGCACAGCCATCACTCAACCGTTGAGAAATGGAGCGGGCATCAGGCCGCAGCGCGAAGCGCCAATCTTGTCCCGCAGCAGCGGGCAGCGCCTGGGAAAGGACTGACAGACCCTCCAATGCACTCGGGGCGTACTCCGTAACTGGCAGGCCAGCCAATTCAACGAACCGATCAGCCGCCCGCTGAACATTCAGCACGGCAGGCAACACATCACGAGCCGCCTGCACGAACTGCTGCTGCCAATGAGGTGACCACTCTGCTTGCCCAACCGCAGACAACGCATTGCCCGCAAGCTGGCTATAGCCCACAGCTTGAGCGTTTACTTCGAGGCGATCGCCCAGCTCACGAAGCTCAGACATGGCTTTCTGATCATGCGTGTCAGGTGAAGCCCAACCAACAGGCGCAACAGCTTCATCGCCACCCGAAGTGACCGTGCCGATCGCATCGTAGATGGTGTAACCGTTGCGATGACGCCGGTGTAGTCGCTCGACGTAAACGTTCAGGCTGTCGCGCAGCGTTGCGAGACGCTGAGCCTCAACCTCCCATGCATCTGAATCGACCTGCCCTTTCGCTTCCCAAGCGGACTGCAGCTGGGCCAGCACATCAGTTTTACGAGCCTTGCTCGAGTGGAGCTCCAGGCAGAACTCACCCAGACCAATCTCACGGAGACGCCGATACACCACATCCAGCGCGGCAATCTTTTCCGAAACAAACAGCACGCGACGGCCCTGGGCAATCGACTGAGCGATCATGTTGGAGATGGTCTGACTCTTGCCGGTACCTGGTGGGCCGATGAGTACAAAGTCTTTGCCTTTGGCCGCAGCCATCACTGCAGCCAGTTGGGATGAGTCAGACGGCAGCGGACAAAAAACATCGGTCGGCCCGTAATCACGATCCAGCGATTGCGCATCTGGGAACGGTGTATCCGAAACGAACGAATCACGAGGGGTATCAAGGAGGTGCTGAACCACTGGGCTCTGTCGTAGGTGCTCAGCGTTCTCGGCCAGATCCTTCCACATGAGATATTTGGCAAACGAGAACATCGACAGCACAACGTCTTCGCTCACCTCCCAACCTGGGATGTCTTTAATGGCATGGCCGACCTTGTTCCAAATGCCGGCTATATCCAGACCAGAATCGTCTCGAGGAAGCTCATGCTCCAACGAGCCCAAGCCCAGCTCGAAATCCTGCCGAAGCATTTCGATCAGGGTTGGGTTGAAGCGTGGCTCGTCATCGTGGAGCACCATGGTGAAACCTGAGCGAGCGCTCTTGCGCTCAAGCGTGACCGGAACCAGCACAAGGGGAGCTCTATACTTTTGCCCTGCCCTGTCCTCACGTGTCCAACTCAAGAAGCCAATGGCCAAGAACAGCGTGTTGGAACCACCCTCCTGGAGGGCTGTGCGAGCACCTCGATAGAGTTCAATGAGTCGAACGTCCATCTCATGCGACGTCAGCGCGACGAACACCTCTCTTCGCTTAAGTGCGTCCTCGGCATGGCGTCGACGAACATCCTCTTGCTCACGCTGTTCATACAAGGCGCGCTCGCGGGGATCGGCACCGTCCATAAGATCAGGTCGTGTCAGCAGCCTCAGCGACTGCCCGCTTGCCAAAATATCCTCGAGCGCACCCGGGTCGGGTGACTCAAGCTTCAGCGCTCGCTTGCCCATTTTGAAGTTCAATAGGTTATTTCGAAGCGAGAGATCCAAGAGCTTACGCTGCCACCGGCCAAGCCGATCCGCGGGGTCAATCTTCCAAAGGTCTTCGACTACCACCGCGTGGATTTCATCTGGGATGCCCGCCCCATCCTCAACCAGGAGGGCTGGGGAATCGTCCGACACCTCATCGGCAATCCGAGCGATCTGAGCTTCTGCACTTGCGAGCGGCTTGATCCGCTGCAATCGAGCTCGCCGGATGTCGAGCAGCATTTCAAATTCGCTATCCGCGTCTTCGGTGATCTGCTTTTCACCTCTCTCGACTGCATAGGAGAAGGCAGGGACAAGGGTCTGGGTACTGAGCGTCGTTTCAAACAGAACCAACTCCCGCAGCTTCACACGCTTGCGCACCGCCGTTACATCATCGACAAGGACGGTAGTGAATTCCTCAGGCTTCATCCAAAGCCCCGCGAAGGCGTGACCGCGAGTGAACACGATGACCGGGTTGAGCCCGATTTGCTCCAAGGCAGCGCAGAACAGTAAGGTAAGATCCATGCAGGTGGCCAAGCCAGTATCGGCAATCTGGCTTGGGCTTCGGACCTTTTGACCTAACTGTTCAAAACTTGCCGGCGGCAATGCATAGTCGAGCTTCATTCGTGCAACTGCACTCCAGACCGCAGACGCCAGCTGCCAAGCTCGCTTCGCGCCACCCTCATATCCATCTAACGATGAGGGCAGTTCACTTTGCCGAAGCAGCTCAGCCGTCTGTTTCAAAAGGCGTTCAACTGCCGGATCATTCGGCTGGACGAAGGCAGCTGTCATGTCAGGAATATGCCGCAAACCACCCCACTGATTTCGGGGCAGAAGGTCTACGACTTGCTCAAGACGGGCGAACTCCTTTCTGCCGCTCTCGGCTTCTTTGGCATCAGCCTCAAGGACAAATGTAAACGTAGACAGTTCTGCCTCGGTCAGACGGCTAAGCAGCGGGCCGTCCAGAACTAGATCGAGCCCAGGAATGGTCCGGAAGCTATCTGCCGCAATCTCGTCTATCCGCCAGATCTTGGCCTTGAACACCTCAGGCTCTGAGATCAGCGTCAGAGTCGCATTATCGAAGCGGTCTTCAGTTTCGTTCGCGATACGGAGCTCGCGAATAACAGGAACGGCGTTCTGGAAGTCTGCAAGGTTCAGCTTCGCGACCAAGGTGGCCTGGATCTTGACTTCTTTAGGCGGAATTTCTTCTTGAGCAGCGAGGGGCTGAACGATGTCGTCCATGCGCAACTTTCCTTGTCGTGATACCCAAGGGAGCGCCGGAATTACCGACTAAGAGGAACTCCTCTTGAGCTGATAGCGAGATGATAGCGTTTCCTATGTCAGTCGTGATCAGCCTTTGGTCGTGCTCATCGCAATACTCTCTAGCCAACCGCCGTAGTGGTCGAATTCAAGTAACCTTGCGTCGCAATCGGTCGCGAGGAGGCCGCGAACCAAGCGATGCGAAGCGCGTCTGACCCACAGCAGCACCATGAGTTAGGACCGCTACGCGCCTGATCACGACACAAGGCCGCCCACCAGTGCTGGGGCACGCCCCAAATCAACGCTCCCCCACCAAAGCTCGAACTGCGCTCACAAATCAAGGCAACCCGCAATAAACGAAGTGTACGCCCCGAGCCAAGTCCGCCCCTGCCCCTCAGCGCTGCAAACAGCGCTGGTAGCGCCCATCCACCCGTTCGGCGAACCATGCGGTGGTCAGCGTGCGGGTGATTTTCGGGCTCTGCAGCACGATCCCAGGCAACACCGCGCGCGGCAGCGGCTTACCGGCCTGGGCATCGGCCAGGGCGAACACGCCGCGGTACAGCGCGCTGTCTTCCAGCGCCAGGCTGTTTTCCAGCGCCAACTGGCTGCGGATCTGCGGGTTGCGCAGCCCCAGCTTCGTGCCGAGGCGGCGTGCGGCGCGCTCCGTGGTGCCCGGCAGCAACGCGCCCGGGGCGATCAAGTCGCCGTCCAGCGCCAGCGCAGTGCCCGTCACCCGGCTCAGCGCCGCCTGAAACGCCGCGTTGCGGCTGGCGTACCAGCCGGCGTTGTAGTCGGCGAAGCGATACAGCGGCCGCTCGTAATGGGCCGGGTAGCCCAGCAGGTGGGCGATGCCGAAGTACAGGCCGCCACGGCGGGTGAACACCTCCTGACGCAGGCTGCCCTCGTGCGCATAGGGATAGTCCTGGGCATGACGTTGGGCGAAATCGACGCTGACCTGCATCGGCCCGCCGGTGCGCACCGGGTTGAAACCGCCGAGCAGCGACTCGCCCAACGGCAGGCCGGCGAGGAAGTCGTCGAACAGGGCGCTGAGCTGCCCTTCGCTGCGCACTGCCTGCAAGCGTTGCTGGTACGTCTGGCCATTGGCGGAACGGGTATTGAGCGCACCGTCGACCAGCAGACCGGGAATGTGCAAGCGTGCGGCGCGGCGGTCGATTTCCTCACGGGCAATGCGCCCCAGGTTCGGCACCTGCGGATCGGCGCTGAATGTCGACTCCTGCTCGGTCACCGCCAGCACCGCGCACAGGTTGCTGCGGCTGGGCTCCAGGCGCTGGGCGGCGAAAGCCACCTGAATATCCTCGGCCCAGCCCTGGCGATCCTTGAGCGTGGTGGGCAACAAACGCAGAAGCTCGGCCCGCACCTGGGCCGGGTCGGCGCTCGGCGCCTGCTCCCGACGCCCGGCGCAGCCCTGGAGCACGGCCAGCAGCAGTACCGCGCTGGCCAACCACACGCGGTTCAGGAGCGCTCTCCCACCAGGTAGGTTTTGCTGATATGGCGGAACAGCGGATGGCTGGCACTGCCCAGCAGCTCGAACAGCACCATCTCGCCGGTGACGATCTGCGCCCCAGCATCGCGCATGCGCGCCAGACCCGCCGCCTTGCTCGCCGGCGTGCGGCTGTCGCAGACATCCTCGACCACGAACACCTGCTTGCCCAGCGCCAGCAGGCCCAAGACGGTCTGCAGAACGCAGACATGGGTTTCCATGCCACAGACGATCACCTGCTCGCGCGCCAGCAGGCTGGGCGGCAGGCAGTCGGCAGCCACGCACGAGAAATGCAGCTTCTGCACCACCTCGGCCTGGGGGGTGGCGGCCTTGAGCTCACTCAGGGTCGGGCCAAGGCCCTTGGGGTACTGCTCGGAGATGACCGTCGGCACATCGAGCTCGGCGCTGGCAGCCAGCAGCCAGCGGGCGCGCTCGCGCATGCCCTGCGGGTCGCTCATGGCGCCGATCAGGCGTTCCTGGATATCGACCACGAGCAGCGTGGCCTGGCGGGGATCGATGAGCATGGGGACGGCCCTTGTCCTGAAGAAAGCGCCCAGCCTCCCGCAGGACAAGGGCCGGGTCAATCACGCTGTCAGGCGATGGGGCTCCAAGGCTGCGGTCAGCGTGGCCAGCACGCGGTCCTCATGCTCATGGATGAAGAAGTGCCCACCGGGGAATCGCTCCAGCGAGAACTCGCCCAGGCTTTCCCGGCTCCAGGCCAGCAGTTGCTCCTCGGTGGCGCGATCGTCCGTGCCGCCGAGCACGTGCAGCGGGCAACGCAGCGGCGCGCGCTGGCGGTAGGCGTAGCGTCCGCACAGCAGGAAATCGGCCCTGAGCACCGGCAAGGTCAGGCTCATCAGCTCCTGGTTGGCCAGCACGTCTTCGGGCGTGCCTTGCAGCTCACGCAGTTCGTCAATCAGCTCGGCGTCGCTTCTGGGCTCGCGCCAGTTGGCACCGTCATAGCCTTCGCGGCGCGTGGGCGCGGCCGTGCCGCAGGCGAACAGCGCCACCGGTGGCGGACAGCCCAGGGCTTGCAGCTCATGGGCCAGCTCGAAGGCCAGCAGCGCACCGAGGCTATGGCCGAGCAACGCGTAGGGCGTGCTGGCGGCCAGGCGCTGCTCGTTGGCCAGTTGCCGGGCCAGGCCCTGCATGTCGGTGTGCAAAGGCTCGGCCAGTCGCGCACCGCGCCCTGGCAGCTCGACCGGACGCACCTGCAGCCAGGCCGGCAGCTTGCGCCGCCAGCGGCTGTAGACCATGGCGCTGGCACCGGAGTACGGCAGGCACAGCAGGTTGAGTGCGCTCACCGCTTATTGCGCCGCCGCTTCGGCCATCTTCTGGCGCAGGCTCAGCGGACGCATGTCGGTCCACACCTCGTCGATGTAGGCCAGGCACTCTTTTTTCAGCCCGCTCTTGCCCACGGCGTGCCAGCCGGCGGGAATCGCCTTGTAGTCCGGCCAGATCGAGTACTGCTCCTCGTGGTTCATCACAACCTGGAACACGATGTCGTCGCGGTCGAATACGGAAGTCATTGGCAATCTCCTTGGGATGATGGTGGCCCGGTCCTTCTGGACCCAGGGCAGCTTTGAGGGTAACGAAAGCCGCGCGCAGAAAATTATGCCGTGTTGACCGCCACGGTCTGCGGCAAAAATAATCCATCTGTCCGCTGCGGGTGAAATAAGCGCCACGCGAAGGTCAGAAGATTATCCCGCCGACCTAATGCCCGACACGCCCTGGAGACTCTGGTGCCTATCCAAGACCACCCCGAAGACTACAACGACCTCAAGCGCGCCGTCGCCCTGCTCGAGTCGCCTTCGCTCACCGCCAAGCTCTCGGCCTTGATCGGCTCGCCCATCGAAGGCGCGGTCAAGGCCCTGCCCGGCCCGGTGGCCAAGCGCATCAACGGCGCGGTCAAGGCCGCGCTGCACACGTCGGCCGAGGCGGCGCTGTGGAGCCTGGACAACCGTCCGCACACGGCCGCCTCGACGCGCCTGCATAAATTCTACGCCGCCACCTGCGGCGCGCTCGGCGGCGCTTTCGGTGCCCCGGCGCTGTTCGTCGAACTGCCGGTGTCCACCACCTTGATGATGCGCGCCGTCGCGGACGTGGCGCGCAGCGAAGGCTTCGACCTGAGCGAGCTGAGCACCAAGCAGGCGTGCATCGAAGTGTTCGCCTTGGGCGGTCCCAGCGACAGCGACGACGCCGCCGAAACCGGCTACTACCTGACCCGCAGTTTCACCAGCCGCACCTTGCAGCATGTGTCCCGAGAGTTGGCTGAAATCGCCGCCCGCCAGGGCGCCTCAGCGGTCAAGAACCTCAATCCGGCGCAGGCCGGCAAGTGGCTGGCGCTGCTGATCGAGAAAGTCGCCACGCGCTTCGGGGTGACCATTTCCAGCAAGTTCGCCGCCCAGGCCGTGCCGGTCATCGGCGCGGTGACCGGGGCAACGATCAATACCCTGTTCACCCGTTTCTACCAGGACATGGCGCGCGGCCATTTCATCGTCAAGCGGCTGGAGGCGCGGTACGGGTTCGATGAGGTCAGGGCGGCGTATACCGCGTTGAGTCAGAGCCGACCACGCACCCATTGAGATTCCCGGCCATACTTGGGAGCGGATCACGGATCAGGGGGCATGGCATGCACGTCGTGGTAGTGGGCGCAGGCGTCATTGGCCTGTCGAGCGCGCTGTACCTGGCGCGGGCCGGGCTCGAGGTCACGCTGGTCGAGCGTAACCAGGACGTGGCGCTGGAAACCAGCTTCGCCAATGGCGGGCAGTTGAGCTACAACAACGTCGCGCCCCTGGCCGACCCATCGGTGCTGGGCCACCTGCCCCGCTGGCTGTTGTCGCGCGAAGCCCCCCTGCACCTGCGCCCGCGCCTGGACCCTCGGCAGTGGCGTTGGTGCCTGGCGTTCCTGCGAGCGTGCCGGGCATCGCGGGTCGAGCAGACCTTCGGCGAAATGCTCAGCCTGTCGTTGCGCAGCCAGACGCTGATGACCGAGCTGCTGCAGCACACCCCCATCGACTTCGACCTGCGCCACAGCGGCAAGCTGATCATCCATCGCAGCGCCGCCTCATTGAGCGCTGCCGCGAGACTGCTCGAACGTCAGCAGGCAGCCGGCGCCCGTCACCAGGTGCTCAGCGCGAGTGAGTGCACCGTACTGGAGCCGGCATTGGCCGCGGTGGCTGAACGTCTGGCGGGCGGGATCTTCACGCCAGGGGATGCGGTCGGCAACTGCCGTCTGTTCTGCGAGGGTGTGAAACGGCAATTACAGGGGATGCGCAACGTGCGTTTGCACTTGGGTGAAGCGGTCAGCGGCTTCGAGCGGCGCGGTTCGCGGCTTGCCGCATTGAGGTTGGGCGAGGATCGCCTGCCGGCCGATGGTTTCGTGATCGCCTGCGGTATCGCCAGCGTCCCGTTGGTCAAGCCGTTGGGCATCGACCTGCCGCTCTACCCCCTGCGCGGTTACACCCTGAGCGTGCAGCCGAACGAGAACCTCAGCCTGCCGAAAATCAGCATCACCGATGCCAGCCGCAAGATCCTCTACGCGCCGCTTGGGGAGTCGTTGCGCATCGCTGCGATGGTGGATCTGGGCGCACGCACAGCGCACGCCCCCGAGCGCCGCATCGCCCTGCTCAAGCGGCAGGTCGGCGAAGTGTTTCCCGCCCTGGACTTGCGCCAGATCCAAGCCTGGGCGGGCCTGCGCCCGGCCACTGCGCTGGGCAAGCCGATCATCGACCGGGCGCCGGGCCTGGACAACCTGTGGCTCAATGTCGGTCACGGCCCACTGGGTTTCACCCTGGCCTGCGCCAGCGGCGAGGGCCTCGCTCGACTGATCGTCCAGACGCAGCCGCCAGTGGACCTGGCGCCCTTCAGCCTGGCAGCCCATGGCGCGGGCAACTGACGCTCAGGCATGCACCCAGCGCCGATGCAGCCCACGCGCCAGGGCGTCGAGCAAAAAGCCCAGCGCACCGATCAACAGCACCATCGCCATCAGTTCCGAATAGGCCAGGCGGTCGCGGGTGTCGAGGATGAAATAGCCCAGCCCGGCGCTGACGCCAAGCATCTCGCACGGCACCAGCACGATCCACAGGATGCCGATGGCCAAGCGCACGCCCGTCAGCACATGGCCGATCACGCCGGGGACGATCACCTTGCACAGGGTTTCCCAGCGCGTGGCGCTGAGGCTGCGCGACAGTTGCAGCCAACGCGGGTCGAGCTGACGCACCCCCGCCGCCGTGTTGAGCAGGATCGGCCACAGCGCAGCGAAGGCCAGCAGGAAGTAGATCGGTTGATCGCCCACGCCCATCAGCATCACCACCACCGGCATCCACGACAGCGGCGAGATCATGCGCAGGAACTGGAACGCCGGCGTGGTCGCCGCCTCCAGGTGCCGGTAGCTGCCCACCAGCAGCCCCAGCGGCACGCCGATCAGCAACGCCAGCAGCAGGCCGATGAGGATGCGCTTGAGGCTCACCCAGATGTGCCCGTAGACCTCCCCGTGCGTCAGCAACTCGGCAAGGCTGGCCAAGGTGGCCTGGGGTGAGAAACGCGCCGACAAACCATCGGCCTCGCCGAACACCCGCACCCCGGCCCACCACAACAGCAACAACGCCACCAGTCCGGCCAGGCCCAGGGCAGCATGGATCACAGGCTTGCGCATCAGTCCGCGAACTCCTCGCTGCGCTCGAAGCTGTCGGCGATGCCGAACACCGAGGGCCCGCCCACTGCGGCGATGGCGTTGCGCACGAAACGGTCGTCGACCAGGTCACGGGCCGTCTGCGCAGGATCGAGCCCTGCGAGGAAATCGCTCTGGCCCTCGATCAGGGTGTTTTTCAGGCGCTTGACCAGTTCCTCGGTGTAGCTGGGGAACGGGTACGGCTGGAAGTCGATGCGCCGTTCATCCCACTGCGCATGGCGAATGGCGCCGCTGGCCAGGTAGGCGGCGCGGTCCTCTGCCGAGGGTGCCAGGACCTTGGTCAGCACGGCCGGTTCGTGCGGGGTGTACTTGTTCGGGCCGGCCTTGGACAGCAGCGCAGCCGCCTCGGCGCGGTGCTCGCGGGTCCACTGCTGGGCCTTGACGATGGCGTTGACCACTTTCTGCGACCACTCGGGACGGTTGTTCAGGTCGTGCTCGTGCATGAACACCACGCAGCAGGCATGGTTGCGCCAGACATCGCCGGTGAAGCGCTGCACGCGCCCGACCTTGAGGTTCTCGGCCAGGGCGTTGAACGGTTCGGCAACGATGTAGCCGGCGATGCGCTTGCTCGCCAGGGCCGGTGGCATGTCCGACGGCGGCAGCACCAGCAGGTTCACTTCGTTGGCCGCCAACGCCGCAGTGGCCGGCTTGGAGACCGCGGTAAGGCCGCTGTCGGCGAGCATTTGCTGCAGCACGACATTGTGGATCGAGTACCAGAACGGAATCGCCACGGTCTTGCCGCCCAGTTGCTTCATGTCGGTGATGTCCGGTGCCACGGTCAGGCCCGAGCCGCCGACATGGTTCCAGGCCACCACCTTGGCCGGCACCTTGCTGCCGTAGCGCGCCCACACGGTCATCGGCGACAGCAGGTGAATCACGTTGACCTGCCCGGAGATGAACGCCTCGATCACCTGCGCCCAACTGCGCAGCAACACCGGACGCTCGGCCTTGATGCCTTCGGCCTCGAACAGGCCGTTGTTGTGTGCCACCAATAGCGGCGTGGCGTCGGTGATCGGCAAATAGCCGATGCGCACCGGCGCATCCGGCTCGGCGGCGGCGCGCGCCTGCAGGCTCGCCAGCATCGGCAGTGCGCCGGCGGCAGTGAGCATGGCGCTGAGCTTGATGAAATCGCGACGCGAAGAGGAAGAGCAGCAATCATCCATGCACATGAACGGACTCCGACGACAGGGGTGAGGAAGGATGTGAGGTGGGGCGGCTCGCCTGCCGTAGGGTTTTCAGTATGTCGATGCGCAGCGCGCCCAGTTCCTCGACCCGCTGTGCACGCGGCTGCGGCAGGTCGATGTGCCATTGGCCCAAGGTGCGCGCCGGGTGATTGCCCAGTAGCAGCACGCGGTCCGACAGCAGCAGCGCTTCGTCGATGTCGTGGGTGATCAGCACCGCCGCGGTATTGTGCGTGGCGATCAATTGCAGCAGCAGTTGCTGCATGTCGGCGCGGGTGACTTCGTCGAGCGCCCCGAAGGGTTCGTCGAGCAGCAGCACTTCGGGCTGACGCGCCAGGCAGCGGGCCAACGCAGTGCGCTGGGCCATGCCGCCGGAGAGTTGCGCCGGGTACTGGTTGCGCGCATGGCTCAGGCCCACCGCCTCGATGGCATGGTCGATCCGCGCCCGGCGCTGATCAGCGGCCAGCTTCGGTTGGCGGGCGAAATCCAGGCCAAAGGCGACGTTCTTCTCCAAGCTCAGCCAGGGCAGCAGGCTCGGGTCCTGAAAGGCCACGGCCAGGCGCGGGTGCGGTCCTTGCAGCGGCTGGCCATGCAGCGACACGCTGCCGCCGCCAGGCTGCTGCAGCCCCGCCAGCACCCGCAACAGACTGGATTTGCCAACGCCGCTTGGCCCCAGGATAGTCACCACCTCGCCAGGCGCCAGGCGCAGGTCGAAATGTTCCAGCACCGCCTGCCAGCCGCCGTCGCGCGGGTAGCCCAGGCTGATGGCGCGGGCTTCGAGCAGCACGTCGGTCATACACTGGCCGCCTGGCGCTGCAGCTCGGCGCGCAGTTGCACCAGGCTCGGGGTGACGATCGGCACGAACGCCGACTCGCGCCAGCGGCGGGCGAAGCCTTCGCCATAGGCAGTCAGGTAAGCCTTGCCGCCGCTGGCCTGCAGCTCCATCTGCACAGCATCGGCGGCGCTTTCGGCCAAGGTGATGCGCAGTTTGAACAGCGCCGCGGGCTGGGCCAGGAAACGCCCATCGAGCAGGCCTTGCTTGAGCTCGCCGACGGTGTTTTCCAGGCGCTCGCGCAGCACCTGCTCGGCCTCGGCGAGGAACGAGCCACGCCCCTGCAGGTGCTCGCGCACCTCATCCAGAGCACGTCGCGCCAGGCCGATGGACATGCCGCATTGCAGCGCCAGGAACGCCGGGCGCACGCGCGGCAGGAACTCGCGGGCGTTGTCGTGCAGCAGCCAACTGCGGTCCAGTTGCACTTGATGGAACGCCAGCGCAGCCGTGCTGCTCGATTGCAGGCCCATCAGTTGCAGGTCGTCGGAGCGCTCCAGGCCCAGGCTGGCGGAGGGAATGGCCATGACGAAGGGTGCCTGGCCCTGCTCGGCCTCGATCGCGGCGGCCACCACGAAACCGCTCTGGCGCAGGTTGGTGACCCAGTGCAGGCGGCCCTCGAGCGTCCAGCCATCGGCCTGGGCACGCGCCTGCACTTGCAGGGCCTCGATGCCCGAGAGGAACTTCATGGCGTTGGACAAGCCGGTGGCACCGGCCAATTCACCGCTCAGCAGGTCGGCCAGCAGACGCTCGCGCAGCGCCTCGTTGGGGCTGTGCAACAGGTATTCGATGAAGGCGCGCTGCCCCCAGCAGACGAACGCCGAGGCCAGCGAACGGCTGGCGATGGCGGCGATGGCCTCCACCGCATCAGTGACATCGCCACCGCTGCCGCCCAGCGCCGGCGCGATGCCGACACGCAGCACCTGCGATTCGGCGATGTGCGCCAGGACCCGGTGCGGGTCGCACTGGCCTTGGTCGATTGCCTCGGCATTGGCATCCAGCCAGTGACGAAATGCAGTATCAAGCATGTCCCTACTCCTTTGATCACGCCGGGTGCCGGCAACGGGCGCGGATTACGCCTCGGGCTGCCAGCGGTATTGGCTCAGTTGGTCGTTGAGCGGCGTTTGGGCGAACACATTAGCAAAGTTGCACAGCGTCGCCAGGCTCACGCCCAAGATGACTTCCAGCGCGTTGCCCTCGGTGAAGCCGGCGTCGCGCAGGGCCTGGTAGGTGGCGTCGCTGACGTTGCCACGGGTGGCGATCACTTCACGGGTGAATGCGGCCAGGGTTTCGTAGCGCGCATCGGGCAGTTCGCCACGGGCGCGCAAGGCATCGACCACGGCGGGCGGCAGCTTGGCCTTGTTCAGGGCCACGGCGGTATGGCCGGCCACGCAGAAATCGCAGCCGTGATTGGTCGCGGCGATCAACTGCACCACTTCACGCTCGGCCAGGGTCAGCTCGGACTTGCCATTGAGTGCCGACACGGTCACATAGGTTTCCAGCGCCGCCGGGGCGTTGGCCAGGATGCCCAGCAGGTTGGGGATGAAGCCGGAATTCTTCTGCGCGCTCTCGAGGAACGGGCGCGCCGCTTCCGGGGCGCTCTGCAGAGTGTGTAGAGTAATGCGCGAGGACATGGAGGGGTCTCCTTTGACAGTGTCCCTACAGTCTGTTGGTTATAAGAAGCCGCATCCATATTCATCAGTCGCCTTTCCTTGCTCCTGAGTCTTTGCATTAGATGATTTCGTCTTGCCATCTCGTCGATTGGTTATTAGAGGGTCTGGAGTTCGATGCCAGCCTGTTCCACGTAGGCCGTTACTGCGGCGGCTGGCACGCCAGCACGCAGGGGATGGGCCGCGCCAGCTTCCACCTGGTGGTCCAGGGGCATTGCTGGCTGCACCTGGACGGCCAGCCCGAGCCGCTGCGCCTGGACAGCGGCGATGCGGTGTTCCTGCTGCGCGACTTGCCCTACCGGCTGTCCAGCGACGCCGATGCGCACGACGCCTGCGCCCAGCCGCGACGCAGCATGCAGCCCCTGGACCTGGAGGCCGGCGACGGTGTGGGTCTGGTGTGCGGCTTCTTCCAGTTCCAGTCCGGGCTGTCGTCGCTGATCGTCGAGGGGCTGGCCGACTGGATCGTGCTGCGCGCCGAAGACCCTGCCGGAAGCGCTGCGCGGGCGCTGTTCGAGTTGATCCTGCAAGAGTGCCGACGGCTGCCCGCGCCGTCGCAGACCTTGCTCGAACGCCTCACTCACCTGTTGTTCCTCTACGTGCTGCGCCAGCATGGCCAAGGTGCAGACTCGCTGGGCGGCCTGATCGCCCTCGCCCGCCAGCCGGCCTTCGCCGGACTGCTCGAACGCCTGATCGATGCGCCGGGCCAGCCCTGGACCCTGGAAAGCATGGCGGCCTGCGCCGGTCTGTCGCGCTCGGCCTTTTTCAAGCGTTTCAACGAACTGGCCGGACAGTCGCCAGGCCAAGTGCTGCTGGCGCTGCGCATGCGCCATGCCTGCCAGTTGCTGCGCGCGGGCAATACCGTGGAACAGGTCGGCGCGCAGGCCGGTTATCAGTCGGTGGCGGCCTTTACCCGAGCCTTCGCCAAGGCGGTCGGGGTGCAACCGGGTGCCTATCGAAAGCAGCATGAACTCAAAGGTTGAATAGCCGCAGAGAGGGATCTGCGCCTCGACTTTGGTCGAATCCTGCTGCTGAGGCGTTTACCCGTGTTTCACCTCTTTTAGCGACTCGATGTCGACACACTCTCTCAAATGACGCCTGCTAGCCCTGCGACAATCCGTCACAAAACAAAATGTACCAACTTGTTAATTAGCTTGCTAAGGGCTTAGACTTCGCACATTCCACCTGCGAGATCCCTGGCATGAACAACTCACCCCGCGCCTCCGGCGCCTCAACCTTCATCCTTCTAGGACTGGGCGTGATCATCGCCCTGCTCGGCCTGTTGCTGGCCGCCGGCGGCATCAAGCTGGCCGGCCTGGGCGGTTCCTGGTACTTCCTGATCGGCGGCGCGGCCATGACCCTGTCCGGGCTGCTGATCGCCCGCCGCAAGACCGCGGGCGCCTGGCTGTACGCGGCGTTCCTGATCGGCACCCTGATCTGGGCGCTGGCTGACGTCGGCCTGGTGTTCTGGCCGCTGTTCTCGCGTCTGTTCATGTTCGCCGTGATCGGCGTCGTGGTGGCGCTGATCTACCCGCTGCTGGTGAGCGCCGCTGGCGCCCGCGCCGGCCGTGGCGCGTTCGGCGTGGCGGCGGTGCTGGCGGTGGCGGTGGTCATCGCTGCCGGCAACATGTTCGTCGCTCACCCCAGTGTCGCCCCCACCGGTAACGGTCCGGGCCTGACCGCCGTCAAGCCAGGCACCGAGCAGAAAGACTGGGCGCACTATGGCAACACCGAAGGCGGCAGCCGCTTCGCAGCGCTGGACCAGATCAACCGCAGCAACGTCGACCAGCTCAAGGTCGCCTGGACCTATCACACCGGTGACGTGGCCGTGAGCGACGGCAACGGCGCCGAAGACCAGCTCACCCCGCTGCAGGTCGGTGACAAGGTGTTCATCTGCACCCCGCACAACAACCTGATCGCCCTGGATGCCGACACCGGCAAACAGCTGTGGAAGAACGAAATCAACGCCCAGTCCAAAGTCTGGCAGCGTTGCCGTGGCATGGCCTACTTCGACGCCACCGTGCCGACCGCCCAGCCGAGCCAGCCCAACAGCACGCCGGTCACTGTCGCCAGCGTACCGGCGGGCGCCAACTGCCAGCGCCGCCTGCTGACCAACACCATCGACGGCCGCCTGATCGCGGTGGATGCCGACACCGGCGCCTTCTGCCAGGGCTTCGGCAACAACGGCCAAGTGGACCTCAAGGCCGGCCTGGGCGACGTGCCGGACTCCTACTATCAGCTCTCTTCGGCGCCCCTGATGGCCGGCACCACCGTGGTGGTCGGCGGCCGAGTGGCCGACAACGTCCAGACCGACATGCCCGGCGGCGTGATCCGTGGCTTCGACGTGATCAGCGGGCAGATGCGCTGGGCCTTCGACCCGGGCAATCCACAAGACCGCCAGGCCCCGGCCGACGGCAGCACCTACGTGCGCAGCACACCCAACAGCTGGGCGCCGATGTCCTACGACCCGGCGATGAACACCGTGTTCCTGCCGATGGGTTCCTCGTCCACCGACATCTACGGCGTCGAACGCAGCAAGCTCGACCACACCTACGGCGCCTCGGTGCTGGCCCTGGACGCCACCACGGGCAACGAGAAGTGGGTGTACCAGACCGTGCACAACGACCTCTGGGACTTCGACCTGCCGATGCAGCCCAGCCTGATAGACTTCACCAAGCCCGACGGCAGCACCGTACCCGCCGTGGTGATCGGCACCAAGGCCGGGCAGATCTACGTGCTCGACCGCGCCACCGGCAAACCGCTGACCCAGGTCGACGAAGTACCGGTCAAGCCGAGCAACATCCCCAACGAGCCGTACTCGCCGACCCAGCCCAAATCGGTCGGCATGCCGCAGATCGGCGCGCAGACCCTCACCGAGTCGGACATGTGGGGGGCCACCCCGTATGACCAACTGCTGTGCCGCATCGACTTCAAGAAGATGCGCTACGACGGCCTGTACACCGCGCCAGGCACCGACCTGTCGCTGAGCTTCCCCGGCTCGCTGGGCGGCATGAACTGGGGCAGCCTGTCCACCGACCCGGTGCACGGTTTCATTTTCGTCAACGACATGCGCCTGGGCCTGTGGATTCAGATGATCCCGTCGCAGAACAAAGGCCAGGCCACCTCCGGCGGCGAAGCACTGAACACCGGCATGGGCGCGGTGCCGCTCAAGGGCACGCCGTATGCGGTGAACAAGAACCGCTTCCTGTCGGTGGCCGGCATTCCGTGCCAGGCTCCGCCCTACGGCACCCTCACCGCCATCGACATGAAGACCCAGAAGATCGCCTGGCAGGTGCCGGTGGGCACCGTCGAGGACACCGGTCCCCTGGGTATCCGCATGCACCTGCCGATCAAGATCGGCCTGCCGACCCTGGGCGGCACCCTGTCCACCCAGGGCGGGCTGGTGTTCATCGCCGGCACCCAGGACTTCTACCTGCGCGCCTACGACAGCAGCAACGGCGCGGAAATCTGGAAGGCGCGTCTGCCGGTCGGCAGCCAGGGCGGGCCGATGACCTACGTGTCGCCCAAGACCGGCAAGCAGTACGTGGTGATCACCGCCGGTGGGGCGCGGCAGTCCACTGACCGTGGCGACTATGTGATTTCCTACGCCTTGCCTTGAGACCGCGTCGCCTGTTTCGCGGGTCAACCCGCACCTGCAGTCGCGCAACTGCTGTAGGTGTGGGTTTATCCGCAGACAGGCCCTGAAAGACTACCCGAGACCCCGCAATGCCATCCGCAACCCGCATGACCCCTACCCTGCTACTGGCCCTGGCCAGCACTGCCGTCCTGGCCGACGGCGACCTGATGCAGCGCACCACCCTGAGCGGCGACTGGGGCGGCCTGCGCTCCCAGCTCGAAGCCGACGGCATCCGCTTCACGGGCGACTACAGCGGCGAAACCGCCTACAACGCCCATGGCGGCCTGCGCCGCTCGGCGCGTTACTCGCAAAACGTCAAGCTCGGCGTGCAGTTCGACCTGTCGAAGCTGTACGGCCTGGACAATGGCGGCAAGGTCCAACTGACGATCAATGACCGTCGCGGCAACAGCGCCTCCGCGGACCTGGTGGGCAACCGCCTGCCGATCCAGGAAAACTACGGTGGCCTGTACACCCGCCTGACCGAACTGAGCTACGAACGCAGCCTGTTCACCCCGGCACTGAACGTGAAACTCGGCTACATGGCCATGGGCAACGACCTGGGCGGCCTGGACAGCGGCATCCTGTGCAACTTCATGAACGCCGGTTTCTGCGGTCACCCGCTGAACATGTCCGGCGGCAGCGGCTGGACCAACTACCCCAACGCGCACTTGGGGGCACGCCTGAAGTACGACTTCTCGCCGTCCTGGCAACTGCGCGTGGCCGCGTTCAACGTCGACCCGCAGAGCAATGGCAATTCCAGCCGCGCCTGGCACCTGGGGCCCAAGCACACCACCGGTACCGTGCTACCGGTGGAACTGGTGTACAAGCTCCAGGGCGAACTGCCGGGCGAATACAAACTGGGCTACTACTACGACAGCTCGAATGTGCGGCGCATCGGCAGCGACCGCGAAGTGGCCGGGCGCGGTGGCCATTACCTGTTGATCGACCAGGCTCTGTGGAACGATTCAACCTCGGCCGGGCGCAGCCTGCATGCCTTCGGGCAGTATTCGGCGTCGAGCAAGGCGGCCTCGCCCTTCACCCGCTGGTACGGCGCGGGCGTGGTGCTGTACAAGCCCTTCGAGGGTCGCCCACGCGACACCTTGGCGCTGGGCTACGGCCGCGCCGTGCCCAACCCGCGCAGCCGTGAGGTGCTGGAAGCCTCGGCGTTCGAGGCCGGTCGCGACTTCCCGGACCTGGACAGCGCCGAGCAGTTGATCGAGTTGAGCTATGGCTACCAGGCCACGCCCTGGCTGAACCTGCGCCCCGATGTGCAATACATCATCGAGCCGGGCGCCTTCTCCGGCAAAGCAATCGATAACGCGCTGATCGTCGGCTTGCAGGTCAAGGCGAGCTTCTGAGGCTCAGACCGGACTGTCCCCGCCACCGCCGAGCAAGTCATGGGCATCGAGCAGGCGGTAAGCCACCTGCGGGTTGCGCTCCAGGCCCCGGCGAATAGCGGCGGGAATCGCCTGCCGGGTCTTGCGACACAGGCCCGGCTGGTCCTGCAGCTCGATGACGAAGCCGCGCATGGTGCGCACTTCGTTGTAGCCTGGCGCCACCTGCACACGAATGCCCAACTGCTCGTACAGCTTGGTCTGCAAGCGCTGCAGGTCTTCGAGACTCTTGAGATTCTCCAGGCGTTCGAGCAGGCGCTTTTCCTCCTGCCGCGTCAGCAAGAGGATGCGCTGGGCCTTGGGCGATTGCCCGTGCAGTTGCTCGCGGCCGCAATCGCAGGCGCCGGGAGGACAGGGCTGACGCAGGGGTGGTGTGCTGGACATGCCGGCAAGCATAGCGCTTTCAGCGCTGGCGTCACCCACCCCTACGCGCATTCAAAGGCTCAGGCCGAGCGCCTGACGCACAGGCTCGCCGCGACTGTCGTCGGCGGCGCTGACCAAGGCAAAGTTGTAGGCGCCATGGGACCAGTACCGCGCTTCGAGCTGGCCATCCACGCGCTGCCCACTGGGCATCTGCCCGTAGTGCGCGCCCGGCGAGCGCAGGAACAGGCTGATGCGCTGCCCACCGGCATCCTGGAACACCAGCAATGCCGCCGGACCGTCCTCGTTGGCCAGCAGCCGTGCCCCCACTGGCTGCAAGCCGTAGCTGCTCAGGTCCGGCAGTTGACCGACGCGGGCGAAATGGCGACCCAGCCAGGCTTGCAACTGCGCCGGGTCCTTGGCGGCGATATCCAACTGCGCGGTCTGGGCGAACAATTTGTGCGCCTGGACCGCATCAGCCATCGGCAGCAGGCCGGCGAACAAGGTCGACTCACGGGCTTGCCATCCGCCGAACCCACCCAGCCCCAACGCCAGCACCAGCACCGCCGCCGAGGCCAGACGCTGACGGCGGCGCCGAGCCAGGCGTTGGCGCAAGGGCGCCAGCTCCAGGTGCGGGTTGGGCGGCAGGTCGCTGAAGCCTGCCAAGGCCGCACGCAAGCGCCGGGCGTCCTGGCGCCAGGCTTCGATGCGTGCCGCCTGGTCCGGGTGGGCCGTCAGCCACGCCTCGACCTCGACCCGCCGTGCAGGTGTCAGACGATCATCGACATAGGCGTGCAACTCGTGCTCGGTGGGAATCAGGTCGGTCATTTGAGTCTCCGCAAGGCCGGGGATGCAGGCGTGCCCTCGGTCAGTTCGCGCAACGCGGCGCGGGCGCGCGACAGGCGCGACATCACCGTGCCGATGGGGATGGCCAGGGCCTGGGCGACTTCCTTGTAACTCAGGCCCTCCACGCTGACCAGCAGCAACAGCGCGCGCTGCTCGCTGGGCAGCCGCGCGAAGGCCTGCAGGTCGGCCTGGGCCAGTACGATGCTTTCGGTGTCGTAGCCCAGCGGCTCGTCAGCCTGGGCGCCACGGCCGAACCAACCCAGCCAGCGCGCGTGCAGACGTTCGCGACGTTTGCCGTCGAGAAACAGCCGATAGAGGATGGTGAACAGCCAGGCCCGGCGGTTTTCATCCGCGCGCCGCTGCCCGCTGCGGGCCAGGGCGCGCTCGACGGTGGCCTGGACCAGATCGTCGGCCGCCGCGCTGTCGCGGGTCAACCACAGGGCGAAGCGCCGCAAACGCTGCAGCAGATCGCGCCATTGTCGTTCGTCCAAGTCGTGCATAACGGATTCCGGGCCCGCGGGCTGTCAGTGTAAGGATCAGACGGGCCTGGAACGCATCTATTCCCGTCGCGGGAATAAATTTTCGCGCCCTGCGTCATACCGGCTCATTCACTGACCCGGAACGTCACCATGAACACTCCCCTGCAAGGTTCGGCCAAGGCCCTGCGCCTGGCGGCCATCGCCGCCACGGTGGCCGCGCTGGGCGCAGGTTTCGCCTATGCCGCCGGCTGGATCGGCCGCCCAGGCCTGACGCCACAGCGCATCATCGACACCTTTGAAGCCCAAGCCGGTCATCACCCCGGCTATCGCAAGAACCACGCCAAAGGCCTGTGCGTCAGCGGCTGGTTCGAAAGCAGCGGTCAGGCCCAGGCACTGTCCACGGCACGGGTGTTCAGCCAGGCGCGGGTGCCGGTGATCGGGCGCTTCGCCATCGGCGGCGCCAACCCCTACAGCCCCGACGCCGGCGTGCCGACGCGCAGCCTGGCGGTGCAGTTCAGCAGCGATGATGGCCAGGTGTGGCGAACCGGCATGAACAACCCGCCGGTGCTGGCGGTCAGCGATCCACAGGGGTTCTACGACCTGGTGCTGGCCAGTGGTCCGGCACCCGGCACCGGTAAGCCGGACCCGGCCAAGCTCCAGGCGTTCTTTGCCGCCCACCCGGAAAGCGCGGCATTCCGCCAATGGGCCGGCAGCGCCAAACCGAGCGACAGCTTCGCCAACACCGACTACAACAGCCTCAACGCGTTCTACCTGGTCGATGCTCAGGGCAAGCGCCAGGCCGTACGCTGGCGCATGGTCGCGCAGACGCCCTTCAGCCCACTGCCGGCAAAGGTCGAGGACAACCTCTACCTGCAGCACGACCTGCAACACCGTCTGAGCCAGGCACCGCTGCGCTGGACCTTGCGCCTGACCCTTGCCGAGCCCGGCGATGCGGTGGACGACCCGGCCAGTCAGTGGCCGCAGACACGGCGCAGCGTGGACGCTGGCACCTTGGTGATCGACCAGGTCGATGCGCCCGAACAGGGTGCCTGCCGCGACCTGAATTTCGACCCGCTGATCCTGCCCGACGGCATTCAGCCCTCCGCCGACCCGATCCTGGCCGCACGCTCGGCCGCCTACTCGGAATCGTTCAACCGTCGCAGCCGGGAAACCCTCGGCGCAGGAGCCCGCCCATGAAACCCGCTGCCTTTCACCCCTTGGCGCGCACGTTGCACTGGCTCATGGCCGTGCTGATCCTGGCCATGCTGTTCATCGGTGTGAGCATGGTCGGCGACCTGTCCACCCGCCACCCGCTGCTGATCGAACTGCACAAGGCCACCGGCCTGGCGCTGTTGGTGCTGGTGGTGCTGCGTATTGCCCTGCGCCTGAGCCTGCCGCACCCACCCTTACCGGCGGATCTGCCGCCGCTTCAGCGTTTCGCTGCGGCGGCCTCGCACCTGGCGCTGTACGGCCTGATGCTGGCCATGCCGCTGCTGGGCTGGGCGATGCTCTCGGCGGGCGGCTATCCCCGGCCACTGCAACTGCCGGCCATCGCACCGCATGACCTGCAACTGTATGCCGTATTGCGCCAGGCCCATGGCTGGGCCGGTTATCTGCTGTTCGCCACCGTCCTGGTGCATATCGCTGCAGCGCTGATGCACGCGCTGGTGCGCCGCGACGGGGTGATGCGCAGCATGTGGCCGGGGCCTTTGCGTCGCGGCGACTGACGCATGTGACGGTCGGCGTGGCTAATTCGTTCTTACTACCATTGCCGACTTTTTCACTTGCCAATGGACTGTACCGATGACAACTGCACAGGATACCGCCTCCGCTTCACCGCACAGCGCACGGGACTCGCTCGACCTTCGACCGCTGCTGCTGGCGAACATGGGTTGCACCATGGCGATGATGGCCTTCGTCGTGCTGATCGGCCCCATTGCCCGCCTGCTGGGCATGGCCACCTGGCAGGCCGGCGCGGCGGTCACCGTGTCCGGCGTGGTCTGGGTGCTGCTCGCCCGCCCCTGGGGCCGGGCAGCCGACCGCCTGGGCCGACGGCGCATCCTGTTGCTGGGCAGTGCCGGTTTCACGGTGGCCTACTGGTTGCTGTGCCTATTCATCGACAGCGCCCTGCGCCTGCTGCCCGGCGCGACCCTGGCGTTCATCGGGCTGATGCTCGCCCGGGGCTTGATCGGCGCCTTCTACGCCGCCTTGCCGGTGGGCGGCAATGCCTTGATCGCCGACCATGTCGAGCCGCAGCAGCGGGCTCGGGCCATGGCCCTGCTGGGCGCTGCCAACGCAGTCGGCCTGGTGCTCGGCCCAGCGCTCGCCGCCCTGCTCGCCCGCTACAGTCTGAGCCTGCCGTTCTTCGCCCTGTCGCTGCTGCCAGCCTGCGCCTTCGTGGTCCTGCTGCTCAAGCTCAAGCCTCGGCCGCTGCCGCACAACCACGTGTCCAGTGCGGTGCGCCTGGGCGATCCACGCTTGCGTCGCCCCTTGCTGGTGGCCTTCAGCGCGATGCTGAGCGTGACCGTGTCGCAGATCACCGTAGGGTTCTTCGCCCTCGACCGCCTGCAACTGAACAGCACCGATGCCGCCCAGGCCGCCGGTATCGCGCTGACGATGGTCGGCGTGGCGCTGATCGGCGCGCAATTGCTGCTGCGTCGTTTGCAGTGGCCGCCGCTGCGCATGATTCGTGTCGGCGCCAGCGTCAGCGCCCTGGGCTTTGCGGCAGCCGCCTTGGCCTACAGCGCGCCAGCCTTGTGGGCCTGCTTCTTCATCGCCGCAGGCGGCATGGGCTTCGTTTTCCCAGCGTTCTCAGCGTTAGCAGCCAACGCCATGGGGCCGAGCGAGCAAGGCGCCACGGCAGGCTCGATCAGCGCCGCGCAAGGCATGGGCGCGGTGATCGGCCCGCTGGCCGGCACGCTGGTCTACGCCCTCGATCCGCGCCTGCCGTTCCTGGCCGTGGCGGCGTTGTTGCTGTTGGTCGGGCTCTGGCCAGCACCCGCTGCGCGCAGCGATTGACGCGCCAAGCGCGCGGCGGATCAGAGTGTGTTCTAATGCGCTGCCCATTATTTTTGACACCTCCGATCACTCACTTCACAAGGCGGCTATGGACACGGGGACACGACTCAAACTGGTGCGTGAACGCAACAACCTCTCCCAGCGCGAGCTGGCCCGCCGCAGTGGCCTGACCAACTCGACGATCTCGCAGATCGAACAGAACCGCGTCAGTCCTTCGGTCAGTTCCCTGAAAAAACTCCTCGAAGGCATCCCCATGAGCCTCGCCGAGTTTTTCAGCTTCGATGAGCCGGCGCGCGAAGAACGCTATGTATTTCGCGGCAGTGAACAGCCCGATCTGGGCCGCAATGGTCTGCGCATGCTATTGGTGGGCGCCAGCGTCGAAGGCCGGCAGATGCGCATGTTGCGCGAGCTGTACGCACCGGGCGCCGATTCGGGCGAACCGATCGTGCACGCCGAAGGCGAGGAATGCGGGTTGGTGACGCGCGGGACGGTCGAGCTGTGGGTCGATGGCCAGGTCAGTGTGCTCAACGCCGGCGATGGGTACTACATTCCCACCACCCTGCCCCACAGCTTCAAGAACATCGGCCCGGACGAGGCGGAAATCATCAGCGCCAATACCCCGGCCAACTTCTGATCGACGCGGCGCCGGGCCCTGGCACACAGGGCCCGGCGCGGTCGATCAGAGGTACGTGAACACGGTCTCGGCCGGCAGGCGCGACTTGCTCAGGCCGGCGTTGAAGTCGTCTTCGCTGTGATAACCCAGCGCCAGCAGCACCACGCTGGTGAAGCCTTGTTCGCGCAGGCCCAGCTCGGCATCCAGCGCCTTGCTGTCGAAGCCCTCGATCGGCGTGGCATCCAGACCATGGGCCGCAGCGCCGAGCAAGGCGGTGCCCAGGGCCAGATAGGTTTGCTTCTCCATCCAGTGCTGCTCGTCCTTGAGGTCGTAGCGGTGCAGGTTCACGTAGCCACGGCGGGTCTGGTCCTGACCGACACGCGCCTGGTCATCGCGGAAACGACCATCGGCAGCCTCTTGGTCCAGCACGGCGTTCAGATGCGCTTCGCTCATCGAGGTGCGGGTGGCGAACACGATCACGTGCGAGGCGTTGAGAATCTTCCCGGTGTTGTAGCCAAACGCCTCAGTGGCCTTGGCCAGGCGCGTCTTGCCTTCGGCGCTGCCGGCGACGATGAAGTGCCAGGGTTGTGAGTTGACCGAAGACGGGCTATGGCGCAGTTGTTCGAGCAAGGCATCGAGGGTGGCCTGGGGGATGATGCGGCTGGCGTCATAGGCCTTGGTGGTGTAGCGGCGCTTGGCCAGGGTGACGGTATCCATCGGTACGGCTCCAGTCTGGGAGAGTGATGGTGTGTATCTTATCTTTTCTGTCAGCCAGAAAAACCGGCAGAATGCAGCAACACTTTCATCACTGGAGTGAAAATGCTGCGCCTCGACGACCTCCATCTGTTCATTCGCTCCAGCGTGCTCGGCAGTTTCACCGCAGCCGCCCAGGAGGCGGGTGTGCTGCCTGGCCAGGTGGCGGCGGCGATCAAGCGCCTGGAGCGCGAACTGGACGTGCGTCTGTTCGCCCGCACCACCCGCAGCCTGCGCCTGACTGCCGAGGGCGAGCTGTACCTGCCGACCGCGCACAGCGTGCTGGAAACCCTGCGCCAGGGCCGCGAAAGCCTGCATGGCGACCACAGCGAACTGCGCGGGGTGCTGCAGGTGTCGGCGCCCTCGGACGTCGGGCGCAACCTGCTGCTGCCCTGGCTCAGCGCCTTTCGCCGCGAGCACCCAGCCCTGAACCTGCGCTTCTTTCTCTCCGATGAACTGGCCGACTTTTTCCGCGACCCGGTGGATGTCGGTATCCGCTACGGCGTCGAGGAAGACGCCAACTACATCGCCCTGCCGCTGGTACCGTGGAATCGCCGGGTCGTGGTGGCCTCGCCAGCCTACCTGGCGCGGCGCGGCCGCCCGCACACCCCGGAGGACCTCAAGCGCCACGACTGCCTGCTGTACCTGCAGCAGTCGCGGGTGTTCGATCGGTGGCAGTTGGGCGAGCAGACCGTGCAGGTCAGTGGGCCGCTGTTCTGTGACGATGCCGACGTGGTCCGGCGCTGGGCGGTGGCCGGCGAAGGCATCGCCTTCAAGTCCTGGCTGGATGTCAGTGCCAATGTGGCGGCTGGCGAACTCGACGTGCTGATGCCGGACTTTCCGGGGGATCTGCGGCCGCTGGTGCTGGTCTGCCCCCACCGCAAGCAGTTGTCTGCGGCCGTGACGAGGCTGCACCAGTGGCTCTATGACAGGTTCGCGCAGATGCGCCCGTGCAACGCAGATCAGCGCAGCAACGGATAGACCCGGACGTAGTCGACGTCGAAGTCGGTCTGTGCGGTGTGCCGGTCGCCGTAGCCGGCTTGCGGGGCATCGGCTCGCGCAATGTCCGAACTCAACCTGATAGCCTGCGGGGTGCGTGAAATAGGCACGTTGGCGGAAACGCGCTGGCTCAGTTGACCGTCGACGTAGAACTCATAGCGGTCCGGGGCCCACAACAGGCCGAAGGTGTGAAACTCACCGTCTGCCAGGGTCGGGAGTTGGTCGAGGTGCGACCAGGCCTTATGTTCGGCGCCGTAGCCATCCCACTGCAGCGCATGCGCGTACTGACTCTGCTCGACGTCGGAAAGATGCTCGAAGACACCCATCTCTACGCCGGATTTCTCGGCATCACCGATCACGCTGCCCATCGTTGGCGATTGCACCGAGAACGCCACCCTCACGCCCGGGGCGTGCTTGAACCTCACCGCTGCCTCCCAGTAGCCGTAAGTGGCCATGAATTCGTCTTGGGTGCTGATCATGCCGCAGTGGTGTCGGACCTCGTCGTCGGCGTGTGTCAGCGAATAGGTGCGGATGGTCAAGTAGCCGCTGTCCACGGTCACCGCCGAAGGCTCGTTGATGCACTGGTCTTTTTGGCCTGGCACGCGCTGACTCCAACGCTGCGCGTCCAGTTCGACACCCTCGAAGTCCTCGACGAAGATCGGTGTCGGCGACACGCCCGGTGGGACGAAATAATCCTGGGCCGATCCAACGTGCAGATGCAGGACGAAGGCTGCACCAACGCCTAGCGAAACGAGCTTTTTCATGCGATTCCCCTGACTGCCTTGAAGATGCAAGGCCGTAGCGGAAATCTATGTACCGGACCGAGGCGTTGAAAACTGACAGAATTACCAGATGACAGCCCGTACAAAATCTGCAAAGGCCCACAGGTCGGCAGTGCACAGGCGTTCTAAGCACAACCCTCGGCGCTGAGTTACGCTCGTTCACCACGCCTCTGGACAGCCGCAGCCATGAGCAACTGGATCGACCTCAAGCAGGACACCGACACGGGCATCGAGTCGGTCCGCGCGCATTTCACCGGCCATGCCTACGACCCGCACTGGCACGACAGTTTTCTGGTGGGCGTCACCGAACAGGGCGTGCAACAGTTCAACTGCCGCCGGGTGCGCCACTGCAGCACACCGGGACAGGTGTTCCTGCTCGAACCCGGCGATCTGCATGACGGCGAGGCGCCCACGCACGAGGGGTTCACCTACTGCACCTTGTACCTGGACAGCCATTGGCTGGAAAACCAGGTGCAGGCGCTGTTCGACAGCACACCGGCCGGGTGCCTGCCCTCGTTTGCCGACACTCTGTGCACCGACCCGCGCCTGGCCGGGGCGACCAGCCGCGCCTTTCAGGCGCTGCACGGCGGGGAACTGCGCATCGTGCGCCAGACTGCCCTGGACGATCTACTGGCCTGCCTGACGCGCCACCTGCACTGGCGCAAGCGGCTCAACCCCGACCCACGGTTGCCGCTGAGCGCCCAGCGCGCGCGGGACTACCTGCACGCTCATATGGACAGCGACATCGGCCTGAGCGACCTGGCGCAGGCCTGTGGTGTCGACCGCTTCCGCCTGACGCGCGCGTTCAAGGCGGCGTTCGGCCTGGCCCCGCATGCTTACCTGATCCAGTTGCGCCTGACCCGCGCCCGGCACCTGCTGGCCCGAGGCGACACGCCCAGCGACGTGGCCATGGCCCTGGGCTTCGCCGACCAGAGCCACCTGGGGCGCTGGTTCCGCCGCGCCTACCGGCTGACCCCGGCCGACTACCGCCGACGCTGCTCAAACCTTCCAGACTGAACCGCCCTCACCCTGCACCCTGGCGACTGGTCTTTCTGGAGTTCGCTCATGTCGCCCTCGTTGCTGCCTTTCATGCTCTTCGCCCTGGTCGCCAGCATCAGCCCTGGCCCGACCAACCTGTTGATCCTCGCCCACGGCGCGCAACATGGCCTGCGCGCCAGCCTGGCACCGATCTTCGCGGCCTGTGCGGCGGCGGCCGGTATCGTCTGGCTGGTCGGGCTGGGCTTGGGTGAGGTGCTGCTGCGTCATCCACTGGCGCAGCAGGTGATGAGTTGGGCCGGTGCGCTGTGGCTGAGTCTGCTGGCCTGGCAGCTGTTTCGCGCTGCCGGCGAGCCGGTTCGGGCTTCGACTACCCGGCGCTTCGGCGCGGGCAGCGCGGCATCGCTGCAACTGGTCAATCCCAAGGTCTGGCTGATGGCGGTGGCGGTGATCGGGGTGTTCGCCGCACCGCAGTGGCCGGTATGGCAATTGGCGCTGGTGTTTCTGCTGGTCGCCCTGCCCTGCATGGGCGCCTGGGCGCTGCTCGGCGTTGGCAGCGCCCGCTGGCTGGGTGCAGCGCCGCAATGGCGGCGGTTCAACCAGCTGCTGGCGCTCGTGCTGCTGGTGTCGGCGTGGTCGGCACTACTGAGCGGAGCCTGACGCCGCCGTAGGCGCCGCCAAGGCCTGGCGAAACCGCTGGGCGCTGGTCACCGCGATCACCAGGCCGATCAACGCCACCGCGCCGCCGGTCAGGCCGATATAGGCCACGCCCACTTGGCTGCTGACGATGCTGCCCAGCAGTGCGCCGCCGCCGATACCGATGTTGTAGATCCCGGAGAACAGCGCCATGGCCACATCGGTGGCATCGGACGCCAGTTTCAGCGTCTTCGATTGCAGCGCCAGACTGAAACTGAGAATCGCCACACCCCAGAACATGCTGAGCACGGCGAACGCCGTGAAGCTGCCGGCCAGCGGCAGCAACAACAGCAAGCACAGCGCCAGGCAGCCGATCGACCCCAGCAGGAAGCCCTGGGGGAAGCGATCGCTGTAGCGGCTGAACAGCACCGAGCCGAACACACCGGCGCCGCCGAACAGCAGCAGGACCAGCGTGGTGTGGTCGCCACTGATCTGCGCCACGTGCAGGGCGAACGGCTCGATGTAGCTGTAGGCGGTGAACTGCGCGGTGACCACCAAGGTGACCAGCAGGTAGGTGATGACCAGTGCCGGACGCCGGAACAGGACAGGTAGGCTGCGCAACGAGCCGGAGTTCTGGCTCGGCAGCAGCGGCAGCGACTTCATCAGGCACAGCATGGTGGCCAGGGCCACGCCAGCGATGCTGAGGAAGGTCACGCGCCACCCCAGTGCTTCGCCCACCACCCGTCCAAGCGGGATGCCCAGCACCATGGCCAAGGTCGTACCGGTCGCCAGCAGCCCGAGCGCCTTGGCCTGCTTGCCGGCCGGCGCCACACGCACCGCCAGCGAGGCGGTGATGGCCCAGAACACGGCATGCGACAGGGCAATGCCGATGCGGCTCAGCAACAGCATGGCAAAACTCTGCGCCAGCCATGACATCAAGTGGCTGACGATGAACACCAGGAACACCAGCAGCAGCAGGCGCCGCCGTTCGATGTTGCGGGTGAGCAGCATCAGCGGCAACGAGGCCAGGGCCACCACCCAGGCATAGATGGTCAGCATCAAGCCGACCTGCGCGGTGGTCATGTCGAAGCTACGGCCGATGTCACTGAGCAGTGCCACCGGAACGAACTCGGTGGTGTTGAAGATGAAGGCCGCCAACGCCAGCGCGATCACGCTCAGCCAGCTGCCGCCGCCTGCCGGCGCAGGTAGGGATTCGGGTAGGGGTGCATTCATGGAGGCCACTGCATTCTCCGCAGGCAAAGCGATAGGACGCACAGCGCCGCCCGAGGTTCAGGGCGGCGGCTGCACGGTTTTTCTTGTTAGGGGGAATGACGGCCATGGTACGCGGCGTGGCCAGGCGCCACAACCGCAGGAGTCTGCTGCGGCGCCACACAGGGCAGTGGCGTAGCGCCGAAGGCCGGTCGGACAGCCCGGATCAGGCGTGCAACGTGGCCATGTCGATCACGAAGCGGTACTTCACGTCACCCTTGTGCATGCGCTCGAAGGCTTCGTTGATGTTGCGGATGTCGAGCATCTCGATGTCGCAGGTAATGCCGTGCTCGGCGCAGAAATCCAGCACTTCCTGGGTTTCGGCGATGCCGCCGATCAAGGAACCTGCGACCACGCGGCGCTTGAGCACCAGGTTGGCCGCGTGCACCGGCGGGTCGATCGGCTCGATCAGCCCGACCAGGATGTGCACGCCGTCGAACTTCAGGGTTTCCAGGTAGGGGTTGAGGTCATGCTGCACCGGAATGGTGTCGAGCAGGAAGTCGAAACGCCCGGCTGCCGCGCGCATCTGCGCCTCGTCGGTGGACACGATCACCTGGTCGGCACCCTGACGACGCGCTTCTTCGGCCTTGGCCTGGGAACGGGTGAACACGGTGACTTCAGCGCCCAGGGCCTTGGCGAACTTGATGCCCATGTGGCCCAGACCGCCCATGCCCAGCACGCCCACTTTGTGGCCAGGGCCGACGCCGTGGTGCTTGAGCGGCGAATAGGTGGTGATGCCAGCGCAGAGGATCGGTGCTGCGCTCGGCAGGTCGAGGCCCTGTGGCATGCGCAGGACGAAGTGCTCGCTGACCACGATGCTGCTGGAGTAGCCGCCCATGGTGTTGCTGCCGTCCACGCGGTCGGGCGTGGCGTAGGTCATGGTCGGGCCTTCAAGGCAATACTGTTCCAGATCCTTGTGGCACGCTTCGCACTGACGGCAGGAGTCGACCATGCAACCGACGCCGACCAGATCGCCGACTTGGTAGTTGCCCACTTTGTCGCCCACCGCCGTAACGCGGCCGACGATTTCATGACCCGGCATCAGCGGATACACAGCGATACCCCACTCGTTGCGGGCCTGGTGCAGGTCGGAGTGACACACGCCGCAGTAAAGGATGTCGATGGCGACGTCGTCGGCGCGCAGGGCGCGGCGTTGGAAGGTCATGGGCGCCAAGGGCGCAGTGGAGGATTGGGCGGCGTAGCCGATGGCGGTGTACATGCTCTGGACCTCGCAGATTGAAACGATTCAGGCGTGCCATTTTGCGCACCTCAGAGCGCGCGGACCACGGTCGATCCTCCGGGATTCGTGCCTGATTCTCCGAACCTGCTCACCGCGATCTGGCGCTAGACTGTCAATCTGCGATCATCCAACTGTCTGATCCTCTGCCTGCGGTTTGCCATGCACCTGACCCACCACGTTGATGCCAATGCGCCCCTGTGCGCACTGATTCGCGCCCTCGCCTCGCGCCCCGGCTTCGTTGCCACCCACTTGCCGCAGGTGCAGGTCCTGTCCTGGGACCATTACGTGGCCAGCAGCCCGCAGATCTACGAGCCAAGCCTGATCATCCTCGCCCAGGGCAGCAAGCTGGCGCGCCTGGGCCCGCGCACGCTGGAATACGGCGCAGGGCATTACCTGATCCAGGCGCTGTCGGTGCCGTTCATGTGCGAGACCTTCGCCACCGCGCAGGCGCCGATGCTCGGCGTGGCGGTGGACATCGACCGCGCGGTGCTTGGCGAACTGGTGCAAAGCATGGCGCTGCCGCCGGATCCGGCAGTGCAGGTGCAGACGCCACAGTCGATGAGCTCGGCGGCGTTGGACGCGGCCATGCGCGCCAGCGTGGAGCGCCTGCTCGAATGCCTGCAAGACCCGATGGATGCCAAGGTGCTGGGCCCGACCCGGGTGCGCGAAGTGCTCTATACCGCCCTGCGCGGTCCCCAGGCGGGCGTGCTGAGGGCGCTGGTGGAACAGCAGGGCCATTTCGCCCGCATCGGCTCGGCGCTGGCCTACCTGCGTGAACATTATGCCGAGCCCTTGAGCGTGGAGGCGCTGGCCAGCCGCGCCAACATGAGCGTGTCGACCTTCCACGACCACTTCAAGCGCTGCACGGAGCTTGCACCGATGCAGTACCTCAAGCGCCTGCGCCTGCTCAAGGCGCAGCAGATGCTGATCGGCGAGCGCCTGGGCGTGGCCCAGGTGGCGCATCGGGTGGGCTACCAGAGCACCTCGCAGTTCAGCCGCGAGTACAAGCGCCAGTTCGCCCGCAGCCCGGGCGATGAACTGCCTTATCAGAGTCTGCCGGTGTAACGACCCTGGTCATTTCTGGCGAAGCACCATCGCGCTGATCGCCGCACTCAGTTCCTCCTTCGCCAGCCCCGGCTCGACCTCTGCGCTGGCCGCTGCCTGAGCCAAGGCATCGCCGGCTCCGACCAGCAGGCGCAGGCCCGCAACGCCAATATCGCCAGTCGGCGCGAACGGCGCCAACGCCTGGCGGCACTTGTCCAGAAAAGGATCTTCATAGCCGCGCTTGAGCGCCTCCAGCTCGGGTGAGCCGGCGAGTGCCGCCACCACCCCGGGCATCTCCTGGCCCTGGGTCATCACACAATCGACGTAAGCGGCGGCAATCACTGCCGCACGCGCTTGGAGCGTCGCTTCACAGTCGGCCAGCAGCCTGTCGAGCAGCGCACTCTGACGCGTGTCGTACTCCTCGTAGAGCGCGACCAGCAAGCCGTTTCGGGTATCGAAGTGGTCGTACACCACCGGTTTCGTAACGCCCGCCAGTTCAGCCAGTCGCCCCAGACTCAGGGCGTCGGTACCTTCCTCTCGAACCATCTGCCACGCCACGGCTATCAGTTGGCGTCGGCGTTCGGAGCGGCTCAATCGCTTGCGTGGGCGAGCCTGTTCTTCGCTTGACATCGATTACCTACCAAAAGTAACTTACCAATCGTAACTTACCGAGTGTACCGCACTCGCCCTCGTTCTTCATCCGTTCAGGAATACTGCCATGCACGCTCTGATCGTCGTCGCTCATCCAGAACCCGACGCGCTGACCCACACCCTCGCCCGACAGGTCGCCGAGGGCCTGACCTACGCAGGTCACAGCAGCGAGATCGCCGATCTCGCCGCCGAACGCTTCGATCCTCGTTTCACCCCCGCCGACCTGGCCGTACATCGTCGCCTGGGCCCACCCAGCGCTGCAGTGGTCGCCGAGCAACGGCGCATCGAAGGCGCGGACGCCTTGGTACTGGTGTACCCGGTCTACTGGTGGTCGTTTCCGGCCTTGCTCAAGGGCTGGATCGACCGTGTGTTCAGCAACGGCTGGGCCTTCGACTACGATGCCGAGGGCAGAACCACCAAGCGACTCGGGCACCTCAACGTGCATCTGCTCGCCCTCGGTGGCGCCGATCAGGGCCTGTTCGCGCGGCACGGCTATGACCGCGCCATGCGCACGCAAATCGAGCACGGCATCTTCGACTGGTGCGGCGCGCAGGTCTCGACTTCGCTGCTGCTCGATGACAGTGAAGGCCCCGAGGCCGCGCGGCATCAGCAGCAGGCCCATCAGTTGGGTCGCTCGCTGTTCGACCTCGGGGCTCAAGCGCCGCTCAGCGGCCATTCGGCCAGTGGCAGATAGCGCCCTTTGCGCGACTCGTACAAGCCGAACTGGCGGACATTGAGGTGGAAGTCGGGCGCGACGCCTGCTTCGGGCGGCTCGCCTGGGTAGTCGCGGGAAAGGGTCAGGTGCGCACGGTAATCGCGGGCTTGGTCGGCGATGCCCAGCGGCAGCAATGCCTGGTGCAGGGCGTAGACCCATTGGCGCAGTGCAACGGGCGTGTCACTCGGCTCGAGTACCAGCACGCTTGGGCGTCGCCAGGTGTGGAGGCGGTCGAGCAGTAGACGCACAGGCGCTGCCGGGCGTTTCAGACCGTCGACCACCGCGCACAGCGCCGGCACCTGGGCGGCCGGTACATCGCCCAAAAACAGCAGCGTGACATGGAAGTTCTCAACGGGCACCGGTTTACCGGCCCGCAGTCCGAGCGCACGCCGCCATTGGGCTATGGCACGGCGTTGCGGCTCAGCCAAGGAGAATGCGAAAAACAGTCGTTTGAAGGGCTCGCCCCCCGACCGGACATCCTGAATCATTGGAACTGGCCTCCTGGCTCGAAGCGCTTCGGCTGACTAACAGGGAGAAACGCGCGAGGTTGAATCGTTTGCGCTGACAGTGGCGAATCGTGCCAGGCAGCCACGTCACGCAGCAACAATAGGTACAAACCGTCTGCACGATTGTTTATGCTGGCAGGCTACGGCCATGGCGCATGGCCATTTTTATTCGACAAGTAACCGTCCATGAAAATTGCTCTCGTACTGATCTTCGTCCTCTCGATCGCCTATGTTCACTTGCGCGGCCGGGTCCGTCACAAGCTGACCCGTCAGTTGGGCGATCACTCCAGCTTCCTGGCGCCGGTGAACAGCTTCCTCTACCTGTTCTCCAAGCTACCAGCCAAGCCCTATTTGCCGGTCGAGTCGTTCCCGGAACTGCAACCGTTGAAGGACCACTGGCAGGAAATCCGTGAAGAGGCGGTGCAACTGCTGCAGGCGGGGGAGATCAAGAAGTCCGATAACTATGACGATGTTGGCTTCAATTCGTTCTTCAAGACGGGCTGGAAGCGCTTTTACTTGAAGTGGTATGGCGAAAGTCATCCGTCGGCGATGAGTCTGTGCCCGCGTACTACCGAGTTGCTGCAAGGCATCGGCACGGTGAAGGCAGCGATGTTCGCCACCCTGCCCCCTGGGGCCAAGCTGGTGCGTCATCGCGATCCTTATGCGGGGTCGTACCGTTATCACCTGGGGCTGCAAACGCCTAACGACGATGGCTGTTACATCGACGTCGACGGGGAGAAGTATTCCTGGCGCGATGGTGAGGCGGTGGTGTTCGACGAGACCTATATCCACTATGCGGCCAATACCACCGAACAGAATCGGATCATTCTGTTCTGTGATGTGGAGCGGCCTCTGAAGTATCGCTGGGCAGGAGCGTTCAACCGGTGGTTCAGTCGTAATGTCATGGCGGCGGCGGCGGCGCCTAATGATGCGAATGACAAGACTGGGGGGATCAACCGGCTCTTTACTCGGATTTACAGGATTCGGGAGCGGGGGAAGGCGCTGAAGAAGCGGAATCGGACGAGGTATTACCTGGAGAAGTGGGCGGTGGTGGCTGGGTTGGTTTTGGTGTTTATTTATATTTGACTTGTTGGGGGATTGGGTGATTGGGTGATTGGGTGATTATCCGGATTTTGGGGTGATGCTTAGTCACCTTTTCGCCCTTACGGCGACCCTCTTTTTTTCTTGGAAAAAAGAGGGGCAAAAACCGCTTGCTCCCGCATACGGCCCCTGCGCTGCGCGCAGGGGTTCCCTCGCGCCGGCGTCGCTCCGGGAGGACCGCGCTTAGGGGCCGTCCTGGCCCCAAGCGCTTGACGGGCATCCATGCCCGTCACCTCCCTGCGCAACGCCTCTGCTCGGCCTCCTGAGGTCGCGGTTGGCGGTGGCTGAGCTACCGCGCACTAAGATCAAAAGCAACGGCAACGGCAACGGCAACGGCAACGGCAACGGCGATTTGAGCGCGCAGCGCTCCCGAACATCTGCCCCACCGCTCTGCTTCTAAGCGCGCGCCAGTTCAGACGCCGCCCATCGCGACCTCAGGAGGCCGAGCAGAGGTGGCATGGAGGGGGTTGACGGGCATGGATGCCCGTCAAGCGCTTGGGGCCATGGATGGCCCCTAAGCGCGGTACCCCCGGAGTGCCACCGGCGCGAGGGAACCCCGCAGCGCAGCGAAGGGGCCGGATGCGGGAGCAAGCGGTTTTTGCCCCCCTTTTTTCCAAGAAAAAAAGGGGGTCGCCGTAAGGGCGAAAAGGTGAATCAGCCGCACCCCAAAATCCGGATAATCACATCTCCCCAAAACCCCAAAACCCACCCCTCACCCCACAACCCCCGCACACAAAAATACAAAACCGAAGGCCCCATCAAACACCCCAACCCCGTATGAAAGGTCGCCGTCAAAGCCCCATAGGGCACCAACCGCCGATCAGTCGCCGCCAACCCCGCCGTCACCCCCGAAACCGTCCCCGCCAGCCCCCCAAACACCATCGCCGAACGCGGGTTATCCAAGGCCAGCACCCGCGCCGAAACCGGCGTGAACACCATGACCAGAATCGCCTTGATCAACCCAGTGGCAATCGACAACGCCATCACCTCGGAACTGGCCCCCAACGCCGCCCCCGTCACCGGCCCGACGATATAGGTCACCGCCCCCGCGCCAATGGTCGTCAAGCTCACGGCGTCGCGATAACCAAAACTCCAGGCCACGACCACCCCGACGATGAACGGCAGCACCGTTCCCAGCAGCAAGGCCACCGCGCCGATCACCCCGGCCTTGCGCGCTTCGGTCGCCTGGACCTCGAATGCCGTCGCGACGATGGCGAAATCGCGCAGCATCGCCCCACCCATCAAGCCAATGCCCGAGAACAAGGTCAGATCGGCCAGGCCCTTCTGCCCGCCGGTCAAGGTGCCACCCACCCAAGCCAGGACCAGGCCGATGACGATGGCGATCGCCGACCCGTGCACCCGGCCAAACGTCAGGTACTTGGAGAGCATGACCGACACCCACATCACCGCCCCGACCACGGCAAACGCCGTGATCAGGTCGTTGTGCGCCAACGCTTTCTCAATGATCGACCACATCTCAGCGCCCTCCCGCCACAGCCGTCTGCGCAGGTACTGGCGCTTCGAGCGCCGGCAACGGCTCGCCACGGTGGCTGCGGCTGATCAGCGCGATGGTCGCGCCGCACACCAGCACCGCGCCCACCGCCGCCACCAGCGCCACTGGCCCGCCATGCAGTGCGGTCACCACGTTCTGCTGCGCCGCCATGGCCACCACCACCGGGATGTACATCGCGCCCCAGAAACCGACGCCGAACTCGCACTCCTTGCTCATGCCCCCGTTGCGGTGCATGTACAGCCGCGCGCAGATCAGCAGGATCATGGCGATGCCGACCCCGCCCACATTGGATTTGACGCCCAGCAGCACGCCCAGGAAGTCGCCGACGATGACGCCGGCCAGCGTGCAGACCGCCAGCAGAGCCACACCATAGATGATCATTATTGTTGTCCTCAGGTTGTATCGAAGTTGTTTGTTGTTGTCCTTCGAGCGCCAGCGCAGTCATCGGGTGTGAGCCACCTCCTGGCGCAACAGCGCCTCCAGCGTATCCGCACGGGTCGATTCGACGCTCAGCACCTTGCCGGCGTCGAACACCCGCCGCGCCAAGCCGCTGAGCACGCTGCCCGGAGGCAGCTCCAGGTGCAGCCGCACGCCGCGCTCCCAGGCGCTGCGCAAGGTGGCGCGCCAATCGACCCGGCGCGCCATGTTATAGGCCAGGTCTTCGCGCAGGCGTTGCGGGTCGAACAGCGCCCGCGCGCTGCTGCCGCTCAGGTAGGTGAGGCGTGGGCGCTGCAGCGTGACTTCGGCGAAGGCCTGTGCCAGGGTCGCAGCGGGGGCCTGCAGCAATGCACAGTGCGACGGCACGCTGACCGCCAGACGGCGGGCCACGCCCTGCCCCAGCGAGCGCACACGGGCGACCACCGCGCCCATGGCGGCATCGCTGCCGGCTATCACCAGTTGGTTGTCGCTGTTGACGTTGGCCAGGTAGACCTCACCGCCAACCTCGGCCAACACGCGCTCAAGCGTGGCCTGCTCCAGGCCACTGAGGGCGGTCATGCCGTAACCGCTGGGGTATGCCCGTTGCATCAGGTCGCCGCGCAGCGACACCAGGCGCACCGCGTCCTCCAGCTTCAACGCCTCGGCCGTGACTGCCGCTGCATAAGCGCCAATCGACAAGCCGGCCACGCAGGCCGGCGCTGGGCTGCGACGCAACAGCCAGCGCGCCCAGGCCACCCCGGTCAGCAGCAAACACAGCTGCACCGCGCGGGTGTGCTGCAAGGCCTCGGCGCTGTCAAGCGCCAGTACCTGTTCGCCAAGCACCTCGCTGGCCGCCTCCAGCACGTCGCGGCTGCCTTCGGGTAAATGATGCAGCATGCCGGGCTGCTGGGCGCCTTGGCCGGGGAAGGCGAACAGACTGCTCATGCGGCCACCTCCTCAAGCGACCAGGGATCGCTCACCAATCGCGCTCCCGAAGCCGCTTTCAAGAGCACCTGGCGGGCACCGCTGGCCCATTCGCGCAGCGCGACAGCCCCCTGCGGGGTTTCGAGCTGCACATCGATCCGGCACGCCACTGCCTCCAGCGCACCCAGCAAGTCACACGCCCGTTCACACGACAGCCGCTGCGGTGCGTGCAGCAGCACATCCAGATCGCTGTCGGCGTGCACCACCTCGATACCGCTGGCCAACTGGAAGCCGACACTGCCGGTTGGCCCCCAGCACCACCCCTGCGAGTCGAGGACAGCGGCGACCTGCGCCACCGCCTGCAATGCGGGTAGATCGGTGTCGCCCTGCCAGCGCAGGCGCTCGGGGGCGATCCGGCGCACGACCTGCGCCAGCGGCATGCGTGCGGCAAAGCGCTGCGCCCGTGAGCGCCCGCGCAGACCGACCGCCACCCAGCCCGCCGCCTCCAGCGCGCGGCGCACCACCACCGGCTCACCGGCTGCCAGCGCCTGCCGCGCCCACGCTGGCGCCTCAGCGGGCAGCAGGTCCGGGGTCATGCCCCAGAGCAGGTCGTGGGGGCGCACGGCATTCATATCAGGCCTCCTGCCACTGCGCCCGTAGACGCTGACGCACCGCGCGCGAGGCGCTGCGGTGCTGTCCTTGCAGACGCACGCTCAAGTCGGTGCACGTGCCAATGTCGCGTACCGCCTCGATCAGCACGTCACGCACCCGCGCCACGTCCTGGGCTGTCGGCGCCTCGGCGCTGGTCACGCTCACCCGCTGATGCAGCAAGCCCAGCGAGGCATAGCTGTCCAGGTCATAGGCCATCGGTGGCACCTCGGCGGCCAGCGCCTCGAGCGCCTCGACGCTGCGCAGGGTGATCCGCGCGGCGGCGGCCTTGCCCATGGCGTGCACCATCACCCCCTCGTCGTCCAGCGCGATCAGGCGCTGGGCCTGATAACCATGGGCCAGAAACGCGCCGGACATGGCCTTGCCCACCAGCAGCCCGATCACCGGATGACCGGCCAGGCGGGCCTGGGCATAGGCCTCGACCGCGCCGGCCAAGGCCTGATGAATGCCCAAGGCTTCCTCGCGCCGACCATAGGCCTGGCTCGGCACGTCGATCAGTGCCACCAGCACGCGCTTATCGCCGTCACGATCGGCCTGCACCGCGTCATCCACCGCCTTGGCCAGACCCCAGCCTTCGAGCAGGCCCACCTCGCCATTGCGGGCGCGGGGAAAGGGATTGTGCGCATCGGGGACCACCGCGATGAAGCGCGCCGGGCGATTGTCCAGCTCGGCGTCGATCACCTGCACCGATGCTGGCAAACCCGCCAGCGGCTGACCTTCAGCCAGGTGCTGCAACCACTTCTGGGCACGGTTCATCAGGCTTCTCCTCGATACAGGGTACGCACGGCGGCGGCGTCCATTTGCGGGCAATCGCTCCCCAAGCGGGCCAGACGCTCAAGGAACTCGGCATGCCGGCTGGCACGCCGGGCGCTGGGTTGTTCGAGCAGGCGCAGTACCTGCTCACGGATAAGGTCCACGTCATCGGCCACATAGGCATCGGCCAGACCGCTGGCATGGCGCTGCTCACCCCCGGTCAGGCTCCAGATGAACGGTCGGTCGCGCGAATCGTATTCGCCGATACCGGCCTCCTGCTCGATCACCTGCGGCCCGTTGAGCCCCAGGCGCGCCTCGCGGGTCACCAGCAGATGGCTGCACAGTCCGGCGGCGATGGACATGCCGCCAAAGCAGCCGACGGATCCGGCGATGACGCCGATCACCGGCTGATGCGCGCGCAGCGCGACGATCGCGGCCTGGATCTCGGCGATCGCCGCCAGGCCCAGGTTGGCCTCCTGCAAGCGCACGCCACCGGTCTCCAGCAGCAGCACGGCGCAGGTCGGGATGCCCTGGCGGTTGTCTTCCACGGCCAACTCCAGCGCCGCGGCGATCTTCGCACCGCCCACCTCGCCCATGCTGCCGCCCTGGAACCCGCCTTCGATGGCGGCCACCACGGCGGGGCGCTGATTGAGCAGGCCTTTGGCGATGACCACCCCGTCATCGGCCTGCGGCACGATGCCCTGCAACGGCAGCCAGGGCGACATCAGGCGCTCGAACGGGCCGAGCAGTTCGCGCAGGCTCCCCGGATCGAGCACGGCGCCAGCGCGCTGGCGCGCGCCCAGTTCAACGAAGCTGCGGCTGCGCAGCAGGTGTTCGCGGTCAGTCATGGTCGATCTCCTCGAAGCCTTGTTCCAGGCGCAGGCGCACCACGCCGGGGGTGGCACCGAAGTCATGGATGTCGATGTTCAGCGCAGGCCAGGCGCGGCCCTGGAACAGGCGGTCGAACAACTGGCTCCAGCGCGCCTGGCTGCCATCGACCGAGGTCAGCACCTGGATCTGCAGACGGCCCGGCTGGCCCGGCTCGATCAAGACTTCCAGGTCGCCCGAGCTGACGCAGCCGACCAGGGCGCGGCCCCGGCCCGGCTGCGCGGCGGGAAATTCGAAGGTCAGGGTTTGCATGTCACAGGCTCCCGGCTTTGTCGAGGAACAGGCAGGCGGCCAGCAAATCGGCGGCCCCGCCCGCAGAGGCATTGAGGTGCAGCAGGCGCGCATCCAACGCGCGCAGGTGGCGACGGCCGGCCAGGCTGGCACTGCCACCGGCCTCCAGCACGGCCCGGGCGCCCTGCTGCAGGACTGCCAGGCCTTGCTCGCCGGCACGCCACAACACGCAGGTGTCGCTGAGCGCGGCCATGATCGCCAGCAAGGCATCCAGCCGCGCAGGGGTCTCGCCGACGCCGGCGGCGCGGCTGCGCAGCAGTTGCGGCAAGCCATGTCCGATGATCGCCGGGAAGCCCTGCTGAGCCTGCTCGCGGGCACCGCCGACACCGTAGCGGCGGCGCACGTGCAGGCCATGGCTGTCCGCGATCGGCGCGGCAGGATCCTCGATCAGCGCCAAGCGCCCTGCCCGCGCCGTCACACTCAGCGGGTCGCTGTCGGCCGGGTCCAGGGCCCACGCCGCCACCAGCAGCCCCAACGCCCAGATTGCGCCACGGTGGGTGTTCACCCCCGCCGTGGTGACCAACATCGCCGCTTCGCCTTCACGCCCCAGACGCCCCAGTTCGGCGCGCAATGGCGTGGCGATGTGGCCAAACCGTTGCGCGGCCTCGGCCATCTGCCGCAGGCACGGCCACAGCGACAGCGCCGAGGCCTGCATCAGCGCCAGGTTCATGTCGCCATGCGCACCGCTGCCGCGACGGTCCACCAGACCGGGCTTGGGCGACAGCTCGGCCTCGTCGATCAGCGCGTCCACCGCCAGGTCCGCCAGGCGCTCCGCCAGGCTCAAAGGGGCAAGCATGTTCGCTTTCATCACCAGCTCCTGAAACGTGCGGGCGGGTTGTAGAGGCCACCAGACCAGTCCACCAAGTCGGCGATGCTGCGCGCGGCCAGCAGCTCGCGGCTGGCGTCGGTGCGGCGAATGCCCAGGTCCTCGGGCAAGGCCACCAACCCTTCGCGGCGCAGGCGCTCGGTGTCCTTGGGGTCATGACGCAGGCCGATGGCCGTGACGCCGGCCACCGCCGCGATCATCTGCTGGCGCTCTTCGAGGCTGCGCGCCTTGTACAGGTAAGCGATGCCTTCCTCGGTGAGCAGGTGGGTGACGTCGTCGCCATAGATCATCACCGGCGCCAGCGGCATGCCGGCTTTTTTCGCCACCGCCACCGCATCGAGGGTCTCGACGAAGGTCGGCTTGCCGCCTTCCTGGTAGGTCTCGACCATCTGCACCACCAGCTTGCGCCCGCGTTCGAGCAGGGTGTCCGGCACGGTCATGTCCAGCCACGCGGGGGTGGCATGGCGGCGTCCGCGCGGGTCGTGGCCCATGTTCGGCGCACCGCCAAAGCCCGCCAGGCGGCCCCGCGTGACGGTGGAGGAATGACCGTCGCCATCCACTTGCAAGGTGGCGCCGATGAACAGGTCCACCGCGTACTGCCCGGCCAGTTGGCACATCAGGCGATTGGAGCGCATGGAGCCGTCACGGCCGGTGAAGAACACGTCCGGGCGCTGGGCGATGTAGTCCTCCATGCCCAGTTCGGTGCCGAAGCAGTGCACGCTCTGCACCCAACCGGTCTCGATGGCGGGAATCAAGGTGGGGTGTGGGTTGAGTGTCCAGTTGCGGCAGATCTTGCCTTTGAGGCCGAGCGACTCGCCGTAGGTCGGCAGGATCAGCTCGATGGCGGCGGTATTGAAGCCGATGCCATGGTTCAGCGACTGCACCTGATGACGTTCATAGATCCCGCGAATCGCCATCATCGCCATCAGCACGTGCACTGGCTTGATATGCCGTGGGTCGCGGGTGAACAGCGGTTCGATGTAGAACGGCTGGTCGGCGACCACCACGAAATCGATCCAGGACGCCGGAATGTCCACCCTCGGCAGGTCGTCCACCCGGTCGACCAGCTGGTTGACCTGCGCGATGACGATGCCGTCGCTGAACGCGGTGGGCTCGACCAGTGCCGGCGTGTCTTCGGTGCTCGGGCCGGTGTAGAGATTGCCGTCCCGGTCGGCGCAGAAACCCGCCACCAAGGTCACGTTGGGGATCAGGTCCACCAGCAGGCGCGAATAGAGCTCGATGTAGGTGTGGATAGCGCCGACTTCGAGCAGCCCGTCTTCAAGCAACTGGCCGATGCGCTGGCTTTGCGGTCCGGCGAAGGAGAAATCGAGCTTGCGTGCGATGCCCCGCTCGAACAGATCCAGGTGCTCGGCGCGACTGACGCTGGGCATGATCATATGCAAGTCGTGCAGGCGCTCGGGATCGACCTTGGCCAGCGAGCGGGAGAGGAAGTCGGCCTGCTTCTGGTTGTTGCCTTCGAGCACCACGCGGTCGCCTGGGGCGATCAGCAACTCCAGCGCCTCGACGATCCGCTCGCTGGGCAGTACCCGGCCCTCGGCCAAGTGACGCACCCGTTCGAGACGGCGCTGCTTTTCGCTGCGCCGTCTCGACCATTGCGGCGGCGGTGGATGCTGTGTTGTGGTCATAGGTGACTCCACGGATTCGCTGTCGTGGAGTCACCTTAGGCCTGGGCGTGGGGGGCATCAATCAAGCACGGCGGCAGTTCATTACGCTGAGCGTAACGGTTGCTAACGTCGTCACGGCGAGATCGGGTCACTCGCCGGGTAGGTTTCGTCCAGCGCATTATCGACGCTCTTTTCGTCCGGCTGGGTCGCTGCGCCGCAGCCGCAGTCACCCATGCGGCAGTGCTCGCCGTGCGGGTGACCGCTCGCGCAGGCCTCACAGCAGTAGGCCTTGCCGTCGTGGGAGAAGGCGTTGGCGTCAACCGTGCAGGAACAGTGGTTACAGGCGCAACGTTGCTCATTCATGGCGGTGCTCTCCATCGGCGTTCGAATCGTCATCGGTCCACGGCTTGCCGTCGAGCGGCTTGACGTGGGCCAGTTCGGCTTCGTCCAGGCCGTTGCCACCGGCAATCTCATCGGCATCCACTTCGCGCAGGTTCATGTCGGCGGGCCCATCATCCTCGGCCGAATCCTGGGCGTCACGGGCACCCGGAACGCCGTAAAGCGTGTCCAGGCTCAGGTCGTCCATGGTCACGTTGTCCTCGTGCAAGCTCTCGGTCAGCGCCTCGCCCCCGCTCATGCCGCTCTCGGCGACCCGCTCTGGGGAGAAATCCTGCTCCGCCTCGGCATCGGGGCGTTCGTCGCCCACGCGCCCACGGCGTTCATCCTTGCGCTCGCTGAAGTCCAGCTCACGGATGCTGCCCATGCGGTCTTCGGTGTCGTCGATTTCCTGGGGGCGGTATTTCTCGTCGTCTGCTTGGGCCATGACGGCTCTCCGGTCAAGTGCGTTCAAGCGGTCGACTCTGCGCGGCTCGGGAAAATTCAGATTTTCCTGCGCTGAAGCGAGCGGTCGGGGCGCGGGTCGGTTTTTTGAACTCTGCCGACCTGGCCTGCCTCAACCAGAGACCGATCCGCGAACGTCCCGGAGTGCGTCATGGCCAAGCCGCTGCAGGAATACCAGCGCAAGCGCGATTTCAAGGCCACGCCCGAGCCCTCTGGCAAGGGCCGTCGCCAAGCCGCAGACCATGCGCTGCATTTCTGCATCCAGAAGCACGACGCCAGCCACCTGCATTACGACTTCCGCCTGGAGCTGGACGGTGCACTCAAGAGCTGGGCGGTGCCCAAAGGGCCGTCACTGGACCCCAGCGTGCGTCGCCTGGCCGTACACGTTGAAGATCATCCGCTGGATTACGCCGACTTCGAAGGGCACATTCCCGAGGGTCATTACGGCGCCGGCGATGTGATCGTTTGGGATCGGGGCGTGTGGCAGCCTGAAGGTGATCCGCAGGCGGCCTATGCCAAGGGCAAGCTGCGCTTTCGCCTGCAAGGGGAGAAGCTCGGTGGAACGTGGAATCTTTTTCGCACGCGCCTGGAAGGCAAGAAAGAACAGTGGATGCTGGTCAAGTCCGAGGACGATCACGCCCGTAGCGAGGACGACTACAGCATCGTCGAGGACCAACCCGACAGCGTCGTCAGCGATCGCACCCTGGCGCCGCGCACGCGCAATACCGCAAAGTCCACACCCGCCCGGGCGAAAAAAGCCAGCCTGCCCCGGATACTGCAACCACAACTGGCCACGCTGGTGGACGCCCCGCCTGCGGGCGACTGGCGCTATGAAGTGAAATTCGACGGCTACCGCATTCTGGCGCGAATCGACGGCCAGGATGTGCGCCTGTTCACCCGCAACGGCCATGACTGGAGCGCGCGCATGCCGCGGCTGGTGGACGCCCTGCGTGCGCTGTCCGTGGACAGCGCCTGGCTCGACGGTGAGGTGGTGGTCAACGGCGATGACGACGTCGCGGATTTCCAGGCGCTGCAAAACGCCTTCGACCGCGATGACGACCACGCCATTCGTTATTACCTGTTCGACCTGCCCTTCCTGGGCGGCAAGGACTTGCGCCCGGTGCCGCTGTCGCAGCGCCGAGACGCGCTGCAACAGCTCCTGGCGAACGATGCATCCGATGTGCTGCATTACTCCGGCGACTTCGATCAACCGCTCGACTCGCTGCTCGACAGCGCCTGTCGTCTGGGGCTCGAAGGCCTGATCGGCAAACGTGCCGACAGCCCCTACAGCGGCCAGCGCAGCCGCGACTGGATCAAGCTCAAATGCACGCGGCGCCAGGAGTTCGTCATCGTCGGCTACACCGACCCCAAGGGCAGTCGCACGGCCTTCGGTGCCCTGCTGCTGGCCCTGCACGACGCCGACAGCGGCGAGTTGCGCTACGCCGGTCGAGTGGGCACCGGGTTCAGCGCCGCCACCCTGAAAACCATCCATGCCCAGCTCAAGCCCTTGCACAGCGCCAAGCCTGCACTGGCGAAGCCGCCCAGCGGTGCCCAGGCCCACGGCGTGCACTGGCTCAAGCCACGGTTGCTGGCCGAGGTCGCCTACGCCCAGATGACTCGCGACGGTATCGTGCGCCACGCGGTGTTCCACGGGCTGCGCGACGACAAGCCAGCCACTGCCATCGACCTGGAACAACCCATGCCCAAGCCCGCTGCAAAGCGCCGCAAGGCCGAGCCCGAAGCCCTCGGCGATCTGCACCTGACTCACCCGGACCGCGTCATCGATGCAACCACCGGCGTGACCAAGCGTCAGGTTCTGGAGTACTACGCCCAGGTGTCCGAATGGCTGCTGCCACAACTCAAGGATCGCCCCGTAGCCTTGGTGCGCGCACCTGAAGGGCTGAGCGGGGAGCTGTTCTTCCAGAAACATGCCGGGCAACTGCACCTGCCTCACGTGCGCACGTTCGACAAAGCCCAGGCTGGTCAGGCTGCCATGGTGCTGAACCGGGTCGACAGCGTGCTGGGCGCCGTGCAGATGAACACCTTGGAATTTCATACCTGGAACGCCACGACCCGGGACTTCGACAAGCCCGACCGCCTGGTGCTCGACCTGGACCCGGATCCGGCGTTGCCCTGGAAAGCGATGGTCGAAGCCACCCAACTGACCCTCACCTTGCTCGAGGAACTGGGCCTGAAGGTGTTCCTCAAGACCAGCGGTGGCAAAGGCATGCACCTGGTGGTGCCGCTCACCCGACGCGCATCCTGGGAGCAGGTAAAGGCGTTCAGTCATGCCCTGGTGCAACACATGGCGGACCTGTTCCCCGAGCGCTTTTCGGCCGTGTCCGGCCCGAAGAATCGGGTGGGTCGGATCTTCATCGACTACCTGCGCAATGCCCAGGGCGCGACCACCGTCAGCGCCTATTCCTTGCGCGCGCGCGATGGACTGGCGGTGTCGGTGCCGATCTGGCCCGAGGAACTGGCGCAGCTCAAAGGCGCTGACCAGTGGACCCTCGTCAACCTGCACGAACGCCTGGCCGACCTCGACGACCCTTGGGCGCAGATGAGCATGACCCGCCAATCGATCACCGCGCGCATGCGCAAGCAACTGGGAATGGACGCCACCGCATGAACAATGATCCAACCATCGACTCAACACGCCTGGCGTCTCTGCTGCGCGCCTTCGGTGAGCGCAGCCAGGCCCTGCATCTGGACCCTGAATTGCCCAATCTGATGCAGGCATTGCAGGCCGAGGCACTCGATGAGCTGCCCCTGCCCGGCAAAGGCCAGACCTTGCAACGCTGGCAAGTGCTGGCACGCATCGGCGGTTGTGACCTGGCGCTGGCCAAGCTGTACGAGGGCCATACCGATGCCTTGGCGATTCTGGCCGAGTGCGGTGTCGCCCACTTGGCCGGCGATGGCCTCTGGGGCGTGTGGGCAGCGGAGCCGCCCGACGCACGGGCCCGAATCGTCGCCCGGGACGGCGAGCAGGTGCGACTGCAAGGCGCCAAGGCCTGGTGTTCCGGGGCCTTGCAGATCGACCGGGGGCTGATCACCGCCTGGACTGCAGACGAGAAGCCGCAACTGGTGGCCATCGACGTGTCGCATCCCAGCCAGCGCGTGATTACCGGCTCTTGGCAGGCCCAAGGCATGGCAGCCACCGCCAGCGTGACCCTGGCCTTCGACGACTCCCCTGGCATTGCCGTCGGCGAGCCGGGACAGTACCTGTCGCGCCCCGGCTTCTGGCAAGGCGGTGCGGGCATCGCCGCCTGCTGGTACGGCGCCGCCGCAGCGATCGCCGATTACCTGCGCGAACATTGCCGCACGCCCCGTGCCGATGCCCATGCCCACGCGCATCTGGGCGCGGTGGACAGCGCCTTGCTCGGGGCACGTACCGCGCTGCGCGAGTGCGCGACGTGGATCGATGCCCACCCTGTGGCCGATGCAAGTTATCAGGTGCGTCGCACGCGGGCCCAGGTCGAGCAGGCGGCCGAGCAGGTTCTGCACCATGTCGGGCGCGCACTGGGCGCCACGCCCTTCTGCCGCGACAGTCACTTCGCCCGGCTCAACGCCGATTTACCCGTGTACCTGCGCCAGAGCCACGCCGAGCGCGACCTGGCAGCCCTTGGACAACAGCGGGCGCAGCGCCCAGCAGGAGACTGGCAGCTATGAGCGAGAACCTTATCCAGGCCAGCGCTGGCACGCCTTGGAGCGAATGGCAGAAGTCCGCCCACCTGGCCCGCGCCGCGTGGATCACCCCCGAACAGCTGTGTCCGCCTGGGCGTCGCCTGGTCCTGGTGGCGCCGCATCCGGACGATGAGATCCTCATGGCGGGCGGTCTGCTCAGCTATTTCCAGGGGCGTGAGCCGGACCTGATCCTGATCTCCGCCACCGATGGCGAGGGCAGCCATCCGGGCTCCGAGCACTGGAGCGAGCGACGCCTGCGCCACCAGCGTCCGCTGGAAAGTCAGCATGCCCTGCAGCAGCTCGATCTGCAGTTGCGCGAGCTGGACTGGCGGCGCCTGAACCTCAAGGACGGCGCCCTGCCCCGCGACGAGCCGTTCCTGGTCAATCACCTGAGCCAAGTGCTGCAGCCGGGCGACCTGCTGATGTGTCCTTGGCGCCTGGACGGCCACTGCGACCATGACGCCGTGGGCCGCGCCTGCGCCCAGGCGGCCCAGGCGCGCGGTGCGGAGCTGGCCGAGGTGCCGGTCTGGGCCTGGCACTGGGCGCAGGCCGATGACCCGCGCCTGCCGTGGCAACGCGCACGGCGGATCCAGTTGAGCGACGCCAGCCTGGCGCGCAAGCGTCAAGCCATCGCTGCCCACGTCAGCCAGTTGCAGGCCGATGACGACCGTCCGCCGGTGCTGTCCGCCAAGCTGCTGGAATGCCTGCTGCAACCCTTTGAACTGGTGTTTCTCTGAAGAAGGATCTGCCATGAGCCTCGATGCCGAGTATTTCGCCGACCTGTACGCCCGCAACGAAGACCCGTGGGCCTTTCGCACCCGCTGGTACGAGAAGCGCAAGCGCGACCTGGTGATGGCCAGCCTGCCGCGCCAGTGCTACGAACGGATCTTCGAACCGGCTTGCGCCAACGGTGAACTCAGCGCGCTGCTGGCCGAGCGCTGCGCCGGGCTGCTGTGCCAGGACCTCGATCAAACGGCGGTCGAGCTGACCCGCGCGCGCCTGGCCGATGCGCCCCATGCCAGCGCTGAACAGGCGCGCCTGCCGGGAGACTGGCCGGGCGGCAGCTTCGACCTCATCGTGCTCAGCGAAGTGGGCTACTACCTCGATGCGCGCGCCTGGCGGCAGGTCATCGAGCAGTCGGTGGCCAGCCTGAGCTATGACGGCGGGCTGCTTGCCTGCCACTGGCTTCACCCCATCGCCGGCTGCCCGCAGGATGGCCGCGAAGTGCACGCGCGGCTGGCCGAGTACCTGCCGCTGTACCGCGTGTTCCGCCACGAGGAAGCGGACTTCCTGCTCGAGTACTGGTCGTGCCAACCCAGCGTGGTCGACCTGGACGAGACCTGCCTATGATCGCCGTCATCATTCCCGCGCATAATGAGGCCCGACGCCTGGGTCGCTGTCTGAAAGCGGTGAAGGCCGCCGCACTCGCGGCGCAGACGGCGGGTCACGAGGTGCAGATCCTGGTGGTGCTGGATCGCTGCAGCGACACCAGCGGGCGCATCGCCGAGCGCCATGGCGTCGACACCTTGAGCCTGGACGCGGGCAACGTGGGCTGCGCCCGGCGTGCCGGCGCCGAGGCCATGCTCGAGCGCGGCGCCCACTGGCTGGCCTGCACCGATGCCGACAGCCGCGTGCCCGCGCATTGGCTGATGTGGCAACTGCAATGCGAGGCCGAGGCCGTCTGCGGCACGGTGCACGTGGACCGCTGGGAGCCTTGGCAGGACGCCGCGCTGCGCCGCCTGTACCGCAGCCGCTACGAAGCTCGCGAAGGTCACCGACACATTCATGGGGCCAATCTCGGCATCTGTGCCCAGGCCTATCGGCGGGCGGGCGGTTTCCAGCCGTTGTCGGCCCATGAGGACGTGCAGTTGGTGCGCGCGCTGGAAGCCAATGGTGCGCAGATCGCCTGGACTGCGCGCAACAGCGTGGCCACCAGCAGTCGTCGGGACAGCCGGGCACGGGAGGGATTTGGGGATTATCTGGCGCAGTTGGCGGGGTCGTGAGTCGATACCGCCAGAAAGACAGGCTGGGGCCTGGCGATCAGGCCCGCAAGGTGGGCTCAGGGACGCAGCTTCGGCTCCACGTCGCGCAAACGTTCATTGATCTCGCGCGTGTCGTTTTCCAGTTCCTTGACCTCAGTCGGCGTGATCACCTTGTCCACGGTTTCGGTGGCAGGGTTGGGACGCTCCAAGGCAGGCCCCTCGTTGCGCTCGCCCTTCTGCAGGCGATCCGAAGACACGGCATCGGGCACTTTATCCTGCGACTGTTGGGGATCATGGGATTTCATTGCATACCTCCGCGATTCACTGACTGATGTTCAGCAGAACCCGCTGCGCTTGGAAGGTTCGATCGGGTATCGCTGAACGACGCCTGCAACAGCGAGGCGATACGCCCGCCGCCCAGACCGGCCTGGACCAGGCACTGGTTGGCCGCGGCCAGGTGCGCATCGAGGCGCTGGCGGGTGCCCTTTTCGCCGCACAGGGCAAAGAGCGTCGACTTGCCTTGATCCTTCAGGCAGTCCTTGCCGGTGTCGCTGTCGCCATCCTTCAGGTCGTCCAGCAACTGGAACGCCTGCCCGAGTTCCTCGGCGAAGGCATGCAGCGCGCGGCTGACGTCAAGCGAGGCATTGGCCATGCGGCAGGCCATCTCGACGATGGCACCGAACAGCACGCCGGTCTTGAGCTGGTTGGTCTCGGCGATCTGCTCGGCGGTGCGCGGCGTCGCGCCATCGCGCAGGTCCTGCAACTGACCTTTGACCAGGCCCTGCACGCCGATGGTTTCCGAGAGCGTCGCCACCAGGGCGTTGCGCACGCGTGGACTGAGGGTTTCCAGCGCCGACAGCAGGCCGAAGGCGCGCGACAGCAAGGCAATCGCCGCAAGGATCGCCACGTCTTCGCCAAAAGCCCGATGCAGGGTCGGCCGTCCGCGACGCAACGCGGCGTCGTCCATGCACGGCAGGTCGTCCAGCACCAACGAGGCCGCATGCACCATCTCGATGGCGCACCCGGCCTGCAAGGCGGCCTGCGGACAAGCGCCGAGGTCTTCGACCAGCAGCGCCAGCAGCAGCGGACGCAGACGCTTGCCCGGCGCCAGCGTGCAGTGGCGCATGCCTTCGGCCAACAGGTCGCGCTCGTGGCCGACCGCAGGCAACAGTTGCTCAAGGCGCGTTTCGAGGGCCCCACGCAAGTGGGCGAGGTGCTCGGCAAAATCGGTGTCGGTCAGCGCCGCCGCGCAGGTGATGGTCGTCATTCCGGCCTCTGGATGCAGGCGGCACGCAGGCCGCGGTGAAAAGGAACGACTGGCAGGTGCCGTTGCCTGATGCTGTGCAGTTTTTTCAGCTTAGCTATACACAGCCCTCTATGTTGTATAGCTCGCTTCAGCACAGACCTCACCTGTGCGCAGATGATTCCATGCTAGGGAGCCGGCATGAACGAAAACATGCTCAGTCAACGCAAGAACGATCACTTGGACATCGTCCTGGCCTCTGCTGCCGGCACCGTGGGCGATGGCGCCGGCTGGTCGGCGCTGCGCTTCGAACATTGTGCCCTGCCGGAACTGGACCTGGACGCCATCGACCTGAGTACCCACCTGTTGGGCAAGGCGTTGCGCGCCCCGCTGCTGATCAGTTCCATGACCGGCGGCGCCGACCGCGCCGAGGCCATCAACCGGCACCTGGCCGAAGCCGCCCAGGCGCTGGGCATCGCCATGGGCGTCGGCTCCCAGCGCGTGGGCCTGCGCAGCGGCAATGACCAGGGCCTGACGGCTGAATTGCGGCGCCTGGCGCCGGACATCCTGCTGCTGGCCAACCTTGGTGCGGCGCAATTGCGCGAAGTCGATGGCCTGGAACTGGCGCAGCGGGCGGTGGATAGCGTGCAGGCCGACGCCCTGATCGTGCACCTGAACCCCCTGCAGGAAGCGGTGCAGGCCGAAGGCGACCGCGACTGGCGTGGCGTGCTGGGGCGCATCGAAGCGCTGGCCAAGGCGCTGCCGGTGCCGCTGATCGCCAAGGAAGTGGGCAGCGGCATCTCGCCGACGGTGGCGCGCCAACTGGTCGAAGCGGGCGTCAGTGTCATCGACGTGGCGGGTGTCGGCGGCACCCGTTGGGCCGCAGTGGAGGCTGCGCGTGCCGCCAGCCCGGCCGACCGCGCCGTCGCACTGGCCTTCGCCGACTGGGGTATACCCACCGCCCAGGCGGTGCTGAGCGTGCGCCGGGCGTTGCCCGGCGTGGGACTGATCGCCTCCGGAGGTGTTCGCGACGGCATCGATGCGGCCAAGGCCATTCGTCTCGGCGCCGACCTGGTCGGCCAGGCCGCAGGGGTGCTGGAGGCGGCCACCCGCTCCAGTGAAGCGGTAGTCGAGCACTTCCACGTGCTGATCCGCCAGTTGCGCATCGCCTGCTTCTGCACCGGCTCAGCCGACCTGGCGCAGTTGCGCCGAGCACGGCTGCTGACTCAGGCGCCGCTGCCGATATGAGCCACTTCGCCGTCGTTGCGCCGACCTACCCCAGCCACTTCAGCGCCTTGCAGGCACTGGGGCTGGCGTTGGTCGAACGCGGCCATCAGGTCACCTTCATGCAGCAGCACGGCGTCGCCGGTTGGCTCGATGACCCACGCATCGGCTTCGTCGGCTTAGGCCCGCAGGCGCGGGGCGAGGCGGATGTCGCCCAGGCTCTGCGCCTGGCCGGACGCACAGGCAATCCCTGGCACCTGTACCGGCTGATTCGGCAGATGGCCGGCAACAGCGCGTTGCTGTGCGAGCACCTGCCGGACGCCTTGCGCAAGCATCAGGTCGACGCGTTGATCTGCGACCAGATGGCCCCTGCGGGTGCACTGATCGCCGAGGCGCTGCACCTGCCGAGCGTGTCGGTGGCCTGCGCGTTGCCGGTGAATCGCGAAGCGGGAATACCCTTGCCGGTCGTCCCCTTCGCAGCGGGTACGGATGCCCGCGCGCTGCGCCTGCAAGCCGGCAGCGAGCGCGTGCATGACGGGCTGATGACACCGCTGTCGAAGGTATTGATGCGCGCTTGCCGGCACCATGGGCTGGCGCCCAGAGGCCAATTGCATGCCTTTCTCTCGCCATTGCTGCAACTGAGTCAAATGCCCGTTGGCTTGGACTTCCCACGCCAGCACTGGCCCGCCCATGCACATGCCCTCGGACCGCTGCGCCGCACCACGCGCGAGGCACCCGGCACCTGGCCGATCAGCGCCGAACGGCCGCTGGTGTTCGCCAGCCTCGGCACCCTGCAAGGGCATCGCTTCGACCTGTTCGAGCGCATCGCCAGCGCCTGTCAGCACCTCGAGGTCCAACTGCTGCTCGCCCATTGCGGCGGACTCGATGCCCAGCAGCAGGCTCGTTTGCAGGCCCGCGGCGCCACCTTCGTCACCGATTTCGCCCCTCAGCAGTGGGCGGTGCGGCGCGCCGATGTGGTGATCAGCCACGGCGGCCTGAACACTGTGCTCGACGCTGCCGTGGCCGGCACCCCGCAACTGGTGCTGCCGATCGCCTTCGATCAACCGGGCGTGGCCGCCCGGGTCGAGCATCATCGTTTCGGCCTGCGTCTGCCGCACCGGGCTAGCCGTGCGCGGATCGCCCAAGCCTTGAATGAACTGCTAAAGGCTCCAGCGGGCCGCTTCAGGTCGCTGGCCGAGGACTCAGCAGCCTTGGACGGCGCACAACGCGGGGCACAGTTGATCGAACAGGCGCTGGCCAGCGGCCGCGCGGTCCTGAACGAGGAGGCAACGTGCGCTTCGATCTGATTCTCGCCGGCGGCGGCCTGGCCAACGGCTTGATCGCCTGGCGCCTGCGCACGCTGCGCCCGGAACTGAACATCCTGTGCCTGGAACAGGCCCAACGCCTGGGCGGCAATCACACTTGGTCATTCCATGACGCCGACCTCAGCGCCGCGCAGCAACGCTGGATCGAGCCGCTGGTGGTCAAGCGCTGGCCGGCCTACCAAGTGCACTTCCCGGCCTTCTCGCGCAGCTTGCCCTGTGGCTACGCCAGCCTCGACAGCGAGCGCTTCGCCGAGGTGCTGACCCCAGCGCTGGGCCTGAGCCTGCGCACCGGCTGTGCGGTGGCCAGCGTGGCCGCCGATCACGTGCTGCTGGACGATGGCAGGCGACTGGAGGCGCGCGTGGTGATCGATGGCCGTGGCGCCCGACCCAGTGCGCACCGGGTGCTCGGGTATCAGGCTTTCGTAGGTCAACTGCTGCGCCTGGACCGCCGGCACGGCCTGCAGATCCCCGTGTTGATGGACGCACGAGTCACCCAGGGTCAGGGCTACCGGTTCGTCTACCTGCTGCCGTTCAGCGACGACACCGTGCTGGTGGAGGACACCCACTACGTCGATGACGCCGCGCCGTCCGCCGACACCCTGCGCCAGCACATCGCCGAGTACGTGCACCAGCAAGGCTGGTCGGTGGCGGCCTGCCTGCGCGAGGAACAGGGCGTGCTGCCGATCACCCTCGCCGAGGACCTGCCTGGCGCCTGGCGCGAGGCCGGTGGCCTGCCCTGCTCCGGCCTGCGCGCCGGGCTGTTCCACAGCACCACCGGCTACTCGCTGCCGGACGCCGTGCGCCTGGCCGACTGGCTGGCGACCCAACCGCTGGATGACAGCGCCCAACTGGCGACGGCGCTGGGTCAGTACGTGCACCGTCACGGCCAGCGCCAGGGCTTCTACCGACTGCTCAACCGCATGCTGTTTCTCGCCGGCCGCCCGCAGGATCGCTGGGGCGTGCTGCAGCGTTTCCATCGCCTCCCGGCACCGTTGATCGCACGTTTCTACGCCGGTCACAGCACCTGGCGCGATCAACTGCGTATCCTCACCGGCAAGCCACCCGTTCCCGTCGCCGCGGCTATCAAGGCGGCGCTTCGCTCTTCACCCAGGCATTTCAAGGACAATCGATGACCCCAGGCAAATCGGCAGTGGTAATTGGCGCAGGCATCGGCGGGCTGGCCCTGGCGATTCGCCTGCAAAGCGCCGGCGTGCGCACCACGCTGCTGGAGCGACGCGACAAGCCAGGTGGACGGGCTTACGTCTACCACGACCAAGGGTTCACCTTCGACGCCGGGCCCACCGTGATCACCGATCCGGGCGCCCTGGAAGCGCTGTTCACCGGCGCCGGACGGCAGATGGCCGACTACGTCGACATGCTGCCGGTCAGCCCGTTCTACCGATTGTGCTGGGAAGACGGCACCTCTTTGGATTATGGCAACGACCAGGACGACCTGGAGCGGCGTATCCATGCCCTGGAGCCGGCCGACGTGGACGGCTATCGACGCTTTCTCGCCTATTCCCGGCAGGTGCTCGACGCGGGCTACATCAAGCTTGGCGCGGTGCCGTTCCTGTCGTTTCGCGACATGCTCCAGGCCGGTCCGCAGTTGGCCCGCCTGCAGGCGTGGCGCAGCGTCTACAGCAAGGTGGCGCAGTACATTCGCCACCCCAAGCTGCGCCAGGCGTTTTCCTTCCACGCGCTGCTGGTGGGTGGCAACCCGTTCGCGACCTCGTCGATCTACAGCCTGATCCACGCCTTGGAACGTGAATGGGGCGTGTGGTTTCCCCGCGGCGGCACGGGCGCGCTGGTGCAAGGCATGGCGCGGCTGTTCGAGGACCTGGGCGGCACCCTGGCCCTCAATGCCGAGGTCGCGACCTTGCAGACCCAGGGCGACCGCCTCACCGGCGTTACCACCCGCGACGGCCGCCAGTTCCAGGCCGACTGCGTGGCCTCCAATGCCGACGTGGTGCACACCTACAAGGATCTGCTGGCCGGTCACCCTCGTGGCCAACAGCATGGCCGCCAATTGGCTGGCAAGCGCTTCAGCAATTCGCTGTTCGTCATCCACTTCGGCCTCAAGCGCGCGCAACCTCAGTTGCGTCACCACACCGTGTGCTTCGGTCCGCGCTACCGCGAGCTGATCCAGGAAATCTTCAACGGCGACACCTTGGCCGACGACTTCTCGTTGTACCTGCACGCGCCCTGCGCCACCGACCCAAGCCTGGCGCCGCCCGGCTGCTCGGCGCACTACGTGCTGGCGCCGGTGCCGCATCTGGGCAATGCCGACATCGATTGGCAGGTGCAAGGCCCGCGCTACCGCGATCGCATTCTCGACTATCTCGAACGTCACTACATCCCCGGCCTGCGCGAGGATTTGGTGACCTGTCGCATCTTCACCCCCGAAGACTTCCGCGACACCTTGGGCGCTCACCTGGGTTCGGCCTTCTCGCTGGAGCCGGTGCTCACCCAAAGCGCGTGGTTCCGTCCGCACAACCGCGATGCGCAGTTGAGCAACCTGTACCTGGTGGGCGCCGGCACGCACCCCGGTGCGGGCGTGCCCGGTGTGGTGGCGTCGGCCAAGGCGACGGCGCAGTTGATGCTCGAGGACCTGCAGCGATGAATCATGACGAGCTGCTAGGCCACGCCGAGCGCAGCATCGCCGTCGGTTCGAAGAGCTTCGCCACGGCCTCGCGCCTGTTCGACCCGCACACCCGGCGCAGTGCCGTGCTGCTGTATGCCTGGTGTCGGCATTGCGACGACGTCATCGACGGCCAGGAAGCCGGCCATGGCGCGGTGGTGATCGCGGTCGAGGAAGCCCAGCGGCGCCTGGCAGAGCTGCGCCACCAGACTGATGTCGCCTTGTCGGCCGGTGAATTGCACGACCCAGCCTTCGCCGCCTTGCGGGACGTGGCGCGGCGCCATGGCTTCGACCCGCACGAGCCCTTCGACCTGCTCGAAGGTTTCGATCAGGACGTGCGCGGCCAGCGCTACCGCAGCCTCGACGACCTGCTCGGCTACTGCTATCACGTGGCCGGGGTGGTGGGCCTGATGATGGCCCGGGTGATGGGCGTGCGCGAGGCTGCCGTGCTCGATCGCGCCTGCGACCTGGGCCTGGCCATGCAACTGACCAACATCGCCCGCGATATCGTCGAGGACGCCGGGGTGCAGCGCTGTTACCTGCCCGAAGAGTGGTTGCAGGCCCGGGGCATCGCCCCAGGTCAGGTCGCCGCGCCCGAGCAGCGCGAGGCGTTGGCGCGTATCGCCGGTGACTTGATCGCGGCAGCCGAACCTTACTACGCCAGCGCCGAAGCCGGGCTCGCCGCCCTGCCCTGGCGTTCGGCCTGGGCCGTGGCCACGGCGGCGCGGGTCTACCGCGGCATCGGCTTGAAGGTACGCGCCCGTGGCCGCCACGCCTGGGACGTGCGCTGCTCGACCGGCAAGGCGGAGAAACTGCTGGCGGTGGCCTCGGGCCTGTGGCTGGCGCTCAGCGCTCGCTGGCGGCGCGATCGACCACGCGATCCGGGGCTGTGGCAGCGTCCGCGGCGGGACGCTTCAACGGCCCGCCCTGACGCGCCCGCAATTGCTCGCGCAGTCGCGCGATAGGCGGGGCATAGAGAAAGCCGAACGACACGCAGCCCTCGCGGCCTTTGACGGCGTGATGCATCAAGTGAGCCTGATACAGGCGCTTGGCGTAGCCACGCCGCGGGACGATACGCAGCGGCCAGCGGTGGTGCACCAGGCCGTCATGGGCGACGAAGTACAGCACGCCATAGGCGGTCATGCCGGCGCCGATCCACTGCAACGGATACCACCCGCCTGTGCCCAGGGCGATCAGCACGATGGCCAGCACGGCGAACACGACCGCGTACAGGTCGTTCTTCTCGAACCAGCCAGTGCGCGGCTCGTGGTGCGAGCGGTGCCAGCCCCAGCCGAAGCCATGCATCACATGCTTGTGCGCGAAGTACGCCACGCCTTCCATGGCGGCCAGAGTGACCAGGAAGGTCAGCAGGCTGGTGAACATCGTCGGGCTCTCCGGGTGGGTGATGGACGCAGCTTGGAGTATGGACCGGCGCGAGGCGTTCCGTGCGCACCTGGGTCAATTGGAATGAACGTCGCGCCGCGAGCATGGCCCTAACCGATGACACCCACCCAGGAGGTGCACCATGGCAACGCTCCATCAACCGACCCCCGAGCACCCGCTCGACCCTTACGTCGATCCGATTCCGCACAATCCCGGAGATGATGTACCCGTGCCGGAGACCGAGCCGCAGGCGCCAGAATGGCCGGACGGCCAGGTGCCGCCTGAAGAGCAATCGGACGGTTGATCCGGACGCTGTGGCGGGCTCAGCGCCGCCGCCGTAGCGTCTGGCTCGGCAGTTCCTTGAACAACTGGCGATAACTTTCGGAAAACCGCCCCAGGTGCCAGAAGGACCAGCGCATCGCCACCTCTGCTACCGTCACGTCTCCCGCGTCCGGTCGCAGCAGGTCTCGGCGCGCGCCGTTGAGACGGCGCAAGCGCAGCCACTGCGCCGGCGGCATGCCCGTGAAGGCTTTGAAAGCCTGCTGCAACTGACGCAGCGACACCCCCGCCACCTGCGCCAACCCCAGTAAATTGAGGGTTTCTTCAGGGCAGTCGGCCGCCCAGTCACCGACTCGCTGCATGATCGCCCGCGCCTGCTCGCGTTGATCCTGCGCCGGGCCCTGCAGCCGTTGGCAGGCGCTGTCGAGGATGAACAGGCAGTCTTCGAGCAGTTGCTCGGCCAGCGCCTGCCCTTGCACGGGACAGCCGGCCTGGGTGAGGCGGGTCAGCGTGGTGCTGAGCCAGCGGCCGAACAGGGCGTTCTGTCCACTGCCCAGCGGCACCATGAACAAGCCCTGCAGATGCTCGAGGTCCAGACCATGCCGTTGCAGGAAGGCCTGGTCGAACACCACGGCGACCTCGCGGTAGTTCTCCGGCGTGATCCACAGGTTGCGGCTGTGTTCGTTGAGCAGGTAGAGGCTGTGCTCGACCTGGTCGAAACAGAAGGTCAGCGAGCCGGGCGGCGCGCGAAAGAACTGCTCGACGCGGGTGTTGAGCGATTCTTCGTAGACCTCCACGCCCTCGAGCGCCAGGCAGCGCAACTGGCCGCTGAAATGCCCGGGCGACATCTGCCGATAGTGCTGCTGCCATCCAGGAGTGGCGCGCACTTGCTCACCGACATCGGAGGTGCTGTAAGCCTGGACCTGCAAGGCGGGTTGCCTGTTCACGCGGCGTCCTTCTTGCACTCTTATGGTGCATTTTCTGACGAACAAAACGGATAGATCGCCCTGACGGGCTGCGCCCAAGATAGTCCCCAGCGTGCCCCGTGGGAAGGGGCTTGGCGATGGACGTTCGGCGTTCCACTGCACAGGCAAGTCCGCACCCACCACCAAAACCCAACCAAGAGGTCTGTATGAACGCCCCTTTCGATCAGCTGTCCGCCTGGCTGAAAGAACACCGCATCACCGAAGTGGAATGTGTGGTCAGCGACCTGACCGGCATCGCCCGTGGCAAGATTGCGCCGACCAACAAGTTCCTCAACGAACGCGGCATGCGCCTGCCTGAAAGTGTGCTGTTGCAGACGGTCACCGGCGACTTCGTCGACGACGACCTCTACTACGCCCTGCTCGACCCGGCCGACATCGACATGATCTGTCGCCCGGACCCTACGGCGGTGTATCAGATTCCCTGGGCGATCGAGCCGACCGCCATCGTCATTCATGACACCTTCGACAAGCACGGCAACCCCATCGAGCTGTCGCCGCGCAACGTCTTGAAGAAGGTGCTCAAACTGTACGCCGACAAGGGCTGGCAGCCGATCGTGGCGCCGGAAATGGAGTTCTACCTGACCCAGCGCTGCGAAGACCCGGACTTGCCCTTGCAGGTGCCCGTGGGACGCTCAGGCCGCGCCGAGAGCGGTCGGCAGTCGTTCTCCATCGATGCCGCCAACGAATTCGACCCGCTGTTCGAGGATGTCTACGACTGGTGCGAAATCCAGTGCCTGGACCTGGACACGCTGATCCACGAGGACGGCCCGGCGCAGATGGAAATCAACTTCCGTCACGGCGATGCGCTGGACCTGGCCGACCAGATCACCGTGTTCAAACGCACCATGCGCGAGGCTGCCCTCAAGCACAACGTCACCGCCACCTTCATGGCCAAGCCGATCACCGACGAGCCGGGCAGTGCCATGCACCTGCACCAGAGCGTGGTCGACATCGCCACCGGCAAACCGGTGTTCGCCAACGAAGATGGCAGCATGAGCGAGCTGTTCCTGCACCACATCGGCGGGCTGCAGAAGTACATCCCCCAGGTGTTGCCGATGTTCGCGCCCAACGTCAATTCGTTCCGCCGCTTCCTGCCGGACACCTCGGCCCCGGTGAACGTCGAGTGGGGCGAGGAAAACCGCACCGCCGGCCTGCGCGTACCCACCTCCAGTCCCGAGGCGATGCGGGTGGAGAACCGCCTGCCAGGCGCTGACGCCAACCCCTACCTGGCCATCGCCGCCAGCTTGCTGTGCGGCTACCTGGGCATGGTCGAACGCATCGCTCCGAGCGCGCCGGTGCAGGGTCGCGCCTACGAGCGGCGCAACCTGCGCCTGCCGATCACCATCGAGGATGCGTTGCAGCACATGGAGGACTGCCAGGTGCTGGAACAGTACCTGGGTCGCCAGTTCGTGCAGGGCTACGTGGCGGTCAAGCGCGCCGAGCACGAAAACTTCAAGCGGGTGATCAGTTCCTGGGAGCGGGAGTTCCTGCTGCTGAGCGTTTGAGCCGGCAGATCCCGCACTCTCCTCCATTCGAATAACAAGAGGTGTCGACATGCGTCATCTGCAAACCTTGATTCCTACCGCCTTCGCCTTGCTGTTCGGTGCGGCGGCCCAGGCCGAGCCGACGGTCAGCGTCTACAACTGGACCGACTATATCGGTGACACCACCCTGGCCGACTTCCAAGCCAGCACCGGCATCAAGGTGGTCTATGACGTGTTCGACTCCAACGAGACCCTCGAAGGCAAACTGCTGGCCGGACGCACCGGGTACGACGTGGTGGTGCCGTCGAACCACTTCCTCGCCCGCCAAGCCCAGGCCGGGGCCTTCCTGCCGCTGGACCGCAGCAAGCTGCCGAACTGGAAGCACCTGGACCCGAAGCTGCTCAAGCAACTGGAGCAGAACGATCCGGGCAACCGCTATGCGGTGCCTTACCTGTGGGGCACCAATGGCATCGGCTACAACGTGGACAAGGTCAAGGCCGTGCTGGGCATCGACAAGATCGATTCCTGGGCGGTGCTCTTCGAGCCCGAGAACCTGAAGAAGCTCAAGCAGTGCGGCGTGGCGTTCATGGACTCGCCCGACGAACTCTTCCCAGCGGTCCTCAACTACCTGGGCATGAACCCGCGTAGCGAAAACCCCAAGGACTTCGCCAAGGCCGAGGCGCGCTTGCTGCAGTTGCGGCCCTACATCACCTACTTCCATTCCTCCAAGTACGTTTCGGACCTGGCCAATGGCGATGTCTGCGTGGCCTTCGGCTACTCCGGCGACGTGTTCCAGGCTGCCCACCGTGCCGAGGAAGCCCATAACGGGGTGAAGATCGCCTACAGCATTCCCAAGGAAGGCAGCAACCTGTGGTTCGACCTGCTGGCCATTCCCAAGGACGCCAGCAACCCGGAGCAGGCCCTGGCCTTCATCAACTACCTGCTCGACCCGCAGGTGATCGCCAAGGTGAGCACCACCGTCGGCTATGCCAACGCCAATCCGCAGGCCAAGGCGTTCATGGACAAGTCGCTGGTCGACAACCCCGAGATCTACCCGCCCCAGGAGGTGCTGGATCGTTTGTACGTGTCCAGCATGCAGAGTCCGCCGATCATGCGGCTCATGACCCGTTCCTGGAGCAAGATCAAGTCCAACCGCTGATTTCGAGTGTCGCCGATGCCCCCTCAAACCGAACACACTGCTTCCTACTACGCGGCCACCGCCCGGGCCAAAACCCACTACCCCACGCTCCAGGGCGATCTGCACGCGGACGTGTGCGTGGTCGGTGGCGGTCTGACCGGCGTCAACACCGCACTGGAGCTGGCCGAGCGCGGTCTCTCGGTGATCCTGCTCGAAGCCCGCCGCATCGGCTGGGGCGCCAGCGGACGCAATGGCGGGCAATTGATTCGTGGCATCGGTCACGACGTGTCGGGTTTCGCCCGGCATGTCGGCCAGGACGGTGTGCGCTACCTCAAGCAGGCAGGCTTGGACTCGGTGACGCTGGTGGCCGAGCGCATCGCCCGCTATGGCATCGAGTGCGACCTGCGCTGGGGCTTCTGCGAGCTGGCCAATACCCCAGCGCAGTTCGCCGCGTTCGACGACGAACTGCGCGACCTCGCCGACTTGGAATACGCCCACGAAACCCGCCTGATCGGCCCGCAGGATATCCACGAGATCGTCGCCAGCGACCAGTATGCGGGCGGTCTAGTGGACATGGGCTCTGGCCATCTGCATCCGCTTGACCTGGTCCAAGGCGAGGCGCGTGCGGCCAGCACCCTGGGGGTAAGGGTGTTCGAGCAGAGTCCGGTGCAGCGGATCGAGCACGGCGACACCGTCACCCTGCACTGTTCTGGGGGGACGGTGCGGGCCGAGCGTCTGGTGCTGGGGTGCAATGCGCATCTGGATGAGCTGGAGCCGCGGCTCAGCGGCAAGGTGCTGCCAGCCGGCAGCTACGTGGTGGCCACCGAACCGCTGTCCGAGGCACGGGCGCGCAGCCTGATCCCGCAGAATATGGCGCTGTGCGACCAGAAGGTCGGCCTGGACTACTACCGCCTCACCGCGGACCGGCGCCTGCTGTTCGGCGGCGCCTGTCACTATTCAGGCCGCGATCCGCAGGACATCGCCGCCTACATGCGTCCGAAGGTGCTCAAGGTGTTCCCGCAGTTGGCCGATGTGCGCCTGGACTTCCAATGGGGCGGCATGATCGGCATCACCGCCAACCGCTTTCCCCAAGTCGGCAGGCTACGACAGCAGCCGAACGTCTACTACGCCCAGGGCTATTCAGGCCATGGTCTGAACGTCACCCACTGGACCGCGCGCCTGCTGGCCGAAGCCATCGCCACCGGTCACAGCACCGGCCTGGACATCTTCAGCGCCGTGCCGCACCTGACCTTCCCCGGCGGCAAGGCCCTGCGCTCGCCGCTGCTGGCGTTGGGCATGTTGTGGTATCGGATGCGGGAGCGGTTGGGGTGACTCACACGAGGTTGCTCAGGCGCTGGCCATGAGTGCCCTCAACACTCGACGAACGCCACCGCCAATCCACCGCGCGAGGTTTCCTTGTAGTTGGCGTGCATATCAGCCCCGGTGTCGCGCATGGTGCGGATGACCCGGTCGAGGGAGATGAAGTGCTCGCCATCGCCACGCAGCGCCATCTGCACGGCGTTGATGGCCTTTACCGCGGCGATGGCATTGCGCTCGATGCACGGTACTTGGACCAGGCCGCCGACCGGGTCGCAGGTCAGGCCGAGGTTGTGTTCCAGGGCGATCTCGGCAGCGTTTTCCAACTGCGGTGGCGTGGCGCCGAGCACCTCGGCCAAGCCTGCGGCCGCCATCGAGCAGGCCGAGCCGACCTCGCCCTGGCAGCCGACTTCCGCCCCGGAAATCGATGCGTTCTTCTTGCACAGGATGCCGACTGCAGCGGCGGCCAGCAGGAAAGTCACCACGTCGTCATCGCAGACGGTGGGGTTGAATTTCATGTAGTAGTGCAGCACCGCAGGGATGATTCCGGCAGCACCATTGGTCGGCGCAGTGACCATGCGCCCGCCCGCGGCGTTCTCTTCGTTCACCGCCAGGGCGAACAGGTTCACCCACTCCATGGCACTGAGCGTTGAGCCGATCACGTTGGGCTTGCCCAGTTCCTGCAAGCTTCGATGCAGGCGCGCAGCCCGGCGCTTGACCTTCAGGCCGCCCGGCAGGATGCCTTCGTTGCGCAGGCCGTTTTCCACGCACTCACGCATGGCCGCCCAGATGGCCAGCAGACCTGCGCGAATGTCTTCGTCACTGCGCCAGGCACGCTCATTGGCCATCATCAGCTGGCTGACGCTCAGGCCATGGGTCTTGCACAGCGCCAGCAGTTCGGCGCCGGAGGAAAACTCGTAGGGCAGCGTGACCTCGCCCTCGGCGCAGGCCGGTGCGTCGATCTCGCGCTGCTCGACGATGAATCCGCCACCGACGGAGTAGTAGGTCTCGGTCAACAGGCTGCCCGCCTCGCCCTGGGCCTCCAGGCTCATGGCATTGGGGTGGTAGGCGAGGTTCTCGTCGAGCAGGCGCATGTCGCGCGCGTAGTCGAAGGGTACGGGTTGCGTGCCATCGAGGATCAAGCATTGCTCCTGCAGCAATTGCTCGATACGCGGCTCGATGCTGTGCGGATCGATCCGGTCCGGCCATTGGCCCATCAACCCAAGCAAACAGGCGCGGTCGGTGGCATGGCCCACGCCGGTGGCCGACAACGAGCCATACAGACGCACTTCGACCCGCGTCACCTGGGCCAGCAAACCCGCTTCGCGCAGGTGCTGGGCGAAGGTCGCAGCAGCGCGCATTGGCCCCACCGTGTGGGAGCTGGATGGCCCAATGCCGATTTTGAAGAGGTCGAAAACGCTGATAGCCATACTAATATCTGGCCGGTGCGCCGATAGTCGGCACCGCCCAGTCCTCGCGGGTAATTGGTGAGAATTACTTATATGAGTAATACTGACGCGCGAGTCGCAGCATGACCAACGAAACTTTCTACACAAGCCATTAGCAGGACTAAACGATGAAAGGCCAATTGAATGGTCAGGTGTTCGTCTGGCTCCACGTGTTTGCCTGCGCAGCCCGGCACTTGTCGTTCACCCGATGCGCCGAAGAGCTGCATATCACGCCCGGCGCGGTGAGCCAGCAGATGCGCCAGCTCGAGGAGCGCTTGGGGTTTGCGCTGTTCCTGCGGCGCGCCCGGGGGGTGGAGCTGACCGCTGAAGGTCAGCGACTGGCGCTGACGGTTGCCGAAGCCTATGGCAGCATCGAGGCCGAACTGTTGCGCCTGGACGCAGGCGAGATCCGTGGCACCCTGCGCTTGCGCTCGATTCCCTCATTCTTGGCCAAATGGCTCACGCCGCGCCTGCCGCGCTTCCAGCAGCGTTATCCGGACATCGAACTGCGCTTGGTGGCCGAGGACAGTAAGCAGGCGCTGAACGAAGGCGACTTCGACCTGGCCATCGACCTCAACGACGGCAGCTACCCAGGCATGCTCTCGACGCCGTTGCTGGACGAGCAGATCTTTCCAGTGTGCTCGCCAAGCCTGCTGCGCGGTCGTCCGCCGCTGCACGGTCCGGCGGACCTGGTGCACTATCCGTTGCTGCATGACATCACCGCTTGGCGGGGCAGTTCGGAATACGCGGAGTGGGAGTTCTATCTCGAGGGGATTGGTGCCGGGGGACTGGATGTGCGGCGGGGGCATACCTTCAATCGCAACCATCTCACCATCGAGGCGGCGATTGCCGGGATTGGGGTGGCGATTGCCAGGCGCACGTTGCTCAACGATGAGCTTGAGCGGGGGGCGTTGATCGTGCCGTTTGGGGTGGCCATTCCTAATCACAAGCGGTACGTGCTGTTGTATCCGCCTGGGGGGTTGACTCAGCCGGGGGCACGGGCGGTGCATGATTGGCTGGTGGAGGAGGCCCGGGTTTTTCGGGGGGTGGGGTTTTGGGGTGATCTGGTTTTTTTGGGGGCGGTTTTGATTTGGGGGCTTATCCGTTGGCTGTGGTGAGGCTGATTCACCTTTTCGCCCTTACGGCGACCCCCTTTTTTTCTTGGAAAAAAGGGGGGCAAAAACCGCTTGCTCCCGCATACGGCCCCTGCGCTGCGCGCAGGGGTTCCCTCGCGCCGGCGTCGCTCCGGGAGGAGCGCGCTTAGGGGCCTTCCTGGCCCCAAGCGCTTGACGGGCATCCATGCCCGTCACCTCCCTGCGCAACGCCTATGCTCGGCCTCCTGAGGTCGCGGTTGGCGGTGTTTGAGCTACCGCGCACTAAGATCAACGGCAACGGCGGTTTAATCGCGCAGCGCTCGGATAAATCTGCCCCACCGCCCTGCTTCTAAGCGCGCGTCAGTTCAGACGCCGCCCATCGCGACCTCAGGAGGCCGAGCAGAGGTGGCATGGAGGGGGTTGACGGGCATGGATGCCCGTCAAGCGCTTGGGGCCATGGATGGCCCCTAAGCGCGGTACCCCCGGAGTGCCACCGGCGCGAGGGAACCCCGCAGCGCAGCGAAGGGGCCGGATGCGGGAGCAAGCGGTTTTTGCCTACTTTTTTCCAAGAAAAAAAGTAGGTCGCCGTAAGGGCGAAAAGGTGACTAAGCATCACCAAAAAATCCGGATACCCCCCCGGCCCGCAACAAAAACCACCCTCAGAAAAGCAAAAGCTGCCGCCCCGTCAACCCCGCAAAATCATCCCCCACAAACGGCAAGATGGCATCCGCCACCGGCTGCAACTGCCGACTCAGGTAATGCTCATGATCCACAGGCGACCGCCGCTCCTCCAAAGGCTCCGGCCCCGCCACGGTCATGACGTAACTGATCCATCCCCCCCGCTGATACTGCAAAGGCCGCCCAACCCGCCGGTTGTACTCATCAGCCAACCGCGCCGCCCGCACATGCGGCGGTACGTTGTGCTGATAGTCGCTCAAAGGCCGGCGCAACCGCTTGCGATACACCAGCAACTCATCCAGCTCCCCCGCCAACGTACGCCCCACGAACTCGCGCACATACTCGCGATACGGCTGATCGCGAAAGATCCGCCCATACAGCTCCTGCTGAAACAACCGCGCCAACGGCGACCAGTCGGTGCGCACCGATTCCAGTCCCTTGTACACCACCTCGTCGTGCCCCTCGCCACGCTGCACCAGACCGGCATAGCGCTTCTTGCTACCCTCCTCCGTGCCACGGATGGTGGGCATCAGAAACCGCCGGTAATGCGTCTCGAACTGCAACTCCAGCGCGCTGTCGAGCCCCATCTCAGTGCTCAAGTGCTCGCGCCACCACTGGTTGACCTGCGCCACCAGGGCGCGGCCGATCTGCGCCGCCGCCTCCTCGCCATGGGCACCCTTGAGCCAGACGAACGTCGAGTCGGTATCACCATAGATCACCTCCAACCCTTGCGCCTCGATCAGTGCCCGGGTCTGGCGCATGATCTGGTGCCCGCGCAAGGTGATCGACGACGCCAGGCGCGGGTCGAAAAAGCGGCAACCGCTGGAGCCCAATACCCCGTAGAACGCGTTCATGATGATTTTCAGCGCCTGGGACAGCGGCGCGTTGCCCACCTGCTTGGCCGCCTCGCGGCCCTGCCAGACCCGCTCGACGATGGCTGGCAGGCAGTGTCGGGTACGGGAAAACCGCGCCCCTCGAAAGCCCTCCACCGAATGCAACTCATCCGGCTCGCGCAGGCCCTCGATCAAGCCCACCGGATCGATCAGAAAGGTGCGGATGATCGACGGATAGAGACTCTTGTAGTCCAGCACCAGCACCGACTCGTACAGCCCGGGTCGCGAATCCATGACGAATCCGCCCGGACTGGCCTCGCCGTCGCGCTCGCCCAGGTTCGGCGCGACGAAACCCTGGCGGTGCATGGCCGGGATGTACAGATGACCGAAAGCCGCCACCGAGCCGCCGCTGCGGTCGGCCGGCAGGCCTGTGACCGAAGCACGCTCGAGCAGAAAGTCCAGCAGCCGGGTGTGCTCGAAGATCGCCGTGACCAGCTCGCAGTCCTTGAGGTTGTAGTGCGCCAGCGCCGGCTTGTCCTCGGCGAACATACGGTTGATTTCGTCCATGCGCTGGTACGGTGTGGAAATCGCCTTGCCCTCGCCGAGCAAGGTCTGGGCGACGTTCTCCAGGCTGAACGACGGAAAACTCCAGGTCGCCGAGCGCAGCGCCTCGACGCCATCGATCAGCAGGCGGCCGGGCGCGTCGGCGAAGAAGTGGGTGCGGCTGCCATGCTCGCGCAAGGTCATGGGCGCACCGTCACGGCCCAGGTACAACGGCACCTTCAAACGTTGGGCATGCTCGTGGAGCACGCGCAGGTCGAACTGGATGACGTTCCAGCCGATGATCGCGTCCGGGTCATGGTGAGCCAACCACTGGTTGAGGCAGTCGAGCAACGCGGCGCGGTCGTCGCAGTAGTGGAGTTCGAAGTCCACCGACTGTGCGTCGCCATTGGGCGGGCCGAGCATGTACACCACGCGCTGCCCGCAACCGTGCAGGCCGATGCTGTAGAGCTCGCCGCGCTCGGTGGTCTCGATGTCCAGCGATACCAGCCGCAGCCGTGGCCGATAGTGCGGATGCGGTTTGAGTTGGGCGTGCTCAAGCGTGCCTTGACCGTCGTCGTGGCCACCGAACAGCACCGGCGCGGTGATGAAGCGCTCCATCAGGTAGCGTTCCGGTGGGCGGATATCGGCTTCGAAGACCTCGACGCCGGCCTCGCGCAGGCGTCGCTCCAACGCCATCAACTGCCGGTGCTGTTGGCAATACAGGCCCATGACCGGACGCTGCTGAAAGTCGCGCAACTGCAGCGGGCGCAACTGCGCGCCCGGCTCGTCGGCCAGCAGCGCGCGAGCATGGGCGGCCTGCTCGGCCGGCACGAAGGCCACCGAGGTCTGCGGCGCCAGACGCACTCGGCGCGGCCCCTGGTCGGTGGCCAACCAGAACTCCACGCAGGTGCCCTCGGGCGTGTCGTGCCAATGGCGGGTCAGGACGAACCCCTGCTGCAGCGTCACAGCCACCTCGAAATAGTCATCAGGTCGGCGAGTCTAACGGCTTTGCGCCACTACCGGGATCTTTATGCCCACCGACCGGACCGTTGGGTAGTTGTGAAAAATTTGTCGAAATCTACATCCTCACCGCTTCCGCACCACGACAAATCCTGACACACTTTATTGCTAATCGTTCTCATACGTACTCGCAATAAGGACAACTCCGGCATGATCCCCGCTGCCCCACCCCGCCGCTTCGCGCCCAACCTGCTGGCCCTCGCCCTGTGCACCACACCGCTGGCCAATGCCATGGCCGAAGACGCCCCTAACGCCGGTGTTCTGGAACTCGGCGCCACCGAAATCAGCGACAACCGCCTGGGCAGCACCACCGAAGGCACCACGTCGTACACCACCGGTGCCATGGAAACCGCTACCAAGCTGCCCCTGAGCCTGCGCGAGACGCCACAGGCCGTGACCGTGGTCACGCGCCAGCGCATGGACGACCAGAACATGACCAGCATCAACGACGTGGCCCGCTACACGCCGGGCCTGTTCCTCAACCAGTCCAGCGGCCCCGGTCGGCAGACCTACACCGCCCGTGGCTTCGATGTCGACAACCTGATGTACGACGGCATCCCCAGCGCCTACACCGGCTGGGTGGTCGGCGCTCAGCCCAACCTGGCCATGTTCGACCGTGTCGAGGTGGTGCGCGGCGCCACCGGGCTGGTCACCGGCGCCGGTACACCCTCGGCCGCCATCAACCTGGTGCGCAAGCGCCCGCTACCTGGTCAGGCCGTGACCCTCACCGGTGCCGCCGGCACCTGGGACAACTACCGTGGCGAACTGGACGCTTCCAGCCCGCTCAACGACAGCGGCACCCTGCGCGGGCGCGTGGTGACCTCCTGGCAGGACAGCAATGGCTTCCGTGATGGCCAGCAGGAGAACCATGGCCTGTTCTACGCCGTCAGCGAAGCCGACCTGAGCGATGACACCACCCTGACCCTGGGCTTCTCGCACCAGAAGGACAAGACCAACGTGTTCTGGGGCTCGATCCCCACCGACCTCAATGGTCATCACCAACGCCTGTCGCGCTCATACAACCCAGGCAGCGACTGGGAAGACAAGGACCAGGAAATCAACACGCTGTTCGCCGAGGTGCGACAGCAACTGGCCAATGATTGGAAACTGCAGGTCAACGCCAACTACAGCGAACAGAACGCGCTGTTCCGAGGCTCCTACCAATCACGCTGGCGGGCGGACAAGGCGTTGCAGCGTACCGTCTACCAGTCTGCCCACGACGAGAACCAGCTAGGCCTGGACGCCTTCGCCAGTGGCCCGTTCGAGCTGCTGGGACGCGAGCACGAACTGGTGCTCGGCGCGGCCAAGCGCATCTACGACATGGATGAGCGCGACTACAGCCCGTATGACCCCAACTACCCGCTCAACGGCGGCAAGCCAGACTTCGTCCATACCAGCAACAATCGCTACCAGATCAATCAGGAAGGCGTCTACGCCACCACCCGCCTGAGCCTGGCCGACCCGCTCACGCTCATCCTCGGCGGACGTCTGGACTGGTACGACTACGACAAGCGCGGCAGCAACGACGGCGACTATAAGGTCACCCGCAACGTCACCCGTTACGGCGGGCTTATCTACGAGCTGGACGAGCACCACTCGGTGTATGCCAGCTACACCGACATCTTCACCCCGCAGGACGGCAAGGACACCTCCGGCAAGCCGATCATCCCCATCGTCGGCAAGAACTACGAAGTGGGTATCAAGGGTGAATACTTCGACGGTGCGCTCAATGCCAGCCTCGCCGTGTTCCGCATCGACCAGGAAAACCGCCAGGTCGAAGTGAGCCTGGCCAACTGCCCACAACTGACCTGCTACCAGGCCTCCGGGGAAGTGCGCAGCCAGGGTATCGACTTCGAGCTGCAGGGCGCCCTCACCGACCAGTGGCAGCTCGGCACCGGCTATACCTACGCCCGCGTGCACACGATCAAGGACGACAACAACCCGGCCGCCGTCAACAAACCGCTGAACTCCGACACGCCCGAGCATCAGTTCAAGCTGTTCACCACCTACCGCTTCCAAGGTCCGCTGGACAAGCTGCGCGTGGGCGGCGGCGTCACCTGGCAAAGCCGGATGTACAACGACATCCCGGTCAACGGCAGCACCTATCGCCTACAGCAGGGCAGCTACGCGGTCACCGACCTGATGGCCGGCTACCAGGTCAATCGCCACCTCGACCTGCAGCTCAACGCCAACAACGTCTTCGACCGCCGCTACTACTCGTCGATCTCCAAGTCGGTGGACTACGGCGGCGACAACTTCGGCGATCCACGCAACCTGATGCTCACCGCCAAATACAGCTTCTAATCCCACCTCGGCGCACGGACGCGCCAGCCCGCCGCGTAGCGTCTAGCCCTCCTCGACCAACAAGCGCCCCACTCGCTCGAGCAGATCACCGATCTTGAACGGTTTGATCAGCAAGTCCATACGCGGCGCCAGGAACGACTGGCGGTCCTGGGCGGTTTCGGCATAGCCGGTCATGAACAGCACCGGCAGTTCAGGGCGCACCTCGCGGGCCAGGTCGGCCAGTTCCCGACCGCTGAGCACCGGCAGGCCGACATCGGTCAACAGCAGGTCGAACGGGGTCTGGCCACGTAGCAGCTCCAGTGCCTGCTCGACCCCGGCCACCGTGGTGCAGCGATAACCGGCATCGGCCAGCGCTTCGGCCAGCGGCATGCGCACTGCGGCGACATCGTCGACGATCAGCAGGTGCTCACCGCTGCCGCGCAGCTCGGGCTGCTGCGGCGGCTCGACGTCGATGGCCAGGTCGTCCGTGGCCGGTAGCATCAGGCGTACTTCGGTGCCATGACCGACCACGCTGTCGAGATGGACGTGACCACCGGACTGACGGGCGAAACCATAAATGGTCGACAGGCCCAGCCCTGTGCCCTGCCCCAGTGGCTTGGTGGTGAAGAACGGGTCGAATACCTTGTCCAGCACACTGGGGTCGATGCCCTGGCCGTCATCGCGCACGCTGATCGCCAGGTACGGGCCGTCCAGCAGGTTGGGGTCGCCGTGCGACCACACCGAACTGGTGGTGATCCAGATCTGTCCGCCACGCGGCAAGGCGTCGCGGGCGTTGATCACCAGGTTGAGCACCGCACTTTCCAACTGCACCGGGTCGACCAGCGCGGTGGCCGGCTTGTTCGACAACTGCAGCCTGAGCGTCACGCGCTCGCCGATGGTGCGGTTGAGCAACTCCTCCAACGACCGTACGTGGGCGTTGACATCCACCGGCCGGGTGTCGAGCGGCTGCTGGCGGGCGAACGCCAGCAACCGGTGGGTCAGCGCCGCCCCGCTCATGGCCGAGTTCAACGCGGCTTCGGCATAGATCGGCACCCGCTCCGGGCGACCGTCGGCGATCCGTTTGCGGATCAGCTCCAGGCTGGTGATGATGCCGGTCAGCAGGTTGTTGAAGTCATGGGCGATGCCGCCGGTGAGACTACCCAGCGCATCCATCTTCTGCAGTTGCAGCAACTGTGCTTCGGTGCGCGCATGTTCGGCGACCTTCTCCGCCAGTTGCAGGGTGGTGGCGTCCAGGCGCTCCAGGTGCGAACGCTCGCGGTGCCGGTGTTCGGTGATGTCCTCGACGAAGACCAGGCACAGGCCAGGCGCCTGGTAAGGCGACAACTGCCACTCGGTCTCGCGCAACTGGCCCTCGACGCTCATCAGCAAGGTGCCACGCCAACGCTCGCCTTCGACCAGGTGCTGGCAGAGGTTGGCGATGGCCGCCTCCTGGCCCGGCGCGAAGCACTCGCGCAACTGGCGCCGGTCTTGGTTGTCCTGGGTCAGGCGCACGAACGCCTCGTTGCATTCGGCCACGCCCAACTGGCAATCGAGCACCGCGATCGGTGCCGACACGTTGTTGAAGATCTCGCGAAAGCGCGCTTCGCTGTGCCGCAGGGCCTGCTCGGCATCGCGCACACGCAGCAGCGTACGCAGGGTGGCCAGGAGCACGTCTGGGTCCACCGGATGCACCAGATACGCATCGGCACCGGCGTCCAGGCCGGTGATGATGTCGCCGCTGTGGATCGACGCCGCCGACACATGAATCACCGGCAACAAAACCGTGGCCGGATCCTTGCGCAGCAGCCGGACGATGTCGAAACCGCTCATGTCCGGCAGGTTGACGTCCAGGATCAGCGCATCGATGGCCTCACTGGCGATCAGCGCCAGGCCCTCGCCGCCGGTGGCAGCCTCCAGTACCTGATAGCCGTGCAACGCCAAGCGACGGCGCAAGGCATAGCGGGTGGCATAGTTGTCATCGACGATGAGCAAGCGGGTCTCAGCACGCATCGGCATCCCCCTGCGCCAGGGCCAGTGGGATGGTGACGAAGAACGAGGATCCGACGCCCGGCGAACTCTCCATGCCCACCTCACCGCCCAGCAGTTCGGCGAACCGCTTGCACAGCGACAGGCCCAGCCCGGTGCCACGCAGACGTTTCTGCAGCGGCGAGTCGATCTGGTTGAAATCTTCGAACAGCACATCGTGCAGATCGGCGGCGATACCGATGCCGGTATCGCTGACCGAGAAGCGCACCCGATCATTGCCCTCCAGGCGCGCGCAGACGCGCACTTCGCCACGCGGGGTGAACTTCAGGGCGTTGGAAATGAAGTTACGCAGAATCTGCGCCAGCTTCTTGTCGTCGGTGTACAGCTGTGGCAACCCTGCCGGCTCTTCGAAGATCAGGTCCACCGCCGAGCCTTCGACGATGGGTCGGAACATGCCGCGCAAGGCCGAGAACAGGTCGAGCATGTCGAACCAGGCCGGCGAGATGGTGATGCGTCCGGCCTCGATCTTGGCCAGGTCCAACAGGTCGTCGACCATGTCCGACAGCTCGCGCGAGGCCATGCTGATGAACGCCACCTGCTTGTGCTGCTCGGGCGACAGTGGGCCGTCGAGTTCGTCGCTGAGCAGGCTGGTGATGCTCAGGATCGACCCCAGCGGGGTGCGAAACTCATGGCTCATGTACGACAGGAAGCGACTCTTGAGGTCCGAGGCCTCGCGCAGTTGCTCGGCCTGGGTGTCCAATTCGGCGTAGAGCGCCAAGACGCCTTGGTTGGTCTCTTCCAGTTCCGCACGCAGGGCGTGGTTCTCCGCCTGCAATCGGGCGATGGCAGCGCCTTGTTCGGGGCTGTCGGGGTGAAGCTGTTCAGGCATGAACGCCCTCCAGGTCGATGACCATGATCGTTACATCGTCGCGGCCACGGCAGAAATCACGGTGCAGCACCGCCGCCACCAGGGCGGGATGACGGTAGGCCAGGCCTGGATAGTCCTTCAGGTCCCACCTGGACTGCAGGCCATCGCTGTAGAGAATCAATAGGTTGTCGTTCACCTGAGGGTAGTCGAACACCTGCACCTTGCGGTATTGCCCGCCGACGATGCCAGGCATCGAGGCCAGCCCGCGGGCGCGCTCGCGCCCCAGCAGCACGCCGCCGATATTGCCGATGCCGGCGAATGTCAGGCGCTCGAGTGCGGCGTCATGCTGGATCACGGCCACCGCACCGCCGCGCGTCGCCCCCATGGCGCCGTGCAAACGCTCGACCACCCGCGCCGGCGCGTCGTAGGGCGCCTGAGCAAAGGCCGTCTCGCCCGCGTCCGCTGCCGTACGCGCGTGCTCGCCATGGCCGAGGCCGTCGATCATCAGCACGCTCAAGTGACCCTCCTGCTTGGCCACGTACCAGCCGTCGCCGCACACCGTCTCGCCTGGCAGGGTGTGCTGGCACACGCCGATACGCAGATCGCGACGGTCCTGGCGTGGGCCGTGCACACGGGCCAGCAGCGCCGTGCCACGCGCATCGCTGTACAGGTCGAAGGTGTCGGCCAGGCGCTCGATGGCGCCCAGACCGATCCCCTGGGTGCCGCTGGTGGAGAAGCCGTCGGTCAGGCACGCGGCGCGATCGAATCCTTGGGCGCGATCGATGGCCAGCAGTTCCAGCATCGCTCCTTCGGCGTGCGGCCAGGCGCGCAGGTGCAAGGCCCCGCGCTCGGCATGCTTGATGATGTTGCTGGCCAGCTCGGTGGCCAGCAGCGCCGCGCGCTCGCCATCGGCCTCGGCCAGTGCGTGGCGCTGGGCCAGTTCGCGCACCTGACGCCGGGCGTGGCCGACGTGGCTGGGGTCGTCGATGACGATGAGCTGGGTGAGACTACCGCGCAGGTTCATGTCCATCGCGTGATCGTCACCCGTGTGCCCTCACCCACCGCCGTATCCAGCTCGAACTCGTCGACCAGCCGACGCGCGCCGGTCAGGCCCAGACCCAGGCCGTTGCCGGAGGTCCAACCGTCGGTGAGCGCCAGACCGAGGTCGGCGATGCCCGGGCCTTCATCGCGAAACAGCACGCGCACGCCCACGCGGGCGCCGTCGTCCAGCACCTGCCAATCCATGTCGCCGCCACCGCCGTAAACCACGGTGTTGCGCGCCAGCTCGCTGACGGCGGTGACCAGCTTGGTCAAGTCGACCAGGCGCATGCCGCATTCGCTGGCCAGCTTGCGCACCAGTTGCCGGGCCAGCACCACGTCTTGCTCGATACGCACCGGATGGCTGCCGCTGTCGCGTACGTTCATGAGCGCTGGGTCCGCTGACGCAGCACCTGCATGCCGCGCTCGACATTCAGCGCCGTGCTGACCCCCGGCAAACTCAAGCCGAGCTCGACCAGGGTGATGGCCACAGCCGGCTGCATGCCGACCATCATGGTCTGCGCGTCCATCAGGCGCGACAGGCTGGCGATCTGCGCGATCATGCGGCCGATGAAGGAGTCGACCATGTCCAGCGCGGAAATGTCGATGAGCACGCCGCGCGCGGAGGTGCGGCTGATACGGTCGGTGAGATCGTCCTGCAGGCGCAGGGCGAGCTGGTCATGCATGTCGACCTGGATGGTCACCAGCAGGAACTCGCCCATCTGGAGAATCGGGATGCGCTCCATAGTGTCAGCCGCGCCCGACCAGGCTCACGCCCAGGCGCGAGAGGGCCAGTTGCAGGGCATCGGCGAGGTTGGCCTTGGTGGTCAAGGTGCCCAGATCCAGGCCCAGGTGCACGATGGTCTGCGCGATCTGCGGGCGCACGCCGCTGATGATGCAGTCCGCGCCCATGAGGCGGATGGCGGTGACGGTCTTGAGCAGATGCTGGGCAACCAAGGTATCGACAGTCGGCACGCCGGTGATGTCGATGATGGCGATCTCCGAGCCGGTGTCGACGATGCGCTGCAACAGCGACTCCATGACGGTCTGGCTGCGTTGGGAGTCCAGGGTGCCGATCAGCGGCAGGGCCAGCACACCGTCCCACAGCTTGACGACCGGAGTAGACAGCTCGAGCAGCTCTTCCTGCTGGCGCTTGATCACTTCTTCGCGGGTTTTCTGGTAGACGCGCATGGTGTACATGCCGAGCGTGTCGAGCAGCCCGGAGATTTCCCAGAGCTGCTCGGCGAGCAGTTGCGGCTGATCGGCGTAGACCGATTGCAGCAGGCCGAACAAGGGCGCCTTGAGGGCGAAGATGAAGAAGGTGGTCTGGTGCGAGTCGTGTCCGAGACGGGCGCGGCTGGCCGAGAGGCGATCGAGGAAACGGCGGACCTCTTCCCAGCCGGCAGCGTTGACATCGGCGCCATGCTTGGCACGGGTGGTCAGGGTCAGGATCTGGAGAAACTCCTGGGCTTCCTGGGTAAGTTCCTGTTCCTTGATATTGCGGGTAGCGCCCGTGGCTTGCAGGGCCTTGAGCCAACCCTCGAGCAGTTGCTGCTGGTGGGTTTCCATCGCATTCAACGTGCTGTCTTGCAGTGCTGCCATTGTGGGCTCCTGAGGGCTGATAGGGGGGTGTCTTGTGATTTGCACCTGGGCCCCTGAATACCGACCACCCTGGGGCTCAATAGTTGTATACGTTGAGGTGGGGGTGGTCGCGATTGGCCATCTTAAGCTGAATTGGGCGGGGGGTTTGGGTATTTTTGAGGGATTGGAGGGGGATTGGAGGGGGATTGGAGGGGGGATTGGGTTTGGGGGATTATCCGGTGGCTGTGGTGAGGCTGATTCACCTTTTCGCCTTTACGGCGACCCCCTTTTTTTCTTGGAAAAAAGGGGGGCAAAAACCGCTTGCTCCCGCATCCGGCCCCTGCGCTGCGCGCAGGGGTTCCCTCGCGCCGGCGTCGCTCCGGGAGGACCGCGCTTAGGGGCCGTCCTGGCCCCAAGCGCTTGACGGGCATCCATGCCCGTCACCTCCCTGCGCAACGCCTCTGCTCGGCCTACTGAGGTCGCGGTTGGCGGTGTTTGAACTACCGCGCACTAAGATCAAGATCAAGATCAACGGCAACGGCAACGGCAACGGCAACGGCAACGGCAACGGCAACGGCAACGGCAACGGCAACGGCAACGGCAACGGCAACGGCGGTTTGATCGCGCAGCGCTCCAGAACATCTGCTCCAACCGCCCTGCTTCTAAGCGCGCCATCGTGCAGACGCCGCCCATCGCGACCTCAGGAGGCCGAGCAGAGGGGGCATGGAGGGGGTTGACGGGCATGGATGCCCGTCAAGCGCTTGGGGCCATGGATGGCCCCTAAGCGCGGTACCCCCGGAGTGCCACCGGCGCGAGGGAACCCCGCAGCGCAGCGAAGGGGCCGGATGCGGGAGCAGGCGGTTTTTGCCCCCCTTTTTTCCAAGAAAAAAAGGGGGTCGCCGTAAGGGCGAAAAGGTGACTCAGCCTCACCAAAGCCACCGGATATTCACCCAAACCCAGCAGCAGCACCAGCAGCCCCCCAAAAAAGGCCAAAGCGCCGAAGTAACACACCCCCACCCCACCCAAGATGAATTTTTCTTAAATTCCTGCTTTTCTATTCTTTGGCACAATCCCTCCATCCACCCGCCGATCAGGTTATTAGCATGCCCCGCGTACTGACCATCGAAGACGACGCCGTCACCGCCCAGGAAATCGTCGCCGAGCTCTCCAGCCACGGCCTGGAAGTCGACTGGGCAGACAACGGCCGCGAAGGCCTGGCCAAAGCCATCGCCGGCGGCTATGACATGATCACCGTCGACCGCATGCTCCCGGAGGTCGATGGCCTGACCATCGTCACCACCCTGCGCAGCTTGAAGATCGCCACCCCCATCCTCATGATCAGCGCTCTCTCGGATGTCGACGAACGCGTGCGCGGCCTGCGTGCCGGCGGTGACGACTACCTGACCAAACCCTTCGCCTCCGATGAAATGGCCGCCCGCGTCGAAGTGCTGTTGCGTCGCAACAGCGTGCCCATGACCCAGACCCGCCTGCAGGTCGCCGACCTGGAGCTGGACCTGATCAGCCACGAAGCCCGCCGCGGCGAAAGCAGCCTCAACCTGCTGCCCACCGAATACAAATTGCTCGAGTTCCTCATGCGCCATTCCGGCCAGGTGATCACCCGGATGATGATCTTCGAAGAAGTCTGGGGCTATCACTTCGACCCAGGCACCAACCTGATCGACGTGCACATCGGCCGCCTGCGCAAGAAAATCGATCCCCCCGGCCAGACGCCCCTGATCCGCACCGTACGGGGCTCCGGCTATGCCATTGCCGAACCCGTCTAAAGGCTGGAGCTCCTCCACCAGCCGCCTGCTGGCGCTGTACAGCTTCCTGTTCGTGGCCTGGAGCAGCATCCTCATGGGCGTGCTGTACTTCGAGGTCACCAGCTACCTGAACAAGCTGACCCGCCACTCGATGCTGCAACGTCAGCACCTGTTCGTGCACATGTCCGGCAAGCAACTCGATGACGCCCTTATCGCCAGCCAGGCTTTCGAAGAGCGCAGCTTCGATGCCTATGGCCTGTTCGATGCACAACTCAATCCGCTGGGCGGGCGCATCCGCTCGGTCCCGTCCGAGCTCGCCCTCGATGGCAAGGTCCACGAACTCAAGCGCTGCCTGGACGCCGACGATCCGCACCTGCCGCGCGACAGTTGCGATGCCGTGGGTCTGCGGGTGGCCGATGGCCGCTGGTTGGTCCTGGTGCGCGATAACGGCTCGCTGTTCGTGGTCACGCGGATCATCCTGCACGCGCTGCTGTGGGGTATCTCGCTGACGTTGATCCCAGGCTTCGCGGGCTGGTACCTGCTGCGCAGACGGCCGCTCAAGCGCATTCGCGCGGTGCAGGCCAGCGCTGAGCTGATCGTCGCCGGCGACCTCACCCACCGCTTGCCGCTGTCGGCGCGGCGCGACGAGCTGGACATGCTGGCCGCCATCGTCAACGCCATGCTCGACCGCATCGAACGACTGATGCACGAGGTCAAGGGCGTGTGCGACAACATCGCTCACGACCTGCGCACCCCGCTGACCCGCCTGCGCGCCCAGCTCTACCGCATCCGCCAGCAAAGCGGTGCCGACTCCGCGCAGGCCGAGGCTCTCGACCAGGCCATCGGCGAGACCGACACGCTCATGGCGCGCTTTCGCGGGCTGCTGCGCATCAGTGAGCTGGAAGACCGCCAACGCCGCGCCGGCTTCGTCGAGCTCGATCCGCACAACCTGCTGGTCGAACTGCACGACTTCTACCTGCCCCTGGCCGAAGACGGCGGTATTCGCCTGACACTGCAACAGCCCGCGCACATGCCCGCATTGCACGGCGACCGCGAACTGCTGTTCGAGGCCCTGGCCAATCTGGTCGGCAATGCCATCAAGTTCACTCCCGAAGGCGGACAGGTGCGCATCCAGGCCGTGCAGGACGCCGCAGGCGTGCATGTGGCCATCGAGGACAGCGGTCCGGGCATCCCCGAACAGGAACGGACCGCCGTGCTCAAGCGCTTCTACCGCAGCGAAGAAGGCCATCGTCATCCAGGCTTCGGCCTCGGGCTGTCGATCGTGGCGGCGATCGTCGACCTGCATGGCTTTACCCTTGAGGTCGGTGGCAGCGAATGGGGCGGCGCACGTCTGGTGCTGCATTGCCTACCCGCCGACGCGCGCGCCTAGACCCAGCGTCGGTCTGTTTGCCCCTAGCAAGCCTTGGACCCCTCATCCAGGCTTGCAAGGGGCCAGCCACGCCGCCAGACTTGCCTGCCCAGCCCTGGCAGGAACCCCCATGATCCAGCTCCGCCCCATGACCGCCGAGGACTTCGAGCGCTTCTGGCCGACCTTCCAGCACGTCGTCCACGCGCGCGAAACCTACGCCTACGACCCGCAACTGACCCAGCAGCAGGCGCGCCAGCTTTGGCTCGACCTGCCGCTGCACACCTACGTGGCCGAGGCCGAGGGTCAGTTGCTCGGTTCCTACTACCTCAAGGCCAATGCCGCAGGCCCCGGCGCCCATGTGGGCAACTGCGGCTACATGGTCACCGAGCAGGCGCGCGGGCGCGGCGTGGCCCGGGCGATGTGCGAGCACTCGCAGAAGCTGGCGCGCCAGGAAGGCTTTCTGGCCTTGCAGTTCAATTCGGTGGTGTCGAGCAACGAGGTGGCGGTGGCGCTGTGGCAGAAGCTGGGCTTCGAGATCGTCGGGCGCCTGCCCAAGGCCTATCGCCATGCCCACCTGGGACTGGTGGACTGCCTGGTGATGTACAAATGGTTGGCCGATGAGCCAGTCACGGAAAAACCCGCACTGCTGATCGGACGCAAGAACATCGAGGCAAAAGTGTCACGGCGACGCGGTCGGTAGAGGCTGTTGCACAGCCCCTACCGATCACGCACGTTGCGCCCCTGCCGGACGGCGGGGGCACGCGGGGTCAGAACGCCAGACCGACCTTCACGCCAAACTCGTCACGCTTGAGCTTGGTGTTGTCGGCAGCCGGCGAATCTTCGTCGATCTTGTATTCGGTGCGGGTGTAGTAGAGGCCGGCCTGAATCGGCATGGCGCCTTGCTGGTTCATCAACAGCGACACTTCGGCGTACGGGTTGGTACGGTCCTTCATGTCGACGCTGTCGCTCTCGAAGTCTTCGACCTTCAGACGCGCGCGACCGTCGATGCTGCGACGAGCGCCCACTTCCACACGCAGGGTGGAGGCGTCGAACTGGTGGTTGTAACCCAGCGCGGCCTTGGCGAACGGCGACTTGTAGGTCAGCTTGGTGTCCAGATCGTTGATCTCGGGTTCGAAGCGGGTCCAGCTGTAGCCGCCACCGATGATCACGTCGACGAAGTTGCGCGCATCCAGCGCGGCGCGCCAGCCCAGATCCAGGTCAGCCTGAGCTTCCTTGAGCTTGTCGTCGTTTTTCTTGCCGTACTTGGCTTCGGCACCCACTTGGTAGATGAAGCCGGATTCGGCGGTCATCTTGTTGCCAAAGTTGGCGAACACGCCGCCTTGACCCATGTGCTCCTTGTCGGAGTCGCTGCCGCCTTCGAATTTGAACTTGTTGTAAGAGCCCAGCAGACCGAAGGTGAACAGAGGATCGGTGCTCGGCGCAGCCATCGCTGCCAGAGGCGTGCCGACCAGGGCCAATGCGCAAGCGTGACGCAGCAGTTTTGCAGTAAACATTCGCAGAAGTCTCCATGACTGAATAAATAGGGCGAACGGTCGTTTCGAGACAACGTGCAGCAGAAAAGTTCGAAAAAAATATGAGAAAAAAGCGTGAATTTGCGGTCTGTCACATCGCCATCCCCTCAAACGATTGACTCGCCCCCAGGCAGGTGGTCATATGCGCGCCAGTTTCAGGTGTCCTGCGCCGCCGTGCGCAGGGTGAAACGGGAAGCCGGTGCGTCCATGCGGACAAGTCCGGCGCTGCCCCCGCAACGGTAAGCGAGCGAATCCTTCAACACACCACTGTGCACCCGCATGGGAAGGTGAAGGCTTCACGATCCTCGCAAGCCCGGAGACCGGCCTGAAGCTTCAGTTGGCAAACCCGCGGTGGGCGGGCGCAGGCCGGTGTCCCGCGCTTGCGTGCGGGGCCGCGCGTCTTTGCGTTGTTTCCACCGGGATCCATTCATTCCTGCAACAGTGGAACGACATGTCCCGACACTTCACGCTTCACACCCTGGCCGCCTGCATGGCCGTCTCCTTGCCGTCCCTGGCCGAAACCTCCACCGGCGGCGTGCTCGCACTGCCGGCAACGGCCGTCACCGACACACTGGAAGAGCCACGCATCGACCTGGCCACCCCGACCCAGGCCGGCTCGCGCCTGAACCTCAGCGCCTTGGACACCCCGGCCAGCACCAGCAGCCTGACCGCCGAACAGATCCTGCAGCGCGCCAACCGCACTGTACAGGACGCCGTGACCCGCGCGCCGGGCATCACCTCGATCGGCACGCCCGGCAACGGTAACACCGCCCTCTCCGCCCGAGGCTTCACCGGCCACAGCTCGGTGATGACCCTGTTCGACGGCTCGCGCCTGTACACCGGTGCCGGCACCCAGAGCTTTCCGGTCGACCCGTGGATGGTCGAGCGCATCGACGTGATTCGCGGTCCGGCCTCGGTGTTGTACGGCGAAGGTGCCACCGGCGCGGTCATCAATGTGATCCCGAAAAAGCCCCTGGCAGGCGAAGTTCGCAACCACCTGCGCCTGGGCTACGGCTCCTGGGACCGCCAACAGATGGGCCTGGACAGCGGCGGTAGCCTGAGCGAACGGCTCAGCTACCGCCTGGTCCTCGATCAACAGCAAGGCAATGGCTGGGTCGATCGCACCGATTCGCGCAGCCTTGCGGTGAACGCGGCGCTGCGCTTCGACGCCAGCGACGACCTGAGCTTCACCCTCGCCCACGACCGTGGCGATGACCAGCCGGCGAACTATTTCGGCACCCCGCTGATCGACGGCCGCCTGCACGGCAGCCTGCGCGACAAGAACTACAACATCCGCAACGACGTGCAGCGCTACCACGACGAGTGGACGCGACTGAACACCGACTGGGCCATCAGCGACAGCGTCAGTGCCAGCAACCAGCTGTACTACGTCAAGAGCCGTCGGCACTGGCGCAATGCCGAGGACTACCGCTGGGACCCGGATCGTGACCTGCTGGCCCGGCAGAGCTACCTTGAAATCCGCCACAACCAGGAACAGATAGGCGACCGCCAGAGCTTGAGTTTCGATCACAGCCTGTTCGGCTTGACCAGCAAGACCGTGGTCGGCGCCGAGTACAACCGGATCCGCTTCAACGTCGACAGCAATTCGCCCTACGACGACCTGCAACCCGGCGACTTCATCGACCCCTGGAGTCCGGCGCCGGGACGTTTCCAGAGCGCCAGCGCGACCCGCCCGCAAACCCTGTCCACGACTCGCACCTTCGCCCTGTTCGCCGAAAACCGTACCCAACTCAGCGAGCGCTTGTCGCTGGTCACCGGCATCCGCCGCGACCAGAACCATATCGAGCGCGACAACCTGGTGGACGACAGCCGCGTCGATCGCAGCCTGAACGGCGGCAACTGGCGTGCGGGACTGGTGTTCGCGGTCAGCGACGACCTGTCGCTGTACGGCCAGTATTCGACCAGCGAGGACGGCGTGGGCGACCTGGTCAGCCTCAGTGCCAGCCGTATCGGCTACGACCTCACCGAGTCCAGGCAAACCGAGCTAGGGCTCAAGCAGCGCTTCTGGGAGGGGCGTGGCGAGTGGACCCTGGCGGCGTACCACATCGTCAAGAAGAAGCTGCTGGTGGACGATCCGCTGACCCATGACAAGCAGCAGGCCGGCCAGCAGCGTTCGGACGGGCTGGAAGCCAGCCTGGAGCTGGACCTGGGCCAGCAATGGCAACTGTCGGCCAACGCCGCAGTGGTGCGCGCCCGGTACGACGATTTCGTTGAAAGCGTCGATGGCGTGTTCCAGGATCGTGCCGGCAATCGACCGGCCAATGTGCCTCGGCGCACCGCCAATCTGTGGCTGAGCAAAGGCTTCGGCGAGCGTGTCGATGCCGGCGTCGGCCTGCGCTACGTCGATCAGCGTTACGCCGACACTGCGAACCTGGCCAGCGTACCGGGCTATACCGTGATGGACGCCAATCTTGGCTGGCAGGTGCTGCCCGAGGTGCGTCTTGGCCTGCAACTGAACAACCTGTTCGACCGCCAGTATGTGGTCGCGGCCCACAGTGGCGAGCAGTGGCTGCTGGGCACGCCACGGTCGTATTTCGCGACGCTGGACTACCGCTTCTGACGCTGTGCCGCTTCGCCGGGCAAAGGCCTGCGAAGCGGCAAGACAACGCCACACCGACAAAAGAAATAAGATAACATCTCGCTTTTTTTTCCAGACGTCCCCCATGCCAACTTCAAACATCCCTGCGACTCGCCTGCACAGCATCGATGCCCTGCGTGGCCTGGTCATGCTGTTCATGCTGCTGGACCACGTGCGCGAGACTTTCCTGCTGCACCGCCAGGTCGGCGACCCGATGGACATCGACACCACGGAGCCTGCGCTGTTTCTCAGCCGCACCCTGGCGCACCTGTGCGCGCCGGTGTTCGTGCTGCTGACCGGTCTGAGCGCCTGGCTGTATGGCGAAAAATACCAGGGCCGGGGCGACGTTTCGGCGTTCCTGTTCAAGCGCGGCCTGTTTCTGGTGGTGCTCGAACTGACCTTGGTGAACCTCGCCTGGAGCCTGCAACTGCCGCCCAGCGTGATCTACCTGCAGGTGATCTGGGCCATCGGCCTGAGCATGATCGCCCTGTCGCTGCTGATCTGGCTGCCACGCCCGATGCTGCTGGCACTGGGTGTGCTCATCGTGGCCGGACACAACCTGCTCGACGGCCTGCATGTCGCCCCCGACTCGCTGTGGCATGCACCCTGGGCGGTGCTGCATGAGCGCAGTTGGCTCGAGGTGGCGCCACAACTGCGCCTGCGCGTCACCTACCCGCTGCTGCCATGGATCGGCGTGATCGCCCTGGGCTACGGCCTCGGCCCCTGGTTCGCGCGCGGCAGCGATGCCGCATCGCGCGCCAGCAAATTGCTGATGGCCGGCTGTGGCGCCTTGTTGGGCTTCGTCGTGTTGCGCGCGATTAACGGTTACGGCGAAGCGGCCTGGCGAGTGCATGATGACCTCACGCACACCGTCATGAGCCTGCTCAACATCACCAAGTACCCACCGTCGCTGCTGTTCCTGCTGCTCACCCTCGGCATCGGTCTGCTATTGCTGCGCGCGTTCGAGCGCGTGGGCGATACCCGCTGGATCGCTGTGCTGACGGTGCTGGGCAGCGCGCCGATGTTCTTCTATCTATTGCACCTTTATGTGCTGAAAGTGCTGTACCTGATCGCCCTCGGCATGTTCGGGCGCAATCACGGCGATTACTTCGGCTTCGACAGCGTCGGCGACGTCTGGGTGATGACGGTGCTGCTGGCCGTGGCCTTGTATCCGCCGGTGCAGCGCTTCGCCCGGTTCAAGGCGCGGCGCCGCGACATTCGCTGGCTCAAGTACTTGTGAGCCGGGGCGACGGCAGACGGGCGATGGGGTTACCATCGCCCTCCCGCAAACAACCGAGGCCGGTCAGATGAGCAGAATGATTCAATTCCTGGTGGTCGTCGTGCTGTGTACGGCCATCGGCGTGCTGTGCGAACGCTTCGCCGTGAACCAGTACCTGAAGTGGCTGCTGATGGCCTTGCCCGCCATCGTCTGGGTGCGCCTGCGCAATCCACTGAAGGAATGAGACGCGCCGCCCGGCGGCATCAGTACGCGGCGCGGTCGTAGCCTGAACCGTTGGTGGCACGCAGGAACGCGTCGTAGTAGCTGGCCAGATTGCTGCCTTTTTCGTACAGGATGGTGGCGAAGTCGGCCGGAACAATGGAGTCCTGTTCCCACAGCCGGTTCATCTGCCCAGAGCGCAGGTACGGCAGGAAGTCCTCGTTGACGCAGTCGCTGCCCAAGTGCGAGCGGCCGAAATACAGGGCCGAGATCAGTGCGATCTGATCGTCAGGCGCCAGGGTCGAGAGAAAGGCTTGCGCGGCCTCCACCGAATGGAAAGGCAGATGCGGGACAATGGCGTCAATCAGTTCGTCGATGTGCATGAAGCGCTCCTTTTGAAAGTCGAGCTGCATTAACCGGGTGCTCCGCCCTGTGCGTCAAAAACGCGGTGTCGAGCATCACGGCGGCGCTGCCAGTCGATTCTCAAGGACATTTCCCACGCTGTCGTCCGGACTGCCTTGCAGTACACTGTCGAGAACTTACTCGAGCCTCTTCCATGCCCCGCCTGCCGAAACTGTTGCTGCCCCTGCTGCTGCTCGCCGCCCTCGCCGCCTGCGACCAGAAACCCACCCGCGAAGAGCGGATCCTGGCCAACCTGCCGCTGCAGCAAGCCTACGACCACAACATCGAGCGCATGGCCCAATTGCTGGCGATGACCTACCCTTCCGTGCCGCAGGACACCATCAAGCAGGTGCTGCGCAAGCATCTGACCGTGGAAGACCAGCGCAACGATCTGTTCAAGCTCTACAGCGAAAAGCACTTCACCGACGCCGAATTCGACACCATCGTCGCGGCCACCCAGGACCCGGCCAAGGCACGGGCGCTGGGGGAAAGCGAAGAAGGCAAGCGTCTGAGCGAAAAGCTCACTGGGCTGATGCGCGCCACCGCCCAGGACAAGAAGGTCCAGGCCTTGGCAGCGCAACGCATGCAACAGGTGCAGGACGAACTGGCGAACCTCGCAGCGCCCGCCACTGAAGATCGCTGAAAGTCGGCGAGGCATTTTCGCGGCCTATTCGCCACGCCCCATAGCTGCCACCGCACATTCCGAGTAAGGTTATTCCGACCACCCAGTCAGCGAGCCTAGGATTGCCAAACGCTAAAAAAGGCCTGCGCATGGATCTGCGCACGCTCATCCTCCTGCTGTCGGCGCTCACCGCCGTTGTGATGCTTCTGAGCAGCTACTTCGCCAGCTACCGAGTGCAGCGCCAGTTGCTCATCGATCACGCGCTGGAGTCCAACCGGGTCTACGCGGCCAAGTTGGCGTCGATTACCGAGCTGTTCATGCAGAACGCGCTCAAGCAATTGGCCTTCAGTGCCCGCAACCTGCCGCAGGCCCTGAACGACGACACCCCGGTGCGAGAGGAAACCGAACGGCTGCTGGCCCAAAGCAGCGCCTTCAATTCCACCTTCGTCGTCGACAACCAAGGCGTGCTGCGCGCAATCTCTCCCGCGCCCCTGCGCAGCATCGTCGGCCAGCGCATGGACAGCCCAGGCACCCTCGAGGCGTTGCGGGTCAAACGGCCGATGGTGTCGTCGCCGTTCGTCTCCGCTGCCAACAACCTCATCGTGGTCGCGTCGCAGCCGATCTTCAGCGAAGACGGTCGCTACCTGGGTTACGTCGGCGGCAGCCTGTACCTGCGCCAGCACAACATTCTGGAGAAACTGCTGGGCGAGCATTTTTATCAGGACGGCTCGTACATCTACGTGGTCGATGCCGAGCGCCGCATGCTCTATCACCCTGACCCCAACCGCGTGGGCATGCTGATCAAGACCAACAGCCTGATCAACGAACTGCACAGCCGCGGCAGTGGCGTGAAGCAAGTGACCAACAGCTTTGGCGTAGACATGCTCGCCGGCTTCGCCACAGTGCCCAGCACCGGCTGGGGCATCGTTGCACAGCAGCCGTTGACCCAGACCCTGGCCCCCACCAAGCGCTTGATCCTCGACGTGGTGGAACTCTCAGTGCCGTTGGCCCTGCTGGCCGGTATCGCCCTATGGTGGCTGGCGCTGACCATCACCCGGCCCCTCTGGGAGCTGGCCGCAGGCGCGCGTGCATTCGACCGACCTGACACCCTGGAACGTATCCATGGCGTGCGCGCCTGGTACTTCGAGGCCGCCGAGCTCAAGCGCGCCTTGCTGTTCAGCCTGAAGCTGCTGCAAGAACGCATCGGCCGGCTCAACCAGGACGCGCAGACCGATCCACTCACGGGCCTGGGCAACCGCCGTCGACTGGACTTCACCCTGTCGCTGCTGCAGGCCGACGAGCGCCCGTTCTGCGCCATCGTGCTCGACATCGACCATTTCAAGCGGGTCAACGACCAGCACGGCCACGATGTCGGCGACCAGGTGCTGCGCGCACTGGCCGGCCTCATGCGCACCTGCTGCCGCGAAGGCGACGTGCTGTGCCGTACAGGCGGCGAGGAATTTCTCATGCTGCTGCCAGATGCCAGCCTGGAAGTCGCAGCCGTGGTGGCCGAGCGCCTGCGACTGGTGGTGCAGGACACGCCCATCGAGCCTGTCGGCGCGGTGACCATTTCTCTGGGGGTGGCGCGTTGGAGCGGTGGCGTCGACGATCCCGCGCAAGCCCTGAGCCATGCCGACCGAGCCCTCTACCTGGCCAAGCACAGCGGACGCAATCGCGTGCAGGTCAGCGAGAGTTGACCCGCAATCGCAGTGGATCGACTGACCCCGCTGCGCTGTCCTAGACAAAGACCTCCTTGCCCCGCTCAGGACACAGTTCATGCCGCGCCTCGGTTTTGCCTGCCAGTACCGCCATCCCCACCGCGACCAGTCAATCAAGGCACTGGAAGCCATCGAACGCGCCTTCAACCCGCGCACCACCACCCTGCGCTGGCTGTCAGGCGCCAGCCAGGAGGCGGCGCGAGCCAAGTTGCTGGAACTGGTGGAGCACAACCTCGACGCCCAGTTGCGCCTGCTGGCCCACGTCGCCGAGCTGCCGCCGATGCTGCACATGCTGCGCCTGTCCAGCGACCTGCTGCCGCTGTACAGCCATCCCGACGTCGCCGCGTTCTACCAGGACGCCGACGTGCAAACGCTGTTGCAGCAACGCTTCGCTGCCCTCGGTGCCTTCGCCCGTGCCCATGACATCCGCCTTTCGTTTCACCCAGGTCAGTACTGCGTGCTCGGCTCGGACCGTCCCGAGGTGGTCGAGAACAGCCTGGCGGAGTTCGAGTACCACGCCGACATGATCCGCTGGATGGGCTACGGCCAGCGTTTCCAGGATTTCAAATGCAACCTCCACATCGCCGGTCGCCTCGGCGCCGACGGCATCCGCGCCGTGTGGCCACGGTTGTCCAGCGAAGCGCGCAACGTCATCACGTTCGAGAACGATGAGAAGACCTACGGCGTCGACGATTGCCTGGGCCTGGCCGACCTCGCGCCGGTGGTGCTCGACATCCATCATTGCTGGATCCACGAGAACGACTACATCGAACCGCACGCGCCCAGGGTCGCGCAGATCATCGACAGTTGGCGCGGCGTGCGGCCGACCATGCACTACTCGCAACCGCCCGAGCGTCTGCAAGCACTGGGCTTCAGCGCCACCGAGAAACTGACCGTCCCGGCGTTGCTGGAGCACGTGCCCAAGCGTGACCTGTACCAGCACAGCGAGTGCATGTGGAACGACTGGACCAACCGCTATGCACTGCAGTTCATCGATCGTTTCGACATCATGTTCGAAGCCAAGCACAAGAACCTTGCCACCCAGGACTTCTTCGAGCGCTACATACAGGCGCCCCAGACACTGCGACCTTCGGTCGATCCGGCAGCACCCCTGGACTGAGGCGCTGCCCGATCAAGGGCATCCCTTCAGCAACAGGAGATCCATCATGATCGGCAAACGCATTCACGCAGGTCTCTTCGTCCTGTGCCTGGCCGCAGGCACACCCTTCGCCATGGCCGCCACGGACATGAATGACCAGCGCACGCCGGGCCAACAGACCCCCGGTATGGGCACCCAGCAAGGGGGCGCCAGCGGCATGGGCACGCCGGGCGACAGCATGGGCTCGGGCAGCGGCACCACCCGCGACAACGGCACCCATGGCACCGGTGGCGATGGCACCGGAACCGGTAGCATGGGCAACGGCTCGGGCACCACGGGCAATGGCTCGGGCAGCATGGGTAACGGTTCCGGCACCACAGGCAATGGTTCCGGCAGCATGGGCAATGGCTCGGGTTCCACGGGCAATGGCGGCGGCATGGGTGGCGGCACAGGCTCCGGTGGTAGCGGTGGTGGTGCTGGCGGCGGCAGCTAAGGTCGCGCCGCTCAAGGGCCGATACGCGAGCTATCGGCCCAGCGACCAGCGCTCAGCGACAAGCGAGGTTTTCTCAATAGCGTTGTGGTTGTATCCTCTGGGGCTCTGACACGGCACTTCCAGGACAGCGCGCATGACCAGGCCCCTCCTGTTGCTGAGCGCGACGCTGCTTTTCAGCGCCCCTCTCGCGGCCCAGCAGATCCAACGACAACTGGGCGATTTCGACTTCAAGCTTGGCACCACGCCCTCGCGCAGCATGGCCCAGGGGCTGATCTCACCCAGCGCGTCCGGCGCCTTTCATGGTGGCCTGGACCTCACCCACCGCAGCGGCTGGTACGTCGGCCAGTACGCTCCCAGCATGGGCCTGAGTGCGGCCTCGACCTTCAAGCTCGACAGTTACTTGGGTTACAAGCAGCGCTTCACCGACAGCCTCGGCTATGAAGCGGGACTGATCCGCTACAGCTACCCCACGCTCTCGCGCCCCGACAGCCACGCGCTGTACGGCGGCCTGTCCCTGCTCGGCACGCGCTTGGGCGGCGCGCTGAACGACAACCCGAGCAATCGCACCGGCACCCTGTTCGCCGATTTCGGCCACGTGCCGCTGATCCAGGCAAGCGTCACCCTCAAGGTGGCGCACCATCGCCTGGGCACGCCATACACCATTGGCGACGGTAGCCAGGTCGACAGCTTCAATGACTGGTCGCTGCAACTGTCACGGCCCTGGCTGGGCATGGACCTCGACCTGATCTACAGCAACTCCGACCTCAGTGGCGGCGGCTGCGGAGCGTACTCAGGCATGAATACCTTCTGCGACGGCATGGTCACGCTCAAGGCCCAGCGCAGCTTCTTCTGAAGGTCTCGCCTGCGCATGCCTAGCGCAATCCACCTGAATTCTTGCCTGATCCTCTGAACTTGCTGACCGATGGATAGGAAACATCCCTGCCACGGTCTAGAGTTTTCAGGTCAGGAATCCGCCTCGCTGCCCAGCACAGGTCATCCTGCCAGTGCCGCGCCTCGCCGCGCCGTGCTGCCTATAACGACGACACAAGAACCGATGATCAGCGGGTGAACGCCATGGAACTACGCATCAACCAGAAGACCTACCAGGTCGACGCCGACGACGACACGCCCCTGCTGTGGGTGATCCGCGACGACCTCGGCCTGACCGGCACCAAGTATGGCTGCGGCCTGGCGCAGTGCGGCGCCTGCTCGGTGCTGGTGGACGGCAATGTGGTGCGCGCCTGCGTCACCCCGGTGGCCGGCGTGGTCGGCCGTGAAGTCACCACCATCGAAGCGATCGAAGCCGACCCGGTCGGCCAGCGCGTGGTCGCCACTTGGGTCGACCAGCAGGTGGCGCAGTGTGGCTACTGCCAGTCCGGCCAGGTGATGGCCGCCACGGCGCTGCTCAAGCACACACCGGCGCCCAGCGACGAGCAGATCAGCGCGGCGATGGTCAACCTGTGCCGCTGCGGTACCTACAATGCGATCCATGCCGCCGTGCACGCGCTCGCCACCCAGCCCGCCGGGAAGGAGAGCGCCTGATGAACGCCCTGTTCGAACGTCCCCTGGCCCTGCCGGACCTGCCGCTGGATCGTCCACTGAACCTGTCGCGCCGACGCTTCCTGGCCGGCAGCGCCATCGGCGCCCTGGTGCTCGGCTTCGGCCTGCCGCTGGGCTCGGCGCGGGTTCAGGCAGCAACGGCCGCCGCCGATCAACGCGGCACCCAGGTGCCGGCGTTCCTGGAACTGCGCCCCGACGGCAGCGTGCGCCTGCTGTGCCCATTCATGGAGGGCGGCCAAGGCACCCATACCGCCATGGCGCAGATCGTCGGTGAAGAACTCGACCTGGACCCTGCCCGCTTCGTGGTCCAGAGCGCGCCGCCCGGCGAAGCCTACGTGGTCATGGAAAACGGCATGCGCATCACCGGCGGCAGCATGTCGGTGCGCATGAGCTACCCGACCATGCGCCGCCTCGGTGCCCTGGCCCGCGCCATGCTGCTGCAGGCGGCGGCCCAGAAACTGACGGTGCCGGTCGGCGAGCTCAGCACCGAGCCGGGCAAAGTGCTGCACGCCGCCTCGGGGCGCTCGCTGGACTATGGCGAACTGGCCAGCGGTGCCCTGGACCTGCCCGTGCCGGACCCGAGCACCGTCAAGCTGCGCGACCCCAGCCAGTTCCGCTGGATCGGCAAACCTGTGCGGCGTCTGGATGCCTATGACAAATCCACCGGCAAGGCGCAGTACTGCATCGACATCGCCGTCGACGACATGCTCCACGCCGCCGTGCAACACGCCCCGCGCCTGGGCATGAGTGTCGCCAGCCTGCGCAACGAGGCGCAGGTCAAAGCCATGAAAGGCGTGCACTCGGTGCATGTACTGCCCGGCGCCGTGGCCGTGGTGGCCGAGCGTTGGTGGCACGCCAAGCGGGGCGCCGAAGCCGTGCAAGTGGACTGGCAAGAACCTGGCGCCGACGTGAAGGTGCGTGCGATGCCGGCCGACTTCTCCAGCGACGCCTGGCGCGATCATCTGGCCGCGCAGACCGGCACGTCACGCGACGACGAGCATGAAGGCGATGTGGCCGAGGCGCTCAAGGGCGCCAAGACCCAGGTAGAAGCCACCTACCACAATCAATACCTCAACCACGCCCAGCTCGAGCCGCCGTCAGCCCTGGCCCGCTTCAATGCCGACGGCTCGCTGGAGGTGTGGCTGCCGAACCAGGCGCCGGACATGTTCCGCGACGACATCGCCCAGCGCACCGGCCTGGCCAAGGAGCAGATCATTCTGCACTCGCCGCTGTTGGGCGGGTTCTTCGGTCGCCACTTCCTCTACGAATCGGCCAACCCTTATCCCCAAGCCATTGCCCTGGCCAAGGCGGTCGGCCGTCCGGTGAAGCTGATCTGGACTCGCGAGGAAGAATTCCTGCGTGACGTGCTGCGCCCGGTGGCAGTGGTGAAATTCCGCGCTGGACTCGACGACAAAGGCCTGCCGGTGGCCATCGAAGCGGTCAGTGCCACCGAAGGCCCGACCGAAGCCCTGGCCGGCAAGCAGGGTGAAAAGATCGACCCGACCGCGCTGGAAGGGCTGTCGGGCAAAGCCTACGCCATCGCCAACAAACGCATCGCGCAGATCTACGTCAAAGGCCCGGCCATGCTCGGCTACTGGCGCTCGGTGGGCAACTCGCTGAACGACTTCTTCTACGAGTCGTTCCTCGACGAGTTGGCCGACAAAGGCGGTCAGGATCCCTTCGAGTTGCGCTTGCACCTGCTGCGCGACAATGCACGCCTGACCACCCTGCTCAAGGCCGTGGGCGAGCTGTCCGGTGGCTGGAAGCCGGGCCCCTTCACCGCCGAGGACGGCTCCCGACGCGCCCGGGGCGTGGCCATGGCCTCGCCGTTCGGCTCGGAGGCGGCGGTGATCGCCGAGGTGTCGCTGGAGAACGGCCAGGTCAAAGTGCATGACATCTGGCAGGCGATCGACCCAGGCAGCATCGTCAACCCGTCGATCATCGAGCATCAGGTCAACGGCGCCGTGGCCCTGGGCCTGTCGCAGACGCTGGTGGAGGAAGCGGTGTACGTCAATGGCCTGCCGCGCGCGCGCAACTACGATCTGTACCCGATCTTGCCGCCGTCGCGCATGGCCCGGGTGCATGTGCGCATCGTCGAGAGCGGCGCGAAGATGGGCGGCATCGGCGAGCCGCCGTTGCCGGCCGTGGCGCCTGCAGTGGCCAACGCCGTCGCGCGGCTGACCGGCCAGCGCGTACGCAGCCTGCCCCTGAGCCGTCATACCTTCGCCTGACACGGAAGCCGCCATGAACAATCGATTGTCCACCACCCTCCGCTGGTTGGCGCTGCCGTGCCTGGTCGCTGCCGGTTTCACCGCCTGGTACGTCAACCGCGAGATCGCCTCACCGTTCGAGCAGCAGGCGGCCGAGCAGGATCGCGCCTTGGTCAGCCGCGGCGAGTACGTCGCGCGCCTGAGCGACTGCGTGGCCTGCCATAGCCTGCCTGGCCAGGCGCCGTTCGCCGGTGGGCTGGAAATGGCCACCCCGCTGGGCGCGATCCATGCCACCAACATCACCCCTGACCGTGACACCGGCATCGGCGCCTATAGCCTGGCCGACTTCGACCGCGCCGTCCGCCATGGCGTCGCACCCGGTGGGCGGCGGCTGTACCCGGCCATGCCCTACCCGTCTTACGCCAAGCTCAGCGATGACGACGTGCGCGCGCTGTACGCCTTCTTCATGCAAGGTGTACAGCCGGTCCAGCAGGCCAATATCCCCAGCGACATTCCCTGGCCACTGAACATGCGCTGGCCGATCGCCCTGTGGAACGGGTTGTTCGCGGCCGACACGCCGTACGCGCAGAAGGCTACCGAAGACCCGCTGTGGAACCAGGGCGCCTACATCGTCCAGGGTCCAGGGCACTGCGGCAGTTGTCATACGCCGCGGGGGCTGGCGTTCAATGAAAAGGCGCTCGACGAGTCTGGCCAGGCGTTTCTCGCCGGCGCCCTGCTCGACGGCTGGTATGCGCCGAGCCTGCGCCAAGACCCCAACACCGGGTTGGGCCGCTGGAGCGAGGCGGACATGGTGCAGTTCCTAAAGACCGGGCGTAACCAGCACGCGGTGGTCTACGGCTCGATGACCGAGGCCTTCAACAACTCCACGCAGTTCATGAGCGACGACGACCTGAGCGCCATCGCCCGCTACCTCAAGTCACTGCCAGGCGACCCTGCGCGCGACGGCACGCCCTGGCAGTACCAGGCGGTGTCGGCGGCCAGCGAGCTGGACAAGCCCGGCGCGCACAGCTACGTCACCCGCTGTGCGTCGTGCCACGGGCTTCAAGGCCAGGGCCAGGCCGAATGGATTCCACCGCTGGCCGGCGCCAGCTCGATGCTGGCCAAGGAGAACGCTTCAGCGATCAACATCACCTTGAACGGCTCGCAGCGCATCGTCGCGGCCGGGGTGCCGGACGCCTACCGCATGCCGGCGCTGCGTCAGCAGATGAGCGACGAGGAAATCGCCCAGGTGCTGAGCTACGTGCGCAGCGCCTGGGGGAACCACGGCGGTGCCGTCGATGCCAAAGACGTTGCCAAGCTGCGTGAGCACACTGACCCGGCCAGCAGCAGCCCGATCGTGCTGCACATGCGCTGAAACTCACCCGCTGCGCCAGACGCAGCGGGTCTCGAATCGCCCAAGGAGTGCCCATGGAAAGTATCGACCTGCTGGTGCTGCGCACGGCGCGGGACTGGCTGCAGGCCGGCCACCGCGTGCTGTTGGCCACGGTTGCCCACACCTGGGGTTCCTCGCCGCGCCCGGTTGGCTCGATGATGGCCCTGCGCGCCGACGGCCGGGTGGTTGGCAGCGTCTCCGGTGGCTGCATCGAGGACGACCTGATCCATCGATACACCGACGCCTACGGCGGCCCTGGCTTGCCCGACAGCCCGCCGCAGCAGGTGCGCTATGGCGTCAGCGCCGACGAAGCGCACCGCTTCGGCCTGCCCTGTGGCGGCACGCTGGAACTGATCCTGGAATTCTCGCCCTGCTGGCAGTCGTTGTCCCACCTGCTCGAGCAGCTCGACAGCGGTCACCTGGTGCGCCGCCAAGTGGCCCTGCATGACGGAGAAGCGACCTTGCGGGTCACCGCCACGCCCGAGCAGTTCAGCTGCGATGGCCAGTACCTGGTCAACACCCTCGGTCCCGGGTATCGCCTGCTGTTGATCGGTGCCGGCGCGCTGGCCGAATACCTGGCGACCATGGCCCTGTTCAACGGTTTTCGCGTGTCGGTGTGCGACCCACGGCCGGAGTACATCGCCGGCTGGAACGTGGCCGGGGTGGACTGCCGGGTGGGCATGCCCGACGACGTGGTGCGCGACTTCGCCGCTGACCTGCGCACCTGCATCGTCGCCGTCAGCCACGACCCCAAGCTCGATGACCTGGCCCTGCTCGAAGCCCTGCAGGGCCCGGCATTCTACATCGGCGCCATCGGTTCGCGGCGCAACAGCCAGCAGCGTCGGGCACGGCTGATCGAGCATTTCGAGCAGACCCCGGCAAGCCTCGCCCGCCTGCGCGGCCCCATCGGAATCTACATCGGCAGCAAGACCCCTGCGGAAATCGCCGTGAGCGTGATGGCCGAAATCCTTGCGGCAAAGAATGGTGTAGACCTGCCGGGGGCGGTCAGCGTGACAAAGGCCAAGCAGGCCCAGGAACTGGCGCAGCCGGCGGCATGAATCGAACCACCCCATCTGCGCGCTGCGCCGCGCTGGTACTGGCGGCCGGACAAGGGTCGCGGTTCGGCAGCGACAAGCGCCAGGCGCGGCTCGATGACACGCACACCGTCCTGCAGGCGACGCTGGCGCGGGCGCTGGAAAGCTTCGACAGGGTCTACGTGGTGCTGCGCCCCGGTGACGACCCGTCTACGCTCGGCATCGGGAGTCGGGTACGCACCGTGCACGCCGAACACGCGCTCGACGGCATGGGCGCCAGCCTTGCCGCCGGCATCGACGCCATGGCGGCCAGCGATGCTCACGCCGTCGCCGTGTTGCTCGGCGACATGCCATGGATTGCAGCGGCAACGCTGACGACACTGGCCTGCCAGGCCGATCAGCAGTCGATTGTGCTGCCGTGTTATCGAGGCCGACGCGGCCATCCGGTGATCTTCGGCCGACGCTTCTGGCCCACACTGGCGCGCCTGGACGGCGACCACGGTGGGCGCGCGCTCATCGAGGCCAATCCTCACGCCTGCCAGGTGATCGAGGTCGACGATCCTGGCATCCTGCACGACATCGATACCCCAGGCGACCTTCAGCGCCATTGAAGGCTTGTCATCGCCCTTTGCGGCGCCCCCGCGCACAGGTACGCTAGCGGCCTTGCCCACGACCTGGAGCTGCGCCGGTGACCGATACCCAGACCGTCTACTACCTGGAGATGACTTCCCCTGACCAGTTGCGCGCCAAGCCAGCACGCGACGATCTGAACGTGGTCGAGTGCGAAATCGTACAGCCGGCGTTCAATCGCTTTCTCTACCAACTGGTGGGTAGCGACTGGTCGTGGACCGACCTGGACCACTGGACAGACGAACAATGGCAGGCCGAGATCGGTCAGGCGTGCCACCGTACCTGGGTGGCCTACCACCGCGGGGCCATCGCCGGGTATTACGAGCTGCAACGGCCTGATGGCGAGAACGTCGAGATTCGCTATTTCGGCCTGGCGCCGCAGTTCCTCGACCGAGGCTTCGGTGGCCCCCTGTTGAGCCAGGCCCTGCGCGACGCCTGGAACTGGCCGGGCACTCGACGCGTCTGGCTGCACACCTGCAGCCTCGACCACCCGGCCGCCCTGGCCAATTACCAGGCACGCGGCATGCGCCTGTACAAGCAGGAAGTGGAACCGGTCTAGTCGGTCGATCGCGCCCTGCACGCGCAGGGCGCGCAGCCTTACGCCAACGACGCCTGCCGGGCCACCCGCGCGCCGACCATCCCCGACAGGGACACCAGCAGCAGCACGCCGAACACCCCGGCGATCGCCAGGTTGCTTTCCACGTCCAGGCCACTGACGCTGGCCGAGGCCAGCGAGCCGAACACCAGCATCAAACAACCCTGCAGGCTCGCCGCCACTCCGGCGCGGTCGGGAAACAGCGCCATCGAGCGGGCCATGGCGTTGGAGAAGATGAAGCCCTGGCCAAAGGCGATGAGCATGATGCCACCGAGCAGCGGCGTCAGGCTCAAGGCCTGGGGCGCGGCGGTGATGCACAGTACGCCGCCGAGGAACAGCGCCAGCCCGCTCCACATCAGGGTGTCCGGCGACAGCCTGCGAATCAGCGCGCGATTGACCAAGGTGCCGGTCAGGTAGCAGCAGCCCACGCCCAGGGCCGTACTGCCAAAGTAGTGGGCGTCGTGGCCGAGCACGTCCTGCACGATGTGCGGGCCGAACACGTTCCACAGCAGGAACGCGGAAAAGCTCGAGCCCAGCACCACGACGGCGGCGCGAAAGCCTCGGTCGGCCAGAATCACCCGGTAGCCGCCCAGCGTCTGCAACGGACGGCGCCGCGACTCGACGGGCAGCGACTCCTTGAGCCCGGCGACCACGAACGTCAGTACCAGCAGCGCATAGGCGGCGTAGAGCACGAAGTTGTATCGCCAGCCGAAGTGCACTTCCATCAAGCCGCCGATATAGGGCGCGATCACCGGGCCCAGGCCAAAGGCCAGGCTCAGGTAGATGATCGCCACGTAGAAACGCGGCCCCTTGACCACGTCCACCAGCACCGCGCGCGCCACCACCTGGCAGGCGCCAATGGCGAAGCCTTGCAGGGCGCGGGCCAACAGCAGCATCTCGATGGAGGTGGCGGCGGTCGCCAGCAGGCTGCCGACCAGGAACACCCCAAGCCCGAGCAGCACCGCCGGGCGCCGGCCCCGGGCGTCGGCCATGATGCCGAAGAACAACTGCCCCAGCGCATAGAACAGCAAGGTGATGGTGATGGTGTTTTGCATCAGCGCCGGGCCTGCGCCCAGTTCGCGACCGATGGACGGCAGGCTCGGCGCGTACAGGTCGATGGCGATGCCGCCGAGGCTGTTGACCAGCGGGGCCAGGAACACGATGAAGTTTTCGTAACGCTTGGTGGCGTGCATAAGCTCTCCGACAGACCGGGCACTCCAGCCCGGTCTGCTCATGGGTCAGACAGACGCCGTTGGGGCGTGCTGCGGTGAGGGTGAAAGCAGGGTCGGCGCTTTCAGCCAGGCACTGGGCGAGGACAGGCGCGAAGCCAATACTCGCGGTGCCTGCTGGTAGTAGCGGCCCCAGTTGACGGCGGGATCCTTGACCCGCCGGGGATCGGCCGCGCCCAGGTCGTCGAGGTTATCGACGATGGGCGCCAGCAGTTGGCGCACCTGCGGCGTGGCAGTCAGCACCACCAGGCCGAAATTGCGCAAGGCCAGGGTGCGGATGACGTTGTCCAGCAAGTACTTGCCGGCACCGCTGCCGCTCTGGAACGAGGCGAACGCGCCGATTTCGGCGATACGCCCGCGGTCCAGCGCGTAGCGCTGATCCAGCGGCGTATCCAGGTAGTACTCGCTGAACAGCTTGCCGGAATCGCCGTAGCTGATGCCGGCGCAGGCATAGCCCGGCGCACCGCCACTGGAGCCGGTCAGGCAGACGAACAGGTCCGGCTGCGGCTCAGGCGTGGCGTCGTAGTGCTTGAGGTAGTGGGCGCGCACCGCCTCCTGCAGGCAACGGTAGCCGGGACGTCCCTTGTAGAAATTGCGCACGATGTACATGGCTGACGTCCTGTCCTAGGTGTACAAACGGTCGATGAAGTGCGCTTCGATCTCGGCCCGGCGTGGGCGACCGGTCACGGTGTAGAAGCGCTCACGGAACGTGGCGATCTCGTCGATCACACGCAGCCGCCTGACCCGCGCGAAATCAGCCAGGCGTGGCTCCAGGCGGGTCATCTCGTTACGTACGGCCGCCTCGTCGGCAGTGCTCAGCACCAGCGCGCACGGCTCGTCACGGCCCTCGCCCATGACGATCATGTCGTCGATCAGCGGACTCTCCTTGTAGACGTTCTCCACCCATTCCGGCGAAATGTTGCGCGCCGTCGAGAGGATGATCACGTGCTTCTTGCGCCCGGTGATGTACAGGAAACCCTCGCGCAACTCGGCGATGTCGCCGGTGTGCAAGTAGCCGTCGGACAGGTCGCAGGCGGTGTCGTCGGCGTTGTAGTAGCCGGCGCACAGGGTCGGGGTCTTCACCAGCAACTCGCCATCGACCAGTTTCGGCTCGATGCCGTCGAGCAGCGTGCCGGCCGAGCCGATGCGGCGTTGGGCGGGAGAATTGAGCGAGATGATCGACGAGTTTTCGCTCAGGCCGTAGGCCTCGAACACCTGCACCCCGTGCGCGTCCAGGGCGTGCAACACACTGGCAGGCATCCTCGCGCCGCCGGTGATGATGTGTGGCGCACCGGGACCGAACAGTTGCTCGACGCTGGCGCCCTGCTCCAGCAACAGATTGGCCTCCTCCAGCAACTTGGGCGGCAGGTACAGGAAGTTGGGCCGGTTCGGTGCGATCAACTCCAGGTAGTGACGGGCATTGCCGCTGGCCGCACCGTACTCGGCCACCCCTTCGGGCATCAGGGTCAGGCTGCCGCCGGAAAGCAGTGGAATGAACACCCCCAGCACCTGTTCGATCAGCAGGCTCATGGGCACGATGGAAAAGTAGTGCAGCGGCTGCGGCGGCAGGCGCTTGAACACGTTGTCCACCAGCAGACCGACCGCTTCGTCGCGGATCATCACGCCCTTGGGCCGCGAGGTGGTGCCGGAGGTATGAATCACCGAGACGATGCCGGCGGGCAGCAACTCGTCGTCCTGCGTCCAGGGCTCGCCAGGCCCCTGCGCCATCAACTGGCGGGGAATGAAGCTGGGTTTTTCCGGCAGGATGCGTTGCAGACGCCGGGCGGTGCCATGATCGCTGACGAACACCGCCGCTGCTTTGCCGAGCAAGCTGCCGATCTGGTCGTCGGAGAACTCGATTGGCACCGGCAACAGCACACCGCCAACTTTCTGGATCGCCAGCAGGGTGTAGACCCACTCATAGCTCGAGCGCATGGCGATGCCGAAGACCTTGCGCTGGCAGTCGCCGACCCGCGCTTGCAGGGCATCGGCCAAGCGCTGCACGTCGTCGCGCAGGCCGTGCAGGGTGTAGCTGCGCCCGTGCATTTCGCGGATCGCCACGCGATCAGGGGTGCTGGCCAGGTAGCGTTGCATCATCTGGCTGATCATTGCTCGGCTCCTGCCAGACGGTAGCTCTGGGCGCCGAAGATGCGCCGAGCAAGATCGTCCAGACGGCGACGGCCATGCATGACCCGGGTGTTGTCGACGACCATGATGTCGCCCTTTTTCCAGAAGTGGCTGTAGGTGTTGCGGGCAGTCACTTCCTTGATTTCGTCCCAGATCTCCAATGCGATGGCCTCGCCGTCAGCCCAGGTGATGCGCGGCGGCTCGTAGTTGACGCTGGGGCCGAGCATGGAGTTGCAGAACGCCTGACGGCCGCTGAAGGCGCTGGTTTCCACGGCGCTGATGATCAGTTGCGAGGCGATCAGGTTCTGGTCGATGCGCCGATAGGTCTGGCCGGCCACCTGCTGGTTGACCTGCTCCAGGTGCTCGTCGGTGATGCTCTCCAGCGGCAGTTGCAACTCGATGCTCAGGAACCGTCGCACGTTGTGCCAGGGAATGCGCCGGGCGTAGCGGATGGGCTGGGTCTGGAAGCGCTTGCGGGTAGTCGGCGACAGGTCGAACAGCACCCGCTCGCCGTCGCACAGCGTGGTTTCGGAGCCGACGGCGGCCGCCTCCAGGCAGTAGAACCACTGCAGGTCAGGGTTGAACGGCAGGTTGCCGTTCTCCCGGTGCAGACCCATTTCGTGAACGCCGGCGTCGATTTCGGCGGTATTGGTCGTGGCCGCCTGGCGTGCTGGATCGAAGGTCACGCGCGAGGAATGGGCGCTGACGAAGTCGTTGAAGTGCTCGAGCGAATCGGCGAAATCGCGGTAGATCACCGCGCCGCTGTGGGCCAGATCCTCATAGAGGTCCGCCGTGCTCATCGAGTCGAAGACGCGCAGTCCCGGTTCGACGGCATGAATGCACTCGAAGCCGTAGCACGGGGTGGGCTGCCGGTAGAAGGGTAGGATTCTCGGTTGTGTATAGGCCAGCATCTGACATCTTCCTTGGGAAATGGATTACAGACAGGCGAGCGATCCACCGCCTGACCAGACCAAGGTAGGGGAAATGCCGGGTGGGCTGGTTTCAAGAAACCGAAAGCCCTGATCAAAAATTAAAACCCTCTGCGCAACAGGGAACGTGCCTGCGCCGACGGTGGTCGGGGCGCACGACAGGGGGTTGTTCATTTTCGGTTCACTCATCCTGAGCACCTGTAGTCCTTGTTCGTCAGCGCCTCAACTGGCCCGAAGCAACTCGCTCGCCACATCCTGGATCAGGCTGCGCAGGCTGGCGACGTCGCCGCTGAGGCTGCGGTCGCGCGACCAGATCATGTCCACCGTGAACACCGGAAAGCCCATCGGCGGCTGGCATTGCATCACCCCCTCGGGGATACGCAAGTGCGCGAGCAGACGCGCCGGCAGCGACACGGTGGCGGGCACCGCCGCGAGTATGTTGACGCAGGCCTGGTAGCCATTGGCGCGCACCAGCACGTTGCGGGTGCGACCGATCTTCTCCAGCCAGCCATCGACCATGTTTTTTTCCGAGATCCACGGCGTGGGAAAAACGTGCGCCGATTGACAGAATTCATCCAGGCTCATGACCCCCGGCTGAGCCAGGCCCCGCTCGCTGGTCAAGCAGACGAATCCGTCACTGAGCACCGGCTGCCATTGCAGTTCCGGATGCAACTGGTGGTAGCTGGGGCCAAAGCCGATGGCCAGGTCGATATCACCAGCGATCAGCCGATCCACCGGCAGGTCGCGACTCAGCCGCTCCAGGTGCAGCGAGGTGTTGGCATGGCTGCGCGACAGGCTGGCCAAGGCCCGTGGCAGAAAGGCCAACTCGAAGTACTCCGGCGCGCACAGACGCCAGATCCGTGGCATGGCCACCCCATCGGCGGATGCATCGGCTTCGGCGCAGCGGTTGACCGATTCGATCACCACGCGCAGGTACGGGGCGATCTTTTCTGCCTTGGCCGTGGGCTGCAGCAAGCCTTGCGACGAGGCGAACAGGGTGTCGTCGAAGCATCCGCGCAGGCGCTTGAGGCAGTAGCTCACGGTCGGTTGGCTGACATTCATCAGTTCGGCCGTGCGCTTGGCGCTGCGGTGTTCCAGCAGGTTGAGAAACACCACGATGTCCTGCAGGTCGAGCTGCTTCAGGTAATTGCTGTGCAGCACGCACAGGTCTCCTCGCCAATGGGATTCATGGGATGGGTTCGCCATCTTCGGGCAGCGCCGCCAGCATGCGCTTGAGCATGCGTGCCAACGCCTCGCGCTCCTCCGGCGCCAGGGAAGAGAGAAACTGGTTCTGCAGCGCGGTATGGCTGCCGACAGCCTGCTCGATGCTGTGCAGGCCCTGGGCGGTGAGCGCCACCTTGTAGCTGCGCTTGTCGGCGGCGTCATGGAGTTGTTCGATCATGCCGGCGTCCTTGAGCCGGTTGAGGCGGTTGGTCATCGCCCCAGAGGTGATCAGCAGTGAGTTGTACAGTTCGGTCGGCGTGAGTTGATAGGGCGCACCGGCACGGCGCAGCGTCGCCATTACATCGAACTCACCCTCCTTGAAACCGTATTGTTCCAGCACCGCGCCGCGCCGGCGCTCCAGGTGCTTCTGCAGGCGCGCCATGCGCCCGAACACCTCCATGGACGAGGCGTCCACCGAGGGCATCGCCTGCGCCCACTGCGCGACGACGAAATCGACATGATCTTTCATTGCGTCACCGTTCGTTCACCCTGAACTGTATGGGCCATATCCCTGCCATCACCTGGCGCTTCCCAAGTATCTTAACGTTAAGTTATCTTGATATGCACGAGTTATGAACCGGGAGAGGACATGGCGTTCTTCGAACACGACCGAAATCGCGATCGCGACATTCACGCCGGGTCCGGCGTCACTGCGCGATTGCCGCGCGGCCGGGGCACTACCGACCGGCCTGGGCGCAATGCGCTGGCGGTGCCGCTGAGCCTGGGGCGCCGCGCAATCGTACCCGACCTGCGCGTCGACAGCGCGCCGATCGCCTCGAAATACGCTCGACCGCTCTCTCGGGACAGTGCCCACGTACACCTCAATACCCTTGCAGGTCACCCTCATGTCTTCAACGTTTCCCATGCCACGGCAGCCCACCGGGCACGTTCTGGTTTCCTGCAGGAGTTGCACTGAAATGGGCGATACCCCTTCCAAAGCCTGCGTGGTGGTCCTGGCGCTGCTGGTGGGCATCAACCTGCGGCCGATCATGGCCTCGATCGGACCGTTGCTGGATGTGCTGCAGGCCGACCTGGGCCTGAGCAACCTGCAGGGCGGCCTGCTGACCACGCTGCCGGTGATGATGATGGGCCTGTTCGCCCTCGCCGGCCCGTGGCTGCAACGCCGGGTCGGCGAGGTCAGGGGCGTGGCCATGGGCATGACCCTGATCGCGGCGGCCTGCGCGGTGCGCACCTATGTCGAGTCGTCCGCCGCGCTGATCGCCAGCGCCGCTGTGGGCGGGGTCGGCATCGCCGTGATCCAGTCGCTGATGCCGGCCTACATCAAGCGCAATCATCCGCACAGCGCCGGTATGCTCATGGGCCTGTTCACCACGGGCATCATGGCCGGGGCGGCGCTGGCCGCAGCCCTGGCCGCACCCAGCGCCGGCATGCTGGGCTGGAACCTGACCCTGGGTTATGCCGCGTTGCCGGCGATGATCGCCTTGATCGCCTGGCTGCTGGCGGCCGGCCATGTACACGGCCAGGCGTCGGCCGCTGCACTGCCCTGGCGCAGCGGCCGTGCCTGGTTGCTGTTGGTGTTCTTCGGGATCGGCACCGGGGCCTACACGCTGGTGCTGGCCTGGCTGCCACCGTTCTTCGTCGAGCTGGGCTGGCCGGCGAGAAGCGCCGGTTATCTGCTGGGCGCGCTGACGATCACCGAGGTCATCGCCGGGCTGTTGGTGTCGGCGCTGATTCACCGTTATCCGGATCGCCGTCGGCCTTTGGCACTGGTGATCCTGCTGCTGATCGGCGGCCTGCTGTGCCTGATGACCGCGCCGCTGACACTGTACCTGCTGGCCGTGCTGTGCCTGGGGCTGGGCATCGGCGCACTGTTCCCACTGTCGCTGATCGTGACCCTCGACCGCGCCCGCTCGCCGGCCGAAGCCGGATCGCTGCTGGCCTTCGTGCAAGGCGGCGGCTACCTCATCGCCGCGAGCATGCCCGTGGTGGCCGGGGTGGTACGCGACCAACTCAGCTCCTTGCATTGGGCCTGGGCAGTGATGGCGATAGGTGCCGGGCTGCTGCTGGTCCTGAGCACCTGGCTACGCCCGGTGAGCCCTGAGCGCACCCTGGCACACGCCTGACGCCGAGCGATCAGGGCCACTCGCGGTCCTGATCGCCTGGTACTGAATATGAAATCCAATCGATCTTTCAGGTCGATGGCGGCCGCTGTGGGCGCTACGGCTCGAACCCTTCCACGATGATGACCTCGGCCATGGCCGCGCCGTGCCGATACTGGCAGGCGTCCTGATAGAGATCCGACCGATAGCAGGCCAACGCCTGCTCGTACGAATCGAACTCGATCACCACGCTGCGTTGCGGCGTGGTCCTTCCCTCCAACGCCTCGCTCTGGCCCCCCCGGGCCAGAAAACGTCCGCCGTAAGCCGCGAACGCCGCAGGCGCGCGCTGGGTGTACTGCTGATACTGCTGCGGGTCGGTGACCTCTACGTGGGCGATCCAATAGGCCTTCATCCAGCGCGCTCCTCTTAGGGTGATTTATGTATTATGGTATACCACAATACTTCACCGATCATCGCGAGCGTGCAACATGGCCTTCAACCGCATCGAAGAACTTCTCGAAGACTACCGCCAGGGCAAGATGGTCCTGCTGGTGGACGATGAAGACCGGGAAAACGAAGGCGACCTGCTGATCGCCGCCGAATGCTGCAACGCCCAGGTCATCAACTTCATGGCGCGCGAAGCACGCGGGCTGATCTGCCTGACCCTCACCGACGAGCACTGCCAACGCCTGGGCCTGGAACAGATGGTGCCCAGCAACGCCAGCGCCTTTGGCACGGCGTTCACGGTGTCGATCGAGGCGGCCAGCGGCGTCACCACCGGCATCTCCGCCGCCGACCGGGCGCGCACCGTGGCCGCCGCCATGGCCGCCGATGCCCGCCCTGAAGACCTGGTGCAGCCCGGTCATATCTTTCCCCTGCGGGCCCGCGAGGGCGGTGTGCTGACCCGCGCTGGCCACACCGAAGCCGGCTGCGACCTGGCGCGCCTGGCCGGCTTCGCCCCGGCCTCGGTGATCGTCGAAGTGCTCAACGACGACGGCAGCATGGCGCGGCGCCCGGACCTGGAGCGCTTCGCCGCACAGCACGGCATCAAGATCGGCACCATCGCCGACCTGATCCACTACCGCCTGAGCACCGAGCAGACCGTCAAACGCATCGGCGAACGCGAACTGCCGACCGTGCATGGCACCTTCCGCCTGGTCACTTTCGAGGACCGCATCGAAGGCGGCGTGCACATGGCCATGGTCATGGGCCAGATCCACCGCGAGCAACCGACCCTGGTGCGTGTGCATGTCATCGATCCCCTGCGCGACCTGGTCGGCGCCGAGTATGCCGGCCCTGCCAACTGGACCTTGTGGGCGGCGTTGCAACGGGTGGCCGCCGAAGGCAGCGGTGTGGTGGTGGTGCTGGCCAATCACGAATCGTCCCAGGCCCTGCTCGAACGGGTGCCGCACCTCACCCAGGCGCCTCGGCCGTACCAGCGTGGGCAAACCAAGGTGTACTCGGAGGTCGGCACCGGGGCGCAGATCCTGCAGGACCTGGGCGTGGGCAAGCTGCGCCATCTGGGGCCGCCGCTCAAATATGCCGGGCTGGCCGGGTATGAACTGGAAGTCGTGGAGAGCGTGCCATTCGAGCCCACTATGCTCGCGTGAGGGGGTGACGCAGTGATGGCCGGTCGCCAACTCCCTCTTGCGAAAAGTTTGGAATACCATAATATGATATCCCGTAGACCTTAATGCTACCGGCCGTGCCTACACTCACACCACGGCCAGATTCCACTCCAAATAGCGGCTCCCGAATACAATGGGCGGGCGCGACACAGCCCCGCCTCGAATAACAAAAGTCACGAGGGCGTAACCATGCTGTTGAGTAAACGCGTCACCGCAGTGCTGTCCGCCAGCCTGCTGTCCCTGGCCTGCCAGACCACCCAGGCCGCCGACAGCCTGAACTTCGTCAGTTGGGGCGGGACCACCCAGGACGCCCAGAAACAGGCATGGGCCGACCCCTTCAGCAAGAGCAGCAACATCAAGGTCGTGCAGGACGGCCCCACCGACTACGGCAAGCTCAAGGCCATGGTCGAAAGCGGCAACGTGCAGTGGGACGTGGTCGATGTGGAAGCGGATTTCGCCCTGCGCGCGGCCAGCGAAGGCCTGCTCGAACCGCTGGACTTCAACACCCTCCAGCGCGACAAGATCGACCCGCGCTTCGTCTCCGACCACGGCGTCGGTTCGTTCTTCTTCTCCTTCGTGCTCGGCTACAACGAAGGCAAGCTCGGCGCCAACAAGCCGGTGGACTGGAGCGCGCTGTTCGACACCCAGACCTATCCTGGCAAACGCGCCCTGTACAAGTGGCCAAGCCCCGGCGTGCTGGAGCTGGCCCTGCTGGCCGATGGCGTCCCGGCCGACAAGCTCTACCCGCTCGATCTGGACCGCGCCTTCAAGAAGCTCGACACCATCAAGAAAGACATCGTCTGGTGGGGCGGCGGTGCCCAGTCGCAGCAACTGCTGGCCTCAGGCGAAGCGACCCTGGGGCAGTTCTGGAATGGCCGGCTCTATGCCCTGCAGCAAGACGGCGCGCCGGTAGGCGTGAGCTGGAAACAGAACCTGGTCATGGCCGACTTCCTGGTCATTCCCAAAGGCGCCAAGAACAAGGACGCGGCCATGAAGTTCCTGGCCAACGCCAGCAGTGCCAAAGGCCAGGCCGACTTCGCCAACGCCACCGCCTACGCTCCGGTCAACCTCGACAGCATCCAGCGCCTGGACCCGCAACTGGCACCTAACCTGCCGACCGCCCACGCCCAGGATCAGGTGACGCTCGACTTCGCCTACTGGGCCAAGAACGGCCAGGCCATCGCCGCGCGCTGGAACGAGTGGCTGGTCAAATGAAAGTCGCCATCAATGCCCTGCATAACGCCCAAGGTGCCGACCCCGGCACCCCGCGGGCGGCCTTGCGCCGCGTGCCCCTGAGCCAGCGCTGGCGGGGCAGCGGCAACCTGCTGCCGGCGCTGCTGTTCCTCGGCCTGTTTTTCTTCGTGCCGCTGATCGGCCTGCTGCTGCGCGGCGTGCTGGAGCCGGTGCCGGGGCTGGGCAACTACGAACAACTGTTCGCCAACTCCGCCTACGCCCGGGTGCTGTTCAACACCTTCTCGGTAGCCGGCCTGGTGACGTTGATCAGCGTGCTGCTGGGCTTTCCGCTGGCCTGGGCGATCACCCTGGTGCCGCGTGGCTGGGGCCGCTGGCTGCTGAACATCGTGCTGCTGTCGATGTGGACCAGCCTGCTGGCGCGCACCTACTCCTGGCTGGTGCTGCTGCAGGGCTCGGGGGTGGTCAACAAGCTGCTGATGGCCCTGCGCATCATCGACGCCCCGCTGGAGATGGTGCACAACCTCACCGGCGTGGTGATCGGCATGAGCTACATCATGATCCCGTTCATCGTCCTGCCCTTGCAGGCGACCATGCAGGCCTTGGACCCGATGGTGCTGCAGGCCGGTTCGATCTGCGGCGCCAGCCCCTGGACCAACTTCTGGCGGGTGTTCATTCCGCTGTGCCGCTCGGGGCTGTTCTCCGGTGCGCTGATGGTGTTCGTGATGTCGCTCGGTTACTACGTCACCCCGGCCCTGCTGGGCGGTGCGCAGAACATGATGCTGCCTGAGTTCATCATCCAGCAGGTGCAGTCGTTCCTGAACTGGGGCCTGGCCAGCGCCGCGGCGGCATTGCTGGTGGCCATCACCCTGGTGCTCTTCTACCTGTACCTGAAGCTGCAGCCGGAATCCCCGGTCGGCAACGCGAGGTAATCCGTCATGCTCCTGTCCCCCAACGCCATGGGTCGTCCGCTGCGCACGGGCCTGTACCTGACCACCGGGATCATCGCCGCCTTCCTGCTGCTGCCGGTGGTGTTCATCGTGCTGCTGTCGTTCGGCTCCTCGCAGTGGCTGGTGTTCCCGCCGCCCGGCTGGACCGTCAAGTGGTACACCCAGTTCTTCTCCAACCCCGAGTGGATGGACGCCGCCCTGGCCAGCCTCAAGGTCGCCGTGCTCACCACCATCGCCGCCGTGGCCCTGGGCCTGCCCACCGCCTTCGCCTTGGTGCGTGGGCGTTTCCCCGGGCGCGAAATGCTCTACGGTCTGTTCACCCTGCCCATGATCGTGCCTTTGGTGATCATCGCCGTGGCGGTCTACGCGCTGTTTCTCAAGCTCGGCTACACCGGCACGCTGTTCGCCTTCGTGGTCAGCCATGTGATCGTCGCCCTGCCCTTCACCATCATCTCGATCATCAACTCGCTGAAGCTGTTCGATCAGTCGATCGAGGATGCAGCGGTGATCTGTGGCGCCTCGCGACTGCAGGCGGTGTTCAAGGTGACCTTCCCGGCGATCCGCCCCGGCATGATCGCCGGCGGACTGTTCGCCTTCCTGGTGTCCTGGGATGAAGTGGTGCTCAGCGTGATGATGGCCAGCCCTGACCTGCAGACCCTGCCGGTGAAGATGTGGACCACCCTGCGCCAGGACCTGAGTCCGGTGATCGCCGTGGCTTCGACCTTGCTGATCGGCCTGTCGATCCTGGTCATGGTCATCGCCAGCGCCCTGCGCCGTCGCAACGAAATCAACGCCTGAGTGCCGGAGACAACAACCATGAGTGCAGTCATCCAAGACACCGCGCAGGCCAAGACCCTGGTCAGCCTGCGCAACCTGAACAAGCACTACGGCGACTTCGCCGCGGTCGACGACATCAGCCTGGACATCCAGGACGGCGAGTTCCTCACCTTCCTCGGCTCCAGCGGCTCGGGCAAGTCCACCACGCTGTCGATGCTGGCCGGTTTCGAGACGCCCAGCAGCGGGCAGATCCTGGTCGACGGCCAGTCGCTGGTCAACGTGCCGCCGCACAAGCGCGACATCGGCATGGTGTTCCAGCGCTACTCGCTGTTCCCGCACCTGAGCGTGCGCGACAACATCGCGTTCCCGCTGACCATCCGCAAGCTGGCCAGCGCCGAGATCGCCAAGCGCGTGGACGCCATGCTCAAGCTGGTGCAATTGGAATCGTTCGCCCATCGGCGCCCGGCGCAACTGTCCGGCGGCCAGCAACAGCGCGTGGCCATTGCTCGGGCGCTGGTGTACGAGCCGCGCATTCTGCTGATGGACGAACCGCTCGGCGCGCTGGACAAGAAACTGCGCGAAGACCTGCAGGACGAGTTGCGCCAGTTGCACCGGCGCCTGGGCATCACCATCGTCTACGTGACCCACGACCAGGAGGAGGCGATGCGCCTGTCCCAGCGCATCGCCATCTTCAGCCACGGCAAGATCGTCGGCCTGGGCAGCGGCTATGACCTCTACCAGAATCCGCCCAATGCGTTCGTTGCGTCGTTCCTGGGCAACTCCAACTTCCTGCGGGTCAGCGCCACCGGTCATGGTGCGGCGACCTTCGAAGGCCAACCCTTGGCGATCCGCCTGACCGCCGGGCTCGCCGCCGGTCAGCCGGCGCTGGTGATGGTGAGGCCGGAGAAGGCGTTGGCACTGAGCAGCGAGCAGGCGAGCCGCGAGCCACTGCCAGCAGGCTGGAACGAGGTCGAGGCCAAGGTCGGCGAACTGCTGTTCCTCGGCGAGAGCCAGACCTGCCATGTGCACACCGACGGTGGTACCGCGATGACGGTCAAGGCGCTGTCGGCGGCCGGCATGCCGATGCGCCCCGGTGACCGGGTGAAGGTGCGCTGGGCGGTGGCCGATGCGTGCGTCTACACCCAATGGGCCGAGAGCGACCTGAGCAAAGCGGCCGGCGCACACTGAGCCGCACGGGGCCTGAAGCTGAAAGACGGCGCGCGCGGGTAAGCACCGTCCTTCAGATTACCGCTGCACTGCTACGGCAAGACTTCCCAGCACCGCTCATCCTGCCCTAGTCTTGTGCACCGAACCCTGATCGCATCCGGCGATCGCACAGGGATCGAAGACACTCAGGAGATGAGATCGGATGAGCAAAAGCCCCTACGTTCCCCCGAAGGTGTGGAAGAACGATGCCGCCTCAGGTGGCCAGTTCGCCAGCACCAACCGCCCGATCGCCGGCCCCACCCATGAACGCGAATTGCCCGTGGGCGAGCAGCCGCTGCAACTGTATTCGTTGGCCACGCCCAATGGCGTGAAGGTCACCATCATGCTCGAAGAGCTGCTGGCCCTGGGGCATGCCGGCGCCGAGTACGACGCCTGGCTGATCCGCATCGGCGAGGGCGATCAGTTCTCCAGCGGCTTCGTGCAGGTCAACCCGAACTCGAAGATCCCCGCCCTGCTCGACCGCAGCGTCGAGCCGCCCGTGCGGGTGTTCGAATCCGGCTCGATCCTGCTGCACCTGGCGGAAAAATTCGGCGCCTTGCTGCCTGCCAACCCGGCAGCGCGCACCGAAACCTTGAACTGGCTGTTCTGGCAGATGGGCTCGGCACCTTACCTGGGCGGCGGTTTCGGGCATTTCTACGTGTATGCACCGGAGAAGATCGAATACGCCATCAACCGCTTCAGCATGGAAGCCAAGCGTCAGTTGGACGTCCTGGAACGCCGCCTGGCCGAAAGCCCGTTCCTGGGCGGGGAACACTACAGCATCGCCGACATCGCGGTGTGGCCGTGGTACGGGCAATTGGTGCGTGGCAACTTGTATGGCGCCGCCGAATTCCTCTCGGTGCAGGACTACCCCAACGTGCAGCGCTGGGCCAACAGCATCGCCGCACGCCCGGCGGTGCAGCGTGGCACCCGGGTCAATCGCACCTGGGGCGAGCAAGACAGCCAGGTACCGGAGCGCCATTCGGCGGCGGACCTGGACTGAGTCACCCGCCAGGGCCGCACCGGCGGCCCTGGCTCAGTCACTTCACCCCAGGCGGTGCCATTCGCGCTTGTCGCGGGTGAGCAATTCGTCACCCGCCTCGGGGCCATCTTCGCCCGCCGCATACTCGTGCACCTCACCGCCTTTGGCCCAGGCGTCGAGGAAGGGCTGCACTGCACGCCAACCGTTCTCGATGTTGTCGGCGCGCTGGAACAGCGTCTGGTCACCGGTCAGGCAGTCGTAGATCAGGGTTTCGTAGCCGGTGGCCGGGGTCATCTTGAAGAAGTCCTTGTAGGCGAAACCCAGCTCGACGTTCTCCATCACCAGCTCCGGGCCGGGGCGCTTGGCCTGCAAGTCGAACCACATGCCCTCGTTCGGCTGGATCTGGATCTTCAGGTAGTTGGGCTTGGGCCGCTCCAGCGCCGACTCGCGGAACTGCGCATAAGGGGCCGGCTTGAAGCAGATGGCGATCTCGGTGTCGCGCACGCTCATGCGCTTGCCGGTGCGCAGGTAGAACGGCACGCCGGCCCAGCGCCAGTTGTCGATCATCACCTTCAGCGCCACGTAGGTCTCGGTACGGCTGTCTTTATCGACGTTGCTTTCCTGGCGGTAACCGGCCAGGCGCTTGCCAGCGCCGTACTGCCCGCGCACCGAGTTCTTCAGGGCCAGCTTCGGCGTCCAGGGTCGGATCGCGCCGATCACCTTGGCTTTTTCACCGCGAACCGCATCGGCGCCAAACGCCGCGGGCGGCTCCATCGCCACCATCGCCAGCAACTGGAACAGGTGGTTGGGCACCATGTCGCGCAACGCGCCGGTGCTGTCGTAGAACGCCCCGCGCGTCTCGACGCCAACGGTTTCGGCGGCCGTGATCTGCACATGATCGATGTAGTGGTTGTTCCAGAACGATTCGAACAGCCCGTTGGAGAAGCGGCTGACCAGAATGTTCTGCACCGTTTCCTTGCCCAGGTAATGGTCGATGCGGTAGATCTGCCGCTCGCTCATCACCTTCAGCAGGCACGCGTTGAGCGCCTCGGCGCTGGCCAGGTCGGTGCCGAAGGGTTTTTCCACCACCACCCGGCGGAAACCACCGCCGGACTCGTCGAGCAGCCCCGCTTCGCCCAGGCGCTGCGCCACTTCCGGGAAGAAGCGCGGCGAGGTGGCGAGGTAGAAAATCGCATTGCCGTGGCGGGTCTTGTCGATGCGCTTGCCCAAGGCCTGGTAGGTGGCCGGGTCGAGGAAATCACCGGTCTGGTAGTCGAGGCGCTTGGCCAGGCGCGCCCAGAGGTCGGGATCGAGGCTGGGCGGTGCGCCCTCGCCCCCTTTGTCGCGGCCAGCCATGAAGGCATGCAGGCGTTCGGCGAATTGTTCGGCGCTGGCTTCGTTGTGGTCGACGCCGACGATGCGCAGGTTGCGGTCCAACAGGCCATCACGACTGAGGTTGTACAGCGCCGGCATCAACAGGCGCTTGACCAGGTCGCCATTGGCGCCGAAGAGGAACAGCGTGCAGGGCGGTGCAGCGGGCGTGGTTCGTTTGCTCATGGGCGTTTGTTCTCGACGTGGCCACCGAAGCCCAGGCGCATGGCAGACAGCACCTTGTCACCGAAGGTGCCTTGCTGCTGGCGTGAGCGGAAGCGCGCGAACAGCGCGCTGGACAGCACCGGAACCGGCACCGCCTGCTCCACGGCGGCGTCCACCGTCCAGCGACCTTCGCCGCTGTCGGATACCGAGCCGCTGAACTGGGCCAGTTGCGGGTCGGCCACCAAGGCGTCGGCGGTCAGGTCCAGCAGCCACGAGGTGACCACGCTGCCGCGCCGCCACACCTCGGCGATCTCGGCCACGTTCAGGTCGAAGCGCTGGTCTTCCGGCAGCTCGTTGCCACCTTTGCTGCGCAGCAGGTCGAAGCCTTCGGCGTAGGCCTGCATCAGGCCGTACTCGATGCCGTTGTGCACCATCTTCACGTAGTGCCCGGCGCCGGGTGGACCGGCATGGATGTAACCGTGTTCGGCACGCACCGGCTCGCCGCTGCGCCCGTGGGTGCGGGGAATGTCGCCGACGCCTGGGGCCAGGGCAGCGAACAGCGGCTCCAGGCGCTCGAACACCTCACGCTCGCCGCCGATCATCATGCAGTAGCCGCGCTCAAGGCCCCAGACGCCGCCGGAGGTGCCCACGTCCAGGTAATGCAGGCCGCGCGTGGCCAGTTCGGCGGCGCGGCGCATGTCATCTTTGTAGAACGTATTGCCACCGTCGATGATCGCATCGCCCGGCTCGAGCAGGTCGGCCAACTGCGCGATGGTCTGCTCGGTCGGCTCCCCGGCCGGCAGCATCACCCAGACGGCACGCGGCGCCTGCAGCGCCTGGACCATGGCGGCGAGGTCGTCAACGCCTTGCGCGCCGTCGCCGGCCAAAGCCGTGACCGCGTCGCGGTTGCGATCGTGCACCACCGTCTGGTGGCCGGCGCGCATCAGGCGCCTTGCAATGTTGCCGCCCATGCGGCCCAGCCCGACGATTCCCAGTTGCATGTGCCGATGCTCCCTCTTTGCGAATGAATGACAACGCGGTTCGGTGATTCAGGTTAGTCCAGCGCGCCGCCCCAGGGTTCACCGACGAACGGCATGACCACGATAAACAAAAAAGTTCCCATCGCCTGGCAAAGAATTCAAAATGCGCGCCGCACGAAGCGTCTACGCTTACTACCGTCACCAGCCAAACTGCGAGGTGTACTCATGGGTACCGTCATGCCTGCCACCGCCACCCAGACCCTCTACGTCACCGTACGCCGCGACGAACTGCGTCAGCTTCGCGACGAGCGTGATCAATTGCGCGCGCAGGTGGCCCAGCTCAACCTGATGCTCGAAGAAGCTCGCCTGAACGGCAAACTGCCCCAGTTCTGACCCTCACGCACTGTTTCGGGGCCTGATAAGGCCCCATCGCTCGACTTTACGCCCTTCTCCCGCGCCTCGCTCTGCTCCCTTTCCGGGCACCTCCAACGGCGCGTGCTCTGCCGCCAACGTTTGCGCAGATCAACGGTCATGGAAAATGTGACCGGTGGGTCACCGCCGCTACCTTTCGTCACCTACACTCAGGCTCGGCCCGTGTTTTGCTGTGTCAGACGGTGAGTGCCACCTTTCGGCCCTCCCTCGACAACCAGTGAAGGCAGCGACTGCAAAATAAGTAGAACTTTCCAAAACATGGGTAGGTCAGCAACTAAGTAGGCCGCGCAAGAGGATCACCTCACGCGCCAGCCCGCCCACCCCAATCAGTCCAAACGCCCGCTCGACCGGACTTTCGAGCGCGCGGTGTTGCTGTGCACGACTCAGGGGCAAGGATCGCATCACGAACACCTGTAACAAAAGGCGAAAACCAATACGAGATAACGCGATGGGTGACGCACCCACCAGCGCAAGGGATGGAGAGAAGTAATGATCAGTGCCGCTGTCGAGCCTCATGTAGAACTGTTCAACCCCGATAATAGCGGGCCCCTGCCACCAGGGTTCGTCACGACAGGCAAGGCACCCGGTATCCAGCGCGGTCAGAACCCGCTCAAGCGCAAGGTGTTGTTCGTCACCTCGGAATTCGCCGATTTGGTCAAGACCGGCGGGCTGGGTGATGTATCCGCTGCCCTGCCCCGCGCCATGGCCCACCTGCACGACGTACGCGTGCTGATTCCCGGCTATCCGCAAGTGGTCGACAGTGACAACCCCATCCATATCGTCGGCGAATTGGCTGGCCATGCCGCGTTGCCACCGTGCAAGATCGGCCGCATGGACCTGCCCGATGGCCTGGTCATCTATGTGCTGATCTGCCCCGAGCTGTACGAGCGTGAAGGCACTCCCTACGGCGCCAACAACGGTCGCGACTGGCCAGACAACCATATCCGCTTCGCCCGTCTGGGCCTGGCGGCCGCCGATATCGCCGCAGGCGAAGGCATGATGCACTGGCGCCCGGACCTGGTGCACGCCCACGACTGGCCAGCAGGCCTGGCGCCGGCGTACATGCACTGGCGCGGCCTGAATACCGCGACCTTGTTCACCATTCACAACCTGGCCTATCAGGGGGTGTTCAGCCGCGCCTGCAGCCCCGAGCTGGCCATCCCCGACCATGCCATGCAGCAGGAAGGCATGGAGTTCTACGGCAAGCTGTCGTTCCTCAAGGCGGGCCTGGCCTACTCCAGTCACATCACCACCGTGAGCGCCACCTACGCCCAGGAAATCACCACCCCCGAGTTCGGCTGCGGCCTGGACGGTTTCCTGGCCAGCAAGGCCCAGCAAGGCTTGCTCGGTGGGATCCCCAACGGCATCGACGAAAGCTGGGATTCGGCCACCGATACTCACCTGGAGCACAATTTCAGCCTCAACGACTGGGAGGGCAAGGCACGCAACGCCGATCAGGTGCGTGAACTGTTCGGCCTCGAACCGTCCGAAGGTCCGCTGTTCGCTGTGGTATCGCGCCTGGTCTACCAGAAAGGTCTGGACCTGACCTTGGGTGTGGCCGAAGACATCGTCCGTCAGGGCGGCCAGATCGCGATCATCGGTCGCGGCGAGCCAGAGGAAGAGCAGGCCATGCGCGAGCTGGCCCTGCGCCACCCGGGCCGCATCGGCGTGCGCATCGGCTTCAACGAAACCGACGCCCGCCGCATGTTCGCCGGCAGCGATTTCCTGCTCATGCCGTCGCGCTACGAGCCATGCGGACTCAGCCAAATGTACGCCCAGCGCTTCGGCTCGCTGCCGGTGGCGCGCAACACCGGTGGCTTGGCTGACACCATCGAAGATGGCGTCACGGGCTTCCTGTTCAACGAGTCGACCGTGGACAGCTACCGCGAAGCGCTGAGCCGGGCATTTTACGTGCATGCCCATAAGGACCTGCTCAACGCCATGCGCTGCCTGTCCATGACTCAACCCTTCAATTGGTGCCAGGCGGTGGAACCCTATGCCCGCCTGTACGAGGAACTGGTCTGCCAGGCACACGCCGGCGCCTACTGACAACGAGGTGTGAAGATGCACAGGCATGGCGCACATTCAATGGACGCCACGTCGGCGCGCTTCGCCCTCTGGGCGCCGGACGCGCGCAACGTGAGCGTGGAAATCCAAGGGCAGCCAGCGGTCACGCTGCTGCCCGAGCACGATGGCTGGTTCGCCGGCATCGCCCCTTGCACACCGGGTGACCGATACTTCTTCAAGATCGACGATGAGCTGAAAGTGGCCGATCCGGCCTCTCGCTATCAGCCTGAAGGCGTGCACGGCCCGAGTGAAATCGTCGAATTGTCTCACTACTCCTGGGAGCACCCCTGGCAAGGCCGGCCTTGGCACGAGGCAGTGATTCAGGAACTGCATGTGGGCGTGCTGGGGGGGTACCAAGGCGTGGCCCAGCAACTGCCGCGCCTGGCCGAACTGGGTATCACCGCCATTGAGTTAATGCCCGTCAACCAATTTCCCGGCGAGCGCAACTGGGGTTACGACGGCGCCCTGCCCTTCGCCCCGCAGCATACCTATGGTTCGCCCGCCGATCTCTGCCACTTGGTCGACCAGGCCCACAGCCACGGTCTGATGGTCATGCTTGACGTGGTCTACAACCACTTCGGCCCCGATGGCAATTTCCTGCCCCAGTACGCCAGCACCTTCTTCCGTGAGGATCGTCAGACCCCCTGGGGCGCGGCCATTGATTTCCGCCGCCCCGAAGTGCGCGAATTCTTCATCCAGAACGCGCTGATGTGGCTGTGCGACTACCGCATCGATGGCCTGCGCCTGGATGCGGTGCACGCGATCAATCAACCGGATTTCCTCGTCGAACTGGCCGCGCGCGTGCGCGAAGCGGTCGAACCAGGCCGACAGGTCTGGCTGGTGCTGGAGAACGAACATAATCAGGCAGCGCTCCTGGAACAGGGCTTCGACGCCCAGTGGAACGACGATGGCCACAATGCCTTGCATGTGCTGCTCACCGACGAAACCGAAGGTTACTACGAGGACTACAAGGACCAGCCCATTGCCAAGCTCGCGCGCTGCCTGGGCGAAGGCTTCGTGTTTCAGGGCCAGCCCAACCGCAAGGGCGAACCGCGAGGCGAGCCCAGCGGCCATTTGCCACCCAGCGCCTTCGTGCTGTTCCTGCAAAACCACGACCAGATCGGCAACAGGGCGCTGGGCGAGCGCTTGACGCGGCTGTGCCCGCCTCAGGCACTGCGCGCCGCGACAGGGCTGTTGCTGTTGTCGCCGATGATCCCGCTGCTGTTCATGGGCGACGAGGAAGGCAGTTGCCGACCCTTCCTGTTCTTCACCGACTTCCACGACGAACTGGCCGATGCCGTTCGCGAAGGCCGTCGCGCCGAATTCGAACACTTCGCCGCGTTCGCCGACCCGGAAAAACGCGAGCATATTCCCGACCCCAATGCGTTGGACACCTTCACCGCCTCGCATCCCGCCGGCAAGCAGGTGCTCGCCGGCTGGCATGGTCTGTATCACCAACTGCTGCATATCCGCCAGCGCACGCTGATGCCGCGCCTGGTCGGCAGTCGCGCCCTGGGCGCTGAGGTCATCGGCGAAAAGGCCCTCACAGCGCGCTGGCGCCTGGGCGATGGCAGTGAGCTGCGAATCGATCTGAACCTTGGGCCAGCGGCGCAGCCCATAACCTTACCGGGCGCCGACTCGCGCCTGTTCGACAGCAGCGACAACGCCCACCCGGACTCCACCCTGGCCGCCTATAGCTGTGTGGTCAGTCTGCTTTCCCCTCGCCAGGAGACGCCATGAGCGATACGCCGCTGCACCGCCTCGCCGCCCGCGCAGGCCTGGCCCGTGACTGGACCGATGCCAACGATCGCCCGCAACGCGTTACCGATGAAGCCCTGCGCGGTGTCCTGCAGGGCCTGGGATTGCCTGCCGAAGACGACGCCGCCATCGAGCGCAGCCTGGCTGCGCTGGATGAGGCACATGACAGCGACCATCTCCCGCCCCTGCTGACGGTGGACCTGGAAAAACCCTTGGCGCTCGAACGCTGGTTCACGGCCGACAGCGCGGTGCGCTGTTCGCTCGAAGACGGCACCTCGCGCACGCTCACGCTCGACGCCCAGGCGCAGTTGCCCGGCGAGCTGCCGATCGGCTATCACCGTCTCGACATTGACGGGCGCACCTTTACCGTGGCCGTCGCCCCTGCGCGCTGCTATAGCCTCACGGACGTGGTCGAGCAACAGCCACCCCGCTGCTGGGGATTGTCGGCGCAACTCTACAGCTTGCGTCGCCCGGGCGATGGCGGCTTCGGCGACTGCCTGGCGCTGGAGCAATTTGCCCGCAGTGCTGCCGAGCGCGGCGCCGATGCCTTGGCGATCAGCCCGATTCACGCCTTGTCGCTGTTCGACCAACAACATTTCAGCCCCTATTCCCCCTCCAGCCGCCTGCTGCTCAACTACCTCTACGCCAGCCCTTCGGTGGTGCTGGGCGAACGAGAGGTGCGCATGGCCGCTGAGATGGCTGGACTCACCGAAAGCCTGGAAGACCTGGAACAGCAAGCGTTGGTCGACTGGCCGCGTGCCGCCGACGTGCGGCACAAGCTGCTCAGGACGCTCTACGAAGAGTTCAGCAAGGGTGACCATCCCCTGCGTTCGGACTTCGACAGTTTCCGAGAGGCTGCAGGCGATGCCCTGGAGCAGCATTGCCGTTTCGAAGTGCTGCAGGCCGAAGCCGTGGAGCAGGGTCTGGGCGCCGATTGGCGTGAATGGCCCGATGCCTGGAGTCAACCCGACGCCGCCGAAGTCGAGGCGATGGCCGCCGCGTATCCTGCGCAAGTGGAGTTCCAAGCGTTCTGCCAATGGTTGACCGAGCGCAGCCTGCAACGCGCCCAACAAGCGGCCAACGGCAGTGGCATGCGCGTGGGCCTGATCGCCGATCTGGCGGTCGGCGCCGACGGTGGCGGCAGCCAGGCCTGGAGCCGTCAGGACGAACTGCTCGCCGAGCTCACCGTCGGCGCACCGCCGGACATTCTCAATCGCTCCGGGCAGGACTGGGGCATAAGCGGCTTCTCGCCCGAAGGCCTCAAGCGCAACGGCTTTCGCGCCTTCATCGAAATGCTGCGCGCCAACATGGCCCATGCCGGCGGCCTGCGCATCGATCATGTCATGGGCTTGCGCAGGCTGTGGCTGATCCCCAGAGGCGCCACACCCAAGCAAGGCGCCTACGTCGAGTACCCGTTCGACGACATGCTGCGGCTGCTGGCGCTCGAATCGGTGCGCAACCAGACCATCATCCTCGGCGAAGACTTGGGCACCGTGCCTGAAGGCCTGCGCGAGCGCCTGGCCGACAAGGCCGTGCTGGGCATGCGCGTACTGCCCTTCGAGCAGAGCTCCACAGGCCATTTCAAGCCGCTGTTGGACTGGCCCGATTCAGCCCTGGCCACCACCGGCACCCACGATCTGTCACCGCTGGCCGGCTGGCTCAAGGCCCGTGACATCGACTGGAATCACCGCCTGGAACTGATCGACGCCGCCACCGAGTCGCATTGGCGGCAGGATCGCGAACAGGAAATTCATGGCCTGCGCCGTACCTTGGAATCCAACTACGGTCACTTGAAGGATAACGACGCCTTGATCGACGCTGCCATCCGCTATGTCGGCCACACCCGCGCCCCGCTGGTGCTGGTTCCGCTCGAAGACCTGCTGGGCTTGGAAGAGCAGCCCAACCTGCCCGGCACCACCGATGGGCACCCTAACTGGCGACGGCGCTTCGAGCGTCCGGTAACCGAATTGCTGGATGACGAACACGCCGCCCGCCGCCTGGAATTGCTGGCCCAAGCGCGGGTCCAGGCCGGGGAGCGCGACCGATGAACGCCTTGACTGCGACCCAACGCCTGCAATTTCACAGCGACTTCACCCTCGACGATGCCGTGCCCTTGGTGCCCTACTTCGCCCGATTGGGCATCAGCCACCTGTACGCCTCGCCCATTCTCAAAGCCCGCGCCGGTTCCCGGCACGGTTACGATGTGGTCGACCCGACCCTGGTCAATCCGGAACTGGGCGGCGAGGCCGCACTGCTGCGCCTGGTGGCTGCCCTGCGCGAGCACGGCATGGGGCTGATCCTCGACACCGTGTCCAACCACATGGCGGTCGGCGGCGCCGACAATCCTTGGTGGCAAGACTTGCTGGCCTGGGGGCGGCGCAGTCCCTACGCCGAGTTCTTCGATATCCAGTGGCATTCAAGCGATCCGCTGCTAGTGGGCCAGTTGCTGCTGCCGTTCCTGGGCAGCGACTACGGCGTCGCCCTGCAAAACGGCGAGCTGCCTCTGACCTTCGACGCCGAACGCGGCGTGCTGGAAGTCGAGCATCACGAGCACCGCTTCCCGATCTGCCCACTGGATTACGGACGCGTCCTCGGCCACAGCGACGACGCAGCGCTGCAAGCGCTGGGCAAGCGTTTCGACGCCCTGAACGACTCCACCCAACCGCTGGCCGAGGCAGCGCCTTTGCAAGCCGAGCTGGCCCAGTGCGTCAACCAAGGCGCCAGTCTCGACCGGGCGCTAAAAGCCTTCGACAGTCACACCGAAGACGGTTTCCAGCGCCTGCACTTGCTGCTCGAACGCCAGAGCTATCGCCTGGCCAGCTGGCGCACCGCTGCCGATGACATCAACTGGCGGCGCTTCTTTGACATCAATGAACTGGGCGGCCTGCGCGTGGAGCGCTCGGCGGTGTTCGAAGCCACCCATGCCAAGCTCTTCGAGCTGATCGAACGCGGCTTGGTGGACGGCTTGCGCATCGACCACATCGACGGCCTGGCCGATCCGCGCCGTTATTGCCGCAACTTGCGCCGTCGAGTGGATACCCTGCTGGCCAAGCGCCCTACCGAAGCGACGCTGCAGCACTTCCCGATCTATGTGGAGAAGATCCTCGGCACGGGCGAACACCTGCACCTGGATTGGCTCACCGATGGCACCACCGGCTATGAGTTCATGAACCAGGTGTCGCTGGTACAGCACGATCCGGCGGGCGAAGCGCCCTTGACCGAGCTCTGGCGCAGCGTGGCCGAGCGCCCCGAGTTCGACGAAGAAGTGCGCACTGCCCGGCGCCTGGTACTCAACGCCAGCCTGGCCGGCGACTGCGAGTCGGTGGCCCAGGCCTTGTTGCACGTGGCGCGCGACGACCTGATGACCCGTGACCTGACCCTGGGCGCGATCCGCCGGGGCGTGCAGGCGCTGGTCGAGCATTACCCGGTCTATCGTACCTACATCAGCGCGTGCGGCCGTCCCGAGCAGGACGAACCCTTCTTCCAGCAGGCCATGGAAGGCGCCCGGCAATCGCTCAGCGAGGCCGATTGGCCGCTGCTGGAGCAGTTGCAACGCTGGCTCGGCGGCCAATCCTGGCGCGAACTGCCCGTTGGCCGTGCGCGCAAGCGCCTGCGTCACGCCTGCGTGCGCTTCCAGCAACTCACCGCCCCCAGCGCGGCCAAGGCCGTGGAGGACACCGCGTTCTACCGCAGCGCACGACTGCTCTCGCGCAACGATGTAGGCTTCGAGGCCGAGCGCTTCAGCGCGTCGCCGGCCGAGTTCCATAACGAGGCGCAGCGCCGCCTGCGCGACTTTCCCGACAATCTGCTGGCCACCGCGACCCACGATCACAAACGCGGCGAAGACTGCCGCGCGCGCCTGGCCGTGCTCAGCGAGCGCGGGCCATGGTTGGCCAGCCGCGTCGAACATTGGCGCGAACTGGCCCATTCGCTGCTGGACGGGCAGGACGACGGTGCGGCGCCGAGCCCTGCCGATGAAATGCTGCTGTTCCAGACGCTACTGGCCAGTTGGCCGCTGACGCTGGACCGCGACGACCGTGCAGGCTTGCAGGCGTTCGCCGAACGGGTCGGCCAGTGGCAGCAGAAAGCGCTGCGCGAAGCCAAGCTGCGCAGCAGTTGGGCCGCGCCGAACGAGGCATATGAGCAGGCCTGTTCACGCTATCTCGAAGGCTTGCTGATCAGCGAAGACCATCAACACCTTCGCCATTCGCTGGCCGACGCCGCCGAGCGTATCGCCTGCCCCGGCGCGCTCAACGGCCTGGTGCAGAGCCTGTTGCGCATGACCACCCCGGGCGTGCCCGATCTCTACCAAGGCAACGAATACTGGGACCTGAGCCTGGTCGATCCGGACAACCGCCGGCCGGTGGATTACGCGGCTCGACATGCCAGCCTGGAGCACGAAGCACCGCTGCACGATCTGCTGACGCACTGGCGTGACGGACGTCTGAAACAATCGGTGATCGCCCGTGTACTGAACCTACGCCGCGCCCATCCCGCCCTGTTCCAGCGGGGCGCCTACCTGCCGCTCAATGCCCAGGGCCGCCACGCCGACAAGGTGTTGGCCTTCGCCCGACTCGGCGAAGGAGAACGGGCAATTATCGTCGTGCCGCGTCTGGCCAGCGATCTGCTCGGTGCGGCCAGTATTCCGTTGATTCCGGCGAAGAACTGGGACGACACCCGCGTCATCCTGCCGTTTGCCGTTTCACCTGCCACTTGCAGTGGACTTTTCCCAAACACCGTTGTCAGCCCTAGTAGGGAGCTGATGCTCAGCGAAGTGCTGTCGGAATGTCCGCTCAACCTGTTGATTGAACAAGCATGAAGATCAGGAGCGTCTAAATGAGTGTCGATGAAAAGCGTGTTCGCGAACTGGCCCACCAGATCTGGGAATCGGAGGGTAAACCCCACGGTCGCGATGAAGAGCATTGGAAAAAAGCGGTGAAGTTGGCTGAGGCGGAAGCAAAAGCGCCGGCGCCCAAGTCCAAGAAGGCACCCGCCAAGCCCAAGGCTCCGTCCGAGCCGAAGGCCGCGGCATTGCCGGGCGCCAAGCCTGCCCCACCGAAAAAGCCGCGCGCACCGAAGAAACCCGCAGCGCAGTAACGCAGTCGCGACACCGCGTCGTTGCCGGCCTTCCTACGGCAACGGCGCTCAACCCTATTCCATTCGTTTGGCTAGACGAGAGCTGCCATGACCGCACGCACCCCAAAGAAAACCCGTTCCGTCGCGCCAACCCGCATTCGTGAAGGCCTGCCCTTCCCGCTGGGTGCCACCTGGGATGGACTGGGCGTCAACTTCGCCCTGTTCTCGGCCAACGCCACCAAGGTCGAGCTGTGCATCTTCGACGCCAGCGGCGAGAACGAACTCGAGCGCATCGAACTGCCGGAATACACCGACGAGATTTACCATGGCTACCTGCCCGATGCTCACCCAGGACTGGTCTACGGCTACCGCGTGTACGGCCCCTATGAGCCGCAGAACGGCCACCGCTTCAACCACAACAAGCTGCTCATCGACCCCTATGCCAAGCAACTGGTGGGTGAGCTGAAATGGTCCGAGGCATTGTTCGGCTACACCCTCGGCCACCCCGACGACGATCTTTCGTTCGACGAGCGCGACAGCGCGCCCTTCGTGCCCAAGTGCAAGGTCGTGGATCCGGCATTCACCTGGGGCCGCGACCAGCGCGTGCAGATTCCTTGGGAACAGACTGTGTTCTACGAGGCTCACGCGCGCGGTATCAGCATGCGTCACCCGGCGGTGCCGGAAAACCTGCGCGGCACCTTCGCGGGCCTGGCCAACGACGAGCTGCTCAAGCACATCAAGGACCTGGGCGTTTCGAGCATCGAGTTGCTGCCGATCCACGCCTTCGTCAACGACCAGCACCTGCTGGACAAAGGCCTGAACAACTACTGGGGTTACAACAGCCTGGCGTTCTTCGCGCCACACCCCAAGTACCTGGCCAGTGGCAAGATCGCCGAATTCAAGGAGATGGTCGCGCACATTCACGAGAAGGGCCTGGAGGTGATTCTCGATGTGGTCTACAACCACACCGCCGAAGGCAACGAGCGTGGTCCGACCCTGTCCATGCGCGGCATCGACAACGCCTCGTATTATCGCTTGATGCCTGACGACAAGCGCTACTACATCAACGATTCGGGCACCGGCAACACTCTGGACCTGAGCCACCCCTGCGTGCTGCAGTTGGTCACCGACTCGCTGCGCTACTGGGCCGGCGAGATGCATGTGGACGGCTTCCGCTTCGACCTGGCGACCATTCTGGGCCGTTACCACGACGGTTACAGCGAGCGCCACAGCTTCCTCGTCACCTGCCGCCAGGACCCGTTGTTGCGCAGCGTCAAGCTGATCGCCGAACCCTGGGACTGTGGGCCAGGCGGCTACCAGGTGGGCAACTTCGCCCCCGGCTGGGCCGAATGGAACGACCGCTTCCGCGACACCGCCCGCGCCTTCTGGAAAGGCCACGAAGGCCAGCTGGCCGACTTCGCTGCGCGCCTGACCGGTTCGGGCGACCTGTTCGACAATCGTGGTCGGCGCCCCTATGCGTCGGTCAACTTCATCACCGCCCACGACGGTTTCACGTTGCGCGACCTGGTGTCGTACAACGACAAGCACAACGAGGACAACGAGGAAAACAACCAGGACGGTACCAGCAACAACATCTCCTGGAACTGCGGCGTCGAAGGCCCGACCGAGGATGCCGACATCAAGGCGCTGCGCATGCGTCAGATGCGTAACTTCTTCGCCACCTTGCTGCTGTCCCAGGGCACGCCAATGATCGTAGCGGGCGATGAGTTCAGCCGCACTCAGCACGGCAACAACAACGCCTACTGCCAGGACAGCGAAATCGGCTGGATCAACTGGGACCTGGACGAGGAAGGCCAGGCCCTGCTGGCCTTCGTCAAGCGCCTGACCAAGCTGCGCCAGACGTATCCGGTGCTGCGCCGTTCCAACTTCCTGGTGGGCGATTACAACGAAGCGATCGGTGTAAAGGACGTCACCTGGCTAGCCCCCGACGGCAACGAGATGGGCGTGGAGCAATGGGAGGATCCCCATGGCCGATGCCTGGGTATGCTGATCGACGGTCGCGCGCAGGTCAGCGGTATCGCCCGTCCTGGCGACCAGGCCACCGTGCTGCTGATTGTCAATGCCCACCATGACGTAGTGCCCTTCAAGCTGCCCAGCGTGCCGCAAGGTGAGCACTGGAGCTGCCTGATCGATACTGACCAGCCGGAGCAGCGCAAGGCCAAGCGCTTGGAGTTCGACAGTACCTTCGATGTCACCGGACGTTCGGTGGTGTTGATGGTGTTGCAGCGCGAGCAGGAGTGACGGGGTCCGGGTAACGACTGAGGGTGTAATGTAGGCATGGATCCACAGAAGGTGGCATATCTGTGGATCCATGCACATTGCTCATTCGAACTCACGTGGCCATCCCGGTTCTGGCCTTCGTGCTGATAACTCTTTTACACAGCCCCTATAACACGTCGCAAGGGATGTGAAGCGGGTCCGATTGCACGTCAGATTTGAAAGCAAGTACGAAAGTACCCATCTTGGTAATGGACTGAACCGCCCACAGAGCCCGAGTAAACTCTAACTTTATCGGCACCCGGTAAGTTGGGTACATATCAACGTATTGTTCCTCTAGGGTAATTTTCATAAAGTCGACACTGACGTTTATCAATTCTGGCCATCCCAAGTCGTTTTTGGGATGCAGTGTAAAGTCAGGTTTAGAAGTGATCACCTTGAGTGCCATCTCATCGTCATAGCGAGAGTCGAATCCCTCCGAAGTGACATAGAATTCGTCTTCGAAGCGATCAGCGAGCAGCAGGCATCGGATCCTGTAGGGTTGATCGAACCCCTCTGCATGGATGGTCAATTCGAAGCTACCACTGGAATAGGCGTTGCCCATCAACGTCCACTTGAGGTCCGATGCTTCCAACGTACGCTTGTCACCGAATTCGGGCTGCGCATCCATCAGCGTGGCGGGCAGGGTATGGGCTGTGAAAGTTAACCAGCATGGCGTCTTGAAGACATTCAAGGGGCTCTCGGCTTTGGGGCGAGCGAACAGCACTTGTCCTTGTCCACTATGCGGCCGCTTGACAACCATGAACTCGTTGACACCCATGCTCCGACTCGAGACATTGATTTCATCTTTCAAATGAGTGGAAAGCAAAAACGCTTGGTCGATTTCCAGCGTCTTGGAAAATACGCGATCGGAGACGACCACCCTGACCCCGAAGTCACCGCTGACCTGGCCTCCTTCTAGCACCCATTCCAAGCCCTGTGCTCCGAGCACAAGATCGTGACCAAAATTGGGAGTCGCTGTCACATCGAGCATGCCCAGGCTGCGGCCCACGAATTCCAGGTAGACGCTCAAGCCGAGTCCACCTAACGGACTCTCGGCCTTGGGTTGCAACGTCAACTTGGCTGGCTGTTCACGACGAAAGATCGCAGGATTCGGTACGGCCGCACCTTGTAGTTTCAACTCCGCTTCATCGCCCAGATCTGCCGACAGCAGCACAGCCTTCGACACGCTCAAAGGCTGCTCGAACCCCTCCACCTTCAGCGCCAGAGCAAAATCGCCACTGACCTGCTGTCCTTTGAGCGACCATGACAACCCATCGGGGCCGAGCTTGCGCTTACTGAGGTAAGCCGGTGTGGAAGGTATCTGAGCCTGGCCCAGGCTGCCTGCCTCGAACACCAGCCAGGCCTCTGGCTGCAGGCGGCCTAGCGGACTGCCTGCTTTAAGCGCCAGGCTGAGCGTGCGCGGCGCCCCGCGCTGGAACAGTGTGAGAGCAGGCACCGCCGCACCATCAATCTGTAGTTGTGCCTCATCGCTGAGTTGGCTCGACAGCACCATGGCATTGTCGAGGCTCAACGGCTTGGCGAAGCCCTCGACATGGACCGCCAAGGCGAAGTCGCCACTGCTCTGGCCTGGAGTCAAGGTCCAGCCCAGCCCGGCGGCAGGCACCTCACGCTTGGCCTCGTAGTCGGGCTGGGCAGGCACTTGACGCGATTCCAGCGTCCCCTTGATGAAACTCAAGTGACCCATTCGGCCAAGCGCTGGCAGAGGGCTGCCTGGCTTGATCTGCAGACGCAAGGTACGCGCAATCCCTCGACGCCAAAGCGCAGTCGGACCGATAGCTTCTGCATCGAGCGACAGCTCGACTTCATCGCCCAGTTCGGCAGACAGTTGCGCCCCTTTGAAAGAAAACGGTGCCGGCAGATCGTCCGTCGCGGTCTCCAGTACGAATGTCCCGGAGTCCGTGCCCCCCTTGAGCGTCCAACTGATGCCCTGCGCTGTCATCGTCTGCGCGGCAGTCGGCGTGAACGTAATCCCTCGCTCAGGCTTGCCGTTGGGCCAGCGCAAGAGGATCGGTTTGCCGACGAAGAAGCTGTCCGCTTTTTTCGGTTTCAGGGTCAAACTGGCCTCGGTCTGGCGTGTCAACAACAGGGCGATTTTTTCGAAGTCGGTAACAGGTTTGCCCTCGAACAGCACCTCCAGCTCGGCCCCCCATGGCGACACGGCGAACACCGGCAGCTTCTGGACTTGCTCACTGACCTGCTTCAGTTCGTCTTCGTAGACCGCTTTGAACACCGCGTGATTGTCAACGCCTTCGTCGCCGGGCTTGGGCCGATACTCGATGCTCGACAGCCCTTCGCCATCAGTGGGCTGGGTGGCGAACAGCGTGTCGTTCAACAGCCACTTGACCGGCCTGCCGACGGCCGGGCGCTCAGGGACGAACACGTTGTGGAGCATCACGCTCAATTGGGTGCTATTGCCATACTCGACCACAGGGACAACGCCATCCCACTCGATCCCCCCAAGGTCACATCGGAAATCGCCGAGCTGCGCCTCGAGCTCGAATCGCGGCGCTTGCCAGTAGCTGCCCAGGCCGAGGCCGATCTCACCGGCTTGAGTCGCGGTAGCGCCCGCCTGCAATTGCCATTGGGCACCGTCACCCTCGTCCAGCGGTTGGTAACGATCGTCCTGATCGCCCGCGTTCTGGTTCAAGGGCGGCCTGGCGCTCAGCCCGAAGGCACTGGGCGGGTGCTGATTGTCGTCCATCCAGATCAGACTCACAGGCTGACCCGACCAGGCGTCTCCGGCCGCCGACTTGACCTGCAAGACATGCTCAGCGCCATGGCACAGCAGGAACGGCTGGCGCGTCTGTTCGATCTGATTTTTCCCACCTGGATCAAGGACCAGCTTGACCGTGCTGGCCGAGGACAGCTCAGGCAAGCGTAGCTGCGAGATCACTTGGCGCAGGTACAACCTGGATGTGATCTTACCGTCCAGCCGAGTATCGAACGCGACGCGCACCGCCGTCGTATCGCCCGGCAGATCGACGAGCAACGGCGCCATGCGATGCCAGGTCGGCACAGCGCCAGGTGCCAGAGGCTCATCCTCAAGCGTGCCCTGGCCCTGCAAACGCTCGACGAACACCTGCGCCCCTTCCTTGCCGTCTTCGAGCAGGTGGACCGTCACCAGGCACTCCTTGAAATTGTTCAGGGCGTACTCGCAACCCAGCCAGTACTGCGGCCGCGCGCCGTCAGCCTGCGGCGCGACGGGCAGATCGATGTCCTGCCAGACCCGCTCGTTGCGCTGGATACCCAGGTAGGTCGAACCGTCTCCACCGTCGCTGAAATCGATCAACTGACCCAAGCTGCGCCAGGGCCCGTCGGCAGAGAAATCCGCTTGCTGCAGAAACGGCGCTTTGAGCACCGAATGGCCCTGGGTGTCCTGATCAGCATCGCCGGACGCATGGAGCGTGGCGCCAGCTTGAGTGCGTGGGCTCATGTCATTCTCCAGATAGATATCGCCCCTGAGGGTCGTCAGTTCATCGAGGATTTCGCCTGACCGGGCACGACAGTCGCTAGCGACCAGGCTCACTGCACTGTGCTACGGGCCCTGAGTCGGGCCTGCTCGATCACCTCCAGCCAGGTGTCGTTCTCGTCTTCGGACACGGTGAACCAGGGGTACTGCTGCACACGGCGTTCGTAGTTCGCCCATTGCCCCTCGACCTCTTCGCCGGCCGCCCGCACCACGCGGTACTCGCGACCCAGCGCGTCGTAATAGTGGGTGTCGGCATAGATGCCCTCCCGGGCGCTGTCGTCGCTGACCCAGCGCCAGTCATCCAAGTAGAACGGCAGCCAGACACGCACGGCCTGGCCCTTGTTGTCATACTCGGTCTTGCCGCTGACCGCCCAACGCACGGTCGCATCGCGACTGACGGCGCCCCCCTGCGCATCGGCCAGCAACGCGCCCTGTTCGGTACGCACGAACGCTTCGCCGGGAGGATTGAGCACCGCGCTCTGCAACAACTGCCCTCCCCCTGTCAGGGTCACGGTGACGCGCACCTGCTGCTCGGGGTCATCGTCGTAGCGGTCGCTGAGGATTTGCACGGTATGCGGCGGCGTGCGCCCAACCATGGCAAAGGGTCCCAGGCCGTTGACGCTTAGCCGGGCGGCCATTCGCCGCCAGGCCAGTGCACCACACCGACGCGCAGGGTCGGTGCTACCGTCGCTGGTGAGCGCCAGCGGCATCCAACTGTCGGCGACCACGGTGAAGGCGGTATGCACCGGTACGCCTTTGCTGTCGTTGAGTGCCACCGCGTCCGCCACGGTCGGCGGCGGCGTGAACGGACGGCCCGAGCAGTAACCGGTCATCACCGCCTCATCGCTGCCCGCTGCGGTTTGCGTGCCGTAGAAGCGGGTATGCAAGACCCTGCCCAAGGCATCCAGGGCCACCTCACTGAGATTGTCGTTGGCATCCTGGATGCGCACCGGTTGCAGAAAACGCCAGTCGTACGCCTCGATGGTCGATGTCAGTCCGGCGGCATCGCAGACCTTCACCACCACCACATCGTGCGCGCTGTAGCTCAGTTGGCTCGGTCCTGTGACGGTACTGTCCTGCATGCGGTGGGGCTGCCAGAAATGCAGAGCGTCCTGGTAATGACTGATGCCGTGGTGACCACAATAGGCCTGCTCGACCAGCGGCTCTCCCGCAATGCCGGGCACGCCAAGCCCATCGGGATCGGCGGCGTCGGCCAATTCCTCGGCATCCAGCGGCCGGTCCATGGCGATATAGCCACCGCGTTTGAGCAGTTCAGGCAGTGTCTCTTCCTGCAGCGGACGATCCAGCTCTTGCCGCACTGCCAGTAACCAGGCCTGCTCGGCTGCCGTGCGCGCAGGCGAAGACGGTACGCGTTGCAACGCGGCCAGCAGCGCTCGGCAGAACAGTGCGTCGGCGCTGTTGGCCGACAGCGCGCTGACCAGCGCAGCGTGCAGCGTGGCCAAGACAGCGGCGTCTTGCGCGTGCTGTGCGCCGAACCAGGCCAGCACCGACCCTAGCGCGGCGTCAGGTACACGACTTTCCTTGCGCAGCGCGCCATGAAGGCCCTCAGGCAGCGCCTCGGCGGCTTCGTCCAGCAGCCGATCACGCAGGGCCTGTACCGAAATGACGTGCTTGAGCGCCTGACGCAGCATCTGCGACGCCTCGCGGTCGCCAGGCGCCTGCTCCAGATAGGACAGCAACAGCCCGTAGGTCACGGCGTGTTCGACCACCGGCAGGCGTCTACGCAGGCGCCCCAGCACCGCCGGGTCGCTGGACGGATTGGCCAGCGCATCCTGCAACAGGCCGAGCAGGGTCAGCTCGAACGCCGGACGCAGCACGTCGAGCGAAGCCTTGTCGAGCATCGCGGTGCGGGTGTAGGCCCGCAGTGCCTGGCGCGAAGGCTCGCTGCTGGCGCCGCTGCCGTCGGCCTGGCGCCACACGGTCTTTTCGTAGCTGGCCAGGACGGTGCGCGCCGGATCACTCAGGGGCAGCCCCTGCTCGAGCAGGTACTCGACACTGAAACCACCCTCGGGCACTTGTGCCTGGGCGAAGTGCACCATGTCCCGACGCATGGCGCCTGGCAGCCCGATCACGAAGTCGTCGTCCTTGACCCGGTTGTGCACCGTGGCGCGGCTGAGACTCACCCAGCAGTCATATTGCTGCTCGTCGCAACTGGCCTCGATCAGCCCGCTCGGCAGGCTGGCCGGATAGATCTTGCGCTCGACCTCCTCTTGGGCCAGCGCGGCCGGATCGAGCAAGCGTGGATACTTCACGGTGACGCTCTCAAGCACATTGCCATACCGATCCTGTCGCAAGACGATGGCCTGATCCACCTGGGGATCCTGCGGATAGCGCTCACAGTTCAAGCCCAGATGCTGCACGGCGGTGATCAGCGCGGACGGATGCAGGTCGTCGGCCGTGGCGCAGGCGCGGATCTGCCAACGCGGGCGCTCGACGCTGTAGGGTTTGTCGGCCTGGGCCTGACCATCCAGGCCGTATACCTCCCGGCGCAGCAACTGCCCCCGCAGTGCGCGGTACAGCCATGTGCGTAGCGCCGGCTCCGGACTGAAGGGGTGCTCATCGTCGCCGGCACCCTGGGTCAAGCGCACCTCACCCTGGGGGAACGCAGCGTCCATGTCGGTGAAAGCCTCTTCGGCCAGCCCGTCGAGCGTCTCGATACCGCAGTGAAACCAGCTCAGGACCCGCGTCGGCGGTGACAGATGGGTGGCCGATGCATCGACCAGCGCGTGGGTGTCGGTCTGGAGCAGGCGCCTGAAACCGGCGAACTCGCGCTCGGTGGAGTCCCAGACGCCACCGAGGTAGCGCATTTCGCTGCCCAGCGTCACCCCGGTGATTTCATTCACCGCGGTCACCCGGCTCAGGGTGTGCACGGGAAACGGCAGATGACTGACCGGCGCCCTGCCCGTGCGGTGCGTCACAGCCGCCTTCTCGTCGAGCCAGGCCTGGGCTGAGCTGCGGTAATCCAGCTCGGTGCGGCTGCCAAGATTGTCGACGATGGTGTGCAGCAACCAGGGGCGCCGCTCGTTGAAGCGATACAGCCAACTGCGCGGGGCATTGTCCGCATCGTGAAGGGGTACGGTCAGCAGCAGGTCGGCCGTGCCCTGCCCGCGCACATCGGCGACTTGCACCTGGCACGTGTCGTCCAGGACCAGGCCGTCCGGCGCTTTGATGAAAGGGCCTTCCACGAAGCGGTTACCGCACTGGCTGACGAACACGCGGATGCCATCGGGCTGCAGGTAAAGAATGTCGGTGGTGCCGGCGCCGTCGGTGTCGGCCAAAAACACCCGCGAGGGACTGAAGTCGGCCACCTCGAATCCGGGAATCTGCAGCGCCTCATCGAACCGGCCGTAGCCCAACGAGGGCCACAGGGTGACACCCTGGCCGGTGATGCGCACCAGGTGTGCCTGGCCGCTGCCGGCAGGATCGGCGAAGACCACCATTGACTGGTCCAGCGAGGGCAGCGGTACGCGGCCGTGGTACTGCTCGGACCGCGCCGCCAGCCAGCCGCGATTGCCCGCCGAGGGGTACAGGCGCACGCTGCGCGGCCCCAGCGCGCGCAACATCACCACATCAGACTGACCGTCGCCGGTCAGGTCGGCCAGGCGCATCTGTGGGTGATCGTATTCGCTGGGCAACGCCGCGATCGGCACCAGGCCGCTCCAGGCGCCGTCCGTACCTAGCGTGAAGCTGCCCTGCAAGCCACCTGCGGTAACCACCCATTCGGGGCGACCATCGCCATCAAGGTCCATCAAGTCGGCGCGGCCAATGGTCGGCACCTGCGGCAGCGGCTCAGGCGGGCCCCAGGTGATGCGGTCTTCGCCAGCGCCGCGCTGGGGCGCGCGATAGTGCCAGGCGTGCTCGTCCAGGTACAGCAAGCCCGGCACGCCATCACCGTGAAGATCGGCCAGTTGCCAGGCGTCGGCCCAGAAACCGTCCAGCTCAGGCAGCGCCTCCCACTGCGGCACTGCCCGGCCCGGACGGCTCAGCTCGAACTCCAGCGGGGGCAAGCGCAGATCGACATCGGCGCTGAGTTGTGCAGCGGACACCAGAATACTGGCCACCGGGCTGCTGTCGTACTCCAGGTGCAGGCGTGCAACCAGTTCGGGTGTCGGGTCTGCCTGCCCGTCCAGCCGCGCGGTGCGGTGCCACAACAGCACGTCACGGCACAGCCGACGAAGACGCACATTGAAGCCGTAACGCCAGAACGAGTGGCAGTCGTCGCGAACCGGCCAGCACTGCGCGGGCTCGAACAGCGGAACCTGCTCAGGATCGGCGCCGCGCTCGCCATAATCGAACACGGTGAAGGTCAGGAAGTCATCTTCGTCGAACGCCTGCGCCGGAATGAGCAGCCCCTCGCTGGGCGTGGCATTCATGGCGTACACCGCCTGCGGATAAACGTTGACGACCCGCGGATGGGCCTCGAGCTCCTGCTGCGAACAGCCCTGCTCGTCCTCCGAGCGATAGCGATACACCACATGCTCGCCACGCGCGGACACCTGCTCTTCGAGGTACCAGCACGCGGTATGCCCGGGCTCGCCAGGCGCGAACAGGCGTGCCGACTCCGACCAGCCATACAGAGACAGACTGCCGTCGGCCAGGTACTGCAGCCAAAAGCCTGGTCCATCCGGATCCTCTTCGGCCTGCCAATGCTCCAGGCGCGCGTCGAGCCCACCGACACGCTCGGTCCACGGGGTGACGGCATACCCCGCAGGTGTCGCGCTGAACGGCAGGCGGGTGGCACGTCGGGGCTCAGCGGCCCTCAGCAGTTCGCCCCCGGACGGACCGACCAGGCGGTCATCACCGTCATAGCGCGGAAAACCGAAGCGTGTCGTGCACGCCACCGCGGGCAGCGCGTACTCCCACCCCGCGCCGAAAGCACTGTTGCCGCCGGCGCTGGAATAGTTCAGCGCCAAGCTGGCCGATAAGGCTCGGCCGCTGGGCGAAGGCAGCGGCAGGTGCCAACCGGCCGCACCGTCTGGTCCGGCGCTGGACAGCATGCCGCCGCCCACCGAGACCGTGCCGCCACCTTTGGGCAGCGCTGGCGGGGTATAGAACGCCGGGCGCTCGGCGGACGCGTCCGGTTGCAGGTCCTGGGGGCTTTGTTCAGTCACGGCCTTTCCCCTGCTGAGCAGCCTCGGGGGCCGCGCCAGAGGCGTCGGCGCACAGCAATTGTTCGACCTGATCCTCGAACGCAGCACCGCCATGCAGCGCGTAGTAGCGGACCTCCAGGACAACGTCGCTCAAGCTCTCGATCATCTCGCCCTGTTGCGCGTGACGCGGGAAGCGCAGCGTCCAGTCGGAAACGGCGCCGGTGCCCTCGAACGGCAGGTAGCGGTCATCGCTATCCGTGCCGCTGACCAGTCCCATGTCCTGCTGCGCCGAGGATAGGCACACCTGCTGCTGGGCGCGCAGGCTCATCATCACGCTTTGCGGCGCCGCCGCCACGTCTGCATCGCCATGGAGGAACTTCACGCCCTCGATGTCGGGCCGGATCAGCAAGCGGCTGCGCTTCTGCGCCAAGGTGGCGCGGATGTTCTGATAAGGCCCCAGCAAGGCAGGCAGCGACAACGCCACGCTGTGCAGACGGCGCAGGTAGTGGCCCGGGTAATCCAGGTCGAACAGACGCTGCGACAGGGTCAAGCTGATTTCGCCGTCGTCAGTCAGGGCGTTGCGAATCGCCGACCAGGAGTCCAGGGGAGTACCGGCCTTGTCCGTCACCAGATCGAGTTCGAGCAGGGCGTGGAGGGATACGGTCTTGCGCACCTCCAAATGCCGCTCGCCGCGCAGCAGCATCTCCGACTCCAGGCGCATCAGGTCCAGGCGTAACTCCCCGCCAGCGTTGAGCCCAAGACGGTCGGCCTGCCACACCGGCGGACGGATCACGCGTTTCTGGTACTGGCCCGTCTCGTACTGCCAGCAGGCTTCGGCACTGTTGCACAGGCTCACCGCCACATCGAACAGCGTCGAATGCCAGGCGGTGGCTTGCGAACGCAGCCAGCGATACAGCGCTTCATTGCTCGAACGGTTCTGGTAGAAGGTGTAGGTCTGCTCGGCCTGGGCCAGTAGTTGGCGGCTGTGCGCCAGCGCGCGCTCGGCGGCCAGCGTGCCGTGCTGCTGGGCCTCGAGCTGCTTGTCGATGACGCGCAGTTCATGCTGCGCCGTCTTGCGCTGCAGATCCCATTCCTGGCGACGGCGACGCCAGGTTTCGGTGTCGCGCAGGTTATCACTGGCGGTCAGCGCGATATTGGCGACGACCTCGGTGGTGTAGCCCAGTGCCATCAGCGGGCCTTTGTACTCCATGCCACCGTTGGCCAGGCCGAAGATCTTCGGCACCAGGTCGGTGAGGTAAGAGGAGCCAATGGCGGCGCTGGCGACATTGCTGGTAGCCCGGCCTGCGGTGTGCAGCCACTGCAAGGCCACCTCGCCGACCGTGACGTTTTCTTCGTAGAGCGCCGAGAAATGATCCACCCGCTGCTCGGCACCGGTGCGCTGCATCTGAAGCACCTGCGCGTTGTGCTTTTGCTGCTCGTGCAGTTGCTCCTGAATGGCGATGGCGTACTGGGCGATCTGCGCCGCGTGTCGGAACTGCAGCACCTCCTGCTGGGTGCGCTCCTCCAGTTCCATGTAACTGCGCAGTTGCTCGCCGAACTGGATGAGTGCCGCCACCGCTTCGTGGGCCTTGAGTACCAATGTGCGGAAACGATAAGGCGGTACCACCGTGCGGTTACCCATGGGTCGGGACAACCCGGAGCCCCCGCTCATGCGTGCAGCGAGCAGGTCGAATGGATCGGCGGCCGGCGCATAGAGCGGCAGTTCCATGGGCTGTCCATCGAGGGTCAGGAAATGCCTCAGGTTGTACAGGCGCGCGTCGAGCAACTGCCAGGTATCGAGCAGCTTCTGGTTGACCGGCAGGCGAAAGGCCGGGTGCACGGCCACGCCGGCCCAGAAGAACGTGTTCAGGTGCTTGGGCAGCGCGCTGGGCTCGACGACCGAGGCCAAGCCCAGCAGCCGTTCATCGCCAGGGCTGGCGTCCAGCAACTGCGAAACGCTGGGAGATTGCCAGGTGCTCACCGAGCGGGCTTGGGGCGCCTCGCCCATCAGGCCGATAGCCATACGGTAAAGCAGCCAGGCTTGCGCCAGGCTGTCGCGAGTCTGCTGACGATAAAGGCTGTCTGCCTGGTCGATGAGCAGCGTGACGTACTGGATGAAAATCGCCTTGCGATAATGCGACGGCGCATGCAGCGCGATCACATGCGGGTCGCTCAGCTCGTGCTCGAGTCCCGGCGCTGCCGTGTCCTCGAGCATCAACCAGGCACATTTCCAGTAATCCTGGCCGGGGTGCTCGGTAGCCTCGCGCTTGCGGTAAGGGTCGAAGATCAGGGCCAGCCACCGGCGCGCTTCGTCGTAGCGCTCTTCCTCGTGCAGCCGCGAAGCGATCAGGTGCGGCACGTGGAAGAACAGTTCGCGCAAATACATGCCGTTGGCATCGTCGATGCTCATGCCGGGGTCCGTAGCGCTTGGGCGCCACCGCTGGAGTTGACGCGCCTTTGCTTTCGCCACGAAGGCCGGTTCCTGCTGGTGCTGGGCATCCCAGGCGAATACCGACTCGGTAGATGCCTCGGCCCGATTGATCAGGTCAGGCACATGCTGGGAGTTCAGACGTACCGCCAATGGCGCGTCCTTGCCGCCGATACCGGCAAACACCAGGAAATCGGTGCCACTGGACTGCTGGTGGATCAACGGTGCCGGCGGCCTGGCCAGCACTTGGGAAGCGGCCAGCGTGACCGTGAAGGTGGACGTTTTACCGCCCGCATCGACGGTAATCTTGACCTCGTCTGCGCTGTCATCCACAACACTGACGAGCCAACCGCTGGTCGCCGCACCTGTGAGCGACCAGTCGCCTGTCCACAGCTCGGTCTCAGCGGCCTTCACCTTGACCGCCTTCACGATGGCAGGCCCGGACGCGATCGCCACGTGGTTCTGTGGGTCGCTCAGCGGGACAGGCGTTGCTGCATCGATCGCCACCTTGAAGCCGACGCCGTCACGAACCGCCTGCGGTGCCAGATCGTCCAGGCTCATGGCCTTGTCGAGCTTCACCGATCGACGCGCCACCCATATGAGAAAAGGTACGCCTTGACCACTGAGTTCCGACTTGAAGTCAGCCCGGGTGAAGGTGGCGGGGTCGCTCAACGACGGATGGCTGAACACCAGTTCGTCGAAGGTCGGTGGCATGACCATGCTGCAGAGCAGATGAGCGTCGAGCGCGTTCTCCATCGACACCTGGCATTTGACGCTCAGCGCATCCGATGTATTGACAAACCGTGCGCAGTACAGCGCATGCAGCCACCCCTCGTTGCGCCGCTCCAGCGAATAGCTCCGCACATGGAGTTGGTACTTGTCGTCCTGCCTGCTCAGTTGCGCATCCAGCCCGACGAACTTGTCGTTGTCCGCAGCGGCTGTGACCTTGCGCACCCACTTGTCGCGCGCACTCAGGCGTCGCTGCAACCTGAGCTTGCCCGGCTCGCTGCGAAAATCGCCGAGCAACGAGCCGGCCATGCGCTCGTCGAACTGTCCACTGGGGCGTTTGAGCACATCGCGCCACACGTTGAAGTGGTGGGTGTAGCTGCCATCGGCCTTGGGACTGGCGCAGGCCACCAGCAGTTGATCGTCACTGCCTTTCGTTCCGGCGACGGCCAGTGCCAGCAATTCATAGCCCGTTGGATCGAAGTTGCCATCCTCGGTGCTGACCTGCGCGCTCCAGAGCAGTTCGGGAGTCGACCAGATGCTGTCCAGGCCCAGGTAAATGATTTCCAGCCTCAGCGGGTAGGTCCGGGCGGCGGAATCCTGCTCCACCTCGATCGGCGGCTGCTGGTGCAGCCACACCAGGTGCAGTCGCCCGCACAGCAGCACAAGTCGCGCCTGAATCACGGTGTGCCCACTCGGCATGCCGACCAGCTTCCATTCCGACCAGGCATCAGGGGCGATGCGCTGGGACTCCTGGTCCAGCCGGACGCTCACGCGACGATGGTAATACTGGCCCTCTGGATCCCTGCCCAGCAGGTAATAGTCGGAATTGGCGTAGGTGTAGCCTTCGAAGTGATCGCCATCGCGTTGTTCGTCGCGGTAATCGATGTAGCCGGAGACCACGCGGATACTGTTCTGGAATTCGTACTGGCGGAGGAAGGCGAGCACCGCACTGCTGACCGAGGCATCGGAAATGCGCGCCTGCCCCAGGGCATCTTCCAGTGCCTGGAAGGGCTCGGTCTTATCCAGGCGCAGGTCGGCGCGGATGTAGTTCTCCGGATAGTCCTCCAGCATCTGGTAGGCCGCCCACACCGAGTAGTTGGACATGCCCTGACGCCAGAAGGTGACCAGCTTTTCGTCGAACGTCGCGCGATAGCCAGGCTCGAGGTTGTTGAAGATCGCGTTGACGTAGGTCTGGGTACAGGCGATCGCCTCCGCCAGGTATGAGGTGCTGACCGCCGCGCACACCTGGGTATCGAGCATGAAATAGTGGTCCAGATGCTCGGCGCTGATCATGTTCAGCGGGCCGGCATCCAAGCGCTGTGGCATGACGTGATGAATCACATAAGCACTGAGCGCATCACGCCATTGCTCGGTCAAGCGGGCTACCAATTCGGTGTTCATACTCACCTCTATCATTCGCGTCAATCAGGGTCAGGGCTGCGCTGGCTGAACGATCAGATCGAGCCAGACCACGCGGCTCGCCTTACGGTAGGTAATGCCCAACTGCGGCCGGGACTCGTGCGAGAGCCCCGTCGAGACGGCGGTCAGCGTCCAGCTCACCGTGCGCTCCTCGAAGGAGGCGACCTCACCGAGGCCGGGCTCGAAACTCAGCCCCAGCGCCGGTGCGGAATCGCGTCCGTCATACAGCAGTTGCAGCCCTTCCTTGAGCAGGGGGTGGTCGGCGGGCAAGGTGCAACTGAGCGTGTACGTGTCCTGCGCCGCGCCAGGCGCCGGTTGGCGAATGACGACCGGCCCGTCGAACGGCTGGTCGTCGAAGCACACCTGCATGTCCAGCGCCGGCAGAAAGATCACCTCGTCGAACTTCACTTCTTGCGGGTCTTCGCCCCAGGTGGCGACCACGGTGCGCGGTCCGGGAGTGGTCGCGCTGAGGATGAACCGCGCCTTGCCATGGGCGTCCGTGGTCATAGGCTGCGCAGGGTGGCCGCCCTCCTGCACCGTCCAGGTCACCGGACAGCGCTCCACCGGACGGCCATCGCGGGTGCGGACCTGGATCAGGAAGTCGCTGGCGTCGATACCATCGGCCAGCGGCCAAACGAGCCCTTGCTCGGTCACCACCTCCAACGCGTCCGGCAGTACCTCCAGCGTCAGCTCGCGAGGGTGGAAGCCTGTTTCATCATCGTCCTTCGAGCGCAGGGCCACACGCACCTGCAGCGTCCCGGCCTCGGTGGCGTCGATGCGCAGCCGGGCCTCGCCGTGCTCGTCGGTCTGGGCGTCGCCCTCGAAGCTGGGGCCATCTTCGCCATCGCCACGGGTGCACGCCCACACCAGCTTCTGGCCGCTGGCAGGCTCGCCGTTGACGCTGAGCACGGTGGCCTTGACGATGAGTGTGCCGACCACTGCCCAGGAGTCCAGCGCCAGCGCACGAATCGACGGCCGGTCTTCGAATGCCAGCGCGAATACCTGAGGATCGTCGGTACTGCCGGCGTACCACATGGCGACCCTGCCCTGGCCAGGATCCATGCTGCGCAGACGTGCCTGACTCAGGCCTTCATCGTTGGTCAGCGTTTCGCCTGCCAAATCGACGAACTCGCCGATATCGCTCGCCCAGTTGATCAAACGATCGACACCTGGATTGTCGTAGTCGTCGAACAGGCCCGCGACGATGACGTATTCGCCGAGCTTGCCTGCTGCTTGCCACGGCGCTGCAGGCAGCGGGCTCAGGCGAATGAGCGTCAGCGAGTCTTCGTCGCAGTCGATGACGATGGGCGGCGCATAGGCCTCGCTGTCGAGCAAATAGGTGGCCTTGACGTGAGCCACCCCCATCAGCTCTCCGGCGTCGAGTTCGACCGTCACCACGCCGTTGTGGTCGGTATAGCCGAAGCGGCTGAGCAAGGTCCCCAGATCGGTGGTCCAGCTCACGCGAATATCGGCCACCGGCTGGTTGCTCATGTCCAGCAGGGTCAGGCTGATTCGGGTCGATTCGTCCGGCTTGTTGGCGATCAGCCGCGACTGGCTGACCACGCAGCGCGTGGCCAGGCTCTGACGTAGCTCGGCGTCTTCGCCACGGGTCTGGCCAGGGCGGTTGAGGCTGCTGAGCATCTGTTGCGCTGCCTCGCGGTGGTCCTGGGTAGACGAGTGGGAATCGAGCCGGCTGAGCTTCATCAGCGAGATCGCGCTCAGGCCCGTGCGGTCACTGATGGCCTTGACCTGGGCCAGTACGATCAGATGGTCCAGGTTGCGGACGATACCGTCGGGCGTCAGGTGGGTCGCGACATCGAGCACCTCGCGAATGCCCCAGCCCATCCAGTTGGCGATCTTTTCCGCTGCGGCGTCCTTGATCAGGCGCCGCTCGTTCTCGCTCATCTCGCCCAAGGCCGCGATCGCCTGCCAGTAACCCAGCAACTGCTCCTCGGACTGGCGGGCGCGTTCCACTGCATGGGTGTAACGCTCCAGGCGATACAACGTCGGCAAGGTCAGTTCCAGGTCGCTCAGGCTCAGGCGCGGACGCTGCGTCGTCGACAGCAGCGTGGCCAGCAGCAGCGGTGAGAGCTTCAGGCGTTCGACCACCCGGGCGTGCCGCTGCATGCGCTGAAGCAACGGCATGATGGCCTTTGCCGTGGGCGATCGATTGTCCAGGGGATCGATTCTGGCGGCGCTTTCGAGCAGCGCGTGGACCTTGCCTGCGGCCCAGTACACGACCGCGATCACCCGGTCCGCGCTAAGCGCCAACGCTTGCGCCAGACGTTCCTGCACCACGCCCCATTGCTGCGAACGCACACGCAACAGCGTGCCCAGGATCAGACTCTTGAGGCGCTGCTGCTCGTCCGGGGCAAGCTCGGGCAATTGGGAATCCAGCGACCCGGGCGTAGCGACCAGCGCATCGATCACTACCTGGATCTCGCGCTCCAGAAACTGCTCGTAAAGCGCCGGTTCGAAGTCTTCTTCCGGGGTGCGCGCCTCGCGAAACAGCCCCAGTTCATCGACGATCTGCTTGAGCTGTTGCTGCCAGCTCGCGGTGCGCAGGGCCATCACGCCCGCTTCGGCCAGGTGCTGGTCGAGGTCCTGGAATGGCAAGAGTTCGCGCTTGATGTCGCCCAGCAAGCTCAGCGTTGCCTGCGGCACCACATCGACGGTTTCGATCGGCAGCAACTGTTGCACCAGCCAACTGATCGGCACGTCCTGCTGCTGACACCAGAGCACGCAGTGGGCTATCGCGTGGACCACGCTGAGGGTATCGGTCTGGGAAAAATTCCGGTGCATCGCATTGGTCGGTCGCCCGGCAGCCTGCAACGCGTAGAGCCCTTCGGGGCTGAGGGTTTCCAGCAGCGACAGCAGTTCGATGGTACTGATCGACAGCAGCCTTGCCAGCAAGGTCACTCGGTAGAACGCCGAGATCACTGGCAGCGAGCGGCGCAACGTCTCGCTGCCCTGCGCTTGCATGACCGTACGGGACAGGTAGCGGAAGGTTTCCAGGTTGATCCCCAGGCCATGGCACAGTTGGTCGATGGTACGTTTGCTGTGCGGATCGTCCCCGGAGAGGCTGAACTCCTCGTCGTCGAGCACCAACGGCAAGGCCGCGCCGCTGTTGAACACCCGGTCGAAGTGACTGGGGGTATCGCCAACGCCATGGACACCCATGTTCGACAATAAGGTGGCGAAGTCTTCGGCACTGCAGCCCAGGCGTTTGCGCAGGAACTGGAACACACCCAGACCGCGCAAGGTGTTGGTGCTCATCCACAGCGGGGAAGCCTCGAGCACTGGGCGGCGCTTGAGCTCGGTGGCTGCAACCTGCTCGGCATCGATGATCGCGCAGACCACCTGATCGACCTGCACATAAGGCAACTGCAGGGCATGGGCCAGGCGCATGAAGCGGTTGATACGATCCAGGCGCACCGGCGTCAGGTTCAGGAAGTAGTGCAGTTGCGGATCGACGGCGCTGCTGTCGACCGCCACAGGCTCACCGACGCTGCTGTTGATGAAGCGTGCACCGAACGCCGCGGCACCTGAATCCGCCACATCGCTGCGGACATTCTCCGAGCGCCGGGGCGCGTGGCCGGCCAGGGCGAACAGCGACTCCATCTGTGTCTGGTCGATCTGCACGATCTGGCAAAACGATACGACCCGACGTAGCGTCGCCTCCCCTTGCACACCAAAGTTCTCCAGGAAGAACTGCGCGCTGGCGTCTCGCTCCTCGTCGGCATGGGCGGCACTGGCCGGATCGCGCAGTGCCAGCAGCTTGCGATTCTGTGGGTCGACACGTAGTTGACTGCCGTTACCGAAATACGGCCGTTCGACCAGGATGGACCGCAGCGCCGGACCCAGCTCGCTTTCCTGCTGAAGGGCCGAATCGGACCAGTGCGAATGGGCTCCTGGCTGGATGAAATAGGGGTTGTCGAGATCGCCGAGACGCGCCACATCACCCAGGTGCAGATCGTTATGTGCAAGCACGGTCAGAATCTGCTGCCAATAGGTTTCATAGGGGAACAAACGCAGCGGATGGCGAACCTGCAGCAGCCTGTCCTCGACGGCAGACGATTCGCCCTTGCGCTGCTGCTCATCGACGATTGCCCGTTCGAGCACCTGGTTGACCACCTCCACCTGCGGCACCTCTCGACTCAGGGTGCGCTGATCGAGGGTCAGTTCGAACAGGTCTGGACGGCGCACCGACAGTGGCCGTAGGTCGGGGTGCTGATTGTCGCCTTCGATGTACTGCTTGACGAAGCTGAGCATGTCGATCAGATACGCGGCAGGCGAGGTGGTGGCGTCCACGGCCTCGGGCCGGGCGTTGTTGGCCCAAGAGGGCGAGAACTGGTTTTCGTATGTAGGACCGGTGCTCAGGGCGAGCGGCCCTTTGCGTTCATCCAGTGGCCGTGGCGCAGTGGCGATGAGTCGCTGTTCACGGAACGCGCGCATCATGGCCGCGCTGGCGACGTCCAGACGCCCCTGCAGACGATGGACTTCGCTGGCTTGCAGGGTGGGAAACTGCGCCATCAAGGCCACCTCACCGCTGCGCTGCAAGGCCATCACCGAGGCGGGTAGCTGCAGCGTATCGACCAGCGAGGCGTGAGCAGGCAATTCGCTCGCGAGAATCTTCTTCAGTAAAGCCTGCGTATCACTTGCTTTGCGTTTAGGCATAACCGTTCCCCGAGCTCCGTCCGAGAGGCCCCTGCGCGAGTGACTGGGCAGTCACGGCGCTTGAAGTTCAAGAGATCTTAGGGGCGACGGACAAACTGGGAAACTGACAAAGTTATCAGGTGCGGCGCACCTACTGCTGCACGAACGCCTTGGCCACGACCAGAGCGGGCCGCTGCCAAGGCGCAGACTGCCTCATACGCTTACTGGCCAGGTCTCATCACCAATACGCCCAGCGGCGGAAGGTTCAAGGCCAGCGACATCGCCTGACCGTGGCTGGGCAATGGCTCAGCCTGGACGCCGCCGAAGTTGCCCATATTGCTGCCGGCATACAGCTCGGCATCGCTATTGAGCAATTCCACCCAGTGCCCTTCGAACGGCACGCCGACGCGGTAATCCTGGCGCGGCACCGGGGTGAAGTTGGCCACCACCAGCAACGGCTCGCCCGCACTGCTCCAGCGCAGCCAGGCGTAGACGCTGTTCACTGCATCGTCGCCGATCAGCCATTGGAAGCCCTGGGGCTGGCAGTCCTGCTCGTGCAAGGCGGGGTACTGGCGATACAACCGGTTGAGATCGCCCACCAGCTTCTGCACGCCCTGGTGCTCGGAGTACTGCAGCAGGTACCAGTCCAACTGCTGGTCATGGTTCCATTCGCGCCACTGGCCGAACTCGCAGCCCATGAACAGCAGCTTTTTCCCCGGGTGCATCCACATGAACGCCAGATAGGCGCGCAGGTTGGCGAACTTCTGCCAGCGGTCGCCCGGCATCTTGTCGATCAGCGAATGCTTGCCGTGCACCACCTCGTCGTGGGAGATCGGCAGGATGAAGCGTTCGGAATAGGCATAGACCAGGCCAAAGCTCAGTTCGTTGTGGTGATGCGCGCGATGGATCGGATCGTTCTGGATGTAGTGCAAGGTGTCGTGCATCCAGCCCATGTTCCACTTGTAGGCGAAGCCCAGGCCGCCCTGCTGGGTCGGCTGGCTCACGCCGGGCCAGGCGGTGGATTCCTCGGCGATGATCAAGGCACCCGGGGCCTCGTGCAGGGCCACATCGTTGAGCTGGCGAATGAACTCGATGGCTTCGAGGTTCTCGCGCCCACCATGACGGTTGGGCACCCACTCCCCCGCTTTGCGCGAATAATCCCGATACAGCATGGACGCCACCGCGTCCACACGCAGGCCGTCGATGTGGAAGTGCTTGAGCCAATGCAGTGCCGAGGCCAGCATGAAGCCACGGACTTCGTTGCGGCCCAGGTTATAGATCAGCGTGTTCCAGTCCTGGTGAAAGCCTTCGAGCGGGTTGTCGTACTCGTACAGCGCGGTGCCGTCGAAGCGCGCCAGGCCATGCTCATCGGTGGGAAAGTGCGCCGGCACCCAATCCAGAATCACGCCAATGCCGCCTTGGTGACAGGCGTCGATGAAGGCGGCGAAATCTTCGGCCGTGCCATAGCGCGAGGTGGGCGCGAACATCGACAGCGGCTGATAGCCCCAAGACCCGCCGAACGGGTGCTCCATGATCGGCAGCAGCTCGATGTGGGTGAAGCCCAGTTCCTGCACATAGGGCACCAGGCGCTCGGCCAGCTCACGCCAGTTGTAGAAACGCGCGACTTCGCCAGCCTCGTTCAGCTCACAGCGCCAGGAGCCGGCGTGCAGTTCGTAGATCGACAGCGGCGCGCTGTAGGCATGGCGTTGGGCGCGCTGCTCCATCCACTGCTGGTCCTGCCACGTATGGCCCAGCGCACCGGCCACCTTGGAGGCCGTGCTGGGCGGCAGTTCCGTGGCCCGAGCCAAGGGGTCGGCCTTGAGCGGCAGCACGCCATCACGGCCCAACACCTCGAATTTGTAGGTCTCGCCTACGGCCAAGCGCGGGATGAACAACTCCCAGACACCGGCATTGTGGCGCAGGCGCATGAGGTGGCGACGGCCATCCCAGTTGTTGAACGCCCCGACCACCGAGACGCGCCGGGCATTGGGCGCCCACACCGAGAAGCACACCCCGTCCACGCCCTCGACCTGCATCGGCTGGGCGCCGAAACGCCCGGAGAGGTCACGGTGGTTGCCTTCGGCGAACAGGTACAAGTCCATTTCGCCCAGTTGCGGGCCGAAACTGTAGGGGTCTTCAGTGGTCTGCTCGCCCCCGGCCCAGCCGATCTGCAAGCGGTATGGGCTGCGCGTATCGACATGTGCAAAGAACAGGCCCGGCAGGCTGCCCTGCTCCATCTGCGCCAGCACTCGATCATCGTCGCGCGCCAGCACCCTTGCACTCAGCGCCCCCGGCAGGAACGTGCGGATGACCTGACCGCCTGCACCGTCATCGTGCGGCCCCAGCACTGCAAAAGGATCGGCATGCTCGGCGCTGGCCAGGGCGTCGAGATCGCGCTGCCGAAGTCCGCCATTGCTGCGCGTGGTTGGATTCATCTGACTCTTCCTTAACAGGTGATTTCGGTAGTGGGCTCAAACGTAAACGGTGACACCGACAACAGGTCCTTCAAGACTCGCCCCACGTGCTGATCAGTCCATGCAAGCCATGCAAAGGCACGGCCAGCCAGCTCGGACGATTCTCCGCTTCATAGGTGATCTCGTACGCGGCTTTCTCCAGGCAGAACAACTCCAGTGCCGCACGCTCGCCGTCGGCCTGCTGCCAGGCATGGGGCATGGCGGCGGTGGCAAGGCCGTAGGCTTGAACGAAGGCATGACGTGACTGGTGCAGGTATTGCCGGGCGATGCGTTGACGGGCCTGACCGGCAGCCTCGGACGAGTCCACCGCCGAGGCGCTGCGCAGGATCATCGCAGCAGCATAGTCGAAGGAGCGCAGCACACCGCTGACGTCTTTGTACGGGCTGTGCATGGCACGCCGTTCGTCCAGCGGACGCGAAGGCTCACCTTCGAAATCGATCAGATAGGCATCGCCCTGCACCACCAGCACCTGCCCCAGATGCAGGTCGCCGTGCACGCGCATCAGCAGACCCCCTTGGGCCTGCTGCGCCAGGTGTTCGATGTGCTGGGCCAAGCCTTCGCGCTGTTGTTGCAGATCGTCGACCAGCGCCTGGCTGTCGGCATCCAGCTGCGCGCGGTGCTGGCCCAGCAGGTCCAGCGCGTGGCTCAGTTCGGCGGCGATCTGCGCGCCCCAGCGCGCACTGTCGGTGGCCTCGCTGGGGCGCGGTGCGAAGGCTGAATCATCGGTCGGCGCGCCAAGCAGCAGGTGCATCTCACCCAGGCGTTGGCCCAGCAAGGTGGCAAAACCGGCCAGCTCGGCCAGGGCATCGGTATGCGCCTCGGCGCTGGCAGGGTTGGGCTCCATCTCATCGCGGATCGCCCGCTCCAGGGTGTTCTGGGTCCAGGACCAGGCATCGCCCTGATTGCTCAAGTAGCCTTGGGCGATCATCAACAGGTGCGGTTGCTCCTGCGCATCCACGCGGCTGACCCAGGCCAGTAACGGCGAGATATTGGCGAACCCGGCTGCCGTGAGGTAGGCGCTCATTTCCAACTCGGGGTGGATGCCCGGATTGACCCGGCGGATCAACTTGAGGACGACACGCTCTCCAATCACCACCGAACTGTTGGACTGCTCGGCACTGAGGTAGCGCACCGCGCTGTCTTCGCCCAATTGCAGGGCAGCCAGTTGCTCGGTGCACTCGAAGCGCAGCCCTCCCGCTTCGGTCGGCAGTTGGCTGCCCTCCTGGCAGGCCCGCAGCACGGCGCGGATGAAAGGTTCCTGGACGAAGGCGTCGGTGATCAAGCCGACCTGACGCCCGCGACGCACTCGCGACAGCGCCAGTTGCTGGGGCAAGGCGCTGTTGATCTGCTCTTCGGGCAGCAGACCGAGTGGCAGTTGGTAATGGGTGCTCAGGCCGTCGCTGACCACCTCCAACTCGCTGAGCAGCACCGGGTTGGTCGGGGTGCCGAAGCGCACGCCATAACGGATGCGCACCGCATCGATCGGCGCTTCCTTACCGGCGAACCAGCGGCGCTTGGGCAGGTACTGGGGCAGGATGGCGTCCTGCAGGGTGTCGACGGAGGGCGCTTCGAGCAGTTCCTCCAGGCGCTGGCGCAGCACGAGCGTGGTCAATTCGGGCATTCCTTCGGAGGGTGTGTTGTGCCAGCTGGGCAGGCTGTCGTGGGAGGCCAGCAGGAACCAATAGAAACCATAAGGCGACAGGGTCAGCAGAAACGGCAGTTGTCCGATCGGCGGGAACGCGTTGCCGCCGAGCATTTCCACCGGCACCTTGTCGACATAGGCCGACAGGTCCAGCTCGGCGGCCTGGGCGGCGCGCGACACGTTGGCGACACAGAGGATGACTTCAGTACTGCCCTGGCCATCGGTGTACTCGCGCACGTACGCCAAGATGCGGCGGTTACTCGGGCTGAGCATCCTCAAGGTGCCGCGACCGAAGGCCTTCTGCTGATTACGCACCGCCAGCAGGCGGCGGTTCCAGTTGAGCAGCGAATGCGGGTCGTGGCCTTGCGCTTCGACGTTGACGGTCTGGTAGCCGTACAGCGGGTCCATCACCGGCGGCAGCACCAGGCGCTGCGGGTCGGCTTTGGAAAAACCGCCGTTGCGGTCAGGCGACCACTGCATCGGCGTGCGCACGCCATCGCGGTCACCCAGATAAATGTTGTCGCCCATGCCCAGCTCATCGCCGTAGTACAGCGTCGGCGTGCCGGGCATCGACAGCAGCAGGCTGGTGAGCAATTCGATGCGCCGACGGTCGCGTTGCAGCAGCGGCGCCAAGCGACGGCGGATGCCGAGGTTGATGCGCGCTCGACGGTCTTCGGCGTAGTAGTTCCAGAGGTAGTCGCGCTCGCGGTCGGTGACCATCTCCAGCGTCAGCTCATCGTGGTTGCGCAGGAAGATCGCCCACTGGCAGTTGGCGGGAATCTCCGGGGTCTGGCGCAGGATATCGGTGATGGGGAAACGGTCTTCCATGGCCAGGGCCATGTACATGCGCGGCATCAAGGGGAAGTGAAACGCCATGTGGCATTCATCGCCATCGCCTTCGCCGAAATACGGTCGCGTGTCTTCCGGCCACTGGTTGGCCTCGGCCAGCAGCATGCGGTCGGGGTAGTTGGCGTCGATCTCGGCGCGAATCGCCTTGAGCACCCGATGGGTCTCGGGCAGGTTCTCGTTGTTCGTGCCGTCGCGTTCGATGAGGTAGGGGATCGCATCCAGCCGCAGACCGTCCACGCCCAGGTCGAGCCAGAAGCGCATCACCCCGATGACCGCCTTCATCACCTGCGGGTTGTCGAAGTTCAAATCGGGCTGATGGGAATAGAAACGGTGCCAGAAGTACTGGCCTGCGACCGGGTCCCACGTCCAGTTGGACTTCTCGGTGTCGAGGAAGATGATCCGCGTGCCGTCGTACTTCTGGTCGTCATCGGACCAGACATAGAAGTCGCGGGCCTTGCTGCCGCGCTTGGCACGCCGTGCACGCTGGAACCAGGGATGCTGGTCGGAGGTGTGATTGATGACCAGCTCCGTGATCACCCGCAGCCCACGCCGATGCGCCTCGGCAATGAAGCGTCGGGCGTCGGCGAGACTGCCGTAGTCCGGATGCACGGACTTGTATTCGGCGATGTCATAGCCATCATCGCGCCGTGGCGAGGGATAGAACGGCAGTAACCAGAGGGTGTTGACGCCCAGCGCGGCGATGTAGTCGAGCTTGCTGATCAGGCCGGCAAAATCACCGATGCCGTCATTGTTGGCATCGAAGAACGACTTGATGTGCAACTGGTAGATCACCGCGTCCTTGTACCACAGCGGGTCGTCGATGAAGGCTGCCGGGCGGGAACGCTTGGCCATGGGGGACTCCTTGGAAGACGACCGTGATCAATCCAGACGACTGATGCGCCAGATACCGAACGGCTGATACCCAGGATCGATGCGCATCCATTGGGTCTTGCCATGCCAGGTCCAGCGGTGCCCGGTCATCAAATCCTCGCCGTGGGTATCGGCGTGGTCGTCCAGCCCCAATTCCCACAGCGGCAGCTCGAAGTGCGCCTCCTGTGGGGTGTGCGGGTCCAGGCTGATGGCGATCAGGATGTAGTTGTCGCGCTCGGCGGTGCGCTTGGCGAAGTACAGGATCTGGTCGTTCCAGCAATTGAGGAAGGTCACCCCCAGATGCGTCTGCAAGGCGGGGTTTTGCCGGCGGATGCGGTTGAGCTGGGCGATCTCGGCGATGATGTTCCCAGGCGCGGTGAAATCCCGCGGACGGATCTCGTACTTCTCCGAATTGAGGTACTCCTCCTTACCCGGCAGCGGCGCGCCTTCGCACAGCTCGAAGCCCGAATACATGCCCCACAAGCCCGAACCCATGGTCGCCAACGCGGCGCGGATGAGAAAGCCGGCACGGCCGTTGTTCTGCAGGAAGAACGGGTTGATGTCCGGGGTGTTGACGAAGAAATTGGGCCGGTAGCACAGGCTCCAGGGCGGCTGGTTCAGCTCTTCGAAATACTCGCGCAGTTCTGGCTTGGTGTTGCGCCAGGTGAAGTAGGTATAGCTCTGCGCATAACCGACCTTGCCCAGCCGCGCCATCATCGCCGGACGGGTAAAGGCTTCGGCGAGGAACAGCACGTCAGGGTACTGGCTACGCACATTGGCGATCAGCCATTGCCAGAACGGCAGCGGCTTGGTGTGCGGGTTGTCGACCCGGAAGGTACGCACGCCCTCTTGCACCCAACCGATGATGACGTCACGCAACGCCAACCACAGCGACGGCACGGCGTCGGGCGCGTAGAAATCGACGTTGACGATGTCCTGATACTTCTTCGGCGGGTTTTCGGCATAGCGGATGGTGCCGTCCGGGCGCCAACTGAACCAGCCGGGGTGCTCGGTGAGCCAGGGGTGATCCTGGGAACACTGGATGGCGAAATCTAGGGCGATTTCCAGGCCGTGCTCGGCAGCGGCGGCCACCAGGCGGCGAAAGTCTTCACGGCTGCCCAGTTGCGGATGGATGGCCTCGTGGCCGCCGTCAGGGCTACCAATGGCATAGGGACTGCCCGGATCGTCGGGACCGGCCTGCAGGGAATTGTTGCGTCCTTTGCGGTGCTGTTTGCCGATGGGGTGGATGGGCGGGAAATACAGCACGTCGAAGCCCATGTCGCGGATCATCGGCAGGCGCTGATGCACATCGTTGAAGGTGCCGTGACGTTCGGCCTCGTCGGTGATCGAACGGGGGAACAGCTCGTACCAACTGGCGAAAAGTGCCTGCTCCCGGTCCACATCCACCGGCAATTCGCGGCTGCACGTCAGATAGCTGCGGTGCTCAGCCTTGCCCATCAGCTCGGCGCTGTGCGGGTCGAGCAGCAATGCCACCTGCTCATCGGCCGACAGGCTCGGCAGGCGCTGCTGCAACGTCTGCAACTGCTCGCGCAACGCGCCTTCACTGCGGTCCACGCCCTTGCCCAGCAGCAGCCGACCTTCTTCCAACTCCAACGTCACCTCGACCCCGGCGTGGTACTTCTTTTCCAGGTCGTGACAATAGGTGGCGTAGGGGTCGATCCAGGCTTCGATGCAAAACAGGTGAAGGCCCAACTCAGCGGGTGTGAATTCGGCAGTCCACAGGTCGTTGCCTTCAGCGAGCATCGGCACCGCGTGCCATTGGCGACTGTGCGCCTGGCGCCAGTGCAGCAGCACCGACAGGCGGTCGTGGCCGTCGCTGTAGACCTTGCTGGTCACCGCCACCGGCTGGTTGCGGATGGCTTTCACGGCAAATGCCCCACCGTCGAGCACCGGCGTGGTGTCTTCGATGACGATACGCGGCGCCAGCAGCGCCTGGGACAGATTGATGGCCTGGTCGGGATGATCGTTGGCCTTGGGCACTTGCTCGAAAGGCGCTGCTGCGACGGGCTCGTTACCTGACATCGGACCTTGCTCCCCTGGCTGGTGGCGATAAGGGTTCAGAGCCTGGGGCTAGAGCGGGGTTCCATAAAAATTGAGCGATTGCTGCCCAAGGCCTGTCGTACCTGAACACCCCAGCAAGACCAACGAGGTCCGGCCATGAACATTCCGACCAATCCTGAAACACCCGATCCGAATATCGACGAACCGACACTGCCGCCGCCATTGCCGGAAGAGGACCCAGACCCGTTGCCGATCAAGCCGACCGTACCACCGACGGTGGGCGATCCGCCCAGTGATGAGCCGCCGGTCAAGGCGTGAAGATCGTTCAATGCACTGATCCGTCCTGGGGCGGATCGTGCTCTGCTGGTCAGTGTCCCTCCAACTGAGCAATCGTCAGTTCGCGCATGCGAAACTTCTGAACCTTGCCTGTCACCGTCATGGGGAACTCATCGACGAAGCGGATATGCCGCGGCACTTTGAAGTGTGCGATGCGCGCTTTGCACCAGTCCGACAGCGCCTCGACCGTGACGCTATGCCCGGGATGCAGCTTGATCCAGGCCACGATCTGTTCGCCGAAACGCTCACAGGGTATGCCCACCACCTGCGCTTCGGCGACCGCCGGATGGGTGTGGAGAAACTCTTCCAATTCGCGCGGATAAATGTTTTCGCCACCGCGGATGATCATGTCCTTGTTGCGTCCGACGATGCGCACATAGCCCTGCTCGTCCATCACAGCCAGATCGCCTGTGTGCATCCAACCGTCTGCATCGATCGCCCGTTCGGTCGCCTCTGGATCATTCCAATAGCCGAGCATCACGCTGTAACCCCGCGTACACAACTCACCAATCTCACCGCGCGCAACGATCTCGCCCTGCTCGTCCACCAGCTTGGTTTCGAGCTGTGGCTGGGTCCGCCCGACGGTGGTCACGCGTAACTCCAAGTCATCGTTCGGCCCGGTCTGCAACGACACCGGGCTGGTCTCGGTCATGCCATAGGCGATCTGCACCTGGGCCATGTGCATCTGCTCGATCACCCGACGCATCACCTCGATCGGGCACGTGGCACCGGCCATGATGCCGCTGCGCAGGCTCGACAGGTCGAGGCGGTCGCGCAGCGGATGGTCGAGCATGGCGATGAACATGGTCGGCACGCCGTAAAGCAGGGTCGCTCGCTCCTCGGCCACCGTGCGCAGCGTGTGCTCGGGATCGAAGGCGTCGTTGGGATAGATCATGGTACTGCCGTGGACGATACAGCCCAGGTTACCCATGACCATGCCGAAGCAGTGGTAAAGCGGGACCGGGATCACCAGGCGATCGTGCTCGCTCAATCCAAGGCTGCGACCCACCATGTAGCCGTTGTTGAGGATGTTGTGATGGCTCAAGGTGGCGCCTTTGGGCGCGCCGGTGGTGCCGGAGGTGTACTGGATGTTCACCGCCTGGTCGTCGTGCAGGGCGCACTCACGCGCGCGCAAAGCGGCCACCTCGATTTGCCCCGCGCGCTCGGCCAACATCGTCCAGGGCAGGAAACCTGCCGGCGGTGTGGTCGCCAGGCTGATTACCCCACGCAGGTCAGGCAAGCGTTCGCTGGCCAGGGGATGGCTGGCCAGTTCGGGCAACAGCGTCTGCAGCATCGCGTGGTAGTCGGACGACTTGAAGGCATCGGCGCACACCAGCCAACTGCAACCTGACTGTCGCAGCACATACTCGAGCTCGGCGCTGCGATACGCGGGGTTGATGGTCACCAGGATCGCACCGATCTTGGCCGTGGCGATCTGCAGGATGCACCACTGGGCGCAGTTCGGCGCCCAGATACCGACCCGCTCGCCGGGTGCGACACCCAACGCCATCAGGCCGCGGGCAGTCGACTCGACCTGCTCGGCCAGTTCGCGCCAGCGATAGCGCAGGCCCTGATGGCGCACCACCAGCGCCTCACGCTCCGGCCAGCGGGCGACCGTGGCATAGAATGCCTGGCCGAGGGTCTGGTCCAGCAACGGCACATCCTGGCGACCTTGGGTAGAGCTTGGTTGACTCATGGCTGTCCCTTCTTGTGATTGTTCTGGGCATGACTGAAGCAAGCGAGCGATACTGTGGCGCAGATTGACGTTTACGTAAAGGTGAAAAACACAGCGTCCGCTTGCGGCGAGGCGAGTCGGCCGCCCTGCTGTCTGGCGCTCAGGCACGACACAGGCACCGGCGCGCGGACGCGACCGGAGACGTTATGTAAGAAAAGGGAAATAGCGAAGGGTGACAACGATGCCAGTCATGTTAGGAGACGACTGATGGCCGTGTAGGCAACGACCCATCTGGCGGGCAGCCTCAGTGCCGCCCGTGCGAACGCACCACCACACCCAACACCTGCAAGTCTTCACCGCACAACAGCTTGGGGTAAGTCGGATTCAGCGGGCTCAGGTAGCGCTGACCACCGTCCTCCAGCAACTGCCGGAACACCGCCGATGTGCCGTTCTGTCGGGCGATCACCAGCTTGCCCGGTGCGGCCTGCACGCCGGGATCGACCAGCACCAGCATACGCTCGGGCACACTGGGACCGGTGGGCGCGCTCATCGCATCGCTTTCCACCGGGAGCCAGAACGCCTTGCCCTGCGCGCAATAATCGGTCTGCTCGTGGACGATGCAATCCTGCGGCAAAGGCCCGTCCAGTTCGGCCCAGGCCAGTACTGGATAGCGGAAGCACATGATGTACTGCAGGAGATCTTCGTCGTCCGGCGCGTTGCCGGGATAACGGCCGCTTCGCTCGGCCAACTGATCGATGCGCTCCATGCGCAGCGACACGTGAAGATGCGCCAGGCCCAATGCCTGCAGCACATCATTCATCATGGCCACTTTCGGCTGACGCGTACCGCGCAGCCAATGACCGACGCCACCTTGGGTGACCCCAACGCGTTCGGCGAGTTGCTCTTGCGAAAGCCCAAGCTCCCGCATCCTTTGCTTGACCAGCGCGATCCATTTTTCCATCGCCCGCACGATACGGACTGCCCGTCAGCGCTCAATACACATATTGTATTATTAATTGATCGATAAAAAATACTTTAAGTACTAATATCGTGAATGACTGATTTCCCTACAGCTCTCATAGGTAACAGGATGAAACCAATGACACATCCAGAAAAGGATTTGGACGGCGAAGCGGCACGCCGCGCTCTCGACTACTACCTCAACCCTACCCCGCCCCACGCCAGCATCGACGTGCTGCCCTGGACCGTGCGCGAAGACGTGTCGTCCGAGCAGGCCAGTGCCCATGCCATGGCCCTGTTGCGCTGCGCTGCCGCCACCGCCCAGGAAACCGGCAATCACCAGCAGGGCACCACCCGAGAGGTGTTGTTCGCCCTGATGCACATGCTGAACATGGCCCGGGCGCTGCTGGAACAGCGTCAAGGCTCATCGATCACGTAGGTGACAGGCGAAAAAAATCCCGGATCCTCAGCGCCTTGCAGGATCGCCTCGGAAACCGGGATTTTCTTGAGGAGCAGGCACTGTCTGCTCCTTGAACACGTCACTCAATCGATACGCGGATGCTGCTGCACCAGCAGCTTGCGCTTGTTCTCGAGCTCGGCGATCTGCTCGTCGATGTCCTCGATCTTCTGCTCGATGGTGTCGTGGTGCTCCTGCAACAGCTCCTTGGCCTCTTCCAGATCCGAAGCGGCAGGTGCAGCGCCGCGCAGCGGCTTGTTGGCGGTTTCCTTCATGGTAAGGCCGGTGATCAGGCCAATCACGGCGATCACCATCAGGTAGTACGCCGGCATGTACAGATTGTCGGTGGTTTCCACCAACCAGGCCGCAATGGTCGGCGTCAGGCCGGCTATCAGCACGGAGATGTTGAAGGCACTGGCCAGGGCGCTGTAGCGGATGTGCGTCGGGAACATCGCTGGAAGCGTCGATGCCATCACGCCAATGAAGAAGTTGAGCAGGATCGCCAACATCAACAGACCGGCGAAGATCACACCCAGACTGCCGCTGTTGATCAGCGCGAACGCCGGGATGGCCAGCACGAACAGGCCGATGCTGCCCACCAGGATGAAGGGCCGGCGACCGACCTTGTCGCTGAGGAAACCGATCACCGGCTGCACGAACAGCATGCCCACCATGATCGCGATGATGATCAACACCCCATGGTCTTCGCTGTAGTGCAGGTTGTGCGACAGATAGCTGGGCATGTAGGTGAGCAGCATGTAGTAGGTGACGTTGGTCGCGATCACCACACCGATGCAGGTCAGCAGGCTGCGCCAGTGCTTGGTGGCCACCTCCTTGAACGAAACCTTGGGACCACCGGCCAGGCCTTCGCGGTCACCCTGCTCGAGCTTGTCGACGTGCTGCTGAAACGCTGGGGTTTCTTCCAGCGCATGGCGCAGGTAGAGGCCGATGATGCCCAGCGGCAAGGCCACCAGGAACGGCAGGCGCCAGCCCCAGTCGAGGAATTTCTCCTCGCCGACGATGGCGGAGATCATCACCACCATGCCGGCGCCGAGCACGAAGCCGGCAATCGAGCCGAAGTCCAGCCAACTGCCGAGGAATCCGCGCTTGCGGTCCGGCGCATACTCGGCGACGAAGATCGAGGCACCGGTGTACTCGCCCCCCACGGAAAAACCCTGGGCCATCTTCGCCAGCAACAGGAGTATCGGCGCCCAGATGCCAATGGAGGCATAGGACGGTATGAGGCCAATGGCGAAGGTGCTCAGCGACATGATGACGATGGTCGCCGCCAAGACTTTCTGACGGCCATAGCGGTCACCCAGCGCACCGAAGAACAACCCACCCAGCGGGCGGATCAGGAATGGTACGGAGAAAGTCGCCAGGGCAGCGATCATCTGCACGCTCGGCGAGGCATTGGGGAAGAACACCTTACCCAGCGCATAGGCGACGAAGCCGTAGACACCGAAATCGAACCACTCCATGGCATTGCCCAGCGCCGCAGCGGTAATGGCCTTGCGCATCTTGGCGTCGTCGACGATGGTGATGTCCTTCAAGCCGATGGGCTTGACTCTCTTGCGTGATTTCATAAGCGAATACTCTGTAGCTGACCTGTCATGACAATCCGCTGTCCCAGGGGGCAGATCGGGCGGGCGAACGGTGATTCGGCCCGGTACCCATGAAGATGATGGCAACGGGCCCTATGGGGTCAGATACAAATGGACACTAAATAATTCCACGCTTGATGAATTTTTGTCCTCGCCATGCGCTTAAGCAGAAGGGTTTCAGCCATTGGTGGAAGACGTCACCGTTTTCCAGGGATGCAACTGCAGCAAGCGCAGGGTTTGCGCCAGGATCATTGATCGCTCGCCCTGCGCGCGGGCTTCGGCCAGCGCATCGATGGCTGCGAGGGTGGTCTGCTCGGGTGACTCTCCGGCCTGCTCCATCAGTATCTCCAGGCGCTCGTGATAAGGCGCGTTCAATGCATCGAACAGTTGCGGTTCGCTTTCGTGCAGGAACGCCTGCCAGAATGGTCTGTCCGACAGCGAGTCGGCGATTCGCGCTTCGCTCTCGGTCGTCAGAATCGTCTTCATCGCTTGTCGCAGATGCGTGTCGCTCACGCCTGAAAACAGCCGGTGATGCATGTAGCGCGACTGCGCTGGCAGGCCCAGTGGGCCAACCAGCCCGGCGCGGTAGGCCAGGTAAGTCTCGACCTCGTCGTGGAAACCGTAGGGGTCGCGCGCGCGCGCCGAAGCGATGTGCTCGCTGGCCACACGGTCTACCTCATCCAGGCGATACAACTCACGACCCAACTGCACCAGCGCGCCAGCCTGCCCGGCAACGTCCAGGCCGGCAGTGCGCACCGTGACCAATACCCGCACTTCGAGCAGGCTGAGGATCAGCAGCATCTGGTCAGAACAGGTACGCGGCCCTGCGGCTTGCTGGAACACGGCCTCGCGCACCTCAGCATCCTCTGCGCAGACGGCAATCATCTGCCACACCCGCCGACGCAGGTCCATGCCTTGAAAATCGTAGTCTTGCGAGCGGCCCAGGTCTTCTAGAAAGCGCATCAGATCGCCACTGCCGGACGCCTGTGCCAGTGCCGACCAGTGTTCCGTGCGCACCTCCCGCTCGGCGTCAGTGGAGCCGTCCAGCCAGCGCTCGAGCGATTCCTGCCCACCGGCGCCGTGACGACGTGTCGGTAACACCCCGTGCGCTTCAGGACTCAAGGCAGCCCGCGCCGCCGATTGCGTCGCCTCGGGCAGCGGATTGTCATGCAGGCTCAGATGCGTCAGGCGCCGCTGGGAATGCATCAGCGTCGGGCTCAGCTCGTCGAGGCGATTGTCACGCAGGTCGATGTCTTCCAACGACCAATGCATGTAGGCCTGCACGGGCAACTCGGTGAGGCCGGTGTCGCGCAGCGACAAGCGCCGCAGGTCGGGCATGCAGGCGATCGGTGGCACTCGTGTCAGGGGATTGTGCGCCATGTCCAGTTCGCGCAGTCGAGTCAAACGACTGAGTCGAGCCATGCCAGGTTCGTCGAGCACGATGTGGTTGCTTACCAGGTTCAACCAGGTGAGCTGGGTCAGCGACTCTATCCCCTCAGGAATGCACATCAGCAGGTTGTGGCCCAGGTCCAACCTGCGCAGATTGACGAATCGCGGCAAGAAGTCGGCGGGCACGCTGCTCAGGTGCAGACGGCGCAAGGTCAATGCGCTGACATGCTCGAAGCTGATCCCTGCCGCAAGCACCGGCAAACTGTCGAGCCGCTCGCTATCGATGACCAGACGATACTCGCCGTCAGCATCCGCACGCTTGCGCCGCCAGCAATGGCGAATGCGCCGTGCAGCCAGGCGCCGGCGCTCGACCAGTGCTGGTTGAGCGGCCTCACGGCGCCATGCGGCCAGGTGTTCGGTGAGCTGATCGAGTTGCTCGCTCAACCCTCTCAGGTGCTGCCAAGGCCGCTCGCCACGCTGACGTACGCCGTCCAGATACGCTTCCACCTGAACGTCGCTGAGGGTCGGGAAGATCTGCTGATAGCCTCGTATCAACGCGCCGCGCGAGTGGTGTGGCCGCCCACTCAACGGGTAGCCCAGGCGACCGTCGCCCAGCCGCCAAGGCGCACGCATACCAGGGCCCACAGGCTGTAAACCGATCAGGGCAGCCGCCTGATCGCGGTCGGCGCAGGCGCGATCGGCCAAGGCATTGGCCAGTTCGGCGCCGGATTCATCCGCAAGCCCCAATGAAGAACGCTGTTGTGTGTCCATCAACCACAACAGCGCCTGAAACAGATCGTCGCTGGCCTGGGCACCTGGCACTGGAATCCCGCCCTGGCCTACCGCCAGATAGCCTTCTCGCCCTCGCCATAACTGTCGCGTCTGGACAACTGGACCCTGGCTTGTCTGCGCGCGCAGTAGGCCTGCGGCGTGAGTCTCGCGTACCTCCACCCGTACCCCGCTCGGCCAGTTGGACCACTGGCCGATAAGGCCCAACGCCAGTCGCTCGGTGTCCGCATTCACCGCAGCGGCTTGCTCGAAACCCGCGCACGCCCTGTCCAGCCGACTGACGCGCAGGTTCCAGCGAGCCCTCTCGGCCAGCGCAAGCGGGACCCGACCCTGTTCGAGCAGAATGTCCACCTGCTCGCCCGTCGCCTCGGCCAGGATCGCGCTCGCCGCTCGACTGGACAGCGTCGGAAAGTCCCGCTGCAATGGCTGCGCAGCGCGGGGGGCGGTGGCCTGGGTCTGCCGGACATGGGCCTCGAAATCCTCGTCGCGCAGTTTCGGATACCACTGATGCAGGCGGTAGCGTTGAGCAGCATCGTAGAGCCGCGCCGGGGCCGGTGCGTTTTCCAGGTGCAAGCGCCGCACCTGCGCTTCGTTCATCCCAAGGCTGCGCAGCAGCGCGTCAGCCGTTTCGTCGCTGACCTGGCTGAAGCCGGCGCCCAAACGACGCAGCAGTCGACCGGATCCCGACCAATGGGCCACCGGCTCCAGCGCATGGTGCAATCCGCCATCTGCGTTGTCCTCCAGTCTGATCAGCGCAGCATCAGGTCGTTGAGGATGGACCAGCACCCCCGCTTCGACGCCCCCTTGCAGCCTGTAGGTCTGGCCTTCGATGCCCACATGACCGACCCCCTCGACCAGGCTGCGCTGGCCGTGCGCGAGGGGGTGTTCGGACACGGCATAGCCCGGCAGACGCGGATCGATCAATCGCCACTGGCCGTCGGACGCCCGGGTCGGTGCCAGATCATCGACCAGGCGGCTGCGGGCGAATCCGCCCACGGCGGCCTCGACACCCGCGCCGAGCGCCAGCCCGGTGACGTTCAGCGCCACACCCAGCACATGCCCCAAGGCGGCCTCACGATCACCCAATTCCCAGTCGCGATAGCCCTCGAAGACCTCGTCGACCAATTGCGCGGCAGCGATGGCCAGCAGCGGCAAGCCCAGCTGGGGTACATAGAAGCTGGCCAATCCCAGCAGGTCCAGGCCCAGCCCCTTGAGCCAGCGCAGACGCCGGTCGCGCTCGGCGCAATCAACCACACTGGTGGGCACGGCCAGCACCTGTGCGTCGGCCAAAAGCGTGTCGACCTGTACCCGGCGCAGGTGTGCGCACAGCGCACCGGTAACCGGTTCGCTTCGCCCGTCGAGCGGCAACGCGTCCTGTGCCGCGGCACCTTCGATGAGTCGGGCCAAGGTCCGGGCGAAGGGCACGCGGTCCTGTTCGCTGACGAAGCGCTGGAAGAAGCGTTGATAGTCGACTTCGCGCAAACGCTGGCCCACGGTCATGAACAGTGCATCCCAAGAGGCATGCGTGCTCAGTGGCGCCAGCGGATCGTCGGGGATCCATGCGATCAGTTCAGGATCCGTCGTACCCGAAGCACGGTGCCTCTGGAACACCACGACGCCCTGCAACCGATGGCCCAGCACACGGATATCCATGGCCGTGATCGGGCTCGGCGTTGAGTCGGCGAGCGCCTGCTGCACCTCGGTGTGGACCGATTCATCGATGTCGCCCTTGAGTCGGGCCACCCACAGTGCCGCCTCCAGGCCCGTACGCCATCCGGTTTCCAGGACGGCCTCGCTGGCTCGCCGCCGAGCGTCGTCTTCCATGAGCACCGTTTTCAGGTGCTGCTGGTAGCGCCCGCCCAGATCCAGCGTTCGACAGACGCCGGCGAACGCGCGAGGCTGCAAGGCGATGGCGTTGCCTTGGGCGTCGAGCAGCACCGAGCTGTCCCGCCACGCCGCCTTGGCGGTTTCTTCACGCTCGAAATTGTGCAACGCACAGGCCAACAGGCTTTGGGTGAAAATGCGCGGCACGATGCCGTCCGGGACCCAGCCGACCCCGGAAGGACTGCGGATCAACACCTGCCGACGCAATACGCTGCCTCGTACGTCGAGCGGCTGTTGCAGCAGTGTTTCCAAGGCTTCGCTGAGCAGAGGCGCGGCGAATTGATCCAGCGGTTGGATCTGCGCGAGTAATGTCTGTACCGCGTGCTGGGCACGCTGTTGGGCAACCAACGCCTGATGCACGGCCGGCAATTGCTCGGGGGTCGCGCCCTTGAGCCAAGCGGGTAGACGCCCGGCGATGAGCGTGTCGACCGAGTCGTCGGAAAGGGTATCGAAAGCCATGGGCAGCTCCACTGCGGGATAAACGTGCATGGAGCCAGCTCCGTTCAGCAGCCGGTGGTACTTATGTCGAGCTCGCGATCTGGCTGCATGGCTGGTCGCTCAGCGATCCAACTCGTTACACTGCGCGCTTTCTTCCGGTAAGGACGCCTCCATGCAATTGGCCCCCGCCATCCCTGTCCTGCGCATCTTCAGCGTCGACAAGGCCAAAGAGTTCTACCTCGATTTCCTCGGCTTCAGTCTCGATTGGGAGCACCGTTTCGCACCCGATCTGCCGTTGTATGCACAGATTCACCGCGACGGTTTGATCCTGCACCTGACCGAACACCATGGCGACGCCACACCCGGCTCGACCGTGTTCGCCCGACTGTCCGACCTCAGGGCGCTGGAAAAAGAGCTGCAGGCCAAGCGCTACGGCTACGCCCGGCCTGAAGCCGAGCGTGTGGACTGGGGCCTGCAGATGCAGATCCATGACCCGTTCGGCAACCGCCTGCGGTTCTGCGAGCAGATCGACGAGCAGCCGTAAAGCGCAATTGGTGACTGAACGTTTCCCATCCCACGCGGATGTATTATCGTGGCGAGGTGCGCATTCAGAAGCAGCCCGACCGATCGGGCCATTGCAAGACGATAGAGGGTGTCATGAGCAACGAGATCAACTGGGACAAGCTGGGCTTCGACTACATCAAGACCGACAAGCGCTTCCTGTCCGTGTGGCGCGACGGCAAGTGGGACAACGGCACCCTGACCGAAGACAACGTGCTGCACATCAGCGAAGGCTCGACGGCCCTGCACTACGGCCAGCAGTGCTTCGAGGGGTTGAAGGCCTACCGCTGCAAGGACGGCTCGATCAACCTGTTCCGTCCCGACCAGAATGCCGCACGCATGCAGCGCAGCTGCGCGCGTCTGCTGATGCCGCACGTGCCCACCGACATGTTCATCGAAGCCTGCAAGCAGGTGGTCAAGGCCAACGAGAAATTCATCCCGCCGCACGGCAAAGGTGCGCTGTACCTGCGCCCGTTCGTGATCGGCACCGGTGACAACATTGGCGTGCGCACCGCGCCGGAGTTCATCTTCTCGGTGTTCGCCATCCCCGTTGGCTCCTACTTCAAAGGTGGCATGAAGCCGCACAACTTCCAGATCTCCAGCTTCGACCGCGCGGCCCCGCAAGGCACCGGTGCGGCCAAGGTCGGCGGCAACTACGCGGCCAGCCTGCAGCCAGGTGCCGAGGCCAAGAAGGCCAACTTCGCCGACGCCATCTACCTGGACCCGTTGACCCACAGCAAGATCGAAGAAGTCGGCTCGGCGAACTTCTTCGGCATCACCGCCAACAACGAATTCGTCACGCCCAAATCCGCCTCGGTGCTGCCGGGCATCACCCGCCTGTCCTTGATGGAGTTGGCGCAATCGCGCCTGGGCCTGAGTGTCGTCGAAGGCGACGTGGAAATCGCCAAGCTCGATCGCTTCATCGAAGCCGGTGCCTGCGGCACGGCGGCGGTCATCACGCCGATCGGCGGTATCGAGTACAACGGCAAGCTGCACGTCTTCCACGACCTGGAGAAGGTCGGCCCGGTCACCCAGAAGCTGTACCACGAGCTGACCGGCATCCAGAGCGGTGACGTGGAAGCGCCGGCAGGCTGGATCGTCAAGGTCGCCTGACACTCGGCGGCGTAATGAAAACGGGGCGTCCCATTGGCTGGGACGCCCCGTTTTTTTACATCGGTCGCAGGCTAAACGCCCGCAGCGCGACTCAGTCGGCCAGGCGCCAGGTGGTGGTGCCCTTGCTGTCTTCCAGGACCACGCCCATGGCGGTGAGCTGGTCGCGAATGCGGTCCGACTCGCCCCAGTTCTTGTCCGTACGCGCCTGCAGGCGCGCCTGGATCAACGCTTCGACCTCGGCAGCATCGACCTTGCCTTCGGCACCGGCGCGCAGGAAGTCGTCGGCCTCCAGTTGCAACACGCCCAGCACGTCGCCCAGCTCACGCAGACGACCGGCCAGCCCAGCAGCGGCCGCAGGGTCGCTTTCGCGCAGACGGTTGATTTCACGCACCAGGTCGAACAGCACGGCGCAGGCTTCGGGGGTGCCGAAGTCGTCGTTCATCGCCACGGCGAAACGTTCGACGAAGGCTTCGCCCCCCTTGGCCTCGACCCGTGGCAGGCCGCGCAAGGCGTGGTAGAAGCGCTCCAATGCACCCTTGGCATCGCGCAGGCTGTCTTCGGAGTAGTTGATGGCGCTGCGGTAATGGCTGGCGACCAGCAGGTAGCGGACCACTTCCGGGTGATACTTCTGCAAGACGTCGCGAATGGTGAAGAAGTTGTTCAACGACTTGGACATCTTCTCGCCATTGATGCGAATCATGCCGCAGTGCATCCACGCCGCCGCATAAGGCTTGCCGGTCGCGGCCTCGCTCTGGGCGATCTCGTTTTCGTGGTGCGGGAACTCCAGGTCGCTGCCGCCACCGTGGATGTCGAAGCTTTCGCCCAGGCAGCAGGTGGACATCACCGAGCACTCGATGTGCCAGCCCGGACGACCTGCCCCCCACGGCGACTCCCAACTCGGCTCGCCGGGCTTGGCGCCCTTCCACAGCACGAAGTCCAGCGGGTCTTGCTTGGCCTCGTCGACTTCGATGCGGGCGCCGATACGCAGGTCTTCGATCTTGCGCCGCGACAGCTTGCCGTAGCCGACGAACTTGCCGACCCGGTAGTACACGTCGCCATTGCCCGGTGCGTAGGCATAGCCCTTGTCGATCAGGGTCTGGATCATCGCGTGCATGCCGGCGATGTGATCGGTGGCGCGCGGTTCCTGATCCGGCGGCAGGATGTTCAGACGACGCTCGTCTTCGTGCATGGCATCGATCATGCGCGCGGTCAGCGCCTCGAACGCCTCGCCGTTTTCATTGGCGCGGTTGATGATCTTGTCGTCGATGTCGGTGATGTTGCGCACGTACGTGAGCGCGTAACCGCTCTTGCGCAGCCAGCGGGTGATCAGGTCGAAGGCCACCATGCTGCGACCGTGACCCAGGTGGCAGTAGTCGTACACGGTCATGCCGCAGACGTACATGCGCACGTTGTTGCCGTCCAGGGGTTTGAACGCTTCCTTGGTCTTGCTCAGGGTGTTGTAGATGGTAAGCACGAAGGTTCCTCAGCTGCCCCACGAATCGCGCAGGGTCACGGTGCGGTTGAACACCGGACGTCCTGGCTGGCTGTCTTTCAGGTCGGCGCAGAAGTAGCCTTCGCGCTCGAACTGGAAGCGGTCTTCAGGCTGGGCGTGGCCCAGCGAAGGCTCGGCACGACAACCGGTCAGCACCTGCAGCGATTGCGGATTGATGTTGTCCAGGAAGCTGCCGCCCTCCTCGGTCTTCTCCGGGTTGGGCGAGCGGAACAGGCGGTCGTACAGGCGCACGTCGCACTCCACGCTGCCTTCGACCGGCACCCAGTGGATCACGCCCTTGACCTTGCGACCTTCGGGGTTCTTGCCCAGGGTGTCCGGATCGTACGAGCAGCGCAGCTCGACGACGTTGCCGTCGGCGTCCTTGATGGCTTCGTCGGCGCGGATCACGTAGCTGCCGCGCAGACGCACCTCACCGGCCGGTTCCAGGCGCTTGTAGCCTTTGGGCGGCGCTTCCATGAAGTCGTCGCGGTCGATGTACAGCTCTCGGGCGAACGGCAACACGCGCACGCCCATGTCTTCCTTGGGATGGCGCGGCAGTTCGAGTTGCTCGACCTGGCCCTCGGGGTAGTTGGTGATGACCACCTTGAGCGGACGCAGCACGCACATGGCACGCGGCGCGGCGCGGTCAAGGTCGTCACGGATGCTGAATTCGAGCATCGACATGTCGACCACGCCGTCGGAGCGGTTGGTACCGACCATCTCGCAGAAGTTGCGAATGGATGCGGGGGTGTAGCCACGACGGCGGTAGCCGGACAGCGTGGACATGCGCGGGTCGTCCCAGCCGTCGACATGCTGCTCGTCCACCAGTTGCTTGAGCTTGCGCTTGGAGGTGATGGTGTAGTTCAGGTTCAGGCGGCTGAACTCGTACTGGCGCGGGTGCGCCGGCACTGGCAGGTTGTCCAGGAACCAGTCGTACAGCGGGCGATGGCCTTCGAATTCGAGGGTGCAGATCGAGTGAGTAATGCCTTCGATGGCATCCGACTGACCGTGGGTGAAGTCGTAGTTGGGGTAGATGCACCAGGTGTCGCCGGTCTGGTGGTGGTGGGCATGACGGATACGGTACAGGATCGGGTCGCGCAGGTTCATGTTCGGCGACGCCATGTCGATCTTGGCGCGCAGCACACGCTCGCCATCCTTGAACTCGCCCGCCTTCATGCGTGCGAACAGGTCCAGGTTCTCTTCCACGCTGCGCTCGCGGAACGGGCTGTTCTTGCCCGGTTCAGTGAGGTTGCCGCGATACTCTTTGGCTTGCTCGGGCGTGAGGTCGCAGACATACGCCTTGCCGCGCTTGATCAGCTCGACCGCCCAGTCGTGCAACTGCTCGAAATAGTCGGAGGCAAAGCGCACCGGACCGGTCCACTCGAAGCCCAGCCACTTGACGTCCCGCTGAATCGCGTCGATGTACTCCTGGTCTTCCTTGGCCGGGTTGGTGTCGTCGAAACGCAAGTGGCAGGCGCCACCGAACTCCTGGGCCAGGCCAAAGTTGACGCAGATCGACTTGGCGTGGCCGATGTGCAGGTAACCGTTGGGCTCCGGCGGGAAGCGGGTGACGATGCTGCTGTGCTTGCCCGAATCCAGATCGGCCTGGACGATCGGTCGCAGGAAGTTCGCAGGGACGGCGGGGGCGCCTTTGGCAGCGGCGTTGGTCGCGTTGTCGGTGGGCTTGCTCATAGGATCCTTGAATGCAGATGTCCGGTCCGGGTAGGCCGATTGAATCAAAACGCCTATCATAGCCGAAGCAGTCAAGCCGCTGACAGCCGGGCACGGACAAACTGGCGCGATTTATCGTGATGCCCGCGCGGCGCCGGCCAGATCGAACCCTGCACACCTTGTGCCGTCACAGCTTCGTGCCGCGTCAGTTCGTGCAAGCACGCTGCATACCCCTATTCCCCAATGCCTTGAAAGAGCGAGTTTCAGCATGACCCAAGTCAAACTGACCACCAACCACGGCGACATCGTCCTGCAACTGAACGCGGAAAAAGCACCGAAGACCACGGAAAACTTCGTTCAGTACGTCAAGGACGGTCACTACGACGGCACCGTCTTCCACCGCGTGATCAACAACTTCATGATCCAGGGCGGCGGTTTCGACACGGCCATGAAACAGAAGTCGACCCGTGCTTCGATCCAGAACGAAGCCGACAACGGCCTGAAGAACACCAAGTACAGCATCGCCATGGCCCGCACCATGGAGCCGCATTCGGCTTCCGCGCAGTTCTTCATCAACGTATCCGACAACGACTTCCTCAACCACAGCGGCAAGAACGTGCAAGGATGGGGTTACGCGGTGTTCGGTGAAGTGATCGAGGGCCGCGAAGTGGTCGACGCGATCAAAGGCGTGAAAACCGGTTCCAAGGCTGGCCACCAGGACGTCCCGAGCGAGGACGTGATCATCGAGAAAGCCGAGATCGTTGAGTGATCCTGCTGATCTCCGATCTGCACCTGCAAGAAGAACGCCCGGACATTACCCGGGCGTTTCTCGATCTGCTCGACGGTCGCGCACGGCAGGCCCAGGCGCTGTACATCCTGGGCGACTTTTTCGAGGCCTGGATCGGCGACGACGCCATGACGCCCTTCCAGCTTTCGATCTGTCAGGCCCTGCGCACGCTGGCCAACAGCGGCACGGCGATCTACCTCATGCACGGCAACCGCGACTTTCTCATCGGCCAAGCCTTCTGCCGCGCGGCCGGCTGCACATTGCTGGCCGACCCGAGCGTGGTCGAGCTTGACGGCGAACCGGTGCTGCTGATGCATGGCGATACGCTGTGCACGCGGGACGTGGGCTACATGAAGTTGCGCCGCTACCTGCGCAATCCGCTGAGCCTGTGGCTGCTGCGGCACCTGCCACTGACCCTGCGCCAGAAGCTGGCACGCAAGCTGCGCAGCGAGAGCCAGACGCAGACGCGCATGAAGAACACCGAGATCGTCGACGTCACGCCGGAGGAAGTCCCTCGCGTGATGGCCGAGCATGGCGTGCGCACCCTGGTTCACGGCCACACCCACCGCCCTGCCCTGCACAAGTTGCTGGTCGACGGGCAGCCTGCCCGGCGCATCGTGCTCGGCGACTGGGATCGCCGCGGCTGGGCGCTGCAGGTCGATGACCAGGGCATGCAACTGGCGCCGTTCGAGTTCACCTGAGTCGTGAAGACCCTGAGGTGCTTGCTCAGGGTCATCGGCTGGGTCTAACGGGTTGTCGCCTCCGACACAGGCTCATCACGCTCACCGACTCGGTATTCCCGGTAGTGCGGATCAGCCTTTATCTGCGCGTCGGTGAACGGTATCGGTGCCAGTTGCCCGGCAGCGAAGGCGCGGGTCTGATCGAATGCGTGCGCTGACGCCGACTCGCTCGATTGCGAAAACACCAGCAAGCCCTCGGCCTGCGGCCCCTGATCGGTGAAGCTGACGACCTGCAGGTAACTGGTGCCGCTGACCACCAGACGCTTGCCCGGGCCCATCGGCACACTGACCATGGCGTTGTACACCCCCAGTGCCTGTGGCCCGCCCGGCACCGGTGTACCGTCCGCCGCCTGCTGCACCTGCCCCCAACGCAGCGTATTGTCCAGCCCTTGTTCGTGCACCTGCGTCATCGATGCCAGCGCCGCGTCATGCAGCAACCGGCGTACCGCCAGTTGCTCGACCGCCAGGCCACGCGGCGTGTGCTGAGGATCGGCAGGATCGAACGCGACGCGCCAGACCTGCGGCTGGTCGGCCAGTGCTTGCAGGATATTGGCGAAATGCACCAGCCCCAAGCCGCTGTCGGCCCTCGCCTTGCCATCCCACGCTCGAAGACTCGTGCATACGGCCTGCACATCGGCTTGCGCGCCTTCGCACCAGCGCAGTAACGCAGGCAGTTCCTGAGTGGCCAGGTACACCTCATCGTCGAAAACCAGGCCACGCAACGCCTGCGCATCGAGCTTGCCACGGCCCTGCAGGCGTTCCAGGGCAAATCGGCTGCGCTGACCCAGCGGCTGGTCCTGACGACTGATCAGCGGCGAGAACCCGGTCAATGGCTGGGCCGGGTTCACCTGCCAGGCGGAGTCGTTGGAATTCTGCACGAAATCAGCGCGCTCCAGACTCGGTTGCAGGTGCGCGGGAAAAATGCCCGGCTGGGCAGCGGCCGGGTCGATCTTCCAATCGCACGCGCTACGCGAACCGTCCAGTACGACCAGCGGGCCGGCTTGCGCCGCATCGCTGCACTGGGCCAGCAGCGCCTGATCGACATAGGGCACCACCGACTGATTCAAGTACAACGCTCGGCCGCTGCCGTCGACCGCCAGCGTATTGACCCAGGGAATGCCCTGAACAGACGCCACGGAGGTCTTCAGGACATCGATGCCACTGGCCTTGTTGATGCCGTACCACTGCTCCAGCACACGCTTGTTGTCGAGGTTGGCATCGCGCAGGGCATAGGCGTGACGCCCATCCCAGTCCAGGCGCCCGGGCCACTGCACCACCGGACCGAAACGCGACACATGGATCTGCCGCTGCACCGGTTCGAGCGTCCCATCCGCACGCTTGACCAGGACTTTGAGCGTGCGCTGCTGCAGGGGTAGCGACTGGCCATCGACCTGATAACGGGTGGCATCCTTGGGGTCGAGTTGCAGCCGGTAGAGGGTGAAATGCTTCGAGGTGTCCACCGTGTGGGTCCACGCCACGTCCCGGTTGAAGCCAATGTTGATCACCGGCAAGCCTGGCAGCGCGGCGCCCATGACGTCCAGTTGGCCGGGAATGGTCAGGTGCATCTGGTAGAAGCGTAGCCCGCCGACCCAAGGAAAATGTGGGTTGGCCAGCAGCAAGCCATGACCGTTGGCCGAGCGCTGGGCACCGATGGCAATGGCGTTGCTGCCCCGCTCGCTGGCGAAGGCCTGCTGGCGCGCCAATGCCCAGCCGAAGTCGCGCGTGCTCGAAACGTGCGACACAGAAGGCGGGGTCGCTGCCACCAGGGCTTCGGCGAACTGACCGATGCCCCCTTCGGCCAACAGGCGGCGGGTCAACTTGACCAAGTCCAGCTCGGTGATCGGCCTGAGCCACTCGCCCGTCCCGCATTCCACTGGCAAGCCCTGTTGGCGGCGCTCGGCCAGCGCTCGGTTGTAACCCGCCGCGTAACCTTGCAGACGATCGCGGATGGCGCCGGACTGCGCCTGAAGGAAATCCTTCACCGTATCGCCGTCATTGAGCCAGGTGAAGAACAGGTCGCTGTCGAGATTGTCGCGCTGCTCGACGGTCTTGCCTTCGGCACCGAAGAACTTCGAGCGCTCACCATTGACGGTGAGCACTTCATTGGCCAGCAGGCACAGGTTGTCCTGGGCGTAGGCATAGCCGATACCGTAGCCCAGGCCGCGTTCGTCATTGGCCAGGATGTGCGGTACGCCGAAGCTGGTACGGCGGATCTGCGCCGAGGCCTCGCCTGCGCCTTCGCGCGCCAGGGCCACGACTGCCGTACTGCTCAGGGCCAAGGCCACCGCCAGGCACGACAAGGGACGCGATAGTGTGATCACGGACACTCCAGGAAAAATGGGGATCATCCCGATCAGACGAGTCGCTGGATGAAAATTTTACGCAGTACAGGTATTCGAAGCGTCTTGTAAGGCAGGCAAGGTGGCGGAAAGCCATGCGGTCTGCGGCATCTTTTTTAATCTGGATCGTTGCAGATCTGCTTTGCTGGTTCGTCTTAGTAGTCAGGCATTCAAGATTTCAGGACCATCAGGAAAAGGAGCATCCGCATGTACAACCCGCCACTACAGCCGCAGCGACATCGCTCGATGGAACGCGCGACACCTGAGGCGAGCGCCGATACACCGGAGCGCGTAGGCAACGAGCAGATTCGCGAGCTGTTGCGCGCCTATGGCCTGCGCACCAGCCTGATCCGCCTCAAGGTCATCGACGCGCTGCATGCGGCCGATCGTCATGGGCGCAGCATCGGCGTGCGTGGCGTGCACGCGCAACTGGAGCAGTTGGATATTCCGCTGTCGTTTCTCAGCGTGCGCGAAGTGCTCAAGCGGCTGTGCAGCGAGGGCGTGATCACCCTCGGCGCGGACAAGTGCTACAGCCTGCAGCCCGAGGCACGTGCGGTGCTCGAACAAGGCGCCGGACGCTGAAGGCGACCGGCTAGCGGGCTCAGGTCTTGACCTTGCGCCGCATGATGCCGTTGATCACCACCACCACCACGGCGATGCCGATGGCCAGGTACTGGAACGTCTGCTCGCTGATCGTACCCTGCTTCTGCAAGTGGCTCAGGCCGAACAACGTCGCCATCATCACCGCAATGGTGAGAATCGAATACTTGAAGCGCTGCATGTGTGTCATCGGCAATTCCTTGGGACATCTGGGACAAGAGGCTCCTGGGGAGCCGCGCCTATGATACATCTGCCCCCCCTCAGACGAGACATTTCCTGCTGACCTGCGCGCAGCGTGCCTGAAACCATGGACTCCCGGCTACTTTCACGCCTTGGAGCCCCCATGACGCGCATCCTGCTCCTCAGCACCCTGCTGATCGTTCACCCTACCGCCCATGCCATCGATACTGCCCTGGTTTCTCGCGAACGCCTGCTCGAACTGGGCGCGCTCCTGGAAGCCGACAGCGGTTCAAGCCAATGGCAAATGCTCTGGCAACGGGTACGCAGCAGCGGTTTTTTCCTCAACCAGCCCGGGCAACTGCACTTCACCGTCAGTCCTTCGCAGTTGCCGGCCATGGCACGCCTGACGCTGGCGCGGGCAGACCAGGTCGAACCGTTCGCCGACACTCACGTGCGCTACCGCCGCGGGTTCGCACCGCTAGTGGTCGGCCAGCGGGGCGGCCAGGCGCTGGAGGCCTTGTGCGTGGACGTCGACTGGCGAGCCCTGCCGGTGAGCAGCGCCAGCCTGCCGCATGCCTATCTCAAGCTGATCACGCTTCGCAGGGCCTATCCCTGCGACTAACAGGGTGCACTGCCCCATCGACCCTTTTGCCGAGCCCCATTCCAGCAAAACCGGACCCGGTAGTGCCCAGGGCATGCAACGTCCTACACATGCGGACCCAGATGCCTGCAAGTACCGATCAATTGAAACTACAACCTGCCGGCCGCTTGGCGCCTAGGAATGGTTGACGAGGGTGACTGAAAATCCTCACGACACCACTGCTCGGGCCCAATGGACCCAAGGAAAATGCACATGGAAATGCCAGACCTGACCGCCGTCGACGTCGCCCAACTGCCCCACTCGCTGCAATCACTGATCGAGTGCATCGGGCTTGAAAACGCCTATCGGTTGACCTGTGCCTACGGCGGACGCCCGAAATACATCCCCAAACACCGGGATCGCACACGACTGGCCGACGTGCTGCCGGCCGATGCGCTCGACGCGCTGATCAAACGCTATGCCGGTATCGCGCTGGAGATCCCCAAGGCCGATCACTTCCAGCGTCAGCTGCGTAATCTGCAGATCCAGAAAGAAAGCGCCAACGGCCTGTCGCGCAGCCTGCTGGCGGACAAGTACGGGCTGAGCCTGCGCCAGATCGGCAACATCCGGCGCCAGGACAACCATGCCCACTGAACCCCGTTTCCCTGAACCCATGAGGTCGCCCACCCATGTCAATCGATAGCAATCTGATAGGCTCGGTCATCAACGCCTTGCCGATGGACCGCATGATCGCCGGTCCGTTACAGGCGATGATTCAAGCCCAAGTCACAGCGAGCAAGTCATACGCCGATTTCCTGCTGAATGTCTGCATCAAGGACGGCAAGGCCGTTGCCATCCAGTTCGACTACGACGAAACCTTGGTCGGCCAGGATGGCGGCTACCAAGGCACCGTCAAGAAGAGCTTGAGCGTGCCGTTGCTTGCGGCCATCACGCATCCGAACATTGCGATCGAAGAAGGTCGCATCGAATTCGAGATGACAGTGAACCAGATGGCCGAAGACCGCTCCAGCAAGGATGTTCAAGGCAGCCTGGAGGCCTCGCTGGGCTGGGGGCCGTTCAAGCTCGATATCAAAGGCAGCGTGACTCACAAGTCGGAGCAGACTCGTAAGACCGACACGCGCGCCCGGTACGCGTTCAGCACCAGCGTCCGCCGCCAGGGCCCCCCCGAAGCGATGATGCGCGTGATCGACTACCTGACCGATGCGGCTACCAAGCCGTCACTGCTGCCCGGCGCAACACTGGATAACCCGGACAAACTGCCTGATGCGTCCGTCACCCCTGCACCGGGGCAAAAGCCGCAGTCGGACCAAGGCGCGCCGCAAACCGAGGCCCCTTGAACGCTGCGTGTGATAACGATCGCCGCAGGTACTTTTACCTGCGGCGCTTTGACAGGAGTCCGATGAGTGGACAGTCCAGACGGTCACCAGCCATCACCCATGACCTCGAGCGATCTTCGCGACGTCACGCGTGGCCTTCAAGAAGCGGCCGCCGCAACCAACACACTGATCGCTCAGCAGTACCTGAGGCTGTTCGATCAATTCTTCGACTTCGACCCGGAACAACCCGGCCTACCGATGCGCGCCAAGATGGTCGAGGTGGCCATGGACGACGCCCACCTGCTGCGCATTCCGCTGATCGCGCTGGTCTCACCCAAAGGCCTGGCACTGGAGCGCATGCAGGTGGACCTTTCAGTCCACGTCAAGGACGCACAGGCGCGCCAGGAGGCCGTACGCCAGGCCAGCGACCCGGCGTCCTGCTCGCACTTCAAGGTCACCGTTGGCGCCCAGGCGCGTCGCGGCGAAGGGCGCGACCCCGACGAAGTGCAGATTCGCATGCAGTTTCACGCCTGTGAGCCGCCCGAGGCGATCAATCGACTGATCGAGGAATACACCAATCTTATTCAGCCGGTGCGTAAACCGCGTCCACCGACCAGCCCTGAGGCGGACAGCAACGAATTCATCGAGGCGGCCACCGTACGTTGAAGGCTGACGTCGCGGCGCCCCGGCCTGGGGCCCACGATCTTAGAAATCTCGCTTGTAGAAGATGTCCAGCGAGCTTGCCAATCCACTGGCGGCTTCCACGTACACTTTCTTGCTGAGCTTGTAGCGCAGGGCGATGGTGCTGGCCGGCTCGAACACGCCGACCCCATAGCGCAGGCTCAGGCGCTCGGTCAGGTTGCCGCTGGCGACCACGCTGGTGCTGTTGCCCGAGCCTTGGGTATCAAGCTGGAAGTCATCGATGCCCAGCCGCGAGGCCAGGCCACCGGTGAGGCCGGCACTGCCGGCGAGCCCCAGGCCCAACGCCGCCTCCGCGAGCATGTTGTTGTCTTCCCCGGAATTGCCCAACGGACGCCCGAGTACCAGGTAGGACAACGCCTGCTCCTGGCTCATGGCCGGTTCCGAGAACACCGTGGTGGTCGGTTGCTCGGCGCTTCCGCTGAGGCGGATACCGGCAGTGACCTCGTTCACCTGACGAATCGCTTCGATGTCCAGGTAGGGCTGGTCGATGGGCCCGGCGAATAGCAGCCGGGCGCGGCGGATGGTCAGGCGCTGGCCATAGGCACGGTAGCGACCGTCGGCCAGACTCAGCTCGCCGCGGGTATCGAGGTTGTCGCCGATGTGTACATGACCCAGCAGATTGGCGGTCAGGCCGAAACCGCTGAACGACAGCTTGTCGCGACCGACCTCGACGTCGATGTCCATGGCCACCGCCATGGGTGCCTCGCCCTGCTCGGTCTGCTGACCGACGATCACCGTGTCATCCGACACCTTGACCGTGGAAGGCGGCAACTCGCGCACGGTGATCTTGCCTTTGGGCACCTGCACCTTGCCGGTCACCGCCAACTTCTCGCCAGCCAGGCGAATCCGCAGGTCGGGCGCGACTTCGAGCGCCGCGTACGGCTCGACGCTGACCGGCAGTTGCTGGCCCTGGAGCCGCAGATCGACGGCCAATGCCTGACCCCAGGTCATGTCGCCGGTCAATTGCCCGCGACCGGCCTCGCCGCTGCGCCAGTCGCCGTTGATCTGCACCTGCTCACCGGCGATCAGCGCCCGCAGCGACAAGGCTTCCAGGCTGACCGGCAATTCGGCGCCACTGACGTGTCCGCCGCTGAGCTGGACAGTGCCGTTGACCTGCGGCGCCAGCAATGTGCCGGACAACCGACCCTCGCCATTGAGCTGGCCAGCCAGGCGCTCGACCATCGGCAGGAACGGACGGGCGATCGACAGATCGACGCCGGAGAGGCGGAAATCGCCAGACAATGGCTTGTCGCGCCCCAGAGGATCGATGCGCGTGGACAGGTTCAACTGACCCAGCCGCTCACCCCGGAACACCAAGGTGGTGTCCACCTGACGCGGTGCCAGGGTGCTGTCCAAGCGCAGCGTCTGATAAGGGAAATCGACCCAGCGACCACTGTCGCGCACGCGCAGCGTGCCGCCACTGGCATCCACGCGCACCGTACCCTTCGGCCCACTGGCCGGGATATCCAGGTTGATGTCGGCGTTGAGCATGCCTTGCCAGGCGAAGTCCTTGGGTAACCACGGGGCCAGGCTGTCGATGGGGAACTGTTTGAGGTGATAACGCAGTCGCGGCTCCGGCGCCAGGCGCTGGTCGTCACCGCACAGGCTGGCCTGGCCGGAGCGCCAGCAATGGCTGGCGAAGTCGATCTGACCATTGGCCAGGCGCTGCAAGCGCGCCGGGGCCTGTAGTTGCCAGTCCTGGCCGCCGGCCTGGACCCGGCCGCTGGCCAGCCGACCGCGCCAGTCGCCCTTGGCCAGCGTGCCGTCGAGCGCAAGGTTCAGCTTGAGTTGCGGGCCGTCGAGCGCAAGGCTCAGCGCCTGCTGACGAATGTCGCCCTTGCCGCTGAGGTCCAGATTACCCAAGGCGGTCTCGCCCAGGCGGATAGCGCCGACCTTGAGCGTGACCACGCCTCGCTGGGCATTGTCCAGGCGCGCGTCCAGGTCCAGCCGTTGAATGCGATTGTCGGCCTGGGCCAATTGCTGCCCCTGCAGCGTCAAACTACCCTGCGGGGCCGCCAGGGTTCCGGCCAGATCGAGGCGGCCTTTGGCCTGGCCTTGCAGGCGCGGCCAGAGCTGCCCCAAACGGGGCAGGTCGAGATCGATGCGCCCGGCCAGGCGCTGCTGCAGGCTGCCGCTGCCGGTAATACGGTTGTCGCCCAACTGGATCGCCAGCGTGCCCAGGGTCCAGGCATCCCCTGCCCCCTTGGCGTTTGCCTTGAGCTGCGCAGGTTGACCACGCAGGCGCCCCTTCAGATCGAGCTCGGCATCGAGCTGCAACCGCTCGTTCTTCAACTCACCCTTGCTGCGCAGCGGTCCTGCCAGCGCACCTGGCAGTTCAGCGACCCAATAGGCCGGGTCGAGTGCCGATACGTTCAGATCGACATCCCACGCCAGGGTATCGGCGAACTGGATGCCGACGCTGCCCGCCGCCCGCCCTTGACCAGCCACCAATTCGAGCTTGGGCAAACGCACCTGGCCCAGATCTCCCGCGAACGGGCTGGCCACACTGAACGCCCCCGCCGGGCCTTCCAGATTGCCGGTGAATTCGCCCTCGTAGCGGCCGTCGCGATACGCCATCTGCGCCTTGAAGCGCTTGAGTGTCACTTCTGGCGCCTCTGGCAGCGGGTACAGGCGCAACCAGGGAAAATCGAGCCAGTCGACAGTGGCATCGGCCTGCACGCCCTGCTCCCAGTCAGCCGTGGCCTGAAGCCGGAGGCGCTGCGTGTCACTGGCGGTCAGGTCCAGGGCATCGAGGCGCGCTCCTTTGGCATCGACCTTGCCGTTCAACGCCAGCGCGATCGGCCCTTGCTCGGCCGGCAGGCTCGCCGTGCCCTCGAGCCGATAACCCTCGAGCAGATCCCCGGTTGCCAACAGTTGAAGTTGGTTCAGTTGCAGCGGTGCCGGCAACGCTGCAGACGGCCGGAACCCATCGGCACGAATGCGCAGCCTTGCGGGCACATGCTCGGCCAGCGCTTGCAGCTCACCGTCGATTCTGGCTTGCAGGTAACCGCTGCTGGTGCCGTCGAGCGCCAGCGTCTTGAGCAGATCGCCTTTGGCGTTGAGCACCAACTGCCACGCCTGACCATCAACCGCAGGCAGTTGCAGCGTGGCATCGGCATCGAGCGGCCAATCGCCCTCGGGCAACACGGTACCTTGCAGGCTCAGGTGCAGATCGTCGCGCTGCAACTGCAAGTGGTCGATGCGCATGCCCTGTCCGGTCCAGTGCGCCGCCAGTTGCAGATCGCCGAGCAAGTCGCCGCCATCGAGGCGCAGTTGGCCCACCTTGACCTCACCCAACTCGATGGCGATCGGCAAGCGCAGGTCAGGCAGTTTCAGAGGACCACTGTCGGTCTGCTCGGCGCTGGGGGCAAAGGCCATGTCGATACGCTCGGCCTGCAGGCGCTGGACACACAAGGTGGCGCGCAACAAACAGGCAGGCGACCAGTGCAGTTGCGGCGCCTGCAGTTCGACGCGGCTTGCGTCCTGTGTCCAGACCAGGCGACTGGCCTGCCATTGCCCGCCCAGCGTGCCTTGGAAGTCGTCGACCTGCAGGCCCGGCACCCAACCTAGCACCCAGCGACTGCCCGCCTGGGTGCCGAGTACCAAGGTCAGCGCGAGCACCATCAACAGCAGCAGGCCGAGCAGTCCCAACAGCAGCGGCTTGATCACTCGCCTCACAGTTCAGGCCCCATGGAAAAGTGCACACGGAACCCGCCGTCATCATCGAGCGCACGCGCCAGGTCCAGGCGCAGCGGACCGACTGGCGACACCCAGCGCACGCCGATGCCGACCCCTGTCTTGAGGCTGGGCAGCTCCAGCGAATTGAAGGCGTTGCCTTGGTCGACGAAGGTTGCCACGCGCCATTTCTCCGTGATCGAGTACTGGTATTCGACACTGCCGGCAACCAGGTAACGGCCACCGATGCGGTCACCCTGGCTGTTCTTCGGCGACAGTGTCTGGTAGTCATAGCCGCGCACGCTCTGGTCACCACCGGCAAAGAAACGCAGCGACGGCGGCATTTTCTTGTCATAGCCGTTGGTGGCGCTGCCGCCGAATTGCACACGCCCGAGCACGCGATGGTTTTGCCCCAAGGTGGTCAGGCCCTTGAGCAGGACGTTGCCATGCACCAGGTTGGTATCGGACACCAGCCCTTCCTTGGCCACCTGGACGTCGAACTGCAGGCGGTAACCATTGTGCGGGTCGATGCGGTTGTCGCTGCGCAGGTACGAGTAGCTAATGCCAGGCATCAACAGGTTGCTCAGGCCAGAGTCGTCACCCAGTCGGTATTCCTCGCGCTGGTACTTGAGTGAAATCACCCGCTGCCAGCCGCTGGGCAGCTTGCTGTGCCACTCCGGGCCGACCGTCAACAGTTTGCTCAACGTGTCGGTGCCAGAGAGTTCTTCGTTCTGGTAGCCACCGGCAAAGCGCAGTTTGTCGGTCAACGGTGGGTCCAGGGGTACGTCATACCAGAGGCCGACGTTCTGTCGGGGGCCGGAAATCTCGGTTTCCCAGCCATAGCTGTGGCCCTGAGGGTTGACCCAGTGCCGCGTCCAGTTAGCTTTGCCGCGCGGCCCGACATCGGTGGAAAAACCCAGGCCCAGACCCAAGGTGCGCGGTTTGCGAGTATCGAGTTGCACCGCCACTGGCACCACGTCGTTCACGGCTGCCGTGGGCGCAGCATCCACCCGCACGCCCTCGAAGTAGCCGCTGGACTGCAGGTCGTTGTTCAGTTCGGCGACCAGTTCCGAGTCATAGGGCGTACCGGGTTTGAAGCCCACCATGCGCTGCAGCAGATCGTCGTCCAGTGGCGCGTCGCCGCCGAAGGTGACCTTGCCCAGGCGGTAGCGCGGACCGCTCTGATACACCAGCTCAATATCGGCGACCCCGGCGCGGGGATCCACGGCCAGGCGTTGGCGGGCAAACCGACCGTCGAAGAAGCCATAGCGCGAGGCCTGGTTCTGGATCAGGCGCTTGGCGTCCTCGTAGGCACCGTGATTCAGTTGCTCGCCTTGACGCAAGGCCCGGCTGTCCGGGACTCGGAACGCCTTCAGCTCGCTGGCCGGACCTTCGATACGGACTTGCACATTGCGCAGGCGCACCGGCTCGCCGGGCTCGACCCGGATGATCAATTGCAAAGGCTGATCAGGCTTGCTCGGGGGCTGGACCTGGGCGTCGATCTGCGCCTGGTAGTAGCCCAGCGCCTGGGCCGCCTTGCGCGCCTGTTCCTCGGCCCCGCGACTGAAGCGCAGCAAGGCGTCCTCGTCACGATCGCCGAGACTGCCGATATAGCCTTCAATGTTCGCCTGCAGCGCCTTGTTGGCCGGTTTGACCCGCACCACCAATTCGCTCTGGCCCCACGCTGTACAGCTGGCGGCGAGCAACAGCACGCCCCAGCCAAATCGTCCTGAATACGTCATGGCGGGCATGCTACCAGAGCGAAGCGGCAGCGTAAGCCGCGCCTGTCGCGATCAAGACGCTATCGTTTTGACTGACGACGGATTCGGATTGAAGAACACCCGTTCGTTGACACTGCCGAGTGCAAGCTCTCCAACCTCCTGATACCCCATGCGCTCGCAGAACCCGTAGTAATGCGGGTTGCCGGTGCTGAGCACGACGCCTTGCGTCTCCAGGTCCTTCGCGCACCAGTCATGCACCGCCTGCAAGAGTTGTTCGGCGTAGTGCTGGCCCTGTACCTGTGGATGCACGCCCAGCAACGACAGCACATGCACTTGCTGGGTTGGCAGGCAGGCGGCCAGCGCTGCCTGATACGCCAGGTAGCGACGGGTGCTGCGCCGACCTGCACCGATCAGCATACGCAGGCGCCACATCCAACTGTCGGCCACACCCAGACGGCGCTGGGGCGGCGCGATCAATGCCACGGCGATCAAGCGGTCGTCGACCAGCAAGCCCAGCGCCGGCAGTTGCATATAGAAGTGCTGGCGCACCCAGGCGCGTATCATTGCGCGCAATCGCCGCTGGTAACCGCCGCGTTGGGCGTCGAACAGCCAGGCGAAGGTCGGCTCCGAGGGATAAGCGTCATAGAGCAGCCTGCGCACTTCGCGGCGATAACCATCGTCGAGCAGGCAGAGGCGGGCTGGGGCGGCGGACATGGCGAAGATCCTTCTGGAAGGTGCGGGTCAGAGCTTTTGAGGCACGCCGTGGCGCATCGTTCCACCGTCGTTGCGGTACTGAAGAGCCGCCCAGAAGCTCAGGCTGGTGATGACTGCGGATGTCAGCTAGCATCCCTGGCTTTTACCAGGACCGCCTTAGCCATGAAGATCGTCTCGTTCAACATCAACGGCCTGCGCGCCCGCCCGCACCAGTTGGCCGCGCTGATCGAGAAGCACCAGCCGGATGTCATCGGCCTGCAGGAAACCAAGGTTAGCGACGAGCAGTTCCCGCTGGCCGAGGTCCAGGCCCTGGGCTATCACGTGCACTTTCATGGGCAGAAAGGCCACTATGGCGTCGCCCTGCTCTCGCGGCGCGAACCGCTGTCGCTGGTCAAGGGTTTCAGCACCGATGAAGACGATGCCCAGCGCCGTTTCATCTGGGGCACCTTCGCCGATGACAATGGCGCCGCCATCACCATCATGAACGGCTACTTTCCCCAGGGGGAAAGCCGCGACCACCCCACCAAGTTCCCCGCCAAGCAACGCTTCTACAGCGATCTGCAAGCCTTGCTGGAGGGCCAGTTCCACAACGACCAGCCCTTGGTGGTGATGGGCGACGTGAACATCTCCCCCCAGGACTGCGACATCGGCATCGGCGCGGACAACGCCAAGCGTTGGCTCAAGACCGGCAAGTGCAGCTTCCTGCCGGAAGAGCGTGAATGGATGGAACGCCTCAAAGGCTGGGGTCTGGTCGACAGCTTCCGCCACCTGCACCCAGAGGTGGCGGACCGCTTCAGTTGGTTCGATTACCGCAGCCGCGGTTTCGAGGACGAGCCCAAGCGTGGCCTGCGCATCGACCTGATCATGACCTCGCAGGCGTTGCTACCGCGACTCAAGGACGCCGGCGTGGACTACGAACTGCGGGCCATGGAAAAACCGTCCGACCATGCGCCGATCTGGCTGGAGTTGGCTTGACCGCCGTGCATCGATGAGTCAAACGCGCAGAAAGGCCTCGACCTGCTGCGCGGCGCTCACCGGATCCTGTTGCATGAAGCAGTGCCCGCCCGCGACCGACTGCTCACTGGCATGGCGATTGCGCGCCGCCAGGCGTCGAGCCGACTCGGCTACGAACGGATAGCTCTGTTCGCCGTGCAGGATCCGCGTCGGCGTGACGATCTGCTCCAGGCTCGGCCACAGCCGCGACGGCCAGGAACTGAATACCTCCACCTCGCGGCTGGGCCGACACTTGAGCACCACGGCATTGGAACAATCGCCCAACGCGTGGCCCACATAAGCCTGCAGCGACGCTTCGCTCCACCCTTTGAAGATGCCCCGTCCGTGCAGCGACGCCAGCGCCGCCTCGCGGTCCGGCCAGTGACTGCGCCGGGTGGCGGCTTTGCGGGCCAGGCCATGTCGGCGATTCAGGCCCAACAGCGCCAGGATGCGCATGACCGCGATCATGCGTGGGCTGAACAACACCGGGTCGAGTAGCACGGCACGCGCGAACAACTGCGGCTGCCGGGCCAGAATCAGTGCGGTCAGCACGCCACCGAAACTGTGCCCGGCGGCATACCGCGGTACCTCGCCGAATATCGACCGCCCCGCCTCGAAGGCTTCTACCACCAACTCCGCTGAGCGGTTCCAACCGCGAAACGCCCCGCCATGATCGCTATCGCCATGCCCCTGGACATCGCACAGCCACAGGTCGAAATGCTCGCCGAGGCGCATCAGCAACGGCTCGTAAGCCAGGCAACAGAAGCCGTTGCCATGCAGAAAATGCAACAGCGGCTTGCCGCTGGGTGCCGAGTGCCAGCCTCGCAAGGTGAAGCCGTCGGAGCAGTCGTGGGACCAAGGAATCAATTGCATCGGGAGCGGCACTCGTCGAACTACGAAAACGACGATTCTACAAACAGCAGCGGATACAACGAAATCACCAGCAACACGGCCATCAGGACATTGAACAGCACCAGCCAGCGAGGATTGCGCAGCACGTTGCGCAGCGCGCTGCCGAACATGACCCAGATGCCGACGCTCGGCAGATTCACGAACGCGAACAGCACGGCAATCACCACGACGTTCACGGCATAGCCCTGGGCTGGGGTATAGGTGGTGATTGCCCCAACAGCCATCACCCAGGCTTTTGGATTGACCCACTGGAAGGCCGCCGCGCCCCAGAAACTCATGGGGCTGCGCGTGCTCTGAGCCTCGCCGGATAGCGGGCCGGAGGTGGCGATTTTCCATGCAAGGTACAGCAGGTACGCCGCGCCGACATAGCGCAGCACGCTGTACAGCGGCGGCCAGGCCTTGAAGAGCTCACCCAGGCCAAAACCCACACCCAGCACCATCAGCATGAAGCCAATGCTGATGCCCATGGCATGGGGAATCGAGCGACGGACACCGAAGTTCACTCCCGAGGCAAGCAACAAGGTGTTATTCGGCCCTGGGGTAATGGATGAAACGAAGGCGAAAAGAATGAAGGCGCTGAGTAGTTCGTAGGAGCCAAGCATGGCGTGCAAGTCCGTCAGAGGATGATTATCGAGTCGCACAACACTAGCGATCCTTGATCGCCCCCAACCCATACAGTTATGGAAAATTAGCCCATAACACATAACTGTTCATCTACTGATGCCCCCGCCCCTCCAAAACCGACCAGTCTCAGAGACTCGGCAACGCCAGCCTTACCCGCTACGCTAGGCGCTTGTCTTTCAAGGAATGCCCCATGAGCCTGACCATTCGTCCAGCCCAGCGCAGCGACGCCGCACAGATCCTCGATTTCATCACTGAGCTTGCGGACTACGAGCGAGCCCGAGACCAGGTGGTAGCCAGCGTCACCGACATCGAACGCAGCCTGTTCGATGACGGCAGCACCGTACACGGACTGATCTGCGAACGTGACGGTCAGCCCATCGGCTTTGCCGTCTTCTTCTATAGCTACTCCACCTGGTTGGGCCGCAACGGTATCTACCTCGAAGACCTGTACATCACCCCTGAGCACCGTGGTGACGGCGCCGGTCGCCAACTACTGCGCCACATCGCCCGCGAAGCGCTGACCAAAGGCTGCGCACGCCTGGAGTGGAGCGTACTGGACTGGAATGCGCCAGCCATCGGCTTCTACGAGGCTCTGGACGCGCAAGCCCAGTCTGAATGGATTCGCTATCGGTTAGAGGGCGAGCGTCTGCACAACTTCGCCGCAGGGTGATGCATGGAAGGCAAGTGGGCGATGTGTTACCCGCACAGCGTCGGCGGCCGCCAAGCGGGTAACACGGAAACAATTCGAGAGGTTCGTGCGCGCTCCCCATACTGCCAAAAAACAGCAAATCATTGATTTAAAAGGAAATTAAAAAGTTGGCACGCCACCTGCTATGTCTTTGGCACAACAAAAATAAAAAATCGCGACACACCCAATAAAAACAACATGCACCGGCTCTGACATAACAAGAACAACACGGCAGAGGCGCAGCAAGCAGATTTTTTTGGAGTAGGCAGCAATGTGGGGCTCGCCCCCGGTTCGACACAGAACAACAAAACTACCTTCAGGTAGCGACAGTCAGGATCGAATGCAGGCCAGCGCTCAAAAAAATACGTTTGCTCTTGGCCCCAGATAGGGGCCCGGCTACACCGGAACCGGCTGACAAAAACAACAACAGGCCGGTTTGAATAATAATAAAAGAGCAGGCAACAACACCTAGAGGGGAGCTTCGGCTCCCCTCAGTGTTTCCGACCACCCTCCTCGTCCTTCTTCTCCTCGTTCTCGTCTTCCACCTTGCCGACCAACAGCGGCATGCTGGCCAGTACCAGCAATGCCAGCACGGTGCTCACCAGGGCCGTAGCCTCACGCCCCATGCCCGCAGCCGTGCCGATGGCGGCCGTCATCCACAGCCCCGCAGCAGTGGTCAGGCCCTTGACATGACTGGTGTCACGTCCATTGCCCTTGAGGATGGTGCCTGCACCGAGAAAACCAATGCCTGCAACGATGCCCTGGATCACTCGACTGAGCGCCTGATCGTCTGCACCGGCCATACCCGGCGCCAATACGAACAACGCCGCGCCCATGGACACCAGCATGTGGGTGCGCACACCCGCCGATTTCCCACGATGCTCACGCTCGAAGCCCAACACGGCCCCAAGCACTGCGGCCATCATCAGACGCACGACGATCCGTGTGACCTCGCTTTCATCGGTAATGTCGGCGAATTCGGCCACTACCGCCTGCCAGACGTTTTCCCAGATCCGCTCCACGCACAGTCCTCAGAAGGCTTCATGGAAGGTGGACCGCACACCCTGCCAGGAGTGCGACGGCGATGCAGAAACCTCGCCACCCACAAGGTCAAAGACTTAAACCACAGGAGAGAAAGGCCATGCCCGTACACATCGACGACCACAAGCGCTGCACCTTGTCCGGTGACACCGTCACCATCGAAGGCCTGGGCCACGAGGTCGAGATCGTCACCGACGCGCACCTGCGCATGTCGGTGGCCATTCTCGCCGGCGAACGCTTCCCGATCACCGAAGCCGAGGCCGATGCGCTCACCGTGGCAGGTGCGGTGGATAGTCGCAGACATCTGAAGAACAGTGGCCCAGGCTCGATAATCTAAGGGTTCGAGTGGGTTACAGCGCTTTCTGATATGGTTTTTATCGCCCGACCTGAGCCTGTGCTGAAAACAGATCGGGGGCCATAGTGCCCGGGCCTGATAGAGGCCTGATGAGCGAACCACCATGAGCGAGAGAGTGCCCTTCCGAGTCATCCACATCGAACCCGCCGCCACGCCAGCACGTCAGAACGCTGACGGGCAGATCCAGACCCGCAGCTTCAAAGGCGTATACCGCAACATGCGCATCGGTTTCGCCGGCCTGCTGTTCGCGCTGTTCTTCGCTACCGCCTGGCTGAACTGGAACGGGCGCCAGGCCGTGCTGTGGGACTTGGCCGAGAGCAAGTTCCACATCTTCGGCGCCACGTTCTGGCCGCAGGACTTCATCCTGCTCTCTGCGCTGCTGATCATTTGCGCCTTCGGCCTGTTCGCCATCACCGTATTCGCTGGACGGGTCTGGTGCGGTTACAGCTGCCCGCAGAGCGTCTGGACCTGGCTGTTCATGTGGTGCGAGAAAGTCACCGAAGGTGACCGCAACCAGCGCATCCGCCTGGCCGCCGCACCCTGGAGCCTCAACAAACTGGCTCGCCGTGCTTCCAAGCACGGCCTGTGGCTGGCGATCGGGGTGATAACCGGCCTGACCTTCGTTGGCTACTTCACACCCATCCGGGCACTGGCCAGTGAGCTGTTGAGCTTCGAGCTGGGGGGTGTCGCACTGTTCTGGATCCTGTTCTTCACCGCTGCCACCTACCTCAATGCCGGTTGGCTGCGCGAAGCGGTATGCATGCACATGTGCCCGTATGCGCGTTTCCAGAGCGTGATGCTCGATAAGGATACCCTGGCCGTGGCCTACGACCCGCGTCGCGGCGAATCGCGCGGCCCACGCAGGAAAGGCAGCGACCCGCGCGCGCAGCAATTGGGCGACTGTATCGATTGCACCTTGTGCGTGCAGGTCTGCCCCACCGGCATCGACATCCGCGACGGTTTGCAGATGGCCTGCATCGGCTGCGCGGCCTGCATCGACGCCTGCGACACAGTCATGGACAAAATGGGTTACCGGCGCGGCCTGATCGGCTACAAGTCCGAGCACAGCCTGCAGGGTGGCACCACCCACTGGCTGCGCCCGCGCCTGCTCGGCTACGCCACGGCCCTGGTGGTGATGATCGGCGCACTGGTGATCGCGCTGCAGATGCGGTCGATGGTGTCCATGGACGTGATCAAGGACCGCGGACTGTTCCGCGAGAACGCCCAAGGCCAGATCGAGAACATCTACTTGCTCAAGATCATCAACAAAACCCAGCAACCGCAGCGTTACGCGCTGAGCCTGGTCGATGCCCACGGTTTCGTCCTGCAGGGCAAACGCGAGCTGTCCATTGCCGCCGGGGAGATGAGCGAATTGCCGGTGTCCGTGGCGATGCTGGCCGAGCGACCTGCCAGCAGTTCGGTAGACCTCACCTTCGAAGTGCAGGACCTCGACCAGCCGCAGGTGTACAGCCGCGCGCGCAGCCGATTCGTCGCGCCTCTGAACCGCTGATCCCTTACACTGCCGCCCACCTTGCGTGCCCAGCCAGAAGTCCAAGAACGATGAAACGCTACGAACGCTTTGCCGACGACATCGCTGAATTGATCCGCTCCGGGGTGCTTGGCCCTGGCCAGCGCGTGCCTTCGGTGCGCTATGCCAGCCAGACCCACGGGGTCAGCCCGTCCACCGTGTTTCAGGCCTACTACCTGCTGGAACGCCGCGGGCTGATCCGCGCCCGACCGCGTTCGGGCTATTTCGTCAATGCCCATGCGCCCCGTCAGTTCAGCGAGCCGCAGGCGCAGGCGCCGGTCAGCGAGTCCACCGATGTCGACGTCAGCGACCTGGTGTTTTCGATCCTCGACTCGATCAAAGACCCGCACACCGTGCCCTTCGGCTCGGCCTTCCCCAGCCCGACGCTGTTTCCACTGCAACGCCTTTCGCGCTCGCTGGCCAGCGCCAGTCGGGCCATGGATCCGCGCGTTGTGGTCACCGACCTGTCGCCGGGCAATCCGCAACTGCGCCGTCAGATCGCCCTGCGCTACATGGTCGCCGGGCTGATGCTGCCGATGGAGGAGTTGCTGATCACCAACGGGGCGCTCGAAGCGCTCAATCTGTGCCTGCAAGCGGTCACCGAGCCGGGCGACCTGGTCGCCATCGAGGCGCCCGCGTTCTATGTCTGCCTGCAGGTGCTCGAGCGTCTGAAGCTCAAGGCTGTGGAAATCCCGGTGCACCCACGTGAAGGCATGGACCTGGACGTATTGGCGCAGACCCTGGAGAAACACCCGATCAAGGCCGTGTGGTCGATGACCACCTTCCAGAACCCCGTCGGCGCGAGCATGCCCGAGGCCAAGAAACAGGCATTGGTGGACCTGCTGCACCGGCATCAGGTGCCATTGATCGAAGACGATGTCTATGCCGAGCTGTATTACGCACCCCAGGCCCCCAAGCCCGCCAAGGCCTTCGACCGCGACGGCCTGGTGATGCACTGCGGGTCGTTTTCCAAGAGCCTGGCGCCCGGCTACCGGGTTGGCTGGGTCGCAGCCGGGCGTTACGCGCAGAAGATCGAACGGCTCAAGTTGATGACCTCGCTGTGCGCCTCGATGCCCGCCCAGGCCGCCATCGCCGACTACCTGCAGCATGGCGGCTACGACCGTCACCTGCGCAAGTTGCGCTACGCCCTGGAGGGCCAGCAGTCCAGCATGCTGGCGGCCATCGCCCGACATTTCCCGGCCCAGACCCGCGTCAGCCAACCGTCCGGCGGCTATTTCCTGTGGCTCGAACTGCCTGAGCGAATGGATGCGCTCAAGCTGTTCCACATGGCCCTGGCCCAAGGCATCAGCATCGCACCAGGGCCGATCTTCTCGCCGACGCGGCGCTTCGGCAACTGCATACGGCTGAACTACGGCTCGCCCTGGGACACCACCTGCGAACAGGCGATACAGACCCTGGGGCGCATCGTCAGCTCGTTCTGAGTGCAGCGTCAAAGGCGGCGCCGATCAGCGTCTATAGTGAGGACTCGCCGCTTGGAGAACCGACGCCATGTCCACCTTGCCCGCACATCCACCTGATCCCTATACGCTGGCGTGGCACCGCCAGCAAGCGCGCGCGGCCATGCTCGAGGAAGGCATGAAGGAGCAGTGCTTCGAGCTGCTCTGTCAGCAGATGAACGAGGGATTCTGCATTGTCGAAATGATCGACACCCCACGCGGCCCACTCAGCGACTATCGGCACATCTACCTGAATGCCGCCAGCGTGCGCCACGCGGGTTATCACCGGCACCTGGGCGTGACCGTTCGCGAGCTCATCCCCGATGAGGCCGAGGTGTGGATCGAGCGCTTCGCCGAGGTGCAACGCACCGGAGTCAGCAGTACCTTCGTTCACGAACTCAAGGAAGCCCGTCGACTGCTGGCCGTTTCCGTCTATCGATTGGAGCCGACGAGCAAGCGTCGCCTGGGGGTGATCTTTCGCGATCAGTCGTCCAGCGACTTGCTGCTCAGCCGTTACGAGCTGCTCGAACAACGCATCGATGCGGCCCAGGCCGAGCGCAAACTGTTCGGCGATGTGCTCGACAGCAGCCTGGCCAACGTGCTGGTGATGGACAACAACCTGATTCTGCGCGCCATCAACCGCACCGCGCGGGCCACCTTCCAGCGCGAGCATCACTACGTCCCGCAAATCGGCGAGACGCTGGAGCAGGCCCTCGCCCCTGTGCCAGAGGCCAGCAAGCTGATGCTGCCACTGTGGCGCCGGGCCCTGAGCGGGGAATCCGTGGTTCACGTCATCAGCATTGGTGGTCGGCCCCATCTGCGCCACTATGAATTGCGCATGAGCTGCCTGCGCAACGATGAGCAGCAGATCATCGGCGCCTATCTGTTCGCCTATAACATCACCGAACGGGTCAACGAACAGGAGCGGCTGCGCGAGGCCGAGCAGGCCCTGCGTCAGTCGCAGAAGATGGAAGCGGTCGGTCAGCTCACCGGCGGTATCGCTCATGACTTCAACAACCTGTTGGGCAGCATACAAGGTGCATTGGAGCTGGCCCGGCAACGCCTGCGCGAATCGCGCGCGGACGATGCCGCGCAGTTGCTCGACAGCGTGCAACAAGACACTGGCCGCGCGGCCTCGCTGGTGCAGCGCTTGCTGGCCTTTTCACGCCAGCAGACCTTGCAACCCCAAGCCATCCATATCCAACACCTGGTCAGCGGGTTGATGCCGCTGATCAAGAGCTCGGTCGGCAGCCGCGTGCAACTGATCGACCGCACCCAGCCTGACCTGTGGCTGACCTGTGTCGATCCTCCGCAACTGGAAAGCGCCCTGCTCAACCTGTGCCTGAATGCCCGCGATGCCATGCCCGAGGGCGGCGCCGTGTCCATTCAGTGCGAAAACATCGACATGGATCCGCTGCTCGCCGCAGGCCTGGACGCTGCACCTGGCGAGTACCTGCACCTGGCCGTGGCCGACCAGGGCGAGGGCATGACGCAGGAGGTGGCCGAGCGAGCCATCGATCCGTTCTTCACCACCAAGCCACTGGGACAGGGCACGGGCCTGGGGCTTTCGATGGTGTACGGCTTCGTGCGCCAGTCAGGCGGGCAGATGCAGATTCAAAGTACGCCGGGACAGGGCACAACCGTGCACCTGTATTTGCCACGTCATCACTCGATACCTCGACGCACCGTGTTGGTCATCGAAGAACAACCGGCAATGCGCCTGGTGATGCAGGAGTACCTGGAGGACGCGGGCCACAGAGTTCACACCAGCCTCTCGGGCAACGAAGCGTTGTGCGCCGTGCAGCAAGGCCTGCGGCCAAACCTGCTGATTTGCGACGCACGCGTGCTGCGCCAGGAGACCGGTTTACGCCTGCTCCAGGCGGCGCAGCAGGTGAATCCGGCGCTAAGGGTGCTGGTTCTGGCCGAGCCGGGCGAAGCCGTCGACCTGCACGGCGATACGCACGTTGAGGTGCACAACCGGCCGGTCAATGTCGAGGCGTTGGTGCGCCGGACGACGTCACTGCTCGAAGCACTGCCGGTGTCGTGAAACGCACGGGCCGCTGTGCCGGCAGTGAACCGCCCCGTCTACTGAAACCCCGTTCAATGACCTGCCGAGGCCGGCCCCGCCTTCGCCGTGAACGGCGGCTTGGCCAGCCACACGAGCAGGATCAAGGCGCCGAAGACCCAGGTGAGCAAGGTGAAATAGTCCACCGTGGACATCATGTAGGCTTGACTGTTGAGGATCTGCTCGAGCTGCGCATAGCTCTGCGGGCTCGCCCCGCCCAACTGGGCCAACGTGTGCCGGGTCGCCGGGTCGTATTGGCTGATGTGCTCGCTCAGGTAGGCATGGTGCTGATCGGCCCGGCGAATCCAGATCCAGGTGGTCAGCGACGCGGCGAAGCTGCCCCCCAAGGTGCGCAGGAACGTCGCCAGACCAGAACCGTCGGCGATCTGCTGGGGCGGCAGGTCCGAGAGCAGAATGCTCAAGGTGGGCATGAAGAACAGCGCCACGCCAATCCCCATGAACAACTGCACCAGGGCGATGTGCAGGAAATCCACTTCGCTGGTGAAACCGGCGCGCATGTAGCAACTGGCGCCGATCGCCAGGAACGCCAGACCGGCCAGTAGGCGCAGGTCGAAGCGATGGGCGTATTTGCCGACGAAGGGCGACATGATCACCGGCAGCAGGCCGATGGGCGCGACTGCCAGGCCGGCCCAGGTCGCGGTATAGCCCATCTGCGTCTGCAGCCACTGGGGCAGGATCAGGTTGATGCCGAAGAACCCCGAGTAGCCACCGACCAGCACCAAGGTGCCGATGCGGAAATTGCGGTGCACGAACAAGCGCAAATTGACCACCGGATGACGATCGGTCAGTTCCCAGATCACGAACACGGCCAGGAACACCACCGAGATGAGGCTCCCGGCAACGATGAACGAGGATTCGAACCAATCCAGGTCATTGCCCTTGTCGAGCACCACCTGCAAGGCGCCCACGCCAACGATCAGCGTCAGCAGACCGACGTAGTCCATGGGCTGACGACTGGTGGTCACCGGCCGCGCGCGCATCTGCTGGCGCACCACCGCAGCGGCGAACAGGCCGATGGGCACGTTGATGAAGAAGATCCAGGGCCAACTGTAGCTGTCGGTGATCCATCCGCCGAGAATCGGTCCGGCAATCGGCGCCACCACCGTGACCATCGCCAGCAGCGCCAAGGCCATGCCGCGCTTGGCAGGCGGATAGACCGCGATCAGCAACGTCTGGGTCATCGGGTACAGCGGCCCGGCGACCACCCCCTGCAGGACGCGAAAGCCCACCAGTTCCGGCATGGATTGCGCGATACCGCACAGGAACGAGGCCAGCACGAACAGCAGCGTGGCCCAGATGAACAGCTTGACCTCACCGAAGCGTCGGCTCAGCCAGCCGGTCAGCGGCAAGGCGATGGCATTGCTCACCGCGAATGAAGTGATGACCCAGGTGCCCTGCTCGTAGCTCACCCCCAGGTTGCCGGAAATGGTCGGCAGCGCCACGTTGGCGATGGTGGTATCCAGCACCTGCATGAACGTCGCCAGCGACAACCCGATGGTCGTCAGCAGCAGACTCGGCGGGGTGAACTGAGCGGGGGCGCCGTTGCTCATTGCGACGCCGTCTTGCCGCTGGCGGCGCTGTTGTCATGAATCAGCTTGGCGATCAGGCGGTCGGCCTCGGCCAGTTGGCGGTCGTACACTTCGGTGGCATAGCTGGCCTGCCGCGGCGGTTGCTGGGCCAGGGTCGGACCGCTCTGGTCGTGCAGGTCGACCTCGACCACGGTCGACAAGCCGATACGCAGCGGGTGCGTCTTGAGCTGTTCTGGGTCCAGGTGCACGCGAACGGGCACCCGCTGGACGATCTTGATCCAGTTGCCGGTGGCGTTCTGTGCGGGCAGCAAAGCGAACGCGCTGCCGGTACCGGCGCCGAGGCTGTCGACGGTGCCGCGGTAGATGACGTCGCTGCCGTAGAGGTCGGCGGTGACTTCCACCGGCTGACCGATGCGCATATCCCGCAGTTGGGTTTCCTTGAAGTTGGCGTCGATCCACACCTGATTCAGCGGGATCACTGCCATGGTCGCGGTGCCCGGTTGCAGGCGCTGGCCAAGCTGCACGGTGCGCTTGGCGACGTAGCCGGTGACCGGCGCCACCAGCGTGGTACGGGCATTGTCCAGATAGGCCTGACGCAAGTCCGAAGCGGCAGCAAGTACATCCGGGTGCGAAGCGACCACGGTGTCATCGACCAGCGCCGTACTGGTGTTGAGTTGCTGGCGCGCGCTGTCCAGGGCGCTTTGCGCACTGGACAGGTCATCGCGCGAGTGCGACAGCTCTTCGGCGGAAATCGCCCCGCTGTCGGCAAGCACCTTGCGGCGGTTGTAGTTCTCCCGCGCTTTCTTCAATTCGGCCTGGCGCGCCTGCATCTGCGCTTTGAGCGCATCGACGTTGCTGTACAGCCCGCGCACCTGGCGTACGGTGTGCGCCAGCTTGGCCTCGCTGGCCTGCAATGCCACCTCCCCATCGCTCGGATCGAAACGCAGCAGCACCTGCCCGGCCTGGACCAGGTCGCCATCATCGGCACCGATGCTGATGACGGTGCCGGTAATCAGTGGCGTGATCTCCACCACGTTGCCGTTGACGTAGGCGTCGTCGGTGCTCTCGTGCCAGCGCCCGACCAGGGCGTACCAGGCCCAGGCGGCAGCACCGGCGAGGACCACCAGCAGCAGCAGGGCCAGCAGCCAGGTCTTGCGCTTGCGATTGGCGCCCGGCTCTTGTGCGGGGGCGGGTGCATCGGAGGGAGTGGCCATGACGTTACCTTCGAATCAAGTCGGATCAGGGGTGCGATCGCCGAAGCGAGCGATCGTCAGGGGGTCGCCGGCAGCCAGAAGCAGCTTCGCCAGCAGGGTCTCGAGCGACTTCAGCTCGGTAGGTTCGAGCGCGCCGACCAGCTCGTTCATGGCCATGGCGCCGATCTCCGGCAAGCGATCGGCCAGACGCTGACCGTCTGCCGTCAAGGCCAGGCGCACCTGGCGCCGGTCTTGCGGGCAGCGCGTACGCAGCAGCAAGCCTTTGTGCTCCAGACGATCGAGCATGCGAGTCATCGAGCCGCTGTCCAGACCCAGATAGCGGCACAGGTCGGCCGGCGTATCCACGTGGTACTGGGTGATGATGATCAGCACTTTGAACTGGGCCGCGGTCACGCCGTCACCTTCCAGGTGCCAATCGAGAATGCGGTCCTTCAACAGCGCGGCGCGGCCCAGCAGCATGCCGATGGCGCAGGTCTGGAAGTTCTCCGGGGTGAAATGGGCCATCGGAATCGCTCGACATCGCAATAATGTTAGAAAATATTACTGCCTAGGCAGTAAATGTCAAAAACTTTATTAGTTTCCTACCTAAAATCTTATTCATGTGTCCACCGACACGATAACGCTGCAAAACCCATCAAAAAACGCGCAACTGATAGGTATTCGCCATTATCTCGGTTCTCGCCATGCAGCGCTGACGGTAGAATGCGCAAAACCGGGAGCCACGATGAACCAGGACCGCCTCACTTCAACCGACGCCGATGCCGTCACCGATGCCGCCGCGCAGTGGTGCATGCGCCTGCACGCCGAGGATTGCTCGGACGCCGAGCGTGAGGCGTTCGCGCAGTGGTTGGCCGCCAATGCACAGCACGCCGAGGAATACCAGGCGATGCTGGAAATCTGGCAAACCGCCGACTTGCTGCCCCGCTCGCCCGCAACCACCCGCCAAGCCCCCGCTGGCCGTGTGCGGCGCCGCGCATGGCGCCCTGCGGCTTCGGCAGCGATGATCAGCGTGCTCGCGCTGCCCTTGGCGGCCTGGATCGGCTGGGAACTGGGCTGGCTGCCCAACCGCTATCAGCATTTCGACAGCAGCGATCAGGTCCGCGCCGTGCAACTGGCCGATGGCAGCAACGTCGAGCTCAACCTGCACAGCGAGGTGCGCTTTCTCAACTTCAAGGATCGGCGTCGGGTCGATCTGGTCAAGGGCGAAGCCTTTTTCGACGTCAGTCACGACAGCCAGCATCCCTTCATCGTGCATGCCGGACGTGGCCAGATCCGCGTGACAGGCACGCAATTCAACGTGTGGAAGTACCAGGACCAGGTCAAGGTGACACTGGTCGAAGGCTCGGTGCTGGTCTCCAGCGATGGCAGCGATGGCGGCTATCGCCTCGGCCCAGGCATGCAGGCCAGCTACCGCACCGGCGATTTCGAGCCGCAGTTGGCTCAGAGCGACGACTACGCCAACAGCCTGGCCTGGCGCAGCGGGCGCATGGTGCTGGACAACCTCAGCCTGTCCCAGGCGCTGCCGGTGATCAATCGCTACCTGGACAAGCCGCTGATGCTGGCCGACAACAACGTCGGCAGCATTCGTATCAGTGGCATCTACGACACCCGCGACGTCCGCCAACTGGTCGACAACCTGCCCAAGGTCCTGCCGATCTACCTCACCCGCAGCAACGACGGCAGTACCGTGCTCAACCGTATCCTGCCCTCCCCCCACAAACGCTGAAGCGCAAGCGCCCGGCATCCGAACGAACTCGGCGAGCGGCGCATCGGTCACACCTTGGGCATGCACATGGAAATCATCCCAGAAGGAGACGGACATGCCCTACCCATTCGCCCCCCTGCCCAACGCACTGCGCCACATCGTGCTGGCCGGCGCCCTGCTGATCGGCAGCGCCCTGGTGCACGCCGATGACGTGCTCCTGGTCGGCAACAAGGCCGACGCCAGCGTGTCGGCGCTCGACACGCGCACCGGCAAGGAGCTGGTGACGCTGAAAGTCGGCACCGGCCCGCACGAAGTCGTGGTCTCGGGCAACAACCTGTTGGCCGTTGCTGGCAACTATGGTGTTCAAGGCACCGCCAACAACACCCTGAGCGTGATCGACTGGCCGACCCGCAGCGTGGTGCGCACCATCGACCTGGGCCAGGATTCGCGTCCGCACGGCATTCGCTTCCTGCCCGACAGCCAGCGGGTGGTGGTGACCACCGAGGACAGCGACCGCCTGCTGGTCGTCGACCTGGTCCAGGGCCAGGTCACCGACCGCATCGACATCGGCGGCGGCAAACCGCACATGGTCGCCTTGGCGCCCGGTGCCGAGCGCGCCTACGTCACCCATGTCGACGGCGGCCAGTTGTCGGTGGTGGACCTGCTGCACAAGAAAAAACTCTATGACATTCCCACCGGCAACGGCAGCGAAGGCGTGGCGGTGACCCCGGATGGCAAGCAGGTGTGGGTCAGCAACCGCGGCGGCAACGAGGTGGTCATCGTCGATCCGCAGCGCCGGGAAGTCACCGATCGCATCCGTACCGGGCTGTTCCCCATCCGCGTGGCCATGACGCCCGACGGCAAGTACGCGCTGGTGACCTGCGCCAAGTCGGCGGAACTGGCGGTCATCGACGTGGCCGCCAAGAAAGAGATCAAGCGCATCGGTCTGGCGCGAGAAGGCGCTGAGTACCGACGCACGCTACTGGGCGAAGAAGCGCTGCCCATCGGCGCGGTGGTCTCCCCTGACGGCAAACAGGTGTACGTGGCCATCAGCGGCGGTGACGAGGTGGCGGTGATCGACACCGCCAACTGGACCGAGAAAGCCCGCTGGAAAACCCGCGCCGAGCCGGACGCATTGGCCATCGTGGTGCAGCCCAAGCAGGACGAGTGACGCAGCGACGGTCCTATCCGACTGCGGCCGTGGCATCCACCATGTGCAGACAGTCGCGCCCACCGCGCTTGGACTGGTAGAGCACCGCGTCCCCCTGTTCGATCAACGCCGCCAGGCTCGCTGGAGGCTGATCGAACAGGTGAGCGCCAATGCTCAGGGTGACCGCCATCGGCGTGGCGAAAGACTGTGCCGTGATGTGCTGGAAGCGCTCGCGCAGCAGCGCCCCCAACACCTGGACTTCGTCGCGCCTGGCGTTGCCCAGCAGGATGATGAATTCGTCACCACCCAGACGTGCGGCCAGCGCATGGGGCGGCAACAGCCCCTGGATGGTTTCGCTCAAGGCCACCAGCAGGCGATCACCGGCGGTGTGTCCGTACAAGTCGTTGACCAGTTTGAAATGGTCGATGTCGATCAATAGCGCAGCACTCGGTCGCTCGCCACTGGTCGCCTGCAACAGCCTCGGTGCGCGCATTTCCAGGGCGCGGCGATTGAACAGTGCCGTCAACGGATCACGCGCCGCCAGCAACGCAATGCGCTCCTCGCGACGGTAGCGCTCGGTGCCGGTCATCGACAGCGCAATCAGCATGATCGCCATGGCCCCTTCGATCAGCGAGATCTGGATGATTTCGCCACGAAACGCGGCCAGATCGATCAGCGTCCCGGGAACCACCGCAGTCGAAGCCTTGGCCACATAGAACAGGCCATGACCCAGCAGGATGTAGCGCAGTTGAACGGCACCCACGCTCAGCGACACGCCATGGGGGCGCAGCAGGAAACTGGCGCGCAGCGAAACCCCGGCCACCAGCAGCGATTGCACACCCAGCATGGTCTTCGACCACGCCGGCCCTTCTGACAGCAACAGCATGCCGGCCCACAGCAGGACGATCAGCAACCAGGCCCGTGACAGTCGCACCTCGGTAAAACGGGCGACGCCCAGCAGAAAGCAGAAATGCGCGAAGATCAACAGACCGTTGGCGAACCAGATGCCGACCAGCAAATAACCGTTCATGCGCAACAGCGCCAGCACGCAGCCGATCATGATGGTGGCGAAACCTGCACTCCAGTACAGCAACGACGACTCACGTACGCTGCGCCATTCGATTGCCAGGTAAAGCGCAGCCGCGGCCGCTAGGGCGACACTGAGCGCCAGGAGGGTGGGAGGGTCGAGCGTCATGAACCAGCGAGCCTGTGATGGGGAGCAAACGCGGCGATTGTAAGCGCTTCCACCGCGATTGCAGAGTGCCATCTCATCGGATTGCCGGGGCCGTTGCAGCGACCCCGGACAGTACCGCTATTTCAGGTCGAAACGGTCCAGTTCCATGACCTTGACCCAAGCCGCGACGAAGTCCTTGACGAACTTGTCCCTGCCATCATCGCTGCCGTAGACCTCGCTCAGCGCCCGCAGCTGGGCGTGGGAGCCGAACACCAGATCTACCCGCGTACCGGTCCATTTCACCTGCCCGGTCTTGCGATCACGGCCCTCGAAGGTCTCGTTGTCGCCTGAGGTCGGCTTCCACTGCGTGCCCATGTCCAGCAGGTTGCGGAAGAAGTCGTTGCTGAGAGTGCCCGGCTTGTCAGTGAACACGCCATGCTGACTGCCGCCGTGGTTGGCGCCAAGCACCCGCAGGCCGCCGACCAACACAGTCAGTTCCGGGGCGCTGAGGGTCAGCAGTTGCGCCTTGTCCAGCAACAGTCGCTCGGCCTTGACGCTGTAGCGGGCCTTGCTGAAGTTGCGCAGGCCATCGGCGAGCGGTTCGAGCACGGCGAAGGACTCGACATCGGTCTGTGCCTGAGCGGCATCGGTGCGACCGGGACGGAACGGTACATGGATGGGATGACCGCCGTCCTTGGCGGCTTTCTCGACCGCCGCGCAGCCGGCCAATACGATCAGATCCGCCAGGGAGACGCGTTTGCCAGTGGCGCTGAACTCGGCCTGGATCTTCTCAAGCGCCTTGAGCACTTTATCCAACTGCTCAGGCTGATTAGCGGCCCATGAGCGTTGCGGCTCAAGACGCAGTCGGCCGCCGTTGGCGCCGCCGCGCTTGTCCGAACCGCGGAAGGTCGAAGCCGATGCCCAAGCGGTGGCCACCAGTTCGCCCACACTCAAGCCTGAGGCCAGCACCTTGGCCTTCAGGTCGGCAATGTCCTGCTCGCCCACCAGCGGATGGTCGACTGCGGGGATCGGGTCTTGCCAGATCAATTCCTCCTGCGGATTTTCCGGCCCCAGGTAACGTGCCAGCGGTCCCATGTCACGGTGGATCAGCTTGTACCAGGCACGGGCGAAAGCATCGGCCAACTGCTCCGGCTGATCCTTGAAACGGCGGGCGATGGGGGCATAGATCGGGTCGAAGCGCAGCGCCAGGTCGGAAGTAAGCATCATCGGCGCATGGCGCTTGCTCGGATCGTGCGCATCGGGCACGGTGTTGGCGCCTTTGCCGTCCTTGGGTCGCCATTGGTGAGCGCCGGCCGGGCTCTTGGTCAGTTCCCACTCGAAGTCGAACAGGTTGTTCAGGTATTCGTTGCTCCAGCGGGTCGGGGTCGAAGTCCAGGTCACCTCCAGGCCGCTGGTGATGGCGTCGCCACCCTTGCCGCTGCCGAAGGTGCTGGCCCAGCCCAGGCCCTGCTGCTCCAGCCCGGCAGCTTCGGGTTCAGCGCCTACGTGGTCCGCCGGACCTGCGCCGTGGGTTTTGCCGAAGGCGTGGCCGCCGGCGATCAGGGCAACCGTCTCTTCATCATTCATGGCCATGCGGCCGAAGGTTTCGCGGATGTCCTTGCCCGAGGCGACGGGGTCGGGATGACCTTCGGGGCCTTCAGGGTTGACGTAGATCAGGCCCATCTGCACGGCGGCCAGCGGGTTCTCCAGATTGCGTGCGCCCGGCTCGGTGCGGCTCTGCTCCTCACCGTGCTTGGCAGGCTCGGCCACCAGATCACCCTGCCCCGGCGCCTGGGCCTTGCCATAACGGGTGTCGCCACCAAGCCAGACCTTTTCCGAGCCCCAGTACACGTCTTCGTCCGGCTCCCAGACATCGGCGCGGCCACCGGAGAAGCCGAAGGTCTTGAAGCCCATGGACTCCAGCGCCACATTGCCAGTGAGCACGATCAGATCGGCCCAGGAGATGTTGCTGCCGTACTTCTGCTTGATCGGCCAGAGTAGGCGCCGGGCCTTGTCCAGGCTGACGTTGTCTGGCCAGCTGTTGAGCGGGGCGAAGCGTTGCTGGCCGGAGCCGGCGCCGCCGCGCCCGTCGGCAATGCGGTAGGTGCCAGCGCTGTGCCAGGCCATGCGCACGAACAGCGGACCGTAGTGACCGAAGTCAGCAGGCCACCAATCCTGGGAGTCGGTCATCAGGTTCGCGATGTCCTGCTTCAGGGCTTGAAAGTCCAGGCGCTTGAAGGCCTTGGCGTAATCGAAGTCCGGGTCCATCGGGTCGGACTGGTCGCCGTGCTGGTGCAGGATCCTCAGGTTCAACTGATCGGGCCACCAGTCGCGGTTGCTGGTGCCCTCCCCGGCCGTGTGATGGAAGGGGCATTTCGATTCGTTCGACATGTGCGCTTACCTTGCAGGTTCGGTTATCCAGATTTCCGGTCTGTGCCGGGCGATCCGCGGGCCGAGCCAAGAACTCGACCCATCTGCTCATCAGGGATGGTCGGACAGGAGCCGACGCTGGCTCACCGCGCGTCAGACGCACGAGGCGAAGCCAGGGGAAAGACTAGCCGAGCTTCGGCAGAGGTCTAATAGAGTGGCTGTTCAGGGGCGATAGCCAGGGTCTTTTAGCACCCTGAGCCCGCTAACGACGGCGTTGCATCCACGCCGCCCCCAGGCCGCTGAGGCAAATAATGGCGATACCGACCACGCTGAGGGTATCCGGCACCTGGCCGAATACCAGCAATCCGAGCAGCCCGGCGAACACGATCTGGCAATAGCTGAACGGCGCCAGCAGCGCAGGGGCGGCGTGGCGGAAGGCTTGGGTCAGCAACAGGTGCGCGGTCATGCCGCAGCCGCCGAGCGCCAGCATCAGCAGTACATGGGAGGCTTGCGGGGTTTGCCAGAAGAACGGCACCAGTGCGCTCATGATCAGGGTGTTGCACAGGCCCGCATAGAAGTTGCTGGTGGTGGGGCTGTCATGTGCGGCCAGAATACGGGTGAGCAACTGGTAGAAGCAGAAGCCCAACGCCGAGCCGAACGGGAACAGGATGGCCGGTGTGAACATCGCGCCGCCCGGGTGCACCACCACGAGCACACCGATAAACCCCATCACCACGGCCAGCCATTGACCAGGCGTGACCTGCTCCTTGAGCAGCGGCGCCGACAGCGCGGTGACCAGTACCGGAGCCAGAAAGTTGACCGAGGTCGCTTCGGCCAGTGGCAGGTACTGCAAGCCGGCGGTGAACAGCAGACTGGTACTGAGCAAGCTCAGGGCACGCAGGGTTTGCAGGAGCGGGCGGCGAGTGCGCAGCACGCGCAACCCGGCCTGAGGCAGGAAGATGCCCGCCATGAGCAGGGTGTGCACCACGTAGCGCGCCCACACCACCATGATGATCGGGTAGATACCACCCAGGTACTTGGACAGTCCGTCGTGACTGGCAAACAGGAAGGTCGCCACGACCACCAGGGCGATGCCATGCAGCGGGTGATTGACGCCAGACAACGGGGTGCGGGTGGTCATGCGGATCTCGGGCCGTGGCAAACGCTGGCAGTTTAGAAGAGTTGGACGAACCGAGGGAAAGACAATGCCCGTCCAAGGGACGGGCAATGGCAACGAGCGTGCGGTTATCGGCCAGACAGGCCGCTCAAGCGTGTCCGTGCGACAGGCGCTCTCACTGTCTCACTTCTCTTCGAGTACCGCCTTGCCCTTGACCGCCCGAGGGCCTCGCCACGCCCAGAACAACAGGCCGGGGAACGGCGCCCATACCACGAATACGACCCAGAGCATCTTGCGCTCGGCACGTCGGTCGCTGCCGATGATGTGCCAAATCGCCCAGACTTGCAGGAGGATCACCACCACCGCGACGACGATCCAGATCGTTCCGATTTCCATGAGCGTTCTCCCGTGTGCATGTACTGTATTGGTTCGCGCCAAGCGGCAAGGGTTCAGTCGGATACGCAGGCGATTGCGCGTGCACCGTGGCCTGTTCAACGATTGTCTTTCCGCGCGACGGGTAGCACACTCGCTGCGCCAGAGAAGCCCATGGAGTCCGCTGTGCCAACGCCCCGCCAGTTCAGCAAGAAGACCAGCACCAGCAACATGCTGCGGCTCAAATCCGGCGCCAGCGACGAGCAGAAGCCCTACCACGTGGGTTTCGTCCTGCTCGAGCACTTCTCCATGGCCAGCTTCACCGTGGCGATGGACGTGCTGGTCACCGCCAACTTGCTGCGCGCCGAGCGTTTCGCCTTCACCGCGCTGTCGTCCAGCGGCGACCGGGTACTCAGCGACCTGGGCCTGGAATTGATCGCCAGCGAGCTCGATCCGTCCGCCCTGAAGACACTCGACCTGCTGGTGATCTGCGGCGGCCTGCGCACCCTGCTCAAGTACCCTGGACTGGACCGTCTGCTGGCCGATTGCGCCGCCCACGGCATGGCCCTCGGCGGCTTGTGGAATGGCGCCTGGTTCCTCGGCCGGGCCGGGGTGCTCGGCGATTACGGCTGCAGCATCCATCCCGAGCAACGCGCCAGCCTGGCCGAGCGCAGCCCGCAGACGCGCATCACCCCGGCCAGCTTTACCCTCGACCGCGACCGCCTCACCGCCGCCAGCCCCAACGGCGCGATGGAGCTGATGCTTGGCCTGGTGCGCCGTTTGTACGGCGATGCGCTGGCCGAAGGCGTCGAGGAAATCCTGTCCTTCTCCGGGGCGCGCTATCGTCAGGTCGGGCCCGGCGCCAAGAAATCCATGAGCTTGCAACTGCGTACCATCGTCGAGCTGATGGAAAACAACCTGGAAGAAACCCTCAGCCTCGACCAACTGGCCGCCTACAGCGGTCGCTCGCGGCGCCAGATCGACCGGCTGTTCCAGGCCCAGCTCGGCACCTCGCCACGGCGCTACTACATGGAATTGCGCATTACCAAGAGCCGGCGCCTGCTGCAGTATTCGGACCTGTCGGTGATGGAAGTGGCGGTCGCTTGCGGTTTCGTCTCGGTATCGCACTTCAGTAAATGCTATGCCGCCTACTTTGGTTACCCGCCGTCGCGCGAGCAACGCCTGGGCGAGTGAGCCGACAACAGTGTTGAACTAATCCAGGCGCGCGGCTCCCTAACCTCTGACACATCCATGGCCACTCACAGGAAGGGTTGATCCATATGAAGCGTGAACAGATCGAAGGCGTCGCGGACAAGGTAATCGGCAAGGCGCAGAGCGCCGCTGGCGAGTTTCTCGAAGACCCGGACCTGGCCGCCGAGGGCGATGCGCGTCAGGCCGTCGGTCAAGTGACCAAAAGCTATGGCGACGCGGTGAACAACGTGTCGAACTTCGTCAAGGAAAAGCCGCTGACCGCCCTGGCAGTCGGCGCGGCGATCGTGGTGGTGGTCAACCGCCTGCTGCGACGCTGATCGCCAGTGGGTGTACTGGGGCCGCTTATGCGGCCCTTGTGCTTTCTGGACACCCTGGGGAGCGGGCGGTCATGCGCGGATGTAATTGAGCACGGCCTCGCAGAGCATCTGCTTGTGCCGCACCTTGATGGCTTCATCGCTCAGGTCGATCTGGAAGATTTCGCCGAAGGTGTGCCGGTTCGATACCCGGTAGAAACTGAACGAACTCATCAGCATGTGCAGGTCGATGACCTCGATACCGGGGCGAAACACGCCCTCCTTCACGCCCCGGCGCAACACCCGCCCCAACGCCTCGAGCACCAGGCTGCTCATTTCGCCGATCACAGGCGCCTGCTTGACGAACTCGCCGTAGTGGATGTTTTCGGTGCAGACGATGCGCACGAAGTCCACGTTCAGGTCGTGGTGATCGAAGGTGAACTCCACCAGACGGAGGATGGCCTGCTCCGCGGATAGCGACTCAAGGTCCAGGCTGTGTTCGGTCTTGCGAATGTCGCCGTAAAGCTTGATCAAGCACTCCAGGTACAACTGCTCCTTGCTGCCGAAGTAGTAGTAGATCATGCGCTTGGAGGTGGCCGTACGATCGGCGATCGCATCGACCCGCGCCCCGGCTAGCCCCTGCTCGACGAACTCTTGGATCGCCGCCTGGAGAATGTCCTCGCGGGTCTTTTCCGGGTTGTTCTTGCGCGCCTTGCGCACCCGGACCATTGGCTGGTCGGGGCTGACTTGCGGATCACTCATACCGACTCACAGGCTATCTGGTTGTAGTGGGCGGGGATTATCCGTGACCTGACCGGCACTGGGAAGCATGGACATCCGGCAGCGCCCGGTCACTGGCGCAGGTGCTTGAGCGCCGCCAGCACATGCCCGGTAGCCCGATCGCCGTCGCCCTCGCGACACGCGATGCCCAGCGACCGCCACAAGCCCGGCCGTAACGCGCGGCACACGATGCGCCGATCCAGCTCGGGGCCTTCGCCTTCCTGAGGCAGCAAGGTCGCGCCATAGCCCGCCGCCACCAGGCTCTTGATCGCATCGTTGTAGTTCAGCTCGATGCGCGCCTGCGGATAGAGCCCGGCCGCCGCGAACCACTCGGCGGTAACTCGCGACAACTGGGTGCCGCTGTCGTTGAGAATCAACGCGCGCGCGGCCAGCCACGTGGGCGTCAGCCGCGCCGGGGGCTGCCAGTCGGCGGGCACGTAGGCCAGGATCGGGTCGCGCCGCCAGGGCATCAACTTCACACCTTTGCTGGCGGTCTGCGGCAGGGCCACCAGGCCGATATCCAGGCGGCCGTCGCGCAACGCGGCCAACGAGGCCTGGGAGGTCAGCACCTGCACCTGCACGTCGATGCCAGGGTGGTCGCGCTGCAGCGTTGCCAGCGCGCTGGGCAGCAGGTGAGCGATGGCGCCGGTGGACGCGCCCAGGCGCACACGCCCGGTCAGCCCGGCCACCTGCCCACGCACCTCTTCCAAGGCCTGCTCGGCGTCCGCCAGCAAACGCCGGGCGCGCTCCAGCAGGGTCTGCCCAACGGCGGTGGCGCGCACCTGGCCGCGGGTTCGAGTCAACAAGGGCGCACCAACCCGCGCCTCCAGTTCGGCCACATGCAGGCTGATGGTCGGCGGCGCCAGGTTGAGCTGACGCGCAGCCTGGGCAAAAGAGCCGAGGTCGGCGATCACCACCAGGGTACGCAGGCGATCGAGGCTGATTTCTCGCACAACAAAACTCCCGTTACACACAAGCTCAATTCAGAAAAACTGAACTTAATGCTCATGATATTCAAATTTTCTTTTATTCAAACCGGCGCGAGGATAGCACCACCTCTTGCGTGAACGGACCTTGCACCATGCACCAGCCCCTGATTTTCATCGACGGCGACCAAGGCACTACCGGCCTGCAGATCCATGCCCGGCTGAAGGGACGCACCGACCTGCGCCTGCTGACCCTGCCTGACGCCGAGCGCAAAGACCCTCGGCGCCGGGCCGAGGCCCTCAACAGCGCCGACATCGCCATTTTGTGCCTGCCTGACGACGCGGCCCGCGATGCCGTGGCGACGCTACGCAATCGGCAGGTGCGGGTGATCGATGCCAGTTCCGCGCACCGTACCGCGCCGGGGTGGGTGTACGGGCTGCCCGAGCTGGACGCCCAGCAGCCCGAGCGCATCGCCTGCGCGATGCGGGTCAGCAATCCCGGCTGCTACCCGACCGGCGCCATTGCCCTGCTGCGGCCGCTGATCGAGGCCGGCCTGCTGCCGGCGGACTATCCGCTCGCCATCCACGCGATTTCCGGTTACTCAGGCGGCGGTCGCGGCGCGGTCGAGCGCCACGAACACGCCGGCGAGCAACGCCTGCCGGCGCTGCAACTCTACGGCCTCGAACTGGCCCACAAGCATGTGCCGGAGATCCAGGCGCATGCCGGTCTGAGCGCTCGCCCACTGTTCCTGCCGGGCTACGGCGACTACCGCCAGGGCATTGTGCTGACCACGGCCCTGCACCTGCGCCTGCTGCGCCCAGGCGTCACCGCAGAGCACCTGCAAGCCTGCCTGCAACAGCACTATCACGGCGCCCGTCACGTGCAGCTCATGCCCTTGCATCAGCAAGGACCGGCCACGGCACTGGACCCTGAGGCCCTCAACGGCAGCGACGACCTGCGCCTGGCCTTGTACGCCAACCCCGAGCACGGCCAGGTCTTGCTCAGCGCCGTGTTCGACAACCTCGGCAAGGGCGCTGCTGGCGCCGCGGTACAGAACCTGGACTTGCTGCTCAGCGCCCTGCGGCGCTGAGGCCCTACCGGCGAAAACGGTTAGACTGTGCATCCCGCGTCGCTCGACGCAGGATGCCTTCAACCGCTGGAGCTTGCCCCGATGTACATCCTGAGCCGCCTCGACGGCGTGCCGCCCGAATCCTTCCAGAACCAGATTCGCCAGTTGGTGATCGAGCAGGCCAGCGCGCTGAGCAGCGTCGCCATCGCCGCCGACAACCCGCTGTATCCGCTGTACCAATACAGCGTGGGCCTGGAGGTCCACCAGTACCTGCAAGCGCTGGACGGTCAGCGCGGTCTGGCCGTGGAGCTGATCCTGGCGTTGGACGCCGAGGCGCCCGACCGCCTGCTCGGTTTCGCCCTTGCCCTGCCCGCCCAGGATGACCCACACACCTGCGCCCTGGCCTTCCTGGCGGTGGTGCCCAGCCATCGCCGCGAGGGCATCGCCCGCGGTTTGCTGGCGGACCTGCGCAGCCGCTACGCCTGCGTGGAAATGAGCGCCTTGCCCCATACGGTGCCCTGGTTCGAAGCCATGGGTTTGCAAGTGGTCGGTGCCCAGGCCGCACACGTGCTGATGAGCAGCAGCGGCAAAGCCAGCGACGCGCTGATCGGCCGACTGGACACCGCCACGATCTACCAGACGCTTGAAGTGCGGCAAATTCATGCCTACCTGCTCAAGCAGCACGGTGACGCCGCGATGATCGAGGCCGAACGGGCCCGTAACGAGCGGCTGGACGAGCTCGAACTGCAAGCACAGGCCTGCGCGGCCCTACGCAAACAGGTGCACTGAGGGGGTGAAGCGTGCCATCGATGGCTCGCGCTCGCACCACCCAGCACTGAACGACCGACCCGGGCACGTCACGTCATTGCGGAACACGACATGGAACTGCACATTCACCTGATCGGCGGCAAAGGCCTGACCGATCAGCTCTACCAGCAATTGCACGAGGCCATTGAGCATGGACACCTGGCCGTCGGCACGCAGTTGCCGCCCACGCGCCTCCTGGCCGAGCAGTTGCAGGTCTCGCGCAAGACCGTCGCCGAGGCCTACGCGCGCCTGAGCGCTGATGGCCTGCTCAGCGCCGTGGTCGGACGCGGCACCTTCGTCCACGCACACCAGCGGTCGCGTGAGCGTGAACTGCAACCGGTCACCCTGGCCGCCGCCGACACCCTGGAGCGCTGGTATCGACGCGCCCCCCTACTGGGGCGCTCGGCGCTGCAAGCGCCGTCACGCTACGATTTCGTCGGCGGCCTGTCGGCCAAGGCGCAGTTCCCCTTCGATCAGTGGCGCGCCTGCCTGCACTACGCCCTGCGTCGCAGCCAACACCACAGCGAACGGCAGGTGCCGGCCCAGGGCCTGGGCGAGTTGCGCGCAGCAATCGCCCAGCACGTTGCCTTCGCACGCGGGGTGCAGTGCTCAGCCGCCGACGTCCTGGTGTGCAACGGCGCTCAGCAGGCGCTGGACCTGATTGCCCGGGTGCTGATCGAACCCGGCACCTGCGTGGCCATGGAAGATCCCGGCTATCCACCGGCCCGCCATCTGTTCCAAGCCCTGGGCGCGCGGGTGCAATCGGTGGCGGTGGACGCCGAGGGGCTGTGCGTGGAACAGATCGCCGAGGGCACGCGGCTGATCTATGTCACGCCCTCGCATCAGTTTCCGCTCGGCATGCCGATGAGTCAGACGCGTCGGCACGCCCTGCTCGCCCGCGCGGCCGAGCTCGGCGCCCTGGTGATCGAAGATGACTACGATTGCGAGTTTCGCTATCAAGGCCCGGACAGCGACGCTTTGCAGCGCCTGGATCGGCATGGACTGGTGGCGTACGTCGGCACTTTTTCCAAGACCCTGCTCCCCGAACTGCGCTTGGGCTAGGCGGTGCTGCCACCGGCGGTGCTGCGCGCCGCCTGCGTGGCCAAGCACCTGAGCGACTGGCACAGCCCGAGCCTGACGCAGTGGGCACTGGCACGCTTCATCGACGAAGGCCACCTCAGCCGCCATATCCGCCGCTGCCACGCGTTGTACACGGCGCGCCGCGAGCGCCTTCTGGCGCGGCTGGAGGGCGACCTGGCGCCGTGGCTGAGGGCGGTACCGGCCAGCGCCGGCTTCCATCTCAGTGCCCTGGCCGCGCCGGGGGTGGACATCGAGCTGCTGGTACGCCTGGCGCGCCAGGTCGAAGTGGGCCTTTACTCGCTGGTCCCGTTCTTCGTCGAAACGCCGGTGCGCCCTGGCCTGCTGATGGGATTCGGCGCGATCGAACGGCTGGACATCGACCCGGCGCTGGACCGGGTACGCGACGCGTTGCACTCACTCAGTTGACCGTGGCCGTCTGCACGCTTGAAACGCTACGCCGCATGGCGCTGGCGTAGCCCGCAGGTGCGAAGCGTGCGGTGACCAGCAACATCGCCAGCACCGTCACCGCGAGCAGGCTCCAGGACGCCTGGAAACTACCGGTGGCCTCGCGTAACCAACCGGTCAGGTAAGGCACGGTGCCCGTGACGATGAACCCGACACCTTGCACGAATGCCGCCAAACTGCCCGCTTCGGGCGCGCCACGCAGATGCTCGAGGGTGAGCGTCAGACTCAGGCTGAAGCACGCGCCCAAGCCCAGGCCGATCATCGCCACCCAAGCCATCATGGCCTGACCCGGTGCCAGCAACAGGCCGACAAAGCCCAGCAGTTGAATACCCAGCGCCAGCCACAGGCCAGGTCTTCTGTCAGGCAGATGCCGCAGCAGCAGCGGCAGACCTAACGCGCCGAGCACCTGGAATACCGTCATCATCCCCACCAGCTCGCCACCGCCCTGGGCCGAGCCGCCCTGTTCCAGATGGAACGCTGGCAGCCAGGCCACCATGCTGGTATAGCCGCCATTGATCAGACCGAAGTACAGCGCCAGCAACCACGCCCGGCGATTGCCGAACCAGTGCCCTGCGCCGACTTCGTTCAGCGTCTGCGGCGCCTGGCGAGGGCGCAGCCAGCACCAGGCGAGCACTGCCAACAGTGCAGGCAGCGCCCAGATACCCAAACCGGTTTGCCAACGTCCGCTCAGCGCGCTGACATACGGCCCGAGCAGCGCCGCCAAGCCGCCGCCGCTCATCAACGCCGCCGAGTACAGGCCCATGCAGACGGCCAGTCGGCTGGCGAACCAGCGGCTGACCAGGCCAGGCATCATGCCCTGCACCAAGGCCACGCCCAGGCCCGCGATCAGCGCACTGCCCACCAGCGCCCACGCGCTGTGCAGGTACAGGCGCCACAGGCATGCGGCAGCGATGGCCAGCAGCCCCAGCAACATCGCACCGTGCTCACTGAGCCAACGCCGCAGCCAGGGTTGCAGCAGTGGGACCAAGCCCATGCACAACACCGGCAGCGCCGTGAGCAGGGCCGCTTGTTGGTAGCCCAGCCCGGTGCTGTGGCGCATGGGTTCGAGCAAAGGCCCGATACTGGTCAGGATCGGTCGCAGATTGAGAGCCAGGAGGATCACCAGCAGCAGGTTCGCGGCACCTCTCAGGTTGATGGGGTTGGACATGCCACGGCTCCTGGAACGACGGCCGGCCATTATCCAAGCCGCCAGCCAGCGACAGAAATGAAGAGATTGCATGCAGGTCAGTGGCGGCTCGAATGCCACGCGAGATTGGCCTCCCGATAAAGGTGCGCATTGGCTATCGGTGAGCCTCAGGTGTCTGGGTACGCTGGCCATCTTCACCCCTGAATCACACTGACCGGAGCATCCTCATGCACGACCGAATCGAATGGGCCAAGCACGCGCCCGAGGCCTACAAGGCCATGGCTGGACTGGAAAAAGTACTGGCCAGTTGCGGCCTGGAGCATTCGCTGCTGGAGCTGGTACGCCTGCGCGCCTCGCAGATCAACGGCTGTGCTTACTGCGTGAACGTACATGCCAACGATGCGCGCAAGGCTGGCGAAAGCGAAGCGCGCTTGCAGACCCTCAGCGTGTGGCAGGACACACGCTTCTTCACCCCCCGTGAGCGGGCGGCGCTGGCCTGGCTGGAAAGCCTGACCCACCTGCCCGAACGTGGCGCGCCACAGGCCGAGTACGCGGCGTTGTTGGCGCATTTCACGCCCGCTGAAGTGGTCAACCTGACCTTGGCGATCGCCAGCATCAATGCCTGGAATCGCTTCGGTGTGGGGTTCGCCATGGTGCCGGCCTGAGCAGGATCGACCCGCCCGAAGTGCCCGCTGTGCAGTGGCCAAAAAGGCCAGAAGGACTGGCCGCTTTCGACATAGGCGCGGGGCCGAACCTTGCCTAGACTCGATCCCCTGGGCAGCGTCGCCCCTGCTCACCGAGCAGGGCGGCAACACGCCTTGGCAATCGGAGCCCGTCATGAGCCGCACAGCATTCGCCGCCGTCGATCCGTTACACCCTGCACAGGTATGCCTGCTCGCCTACGGCAGAGGCGGCTGCCGCCCTGCTCGTGCACCGGGCAGTTGCCTGTGAGGGTCGCTGCCTCGGCAGATGCCGACGGGCGCAGCGTACACTTCGAGGAACGCCGCGAGCGGGCCATGGCGCTGTTCGCCGAAAAGGGTTTCGGTCAGGTCAGCATGCGCGAACTGGCCGCCCATGTAGGCCTGACGGCGGGCTCGCTGTATCACCATTTCCCGAGCAAGCAGGATCTGCTGTACGACTTGATCGAAGAGCTTTACGAGGAGCTATTGGCCACACTCGATCAGGGTCGTCGTGCCCAGGCCGGCGGCAAGCCAGCGCTGCCCCAGTTGATCGCCGCCCACTGGCAATTGCAGGCCGAACGGCCGTTGCAACTGCGCCTGGCCGAACGCGACTTCTGCTGCCTGAGCCCAGCGCAACAGATGCACCTGAAGGCACTGCGTCAGGAGTACGAGCGCGGCCTGGTGCAACTGGTCGCACCCGGCGCGCGCCAGCGTAGCGAGGTACAAGCAGTGGCCGGGCATATGCTCAGCAGCCTGCTGAACCAGTTGCCCGGCGTCCTTCAGGACCGTGGCGTGCCCGAGCCGCAGGGCGTCGTGCTGGTCGAGCGGCTGCTGGCCGGCGCCTTGGAGCGCGCATTGGTGTAACGCGTGCAAGCGTGCACCATCCTGTCGCTCAGGAGGCCGCCGGCGCCTCTTGCACAACCTCTTCTCGCGCGGCGTACCGTTGGGCCAGCACCGCACACACCATCAGCTGGATCTGGTGGAACAGCATCAGCGGCAGGATCATCGCGCCGATCCCACTGCCGACGAACAGCACCTGAGCCATGGGTACGCCAGTGGCCAGGCTCTTCTTGGAACCCGCAAACAGGATAGTGATACGGTCTTCGAGGCTGAAGCCAAGAATCCGCCCGAGCAGCCGAGTGGCAATGAGCACAACGGCCAGCAGTACACCGCAGGCGGCGAACAGGCCCGCCAGGTGCTGCGGCGATACGGTGTTCCACAACCCGGTGACCACGGCCTCGCTGAACGCGGTGTAGACCACCAGCAGGATCGAACCCTGGTCGACCAGCTTCAGCCAGCGTGCATTCCTCTTGACCCAGGCACCGATCCAGCGCCGGGCGATCTGTCCGGCCACGAACGGCACCAGCAATTGCAGGGTGATCTTCAGTACGGCATCCAGGCCCGAGCCGGTATCGCCATCGGCGCCGAGCAGCAGCATCACCAGCAGCGGGGTCAGGAAGATGCCCAGCAGGCTCGACGCTGCCGCACTGCAGATCGCCGCTGGCACGTTGCCGCGCGCCAGCGAGGTGAAGGCAATGGCCGATTGCACAGTCGCCGGCAGTGCGCACAGGTACAACAAGCCCAGGTACAACTCATTACCCACCAAGGGCACGAACAGGGGCTTGAGCGCCAGGCCCAGCAGCGGGAACATCACGAAGGTGCAAGAAAACACCAGCAAGTGCAGGCGCCAGTGGCCAGCCCCGGCGACGATCGCTTCGCGCGACAGCTTGGCGCCATGCAGGAAAAACAGCAGGCCGATGGCCAGGTTGGTCAACCAACCGAAGATCACCGCCCCTTGGCCCGAGCACGGCAGGAAGGTGGCGATCAGGACCACCGTCAGCAACGTCAGGGTGAATTTGTCGAAAAGCATGCGCAGGTACTTCATGGGGCATCCGTCTTGTCATGGTGCAAGGCTCGACGATAAGGTCTGCGCTCGCTCGGCGCTAACGCCGGAACTCCCGCCGGTGTCGCTGAACGGACATCGGCCCGCTTCGATGCAAGGATCTTGACAATGCTAAGCTTGCGACCCTCTCTTCTGGCCCTGGCCATGACCGCTGCCTGCGCGCCCGTACTGGCCGACGACCTGCAACGCCAGGTGGATGCCGTCATCCAGCCGCTGATGCAGGCGCAGCACATACCCGGCATGGTGGTAGCGGTCTACGCCAACGGCCAGGAGCGGTATTTCAGTTATGGCCTGGCCGATCAGGCGCACAAGCGTGCGGTCACCCCAGACACCCTGTTCGAGGTCGGGTCGGTGAGCAAAACGTACACCGCCACCTTGGTTGCCCTGGCCAGTGCCGAAGGCCGGCTCGACTTGGACGCGCCCGCCAGCCGCTATCAGCCCGCACTGGCCGGGACCGCTCTGGGCAAGGCCAGCGTGCGAGCCCTGGGCGCCTACAGCGCCGACTGCCTGCCTCTGCAGTTTCCCGACGAGGTCACCACTGACGAGCAGGCTCTGAACTTCCTGCAACACTGGCAACAGAAAACCACGCCTGAAACCCGGCGCTGCTATTCGAATCCGAGCCTGGGCCTGTTCGGCGACTTGGCGGCGCGCGCGCAGCAGCGGCCCTTCGCTGACCTGATGACCCAGACCTTGCTGCCAGCCCTGGGCCTGAAGCACACCTACCTGCAGGTACCGACCAGCGCCCGCGAGCAGTACGCCCAAGGCTACGACGCGCAGATGCGGCCGGTGCGCGTCGGCCCCGGTCCGTTCGCCGACCAGGCCTACGGCATCAAGACCAGTGCCAGCGACATGCTGCGCTACCTGCGCACCGAACTGGACCCACAAGGCTTGCCCGCGGCGCTCAGCCAGGCGATCGGCATCACCCACGGCGGCTACTACCAGGTGGGCGAGATGACCCAGGGCCTGGGCTGGGAACGCTACCCCTACCCGGTCAAGCTCGACACGCTGATCCAGGGCAATGCCGCGCAAATGATCCGGGAGCCTCAAGTCACTCGACGGCTGCAGCCTGCGCAACCGGACGGCGCAGCCTACTGGTACAACAAGACCGGAGCCACCAACGGCTTCGGTGCCTATGTGGCTTTCGTGCCGTCGAAGAACGTGGCGATCGCCCTGCTCGCCAACCGTAACTACCCCAACGACGACCGGGTTCGCGCGGCCCACGCGATCCTTGCTCTGGTCTCGCACTGAGGCCATTGCCGCCTTTTTAATCAGGATTGTCCGACAATATGTAGTGCCTGAAAATTTTCACTACAAAACCATTGACGACATTCTTCAGCCTTGGGCATGATGAGGCCGTCTCCCTGATCGGGAGCGGTGGCAAGGGTGTTCCAGACGGCCTGCGCGGTAACGCAGGCCGTTCGTGGAGAGGGAATCTGTCCAAAAGGCAGCGTGAGAAAGCCCCTGTTGCGATGCTGCTGTAGCAGCCTAGGTAGTGCGCTACATCGTGGTAGCGCCAACTGTGAAAATCACCAACGAATGGGAAATGGGGGCTTTATGATGAACCTGAACAACAATCCGACGATCGACCAATTGGCCCGGCTGTTCGCAGCGCGAAAGGACAGCCACGACGACCACCTGCTGTGGGTCAGCCAGACCGGTGAGGTTCGCCTCGATCGTCTGCCGGCCAACACTGTCGAGGCCGAATCCGACCGGCACATGCCTGACAGCATGTGCGCCCGCTTCAAGGTCTACCGCCGCGGCCAAGGCTACGTCGGCAAGAAGGCCGCAGCCGATACCGGTTTCGTCGAGCGAGTGCTGATGACCCTGCAACAGCAATGGCCTGCCGCCCGTGAGCAGCAGGCCGTCAAGGTGATCGACCCACTCGACTGAGTGGCTCGCCACTGCTTGAGCCCGGCCCACAAGGCCGGGCTTTTTCATGCCTGGCGTCGCGCCAAGGGCGGTGTCACCAGAGCGCCGGTGGCCAAGGCTCGGGCGCGGTCCACACCCCACACCAGCGCGCGGGTCATGGTCTGTCCGGGCAATGAGCGGTGATACTCCTCGCACAGCGCCTTGCCGCCTTGGGCATACACGCCCAAGAACAACTGGGTGGCGCCAAGGCGCGACAGACGAACCTGCACGTCGATGCTGGTGCCGTCGCTCAACTCTTCGTCATGGCAGCGACTGTGCAGTTGGCTATCCGCCCATTTCCAATAGGTCTCATCCCTGACTCTCATGGAAGTCCATCCTCCTTTTCCCAAATGCCGCATAAGAAAACCACAGTGATGCCTCTACGGCGAGCATAAGCCGCCGTTCCACTGCGCCGGATCAAGACATCAGGAGATACACGTGCCGTTCGGCTAAAAGTTAAACGGCGCCGGCCATTCACCGACCTGAAAGAGCGCAGCGCGCGAGTTGAGGCTAGCCGGTGGAACGCTAACCGCCGGGGCAAATGGGATTTGCCCGACAAGTGGCACATTGCCGCTACCTAGCGCGTCATCCATGACGCCTACAGGTTTACTGGGCATGCACCGCCCGCAGGCGCTGGACCACACGCGGTCCGAACACGTTGATCAGCAGCCCCGCCATCACCAACAACGCGCCCCAGCCTTGGACGCTGCTCAAGCGTTCGCCCAGCAGCCATGCCGATGAACTCAGGCCAATCACCGGCACCAGCAGCGAGAACGGTGCCACCTTGCCTGCCGGATGACGCGACAGCAATGTGCTCCACAGGCTGTAACCAAGCATGGTGGCCACCAACGCCAGGTACAGCAGCGCCAACACCGAACTCATGCCGATATTGGTCAGCGCATGCCCCATGCGCTCAGGACCTTCAAGCCACCAGGACAGGGCCAGGAACGGCAGTGGCGGAATCAGTCCGCCCCAGATCACCAGCGCCACCAGATCGACCGAGCCGAATCGCCGCGTGATGATGTTGCCCATGCCCCACATGGCGCCCGCGCACAGGGTCAGCAGCAGCGCCACCAACGGTACATGGCCGCTGTCCTCACTGCCGATCAGCGCCAGCCCGCCCGCCGCGACCAGTAGCCCGAGCACGCTGGCAGGTCGCAGCCGCTCACCGAGAAACAGCGCGGCGAAACCCAAGGTGAAGAATGCCTGCGATTGCAGGACCAGTGACGCCAGACCTGGGGGCATGCCGCTGTACATGGCCTGGAACAGGAAGGCGAACTGCCCTAGGGAGATGGTGGCGCCATAGGCGATCAGCCAGCGCCATGGCAGCTTGGGTCGTTTGATGAACAATACGGCGGGAAAGGCCACGAGCAGGAAGCGCAAGGCCCCCAGCAACATGGGCGGCAAGCCGTCGAGTCCGACCTTGATCACCACGAAGTTGACGCCCCAGGCGATGATGACCACCAGAGCGATCAGCAGGTCCTTGACTGGCATTGCACGGTTCCTTGTTCAGGCTTTTATAGACATATTTCGTTACAGCATAAGGCTATTCCCGTTGCAGCGACCAGCACAGTTAAAGCCAAGGGTTGCACAACAGTAGGCTGTGACGACACGCGCCGCGGGCCTGATCGATCCTGACTCGCCTCCTCTGCACGCCGAAAGTTGGGCCACGCGAACGGATTGACCATCTTGTATATACATGCTCATATGACATGCATTGCCTCACCCGCCCATAACAACAACCACGCGGAGTCCAGCATGTCCACCACGCCTGTAATCGAGCGCCGCTCGATCGACTACATCCCTCCCGCCGAACGCCACGGACGCGTCTACAGCCAGTTCACCCTGTGGCTGGGCGCCAACCTGCAGATCACGGCCATCGTCACCGGCGCACTGGCCGTGGTGCTGGGTGGCGATGTGTTCTGGTCGCTGATCGGCCTGCTGCTGGGCCAGCTCATCGGCGGCACGGTGATGGCCCTGCACGCCGCCCAAGGCCCGCGCTTGGGACTGCCACAGATGATCTCCAGCCGCGTGCAGTTCGGGGTCTATGGCGCGGCCATTCCCATGCTGCTGGTGTGCCTGATGTACCTGGGTTTCACCGCCACGGGCACCGTGCTATCGGGCCAGGCCATCGGCCAGTTGCTCGGCGTCAGCGACAGCCTCGGCATCCTGATCTTCGCCGGCGTCATCGTTCTGGCCACCCTCGCCGGCTATCGAGTGATTCACTGGATCGGCCGCGTGGCCAGCGTGCTGGGCATCATCGCGTTCGTTTATCTGTTCAGTCGCATCCTGATGCTCGCCGACATCGGCCAGTTGCTGGACAACCGCCACTTCAGGTGGGCCTCGTTTCTGCTGGCGGTGTCGCTGGCCGCCTCCTGGCAGATCGCCTTCGGTCCGTATGTCGCCGACTACTCCCGTTACCTGCCACGCAGTACCTCGGCGCTGAAGACCTTCTTCGCCGCCGGCCTGGGCTCGGTGATCGGCGCACAGGCGTCGATGGTGCTGGGGGTATTCGCCGCCGCCATCGCCGGCAGCCAGTTCTCCGGGCACGAGGTGGCGTACATCGTCGGCCTCGGCGGCGCCGGCGGTGCAGCGGCGTTGCTGTATTTCGCCATCGCCTTCGGCAAAGTGACCATTTCCACCCTCAACAGCTATGGCAGCTTCATGTGTATCGCCACCATCATCAGCGGCTTTCGCGGCAGCGTGCAGATCAGCCGGGGCCAGCGCCTGCTGTTCGTGCTCGGCATCGTCGGCGCGGCGACGCTGGTGGCGTTGCTGGGCCAACATGCGTTTCTCACCGCGTTCAAGTCGTTCATCCTGTTCCTGCTGACCTTCTTCGTGCCATGGAGCGCGGTGAATCTGGTGGACTACTACTTCATCACCCGCGAACGCTACGACATCCCGGCGCTGGCCGACCCGAACGGGCGCTACGGCCGCTGGAACTGGCCAGGCATCGGCGTGTACAGCCTCGGCGTGCTGATCCAGATGCCTTTCATCGACACCAAGCTCTACACAGGTCCCATGGTCGCGCACCTGGGCGGGGTCGACGTGTCCTGGCTGATCGGCCTGGTGGTGCCGAGTCTGCTGTATTACTGGATTGCACGGGGCAAGGCCAGGCAGGCACCGGCCGAACTGATCGAGCCGCCGGCGCACTAGCGCACGGGCGCCGTCACTTTTCAGTCACACGCCTGTCGTAATCTGCCGGACATTCCTATGCCCAAGGACTCCGGCATGCGTCGCCCACTCGCCCTGCTGCTCTGCCTGCTACCCCTGCTGGTCCGCGCAGAGCCGGCCTGGCTGAGTATTCAAGGCTCGAACACCATTGGCGCAGCGCTGGCACCGGCGCTGGTGCGCGGATTCCTGCAAGGCCAAGGCGCACAGGCTATCCGCAGCCAGTCTGGCGGGCAGGCCAACGAGGTCGAGGTCAGCGCCATTAATGCCCACGGCGCGCCCCTGCGGATCAGTATCGCTGCCCACGGCACCCGCACCGGTTTCAGCGCCCTGGCCCAGGGCGAGGCCGATCTAGCGGCCGCCTCGCGACCGATCAGCGACGAGGAGGCCCGCGAGCTGGTGCACCTGGGCGACCTGCGCAGCGTCTCCAGCGAGCAGGTGATCGGCCTCGATGGCGTGGCCGTGGTCGTGCATCCCGATAACCCTTTGCAGGCATTGACCATCGCCGAACTGGCCAAGGTCTTCTCCGGGCAGATCCAGCGCTGGGAGCAATTGGGCGGGCACGCTGGCCCAATCCACCTGTACGCGCGCGACGATCGCTCCGGCACCTTCGACACCTTTCGCACCCTGGTACTGCGCCCGCAGGGCCAGGAGCTGTCACCCCAGGCCGCCCGCTTCGAATCCGGCGAAACCTTGGCGGCACAGGTGAAGGCCGATCCGGCGGCCATCGGCTTCAGCAGCCTGACCACCGTGCACGAAGGCAAAGCGCTGGCAATCGCCGAGGGCGACGCGCCGGCCCTGCTGCCCACCTCGGCCAACGTGGCCAGCGAAGACTATCCACTGTCGCGAAGGCTGTTCTTCTATTTGCCCACAAACCCCAGCGCACCCGCCAAGGCCCTTGCCGAGTTCAGCCAGAGCCCAACCGGTCAGGCGATCGTCGCCGCCCAGGGTTTCGTCTCCCAAGGCATCACGCCACTGACCATCGCCGCGCAGCCACGGATGCCCGCGCCGTATCGCGCCCTGGCGAACGAAGCGCAGCGCCTGAGTGTCAATTTCCGCTTTCAGGAGGGCAGCGCCAGCCTGGATAACAAAGCGCTGCGCGATGTACAACGCCTGGGCGATTACCTGCGTCAAGTCGGCAAGCTGCAGGACCAGGCGGTACTGGTCGGCTTCAGCGACCCCAAGGAAACCCCTGGTCGCGCCGCACTGCTCTCACGCCTGCGGGCCATGGCGGTGCGCCGCGAACTGGCGCGCGACGGGGTGCAGGTGAAGGATGTGCTAGGCATGGGCGATGAGTTGCCCGTGGCCGGAAACGAGCAGGAACACGGACGCCTGCGCAATCGCCGGGTGGAGGTGTGGGTCTACTGAGCGCAAACACGCGTTTCCTCCGCCTGCGCGGCTGGGTACTCTGTGCCGGTACCCGACCTCGGATCCGTGCTCATGCTGCCCCTGCTACTCACCACGCTCGTGCCCATCATCCTGCTCATCGCCCTGGGCACCGTGCTGCGCGTACGCGGTTTTCTCGCCGACAGCTTCTGGCCAGGCGCCGAGCGATTGAGCTACTACGTGCTGCTGCCTTCGCTGTTCCTGCATGGCCTGGCCACCGCCAATCTGGATGGCGTACCCGTGCTGGGCATGGTCGCCGTGCTGATGCTCTCGACCCTCGTCGGCGGCGTGCTGCTGGTGCTCTACCAAGGACTGGCGCAGCACGATGGCGCCGACTTCACCTCGGTATTCCAAGGCGGAGTCCGCTTCAACAATTACATCGGCGCGACGCTGGCGGCGGGTATCTATGGCAGCGCCGGCATCGCCCTGGCGGCCGTGGCCAATGCCTCGATCGTGCCGCTGGTCAACTTGCTCTGCGTGCTGGTGTTCGCCCGCTTCAGCGCCCGGCACAGCTCGCCGTTCACGGTGTTCAAGGCAATCTTCGCCAACCCGCTGATCATCGGCTGCGCCGGGGGTCTGTTGCTGCGCGTCACCGGCATCGGCTTGCCCGCCGGATTGGAACCAACGATCAAGGCCTTGGGCCAGGCGGCACTGCCCCTTGGGCTGCTGTGCGTGGGCGCGGCATTGGGCGGCGCGCGCATGGGCCAGCAGGTCAAGCCGCTGGCGGCCGCCTCGGTCTTCAAGTTCCTGGTCATGCCGCTGACCACTTTCGGCCTGTGTCGCCTGCTCGGGCTCGGCGGTCAGGCGGCCGTGGTGGCGGTGCTGTTCCAGGCGCTGCCGACGGCATCGTCCTCCTACGTAATGGCCCGGCAGATGGGCGGCAACGCGCCGCTGATGGCGACCATCATCGCCTTGCAGACCGTGGCGGCGGCCGTGACGTTGCCGTTGATGCTAAGCCTTACCCTGGGTTGAAGCCGCGTGGTTAGAATGCTCGGATCCCAGTCACACGGACATCCGATCATGCGCCACCGGTGGATTGCGTTCAGCCTGCTCATCGCTCTGCCCTTCACACAGGTGCACGCCGCCGACAGCAACACAGCCGCCATCGCCGAAGACAAGGCCCAGGCGCTCGAGCAGAAGGTGATCGACGACGCGCCACCGCCCAAGCCCCCGGAAAAGATCACCGCTGCCGAGGTCAAGGCCGTCGACCCGGCCGGCCAGGCGCCGCTGGACGACAGCATCACCTGTCTGGCACGCACCCTTTACTGGGAAGCCAAGGGCGCCGACGAAAAGGACATGCGCGGCGTCGCCAATGTGGTGCTCAATCGCCTGGGCAAACCGGGCTTCCCCGACTCCATCTGCGGCGTCGTCAAGCAGGGTGTGGAAAACCGCAGTTGCCAGTTTTCCTGGTGGTGCGACGGGCGTCCGGATCAAGTCGAGGAGCCGCCGCGCTATGACATCGCCAAGGAAATCGCGCGCAAGGCGCTCAACCAGCAACTGCCGGACAGCACCGCCGGCGCGCTGTTTTTCCACGACCGCCATGTGCGACCGAGCTGGGCGAAGACGTATCGGCGCACCGCCCAGACCCGCCATTTCTTCTTTTACCGCCCCAGCACAGCGCTGGCACGCTGAGCCCGGCTCGCTGACACGTCAACGTCAGAAGTCGACCGTGCCGGAGAGCTTGACCAGGCGTGGATCGCCTTGGGTCAGGTAGCCGCCGTTGGCCGACGCCCAGTATGACGTGTCGGCCACGTTCTCCACGTTCATGCGAAGGGTGATGTCTTTGTCCTGAACCTTGAAGCGGTAGCGTGCGCCTAGGTCGAAGCGATTCCAGGTCGGCAGGCTGAGGGTATTGGCCGGGTTGGCGTACTGCCCACCCGTGCGCAGCATGCGCGCATTGAGCGCTACGCCGGGAAGACCGGGAACGTCCCAATCGACGCTGGCATTGAGCTGGAACGTCGGCACACCCACGGCATGATTGCCATCGTTGCTGCCGTTCTGGGTGTTCTTGAGCTCGGTGTCCATGCGTGTGCCGCCCGCCATGAGACGCAGCCCCTGAAGCGGCTCACCGAACACGCTGAGTTCGACGCCTTTGTTGATCTGCTGGCCGTCCTGCACGAAGACGTTGCCTTCGCGGTAGCCGTCAGTGGGCCGCTCGATACGATAGACCGCCAGGTTGGCGCCATAGCGCTGCTGGTCGAGTTTGATGCCGGCCTCGACCTGCTTGGTCTTGGCCGGCGGGAATACCTGGCCGACGTTGACCACTTCGCCACTGGCCGTGGCGCCCTGGGCCAAGCCCTGGATGCTGTTGGCGTACAGCGACAGTGCTGGCGTGAGCTTGTAGACGATGCCATAGACCGGTGTGGTGACCGCCTCGTCATAGAACGCGGTGCGCCCCCCGTCGACGCCCGTGCCGCGATAGGCGTAGCCCTCTACCCGCAGTTGCTGACGACGAAAGCCAGCGGTGAGCAGCAAGGTGTCGTCGAACAGACCAAGCGTATCGGACAGGGCCACGCTGCGGTTGCGCGTCTTGCCCGTGACTCCCGGGTCGCTCAGGAGGCCCGCGCTCGCGCTCACGCTGGCAGGACGCGGAACCGGCAAGGTGTCGTAGATATTGGTCGGCTGAGACTTATAGAAAACGTAGGCATTTTCCTGTTCGGTCCAGATGCTCGCCGCGCCCAGGTTCAGTTGGTGACTGACCGGGCCGGTCTGGAAGCGACCGTTGAGCCCGGTCATGAAACTCGCGTTGTCTTCATTGTGCGGAATTTGCGAACCGGCGATGGTCGCAGCGCCGGTGGCCGCGTTGGTCAGCACGGGCGTGCCGTAGAAGCCGGTTTCGCGGGTGTGCTTGATGCCGCCAGCCAGGTAACCGCTCCAATGCTCGTTGAAGTCGTAGTCGCCCCGCAGCATGCCGAAGGTATCTTCGGTCTCGGTCCAGGACCAGTCCTGGCCATAGTTGTGATCAGCACTGGGCGCATGCGGGATATCCGTGACACCCGCGCCCAGGCGCACGGAGTTACGCAAGTGGTTGACGCGCTGCTTCTGGTAGCCGAAGTCGCTCGAGACACGCAGTTGATCGCCGCGGTAGTCCAGGCCTGCAACGAACAGCTTGCTGCGCTGATTCTGATCGTCGACCGCCGTGTCGCCCTCGCGCTGGGACAGGTTCAAGCGCGCACCGAAACGGTTGTCTTCGCCAAAGCGCTGGCCAATGTCCAGATGCTCGCCAATACGCCCGTCAGTGGTGATGTCCTGGGTGTAGCGGCGGGTCGGGATGTCGTCAGCGCGCTTGGGCTGCAGGTTGACGTTGCCACCCAGCCCCGTGCCGGTGGGGCTGGCGCCGTTGAGAAAAGCGTTGGGCCCTTTGAACAGTTCCACCCGCTCTACCGCATCGGTTGAAATCATTTGCCTGGGCAGTACGCCATATAAGCCATTGAAGGCCACATCGTCGCCGCTGAGCGGCAGCCCGCGGATCACGAAGACCTGCGACTGATTGCCGAAACCAAAGGACTGGCGCACCGAGGGGTCGTTGAGCAGCACATCGCCGATGTCTTCGGCCTGCTGATCCTCGATCAGTTGCGCGGTATAGCTGGTCAGGGTGAACGGCACGTCCATCATGTCCTGATTACCCAGCACGCCCATCTGCCCGCCCCGGGCCACTTGCCCACCGGCGAACGTTTCAGGCAAAGGGCTGGAGGCCGGTTTGAAGGCGTCGGCATTGACGGCAGTGGCGTCAAGTACGAGGGGGCCGTCCGCCGCTTGGGCGCTCAGACCGACGGAACAGCAAAGCGCGATCAAGGTCGGACGCATCGGACCGGTGTAGGCCATGAAAGGCTCCTGAGTAGGTGATTGAAGAGCCTTCCTGGCCAGCATTATTGCAAGTGAATCGCGTTTATAATCGATGTTGCGAATTATTTCCAACAAATCGCACTTTTTCGCGCGCGGCCTGTCTACTGCCTCTTTTGCCGCCATCGGCTCACCGATGGCTCACCGCAACACACAAGCCAGGCCAAAAACCGGTGGCTTGTGTAGGATGGGCAGCGCCCCCACCAGGCCACTGCCAGTCATAGGGAGATTCTTGATGCGCGTCCTGTCATCCCTCGCCTGCCTTGGCGCCCTGTCGCTGGGTTTGCTGAACCCGATCAACGTCCAGGCGTCGAGCGGCGATGAAGCGCAACTGATCGAAGCGATCAACCTCTACCGCAGCCAGACCCAACGTTGCGGTGGCGAGGCGTCGCTCGAGCTGCCGCCGCTCAACAGTGACACCCGCCTGGCCCTGTCGCCGGAAGGCACCCGCGACCTGCAGCAGGCCATGACGCGCGCCGCCTACCCCATGGTCAACGTCCAGGCCATCAGCCTGTCTGGCCCACGGGACGCAAAAGCGGCCATGGGCGCCATCGAGGAGAGTTTCTGCCAGGTGGTGCTCGATCCGCAGTTCGTCGATATCGGCGTCAGCCAGGAAGGCCGCGACTGGCGCATCGTGCTGGCGCGCCCGCTGCTCAGCGGTCGCCTCGGTGACTGGCAGGCCGAGGGTCAAAAATTGCTGCAGGAAGTCAATGCCGCGCGCAAGCTGCCGCGCCAGTGCGGCGGCCAGCCCTTCGCCGCAGCGCAGCCCTTGAACTGGAATGCCACCCTGGCCGATGTCGCGGCCAATCACACCCGCGCCATGGCCAACCAGAACTTCTTCGACCATATCGACCACGACGGGCGTACCCCTGGCGATCGCGCAGAACTTGCGGGTTATCTGTACCAGCAGATTGGCGAGAACATCGCCGCAGGGCGCGACACGCCGCGCAAGGTGGTCGATGGCTGGCTGGCCAGCCCTGGCCACTGCGCTACCCTGATGAACCCCGACTACCGTGACCTGGGCGCGGCCTATGCGGTGGATCCGAAGAGCGATGCCGGCATCTACTGGACCGGCGTGTTCGGCTCGCCGCAGTGAAGGCTGGTCAAATGCAGCGCAGCGTCTTTACTTAGGGCTATGCCCCTCAGCAGCGAAGCCGCCTATGAAGATCGTGGTCACCCGCATCCTTGTCGACGACCAGGCCAAGGCCCTGGCCTTCTACCACTACATACTGGGTTTCCAGCCCAAGGACGACATCCCCATGGGCCGGCATCGCCGGCTCACCTTGACGTCGCCGAACGATCCGAACGGAGTGGAACTGCTGCTCGAGCCGGATACCCACCCCGCCGCCCAGGCTTACAAGGCTGCGCTCAAGGCCGAGGGCATTCCCGCCACCTCCTTCGCGGTGCGGGATATCCAGGCCGAGTACACGCGCTTGTGCGCCAGTGGCGTGCAGTTCGCCCAGCCGCCCACTGTGACCGGGTCAACTACCGTGGCGCTGTTCGACGACACCTGCGGCAACCTGATCCAGCTCAGCCAGCGTCATTGACGCCGCGCCCAAGGAACCGAATCGATGCGCCACGAATTCAGCGAAGTGCTCAACGACCTGATCGACTATTTCCTGCTCGCCGACATTCAGCGTCTGGCGCGTTTCAAGGAGGAGAACGACCTGCCGGACGATCTGGCGCGCGCGTTCACCTCCGGCGACAGTGGCGATCGTGCGGTGCTCGAAGGCGTGGTTATGCCCTTGGCGGGGGTCGACAACCTGCCCTACCGCATCATCTTCAGCCTGGACGAACCCATCCCCGCCCTGCTGGAACCCGGCAACCGCGTCGCACACCGCCGCGCAGGGTACGTGCTGCAGGTCGAACATCGCGCCTTGATGCTGTTCACCTGGCGCATCCTGCAGCATTTCACCCACAAGACCCTGGGCGATCTATTGGCCCGCTATCAAGTGCCTGGCCGTCCGATCATCGAACTGGACAACGGCTGGTACCACGTCGAGGTGCTGGCCGGTGCAGTGTTGAGAGAGGGCTTCTATGAGCCAGCATTCGAGTTCGTGCTCAAGCGCACGCACTGCCAGCGTCCCACGGACGACATCGATGTGGGCTACCGCTTTAGCCTGGAAGAAAACCTCCTGCCCTCCACACTCGCCCGCTGACACTTCTCTGCCTCAAGCTCAGTAATCGAACCGCTCAACCGCCCGCCGCCGCTCGTTGTCATCGCGGCGGTCGTAGCCTGCGGTGGTTTGAATGTTGACGTGGTGCGCCAGCTTCTGGGCAATGGACAGGTCGTGCTCCTCGATCACCCGCGTAATGAATGCACGCCGAAAATCGTGTGGCATGATCTTCACGCCCACCTGCGCGCCGCGCTGCCGAGCGATGTAGTAGATGGCATGCTTGGTGATACGTGCCCGAGTAATGTGATTGCCACGACGGATGCGGTTGAACAGAAAGCTGTCGTCCGTCACGCCGGTCGGCAGGTGCTCACGACGCAACGCCAGCCAGGCGCCAAGCTTCTCGAACGCCCACGGCGGGGCATATTTGATCAACTGCCGATTGCCCTTGCCCACCACCCGCAGGCTGCGCTCCTGGAAGTCGACATCGGCCAGGTCGATATCGACCGACTCGGACTTGCGCATGCCGGTGCCGTACAGCAAGGCGATGATGGCCGCATCGCGCACGCCCTGCGGTCGCGGGTCGGCAGCACAGACGTCCATCAGTTCGCGAATCAAGCTGCGCTTCAGGTTGCGTCCTGGCGGCAGGCGCGTGCCACTGGCGGGCTTGACCTCGCGAATGCGCAGCAGGTGCTCGTGGTCGATCAGTCCCTGGCGCCAGGCCTCGTTCATCACCCCGCGCACAGCGTTGACGTACAGCGATGACGTATTAGGGGCATAGCCATCGGTACGCAGCGCCGCCACCAGCGCAATGATGTGGCCCGCCTCGAGCCCGTGCCAAGGCACCGTGGCGATATCGTGATCGGCAAAGCCCAGGCGGTCGGCGGCATCCTGAAGGATGTAACGCAGGGTCATCTGGCTGGACGGCGCCAGACGCGCCAGGTACTGCAACACCGGATTTTGCACGGGGTGGGTCAAAACATGGATCCTGTCGCCGGCGACGGCGGTCTCAGCGCCATCAAATTGAAATCAAAGCACTTTTTGAGTGCCTGCGACGTGATGGTAACTGATCGATGGCCAGGGATCGAACGCCGACGGCACTGTGATCCAGACGCTGAAATTGACTGAGGCCCTGAACAGGGCCTCGATTCGAGGGGGAGTGCTGGCGAGCCTGAGGCTTGCCACGTTCAACTACGCGGCTTCATTCCGCCCCTGGCGGGATGGCGTCCTTATGCTTGTCCTTTAGTCGCGCCCTCTCCGCCTCAGTGGAGTGAGCGGGTACCTGGTCCTGCTTGGGGTCTTGCTGCTGATCGGTCATGTGCAGTGCTCCGTGGCTGTCAAAGGTTGGGCATCCTCGCGGACATGCAGTTCAAGCTCATCCTCACACCCCGCCTGGGGAATCCAGCACCTGACGCACCTTGCGCGCCAGTTCCTGTGGCAGGTAAGGCTTGGAAATGACCTCGAACTCCGCGCCTCCGATATCGGTGCGCTCGATGGAGCTCTTGGCGTAACCGGTGGTCAACAGCACCTTGATGGCGGGTCGCTGCGACTGCACCCTGCGCGCCAGGGTCACGCCATTGATGCCGCCTGGCATGATCAGGTCGGTAAACAGCAGGTCGAATGCGTCATCGCCCTCGAAGAGTTCCAGCGCTTGCTGGGCATCCTTGGCCACCAGGGTCTTGTAGCCATGCTCCTGCAGGATTACCTGGGCCAGCTCGGCGACGTCCAGACGGTCCTCGACGATGAGGATGCGCTCGTGCCCTGCTTTGGCGTAGCTGGCCGAGCGCTGCTCGATGGGCTGGAGCTCGCTGGCGTCGGCGGGGAAGTAGAAACGCAGTGTGGTACCCACGTGTTCTTCGGAGTAGATCTTCACCGCCCCGCCCGACTGCTTGGCGAACCCGTAGACCATGGACAGGCCGAGGCCAGTGCCCTTGCCTTCATCCTTGGTAGTGAAGAACGGGTCCATGGCGCGATCGCGTACCAGTTCCGACATTCCATCGCCGTTGTCGGTCACGGCCATGCAGACATAACTACCCGCCAGCAAGCCCTCGTAAGAGGCGCGCGCGTCCGGGGTGACGATCACATTGCGGGTCTCGATATTCAAAGCGGGATCGTCATCCCCCGCCATCGCATCCCTGGCATTGATGACCACATTGAGCAAGGCGATCTGTGCCTGGGCGGGGTCGATACGGCAATTGTGCAGATTCGGATCCAGGTCCAACGTGACGTTGACCCCATCCCCCAATGTCTGGTTGATCAGCACCTTCGCGTCGGTGACGATCTGATTGATATTGATGACCCGTCCCTGAAGCGATTGCTTTCGAGAGAACGCCAGCAACTGCCGAGTCAGGGTATTGGCCTTGTCCACGGCGTTGCTGGCATAAGTGAGGTTTCTCACGATCTTGGCGAAATCGGGTTGGTCCTTCTCGGCCGCCGCCTTGGACAGCGAAACGTAGCCGCCAATCACTTGAAGCAAGTTGTTGAAGTCGTGGGCGATGCCACCGGTCAGTTGCCCCAGCGCCTCCATCTTCTGCGACTGCCGCAGCGCCTCCTCGACGTCCCGGCGCCTGCTGACATCCAGTTGCGAGGCGAAGAAGTAGGTCAGTTTACCGGCGTCGTTGTAGATCGGAGAAATGAACAGTGCATTCCAGAACGAACTGCCATCCTTGCGGTAGTTGAGCACTTCGGTGGAAAAATCGTAACGCTGCTCGACTGCTTGGCGAATGGCGGCAACCACCTCCGGATCGGTGTCCTTGCCTTGGAGAAACCGGCAGTTGCTGCCCAGCAGTTCCTCCAGCCCATAACCCGTCATTTCCTGAAAGGCGTGGTTGGCAAAGATGATCGGGTTATCGGGTTGATTGGGATCGGTGACGATCATCGGCATGCGGGTGCTTTCAACCGCCGCGAAGAAGATGTCCTTAGGATGACCAAGGACCTCGGCAGTGAATCGATTGTCAACTCTGAGATCGCTGTTGGGCACTGCGCTTTCCTCACACTAAAGGCGGCTTCGGCAACTTCCCACACGCACTATCACTGTGCAGGAAACTTCAGCGCCATCGGTAATCTTGGCCATGTTGGCTTGGATACCGGGGAAGCCGCTACGTTCGGATTTTTTCCAGACCCAGCGCACGTTCTCGATAACGACCGGGGAGCGGCCGGCAACAGCGCAGACACCGGCCGCGCAAACGTGGTCAGGACACGGCGAAGTGGTTCATGAATGTCAGGTCTTCGATGGCGTGCGCGTACTCAGCGAATCGTGCATCACCTTCACTGAACGCTTTTGCCACGTCTTGGGCATATTCAAGACTTTCCCACATCGCTAGATCCACGAACACGCGGTCATCGCCCAGCGGCGCATAGGCGCGGTAATCGATCAAGCCGGGAAAGCACTTCAAGGTTTCCCGAAGTCCGGAGCGCAATGCCGGCATCTGCGCCACGCACTCCTGCTTGACTTTGAAAATAGCCAACTCGAGTACCTGAGCGGTGTGTTGCATGGGGATGACTTCCAGTGTGTAGGGAAGGCCCCATTGTCAGAGACTCATACTGACACCGTATTGTCAGTGCCCGTGATGGCACGCCACTGACTCGCCTGATGATTCATGTACAGGCGAAGATCGACAGCAGGATTATCAGGAAACGTTTGAGTTGCCACCGCGACCGCGATAATGCGATCGACACGAAAATCGCGATACGCCGCTCGCGCTTCGCACCAACTTCCGACCGTCCATTTTCCTCCCCAATAAAACAGGCCAAGGGGACGAATCAGGCGCTGGGAAAGCTCGCCATCCATACGGCGATAGCTGATCTTCAGCGCCGCCCGCTGTTCGATGGCTCTTCGCAGCACGCCCAGATGGCGACGTGATGAGTCCGGAAGGTTGCCAAGGGCTCTGAGCGTCCCCGCGCCCGCATCTTTCGGCGGCTGCTTGAGAGCGGCTGAAATCTTGCTCAACACGGTGCGCGCTGCACTGCCGAGGTCATCATCGGCAGCCGCCATGAGCATTTCCACGCCCAGCATCAGCGCGTCCAACTCGAGCGTGTTCAACGTCAGCGGCGGCAGTTCGAAGTCAGCAGCCAGGGCATACCCCACACCCACGGTGCCATAGATGGGAATGCCGCTGACTGAAAGATCATCGATATAGCGGTAGATCGACCGCACGGACACACCGATTCGCTGTGCAAGCTGTTCGGCAGTCACAGGCTGATGAACGCGGATCAAATTGACCAGTTGGAAAAGGCGATCAGCTTTGCGCACCGGGAATACTCGTCTGCAGTTTTTTTGCATACCGTTGCATAGCTGACGGTACAGTCTCAGCCACTTCAGTACGCCGGAGTTTGCCGCACGGGCGGTGACCTATCAACGCATGGTTACACCGGACCGGACTGCGCACGGCCCTGTGAATGGCCGTCATTCGAGAACCACTTCGCTGATTGCGCATCAACTCATGCGTCTTGCTTCAAGCGATAGTATTCTCCGGCTGGCGCGGGCCAAGCGCATCGAAGTGCAAGCACGTGAAGCCTCAACGCCAGCTGCCGCCAAATCACACAACGCCGCCTTGGCAGGCGTACAAGGATGGACATGTTCAACTTCATGACTCGGTTATTCAAACGCAGACGGAACAGCCCAACCCGCAACGCGGGCCTGGAGGGTGTTCGACAGGGCCAGGGGGTCGATCCGATGATCACCCTGGGTACACTCGGCACGCTGCACAGCCTGCAATCATCGGATTGTTCGACCTCCGATCGCTCCAACAACCACTGCTACGGGTCGGACCACAGCACGCATTCGTCCGGCGACGGCGGCAGTTCCAGTGACAGCGGCGGTGACTCTGGCTCCAGCAGCTGCGACTGAGACCGCGCTGTATCAGGCACCGATTTCGCCATTACGTATGGCGACGCGTATCGCCTCGGCCGTGGTCTTGACTTCGAGCCGTTTGCGGATACGCCTAAGGTGGTTTTCCACCGTGCGCTCAGACAGCGCCAATGTCGCCGCGATATCGCCCTGTCGCCGCCCTGCAGCAATCCAGGCCAACACCTCGCGCTCACGCGTGGATAACTGACCCGGCGCGACCTCCGGGGGTGGTGCCAGCAATCGACGCGCGGCCAGAAACGCGGCCTCGGCCACGACCTTCACGGCCCAGCGCGCTTGAACGCTGGCGTCGATGCTCGCGCCCCCCAAGCTCATCGCGCCTTCCAACCCCAAGGGCCCGAACAATGGCACTTGCAGCCCATGGATGCCGGGGCCGCGGGGCGTGGTCACGATTCGATACAGTTCACCGTCCGCCGCGTGCCGTGTCTTGGTCCAGAAAAATGGCTCGCGTGCAGTCACAACATGGCGCGTGACCGGACAGCGCTGCATGTAGGTCTTGGCGTCAACCGCCTCACCCGTCCCGAACCAGTCCCCTTCCAGCCAATAGATACGCTCCACCGGCTCGCTCTGCCCAGCCGACGTCGAAAACAGCATGAAGCGGTCATAACCCAGGCCCGCACAGAAGCGTCGAACGTCGTCACGGACCTGATCGAGCGACTCGGCGACCTCCACGGTCGCCGCGCAGCGCAACACCGCCTCCAGGGCGCTAGCGCCGGACACTACGCCGTCACTTCCTTGAGCAGGACTTCAGCCGCCAGTTTGCCCAGATTGTTTCCCGCGAGCGGACTGTCGCCGGTAATCAGGGTGCGGTCGCGATGGACGGCTCCGCTGATATCGTCATTGACGATCTCGAAGCCTAGCGACTTGAGTCGTTCGCCAAACTTCCAGGTCAAATGGCCGGGCATATAGCCGATTTCCGGCGTTTTCGCATCCAGTGCATCGGGAAACGCACAGATCTTGTAGCCGCGGTACAGGTCGCTCTCACCCACGGCGAGGAACCCTGCCGGCCCATGACACAGCGAGATGACGAAGCGCTCATGTGCGGCGGCCCACTTCAGCACCTCACCCACCTCGGCGCTTTCGGGAATGCCGATCAGCGCACCGTGCCCCCCAGGAATGAAGATGGCCGCATACGTGTCCAGGCCCGCCGCCAGCACGTCAGCCAGACGCTGAGGTTGCTGGAATTGACCGTGGTACTTGTCGAAAAAGCCTGCCACTGCCTGATCTTCGCCTGGCATGGCCCAGAACTCGAACTTGACCGGATTGCCGGAAACGGTCGCGATATCGAACGCGAAACCGGCGGCATCAAGGTGATACATCGGTAACAGGGTTTCTACCGGATGATTGCCCGTGGAGAAGAAACTACCGTTATCGGTCAGCAAATAGCGCTCGTCGGCGCCAATCATGAGAATTCTCTTTGTCCCGGTATAGGGTGCTGGATAGTTGGCGCCGTTGAGGTCCGACGTGGGCGAGGTGAATTGCTGCAGGGAGTAGTCGGACGGGAAAAAGGCGTTTTTCTCCGCAGGATCAGGTCTGGGGGCCTTACTGACGTGTGCGTGATCGGACATGTTCCACCTCCATCGATTGATTGACCAACGAGCCCGAGCATGCGCAACGCCGATGAATCGTGCAATGAGGGATTTCCGCTGAGAACTGTGTTGGCTCGTCGCAACCCGTGGTATGCCCCGTGCGCTTGATCAATCGGCAAAAGCCACTTTTACTGATGCTATTGAACTCAGAGGACTGCACCATGAGTATTCGCAGCCTGGCAAGAAACCTACCTGCCGATCCTGCCAGAAAGGGATGTGTGCTGGGGTGGGGGGTTCTGAAGGACCGACATCCCTGGCATTTCGTTGACGTGTACGCCGATCGGTCAACCGCCCAGGCAGAGGCGCAGCGGCGAGGCACTGGCTACGTGGTGGAATATGGTTCGCATCGGCTTGGAAGTGATACGTTCATTTGCGGTGTCGGGCTGCCGGAGGGATAGGCATGCACCACCAGATAAGCGGCGAGATGCGAAGCTCAACGGTTGATCATGGCGATCAGGAGCGGACTCTTCTCACCCACACTCATGATGACAAGGCTGCTAGATCAATGGATGCCACCGCAAGGCGACCGAAAGCTCCGGCTGAACTTCTGCTACTGCACATCGAACTGAACGACATCGAGCCTACGATCTGGCGTCGCTTTCTGGTTCCTGAAACCATCACGTTGGGCAAACTGCACCGGGTGATCCAAGCCGTGATGGGCTGGACTGACAGCCATCTGCACGAATTCGATATTGCCGGTGAGAAATATGGCACTCCCAGCTCCGATGATTGGGGGGCGCCGGTGAACTCAGAAACGCGCAAGACACTGGTCAATGCCCTACAGGGCAAAAAGAGGTTTGGGTATCTTTACGATTTCGGTGATAGCTGGGAACACCGAATCACGGTTGAAAAGCGCTTGCCGATGATCTCGGCACCTCAGGAGCATTATTGCATCGAGGGAGAGAATGCTTGCCCACCGGAAGATGTCGGTGGAGCGCCTGGCTATCAGGACTTCCTCGACGCCATGGCCAATCCTGCTCATCCTGACCATGACGATAGGGTGGAATGGTATGGGGGCGTCTTCGAGGCTTCGGTATACGACTGCAAGCCGGTCAATCAGTGGCTTGCACGCAAGAAGATTTGAAAGACGCCAATGCTGCCCAGCCTTGATAGACAGCACCCCATTGCGCCAAAGCAATGCGATAGAGGGCAGCGTTACGGGGAGTCCTTCACACCCTTACACAAGCCTCATCAAGAGCCTGTACACTTCTCAATCGGTCCGCCGGCCTTTTGGAAGGCTAATTCGGACGGCGCGACGTTTATATAAAGGGTTGAACCGTCGTTGAATTGACGTTCGATCCTTAGCACGCGTTCGGGGAAGTAGCGGAAATGTTCGCCTACTGAAGTCAATTTCTGCCCGTCTGATGTCTGCACTACCAGGACACCATCAATCTTGGTAATCGTAGCTGCCGAGCCACAATGCAGTGGGCGCTCCTCGGCCTTGGCCATTGCACCCATCCCTGCCAAGCAGATTCCAAGTCCATAAACACCGCATGCTTTTAACACTGCAACTCCATTTCTAATCAATGCCTGCTATCCGTCTCACAGGCGCGCCTGCTGTTGAGTTGTTCGCGAGAATGGATCACCCACTGGCTCCACCGTCGAACCGACTCGATCTCCAATCACACAATACACTAAAGTTCGAGCTCTGGGGTTTTTCCGCAAATTTCCGGTCGTCCATAGGATTAGCGTTGAGTAGAGCTACACGGACGCTTGACTAAAACTTGCGTCAAGAGTACGTGCTTACCACCTCGACACAATTCACAGCGGGATCAGAAACTAGGGGCAGCCCTATGACGCCATCTAAAATCAGCAATATCGTGTTCAGTTGTGTTGCGCTTTACGGCTGTGTCGGTTCTGAACCTGCGAGCGAGAATCAGATACAGGTCGCTGCACAAAAAATTGGTTGGCCAACCTGCCAGTAAAGCTTTTGAGATTTTGGTCAGCCAGATCATGGAATAGGTCCATCTTCCTATGGAAGTGGTGGTTTCTATGCATGGAATCGAATTCAGACCCATACAACGCCCGAACAGGTTTTCATCAAGACAGGCAGTGAATATGTTGGTGAGCAACAGACGTGGGTGGGAAGTGAAAAAGCCCAGCGCGACGGCTGGGCTCTGTCACGCAAAGAGATTGGAGATCACGGAGTCCAGTAAGCAATCTTGCCGCTTGCACCAACAGCTACAAAATTACCGTTGCCGTAGGCAACGCTCCGGATATCGGTTCCTGCGAAAGTGTTAGCTTGCTGAACCCAGCCGATCCCATCCTCGGAAACGGCTGTCTTGCCGCCGTCGCCGACAGCTACATACTTGCCATTACCGTAAGCGATGTCGCGGATGATGGTTCCGCCGAAACTGGTATCTTCAACAGCAGTCCAGTAATTTCCGTTAGATGAATATGCCATCTTGCCATCTGCGCCAACGATAAACATTTTTCCGTTGCAAAGCTTCATGGAAAGGATGGTACTAGTACCGAAAGTACTGGTTCTGCTCGAGAATGATTGCACATTACTCGTCGGCATCTTAGTAGCGCTAAGCAGCTTCCCACTCGATCCCGCAATCAACACAAAGTCGCCAATGACATTGACGCAGTACACAGTCTCGCTAGACGTGAAAGTCGTAGTGCGCTCCACTTGGCCTGACCAATCGCCATAACGGGAAAAGACTTTACCGTTAGACCCAACCAATATCCAGGTCGCGTAGGTTCCCAAAATGGGCGGATAATACAGAATGCCATATAAGTCTCCGGACGCGCGTACAGTTGCCGTAAGGTCTGTCCAATCCCTTGAAGGGCGCGCTGTGCTGCCGTAGCTCACGTTGCCGGATTGAGAAAGGGCTTGAAGCGTAGTCCCAATACCGTTCCAGTACAGCTCGTTGATAACTTTTCCGCTATCAGACGTGACGGCGCCCTTGAGCTTGGTCCATACCGTACCAGTCGCGTTTCCGCTGATAACCTGAGTGGTGGTGGGAAGACCGTTGCCACCCGCCGCATAAAACTTGCCATCCGCAAAAACCACGCGCCTAAGCATGCCGGTGTTAGCCACCGGTTCTACTTGAGTCCAAAGATCTTGCATGGTTTGAGACGCCGAGTTTGCCTTTTCCATTTTAAACTCCGTTACTGAGCTGATTTAAGTTCAGGCCTCTGTATTGGGCGTATGGCGCTCATGGGCGATGGCTCGGGACTCGAGGTCTTCACGCTAAGGTCAGGGATGACGAGGCTTCATCAACTTCAGACCTGTCGCTGATGGAAGGAACCATGCCACACCAATACTGTATATTCAACCAGTATTTTGAAGATTGCTTTCAGCGGACTTCGGCTCATTCACCGCCTTTGAGGCGATGGCAGATCGACATACTCCGGTGATGCCCGGCTTCAGAGATCTATTGAGGTCCTCGGCGGGCAACATAAAACAGCACTAGGTGGGGGTAGGTGCGAGCCTGTTCCAAAATCTGTCCCAAATGCAGCGGGAATGGACAATCGGCAGGCATGAAAAAAGCCCCGCAACCTCAACGGCTGCGGGGCTTTCGAATGGTGGAGGCCGAGGTCGGAATCGAACCGGCGTAGACGGATTTGCAATCCGGAGCATAACCACTTTGCTACTCGGCCTCAAAGTTGGAGTCAGCTTTCGCTATCTCCTTGAAACTGCTTAACTTTTTCAAGAAAGCTGCGTTTCGATGGACGCCATTATGTCGGCATTCCTTGCCCCTTGCAACCCCCTGAAAGAAAAAAATCTTCAAGGGGCTCAAGGTGTTAGCGCAGACGGCCGAGCTTGCTCAAAAGACCGATCAGCGCCTTCTCAACAGCGCCGCTGGCCGCCACACCGATACGCTCCTGCAGCGACTTGCGCTCGGCAAAATGCACGTGGAACAGGTTGGCTTCCCGAGCGCGCGTGCTCAGGTACTCATCGCTGGTACTCAACTCATCCACCAGCTTGCGATTCAGTGCGGCAACGCCCAACCACACTTCGCCGGTGGCTACCTCATCGATGTGCAACTGCGGGCGGTACCGGGCAACGAAGTCCTTGAACAACTGATGGGTGACATCCAGGTCCTCCTGAAACTTTTCGCGTCCCTTCTCGGTGTTTTCACCGAAGACCGTCAGGGTACGTTTGTACTCGCCGGCGGTGAGGACTTCGAAGTCGATGTCATGCTTCTTGAGCAAGCGGTTGACGTTGGGGAGTTGGGCGACGACGCCGATGGAGCCGAGCACGGCGAAGGGCGCGCTGACGATCTTGTCGCCGATACAAGCCATCATGTAACCGCCGCTGGCAGCGACCTTGTCGATGCAGACGGTCAGTGGGATGCCCGCCTGGCGGATGCGGGCCAATTGAGAAGCGGCGAGACCGTAGCTGTGGACCAGACCACCGCCGCTTTCAAGACGCAACACGACCTCGTCCTGGGGCGTGGCGAGGGTGAGCAACGCAGTAATTTCATTGCGCAGGCTCTCGGTCGCCGAGGCCTTGATGTCGCCATCGAAATCCAGCACATAGACACGGCCTTTTTCCTGCGGGTTGGCCTTGCCCTTCTTGACCTGTTTTTCAGCTTTGGCCTGCTGCTTGCGCAACGCCTTGAGCTCAGCCTTTTCGAACAGACCCGTTTCCAAACGCTCGCGCAAGTCTTTGTAGAACGTGTTCAGGCGCGTGACCTGCAATTGCCCACCCGGTTTGCGCCGACCTTTACCGCGCAGATTGGCGATCCCCGAGAGAATGACCAGGATGGCAATGACCAGCGTGGCCGTTTTGGCGAGAAAGCTTGCGTATTCGGCAAGAAACTCCACAGTGACTCCTTAATGAACCTACGCCCCAGGGCGCGAAACTGTTGCAAGCATACCGGTGCGCTTGGGCGGCTACCAGCGTGGGAAAATGCTGGCAACACAGTTCAAACAACCTTTTCAAACGCTTGTATGTTTTTCCATTGACAGCCTTCACAGGCCGCCCTAACCTCGCAACAACTTCATCATCCAGCCGGACAATGCAGTGGGCGACATCTACCTGATCCGACATGGCCAAGCCTCCTTCGGTGCCGACGACTATGACGTCCTTTCGCCCGTGGGCATCCGCCAAAGCCAGGTGCTGGGCGATCACCTTGGCTTGCTCGGTGTGGATCTGGACCGCTGCCTATCAGGTAACTTGCGCCGCCAGCAAGACACCGCACGCCTGACGCTGGCGGCAATGACCGGCGCAGGACGCCAGGTCGCGGCTCTGGAGACCGACGCGGCATTCAATGAATTCGATGCCGAGGGTGTGATCCGCGCCCTGCTCCCGGCCTTGCTGCCAGACGAGCCTGAAGCGCTGCATGTGCTGCGCAATGCTGCGCAGAACCCATCCGAGTTTCAGCGCCTGTTCGCACTGATGGTCCAGCGCTGGCACGACGACGAGCACGACGCGCACGACGGCCTGGAAACCTGGGGCAACTTCCTCGATCGTGTCGCCGGCGGTCTGGATCGCGTACTGGCCAGAGCCGGCAGTGGCGACTCCATCGCCATCTTCACCTCTGGCGGCACCATCGCCGCCCTGCTCCATCTGCTGACCGGCATCCCGCCAGCCCAGGCGTTCGCGCTGAACTGGCAGATCATCAACACCTCGCTGAGCCACCTGAAGTTCCGTGGCAGCGACGTGACCCTGGCCACCTTCAACAGTCAGGCACATGTACGGCTGCTGAAGACACCCGAGCTCCTCACCTATCGTTAGAGCCCGGCACATCCTGTCCCTATGCGGACCTGACTATCCCTCAATAAGGAATGCACAATGACCTCCGTAGCCGATGCCGTGAAGAAGATGCAAGAGAAGTTCAACCCAGCTGCGGCCGCCGGCCTGGACCTGGTGTTCGGCTTCAACATCACCGACGAAGACAAGCACTACGCGCTGATCGTCAAAGATGGCACCTGCGCGCTGCAGGAAGGTGAGAATCCGGACGCCAACTGCACCCTGGTAATGGACAGCGAAACCCTCAAAGGCATCGTCAGCGGCGAGACCGACGGCATGCAGGCCTTCATGGGTGGCAAGCTGCGTGTTGAAGGCGACATGATGCTGTCGATGAAGTTGAGCGAGCTGTTCCCCTCCTGAGTGCGGCGCCGCGCTGATCGAAAAGAACCGAAGCTGTAGCCGCTTCGGTTTTTTTTTCGCCCGCGCCTTTGCAGGGTTCATCAGGGACAGTGATCGACCGGCAACACCCGCGTCGATAGGCCATCTGGCACGCTTGTCCCATACTGGCCAGGCCATTAGATTAGCCAATCATCCTTGCCAACCGGAATAAGGAAAAGGCATGACGCTCACCGATCAGCCCACCGAGGCACGCCGCGGCGAAGAACTCGACGCCGCTCGCATCGACCCGTATCTCAAAGCGCATGTGCCCGGCCTCGACGGCCATCCGATCATCAGCCAGTTTCCGGGTGGCGCGTCCAATCTGACTTACCTGATTGCCTATCCTCAGCGCGAGCTGGTACTGCGCCGGCCACCGTTCGGGCAAAAGGCCAAGTCGGCGCATGACATGGGCCGCGAGTTCCGCATTCTCAACCAGCTCCACGCCGGTTTCCCCTATTGCCCAAAAGCCTATGCGCACTGCACCGATGAATCGCTGATTGGCGGCGAGTTCTATGTGATGGAACGGGTCAAGGGCATCATCCTGCGTTCGGACCTGCCGCCCGAGTTGGGCCTCGATGCCCGTCGCACCGAAGCCCTGTGCAAGAGTTTCATCGATCGCCTGGTCGAACTGCACCAGGTGGACTACACCCACTGCGGGCTGGCAGACCTGGGCAAGCCCGACGGCTATGTACAACGCCAGGTCGAAGGCTGGGCGAGCCGCTACGAAAAAGCCCTGACCCCCGATGCCCCCCTTTGGGAAACGGTAGTCGCCTGGCTACGCGAGAAGATGCCTGAAGACCACCCACGGCCAGGCATCATCCACAACGACTACCGCTTCGATAACGTGATCCTCGACGCAGAGAATCCCATGCACATCATCGGCGTACTGGACTGGGAGATGGCCACCCTCGGTGATCCGCTGATGGATCTGGGCAACAGCCTGGCCTACTGGATCGAAGCGGACGATCCCGCCGCCGTGCAACTGATGCGCCGCCAGCCCAGCAATGCACCCGGCATGCTCACGCGCAGACAATTCGTCGACTATTACGCCGAGCGCGCCGGCATTCGCATCGACAATTTCGACTTTTACTACTGCTATGGCCTGTTCCGCCTCGCCGGCATCGTCCAGCAGATCTACTACCGTTTCCACCACGGCCAGACCCAGGACAAGCGCTTCGCCCAGTTCATCCACATGAACCGTCTGCTGGAGCACATGGCGCTGCAGGTGATCGACGCGTCTTCTCTCTGAACTGCGCAGGTCCTGAACTTCACCACAAGGAACCCCGGCATGTCCAAGACCTCCCTGTTCGACCTCGATGGCAAGATCGCCTTCGTGTCCGGCGCCAGCCGCGGCATCGGCGAGGCCATCGCCCACTTGCTGGCCCAGCAAGGCGCCCATGTGATCGTTTCCAGCCGCAAACTGGACGGCTGCCAACAGGTCGCCGACGCGATTATCGCGGCCGGCGGCAAGGCCACGCCCGTGGCCTGCCATATCGGCGAGCTGGAGCAGATCCAGCAGGTCTTTGCCGGTATCCGCGAGCAGTTCGGACGCCTGGACATCCTGGTCAACAACGCTGCCACCAACCCGCAGTTCTGCAATGTGCTAGACACCGATGCCGGCGCCTTCCAGAAGACCGTGGACGTCAATATCCGCGGCTACTTTTTCATGTCGGTGGAAGCGGGCAAGCTGATGCGCGAACACGGCGGCGGCAGCATCATCAACGTGGCCTCGATCAATGGCGTCACACCCGGGCTGTTCCAGGGCATCTACTCGGTGACCAAGGCGGCGGTGATCAACATGACCAAGGTGTTCGCCAAGGAATGCGCGCAGTTCGGCATCCGCTGCAACGCCCTGCTGCCGGGCCTGACCGACACCAAGTTCGCCTCGGCGCTGGTGAAGAACGACGCCATCCTCAAGGCCGCCTTGCAGCAGATTCCACTCAAGCGTGTTGCCGACCCCAGCGAAATGGCCGGCGCAGTGCTGTACCTGGCCAGCGACGCCTCCAGCTACACCACGGGCACCGCCCTCAACGTCGACGGCGGTTTCCTGTCCTGATCGACACCAGCAGCGGCAAGCTGCCGTTGGTCAGTATCGCGCTGCCATCCTCGGATATACTCCGCCAGCCGCAACCGCCGGGCCACTGACGCCCGGCCAGACTGGAGGAACCCCGCGATGCTGCCCCGCAGTCCGTCACCCAACAGCCACCGCCAACGTCATCTGCAGCGCCGTGGCACGGTGGGGCTGTACTTCGTCGCCGCCTTGTCGGTACTGGCCGGCATGACCGACGCCATCGGCTTTTTGGCCACCGGCGACTTCGTCTCGTTCATGAGCGGCAATACCACGCGCCTGGCGGTATCCCTGGGCAATGCCGAGTGGGGGCCCATCGTGCGCCTGGCGCTGGTGATTGGCGCCTTCATCCTGGGCAACGCGCTCGGCGTGATCGTCGCGGCCCGCAGTGGCCGGCGCCACTGGCCCTTGCTGGGATTGATCGGCTTGTTGCTTGCATTGGCCGGGCTGCTGCCCGAAGCGCTGCAACTGGCCGCACTGCTGGCGGCGGTCACAGCGATGGGCATGATCAACGCAGTGGTCGAAGAAGTGAACGGCTTGCCGATCGGACTCACCTATGTGACGGGCGCTCTTTCGCGCTTTGGCCGAGGCCTGGGACGTACGTTGCTGGGTCAACAGCGCCTGGGCTGGCGTGTGCAACTGGTGCCGTGGAGCGGCATGTTCATCGGGGCCGTGCTTGGCGTACTGCTCGAGCAACGCTTCGAGCGCGCCGCACTGCTGGCCAGCGCGCTAGTGGCCGTGATGCTGGCGCTGGCCTCGTGGAAAATTCCGCGGCGCTGGCAACTGCGCTACATGCCGCGATGACTTACAGGCAGGTCGCAGCCGCGGCCTTGCGCTGCAGCGCGACCATGTCGCTCTTTTGCGCGTAGTAGTCGACCCGCGTCCCGCTGGCCTGCGGGTAGACGTCGACGAACGATTCCGCCTCGCGCGTGTAGACGGTGAAGCCTCCGGCCTTGCGCGGCTCCAGATAGCCACTGGCGTCGACGCCGAAGTGCGCCTCCTCCTGCCAACTGAACTGTATGCATTGGGCGACTATCTCCGGCGCCTTCTGCGAATCCAGGCGCGCGCCGGGCTGACCGGTGCGTGCAGCCTCCATCGTCGACGACGCACAACCGATCATCAGCAGCGCCGCGGCCAGCGGCAATAGTGCTCGCATGTTGCATCCTCGGTAGAAAAAAGAAGCGACTGTAGCACTGCGCTTCGCATGGAGTGAATTGTCACGCACAGGTCGCTGTCGTATTTACAGAATGTCCATGAGGAAAGCCTGCATGAAAACCCGTTCCCTGATGTGCGCCCTGCTCTTCACGTTGCCCCTGACCCAACTGCCACTGAGCGCGCAGGCGGCCGAGTCCAACGTCGAGAGCGTCAAGGCGCCCGAGTCGCATAACCGTGAACTCAAAGTCGGCGACAAGGCGCCCGACCAGTACAAGCGTGACGACGAAGCCGTGCGCGACTGGAAGGCCAAAGGCCTGCCAGCACCCGAGAAAGAAAGTCACTGGGTGAAGATGGCCAACAACTATGTCCTGGTGCAGACCACCAATGGTGTCGTGCTGGCGATCCAGGCGGCCAAACACTGAGGCGTGTTCTACTTCAGCCTTGCCAATTGAAACGGGCCGCATCTGCGGCCCGTTTCGTTTGCGACTCACCCCACCAAATGCAGGTAATGCAGGTGACGTTCGTAGTGATCGAGAATGTCGCCGATCACCTCGTCTTTCGACCAGCCCATCACATCGTGATCCTGCCCGCCCTCGCGCAAATGCACTTCGGCGCGGAAATACTTGCGCTCCTCCCCGGCCATGTCGCTGAGCACGAAGCTGGGCATGGCATAGGCACGCGGACGAATCTCGTAGATGAAGAGGTCGTCGCTGGGGCCGAGCTTGAGCGTTACGCGCCCGCCTTCACCCTCTTCGACACTGCAGTCATAGCCCTGTCGGCGCCATTCTTCGACCAACGACTGGCAAGCCGGCAACGCCACTTCCGAGATGAAACGCTGCACGTGCGAACGGCGCGGGAACATCGCCAAGGTGCGCAGGCGCCGCTGCCAATTCCCAGCCGCGCGCGATGCCGTCGGCGAAATCGCCAGCGCCTGGTAGCGCAAGTCGCGCTTGGTGGCATCGAGCTTGAGCGCCTTGAGCAACCCGCGCATGCTCAGGAGCAGTGCCACGGTGAACGGCAGCGCACTGGCGATGGTAGCGGTCTGCAGCGCCTTGAGACCGTCAGCGAGCAACAGGGCAATGGCCACGATGCCCATGGTCGAGGCCCAGAAAATTCGCTGGCGCATCGGCGTGCCTTCCTGGCCGCCGGAGGCCAGCATGTCCACCACCATCGCGCCGGTGTCGGCCGAGGTGACGAAGAACACCACCACCATCACCACTGCCAAGGTGCTGATCACGCTGGCGAACGGGAAGTGCTCGAGGAAGGCGAACAGCGCCAGCGAGGTGTCCTTCTCCACGGCGGCCGCCAGATCGGTGAGGCCTTGGTCGAGGATCATGTGGATGGCCGTGTTACCGAACACCGTCATCCACAGCAGGGTGAACGCGGTCGGTACCAGCAATACGCCGGTGACGAATTCGCGGATGGTCCGACCGCGCGAGATGCGTGCGATGAACAGCCCGACGAAGGGCGACCAGGCCAGCCACCAACCCCAGTAGAACAGCGTCCAGCCACCTATCCAGTCGGTCGGTTGATAGGCGTACAGGTTCAGGGTACGGCTGACGATTTCACTGAGGTAACCGCCGGTGTTCTGCACGAAGGTCTGCAGAATGAGCACGGTCGGCCCCAGCAGCATCACGCCCAGCAGCAGCAACACGGCCAGGCCCAGGTTGAGCTCCGACAGACGACGGATGCCCTTGTCCAGACCCGACATGACCGACAGCGTAGCCAGGAATGTAGTACCGATGATCAAGGCGATCTGCACCGGTATCGATACCGGCACACCGAAAAGCGCATTGAGCCCAGTGTTGATTTGCGACACGCCAAAGCCCAGCGAGGTCGCCACACCGAACACCGTGCCGATGATGGCGAAAATGTCCACCGCATGGCCCAGCGGGCCATGGATACGCTCGCCGATCAAGGGATACAGCGCAGATCGCAGGGTCAACGGCAAGCCGTGGCGATAACTGAAGTAGGCCAGGATCAACGCCACCACCGCGTAGATGGCCCACGCGTGCAGGCCCCAGTGGAAGAAGGTGATGCGCATCGCTTCGCCCGCAGCCATCACCGTTCCACCCTCACCCAGCGGCGGCTTGAGGAAGTGCATCACCGGCTCGGCGACGCCGAAGAACATCAGGCCGATGCCCATCCCGGCGGAGAACAGCATGGCGAACCAGGTGGCGTTGTTGTAGTCGGGGGTGCTGTGGTCCGGCCCCAGCTTGATGTCGCCGTAGCGGCTGATCCCCAGGAACACCACCGTGCCCAGGATCAGCGCCACCGCGAGAATGTAGAACCAGCTGACATTGCCGATGATCCAGCCCTGAATGTGGGCGAACAATTCTTGGGCGTGATCGCGGAATACGCTGGCGTAGAGCACCAGCAGCAACAATATGACGGCAGAGATCCAGAAGACCGGTGGATTGATGGTGGGACTGCGCGGGGGTTCGGGGGATCTTGCCATGTACGATTACTCTCCAGCTTGGCGCTTCATGCGCACGGTTACCTACGACAAACGGTAGACGCTGAAGGTTTTATCGGACAAGAAATATCAGACATTCTTTATTCTTACCCAGGGCTTTTTCCTACAGCGCTCGGTGGTATCGCCATGCCTTCGCTGCACTGCCGTGCCCCGCTGCAAACGGGTTTTTCCCCTGCGCAAACCTGCGTCTGCGCAGGGCTTCTTGTACACTCGCCGGCATGAAATCCACCTGTACAGTTTGGTGACAGCATGATCGAGGTAACCGAGGTTTCCATTGCCGAGCTGCGCGATGCGCTCGAATCAGGTCGCACCACAGCGGTCGAGCTGGTCCAGGCCTACCTGGCCCGGATCGATGCCTATGACGGCGCCGATACGCCGACCGCGCTCAATGCCGTGGTGGTGCGCAATCCCCAGGCCTTCGAGGAAGCGGCGGCCTCCGATGCACGACGCGCTGCGGGGAAGACCCTCGGCCCGCTGGACGGCATTCCCTACACCGCCAAGGACAGCTACCTGGTCAAGGGCCTGACCGCCGCCTCCGGCAGCCCGGCATTCAAGCACCTGGTCGCCCAACGCGACGCCTTCACCGTCGAGCGCCTGCGCGCAGCCGGCGCCATTTGCCTGGGCAAGACCAACATGCCGCCCATGGCCAACGGCGGCATGCAGCGAGGCGTGTACGGCCGCGCCGAGAGTCCGTACAACGCGGCCTTCCTCACCGCACCGTTCGCCTCTGGCTCCTCCAATGGCGCCGGCACCGCCACGGCGGCCAGCTACAGCGCGTTCGGCCTGGCCGAGGAGACGTGGTCGAGCGGACGCGGCCCGGCCTCGAACAACGGGCTGTGCGCCTACACCCCCTCGCGCGGGGTGATCTCGGTGCGCGGCAACTGGCCGCTGACGCCGACCATGGACGTGGTAGTGCCATATGCACGGACCATGGCTGACTTGCTGGAGATCCTCGATGTGGTGGTGGCCGACGACGCCGACACCCGTGGCGACCTGTGGCGCATGCAGCCCTGGGTGCCGATTCCCCCTGCCTCCAGCGTTCGCCCGCAGAGCTATCTGGCACTGGCCACCGGCAGCGCCGCGCTCAAGGGCAAGCGCTTCGCAGTGCCGCGCATGTACATCAATGCCGATGCCGACGCCGGCACCTCGGAGAAGCCCGGGATCGGCGGGCCGACCGGCCAGCGCATCCATACCCGCGCCAGCGTGATCGACCTGTGGCAACAGGCTCGGCAGGCCCTCGAAGCCGCAGGCGCCGAAGTGGTGGAAACCGATTTTCCACTGGTTTCCAATTGCGAAGGCGACCGCCCGGGTGCCCCGACCGTGTACAACCGCGGCATCGTCACACGGGAATTCCTGCATGACGAACTCTGGGAGCTTTCAGGCTGGGCGTTCGACGATTTCCTGCGCGCTAACGGCGACCCTCAGCTCAACCGTCTGGCCGACGTCGACGGACCGCAAATCTTCCCCCACGACCCTGGCACCCTGCCCAACCGCGAAGACGATCTCGCGGCCGGCATGGACGAGTACGTGAACATGGCCAAACGTGGCCTCAAGGACTGGGACCAGATCGCCAGCGTCCCGGAAGGTCTGCGCGGCCTGGAACAGACCCGCAAGATGGATCTGGAAGCGTGGATGGACCAGCAGGGTGTGGATGCTGTGATCTTTCCCACCGTCGCCGATGTCGGCCCCGCCGACGCCGACGTCAACCCTGCGTCGGCGGACATCGCCTGGAGCAATGGTGTGTGGGTCGCCAATGGCAACCTGGCGATCCGTCACCTGGGTGTACCCACTGTCACCGTGCCGATGGGTGTAATGGCCGACATCGGCATGCCAGTGGGCCTGACCTTCGCCGGACGTGCCTATGACGACAACGCGCTGCTGCGTTTCGCTGCGGGGTTCGAAGCGACTGGATCGCGGCGCATGATTCCACCGCGCACACCCGCGCTGAAACGTTAACCCTGGAAACTCACGCACGACTCGCCAAATTCAACCAATTGTGTAAAATTCAACATAATTGTGAATTTGGCGAGCCTCCATGCCACCCCTATCTCTCCAACAAGAGCGCCAGCTCACACTCACCGTGCTCAAAGCTGCCCTGCAAGCCTTGGGCAGCGTCGCGCCGGGCAACTTGGAAATCCTCCTGCACGACCTTGATCGACCGGAGCACTCGGTGATCGCCATCGTCAACGGTCATCTCTCGGGCCGACGTGTAGGCAGTCCGATTCTGGCCGCTCCTGAACAGGACCAAGGCTTCAAGGCACTGATGCAAGCCAGCCGCGATCAACAGGGTTGCGACCCGGTGGTGTTGAACGATTACCCCACCTCACTCAAAGGCCGCAGCCTGCGCAGCGCCACCGCAATCTTTCGCGACAGCGGCGGGCATCCTTTCGCCAGCCTCTGCGTTAACACTGACCTGACCGGCCTCGACGCTGCGATGACTTTCCTTCGCCACTTCCAGCCATTAGGCGCTGGAGATGTTGAGCAAACGCCTGGGGATGCCGCCGACCTGCCGCAACTGATGGCCGAGATCATCGAAGACGCCCTGCAGCGTAGTGGCCAAGGTCGTCTGAACAAGCAGGCCAAGGTCGAGGCAGTGCGCCTGATGCAGGAACGTGGATTGTTCATCGTCAAAGGCGGCGTGGAAAAAGCCGCCGACGCCTTGGGCGTGACCCGCTACACCATCTACAACTACCTTGAGCAGTTGCGAGGCGACGCCACGCCCACTGCCTGCCAACGCTGAACGCGGAGCGCCCATGACCTTGCATATCGCTACCCCCCTGATCGAATCCCGTCCGCTGTCACTGGCAGCGGGACGCGCCGTGTGGCTCAAGCTCGAAGCCTTGCAGCCGCCCGGCTCGTTCAAGTTGCGCGGCGTGGGACATGCCTGCGAGGTGCACCATGCCCGAGGCGCCCGTCATTTCATTTCGTCGTCGGGCGGCAATGCCGGCCTGGCCGTCGCCTATGCCGGACGCGCGCTTGGTGTGCCGGTGACGGTGGTGGTGCCTGAAACCACCAGCGCCCGAGCCATCGAACTGCTCAAGCTCGAACAGGCCGAAGTGGTGATCACCGGCAGCTCCTGGCAGGAAGCCAACCAGCATGCCCAAGGCTTGCTGCAGCCAGGCGATGCGTTCATCCACCCGTTCGATGACCCACTGCTGTGGACGGGTCATGCCAGCATGATCGACGAAGTCGCCCAGGGCGGCGTGAAGCCCGACGCGGTGGTGCTGTCGGTAGGCGGTGGCGGGCTGCTCAGCGGCGTGGTCGAGGGCTTGCAGCGCAACGGTTGGCACGATGTGCCGGTACTGGCAGTGGAAACCGAGGGGGCCGCGTCGCTGCAGGCGGCCATGGTCGCCGGCGGCCCCGTCGAGCTGCCAGCGCTCAGTTCGGTAGCGACCTCACTGGGGGCCAAACGGGTGGCCGATCAGGCGTTCGCGTGTACACAGCAGCATCCCGTGTTCAGTGAACAGGTCACCGACCGTGCCGCGCTGCAAGCCTGCGAGGATTTCCTGCGCGATCACCGACTGCTGGTCGAGCCAGCCTGCGGTGCAGCGTTGGCGCTGGCCTACGAGCCTGGCAGACTTGACGGCTATGAGCGTGTCTTGATGATCGTCTGCGGCGGGGCCACCGCGACGCTCGAGCAGATTCGGGACTGGCTGAACAAACAACCGTACTGAGCAAGCACCGCCTCCCGGAAACTTGAACGGGCCGGCATTCACCGAGGCGTGCGTGATAGGCAAAAAAAACCGCGCCGAGGCGCGGTTCAAGGGAGGGATAAGGTAGGCGGGACCGTCACAATGGTCCATTTCGTCCTCGGTGATCTTGCCGCTGTGCGGCTTGGCCCGTTTCAGTTCCTATGCAAGGCCGACTCCTTGTGCATCGCCAGATGCCCGGTCTTGTCGCTCTTGACTTCGTACTGCGGCTCCTCTTTCGAACAATGCCGCTGGCGCCCCATGAACGCCACATCGCGGGTATGCACTTTGACCACCGAGCCGTGGATGATCCCGGCCTCGGAATTCCAATGCACCTTGTCGCCCGCCTTGTATTTGGAACTCATGGGTTTCTCCTTCGCCAACCTGTTCGGTTGATTCAGATGGTCACAATCCTCTGTTCAACTGAGTGGACATCGACAGAAAAGATTCAATCCAGATGAACGCGCACCCGCACAGGGCATGCACCACGCGAAATCCGTCTCGTGCCCTTTCGATCTACGGCGAGGGCAGGCACAATGCGTGTCCTTTTTTTGGCCGGCCTGGCCGGGGGCCTTTGAAATGATCAAAACGCCGTATTACCTCATCGACAAAACCAAGCTGCTGGGCAACCTGGAGAAGATCGCCTATGTGCGCGAGCACTCCGGCGCCAAGGCCCTGCTCGCCCTCAAGTGCTTCGCCACCTGGTCGGTGTTCGACCTGATGGAACAGTACATGGACGGCACCACCTCCTCTTCGCTCTACGAGCTCAAGCTCGGCCGTCAGAAGTTCGCCGGCGAGACCCACGCCTACAGCGTGGCCTGGGCGGATGATGAAGTGCCGGAGATGCTGGAAAACTGCGACAAGATCATCTTCAACTCCATCGGCCAGCTCGAGCGATTCGCCGAGCAATCCGAAGGCACGACCCGCGGCCTGCGCGTCAATCCGCAGGTGAGCAGTTCCGACTACCTGCTGGCCGACCCGGCACGTCCTTTCAGCCGTCTCGGCGAATGGGACCCGGAAAAGATCGAGAAGGTGATCGGGCAGATCTCCGGTTTCATGTTCCACAACAACTGCGAGAACGGCGATTTCGCCCTGTTCGACAAGATGCTGTCGCACATCGAAGAGCGCTTCGGTCACCTACTGCACAAGGTGCAGTGGGTGAGCCTCGGCGGTGGCATCCACTTTACTGGCGAAGGTTATGCGCTCGAGGCGTTCTGCGCCCGCCTCAAAAGCTTCTCCGAGCAGTACGGTGTGCAGGTGTATCTGGAGCCAGGCGAAGCGGCCATCACCAACAGCGCTTCGCTGGAAGTCACCGTGCTCGACACGCTCTACAACGGCAAGCACTTGGCCGTGGTCGACAGCTCGATCGAAGCGCACATGCTCGACCTGCTGATCTACCGTCTCAATGCCAAGATGGCACCCAATGACGGTGAGCACACCTACATGGTCTGTGGCAAATCGTGCCTGGCCGGCGATATCTTCGGCGAATATCAGTTCGAACGGCCGCTGGCCATCGGTGACCGTCTGTCCTTCGTCGATGCGGCGGGTTACACCATGGTCAAGAAGAATTGGTTCAATGGCCTGAAGATGCCGGCGATCGTCGTCAAGCAGCTCGACGGCAGCATCGAGGTCAAACGCGAGTTCGGGTTCGACGACTACGTTTCCAGCCTGTCGTGACGACAGGCCTTTTCAACAAGGAGCATCGAGTAAATTGAAGAAGAACGTTCTTATCATTGGTGCAGGAGGTGTCGCCAAGGTGGTGGCCCACAAGTGCGCACAGCATAACGACGAACTCGGTCGTATTGCCATTGCGTCACGGAACATCTCCAAATGCCAGGCCATCATCGACAGCGTCAAGGCCAAGGGTAGCCTCAAGGTACCCGCCGACATCCAGGCCTTCTCGCTCAACGCCCTTGATGTCGAGGCGACCAAGGCTTTGATCCGCGAGACCGAATCGCAGATCGTGATCAACGTCGGTTCCGCCTTCCTCAACATGTCGGTGCTGCGTGCCTGCATCGATACGGGTGTCGCTTATCTGGACACCGCGATTCACGAAGAACCGGGCAAGATCTGCGAAACCCCGCCCTGGTATGGCAACTACGAGTGGAAGCACCTCGAGGAATGCCAGCAGAAGAACATTACCGCCATTCTCGGCGTCGGCTTCGACCCGGGTGTGGTGAACAGCTACGCCAAACTGGCCCAGCAGCAATACTTCGACCACATCGAGTCGATCGACATCCTCGACGTCAATGCCGGCTCACACGGCAAGTACTTCGCCACCAACTTCGATCCGGAAATCAACTTCCGCGAGTTCACCGGGCAGGTGTGGAGCTGGCAGAACAGCCAGTGGACCCGCAATACCATGTTCGAGGTCAAGCGCACCGACGACCTGCCAGTGGTCGGTTCGCAGAACCTGTACCTGACCGGGCACGACGAAGTGCATTCGATCTCGAAGAACCTAGACGTGCCGAACGTGCGCTTCTGGATGAGCTTCGGCGAGCACTACATCAATGTGTTTACCGTTTTGAAGAACCTCGGCCTGCTCTCCGAGCAGCCGGTCAAGACCGCCGAGGGTCTCGAAGTGGTACCGCTGAAAGTGGTGAAGGCGGTTCTGCCCGATCCGGCCTCCCTGGCCCCGGGCTATACCGGCAAGACCTGCATTGGCGACCTGGTCAAGGGCACCAAAGATGGCCAGCCGCGCGAAGTGTTCATCTACAACGTCGCCGACCATGAAGAAGCCTATGCCGAAACCGACAGCCAAGGCATTTCCTACACCGCCGGTGTGCCGCCTGTAGCCGCTGCATTGCTGGTGGCGCGTGGCGAATGGGATGCCAAGCGCATGGTCAACGTCGAAGAGTTGCCGGCAGAGCCGTTCCTCAAGGCGCTGGACGTGATGGGTCTGCCGACCCGGGTCAAGGACGAACACGGCGACCGCGCGTGGGACGCTGAAGTCTAAGCAATAGGCGCTCCAACACCACGCCAGCAGACGGCCCGTTCCGAACGAGGACTTTGCTCCTCGTCCTCGGGCGGGCCGTCTTGCTACAGGGCATCCATTCGCCCGCTGATCGGAAAGGCTCTTGCAAGCCAGCCATTCTCTCAATACTGTATGAAAAACCAGTATATCGAGAAGCCTGCATGCAACTCATTGCCAAGCTCGGCATTCTTGCCGACGCCGCCAAGTACGATGCGTCCTGCGCCAGCAGCGGCGCGCCCAAGCGCAGTTCTCGCGGGCAAGAGGGCCTGGGCGCAACCAATGGCATGGGCATCTGCCACAGCTACACGCCTGACGGTCGATGCGTGTCGTTACTCAAGATACTGCTCACCAACTTTTGCTTGTACGACTGCCAGTACTGCGTGAACCGCCGCTCCAGCAATGTACCCAGAGCGCGTTTCAGCCCCGAGGAGGTGGTGCGTCTAACGCTGGATTTCTACCGCCGCAATTGCATCAGTGGTCTGTTCCTGAGCTCGGGCATCATCCGCTCGGCCGATTACACCATGGAGCAGTTGAACCGCGTCGCACGCCTGCTGCGCGAAGAACATGGTTTCCGCGGCTACATCCACCTCAAGACCATTCCCGATGCCGATCCGATGTTGATCGAGGAAGCCGGACGTCTGGCCGATCGCTTGAGCGTGAACGTCGAATTGCCCACCGACGCCAGCCTCAAACGCCTGGCGCCGGAGAAGCAGGCGCACACGATTCGCCAGGCCATGGGCATCATTCATCAGGGCCAGCAGGCGGTGGCCGGCGAGCCGCGAGCACCGCGCTTCACCCCGGCCGGTCAAAGTACTCAGGTGATCGTGGGTGCCGATGCCACCGACGACAGTACGCTGCTGCGCAATGCCGAATCGCTCTACCAGGGCTATGGCCTCAAGCGCGTCTACTATTCCGCCTTCAGCCCCATTCCTGACAGCCCCAACAGCGTGCCATTGGCCGCCCCACCGCTGCTGCGTGAGCACCGCTTGTACCAGGCCGATTTCCTCATGCGCGGCTATGGCTACACAGCCGGCGAACTCCTCGGCCAGACCGGCAACCTGGCGCTGGACGTCGACCCCAAGCTGGCCTGGGCCCTGGCCAATCGCGACGTCTTCCCGCTGGATCTGAACCGTGCCGAACCCGCCCTGCTCGCCCGCATTCCCGGCATTGGCCTGCGCAGCGTTCAGCGCTTGGTGGCGCTGCGACGCGAGCGGCGCATTCGCTACGATGACCTGATTCAATTGCGCTGTGTGCTGGACAAGGCGCGCCCGTTCATCGTCACCACCGATTACCGACCTGCCCAAAGCGAATTGCGCAGCGGTTTGCTGCGAGAGCGCTTGCGCGAACCGCAAGCGCCCGTGCAGATGGGCTTGTGGGCATGATCGCGCTGGACTGCGACGACCTGTTCAGCACCTGGCGCTCACAGGCGCGTACGCTACTGGGGCACGGCATCGACCCGAGCGAGGTCACCTGGGGTCAAGGCCCAATCGACGATCTGCTCGCACTGCCGACTCCGCTACCCGAAGGACCAGGCCCGTTCAGAGCGCGCATACCGGCTACGCTGTTGGAGCAGCTTGAACAGGCCGCACGTTACCGGGGTGATCAGCGCTGGAACATGCTGTACGAGGTGCTGTGGCGCGTCGCCCATGGCGACCGCACGGCCATGCTGGCCGGCGACCGGCTTGGCAGCGAGTTGCACAGGCGAATCAAACAGGTCAGTCGTGAAGCACACCACCTACACGCGTTTCTTCGCTTCGTCCCATTGCCAGAGCCGATTGCCAGCCATTTGCAATTGGATCTGGTGGCCTTTCACGAGCCCGCACACGACATTCTCGAAAGCGCCAGCAGTCACTTCGCCGACCGCCTCGGACGCCAGCGCTGGCTGATCGCGACGCCAGAAGATGGCATCCGTTTCGATGGGGCGCAATTGGATTACCGCCGACGCTGTCCGCCCGAATGGATCGAGTGGGCCAGGCACGCCGAAGACCCCGGCGCGGAGCTCTGGCGCACTTACTACCGCTCCACATTCAATCCTGCTCGGCTCAATCCCGACGCGCTACGCTTGCACATGCCTGGCAGGTTCTGGCGGCATTTGCCTGAAGGCATGCTCATTCCGCAACTTGAAGGGCTTGCTCGCCAAGGGAAGCAACGCGACGGGCAGGCACTGGATGTCGGCCAGCAACGGGGTAAACGGGTGGGGCGCTAAGCTCGGCGTGAACCGACAGCTTTGCTTCAGGGATGTCCGAGCCAATAGACAGCGGTCACCACCACCAGCACGATCAGACACAGGATCGCCCAGGTGTCGACGCTGACGGCGGGTTTGCGCAGCTTGGTAGGATTAGCCATTGCATTGCCTCTTGGAGTGATTATCGGAATGCACGTCACTCAGCAGTAAAGCCCAGCAATGCCCTTTGCTCAAGCAAGGTCTTTCAGTAATCGACGGGTGACGTCAAAAATGGGTAGCGGTAATCACTGGCCTTGCCCTGCGCGCTGTAGCGACGGAAATCGATGCCGTAGTCTGCCCGCTCTTGCAATGCCAACCAGCGCCGCGCCTTCGCCGGGTCGATCGGCTGCAATACCGGTAGGGTGCGCACCGTGTGACCGTCACGATCAAGCGGCAGGCCCAAGGCATCATCGTGCAGCATCACCATCGCCCAGCCGCCCAGGCTGAAATGCCCACCGACCAGTGCGCTTAGTCGCCCATCGATTCGCGCCCGCAGCGCTTCGGGGGAACTGTTGATCGCGCTGAACAGCACATCGCGGCCCGGCACCCTGCCCGCCGCTTCGAACGCCTGCATGGCCCCAAAGGCCATCTCGTCGTTTGCCGACCACACCAGACGCACCTTCGGATAGCGTTGCACCAGAATCTGCGCCTGCTCGAAAGCCCGCTGGCGGCTCCAGCCACCGGAAACCACCTGACGCAAACGGACTTGGGGAAAATCAGCGAGCGCTCGGCGCATGCCCTGCTCGCGCAATTGCGAGGCAGGCGTGGTGCTGATGCCCGAGAAGGCCAACAACTCGATGGGGCCGCTCGTCGCTGGAAGACTGGCGACCAGATCGCGCAGCATCTGGTAACCGGCCTGCTCGTCGTTGGTGATCAGCGCGCCCAGCAAAGGTGCATAGCTACCAGGCTGCGCCTTCACCGCATCGGCCTGGCTGCGCGTCAGGCCGTTGTTGACCAGCACCAGCTTGATCCCGCTGCCACGGGTCAGACGCATCACCTCCGGCGCTGCATATTGTTCGTTGACCAACATCAGATAGTCGGGTTTGTGTGGGCTGCGCAGCAACGCACGGACCTGAGCCAGTTGCCGTTCGGCCTGACGCTCACCGTATTGCACCTGCAACTGCATGCCCAGATTGTCCGCAGCCGCCTGCATGAACCGCGTATAGCTGACCCAGAATGTTTCATCTGAAAGGCCCGGGTTGAGAAACACTACCGAGGCCGCCTGCGCGTTGGCCATCAACGCCAACCCGAGACAAAGGCCGTGACACAGTGCTCTGAAGAGCATTAGGAAAATCCCTACAGCATAAAGGGAAACAGTATACGGGCCTAGCTGGAGGGTTAGAGCAAATAGCAGACAATCTCACTTAGTCCAAATGGTTCTTTTCATATGCAAAAACATCACTTTTGCGCATAAATGCACTCTGCTATCGTTGCCCCGCTCCGATCGGGAGTGCGCGGCCGTGCGCGCGATTAGCTGCATGCAGCCTGAGACAGGACTTTTATGTACGTATACGACGAGTACGATCAGCGGATCATCGAGGACCGCGTCAAGCAGTTCCGTGATCAGACCCGCCGCTACCTGGCCGGTGAGCTGAGCGAAGAAGAATTCCGCCCTCTGCGCCTGCAGAACGGCCTCTACATCCAGCGTTTCGCCCCGATGCTGCGCGTCGCCGTGCCCTACGGTCAGTTGAACGCGCGCCAGGTCCGCATGCTGGCCAAGATCGCCCGCGACTACGACAAGGGCTACGCGCACATCAGCACCCGGCAGAACGTGCAGTACAACTGGCCGGCGCTCGAGGACGTTCCCGAGATCCTGGCCGAGCTGGCCACGGTGCAGATGCACGCGATTCAGACCAGCGGCAACTGCCTGCGCAACGTCACCACCGACCAGTTCGCCGGCGTCGCGGCGGATGAACTGATCGACCCGCGCCCATGGTGCGAAATCGTACGTCAGTGGACCACCTTCCACCCCGAATTCGCCTACTTGCCGCGAAAGTTCAAGATCGCCGTCAACGGCTCGAAGGACGACCGCGCCGCCATCGAAGTGCACGATATCGGCCTGGAGCCGGTGTATAACGCGGCCGGAGAGCTGGGCTTCCGAGTCTTGGTCGGCGGTGGCCTGGGCCGTACCCCGGTGATCGGTGCGTTCATCAACGAGTTCCTGCCCTGGCAGGACCTGCTCAGCTACCTCGATGCGATCCTGCGCGTGTACAACCGTTACGGCCGACGTGACAACAAGTACAAGGCGCGCATCAAGATCCTGGTCAAGGCGCTCACCCCTGAGGTCTTCGCCGAAAAGGTCGAGGCCGAGATGGCCCATCTGCGCGGCGGCAGCACCACGCTGACCGAGGCGGAGCTGCAGCGCGTGGCCAAGCATTTCGTCGACCCGCAGTATCTGGCGCTCGACAACGTCGACTTCACTGCCCTGGAGCAGGAAAACCCAGGTTTCGCCCGCTGGCGCTCGCGCAACACCCGTGCCCACAAGAAGCCCGGCTATGTCGCCGTTACCCTGTCGCTCAAGCCCACCGGCGTGGCGCCGGGCGACCTGACCGACAAGCAGCTCGATGCCGTCGCCGATTTGGCTGATCGCTACAGCTTTGGCCACCTGCGCACCTCGCACGAACAGAACATCATTCTTGCCGACGTCGAGCAGCGCCAGTTGCACGCGCTGTGGCTGGAACTGCGCGAAAGCGGTTTCGCCACGCCGAACATTGGCCTGCTTACCGACATCATCTGCTGCCCGGGCGGTGACTTCTGCTCCCTGGCCAATGCCAAGTCGATCCCGATCGCCGAATCCATCCAGCGCCGTTTCGACGACCTGGACTATCTGTTCGACATCGGCGAGCTCGACCTCAACATTTCCGGCTGCATGAACGCCTGCGGCCACCACCATGTGGGCCACATTGGCATCCTCGGCGTGGACAAGAAAGGCGAAGAGTTCTACCAGGTCTCGCTCGGCGGCAACGCTGCGCGCGATGCGAGCCTGGGCAAGATCCTCGGCCCGTCCTTCGCCCAGGACGACATGGCCGATGTGATCGAGAAACTGATCAACGTCTACGTCGAACGACGCAACGAAGACGAACGCTTCATCGACACTTATCAGCGTATCGGCATCGACCCATTCAAGGAACGCGTCTATGCAGCGAATCATTAAGCACAACGAAATCGTCGACGAGACCTGGCACCTGCTGCCCAAGGACGCCTCTTTCGATGAGCTGAGCAACTGCGACGACTACATCGTACCGCTGCAGATGTGGCGCGATCATGGCCACGCGCTGCTCGCGCGTGACGGCGGACTGGGCGTATGGCTGGACAGCGACGAGGAAGCCGAGGAAATCGGCGAGCAGGTGCAGCACTTCCAGGTCATCGCGCTGAATTTCCCGGCCTTCACCGACGGACGCAGCTATTCCAACGCCCGTCTGCTGCGTGATCGCTATCAGTACAAGGGCGAATTGCGTGCCATCGGCGATGTACTGCGCGACCAGCTGTTTTACATGGCGCGCTGCGGCTTCGATGCCTTCGCTATCCGTGCCGACAAGGATCCGCAGGATGCACTGCAAAGCCTGAAAGACTTCTCGGTGACCTACCAAGGCGCCACCGACGAGCCACTGCCCCTGTTCCGCCGCCGCTGATCGTCGCCGCTTATCCATTACACCAAGGTAGAGCCGCTCCCTCTCGGAGCGGCTTTCACCGCCCCAACGCTCCGCCATTTTCCTCATGCATTTCATTGCCCGGCCGATACCCCGATATCCACTCGAATCGGCAGGACGCTCATGACTTCGATCACCGCCGTGCAAACCCTCGCCCCGAGGGTCGCCCTCGCGCAACCGCCCACAGCACTGACCAGCGCCGCAGATACCCTGACCGCCGCCGCCAATGTCCCGAGCAGCACCGTCTCCCTGGGGCAGCCGACCATCGCCAGCGAGCCGCAAACCTACACTCGCCAAGGGCTGCTGCCCGGGCAGACGCGCTATGTCTGGGAGAACGACAGCCAGGACAAGCTGGCTACCTCGCTGCTCACAGCGTTCAAGACGTCCAGTACCGCCGGACGTTTCAACGGCATCGGCGCGGCGTTGATCGAGCAGTTGGTACGCAACGGCGGCAGCGGCATTTCGCAATCGGTTTTCGCCGTTAGCGACGACTCGCCCATCAACCCTGCGGTGCTGAAGCTGCAGCAGACACGCTTGCGCGAGAACCCCGACAATGGCGTCAGCTTAAGCCTGACCACGGCCTCTGGCGCGACCATCAGGCTGTCGCTGGCCAGCGGCGAGAAAGGCTTGGCGGTCAGCGCCGAGGTGGATGGCGGCGAGTTGAGCGACGACGAACTGCGCGGTTTGGGCAAACTCGCCGACAGCTTCCAGTCGACCATCGATGGCTTGAACGCACAGCCCCCGCAGTTGAAACTGGGCGCACTGGCCAAGCTCGACACCACCCTGTTCTCGTCGCTGCAGATGAACGCCAAACTGCAGACGCCCACCGGCGAACAGCGTTTCTCCCTCGACCTCAACGAGCGCACGCGCAAGCTCAGCCTGGAAGGCCCCATGGGGGTGGTTCGCCTGAGCCTCGACACCCATGACGGCGAGCTGCTGGGCAGCGCAGATCAACGTAAGGCCGCGATCGCCAACTACCTGAACCAGTTCGATGCCGCCCAGCGTCGCGGCCGTGCCGACGAGAATCTGATGGGCCTGTTCAAGGACGCCTTCAGCCAGCTCAACAGCCTGGACGACACCCGCCCGACCGCTGTGCAGAAACCGTTCTCCATGACCGACAAAGACCGCGCCCTGCTCAGTGGCCTGGCCGATTTCAGCGCCTCGATCAGCGAAACTGCACAACGTAGCAACCCGATGCGCCAGGACGAAACGGACAGTTTCACCTTCAGTGCGTCGCAGCAGACCGATATTCAACGCCAGGGCCTGCAGGACTATTCGGTGCAGCAGCGCCAGCAAAGCAAGCTCGATGCCTCGTTCCACCAGGGTGCCAATCCGCTCATGGCGCTGTCGCTGGGCAGCGACCGCGAATCGCAGAACTACAGCTACCATGTGATCGACGACCAGGCCAGCAGCACCACGCGCCTGGGCTTCGACAAGGGCAAGCTGGTCGAAGCCAGTGCTACCCAGCAGGCCAGCCAGAAGGAGCGCATCCTCACCTACGTCAACGGCGACCTGAAGAGCGACGTGACCACGCCCAAGGCCGTGACCCAGTCGCGCAACCTGCAAAGCCTGCTCAAGGACGCGTTCGAGCAAGAGCGCATCGCTCAGCGCGACCGCGGTGTATCAGTGCTCGAAGGGCTGTTGCAGGGCCAGCGCAGCCAGTGGTGGCTGCAGACGGATCCGGCGAAGATCGCGGCGTGATGAGCGACACCGTGCGGCGCCTGCCCTGCGGCCACAGCCGCGATGCAGGCGCCGCGATTGCACGCACCGCCTACGCCCAGACGCCCCACACTACCCCCTGACCCCGAGCATGCCGCGATCAACGATGAAATCGATGATCGCCTGCAAGCCTTCGCCTTTCTTCAGGTTGCTGAACGTCCACGGCCGCGCTGGGCGCATGCGGTTGGTATCGCGCTCCATAACCTCCAGCGACGCACCCACGTAAGGCGCCAAGTCCGTCTTGTTGATGACCAGGAAGTCCGACTTGGTGATCCCCGGTCCACCCTTGCGTGGAATCTTCTCGCCTTCGGCCACATCGATCACATAGATCGTCAGGTCGGCCAACTCGGGGCTGAAGGTGGCGCTGAGGTTGTCGCCACCGCTCTCGACGAAGATCACTTCCAGGTTGCCGAACTTGCGCGCCAGCGCTTCTACCGCCGCTAGGTTCATCGAGGCGTCCTCACGGATTGCGGTATGCGGGCAGCCGCCGGTTTCCACACCGACGATACGCTCGGGCTCCAGCGCGCCGGCTTCGGTCAGGATGCGCTGGTCTTCCTTGGTATAGATGTCGTTGGTGACCACGGCGATGTGGTAGTGCTCGCGCATGGCTTTGCACAGCGCTTCGAGCAGCGCGGTCTTGCCGGAGCCGACCGGGCCGCCGACACCGACGCGCAGGGGTTGCTGATAGCTTTGCATGCAGGTAGTCCTCAAGAACGGAACAATCGGGTGTATTGGGTTTCGTGACGCGAAGAAGCAATGGCCAGCAATGGCAGTCCGCCGCCGAGCTGGTGGTCTTCGAGTATCAGCGCCTGATCGAGCACAGTGGGCAACTCGGCGCTCAGATCGCGTAGCAGGGTCTGGGCCGCCTGCTGGCCGAACGGCACCAGCTTGACACCGGCCATCACCGCACCTTCCAGCCAGGCGAAGCCGTGGCCCAGGGCCAGGTCGCGCAAGGGAATGGCCCAGTGCGCGCCCAGCCAGGCCATGCCGCCGAGCTGCGACAGCTCGAGACTGTCGCGCCAGGCCGGGGCTTGAGCGAGTTGCCAGCCGTCGAGCAGACGCGCAAACGCGCTGCCGCGCTGGCGCTCCTCCAGGCGCAGCTCGGCCGTCTCGCGGTTGGCCAGGAGAAAGCGGGTCCAATGGCCGAAGGCGTCGGCATCATCGTCTTGGCAGGCCTGATACAAGCGCGCCAACAGCGGCCAGTCCAGCCCGCCGAGGGTGTCGTGCAGTTGCTCGCGCTGCCAGGTGCAGAAGCCCGCGGTATCACGCACCCAGCCTGCTTCCACGGCCCACTCGAGGCCCTGCGAGTAGGTGAAGCCACCCACAGGCAGGCCGGGGCTGGCCAGTTGCAGCAGGCGCAGCAGCGCCAGGTCGGCGCTCATCAGCCGACCAGCACGAAAGCAGCGCCCGCCAGCAGACCGCCGCCGAACAACTGCTGCAACTTACTATGGCGACGCAGCAGGCAACCGACGCCGAAGCCGGCCACCAACAGCAACGCGCTGACGCTGACGAAACCTGCGCTGAACACCCAGAATGCGCTCGGGGTGGCCTCGACACCGTGGGCCCAGCCATGGAACAGGGCGAACACCGGCATGACCAAGGCCAGCAGCATTTGCCGGCTGGGCAGCAACAGTGCGCCGGCAGCCACGACCAGCGACAGGGTGATCAGGGTTTCGACACCGACCAGGTCACCGAACAGATGACCCAGCACAGCGCCGCCGAACATCGCCGACAGCGTGGCCAGAGGCAGCGACAGAGTACGACCCGTCAGCGCGGCCAATACGCCGGTCCCCAGCAACATCAGCAGATGGTCCAGGCCGGTCAAGGGGTGCAGCAGGCCATCCTGCAACGGGTTGCTGTCGTGACCGGGATGAGCGAAGGCTGGCAGGGCAATCATCAGCAACGCAAGGGCTAGGGCTTTTTTCATCATAGGCTCCAAGGCAGTTCTTCAATGGATTTACAGGCGGACGAAGGGGTGATTGTGGTTGTGCCCGTGCGCAGCGCTCTGATACGCGCCCGCCTCCGGCTCGAACGGTGCCTGTTCTAGCAGCACATCGAGGCCCAGGCCGCGTACCATTTCGTCCAGCACATGGTCGTGCTGGTAGCGCAGCAGGCCGGGCTCGATCTGCAGCGGTACGTGACGGTTGCCCAAGTGATAGGCGGCGCGGGCCAGCAGCAGCGGATCGGCGCTGCGCACCGTCGACACCTGCTCGGGCGCCGCCAGCACGCGCACTGCGTGCAGGCCGTCGGCATCGGCGAGCAGTTCGCCGCCGCGCAGCAAATGCCCGCGCGCCAGCATCAGGCCGGCCTCACGGCCATCATCGAGGGTCACGCGCAGGCGGCTCTTGATCCGGCTGTCCACGTCCAAGGTAACGGTGCCGGTCACCGAGGCGGCCTCGGCGATGCGGCGAGTCAGGACAATCATGCTTGCTCCTTCAAAACAGAAAATAGCGCTGGGCCAGCGGCAGTTCGCTGGCCGGCTCACAGACCAGCAGTTCGCCATCGGCACGCACCTGGTAGGTCTGGGCATCGACTTCGATCACCGGTTGCAGGCCGTTGTGGACCATGTCCGCCTTGCGCACCCGACGACAGCCTTGGGTCACGCCGATGAGGCTGCGCAGCCCCAGTTCGTCGGGCAGCCCGCGATCCAGGGCAGCCTGGGGCAGAAAGGTCATGCGCGTGGCGTGGCGCGCATCGCCGAAACTGCCGAACATCGGCCGGTAATGCACCGGTTGCGGCGTGGGGATCGAGCCGTTGACGTCGCCCATGGGGGCGGTGACGATCATCCCACCCTTGATCACCAGCGCCGGCTTGACGGCGAAGAAGGCGGGCGACCAGAGCACCAGGTCGGCCAGCTTGCCCACTTCCACCGAGCCCACTTCGTGGGCGATGCCATGGCTGAGCGCCGGATTGAGGGTGTACTTGGCGATGTAGCGCTTGACCCGGAAGTTGTCGCTGTAGTCGCCATCGGACGCCAGCGGGCCGCGACGCAGCTTCATCTGGTGCGCCACCTGCCAGGTACGCAGCACCACCTCGCCCACCCGGCCCATGGCCTGGGAGTCGGAGGAGGTCATGGAAAACGCCCCCATGTCGTGAAGGATGTCTTCGGCGGCGATGGTTTCGCGGCGGATGCGCGACTCGGCGAAGGCCACGTCTTCGGCGATGCTCGGGTCCAGGTGATGGCAGACCATGAGCATGTCCAGATGCTCATCGACGGTGTTGCGGGTGTAGGGCAGTGTCGGATTGGTCGAGGATGGCAGCACGTTGGCCTGGCCGGCTGCGCGGATGATGTCCGGTGCATGCCCGCCACCAGCACCCTCGGTGTGGAAGGTGTGGATGGTGCGGTCGCCAATGGCCGCCAGGGTGTCTTCGATACAGCCGGACTCGTTGAGGGTATCACTGTGAATGGCCACCTGAATGTCCATTTCCTCGGCCACGCCCATGCAGCAATCGATGGCCGCCGGCGTAGAACCCCAGTCCTCGTGCAGCTTCATGCCCATGGCCCCGGCGGCAACCTGCTCGCGCAGGGGCTCGGGTCTGGAGACATTGCCCTTGCCCAGCAAGCCGATGTTGATCGGCAGACAGTCCGCGGCCTGGAGCATGCGCGCCAAGTACCAGGGGCCCGGGGTGCAGGTGGTGGCGTTGGTGCCGGTAGCAGGTCCGGTTCCGCCGCCAATGAAGGTGGTGACGCCGCTGGCCAGCGCTTCATCCACCTGCTGCGGACAGATGAAGTGAATGTGACTGTCGATGCCGCCGGCGGTGACGATCTTGCCTTCGGCGGCGATCACCTCGGTGCAGGCGCCGATCGGGATGGTGACCCCAGGTTGCACATCGGGGTTGCCAGCCTTGCCGATGGCCACGATACGCCCGCCACGTACGCCGATGTCGGCTTTGACGATCCCCCAGTGGTCGATGATCAGCGCGTTGGTCAGCACCAGATCGACCGCGTCGGCGGCGACCATCTGCCCTTGCCCCATGCCGTCGCGAATCACCTTGCCACCGCCGAACTTGACCTCTTCGCCATACAGCGTGAAGTCCTTTTCCACCTCGACCCACAGCGCGGTATCGGCCAGGCGTACGCGATCGCCCACGGTGGGGCCGAACATGTCGGCGTAAGCCCGCCGAGAAATGCGGCTCATGCCCTGCCCTCCAGCGTGCCCATCACCTGGCCTTGGAAACCATAGACTTCGCGCTTGCCGGCGTAGCTCACCAGTTGCACGGTGCGCGATTGGCCAGGCTCGAAGCGCACGGCTGTGCCGGCGGGAATGTCCAGGCGAAACCCGCGCGTCGGTGCGCGTTCGAAGACCAGCGCCTGGTTGACCTCGAAGAAGTGATAGTGCGAGCCGACCTGGACAGGGCGGTCGCCGTGGTTGGCCACACTGACGCTGACCCGCTCGCGGCCGACGTTGAGTTCGATGTCGCCCGCGGCGACCTGGATTTCTCCGGGAATCATGCTTGCCTCCTGGGCAGGTTCAGACGATCGGCTCGTGCACGGTCACCAGCTTGGTGCCGTCAGGAAAGGTCGCTTCGACCTGGATGTCATGGATCATCTCCGGCACGCCGTCCATGACCTGATCGCGCCTCAACACCTCGCGTCCCAGACTCATCAGTTCCGCGACCGTACGGCCATCGCGGGCGCCTTCCATCACCGCAGCACTGATCAGCGCCACCGCTTCGGGGTAGTTGAGCTGCAGTCCACGGGCCAGGCGACGCTCGGCCACCAGCGCGGCGGTGAACAGCAGCAGTTTGTCTTTCTCTCGGGGGGTCAGCTCCATGGCGGGCTCTCTCAGGTGGCCCAGATGCGCGGCGGGCACGGTGCCAGGCCGAGAACGGCCGGGCGCAGCACATGCCAGAGGCGCTGCAGGGTACGTTGCAAGTGTTGGTTGTCGTGGTCGAGCAGGCGGATGACCAGTAAAGGCCCGAGCAGCGTGGCGCCAGCCGGGATGTTCAGTTCCTCGAGCAACTGACGCACCTGGTCGAGCAGGTGCGTATTGGCCGGCGCGGCGCAGAACGTCGCCACGAGGGGGTGACCGCCGAGCTTTTCCAGCCGCCCGCCTTCGATGCGCAAGCGCTCGTGCAGGCCTGGATCGTCCGGCAGGTCGATGCGCAAGCAACTGTCCAGGGCGCCGTGATCGAAACGTTCGTTCATGGCTGGTCGGCCCAGGCACAGCGTTTCCCAGGCCAGTAACCGAGCGCCAGGCTCAAGCGTGAAACGACTCTCCAGGCGCACTCGGGCCCCGTCGAACAGGATGCTGTCCTGGGGCAGCCACTCCAGTGTGCTGCCGGCCCTCAGATGGAAATGTTGGGCGACCTGGGCGGTCGGCCCGATACTGCGGTAGAACTTGCTCGCGCCGGGCATGGTGAGCAAGGCATGGCTGCCCGACTCCAACTGTATGTCGAGCTCCAGACGGTCACCGGCCACGATGCCGCCGGGCGGATGGAGAATATAGACGTGACAGGGCGCGCCCTCCGGATAGAACGGACGCTGCACCAGAAGAGGGCCAAAATGCTTGCGCGCACCAAGGCGGGTCACAGTTTCGCGTTGAACAAAGCGCAACTGCAGGAACGCACTCCAGCCTTGGTCATGGTGCAAATTATCGAGTTGTAGCGCGAACGCCATCCTGCCGCCCCTGAAATCCGTGGTTCGGGCCACCTTCGAGTCACCGACGCGCCTAAGTGCGAGGCTGGGTGTGGGTGGCCTGTGCGAGATCGCCATCGAGATATTGCAGGTTGCGGGCCAACCGCGCGCATGAACAATGATGAAGAGTACGCGTCGGCATGGGGCACGCAGGGCCAGCGTGCTCGATCTCGGGGCTGGCGTGAGCGCGTTTTCGGTGCCAGACCGGCAATCGGGATCGAGCGCCGGATTAGCGCAACAGGTTATGCATCGGTTTGCATCCCGTTCCGAAGGCTGAATCCCGACCACGGATGAATGCGATAAACACCCCAAAGATGCAGCACGGGCTAACGGGAAAGTTCAAACATTCAGATATAAAAGTTGAGGTTTACCGAACTCCAGCACCCGACTACACTCCCAACACATAAGCAGTTTCTTTATCCAAGCGGCCAGCCTTAATTGTTCGAGCATGCTTTTTACAGCCTGCCGCGCCAACTGACGGGAGTAATCATAGTGTCCAGACTTGCAGAGTTTCGCGCAGCGGAAAAAGCACTCCAGGAGCAAATCGCCCAACTGGAAGCCATGAAAAAGGATTCCAGTCTCAAACGTGAAATGGAATTCGAACAGAAACTTCTCGGGCTGATGAAGACCTATGACAAGGGCCTGCGTGAAATCGTCGCGATCCTTGATCCAAAGGGCTCCAAAGCGCCCGCAAAGACGACAGGGAGTGCGCCGAAACAGCATCGCAGGCCTCGTGTAGTCAAGGTCTACGAAAACCCGCATACCGGCGAGCTGATCGAAACTAAAGGGGGCAACCATCGGGGCCTCAAGGCCTGGAAAGAACAGTACGGTGCAGCCACTGTGGATTCTTGGGTTCGCTGATGAAACGTCAACGCCCGCTTCACAGTTTTTTCACAAGCCGTGGGCGAATATTGAACCAGCTAAAGGATTAGCGACCCCATCAAGCGCCCGCACATGCGGGCCTCTAAATTCTAGCGCCCTGCTCATGCAGGGCGCTTTCGTTTGCGCAATCGGTTCAGTGCCGTATCATGGGCGTTCTGTTTTTCCGTCGACACTCATGTGTCGACCCCGTCTGTGGAGTTCCCATGAGCCTGAATGATCTGCAAACACTGCCTGGCGTTACTGCCCAGCCCGACAGCGCAACCGCCCAGTTCGTGTTCAACCACACCATGCTGCGGGTCAAGGACATCGAGAAGTCGCTGGACTTCTACACCCGCGTTCTGGGTTTTCGCGTTGTCGACAAACGTGACTTCCCCGCTGCCGAGTTCAGCCTGTACTTCCTGGCCTTGGTGGATCCGGCACAGATTCCCGTCGATGACGCCGCACGTCACCAGTGGATGAAATCAATTCCCGGTGTTCTGGAACTGACCCACAACTACGGCACCGAGAAAGATCCCGAGTTTGCCTACCATGATGGCAATACCGATCCACGCGGCTTTGGTCACATCTGTGTCTCGGTACCCGATGTACGCATCGCCTGCGAGCGCTTTGAAACGCTCGGCGTGCCCTTCCAGAAACGCCTGCAGGACGGGCGGATGAACCACTTGGCTTTCATCAAGGATCCGGACGGCTACTGGGTCGAGGTGATCCAACCTACCGAACTCAAAGGCTGACTCCAGCCCACACGCTCGTCGGGGCCGGGAACTTCCGGCCCTTCGTTGTGGTACATAGCAAGAGGCCCTTGCACACCACCACAGCGAGGTAATCACGATGCAATCCCTTCATTGCGAGTACCGCGATCACACCATCACCGCCAGCGTGATGCCGCACCCTGACTCTCCCCTGCCCTACGCCGCTGGCTGCCTGATCACTGATCCAGAGGGTCATACCAGCCGACGCTTCTCGATACCCATGAAGTTCTTCTCGGATCTGGAGAACGCCCAGCATGTGTCACTGGCGCACGGACGGGCGCTCGTGGATGAGCGCTTGGACCGGGGACAACAGGTTGTCTGAACCTGTAGCGGCCATCACGGGCTGATCCGTGATGGCCGCTTAACCTTCCCGTGCGTAGGCCACGGCGGATTCGACTTGCTCGGGCGTCGGCCTGATCCCGGTGTACAACACGAACTGCTCGAGCGCCTGCAACGCGATCACCTCCAACCCTGTGATCACAGGTTTACCCAGCTTCTCGGCCAGTTGCACCAAGGGCGTACGGACCGGCAATGCCACCACATCGAATACCCGCTCGGCAGCGGCGACCGCCGCATGCGGGAATGCAAGCGCCTGCGCGTCCGCGCCACCGGCCATCCCGATGGGCGTGACGTTGATCAGCATCGGCGGACATAGGTCGCCCAGCTCGGGCTGCCAGGCGTAACCGCAGACATCTGCCAACTGGCGCCCTGCCTGCTCGTTGCGGGCGACGATCAGCCCCTGATTGAATCCGGCATCGCGCAAGGCACTGGCTACCGCCTTGGCCATGCCGCCGCTGCCGCGTAGGGCGAAGGCCGTTTGCGGGTCGAGCCCGTGCTGCTCCAACAACTGGCGCACCGCCAGGTAGTCAGTGTTGTAGGCTTTCAGACGGCCCTGCGTGTTGACCAGCGTATTGACCGATTCGATCGCCGCAGCGGAGGGATCGATTTCGTCCACCAGCGCCATGCACGCCTCTTTGTAGGGCATGGATACGCCACAGCCGCGAATGCCCAGGGCGCGGATGCCGGCCACTGCGGCCGGCAGGTCCTCGGTGGTCATGGCCTTGTAGTAATAGTCCAGACCTAACTGCTGGTAGAGATGATTGTGAAAGCGCACGCCAAAGGTGCCCGGCCGACCGGCCAATGAAATGCACAGTGTGGTGTCCCTGCTGGGTGCGATGGTCATCTTAGCGGAAGTCCTTGCGAGCTGAATCGATTCGCGCAGCGTAGCAGAGACGACCGCCTGTCGTCCTTACATAACCTTTACCTTGTCTTCGCACTGGCTTGACGGTTTTCCCGGTCTTATGAGCAAGCCCCATAGGTGGGGTCATCGCGAGGATCCATTCATGAATCGTCTCATCCCCGGAATCGCCCTGCTGGTCGGCGCCCTGGCCGTCAGCGGCCCTGCGGCGGCCCATGGTCACGGCTGGGGTCCAGGTCCGGTGCTTGGCGCCGCAGTGGTCGGTGCAGTCGTTGGCGCTACGGTCTACGGAGGGCATGACCGCACGGTGTATGTCGAGCGCGCGCCGACCTACTACGCGCCTCCACCGGTGTATGTACAGGCGCCGCCACCCCCGCCGCCACCTCCGGGTTATTACCAACCTTACGTGGTCGAACGTTACGTACCGGCGCCACCCCCGGTGTATCGCCGCTACTACGGACCACCGCCGGTGTATTACGGCCCGCCGCGGTGGTGAGCCACGGCGACCGTTGATAAAACTAATGACCACTATCGATGAAGTTGATTTTCACCCACCCCAGGGACTCGGTAAGTTAGCAACATGTTCTGCAGGAGGTTCATCATGCCCACTATCCAAATCGTCTCAGTCGTAGGCAGTGCAGTCCCGGCCACGCTACGTGCGCAAGGACTGCTGGCTTGCTGGTATCTGGTGCGCAATGGCGAACCGGTCGGCGGCCCGGTGACGTCGCGGCACATGGCGCAAGCCATGGCAGACCGACTGGAAGCGGACGTGCTGACCGCCTGAAACACCTGTTCTTGCGTTGCTCCTTAAGCTCTCTTGACCCGCCTTTGGCGGGTTTTTTTTGCGCTACGCTGAGCCGATCGGTTTACCTAGCACCTCCAGCGCTCTCTGGTACAGCGCCATCCGTTGCGCAGCGCCATGCGCAACACGTCCGGGCTGGCCGGTGTTGATGATGCTGCCTATATCGGCGATTCGCTGCACATCGGCCAGTTCATTCAGACCATGACTGGCCCACCACCAAGCTGCGGACTGCGCAGCGGCTTCGGCCCCCTCCAGCAGTTCCGGTTGCTCCTCCAGGGGCAGCCCAAGTGCCTTACCGGCCGCACGGTAGTTGTCCCGTCCGGTCAATTGGATCAGACCGCGTCCGCGATAGCGCCAGCCATCGCCTGAGTCTGCCGGACCATTGCCCATACGGGCGCTGTAGACATGATTGGCAATTTTCTCCGGCTGACGCGCGCAGGCTTTAGCGGTCTGCGCGTCAAACCGCTTGGGCCAGGTCCGCAACAAGGCATCGGCGCTGTAGTTGAGGTTTTCTACAAGGCAGCACAAGTGTGCCGACTCGTGTCCCACCTGGGCGATAAAGGCGGCGAGTCGCAGAGGGCGGTCGATTTCCCACTGCGATACAGCACCATTGAGGGCGGGCAGGAACGATTCGGCGACGGGGCGCGAGTTGGGAAGTATGTGCAGCAATTGCTGCTCGGTAATCCGCATTAGGTAGTCTCCAGCCAAGGAACGCATGATGAACGTGTCTCGATCTGGCCGCATATGGCGGGATGACCGAGGCCGCCGTCCAGGTTGCGCACCCCAGTTGTGCGGTACAACGCGGCAACGTTTCCTGTCCTCGCTCCAGCGCAGCGAGAAACTGCAGGTGGTGTCACCTCAGCGCTGAATCCACCCGTAGACCTGTCCAGGTCACCGGCGCGAAATCGAAACAAGAATTAAATTTCCTTCACCTTGCGCCCATTCGGAATAAGGCATTCGACAGGGATCGGGCCATACTCCAGAATGCGCCGATCAGCCAAGGGGAAACCCTTGCCCAGCAACGACATACCCAAGAGTAGTGAGCCTCAACGTGAAAACTTCCCTGTCCATCTTCAGCCTCTTGCTGGCGCTCACAGGAACAATGACATTCCCGACGACCGCGGCTGCGCAGTCTTCGATTCAGGAGCAGCGCGACCCTTCCAAGCTGCACCTGGCGTCCGGCAGCGCGCTGCTGATCGACCTGAACACCAACAAGGAGCTGTACGCCAGCCACGCCGATCGTGTTGTTCCTATCGCTTCGGTCACCAAGCTGATGACCGCGATGGTGGTGCTCGACGCCAAACTGCCGATGGACGAAATGCTCACCATGACCATCGCCAACAACCCAGACCTCAAGGGCGTGTTTTCCAGGGTCAGGCCCGGCAGCGAACTGAACCGCCGCGAGACCTTGCTAATCACCCTGATGTCGTCGGAAAACCGCGCGGCCAACAGCCTTGCCAACCACTATCCTGGCGGCTATCCGGCGTTCATCAAAGCGATGAACGCCAAGGCGCGCAGCCTGGGGATGAGCAAGACGCGCTATGTCGAGCCGACGGGCCTGTCGACTCAGAACGTCTCGACCGCCCACGACTTGGCCAAGCTGCTGATCGCCTCGCGCAAGTACCCCATGCTCAGTGAACTGTCGACCACCCGCGAGAAGACCGTGGCGTTCAGAAAGCCCAACTACACCCTGGGCTTTCGCAACACCGACCATCTGGTCAACAAGAGCAATTGGGACATCAAGCTGACCAAGACCGGCTTCACCAATGAAGCAGGGCATTGCCTGGTGCTGCTGACGCGCATGGACAACCGTCCGGTGGCGATGGTGATCCTCGACGCGTACGGCAAATTCACCCACTTCGCCGATGCCGGGCGCCTGCGCCAGTGGCTGGAAACCGGGTCGGCCAAGGCCGCACCGGCGGTGGCGATGCAGTACAAGTCCGATCGCCAGGGTCGAGCGCGGGTGGAGTGACACACGCGGGCGGCCACCCAGGGCCGCCCGTTTCAGGCCTGGGTGCTGACCATACCGCCCGAGCTGCTGCCACCCGATTTGGTCAGGGCCTTCAGCAACTCAGCAGTGGCCTTGAGAATCTGGCCATTGATAGCCGCGATCTGCCCCTGAGCGCCTGCAACTGCAGCCATCTTGGCCTTTTCCTCCATCGGCTGCGCCTGAATCTCAGCCAAGCGTTTCTGTGCCTCGGCCAACTGCTTCTGCAATTCTTTGATCAGGTCACGCATCTGCTTGATATGCGCTGGCTCATCGCTCTGCTCGCTGGCCTTGGCCTGTTCGGCCTTGCTCGCCTGCGTGGGCATCTGCACCTCGACGGTATTCGCCTTTGCAGTCGTCTGCTCACTGTCTCCACTGGCCTGAGCAGAGGATTGCGTCCCTTGAATCGTGAAGTTGACGCCGGTGATTCCGACCATTTCCTGTCTCCGCAAAGCGTTTGATCAAGCCTGTTTATCGACCGCAAACCGCCGATCTTGAGCCCTCAGCCCTCCGGCAACAGACTGCGCTCGAACAGAAACGGCCCGTTGGCATGCGGCAGATGCTCGTAGACCTGCTGCGGTCGACCCAACCGTGGCTGAATGCGCTCGCCCGTATCACCCACCCAGCCCGCGTCCTTCAGGCGCTCCAGGCGTTTGCGCAATGAGGTGTTGTTGACCGTTCGCCCCAGACACGCCTGGGTCGCAGTCAGCGCCTCGAGCACGGTGAAACGTGCGGGTAACAGGTACAGGGGCAAGCTGCTGTAGAGGCTCTTGGCGGCCAGACGCTCACAGGCTCGCTGGATCAGCAGGGCGTGGTCGAATGGCAGCACCACTTTGCGCGCCGACAAGTCGTCCAGGTCGAAGAACGCCTGCTGTTCACCGTCGAGCACCTGTGCCGGATCGAGCAGGGCCAGATAGTAGGTGCTCAGCGACCAACCCCGTGGATCGCGAAACGCGTTGCCCTCGGTACCGACCTGCTCCAGGTGCCGTGGCCGCACCTGAGCTTTTTCCTGCAACGCTCGCGCGGCGGCGGCATCCAAGCTGTTGTCTGGTGTACGGCCATTGACGATCACCCCCGGCAACGCCCATTGGCCCAGATGCGGTTCGCGTTCGCGGCGATGCAACAGAACCTGAAGGCGCTGCGCCTGCAAATCCAGGCGCAAGGCAACGATGTCCACGCTGGCCATGACGGCTATCGAACTCATCCCGACTCCTTTTTTTCAGCCTATATTCCACCAGGTATTTTTTATGATGCAAGCCAAATCCCATAAATAAAAGCGCTTGACACACTTAAACCACCAGATGGATTATGTAGCCATTCCAGCCGAGGAGCCTTCCGATGAAAATCGCCAGTTTCGACGTAGACGCCCAGAACGGCTTCACTGCCAACGCCCCGCTCGAGCTGCCTGTGCCTGACGGCCATCTGATCGTCCCGGCACTCAATGCCATGGCCCGCCGCGCCGATCTGCGTCTGGGCAGCAAGGACGCTCACCCGGCCAAGGCGGCCTGGACAGTCGATGAGGCCAGTCAAATGCTGCAACCCTTGCCGCTGGCCAACGCCGACCTGACCTGGGTCAGCCACTGCGTGCCGGGCACGCCAGGCTTCGAACTGCTGCCTGGCCTGCCGGCCCCGATCGACTACGACTACTTCGTCTGGAAAGGCGTGGAACCCGATCTGCATCCTTACGGCGCCTGCTACCACGACCTGGCCGAGCGTCGCTCCACCGGGGCGATCGAATTTCTCAAGGTGCAAGGCGTGGAAACGGTGATCGTCGGCGGCCTGGCGCTGGATTACTGCGTGCGAACCACCGCCTTGCAGCTCAGGCGCGCGGGTTTCCAGGTGTTGCTGTACCTCCCAGCCTGCCGCTCCCTCAGCACCCAGGGCGGCGAAGACGCCTGCTCCGAATTGATCCGCGCCGGCGTGCTGACATGCCCTGACGAAGCCGCACTCGACCGCCAACTGGCCCTGCTCAAGGAGACCCGCCCATGAGCGACGACGTATTCGCCCCACGCATCATCCAGAACTTGCTGGACACCGATTTCTACAAGATCACCATGATGCAGGCGGTCTTGCACAACTACCCTAACGCCGAAGTGGAATGGGAATTCCGCTGCCGCAACGCCGAAGACCTGTCGCCCTACCTTGCAGAGATCCGCTATCAGATCGAACAGTTGGCCGATGTCTCGGTCACTCACGACCAACTCGCCTATCTGGAGAAGATCCCCTTCATCAAGCCGGACTTCATCCGCTTTCTCAGCCTGTTCCGCTTCAACCTGCGGTATGTCCAAGTTGGGCTGGACGATGCCGGGCAACTGGCGATCCGCGTGCGCGGGCCCTGGTTGCACGTGATCCTTTACGAAATCCCTCTGCTGGCGATCGTCTCCGAGGTGCGCAACCGCTACCGCTATCGGGAAGTGACCATGGAGCAGGTCGGCGAACGCCTGTATCAAAAGCTCGACTGGCTCAAGCGCGAAGCCAGCGCCGATGAACTGGCGGGCTTGCAACTGGCCGACTTCGGTACCCGCCGTCGATTCTCCTATCCGGTCCAGGAGCAGGTGGTACGCATCCTCAAGCACGATTTTCCGGGCCGTTTCGTCGGCACCAGCAACGTGCACCTGGCCCGTGAATATGAACTTCGGCCGATCGGCACCATGGCCCACGAGTGGTTCATGGCCCACCAGCAACTCGGTCCGCGCCTGGTCGACAGCCAAGTGGCCGCACTGGAATGTTGGGTGCGCGAATATCGCGGCTTGCTGGGCATCGCGCTGACCGACTGTATCGGCATGGACGCGTTCGTCAGGGACTTCGATCTGTATTTCGGCAAGCTCTTCGATGGCCTGCGTCACGACTCGGGCGATCCGCTGGCCTGGGCGGAAAAAGCCATCGCCCACTATCAGCGCCTGGGCATCGATCCGTTGAGCAAGACCCTGATCTTCTCCGACGGCCTGGACTTCGCCAAGATGCTGCAGCTTTACCGCGCCTTGCATGAGCGCATCAACGTCAGCTTCGGCATCGGCACCCACCTCACCTGCGACATTCCCGATGTGACACCGATGAACATCGTGATCAAGATGACCGCCTGCAACGGCGCGCCGGTGGCGAAAATTTCCGACAGCCCGGGCAAGACTCAATGCCGTGACGAAAACTTCGTCGCCTACCTGCGTCATGTGTTCAACGTGGTCTGATGCAGACCACTGCTGTCGCCGGCACCGGCAAGGCCGGTCGGCGACAGCGGTATGCCGGTCGGGCGGGGCTCTGGACTGAAGCGTTCTGACAAAACTGAAAATGTTATATTATAACAATCATCAGCTTTCCAATCGTCTTCTCCCCTCCCACCCTCACTCCAGAGCTCACCATGACCCAGCACCCAGCAGTCGCCTCCCATCCAACCGACCTTTACGCCGACACCGAGATGGCCTGCCTCGCCGGCGCCAAGGCCGCGCTCTATCGCTGGGCCGCGACCGTGGCCACGCGAGATGTCGACCAGGTGCTGGCCCTCTACGCCGAAGACGCGATCCTGGTGCCGACCTTGTCCAATCAGGTACGCGATTGCCAGGACAGTCGCCGCAACTACTTCGAGAACTTCCTGGCCAACGACGGCCTGGTCTGCGATATCCAGGTGTTCAAGAAGCGCGTCAGCCGCAAGCTCGGCACCGTGGTGGTCGGCGGCCTGTACACCTTCGTTTACCGCCAGGCCGGCGAGCAGCGGGTGGTGCCTGCCCGTTTCCTGTTCACCTTCGAACGCATCGAAGCGCAGTGGCTGATCACCGGCCATCACTCCTCCATCGAGGCCTGAGCAGCCGCGCGCACGTCGAACGCGCAGCCGCAGATTCTTTGCCGGCCCTCTCGTTGCCAGGTGCAATTGTCGGTATGGTGGTGTCAAAGAAGGATGTTTTACCCGCACAGGAAAGACTTTGATGCCCCACCGCAATGTCATCAACGCCTCCGTCAGCCCCAAGGGCAGCCTGGAGACACTGTCGCAACGTGAAGTCCAGCAACTGAGTCAGGCCGGTACCGGCAGCCTCTATACCCTCTTCCGCCAATGCGCCCTGGCCATCCTCAACACCGGCGCGCATGTCGACAACGCCAAGACCATCCTTGAAGCCTACAAGGACTTCGAGGTGCGCATTCACCAGCAGGACCGAGGCGTGCGCCTGGAGCTGCTCAATGCACCGGCCGACGCGTTCGTCGACGGTGAAATGATCGCCAGCACCCGCGAAATGCTGTTCAGCGCGCTGCGCGACATCGTCTACACCGAAAGCGAGTTGGCCAGCCAGCGCATCGACCTGGAGAGCTCACAGGGCATCACCGACTATGTCTTCCACCTGCTGCGCAACGCGCGCACCTTGCGCCCGGGCGTGGAGCCGAAGATGGTGGTGTGCTGGGGCGGTCACTCGATCAGCACCGAGGAATACCAGTACACCAAGAAGGTCGGCCACGAACTGGGCCTGCGCAAGCTCGACATCTGCACCGGCTGCGGCCCCGGCGTGATGAAAGGTCCGATGAAGGGCGCCACCATCGCCCATGCCAAGCAGCGCATGGCCGGCAGCCGCTACTTGGGCCTGACCGAGCCGGGCATCATCGCCGCCGAGGCGCCCAACCCCATCGTCAACGAACTGGTGATCCTGCCGGACATTGAAAAACGCCTGGAGGCGTTCGTACGTGTCGGCCACGGCATCATCATTTTCCCCGGTGGCGCGGGCACGGCCGAAGAGTTCCTGTACCTGCTCGGCATTCTCATGCACCCGGACAACCACGACCTGCCCTTCCCGGTCATTCTCACGGGACCGCGCAGCGCCGAGCCGTTCCTGCAGCAACTGCATGCGTTCGTCGGCGCCACCCTCGGCGAGGCCGCGCAGCGTCATTACCAGATCATCATCGACGACCCGGCCGAAGTGGCTCGACACATGGTTGAAGGCCTCAAGGCGGTCAAGCAGTTCCGCCGCGAGCGCAACGACGCCTTCCACTTCAACTGGCTGCTGAAGATCGACGGCGGCTTCCAGCATCCGTTCGACCCCACCCACCAGAACATGGCCGACCTGGCCCTGCGCCGCGACCTGCCGCCCCACGAACTGGCCGCCAACCTGCGTCGGGCGTTCTCCGGCATCGTCGCGGGCAACGTCAAGGACAAGGGCATCCGCCTGATCGAGGAGCATGGTCCTTACCAGATCCGCGGTGATCAGGCGATTCTCGACCCGCTCGGCAAGCTGCTGCAGGCGTTCGTCGACCAGCACCGGATGAAGCTTCCTGGCGGTGCGGCCTATGTGCCGTGCTATCAGGTCGTGACCTGAGTTCCTGGAATTTTGCCTCTGCCGCAGCGGCGCTTCGTCGCTGCGGCTTCCTTCACCGAAGGATGTCGTGGGTAATACATTTCTCGCAACACCTCGCAGACTTTTCCTCCGCTGAGCAGTGAACCAGACCACAAAAAAAAGGTCTTTGGCTGACGGTCAATCCACCGATCGGCTCACGGCCCATTCACCGGGCTTTTCATCCGTTACTGCTTCTGCGAAGACCACCATGCCCGAATTCCGCCGCGCCACCCTCGCCCTCCCCGTGCTGTTCGCCTCGCTGCTCGTTGCGGCCCCCTTGGCCGATGCCGAAGAGGCCAGCACCGATGCGCGCTGGGTCAGTGACAGCCTCAGCACTTATGTGCGCAGCGGTCCGACCGACGGCCACCGTATCGTCGGCACGCTGAAATCCGGACAGAAGGTGACGCTGGTCAGCAGCCAGGGCAACTACAGCCAGGTGCGCGGCCAAAGCGGCGACCTGGTGTGGATCCTCACCAGCGACCTGCAAGCGGTGCCCGGCCAGAATGAGCGCCTACCCCAGCTCGATGCTCAGGTGGCGGAGCTCTCTGGTCAGCTCAAGACCATCGACGACAGTTGGAAGACTCGCGTGCAAGGCATGCAGGAGACCCTGGACTCACGCAAGGCGTTGATCGACGAGCTGCAAGCGCGCAACAAAACCTTGGATGAGCAGCTCGAGCAGTCCCAGTCGACGCTGCGCGATACCCAGGCGCGCCTGGGCGACGAGAACAAGCAGGTGATGATGCGCTACATGGTGTACGGCGGCAGCATTGCCGGCGCCGGCCTGTTGGTGGGCCTGATCTTGCCGGCGCTGACCCGCGGCCGTAAACGCAATGACCGCTGGTTCTGACCTGGCGCTCGAAGGGCTTCGTCGCGACGCCTGAAGGCCCCAGCGAAGCCCCACATCTGGCTACTTCGTCGCACTACCGCGCAGCTTGGCCAGCGCCGCCAGACGCACCGCCACGTTCGCCGCGCCATACCCTGCATAGCCGCCCTTGCGCTGGATGATCTCGAAGAAGAAACGTTCCTCGAACGGCTCGGTGTACACATGGAACAACTCACCGCCTTGGGCATCGCGGTCGTACAACACGTTGTAGTAGGCCAGCTCACTGAGAAATTCGTCGTCGAAGTCGAAGCGCGCCGCCAAGTCATCGTAGTAGTTCAGGGGGATCTCCAGCAACGGCACCCCGGCGTCCTTGGCACGCGTGACCTCGGCGAAGATGTCTGCACAATCGAAGGCAATATGGTGTACGCCCGAGCCGCGATAGCTCGATAGCGCATGGGCGATGGCAGTATTGCGGTTCTCCGAGATGTTCAGCGGCAGACGCAACGTCCCGCAGGGACTGCGCAGCGCCCGACTCTTCACCAAGCCATAGGGGTCGGGTAACACCACTTCGTCATCGGCCGTGAAGTCGAACAGGCTCTTATAAAACAACACCCAACTGTCCAGAGCATCGGCCGGCAGCGCCAGGGCCATGTGATCGATGCGTTGCAGCCCACCCGTAGCGCTGGCCTGTGGGTCCACACGGAAGTCGCTGTCATAGATGCTCTGCCCGGCCGTGGCAGACTCGACCAGGTAGATCAGGCTGCCATCGGGCGCGCGCACGGCAGCGAGCTCACGCTCGTTGGGCCCGACCAGCCCGCGAAACGGCTGACCACCGTAGGCCACCGCGCGCTGCAGCGCGGCCTGCGCATCGTCCACCCGGAGCGCCGCCGCGCACAGCGACGGGCCATGCGCCTCGAAAAAGTTGTGGCCGAACGAATAGGGTTCGGCGTTGAGCACGAGATTGATGTCACCCTGGCGCAGCAGCCTGACCGCCTTGCTGCGGTGCTGGCCCGCCTCGGCAAAGCCAAGCCGTTTCAACCAGCCGCCCAGACGCGCACCGACCGCCTCGTCCACCGCGAACTCGAGAAACTCGACGCCGTCGTAGCGACTGGCCGCAGGCGGCGCGAACAAGATACCGGGCTCCACCGCCTGGGCTTGCTCAGCCAGGCGCAGACGTGCCTTTTCCTCCAGATACAACAGCGAACGCAGTCCGTCAGCGGCATTCTGCCGAGTCGGCGCCGCACGGAAGCCATCGTTGAAGATTTCCAGCGACAGCGGGCCGCGATAGCCACTGGCAATGATCGGCGCGAGAAAACCCGCCAGGTCCAGTTCACCCTGGCCGGGGAAGCAGCGGAAATGTCGGCTCCACTCCAGCACATCCATGGCCAGGATCGGCGCATCGGCCATCTGCACGAAGAAGATCTTGTCGCCGGGCAGGTCGCGGATGCCGCGCGGATCGCCCTTGAGCGAGAGGGTATGGAAGCTGTCGAGAATCACGCCCAGCGCGGGGTGATCGGCCTGGCGCACCAGGTTCCACACCTGTTGCCAGGTATTGACGTGTCGGCCCCAGGCCAGACCTTCGTAGCCGATGCGCAAGCCACGTGCACCCGCGTGCTCGGCCAGTAGCCTCAGGTCATCGACCAGCACCTGTTCCTCGCCCAAGGCATCGGCCTGCACATTGCTGCACACCAGCACCAGATCGGTGCCCAGTTCCTGCATCAGGTCGAACTTGCGCTCGGCGCGGTCGAGGTTTTTCTGCAGGCGCTCGCGCTTGCATCCCTCGAAGTCGCGGAACGGTTGAAACAAGGTGATGGCAATGCCCAGGTCCGCGCACAACTGGCGGATTTCCCGTGGGGACCCGGCATAGTGCAGCAGGTCGTTCTCGAAGATCTCGACGCCGTCGAAGCCAGCGGCAGCAATGGCTTCGAGCTTCTCAGGCAGGGTGCCGCTCAAGGATACGGTGGCGATGGAGCGCTGCATGGTAAGTCCCTTGTTGTTCGCGCAGGCACCGGTTCGTCTACCGAAGAGCCCGCTTGTTCTCGACGATGGCAGGATCGATTATTCGCAGGTAAAGTCGCATCGGCAACGCTCTTTGTACGAAATGGTTAGTTTGCGTTCGGTAATCGAACAGAACCCATCAACGCCAATTGATTCACTCTGAATCTCTGGACAACCATGCGTTCGTCGCTGCCATCCGGGCCCATGCCTGCCCGAGGGCGACTGCCTTCCGACAACAGACAAGAACAACGGAGACACCATGGCCCATTCTTCCCAGGCCAAGAAAGCCACCGCCAGTGGCTGGATCGGCTCGGCCCTCGAGTACTACGACTTTTTCATCTATGCCCAGGCGGCAGCACTGATCTTCCCGCAGATCTTCTTCCCATCCACCGACCCGAAAATCGCCATCATTGCCTCCCTGGCCACCTATGGCGTCGGCTACCTGGCCCGCCCCGTCGGCGCCTTCGTGCTCGGGCACTGGGGCGATACCCGCGGGCGCAAGAACGTGCTGCTGCTGTGCATGTTCCTGATGGGGCTGTCGACCATGGCCGTGGGCCTGCTGCCCACCTACCATGACATCGGCCTGCTCGCCCCCGCGCTACTGGTGGTGCTGCGCCTGATCCAAGGCTTCGCCGTGGCCGGAGAAATTTCCGGCGCCAGCTCGATGATCATGGAGCACGCGCCGTTCGGTCGCCGTGGCTACTACGCCAGCTATACCTTGCAAGGCGTGCAGGCCGGCCAGGTGATGGCGGCGGCCGTGTTCCTGCCGCTGGCCTACTTCATGCCCAGCGAAGCCTTCAACGACTGGGGCTGGCGCATCCCGTTCCTGATGAGCGCCGTGGTGCTCATTGCCGGCTTCATCATTCGCAAAGAGGTGCATGAAACCCCGGCGTTCGTCCAGGAAGAGCGCCAGGACAAGGTGGCCAAGTCGCCCATCGGCGAGGCCTTCCGCCACAGCTGGAAGCACATGGTGCTGGTGATGTTCATGGCGCTGATGAACGTGATCCCGGTGGTGGCGACCATCTTCGGCGCGGCCTATGCGGTGCAACCGGCCTACGGCATCGGCTTCGACAAGAGCGTGTACCTGTGGATCCCGGTGGTGGGCAATATCGTCGCGGTGCTGGTGATTCCCTTCGTCGGCAACCTGTCCGACCGTATCGGGCGCCGCCCGACCATGATCGCCGGCTGCCTGGGTTCGGGGCTGCTGGCGTTCGTCTACCTGTACGCCATCAGCATCCAGAATGTGCCGCTGGCCATCGCCGGCTCGATCCTGATGTGGGGCCTGGTCTACCAGGGTTACAACGCGGTGTTCCCCAGCTTCTACCCCGAGCTGTTCCAAACCCGCTACCGGGTTTCGGCCATGGCCATCGCGCAGAACATCGGCACCATGCTCACCGCCATGCTCCCGGCGCTGTTCGCAGCCGTCGCACCGCCGGGCTCGACGCACATCTGGCTGGTGGTCGGCGGGCTGGCGTTCGTCATCACTTGCGTCTGTGCGCTGGCCGCTTACTTGGCCCCGGAAACCTACCGCCTGGCCATGGACGACCTGGGTAATCCGCAGGCCAAGCCCTTGGAGAAAGCCGCGTACGATGCCAGTCGCAAGAGCAGCTTCGAGGTGGTCAGCCCCTGACAGGGGCCTCCACCACCGCCTGCAGGTTCGCCCAAAGACGCTCGACATTCGCCCGTTCGGTCGGCAACGCGCCGACCGACACCCGCACCATCCAGCGGCCGTCCAGGGTCGCGGGGGTGACATAGGCCTTGCCCGAGGCATTGAGCCGGTCCGCCCAGCCGCGCGTATGCGCGTCCAGAGCATCGCCGTCCAGCGTCGCCGGACGGTGGCGCAAGCATAGGGTCTGCAACTGCACCGGCGCCAGCAGTTCCCAGTCTGGCGCGGCGCCGACCTGCTCAGCCAGCCAACGGGCGTTGTCCAGGTCGCGGCGCAAGCGCTGCTGCAACGCCTCGACCCCTTCGCTGCGCAACATGAACCACAGCTTCAGGGCACGGAAGCGCCGGCCCAGCGGTATGCCCCAGTCGCGCAGGTTCTTCACCTCATCGTCCACCGACGACTGCAAGTAGCTGGGGTTGGTACTCATCACCCGGATCAGGTGCTGTGGATCGCGCACGTAATACAGCGAGCAGTCGAAAGCCACCCCCAGCCATTTGTGCGCATTGACCACCAGCGAATCAGCCAGCTCGATGCCGTCCCACATCCAGCGGCACTCCGGCAGGATCATCGCCGAGCCGGCCATCGCCGCATCGACATGCAGCCATACGCCCCTCGCCTGGGCGATGTCACCGATGCCCCGCAGCGGGTCCAGTGCGGTGGTCGCGGTAGTCCCGAGGGTAGCGACCACCGCGCAGGGCTGATTGCCGGCAGCCAGGTCCTGATCGATGGCCGCTTGCAGCGCCTCGGGACGCAGCGCGAAGTGCTCGTCGGTCGGGATCTGGCGGATGTTGTCACGGCCGAAGCCGGCCAGCAGCGCCGCTTTGTCCACTGAGCTGTGGGCTTGGGCGCTGACGTACACGATCAACGGTTTGTCCTGGCTTTGCAGACCGCCCCGGGCCAAGGCATAGCCGCTACTGCGTTCACGGGCACTGATCAGCGCGACCAAGGTGCTGGTCGAGGCGGTGTCCTGGATCACCCCACTCCACTGCGGCGACAGGCCCAACAACTGGCGCAGCCAGTCGAGCGTGACTTCCTCCAGCTCGCTCAAGGCCGGGCTGGATTGCCAGGACAAGCCCAAGACGCCTAGACCGGTGCTGAGAAAATCGCCGAGTACCGACGACAACGTGCCATTGGACGGGAAGTAGCCGTAGAAATCCGGATGCTGCCAATGGGAGAGGCCAGGCATCACCTGCTGGAGCACATCGTCGAGAATCGCGGCGAAAGGCTCGCCTTGTTGTGGCGCTTGCTCGGGCAGCGCCGCCTTCAAGTAGCCCGGCTCGACCTGAGCCATCACCGGATGCTCGCCAACGCGCTGGCGGTAATCGGCGATCAGGTCGATGAGCTGGTGGCCGTGCTGACGGAATTGTTCGGGGGTCACAAGAGGGCTCCTGGGCGGATGAAGTGTCGGGGCAGCCCCAGACACGCGGCAATCGGTCCAGTCTAGGCCAGCCGCCTCCCAGCAATAACCCCGCTTCGCGCATAGCTGCTATGGCACGTGCGCATGCCCACCCTCGACTCCGAAGGACGACTGACGCCACAGCTCGAACACCCGATTGCGCAACCAGCGGTGCTCGGCAGACGCCTGCAAGCGCTGGTGCCACACCACCCAGTAGCGCTGGCTGTGGGCGACGAAACCCAGCGGTCGCCAGGCCAGGCCGTGCAGACGGCACAGTTGTCGGGCGATGTGTTCCGGCACGGTAGCCAGCGCCTGGCCCTGTCCGATCACCTTGACCATGGCGCCAAAGAACGGCACCTGCAATTGCAGGCGTCGCTGCAGGCCTTGAGTGCGCAAGTGGCGATCGATGAAGCTGTCCTTGTCACCGCCGCCAGACACCCGCACATGCCGATAGGCCAGATAGTCCGCTTGACTGACGGCGACGCCTGCGGTCAGTGGGTGATCGGCGGCCATCAGGCACACCGCCTGATCCTCGCCGAGCAGGCGGCCATGCAGGTTCGCCGGAGACTCGTCGAACAGGGTGGTGGCGAGGTCAACCTCACCGCTGGCCAATAGCCCGTATTCCCCGGCCTGCCAAGTGCGGTACTCCAGCGACACGCCTGGTGCTTCACGCTCCAGCGCTTCCACCAATACGGGCAGCATGAACTCGGCCACGTAGTCGGATGCAGCCAGACAGAACCGACGCTCGCACCGGGCCGGATCGAACACCGGCGGCTGGCGCAGCGCACTGAGTTCTTCGAGTACCTGACGCAGCGGCTCGACCAAGGTTTCGGCATGCTCACTGAGTACGTAGCCACGGCCCTGACGCACCAGCAGCGGATCGTCGAAAGCGTCGCGCAGATGGGCCAGTTGACGGCTCAGTGCCGGCTGACTGCAGCCCAGGCGCTCGGCGGCATGGCTGAGATTCTTCAGCCGCAGCAGACAGTCGAGGGTACGCAGGTGGGCAAGGCTCAGGGAGGCGAAAGTGGGGGTCATGGCGGGCCTTCCTGAAACGCTGGCCGCCCGGTGGCGAGCGAATTGGCCAAGGGGCGGCAGCGGCGCTTGGTGCTGATCAGTCGGTCAGGCCGACATACACGTTCTGAACGTCGTCATTCTCGTCGATCGCTTCCAGGAACGCCTCGACCTCGGCCAGGGCCTCGGCGCTCAGGCTGGCCGCGCTCACCGGGTTCTTGGGCGTGTAGCCGATCTTCGCCGACGTCACGGTGAAGCCGTGATCAGGCAGGGCTTTCTGCACCGCGTCCAGGTCGGTGGTGTCGGTGATGAACAAGGTCGAACCTTCTTCGTCTCCTTCCTCGAAGTCCTGGGCACCGGCTTCGATGGCAGCCATTTCCGGGTCGGCGTCGCCCACCGGGGTGGCTTCGATCAGACCGACGTGGTTGAAGTCCCACGCCACCGAGCCGCTGGCGCCCAGTTGACCCTTGCGGAACAGCACGCGGACCTGCGCGACAGTGCGGTTGACGTTGTCGGTCAGGCACTCGACGATCAGCGGCACCTGATGCGGTGCGAAGCCCTCGTAGCTCACGGCCGAGTACTGCACCGTATCGCCATCCAGGCCGGCGCCCTTGCGGATCGCGCGCTCCAGGGTCTCGCGGGTCATCGACGCCTTTTTCGCCTGCTCCACGGCCAGGCGCAGGCGCGGGTTCATGTCCGGGTCGGCGCCAGACTTGGCCGCGATCTGAATTTCCTTGGCCAGCTTGCCCATGATCTTGCCCTTGGCATTGGCGGCGGCTTCTCTATGTTTGGCTTTCCACTGTGCGCCCATCTCGACTCTCTTGTCTGCGCGGCCGGTTCAGGAAGCGACCGGCCAAAAAGTGGGGAGAGTTTATACGCCCTCGCCGACCGGTTCGACAAGAAATCCTCACCCCTTGTCGGCCTTCCCCGCCGCGGCCGCGAACTTGGCCAGGCGAACATCGAGCCGCCGAGGCCTTTGCCCTCGGTCTTCGGCGCGCTCCTTGCGGCGGATGGCCTCGCGCACCAGCAACGAACCGAGGTAGCGGATGGGCTCTGGCGGAAACAGTCCCAGCGGCCCACGCACCAGCGGTGAGCGGGTCCAGGCATTATCCAGGCCCAAGGCCAGCGACGAGAGGATCTGTCCGCCCATGTGGCAGGGTCCGACACCGCTGCCGGAGTAACCCAAGCCGTAGAACACGTTGGCTTGCCCGTCCAGTCGACCGAAGAACGGCAGGCCGCTGACCGAGCGATCCGATGGGCCGTTCCAGCTCGCCGCCAGCGGCACCTCGGCCAGACTCGGAAAGAACTCGCTCAAGGTGCGCTGGAGCAGCGCACGATACGGCGAAGGCTGGTCGAACACCTTGGACAGACGCCCACCGTAGGCGAACGTATTGCCGCCCTTGCCCAGCATCAGCCGACCATCGACGGTAGTGCGGTAGTAATGCACGAAAATCCGCGAGTCGAGCACGCTGACGCCGCTGTCCAGTCCGGTCTGGTGCAGCAGCTCAGCGCACGGCTCGGTGATGACCATGTCGCTGGAAACGATCGCCACGCTGCGCTCGAACGCCCGGAACTGGCGCGCCATCGCGGCATTGAGCCCCAACACCACGCGATCGGCGCGGACAGTGCCGTGAGGCGTGTGCACCGCCACCACTGAGCCATGCTGCAACTGCGTCATCGCCGTGCCTTCATGAATTCGCACGCCGTGCTGCAGCGCCACCCGGCGCAGCCCGCGCACCAGCTTCGCCGGTTGCACGGTGGCCGCCGCTGGCGAGAACCAGCCCTCCAGGTGCCGGCGCGAGCCGGCGCGGCGCTGCACCTGCGGCAACGGCAGACGCTGGAAGCTGCTGATGCCCTGGCGCTCGAGCGCCGCGATCACCGCATCGGTGCTGCCCACCTGTGCGGCATTAGTGGCCGTATACAGCGTGCCGTCACGGCGGTAATCGCAGTCGATGCCGTGCGCCTGGCAGAACGCGCCGATGGCGGCGATGCTGCGCTCGGACTCGCTCACCAGGCGCACCGCCTCGGCCACACCGAACAGCCGTTCCAAGGTGAAATACTTGGCCGACCACGACAGCGCACAGCCACCATTGCGACCACTCGCGCCGGCCCCGCAGATATCCGCCTCGATCAGCAGCACATCCAGCGTCGGCTGGGCCTGCTTGAGCATCAGCGCGGTCCACAGGCCGGTGTAGCCGCCGCCGACGATGCAGACATTGCAACGCACATCGCCCTGCAATGGGGGACACGGCGACCCAGACTGTGACGCCAGCGCCTGCTGCAGCCAGAACGGTCTCATTGCGCGAGTTCCTTGTAGACGAAAGCAAAAGACAGGGCGGTATCAAAACAAGCGCTGAACAATAAGAAAAATCGATTTATCGTATGTCAGTCATAAGCCAAGCTTTCACTACTGTCGTTGGAGACGTCCATGTCGGTTTCGCACGCCCAGCTCAAAGCCTTCCACGCCGTCGCCCTGCATCACAACTTCACCCGTGCCGCCGAGTATCTGTGCCTGACCCAGCCTGCCGTCTCCGATCAAGTACGCAAGCTGGAAGAACGCTTCGGCATCCTGCTGTTCCAGCGCAACAAGCGCACCGTGGGGCTGACCGACCTGGGTGAGCGCCTGTTCGGCATCACTCGACGGCTATTTGCCTGCGAAGCCGAGGCCGTCGAGCTGTTGCAGGACTCCCGCGCCCTGGACACCGGCAGCCTGGTGCTGGCGGTGGACGCGCCGGTGCATGTACTGCCGCAGATCGCACGCTTCTGTCAGCGTTATCCGGGCATCCAGGTCAAGGTCGAAACGGGCAACAGCGACCAGTCGCTGGCCCGGCTATTTCGCTACCAGGCCGACTTGGCGCTGCTCGCCTGCGAGGTGACGGATGAACGGCTGTTCTGCCTGCCGATCCGCAGCGACCCGCTGGTGGCATTCGTTTGCGCCCAGCACCCCTGGGCGACACGCGGCGCCCTCCGTCTTGCCGACCTGGACGACACGCCACTGGTGCTGCGCGAACCCGGCTCGGTGACCCGGCAGGTACTGGAAGAGGAAATGCAGCGCGCCGGCCTGCGCGTGCGCACGGCCATCGAGGTGCAAGGCCGCGAAGCCGCGCGCGAAGCGGTCGTGGCGGGAATTGGCGTGGGCGTGGTGTCGGCGGCCGAATTCGGCGCCGATGCCCGCTTGTGCGCACTACCGATCGAGGACTGCCATCGGCGCTTGAGCGAAACCCTGGTGTGCCTCGATGAGCAGCGCTCGCGCCGGGTGGTGGCGACGTTCCTGCAGATGGTCCAGGAAAATGCCGAGGATTGATGCTCGCCGGCGCCGCACTCAGCGCGTGGCCACCACGAACAATCGTGGAAAGGGTAGCAGCACCTTGCCGTCGGTCGCGGCTGGGTAATCCTGCTGCATCGCTTGCAGGTACAACTGCAGGAACGCCGCGCGTTCGTCCTCATCCAGGCGCGCCAGGTAAGGCCGCAGACCCGAGCCCTTGAACCACTCCACCACCGCTTCGGCGCCACCGCTCAGTGGGTGGTGATAGGTGGTGCGCCAGACGTCTACCCGTGCGCACAGCGGGCTGAGCAGGTCGTAGTAGAACGTGGCGCTGTGCCGTGGCGGCAGGGCGAAGTCAGTGAATTTTTCTTTCCACGGTCCTTGGCCGGCAATCTCGCGCATGCGCCGATGTGCAGGCTCGTCCAGGTTGTCAGGGGTCTGCACCGCCAGGCTGCCACCTTCGGAAAGCTGTTGCACCAGGTGTGGGTACAGCGCGCCATGCTCGGGCAGCCACTGCAAGGAGGCGTTGGCGAGAATCAGGTCCTGAGGTTCGGCGGCGTTCCAAAGCGCGATGTCCGCCACCTCGCAGCGTACCCGGGGCACCTTCAGACGGGCACGCTCACGGGCCTTGTCGATCATGTCCTGATCACTGTCCAACGCCACCACCAACGCATCACCGTACTGTTGCAGCAGCACTTCGGTGGAGTTGCCGGGGCCACAGCCCAGGTCGGTAGCGTGACGGACCGGGCGCGGCGGCACCGCCGCAAGCAAGTCGCGCACGGCGCGGGTGCGCTCGTTTTCGAACAACGAATACTGAGTGGCAGACCAGGCCATGGGCAGCTCCTTGGGCAGGGGGAAGTATCAGCATATGCCTTTCGGTGCTGGTCTGGGGTAAGTGCCGCACCGATTCGTTTCGTCAGAAACAGATCATGCCTGCGAAGGCTGGAACTGACAGACGAAGGCGAAGGTCATCCGCTTAGTCCATACATGCTGCCAACCATGAAATCCTTGCGCTCCTCACCCCTTGCCTTGCCCATCGCCCTCCTCGCTCTGGTCGGCGCATCGCTGCTGCTCGCCTCGCCCTGGATGGGCCAAGGCTTCGACGTGTCGGATCTGTCCACCGATAGCCAGAACCGCCTGACCCGGCAACTGGAAGACGGCAGCCTGCTGACCCTGGATAACGGCTCGGCCGTGGATCTGGAGTTCGACAGGACGCAACGCCGCATCCACCTACTCAAGGGGCAACTGCTGCTGGAAGCGGCCAGGGGCGACACCCGACCGCTGTACATCGTCACCCCGTACGCCACCCTACGGCCACTGGACGCCACGCTGATCGTCGAACGGCTGCAGGACAGCAGCGAGGTGACCGTGCTCGACGGTCGGGTCGAATTCCAAGGCAATGATGGGCGCCTGTCACTGAACCGCAGTCATTACCTGCGCTTCGATGCCCAAGGCCACAGCACACCGATCAAGGCCGATGGTGGCGATGCCCAAGCGGCCTGGTATCTGGAACGCCTGCCGGGCACTGGCCAAGCGTTGAACGAAGTGCTCGAACGCCTGGCTCGACATCACCGTGGCGTGCTGCTATTCAGCGCCGCCTCGCTGGCCGACCTGCGAGTGGCCGACGATCTGGCGCTGGACGACAGCGACGAGGCCTTGCAGTCGCTGGAGGCCGCGCTGCCCATCACGGTCAGCCACTACACCGACTGGATCACCGTGGTCAGGCGCCGCTAGCGGCCACATACAAAAACGCGGCCGACCCTGGGAGAGTCGACCGCGCGTGACGAGCGGCGAAACGTCAGTGACGCTTGGCGCTGCGGATCTGGTGCACGACGCCCATGGCCACCACGACGGCCGCGGCAATACCGGTGGACAGCACGATTTCCTGGTAGTCAGCCATGAACGCCATGGTCACCAGTGCGGCCACGATGAAGGCGATCACCAGGTAGGTCAGCCAAGGGAACAGCCACATCTTCAGGCGTACCTCGCGGCCTTCGGCGATCAGCTTGCGACGCATGCGCAACTGCGAGAAGGCGATCACCAGGTACACCAGCAAGGCGATCATGCCCGTGGTGTTCATCAGCGTGTCCAGGACATCCTTCGGACGCAGGGTGTCGCTGAAGTTGATCAGTGCGCAGAAAATCGCCACCACGCACGACCCCATGATCGCGTACACCGGCACGCCAGTACCGGCGCGGGTGATCTTGAAGAACGACGGTGCGTCGCCGCGCTGGGACAGCGAGAACAGCATGCGCGAGGCGGTGTAGTGGCCGGAAATCAGGCAACTGCTCACCGAGGTCAGCACCACGAAGTTCATCAGCAGTTCGGCATAGGGCACGCCCAGCAGTTCCAGGGTGCGACGGTAGGCGCCGTAGCCGGAAACGCCCAAATGCGGGTCGTTCCACGGCACCAGGCAGACGATCAGGAAGATCGAGCCGACATAGAACAGGCACACGCGCCAAACCACCGAGTTGGTCGCCTTGACGATCTGGGTGGCCGGGTCCTTCGCTTCGGACGCGGCAATGGTGACGATCTCGGCGCCGAGAAAGGCGAACATCACCCCGAGCAAGGCACCGATCACCGTGGTGATGCCGTTGGGCATGAAGCCTTCGGCGGTCAGGTGGGTAATCCCGCGCACCTCACCGAATTGCCAGATGTTCAGCACCGCCGCGGTACACACCACCAGGAAGCAGACAATCGCCACCACCTTGATCAAGGCGAACCAGAATTCGAACTCGCCGTAGTGCTTGACGTTGAAGAAGTTCACAGTGATCAGCAGCAAAGTGGTCGCCAACACGAACACGTTGACGCTGACGCCGGGGAAGAAACCGTGCAGGATCTTGCCCGCCACGTAGGCTTCCCACGCCATGAGGATGACCCAGTACCACCAGTACAGCCAACCGATGGTGAAACCGGCCCAGCGCCCGATGGCGCGGTCGGCGTAGGTGGAGAACGAGCCGGTGTCCGGCGAAGACGTCGCCATCTCGCCGAGCATGCGCATGATCAGCACCACCAGGATGCCGCCGGCGAGATACGCCAGGACAGCCGCTGGACCGGCGCTGTGGATCACGCTGCCGGAGCCGACGAACAAGGCGCCGCCGATCACCCCGGCGATCGACATCATCGTCAGGTGGCGCGACTTGAGCGAGGCACTGAGCTGGCTCTCGTGCCCGCCTTTCGCGGTGGTGGAGGATGTGGATGTTGCGTCCATCAGTTGTGTACCCCGTGTTTCTTTTTATCCAAGGAAAACTGTGAAACCCCGATGGTTATCGGCCTCACCTTTACATCAGCGCTAATGCGGGCAGGAGGTGTGAGAAACACACGCAGACCTTCCATGGCGGCCTGCTGACGCGTCCGAACGTGGCCGCTCGGACGTACTGAACGTGCTACATCTGGCGATATCTGACACCTAATGTAAAAATGTCCGACACAGAGAGCCATGCACAGTGGCATGAAATCCGCACTGCACTGTACAGGCCGCCCATGCAATACACCTGCGACACCGCGCAGGCGCCCGCCGCTCTGCACCCCTGAAGGCCCCCCCATGCTGCGACTACACCCCGACGCCCCTACCCCGCTGGTCAACCAGATCATCGACGGCCTGCGCGCACTCATCGACAACCAGACCCTCAAGCCCGGCGCCAAGGTGCCGTCGATCCGCGCGTTCGCCTCGACCTACTCGGTGAGCACCTTCACCGTCGTCGAAGCCTATGACCGTTTGGTGGCCCAAGGGCTGCTGGTCAGTCGCGGCAACGCCGGTTTCTTCGTCAGTCGCACGGCCGGCGAGGTGCTCGACGCCCAGACCCCGACCGCAGACGCAACCCGACCATCGTTCAACTCGGAATGGTACCTGCAGCAGATCTTCGAAACCCGCCAGTTGCCGTTCAAGCCCGGTTGCGGCTGGCTACCCAACGACTGGATGTATGAAGACGGCCTGCGCCGGGGCATGCGCCAGGTGGCCGGCAGTCCGCTGGAGCTGTCCGGCTACGGCGACCCGATGGGCCTGCCGGAGCTGCGCGCGCTCACCGCGCAGAATCTGCAGCAGGAGCTGTCGATCGTGGTCAACCCGGCGCAGCTGATGCTCACCCACGGCGCCAGTCAGGCACTGGACCTGGCGGTACGCACGCTGGTGCGCCCGGGTGACGTGGTGCTGGTCGACGACCCGGGCTATCCCAACCTGATGAGCATCCTGCGCTTTCAGGGTGCCACGCTGGTGGGGGTGCCGCGCACGCCGGCTGGCTATGACCTGGACCAACTGCAGCGGCTGCTGGCCGAACATCGACCGACGGTGTTCTTCACCCAGCCGCACCTGCACAGCCCAACCTGTTCGCGCACGCCGCTGGCGCAACTGCACCGTCTGCTGCAACTGGCGTCGCAGCATGGGGTGCGCTTGGTGGAGAACAACTTGTATGCGGACATGATCGCCAATCCGCAGCCTTGCCTGGCCAGCCTCGACCACTTGCAGCAGGTGGTGTATGTGGGCAGCTATTCCAAGAGCATCTCGCCGAACGTGCGGGTCGGCTATCTGGTGGCTGAGTCGGAACTGATGCAAAGGTTGTTGCAGTTGAAGATGCGCTCGGGGCTGACCACCTCTCAGGTGATGGAGCGGGTGGTGTATGCGGCGGTGATCGATGGGCGCTGGCGCAAACACCTCAAGCGTCTGCGCCAGCGCCTGGCGCAAGCGCACCAAGTGGTCGGGGGGCGCCTGCAGCGGATGGGGTTCGAGCTGTTCACCGAGTCGGATGAGGGGATGTATATCTGGACGCGGCATCCGGGGATTCCTGATAGCGCGGCGTTGTTGGACGAGGCGCTCGAGGCGGGGGTGATGTTGGGGCCTGGGCAGTTGTTCATGGTCGATGCGGGGGTGACGGGGTGGATGAGGTTCAATGTGGCGTTTAGTTTGGATGAGGGGATGTGGGGGGTCTTGGAGCAGGTTGTTCGGGGGCGGTTGGGGTTGTAGGGGGGCTGGTGGTGCCTGCTATTTTTTGTTGCATCTCTTTGATTTGTATTGGGTTTTAGTCACCTTTTCGCCTTTACGGCGACCCCCTTTTTTTCTTGGAAAAAAGGGGGGCAAAAACCGCTTGCTCCCGCATCCGGCCCCTGCGCTGCGCGCAGGGGTCCCCTCGCGCCGGCGTCGCTCCGGGAGGACCGCGCTTAGGGGCCGTCCTGGCCCCAAGCGCTTGACGGGCATCCATGCCCGTCACCTCCCTGCGCAACGCCTATGCTCGGCCTCCTGAGGTCGCGGTTGGCGGTGTTTGAACTACCGCGCACTAAGATCAAGATCAAGATCAAGATCAAGATCAAGATCAACGGCAACGGCAACGGCAACGGCAACGGCAACGGCAACGGCAACGGCAACGGCAACGGCAACGGCAACGCCGATTTGATCGCGCAGCGCTCCAGAACATCTGCCCCACCGCCCAGCTTCTAAGCGCGCGCCAGTTCAGACGCCGCCCATCGCGACCTCAGGAGGCCGAGCAGAGGTGGCATGGAGGGGGTTGACGGGCATGGATGCCCGTCAAGCGCTTGGGGCCAGGATGGCCCCTAAGCGCGGTACCCCCGGAGTGCCACCGGCGCGAGGGAACCCCGCAGCGCAGCGAAGGGGCCGTATGCGGGAGCAAGCGGTTTTTGCCCCTCTTTTTTCCAAGAAAAAAAGAGGGTCGCCGTAAGGGCGAAAAGGTGACTCAGCCTCAACAAAGCCACCGGATAAGCCCCCAAACCACCCGTCCCCTCCCCAAAAGAATCAATGAAAATCCCGGCTCCTAACCTCAAGCCCCTCCAACAACCCACTGACATCTTCAAGCCGCCGAGCAACAAGATGCAGCACCCCTTTCTCCCGTTCCAACCTCCCCCTGACCTTCAACAACCGAGCCCCCACCAATACCCCCCGCTGCCGCTCCGCCAACTCCCGCCACACCACCACATTCAGCAACCCATGCTCATCCTCAAGCGTCACAAAGGTCACCCCACTGGCAGTTTGCGGTCGCTGCCGCCCCACCACGATCCCAGCCACGGCAACCGCATCCCCATGCCCCAACGCCTCGAGCTCCACCAGACTGCGGCACCCCAACCCCCGCAAACGCCGTCGTAACAGAACCAACGGATGCGGTCCGAGCGTCGTACCCAACGAGGCATAGTCGGCAAACACCTCCTCAGCCACCGTCGGCACCGGCAATGACACCGCCGCTTCCGCCACAGGTTCGAGCCCTGCGAACAAGGGCAACTGCGCCTGCACAGCAGCCACCTGCCAGCGCGCCTGGTGCCGGTCCGCAGCCAGCGCCCTCAGGGCTCCAGCATCGGCAAGACGCGCGCGGGCGCGGCTGTCCAGGGCGGCACGCAAACACAAATCCTCGACATCGCGCCAGGCACGCTGCGCCCGCGCCTGCTCCAGACGCCGCGCATCCTCCTCGCTGAAGCCGCGGATCTGCCGCAACCCCAGACGGATCGCCAAGTCGCCGTCTTCCCTCAATTCCAACGTACAGTCCCATGCACTGTGGAACACATCCACCGCACGCACCTCAATGCCCTGCCGACGCGCGTTCTGCAACAACTGGTCGGGACTGTAGAAACCCATGGGCCAGCTATTGACCAACGCACAGGTGAAGATCGCCGGCTCATGGCACTTCAGCCAACTGCTGGCGTAGCACAACAAGGCGAAGCTGGCCGCATGGGATTCGGGAAACCCATAACTGCCGAAGCCCTTGATCTGCTCGAAGATGCGTTCGGCGAAGGCTGCTTCGTATCCGTTGCGCTGCATGCCTTCGAGCAGCCGCACACGATGTGGCTCCAGCCCCCCGTGTCGCTTCCATGCCGCCATGCTGCGACGTAATTGGTCGGCCTCGCCTGGGCTGTAGTCGGCCGCGACCATCGCCAGCTCCATCACCTGCTCTTGGAACAAAGGCACACCCAGGGTGCGTTCGAACACCGCTTCGAGTTTCTGCGACGGGTAACTGACAGGCTCATCGCCCATGCGACGACGCAAGTACGGGTGCACCATGTCGCCCTGGATCGGCCCAGGCCGCACGATGGCCACCTCGATCACCAGGTCATAGAAGGTGCGTGGCTGCAGGCGCGGCAGCATGGCCATCTGCGCCCGCGACTCGATCTGGAACACGCCCATGGTCTCGGCGCGGCTGATCATCGCATAGGTGGCCGGGTCTTCCTGGGGGATGGTGGCCAGGGTCAGATCACGACCCCGGTGCTGCCTGAGCAGGTCGAAGCAGCGACGCAAAGCGCTGAGCATGCCCAAGGCAAGCACATCGACCTTGAGTAAGCCGACCATGTCCAGGTCGTCCTTGTCCCACTGGATCACCGTGCGTTCGGGCATCGCCGCGTTCTCCACCGGCACCAGGCGATCCAGCGGTTGCTCGGAGATGACGAAGCCGCCGGGGTGCTGCGACAGGTGTCGGGGGAAGCCGATCAATTCGCCCGCCAACACCAGAATGCGCCGCAACCACGGGCTCTGCGCCTCGAAGCCGGCCTCGCTCAGGCGTTGCGCGTCGGGTATGCGGTCGCTCCAGCGTCCGCAGCACTGGGCCAGGGCATCGATCTGGTCGGCCGGCAAGCCCAGCACCCGGGCCACATCGCGTACCGCACCGGCAGCATGGTAGGTACTGACCACCGCAGTCAGTGCTGCGCGATGACGACCATACCGGCGAAACACGTACTGGATGACCTCTTCACGCCGGTCGTGCTCGAAGTCCACGTCGATGTCCGGCGGCTCATTGCGTTCGCGTGACAGAAAACGCTCGAACAGCAGGTGATGGCGGGTGGGGTCCAGCTCGGTGATGCCCAGCACGAAGCACACCACTGAGTTGGCGGCAGAGCCCCGGCCCTGGCAGAGAATGCCTTGGCGTCGAGCGAAGGCGACGATGTCGTGCACCGTCAGGAAGTAGCTTTCGTAGCCCAGTTCTTCGATCAAGGCCAATTCGCGTTGCAACGCCTGATGAACCTCGTCTTCGGCGCCGTCTGGCCAGCGTTCCGGTACGCCCTGCAGGCACAGGTGACGTAACCAGGTGGCGGGGGTATGGGTGTCTGGCACCAACTCGCGCGGGTACTGATACTTGAGCTCGCTCAGGTCGAACCGGCAACGCTCGGCGATGACCAGGGTCTCGGCCAACAGTGGCGCGGGATACAGCTGAGCGAGTTGATCGCGGCTGCGCAAATGTCGCTCGCCGTTGGGGTACAGGTAGCGGCCTGCCTCAGCCACCTTGCAGTGCTGGCGGATGGCGGTCATGCAGTCCTGCAAGGCCCGGCGACCGCGCACATGCATGTGCACATCGCCGCAAGCCACGAGCGGTAATTGCAATTGCTGCGCGAGAAGCTGGACTGCTCGCAGGCGCTGATCGTCGTCGGGGCCACGGTGCAGGTGCAGCGCCAGCCACAAGCGCTCGGGAAACAGGCGCTGCAACCAATCGGCATCGGCATGATCGGCGAGTGAATCGGCAACCCACAGCGCCAGCAGACCTTGGGTGCGATGCTCCAAGTCCTCGGCAAGCAATTGATACTCGCCCTTTTCAGCCCGGCGCCGCGCACGGGTGATCAGCGCACAGAGATTCTGGTAGCCCTCGAGGTTTTCGACCAGCAGCACCAGGCATGGCCCGTCGTGCATCCGCACTTCGCTACCGACGATCAGCCGCACGCCGTGCTCGCGGGCCGCCTGCCAGGCCCTGACGATACCGGCCAAGGTGCATTCGTCGGTTATGGCCAGGGCCTGGTAACCCTGCTCACCTGCCCGACGAAACAGCTCGTCGGCACTTGAGGCGCCGCGCTGGAAGCTGAAGTTCGACAGGCAGTGCAGCTCGGCGTATTCGGGCGGCGTCATGCGAACCAGCCCTGCAGCCACAAGGGTCCAGGCTGCGCGAGATCGCGATAGGCCCAGCCGCGCAAGCCGTCGCGGGTTTCGATGCGGTAGTAGTCGCGGCGCACGTCGCCACCGTCCCACCAGCCCGACTCGATGCGTTCGGCCTTGCCCAACCAGTGCACACCCGATTCGGGCAAGGCTTGAGCCTGGCTCAGCAGCCAGCCAGGACGGCTGCCAGGGATGACCACAAGGCCGCTCGCCGCGCCCTGCTCCGCTGTCTGCCAAGCGTGTTCCGGACGATGATCGGCAGCGGCGCACAGGCTCTTGACCGCCTCGTCGCCCAAGCGGGCGCGCAGACGCTCGCGCAATTGCTCCCAGGGCTGGGCCTGCTGCGCACGCGGGTCGAACAACGCTCGGTGCTGGGGCACGAACGCTGGCAGGTCCTCGGCCAGCAAGCGCAAGGTGCGCACTGGGGCGGCAATACGCAAGGGCTCGAGGCGACCACGCGCCAGCTCGAACAACATCGCAGGCTCCCGCTCGGCAGCCAGCAGGCCAACCTTGAGTACGGTGTCCGGACCTTCGACATGCTCCAGGTGCAGCTCGAAGCGCTGCACGCCACAGTCACGTCCGGCAAGAAAGGCTGCCAGGTCGTTGAGCAGACGGCGCAACGGAAACAGCAACGCCTGATGCGACTCGACATCGAAATTCAATTCCAGCCGTGACTCGAAGCGATCAGGCGGCTGATAGAAATCCAGGCCAAGGGCACGCAGGCCGAACAGGTGATCCAGGTGTAACTGCACACTGGCGGCGAAGCGTCGGGCCACGGCATCGCGAGGCAAAGCCTGCACCTGCGCGAGTCGATGCAGGCCCATGCGGGACAACGCCTGGGCAGCCTCGGTCGGCAAACCGACGCGGTCCAGCGGCATGTTCGCCAACGCGGCGCGGGTCTGCTCGGGGCAGGTCAGCGCGAGGCCATCGTGACCGTTTGCCAGCATGCGAGCGGCCACTGGATTGCTCGCCAGCACGATGCGATGGCGCAGGCCCAACGCCTGCAGCTCTTCGCGCAGGCGCGCCTCGAAACGTGACCAGGGGCCGAACAATTGCAGGCTCGAGCCCACTTCCAGCAGCAGTGCGCGTGGGTAGTGCAGGCTGACCTGGGCGCTGAAGCGGTAGGCCCAGGCTGCCAGCAGTTGCTGGACCTGCTCGATGCGCGCCGGTTCCACCTCGACACAGGTGAATCCTTCGGCCAAGGCGCGGGCGGCGGTCAGCGTCTGGCCCGCACGCAGCCCCAGCGCTGCGGCGGCGCCATTGACCGCTTGCAACACCCGACGCTGCGCGGGACCGGCCAACAGCACCAGCGGCGCATCGGCGTCGTCGCGTCCGCGCAGGACGGTGTCCAGCGCCAGTTGCGGCAGCAGGATGCAAGCCCAGAGCATGGCGCATCAACCTCGCCCGGCAGTGCTGATGGGGGCCGCAGGCACCAGGCCACCGCGGCACTTGAGCACCCGCCACTGCGCCGGGCGGGTATCGATAGCGATGCGCAGGGCCGCAGGCGATGGGTTGTGTGCCGCCTGTTGCGGGCGACAGGCGAACGCCAGCGCCTCACCGGTTTCGGCAGCCACCTGCAAGCGACGCAAGGCGCGATCGTCGACCCGCTCCGGCCAGCACAGCACCGCCGCACAACTGCCCGAACGCAGGCATTGCTCGGCAGCCCAGAGCGCTTCGTCCGGTTTGGCCTCGACCTGCGCCAGCCAGCGCAGGTCGACCCCGGCGGCCTGCCAGGCCGGGGCATAGGGAATGAACGGCGGCGCCACCAGCAGCACCCGCCCGCCCTCACCGCTCAGGCGCGCCAACGTCGGCCACAACAAGTGCAACTCGCCGCAGCCCGGGCTGGCCAGCAGCAGTTCACTGAGCGCCGCCGGTGGCCAGCCGCCTTCGGGCAAGCGTGCATCCAGGTCGGCATGACCGGTGGGCTGCAGGCCCAGGGCACGGGGCTGAGCCTGTCGCCCGCGCCAGACACGACGCTGGTCGAGCAGCGCGTCGAGATCGACCACCGCGCCCATCAGTCACGCCTCACCAGGCCACAGAACACCCCTTCGATGCAGAAGTCGTGCTCGGGGCCGACCTCGATAGCAGCATAGGCCGGGTTGCGCGGCAGCAGCCGATACCCACCGTTGACCCGCTCCAGCCGCTTGATGGTGACCTCGCCGTCGAGCCGGGCGACGACGATCTGCCCGTCGCGGGCCTCGGCCTGCTGCAGGATGCCCACCAGATCGCCATCGAGTATGCCGTCGCCGATCATCGAGTCGCCGCGCACCTTCAGCAGATAGTCCGGTGTGAGCCGAAACAGGCTGGGGTCGATCAGCAGTTGCTCGTGGATGTCCAGATCCGGCCCGATCGGCGCACCGGCGGCCACCCGACCGAGCACCGGCAACTCCAGCACCTGCGGACGGCGCGCGGGTTGGGCCAGGCGAATGCCTCGCGCCTGGTTGGGCGTGACCTCGATGAACCCCGCCTGATGCAAGGCGCTGATGTGCTTGCGGGCCACACTCCGCGAAGCGAAGCCGAAGCGCTGGGCGATGTCGGCCAGACTCGGTGGCTGACCGTGTTCGGCGATGCGTTCACGGATAAAGTCGAGGATGGCGCGGCGTTTGGGAGTGAGCGTATTCATGGAGCACATTTGTACTCTTTTCGTAAAACACTGAACAGCCCCCTTCGTCGCCACATTGGTTATAGTGGCCGCTGAATTGTTTCTTCACCTGACAGGAAGCCCGATGCTGACCGCCCTGCTGTTCGACCTCGACGGGACCCTTACCGATACCGACACCCTGCACCTGCAGGCCTTTCGCAAGCTGCTGCACGATCACGACGGTCGCGAGCTGACCCAGACACAGTTCAACGAACAGGTCAGCGGTCGCTCCAACGGCCTGCTGTTCAAGGAACTGTTCCCTCAGGCCGATGCCGCCCAATGCCAGGCCTTGGCCGAACGCAAGGAGGCACTGTTCCGCGAGCTGTCGCCCCGCCTCGAACCCCTGCCCGGTCTGCTGCGCCTGCTGGCGCACGCCGAGCAGCAAGGCCTGGGTATGTGCGTGGTCACCAATGCGCCACGCCTGAATGCCGAACACATGCTTCAGGCCCTGGGGCTGATCGAACGCTTCGAGCATGTGCTGGTGGCTGACGAGCTGGCGCGGCCCAAGCCCGATCCCCTGCCCTATCTCACTGGGCTGCAACGCCTGAACGCCAAGGCCGAGCAGGCGCTGGCCTTCGAGGATTCGCTGCCGGGCGTGAAAGCAGCGGTCGATGCCGGCATCTTCACCGTGGCCCTGGCCACCACCCAGCCGGCCGAGCGCCTGCTGCAGGCGGGGGCAGGACTGGTGATCGACGATTACCAGGACCCGCGCCTATGGACACTGATCAGGTCCATGCAAGCCAACGCCTGATGCACGAATGCCAGGGGCGCAGCGCTCAACCCCGAGCGCGTCGCCCCTGTATCAGGAAGACCAACAGCCCGATTGCCGGCAACGCCGCGCCCACCAGCACCACGCCTGTCCAGCCGTGCCCGGCGTAAACGGCGCTGGCCACCGCTGAGCCGAGCGCGCCGCCAATGAAGATACTGGTCATGTACAGGGCATTGAGCCGTCCACGGCTGGCCGGATCCAGTGCATACACCTCGCGTTGACCGATCACCATGTTCATCTGCACGGCAAAATCCAGCAGCACACCGGTCAGCGCCAGGCCCACCACACTCGCCCCCGGCGCTGTCAGCCCGAACAGCAGCGACAGCGGCGCCAGCGTCAGGGCCAACAGGGTGCCCAGACGCGCATGGCCCGCGTCGGCCATGCGCCCGGCAATCGGTGCGGCGATCGCGCCCACCGCGCCGATCAGGGCGAATACGGCGATCTGGCTCTGCGACAAACCGTGCTCCTGCGTCAGCGCCAGGGGTACGGCAGTCCAGTACAGGCTGAACCCACCGAACATCAGCGCCTGATACAACGCGCGCTGTCGCAACGGCCGGTGGCGCCGCAACAGCCCGGCCAACGAGGCCATCAGCGCCGCATAACTGGCCCTGTGTTCAGGCACCCGACGCGGCAAGGTCAGTGCCAGCAACAGCACCATCGCCGCCATCAGCCCCGCGGCCGCGATGAATACGGCACGCCAGCCGAAATGGTCGGCGATCAGGCTCGATAGCGGACGCGCCAGCAGAATCCCCAGCAGCAGACCGCCCATGATGTTGCCCACCACACGCCCGCGTTGATGCTCCGGTGTCAGGTGGGCCGCCAGCGGAATGAGCATCTGCACCGACACCGAACTGAAGCCGATCAGCAAGGCATAGGCCAGGAACAGATGGCCCTGCCCCTGGCCGCTGCTGCCGGCCAGCAACAGGCTGACGCACGCCAGGACAGCCGTGGCGATCATCAGCCGGCGGTTCTCCAGCAAGTCGGCCAGCGGTACCAGCAGCAGCAGGCCCAGGGCATAGCCGATCTGGGTGAGCGACACGATCAGACTGGCGCGCTCGGTGGACAGCCCCAGGTCCGGCGCGATCAGGCCGACCATGGGCTGGGCGTAGTACAGGTTGGCGACGATGGCGCCGCAGCAGAACGCGAGCAGCATCACCAGACCTCGGCTCATTGACGCGGCGGCGGGTGAAGTCAAGGTGCGGGGACTTGTCATGGTCAGATTCATACCGGGCGGAGTATGCCGCGCACCTTAGCGGCTACGCAGCGCGGAGGAAACCATGAGGACGCGAGATGCGCGAAGTAGCTGACTGCGACCCAGGGTCGCGGCGGATCACAGACGCAAAACCGGCTTTAGAACACCGCAAAGCAGTCACTTAACAGATAAAATCTGACAGATTCGTCAAAGAATGACGTATCAGTTTGTAAACGTTGTTACATCGAACAAGTGGTCACGAATCGTGGCGACATGGCATCATTGACGTCAAAAATCTTACACATCGTGACGAAAGCATACTTTGCCGTAGCTCACCCGGCGCCAGATGTTTTGCCTAGATCCCGCGACACGCCGGCCACCGAGGGCCTGCCTGCCACATCCAAGGAGTAGCGAGATGCAGTTAAGGAATATGAAGATCGGAATCAGGGCGGCGTGTGTCTTCGCACTGCTGGGCGTGCTGGTGCTGATCATGGGCCTGGTCGCCCTGTACGAGACCCGGCGCATGGACAGCGCCACCGACGAAATCCGCGTGACCTGGATGCCGGCGATCATCGCCCTCAATGAGGTCGGTACCAGCCTGGGCCGGGCCCGTGCACTCACCTTGCGCAGCGTGATCGAAGAAGACCCCACCGCACGCCAAGCCACGCTCAGCCACATCGGCGACATCAACAACGAGCTTGCCGAAGGTATCAAGACCTACGAGGCTACCATCGAGGAACAGGACGACCGCGCCCTGTTCAACACCTTCACCCGCTTGTCCGAGCGCTACCACGGCCTGCAGAAGTCCATCCGCGAGGCTGCCGCCAATGGCGATATCGCCCAGGCCCAGCGCCTGGTCAACGGCCCGCTCGCCGAATACGCCGACACCATGATGAAAGCCCTCGGCGAGTTGATGCAGTACAACACCAACGGCGCGGACAAAGCCTCTCAACTGAGCAGCGACACCTACGACGAAGCCTTCCTGCTGATCGTCGCCGCGCTGGTCACCATTCTCATCGCCCTGGCCGCCATCGCCGTGTTGCTGACCCGCAGTATCGTGCTGCCCTTGGGCGAGGCCGTGCGGGTAGCCGAACGCGTGGCCACCGGTGACCTCACCCAAGAGATTCACATCGTCGGCCGTGACGAGCCGGCCTTGCTGCTGCGCGCCCTGAGCCGCATGCAGCAGAACCTGCGCGACACCATCCGGCAGATCGCAGCGTCCTCAGACCAACTGGCCTCGGCCTCCGAAGAGCTGCACACGGTCACCGAAGACACCAGCCGCGGCCTGCATCAGCAGAGTGCCGAGATCGATCAGGCGGCCACTGCCGTCAACCAAATGACGGCGGCGGTAGAAGAAGTGGCGAACAACGCGGTCAGCACGGCCGATGCGTCCAAAGGCGCCGACCAGACCACCCGCGACGGCCGCGATCAGGTCAACCAGGCCTTGAGCTCGATCCAGCATCTGGTCGAAGACGTTACCGGCACCTCCAGCGAGATCGAAGCGCTGGCCACCAGCGCCAATGAGATCAGCCGCGTACTGGATGTGATTGGCTCGATTGCCGGGCAGACCAACCTGCTGGCACTCAACGCGGCCATCGAAGCGGCGCGCGCGGGCGAAGCCGGACGCGGCTTCGCCGTGGTGGCTGACGAGGTGCGGGCACTGGCGCACCGCACGCAGCAGTCCACGGCGGAAATCGAACAGATGATCGGTGGTATCCAGACCGGCACCGAGCGCGCCGTCGGTTCGATGCACAGCAGTCAGGGGCGTGCCAGCGGCACCTTGAAAGTGGCCCAGGCCGCTGGCCAAGCGCTGGAGTTGATCGCCGAGGCCATCGCGGCGATCAACCAGCGCAACCTGGTGATCGCCAGTGCCTCGGAACAGCAAGCGCAGGTGGCCCGCGAAGTGGACCGTAATCTGGTCAACATCCGTGACCTGGCGATGCAGACCTCGGCGGGAGCCAACCAGACCAGCGCGGCGGCGCAGGACCTATCGCGCCTGGCGGTGGAGTTGAATGGGATGGTGGCGAAGTTCAAAGTCTGATTCAGAGAGACCGGGGCCGCCCTGCGGCCCCTAGCGCTTCATTCATTTACCCGCACCACCCTCCCCGCCTTCACCGGCTGCCCGCGCGTGGCCAGGCAGTAGTAAAGCGGCACGGTCACCAGCAGACCGAACAACCACGACAAGTCCGCACCTTCGACAAGATTCGAGTAGGGCCCCACATACAGCGCGGTATTGGCGAACGGCAACTGCACCAGAATCCCGCACACGTAGGCGACGATGGCGTGATGGTTGAAGCGTCCATAGATGCCGCCATCTGCGCGGAAGAACGAGGCGATGTCGTACACGCCCTTCTTGATCAGGTAGAAGTCCACCAGGTTGATCGACGCCCAGGGCACCAGCACCAGCAGCAGTGCCAGGATCAAGCCGATGAACTGACCGATGAAGCCGGCCGAGGCGTTGAGTGCCACCAGCGCACAGCCCAGCAGAATCAGCGAAGCCAGCACCACCCGCACGCGCACGCTCGGCGTCCACCGAGCGGCGAACGTCTGGATCGCGGTGACGATCGACAGCACCGCCCCGTACAGATTCAGCGCGTTGTGACTGACGATGTTGAGCAGGAACAGCACCATCAGAATCGGTCCGAGCCAGCCGGTGGCCTGCTTCACCGCATCCATGGCATCGGTGCCTTCGGGCACGCACAACACCGCCACCGCGCCAAAGCTGAAGCACAGGATAGTGCCCAGGGTGGCGCCGAAGTAGGTCGCCCAGAATGGCTTGGCGATGCCGATTTCCTTGGGCAGATAGCGCGAGTAGTCCGAGGTGTAGGGCGAGAAGCTGATCTGCCAGATGGTGCCCAGCGACACGGTGGCGATGAAGCCCGACAGGTTGAAGGCGCCGCGGCTGTAGAAGTCGGCCGGCAGGTCCTGGGCGAACATCATGATGAAGCCGGCCAGCAGCGCCGAACCCATCACCCAGGTGCCGATGCGGTTCAGGCTATGGATGAAGCGATAGCCGATCACCCCGATGGCCGTAGCGCTCAGGGCGCCGATCACGATCGCGCTCGGCATCGGCACGCTCGGGGCGATGCCATGGATCGACTTGCCCGCCAGGACGATATTGGAAATGAAGAAGCCGACGTAGATCAACGCGGTGAAGAACACGATCAGCAACGCGCCGTAGCGCCCGAACTGACCGCGGCTCTGCACCATCTGCGGAATGCCCAGCTGCGGTCCCTGCGCAGAGGCCAGGGCGATGACGATACCGCCCAGCAGATGCCCCATCACGATGGCGACCAGACCCCACATCAGGTTCAGGTGAAACACCTGGATCACCATCGCGCCGGTGACGATCGGCAGGGGGGCGATGTTGGTGCTGAACCAGAGGGTGAACAGGTCGCGCGCCTTCCCGTGGCGCTCGGAGGGGGGAACATGATCGACCGTATGATTCTCGACAAACTGGTGTTGCGACGACGGTTGGGACATAGGATTTCAGCTCGAAAGGATCATTTTTATCGTTGTATGGAAACCGCTCTGGGCGGCCTCTCAGCTGAAGACCATATTATGGTATTCCAAACTTTTGACAACACTGCTCCGCACTTTTTCGGCGCACCTGATCCGTTTAGCGCCTCACGCCAGGGCAGTCGCCTAGCCCAGCGGACCAGTGATTACGGGCTTTGCACCGTTCATCGCCGCCCCTGGGTCGCGGAAAAATTCGCTTGCAATATAGGTATTACGGTATACCATCAGACACATCAACGATAAAAACCGCGGACCACCGCACGCCCCATCGAGGTAACGCCATGATCGACGCAACCCTCTATAAGCACGTCCTGGGCTCCTTCCCCTCCGGCGTCACCGTCATCACCACCCTGGACGACGACGGCTCGGTCGTCGGCCTCACTGCCAGCGCTTTTTCCTCCCTGTCGATGGACCCGCCGTTGGTGCTGTTCTGCCCCAACTACAGCTCCGACTCCTACCCCGTGCTGATCAAGCAGAAGCGCTTCGCCATCCATCTGCTCTCCGGCGATCAGCAGGCCGAAGCCTATGCGTTCGCGAAAAAGGGCAAGGACAAGGCCAACGGCATCGAGTGGACCCTGAGCGCCTTGGGCAATCCCCTGCTGACCGGTGCCACGGCGATCATCGAGTGCGAGCTGTGGCGCGAATACGAAGGCGGCGATCACGCCATCATGGTGGGCAAGGTGCACAACCTGATCGTCCCCGACGAGGCCCCCAGCCCGATGATCTATTGCCGCGGCAAGATGGCCAGCCTGCCCGCGCTCGCCTGACACCACCTGTCTGAGCGAGCGACAGGGATCTGACCTGAGTACACGGCCCGAGCCGTTGTCATCCGCCCCCTGCCCCGCCAGGCGACCACCACTCGCTCCGAGGAAAACCCCATGAAATTTTCGCTGTTCGTGCACATGGAACGTTGGGATGACCAGGTCAGCCACCGCCAACTGTTCGAGGACCTGACCGAACTGACCCTGATGGCCGAGCGCGGCGGATTCAGCACGGTCTGGATCGGCGAACACCACGCCATGGAATACACCATCTCGCCAAGCCCAATGCCGCTGCTGGCCTACCTGGCCGCCCGCACCGAAACCATTCGCCTGGGCGCCGGCACCATCATCGCGCCGTTCTGGAACCCGATCCGCGTGGCGGGCGAATGCGCCCTGCTCGATGTCATCAGCAACGGCCGCATGGAAGTGGGTCTGGCCCGCGGCGCCTACCAGTTCGAGTTCGACCGCATGGCCGGCGGTATGCCCGCCACCGACGGCGGCAAGGCCCTGCGCGAAATGGTCCCGGCGGTGCGCGCGCTGTGGCAGGGCGACTACGCCCACCAAGGCGAGGTGTACAACTTCCCCACCTCGACCAGCGTGCCCAAGCCGGTACAGGCGGGCATGCCGCCGATGTGGATCGCTGCGCGCGACCCGGACTCGCACAACTTCGCGGTCAAGCATGGCTGCAACGTCATGGTCACCCCATTGATGAAGGGCGACGAGGAAGTGCTGGACCTGAAAAACAAGTTCCAGGCCGCTCTGGATAACAACCCCGAGGTGCCACGCCCGCAACTGATGGTGCTGCGCCACACCCACGTGCACAGCCCGGCCGACCCGGACGGCTGGAAAGTCGGCGCCCAGGCCATCTCGCGCTTCTACCGCACCTTCGACGCCTGGTTCGGCAACAAGACCACGCCGGTCGATGGTTTCCTGGAGCCGAGCCCGGAGTCCAAGTTCGCCGAAGTGCCGGCGTTCGCGCTGGACAACATCCGCAAGAACACCATGATCGGCACCCCCGAAGAAATCATCGCGCGCATCCGCTACTACCAGGCGTTAGGTGTCGATGAGTTCAGCTTCTGGTGCGACAACAGCCTGCCGCACGAAGAAAAGCGCAAGTCGCTGGAGCTGTTCATCAAGGAAGTGGTCCCGGCCTTTGCCTGAGACAGGCCGTCACAAGCGGCAGGTTGATCGCAGCCTGCGTTGACTTGCCGCTTGAAGCTCGCCACTTGGCACTTCCATAATTGGTATTATGGCATACCATAAGACAAAACTGGTTAATCACTGTCTTTCCTCACCAGGAGCCCCCCATGAGTTTCGAAATCCGCAAGATCGTCACCTACTCCGAAGAAACCCGCATCGAAGGCGGCAAGGCCACCGACAAGCCAGTGACCATGGTCGGCCTGGCCGTGGTGATCAAGAACCCATGGGCCGGTCGCGGTTTCGTTGAAGACCTCAAGCCAGAAATCCGTGCCAACTGCTCCGAGCTGGGCGCCCTCATGGTCGAGCGCCTCACGGCAGCCATCGGCGGCGCGGACAAGATCGAAGCCTACGGCAAGGCAGCGGTAGTGGGTGCCGACGGCGAGATCGAGCACGCCTCGGCGGTGATCCACACCCTGCGTTTCGGCAATCACTACCGCGAGGCCGTGCAGGCCAAGAGCTACCTGAGCTTCACAAACAAGCGCGGCGGCCCTGGCACTTCGATCCAGATCCCGATGATGCAAAAGGACGACGAGGGCCTGCGTTCGCACTACATCACCCTGGAAATGCAGATCGAAGACGCCCCGCGCGCCGACGAGATCGTCGTGGTCCTGGGCGCAGCCGACGGCGGCCGCCTGCATCCGCGCATCGGTAACCGCTACATCGACCTGGAAGAACTGGCGGCCGAGAAAGCCAGCGCCCAATAACGACCTGCACACCGGCCGCAGCGACGCGTCGACGCTGCGGCCTTCAAGGAGCACCACCCATGATTCAGCCTGTCGCTGAACGTACACCGGCCGGGACCAGCTACCTGAGCCTCGGCCAGGGCCAACCCGTGGTGCTGATCCACGGCGTGGGCCTGAACAAGGAAATGTGGGGCGGACAATTCGTCGGCCTGGCCGCCGATTACCGGGTCATCGCCTACGACATGCTCGGCCATGGCCAGAGCGCTCGCCCCGCTGTCGATACCGACCTGCAAGGCTACGCCGCGCAACTGGTCGAGTTGCTCGATCATCTGCAGATCGCCCAGGCCACCGTGATCGGCTTCTCCATGGGCGGGCTGATCGCTCGCGCCTTCGCCCTGCACTATCCGCAGCGGCTGTCGGCGCTGGTGGTGCTCAACAGCGTGTTCAACCGCAGCCCCGAGCAAAGCGCCGGGGTCATCGCCCGCGCCGCCCAGGCCGCCGAACTGGGCCCGGACGCCAACGTCGATGCGGCGCTGGAGCGCTGGTTCAGCCGTGAATACAAGGCCGCCAATCCGGCCCAGGTCGCGGCCATCCGTCAGGTGCTGGCCGGCAACGACCCGCAGGGCTACCACACCACCTATTCGCTGTTCGCCACCCAGGACATGTACCGCGAAGCCGACCTGGGCAGCATCCAGGTGCCGACGCTGATCGCCACCGGCGAACTCGACACCGGCTCCACCCCGGCCATGACCCGCCAGCTCGCCGCGCGCATTCCCGGCGCCCGCAGCGTGGTGCTGGCCGAGCAACGGCATATGATGCCGGTGGAAGCCCCACGTGACGTCAACCGCATGCTGCTGGACTTCCTGCGCGAAGCGCGCACCCTCACCGAATCCGCCAAGGGGATAGTTGCATGACCCTCGTTCGTTTCCAGATGTGCATCGACGGCCAGTGGCGCGATGCCCAGAGCGGCAAGACCTTCGACAGCCTCGATCCTTCCACCGCCCAGGCTTGGGCGCAATTGCCCGATGCCGACGCGCAGGACGTCGAACTGGCCGTGCAGGCCGCCCAACGCGCCTTCGACAACCCAGCCTGGCGCAGCCTCACCGCCACTGCGCGCGGCAAGTTGCTGCGCCGCCTCGGCGACCTGATCGCCGAGAACAAGGAACACCTGGCGCAACTGGAAAGCCGTGACAACGGCAAGCTGATCCGCGAGACCCGCGGCCAGGTCGGCTATCTGCCGGAGTTCTTCCACTACACCGCCGGTCTGGCCGACAAGCTCGAAGGCGGCACCCTGCCGCTGGACAAGCCCGACCTGTTCGCCTACACCGTGCACGAGCCGATCGGCGTGGTAGCGGGCATCATCCCCTGGAACAGCCCGTTGTACTTGACCGCGATCAAGCTGGCCCCGGCACTGGCCGCCGGTAACACCATCGTCCTCAAGCCGTCCGAGCACGCCTCGGCGACCATTCTCGAACTGGCCCGCCTGGCCCTCGAGGCAGGCTTCCCTGCGGGCGTGGTCAACGTGGTGACGGGCTACGGCCCCAGTACCGGTGCCGCCCTCACCCGTCACCCGCTGGTGCGCAAGATCGCCTTCACCGGCGGCGCCGTCACGGCCCGCCATGTGGTGCGCAGCAGTGCCGAAAACTTCGCCAAGCTGTCGCTGGAACTGGGCGGCAAGTCGCCCAACATCATCTTCGCCGACGCCGACCTGGACAGTGCCATCAATGGCGCGGTCGCAGGTATCTACGCCGCCTCCGGGCAAAGCTGCGTGGCCGGTTCGCGCCTGCTGGTGCAGGACGAGATCTTCGATGAGTTCGTCGCACGCCTGATCGAGCGCGCCAAGCGTATTCGTATCGGCAACCCGCAGGACGAGGCCAGCGAAATGGGCCCCATGGCCACGGCCCAGCAACTGGCGGTGGTGGAAGGCCTGGTGGCCGCGGCCCAGGCCGAAGGCGCCAAGCTGCGCCTGGGCGGCAAGCGCGCCGAGGTCGAGGGCGACGGCTGGTTCTACGAACCGACCCTGTTCGAATGCGACAGCCATTCGATGACCATCATGCAAGAGGAAGTGTTCGGTCCGGTCGCGGCAGTGATCCGCTTCAAGACCGAGGAACAGGCCCTGGCCATGGCCAACGACTCGCAGTTCGGCCTGGCCGCCGGCATCTGGACCCGCGACCTGGGCCGAGCCCATCGCCTGGCGCGCGACGTGCGCTCGGGCATCATCTGGGTCAACACCTATCGCGCCGTTTCGGCCATGGCGCCGATCGGCGGTTTCAAGAACAGCGGCTACGGCCGTGAGAGCGGCATCGATTCGGTGCTCGCCTATACCGAGCTGAAGACCGTGTGGATCAACTTGTCCACCGCGCCGATGCCCGATCCGTTTGTGATGCGTTGAAGAGGTAGCACGAGATGATCGAACCTGGCATCTACAAAGACGTGATGGGCTCCTTCCCGTCCGGCGTCACCGTGGTCACCACCCTCGATCCGCAGGGCGGTATCGTCGGCATCACCGCCAGCGCCTTCAGTGCGCTGTCGATCGAACCGGCGCTGGTGTTGTTCTGCCCCAACTACGCCTCCGACACCTACCCGATCCTGCGCGACAGCAAGCAGTTCGCCATCCACCTGCTGTCCGCCGAGCAGACGGCCGAGGCCTATGCCTTCGCGGGCAAAGGCAAGGACAAGGCCAAGGGCATCGACTGGCACCTGAGCGAGCTGGGTAACCCGCTGCTGGCCAAGGCCACGGCGATCATCGAGTGCGAGCTGTGGCGCGAGTACGATGGCGGTGATCATGCGATCATCGTCGGCGCCGTGAAGAACCTGGTGCTGCCGGCCGAACCGGTGACGCCAATGCTCTATCACAAGGGCAAGCTCGGCGCGCTGCCGCCGCTGGGCTGAGAACCGGGGTTGAATTCATCGTCGGTGAGCCGACGATGGATTCACCCCAGCCTTCGCGCTCATTTCATCTTATCGACCCTCTCCAGGAGCCCTGCCGATGAGCAACGAGAAGTACGAAAAAGGCCTGCAGATCCGCACCCAGGTGCTGGGCGAGGCGTACGTCAACCGTTCGATGCAGAACGCCGACGATTTCACCAAGCCGCTGCAGGACCTGGTCACCGAATACTGCTGGGGCCATGTCTGGGGCCGTGACGGCTTGTCGCTCAAAGAGCGCAGCATGATAAACTTGGCGATGATTTCCGCCCTCAACCGCCCCCACGAGCTCAAGCTGCACATCCGCGGCGCTTTGCGTAATGGTCTGAGCCGGGAACAGATTCGTGAAATCCTGCTCCAGGTCGGCATCTATTGCGGCGTACCCGCGGCGGTGGACAGCTTCCGCCTGGCCCGCGAAGCGTTCGCCGAAGCCGACGCGGAGCCCACCCGTTAACAGCGGGCTGTCGAACCACTGCAAGGAGCGTCTGGGTTCGGGGCGCTTCGAGCCTGGCGCAACAGCCACACACAGAGCTCCCCTGATGAAACGCCAGCCACTCGACGACAGCTTCAAGGTCAACCGCAACCCCGTCACGCTCCGCGAAATCGTGCTCGACAAGCTGCGCGCGGCGATCATGAACTTCCACCTGCTGCCCGGCGACCGCCTGGTCGAGCGCGACCTCTGTGACCGCCTGGGCGTCAGCCGCACCTCGGTGCGTGAAGCGCTGCGTCACCTGGAGTCCGAAGGCCTGGTGGAGTTCGCCGACGCCAAGGGCCCGCGAGTGGCAATCATCACCTTGGAGGATGCGCGCGACATCTACGAGCTGCGCTGCGTACTCGAAGGGCTGATCGTCCAACTGTTCACCCTCAACGCCAAGGCCAAGGACATCCGCGCCCTCGAGCGTGCCCTGGAAGTGAACCGTGAAGCGCTGGAAGAAGGCGAGCTGCAGCAGGTGCTCGATTCGGTGCAAGGCTTCTACGATGTGCTGCTCGAAGGCTCGGGCAACCACGTCGCCGCCACCCAGTTGCGCCAGTTGCAGGCCCGCATCAGCTACCTGCGCGCCACCTCGGTGTCGCAGCAGAACCGCCGTGGGGCCAGCAACCGGGAGATGGAGAAGATGGTCGAGGCGATCAAGAGCGGCGACCCGAAAGCAGCGCACCAGGCCTCCGTCGATCACGTGCGCGCCGCCGCCAAGGTGGCCCTTGAGTACCTGCGCCAGAAGCAGGACGACAACGCCCAGGTGCGCGACATCGTCGCGCCCTTGGCCCTGAAGGACCCTCGCATAGGCCGCTGACATGCCCAACGCCCCGCGCTACTGCCCGCACTGCACCACGGCACTGGACCGGGGCGTCCCCACCGGCGACACCCATGCTCGCCAGCACTGCCCGGCCTGCGGCTATATCCACTACATCAATCCGAAGATCATCGCCGGCTGCATCATCGAGCGCGACGGTCGCTACCTGCTGTGCCAGCGCGCCATCCCGCCGCGCCCTGGTACCTGGACGCTGCCAGCCGGGTTCATGGAGGCCGGGGAAACCACCGAGCAGGCGGCGCTGCGCGAGGTGTGGGAGGAGACCGGCGTGCGCGCCGACATCGTCTCGCCTTACTCGATCTTCAGCGTGCCGAAGATCAGCGAGGTGTACATCGTCTTCCGCGCCATCGCCACCGAGGAAACCGGCCAATTCGGCCCCGAAACCCTCGACTACCGTTTCTTCGCACCCGAAGACATTCCCTGGGACGAGATCTACTACCCTGCGATCCGGCAGATCCTCGAGCGCTATATCCTCGAACGCCAGGCAGGTGTGTATGGCATATACATGGGCAACGACGACAGCGGCAAAGTGCACTTCATGCGCTGAGCCGCACTGCACGTCCGATCGGCACAAATCGCTCGCCAGCCAGCCATTCCCGGTGCACCCTATGCGCTCCTGACAAGCGAAGCGGCAATTTTCATGGCGAATTGGCTGGAAGGCGGCGGACACATGGCCGAGCGCATCCGCACCCACGACTGGGCGGCAACGCCGCTTGGCCCTCTGGACACTTGGCCCGATGTCCTCAAGACCACCGTGGCGCTGTGCCTGGGCTCGCGCTTCGCCCAGGCGGTGCTGTGGGGCGACGAGCTGATCACCCTGTACAACGACGCCTTCATCGAAATCCTCGGGGACAAGCCCCTGGCCCTGGGCCGTCCGTTCAGCCATGTGTGGCAGGAGGCCTGGAGCGAGATCGAAGGTATGGCGCAGCGCGCCCTCGCGGGTGAAGCCGTGTACATCGAAGACTTCCCGTTGATCATCGAACGCCATGATCGGCCCGAACGGGCCTATTTCACCTTCTGCTACAGCCCGATCCGTGACCAGCACGGTCGCGTGGTCGGCATGCTCGACACGGTCAACGAAACCACCGCCAACGTGGTGGCCAACCAGCGTCTGAAATTTCTCGACGACCTTGGCCGCGCCGTGGCCAACGTCACCGAGCCGGAGTGCATTCTGGCCATCACCACGGCTCGACTGGGCGAGCATCTGAACCTGTCCAGTTGCGCCTACGCGCTAATGGCCCCGGACCAGGATGGCTTCACCGTCTGCGGCGACTGGGTCGCCCCTGGGTTACCGCAATTGCTTGGCCAGTACCGGCTGGCCGACTTCGGGCAGTTGGCCCAGCAGCGCCTGCGCGCCGGTGATGCGCTGGTGATCAACGACCGCGACGCCGAACTTGATCCCGCCGAGGCCGTGGCTTTCGCCGGCATGGGCGTCAGCGCGACGATCTGCAGGCCGCTGGTCAAGGACGGGCGCCTGACGGCCCTGATGGCCATCAACGACCAGCAGCCCCGGCTGTGGACCGGCTACGAGTACGCGCTGATCAGCGAAGTGACCGAGCGCTCCTGGGCACACATCCAGCGCGTGCAGGCCAGCACCGAGGCGCGCGAGACGCTACAGGCGCTAGAGGTGCTCAACGCCACGCTGGAACAGCGGGTGGAGGAACGCACCGAACAGTTGCTGCACACCGAAGCGCTGCTGCGCCAGACCCAGAAACTCGAAGCCATCGGCCAGCTCACCGGCGGCGTGGCCCACGACTTCAACAACCTGCTGACCATCATCCGCTCTTCCCTGCACTTCCTGCAGCGTCCGGACCTGGACGACAGCCGCCGTCAGCGCTATCTCAAAACCGTGGCCGACACCGTCGATCGCGGCGCCAAGCTCACCGGCCAGTTGCTGGCCTTCGCCCGGCGCCAGGCCCTCAGCCCGCAGGTATTCGAAGCCGGGCCACGGCTCGAGGCCATGGCCGAAATGCTCGATACCGCGACCGGCGCACGCATCCAGGTCAACCTGGAACTGCCGGACCAGCCGTGCCATATCCGTGCCGACCTCGCCCAACTGGAGACGGCTGTGATCAACCTGATGATCAACGGCCGCGATGCCATGAATGGTGAAGGCGTGCTGCGCCTGCGCCTGCAGCCGGACCAGGTGGCGCCGACGCTGCATGGGCAACCGGGCCTGGGTGGAACCTTCGCCGCGATCTCGGTGATCGACAACGGCGTGGGCATCGCCCAGGACCTGCTCGAACGTATTTTCGACCCGTTCTTCACCACCAAGGCGTCCGGCCAGGGCACGGGCCTGGGCCTGTCGCAGGTGTTCGGTTTCGTCAAGCAATCCGGCGGCGACGTCCAGGTCACCAGCGTGCCCGGCCAGGGCACCACCTTTACCCTTTATCTGCCGCAGGAAATCGCTACCGACGCCCACGCCGCCCCCGAGCCCAGCTCGCCGGTCACCGTGGAGCACGGGCCACGGCGAATACTGGTGGTGGAAGACAACCGCGACCTGGGCAGCTTCACCGCGCAGATTCTCAAGGACCACGGCTACCAAGTCAGTTGGGCCACCTCGGCCGAAGATGCCCTGGCGCAGATGCACATGACCGAAGACCCCTTCGACGTGGTGTTCTCAGATGTGGTGATGCCTGGCATGGGCGGCTTGGCCCTGGCCCGCCAACTGCGTCGCAGCCAACCGCACCTGCCAGTGATCCTGGCTTCCGGATACAGCGATGCCATCGCTGAAGGCGGCCATCAAGGCTTTCCCTTCCTGGCCAAACCTTACTCGGCCGAACAGGTGTGTCAGCTGCTCGACAGCGTCCTGGGCGGCTAGCACCGCCCGTCGCGCGAACTCGGCGTCAGACCGACGGCACCAGCCGCGCCAGGCTACGGGCCAGCTCGCTCCGCCGAAAGGGTTTGCGCAGCACCTCGAACCCGCACAGTTCACGGGGCGTGAGGTTGGCGTAACCGGTGATGATCAGCACAGGCAGTTCGGGCAGATGCATGCGTAAGTGCTTGGCCAGCTCGGCCCCAGTCTGCTCGGGCATCACCTGATCGGTGACCAGCACCTCCAGCGCCAAGCCCTGCTCCAGCAGCGTCCGTGCTTCGGCGGCACTGGCGGCCTCGGTGACCTGGTAGCCCAGATCGCGCAACTGCATGGCCGTCACCTGACGCACGATAGCTTCGTCGTCCACCAACAGCACCCGCACCGGCCCTTGGGCGCTGGGCACCTCCTGTGCGTAGTCTTCCCGGCTTGGCCGGTAATCGGCACTCACTGGTAACCACAGCGTCGCTACCGTCCCCTTGCCCAGTTGCGAGCGGATGGCGAAGTCGCCGCCGGACTGCAGCGACAGCCCCTGAACCATGGGCAGTCCCAGCCCGGTACCCTTGCCGACGCCCTTGGTGGAATAGAACGGTTCGAAACAGCGGGCCAGCACGTCTTCACTCATGCCGCAGCCGGTGTCGGCCACCTCCAACCAGATCACCTCGCCTGCCTCCAAGCCTGCCGGACGATCCTCGCGCGCGCTGTCCAGGCCGGCGCTGATCCGCAGGTGACCGCCCTGAGCCATGGCGTCACGGGCGTTGACCACCAGGTTGAGCAGCGCCACCTCCAATTGATGCGGATCGATCACCGCGGCGGGCAGGTCGGCGGCAATGTCGATGTGGATAGCGATGGTCGGCCCCAGCGAACGGCTGATCAGTTCGTGCATGTCGCTGACCAGCGTCGCCAGTGACACCGGTTGCGGCTTGAGGGTCTGGCGCCGGGCAAAGCTGAGCAGGCGGCCGACCAGGCTGCGGGCGCGGTCCGCCGCCTGCAGCGCACCTTCGATCAGGCGCGCCGAGCGCGCGGTGTCGTCGGGGCGTCGTGCGATCAGCTCCAGCGTAGCGATGATGGGCGTGAGCATGTTGTTGAAGTCATGGGCAATACCGCCAGTGAGCTGACCGACGGTTTCCATCTTGCGCGCTTCGTGCAACTGCATGAGGTCCGACTCACGCTCTGCCAGCATGCTGGCGACGCGCTCCTCCAGCGTGGCATTGAGCGTCATCAATTCCAGCAGCGTGGCTTCCAGGTGCGCGGAACTGGCGTGCAACGCCTGTTGGGCGCGGGCATGGAGGATCGCCGACCAGGCCAGTTGGGCGGCTTCTTCCACCAGGCGACACTGGTCCACGGCGAGCACCTGGGGACGGTCGAAATCCACGCACAGCATCGCCTCCAACACACCCGCACGTAACAACGGCACCTTCAGGCTGGCGCAAGGCTCAGCCGATGCGCCGGCCAGACGATCCCCGAACAGCGGATGGCCGGTCTGCAAATACGCGTGCACCTGTGCGCCGTGCTCGCTCCAGGCGCCTTCACCGGTCTGCGACGGTACGCCGTCGACCCAGTCGCGGGTGACACGATAGCGCTCGCCATCGCCCAGGTCCTCGGCCAACCACACCCGTGACGCGCGCAACTCTTCGCCGAGTCTGCGTGTGACGTGAACCTCGATGGCCTCGGCCTCGGCGATCTCCGGCAAGGCCTTGCCCAGCGCCAATAGAAACGCTTGGCGCCGCTCGAACTGCACCCGCTCAGTGGTCTCGGTGACGATGCACAGCACGCCGCCGACACTGCCATCGGCCTCGCGCACCGCCGAATAGGACACATCGAAATACACGGTCTCACCGACGCCGTGACGTTCTAGGTAAAAGGCACGGTCCTTGGCAGAAAACGTCTCGCCGGTCTCGCGCACGTTGCGCAACAGCGGCTCAAGGTCGTCCCACAGCTCGCGCCAGTGCTCGATGGCCGGGCGGCCCAAGGCATGCGGATGCTTGGCGCCGATGGTCGGGGCGTACGCATCGTTGTACAGCGCTAAGTACTGCGGCCCCCAGAACAGTACGATTTGCGCCTGGGCAGGAAGAATGGTGCCCATCAAGGTTTTCAGGCCCAGCGGCCAGCCCTGAGGATCGCCCAGGGGCGACGCGCTCCAGTCCCGCTGCTGCAGCAACGTGGCGACCGTTCCGCCATCGCGCAGAAAGCCGGGCTCAAGCGAGCGAGTACGGGATGTATCGCTGTCCTTGATTGAGTTCATGTTGGGCGGACCATCAGGGTTTTTACGGCACGATTAGCGGATTCTGAGCGTATGAAATCAGCGACTTGGATACGTTCCCTTGAGAGCAACGCAGATTGCTCAGCGGTCGACTTGTCCACGCTCCAGACGTGAACCGCCTCTCAAAAAGCGGTTGATACGGGCGTGGCCAGCAATAAGCCCCCTTTGTTACCGAACGTTTCCAGACGCCCGCCGACGGGGCACAAAAGTGACACCTGCTCCGACTCAGCGCAGCAATCGCACCCGCGTCTTTTCAACATTCCTTTGCCATTCAACAGCTTGCTTCGAACACAAAAACTGGCACGCGCCGTGCATTACTGCCTACATGGATAATTGGATACAAAAATCCACAAGGAATCCGGTATGCATCTGGTCTCGCCCTACCCCCGTCAGCCCGCCACCGCCGAAGAAGAGGCCTACGCCTTTCTACTCGACGCCATCTGCAAGGGCCGCTACCGCACCGGTGACCGGCTGATCGCCGAAGACATCGCCAATGACATCGGCATGAGCCGCATGCCGGTGCGCGAGGCGTTCCGCCGCCTGGCCGCCGAAGGCCTGGTGAACCTGCGGCCGAACCGTGGCGCCATCGTCAGCGGCCTGAACATCGAAGAAATGCGTGAAGTGTTCGAGATGCGCAGCGCCCTCGAAGGCCTGGCCATCCGCCTCGCCGTCGCGCACCTGAACGAACGCCACCTCAATCGCCTGGAGCGGTTGCTCGACGAGATGGACGAGTGCCGCGACGACAGCGCCGAATGGATCGGCCGTCACCGCGCCTTTCATCACTACCTGTGCAGCCTGGCCGAGCGCCCGCGCCTGCTGCGCCAGATCAGCGCGCTGTACTCGGTGATCGAGCCGCACCTGCGCCTGTGGCTGCAGCATGTCGACAAACCCTTGAGCGCCCGCGAAGAACACGCCGCCATCCTCGATGCCTTGCGCAGCGGCGATGCCGTCCAGGCCCAGCGCGTGCTCTGCGAACACATCGAGGGCACGGTGCCCTCGCTGCTGGAATTCCTCGAAGCAACGGGCACCTGAGACCCGCACTTCGACTGTCCCACTGAACTGCCACGGCAACCTCACCTTCTGGAGCTGACCATGTTCGTACGCAGGATCCCGCAGTGCCTCATCGCCCTTTGCCTTGCCGCGCCCCTGGCGCATGCCGATGCGGTCAAGATTCCCGAGCGTCTGCAGCACGCCGACAAACTGGTGTTCTGCGGTGCCATGGACTCGCCGCCGATGGGCTTCTTCGACGCCGCGCAGAAACCGGCCGGGGTCACCGTGGAACTGGGCCAGGCGATTGCCAAACGCCTGGGCGACAAGCCCATCGACTGGCGGGTGACGCCCTTCTCCGGGCTGATTCCGGCGCTGCTGGCCGGGCAGTGCGACATGCTCGCCGACCAACTGTTCGACAAGCCCGAACGGCGCGAAGTGATCGACATGGTCAACTACATGTATTCCAGCCAGGCCGTGGTGGTCGGCAAGGGCAACCCCAAGGGCATCCATACCCTGGATGACCTCTCCGGCAAGAAAGTCGCGGTGCTCAACGGCTCCACCATCCGCACCCTGCTCGAAGCCCACAACGAAAAACTCAAGCAGGCCGGCAAAGCGCCCATGCAGGTGGTGGTGTACAACTCCGACACCGACGCTTTCCAAGCCCTACGTATCCAGCAGGCCGATGCCTACGGCACCACCCTGGAAACCGCAGGCTATTACCAGGGCATGGCCCCCGACCTGTTCGAGACCGGCGTGCCGGCCTTCGCCCGCATCCTCACCGGTTTCGGCTTTCGCAAGGACGACCCGCAGTTGAGCGCGGCGGTGACGCAGATCATCAAGGACATGCAGGCCGACGGCAGCTACCAGGCGCTGCTCGCCAAGTGGCACATCGAAGGCGACAAGCTGGACTGACCTGAGGCGACCACGATGAATTTCAATTGGGACGTGTTTTGGCAATACCTGCTGCGACCCAGCGACATCTACCTGTACGGCCTGTGGCTGACCTGCGTGATCGCGGTCAGCGCCATGCTCCTGGGGTGTCTGCTGGGCCTGTTGGCAGCCCTGATGCGGCTGTCGTCCAACCCGCTGCTGCAATATCCGGTGCGCTGCTACGTGTGGCTGATGCGCGGTACGCCACTGCTGGTGCAGATCGTGTTTCTCTACACCGCACTGGCCGCCGGCGGCATCTTCCGCTTCCAGGACCTGGACCTGGGGCTGTTCGTGCTGCCCGGCAACATCCAGGCAGCGATCATCGCCCTGGGCCTGAACGAAGGCGCCTACATGGCCGAGATCATCCGCGCCGGCATCGGCGCGGTAGACAAGGGCCAGTACGAGGCCGGACGCTCGCTGGGCATGACCTTTGCTCGACTGATGCGGCGCATCGTGCTGCCCCAGGCGTTGCGGGTGATCGTGCCGCCGCTGGGCAACGAGTTCAACGTGATGCTCAAGAACACCACGCTGGTCAGCGTGATCGGCGTTCAGGAACTGCTGCTGAGCACACAGATGGTCACCTCCGCGACCTTCCGGGTGTTCGAGCTGTATCTGGTGGTCGCGATCTACTTCCTGGCACTGACCACGCTCTGGGGCCTGTTCCAGCGCTGGCTGGAGAAACGTTTCGGGCGCGCCGACGGCCACGTGGCGTCGGCACCACGACGAATGTTCGGCCTGCAGGCCATGAAACTGCTGAGGGGGCGCTGAGATGACGGGCACACATCACCCGGTGGTGATCCAGGCGAACGACGTGCACAAGTCGTTCGGCGAACTGCAGATCCTCAAGGGCGTGTCCCTGGAGGTGCACAAAGGCGAGGTGGTGGTGCTGATCGGCGCCTCCGGCTCCGGCAAGACCACCTTCATCCGCTGCATCAACCTGCTCGAGGACATCCAGGGCGGCAGCATCCGCGTCAACGGCGAGCTCATGGGCTACCGCGAGCGCCCTGACGGCAAGCGCGTACGTGACTCCGAAAGCAACATCGCCCGCCGCCGTCGCGACATCGGCATGGTGTTCCAGCGCTTCAACCTGTTCCCGCACATGACGGTGCTGGAGAACATCATCGAGGCCCCGACCGGCGTGCTCGGCGTGCCCCGCGCCGAGGCACTGGAGCAGGCCCGAGCGCTGCTGGCCCGGGTGCGCATGAGCGACAAGGCCGAGCACTACCCTGCGCAGCTTTCAGGTGGGCAGCAGCAGCGCGTCGCCATCGCCCGCGCGCTGGCCATGAAGCCCCAGGCCATGCTGTTCGACGAACCCACCAGCGCCCTCGATCCGGAGACCGTTGGCGAAGTGCTGCAGGTCATGAAGGAGCTGGCCGAGGACGGCATGACCATGGTGGTCGTGACCCACGAGATGGGCTTCGCCCGCGAAGTGGCCGACCGCGTGGTGGTGCTGCACCAGGGCGAGCTGATCGAGCAAGGCCCGCCGGCCCAAGTGTTCGGTAACCCTCACCACCCGCGCACGCGGGAATTTCTCAGCCGCGTCCTGTAGAGGTCGACCCATGCGCACATCCCTGCCGTCCCTCGCCGCACTTGGCCTGTTGGCCTGCGTCAACGCCCAGGCCGACCAGTCACTGGTACGCTTCTACAACTGGTCCGACTACATTGGCCCCGACACCCTCAAGGCGTTCGATCAGGCCAGCGGCATCAAGGTCCAGTACGACGTCTTCGACACCAACGAGATGCTCGAAGCCAAGCTGCTCTCCGGCCACTCCGGCTATGACTTGGTGGTGCCGTCCAGCCAGTTCCTCACCAAGCAGATCAACGCCGGCATCTACCAGCCGCTGGACCGTAGCCAGTTACCCAACTGGAAGCACCTGGACCCGCGACTGATGCAACGCCTTGAGGCCGCCGACCCTGGCAACCGCTTCGCGGTACCCTACATGTGGGGCACCGTGGGCATTGGCTACAACGTCGCCAAGGTCAAGGCCGTGCTCGGCGACAACGCGCCGGTGGACTCCTGGGACCTGGTGTTCAAACCGGAAAACCTGGCCAAGCTCCATCAGTGCGGTGTGGCCTTCCTCGATGCGCCGGTGAAGATCATTCCTCAGGCCCTGCACTACCTCGGCCTGGATCCCAACAGCCAGAATCCCGACGATTACCGCAAGGCCTCGGCCCTGTTGCAGAAACTGGCGCCGTCGGTGACCTATTTCCACTCCTCGCGCTACACCACGGACCTGGCCAATGGCGACATCTGCGTGGCGATCGGCTACTCGGGCGATGTCATGCAGGCGCAGAGCCACGCCAAGGAAGCCGGCAAGCCCATCGACATCCGCTACTCGATCCCCAAGGAGGGCGCCAACCTGTGGTTCGACATGCTCGCCATCCCGCGTGACGCGCAGAACCCCAAGGGCGCCTTGGCGCTGATCGACTACCTGCTGCGCCCCGAGGTGATCGCCAAGGTCAGCGACTACGTCGGTTATGCCAACCCCAACCGCGACGCCACCGCCCTGCTCGACCCCAAGGTGCGCGATAACCCCGGCATCTACCCCAGCGACGCGGTGATCGAGAAACTGTTCGTCTCCGCCGACCTGCCGCCGAAGATCCAGCGCGTGATGACCCGCGAATGGACCCGGATCAAGACTGGCCAATGACGGCTGCAGAGCCCTTTTTAAGAGTCCCCGACATGCTTGATTTCTCCGCCCACGAATACCCCTACGCCTCCCAGCGCCAAAGCGTCTTCGCCCGCAATGGCATGGTCGCCACCTCGCAGCCCCTGGCGGCCGAGGCCGGCATCGCCATGCTGCGCGCCGGCGGCAACGCCATCGACGCCGCCATCGCCACCGCTGCCGCGCTCACAGTGGTCGAGCCCACCGGCTGCGCCATCGGCGGCGACGCGTTCGCGCTGGTTTGGGTCAAAGACCAGTTGCACGGCCTGGACGCCAGCGGCCGCGCCCCGGCGTCGCTGTCGATCGAGGCGGTAAAGGCCGCCGGTCACGACAAGATGCCCGTGCACGGCTGGCTGCCAGTCACAGTGCCCGGCATCCCCTCGGCCTGGGCCGCGCTGTCCGAGCGCTTCGGCAAGTTGCCCTTCGCCGACCTGCTGCAACCGGCCATCGCCCTGGCCCGCGATGGCTTCCCGGTGTCGCCGGTGGTCGCCCATCAGTGGCGCATTGCCCAGGACGAATACCAGGCGAGCCTGGAACGCGAACCGGCCCTGCAAGCCTGGTTCGACACCTTCCTGATCGACGGGCAGGCACCCCAGGCGGGCCAGTTGTTCCGCAATCCGGCCCAGGCCCGCAGCCTGGCCGAGCTGGCCGAAACCCGCTGCGAAAGCTTCTACCGCGGCCCGCTGGCCCAGCGCCTGGCCGACCATGCGGCAGCCAGCGGTGGACACCTGAGCGCCGCCGACCTGGCCGGCTACCGGCCCAAATGGGTCGAGCCGATCAAGCTCAACTACCGCGGCTATGACGTCTGGGAGATTCCGCCAAGCGGCCAGGGTCTGATCGCGCTGATGACCCTCAACATTCTCCAGGGCTACACCTTCGACCAGCGCGACAGCCAGCTCACCTGGCATCGCCAGCTCGAGGCCATGAAGAAGGCCTACGCCGACGGACTGCACTACATTACCGACCCCGAACACATGCGCATGGCCACCGAGCAGTTGCTGGGCGAAGCCTACGCCGCCCGCCGCCGCGCCGAGATCGGCGAGCGCGCCCAGGCCCCGCTGCACGGCGATCCGCACGCCAGCGGCACGGTGTACATTGCCACCGCCGACGGCGAAGGCAACATGGTCTCGTTCATCCAGAGCGCCTACCACGGGTTCGGCTCCGGCGTGGTGCTGCCCGACAGCGGCATCGGCCTGCAAAACCGCGGCTCGGAGTTCAGTCTCGACCCTGGGCATTCCAACGCGCTGGCGCCGGGCAAGCAGACCTTCCACACCATCATCCCGGGCTTTCTCAGCAAGGACGGCGTGGCGGTCGGTCCATTCGGCGTGATGGGCGGCTACATGCAGCCCCAGGGCCATGTGCAGATGGTGATGAACCTGGTGGACTTCGGCCTCAATCCCCAGGCCGCCCTGGATGCCCCGCGCTGGCAGTGGCTGGGCGAGATGAAGGTCGGTATCGAACAAGGCGCCTCGCGAGATCTGGCCTTCGCCCTGGCCCGGCGTGGACACCAAGTGGAAATCGCCCATGACCTGACCGATTTCGGCCGCGGCCAGATCATCGTGCGCGACCCTGTCACGGGCGTGCTGTGCGGCGGCACCGAGCCGCGAGCGGATTCGCATATCGCGGTCTGTTGAACCGCGGCGTGGCGCTGACAGCACTTCGGCTGCCAGCGTCCTGTCGCCTAGGCGACAAGCGGCTTTTGCGAACCGACCTACAGCGCGGCGCGCCTGCTTCACCTTGCAGGAACAGCTTCCACCTCAGAAAATTCGCAACCGATCCATCGCCACCCAGGCGTGCGGTCGTGGCTGAACTGACTGAATGGAATCTGACCTGCCCATGAACGCGCTAAAAACCAAACTGCTCGACGCCTACCGGCACACCCCCGTCTCCCACCGTTTCTACCTCGCATCGATAGTCCTCTACCTGCTCGGCTTCGCCTGTCACCTGAAGACTGGGCTTCCTTCGCTCACTGCGCTCACCGGCCTGACCAGTGCGTTGGTACTGTGCGGATTCATCGCTTGGTGCCTGCCTTTGACGCGTTGGGTGCACGCCGCCTGGGACAGGCCCTTCGCAAAAACGCCCATCATCTTGCTGCATTTGCTGGCGCTGCTGATCGCCACTGCCTGCGCCCGATTTGCGGTGGCCGAGAGCCTGGGCCTACCGCCCCAAAGCTTCGATCTCACAGTCGGCTTCCTGGCTGCGCTGTTCTATCTGCCAGCCTGGTTTGCGGTGGTGGGGATCCTGCTCGGACTGGCGGCGGTAATGATCATGATCGTCGCCTTCATCACCCTGCCCTTCGAGGCGGTGTGGCAACAATTGGCCTTTTTGATCAACCCGTGGCGAAGCAAGCCTATGACCGGGCCGCCCCGCCAGATGATGATCTTCCATGGTCTGGGCGCCCTGTATGCCGGCGTTCTCCTTTCAATGGGCTATAGCTACGCTACGGAAAACTTCAGCCCGACCTTCAAGGCACTGGTGACGATCGTCGCGTTCAAGAGCGACTTCCACCAAACGCCGAACTATCCCGGCTATCGCTCCGGCGAGTACGTGCATCCCTTGGAGAATGGCTATATCGCTTTCGCTCGCAGTCAAGACGACCACAGTACGGTGTTCGGGGTGAGGGCTCAGGCGGCAGATGCCGCGGAGGTCGAAATTGGAACATTGCCAGGGCCTGGCTCGTTCCTGAAATCACTGTTTCAGTAGGAAGGCCGACAGCCGCCGAGTCGTGGGAAAGCGGCAGACAGACTGCCGCCTCGCATCCTGTCATTCGCCGCGCTGCTTCATGGTTTCACGATACAGTGCGATGAACGGCGCCTCGGCCGGGTCGATGCGATCCATCTCGGCTGCAATCCGATGCCAGTAGGGATACTGCGGTGCAATGCGAGTAGCTTGCTCGATCTGTGCCAGATCCTCGGCCGTCAGCACCAGATCCACCGCCTGCAGGTTGTCTTGCAACTGCTCGAGCGAACGGCCAGCAGTGATCACACTGGTGATGCCCGGGCGGTCCTTGAGCCATGCCAGGCACACCCGCGCCGGCGAACAGCCGTGGCGCTGACCAACTTCGATCAAGGTCTCGATGATGTCGTAGGCGCGCTCACGGTCATGCACGTAGGGTTCTGGCCAGTTATTACCCTGGCGTGTGCCTGGCGGCGTCTGCTGACCACGGCGCACCTTGCCGGTAAGCAGACCCTCGCCCAGCGGCCCCCATACGAGGGTCGCCAAGCCTTGGTCCAGCGCCATCGGCAGCAGTTCGTACTCCGCCTCGCGTGCCTCGGGGGTGTAATAGATTTGCTGCGACACCGGCTGTTGCCAGCCATTGAGTCGCGCGCTGCCCAGGGTCTTCATCATCTGCCAGGCGGTATAGTTGGAAGTGCCGAAATAGCGGACCTTGCCGCTCTGCACCAAGTGTTCCAGCGCCGCCAGGGTTTCCTCCACCGGGGTGATACCGTCCCAGTTGTGGATCTGGTACAGGTCGATATGGTCAGTGCCCAGGCGCTTGAGGCTGGCCTCGCAGGCGCGGATCAGGTGATAACGCGAGGCACCGCTGTCGTTGGGGTTATCCCCCATCGGGCTGCGCGCCTTGCTGGCGAGAATGATCGACTGACGTTTGGCACCCAGTGCTTTGCCGACGATTTCCTCAGCCAAACCGTGAGAGTACAAGTCAGCGGTGTCGACCAGGTTGACTCCCGCCTCGAACGCCAGGTCGAACTGACGTCGAGCCAGATCAACGTCCACACTGCCGGTTTTCCCGAATGCGCCACGCCCACCGAATGGGACCGTGCCCACCACCAGCTCGGATACCAACAGGCCAGTGTTGCCGAGTGCTCGATACTTCATGGGGTACCTCCGTTGAAAGACACTTGGAAGTACCGACGCAATCGCGAGCTGAAACGTTCAATCCGATCAACATCGCCCGGTTACCGAGCGTCGCGGCTGGCCGCAGCATCCTCGAAGCAGATGCAAGGAAGCGTCGAGGCTACTGGCCAAGGATACGGGTCGCAAGCAAATAGAGCGCCGGCCCTTATGATCAGGGCCGCATCAAAGGCTCGATACCGATCCAGCGCTTGACCGGATGATGACAAAGCTCCAGCGGCGGGATCTCGATCCTGCGCCCCTGAACCTGCAGCTCACCCAGATGAATAGTCCATTTCGAGTCCGGTGCGAACTTATCCGTCGGAAAAATCACGTACGTCGAGCCATAACGTGTGTTGTTGGTGATCTTTGGAATCAGCCGGTGCACTTCATCACTGTTGATGTCGTACGGCGAAGGCCGAGCGTCGCGCTCGTCTTTCCATGGATAGTCGTAGGTCTCGTTGCTCCCCACGTACACTTCAGGCCGCGCTTTGAGCTGTGAGCCGTCCTCGAAAGTGATGTACGCCTGTCGGCTGTCGTACAGCATCGGAATCGGTGCTTCACCGCGACTGGAGGTAAACGTGGGCCGGCGCCGGTCCTCGTTGTAGGCGATCAATTGCACGTAGAACTCCGCTCGCTTGTATTGCTCGCCGGGATACCGCACATGCAGCACCTGCTGGAACGGCTGGTCGCTCCAGCGCGCAGCATGATCGTAGAGGTAGGTTTCCAGGTGAAGCGTGGTTTCGCCTTTGGGGCCGACTGCTTTGAACTCGAACGCGGACTGGCACAGGTCCGCGTAGGCTGGCCGTTCGCGCTGCTAAGGTACGCAGGCAGCGAGCGAGGTAACAACGAGAATCAGCGGGAGCAATAGTGCGCTGTAGGAAGAATTCATGACCGGCCCTGGTCCGCAGCTCAAACGTCAGATTTTCCGGGCCCGCGGCGACGCTGTCCAGACAGCCATTTTGCTATCATCGCCCGCCAGACTCCGACACAACCGTCTCCACAGGAGAGGCCGCATGACTATCGACTGGAGCAATTTCACGCCATGGGCGTCACTGGCCGGCGGCGCGCTGATCGGCCTGTCCGCCAGCCTGTTCATCGTCGCCAACGGCCGCATCGCCGGCATCAGCGGCCTGCTCGGCAGCGTATTGCAGCGCGGCAGCGAGGGCTGGAGTGAAAAGGCCCTATTCCTGCTGGGTCTGCTGTTGGCACCGCTGCTGTGGGGACTGTTCACCGTGCTGCCTGAGATCGACATCCACGCCAATTGGCCGATCTTGGCCATCGCCGGCCTGCTGGTCGGCATCGGCACGCGCTACGGCGGGGGCTGCACCAGCGGCCATGGTGTGTGCGGTATTTCTCGCCTCTCGCCTCGCTCGCTGCTGGCCACCCTGTGCTTCATGGCTGCTGGCTTTGCCACGGTCTACCTCATGCGCCACGTGCTGGGGGTTTGAAGATGCGCAGGTTAACCGCGCTTCTCGCTGGCCTGATCTTCGGCTTCGGCCTGCTGCTCGCCGGCATGGCCAACCCTGCCAAGGTACTGGCGTTTCTCGATGTGACCGGCACCTGGGACCCGTCCCTGGCGTTGGTGATGGCCGGCGCCATCGTTGTAGCTGCAATCCCTCTGAACTGGGCGCGTAAACGCACGCACTCGCTGCTCGACGTACCCATCCAATTGCCCAGCAAACGGGCGCTGGATGCGCGCCTGGTGGGCGGCAGCCTGCTGTTCGGCGTGGGTTGGGGATTGGCCGGGCTCTGCCCTGGGCCGGCTGTAGTGCTGCTGGCAACGGGACGTTGGCAGGTGCTGCTGTTCGTGACGGCGATGCTGATAGGGATGTGGGTCTTCGCGCAGTTGGAGAAGCGGTAGACGTCTTGACGACTGTTTCTTGGAGACCGTCTTTCACAGAGAAAGAAAGAGGGCCGCATTGCGGCCCTCTATGGCATTGAGTCGCTAAAGGTTATCGACGCCTCACAGGTCTTTCTTCACCGTCTTGTCGATGTGCTTGCCTTCTTTGTGGCGTTCTTTGTTCAGGTGATGAGCGCCTTTGTCGATTTCCTTTCCGTCATGTTTAGCACCCTTGTCCACTTCGCGGACATCATGCCGGACACCCTTTGCCACCTCGCCTTCCGCCTGTGCCATGGACACCGTCATGAGGGTGGTCAGGGCAATCGCAATCGCAGCAACCGTTTTCTTGATCATGTCAGCACTTCCTTCGAGGGGGTATGTTCTTGGGTCTTGCAAGCTGACTGTAGCCGAAGGCAGACACGAAAAAAGGTAGGTAAACGGGGTTTAATCTGGGGTGCGTTTGGCAGGATCGAAAACGGAGCTGATTGACGAGCGGCGATGAGCTGAAGTGGCTGATGGATGGGACTTTGGCTGAAGTCGTTGTGGGCTTGGAGTCGTGGATAAGATGAACGTACCTTCATCCGTGTAGGGCACGCACAGCGCTCAAAAATGCAGATCGAGTCGTAGGTATCAAAAAGCGAACCAATGAAAAGGGCTGCAATGCAGCCCTCTTGCAACATAGGGATCAATGATCAAATCTGACGGTCAGCCCGGCTTCTGATGAGACAGGGCTTTCTCTGCCTGGTCAGCACATTTCTTGTAATCACCAGACTTGTGAGCCTCTTTTGCCTGCTGGTGCTCATGATGGCCATTACCTGTGAAGGTGGCTTCAGTGGCATCTTTCAGTTTGTCCAAAGCAGACTCGCACTTGTGGCGATCCTCTTTGGCCATTGCGACACCAGGAAGCAGAACTGCGCAGAACAACAGTGCTAAGGTCTTCTTCATAAGGCAGTTTTCCTTGATCGACTAAGCGGTAAGATCAGAGATGCTTTTTGGCTTCTTTGTCGAGGTGCTTGTCTTCTTTGTGGCGCTCTTTGTCGTCGTGCTTCAGGCCTTTGTCGATCTCCTTGTCGTCGTGCTTGACGCCCTTGTCGATTTCTTTGGCATCGTGATCGACACCACGGTCAACGTCACGGACGCCGTCTCGAACATCTTTGGCGACATCGCCTTCGGCATGAACGAGCGAGGTGGCCATGAGCGCGCTGAAAGCGACAGCGGTGAGGGTCAAGGTCCGTTTGAACATAGGTACTACTCCTTACGGGTGTTGAGAAATAGGGATATGTCATCTGACCATAGACAAGGTTCGGAGGGCGTCAAGGGAGCTGTCGTGTTTGCTACAGGTCCATCTGCTCCGCAGTAGGCATTCGCTCCCGACTGAGGTACACATGCCGCGCTCCCACGGAGTCCGAGCACTATCGATCCACCTCAAAAACGGATCGGGAAGATGGCGAGACAATAGCCGGGCACATCACGGAGAACATGATCAAGAGCTACCACAATAGGCACGAGGATGTGGTCTGGTCTGAGGTCGAAGCAAACTTCGATATGAGTGACTGCGCTTGAAAAGATTGCGCAGGTTGTGCGCGGCTTTTGTGGACAAAAGCCCATAAAAAAATCCAGCCACCGCTAAGTGACTGGATTTCTTGGAGTATTTTGGTCGGGACGGAGTGATTCGAACACTCGACCCCTTGCACCCCATGCAAGTGCGCTACCGGGCTGCGCTACGCCCCGACATCATTCTCTATACCGCTGAGAACGGTGAAGAATTTAACCTAACCTTTTGAATAATGGAAGCTTTTTTTCAAAAATTTTCCATCGCTCAGTCGACAGATCACTTCTTCAGCACCACCAGCACATCCTCCAACTCGACAAGCATCTGCCGAATCAGCTGCTTGTACTGGGTCGTATCATCCTTGGCCTCATCACTGGAGAGCCGCAAGCGCGCCCCGCCAATGGTGAAGCCTTGGTCATACAGCAAGGCGCGGATTTGCCGAATCATCAAAACGTCCTGACGCTGATAATACCGCCTATTACCGCGACGCTTGACCGGATTGAGCTGCGGGAACTCTTGTTCCCAATAACGGAGCACGTGCGGCTTTACCGCACAGAGCTCGCTCACCTCACCAATGGTGAAGTAGCGTTTCCCCGGAATGGGGGGCAGCTCGTCGTTATGACTTGGTTCCAGCATAGGCCTCAACCCGGGCTTTCAGTTTCTGCCCTGGACGAAAGGTGACGACACGGCGAGCGGTGATCGGGATCTCTTCCCCGGTTTTGGGGTTGCGGCCCGGCCGCTGGCGTTTATCGCGAAGATCGAAGTTACCGAAACCGGACAACTTGACCTGCTCGTTCTCTTCAAGCGCATGACGAATTTCTTCGAAAAAAAGCTCGACCAGCTCCTTGGCCTCGCGCTTGTTCAGCCCCAGCTCCTCGTACAGCCTTTCGGCCATCTCAGCTTTCGTCAGAGCACCCATGCCGTTATTTCCTTAACGTGGTGTTCAACCTGTGTTCGAGCGAGGTGAGGATATTCTGCAAGCTGGCGTTCACCTCATCGTCGTTAAGAGTGCGCGATGGATGCTGCCAGGTCAAGCCGACCGCCAGGCTTTTTCTATCAGGATCAATGCCTTTACCCTGGTAGACATCAAACAGCCTGAGGTCTGTGAGCCATTCGCCTGCATTGTCACGAATCAATTCAAGCACCGCACTCGAAGCAACCTCTCGGCCTGCAATCAATGCCAGGTCGCGACGGGTTTCAGGGAACTTGGACAGCTCGCTGAACTTCGGCAAGCGGCCTTCGACCACATCGCCCAGCACTAACTCGAAGAAGAACACCGGACGCTCCAGACCCAGCGTCCTGGCCAGTTCCGGATGGATGGCGCCCACATAGCCCACTTCCTTGCCGGCACGCTCGATACGGGCGGTCTGACCAGGGTGCAGGGCCGGATGGTTGCCTGCGCTGAAGGTGAAGTCGGACAGCGCACCCGAGTAGCCCAACAGAGCCTCGACGTCGGCTTTGACATCGAAGAAATCGACGCTATCACGGCCGTTGGCCCAGCCTTCTGGCAGGCGACTTCCAGTCATCACGCCGGCAATCATCGGTTGCTGTTTGAGGTCGCCCAGTTGTCCAACGAAGCGCAGGCCGCTTTCGAACAGACGCACGCGATCTTGCTGGCGGTTGAGGTTATGCTGCAGCGCCTTGATCAGACCCGGCCACAGCGAGGCGCGCATGGCGGCCATGTCGCTGGAAATCGGGTTGGCCAACAGCAGCGGTTCGACACCTGGCGTGAACAGCTCGAACAACTTGGGATCGATGAAGCTGTAGGTGATCGCTTCTTGGTAGCCGCGGGCCACCAACAGACGACGCAGAATCGGCAGCTCGCCGCGGGCCTCCGAACGAGCCTTGGGTGCCAGGCGAGCTTGTGGATAGCGCACTGGCAGGTTGTTGTAACCGTACAGACGCGCCAGCTCTTCGATCAAATCGACTTCAAGGCTAATGTCGAAACGATGACTCGGGATCTGGACAGTCCACACTCCTTCCCCATTGGACTGAGTTTTCAGCTCCAGGGCATTGAGCAACTGCTCGACCTGGGCAGGATCCATGTCCATGCCGAGCATCTGGCTGAGGCGCTCAGCGCGCAGGGTGACCGGCGCGACCTTGGGCAGGTGTTGCTCGCTCACGGCTTCGACAATCGGGCCGGCCTCACCGCCTACGATCTCCAACACCAAGCCCGTAGCACGCTCCATGGCTTCGCGGGCCAGTTGCGAATCGACTCCACGCTCGAAACGGTGCGAGGCATCGGTGTGCAGGCCGTAGGAGCGCGCCTTGCCAGCGACGGACACCGGCTCGAAGAACGCGCTTTCCAGGAATAGATCGCGGGTTTTTTCAGTATTGACGCCACTGTGCTCGCCGCCCATGACGCCCGCGATGGCCAGGGCGCGCGAGTGGTCGGCGATGACCAGCGTGTCGCTACGCAGCGCAACCTCCTGACCGTCGAGCAGCACCAGCTTCTCGCCCTCCTCGGCCATGCGCACGTGGATGCCACCATTGATCTCGGCGAGATCGAAGGCGTGCATGGGCTGGCCGAGCTCGAGCATGACGTAGTTGGTGATGTCGACGGCGGCGTCGATGCTGCGCACATCACTGCGACGCAGGCGCTCGACCATCCACAGGGGGGTGGGCTTGCTCAGGTCGACGTTACGAATTACCCGCCCCAGATAACGCGGACATGCGGTGGGGGCGCTGACTTCGACCGGGCGTACTTCGTCATGGACTGCCGCCACGGCAGGTACCACTGGGCGGGTGACCGGGACGTCGTACAGGGCGCTGACGTCGCGCGCCAACCCCGCCACCGACAGGCAATCGCCACGGTTGGGGGTCAGGCCGATCTCGATGCTGGCGTCATCCAGGTTGAGGTACTGGCGGATGTCTTCGCCCACCGGCGCATCGGCAGCCAGCTCCAGCAAACCGTCGTTTTCTTCGCTGATCTGCAGTTCAGCGGCCGAGCAGAGCATACCGAACGACTCGACGCCGCGCAGCTTGGCCTTCTTGATCTTGAAGTCGCCCGGCAGTTCGGCGCCAATCATGGCGAAGGGGATCTTGATGCCGGGGCGAGCGTTGGGCGCGCCGCAGACAACCTGGAAAGTCTCCTGGCCGTTGCTGACCTGGCACACACGCAACTTATCGGCGTCCGGATGCTGTTCGGTGGCGAGAATCTCACCCACCACGATACCGCTGAACTGGCCAGCCGCCGGCGTAACACTGTCGACTTCCAGGCCGGCCATGGACAGGCGGGCGACCAGTTCGTCACGGGAGACATGCGGGTTGACCCAACCGCGCAGCCACTGTTCACTGAATTTCATGCTGTTCTCCTGAAGATTGCGTCGAGGTGTGGCCTAGCGGAATTGCGCCAGGAACCGCAGGTCGTTGTCGAAGAACAGACGCAAGTCGTTGACGCCATAACGCAGCATGGCCAGGCGTTCGACACCCATGCCGAAGGCGAAGCCGGAGAATTCTTCGGGATCGATTCCGGACATGCGCAGCACGTTCGGGTGGACCATGCCGCAGCCCATCACTTCCAGCCAGCCGGTCTGCTTGCACACACGGCAGCCTTTGCCGGAGCACATCACGCACTCCATGTCGACTTCGGCGGACGGCTCGGTGAAGGGGAAGAACGAGGGACGGAAACGCACCGCCAGTTCTTTCTCGAAGAACACCCGCAGGAATTCCTCGATGGTGCCCTTGAGGTCGGCGAAGTTGATGTCTCGGTCGACCAGCAGGCCTTCGATCTGGTGGAACATCGGCGAATGGGTGATATCCGAGTCGCAGCGATAGACCCGGCCTGGACAGACGATGCGGATCGGCGGCTGACTGCTTTCCATGGTGCGCACCTGCACCGGCGAGGTGTGAGTACGCAGCAACATGTTGGCATTGAAATAAAACGTGTCGTGCATCGCCCGGGCCGGATGGTGGCCGGGGATGTTGAGCGCTTCGAAGTTATGGTAATCGTCTTCGACCTCGGGACCTTCGGCGATGCCGTAGCCGATATGAGTGAAGAACTGCTCGATGCGTTCAAGGGTGCGGGTGATCGGGTGCAGGCCACCGGTGGTCTGGCCACGACCTGGCAGCGTGACGTCAACGCATTCGGCGGCCAGGCGAGCGTTCAGCTCAGCTTCTTCGAAGGCAGCCTTGCGGGCGTTGAGCACGTCGGTGACGCGTTCCTTGGCGTCGTTGATCAGCGCTCCGACCTTGGGGCGCTCTTCGGCGGGTAAGTTGCCCAGGGTCTTCATCACCTGGGTCAGTTCGCCCTTCTTGCCGAGAAATTGGACCCGGATCTGTTCCAGGGCATTGATGTCTTCAGCGCGCTCCACGGCCTCAAGGGCTTGGGAGACCAGCGCGTCCAGGTTTTCCATGTACAGACTCCAGATACGAAAATAGGGGAAGAGCTTTGAAGGCTCTTCCCCTATCGATGACGTTTTACACCCGCCGGCACGGTGTGCCGGTGGATGATTGTCGCGGGTACTTAAGCCAGAACGGCTTTAGCTTTCTCGACAATCGCAGCAAACGCCGCTTTTTCGTTCACTGCCAGGTCGGCCAGAACCTTGCGGTCGATTTCGATCGACGCCTTTTTCAGGCCAGCAATCAGACGGCTGTAAGACAGACCGTTGGTGCGGGCACCGGCGTTGATACGAGCGATCCACAGAGCGCGGAACTGACGCTTCTTCTGGCGACGGTCGCGGTAGGCGTACTGGCCTGCCTTGATGACCGCTTGCTTGGCAACGCGGAATACGCGCGAGCGTGCACCGTAGTAGCCTTTAGCCAGTTTCAGAATTTTCTTGTGACGCTTACGAGCGATGACGCCACGCTTTACACGAGCCATGAGTAACTTCCTCTATCTTTGACCGAAATTAACGTACGCGCAGCATGCGCTCGACTTTTGCCACGTCAGACGGGTGCAGCAAGCTGGCACCGCGCAGTTGACGCTTACGCTTGGTCGACATTTTGGTCAGGATGTGGCTCTTGAAAGCGTGCTTGTGCTTGAAGCCGGAAGCTGTTTTCAGGAAACGCTTCGCAGCACCGCTCTTGGTTTTCATTTTTGGCATGTTGGAACTCCGCATTCGATAAAATTACACAATAATCATCAGGCCTGCCGTGCCCGGGAGATTACTTCTTCTTTTTGGGAGCGATGACCATCATAAGCTGGCGTCCTTCCATCTTAGGATGCTGTTCAACGGAACCGTATTCGGCAAGGTCGGCTTCGACCCGCTTCAACAGCTCCATACCCAGCTCCTGGTGGGCCATCTCGCGGCCGCGGAATCTCAGAGAGATCTTGGCCTTGTCCCCATCGCTAAGGAAACGTACCAGGTTGCGTAGTTTTACCTGGTAATCCCCTTCTTCCGTCCCTGGACGAAACTTGATTTCTTTAATCTGGATCTGCTTCTGGTTTTTCTTCGCTTCGTTGGCTTGCTTCTTCTTCTCGAAGAGATGCTTGCCGTAGTCCATCACCTTGCAGACAGGCGGGACAGCGTCGGCGGAAATCTCCACCAGATCCAGCTTCGCTTCATCAGCGATTCGAAGCGCTTCATCAATCGAGACGATGCCAATCTGCTCGCCGTCAGCGCCAATTAACCGAACCTCGCGTGCCGAGATATTCTCGTTGATCGGGGCTTTCGGTGCAGTTCGTTTATCGTTTCTCATTTCACGCTTAATAGTCATTACTCCGATTCTTGGCGACCACGCCGGGAAACCGCATGCGACAGGAGCTCAACGAACTGGGCGACGGGCATGGAGCCCAGGTCTGCGCCTTCGCGAGTCCGCACAGCGACGGTTTGCGTTTCGACTTCGCGATCCCCTATAACCAAAAGGTACGGGACCTTGAGCAAAGTATGCTCGCGGATTTTAAAGCCGATCTTCTCATTTCTCAAGTCGGACTTGGCACGGAAACCGCTACCGTTCAGGGATTTTTCCACTTCAAGGGCAAAATCAGCCTGTTTGTCGGTGATGTTCATGATCACCGCCTGGGTCGGCGCGAGCCAAGCCGGGAACACACCGGCATAGTGCTCGATGAGCATGCCGATGAAGCGCTCGAACGAGCCGAGGATGGCACGGTGCAGCATCACCGGACGCTTGCGCGCGTTGTCTTCGGCGATGTAACTGGCGTCCAGGCGCTCCGGCAGGTTCGGGTCGTACTGCAGCGTACCGCACTGCCAGTTACGACCCAGGCAGTCGCGCAGGGTGAACTCGATCTTCGGACCGTAGAAGGCACCCTCGCCTGGCTGGTACTCCCACTCCAGACCGGATTCATTCAACGCGTCTGCCAGCGCACCTTCAGCGCGATCCCACAACTCTTCGGAACCGACGCGCTTGGCCGGACGAGTGGACAGCTTCATGGCGACATCGGTGAAGCCAAAGTCTTTGTACACGTCCAGGGTGAGCTTGATGAAGTCGGCCGCCTCCTTCTTCACCTGCTCTTCGGTGCAGAAGATATGTGCATCGTCCTGCACGAAGCCACGCACACGCATGATGCCGTGCAGCGCACCCGAGGGCTCATTGCGGTGGCACGCACCGAATTCCGCCAAGCGCAGCGGCAGGTCACGGTAGGACTTCAGGCCCTGGTTGAACACCTGCACATGGCAAGGGCAGTTCATCGGCTTCACCGCGTAGTCACGATTCTCCGACGACGTGGTGAACATGTTCTCGGCATAGTTGGACCAGTGCCCGGAACGCTCCCAAAGAATACGGTCGACCACTTGCGGGGTCTTGATTTCCTGGTAGCCGTTCTCACGCTGAACCTGACGCATGTACTGCTCGAGTACTTGGTACACCGTCCAGCCGTTGGCGTGCCAGAACACCATGCCTGGAGCCTCTTCCTGCAGGTGGAAGAGGTCGAGCTGCTTGCCGATCTTGCGGTGATCGCGCTTTTCAGCTTCTTCGATACGCTGGATATAGGCCGCCAACTGCTTCTTGTCAGCCCAGGCGGTGCCGTACACACGCTGCAACTGCTCATTCTTGGCATCGCCACGCCAGTAGGCGCCAGACAACTTGGTCAGCTTGAACGCTTTGAGGAAGCGCGTGTTCGGCACGTGCGGACCACGGCACATGTCGACGTATTCTTCGTGGTAGTACAGGCCCATGGCCTGTTCGTCCGGCATGTCTTCGACCAGACGCAGCTTGTAGTCTTCGCCGCGGGCAGTGAACACATCGATGACATCGGCACGTGGAGTCATCTTCTTGACGACGTCGTAGTCTTTGTCGATCAGTTGATGCATGCGCTGTTCGATGGCGGCGAGGTCCTCGGGCGTGAAAGGACGCTCGTAGGCGATGTCGTAATAGAAGCCCTCGTCGATCACCGGGCCGATCACCATCCTGGCGGTGGGGTACAGCTGCTTCACCGCGTGGCCAATGAGGTGGGCGCACGAGTGACGGATGATCTCCAGTCCCTCTTCGTCTTTGGGGGTGATGATCTGCAGGGTGGCATCGCGTTCGATCAGGTCGCACGCGTCGACCAGCTTGCCGTCTACCTTGCCGGCCAGGGTGGCCTTGGCCAGACCTGCGCCAATGGAGGCGGCGACTTCGGCTACGGTTACGGCCTTGTCGAATGAACGTTGACTGCCATCGGGAAGAGTAATGGTGGGCATGGCGCCTCCTCTCCTAGTGGTGACCCCTACCAAAGGTCACGTGGGTTGGGATGAGCCAGTACAAGATCCGACCTGACTTTCCCGTGGGAGAGCCTGCCTCACAGTGGCAGAAGCCTTTCGGCCTTTCAGGGACGAACCAGAGTGACTGGAAAAAAGTTGCGAGCTGCAAGGGTTGAGCTGCAAGCCGGGCATGCTAGCACGCAGGTTGCAGATATCGCAGAAATATTTGGAAATTACACGAGAGGGTGAACTTGTGGGGAAAAAATCCTATCAGACGGACTGAAGCATCCTACTCTTGATGAGACCTAAACCAAGGAGTGTCTGGTTATGCGAGTTCAGTCTCTTCTGGCCGCGTGCGCTGCGAGCGTATTGCTGCTGCCGCTGGCTGCCCATGCAGGTAAATTTCCGCCAGGCGGGGAACAGGCGTATATGGCTCAATGCCAGCCAGCCGCCACCGCCCAGGGTTTGAGCGCTGCTGATGCCAAGAAGCACTGCGAATGCGGCGCCACCGCCCTCAAGGCCAAGCTCAGCGATAAAGAGATCAAGGATCTCGATAGCAAGGATGGCGTAGACGCACCCTTGATGCAGAAAGCACAGATGGTTGTGCAGGAAGCCTGCATGAAAGACAAGCAGTGACGTGGACACGCTGCCGATCACTCCTAGCTTGCGCTAGATCAGTATCGAGCTAAGGTAAACGGCGCTACATAAGCAGAATTAGACTATGATGTTGCCGGTGCGCATGTAGCCCCGGCCACATTGCACCACTGAAAAACTAAATGTTCTGGAGATTCACCTCATGTCCAACCGCCAACAAGGCACCGTCAAATGGTTCAATGATGAGAAAGGCTACGGCTTCATCACTCCAGCTGGCGGCGGCGACGACCTGTTCGTTCACTTCAAGGCCATCGAGTCTGACGGCTTCAAGAGCCTGAAAGAAGGTCAAACTGTTTCCTTCGTCGCCGAAAAAGGCCAGAAGGGCATGCAGGCTGCTCAGGTTCGTCCGGAGTAATTCGGTCGCTGCAGTAAAAAACCCGCCTTCATCGGCGGGTTTTTTTGTGGGCGACTGTCACTCAGCCACAGTTGGCGCGTACCACTCTGCCCTGCTGATCGACATTCAGGTTCAGACGCTCGGAACGGTACTCAAGCGTAACCACGTCCTGCGGCTTGAGGATTCGCGCGATCTGCGCACCACTGGCTTTGCGTGCCTGCTCGAGCAGCTCTGGCGTGCCGGGCTTGCCAACAGTGAAGTCGGCGCCGCTGGCACTGCAACGGCCATCGCCGCCTGCTGCGGCAACAGGGGCAGTACCGGCAGCATCAGACGAGCCACCGGTGCTGCAGCCAGCCAGTGCCGCTGCAACCAGCAGGGCTGCCAGGGAAACGCGAGTACGGAACATGAATCCTCCTAATCGATCTTGGGAACTGTCATATGCGACCGTGATGCTTACAGTTCGTTGCAAAACCGCCTAAGTCTGCCTCAGCCCATCAAGCGAAGCGAAATGCAATCGTGACGGGATTTTGCATCGCACCCTTGGTGGCGGCACGCTGGGGACTTATGCTTAGGTCGCAGCGCGCCAACAGCACAGGCATGGTCTACTGGCGCGCCGTGGAGTGCGTCAGCCTCCTCCCTCCGACCCAGGCTCCAGCAGCTTCGCGAGTACATCCATGAACAGTCACAGCATCGTCGCCGACATCAAGGTCAAATGGGCCGAGGGCCAAAGTGCCTACAGCCCAAGTACACCGGAGGAACTGCTGTTGATCGCCGTCGATTTGCTGGTACGCGAACGCGGTGGGGAAGCGGCACGCGGCTTCATCGAACAGGTGTTCGAGCGCTACGCGCCGCAAACGATCATTTCAAACGAGCCAGGCGCGCGCTGAGCAGATCGAAGAAGCCCTGCGCGTTGCCCTCTTCGATCCAGGTCACGTTAGCCGGCTGCTCCAGCACGCCATACCAGTCGGCCACCGTCTGACCGAAGGTCGGCCCTTCACGGCTGTCGACGCTCATGTGGACCTGGCGCCCACTGAACAGCCCCGGCTCCAGCAGGTAAGCGATGACTGTGGCATCGTGCACCGGGCCGCCGGTCATGCCGTATTTTTCGATGTCGTACTGAATGTAGGCATTGAGAATGTCGACCACCTTGCGGCTGGCGTCGTTGCCAACGGCGGCCAGTTGCTTGAGCCGTGCATCGCTGGTGATGATCTTGTGGGTCACATCCAGCGGCAGGTACGTCAGCTTCACGCCACTGGCCAGCACCACCTCGGCCGCGTGCGGGTCGGCGTAAAGGTTGAACTCGGCCACCGGGGTGATGTTGCCGCCGTTGAAATGGGCGCCGCCCATCACCACCACTTCCTTGATGCCCTTGACGATCTCCGGCTTCTGGATCAATGCCAAGGCCAGGTTGGTCTGCGGGCCGAGCATGGCCAGGGTAATGCTGTGGGGCTCAGCCGCATCGAGGGTATCGATCAGGTATTGCACAGCATTGCCGTTGGCCAGCGGTTGACGCGGCTCATGCACGGCGACACCGGTCAGGCCCTCTTCGCCGTGGACGTTGGCCGCGTAGATCGGCGTGCGCACCAGTGGCCGCCCTGCCCCGGCATACACCGGAATGTCTTCGCGCCCGGCCCACTCGCGGGCCAGGCGGGCGTTGCGTGAAGTCTTGTCCAGGCGCACGTTGCCAGCGACGGTGGTGATAGCGCGGATCTTCAGTTCCTCTGGCGAGGCCATGGCCAGGAACAGCGCCACCACATCATCGGCACCGGGGTCGGTATCGATGATCAAATCGCGCGGGGCGGCGAAGGCACCGGTGGCGGCTATCGTGGACATCAGCACTGCTCCTTGTAGCAAACGTCTGATTTTTTCGATCGACATTCAGCTCGTCTCCTTCAGCTTGGTTAACAACTCCGACCCGGCAAGCGGACCGCACGAACAATACGGTTCAAAAAGTCACACCGGCAATCAACGCGATGTTGCTGTAGGGCTTGCACTCACCACTGCGAATCACCGCCCGCGCCCGTCGGCTGAGCACCTTGAATGCCTCGTGCGACAGACGCTCGCGCGCGCCCAACAGCCCCAGCGCATGCTGCTCCTCGACCGCCACCAACCCCGGCGGCGAAGCCTGGAACATCTCATCGGCCAGCACATGCCGCTCCACCTGCATCTCACTGAGCACCACACGCAGCACGCTGGCAAAATCCGGAATGCCTGGCGTCAAGGCCAGATCGATCACCTCGACTCCCGGCGGCACGGGCAGACCGGCATCGCCGATCACCAGCACATCGCCGTGACCCAGTCCGGCGATGGTGCGCGACAAGGCGATATTGAGCAACGCGGTCTTCTTCATGGCGCCAGCTCCGCAAGATGCGGGATCGAAGGCTGCGCCCCCACGCGAGTGACCGACAACGCCGCCGCGCGCTGGCCGCGCACGATCGCTTCACCCTCCTCCAGGCCGCAGGCCAACCCGGCAGCGAATCCGCCGACGAAGGTGTCGCCGGCCGCCGTGGTATCCACAGCATTCACCCGATTTGCCGGGAAGTGCCGGTCACCTGCTGCGCTGACAAACAGCGCACCCTGGGCGCCGAGCGTCACGATGACCTTGCCCGCGCCCCACTCAAGCAGGCGCTCGGCCGCACGACGGGCGCTGTCCAGGTCCGTGACGGGCAGGCCGGTCAGTGCCTCGGCCTCGCTCTCGTTGGGAATCAGGTAGTCGATATGGGCGAACCAATCTGTCGGCAGTTGGCCGCTAGCCGGTGCAGGATTGAGAATCACCGTCTTGCCCAGTTCGCGGCCGCGGGCCAATGTCCAGGCGACCGTGGCCGGCGGCACCTCCAACTGGCAGACAACCACCTCGGCTTGCTGCAGCAGGGCGTCGAAGCGCTCTACCGATTCGGCGGTCAACTGACCGTTGCCACCGGCAATGATGACAATCGCATTCTGACTTGCAGCATCCACCACGATCAGCGCCACACCGCTGGACACGCCTTCGCAGATGGCCACCGCCTGGCAGTCGACACCTTCGTCCTGCAACGCTTGGCGCAGTTGCTGGCCATAGGCATCGTCTCCGACATTGCCGATCATCGCTACGCTGGCGCCCAGACGCGCCGCGGCCACGGCCTGATTGGCGCCCTTGCCACCGGGAGCGGTGAAGAAACTGTCGCCGGCGAGGGTTTCACCGCCTCGCGGCAAACGCTCGGCACGGGCCACCAGGTCCATGTTGAGGCTGCCGACCACTACGACCTTGGCATGCATGGGTGTTCCTTAACGGTAATCATTGAACAGATCCGGGCGCGGCCCGGTGGATTCGCGCAGCACGATGCGCGGCGCGACGATACGTTGCTCACCCGCCTCGCGGCGCGGGGTGACGATGCGCGACAACAGCAATTGCGCAGCACTGTCACCCAGCTCACGGATCGACTGGCCGACCGTGGTCAGCGGCGGATACACATAACGGCTCAGTTCGATGTCGTCGAAGCCGATGACCGACAGTTGACCCGGCACGTCGATGTTGCGCTCGGCCGCCGCCCGCAGCACGCCGAAGCCGATCATGTCGTTGCCGGCGAAGATCGCCGTGGGCCGCGCACCATCGAGCAACTGCGCGGCCGCTGCGTGACCGCCAGGGCTGGTGAAGTCGCAATGCAGCACCTGCTGCTCGGCGACCGGTAGCCCTGCCTCAGCCATGGCCCGGCGAAAACCGTTGACCCGCAATTGGCTAACCCCGGTATTGGCCGGACCACCGATGCAGGCAATGTCGACATGTCCGAGTTCGAGCAGGTGCTGGGTGGCCAGATAGGCGCCCAGTTCGTGATCGATACGCACCACATCGGTGTCGACGCCCTCCAGCGCGCGGTCGACCATGACGATTGGCGTACGCACGGCAGCCAGGCTCTGGAGCAGGTCCAGATCCTCGCCCACCGAGGCGACGATCAAGCCGTCGATGCGCTTCTCCAGCAGTACGCGCAGGTAATTACGCTGCTTCTTCGGGTCGTCGTCGGAGTTGCACAGAATCACGCAGTAACCGTTGCGCTCGCAGCCGTCCTCGATGCCACGGGCCAGCTCGGCGAAATAGGGGTTGACGCTGCTTGGCACCAGCAGGCCGATGGTGGCCGTGCTGCGCGCCTTGAGCGAACGCGCCACGGCGCTGGGCACATAGTCCAGCTCGGCAATGGCGGCCTCGACCTTCAACCGTACCGGTTCGCTGACCGGACGGGTCTTGTTCAGCACATGGGACACAGTGGTGTAGGAAATCCCCGCCAGTGCCGCGACGTCTTTGATGGTAGCCATGGTTCAGTTCCGCCGAGTCGCGCGCCGGCTGCGGTAGGTGTCGAGGACCACGGCGATGACGATCACCGCACCGGTGATGATGCGCTTGGTCGGCTCGGAGGCGCCGATCTGCGCCAGGCCTGCGGCCAGCACGGAGATAATCAGCACGCCGAAGAAGGTGCTGATGATCGAGCCGCGTCCGCCCATCAGGCTGGTGCCACCGATCACCACGGCGGCGATCACCTGCAGCTCCAGACCGGAGCCAGCATTGGGGTCTGCCGCCTCCAGGCGGGAAATCTGGAACAACGCGGCGAGCCCGGCGAGCAGGCCCATCAAGGCGAACACCAGCACTTTATAGGGGCGCGGATCGATACCAGCCAGGCGCACCGCTTCTTCGTTGGTGCCGATACCGATCAGGTAGCGGCCGAATACGGTGCGAGTGAGCACCAGTTGTGCCAGCAGGATCACCAGCAAGGCAATGATGAACGCCGGCGAGATGCCGAACGCAATGGGGTCGGAGAACCAGGCGAAGGCATCGCCAATGTAGGCAGTGCGCGAGTCGGTGAACTGATAGGCCAGGCCCCGCGCCATTTCCAGCACGCCAAGCGAGACGATGAACGAGGGAATGCGCCAGGCCACGGTCACCGCGCCGGTGATGCTGCCGGCCAGGGCGGCGATGGCCATGCCCAGCAGCGCGGCGGGCACCACGCTCCAGCCCCAGCCGAGAATGGCGACACTGACGGTGGACGCCGCCAACGCCAGCACCGAGCCGACCGACAGGTCGATACCTCCGATGATCAGCACGAAAGTCATGCCGACCGCCAGCACCATCAGGTCGGGAATCTGATTGGCCAGGGTGCTGAATGTGGCGTAGGACAAGAAGTGGCTGCTGAGGAACGAGAACAGCACGATCATCGCCAGCAAGGCGCCCGCCAGCCCCAGGTAAGTGCCCAGGCCGAAGTAGGTGCCGGAGCGGCGAGCCGGCTTGCTGCCAGCGGAGTCGAGGGTGGGAGTTTTCATGCGTCCATCCTGGGAGCTGCCTCATGCAGCAGTGCGTCACGTTTCTGGTAACCGGCGAAGGCAGCGGCGAGGATCTGATCCTGGCTCCAGCCATCACGGTCGAAGGTCTCGATCAGGCGACCGGCCGAGAGCACGGCGATTCGGTCGCAAATCAGCATCAGTTCGCGCAGGTCGCTGGACACCACCACCAGCGCCTTGCCCTGACGCGCCAGCTCGGCCAACAGGCCATAAATGTCGAACTTGGCGCCCACATCGATGCCGCGGGTCGGCTCGTCGAACATCAGCACCTGGCAGTCGCGCTCCAGCCAGCGACCAATCACCACCTTCTGCTGATTGCCCCCGGACAGCTCGCCCACCGCCTGGGCTGGGCTCGCGCTACGGATACGCATGGCGGCAATCTGTCGTTCGGCCAGTTCGCGCTCGGCCTGTGCGTCGAGCACTCCACACCGGGACACGGCCCCCAGGTTGCCCAAGGCCACGTTGGCGCTGATCGAGTGCGGCAGCAGCAAACCTTCGCCCTTGCGGTCCTCGGTGATCAGGGCAATCCCCGCGCGCACGGCGGCCTTCGGCGAATCGATGGTCACTGGGCGCAGGGGCTGGCCAAGCTGGATACAGCCGCTGTCGGCACGATCAGCGCCATAGATCAGCCGCAGCAGTTCGGTGCGCCCGGCACCGATCAGACCGGAAAGGCCGAAGATCTCCCCGGCGCGAACCTCGAACGAGACATCGCGCACTTTATCGGCACGATTCATGTGTTCGACCTTGAGCAGCGGCGCGCCGATCTCCCGGCGACCCAGGTCGATATGCTCGCCCACTTCGCGGCCGACCATCAGGTTGACCAGCTCGTTGCTGCTGTAACGGGCGATCGGCTCGGCGCACACCAGCTTGCCATCGCGCAACACGGCGATGCGTTGCGAAACCCGCTGCAGCTCTTCCAATCGATGGGAGATGTAGACGATGGCCACGCCGCGCTGACGCAGACGCTCGATCTGGGTGAACAGCAGCTCAACTTCGCGAGCCGTGAGCATGGCCGTGGGCTCGTCGAAGATCAGTACGTGGCAATCGCCAATCAGGTTGCGGGCAATTTCGACCATTTGCTGATGGCCGATGCCCAGCTCGCCGACCGGAGTATCGGGATCGATGGCCTCCAGCCCCACCTGCGCCATGGCCGCCGTCGCCAACTGGCGCAGGCGCTTCTGGCTGATCCAGCCGGCGCGACTGGGCAAGTTGTCGAGGAACAGGTTCTCGGCGACGGTCAGGGTCGGCAGCAGGTTGAGCTCTTGCATCACCATGCGCACGCCGAGCCGCTCGGCCTCGCTGCGGCTAGCCGGGCTGTAGGGCTGGCCGCGGTAGCTCATGTGCCCGGTGGTCGGGGTTTCCAGGCCACTGATGAGCTTGGACAGGGTGCTCTTGCCGGCACCGTTCTCGCCGGTCAGGGCAAGCACCTCGCCGGCATGCAACTGCAAGGTGACATCACCAAGCACGGGCTGGGCGTAAGTCTTGCCCAGCCCGCTGACGGCAAGCACCACTTCATTGGCCGATACGGACATGGCCACTTCTCTCCTGAATTGACTCTACGCGCCCCGCGAGGCGCGCAACGGTCACTCGGTGATCAACTTCACCGGGGTCTGGATCACATTGTCGGCATCGACATCGGGCTTCTCGCCCTTGACCATCTTCAGCGCCGCCTGAATACCGAACACCGCTTGCTGGCTGGCGGCCTGATCGAGGGTGGCGAGTACACGGCCATCCTTGAGCATCGGTTTGATCGCGTTGATGTTGTCGTAACCGACCACCTGCACTTTGCCGGCCTTGCCAGCCGCGCGCACGGCCGAAACCGCACCCAGCGCCATGCTGTCGTTGCCGGCCAGCAGCGCTTTGAGGTCGGGGTATTCATTGAGCATCGAGGCGGCGACCGCATTGCCCTTGTCGATTTCCCAGTTGCCGGACTGCACCGAGACGATCTTCATCTGCGCAGCGTCCATCGCATCCTTGAAGCCTGCGGTGCGCTGCTGAGCATTGGTGGTGGTCGATACACCTTCGATGATGCCGACTTCATCGCCAGCCTTGAGTTTTTCCTTGACCAGGTACTCGCCGACCATACGTGCACCCTTGCGGTTGTCGGGGCCGACGAAGGGCACGCTGATACCCTTGCTCTTGAGCAGCTCAGGATCGAGGCGGTTGTCGATATTGATGACCACGACGCCGCGGTCCATGGCTTTCTTCACGGCCGATACCAGCGCCTTTGAATCAGCCGGCGCGATGACCAGCGCCTTGGCACCCGCATTGACCATCTGTTCGACGATGCGGATTTGCTCACCGGTGTCGGTTTCGTTCTTGATGCCGTTGGCGATCAGCTCGAATTCGTCGGCATGGCTTTTCTGATAGTCCTTGGCGCCGTCTTCCATGGTGCGGAAGAACTCATTGGCCAGCGACTTCATGACCAGCGCCACTTTCGGTTTGTCTTCGGCGTGCGCCGCAGGCAGCGAGACGGCAAGCGAGAGTGTGGAGAGTACGGCAATGGCCAGCAGACGGCCGGGGAATGGCAATTTCATGGGATCAACTCCGAATCTTGTGTTTTTTATCGGATCGCAAACGTTTGCGTTGGCTCACTATGAGAACGGTGGTCTGTTTTGTCAAATGACATCGCGCCAGACGCTTGCCGCTGCATTCACGGAGTTTATCCGCCTGAAGAGTCGGAATGCCGAATAACGTTCATCGAACCGTTCGGGACTTCGAACATAAACAGCAGCGGGTCTCAAGGGTAATCACTGCCCCGTCGCATTTGGGCTCACACTTCCCGCTTTGGTACGGAACATGCCTACATTGCTGCGCGAATAAAACAACCATCTCATTTGGAAGAGAGAAGAAAAATGCAGACCGCAGCACTCAAGACCCTCGCCCCCACTGCCCTCGCCCTGCTCCTGGCCCTGCCGCTGTCGGTCAGCGCGAAAGAAGCCGAGCAGCAGCAGAAGCTCGCCAACGTGGTCATCCTCGCCACCGGCGGTACCATCGCCGGTGCCGGCGCCAGCGCAGCCAACAGTGCCACGTACCAAGCCGCCAAGATGGGCATCGACAAGCTGATCGCCGGCGTACCGGAACTGGCCGACATCGCCAACGTGCGCGGTGAGCAGGTGATGCAGATCGCTTCGGAAAGCATCAGCAACGACGACCTGCTCAAACTGGCCAAGCGCGTCGCCGAGTTGGCCGACAGCAGCGACGTCGATGGCATCGTCATCACCCACGGCACCGACACCCTGGAAGAAACGGCCTACTTCCTCAACTTGGTGGAAAAGACCGACAAGCCGATCGTGGTGGTGGGCTCCATGCGCCCGGGTACCGCGATGTCCGCCGATGGCATGCTCAACCTCTACAACGCCGTGGCCGTGGCAGGCGACAAGCAGTCGCGCGGCAAAGGCGTGCTGGTGACCCTGAACGACGAAATCCAGTCCGGTCGCGACGTGAGCAAAGCGGTCAACATCAAGACTGAGGCCTTCAAGAGCGCCTGGGGTCCGATGGGCATGGTGGTCGAGGGTAAATCGTACTGGTTCCGTCTGCCGGCCAAGCGCCACACCCTCAACTCCGAGTTCGACATCAAGCAGATCAGCAGCCTGCCCCAAGTGGACATCGCCTACGGCTACGGCAACGTGACCGACACTGCCTACAAAGCCCTGGCCCAGAACGGCGCGAAGGCGCTGATCCATGCCGGTACGGGCAACGGCTCGGTCTCGTCGCGTGTCGTGCCGGCCTTGCAGGAACTGCGCAAGAATGGCGTGCAGATCATCCGCTCGTCCCACGTCAACCAAGGTGGTTTCGTGCTGCGTAACGCAGAACAACCCGATGACAAGAACGACTGGGTAGTCGCCCACGATCTGAATCCGCAAAAAGCACGGATCCTGGCGATGGTCGCAATGACCAAGACCCAGGACAGCAAAGAGTTGCAGCGGATCTTCTGGGAGTACTGATTGCCGATGGGCGCAAGGCTGGTGCATCGGGCACTGGTCTTCGCCTCATCGACGTGTCGAGTGGGCGAACCTACGCCAGCGCTCACCCTGCCCTCTACCATCAGCAGCTACAAAACCTGAGCTTATACCCGACACGCTGTTGCGAAAAAACTGACGGTGAAATACTGTACGCGCATACAGCAAAACAAGGAAAAGCTCCATGGCCAGTCCCGCCGCTGCGCCCAGCAGCTACGCGCAATTGGGCACCCGTATCCAGAAGATCATCAACAGCCCCATGGCCCAGCGCAGCCGCGCCGCGCTGATCTTCCGCCTGGAACATGAGTCGCCCGACGATTGGGAAACCCTGCTCGGAGAAATTGCCGAGAACGACAACGTCACCCTTGCCCACCGCGACGATGGTGGCATCCAGATCTTCTGGACCGTTCCCAAGGACGACTGATACTGCCTGCCTTACCCCACCTCCCCCGACTACCGAACGATGATGTTGCGTTGACCCATGAAAAGACTGTTGTCCGTTGTTGCCCTGCTCCTGTTCGTCACCACCCCCGCCCTCGCCGCCCCTCCAGCGACCTTCGCTGAAGCCAAGGTGGTCGCCAAACAAAAGATTTACCTCGACCAGGCCAGCAGTGCCATGGGTGACCTGTACTGCGGCTGCCAATGGACCTGGGTGGGCAAATCCGGCGGGCGGATCGATCCCGCCTCCTGCGGCCTGCAGCCGCGCAAGCAAGCCAACCGCGCCGAGCGCACCGAGTGGGAGCACATCGTGCCCGCCTGGACCTTCGGCCATCAGCGCCAGTGCTGGAAGAACGGTGGCCGCGAGCACTGCGTGGACGACGATCCGGTGTTCCGCGCCATGGAGGCCGACTTGTTCAATCTGTATCCGGCCGTAGGCGAAGTGAACGGCGACCGCAGCAATTTCAACTACGGCATGGCATCTGGCGTCGGGCCGCAGTACGGCCAGTGCAAGACGCGCGTTGACTTCAACCAACGGGCTGCCGAGCCGCGCGACGAGGTCAAGGGCTTGGTGGCGCGTACCACTTTCTACATGTTCGATCGCTACGGCCTGAATATGTCGCGCCAGCAACAGCAACTGCTGATGGCCTGGGACAAGCAGTACCCCGTCTCAGCGTGGGAGCGTGAACGCGACGGTCGTATCGCTGCGGTCATGGGCCATGGCAATCCGTTCGTCAGCGGCGAGCGACGCTGGGTCGCTGGCTACAAGACCGTCGGCGATGGCGTGGTCAGCCGGCTGCCGGACACCCCGGCCAAACCCTCGACCCCGACGCCGCAGCCCAAGGCAGGAACGGGGTCGGCTGGCATGATTGTCGGCAACCAGAACAGCCGGGTCTATCACCTGCCCACGGGTTGCCCGAGCTACGGCCAGGTATCGGCGAAGAACCTGGTGACGTTCGAATCCGAGTCCCAGGCCCAGTCGGCGGGTTATCGCAAGGCCGGCAACTGCCGCTGAGCGCTGGGAGCGATGATTCAAGGGCCGCTTGGCGGCCTTTGGATCAGGCGATGACGACCTGTCCGTCGGCCAGCCCCTGGCTGGCGACGCCCACCAAGGTCACGCTGTCGGCGCCGAAACTGAGCAGTAGATCATCGCCCGCCCGGCTCAGGTGATCGCGCCAGTCCGGCAGCGCAGTCCCCCCCTCCACACCGATGAACACCAGTCGATCCTGCGCGCTGAAGTCCAGCACACGATCCTGGCCGAAATGCCCGCTGAACAGGAAGGTGTCGCGTCCAGCACCGCCACTGAGCACATCGTTGCCGGTGCCGCCGATCAGGACGTCGTCGCCGGCACCTCCTGCCAGCCGGTCATCCCCGGCCAAGCCGAACAACCAACTGCCCTGCGAACCGGCCTGCAGGTGATCGGCGCCCTGGCTGCCTTGCAGCGACAGCGCGTAGGGTTCGATTTTGCCGCTGCTCAGTAGCCCCTGCTCCGTCACCGCATGGGACACCTCCTTGCGCAGGAGCATCAGGCTGGCTTCCTTGCTGACCAGCGCCTCGACGTTGCGCACCAGGCTGATACCGCCGGCGGCATCGCGCACGTAGAGCGTGCCCTGGCCATCGCGGGCAACTGCAACGTTGGCCAGCGCATTGTCGAGCTGCAAGGTGTCATGACCCGAACCACCGTCGATCATGTTGAAGCCGCCGCCATCGCGGAAGGTATCGTTACCCGCGCCGCCGTCAAGGTAATCGTTGCCGCGTCCGCCCTGGATCAGGTCATCCTGGCTGGAGCCGACGATGAAGGTGCTGCCGGTGTGAGGCTCGGCATTGCGATTCAGATCCTGGACCCAGGTCGAGCCGCGGGTGACGTCGGACAAGTTACTGACCACGACGGTCGAGTCGCGGCTGGTCCATTGATAGAACGGCGAATCGACGACCCTGCTCAGGCCGTCGGTATAGGCACCCGGCAGGTGCGAAAGCCAGGTGGCGATGTTACCGATGGAGAACGGCAGCAGGTTCCAGGCGTCGGAAGCGTAGTGATCGTTGAAATTGACGAGGTTATCGGTGGTCGAGGGCTTGGCGGCATCGTGCACGCCCAGCGTGGCCCAGGTCACCGAGGTGCCGTCGAGCACGCGGAACACCGGATCGTTCTCGTAGCCGATGTTGAGCACTTGGCTGGCATCGGCAGCCTGGGTCGGCGAGGCAAAGGCCAGATAGCGGGCCTGCTGATAGAAGCCGTCCCACCGGCTGGCGCTCAGGTCGGCCAGACTGTTGACCGCCAGCCCGCCCAGGCTGTGTCCGGTGACGGTGATGTCCGCGCCTGTGAGGCCATGGGCACGGGCCAACGTGGCGACATCGCCGAGCAGGCGATCGAAGGCGTTGCCGGCATAGTTACGCGCATAGTCGGCCGGGCCAATGGCAGCCAGCAGGTCGTTGATGGCATCGCCGAGGGTATCGCCGATCAGGTTTTCCCGCGGGCCGCTGGTGCCGCGAAAGGCGATACCGATGGCACTGAGTTGACCCTCGGCGCCGTAGCGACCCAGCACCTCCACCTGCGCGCTGGTATAGCCCGCCGCCTCGCCATGGAACGTGCCACGGGCATCGGTCTTGCCCTGATAGCCCAGTTGCGCGGCGCTGATCGGCGTCCATCCGGCGGCTTTGACCTGCGCCAGGGCGCGGGCTTCGGCATCGGGGTTCCAGGGGATGCCAGGGATCACGCCTTGGCTGTCGGTACCACCGATCAGCGCCTTGACCAACGTCGCTGGCAAACCCAGGCCGAAGCCGTGTTTCTCGTAGCCGGCAATGAAGCCATCGTCGATGGCGTGATACGCGTAACTGGCCAGCAGCAAGGCGTCTTTGAACAGCGCAGATGAAGTCGCGGAGTCGAGTTGACGGTAATCGAACAGTGGCATGGGTGACGTCCTTGTAATGAGACAGAAGGGCCCGGTGACATCGTCCAATGACACATCCGGGGCATCTGGTAACGCTGGCACGAGACCGGTGAGTCAGCCAACCCTGCGGCACTGGCGTTCATGCCAAATCCAAGGACATATTCGCTGACTGCAAAACTGTACATACATACAGATAAAGCTTGCGTGAGCGCGTTGGCTTGCCCATCCTAGCGTCCATCGTCTCTGATCAAGCGTTCACCGCCATGCGTCTTTTTCTCTGTGAAAAGCCTTCCCAAGCCAAGGATATCGCCAAGGTACTGGGCGCCAACCGCAAGGCCGACGGCTGCTGGCAGGGCACCGATGTGTGCGTGACCTGGTGCATCGGCCACCTGCTGGAAACCGCACCGCCAGACAGCTACGACGCCCGCTATAAACGCTGGACGCTGGACGACCTGCCGATCATCCCCGAACGCTGGAAGATGCTGGTCAAGCCCAAGACCGCCAGCCAGTTCAAGGCGGTCAAGCGCTTGCTGGGCGAAGCCCGCGAGTTGGTGATCGCCACCGACGCCGACCGTGAAGGGGAAATGATCGCCCGTGAATTGGTCGAGCACTGTCGTTATCGCGGCCCGGTCCAGCGCCTCTGGCTGTCGGCACTGGACGACGCCTCGATCCGCAAGGCCCTGGGCCAGTTACGCCCAGGCAGCGACACGTTCAGCCTCTACCATTGCGCGTTGGGCCGCTCCCGGGCGGACTGGCTGATCGGCATGAACATGAGCCGCTTGTTCACGCTGCTCGGGCGTCAGTCGGGCTATCAAGGCGTGCTGCCAGTGGGCAGGGTCCAGACCCCGACGCTGCGCTTGGTCGTGGACCGTGATCGCAGCATCGCCGACTTCGTACCCGTGGCCTATTGGGCCATCGAAGCGCAGCTTTCCCATGCCGACAGTCTGTTCAGCGCGCACTGGCGCGCGCCGCAAGAGGCTTGCGACGACCAGGGCCGCTGCCTGAACCAGGCGCTGGCCCAGCTCGCGGCGAGCCAGATGCAGGCCGCTGGCAGCGCCCGGGTACTCAAGGTGCAGACCGAGCGCGTACGCGAGGCGGCGCCGCTGCCCTTCGACCTCGGCACGCTGCAGGAGCTGTGCTCGAAGAAGTTCGGCCTGGGTGCACAGGAAACCCTGGATATTGCCCAGGCGCTGTATGAAACCCACAAGCTGATCACCTACCCGCGCAGCGACTGCGGCTACCTGCCTGTCAGCCAGCACGCGGAGGCGCCCGCCATTCTCGCGGCGCTGCAACGTGCCGACTCAAGCCTGGCCCCCCTGCAGCCGTACCTGCAGCCAGAGCGGCGCTCGCGCGCCTGGAACGACGCCAAGGTCAGCGCCCACCACGGCATCATCCCGACCGTCGCAGTCAGCGATCCGGCGCGCCTGCCGCCCAAGCACAAGTCGGTCTACACGCTCATCCGTGCACGCTACCTGGCGCAGTTCCTGCCTCACCACGAATACGACCGTACTCAAGCCGAGCTCGAGTGCGCTGGCCATGCGTTACGCGCAATCGGCAAGCACATCGTCGAACCTGGATGGCGCCGCGCCTTGCCCGAGGCCCTGAGCTCGACGACCAAGTCCTCCTCGGCCACCGCCACCAAGGGTCGCGAAGCCCCGCCAGTTCAGGTGCTGCCCTCACTGAAACAAGGTGACGACTGCCCACTCCAGTATCTGCAACTCAAGGACCTGTGGACCCAGCCGCCCAAGCCCTTCACCGAAGGCGACCTGATCAAGGCGATGAAAAACGTCGCCAAGCTGGTGGACGACCCCAAGCTCAAGCAGAAGCTCAAGGAGACCACCGGTATCGGTACCGAAGCTACCCGCGCCAGCATTATTCAAGGCCTGCTCGATCGTGGCTACCTGATCAAGCACGGCAAGGCCCTGTCGGCCACTCCCGCCGCGTTCAGCCTGATCGACGCGGTGCCCAAGGCGATTGCCGACCCTGGCACGACGGCCATCTGGGAGCAAGCGCTGGACATGGTGCAGAACGGTGAAATGAGCCTGGACGAATTCGTCACGCGCCAGTCGGCCTGGATGGGCAAGTTGGTGCAACGCTACGCGGGCATGCGCTTGACCATAAACGGGCCACCCGCGCCCGCCGCCGGCAAGGGCGCGCCATGGAAGAAGAAACGCCGCAGCGCAGGCAAACGCAAGACCACGACAGGCACCGCCGATACTGGCAAGAGCAAGAGCACCGGACGCCGTACCCTCAAGCCGCGCTGAGCCACTGGCACGTGCCGACAATCGCCAGTCACGGGTGTGTCGTCGGCAAGCCGCGGCGCGTCTTGTAGACCAGTTCCCCAGCTCCTTTCCAATCGCTTTCGCAGGCCCCCATGCAAGCACTACTGCAAGAGATCCTCGATCAGGTCCGCCCACTGCTCAGCCAGGGCCAGGTCGCCCAATACATCCCCGCCCTCGCTCAGGTCGACCCCAACCAGCTGGGCATCGCCGTGCAGAGCCTGGACGGCCAGTTGCACTGTGCAGGCGATGCGCGAACACCCTTCTCGATCCAGAGCATCTCCAAGGTGTTCAGCCTGGTACAGGCGATCAACCACAGCGGCGAGGCCATCTGGTCGCGACTGGGCTACGAACCCTCCGGGCAGGCGTTCAACTCGCTGGTCCAGCTGGAGGTGGAGAAAGGCCGCCCGCGTAATCCGTTCATCAACGCTGGAGCGCTGGTGATCTGCGATATCAATCAATCGCGTTATGCCACACCGACGCTGTCGATGCGCGACTTCGTCCGGCGCCTGGCGGCCAATCCGCGTATCGTCAGCGACGCAGTGGTCGCCGAATCCGAGTATCAACACCGCGCCCGCAACGCCGCCATGGCCTACCTGATGCAGGCGTTCGGTAATTTCCACAACGATGTCGATGCCGTGCTGCGCAGTTATTTCCACCATTGCGCGCTGTCGATGAGCTGCGTGGACGTGGCCCGAGGCTTCGCCTTCCTGGCCAACAGCGGCTACTGCCCGCACAGTGGCGAGCAGGTACTGAGCCCTCGTCAGGCACAGCAGGTCAACGCGATCATGGCCACCAGTGGTTTGTACGACGAGGCTGGCAACTTCGCCTACCGGGTTGGCCTGCCAGGCAAGAGCGGCGTAGGCGGCGGTATCGTCGCCGTGGTGCCAGGGCGCTACAGCATCTGCGTGTGGTCACCTGCGCTCAACGCCTCGGGCAACTCACTGGCCGGCATGCGCGTGCTGGAACTGCTCAGCGAGCGAATGACCGGCTCGGTGTTTTCCGCCGTGGCGCAGGAACTGGCGCGCTGAGGCGGCGCGTTTGGGGCAATGGGAAGGCTACCGACTGTTCGGCCGCAATGGCCAGCCCTGATATCGCCGCCCTTGACTGGCAACCGCGCGTCTCGGCCAGTACCATGGCCGTTCGCGCGCGACGTTTTGTCGCGCTCTTGCCCGCTGCCTGAAAGCCGTCCCATGCCCTTCGAACTCACCGTAGAACCGCTCACCCTGCTGATCCTGACTGCAGTCGCCTTCGTCGCCGGTTTCATCGATGCCATCGCCGGCGGCGGCGGGCTGCTCACCACGCCCGCCCTACTCACCGCCGGCATGCCGCCGCACCTGGTGCTGGGTACCAACAAGCTGAGCTCGACTTTCGGCTCGGCCACTGCAAGCTTCACCTACTACCGCCGTAAGCTGTTCCATCCCGCCCAATGGCGTCGGGCGATTCTCGGCACACTGGTCGGTGCATTGATCGGCGCGGTGGTTGCCCACTACATGCCTGCCGAGTGGCTGAACAAGATGCTGCCGGTGATCGTTTTCGCCTGTGGCCTGTACTTGCTGTTCGGCGGCACGCCCAAGGCCCCCCTGGACGCTGAAGCCCCGATCAAGCGGACCTGGCAGTTCCCACAAGGCTTCGGCCTGGGGTTCTACGACGGTGTCGCCGGTCCTGGTACCGGCGCGTTCTGGACCGTGAGCACGCTACTGCTCTACCCCATCGACCTGGTCCGCGCCAGCGGTGTGGCGCGCAGCATGAACTTCGTCAGCAACATTGCAGCGCTGACAGTATTCATGGTTTCCGGGCAGGTGGATTACATCGTCGGCCTGGCCATGGGCCTGGCGGTGATGGTCGGCGCGTTCTTCGGCGCTCGAACTGCGATCAGCGGCGGCAGCAAGTTCATCCGTCCAGTCTTCATCGCCGTGGTACTGGCGTTGACCGTGCGCCTGGCCTGGCAGCACTGGTTCGGCCAGGCCTGACTCAGAGGCGACGGCAACAGCCGCCGCGGCCTCAGTTGGGCAGCGTCGGCTCGGGCAAGCCCAAACGCCGCGCGACATACAGGTCGATCAAGTAGCGCGCGATGGAACGATTGGCCGGCAGCGGCGGCAGGTCATGCACGTTGAACCAGCGCGCATCTTCGATTTCGTCCGGCTGCATGACGATCTCGCCGCCGGCATACTCGGCGTGGAACCCCAGCATCATCGAATGCGGGAACGGCCAACACTGGCTGCCCACATAGTGAATGTTACCGACCTCCACCGCGACCTCCTCGCGGACCTCGCGCACCAGACAATCTTCCGCCGACTCGCCCGGCTCGGCAAATCCGGCCAAAGTGCTGTATACCCCGCTGACGAAACGCGGCGAGCGCGCCAACAGCACCTCGTCGCCCCGTGTCACCAACACGATCATGCTCGGCGAAATGCGCGGATAACTGCGCAGGTCGCAGGCCAGGCAGTGCATCGCCCGTTCCCAGCGGATCTGCGTCATCGGCTGGCCGCAGCTGCCACAGAAGCGGTGCTCGCGGGCCCAGGTGCCGATCTGCGCGGCATAGCCAAGCAGCTTGTAGGTCTCGAAGTCGCCTTCAAGCATGAATTGACGCAGGCCGCGCCAGGTCATGCCAGGCACGTCGGTGGCGCTGCGCAGTTCGAGGAGGAAGACTGGCTCGCCGTCGAAATGGCCGATGCCGTGCTCGCAGAGTACGTCCAGCCCTTGGCGCTTGAGCCAGTCGCGTGGAAACAAAGCACCGTTGTCATCCACCAGGAACCCCGCCGGGCTGCGGGCGACGGCCCAGCCGCCGGCGATCTGCGGGTCGAGTACTGCGGTAGTCCAGCGTGCTGACATGGTCATGGTCCTTCAGGCACGTACGTCGAACGGCTCAGTCGGCGAACGTCGGTTTCTGTTTATTCATGTGGGCCGCCACCGCGACCCGCAAGTCCTGCGATTGCAGCATGGCAGCATTCCAGGTGGCGATGTACTGCAGGCCATCGTCGATGCTGTGGTCACGCATGTAGCTGATCATCTCCTTGGTGCCTGCCACCGCCAGCGGCGATTTTCCGGCTATGTCCCGGGCAATGTCGAATACCGCTTCAAGCAGGGCCGAGGCCTCTTCGTGCACCCGATTCACCAGGCCGATGCGCAGTGCCTCCTGGGCATCGATCATGCGGCCGGTGTAGGCCAGCTCGCGCATCATGCCGTCACCGATGATACGCGGCAAACGTTGCAGAGTGCCGACATCGGCCGCCATGCCCATGTCCACTTCCTTGATCGAGAACTGCGCATCGGCGCTGCAATAGCGCATGTCGCAAGCCGACACCAGATCGATGGCGCCGCCGATGCAATACCCCTGGATCGCCGCCAGTACCGGCTTGCGGCAGCGGTCGACGGCATTGAACGAGGCTTGCAGACGCAAGATGGTGCGACGCAGCAGGCGCGCATTGCGGCCCACATCCGGGCCCATCTCGCCGGCCAACGAGGCCAGCATCATCAAGTCGATACCCGAGGAGAAATGCTTGCCCGCCCCGCTGATGACCACTGCCCGTACCGATTCGGTGTCGTCGATCCACTGGAAGATCCTCACCAGCTCGTCCCAGAACGCCGCGTTCATCGCATTGACCTTGTCCGGGCGGTTGATCTGCACATGGGCGATGTGGTCGGTCAGTTCGACCTTGAAGGCGGTGTACTCGGTCACGGACAGCACTCCTGTGAAGGTGAGGATGGTGCGCCGGACTATAGCGCAGCGCCCCGGCGAGACGTGTGCCAAAAGCTGGACTCCCGCCCACCTGTGCACTTCTGCCATCGCCCCCTAGAATAGCCCCACACTGCAAGGAAAGATCCAGCATGGACCTGTTGTTCCTCGGCACCAGCGCCGGCATTCCCACCAAGGCGCGCAACGTCAGTGCCACAGCTGTCATCGAGGCGACCGGTAGCGGTTGGTACCTGGTCGACTGCGGCGAGGCCACTCAGCACCAACTGCTGCACACCCCGCTATCGGTACGCGACCTGCGCGCGATCTTCATCACCCATGTGCATGGCGATCACTGCTTCGGCATGCCCGGCCTGCTGGCCAGCGCGGGGATGTCCGGGCGCCGCGAACCGCTCGATGTGATCCTGCCGACCGCGTTGCACGATTGGGTGCGTCTGGGATTGGCGGTGAGCGACACCTACCTGCCCTTCGAGCTGCGTCTGCTCGCGGTGGAAGATTTCGTCGGTTGGCGCTCGGCCAGCGTGCAGGTCAGCGCAGTGCAACTGTCGCACCGGGTGCCCAGTCGGGGCTATGTGTTCACCGAGGTCAACCCGGAACCGCGCCTGGATAAGGCACGGTTGGAGGCCGAGCACATCCCGCGCGGCCCGCTGTGGGGGCAACTGGCGCATGGCATCGCCGTAGTGCACCAAGGCCGTACCCTCGACCCTCAAGACTATCTGCGTGCCTCCCGCGCCCCGCGCAAGATCATCGTCTGCGGCGACAACGACCGCCCCGAGTTGCTCGCCGAAGTGGCCAAGGACGCCGACGTGCTGGTGCACGAGGCGACCTTCACCCAAGCGCTGATCGAGCGCACCGGCGCCAGCTTCGGCCACAGCAGCGCCGCCGCGATTGCGCAATTCGCCCAGGACGCAGGCGTGCGCAACCTGGTCTTGACTCACTTCAGCGCACGCTATCAGGGCGATCCACGGCGCAGCCCGAACATCGATGACATCCGCAATGAAGCCCGCGCTCACTATGACGGCCACCTGATTCTGGCGCAGGATCTGCACCGTTATCACCTCGACCGCAGCGCGCGCCTGGTGCCCGAGGCGAATGTTTGAGCGCGAAATTACGCTGAACTAACGCCTTTACCCGACGATCCTTGACTAGGCGCAGCCAGCGCAAAACGCGCTGGCCAGTACCGCCGAACGACAAGGAGCCGCCATGACCACGACCGTCCATGACCCCTACCGCTGCCGACCCGGGCCGCTGCACGCGACACTGCTGGCCGGCACCGTGCCGTTGTTCCTGGGGGCATTGATCAGCGACATCGCCTACTACCAGAGCATGCAGATTCAATGGAGCAACTTCGCCGCCTGGCTGATCGCCGGCGGCCTGCTGTTCTGCGGTTTGGCGTTCCTGTTCGCGCTGGCCAACCTGGTGCGCGCCGAGCGCAAGGCCGGACGGCCGGTGCTCTACGTGTTGCTGTTGCTGGTGACCTGGGTACTGGGGCTGATCAACGCCTTCGAACACGCCAAGGACGCCTGGGCGGTGATGCCTTCGGGGTTGGTGCTGTCGGTGATCGTCAGCGTGCTGGCGTGCATCGCGACTTGGGTCGGCCTGACCAACCTGCGTTCCGGAGGTGCTGCATGAAAACGCCACTGACGTTGTCCGTTCTGAGCATGAGCCTGCTGCTGACCGCCTGTGGCGGCGACGGCGATGCCACCCAGGCACGCGGTCCCGATCCGAAGCTGCCGGCCCCGGAACGTGGCTTGCTGCCCAGCATGAAGATCGCCGAGCCCACTCAGTGGGGCGAGCAGAAGCCTACCGTACCCCAGGGCTTCAGCATCACCGCCATCGCCAGCGACCTGAAGATTCCGCGCCAGACGCTGGTGCTGCCCAACGGTGACATCCTGGTTGCCGAGGGTCGCGGCGGCAATGCGGCCAAGCTCAAGCCCAAGGACGTGATCGCCAGCCAGATCAAGGCCAAAGGCAACACCCAGGTCAAGGGCGGTAATCGCCTCACGCTGCTGCGCGACGCCGACGGTGACGGCCGCTACGAAGTGCAGACGGTGTTCGCCGAGAACCTCAACGCGCCCTATGGCCTGGCCTATGCCGACGGCAAGCTGTACGTGGCCAATCAGGATGCGCTGGTGCGTTTCGATTATCAGGACGGCCAAACCCAGGCCTCTGGCGCACCCACCACGGTCACCGAACTGCCCTCGGCGATCAACCACCACTGGACCAAGGCGCTCACCATCAGCCCCGACGGCCGCTACCTTTACGTGGGCATTGGCTCGAACAGCAACATCACCGAGCGTGGCATGGAGGTCGAGGTCGATCGGGCGATGGTCTGGCAGATCGACGCCCAGACCGGCGCGCACAAGCCCTATGCCACCGGCCTGCGCAACCCGACCGCGCTGACCATCCAGCCCGACTCCGGTCAACTCTGGGCAGTGGTCAACGAGCGCGACGAACTGGGGCCGGACCTGGTGCCGGACTACCTCACCTCGGTCCGTGAAGGCGCCTTCTACGGCTGGCCCTGGAGCTACTGGGGGCAGAACGTGGACACCCGCGCCCAGCCGCAGAACCCAGCGAAGGTCGCCGCCGCGATCAAACCGGACTACAGCCTTGGCTCGCATGTGGCGGCACTGGGCGTCGACTTCTCGGTGGCGGCCATGGGCGAGCAGTTCGCCAATGGCGTATTCGTCGGCGAACACGGCAGTTGGAACCGGCCCAACCCGGTGGGCTACAAGGTGATCTTCGTGCCGTTCAGCGATGGCAAGCCGGCGGGCGAGCCGGTCGACTTCGCCACCGGCTTTCGTGGCGAAGACGGCAAGACCCGAGGACGCCCAGTCGGGGTGACCGTCGATCCGAAAGGTGCGTTGATCATCGCCGACGATCTGGCCAACACCGTATGGCGAGTCACCCGTAACCCATGAGCCTCAGCGGGGGCGGCGGCATGCCGCTCCTGCTCCTTCAGTAGGAAATCTCCCTGCACCACAGGGTATGCCAGCGCCGCAGTACTGTTTTCTGTAACGAAAATGTAATATTCGTTTTCGCAGATAAAACAACAACGCTGGAGCTTCCCATGCTTGCCTTCTTCCGCCCTGCCGCACACCGGGCGCCACTGCCCGCCGATCAAGTCGACAGTACTTACCGCCGCCTGCGCTGGCAGATCTTCGCCGGTATCTTCATCGGCTACGCCGGTTACTACCTGCTGCGCAAGAACTTCTCCCTGGCCATGCCCTACCTGATCGAAGAGCAGGGCTATACGCGTGGTCAACTGGGTGTGGCGATCTCCGCCATCGCCATCGCCTATGGCCTTTCCAAATTCCTCATGGGGCTGGTGTCCGACCGCTCCAACCCACGCTATTTCCTGCCCTTCGGCCTGCTGGTGTCGGCCGCGGTGATGTTCGTGTTCGGTTTCGCACACTGGGCCACCTCCAGCGTGACCATCATGTTCGTGCTGCTGTTCATCAACGGCTGGGCCCAAGGCATGGGTTGGCCGCCCAGTGGCCGCACCATGGTTCACTGGTGGTCGCAAAAGGAGCGTGGCGGTGTGGTGTCGGTGTGGAACGTGGCGCACAACGTCGGCGGCGGCCTGATCGGTCCACTGTTCATCCTGGGCCTGGGCTGGACCAACGACTGGCATGCGGCCTTCTACGTACCCGCGGCCGTCGCCGTGCTGGTGGCCGTGTTCGCCTTTGCCACCATGCGCGACACGCCGCAGTCGGTGGGCCTGCCGCCGATCGAGGAATACAAGAACGATTACCCCGAAGGCTACGATGCCAGCCACGAGCAGGAATTCAGCGCCAAGCAGATCTTCGTCAAGTACGTGCTGCGCAACAAGATGCTCTGGTACATCGCCCTGGCCAACGTGTTCGTCTACCTGCTGCGCTACGGCGTGCTCGACTGGGCGCCGACCTACCTCAAGGAAGCCAAGCACTTCACCGTCGACAAGACCTCCTGGGCCTACTTCTTCTACGAATGGGCAGGCATTCCGGGCACCCTCCTGTGCGGCTGGATGTCGGACAAGATCTTCCGGGGCAACCGTGGCCTGACCGGTATCGTGTTCATGGCGCTGGTGACCGTGGCCACCCTGGTGTACTGGCTCAATCCACCGGGCAATCCCACCGTCGACATGATCGCGCTGGTATCCATCGGTTTCCTGATCTACGGCCCGGTCATGCTCATCGGCCTGCAAGCGCTGGAACTGGCGCCGAAGAAAGCCGCCGGCACCGCCGCCGGCTTCACCGGCCTGTTCGGCTATCTGGGCGGCTCGGTCGCCGCCAGCGCAGCGATGGGCTACACCGTCGATCACTTCGGTTGGGACGGTGGCTTCGTGCTGCTGATCGGGGCATGCGTCCTGGCCATTGCGTTTCTGTTGCCAACCTTGCGTCATACCCGTGTGGCAAGCAGCAGCCGATAAGGCGACGCTTCGATACGCCGAGCCGCCGTTGAGCGACATGCTTTGAAACACTTGCTGACAGGCCCGCCCGTCCCGGGCCTGTCAGCCCACTTCCTCAGATTTTCTCTCGTTCGAACGACGTTGGCTTCGTCCTACTCAATAGAGTCGCGGAAACGACTAGGCTGTTACGGCGGTCTTAGCTTGCAGTCGCCTTCTTTTAAACGAGCCACAAGAGAGAAACGCCATGAAACGCACGCTGCTCCTCGGTCTACTCGCCAGCCTCTCCCTTGGCGCCCATGCCGCCTCCGTGGAGGTGCCGATCAACCTGGTGAGCGCTGACGGTGCGCCCCAGCCGATCGGCCAGGTGACCATCAGCGAATCGGCCTACGGCCTGATTTTCACGCCTCAACTGAGCAAGCTGCCCGCTGGCATCCACGGCTTCCACGTGCACGAGAACGGCAGTTGCGATGCTGGGGTCAAGGATGGCAAGAAGGTCGCCGCACTGGCCGCTGGCGGGCACTTCGATCCGGCCAAGACCGGCAAGCACCTGGGCCCCTACGGCGACGGCCACCTCGGCGATCTGCCGGCGCTGTACGTGACCACCGATGGCAACGCCACCTATCCGGTGTTGGCCCCGCGTATCAAGAAAATTTCCGAGATCAAAGGCAAGGCCCTGATGGTCCATGCTGGCGGCGACAACCATGCCGACATGCCCATGCCCTTGGGCGGTGGCGGCGACCGCATGGCCTGCGGCGTGATCTGAATCCGCGTGGCCGGGCGTCAGTAGTCGCCACGCTTGCGAAATGCCCAGCGCCCGGCCAGCACCGTGAAAGTGAACACCAGCGCCACCAGCACCCAGAATCCATTGGGATCGTCGGCCAGCGGAATGCCGCCGACGTTCATACCGAAGAAGCCGGCGATGATGTTGATCGGCAGCGCCAACACGGTTACCACCGTCAAGGTGAACAGCGTGCGGTTGTTGTCCTCGGTCAGCTTGGCGGCGATTTCTTCCTGCAACAGCTTGATGCGCTCCACCAGCGCGGTGAGGTCGTTGATGATCACCGCGAACTCCTCGGTGGCCGCACGCAACTGCCGCATGTCCTGCTCACGCAGCCACTCCGGCGGCCGGTTGAGCAGTCGCAGCAATGAGCCGGGTTCGAGCGCCAGCAGCCGCTGCAACCGCACCAGCGCCCGACGCAGGGTACTGAGCTCGGCGCGGTTGACACCTAGGCGCTGGGACAGCAACTGATCCTCGATACGGTCCACATGCAAGGTGGTTTCACGTACCACCTGGGTAAGCAGGTCGCCCTGATCGCCCAATAAGTGAATCAGCAACTCGACGGTCGAGTCGAAACGCTCGCCGCGCTTGACCGACGAGCGCAAGGTATCCACCGACTGCAGCGGATGCAGGCGCGCACTGACCAACAGGCGACGGCGCGCGCAGGCCCACAATGTCGACACCTCGGAGGACACCCGCCCGAAGCTGAACACCACGTCGTTGACCACGGCCAGCAAGGCTGCATCGGTGTGCTCGATGCGCGTGGAGCGGGAGCCCTCGCGCAGGGTCTCGAAAAATGTCTCCGGCAACGCCAGGTTGCTGCGCATCCAGCGTTCGCACGAGGCGTGGGCAAGGTTCAAGTGCAGCCAGAGAAAATGCTCGGAGTCGTCGTCCTCCTGCATCAGATACACGGCCTGATTGGCGTCGATCTCGCGTCCTGGCTCGCCGGGACGGAACACGAAACCGCAAAGCAGGCCATGCAGCTCTGTCTCCTGGGCACCGTGCGCGGCGCCTGCCAATGGGCGAGTCTTGTCGGATGAGGATGAATGATGTGTGGGCAAGGTGAGGCCCTGGCGCGGTGGAGGATGGCGTGATCATAGGTAAGCCAATATGACGATCTTGTGACCATGTACTGATCTTCATCCAGCCGCCCACACCGTCATTCTGGGGCCGCTGGGCGACCCCATCCTCCGGGAAGCCTCAGGCTGCCTTGCGTCCCTGGGCGATCGCCTGCGACGCCGCCAGCATTGACCGCAGCAGCACGGCGCAACCGGCTGCCAGATCTTCGGGCGCAGCGTTCTCGATCTCGTTGTGGCTGATGCCGTTCTCGCACGGCACGAAGATCATCCCCGCCGGGCCGAGTTCGGCCAGGAAGATCGCGTCGTGCCCTGCCCCGCTGACGATATCCATGTGCGACAGGCCCAGGCTTTTCGCCGACTCACGCACCGCCTCGACACAGCCCTTGTCGAAATACAGCGCCGGGAAGTCGGCGGTCGGCGTCAGCTCGAAGCTCAGCCCGTGTTTCTCGCACGTGCGCTCGATGACTTCGCGCACCTCGGCGATCATCGCGTCCAGCCGCTCGCCCTGCAGATGACGGAAGTCCAAGGTCATGCGCACTTCACCCGGAATCACGTTGCGCGAGCCTGGGTAGGCCTGCAGACAGCCGACCGTGCCACAGGCATGCGGCTGGTGACCCAGGGCGGCGCGGTTGACGGCCTCGACCACTGCCGCCGCCCCCACCAGTGCATCCTTGCGCAGGTGCATCGGCGTCGGCCCGGCATGCGCCTCGACGCCGCGCAGGCTCAGGTCGAACCACTTCTGCCCCAGGGCGCCGAGCACCACACCGAGGGTCTTGTGCTCGTCTTCCAGAATCGGGCCCTGCTCGATATGCGCCTCGAAGTAGGCGCCCACCGGATGCCCCAGCACCGCACGCGATCCGGCGTAGCCGATCGCCTGCAACGCCTCGCCGACGCTGACACCCTCGACATCGCGTTTGGCCAGCGTTTCCTGCAGGGTGAACTTGCCGGCGAAGACCCCCGAACCCATCATGCAGGGCGCGAAGCGCGAGCCCTCTTCGTTGGTCCAGACCACCACCTCCAGAGGCGCCTCGGTTTCCACGCCCAAGTCGTTCAAGGTACGGATGACCTCCAGGCCCGCCATCACCCCGAAGCAGCCATCGAACTTGCCGCCGGTGGGTTGGGTATCGATGTGACTGCCGGTCATCACCGGCGGCAGGTCTGGGTTACGCCCGGGACGCCGGGCGAATACGTTGCCCACCGCATCGACGCTGACGCTGCAGCCGGCGGCTTCGCACCACTGCACGAACAGGTCACGGGCCTGGCGGTCGAGGTCGGTCAGCGCCAGCCGACAGACCCCGCCCTTGGGCGTTGCGCCCAGGCGTGCAAGGTCCATCAGCGACTGCCACAAACGGGCGCTGTCGACATGGCGGTCGGTGGAATTCAGCACATGCTCGATCGGTTTCATCGCAAGTCTCCTCAGGCGTTTTCTTGTTCTCAGGGTTCAAGGCAGTGGCTTGACCAGCGGCGCCGGCCCACGCACCGCGACTCGGCCCAGGGCGTAGTACAGGCCGGCACCGAGCAGCGATCCGGTGAACCAGCCGTAGTCGTAGAACCAACTGAAGCGGCTGTTGCCGATCGACATCAGGGTCAGCGCCACGGGCACCGCGAAGGCCAGGAAGCCGGCACGGTTCCATGCGGGGTACACGTCATCGCGGTACAGTCCGGCCAGGTCCAGGCGTTGCCGACGCACCAGGAAGTAGTCCACCACCATGATGCCGGCGATAGGCCCGAGCAGGCTTGAATAGCCCAGCAGCCAGTTGGAATAGACCGTCTCCAAGCTGATATCGGAGACGATCCAGCCCAGCTTCTTGAACAGTTCGTGGGCCATCAGCGCCAGGCCGATCAACCCGGTGAGCCAGACCGCGCGGCTACGACCGATCAAACGCGGAGCAATGTTCTGAAAGTCGTTGGTGGGCGACACCACGTTGGCAGCGGTGTTGGTGGCCAGGGTCGCCAGCACGATCAGGGTCATGGCCACCGCCACCCAACCAGGGCTTTGGATCTTACCGATCAGGGTCACCGGGTCGGACACCGTCTCCCCCACCAAGGAAGCGGAGGCGGCGGTCATGATCACCCCCAGCGAGGCGAACAGGAACATCGTCAGCGGCAGGCCGAAGATCTGCCCCAGCACTTGGTCTTTCTGGCTGCGGGCGTAGCGGCTGAAGTCGGGGATGTTCAGTGACAAGGTGGCCCAGAAGCCGACCATGGCGGTGAGTCCGGCGCAGAAGTATCCCACCACGCTGGCGCCCTCCGGACGCTTCGGCGGCTGGGCCAGCAGTTCGCTCATGGACATGTGCGGCAAGGCCCACACCAGCAGCCCCACCCCTACGGCAACCAACAGCGGTGCCGCCAGGGTTTCGAGCAGCTTGATCGACTCGGCACCGCGCAGCACCACCCACAGGTTCAGCGACCAGAACAGCATGAACCCGATCACCTCACCCGTGCCGCCCAGGCTCTTCCAGCCCTCGAACAGCGAGCCAAGCAACAGGTGGATGGCCAGGCCACCGAACAGGGTCTGGATGCCGAACCAGCCGCAGGCCACCACCGCCCGAATCAGGCACGGCACGTTGGAGCCGAGGATGCCGAACGAAGAACGTAACAGCACCGGAAACGGAATGCCGTACTTGGTTCCGGGAAACGCATTGAGCGTCAGCGGAATCAGCACGATGAGGTTGGCCAGCAGGATTGCCAGCAACGCCTCGCCAACGCTCAGACCGAAATAGGCCGTCAGCACCCCACCCAGGGTGTAGGTCGGGACGCAGATGGACATGCCGACCCACAGGGCGGTGATGTGCCATTTGTTCCAGGTGCGCTGGTGCACCTGGGTCGGTGCGATGTCGTGGTTATAACGGGGGCTGTCGAGTACATCGCTACCGGCTGCCAGTTCGTACAGCCCGTGATGTTCGATCACCTGCGATCTGCTCTGTTGCATGGGGCCTTCTCCAGAATTGTTCTAGTTATTCGCTCATCGGCTGATTCGATGGCCGGAGTAAACACATCACCAGTACTGCACCTCCGGTCCGGCCTGGCGGTGGGGCCGCAGTCAAGATGCGTGCCGAACAGGCGGGGGCACCACGCTCGGCCACTGCCAACTGGAGGTAATTCACTGATCTGCAAGGCATTGATCGACGACGCTCGACGACACCGGGGTTACCGGGTTCTGTCGATACGCTCGTCTCGGGCCGGCCCTGGCCCCTGCACCGGTATCACCCTGGTGCAGCCTGGTTTTTTTCGGTGTGGTTCGCACCGACTCGCCAGGTTTCAAACGGCTGATTTCGCATGGAAAATCTTGACCAGATTTCGATCTTGTCAAGTGCGTCAAAATGGTGAGAACGTGCCCCAGATTGGGGATTTATGATTTTTATTGTTGTTTTTCAATGAGTTATCAACAGAATAAGCTTATGAATTATTTTCTTGATCAAACGACGATCAGCATCTAGATTCCAATCTTGTCATGCGTGACAGGATTGCCCTGCACCCTCGAAACGCTGGCACTCACAATTTCAAGAACCGGCAAAACGACCGGTCAGCCTGCGAGGAAGACGGCATGTCCCTGTTGATCCGTGGCGCCACCGTGGTCACCCACGAAGAAAGCTTTCGCGCTGATGTCCTGTGTGCAGATGGTCTGATCCGCGCCGTCGGCCAAGACCTCGAAGCCCCCGGCGGTTGCCAGATTCTCGACGGCAGCGGCCAGTACCTGATGCCCGGCGGCATCGACCCCCACACCCACATGCAATTGCCGTTCATGGGCACCGTGGCCAGTGAAGATTTCTTCAGCGGCACCGCCGCAGGCTTGGCTGGCGGCACCACCTCGATCATCGACTTCGTCATCCCCAACCCACAGCAATCGCTGCTCGAGGCCTTCCACACGTGGCGCGGCTGGGCGCAAAAGTCGGCCAGCGACTACGGTTTCCACGTCGCGATCACCTGGTGGAGCGAGCAGGTCGCCGAAGAAATGGGTGAACTGGTCGCTCGGCATGGCGTGAACAGCTTCAAGCACTTCATGGCCTACAAGAACGCCATCATGGCCGCCGATGACACCCTGGTGGCCAGCTTCGAGCGCTGTCTGCAACTGGGCGCCGTGCCGACCGTGCATGCAGAGAACGGCGAACTGGTGTTCCATCTGCAGAACAAGCTGCTGGCCCAAGGCATCACCGGCCCCGAGGCGCACCCGCTGTCACGTCCGGCGCAGGTGGAGGGCGAAGCGGCCAGCCGCGCGATCCGCATCGCCGAGACCTTGGGCACGCCGCTGTACCTGGTGCACATCTCCAGCCAGGAGGCGCTGGACGAAATCGCCTATGCCCGCGCCAAGGGTCAGCCGGTGTACGGCGAAGTGCTGCCGGGCCACTTGCTGATCGACGACAGCGTCTACCGTGACCCTGATTGGCACACAGCCGCCGGCTATGTGATGAGCCCACCCTTCCGCCCCCGCGAACATCAGGAAGCACTGTGGCGCGGCTTGCAGTCGGGCAACCTGCATACCACCGCCACCGACCACTGCTGCTTCTGTGCCGAGCAGAAAGCCATGGGCCGCGACGACTTCAGTCGCATCCCCAACGGTACCGCGGGTATCGAGGACCGCATGGCGGTGTTGTGGGATGCCGGGGTCAACAGCGGTCGTCTGTCGATGCACGAGTTCGTCGCCCTCACCTCCACCAATACGGCGAAGATCTTCAACCTGTTCCCGCGCAAAGGCGCGATCCGCGTTGGCGCCGACGCCGACCTGGTGCTGTGGGATCCTGAGGGCACCCGTACCATTTCGGCCACTACCCACCACCAGAAGGTCGACTTCAACATCTTCGAAGGCCGCACCGTGCGCGGCATCCCCAGCCACACCATCAGCCAGGGCCGGGTGCTCTGGGCCGACGGCGATCTGCGCGCCGAACCAGGTGCGGGCCGCTACGTGGAACGACCGGCCTACCCCTCGGTGTACGAGGTACTGGGTCGGCGAGCCGAACAACGGCGGCCGACGCCGGTTCAGCGCTGAAGCCGCAGGGCTGACCTGCAGCGTCCGACAATAACGACTCAGAAACACCTGTTGACTGCCATCCCCTGAACGGACGGGCGAGTAACCGCCGCCTGTACCCATAAAAAAAGAGAGAGGCTACAACCGTGATCGACACCCTGAACCACCTACCACGTCCCAGAGCCGGCGCCGACCAGCTCGACACCGCCTTCAGCGACCTCGCCCCGCCCCTGACTGCGCGCCAGGCCGCCGTGGAAAGCGCGCGCTGCCTGTACTGCTACGACGCACCGTGCGTCAACGCTTGCCCGAGCGAGATCGACATTCCGTCGTTCATCCACCGCATCAGCGACGACAACCTCCAGGGCGCCGCCGAGCGAATTCTCTCGGCCAACATTCTCGGCGGCAGTTGCGCGCGGGTTTGCCCCACGGAAATCCTGTGTCAGCAGGCTTGCGTGCGCAACAACGCCCAGGAGTGCGCCCCCGTGTTGATCGGCCAGTTGCAACGCTATGCACTGGACAACGCCCACTTCGCCGCCCACCCGTTCCAGCGCTCGCCGGCCACCGGCAAACGCATCGCCGTGGTCGGCGCCGGTCCTGCAGGACTGTCCTGCGCGCATCGTCTGGCGCTGCACGGGCATGAGGTCGTGGTGTTCGAGGCCCGCGAAAAAGCCGGTGGGCTGAATGAGTACGGCATCGCCCGCTACAAGCTGGTCGATGACTATGCCCAGCGCGAAGTGCAGTTTCTGCTCGGCGTAGGCGGTATAGAAATCCGCCACGGGCAGCGCCTCGGAGACAACCTGAACCTGGGCGAATTACGCGAGCAATACGACGCTGTATTTCTCGGCCTCGGCCTGAACGCCGTGCGCGAGCTTGGCCTGGCCGATGAAGATGCGCCGGGCATGCTCGCCGCCACCGACTACATTCGTGAACTGCGCCAGACCGACGATCTCAGCCAACTGCCTCTGGCCGAGCGCTGTCTGGTGATCGGCGCCGGCAACACCGCCATCGACATGGCCGTACAGATGAGCCGGCTGGGCGCGCGCGACGTCAACCTGGTATACCGCCGCGGCGTCGCCGACATGGGGGCCACCGACCACGAACAGGCCATTGCCAAGGCCGACCAAGTACGACTGCACACCTGGGCGCGTCCCGAGGCCGTGCTGCTCGACGAACAGGGCCGGGTCCGGGGCATGCGTTTCGTTCGTACCGCGTTGGTCGAAGGCCGTCTGACCGACACCGACGAGACCTTCGAGTTGGCCGCAGATGCGATCTTCAAGGCCATCGGCCAAGGGTTCGACCACGCCGGCCTGGCCGACCCGATTGCCGCGCAACTGGCACGCGACGGCGAGCGCATTCGCGTCGACGCGCAGATGTGCACCAGCCTGCCTGGCGTCTACGCCGGCGGCGACTGCACCGCGCTGGGCCAGGACCTCACCGTCCAGGCGGTGCAACATGGCAAGCTGGCCGCCGAAGCCATCCATGCCCAACTCATGCTCAACGTGGAGGCTGCGTAAATGGCCGACTTGTCCATCGAATTCGCCGGCATCAAGGCACCCAACCCGTTCTGGCTGGCCTCCGCGCCGCCCACCGACAAAGCCTACAACGTGATCCGCGCCTTCGAGGCCGGTTGGGGCGGTGTAGTGTGGAAGACCCTGGGCGAAGACCCCGCTGCAGTCAACGTGTCGTCGCGCTACTCCGCGCACTTCGGCGCCAACCGTCTGGTGCAGGGCATCAACAATATCGAGCTGATCACCGACCGTTCGCTGGAGATCAACCTGCGTGAGATCACCCAGGTGAAGAAGGACTGGCCGGACCGTGCGCTGGTCGTCTCGCTGATGGTGCCGTGCGAGGAAGAGCGCTGGAAGTTCATCCTGCCGCTGGTGGAAGCGACCGGCGCCGACGGCATCGAGCTGAATTTCGGCTGCCCCCATGGCATGCCCGAGCGCGGCATGGGCGCGGCGGTCGGCCAGGTGCCGGAGTATGTGGAAATGGTCACACGCTGGTGCAAGACCTATTGCTCACTGCCGGTGATCGTCAAGCTCACCCCGAACATCACCGACATTCGTCAGTCGGCGCGGGCGGCCCATCGCGGGGGCGCGGATGCGGTGTCGCTGATCAACACCATCAATTCGATCACCAGCGTTGACCTGGAACGCATGGTCGCTCACCCCATCGTCGGCGATCAGAGCACTCACGGCGGCTACTGTGGTTCGGCGGTCAAGCCGATCGCGCTGAACATGGTCGCCGAAATCGCCCGCGACCCCGAAACCCGTGGCCTGCCCATCTGTGGTATCGGTGGCATCGGCACCTGGCGAGACGCCGCCGAGTTCATCGCCCTGGGCAGCGGCGCGGTGCAGGTGTGCACGGCCGCGATGCTGCATGGCTTTCGTATCGTCGAAGACCTGCAGGACGGTCTGGCGCGCTGGATGGACCAGCAGGGACACCGCAATTTGGAGGCCTTCCGGGGTCAGGCGGTGGCCCACACCACCGACTGGAAGTTCCTGGACATCAACTACAAGTCGGTGGCGCACATCGATCAGTCGGCCTGCATTGGCTGCGGACGCTGTCATATCGCCTGCGAAGACACTTCGCACCAAGCCATCGCCAGTACCCTGCAGGCTGACGGTACTCACACCTACAGCGTGATCGAGGAAGAATGCGTCGGCTGCAACCTGTGCCAGATCACCTGCCCGGTGCAGGACTGCATCGAGATGGTCGCCCAGGACACCGGCAAACCGTACTTGAACTGGACCCAGGATCCACGCAACCCCTACCGTGAAGCGAGCTGACATCGCTCACCCTGCAAATGAGCCCGCTCCGTCGAGTTACAGGGGCGGGCCGCCCAGTGCAGGTGCGACTTCAGTGACCTTCACCGCTAGGGCTCCAGGCCGATCCCCCGCAGAATCACGCCAGTCACCGTTTGCACGGACCGCTCGAAGGCCATGTCCGAGAGCGGCTCGCCGTCGTTGAGCAACGCCACCTGATAGCCGAAGTCGGCGTAATGCTGAGTCGAGGCCCAGATCATGTAGAGCAACGCCGACGGCTCCACCGGCAGAATGAGCCCCTGCTCCACCCATCGGCGAATCTTGGCTTGCTTGAGCTGTGCCCACGGCACCAGCGACTCGCCCAGGCTGTCACCTAGCAGCGGCGCCCCATGCAGGATTTCCTCGGCCCAGACTTTCGAACCCAGCGGACGCGAACGCGAGTGGCCCATCTTGGCGCGGATGTAGCTGGTCAGCACAACGCGCGGGTCGTCGAAACGCTCGAAGCACAGCGCATCCTGCTTCCACACCTCCAGCAAGTCCTGCAGCACCGCGCGGTACAGCTCGTCCTTGGTATTGAAGTAGTAGTGCAGGTTCGAGCGCGGCAACTGCGCACGCTCGGCAATATCGGCCATGGACGTGACGCCGTAGCCTTGCTCGGCGAATACCTGCTCGGCGGCCTGGAGAATCTTCTCGATGTTGCGACGGCGGATCTCGATCTTGTGGTTGGCCATGGGGCGTCCGAAACGGCTTTAACCGGCCAAGGCTACCACGCAGGTTCATGTGGCGCGCCCTGCAGATCGCCGACTGTGCTTCGTCCTCCAGTTGCAGCGTCACAACCCCGCCTTCGTTCTGGAATCTCCTTGCCCATGCGTCAGACTCTTCCCCTTTCCCTGCTGGCCCTGTGGGTCAGCGCCACCGCCCAGGCCGCGGAGCCCATCGAGCTGGGCCAAGTGCTGATCCAGGACCAGGAGCACGCCGAGCTGCAGGATGCCGCCGCACGCCTGCACGAGATCCCCGGTGCCAGCAACCTGGTGGACATGGACAGGGTCGACCAGGGGCGCGTGGCCAGCAACCAGGATGTGCTGGCCTATCAACCGGGCGTGTTCGCCCAGTCGGCCGGCAACGATGGCATCAAGCTGTCGATTCGCGGCTCCGGCATCAATCGCGCACCGGGCGCCCACGGCTCTGGGGTCTACACGATGTTCGACGGCTTGCCGCTCACAGGGCCAGGCGGTACGCCCTATGAGCTGTTCGAGCCGCTGTGGCTCAGCCGTGCCGAAGTCCTGCGCGGGGCCAACGGTTTCGATCGAGGCGCCCTGGCCTTGGGCGGAGCGATCGATTACGTCACCCACACCGGGCAGGATGCCGCGCCTCTGCAGGTCCGCTACGAGGCCGGCAGCCGGGGCTATCAGCGCCGGCACATCAGTTCCGGACAGGTGCTGGGCGATCTGGACTACTACGTAGCCCTGACCGACGCCGACTACGATGGCTATCAACGCCACAGCAGCGGCAGCGCCAAAGGCATCGCCGCCAATATCGGCTACCGCTTCAACCCGAACCTGCAGACCCGCTTCTACCTGCGCTACCGGGAGACCGAAAACCAGCTGGCCGGACGCCTGACCAAGGCGCAGATCAAGCACGATCCGCGCGCCGCCAATCCGGGCTATCTGGCACGCGACGACAGTCGACCTCAGCCGGGTAGCACCTGGGTCGGCAATAAAACCACCTTCTTCCTCGACGACGACTCACGCCTGGAAGCGGGGCTGGTCTACCACGACTATCCCATGGACCTGCGCGAAGGCCCGATGCGCCTGAAGGTGGCCTACACCGACGTCAGCGGTACGCTCAACTACATGCGCCGCGACACACTGTTCGGCCTCGACAGCAAAACCACCGTCGGCTGGCGCACCACCAAGCATCTGCCCAACAGCGGCGCGTCGCAGTTCGTGCGTAACGGCGATGTCTTCGGCCCACGCAGCCGCGATTTCAGCTACCAAGGCTCGGATACCGTCCTGCATGCAGGCAACGACCTGGAACTGCTGCCCGACCTGTGGCTGACCACCGGCCTGGCGATGATCTACACCCGCCGGGAGAGCGCGGTCAGCTACCCGGCCAATGGCGGCAAGGTCAGCCAACACGACTGGGACTACGCGCCACGCGTGGGCCTGCGCTACGACATCGATCCACAGACCCAGGTCTACGGCAACCTCAGCCGCTCGGTAGAGCCACCGCACCCCTGGTCGCTGATCTGGAGTTCGACGGTAGCGACTCAGCCAATCACGCTGCAGAACCAGACCGCCACCACCCTCGAGCTCGGCGCGCGCGGCGATGCGGCGCTGGGGCACTGGGAGCTGGCCTGGTACTACTCGCAGGTCCGCCACGAACTGCTTGCGGTGGAAATCGTCCCAGGTCAGCCGTTCAAAGAGTTCAACGCCAGCGCCACAGTGCATCAGGGCATCGAGGCCGGGCTGGACAGCCTGCTCTGGCAGCGGCCTGGGGCCGGTCAGTTGTCGCTGCGTCAGGCCTACACCTTCAGCGATTTCCACTACCGCGACGACGACCGCTTCGGCGACAACCGCCTGCCCGGGATCCCCATGCACGCCTACCAGGCCGAGCTGCGCTACGACTGGCCGAACGGCTTCAATGTCGGCGTCAATACGCAGATCGCCTCCAAAACACAGGTGGACTATGCCAACAGCTACCACGCCGATGCCTACGCGCTGCTCGGCGCGCGGCTGGGGTGGGACTCGCCCAAACGCGATTGGCAGACCTGGCTCGACCTGCGCAACCTCACCGGACAGCGCTACGCCGCCACCGTGACACCTGGCTTCGATGACCGCGGCAGCGACATGGCGCGCTCGACGCCAGGCGAGGGGCTGGCTGCTTACGTGGGTGTTTCTTACACCTTGAAATAAGAAGCGGACACTTGCCGACACTTCATGCAGCCGTTGATTGCTGGGAACAGGCCTCAAAGGCTGTATGAACAACGGCAAAATTTCCAATTTCGACGGCTTATACGGAAGAACCCTACGAACATCGAATGAAAGCTCTTTCCGCTGATTGTCCGTTAACGACCGGCACAGGCCTTTGAAACGGCCGACGTCTGCCCACCTAAACGCGTCCGCTTGAAAAACCGTCGTCAAGCGCTGCAATTGTGACCCCTGGTGTCATCACGCAGCCGCCCCGCCCGTTGCCGTCTATGAACACAGCACATGACTGGGGAACACTGTGTCTGCGGGCCATCCGGCACCGCCAAAGACACTCACTGTTCTAGGAGTTTCATCATGGGATATCTCTTTCGTGGTCTGAGCAACAAGCTGAACGAGCAAGACGCCGAGCGCGTCGAGCAACCTGTCGAACAGGCCACAGAGCAGCGCGAAGCCCTGCAACTGGCCGAGCATGAGCAGGTTGAGCTCAAAGGCGAATAACCTTGCCTGCAAGGCGGCCCTCCAGCCGCCTTGCCCCCAGGAGTCGCCATGGATATCACACAAGTCGCTGAGCGGGAGTTGCCTCTCGCCTTGGCCAGCCAGCGCATAGACGAGCAACTGCGGCAGTTGTCGCTCAGCGTCCATGAGCAATGGAGCGGCACCAACGTGGGCTCGGCACGCGTCACCCTAAGTCGTCACTGCGGCGCCAGTAGCCAGGGTTGCGGCAAAGGTCTTGAGGCAGAAGCGCGGGTTGGCGCACGCTTCGAAGCGCTGGAACACTTCCTCGAGCAGCACCACGTACGCGCGACCCACCTCAGCGTGGCTGCCCGTTTGGCGCGCATGCCAGCACTGCAGCAGGACATACTCCAGCCCTGGCTGGCCGAGCAGCCGGAAAAAACACTGGCTTGCCAGGCCTACCATGATCTGGACGGGGAATGGCTGTTCGACTATCCACTTGCCCTCAGCTTGCCTGATCATGCCGACCACCCTCTACCCGGCGAGACCTTCGACTACCGCGGTCTGCGGCGCTACAGCAGTAACGACGGTGCAGCCATCGGCGCGACCTACCTGGAGGCGGTGCTACACGCGCTGAACCAAAGCATCGAGCGCGACGCGCTGTCACTGTTTTTTCTACGTCACTATTTCTATCGGCAGCCCTCGCTGCTGCGCTGGGTCAGCAAACCAGACCCCAGCTGCGCCCTTGGCCACCTGTGGCGGCAAGCCGAGCAGTGCCTTGACGCGCAGATTCGAGTGCTGGACATCAGCAGCGAATTTGCCAGCCGCACCTACCTCGCACTTCGCATCACAACGGAGACGACGTTGCATGGCGCCTTGTTTGGTGCCGGTGCATCGCTCGACCCCTGGCATGCGGTGCGCCGAGCAGTCACAGAGCTGGTTCAGGTCCAGCTCAACAGCCAGGTTGCAGAGGCCAAAGCCGAGCTGACGCTGGCTGAGCAACAGCTACGCCCGTTCCCGCGCTTGCACGCGTGCCTGCAACTCGACCTCGGCACAGTGCATCAAGCAGCCGGCGAAGTCGTGCCGCTACCTCCAGCGCCCCCATTCACGACGGTCCGTGAGCAGGTAGCACAGCTGTGGGCGGACCTGCGAAGGCATGGCCAACACGCCGGTGTTTGCGAGGTCTTTCGAGGCCAGAACGGCATAAGCCTGGTCAACGTGGCCATTCCCGGCCTTGAGCGTTTTCACCTCGTGTGCAGCGGAAATGTGGTCTGTCCCGGTCCTAGAGGCCGTTCTCTACAAAACCGAACACGGTGAGTCCCGTCATGCAAAAGCACTACGCCGAACGCGAATGCTGGATAGCTCGTCACCTACCGGCCTGCACTCCCGAGCCAGGCACCGTAGCATTCTTCGAAGAGCCTATGGGGCACGGCCTGAATAACCTGTTCGTGCTTCAGCTGGAAGGCGTCAACTACCTCGGTCGCAAGCTGTTGGACGAAACAGGCGCGCTGGGTAGCCTCCTCAGCCCAAGGATGCTGTTAGGCCCCTTACTCAAGGCCAGACACACCCACCATTGCCTACGCCTGCACTACACCGCCCTGAGTCTGGAAGAAAAGCACCGTGTCTTCGTCCAGGCTTCATGCAGTCCCGACGCAACGGTCCACTTCCCCTTCCCTGTGCTCGACGAACACGGCAATGAGCAGGTGGCACCCTTGTCGTTCTGGGATGACACGCGACGGCTGGCTCGCCACCTGGATCCCCAGGAGACGCATTTCCGGCAGCACTGCCTCGGGTTACTGTCGAAGCGCCTTGCACCGGGGGCAGTGGTCTACGATCCGGCGTGCTCGACCGGCACGTTCATCGCCAGTCTCGCGGCAGGCTTGCCGCACGTGCAGTGTCTGGGAAGCGATATCTCGGCTGCCATGATCGACCATGCACGCGCGCAGCACGTGCATCCTAATCTGCGCTTCGCACTGACCGATGCAGTCACCCCGGCAATTGCACCCGGGCGATGCGATGTCCTGGTCCTGCGTTTTCTCAATGCCGAAGTCATGCGCCAGCATGAAGCTGTGCACTTGTTCGAACGCCTGGTTCCACTGGTTCGGTACGGCGGGCTGGTGATTGTGTTCGGACATACGCCCGTGCTGATTCCCATGAAAGCCGAAGCCAGGCGCCTGGGTCTGAACATGACAGGCGCCCTCGCCCGATGCCCCCATACCCAGGCGCTGTTCCAGCTCTTTACGCTGGAACGGTCCTGATTCGGCTCACGACGGCAACTGTACCTGTGGCGTGGTCTCGGTGAAGATGGTCCAACTGGCGATGAACAGGGCAGCGATCAGTGGCCCGATCACGAAACCATTGAGCCCGAATACCGCCAGCCCACCGAGGGTCGATACCAGGATCAGGTAGTCAGGCATACGGGTGTCCTTGCCCACCAGGATCGGCCGCAGCACGTTGTCCACCAGCCCAATGACCAGCGTGCCGAATGCGGCCAATACGACCCCTTGCCAGATGGCGCCCGTGAGCAGGAAGTACACCGCAACCGGCCCCCAGACGATGCCAGCCCCCACCGCAGGCAGCAGCGAAAGGAATGCCATCAACACCGCCCAGACCAGCGCACTGGGAATGTCCAGCGCCCAGAAGATGAAACCACCCAGGGCGCCCTGAGTGATCGCCACCAGCAGGTTGCCTTTGACGGTCGCACGCACTACACGGTTGAACTTCAGTTGCAGGCGGCGCTTCTGCTGCTCGGGCAGAGGTACAGCCTGACGCACCTTGCGCGCCAACTCCGGCCCCTCGCGCAGGAAGAAGAACAGCAGGTAGAGCATGATGCCGAAGCTGACCAGGAAATCGAAGGTGCCCTGGCCAAAACTGAAGGCCTGGCTGGCGAGGAACCGGCTGCCCTGGGTCGCCCATTGGGTGATCTTCTCGCGCAGACCGTCGAGGTTGCCGACACCCAGGCGGTCCAGCCCGTTCTGCGCGAAGTGCGGCAGCATGTCGCGACCGCGCTCGACGTAACCGGCGATGTCCAGTTGGCCACTCTCGATGCGCTGGTACAGCGTCGCGCCCTCCTGCACCAACAAGGCGCTGATGACGATAACGGGCAGAACCGCGATCAGCAAACAGATGGCAAGCGTCGCGCACGCGGCCAGATTACGCCGACGGTTGAAGCGAATAAGCAGATTGCGCTGCAGGGGCGCAAACAGAATGCCGAGGATCACGCCCCAGAAGATGGCGCCATAGTAAGGCAACAGAATCCACACGAAGGCGATGGTCACCAGCGCCAGCAAGACGGCCAGTGCCCGATTTTGTAGAGCGGTTTGATTCATGGGGATTCCTCGGTTGTCCTGGACCTTAGTGCGCAGCGCGCAGGCAAAAGTGCCATCAGGCGCTTGATTCAGATCAACACGCCACGGGCGCCCTATCGCTAGCATTCGCGCCTTTTGCCCCGGTGCGTCCATGAACTCTCTTGCCAAGCCTGAATTGCTCGCCCCTGCCGGCTCGCTCAAGACGTTGCGCTATGCCTTCGCCTACGGTGCAGACGCGGTCTATGCCGGCCAGCCGCGCTACAGCCTGCGGGTGCGCAACAACGAATTCGACCATGCCAACCTGGCCGTGGGCATCCAGGAGGCGCATGCCCTGGGCAAGCGGTTCTACGTGGTGGTCAACATCGCGCCGCACAATGCCAAGCTCAAAACCTTCCTCAAGGATCTCGAGCCGGTGATCCAGATGGCACCCGACGCGCTGATCATGTCCGATCCCGGCCTGATCATGCTGGTGCGTGAACACTTCCCGCAGATGCCGGTGCACCTTTCGGTGCAAGCCAACACGGTGAACTGGGCCAGTGTCGTGTTCTGGCAGCAAATGGGGCTGAGTCGGGTGATTCTGTCGCGCGAGCTGTCGCTGGAGGAGATCGAGGAAATACGGCGGCAGGTGCCTGACGTGGAGCTGGAAGTCTTCGTACATGGTGCGCTGTGCATGGCTTACTCCGGTCGCTGCCTGTTGTCGGGCTACCTGAACAAGCGCGACGCCAACCAAGGCACGTGCACCAATGCGTGCCGCTGGAAGTACCAGGCCACCGAAGCCTGCGAAAACGTCACCGGCGAGATCGTGCGTACGGTCGAGCCTACGCTGGGCGTTGGCGCGCCCAGCGATCAGGTCTTCCTGCTCCAGGAACACAACCGGCCAGATGAGCAGATGCCGGCATTCGAGGACGAGCACGGTACCTACATCATGAACGCCAAGGACCTGCGCGCCGTTCAGCACGTCGAACGCCTGACGCAGATGGGCGTGCACTCGCTGAAGATCGAGGGCCGCACCAAATCGCATTTCTATTGCGCGCGTGCCGTTCAGGCTTACCGAAAGGCCATCGACGATGCGGCGGACGGACGGCCATTCGACCGCGGTTTGATGGACGATCTCGAATCGCTTGCCCAGCGCGGCTACACCGAAGGGTTCTTGCGCCGACACGTGCACGATGAGTATCAGAACTATCAACGCGGCCATTCGGTTTCAGAACGCCAGCAGTTTGTCGGTGAGTTGACTGGCCAGCGCGTCGACGGACTGGCTGAGGTCAAGGTCAAGAACCGTTTCACAGTGGGCGACACGCTCGAGCTCATGACCCCTCGCGGCAATTATCATTTCGACCTCGATCGTCTGAGCGATCGCCAGGGCAATGCCATCGATGTCGCCCCAGGAGACGGGCATGTGGTGTACCTGCCGGTGCCCGAGCAGGTGCCGCTGGAATTCGGACTGCTGATGCGCGACTTAGGCGAAGCACAAGAATACGCCTGACAAAACTGTCATCTGCGCTTCAGGCTAAGGTCAGACAAGGCGCTGCATGCTCGACAGTTACATGATGCTAGCGCGCGCAATGCAGGCGCATTGATCAAGGAGTGTTTTCATGCTGAACAAGCACCTATTGGCGTTCGTACTGCTGGCCTGCGGCGGCCTGGCCCAGGCCTCCGAGGTCGTCGATGTCTACCGCGACCCGAACTGCGGTTGTTGCAAACAGTGGATCGCCCACCTGCGCGACAACGGTTTCACGGTCAATGACCATGTCGAGCCGAACATGAGCGCGGTGAAACAGCGCCTTGGCGTCGCACCCAGACTCGCCTCGTGCCATACCGCAGTGATCGACGGCAAATTCGTCGAGGGCCATGTGCCCGCCGAGCAGGTCCGCCTGCTGACTCAGCGAGACGATCTGGTGGGTGTGGCAGTGCCGGGAATGCCGATCGGCTCCCCGGGGATGGAGATGGGCGCGCGTAAAGACGCTTACCAGGTGATCGGCCTCACGCGCGAGGGTCGGGACACCGTGGTCGCCGAGTACTGATGATCAGTTTAGGGGCCCTGTTTCTCAGCGCCTTCGGTGCTGCCACGCTGCTGCCGCTGCAGTCCGAGGCCGTGCTGGTCGGCTTGCTGCTGCGCGATCCTGACGCCTGGCTGCTCCTGCTGCTGGTGGCTACCTTCGGCAATGTGCTCGGCTCGGTGGTCAATTGGCTGCTGGGCCGGGCAATCGAACGCCTGCGTGATCGACGCTGGTTCCCGTTCAGCGCCACTCAGTTGCAACGCGCACAATGCCACTACCAGCGCTGGGGACAGTGGTCGCTTTTACTGAGCTGGGTACCGGTGATCGGCGATCCACTGACGCTGGTTGCGGGAATCCTTCGCGAGCCGTTCTGGCGCTTTGTGTTACTGGTGACCCTGGCCAAGGCTGGTCGCTACTGGGTTCTGATACTGATTACCCTGGGCTGGTTTCACACCGGGTGACACCTTTGTCCGCTGCGCAGGTCAACCGACTGCTACAGTCGCTGCTTCCTACATGACCGAACTCGGAGTCTTCGCCATGCTGCGCATAACCGCATTGACCTTGGCATGCCTGGCCGGCGCTCCGGCCCTGGCCGCTGAATCCGTCACCTACGGCAAGCAGCTCGAAGGCTTCGCCTACCCTCATCCATTGCAACATTTCAACTTCAGCTCACAAGGCCAGACCGTGCAGATGGGCTACATGGATGTACCCGCCCGAGGTCATGCCAATGGTCGCAGCGTGCTACTGATGCATGGCAAGAATTTCTGCGCCGCCACCTGGGAGTCCTCGATCGACGCTTTGAGCAAGGCCGGCTATCGGGTCATCGTTCCCGACCAAATCGGTTTCTGCACCTCCAGCAAACCCGCGTACTACCAGTACAGCTTCCAACAACTGGCGGATAACACCCATGCGCTGCTCGAACGCTTGGGGATCGACAAGATCAGCCTGGTAGGCCACTCCACGGGGGGGATGCTAGCCACCCGCTATGCCCTGATGTACCCACAGCAGGTCGAGCGCCTGGCCATGGTCAACCCCATCGGCCTGGAAGACTGGAAAGCCCTGGGTGCGCCTTACCGCACGGTAGATCAATGGTACGAACGCGAGCTCAAGCTCAATGCCGAGGGCGTGCGCAATTATGAACGCACCACCTACTACGCCGGGCGCTGGAAGCCCGACTACGAGCGCTGGGTAGATATGTTGGTGGGCCTGAACCAAGGACCAGGACATGAAGCGGTGGCGTGGAACTCTGCGCTGATCTACGACATGATTTTCACGCAGCCGGTGGTCTACGAGTTCAAGAACCTGCAGATGCCGACGCTGCTGATGATCGGCGACCAGGACACCACTGCCATCGGCAGCGACATCGCACCGCCCGAGATCAAAGCCAAACTGGGCCACTATGCGGTACTGGGCCCTCAGGTGGAAAAGCTGATACCCCAAGGCAAACTGGTGACCTTCAAAGGCTTGGGTCACGCGCCGCAAATCGAGGCGCCCGAGCGCTTTCACGACGCGCTGATCGACTGGCTGCGATAGGTCCTCAGGCGAAGCGCTGCAACTGCATTTCCTGCAAGCGACTCAAGGTTCGGCGGAAGGCGAATGACAGGTAACCTTCGGTATACAGCGCCTCGAGCGGCACGGCAGCCTCCAGGTACAAGGCGATTCGCCGGTCGTAACATTCGTCGACCAGTGCGATGAAGCGCCGCACACTGTCATCACGCGGTGACAGCGCCGGCAGCTCGCGGTCGCCAGCGATCACGCGCTGCGCGGCATCTTCCGTCCCTCGGGCGATACGCCCGGCGCGCTGTTGGCCACCCAGTGCGGGCACGGCGCTGACCAGAATCGCGCTATAGCGATCGCACAAGGCCATGAAGTCCGTCGCCGCCAAGGCTTGATCGCACAAGTGCGAGAAGTCGCACCAGATCACCCGCTCACTGCGACGAATGACCGTGACGTGCCGTGTGCCGATCTGCAGCGGTAGCTCAGTCGCCGTTTCGCCGGCGCTCAGTTGACAGAACACGGCCGCCAACGCAGAGGCGGTGCCTGCCTCGCTCACCCAGTAACGCTGCAACTGCGCGCCGGGATGCAGCCGATGGTCCTGATCGCCAGCCACCGCCACCCGTTGCATATGCTGCTCGATCGCCGCAATCGCCGGCAGGAAGCGCTCGCGGTTGAAGCCATCGGCATAGAGCTGATCAGGCGGTTGATTGGAGGTCGCGACCAGCACGACACCTTGTTCGAATAGCGCCTGGAACAGGCGTCCGAGGATGATCGCATCACCGATATCGGTGACGAACAGCTCGTCGAAGCACAACACACGAATGTCCTGCGCCAACGCCTGAGCCAGGGCCTGTAGAGGATCGGCGATGCCCACGAGCTGGAACAGCCGCTGGTGCACCCAGGCCATGAAGTGATGGAAATGCTGACGCCGCGACGGTACTTCGAGGCAGCGATGGAACAGGTCCATGAGCCAGGTCTTGCCACGCCCCACCGGCCCCCACAGATAGACGCCTTGGACGGCACGTCCTTGCTGGACGGCCTCGAAACAGCGCTCAAGGGCGCTGACCGCCGAGGCCTGCGCGGCATCGGCGACGAAGCCCTCGCGTTGCAGGGCTTGGAGGTAGAGCGCAGCGGGCGTCATGGCGGCATGCCTGGGCAAAACCGCCATGATAGTGCAAGCAGCGTTGGCGTGGGGCCGCCGATCAATCCTTGCTCAAGCCCACCTTGAGTAGCGCGCCATCCTGGGCATCGGTCAGCACATAGAGATAGCCATCAGGGCCAACCCGCACGTCACGAATTCGCGCCTTGAGCTCGCCAAGCAAACGCTCTTCGTGGACCACGTTGTCGCCGTCGAGCTGGAGACGGATCAACTCCTCAGTGGCCAAGGCCCCTATGAACAGATTGTGATCCCACGCCTTGAAGGTGGGGCTGTCGTAGAAGGCCATACCACTGATGCCGGGTGATTTCTCCCAGACGTGGTGTGGGTCTTCCATGCCATCGACATGCTTGCCCTTGGCCTCGGGAATCGGCAACAGGGAATAATCGATGCCGTGGGTGGCAATCGGCCAGCCATAGTTCTTGCCCGGCTGAGGAATATTGATTTCGTCGCCACCGCGCGGCCCATGCTCATGTGTCCAGAGCTGGCCCGTCCAAGGATTGAGCGCCGCACCCTGCTGGTTGCGGTGGCCGAACGACCAGATTTCCGGCCGCACATTTTTCTGACCAACGAAGGGGTTGTCCTTGGGTACTTCGCCATCGGGCAGGATTCGCACCAACTTGCCTTGCAGCTTGTCCAGGTCCTGGGCAGTGGAGCGCTGATTGTTCTCGCCCAGGGCGATGAACAAGTAGCCGTCACGGTCGAACACCAACCGGGAGCCGAAGTGATTACCCACCGAGAGCTTCGGTTGCTGGCGGAAAATCACGTTGAAGTTCTCCAGGCGCGATCGATCCTGGGACAACTGCCCCCGACCAACCGCCGTACCGGCCTTGCCGTCCGCGCCCTCCTCGGCATAGGACAGGTACACCGTCCGGTCTTTGGCGAACTCAGGTGAAAGGGCAACATCCAACAGGCCGCCCTGCCCTTGCGCCCAGACCTTCGGCACGCCCGACAAGGGTGGGCCGACCTTGCCTTCGGCATTGACGATGCGCAGATTACCTGGCTGCTCGGTGATCAGCATGTCCTTGCCACCAGGCAGGAAGGCCAGCGCCCAAGGGTGGTTGAGGCCGTCGGCGACAGTGCTGACTGTCAACTCGCCTTCTTCACTGGGCAAGCGCTGTTCGGCAGCGGCCTGCGCCAGTAATGGAAACAGTGCAGCAGCCGCCAGTGTGGTCATCCAGGTACGTGGGGTCATAGGGAATTCCTTCCAGAGGGATTCAAGGCGTGCGTTGCGAGTCGCGTGGAGGCCGACGGGGCTCCAGGTTCGGTGTCTGCTGCTGACGACGCAGGTTGTCACCATTGCCGATGCCGCGGTTTTCCAGCGTCGGGGCACGTTCAACAGGTGCCGTCGAGGGCCCCTGTACCGGGGGCGTAGCCGGCACGCTGCCCTGGCGACTGTTGGGGTTGGCGCGCTGGATCGGACTGTTGTAGGGGTTGTTCGAGTCACTGGCGGCCAGCAGGGGGAGTTGCACAGGGGCAGCCTGTACCGGCAGACACAGGAGCAGGCTGGTAGCCAAGAGCGGCAGTGTAGGTTTCATGCTTCACCTCCGGTACGAAAATTCGCGACCAAGCGTTGGATAGCCTAAGTCTCGACAGGTTCGCCAAAAAAGCATGAAGCCGTATTGAGTTGATTCGCGATGTTTCAGCTAGGCAGGTGGGCACCGCGAGCCCCCTGCCTTGACCAGACGCGTGCAGCCGGTCAGTACGCCAGACTCCAGGTCAGGCTGTAAGTACGGCCCCTGCCTTGGTAATCGTACAAGTAGGCAGGGCCGTAGGTCGGCGAATAGAACAGCGTCGCCCGTTGGCCCCATACCGTGCTGTATTGCTTGTCGAACAGGTTCTGGATACCCGCACTGAAGGTCCCGAAGCCGGTTTCCTGGCTGCCCAGTAAATCGAAGGTGGTGTAGCCGTCGATCTGATGGTCGGCATCGTCCTTGAGCGTGAAGGCCCTGTTGGCCTGCAGACGCGCGCTGCGCCCATCGCCCTTCCAGCCGACGAACGCCGTAGACTTGGAGAGCGAGGCGTAACGCGCATCACGCTTGTTCCAGCCGCCGTTGGCCGCCTCCTCCTCCGAACGTACCAGGTGCAAGGTGCCGCCAGCCTCCCAGCCGCTGTCGAAGTGCCGGGTCAAGGCACCTTCGAAGCCGAAGTCGCGACTTTTCTGCTCATCGACATTGATGGTCAAGGTCTGCTGGTCGACGTTGATGATCTTGTCCGACCAGATGTAATACAGCGCCGCCTGGGCATCCCATTGCAGATCGCTGTAGCGCCAGCCCATCTCGACCTGGCGACTCTTGATGCCAGCCAGGGGGTTGTCGGCCACGGACAGCCCTGGCTTGCCGTAGTACTTGGCCGGGTCTGGCAGATCGAACCCTTCGCCGTAATTGGTCCAGATCTGGTGACCGTTCTTGAAATCGTAGATCGCGCCCAGGTTGTACAGATTGACCTGATAGTCGTTGCTACCGCCCGGCACTCGTTTGAAGTCCCCCACGTCCACGTCCATCTGCTGACGCCGAGCGCCGCCGGATAGCGTGAGGTTATCGGTGAGGCGCCAATCGGCCTGGGCATAGAGCGAGACACCGTCGACCCGATAACTGGGATAGCGCGCCGCCTTGCTGGCCTTGTCCAGGTCGAGACCGCCGCTGTTCGATGAAGTCAGCGCATCGAAGGTGGTCTGCTCGGCGCTGAAGCGCTCGCGATCGATATCGACGCCGTAGGTCAGCTTCAAGCGATCCCATTGCTTGGAGAACAGCGCCTTGAGGCTGCTGACCTCGAAATTCTGCTGCGAGGCTGCGAAGTACACGCCGCGCGATCCACGCGGCGAGCCGGCGTTGTAATACGGGAACGGGTAGAAGTTGTCGTTTTCCTTGCGATACGAGGCCTGCAGGTAGAAGTCCTGGCCAAGCACGTCGCTATGGTGATAGTTGGCGTTGAGCAGCAGGCGCCGGGTACGCGGTTGCAAGTCGGAGGAATAGCCACCGCGCAATTGCGCGTCTTCCAGATCCGACGGCGCGTTGTGCTTGAGGTTGGGGAAGAAAATGCCCGTGCTGCCTGTGTTACCGGAGTCGTAGTACTGGGCAAGAAACTCCAGGCTCTGTTCGTCGTTCAGTTGCAGGCCGAGTGTGCCCAGCAGGTCGAGGGTGCGGTTGTACTGCAGATCGGTCTGCGTGTTGTCGATGAAGATCTGCTTGCCCGCGCCATCATAGAAGGCCTGGTTCTGCTCACCGGAGATACCCAGACGGGCGCTGATCCGCTCGTTACCACCACTGATCGACTGAGCGATGCGGGTCGCCAGGTCGTCGCTGTTGTTGAAACCGCTGCTGGCACCGATCTGCGTCTCGAAACGCGCCGGCCCCGGTTCTCCCTTCTTGGTCACGATATTGATGATTCCACCGGTGGCACCGCCGCCATAGAGGGCGCTGGCGCCGGAAAGCACCTCGACGCGCTCGACGTTGAATGGCGAAATGCTGTCGAACTGACGCGAAAGACCACGTGAGCTGTTCTGACTGACACCGTCGATCATCACCAGCACATTGCGCCCACGCATGTTCTGGCCGTAATTGGTGCGGCCTTCCGGCGCCAAGTCCAGGCCAGGGACGAGCTTGCCAATCGCCTCCTTGAGGCTCACGCCGCTGTCGATCTGCTCGCGCAGTTGCTGTTGATCCACCACCCAGACAGTACCGGGGATTTCACTGATCGCAGTGCTGGTGCGAGAGGCGACACTCACCTCGATGGGCTTGAGGTTGATGCTCTGCGGCGCTACGTCGGCCCTGCGCAGTGTGACGGTGCAGGCATCGTTGAACTGCCAGTCGATACCCGTACTGGCCAGCAGCAACTGGAGCGCTTGGTTGATGGTGTAGCTACCCTGCAGAGGTGGTCCGTCCAAACCAGCGACATCGGCCGTGGTGTAGAGCACATGCAAACCCGCCTGGTCGGCAAATGCGGTCAGTGAGCGATCCAGCGGTTGCGCGGGCAGGTCGAGCCGAACTTGGCGTGACTGCACCTGGGCACTGTCGAGGGACTCGGCAGCCAGCAGCGGCAGCGGGCCTGCCAGCGACAGCACGGCGCTGCAGGATGCCAGGACATGTTTGAAACCACCGCCGCAGCGGTTCAGGGAGTTGAGCGTGGCCTTCACAAGTGAGCTTCCAGGCGAGTCGAGGGGGGTGTACGGATCAGTCCCCCTACGACGATCTGGCCAGCGGAAACTTGCAGCAGGAAATGAAAAATATTTCGATTATCTTCTCGATCAACGCACCACTGCCAGAAGCGGCAGGTAGGTCACTGTCAAACCGTAGCGCTGCTCCAGGGTACGAAGCAAAGCGTCCGGCTGGTCGAGATCGAACACCCCGCTCACTTCGAGGCCTGCCAGGCGGGCATCGGAAATGAAGATACGCCCATGACGGTATCGCTCCAGTTCGGCGAGTACCTGGCCAAGCGGCTTGCCATTGAAGATCAGCTTGCCGCGCTGCCAGGCGGTCCGGGCCTCGGCATCAGGGGTGAGTGAAAGCTGTCGCTCACCGAGTTGCGCTTCGCCCCGGGTCAACACCACTTCAGCACCGGACGCCTGGCGTCTCACGCTGAACAAGGCATGGCGGCCCTCGACCGGTTCGCCTCCGGCATCGACCACGAACGGACGCGGATCGCTGGCGGTATCGAACAATGCTTCACCTGCCTGCAGCACGACCTCACGCCGTGTATCGCTGAATGACACCGACAATGCGCTATTGCCGTTCAGAGTGACACGTGTGCCGTCGGCCAGAGTGAAAGTCTGACGCTGGTTCATTGCGGTGTGATAGTCAGAAAACCACATCGGTGCTTGCTGCCATCCGGTGCAAGCGATGGTGGCCATCATTATCGATGCGGCCAGTGCGCGTGGCCAGCGCCGCCGAGAACGCGATAGCGGCTTTGTGTGCAACGTCCGTGCAGCCTGGGTCTGCCCGAGATCGCCCCACAGCGCCTCGGCCTCACGAGCGGCACGCGCATGGGCCGGACTGGACGCACACCAGCGCTGGTAACGCTCATGGTCATCGGCACCGGCATTACCGGAGTGGAGCACGACCTGCCAGTCGAGGGCATCGTCGCAGAGGTCGTTGTGGGGAGGTCGCGGGGTCATCGCAGGCCGCTCAGTCATGGTTTTGCTCGAGCCAGTCACGACAGTGGCGCAGGGCCTGGCCGATGTATTTTGCCACCATGCTCGGGGAAACGCCCAAGCGCTGAGCGATCTGCGCCTGAGTCAGGCCCTCGACCCGGTTCAGCAGCAGGGCCTGACGGGCGTTGCTCGGTAACTGCAGCAAGGCGTCATCCAAGATTTGCAGGCGCTCGCGAGCTAACAGCGTAGCTTCCGGGGCAGGTGAGGGACACGGGATTTCGCCCCTACCCTCCTCCGGTTCATGATTCGACGCTCGGCGTCGCTCGTGCCGCAGCGCGTCGATGGCCAGGTTGCCGGCGACGCGGAAGATGAAACTGCGTGGGTGCGCGACCGCGATGGCCTGTGCTTCGATACGCACCAAGCGCAGGTATGTTTCCTGCGCAACGTCGGCGGCGCGCTGTCGGTCTTGCATACGACGCGTGAGGAACGACAACAAGTCGTCGTAGTGCTCCTGGAAGCTTGCCAGCAGGCTGGACACGGGAGACGTCAGCATGGAGAGATGATGCCAGTAGGATTGGTGTTAATGCGAAAGAGTATCTTTCATATCCACTGTCACTTTCAACGACACGCCGCATTTGCCACACTGCGCGCTCGTCCACACGCCAAGGCGCCTGCTCATGACTGTCCGCTTTCGCTCAAGACCAGGCCTGTGCATGGTGCTGATGCTGGCCCTGCTGCTCAACGCCTGCGCGCTGTTGCAACCACGAGATCCTCTGAACATCAGCGTCATCGGTATCGAACCTCTTGCGGGGCAAGATCTAGAGTTACGCATGGCAGTCAAGATCCGCATTCAGAACCCCAACGAAACGCCTGTGGATTTCAACGGCGTTGCCTTGAATCTGGAGGTGAACGATCAACCCTTGGCGGCTGGTGTCAGCGATCAACGCGGCCACATCGGGCGTTATGAGGAGACGGTCATCGTAGTACCGGTGAGCATTACCGCGTTTTCCTTTCTACGCCAAGCCTACGGCCTGAGCCGTGCACAGTCGCTACAGGGTCTGCCCTACATACTACGTGGCAAGTTGGCCGGGGGTCCGTTGGGAACGATCCGTTTCACAGACAAGGGCAAACTCGATCTGCCCCAGCCAGGTACTCTCGGCTGGTAGCCATCAACGATTGGCGCTGGCGGCGGCCATCATCTTGTTGATTTCGCTGCGAATCATGTTAGCGAATTCAGGGGGCGATATGCCGTCCAGCTCCGCACGCACCCACTCCGCCCACTTGCCCTTGCGCCGCGACTTTTCGGCAATCATCCTGGCCGCCTCGGCTTTGGCCTTGCCCAGGTTGTTCTGCCACAGCTCGAACAAGCGCGCCTTTTCCGACTCGATCTGCGCACGCTCGGCGAAGTCTCTATTGGCCAGATTGAAACTCATGGTCTTTCCTGCCGCTTGAAAATGAGCGATATCTTACACGCTTGCGATGCACCATCGCCAAGCCAGTGCAACTTTCGCCGACCACTGCTTTCCACTGTTTACACCAACACACCTACAAGGAGGCATCCATGGCCAGGAAATCCAACGCGACCAGCGAAACCGAGCAGATCAAGGATCAGGTCTTCAGCGAGTTGCAGGCGCTTATCGAGGAGTCGGAAAAGCTTCTAGACAGCAGCGCGTCTCTAGTGGGCGAGGAAGCGGATACACTGCGCGCCCAGCTCGGTCTGAAGCTACGTCAGGCGCGTCAGGCCACCAGCCGTCTGGGGCAAAAAGCGCAGCCGGTGGTCGAGGCGACCGAAGAGCTCATCGGCATTCATCCTTGGCAGACTGTGGCGATCTCCGCTGGCATCGGTCTGGTGGTAGGCCTGCTACTCGGCCGTAGGCAGTAATTAAGGAAACTTCTGGCCCACTCAGGCTGGCTGGGCCATTGGGATACCGCTGTGAAAGCGCATTTCCCCATCGGCGGAACTTATCAGTTCCGCCTCTACCTCCCGAACCTTCTGCACGACCTGCGCGATATCTGACGCCTCTCCATACTCATACGCCAGTTTCAAATAGCCTTGATAGTGGCGCGCCTCGCTTTTGAGCAAGCCGTGGTAGAACGTACCCAGTTCTTCGTCCAGGTGTGGGACCAAGGCCGCGAAGCGCTCGCAACTGCGGGCCTCGATGAAAGCGCCGACCACCAGGGTATCGACCAGCTTCACCGGCTCATGGGCACGCACCACTCGCCGCAGTCCAGAGGCATAACGCCCGGCTGAAACGGGGCGCAACGGTACACCCCGACGCTTCATCAAGCGCAACACTTGTTCGTGGTGCACCAGTTCCTCACGCGCCAGGCGCGACATCATATTGATCAGTTCCAAATGCGTGTTGTACTTGGCGATCAAACTGAGTGCGGTACTGGCGGCCTTGAACTCGCAGTTCTTGTGGTCGATCAGCAAGGTGTGCTCATCGGCCAACGCAGCCTTGATCCAGGCGTCGGGTGTGGGGCAGCCAAGGAAGGCATCGATTTCAGGAGTCAGGGACATAAATTCACGGAGGTTGGCAACGCAGGAGCGCGGGATTATACCGACGGTGACAGCCATCGCCAGCGCTTGCGCTTGATACAGGTCAAACGGCATCGCCGCATCGGCCAACTATAGTCAGGTGTGAGCCCTCGCGATCCAAGGAGTTTCATGCCATGCAAGCCGTTCGCAGCATCCTCGTCGTGCTCGACCCTGAACACGCCCACAGTCGCGCGCTGACTCGCGCCAAGCTGATTGCCGGGGTTACCGGTGCACGCCTGCATCTGCTGATGTGTGACAAGAAGCGCGACCATCACGCACTGCTGAGCTTGCTCGCCAGTCAGTTGCATGACGATGGCTACGATAGTGTCAGCCACGAACAGGCCTGGCAGGACAGCCTGCATGAGTCAATCATCGCTGTGCAGCAGGCCGAAGGCTGCGAATTGGTCATCAAAGAGCATCACCCGGATAACCCCCTGCGCAAAGCCCTGCTGACGCCTAGCGACTGGAAACTGTTGCGCAACTGTCCGTGTGCCGTACTGATGGTCAAGAGCGAGCGGCCTTGGACCGGCGGCGCCATCCTGGCGGCAGTGGATGTGGGCAATCAGGATGAAGATCACCGCCGCCTGCATGCCAGTATCATTGACCATGGCTACGCTATCGCCAGTTTGGCCAAAGGTGAACTGCACGTGATCAGCGCTCACCCTTCGCCCATGTTGGCTGCCTCCGATCCGGTGTATCAGCTCAGCGAGACTATCGAAAAGCGCTACCGTGAGGCGTGTTCAGCTTTCCAGGCGGAGTTCGACATCAGCGATCAGCGGCTGCATGTCGCCGAAGGACCAGCGGATGTGCTGATTCCTTACACCGAAAAGAAAATCGATGCGGTGGTGACCATTATCGGAACAGTTGGGCGCACAGGTATCTCCGGGGCCCTGATTGGCAACACTGCTGAGGTGGTGCTCGACGCACTTGAAGGCGATGTGCTTGTACTCAAGAGTGATCAGGCTGTAAGCGCCCTCACACGACCGGTCAAGGTGTGAGAGTTCTGTTGGGGTTACAAGCTGCCTCCCAAGAGGGCAGCGCTGATTTTGAAAACACCAAAAAGACAAAACCCCTACCTGCTCGCGCAGATAGGGGTTTTGCGAAATGAATCTTGACGATGACCTACTCTCACATGGGGAAACCCCACACTACCATCGGCGATGCATCGTTTCACTGCTGAGTTCGGGATGGGATCAGGTGGTTCCAATGCTCTATGGTCGTCAAGAAATTCGGTTGCCAGTGCGCCCTTACGGACACCCCAGCCTATTCGGATATGTGATTCTGTGGTTCGTCGCGAACTTTCGGTTCTCTCGTCTTCACCACCACAATTCGGCGCTCACGCTCAAATTGCTTGGGTGTTATATGGTCAAGCCTCACGGGCAATTAGTATGGGTTAGCTCAACGCCTCACAGCGCTTACACACCCCACCTATCAACGTCGTAGTCTTCGACGGCCCTTCAGGGGATTCTAGATCCCAGTGAGATCTCATCTTGAGGCAAGTTTCCCGCTTAGATGCTTTCAGCGGTTATCTCTTCCGAACATAGCTACCCGGCAATGCCACTGGCGTGACAACCGGAACACCAGAGGTTCGTCCACTCCGGTCCTCTCGTACTAGGAGCAGCCCCTCTCAAATCTCAAACGTCCACGGCAGATAGGGACCGAACTGTCTCACGACGTTCTAAACCCAGCTCGCGTACCACTTTAAATGGCGAACAGCCATACCCTTGGGACCGGCTTCAGCCCCAGGATGTGATGAGCCGACATCGAGGTGCCAAACACCGCCGTCGATATGAACTCTTGGGCGGTATCAGCCTGTTATCCCCGGAGTACCTTTTATCCGTTGAGCGATGGCCCTTCCATACAGAACCACCGGATCACTAAGACCTACTTTCGTACCTGCTCGACGTGTCTGTCTCGCAGTCAAGCGCGCTTTTGCCTTTATACTCTACGACCGATTTCCGACCGGTCTGAGCGCACCTTCGTACTCCTCCGTTACTCTTTGGGAGGAGACCGCCCCAGTCAAACTACCCACCATACACTGTCCTCGATCCGGATCACGGACCTGAGTTAGAACCTCAAGGTTGCCAGGGTGGTATTTCAAGGATGGCTCCATGAGAACTGGCGTCCCCACTTCAAAGCCTCCCACCTATCCTACACAAGCAAGCTCAAAGTCCAGTGCAAAGCTATAGTAAAGGTTCACGGGGTCTTTCCGTCTAGCCGCGGATACACTGCATCTTCACAGCGATTTCAATTTCACTGAGTCTCGGGTGGAGACAGCGCCGCCATCGTTACGCCATTCGTGCAGGTCGGAACTTACCCGACAAGGAATTTCGCTACCTTAGGACCGTTATAGTTACGGCCGCCGTTTACCGGGGCTTCGATCAAGAGCTTCGCTTGCGCTAACCCCATCAATTAACCTTCCGGCACCGGGCAGGCGTCACACCCTATACGTCCACTTTCGTGTTTGCAGAGTGCTGTGTTTTTAATAAACAGTCGCAGCGGCCTGGTATCTTCGACCGGCATGGGCTTACGGAGCAAGTCCTTCACCCTCGCCGGCGCACCTTCTCCCGAAGTTACGGTGCCATTTTGCCTAGTTCCTTCACCCGAGTTCTCTCAAGCGCCTTGGTATTCTCTACCTAACCACCTGTGTCGGTTTGGGGTACGGTTCCCAGTTATCTGAAGCTTAGGAGCTTTTCTTGGAAGCATGGCATCAACCACTTCGTCGCCTAAAGGCAACTCGTCATCAGCTCTCGGCCTTGAAATCCCGGATTTGCCTAAGATTTCAGCCTACCACCTTAAACCTGGACAACCAACGCCAGGCTGGCCTAGCCTTCTCCGTCCCTCCATCGCAATAACTGCAAGTACAGGAATATTAACCTGTTTTCCATCGACTACGCTTTTCAGCCTCGCCTTAGGGACCGACTAACCCTGCGTCGATTAACGTTGCGCAGGAAACCTTGGTCTTTCGGCGTGCGAGTTTTTCACTCGCATTGTCGTTACTCATGTCAGCATTCGCACTTCTGATACCTCCAGCAAGCTTCTCAACTCACCTTCACAGGCTTACAGAACGCTCCTCTACCGCATCACCAAAGGTGATACCCGTAGCTTCGGTGCATGGTTTGAGCCCCGTTACATCTTCCGCGCAGGCCGACTCGACTAGTGAGCTATTACGCTTTCTTTAAAGGATGGCTGCTTCTAAGCCAACCTCCTAGCTGTCTAAGCCTTCCCACATCGTTTCCCACTTAACCATGACTTTGGGACCTTAGCTGACGGTCTGGGTTGTTTCCCTTTTCACGACGGACGTTAGCACCCGCCGTGTGTCTCCCATGCTCGGCACTTGCTGGTATTCGGAGTTTGCATCGGTTTGGTAAGTCGGGATGACCCCCTAGCCGAAACAGTGCTCTACCCCCAGCAGTGATACATGAGGCGCTACCTAAATAGCTTTCGAGGAGAACCAGCTATCTCCGAGCTTGATTAGCCTTTCACTCCGATCCACAGGTCATCCGCTAACTTTTCAACGGTAGTCGGTTCGGTCCTCCAGTCAGTGTTACCTAACCTTCAACCTGCCCATGGATAGATCGCCCGGTTTCGGGTCTATACCCAGCGACTAAGCGCCCTATTAAGACTCGCTTTCGCTACGCCTCCCCTATTCGGTTAAGCTCGCCACTGAATATAAGTCGCTGACCCATTATACAAAAGGTACGCAGTCACCTAACAAAGTAGGCTCCCACTGCTTGTACGCATACGGTTTCAGGTTCTATTTCACTCCCCTCTCCGGGGTTCTTTTCGCCTTTCCCTCACGGTACTGGTTCACTATCGGTCAGTCAGTAGTATTTAGCCTTGGAGGATGGTCCCCCCATGTTCAGACAAAGTTTCTCGTGCTCCGTCCTACTCGATTTCATTGAAAAGAGACTTTCGTGTACGGGGCTATCACCCACTATGGCCGCACTTTCCAGAGCGTTCCACTAATCTCAAATCAACTTAAGGGCTGGTCCCCGTTCGCTCGCCACTACTAAGGGAATCTCGGTTGATTTCTATTCCTCAGGGTACTTAGATGTTTCAGTTCCCCTGGTTCGCCTCTTGCACCTATGGATTCAGTACAAGATACCTAGGTTATCCTAGGTGGGTTCCCCCATTCAGAGATCTCTGGATCACAGTCTGTTTGCCGACTCCCCAAAGCTTATCGCAGGCTACCACGTCTTTCATCGCCTCTGACTGCCAAGGCATCCACCGTATGCGCTTCTTCACTTGACCATATAACCCCAAGCAATCTGGTTATACTGTGAAGACGACATTCGCCGAAAATTCGCACGTCGCTCTTTCGAGCAGAACTCACAAATTTTACCTCAGCCTGATGCCCAGCAGTGAAACTGGTCATCAGTCTGTATCTATCACATATCCGAATTTTTAAAGAACGATCTGACAAAAGCCAGAAATCAACATTCCAACGCGGCGTCAACACGACGCGCGAATGCTCATTTCTGAGTTCTAACAGTGCTGTACAAAGGTGGTGGAGCCAAGCGGGATCGAACCGCTGACCTCCTGCGTGCAAGGCAGGCGCTCTCCCAGCTGAGCTATGGCCCCGTGTATCTGCTACATCTCGTAGGCCGCACCAAGTAATTGGTAGGTCTGGGCAGATTTGAACTGCCGACCTCACCCTTATCAGGGGTGCGCTCTAACCAACTGAGCTACAGACCTATAACAGGGTCGCGTTACAGCATCGTCTTTTCACAATGAATCAAGCAATTCGTGTGGGAGCTCATCAGCAGGCTGATGTCTTCGATTAAGGAGGTGATCCAGCCGCAGGTTCCCCTACGGCTACCTTGTTACGACTTCACCCCAGTCATGAATCACACCGTGGTAACCGTCCCCCCGAAGGTTAGACTAGCTACTTCTGGTGCAACCCACTCCCATGGTGTGACGGGCGGTGTGTACAAGGCCCGGGAACGTATTCACCGCGACATTCTGATTCGCGATTACTAGCGATTCCGACTTCACGCAGTCGAGTTGCAGACTGCGATCCGGACTACGATCGGTTTTGTGAGATTAGCTCCACCTCGCGGCTTGGCAACCCTCTGTACCGACCATTGTAGCACGTGTGTAGCCCAGGCCGTAAGGGCCATGATGACTTGACGTCATCCCCACCTTCCTCCGGTTTGTCACCGGCAGTCTCCTTAGAGTGCCCACCATGACGTGCTGGTAACTAAGGACAAGGGTTGCGCTCGTTACGGGACTTAACCCAACATCTCACGACACGAGCTGACGACAGCCATGCAGCACCTGTGTCAGAGTTCCCGAAGGCACCAATCCATCTCTGGAAAGTTCTCTGCATGTCAAGGCCTGGTAAGGTTCTTCGCGTTGCTTCGAATTAAACCACATGCTCCACCGCTTGTGCGGGCCCCCGTCAATTCATTTGAGTTTTAACCTTGCGGCCGTACTCCCCAGGCGGTCAACTTAATGCGTTAGCTGCGCCACTAAAATCTCAAGGATTCCAACGGCTAGTTGACATCGTTTACGGCGTGGACTACCAGGGTATCTAATCCTGTTTGCTCCCCACGCTTTCGCACCTCAGTGTCAGTATCAGTCCAGGTGGTCGCCTTCGCCACTGGTGTTCCTTCCTATATCTACGCATTTCACCGCTACACAGGAAATTCCACCACCCTCTACCGTACTCTAGCTTGCCAGTTTTGGATGCAGTTCCCAGGTTGAGCCCGGGGCTTTCACATCCAACTTAACAAACCACCTACGCGCGCTTTACGCCCAGTAATTCCGATTAACGCTTGCACCCTCTGTATTACCGCGGCTGCTGGCACAGAGTTAGCCGGTGCTTATTCTGTCGGTAACGTCAAAATTGCAGAGTATTAATCTACAACCCTTCCTCCCAACTTAAAGTGCTTTACAATCCGAAGACCTTCTTCACACACGCGGCATGGCTGGATCAGGCTTTCGCCCATTGTCCAATATTCCCCACTGCTGCCTCCCGTAGGAGTCTGGACCGTGTCTCAGTTCCAGTGTGACTGATCATCCTCTCAGACCAGTTACGGATCGTCGCCTTGGTGAGCCATTACCTCACCAACTAGCTAATCCGACCTAGGCTCATCTGATAGCGCAAGGCCCGAAGGTCCCCTGCTTTCTCCCGTAGGACGTATGCGGTATTAGCGTTCCTTTCGAAACGTTGTCCCCCACTACCAGGCAGATTCCTAGGCATTACTCACCCGTCCGCCGCTGAATCAAGAAGCAAGCTCCTCTCATCCGCTCGACTTGCATGTGTTAGGCCTGCCGCCAGCGTTCAATCTGAGCCATGATCAAACTCTTCAGTTCAATACTGCTTGGGTTTTTAAGAAACCCTAAACTTGGCTCAGCAATCTCAAATGACTATGTGATTTCTCGCATGGCCACTTGTGATGCTGATAATCTAGGCGACGATCAGTCCATACTCACAAGCACCCACACGAATTGCTTGATTCGATTTGTTAAAGAGCGTTTGGCTAAGAGCGTTTCGTCTCAACCGAGGCCGCGCATTCTACAGCAGCCTTACTTCGTGTCAAGCGTTTATTTTGAAGTTCTTTCCGAGAAACTCGTTTAGCTTCAAACACTTGACTCGCTGCGATCGCTCGTAGCGGGAGGCGAATCATACAGCACCAAACGATACTGTCAACTGCTTTTTTCACCGCTTTCAACCCGAGGATCGAAGCCCTTCACACCACACCGAACTCGCTTAACTCGTTGATTATCAAGGAGTTTCGCGTTCCGTTTGCTGCGGAAGTGGGGCGTATTATAAGGGGATCTGAACAGCGGTCAAGGCTTAATTTCAAATAAATTCAAATAGTTGATTGGTGCAATGGTAGTCAAGGCCATCCAGTGCCGCCCCCTGCGCCCTATAAATCAAGCCTCATCGATAAGCCAACCATGACCCAGTTGCATACCCAGCGACCAATTGCGCAATATAGTGCGCAACTGAATCGCCTCCTTTATGGACTGCCCTACCCAATGAACAATACCTCCCGCAGCTTGGCCACCACGCTTTTCCCCATTGGCCTGCTGCTAATCGCCATGGCCTCGATCCAGTCAGGCGCCTCCTTAGCTAAAAGCATGTTTCCAATCGTAGGTGCCCAAGGCACTACAGCATTGCGCCTGATCTTTGCCAGCATCATCATGCTAGCCCTACTGCGGCCATGGCGCGCCAAGCTCAACGCTAGCACTCTGCGCAGCGTCATCATTTACGGGTTGGCCTTGGGCGGCATGAACTTCCTCTTCTATATGTCTCTGCGTAGCGTACCGCTAGGCATCGCTGTGGCCTTGGAATTCACGGGACCGTTGGCGGTAGCGATCTTCGCCTCGCGCCGCGCACTCGATTTTCTCTGGATCGCGTTGGCGATCGCCGGCTTGCTCTTGCTGATGCCGACCGGACAAACTGACGCTGCCTTAGACCTCACAGGCGCTGCGTACGCATTGGGGGCGGGCGTGTGCTGGGCGCTGTACATTTTATATGGGCAACGCGCAGGCGCTGAAAATGGCATCCAGACCGCAGCCCTTGGCGTGTTGATCGCAGCCCTGTTCATCGCCCCCATTGGGATTGCACACGCAGGCAGCGCCTTGCTGACACCTGGGCTAATTCCGATAGCCCTGGGCGTGGCGGTGCTTTCTACCGCCCTACCCTACAGCCTGGAGATGGTCGCACTCACCCGCATGCCAGCTCGCACCTTCGGCACCTTGATGAGCATTGAGCCAGTCTTCGGAGCGCTGTCCGGATTGCTATTTCTCGGTGAAGTGCTGAGCTTGACTCAATGGCTCGCAATTCTGGCGATCATCACGGCCTCTGTGGGCGCAACCCTTTCCATGCGCAAGGAGAACCCTCCACCTGTTGCAGTCGATTGATCTGAGAAATACTTTCATTGGGCCTTCTTCAGCCTTGTACCGGTCTGTCAGGCTGTTTAAGCTGTCGAAGAATCATCATTTTCAGACGATCTACTAAGCTGGGCACGGAAGCAGGGAGTTTCAGGAAGAACGCAGTCACCACTGAAAGGGCCTACACCTGTAAACGCCCTGATAAGGACAGGAATGAAACGTATTTTTCTCATCCTGGCCATCGTGGCCATTGCTGGGTGCGCCGCTACCGCCAAGACCGAGGTGAAACGAGGAAAGAAAGGCATCCACATCAATTGCTCGGGCCTCTCTTCCTCTTGGGACAAGTGCTACGCCAACGCTCAAGCCTCTTGCAGCAGCAAAGGGTACAAAGTCATCGCTCGCTCCAGCGACAGTGAGGAGGAGCCTGGCGATTATGTGTTCGGAATCAATCCGGCCGGCTATACCAGTCGCAGCATGATCGTGATCTGCAAGTAAAGAAGGGCAGCGTTCGCTGCCCTTCTTTCAACTCTCTCATAGAGGCTGGGTCCGGCGCTCCAGCCACGCAAGGGCATCACCCTCAAGTAGAGGCGCAAGACGCTGGCGCACTGCCTGGTGATACTGATTGAGCCAATGCCGTTCTGAAGCGTCCAGTAACTCTGGTATCAGGCAACGTGTATCGATCGGGCACAGGGTCAACGTTTCGAACGCCAGAAACTCGCCGAAGACACTTCGCCCTGCTTCGCGATTGACCACCAGGTTTTCGATCCGTACGCCCCACTCACCAGGCCTGTAGGTACCCGGCTCGATGGAACTGATCATGCCCTCCTGCATCGCTGTCTGCGGACTGGCGGAGGCTTGATAGGCAATCACCTGCGGCCCCTCGTGCACATTCATGAAGTAGCCTACCCCATGCCCTGTGCCATGCCCGTAATCGACTTGATCCACCCACAGCGGTGCCCTGGCGATGGCGTCGAGCATCGGCGAGAGAATCCCTCGCGGAAACTTCGCGCGTGATAGTGCGATCATGCCTTTGAGCACGCGCGTACAGTCCGTCTTCTGCGCCTCGCTGGGCGTACCGATCGGCACCATGCGGGTGATGTCGGTAGTCCCCCCAAAGTACTGTCCGCCCGAGTCGATGAGCAGCAAGCCATCACCCTCGATCACCGCATGGGACTGGGCAGTCGCGCGATAGTGCGGCATTGCGCCATTGGCATTGAACGCAGCAATGGTCGAGAAGCTCAACGAGACGAAGTCAGGCCGTCGCGCCCGCGCTGCACTCAAGTGCTCATCCACCGACAGTTCGGTGATGACCTCCTGTCCCAGAGTCATTTCGAACCAGGCGAAGAACTCGCACAAGGCTGCACCATCCTGTTCCATTACCTTACGGATATGCATCAGTTCGGCCTCGCTTTTGCGCGACTTACTCAACGTCGTCGGGTTGAGGCTCTCGATCCACGTAACGCGTTCATCGACAGACGCCAGAAGACCACAGGTCACACGTGCCGGATCAAACAAAAGACGGTGATCAGTTTCGATCGCGGCCAGTGCTCGATGGATTTCACTGTAATCCTGCACCTCGACACCATCGGCAGCGAGTGTCTGACGCAGGCTGGCATCGATTTTTTCCTGCGCAACGAAAAGCGTCGCTCGGTCACCACCGATCAAGGCAAACGCCACAAACACCGGGTTGTAGGAAACATCGCTACCCCGCAGATTGAACAGCCAGGCGATATCATCCAAGGTGGCAATGAAATGCCAATCAGCATCCTTCTCGGCCATTGTGCAGCGCAACGCTGCGAGCTTGTCAGCGCGCGCACGCGTGGCATAGGGCGCCAAGTGTTCATAGACACGATTGCCAGGTAACGCCGGACGCGCACTCCACACCTCTTCAAACACGTCCAGATGGGTGAGCAATTTCGCGTGACGTACTTTCAGACGCTCTTCCAGTTGACGGGCGGAGGTCAGGGACATCACCGCGCCATCGACTGCAACCACCCCGCCACTGACGGTATGCGCACCCAGCCAATCGAGTGCGCCGGGCCCACCTCCCTGCAGCTTCATCAGTTCGATGCCACTGCCTGACAGCTCCACTGCGGCTTGTTCCCAATAGCGGCTATCGACCCATAGACCGGCGAACTCCGCCGTGACCACCAGCGTTCCCACCGACCCCTGAAATCCAGAAAGCCACTGACGGCCTTGCCAATGCTCAGGCAGGTATTCCGACAAATGAGGATCGGCAGAAGGCACCAACAAGGCATCGACGCCTTCTCTGGCCAGCACCTGACGAACACGTGCCAGACGCGAAGCAACGGAATCCTGGGGGGTTGGGGAACGGCTCATGCACTCTCCTGCGGCAATATCGTCGACGGTTTCAGACGCTGGATAATGGAACAGCAGGCCATGTCCTGCAATCGGAGCCAGATGCCGGTGCTGCCGTCAGTTATGCCAGCGCGGCTCGATCAAACGGTCGGGGCGAAACGTCGTCGATAGTCACTGGGTGTAAAACCTGTGGCGGCCTGGAACACCTTGCGAAACGCGCCAGGATCCTGGTATCCCACCTCCCAGGCGATCTGGTCCACGTTACGCCTGGTAAACTCCAACAAGCGACAAGCACGCCCCACCCGGATCTGCTGACAATAATGAGTAGGACGCAATCCAGTTGCAGCACGGAACCGGCGAAGGAAGGTGCGCTCCTCCAAACCGGCGCATGCCGCCATACTGCTCACACTTGCGTGTTGCACCGCACCGCCCTGCAACCAATGCTGCACTTTGAGCACAGCCTCATCACCATGGTCCAGGCGAGGGACGAACAGTGCTCCCGCGACTGCGCTTGGCAGCGGCTCCAGCGAAAGGTAGCGGGCAGTCTCAAAGGCGAGCGTGGCGCCAAGAAAACGCTCGAGCAATCGCAGTCCCAGCCCGGTCCAAGCCATCAAGCCCGCCGAGGTCACGACGTCGCCGTCGTCCAGTAGGGGCACATTGGCGTCAGCGCGGACCTCGGGGTAGCGCTCGAGCAAAGCGTGCACGTAGTTTTGGTGAGTGCTCGCCGGACGCCGATCCAGCACCCCGCTGGCGGCGAGGAAGAACACACCAATGCATACTGAGGCCAGCACCGCACCACGTCCGTGCCAGTCACACAGGTGCGGACAATGACGCTCAAGCAGCTCCGAGGGAGGCGCGCCACCAAGACTGGGCGGGATCACCAACACGTTGAGCGCATGGACCGCTCCCGGGTGACTGTCATACACAGGGGCCAATCTGCCGACGCTATCGAGCTGCCAGTGAGTGACGCGGATCCTCGACAACTGAATATTGCCCATCTCTCCAGCCACCCTGTTGGCGACTGCGAACAGATCCGTCAAGCCGTGTACCGCCGCGATCTGCACATCCGGGTAGATCAACACGCCTACTTCCACTTCAGACCCCATGTCAGTTTTTGCCTTCAATCTGTCGGTCGCGCCAATCCCGGCCGGCTCCATCTCGGGCTAACCTCATCGCACTCTCAGCACACTTCACCGGAGACTCGCGACATGGCTAAAGAGGCCCTTATTCTCATCGATATCCAGTACGATTACTTCCCCGGCGGCAAATGGACCTTGGACGGCATCGAAGCGGCGGCCGACAATGCCGCGCGCCTGCTGGCCAAAGCTCGCGAACGCGGCGACCTGGTGGTGCATGTTCGCCACGAGTTCGAGTCGGCTGACGCGCCGTTCTTCGCGCCTGGTTCGCACGGCGCGCAAATTCATGTAAAGGTGCTACCCACCGCCGATGAGGTGGTAGTGCTCAAGCATCAGGTCAACGCCTTTCGTGACACTGAGCTCAAGAAAGTGCTGGATGAGCAGGCCGTAGAGGCGATAACCATTGTCGGAGCCATGAGCCATATGTGCATCGACTCGGCCACCCGCGCCGCAGCAGACCATGGATACCAAGTGACAGTGGCACACGACGCCTGCGCAACACTGGGACTTACCTTCGCCGAGCACAGCATACCGGCTGAGCAAGTGCATGGTGCAGCCATGGCCGCCCTGGCATTTGCGTTCGCTCGCGTACAAGACACCGCCTCACTGCTCGCCGAGGCGTGAAGCACTGCGCTCAAATCACTACGTTGCGCACGAAGCGAGTGGGTTGGTCGCCGTCGTTACGGTAGGCATAACGGCAATTGCTTTGGAAGATGTAGAAGTCGCCTGCTTGCAGGCGCACTTCGCCCCCCTCGATCACCACGGTCAGGCAACCTGAGCAGACATAGATCTGCTCACTCCAGCCTTCAGCATCGGCCTCACTGGCATAGTACTCGCCTGGCCCCAGGGTCCACTCCCACAATTCCACTTCACGCCGTGCCGAACTGCTACCCAGCAATACAGCACGACTCTCGGGGTGCTGCCCAGCCCAGGCCAGTTGGTTGATGCGTGCCGAATCACGCTGTTCGGGTGCCTGGATAAGCGTACTGAACGCTACGCCCAAGGCTTCGGCGATCAGGTCAAGGGTGGTCAAGCTCACATTCTTTTCGCCAGCTTCGATGGCCACTAGCATCCGTCGGCTGACGCCCGAGCGCTCTGCCAAAAGAGTCTGGCTATAGCGTTGCTCAGTGCGCAAGCGGCGGATGTTCTGGCTGACGTATTGCAACACCGAAGCGCGGTGGGAAGAATCTCTGTGCACTATATTGCTCACCAGAAGGGGCTGCGCAGTATACTGCGCACTTTGCGGCGATTGTGCGCCGCCCTCCACGAGTGCGCAAGATCATGAGCCAGCCCAACTGCCGTCCACGGCCTTACATCTATTTCCGCCTGAGCAAAGCTGAGATGGTGCTGGTGTTCATTACCATGCTGTGGGGCGGAACCTTCCTGATCGTCCACAACGTCATGAGCGTCAGTGGGCCGATGTACTTCGTCGGACTGCGGTTTGCCGCAGCGGCGCTGTTCGTCGGGCTGGTCTCGATGCGCGCATTGCCAGGACTGACATTCACCGAATTGAAAGCCGGGGTAGTGATTGGCGCCTCGATCATGCTCGGTTACGGACTTCAAACCATGGGCCTGCAAAGCATCAGCAGCAGTCAGTCAGCCTTCATCACCGCGCTGTACGTGCCTTTCGTGCCCTTGCTGCAGTGGCTGGTACTAGGGCGGCGGCCTGGCTTGATGCCCAGCCTCGGAATCGTCTTGGCCTTCGTTGGCCTGATGTTGTTGGCAGGCCCTGAGGGCGGCACTTTGCACATGAGCGAAGGTGAACTGGTGACGCTGATCAGCGCGGTGGCGATCGCCGGTGAAATCATCCTGATCAGCCGCTATGCCGGTAAGGTGGACGTGCGCCGAGTGACCGTGGTGCAACTGGCGACCGCTTCTGTGCTGTCATTTCTGATGACTATTCCAACTCAGGAGCGCTTGCCTGATTTTTCCTGGCTACTGCTTATCAGCGCCATTGGCCTGGGCGCCATGAGTGCAGTCATCCAAGTCGCGATGAATTGGGCGCAGAAGTCGGTATCGCCCACCCGGGCTACCTTGATCTACGCCGGCGAGCCGGTCTGGGCAGGGATTGTCGGTCGTCTTGCCGGAGAACGCCTACCGGGCTTGGCGCTGTTGGGTGGCGCATTGATCGTGACAGCGGTCGTTATCAGCGAACTGAAGGTCCGGCGCAGGAGCACCGTGCCGGACGATACCTCGGCGCTCTCACCGAACAATGCAGGCGAGAGCGGGCGTTGAACTCTCGCCCAATGACTATGCTCTGAAAAAAACTGTTATAAAAAAACTGCTTGTCACCACGCTTTTGTAGGATTCTGCCACAGCTTGCGTGTTGGTGATCCACCACCTGCGCACGTATGATCCTTGACCAACCTTCGCAGATTAGAACGCTATGTCATTGATAGTGCTATTGCTTCTGCCGTTCATCGGCAGTTGCCTGGCAGCCGTCCTGCCGCACAATGCGCGTAATGCCGAGTCCATCCTTGCCGGACTCGTAGCCCTGGTCGGCACTGTCCAGGTGGCGCTGCTGTATCCGCAGGTCGCGCATGGCGGCGTGATTCGCGAAGAATTTCTGTGGTTGCCGAGCCTAGGCTTGAACCTGGTGCTGCGCATGGACGGCTTTGCCTGGCTGTTTTCGCTGCTGGTGCTGGGCATCGGTACCCTGGTGTCTCTGTATGCGCGCTACTACATGTCGCCCCAGGATCCAGTGCCACGCTTCTTTGCCTTCTTCCTGGCCTTCATGGGCGCCATGCTCGGCTTGGTGATTTCCGGCAACCTTATTCAACTGGTGTTCTTCTGGGAGCTCACCAGCCTGTTCTCCTTCCTGCTGATTGGCTACTGGCACCACCGCGCCGACGCCCGCCGTGGCGCCTACATGGCGTTGATGGTCACCGGCGCAGGCGGGCTCTGCCTGCTGGTCGGGGCGCTATTGCTCGGACATGTGGTCGGCAGCTACGACCTGGACAAGGTACTGGCTGCCGGCGATGCCGTGCGCCAGCATGCGCTCTATCCGGTGCTGCTACCGTTGATCCTCCTGGGCGCCTTGAGCAAGAGTGCGCAATTCCCCTTCCAGTTCTGGCTGCCGCACGCAATGGCTGCGCCCACGCCAGTTTCGGCATACCTGCACTCCGCGACCATGGTCAAGGCAGGAGTGTTCCTGATGGCTCGGCTTTGGCCAACACTGGCAGGCACCGAGGAATGGTTCTGGATCGTCGGCGGTGCCGGTGCCTGCACTTTGTTACTCGGTGCGTTCGCCGCCATGTTTCAGAACGATCTCAAGGGTTTGCTGGCCTATTCGACCATCAGCCACCTGGGTCTGATCACCTTGCTATTGGGACTGAACAGCCCGCTGGCAGCGGTAGCAGCGGTCTTCCATATACTCAACCACGCCACCTTCAAGGCATCGCTGTTCATGGCCGCGGGCATCATCGACCATGAAAGCGGCACCCGAGACATCCGACGCCTCAGCGGTCTGATCCGCCTGGTGCCGTACACCGCCACTCTGGCCATGGTCGCCAGCGCATCCATGGCAGGCGTGCCGCTGATGAACGGCTTCATTTCCAAGGAAATGTTCTTCGCTGAAACCGTGTTCATCACCTCATCAGCCTGGGTCGAAATAGCCTTGCCAGTGATCGCGACTCTAGCCGGAACCTTCAGTGTGGCCTATGCGTTGCGCTTCACCGTCGACGTTTTCTTCGGGCCCACTGCGCAGGACCTGCCACATACTCCGCACGAGCCGCCACGCTGGATGCGTGCACCGGTCGAGCTGTTGGTGCTGACCTGCCTGGTAGTCGGCATCTTTCCCGCCCAATCTGTCGGCCCGTTACTGGCTGCTGCGGCGCTGCCGGTGGTGGGCGGAACGCTGCCAGAGTACAGCTTGGCAATCTGGCATGGCTGGAACGCACCGATGATCATGAGCCTGATCGCCATGTGTGGCGGTGTGGTGCTGTACCTGCTGCTGCGTAAGCAACTGCGCCGGGGCCGCTTCCCTTACCCGCCGCTGATCGAACGCTTCAACGGCAAGCGCCTGTTCGAACATGGCCTGGTACGCCTGATGCTGATCGCCCGACGCGCCGAGGCCCTGTTGACAAGTCGCCGCCTGCAGACACAACTGTTCATGCTGGTGACAGCCGCGTTCATTGCCGGTCTATCACCGATGCTCTATAGCGGCATCAGCTGGGGCGACCGGCCGAAGATCCCGGGTTCCGGCGTATTCGTAGTGATGTGGCTGATCGCGATCGCCTGCGCGATCGGCGCCGCCTGGCAGGCCAAGTACCACAGGCTGGCCGCACTGATCATGGTCAGCGTGTGCGGGCTGATGACCTGTATCACCTTCGTCTGGTTCTCGGCACCCGACCTGGCGCTCACCCAATTGGTGGTCGAAGTCGTGACCACCGTTCTGATTCTGCTAGGCCTGCGCTGGTTACCACGCAGGATCGAAGGCGTCACGCCACTGCCCGGCAGCCGCGAGCGAGCGCGGGTACGACGTCTGCGCGATCTGCTGCTGGCGGTCCTGGTCGGTGGCGGCATGGCGCTGCTGTCGTATGCAATGCTGACGCGTGCCACCCCCAATAACATTTCTTCGTTCTACCTCAGTCGCGCCTTGCCAGAAGGCGGAGGCACCAATGTCGTCAATGTGATGCTGGTCGATTTCCGCGGTTTCGACACCCTCGGCGAAATCACCGTACTGGTGGCCGTCGCGCTGACTGTCTTCGCCCTGCTGCGTCGCTTCCGCCCGCCAAAAGAAAGCATGCAACTGCCAGCACAGCAGCGCCACCTGGCCCCGGACCTGGTCACCGACCTGGTGAACCCGCGACAGGTTGCCGATACCGCGCTGGGCTTCATGATGGTCCCGGCAGTGCTGGTGCGATTACTGCTGCCCATCGCCCTCCTGGTGTCGATGTACCTGTTCATGCGCGGTCACAACCAACCTGGAGGAGGCTTCGTCGCTGGTTTGGTGATGTCCGTGGCCTTCATTCTTCAGTACATGGTGGCCGGCACCCAGTGGGTCGAAGCGCAGATGAGCCTGCGTCCACTGCGCTGGATGGGCACCGGATTACTGTGCGCCACTCTCACCGGTATCGGCGCCATGTTCCTCGGTTATCCATTCCTCACCACCCATACCGCGCACCTGCACCTGCCTTTGCTTGGAGATATCCACGTGGCCAGCGCCCTGTTCTTCGACGTCGGCGTGTACACAGTGGTGGTCGGCTCGACCCTCCTGATCCTCACTGCTCTGGCGCACCAGTCGGTACGCGCCTACCGCCCGGGCAACCAGAAATCCAGCCAAGCAGGAGCCGCCTGATGGAAGAAGTCATCGCAGTCGCAATCGGCGTACTGACTGCCTCCGGTGTGTGGCTGGTACTGCGTCCACGCACCTATCAGGTGATCATGGGGCTGTGCTTGCTGTCCTATGGCGTGAACCTGTTCATCTTCAGCATGGGCAGCCTGTTCATCGGTAAGGAACCGATCATCAAGGATGGCGTGCCACAGGATCTGCTGAACTATACCGATCCGCTACCACAGGCCCTGGTACTCACCGCCATCGTCATCAGTTTCGCCATGACGGCCTTGTTTCTGGTGGTGCTCCTGGCCTCGCGGGGTCTTACAGGTACCGACCACGTCGACGGCCGGGAGCGTGGGGAATGAGTGGGATGAATCAATTGATCGTAGCCCCCATCCTACTGCCGTTGGTAACTGCCGCGATCATGCTGCTGATCGGTGAGAAACACCGCCAGTTCAAGGGCCGGCTCAACCTGCTGTCCAGCTTGATCGGCCTGGGGGTCGCCATCACGCTGCTGCTGTGGGTACGAAATCAGGGGCAGGCCGAATCCATCGGCGTGTACCTGCCGGGCAACTGGCCAGCGCCGTTTGGGATCGTACTGGTAGTCGATCATTTATCGGCGCTGATGCTGACGCTCACCGGAGTCATCGGCGTCAGTGCACTGCTGTTCGCGCGTGCCCGTTGGGATGGTGCCGGGGCCAGCTTCCACGCTCTGTTCCAGATCCAACTGATGGGGCTGTACGGCGCCTTCCTCACGGCCGATCTGTTTAACCTGTTCGTATTTTTCGAAGTCCTGCTGGCGGCGTCCTACGGCCTGTTGCTGCATGGCTCGGGCAGGGCTCGAGTCAAGGCCGGCCTGCATTACGTCGCCATAAATTTGTTCGCTTCTTCTCTGTTCCTGGTCGGGGCCGCCATGCTCTACGGCGTGACCGGCACGCTGAACATGGCCGATCTGGCATTGAAAGTTCCTCTGGTGGCCGAGGCCGATCGCGGCCTGCTACACGCCGGTGCTGCGATCTTGGCCATGGCCTTCTTGGTCAAGGCCGGGGTCTGGCCGTTGAATTTCTGGCTGGTGCCGGCCTATGCCTCGGCCAGCGCACCGGTGGCGGCGCTGTTCGCTATCATGACCAAGGTTGGACTGTATGCCTTACTGCGCTTGTGGACACTGCTGTTCTCCGAACAGGCCGGCGCCTCGGCACACTTTGGTGGGCAATGGCTGGTCTATGGAGGATTGGTAACCCTGGCTGTGGCAGTGGTCTCCATTCTGGCTGCGCAGCGTCTGGAGCGCTTGGCGGCACTCAGCATTCTGGTCTCGGCCGGCACTCTGTTGGCAGCGGTCGGCTTCGGCCAGCCGGTTCTCACTGGCGCAGCGTTGTTCTATCTGGTCAGTTCCACTCTTGCACTGTGCGCCTTGTTCCTGCTCGCCGAACTGATTGAGCGTTCGCGCTCGGCCAACGAGGCGCCCCTGGATGACGAGGAAGATGCCATCCCCCCCCTGCTCGAGTCTCTGCATCCGCCCAAGGGCATCAACTTGGACGATGAGCAGAAAGCCGTCATCGGACAGATCATCCCGTGGACCATGGCCTTCCTCGGTCTGAGCTTTATCGCCTGTGCGCTGCTGATCATTGGTATGCCGCCACTGTCTGGCTTCATCGGAAAGCTCAATCTGATCAGTGCGCTGTTCAACCCACTGGGCCTTGGCGCTGCGCCAGAACAGCCATTGTCGGCGGCGGGCTGGTGCCTGGTGGCATTACTCTTGCTCTCCGGGATGGCGTCGTTGATCGCCTTCGGCCGAGTCGGTATCCAACGGTTCTGGAAACCCGAAGAGCCGGCCTCTCCTCTGCTGCGTCGCTACGAATGTATGCCGATCGTGCTATTGCTGGGCTTGTGCATCCTAATCAGCGTCCAGGCCGAGCCCCTACTGCGGTATACGCAGGATACCGCCGCTGGCCTGCAGGCCCCGGATACCTACATCCAGGCAGTCTTGTCGACGCGCACCCTGCCCGGCCCGACCACGCTCTCGCAGGTACAGCCATGAAGCGACTATTCCCCGCCCCGCTGCTGTCCCTTTCGCTGTTCGTACTGTGGCTGGCCCTGAACGTTTCGATCAGTCCCGGCAATCTGCTGCTTGCTGCAGCGCTAGGTATTCTTGCGCCCCTGCTAATGGCGCCGCTGCGCCCCCAGCATGCACACGTGCGCCGCCCCTGGACGGTCATCCGCCTAATCGCTCGCGTCGGCCTGGACGTGATTTTATCGAACCTGCAGGTGGCCTGGGGCGTGCTACGGGCGCGCAACCATCCTCCTCGCTCGTCGTTCGTGCATATCCCTTTGGCACTTCGCGATGCTCACGGGTTGGCCGCCTTGTCGATGATAACCACGGTGGTTCCTGGAACAGTCTGGTCGGAGTTGGCCCTGGACCGCAGCGTGCTGTTGCTACATGTGTTTGACCTTGACGACGAAGAGACCTTCATCGCGCATTTCAAACACACTTACGAACGTCCGCTGATGGAGATCTTCGAATGACTGGCCTACTTGCCAATGCCATCCTCGCCAGCCTGTTCATCTTCGTCATCGCCATGGCGCTGGCATTGATCAGGGTGTTTCGCGGCCCCTCGGCACAAGACCGAGTGCTGGCGCTGGACTACCTGTACATCCTGGCGATGCTGATGATGTTGGTGTTGGGCATCCGATATGGCAGTGACACCTACTTCGAAGGCGCCATGCTGATCGCACTGTTTGGCTTCGTCGGGTCATTCGCCCTGGCCAAGTTTCTGCTGCGCGGGGAGGTGATCGAATGATCCAGACCGTTGAGTTGCCATTCTGGCTGGAGTTGGTCACCGCCGCACTGCTACTGACGGGCAGTCTGTTCGCCTTGCTCGGGGCAATCGGGCTGGTGCGACTCAAAGACTACTTCCAACGTATGCACCCACCGGCACTGGCGTCGACTCTTGGTGCCTGGTGCGTGAGCCTGGCATCGATCCTGTACTTCTCCGAGCTCAAGCACGGGCCCGTACTGCACGCCTGGTTAATCCCCATCGTACTGTCAATCACTGTACCGGTGACGACATTGTTGCTGGCGCGGGCAGCATTGTTCCGCAAGCGCATGGCGGGCGATGCGGTGCCTGAAGAGGTCAGCAGCGGCAGCAATCGCAGCCACTGAGCACGCATACCCAATGCTCATTGATGAGCTGACTACTTTGCTTGAACGTTTGCAGTCACAGTCTTGCAGACACGTCACTTGAGCAAGGCCTGGATCTGCTCGTGCAAGGTATCAAGGTCGAAAGGCTTCGCCAGAATCGGCGCCTTGCGTGCAATAGGGCTGCCCGATTCAAGAATCTCGGCTGGGTAGCCGCTGATGAAGATCACTTTCAGATCCGGCCGCAGTTTAAGCGCAGGCTCAGCGATCTCCACACCGGAAATGCCACCCGGCAATCGGAAATCGGTGACCATCAGGTCCAAATGCGGCTTGCTAGCTAGAATGGCGAAAGCTTCTGCCCCATCTTCCGCCACCAGCACGTGGTAGCCCTGCCCTGCCAGGTAGTCGCGCAGGATCATCCGGATCAGCGGTTCATCTTCCACTACCAGTACTACATCTTGTGCGTCTTCGCTCATGACAATGCCTTGAATTTCAAAAAGTTGGCTATCTGACCCCAGGGTCACGCAGAGGTTGCCTGGGTCTGGTCACTTTGTTGGCCGACAGTCGCCAGTGGCAGCAGGATACTGAATGTGGAGCCCCTACCCTCCTCGCTGTCGACCCGGATCCGCCCGCCATGGGCGTGAACAATCTGTTCTGAAATGAACAGCCCAAGGCCCAATCCACCACTGGCCTGCTGAGCAGATACCCGTTCGAACTGGTGAAAGATGCGCTGCTGGTTGGCAGCGCTGATGCCGATGCCGTGATCCTGAACCTGCACGCAAGCCATGCCACATTGCTCGAAAACTCTAACCTGCACTGGACGCCGTTCGCCATAACGCAAAGCGTTGGACAACAGATTGGCCAGCACTTGCTCAATCCGAAATTCGTCCCACTCACCTTGCAAGGGCTCGCAACGGGTCAGTTCAATGGAGGTGTCCAAGGCTGCGGCCTGAGCAGCGAAGCGCTCGACCAGCCCCTCGACCAGCTTGGCCAGATCCACAGCGCGTGGCCTGATCGACAATTTACCGGTACGGATCCGCGAAACATCCAGCATGTCTTCAATCAGGCGGATCAGGCTGTTGATCTGCCGCTCATCACGCTCGACCATGGCCTGCAAGTGCGTCTCGCTGAATGCCGCCAAGTTGCCTCGAGCCAAGTGCATCTTGCGCAATTGCGTTTCCAGAATCAGGCCATTGAGCGGCGTGCGAACTTCATGGGAAACGATCGACATGAAGTCGTCGCGCATTTGCACTGCCCGCTCGAGCTCACCGCGAGCCACCTGCAACTGCGCCAGCAACTGCTCCTGCTCCTGACGGCTGCGCTCCAGGGCTTGTAACTGGCGGCCGAGCACTTGGCGCTGCCTGTACAGATCGACGAAGACCGACACCTTGCTTTTAACCGCCTGGGTATCCAACGGTTTGTGCAGGAAATCGACCGCACCGCTTTCATAGCCTTTGAAGGCGTAGTTCAGTTCGCGACCGGCGGCGCTGACGAACACAATCGGGATGTTCTTGGTCTTCTCCATACCGCGCATCAGCTCGGCCAACTCGAAACCGTCCATACCCGGCATCTGCACATCGAGAATAGCCAGGGCGAAGTCGTGCTCGAGCAGCAGAGAAAGAGCCTGCTCGGCCGACTGAGCGCGGTGCACCTCGCGATCCTCACCTTGCAGAAGAGCATCGAGGGCCAGCAGGTTTTCCGGCAGATCGTCGACGATCAGCAGTTTGGCGATGATGTGGCTTAGCATGTGCTGGTTTCCAGGGTGGCGAGCAACTGCCCGATACCGCTCAGAGAAAGAATATGATCGGGCCGATGCAGGGCCAGAGCAGCCTCGGGCATTGACGCGACCTGTGCTTCGCGGGGATCCTGAACCAGCGTCCGACCTCCGCATTTCTTGATATAGGCCAATCCCTCGGCGCCGTCTTCGTTGGCACCGGTGAGCAACACGCCAAGCAGCGCTTCGCCGTAGGCATCGGCGGCCGAATGAAACAACACATCGATTGCAGGCCGAGAAAAATGCACCGGCGCCTCCTGGCTCAGCGATAAGCTCAGGTCACGTTCCACCGACAGATGATAGGCCGGCCCTGCCACGTAGATGCCTCCCACCTCGATGGGCTCCTTGTCGCAGGCCTCACGTACGGACCGACGCAAGCGCCGCTGCAACACCTCGGCCAACTGGCTGTGACGATCCGCCGGCAGATGCAACACGCAGAGCACCGGCGGCTGAAAATCTATCGGCAGAGCGCCAAGCACCTCGAATAGCGCCGCAACGCCACCCGCCGAGGCACCGATTACCACCGCGCGAACGCCCATCATGTTTTCCGGTAGATCCGCTCGGGCCGCACCAAAGGCTCGAAGCGATCACCGTACGCGGAAAAGTCAACTGACTCTTTGCTGCCAAGGAACAAGAAGCCCCGGTGGCACAGCGACTCGTGGAACAGACCCAGCGCACGGTCCTGCAGATCTTTGTTGAAGTAGATCAGCACATTCCGGCAGGACACCAGTTGGGTTTCGGAAAACACGCTGTCGGTAGCCAAGCTATGGTCGGCAAAGGTGACATTGTCTCGCAAGCTGCTGTCCATGATGGCATTGCCGTAGGCCGACGTGTAGTAGTCGGAAAAGTCGCGACGCCCCCCGGCCTTGCGGTAGTTTTCTTCGTATTCGCGCAGGCTCTGCATCGAATAGATACCCTGCTTGGCTTTGTCCAGCGAGCTGGGATTGATGTCGGTTGCATAGATGATGGTGCGTTCCAGCAACCCTTCCTCGCGCAGCAGGATCGCCATGGAGTAGACCTCTTCACCCGTGCTGCATCCGGCGATCCAGATTTTCAGCGACGGCCAGGTTCGCAATAATGGCACCACCTCCTGGCGCAACGCCAGGAAATGGCCAGGATCACGAAACATTTCGCTGACCGGAATCGTCAGGAACTGCAGCAACTGCATGAACATGCCAGGATCGTGCAATACGCGTTCCTGCAATGCCGTAACGGTACGGCAGTCGAATTGACGCAAGGCATGAAGAATTCGGCGCTTAATCGAGGCACCGGAGTAATTCCTGAAGTCGTAGCTGTACTTGAGGTAGATGGCCTCGATCAGCAGACGAATTTCGATATCGGTGTTGCGCTCGCTAATCAAATTCGCTCCAGTTGCGGCAGCCAGACGCGGATCAGGGAGAACAAACGGTCCAAGTCGATTGGCTTGGCCAGGTAGTCATTGGCGCCGGCCTGCAAGCAGCGGTGCTGGTCGTCTTTCATGGCCTTGGCAGTCACCGCAATGATCGGCAGCTTGCGCCAACGAGGTTGCTGGCGGATCAACCGGGTGGCTTCGTAGCCATCCATTTCCGGCATCATCACATCCATCAACACCAGATCGATGTCGCTATGTTGGTCAAGCCGCTCAAGGGCTTCACGACCATTACGTCCTATCTCGACGATGGCGCCTTTGTGCTCCAGTGCACTGGTAAGGGCGAAGATGTTGCGTACATCGTCGTCCACCAGCAAGATTTTGCGTCCCTCGAACACCTTGTCACGGCTGCGGGCCGTCTTGAGCATGCGCTGGCGTTCGTGGGACAACTGCGACTCGACCTTGTGCAGGAACAGCGTCACCTCATCGAGCAGACGCTCCGGCGAGCGGGCGCCTTTGATGATGATCGAGCGCGAATACTTGAGCAGGTCGGTCTCTTCCTCGCGGGTCAGGTTACGGCCCGTATAAACGATCACTGGAGGGAAGCTGCGGATGTCATCGGCGGTCATGCGCTTTAGCAACTCGTTGCCCAGCATGTCGGGCAGCTTGAGGTCGATGATCATGCAGTCGTAGATGTTTTCGCGCAGCAGCTCCAGCGCGTCCTGAGCCATGGCTACCGCGGTGATCTCGATGTCGTCATCGCCGATCAGACGCGCAATGCTTTCACGCTGAAGATCGTCATCCTCCACCAGCAGAATGCGCTTGAGCTTCTGCGTGAGTTTGTCTTCGAGGCGCCCGAAGACCTCCTTGAGTTCTTCACGGCTTGTCGGCTTGACCGCATAACCCACCGCACCCATGTGCATGGCTGCTTCGACGCGATCTTCCACCGAGATGATGTGCACAGGGATGTGACGGGTACTGGCCTGCTCTTTAAGACGCTGCAGCACGGTCAATCCGGAGTGGTCGGGCAGACGCATGTCCAACAGCACGGCATCGGGCAAGTACTGGGCGGCCAGGGCGAAACCGTCGTCGGCAGCATGGGCGACCAGACAGTTGTAGCCCAGCTCGTGAGCCAGATCGTAAAGAATACGGGCAAAATTGGGCTCGTCCTCGATCACCAGGATGCAGCGACCCGTGAACGGCGCCTGTGCACGGTCATCGGCGAAACTCGGAGTCATCACTGTAGGCTGAGACACCGGCGTGGCCCGCACGATGGGTGGCAGGCGATCGAGTGTCGGTCGAGAGCTCTGAACCTCTCCCTGCTCATCCGCCGACTCATAGCGCTCAGGAATGGTCAGACTGAAGATGCTGCCCTGACCGTCACTGCTCTGCACCGTGATCTGCCCACCCAACAGGTGTGCCAGGTCTCGCGAGATCGATAGCCCCAGGCCGGTACCGCCAAAGCGACGATTGCTGGTGCCATCGACTTGGTGGAAGGCACCGAAGATGGCCTCCTGCTGATCGGCGGGGATGCCGATCCCGCTGTCACGTACGGTGAAAACGATACCCGTGTCAGGCCGATGGCTGATGCTCAGGCTGACCTGACCTCGATCGGTGAACTTGATGGCATTGGACAACAGGTTCTTGAGAATCTGCTCCAGGCGCTGGCGGTCGGTGAACAGCGTGCTCGGCACCTGCGACTCGAGCGACACCTCGAAGCCCAGTTGCTTGTCGTCGGCCAGCGGCTGGAACATGCCGCGCAAGCCTTCGACCAGGCGCACCACCTGGGTGGTCTCCGGTCGCACCTCAAGCTTGCCTGCCTCGACCTTGGCGATATCGAGGATGTCGTTGATGAGGTTGAGCAGATCGTTGCCGGCCGAGTAGATGGACTCGGCGAATTTGATCTGCTCCTGGGTAAGATTGCCTTCGCCGTTCTCGGCCAGCAACTTGGCCAGGATCAGCGAGCTATTGAGCGGCGTACGCAGCTCATGAGACATGTTGGCGAGGAACTCAGACTTGTAGCGGCTCGAACGCTGCAGGTCCTCGGCGCGGGCCTGCAGTTCCTGCTGGGCACTGTTGAGTTCGCTGTTCTTGCGGTCCAGGGCCACCGTGCGCTCGGCCAGTTGCTCGTTGGTCTGTTCTAGTTCGGCCTGCTGGGTCTCCAGATAGGCCTGGGATTCCTTGAGCACACGAGACTGCTCCTCGAGCTCTTCGTTGGCGGTCTTGAGCTCCTCTTGCTGGACCTGCAACTCTTCGTTCAACTGCTGCGTCTCGGCAAGTACCTCTTGCAGTCGCTGACGATAGCGCGCGCTCTCGATGGACATGCCCAAGTTATCGGCAATGCGCTCGAGCAATTCGCCATCGCGGTCCAGCAACGGGCGCAGGAAGCCCAACTCAAGCACGCCATTGACCTCACCTTCATCGCTCGAAGGAATCAACAAAGCACTGCGCGGCAAGCCGCTGCCCAGGCCGGAACTCAGGCGATAGTAGTCCGCGGGCAGATCGTCCAGCCGGATCAGTCGCCGCTCACGCACGCTCTGCGCCAGAAGGCCTTCGTGCTCTCCCAGGGTCTGGCTACGTTTCTGTTGCTCAGCATCCAGGCCGTAGGTAGCGACGCGCACCAATTGGCCATGGGCATCGCGCACGTAGAGTGCGCCCACCACGCTGCCCAGGTAGCTGGCGAAGAAGCGCAAGACGTTGTCGCCCAGAGCCGTCAGCGTCAGCTGACCCAGTACTTGCTGCGACAATTGCTGTTGCCCGTTACGTAGCCACGCCTGGTGCTCCAAACGCTCGGCGGCACGCTGTTGAGCCTTGAGGTTGCCGACATAGCTGTCGGACAGCGCCAGCAGATCGCGGCGCCCGAGATAGGCCAGCAACCCGCTGAGGCCGACGATGAACAGCACGAACGCGGTAATGGCCGTAACTGTGACGGTGCTGACCTGCTCGGTACGGGTCTGGCGCAGTTGCTGCTCGGTTGCGATGAAGTCCTCGAATTCCTTGCGGATCTGGTCAGTGATGCGCTTGCCGCGACCGCCACCGATCGCACCCTGGAAGTCACCGCTCTGGCGGCGCAGGGTGATCAGTTCGCTGCCGAAATCGTTCCAAGCGCGTTGCAGGCCCGTCAGACGATTGATGCGATCGACCTGCGGGAGATTGTCACCGACCATTTCGCGCAGATTCTCCAGGCTGCCGAAAATCTGCGGCTTGGCCACCTCGTAGGGATCGAGAAAACGCTCGTCACCCGTAATCAGGAAGCCGCGCATGCCGGTTTCCATGTCGATCGAGAGCTTGACCGTTTCATTGGCATTACCGATCACCCGGTCGGTGTGCTCCACCCACTGCATGGCCGATAGCAGGTAGTTGATTACCGCGACGAAGGCCACGGCGCCCAGCAGCCCGACACCTAACGGCAGGCCGATATTGCGGCTCAGCAGTCTGCGGAAGCTGCGTTGATCCATGGAGGCTGCTTGAATCATCTGATAACGCCCGAACGAAGAATCCATTGAAGAGTAGGTGGACGACACTACTAGCACGGCGGCCGTCGCTGACCTTTGCATCCAGTGCTGCCACGGTCATTAAGCACTGTGAGCGCTACTGGATCGGGGCATTTAGCCAGTATTTGAAGGCAACCCCATAGAATCGTTCCATCCAATTGCAAGGCCCGCTATTCTGAGGGAACTTCTGTGCTGGTAACAGACACAGAGTTACTACCTCTCCCTGCAACAGGATTCAATACATGCACCTTCTGGTAGTCGAAGACGACGACATCGTTCGTATGCTGATGGTCGATGTGCTCGACGAACTGGGCTATAAGGCGGTCGAGGCGGAAAATGCCACCAAAGCCTTGGCGATCCTCAAGGACAAAACCCAGCCGCTGGCGTTAATGATGACGGACGTCGGTTTACCCGATATGCGTGGCGATGAATTGGCCTGCCTAGCACGCGAGATCCGGCCCTCGCTGCCGGTTCTGTTCGCCAGCGGTTATGCGGAAACCGTGGACGTTCCGGAGGGCATGCACTTGATCGGCAAGCCATTCAGTATCGACCAATTACGCGACAAAGTGGTCAGCATTCTCGGTACGCCCTGAGCCCCCTCGACCGGTACTCAGCTTCACCCCTCACGGCGCAATAGGTAGGTATCCATGATCCAGCCTTTGCGCCTTCGCGCCTCCAACCGTAGCGCAACGATCTGCGCTTTCACTTCCATGAGCGGCCCAGACACCAGAATCTCGTCCGCCGTTCCCAGATATGCCCCCCAATAGATCGTCAGATTTGGGTCACTCAGTTCGGCGAAAGTGGCGTGGCCATCAAGCATGACTACCACATTATCGAGTGTCTCCAGCTCGGCCAAACGGCGGGCCGGCAGTACCGTCAACGGCTCTCCGATGCGATTGAGCGTCAAGCAATGACGTGCGGCGAGCGCCTGCACACTGCTGATACCGGGAATCACCTCCAGCTTCAGCGCCATCCCCTGCTCGCGCACCAGATCCAAGACGCGTAGGGTACTGTCATACAGCGTAGGTTCTCCCCACAGCAGGAACGCCCCAATATCGCCTTCGTGGAGTTCATGCTCAATCACTTGGCGATACAAATTCGCCCGTGCCCGGTGCCAATCCTGCACTCCGCCGATGTAATCTTGCGCACTGCCGTCTCGACACGGGTCCGTCACACGCACGATTCGATAGCCGTCATGTGGAAGGTAACGCGCCAGAACGTCCTTGCGCATTCGCGCCAACTCTTCCTTGTCGCCGCCCTTCTCAATCATGAAAAAGACAGTCGCACGCCGCATCGCATCGACCGCCTCGAACGTGATCTGACGAGGATCGCCGGGGCCTATGCCAATCAGCAACAGTTGCTTCATGCTGCCTCCTCTACAAAATGATTCGGAACTATCGATCGGCGAACGACGTAGGGCTACAACGGTTTAGCCAGCCTACGCGTATACAGGATCACGCTTTTGATGACCGCCAATCATCAATGACTATACATTCACACCGTAAATACGGCAGGCTAGCAACGTTTGACGTATCCACGCTGTGCAGAGTGTGAAACTAACGGAATTATCCAGCAGGGAGGCATGATGTTAGAGACAGCTGCGGCGCGCTGGGCAAGCGCGGGCAATCTTCGGCCATTGCTGGAGGGCATGCCCAAGCTCGTTCATCTTCTGGGTTTCGAATTCTATCTCTTCACCAGCCCAACTTCGCAGTTGCACTCAAACCTGGGGCCGGAAGAACTGGCATGCCTGGACGCGTTCGCCAGCAGCAACCCGATTCCGGGATACGTCGAAACCCATGAACTGCCGCTACTGTGGACGGTCGACGCGTTCTTGACAGCACCTGATTTGTGGGCTGTCCTGCAAGCCAGTGGTTTGCGTCATGGCTGGGTCCAGCCGTCCCATCTTGAGGGCACCCACAGCAGCCTGACGGTCCTACGCCCCCGTTGTGTCATCTCCCCTCAAGAGCTCTACCGCAAAGCCGGTTTCGTCATGTGGGCGGCGCAGCAGTTGCATCGAGCCTCACTGATCCATCATCAAGGTTCTGAAGTTAGCGACACGTGCGGCCGCTGACGGCACGGGTCAGCAGGCGCCGCAAGAACACCTCAGCCATCAGTCCTTGCCTCCAAACGCTCCCGCACTCCGGCCACTACCTGCGCGATGGCTACCTCCAGCGCTCCCTCGTTGCGACACACCAGCCAGTCCTGGCCGGCCATTGCCTGCTCGAAAGCATCGGTGCAGGCTGCATGGCCCTGAGCGCTCTGCAGCACCGTACTGCGCAGACCGCCGCGGCGTGCCTGCGCCCTGGCCCACGACAGCTCCGAGCGAGTGATTACGGCCACTTGCAGATCTGGCACTTGGACACCGCGTTCAAGATTCAGCCGCTGAATGTCCGCGAAAGAAACAGTGCGCCGGAATGCCGCATCTGAGGCGTACCAGCGGTCCATCAGGATGATGCTGCCGGGCAACTGGTTGGGCAGCACGTGACGTGAAATCCAGGCACGGCTGTCCGCCAGTTGCTCACAGATACGCAGCTCCAGTTCCACACAAGGCGCTCTGGCGAACGCATTGACGAGCGCCATGGTCTGCGCCCGGAATGGATCGTGATTACGCTCGCTGAGTCGTACTACCTTGTGATCCTCAAGCCGTAGCGCACGAGCGATGGCTTCTAGCAAGGTGGTCTTGCCGACACCCTTGGGACCGTCCAGCGAGACGAACAGTGGTGCAGACATCACTGAACCTCGGCTGTGGTAGATGGCGTGCGGCAAGGAGCGCCCACATGACATTGGACCCGATGCCTGAGGCACAACCAGGATTGGTCAGGACGCCTCGCCAGCCGCTCTTCGAGCGCACCACATAAAGGCTTGAACGAGGTTGCGAGCGAAGCGAACAGCACCTCGCTGATCGCTTCCAGGGCTGACTGTTTCGTGCAGTTCATGGCGTTCGGCTGCTCGACAATAGCTATTTGGCGTTCAAGTGTACTGAAGTCCTGGATGAGCTCGCATGACAGGCGTGGATAGGCCAGTCGTAGTCTAGAAGAGGCTGAAATGAATAAAGACGCCTAATGTGCGGGTCACCTGCATGGGTACCATGAGCAGTCACTCATATAGGTGACGCTACCTTGAATGTTAAATAACCATCAGCGGCATACCGCACATTGAATCTGCCTAGGATAATGGCGCCGAAACGCCGCCCTCAACTTACTTCAGATTGGTCCCGCTTATAGCCGGGCCCGCGCGGTTGGCTCCAGATTGGACGACTGCTGCAACAATCCGCGTGGCAATTTGAAACCTTTAAAAGGCTCTTGCGTGATGGGGTTGAAAGCCTTCTCGGCGTTGAGTCGATAGCGCATCACGCCGTCGCCGGTGCGGAAGCTCAAGTCCACGCTGGTCGCAGTGCGCCCATTGAGCGAGCCACGACTGAGCAAGCGGAACATCGACCACGGCCCGCGGTATTCCAGGCTGCTACTGTTGCCGTTCTGCCTAAGCAAGGTCAGGTTGCTACGCACATGCTGCCCCAGGGTATTAGGCCAGATGATACCGATGATCTGGCGCGGACCATGGGTGTAAGAAATCAACTGACCATCGAGGTCAAGCAGACTGGTGCGCTGGTTCGCGCTGAGCCCCAGCGGCTCGATACTGAACTGCACGCTCAGGTTGCCGCGCTGATCAAAGAACGTTTCGCGGATACGATCTGCCTGCTCCAACTGCTCGATCACATCGCTGCGAATCAACGACCGACCTTGCTTGTCAGCCTGCATGGCTTCGAGATTGTCCTTTAGGAAAATCCGCAGATATTGATTGTTGAACTGCTGCAGCCGCCCCTTCGGTCCAAAGAATGCTTCAAAATCATCCAGCGAAGCATCGGGTGCCCGCACCACAAAGGGGTAGCGCCCAGCCAGGCGCTGCTGGAAGAAGCTGTACACCTCGGCATCCCAGCGGCGCTCAAGCTCGCGCAGGGCCTCGACGTTGAGCACTTGTGCCGTTTGATCGGCCAATTTTCCAACCTGATGGTTGATTGGCTCTGGCAAGCCGGTGGCTACGCGTTGCAGGGTGCCGATCGGATCAGGTCCTGTCATCGAGAAGCGCTGAAGCACCGCCTGGAGTGCCGCTTTGCCTCTGTCCGGACTGTCCTGCACCGCCTTCGCGTAATCATGTACGGCGGCGATGGCACCTAGGGTTTCATCGTAATAGCTAGGCTTTTCACCCGTTGCGCGCAGCATGGCGGTCAGCCCCGCAAAGGCACGCTGAATCGCCCACGCCTGCTGTTGCTCAGACTTGCGGGTTGTCGGCCCTAACATCTCAGCCTTCGCAACTGCATCAGTATCCACAGCGGATGTCAGCCAGGTATTGGCCCTCACCGTATCCAACAGCCGATGCAGGGGTGCAGATGGACCGGTGAACTGCTGCAGCACCTCAACGCCATGATCCAGATCGCGGAAGTCGGCCACCGAGAAAGCATTCAAGGCACGCCGCCAACTGTCGATGAAGTCGGCGCTGTACAAATTACGCAGCCGTTCACCCAGCGCCTCTCGGTCGGCATCCGAATAGTCGAGCTGGCCGCGCTCACCCAGTGCCCACTCGTCGACCATCGCCATTTCGGCAAAGCGCTGACTATGCGGCTCGAAGTATTGCCTGAAGCCCTTTGCCGTAAGCATGGGTGCTACCAGCACACTTTCACCCTGCCTGCCACCGACAGACGACTGGTATACCACATCGAAGGCCGGCCCGACCTGAAGACGCAGGTCCAAGTCAGTAGGCAATTGTTTTCCTGCCTGCTGCTTCAGGCTCGAATAGACCCGCTCTGGCAGCGGCATCTTGCGTAAACTTTGCTGCACCTCAGCGATTCGCTGGTTGTATTGCGGCAGCTCGGCATCGGCATAGGCCATCGCGTACTTCAGGTGCCGCATGAGGTCGCGTTGCAATTGGCCCTGGCCAGGAAATTTTTGCTGCCACTGGCGAGCCATCCAATCCTCTACCCATTCGGGTCGGCGGTTCTGGCGATCCTCCAGCATCCGGTAGACCCTTAGGGCCGCCATCTGCTGCTCACTGCCTGGGGAGGCCGTATCCATGACATCGATTACCCCGCTGGCCAAGGCCGGCAGGAAACGTTTCGAGAGCAAGCTAAGGTAAGCCTCATCGACACGCGGACCGATGACACGCCCCTGATACAAACCTAAGTCAGCCACACCCGGCCATGCGTCACGGTAGTCGCCAAATACCGACACGGCGTCGCGGATCTGATCCAGCGGCTGCAGCAGGTTGTGTCCAGTCGGGTCCAAACGCTGGTCCACTTCACGATGACTGTACACTCGACTTTTGGCGAGCACGTTGGCGGCCTTCGCGCCATTGATTTCGAAATAACGTTGCCAACTGGCGATGGTGACACTAAGAGCCAGTATCCCCACACCCGTGCCAACCCAGAGTAACTGCCGCTTCCTAAGCGCCACTCTGATGTTATCCCCGGCAAGTCCGGCTTCCTGATAGATGACACGCCTGAAGGCATGTTGGATGAAATAGACCAGTGCCTTGCTCTGTGCCTTGCCCTCGCGCAGCGGAAGTTTTGTCTTGTAGGGCTGTGCGGCCTCACGAACGAATGCATTGAGCATGTCGCCTTGCTGTACCACCGAAGACCAGTACACACCACGCACCAGTGCTGGCGTGGTGAAGCGGTCACTTGCCAATGCTTCTTGCAGGAATCCCAGTAGTATCGGGCGCAGCCCAACCAACTGGGCGTGCAATGAGAAAAGACGCGCCCGCAGTGTTGCATCGCCCAATGTATCGAGTCGGTCCAGCACCTGCTCAAATACTTGGCTGATCATTCGGTCGTAGTGATCGCTAAACTCGTCCAGCCAGGCGTCGAACGTTCCAATCGCGTCCAGCTTGAAGGTGAAACCCAGCATCTCTTCCCGCGCTGCGGCGGGAAGCCCGGCGTAAAGCTGATCGAAACCATCCAATAAGTCGAACTTGCTCAATATCACATACAGTGGCAGGCGCGAGCCCAATTGGCTACTCACCTCGTACACCCGCGTGCGCAACACGTGCGCCAGCGCAATGCGTTGCTCAGGCGTGCCGTGCAGCAGTGCAGGCAAATCGACGACCAGCAACACACCGTTGAGAGCTCTCTGGCTCCGGTTGCGCAGCAGCCAGTCCAGCAGGTGCTGCCATAATCTGGCCGCAGTGGCGGGTGGCACTGCGCCTGCTTCCGCGGCAGGCGAAGCGTCCCCTGATTCCTGACTGATAAAGGCGCCTGGCGGGTCAATGATCACCGCATCGTTGCTGATCCACCAACCGATCGGGTGGGCCAGTGATTGCACTTGTCGGCCGCGCGCCTGTGTCTGGTCGATGCGAGTCAGAGAAAAATTCTGTTCGGTACGGTCGATCAAGCTGGTCTTGCCTGCATACTGGTCGCCCACTACCAGGTACCAGGGCAGTCGGTACAATGCACGTCGCCCACCGGCATTGTGCAGGAATCGCGACAGCCCTTGGTCCAGTGCCTTCTCTTGCGCTTGAACGAACGGCAACGTTTGGTCCAGCTCGGCGGCCACGGCCTGATTGCGCTCGGACTGCAGGCGTTGATTACGGCCGCGCAGCACAACCAGCCAGCACAGCAGCGGTATTAGCACAAGCACCAGGCTTGCCAACCCCCGATGGGCCGTGCTGGCCAACGGCTGCTGCTCGTGCCACCTCCATTGCGGACCAAGCCACCAAATGGCAACGAGCATCAGCAGAGCAGCCAGCACGAGCAGCAACGGCATCGCCAGACCAATACGCGTTACCAGCGGCAAGTTCCAGCGTTTGAGTTGCTTCCATAATTGCGTCATCAAGACTCCTGCTCCTTGCTCCGTTCAACCAGCAACTGGGGGGCGGCATACTGCTGAAGCCGTTGAAAGACCTCTGGCTCCCATGCGCTGGCGGTGGTGTGCTGCATCGTCCGGGCAACGCTCGCGCACAGGTCCTGCGCCAGCCAGGACACCCCCCGCGCAGCCAGCAAGTCAGCAGCGATCACTGTGGTATGGCAGCGCTCCCGGGGCGTTCGCAGATCGGCTTGCATCCCTTGCAGCCTGAGCAGAACCGGTTCGACGCCACCGGCTTCCAGTTGGCCGGTCAGCTCCTCGCGCAAGCTTGAAAACTCCTGAGCGCCTGCGTCCTGATCAGATTGCCCTTGAGAGCCCTTGAGCCAGGCCAGGCATTGGTCATCCACGAATACCCGGCCGTCGCTGAAACACAATTGCTGCAACGCCGGCATGCGCAGCACGAACCGCGCGGTGGCAGCGCGAATAGCCTCGGCCACTTCGCCCATCGCCAACCGGGTTGCGGCGGTCGCCGCGAGGAAACTGCCGTGAATCCAGTAAGGGCAAGCCGTCACGCTTTTCTCGATCCGCTGCAGCAATGCGGCATCAAGCGTCGTGCCACCTATGGCTTCCTCATAGTCACCGGCAATGTCCTGCGGAACCGCCATCAGTTCCGTACGATTGTCCTGCCTGGTCTGCGGCGCAGCCTGAATATGTGCCCACAGGCCGAAGCGGCGTAACTGGTAGCCGGTAGGATCGTAGGGGTCCTGCTGATTGATGAGCTCAGCCATGCTCAATAGGGCTCGCCGCGTTTCTCGCTCGTTGCTCAGCGACACTCGCGGCGCTGGCTTGGCGATGACCTGCGCAAGCGGTGCAGAGTCGGTGCTAGGAGCAAGATTAGTGGCCACGCAGGACTCGCCAACACCGCTGGCAAGCTCCAACTGTTTACGTAGCACGCGCTCCAACTCCCCCAGCCCCCCGGCATCCAATTGTGCGGTGTTCTGTTGCTGCTGTAGGCGCGTCAACCCATCCAGAGCCATTGCGGCATGGGAGGTGCTGTAAGTAAAACGGTCTAGCCGCGGTAGAGCCTCGATCAAACGCGTGACCACGATGACGACCAGCTTGCGCTTGCCTAGGTAGCCCTTGGGGCCCGGTTTGGGATGAGCGGCTTCCCAATAGCGCTCAACAACACCCGCCAACAGCTCCAAGGTAAATACCCAGCGCCGCCAGCAATCGACGCGCAGCCATGCAGCACTCAGGTGGGCGACGATCCGTAAATGCTTGCACTGCTGGCCTAAGTATTGCCGGGACGCTTCTTCGATGTAGGCCCAGTCGATCGAGGCTTCCTGCAGCCCGCCCAGCTTGACCATCTCCTGATCAATGGCCTGATACGTTTCGTCCTCCACATCGAACAGGCCGGCAGGTGCCTGTGGGTCAATCGGCGCAAGCAGCCGGGCGATTTCCTCAGCCGAGACCTTTGCTACCAGCGACATGTCTTGCGCGCCTTATCGATGAGTGGATCAAGCCCTTGGGCATCGAAGATCAAGCCATCGACCGCCGGGTTGTCGCTCTGAACATGGATGCGATGAGCTCCGATCAGTTGCCTAATCTGCTCGATCCCCGGTAAACCTCGACCAGCATCGAGTACCTGGCCGTTTTCCAGTACCCGCCATGACGTCGCGTGTGTCGAGCGCTGCTCGCCCTGCAACCGCACCTTCACCCGACCCACATCGACAGGGCGGCCGAGGACCAACTGCAATCTGGAGATGTTCTGCACACAGCTGATGACCAGGTACGGAGCTGGGGCTGCCGATGCGATAGCGGGCGCGGAAAACAACAACCCCTCCCCTTCAGCGCTCAGGCGAAACGTCAGGTCCTCTGGCGGCCGACCCGCCTCGTGATCCAATACGCGGCGCAGGGTGGATGAGTCCTGCTCCGGCGCGGACCACCTCACTGGCTCAACGCGAGCCGGTGTTCCGGCGGACTTGTCGAAACAAGCCAGGCGCTCGAGGTTGGACACAATTCTTGGGCAATCTCGATCAGCGTATGCAAGCACCGGCATACAACTGAGTAGCAGCGAAATAGCTACGCTATATGTACTCCGCACAATCACTGACAATAACTTCCTGTTCTAGATCTGCACTTGGCCGAGACCAGGCCTGCTCATCACTCGATGTCAGCCGGGCCTGGAAACTGGCGAAAGCGTAGGCCATAGGAAAGAAAAATAACAAACAAATATTCATTTACAAATTCACGCTCGACCAAGCAATCCTTCCCAGTGCAAGGTTTTAAATATTCGAATCGCCGCCAACTTCATAAAGCCAACTTTCGCACCGCCATCAGAGAATTTTCCTACAAGCAATCTTTAAAATTCATATCTTTCGGAAAATCCCTACATATCAAGGAGAGAGTTTCAATGGTCAAGAGCACTGGCTCGGTCGCGCCCAAGGAACGTATAAATATCAAATATGTTTCGGCAACTGGAGACGAGCAAGCCGAAATAGAGCTCCCCCACAAGATGTTGGTCATGGGCGATTTCGGCTTGGATGACAACCGTGCTCTGGAGGACCGCCAGGTCATGCGTATTGATAAACACACGTTCAACAATGTACTGCATGACGCCGACGTAAGCTTAGGCATGTCCGTACCTTCCATGCTCAATGCCGCGCCAGGGACAGAGCTCGCTGTGCAATTGCAGTTCCGGTCGATCAATGACTTTGGGCCAGACCGGATCGCCCGTCAGATACCGGAGCTGAACAAACTGCTGGAGTTGCGTGAAGCACTGGTTGCCCTCAAAGGCCCGCTGGGCAATGTGCCGACATTTCGCAAGCACTTGCAGCATCTGTTGAGCAATGAGCGTGCACGAAAGCAGCTCGCTGAAGAACTGGACATAGTGTTCGAAGCACCAAAACAAGACTGAGACAACGGAGCGTCCCATGCCTAAGCAAAACAGCACTCCTGTGGCCGTTGAAAAAACTGCCGACACATTGGGCTCTGCCAGTTTACTCGACGAGCTCATGGCGGAAACCAAATTGATTCCCGTACAAGAGGGTTATCAGGTCGCCAAGCAGGGCGTCTCGGCCTTTATCGCTGAACTACTTAAAAGTAATGATCCAAATCAAATAATCAATAAACATCGCGTCGATCAGATGATCGCCGAGGTGGATCGGGTACTCAGCAAACAGATGGATGCGATCCTGCACCAGCCTGAGTTTCAGCAGCTTGAGTCCTCGTGGCGCAGCCTCAAACTTCTGGTGGACCGCACTGACTTCCGCGAGAATATCAAGCTTGAAGTCCTGCATGTCAGTAAGGACGACCTACTCGACGATTTCGAGAATGCTGCCGATATCACCTGCAGCGGAATGTACAAGCATGTCTACACAGCAGGTTACGGTCAATTTGGCGGCGAGCCAGTTGCGGCCATGGTGGGCAACTATAACTTCGGCCCCTCTTCCCCGGACATCAAACTGCTGAGTTACATGGCCTCCGTCGGCGCAATGTCTCACGCTCCCTTCCTCGCAGCGCCATCACCTGAGTTCTTCAATCTGAGCAGCTTCGAAGAGCTCCCCAACCTGAAAGAGATCAAGGACATTTTCGCTGGCCCGCGGCATGCCAAATGGCGAGCGTTCCGTGAAAGTGAGGATGCCCGCCATGCTGCGCTGACCGGTCCGCGTTTCATGCTTCGCTCGGCCTATCACCCACAAGAGAACCCCGTCCAGAGCTACCACTACTACGAGAATATCGACGGGGAGCACGACAACTACCTGTGGGGCAATTCAGCGTTCCTGCTGGCCAGTTGCATCAACGACAGCTTCGCCCGATACCGTTGGTGTCCGAACATCATTGGCCCGCAGTCCGGTGGCACCGTCGAGGATCTACCGGTGCACCTGTACGAGTCCCTCGGCCAGTTGCAGGCCAAGATCCCGACTGAGGTGCTGATTTCCGACCGCAAGGAGTTCGAGTTGGCTGAAGAAGGCTTCATCGCCTTGACCATGCGCAAGGACAGCGACAACGCCGTGTTCTTCTCCGCCAACTCGGCACAAAAGCCGAAGAACTTCCCCAAGACCCCAGAAGGGCTGCAGGCGCAGACTAACTACAAACTCGGCACCCAGTTGCCCTACCTGTTCATCGTCAACCGCCTGGCCCACTACATCAAGGTGCTGCAGCGCGAGCAGATCGGCAGCTGGAAAGAGCGTCGTGACCTTGAGTCCGAGCTCAACAAATGGATCAAGCAATACGTTGCCGACCAGGAAAATCCTTCTGCCGATGTGCGCGGCCGTCGGCCATTGCGTGCCGCGAGAGTCGAGGTGTCGGACGTTGCCGGCGATCCAGGCTGGTATCAGGTTTCGCTCGCCGTACGCCCGCACTTCAAGTACATGGGGGCGAACTTCGAAATTTCCCTCGTTGGGCGGCTCGACACGCAATGAGTGGATTTTTCGATCGTTTGACGGCGAATCAATCCGTCTGCCGAGAGCCGTCCCGGCAGGAAAACGCTAGTCAAAAATTCGCTGCCATCAAGCGCCACCTCGAAATATTGCTCAACGCTCGTCAGGGTTGCTCGCAAAGCAGCCCTGAGCTGGGCCTGCGTGACTTCAACGGACACGACGCAAGCAGTGGCGATCTGCTGCAGCAAGTGAGCGCAGACATCCGTCGCACCATTCTGCGCTTCGAACCGCGCGTGCACGTGCACGCGCTCAAAGCAATGCCCGATTGCCACGCCTCGCTGGAACTGCATTTCAGGCTGGACTGCCACATACAGGTCAACAACCACTCTGAGCAGTTGCAACTGGATCTGCTGGTCAACGGCCATAACCACCACACCCGAGTGAGGTGACGCATGTCGCTCAAGGATAGATTCAGCGAAGAGTTGCGTTTCCTCCATGAGCTGGGGAATGACTTCGCCAAAGACAACCCGCAGCTTGCCCGACTGCTAGGCAAGGGTGGCAGCGACCCGGATGTCGAACGCTTGATGGAGGCTTTTGCTTTCCTCACCGCCAAGCTGCGGCTCAAGCTGGAAGACGATCTCCCTGAGCTAACGCATCCAATGCTGCAGCTGCTGTGGCCCAACTACCTGCGGCCGCTGCCGAGCGCCACGATCATCCAGTTCACGCCACGCAAGCAGGCACTCAGTCAATCCCAGCGTATACCGAGGGGTTCGCGACTGTTTTCCAAGCCTGTGGATGGGGTGCCCTGCGAGTTTCGCACCTGTACCGAAGTGGACATCCATCCATTCGCGATCGACAAGGTACACGCTACCCAAACACTCGACAGTTCGGTAGTCCGGCTCGACCTGCGAACCTTGGCCAAGCGGCCGTTGAACACCATGAGCTGCCACAGCCTGGACTTCCATCTGAGCGGTGACACCCAGACCGCCCGCACCCTGTATCTCTGGATCGCTCAGTACCTCAAATATGTCAGTGTGGTGATCAATGGTGAAGTTCGCCGGCTACCAGCCAGTAGCCTTGCTTTCCCAGGCTTCAGACCAGACGAGGCTTTACTGCCCTACCCGCAAAACGTCTTCGATGGTTACCGAATTCTCCAGGAATACTTCGTTTTTCCTGAGCGCTTCCATTTCTTCACGCTAACGGGTCTGGAAAGGATCTGGCCTGATCAAGTGGCCCAGCACGTGGGCTTGGAGTTCCACTTCACCCGCCAGTTGCCCGACTTACTGCATGTCGCAGAAGCAGACTTCAGCCTGTGCTGTACACCTGCGGTGAACTTATTCGCACACAGCGCGGAACCAATCGACCTTTCGAATAAGGCTGCTCAGGTCGAGCTCACGCCCAAGGGGAGCGAGCGGCATGCCTATGAGATCTTCAGTGTCGATCAGGTAATCAGCACCCGCACGACAACCGACGGTACTGTCGGCGGACACCTGCGGACCTTCCGCCCTTTCGAATCGTTCGCTCATGAGATCGAACATGCTCAAGGACGCACAGCACTGTACTACCGCTACACACTCGAGCAGTCCCTGCGCGGTGATGGCGTTACGCACCGCATCGCCTTTGTGCGCGCGGACGCCAACGCTTACATCGGCGAGCTGGAAACCGCATCCATCGATCTGACCTGCACCAATCGCGACCTACCGCTGGCACTGGCAGTGGATGATATCAATGTAACCTCCGAGGTCACGCCTCCACTTGCCAGCTACAGCAACATCTGTGCCCCTACGCGCCCCTATCGGCCGGTGTTGGACGGCCAACTGCAGTGGGTCCTGATTTCCAACATGTCACTCAACTATCTGTCGTTGCTTTCGGCTGAAGCGCTCAAAGCGATCATTCGGGCCTACGACTTCGCGGCGTTGCACGATATCCAGCAGACACGCACCACCCGCAAACGCCTCGATGGCATCCAGGATGTTCAAACAGAGCCATTGGACTGGCTGATCAAAGGACAGCCCGTTCGTGGCCTGCGGACACGATTGAAGCTGGATCAGACGGCGTTCCTCTGCGAAGGCGACCTCTACCTATTCGGTTGCGTGCTCGCACACTTCTTCGCCCTCTACGCCAGCATCAATTCCTTCCATCAACTGGAAGTGATCAACATCACCAATAATGAGCATTACACATGGCCAATCCAGACCGGCAAGCAACCGCTGATCTAGCCGACACGTTGCTCGCCGAGGCACATCAGTACAACTTCTTCCAGTTGCTGGAGCGCCTGCACGGCTTGCACGAGGATGATCTGGAACCGCGTTGGCCAGATAGAGCCACCCGCCTGCGTGTACGGCTTGGCTGCGACCCGCGGCTGACCTTTCCCATTTCGGACGTGTACAAAGCGGAACGCATGCCTGCGGCGCAAGACCGGTACCGCATCTGCACCACGTTCATGGGCTTGCATGGCACGGACTCCCCGTTGCCGTCCTACTACCTGGAGCAGGTGGCGTATGAGCATGCGCAGGGTATCGGTGTGCGTCCGGCCTTCTTCGATTTCTTCAATCACTACCTGCTCAGTCTGTTACACCGCATCTGGCGCAAGTACCGCTACTACATTCGTTTCCAGCCGGGTGCCAGCGATGGCTTCTCCCAATATATCTTCGCCCTGCTTGGATTGAATGACAAAAAGCTGCGCGGCGACACGGCACTGCCTTGGAGTCGACTGCTCAGTTTTGCCGGCGTGATCGCCAGTCGCAGCCGTTCGCCAGGCACCGTCGCCGGCATCATTGCCCACTGCTTCGACCTCAAGCAGGTACAGATTCGAGAGTTCGAAACCGGCTCGGTTTACACCACGACCCAGCAACGGGTAAGCCTGGGTTGCAGCAATGGCAATCTGGGCAGTTCCTTCACGATCGGCAGCCGCACACGAACTCGCAGCAGCAAGTTCACCATAGTGATCAGTGAACTCGATCAGGATCAATTGCGCGAACTGTTGCCCAGTGGCATCAACTTCAATCGCCTGCGTGCATTGATCGACTTTCTGCTACGCGATGGCCTGGCCTACGACCTGGAGCTGCGCCTCAAGCAGAACGCCCTACTGCCCTTTCGCCTGCACAACAGCCAGGGCGCCTACCTGGGCTGGACCAGTTTCGTTGATGACCGCAACGGTCAGATCGCCCCGGTTGTACGGTTCCGGGGGCGCTCATGAGCGCCTTGACCTTGAGCATCACCAACCTTGAACAACTGCGGCATAACGTCACTGCCCGACATCAGTTCGATTGCTCCGGCGGCACTATTGGCAGCGCAGGGGCTACCTGGCGGATTGATGATCGTGAAGGAAACGTTGCGCCGATTCACTGCGAGATTCGCTGGTTCGAGGGCAGTTTCTGTGTAATCGATCGCTGCCAACGCACCTATCTGAATGACAGCCTTGAGAGTGTGGGATCGCTCACCGCCAGACGGCTGTTAGAAGGTGACCAACTGCGCATTGGCGCTTGCCTGCTGCAAGCTCAAGTTTCACAAGCGGATGTGCGCTCGCTGGAAGACCTGTTTAGCCCTGACCAGAGAACCCTTGATCAATGGCTACTCGATGTACCCGCCCAAGCGTGGGAGCCCGTATCTGTCACCCGTGACGCTGCGGTTGAAATCTGTGCCGCCTTCGAATCGAACATGGGTAAAGACCCCTTGGTCGCTCTAGACACTGTGGCAGCGCCTGTACAGGAAAACCCGATGGACCACCTGATTACGGGAAAACACCCATGACCCGTTGTTCGTTCTCTGCTGGTCTGCTGACGGTGTTGATCGGAGTTTCCGGTTGCACTTCTCTGAGCAAAATCGGCCAAGTGATCATGGACCCCTCTGTACCCGTAGGCCCACCCAAGGAGCATCTCACCCAGGTCGCGTTCAGTATCAACGCCAGCCCGACACTCAACGGCAACGCTCACAGCGTCGAGGTGCCCATCGAGCAGCCTGACGCACTGGAACCGAGCCCCTACGCGGTCAGTTTGAGCGCAGGCGATCCGTACGCCTTGACCGAGAAAGTCGGGACCTTGCTCGAATACCTCCAGCAACAGTTCCCTGCCATGTCGCCGGTCTCGATGCCTCTTGACGAGGACGACGACCTGCTGCGATCGCCCATGGAAGAGAGCACTCCTGGCAGCTACGACGACCCGGCCGTGGTCCTGACCTTACCCCACACCACCACCGTGGCCGCCGAGCCTATCGCTACACCCATAGCGATCAAGATCCTGCAACTGCGTGACGACTCGCTCCTGCGCAATAGCGTCTACGAACTGCTGGACAAGGATCCGGCCAAGGCGCTGCGCAGCACCTACATCCGTGATGACGACTACCTGCTGCGACCTGGACAGTTCAAGTTCATCCCCTTTGCGCCTATTGATCCGGAAACCCACTTCATCGCGGTGATCGCCGGCTACCGCAACAAGGAAAACGCCACCTGGAGCCAAGTGCTGCGCATTCCCCCTCGCGGCCACCAGATCATCCTGTCGGTGTTGCTCAACGACACGCAGGTTCTGCTCAGAGAGGAAGACTGATGCCCGCCCAGCCTTCCTTTCTTAATTACGCTGAAACGGAGCACTCATGAGTTCACGCAATTCCGTCCTGTGGCCTGAAGGCCTGTTCGTCAAACCGCAGCATTTTCAACAGGCAGCTAGAGCCAGCGAAGCGGCCCTGCTCCAACGCATAGGGAGCTTGAATGCAGCTTTCTTTGGGTTCAGCGAACTGCTGTTGAACGACGAGTACCTCAGTCTGGGCAAGATCGCTATCACCCGTGCGCGGGGCATCATGCCGGATGGTACAGTGTTCGATATCCCCGCCGATCTGCCGCCCCCTCCACCATTGGAAATCGAGGATGACGGGGCGAAAGACAGCGAGATCTACCTGTGCCTGCCGCTGCGCACCGAAGGTGGCCGAGAGGTAAGCTGGCCAGGCAATGCCGCCAACTACCGGTACAGCGCTCATGCCGAGGAGATCAAGGACACCCACAGCGCGGACGGTGACCTGGTACAGGTCGACTTGGCAGTGCCCAACTTTCAGCTCAAGCGCAAGGCCGATGACAGCAGTTCCTACACCCGCCTGGCCGTGACACGGATTCTGGAGCGGCGTCCCGATGGCAGCCTGCAGTTGGACGAAGGCTTCTACCCCACCAGCATTTCGGTACGCGCCATACCAGCGCTGCAGCGCTTCCTGGAAGAGATCACCCATACGCTGCGCGAACGCGCACGCAATCTAGCAGCCCGCATCGGCGCCTCTGGGCAGTCCGGTATCGCGGACATCCGCGACTTCAACCTGCTGCAGGCCATGAACCGCTGGTGGCCTTGCTTCCAGCACCTGGCCAGGCAAGGCCAGACACACCCCGAGCAGCTATATCTGTGCATGAGCCAGGCCAGTGGCGAGTTCGTCACCTTCACTGACGAGACCCGGCTGCCGCAGGAATACCCTACGTATCAGCACACCGCGCTGCGCACGTCGTTCAAACCACTGCAAGATACCCTACGCCGGGCGCTGAGCACCGTACTACAGCCGCGCGCCGTTTCGTTGCCTCTGCAGACGCTGGAGTACGGCGTAATGACGACCTTACTGGAAGACCGCCGCCTGATCGACCAGGCGGACTTCATCCTGGCGGTCCGGGCCAATCTGCCACCGCACACGTTGCGGCAGATGTTCGTCCAGAAGGCAAAAGTCGTTGCGCTGGAGTCACTGAACGAGGCAGTGCCACTGCAACTGCCGGGTATTCCATTGCTTGCACTGCCTGTGGCACCTCGGGATCTGCCTTTCCATGCAGGCTTCACCTACTTCGAACTGGAGCGTCGCGGTCCGGCATGGTCGGACATGAAGACCTCCACCGGCTTCGGTATTCATGTCGCTGGCGAGTTCCCCGGGCTCGAACTGCAGTTTTGGGCAATCAGGAGTGAATGAGATGAGTGATGTTATTCACGTCAGCCAGGATGGCAACAGCGGCCTCTTCGACACGATGGCCAAGGCAGGTAGGGAAGCTAGGAAATCATCCGTCGACACTGACCCGAATGCGCAGGCAAAAACTCCTTTTCAAAGCTACTTCGCCGACCCCGACTTCCAACTGTGCGGCGGATATGCCAATCCCATGCTGGATGCTGCCGTACCTCTGTTCGGTCTGGTAATACGCCTGCGGACACTTGATGCATTGCCCAACATCAAAGATGTGTATCAGCAGGTCCGCAACCAGATCGACACCATCAGGGCGCAGGTGCGCCAGCACGGCTACGAGCATGCTCAGTTGCTGGCGTACTCGTACGGGCTATGTCTCTACATCGATGAAGCGGTCATGGAACGGCCATGGGGTAAAGCCAGTTGCTGGAGTCAGGAACCCTTGCTCAGCATCTTCCACGACGAAACCTGGGGTGGGGAAAAACTCTTCACGGTGCTTGCTCGGCTGATGCAAGAACCCAAGCGTTATCACGACGTACTGGAGTTCATGTACTTCGCGTTGTGCCTGGGCCTGAAGGGCAAATACGCCATCGCTCCGAAAGGCGATGAGTCCTTGAACGCTTTGATCCACAAGCTGCACGGGATCATCCGTGAACTACGCGGCCCAGCTCCGGTACACGTCTGCGATCCCTACACCAACGTGGCCCCGCGCAACTACCGCATGAACCGGCAATGGCCATGGTGGAGCCCGCTGGCAATATCTGCCACAGCCATGGCTGTGGCCTACAGCATCTACAGCTACCGCCTGCACCTCATTACCACAGAGGTGCTGGCATCGCTCAACGGCATCTTGCAGCAGTAGTCAGCCGACATCCGGCGTAATGGAATTCAACGAATTGACGAGGCAATTGCTTCGTTGACAAGCCCATCGTTCCCGATGGCCACGCCACCGCCTGTGCGCGTGCTCAATCTACATGGACGCAGGAGAAACTGCCATGCCAACACCCGCTTACATCAAGATCGAAGGCCAGACCCAAGGCAACATTACTGCGGGCGCCTTCACCTCCGACTCGGTGGGCAATGTGTTTGTCGAGGGCCACGAAGACGAGATTCTGGTGCAGGAAATCAAGCACCAAGTGACCGTGCCTACGGATCCGCAAAGCGGTCAGCCCGCAGGACAACGGGTGCACAAACCGTTCATCTTCACCAGTTCGCTGAACAAGGCCACGCCGTTGATGTATCAAGCCTTAGCCAGCGGTGAAATGCTGCCCACCGTCGAAGTCAACTGGTACCGCACCTCGGTAGAGGGCAAGCAGGAGCACTTCTTCACGACCAAGATGGAGGATGCAACCATCGTCGATATCAATACGGTGCTGCCTCATGCACAAGACAAGAGTAACGCGGAGTTCACCCAGCTTATCGAGGTATCGCTGTCGTACCGCAAGATCTCTTGGACCCACGTAACCGCGGGCACCGAGGGCTCCGACGACTGGCGTAAGCCGATCGCCTGATTTAACAGAAATGCCCTGGCAGTCATCGCTGCCTGGGCCTTTCGTACCTCAGACGGCGGACAGGGATTGCTTATGCCTAGCCAATCTAAATTGCGTTACAGCTTCCAGCCACTCGTGGGCAACGCCCAATTCGAAGTGGTGTCGTTCACTCTCAACGAGGGCATCAGCCAGCCGTTCACGCTCGAACTTCAACTGGTCAGCCACGACCACGATATCGACTTTGGCAAGCTGCTCGACCAGCCCGTGCTATTCACCCTCTGGGAAAGTGCACGCCCGGTGCGCTACGTGCACGGTTTGGTCAGCCGTTTCAGCCAGGCTGAAAGTGGCTTCTATCGCACTTACTATCACGCGCTGGTTGAGCCACAACTGGCCCGTGCCGACTTGCGCTCGAACTGGCGTATCTTCCAACAGAAGACCGTGCCGCAAATTCTTGAGTTGATGCTCAAGCGCCAGGGCATCGACCAGTACGAAATACGTGCCAGCATGGACCACCAGGTCCGCGAGTTCTGCGTCCAGGCCGGCGAGACGGACCTGGCGTTCATCGCTCGTCTTGCTGCTGAGGAAGGTTTTGTCTACCGCTTCGTGCACAGTGACAAGCTGCACAAACTGATCCTCACCGATCGGCTGCAATCACTCGGGCTGATCAGTCATGGCGCCATCAAGCCCGAGGATGGAGACGAGGGCTTCTTTGATAACGACGAGCCTGTAGCCCCTGATAACGTGCTGTACCAAGCCAGCAGCGGTGGCGATCAAGCCATGCCCTGCCTTCGGCGCTTGCGCTACAGCGAGCAGGTGCGCACCGCTACCCAGGTTCAGCGCGATTACACCTTCACCAACCCTGCCTATCGACAGGAGCACAGAGCCGCTGGCCCCTTCCTGGAACATCAATCCAAAGACTACGAATATTTCGATTACCCAGGCCGCTACAAGCGCGATGCCGTGGGCAAGCCCTTCACCGAAAACCGGATCACGGCACTGCGTCACGATGTCCGCATTGCGGAGGTCGAGGGTGACGATGTTCGCCTGCAACCGGGCCTGAGCTTCACGCTGACCGGACACCCGCGAGGCGACCTCAATGCCCACTGGCGAGTGAGCACGGTCACTCACAAGGGCAGCCAGCTCACGAGCCTGCAGGAAGAAGCCACAAGCATCGACCAGAGCACGCGCTATCAACAGACCGCCGTACTAGTCCCCGGCCAGACCGAATGGCGACCTTCCCCACCGGCAAAACCGCGAATCGACGGTCCGCACATGGCCACCGTGGTCGGTCCGAAGGGTGAAGAGATCTATTGCGACGAGTGGGGGCGGGTCAAGGTCAGCTTCCCTTGGGATCGCGAGAGCGAGAACAACGAGTTCAGCTCCTGTTGGGTGCGCGTCTCCCAAGGCTGGGCCGGGGGCAGTTGGGGCTCGATGGCCATTCCGCGCATCGGCCAGGACGTGATCATCCAGTACGTCAATGGCGACCCCGACCAACCCATGATTACCGGGCGCACTTATTGTGGCGATCAACTGCCGCCCTATGACCTGCCCGAACACAAGACCCGCATGACCATCAAGAGCCAGACCCACAAAGGGGATGGTTTCAATGAGCTGCGCTTCGAGGATGAACTGGGACGGCAAGAGGTGTTCATTCATGCCGAGCGGGATCAGAACAATGTGGTCAAGCACGATGAGACGACAAAGATTGGCAACGACCGCAAGGAGCAGGTCGATAACGACGAGTCCATCCTGATTGGCCACGATTGCGACAAGACTGTTGGTAATGATGAGCGAGCCACAATCGGCAATGACACTTTTCTGAAAATCGGTCGTAACCAGATAATCACCGTTGCCAAGGACCGCGTTGAAACCATCGGCAATCATTGCCACGAACAGATCACTGCCAATCATCACACCCGCATCGGCGGCAACCTGGAACAGCAAGTTGAAGGGCACGCCGAGCTGGAGGCTCGTGTTGAAATCCGCAGACACACCCGTCGCTACGAACTGCTTTCAACGGAAACGGTGCTCATTCAAGGACCAGGTGGCTCCATCCGGATTGACGAGACAGGCATCACCCTGGACGGCTCGACGATCCATATCAACGGACAGCTACTCAAATCGCCAGGCGGCAACACAAATCTGTTCTCCATCGCAAGTGACTTCGTCAGCGGCAAGCCGCTCGAGCGCCTCTGCGGACGCCGCGCAGATGGCACGTGCCCCTTGCCCGATTGCCGCTGCATCAAGAGGCCAAGCCAATGAGCAACATGCCTCTTCAGCCACCCGGCAACGGCAATGTAGCCTGCGACTGCAACTTTTTGCTGCTCATGACCAATACGCTCGAAGACTGGGCGTATCGACCCATTCCCCAGGAAGGCGAATGGATACCCGCCTATGCTCCTTCGGTACTCGACCTCCTTCATGACATCAGCCGAACTGCCCCGCATGCATGGCCATGGAAGCGCAGCGCGCTGGATAACCAACATGACTTCGGCCCTCTGCTGGTAAACACCTCAAAAGCACCTGAGCTCCGCACCCATGCCATCCAGATCTGGATGCCCATCGGCGGTGCCATCGCGCTGGACGCCGAAGTTGACCTCGAAGTGCTGAATGGCCACCTCAGCAGCCTTGTGCAAGTGACACTCCCGGACCAGGGCGCCGCCCTGTTTCATCTCAAACCGGATCATCTCTCAGCCTGGCTGGATGCGCTGGATGAAGGCAATCGCGAGCTTTGGCTGGGGCCCATATCTCGGCTGGCATGGCGAACCAACTGGGGCCCCGCCCACCAATGGCACGCCCTCGAACGCCGTCCGACTGCTGCACGCTCGATATCCGATCCCGCATTGACCCTTGGCACACACGAACTGGAGCGGCTGCAGGCCGGCCTGCATGAGCACTTTGTCCTTTCATTGGCACACGAGGTACTGGCCATGCCGACCTACACGACCCGTACCTTGCCGGAGATCCGCCACTGGATAGAAACCCTGCTCCCGCAACTCAAAGCGCTCAATTTTCGTGACGAGGACGTTGCCGGCCAGTTCATCCGGATGACGGCCAAACACATGTCCATCATCAGCGATGGCCAAGCCGGGGAGATCTACACCGACCTCGAAGAATCGCCCCAGGAGCGCCTTCGGCAACTGCAAGCGCTGATTGACAGCAAGGAGCCCCTTCATGACTGACGCTTCGGTCAGCAGTGCCACTGCCGGCCCCGCCTGCAGCCCGCGCGTTCCAATCCTGCCAGTGCGCTACGCGATCGTGCCCCGTGCCGCCGACACTCCTACCTACCGGTATACCGATTCAGGTTTCAAGTTGGAGCAGGGCCTGCCCCCGCTACAGCATTGCGCCTACACGCTGCGGGCCCTGCGCCCAGGATACGTCTATGTGTTCATGAAAGGCCCTCTGGGCGAAAAGCTTGTCATTCATGAATACGACGGAGAAGGGAATTACAAAGAGTTGCGCTACCAGGGATTAGAGAAATACCACCTACGCAACCGCTATCGCTCTGGCAAAACCATGGCTTGGGTATGGGCAGATACCTCCCAGGAGTCAGCCAAGGAAGTGTGGATCGGGTACAGCCCCCACTTGTGGACCAACTCCACCACTGCCCGCATCAGCGCTTCGCCCGCCCTGCGCAAACGGCACATGCGCCTGCTGGACATCGCCGAGCTGGTGGCCGGCAATCAGGCCCCCTCCTCCCAGCCTCATATCTTGCCTATCAGCGCGCTGCAAAACTGGGTCGAAGACTTCAAACCGGCCAATCGGCGCATGCCCCTGACCTGGAGCAGCCACCCAGTCGCCGATACTTTACCGATCGGCACGCTCAGCGCAGCGGCTCGGCATTATCCGTGGTCGCAGCCGAAAGTACCGGTGGTGGTGGCACTCGCCGACGCCGAAGGCATGGCCCTGGACCTGAGCCTGTCGGTCTCGGCCTACCAGCACCAACTGCGCGACCTGATGCCCGCCGAGCAACTGGAGCATACGAAACCCGCGCAAAGCCCCGAGCAACAGCAGTTACCGTCCTGCTTCAAGCTGGACGTGGAGCAAGTGAGCCCTCAGAGCCGCGACTTTCACCATCGCAACCTGGTGGCCATGCTGCTGAACAAGACGTTGGAGAGCCTGTACCCGACAGATGCGCCTTCACCGCAGTTGGTGGGTATCAGGTTGAAACCAACCCGTGACAACCCTGCCCATTCGCCCGCTGCGGCACGCTACCTGGCCCTCACCCACGAAGACTACTCAGCCAATGGGGCACGCCTAGGCCTGCGCATCGATACCGAGAAATACCTGCGATTCCTCGACGAGCGCGATGCGCTGGATCAGCGCATGGCACACCTGCGTGACCTGGCATTGCAAGCCAGCCATGATCACGATACTTGGCTGGCCACTGCAGAGGCCGAGCATATCGATGACCCTTATAGCCTGGCTGCCGCCCTGGCCTGCTATGACCGCGACGATCTCACTTCCGCCCGCGGGCTGGAAATCATCCTGGCGCTGCTGATTCTGCCCATGAGCCAGCCAACCCCCGGCAGCGAAGATCAGGACCCACGGTTCAGGCGCCTGGAGCAGTGGCTCGATCAGTACGACAGCCCGCTGTATACGGCCCTGGCACCGTTCAACCCATTCAAGGACAAAGCCGATGCGATCGGCAGCCTTTTGGGCGCCGCCGACAACGTGATCGAGGGATTGGCTGACCGCTTCCCGGCAAGCGCCGGCATCACCGAACTCACCGCACAGTCGGTCAGCACCGTGGTGCTCAAGCGCCTGCGTGGCACTACCCGCTGGGACGCTAGCCATGGTCTGCGGCAGCAAGTGCTGACGGCAGCGCGTGAGGCTAATGCCGAAAAGGTATTGGGGTTGTTGGCGGCGCGCTACCAGATCACCGATCAGGCCATTCGGAATAACCCTTTCAGCCAGGCCGTAGAACAGTACTTGAACAGAGGTCTGGCCCAAGTTGAAGAGATGAGGCAACTGCGCATCTCGGGCAGCCGCACGATAGCGATCGAGCTGACCACTACTGCGCACATGAAACCCAACTTTATTGGATTGCTGACGTCGGGAGGTGGCGGAGCTTTGAATGCCGGCATGCTGTGGTTCAACGTAATTTCACTAAAAACAGCTTATAACAGCCTGCGGAAGAGCTACGCCCTCGAATACACACTGGGGTTTGCATCGTCAATATTTGGCGTGATCGGCGCGGCTGCAGCGACGTTGGTTAGTATTCGGGCGACGCAAAAGGCCGTGATGCTGAGATTGAGTCCGACAGCGCCGGGGATGGCATTTGGCAACGGCCTTGTAAAGTTTTTGGGGAGTAATCTTTTCGCGCGGCTAGCGGGATATCCAGCAATAGCGTTTGGACTATTGTCTGATTTAGTTAAAGCAGAACGTCAGTCCGATAACGGGGATTTAACTGCAGCCCGCTATACGCTAGCCGGCGGAGCAAGCGTGGCTATTGGCTCCGTCATCGTCCTGGAGGCCGGGCTAGCAGTGGCAGGGGTTACGTCGATAATTCCTTTCGCCGGATGGGCCGCAGCTGCATTGGTGCTCGCAGGCGCAGCGATCATCGCTGGAGGCATGTATCTTCATGCCAAGGCACACGAACGCCTTCATCTCCCGATTGAGCTTTGGGTAGCACGCAGCGTTTTTGGCAATCGTATAAACGATGGCGAAGCTCGCCCTAACATAATTTTGGACAATGAGAAAAAGCTTCCAGCATTCCCCTCATTGCAAGCAGAAATCAGAGCCTGGCACATTGAGCACTATGAACCAAAGCTAATTTCGGCAGAGCAGGCTCTTTCACTTGGTCTAGCCGGCATAGATACCAAGTGGCATCAGAACAACAATTGGGCACCACCAAACTGGACAGCCATCACTAGCAACTCAGTCGTAACACCTCAGCCAGTCGCTGAGTTCGCAGTATTACTCCCCGGTTTTGTGATAGGAATAAGCGAGTGGTCGGGAGGCTTAAGCAGTCTTCGTGACGACAAGGGGTTAGATGTATTTCCACTATTTGCCACCAGCCACATCACAGAGGCCGGCTTAATCTTGCATATCAAAGAGAAACTCCCACACCGGAGACAAGTCACATTACACCTCTCCTACAGCAGTAATCAAGGCTTAGAAGACAACACAGAGATCACATCATCTTTTCAACTCGAGCGATAACATGGCAACCCTCTGGATATTCGACCCATCTTTAAACTCCAACTACAAACCCGCCATTAAAGGACAGGTATCAAGCATATCAGAAACCACACTATGCCTAATAAATCCTTGGGTTTCCGACTCTGTATTTATGGGAAAGCTATATTGTGCAATCACAGCCAGCTTAATAATCGGATTCTACCCTCTCCTACTTTCCGGCGACACGTGGAGCAACCTCTCGCGCGACCTTTTACTCCTAATCGGAATGACACTCGCGCCTTTCATCTTCTTCCCATTCCTTATTTATAGGATATGGTTCATCAAAGGCTTATCAAGCTTTTGCTTTAATCGCTCCACCCAAAAAATCTACTACAAACGCTTGAGCAAGACATTAGTCTTTGAGTGGCACAACACTGGCGGTGGCCTTTTCAAACGCACCGAATCCGGCGGCTCATCTTTCACCACCAGCTATGCACTCGCCTTCGCCCCCTGCCGAGCGGATGGCAGCCTTCACCAGAAGGACTGCCTGTGGGTCGATAGCAACGAACCCACTGACCCCGACATCAGACACGTCGCCGAAGTCTGGGAATACCTGCGCCATTTCATGGACCACGGCCCAGACAATCTACCGCCACCTGGTGAACCTAACTGGTGGCACCGACCACTGCACGCCATTTGCCTAACCCCAGCAGAAGCCTGGCGTCATTACGCTCCCTGGCGAACCGGGGAGCCCGGGGAACTCCAGGGCAAGAAAAACTGGCAACTGCCGTTCTGGGCCGTGCTTTTCCCCTACAACCTTTTAGTCGCCGTCTGCTGGTATGGCGTCTGCTGGCTATTCAATGTACGGGCTGCGCTTCCTCCGCCAGAGGCGTTCGAAGAGGCTCCTGCACAGCCAGACAAAAGGAGACGCTAATGAAATCTATCGTTCTCGTCGGCCACGCCCATGACTGCCCACTTCATGGTGCAGGGACGGTAGAAACCGGCGCAAGCGCAACATCCATGGATGGCAAGGCCGTCGCACGCGTGGGCGACCGTATCAGTTGCGGGGCTGTTATTGAAACCGGCGCAAACTGCACGCTCATTGATGGCCAGCCGGCAGCCAGAGAAGGTGACACTACCAGTCATGGGGGAACTCTGATCGAAGGGTATTCAGGTTGGCTCATTGACTAGCCGTAGGAGCTCGAGCTTTCAAGTAGAAGCCAAATCGATGGCCACCAAGGCGACTGCTCCGACCATGCTGGTTGCTGATCGAAGGTGACCCAAATTGGCAAATCGCATGCAAATACGCCCAGGCAGCCAGGGCTGCCTAGGCATTTTGTAACCTCAGACGGCGGACAGGGATTGCTTATGCCTAGCCAATCCAAATTGCGTTACAGCTTCCAGCCACTCGTTGGCAACGCCCAGTTCGAAGTGGTGTCGTTCACCCTCAACGAGGGCATCAGCCAGCCGTTCACGCTCGAACTTCAACTGGTCAGCCACGACCACGATATCGACTTTGGCAAGCTGCTCGACCAGCCCGTGCTATTCACCCTCTGGGAAGGTGCACGCCCAGTGCGCTACGTGCACGGTCTGGTCAGCCGTTTCAGCCAGGCTGAAAGTGGCTTCTATCGCACTTACTATCACGCGCTGGTTGAGCCACAACTGGCCCGTGCCGACTTGCGCTCGAACTGGCGTATCTTCCAACAGAAGACCGTGCCGCAAATTCTTGAGTTGATGCTCAAGCACCAGGGCATCGACCAGTACGAAATACGTGCCAGCATGGACCACCAGGTCCGCGAGTTCTGCGTCCAGGCCGGCGAGACGGACCTGGCGTTCATCGCTCGTCTTGCTGCTGAGGAAGGTTTTGTCTACCGCTTCGTGCACAGTGACAAGCTGCACAAACTGATCCTCACCGATCGGCTGCAATCACTCGGGCTGATCAGTCATGGCGCCATCAAGCCCGAGGATGGAGACGAGGGCTTCTTTGATAACGACGAGCCTGTAGCCCCTGATAGCGTGCTGTACCAAGCCAGCAGCGGTGGCGATCAAGCCATGCCCTGCCTTCGGCGCTTACGCTACAGCGAGCAGGTGCGCACCGCTGCCCAGGTTCAGCGCGATTACACCTTCACCAACCCTGCCTATCGACAGGAGCACAGAGCCGCCGGGCCCTTCCTGGAACATCAATCCAAAGACTACGAATACTTCGATTACCCAGGCCGCTACAAGCGCGATGCCGTGGGTAAGCCGTTCACCGAAAACCGGATCACGGCACTGCGTCACGATGTCCGCATTGCGGAGGTCGAGGGTGACGATGTTCGCCTGCAACCGGGCCTGAGCTTCACGCTGACCGGACACCCGCGAGGCGACCTCAATGCCCACTGGCGAGTGAACACGGTCACTCACAAGGGCAGCCAGCTCACCAGCCTGCAGGAAGAAGCCACAAGCATCGACCAGAGCACGCGCTATCAACAGACCGCCGTACTAGTCCCCGGCCAGACCGAATGGCGACCTTCCCCACTGGCAAAACCGCGAATCGACGGTCCGCACATGGCCACCGTGGTCGGTCCGAAGGGTGAAGAGATCTATTGCGACGAGTGGGGGCGGGTCAAGGTCAGTTTCCCTTGGGATCGCGAGAGCGAGAACAACGAGTTCAGCTCCTGTTGGGTGCGCGTCTCCCAAGGCTGGGCCGGGGGCAGTTGGGGCTCGATGGCCATTCCGCGCATCGGCCAGGACGTGATCATCCAGTACGTCAATGGCGACCCCGACCAACCCATGATTACCGGGCGCACTTACTGTGGCGATCAACTGCCGCCCTATGACCTGCCCGAACACAAGACCCGCATGACCATCAAGAGCCAGACCCACAAAGGGGATGGTTTCAATGAGCTGCGCTTCGAGGATGAACTGGGACGGCAAGAGGTGTTCATTCATGCCGAGCGGGATCAGAACAATGTGGTCAAGCACGATGAGACTACCCAGATTGGAAATGATAGATCTGAACGTGTCGCGCGGGATGAGCAGATCAACATTGGTCATGACCGACACGAGGAAGTGGGTAACGATCAAAGTTTGAAAGTTGGAAGAGACCATCATCGTCAAATAGGCCGGGATGACGTGCTTCAAATAGGCCGCCATCGCATGATCACAACTGCAGAAGACCGTACCGAGCAGGTGGGTAATAACAGGTGCGACAAAACCACAGCCAATCACTCGATAGAGATTGGAGGCCACTTGGAGCAACAGGTGGTTGGACATGTTGAGCTAAGGGCTGGGCAAGCGATTCGCCAAGAAACGCAAGTCATAGAGTTTCAGGTATCAAACAGTCTGACCATCAAGGCTCCGGGAGCAACATTGAGGCTCGATGGGAGCGGCATCACACTTGACGCCGTTGCAATCAAAATCAAGGGCCCCGTCGCCCAAAGCCCGACAGGAAGCACACATAACCTCGCCATAAGTTCCACGCCAGCGCCCGCGGAACCCATCTGCATCAGCTGTCTACTGAAAGCCATTGCAGAAGGTCGCAATGTCATTCGCATGGAAGGGGAGAACGAATGAAAGACCTTTTCGTCGAAAAACTACTCCGGCCTCTACGGCAAGCAGAACACTATCGACTTTCCGCTGTTCTCGAACTTTCCCGATTAAGCACTGGCCAGGTGGAAAGCCTGGTAAAGCGGGAGCGCGGAATATTATGTCCACTGATGCAACAGGATGAGCTCAGCAACGTGCGCCAGTTCGGCACTGGTTTATATGCAGCCACCACCAACACCACATTACAGGGCCAATCTGATTTCTTCTGGGAGTTGAGCGAGTTCGCAACCGATGCAATCTGCGGCTGGATCATCAGCGCGTTGCCTGCTGCTGCGTTAGCCACGCACTTGGCGCAAGCCAACACCGTTCTGGCACCTGACGGCCAACGCTACTTACTGCGCTATCACACCGAACAATGTCTGCGTGTGCTGCATGCACGTAAGGATCTGCCTGGAATCGTCGAATGGTTTGCGCCCATCCATAGTTGGTGGGTGCCTTATCCAGATGCCGATGAAGAAATCTGGTGCTGTTTGATGGGTGGCGACAGATCGGCAACCGATGAACTCAAAAACCTTACGCTAGACCATGCGTGCTGGGAGGCACTGGCAGGAGACCCGCTTGAACATCGACTCGCCGATCAATTGAAAAGCTCGCTGACCGCAAGTGGGCAATCTGAACAGTGCCACGGTGTACGTCTGGGCAGGGTACGCAAGTACCTCGCTGCTGCGCGAGAAACAGGATTTATCGAGCAACAAGACTTGATCACCTACGTCACCTATTCAGCGCTGCTTGGCGACAGGCTGACGCTCGATCCGATTTGGCAGGCAGCCATGAAAGAGTCTCTTGAGCAAAGACTGCCACTTGCCCAACGCCTTGAAACACACCTGCACCCGTTACTTCGCTAGGGACCGCTCATGCTAGATCTGAAGACGCTGCTAGAAATCAACCAGCAGAACTGCGAGGCGTTGCACGATCCTTTTTCCAAAGGCCCGGAGGTCACCTGCACACGCACCTTTACGGTGCTGCCATTACGCTATGCCGCCGTGGGCGGCAGCACCCACCAGCGGCAACGATTACCTGCCCTGCCTGACCACCTGCGTCACCCTCATCGCATCACGGCGCTGGGTCATGCCGACTACGCCATTCGCCCGCTTCGCGAAGGCTTCCTGTATGTCATGGAAAAGCGCAAAAGCACTGGGCGAAACAGTCTGCATCTACCCTATCGAATCGCCGCGAACGGGGCCCTGTCGCTCGTCAATCCTGAACATCCAGAGCCTCAACCATCCGGTACCCAAACCCTCCAGGCCTTCATTCGCAACATGGCTTGGGCGTTCCAGGTGCAGGACCTCGATGACCTGCTTGAACTGCGCCTGTTCTACAGCCCTGACCCTTTGACCATCGCCGCCCAGCAACAATTGCTGCGTCGACGCGACAGGCTACCGGCCTTGAACATAGCGCCCTTCGCCGGTCCCAGCTGTCCGACGCCCAGGCCTTACATGCTTCGTCACGACCAATTGGAGCTTGTCGCCGACTTTGCCGCCGAATCCAACGACGCGTTGCGCACGCTGCTGGACGCCCAAGTATTCAGTGCCCCCAGCATCAGCTCACTGGCCGCGGCGCGGCAAGCACTGGGTCCTTTGGGCGATAGACCTCAAGCAAGGGGGGTCGCCATCGTGGTGGAGGATGCCATCGGTATTACTCAGGAACTCAACGCCTGGCGCAACGCTGGCATGGAGCACCTCAAGCACTGGTTGGAATCCGGCGCCGAAAAAGACGGCCCTAGCAACGAGCGCAAGGTTCTGGTCGCACACGCATTCACAGAACTGCATCAGCAATTCACTGAGCGCAAAGTCGCCGCGCTGGTCGATCACCATAAAGAGGCGATGCGCGCTTATCTCGCCCCCAGCGAACAGGCCGTTCATCCGCAGATGGCCGAATGGTGGGCGCAGACCCAAGAAGCCATTCTCGACAGCGCCAGTGAATTGAAAAGGCAGAGTCTCGAGACCCGTGCGAGAAGCGGCGAATTTGCCAAGCATTTCGAGGAGCGCTACTTGTCACAGGTGAACCTACAAGGTATGCACCAACACCTTGATTCGTTCGATGTGCAGAGCCGTGAAGCACAACGTCTGGCCGAGTCCAGAGCGGCAGATCACCTCGCGTGGTTGAAGTCCTCCGAGCTGCTGAACGCACTTGCCCACTACGACGAGAACGACATCGACAACGGCCTATGCTTTGCACACCAGACAGGGCTGTGCGTGGTCGGTCTCGAAGGCGTGCCCGCCGGCGCAGCGTTACTTGCCAGATGGTGGCACGCCGACAATATTTCCCCCGATAACTTGGCACTGCGCTCGTTTGTCTTCAACCAGCGCGGGACCGCAGAGGTGCTCGAGCAGACGCGCGCAAAACTGGCTGCATTGCCGCCGGATGGCGATCATTGGCAGCAACTGGATACGTCGCTCAAACACGCCAAGGAACTCGCCGCACACTTCAGCCAGGTCGATAGCCATTTAGACCAGCTCGCGCAACACAGCCCCGCCAACACGGCCGGCGCGTTGGTCTGGCTCGGGCAATTGGGGCGACAGAGCTTGTCAGTGGGGGCACCGGGCAGCGTCGATCGCTTGCTGTACCGACGCCTGAGCACTTACCTCATTGCCTCACTGGGCGAGCAAGCAGTGAACCTGCGGCTGAGTGAGCAGGCGCTGGACGGTCAAACCGCGTCGGCCGGTCGTGTCGCGGCACCTGTCGTGCGCCGCCTTGATCGCGCTTATGTCGAGACCTTGCACGGGGTACACGGCAATCAGTTCTATCGCCTGCGTGTGGCCAGTGCGCTACTGCTGCTGGAGGCCGGGTTGCTGCTGTTGCAGGGACGGAAAGATGACATGAACCGACGCTTCTGGAGCGAAGTGACTGCGGCCGCATTGACCAGTGCGGCTGCAGGGATGGAACTACTTGCAGTGGGGACTGAAGTAACGCTTAGAGGTATTGGGGAGAACAGCGTTACTGCGCGGGGTGCGCAAGTTAGCCTGGGGCGTTATCGGTTGTGGGGGGCTGGGTTAGCGACAGTGGGTGGGGTTGTCAGTATTACTTGGGACCTTTCCGACGCGCGCGATGCAAGTGATAGATCCAAATCACTACCAGCACTAGCCTACAGAATGAGGGCGGTATCTACCATTGTTCTTCTGTTGGGACAAGGAGGCATAGCGTTCTCTCAGGGTAGTGCGTTCTTCCATTGGCTGTCGGTTAGAGACCCCGCTGCTCGTGCAAGTAAATCATACGCGCTCTTGTCAAGATCATCTGTGCGATTGGCCGCTAATAGGGCTGCCATGCTTTGGCTTAGTCGCTTGAGTTGGATTGGAAGCACCATCGTGCTCGCCAGCAGCATCGCCTTACTGGTCATCGATGAAAACGCGCTAGAAAAATGGTGCAGTAAATGCTGCTTCCGCCTTCAGCTATCTCACCAAGGTTACGCAGAAGATGTGGAAGAGCTTGAAGCTTTGTTCTATGCGATTAGCGAGGTCATATAATGTATTTTGTTGAATGGCTCACATGGCTCTCGTACATCGATCCAAAAGAAGAGCGCGACGCTTTTAACAAGCAGCATAAACAACCCAAACTAAAAGACATATATGAAAGCGACGACTTGGAAATGCTCGCCTCTGCCAAGAGTTCTGCTTGCGACACTCCCAAGAGCCGCGGACCAGTCTATGTTTACAACAAGCAAGTACTAGAAATGCGTATCGGCATGTGGGAGGATAAACGCGGACTGATAAGCATACTATCTCTCACTATAATATCTATGATAATTAGCGATATTTATGTTTTTACAAGTTCTATAAAAATTTTAGCCAGACTTAGCCAAAATTATAACGGTGAACCCTACGGTGAACGACTTTTCCTGGCTCTGTTCTTCTTAAGCATGGGCGTGGGTACATTATGGCTTTACTTAAAATTTGGACTGCGCTTCACGCGATTCGAGATGTTCACATCCCGCCACTTGCTAATACGCTTCAACCGCACTACCCAGCAAGTCTACCTGCATCGCCCATCGTACTGTGGCGGCATCGTCACACTCCCCTGGCACGGTGTCATGTGCAGTGGCTCGGATAAAAAATATGCCGCTGCCGGTAGCTTAGGCGTTCCTTTAGTGCTGATATGGCCACCCTCGTTCACCGGCACACTTCATCCTGAGCTCGTCCATGTAGGCAAGGCCACTAACAACTTCGCAGAACTGCAAGCCGAATGGGAGTTCATCCGCCGCTTCATGGATGAAGGGCCAGAGGGTTTGCCACGCCCCCACATCACCTCGCACTTCCCTTGGCCCTGGCAAGCTTTCACCCCTCAATTCGAAGGGCTGACCCACTACTTTCGAACTTCCTCCCGAATCACCAAGATCGGCCTGCTCTTGATCTCGCCCGCCTTCCTGATCATCGGAACCGGTCACTGGCTGAGCCTCATGCTGTGCTGGAAACCGCGCTGGCCCAAGATTATTCGCGAAGCCGGCCTACCCGGAAAGCCCACTCCGCCATTGACCACGCTTGAAGACTATCCACCGGCTATCCAAGAACGGTTGCGCGAAAACGCTTACCTCTGGGCTGCTCGCCCAGGCAAGCGTCCGGAGAGAAAGAAACGCACCTCTACGCGTAAGCCAAAGACCGAAGTGGAAACCTCGACCCTCGAAAAGGAGATCCCCTGTGAAACCCATCGTGCTGATCGGCCATAAACATGATTGCCCCCTTCATGGCGAGGGCGAAGTCATTTCCGGCACCTCCAGCCTCACTGTGAAAGGCCGAGCGGCCGCGCTTGTGGGGGACCGCATTAGTTGCGGCGCCATTATCCAGACCGGGGCATCGAGCTTTCACGTAGGAGGGAAAGCGGTCGCCCGCCAAGGCGATCGCACCGATCATGGTGGCGTGCTGATAGAAGGTGACTCAGATTGGCAAATCGCATGAAAAATGTCCCAGTCAGCCACCGCTAGGACGGCAGCAGTGAAGCTGCGGCTCAGTGGGCAGGTACTGGAAGGCCAAACCGCATCGCCCGGCCGCGTCGCGTCACCTGTCGTGCACCGTCTCGATCGACCTTAACGGGGTGCACGGCAATCAGTTCTATCGCCTACGTGTGGCCAGTGCGCTACGTGCTGGAGGCTAGGTTGCTGTTACCAGGAAGCGAGGCGACAAATTAGCCCGGGGCGCCATCGATTGTGTGGCGCCGGGTATCTGCGGGGTGGTTTTGCCTAACAAGTCGATGACTACACAGCCGCTGCAGTCATCGTGCAGCCTGTCAGGGATGTCGAGAACGGAATAGTTGCGCTTTGAAGGAGTAGATCAACAAACCGGCACGTTGCAAGTCTGGATTTCGTGGACTCATTTCTGGGCTAGGAAAGCCCGGATGGCCATGGATCGAAGTGGCTCTGACGGAAACGAAAAAAGACGCCTAAGCGTCTTTTTTCGAAGATTTGCAGATTTGAGTAAACCTGAAAATCAATATTTGGAGCGGGAAACGAGACTCGAACTCGCGACCCCGACCTTGGCAAGGTCGTGCTCTACCAACTGAGCTATTCCCGCGTCGTGATAGGCGCCATTCTAACGAGCTGCCAGCGAAGGTCAACCCCTTGATTCAAAAAAACTTTTACTTCTGCTCCGAGCCTTCGCGCAAGTGCGGCCACGCCGCCAGCAGGTAGTGCACCATCGACACCAGCGTCAATCCTGCCGACACCAGCAGCAACGCGTAGCCCAACGCGACCCAGAAGGTAAGTACTGGCGGATTGCCCAGAAGGATCACCAGCGCCAGCATTTGCGCAGCAGTCTTCCACTTGCCGAGGTTGGACACCGCCACGTGCGCCCTCGCGCCCAATTCGGCCATCCACTCGCGTAGCGCCGAGACCACGATCTCACGACCGATGATGATGGCCGCTGGCAGCGTCAGCCAGAAGTTGGCATGCACCTGCACCAGCAGCACCAAGGCGACGGCGACCATCAGCTTGTCTGCCACAGGATCCAGAAACGCACCGAAAGGCGTGCTCTGTTGCAGTCGACGCGCCAGATAGCCGTCGAGCCAGTCGGTCGCCGCAGCAATCGCGAACACACTGCTGGCCGCTACGTAACTCCAGTGATAAGGCACGTAGAACAGCAGGATGAAGATCGGAATGAGCAGGACGCGTAGAACGGTGAGCAGGTTTGGAATATTCATCGATACGACTGGCTGCAGGTTGAGCCCGGCATTCTACTCGCTATGCAGGCTGGCATAAATCGACTCGGCAAGCTTTTTACTGATGCCGGGCGCCTTGGCGATCTCATCGGCACTGGCCCGGTTCAGCTCTTGCAGGCCGCCGAAATGTTTCAGCAGGTCGCGACGGCGCTTGGGGCCGACCCCGGCCACATCCTCCAGGCTGGACGTTCGGCGAGCCTTGCCGCGTCGCGCACGGTGACCGGTGATGGCAAAGCGGTGAGCCTCGTCGCGAATTTGCTGAATCAGGTGCAGCGCCGGCGAGTCACCCTTGAGGGTGAACTCGTGAGCTGCATCGTTGAGATACAGCGTTTCGAAACCGGCCTTGCGGGTCACGCCCTTGGCCACCCCGAGCAAGGTGAGGTCGGTGAAGGCCAATGACTGCATGACCTCTCGCGCCATATTCAACTGACCCTTGCCACCATCGACCAGCAGTACATCCGGCAGCTTACCCTCCCCGTCCTTGATGCGCCCGAAGCGGCGAGTCAGGGCCTGCTGCATCGCGGCATAGTCGTCGCCGGCCGTCACACCTTCGATGTTGAAACGGCGGTAGTCAGACTTGATCGGGCCCTCGGGACCAAATACCACGCAAGACGCCACAGTCGCTTCGCCACTGGAATGGCTGATGTCGTAGCACTCCAGGCGTTGCGGCACCTCCGGCAGGTCCAGCACCTGCGCCAGCGCGTCGAAGCGCGCGGCCATGTGCTGACGGTTCGCCAAACGGGCATTGAGCGCTTGCTCAGCATTGGTGACCGCCAACTGCTGCCAGCGCGCACGCGTGCCCCGAACCCGATGGCTGATGCTCAGCTCACGGCCTCGCAGGCTCTGCACCGCTTCGATGATTGCTTCGAAGTCCTCATGCACCACGTTGACGATCAGTTCGCTGGGCAGTTCGCGCTCGGCGTTGCCGACGTAGTACTGCGACAGGAACGCGGCCATCACTTCTGAAACTTCCTCCTCGATACCCACCTGCGGGAAGAAATTCTTGCTGCCCAACACCCGCCCGCCGCGCACACTGATCAGATGGACGCAGGCGCCGCCCGGGTTGACGAAGGCGGCGACCACGTCGACATCGCCTGAACCGCCTTCCATATGCTGCTGGTCCTGAACGCGGCGCAACAGCGCGATCTGATCACGCAACTCGGCAGCCTTCTCGAAGTTCAGTGCCATAGCGGCCTGCTCCATCTCGGCATTGAGCTCGTTGCCCAATTGCTGGCTGCGGCCCTCGAGGAACATTACCGAATGGCGCACGTCTTCGGCATAGTCACCGGGCTCGACCAAACCCACGCACGGCGCCTTGCAACGCTTGATCTGGTACTGCAAGCAGGGGCGAGTTCGGTTGGCGTAGTAACTGTCCTCGCATTGGCGCACCGAAAAGGCCTTCTGCAACAGACCCAGGCTTTCGCGGATCGCCCCAGCACTGGGATAGGGCCCAAAGTAGCGGCCCTTGGCCTTCTTGGCACCCCGGTGAATGCCCAGGCGCGGAAACTCGCCATCGGACAAAAACACATAGGGATAGGACTTATCGTCGCGCAGCAGGATGTTGTAGGGCGGACGCCATTCCTTGATCAGCGTCTGCTCCAGCAGAAGCGCTGCAGTTTCGTTTGCAGTGATGGTGGTTTCGACTTGGGCAATGCGCGCCACCAGGGCAGCCGTCTTCGGCGCCAGGCCAGCTTTGCGGAAATAGCTGGCCAGACGTTTCTTGAGGTTTTTCGCCTTGCCCACATAGAGCAGCCGCGACTCGGCGTCGAACATTCGGTACACGCCCGGGCGACCACTGCAGGTCGCCAGGAACGCGCTGGCATCAAAGAGTTGGGACATGAGGGATTACAGACTTGCGTCAACCATACCGTGGCGAACGGCCAGCAATGTCAGTTCGACGTCGCTGGTGACCGAGAGTTTTTCGAAGATCCGATAACGGTAAGTATTGACGGTCTTGGGGGACAGACACAACTTGTCAGAGATGACCTGCACTTTCTGACAGCCGACGATCATCAGAGCGATCTGAATTTCCCGCTCCGACAGCGCATCGAACGGCGAGCCCTGCGGCTGGAACGATTTCAGCGCCAGTTGCTGGGCGATCTGCGGGCTGATGTAGCGCTGTCCCGCGAAGGCCAGGCGAATGGCCTGGACCATTTCGTCGAGCCCGGCGCCTTTGGTCAGATAACCTGCTGCCCCGGCCTGAAGCAGACGCGTAGGAAACGGATCCTCTTCACAGACGGTGACTGCCACCACCTTGCTGTCCGGATCGCTGCGCAACAGCTTGCGTGTTGCCTCAAGACCACCGATGCCCGGCATCTTGACGTCCATCAGCACTACATCCGGCTTGAGTTCGCGGGCCAGCTTGAGCGCCGCCTCACCAGAGTCCGCTTCGCCCACCACCTGCAGGCCATCGATATCAGCCAGCATACGGGTGATGCCGGTACGCACCAGATCGTGGTCATCGACCACCAGTACCCTAATCAAGCAGACACCTCGTAGTGGGGCGATTGGATCCGGCCACCTTAACAAAAAATTTCACCGCAAACCTAGCGCAACGCGTCATGCAGATAAGTCTGACCCTCTCCTCTGCGCTGCAGGCCGCTCCCCTGCAAATGGCCGTCCGCAACCAGGCGACCGAGCAAGTGCCAGACGGCGGCGCGGTCGGCCGGCATCAACTGCCTGAGGCCGCGCAGCAGTCGGCTCTCTTCGGCACTCAAGCACTCCAACGGCGCGAGTGTGCGCGTACCCGTCAATACATAGAGCGCATCGACGCCCTTACTGGCCACTGCGGCCAGATAGTCGATCCGCGGAGTACGCTCCCCGCTCTCATACTTGCCTTGCGCGTTGGGCTCGACCCCGCCAATGTCGCCGAATACCCGCTGGGTCATGCCCAGCCGTTCACGCTCTTCCCTTAACCGCAGTCCAAAACCTTTCATTTGATGTCCTTATCGACTCATCCGACATCCCTGGGATGCAGGCAGCCACGGGCGCTCAGCTCGGTGCCAAGGTCGCACTATGCACATTGGATCCAATGAACACAAGCCGAGCACCTACCACCCGTCCGAGCCGATCCTCTCAGCCCTGCAGAAACACTCTCACGTGGTGGCGGCGGCAGATCTGTCGACCCAGCGCTGCATTCGAACGAAACAGGCATCCTCGCCCATTTCAACAAAACCGGTAGCTGCGTAGAGTCGCCGAGCAGGGTTGGTGCTGAAGACCATCAGACGCAGCAGTGGCAGACGGCGTTGCTGCGCCCAACAGGCCAACTGACCGAGGACCCATTTACCCACGCCCTGACCACGAAACTCAGGCAACAGGTGCAGTTCGCGAATGAACAGTGCCTGGCTATCCTGGCTCAAACTGCAGAAACCGATCACCTGTCCGCCCGAGGTAATCAGCCATTGCTCGCGCCATTCCCAGGCCTGATCGAAGGCGTCCTCAACCCAGAGCAGGTCGAATTGCTGGTAATAGGGAAGCATGGCTCGGCGGGTCAAGTCGCGAGCGAAATCGCGGTCGGCATCGCGGGCAGCGCTAAGCTGGAGCGGCAGCAAGGTCATGTGGGCAAAGCTCGGGCATGGACAGGTTGAAGCATAGCGGTGGGCAGGCAACGACGAACAGCTTGCTGTTGATCAGCGGCCCTTGCGCGGTAAGCGGATATCGACGCGTAGGCCTCCCAGCGGGCTTTCCTGAAGCTCGATCTGGCCCTGCCAAGCCTCGACAATGTCGCGAACGATACCCAAGCCCAGCCCGTGCCCCGCCACTTGCTCGTCCAGGCGAGAGCCGCGTTCGAGCACTTGCTGTCGAGACTGGTCAGGAATACCTGGACCATCATCGTCCACCCAAAGCCTATAACCTTGCGGCGTTGACCGGATCGACAGGCGAACCTGACTGTCCGCCCACTTGCAGGCGTTGTCCAGCAAGTTACCCAGCAGTTCCAGCAAATCTTCACGGTCCCATGGCAGTTGCAAACGCGCCGGAACGTCCTGCTCGATCGCAAGCCCGGCGCCGTGAATCATGCTCAAGGTCGACAGAAGACTTGGGAGTTCAGCATCGCAATCGAACCGGGCACCAGGCAAAGCATCGCCGGCCAACCGCGCGCGGTTGAGCTCTCGCGTCAGACGTTGCTGGATCTGCTCCAGCTGTTCGCGCAGTTGCGACTGGAGCTGAGGCGTGTCGCGCAGGCGCTCGCTCCCGGCCAGACTCAACAGAACCGCCAAGGGCGTTTTCAGGGCATGTCCTAGATTGCCCAAGGCGTTCCGCGAGCGCCGCAGGCTGTCTTCGGTGTGTGCGAGCAAATGGTTGATCTGCTCCACCAGCGGCTGCAGTTCGCTTGGCACCTCGGCATCTAGTTGCGAACGCTGACCCTGCTGTAACTGGGCGATCTGCTGGCGGGCACGCTCCAGGGGTCGCAGCGCGCGGGTGATGGTGATGCGCTGCAGGATCAGGATCAGCGCCAAGGCCACCACGCCCATGCCCAGACCTACCTGCTGCAGGCGCCTGAACGCTGCACTTACAGGTGAATAGTCCTGCGCGACACTGATCGATACCTGCTGGCCCAGACGCCGGTAATCGCCGCGATAAGCCAGCAGTTGCTGGCCTTCGGGCCCCAGCTCATGTCCATCATCCAGGCCTGGCCGCTCCGGCTTGGGCATGTCCAGATCCCAGAGCGAGCGTGAACGCCAGGTACCTTGGGCGAAGTCGATACGAAAGTAGTAGCCTGAAAACGGCCGTTGGTACGCCGCCGACACCCGTCGCTCGTCCAGCTGCAAGCCGCGCGGCCCATGCACGAGCGCCACCAGCAGGTTTTCGCTTTCCTTGCGCAATCCAGCTTCAAGGTAGCGTTGCAGGCCCGCCTCGAAAAGCCAAAGGGTCACCTGCGCGACCGCCACGCCGACCACCACCAGCACCACCACCAGACCAAGGCTCAGGCGCGCCTGGATCGACTTCACCCGCCGGCACTCCCGGCGTACACATAGCCCTGACCCCGGCGCGTCTCGATCACAGTACGACCCAGCTTGCGTCGCAAGTGATTGACATGCACCTCAAGCACGTTGGAGTCCCGTTCGGTCTCGCCGTCGTAGAGATGTTCGGCCAGATGGCTTTTCGAAAGCACCTGACGCGGGTGCAGCATGAAATACCGCAGCAAACGGAACTCGGCAGCGGTCAACTGGATGTCGACGCCGTCGCGGGTGACGCATTGCCGCCCTTCATCCAGATGCAGGCCGGCAGCCTCCAGCCGCGGCTGGTTGGCCAGGCCGCGAGCACGGCGCAGCAGCGCCTGGATGCGCAACTGTAACTCTTCCGGATGAAAAGGCTTGCTCAAATAGTCATCGGCCCCTGCTTTGAGCCCTTCGATACGCTCGGCCCACGAGCCACGGGCTGTGAGGATGAGAACTGGCACAGCAAGGGCGGCAGCGCGCCATTGCTCGAGCACTTCGAGCCCGGGCAGGCCAGGCAGGCCGAGGTCGAGGATGATCAGGTCATAGGGCTCGCTCTGCCCCTGAAACACCGCGTCACGACCATCGGCCAGCCAATCCACGGCGTAACCCTGGCGCTGCAGGCTGGCCGTGAGCTCATCAGCCAGCGGGACATTGTCTTCGACAAGCAACAGGCGCATTCAGTCGTCTTCCTCGTCTTTGATCAAGACCCCGGTGCGGGCGTCGTACTTGATCTCGCGAACCACGCCATTCGGGGTCAGAAGTTCGACCTCGTATTCGTAGCGATCATGTTTTTCCTCAAGCTCGGCCTCCAACAAGCGCGCCCCGGGGTGACGCCCCAGGGCGGCCTCGAGCAATTGTTCGAGCGGCAGGATGACACCCTGCTGGCGCAACGCCAGGGCCTCATCCTGATCCAGGTCACGGGCACTTGCCAGTGGGCAGGCGACCAGCAGTGCCAAGGCCAGGCAAGGCACTGCTCGCGGCAAGGTGTTCATCAGCTGTCTCGCGCATCCTTCAGAACTTCGCCGGTTTTGGCATCCAGGTCCACGTCCCATTCGACGTTCTGCGCATCACGCAGTTCGACCTTGTAGATGTAACGGCCATATTCCTCTTCGAGCTCGCTGTCGGTAACGGTTGAGCCGGGATGTTTGGCCACCGCAGCCGCCTTGAGTTCATCCAGCGACTTGATGGTCTTTTCGTTGACCAGCTTGACCACTTGGTCGGGCTGGACATCCTTGGCGAACGCGGCAGTGGTGCCGAAAGTCAGAGCAGCGGCGGCGAACAGAGCAGTCAGGGTTTTCATGATGTTTCTCCATCGAACTTTACGAGTTGTCTACGCCATTGAGATTAATCATTAGCCCTTAACTCAACCTGAAAATAACGGGCGACATGATAGCGCCGTTATCCAGCACTTCGGCACACACCCTGGTGACTTGCCTATAATGCGTGCCTGCCCAACTAGAGACTGCCATGAGCGCCATCCATATCAAGTACCCCGCCCTGACCTTCAAAGCGGGCAGACGCGCCTTGGTACACATTCGCGAACGCGGCCTGCGCGCTGGCGATATCGGCACACTGCCTGGCGCCGCAGGAGGCCCCAAACCCCTGGGCATCCAGGGCCTGGACCTGGCGATCTTCGGCCATTTGCTACCTTCCGCGCCGCGCCAGCGCTCGCTGATCGGCGCCTCGATAGGCGCTTGGCGCTTCGCCAGCGCCTGCCTGAACGACCCCATTGCCGGCCTGCGCCGCCTGGGCGAGCTGTACACCGAACAGGACTTCGCCAGGGGCGTGACTCCGGCGCAAGTGACCCAGAGCTGCCAGCGCATGCTCGACGACTTACTGCAAGGCCGGGACAGCGAGATCCTTGCCAATCCCAACTACCGGCTGAACATTCTGGCTGTCAAAAGCCATGGAGCGTTGGCATTTGACGGTAGGGCGACACTCGGCGCGGGATTGTCCTCAGTCATCGCCAGCAATCTGATAGGCCGTTCACGCCTAGCTCGGCATTTCGAACGGGTGATCCTTCACGACGGCCGCTGCGCGCCTCCACTGGATGCGCTCACCGACTTCCCGTCACGCTGCCTGCCGCTGCACCTGGACAACCTGCGCCAAGCCCTGCTCGCTTCCGGCTCCATCCCGATGGTGATGGAGGGGGTACGAGACATTCCCGGCGCTGGCACTGGCACCTATCGCGACGGCGGTCTGCTGGACTATCACCTGGACCTGCCCTACTGCGGCGACGATCTGGTGCTTTACCCGCACTTCACCGACAAAGTGATACCCGGCTGGTTCGACAAGGCACTGCCCTGGCGCCGGGGCGACGCGACGCGCCTGCAGAACGTGCTGCTGATGACGCCATCACCGCAGTATCTGGCAACCCTGCCTTACGGCAAGCTTCCAGACCGTGGCGACTTCAAGCGATTCATCGGTGATGCGCCAGCACGCAAGCGTTACTGGTACAAGGCGATTGCCGAGAGCCAGCGCCTAGGCGATGAGCTACTCGAACTGATCGCCAGCGGGCACCTGCACGAACGGTTGCAAGCCTTGTAGGAAGCATGCTGGTAGACTGCGCGCATTGTCGATTCACACAGAGTTCTGCCAGCGTGGAAATTTTCAAAGAGTTCACCTTCGAGTCCGCCCACCGCCTGCCCAACGTTCCCGCCGGCCACAAGTGCGGACGCCTGCATGGCCATTCGTTCAAGGTCGCGTTGCACCTGACCGGACCACTCGACCCGCATACCGGCTGGATCCGCGACTTCGCAGAGGTCAAGGCGATCTTCAAACCCATCTACGAACGCCTCGACCACAACTACCTGAACGACATTCCCGGCCTGGAGAACCCCACCAGCGAAGTGATCGCCAAGTGGATCTGGGAGCAGGTCAAGCCGTTGCTGCCGGAGCTGTCCAAGGTGCGCATCCACGAGACCTGCACCAGCGGCTGTGAGTACACCGGCGACTGAGCCTGCTGTCAGGCCTTGGGTTTGGGGTGAGGGGGCACACAGGGGTTCTGAATCACCAAACTGAAGCGTCCGCTCGTGCCTTGGTGATCGTTGAGGTAGGCGACATCTTCCGCAACCCGCCTGACGCGTCGCCCCCACGGACTGTGAAGCGTCAGGTTGGTCAGCACGTCGCCAGCCTCCAAGTCCGAAGGATCGAGTTCGGGGACATGCCACAAAGGTGTTCCACGTGAGCAGGTGAGCGTGTAGAGAGGGGTGGCGATCTCGAACGGTGGGTCGATCGGCAGTGTCATCCCGGCACGAACACCAAAGGGATCACGCACTTCCAGGCGAGCCTGCTCGGTCACACACTTTCCCGCCGGTGAGCGGGCCGTGTAGAAGCCCAGGTAGCCGTTGCGACTGACATTCAGCCAGTAGTCCAAGAGTGGCCACGAGTCCACATTGTCTCCCTCGTAGGCGGGCCGGACCTCATAGAAAAAGCCGGTGGCGTGGCGATACACGCCGAACCAGAAACTGTCGCAGAAACGCCGCTGCCGTGCCTGGGGGCCCAGCAACTGGTCGATCAGAAATGATTGGATCATCTCTTCGCTGTAGTCGGTGCTGGTAATCAACCAGCCATCGTTGCCATTCCAATCATCGAATTCGACCCAGAAGGGGCGCAGCAAATCGCTGTCTTCGTCCCACTGCCCAGGATGCATTGGCGCCTCGTCCAATTGCCACTGGCAGCGGGCGGTGAAACTGATCAGTGGCTCGAATTTCAATGAATCCATGACAGGTGCCTCCTCGAAATGAGGCACTACCCTGGCGGTTGTGTGCAGCGTCAGGCAGGTAGAAATCGCTACCCCTGCGTCTGTTTGAGGAAGGCGGGGGCTATGTAACGATCGTAATGCGCTTCGGACAGCAGGAAGAACTCGCGGTCGATAGCGTCGCGCAACTGGGGCAGCTCCCATTCGCGGAACTCAGGCAGCAGGGCCATGCCATAGGCGTCCAGATCACGGATCATGCGGGCACCGCGAGCGATCAATTGGTAGGCCCAGCAATACACCGACTGTTGCGGCACAAAGCGAATCGAGCGCTGCTCCAGTTGCTGGCGCAGAAGGTCGCTGTCGAATATTTCCAGCTTGGCCATCATGACCTGCACCAGCAACTGTTCCAGTCGCTGCCAGACAGCCCGCTTCTGCGCTTCGTCATATCCGTTCCAATGAATCACTTCATGGTGGAAACGCTTGCAGCCCCGACAGACGGTATCGCCATACACGGTAGAGCAAAGACCGACACAGGGCGTTTTGATGGACTGGTTGGACATGAGAAAACAATGATCTGGGGGTGGCACACCCGGGCATGTTAGCCCTTTGTCTAACCGGGGTCACGGGCTAAAGTCAGCGACGGCAACTTACCTTCCGCCTTTTTTTGCCGTAGAATCATCCCGCCTTTTCAAGGCAACCATGTCCGTTGGAAGCTGTTTTCAAAGCGTCACGAGCACAGTTGATCCGGTAGAACGGCGTTGGCCCGGACCATGCCCCTTGCATGGCCGCGCCAACCCCTCATCAGCCTTCCGTTCTACAGGCGTAAAACTTTGAAAGCAGCTTCTGTAAGGATTCTCTGCGACCCTGGCTGGACGGCTCAAAAAGCCGTGAACCGCGCATGGGTGTGGGGAATGCTGGATGAGCGTCCCGGACTCCCTTTAGGGACCACTGATGAGGGTAATAACTGTGCTTGAAGCCTACCGCAAACACATCGAAGAGCGTGCCGCCCTGGGTATCGTGCCCCAGCCGCTGAACGCCGAACAAACTGCAGGCCTGGTCGAGCTGCTGAAAAACCCGCCGGCCGGCGAAGAAGCCTTCCTCGTAGACCTGATCACCAACCGTGTTCCGCCAGGCGTCGACGAAGCGGCCTACGTCAAGGCCGCGTTTCTGTCCGCGATCGCCAAAGGCGAAGCCAAATCGCCCCTGATCGACCGCAAGCACGCCACCGAGCTGCTGGGTACCATGCAAGGCGGCTACAACATCGAAACGCTGGTCGCGCTGCTGGATGACGCCGAACTGGGCGCCGTCGCGGCCGAACAGCTCAAGCACACCCTGCTGATGTTCGATGCCTTCCACGACGTGGCGGAAAAAGCCAAGGCCGGTAACGTGCACGCCAAGGCCGTCCTGGAATCCTGGGCTGCTGGCGAGTGGTTCACCTCGCGCCCGGCCATCGCCGACAAGTACACCCTGACCGTATTCAAGGTGCCTGGCGAAACCAACACCGACGACCTGTCTCCTGCGCCCGATGCCTGGTCGCGCCCGGACATCCCGCTGCACGCCCTGGCCATGCTGAAGATGGCCCGTGACGGCATCGAGCCAGAACAACCCGGCTCCGTCGGCCCGCTCAAGCAAATCGAGGCGGTCCGCGCCAAAGGCCATCCGGTAGCGTACGTCGGCGACGTGGTCGGTACCGGCTCCTCGCGTAAATCGGCCACCAACTCCGTGCTGTGGTTCTTCGGCGACGACATTCCCAACGTGCCGAACAAGCGCGCTGGCGGCTTCTGCTTCGGCACCAAGATCGCGCCGATCTTCTACAACACCATGGAAGACGCCGGCGCTCTGCCGATCGAATTCGACTGCACCAACCTGAACATGGGCGACGTGATCGACGTTTACCCATTCAAGGGCGAGGTCAAGCGCCACGACAGCGGTGAGCTGGTCACCACCTTCGAACTGAAGACCGAAGTGCTGCTCGACGAAGTCCGCGCTGGCGGCCGTATCCCTCTGATCGTCGGCCGCGGCCTGACCGAGAAGGCGCGCGCCGAACTCAACCTCGGGCCCTCGGACCTGTTCAAGAAAGCCGAGCAGCCTGCCGACACCGGCAAGGGCTTCACCCTGGCGCAGAAGATGGTCGGTCGCGCCTGTGGCCTGGCCGAAGGCCAAGGCGTTCGCCCGGGCGCTTACTGCGAACCGAAGATGACCACCGTCGGCTCTCAGGACACCACCGGCCCGATGACCCGCGACGAGCTGAAGGACCTGGCTTGCCTGGGCTTCTCCGCCGATCTGGTCATGCAGTCGTTCTGCCACACCGCTGCTTATCCAAAGCCGATCGACGTCACCACCCACCACACCCTGCCGGACTTCATCCGCACCCGTGGCGGCGTGTCCCTGCGTCCAGGCGACGGCATCATCCACAGCTGGCTGAACCGCATGCTGCTGCCTGACACCGTCGGCACCGGCGGCGACTCGCACACCCGCTTCCCGATCGGCATTTCGTTCCCGGCCGGTTCCGGCCTGGTCGCCTTCGCCGCTGCCACCGGCGTCATGCCGCTGGACATGCCGGAGTCGGTCCTGGTGCGTTTCAAGGGCAAGCTGCAACCCGGCATCACCCTGCGTGACCTGGTCCATGCCATCCCTTACTACGCCATCCAGCAGGGTCTGCTGACCGTCGAGAAGAAGGGCAAGAAAAACGCCTTCTCCGGTCGCATCCTGGAGATCGAGGGCTTGGACGAACTGACCGTCGAGCAGGCCTTCGAGCTGTCCGATGCGTCGGCCGAGCGCTCGGCGGCGGGTTGCACCATCAAGCTGCCGGAAAAGGCCATCGCCGAGTACCTGCAGTCGAACATCACCCTGCTGCGCTGGATGATCAGCGAAGGCTACGGTGATGCACGCACCATGGAGCGCCGCGCGCAGGCCATGGAGGCCTGGTTGGCCAATCCACAACTGCTCTCGGCCGACGCCGACGCCGAATACGCTGAAATCATCGAAATCGACCTGGCTGACGTCAAGGAGCCCGTGCTCTGCGCGCCGAACGACCCGGACGACGCTCGCCTGCTGTCGCAGGTCCAGGGCGAGAAGATCGACGAGGTGTTCATTGGCTCGTGCATGACCAACATCGGTCACTTCCGCGCAGCCGGCAAGCTGCTGGAGAAGGTCAAGGGCGGTATCCCGACTCGCCTGTGGCTGGCGCCGCCCACCAAGATGGACGCGCACCAGTTGACCGAGGAAGGCTACTACGGCATCTACGGCAAGGCCGGCGCACGCATGGAAATGCCAGGTTGCTCGCTGTGCATGGGTAACCAGGCACGCGTCCAGACTGGCTCGACCGTGGTGTCCACTTCGACCCGCAACTTCCCCAACCGTCTGGGCGATGCCACCAACGTCTATCTGGCGTCGGCGGAGCTGGCGGCAGTCGCCTCGATTCTCGGCAAACTGCCGACCGTCGAGGAGTACCTGCAGTACGCCAAGGACATCGACAGCATGGCTGCCGACGTCTACCGCTACCTGAGCTTCGACCAGATCGCCGAGTTCCGCGAAGCAGCGGCCAACGCCCAGATCCCGGTGGTTCAGGCGTAAGGCAGCGGCAAGCTAGAAGCTGCAAGCGACAAGAAAAAGCCCGGCCAATGTGCCGGGCTTTTTTGTGTGCCCCATCCTGAAGAAGGTTTACACCTTTTGACCTCCCTTCAGGACTAGACGCTTGGATGACCTAGAAACTATCTCCCGGGACCCGCACCCACCCTTCCATCAGCACCCGCGCACTGCGGCTCATGATGGCCTTGGTCACCGTCCATTGACCATTGACCTGATGCGCTTCGGCCCCGACCCGCAAGGTGCCGGAGGGATGCCCGAAACGGACGGCACTGCGCTCGCCACCGCCGGCAGCCAGATTGACCAGCGTGCCTGGGATCGCAGCAGCGGTGCCAATGGCCACCGCAGCGGTGCCCATCATCGCGTGATGCAGCTTGCCCATCGACAGCGCCCGCACCACCAGGTCGATATCGCTGGCAGCCACTGCCTTGCCGCTGGAAGCGTTGTACCCGGTGGCGGGCGCCACGAAGGCGACCTTTGGCGTGTGCTGGCGACCGGCCGCTTGCTCGATGTGGTCGATCAGTCCCATGCGCACCGCCCCCTGGGCACGGATCGTCTCGAAACGCGCTAGCGCCTCGGCATCGCCATTGATCGCTTCCTGAAGCTCGGTACCGGTATAGCCAAGGTCTGCGGCGTTGACGAAGATGGTCGGGATCCCGGCGTTGATCAGCGTCGCCTTGAAGGTTCCTATGCCGGGCACCTCCAGGTCGTCGATCAGATTACCCGTGGGAAACATCGCCCCGCCCCCCTCACCTTCTTCATCCGCGGCGGGATCGAGAAACGCCAACTGCACTTCGGCTGCGGGAAAGGTCACGCCGTCCAGCTCGAAATCACCCGTTTCCTGCACCTGCCCTGCACTGATCGGCACATGGGCGATGATGGTCTTGCCGATATTGGCCTGCCAGATCCGTACAGTGGCGACGCCGTCATGCGGTACACGTGTCGAGTCCACCAAACCGCTGGCGATGGCGAACGAGCCGACCGCCGCCGACAGGTTGCCGCAGTTGCCGCTCCAATCGACGAAAGCCTTGTCGATGGCCACCTGACCGAACAGATAGTCGACATCGTGATCGGGGCGTGTGCTTGGCGAAAGAATCACGGTCTTGCTGGTACTCGAGGTCGCGCCGCCCATACCATCGATCTGCTTGGCGTACGGGTCGGGGCTGCCGATGACCCGCAACAGCAAGGCGTCGCGCGCAGGCCCAGGCACCTGAGCACGCTCGGGAAGATCCTGCAGACGGAAGAACACGCCCTTGCTGGTGCCGCCCCGCATGTAGGTGGCGGCGATTTTGATTTGCGCTGCATGTGTCATGTCCGATTCCCCTCCTACAGGGGCTAGAGGTGGGTTAGGCCTTGCCTTCCAGGAAGTCCTGGGCAAAGCGCTGCAATACGCCACCGGCTTCATAGATCGACACTTCCTCGGCGGTGTCCAGTCGACAGGTAACCGGCACTTCCAGGCGCTCGCCATCGCGTCGGTTGACCACCAAGGTCAAGGTCGCGCGCGGTGTACGCGCGCCAAGCACGTCATAGGTTTCACTGCCGTCCAAAGCCAAGGTCAGGCGCGTGGTTCCAGGATGGAACTCTAACGGCAACACACCCATGCCGATCAGGTTGGTGCGGTGAATACGCTCGAAGCCCTCGGCAACGATGGCTTCGACCCCCGCCAGGCGCACGCCTTTGGCAGCCCAGTCGCGCGAGGAGCCTTGGCCATAATCGGCACCGGCCACAATGATCAGTGGCTGCTTGCGCTGCATGTAGGTCTCGATCGCTTCCCACATGCGCGTCACCTTGCCTTCCGGCTCGATGCGCGCCAGCGAACCCTGCCTCACGCTCCCGTCTTCGCTGCGCACCATTTCATTGAACAACTTCGGGTTGGCGAAGGTGGCGCGCTGAGCCGTCAGGTGATCGCCGCGGTGCGTGGCGTAGGAGTTGAAGTCCTCCTCCGGCAAGCCCATCTTGGCCAGGTACTCGCCGGCAGCGCTGTCGAGCATGATGGCGTTGGAGGGCGACAGGTGATCGGTGGTGATGTTGTCCGGCAACACCGCCAGCGGCCGCATGCCGCGCAGGCTGCGCTCACCGGCCAGGGCCCCCTCCCAGTAAGGCGGGCGACGGATGTAGGTGCTCATCGGGCGCCAGTCGTACAGCGGCGCAACCTTCGGCCCGGTGTCCTCCTCGATGGTGAACATGGGGATGTACACCTGACGGAACTGCTCAGGCTTGACCGAGGCGCGCACCACGGCGTCGATCTCCTCATCGCTCGGCCACAGGTCCATCAGGCGGATCTGCTGACCGTCGACGACGCCGAGTACATCCTTCTCGATATCGAAGCGGATGGTCCCGGCAATGGCGTAGGCCACCACCAGCGGTGGCGAGGCCAGGAACGCTTGCTTGGCGTAGGGATGGATGCGTCCGTCGAAATTGCGATTGCCCGATAGCACGGCAGTGGCGTACAGGTCACGGTCGATGATCTCTTGCTGGATCGCCGGGTCCAGTGCGCCGGACATGCCGTTGCAGGTGGTGCAGGCGAAAGCGACGATGCCAAAGCCCAACTGTTCCAGTTCCTGCTCCAGGCCCGCCTCCTTGAGGTACAACTGGACCGCCTTGGAACCCGGCGCCAGAGACGACTTCACCCACGGCTTGCGTGTCAGTCCGAGGCGGTTGGCGTTGCGCGCCAACAGACCGGCGGCGATGACGTTGCGCGGATTGCTGGTGTTGGTGCAACTGGTGATGGCCGCGATGATCACCGCCCCATCGGGCATCTGTCCCGGCACGTCTTCCCACGCCCCCGCGATGCCCTTGGCTGCCAGGTCGCGTGTGGCCACGCGGGCATGCGGGTTGGACGGACCGGCCATGTTGCGCACCACGCTCGACAGATCGAAGCTCAGGGTGCGCTCGTACTCGGCCTTGGCCAGGCTGTCGGCCCACAGGCCGGCGACCTTGGCGTAAGTCTCCACCAACTGCACTTGGCGATCCTCACGCCCGGTCAGACGCAGGTAGTCGAGGGTCTGCTGGTCGATGGCGAACATGGCCGCCGTGGCACCGTACTCAGGCGCCATGTTGGAGATGGTCGCGCGGTCGCCCAAGGTCAGCGCCTGGGCACCGACGCCGTGGAACTCGAGGTAGGCGCCGACCACTTTCTGCTTGCGCAGGAACTCGGTCAGCGCGAGCACCAGGTCGGTGGCGGTGATGCCTGGGTCGAGCTTGCCGGTGAGCTCAACGCCGACGATTTCCGGCAGGCGCATCCACGACGCACGCCCCAGCATCACGTTCTCGGCTTCGAGACCGCCCACACCGATCGCGATCACCCCCAGGGCATCGACATGCGGGGTATGGCTGTCGGTACCGACACAGGTGTCCGGGAACGCCACGCCATGGTCGCTTTGAATGACCGGCGACATCTTCTCCAGGTTGATCTGATGCATGATGCCGTTGCCCGGCTGGATCACATCGACGTTCTTGAACGCCTGCTTGGTCCAGTTGATGAAATGGAAACGATCTTCGTTGCGCCGATCCTCGATGGCGCGGTTCTTTTCGAACGCTTGCGGATCGAAGCCGCCGCACTCCACGGCCAGCGAGTGGTCGACGATCAGTTGCACCGGCACCACCGGGTTGACCTGTGCAGGATCGCCGCCCATGTCGGCGATGGCGTCGCGCAGGCCAGCCAGGTCTACCAATGCAGTCTGGCCAAGAATGTCGTGGCACACCACACGTGCCGGGTACCAGGGAAAATCGAGGTCGCGCTTGCGCTCGATCAACTGCGCCAGCGAGGCGTTCAGCGTCGCGGGGTCGCAGCGGCGCACCAGGTTTTCGGCCAGTACGCGCGAGGTGTAGGGAAGACGGTCGTAGGCGCCGGGCGTGATCGCCTCGACCGCCTGGCGAGCGTCGAAATAATCCAGGCCGGTGCCTGGCAGGAGTTTGCGGTATGCGCTGTTCATGTCGTTATCAGGCTCGTCACGGTGATCGGTAGCAGGAGCATTGCCGGGCATCGGGAGCCGCTGCGCGGCCCTTTCGCGACCCAAGGCCGCTTCCCACAGGTACAGCGCCGCCCCTGCGGGAGCGGTCTTGGATCGCAACAGGGCTGCAATGCAGCCCCACGACCGGTGAGTCAGCGCCGATCGATCGGCACGAACTGACGCTGCTCGACACCGGTGTATTCGGCACTGGGTCGAATGATGCGGTTGTTTGCCCGTTGCTCGAAGACATGCGCGGCCCAGCCGGTCAGCCGCGAACAGACGAAGATCGGTGTGAACAGCTTGGTCGGGATGCCCATGAAGTGATACGCCGAGGCATGGTAGAAATCGGCGTTGGGGAAAAGCCGCTTCTGCTCCCACATGGTCTTGTCGATGGCTTCGGAGACTGGGTAGAGCACGGTATCACCCACCTCGTCGGCGAGCTGTTTCGACCAGCCCTTGATCACCTCGTTGCGCGGATCGGACTCCTTGTAGATCGCATGGCCGAAGCCCATGATCTTGTCCTTGCGCTCAAGCATGCGCAGCAGTTCGGCGCTGGCCTCCTGCGGACTTTGGAAGCGCTCGATCAGCTCCATGGCCGCCTCGTTGGCGCCGCCATGCAGCGGTCCGCGCAGCGCGCCGATGGCCGCTGTGATGCACGAATAAAGATCGGACAATGTCGAGGCGCAAACGCGCGCAGTGAAGGTGGAGGCGTTGAACTCGTGCTCGGCGTAAAGGATCAGCGAGACGTTCATCACCTTCACGTGCAGATCGCTGGGCTTCTTGCCGTGCAACAGATAAAGGAAATGACCACCCAGGCTGTCCTCGTCGCTGCTGCAGTCGATGCGCACGCCGTGGTGACTGAAGCGATACCAGTAGCACATGACTGCCGGGAACAGCGCCAGCAGACGGTCGGTCCTGTCGCGCTGAGCATCGAAGGTCAGCTCCGGCTCCAGCGTGCCGAGCAGCGAACAGCCCGTGCGCATGACATCCATCGGGTGGGCGTCGCGCGGGATACGCTCGAGGACTTCCTTGAGCGCCTGCGGCAGGTCACGCAGCGCTTTGAGTCGGTGCTTGTAGTCGGCGAGCTCGGCCTTGCTCGGCAGCTCGCCATACAGCAGCAAATACGCCACTTCCTCGAATTCGGCACCTGCTGCCAGATCACGCACGTCGTAGCCACGGTAGGTCAGGCCGGCACCGGCCTGGCCGACGGTCGACAGCGCGGTCTGCCCGGCCACCTGGCCGCGCAGGCCGGCACCGCTGAGTACTTTTGCTTCGGCCATGGGATGGTTCTCCTTTCTTGAAATTGTTATGAAGTCTTGCTGGCTAATCGGGCCTGACCTGTTCGGTCATCAGCCTTTTTTCTGTGCGAACAACGCATCGAGGCTCTGCTCGAAGGCGTGGTAGCCAATGGCATCGTAAAGCTCCATACGCGTCTGCATCGTGTCCACCACCTGCTTCTGCGTGCCATCACGGCGCAGCGCGGTGTAGACGTTCTCGGCCGCCTTGTTCATGGCGCGGAATGCCGACAACGGATACAACACCAAGGACACGTCGACGGCTGCCAACTCCTCGGTGGTGAACAGTGGCGTGGCGCCGAACTCAGTGATGTTGGCCAAGATAGGCGCCTTTACTCGGTCAGCGAAGGTCTTGTACATCTGCAGCTCGGTAATGGCCTCGGGGAAGATCATGTCGGCGCCCGCCTCGACACAGGCCGCAGCGCGGTCCAGGGCCGCGTTCAGCCCTTCGACTGCCAGCGCGTCGGTGCGCGCCATGATCACGAAGCTGTCGTCGGTCCGCGCATCGACCGCCGCCTTGATACGATCGACCATCTCCTGCTGCGAGACGATTTCCTTGTTCGGTCGATGACCGCAGCGCTTGGCGCCGACCTGGTCCTCGATATGAATGGCTGCAGCTCCGAACTTGCTCATGGAGCGCACCGTGCGAGCCACGTTGAACGCCGAGGCGCCAAAGCCGGTGTCCACATCCACCAGAAGCGGCAGGTCGCAGACATCGGTGATCCGGCGGACATCGGTGAGTACGTCGTCCAACCCGGTGATGCCCAGGTCAGGCAACCCCAGGGACCCGGCGGCGACGCCCCCTCCAGACAGGTAGATGGCCTTGAATCCGGCACGTTTGGCCAGCAGCGCATGGTTGGCGTTGATGGTCCCGACCACCTGCAGCGGATGTTCGGCGGCGACCGCATCGCGGAAACGCTGGCCGGGAGTGCTCTTCACAGTCATGACTCACCTCGTGGACTAGTGTTGTCGGCGCCTTGGTAGTGACGCTCGATGTTGCGCTTGGACGCCGCGATATGGCGACGCATCAGCAGTTCGGCCAGTTCACCATCGCGTTCGGCGATGGCATCGAGAATGCGGTGGTGTTCGGCGAAGGCGTGGCGCGGCCGGTTGGGCGTGGCCGAGAACTGGATACGGTACATGCGCACCAGTTGATACAACTCGCCACAGAGCATCTTCACCAGGGTCTGGTTGCCGCTGCCCTGGATGATCCGATAGTGGAAGTCGAAATCGCCTTCCTGCTGGTAGTAACCCAGCCCTGCCTGGAAGGCTGCGTCGCGCTCGTGGGTATCGAGCACGCGGCGCAGCTCGTCGATCTGCTCCACGCTCATGCGCTCGGCGGCCAAGCGACAGGCCATACCTTCGAGCGACTCGCGGATTTCATAGAGTTCGACCAGCTCGGCAGGATTGAGCGAGACCACCCGCGCACCGACATGGGGGATGCGCACCAGCAGACGCTGCCCCTCCAGACGGTGGATGGCCTCGCGCAGAGGGCCACGGCTGATGCCATAGGTGCGCGCCAGCTCGGGCTCGGAGATCTTGCTGCCGGGCGCGATGTCGCCCTTGACGATGGCCGCCTGGATGCGGCGAAACACATGCTCGGACAGGGTTTCGCCATCCTCGGCAGCCGGGGCAAAGGCTGAGGGTGCTTGTAGCATTATTGTCGACACCTTTAAGGCTTACGACCCTGAATTTAGCCACAAACCGATTTATAGTCAAAGGCGAAAACCATATTGTCGACAATCTACCAACGCAGAACTTACCGCCCAACGCTGCGGTCTGATCGCAGCGCGCTGGCGTCAAGACGTCGGCGTGATAGAATGCCGCGCTCCCGAAGGATTACGGATAGTGTGCCTGTCATCATTTCATGCTGTTGACAGATGAACGAGGCGCTCGCGCCCTGCCCCGAACTCAGACAGCACCGCGCCAGGACTATGAGACCCATTTTTTCTTCACTGTTGTTCTGCCTCGCCGCACTGCCGGCGCTCGGCCACGCGGGCGAGAAGACCGTGTACGGCCTGAACGAATACGCCCGCCTGGGCGACCTGGACCTCGAAGTGGCCGCCAAGTTGGACACCGGCGCCAAGACCGCGTCGCTCAGCGCCCGTGACATCAAGCGCTTCAAGCGCAACGGGGAGAGCTGGGTACGCTTCTACCTGGCCATCGACGCCGCCCACAAGCACCCCATCGAACGTCCCCTGGCCCGTATCAGCAAGATCAAGCGACGCGCCAGCGATTACGATCCCGACCAGGGCAAGGCCTACACCAATCGCCCGGTGATCGAACTGAACATCTGCATGGGCCAGGCCCTGCGCACCATCGAAGTCAACCTCACCGACCGCAGCGCGTTCCAGTTCCCGCTGCTCATCGGTTCCGAGGCGCTCAAGCACTTCGACGCGCTGGTCGACCCTAGCCTCAAATACGCGGCCGGCAAACCTGCCTGCGCCACCGAAGCTCCCAAAGTAGAGTAACCCCGATGCGCTCTCTGACCCTGCACCTGAAAGTCCTGATCACCATCCTGGTGTTGCTGGGCGTGACGGTCACTTGCTATCAGATCTTCGTCCTCGGCATCCCGGTGACCGAAGACGAGACGGACGATCTGTGGAACATCGACGCCAAGGTCGAGTTCGTCGCCAGTCCCAAGGACCCGGTGAAGATCCAGATGTACGTTCCGCCGCTGAACCGTGATTACGTCAGCCTCAACGAGAGCTTCATCTCCAACAACTATGGCGTCAGCGTCAACCGCGCTGACGGCAACCGCAAGGTCACCTGGTCGGCCCGTCGCGCCAGCGGTAACCAGACCCTTTACTACCGCCTGGTCCTGACCAAGCGCTACAGCACCGAAAAGGCCAAGATCAAAGGCCCGACTTTCCGCGACAGCCTGGCCGTCGAGGGTCCGGAGAAGATCGCCGCCGAAGCGCTCATGGCCCCTATTCGCCAGCATTCGGCCGACGTCGAGACCTTCGTCAGCGAGACCATCAAGCGCGTCAACAACCCCAACGACGACAACGCCAAGCTCCTGCTGGCCGGTGACAGCTCGCCGCTGAAAAAGGCCCAGGTCATCGACCTGCTGCTGTCGATCGCCCACGTGCCGATGGAAAAGGTCCATACCGTGCGCTTGGTGGCCGATACGCCGCAGAGCCCTGAACTGTGGCTGCGCAGCTTCAACGGCAATGACTGGCTGTACTTCAACCCGGAAACCGGCGAGCAAGGCCTGCCCAACGATCGCCTGCTGTGGTGGACAGGCGATGACAACCTGATCACCGTCGACGGCGGCAAGAAAGCCACAGTCACCTTCAGCATGAACAACAGCGAGATGAATGCCATTCGCCTGGCCAAGCTGACCGACGAGAACACCGACGCCGATTTCCTCGAGTACTCCCTGTACGGCTTGCCACTGCAAACCCAGCAAACCTTCATGATCATGGTGATGATCCCGATCGGCGTGCTGGTGATCCTGGTGCTGCGCAACCTGATCGGCATCCAGACCCTGGGCACCTTCACCCCCGTACTGATCGCCCTGGCATTCCGCGAGACGCAGCTGGGCTTCGGCATCGTGCTGTTCACGGTGATCACGGCCTTGGGCCTGTCGCTGCGCTCCTATCTCGAACACCTTAAACTGCAGATGCTGCCGCGCTTGTCGGTGGTGCTGACCTTCGTGGTGGTACTGATCGCCGCCATCAGCCTGTTCAGCCACAAGCTGGGCCTGGAACGCGGACTGTCGGTAGCCCTGTTCCCGATGGTGATCCTGACCATGACCATCGAACGCCTGTCGATCACCTGGGAAGAACGCGGTGGCGGCCATGCGATGAAAGTCGCCATCGGCACCTTGTTCGCCGCCTCGCTGGCGCACCTGCTGATGACCGTGCCGGAAGCGGTGTACTTCGTCTTCACCTTCCCGGCGGTGCTGTTGATTCTGGTGGGCTTCATGCTGGCGATGGGTCGCTACCGCGGCTACCGCCTGACCGAGCTCGTGCGCTTCAAGGCATTCCTGAAGAAGGCTGACGCCTGATGTTCGGACTGATCAAGACCTGGAAGGCCCTGGAAGCCCGGGGCATCATGGGCATCAACCGGCGCAACGCGGACTATGTACTCAAGTACAACAAGCGCCATCTGTATCCGATCGTCGATGACAAGATCATCACCAAAGAGCGTGCACTGGCAGCCGGCATTCACGTGCCGGAAATGTACGGCGTCATCGAGACCGAAAAAGAGATCGACAAGCTCGACCAGATCATCGGCGGTCGCAGCGATTTCGTGATCAAACCCGCCCAAGGCGCAGGGGGTGATGGCATATTGGTTGTCGCCGACCGCTTCGAGGATCGCTATCGAACGGTGTCGGGCAAGATCATCAGCCATGAAGAGATCGAGCATCAGATCTCCAGCATCCTCACCGGCTTGTACTCGCTGGGCGGGCATCGCGACCGCGCGTTGATCGAGTACCGGGTGACGCCGGACCAGATCTTCAAGAGCATCAGCTACGAAGGGGTACCGGACATCCGCATCATCGTGCTGATGGGGTATCCGGTGATGGCCATGCTTCGCCTGCCCACTCGGCAATCCGGCGGCAAGGCCAACCTGCACCAGGGCGCAATCGGCGTGGGTGTCGACCTGGCCACCGGCGTCACCCTTCGTGGAACCTGGCTGAACCGCATCATCAGCAAGCATCCGGACACCACCAACTCGGTGGACGGTGTGCAATTGCCGAACTGGGACGGTTTCATGAAGCTGGCGGCCAGTTGTTATGAACTGTGCGGCCTCGGCTACATCGGCGTGGACATGGTACTGGACCAGGAGAAGGGTCCACTGATCCTCGAACTCAACGCCCGCCCGGGCTTGAATATTCAGATCGCCAACGACTGCGGCCTGACCCAACGGACCCATGCCATCGAGGCGCACATCGAGGCCTTGGCCAAGGACGGTATCAGCGAAGATGCCGAGACCCGCGTGCATGTGGCGCAAAACCTGTTCGGCCACGTCGTTCAGCAGTGAGGTACTGGCTCCAATAGGGCGGGTGCTAGGCACCCGTCCTACAGCGGCCTACAATCCCCCTCCTTGTTTTTCAGCGCCGCCGATGCCGATGCCGACCTGTACCCTTCATCCCCTGCCCTACCGACCCGATCCAGGGCATTATTTCGGGCGCCTGCGTCAGGCTCCGGGCGCCATTCTGCTCGACAGCGCGCGCCCGATTGCCGAGCGTGGGCGTTTCGACCTGTTCAGTGCCTGGCCCATTCAGCAACTGCAAGCCGCCGACGGCGAAAGCGGCCAGGCATTCCTGGATCGACTGCGCCAGGGACTGAGCGAACTGGGTGAAGCCAGACTCCCCGACGGCAGCGAGCTACCTTTTGCCGGCGGTCTGATCGGTTATCTGAGCTATGACTTCGGTCGACGGCTGGAGCGCCTGCCCGAGCTGGCCACGGACGACCTCAAACTAACCGATGCGCAACTGGGCCTGTATGCCTGGGCGATGATCACGGACCATGCGCTGCATACCTCGCAACTGATGTTTCACCCGGCACTCCCACACGCTGAACGTCTGCGCCTGATCGACCTGTTCGAGCAAACAGAGTCACCTTCAGTCGAAACCTTCAGGCTGCTGGCCCCCATGCAGGGCGATCTCGCACCGGAACACTACCGAGCTGCATTCGACCAGGTGCAGCGCTACATCCAAGCGGGCGATTGCTACCAGATCAACCTGACCCAGCGTTTTCGCGCACCCTGCCAAGGCGACGCGTGGCATGCCTACCAGGCACTGCGCGCCGCTTGCCCGACGCCCTTCTCGGGGTTCCAACAGCTCACCCCGAATAGCGCACTACTGAGTTTCTCGCCCGAGCGCTTCGTCCGCGTCAGCCAGCGGCAGGTCGAAACCCGGCCGATCAAAGGCACTCGCCCACGCGCCGAAGACCCTGCCGAAGACCTGCGCAACGCGCGCGAATTGCAAGCCAGCAAAAAAGACCGCTCCGAAAACCTGATGATCGTTGACCTGCTGCGCAACGACATAGGGCGCACTTGCCAGATCGGCTCGGTGAAGGTACCGGAGCTGTTCAGCCTGGAAAGCTATCCGAATGTCCATCACCTGGTCAGCAGCATCACTGGCCGACTGGCTGACGACAAGGATGCGCTCGACCTGATCGCCGGCAGCTTCCCCGGTGGCTCCATCACCGGCGCACCAAAGATCCGCGCCATGCAGATCATCGACGAGCTGGAACCGACCCGAAGGGCGCTGTATTGCGGCTCGCTGCTGTACATCGACGTACGTGGCGAAATGGACAGCTCCATCGCCATCCGCAGCCTGCTGGTCAAAGACGGCCAAGTCAGTTGTTGGGGAGGCGGCGCGGTGGTAGCCGATTCGAACTGGGAAGCCGAATACGAAGAATCCATCGCCAAAGTCCGCGTGCTGATGCAAACCCTGCAAGGACTGTGATTGCGGTCGGACAGACGGAGATGGAAGCGTCTGCCACGCCATTTTTTGTTACCATCGCCCCACTACGAGCGCACAGCGCCATACACACGATGGAAACCGCCTGATGAGCCAAATCTTCGATGTCGCCACCCTGGCGGCGACCTACGCCAGCAAGTCCCCCCAGGATATTCTCAAGCTCGCCTTCGAGCATTTCGGTGACGACCTGTGGATCTCCTTCAGCGGTGCTGAAGATGTGGTGCTGGTCGACATGGCGTGGAAGCTGAACAAGCAGGTCAAGGTCTTCAGCCTGGACACCGGCCGTTTGCACCCGGAAACCTACCGTTTCATCGATCAGGTTCGCGAGCATTACAGCCTGCCGATCGAAATTCTCAGCCCGGATCGCGCCAAGCTCGACCCCTTCGTCAAGGACAAAGGGCTATTCAGTTTCTACAAGGACGGCCACGGCGAATGCTGCGGCATTCGCAAAATCGAACCTCTGCGCCGCAAGCTGGCGGGCGTCAGCGCCTGGGCGACCGGTCAGCGCCGCGACCAGAGCCCCGGCACTCGCAGCCAGGTGGCAGCACTGGAAATCGACTCGGCCTTCTCCACAGCCGAGCGCACCCTGTACAAGTTCAATCCCCTGGCACAGATGTCCAGCGAGGAAGTCTGGGGCTACATCCGCATGCTCGAGCTGCCCTACAACAGCCTCCACGAACGCGGCTTCATCAGCATCGGCTGCGAGCCGTGCACCCGCCCAGTGCTACCGAACCAACACGAACGCGAAGGCCGTTGGTGGTGGGAGGAATCGACCCAGAAGGAATGCGGCCTGCATGCGGGCAACCTGATCAGCAAAGGCTGAACAGCTGCAAGCTGCAAGCTGCAAGCTGCAAGCAAAAAGAGCAGACCACACACGGCCTGCTCTTTCTTGAAGCTCAAAGCTTATAGCTTGCAGCTGCCGTTCTAGTGCACCGGCAGCTCGACGCCTTCGAACAGGGCCTCGAGCTCCTGCTTGTTGTGGCACTGGATGGCTTTGGCCATCACCTCGCGGGTCAGGTGAGGGGCGAACTTTTCGATGAAGTCGCACATGAAGCCGCGCAGGAAAGTGCCGCGACGGAAGCCAATCTTGGTGATGCTGGCTTCGAACAACTCGCTGGCGTCCAGGCAGACCAGATCGCTGTCAAGCTTCGCATCGACCGCCATCTTGGCCACGATGCCCACGCCCAGGCCCAAGCGTACGTAAGTTTTGATCACATCAGCGTCGGCCGCCGTGAACACCACCTTCGGCGTCAGACCGCGATGATTGAACGCCTCGTCCAGCTTCGAGCGACCGGTGAAACCAAACACATAAGTGACGATGGGGTAGTCGGCCAGCGCCTCAAGGGTGAGCTTGGGCAGCTTGGTAAGCGGGTGCCCCTGAGGCACCACAACGCAACGATTCCACTTGTAGCAGGGCATCATGATCAGGTCGCCAAACAACTCCAGCGCTTCGGTGGCGATGGCGAAATCGACGGTGCCATCGGCCGCCATCTCTGCGATCTGCATCGGCGAGCCCTGGTGCATGTGCAAGGACACTTCAGGGTACTGCTTGATGAAATTGCTGATCACCGGTGGCAACGCATAGCGCGCCTGGGTGTGGGTGGTGGCGATCGACAGCGTCCCCTTCTTCTCGTTGGAGAATTCCTGGGCGATCTGTTTGATGCTCTCGACCTTGCGCAGAATTTCACCGGCAGTCGTGATGATGCGCTCACCGGCCGGCGTGACGCGGGTCAGGTGCTTGCCGCTGCGGGCGAAGACTTCGACCCCCAACTCATCCTCCAGAAGGCGGATCTGCTTGCTGATCCCCGGCTGGGAGGTGTAAAGACTCTGCGCAGTGGCAGAGACGTTGAGGTCATGGTGCGCCACTTCCCAGATGTAGCGCAGTTGTTGAAGCTTCATAGGTTTCCCTCGGATCAGCGGTAGGTCACCGGCTGCTGGCAGCGACGAGTTATAACTATATTAGTGGTCAGATGAAGAAATCTAGAACTATTTTGTTACGTCTGACGGAAAAGACCTACTGCCAGTTTCAGCCTTTCCTACGACCCAGGTGCTGAGCCAACGGCACCATATACACCGGTACAGGCGATAGTTGGAGCAGCCGCACCGCAGTCCTTCCAATGGGCACGTCGACCCCTGCGCCCTCGGCGTGACTGCCGAAGATCAGCAGGTCAACCGCCAGACGCTGGGCCTGCTCCAGAATGACTTGCGCCGGATCACCCTGACGCACGCGCACAGCCTTGATCACGGCCAGGTCAGCATCCTCGCCCAGCTCGTCGCGAAAGCTTTCCAGCACACGCTGCTCTATGTTGGCCATGACCGTATTCACTCCCTGGGAGTGCAACCGCTCGAGCGTCTGCTCATCGAGGTAGCTCTGCAGGAGCGATTCGGCGAACTGGCCCATCGGCTCGACAGCGTGGATCACATACAACTGCGCCTCGAACGTGCGTGCCAGGGCCAGAGCATGCTGCATGACGAAAGGCGCGTAGACGCCAAGATCGGTGGCGTACAGCATGGAGCGGATCATACGGCCTCCTCGACTGCCTCGGCGGGCAGAGCACGCTTGAGCTTAGCAGCGCCTGCGCGGCAGCGTCTCGCCGTCGCGGGCCGAGTTGCGGAAGTCGCTCAGTCGGCGCGGTTACGTCGGTCGATGAACGTCAGCGCCTGGTACAGGGATTCGATCCTCGGTAAATGACAACCGGCCTGCCGCGCACGGGCCAGTGGCTCGGCATAGATCGCCTGCAGTTCCAGCGGTCTGCGATGAACATGATCGTGGTACATGCTCGGCCAGTATTCGGGCATCTGATCGGTCACGCGCAACAGGTGCTCGACATAGCCCTGAGGTAAAACCTGCCCACAGGCCTGAGCCCCGATGACCACTTCGTGCATCAGCGCGCGCACCAGCTCACGGCTGCCTGGATCGCTCATCAGTGCTTTGGTGCTGGCTTGCAACAGTACTGAGAGTCCGTTGTAAGGCACATTCCACACCAATTTCTGCCAGCGCGCCTGGCCAACGTCGTCCATCGGCTGCGAATCAACCCCTGCGGCGCGGAACAGCCCAGCGCCTTCAGCAGCGATTACGCCAGCATCAACGCCATCCGGGCCGCTGTGGTAGCCCAGGTTGATCGCACCCAGCGCTTGATGGCGAATGACCCCGGGCGCCTGGCGATTCACGCAGATGAAGCACAGCCCGCCGAGCAGATGCATGTCGTCGCGCAGCGCAGGGCGCAATTGCTCCTCGACGCCCAGTCCGTTCTGCAGCAATACGACACGGGCACCGGGTGCTGCGGCCTGGACGAGCAGCGGCGCCAGCTCGGCATTACTGGTGGCCTTGGCGCCGACCAGCAGCCAGTCACAGGGCGGCATGTCGCCAGCCGAGGCGTAGGCCTGCACCTTCATGTGCAGTGCTCCATGGAGGGCGCTATCGATACTCAGCCCATCCTTTTGCACCACCGCGTACTCGCTACGCAACAGAAAGTGCACATCGAAACCAGCGCGGGCCAGCATCAATCCATAGAAGCCACCGATTGCACCGCTACCGATGATGCCGATGCGTGTAGTGCGGGAAACCATGCTGCCCTCCTGTCCAGGCGAAGTCTGCTCGACCGCATGCCTGCAGGCAGCGACCGTCGTTTGATCGCGCCACTATACCTAGCGTCTCCGTCGGCAGGGTTAATCCTCCTGGACAGGGCCATGACCATTGTCGCGCCCGACGTAACGCGCTAAGGTTCGGCTCCCCCCGCTGCGAACAATCTGCTGCTGGGCCGCACGGGGTTTGCTGGCGGCCGGCACCCGTGACCTGACGAGTAACACGATGGCTGATTTACCGATCGATGACCTCAACGTTGCCTCCAACGAGACCCTGATCACCCCCGATCAGCTGAAGAAAGAAATCCCGCTCAGCGCCAAGGCCCTGCAGACCGTGACGGCTGGCCGCGAAGTGGTACGCGACATCCTCGACGGCAAGGATCACCGCCTGTTCGTCGTGATCGGCCCATGCTCCATCCACGACATCAAGGCTGCCCATGAGTATGCCGAGCGCCTCAAAGTGCTGGCCGAAGAAGTGTCCGACACGCTCTATCTGGTCATGCGCGTGTACTTTGAGAAACCTCGTACCACTGTTGGCTGGAAAGGTCTGATCAACGACCCGTACCTGGATGACTCATTCAAGATCCAGGACGGTCTGCACATCGGTCGTAAGCTACTGCTGGACCTGGCCGAGATGGGCCTGCCCACCGCCACCGAAGCCTTGGACCCGATCTCACCCCAGTACCTGCAGGACTTGATCAGTTGGTCGGCCATCGGCGCGCGCACCACTGAATCCCAGACCCACCGTGAAATGGCCTCTGGACTGTCGTCGGCGGTTGGCTTCAAGAACGGCACGGACGGCGGCCTCACCGTTGCGATCAATGCCCTGCAGTCGGTCTCCAAGCCGCACCGCTTCCTGGGCATCAACCAGGAAGGTGGCGTCTCCATCGTCACTACCAAAGGCAACGCCTATGGCCACGTGGTACTGCGCGGCGGCAATGGCAAGCCCAACTACGACTCGGTCAGTGTGGCGCTGTGCGAGCAGGATCTAGCCAAAGCCAAGATCAAGCCCAATATCATGGTCGACTGCAGCCATGCCAACTCCAACAAAGACCCTGCTTTGCAGCCTCTGGTCATGGACAACGTGGCCAACCAGATCCTCGAGGGCAACCAGTCGATCATCGGCCTGATGGTGGAAAGCCATTTGAACTGGGGCTGTCAGGCGATTCCGAAAAACCTGGAAGATCTCCAGTACGGCGTCTCCGTGACCGATGCTTGTATCGATTGGGCCGCGACCGAGAAAAGCCTGCGCAGCATGCACGCCAAACTCAAGGACGTACTGCCAAAACGTCAGCGTGGCTGATGCATCGCAGTGACGGAACACCTACGAAAACGCCGGGCAATTGCCCGGCGTTTTCGTAGGTGTAAGCCGATCAGGCCTTGCTGGAATGTCGCTGCTGACGCTCCATGTAGCGTTCGACATAGGAACATGAGGGAATCACGGTGTATCCCATCTGCTCGGCATACTCCAGCGCTTTCTCCGTCAACGCGGCAGCGATGCCACGTCCGCGCAGCGCGTTTGGAACGAAGGTGCGATAAATATCGAGCGTCTGCTTGCCCAGATCCATGTAGGTGAGATAAGCACGATGACCGTCGACATTGGTCTCGAACTGATGACCGACTTGGTCATGGTGGATGGTCAGCGCTTCACTCATCACTACTCCTCGCAGGCCTTATGGCAGACCTTGGCCTTGAACGATGATTTATCCGGCGGAGCGCGCTCGACGCCACCCAATGCCACTTCGACCACTACGCATTGGCAATCGTTCGCGGTCGCTGATGCGGTAGATAGTAGGCGGACAAGGCGCCGTTGCTCAAGCCGTGCAGACTAACAATGGCGCGCAGAAGGATCGCCTGACGGGCATCGATCAATACCAAACTGCCAGCCGGATGCTCTAGTACCTGAGACGCTGCATGACCGTGCAAGTCACCCTTAGTTCAACGAAAAGTTTCTTGGGGCAGCGCTGAGAGGCGGATGGATCAGCAGCGTCAACTTCATCGCAAGGCTTGCCATACGGGGCTTCTGGCAACATTTTTTTTACGCTTCTTGCGCTCAGTCAGTTTACTTACTACAAGTAATGGGTAGTATGTACGCCGGCCAGTTTCTCTTTTCCGAGAGATGGCTATTTAATAGAAAGTCCTTGAAGGGGAACACGATGAACAACGTTCTGAAATTCTCTGCTCTGGCTCTGGCCGCAGTTCTGGCTACCGGTTGCAGCAGCGTATCCAAAGAAACCGAAGCTCGTCTGACTGCGACCGAAGACGCAGCTGCTCGCGCTCAAGCCCGTGCTGACGAAGCCTATCGTAAGGCTGACGACGCTCTGGCCGCCGCTCAGAAGGCTCAGCAGACCGCTGACGAAGCCAACGAGCGCGCTCTGCGTATGCTGGACAAAGCCAGCCGCAAGTAATAGTCCTCACGGATTATTGAGAAGCCGACCCATTCGTGGGTCGGCTTTTTTATGCGCGTCCATCCGCCGACACAGAAGCTCAGGATGAAGAAAGCCCGCCATGAGGCGGGCCTGGCTAGACATCGCTACGGCTACTGAATCTCGGGCGGAATTTCAGAGACCATCGAGGTGCCACCCTGGCCAGTGCCGGGTACAGCGATCTCGACAGGGATACCATCTTCGGCGGCGACCACGTCGCGCACCATGTCCCAGTTCATGCGCAGATTGTTGGCGAGATCTTCGCGCTTGAGCAATGCATTGATGACAGCCGTGTGCTTGTCCACGACCGAAGGATTGCCCTGCTCGTCCAAGGGCGTATGCGCCTCCAGGTACACCTTACCGCCGCTCACGCCGAACTTGTAGGGTTCGTTGATGATGCGCACCGGCGTGCCCACAGGGACCATCTCCGAGAGCGAGACCACATTGTTGTTGAGCATGCGGAAGCAGCCATGACTGGTGCGCATACCGATGCCGAACTTCTTGTTCGACCCATGAATCAGATAGCCCGGCAGGCCTAGGGTGAATTTGAAGGGCCCCAGTGGGTTGTCGGGGCCGGCCGGCACTACGGCGGGCAAGATATCCCCGTCAGCGGCGTGCTCGGCACGGATGGAGGCCGGCGGGGTCCAGGTAGGGTTGGGCGTCTTGGCGGTAATCTTGGTATTGGCCACTGGCGAGCCCCAGCCCTCACGACCGATACCCAGCGGGAAGGTGTACACCACATTCTGCCCTTTAGGGTAGTAATAAAGGCGGTACTCGGCCAGATTGATGACGATCCCCTCGCGCGGCCCCGGGGGCAGGATATAGCGCGTCGGCAGGATGATCTCTGTACCGGCACCCGGCAGCCAGGGATCGACGCCGGGGTTGGCCGCGATCATTTCCAGGTAGCCCAGGTCGTTGGCGGTGCCGATGTCGGCGAAGGTGTCCTCGTACTTGGCCTTGATCGTGCGCACCTGGCCGACGACATCTTCTCCGGGCGGTGGCAGTGGCAGCTCCAGCGCGACGGCGGGACCGGTCATCAGCAGGGCAGCCAGGGACAGGCAACGGGTGACGGCGGTAAAGCGCGGCAGCATCCGGTAAATCCTTCGACAGAGGGTTCAAGAGGTTCGATTGTACACTCGGCTGTTGCCGAGGGGGAGGCATCGGCCGGGTACGCAAGAATGACAAATGATGAAAGGCGTGCTCAGAGCTCGGGCCACACCGGCCGGGTGCCCCGCCGCTGGGCATCGAGGATTGCGCGGCACAAAGGGCAAAGGCGCTCATCGCGATAGACCGTACGCTGCACCGAAGACCAGCGCGGCTGCGCTGGCAGCAATCCGCCACACAAGGTGCGGTCGGCTGGAGCACCCAGTTCGAGTTGACGCGCGGCGAGATGAACACGCACCTCCTGACACGCGAACAGATCCAATTGCTCGTCGGGCTCGATCAGTTGATAGGCGTACAGGGACCAGGCGGGGCGGGGCATCGGGGGCACTCGAAACGGGGGGCGCAACATTAGCCGAAAGCGTTCCCCGTTGAAAGCGTCAGAGCATGGGTTTTATCGTCGGCCATGCATTGTCCAGCAGGCGCTGCTGGGCGCCTTCGGCCGGGTGGATACCGTCGGCCTGCATCAACGCCGGGACGCCACCGACGCCCTCGAGGAAAAACGGCACCAAGGGCACCTTCTTGTCGCTAGCCAACTGCTCATAGACCTGAGCGAATGCGGAGGTATAGCGAACACCATAATTGGGTGGCAGACGCATGCCCAGCAATACCACCTTGGCACCCGCGGCCCGCGAGCGATCGATCATTGATGCAAGATTTTGTTGCAATTGCTGTGGCGGCTGTCCCCGCAGCCCGTCGTTACCGCCCAACTCGAGCACCACCAGATCCGGCTTGTGCGCCGCAAGCAGCGCCGGTAGCCGCGCCTGCCCCCCGGCACTGGTGTCACCACTGATCGACGCGTTGACCACTTGATCAGCGAATCCCTCGTCATGCAGGCGCTGCTGCAGCAGCGTGACCCAGCCCTGGCGGGTATCCAGGCCAAAACCTGCGCTGATACTATCGCCGACAATCAGCACCGTCCCCGCCGCCGCGCCTTGAGCCAGGCCGCACAGGGCCAGACCGGCGCTCAACCACCACATTCGCATTGGATTCTCCATGAGCCCCAGCATTCTCGTTGCGCAGAACCTTAGCAAAGTGGTCTCCAGCGCGGAAGGCGACCTTACCATCCTCCACCCCCTGTCGCTGGATCTCAGCCAAGGGGACAGCCTGGCGATCGTTGGCGCGTCCGGCTCCGGCAAGTCGACCCTGCTCGGATTGCTCGCCGGTCTTGATCGGCCCAGCGGGGGCAATGTACTGCTGGCCGGCCACGACCTGGGCGCACTGGACGAGGACCAGTGCGCCCAGGTGCGCGCCGAGCATGTCGGCTTCGTGTTCCAGTCATTTCAGCTTCTGGACAGCCTCAACGCCCTGGAAAACGTGATGCTACCCCTGGAGCTCGACGGTCGCCGCGACGCACGCGAACAAGCGCGCGCCTTGCTCGATCGGGTCGGCCTGGGCCATCGAATGAGTCACACACCTCGGCAACTGTCCGGCGGTGAACAGCAACGGGTGGCGATTGCACGGGCTTTTGCTGCACATCCGGCGGTACTGTTCGCTGACGAGCCTACCGGAAACCTCGACAGCCAGACCGGCGAGCGCATCAGTGATCTGCTGTTCGAGCTGAACCGCGAGCGTGATACCACCCTGGTCCTGGTGACCCATGACGAGCGCCTGGCCAAGCGGTGCCGCCGCTTGATCCACCTCGAGGCCGGTCGCCTCGTCGCGCCGCAGGCGCCTCAATGACGCGCCTGTCGGTCAAGCATTTGTGCACGCTGGCCCTGCGCCAACTGCTGCGCGATGCTCGCGCGAGCGAAGTGCGAGTGCTGTTCTTGGCGGTGCTGGTGGCAGTAGCAGCCAGCACCGCCATCGCTTACTTCGGCGCTCGCCTCAACAGCGCCATGCAACTGCGGGCCAGCGAATTCCTGGCAGCCGACCTGGTGCTGCAAGGCTCCTCCCCCATCCGAATCGAGCAACTCGACGCGGGCACATCACGCGGTCTTCAGCACGCCCGCGTGGTTGAGTTCAGCAGTGTGGTGGCCGCCGACGCGGGCATCCAGCTCTCCAGCATCAAGGCAGTCGACTCGGCCTACCCCTTGCGCGGGGAGCTGCGCAGCGCAGCCACGCCCTACGGCAGCGAAAGCCCAGGAGCTAGCCCTGCGCCGGGTGAGGCGTGGGTAGAAGCGCGCCTGTTGACGGCGCTCGGGCTGTCACTCGGCGATAGCATCGACGTGGGCATGAAACCCCTGCGCATGACCCGTGTGCTCACGTACGAGCCGGATCGTGCCGGCAATTTCTACAGCCTTACCCCGCGCGTGCTGATGAACATGGCCGATCTGGAGGCCACTGGAGTGATCCAACCGGGCAGCCGGGTTACCTATCGCGACCTCTGGCGCGGCGAGCCCCAAGCGCTGGAAAGCTATCGCCAGGCAATCGAGCAGCAGTTAGCCGCCAACCAGCGATTGCTCGATACCCGTGATGGCAATCGTCAGATCGGTGGCGCTCTTGGTCGCGCCGAGCGTTACTTGAACATGGCCAGCCTGGTGGCGGTGTTGTTGGCCGGCGTGGCAGTGGCGCTGTCAGCCAGCCGCTACGCCGCTCGCCGTCTCGATGCCAGCGCCCTACTTCGCTGCCTGGGCTTGTCACGCCACCAGGCACTGGGCCTTTTTTCACTGCAGTTGACCGTGCTGGGCCTGGTCGCATCGCTGAGCGGTGCCTGGGTGGGCTGGCTGGCACAACTTGGGCTGTTCGCGTTGCTGCAAGGGCTACTGCCCAGTGCGGTCCCTTCCGGCAATCTTGCGCCGGCGCTGGCCGGCATCGGCACCGGACTGGTCGCGCTGGCCGGCTTCGCTCTGCCACCTTTGGCCGCGCTGGGACGGGTCCCGCCTCTGCGCGTCCTTCGCCGCGACCTGCTACCCACCCCGCCCAGCAGTTGGCTGGTGTACGGCGCCGCACTGTTTGCTCTGGGGCTGATCATGTGGCGGCTGAGCCTCGACCTGATCCTGACATTCGCCCTGCTCGGCGGCGGGATCGTGGCCGCAACCCTGCTCGCCGGCCTTTTGCTGCTGGCCCTGCGCAGCCTGAGGCGAATGCTGTCCGCCGCCCCGCTTGCCTGGCGACTGGGCCTGGGTCAACTGCTGCGTCACCCGCTGGCCGCCGCCGGACAGGCACTCGCCTTCGGCCTGATACTGCTGGCCATGGCGCTGATCGCACTGCTGCGCGCGGAGCTCCTCGACAACTGGCAGGCCCAGTTGCCCGAAGACGCGCCCAATCACTTCGCCCTCAACATTCTGCCGGACGACCGCGAGCCGTTTACCCAGCGGTTACGCGAACTCAACGCCACGTCCGCCCCGTTGTATCCCGTCATGCCAGGCCGGCTCACGCAGATCAACGGGCAATCGGTCCAGCAACGGGTGAGCAAAGACTCTGCTGGGGAGCGGGCCGTACAGCGTGATCTGAGCTTGACTTGGGCCGCCAATCTGCCCCAGGGCAATGCCATAGTCGACGGCACTTGGTGGCAATCATCCCCCCCCGATAACAGGCCTCCCGGCGTGTCGGTCGAAGCCGATCTGGCTGCCAGCCTGGGCCTGAAACTTAACGACCTGTTGACCTTCGATATCGGGGGCGAGCAGCGTCAGGCACAGGTCACCAGCCTGCGGACCGTACATTGGGACAGCTTCCAGCCCAATTTCTACATGATCTTCCAGCCGGGTACGCTGCTAGGACTGCCAGCCACCTACCTGACCAGCTTCTACCTCGCGCCAGGCCACGATGCTGAAGTGGTCGCACTGTCACGCGCCTTCCCGGCCGTGACCCTGCTGCAGGTCGATGCACTGCTGGGGCAACTGCGCAGCATCCTGGCCCAGGTCACCCTGGCTGTAGAGTACGTACTGCTGTTCGTATTGGCGGCGGGTGTGACGGGACTGCTCGCTGGATTACAGGCCACTCTGGACGAGCGCATTCGCCAAGGCGCCCTGCTGCGCGCACTCGGTGCCGGACGCGCCCTGCTGGTCAAGGCCCGGCGCATCGAGTTCGGCCTGCTCGGCGCGGCCAGCGGTGTATTGGCAGCACTGGGCTGCGAGCTGATCAGTTGGGGGCTGTACCGCTACGCCTTTAACCTGCAATGGGCACCGCATCCGTGGCTACTGGTGCTGCCACTGATCGGCGCACTGCTGGTGGGCGCAGCCGGCGTCTTCGGCACCCGGCGTGCGCTCAATGCATCACCCTTGAGCGTGTTGCGAGACACCTGACCACCATCCGCCATGGCGTGCTCAGGTCGCGCCATAGTGGATGCGATTGATGTACCAGGTCGCATCGCCGGTTGGGGTATGCACTCGCACCTCGTCGCCCTCCTCCTTTTTAAGCAAAGCACGGGCCATGGGCGAATCGATGGAAATATAGTCGTTGCGGCCATGGATCTCGTCGTAGCCGACGATACGAAACGCCAGGGTCTGCCCCTCGTCATTCTCGATCTCGACCCAGGCGCCAAAGAACACGCGCCCCTCCTGTTGTGGCGAATAACTCACCACTTTGACGTCCTCGAGACGTTTGCGCAGATAGCGGACCCGACGATCGATCTCGCGCAGCAGCTTCTTGTTGTACTGATAATCAGCGTTCTCGCTGCGATCGCCCAAAGACGCCGCCCACGTTACCTTCTGCGTGATCTCCGGACGGTAGACGCGCCACAAATGATCCAGCTCCTTCTTGAGCGCCTCATGGCCTTCGATGGTGATGATATTGGTGCTCAAACCGCTCGCTCTCCTCACGACTACCTGCGCAGGCGACATCGGCCTGGCGGGGCTGGGAGCTTAACCAAAAAACACAGCGCACGACATCTACCAGAGAATCAGCTGCGCGTAATCAATCCCTGGCGGGCAATGCGGGTAAGGTGACCGATGATTTCGCCAGCCTGTTCGCCCGTCGGTGCCTGGATGACTGCCAGATCAAAGCGGTCACTGGCGTACCGGGCAAGGTCGCAGGCGTTTTCGGCGAACTGGATGAGGAAGGCGCGGGCTTGACCCTTGCGGCGGGAAAATCCATCGAGATTGCGCAGCAGTGTGGGTTGGTGCTGACCACCTAAAAGGATGCGAGGCGTGCGTGCGGCCTGATCGGCTGGCAGTGGAGTCAAGCAGACGCTGGTACGTGGGCAACTCATGGAGTATCTCTCCGCCTCGCAGATCCCGCTGGGCAGCGGTGGGAGGCGTCACCGAACCAGCGCTTTAGCGGTATTTCGGATGGCCTTGCAGACCTTTCCTGCGCCCCGCAAGTAGCTGTTTAAATCGGCGCAAGCGTTATCCTAGAGCGTCTGATGGCAAGCTGCAAGTGGCTGCTCACTTGCAGTTTGCCGTTAACGGTTTGCAGGCATATGTCAGCGGGCTATCAGGCGATCCAACGACACCCGACCGGCGCCTTCTGAGAGAATGGCGAGGGTGCCGGCCATCAACGCAAGCGCGAACTCATAGCCATTGTTGGCCATAAACAAGCCGTTGCTAATGTGCACAGTGAAAATTGCCACCACCAACGTTGCACTCAGCACCAGCGCCGCGGGACGCGCCAGCAGCCCGAGCAGTAAACCCAGCCCGCCGAAGAACTCGGCACTGCCGGAAAGCATGGCCATCAGATAACCAGGTGCCAGTCCGATGCTTTCCATCCACTGGCCGGTCCCCTCAAGGCCGTAGCCGCCGAACCAACCGAAGAGCTTTTGTGCGCCGTGCGCCATGAGTATGAAACCAATCAGAACACGCAACAAGCTGACGCCAAAACCGGCGCGGGTGGAAAGGAGGGCTTTGATGGTAGGGCTCATCTTGCAGTTTCCTTGAACGGATGTGGGGAATGAGCGCCATATTAATCGATTTTAAAGATACGAAAACCGCAAAAAACCGAACCAACCTATCGATTAATTAGAACCTATTGTCGCCCTATCCCCTGTTCAAGTCCTGATCGCTCACGGTTGAATGCCAGGAAGTACTTGTTGACGCTATTGACGAAGTTGACTGTTCCCATCCCCACCTGCTCCATCGCGATTCGCTCAGTCTGAAAGAACCACTGATTGGCGTTCAGCCCGCGCCGACGCGCCTGCGCCCGCATGGCCTGAACCCGCTCGGGACCAAGGTTGTAAGCCGCGAGTACAAAGGCCATGCGCTCACGCTCATTGAGTTGGGGGCTGGAAAAGAACTTGCGACGAATCATGGCCAGATAGCGCGCGCTCGCCTGAACATTGCCATCGACCGTCGAGGTATCGCTCACGCCCACTCGCTGAGCAGCAGAGGGAGTGATTTGCATCAGGCCGTGAGCACCACCCACGCCACGCGCCTTGGGGTCAAGGCTCGACTCCTTGAAGGCCAGGGCGGCCAGGTTGAGCCAATCGATCTGTTGCTCGGCCGCATGCTTCTGCAATATCGCACGCACCGATACCAAGCGCCGGCGATCTTGCCGAGCCAGTGGATCATGGACGCGGTACTGACGTCGATAGATTCGCTCAAACGCGGCATCCTGGTTATCTGGGGCACGATAGCTCGCCAGAAAGCGGTCGATGCTGCTGAGCAACTGCGTGGCATCCTTGCGCACATACCAACGCATGGCCTGTGGCTGGCCAAGGTGCAAGCGCGTGTCTAGCCGCAGTTTGGACATCACACGCCCCCAACGTTGGGCAATGGGACGCTCTACCACAGTCAGGTGATAGATGCCGGCCTGAACCATTTCCAGCACATCCTCCACCGCCAGGGTCGGGTCTACCCACTCGATCCTCACTGGCGCACGCTTGCGCAGCGCCAGTTGCTGATTGATCTGCTCGATCACAGGTCCCGCCGCACTGGCTGTGGTCAACGCAATCGTGCGTCCAGACAACTGTTCGATCCGACTGAAAGACCGATCACCTTTGCGCCCGACCAGCACGAGTGCTACCTGATCGACCACGGGTGCACTGACGCCCACTTCATGTACCAGCGCCGCATCGAGCAACTCACCAGGCGCTGCCAAATCGCCTTCGCCGCGACGCAATGCGCCAATGAGCTGCTCCTTGGCTCTGGGAACGACCTTGAAGGTTATTCGCTGTCCTTCATCCATCCGTGCGTTGAGTGCATGCTCCAGTGCTCGCAAGCGGTAGTACTCGACGCCGACCGGCTCACCCTTGACCTCACCTGAGCTGTTACGGCTCTGATTGACCAGCACCCTCAGCACCTTGCTGGCGCGGATCTGCGGCAGGTCACGGACCTGAGAAGCTGGCGCGTGCTGCACCGGACCGGCTTCACGCGCGAAGGCAGGCACCACGTTGAGCAGGCCGAGCAACAGCAGAGTCGTCAGCAACAATCGCAGCATGGGAAGTGCATCCGGGAACGGTCAAGAGATGATGGCAAAAGACCACCAATCTTGTGCGAAGTTCTTGGTTTTCCCGCGAAATGGCGGACTTTGCTATCGTGGCCGTCCCGCAGCATGAGACAGCACCATGCAACTGATCGATATCGGCGTCAATCTGACCAACAGCAGCTTCCATCAGCATGAAGCGGCAATCATCGAACGCGCCCGTGAGGCCGGCGTGGCGCAGCTGGTGGTTACCGGCACCAACCTGGACGTGAGCGAGCAAGCACTTGAGCTGTGTCAGCAACTCGATGCGCAGGGTCAGTGCCTATTCGCCACGGCCGGCGTCCACCCCCATGAGGCCAGCACCTGGAGTGGAGAAAGCGAGCGCCGTCTGCGCGAACTGCTGAAAGCGCCACGCGTGCGAGCGGTGGGTGAATGCGGATTGGATTTCAACCGCGACTTCTCTCCTCGTCCCCTGCAGGAAAGTGCCCTGCACGCGCAGTTAGCGCTGGCAGCTGAACTGCAGTTGCCGGTGTTTCTGCACGAACGTGACGCCAGTCAACGTCTGTTAGCCATTCTCAAGGACTACCGCGACCATCTGAGCGCTGCAGTGGTGCATTGCTTTACCGGAGAACGCGACGCCTTGTTCGCCTATCTGGACATGGACCTGCACATCGGCATCACAGGTTGGATCTGCGACGAACGCCGTGGTACGCATTTGCATCCGCTGGTCGGCGACATTGCCCAGGGCCGACTGATGCTGGAAACCGACGCGCCCTATCTTCTCCCACGTAGCCTGCGCCCCAAGCCCAAAAGTGGACGCAACGAACCCGCCTACCTACCCTACGTACTGCGCGAGGTTGCCATGCACCGTAACGAGAGCGTCGAGCAGTGCGCTGAACACACGACGGCGACGGCAAAGGCTTTCTTCAAACTCCCTTGATGCACATCATGACAGTCGACTCATCGAGCGCGCACAATGATGGCACCTTGCCAATAATGTTTCCGCTCAACTCAGAGAAGACCTTCCATGGGTGCCTGGCTTAGCAATATTTCCTTGAAATACAAGTTTTGGGCCGTCAATGCGGTGGCCTTTGTCACGACCTTGCTGCTGGTACTTTACGCCGTCAATCTCGAGCAACAGGCCCGTGCCGAGGCGGCACACGCGCAGGCCCTGGCTCAAGCTGAGGTGCTGGCCAGATGGCCCGCCAACCAGCCCATTCCTCACCTGGCTCAGATCATCACTTGGCAAACCGGCCAAACCCCTACGTTCGCAGGGCAGTCCCTCGAGTCACTGCGCGAGGCGCAAGGCTGGGTCGATCTACCGGCAGCCTGGTTGCTCGGCACCGATCCCCTGCGCGGCGCCCAGGTACTACGCCTGGGCGACCAGCACATTGCCGTGCTGGCGCAGTCACCCAGCCTGCGCCAGGTATTTTTTGACCGCTTCACCCAATATGCGCTGTGCGTGCTGATCCTCATGCTGGCGATGCTCTGCGCCTCGCAATTGCTCATCCGCTTTCTGCTGAGCCAACTCAACATGCTCAAGGACGTGATGCTGCACGTCGAACGCACCGGCGACCTGTCGGCCCGGGTGCCGCTGGCCTGCGGCGACGAGGTGGGCCAGATGGCCGGTGCCTTCAATGCCATGCAGACCACTTACCACCGCGTGGTGAGCACCGTGGCGCGAACGGCCGCACAGCTCGACGCAGGTGCCGCACGCTTGGCGACCAGCATGAACGAAGTGCGCCACGGCATGATCGGCCAACAGAGCGAGACCGACCAGGCTGCCACCGCCATCAACGAGATGTCCGCCACGGTCCACCACATTGCCCAGCATGCAGGCGCTACTCGCGATTTATCGCAGAGCGCCGATACCCTTGCCGGCAGTGGACAGGCAGTGGTGACCCGCGTCCAGGACTCCATCTCTGGCCTGTCCAGCGGCGTACAGCAGACTGCCGAGATGATTCGCCAACTGGCCGACGACAGCCAGAAGATCAACAGCGTGGTCAGCGTGATCCACAGCATTGCCGAACAGACCAACCTGCTGGCACTCAACGCGGCTATCGAAGCAGCGCGGGCGGGCGACCTGGGTCGGGGCTTCGCGGTGGTCGCCGATGAGGTGCGCAACCTGGCCAAGCGGGTACAAAGTTCCACAGACGAGATCACCACCATGGTCTCAGCACTGCAGGATGGGACCCGCGATGCAGTGGACTTCATGCAGGAGAGTTCCTTCAAAGCCGACGATTGCGTGCAGCAGGCACGTGAAGCGGGTGACGCCCTCGCCGAGATCACCCAGGCAGTGGCTCAAATGCGCGAAAGCAACACCCAAATCGCGGTGGCTGCAGAGCAGCAGAGTCAAGTGGCCGAAGAGATGAACCGGGCGGTGGTCAGCATCCGCGACGTCACCGAGCAAACCGTACAGCAGACCGTGGGTTCGGCTACCACCAGCAACGAGCTGGCAACGCTGGCCGGCGAGCTGAACAAAGCCATCGGCCAGCTCAAGCTATAGCCCCCATAAAGGGCATCGATTGGCCCCGATCCAGGGGCCGCACTAAGCTTTGGACATGACCGAGAGGAGATGTCCATGAGCAAGCGTCTACCCAACCTGCCCGCCTGGCAATGGCGCGGCTATCATCATCACCACCGCCATCCGGCCAATCTGGTGCTGCACTTGATCGCCGTCCCTTTGTTCATCCTGGCGTTTCTACTGCTGCTTTCGGGCCTGTTCGCGATGGACCTCACTCAATTGGCGGTGGGCGCTCTTGCGCTGATCGCAGCGCTTGGCATGCAACGTCAGGGTCATCGACTGGAGGCTGAGCAGCCCGAACCGTTCAGCGATCGAAGCGATGCTTTCAGACGTCTGCTGACCGAACAGTTCGTGACCTTTCCGCGCTTTGTGCTTTCAGGTGGATGGTTGCGCGCCTGGCGTGAGCGCCACAGACTCCGGCGCTGACGTGGCCCGTTCAGGCGAAGACGGTCACCGTTTGACGACTCAGTGCAAGTAACCTGCCGTCAGCCGAGGATAACCTGGCGGCAGCGTGGCCATAGCCGTCTTTGGCATGCTCAGTCTCGACTCGGTACTGGCACCAATCCGAAGTGCTGACCTCGGGTATGGGCTGAACGAATTCAATGGTCCATGACAACGTGCTACCGGCAGCCGGCTTGCTCAGTATTGGCAGCACGCTGGGCGGCCAGGCGTCTACCAGCGCCAACAGGTGTCCGACGCTCAGAGGCGCCTTCGCCACATCGCGCAAGCGCACCCAGCCGCCCATTTCTCGTGAGTCATTACCGCTGAATGGCAGACCACCCAGTGCCCAACGCAACGAAACGTGGCGCATGAACGCCGGAGTGACGCCAGCGATGTAGGGTAACTCTGGCGTCGCTTCTGCGAGAGGCTTGATAGGCGTCGCCGAGCCGGCCCCCACCTGCACCTCAGACGCACGGCTTTCACCGAAACTGCCTTGCACTAACGTCACCATCTGACCCGCCTGAACGGCCCTGCCCAGGACGGTGGTCACGGCCTTGCCCTCTCGCAGCACCTCGGCGTCGAAGCGAATCGGCATCTCGGGCACCGCAGGGCCCACGAACGTGATGGCCAGCGACCGTACCGGTCTGTCACCGCCGACTTTCAAACACATCGTTTCATGCACCAGAGCCGCCATCAGACCACCAAAACACGCGCGGCCTTGGCCCCAACTGGCTGGAATGCTCAGGTTCTCGGGGTGGTTACGCACGGCAACCAGCAGTTCATCTAGATTCATGGCGCTCACAGCCCTGTTCGTTCGTAGTGCAACCAGGCTGCAGAGTATCCAGCGCACAGATCGGTGACAGCCTACATATCGGTCATTTACAGGGACTATCGGTGTGACAGCGCCTTGCGCAGCGACTTGAGCGTGACATCGCAATGACGCTCGGCTTGCTGCAACTGCAGCTTCCACATTTCGGCGCAGGGCGCCAGATCGGCATGCTCACGTACCTGCAGCAGCCACTGGAGACGATCATGCCAGTCGCCAAGATCCGCCTGTGCCTGCTTGAGCAGGCGCTGCAGCGGCTTCTTCGCATGGCGCAACTGCGGATAAGCCTCATCGCCGTAGCGCACCCGCTTGATCAACAGACGCAGGCGATGACGATCATGCGCCGGGTCGTCAATGCCGGCCTGGAGTTTGCGCCATTGCTTGCCTAGCCGCTTATCGACCCGGGTACGCAGTTCGTGGGCCAAACCTTCGCGATCGGCGGCGCGCAGGAACAACGGGAACGTATCGAGAATAGCTAGGACACGCCTCAATTGTGCGCTGGCAGCAACGCTGGCAAAGGTGGCCGCCCTGCCCTGCAGTCGCCGCTGGCCAGCCTCGGCGTGGCCACTGGCGATCAACTGCGCAGCAAGCACTTCGCGGTCTCGCAAGGGCGTGGTCAACGTGCCCAGGGACCGTGCCGCGTCTTCTAGCTGCTCGATCCCAGGCAGGCCACGCAGGGGCCGCAGCAGGCTGCGCAGGCGTCGCAGAATGGTGCGCAGGTCATGCAGCGCCTCGCTGTCGGTATCAGCAGCCAGGCGCTCGCGACAAGCGAGCAGACGGACGTGCAGGGCCAGCACCTGGGCAACCACATGATCCATCATCGCGGACATTTCCACTCTCCTCGGTCATCGACCGGCACGGGACTCACGGATGTAGAAGCGCGCACGCTCGGCTTTGGTGCTGCACCCTTCGAACGCTTCGAACTGCTGCTGGGTTTTGGCTCCAGTCAGAAGGGACAGCGCCTTGGAGTAGCTGACGGTGCCGGCGAACCCCTCGGCCTTGGCTAGATCGAGCTCTTTCCAGGCGGCATCGAGTTGCGTCGCGCAACTGTCGCGGTAAGCCGTTTTGCCTGCACAACCGGCTACCGCCAGCGCCATCAAGGGAACGAAGATCCACGCTTTCATCGGGTGATACCTCAAGAAGGGACAACAGTCGCTGTTTCGACGGTCGGCACGGTGAAAAGTGCCCGTCGCGCCTGACATAGCGCACAGCACCATTGAAGCCCGAGCGCCAAAGCGTGCATTGTGGCGATCATTGCCGACTCTCGCGGGGAAAACTATGAGCAAACGTGTCGCATTGGTACTTGGCTCGGGCGGCGCCCGAGGGTACGCGCACATTGGTGTGATCGAGGAAATCGAACGCCGCGGCTATGAGATCGCCTGTATCGCCGGCTGCTCGATGGGCGCAGTGGTGGGCGGTATCTACGCTGCTGGCAAACTCGATGAGTATCGGCGCTGGATCGAGAGCCTCGACTATCTGGATGTGCTGCGCCTGGTCGACGTGAGCTTTCGCCTGGGGGCCATCCGCGGTGACAAGGTATTCGGACAAATCCGCAAGATCGTGGGGGAAATGAATATTGAGCAACTTCGTATCCCCTACACTGCTGTGGCAGCCGATCTGACAAACCAGCAGGAAATCTGGTTTCAGGAGGGATGCCTGCATCAGGCCATGCGTGCGTCCGCAGCGATCCCCAGCCTATTCACCCCAGTGATGCAGGGCAATCGCATGCTGGTCGATGGCGGCATCTTGAACCCACTGCCGATCGTGCCTGTGGTTTCCAGTCACTGCGACCTGATCATCGCGGTCAACCTCAACGCTACCAATCAGAAACAGTATCAGTTGCCGGTCGTCGAACGCCCGGCGGCTTTTCGGATGCGTTTCGAATCAGTGATCAGTTCGCTGGGTTCGCGCATGCCATTCAGGCGCAAGCCTGCGGAGCAGTTGATGCGCATCGAGCAGGAAATCGTCGCCGAGCGCATGAGCCAGAGCAACCCATGGTTGAGCGACCCGACCGACCAACAGGGACAGCCGGCCGCAGCGCCAGAGCGTGAAGGGGCGCCCAAGTCGGCGACCGGGTCGTTCATCATCGACAACGTCGGACCTGCTTCCCTACTCGATCTGATCAACCAAAGCTTCGAGGTCATGCAAACCTCATTAGCCCAGTACAAGATTGCAGGTTATCCACCAGACGTGCTGATCAACGTGCCCAAGCGGGTATGCCGTTTTTTCGAGTTCTACAAGGCGCCCGAACTCATCGCGCTGGGGCGGGAAATCGCGCGCGATACACTCGACGGGCACGAAGCACAGAAACGCTGAACGAGCGTTGCTCAACGGCCCGCACAATGGCTGATCTGCCGGTAGGGCGCTGCGAACACGTGTGCGTATTGAAATGAAACAGGCCGCTAAAGCGGCCTGTTTCAATAGCAAGGCGTCCCTCAGTAGCGAGTGATGTCTGCCGTGTCTTCCAGGTGTTTCAGATAAGCCGCGAAGTCTGCCTGCCCCGTGCGCGAGGCCAGGTATTGACGAATTTGCTGCTTCTCCAGTTCGGACGCTGCTGCACCCTCGTTGACGCCCTTGAGTTGCAACACCGCAAGGCTGCCATCCTTGAGCACCACGCTGGCGTAGACGGACTTGTCCTTGGACTCAGGCTTGGCCATGCGGAAGGCCGCCTGCAACTCGGTAGGATCTACGCCTTCCTGGTCGCGAGTCACCGCCTCGAGCACCTTCCATTGCTGACCCTCCTGCGCGGTGCCCGGCACAATGGAGCCGTCGCGCAGCCCGGCGATCAGCTTGTCGGCCTTGACCTTGAGCTCTGCAGTGGCTTTCTCCTTGGCCAGATGCTCACGGATGGTGGACGACACCGCTTCCAAGGCCAGTTGTTCAGGTTTGCGGTGCTCTTTGACCCGTACGACCACCACGGTTTCCGGATCGAGCTCCAAGCCATTGCTATTGGCGCCTTCATTCAGCACTTCTTCGCTGAAGGCTGCCTGGATGACTGCGCGATTGGCAGTGATACCTTCCCCACCCTCACGACCGAACGGCGCCGAGGTATGCACTTTCAGGCCCAGTTCCTGCGCAGGCTGGGCGAGGTCCGAGGCTTCGAAGGCAGAGTCCTCCAACTGCTTGGTGACTTCGACGAACTTCTGCTCCACCTGCTGAGTTTTCAGCTCGTGGGTCAGCTTGTCCTTGAGGCTGGCAAAGGTCGGAACCTGAGGCGCCTCAATGCCGAGCAGCTTGATCAGGTGATAGCCGTATTCGGTACGAACCGGAGCGGATACCTGATCTTTGTTCAGCTTGTACAGCGCCGCTTCGAATGCTGGGTCGTACACACCGGGGCCGGCCAGCCCCAGATCGCCACCATTGGCAGCAGACCCTGGATCCTGAGAGAACTCCTTGGCTAGCTTGGCGAAATCTTCACCTTTAGCCAGGCGTTGTTGGATCTCTTCGATTCGAGCCTTGGCCTGAGCGTCGTCAGTCTTATCGTTGACTTCGATCAGAATATGCGCAGCATCGCGCTGCTCGGCAAGATTAGCGATTTCCTTCTGGTATTCAGCCTGGAGTTGATCGTCGCTGACCGATACTTGGTCGAAGAAGGCTGCTTTCTTCAGCTCGATGTAATCGATGACCACCTGATCGGGCGTCATGAATTCCTTTGCGTGCTGATCATAGTGAGCCTTGATCTCTGCATCGCTCACCTGCACCGCTGCCGGGTTGGCCTTGAAGGTCATGGTGGCGATGTCGCGGGTCTGATTTTCCAGACGAGCGAAGGCATCGACCTGCTGATCTGTCACGAAGCTGCTACCGCCTATGCCGTTACGCAGTTGATTGATCAGCATGTCCTGGCTGAGCGCCTCGCGGAACTGCATCCGGTTATAGCCCAACTGACGAATTTCGCCGTCGAAACGCTCGGCACTGAAGGCGCCAGCAACCTGGAACTGTGGCATCTGCAGGATAAGCTGATCCAGCGCGGTTTCCGGGAAGGCGAACTTGGCATCCTCGGCACCCTGCAGCAACAGCTTGCGGTCTATCAGCTGCTTCAGTGCAGCCTCGCGCAGCACTTTTTCGTCCAGCCTTGCCGGGTCGAAGTCCTTGCCCATCCGTTGCATGATTTGACGGCGGCCCATGTCCACTGCCTGGCTCAGTTCGGCCTGACTGATGGTTTGACCGTTGATCTTGGCAGCGTCCTGGCTATGACTGGCAGCCTGGAAGATGGCCTCAAAACCGGTAAGTGCCATAAGCACAACGATGAGACCGATGATGGTCTTGGCAATCCAACCCTGTGAATTGTCCCTGATATTCTGCAGCATGCGTCCCCCAAAAACGGTCGTACCACTGCATCGACAACCGCGGAGAGTGGGTAGAATCCTGATAAAAGAAAGGCGCATCCGAGGATGCGCCTTTTCTTAGCAAACGTGGCGGCGGGAACGTTTGCGGCCCCCGCCGCGACGTGCTCGGAACCGACTTGGCCGGATCCGGCTGAAGAGACGACTTAGTTGACGGCGTCTTTCAGGCCTTTGCCAGCTTTGAAGCCTGGCGTCTTGGCAGCAGCGATCTTGATCGGCTTACCGGTTTGCGGGTTGCGGCCAGTGCGCTCGGCGCGCTCTTTGACAGCGAAGGTGCCGAAGCCAACCAGGACCACACTGTCACCTTCTTTCAGAGCATTGGTCACGGACTCGATTACTGCGTCCAGAGCACGGCCAGCAACAGCTTTCGGGATATCAGCAGAAGCAGCAACAGCGTCAATCAGTTCCGACTTGTTCACTCTAAGTCCCCTTATCTCTCTAATGAGTATGTTTCTAAGTATGTAATAAACCGCATGAAACGATCATTGGGTGGCTCGGTGACACTGGCGCTGCGCTTCAGCGCGAGGCGACGAAAGCGTGTCGATCAACCCCCCAATGAGATACGAACTAGTGCGTGCTCATTCTTTCCTTGGCATCGCTGTCGCGCTTCTCTTCTTTCGCGACAATCTCCGGAGCCACATCTGGCAAGGGTTCCGGGGCGTATTGCAGCGCAATTTGCAGGACCTCGTCAATCCATTTAACCGGTTTGATCTGCAGATCCTGTTTGATATTTTCCGGAATCTCCTTGAGATCGCGCACATTCTCTTCGGGAATGATCACGGTCTTGATCCCGCCGCGATGCGCCGCCAGCAGTTTTTCCTTCAATCCACCGATGGCCAGCACCTGCCCACGCAAGGTGATCTCGCCAGTCATGGCGACATCGGCACGCACTGGAATCTGGGTCAGCGCCGAAACCAACGCGGTGCACATGCCGATACCGGCACTAGGACCGTCCTTGGGCGTAGCGCCCTCGGGCATGTGAATGTGCACATCGTGCTTCTCGTGAAAATCGGCAGCGATGCCGAGGCTGCGTGCACGGCTGCGAACCACGGTCTGCGCGGCGGTGATCGACTCGACCATGACATCGCCAAGCGAGCCGGTCTTGATCAGTTGGCCTTTGCCCGGAATGACCACAGCCTCGATGGTCAGCAACTCGCCACCGACCTGAGTCCAGGCAAGGCCGGTGACCTGGCCGATCTGATCCTGGGTTTCGGCCAGGCCGTAGCGGAACTTGCGCACACCGAGCAGATGCTCCAGTTGATCGCCTGTGACCTTGACTTTCACCTGCTTCAGGCCAGTGTGCTCCTTGACCACCTTGCGGCACACCTTGGCGATTTGACGCTCCAGACCGCGCACCCCGGCTTCGCGGGTGTAGTAGCGGATGATGTCGCGGATCGCCGAAACATCGACCTCAAGTTCGTCCTTCTTCAAACCATTGGCCTTGACCTGCTTGGGCACCAGGTACTTGACCGCGATGTTGATCTTCTCGTCCTCGGTGTAGCCGGGCAGACGGATGATTTCCATCCGGTCGAGCAGCGCCGGCGGGATGTTCATTGAGTTCGAGGTGCACAGGAACATCACATCCGAGAGATCGTAATCGACTTCCAGATAGTGATCGTTGAAATTGTGGTTCTGCTCGGGGTCGAGCACTTCGAGCAGCGCGGAAGCAGGATCGCCGCGCATGTCGCTGCCCATTTTGTCGATTTCGTCGAGCAGGAACAGTGGGTTGCGCACGCCCACCTTGGTCATTTTCTGAATCAGACGACCCGGCATCGAGCCAATATAGGTGCGGCGGTGTCCGCGAATCTCAGCTTCGTCACGTACGCCACCCAGCGCCATGCGCACGAACTTGCGGTTGGTGGCAGCGGCGATCGACTCAGCCAGCGAGGTTTTGCCCACCCCAGGCGGGCCGACCAGGCACAGCACCGGTCCGCGAATTTTCTTCACCCGCTTCTGCACAGCGAGGTATTCGAGAATGCGCTCCTTGACCTCTTCCAGACCGTAGTGGTCGGCGTCCAGAATCTCTTCGGCCTTGGTCAGGTCCAGCCGCACTTTGCTCTGGGCTTTCCACGGCACCTGGACCAGCCAGTCGAGGTATGAGCGCACAACGGTGGCCTCGGCAGACATCGGGGACATCTGCTTGAGCTTGTTCAGCTCGGCTTGAGCCTTGGAGAATGCATCTTTGGGAAGACCCGCAGCATCGATGCGCTTCTTCAGCTCCTCGATTTCATTGTGACCTTCATCGCCGTCGCCAAGCTCCTTCTGAATGGCTTTCATCTGCTCATTCAAGTAGTACTCGCGCTGACTGCGCTCCATCTGTTTTTTGACCCGGCCGCGAATACGCTTTTCGACCTGCAACAGGTCGATTTCGGCATCCAGCAGCGCCAGTACATGCTCGACACGCGCCGACAACTCGATGATCTCGAGGATTTCCTGCTTCTGCTCGATCTTCAATGCCATGTGGGCCGCCATGGTATCGACCAGGCGTCCAGGCTCTTCGATGCTGTTGAGCGACGACAACACTTCTGCCGGCACTTTCTTGCCCAACTGCACGTACTGCTCGAACTGCGATAGCAGCGTACGTACGAAGACTTCAGACTCACGCTCCGCCGTCTCGACTTCGTCGATCAGGCTGACCTCGGCACGAATATGCCCATCGACCTCGCTGAAGCGTTCGACCGCACCCCGCTGCTCACCCTCGACCAGCACCTTGACGGTGCCATCGGGCAGTTTGAGCAATTGCAGGACAGTAGCGACCGTGCCGACACGGTACAGGGCATCTTCACCCGGGTCGTCATCGGCTGGGTTTTTCTGGGCGAGCAGGAGAATCTGCTTTTCACCCATCATCGCAGCCTCAAGTGCTTCGATGGACTTCTCGCGTCCCACGAACAGCGGGATAACCATATGCGGATAAACGACGACATCGCGCAATGGCAAAAGAGGCAAGTCGAGAGTGGTCTTCATGATTTCGCCTCTACAGCGGCCTGTCGGCCGGAAACCGGTGGAAATAGTGCTTGGGGCTAATGTGGGGGTAGGTAGGCAAAAATACAAGCGCTGGCGCCAGAAAAGCAGAAAGGGCCCGTAGGCCCCTTCAGACTTCACTCACGCCGCGTCCGACTCAGGCGTCAGGTGCGGCTTTGGCTTGCGGCTCACTGTTCTCGTAGATGAGCAGCGGCTGCGAGGTACCTTCGATGACACTCTCGTCGATGACCACCTTGCTGACTTCCTTCTGCGAAGGAATCTCGTACATGGTGTCGAGCAGAACGCCTTCGAGGATCGAACGTAGACCGCGCGCACCAGTCTTGCGCTCCAGCGCCTTGCGGGCAACTGCCTTGAGCGCGTCGCTGCGGAACTCCAGATCCACGCTTTCCATCTCGAACAGCTTGGCGTACTGCTTGGTCAAGGCGTTCTTCGGCTCGGTGAGGATCTGCATCAGTGCAGCCTCATCCAGTTCGTCGAGCGTCGCCAATACCGGCAGACGACCCACGAACTCAGGGATCAGGCCGAACTTGACCAAATCGTCCGGCTCGACCTCGCGCAGCGACTCACCCACCTTCTTGCCTTCCTGCTGGCTGCGCACTTGTGCGCTAAAGCCGATGCCGCCCTTGGTGGAGCGATTCTGGATGACCTTCTCCAGGCCCGAGAATGCCCCGCCGCAAATGAACAGGATGTTGCGGGTATCGACCTGCAGGAACTCCTGCTGCGGGTGCTTGCGACCGCCCTGCGGCGGTACGGAGGCGACGGTGCCTTCGATCAGCTTCAAAAGCGCCTGCTGCACGCCCTCGCCCGAAACGTCACGGGTGATGGACGGGTTGTCCGACTTGCGCGAAATCTTGTCGATCTCGTCGATGTAGACGATACCCATCTGGGCCTTGTCCACATCGTAGTCGCACTTCTGCAGCAGTTTCTGAATGATGTTCTCGACGTCCTCACCGACATAACCGGCTTCGGTCAGGGTGGTGGCGTCAGCGATGGTGAAGGGTACGTTCAGCAGGCGAGCGAGGGTTTCGGCGAGCAGGGTCTTACCCGAGCCAGTCGGCCCGATCAGCAGGATGTTGCTCTTGCCCAGCTCGACTTCGTCGCCTTTCTTGTCACGCTGATTGAGGCGCTTGTAGTGGTTGTACACCGCTACGGCGAGCACCTTCTTGGCACGTTCCTGACCAATCACATACTGGTCAAGAATGCCGCTGATTTCTTTCGGCGAAGGCAATTTGTGCGCGCTGCTTTCGGCCTGGGCTTCCTGCACCTCCTCGCGGATGATGTCATTGCACAGGTCGACGCACTCGTCGCAGATAAATACCGAGGGCCCGGCAATCAATTTGCGCACTTCGTGCTGGCTTTTGCCGCAGAAGGAGCAATAGAGCAATTTGCCGTTGTCCTCGCCGTTACGGGTGTCAGTCATTCGATCGATCCAATCCGGTAGGCTTGCAACACAAGATGAAGGCAATTGCGGGCTTTTTCAAGTCCGCAGGCAGGCGCCTTGGGCGCCCGCCCGCTCTGGCGCCTGGGCTCAGGACACCAGTTGCCGCTTGTCGTAGACCGAGTCGACCAAACCGTACTCGGCCGCGCGCGAGGCGCTCATGAAGTTGTCGCGCTCGGTATCGCGCTTGATGGTTTCCAGATCTTGGCCGGTGTGGAAAGCCAACAGCTCGTTCAAGCGTGCTTTGATGCTGAGGATTTCCTGGGCATGGATCTCGATATCGGTCGCCTGGCCCTGGAAGCCGCCCAGCGGCTGGTGAATCATCACTCGCGAGTTGGGCAGGCAATGACGCTTGCCCGCGGCACCTGCAGCCAGCAGGAACGCACCCATGCTGCAGGCCTGGCCGATGCAGATGGTGGAAACGTCGGGCTTGATGAACTGCATGGTGTCGTAGATCGACATGCCAGCGGTCACCGAACCGCCCGGCGAGTTGATGTAGAGATGGATATCCTTGTCGGGGTTTTCCGCCTCAAGGAACAGCAGCTGCGCCACGACCAGGTTGGCCATGTAGTCTTCTACAGGCCCGACCAGGAAGATCACACGCTCCTTCAACAGGCGCGAGTAGATGTCGTAGGCACGTTCGCCACGGGCGGACTGCTCGATAACCATCGGGACCAGACCGCCTGCGGCCTGGATGTCAGAGCTCTGCTGAATATAAGAATTGCGGGACATGTCCTGCACTCACTCCCAAATAGTCATGGCTTTAATAACGCACAAGCCAGCCCGAAGGCTGGCTTGTGGGGTTTCCTACAAAGTAGCAAATCACTCAGCTTCGGCAGGAGCCTGTGCTGGCTTGACAGCCTCTTCGTACGAGACCGACTTGTCGGTCACAGTCGCTTTCTGCAGGACAGTATCTACAACTTGCTCTTCCAGCACAACCGAACGCACTTCGTTCATTTGCTGGTCATTCTTGTAGTACCAAGCGATGACCTGTTCAGGCTCCTGGTAAGCGGACGCCATCTCCTCGATCATCTCGCGAACCTTGGCGTCGTCCGGCTTGAGGTCGAACTGCTTGACCACCTCGGCAACGATCAGGCCCAGCACCACGCGACGCTTGGCTTGCTCTTCGAACAGCTCGGCTGGCAGTTGATCAGGCTTGATGTTGCCGCCGAACTGCTGAACAGCCTGGACGCGCAGACGATTGACTTCATTTTCCAGCAGCGCCTTCGGTACGTCGACCGGGTTGGCGGCCAGCAGACCATCCATGACCTGATTCTTGACCTTGGTCTTGATGGCCTGGCGCAGTTCGCGCTCCATGTTCTTGCGAACTTCGGTGCGGAAACCTTCCAGGGACGATTCCTTGATACCGAACTGGGCGAAGAACGCTTCGTTCAACTCAGGCAGTACCGGCGCAGAAACGCTGTTCACGGTGATGGTGAACTCGGCGGCCTTGTTGGCCAGGTCCAGGTTCTGATAATCCTCTGGGAAGGTCACGTTGACCACGCGCTCTTCGCCGGCTTTGGCGCCGACCAGGCCATCTTCGAAGCCCGGAATCATGCGCCCGGAGCCCAATACCAACGGGGTGTTCTGGGCCGAGCCGCCCGCGAAGGCTTCGCCATCGATCTTACCGACGAAGTCGATGTTGACCTGATCGTCTTTCTCGGCCGCGCGCTCTACCGCTTCGAAACGCACGTTTTGCTTGCGCAGCACTTCGAGCATGGTGTCCAGATCGGCATCCGCTACTTCGGCGCTCAGGCGCTCGACGTTGATCGATTCGAAACCGGCGACGGTGAACTCAGGGAATACTTCGAAGATGGCAACGAACTCGAGATCCTTGCCTTTTTCGAACGACTTCGGCTCGACGGCCGGCGAACCCGCAGGGTTGAGTTTCTGCTCGACCACGGCTTCGTAGAAGGAGGCCTGCACCAGGTCACCGAAGGCTTCCTGACGGGCCGCGTCTTCGTAACGCTGACGAATAACGCTCATCGGAACCTTGCCTGGACGGAAGCCCGGGACCTTGGCACGACGGGCAGTCTGTTGCAGACGCTTGTTGACTTCGTTCTCGACGCGCTCGGCCGGAACGGCGATGGTCATGCGGCGCTCGAGAGCGGAAGTGTTTTCAACAGAAACTTGCATGGATATTCCTCGTTGCACAGACGTTAGCCGGCGATAGCCCGACTCCAGAATCAAGGGCGAATATTCTAGTGATTCAGACACCAGAAGTCACCCCACCCAGAATACCGAACGCTACGACGGTCGTTTTCCTTGATAAACCTGTAACGAAACGCTTGAGGCCTCATTAATTGCGGCCTGGAGGGCGATCACCCAGCCCCCCCTGGAACTCACTCGCTCGACGCTGGCCGCAAAGCCGCTCAAGACGGCTCGATGTCATTGAAACCGCAGTATTCTTGCCACGACATACCCAGCGCATCTGCGACCTCGCGATGGGTCTCCAGGCGCATGGCCTGCAACTGCTCCGGCGTTTCTGCAATCAGTTGCAACGCCAACTCCCAGGGCTCGATACCCTGCTCCTGAGCCGCGTCCTCGAACGCCCATTCGATTTGCTGCGCCTGCTCGCGCGGCTCAAGCTCACGAATCTCTTCGAGCAGTTGCGGATGGCTTTGGCAGAAGCGCTGCAATGCCAAAGCCTGACGTGCTTCTTTTGCAATCATCGGTAAGCCCTCCACCGGCCACGACCCGCTTCTCAACCGGTTGAAATCTATCAGCTTCCAGGCTCGCGCCACCAGTAGACTCGCGCGAGCGGCAAAACAGACACGCCTCAAGCAGCGCAACAACCCGAGCAGAAACGACAAAGGCGCCCGATCGCAAGATCAAGGCGCCCTCGAATGAATATGGGGTGGACGATGGGAATCGAACCCACGACAACTGGAATCACAATCCAGCGCTCTACCAACTGAGCTACGCCCACCAGAATGCATTGTTACCGTACAACTTAGAGAAACATGGTGCGGACGAAGAGACTCGAACTCTTACAGCTTGCGCCGCTGGAACCTAAATCCAGTGTGTCTACCAATTTCACCACGTCCGCATGACGCTCAAGACAAAGGCGCCGGATTTACCATCAAGGCGCCTTCGCAAAATATGGGGTGGACGATGGGAATCGAACCCACGACAACTGGAATCACAATCCAGCGCTCTACCAACTGAGCTACGCCCACCATATCGCTTTACAGACCGACTTGCTTGCCCAAGCTGCCTAATGGCGCACCCGGCAGGACTCGAACCTGCGACCATCCGCTTAGAAGGCGGATGCTCTATCCAGCTGAGCTACGGGCGCAAGAGCTGATGCCAAACCGAACAAGCGATCAGAAAACCACCCATTCTGCCCGACTTCACCAACCAGTGCTAGGCTGTGCCCGACAAGTGCGGCGAATCTTAATAGGCACCTTGTATTAGCGTCAACACCTTTCTCAAAAAAATTTAAATTATTGAAGGGCTTAGAAGATTTGCCCGACCACGCGCCTTTGCCCTCGGCTGCGGTCGTGCGAGAATGCGCCCTCTTTATTGTTCCCTTCTCGATGGTTAATCACGCGTCTATGACTGCACACCTTATCGATGGCAAGGCGATCGCCGCCAACCTGCGCCAGCAGATCGCCCAACGTGTCGCGCAACGCCGCCAGCAGGGCCTGCGTACCCCGGGCCTGGCGGTGATCCTGGTCGGCACCGATCCGGCCTCCCAAGTCTACGTTTCGCACAAGCGCAAAGACTGTGAAGAAGTCGGCTTCATCTCCCAGGCGTTCGACCTGCCCAGCGATACCACGCAGCAAGCCCTATCCGATCTGATCGACCGCCTCAACGACGACCCAGCCGTCGACGGCATTCTGCTGCAACTGCCACTGCCTGCCCACCTGGACGCTTCGCTGCTGCTCGAGCGCATTCGTCCAGACAAGGACGTCGACGGTTTCCACCCCTATAACGTCGGCCGTCTGGCCCAGCGCATTCCACTGCTGCGCCCGTGCACACCGAAAGGCATCATGACCCTGCTGCACAGCACCGGTCAGGAGCTTTACGGCATGAACGCCGTGATCGTGGGTGCCTCGAACATCGTTGGCCGCCCCATGGCCATGGAATTGCTCCTGGCTGGTTGCACCGTGACCGTCTGCCACCGCTTCACGCAGGATCTGGCAGGCCATGTCGGCCGCGCCGATCTGGTCGTGGTGGCGGCGGGCAAGCCCGGCTTGGTGAAGGGGGAATGGATCAAGGAAGGCGCCATCGTCATTGACGTCGGCATCAATCGTCAGGACGACGGCAAGCTGGTCGGCGATGTCGTGTATGAAACTGCCCTGCCGCGTGCAGGATGGATCACGCCAGTTCCAGGCGGCGTCGGTCCCATGACCCGCGCCTGCCTGCTGGAGAACACCCTCTACGCAGCAGAAGAGCTGCACGGCTGAGGGCACCCTATAAAGAAAGGCACCTGAAAAGGTGCCTTTCTTCTAAGCCATCGCCCAACTGAACAGACGGCTGCTCACTCAGTCCGAGGCGACCGCCGCCTGTACCGCACGCGCGAAGCGCTCGGCGACCTCATCGATCTGCTCGGCACTGATGATCAGTGGTGGCAGGAACCGCACCACCGCACCATGCCGGCCGCCGAGCTCGAGAATCAGCCCGCGCCTCAGGCATTCGCGCTGCACCTTGGGCGCCAGCTCCGGCGAGGCGAGCGGATGACCGAGCGCATCCCGCGCACCCTGCGGGTCGACCAACTCCACACCTAGCATCAAACCCCGCCCACGGATATCGCCCAACTGCGGATAATCACGCTGCAGGTGCTGCAAATGGCCGCGCAGCCGCTGCCCCATGGCATGCGCATGTTCGTCCAAGCGGTGTTCCACCAGATAGTCGATCACCGCGGAGCCTGCCGCCATGGCCATCTGATTACCGCGGAAGGTGCCCGCATGAGCGCCCGGTGCCCAGGTATCCAGCCAATCACGGTAGACCACCACGGCAAGCGGCAGGCTGCCACCAATGGCCTTGGACAGGGTGACCACGTCAGGCACGATGCCGGCATGTTCGAAGGCGAACATCCGCCCAGTACGGGCAAAGCCGCTCTGGATTTCATCGACGATCAACGCCACTCCGGCCTTTTCGGTGATTCGGCGCACACCACGCAACCACTCGATGTCCGCTGGTATGACGCCACCCTCACCTTGCACCACCTCCAGGATGACCGCAGCAGGCAACTGCACACCCGCCTCGGGGTCGAGCAAGAGATTTTCCAGATAGTGCAGATTGGCCCGCACGCCAGCTTCGCCGCCGAGACCGAACGGGCATCGGTAATCATACGGATAAGGCATGAACTGCACGCCGCTGCCCAGTAGCGCCCCCAGTGCTTTCTTCGGCCCCAGACTGCCCATCAGGCTCAGCGCGCCCTGAGTCATGCCATGGTAGCCACCCTGGAAAGCGAGCACAGTGCTGCGCCCGGTGGCCGTGCGCACCAGCTTCAATGCAGCTTCCACCGCGTCGGTGCCCGTTGGCCCGCAGAACTGGATCTTCGCATCCCGCCGCAAGGACTCCGGCAGCACGGCGAACAAGTCCTGAACGAATTGATCCTTGACCGGCGTAGTCAGGTCGAGGGTGTGCAGCGGCAACTCGTCGGCCAACACGCGCTGGATCGCCTCCACCACAACCGGATGGTTATGCCCCAATGCCAAGGTGCCCGCTCCAGCGAGGCAGTCGATGAACTGTCGCCCCTCGACGTCTTCCACATGAATGCCACGGGCGCGCTTGAGTGCCAGCGGAATACGCCGCGGATAACTGCGCGCGTTGGACTCCTGCTGCTGTTGACGCAACAGCAGGGGTGACTCACGAAACGTATACAGGGTCTCTGGCACGCAGGCAGGCAGCGCCTGGGCGAGACGGGAAACGGTCGACATCGGCGAACCCTCGCAAGCAAGTAGAGACGCCCGTCACGCGCCTGTCAGCGCAGAGAGTGCCGGGAAGTCATTGCTTGTGAAACGCTTGAGCCAGGCGGGGATTTAGCCCCCTTCTTACTTCAAGTCAGCTCGCGCACCGGCACCTGCAGGCACACCCGCAGACCATCGCTGCGACTGTCGAATTTCAAGCTGCCGGCGCAACGCTGCACGATCGCCTGCACGATCGCCAAGCCCAGCCCGCTGCCCAAACTCTTGCTGTTGCGCCAGAACCGCTCGGTCAAATGCTCCAGATCTTCATCGGCGATACCCGGACCGTGGTCGCGCACCACGAACCCCACCTGCCCTTCGGCCATCTGCACCTCCAGCTCCACCGCCTCGCTGCCACCGTGGCGCAGCGCGTTATCCAGCAGATTGCGCAATGCCGCTACTGCCAGTGGCGCCGGCATGCCCAGGTAAACGCGCGCCGCTTCCTGCGGCAAATGCAGCGCGATGCGCCGGTTATCTCCACCACTGGCATCCTGCATCGCCAGGCGTGCGACCTGCTCGGCGCTGCACTGCACCCCATCGTCGAACGACAAGCTGCCCTCGACCCGCGCCAGCATCAGCAACTGCTCCAAGGTGCGGTGCATGCGATCGGTGCCTTGCTCGGCATGCTCCAGCGCCTGCTCGCGCACCTGGCCGTCGGTCATGCGCGCCACCTGCAGATGGGTCTTGATCGCGGTCAGGGGGCTGCGCAGCTCGTGCGCGGCATCGTCGGTCAGACGCCGCTCGCGCTCCAGGGTCTGAGCGATGCGCAGGAACAACTGGTTCTGGGTTTCCAGCAGCGGCTGCAACTCGCTGGGCATACCCGCCACCTGCAGCGGCTCGACGCTGTCGGCGCGGCGCCGGCGCAAGGCATCGCGCATGCGGTTGAGCGGCTCCAGACCCTTGCCTAGACCGATCCACAGCAGGCCCAGGCTGCCGAGCAGGGCCATCAACACCGGCGCCGAGGCCGCCAGCAAAATCGAGCGATTGAGCGCCTCGCGCTCCTGATGCCTATCGGCCGTGGTGATACGCACATCACCGTGATTGTAGGTAAAGGTACGCCAGGCACTGCCATCGATGATCTGATCGCGAAAGCCGCTGCGCTGGTCGTCCATGCTGCCGTCGTGCTTATGGTTGCTGGCCAGAATCTCACCACGCAGGGAGCTGACCTGGCAGGCCATGCCGTCTGGAACGCTGAACTGGTCGGCGGCAAAGTGCGCTTCACGGTCCTTGCCGGTCAGCGGCTGAGGCAGTTGATCGACAAGTCCCGCCACCATGCGCGCGGAGGCCACCAGGCGCTGGTCGAGGGAAAACATCATCTGTTGGCGCAAGTCGCGCAGCATCCAGGCCGCCGCCAGAATCCAGATCAGGATGAAGGCACTGCCGAGAATCAGTGACAGGCGCACGCGCAAGCTCATGGCGCGCGCTCCTCGTTGACCTGCGCTGGACCGAGACGGTAGCCCAGGCCACGCACGGTTTCGACGATGCTGTTGCCAAGCTTGCGCCGCAGGTGATGGATATGGACGTTGAGAGCGTTGCTTTCGACCTCGTCGCTGAAGCCGTATACGCAATCCTTGAGCTGCTCGCCGGACAGCACTCGACCAGGATTCTGCAGAAACGCCTGGAGCAGCGCCTGTTCGCGCCGCGACAGATCCACGGGCCGCCCAGCCAGCGTCGCTTCGCAGCTGCTGGGGTTGTAGCACAAAGGTCCATGCTCGATGACATTGACCGCACGCCCGGCCACGCGCCGCAGCAGGGTGTGCAGACGCGCGGCGAGCTCGCGCAGGTCGAAAGGTTTGAGCAGGTAATCATCGGCCCCCGCCTGAAGCCCCTCGACACGATCAGTGACGGCGTCGCGGGCCGTCAGCACCAGCACCGGCAGCAATTCGCCCTGCTGACGTAGACGACGCAGCAGTTTGAGACCGTCTTCGTCAGGCAGCCCCAGATCGAGAATCATCACATCGAACTGCGCTGCCTGCAGCAATGCCCGCGCCGCCGAGGCGCTGGCCACCCGATCGATCGTCAGCCCCTGAGCCGCCAGTCCGGCGCAGATGCCGCTGGCGATCAGATCGTCATCCTCGCAGAGCAGAACATGCATTTAAGGGAATCTCCGGGTATGGGACGCGCAGTGCAACAGGGTGCGATTAAGGGCCGATTATGGCGCGACAAGCGCCTGCCGTCGCCTCCCCCAAGCCGCTACTCCAACACCTCCACCGGCATGCCCACCTCGAGACGTCCGCGGCCATCGACGGCCAGGTTCTGCCCGAACAGCACATCGCCGTCGCGCTCGCGGAATGTCTTCAACGTGGTCAACGGCTCCCGATCGGCGCTGCGCTCGCCCGTGTCCGGGTCAAGGGTGGTCAGGATGCAGCGCACGCTCGGTTTGAGTACGCGAAAGGTCAGTTCACCGATACGGATACGCTTCCAACCATCCTCGGCAAAGGGCTCGGCGCCTTCGACCACCAGGTTAGGGCGAAAACGCAACATCTGCAGGGGACGACCGATGCGTCGATTGAGCTCATCGAGCGACGACTGACCGATCAGCAAAAAGGGAAAACCGTCGGGAAAGGCAGCTCGATCGGTGTCCAGCCCATAGCCGCTGGGCAAGTAGCGTGCCCGCTGGCGTGGGCAATGCACCAGGCGCACGGGCTTGTCCAGCAGTTGGCTGAGCCACTGTGCGGCGGCCTCTCCAGCGTCGGGCACGCGCAAGGTGTCGCGCCACAGAGTGACCCCTCGCAGATTTTCGTCGGCTTCCGGCACCCGCACCTGCAACGGCGAATGCCCCGGCGCCTCCAGCAACAAAGCGCCGTCTTCATCGGGGCAGGCCTTGAGCCGCCCAAGCTGCGGCCAGGCGCGCTGGGTCAGAAACCGACCCGTGTCCTGCTCGACCACCATCCAGCGTCGGTCGCCGTCCAGGCCAAGAGCGTCGAGCGCCGATTCGGCCAGGCACTGCGCCTGGCCTGATTTCACCGGATACCGGTACAACGCACTCAGAAACATGCCAACCGCCTCACGCTCGTCAAAGCCCAAGCTTATACCCGCTGCACGTCGCGTGCAGGGCTCAGACCGCAGCGTGATCGAGCGACAGGCGCTCGCGCACCACTTCCACCAACCGGTCTGGCTGGAACTTGGACAGGAAGTTGTCGCAACCTACTTTCTTCACCATGGATTCGTTGAAACTACCCGACAATGAAGTGTGCAGTACGACGTACAGCCCACGCAGCCGAGGATCGTTGCGGATCTCGGTGGTCAGGCGATAACCATCCATCTCGGGCATCTCCGCATCGGTGAAGATCATCAGCAATTTTTCGCAGACATCCTCCCCAGCATCGGCCCAGCTTTTGAGCAGGCGCAGCGCCTTGAGACCGTCGCTGGCGACGTGCAGCTTCATCCCCAGTTGCGACAGAGTGTCGCGCAGTTGCGCCAAGGCCACGCTGGAGTCGTCGACCAGCAGCACTTCGCGACCACGAGCACGGGCCAGTACCGGATCTTCGAGTTTGTCGCGCGAGACCTTGGCGCTGTACGGCACGATCTCGGCCAGAACCTTTTCCACGTCGATGATCTCGACCAGCTTGTCATCGACCTTGGTGATGGCTGTCAGGTAATGCTGGCGGCCGGCGCTGGTGGGCGGCGGCATGATGGACTCCCAGTTCATGTTGACGATGCGGTCCACGCCGCCGACCAGGAACGCCTGCACCGAGCGGTTGTATTCGGTGACGATGATGGTGCTGTCAGGCCCCGGTTGCAGGGGACGCATGCCGATCGCCTGGGACAGGTCGATCACCGGCAAAGTCTGCCCGCGCAGGTTGACCACGCCGCACACGAAGGTGTGGCGCTGCGGCATGAGCGTCAGCTTGGGCAACTGCAGCACTTCCTGGACCTTGAACACGTTGATCGCGAACAACTGTCGACCGGCCAGGTGAAACATGAGGATTTCCAGGCGGTTCTCGCCCACCAATTGCGTGCGTTGATCTACCGTGTCGAGAATGCCAGCCATTGCACAACCCCCAGGCTTTGAAGCGAAAATATTGGATGCATCTGACCTGTATCGGCACAATTGGCCAGAGCTTGATGCACGCGACAAAATCCCCGAACGGCGATTGATATCACTTTACCATCATGCTTAACTGCTGCCACCTACTTCAAAGCCCTAGCGCCGCCTCGCAAACACCTCATCAGGGAAACCCTTAGGTTCAATCGGGAGCAACCTGATATTCGCGATATCCTTTAGCCATTAATGTGACGCCATTCTCAGTGCATGGACGGAGTCAGGCTTTTGTCAGCGAACATCTGGATGTGGTTACCCCCTGCTTGCTCGTCGCGCAGCGGAGGCTGACGATGGAACGCGGGCCCTCTAACTCCGCCGTGTTGCGGGAATTTATGCCAGATGCGCAAGCCTTGCTCAAACGCGCCCAGGAGTGCTTGCAGCATCTGGCACTGATCGGCAACGACCCCGACGCCTGCCGCTGCCTGGACGAATGTCTGCACACCCTGGCCCAAGGCGCGAGCGCATCGGGGATGCGCGAAATATCCTGTTACTCAACCGTGCTGCGGCAGTTACTCCAGCCCAGTTGCGAGGGTTGTCGGTTACCGTCTGGCGCGCTTTCGGCGCTGGCGGAGTGTCTTGATCTGCTGGATTGGCAACTGGAGTTGGTCGATCCACACACAGGCCAACTGCATTTGGACGGCACGGAGCAGCAATTGCTCGTCGGCGCCTTGGCCAGTGCCCTTGACCAACCTTGCCCCTCCCCCGCGTCGGCAACGCGTTCCCTGAATGAGTGAAGAGACCATTCCCACTAACGAGTCAAAGTGTTGCCCCATCAACACTCGGTAAGTTGTTGGATAGGTCAAGTAATGTCAGGGCCGTGATAGCGCATTAGCTTAGTTATTCAAGAAGTTTCTGATTCTGTAGAGATAATAGCGCATGGCCATTTTCTCCAGGGTTCACTTAACCTCTGCGCGCCCCGTATTAACTCGGCTCAGAGCAACTAAGCAGCCGCGACCAAATCGATTCGAAGTGATACCATGCGCACTAAACAACACCCACCACACGCTGGTTCCACACTAATCAGCGTGTTCATTGTTGATTGAATAAGCAGGTCATTCACAGCGCCAAGGCGTGTTTCGCGACCTGCGCCGGCAATTATCCAGTGGCTTTCCAATCTATGCTTTCACGCTTGAAGATTCCTCTGCATTGCCGCCCGCGCGTCACCTGGCTGCCTGCGGCGACTGCGTTGCTCTGTGCGGCCTCCTTGATCGCCAGCGTGGTCGCCTATGCCAGCGCTCAACGCTTGTCGACGGCGGCGCTCATCCTGCAATTGATCGCCCTGCTCGCCGTCGCGTGGCAACTGTGCCGCTGCAGGGGCGCGATTCATCTGCAGCCCGAGGAACTGGCAGAGCGCATGCTCGAAGTCCAGGAAGGCGAACGCCAGCGCCTGAGCCGCGAACTGCATGACGACATCGGGCAGTCGCTCACCGCCGCGAAGCTCCAGCTCGACTGGCTACGGCGTCGGATGCCGACCACGCTGCTCCCGCACTGCGACATCCTGCGCGACACGCTCGACACCACCTTGGACAGCGTGCGCGATGTGTCCGCGCTGCTCAATCCGCGACAACTGAACAGTCAGGGCCTGGAGGCAAGCTTGCGGGCTCACCTACTGCGAGCGCTGGAAAACAGCGACGTGCATTGGAGCCTGGAATGCCAGCAGCGCCTGGGTGGTATCGGCGAAGCGGTGACCATGGCAGCTTTTCGCATCACCCAGGAGGCAGTCACCAACGTGCTGCGCCACGCCCGTGCACACAACCTGTTGATTCGCCTGAAGCGCACGCCTGAAGGTCTGCGCCTGTCCATCAAGGACGATGGCATCGGCTTCGAACCGACCCACGTCACAGGGCTGCGCGGCCACGGCGGCATGGCCGGCATGCAGGAGCGGATAGCCGCGCTGCAAGGCCGCCTGGAGGTGATCAGCCAGCCCGGTCAAGGTACCCGCATCGAAGTCTTGTTCCCTTGGCCTGCACGCCGCGAAGAACGAGCCAGCACGGCACATTGCGATGATTAGGCTGCTGCTGATCGATGATCATTCACTGATTCGAGCCGGCGTGCGTGCGCTGGTCACCGACCTCGTCGGGTATGAAGTGGTGGGCGAAGCCGATGACGGCCAGCATCTTCTGGAGAGGGTACAAAGCTTGAGCCCGGACATCGTCCTGCTGGACATTTCCATGCGCTCGACCAACGGCCTGGATGCCTTGACCCAACTGCGCGACAGCGGCTGCGCGTGCAAAGTACTGATCCTGTCGATGCACACCGAGCCGGACTTGATCATGCGCGCGCTGGAAAGCGGCGCACACGGCTATCTGCTGAAAGACACCAGCGCCAGCGAACTGGAGCACGCCCTAGGTGCCTTGTGCAGCGGCGAACGTTACCTGAGCCCAGCGATCGCCCACACGGTGATCAATCAAGCCCTGCTGCGCGCCCAGAGCAGCAGGCCGTCATCCAGCGACCGGCACCACCTGACAGCCCGGCAATTGGAAATCCTGCGCCTGATCGTGCGCGGGAAATCGACCCGGGAGATTGCCAACGGGTTGGGATTATCGATAAAGACCGTCGAGACCCACCGCTCGCAGATCATGAAACGCCTGCAGATCTACGATGTGGCGGGCCTGGTGCTGTTCGCCGTGCGCGAAGGCATCATCAGCCTGGATGACTGAGCAAGGGGGAGTCGCTGGGCAGGTGCACGCGCAGTGCCCCCGGCACGGCTTCGAAGCGCAGACTGCCCTCTTTCAACGGTTCGCCGTCGAGATTCAGCGCCAGTCCTTCAGCCTGGCCGATCTCCACCCAAGGCAGCCGCGCCCGAACGAACAATTCCTCACCACTGAGCAAGTCGCGCAGTGCCCCAACCATGGCTTGAGGCGCGGGCAGGATGGCGACATCCAACAGTCCATCGTCAGCCAGGGCCTCAGGGCACAGCACATGACCTCCGCCCGCCTGACGACCATTGCCGACCGCCAGCGCCAGCAACTCGCCCTGCCAATGGAAGTCCGGGCCGTGCAAGGTGGCCGAAGCCACCTGCAGCTCGCTGAAACGTGACAAACCGGTGAATAGATAGGCCGCCCCGCCGAGCACTTTCTTCAGATCCTCCGAGGTGCTGGCCGTCACTTGACTGCCGAAACCACCGGTGGCCATGTTCAGGAACATCTGCTCGCCGACACGCCCAAGGTCCACTGCCCGCGCGGGCACATTAAGCAATGCCAATGCGGCTGCCGGCTCCAGCGGAACCCCCGCCGCGCGGGCGAAATCGTTGGCGGTGCCAAGCGGCAGCAGCACCAGGCTGGCTTGACCATCGGATTGGGCAATGGCCTCGGCGATATCGCGCAAGGTGCCGTCCCCGCCTCCCGCCACGATTTGCGTGTAGCCGGCGCTCAACGCCTCCTCGACCAGGCGCCGGGCATCACCGGCTTCCCAGGTCAAGCGTACGTCCAGATGCTGGCCACGTTCGCGCACGGCACCTACCGCCTCGCGTACCTCTTCGTTCAGCGCCTGCTTGCCGTGCAGGATCAACATCGCCTTGTGCCCGTGCATCCGAAACTCTCCTGATAGACGCCAATTGCAATCTCGACCACCGAAGATCGACGAATGCTGCACGCCGTCGATCAAATCTGCGCTAATCCCTGCCGGATGGGTTTAGTCGCTTGAGGTCGGACGTTAATCGAGCAATTCGCTGAAAGGGATGAACGGGACACTGTCGCCCATGGCCACGGTGCGACCTTCGTGCACCTCGACCAGCCCTTGTGCCCAGACTGCACTGCGCAACACGCCAGAGCTCTGGTTGGGATAAAGGCACACCTGGCCGTCCTCGATACGTGCCCGTAGATACTCGCGGCGACTGCCAGGCTTTGGCCAGTCGAAGCCTGCCGGGACCGAGAAGCGCAGCGGTGCGACCTCGCTGACGCCAAGCCGACGCAGCAGGTAAGGACGCGCCAGCAAGGCGAAGGTGACCAACGTCGAGGCCGGGTTGCCAGGCAGTCCGATCACCGGCACACCGCGCCATTGCCCGCAAGTCAGCGGCTTGCCGGGCTTGATCGCCAGCTTCCAGAGTGCCAGCTCGCCCGCCTCGCGCAGCGCCATGCCCAAGTAGTCGGCCTCGCCCACGGAAACGCCGCCGGTGGAGAGGATCAAATCGACTTCGCCCAGATGCTCCAGGCATTGGCGGGTCAGCGTCAGATCGTCGGCGAGGATCCCGGCGTCGATCACTTGGCAGCCCATGCGCTGTAACCAACTGACCAGCAGTCGACGATTGCTGTTGTAGATCTGTCCGGGCCCCAGGGGCAGTCCGGGCTCGACCAGTTCGTCGCCGGTCGACAACACCGCGACGCGCGGGCGTCGACGCACCTGAACCGTGGCATGCCCCAGGGTCGCAGCCAGACCCAGCTCGATCGGCCCCAAACGGGTGCCCGCGGCCATGATCTGTTCGCCGGCACGGGTTTCCTGACCTTGGGGCCGCACGTTCTGCTGAGCGACAAGCGGGTGCAGGAAACGCACCCGGCCGTCTGCGAGCACCTCGGTGTTTTCCTGCATCTCTACGCAGTCGGCGCCTTCGGGCAGCGGTGCCCCGGTGAAGATCCGCGCACAGGTGCCCGCTTGCAAAGCCGCCGGCGCATGGCCGGCGAAGATGCGTTGGCTGACCGCCAGAGGCTGATCGTGCAGGTCCTCCAGGCGCACGGCGTAGCCGTCCATGGCGCTGTTCGGCCAAGGCGGCAAGTCGAGGGTGGCAACCAGCGCCTGGGCCAGCACGCGCCCCTCGGCCTCGCCCAGGGCGACCTCCTCGACTCCCTCGATAGGCGCCGCCTCGGCCAGCGCCAGCAGGCGCTCCAAGGCCTGCTCCACCGGCATCAAGGGCCGGCTCGCAGCCACCTCAGCCACGACTTTCACAGGCCGGTGCCTGCTTCAAGTGAGCGACGAAATTGCACGGACGATGACGGGCGTCGAGTTGCTCGGCGAGAATGCCGTCCCAACCCGTACGCACCGCATTGGTCGAACCGGGCAGGCAGCATACCAGGGTACCGTTGGCCAAACCTGCCAGCGCACGGGATTGCACGGTGGACGTGCCGATGTCCGCCACCGATATCTGGCGGAACAGCTCGCCGAAGCCATCGACCTGCTTGTCCAGCAGGCACGCGACGGCTTCCGGGGTACTGTCGCGACCGGTGAAGCCGGTTCCGCCGGTGATCAGTACGACCTGCACAAGGTCATCGGCAATCCAAGTGGCGACCTGGGCGCGAATCTTGTACAGGTCGTCCTTGAGCAGCACGCGCTCAGCCAGCCGGTGTCCGGCAGCGGTGAGCCGGTCGACGAACAGTTGGCCAGAAGTGTCGGTGTCGAACGCACGGGTGTCACTGACCGTCAGCACAGCGATGTTCAGCGGCACGAAGGGAGTATCTGCCTTGGCTTTCATGGGAATCCGTCATGCGGGAAGTAAAGCGCCCGTTATAGCACAAGGCCGCCTCCGTCCTGGATCGGTATCCACGCGATTGTCCTTGCACTGCACGCCACGAGGAACTTTGCATGCTCAGGCAGCGTCAGAGGCACATCATGCACCATCGAAATGGAGACACACGATGATCCAACGGACCCTCCCCGCCTTCCTGCTTGCCCTGGGCCTGGCTGCCGTCGCCGGTTGCGCATCGCCCACCGTCATCACGCTGAACGATGGCCGCGAGATTCAAGCCGTGGACAAACCTTCCTACGACGAAGACTCCGGCTTCTATGAATTCGAGCAGCTCGACGGCAAGCGTGCACGCATCAACAAAGACCAGGTGCGGACTGTCAAAGAGCTCTGATTCGCACCGCTTTTGAGGCAAAGGCCCTTTACACAACAAGGGCTTGCGTTAAAAAATGCGATGCAGTAGGATTTTGCCCATCGGAGTGTAGCGCAGCCAGGTAGCGCGTCTCGTTCGGGACGAGAAGGCCGCAGGTTCGAATCCTGTCTCTCCGACCAAATCCTTCGAAAAGCCCGCCTCGTGCGGGTTTTTTGTTGCCTGTGGAAAGCATGCAACGCCGCTTGTTCATCCTGTTGGAACTCTCGAAGGCTCAGTGGGATCGCATGCCGAGTGAGCACAGTGCCTATAGCTCATCGATCTAATTGGGGCACTGGAGCTTTATCGTGCTTTCTGTTGGACTGTGCGTGTCGTGATACCGAGGGAACTGTCACAGGTCAGTCACGGCGAGCGTTTAGTCTGAGCTTGCAACCTGAAGAGGAGACAGGAAATGAGCTTGCAACATAGCAGCGACACCGTTAAGAACGCCCAGCACACTCAACATCAGGTGTGCGGCTCGATCATCGATGCCCAAGGCCGCGAAATTCCGATCACCGAGCAGATGATCCAGAAGGCCTGCAAGGAGCTGGAGGAAAGCCGAGTGGAGAAGATCCGCCAGGCTTGAGCCTCACCGAATTGCTTACACCCGGCGCCCGCGCCGGGTTTTTCATTTCTGGCGGGCCGAAAACGCTCTAAAAACAATCGAGGACTTTTTTGTACACTAAATCGCCCTAAAGCTTTGCCAGGTACGCGCCGAAACAGGGTAGATAGCATGTGGCCAGTGTTACGGCGGGCCACGCCCTGCGTGTTTTCCCACGAATGGTTCGTCCCGATGAAGATAAAAAATAAGCTGGTGATTGCGTTCGTTCTGGTGGCATTTATCCCGGTGGCCTTGGTCGGCGCCATCTCCGTGCTGAACATTCGCACCGAGGCCGTCGATCAGTTCATCGATGGCAGCACCCGTGAGATTCGTCAGATCGACGGCAACATGCGCCAGTTCTTCGACGGGACCCTGCAGAACGTAGAGCAGATGGCGACCGACCCCTTCTACACCTCGGTCAGCACCCTGAAGGACTACACCGCGGCCGACGCCGCCAGCCGCCCACTCCCCGCCTCCGCTCAACAGGTCATCGACGCCTTCTCCCGCTACGGCACCACCCATCCGGCCGCCGCGATCCTCTCCATCGGCCTGGAAGACGGCACCTACGCCAAATGGCCAGACGACCCCAAGCTCGCCAGCTATGACCCCCGTACCCGCCCCTGGTACAAGGCCGCCATGGCTGCACCGGGCAAGACCGTGCGCACGGCGGCGTACTACTACGACAAGGATGACGTCGCCCTGGTCGGCACGGCCCGCACCCTCAACGACGCTGCCGGCAAGCCCAAGGGCGTGTTCGTGGTCAGCGTGTCACTGAAGAATCTCACCGAGCTGATCAAGAGCATCAAGCTGGGCGACAGCGGCTACGTGATGCTGATCGAGAATGGTACGGTGCTGGTCGATCCGCGCGATGCCAGCCACGGTTTCAAGCAGCTCAAGGATCTCGGTGCGCCTTATGCGCAACTGGCGGCCACCGAACAGGGTTCGACCGAGGTGGTGATCGACGGCGTGCGCTACATGGCCAACGTCTGGACCTCGCCGGTGCTCGGCTGGCGCTTCGTCGGCCTGATCGAATACAGCGAAGTGATGGGCGCCGCCACCTCCATGACCTACCTCACGATCGTCATCGTGCTGGTATTGGCGCTGGTCTTCGCATTGATCGCCGCTGCGTTCTCGCGAGTCATCGTCAAACCCATCGGCCAAGTGAGTACGGGCCTGCAGCAAATCGCCCAGGGTGAGGGCGACCTGCGCCGCGACCTGGTGGTCCAGGGCAAGGACGAAACCGCCGAGTTGGCCGGCTGGTTCAACAAGTTCCTCGCCGCGATCCGCCAGTTGATCCAGCACATCGGCGCCGCGTCCGGTAACTTGCATGAAGCCTCTCGCGCCAACAGCGAGCTGGCCGGCAGCATGAATGAAGCCGCCGGTCGCCAGCGCGAAGCCGTGGAACTGGTCTCCACCGCCTTCAACGAGATGGTCGCCACCGCCAACGAAGTGGCCCGCTCGTGCAGCAGTGCGGCGGGCGCTGCGGAGAACGGACATCGTCGGGTGGCCGAGGGCAAGCAGCAGATCGAACAGACCACCGACAACGTCAACCGCCTGGGCACGCGCCTGAGCGAATCGTCGCAGGCGATGGTCGAACTCGAAGAAGGCAGCCGCAACATCAACCAGATTCTCGGCACCATCCGCGCCATCGCCGAACAGACCAACCTGCTGGCGTTGAACGCAGCGATCGAGGCCGCCCGCGCTGGCGATCAGGGCCGTGGCTTCGCGGTGGTCGCCGACGAAGTGCGGGCACTGGCCAAACGCACCGCCGACTCCACGGGTGAAATCGATCAGTTGCTCAACGCGCTGGGCAACAAGACTCAAGAAGTGTCGCAGAAGATGGACAGTTGCCTGGACCTGTCGCGCGCCAGCGTGTCATCGATCGAAAGCGCGCGCGACAGCTTCGAGGGCATCCAATTGTCGGTAAACGAGATCCGCGACCAGAACCTGCAGATTTCCGCCGCAGCCGAGGAGCAGCACAGCGTGGCCGAGGAGATCAACCGGCATATCCAGCAGATCTACGACGAGGCGCGCCTGGTCGAGGGTCTGGCCAGCTCGGCACAATCGGACTCCGGGCGGTTGTCGCAGTTGTCGGAAGAGCTCAACGGCCTGGTCGGACGCTTCAAGTCCTGACCCCGACTCAGTAGCCCACAGCGCGCTCTTCGACACACAGAGGTGCGCGCTGACCGTAGACGGCACCGGTCACGGCGCCCACAACGCCCATGATCAGGCAGAAGCCTACGCACACCCAGGGGCTCCACGGCATCAGGGCGATCAACGCCAAGGGCGTGGTACTGGCCCACAGCGCATAGGCCAGGTTGTAGGTGAAGGAGATCCCGGACACGCGGATCTGCGCCGGGAACAGTCCGACCATCACCGACGGCACCACGCCCACCACGCCGCAGCTCAGACCCGCCAGCGCGTAGGCCAGCCAACTCCAGCCCCACTGCCCCATAAGGCTCGCATACAAGAGGCCAATGCCCAGCGGCAGGACCAGGCTGTAGAGCATCAGCGCGCGCCAAGCACCGATGCGGTCGACCAGCAGTCCGGCCAGCACGCAGCCGATATTGAGAAAGACGATCCCGACGCTGCTCAAGGCGAAAGTTCGCCCAGCATCGATGCCAAAGCGCTGCTGCATCACGGTGGGGGTAATCACCACCAGCACCACCACCGCCGAGGTCAGCACGCAGGTCAGCAGCGCCGCCGGGATCAGCGAACGTCGGTGCTCGGTCAACACGCTGCGCAGCGGGAACGCCACGGGCGGCGTCCGGCGTTCGCGCAGGGCCAGGAAGACTGGCGTCTCGCTCAACCAGCGGCGCAACCATACGCCGAGCACGCCGAACACGCCGCCAAGCACGAAGGGATAGCGCCAGGCGAATTCGAGGATTTCCTGCGGGCTATAGAGTCGGGCCAAGAGCGTGGCGACCAACGCCCCGAGCAGGTAGCCGAAGGTCAGGCCTGCCTGGAGAAAGCCCAATGCATAGCCACGTCGACCCGGTGGCGCATGCTCGGCGACGAAAGCCCAGGCGCTGGGCACCTCGCCACCGACGGCGGCGCCCTGCAGGATGCGCAGGGCCAGCAGCAGCAGCGGCGCGGCGTAGCCGATGTCGGCGTAGGTGGGAATCACGCCGATCAGCAGGCACGGCAGCGCCATCATCAGAATGCTCAGGCTGAAAACGCGCTTGCGGCCCAGGTGGTCGGCGAAATGGGCCATGAGAATACCGCCCAACGGGCGCGCCAGATAACCGGTGACGAAGATCCCGAAGCTCTGCAGTAGCCTTAGCCACTCGGGCATCTGCGGCGGGAAGAACAGTTGGCTCAGGGTCAGGGCGAAGAAAACGAAAATGATGAAATCGTAGATTTCCAGCGCTCCGCCGAGGGCTGCCAGGCCCAGGGTCTTGTGGTCCCTGCGGCTGAAACGGGGGGCTCTAGGGGGGGCGATGGGGGTCATTGGGATCTGCTGAGCTGGTGTTTGGGGGGCACAGGATAGCAAAAGCTGAAAAGCGGGGGTTTTTGAGGGCTGCTTGTCTTGGGTGAATATTCGTTGGCTTTGGTGAGGCTTAGTCACCTTTTCGCCTTTACGGCGACCCCCTTTTTTTCTTGGAAAAAAGGGGGGCAAAAACCGCTTGCTCCCGCATCCGGCCCCTGCGCTGCGCGCAGGGGTTCCCTCGCGCCGGCGTCGCTCCGGGAGGACCGCGCTTAGGGGCCTTCCTGGCCCCAAGCGCTTGACGGGCATCCATGCCCGTCACCTCCCTGCGCAACGCCTATGCTCGGCCTCCTGAGGTCGCGGTTGGCGGTGTTTGAACTACCGCGCACTAAGATCAAAAGCAACGGCAACGGCAACGACGATTCGATCGCGCAGCGCTCCAGCACATCTGCCCCACTGCCCTGCTTCTAAGCGCGCCATCTTGCAGACGCCGCCCATCGCGACCTCAGAAGGCCGAGCAGAGGTGGCATGGAGGGGGTTGACGGGCATGGATGCCCGTCAAGCGCTTGGGGCCATGGATGGCCCCTAAGCGCGGTACCCCCGGAGTGCCACCGGCGCGAGGGAACCCCGCAGCGCAGCGAAGGGGCCGGATGCGGGAGCAAGCGGTTTTGCCCCCCTTTTTCCAAGAAAAAAGGGGGTCGCCGTAAAGGCGAAAAGGTGACTAAGCCCCACCAAAGCCAACGGATAAGCCCCCACCCCCCAGCCAGAACAAATCACCGATCCCACCCCCGAATCCGCCCCCGACAATGCTTCATGGCATTAACGATATGCTTCTCGACCATCCCCTGCGATATCCCAAGCCGCGCCGCGATCTCCCCATGCGACAACCCCTCGAGCTTGCGCAGCAAAAAGCATTCCCGGCACGTCCCGCTCAGTTCATCCAGCGCCCGCCGCACCATCGCCAATCGCTGCTCAAGATGCAGTTGCTGCGAAGGCGCCGGACTGTGCCAGCGCTCATCGTCCTCCAGCACTTCCAGCGGCTCGACCTGCCGCACCAACTGCCGCCGATGCCTGTCGATGACCAAATTCAGCGCCGTACGATAGAGGAACGGGCGAGGCCGTTCGATCGGCGGCTGACCGCTGCGCTCAAGTAACCGAACCCAGACATCGTGCGCCACATCCTCGGCCACATGCCGGCTGCCCAGCCGCGCGCAGAGAAAGCTCAACAGTTCGCGATAGTAATGTTCCACCACGGCCTTCGCTTCTCCTCCAGGCAACACCGATAAAGTTGAGAATGCGCATCGGTGATATCAGTGTGACATATTACAAATTACACCCATTCTCAGCAACGCAGCCCACCCGGTCCGCTAAATCCCGGTGCACAAGGTTCGTCTATCGGTGACGTTCGTATGTGCCTGCACGCCATGCCACGCCTCATACCTCCGCCTGGAAGTCTGCAATGAGACGCACCTCCCCGCTCCCCCGTCGACTGCTGCTCGGCGCCCTGAGCCTGCTGGCACTGGGTACCCTGCTGGCCTGGAAAACCCTGCCCCTCGGCGCACCATCGCTGAGCACCGTGCCCGTCACCCGCGCCGACATCGAAAGCAGCGTCACCGCACTGGGCACCCTGCAGCCGCGTCGCTACGTCGATGTCGGCGCCCAGGCCTCCGGGCAAATCCGCACGCTGCACGTCGAAGCCGGCGATCAGGTGAAAAAGGGCCAACTGCTGGTGGAGATCGACCCGTCCACCCAGCAGGCGCGCCTGGATGCCGGACGCTATTCGATCGAGAACCTCAAGGCCCAGTTGGCCGAGCAGCGCGCACAGCACCTCTTGGCCCAACAACAGGTCAAGCGCCAGCAAGATCTGGCTCGCGCCGGTGCCACACGCGAAGAGGACGTGCAGCGCGCTCAGGCGGAATTGAAAGTGACCCAGGCCCGGATCGACATGTACCAGGCGCAGATCCTCCAGGCCCAGGCCAGCCTGCGCAGCGACGAAGCCGAGCTTGGCTACACACGCATCTACGCGCCGATGGACGGCACCGTGGTGGCGGTCGATGCCCGTGAAGGCCAGACGCTCAACGCCCAGCAGCAGACGCCGTTGATACTGCGCATCGCCCGGCTGTCGCCGATGACCGTCTGGGCCCAGGTTTCGGAGGCGGACATCGGCCAGGTCAAACCGGGCATGACCGCCTACTTCACCACCCTGGCCGGTGGCAAGCGACGCTGGACCAGCACCGTGCGGCAGATCCTGCCGATCCCGCCCAAGCCACTCGACCAGAGCAGTCAGGGCGGCGGCAGCCCGACCAGCGCCAGCAGCGGCAGCACGGGCAGCAAAGTGGTGCAGTACACCGTTTTGCTCGATGTGGAGAATCCCGATGGCGCGCTCATGGCCGAGATGACCACCCAGGTGTTCTTCGTCGCCGGTCAAGCCCGCCAAGTGCTCACCGCGCCGCTGGCCGCGCTGGACGATGCACCTGATGACAGCCTGCGCCTGGCCCAAGTGCTCAACCCGGACGGCAAGGTCGAACAGCGCCAGGTGCGCACCGGGCTCAGCGACCGCCTTCGGGTGCAGATTCTCGACGGGCTGCGCGAAGGCGAGCACCTGGTCATCGGCGCGCCGCGCGCCAGTGGAGGCTGAATGAGTGCAGCGCTGATCGAGCTCGACGACATCCACAAAGTCTACGGCGGCATCGACTCCCCCGAGGTTCAGGTGCTGCGCGGCATCAGCCTGAGCATCCAACCCGGAGAATTCGTCGCCATCGTCGGCGCCTCTGGCTCGGGCAAGTCCACCCTCATGAACATCCTCGGCTGCCTCGATCGTCCGTCCAGCGGCCGTTATCGCTTCGCCGGACGCGATGTCGCCGAACTGGACAGCGACGAGCTGGCTTGGCTACGCCGCGAAGCCTTCGGTTTCGTGTTCCAGGGCTATCACCTGATTCCCTCAGGCTCAGCCCAGGAAAACGTCGAGATGCCGGCCATCTACGCCGGTACGCCTGCCGACCAGCGCCATGCCCGGGCCGCCGCCCTGCTCGAGCGGCTGGGCCTGGCCAGCCGTACCGGCAACCGACCGCATCAGTTGTCCGGCGGTCAACAGCAACGGGTGTCGATTGCCCGCGCGCTGATGAACGGCGGTCATATCATCCTCGCCGACGAACCCACCGGAGCCCTCGACAGCCACAGTGGCGCCGAGGTGATGACCCTGCTCGACGAACTGGCGAGCCAGGGCCACGTGATCATTCTCATCACCCACGACCGAGAAGTGGCGGCGCGGGCGCGACGTATCATCGAGATTCGCGACGGCGAGATCGTCAGCGACTCGGCCAGCGCCGAGCCACCCACCGTGCCCGGCGTGCAGGCCGATGAGTTGCGCCGACGCCTGGACCGCGGTGCAAGCCTGCGCGGCGCTTGGAAAGGCGAGCTGATCGAGTCGCTGCAAGCGGCTTGGCGGGTGATGTGGATCAACCGCTTCCGCACCGCCTTGACCCTGCTCGGCATCGTCATCGGCGTGGCTTCGGTGGTGGTGATGCTGGCGGTCGGCGAAGGTAGCAAGCGCCAGGTGATGGCGCAGATGGCCGCCTTCGGCTCCAACATCCTCTACATCAGTGCCAAGCACGCCACCTCACGCGAAGCGGCCGGCCAGATCACCCTCGACGATGTCGCCGCCATCGGCGGCCTGCCCCAGGTGCACCGCATCATGCCAGTGATCGGCGGCGAGCTGATGGTGCGCCACGGCAACAACAACCAGACGTTCTACGTGGGCGGCAACAACACCGAATTTCCACAGATCCTCAACTGGCCGGTCGTCCAGGGCAGCCTGTTCACCGAAGCCGATGAACAGCGCGGCGCGGCCGTGGCAGTGATTGGCCAGAAAGTCCGCGACAAGCTGCTGGCACCGGGCAGCGACCCGCTGGGCCAGTACCTGCTGATCGAAAATGTGCCATTCCAGGTGGTCGGCGTGCTCGCTGCCAAGGGCGCCAGCTCCGGCAATCAGGACAGCGACGAGCGCATCGTGGTGCCCTACTCGGCCGCTGCGACCCGCTTGTTCGGCTCGCGCGACCCCGAATACGTGATCATGACCGCCGCCGACTCGAGCCGGGTGTCGGAAACCGAGGCGGCCATCGACCAGTTGATGCGCAAGCGACGCCAAGGCAAGCGCGATTTCGACCTGACCAACGACGCTGCACTGATCCAGGCCGAGGCGCGCACCCAGAACAGCCTGTCGCTGATGCTCGGCGCGATTGCCGCCATCTCGCTGCTGGTCGGCGGCATCGGCGTGATGAACATCATGCTGATGACCGTGCGCGAACGCACCCGCGAGATCGGCATTCGTATGGCCACCGGTGCCCGTCAGCGTGACATCCTGCGCCAGTTCCTCACCGAAGCGGTGATGCTGTCGATGGTCGGCGGCGTCACTGGCATCGCCTTGGCCCTGGGTATCGGCGGCGCGCTGCTGCTGGCCGATATCGCCGTGGCCTTCGCCCTGCCCGCCATCCTCGGCGCCTTCGCCTGCGCCGTGATCACCGGTGTCGTGTTCGGCTTCATGCCAGCGCGCAAAGCCGCCCGACTCGACCCGGTCAAAGCCCTTACCAGCGTGTAGCCCATGACATTGCCAAGCCGCATCAGCCTGCTGACCCTGAGCCTCTGCCTCGCCGCCTGCGCCACTGCGCCTGCGCCGCAGACGCCGATAGAACTGCCGAGCACCTGGCAAGGGGCTGCCAATCCGACAGCTGCGCTGCCGGATCGAGCGTGGTGGCGAGCGTTCTCCAGCCAGGAACTGGACCGTTTGATCCTACGTGCCCGCGAAAACAGCCATGACCTGGCCGCCGCCGCTGCGCGCGTGCGCCAGGCCCAGGCCAGCACCGTGATCGCGGGAGCGCCGTTGTTGCCGGAGGTGCAATTCGGGGTGGACGGTAGCCGTCAGCGCCTGCTGCGTGGCGAAGGCAGCGATCGGCTCGATGCCTCGAGCAGCGAGCGCACCAGCACCGCCTTCAGCACGCGCCTGAGCGCCAGCTACGAAATCGACTTCTGGGGCGGGCTGCGCGGCGTGCGTGACAGCGCCTTGAACACACTCCAGGCCAGCCGCTTCGACCGTCAGACCGTAGAGCTGACCTTGACCAGTGCTGTCGCCGACAGTTACCTGCAAGGCCTGGCCCTTGAGGAGCAATTGCGCATCGCCCGCCTCAACCTGGCCAATGCCCGCGACGTATTGAACCTGGTCGAAGCACGCGAGCGTACCGGCGCGTCCACGCGCCTGGAACTGGCTCAGCAGCGCAGCCTGGTGGCGTCACAGGAGCGGCAGGTGCCGCTGCTCGAGCAGCGCTGGAAGGACAACCGAGTGGCCCTGGCCACGTTGCTCGGCGAGCCGGTACAGCGCCTGCGCACCGGCACCGAATCGCTCGCCCAACTGAGCTGGCCGGCGATCGGCAGCGGCGTGCCCAGCGAGCTGCTCAGCCGTCGTCCCGACATCGCCGCTGCCGAAGCTCGCCTGGCAGCGGCCCGTGCTGACGTGCAAGTGGCCAGGGCGGCGCTGTTGCCGCGCGTGGTGCTCGGTGCCGAACTGGGCAGCGGCGCGCGAACCTTCGCCGACGTCCTCGACAGTCCGTTCTACACCCTGACCACCGCGCTCACCGCGCCGATCTTCGATCATGGGCGGCGTAGCGCCGAGCGCGACCGGGCCACGGCACGCCAGCAGGAGCTGCTGGAAATCTATCGCCAACAAATCATCGCGGGCTTCGGCGACGTGGAGAAAGCACTGAATGCCATCGACGGCGTCGAGCGCCAACGCCAGTGGCAGGACCAAGAGGTGGAGCAGGCGCGCATCGCCTTCAGCCTGGCCGAGCAGCGCTACGCCGCCGGCGCCGAGACGCTGCTGACGGTACTGGAAACCCAGCGCACCCTGTACCAGGCCGAGGATCAGCAGGCCCAACTGCGCCTGGCTCGCCTGCAGGGCAGCGTGGCATTGTACAAGGCCTTGGGCGGCGGCTGGAGACTTTGAGGCGATGGACGCCGCCTGCAGGAGTGCGGGCGGCAAACACAGGGCGACACTCGCCGCTCAGGACAGGATGTTCCTCATCGACAGGTGCCGCGCATACCACGGCCGACGCGGCACACGGCGCAGCCACTGATCGAGCGAGTCCGGCTCGCCAAAGGTGATGCGCAGCGCCAGCTTCATCACCTCAGGGTCCATTTCGACGCTCTTGCCGGGACGAATACCTGGCAGTGTGCTGCAGCCATGGGTATCCGGGCCGAGCCAGGGATCGGCCACCTCGACCCAGGGCCCCGGCGCGAACCATTGCACGCCATTGACCTCCAGGCGGCGGACCTGGCCGGGATGGTGTCGCTCGTGGGCGCGATACCAGTCCTCGATGCGGTCGTCGATCCACCCATGAAAGCCCCAGAACACCGGGTGCACATGGGATGAAAACGGGTCGCCGAGAAAATCGTTCTCGCGCGCGAACCAGCGTCCGGCGAAGTCGTCCTGCTCACGCGCGAACGGCACCGGCACACCATTGGACGGATCGCGCGGCACCGACGCCCAGCACATGTGCAGCCAGTCGTGCAGGTTCATTTCCAGCTCGGAACCAAAGGCGCCCAGGCTCAATTTGGACAGGTACAGCGGGTCCTGGTACTGCGACTCCCACACCTGGAAGTTGCTGGTGAAGGTCTCGCCGGCCTTGATCGCCGACACCCACTGTCCGTAGTCGTCGTCGCCCGGCGCTCGCCAGGGCGGCGGCACGCGGCAACCGTCGTGGTTATCGTAGTAACGGGCAAAGCCTTGGCGATCGAACTCGACGCTGGGCTGCGGCAGCGGAAACTGCTGCCAGGACGGCAGGTCCTGCAACGCCCGGGCGGTGCCGAGCATGTGCCGGTGCATGAATAGAAAGTCTACGCCCGAGCCATTACGGTGTTTGCGCGGCCCTCGGGCATCACGTTCATGGTCGCGCGGCCCCGGTTGCCAGCCCAGGCCCCTGAGCGCATTGCGTTTTTCATCGGACATCTTGTGCCATTGATCGCGACTGGCGTGCCAAAGCTGATGGAACAAGCGGTGCTCGGGACTGATCACCCAGGCTTGCATGGCCGCGTTGTAGGGCAGGCGTTCGCGGGCTTCGGGAAACAGGCGCTTGACGGCCACGAAGCGGCTGTCCGGCACCAGCAAGGTCAACGGGCGGTCCAGGCGCTGCAAGCGCCCGCTGAGCGTGCCACTGCCGGCGTTGGCGAATGCGCCCCAGACCTCGTCGAGGCTGGCCACGCACTCATAGCTCGGTCCGCCGCGCTGGCCGATGAGACGCCAGCGCACCTGGGCCGACGATGCGCCGACCAGATCGCCCAACACCCGGTAGGCGGCAGGGCCTACGCCACGCAGGCGCTCGCCGGTGTCGACGAAGCCGCGCAGGCCGCGCCCCTTGGTAGCGATGTCGAAAAACACCTCGACGCCCGCGCCCGGCAAACCCTCCAGGCCACCGTCGCGGCCCTCGAAACGAATGTCCCAGATCCCGCGCAGTTGGTCGGCGAGCCATTGCCCGGCCAGGTCGGCGAGCTCGACGCTGGCCTCGCCCGGGGTGACGACATCGTCCTGCGGATCGTGGGTCAGCACCTTGTGTGCATGATAGGCCGCGCCCCCCGCGGCCCCCGCCACTGCCAGGCCTGCGATGAATCCTCGTCGGGAAATGGTCATTGCGTCTCTGTCCGTTGCAGCCATGCTGCGGCCTCTATCCAAGCTAGAACGTACCCTGCGCCAGAAAATTTACCGGGGTCGGCAGGTGGTAATCGGCTACGGCCCGGCCGCTGACACCGCCGCCTAGCATCGCAGCCTCATCCCCACAGGAGCAGTGCCGATGCCAGCCCCTCACCCCTCCCCGACCCTTGATTTCATCCATGCCCGCCTGCCTGCATGGATGCACAGCGCCACACCGGGGCAACGCGACCTGCTGCAACGGCGCGTGCAAGACAGCGTCAACGCTGCCCGGAGGGTGCGCGAGGTGCTTGCCCAGGTGCAGGATGTCGACAGCTTCTGCCGCCCGTTGCTGATCGAGGCGCTCGCCAGTTGGTATCCGGACACACCGCTGCCTGCGCCTGAACAAGGCATCGTGCAACGCCGCGACCCCGTGCGTGAAAGCACGTGGCTGGAAGCGGCCCTGCAGAATTTCGACGCCAACGAGCCGATCTCGCTGCATGTCTCGGCCCAAGACCTGCGTCCGTTGCCATTGGACAGCGCGCGGTTCGTCAAAGGCGTGCGCAACCTGGACCTGGGATGGCGCTACCAGAATCATCTGCGCGAGCATCTGGATAACGACGACTACCGTGGACGGCTGCTGCAGCAAGACCGAAGTGCATTCGCCGCCGAGCTACTGCTCGCCGTACTGGAGCGGCGCATCGACAGCCGCGGCCAGATGCTGGGCGACGCCGTGCTGTCTGGACAATTCGACTTGCCGATGGCCGATGGCCAAAGCAGACGGCTGCAGTGTGCGTACTTGAGCGTGTTCGGCATCCCGCTGCACGGCCCGCTGCTGATTCGCCTGGAACCCCGCGACGCGACCGAACCCTGCTTGCTCTATCTGCCGGGGGCGCCAGGCGAATCCCTGCACCAGTACCCCTCGATGCAGGCGCTGGGCAGCGCGTTGACCCGCAAGCTCTGGAAAGCGGACGTTCGTCGCTACTTCGCCGGTTTCGTCAGCCATAAGCAGTTCACGCTGTTCGCCACGCGCCTGCGCCAGGCGCTGTATCCGCTCTACCCCTACAGCACGGTGCAGCACGACCCGGTCCTGGAGAAGGGCCAGGCGATCAGTTGGCTGGAGCGTGCGTTTCCCTCGCCGCACAGTATCTGGCAGCCAACACTGGACAAGAATGCGCGATTGCCATGGACCTGCGGACTGTGGTCCGGCGACCCGTTCGCTGCGCGTGCCCGGCACAACGTCGTCCGCGCATTGGCTGACGCTGCCACCCTGGCCGTCCCCGTTGCCGAGCGTAACGCTGCCGCCCAGCGCGAGCGCCTGGAGGGGTGGTTGCAGTTAGGTCTTAATGTGGCCAACCTGGCCGGGTTGTTCGTTCCGGCCCTGGGCACGGTGATGATGGTCGTCGGTGCTGCACAGGTGGTGGACGAGTTCCTCGATGGCGTTCACGCACTCAATGAAGGCGACAGCGATGCCGCCATCGCACACCTGTTCGGCGTGTTCGACAGTCTGATCACCTTCGCGGCCCTGGGCGCCGCAGCCCGCTACGTCGAGGTCGAAGGCCCGTTGCAGGATTGGCACTTGCTGGAACACCAAGGCAGGCAGCGCCTGTGGAACGGCGACACGACATTGTTCGCGGCTAATCGCCCTTGGCCGTCAGGGACCAACGTCTCTGCCGATGGTTTGCTGCACTGGCAGGGCCGGCAATGGCTGGAGATCGACGCCAAGGCTTATGCGCTGGGCCGTGACACCGATGCGCGCTGGCGTTTGAACAATCCTGCCGGGACCCACACCGTCGCACCCGCGTTGAGAGGACATAGTGCGAGCGTGCCGGTATTCGAACACGAAAATCCCTTGGCCTGGGATCGACAGACCTTGCTCAGGCGTCTGACACCGATCAGCACGGGGCTCGACGACGCCAACCTGGAACGGGCGCTGCGTTGCAGTGGTTACAGCGAAGCCGAAGTAAGACAACGGGTGGTCGATCATCAGCCGCTGCCCGCCCTGCTTCTGGACAGCCTGCAAACCCAAGGCGCCAGCGGCTTGAGTGACGCCGTACCGCTCGGCCCTGAGGCCGAGGTGCTGGCCCGGCATTTTCCGTCGCTCAGCGAGCGGGTCCGCAGCGAGTTGCTGGCCAGCGCCCAGCACGACGACCTGCGCCAACTGCAACGCAGCCAGCGGCTGCCGCTGGCGATTGGCGAATCGGCTCGGCTGTACCTGCGCAATGCCCGCCTCAACCGCGCCTTGAGCGCCTTTCAACTCGATACAGGCGCGTACGCTGACCGCGACCTGATCGTCCTGCGCCAGTTGCAACGCTTACCAGGCTGGAGCGGGAACACCCGGGTAGAACTGCGCGAACAACGCCTCGCCGGTCGCCTGCTGGCGGCCGCCGGCCCGCAGGAAGGGGCCTGCAAAGTGATCGTGCGCGATGGCGGTCGCTACCGCCCCTTCGATGAAACCGGCCTCACCCTCGGCAACGACACCGACCTGTTCCAGGCCCTGCTACAGGCGCTGCCGGACGCCGAACGCGTCACTCTGTCCATCGACATCCACCAGCCACAGCGCCTGAGCGATGCACTGTTCGACTTGGCCGCCAACGACCGCGAGGGCTGCGCCCAAGCGCTGGGCATGCAGCCGATCCGTCCTCTGCTGCGCCTGCCGATGCGCCAACCCGGCGATCCACGCCTGGGCTACCGCCTCAGCGGTCGCGGCCGAGGTTGGGTCGACCCCGACGCGCTGTTCGACGAGCTGTATCCCAGTACGCCTGAAGACGACCGCCAGGCCCTTCGTAACCACCTGCGCCAGCAGGCGGGCACCGCGCCCCATGCCTTCTCGCGCCTGCTGCTGGAACTGCGCGAGGATTACCGGCGTCTGAACAGCGCATTGGAATTGTGGGTGGAGGAACCGCACACCCCGCCACTGGAAAACCCCGAGGCTCGGCGCACGGCGCGCATCGCTTTCGCCCAAAGCATACGCCAGGCCTGGCGGCGCGAAGCGCCCATGCATGGGCTGGGTGGCTTCGACCGATTGGTGCTGCACCTGAACGCCAACCGCGTTGGCAGACTGCCGAACTTGCCAGGCCCTCTGACCCAGGTTCGATCATTGAGCCTGGTAAATCTGGACGGTGGCCAAACCTCCAACCTGGGTGGTTTTCTCGAGGCGTTCGGCGCCGTACGCCACCTGGACCTCTCATCCTGCCTGCTGGGTCGTCTGCCTACGCAGCTCGGCAGACTGGGGGCGTTGGAGAGCCTGATGCTGGCGGAGAATCTCATCGATCTCCAGATCGCGGAGAACGTCGAGGTCATTGCCCGGCTGACCCGGCTGCGCCAACTCAATCTGACGGACGCTATCTCCAACCTGCCGGTCACCGCCCTGCAACGCTGGGCGCAACTGCCGCGTCTGGAAGCGCTGCAAATCGAATCCAACAACCTCAATCTCGACGCGGCCCAACTGCAGGCGCTGGAACAGTGGCCGGCGCTGCGGGCGCTCAGCCTGCGAGACAACAGCATCCACCTGACGGTGCAGAGCCGCGATGCGCTGGCGCGACTCAACCGCCTCGAACAGCTCTATCTGAGCGACAACCCTCTGGAACTGTCGCCCGTTTTCACCGGCTGGACACGCCTGGAATTGCTGGACCTGCAGGACACTTCAATCTTCGAATGGCCGGTGGGCCTCACGGCACTGCTTGACCAGCGTCCCTTGCGCCTTCGCCAAATCGACCTAAGTGACAATCTGCTGACCGAACTACCGCCCCTGGCGGGTACTCAGTTCGCCCAGGCGGCCGCCGCAGAAGAAGGCACGCTCTACAACTTCGACAGCAACCCGCTGGATGAGCAAAGCCTGCAACGCCTGACCGATGCCGGTCTGTCCGCTTCACCGGACTACCCGATGCAAAATGGCTGGTATTTCGACTGGCCGATGGACCTGCTCGACCATGTCTCCGACACCGCTGAACACCCCCAGTGGCAGCCGCTCTACGCGCTGTTCGCACGGATGCCCGACACCGCCGAGTACCAGCAGCATCCGGCACAGGTGATCCAGCGCATGCAGCAGGTCGTGCGCTTGCTCAGCGAGCCTGTCCAGCCGGGCGCCGAGGGTGGCTGGGGGCGGGCCGAGCTCTTGCAGCAGATCAGCGCACGCCTGGAAGATGCGGCACAGACCTGTGTCGATCAGGCCAGCCTGTTATTTCAGCAGACAGAAACCGATGTATTGATGTGGCATATGTTCTCGCATGCCGGCCCATCGGCGGACGATGCCCAGGCCCTGCTCGGCAGTGCGCTTGGCGTGTTGCGCCAGCACCTCCTGGATGAGCGTATCGCCCGCCTCTACGACGCTCGAGTCGCCCGTAGACGGGCCTTGGCCGAACCTGGTGATACGGGGATGGCGACTGAGCTTCCACCGCTGCATCCCGATGACGACCTGGACGACGCCAGTTTGGGGGCAGCCAATTTCCTGATCGATGAGATCGAAATCCAACTCGATGCCAGACGGCGCCTGCAGGCACGCCTGGGACTGCCGCCGCAGCCGCAGGCGATCGCATTCGGGTATCTGGCGCAGCTGAGCGAGGCGACCGTCGAGCGGCTGGGGGCTGCGGTACTGGCGGAGGTCGATGCCCAGCGCTTCAGCGATTGGGCGGTGCAGCAGCCGCTGTGGCGCGACTGGATCCAGCGTCTGCATCAGCCTGCCTTTCAGGCCCAGGAGCAGGCCTGGGAGGGCGCCGTGGACTATCACTCCAGCCTTAGCGAGGCCACTGAGCAGGTGGGGGCCTATGAAGGCGCGGTGGTCGCCGAGCCCTACCTGGTCGCGCTCGAACAGCACCTGGGGGATATTCCGGGGTTGCGGTGGCGGGTGGATGGGGTGGTGCAGAGGGTTGATCTGGTGTCTGGGCGGTATGCCAATGAGGGGGAGGTGTATCGGCGGGCCAGTGAATTGTTGGTGAGTAGTCGGGCGATTGCGTTGGATGGGCTGGTTCGGGAGATTACCTGGGCTATGGTTGATAGGGGGTGATTTGGTTTGTTTGCTTTGGCGAGGGGGGGGGTTCCGGGGCGAATATTCGGATTTTGGGGTGAATACCCGGACTCTGGAGTGAATATCCGGATTCTGGGGTGAGGCTGAGTCACCTTTTCGCCTTTACGGCGACCCCCTTTTTTTCTTGGAAAAAAGGGGGGCAAAAACCGCTTGCTCCCGCATCCGGCCCCTGCGCTATGCGCAGGGGTTCCCTCGCGCCGGCGTCGCTCCGGGAGGACCGCGCTTAGGGGCCGTCCTGGCCCCAAGCGCTTGACGGGCATCCATGCCCGTCACCTCCCTGCGCAACGCCTATGCTCGGCCTCCTGAGGTCGCGGTTGGCGGTGTTTGAGCTACCGCGCACTAAGATCAAAAGCAACGGCAACGGCAACGGCAACGGCAACGCCGATTTGATCGCGCAGCGCTCCAGAACATCTGCCCACCGCCCTGCTTCTAAGCGCGCGCCAGTTCAGACGCCGCCCATCGCGACCTCAGGAGGCCGAGCAGAGGTGGCATGGAGGGGGTTGACGGGCATGGATGCCCGTCAAGCGCTTGGGGCCATGGATGGCCCCTAAGCGCGGTACCCCCGGAGTGCCACCGGCGCGAGGGAACCCCGCAGCGCAGCGAAGGGGCCGGATGCGGGAGCAAGCGGTTTTTGCCTACTTTTTTCCCAGAAAAAAAGTAGGTCGCCGTAAGGGCGAAAAGGTGAATCAGCCTCACCCAAGCCAACGGATATTCACCCCAAAAGACCTAGCCCCCCAAACAAGCCCCATCAAAAAATTCATCAGCCAACACCCCCGCCCTAGAGCCCTACCCAAGAAACACCCCGTAACTGGTCAGACCGGTCAAACCAAAACCTCTTGCCACCCCCACCCACCAGCGCTTACATTCGACCCCGCACTGGACAAACCGGTAAGACCACAATAATTAAGTCCCGCGCTCTTTCGCCCGCACTCCCCTGGGGGCATCGAAGCAGGGACACCGAATCAGAGATCCCTCCCATGCTCAAATGGTGCTCGCGTTCGATCTTCCTCCAAGTTGTCCTGGGCCTAGCCCTCGGCATTGTCTGCGGTCTGAGCTTCCCTGACCTCTCCCTGCAACTCAAACCCCTCGGTGACGGCTTCATCAAGCTGATCAAGATGCTCATCGGCATCATCGTGTTCTGCGTGGTGGTGACGGGCATCTCAGGCGCAGGCGACCTGAAGAAGGTCGGCCGCATCGGCCTGAAGTCGGTGATCTATTTCGAGATCCTCACCACCATCGCCTTGGTCATCGGGCTGGTGCTGGCCTTCTCCACCGGCATCGGCCAAGGCGCCAACATCCACCTCGACCAGCTCTCCAGCGCCGATGCCGGAGCCCTCGCTGACCGCGGCGCACACCTGCATGGGGCCACAGCGTTCTTCATGGACCTGATCCCCACGTCAGTGATCGGCGCCTTCGCCGACAACAACATCCTCCAAGTCCTGCTGTTCGCCGTGCTGTTCGGCAGCGCCCTGAACCTGGTCGGTGAATCCGCCTCGGGCATTTCCCGACTGATCAACGAACTCAGCCACGTGATCTTCCGCATCATGGGCATGATCGTGCGCCTGGCGCCGATCGGCGTGTTCGGCGCCATCGCCTTCACCACCAGCAAGTACGGCCTGGAATCGCTGCAGCATTTGGGCGGACTGGTCGCGCTGTTCTACATCACCTGCGCAGGCTTCGTCCTGCTGGTACTGGGCACCGTGATGCGCGTGTCGGGCCTGAAGATGATTCCCTTCCTCAAGTACCTGCGCGAAGAGCTGACCATCGTGCTGGGAACCGCGTCCTCCGATGCCGTGCTGCCCCAGGTCATGCGCAAGCTCGAACACCTGGGTATCGGCAGCTCCACCGTCGGACTGGTGATCCCCACCGGCTATTCGTTCAACCTCGACGGCTTCTCGATCTACCTGACCCTGGCCATCGTTTTCATTGCCAACGCCACTGGCACGCCGCTGGCCATGACCGACCTGCTGACCATCCTGCTGGTGTCACTGGTGACCTCCAAAGGCGCCCACGGCATTCCCGGCTCCGCGCTGGTGATCCTGGCGGCGACCCTCACCGCCGTACCGGCGATCCCAGTGGTGGGCCTGGTGCTGGTACTGGCGGTGGACTGGTTCATGGGCATCGGCCGCGCGCTGACCAACCTGGTCGGCAACTGCGTCGCCACCGTGGCCATCGCCCGCTGGGAGAAGGACATCGACATGGAGCGGGCCAACAACGTGCTGTCCGGCAAGCCGGGTTTCGCGCCGCTGCCCCGTAAACCAGGCCAGGCCCATCAGCAGGAGTTCTGAGCAGGCCAGGGCCGACGCCCGACGTCGGCCCGCAGGCAGCAAGACTCAAGCCTCAATCGGGGAAAGCACCGTGATCAGTTCATCGACCGTCGTCACCGCCGTGGTGGAAAAACTGCGCAGCGCCCTGGCCCGTGGCCAATGGCGCAGCGGTCAAATGCTGCCCGGTCAGCGCGAGCTGGCCGAGCAATTGGGTATCAGCCGCCCGAGCCTGCGTGAAGCGCTGACTGTGCTGGAAACCCTCGGGCTGGTGCGGGCCATGCCGGGCAAGGGCGTGCTGGTGCTAGACGCCGACCTTGCTCTGGTCTCGGTCAGCGACAGCGTCGGCGCCGCCAGCCTGGCCGACGTGCTGGAGCTGCGCTACACCCTCGAGCCCTTCATCGCCGGGCTGGTTGCGCAAGCGGCCGGCAGCCAGGACATCGGCCAGTTGCGTTTGACCCTGATGGACCTGCGCGAGGCCGTGGACGCCAGCGATAGCGAGGCCGGCGTAGTGGCCTACATCGCGTTGCACGAAGCGCTGTTCGCGCTGACCACCAACCCAATCTTCCAGAGCGTGGTGCAGCAGACCAGCAATGCCCTCAAGCAGAGCGCGGCAATGCTGCGCGACTCGCCCGAACACTTCGCCGCGCGGCTGGAAGAAAACGAAGCGGTGGTGCGTGCGATCCGTGCGCGCAACAGCGCCGAGGCCAGCGCCCAGATGCGCCGGCACATCCTCGCCGAAGGCCTGCGCATGGGCATCGAGCTGAACATTCCGGACGAGCATCCGGCCCCGGACCATTGACCCAGGAGAGCGACCATGACTGCCTTGGCCCATCCATCGCGCTTGCCCCAGTTGATCAAGACCGGCGAAGGCCGACTGGGTGCCGAACAGATCTATCCGCGACTGTTCGACGCCATCCTCGAACAGCGCCTGCCGCCGGGCAGCGCTTTGCCCGAACAGGCCCTGGGCAATGCGTTCGGCGTCAGTCGCACCGTCATCCGCCGCGTCCTCGGTCGCCTGGCCGACCAGCAGGTGGTGGTCCAACGGCCCAGTCACACCGCGCACCTGGCCGCGCCCGATCCGCAGCAGGCGCGCCAGGTGCTCAGCGCCCGGCGCCTGGCCGAAACCACCTTGATCGGCCTGGCCACCCAGCGTGCTCGCCCCAACCAGATCCGTCAGTTGCGTCAGTTGGTGGAACGTGAACGGCTGCACCATGAACGCGGCGAGCGCTGCACGGCCATCCGTCTGGGCGGCGAATTCCACCTAAAGCTCGCGCAAATGGCCAACAACGCCCCGCTGGCGCGGTTTCTCAATGGCCTGGTACCGATGACCTCACTGATCATCGCTCGCTATGAAGCGCCCTGCTGCGAGCACTGCGCCTGGGAAGAGCACGCGGCCATCATCGACGCAGTAGAAGATGGCGATGCCACATCGGCGCTCCGGCTGATGCATCAGCATCTGGATCGGCTGGAAGCCAAGCTCGACCTCGATGACGCTGACTGAGCGTGGCTCACGCCGTCGCCAACGCCGAGGTCGGCAACCCGAAGATCCGATCGAACGCCCAGTTGTAGACGAAGGTGTAGCACGGCACCAACACGATGAACGCCAGGTCCACCACAAACGCTTCCCATAGGCTCATGTCCAGCCACCAGGCGATCAGCGGGATGAGGTACACCACCAGGGTCAACTGAAAGCCCACCGCGTGCCCTACCCGCCTGGCCAAGCCGCGCCCGCGCTTGGCCTGGCGACTTTCCCAGCGCTCGAACAGGGTGTTGTAGATCAGGTTCCAGACCATGGCGATGGTGGTGATCATCACCGCCAGCGGGCCGGTGTGCGTGGCTTGGGTGTCTGACAGGTACGCCAGTCCCAGGGTCGACATGCACAACCCAATCAGTTCATAGAAGGTCACGTAGACCAGTTTGCGTTTGGCGCCTTGCACAGTCGTTGTCGCTCCATAGCCGTTAATGAGGGCGCCAAGACTGAATCAATTCTGTTGACAGAAAAAGTCAGCTCCTTTCAGATTTACTGACAGGAGGCGCAATGAACTTTTCCAGTGACAACATCCAGCTGTTTCTCGCCGTGCTCGATGGCGGTTCGTTCTCCGCGGCGGCACGACTGCTCGGCCGCGTACCCTCGGCGGTGAGCATGGCCGTGGGCAATCTTGAAGCCGAACTGGGCTACCCGCTGTTCGAGCGGGGCTCGCGCGAGGTGCGCGCCACCGATCGCGCTCGCGCCCTGGAACCCCATGCCCGGCTGATCGCCGAACAACTGGGGTTGCTGCAGGTGCATGCACTGGAGCTGTCGCGCGGCCTGGAGAGCAGTCTGTCCATCGCCGTAGTGACCGATATCGATCCGGCTGCGTTGCTGGCGGCCATCGCCCGACTGGGCGAGCGCTACCCATTGCTCGACATCGAATTGCTCAGCGCGCCCCAGGACGATGCCCTGCAGTTGCTCGACAGCGGCCGCGTCGGGCTGTGCCTGGCCTTCGCCGAACTGCAGGTGGATCCGCAGCGCAGCTTCCAGCACCTGGGCAGCGAGGCGCTGGTGGCGGTGCTGTCGCCGCATCACCCGGCCTTTCGCGAAGGGCGTATTCGCGACCTCGAAGACCTGGTGAACATCCGCCAGATTCTGGTGCACAGCCGCCACCTGCCGCTGGGCGATACCCGCTCGCTGATCGGAACCGCCCATTGGCGTACCGACAGCGTCGACCTGGCCGTGCAGATGGTCGAAGCGGGTCTGGGTTGGGGCGATCTACCCTGCGCGCGTATCGCCCCGCGGGTGCAGGCTGGACGCTTGGTGCGACTGGCGTTTCGCAACACGCGCAATGAACTGCAGTTGCCGGTGCATGCGCTGTGGCGCAAAAGCCAACCGCTGGGCCAGGCGGCGCGAGCGCTGGTGGGCATGCTGACCAGCCGCTGAGCCTTCACCATCCGTCGGACGCTACAGCAACGCCCTCAACCTTTCGTCGAGCATGCCGATATCGATTCCGACAGGCACCGCCAGCCCGCCACGAGCGGGCGGCCGCCATCTCCGATTTCGGCTCAAGGTCTCGAAACATGAACCTGAAGTTTCGCCACAAGATCCTCCTCAGTGCCTGCGGTGTCGTGGTACTGGCATTCGCACTGTTCACCCTCTACAACGACTACCTGCAGCGCAAGACCATCGCCCAGAACATTGAGTCGTCTGTGCAGCAGGCGGGCGCCCTGACCGCCAGCAGCGTGCAGAACTGGATGAGCGGGCGCATCCTGGTACTGGAGAATCTGGCCCAGGACATCGCCCAGCAAGGCACCGGCAGTCAAGTGGCCGGTCTGGTGGATCAGCCCTCCTACACCAGCAACTTCCAGTTCACCTACTTCGGCCAGAACAATGGCGCCTTCACCCAGCGCCCTGACGCGCAGATGCCCGACGGCTACGATCCGCGCAAGCGTCCGTGGTACAGCGCCGCCGTCAGCGCCAACCAGACCCTGCTGACCCCGCCTTACCAAGCCTCGGTGGGCGGTCTGGTGGTGACCATCGCCATCCCGGTCAAGGCGCGCGGCAACGGCGAACTGCTCGGTGTGGTCGGTGGCGACCTGAGCCTGGACAGCCTGGTCGACATCATCAACGCCGTGGACTTCGGCGGCATCGGCCACGCGTTCCTGGTCGACCGTGAAGGCCAGGTGATCGTCAGCCCCGACAAGGACCAGCTGATGAAGAATCTCAAGGACCTCTACCCCAACAGCGGCCTGCGCGTCGAACCCGGCATGCAGGACGTGACCCTCGCGGGCTCCGAGCGCATCGTCTCCTTCACGCCGGTCAAAGGTCTGCCTTCGGCGCAGTGGTACATCGGCCTGTCGATTGATAAAGACAAAGCCTACGCCGCTCTGGGCCAGTTCCGCAGCTCGGCCATCATCGCCATGCTCATCGCCGTGGTCGCCATCGCCGCTGTGCTGGGTCTGCTGATTCCCGTGCTGATGCGTCCGCTGACCACCATGGGCCGCGCCATGCACGATATCGCCGAAGGTGAAGGCGACCTCACCCGCCGCCTGCAGGTGCAGAACAAGGACGAGTTCGGCGAGCTGGCAGCCGCTTTCAACCGCTTCGTTGAGCGGATCCATGCCTCGATCAGCGAAGTGGCCTCGGCCACGCGGCTGGTGCACGACCTGTCCGAGCAGGTCATGAGCGCATCCAATGCCTCGATCAACGGCTCGGAGGAGCAGAGCCTGAGGACCAACAGCGTGGCGGCGGCGATCAACCAGTTGGGCGCCGCCACCCAGGAAATTGCCCGCAATGCCGCCGATGCCTCGCAGCACGCCAGCGGCGCCAGCGACCAGGCCAATGATGGGCGCCAGGTGGTCGATGATGCGATCAGCGCCATGACTGCGCTGTCGCAGAAGATCAGCGAATCGTGCCAGCAGATCGAAACGCTCAACGCCAGCACCGACGAAATCGGCAAGATCCTCGATGTGATCAAAGGCATTTCCCAGCAGACCAACTTGCTGGCGCTCAACGCCGCCATCGAGGCCGCTCGTGCCGGCGAGGCTGGGCGCGGCTTCGCCGTGGTGGCCGACGAGGTGCGTAACCTGGCGCACCGCACCCAGGAATCGGCCGAAGAGATTCACCGCATGATCACCGGTCTGCAGGTCGGCTCGCGCGAAGCCGTGCACACCATGAACGCCAGCCAGGTGTCCAGCGAACAGACCGTGCAAGTGGCCAACCGCGCGGGCGAACGGCTGGCCAGCGTGACGTCGCGCATCGGCGAGATCGATGGCATGAACCAGTCGGTGGCCACGGCCACCGAGGAACAGAGCGCGGTGGTCGAAAGCCTGAACCTGGACATCACCCAGATCAACGCACTCAACCAGCAAGGCGTGCAGAACCTCAACGAGACCTTGCGCCACTGCGACGCCCTGACTCAGCAGGCGGGTCGTCTGAAGCAACTGGTGGGCAGCTTCAGGATCTGAAGTTGCCCAGCACGCAGTCACCCCCGCCGACTGGTCAGCGGGGATGGCTGCGGCGCGTTATAACCTCATAACGAAGAATTCTATTTGGCTATAACGAACAATCTATATGCTGCCCAGCATCCGACCACGGGCTAGCAGGCAGATTGAGTAGCGTATGGATGTAGGTTCTTTCGGTTTCACCATTGCCGGGCTGGTAGTGGGTTTCATCGTCGGCATGACCGGCGTTGGCGGCGGTTCGCTGATGACACCCATTCTGCTCTGGTTCGGTATCAACCCTGCCACTGCCGTGGGCACCGACCTGCTCTATGCCGCCATCACCAAGGCCAGTGGTGTCTGGGTGCACGCGCGCAACAAGAACATCGACTGGAAGATCACGGGCTGGCTGAGCCTGGGCAGCGTACCGGCAGCAGCCCTGACCCTGTGGTTCCTCAGCACGCTGCACACCGACACCTCGGCGCTCAACGCCATCATCAAGCAGGGCCTGGCCGTGGTGTTGATCCTCACCGCACTGGCCATCCTGTTCAAATCCCGTCTGCAGGCCTTCGCCAGCCGCCATGCGGGCGACCATTACCACCTCAGTGCCCGCAGCCTGAACCTACTCACGGTGACCACCGGCATCGTGCTGGGGGTCATGGTCACCCTGACCTCCATCGGCGCCGGGGCACTGGGGACGGTGGCGCTGTTCCTGCTCTATCCGTTCCTGGTCACCCGACGCCTGGTCGGCACCGAGATCGCCCACGCCGTGCCGCTGACACTGGTGGCTGGCCTGGGCCATGCCGGTATGGGCAACATGGACTGGTCGCTGCTCGGCTACCTGCTGCTGGGCTCGCTGCCCGGCATCTACCTGGGCAGCCACCTCACCGGGCGCATTTCCGACCGCGTGCTGCGCCCGTGCCTGGCGGGGATGCTGCTGCTGATCGGCTACAAACTGGCGTTCTGACGTTTCACTCAGCCCGGCAGTAGTCGCAGGCGCCAGCGCTCGGTACGGCTCAACTCGATCCGCGCGCACGGCAGCACGTCGATCGCCTGGCACGTGCCCAGCGACGCGTCCAGGACTTCAGCCAGTGCAGCGCGTATCACCAGCGGGTGAGTGACCGCCAGCCAGTCCCCTGGCGCAGCGAAGGACTCCAGCCAAGCGGCGACCCGCCCATGCAGCGCTGCAAACGACTCGCCGCCATGGGGCGTCGCCTGTACATCCAACCCCCACCACGCCAGCGCGTCCGTTTCCTCTCGCTGAACCTGCTTGAGGCTCAGGCCTTGCCAACGGCCCATGTAGCAATCGGCCAAGGCGGGTTCGAGCTGCACTTCGGCGCCCAACCAGGCCGCCGTCTGCCGCGCGCGCCGCTCGGGCGCGCTGATCAGATGCGTACCGGGAGGTGCGCTGGCAAGAAGCGGCGTTTGCGCCAAGACAGGCTCTTCAGGATGCGAAAAGCAGCCAGTCTGCTGGGAACGGGTCTGGGCATGGCAGATCAGGGTCAGGCGGACGGGTTTCACCGTTGGAATCTCGGGCCGGTGGAATTAGGGCATCAATGAACGCTGCGATAGGATGGCCAGTCTAACCCAGGCAATATCCATCCGAGTCGATTCAATGCCAGACACCCCGCGCCCGCCCTCCAGCCCCTTGCTGCTCGCCCTGCGTCAGGGCACCCATGCGTGTCACAAGACGCTGGAAACACGCCTGCCATTTTTCAGCGACGCCTTCGATCTGCACGCCTATCGCCGCTTGGTCGCCGCCTACCATGGCTTTCATGCGCCGCTGGAGGCGCGACTGTCGGATTACCAGGACGACGAGCGACACAAGGCGCCCACGCTGCGCCGCGATCTGCAGGCGCTCGGCCTGACTGTGGCGCAGATCGACGCCCTGCCGCTGTGCCGCGAGCTGCCGATCATCACTAACCACGCCCATGCGCTGGGGGTGATGTACGTACTGGAAGGCTCGACCTTGGGCGGTCAGGTGCTCAAGCGTGCCATGGCTCAACGCCTGGGTATCGATGCCGACAGCGGCGGCGGTTTTCTCGATGTGTATGGCAGCGCCACCGCCAGCCGTTGGCGTAGCTTCCTGCAACGGCTGGAGCAGGCGCCAACGTCGCCTGCCGCCGTTGCCGATAGCGTGGCCTGCGCCGTAGCGACGTTCGAATGCTTCGCGCACTGGCTCGATGCCTGCCAGGTGCTGCTACCGTCCGATGAGCGCGCGCCCATCAGCGTCTAATTGCCACCATTCATTTGCCGGCTCGCGCTTCGTCTTCCCAGGTAGCCCATCAGCACAAGGAAGTCGAAGCATGTTCGAGCTGTCACGTCGTTCCCTGGTCGGCCTCGGCCTGGCTCTACCCGCGCTGGGTGCCCTGCGCATGACACAGGCGGCACCGGTCGATTCCGGGCAGGTGCCACTCAATTACAACGAAAGCCCCTGGGGTCCGAGCGCAGCGGCGCGCCAGGCGATGGCCGAGGGCATCGGCGCTTGTGGGCGCTATCCCTACAAGGCCCAGTATCGATTGGTCGACCTGTTCGCCTCGCAGCATGGCCTGCAAGCCGATCAGGTCCAGGTGTTCTGCGGCTCCAAGCTGGCCCTGCAACATGCGGTGATGGCCTTCACCCAACGCGGCAGCCTGGTGCTGGCCGACCCTTCGTACGAGGCCCCCGTGGAAGCTGCCCGAGCACGCGGCACGACGGTGCACGCCATGGCGTTGGACGCGGATCACGCACATGACGTCGATGCCATGCTCGCCGCCGACCCGGCGCCCGGCATGATCTACCTGTGCAACCCCAATAACCCCACGGGCACGCTCACACCGCGCCGGTCCATCGAACGGCTGCTGGCCCGCTCTGCGGCGAACACCACCGTGGTGGTCGACGAAGCCTATATCCATTTCAGCGACGCACCGAGCTGCATCGACCTGGTGCGCGACTACCCGCAGTTGCTGGTCTTGCAGACCTTTTCCAAGCTTTACGGCATGGCCGGGGCGCGCCTGGGCCTGGCGATCGGCCAAGCGCCATTGCTGCAACGCCTGGAGGTGTACGACGGCGAGAATGTGGCCGCTGCACCGACCTTGCTGGGCGGACTCGCCAGTTTGAACGATGCGCAGTTGGTGCCCAGCCGCAAGGCCGCCAACGCGCGCCTGCGCGACACCACGCTGGCCTGGCTCACCGAGCGCGGCTGGCGCTGCACCGCGAGCCAGACCAATTGCTTCATGATCGACCTGCGCACAGCCGCGCAGCCGGTGATAGAGCGCCTGGCCGAGCACGGGGTGCTGGTCGGGCGCGTGTGGCAAAGCTGGCCGAACTGGATGCGGGTCAGCGTGGGCAGCGAAAGCGACATGCAGCGTTTTCGCCAGGCCTTTGCCCAGGTGATGCAGGGTTGAACGCTGCCGTCAGACCAGTGCCGCCCCCAGCGCATTGACCAGTTGCGCCAGCCGCGGCGCCCCTTCCGGCACCCGCACCCGCAGCCCTTCGATCTCGCGACGCGCCGGGTAGTGCTTGCGCAGCAGGTCGAAGGCCGCGCGTTGGGCCTCTGCGTCATCGCTCAGGCTGCGTCGCAAGTCCGCATCGTCGCGGCGGGGGTCGTAGACTGCCCGGCACAGGGTCGCCAAGGCCCAGGTCGGATCGGCACTGGCATCGAGCTCCACGCTCGCCAGCGGCTGCGGCGGCAGCAGGTCGCCCAGACGCACCGTTTCAGGCAGGCCCTGAGCCCGGCAGAAGGCTTGATAGACCTGCGCTGTGCCGCGCTGTTTGCCGTCCAGGCTATAGCCGGCGATGTGCGGGGTGGCCAGGGTGCACAGCTCGGCCAGCCCCAGGTCGACCTGGGGCTCGCCCTCCCAGACGTCGAGCACCGCGTGCACGTCGTCACGCTCGAGCAGCAGCGCACGCAGGGCGGCGTTGTCGACCACCGGGCCACGGCTGGCGTTGATCAACCAGGCGCCAGGGCGCAGGCGGGCGAGCGCGGAGGCGTCGAGCAGATGCCAAGTGGGGTGCTCGCCGTCGCGTTGCAGCGGCGTATGCAGGCTGATGGCATCGCAGCGCTCCAGCACCGTCTCCAGGCTGACGAACTCGCCCTCCTCGCACGCCGCGCGCAGCGGATCGCACACCAGTACCTGCCAGCCCAGCCCCCGCAGTACCCGCACCAGGCGGCCACCGACTTCGCCGGCGCCGACCACACCGTAGACCCGTTCGCCGAGCGCCACGCCGTCGAGTTCGGCCAGCGTCAACAGGCTGCCCAGCACATAGTCCACCACGCCCCGGGCATTGCAGCCTGGGGCGCTGCTCCACTGGATACCGGCCTGGGCGAAGTGCTCCAGGTCCAGGTGATCGGTGCCGATGGTGCAGGTGCCGACGAAGCGCACCCGACTGCCCTCGAGCAGTTGTCGATCGACGCGGGTCACCGAGCGCACCAGCAACACATCGGCGTCCTTGACGCAGGCCGCGTCGATGGCCCGCCCTGGGTAGCGGCGGATTTCACCGAACCCGGCGAAGAAGGCATCGAGCAGCGGGATATTTTCGTCGGCAACGATCAGCATGGGCGCTCTCCTGTGGGGGAGCGCAGTGTAGGCGCTGCACGCCGGGCGATCCAGCCTGGGTCAGTCGGCTTTCTTGCGGATCCAGTACAGGTAGGTGCCGGCCTCTTCGTGCTGCTGCACCAGTTCGTGGCCGAGGAAGGTGCAGAACTTGGGGATGTCACGCCGGGTCGAGGGATCGGTGGCGATGACCTTCAGCAAGCCGCCGGCGTTCAGGTTGCGCACGTGCTGGTGCAACATCATCACCGGTTCCGGGCAGTTGAGGCCGGTGGCATCGAGGGTCGCGTCTGGGGTCAGGTCGGTCATGCTGGGCTCCGCAAATGGGGTGGATATCGCGCCGGACGGGCTCAGCGCGGCTTCAGGTCGAGCCTGCGCAGGTGGCAAGTCACTTCCTCGCGGTCGTGGTAGAGCTGCTTGCAGGCGATCGACACCTTGATCTTGCGCGCCTTGAACGCCGCCTCCAGACGTTCGAGCAGCTTGTGCACCTCGGCGTACCGCTGCTTCATCGGCAGCTTGAGGTTGACCACCGCTTCGCGGCACAGGCCCTCGCCCAGCCAGGTTTCGATCAGCGAGGCGGTACGCGCCGGCTTCTCGACGATGTCGCAGACCATCCAGTCCACGGTCTGCCGGGGCTTCCAGGTGAAGCCGTCGGCCATCAGGTGCTGCACCAGACCCGTGTCCATCAGGCTCTCGGCCATGGGGCCGTTGTCGATGGCGGTGACCAGCATGCCGCGCTTGACCAGTTGGTAGGTCCAGCCGCCTGGCGACGCGCCGAGATCGACCCCGGTCATGTCGTCGTTCAGGCGCTGCTCCCACTGCTCGCGCGGGATGAACTGATGCCAGGCTTCTTCGAGCTTGAGCGTCGAGCGGCTCGGCGCCTCGCGCGGGAACTTCAGGCGCGGGATGCCCATGGGCCAAAGCGCCGAGTTGTCGGCTTCAGCCACGCCGACGAATACCCGCCGACCGCTGATGAACGTCAGCAGCAGACGCGGCGCGGTGGGATCGTCAATCAAACGGCCCGCCTTCTCCAGCGCTTTGCGCAGTGGCCCTTCGAACTTGCGGCAGAAGGTCGACAATTCTTTGCCATCGTTGCTGTCGAGCACCTCCAGCCACAGGCTGCCGCACACCGGCAGTTGTGCCAGGTGCGCCAGCAATACGCTGATGCGGTCGGTTTCCGGCAGATCGAGGTAGTCGCCACGCGCCCACTGACGCGGAAAAATCAGCCGATCGAAGCGGCGCTCACGCATCAGCCGTTCCGCGCCGCCCTCATCCAGGCAGACGAACTCGGCGCTGGCGCTATGCGGCTTGCCCTTGGCGTAGCCGGCAACGCCCAGGCGTGCGGCATGCTCGCTGATTTCGGCGCAGACTTCGCCCTCGAAGCCGGGGCGGCAATGCATGAACAGGGTAGTCATCTCTCACTCCACATCACTGGCGCAGACAGCGCCAGGGCGGCGAATGATAAAGGAAGTTCGGAACCTGCGACATGCCCCGCAGGTCCAGAACAGGGTCAGTACCGCCAAAGCGGTCTACCCTGATCGATCAGCCAGGCCCGTGCCGTGCGGGCCGACACAGAGCGGTGACACCGGCATCGACGAGTGCCGGGCACCGGCGCAGAAGGAGTTGGCAATGCCCTCGCTCGATAGCCTGAACACCCTCAAGACCCTCCAGGTGGGCCAACGCGCCTACCACTACTTCAGCCTGCCAGAAGCCGCCCGCCAATTGGGCGACCTCGATCGCCTGCCCATGTCGCTCAAGGTGCTCCTGGAGAACCTGCTGCGCTGGGAGGACGGCAAGACCGTCAGCGGCGAGGACCTGCACGCCCTGGCCGACTGGCTCAAGGATCGCCGTTCCAACCGAGAGATTCAGTACCGCCCGGCGCGGGTGCTGATGCAGGACTTCACCGGCGTGCCCGCCGTGGTCGACCTGGCGGCCATGCGCGCCGCCATGGCCAAGGCCGGCGGCGACCCGCAGCGGATCAACCCGCTGTCGCCAGTGGATCTGGTGATCGACCATTCGGTGATGGTCGATCACTATGCCAGCCAGGCCGCCTTTGCCGAGAACGTCGACATCGAGATGCAGCGCAATGGCGAGCGCTACGCCTTCCTGCGCTGGGGCCAGAGCGCCTTCGACAATTTCCGCGTGGTGCCGCCGGGCACCGGCATCTGCCACCAGGTGAACCTGGAGTACCTGGGTCGCACCGTCTGGACCCGGGAAGAAGACGGCCGCACCTACGCCTTCCCCGACACCTTGGTCGGCACCGACTCGCACACCACCATGATCAACGGCCTGGGCGTACTCGGCTGGGGCGTCGGCGGCATCGAAGCCGAGGCCGCCATGCTCGGTCAACCGGTATCGATGCTGATTCCAGAGGTCATCGGTTTCAAGCTGACCGGCAAGCTGCGCGAAGGCATCACCGCCACCGACCTGGTCCTGACCGTCACGCAGATGCTGCGCAAGAAAGGCGTGGTGGGCAAGTTCGTCGAGTTCTACGGCGACGGCCTGGCCGAGCTGCCTTTGGCCGACCGCGCCACCTTGGCCAACATGGCCCCCGAATACGGGGCCACCTGTGGTTTCTTCCCGGTCGATGAGGTGACCCTCGACTACCTGCGCTTGTCTGGCCGTCCGGATGAGACGGTCGAACTCGTCGAGGCCTACTGCAAGGCCCAGGGCCTGTGGCGAAATCCGGGTCAAGAGCCGTTGTTCAGCGACAGCCTGGCGCTGGACATGCATGAGGTTCAAGCCAGCCTGGCCGGACCCAAGCGGCCTCAGGACCGGGTGGCGCTGCCCGATGTCAGCCAGGCGTTCGACGGCTTCGTCGAATTGCAGCCCAAGCCGCCGGCCAAGGAGGTTGGTCGGCTGGAAAGCGAGGGCGGCGGCGGCGTGGCGGTCGGCAATGCCGACCAGGCCGGCGAGATCGCCTACACGCACGACGGCCAGACCCACACGCTGCGTGACGGCGCGGTGGTGATCGCCGCCATCACCTCTTGCACCAACACGTCCAACCCCAGCGTGATGATGGCTGCCGGGCTGGTGGCCAAGAAAGCCGTTGAGAAGGGTCTGACGCGCAAACCTTGGGTCAAGAGCTCATTGGCTCCAGGGTCGAAGGTGGTGACCGACTACTTCCAGGCCGCAGGCCTGACGCAGTACTTGGACGAACTGGGCTTCGACCTGGTGGGCTATGGCTGCACCACCTGCATCGGCAACTCCGGGCCACTGGACGAGGCCATCGAAAAAGCCATCACCCGCGCCGACCTCACCGTCGCTTCGGTGCTCTCGGGCAACCGCAACTTCGAGGGCCGCGTGCATCCACTGGTCAAGACCAACTGGCTGGCCTCGCCCCCATTGGTGGTGGCCTATGCCCTGGCCGGCAGCGTGCGCATCGATCTGACCCGCGATGCACTGGGCACGGGCAAGGATGGCAAACCGGTATACCTGCAGGACATCTGGCCGAGCCAACGGGAAATTGCCGACGCCGTGGCCAAGGTGGATACCGCGATGTTCCACAAGGAATACGCCGAGGTCTTCGCCGGCGATGCCCAGTGGCAGGCCATCGAAGTGCCACAGGCTGCGACCTACGTGTGGCAGGACGATTCCACCTACATTCAGCACCCACCCTTCTTCGAGGACATTGCCGGACCTCTGCCGGAAATTACCGACATCCGCGGCGCAAGAATCCTGGCGTTGCTTGGCGATTCGGTGACCACCGACCACATCTCACCTGCTGGCAATATCAAGACCGACAGCCCCGCCGGTCGCTACCTGCGCAGCAAAGGTGTCGAACCACACGACTTCAATTCCTACGGCTCTCGCCGGGGTAACCACGAAGTGATGATGCGCGGTACGTTCGCCAACATCCGTATCCGCAACGAGATGCTCGGCGGCGAAGAAGGCGGCAACACCCTGTTCGTGCCCAGCGGCGAGAAACTGTCGATCTACGATGCGGCCATGCGCTATCAGCAGGAAGGCACACCTCTGGTGGTGATCGCCGGTCAGGAGTACGGCACAGGGTCCAGCCGTGACTGGGCGGCCAAGGGCACCAATCTGCTGGGGGTCAAGGCCGTGCTGGCCGAGAGCTTCGAGCGCATCCACCGCTCCAACCTGGTAGGCATGGGCGTACTGCCGTTGCAATTCAAGGCCGGCGAGGATCGCAAGCGCCTGGGTCTTACCGGCAAGGAGCGAATTGATGTGATGGGCCTGGAGGGTACGCAGATTCGCCCCGGCATGAGCCTGCCCCTGCGCATCACCGCGCAGGACGGTCAGCAGCGGGACATCGAAGTGCTATGCCGCATCGACACCCTCAACGAAGTGGAATACTTCAAGTCCGGCGGCATCCTGCACTACGTGCTGCGTCAACTGATCGCAGGTTGAGTCAGATCGGGTGAACACACTGTGCAGAGGCGGCCAGTTACAAACGCCGCTTCTGCACAGATCATCCTACAAGTCAGCCAATGACACCTGTGACCAATCCGTCACAAAACCGCCTAAAAAATGTAATCATGCCGCTAATTCCCGCTAAAATCCGCCTTCCGTAACCGATAGCGGACGCTGACTCTTTGCTCTGGATCAAGCGGGACAAATATCGGCTCAATAAATTCCCTGACGTGCCGATACTTGGGGAAAGCCACGCGGATCGAGCAACCCATGCGCAACAACCAGCCGATTACACAGAGAGAACGGACTTTCCCTGCTCAGCAGCGGTTGATTTCCACCACCAACGCCAAGGGCGTGATTACCTACTGTAACGATGCTTTCATCGAGATCAGTGGTTTTTCGCGCGAGGAATTGATGGGCGCGCCGCACAATCTGGTGCGCCACCCGGATGTCCCAGCAGCAGTCTTCGCCCATATGTGGCAGACCCTCAAGCAAGGGCAGCCTTGGATGGGGATCGTTAAGAACCGCTGCAAGTCCGGCGACCATTATTGGGTCAATGCCTACGTTACGCCGATCTTCGACAACGACCAGGTGGTCGGTTTCGAGTCGGTGCGGGTCAAGCCCAGTGCCGAACAGATCCGCAGGGCCGAGGCACTTTACCAGCGCATCAACCAAGGCAAGACGGCAATACCGCGCCGCGACAAATGGCTGCCGGTGCTGCAGGACTGGGTGCCATTCATCCTCATCAGCCAGATCGGCTTCCTGATCGGCAACTGGTTCGGCCATTCCTGGGGCTTCGCACTGGCTGCGGCGGTTTCCGTGCCATTGGGCCTGCTCGGACTGAGCTGGCAGCAACGGGGCCTCAAGCGCCTGTTGCGCCTGGCCGAGCAGACCACCTCCGATCCGCTGATCGCCCAGATGTATACCGATAGCCGGGGCGTTCAGGCACGTTTGGAAATGGCCATGCTCAGTCAGGAATCGCGCCTGAAGACGTGCCTGACCCGCCTTCAGGACAGCGCCGAGCACCTCAGCGAGCAGGCCCGACAGTCCGATCAACTGGCGCACAAGAGCTCGTCGGGCCTGGAGCGCCAGCGGGTAGAGACCGAGCAGGTCGCGGCTGCCGTCAACCAGATGGCGGCCACCACCCAGGAAGTGGCGACCCACGTGCAACGTGCGGCCGACGCTACCCAGCAAGCCAACCGCCTGACCAGCGAAGGTCGGCAGATCGCCGGAGAAACCCGCGACGCCATCCAGCGCCTGTCGGTAGCCGTCGGCGAAACGGGTCAGACCGTTACCCAACTAGCCAAGGACAGTGACGAAATCGGCGGCGTGGTGGACGTGATCAAAGGTATCGCCGACCAGACCAACCTGCTGGCACTCAACGCGGCCATCGAAGCGGCGCGGGCAGGAGAAATGGGTCGCGGCTTCGCCGTGGTGGCTGACGAGGTCCGTCAGTTGGCGCAGCGTACCGCCGAATCCACCGGGCAGATCCATGGCTTGATCGCCAAGCTGCAACAAACCGCCAGCAATGCGGTGCAGACCATGGAGACCGGCCATCGCCAGGCCGAAGAAGGGGTCGAACGCGTGCTGCAGGCCGATCAGGCGCTGGTGGGCATCAGCGAGGCGGTGGCCAATATCACCGATATGGCGACCCAGATCGCGGCGGCCACCGAAGAGCAATCGGCGGTGGCCGAGGAGATCAGTCGCAACATCAGCACCATCGCCGACCTGGCCGACCAGACCGCCGAACAGGCCCAGCATTCGGCATCGCTCAGCGAGGAACTGACCAGCACGGCAGGTACCCAGTACTCGCTGGTGGAGCGCTTCAACCGCTGAACCGGCCATGGGCCAGGGCGAGCTGGTCGCCCTGGCCCATGCCTGATCACCAGGCCAGGGTCAGACGACTCTCAAACTCGCGCGCCTCTCCGCTCAGTGGGTCTTCGAAGCGAAGGCTGTGGGCCAGCAACTGCAAGGGTTTCTGGTAGTCGTCGACGTCCGGCTGCAGATCGGGATAGAACGGATCGTTGCAGATCGCCGCTCCCAACGCGGCCATATGCACCCGCAGTTGGTGGGTCTTGCCGGTGACCGGCGACAAGCTATACAGCCAACGCTCTGCGTCACGCTTCAACACCTCGGCCAGGGTCTCGCTATTCGCCACACCCGGCACTTCCTGCATGCGAAAAAACGGCTGACCATGCTCGAGACGGCTGCGATGCACCAAGGGAAAGCTGCGCTGCGGCAGAGGAGCGGCGATGGCCTGATAGCGCTTCTCGATGCGGCGCTGTGGGAACAACTGCTGATACGCAGTGCGCGACTGCGGGTTGGCCGAAAACAGCACCAGCCCTGCCGTGTGTCGATCGATACGGTGCAAGGGCACCAGGTGCGGATTGTCCAGACGGCGGATCAGGCGACGCAGCAAGGTCTGCTCGACATACTCGCCGGTGGGGGTGACTGGCAGGAAATGCGGCTTGTCGGCCACCACCAGATGCTCGTCGCAATGCAGGAGGGTTTCCTGAAACGGGATGGGGCGCTCGTTAGGCACTTCACGAAAGTAATGCAGGCGCAAGCCACGGCGGTAAGGCAGATCGGCAGCGACAGGCTGACCGTTGGCATCGAGTACACGGCCACGGGCGAAGCGATCGAGCCACTGCTCGCGGGCGATCGCCTTGAAGTGATCGCAGAGACAGTCGAGCACGGTGGCCCAACGCCCAGGAGGAAGGCAAACCGTGCTGGCTTGCTGACGTGCAGGGTCGAACGGGGTGGACATGGCGTACTCGGCAGTCAGGGGGCAGGCATTATCGCCAATGGCCACATGATCAACCAGCTTCGTGGGCCAGTTCGCAACGCGACTTGAGCCAACGCAACACCTGCACGGCTTCCCAGCGCCCGGCGTCGTAGAGGGCATAAACCATGCCTTCGTAGCCCACCACATCCAACGGCCGGTGGAAACCAGCGCGCTGAAAAAGCGCCTCGATTTCAGCGAAACAGGTGTTGAAATGCACCTTGCCGAACGGCGTGCGATCGTCGGTGACCACGCCTTCCATGCGCAGTTCGAGCACGGCATCGCAGACGGTGTCGGGAGACATGCGATTGACGCTGTACTTCAGTTGCTCGACGTTATGCATGACCTTATCCCGGATACTGTATATTTATACAGCATACGAACCCTGCACCGTCCCGTCAATTCACCCAAGGCCGCCCTCGCCTTCTCCGATGGACGGCACTCGCGGGCGACCACAAAGGCGGTCAGCGTAGAAACGCGACGACCTGCTCAGCTTCGAACGGCCAGAGCAATTCGGCACCGCTGTCACAACGCCGCAACAACGGAATGACCAGCCCGTATTGCTCAAACAGCGCTGGGTCATCGGCGATGTCCACCAACTCCACCAGCAGCCCGTGCTCGACGAACGGCATGAGCACCGCTTCGGCCACTTCGCACAGATGGCACCCCAAGGTGCCGAGCAATTGGCATTCAGGCAGCATGGTCCAGTTCCCGGGCGTGGTGAAAAGAAAGCTATTCTAGGCCCGTTGGTCGCGCGCTGCATCTGCCCAGCAGTCCTCGCCTGTGCGGGTGCCAACCCATTGGCGCTGCGCGCAAAGGGGCGCAGCGACGACAGCGGCTGAACCTTCGGCCACACTCATCACTCGAAAGACCCACAGACATCAACAGGGAGAGGCCCATGGCCAGCAAATCGGCAAAGACTGCACAAGACATCTTGATGGCTGACTTCCAAGCACTGGTGCGCGACACCGAGAAACTGCTCGCCGACACCGCTAACCTGGCCGGCGATCAGGCTGACGAACTGCGCGGCCAGATCCACGAACGCCTGCAGCAGGCCCGTGACAGCTTGCAGGAAACCCAGGAATCGGTGCGCGAGCGCGGCCAGGCCGCTCTGGGGACTGCCGAAGAATACGTGCAGGAAAATCCTTGGCAGGCCATCGGCATCGCAGCGGGTGTCGGCCTGCTGATCGGCCTGCTTGCCAGCCGCCGCTGAGGAGGACGCATGGACAACGACGCCATCGGCACCGGCGCCACCGGCAGACGCCTCGGCGCGGCCATACTGGGCCTGCTGCACAGTCATATCGAACTGTTCGGCATCGAGTTGCAGGAGCAAAAGGGTCGTACGCTGCGTCTGCTGCTGTTCGCGGGCCTGGCACTGGTGTTCGCACTGCTGTTGCTGACCGCACTCTCGGGGCTGTTGCTCGTGCTGCTGTGGGACAGCTATCGGCTGGCCGGTATCATCGGCCTCTGCGTGTTCTACGGCCTTGCCGCAGTGTTCTGTGGCGTGCGTCTGAAAGCGGCAGTATTCGATGAGTCTTCACCGTTCCACAGCACCCTCGAAGAACTTGCCAAGGACCGGGAGCGCCTGTTGCCATGAGCCTGCCTGAACTGCCCACCAGCCGTAACCCGCGCGAACTGCGCAAGGCCTTGCTGCGTCTGCGCATGGAAATGCATCGCCAGGAAATTCGCCACGAATCCGGGCAGCTGCTCGAACCGGTCCGACGCCTGCGTGGCATGGGCGCTTCGGTTCAGGACGGACTCGGCATCAAGCACGCGCCGCTCTGGGGCATTGGCGCCGTCGTCGCGATGGGCTTTCTGACCGGTAAAGGCGTGCGTAACGGTACGCTGGCACGCCTGCTGCGTCTGGGCGGCAGCCTGGCGCCGCTGGTGCGCCTGTACCTGAAGAACGGTCGTCGCGGCTGAAGCCCGGCGCCCGACGCTTGCGCGGGCGCCTGCTAATCGGGAAGCTATGGCCACCCCCTGACGGAGATCACGCCTTGGACTGGCACACCCTGCTCAACCGCGAACGCCTCGGCAAGGCCCTGTACAGCCCCGAGGAACTCGGGCGTAGCCCGTTTCACAAAGATCACGACCGCATCATCTTCTCCGGCGCCTTCCGCCGCCTGGGCCGCAAGACTCAGGTTCATCCGGTGTCCAGCAACGACCATATCCATACCCGCCTGACCCACTCACTGGAAGTCAGTTGCGTCGGCCGCTCGCTCGCGATGCGGGTCGGCCAGACCCTGCGCGAGGCATTGCCCGAATGGTGCGACCCCAGCGACCTGGGCATGATCGTGCAGTCGGCCTGCCTGGCCCACGACATTGGCAATCCGCCCTTCGGCCACTCCGGTGAAGATGCGATCCGCCACTGGTTCCAGCAAGCTGCCGGGCGCGGCTGGCTGGATGACATGAACGACGATCAGCGCGCCGACTTTCTCAATTTCGAAGGCAACGCCCAAGGTTTTCGCGTACTCACGCAATTGGAATACCATCAGTTCGACGGCGGCACCCGGCTTACCTATGCCACCCTAGGCACCTACCTGAAGTACCCCTGGAGCGCTCGACACGCCGATGCACTCGGGTACAAGAAACACAAGTTCGGTTGCTACCAGAGCGAATTGCCGCTCCTGCAGCAGATCACCCAGAAACTCGGCCTGCCGCAACTGGAAGAGCAGCGCTGGGCGCGTCATCCCTTGGTGTATCTGATGGAGGCGGCGGACGACATCTGCTATGCCCTGATCGATCTGGAAGACGGCGTGGAGATGGAGCTGCTGCAATACGCGGAAGTGGAGGCGCTGCTGCTGGACCTGGTGGGTGACGACCTACCGGACACTTATCGCCAGTTGGGACCCGACGATTCACGACGGCGCAAGCTGGCTATCCTGCGCGGCAAGGCCATCGAACATCTGACCAATGCCGCAGCCCAGGCATTCGTCGAACAGCAACCGGCCCTGCTCGCCGGCGTGCTCAGTGGCGATCTGGTCGAGCACATGCATGGTCCGGCCAAACACTGCGTGCTCCAGGCCAAGGAAATCGCCCGCAAGAAAATTTTCCAGGACAAGCGCAAGACCCTTCACGAGATCGGTGCCTACACCACGCTGGAAATCCTGCTGAACGCCTTCTGCGGCGCCGCACTGGAACAACACGGCGGTCGTACGCCATCGTTCAAGAGCCGACGCGTACTGGACCTGATCGGTAATCACGCACCGGATCCGCACGGCTCGCTGCACAATGCGTTCTTGCGGATGATCGACTTCATCGCCGGCATGACCGACAGCTACGCCAGTGAAATGGCTGGCGAAATGACCGGACGGTCCATCCCCCACTGATCTCGATAGGCGCGAGGTGAAGGCCTCGCGCCTGTTGAAGGCAAGTTCCTACACAAGCATCCCCCGTCTAAACGACCACAAACAAATATTGACGGATGCAGGCTGCCTACCGATTTCTACCCGTGAGTTGTAAATATTCGAAACAACTGTAGTACATCGCTGTAGGTTTTTTCCCATAGTTACACTGTACTGCACGCTCATACGCCCGATGTCTGTCAACTGCGATAAGGTCTCGCTCGCCTTTGCCACTCATCGCCCGGGAAGTTGATATGAGCACGATCTTCATCGTTGATGACCACCCTGTCATTCGTTTGGCCGTACGCCTGTTGCTGGAAAACCAGGATTACACGGTCATCGGCGAATCCGACAATGGCGTCGATGCCATGCAGATGATCCGTGAAACCCTGCCGGACCTGGTTATTCTGGACATCAGCATCCCCCGTCTCGACGGCTTGGAGGTACTGTCGCGTTTCCAGGCCATCGGACTTCCACCTAAAGTGCTAGTGCTCACCGCACAATCGCCAGCCTTGTTCGCCATCCGGTGCATGCATTCAGGCGCCGCTGGCTTCGTGTGCAAACAGGAAGATCTGAGCGAGCTGCTCAGTGCCGTCAAGGCCGTGCTCTGCGGATACAACTACTTCCCCAGTCAGGCAATAAAAAACGGAACTGAATCATCCGCTCAGGAATTGGAAATGTTCCGACAGATCAACGACAGAGAGTTGATGGTCCTTCAGCTGTTTGCCATGGGGCGTAGCAACAAGGACATCGCCAAAGGCATGTTTCTCAGCAACAAAACGGTCAGCACCTACAAGAAACGTCTGATGCAGAAACTGCAGGTTTCAACACTGGTCGAGTTGATAGAAGCGGCCAAGCGCAACGCGTTGGTGTGAGGTGAGGCACATCATGCCAAGGTACTTCACCTATCTGCTGCTGATCCTGATGGGCCTGGGGGTTCAAGCCCATGCGCAGCCAAGCGCCCCCAAGCCTTTGAACCTGCTCGCGCGTTCGAGCGCCGAAGCCGTCAAACCGCCGTTTTCCCCGGCGCAGCGCCAATGGTTGCGGGGCCGCAAGCATTTGCTTCTGGGAACCTCTGCGCCGGACAACCCGCCCTTCGACGTGGCCAGCAACAGCGAATATCAGGGCATTACCGCCGAGTATGCTTCCCTGATCGGACGCGCTCTGGGCGTATCGGTGCAGGTGCTGCGCTTTACCAGCCGCCAGGAGGCCGTACAGGCCTTGAAGTCCGGGCGAATCGACATGCTCGGCAGCGCCAATGGCTATGAGGCCGCAGTCGCCGACATCGCGCTGTCACGCCCTTACGCAGTCGACCAACCCGTGCTGGTGACCCGAGAAGACGACACGCGCCCGCTGGACACGGGGCTGGCGGGCCTACGGCTGAGCATGCTTTACCACTATCTACCTTTGAAGGAAGTGCGCGCACTCTACCCACAGGCCAGGCTGCAGACGTTCGCCTCCACCACTGAAGCGCTCAACGCCGTAGCCTTCGGTCAAGCTGACGTGTTTCTCGGCGACACCATCTCGACCCACTTCCAGCTCAACCGCGGCCATCTGCCGAGTCTGCGCATGGCGAATTTCGGCAAGCACGAGGCCACCGGCTTCAGCTTCGCCCTGCGCCGCGAAGACAACGTGCTGATGAGTCTGATCAACGTCACCCTGGACACCCAACCTGCTAGCGTAACCAGTTCGATTTTCAAGCGCTGGAGCGCAGGCAGCGACCTGCTGCTGACCGACCGACGACTACAACTGACCCCGCGTGAAGAACACTGGCTGGCAGAGCACCCCAGCATGAGAGTCGTGGTGACCGATACCTCTGCGCCACTGTCGTTCTTCGACAGCAACGGTCATTTTCGCGGTATCACCGCCGATCTACTTGAGCTGATTCGTCTGCGCACGGGGCTGAAGTTCAAGATCCAGCGCGCCAGCGGCATTGGTGAAATGATCGAACAGGTCCAGGCAGGTAACGCCGACCTGATCGCCGCCATCACCCTCGGCGGCGCCGACGGCACGGGGCTCAAGCCCAGCCGCGCTTACTTGGAAAGTCCGTACGTCATCGTCACTCGCAGCGGTAGGCCCTTCGCCTCGCTCGAGCAGTTGAAGGGCCGCCGTGTGGCAGTGACTCGCCACACCCCGGCGGCTGCCATTCTGGCTGCGCGTCACGCGCAGATACGCCGCATCGAAACCGAGAGTACCTTCTACTCACTGGCCCTGCTGAGCAGCGGGGCGGTGGATGCGACCATTACCACCCTGCTCGATGCCAACCATGCCATTGCCGCCAACAGCAACCTGGTGATCCGTGCCAGCTTCGGTAGCGAACCGGCTTCATTTTCCATGGCCAGCGCCAAGGAGCAGGCCGTTCTGGCCTCTATTCTGGACAAGGCGCTGCTGAGTATCACTCCGGAAGAGCTCGGCGTCATCAACAGCCGCTGGCGCGGCTACGCCCTGCACGACGGCGGCCAGTGGCGCGAGTATCAACGACTGGTGATCCAAGTGGTGCTCGGCATCGGCATCCTGCTGCTCATGGCACTGGCATGGAATGCCTACCTGAGACACCAGATCGGACAACGCCGCCAGGCCGAACGGGCCTTGAACGATCAGCTCGAATTCATGCGCGCACTGCTCAACGGCACGCCTCACCCGATGTATGTACGCGACCGCGAAGGACGTCTGCAAAGCTGCAACGACAGCTACCTGGAAGCGGTGGATGCCAGCGCCGAAGAGGTCATGGGCAAGCGCCTGCAGGAAAGCCTGTTCAGCAATTGCGACTACACCCGACAGATTCACGCCGATTACCTGCAGGTGATGGCGGCAGGCACGCCGCTGATCATCGACCGTCCGCTGCGCCTGAAGGATCGCGAGCTGACCATCTACCACTGGATCCTGCCCTATCGCGACTCGCTCGGTGAGGTCCAGGGCATCATTGGCGGCTGGATCGACATCAGCGAGCGCCGCGAACTGATCCAGGACCTGCGCCTGGCCAAGCAGCAGGCCGACGATGCCAACCGAGCCAAAAGCACGTTCCTGGCTACCATCAGCCACGAAATACGCACGCCGATGAACGCTGTGATTGGCATGTTGGAACTGGCGGTCAAACGCGCCGATCATGGCCAACTGGACAAATCCTCGATCGAAGTCGCCTACCACTCAGCCAAGGATCTGCTTGGCTTGATCGGCGACATCCTCGATATCGTCCGTATTGAGTCCGGCCATGTGTCCCTCGCGCCGGAGCCTGTGGAGCTGGCAGCGCTGATCGAGTCGGTAAGGCGCGTGTTCGAAGGACAGGCGCGGGAAAAAGGCTTGATGCTGGAAGTGTGCATCGAGCCGTCCGCTCGCTGCCACGCCTTGCTCGACCCGCTGCGTTTCAAGCAGATCCTGTCCAATCTGGTAAGCAACGCCATCAAGTTCACCCATGAAGGCCATGTACGGATCAAAGCCTCAGTGCAGAATGGTGAACGCCCCCGGCTCGAACTCGAGGTGCGCGACAGTGGCATCGGTATCCATGACGATGACCTACGACGGCTGTTCAACCCCTTCGTCCAGATCAACCCGCAAAGCGAAAACGCCCGTACCGGGACCGGCCTGGGCTTGGCGATCTGCCGAACGCTGTGCGACATGATGGGGGGGCAACTGGCGATCAAGAGCTTGCAGGGCGTCGGTACCCAAGTGCGACTGATGATGCCCTTGCAGTGTATCGAGCCGTTTCCGGTCAGCATCGAGCAGGAGCCGCGCCTCTACACGCCGAACTTACACCTGCGCGTACTGGTGATCGACGACCACCCCGCCAACCTGTTGCTCATGGCCCAACAGTTGGCCTTCCTGGGACTTCAACCTGAAAGCGCCCGCGACGGCCGGGAAGGTCTGGAGAAGTGGCGCACGGGTCACTTCGACGTTCTGATACTCGACTGCAACATGCCACGCATGAATGGCTACCAACTGGCCGAGGCCGTTCGCAGCGAAGAACACCGCCAGGGCCTGTCGCCCTGCACCATCCTGGGCTACACCGCCAATGCCCAGCCTGAGGTGCGCCAGCGTTGTCTGGATGCTGGCATGGATGACTGCCTACTCAAGCCTATCAGCCTGCATACACTGAGCAGGCATCTTTGCACCGTGCAGCCCATGCGCGAACGTTCTGCCCGGACGCCATTCGACCTGATCGGACTCGACAAGCTGATTGGCCATCGCAGCGAAGATCGCGTGCGAATGCTCACCACCCTGCAGATGAGCCTGGCAGACGACCTGACACTGCTGATGTCCCTGGATGCGGAACATGAACAGCAGGCCATCATCGATCAGGCGCACAAGATACTGGGCGTCGCACGCATGCTGGACGCGAGGGCGTTGATGAACAGTTGCGAGGCGCTGGAGGAGAAAGGCGTGTCGCTGTCCCAGCTGAAACTGCGTCGCCAGGCGTTGGCGCGCCACCTGCGACGGGTGCAGAGAGCCCTGTCCGGCCAGCGTGAGCGGCCGATCAGGACTCCTTGAAGGGGCGCGGGATCAGGACGCCGAGTTGATCGGCTTGTCAGGATACCAAGCGTCCAGCAGCGGGCTGACTTCGATTTTGGTCAGTTCGCTGCGACCTTTGAGCCAGGATTCGACGGTGGCGCGCTGCTCTTCGCTGACCGAGCCACGCTTGGCCAGGCAGACCAGACCGAAATCATCGCCGCCGACATAGTCCAGACCATTGGCATCCATGGCCTCTGCCAGGAAGGCGTCGAGGAAAGCGTCGATGGCTTCGTCGGACAGGTCTTCCTTGAAATCCAGGTTCAGTTCGAAACCCAGCTCCTGGAATTCATCCACGCACAGCTTCTTGCGCAGACGACGGGAACGGTTGGTAGCCATTGAAACAATCCTCTTGAGTAATTACGCGCGGCACTTTACCAGTTTCCGTCACGCAAAGGCGCTTTTGTCTTGAACATGCCCACAAACTGTACGCTTGGGGCATAATGCCGTCTTGATTTCGTCAAGGGGCCATCATCTTTTACAGCCCCGTTTTCTTTTCCCTCGTCCGCAGGGTCACCTATGATCAAGACGCTTCGCCCACTGTTTCTGGCCGGCCTGCTGCTCCCCATCGCCCTTCCCGTCTCGGCCGCCGCTGTCAACACCACCCTGCCGCCCAAGGTGCAGCAGGCCCTCAAGGCCAACAAGCTGCAGGACAACGCCTTGTCGCTGGTGATGCTCCCCCTCGACGGCCCCGGTAACCCGACCATCTTCAATGCCGACGTTTCGGTGAATCCGGCCTCGACCATGAAGCTGGTGACCACCTACGCAGCCCTGGAATTGCTCGGCCCCACCTTCCAGTGGAAGACCGAGTTCTATACCGATGGCACGTTGAGCAACGGCGTGCTCAACGGCAACCTGTACCTTAAAGGTGGCGGCGATCCCAAGCTGAACATGGAAAAACTCTGGCTGCTGATGCGCGACCTGCGTGCCAATGGCGTGCGCACCGTCACCGGCGACCTGGTACTCGACCGCAGCCACTTCGTCCAGCCCAACCTGCCACATTTCGACGATGACGGCGGCGATGTGAACAAGCCGTTCCTGGTCAAACCCGACTCGCTGCTGGTCAACCTCAAGGCCCTGCGCTTCGTGGCACGCAACGACGGTGGCAAGGTCGTGGTGTCGGTCGAGCCACCGATCGCCAGCATCCGCATCGACAATCAGGTCAAGCCGGTGGCGTCCAAGCAGTGCACCGGCGATGTGCGCTACAACCCGGTGGTGCAGCCAGACGGCGTCAGTGTCACGGTCAGCGGCCAACTCGGCGACGGCTGCAACTCACAGACTTACCTCGCTCTGCTCGACCACCCCGCCTACGCCGCCGGTGCGGTGCGCGCCATCTGGAACGAGCTGGGCGGCAGCATCCAGGGCCGCGATCGCATAGAAAACGTTCCCAAGAGTGCTCGTCTGCTGGCCAGGGCCTTCTCGCCAGACCTGGTCGAAGTGATCCGTGACATCAACAAGTACAGCAACAACACCATGGCTCAGCAGTTGTTCCTCAGCCTCGGCGCACAGTTCCGCACCGATGCCGACGGTGACGACGCCCGCGCCGCGCAGCGCGTGGTGCGCCAATGGCTGGCCAAGAAAGGTATCACGGCGCCGCATTTGGTGATGGAAAATGGCTCCGGCTTGTCGCGCGCCGAGCGGGTCAGCACCCGCGAGATGGCGGCGATGCTGCAAGCAGCCTGGAAAAGCCCCTACGCCGCCGAATTCATCAGCTCCATGCCGCTGGTGGGTATGGACGGCACCATGCGTAAACGCCTGAAACGCACCGCCATGACCGGGGAAGGCCACATCAAGACCGGTACGCTGAATACGGTTCGTGCCATCGCCGGTTTCAGCCGCGACAGCAATGGCCACACCTGGGCCGTCTCGGCCATCCTCAACGACCCTAAACCGTGGGGCGCCTCGCAGGTACTGGACCAGGTGCTGCTGGACCTGTACCGCCAGCCCTAGGGAAGGGTCGACGTCAGGCGAGAAACGCAGACGGGGCGGTGCGCCGAACAGGTCGGCACCCCGCCCCGTGGCGCTTCAGCGCAACTGCAGGCGCCAGGCCCGGTGGATGCGGTTGTTGCGAGCGAAGTCAGGATCCAGGGTCTGGGTGCTGATTTCCTCCACCGCATAACGCTCCAGCAGGTGCTCGTCGAGCTGGAACTTGCGGAAGTTGTTGGAGAAGTACAGCACACCACCCGGCGCCAGCCGGGCCATTGCCAGGTCTAGCAGGCGCACATGGTCGCGCTGCACGTCGAATACCCCTTCCATACGCTTGGAGTTGGAGAATGTCGGTGGGTCGATGAAGATCAGGTCGTAGCTGTCCTGCGCACTTTCCAGCCAGGCCATGACATCGCTCTGCTCCAGACGGTTGCGCTCGGAAAAGCCATTGAGCGAAAGGTTGCGCCGCGCCCAATCCAGATAGGTCTTCGACAGGTCGACGCTGGTGGTGCTGCGCGCGCCGCCCTTGGCCGCATGCACGGTCGCTGTCGCGGTGTAGCAAAACAGGTTGAGGAAGCGCTTGCCGGCTGCCTCACGCTGAATGCGCAGACGAATGGGCCGGTGATCGAGAAACAGGCCTGTATCGAGGTAGTCGGTGAGGTTGACCAGCAACTTCACGCCGCCCTCATTAACCTCCTGGAAGCGCCCCTCCGTCGCCTGGCGCTCGTACTGACGGGTCCCGCCCTGGCGCTCGCGGCGCTTGAGTACGACCCGCTGCGGATCGATGCCCAACGCCTGGGGAATCGCTGCCAACGCGTCGAGCAGACGGCCCTGGGCTTTTTCCGGATCGACCGAACGTGGCGCCGCATATTCCTGCACATGCACCCAGTCTTGATAAAGGTCGACCGCCAGCGCGTACTCAGGCATGTCGGCATCGTACAGACGGTAGCAGTCGACTTGCTCGCGCCGGGCCCACTTGCCTAGTTGCTTGAGATTCTTCTGCAGGCGATTGGCGAACATCTGCGCGCCTTCGGACAGACGCGCCGTTTCGGAGCTCAGCGCTGGCGAGGTGCGCGCGGCGTCGCCCGATTGTTCGGCCGGGCGGCGCTCGGAGGTGACGAACTGGTCGGGCTGGACCCTGAACAGCAGCAGCTTGCACGGCAGCGCGCCGTTCCAGAATGCGTATTGCTTGTGGCTGCGAATACCCATGCGCTTGCCCAGCTCAGGCGCGCCGGTGAATACGGCAGCCTCCCAGCCCAGACAGGCCTGGCGCAGGCGCTCACCCAGATTCTGATAGAGATACAGCAGGCTCGCTTCGTCGCCCAGGCGCTCGCCATACGGCGGGTTACTGATCACCAGGCCTTTCTGGTTCTGATCCGGCCGAGGCTCGAAGCTGGCCACCTCACCCTGATAGATCTTCACCCAGTCGCCCAGTCCGGCTCGCTCGACGTTGTTGCGCCCAGGCTGAATAAGCCGCGGATCGGCTTCATAGCCGCGAATCCACAGCGGTGGCTTGCCGAGCCCGGCCTCGGCGCGGGCCTGGGCCTCGTCATGCACTTTGCGCCACAGTGCCGGTACATGGCCCTGCCAGGCGCTGAAACCCCAGCGCTCACGCTTGAGGTTCGGCGCGATGTCGGCGGCGATCATCGCCGCCTCGACCAGGAAGGTACCGACACCGCACATGGGGTCGGCCAGCGCACCACCCTCAGCGGCAATACGTGGCCAGCCGGCGCGGATCAGCACGGCCGCCGCCAGGTTCTCCTTGAGCGGCGCTGCGCCTTGCTGCAAGCGATAGCCACGCTGGTGCAGGCTGTGACCGGAAAGGTCGATCGAAAGGATGGCCTCGCCGCGATCCAGGCGCAGGTGCACCCGCAGATCCGGGTCGATCTTGTCCACCGAAGGACGCTGCCCGTCGCGGTTGCGCAGTTTGTCGACGATGGCGTCCTTGACCTTGAGTGCGCCGAAGTGGGTGTTGTCGATGCCGGAGCCGTGGCCGCTGAACTCGACGGCCAGTGTGCCGTCAGCGGCCAGATGCTCCTGCCAGTCAACGGCATTGACACCATCGTACAGATCGTCAGCGTTCTTCATGGCGAAGCGCTTGACCACCAAGAGCACCCGGTTGGCCAGGCGCGACCAAAGACATAGACGATAGGCAGTTTCCATATCGGCCGCGCCCCGGATCGCCGAGGTGTGCTCCCGCACCTCAGCCAGGCCCAGCCCGCGGGCTTCTTCGGCTAGCAGGCCTTCCAGGCCCTTGGGACAGGTGAGATAGAGTTCGATTGAGTCCGACATGTGCAGTGCAGTGCCTCTGGCTGTGTGCTGGCAAGACGACGCATCGTCATTGCCTCTGTTTGCCCGAATACCTTTTCATCAGATATCCAGGTGGCGCCTCGATAACGAGACGCCGGGCCGCCCGTTCGTTCCCATCCGCCAAAGCGCGAGAGGAAATTTGATCGTCGGGCAGTATGAAAATTTCGTAGGACTCAGGCCACGCGTGACCCTTCGTCGCATTGCTGAATATTACGTCAGATCGCTGGCGCCAATGGCCAAATGATTTCAACCCCTGGCAAACCCCGACCAATGCGGGTGTTTCCTGAAACAAGGTTGAGTCGCATTTACTTACTTATCCTTTCATCGGCTGAAAGGTTACGTCCTTATGACAAATCGATCATTCACAGTGTGACTCGCATTGGTTAGAACTGACCTCAGGTCGCCTTGCAACGGGGCGACACTTCCAGCTCGCCACGCCGGCAGCGAGCGCAAACCGGCAGAAAGACTCTGCCCGGCCTCAGAGAGGCCGACGGGACATTACAGTCAACAAGTGAGGGCAACACCCTATGAGAAGACTTAAGCGTGATCCGTTGGAAAGAGCATATTCACGTGGCTACCAGTATGGAGTCACCGGAAAATCCCGCGAACTTTGCCCCTTCAGCCTGCCTTCGGTTCGCCAGGCCTGGATCAACGGCTGGCGTGAGGGTCGCGGCGACAACTGGGACGGCATGACCGGCACTGCTGGTATCCACAGACTCAACGAAAATCACGCCGTTGGCTGAACGAGGTTACTGAGTTCGATTCACCATGAACGTCCCACTCGGACGACGGGCTAGTGCCCAAGGGCCCCTTCATGGGGCCCATCTTTCATGGAAAGGCGCTTAGCGGGGCATTGCCGCAATGGCATCGACCGCCTCGCGAATCAGCGCAGGGCCTTTATAGATGAAGCCCGAATAGATCTGCACCAAGCTGGCTCCAGCGGCTATTTTCTGCGCTGCATGACGGCCCTCGGTGATGCCACCCGCAGCAATGATTGGCAACTTGCCGCCCAATTCGCCAGCCAGCACCTTGACGATATGTGTGCTCTTTTCCAGCACGGGTGCACCGGACAACCCTCCGGCCTCCCCCCGAACGGCAACCCCTCCACCCCTTCCCGGCTGAGCGTGGTGTTGGTGGCAATCACCGCATCCATGCCCGACTCGATCAGCGCAGCGGCCACCAGTGCGGTTTCTTCATCGCTCATATCTGGTGCGATCTTGATCGCCAACGGCACACGCTTGCCCTGCTCGGCCGCCAGTCGCTCACGACGCTCAGCCAATGCATCGAGCAGCTGCTTGAGTGAGTCGCCGAACTGCAGGGTGCGCAGGCCTGGGGTGTTGGGTGAGCTGACGTTGACGGTGATGTAGCTGGCGTGTGAGTAGACCTTCTCCAGGCAGATCAGGTAGTCGTCCTGGGCGCGCTCGACTGGCGTGTCGAAGTTCTTGCCGATGTTGATACCCAAAACACCCTCATAGCGCGCTGCGCGCACCCGCGATAGCAGATGATCTACCCCCAGGTTGTTGAAACCCATGCGGTTGATGATGGCCGTGGCTTCGGGCAGACGGAACAAACGCGGCTTTGGGTTACCTGGCTGAGGACGCGGGGTTACGGTACCGATTTCGACGAAGCCGAAGCCCAACTGCGCAAAACCATCGATAGCCGTGCCGTTCTTGTCCAGCCCTGCTGCCAACCCCACCGGGTTGGCGAAGTTCAAGCCCATGACGGTCACCGGCAGCGATGCCGGACGCTTGCACAGCACACCGTTGAGGCCAAGACGCCCTCCTGCACCGATCAGGTCCAGAGACAGGTCATGGGAGGATTCCGGGGAGAGCTTGAACAGCAACTGGCGGGCCAGGGTATACATGGGCGGGCAAAACTCGGGGATGAGTGAGTCGGCAATTATAGCTACCGGGTCGCCTGTGCAACAGGCCTTTGCAACGCTGCGCCGACCAAGAATCGCAGGTAAAGAAAAACCCGGCCTAGGCCGGGTTTTTCAGGAAGCGTCAGACCAATTACTTGGCTTGGGCTTCTGAAGCGTCAGACCAATTACTTGGCTTGGGCTTCTACTTGAGCTTCAACGCGACGGTTGATAGCGCGACCAGCTTCGGTGGCGTTGTCGGCAACCGGACGGGTCTCACCGTAGCCAACCGAGTCAACACGGTTGGATTCGATGCCGTACTGCTGGGTCAGAACTTGCTTGACAGCATTGGCGCGACGCTCGGACAGCTTCTGGTTGTAAGCGTCTGGACCTACGGAGTCAGTGTGACCTTCAACCACGGTGGTGGTTTGTGGGTACTGCTTCATGAAGTCAGCCAGGTTCTTGATGTCGCCGTAGCTGTTAGGCTTGACGACCGACTTGTCGAAGTCGAACTTCACGTCCAGCTCAACGCGGACGTTTTCAGCGGCAGCCGGGCAGCCGTCGGCGTCAACGGTGACGTTGGCCGGGGTGTCTGGGCACTTGTCGACGTTGTCGCAGACGCCGTCGTTGTCGCTGTCGGTGCAAACTTCAGCAACCGGAGCAGGTGCAGGCGCTGCGGTCTGCTTCGGGCTACCGCCGAAGTTCAGGCCAACACCAACGCTTGGTGCCCACTCGGTGTCACCTTTGTCGATGTTGTACTGGGCTTCAACGCCAGCACGGGCGTAGAACATGTCGGTGATGTACCACTTGGCACCGGCGCCGATGTTGGCGAAGGTGGAGTGGTCACGACCGCCACGGAAGCTCTGGCCGATCGACTGGTGGGAGAAACCGGCCGACACGTACGGACGGATGGCGTCGTACGGGTTGTTGAAGTGGTAAACGGCGTCAAGAGCGGTGTTCGAGCCCTTGATGTTCTTGCCGTCGTCGCCACGAGCGTTGTGAACTTCGTCGTAGCCCAGACGCAGTTCAACGTCGTCGGTCAGGAAGTAACCGATCGAACCGCCGAACAGGTTGCCGTCGTTTTTGTAGTCGCGCTGGCTGTCGAAGAACTCCTTCTTATAGAAGATCTCGGTTTCGACGGCGCCTTGGCCTTGTGCCATAGCGCCAATCGAGGTGGCGGCTACGAGCGAACCAATGGCCAAGCCCAAGGTGTTTTTCAATTTCATCCGTTAAATCCCCATCTAGTGATAGTTAAGCCGTCCCACCAATAGCCGCGGGACAACTCGACGGCAAGTCTAGCAGACCTTGCCGATTCGTTTGAGCCATTTGCGTAGGACTAAGTTTCAGTTGAGTCAGCAAATTTCTCACGAAGCTTGTCGAGCGCACGCTTATAGCGCATTTTCGTGGCGCTCAGGCCCATGTGCATGATGTCCGCGATCTCTTGGAACTCCAGCTCAGCCACGAAACGCAGCACCAGAATCTCCCGATCGATCGGGTTCACATGCACCAGCCACTTATCCAAACCACCCTTTTCTTCCGCTTTCGGTGCCTTGTCCTCGGACGCCTCTTCAATGGGGTCCAGGCTCAAGGCATCCATCAATCGGCGCTTGCGTCGCTCCTTGCGGTACTGGGTGATGCATTCGTTGTACGTGATGCTGTACAGCCAAGTCTTGAACTTGGACTTGCCCTCGAAATTCTTCAGGCCGTACAGCACCTTCAGCATGACTTCCTGACAGACATCGTCGGCATCGCGGTCGTTCCCCAGATAACGCGAACAGACGTTGAACAGGGTCCGCTGGTAGCGCCGCATGAGTTCCTCATAGGCGCGGGTAACGTGGAACAATTCTTCATGCGAACGCGCTACCAGTTCCTCGTCAGTGAGGTCGCGGGGGTCGTAACGCATGGGCGGCGTGTGCACTGTATTCAAAACGGATCTGGCCGACAGTCAGGTCAATGTCGCCGCAAGGCCCGGAGGCGGATTTCAGCGGCGGCATACATTAACAGCTTTTGTGCCGTTAGCGGCTACTGACGCGCTGCTCGAGCAGTTCTCGGTTCGACAGCGACACCCATTCACCCTCATCGGTCATCAGTGTGGTCTTGACTGTTCCGATGGCCTCGATGTGGCCTTCGACCTCGCCAACACGCACGTGCTGGCCCACTTGGTAGAGTTCGCGTACATAAATGCCGGCCAGAATCTGCCCGGCGATTTCGCGGCTACCCAGGCCCATTGCCAGTGCAACGGCCAGACCAACGGTAATCAAGCCGATCACGATCACGTGGTTGAGCAGGTCGGTCTTGACCTCCAACTGGCTGATAGCCACCGAAATCGAGATGATGATGACCAGTCCCTGGGCAATGCGTCCGACGCCCGCCGCATACTCCAGCCCGATGCCTTCGGCCGCGCCGCGGACCAGGCCATTGACCAGTTGCGCCAGCAGCACCCCGGCCAGTAGCACTAGCGCCGCGCCGAAGACCTTCGGCAGGTAGAGGGCGAGCATGTCGAGGGTGGCCGACACCCGCTCGAGGCCGAGCGATTCGGCGGCCGACACCAGGAAAATCAGCAGGATGAACCAATAGACGATCTTGCCGATGAGGGTCGAGATCGGCACCTGAATGCCGACTCGGCTGAGCATCTTGGTCAGGCCAGTGCCGCTCATCAGGCGGTCCAGACCGAACTTGGCGAGCAATTTGGACAGCAAGGTGTCGAGCAGCTTGGCTACCACGAAGCCCAGCAGCACCACCACCAGCGCACCGAACAAGTTGGGGATGAAGTTCGCCACCTTGGTCCATAGTGCAGTCATGGCGGTAACCAGGCTCTGGGTCCAGAGATCGAGTTCCATATTCATTCGGCCTTATCAGCTTGCGGTCTGCCAGCGGCAGAGGTACGGCGCACCGGCGCCACATGCGCCGAGCCATTGTTGACAGCGATCAGCAGCGCCTGGCTCCAACGGCCCAGCAAGCTGAACAGATCGCCCGCGCCCACCTGGCGGTTGGCGGTCTTGAGCACCCGACCCAGGCAGGCATCGTCGTCGCGATCCTGGCCGGACGGCGACGCCTTGAGCAGGTCGCGCAGGGATTCTTCAAACGGATCGTGCATGGGCACCTCGCGTGATGTCAGTCAAAGACGAGGGCTCTGCTGCGCAGGTCACACCGAAAGGTGGTACGACTGTTTCAAAATAAGAGAGCAGTAGCATGGATCGCCTCACACCCAGCGCAAGCGCCTGAACAACCACCACTGCCCCACGGCCAGCGCCAGCACCACCAGGCAGGCCACCAGGAATCCATAGGGGTTGCTTGCCCCGGGGATGCCGCCGACGTTGATACCGAGCAGACCGGTGATGAAGCTCATGGGCAGGAAGATGCAGGTGATGATGCCGAAGCGGTACATGGTCCGGTTCATCAGTTCGCTGCGCCGCCGGTCCTCGCCCTCAAGCACCAGCGCCGCGCGCTCGCGGGCCAGTTCCAGTTCCTCCAGGTACCGAATCAGGCTGTTGTTGAGCTCGTTCCAATAGTCGGAATCGACTTCGGCGAACCAACTCCACTTATGCCGCGACAGCTGGGCATAGATGTCTCGCTGGGGCGCGAGAAAACGCCGCAGGCCAGCGGCACGGCGGCGGATCTGCTGGAGACTGCCTTGGGCTGGGCTATACCGCTCGTCGGATTCCACCTTCTCTTCTTCGAGATCGACTGCTTCCGACAAGTCGCTGACCAGCGCCTGGACCTTTTCCGTCAGCAACTCGCCCATCAGCAGCAGCAGCTCCGACGCCGATTTCGGTCCTCGGCCCTCGCCCAGTTGCTGCAGGATCTCGTCGCTGGCCCGTAGCGGCCGCAGGCGCAGCGAAATGATGCGCCGGGCTTCGGCGAAGATGCGCACCGACACCATGTCTTCCGGCTCGGCCCCGGGATTGAGATTGACCCCGCGCAGAAACAGCAACATCTGCTCATTGGCCAGCGGCAACAAGCGCGGACGGGTGTTTTCCTCCAGCAGCAGCTCGCAGGCAAACTCGCTCAGGCCGCTGTCGTGCAGCAGCCAGGTGCGGGTCTGCGGGTGACTGCGATCCCAGTGCAACCAAAGGCTTTCATGATCCTGCAACTGCAGGCTGTCCAACTCGGTACGGGCGATCGCACGGGCGCCGCCCTTGCCGTCGAGCACCAGGGCATGCACCAGGCCCCACTGCGCGTTGTCTTCCTCGAACATCGATGCTCCATCAGCGCCCGCGGCGCGTCACTGCGGTTGGCTCAGCGGGCTGGGCGAGACGATCACGCCATTATTGTCGGCGTAGACGTGTTCGCCGGGACGGAAGGTGACACCGGCGAAGGTGACCGGGACGTTCAGATCGCCGATACCGCGCTTGTCGGTCTTCATCGGATGGCTGGCCAGGGCCTGCACGCCGACGTTGGTCTGCGCCAAAACATCGACGTCACGCACGCATCCGTAGATCACCAGCCCTTCCCAACCGTGCTTGGCGGCTTTTTCGGCGAGCATGTCGCCGAGCAAGGCGCGGCGCAGCGAACCACCGCCGTCGACCACCAGCACTTTGCCGGTGCCGTCGAGCTCGACCTGCTCGCGGACCAGGGAATTGTCCTCGAAGCACTTGATGGTGACGATCTGCCCACCGAACGAGTCGCGGCCACCGAAGTTGCTGAACATCGGCTCGAGCACTTGGACCCGGTCTGCATAGGCATCGCACAGGTCGGGGGTTACGTAATGCTGCATGGGAAACTCCTGTCAGTCACAACGAAGGCGGGTGTCGGGCAAGGCTACACCCTCCGAGGCCGTGCAGTCATCCGGGACTGGGTAGTCAGTCGCCGCGGCATGTGGCGTGCTCTGCGCCTGCGCCAGCCAGCGCTCGACCTGCGGCCACACCTGGTCCTGAGCCGCCTTGCTCACCAGCATGTCCACATGCCCGAACGCCTCGAAGCCATCCTCGCGCCCCAGGCGCAGGAATCGCTTGCGGGCATCGCCCCACTGTTCGAACAGCGCGCAGCAGGCCCACAGCGGATCCTGGGTATCGGCCACCGCTGCCACGGCCAATAGCGGTACTCGCACCTCGGCCAGCCCTGCCCACCAGTCACGGTCCTTGACCCCGAAGCGGCCGAACAGCCCCTGCCAGCGCAACCACTCCAAGGCCAGGCCGATCGGCTCGTCCTCCGGGCCACGCTTGAGCCTGGGCCCCGACAGTTGGGCAAAGCGCTTGAGCAGCAGGCGCGCGCCCCACACCACCGGCGGCAACTTCAGAGGCCAGTAGCGGCGAGTGACCTGGGTACCGAACAGCGCCACGCTGGCCACCTTGTTCGGGTCCAAGTAGCCACCGCCCAGGGCGGCAACCAGCGTGGTGCCGCCCAGGGAATGCCCGACCCAGTGCGGCGCCTGCCCCGTCATCTCCTGTACGAACGCGCCGATCACCGGCAGATCGAAACGCGCGTAGTCGGCCACGCAGTTGGCGCGCCATTGGCGATTGCGCGGCGACAGGCCATGGCCGCGCATCTCCGGGATCCACACGTCGAAGCCCGCCCTCGCCAGGAACGCCCCCAGGCCAATGCCTTTGGGCGAATACCAGAAACGGCGGTTGGAAAAGCTGCCATGCAGGAGGATCACCGGCACCGCTCGCTCAGTGGGCTGATCGGCCAGACCCAGACGGGTCACGGCCAGCTCCACGCTGGGGTCCGGGCTGTTGCCGGCTTTTATTCGGTAGACGTCTTCGCTGAGGTCGCCACGGCGCTCGGCACTGAGCAGGGCCACGGGAAAAAGAGTACTGCTGCTTTGCATGAATTCACGGCAATGAGAAAGGAATACGGAATGAGCGGGCGCTGGCCACGCTGAACGTCGGCTCCAGCGCATTCGCGGGTAAATCGCTGCAGCGAACGGCCGCTCTCACTCGAAGAAGCGGCGGCTCGCCGCAGCGATTTACCCGCGAAGAAAACACGAACGCGGGACGCATCGACGTGCGCCCCGCATTGAACGCATCAGGCTGCGCCCTGGCCCTCGGCCAGGAAGAACCAGGTTTCGAGCACCGAGTCCGGGTTCAGCGACACGCTTTCGATGCCTTGCTGCATCAGCCACTTGGCCAGATCCGGGTGGTCCGAAGGGCCCTGGCCGCAGATGCCGATGTACTTGCCGGCCTTGTTGCAGGCGGCAATGGCATTGGCCAGCAGCTTCTTGACCGCCGGATTACGCTCGTCGAACAGGTGGGCGATGATGCCGGAGTCGCGGTCCAGGCCCAAGGTGAGCTGGGTCAGGTCGTTGGAGCCAATCGAGAAGCCGTCGAAGTACTCGAGGAACTCCTCGGCGAGAATGGCGTTGGACGGCAGTTCGCACATCATGATCACGCGCAGGCCATTGTCGCCACGGGCCAGGCCATTCTCGGCCAGCAGGTCGACCACTTGGCTGGCTTCGCCCAAGGTACGCACGAATGGCACCATGATCTCGACGTTGGTAAGCCCCATCTCATTGCGCACACGCTTGAGCGCACGGCACTCGAGCTCGAAGCAGTCACGGAACGACTCGCTGATGTAGCGCGACGCCCCGCGGAAGCCCAGCATCGGGTTCTCTTCTTCCGGCTCGTACAGCTTGCCGCCGATCAGGTTGGCGTATTCGTTGGACTTGAAGTCCGACAGACGCACGATGACCTTTTTCGGCGAGAAGGCTGCCGCCAGAGTGCTGATGCCTTCGACCAGCTTCTCGACATAGAACTCGACCGGGTCGTTGTAGCCGGCGATGCGCTTGTCGACGCTGTCCTTGAGCTCCGGCGGCAAGCCGGCATAGTTCAGCAGCGCCTTGGGGTGCACGCCGATCATGCGGTTGATGATGAACTCCAGGCGCGCCAGGCCGACACCGGCGTTGGGCAACTGAGCGAAGTCGAAGGCACGGTCAGGGTTGCCGACGTTCATCATGATCTTGAACGGCAGTTCCGGCATGGCGTCCACAGAGTTCTGCTTGACGTCGAAGCCCAGTTCGCCTTCGAAAATGAAGCCGGTGTCGCCCTCGGCGCAGGACACCGTCACGCCCTGACCGTCCTTGAGCAGTTGCGTCGCATTGCCGCAACCGACCACGGCCGGAATGCCCAGCTCACGGGCGATGATCGCGGCGTGGCAGGTACGACCGCCACGGTTGGTGACGATGGCGCTGGCGCGCTTCATCACCGGCTCCCAATCCGGGTCGGTCATGTCCGAGACCAGCACATCGCCGGGCTGAACCTTGTCCATCTCCGACACATCACGGATCACGCGCACCTTGCCGGCGCCGATGCGCTGGCCGATGGCGCGGCCTTCGACCAACACCGTGCCCTTTTCCTTGAGCAGGTAGCGTTCCATGACATTGGCGCTGGCGCGGCTCTTCACCGTTTCCGGGCGGGCCTGGACGATGTACAGCTTGCCGTCGTCACCGTCCTTGGCCCACTCGATGTCCATCGGGCGCTGGTAGTGCTGCTCGATGATCATGGCCTGCTTGGCCAGCTCGTTGACTTCGTCGTCGCTCAGGCAGAAGCGCGCACGCTCGGCGCGATCGACCTCGACCGTCTTGACCGAGCGACCGGCCTTGGCTTCGTCGCCATAGACCATCTTGATCGCCTTGCTGCCCAGGTTGCGGCGCAGAATGGCCGGGCGGCCAGCCTGCAAGGTGTTCTTGTGCACGTAGAATTCGTCAGGGTTGACCGCGCCCTGCACCACGGTTTCGCCCAGGCCGTAGGCGCCGGTGATGAACACCACGTCGCGGAAGCCCGATTCGGTGTCCAGGGTGAACATCACGCCAGCGGTGCCGGTTTCCGAACGCACCATGCGCTGCACGCCGGCCGACAGGGCCACCAGCTTGTGGTCGAAGCCCTGGTGTACGCGATAGGCGATGGCGCGGTCGTTGAACAGCGAGGCGAACACTTCCTTGGCCGCGCGGATCACGTTGTCGACGCCACGAATGTTGAGGAAGGTTTCCTGCTGACCGGCGAACGAAGCGTCCGGGAGGTCTTCGGCCGTGGCCGAGGACCGCACGGCGACGGCCATGTTGTCGTTGCCGGCAGCCATTTCGGCGAAGGCCGTACGAATTTCGGCATCCAGGCGCGCCGGGAACTGCGCGTCCATCACCCACTGACGGATCTGCGCACCGGTCTTGGCCAGGGCGTTGACGTCGTCCACGTCCAAGGCATCGAGCGCGGCATGGATGCGCTCGTTCAGGCCACTTTGCTCGAGAAAATCACGGTACGCCTGAGCCGTAGTGGCAAAGCCGCCCGGCACCGAAACGCCGGCACCTGCAAGATTACTGATCATCTCGCCCAGGGATGCGTTCTTGCCCCCCACATGCTCCACATCATGGACGCCGAGCTTATCGAGGGAAACTACGTACTCTACCAAGGTGATCTCTCCACTGACTGTGTTGGAAAAGCTCAAGGGCGCCCGCCTGTCGGGGTTGCGGCTGGGCCGGGACGCTTGTGGCCTGGACCTGGAAAATAAGTGAGAATGCCGAACGTCCGCGTTCGGCAAACCGAACCTATCATATCCAGAAACATTCGGCAGCTTAAGGCCCTTGGCGCAAATGAAACGATCCGCGTTCTTCATCTCCGACGGTACCGGCATCACGGCCGAAACACTGGGCCAAAGTCTGCTGGCGCAGTTCGATACCATCCCCTTCGCCAAATTCACCCGCCCCTACATCGATACGCTCGACAAGGCCCACGCCATGGTCCAGCAGATCAATGCAGCGGCCGAGCGCGACGGCGTCCGTCCGATCATCTTCGACACCATCGTCAACCAGGACATCCGCGAAGTCATGGCCACCTCCAATGGCTTCATGATCGACATCTTCTCCACCTTCCTGTCGCCGCTGGAACAGGAGTTGACCGCCCACTCGTCTTATTCGGTGGGCAAGTCGCATTCCATTGGCGGCAACTCCAACTACATGGAGCGGATCGAGGCGGTGAACTTCGCCCTGGACAACGACGACGGCGCGCGCACCCATTATTACGACAAAGCCGACCTGATATTGGTGGGCGTGTCGCGATGTGGCAAAACGCCGACGTGTTTGTACATGGCTATGCAGTTCGGCATTCGCGCCGCCAACTACCCGTTGACCGAAGACGACATGGAACGCCTGCAACTGCCGCCGGTGCTGAAAAAGCACCACAACAAGCTGTTCGGCCTGACCATCGACGCCGACCGCCTCACCGCCATTCGCCACGAGCGCAAACCCAACAGCCGTTATTCGAGCTTTGCCCAGTGCGAGTTCGAGGTGCGCGAAGTGGAGAACCTGTTCCGCCGCGAGAACATCCCCCACATCAATTCCACGCATTTCTCGGTGGAAGAGATTTCGGCGAAGATTCTGGTGGAGAAAGGGGTGGAAAGACGGTTCAAGTAACACCGTAACGGCCCACCACCAGGCCGTCGAAGACAGACAAAAAAGCCCCGGCATCGCTGCCGGGGCTTTTCATTTCAGCGCAAGACTCAGGACGGAATTACCACCGCCTGCCCGCTAAGCGCCAGGTCGACCAGCTCGCGGTTGGCCACCGCGTACATCGCATAGTCGGTGCCGCTGGCATTGCGCAGGTCGTCGAGCATGGCGCGCCAGCGCTCGACCATCACCCGGTGCTGCTCGGCCCACAGGGCCACGCGGGCATCCATGTCGTCCGGGGCATCGGCCATCTGCAGCACGGAAATGGTGATCGCGCGCTGCTGCAGGTCGATGTCGTCGCGGAACGCCTCGCGGGCCAGGGCCTGCCAGTTGTTCTCCACCGGCAGGTTGCTGATCTCTTGCAAGTACCAGGTCAGGTCCAGCGCGCTGCCCACGGCGAAGAACGCCTTGGCCACCTGGGCCGGATCGTGGCCGGTGACGTCCGAGGCCTCGATGATCGGCAGCAGGGTGTACAGGTGGGTGGTGCCGGCCACCATGCGCGCCAGCAACTCCGGCACACCCGCTTCGACGAAGCTCTGGTAGCGCGTCTGCCAGCGCTCGCGGGTCGGACCTTCCAGCAGTTCGTCGAGCTTGAGTCCCAACTGCGCGATCTTCGGCCCGAAGTGCGCCGTGTCGCGGCCAGCGTCTTGTTCGTTGCGGCGGCTGCGCAGGAACCAGCGGGTGGCGCGACGGCCCAGACGCATCAGCTCATCCATCAGGGTCAGCTGGATGTCGGCCGGGACCTGGTAATCCAGTGCCTCGATCTGACGGAACCAGTGCGGCAGGTGGAAGATGTCGCGCGCGATCACGTAGGCACCGGCGACATTGGCCGGGCTCATGCCAGTGGACTCCTTCAGGCGCTGCACGAAGGTGATGCCCATGTTGTTGACCAGGTCGTTGGCGATCTGGTTGCTGACGATCTCGCGCTTGAGGCGGTGACGGCGCATGGCCTCGGCGAATTTGCTGACCAGCGACGGCGGGAACGCGGTTTCCATGTCGCGGGTCAGGTACTCGTCGTCCGGCACCTCGGACTTGAGCAGTTGCTCCTTGAGGTCGATCTTGCTGTAGGAGATCAGCACCGACAGCTCGGCACGGGTCAGGCCGTGGCCGGCGGCCAGACGCTCGGCCAGCAGGTCTTCGCTGGGCAGGAACTCGATGGCGCGATCGAGCTTGCCACGCGATTCCAGATCGGCCATCAGGCGTTTGTACTCGGCGATCCGCTCGCGGGCGCGACGGGCGGCGAGCGACAGCGCCTGGGTCTGCTTGTAGTTGTTGCCCAGCACCAGGGCCGAGACTTCCTCGGTCATGCTGCCCAGCAGTTGGTTGCGCTGCTTCTCGGTCATGTCGCCGGCCTGCACCACTTCGTTGAGCAGGATCTTGATGTTGACCTCGTGGTCGGAGCAGTCCACGCCACCGGCGTTGTCGATGAAGTCGGTGTTGGTGGCGCCGCCGTGCAGGCCGAATTCGACGCGGCCAAGTTGGGTCATGCCCAGGTTGCCGCCCTCGCCCACCACCTTGCAGCGCAGCTCGTTGCCGTTCACCCGCAGGGCATCGTTGGCCTTGTCGCCGACGTCGGCGTGGCTTTCGCTGCTGGCCTTGACGTAGGTGCCGATACCCCCGTTCCACAGCAGATCGACCGGGGCCTGCAGCAGCGCGTGCAGCAGTTCGGTCGGGGTCAGGCGGTCGGCCTCGATGGCGAAGCGGGCCTTCATCTGTGGGCTGATGGCGATGCTCTTGGCACTACGCGGGAAGATACCGCCGCCTTCGGACATCAGCGTGGTGTCGTAGTCGGTCCAGGCCGAACGCGGCAGTTCGAACAGGCGCTTGCGCTCGACGAAGCTGCTGGCCGGATCCGGATTCGGATCGACGAAGATGTGCAGGTGGTTGAACGCGGCCACCAGTTGCAGCTTGTCCGACATCAGCAGGCCGTTGCCGAACACGTCGCCGGCCATGTCGCCGATGCCGACCACGGTAATCGGGTCTTCCTGCACATTGATCCCGCGCTCGCGGAAGTGGCGCTGCACGCCGACCCAGGCGCCACGTGCGGTGATGCCCATGCCTTTGTGGTCGTAGCCCGCCGAGCCTCCGGAGGCGAAGGCATCGCCCAGCCAGAAGCCATAGTCGTTGGCGATGCCGTTGGCGATGTCGGAGAAGGTCGCGGTGCCTTTGTCCGCCGCCACCACCAGGTAGGGGTCGTCCTCATCGTGACGCACCACGTTGACCGGCGGCACCACGCCGCCGTCCTTGAGGTTGTCGGTGATGTCGAGCAGGCCGCTGATGAAGATGCGGTAGCAGGCGATGCCCTCGGCGGCGATCTCGTCGCGCCCGCCGCCCAAGGGCAGGCGACGCGGCAGGAAGCCGCCCTTGGCGCCGACCGGCACGATCACCGAGTTCTTCACCTGCTGGGCCTTGACCAGGCCGAGCACTTCGGTGCGGTAGTCTTCTTCGCGGTCCGACCAGCGCAGGCCACCGCGGGCGACGTTGCCGAAGCGCAGGTGCACGCCTTCGACCCGTGGCGAGTACACGAAGATCTCGAACTTGGGCACGGGCTTGGGCAGCTCGGGTATCAGCCGTGGGTTGAACTTGAAGCTGAAGTAGCCCTTGCTCTGACCGCTGCTGTCGGTCTGGTAGAAGTTGGTGCGCAAGGTGGCCTTGATCAGGTCCAGGTAGCGACGCAGGATGCGGTCTTCGTTGAGCACCTGAACGTCGTCCAGCGCGCTGAGAATCGCTTGCTCCAGACGCTGCTGCTTGTCGTCCAGGTCATCCTGGCCGAGCTTGCGCGCCAGGTAGAAGCGGGTCTTGAACAGCCGGGTGAGCTCGCGGGCGATGTCGGTGTGGTTGTTCAGGGTGCTGGCGATGTAGCCCAGGTCGAAGCCCAGACGGATCTGCTTCATGTAGCGGGCATACGCGCGCAGCAGCGCCACGTCGCGCCACGGCAGGCCAGCGGTGAGCACCAGGCGATTGAACGCGTCGTTCTCGGCCTCGCCCTGGACGATATGGATGAAGGCGTCCTGCAGGGTGTCGTTGAGCTGCTGCAGGTCCAGGCTCAGCCCTTCGCTGTAGGTGAAGGCGAAGTCGTGAATCCAGAACTCGCGGCCATTGGCATGACGCAGCCGATACGGGAACTCGCCGAGCACGCGCAGCCCCAGGTTCTCCAGGATCGGCAGCACATCGGACAGCGCCAGCGGCGTGTCGGCGTGGTACAGCTTGCAGTGCAACTGACGCTCGCCGATCTGGGTGAGCGGCTGGTAGAAGCTCATGGCCAGGGGCTTGGCCTCGGACAACGCCAGCACATGCTGCATGTCGACCACCGCCGAGTGCGCGGCGAAGCGCTCGCGGTAACCGGCCGGGAAGCCTTTCGGGAAATCGGCCAGGATGTTGGTGCCCTGGGCTTCGCCGAAGTTGTCCACCACCAGCGCCGAATAGTCGTCCTGCCACGAGCGGCAGGCCTGGATCACTTCGTTTTCCAGTTGCTGCGGATCGATGTCGATGCGGTTCTTCGGATCGACCCGCAGAATCAGTTGCACCCGCGCCAGCACCGATTCGGAGAAGAAGGTCCAGAACTCGCAGTCCGAGGCCTTCAGGCGCTCCATCAGCACCTGCTGGATCTTCTGTCGCACTTCGGTGGAATAGACCTCACGCGGCACGTAGGCCAGGCAGTAGCAGAAGCGGCCGTAGGGGTCTTTGCGCAGGAACACGCGGATCTTGTTACGCTCCTGGATCTGCACGATCGACATCGCGGTGCTGAACAGCTCGTCGATCGGGGTCTGGAACAGGTCGTCGCGCGGCAGCACTTCCAGGACCTGGGTCAGCTCCTTGCCCAGGTGTGCCTTGGGGTCGAAGTGCGAGCGACGCTCCACTTCGGCGACCTTTTCGCGAATGTACGGAATGGTATAGACGCTCTCGCCGTACACCGTGGAGGTGTACAGGCCCATGAAGCGGCATTCCTTGAGGACCTTGCCGTCGGCATCGATCTGACGGATCGACACGTAGTCCGGGTAGGCCGGGCGGTGTACGCGGCTCGGCTGCGAGGCCTTGGCGAACGACAGCAGGCGCGGCTCGCGCAGGTAGCTGACGGCGTAGTCCTCGATGCGCAGGTCGTCGCTGCTCAGGCCAGTGCGCAGCACGCGCGGCAGGCCGAGGAACGAGGATTCGTCATACGCCAGGCTGCCGCCGGCGGCGTCGGTCTCGACCACGAATTCCTCGTAGCCGAGGAAGGTGAAGTGGTTGTCCAGCAGCCAGGTGAGGAAGCTCTGCACCTCGGCCTTGTCATGCTGCGCCGGCCCGAAGGCGTTCTCGCCCACCAGCGCCAGCAGGTCGCGGACCTTGGCCTTCATCGGCTCGAAGTCGGCCACCACCACGCGCACATCGGCCAGCACCAGCTCCAGCTCGCGGGTCAGGCTGGTCAGCTCGGCAGCGTTGGCGCAGCGGTCGATCTCCAGGTACATCAGCGATTCGTGATTGACGCCTTCACCCTGGGTGCCCTTGGGCAGCAGTTCGAGCAGTTCGCCCTTGGCCCCACGCCGGGTGCTGAGCACGGTGGTCTGCAGGGTGTGGATGCTGTAGCCGCGGCGGTTGAGCTCGGTACGCACCGAGTCGACCAGAAATGGCAGGTCGTCATGCAGGACTTCGACCACGGTGTGCGTGGACTGCCAGCCATGGCGCTCGTAGTCCGGGTTGTAGACCCGCACCAGCGGGGTGGCCGAGTCGAAGCGCTCGATGGTGCGCCAGGCAGAAAGGGTGCAGCCGGCCAGGTCGGACAGCCGACGCTGGGTGAGTTCGTCCAGAGAGATGATGCCGAAGAACTGCTCAGCGAACAGCGCCACTTGTGGCAGGGACTGTTCGCTGATGTGCTGCGCCAGGGCCGCTTGCAGTTGATGCTGGAAGTCGGCCTTGCTGGCTGCGGTGAAAAACGCCATCTGTGGTACTCCGCTTGGGCTTTTTTTTGGTGAAGCGTCGTGTACGTGTACGTCCGCCGTTCAGGATCAACCATAGCCAACCCATGGCGACAGAACGATGGAATCAAGGCGTCGGACAGGTCCCGCGCGTCGACGTTCCGGGCTACCCGCCAAGGATGAGCACCTGCAAAGACGACTGCCGGGGCTGTGGCCTTACGGCTGCCCATCGACTGGGCAGCTTAACGACTGAGCGGTCACCGCGGCTTGCAGCGCTGCGACATATTCGGTCAAGCGGCGGTAACTGTGCATTTATGCGCGGTGCCAAGGCTGGCACAATCGCGTTTCACTTCCTTGAACCGAGCCGCCCATGCAACTGAAAACCGCCCTGCTCTTCGCCACCCCGTGCGACGACGAAGAAGACGACATGGCGACCCTGTGCTGCCACAGCGACAAGGGCCAGATGTTCCTGCTCACCCGCTACCCCGACGAAGACACCGTCGACCTGACCCTGGACGACGAGCCTTCGACGCTGGATGGGCTGACCGTGACGTTGAGCGCCGAGCGCCTGCTGATCGAGGTGGCCCCCGGTGATCGCGATGCCCTCAAGGGCGACGCGCACCTGGAAATCCTACTGACCTCGGCCGGTAGCGACCTGGACGAAGTGGCGCTGACCTTGCGCAATATTCTCGACGGCACCGGCACCTTCGTCTCCGAGCTCTGACGGCCGCAGGCACGATTGACAGATCGCCAGGGCCTAGGCATTGTCTGACAACCTGACCACTAGGCAATCCCTCCATGCTTGAGCTTCAGCGCCCCGACACCCTCGTCGACCGAGTGGTCAGCGCCATCCGCGCCGAGATCGACGCCGGCCGACTGGCCGCCGAATCGCGCCTGCCCACTGAACAGCAACTGGCCGAGCAGCTCAACGTCAGCCGCTCCGTGGTGCGCGAGGCGGTGGCGCAGCTCAAGGCCGATGGCGTGCTTATAGCCCGACGCGGACTGGGCTCCTACATTTCCCAGACCCCCGGCGGCACCGTGTTCCGCTTCCCCGGCAGCAGCGGACGCGCGCCCGACCTGGTGCAGATGTTCGAGATGCGCCTGTGGATCGAAACCCAGGCCGCCGCCATCGCTGCGCGCAGGCGTGATGCCGCCGACCTGACGCGCATGGCCGATGCCCTGCAGATCATGCTCGACCCCGGCAGCGACCTGACTCGCGCCGCAGCCGCCGACGTGGCCTTTCACCGCGCCATCGCCGAAGCCAGCAAGAACGATTACTTCGTCGCCTTCCACGATTTCCTCGGCGGCCAACTGGCCAGCGCCCGCCGTACCGCCTGGGAAAACTCCGCCCGCCCAGCGATCGGCGGCTCGGCCGACGCCAGCCGCGAGCACCAGGCGCTGTACCAAGCCATTGCCGACGGCGACCGCCACGCCGCCGCCGGGTGCGCTGAAGCGCACCTGCGCGCCTCGGCCAAACGCCTGAAGATCGACCTGCCCGCACTCGACTGAAGCCCATAACGCTCCGGGGCAGAGGCCCCGGATTTTTAACGCACTACTTTGTCTGACAACCTGATAATCAGATTCAAAGACACGCACTCAAGGTAATCCGCATGACCCACGACTATTGCATCATCGGCGGCGGCATCGTCGGCCTTGCCACCGCGATGGCCCTGCTGGAACAGCGCCCCGGCGCCTCGCTGTTGCTCCTGGACAAGGAAGACCAATTGGGTCGCCACCAGACCGGCCACAACAGCGGCGTGATCCATGCCGGCATCTACTACGCACCCGGCAGCCTCAAGGCCGAACTGTGCAAACGCGGCGCCCAGGCCACCAAGGACTTCTGCCACGAACACGGCATCGCCTTCGAGGTGTGCGGCAAGCTGCTGGTGGCCTCCAACGACCTTGAGATGCAGCGCATGCAGGCGCTGTACCAGCGCTCGCAGCAGAACGGCCTCAAGGTCGAGCGCCTGGACGCGGACGCCCTGCGCCATCGCGAGCCGAACATCGTCGGCCAGGGCGCGCTGTTCCTCGATGCCACCGGCATCGTCGACTACAAGGAAGTGTGCAAGGCCATGGCCCGGGTGATCGAGCGCGCCGGCGGCGAGGTGCGCCTGTGTACCACAGTGCGCGCGATCCAGGAGCACACCGACCACGTCACCATCACCAGCGACGCCAACACCTGGCGTGCACGGCAACTGGTGGCCTGCGCCGGCCTGCAATCCGACCGCCTGGCGCGCTTGGCCGGGGTCAGCATCGATCACCAGATCATCCCTTTCCGCGGCGAGTACTACCGCCTGCCGCCGAGCAAGAACGGCATCGTCAACCACCTGATCTACCCCATCCCCGACCCCGACCTGCCCTTTCTCGGCGTGCACCTGACGCGAATGATCGACGGCAGCGTGACCGTCGGCCCGAATGCCGTGCTCGGCCTGGGCCGCGAAAACTACCGCAAAGGTTCGGTGAACTGGCGCGACGTGGCCGAGTACGCCCGCTTTCCCGGGTTCTGGAAAACCCTCTGGAACAACCTGGGTTCCGGCACCACGGAAATGAAGAACTCGCTGTTCAAGCGCGGCTACCTGGAGCAGTGCCGCAAGTACTGCCCGTCGCTGGAAATCGACGACCTGCTGCCGCATGAAGCCGGCATCCGCGCCCAGGCGGTGATGCGCGACGGCACCCTGGTGCATGACTTCCTGTTCGCCGAGACGCCGCGCATGGTGCATGTCTGCAACGCCCCCTCGCCGGCCGCCACCTCGGCCATTCCCATCGGCCAGATGATCGCCCAGCGCATCCTCAAGGCCCGCTGATTTCTGCTGCACCTTCCACTACAAAGACAATAAGGAATAACCCATGTCGGCACATGAAACGGCCCCGTCCGCGACGGAAACCCCCGACCAGCAACGCAAGCGCCTGCGCAAGGTCGCGGCGGCGACCATCTTCGGTTCGATGCTGGAGTGGTATGACTTCTACCTCTACGCGACCATGGCCGCGATCGTTTTCTCGAAGATCTTCTTCGACGCCAGCAACCCAGCGGTGGCCTCCCTGCTGGCTTTCTCCACCTTCGCCATCGGCTTCATCGCCCGCCCGTTCGGCGGCATCCTGTTCGGCTACCTGGGCGACCGCTTCGGCCGCAAGCACGTGCTGGTGATCACCTTCTGCCTGATGGGCGTATGCACCACGCTGATCGGCCTGATCCCCGGCTACGCCACCCTCGGCATCTGGGCGCCGATCCTGCTGGTGGTGATCCGCATCATCCAAGGCCTGGGCGCCGGCGCCGAACTGTCCGGCGCAGCGGTCACCTCTTACGAGCACGCCAGCGAAGGCAAGCGCGGCAGCCAAGGCGCCTGGCCAGCGCTGGGCCTGAACCTGGGCCTGCTGCTGTCGTCGCTGACCGTGTACCTGCTGACCATGAACGGCAACGACTTCCTGCTGGCCGGTGGCTGGCGCATCCCCTTCATCGCCAGCATCGCACTGGTGGCGGTGGGCCTGTGGGTGCGCAAGAGCATCCCGGAAACCCCGGACTTCAAAGCCCTGGACACGGCCGAGGACACCCCCAAGGTCTCGCCACTCAAGCTGCTGCTGCGCAATGACCGCAAAGGCCTGGCCGTGGTGTTCTTCGTGGCGGTCGGCTACAACGCCCTGAGCTACATCTTCAAGACCTTTTCCCTGGCCTACCTGACCCAGTTCAAAGGCGTCGAGGCCCACGTCACCTCCCTGTCGGTGACCATCGCCAGCCTGGTAGCGATCTTCGCCGTGCCCTTCTTCGGCTGGCTGTGCGACCGCTGGAGCAGCAAGACCGTACTGATGCTCGGCGGCCTGCTGTCGGTGCTGTTCGCCTACCCCTTCCTGCGCCTGCTGAGCACCGGCGAGCCGACGCTGATCTATGTGGCGATCGCCCTCGGCACCGGCATCCTGGCGCCAATGATGTTCGCCCCACAGGGCTCGTTCCTGAGCCGACAGTTCCCCACCCAGACCCGCGCCTCAGGCTTCGGCACCGGCCGCGAAATCGGCACGGCGGTGGCAGGCGGCCTGGCACCGCTGGGCGGGCTGGCATTGGTGGCAGGCTCGGCGACGCACTCTACCGATGGCGTCGCGCTCATCCTGGCGGTGGCTGGGGTGTTGGTGGTGGTGTTCGCCCTGCTCGACCAAGGGCGCAAGTATTCCAGCGCCAAGAACTGAGGCGGCGGGGATTTGCGACGTTACGCCACACTGGCGCGTTCGACGGGGCTGATCTTTACTGCTCCGGGTCCGGCCCTCGCTGGCCTGTCTGGCGATGTGCCGCGACCGGGCGAACGGACCTTCCGGGCGAGTGTGGCGAGCCCGCCAGCGTCCGTGATGACCGACCGTACCCTCACTATGGATAGAACGCGTGGGTTTACCCACTCAGGAGCTTGCGAATGAAGAACGTACTGTTGGCGGTGTTTCTGCTCTGTGGTTTCTCCCTGACTGCCCAAGCGGCGTGCCCGGTGTTCGGCCCGTCGAAAGACCCTTGCAGCGGGCCGGTGTTTGGGCCTTCGACGTGTCAGTGTCCTTGAGGTAGGAGCGGTGTGGCGGGCTCGGGGGAGTGGGCCCGCTATGGGGGGAGTGGTTATTGGATGGGGTTTTCTCGGGTGATGTTTAAGTATTACTTATTTGAGGGTGCGGCGGCGTACTAGCGGTTAGCCTTGGTTCTTGAGCAGTACGGCAGCAGAGCTTGACAGTCCTTCAATAAGGACGTGTTCGGTGAGCGCTCTGTTGTACGGCAGCCATATTTGGGACTCATGAAGTATAGCGGCTCGAACAAATAACCTAGCAGCCCCGACCAGTAAAGCACGCGGAGAAAACACATAATTTAGAGCATCGCATATGCGTTATCGAGTCACGACATTCATAGACAGTTATTGACATGCAGCGCAAAAGCTCAACGAACAAGCCTGATAATCCAAATCAATTTTTTCGAGAAATTGTCTTGGAGGCTACCAATACAGAGTAATAGGCTTGCAATTCCAGATTTGCGAGACCAGCATAAGTCGGGTCTGATTTCACCTTAGACATGTACAAAAGCCACTTTTCAACTGCACCAACAAACACCTCATTATCCGAATTTAAAGCCACATCCTCAGAACCAAAGTTACGCTCAAAATAATCATACATAAATGCCAGAGAATCAGAAGCACATTCAGACTTATCGAGATAGCTTTGAGAATTCAGACTTCTGCACTCCTGAAGACTGACCTCCATGATTTCAACGACGTTCACTTCTACATTTTCACTGGGCACAATAAGTTTTTTCAGGCGATTTTCATACTCTGAATTGAAAATTTCACGACTCTGACTTGACCCGCCACGCTCAACCGACGTATTTGGATCAGAACTTTGACAACCTGAAACTATAAAAAACAACGCCATAGCATAATATTTAATTTTCATTTAATAGCCTTTTATTAGAGACCAGCGAAAGCCTATAGCGAACAAAGATTTTTGAACAAGCCAGAGCGTGCCTCAAGGAACGCATCGGCTTGATCACACCCACTACTCAGCTGTCAATCGACCGTAAGGGATCCATCATCCCCACATTCCAAGCGTCCACCTGATTCACGATGCTGCGCTCCCGATTTCTTTCTGGAGCCAGCCCACCATGATGCGTCCCGACAGCAAAGTCGAAAAAGTCTACTCTACCCCAAGTCCGTGGACTTTCGAAAGTCCATCGACGGGCTCACTGCCCTGGTCGAACTGGATATCAAAGTCGCCGTGTCCGACCCGGTACTTTTCGTCTTCCTCAATAAAGCCCGTAACCGCATCAAGGTGTTGTACTGGGAGCGCAACGGCTTCTGCCTTTGGCTCAAGCGCCTCGAAGCCGAGCGTTTCAAAACCTCGCCCGACGTCACCGACGAAGCCATCGTTTTGACCGTTCAGGAACTGAATTGGCTACTCGACGGTTTCGATCTCTGGCGCAACCGTCCGCATCAGGTTTTGACACCCCGTTTCGTCGCCTGAGTCGGTATAATCCGGGCCATGATTTCAGTGCCCGATGATCTTCCTGATGACCCTGCCGCGCTCAAACAACTGCTTGCGAAGTTGTTGGCCGAGCGCACGGTCGATAAAGGCCAGATCGTCGATCTTAAAGAACAGGTCAAGCTGCTGCGCGACCGACTGTTCGCAAGTCCGAGCAAACCGTCGAGTCCAACACACCCCAACTGGCGTTGTTTAACGAACCTGAAAGCCAGTGGGTACCTGCCGCTGATGATGCCGAAGAAGACGTGGTTGCGCCGGCCAAGCCGCGTGGCAAACGCAAACCTCTGTCGGCTGACCTACCACGTATTGAAGTCATTCATGACTTGCCCGAGCACGAACTGACTTGCGCCTGTGGTTGCCGCAAACACGTGATTGGCGAGCAAACCAGCGAACAGCTCGACATCGTGCCGATGCAGATCCGTGTGCTCAAACACGTACGCAAAGTCTATGGCTGCCGTGGTTGCGAAACTGCGCCGGTCACCGCTGGCAAGCCGGCGCAATTGATCGAAAAGAGCATGGCCAGTCCCAGCGTGCTGGCCATGTTGCTGACCACCAAGTACGTCGATGGCCTACCGCTGCACCGCTTCGAGACGGTGCTGAGCCGACATGGTATCGAGATCCCCCGGCAAACCCTGGCCCGCTGGGTCATCCAGTGCAGCGAACACGTTCAGCCATTGCTGAACCTGATGCGTGACCGCCTGCTGGAAAGCCCGGTGATCCATTGCGACGAAACCAGAGTGCAGGTGCTCAAAGAGCCGGATCGTGATCCGACCAGTCAGTCCTGGATGTGGGTGCAGGCCAGTGGCCCGCCTGATCGACAAGTCGTGCTGTTCGATTACACCACCAGCCGCGCGCAGGAGGTGCCGCTGCGCCTGCTGGAGGGCTATCGCGGCTACGTGATGACCGATGATTACGCCGGCTACAACGCGTTGGCGCTACAGCCGGGTGTTGAACGACTGGCGTGCATGGCGCATGCCCGGCGTAAATTCGTCGAAGCGCAGAAGGTGCAGCCCAAGGGCAAGACTGGTCGCGCCGATGTTGCGCTGACGATGATCAACAAACTGTATGGCATCGAACGTGACCTCAAGGATGCCAGCGATGAACATCGTTTTATCGGTCGTCAGGAACGAAGCCTGCCGATCCTTGAGCAGTTGAAAAGTTGGCTCGACAAGACGCACTCGCAAGTGACACCGCAAAGCGTACTGGGCAAGGCGGTGCATTACCTGGCAAACAACTGGAACCGCCTGGAACGCTACGTCGAGGCGGGCCACCTGCCGATCGACAACAACCTGGCAGAGCGGGCCATAAAGCCGTTTGTGATCGGGCGCAAGGCTTGGCTGTTCAGTGACACGCCCAAGGGAGCCACGGCCAGCGCGCAGATCTACAGCTTGGTCGAAACCGCCAAGATCAACGGCCAAGAGCCCTATACGTGGCTGCGCCACGTACTTGAGCGACTGCCGCATGCGTCGTCAGTAGCAGACTACGAAGCGCTGCTGCCATGGAACTGTTCGCCAGAGATGCCACGGTAACCTTGGCTTCCACCTTGCGGTAGGTGGGTTCATGGATCGGTTACCGACTTTCGGCGTTGCAAGCTGCACGCCCAGAACCGCCCAGGGCAGCAATAGCAGGTACAGCCAGAGCAGCGGGTTATGTCGGTTCAGCGCGGTCATGGAGCTGAATTTCATTGATAAGACTCATAATAAGCTGGCGATCAGAGTCGCTTTTAGCAGTCTTATTGAGAACAGGAATCAAGTAATACAGCAGCAAACTTGCATCAGAAGCACTCATTGGCAAGCGCTCCTTAACACAGTCCAGAAAAGTCCTCATGGACATAAATGAGGCAAACGCCTCATATCCTCTTGCGCCAGAGAAAGGCAATTTCCTGAAGTAGTACTGAGCCAGTCGCTTCTGATCGGATCGTTTCCAGGAGCGATGGGGGATCAATAGCAGAGCCTCACCATAATCTATTGACTCTATTGGGTATTTGGTCATCAACCACTCAGCAGCCTCCTCAGAACCCATTTTTGCAAGCTGCACACATAGATTTTTCTGTCTTTCATTCATAACCTGGTCTACCTCAGATTAAACAAGCCTTGCGGCAACCCGGCATTACCACTTAAAGTTGCAGGTGGTTGATAATGCCCAGAATTGTTAGTCCACTGATTTATTGTCCCTCGGCTTGGACCATCGTTATTCCCGAAGCGTATAGAGCCCGCATATTTAACTTCTCCACCACCACTCAACCCAAGATGGGTTGAGAAGTTTTGGTTCACATTCGGTCTGGCAACCCGAATACTTCCGTCCGGCATAGTTACAAAATCGTATGAACCTGATGGTGTTATTCGCTTCCCGGTTGAGGTTTGCAGCCAATAGCGACCAGACTCATCCTGTACGAGTGTTCTTACTGGTCGCTGTGCAATAGCAACATCATTTGGGTGCAGGTTAACTAACGTGCCCCGCTCAGTAAGATTTGGAACAGGGCCTATGGCCTTTGCCCCTCCACCAATAACATTCCGATCAACCAGCGTACCGGCTTCAGCGTCTGTCTGCGAACTTGTCGAGTTAGGATTTTGTGACGCGCCGCCACTGGTAGAAGCCTTCGGCTTATCTCCAGCCTGTCCAACAGCACCACCTACTGCTCCCTTGCGATTTGTGACTGCCTTGACGACAGTTCGCAACCACATCCCAAACTTACCGACATCCTCTGCATCAACCCCAACGCCTACCTGTCCCGCAGCCTCTTGGGCTGCATCGGTCACCGCCTTGGTCATGGCGGTTCCGACGAGGGTCTGCATGGCCTGGTAGTTACTGAGTACCGTAGCCCCGAGGGCATACTGATCTTTCCACCCGACCTCCTTCATGCTGTCAGCCAACAACGCATGGGTCTTCTGGTAGTCATCGGAGAACGACTTGTACTCGCTGCGGCAGGCGTCCATGTCACGGGCACACAGTTGCTCAAGCCGCTCCTGATTTTCGATGTTCAGGTCGCCATACCGCTTGCGTACATCAGCGCACGAATTGGTCGCATCACACGTCTTGAGCTCGGCGAGAAACGCCTCGACCTCTTTATGTCGGAGGAAGTTGTTCTGAGTCGCCTGCTGTGCGACCCAAGCAGCCACCTGTTGATCTTTGGCGTCAGCACCCAGGCCGGCAGCAACCGTCATACCGACCAATTGTGAGGTCATGCCCAATACACGGTCGTGAGCTTCACCGGGAAAGATCTTGTCCCCGACCAGTTGCACCAAAGCCTCATTCGCACCTGCCGCCAAAGCCGCCGTGCGGAAGTCACCGCCCGCCGCTTCAGCAATCAGACCACCGACGACGGCATGCACTGCGATACGCTTGGGCAACCCGCTGCCCATCAGGCGATCTCCCACCTCATTGAAGATCGCTCCGCTCAGTGCGTCCGCAGCAACCTCCAAGCCGGCCTGGACAGCGTTGTCCTTCAGGCTGCCACCGTAGACCACCGTACTCAGCGCCGCTTTGAGCGCAATGCGTGACACGATGCTGTCACCGCCCGGTGCAAGCGCCGCCATCACATAACCTTTCATGGCATTGCTGGAGGTCACATCCTTGACCACCGCACCGAGATTGCCACGGTTGTTTACCGTACTGGTGGCAGCGTTAGTAGCGGCAGCACTGACCACCGAGTTGGCGGCAAAACCGATTGTTGAGTTACTAGCCGCTCCAACCAAAGTGGCTCCAGCTCCCCAAGTCAGATAGGTCACGATGATTGCGATGACGAGTGAAGCTCCCGTCCCCAAACCTGAGTGGTCGTACTTGAAGCTGTCGTGAACCTCCTTGACTCGACGCCAGTCCACATCACCCCGTAGTTCAGCTTCCTTGAGCCACGCAAGCTTGGGATCAGCCACGATCATGGCGTCGATACTCTGGCTGACAGTGGCCTGATCGATATGCTTGATATCAATCTTCAATCCGTCGACAGCCTTGATTGTCAAGATGCCTTGCGCAACCAGCTGATTCTGTCGAAGAGTCTCGTCAGTCGTGCCACGGCCTTTCGCACTATTCCACGCCAGATCCGACTTGCTCTTCTCGTGACTCTCCTGATGCAGATCCTTCACGCCTTCAAACGCAATCCCACCACCACTCTCAAGCGTCAGATCCTTCCCACTCTCAAGCGTGGCCGCCTGATACCGCTGATCTCCACCGCTCGCGAGGGTCACATCGCCCCCAGCCGACACCGCACTGCCGACATACTTCACATCGGTCACTTCATCGCGCTGGGTTTTCTTGCTGCCAAAACTCCCTTTGCTCTTCTTGTCGTACAACGAGTAATCACTGTCAGCCTCAGCCAGCAGTTCCAACCGACCACCGGCCACCAGATACGCTTCATCCCCCGCCGATACCCGGCTGGCCGTCATCGCCAGGTCCTGTCCAGCGCGCAGGCTCACGTCGCCGCCCGCCGTCACCGCCGTGCCGACCTGGCTGACATGGTCTTCCTGCCCCTTGGCCTTCTTCGTCTTGAACGCCGAGTGCTGTTCATCCGCCGCTGAGCTCAGGCTGAGGTTTTCAGTCGCCGCCATGGCCACATCGCGCTTGGCGTCGATCTGGCTGGCGATGGCCTTCAGATCTCGCCCCGCCACCGCTGACAGATCCCGTCCTGCGGTCACCGTCGAGCCGTTCTGGGTCACGGTGCTGCTGTTGTTGCTGTCACGCTTACCGCGATAGTCGCGGCTCTCCACCTGCTCGACGGAGCCGAAGCTCACATCGCGGCCTGCCTGAATCGTCAGGTCACGCCCGCTTTGCAGCACGCTGCCCTGGTTCGAGACGTCGCGACCTGCGCCGATGCTCAGGTCATTGGCCGCTTCGATGCGCGCGGCGCTGTCGAGGAAGTCGCGGCGTTCGCTGAGGCTGCCGTCGCTGCTGGCGTGGGTGGTGGCGGTGCGTTCGTTGATCACGTCGCCCTTGAGGGCCGTGAGGGTGACGTCGCGGCCGGCGATGATGCCGCCGGCTTTGTTGACGATGTTGTTGCCCGCCAGCAGGTCCAGCCGATTGCCCGCTTCGATAAGACCGCCGTTGATGATGTCGTTGCCGGCCTGGGCGGAGAGGTTGTTGCTGGCGCGCAAGGTGCCGACGTTGCGCAGGTCCTGGCCAGCGATGAGGTTGACGTCGTTACCGGCGATCAGCGCGCCGGTGGGCGCCAGGCGGTTATTGGCGTTGGCCAGATACAGCACCGGCACCAGCACTTCCTCGCCGTTCACCACATGGGTTTCCAGCCAGACGATGTCGTGGGTCAGCGCTGCGACCTGCTCGGAGGTGAGGGTTACGCCCACCGCCAGGTTCAGCGTTTGACGGCTGGCGATGGCGTTGTCCATCAGGTGGCGGAACAGCTTTTCGTCGGTGGTTTGGCCGTCGATGAAGCGTTGGCCGGTGCGGGCCACCACGGCTTGCTGGATCAGGCGCTGTTCGTAGAGGCCGTCGCCCAGGCGCTTGGCGCTTTCGTCCGGGTTGTAGCCCAGGCCCGAGAGCAGGTAGTCCGAACTCATGAATTGCTTCATGTCGGTGAGCACGGGGTTGGTTTCGATCAGGTATTTGTGCGGCTGGGAGACCGGGCGCTTTTCGGGAAGGCCTTGGACGCGCTCGAGGGTTTGGCTGGCGACCGGCGTCGGGTTCGCGGCGACCTGCTCGACCGTGACGGCGGCCGGGCGGGTGGCGGTGCTGTCCACGACAGGCTGATCGACGGGGCTGACGGCGGGTAGGAACTCGCGGGAGGTCGGCACCACGGTCGCCACGGTCGACGGCTGCTGCCGCTCCACGGACACCTGGGTCGCAGGGGCCAGCGGCGTGACGCCGGGCACGCTGAGGTCTGGGCGGGCGCTGTCCGGTGCGACGGTGACCACGCGGGTGTCGCGCTCGGCGGTGGACAGGCCGGGGACGTTCAAGGTCGGACGGCTGCTATCGGAAACCGGTTGGTCGGGCGTGGTCAGCACGATGCGGGCGTCGCGCTCGGCGGGGGTCAGGCCGGACAGGTCGATGTTCGGGCGTGACAGGTCCACGGCCGGGCGCGAGCCATCGACCGGCTTCTGCGCGGTGATGCCATCCACTGCGGTGATGGTGCCGCCGCCGCTGCGGCCAGGTTGCAGCGTGCCGACGTCGGCATCGCTCACACCGCCCACATTGATCGCGTTCACGCTGGCCTGGATGCCGCTGGCCTCGCGGGCCGTGACCGACACCTGGCGGCTGCTGGCAGACACCTGGGCGACGTCGTCGAGTTGAATCGTCCGGCCTTGGGTTTCGGGAAGGCGTTGCTGGCGTTGCTCCAGGCCGACGCTGGCAGCGCCCAGGGTCCAACTGGCAGGCCCGGCCGAACCTTGAGCCACTTGCCCGCTGCTGCCGCCCTGCCCGCTCAGACGGAACAGGCCGTTCTGGCCGGTGGGGAGGCTGAAGCCGGGCAGCGCGAGCGGGTTGACCTGTTGCTGGGCCAGGTCAGGCGGCAACTGGGCGTTGATGGACACCGCCGTGGAATAGCGGCTGCCTGCACCGGTGTCGGTCGTGTTGCGGCCTGCCGCGACATAGGCGTAGTGGGGGCGGACGACGCTGTTGTTGATGTTCTGCGAAGCGCTCAGCGTGACGTTGCCGCCGGCCTGGATGACGGCATCGTAAGACTGCCCATCGCTGTTGAGAGTGGTCGTGGTTTCCGACAGCTTGCCGCCGCCCATGAAGCCGAGGAAATAGGCGAGATCCGCTTCCACCGCCGCTGAAGGCGTAGGGCTGTTTTTCGCGTTGAAGTTGGCAGCCGCCTGCGTCGCAAGGAAGATCTGACTTTCGTAGCTCCAGTAGGTCCGGGTGGTCTTGATCTCCTGGGCTTGCAGACCCTGGTTCGTGATGGTGGTCGCGTTGGCGGTGAGGTTGCCGGTCGCGGCAATGGTGCTGCTGAAGTTGTTGAGGGTCTGGGCGTTGACCAGCAAGTCCGCGCCGCTACTCAGCGCCGAGGCTACCGAGCTGCGCGTGACCTTCAACCGGTCAGTTTCATCGACCTGCCACAAACCATTGCGATGGCCATGCTTGCGGAAGTCACATCCCGCCAGCGGAATTAGGTTGCAATCGAGCTCAGTAATCTTCGCGTAGCTCTTTTCATGCGCCGAATACTCCAGCACGTCACGCACGTTGTTGACGGTCATGGCGTTGATCGTCAGGTTCTTCGCGCTTTCGAGGGTGCTGGAGCGGTTGTCCAGCAACTCGGCCTTGGTCTGGCTGGTGTCCTTGCCGATCAGCACGTTGCCCAGGCTGTACACATCGGCGAACGAGTTGGTGAAGCGGTTGGCCAGCAACTGCATGTCGCCGCCGCTGGTGATCAGGCCTTTGTCGTTGAGCAGGGTGTCGGCGCTGAGGGTCAGGTTGGCGCCGCTGGCCAGGGTGCCGGTGTTGCCGATGCTGGCGCTGCCGAGGGTCAGGTTGCCAGCGGCGGTCAGGCGCCCGGCGTTGTTCAGCTGGCCGCCCACGCGCAGGGTGCTGTCCTGCCCGCTGGCGATGGACGCCGCACTGCTCAGGTCTACCTGGGCGGCGCTCAGGCCGAGTTGGCCGAGGCTGCTGTAGCGGCCGTTGCTGTTGTAGCGGCCGGTCAGCGTCAGTTGCGCGGTGCCATCGCTGGCGATCAGGCCGTCGTTGCTCCAGTTGACGCCCGTGCCGACCAGGCTGTCGGAGGCCAGCAACTGGCCGCTAGCGGTCTGGTTCAGGGTGTTGACGTTGAGGGTCAGGCGCCCGGCCTGGAGCACGCTGCTGTTGGTCCAGGTGTCAGCAGCCAGGGTCAGGCCGCCTCGGGTCACCAGGGTGCCGCCGGCGTCGATCAGGTTGCTGGTAGCGATCTCGAAAGTGCCGCTGCCGCTGTGCAGCAAGCTACCACCCTGGTTCTGCAAGCCAGTGGCGTTGAGGGTCAGGTCGCTGTTACGGGTCTCGAGTCGGCCATTGCGGTTGTCGAATCCGCCGAGCAATTGGAAGTCGGTCTTGCCGCTGCTGCCCAAGGCGCGCAACTGCCCGCCCTGGTTATCGACGTCGCTGGCGCGCACGTTGAGCACGCTGTCGCTTTCGATGATCCCGCCACGGTTGCCCAACTGGCCGTCGAGCCCCAGGTCCACGCGATTGGCCGCCATCTGACCGGTACTGTTGTCGAGCGCGGCCCCCATCACCTGGAGCAAGTGCTTGGCATACAGGCCGCCATAGGCATTGGCGAAGGAACGGGCGTTGATCAGCGCGTCGCCGTTTTGCGCGGCGATGCGGCCGCGTTGGTTGTCGACGCTGGCGGCGATCAGGTTCAAGCGCTGCCCCTGGATCACGCCTGCCTTGTTGGCGGCGTTGACGCCGTTGAGCAGTTGCCCGCCAACGCGGGCATCGAGCGACCCGGCCACGCTGGCCAGCGTGCCGCCCTGGTTGTTCAGGGTGCTGGCGGCGGCGCTCAGGTCGCCGGTCTGGGCCAGCAGCGTACCGCCTTCGTTGTCCAAGTCGCCCGTGAGGCTCAGGCCCAGGCCCTGCTGGCCCTGCACCACGCCGGCGCGGTTGCTGAGGCTGGCCGCGCTGACGTGCACGTCCGCGCCCTGGCTGTAGATCAAGCCATCGGCATCGTTCTGCAGCACGCCGGTGCTGGTGATCGCCACCCGCTCCTTGCCGGCGAGGGTGCCGCGCTGGCGGTTGTCGATGCCGCCGGCCAGCAGCGTCAGCACGCCCTGGCTGGCGATCTGGCCGCCCTGGTTGTCCACCTGCGTGGCGCGCTGCAACAGCAACGTTCCGGCGCTGGCGAGCTTGCCCTGGTTGTTGACCAGGCGACCCAGCAGGTCGAGGGTCAGGCGGCCATTGCTGACCAGGGTACCGCTCTGGTTGCCCAGGTCGGTGGCGGTGACGGCCAGCGCCTGCTGGGCGGTGACGGTGCCGGCGGTGTTGTTCAGGCTGGCCGCCTGTACATCGAGCTCGGCGCCGCTGTCGATCAGGCCGCCGCTGGCGTTGTCGAGCGTGCCGCCGACCACCAGGGTTTGCCCTGCGCCACTGGAGAGGATGCCGCCGGTGTTGTCCAGGCTGGCAGCGCTGACGGTCAGCGCACCCTGGCTGACCAGGGCGCCGGCCCCGGCATTGAGCAGTTCGCCGGAGAGCCGCACATCGACCGCGCCGCTGCGGCTGGACAGGGTGCCGGTGTTGCGGTTGTCGAGGCTGCCGCCGCCGACGCTCAGCCCTTGCCAGCCGGACACCAGGCCGTTCTGGTTGATCAGCCTGGCCGCTTGGACCGTCAGCACCTCGTTGCTGATCAGCTTGCCGCCGCTGTTGTCCAGGGTGCCGGTGCTCAGGGTCAGGCTGCGTTGACTGGACAGTTCGCCGTTCTGGTTGTTGAAGCTGCGCAGGCGCTTGAGGGTCAGCGGCCCCTTGGCCAGGATCTGGCCATTGCGGTTGTCCAGGTCGCTGTCGTTGAGGTCGAGGGTCACGCCCTGCTCGCCCATCACCCGACCGCCCGCCAGCGCCAGGGCGCTCAGCTTCAGGCCCATCGCGCCCCGGGCGGACACTTCACCGCCGCTGCCGGTGTTCAGGCTGGCGGCACTGAGGTCGAGGGTGCCCTGGCTGTTGATCAGGCCACCGCCGCTGTTGTCCAGGGCCATGGCGGTGAGCGTCACGCCCGCCGCGCCGAGCAGGCTGCCGGTGAGGTTGTTGAGGTTGCCGGTGTTCAGGGTCAGCGTCTGGCTGGCGCTGATCAGGCCCTGCTCCTGGTTGTCGAGCAGGCCATCGCTGGTCAGTTGCAGGTCGCTGCGACTGCTCAGGGTGCCGCCGCGGTTGTCCACGGCGCCGGCGTGCGCGTCCAGGCGGGCGGCGCCGATCAGGCCTTTGACGTTGGCCAGCACTTGGCCGACGCGCACCACCAAGGCCTGGTTGCTGAGCAGTTTGCCGTTGCCGTTGTCCAGGCGCTGCGCGGCCAGGGTGAAGGCTTGGGCACTGGAGATTTCACCGTTCTGGTTATTGACCGCCGCGAGGTTGCTCAACAGCAGTGGGCCTGTGGCATTGATCAAACCGTTCTGGTTGCTCAGCGCGCCGTTGTTCAGGTCCAGGCTCAGGCCGCTGTGGCTGAAGAGCGTACCGCCCTGCTGGTCGAACCCGCTGACGCTGGCGGTCAGTCCCTTGGCGCTGCCGATACTGCCGCCGTTGTTCAACTGGCCGCTGGTCAACTGCAAGGTGTCGCCGCTGTTGAGGCGACCGCCTTGGTTATCCAGCGTACCGGCGCTCACCGTCACCGCGCCTTTGGCGCTGATGCTGCCGTGCTGGTTGGCCAGCGCGGTGCTGCTCAGCACCAGGGCGCCGTCGGTGACCAACTGGCCGCTCTGGTTGTTCAACTGGCCATTGAGCGCCACGTTCAAGGCGTGCGCGCTGGACAGGCTGCCGTGGCTGTTGTTCAGGCTGCCGGCCTCGATGTCGAGGCTGTCTTCACTGCTCAGCAGGCCCCAACTGTTGTCCAGCTCGCCGCTCACCTGCAGGCGCAACGGCTGCTGGCTGAGCAGCGTGCCGCCGGTGTTGTCCAGGCGGCTGCCGGTCAGCGCCAGGCGCTGGGCGCTGAGCGAACCGCCCTGGCGGTTGAGCACCTGCTCGACGTTCAGCGTCAGGCCCTCAACGGCGAACACCTGGCCCGCGTCGCTGTTGTCCAGGTGCTGGCCGGTGATGCTCACGCCGGCGTTGCTGGTCAGCTCGCCGGCCCGGTTATCCACGGCACCGACGTCGAGTTTCAGCGCTTTTGTGGCGCCGACCAGACCGCCCCGGTTGTCGAGGCTGGCGCCACTGACCTGCACGGCCTGGGTGCCGATCAACTGGCCGCTGCGGTTGTCCAGGCGCGCGGCATTGACGCTCAGGTCGGCCTTGCCGGCGATCTCGCCGCCCCGGTTGTCCAGCTGGGCGCTGGTCAGCAGCAATTGGCCGTCGGCGATCAAGGTGCCGCGCTGGTTGTCGAGCGTTTCGCGGGCGACGATGTCCAGGTCACTGCGGCTGCTGAGCAGACCGTCACTGTTGTCCAGGCGTGCGCTGCGGGTCTCGAGGCGTGCGGCGCTGATGTGGCCCTTGGCGTTGGCCAGGGCCTGTTCGATGCGCAGCACCAGTGTCTGGTTGCTGATCAGCTTGCCCTGGCTGTTGTCCAGGCTGCGGGCGGCCAGGGTGATGGCGTTCTGGCTGGAGAGCTCGCCGTGGCGGTTGTCGAGGTTGCCGAGGTTTTTCAGGACCAGGATCGGTGCGTTGATCAAGCCGCTGTTGGTGGCGTCACCGCCGTTCAGGTCGAGGATCAGTTGGCTGTTGCTGAACAGCTCGCCGCCTTGTTGCGTGAGGCCGGTGAGGCTGGCGTTGAGGGTGCCGGCGCTGGCGACACGGCCGCCATTGCTGAGCTGTGTCGCGGTGAGATCGAGCGGCCCGGAACCGATCAGGCGCCCGCCCTGGGTGTTGTCGAACTGGCCGGTGGTCAGGCGCGCGGCGCCCTGGCTCTTGAGCAGGCCCTGCTGGCTGTTGTCCAGGCTGGCGCTGTTGAGCGTCAGGCCCTGCGCGGTTTCCACCACCCCGCCCTGGTTGATCAGCGCAGCGGTGCTGTCGAGGGTCAGCGTGTCGGCACTGGTGATACGGCCAGCGGTGTTGTCGATCCGCTCGCCGGTCAGTTGCAGCGTGCCTTCGCTGCTGAGTGTGCCTTGGGTGTTGTCCAGCGCGGCGGTCAGTTCCAGCGCCAGCGAACGCTGGCCGGCGAAGGTGCCTTGGGCGTTGTCCAGGCCCGCACCGGTCAAGCGCGTGTCCTGGGCGAACACCAGGCCCTTGGCCTGGTTGATGACCTGAGCCACGGCCAGTTGCAGCGCGGTGGCGGCGAGCAGCTTGCCGCCACTGTTGTCCAGGCGCTGGCCGCTGAACTCGGCAGCGGCCTGGCTGGACAGCTCCCCGGCGCGGTTATCGACCGCGTCCACCTTGAGTTTCAGCGCTTTTGTGGCGCCCACCAGACCGCCGTTGCGGTTATCGAGGGCGCTGCCGGTGAGGGTCAGTTCTCCCTGGGCCACCAGCTCGCCGCCCTGTTGATTGAGCACGCCAACGCTGGCGTCCAGGTCGCGCTGGCTGGCGATGCGGCCGGTGCCGTTTTCCACACGCTGCGCGGTCAGGCGCACCGGGCCTGCGGCGCTGATCAGCCCGGCCTGGTTGCTCAGCGTCTGGCTGGCGATCATCAAGGCCTGCTTGCTGTTGAGCACGCCTGCGCGGTTGTCCACCTCGCCGATGGCCAGGTCGAGCGCCTGATTGGCGCGCACCGCGCCGCCACGGTTGTCCAGGCGATCACCGCTCAGGGTCAGCAGATCCTGCCCGGACACCCGCCCGCCACGGTTGTCCAGCGCACCGGCCTGCACCGCCATGGCGCCCTTGGCCATGACCCGGCCTTGGTCCTGGTTGTCGAGCAGGCCATCGACCTTCGCGGTCAGGCTGCCGTCACTCACCAGGCTGCCGGACTGGCTGTTGTCCAGGCTCGCCGCCGTCACCTGCAAGCGCTCGGCGGCGCCCAGGGTGCCGCCCTGGTTGAGCAGCGCGCCTCGGGTCGTCAGCACCAGGCTGACGTCGCCCATCACCTGCCCGTTGCGGTTGTTCAGGGTCTGCGCATCGACCACGCTGGCGCCGGCGCTGGACAGCTCGCCGTCGACGTTGAGCAAGGCGTCGCTGACCGAAAGGGCCAGGTCTTCTTCGCTGTTGAACACGCCCTTGCTGTTGTCCAGACTGCCCGCCTGGGCCTTGAGCCCGGCGGCTGTGATCTGCCCCCTGACGTTGAGCAGCGCCCGCTCGACCGTCAGGCTCAGCCCGTGGTCGCTCAGCAGTTTGCCGTCGGTGTTGTCCAGGCTCTGCGCCGCCAGGGTGAAGGCTTGCTGGCTGGAGATTTCGCCGCCTTGGTTGATGACCTGCGCGAGGTTGCGCAGTACCAGCGGGCCGGGCGCATTGATCAAGCCACCGGCGTTGTTCAACGTGCCCTGGTTCAGGTCCAGGGTCAGGGCGCGGGTGCTGTACAGCTTGCCGCCGCCGCGCTGGTCGAGACCGGTGAGGCTGGCCGTGAGTGCGTGGGCACTGGCGATGCGACCGGCGGCGCGGTTGTCCACCTGCCCGGCCACCAGGTCGAGGCGGTCGGCGCTGGTGAGGCGTCCACCTTGCTGGTTGTTCAGGGCGCCGGTGGTGACCTGCACGGCCCCGTCGCCGATGAGCGTGCCGCTCTGGTTGTCGAGGCTGGCGCTGGTCAGGCTCAGGGTCGAGGCGCTGAGCACCTCGCCGTTGCGGTTACCCAGCGCGCCGGTGCTGACCAAAACCAGCGGTGCGGCGCTGCTGATGCGCCCGCTACCGTTGTCGAGGCTGTCGGCGTGCAGGCTCAGGCCCGCATCGCTGCGCAGCGCGCCTTGCTGGTTGAACACCTGGCCGCTGGCGAGCAGGGACAGGTTGCCCTTGGCATACACGCTGCCCTGGCCGCTGTTGTCCAGCAGCGCCGTGTTCAACTCGACGGAGCGCTGCCCGGAGATGATGCCCTTGAATTGGTTGTTCAGGCGCTGCACGGTCACCTGCAGGGCGTCATTGGCCAGCAGCCGCGCACCGGCGCTGTTGTCGAGCTCGCGGGCCGCGAGGGTCAGGCCACCGACGCTGGAGACCTCACCGGCACGGTTGTCCAGGCTGTCGAGGGCCACGGTCATGCCCTGACCCGCATTGAGCAGGCCACCGTCGCGGTTATCCAGCGACGTGCCGTTGAGCTGCAACTGGTTCACTGCGGCGACGTTGCCGCCACGGTTGTCGAATTGGCCGACGGTCAGGCTCAGGTCGCGCTTGCCCAGCAGGCGGCCCTTGGCCTGGTTGTCGAAGCTGCCTGCGGTCAGTTGCAGTTGCGCGCTGGCGCCGATCAGACCGGCCTGGTTGAGCAACTGGCCGCTGATCAGGGCGTCGAGCGTTCCGTCGCTGGTGAGCGTGCCTTGGGTGTTGTCGAGGCGGGCGGCGTTCAGGTCGAAGCGTTGGCCTGTGACGAGCCGGCCATTGCGGTTACCGACCGCTTGCCAGTCCGCGAGGGTGAGCCGCTGGTCGCCCTGGATCAGGCCGGAGCGGTTGTCCAGCGTGGTGCCGGTGAGGCGAGTCGTGGCGCCGAGAATCTCGCCCTGGCCATTATCGAGTGTCGCCTCGACCTGGGCGGTCAGGTCGTCGCGGGCGCTCAGCGTACCGGCGGTATTGACCAGCGTGTTGGCCCGCAGATCCAGCGCAGTGGCGCGCACCAGGCCCTGGGCATTGTCCAGCGCCTGGGCGATGCGCACGCTCAGCCCTTGCTCGCTGAGCAGCTTGCCGCGGCGGTTGTCCAGGCTCTGGGCGTCGAAGCTCAGCGCCTGGGCACTGGAGATTTCCCCGGCGCGGTTGTCCACCTCGGCCAGGTGGCTCAGCAGCAGCGCGCCGGGCGCGTGGATCAAGCCACCCTGGTTGTTCAGCAGGCCGTGATTCAGGTCCAGGCTGACACCGGCCTGGCCATACAGGCGACCGCCATCGTGCTGGTCGAGGCCGGTGACCGAGGCGGTGAGTTGCTCCTGGCTGCTGATGCGTCCTGCGCGGCTGTTGTCCACTTGGCCCGCCGTGAGTACCAGCGTGCTGTCGCTGTCGAGCACGCCTTGGGCGTTGTTCAAGGCGCCGCCCACGGTGAGCGCCAGCGGCCCCTTGGCGTGCAGGCTGCCTTTGGCGCTGTTGTCGAGGCTGGCGGCGATCAGGTGCAGGTCGCTGCCCGCGCTGAACAGGCCGGTCTGGTTGAGCAACTGACCGGCGAGGGTCGCGGTCAGGCGCGCATCGCTGGTGAATTGGCCGGCGCTGTTGTCCAGGCTGGCGGCGATCAGGTGCAGGTCGCTGCCCGCGCTGAACAGGCCGGTCTGGTTGAGCAACTGACCGGCGAGGGTCGCGGTCAAGCGCCCATCGCTGGTCAGCTTGCCGGTGCTGTTGTCCAGGCTGCCGGCGTCGAGGTCGAAGGCCTGGGCGGCGAACAGCGTGCCCTGGCGGTTATCCACGGCGCCAAGGCTGGAGAGGTCGAGCAGGCTGTCGCTCTGCAGCAGACCCAGGCGATTGTCCAGAGCGCCCACCTTCACCGAGGCGCTGCGGGCCAGTACCCGACCGCTGCGGTTGTCCAGCGCCGCGCCGACCTGCACTGCCAGGTCTTGGTTGGCGCTGAGCAGGCCGCTCTGGTTGTCCAGGCTGCCAGCCTGCAGGGTCAACGCCTTGGCTGAAATCAGGCCTTGGGTGTTGTCCAGTGCACGGGCGATGCGCAGGATCAGGGCCTGTTCACTGAGCACCTTGGCACCACGGTTGTCCAGGGTGTCGGCAGCCAGGGTGAAGGCCTGGCTGCTGGAGATTTCCCCGCCCTGGTTATCGACGCTGGCGAGGTGGCTCAACAGCAACTGACCCGGCGCGGTCAAGGTGCCGCCCTGGTTGTTCAGGTGGCCGCGATTGAGGTCGAGGCTAACGTCGCCCTGGCCTGACAGCCGCCCGTCGTTGTGCTGGTCCAGCCCGGTGACGCTGGCGATCAACGTCTGCCCGGCGCTGATGCGCCCGCCTTCGCTGTTGTCCACCGGGCCGGCGCGCAGATTCAGTTGGGCGTCACCGCGCAGGGTGCCGTGCTGGCTGTTGTTCAGCTCTGCGCCCAACGCCAGGTCCAGACGCTGCTGGGCGTAGACGTTGCCCTGGCGGTTATCCAGGCGCGTCGCATCGAGCTTGAGCACACCGACCGCCGCCAGGCTGCCGTTGCGGTTGTCGAGCGAGGTGCCGGCCAGGGTCAGGTTGGCTTGGCTGCTGACGCGCCCTTGGCGCTGGTTGTCGAGGCTGCCCAGGGTCAGGTCGAGGTTGGCAGTGGCCGCCAGCAGGCCGGCCTGGTTGAGCACGGCGCCGGCGATGATGGCGGTCAGGGCGCCGTCACTGGTGAGGGTGCCCTCGGTATTGTCCAGGCTGGCAGCGCTGAGACTGACGGTATTGGCCGAGACCAGGCGGCCGCGCTGGTTGGTCAGCGCCCCGCTGGCGACGGTCAGGCGCGTGTCGCCTTGCGCTTTACCGTCGCTGTTATCGAGCGTACCTGCGCTCAGCGACAAGTCACGGCCCAGGAGCTTGCCACTGCGGTTGTCCAGCAAGTCCTCGACGTTCAGCATCACGCCGTCGCGCGCACTCAGGGTGCCGTTCTGGTTGCCCAGGCTGGCGCTGCGCGCGTCCAGGCTCGAGGCCGAAATCAGGCCTTTGGCGTTTTCCAGCGCACGGGCGATACGCAGGGTGAGCGCTTGTTCGCTCACCACCTTGCCCGCGCGGTTGTCCAGGCTGTCCGCCTGCAGGCTGAAGCCTTGGGCGCTGGAGATTTCGCCGCCCTGGTTATCGACGGTCGCCAACTGGGTCAGCAGCAACGCGCCCGGCGCGCTGATCACACCCCCTTGGTTATTCAACAAGCCGCGAGCGAGGTCCAGGCTCAAGTCGCCCTGGCTGTACAAACGCCCATCGCCGCGCTGGTCCAGGCCCGTCACCTGGGCGCTGAGGGTGTTGCCGCTGATACGGCCACCGGCGCTGTTGTCCAGCTGCGCGGTACGCAGGCGCAGGGCTTGGGCGGCACTGATCTGGCCGGCCTGGTTGTTCAGGTCGGCGCTGCTCAGTTGCAGGTCTGCGCCTGCGCTGATCAACCCGCTCTGGTTGAGCAGGTTGCCGGAGATGGCGGCGGTCAGCGCCGCCGCACTGGTCACCTTGCCGGAGGTGTTGTCCAGGGCGCTGGCGGTCAGCGCCAGGGTCTGGCCGCTGGCGAGCGTGCCGGCGCGATTGCCGAGAGCGCCGCTGTCGATCGTCAACGACTGGTCGGCCTGCACCTGGCCCTGGGTGTTATCCAGCGAGCCCGTCGTGAGCCGCACGTCACGGGCCAGCAGCTCACCGCTGTGGTTGAGCAGTGCACCGGCGACATCCAGGCTCAGGCCGCCGTTGGCCAAGGCGTGACCGCCGCTGTTGTCGAGGTTGCCGGCGTACAGTTGTAGCGACGCACCCGATAGCCGACCCGCCGCGCTGTTCGACACCTGCGCAGCCGCCACCGTCAGCGACTGGTCGCTCTGCACGGTGCCGCCCCGGTTATCCAGCGCATCGGCCAGCAAGGAGAATGCGCTGCTGCTGGAGACGGCGCCGTTACGGTTATCGACCGTGTTCAGGTTGTTCAGCAGCAATGCGCCAGGCGCGCTGATCAGCCCGGACTGGTTGTCCAGATGACCGCGATTGAGGTCCAGGCTCAAGCCGGACTGGCTGGATACCCGGCCGCCCGCGTTGTTCAAGCTGCCGACGCTGAGCTGGCTGGCGGCGGCGCTGGTCAGGCTGCCGCTGCGGTTGTCGAACAGTCCCGCGACACGCGCGTCCAGCGCCGCGCGACTGTTCACGGTGCCCTGCTGGTCATTGATCAGGCTGGCGGCACCGATCTGCAGGCCGCTGGCGGCGATCAGTCCGGCGCCGTTGTTCAAGGTCTGGACGATGCTGAGGATCAGGCCTTGGTCGCTGAGCAACTTGCCGGCCGTGTTGTCGAGGGTGCGCGCCGTGACCGAATAGCTTCGAGCACTGGAGATTTCGCCCTGGCGGTTGTCGACGCTGTCGAGGTGGTCGAAGGTCAACTGCCCGGCGGCATTGATCAGGGCACTGCGGTTATCCAACTGGCCCTGGTTGAGGTTCAGGTACAGGTCGCCGTTGCTGTAGAAGCGGCCGCCATCGTGCTGATCGAGGCGGCCCAGGTTGGCGTTCGTGCCTTGTGCGCTGGCGATCTCGCCACCGACGCTGTTGTTCACCGCGCCTGCCGTGAGGTTCAGCGTCTGGCCGCTGAGCTTGCCGCCCTGCTGGTTGTCCAGCGCCGCGGCCTTGATCGTCGCCCCCGCCGTGGACTCGATGCGCCCCTGCTGTTGGTTGGCCAGGGCGCCACTCACCTCGACGCCGAGCGCGCCTTGGCTGGTCAGCACACCGCGCTGGCTGTTGTTCAGCGAGGCGGCATTGACCTGCACGGCCTGCTGCGCGGCGATGCGTCCGCCCTGGTTGTCGATGGCGCCTTGCGCATTCAGGCTCAAGGTTTGTCCGGCCGACACCAGCCCGGCGACGTTATCCAGCGACGCCACGTGCAGGCTGGCCTGGCCGAGGCTCGACAGTTCGCCCTGGCGGTTGATCAACTGGCCGACGTTCGCCGTCAGCAGGCCGGAGGCGGTGACCAGTCCAGCCTGGCTGTTGAGCAACTGGTCGGCGCTGATGCCGAGATTGCCGGCGCTGAGCACGCGGCCCTGGTTCTGATTGTCCAGGCTGGTCGCGGCCAGTTGGGCACTGCGCGCAGCGCTGAGGGTGCCGCGCTGGTTGATCAGTTCACCGGTTTGCACGCGCAGGTCGCGACTGGCGATGACGCTTTTGCCCGTGTTATCGAAGGCCTGCGCCTTGAGCTGCAGATCGCCTTGGCTGTTGCGACTGTTGTCCGCGTTGACGCCGGCCTCGATGATGCCGCGGTTGGTCAGGCGGCCGCCGGCGTCCAAGGTGACGCTGTTCCTGGCTGCCAAGGTGCCCTGGTTGGTCAATGCGCCCTGGGTGGTCAGCGCCAGATCGCTGCCGGCATATACGGCGCCCTGGACATCGACGCTCTGGGCTTTGACGTTGACCGAGGTGGCTGCCGAGGTCTGGCCCATCAGCAGTTGCCCTGCCGCATCGATCTGGATATCGCCACCGGACATCATGTCGCCGGCCATGCGCACACCGACCCCGGCCTCGGTACCGACCAGCTTGACCGCGCCCACGTACATGCCGCCCAGCGCCGAGGAGTCGATGGCCAGGTCCGGCGCCTGGCTGCCGTCGGCAGCGCGCGCGGTGGCGTTGAGGGTGCCGGCCTCGACATCGTTGCGCCCGGCGACGATGGTCAGCTTGTTCGCCTGGATCTGCGCATTGAGGCGGGCAGCGCGGGTGATGATTTCGAAGCGGTCGACGTTGCTGGCGTTCAGGCCCGCGCCTTCGATGGCGACGCTGCCCTGGTCGACCTGATAGCGGGTGAGCTGGCCGTTTTCGATCACCGGCCTGCCGGTGGTCAAGGTCGCCTGCGGCGTGTTGATGAAGCCGCAGCCGTCGCAGGTGATGCCGTGCGGGTTGGCGACGATCACATGGGCCGACTGCCCGGCCACTTCGGTGTAGCCGCGCAGTTGGCTGGCGTTGGCGCCATTGACTTCGTTGAGGATGACCTGCGCGGCCGTGCCCTGGAAGTTGGGGTTGCCGACGATGATGCCGCCCAGTTGGGTGTCCTGGGTACGGCCTGTGGCGTTGTTGAGAATGACCCCGTTGGCGCCGACGTTGTAGTCCTGGAACTGGTTGTGCGACAGGCCGCTGCCGTTGGGCGCGGCGATGTTGACGATCGGCACGCCATTGCCCGCTTGCCCGAGCGTGGTGCCCTGCCCGCTGACCGCGATGCCCTCGGCCTGGACCAGCAGCGGCTGCCAGAACATGGCGTTGGCCAGGATGAACGCCAGACCCCGCTTGGGCATCCCCAGAAAGTGGGAACGGCTTTTGAGGGCAGCCGAAGGCTGACGCACGAGGAAGGCGAACTGACGAACGTCCATGTGAAATCCCGATGCCCGAGGGCGGTGAAAAAATTAGAGAAAGAAGTCCATGCGTAAACGCACCGGCGCTGCCCGATCGGTGGCGGGGGCCGGTGGTTTCAGAAAACGGGGGTAGTGGGCGGTGAGTGGCTCGATCAGGGCGACTCGCGCCGACACGACAGTGTCCGGGTCAGTGAAGGTGGGCGGCATCGAATGCGCGGCCCGGCGTTCCAAACGCCACATCGGTTAGGTCCTTTTGTATGGCGTTGTGCCAATAACCGGCGCGGATGATAAGGTGGCAATATAGTGGCGTCAAATAAATGATGGCCAGCGAGGGAAGTCGAGAGACCTTGCGTCGCGATCGACCTCGGAGCGGCCGTCACTCGGGCGCTGAGGTGTATGAGGCAATCTCCAGTGCTGGGCTGCGGCCGCTGCGCGCCCGATCGCGACACACGGCCGCTCCCACTTGAAACGCACAAAGGTTCGAAAATCGCGCAGGGCAGTCGATCGCCTGGGCTTGAGCGCACGATGCCGTCCCAGGCTGTGAAACCCTGCACCGGCGCGTTTGTGAAAGCGGGCGAGTCGCGCTCAGCCCGCTTTCTTGGCGCGCCTAACTTCCGCGATAGGTGGAATAGCTGTACGGCGAAATCAGCAAAGGCACATGGTAATGCGCTTGCCCCTGATCGATGCCAAAGCGCAGCACCACGACATCGAGAAACGCGGTGTCAGGCAGCGCCACGCCACGCGCCCGATAGTAGTCGCCGGCACTGAACTGCAACTGATACACGCCGGTGCGGTACGCATCGCCTTCGAGCAACGGTGCATCGACCCGACCATCGCTGTTGGTCAGCGCGCTGTTGACCAGCGTCAGTTGCTGGCCTTCGACGCGGTACAGCTCGACTCGGATCGAGCTCCCCGGACAGCCGTGGGCGGCGTCCAGCACATGTGTAGTCAAACGTCCCATCTGCGTATCGCCTCTTGTCATTGGCCTGGGCAAAAGATAGACGGCATGCACCTGCGCGGGGCAAGCGCTTGCCGGAACGGGGCCAATTAAGACACTTGAATCGCAGATTGTACACAATTTTGTAAGCCACTCTCCGCGTCTGCGCCGCTGCATCGGGATCTCCAGGCGTCAGGCGGAAAACTTACGGCCGGCATCACGGCCTATCGGATTACCTGACCAATCAGGCAGGTTTCTTGCAAGGCACTGAAGGCGTATCCAAGGACGACAAAAACGAAGAATTGCGGCAAATCGGGCTTACAAATGGCCGAACAAGTTGTATACAATCGTCCCACTCCGGTGCCTGCGACAACCCGCCGCGGTCAGCACCTAGCCTCTACGTTCATAAGGAAGACTGCATGAGCGCTGACTACCCTCGCGACATGATCGGCTACGGCAACACGCCTCCTCACCCGCACTGGCCGGGCAACGCCCGCATCGCCTTGTCCTTCGTGCTCAACTACGAAGAAGGTGGCGAGCGCTGCATCCTGCATGGCGACAAGGAGTCCGAAGCCTTCCTCTCCGAGATGGTGGCGGCGCAACCGCTGCAAGGCGTACGCAACCAGAGCATGGAGTCGCTCTACGAATACGGCAGCCGGGCCGGCGTCTGGCGCCTGCTGCGGCTGTTCAAGGACAGCGGCGTACCGCTGACCATCTTCGCCGTGGCCATGGCCGCCCAGCGCCACCCGGACGTGATTCGCGCCATGGTCGAGGCCGGCCACGAGATCTGCAGCCACGGCTATCGCTGGATCGACTACCAGTACATGGACGAGGCCCAGGAGCGCGAGCACATGCTCGAAGCCATCCGCATCCTCACCGAGATCACAGGCGAACGCCCGCTGGGCTGGTACACCGGCCGTACCGGCCCCAACACCCGGCGCCTGGTGATGGAGGAAGGCGGCTTCCTCTACGACAGCGACACCTACGACGACGACCTGCCCTACTGGGAAAAGAACACCCCCACCGACAAGCCGCACCTGGTGATCCCCTACACCCTGGACACCAACGACATGCGCTTCACCCAGGTGCAGGGCTTCAACTGCGGCGAGCAATTCTTCCAGTACCTAAAGGACGCGTTCGACGTGCTCTACGCCGAGGGCGCCGAGGCGCCGAAGATGCTTTCCATCGGCCTGCATTGCCGCCTGGTCGGCCGTCCGGCGCGCCTGGCCGCGCTCAAGCGCTTCGTCGACTACGCGAAAAGCCACGAGCAAGTCTGGTTCGCCCGCCGCGTGGACATCGCCCGTCACTGGCACGCCACCCACCCCTACACGCCCGAGAACGCCCGATGAGCGCCTTCACCACCGTCACCCCTTCGACCCTGAGCCGCGACGCGTTCGTCGCCGCCTTCGCCGACATCTACGAGCACTCGCCGTGGGTGGCCGAGCGGGCCTTCGACCAGGGCGAGCACAGTGCGTTGGACCAGATCGAGGCCCTGCACCAGCGCATGAGCGCGGTGCTGCTGGCCGCCAGCCACGCCGAGCAACTGGCGCTGATCAATGCGCACCCGGACCTGGCCGGCAAAGCGGCGGTGCGTGGCGAGCTGACCGAGTCGAGCACCCACGAGCAGGCCGGCGCCGGCATTCACCTGTGCACGGCCGAGGAATTCGCCCGTTTCACCGAGCTCAATCACGCCTACAAGGCAAAATTCCAGTTTCCGTTCATCATGGCGGTCAAAGGCAGCGACCGGCACCAGATCCTCGCCGCCTTCGAGCAGCGCATCCATAACGATGCCGACGCCGAGTTCCGCGAGGCGCTGGCGCAGATCAACCAGATCGCCCTGTTCCGTCTGCAGCAATTGTGAGGCCTGGCCGAACACGGCCTCGCCCCTTGACCGATAACGACTACAAGAGAAAACCGCATGCGTACCCTGATGATCGAGCCGCTGACCAAAGAAGCCTTCGCCCCCTTCGGTGACGTGATCGAAACCGACGGCAGCGACCACTTCATGATCAACAACGGCTCGACCATGCGCTTCCACAAGCTCGCCACGGTGCAAACCGCCGAGCCGGAAGACCGGGCGATCATCAGCATCTTCCGCGCCGATGCCCTGGAGGTGCCATTGACCATCCGCATGCTGGAGCGCCATCCGCTGGGCAGCCAGGCCTTCGTGCCGCTGCTGGGCAACCCCTTTCTGATCGTGGTCGCGCCACTTGGCGATGCACCTGTATCAGGTCTGGTCCGCGCCTTCCGTAGCAACGGCAGGCAGGGCGTCAATTACCATCGCGGCGTCTGGCACCACCCGGTGCTGACGATCGAAAAGCGGGATGACTTCCTGGTGGTTGATCGCAGTGGTTCCGGCAACAACTGCGACGAGCATTACTTCCCCGAGGAGCAGATGTTGATCCTCGATCCCCACCAATAAGAGAAGGTCGGTCATCACAGGTCCGCGGCCTGCCGGTGACCGGCAGAGGTACATACTGTGGAAGCACATCTTCACGAATGGCTGAACCTGAGCATTCGCTGGGTTCACATGATCACCGGCGTGGCCTGGATCGGTGCATCGTTCTACTTCGTCTGGCTGGAGAACAATCTCAACCGCAGCAACCCGCGCGACGGCCTGTCGGGCGACTTGTGGGCCATCCACGGCGGCGGCATCTACCACCTGGAGAAATACAAGCTCGCACCGCCGAAAATGCCCGATGACCTGCACTGGTTCAAATGGGAGGCGTATTTCACCTGGATGTCGGGCATCGCCTTGCTCTGCGTGGTGTTCTACTGGAACCCGACCCTCTACCTGCTCGCCCCCGGCAGCAGCCTGAGCGGCGCCGAGGGCGTGGCCATCGGCATCGGCTCGCTGGTGGCGGGCTGGTTCGTCTACGACTTCCTCTGCGATTCGCCCTTGGGCAAGCGCCCTGCCCTGCTCGGCGGCGTGCTGTTCGTGCTGATCATCGCCGCCTGCTGGGGCTTCAGCCTGGTGTTCAGCGGACGCGGCGCCTACCTGCACACCGGGGCGATCATCGGCACCATCATGGTCGGCAACGTGTTCCGCATCATCATGCCGGCCCAGCGCCAGTTGGTCGCGGCGATCGCTGCCAACCAGACGCCTGACCCCTTGCTGCCCGCCAAGGGCCTGCTGCGTTCGCGGCACAACAACTACTTCACCCTGCCGGTGCTGTTCATCATGATCAGCAACCATTTTCCGAGCACCTACGGCAGCCAGTACAACTGGTTGATCCTGGCCGGGATCGCGGTGGCAGCGGTGCTGGTACGGCATTACTTCAACACCCGCCATGCCAGCAATAAGTACGCCTGGACCCTGCCAGCCGGCGCCCTGGCGATGATCTGCCTGGCCTACGTGACCGCGCCCAAGCCCCTGCCGGCCAGCCCCGAGCAGGCCGCCGCGCCGATCCAGTACCAGCCGCTGCCGGCCAGTGCCGTGGGCGGCAAGACCGCCGCCGAGCACCGCGCCGAGGCCGCAGCCAAGGCGGCCGAAGCCCCCGCCGCCGCCCCGGCCCAGGCTACTGCCCAGGCTGAGCCCGGCAACTTCGAGGCGATCCATCACGTGATCCAGGAACGCTGCACCGTGTGCCATTCGTCCAAACCCACCAGCCCGCTGTTCAGCACGGCTCCGGCCGGGGTGATGTTCGACACGCCACAGCAGATCCAGACCCAGGCCGCGCGCATCCAGGCACAGGCCGTGGCCAGCCAGATCATGCCGCTGGGCAACATCACCCAGATGACCGTGGAGGAGCGCAAGCTGGTCGGCGACTGGATCGCCAAGGGTGCGCCGGTCAACTAGCGGCTGGCGCAGGCCCGTCGCGATAGCCGACCGGCCTGCGCTGCACCACAGACACAAAAGCAAGCATCGAGCGTTCGGCTCCCCCGGTACATCCAGGCCTTCATGCGAAGCGCCTGGCGCCGGGCGCCGCCCGCTTGGATCCGAGAATAAGAACAACACTCGAGGTGCTGCATGTCCACGTCACCGCAGGCGTCCATTCCCGTCGCGCCGCCACGACAACCCCTGCCCCTGGCCCAGCTCGTCCTGGTGGCCCTGCAACATGTGCTGCTGATGTACGGCGGCGCCATCGCCGTGCCGCTGATCATCGGCCAGGCCGCGGGTCTGTCACGCGAGGAAATCGCCTTCCTGATCAACGCCGACCTGCTCGTGGCCGGGGTCGCGACCGTCATCCAGTCGCTGGGCATCGGCCCGGTGGGTATCCGCATGCCGGTGATGATGGGTGCCAGCTTCGCCGCCGTCGGCAGCATGGTGGCCATGGCCGGCATGCCCGGCGTGGGCCTGCAGGGCATCTTCGGCGCGACCATCGCCGCTGGGCTGTTCGGGCTGCTCATCGCGCCGTTCATGTCCAGGGTGGTGCGGTTCTTCCCGCCGCTGGTCACCGGCACGGTGATCACCGCCATTGGCCTGTCGCTGTTCCCGGTGGCGGTCAACTGGGCCGGTGGTGGTCAGCAGGCGGACAGCTTCGGCGCGCCCATCTACCTCATGGTCGCCGGCCTGGTGCTCGCGGTGATCCTGCTGATCAACCGCTTCATGCGCGGTTTCTGGGTCAACGTCTCGGTGCTGGTCGGCATGGGCCTGGGCTACGTGCTGGCCGGCTGCATCGGCATGGTCGATCTGTCGGGCCTGGCCCAGGCGCCATGGTTGCAGGTGGTCACGCCGCTGCACTTCGGCCTGCCGACCTTCAGCCTGGCACCGATCCTGTCGATGTGCCTGGTGGTGGTGATCATCTTCGTCGAGTCCACCGGCATGTTCCTGGCCCTGGGCAAGGTCACCGATCGGCCGGTCACGCCCGGCATGCTGCGGCGCGGCCTGTTGTGCGATGCCGGCGCTTCGTTCGTGGCCGGTTTCTTCAACACCTTCACCCATTCCTCCTTCGCCCAGAACATCGGCCTGGTGCAGATGACCGGCGTGCGCTGCCGCTCGGTCACGGCGGTCGCCGGTGTCTTGCTGATGCTGCTCAGCCTGCTGCCCAAGGCGGCGTTCCTGATTGCGTCGATCCCACCGGCGGTACTGGGCGGTGCGTCGATCGCCATGTTCGGCATGGTCACGGCCACGGGCATCAAGATTCTGCAGGAAGCGGACATCAGCGACCGTCGTAATCAACTGCTGGTTGCGGTGAGCATAGGCTTCGGCTTGATACCGGTGGTGCGTCCGGAATTCTTCGCGCAGATGCCGACCTGGATGGAGCCGATCACCCACAGTGGCATCGCCATGGCCACCCTCAGCGCGTTGCTGTTGAACCTGCTGTTCAACATTCTTGGCGGCGCCGAGCGGGCCGCCCACACCAGGGTGTGTCACCGGCACTGAGGCAGCGCCGACCCCGTCGATCCGGGGCGCTCGGCACAGGCGATGGCGCGTCACGCCTGACAACCTGACCGAACGCCCAGTTTTGCGACAGCACGCTCCAGGAAGGAGCACTTGAGGCCCGGCGCGCAAGTCAGTAATCTGCGCGCCCCCTCGCTCAGGGCAGGTCGGATCCTGCCCGCGTTTACTGACCGCTCAGTCAATGAATTCGGGCGGTTGGTCGATGTCGTGCCAGCCAGCAGCACCCTTTTTCATCCGTTCAGAACGCCGTCGAGCAGGATGGCTGCGACCGACCCGCAAAAGTTGGCGCAGCACTTGCCAGGGAGCTGTGGCCCACGCTTCAAACCTGACCAAAAAGACAGAAAAAGCGCCGACACGAGCGCTGACACACATCCACTCAAGGGAGCGACCTCAACCATGCGGATTCTCAACAGCCTGATCCTCGCCGGTGGCCTGCTGGCCTGCGCCACCAGCCACGCCGGTGACCTGCTGAACTGGCAGAACAACAGCCTGACCTACCTGTGGGGCAAGAACTTCAAGGTCAACCCTGAAACCCAGCAGACCCTGACCTTCGAGCACGCCGACTCCTGGAAGTACGGCGACAACTTCCTGTTCGTCGACAAGATCTTCTACCAGGGCAAGAAAGACGGGAACAACGGCGCCAACACCTACTACGGTGAGATCTCCCCGCGCCTGTCGTTCGGCAAGATCTTCGATCAGAAGCTGGCCTTCGGCCCAGTGACCGACGTGCTCTTGGCCATGACCTACGAGTTCGGCGAAGGCGATACCGAGTCGTACCTGATCGGCCCCGGCTTCGACCTGGCCGTGCCGGGCTTCGACTACTTCCAGCTCAACTTCTACCACCGCACCACCGACGGCAGCCGCCCGGGCGATCATGTCTGGCAGATCACCCCGGTGTGGGGCTACACCCTGCCGGTGGGCGCCTCCGACGTGCTGATCGACGGCTTCATGGACTGGGTGGTGGACAACGACCGCAATGGGCGCGGCAGCTACCACGCCAACCTGCACTTCAACCCGCAGGTGAAGTACGACCTGGGCAAGGCGCTGCACATGGGTGAAAAACAGTTGTACGTGGGCATCGAGTACGACTACTGGAGCAACAAGTACGGCATCAAGGACAGCGATGCCTTCACCACCGACCAGAACACCATGAGCCTGCTGGTCAAGGTGCACTTCTGAGGGGGGCGCGGGCTGCTGGCCAGCCCGCGTCCTGCGCCGGACGGTTTACGCCGCCTGGCGCTGGCGAAGCTTGGAAAAGCCGCCGACGATCAGCGCCGTGATGAAGCCGGCCACCGCGCCGACCACCCCGAACAGGGCATATTTGACCACCGGCCCCCAGGCGCCGCTGGCCGCCACGAGCGACTCCAGGGCCTGCTCCAACGGGTGGATGCCTTCGGCGATGAACGTGCCGCCCACCAGGAACATGGCCACCGTGCCGATCCAGGACAGCGCCTTCATCAGCATCGGCGCCGCGGCCACCAGGCCCCGCCCCACGCTTTTCACGCACCGCCCCCACAGCCCCTGGGCCTTGGACTTGGCCAGGGCGAAGCCAGCGTCATCCAGCCGCACAATGCCGGCGACCAGGCCGTAGACACCGACCGTCATCAACAGGGCGATGATCACCAGCGTGAGAATCTGCTGGTACAACGGCGCCTCGGCCACCACGTTCAAGGTGATGACGATGATTTCGGCGCTGAGGATGAAGTCGGTCTTGATCGCCCCCTTGATCTTGCGCTGTTCGTACTCGGCTAGCGCCTCGGCGCTGCGCGGTACCGATTTGCTGGCCTGCGCCTCATCGCCGGGCTTGTCGCGTGACAGCTTGTCCTTGATCGCCTCAAAGCCCTCGTAGCACAAGTACAGGCCGCCAGCCATGAGCAGCCATTTGACCGCCGCTGGCAGCACGGCGCTGAGTATCAGCGCGCACGGCACCAGAATGGCCTTGTTCCTCAGCGAGCCCTTGAACACTGCCCACACCACCGGCAATTCCCGGTCCGCCTTCATGCCGGTGACCTGCTCGGCATTGACCGCCAGGTCGTCGCTGAGCACGCTGGCGGACTTCTTCGCCGCCACTTTGCTCATCAGCGAAATATCGTCCAGAAGGGCCGCGATATCATCCAACAACGCGAAAAAACTGCTGCCTGCCATTGCTTTTACCCTTGATAGATTCGTGCCGTGTCAGCACCTCGGCGAGCCCATCCGACCGGCCTGCCGAGCGCATGATACGCGACGGAGACCACTCAGGCCGTTACCTTGAGCGGTTCTGCGGCACGGTGCTACCATGCCTGCTCGCTCTTAGAGGCGGCCAGTCACAGGAAGATTCACAGACCATGAGCACGATTCGCGAGCGCAACAAGGAACTGATCCTGCGCGCGGCCAGCGAGGAATTCGCCGACAAGGGCTTCGCGGCTACCAAGACCAGCGACATCGCGGCCAAGGCCGGGCTGCCCAAGCCGAATGTCTACTACTACTTCAAGTCCAAGGAAAACCTCTACCGCGAGGTACTGGAAAGCATCATCGCGCCGATCATGCAGGCCTCCACGCCGTTCAATGCCGAGGGCGATCCGCAGGAAGTGCTCAGCAACTACATCCGCTCGAAGGTCCGCATCTCCCGCGACCTGCCCCATGCGTCCAAGGTGTTCGCCAGCGAGATCATGCACGGCGCCCCGCACCTGTCGCCGTCGCAGGTGGAGCAGCTCAACGAGCAGGCCCGGCACAACATCGAATGCATCCAGCGCTGGATCGAACGCGGGCAGATCGCTGCGGTCGATCCGCACCACCTGATGTTCAGCATCTGGGCCGCGACCCAGACCTACGCGGACTTCGACTGGCAGATCGCAGTGGTCACCGGCAAGGCGAAACTCAGCGACAGCGACTACGACGCGGCCGCCGACACCATCATCCGCCTGGTGCTCAAGGGTTGCGAGCCGGAGCCTGCGTGAACATCCCCCGGGCCTTCACCTGCCAAGGGCCCGACACTGCCCGCCGGCTCACACCGCCGCGCCCGCATCTGCGCGCAACCCCAGCGACTCGATCGCACTGATCGCGCACTGCTCGTCGACATCCGAGGTATCGCCACTGATGCCCAGCGCGCCCAGCACCGTGCCGGCCTGATCGCGAATCAGCACGCCTCCCGGCGCCGGTACCACGGCGCCGTCACCCAGCCCGTTGAGCGCGGCGAAGAACGCCGGGCGCTGCTGCGCGTCCAGCGCCAGCAGGCGCGACCCCTTACCCAGCGCCACCGCGCCCCAGGCCTTGGCCGTGGCCAGTTGCGGACGCAGCAGGCTGGCCCCGTCCTCGCGCTGCAAGGCCAACAGATGCCCGCCGGCGTCCAGCACGGCCACGGTGAGAGGGGCCGCGTCGATCCGGCGTCCAGCGCAGAGCGCGGCGTGGACCAGGGTGTTGGCGACGTTGAGGGTGAGTGCAGTCATGGGAGGTCCTTTTATTGTTGTGTGGGGCCGGAATGCAGGCGGACCAATAGAGCACAGAATAATAGATATTTGTATACAATAATTTCGATCAATTCGCCTGACGCTTCGGCACGTTCACACTGCGTCGTGGCCTTCCTACGTCCCGCAGCCGTCCCCGAGAATTGCCCGAAAACCTGAGCTCACGCGTTAGGTATGGGAGCGGTCCGGTGTCGCGACAGGGCTGCAAAGCAGCACCAATCAAGCGCCACGCCCACTCATCAATTCGATCTGCTGAGCATCCGATGAAAACCCATTGACCTTGAACTCAGACCATGAATACACTCGTCCGCAAGTCGCGTTGTATACAATTACAAAATAAATGAGGCACAAGACATGAGCAAAATGAGAGCAATCGATGCCGCCGTACTGGTCATGCGCCGGGAAGGCGTCGACACCGCCTTCGGCATTCCAGGCGCGGCGATCAACCCGCTGTACTCGGCCCTGAAGAAGGTTGGCGGCATCGATCACGTCCTCGCGCGCCATGTCGAAGGGGCCTCGCACATGGCTGAAGGCTATACCCGCGCCAACCCCGGCAACATCGGGGTGTGCATCGGCACCTCCGGTCCTGCCGGCACCGACATGGTCACTGGCCTGTACAGTGCCTCGGCCGACTCCATCCCCATCCTCTGCATCACCGGCCAGGCGCCGCGCTCGCGCCTGCACAAGGAAGACTTCCAGGCGGTGGACATCACCAGCATCGTCAAGCCGGTGACCAAGTGGGCGACCACCGTGCTGGAGCCAGGCCAGGTGCCCTACGCCTTCCAGAAAGCCTTCCACGAAATGCGCAGCGGCCGCCCCGGCCCGGTGCTGATCGATTTGCCGTTCGACGTGCAGATGGCCGAGATCGAGTTCGACATCGAGGCCTACGAGCCGCTGCCGGTGCACAAGCCCTCGGCCACGCGCATCCAGGCGGAAAAGGCCCTGGCACTGCTCAACGACGCCGAACGCCCGCTGCTGGTGGCCGGCGGCGGCATCATCAATGCCGATGCCAGCGACAAGCTGGTGGCATTCGCCGAACTGACCGGCGTGCCGGTGATCCCGACCTTGATGGGCTGGGGCTGCCTGCCCGATGATCATCCGCAGATGGTCGGCATGGTCGGGCTGCAAACCTCGCACCGCTACGGCAATGCCAGTTTGCTCAAATCCGACCTGGTGTTCGGCATCGGCAACCGCTGGGCCAACCGCCATACCGGCTCCGTGGAGGTCTACACCGAGGGCCGCCGCTTCATTCACGTGGACATCGAGCCCACCCAGATCGGCCGGGTGTTCACCCCGGACCTGGGGATCGTCTCCGATGCCGGCGCGGCGCTCGACGCATTCATCGAGGTGGCCCGCGAGTGGCAGGCGGCCGGCAAGCTCAAGTGCCGCAAGGACTGGTTGCAGGACTGCCAGCAGCGCAAGGCCAGCCTGCAACGCAAGACCCACTTCGACCAGGTGCCAGTCAAGCCGCAGCGGGTGTACCAGGAGATGAACCAGGTGTTCGGCAAGGACACCTGCTATGTCAGCACCATCGGCCTGTCGCAGATCGCTGGCGCGCAGTTCCTGCATGTGTACAAGCCACGGCACTGGATCAACTGCGGCCAGGCCGGCCCGCTGGGCTGGACCATCCCCGCCGCCCTCGGCGTGGTCAAGGCCGACCCTGCGCGCCAGGTGGTGGCGCTGTCGGGCGACTACGATTTCCAGTTCATGATCGAGGAACTGGCCGTGGGCGCGCAGTTCAACCTGCCCTATGTCCACGTGCTGGTGAACAACGCCTACCTCGGCCTGATCCGCCAGGCCCAGCGTGGCTTCGACATGGACTACTGTGTTCAACTCGCCTTCGAGAACATCAACGCCACCGAGGCCGGCAACTACGGCGTGGACCACGTCGCGGTGGTCGAGGGCCTGGGCTGCAAGGCACTGCGGGTGTTCGAGCCGAACGACATCGCCCCGGCCCTGCGCAAGGCGCAGGAAATGGCCCAGCAGTTGCGCGTACCGGTGGTGGTCGAGGTGATACTCGAGCGCGTGACCAATATTTCCATGGGCACCGAGATCAATGCGGTCAACGAATTCGAAGACCTGGCGCTGGTCGGCAATGACGCGCCAACCGCCCTCTCGCTGCTCGACTGACTGCCCACGCCCCGCCCAGGCGGGGCCTGCCCACGCAAGGAGACTCCCATGCCGCGCTTTGCCGCCAACCTGTCCATGCTGTTCACCGAACAGGACTTCCTGGCCCGCTTCAAGGCCGCCGCCGACGCGGGCTTCAGCGGTGTCGAATACCTGTTTCCCTACGACTTCAGCGCCCACGACATCCAGCGCGAGCTGCAGGCCCATGGCCTGACCCAGGTGCTGTTCAACCTGCCCGCCGGCGACTGGGCCAGCGGCGAGCGCGGCATCGCCTGCCACCCGGACCGGGTCGAGGAATTCCGCGCCGGCGTCGACAAGGCCATCGACTACGCCAAGGTGCTGGGCAATACCCAGGTCAACGCCCTGGCCGGCATCCGTCCGCCTGCGGCGAACGAGGCCAGCGTGCGCCAGACCTTCGTCGCCAACCTCCAGTACGCCGCCGACAAACTCCAGGCCGCCGGTATCCGTCTGGTCATGGAGATGATCAACACCCGTGACATCCCCGGCTTCTACCTGAACACCACGGCGCAGGCCCTGGAGATCCAGGCCGAAGTCGGCAGTGCCAACCTGTACCTGCAATACGACATCTACCACATGCAGATCATGGAAGGCGACCTGGCGCGCACGCTGCAAGCCAACCTGGCGCTGATCAACCACGTGCAACTGGCCGACAACCCCGGTCGCCACGAGCCCGGCACCGGCGAGATCAACTACCGCTTCCTGTTCGAGCACCTGGACCGTATCGGTTACCAGGGGTGGGTGGGCGCCGAGTACAAACCGCTGACCACGACCGAAGCCGGCCTGGGCTGGCTGAAGACCCAGGTGGGCGCGGGCGTGTGCCGCGAAAGCGCCCGCACAGACACCTCCATCGCCTGACCGAACGCATTCGCGGGGCAAGCCCGTTCCCACAGGGTTTCGTGGCAGCCCCGCGATCAGCTACCCACAACGCTAATAAAAAGAGGCACATTCTCATGGCCAAGATCGGCTTCATCGGCACCGGCATCATGGGCAAGCCCATGGCCCAGAACCTGCAAAAGGCAGGTCACAGCCTGTTCGTCTCCACCCACCACTCAGCGGCCCCCGCCGACCTGATCGCCGCCGGCGCGGTGGCCCTGGCCAACCCCAGGGAAGTGGCCCAGGAGGCCGAGTTCATCATCGTCATGGTGCCCGACACGCCGCAGGTCGAGGGGGTACTATTCGGCGAGCAGGGCGTCGCCGAGGGCGTCGGCCCGAACAAGGTGGTGATCGACATGAGCTCGATTTCGCCCACCGCCACCAAGGCTTTCGCCGAGAAGATCGAACGCAGCGGCGCGACCTACCTGGACGCACCGGTCTCAGGCGGCGAGGTCGGCGCCAAGGCTGCGACCCTGAGCATCATGGTCGGCGGTTGCGAAAAGGCCTTCGAGCGCGCCCTGCCGCTGTTCCAGGCCATGGGCAAGAACATCACCCGCGTCGGCGGCAGCGGCGACGGCCAGACCGCCAAGGTGGCCAACCAGATCATCGTCGCCCTGAATATCCAGGCGGTGGCCGAAGCGTTGTTGTTCGCAGCCAGGAACGGCGCCGACCCGGCCAAGGTGCGCGAGGCGCTGATGGGCGGCTTCGCCTCCTCGAAGATTCTCGAGGTGCACGCCGAGCGCATGATCAAGGGCACCTTCGATCCAGGTTTCCGCATCAACCTGCACCAGAAAGACCTCAACCTGGCCCTGCAGGGCGCCAAGGAGCTGGGCATCAACCTGCCCAACACCGCCAACGCCCAGCAGGTGTTCAACACCTGCCAGGCCCTGGACGGCGGCAACTGGGACCACTCGGCGCTGATCAAAGGCCTCGAGCACATGGCCAACTTTTCCATTCGCGACTAGCCGAAGATTCGAGCGGCAAGCGGCAAGCGGCAAGCTGCAAGCTGCAAGCTAAAGCAGATCGGCTTGCAGCTTGCCGCTTGTAGCTTGCCGCTTAGGAGAGTGCCATGTTGGTCGATGCACAGAAACGTCTGCTCGAATTGTTTGAAACGGCCATTGCGGCTGCACATCCTCGTCAGGTCCTTGAGGGCCATCTGCCTGCCGATCGCAGTGGGCGGGTCATCGTCATCGGCGCGGGCAAGGCTGCGGCGGCCATGGCCGAAGTGGTCGAGCAGTGCTGGCAGGGTGAGGTCAGCGGACTGGTGGTCACCCGCTACGGGCACGGCGCACGCTGCCAGAACATCGAAGTGGTCGAAGCGGCCCATCCGGTGCCCGACGCGGCCGGGCTGGCCGTGGCCACGCGGGTGCTGGCGCTGGTGAGCGACCTGACTGAAAACGACCGGGTCATCTTTCTGCTGTCCGGTGGCGGCTCCGCGCTATTGGCGCTGCCCGCCGCGGGGCTGAGCCTGGCGGACAAGCAACAGGTAAACAAGGCGCTGCTCAAGTCCGGCGCCACCATCGGCGAGATGAACTGCGTGCGCAAGCACCTCTCGGCGATCAAGGGTGGGCGTCTGGCCAAGGCCTGCTGGCCCGCCAGTGTCTACACCTACGCCATTTCCGATGTGCCGGGCGACCTGGCCACGGTCATTGCCTCCGGGCCGACCGTGGCCGATCCCAGCACCTCGGCCGACGCGTTGGCGATTCTCAAGCGCTACGCCATCGACGCGCCGCAGGCCGTGATCGACTGGCTGCACGATCCCGCGTCGGAAACCGTCAAGCCAGGCGACCCGGCGCTCAGCCGCAGCCATTTCCAACTGATCGCCAAGCCCCAGCAATCCCTGGAAGCCGCCGCGGTCGCCGCCCGCCGGGCCGGCTTCAGCCCACTGATCCTCGGCGACCTGGAGGGCGAGGCGCGCGAGGTGGCCAAAGTGCATGCCGGCATCGCCCGTCAGATCGTCCTGCATGGCCAGCCGCTCAAGCCGCCCTGCGTGATTCTGTCCGGCGGCGAGACCACCGTCACCGTGCGCGGCACCGGCCGCGGCGGGCGTAATGCCGAATTCCTGCTGAGCCTCACCGACAGCCTCAAGGGACTGCCCGGCGTCTATGCCCTGGCCGGCGACACCGACGGTATCGACGGCTCGGAAGACAACGCCGGCGCCTTGATGACCCCGGACACCTACGCCCGCGCCCAGGCCCTGGGCCTGTCGAGCAGCGCCGCGCTGGACAACAACGACGGCTACGGCTACTTCGCCGCACTCGACGCCCTGGTCATCACCGAACCGACCCGCACCAACGTCAACGACTTCCGCGCCATTCTGATCCTCGAGGCCCCGCATCCATGACGCTCGACAAGAAAGTGAAGATCCTCGCGACCCTGGGGCCTGCCATCGGCAGCCGCGACGCGGTGCGCCAACTGGTCGAGGCCGGGGTCAACCTGTTTCGCCTCAACTTCAGCCACGGCGAGCACGCCGACCACGCCCTGCGCTACCAGTGGATCCGCGAGGTCGAGCAGCAGATGAATCGGCCGCTGGGCATCCTCATGGACTTGCAAGGGCCGAAGCTGCGCGTCGGGCGCTTCGCCGAAGGCCAGGTGCACTTGCAGCGCGGCCAGCACCTGCGCCTGGACCTGGACGAGACACCGGGCGACAGCCAGCGGGTCAACCTGCCGCACCCGGCGATCATCGCGGCGTTGCAGCCGGGCATGGACCTGCTGCTGGACGACGGCAAGCTGCGCCTGCGGGTTGTCGCCAAGCACGCCGAGGCCATCGACACCGAGGTGCTGGTCGGGGGCGAGTTGTCCGACCGCAAGGGCGTCAATGTGCCCCAGGCGCTGCTCGACCTCTCGCCACTCACCGACAAGGACCGCCGCGACCTGGCCTTCGGCCTGGAACTGGGGGTGGACTGGGTGGCGTTGTCGTTCGTGCAGCGCCCGGAGGATATCGTCGAGGCCCGGCAACTGATCGGCGAGCGTGCCTACCTGATGGCCAAGATCGAGAAGCCTTCGGCGGTGGAGCACCTGCAGGCCATCGCCGAACTGGCCGATGCGATCATGATCGCCCGTGGCGACCTGGGTGTGGAGGTGCCGGCCGAGCAGGTGCCGCAGATCCAGAAACGCATCATCGGCACCTGCCGCCAGTTGGGCAAGCCAGTGGTGGTGGCCACGCAGATGCTCGAGTCCATGCGCTTTTCTCCGGCGCCGACCCGCGCCGAGGTCACCGATGTGGCCAATGCCGTGGCCGAAGGCGCCGATGCGGTGATGCTGTCGGCCGAGACGGCGTCCGGCGACTACCCGATGGAAGCGGTGCAGATGATGAGCAAGATCATTCGCCAGGTGGAGAACGGCCCGGACTACCAGGCCCAGCTCGACGTCGCCCGGCCCAAGGCCGAGGCCACGGTGTCGGACGCCATCAGCTGCGCCATCCGCCGTATCAGCGCCATCCTGCCGGTGGCGGTGCTGGTCAACTACAGCGAGTCGGGCGCCTCGACCCTGCGTGCCGCGCGCGAACGGCCGACGGCGCCGATCCTCAACCTGACGCCCAACCTGCGCACCGCCCGACGCCTGAGCCTGACCTGGGGCGTGCATTCGGTGGTCAACGACCGCCTGCATCAGGTCGACGAAATCTGTTCGACAGCGCTGGAGATCGCCCAGGCCCAAGGTATGGCCTGTCGCGGCGATACCTTGCTGATTACCGCCGGGGTGCCCTTCGGCAAACCGGGCACCACCAACACCTTGAGGATCGAGACCCTGATCTGACTGCCGGGGCGGCTACCCGCCGCCGCGCAGCGCACCACGACACGGCGCAAAACCGAGGCCCGAAGAGGCCCAGCGCCTTCCTGCCACCTTCACTGACTGCCCCATGTACACCAAGAACTTCGTCAACCCGTGCCCCGACTGGGCCACGGCCCTGCTCAACGGCTTCAGCCAGGTCCTGCTGCTGCGCAATCCCCTGTGCGGCGTGTGCTGCCTGCTGGCCATCCTGCTCACGGCGCCGGCCCTGGTCGGCGGCGCCCTGCTCGGCGCGCTCGCCGGGCTGCTCACGGCACAACGCCGAGGCTACGAGCGCGCCGACCGCCAGGCCGGGCTGTACAGCTACAACGGCGTGCTGATCGGCCTGCTGATCAGCGCCGTGCTGCCGTGGTCGGCCATCCTGCCGCCCTTGATTCTCGCCGCCGGGGGCCTGTCGAGCATGCTCACGCACCAATGGCGCAAGCGCGGCGGGCCCTTGCTGACGGCCTACACGGCACCCTTCGTGCTCCTGGGCTGGGCGGCCCTGGCGCTCGCCGAACCCGCCGCGCCCTTGGTGGTGGCGGGCGAACCCGTGCAAGGCGTGCTGCGCGGGCTGGGCCAGGTGTTCCTGCTGGACGCGCCGCTGGCCGGGCTGTTGATCGTACTCGGCCTGTTGATCGCCCATCCCTACGCGGCGCTCTGGGCCGTGCTCGGCTCGACGCTCGGCGGTGGTGCGGCCCTGCTGGCTGACCAGCCCCAGGCCGCGGCGCTGGGGCTGTACGGTTTCAACACCGCCCTGGCGGCGCTGGCGTTCAGCCGGCACGGCGAGCGTCCTTGGATCACCCTGCTGGCCATCGCCCTGGCCCTGCTGGTGCAGGCCCTGTTCGCGCATGCCGCGCTGCCGTCGCTCACCGCACCCTTCGTCATCGCCTGCTGGCTGATGCACCTGGGCGGCCATCTCGCCGGGCTCGCGCGGCGGCGCAACGTGCAACGCTTGCACGGCTGAGAGCCAGGCCATAGGCTCAGCCGCTACGCCCTATGGAACGCTTCAGATGGACACACCTGCGAGCCTGCGCGAGCGGCTCTACGTCATCGTCTTCCAGTCCGACACGGTGGCTGGCCGACGCTTCGACAAAACCCTGCTGCTGATCATCCTCGCCAGCCTGGTCACGGTCATTCTCGACAGCATCGACGAGGTGCACCGCAGTTACTCAGGCCTGCTGGCAGGCATCGAGTGGGGCTTCACGGCGATCTTCCTCGCCGAATACCTGACGCGCCTGTACTGCTCGCCCAAGCCGCTGCGCTACGCCTTCAGTTTCTACGGGCTGGTCGACCTGCTGGCTATCGTGCCGGGGATCATCGCCCTGTACTACAGCGACGCCCAGTACCTGCTGATCGTGCGGGTCATCCGCATGCTGCGCATTTTCCGCGTGCTCAAGCTCGGCCCCTACCTCAAGCAGGCGCACTACCTGCTCGATGCACTGCGCGGCAGCAAGCAGAAGATCATCGTGTTCCTGGTCAGCGTCTCGACCCTGGTGACGGTGTTCGGCACGCTGATGTACGTGATCGAAGGCCCCGAACATGGGTTCACCAGCATTCCCAAGGGTATCTACTGGGCCATCGTCACCCTGACCACCGTGGGCTTCGGCGACATCGTGCCCAGGACGCCGCTTGGCCAGGTGGTGTCCTCGATGGTGATGATCATCGGTTACTCGATCATCGCGGTGCCCACCGGCATCTTCACCGCCGAGCTGGCCAACGCCATGCGCGGCGAGCAGTTGCGCCACGACTGCCCCACCTGTGCCAAGAACACCCACGAGCCGGCGGCGGCATTCTGCTCGCGCTGCGGCAACCCGTTGTTTCCCAAGGCCGGACAGGCATAAGCAAAGTCCGTTTCGGTCTTTAAAGGCGCAAGAACCCACGGTTATAGTTGCTGGCAAATTGCCAAACTTTCACTCACAACAAGGATCGCCCGCTGTGAAAAAACTCTTCAGTGCCTCGCTGCTCGTCGCCGGGCTTACGCTGGGCACGCTGGCCCAGGCCGCACCGACGCTGTTGAACGTGTCCTACGACGTGATGCGCGACTTCTACAAGGACTACAACCCGGCATTCCAGAAGCACTGGGAGCAAGAGCACCAGGAGAAGGTCAATGTGCAGATGTCCTTCGGCGGTTCGAGCAAACAGGCGCGCGCGGTGATCGACGGCCTGCCGGCCGATGTGATCACCATGAACATGGCCACCGACATCAACGCGTTGGTCGACAACGGCAAGCTGATCCCGGACAACTGGGTCAGCCGTCTGCCGAACAACAGTGCGCCCTTCACTTCGGCCACCGTGCTCATCGTGCGCAAGGGCAACCCCAAAGCCCTGAAAGACTGGCCGGACCTGCTCAAGGACGGCGTCCAGGTGATCGTGCCGAACCCCAAGACCTCGGGTAACGGCCGCTACACCTACCTCTCGGCCTGGGGCTATGTGCTCAAGCAGGGCGGTGACGAGGCCAAGGCGCGCGCGTTCGTCGGCAAGCTGTTCAAGCAGGCGCCGGTGCTCGACACCGGGGGTCGCGCTGCCACCACCACGTTCATGACCAACCAGATCGGCGACGTGTTGGTGACCTTCGAGAACGAGGCGGAGATGATCGCTCGTGAATTTGGCCGCGATCAATTCGAGGTGGTCTACCCGAGCGTGTCGGCCGAGGCCGAGCCGCCGGTCAGCGTGGTCGACAAGGTGGTGGCCAAGAAGGGTACCCAGGCCGTGGCCGAGGAATACCTGAAATACCTGTGGTCGCCAGCGGCCCAGGAGATCGCCGCTCAGAACTACCTGCGCCCGCGCGATGCCACGGTTCTGGCCAAGTACACCGACCGCTTCCCGAAAGTCGATTTCCTCTCGGTGGAGAAGACCTTCGGCGACTGGCGCACCGTGCAGAAGACCCACTTCAACGACGGTGGCGTGTTCGACCAGATCTACACCGGCCAGTAATCAGGCCGCTCGCGCCGTCGCCGCAGCACCTGGCTGCCGCGACGGCGCCGCTTGACGCTAGAGCGAAATCGGTCGGCGGCCCGCGAAAGCATGCGCCAGCGTGCCGCCATCGACCAGTTCCAGCTCGCCACCCAGCGGCACGCCGTGGGCGATGCGCGAAGCGGTCAGGCCCTTCTCGGCCAGCAACTGGGCGATGTAGTGCGCGGTGGCCTCGCCCTCCACGGTCGGGTTGGTCGCCAGGATCACCTCGGTGAAGGTGCCCTGCTCTTCTATGCGCGCCATCAACTGTGGAATGCCAATGGCCTCGGGGCCGAGGCCGTCGAGCGGCGACAGGTGCCCCTTGAGCACGAAGTAGCGGCCGCGATAGCCGGTCTGTTCCACCGCATACACGTCCATCGGCCCTTCCACCACGCACAGTTGGGTGTCGTCGCGCCGTGGGTCGGCGCATTGCGGGCACAGTTCCTGTTCGGTGAGGGTGCGGCACTGGCGACAGTGGCCAACGCCCTCCATGGCCTGGCCAAGGGCCTGGGCCAGGCGCGTGCCGCCGCTGCGGTCGCGTTCGAGCAACTGCAGGGCCATGCGCTGGGCGGTTTTCTGGCCGACGCCGGGGAGCACGCGCAGGGCGTCGATCAGTTGGCGGATCAAAGGGCTGAAACTCATGGGGACAGGCCTGTCAGTGGTGCAGAATGAAGAAGGGAGCAGCGGTCAGAGGACCGTGCTCCCTGTAGGTGTCCGAGAACCCCTCAGAACGGCATCTTGAAGCCCGGCGGCAGTTGCATGCCAGCGGTCATGTTGCCCATCTTGTCCTGGCTGTTCTGCTCGATCTTGCGCACGGCGTCGTTCAGCGCCGCAGCGATCAGGTCCTCGAGCACTTCCTTGTCGTCCGGGTCGGTGGTCATCAGGCTGGCGTCGATATTGACCCGCTTGACATCGTGACGACCGGTCATCACCACGCTGACCAGGCCGGCGCCGGACTGACCGGTGACTTCCGCATTGGCCAGTTCTTCCTGCATCTTGGCCATTTTTTCCTGCATCTGCTGGGCCTGCTTCATCAGGCCGGCCATGCCACCTTTCATCATGGGGAAATCCTCGATTGGGTCATGTATGCACCCGGCTCTGGGTCGGGTGCAGGGTGTTCGTTCACTGCCCAGGACTGGCCTGGGCGGTCTCCACGGGTTCGATTGTATCGTGGCGCACGCGTGCGCCGAACCGCTGGATCATCTGCTGGACCAGCGGGTCTTGCTCGATCGACACCTCGGCGTCGTGCTGACGCTCGGCGCGCTTGCGCGCGGCGGCCTGGGCTGGGGTTTCCTGCTCGGGGCGAATCAGCTCGATCTGCAGGCGCAGGCTGCGCCCCAGGTGCTGGTTGAGCGCTTCGTTCAGGCGCCGTTGCTGGGTACTGTTGAACAGCGCGCCCTGCCCCGGGTCCAGGTGCAGCAGCCAGTCGTCGCCTTCGGCGCGGATCAGCGTGCAGTTCGCGGCGATGTTGCCTGTCATACCCGAGACCGGCAAGTGCGGGAATAATTCCAGCCACTGCAGGGCTAGCCCGGTGGCCGGCTGGGCCGCTGGCAGCGGCTCGGGCGGGGTGAGCGGTTCGGCTTCGTGCACGTGCTCGGCCAGCTCGTCCAGGTAGGTGAAGCTGGCGGGGTCGGCTTCGGGCGCGTAGTAGTCGTCATCCGGGCCGTCGTCGTCGCGTTCCATCCCGACCGACGCATAGGCGCCTGGATCGAAGGGCGGCTCGTCGTAATCAGGCTGGCCACGCGGCGGTTGGACCGGGGCGGGAGCCGCGACAGGCGCAGGCGCTTGGGGCTCAGGCGCCACGGCCGCTTCCCACGGCAGGTCGATCACCTCCTCGACAGCGTGTTCATCGGCGGGCTCGACGTCAGGTTCGTCCTGGGCGACGGGTTCGGCTTGCACCGGTACCGCAGGCTCGGCGGGCAGCGGCGCTTCGACGGCCGGCGCCGGGGCCGGCTCGACGACCGGCGCAGGCGCCTCGGCAACCGCCACCGTCGCCACCGGCTGGGCGGGATCAGCTGTGGCCTGGCTGATCCCCACCGGCTTTAGCACCGGTTTCGGGGCGTCGTCGGCATCAGCCGGACGGAACGCCAGCATGCGCAGCAGGACCATCTCGAAGCCGCCGCGCGGCTCCGGTGCCAGGGGCAGGTCACGTCGGCCGATCAGGCCCATCTGGTAATAGAACTGCACGTCCTCGGCCGGCAGCGCGGCGGCCAGGGCCAGCACCTTGTCACGGTCGCCCTGGCCGTTGTCCACCGCCTCGGGCAGCGCCTGGGCGATGGCCACCCGGTGCAGCACATTGAGCATCTCGGCCAGCACGCCTCTCCAGTCCGGGCCCTGCTCGGCCAGCTCGCGCACTGCCTCCAGCAGCGCGCGGGCGTCGCCTTCGAGCAGCGCCTGAAGCACGCCGTAGACCTGACCATGATCCAGCGTGCCCAGCATCGCCCGCACGTCGGCGGCCAGCACCTTGCCCTCGCCGAAGGCGATGGCCTGGTCGGTCAGGCTCATGGCATCGCGCATCGAACCGTCGGCGGCGCGGCCGAGCAGCCACAAGGCGTCCTGCTCGAACGGCACGTTTTCGGCCTCGAGCACGTGGCTCAAGTGCTCGACCACCCGCTCCGGGCTCATGTTCTTCAGCGAGAACTGCAAGCAGCGCGACAGGATGGTCGCCGGCAGCTTCTGCGGATCGGTGGTGGCGAGGATGAACTTGACGTAGGGCGGCGGCTCCTCCAGCGTCTTGAGCAAGGCATTGAAGGAATGGCTGGAGAGCATGTGCACTTCGTCGATCAGGTAGACCTTGAAGCGCCCGCGGCTCGGTGCGTACTGCACGTTGTCGAGCAGTTCGCGGGTATCCTCGACCTTGGTGCGGCTGGCGGCGTCGATCTCGATCAGGTCGACGAAGCGGCCCTCGTCGATTTCGCGACACACCGAACAGGTGCCGCAGGGGGTGGAGGTGATGCCGGTTTCGCAGTTCAGGCACTTGGCGATGATCCGCGCGATGGTGGTCTTGCCCACGCCGCGCGTGCCGGTGAACAGATAGGCGTGGTGCAGGCGCTGGTTGTCCAGGGCGTTGATCAATGCCTTGAGCACATGGGTCTGCCCGACCATCTCGCGGAACGAGCGCGGCCGCCATTTACGTGCAAGAACCTGATAACTCATCGAAAAACCATCGCAGCCAGAACAAGCGGAAGATCGCCAATGCTAGCGGAGCGGGGGCAAAATTGCACCCTGCGCCGCATGCCTGCGGTACACGCCGCTGAAATCGTGAATGAACCTGGAGGGTAGACGTGCGCCGATTTCTCGCCATCCTGTCCGTGTGCAGCGCCAGCGCGCTGGCCGAGCCGTCGGTGATGCGCTTTTCCATCGCCGAAAGTTGGAGCATGCCCTTGATCCGCCTGGAGGATCAGGTGCCGGTCCAGGGCATTCTCTTCGACCTGATGCAGGCGGTGGCCCGCGAAGCCGAGATCACCCCGCAGTACCATGTGCTGGCGCGCCTGCGCCTGGAACAGGCGATGCTCGACGGCGACATCGACGTGCGCTGCTACGTGGCCAGCGACTGGCTCAATGAGCGCCCGGGCAATTTCATCTGGAGCGTGCCCTTGATCCGCCAGCGCGACCTGCTGGTGGGGCGTGCCGGCGACACCCTGCCCGGTGGGCTGGCGCAGTTGCCGGCTCAAGCCATCGGCACCGTGCTCGGCTACACCTACCCCGCCCTCCAGCCGCTGTTCGCCCAGCACCTGCTACAGCGCGAAGACAGCCGCAACCAGGACCTGGCCCTGCAAAAACTGCAGGCCGGCCGCTACCGCTACGCGGTGAGCAACCAGTTGTCACTGCAGTGGTTCAATCGCCAGCAACCGGCCGAGCAACGTCTGCGTCCGTTGTTGCTGCTCGAGGAACAGGACCTGGGCTGCATGGTGCGCAACGATCCGAACATCCCGGCCCAGCGCGTGCTGCGCGCCATGGTCCGGCTCAAGCAGTCCGGCGAAGTGGAGCGTATCGTCCAGCGCTACACCCAGGCCGCGGAACTGCAGAGTGCCGATCAATAGCCATGCGACTGCCGGAACGTGCGGCCTTTGTGATAGGCCACCCACTCTTCCACGTCATAGGGCAGATAGAGGTGGCGGCGCGCCCGTGACAGGGCGATGTACACCGCGCACAGGCGGCTGTCGAAGGCGTAGGCGTCCTGGAACGGGCTGAGCGCCATCAGTTCCTGGGTCAGCAGCACGCGGTCGAACTCCTGACCGCCGGCCTCCTGCGCCGGCATCAGCAGCAGGCTGCCGGGGTCCTGACTGAAGCGCGTGGCCAGGGCGTTGAGGTCGGCGATGCGAAAACCGGCCTGCAAGCGCGCCTCGACCCACAGGAACGACTCGTCATAGCGATGCTCGTCTTGCACCTGCCGCCAGTTCAACGCATGGGCGAACGCCGGGTGAGTCTGCTCGCCCTCGCTGCCTGCGCCATACAGGTCGGCGCGGAACAACTGCACGGCGCTGTGCATGAAGCGCTTCATCGCCGGGTTGTCGGCGAAACCGACCTGGCACTGGTTGTCGGCCAATTGCAGGGCCCACTTCATCGAGTCCCACAGCGAAGCGGTCAGCACCACGCAACCAGGCGGGGGCACGAAGTCCAGCGGATAGTACTCGATGCCCACCTCGACGCTGCCGGCGCCCTCGAACGCCAGCTTGGACTTGTTCGAGTGCATGCCGATCAGCGGATTGATCAACTTCTCGACTTTTTGCCCGCAGCGCACCGAGAAGGCAATGTCGCGCTGGCGCACCTGGCGACCGCGGCGCAGCCCTGGGCCGTCGGCACGCTGGTACTCGTCGCCCAGGGTGATCAGCACCTGACGACCGCGCTCGATGATCTGCAGCAGCGGGCCGGGCATGTCCTGGCTTTCGTCGACGATCACATGGCTGTAACGGCTCGGCACGCTGTGGCCGGACAGGCTGGCGCGCTTGAGCAGCAGCAGCGTGGCGAAACCGGTCTGGCGGTCCCAGGCGGGATGATCCTGCACGTAAAGCCACAGGCGACTGGTGTACTCGAGCAGCACCTGGGCGTCGGCGCGACTCAACGCTTGGGCGAAGTGCGGCAGGTGCTGGGCGCTGAGGCTGTGCTCGCGCGATTCGCAGTAGCGCTTGAGTACTTCCAGCGCGATATCCAGGGTCTTCTCGCCGTCGTACTGACGAAAGCCCATGATCGCCAGGCGTTCGGCGACCGCACGCTTGCTCGGCAACCGCGCTGGCGAGCGCGGCGCATAGCCGCCGGGGCCGCTGATCAGGGCCTGGGCGAACTCGGCGAAGGTCTTGCCGGCGCGCGAGCCGCTACCGATTCGGCGGCGCAGGGCGTCGAGCTTGTTCGGTGTGCGCGCCAGGGCCAGCACCCGGCCTTTGGGCAGGCAGTCGATCAGCGCACCGAGCAGGTAGCTCTTGCCGATGCCGGCATAGCCCTGCACGTGCAGGTCCTCGTCGGGATTGGCACGCAGCACGCGCAGCAGCTTGTCCTGCTCGGTGGTGAGCCAGCGCTCCTTGTTGAAGCCGGTGATGGCCTGCTGGCTGAACGGGTTGTGGGCCTGGTGACGCTGCGCGCGAAAGCGCGTGTCCCAGGTGCCGTCGGGCAGCAGGTAAGCGCGCTCGGCCACCTCCTCGGCGTCCATCAGGTGCAGGCGCGAGCCCTTGAGCAGTTCCAGGCCGAAATACAGCTTGTGGGCGTCGAACAGGCGCTGCGCCTCGGACGTCAGGGTCACCCCTGCCGAATGCGGACCATGGACCGACCAGTGCAACAGCTTGACCAGCACCCGCTCGGCCGCGGTCGGATCGAGCACCTGCTCGCGCGCCTGCGCCAGGTTCTGGATCACCAGCAGCGCAGCCAGCTCCGGGTCGCTCAGACCGTCCAGGGCACTGGCGTCGTCGAGCAGGGCCTGGCACACCTCCAGACTGACCGGCAAAAAGGCGGCGGTGGCGAAATCGTAATGTTCAGGTTGCATGCGCGCAGGTCATTCAGCGGAATCGGGATGGGGTGTGGCTTGGAGTTCATAGGCATAAGTGCCCAACGAGCCGGACATGCCGCCCGGATACCGGCGAAGGCTGTCAGCCGACGCGGCCGCCTGGGCAGTCAACGCACCGTCGAGCTCATGCAGCGCCAGTTCCAGCAGCTTGCGCAGGTCGGCTGCGCTGCGCGCCGAGACGCTCAGGCGCAACGCCAGGCCCGGTGCCGGTTCAGCCTCTTCCGGGGCTTCAGGCTGGGTAGCCAGCGGCGTGGCCTCGCCGAGAATGCGCGCGTGCTCGTCTTCCATCTGGTCGAGCAGCGTCGACAGTTCGAGGGTGCGCTCGGGATGGCTGGCCATCTCATCCTTGATCTGCAGACGGCGGGCTTGCCAGTCACGAATGCGCTGGCGGGTCAGATCGTCAACCTGATCCATGCTGATGACCTCTCTCAGGAATGGGTGGGCTGCGAGAGGCGCATCATAAGCCTGTTCGGCGATAAAAGCAGGTGCCGCGACACGCCTCAAGGCTTGGGTGGCACCAGACGGCTGTACTGTTCCTGGCTGATCCAGCCGCTGAACGAGCGGTCGTTGTCATTGATGAACTCGACCTTGGCCCAACCGTCCTTGAACGCCAGCACACCGACCACGTCGTCTTTGACGATGTAGGGGCGCTTGCTGGTGCTGCCGCGCGCCTGCTTGCGCAGATAAGCCTTGTCGGCGCTGATCTTGAGCAGGCCGATCCACGGCTTTTCAGCGTAACGGCTGAGATCCAGCCCGGTGGCGATCTGCGGCATCATCACACTGGCGCAACCTGAGTGTTCCCGGCCCTTCTCGATGGTGAGGGTAACCCCGTCGGCGGTGGCCTTCAGGCTGCCGGGGAAGCTGTCGTACTCCCAGGTGTTCAGCGGCACGGCACCGTCGCCGTTGATCGGCCCTTTGAGGTAGAACGAACAGGTGCGGGTGACGCCTTGACCGAGGGTTTCGGAATAGTAGCCCTCGACCTGGTGGTCGGGGGTGACCGCCAGCATCAGCGCGTCGTATTGACCGGCCTTGATCTCGGCAGCGCTGGCCTGCACGGCGCAGGACAGTCCCAGCAGCAGCGCCGCACCGGTGTGCAGCGCGCGGGAAAACAGGTGGTTCATGTCATTTCTTCCCTTCGAGTGCTTCGTAGGCTTTCTTGATACGCACGTCGTAGTCGCCATAATCCGAGCCGTTGTAACTGGTGGCCATGCCGACATAATCCTTGTTCTTGGCGGCCTTGATGAAGGCTGGGCGTTTTGCACAGAAGCCGAGGAAGCCATCGAGTTGCTTGCCGGCGTTGAGTTTCATGGCCGCGACGAATTCAAACACATTGGCATGACCGCAATCGGCGAAGTTGAACCCCATCATCTGGAACATGCCCCAGGAGGCCGACTGCAAGGCGGCGTCTTGATCCAAACCGAACGCTGTGGCCATGGTTTCCCAGGCCTTGGTCTGGTCCTTGTTGTTGACCTGCCATTGCGGTCCGGCCTTTCTCACATACTTGTACGACAGCAGCGGGTGGGTCTGGTCGTACTTGTGCTTGGTCAGCCGTTGAAAGATATGGCCTTCGAACGCGATCACCGGCAACCGGGCCGGACCGAAGCCTGATCGACCACCGGATTCCACGGTGGCGAAGGCTTTGATCAGGTTGGCCGAGATCCCGTTGCCCAATCGCTTGGCGGCATTCTCGAAGTCGGTGTCGCTGAGGCTGGTATTACCGTCGCAGGTGACCTGCAACACCATCTCCCGATTGCGCCGCTCGGCCTCGATCATCGCCCGTACCCGGTCCAGGTAATGATTGACCGTGCCCTGCACCTGGGCATTGCCGTTGTTGGCGAAGGCATTGACGAAGGTGGGCAGGCGCAGCGCCGGGCTGAGCTTGACCGGCACCCGCACGGCCTGTTCGATGAGGCTGTTGAAGGTACGCCCCCGGGGGTCCACCACCCCATCGGGGTGCGCGTACTTGAGTTGGCGGAACTGGTATTGGCTGATGCGCTGCACCAACTGGTTATCGCAGCGGCCATTTTCCGGCAGCGGAAAACCCAGCTGCGTGCCGATCAGGTTGAAGAGGTATTGAATGCACTGGACATCGGCTGGCAAGTTGCGCGCCTTGCCGGGCGTACCCACCGACGCGCTGATGAGACTGGGGAGGCCTTGCAAGCTTTTCATGGGATTGCGTCCTTGCCGAGTGGGTGAAGTGATAGCACTTCAATGTCAGTTTCGCGCCGTAGTTACACGTTGAAACATATGGCTCGGGGAAACTAGCAAGGGTGTTTTGAGTTGTCCAGTTGCGGCAGTTGGAGTTGGGAGGGGCTGCACGAAATCGCATGCGGCGGGTGGCATGGGGTGCGGGTGAGGGGGGACGTGGCGAGGGATTTTGCTGCTACAGAAAGGTGGCGGCCCCACCAGCCACACCCCGGCACTCGATGTTCCCGCTGTGGCTGCTCCCTTCCGGGCCTGACCAGATCGCAGCGAACATGCTCGGGAATCCGTTTATCAATGCAACGATTATGGATCAACGATTTCAGGCAGAGATCGTGTCCCGAGAAGTGGTGTAACTGAACCAGCCGAAGGCGCCCTGTGGGCGAAAGAGAGTGGTCATCGTGGTTCTTGGCTAACGTTGAATTTGCGAAGACCTAACACTCACCAGGGAAACCACGATGACCAAGCCCACTATCGCACTGACCGAGTTGGCTGAGGAAGGGTCAGACGCTGATCTGCTCAAGCAAATGATCCAGTTCGTTGCCCAGCGCATGATGGAATTCGATGTCGAAAGTCTGTGCGGCGCCGGCTTCGACGTTAAAAGCGCTGACTGGATAAATAGCCGCAACGGCTACCATGATCGCCTCTGGCAAACCCGCGCTGGCGATGTCGATCTCAAAATCCCTTAACTGCGTCAGGGCAGCTATTTTCCCGGCTTTCTTGAGCCCCCGGAAAAACCGGCTCACCTAAATTCAGCATCAGTCGGTTGGCCCACGCGAAAATAGAAATCGAATGAATGAGATCCAGCACCTGCCCGTCATCCAGCCCCTGAGCTCGAAGCGACTCGATATGGCTCGCGTTTAGCGAAGCAGGCTCGAGCGTCAGCACGATTGAGAACTGGACAATAGCCTGCTCACGTTCACTCACTCCAGCGGTAGCCGGGTCAGCGAAAATCTGTGCAACGACATCGTTTCGCTTAGCGAGTTGCTCAAAACGCTGGGCATGCACCGATGCACAATAGATACATTCGTTCAGCCGCGACACCACGGTGCTTGCCAACTCGCGCTCGGCCCGCGGCAAGCCGCCCGGCGCATACATGATGGCGTTGAACGCTAGCGAGCGCTGACGCAGTATGGCCGGATGGTGGGCCAGGGTCAGGTAGTAGTCCGAGGTTTTTGCCTGTGGGTGGCTCTCTTCCAGCACAGTCACTTGTTCCGGCGTGGCGCTGGCCAGCTCGACAGTTGGCAGCCAAGCCTTCCAGCTTAGTACCTCGTTGGTAAAGCCATTGCTGCGTATCGTCTCGCTCATGCTGCGTCTCCTGTGGCGAACAATGCCCCCAGGCCGGCCGCAAGGCGCACCTGGTAGGACAAATAAGCGATCAGCTGTGCCAGCACTACGACTTCCTCGGTACCCAATCCTGCCTGCTGCAAAGCCCGCAGTGCGGTCTGGTCGCCATGCCTGGGCGACTGGATTAGGGTGCGGGTGAAAGTAAGGATGGCGCCCAAGCGCACATTCTCGAGCGCATCAAGGTTGCCTGAGTGGAGGCTGGCCAGCACTGCGCTGTCCAGGCCCTCGGCTTGCAGATGCTCAAGATAGTGAGCGGCCAGTGCGGCCTGCGGCGTGAGGTAGGCGGCGTAGTACGCCACCCACAAACGCTCGTAAAGCGACAGCTTATGGCCCTCGGCGGCAAAAAACAGTGCGTGGCTGGCCTGGGTCGCCGAGACGACCTTGTCACGGGCATGACGCAGAGCATGCTCGGCAGTGCCGGGCTGCAGTTGCAGGAGGCTGTCGAGCATGTCGACGGCGACGGGGGTTGGGACGTTCGAAGTCATGGCAGGGTTCCTGCTGGGTTGGCAGCGTTGCCCGCGGCTGCGCGATTCGGGCAACGCCTGGGGTTCAAGGTTGTTCGGTGACCATGATCGCGGCAGTGCGGTCGCTGACCAGCGGTTCGACCTTCAGGCCTTTGCGCGCAGCCCAGATGTTCTGGTAGTGGAACAACGGGATGATGCCCACGTCGTCGCTAACTACCTTTACCGCGCCTTCGAGGATCTGGCGCCTGCGCGTGTCGTCGAACTCCGCGGTGGAGTCGAGCAGCGCCTTGTCCACCAGCGGGTTGCTATAGCGGCCCCAGTTGGAGGCGCCCTGCCCTTTGGCGCTGTCCACGGTGGTGAGGATGTTGGTTAGCGCATAGGCCGCCTCGCCGGTACCGTTGCCCCAGGCGATCACGCTCACGGCCAGTTCGTTCTTGTTGGCCTTGCCGGCATATACCGCCCATGGCAGCACTTCAAGCTGCACCTTCACACCAACCCGCGACCAGAACTGCGCCACCGCCTGCATCGCTTCTGGCGCTTGCGGGTAGCGGTCGCCCGGCACGTGCACGGTGAGCTGGAAACCTTCGGGGAAACCAGCCTGGGCCAGCAGCGCCTTTGCTTGCTGCGGATCGTAAGGGATGTTCTTGACCTCGGGGTTGTAGCCGAAGGTATTGGCCGGCATCCACTGGTTGGCCTCGGTGACCGTGCCTTGCATGATGCGCTGGTCGATGGCCTGGCGGTTGATCGCCAGCGATAGCGCCTGGCGCACCCGTACATCGCGCAGCGGGTTCTGCGCCAACGACTTGCCGCTGTTGTCGCGGATGAATTCGTTGGGCCCCTCGCGGAAGCTTGGCTGGATGATCAGCGCGCGCAGTCCCTGGTAGGCGAACACATTGAAGCCCGGCGTCTTGCGCAGCCGCTCGACATCGGTGGGCGAAACCTTGTCGATCACATCGACGTCGCCCGCCAGCAAGGCCGCGGTGCGGTTGGCGGCGTTGGCGATGAAGCGAAAATCGACCTTGTCCCAGGTGGGTTTGGCGCCCCAGTAGCTGGCGTTGCGTTCGAAGATTGTGCGGTCGCCCGGCACGTACGAGACGAAGCGGTAAGGCCCGGTGCCGATGGTTGCCTTGCCGCTGTTGTAGTCGGCGCTGCTGGCGTTGGCACCGGCATGGCGGCTGACGATGTAGATCGAGTCGACGTCCGGCAGCAGGTTGGCATTCGGAATGCGGGTCTTGATGATCACCGTGTGCTCACCCTTGGCCTGCACCGCGGCCACGGTGCGCGTTGCGCCGGCGTAGGACGCCACGCTGCCTGGCACGTTGCGCGCACGCTCGAACGAGAACACGAAGTCGTCGGCGGTCAGCGGCGTGCCGTCCTGCCACTTGACGTCATCACGCAGGGTGAACTCCCAGGTGGTGGGGTCGACGACTTTCCAGCTTTTGGCCAGGCCCGGCAGGGTCTTGTCGTCGTGGCGGTTGACCAGCGACTCGAAGGCGTGCAGCGCCACCGAGCGGTCACCGGCGTAGTTGTTCAGTTGTGGGTCGAGGGATGAAACAGGGTCGGCATAGCCGATGCGCAGGTCCTGCGCCGAGACACTACCGGCCGCCAGAATCAGCGCCGAGGCGAGCAGCGAGCGAACACGTGGTTGCATGGGGTTTCCCTTGTAGGCGTTGGCAAAGGCATGGCGGGCGCGCGGTGCGCCCGCTCACGCCGGGGCGTTGAGGTGACACGCGCTCAGGTGGTTCGGCGAAACCTCCCTGAGCACTGGAACGTCCTCGCGGCAGCGCGCCGTGGCGTGCGGGCAGCGGGGGTGGAAATGACACCCGGCGGGCGGGTTCAGCGGGCTGGGGATTTCCCCTTGGATCGCGTCATATCGGGTATTGCGCATATCGAAGCGCGGCACCTGCGCCAGCAGGGCCTGGGTGTAGGGGTGGTTGGGCCGTGCGTACAGCTCCTCGGTGGTGGCACTTTCCACCACCCGGCCCAGATACATCACCACCACACGGTCGCACAGGTGCTCGACCACGCCGAGGTCGTGGCTGATGAACAGGTAGGTCAGGCCCAGTTCGTCGCGCAGGTCCATGAACAAGTTGAGGATCTGCGCCTGGATTGACACGTCCAACGCCGCCACCGACTCGTCGCACACCAGCAGGTCCGGCTGCACCGCCAGCGCCCGGGCAATGCCGATGCGCTGGCGCTGGCCGCCGCTGAAGGCGTGCGGGTAGCGCTGGCGCAACTGCGGGCTGAGCCCGGCGCGCTGCAACTGGGCGCTGACGTAGTCGTCGAAACCGCGCCGGTCGGTGAGCCCATGCAGCAAAGCGCCCTCGCCGATGATGCGGTCCACGCGCAGGCGCGGGTTGAGGCTGGAGGACGGGTCCTGGAACACCATCTGCACTTTCAGGCGCTGGGCCACGCTGAGTGTGTCCAGGGGCTGGCCATTCATCGCCGCCCTGCCCGAAGACAGCGGCAACAAGCCGGCGACCATGCGCCCGAGGGTCGACTTGCCACAGCCCGACTCGCCCACTAGGCCCACCACTTCGCCGCGCGCGATGCGCAGGTCGACGCGGTCCACGGCGTGGGTCACAGGTTTGGCGCGTGCCAGGTGCAGGCGTTGCAGCAGGCGCCGGGCGCCGTGCTCGGCGGGTGCCTTGCCGAAGGTCTTGCTGGCCTGCTCAAGCTGGATCAGCGGTGGGTGTTCATTGCGCATCGGCAGCTCCTGGGTAAAAACAACGCACCCACTGCCCGCCTGCGCCCTGGCGCAGCACCGGCATTTGCGCGCACTGCGCGCTGGCCCGTGTGCAGCGTGGGGCGAAGGCGCAACCGCCAGGCATCGACTGTAGATCCGGGGCCATGCCGGGGATCTGGCGCAAGCGCTGGCCGCGCCGGTTGCGGCTCGGCAGGCTGTCGATCAGGCCTTGGGTGTAGGGGTGTTGCGGGCGGTCCAGCACATCGGCCACCGCGCCCTGCTCGACGATCTGCCCGGCATACATCACCGCCACATCGTCGGCCAGGCCCGCCACCACCGATAGGTCGTGGGTCACCCAGATCAACGCGGTGCCTTGCTCGCGCACCAGCTTCTGTACCTCGCTGAGGATCTGCGCCTGGATGGTCACATCCAGCGCGGTAGTGGGCTCGTCGGCGATGATCAGGTCGGGGCCGTGCAGCAGCGCGATGGCAATCGCCACGCGCTGGCGCATGCCGCCGGAGAGCTGGTGCGGGTAGGCACGCAGGCGCTCTTCGGGGCTCGGGATGCCCATCAGCGCCAGGGTCTGGCTGGCGAGCGCGCGGGCTTCGCACTTGCTCACCGGCTGGTGGGCGCGCACCGCTTCGATCATCTGGGTGTCGACCCGCAGCACCGGGTTGAGGGTCATCATCGGGTCCTGGAAGATCATCGCGATGCGGTTGCCCTGCAGCGCGCGCAGTTGCGCGGGCGCCAGGCCCACCAGGTCGCGGCCCTTGAACAACACCTGGCCTGCGCTGATGCGCCCTGGTGCGTCGAGCAGGCCAAGGATCGAGAAGCCGGTGACCGACTTGCCCGAACCGGACTCGCCCACCAGCCCGAGAATGCGCCCGGGCTGCACCTGCAGCGACACCCCGCGCACTGCCGGCAGCGAACCTGCGCGGGTGTCGAACACGGTGTGCAGGTCGCGCACCTCGAGGATCGGTTCAAGGGTCGCCGGCAGCGACGTTTCAGGCAGGCTCATCGCTGTAACCTCGGGTTGAGCACATCACGCAGGCGGTCGCCCACCAGGTTGATGGCGACGATGGTGATCAGCAGCGCCAGGCCCGGGAATAGGCTGATCCAGTATTCGTTGCTGAGCATGTACTGGAAGCCGTTGGCAATCAGCAGCCCCAACGAAGGTTCGGTCACAGGCACGCCAAGTCCGAGGAACGACAAGGTGGCTTCCAAGGTGATGGCACGGGCGATCTGCAATGCGCCGATGACGATCAAAGGCGGCAGGCAGTTGGGCAGCACATGGCCGATGACGATGCGCCACGGACTGATGCCCTGCCCGCGCGCGGCATCGACGTACTCGCGACGGCTTTCGCTCAAGGCCTGGCCGCGTGCGGTGCGGGCGTAGTAGGCCCACTCCAGCAGTACCAGGGTGAGCATCACGTTGCCCACGCCCTTGCCCAGCCAGGCAAGGATCATCAACGCCATGAGAATCGCCGGGAACGACAGCAGCAAGTCGACCAGGCGCATCAGCAAGGCGTCCACCCAGCCACCGGCATAGGCCGACACCAGGCCCACCAGGGTGCCGAGCACGGCGGCAATCAACGCCGAGCCGATGCCCACCCACAGGCTGATGCGCAGCCCGTAGAGAATCGCCGAGACCAAGTCGCGGCCCTGGCCGTCGGTGCCCAGCCAGTAGTGGTAGCCGCTGTCGAGGTTGGCGCTGCCCGGCGCCAGTCGCGCATCGAGCACGTTCAGCTGCATCAGGTCGTAGGGGTTCTGCACCACGATCCACGGTGCCAGCAACGCCAGCAGCACGATGGCCAGCAACACCACCAGGCCAACCATGGCGGCTGGCGCACCGACAAAGTCTTGCACCACCCGCCGCCACGGCGAGCGCGCCTGCACGGTATCGAGCACGGCCGTCATCGTCCCGCCTCCACACGTACGCGCGGGTCGAGCAGGTAGTACAGCCCGTCCACGATCAGGTTGAGCACCACGAAAATCACTACCACCACCATCAGGTAGGCCACCACCACCGGGCGATCCAGGGTATTGATGCTGTCCAGGATCAACTTGCCGGCGCCGGGCCAGGAAAAGATGCTTTCGGTCACCACCGCGTAGGCGATGGTCGAGCCCAGCTCCATGGCCAGCACCGTCACCACCGGGATCAGGGTGTTGCGCATCACGTGCATGCACATCACCCGCAGCGGCGACAGGCCCTTGGCCCGGGCGAACCTGACGAACTCTTGGGGCAGCACCTCGCGCACCCCGGCGCGGGTCAGGCGCAGCACCAGCGAGATCTTGAACAGCGCCAGGTTGAAGGCCGGCAGCAACAGGTGCTGCAGGCCGTCCGAGGTCAGCCACGACCACTGCACGCCGAGCAGCTCGGCGGTGGCGCCGCGGCCGCTGGCCGGGAGCCAGCCCAGGGTGATGGAGAACAGCATGATCATCATCAGCGCCACCCAGAACGCCGGCAGCGAAAAGCCGACGATGCTGCCGGCCATCATCAGCCGCGACAGCCAGTGCTCGGGGTAGCAGCCGGCGAACATGCCCAGCGGCACGCCGATCAACACCGCCAGCAGCAATGCGCTGAATGCCAGCTCGAAGGTGGCCGGCAGGCGCTGCAGGATCAGGCGCATGGCGTCTTCATGGTAAACGAAGCTTTGCCCCAGGTTGCCGTGCAGCGCACCTTTGAGAAAGATCAGGTACTGCTCCCACAGGGGTTTGTCCAGGCCTAGGTGGGCGATGGCCTGCAGGCGCTCGGCCTGGTTGAGGTCCTCGCCCACCAGGATGTCCATGGGGTTGCCGATGGCGTTCAAGCCGACGAACACCACCAGGGTCATCAGCAGGATCACCAGCAGCGACTGGCTCAGCCGGCGCAGGGCCCAGCCGATCATGCTTGCCGCTCGGCGGCGGAGGGCTCGCCGGCGACCCACTCATCACCCAGCAGCTCGGGCTCGGCGTAGTTGCGCATGGCCTCGAAGTGCTGCTCGATGTCGTCGTTGAACAGCCGCCCGATCAGGGCATGGGCAAGCCGCTTGGCGCCCTCGCTGATGGCCGGGATGTCCCCGGACACCGCGCCGTAGCTCAGTGCTGCCGGGTAGCTGAAGCAATGGATCTGGCCAATGCCTGGGCAGGCGCCCAGGGTTTTCTCCTGGAATTCGAAGCTGCTGCCAAGGTCGGGCAGCTCGGCAAGCTCGGCGTCCTCTTCGCCGGCCGGCGCCTGGTAGCGGTCACCCCATACGCGAATTTGCGGGGCGAACGCGGCGAACTCCGGGCGCAGGCTGAAGTCGGTGCGAAAACCTGTGGCGAACACCAGAAAATCGGCGTCAAGGCGGGCCTGCGGGGTATTCACCCACAGGCCGCCGGCGGGGTTGACGGCTACCGACAGCACCGGGCTTTGCAGCAGAAAACGTGCATTGGGCGAGGCCGACACGCGCAGTGTGCTGCCCCGTGGCGGCGGCACCTGCTGGGTGTTGAGGTAGTTGCGGATACGCCATTTCCAGGCGTCCGGCAGGCGCCAGTAGCCATGGGTCATGCCGGGGTTGCCGGCGCCCTTGCCCTTGTTGATGCGCGGTAGGTCCGCCCGACGAATCAGCAAGTCGACCTGCAGCGCACCGGCCTCCAGGGCGGTGGCCGCGCTGTCCATGGCCGAGGCGCCGCCGCCGATCACCACCACGCGCTTGCCTTCGAACCAGGCATCCTGCAGGCCATCGGCCGAATGCGCCCACAACTCGGGCGCCAGGCCGCGGGCGAATTCCGGCACCCAGGGCCCGCCCAGGCCGTCGCGTCCGGTGGCCAGCACCACGTGCCGGGCGCGCAGATGCTGGGTGCGGCCGTTGCTTTGCACCTCAAGTGCCACCAGCCCGTCGGCGCGCGGCGTGACGCGGCTGACGCGGTGCTGGTTGCGCACCTCGAGCCCCAGCACCTTGCGGTACCAGCGCAGGTATTCTGCCCATTGCAGGCGCGGGATCTTGTCCAGAGCCGCCCAGCCCTCGGCGCCGAACTGCGCCTGGTACCAGGCGCGGAAGGTCAGCGCCGGCAGGCCCAGCGCGGGGCCGGTCAGTTGCTTGGGCGAGCGCAGCGTCTGCATCCGCGCGGTGGTGGCCCACGGCCCTTCGAAACCTGCCGGCGCCTGATCGAGGATAACCGCCGCCACGCCCTGGTGGCGCAACTCTGCGGCCAGCGCCAGGCCGGCCATGCCGCCGCCGATGATCGCCACCTCCAGCACCGCTTCACCGTCGCTGACACGGGGCTTAACCCAGGGGCTGGCGGGCAGGTCTAGCCAGGCCAGATCCTCGCGCAGGCGGGTTTCCAGGGCAGTAAGGCCTGCGGGGGCGTTCACTTCGGACATGGGGCTTCGTACTCGGGTGACGGTCGGGAAAGGGCCGGATCCTGATTCAGATCATGTCGTTGAGCACCCAAAAGGCGAAAAATGTGAATTCATTAAGCCATTGAATGCGAAAACAGAATAGTAAGAGGCACTTTTTATTCTCGCAATGCTCAAAAAAGCATACTTAAATAACTTTTTTGAATTTAGGAGGAGTTATTCAGCGTAAATACTTTGCAGCAGCGCGTCATGTGCGCTGGCCTCGTGCAGGGCCATCTCAGGCAGCAGCCGCCTAGCCGTCTGCGCCACCTCATCGACCAGCGCGCGTGCCACATCCGATAAAGGACTGGCAAAAGCCGAGATCAAGCCGAAGAAAAACGGAATATTGCAGGCAATAGGCCGCACCACCACCCCCTCCACCGGCACGCCATGCGCGGTGAACGGATCGACCAGAGCGATACCCAGCCCTGCCCTGGCCATCTGCATTGCGACCAGAGATGTATTGCTGTCGAGCATGTGCGGCGTGCCATAACCGGCATCGGCGAAAGCCTTGTCGATACGCCGACGAAAACGGTACGGGTTCGCCATGGTCACCAGGGTCTGGCCCGCCAGCAATTCCATTGACAGTCGAGCTTGGCTGGCCAACGGCGAGTCAACCGGTAACACCGCCACACAAGGGGCCTCGCCGATCCAATGGATGTCCAAGCCACGGTGCTCCAGCGGCAGGCTTACCGCACCCAAGTCCATGGTTTTGGACAGAACTGCCTGCACCACGTTTTCAGGCGACATGCTTTGCAACTGGATCTGCCGTGGGCGCAGGGACTCGGGCAGTCGGGCAAGTGCCGCCGGAAGCAACCCCGAGGCCAGCGCCGAGATCGCCACCAGTTTGATCTGGCGATTTTCCTCGGCGGCGATCTGCAGTGCGTGCTGCCGTATATTACGGATGCCCAGCAGCGCGCTCTCCACCTCGCCGTACATCATGAACGCCTTTTGGGTCGGGGTGACTTTTGGCCCGCTGCGCTCGAACAGGGCAAAGCCCAGCTCCAGTTCCAACTCCTGAATGGCCCGAGTGACCGAAGGCTGTGAGCGCCCAAGCATTTTCCCAGCAGCGGTGACACTACCGGCAGACATGACAGCGGCAAAAGCTTCGAGTTGACGCAGATCCATACGCAAGCCTTACACATTTGAGGTTGAAGAGAGCGAGAACGCCCCCGAACAGAGCCACAAATTCTACCTGCAAAACCGAAGCCATCGGCACGCAAAACGGCTCAGTGAAACAGGCCTGAATAACCTCAGCATGCCCTTCAATGCGGTCAGCCACCTGCGCAGGCGTGCCGACCAGGATCAGGTCCGTGCCACGCGTGACGCTGGCAAAGCGCCGCCTGACATCTCCTGCAGTTAATGGCTTGCCGCTGCCATCGGGGCGCACCATGTACGAGATGAATATCAGTTCAGCCTGCTTGGCTGCGAACTCGCGCCCTCGACCCGACCAGCCAGCCTGGATCAGCAACGGCGTGCGCTGTGGCGACGGCGCAGTCAGATGGGGGCCAGCCACACGATAACGCTCACCCATGTGATTGATCGGTTTCACACGATGACCTTGCGCATATACCTAGCGGGCTTTGTTTGCAACTACGGCGTCGTCCGCCCAACTGCCCTCCCAGAGCTTATAGACCACGTCCATGAATTCCTCGGCGCGTTCGTACCGATCGCCATGCTTGATCATCTGCTCCAGTCCAAAGTTGCGCGCTGCACTCGATAGATAAGAGGTGACGATGTTCCAGCCGATTCGCCCATTGGTCATGTGATCAAGGGTACTGAACCGTCGGGCATGGCTGAACGGCTGTTCGTAAGTCGTGGAAACAGTCGCGCCGAATGCGAGGTGCTGGGTGATGGCAGCCAGACCCGGAATGATCATCAGTGGGTCGTTGGCAGGCGCTTCGACCGCCCATTTCACTGTGCCTCGGCGTTGCCGCCAAACACCTCGTAGAAGCCCAATACATCGGCAAAAAACAGCATGTCGAGATTGGCCTGGTCGGCGATACACGCCTGGTTCGCCCAACATGCGAATGGGTTGGCGGCCAGGCGTTCATCGGCCGGGTGAGTCCACAAACTCGGTGCTCCCCCGCAGCCGACACTGGCTTGCTCATAGAGAGCGAACAATAGGGGTTTAGGCTCTGCCTGAAAAATACCGTCGCATACACCGCATGACATAGGCCAGCGAGACCATTGCGGCATAACTTTTTGCGAGCTTGTCGAAGCGCGTGACGATTCGGCGCAAGCGAGCTTAATCAGCGAAGCCAACCTAATTGCCTGTATTGCAATCACCCGCAACTCGTAAGACAGCTTCGGGCAGTTGCTACGCGGTCTTGTGGTACCAACCGCGCCACTGAGAAAAAAATTCTATATCCACGATGTGCAAGCAGTCCTTCGGGTCGGAGAACTTAAAGATCGCCTGAAGGACGCTCTCACCTCAGAGTGGTTTGGATACACACACGCCTTCATGAACATGATCAAGCATCATCAACTTGTCGTTCACAATGCGTCGATTTCTTTCATAGATGAAAACAGGGGCGACAGGGTCGAGGGCTTTAGGCACCAGGAGAAAGATTACCCAACGTGCTGGGTCCGAGAGGCACTGGAAGGAACGGTGGAGCTTCAGAACTCGCTGCGTGCGTGCGGTGTACTGCTCAATCGCCTCTATCTTGAGGAAAGCCCCGCTGAACCTGCTGAATCGAGTAGTACGACCTAAACAGAAAAAACCAAGTAACTCGTTTAATTAAAAGGGTTTTCTAGATAGGGCGAAGAGGTTAGGATTCGAAAATTGCCGAGCGCCAAGACCACAATAGGCTTTCGCATCCACCACTCAGCCACAGCAACCAGTCAATGGCGATTCAACCTAAACGGCTTTAATGGTGAGAGGTTAATGATCAATGTAAGATCACCAGCACAGTGCACCACAAGGTGTACCTAAACGCTGTCATGCTTAGAGATCTTGCGAAGAAAGCCCCTAGAATTAAGGACTTATAGAAAGGTGGCGGCCCCACCAGCCACACCCCGGCACTCGATGTTCCCGCTGTGGCTGCTCCCTTCCGGGCCTGACCAGGTTAACGGGTAATCAATGCGGGGGGACCGGTGGGGCCACCATAACGCAGCTCATCAGGTGACGAGCCGCGCCATTGTACCGTTACGTGAGGAAGTTACAACCGTTGCGGGTGAAAAAACCCATCATTTCTCAATGACTTGACGATTCAAGCAAGGTCCGCGCAGGCGTGCGTCACCCTCACACCGCGATGCCCTGCTCCGCGAGGAAGGCCACGAAGGCGTCCTCGTCCAGCACCTTGACACCCAACTCGCTGGCCTTGGCCAGCTTCGACCCGGCGCCGGGGCCGGCGACCACGCAATGGGTCTTGCCGGACACCGACCCGGCCACCTTGGCGCCGATGCTCTCCAGCTTCTCCTTGGCGATGTCGCGGCTCATGCGCTCCAGCGTGCCGGTGAGTACCCAGGTCTGGCCGGCCAGGGGCAGGCCGTTGGCGGTCTTCTTCTCGCTGTGCCAGTGCATGCCGAAGTCCTTGAGCTGTGCCTCGATGGCGCGGGCGAGTTGCTGGTTGGCCTCGACCTTGAAGAACTCACGCACGGCCTCGGCCTGCTTGGTAGTGAGCGCCTGGCGCAGGTCGATACCGTCGGCGGCGATGATCTTGTCGAGGGTGCCGAGCTTGTCCACCAGCTTCTCGGCGCCGGTCGGGCCGACCGAGGGGATGTCGAGCTTGGCGATCATGCCGGCCAGCGTGGTACTGGCGGCGAACTCGGCCGCCAGCTCGCCCTGGTCCTGCAACTGCATGCCGCTGGCGAGCAACTGCTCGATGACGTCACGGTTGTGCGCGTCCTCGAAGAAGTTGTGAATCTCGTGGGCGACTTCCAGACCGATGTCCGGCAGATAGGTCAGCACCTGCGGCAACGCCACCTTCACCCGCTCCAGACTGCCCAGCGAACGGGCCAGCACCTTGGCGGTTTCCTCGCCCACATCGGGAATGCCCAGCGCGAAGATGAAACGCGCGAGGGTCGGGCGCTTGCTCGCCTCGATGGCCTCGACCAGCTTGCGGCTGGACACTTCGGCGAAGCCTTCGAGCTCGAAGACTTGCTCGGGCTTGAGCGCGTACAGGTCAGCCGGCGAGCGAATCAGGCCCTCATCGACCAATTGTTCGACGCTTTTCTCGCCAAGACCGTCGATGTCCATCGCCCGGCGCGATACGTAGTGAATGATCGCCTGCTTGAGCTGGGCGCCACAGGCCAGCCGCCCGACACAGCGGTACACCGCGCCTTCGCTGGTGGTTTCGCGGCCTTTGCTGCGCTTGACCAACTGCGTGCGCTCCACCTGCGAACCGCACACCGGGCAAGCGCTGGGCACCTCCACCGCACGGGCGTCGTCGGGACGGCGGTCGAGCACCACTTGCATGACCTGGGGGATCACGTCGCCGGCGCGGCGGATGATGACCGTGTCGCCGATGCGCAGGCCCAGGCGGGCGATCTCATCCATGTTGTGCAGGGTCGCGTTGGACACGGTAACGCCTGCGACCTTGACTGGTTTAAGACGCGCGACCGGCGTCACCGCGCCGGTACGACCGACCTGGAACTCGACGTCCAGCACCTCGGTGAGCTCTTCCATGGCGGGGAACTTGTGGGCGATGGCCCAACGCGGTTCGCGGGCGCGAAAGCCCAGCTCCTGCTGGGCAGCCAGGCTGTTGACCTTGAACACCACGCCATCGATCTCGTAGGCCAGGCTGTTACGCCGTGCGCCGATGTCCTGGTAATAGGCCAGGCACTGCTCGATGCCTTCGGCATGCTTGAGCTCGGGACTGATGGGCAGCCCCCAGACCTTGAGCTGTTCGAGCGTGGCGATGTGGCTGTCAGCGACGCGGGCCGAGGTCTGTCCCACGCCATAGCAGCAGAATTCCAGCGGCCGGCTGGCAGTGATCTTCGAGTCGAGCTGGCGCAGGCTGCCGGCCGCGGCGTTGCGCGGATTGGCGAAGGTCTTGCCACCGACCTCGGCCTGAGCGGCGTTCAGGCGCTCGAAACCGGCCTTGCTCATGTACACCTCACCGCGGACCTCCAGCACCTCAGGCCAGCCCTTGCCGTGCAGTTTGAGCGGCACATTGCGAATGGTGCGCACGTTGGTGCTGATGTCTTCGCCGGTGGTGCCGTCGCCACGGGTGGCGCCCTGCACCAACTGGCCGTTGCGGTACAAAAGGCTCACCGCCAGGCCATCGAGCTTGGGCTCACAGCTGTAATCGACCGCCTCACGCTGGTCGAGGCCCTCGACCACGCGCCGACCGAACTCGCGCAGGTCGGCTTCCTCGAAGGCATTACCCAGGCTGAGCATGGGGATCTCGTGGCGGACCTGGCTGAACGCAGCCAACGCCGCGCCGCCGACCCGTTGGGTGGGCGAGTCCGGCGTAACCAGGTGCGGGTGCTCGGCCTCCAGGGCCTTGAGCTCGTTGAACAGCCGGTCGTATTCGGCGTCAGGCACGCTGGGCTCGTCGAGCACGTAATAACGGTAGTTGTGCTGGTCGAGCTCGGCGCGCAGTGCGTGGATTCGGTTTTCGGCGTTCATGGGTCAGGTCTCTGGAAAAGCAAAAGAGCAGCCTGGGTCATGTGGGGGTCAGGGAGACGTGGTGTCTCCCGAACCGACCCGCAATCCCCATGGGCTGCTCTTGAGTCTGGGTGTTTCAGCGTTTCTGGGTCAGCGCGCGGCGCTCGAACTCGACGATGCGCTGACGGTAGTGCTCGATGGTCTGCGCCGTCAGCACGCTGCGTTGATCGTCCTTGAGCTCGCCGTCCAGTTCGTGAGCCAGCTTGCGTGCGGCAGCGACCATCACGTCGAACGCCTGCTTCGGATGGCGTGGGCCTGGCAGACCGAGGAAGAAGCTCACCGCACGGGTGCTGAAATGGTCGATGTCGTCCAGGTCGAAAATGCCCGGCTTGACCGCGTTGGCCATGGAGAACAGCACTTCGCCGTGACCGGCCATGCTTTCGTGGCGGTGGAAGATGTCCATTTCGCCGAAGCGCAAGCCGCTTTCGAGGATGTTCTGCAGCAACGCAGGACCCTTGAAACCGCCTTCGTCACGGGAAATGACGCTGATCACCAGCACTTCCTCGACCGGTGGCAGCTCCTTGGCCGCGTTGTTGCTGGTGGCGAATCCGCTGTTGCGACTGGTATCGGCGCTGTAGTGGTCGCCCTCGTCGGCGAACAGGTCGGGTTCGCGCGGCTCGGCGGAGAGCTTCAGGTCGGCGGCAGGCGCGTCGCTGGCGGCGCGTTTGCCGCGCTTGGCGGCCTTGGCCGGCTTGGCTTCACGCTCGCGCTCACGGGACGGCGCGCTCATCGACGGCAGGTCGGTCTCGTCCAGTTCAGGTTCTTTGTGCGTATCCAGGACGCGCGCAGGGCCCAGCACCTCGGCGCTGCCCTCGTCGTCCGCGACGTTGGAATAGCTGCGATCCAGACGGAACTTCAACTTGCCCTTGCCGCCGCGCATGCGGCGCCAGCCGTCGAAAAGAATACCGGCGATGACAATGATGCCGATGAGGATCAGCCACTCGCGCAGACCGATTTCCATGTAATCCCGTGCCTCTATAGAAATATGCTTGAAAACAAAGGCTTGAAAGCCCTTTAACACGTGGCGCCAACTCTATGTTCTGACAGGCGTTTTACCCACGCGCAAAACGAGTGACGTTAAGCTAGCACGACCACCGGCAACTTTACACCGTCTGTCGCACCTGTAAGGCGCATTTCCCTACGAATACCGGCCAATCTTCGCGCATTACGCGTCAACCATGGCCATTGCCTCCTCCACATCAACTGCAACAAGACGTGAACAACCAGGCTCATGCATGGTGACCCCCATCAGTTGATCGGCCATCTCCATGGCGATCTTGTTATGCGTAATGTAGATGAACTGCACCGTCTCGCTCATTTCCTTGACCAAGCGGGCGTAGCGTCCCACGTTGGCATCGTCCAGCGGCGCATCGACTTCGTCGAGCATGCAAAACGGTGCCGGATTGAGCTTGAAGATGGCAAACACCAGCGCCAGGGCAGTCAGTGCTTTCTCGCCGCCGGACAGCAAATGGATGGTGCTGTTCTTCTTGCCCGGGGGACGCGCCATGATCGTCACCCCTGTATCGAGTAAATCTTCGCCCGTCAGTTCCAGATAAGCGCTGCCACCACCGAAAACTTTTGGAAAAAGTGCCTGTAATCCGTCATTTATCTGATCAAAGGTCTCTTTGAAGCGGCTGCGGGTTTCCTTGTCGATCTTGCGAATCACCGTCTCCAGCGTGTCCAGCGCCTCGACTAGGTCGGCATTCTGCGCGTCGAGGTAACGCTTGCGCTCGGACTGCTGCTCGTATTCTTCGATGGCCGCCAGGTTGATCGCCCCCAAGCGCTGGATACGCGCCTCGGTCTGCTCCAGTTCTTGTTCGGTGCCCTGCTCGCTGGCCTCGGGCTCCAAGGTGGCGAGCACCCCGTTCAGGTCGTAGCCGTCGGCGAGCAACTGTTCCTGCAAGGTCTTGCGGCGCACGTCCAGGCCTTGCGACTCCAGACGCGACTGTTCCAGTTGCCCGCGCAGCAACTGCGCCTGCTGCTCGGCCTGGGTTCGACGCTTCTCGACCTCGCGCAGTTCCCGGTCGGCTTCGTCCATGTGCAGGCGGGCCTGACGCATTTCTTCATCGACGCCCATGCGCCGCTCGAGCAACTCTTCCAGTTTCAGGCGCAGCTCTTCCAGCGGTGCCTCGCCCTCCTCCAGGTTCAGGCTCAATTGCTCCTGACGCTCATGCAGGCGCGCCGCCTGCTGCTCCAGACGCTCAAGGGCCTGGCGGGTGGAGTCGTGCTGGGCGCGCAGCGAGCCCAGGCGCACGGCCAGCTGATGAGCATGGTCCTTGTGCTGCCGGGCTTCCTGGCGCACGCGATCAAGACCTTCGCGCAAGGTGTCGCGCCGGGCCAGCAACTGCTCGCGCTGTTCGGTGTCCTGGGCCATGAGGTCCAGTGCGTCCTGCAGCACCAGCCGCGCCTCACCCAACTGTTCGAGCTCCAGCGCACGCTGCTCCTGAAGTTCGGCCAGTTCTTCCTGCAAACGACGGCGGCGCAGCTCCAACTGCTCGGCGCGTGCCCGGCCCGCCGAGAGGCGCGCCTTGGCCTCGCCGAGCCCACGGCTTTCCTCCTGGCTGCGACGGCGCAATTGCTCGCGCTGCTCTTCCTGGCTGCGCTGGCGCTCGCGTAGCGCTTGCAGTTGCGCCTCCAGCTCAGCGAGCGCGTCCTGCAACGCCTGCTGCTCCTGACCGAGCCGCTCGATTTCCTGACCGCGGGCCAGTACTCCGCCGGCGGCATCGCCGCCGCGACTGACCCGCAGAAAATGCCGACCCACCCAGTAGCCATCGCGGCTGATCAGGCTCTGGCCGTCACCGAGGGTCGCGCGAAGCGCCAGGGCCTGCTCGAGCGTTTCGACCGGGGTGATCTGGCCGAGCCAGGGCGTCAGGTCGCCGCGGCCCTCGACCTTGTCCAGCAAGCTTCCGGGCACAGCCTGCGCACGACCGCCCTGGTCCGCAACCAGCAAGCGCAGGTCACCCTGCTCCAGGGCAGCAAAATCCAGCTCGGCCAAATCGTCCACCAACACCGCCTGCAAATCGGCGCCCAAGACGGTTTCCACCGCCAGCTCCCAGCCCGGCTGCACCCGCAAACCTTCGGCCAGCCGCGGCCGCTCGCCCAGCCCCTGGCGCTGCAACCACTCGCCCGCCCCAGCGCCTGGCTCCAGCGCCGCTTGCTGCAAGGCCTCCAGCGACGCCAGCCGACCGCCCAGGCGCTGCAGCTCGCCCTGGCGTTGCTGCTGATCCTGGCTCAGGTGCTGCAAGGTTTCGCGCTGCGCCTCCAGGCTTTCGACCACCTGCAGCTCCTGCGCTTGCAGCTCCTCGAGCAGTCGCTCGCCGTCAGCCACCTGCTCGGCCACTTCGAGCAACGCGGCATCCTGTGGATCGGCGCCGAGCTGTTCGCCCTCTTCGCTGAGTTTGCGCTGACGTTCGGCCAGCCGCTCAAGGCTGCCTTCCAACTGTTGCAGCTTGGACTGCTGCACCTCCGCCTGGCGCCGAGGCTCGGCGGAACGGGTGTTGAAATCGTCCCACTGGGCCTGCCAGCCGTGCATGCCGAGCTCGGCTTCCTCGAGCGTGGCCGCCGATTCCTCGGCCGCCGCCAGGGTCATCTCCTGCTCGGGTTCGAGCATGGCCAACTCTTCGCCGAGGGTAGCCAGCAAGGTGCGGTCGTGGCCCAGGTGCGACTCGGTTTCCAGGCGCGTACGCTCGGCTTCCTTGAGATCATCCTGCAACTGGCGCAGGCGCTGCTGACCATGCTGGATGCTCTGCTCGACGCGGGCGATATCGCCGGCCACCGAGTAGAAACGCCCCTGCACCTGGTTGAAGCGCTCGGAGAGTTCATGGTGACCGTCGCGCAGGCGCTCGATGCTGGCATCGGCGTTGCGCTGCTCGGCCACCAGCGCCTCGAAAGCCACTTCCTGGTCGCCGATGAGGCTTTCGCGCTGGCGCACGCGTTCATCCAGCGCCCGCCAGCGCAAGGCCGACAGACGCGCCTTGAGCTGGCGTTCCTGGGCTTTGTATTCACGGTACTTCTCGGCCGCCTGGGCCTGGCGGTGCAGGCGTTCGAGCTGCCGTTCGAGCTCTTCGCGCAAGTCGGTCAGGCGCGCCAGGTTTTCCTGGGTACGGCGGATGCGGTTCTCGGTTTCGCGGCGACGCTCCTTGTACTTGGAGATGCCCGCCGCCTCTTCGATGAAGTTGCGCAGTTCCTCGGGCTTGGCCTCGATCAGCTTGGAAATCATGCCCTGCTCGATGATCGAGTAGCTGCGCGGACCCAGACCGGTGCCGAGGAAGATGTCGGTGATGTCGCGGCGTCGGCACTTGGTGCCGTTGAGGTAGTAGGTGTTCTGCGCGTCGCGGGTGACCTTGCGGCGAATGGAAATCTCGGCGTAGGCGGCGTACTCGCCCACCAGGGTGCTGTCGCTGTTGTCGAACACCAGCTCGATGCTGGCCTGGCTGACCGGCTTGCGGCCGGAGGAGCCATTGAAGATGACGTCGGTCATCGATTCGCCGCGCAGATTCTTCGCCGAGCTCTCGCCCATCACCCAGCGCACCGCATCGATGATATTGGACTTGCCGCAGCCGTTAGGCCCGACCACCGCCGCCATATTGCTGGGGAAGTTGACGGTGGTGGGGTCGACGAAGGACTTGAAGCCGGCCAGGCGGATACACTTCAGGCGCATCGGTCAGATCCGCGCCAACGCAGCCAGCACCAGCTCGCAGCTGCGCTGACAATAGGCGACCAGCACCTCGCGGATGCGCGGCATGTCACGCAGCAGCACCGCGTCGAGCAGGCGGGCGAACAATTCGAGGTAGTCGTCCATGTTGGCCTGGCGCTGGTCCAGGGCCAGGTAGTAGGCGCGGCTCATGGCCGGCTGCAGGTTTTCCACGGTTTCCTGCAGGTAGGGGTTGGCGGCGAAGGGGTAGGCCGCGCGCATTACCGCGAAACTGTCGGCGACGAACGACTCGATGTCCTGGGCCGCGCGGGCCTGGTGCAGGCGCTGCTGGATCTCCAGGAACGGCAGCAGGTCGCTCTCGCTGCGCCACTGCTGGGCCACGGCGTAACCGAGCAGGATGTACAGTTCGCCCATCAGCGCACACAGGCTGCGCACGCTGCGCTCGTCCAGTTCGGTGACGTGGGCGCCGCGTCGCGGCAGGATCGCCACCAGATGGCGACGTTCGAGAATCAGCAGGGCCTCGCGCACCGAGCCACGGCTGACGTTCAGCGCCTGGGTGACCTTCTGCTCCTGGATGCGCTCACCGGGTGCGAGCTCGCCACGGATGATCCGCTCGGCCAGGTAGTGAGCGATCTGCTCGCAGAGGCTGTCAGGCGCCTTGAAGGTCATGATGTTCCTTGGAAGTCGAAAACAGTGCACAAGGGCGCGATTGTAGCGCACTCATTGGGCAACCGCGCAGCGCCACACACGGCTTTGTGCGACCTCGCGGTCACCCGGCCGAGCCGGCGCGATCTATGCTTGTCAGAAGGTCAGCGTTGGGTGGCTGGACAAAGGCGCGGGTAAAATCCTGACCTTTGGGTCAGAAAATTATTGACCCCGAGGTCAGCGCTTGCTTAGAGTCCGCCCAACAACAATAAAACGCTACGAGGCATTCCTCCGTGATCCAGTTTCTCGTTAACCGGGCGCTGCACAGCGAGCACGCGCTGGACCCGAACATGACGGTGCTGCAGTACCTGCGCGAGCACCTGGGCAAGACCGGCACCAAGGAAGGCTGCGCCAGTGGCGACTGTGGCGCCTGCACCGTGGTGGTCGGTGAATTGACCCAGGACGCGCACGGCGCCGACACCCTGCGCTACCGCAGCCTCAATTCATGCCTGACCTTCGTCTCGGCGCTGCACGGCAAGCAGTTGATCAGCGTCGAAGCGCTCAAGCACCAGGGCCAGTTGCACAGCGTGCAGCGGGCCATGGCCGAGTGTCACGGCTCGCAATGCGGCTTCTGCACCCCTGGTTTCGTCATGTCGCTGTTCGCCTTGCAGAAGAACAGCAGCGGCGCCGACCCGCACCAGGCCCATGAAGCCCTGGCCGGCAACCTGTGCCGCTGCACCGGCTACCGGCCGATTCTCGAGGCCGCCGAGCGCAGTTGCACCCAGCCCTGCCCCGATCAGTTCGACGCTGGGCAGGCGCAGACCATCGCCCTTCTGAAGACTATCGCCCCGCAACAGACCGGTGAGCTCAACAGCGGCGACAAACGTTGCCTGGTGCCACTGACCGTCGCCGACCTGGCCGAGCTCTACGGCTCGCACCCCGAGGCGCGCCTGCTGGCCGGCGGCACCGACCTGGCGCTGGAAGTCACGCAGATGCACAAGACCCTGCCGGTGATGATCCATGTCGGTCACGTGGCCGAGCTCAAGCGCATCGACCTCACCGCCACGCATTTGGAAATCGGCGCCGCCGTCACCCTCACCGACTGCTACGCCGCGCTGGCGAGCGAGTATCCGGACTTCGGCGCCCTGCTGCAGCGCTTCGCCTCGCTGCAGATCCGCAACCAGGGCACCCTGGGCGGCAACATCGGCAACGCCTCGCCCATCGGCGACTCGCCCCCGCTGCTGATCGCCCTGAATGCAGAGATCGTGCTGCGCCAGGGCGAGCGCCAGCGCACATTGGCGCTGGAAGACTACTTCATCGACTACCGCATCACCGCCCGCCAGGACAGCGAGTTCATCGAGACGATTCGAGTGCCGCGCGCCAGCGCCGACTGGACCTTCCGTGCCTACAAGGTTTCCAAGCGCCTGGACGATGACATCTCGGCGGTATGCGCGGCCTTCAACCTGAGTCTGGACGACGGCGCCGTGGCCGGCGCCCGTATCGCCTTCGGCGGCATGGCGGCGATCCCCAAGCGCGCCCGTGCCTGCGAGGCCGCCTTGCTGGGCAAGCCGTGGAATTCGGCCACACTAGAGCGCGCCTGCCAGGCGCTGGCCGAGGACTTCAGCCCACTGAGCGACTTTCGCGCGAGCCAGGCCTATCGCCTGCTGACCGCGCAGAACCTGCTGCGCAAGTACTTCATCGAACAGCAATCGCCGTCCTTCGCGACCCGGGTGACCGACCATGTCTAACCATCACACCGTCAAGAGCCAGGCCGAGATGGCCGAACTGTTCAGCCAGGACTTGAGCACCGGCGTCGGTCGCAGCGTGCGCCACGAAAGCGCCGACAAACACGTGTCCGGCGAGGCCGTGTACATCGACGACCGCCTGGAGTTTCCCAATCAGTTGCACGTCTATGCACGTACGGCAGACCGCGCCCACGCGCGCATCCTGCGCATCGATACCACGCCGTGCTACCAGTTCGAAGGCGTGCGCATCGTCATCACCCACGAGGACATTCCCGGCCTCAAGGACATCGGCCCGATAATGCCCGGCGACCCCTTGCTGGCCATCGACAAGGTCGAATACTACGGCCAACCGGTGCTCGCCGTGGCCGCCCGCGACCTGGCCACCGCGCGCCGCGCCGCGCAGGCGGCGATCGTCGAATACGAAGACCTGGAGCCCGTGCTGGACGTGGTCCAGGCCCTGCGCCAGAAGCACTTCGTGCTCGACAGCCACACCCATCAGCGCGGCGATTCGAGCGCCGCCCTGGCCAGCGCCCCGCACCGCCTGCAAGGCACCCTGCACATCGGCGGCCAGGAGCATTTCTACCTGGAGACGCAGGTGTCGTCGGTCATGCCCACCGAGGACGGCGGCATGCTGGTGTACTGCTCGACGCAGAACCCCACCGAAGTGCAGAAGCTGGTGGCCGAGGTACTGGACGTGCCGATGAACAAGGTGGTGCTGGACATGCGCCGCATGGGCGGCGGTTTCGGCGGCAAGGAGACCCAGGCCGCGAGCCCCGCGTGCCTGTGCGCGGTGATCGCGCGCCTGACCGGGCAACCGACCAAGATGCGCCTGCCACGGGTCGAGGACATGACCATGACCGGCAAGCGTCATCCGTTCTATGTCGAGTACGACGTCGGCTTCGACGACAGCGGCCGCCTGCACGGCATCGCCATGGACCTGGCCGGCAACTGCGGCTACTCCCCCGACCTGTCTGGCTCGATCGTCGACCGCGCCATGTTCCACGCCGACAACGCCTATTACCTGGGCGATGCCACGGTCAACGGCCACCGCTGCAAGACCCACACTGCCTCCAACACGGCCTACCGCGGCTTCGGCGGCCCCCAGGGCATGGTCGCCATCGAACAGGTGATGGACCACATCGCACGGCACCTGGGCCTCGATCCACTGGCGGTGCGCAAGGCCAACTACTACGGCAAGCAGACACGCAACGTCACCCACTACTACCAGACCGTCGAGCACAACCTGCTCGAGGAAATGACCGCCGAGCTGGAAGTCAGCAGCCAGTACGCCGAACGCCGCGAAGCCATCCGCCAGTTCAATGCCGCCAACCCCGTCCTGAAGAAGGGCCTGGCCCTGACGCCGGTGAAGTTCGGCATCTCCTTCACCGCCACCTTCCTCAACCAGGCCGGTGCGCTGATCCACCTCTACACCGACGGCAGCATTCACCTGAACCACGGCGGCACCGAGATGGGCCAGGGCCTGAACACCAAGGTCGCCCAGGTGGTGGCACAGGTGTTCCAGGTCGACATCGAGCGCATCCAGATCACCGCCACCAACACCGATAAAGTGCCCAATACCTCGCCCACCGCGGCCTCCAGCGGCGCCGACCTGAACGGCAAGGCCGCCCAGAACGCCGCCGAGATTCTCAAGCGGCGCCTGACCGAGTTCGCCGCCCGGCACTACCAGGTCAGCGAAGAAGACGTCGAATTCCGCAACGGCCACGTGCGTGTGCGCGAACAACTGCTGAGCTTCGAACAACTGGTGCAGCAGGCCTACTTCGGCCAGGTCTCGCTGTCGAGCACCGGCTTCTACCGCACGCCGAAGATCTACTACGACCGCAGCCAGGCCCGCGGCCGGCCGTTCTACTACTACGCCTTCGGCGCCGCCTGCGTGGAAGTGCTCATCGACACCCTCACCGGCGAGTACAAGATGCTGCGCGCCGACATCCTGCATGACGTCGGCGACTCGCTGAACCCGGCCATCGACATCGGCCAGGTCGAGGGCGGGTTCATCCAGGGCGTGGGCTGGCTGACCACCGAAGAGCTGGTGTGGAACGCCAAGGGCAAGCTGGTGACCAACGGCCCGGCCAGCTACAAGATCCCGGCGGTGGCCGACATGCCGCCGGACCTGCGGGTGAAGCTGGTGGAGAACCGCAAGAACCCGGAGGACACGGTGTTCCATTCCAAGGCCGTCGGCGAGCCGCCATTTATGCTCGGCATCGCCGCCTGGTGCGCGCTCAAGGACGCCGTGGCGAGCCTGGCCGACTATCGCGTGCAGCCGCAGATCGACGCGCCCGCCACACCCGAACGCGTACTCTGGGGCTGCGAACAGATGCGCCAGGCGCGCATGCAGCCACTCGCCACCCAGCCCGTGGCGGAAACCGTCGCCCCCTGACGACACCGGCCTCACCGAGGATTCAGCACATGCATGAATGGATCACTGCCCTCGCCGATCATCAGGCCCGTGGCGAACCCTGTGTACTGGTGACCATCATCGAGGAGCGCGGCTCGACGCCGCGCAATGCCGGCTCGAAGATGGTGGTCAGCGCCAGCCAGCTGTTCGACACCATCGGCGGCGGGCACCTGGAGTTCAAGGCCCTGCACATTGCCCGGCAGATGCTCGCCGAGCAGCGCAGCACACCGCATCTGGAGCGCTTCAGCCTGGGCGCCAGCCTCGGCCAGTGCTGTGGCGGCGTGACGGTGCTGCTGTTCGAACCCATGGCCCCCGTGCAGGCGCAGATCGCCGTGTTCGGCGCGGGCCATGTCGGACGGGCTCTGGTACCCTTGCTCGCCGCGCTGCCTTGCCGGGTGCGCTGGATCGACTCGCGCCCGGACGAGTTCCCGCCGTCGATACCCCACGGCGTGACCCAGGTGCTCAGCGAAGAGCCGGTCGACGAAGTGGCCGAGCTGCCAGTGGGCAGCTACTGCATCGTCATGACCCACAACCATCAGCTGGACCTGGAACTGACCGCCGCCATTCTCGCGCGCAACGACTTCACCTGGTTCGGCCTGATCGGCTCGAAAACCAAACGGGTCAAGTTCGAACACCGCCTGCGCGAGCGCGGCTACGACGACGCGGTGGTGGCACGCATGCGCTGTCCCATGGGGCTGGCGCAGGTCAAAGGCAAGCTGCCCATCGAGATCGCCGTGTCCATCGCCGGCGAGATCATCGCCACCTACAACGCCTGTTTCGGCCAGCACGACGCTGGTGCCAATGCAGGCCCCATTGCCCAGTTGCTGCCGCCCTCCCGGCGCAGCCACGCCATTTGAAGAGCGTTTCATGACTGCCACTCGCAAAGCCTACCGAGCCGCCATCCTGCACAGCATCGCCGACCCCGCCGAGGTCGGCCTGCAGGCCTCCCACGAGTATTTCGAAGACGGTCTGCTGGTGATCGACCAGGGCCGTATCAGCGCCGTGGGCCACGCCGCCGACCTGCTGCCGACCCTCGATGCCGACATCGAGGTGGTGCACCACCAGGACGCGCTGATCACGCCGGGCTTCATCGACACCCACATCCATTTCCCGCAGACCGGCATGATCGGCTCCTACGGCGAACAGCTACTGGACTGGCTCAACACCTACACCTTCCCCTGCGAACGGCAATTCGCCGACAAGGCCCATGCCGATGAGGTGGCCAAGCTGTTTCTCGCCGAACTGCTGCGCAACGGCACCACCACCGCCCTGGTGTTCGGCAGTGTGCACCCCGAATCGGTCAATGCGCTGTTCGAGCACGCCGAGCGCCTGGACCTGCGCCTGATCGCCGGCAAGGTGATGATGGATCGCAACGCCCCCGACTACCTCACCGACAGCGCCGAATCCAGCTACACCGACAGCAAGGCGCTGATCCAGCGCTGGCACGGCAAGGGCCGCCTGCACTACGCCGTGACCCCACGTTTCGCCCCCACCAGCACCCCCGAGCAACTGGCCATGGCCGGTCGCTTGCTCAAGGAGCATCCCGGCGTCTATCTGCACACTCACCTGTCGGAGAACCTCAAGGAAATCGAGTGGGTCAAGGCGCTGTTCCCCGAGCGCAGCGGCTACCTGGATGTCTACGATCACTTCGAATTGCTCGGCGAGCGCTCGGTCTTCGCCCACGGCGTGCACCTGTGCGACGAGGAATGCCAGCGCCTGGCCGACACGGGCTCGGCCGTGGCCTTCTGCCCCACCTCGAACCTGTTCTTGGGCAGCGGCCTGTTCAACCTGCCCCAGGCCGAGCGCTTCAAGGTCAACGTGGGCCTGGGCACGGACGTCGGCGCCGGCACCAGCTTCTCGCTGCTCAACACCCTGAACGAGGCTTACAAAGTGATGCAGTTGCAGGACGTGCGCCTGCACCCGTTCAAGTCGCTGTACCTGGCGACCCTGGGCGGCGCCCGCGCGCTGCGCCTGGACGACCGCATCGGCAGCCTGCGCCCCGGCAACGACGCCGACTTCGTGGTACTCGACTACAAGGCCACGCCGCTGCTGGACTACCGCATCCAGCAGTCGCGCAGCATCGAGGAAACCTTGTTCGTGCTGACCACTCTGGGCGACGACCGCACCGTGCGCGAGACCTTCGCCGCCGGCCGTTCGGTCCATCGGCGCGGATGAAAAAAACCGCTGCCCAGCCCGGCCAGGGGCTGTGCAGCGGTCCTCGATCAGCGCGGCAGACGATCAGCCTTTGGACTTGTTCAGCAGGTGCGAGAACACCGCGTGCAGATCGTCCGAGGCGCTGTCTTCGTCAAGATTGAGCTTGCTGTCGATGTGATCCATGTGGTGCATCATCAAGCTCACCGCCTGACTGGCATCGCCCGCCTCGATGGCGTCGATCAGTTGCATGTGCTCGTCGTAGGAGCAGTGGGAACGGTTGCCGCTTTCATATTGGGCGATGATCAGCGAGGTCTGCGACACCAGGCTGCGCTGGAAGCTGACCAGTGGCGCGTTACCTGCTGCCTCGGCCAGCTTGAGGTGAAACTCGCCGGAGAGGCGGATGCCGGCACCGCGGTCGCCGCGCGAGAAACTGTCGCGCTCCTCGCGCACCATCTGGCGCAGTTCGTTGAGCTGTTCGACGCTGGCGTGCTGAACGGCCAGTTCGGTGATGGCGCGCTCGACCATACGCCGGGAGAAGAACACCTGGCGCGCCTCCTCCACCGTCGGGCTGGCGACCACCGCACCGCGGTTGGGCCGCAGCAGCACCACGCTTTCATGGGCCAGGCGCGACAGCGCGCGGCGGATGATGGTGCGGCTGACGCCGAAGATTTCGCCCAGCGCTTCCTCACTCAACTTGGTACCCGGCGCCAACCGCTGTTCGAGGATGGCCTCGAAGATGTGCGCATAGACGATGTCGTCCTGGGTGCCGCTGCGACCGGCCTTGGGCGCGCGCGCAGGTTTCTTCAGAGGTTGCAGCTGTTCGTTCATGGGCACTCGAGCACAAGGGGTCGGCCAGTGGAGCCTCGACTGTAATACCTGTCGCAGGGTAGCTGGCAAGTCCTGGGGTGAAAAAAGGGGGTCAAGGTATCGGCGCATTGTACACAGGCTGAGGCGTTTCTGCAGATGCCCAGTGCCCTTATAGCCCGCCGAACGACACCTGTGGGCACGAAAGATAAAACATTATTTGCTTTCTTTGTACACAAAAGCATAATCCACCGTGCAAGTTCCTGACCTTTCAGTCAGGAAATCCTGCCATCTGCCCTACCCTCACGGAGCCGCCCAGCGCATGCGCAGGACCAGGGCTCCAGAACAACAAGAACGACTTGAGGAGTACTCGCTGTGGAAAGCCGCAAATCCGAAGCCCCGTCGCTGGACCTCGCCACCTCGCCCAAGCCCGACTGGCTGGAGCGCCTCTTCAAGCTCAAGCACCATGGCACCACGGTCAGGACCGAGCTGATCGCCGGGGTGACCACCTTCATCACCATGGCCTACATCATCTTCGTCAACCCCAACATCATGGCCGACGCCGGCATCGACCACGGCGCCGCCTTCGTCGCCACCTGCATCGCCGCCGCCCTCGGGTGCCTGCTGATGGGCCTGTACGCCAACTGGCCGGTGGGCCTGGCTCCCGGCATGGGCCTGAACGCCTTCTTTACCTACACCGTGGTCGGCACCCTGGGCTACAGCTGGCAGACCGCCTTGGGCGCGGTGTTCGTCTCCGGTGTGCTGTTCATGCTGCTGACCCTGTCGCGGGTGCGCGAATGGCTGCTCAACAGCATTCCCCTTAGCCTGCGCCACGCCATGGGCGCCGGGGTCGGCCTGTTCCTCGGACTGATCGGCCTGAAGACCGCCGGCATCATCGTCGACAGCCCGGCGACCCTGATCAGGCTGGGCTCGCTGCATGAACCCGCGCCCCTGCTGGCGGCACTGTGCTTCCTGCTGATCGCGGTGCTGAGCTACCACCGGGTGTTCGGCGCCATTCTCATCAGCATCATCGCCGTGACCCTGGCCGGCTGGGGCCTGGGCCTGGTGCAGTACGGCGGGGTGTTCTCGCTGCCGCCGAGCCTGGCGCCGACCTGGATGGCCATGGACCTGGCCGGTGTGTTCAACGTCAGCATGATCAGCGTGGTGCTGGCCTTTCTCTTCGTGCACATGTTCGACACCGCCGGCACCCTGATGGGCGTCGCCCAGCGGGCCAACCTGGTGGCCGCCAACGGCCGCATCGAGAACCTGTCGCGGGCGCTCAAGGCCGACAGCGCCTCCAGCGTGTTCGGCGCCGCCGTGGGCGTGCCGCCGGTGACCAGCTACGTGGAAAGCGCCGCCGGCGTGGCGGCGGGTGGGCGCACCGGGCTGACCGCCGTGGTGGTCGGCGTGCTGTTCGTCGCCGCGATGTTCTTCGCCCCGCTGGCCGGCATGATCCCCGCCTACGCCACCTCCGGCGCGCTGATCTACGTGGCGATGTTGATGATGGGTAGCATGGCCCACATCGAATGGGACGAGGCCACCGACAGCATCCCGGCGATCGTCACCGCGATCATGATGCCGCTGACGTTCTCGGTCGCCGACGGTATCGCACTGGGCTTCATCACCTACGTGGTGCTCAAGGCCGGCACCGGCAAATTCAAAGAGATTTCGGCCAGCCTGTGGGTGCTGTGCCTGATCTTCATCGCCAAATTCGTGTTCCTGTAGGCCTCGGCTGGGCACGGCGCAGGTATTTTTCCGGCGGCCATTGGTCGCCACCCCCCTGGATGGATTAAAGTATGTGCCCCTGCCCGGCACCCCGCCTTCAGCCAAGCGCCCGGCCCATGTCCAGGAACCGTCGCCGATGGAACACCGTGAAGCGCTGATCGCGCTGCGCACCTTTCTCTCCTCCCAGATCCTGGGCCAGGAGAAGCTGGTCGATCGCCTGCTGATCGTACTGCTCGCCGACGGCCACATGCTGGTCGAAGGCGCGCCGGGCCTGGCCAAGACCAAAGCCATCAAGGAACTGGCCGAAGGCATCGAGGCGCAGTTCCACCGTATCCAGTTCACCCCCGACCTGCTGCCGGCCGACATCACCGGCACCGAGATCTATCGTCCGGAAACCGGCAGCTTCGTGTTCCAGCAAGGGCCGATTTTCCACAACCTGGTGCTGGCCGACGAAATCAACCGGGCACCGGCCAAGGTCCAGTCGGCGTTGCTCGAAGCCATGGCCGAGCGCCAGGTCAGCGTTGGCCGCAGCACCTACGAGCTGTCGCCGCTGTTCCTGGTGATGGCCACGCAGAACCCCATCGAGCAGGAAGGCACCTACCCGCTGCCCGAAGCCCAGCTCGACCGCTTCCTCATGCACGTCAAGATCGGCTTCCCGGATGCCGCCGTCGAGCGGCGCATTCTCCAGCAGGCTCGCGGCGAAGCGCTGGGCGGTGAGGTCAAGCCCGAACGCCAGGTGAGCCAGCAGGCGATCTTCGCCGCGCGCCGGGAGATCCTCGGCCTGTACATGGCCGATGCGGTGGAGGAATACCTGGTGCAATTGGTGATGGCCACCCGTACACCCGCCAAGTTCGACGCCGAGCTGGCCGACTGGATCGCCTATGGCGCCAGCCCGCGCGGCTCCATCGCCCTGGACCGCTGCGCACGCGCTCATGCCTGGCTGGCCGGACGCGACTTCGTCAGCCCCGAGGACATTCAGGCGGTGCTGTTCGACGTGTTGCGCCACCGCGTCATCCTGTCCTTCGAGGCCGAAGCGGCCGGTGTCGACCAGGACCGCGTGGTGCAGCGCATCCTCGACGTCGTCGCCGTCGCCTGACGCGCATGCCCGCCGCCCACCTGAGCGAACCCGGCATCCGCATCGGCCTGGCCGAGCTGATCGACATGCGCCACCGCGTGCGCGAAATCCAGCTGTTTTCCCGACCCGGCCAGCGCAGCCCGCTGGTGGGCCTGCACCACTCCAAGCTGCGCGGACGCGGCGTGGATTTCGACCAGGTTCGCGTCTACCAGGCCGGCGACGATGTGCGCAACATCGACTGGCGCGTCACCGCCCGCACCCAGGAGCCGCACACCAAGCTGTTCCATGAAGAGCGCGAGCGGCCGATCTTCATCCTGGTCGAGCAGAGCCAGCGCCTGTTCTTCGGCTCGGGCCTGATGTTCAAGTCGGTGCTCGCCGCCCAGGCGGCCGCGCTGTTCGGCTGGGCCGCCCTGGGCCACAACGACCGCATCGGCGGCCTGGTGTTCGGCGACCACGAGCACCACGAGATCAAACCACGTCGCAGCAAGCAGAGCCTGCTGCAGTTGCTCAATCGCCTGGCGCGCATCAACCAGGCGCTGCACACCGAAGCCGTGTCGCAAGCGGACAGCCTGGGCCTGGCCCTGCGCCGTGCGCGCGAGGTGCTGCGCCCGGGCAGCCTGGCCATCGTCATCTGCGACGAACGCGCGCTCACTCCGGCGGTGGAACAGCACCTGGCGATGCTCTCGCGCCATTGCGACCTGCTGCTGCTGCCGATCAGCGACCCGCTCGACCATGCCCTGCCCGCCGCCGGCCTGCTGCGCTTCGCCCAGCGCGGCGCGCAACTGGAACTCGATACCCTGGACGCCAACCTGCGCCTGCTCTACCGCCAGCAGGCCGAAGCGCGCATCGAGCGCTGGGAGTTGCTGGCGCAGAAACTGCGCGTGGTGCTGATTCCGCTGAGCACCCAGAGCGAAATGATCGAGCAGTTGCGCGAGTCCCTCAACCAGCGCCCTGGAAGCAGCCAATGAACCCGCTGGATCAGTTGCAACCGCTGATCGCGCCAGCGCCGATCAGTATCTGGCCGCCGGCACCGGGCTGGTGGCTGTTGCTGGCCGTGCTGCCGCTGTTGGGCTGGGGCCTGTGGCGCCTGCTGCGCTGGCGCCCGGTCCCGCGCAAGGTGGTGCGCGCCGAGCAGCCGCTGGATCCGGTGCGGGTCGAGGCGCTGGCCGAACTGGCCCGCCTGCCGCGCCCCTACGACGGTGCGCCGGCCGGCGCCTGGCTGCAGCAGATCAATGCCCTGCTCAAGCGCCTGTGCCGCAACCACTATCCCGGTGCCCACAGCCATACCCTCAACGGCCGCCAATGGCTGGCCTTTCTCGACAACCGCTGCCCGGCCGCCGGCCTGACGCGCTGGATGGTACTGGTCGAAGGCGCCTACAAGCCCGAGTGCAAGCTCGACGACAAGGCCATCGCCGGGCTTGCCCAGGCGGTCGAGACCTGGATTCGCAAACATGTTTGACCTGGCCTGGCCGTGGATCTTCGCGCTGCTGCCGCTGCCTTGGCTGATGCGCCTGCTGCTGCCCGCCGCCGACAGCGGCGAGCCGGTGCTCAAGGTGGGTTTTCTCGACGAACTGGAAAGCCTGGCCGGGCGCCGCGCGCGGCTGAACCTGCCGACCTGGCGCCAGCAGGCGCCGTTCCTGGTGATCTGGCTGCTGTTGCTGCTGGCCGCCGCGCGCCCGCAATGGCTGGGCGAACCCGTGCCGATCGCCGCCAGCGGCCGCGACCTGCTGGTCGCAGTGGACGTATCGGGCTCGATGGATTTCCCCGACATGCACTGGAAAGGCGACGACATCAGTCGCCTGGACCTGGTCAAGGCACTGCTTGGCGACTTTCTCCAGGACCGCGAAGGCGACCGGGTCGGCCTGATCCTGTTTGGCAGCCAAGCCTACCTGCAAGCGCCGCTGACCTTCGACCGGCGCACCGTGCGCACCTTCCTCGACGAAGCGCAGATCGGCATCGCCGGCAAGAACACCGCCATCGGCGACGCCATCGGCCTGGCCGTCAAGCGCCTGCGCCAGCGACCGGCACAGAGCCGGGTGCTGGTGCTGGTCACCGATGGCGCCAACAACGGCGGGCAGATCCACCCGTTGACCGCCGCGCGCCTGGCCGCTCAGGAAGGCGTGCGCATCTATGCCATCGGCATCGGCGCCGATCCCGACGCCAACGGCACACCGGGCCTGCTCGGCCTGAATCCAAGCCTGGACCTGGACGAAGCCTCGCTCAAGGAAATCGCCAGCCTGACCCAGGGCGCCTACTTCCGCGCCCACGACGGTGCCGAACTGGACGCCATCGGTGATACCCTCGACCGCCTCGAACCGGTGGCCCAGCAACCCACTCAGGCGCGCACCGCCCATGAGCTCTATGCCTGGCCACTGGCCCTGGCGCTGCTGCTCAGCGTGCTGCTGGTGATCGCCGTACAGTGGCCCGACCACCTTCTGCAGCGCCTGCTGCGTCGCCCGCGGTTCCTGCAGCCCCATCCGCAATGGCGTCAGCGCCTCGAACGCCTGCGCCTGAGGAGGCGGCGATGATCGAACTCTGGCCACACTGGCTACGCCCGCTCTGGCTGCTGAGCGTGCCCGTGCTCGCCTGGCTGTTGTTCAAGCTCTGGCATCGGCGTCAGCGCGCCGGACGCTGGCAGATGATCCTGCCGCCGCAGTTCCACGCCGTGCTGCTCGGTGGCGGCAGCGGCAGCCGCAGCAAACTGCCCTGGATCGCCCTGGGCCTGGCCTGGCTGCTGCTGGTACTGGCCTTGCTCGGACCGAGCTGGCAACGCCTGGAAGAAACCCGTCAGCGCCCCGCCGATCCGCTGGTGATCCTGCTCGAACTCACCCCGCAGATGCTCGCCGAGGACGTCCAGCCCAACCGCCTGGAGCAAGCTCGACGCAAGATCCTCGACCTGCTCGAACACCGCCGCGACAGCCAGACCGCGCTGATCGTCTACGCCGGCAGCGCGCACACGCTGGTGCCGCTGTCCGACGACCTGGGCACCACCCGCAACCTGCTCGAAGCGGTCGATCCGGCGATCATGCCGCAGCCGGGCCAGCGCGCCGACCTGGCGCTGCACAAGGGTCTGGCGCTGCTGGCCCAGAGCGGCCTGGGCGAAGGCCGGGTGCTGCTGATCGGTTCCTCGCTCAGTGCCCAGGAGCGCCAGGGCATCCGTCAGGCCCTCGGCCGTCAAGGGCCTTCGCTGCTGATGCTCGGCGTCGGCACCGCCGAAGGCGCCCCTGTGCGCCAAGCCAACGGCGAGTACCTCAAGGACGCCCAGGGCGGCATTCTCGTGCCGCACCTGGACAGCCCCGAGCTCAAGCGCTTCGTCACCGGCAGCGGCGGTCGCTACCGCCACGCCCGCGTCGACGACCTGGACCTGCGCGGCCTGGGCCTGTTCGACAATCCGCGCGCCCTGCGCGACGACGGCCAGACCCTGCACCTGGACAGCTGGGCCGACCAGGGTTACTGGCTACTGCTGCCGCTGCTGCTGCTGGCCGCCTGCGCCGGGCGGCGCGGCTGGCTGTTCTGCCTGCCACTGTTGCTGGCCCTGCCCCAGCCCAGCCAAGCCTTCGAGTTCCAGGACCTGTGGCGACGCCCCGATCAACAGGGCCAGCACCTGCTGCAACGCCAGCGCCCCGCCGAGGCCGCCGAACGCTTCGAGGATCCGCAGTGGCGTGGCATGGCGCTGTACCAGGCTGGTGACTACAGCGGCGCGGCCCAGGCCTTCGCCCAGAGCAACAGCGCGGCCGCCCACTACAACCGCGGCAACGCGCTGGCCCAGGCCGGCGAGCTGGAGGCCGCGCTCGACGCCTACGAGCAGGCCCTGGAACGTCAACCCGACCTGCAACCGGCGCTGGACAACCAGGCGCTGGTCGAGCAACTGTTGCAGCAACGCCAAGGCAAGGCCGAGGCGCAAACCGACAGCGACCAGGCCGAACAGAGCCCGAGTCGCGACACCGACGGCAACAGCAGTTCGCCCAACAGCAGCGCCCAAGGCACGCCCGGCAACGACGAGCAGAGCCCGGCCCAGGACAGCCGCGACGCCCGCAATGCCCCCAGCAACGACAATGCGACCGGCTCCAGCAGCCCCGGCGACGATGACGACAGCGTCACCCAACCGCCGCAACGACCGGCCGCCACCGGCCTGGACGCCGAACAGCGCCAGGCCCTGGAACAGTGGTTGCGGGAAATCCCCGACAACCCGGCGCAGTTGCTGCGGCGCAAGTTCTGGTACGAACAGCAATTGCATCAGGAACCCAAACGATGAGTCGCCTCGGCGTCTTTGTACTCGGCCTGCTCTGGTTCACCCTCACCCAGGCCCAACCCGCGCTGCAGGCCAGCGTCGACCGTACCCGCGTGGAGGCCGGCGAAACCCTGGAACTGACCCTGGAAAGCCAGGACGTCACCCAGTTCGGCAAACCCGACCTGCGCGCCCTGGAGGGCGATTTCGAGGTGCGCGGCACCCGCCAGCTCAACAGCCTGCGCACCCTGGATGGCGAAACCCGGGCCAGCACCCGCTGGATCGTCACCCTGCTGCCCAAGCGCAGCGGCAGCCTGCAGATCCCGGCGCTGCAATTGGGTCAGTCCCGCAGCGAGCCGATCGAGTTGCAAGTGGTGCAAGCCGATCCCAACCGCCCGGACAGCGCCTCGCAGGTGTTCATCGAGACCAGCCTGGACAGCCCCGAGGTCTATGTTCAGGCCCAGGCCGTGCTGACCGTGCGCATCTATCACTCGGTATCGCTGTACGACGACAGCAGCCTCAGCCCGTTGCGCCTGGACGAGGTCAAGGTCGAGCCACTGGGCGAGTCGCGCACCTACGAGAAGGACATCAACGGCGTGCGCCACGGCGTGATCGAAACCCGCTATGCCCTCTACCCGCAGCGCAGCGGCCCACTGCAACTGCCACCGCTGACCTTCACCGCCACGGCGGCCGACAGCGGCCAGCAGCCCGGCAACGGCGGGCGCCAAGTGCAGGTCAGCTCGTTGCCGCTGAGCCTGCAGGTCAAACCGATCCCCGCCGCCTGGCCCGCCGGGCTGACCTGGCTGCCGGCGCGCAGCCTGACCCTGGAAGAGCGCTGGAACCCCGACCCCAGCCAGCAACCCACGCAGATCGGTGACTCCTTGACCCGCAGCATCACCCTGCGCGCCGAGGGTCTGTCCAGCACCCAACTGCCGCCGCTGCCGGCCACCGAAGCACCCGGCCTGCGCCGCTACCCCGACCAGCCCTTGCTGCGCAACGAGATCAACGAACGCGGCATGACCGCCAACCGCGAAGAGCGCGAAGCCCTGGTCCCCACCCGCAGCGGCCACCTGCAGTTGCCGGCGCTGGAAGTCACCTGGTGGAACACCCTGGAGGACCATCTGGAACACAGCAGCCTGCCGGCCCGTGGTCTGCAGATCGACGACAACCCGGCCCTGAACACCGACACGCCTGCCGCCGACGGCGCGGGCGGTAGCAGCCTGCTGTGGCCCTGGCAACTGGCGACGCTGATCCTGGCGCTGACCACGCTGCTGGGCTTCGGCCTGTGGTGGCGCGCCCGCTCGCAACCGGCAGTGCTGCGCACGGCGCAGAGTGGCCCGAGCCCACGCACGTTGCTCGACGATCTCAAGCGCGCCTGCCAGGCCAACGATCCGCATGCCACCCGCCAGGCGCTCGATGCCTGGGCCCGTCAGCAGCCCGAGACGCTGGCCGAAATGGCCGCGCGCTTCGTACCGTTGTCCGATGCGCTGGATGGACTCAATGGGGCGCTCTACAGCGAGAGCGGCCAGAACTGGCATGGCGACGAATTGTGGCGCGCAATCGGCAGCATCCCGCCTGCCCAGCCTGCCGTCGCGCCCGGTGGCGACAGCGGCAACCTGCCGCCGCTGTACCCGAAATAAGGACCGCATCGCCCCCACGGTCCTGAGCATCGGCAGAACCGGTCGCGGACGAGTTGAGTTACCATGGCGACCCTCCCGAGCGCCCCTTCAAGCGCGACCCGCGTTCGCTCGACTCGACATCGACAGGTCCCCCATGCGTCTGTTTCACACCTCCGACTGGCACCTGGGCCAGAGTCTCCACGGCCAGGAACGCGACTTCGAACACGCCTGCTTCCTCGACTGGTTGCTGGGCCAGTTGCGCCTGCGCCAGCCCGACGCGCTGCTGATCGCCGGCGATATCTTCGACACCGTCAACCCGCCGGTCAAAGCCCAGGAACGCCTCTACGACTTCATCGTCCAGGCCCACGAACAGCAGCCCAAGCTGGACATCGTGATGATCGCCGGCAACCACGACTCCGGTTCGCGCATCGAGCTGCCTGCACCGCTGATGCGGCGCCTGCGCACCCATGCCCTGGGCCGTGTGCACTGGATGGACGACGGCCAGCTCGACGCCGAGCGCCTGTTGATTCCGCTGACCAACGCCCGCGGCAAGGTCTGCGCCTGGTGCCTGGCCCTGCCCTTCCTGCGTCCAGCCGAAGTCACCGGCCCACAACTGGGCGACGACTACCTGCAAGGCATTCATCAGGTGCACCAGCAACTGATCGGCGCAGCGCTGGGCAAACGCCGCAAGGACCAGGCGCTGGTCGCCATCAGCCATGCGCACATGGCCGGCGGCTCGATCAGCGAAGACTCCGAACGCAGCCTGATCATCGGCAACGCCGAAGCGCTGCCGGCGCGGCTGTTCGACCCAGCCATCGCCTATGTCGCCCTGGGCCACCTGCACAAGCCGCAGAAGGTCAACCGCGAGCAACGCATCCGCTACAGCGGCGCGCCTATTCCGCTGTCGTTCGCCGAGATCAACTACCCGCACCAGGTGCTGGAGATCGAGCTGGACGGCGCCGCGCTGGTGAGCGTCGAGCCGCGCCTGGTGCCGCGCGCCGTGGCCTTGCAGCGCATGGGGCCGGCGCCGTTGAGCGAGCTGCTCGAGCAACTGGCCGAATTGCCGGTGATCGATCTGCTGGACGATCCCAACCGTCAGCCCTGGCTGGAAGTGCGCGTGCGCCTGGACGAGCCTCAGCCGGACCTGCGCCAGCGCATCGAGGCCGCTCTGCACGGCAAGGCCGTGCGCCTGGTGCGCATCAGCGCCGAATACGCCGGGCGCGAGGCCCATGACGACGACGGCCAGGCGTTCGTCGAGCTGTCGCAGCTCACGCCGCAGGATCTGTTCGGCCGCGCCTGGGAGCAGGCCTATGGCAGCCCCGTCGACGAGCAGACCCTGAACGACTTCGCCCTGCTGCTGCAGGACGTGCAACTGGAGGCGTCGCAGCCATGAAGATCCTGGCCATCCGCCTGAAGAACCTGGCCTCCCTGGCCGGCCCCGTGGACATCGACTTCACCGCCGAGCCCCTGGCCAGCGCTGGCCTGTTCGCCATCACCGGGCCGACCGGCGCCGGCAAGAGCACCTTGCTCGATGCCCTGTGCCTGGCGCTGTTCGGCACGGTGCCGCGGCTCGAACCGATCGGTCGCGAAGCCAAGGTGCCCGACGCCGACGGCGAGATTCCCACGTCCGACCCGCGCAACCTGCTGCGGCGTGGCACCGGCAGCGGCTTTGCCGAGGTCGATTTCGTCGGCATCGACGGCCAGCGCTACCGCGCCCGCTGGGAGGCCAACCGCGCCCGCGACAAGGCCACCGGCAAACTGCAGCAGAGCCGCCATAGCCTCTATGACCTGGACGGCGAGCAACTGCTGGCCAGCGGCAAGCAGGAATACAAGTCGCTGGTCGAGGCGCGCCTGGGGCTGAACTTCGAACAGTTCACCCGCGCGGTGATGCTGGCCCAGAGCGAATTCGGCGCCTTCCTCAAGGCCGACGACCGTGAGCGCAGCGAGCTGCTGGAAAAACTCACCAACACGGCGATCTACACCCGCCTTGGCCAGCGCGCCTTCAGCCGCACCCGCGAAGCGGCCGACGCGCTCAAGACCCTGGAAGAGCAGGCCAGCCATCTGCTACCGCTGGCGGCCGACGCACGCGCCGAGCTGGATCGACAGCTCGAACAGGCTTTGCTGCAGTTCAAGGCCGAGCAAGCCAACGAACGGCAGTTGGAGCAGCAATGCGCCTGGCTGGCCGAGCAGCAGCGCTTACAGGCGCAACGCCAGGAAGTGGTCGAAGCACTCCAGGCCGCCGAGCAGGCCAGCGAGCAGTTGGGCGAACAGCGTCTGGACCTGCAGCGCCTCGAGCGGCTGGCGCCGCAGCGTCATCAGTTCCAGCGTCAGCACGCCCTGGGCGCCCAGCTCGCGCCGCTGGCGGCCGAGATGGCCGAGCAGACGCGTCAGCAGGCCGACCTGCACGCCCGCCTCGGCGAGCAGGAGCAGGCTCAGCTCGCGGCGCGCGAAGCCCTCGCGCAACAGCAAGCGCAGCAGGCCGAACAGGCCCCGCGCCTGCGTCAGGCGTTCGCCGCCCAGCACGAACTGGCGCGCCTGGACCAGGACCTGGAGAAACAGCAGTCGCTCTGCCAGGACGCCGAACAGCGTCTGGTCGAGGGCCAGCAACACCTTGAGCAGGTGCAAGAACACCAGCAGCGTAGCCTGGCGCAGTTGGCGCTGATCGACACCACTCTGGCCGAGAGCCAGCATTTGTCCGGGCTGGCCGACGCCTGGCAGGCGTACCTGCCGCAAGTGCGTCAGGTGGTGCAGATCGGCGCCCGCCTGGCCCAGGGCCGCGAAGAGTTGCCCGGTCTTCAGGCCCAGGCCAGCCAGGCCACTGCGCAGGTACAGAGCCAGCGCGACAGCCTCGAACTGCTGTTCCGCGAAGCCAAGGCCGAGCCCGAGGCACTGGCCGAGCAGATCGATCTGCTCGGCGGCATGCTTCAGGACAATCGCAAACAGCAGCGTGCCGTGGAGGAACTGTCGCGCCTGCACGGCCGCGAGCGCGAGTTGAGCCAGCAACGCGATGGGCTGCGCGAACGCCAGCAGCAGGCCATGCAGCAGCGCCAGCAGTTGATCGCCCAGGGCACCGCCGCCAAAGCCGAACTGGACACCGCCGAGCAGGCCTTGGCGCTGACCCGGCAATTGCTGGAGCGCCAGCGTCAGGCGCGCCACAGCAGTGTCGAAGCGCTGCGCAGTCAGTTGCGCGAGGGCGAAGCCTGTCCGGTCTGCGGCAGCGCCGAGCATCCGTTTCACCAGCCCGAGGCGCTGTTGCAGAGCCTTGGACAGCACGACAAGGTCGAAGAAGAAGCGGCGCAACAACAGGTCGCGACGCTCACCCAGCAACTGGTGGAGTTGCGCACCCAGCTCGGCGTAGTCAACGCCCAGCTCAAGGACCTCCAGCAGCAACACCTGCACTTGGACGAACAGTTGCAACCGCTGGCGGCCCAGTTGCAGGCCCACAGCCTGTGGCCAGCGCTGGCGCCCCAGGACGACCCGGCCCGCAGCGCCTGGCTCGACAGCCAATTGCGCCGGCTGGAGACGGAAATCGGCCGGGACGAGCAGCGCCAGAGCGCCCTGCTCACGCTGCAAAAAGATGCCGCGCGCCTGACCCAGCAGATGCAGGCGGCGCAGCAGGCCCAGCAGCAGGCCCAGCGCCATCTGGAGCAGCAGCACCAGGCCCTGGATAACGACGAGCAACAACTGCGGCAAGGCCTGACGGACTTGGCCAGCGTGCTGCCCGAAGACGTGCTCAAAGCCCTCAGCGATGACCCCACCCACGCCTTCGTCGCCCTCGACCAGCAGATCAGCCTGCGCCTGCAACAGCAGACCCAGCGCCAGGAAGAACAACAGGAGCAGCAGGCCCGCCAAGCGCAACTGGACAAGTTGCACGATCACCACCAAACCCAGGCCCAGGCGCTGGAACAGTTGCAGCAGCAACGCGCAGCGCTCGATGCCCAGCGTCAGCAGGCGCACGCCGAGCTGTCCGAACTACTCGGCGAGCAGCCCAGCGCCGAAGCCTGGCAGCAGCATGGCGACACCCAGCTCGAACAGGCCCGGGCACTCGACAGCGAGACGGCGCAGCAGCTTCACGCGCTGCGTACCCAGGACGTGCAACTGGCCGGCGAACTCAAGGCCAACACCGCCCGTCAGCAGGCGCTGGAGCAGGAACGGCACGCCTTGGACAGCCAGATCGCCGACTGGCGCGCCGAGCATCCGCAACTCGACGACGCTGGGTTGCAACGCTTGCTGGCCATCGACGACGCCGAGGTCAGCGCGCTGCGTCAGCGCCTGCAGCAGGCCGAGAAAGCGGTCGAACAGGCCCGGGTGCTGTTGCAGGAGCGCGAGCAGCGCCTGCAACAGCACAACGCCTCGGGTGCGGTCCAGGCGTCGATCGAAGACCTGCAACAACGCCTGGTCGCGCTGCGGGAACACCTCAACGCCCAGGAACAGCAGTGCGCCGAACTGCGCGCCCGCCAGGCCGACGACCAACGCCGCCAGCAGGCGCATCAGGCCTTGGCCGACGCCATCGAGCAGGCCCGCCACGAATGGCAACGCTGGGCGCGCCTGAACGCACTGATCGGCTCGGCCTCCGGCGATGTGTTCCGCAAGATCGCCCAGGGCTACAACCTCGACCTGCTGCTGCACCACGCCAACCAGCAGTTGCGCCAACTGGCCCGGCGCTACCGCCTCAAGCGCGGCGGCAGCGCCCTCGGCCTGTTGGTGCTGGACACGGAAATGGGCGACGAACTGCGCTCGGTGCATTCGCTGTCCGGCGGCGAGACCTTCCTGGTGTCGCTGGCCCTGGCCCTGGGCCTGGCGTCCATGGCCTCGAGCACCCTGCGCATCGAGTCGCTGTTCATCGACGAAGGCTTCGGCAGCCTCGACCCGGAATCGCTGCAATTGGCCATGGACGCGCTGGACGGCTTGCAGGCCCAGGGCCGCAAGGTCGCGGTGATCTCCCACGTGCAGGAAATGCACGAGCGGATCCCCGTGCAAATCCAGGTGCGCCGCCAAGGCAACGGCTTGAGCGATGTCGAGGTCTGCGGGTGATCCTCTACTCGTTCCGGCGCTGCCCTTGGGCCATGCGGGCGCGCCTGGCGCTGCGCTATGCCGGCTGCGACGTGGAGATCCGCGAAGTGTCGCTGAAGCACAAGCCCGCCGAACTGCTGGCCTTGTCGCCCAAGGGCACGGTGCCGGTGCTCGATACCGGCGCCGGGGTGCTGGAGGAAAGCCTGGACATCATGCACTGGGCTCTGGACCGGCATGACCCGCAAGACTGGCGCTTGCTCGACGACCCGCCCGCCGCAGCCCGCGCCGAGGTGCTCATTGCCCGCAACGACACGGACTTCAAGGCCCAGGTGAACCGCTACAAGTACGCCGAACGTTACCCCGAGCATTCGCGCGAACACTACCGCCGGCAGGCTGAAACCTGGCTGGCCGAACTGGAAGGATTGCTGGCGCAGCGGCTCTTCCTGCTGGCCGATCACCCAAGTCTGGCCGATGCCGCGTTGATGCCCTTGCTGCGCCAGTTCGCCGGGGTCGAACCGCAATGGTTCGCCGAGGCCGCTTATCCGCGCCTGCGCCGATGGTTACAAGGATGGCTGGCGTCGGAGCTGTTCACGGCGATCATGGCCAAGCAGCCCTGAGCGCCAATCACTCGAACAGCTTCAGGTCCGAGGGCGCGTCCTGAGCCAGGGTCTGCACCGTGTCGCCGAGCCTGCCGCTGCGCGGGTCTCGGTGCATCACCACGATCTGGTTGCTCTTCTGGTTGGCCACCAGCAGGAACTTGCCACTGGGGTCCAAGGCGAATTCCCGGGGATGATCGCCTTCCACCGAGCGACGCTGCACCAGGGTCAGGTGGCCATCCTCGGGATCGACGGCATAGACCACGATCTGGTTGGCGGTGCCACGGTTGCTGACGTAGAGAAACCGCCCATCGTCCGACAGGTGCAGCCCTGCAGCGGCCTTCGCCGCCGGGTCGGCGCTGTCGGTGAGGGGCAGGCGCTGGCGCTCGATCAACTCGACCTGACGGACATCGAACATCACCACTTCGGCGCTCATTTCCAGGGTGAGGTAGGCATGCCGGCCCTTGGCATCGAACAGCAGGTGACGCGGCCCGCTGCCCGGCGGCAGCGTGACCGATGCCGGAGTGGCCGGGGTCAATGGCTGATCGCTGCTGGCGCCGTCGTAGCGATAGATGAACACCTTGTCGGCGCCCAGGTCACTGGCATACAGGTGGCTGCCATCGGGGGAGCGCACCACCGAATGCACATGGCCACCGCGCTGGCGCTCGGCATTGACCTGGCTCGGCGCATGCCGCAATTGCTGTTGCACCTTGCCCAGTTTGCCGTCGCGGTCCACCGCAATCACCACCAGGCTGCCACCGGGGTCGGGGGCCACGGCGTAGTTGGCCACGAACAGGTAGCGTTCGTCCTGGCTCAAGCTGGCATGGGTCGGCTCATCGCCCAGGCTGGGCACCTGTCCGAGCGGTTCGAGCTCGCCGTCGCTGCCCACCGCATAGCTGCTGACATGACCTGCACGCGTCTCGTTGACGGTAAACAGCTGCTTGTGGTCTTCGGACAGCACCAGCCAAGACGGGCTGTCGACCTCGATCACTTGCAGCGGCTGCTGTTCGATGCGCCCGGTGTCGGTATCGAAGGCATAGCGATACAGGCCCTTGCTGGCGCCATCGGTATAGCTGCCCACCAGCAACGTGGCAGCCTGCGCGTTGACGCCCAGACCCATGAGACTAACGATCAGCAGGCGCTTCCAGTTCCGGTTCATCTTCGTCCTCATCGGGGGCGCGAAAGGCACTCATCAACACCAGGCGGTGTTCAGCTTCGGCATCGGCCAGCAACCAATCGTTCCCCTCGGCGCGGGCGGCGGCGACCTGCTCGGCACTGAAAGTCCAGCGGCGCAGCTGGCGACCGTCCATGCACTCGACCACCAGGCCGGTGTCGTCGCAGGTGAAGTCAAAGGCATGCAAGCCGTCGATCAGCAGCATGTCGCAGGATTCGAGAGCGGTAGCAAGAGCGGGCATGGGAACCACCTAGGGCGAAAAAAGGCGGCCAGTATATCGCCCCGGCCGCCTGCCCGCCCCTGGCTCAGTGGGCGAAGATCGAGCCGCCCGGCTTGCCCGCCATCTTCTGCGGCTTGATCAGGAAGCGCGCCAGTGCCGGCAGCAGCCACAGCGCCCCGAACATGTTCCACAGCAGCATGAAGGTGAGCATCAGGCCCATGTCGGCCTGGAACTTGATCGCCGAGAAGATCCAGGTGCACACGCCGATGGCCAGGCACAGACCGGTGAACAGCACGGCCTTGCCAGTGGAGCGCAGGGTTTCGTAGTAGGCCTCCTGCAACGGCAACCCCGCGCGCAGGAAGCTTTCCAGGCGGCTGTAGATGTAGATGCCGTAGTCCACCCCAATGCCCACGCCCAAGGCCACCACCGGCAGTGTCGCCACTTTCACGCCGATGCCCATGAAGGCCATCAGGGCGTTGCCCAGCACCGAGGTCAGCACCAGCGGCAATACGATGCACAGGGTCGCGGCGAAGGAGCGGAAGGTGATCAGGCACATCACCGCCACACACAGGTACACCAGGATCAGGATGGTCAGCTCGGCCGACTTGATCACCTCGTTGGTGGCCGCCTCGATGCCGGCGTTGCCGGCCGCGAGCAGGAACTGCAAGCCGTCACGATCATGCGCCTCGGCAAAGGCCTTGGCGGCGGCGGTGACCCGTTCGAGGGTCTCGGCCTTGTGGTCGTTGAGGAACACCAGCACCGGGGCCAGCGAGCAGTTGGCGTTGTACAGCCCGTCGGCACGGGCGATGGAGTTGTTGAGGATGTCCGGGTTGCGCGACAGCGTCTCCCACTTCAGGCTGCCTTCGTTCATGCCCTTGATCACCTGCTTGGACACGGTCACCAGGGAGATGGTCGACTGCACGCCGGGGGTGTTGTCCATCGTCCACATCAACTCGTCGATGGGCGCCATCGTGTCGTGCACCGAACAGCGCTCGGCAGCGGTCTTGACCATGATCACCAGCACATCGGAACTGGTGGAGTAGTTGCCGATCATGAAGCGGTTGTCCAGGTTGTAGCGTGAGTCGGGACGCAGCTCAGGCGCGCCCTGGTCGAGGTCGCCGATCTTCAGGTTCTGGCTGTACCAGAGCCCACCCGCGAAGGCCAACAGCGCCAACCCGATGGACACTGGCGCCACCTTGGGGCTGGCGAAGTTCGACAGCAGGCGCCAGAACGGGTGCTCGCAGACCGCATCCTTCTTGCTGCGGGCGATGGCCTTCTGGCTGATACCGACGTAGCTGATGGCCACCGGCAGCAGGATCAGGTTGGTGAAGACGATCACCGCCACGCCGATCGAGGCGCCGATGGCCAATTCGCGGATCACGCCGATGTCGATGATCAGCAGGGTGATGAAGCCCACGGCGTCGGCGAGGATGGCGATCATCCCCGGCAGGAACAGTTGGCGGAAGGTGCGTCGGGCGGCGGTCAGGGCGTTATCGGCGTCGCTGGACTGCAGGGCGATGCCATTGATCTTCTGCACCCCGTGGGAAATGCCGATGGCGAAGATCAGGAACGGCACCAGCATCGAATACGGATCCAGGCCGAAGCCTACCGCATGCATCAGCCCCAGTTGCCAGACCACCGCCACCAAGGTGGTGATGAGCACGGCGATGGTGCTGCGGATGCACCAGGTAAACCAGTACAGCAGTGCCCAGGTGATCAGCAAGGCGATGCCGAAGAACATCGCCACCATCACCAGGCCGTCGATTAGATCGCCGACCTTCTTGGCGAAGCCGACGATATGGATCTTCACGTTGGGGTTCTGTGCCTGGAACTTGTCGCGGATCTTCTCTTCCAGTTGATGCGAGAACTTCTGGTAGTCCAGCCGGGTGAGCGTGCCGGGGTCCTGCGGGTCGGGGAAAGTCTCCAGCAGCGGGATGTCGATGATGCTCGACTTGAAATTGTTGGCCACCAACCGGCCGACCTGCCCGGACTTGAGCACGTTGTCGCGCAGGGTGTCGAGGCTGTCCGGCGAGCCATCGTAGGTGTTGGGGATCACCTCTCCGCCGGAGAAACCTTCCTCGGTCACTTCGCTCCAGCGCACGCTGGGGCTCCACAGCGACTTGAGCCCGGCGCGGTCGACGCCGGGCAGGTAGAACACCTCGTCGTTGATCTGACGCAGGGTCTCCATGTAGTCCTTGTCGAAGATGTCACCGTTGACGGCCTCCACCGAGATGCGCACGGTGTTGCCGAGATTGGCCAGGTCGTCGCGGTGCTCCAGCATCTGTTCGATGAAGGGGTGCTGCAGCGGAATCATCTTCTCGAAGCTGGTGGACGGGCGGATCTGCGTGGCCTGCCAGAACAGGAACAGGCTGACCACCACGCACAGTGCGATGACCACCGGGCGATTGTTGAAGATCAGCCGCTCGAGCAGGGTGGCCTTGTCGTTATGATGCATGTCGAGCTTCTCCGGACGGTTCATGGCTGCACCTCATCGGCACCTTCGGCACTGGCCAGATGCACCCCGCCCTGCCCCACCAGCAGCAGGCGGTCGTTGCTCAGGCCACTGACACCGGCCAGGGCCAGACGGTCGGCGCGGTTGTAGAGGCTGAAGGTCTGGCCGTCGTCGCGGCTGCGCAAGACGCTGCCGCCGTTGCCCACCACCACTAGGCTGCCGTCGCCCAGCAACGTGGCGTTGGCCAGGCCGAATTCCAGCGGCCCGCGTGGGGTCTGCACCTCAATGGCGTGCCAACTGTCGCCGAAGTCGGTGGAGCGCAGCAGGTTGCCCCGCAGCCCGAAGGCCAGCAGGGTGCGCGGCTGGGCAGTGCCGATCACACCGAACAGCGAACCTTCATAGGGGCTTTGCACCGGCGTCCAGGTCAGGCCGTCATCACTTGAGCGGAACATGCTGCCTTGCTCGCCGACGATGAACAGGCCAGCGTCCTTGACCTGGGTGATGGCATTGAGGTGCATCTGCTCGGGGTTGTCCAAGCGCTCGCCCACATCCTGCCAGTGCTGGCCACCGTCGGTGGTTTCCAGCAGCGCACCGTAGGCGCCGACGGCGAAGCCATGCTGGGCGTCGATGAAGCGCACATCCAGCAGCGGCGCTTCGCGGGCGAGGTCCTCGAACTGCTTGTTCCAGGTCGCGCCGCCATCGGTGGTGGCAAGGATCTGCGCATCATGCCCCACCGCCCAGCCGCGCTTGTCATCGAGGAAGAACACGGCGGTGAGCAGTTGCCGGGTCGGCACCCGGGCCTGGCTCCAGGTCTTGCCCTGGTCATCGGAAAACAGGATGTGGCCGCGATCGCCGACCACCACCAGACGCGGCCCGGCGTGGGCGGCGTCGATCAGCAGACTGCGGCTGGCCTTGGCCGACTCCACCGAGTATTCGGTGGCGGCGGCCGCCTGCGCGGTGTTTGTCCAGGTGCCCAGCGCCACTAGTGCGCTGGCCGTCAACGCCAAGGCTGCGCGCCTGACATCCACCCTCAGCCATTCCCTCATCACCGCCCCCTGTTGTGTTCTTGTAGTGGGTCAATGCCTTGCAGGTCCTGCGAAAACCCTTGATCCAGAGCCCTGCGATAGCGTGGGGCGATCCTATCGGGGAACTTCGCGCGGACACAACGGGCGGGACGTTATGTTTTGTTATGCCAGCAACATGGCACTCAGACGCGACAAGGCCGCCTCCCAATGGTTGCGGAGACGGCCTTGTCGCCACGCATCAAGCCAGGCTCTTGCTCACCACCTCATACACATCGCTGGACAGCTCACCGGAAGCGAGAATCCGCTCCAGCTCGCCCTTCATCAGCGCCTGACGCGCGGCATCGTACTTGCGCCAGCGGGTCAGGGGCGAGAGTTGACGCGAGGCGATCTGCGGGTTGAGGGCGTTGAGCTCGATCACCAGGTCCGCCAGGAAGCGATAGCCCGAACCGTCGGCGGCGTGGAAGTTGACCAGGTTCTGCCCGGCGAAGGCGCCGACCACTGCACGCACCTTGTTCGGGTTCTTCAAGGTGAAGGCTGGGTGCTGCATCAATGCCTTGACCCGTGCCAGCGCGCCCGGAAGGCTGCTTGCCGCCTGCACGCTGAACCACTGGTCCATGACCAGCGGGTTGTCCTTGAAGTGCTCGGCGAAGGCCTCCAGCGCCTTGGCGCGCTCGGCTTCGAACGGCGAGTTGACCAGTACCGCCAGGGCGGTCAGGCGTTCGGTCATGTTGTCGGCGTGCTCGAACTGCTCGAGGGTCGCTTCCAGCACCTGCGCCTTGCCAGTGAGCATCAGGTACGACAGCGCGATGTTCTGCAGGCTGCGGCGGGCGAAGTGCTCGGCCTCGGCCACATAGGCGGTGTTGCGCGACACCTCGCGGTGCGCCTGGTAGCGCGCCCAGAGCGCATCGAACAGTTGCTCGGCGATCTGCCTGCGGGTGAATTCACGGGCCGCATGAATCGCGTCGACATCCGCCACCTGGCTGATTTCGGTCAGGTACGCCTCGCCTGGCAGCGACAGCATCTCGGCGACCATGGCCGGATCCAGCGACTCGTTGCCCAGTACCGTACCCAGGGCGGTCATCAGCCGAGGATCGAGTTTCAGCGCTTCGCCGCGCTGATGCTGACCGATCAGCTCCTGCAACACCTGCACGGCCAACTGTTGCCCCGCCTCCCAGCGGTTGAAACCGTCGCTGTCGTGCTGCATGAGGAACATCAGCTGGTCGCGGTCGTAGGGGAAGCTCAGCTTGACCGGCGCGCTGAAACCGCGCAGCAGCGAAGGCAGCGGCTTGGCAGCGATGCCCTGGAAGGTGAAGGTCTGCTCGGCTTCGGTCACCGCCAGCACGCGGTGGGTGCCAGTGGCCTGCGCCTCGCCGAGCAGTTGCAGCGGCAGGTCGTTGCCGTGCGCATCGAGCAGACCGAGCGCCACGGGGATCACGAACGGTCGTTTCTCGGCCTTGTCCGGGGTCGCCGGGCAGCTCTGGCGGAAGGTCAGGCTGTAGGTCTGGGCGCCAGCGTCATAGGCCTCGCTGACCTCCAGGCGCGGCGTTCCCGCCTGGCTGTACCAGCGTTTGAACTGGGTCAGGTCGACGCCGTTGGCATCTTCCATGGCCTTGATGAAATCGTCGGTGGTCACGGCCTGGCCGTCATGACGGTCGAAATACAGGTCGCTGCCTTTGCGGAAACCCTCGGCGCCCAGCAGGGTGCGGACCATGCCGACCACCTCGGCCCCCTTCTCGTAGACGGTCAGGGTGTAGAAGTTGGAGATTTCGATGAAGCTGTCCGGACGCACCGGGTGGGCCATGGGGCCGGCGTCTTCGGCGAACTGGTGGGTGCGCAGGTAGGCGACGTCTTCGATGCGCTTGACCGTGCGCGAATTCATGTCGGCACTGAACTCGGCATCGCGGAACACCGTGAAGCCTTCCTTGAGCGACAGTTGGAACCAGTCGCGGCAGGTCACGCGGTTGCCCGACCAGTTGTGGAAGTACTCGTGGGCTACCACCCCTTCCACACGCTGGTGAGCGGCGTCGGTGGCCGTCTCGGCGCGCGCCAGCACGCAGCTGGAGTTGAAGATGTTCAGGCCCTTGTTTTCCATGGCGCCCATGTTGAAGTCGTTGACTGCGACGATCATGAAGATGTCCAGGTCGTACTCGCGGCCATACACCTCTTCATCCCAGCGCATGGACTTCTTCAGGCTGACCATGGCGTGCTGGCACTTGTCGATGTTCTCGGGTTCGACGTAGATGCGCAGCGTCACGTCGCGACCGGACTGACGGCTGAAGCTGTCCTCGACGCACCACAAGTCGCCCGCTACCAGGGCGAACAGGTAAGCGGGCTTTCTGAACGGGTCTTCCCAGGTGGCCCAGTGGCGCCCGTCTTCGGCCGGACCGCTGTCGACCGGGTTGCCGTTGGACAGCAGCACCGGGTAGCGATGCTGTTCGGCGATCACCGTGGTGGTGAAGGTGCTCATCACATCCGGGCGGTCGAGGTAATAGGTGATCTTGCGAAAGCCCTCGGCTTCGCACTGGGTGCAGAACATGCTGCCGGACTTGTACAGCCCCTCCAGCGCAGTGTTGCTTTCCGGGTGGATCTTGACGCTGGTGTCGAGGGTGAAGCGCTCGGCTTCGGGCTGCAGGGTCAGGCTGTCGTCATCGAGTTGATACTCGCCAGCGTGCAGTTCCTGATCGTCCAGCGCGGCGCGCAGCAACTCCAGGTGCTGGCCGTCGAGCACCAGCGGCGGCAAGCCGGCGCCGCGCTCAGGGTTGCGTCGCATGACCAGTTGCGCGTGCACCAGGCTGTGGTCTTCGAACAGCTCGAAGGTCAGGTGCGTCTCGTCGATCAGGTACTCGGGGGCCTGATAGTCCTTGAGGTAGATCACTTGCGGTTGTTCGGTGCGCATGCGGACGATCCTTTTACTGGAGCACGGCCAACTGATAAGCCGTGTACTTGCGAATGTTGATCACGCCGGTGTCGAAGATCAGGTATTGACCCTTGATGCCCAGCAACGTGCCCTCGACCACCGGATCCTTGTCCAGGTTGAAGCTGACGATCTTCTTCGGGTAGGCCTGGACCGGATAGCGCATCTGCACCACCTCGGCATCGGCCAGCGGCTGGATCGCCTGCAGGCCGAACCGTGCCTGCAGCCCGCGCAGGCCCTCGGCGCAGGCATCGAAGATCTGCTCGCGCACGGCCGGCAAATCGAGTACCTCGGCATCGCCCTTGAGCAGGGTGCGCCAGTTGGTGCGGTCCGGCACCTGGCTGCGCAGCAGGTCTTCGACCAGCCCGGACTGCTGGCGCGTGGCAACGCGCAGGATCGGCAACGCCTGGCTGGCGCCCTGGTCGAGCCAGCGGGTGGGCAGTTGGGTGGCGCGGGTGATGCCGACCTTGATGCCCGACGAGTTGGCCAGGTAGACGATGTGGTCGGTCATGCAGAACTGCTCGCCCCACGACGGTTCGCGGCAGGTGCCGGCGTCGTAGTGGCAGCGCTCCGGCGCCATGATGCAGAGGTCGCACTGCGCCAGCTTGGTCATGCACGGGTAGCAATAGCCCTGGCTGAAGCTGGTCTTGGTGCGTTTGCCGCAATGACTGCAATGAATCGCGCCCAGGTACTCCAGGCGCAGGGTCTGGCCGATCAGCGGATTGACCGGCACCTGCTGTTCGCCAAGGCGAAAACTGTATTGCACCACCGGTGCGTCCAGGCGCACCGCCATCTTGCTCAAAGAGCCGCGAGCGAGTTCGATCAATGTACCGAGTCCGACTTGAACAGAATGTTGGGGATCGGCGCAGACTTGGACGCGCATTCCTGGGCGCCCATGTAGCCGGTGCGCTGCTCCTCGGGCAGGTTGCTGGCCTCCCAGGCGATCATGGCCTGCAACGACAGCTCTTTCTGCTCGGCGGTGAGCTTGCGGCCATCGGACCATTTGCCGATCTCCACGGCCGTCTTCAGGCTCTGGTAGATCTCGGGTGTGATGTTTTCGATCATTTGCGCGAAAGTGGACATGAACGTCTCCTGAATCAAGCCGACAGTTTACGCCGGGCCAGCAGCCCACCCAAGAGGCCGCTCAGGCAACCGATGAGCAGGCCGCCGACATGGGCGGCATTGGCGATCTGGCCGAAACCGAGCTGACCGACGACGCCGCTCAGGCAGACCACCAGCCAGATCAGCATCATTGCCAGGACGCCGCGAGGCAGTTCGAACAGCGGGTGCGGCGCCAGGCGCTGGTACAGCCAGAGGTAGCCGAGCAGGCCGTAGAGCACACCGGAGAGCCCGCCGAACAGGTTCGGGCCGCCGATGACATGCTGGGCCAGGTTCGACACCACGCCGAACACCAGCGTCAGGGCCAGCAGCGTCCATGGGCCTTGGCGCAGCTCGATGCGCCGCCCCAGTTCCCAGTACCACATGCCGTTCATCAGCAGGTGCAGCACGCCGAAGTGCACGAAGATGGGTGAAATCAGCCGCCACCACTGACCCTCGCCGAGGCTCTGGGCCAGGGGCACGAAGTACAGGTAATCGCCCTGCACCTGGTAGTCCTGGAAGGTGAACCCGCTCAAGGTGGCGAGGTTGTCGCCAAGGCCGGTCAGGCCCGCCACCACCAGGCACAGCAGCAGCACGGCGACGGTGACCTTGCAGGCGCGGGCCTGAGCCTTGAGCGAGGGCGCTGCGTTGTCCTGGGCCGGACGTTCGGGCGTGGCCAGTGCATGCAGGTCGGCGTCGCCTTCGCGATAGCGGCGGTACAGGTCCAACACCTGCTCAGCCAGTTCCGGCGGTGCCCACAGCACTTGATCGCTGCCCTCTTCCACCACCCGGTGCGGCACCTGCAACTGCTGGAGCAAGGTCACGAAGCCGCCCAGGTCGACCGACAAGGGCAGGCGCAGCACTTCGACCACGTTCATTGGCCGGCCTGCGGACGGTCGACATCGACCCAGACGAACTTGTGCGGGTCGACGCGGGTTTCCGCATCCAGCCGGTAGGCCACCAATTTGCCGTACAGCACTGCGCTGTAGTCCAGGCAGGCCAGGTTGGGGCGGATCGGCGCGGGATGACCGCTGCGCCAGTAGTGGCCGACGAACAGCAAGGGCTCGTCTTCGGCGTACCTCAGCAAGGCATTCTTCTGGCTGTGACTGAGCGGCGCGCGGGCCACTTCTTCGGGCAGAGCGTCAGGCTGGAACACGATGTCACCATAGGTCTGCGGGTCTTCCTCCCAGAACTTGGTGCGGAAGAACGCGCGGGTCAGGCCGTCGCCACCGGTCAGGGTCAGACCGCCGGGCAGGCGCATGTCGGTGCCGCGCAGCAAGCGGTTGCAGGCGGTCGCGGCGAAGCTGCCGGACACCGCCGAGGCCTGCACGAAGTGCGGATCGATACGTCCGTCCGGATGCTGGGCGCGCAATTGCGCGATCAGTGAGTGGTCCCAGCAGGCATGCACCAGCCGAAAGCGCTCGGCATCGATGAACAACGGCAAGGTGTAGAACCAGCGCAGGAAGTCGTGCCAGTCGCCCGGGTGCTGGGCGAACTGCTCCAGGGTCTCGTCGATCAGGCGCGCGTGGCGCGGCGTGTGCTCGCGTACGAAGGTCTTGCCGCTGCCCGGCAGCGCCGGGGTTTCCCAGGCCAGGGCGTTGTACTCATGGTTGCCCATGATGCAGTGCGCCTGCCCCGCTTCGACCATGTCGTGGACGATGTGCAACGCCTCGCGAATGCGCGGGCCGCGGTCGACGATGTCGCCGAGGAACAGCGCCTGGCGCCGTGGGTGACGCCACACGCCACCCACGCGGTGGTAGCCGAGGGCGTCGAGCAGGCGTTCGAGGGTCTGCGCGCAACCATGGACGTCACCGATGATGTCGAAACTGCGAGCCGGATCGAGCATCAGTCGTCCCTGCCGCCCAGACGGCTGCCCCAGCCGAGCTTGGTCCGGCAGACCTCGTAGTAGTTGTGCCCCAGCGGATGGATCAGGCGCAGCTTCTGCGACTTCTTGCTCACGGTGATGGTGTCGCCCGGTGCGCAGGTGAAATGGTTCTGGCCGTCACAGGACACCTGCGGATAGATCTGCAGGTCCTTGGCCACCACGATCTTCAGCTCGCTGTTGCCGTCGACCACGATCGGCCGCCCGGACAAGGTATGCGGGTACATCGGCACGATGACGATGGCGTCGAGCTTGGGGTGCATGATCGGCCCGCCCGCCGACAGCGCGTAGGCGGTGGAGCCGGTGGGCGTGGCCACGATCAGGCCGTCGGCCTTCTGGCTGCAGACGAACTGGCCGTCGATGTAGATCTCGAACTCGATCATCCGCGTCGACTTGCCCGGGTGCAGCACCACATCGTTGAGCGCATCGCCCTGGCCGATGGCCTCGTGGTGACGGCGCACCTCGGCCTGCAGCAGGAAACGGTTCTCGACCAGATAGTGACCGTCGAGCACCTCGGCGACCTTGGTCTCCAGTTCGTCGGGGCGAATGTCGGTGAGAAAGCCCAGGTTGCCGCGGTTGATGCCCAGCACCGGGATGTTATGGCGGGCCAGTGCGCGCGCAGCGCCGAGCAGGCTGCCATCGCCGCCGACCACGATGACCAGGTCGCAGACCTCGCCCAGCAGCTTGCGCGACGAGGTCTGCAGGCCATGACCGGGCAGCACTTCGGCGATGGTGTCCTCGAGAATCACGTGCAGGTGGCGCTCGAGCAGGAATTTCTTCAGTCGGCGAATGGTGTCGAGCACCTGCGAGCTACCGAGGCGACCGATGATACCGATATTGCGAAATTGCTCCATGGGGCTCCTGCAAGGCTCTGCGGCGGGTGACGATGGCGCGATTATGGGCGAAACCCCTGGCCAGCAGCAAACGGCCATCGCCCCGGCATACAGGGCGTGGGTCAGCATGAGTGGCGCCGATCGAAGAAACTCACCGCTAGGATCAACGAAAAACTATCATCCGACGCGCTACAGTCCACAGCAGGCGCCAGCAAGAGCGCCTCACTGACCTGATGACGAGGATCGACCATGCTTTCATCCACCCCGACGCCGCACTACGCGCGCCTGTCCATCATCCTGCACTGGCTGATGCTGGTGCTGCTCGCCGCGGTGTACGCCTGTATCGAGTTTCGCGGTCTGTTCCCCCGCGACAGCGCTGAACGCGACCTGATCAAGAGCCTGCACTTCATGCTCGGCCTGACCGTGTTCGTGCTGGTGTGGCTGCGCCTGGCCATGCGCGTGATGCGTCCGACGCCGCCGATCCTGCCCCGGCCACCGGCCTGGCAGACCGGCCTGGCGCACCTGATGCACGCATTGCTGTATCTGCTGATGATCGGCATGCCGATCGCCGGCTGGCTGATCCTCAGCGCAGCGGGCAAGCCCATCCCCTTCTATGGACTGGAATTGCCCGCGCTGATCGGCAAGGACCCGGACCTGGCCAAGTTCATCAAGGGCTGGCACGAGCAGGTCGGCACCTGGGGCTACTGGTTGATTGGCCTGCATGCGCTGGCCGGCCTCTACCACCACTACGTGCGCCGCGACAACACGCTGCTGCGCATGCTGCCTTACAAGTAACCGCGGCGCCCCTGCAGGCCGCCGGTGTGAACGAAGATCAGGCGAGTGCCACGGCCAAAGCGCCCAGCCTCGACCTGCTCGCGCAGCGCCAGCAGCGCCTTGCCGGTATACAGCGCCTCCAGGGGCACCTCGCTGTGGCGCTCGCTGGCGGCGATGAAGTCCAGCAATGCTTCGTCGATCCGGGCGAAGCCCCCGCGGCAAGCGGCGTGCAGGTGATAGCCCGAAGCGCCGACCAGCGCCGCGACGTTCTGCGCCGCGCCGTGGTCTTCGGGGACCGCCAGCGCACCGTGCACGGGATGCGCGCCCTGCTCGGCCTGCACCAGGCCAGCCAAGGTGGTGCCGGTCCCAACTGCCAGCCACCAGGCGTGATAGTCCGCCCAACCGAGTGCACCCAGTCCAGCACGGGCCTGCTCGACGATCTGCGCACACCCCACCAACCCGTCCTCGCCGGCGCCGCCTTCGGCGATGCAGTGCCAGCCCGGGTAGCGGGCCTGCCAGGGCCGCCAGAAGTCTTGATGGTGCCGCGCCCGATAACCCGCATAACCCAGCCAATGCAGCTGCATGCCGAACGCCTCCAAATCGCGAACCGTGGGCGTGTCCTGGCGATGACCACGCAACAGGCCGGCGGTAGCGAAGCCGAAGCGGCGACCCGCGGCCGCGAGGGCGTGCAGGTGATTGGAGTGGTTGCCGCCCAGGCTGATCAGGCCAGGCGAACCGGCCTGACGTGCGCGTTGCAAAGGCCGCTGCAGCTTGAACCACTTGTTGCCGCTGATCAGCGGGTCGATCAGGTCCAGGCGCAGGATCGCGCACTCGACGCCCGCCTGCGCCAGCCAGGGCAGGCGCAGCGGGTGCAGCGGCGCGGAGGGAAGGTCTGCGAACATCGGGCGTCTCGTCGAACAGCGGCAAGGCGCCCAAGATTAACAGCTCAACGCCGGGTGGTTCGCCAGCTGTGCGCATTGCCCACATCGATGAAGCGCTCCAGCGTCGGGTGCAGCACCTCGGCGGTTTCGATCCACTGCATCACCTCGCGCTCGGCGAACACGCCTTGCCCGATCAGATCGAACACATAGCCTTTGGCTGCGTCCACGGCAGCGATCTCGACATCGGCCAGATGGCGCATGTCGTTGAACAACCGTGGACCGCTGATCGCGGAAATCTCCCGCATGTACGCGGTGAAGCCGGGCTGATCGTGCAGTGGACGCTGTTCGGGCAACCGTGCCTGATCGAAACGCCGAACGATTTCGGCCTGCATCGCGTCGAGCAACGGATTCCCTGCCAGGCTGGCGAAGTGGCTGTTGTTCGGCCCTTTGAGCATGAGCAGATAGTTTTCCACCACCGCGCCAACAGCCAGCTGTCCCGGCCGCAGGCTGATCGTTTCGAGCGGCTTGAGCAGGCGGTCGTCCATGTCCAGGTACACCCCGCCCAGTTCGAACAGCAAGCGGTAGCGCAACACGTCGCTGGCTGCAGCGTGATTACGCCACTGTGGTTGCAGAAAAGCGTCGAACACTCGCCCCTGAGCGCTGGCTTTGAACGAGGTATAGAACGCTTCGCCGGCCAGGCTGACGAATGTCGCGCCGGGGTAACGCAGACGCAGGCGGGTCAATTGCGTCAAGGTCCGCAGCCGCCCCCCCTCACCCAGAAAATGCACCTGCAGGCTGTAGCCGCTTTGTCGGGCCAACGCCACATTGGATTTGAGCGTGGCATCGTGGGCAGCGATCAGCGCAGCGGCGCTACCGATCCATATCTGGTGAATGGCCTTGGGCACTGCCTCGCCCAGCGCCGCCGACTTGAGCATCGGCAATACCGGGCGATCGACGCACTCCAACTCGTAACGTGCCTGCTGGCGTTCGAGTTCACTGGGCAGGCGCGTGGGCCTGGTAACGCTGCGATGACGGGCGGCCAACGCATCGTATTCATAGAACAATCGGTTGTCGGCCGAATACCAGCGACAGGTATCCAGATCGAAATACACCAATTGACTGCGCTGACCATCGTGCAGACGATGCTCGACACCATCGGGCACCTGACTGCTGTTGATCCCACGTAGATACAGCAGTGCCGGTGCCCGCCCTACCGGCACCATCGGCATGCCGGCGCGCAGTTGCAGCTTCGGCATGACGTGCCAACGCGGCGAGCCAGCCATGCGCTCGACACGCGTATCAGGATTGGAAAACAGCGAACGGGCCAGCGGACCCTGACCGTCGCCCAGGTAGAAACGCGAGATTCCTTCCAGGCTGTCGTGTACCTCATAGACCCGGTAGTAGCGGCCGTCCAGCCGGACATGGAGCTTGCCGTCGGCGGCAAACAGGCCTTCGCGTACCCCTGTTTCGATCCGCACCAGCCCGGCCATGGGCGCAGAGCTCGGCACCGGCGTCAAGCTCAGACGCGCGCCCACCGACTGCAGACGTACCGGAGCCTGAGCGCGCGCTGCCGGGATCAGCGTGGGAAAACGGGCATTGGCCAGCCCGGTGATGCTGGTCAGGGCCTGTATCACGTATTCGCCTGCCTCTTGACGCTGGCCTTGAGCGTAGGCGGCATAGCCGTTGAACAGGTAGTAGCCTAACTCGGCCAGGTCCAATACCGTCATCACGCGCGCCGGAAATACCACGCTGAGCAGACGAAAAATCGCCACGGCGATTTCCAAGCCACGCTCAAGTGCCAGTTCTGCCTCGGATAAGGCCAAGCTGTCGGCTTCGGCAGCCAGGAAGGCGAGCCGATAATCGAAGACCTGCTGCGCGAGTGGCTTGTCGATCACGACCGTGGCGATCTGCGCTCCGCCCTTGCCTTCGGCGATTTGCCGCAACAGGGGATAGACGGCAGCCTGCTGATGCTTGCCGAAACGCGACAGCCAGTACCGCAGCGTTGCCTGCCAGGCTGATGGCATGCCGATTCCCGCCAGCTCCTGGCGCAGTATTGCGACCAGCGCGCTGCGCGACTGGCAGCGCCTGAATGGCTGCCCAGACGGGTGATCCGGAAGATAGCAGAGGATGGACGACTCACCACGAATGGAGAAGACCAGCACGTCCCGCAGCGAGTTACCACCGATCGCCAGGCCCTCCACCCGTGCGCCACTGCGTGGCGACTCGGAGGGCGCAAGCACCTCGAGCACCTGCCTATGCCCCGAGTCGTCGAGCACGCCACAGGCGTTGGCCAACAGCGCATCCAGGCGCAACCGCGTTTCGAACTGCGACAGCGCAGCGGTGCGGCTCGCCTCGAACCCCGCCTGCGTGGTCGGCCGCATCGCATCGGTGAGCAACTGCGCATAGCGCCCAGGCAAATCGAGTTGCTGCCCCAGCGTCTCCAGATAGGACGCGTTCAGGCGTGCGGCCTGGACGAGCGTAAGGCCCTCGAACTGAACCTGCCAGGAGGCATCGGCACGTGCATGCATGCGCATCGCCAGGTACTCCACCAGCGTGCACTCGACCACGCTGGGTTGGACATGCCCCCGCTCGGGCTCGACGCCCGGCGCAAGCTCCGAACCGATCGTCTCGGCTGAGAATTGAGTGATGGTGATCATCACCTTGACCTGCGCCGGGTCGATGGCCAAGCCGCGTGCGGCCAAGGCATCAGCAATGCGTTGGCCGGCGAAGGTCTCGAAAGACGGCAGTGCCAGCCAAAAGCGCTCGGCCTGGGCCTGCTGTTCCAGTAGCGACAGGATCAACGCGTCCAACTGCGCCTGACGCGTGGCAGTGAGCTCGCGCAGGCCCATCGGCAACTGGGCACGCAAGGCCTGTCGATGTGCAACGAAGGCCTGCAGGTCGTGCAGTGCACGCGGGGGTGATGCATCCAGCCCCAGTTGCGGGTTCCACAGCGAACGTCCGTTCGCCATCGCATTGCTGCGCCAGGCGGCGATCTGCTGCTCGGCCAGGGCTTCGAACGGGTTGTCGTCGATGGGCCGAGCGAACAGCTCGAAGCCACCGCCCAAGCGGGCGCGCTCGCCAAGGATCCGCGCTTGATCGACAGCGCCCAATCGACGCAGCAGCGCCTGCAACCAAGGCCCCTGCCCCGCCAATGCCATCGCCACCCCATGCAACGCCTCCTGCAAGTGCGCATGGGCTCTCACGAAACCGAAATAGCCGGTGCAATAGAGCACCGTGGTACCGGTCAGGGTCTGCCGTTCGGTCACTCGACCGAGCGCTGGCTGATAGCCCGCAGGCTCAGTGCACACCGCCATCACCCCAGGCAAAAGCACCTCTTGGCCGTCGCCCCAGGTCCGCGCGACCAGTGCATAGACACCGCGTCGGGTGCTGCGATCAACCAGACGCGGGTGCGCGACGATGTCCTCGACCAACGTCATGGCCTCAGGCGCGATCCATCCAGCCGCTGCGAACAATTCCACGGTCTCGCGCAGGCTTTGGCGCACCTGAATCTGCAAAGCCAAGCGTCGACTGTTCTCGGACACGCGTTGCGGCACGTCCCAATAGGTCAATGCGTCAGCCGCCCAGCGCGCCGCGACACGCTGCACATCGATCTGCTGCAACGCCTCACGCAGTTGCTTAAGGGTCAGGCCAGGCAACGCCTCGGGCAACTGCACGGCATCGGCACGCAACGACAGCGCCGCGTCAGCTGGCTCGAAGTCGCCTGGCGCCGCCGGCTGCCCCTGCCGAGCCTGTTGCAACAACTCGAACAACGAACGGGCCGCGAGCACTGCACGTTGCCCCGATTCATCGGCAGGGCCTAGCTGCAGCAGGTAGAGATCGAGGTCGAGCACGCCGGGCAGGCGGGCTTCGAACAAGGCACGGGCCGCCGTGTCGAGCGACGGCAGACCGTGGATGTCGGGCAGACCCTCTGGCAGTTGCGCCAGCAGCGCGGCGGACAGATCGAGCGAGGACATGAGGCACTCTCCAAGCGAAAAGCCTGGAGCTTGCCGAGGGCCCAACCGCCGCCGGTGCTAACTATGTAGAGCCCTCACAAGGCGGCGGCCAGCCGCGAACCTTGGTCAATGGCGCGCTTGGCGTCGAGTTCGGCGGCCACATCGGCGCCGCCGATCAGGTGTACCGATTGGCCCCTGGCCAGCAACCCGTCATGAAGTTCGCGCAAGGGCTCCTGGCCGGCGCAGACGACCACATTGTCCACCGCCAGCACCTGCGGCTCGCCGTCAGCAATGCGTACGTGCAGGCCTTCGTCGTCGATCTTCAGGTAGTCCACGGCGTTGAGCATCTGCACCCGCTTGTTCTTCAGGCCGGTGCGATGAATCCAGCCGGTGGTCTTGCCCAGGCCGTCGCCGACCTTGCTCTTCTTGCGTTGCAGCAAGTAGACCTGCCGTGCCGGCGCCTGCGGCTCGGGGTGGATCCCCGCTACACCACCACGGGCGCGCAGATCGGTGTCGATCCCCCATTCGCGCCAGAACGCCTCTCGGTCGAGGCTGGTGGCGGTGCCAGCGTGCACCAGGTACTCGGACACATCGAAGCCGATGCCGCCTGCGCCAATCACCGCCACGCGCTCACCCACCGGCTTGCGCTCAAGCAGCACGTCCAGGTAGCTCAGCACCTTGGCATGCTCGATACCGGGGATGGACGGGGTACGCGGAGTAATACCGGTGGCCAGGATCACCTCGTCGAAACCGCCCCCCACCAGGTCGTCGACGCCCACCCGCGTGTTCAAGCGCAGATGTACACCGGTCTGAGTCAGTTGGCTGGCGAAATAGCGCAGGGTTTCGTTGAACTCCTCTTTGCCCGGCACACGCTTGGCGACGTTGAACTGGCCTCCGATCTCACCTGCCGCGTCGAACAGGGTCACCTGATGACCGCGTTCGGCCGCCACGCTGGCCGCTGCCATCCCAGCGGGACCGGCGCCCACCACGGCGATGCGCTTGGCCACGGGCGCCGGCAGGTAGTTCAGCTCGGTCTCGTGGCAGGCGCGTGGGTTGACCAGGCAACTGGTGAGCTTGCCACCGAAGGTGTGATCCAGGCAGGCCTGGTTGCAGCCGATGCAGGTGTTGATCGCTGCCGCGCGCCCCTGCGCGGCCTTGTTGACGAATTCGGGATCGGCAAGGAAAGGCCTGGCCATGGACACCATGTCGGCGTCGCCCTCGGCCAGTACCCGCTCGGCCACCTCCGGGGTGTTGATGCGATTGGTGGTGATCAACGGGATGCCCACCGCGCCGCGCAGCTTGGCAGTGACCTTGCTGAACGCCGCCCGCGGCACCTTGGTGGCGATAGTCGGGATCCGTGCCTCGTGCCAGCCGATACCGGTGTTGATCAGCGTGGCGCCCGCCTGCTCGATGGCCTTGGCCAGCTGCTCGATTTCCGCCCAGTCGCTGCCACCTTCGACCAGGTCGAGCATCGACAGGCGGAAGATGATGATGAATTCGCGGCCCACCGCTTCGCGCACCCGGCGCACGATCTCCACCGCCAGGCGCATGCGGTTCTCATAGCTGCCACCCCAGCGGTCGGTACGCTGGTTGGTGTGGGCGGCGAGGAACTGATTGATGAAGTAGCCTTCCGAGCCCATCACCTCGACCCCGTCGTAACCCGCGGACTGGGCCAGGCGCGCGCAGTTGACGAAATCGCCTATCTGCCTCTCGATGCCCTCTTCGTCCAGCGCCTTGGGCTTGAACGGGTTGATCGGTGCCTGGATCGCACTCGGGGCGACCTGACGGGGACTGTAGGCGTAGCGTCCGGCGTGCAGGATCTGCAAGCAGATCTTGCCGCCTGCGGCATGCACCGCGTCAGTGACCAGGCGATGCTGTTCGGCCTCCTGTTCGGTGCTGAGCTTGGCGGCACCGGCGTACACGCCGCCTTCGTCATTCGGTGCGATGCCGCCGGTCACCATCAGGCCGACGCCGCCGCGCGCACGCTCGGCAAAATAGGCGGCCATGCGCTCGAAGCCGCCGGGACGCTCTTCCAGACCGGTGTGCATGGAGCCCATCAGGGTGCGGTTGCGCAGTACAGTGAAGCCCAGGTCGAGAGGGGCCAGCAGGTGGGGATAGTGTTGAGCGGCCATGGAGGTCTCCACAGAGGGCATGATCACGGAATGCGGGCGCCTCGTCCGGGGCCCGTCGGTTGTCTGGCAGTGACATTAAACAGGCGTTTGAACGGGCTCAATGATCGAAACTGACAATTCGTTGATCCTGACGTGCAGCACGACTACCCTAGGACACCGTCCTTTCAAGGTGCCGTATCGCTTCATGCGCAAACTTCTGGCAAGCGCTCTGGCGCTGGTGATGATCGCCGCCCTGTGCGGCTACGCGTTCTGGACCCAGCAGCGCCCGGAAGGCCACTTCCTCTCCGACCTGCGCATCGAGCGGGTGCTCGACCAAGGCGTGCCTGGCGATCGTGGCAATCTGCTGGGGATCGAGCCGCTGCTCTACCCTAGCGACTACCAAAACCTCGAACGCCTGCACCGCAAGCTCTCGGCTTACCTGAGTCAAGCCCGTGATCAGGGCCTGGTCAGCTCGCGCACGGTGGTGGTGCTGCCCGAGCACATCGGCACCTGGCTGTGGACGCGCGGCGAGAAGAACGAGCTGTACCAGGCCACTCGCTTGCGCGACGCCTGGCAATGGCTGGAATTGAGCAACCCCTTGCACTACGGCCTGGCCATGCTGGCCGCGACCGGCGACGACCGTCGCTCAGACGCGCATCTGCGCATGAAGGCGCGGCAGATGGCGACCGACTATCAGCAGCTCTTCGGCGGTCTGGCCCGCGAGTTCGGCGTCACCCTGGTGGCCGGTTCCATCGTGCTGCCAGCGCCCTACGTCGAAGAGGGCCGACTCAAGGTCGGCAGCGGCCCGCTGTACAACAGCAGCCTGGTGTTCGCCAGTGATGGCTCGCCGCTTGGGCAACCGCAGTTGCAGCAGTATGTCGACAGTGAAGCACGGCGTTACATCGACGATGGCCAGTCACGCCCATTGCAGGTGCTGCAGACCGCGGCCGGGCGCCTGGGGGTGCTGGTCGGCAGCGACAGTTGGTACCCGCGCAACCACGAACAACTGGTGCGCCAATCGGCACAATTGATCGCCAATCCCGTATTTCTCAGCGGCAAGGGCAGTTGGCAACAACCGTGGCGGGGCAATCGCCATCAAGCTGCGGCGGCCGAGTTGCCGCTGGCCAAGGGCCAGACCAGCGAAGAGATGGCGTGGCACCAGTTGACCCGAGCGGCCAACCCTGGCCTGCCCAGCCTCAGCGTATTCATGCGTGGACAGTTCTGGGAGCTGGGCAGCGACGGCCAGGGTTTCGCCAACCAGGCAGGCGAGCAGTTGGTGGGCCGACCGAGCCCGGGCGCGCGCCTGCTGAACCTGTGGCTGTAGATTGATGCGCGAGCGCGTGCGCCTGGGTGATCTGTCAGTCGGATTCGTCCAGCCTTTGACCCAAGCCATGCGTGAACTGGGCCATGATCCGGCACCCTTGCTACAGCGCTACGGCCTGGATACACCGCGCCTGGATGAGGCCGGGGCACGCTTGTCGATCCCGCGCTACATGCACCTGGGTCATGCGGCGATCGAGCTGTGTGGCGAGCCGGCGCTGGGTCTGCACATGGGCCGCCTCAGCCGGCTGGCGCAGGCAGGCCTGGCCGGCGTGACCGCCGCGCAGGCACCGACCGTGCGCGAAGCGGCGCACACACTGCTGCGTTTCGAGCCACTGTATGCCGCCAACTACAGGGGCAGCTCTGCGTTCATCGAAGACCCACAGGGCGCCTGGCTGCGGTTCTACTCGATCAGCCCCTACAACGCCTATAACCGCTTCGTCGTCGACTCGGTGCTTTCCGGGTGGCTGGCGCAACTGTCAGCCGTAACGGGCACACCCGCCATCGCTGACCGTTTGGAAATCGAGTTCGAAGCGCCTGCGTACTGCGCCCAGTATCAAAGCCTGTGCAGTGCGCCTGTGCAGTTCGATGCCGGCTGCAATCAACTGCACCTTGCACACGAGGTGCTCGATGCGCGCAACCCGCAGCACTGCCCCAGCACCTGGCGACATTTGCTGCAACTGTGCGAAGCCGAGTGGGTACAGCGCACCCGTGTGCGCAGCCTGAGCGAGCGCATCATTCATCTGCTGGGCCCCTTGCTCAGCGGTGGACGCGAGCCTGACTTGGAGCAGGTGTCGCAACAGTTGCACATGCCCAGTTGGACCTTGCGGCGCAAGCTTGCTGAAGAGGGCACGAGTTTCCGCAGCCTGCTCAACGACACACGACGCGACCTCGCGCAGACCTACATCCGCGATACCGCGCTGGCCTTCGGGGAGATCGCCTATCTGTTGGGGTTCGCTTCGGCAGAGGCCTTCCAGCGCGCATTCAAGCGCTGGACGGGCCTGACGCCGGGGGAGTTTCGCCGCCAGCAGCGGCGAATGGGTTAAAGCTCGGTGGCATCTTCTGCCTGCTCGGGGATGTCCAGTTCGTACGCCTGGAACTCAAGCAACTCTTCCTGATAATCGTCCATGGGCCTGCGTCCTCTCGCTCATCTTCTCGTCTGTGGCCGTCACGCTAAGCGGGCCAGGTTAAAACATCATGACAAACATATGAGCGAGGACATCAGCGAGAGGTTCACTCGCTCTGTTGCACCGGTGCGGTCTGCTCGTCGCTGGCGGGCGCTGGAGACTGCACCTGGAGGGGCGCGGGATCGGCCGGCGGCGCCACGGGCTGGGAACCTTGACTGTCGTCGAGGGCTGGGGCTGCCGAGGTCTGATTCGCCGTAGGCACCGGTGCAGGCTCGACTGGACTTTGCGGGACCGCCTGGACGGGACTGACCGGTGTCGCCGCCGCTGCCGGAGGATTGGCCGGTGTCAGCCCCGCGGGCTCCGGCAGTCCCAACGCCTGCGCAGGTTGTTGCGCCTTTGGTGCTTCGGCCTGCGGCTCGAGCCTGCTCGACGTGCGCGGCTTGGGCAGGTAGTTCTCCACCAACGCGAAATAGCGGTCGTAGAACTGCGGCGAGGACACCGTTTCGCTGGCGACCTTGACCATGGAATCGTCGGTGGAGCCGATAGGCATCGACAACGAGCCCAGCACGCCCACACCGACACTGGCCGAGGTGTTGGATTTCTTCAGGGCGTAGCGGTCCTGCAAGGCGTTGGCGAAGATGGTCGAGCGCTGCTCGTCGTTGCTGTCCGGCACGCAGGTGATGTTGAAGCTGATCTGCAGATGGTTCTCGGCGTTCTGCTGGAAACTCTTGTTGCCCGCCACCTGATTGGCATCGCTGCTGGTGATGATGTAGCCCTGGCTCAGCAAGGCTCGGCGTGCTGCCTCGCATGAACCGGCCTCCCCCACCGCGAAGGTGCGCGAGAAGGTGCCTGAGTCGGCGAAGTTTTCATGCTCGTAGACCGCTGCCTTCTTCGTGGCGCAGCCGGCGAGGCCCGCCAGCGTCAGGGCCAGCCCGAGCGCTACGCAGACGTTAGATCTGGACATTGTCGATTCCGGGTAAACGAATGGGGCGTATTGTGCAACACATCCCTCGATGGCAGGAACCGCCGGTCGATGAAGATGCGTTCAGCATCGCACCTGCAAGGTTTTGGCCAGGCCTGTAATAGCAGGCACAAAAAAAGCGACCCACAGGTCGCTTGATTTGAGCTTCGAGGCGTTCAGTGACCTCGAGGCGAGTATGGCGCAGCGGACGGGACTCGAACCCGCGACCCCCGGCGTGACAGGCCGGTATTCTAACCGACTGAACTACCGCTGCGTATCGCACAGGCCATGGCCTGTTTGAAACTGGGATCTGCTCGCCGGCGCAAGACGCTGGCGTTGCAGGCACAAAAAAGGCGACTCGTTTCATCGCCTTGATTGCCGCCTCGAAGAGTTCTAGGGCTTCGAAGCATAAGATGGCGCAGCGGACGGGACTCGAACCCGCGACCCCCGGCGTGACAGGCCGGTATTCTAACCGACTGAACTACCGCTGCGTATCTCACAGGCCGAGGCCTGCTTGAAACTAGGATCTGGCCTTAAGGATTTGCCTTATGACCACGGACCGGTGAATCTCACCCATCCGTTGAAGAAGTGGCGCAGCGGACGGGACTCGAACCCGCGACCCCCGGCGTGACAGGCCGGTATTCTAACCGACTGAACTACCGCTGCGCATAGTGGACTTGCGTCCTGTTCCTCTCTGCTGGAAAGCTTCGTTGGAAGCGTTCCGGTCCAGGAACTCTCAGGAAGTGGTGGGTGATGACGGGATCGAACCGCCGACCCTCTGCTTGTAAGGCAGATGCTCTCCCGGCTGAGCTAATCACCCCCGCGATGTTGCTTGTTGCGTTTGCTTCGCTGAGGCCGCGAAATTTACGCAGGTGCCGAAGCTAAGTCAATAGCCCTGTTGAGTTTTTTTTCAAAAACAGCGGAAAGCTTCAAGCCGCAAGTGGCGAGAAAAAGCCTGATCGCATATGAACGCGCCGGCAGGCTCGACAGCGCTCCTACTTGTAGCTTGCCGCTTAAAACTTGCCGCTCAGTTGTAGATCATCTTGCGGGTCATGCCGCCGTCGACCACGAACTCCTGGCCGGTGACGAAGCTGGCCTGACGCGACAGCAACCAGACCACCAGCGCAGCCACATCCTCCACAGTCCCTACCCGACCTGCCGGGTGCTGGGCGTGGTCGGCGTCGCTCAAAGGCTCGGCGCGGCGCTGCGACGGGTCGCGTGCGTCAATCCAGCCGGGGCTCACCGCGTTGACGCGAATCTCCGGCGCCAGGCTGATGGCCAAGGCATGGGTCAGGGCAACCAGGCCACCCTTGCTCGCGGCATAGGCCTCGGTATCCGGTTCAGACTGACGGGCGCGGGTCGACGCCAGGTTGACGATCGAACCGCCGTGGGCACGCAGGTACGGTGCACAATGCTTGGCCAGCAGCATCGCACCGCTGAGGTTGACCGCCAGCACCCGGTTCCACTGCGCCAGACTGAGGCTTTCCAGGGTGTGGTTGTGGGGATTGGCGATGGCCGCGTTGCACACCAGCGCATCCAGACGACCGAACTGGCCGAGCACCTCGGCGACGCCCGCGATGACCTGGGCCTCGTCGGCCACATCCATGGCGATGAACCAGGCATTGCTGCCCAGTGCCTTGGCCACCTTGGCGCCGCGTGGGCGATCCAGGTCGGTAAGCACCACTTGCCAGCCTTCGCAGATCAGCCAGGCGGCGATGCCCAGACCAATGCCGCGCGCGGCCCCGGTCACCAGGGCGACCCGACCGTTGTGGTCGGGCGCCTCACCTGGCCAGTCGATCACAGCGCGGCCAGGCCGCGGGCGAGATCGGCCTGCAGATCGGCCACGTCTTCCAGTCCCACGGCCACGCGAATGAGGCTGTCACGAATACCGGCAGCTTCGCGCTCCTGTGGCGTCAGGCGACCATGGGAAGTGGTTGCCGGATGGGCAATGGTGGTCTTGCTGTCACCCAGGTTGGTGGTGATGGAGATCACCCGAGTGGCGTCGATGAAGCGCCAGGCGCCCTCTTTGCCACCCTTGACCTCGAAGCTGACGACCGCGCCGAAACCACTCATCTGCCGTTTGGCCAACTCATGCTGGGGATGGCTGGGCAGACCCGCGTAGTGCACTTTCTCGATACCGTCCTGGCGCTCCAGCCATTCGGCCAAGGCCTGAGCGCTCTCGCAATGCGCACGCATGCGCAGCTTGAGCGTCTCCAGGCCCTTGGTGAAGATCCACGCATTGAAGGGGCTGAGCGTCGGGCCTGCGGTGCGCAGGAAACCCACCACTTCCTTCATCTGCTCGGCACGCCCGGCTACCGCACCGCCCATGCAACGGCCCTGGCCGTCGATGAACTTGGTCGCGGAATGGAAGACGATGTCGGCGCCCAGCTTCAGAGGCTGCTGCAGCGCTGGCGTGCTGAAGCAGTTGTCCACCACCAGCATCGCATCACCGGCGTGGGCGATATCGGCCAGCGCGCGGATGTCCACCAGCTCGGCCAGTGGATTGGACGGCGACTCGACGATCAAGAGTTTGGTGTTGGTCTTCAGCGCACTCTTCCAGGCCCCCAGATCGACCAGCGGCACGTAGTCCACCTGCAGGCCGAAACGCTTGAAGTACTTCTCGAACAAGCTGATGGTCGAGCCAAAGACACTCTGCGACACCAGCACATGATCGCCAGCGCTGCACAGCGACATGACCACGGCCAGAATCGACGCCATGCCCGTGGAGGTAGCCACGGCCTGCTCGGCCCCCTCCATCGCCGCCAGGCGCTCTTCGAAGGCGCGCACCGTCGGGTTGGTGTAGCGCGAATAGACGTTACCTGGCGTTTCACCAGCAAACCGCGCAGCCGCATCGGCCGCGGTGCGGAACACATAGCTGGAGGTCAGGAACAGCGCTTCGCTGTGCTCGGCCTCAGGCGTCCGGTGCTGGCCGGCGCGCACTGCCAGGGTGTCGAAACCGACACCCTCCAAGTCGCTGTCCAGCCGTCCGGCCTCCCATTGATCCGTCATGCCGTACTCCTCACAAAGTGCAGATCAGTTGTTGTACAGGTCGATGATCGCGCTGACGGCCTGGGTCTTGACCTTGGCAGCGTCATTGCGCGCCTGTTCGATCCGCTCCAGGTAGACGTCGTCGATGTCGCCGGTGACGTACTCACCGTTGAACACCGCGCAATCGAAATGCTCGATCTTGATCTTGCCGCCACCGACCGAGTCGATCAGGTCCGGGAGGTCCTGATAGATCAGCCAGTCGGCGCCGATCAACTCGGCCACCTGTTCAGTGGTACGGTTGTGGGCGATCAGCTCGTGAGCGCTCGGCATGTCGATGCCGTAGACGTTGGGGTAGCGTACAGCGGGCGCTGCGGAGCAGAAGTAGACATTCTTCGCCCCGGCCTCGCGGGCCATCTGAATGATCTGTTTGCAGGTGGTGCCGCGCACGATCGAGTCGTCCACCAGCATCACGTTCTTGCCACGGAATTCCAATTCGATGGCATTGAGCTTTTGCCGTACCGACTTCTTGCGTGCCGCCTGGCCAGGCATGATGAAGGTGCGGCCGATGTAACGGTTCTTGACGAAGCCTTCACGGAATTTCACGCCCAGGTGGTTGGCCAGTTCCAGGGCTGCGGTGCGGCTGGTGTCCGGAATCGGGATGACCACGTCGATGTCGTGCTCGGGGCGCTCGCGACGGATCTTGTCGGCCAGCTTCTCACCCATGCGCAGACGCGCCTTGTACACCGACACGCCATCCATGATGGAGTCGGGGCGGGCCAGGTAGACGTGCTCGAAGATGCACGGTTGCAACAGGGGGGCCTCAGCGCACTGCTTGGTGTGCATCTGTCCGTCTTCGGTGATGTACACCGCTTCGCCCGGCGCCAGGTCGCGGATCAGGGTAAAGCCCAGCACGTCCAGGGCCACGCTTTCGGAGGCAATCATGTACTCGACGCCTTCGTCGGTGTGGCGCTGGCCGAAGACCACCGGACGAATGCCGTTGGGGTCACGGAAACCGACGATACCGTAGCCGGTGATCATCGCCACCACGGCGTAGCCACCGACACAGCGGCTGTGCACATGGGACACCGCCGCGAACACATCGTCCTCGGTCGGCTGCAGCTTGCCGCGTACGGCCAGCTCGTGGGCAAACACGTTGAGCAGCACTTCCGAGTCGGAGTTGGTGTTGACGTGACGCAGGTCGGACTCGTAGATCTCCTTGGCCAACTGCTCGACGTTGGTCAAATTACCGTTGTGCGCCAAGGTGATGCCGTACGGCGAGTTGACATAGAACGGCTGGGCCTCGGCCGAAGTCGAGCTGCCCGCGGTGGGGTAGCGCACGTGGCCGATGCCCATGTGACCGACCAGGCGCTGCATGTGGCGCTGCTGGAATACATCGCGCACCAAGCCATTATCCTTGCGCAGGAACAACCGGCCATCATGGCTGGTCACGATACCGGCAGCGTCCTGGCCGCGGTGCTGGAGGACCGTTAGCGCGTCATACAGCGCCTGATTGACGTTCGACTTACCGACGATACCGACGATGCCACACATGCGACGCAACCCCTACTTTGATGAAACGGAGTGAAAAGCGCTCAGGGCCGGGAAGGTCCGAGCAACTGTTCCTTGAACGGAAGATCAACCGGTGAGCTGATCCCATTGGACATCCACTGACCCGCGAAGCCCAGGATCAGGTTCTTCGACCAGTCGGCGACCAATAGAAACTGTGGTATCAGGCGTGATTCCTGCCACCACGAATCCTGTTGTACCGGCCCCAGGCTGAGCAGCCCAACGGCCACCACCACCAGCAAGCCTCCGCGCGCGGCGCCGAAGGCCATGCCGAGAAAGCGATCGGTGCCGGACAGCCCGGTCACGCGGATCAGCTCGCCGATGAGGAAATTGATCATCGCCCCCACCAGCAGCGTGGCGATGAAGAGAATGGTGCAGCCTGCGATGACCCGTGCCGAAGGCGTCTGGATATAGCTTTCCAGGTACTGCGACAGGGACCCGCCGAACATCCACGCCACCGCGCCGGCAACGATCCAGATGAGCAGGGACAAGGCTTCCTTGACGAAACCGCGCTTGAGACTGATCAGTGAGGAAATGGCGATGATCGCGATGATCGCCCAATCAACCCAGGTAAATGCCACGGTACGGCCTGCAGACGTTTGAGGCGGCGCATTTTAGCAGAGCAAAGGGCGTGGGGTAAGCGGAAAGTCACGCCGTTGCAGGCTTGCAGCTTGACTTCCAAGACAACTTAACAAGCCTCGGCACCCCACCCGGGCGCACAAAAAGGCCCTGTTTGGCCGACGCTTGAGCGCAGGCTGAACAGGGCCGCATGGACTCAACCGCGCTCAGGCTGGAAGCGCACAACGATGCCCTTGAGGTTCTGCTGGCGGTTGATCGTATCGCGTAGACGCTCGGCTTCGGCACGGTCAATGATCGGGCCGACGAATACCCGATTCAGTCCACCGGTGGAGCGAATGTAGGCGTTGTAGCCTTGGCTGCGCAGGGTTTTCTGCAGAGTGTCGGCGCCTGCACGATTGGACAGGCTGGCCAATTGGATCGACCAACTCACCGGCAAACCATTGGCATCGACCTTGGAAGCTGCCGCCGGCTTGCTGGCCGTTGCACTGGCCGCAGGGGGCTGGGCAGCCGGTTGTGCAGCACGACTTTCGACCTTGGCATCGGCAACGGGCGCCTGAGGCTTCGCGGCGGAGGGCTGGGCGTTCTGCGACGGCGACGGCGTGATCGGCTGGCTGGGAGCGCTGGGAGGCGCTGTGGACTCATCGACCACCACCGGCGCCTGCTCGGAAAGATCGGGCAGCGGCTGAGGCTCAGGCACTTGGACCGGCTCGACCTTGACCTCGGACGGGCTTGGCATGGCCGGGGCTTGAGGCACTTCGACATGCACCTGGCGCATCTCGTCCTCTCGGGTGAACAGCATGGGCAGGAAGATCACCGCCAGCGCCACCAGCACCAGCGCACCCACCATGCGCTGCTTCATTCCCTTATCCAGCACTGCCATCTACTCCATCCTCCAGGGCCTGCCGCTCAAGCCATTCGAGGGCCTGGCCGACGCAGAAAAACGAACCGAACAGCAGGATCTGGTCATCTGCCGTTGCCTGCGCACATTGCCCCTCGAGGGCAGCGGCGACACTGGCATATGACTTCACCGTCGCGCCGTGGTTCGTCAAGGCCATGGCAAGCTCCTGCCCGGTGCGACTGCGCGGCGTCTCTAGCGGCGCCACCGCCCAGGAATCGACCAGTGGCAGCAACGGCGCGACCACGCCCTCGAGATCCTTGTCCGCCAGCAGCCCGAACACCGCCAGGCGGCGCCCGGAGACAGGCCGGGTGGCCAAGCGGCGTGCCAGGTACTCGGCAGCATGGGGGTTGTGGCCGACATCCAGGAGCAATTCCAACCGTTGGCCGCGCCACGTCACCGTGCGACGGTCTAGGCGGCCGGTCATGCGGGTACCCAGCAGCGCCTGGGCGATATCCGACGCAACCCAGGGCAGATCCATCAGCAGGTACGCCTGCACTGCCAGGGCTGCGTTCTCCATCGGCAAGTCGAGCTGGGGCAGATCGACCAACTCCACCGCCTCGCCCCTGAGCGTGGTACCACGCCATTGCCAATGTGCGTCAGTGCTCGCCAGATCGAAATCGCGCCCGCGCAAGAAGAACGGGCAAGCCAATTCGGACACTTTATCCAGCAGCGGCTGGGGCGGGTCGAGATCGCCGCACAAGGCTGGCGTGCCTTGGCGGAAGATACCGGCTTTCTCGAAGGCCACCTGCTCCCGGGTATCGCCCAGATAGTCGACATGGTCCACGCCGATGCTGGTCACCAGCGACAGGTCGGCGTCGATCAGGTTGACGGCGTCCAGACGCCCGCCTAGCCCCACTTCAAGCACCACGGCATCCAAGGACGACTGCCTGAACAACCAGAAGGCCGCCAGGGTACCCATCTCGAAATAGGTCAGGGAGATTTCGCCACGCGCGGCCTCTACGGCAGCGAAGGCCCGACACAGGTCACGGTCGCTGGCCTGGTTGCCATCGATCTGTACCCGCTCGTTGTAGCGCACCAGGTGCGGCGAGCTGTAGACGCCCACCTTGAGCCCCTGGGCGCGCAACAGCGCGGCGACGAAGGCACAGGTCGAGCCTTTGCCATTGGTGCCGGTTACCGTCACCACTCGCGCAGCCAGGCGCCCCAGGTCGAGGCGCGCCAGCACCTGTCGGCATCGCTCGAGGCCCATGTCGATCGCCGAGGGATGCAGTTGTTCCAGGTAAGCGAGCCACTCACCCAGGGTACGCTCGCTCATCACGCGACGACGGCAGCTTCTTGGGCCTGCTCAGGCGTGGCCTGGCCGGTCATTTGCGCCAGCAGTCGGGCCAGGCGCGGACGCAGTTCCTGACGCGAAATGATCAGGTCGATGGCGCCGTGCTCCAGCAGGAATTCGCTGCGCTGGAAGCCCTCGGGAAGCTTCTCGCGCACGGTCTGCTCGATCACGCGTGGGCCGGCGAAGCCGATCAGCGCCTTGGGCTCGCCGACGATGACGTCGCCGAGCATGGCCAGACTGGCCGATACACCACCGTAGACCGGATCGGTCAGCACCGAAATGAACGGAATGCCTTCTTCACGCAGACGTGCCAGCACCGCAGAGGTCTTGGCCATCTGCATCAGCGAGATCAGCGCTTCCTGCATGCGCGCACCACCCGAGGCGGAGAAGCAGATCATCGGGCAACGGTGTTCCAGCGCATGGTTTGCAGCGCGGACGAACCGTTCACCGACGATGGCGCCCATGGAACCGCCCATGAACGAGAACTCGAAGGCACTGACGACAACCGGCAGACCCATCAGCGTTCCACTGACCGACACCAGGGCATCTTTTTCGCCCGTCTGCTTCTGAGCAGCGGTCAGGCGGTCCTTGTACTTCTTGCCATCACGGAATTTCAGACGGTCGACCGGCTCCAGGTCGGCACCCAATTCGGCACGCCCTTCGGCATCGAGGAAGATATCGATACGCTCACGGGCACCGATGCGCATGTGATGGTTGCACTTGGGGCAGACGTCGAGGGTTTTTTCCAGCTCCGGACGATACAGCACGGCTTCGCAGGATGGGCACTTGTGCCACAGGCCCTCCGGTACCGAGCTCTTCTTCACCTCGGAACGCATGATCGAAGGGATCAGTTTGTCTACCAACCAGTTGCTCATGCTCTATTTCTCCCGTTCCGGCCGGTGGCGGGCTGACTGTCGCCTGCCCTGCCCCGACCCTTGAGCTCAAAATCGTGTTCAAAACGATGATGGACCGGCCAACGGGACCACCCGTTGCACCACTCCACCTTCAACCTGTACGCCGACGCCCGCGGCGCCGCGTGTTCTGATGGCCAGCCCCGCAGGGCCGGCCGGCAGCATCGCGCTGCGATAGCTATGGACGATGGCGCACGGCCAACCGTCACATCCAAGCTCATGCCAGCCTGACCGCCTCGAGGAAGGCATCGATCTTGCCCGCATCCTTGATGCCCTTGGCCTGTTCGACCCCGCCACTGACATCGACCGCATAGGGTCGAACCTGGCGAATCGCCTGAGCGACGTTACCCGCCGACAATCCTCCGGCCAGAATGATGGGCTTGCTCAGGCCTGCCGGCACCAGCGACCAGTCGAACGCTTCACCCGTACCGCCCGGCACACCCGGCACGTAGGTATCGAGCAGAATGCCGCGGGCGCCATGGTAGTGCTCGCAGGCCGCCTGCAGATCGTCGCCCGGGCGCACGCGCAGCGCTTTGATCCATGGACGATGGTACCCCTCGCAATCGGCCGGTGTTTCATCGCCGTGGAACTGTAGCAGGTCCAGCGGGACCACTTCGAGGATCTCGCTCAGTTCGCAACGCGAGGCATTGACGAACAGGCCCACGGTGGTGACGAAAGGCGGCAGCGCGGCGATGATGGCCCGGGCCTGGCGTACATCCACCGCGCGCGGGCTCTTGGCATAGAACACGAAGCCGATGGCGTCGGCTCCCGCTTCGGCAGCCGCCAGGGCATCCTCGATGCGGGTGATGCCACAGATCTTGGTGCGCACGTTGCTCATGGACGACAACCCTGGGTGATCGGTGAAGGGCCGGATGTTAGCAAATGACGTATCGCCCGTCAGTCGGACAGCGACTCGTAGCCGGTGAGAAAGTGTGGACCGATGTAACGCTGCGGTAGCGCGAACTCGTCCGGGTACTCCACCTGCACCAGATAAAGGCCGTAGGGGTGGGCGGTGACACCGCCTTCGCGCCGATTGCGCCCCTCCAGCACCTGCCGTGCCCACTCCACCGGCCGCTCGCCGGCGCCGATGGTCATCAGCACGCCGGCGATGTTGCGCACCATGTGATGCAGGAAAGCGGTGGCACGTACATCCAGCACGATCATGCGACCGTGGCGCGTCACACGCAGGTGATGGATATGCTTGATCGGCGACTTCGCCTGACACTGGCTGGCGCGAAACGCGCTGAAGTCATGAGTGCCGAGCAGGTACTCGGCCGCCTGGGCCATCGCGGCGATGTCCAGCGGGCGATGATTCCAGGTCACTTCCTCGGCGAGGTGCGCCGGACGGATCGGATCGTTGTAGATCACGTAGCGGTAGCGCCGAGCGGTCGCCTTGAAGCGTGCGTGAAAGTGCGCAGGCATTGGCCGCGCCCAGACCACGCTGATGTCGTGGGGCAGGTTGAAATTGCTGCCCAAGGTCCAGGCGCGCTCGTCGCGCACCGCGCACGTGTCGAAATGCACCACTTGACCACAACCGTGCACACCGGCATCGGTGCGCCCGGCGCACACCACGCTGATCGGCGCGTCGGCGACCTTCGACAACGCCTGCTCCAGCGCCTGCTGGACACTGGGCACGCCGCTGGCCTGACGCTGCCAGCCGCGATAGCGCGACCCTTTGTATTCCACGCCCAGGGCGATGCGCGAGTAGCCTTCGGCGGCCGACTCGGCCGCCTCGATGTCGTTGATGTCCAAGAAAGCCAAACCTGTGGAGCTGATCGAAAGGCGGCCATTATAAAGAAAACGGCAGCCCACTGGGCTGCCGTCAACCACCTCAAGCACGCTGCCTGTCAGACCAGACGCGAGAGCATGTCCTCAGCTTCCTGACGCTGGGTATCGTCACCATCCTTGACCACTTCATCGAGGATGTCGCGGGCCCCCTGATGGTCGCCCATATCGATGTAGGCACGCGCCAGGTCCAGCTTGGTCGCCACCTCATCGGTCCCGGAGAAGAAATCGAAATCCAGGTCGTCCAGGGCTTCGGGCTCGAGCGCCGCATCCTCGGCGGTGAAATGCGGTTCCAGCGAAGGCGACGCCAGACTCTGCGAAAGCTTGTCCAGTTCGGCGTTGACATCATCGAGCTCAGACGCGAAATGCTTGTCGGCGGGTGTTTCGTCATCCAGCGACAACGACAGGTCGAAGTCCTCCGGCAGTTCCAGTTCGGAAATCGGATCGAACTCAGGAATCTCGTCGAACGCCGCAAGCTCGGCAGCGACATCAACGGGCGTCTCGCTGTCTGCGGCTGGCGTGGCAGCAGCAGGCTCACCGACATCCAGGTCGAAGTCCGCCAGATCATCCAGTGGCTGCGGCTGGGACTGCGCCTGAGCCTGCGCCAGCAGCGCCTCGAAATCGTCGTCTGCGCCGCTCTGCATCTGGTCGGCCTGCGGTGCTTCTGGGGCGTCGAGCACCGGCGCGTCGAGCGGCTCGTCCAACAGCAGGTCGTCATCCAGGCTCAGGTCGAAGTCGTCGCCCAAATCCGGCGTGGCCGTGATGGATTCGACGTCAGCTTCGCTGGCGTCCTGCGGCGCGGGCTCGACGGCTTGCACGGGCTCAGGCTGCGCCTCGACTAGCGGCTCTGGGTCCTGCAACAGCTCCTGGACGTATTGCTCATCCTGCTCTGCTGCCAAAGCGGCGGCGCCGAGCCCGACGGCTGCCGTCGCAGCCACGACGGCAACCATGGCCGGGTAACGCTGCTTGATGCCTTCGACTTCACCCTGATTCTCCGGGGTGTCGGCCAACTGGTGCTCCTGCTCGGCAAAGGCGTGTTGATCGCCTTGACGCGCATAGACCTCCATCAACTTCAGGCGCAGGTCGCTGCGCTGCGGCTCAGCAGCCACAACAGGCTCAAGCAGGCTAGCGGCGTGGTTCAGATGCCCCTTGGCGACACTGTCATCGACCTCGGCCAACAGTGCGGCATAGCGATCGGCAACCACAGGCGCACTGGCAGCGACCGGCTTCTCAGCCGCGGCGGCGGCCGCTGCAGAGGCCGCCACCACCGCCGGCGACAGGGTCACCGTGGGGGCAGACACGTCCAGGCCATCGAAGCTGCCTGGTGGCAAGTCTGGGTCCGGCCCGCGCTCATCGTCCTCGGCCAGCGCCCGCGCCATGCGCAGATGTTTTTCCGCCTCTTGCTGCGCCTTGCGCTTGCGCGCCAGAAGCAGCAGCAACAGCAGCAGGACCAGGAACGCCGAACCGGCCAACAGTCCCAGCAACAACGGATTACCCAGCAGATCGTCGAGCATGCTCGGTTCGGTCTGGGGCTGGGCAGCGGTCTCTGGCTCCGGCACCGGCGCGGTGTCGACCGCAGCCGGAGGGGGTACGACCACAGGTTCGGCCGGCGTCAGTTGGGCATTCACCGCAGGCTCGACCGGCGGCGGCGCTACCGTAGCGGCCGGCGCCGCGTCACCTTGAGCCTGCAGACGCGCCAGTTGATCATTCTTCAGTTCGATCAGGCGCTGCAGCTTGTCCAACTGGCTTTGCAGATCGGTCATTCGACTCTGCAGTTCTTCGTTGTCACGGCGACTGGTATCCAGGCTCTCCTGAGCGACCGCCAATTTGTCGCTGAGGGCCTTGGCGTCATTCGCCGCACCTTGGTTATTCGGTGAGACCAGGCGCAGGTTATCGCCTTGGGCAATCCGTGCCGGGGCAGCATCGGCGGCGCCACGACGGGTCGCGTCCAATTGCCGAGCGCGAGGCCCCAGGCGCCGTCCTTCGCGCCAGGCGGCGTACTGTTCGGCCACCTCACGAATCGCTTCGCCCTGGGGGATGGCGCGGATCTGCTGCTGATCCGGCAGGCGCAGCACCTGGCCGGTCTTGAGCTGGTTGATGTTGTTACCGATGAAGGCGTCAGGATTCAAAGCCTGGATCGCCAGCATGGTTTGTTGAATCGAGCCACCCTGGGTATTACGCGCAGCGATTTGCCAGAGCGTGTCACGCTGACGGGTGGTGTAGCTGCCCACAGTGGTCGCCGGGTTGACGGTTCCCTGCGCTGGCGCGGCAGTGGCAGCTTGCGGCGCATCGAGCGCAACGCTGTAGTCACGCAGCAGGCGCCCTTGCGGCCACATCACTTGCACCAGAAACTTGATGACAGGCTCGGGCAGCGGCTTGCTGGAGGTGACACGCAGCACGCTGCGGCCGTTGGGGTTGATCACCGGGGTGAAGCTCAGGTCCTGCAGATAGGCCGGTAGCGTCACGCCAGCCTTGGCGAACTCCTCGGCGGGCGCCAGGCTAGGCGCCACCTCCGCAGGGGTCAGGTCGCGTACATCGAGCAGCTCGATCTCGGCGTCCAGCGGCTGGTTCTGCGCCGACTTGAGGGTCAGCTCGCCAAGACCGAGTGCATTGGCCATGCCGGACGACAGCGCCGAAGCGGCCGCGATAGCCAGAACCAATTTGCGAATTCGAAGCATGGACCTGTTCCCTTGTATGAATCGTCCCCAATACCTGCCAGGCGTAGGACAAATGTGCTGGCCAGTATCTTTTACGCCATTTTTTTAATCAACAATTGCGCCAATTGTACGGCGTTGAGGGCCGCGCCCTTGCGCACGTTGTCGGTCGTCAACCACAGATCGAGTTGGTGATCCGCGTCGATTCCCTGGCGTACACGACCAACATAGACCACGTCCTGCCCCACTGCGTCACCCACTGGCGTCGGATAGTCGTCATTCTCCACGCGTTCGACGCTGGCAGCGCCGTCCAGCGCCAGCTTGACCGCCTGCACATCCACGGGAGTTCGGCTTTGTACGGACACACTGAAGCTATCGCCGAAAAACACTGGGACTTGAACGCAGCTCACAGAAATCTTCAGTTCAGGCAGCCCCAACAGCACGCGACTCTCACTGACCAAGCGCCGCTCCAGGGTGCCGTGCCCCTGCTCATCGGTAGCGCCCACTTGCGCCAGCAGGTTGAACGCCACCTGCCGATCGAAGAAGCGCGGCTCGAGAGGGCGTGCGTTGAGCAACTCGGCAGTCTGTCTGGCCAGTTCGTTCACGGCCTCGCGTCCCTGCGACGACACGGCCAGGCAGGCCATGACCTGAATTCGCTCGATATCGAGCACACCTCGAAGCGGTGCCAGCGCCACCGCCAAGGCGATCGCACCGCTGCTCGGGCTCGACACCACTACGGGCAGCTTTAGCCCGTCCAGCGCCTCAGGGTTGGCCTCCGGTACGATGCTCAACGCCTCTTCGAGCCCGCCAGAGAGGTCGATCACCGAACACCCAGCCTCACGCGCCTTGCTCGCAAAAGTGCGGCTCACCGCCGCACCAGCGGCGAAGAACGCCAGCTTGACCTGAGCAAAATCGAAACTGTCGACTTCGCGCACACGGACCTTCTTGCCGGCGAACATCACACTGCTGCCCGCTGACTCCATGCTCGCCAACAAATGCAGGGTTGCCACTGGAAACTGAAGCTCCTCGAGGATCTGCACCAGGGCTTCACCGACACTGCCGGTGGCGCCGACGACGGCGATATCTAAGGCTTGGCTCATGCTTTGAATCCTTGTACGGGAACGGCGGGAGCGGCACTGTACTTGATTGACAGACAAACAAAAAACCCGTGCGGTTGCCCGGCACGGGTTTTTCGACACGCCGAAGCGATCAACGCTCCAGAAGAATTCGCAGCATGCGGCGCAGCGGTTCGGCTGCGCCCCACAGCAGTTGGTCGCCGACTGTGAATGCCCCAAGGTACTGCGAGCCCATGTTCAGCTTGCGCAGACGGCCAACCGGAACGTTCAGGGTGCCAGTGACCTGAGTCGGACTCAGTTCCTGCATGCTGATCTCGCGCTGATTGGGTACCAACTTAACCCACGGATTGTGCTGGCTGATCATGCCTTCGATATCGGCCAGCGGCACATCCTTGTTCAGCTTGATGGTCAGTGCCTGGCTATGGCAACGCATGGCGCCGATCCGCACGCAGATGCCGTCGACCGGAATCGGGCTTTTGAAGCGACCGAGAATCTTGTTGGTTTCGGCCTGGGCCTTCCATTCCTCACGGCTCTGACCGTTGGGCAATTCCTTGTCGATCCACGGAATCAGGCTACCGGCCAGCGGCACACCGAAGTTTTCGGTGGGGAAGCCATCACCGCGCATGGTCTCGGCGACCTTGCGGTCGATGTCGAGAATGGCACTGGCGGGATTGGCCAGTTCGTCCGCTACCGCGGCATGGATACCGCCCATTTGCCGGATCAGCTCACGCATGTTCTGCGCGCCTGCACCGGAGGCTGCCTGGTAGGTCATGGCGCTCATCCACTCCACCAGACCGGCTTCGAACAGCCCGCCCAAGCCCATCAGCATCAGACTGACGGTGCAGTTGCCGCCGATGTAGTTCTTGGTGCCAGCGTCCAGTTGATGGTCGATGACCTTGCGGTTGACCGGGTCGAGAATGATGACTGCATCGTCCTGCATGCGCAGGGACGACGCGGCGTCGATCCAGTAGCCTTGCCAGCCTGCTTCGCGCAGCTTGGGGAAGACTTCGTTGGTGTAGTCGCCGCCCTGGCAGGTCAGGATCACGTCGAGGGTCTTGAGCTCTTCGATCGAATAGGCGTCCTTGAGCGGCGCCGTATCCTTGCCCACGTTCGGGCCCTGGCCGCCGACATTGGAGGTGGTGAAGAACACCGGCTCGATAAGGTCGAAGTCCTGCTCTTCCAGCATCCGCTGCATGAGCACGGAACCGACCATACCGCGCCAACCGATCAGACCTACACGTTTCATCGCAACTACACCTTTGCTAAAAAGTGGGCCACCGTCGAGGGGAAACGACGGCGGGCCAGAGAGATTACAGATTCTGCAGAGCCGCGACTACTGCGTCGCCCATTTCCTGGGTACCGACCTTGGTGCAACCGGCCGACCAGATGTCGCCAGTGCGCAGCCCTTGGTCGAGCACTAGGCTGACGGCACGCTCGATGGCCTCGGCGGCCACCTGCTGGTTGAAGCTGTAGCGCAGCATCATGGACACCGAAAGAATGGTCGCCAGTGGGTTGGCGATGCCTTGCCCGGCGATGTCCGGCGCCGAGCCATGGCACGGCTCGTACATGCCCTTGTTGTCGGCGTCCAGCGACGCAGACGGCAACATGCCGATGGAGCCGGTCAGCATGGAAGCTTCGTCCGAAAGGATGTCTCCGAACATGTTATCGGTGACCACCACATCGAACTGCTTGGGTGCGCGGACCAGCTGCATGGCGGCGTTGTCCACGTACATATGGCTGAGCTCGACGTCCGGATAGTCCTTGGCCACCTCTTCGACCACTTCACGCCAGAGCTGGCTGGATGCCAGGACGTTGGCCTTGTCGACCGAGCACAGCTTCTTGCCGCGCACGCGGGCCATGTCGAAGCCGACACGGGCGATGCGACGCACTTCGCTCTCGCTGTACGGCAAGGTGTCGTAGGCCTGACGCTCGCCGCCCTGCAACTCGCGCTGACCACGAGGTGCGCCGAAGTAGATACCGCCGGTCAACTCGCGGACGATGAGGATGTCCAGACCGGACACGATCTCCGGCTTGAGCGAAGAAGCCTGCGCCAGTTGCGGGTAGAGGATCGCCGGACGCAGGTTGGCGAACAGGCCCAGTTGTGCGCGGATCTTCAGCAGGCCACGCTCGGGACGGATGTCACGCTCGATCTTGTCCCACTTCGGTCCACCGACAGCGCCCAGCAGCACAGCATCGGCGTTGCGCGCGCGCTCCAGCGTTTCATCGGCCAACGGCACGCCGTGTTTGTCGATGGCCGCGCCGCCGATCACATCGTGCGCCAGGCTTAAACCCAGGCCAAACTTTTCGTTGGCCAGGTTCAGCACCTTGACGGCCTCGGCCATGATTTCCGGGCCGATGCCATCACCTGGGAGAATCAGAATCTGTTTGCTCATGCTTTCCTCTATTCGTTCAAGCAGCGCGGCTGGATGCGCCGCGCCGAAATGCTAGCGCTCGGCCCACAGCACGATGACATCCGTGCTGAAGGAGCCGTCGGCTTGGATCTGATAATACTGCCGCACTTCCTCTCCCATGGCCCGCTGGAGCTGGCGGATGGCCACGCGCATCGGCTCGGGTGTGCGCATGCGCTCGACCCAGGAGGCGAATTCCAGGTGCAAACGCTGGCGGCTGTGGCTGCGGGTGAACAGCCCCGCATCACTGACCTGGCGCAGCCACTGGTCGGCAGAGTAATCGCGCACATGACTGGTGTCGCGCAGGACTTCGACACTTTGCAGGTAGGTGTCGAGCAGCGGGCTGCCCGGCGACATGACGTCGATGAAAGCAGCCACGCCACCGGGCTTGAGCACCCGACGCACCTCCCGCAGGGCCAGGCCCAGGTCGCTCCAGTGATGCGCCGAATAACGACTGATGACGTACTCGAAAGAGGCATCGGGGAATGGCAGACGCTCGGCCGCGCCGCGCTCGGTGACGATAGTGTTCAACCCACGCGCCGCCGCCGTACTGGCAACCACATCGAGCATCGACTGCGAGAGATCGTAGGCCACCACCCCGGCCACCAAGGGCGCCACCTGGAAGCTGACATGGCCGGCACCACAGCCAAGGTCCAGCACCCGCGCAGCACCTTGGCCTTGCAGTTCAGCCTGCAGCAGAGCGAACTCGGTGCCCTGGGCATGTACGGTGCTGCTCAGATAAGCGCTGGCCTGTTCGCCGAACTGGCGCTGGACCACATCGGCGTGGGTGCTGCTGGTCATGGTGTCGATCCTCATGGGGTCGTTTCAAGATGCGGTGCGTCTGGCCCGCTCACTCAAGCGTCGCGAAACAACCACGGCTGCGCAGCGCGGTGCCCGATTTCGAAGTCCTTGATGGCGTCGCCATCCTGCAAGGTCAGGCCAATATCATCCAGGCCATTGAGCAGGCAGTGCTTGCGGAAGGCGTCGATCTCGAAATGCAGGACCTTGCCGTCCGGGCGAGTGACGGCCTGGGCCTGCAGGTCGATGGTGAGTTGATACCCCGGATTGGCCTCGACCTGCTTGAACAATTCGTCCACTTCTTCGTCGGCCAGGATGATCGGCAGCAAGCCGTTCTTGAAACTGTTGTTGAAGAAGATGTCGGCGAAGCTCGGCGCGATGACGCTGCGAAAGCCGTACTCATCCAGCGCCCAAGGCGCATGCTCGCGGCTCGAACCGCAGCCGAAGTTCTCCCGTGCCAGCAGCACGCTGGCGCCTTGATAGCGGGCGTGGTTGAGCACGAACTCCTGGTTCAGCGGGCGCTTGCTGTTGTCCTGGTAGGGCTGACCTACATCCAGGTAACGCCACTCATCGAACAGGTTGGGGCCAAAGCCGGTGCGCTTGATCGATTTGAGAAACTGCTTGGGAATGATCTGGTCGGTATCGACGTTGGCCCGATCCAACGGTGCCACGAGACCGGTGTGCTGGGTGAAGGCTTTCATGCTGCGCTCCCTTGGATCAACTCGCGGACATCGATGAAGTGACCAGTCACCGCCGCAGCGGCGGCCATGGCCGGGCTGACCAAATGGGTACGCCCACCTGCGCCCTGACGCCCCTCGAAGTTACGGTTGGAGGTAGAGGCACAATGCTCGCCGCTTTCCAGGCGGTCCGGATTCATCGCCAGGCACATCGAGCAACCTGGCTCACGCCATTCGAAGCCGGCTTCGAGGAAGATCTTGTCCAGCCCCTCGCGTTCGGCCTGGGCCTTGACCAGCCCCGATCCCGGCACCACCAACGCCTGTTTGACGTTCGCCGCCACCTTGCGGCCCTTGGCGATCTCGGCCGCTGCGCGCAAGTCTTCGATGCGCGAGTTGGTGCACGATCCGATGAACACCCGGTCGAGCTTGATATCGGTAATGGCCTGATTGGCTGCCAGCCCCATGTACTTGAGGGCGCGCTCGATCGAGCCGCGTTTGATCAGGTCTGGCTCGGCCGCCGGATCCGGAACACGTTGATCGACCGCCAGCACCATTTCGGGCGACGTGCCCCAGCTCACTTGCGGCTTGATCTGGGCGGCATCCAGCTCGACGACAGTGTCGAACACGGCATCCGCGTCGGATACCAGCCCCTTCCAGACCTGGACCGCCTGCGGCCACTGCTCGTCATTGGGCGCATAGGGGCGTCCTTGGACGTAGGCAATCGTGGTGTCGTCCACGGCGACCAGGCCGACGCGGGCACCGGCCTCGATGGACATGTTGCAGATGGTCATGCGGCCTTCCATGGACAATGCGCGGATAGCGCTACCGGCGAACTCCATGGCATGACCGTTGCCACCAGCGGTACCGATCTTGCCGATGACCGCCAGCACGATGTCCTTGGCGGTGACGCCGGCAGGCAACTGCCCCTCGACCCGCACCAGCATGTTCTTCATTTTCTTGGCGACCAGGCACTGCGTGGCGAGCACATGCTCGACTTCCGACGTACCGATGCCATGGGCCAACGCGCCGAAAGCGCCATGCGTGGAGGTGTGCGAATCGCCGCAGACCACGGTCATGCCCGGCAATGTCGCGCCTTGCTCGGGGCTGATCACGTGCACGATGCCTTGGCGCTCGTCGTTCATCTTGAATTCGACGATGCCATATTCGTCGCAGTTCTCGTCGAGCGTCTGCACCTGCAAACGCGAGACCTGGTCGGCGATGGCCTCGATACCGCCCTTGCGTTCAGGCGTGGTCGGCACATTGTGGTCAGGGGTGGCGATATTGGCGTCGATGCGCCATGGCTGGCGGTTGGCCAGGCGCAGGCCTTCGAAGGCCTGGGGCGAAGTCACTTCGTGGATGATGTGACGGTCGATGTAAATCAAGGACGAACCATCGTCGCGTCGCTTGACTTCGTGCGCATCCCAGAGTTTGTCGTAAAGCGTTTTGCCAGCCATCAGACTGTTCCTCATCAGCGTATTTCTATGCCAATAACCCCTTGGCTTGTACGGTCGATGCTAAAGGGCTAGATTGAATAACTCAAATTCATAATTTTTATGCTTTGGATAACCAAAAGGAATTCGAAAGCGTGGATCTGGCAAACCTCAGTGCCTTCATTGCGATTGCTGAAACCGGCAGCTTCTCGAGTGCCGCTGAGCGCCTGCATTTGACCCAACCGGCGGTCAGCAAACGCATCGCAGGCCTGGAGCAGCTACTGGGCGTACGCCTTTTCGATCGACTCGGCCGCGAGGTGAGCCTGACCGAGGCCGGGCGAGCCCTGCTCCCGCGTGCTTACCAGATCGTCAATGTACTGGACGACACACGGCGTGCACTGACCAATTTGACAGGAGAAGTGACGGGCCGCCTAACTCTGGCCACCAGCCACCATATCGGCCTACACCGCCTGCCCCCGGTCCTGCGGGCGTTCACCCGGGAATACCCTGGCGTGGCGCTGGATATCCAGTTTCTCGATTCAGAAGCGGCCTACGACGAAGTTCTCCACGGCCGCGCAGAAATTGCCGTGATCACCCTGGCCCCCGAGCCTCATCACCTGATTCGGGCCACCCCTGTCTGGAACGACGCACTGGATTTCGTCGCCGCCCCAGAGCACCCACTGGCACGCGACAGCCATGTTCGACTGGCCGATGTCGCACGCCATCCCGCCGTGTTCCCCGGCGGTAATACGTTCACTCATCACATCGTGCAACGCCTGTTCGAGAGCCAGGGACTGACGCCAAACATCGCCATGAGCACCAACTACCTGGAGACTATCAAGATGATGGTGTCCATTGGTCTGGCCTGGAGCGTTCTACCGCGCACCATGCTCGATGGGCAGGTCGCATCCATCGCTTTGCCCGGCATATGCCTGTCTCGCCAGCTAGGCTACATCCTGCATACGGAACGAACGCTGTCCAATGCGGCCAGGGCGTTCATGGCCTTGCTCGACAGCCAGCGCGAGCCTGCCTGACTGCATCGCGGTACGGCGTGTGATCCATAGCGAGCTTCATCTGCCGAAGGTCTGCGAGCCATGCCCAAACCAGACAAAACCTACCCGCGCCTGCCTCATATTCCTGCAGTCGACCCATTGGAATCGGAGCAGGCGTGGCAGAACGCCCCGCAATTGCTCACTGCACTCAACGGTGCGCGCCTCGGCGCGTGGCTGTGGGATATCGAAACAGGCCGGGTGAGCTGGTCGCGCGGCACCCAGGCGCTATTTGGCTTCGATCCGCAGCACCCACTGGCAGAAGGTATCGATTACCTGGATTTGCTCCCCGAAGAAGACCGTGCGCGAACCCGCCAGTTGTTCCAGGCGGTGGTCGATGGCGAACCGGCGGATCAAGCCATGCGCCATCGCATCCGCTGGCCCGACGGCAGCCTGCACTGGCTGGAAATAAACGGCAGCCTGACCCACGATCACAATGGTCGCCGCCAGATGATCGGGGTGATTCGCGAAATCACCCGCCAGCGCGATCGAGAGGCCGCGCTGGTCAACTCGGAAAAGCGCTTTGCCACCCTTTTCCACCTCAGTCCCAATGCGATCCTGCTGACCCGTCGCCACGACGGCATGATCTTCGAGGTCAACCAGCACTTCGAGGCCATGTTCGGCTGGCCCGGCGCGCTGGTGATCGGCAAGAGCAGTGTCGAACTGGGCATGTGGGTCCACGCCGAACAACGCCAGCAAATGCTCGACGCCACCCGCAACAGCGGCAAGCCGGTGACCATGGAAGTGCAGTTCCGCACCGCGACCGGCCGGGTCCAGGACGGCATTCTGTGCACCCAGGGCATTGAACTCGAAGGTATTACTTATCTGGTCAGCACCTTTGTCGACACCACTGAGCGCAAGCGCGCCGAGCGAGCCCTCAAGGACAGCCAAGAGCGCCTGGACTTGGCGCTGGACTCCGCACAACTGGGCACCTGGGACTGGCACATCCCCAGCGGCATGCTCTATGGCTCAGCGCGCGCCGCGCAGTTGCATGGCCTGGACCCTGCCCCCTTCCACGAGTCGTTCGACGCGTTCTTCGAAGGTGTGCCGGAAGAAGAACGCAGCGCCATGCGCCAGGCCTACCGCAGTTTGCGCGAAGGGCCGGCGGGCAATTACCAGATCACCTACCGGGTGCAGTTGGAAAACGGCGCCTCGCGCTACATCGAAAGCCGAGCACGGCTGTACCGGGATGATCAGGGCACTCCGCTGCGCATGGCCGGTACATTGCTGGACATTACCGATCAGGTCGAACGCGAGCAGCGCCTGAGCGCCTCGGAGGAAAAATTCGCCAGCCTGTTCCAGGTAAGCCCCGATCCGATTTGCGTTCTGGATCAGGACAGCGGCCAGTTCATCGAAATCAACCCGGCCTTCACCCAAACGTTCGGCTGGACCGCCACGCAGGTGATAGGGCGCAGCCCCGACCAGATCGGATTGTGGGCCGAACCTTACGCCCGCGCCCAACGTATCGAGCGGGTCATTCGCGAACAGGGCTTGAGCAACATTGCCGTAGTGGTCAACCACCTGAGCGGCATACCGCTGACCTGTATGATTTCCAGCCGCTTGATCACAGTCGACAACCGACCTTGCAGCGTGACCACGCTACGCGACATTACCCAGCAACAACGCGCCGAGTCCGCCCTGAAGGCCAGCGAGGAAAAGTTCGCCAAAGCGTTTCATTCAAGCCCCGATGCCATCACCATCACCGAACGTCAAAGCGGTCGTTACCTGGAGGTCAACGACGGCTTCTGCCGACTGACCGGCTTTAGCAGCCACGAAGTGGTCGGCCGGACCGTTTTCGAATTGGGCATCTGGACCGACGAAAAGCAGCGCGCGGCGCTGTTGGCAGACCTCGGCGAGCATGGCCGGGTGCACCATCGGGAAATGCTCGGACATAACAAGCAGGGCGAGGTCTTGACCGTGGAAGTCTCGGTCGAACCGATCAGCCTCAACGACACCGACTGCCTGTTGATGACTGCACGCGACGTCAGCCAACTGAAGAATGCCCAGGCGCAGATTCGTCACCTGGCCTACCACGACCCGTTGACCAACCTGCCCAATCGCGCCCTGCTGACCGATCGGCTGAGCCAGCAGATCGCCCTGCTCAAACGCCATGATCTGCGCGGCGCCTTGCTCTTCCTGGACCTGGATCATTTCAAGCACATCAACGATTCACTCGGCCACCCGGTCGGCGATACCGTGCTCAAGATCATCACCGCACGCCTGGAAGCCAGCGTACGTCTGGAGGATACGGTGGCGCGGCTGGGTGGCGACGAGTTCGTGGTGCTGCTCAGCGGCCTGGCCGGCAGCCGCGAACGGGTCGAGGCCCAGGTGCGCGAACTGGCCGACACCTTGCGCGAGCTGCTGGCCGCACCGATGTCGCTGGATGGTCAGCGCCTGCAGGTGACGCCGAGCATTGGCGTAGCGCTGATTCCGGATCATGGCTCCACCCCGGCCGACCTGCTCAAACGTGCCGACATCGCCCTGTACCGGGCCAAGGACTCGGGACGCAACACCACGCAACTGTTTCACACCACCATGCAGGAAGCCGCCAGCGAACGGCTGCGCATGGAAAACGACCTGCGCTTGGCGCTGTCGCGTGACGAACTGGCGCTGCACTTCCAGCCCCAGGTTGACGCGCGCGCCAATCGCATCGTGGGCGTAGAGGTCTTGCTGCGCTGGCATCACCCACAATTGGGGCAGCAATCCCCTGCGCTGTTCATACAGGTGCTGGAGGAAAGCGGACTGATACTCGAGGTGGGCAGTTGGATCCTCGACCAGGCCTGCGAGGCCTGCGCGCGCCTGCTGGATGAGGGCTTGATCGATGCTGGTGAGTTCAGCCTGTGCGTGAACATCAGCCCCAAACAATTTCGCCAGAATGATTTCGTCGAAAGGGTTTTGCGCAGCCTGGACGAGCATCATCTGCCCCGCTACATGCTCAAGCTGGAAATCACCGAGGGGATCGTGATCCAGAACCTGGAGGACACCATCGGCAAGATGCGCGAGCTCAAGCGTCACGGCGTGACCTTCGCCATGGACGATTTCGGCACGGGCTATTCCTCGCTGACCTACCTCAAGCGGTTGCCCGTCGATGCACTGAAGATCGATCAGACCTTCGTGCGCGATGCACCCAACGATTCGAACGATGCGGAAATCGTTCGCGCCATCGTCGCCATGGCACACAGCCTCGGGCTGACGGTAATCGCCGAAGGTGTCGAGTTGACCGAACAACTGACGTTCCTCCAGCGCCAAGGCTGTCATCTCTATCAGGGTTATCTGTTCAGCCGACCACTGGCTCTGGCTGAGTTTCGCCGTCTATTGGCTGAGACAAGCGGTCGCACATGACTGGCTGGCGAGAGAAATCAGGTAGAACGATGCGCAACGCCAACAAGATCGGAGCCGCAAAGCGGCCCCGATCGATGCTCACCGAGCAGTTTCAAGGTATCAATTGAGCGCTGGCTTATCGCCATTGATTGGAATGCGCTTGGCCTTGGCTTCTTCCGGCACGACACGCAGGAGGTCTATGCTCAGCAGCCCGTTGGCCAGGTCGGCGGCCTTGACCTCGATGTGATCGGCCAGACGGAACGACAGCTTGAACGCGCGCTGGGCAATACCTTGATGCAGATAGGTCACCTCGGTGGCGGCCTTGTCACGCTTGCCACCCGAGACCGTCAGTACACCCTTCTCGACCTGTAGATCGAGGTCCTGCTCCTGCAGGCCGGCGGCAGCAATAACGATGCGGTACTGGTCATCACCATGCTTTTCAACGTTGTAGGGCGGGTAGCTGCTACCAGCCTCGTTACGTGCCGCAGACTCGAACAAGTCATTGAAACGGTCGAAGCCAACGGAGTGGCGGAACAGCGGTGCGAGGGAGAAAGCGGTAGTCATAGTCATTAACTCCTGAGATTCAGCAAGTAAGTCACTTCGCGACCCGACTTCGGCATCGCGTACTCAAGAGATAAGGTCTTCAACAACGGTTTCAAGGGACATCGGCAAAAAATTCGTGTGCCCTTCAGGCAACATCCAGTTCAACGCCTTGCCCGGTGAGTACTCCAACGCCCAGCAACTGACTGATCCGCTGGCAGTCGTCTTCACGGCGCAATTGGGCGAACAGTGCCACAGCCTCTGGATAGCTGCGAGTCAACATGGCCAGCCACTGCTTCATCCGTCCTGGCGCATAGCGCGGCGACAGCTTGGCCTGGGCCTGACGCCAGAATTCGCGCAACAGCGGCAACAGTTCGCACCAGGCCAAAGGTCGGTAGTCGCGCCCCTCGTGTGCTGCTGCGATCTGCAGTGCCAAGTCGGGCCGAGACACCAGACCACGCCCCAACATGATGTGTTCGGCACCGCTGACCTCGCGGCAGCGCCGCCAGTCCTCGACCGTCCAGATTTCGCCGTTGGCGAACACCGGTACCTGAACCACGTCCTGCACCCGCGCCACCCATTCCCAATGGGCTGGCGGCTTGTAACCTTCGACCTTGGTTCGCGCATGCACCACCAGGTGCGCTGCCCCGCCTTCGGCCAGCGCCGTACCGCACTCCAGCGCACCGTCTGGACTGTCGAAGCCCAGACGCATCTTGGCGGTCACAGGGATATGCGCAGGTACGGCGCGGCGAACTTCATGGACAATGGCGTGCAGCAGTTCAGGCTCCTTGAGCAGCACGGCGCCACCGCGGGATTTATTGACGGTCTTGGCCGGACAACCGAAGTTCAGGTCGATAACCGGCGCACCCAGCTCGCAAGCCAACGCGGCATTCTCTGCCAGGCATACGGGGTCCGAGCCCAGCAACTGCACACGCATGGGCACACCTGCCGCTGTTTGAGCCCCATGGCGCAGCTCAGGCGCCAACTTGTCGAATGACGAGGGCGGCAGCAGGCGATCGCAGACGCGGATGAACTCGGTGACACACCAGTCGATGCCACCGACACGGGTCAGCACGTCGCGCAAGATGTTGTCGACCAGACCCTCCATGGGGGCCAGGGCAATTTGCATGTTGGGGTCTCGAGAAAAAGCGGGAGTCTAGCAAAAAGACGGGACGATCAGGCACCGAGTAGTGCCGGACCATAGCCTTCGATGAACTCGGCAGGCATGCGCCGAGGCCTGCCGCTGGACAGCTCGATGCAGGCGAAGGTGGTCTGCGCACGAAGCAGCGTGACGCCGTCGCTTGGACGCCTGAGCTGGAAACGACGAGTCATGCGCAGACGCTGGTCCCATTCGACGATCCACGTGCCTAGTTGCAGCTCGTCGTCCTCATAGCCGGCCGCCAGATAGTCGATTTCATGACGAACAACGGCCATGGCTCGGTCCAGCCGACGGTATTCGGCCAAGTCCAGGCCCAGGCGCTGCGAATGACGCCAGGCACAACGCTCCAGCCACGTCACGTAAACCGCATTGTTGGCGTGGCCAAGGCCGTCGATGTCTTCGCTGCCGACCCGAAGGTCGATGATGAACGGCGCTGCCAGATCCCAGCTCATGCCTGCTCCCCAATGAGTGAAGAGGCAGAGTGTAACCAATGCCGAGAAGTAGAAAAACAAAAGGCCCATTCAATAATCGAATGAGCCTTTGAAGTCCCGCAAAACGCGGGTAAAAGTGGCGTCCCCTAGGGGACTCGAACCCCTGTTACCGCCGTGAAAGGGCGGTGTCCTAGGCCACTAGACGAAGGGGACGTGAAACCTTCGTGCAGACTCGCTTTCACGAATCCTGGCAGATTTGGTGGAGCTAAGCGGGATCGAACCGCTGACCTCCTGCATGCCATGCAGGCGCTCTCCCAGCTGAGCTATAGCCCCGAAACAAAACAAAAAGCCCATCCAACAACCGAATGAGCCTCTCAACCCCGCAATACGCGGGAAGAAGTGGCGTCCCCTAGGGGACTCGAACCCCTGTTACCGCCGTGAAAGGGCGGTGTCCTAGGCCACTAGACGAAGGGGACGTTGACCTTCGTGCCGGCCCGTTTTCACGAGCCGCGGCAAAATTGGTGGAGCTAAGCGGGATCGAACCGCTGACCTCCTGCATGCCATGCAGGCGCTCTCCCAGCTGAGCTATAGCCCCAGATTTCTAGCCTCGCGGCCCAGCGACCCTTGCAGCATCGCTTGTGTGAAACTGGCGTCCCCTAGGGGACTCGAACCCCTGTTACCGCCGTGAAAGGGCGGTGTCCTAGGCCACTAGACGAAGGGGACGAACCTTCTTGCCTTCAAGACCGTGTACTAGACCCGATCTTGCTTCATGTTGCTGGACATGAAGCGGAATGTGGTGGAGCTAAGCGGGATCGAACCGCTGACCTCCTGCATGCCATGCAGGCGCTCTCCCAGCTGAGCTATAGCCCCACAATGTCGCGGTGAACCGAAGCATCGACTGGGCGCCAAATGTTTCGTTTTCGTTCATCGCTGTGGACGGGGCGCATATTAAGAGTGGATTGAAGGGCTGTCAAACGAATTCGTGAAAAAACTCAAAATTTTTTTCACAGATAACAATCACTTACCGCCCTGCCCTGGCGCCCCAAGAAGAGCTGTCCACGGCAGTGAAGGCTTGCTCCACCGCCGCCGCCCAGGCGATGACCATTCACAAACGATCAGGCGATACTGGCGAGGAGCTTTTCCCACTCCTTGTTTTCTTTCTTGGACACGCCCCCCAGCAACTCCAGCGCCTGCCGCAAGCGATAGCGCGTGAGGTCAGGGCCAAGAATCTCCATGGCATCAAGCACCGACACCGAACTGGCCTGACCGGAAATCGAAGCGAACATCAGCGGCATGGCGTCACGCAACTTCAAGCCAAGCGCGTCGACGACTGCCTGGATACAGCCAGTGATGCGCTCTTTTTCCCACTGACGCAAACTTTCGAGTTTCCACAAGATCAACTGCATCACCTGGCGGACCTGCTCAGGCGTCAGCTTCTTGTGCTCGAACAGCTTGGCATCGAGCTTGAGCGCACCTTCAAAGAAGAAACCGGCCAACGGCGCAATCTGACTGAACGTTTCCACCCGACCTTGAACGTGCGGGGCGATTTTCATCATGTAGTCGGAGTTGAACGCCCACTGTTGCACACGCGCAGCGAAGTCTTCGACCGGCAGATCACGCAGCCACTGGCCATTGAGCCAGGACAGCTTCTCGATATCGAAGATCGGCCCACCCAGCGAGATGCGCGAGAGATCGAAGTGCTCGACCATTTCCGCCAGGGAGAACTTCTCGCGCTCGTCGGGCATCGACCAACCCATGCGCCCCAAGTAATTGAGCATCGCCTCGGGCATGAAGCCCATGCGCTCGTAAAAGGTGACGGAGGTCGGATTCTTGCGCTTTGACAGCTTGGATTTGTCTGGATTACGCAGCAGCGGCATGTAACACAGCTTGGGCTGTTCCCAACCGAAATACTCGTAGAGTTTGATCAGCTTCGGCGCCGAAGGCAGCCATTCCTCACCGCGCAAGACGTGGGTGATCCCCATCAGGTGATCATCGACCACATTGGCCAGGAAGTAGGTGGGCAGACCGTCGTTCTTCATCAGCACCTGCATGTCCATGCGGTCCCACGGAATCTCGACATCGCCACGCAGCATGTCCGGCACCACGCAGATACCTTCGCTGGGCACCTTCATGCGGATCACATGAGGCTCGCCTGCCGCCAGACGGCGCTGGACCTCCTCATCACTGAGCTTGAGCGCACGCCCGTCATAGCGGGGCGTCTCGCCGCGGGCCATCTGTTCGGCGCGCATCTGATCCAGCTCTTGCGCCGTGCAGAAGCAATAGAAAGCGTGACCGGTATCGACCAATTCCTTGGCATAGCGCGCGTAGATTTCGCCACGCTCGCTCTGCCGATATGGGCCATGCGGACCACCGACATCCGGACCTTCGTTCCACTCGATTCCCAGCCAGCGCAGGGCATCGAAGATCTGCTGCTCGGACTCACGGGTCGAACGCAACTGATCGGTGTCTTCGATACGCAGAATGAATTCGCCGCCGTGCTGCTTGGCGAAGCAGTAGTTGAACAGAGCGATGTAGGCGGTGCCGACATGGGGGTCGCCGGTAGGCGATGGCGCGATGCGCGTGCGAACGGTGGTCATGGACAGTCTCGGACGAAGGATGAAACAAAGACGGAATGTTAGCAGGGAGCAGGCTGCGGGCTCCAGCAAAGGCGTTTGCAACATCGGATCGGACGCGCTCGCGCGCAGGGCCCGTACGCCAGGTAAGCGATTGAGCGATCAGTGACTCAACTGCTGATCAACCGTGCACGCAGCTGTCCAATCTCGTCGCGCAACTGTGCGGCGGCTTCGAATTCGAGGTCGCGCGCCATCTGGAACATCTTCTCTTCCAACACCTTGATGCGCTTGGTGATTTCGCCAGGCGTCTTGAGTTCGGCCTCGTAACGCGCAGCCTCCTCCGCCGCCTTGGCCATTCCTTTGCGCTTCTTGCTGCGCGCGCCCGGTACCGTGGCGCCCTCAAGGATGTCAGTGATGTCTTTGACCACACCCTTGGGCACGATGCCGTTGGCTTCGTTGAAGGCCACCTGCTTTGTACGGCGCCGCTCGGTCTCGTCGATCGCCCGCTGCATGGATCCGGTGATCTGATCGGCGTACAGGATGGCCTTGCCGTTCAGGTTTCGCGCCGCACGGCCAATGGTCTGGATGAGTGAACGCTCGGAGCGCAGGAAGCCCTCCTTGTCGGCGTCGAGGATCGCTACCAGCGATACCTCGGGCATGTCCAGACCTTCGCGCAGCAGGTTGATGCCCACCAGCACATCGAAGGTTCCAAGACGCAGATCGCGGATGATTTCAACGCGTTCCACGGTGTCGATGTCCGAGTGCAGATAGCGAACGCGCACGCCGTGATCGGCCAGATAGTCACTCAGGTCTTCGGCCATGCGCTTGGTCAAGGTCGTGGCGAGCACTCGCTCACCGGCTGCCACACGCTTGCCGATCTCGGATAACAGATCATCGACCTGAGTCAAGGCCGGCCGAATCTCGACCTCGGGGTCGACCAGGCCGGTCGGGCGCACCACCTGTTCGACCACTCGGCCGGCGTGCGCCTCTTCGTAGGGCCCGGGTGTCGCAGAAACGAATATGGTCTGCGGGCTGACCGACTCCCACTCGTCGAAACGCATAGGTCGGTTGTCCAGCGCAGAAGGCAGCCGAAAACCGTACTCCACCAGGGTTTCCTTGCGCGAACGGTCGCCTTTGTACATGGCCCCGACCTGGGGCACGCTAACGTGGGATTCGTCGATGACCAACAGGGCATCGGCCGGCAGATAGTCATAAAGCGTGGGCGGCGGAGCCCCCGATGGGCGACCGGAGAGGTAGCGGGAGTAGTTTTCGATACCGTTGCAATAGCCCAGTTCGAGAATCATCTCCAGGTCGAAACGAGTACGCTGTTCGAGGCGCTGTGACTCCACCAGCTTGTTGGCCTTGTTCAGATACTCCAGGCGCTCGCTGAGCTCCTGCTTGATGCCATCGACCGCGTCGAGCAGCGTTTCCCGAGGGGTCACATAATGGCTCTTGGGATAGAACGTGAAACGCGGCAGCTTGCGAATGACCTCGCCGGTGAGCGGATCGAAAGCGGCGATGTTCTCCACCTCGTCATCGAACAGCTCGATACGAATGGCTTCGAGGTCCGATTCAGCCGGGAAAATATCGATCACATCACCCCTGACACGGAACGTCGCACGGGCAAAATCCATCTCGTTGCGGGTGTACTGCAGGTCAGCCAGCCGGCGTAGCAACGCGCGCTGATCGAGCTTGTCGCCGCGGTCGATGTGCAGCACCATCTTCAGGTAGGTTTCCGGGCTGCCCAGACCATAGATGCAGGACACCGTCGTAACGATGATCGCGTCGCGTCGCTCGAGCAGGGCCTTGGTCGCCGACAGGCGCATCTGTTCGATGTGGTCGTTGATCGACGCATCTTTCTCGATGAAGGTGTCCGAAGACGGCACATAGGCTTCGGGCTGGTAGTAGTCGTAATAAGAAACGAAGTATTCGACCGCGTTGTTCGGGAAAAACGCCTTGAACTCACCATACAGCTGGGCTGCCAACGTTTTATTGGGCGCCAGGACCATGGTTGGACGCTGCACCTGCTGGATGACGTTGGCGATGCTGAAGGTTTTGCCAGAGCCGGTGACGCCGAGCAGCGTCTGGTGCGACAGCCCCGCCTCCAGCCCCTCGACCATCAGACGAATGGCCTCGGGCTGATCACCGGCCGGCTGGAAGCGCGTGACGAGCTGGAACTCGGACATGAAGGACCTCGTGGAAATCGCGGCAACTGTAAGTTTAGCCAGTAGTCTATACGCAAAAATGCGCATCGGGCGAATCCGCCCGTCCCTACGTGTGAACACTCATTGCAGTGGACCGGGCAATTGACCCAAGGGTCGAAAAATATTTGCGCCAACTGTGGCAAAAACCTGCGCCGGACTGTCGCGGTCACCCAGCGGTATCTCTATACTGACTCCCCGTTTGCACCGCTTCAGTGCACTGGGCTGGAGCGTGCTTTTCCCATCACTCTCCACTTCAGAGCCAAGGTAACAATGAGCCTGTTTTCCGCTGTCGAGCTGGCACCCCGCGATCCCATTCTGGGCCTCAACGAAGCCTTCAATGCCGACCCACGCACCGACAAGGTGAATCTGGGCGTTGGTGTTTACTGCAACGAGGAAGGTCGCATCCCGCTACTGCGTGCGGTGATCGAGGCTGAAACCCAGCGTGCAGCCCAACGGGCCTCGCGCGGCTACCTGCCGATCGACGGTATCGCCAGCTACGATCAAGCCGTGCAGAAGCTGCTGTTCGGTGCAGAATCCCCGTTACTCGCTGCCGGCCGCGTGGTTACCGTACAGGCCGTCGGCGGTACCGGCGCCCTGAAGATCGGCGCCGACTTCCTCAAGCGTCTGTCGCCCACCGCCACCGTCGCCATCAGCGATCCGAGCTGGGAAAACCACCGCGCCCTGTTCGAGTCGGCCGGTTTTCCTGTGCAGAACTACCGCTACTACGACGCTGCGAATAACGACGTCAATCGCGTCGGCATGCTCGAAGACCTGAACAGCCTGCCCTCGGGCTCGATCATCGTCCTGCACGCCTGCTGCCATAACCCAACGGGTGTCGACCTGTCGCTCGACGACTGGAAGAACGTGCTGGAAGTGGTCAAAGCCAAAAACCATATCCCATTCCTGGACATGGCCTACCAGGGCTTCGGCGACGGCATCGCCGAAGACGCGCTCGCGGTGCGTCTTTTCGCCGAATCGGGTCTGGACTTCTTCGTCTCCAGCTCGTTCTCCAAATCGTTCTCGCTGTACGGCGAGCGCGTAGGCGCCCTGTCGATCGTCACCGGCTCCAAGGACGAAAGCACCCGCGTGCTGTCACAGGTCAAGCGTGTGATCCGCACCACCTACTCCAACCCACCGACCCATGGCGCTACCATCGTCGCCACCGTACTCAACAACGCCGAACTGCGGCAGATGTGGGAAACCGAGCTAGGCGAGATGCGCGAACGCATCCATGGCATGCGCAAGCAGATGGTCGAATTGCTGGCCCAATATGGCGCCAAGCGCGACTTCAGCTTTGTCGGCCGTCAGGTCGGAATGTTCTCGTACTCCGGATTGACCGTCGAGCAAGTGGCACGCCTGAAGAACGAGTTCGGCATTTATGCGCTGGACACCGGACGCATCGCTGTGGCTGCGCTGAATCAGAGCAACATCCACGTGGTGACCAAAGCTATCGTCGAAGTGCTGTAAGCGCTTGATTTGCCAAGGGGCGGGTTGACTTCCCCTTGGCATTCATTAAGATACGCGCAGATTCCGCGATAGCTCAGTCGGTAGAGCAAATGACTGTTAATCATTGGGTCCCTGGTTCGAGTCCAGGTCGCGGAGCCACACATTGAAAACCTCCAGAGGCGCAAGCACTGGAGGTTTTTCGTTTTCGGGCGCACGTTTTCTCTCTGCAGCCCCAACTCAGTCGGCTCGCCCCAACGGGTAGAACTGACCGTGACTCCACACGCCAAGCCAAGACTGGCCCTCTATCATCCGTGGCACTGCAAGGTCCACCAATTGGTAGAACACGTTGCGGTGGATCAGTGCCTCCAGGTTGCTGCGCATCAGCAGATAAGGCGCTGGCTCGCCCGTGTCAGCGCAGGTGTGCACGCGCAAAGGATGTTCTGGTCCGGCTTCGGCTTGGTCGTCGACATTGCTGATAAAACGCAATACCTGACCCTCGCCTTCACCCTCGACCTGCATCGAGACAGCCACGAACGGCGCGTCGTCGACACGAATGCCGACCTTCTCGACCGGCGTCACCAGGAAGTAATCGTCCCCATCACGCCGCAGGATAGTGGAAAACAGCCGAACCATGGGCTTGCGCCCGATGGGGGTACCCAAGTAATACCACGTACCGTCACGGGCGATGCGCATGTCGATATCGCCGCAGAAATCAGGGTTCCAGAGATGCACGGGCGGCAGCCCTTTGTCCTTGGGAATTTGCCCGAGGATGTCACTGGCCTTGCCCTCACCCGTCATCGCGTACTCCTTAACGACTCATCCCAAGAAGACTGCGAGCGTACTCGCGCATCGGCTCAGCGAGCAAATCCTGGGGCGTATTGTCGTGGAACGTCAACAAACCGCCGCGACTCTTGATCCGCGCAGTGTCGATCAGATATCGAGTGCTGGTTTCAATCAGCATCATCTGCACGACGCCAGTGTCCCAGCCAAGACGATCTACAGCCTGCTCGTCATACCATTCGTCACCGTTGCCGATGCGATCATCCGTACGGGCGAACCGGGTGTAGAGCACATAATGGGCGCCGACCGAACGAGCTTCAGCAATGGCTTCTTCCAGACCCAGGGGAGCCTTCGCGCGACGTACCAGCGGAAAGTACTCGACGAAGCTCTTGAACGCCTCGTCAGCGACGGCGTTCTGTCTGGGTACCGGGCCTTTACCCGGCGGAACGAATGCGCCTTGGCCAATGAAGATGAAAGAGTCAGGCTGCAGACGGACCGACAGGGTGCGCGTCGTGTCACTGTGGTCGAGCAGACCCGCATCGCTCAACTGGTAGCGCACCCCCTCCCCCATGTCGCTGACTTTCATGCAGCCGCCCAACGCCATCAGCGCCAGCAGCAAGACCAGGCTACGCATCTTTCCTCCAGTGACCGGTGACGAAAAACCGGCGAATAGCCGCGTGATGCAGCTTTTACGCCAGTTCGCTGATCACTGCCCCCGGTTGAACGACTCGTGCATGCATTCATCACAACCCGCCGGGAACAGGGTGGTCAAGTGGCGGGGTCCGGATCACGCTTGCGCTTGTTGCCCATGCGTACACCGATATCCATCAAGAACTGGAAGAAACCCTCTTGGTCTTCCAGCACGTTGCTCCAGAACGGCGAGTGATACAGGGCGACCGCGCCGTGCACCAGCGCCCAGGCTGCACAGTAATGGAAATACGGCGGAACGTCCTCGAGCTTGCCTTCGCTGATCCGTCCCTTGATCAACTGGGTAAGACGCTCGAAATTCGAGGCACGGATGCTGTGCAACTGCTCGACCATCTCCGGCACCTGATTGCCCTTGACCACTTTCTCTTCAAGCCGGTCGAACAAACGGTAGCGCTGGGGATCACGCATGCGGAACTCGAAATAGGCGCGCGACAGGGCTTCCTTGTCGCGGTCGACATCGCTCGAATGCAGCAGCGCATTCAGATCGCGCTCGTAGTCGAGCATCAAGCGCAGATAAATTTCTGCCTTGGATTTGAAGTGCTTGTAGATCGTGCCTTTGCCGATGCCGACCGCGTCGGCAATCATCTCGACGGTGACGCTGTCTTCACCCTGTTCGAGAAACAGCTTGAGCGCCGTGTCGAGGATCTCTTGTTCGCGACGGCGAAACTCACGGACCTTACGAGGTTCTTTCTGCATAGGAAGGACTGGGATGACAATCGAAGCGGATTATTATGCCTAAGTGCTGCCAAATTGCACGGTTCTTCCGCTGACGTGAGTGTTTCATCGTGAGTGTGCGTGCGGTGGGTACTGAAAACGGCAGTTCCGCCCTCGACTCATGCGGTCAAGGCATGTCGCATCGAGAACGTATGCCAAATCTGTTTAAAAAATCATCAATCGACGCTGGCACAGCGCCAAGACTGACCAATACTAGATGTGTCGATGCTGAGCTTCCCCCCAAGCGAAGCATTGATGAAGGCACCTAGGGACCGCGTGCCTGTGTATTACTCCTAATGGTCTTGACCCGGATTCCTCCCCCAGAAGCCGGGTTTTTTTTGCCGTTTGCAGCGATCGATCAATCGCTCGCTGCAAACCTTGATCAGGCGACGCGTGCCAGCGGGAACAGTCGTTTGAAGTTGGCGGTGGTCTGATCGGCCAACTGGGTGTAGCTCACCCCGCGTAACGACGCTACGTACTCGGCAACCTCACGCACGTATTGCGGGAGGTTGGGCTTGCCGCGATAAGGAATCGGCGCCAGGTAAGGCGAGTCGGTTTCGACCAGCAAGCGGTCGTGCGGAACCTGGCGCGCCACCTCGCGCAAGGCATCGGCGTTGCGGAAGGTGACGATCCCGGAAAGTGAGATGTAATAGCCCAGATCCAGTGCCGCCCGCGCCATGTCCCAGTCTTCGGTAAAGCAATGCAACACGCCGGCCTGTGGCAGGTTGGCCTCGCGCAGCAACGCGAGGGTGTCGGCCCGCGCGGCACGGGTATGCACGATCACCGGCTTGCCGGTCTGTCGCGACGCTTCCAGATGCAGGCGGAACGACGCCTGCTGAAGTGTCGCAGCTTCGGGCTCGTAGTGGTAATCCAGACCCGTTTCGCCGATTGCGACCACATGAGGGTGAGCCAGCTCGCGCAGGAGCCATTCGAGCGCCGGCGTCTCGCCCGGCGCCAGATCGAGCGGATGCACGCCAACCGAGCAGTCGACATCGCCATACTGCTCGCTCAGGGCTTTGACTGCTCCAGCATTCTCGGCGCTCACGCCAATGCATAGAAAATGCCCGACCCCGCGCTGGCGAGCCGCCTGCAAGGCAGCGTCGAGCGAACCTGCGTGGGCGCTCAGGTCAAGACGATCTAGGTGGCAATGGGAATCTACAAGCATGGGATTGGCACATATCTGAAAAAAGCGGTGGAAGAATCAGCGCGCACCCGGCAACTGCAGCCAATGGGCAAGCAGCGCTTCGAGCAGCAGCACACGGTTGAGGTTGGCCTTGCCCATGACTTTCTGACGCTGCTCCAGAATCCAGGCCTGCATCTCCAGCACGCGACTCTGACGACTTTTCTGCGCAAGGTACTGCAGCACTTTGCGCATGTCGGCCAAGCCCAGCCCATCCTCGTCCTGGGTCAGTTGATAGCGCAGTATCAGGTGCGACCAGTCGCAGAACCAGTCGAATAGCAACAGCAGCGGCACTGCATTCCAGGCTTCGGCCAATTGCGTAGGTGATTGCTGTTGCTTGAGCAGTTTCTTGATGCCCTCGGTGACCAATGCGCGTTGCTCACGCACACCCTGAGCTTGCAAGCTGAGCGCCATCAATGGCGAGCCGGCAGCCAGGCTCAGCAACTCATCACGTTCGCCCTGATCGACGTCGGGCAATGCCGCAGCCAACCAGTCCTGGCTCTGCGCAGGCGTAGGTTGCGGGCACGCAATCTGCTGACAGCGACTCTTGATGGTCGGCAGCAGGCGACTGGGCTGATGGCTTACCAGCAGCAGCACCGTGTCGCCCGAGGGCTCTTCCAGGCTCTTGAGCAATGCATTCGAGGCATTGACGTTCATCGCCTCGACCGGCTCGATCAGCACCACCTTGCGTCCGCCTTGCTGGGCGGTCTGAACCACGAACGCGACCAGATCACGCACCTGATCGACCTTGATCGGCTTGTCGGCCTCTTCCGGCTCGAGCACAAAGTTGTCGGGATGGCTGCCAGCCTTGAGCAGCAGGCAGGATTTACACTGGCCGCACGCTTGCGAAGCGTGCGGTTTCTGGCATAGCAGCAGCGCCATCAGCCCTTCGGCCAAGGCGCGCTTGCCGATACCCTGTGGCCCTTGGAACAGGTAGGCATGGGCATGCTGCCGACGCCCGGCCACCTGCTGCCAGAGCGCCTGTTGCCAGGGAAACACCTCAGCCACGGCTGCGCTCCAGGATGTCGGGCAGCAACGTGTCGATGGCTTGCTGCACCGCAGCCAGTGGCTGCGCCGCATTCAGTAGATGGTAGCGTTGGGGGGCCGCAGCAGCGCGTTGCAGGTAGGCCTGACGCACCGCCTCGAAGAACGGCTGGCCCTCCTGCTCGAAGCGATCCAGACGCCCACGAGCCGCTGCGCGGGCAAGGCCGATCTCTACGGGCAGGTCGAAGACCAGCGTCAGGTCGGGACGCAACTGGCCCTGAACGAAGTGTTCCAGCGTGGCGATGCGCTCGATGGGCAGACCGCGACCGCCGCCCTGGTATGCGTAAGTGGCATCGGTGAAACGATCACACAGCACCACAGCACCACGCGCCAGAGCAGGACGAATGATCATGGCCAGATGCTGAGCGCGGGCGGCGAACATCAGCAACAGCTCGGTATCGACCGCCATCGTTTCATCGCTAGGGTCCAGCAGCAACTCGCGAATGCGTTCGGCCAGCGGCGTGCCGCCGGGTTCGCGAGTCATCACGACATCTATGCCGTGCTCGCGCAGGCGCTGCGCCAGATACTCGCGATTGGTGCTTTTGCCCGCGCCTTCGGGGCCTTCCAAGGTGATGAACAGACCGCTCACAGGCATTCCTTGATGTGCTTAGTGGGTTGCCGGCGCATCGCCCGACACGGAGGATTCGGAGGTTTCGCCCGGAACACTGTCCGGCACCTCGCTCGAGGGTGACGGGCTGCTGGCAGGAAGCTCGGCGTCCTGGGCCTGCGGCGACGCTCCGGCCGGCGCACGCGGGGCGGGGCTGGAGCGGTAGTCGGCCCGGCGCTTGAGCTGATACTCACGGACTGCGGAGTTGTGATCGTTCAGATCGTCGGAGAACACATGACTGCCATCGCCACGGGCAACGAAGTACAGGCTGGTGCCCGCAGATGGATTCAACGCAGCATGAATCGCCTCGCGTCCGACCATGGCGATCGGTGTCGGTGGCAGTCCGGTATTGGTGTAGGTGTTGTAGGGCGTTGGCGCACGCAGGTCGGCACGGGTGATCTTGCCGTTATAGCGTTCACCCATTCCGTAAATCACTGTCGGATCGGTCTGCAGCATCATGTTCAGGCGCAACCGACGCACGAATACGCCAGCGATCTGCCCACGCTCCTGGGCAATGCCGGTTTCCTTCTCCACCAGAGAGGCCATGATCAGGGCTTGATACGGGTCGCTGTAGGGCAGATCACCGGCGCGTTGCGCCCATTCCTTGGCCAGCACCTCATCCAGGCGCAGATAGGCCTGCTGCAACAGCTCGACATCGCTCATCCCGCGCACGAAGCGATAGGTATCGGGAAAGAATCGACCTTCGGGAAAAACGCCCTCGTGACCGAGCTTCTCCATCACTTCGCTGTCAGACAAGCCCTCGAGGGTATGCTTGATCTTGTCATGCTTGGCCAGCGCGGCACGCAACTGCCGGAAAGTCCAGCCCTCGACGAGCGTCAGGTTGTACTGCACCACGTCGCCACGGCGCCAGGCGTCGATCAGGCCTTCCACCGTCATCCCCGGTGTCAGGCGGTATTCGCCAGTGTGCAGAGCGGTGCCAGCCATATTGAAGCGCCAGTACAGGCGCAGCCACAGCGCATCGTCGATCAAGCCCTCGCTCTGCATGCGATAGAACATACGGTTGGGGTTAGTGCCGGTGGGCACGTCGATCAGTCGCTCCTCAGCGATGTGCAGCGGTTGCTGCAAGGCCGAATGAACCTTCCAGGCCGACCAGCCCAGCGCCAGACCAGCGAGTACCAGGCCCATCTCCAGCAGCAGCAGGAATTTACGTCTCACGAATCAGGTATCCAGTAACGTACGGGCGACGGCCTGCAGTTTACGGGTGAGCGGCCCGGCCGGCCAGTCAAGCTTGAGCGCCGGAACGCTGCGCACTGGCCAGATACCGTAGACGCTGTTGCAGGTGAACACTTCATCGGCCTGCTGCAGATCGGCTTGTGCAAGCTCGGCGGTGCATGCCTCGATGCCAAGCGCACGAGCCTGATCCAAGAGTGCGCCGCGCATGACCCCGGCTACCCCGCAGTGACTCAGTTCAGGCGTGGTCAACACGCCATCGCGCACCAGGAACAGGTTGCTGTAGACACCTTCGATCAACAGACCTTGGGCATCGCGCATCAAGCCTTCGGCGTAGGCAGGATCCTGCCACTCGGCACGCGCCAGCACCTGCTCCAGGCGGTTGAGGTGTTTCAGCCCGGCCAGCAGGGGTTGCCGAGCCAAGCGCGTTTGACAGTCGAACAGCGAGATACCTTGCTCGGCATGCGCTGCCGGATAGGCCGGGAGCGGGCTGTTCTGCAGGATTCGTCGGGCCGGGGCTCCGGGCGCGGGCGCATAGCCGCGTGGGCTATCGCCGCGAGTGACCATCAGTTTGACGACACCCTCACCCAGTTGCGCCGCATAGGCCACCAATTCGTCGCGAGCGAGCGGCACATCGAGATCGATCGCCAGGCGCCGACACCCCATCGCCAGCCGATCCAGGTGACGCTGCAGCAGGCTAGGCCTGCCGCCGCGAACGGCGATGGTCTCGAACAGACCATCGCCGTAAGCCAGGCCGCGATTCTGCAGGTTGACCGCAGAGCCAGGCTGGCCGTCGATCCAGCTGTGCATCAGTCGGCGAACCGACGGAATACCAGGGAACCGTTGGTCCCGCCGAAACCGAAGGAGTTGGACAGCACCACGTCGATCGGCATGCTACGCGCCTGATGCGGCACGAAGTCCAGATCGCAGCCTTCGTCCGGCTCATCCAGGTTGATGGTCGGAGGCGCCATCTGACTGTTGATCGCCAGCACACTGAAGATCGCCTCGACGGCACCCGCGGCGCCGAGCAAGTGACCGGTCATCGACTTGGTCGAGCTGACCGCCAGCTTATAGGCATGCTCGCCGAACACGTGCTTGATAGCAGCGACTTCAGCGATGTCGCCAGCAGGGGTCGAGGTACCGTGGGCATTGATGTAGCTGACCTGCGATGGTGCTACACCCGCATCGCGCAAGGCGTTGATCATGCACCGTGCAGCCCCTTCTCCGGTGTCCGGTGGCGAGGTCATGTGATAGGCGTCACCACTCATGCCAAAGCCAACCAATTCCGCGTAGATGGTCGCCCCGCGCGCCTTGGCGTGCTCAAGCTCCTCGAGCACCAGTGCGCCTGCACCGTCGGAGAGTACGAAACCATCACGCCCCTTGTCCCAGGGACGACTGGCGCGGGCCGGCTCGTCATTTCGGGTCGACAGTGCACGCGAGGCACCGAAACCGCCCATGCCCAGACCGCAGGCAGCCATCTCGGCACCGCCGGCAATCATCACGTCCGCCTCGCCATAGGCAATGTTGCGCGCGGCCATGCCGATGCAGTGGGTGCCCGTGGTGCAGGCGGTGGAGATGGCGTAGTTCGGACCTTGCAGCCCCAAGTGGATCGACAGGAAACCGGAGATCATGTTGATGATCGAGCCTGGCACGAAGAACGGTGAGATCCTCCGCGGCCCCTGCTCGTGCAAGGTCCGGCTGGTGTCTTCGATATTGGTCAGGCCACCGATGCCCGAACCCATGGCCACGCCGATACGCTCGCGATTGGCGTCAGTGACCTCCAGGCCGGCGTTGCGCACCGCCTGGAAACCGGCCGCCAGGCCGTACTGAATGAACAGGTCAAGCTTGCGAGCTTCCTTGGCCGACAGGTACTGCTCGACCTCGAACCCCTTCACCGAGCCGCCAAAACGGGTGGAGTAGGCACTCAGGTCCGTGTGTTCGATCGGACCGATGCCACTGCGGCCAGCCAGAATGCCCTGCCAGGTGCTCGGTACGTCAGTACCCAGTGGCGACAGCATACCCATACCGGTGACCACGACGCGTCTACGCGACACAGCACTCTCCTTTTCTAATAACAGAGTCTCTTGCCATTGCATTCATCCATCCGGAATGAAATGGCAACAGGCTCTCGGTTGCTCGAGTATCGACAGCAGGGCTCGCAAAGAAAAAACCGCACGCCGAAGGCAGTGCGGTTTTTCCCGACAAGAAGCGTCGACTACAACGTCTTAGGCCTTGTGGCTGTTGACGTAGTCGATGGCGGCTTGAACGGTAGTGATCTTCTCGGCTTCTTCGTCAGGGATTTCGGTCTCGAATTCCTCTTCCAGAGCCATCACCAGCTCAACGGTGTCAAGCGAATCGGCACCCAGGTCATCGACGAAGGACTTGTTGTTGGTCACTTCTTCTTCCTTCACGCCCAGTTGCTCGGCGACGATTTTCTTGACGCGTTCTTCGATGGTGCTCATACCTAGTTTTCACTCCTAGTGGATATATGTCAGGCAGCTGGCCGGTGCCCAAGTTTATAGGAAGACGCCTGCTTTTCAAGCGTAACGCGCCTTCACGAGAGTCGCCTGGCCTGCCGCCTGGAATCTGGTTGCAGCTTTATAACGGATTTTAGGCACGCAGTATGACTGTTTTTTTAAGCAATCCGTCACATTGAGTTGCGGCTGTTACATGTACATCCCGCCGTTCACCGGCACTGTAGCGCCGGTGACATAGGCCGCGCCATCAGATGCCAGGAAGGAAACCACCTTGGCAATTTCCTCAGCCTGACCCAGGCGACCCAGCGGAATTTGCGTCTGCAGCGCTTCGCGTTGTGCTTCTGGCAGCTCGCGGGTCATGTCGGTATCGATGAAACCCGGCGTCACCGAGTTCACCGTGATACCGCGCGATCCCACTTCACGCGCCAAGGCACGACTGAAGCCCTCCAGACCTGCCTTGGCGGCGGCATAGTTGGCCTGACCTGCGTTACCCATCGCACCGACCACCGAGCCGATGCTGATGATACGACCCCAGCGGGCCTTGGTCATGCCGCGCAGCACGCCCTTGGACAAACGGTAAAGGCTGTTGAGGTTGGTGTCGATGACATCGAACCATTCTTCATCTTTCATCCGCAACATCAGATTGTCACGCGTGATCCCGGCGTTGTTGACCAGAATCGTCGGCGCGCCGAACTGCTCCTGGATAGAGGTCAGGACGCCAGTCACGGATGCCTCGTTGGTGACATTGAGCTCAAGGCCGGTACCGGTGATACCGTGTTCCTTGAGTGTCTCAGCGATGCGCTGAGCGCCAGAGGCGGAAGTGGCGGTGCCGATCACGGTCGCGCCTTGGCGACCCAGCTCGAGGGCGATAGCCTGGCCAATGCCACGGCTGGCACCTGTAACCAGTGCAACTTTACCTTGCAGGCTCATGCAAGCTTCTCCAGATGTCAGACCAGCGCCGCGCGGGCGGCGGCGATGGCGTCAGGGGTATTGAGGTTGTAAGTGGTGACGCCCTCGGCGCACCGCTTGTTCAGGCCGGCCAGTACCTTGCCAGGACCGCATTCCACCAAATTGACCGCGCCGTTGGCAGCCAGGGTCTGCACGCACTCGACCCAACGCACTGGTTGGTACAACTGTGCCAGCAGGTCACGCTTGAGGGCGTCCAGATCGGCAGGTACGGCGGCAGAGACGTTCTGCACCACCGGGATTTGCGGAGCCTGCCACTCGACGGCACTGACCGCCTCGGCGAAGCGCTCGGCGGCTGGCTTCATCAAGGCGCAGTGCGACGGCACGCTGACCGGCAGAGGCAATGCACGCTTGGCGCCCTTGGCCTTGCACAGCTCGATGGCACGCTCGACTGCAGCCTTGTTGCCAGCGATGACCACTTGGCCAGGCGAGTTGAAATTGACCGCACTGACCACGTCATCTTCGGCCGCCTGCGCACAGACATCCACCACCACGGCGTCGTCCAGCCCCAGGATGGCAGCCATGGCGCCATGACCGGCCGGCACCGCTTCCTGCATCAGTTGGCCGCGGCGCTCGACCAGACGTACGGCGTCCTTGAGCGACAAGCTACCCGCGGCGACCAGGGCGCTGTACTCACCCAGGCTGTGACCGCAAACGTATGCCGGACGCGCGCCGCCCTGCTCCAGCCACAGGCGCCATAGCGCGATGGAGGCCGTCAGGATAGCTGGCTGCGTCTTGTCGGTTTGATTGAGTTGTTCCTCGGGACCTTCCTGGACCAATTTCCACAGGTCATAGCCCAGAGCCTCGGAAGCTTCCTTGAAGGTCTCGATGATCAGCGGCTGCTCGGCACCGAGTTCAGCGAGCATGCCCAGTGACTGGGAACCTTGGCCAGGAAAGACGAATGCGAGGGATGCAGACATTGAACAAGCCCTTATGATCTTGTCGTCGAATGGGGTGCACCCTGCCATCGGCAGGGCACGGAATCTGAAAACTTGGATGGAAACGCAGACCAAGCGGTCACATTTAACCACTTCATGGCCGATACACCTAAGGCAACAGGTCTTCCAGGCGACCATGCAAACGCTGCGGTAGATTTTCCTGAATCTCGATCAGCGCCCGCTGGATAGCACTCTGCAGGCCTTGCACACCCGCCGACCCGTGGCTTTTCACGACGATACCCTGCAATCCCAGAAAGCTTGCGCCGTTGTGCCGCGCCGGCGCCAGGTCCGATTGCAGGCGCCGCAACAAGGGCCTGGCCAAAGCACCCGCAACACGGGCGAACAAACCGGCCCTGAACAACGCTTCCAGACGCTCGCCGACCATGGTTGCCAGCCCTTCGCTGGATTTGAGCAGGATATTGCCCACGAAGCCGTCGCACACCACCACATCGGCCTCGCCGCGATACAGCCCGTCACCTTCAATGAAACCGACATAGTTAAGGCCACGGGCGTTCTTCAGCAAACTGGCAGCCAGCTTGACTTGCTGATTGCCCTTGATGTCTTCGGTACCGATGTTCAGCAGAGCTACTCGTGGGCGGCGCACGCCCAGCGCCTGCGCCGCCACCGACCCCATCACAGCAAACTGGTAGAGGTGATCGGCGCTGCAGTCGACGTTCGCACCCAGGTCGAGCAGTTGGCAGTAACCTTGCCGTGTAGGAATGGCCGCCACCATGGCCGGCCGATCGATACCCGGCAAGGTTTTGAGCACGAGACGCGACAAGGCCATCAAAGCGCCCGTATTGCCGGCGCTTACGCACGCCTGCGCTTTGCCATCACGGACCAGCTCGAGCGCGACACGCATCGAAGAGTCAGGCTTGCCGCGCAAGGCCTGCGAGGGCCGCTCATCCATACCAATCACTTCGCTGGCATCCACGATCCGCAGGCGCGCGCGATCGATGGCTGCAAGGCCACTGACGAGTTCTTCGAGAAGGGAGGTTTGACCGACGAGGGTCAGATGGAGCGAGGGGGTAGCCGAAAGGCAAGCGATACTGGCCTCAACAATGCTGCGGGGACCGAAGTCCCCGCCCATTGCGTCGATCGCGATGATCTGAGCGGACAAGGATTACTCGTCAGCGCCCTTGTCGATCACTTTGCGACCACGGTAGACGCCTTCTGGCGACACGTGGTGGCGCAGGTGAACTTCACCAGTGCTCTTTTCTACGGACAGCGCGTTTTCCGACAGGGCATCGTGCGAACGACGCATGTCACGGGCAGAGCGGGATTTTTTGTTCTGCTGAACAGCCATAATTGATTAACTCCTAAACGTTTGGGTCACGCTTTAACTGCGCCAAGACACTGAACGGGTTGGACCGCGATACCTCGTCCTTGCTCGATTCGGGCTCGTCTGCGCCCGCCGGCTGCTGGCATTCTTCCGGATGATGAGCAGGCACGATAGGAAGGGCGAGCAAAAGCTCTTCCTCGATCAGCGCCTGCAGATCCAAAGGATCTTCGCCCAGTTCCAGCACGTCATAGCCTTTCGGCAACGACTGGGTATTCGCACCCTCCTTCACCACAGCGTACGTACATTCGCTATGGATCGGCAGGGTGACCAGCTCAAGACAACGCTGGCAAACCATTTTGACTTCGACATTCAAATCGCTGTGGATAACCACAACGTGCTGTTCGTCTCGCTCAAAATCGAACTTCGCCTGCACCGTACCGACAGTGTCGGAAAGCGGGTCGCAGAGTCTTTCCAAATCAGCGAGTTGCAGCGAACCCTCGAGGGTTACGCCACGATCGGCTAATTTGCGCGGGTCAACGTGAGGTGGAATCGGGTCATTCAACATAGGCGCAGCATTCTAGGGACGCCCCCCGCCTCTGTCAAAGGAAATTCGGCAGCTTGACGCATGTTAGAATCACGGCAACTGCCAAGGAGTCCACCATGCTTCCTCTGCTGCTCGCCTCGAGCTCCCCCTACCGGCGCGAACTGCTCCAGCGCCTGCACCTGCCCTTCACCTGGGCGAGTCCCGACATAGACGAAGCGCGCCAAGGCGACGAGACCGCTGCTGAACTGGTCCGCAGACTCGCTCGACTCAAGGCCCAAGCCCTGGCCGAACATCACCCACAGCACCTGATCATCGGTTCGGACCAGGTCGCCGTGCTCGGCGAACGTATCCTCGGCAAACCACACAGCGCCGAGCGCGCCTGTGAGCAACTGCTGGCCGCCAGCGGACAATCCGTCACTTTCCTGACTGGCCTGGCCCTGCTCAACAGCGCCACAGGCCACTGCCAGGTTGACTGCATCCCCTTCACCGTGACGTTGCGCGAACTGGACCGCCAGCGCGTGGAGCGCTACGTACAGACCGAGCAACCACTGGATTGCGCCGGCAGCTTCAAGGCCGAGGGATTGGGCGTTTCGCTCTTTCAGAGCACACACGGCAGCGACGCGACAAGCTTGATCGGCCTGCCCCTCATACGCCTGGTGGACATGTTGCTCAAGGAGGGCGTGCAAGTACCCTGAAACCGGCGGGGCCGTCGAGCAGCCCCGCTAGCGCGCATCAGCGCAATGAAGGCCCCTGAAGCCCCATGTACAGCGCAAGACGCTCAGCCACGCTGGCACCCATGCGCTTGGAGAAGCGATCGAAAGGCGATTCCTGCACGGTGAAGTCGACCAACTCTTTCTCGCCGACGACATCACGCGCCACATAGCTGGCGCTGCCCAGGCCATCGACCAACCCCAAAGCCTTGGCCTGCTCACCAGACCAGACCAAACCACTGAACAGCTCAGGGTGTTCCTTGTCCTTCAGGCGATCGCCACGACCTTGCTTGACCATCGCGATGAACTGATTGTGCGTGGTATCCAGCACACCTTGCCAGAACGCTGTTTCATCCGGCTTCTGCGGCGAGAACGGATCGAGGAACGCCTTGTGCTCGCCCGAGGTGTAAGCGCGACGCTCCACTCCCAGCTTCTCCATCGCCCCGACAAACCCGTAGCCTGCCGCCGTCACGCCGATCGAGCCCACCAGACTGGCCTTGTCGGCATAGATCTCATCAGCCGCACTGGCAATGTAGTACGCACCAGAGGCCCCTAGATCCGTGATCACCGCATACAGCTTGATCGCGGGGTACTCGGCGCGCAGGCGACGTATCTCGTCGTAGACATACCCTGCCTGCACCGGACTACCGCCCGGGCTGTTGATGCGCATCACCACCGCCTTGGTCTTGGCATCCTTGAATGCCTCCCGCAGGCTCTTGATGATGTTGTCGGCACTGGCAGCTTCCTGATCCGCGATGACCCCACGCACCTCGACCAGCGCCGTATGACTGGCACTGCGCGAGGCCGTGGACTCCATGTCCATGAAGGGCGAGAACAGGAACAGGATGCCGAACAGATAGATGAACGTCAGCAACTTGAAGAAGATCCCCCAACGCCGCGCACGCCGCTGCTCTTGAACACTGGCCAGGAGCGTCTTCTCCAGCAGCTTCCAGCTCTTGCGCTCTTCCTTGCCCTCGACTGCATCTTCGGATGCAGGCGCCTTCCACTCGTCAGCCATGCTCACCTACCTTGGAATTGGAGCGCGCAGCGCCAGCCAGCCACTCGCGCAATTGTGAAAAATGCTCGATGCACACCTGCGGCCCAAACTCGGCGAGCGCCTCAAGCGACATCGCGCCGTAGCCCACGGCCACCGAGTGCATGCCAGCATTGTTGGCCATCTGCAAATCGAATGCCGAATCCCCAACCATCAACGCCTCGCCCGCCTCGACCCGGCAATGCGCGAGAATTTCCTGAAGCATCAGCGGATGAGGCTTGCCACGGGTCTCGTCGGCAGCACGGGTGATATCGAAAAAGTCCTCCCAGCCATTGGCCTTGAGCACCCGATCCAGCCCTCGCCGCGCCTTGCCGGTGGCCACCGCCAGGCGATAGCCCTGCGCCCGAAAGACCTCCAGCGATTGCGCCACACCCTCGAACAACGGCGAAGGCTGCCGGTCGAGGTCGGTATAGATATCGGCATAATGCTGTCGAAAACGTGCCACTTCATTCGCGTCAAGGTGCGGATAGAGCACCGAGATCGCCTCATCCAGCGCCAGACCGATGATTCCCTTCACGGCAGCCTCGGCACTGGGGATCTCACCCGCGCGCTCAGCGGCGAGATTCATCGAATCGACAATACGGCCTATGGAGTCGGCCAGGGTGCCGTCCCAGTCGAAGATCAGCAATTCATAGGGTTTGCGCATGGCCGCTCAGCTTGCCCCCAGGCGTTCGACTGTCTTGGCCCACGCCTCATCGACGGGAGCCTCGAGCTTGAGCTCGCCGCCATCGGGCAGCGGCACCGTCAGCGCATAGGCGTGCAGGAACAGGCGCTTACCCCCCAGATCACGAATTTCGCGGGTGAAATCTTCATCGCCATATTTACTGTCGCCCGCGATCATGTGCCCGGCATGCAGGGTGTGGACACGGATCTGGTGCGTGCGCCCGGTGATCGGACGAGCCTCGACCAGCGTGGCGAACTCGCCGAAGCGACGTAACACACGGAACAGCGTCAGCGCTTCCTTGCCCTCGTCATTCACTTCGACCATGCGCTCGCCGGAACGCAGGTTGCTCTTCTGCAGAGGCGCATTGACCTGCTTCTTCGAGGTCGGCCAATGACCCCGCACCAAGGCCATGTAGCGCTTGTCCACGCCATCGCCGCGCAGCGCGGCATGCAGGTGGCGCAGCATGCTGCGTTTCTTGGCGATCATCAGCAGGCCTGAGGTATCGCGATCCAGACGGTGCACCAACTCCAGCTCCTTGGCGTCGGGGCGCAGCTGGCGCAGCGCCTCGATGACACCGAAGCTCAGACCGCTGCCGCCGTGCACGGCGATGCCAGCCGGCTTGTTCATCACGATCAGGGCCTTGTCTTCATAGACGATCGCCGCCTCCAGGCGCTGCAACAGCCCTGGCGCCACCGGCGCCGGCTCGTCGCGCTCGGGCAGACGCACGGGCGGCACGCGCACGATATCGCCGGCCTGCAGCTTGTACTCGGGCTTGATGCGCCCTTTGTTCACACGCACCTCACCCTTGCGCAGGATGCGATAGATAAGGGTCTTGGGCACGCCTTTGAGCGCGGTGATGAGGAAGTTGTCGATACGCTGGCCGGCAAGTTCCGGCGCGACTTCGATCAGCTGAACGCCGGAAGTCGGGGGATTATTGGTCGTCATCGCAGGATCATAACAATTTTTATGGAATTGAAGCACTTAATCATTGCTGCTATAGTCGCGAACGCCGCCCAAAGCGGTAGGCCAGTAACGCACGGTTTCGCACCGTCTCTGGCCAACGCAATTCTCGAGGACGCGAGGCCGTCCGACGGGGTGTGTGCCAGTTTACCGAGATGCCTGGAATCGCCACCAGCGCCGAGCAGAGAAGAACGAAAAAAACGACAAGTGCGGTGTTCCATCTCCCTCCTGTTCTTTTTCGCATGCCCCTGCCCCGCCTTGTCGCTTCCGTGCAGCGCCTGGCGAACACTTCGGAAACACCAGCCTTGGACATGAATGGCGTCAGCGCAGATACGGCGCTGGCGAAAAATGCAACCCGTTGCGGATTCAGCGCGCGGCAGCACCCGAATTATCAGGGATACGTGCAGGGTGGAGATGTACAGCCCGGACCGTGAAGCACGGCCGGCACCGGCCCACTGTATTGGCCCGGCGAGCGGAACCGGTGTTTGCAGACGCCCCAGAGGCGTCCACGGCCCTCGGCTGATTCCTCCTCCTGACTGAGTGCGATAGGCACCGCAGCAAACAGGACGCGTCGTCGCGACAACGGCAGGCTGGGCAACCGGCTGGTGCCGAACGTCGCTGGACACGGGGGTGGCATGCCACCCTTTGCGCACCTTGGCACCGACCATGAGACGTCGTGTGTGCCGAACGCCGTTTCCGGCAGCCCGGAAACCGACGGTACAACATGAAAAGAATGCTGATTAACGCGACTCAACCCGAAGAGTTGCGTGTAGCACTGGTGGATGGCCAACGCCTCTACGACCTGGACATCGAGTCCGGTGCCCGCGAGCAGAAAAAGGCCAACATCTACAAGGGCAAGATCACTCGCATCGAACCCAGCCTCGAAGCCGCTTTCGTCGACTTCGGCTCCGAACGTCACGGCTTCCTGCCGCTGAAGGAAATCTCCCGCGAGTACTTCAAGAAGGCCCCTGAAGGCCGTGTCAACATCAAGGAAGTCCTGAGCGAAGGCCAGGAAGTCATCGTCCAGGTCGAAAAAGAAGAGCGTGGCAACAAGGGTGCAGCCCTGACCACTTTCATCAGCCTCGCCGGCCGCTACCTGGTGCTGATGCCAAACAACCCACGCGCTGGCGGTATTTCTCGTCGCATCGAAGGCGAAGAACGCAACGAACTGCGCGAAGCCCTCAACGGCCTGACCGTACCGGGCGACATGGGCCTGATCGTGCGCACCGCTGGCCTTGGCCGCAGCAGCGAAGAAATGCAGTGGGACCTCGATTACCTGCTGCAACTGTGGACCGCCATCAAGGAAGCCTCCCTTGACCGCGCCGCGCCCTTCCTGATCTACCAGGAAAGCAACGTCATCATCCGCGCCATCCGCGATTACCTGCGCCAGGACATCGGTGAAGTGCTGATCGACAGCATCGATGCCCAGGAAGAAGCACTGACCTTCATCCGCCAGGTCATGCCGCAGTACGCCAGCAAGGTCAAGCTGTACGAAGACAGCGTCCCGCTGTTCAATCGCTTCCAGATCGAAAGCCAGATCGAAACTGCCTTCCAACGTGTGGTTGACCTGCCATCCGGCGGTTCCATCGTCATCGATCCGACCGAAGCACTGGTCTCGATCGACATCAACTCGGCGCGCGCCACCAAAGGCAGCGACATCGAGGAAACCGCCCTGCAGACCAACCTGGAAGCGGCCGAAGAAATCGCCCGCCAACTGCGTCTGCGTGACATCGGCGGCCTGATCGTCATCGACTTCATCGACATGACGCCAGCCAAGAATCAGCGCGCCGTCGAAGAACGTGTTCGCGAATGCCTGGAAGCCGACCGCGCCCGTGTACAGGTCGGCCGCATCTCGCGCTTCGGCCTGCTGGAGATGTCTCGCCAGCGCCTGCGCCCATCGCTGGGCGAGAGCAGCGGCATCGTCTGCCCCCGCTGCTCGGGCACCGGCATCATCCGCGACGTCGAATCCCTGTCGCTGGCCATCCTGCGCCTGATCGAGGAAGAAGCACTGAAGGACCGTACCGCCGAGGTGCGTGCCCAGGTGCCGATTCCGGTTGCCGCGTTCCTGCTCAACGAGAAGCGCAACTCGATCACCAAGATCGAACTGCGCACCCGTGCGCGCATCATCATCCTGCCCAACGATCATCTGGAAACCCCTCACTTCGAAGTCCAGCGCCTGCGCGACGACAACCCGGACGTGCTGACCAACCAATCCAGCTACGAGATCGCCACCAGCGAGACCGAAGAAGCGCCGCAACCCACCGCCACCCGTACACTGGTTCGCCAGGAAGCCGCCGTGAAGACTGCGCCGGCCCGCACCAACGCACCGACGCCGACCGTTAGCGAAGAGCAACCAAGCACGCCGACGCCTGCTCCAGCACACGTCGCCGTCCCGGAGCCGAGCCTGTTCAAGGGGTTGGTCAAGTCGCTGGTCAGCCTGTTCGCCGGGAAGGAAGAGCCCGTCGTCGCACCGGCCGCCACTGTGCAGAAACCTGCCACCGAGCGCACCGCGCGCAACGAAGAGCGCCGCAACGGTCGTCAGCAGAGCCGCAATCGTAACGGCCGTCGCGACGAAGAACGCAAGCCGCGTGAAGAGCGCAGCGAGCGCACCTCTCGTGAAGAGCGTCAGCCGCGCGAAGAGCGTGCCCCTCGTGAAGAACGCGCCCCTCGCGAAGAGCGCCAGTCGCGCCAACCGCGTGAAGATCGCCGTGGCAACCGCGAAGAGCGCGTGCGCGAACTGCGCGAGCCGCTGGATGCCACCCCTGCGGTGGCCCGTGAAGAGCGCGCCCCTCGTGAGGAGCGTGTGGCCCGTGAAGAGCGTGCGCCACGTGAAGAACGCGCATCACGTGAAGAACGCGCCCCTCGCGAAGAACGTGCCCCTCGCGAAGAACGCACACCGCGCGAAGAACGTGCTCCTCGCGAAGAACGTGTAACCCGTGAAGAGCGTGCTCCGCGAGAAGAGCACACTGCTGTGCGCGAAGAGCGTCCGGCCCGCGAAGAGCAGGCCGCACGTGAGGAGCGCCCAGCTCGCGAAGAGCGCGCACCGCGCGAGGAACGCCAACCACGCCAGCCGCGCGAAGAGCGTCAGCCACGCACTGCCGAACAAGCCGCCGAGACCAGCGAAGAGCAACTGCCTGACGAAGAGCACCTGCAGGACGATCAGGAAAGCACCGATGGCGAGCGCCCACGTCGTCGTTCGCGCGGTCAACGTCGTCGCAGCAATCGCCGCGAGCGCCAGCGCAACGCCAATGGCGAGTTGATCGAAGGCAGCGAGGAAGAAGGCAGCGAAGAGCAGCCAGCTCAGCAGCACAAGGCCACAGAACTGGGCGCCGAACTGGCTGCAGGCCTGGCGGTAACTGCCGCTGTGGCTACCAGCGCGGTCAGCGCCAATGCCGAAGCCCAGGCCAATGAGCAAGCCGAGCGCGCGACTGCCGCTGTCGCCGAGACCGAGCAGCACGAAGCAGCTCAACCCGTCGAGCAGACTCAGGTGCAGGCGCAGCCGGCTGAGGTCAAGGCTGAGGTCAAGGCTGAGGACGTTACTATTGCGCCAGTCGTTGAACAGCCGTTCAGCGAGCCTGTCGCAGTGGTTGAGCCGAGCGTCGAGCCAGTTGTCGAGGTCGTCCCTGAACCGGTAGCACACATCGCTGCCAGCGAGCCGGAAACGGCTGCTGAGACGCCAGCCCTTGAAGCACCGGCCGTGGAAGTGGTCGCCGCTGAGAAGGCCCCGGTCATCGAAAGCAAGGAAGTGCCCGCGTCCTCCGTCGAGGCTGCAACGGTCGAACCGGTTGCGGTCGAGCCCGAAGTCGAGACTTCCGCTGCTACCCCTGCCGCGCCTGCAGTTGCCGAAGAGCCCGCTCCTGCCGTAGCCGAAACGGCAGTGGTCGAAGAGCCAGCCGTGGCGCCAGCCTCGACTGTCATGCTGTCGAACGGTCGTGCACCGAACGATCCGCGTGAGGTACGTCGCCGCAAACGCGAGGCTGAAGCCGCTGCGGCCGCCGCTGCACCCGCACTGGAAACCTCCGAGAATGAGCACAAGCCTCACCACGGTTGATTCAGCCTGCTGAATGAAAAGGCCCCGCCAGTGCGAACTGGCGGGGCCTTTTCTTATTCAACGTTCCAGCACGAGAGGTAGCCGTGGCTTAGTAGACGTTGGGTTCCATTTCCAGCGCCACACCGAAGCGCTCGAGGATATCAGCCTGGATTCGCTGGGCCAGATCCTGCATCTGAGCGCCCGAGGCCAGACCGTGATTGACCAGCACCAGCGATTGCAAACGGTGCACGCCTGCGTCACCTTCGCGATGGCCTTTCCATCCCGCTTGCTCGATCAACCAGCCCGCCGCCAGTTTCACCCCACCGTCAGCCTGTGGATAAGCCACAAGATTCGGATAATGCGTGCGAATCTGCTCAGCCAAGGCAACTGAAACGACAGGATTTTTGAAAAAGCTGCCGGCATTGCCCAACTCAGCAGGGTCCGGCAGCTTCTCACGGCGAATGCTGCTGATCGCATCGCTGATAGCCTGCGCCGTCACCGCTTCGATGCCCTGCTCCTGCAGCCGCTGGCGCACCGGCCCGTAATCCAGGTGCGCGCTCAGCGTGCGACTGAGCAGAAAACGAACACGCAGAATCAACCAGCGGCCTGGGTTACGCTTGAACACACTGTCTCGATAGCCGAACGCACAGTGTTCGAGCGTGAACTCACACAACTCGCCGGTCTGTCGATCCAGGGCCGTCAAACCCGCGAAGACGTCCTTGATCTCCACCCCATAGGCGCCGACGTTCTGCATGGGAGCAGCGCCAACCGTACCCGGAATCAGGCTCAGGTTTTCCAGACCGCATAGCCCTTGGGCCAAGCTCCACTGGACGAATGGATGCCAAGGCTCACCGGCCTCGGCCTCGACGACGACCCGTTCGCCATCGTCGCTACAGATCCGTCGACCACGGCTGGCCATGTGCAGTACCAAGGCGTCGACGTCGCGAGTGAACAGCATGTTGCTGCCACCGCCGATGACCAGCACCGGGATCTGTCGCTGGATAGCACTCTCCAAGGCCGAACGCACCTGCGCGTCGTTGTGGGCCTGTGCCAGCCACCGCGCCTTGACGTCGATGCCAAAGGTATTGAACGGCTTGAGCGACGCATGCTCCTGCCACTGCATCGTCATATCCGCCCCTTGATATCCACCACCAGTTCACGGCACGCGGCCTCGATCAAGTCGAGGACCTGCTCGAAACCCTCGGCGCCGCGGTAATAGGGGTCCGGCACTTCATCCAGCGCGGCGCCGTAGCGGCGCAGAAAGAGATCAAGCTCACCACTCGTACCGCTCGGACGCAGGGCCTGCAAGTCGCGCAGGTTGCTGTTGTCCATGGCCAGGATCAGGTCGTACTCGCTGAAATGGGACGCCTTGACCTGCTGGGCGCGCTGCGCACTGAGATCATAGCCGCGCGCCCGGGCAGCTGCGCAGGTGCGGCTGTCGGGGGGGTTACCCACGTGCCAGTCGCCGGTGCCGGCCGAGGCCACTTGCACGCGGTCAGCAAGCCCGGCAGCCTGCAACTGCTGGCGCAGCACGCCCTCAGCGGTCGGCGACCGGCAGATATTGCCCAGGCAGACGAACAAGATACGCATCATACCTCCAGCAAGCGCCGCACGCGCTCAAGGTCTTCGGCCGTATCGACACCGACGGCCGGGGCCTCCAGCGCATCGGCCACGTGGATACGCACCCCATGCCAAAGCGCACGCAGTTGCTCCAGCGATTCAGTCTGCTCGAGCCAGCAAGGCCCCCAGCCGACGAAATCCTGAAGGAAGCTCACCCGATAGGCATACATGCCGATGTGTCGGCGATAGGGCACGTCATGGGGCAGTTGCTCACGATCACGGGCGAACGCTTCGCGCGCCCAGGGCAGTGGTGCCCGGCTGAACGTCAGGGCCAGCCCGTGCTTGTCGCTGACCACCTTGACAGCGTTGGGATTGAATACGGTCTGCGGCTCGTCGATCGGCTCGGCGAGGGTTGCGATGCCCGCTTCCGGATGAGCTGCCAGATTGACCGCCACCTGGTCGATGATCGAAGGCGGAATCAACGGCTCGTCACCCTGCACATTGACCACAATGGCTTCTGCGGGCAATCCCAAATGGGCGGCGACCTCGGCCAGTCGGTCGGTACCGGACTCATGGTCGGCGCGGGTCAGCAGCACTTCAGCGCCAAACGCCTGGCACGCCTGGACGATACTGGTGTCGTCGGTCGCAATCACCACACGGCTGGCGCTGCTCTTGCAGGCCTGCTCCCAGACATGCTGCACCATCGGTTTACCGGCAATCGGCAGCAGTGGCTTGCCAGGCAGACGGGTGGAGTGCAGTCGCGCGGGAATAACGACCGTGAACGTCACACTCATTTGTCCAGACGCTCATCGTCAGTCAAAGTGCGCGCTTCACTTTCCAACATCACCGGGATGCCCTCGCGGATCGGATAGGCCAGGCCAGCAGCCTTGCTGATCAGTTCGGTCTTGTCGGCACTGAGCTTGAGCGGACTCTTGGTGATCGGGCAGGCCAGGATATCTAGCAGTTTGGTGTCCATGAGGGTGTCCTAGAGGCCGGAGGCCGAAAGAATGAAAGGGGTCAAGGCAACAGGCGGTCGAGTTGCCGATCGAACCAAGCGACGAACGCGCAAGAAGGTTCGGCATCGACAGCCAGATACCACCAGTCGTCACTTGCGAAATCTCGACATTTCACCGCATCCTTTTCTGTCATGACCAACGGCAACGCGGGTGTGAACCTGAGGTTCTGCGCGCTGAACTGAGCATGATCGGCAAACGGATGAGGTACGGGCTGCCAGTCTAGTCCCAGCAGCGTATTGAAGAAACGTTGGGGATTACCGATGCCGGCCACGGCATGGACAGCTTGCCCGGGAGGGAAGTAATCGAGCGCGCGCCGCTCACCAGTGCGCAGATTGACCAGGGCACTGGGGCGCAAGGCGAAGGCGAAACCACCTTCGGGATCGGACGAAGCACCGTTGTGCAGCACCGCATCGACCTGCGCCAGACGCTCAACAGGCTCACGCAAGGGGCCGGCCGGCAGGCAACGACCATTGCCCAAGCCGCGTGCTGCATCGATCAGCACCAGTTCCAGGTCACGCGCCAGCCGGTAGTGCTGCATGCCATCATCGCAGAGCACCACGTCCAATGGCTCGCAGGCCAGCAGCGCCTGCACAGCGCGCGAACGGTCCGGGTCGATCATCAGCGGCACGCCTGTGCGCTGCACGATCAGCAGCGGTTCGTCTCCGGCCTGCGAGGCGTGTTGATCGGGCGTGACCTGCCACGGCAAGCTGGGCGGCGTGGCGCCATAGCCTCGACTGACCACACCGACCTTGAGCCCCTGGCGCCGACAATGCTCGATCAGCCACAGGATCATAGGCGTCTTGCCGGTACCGCCGACGGTGATGTTACCGACCACGATCACTGGCACCGGTGCACGGTAGCTGGGGCTTTGCCCTTGCAGAAAGCGCACACGCTTGCGGGTGACGACACACCGGTACAGCGCTTCGAGCGGGCGCAGCAGCGCCAACGCCGGATGCCCTTCGTACCAGGCGGCAAGCAAACGATCGGCGATGCTCATCAGGGTGTCCCCTGGGCCGCCTCGACGGTGGTCATGCGCAGATGGCTGAAGCCGAGCTTGCCGGCAGCGTCCATCGCCGTGATCACGGCCTGGTGCGGGGTCTTGCCATCCGCGCTGATGGCCAGTGGCAGGGTGTTGTCCCCGCCGGATTCGCGCTCGAGCGCCTCGGTCAAAGTGCCCAGATCGCTCTTGGGCAGCAGATGGTTGTTCACTGAATACACCCCATCGGCGCTGATGGTCACCTCAACCAGTTTGGCGTCATCGGCAACCGCCGGCGCGCCGTTGGCAGCTTCGGGCAGTTCCACGCGCAATTGCGTCTCGCGGGTGAAGGTAGTGGTGACTACGAAGAACAGCAGCAGGACGAACACCACATCGATCAGCGACGCCAGGTTGATGTCGACGTTTTCGCGCTGTCGATTACGCCGAAACTTCACGCATCGCCTCCGGCCACCTCGACCTCGCGGTCGCCTTGCAGCACTTCGACCAGTTTGATCGCTTCCTGCTCCATCCCAACGACCAGCTCATCGATGCGGCGCAACAGGAAACGATGGAAGAACACCGCGGGGATGCCCACCATCAGACCGGCTGCGGTGGTCACCAAGGCTTTGGAAATACCCCCAGCGAGCACGGCGGCATTGGCAGTCATCTGCGAGCCCATGAAGGCGCTGAAGATGTCGATCATGCCCAGCACTGTGCCAAGCAGACCGAGCAGAGGCGCCATGGCGGCGATGGTGCCGAGCGTGCTGATATAGCGCTCGAGCTCATGGATGACTCGGGAAGCGGCCTCTTCGATGCATTCCTTCATGATCTCTCGGCCATGGCGGGAGTTGGCCAGACCTGCCGCAAGAATCTCGCCCAGTGGAGAATCGGCACGCAGCGCCTTGAGCTTGTCGCTGGTCAACTGCTTGTCCTTGATCCACATCCATACCTGCCCCAGCAAATGGGAGGGCGCGACGCGGCTGGCACGCAGGGTCCACAGGCGCTCGACCACGATCGCCATGGCAGCGACGGAGCTCAGAATGATCGGCAGCATCATCCAGCCGCCAGACTTGACCAGTTCCCACACAGTAAGCATTCCCCCTGAAAATGGTCGCCACTCTACCATAGGCGCGCCAGACGCTCATCTGCCGGAGGTCAGGGCTTCCTCAGGTTGATTGAGCCAGTGCCGTTAAGGCAGGTTCAGGACGGTGGCCCGCGCCAGAAACGCCTCTGCAGACCAAGCCCCTCGACGTCGCCATGGGCACCCAGCGACAGGCGCAACGCGCCATGCAGAGCCGTATCATGCACGGTCAGACCATGCCGTCGATAGCGTTCGATCACTTGGGGATGAGGGTGACCGAACATGTTGTGTCGCCCTCGGGAAATCAATACGCCACGTGGCGCCGTTGCGCGCATGAACGGCTCGGTGGAGGAACTGCGGCTGCCGTGATGCGGTGACTGCAGCCAGTCGATGCGTGGCGATACGTTTTCTTTCAGCCAGACGCGCTCGGCGGCCGTCTCCATATCGCCAGCGAGCAGTAAGCGCTCGCCCTGAGCCTCGACCATCAATACACAGGAGCGGTCGTTGCTGCTCTTGCCCTGCGGCCAGTGCCACAGCGAGAAATGCACGCCGTCCCATTCCCAGCGCTCGCCGCTGGCGCACGCTTGCGCCTGCAGCGAGGCTGGCAGCGCCAGCGGCTCGCCTGCCAGCACGCGCGCGATCGGCAGTCCTCGATACACCGCCGCAGCACCGCCCGCGTGGTCGGCATGGGCATGACTGATCAACATCACATTGAGCTGATCGACACCGAGCTTGCGCAACGTTGGCAGTACCACGCTTTCCCCAAGATCGCTGAAACGGGTGGCTGGCCCGGCGTCGTAGAGCAGGCTGTGATGCCGCGTACGCAGCAGTACCGCCAGGCCTTGGCCGACGTCCAACTGCCAGATCTCTGCCTGTCCATGCGGGATGTGATCGCGGGGCGTCCATAGCGCCAGGAGCATCACCGCCCCCAGACCCTTGAGCGGCGCGCCGCGCGGTGACAGCAGCAGCAGCGCACCGGCACACACCAGGCTCCAACGCCACAGCGGCAAGGGACGAGGCAGCCACGCCGGTTGCCATTCGGCCAACAGGCCGAGCGTGCGGAACATGATGTCGATCAACCCGCCGGCCGCCCATAACAAACTCTCGCCGACGCCCGTCAGCGGTAACAAGGCCGTGCCGAGCAACGCCAGAGGTAAAACAGCCAGGCTGATCCAGGGCACGGCCAGCAGATTGACCAACGGTGCGCTGAGGCTGATCGGCAGGCCCAGCGCCAGCAATGCAGGCAGCAAACCGATCGCGATCACCCATTGCGCGCGACTCCAGGCTTGCCAAGGACGCCAGCGGCCCAGACGCCCACTGAAACAGTAGATCAAGGTGGCCACGGCAGTGAAGGACAACCAGAAACCTGGCAGCAGGCTTGCCAGTGGCTCGAGCAGCAGCACACCGGTCAGCGCCAGCAATAGCGGAAAGAAGGCGCCCAAGTGGCGAAAGCGCAGACGCCAGAGCAGCACCGTAGCCAGCATCAGGCAGGCACGCTGCACGGGCACTTGGAATCCAGCCAGCGCCCCGTAGCCCAACGCCGAAGCCATCGCCAGACCACACGCCCAAGGTAGCCACGGCCAGCGCCCAGGCCACACGCCTAGACGAGCCAAGCCGGCAATGACGCCGTAAATCAGCCCTGCCAGCAGACCGATGTGTTGTCCGGAAATAACCAGCAAATGCACGGTGCCAGTGGCCTGCAAGGTTTGCCAGTCCGTGCGCGTCAGGCCCGAGCCATCCCCCAGCAGCAAAGCCGCCAGCACCGATTCACGTCCGTGCGCATCCACTGCCAGCAGCCGCTGACGCAAGCGATCCCGCCATCCGCCTCGGACCGGCTCCAGTCTCTCGCCGGCCTTGACTGTTCCGGTGGCACCAATGCGACGAGCCAGAAACATCGCTTCGCGATCCGCACCATGGGGGTTGAGCAGACCGCTCGGCTGCCTGAGTGTCACCGCCAGTCGCCAGCGTTCACCCGCCCTGATCGTCGGGCCGCCGAACCAACTCAACTGGACGTGCCGAGGCAGCGCACCACGCCGCGACTGCGCATCCTCAAGGTCGAAGCGCACAGTGCCGCCGGAGTACGCCGGAAGCCCCACCACCCTGCCCTCCAACCACAAGGTGCGGCCATCCAGACCGCTGGCCAGGCGATCGTCCAGAGCCTGCTGCGCCGACCAGCAGGCCCAACACACGCCCAGCAACAGCCAGCCCAGCGGCCAGGCGCGGCTGCGCAGGCACAACAGCGCCAACAACGACAGAAGGAAAAGCCACCCGACCGATGGCAAGGCAGGCCACAAACCCAGGCTCAACAACCCGAGCACCAGCGCAAACATCCCTGTGCGCATAGAAATAGAGCTCCGCAAGCATCAACGCCCCTGCAGCCTAGGCGCCAATGCCCTCAGAGCTCACTCAATAATTGTCACAAACTCTGAACGAGATTGCGGTGAAATCGCGGCATACTCGCCCTACTCCAGCCCCGGGGGCCTACATGCCGCGCCGATTATTCAAACGCTACATGCCGGATCCGACCAGCATCAGGGAACACAAATCCTTACGCTTCTTCGGCCGATTACTTCATGACCCCAACCTCTGGCACCTGAACCGCCATTCGGTGGCTCGTGCCATGGGTGTCGGACTGTTCGCGGCGCTGATCCCCATTCCCATGCAAATGCTGCTGGCTGCAGCCTTGGCCATTCCCGTACGGGGCAACCTGCCCATTGCCGTGAGCTTGGTGTGGCTGACCAACCCGCTGACCATGCCACCGGTGTTCTTCGTCACTTACATGACCGGGGCCTGGCTGATGCAAGTGCCACCGCGCACGCTGCCAGACGAGCTGACTTTTCAGTGGATCACCGACCAGCTCTCCACCGTATGGCAGCCCTTCCTGCTGGGGTCGGTGGTATGCGGCGTACTTCTGGGCATCGCCGCCTACTTCAGCACACTGTTCTACTGGCGCTGGTGGGTCGGTCGCCAGTGGCGTCGGCGCAAGCTCAGAAGCTCACGCCCGCATGCCACGCCCACTGACCAGGAGTCGGATGCACAGTGCGTAGAGCAGTGCAGTGGCCACCACCATGAAGGTGATCGCGGTGCCAATGCTGATATCCGACACCCCTAGAATGCCGTAGCGGAACGAGTTGACCATGTGCAACACCGGGTTGGCCAGCGACACGGTCTGCCAGAACGGCGGCAACAGGTTGATCGAATAGAACACCCCGCCCAGGTAGGTCAGCGGTGTCAGCACAAAGGTCGGGATGATCGAAATGTCGTCGAAATTCCGTGCAAAAACCGCGTTGACGAAGCCCAGCAGCGAAAAGATCGTCGCGGTGAACAGCACCACCACAACCGTCACGCCCAGATGGTGAACCTGCAGATGGGTGAAGAACATCGACAGGATCGTCACGATCACGCCCACTGCCAGACCACGCAACACGCCACCCAGCACATAGCCCACCAGGATGGTATGCGGCGACACCGGCGAGACCATCAGCTCTTCGATGGAGCGTTGAAACTTACTGCCGAAGAAGCTCGACACCACGTTGCCATAAGAGTTGGTGATCACCGACATCATGATCAGCCCCGGCACGATGTACTCCATGTAGGTGAAGCCGCCCATGTCGCCGATCTGCCGGCCGATCAGGTTTCCGAAGATGACGAAGTACAAGACCATGGTGATGGCTGGCGGCAGCAGTGTTTGCGGCCAGATGCGCAGGAAACGACGTACTTCACGGTAGACGATGGTGTTGAGGGCGACCCAATTGGTCCGCAATTCGATGCTCATACCGCCACCTTCGAGAGGTTTTTTTCAACCAGGGACACGAACAACTCCTCGAGACGATTGGTCTTGTTACGCAAGCTTTGCACTTCGATGCGCTGCAACGCCAACTGACCGAAAAGCGCAGTGATACCAATGTCCTTGTCCACCTGCACTTCCAGCGTGTGTGGCGTGATCAGCCGGCACGGGTAACCTTGCAGGACCGGAGCGGCGATCAGATCCTGACGCAGGTCGAGCACGAAGGTTTCGACGTGCAGCTTGCCCAGCAACTGGCGCATGCTGGTGTTCTCGACGATGGTGCCGTGGTCGATGATGCCGATGTTGCGGCACAACTGCTCAGCCTCCTCCAAATAATGCGTGGTGAGGATGATGGTGATGCCTTTCTGGTTCAGTTCGGTGAGGAAGCTCCACATCGAGCGGCGCAACTCGATATCCACACCCGCCGTGGGCTCGTCGAGGATCAACAGGCGCGGCTCGTGGATCAATGCACGGGCGATCATCAGCCGGCGCTTCATGCCGCCGGACAGCGAACGCGACTGCACATCACGCTTGTCCCACAGCCCCAACTGAGTGAGGTACTGCTCGGCCCGCTCCTTGGCCAGCTTCGGCGGGATGCCGTAGTAACCGGCCTGGGTCACGACAATGTCGAAGGTCTTCTCGAACTGGTTGAAGTTGAACTCCTGAGGCACAACACCGATGCTGCGCTTGAGCGCGGCAGGCTGGCGGTCCAGATCGTGGCCGAAGACATTCACTATGCCGCTGGTCTTGTTAACCAGCGTCGAGAGAATGCCGATCGTAGTGGATTTTCCGGCACCGTTGGGGCCGAGCAAGGCGAAGAAGTCGCCTTCGGCAACTTCCAGATCGATGCCCTTGAGGGCCTGGAAGCCGTTGCCGTAGGTCTTGGTCAACTGTCGGATGGACAGAGCAGAACTCATAGCAGATCACGTACCGAAAAAAGGGTTCGGAACACGCCGACTTGAAGCGCCAGCGCAGTAGAGGGTGCGGCCATGGTGCAAGGCCTGACCGCACAAGTACAGTCATGCGTATCGATAGTGACTATCGAAGCACTTGGAGTGTTCGATCAGGTCAAGGCCGTCATAACAGCTGTCTGGTAAGACGGCCGCACTTTCAACCGTTCGTACCAGGCCTCAAGGTGAGGCATCTCTGGACGTTCGATGGGCAACTCGAACCAGGCGTAGGCGAAACTGCCCAAGGGAACATCGCCCATACCAATGTGCTCACCGGTCAAATAGGGTTGCGTCGCCAGAGCCTGGTCAGCAATGGACAGCAACTGTGCGCAGTGCTTGTGCGCCGCGTTGATGGCGACCCAGTCGCGTTGCTCTTCGGGGGTGCGTAGCAACCCCCAGAACAGAGGTCTGAATGGCGCAGCGAGGGATGAAGTCGTCCAATCCATCCATTTGTCTGCCTGAGCGCGTTGACGCGGCTGATCCAAGTACCAACCCTGCTTGCTGCCATATTCAGCACAGAGATAACGCACGATGGCGTTGGACTCCCACAGTATCAGTTCATCGTCTTCGAGCATTGGCACCAGGCCGTTAGGGTTACGCTGGCGATAGTAGGGTTCGTCGACCATGCCAAACGCGCCGCCAGCGTCGATCAAATCGAACGACAGGCCCAGTTCGTGCGCGACCCACAACACCTTGCGCACGTTGCTGGAATTCTTGCGACCCCATATCTTGATCATCACCACGTCCTCAGGAAGGCAGAGCCGACCAGTTTACTCCTTGTGCCTGACCTCTGTACCGGCAGCGGGCTCCTCTGAAACTCCTGTAGCCATACCCTGTCACTGTTCAGAGCGAGTCTTCCTGCGCAGCGCGTCTATGCTTGCGGGGATACCTCGAGCCCTAGCTTCCAAGGAGGAAGGTCTATGTTGCTGTTGTGGTTGGTGGTGCTGGTGATCGGCGCCGCGTATCTCACTCATCGGCGTCTGGCGCCCCTGCACATCATCGGTGCCATCGCCGTCTATGTACTGCTGATGGGCGTCTTCGCCGATGCCCCAGGGTGGTTGTTGACGCTGATCTGGCTGGTGCTGGCGGCCAAGGTTGCCTTGTTGGTACTGCCCGAGTGGCGGCGCCGGGTGTTCACCGCCCCGGTGTTCAACTGGTTCCAGCGCACGTTGCCACCCATGTCGCAGACTGAACGCGAAGCGATCGACGCAGGCACGGTCTGGTGGGACGGCCAGCTGTTCAGCGGCCAGCCAGACTGGAATACCCTCCTCGACTACCCTGCTCCCCAACTCACCGCCGAGGAACAGGCCTTCATTGACGGGCCGACCGAGGAACTTTGTGCACTGGTCAGCGACTGGCAGATCGGCCAGGACCTGGATCTTCCACCGGCTGCCTGGGAGCACATCAAAACGCACGGCTTCTTCGCCCTGATCATTCCCAAGGAATACGGCGGCAAAGGCTTTTCGGCCTACGCTCACTCGCAGGTGGCGATGAAACTGGCTACCCGCAGCGGCGACCTGGCCTCAACGGTGATGGTACCCAACTCGCTCGGCCCCGCCGAATTGCTCCTGCATTACGGCACCGATGAGCAACGCAACCATTATCTGCCGCGCCTGGCGCGGGGCGATGAGATCCCTTGTTTCGCCCTCACGGGACCGCTGGCCGGGTCAGATGCCGGCGCGATGCCCGACACCGGTATCGTCTGCAAGGGCCAATGGAACGGCGAAGAAGTCATCGGTTTGCGCTTGAATTGGGAGAAACGCTACATCACCCTCGGCCCAGTCGCCACGCTCCTGGGCCTGGCGTTCAAGGCTTACGACCCCGACCATCTGCTCGGCGAGGAAGAATCACTGGGCATCAGCCTGGCGCTAATCCCCACGGACACCCCCGGCGTACAGATCGGCCAGCGCCACCTGCCCCTGGGCGCAGCCTTCATGAACGGTCCAAACAGCGGAACGGACGTGTTCGTGCCACTGGACTTCCTCATCGGTGGCCAGGACATGCTCGGCAAGGGCTGGATGATGCTGATGAACTGCCTGTCCGTGGGTCGCTCCATCTCGCTGCCCGCCGTCGGCACCGGCGCCGCAAAGTACACCAGCCTGGTGACCGGACAATACGCGCGCATTCGCGAGCAGTTCAATGTGCCGCTGGCCGCATTCGAGGGCATCCAGGAATCGCTCGCGCAGATTGGCGGCAATGCCTGGCTGATGGACAGTGCGCGCCTGCTCACCGCCAAGGCGGTAGACCTCGGTGAAAAACCCTCTGTCCTGTCGGCGATTCTCAAGTATCACCTCACCGAGCGCGGTCGAGCGTGCATCCAGCACGCCATGGACGTGCATGGCGGCAAGGGCATCATCATGGGCCCCAACAACTACCTGGGCCGCAACTGGCAAGGCGCGCCGATTTTCATCACGGTCGAGGGGGCGAACATCCTCTCGCGCAACCTGATGATCTTCGGCCAAGGAGCGATCCGTTGCCATCCGTTCGTCCTCAAGGAGATGGCCCTGGCAGGCCGTGAGGACCGCGATCAGGCACTGAAAGAGTTCGATGATTTGCTGATGAAGCACATCATGTTCGCCACCCGCAATGCGGCGAGTACTTTTGTATTGGGGTTAGGTCTCGGACACTTCGACAAGGTGCCGGGCGATGTACTCAGCCAGGGCTACTTCCGTGCACTGAACCGGCAGGCAGCGGCCTTCGCGCTGCTGGCAGACCTGTCGATGATGCTCCTGGGCGGCGCCTTGAAGCGTCGCGAGCGCCTCAGTGCACGACTGGGCGACGTGCTGAGTTACCTGTACCTCTCGTCCGCCGCACTCAAGCGCTACCATGATCTCGGCGCGCCCGAGTACATGCAGCCTTTGCTGCGCTGGGCGCTGGAAGAGAGTCTGGGACAGGCAGAAACGGCCCTGGATCGATTGCTCGACAACTTCCCCAATCGCTTCGTCGGCGGCGCACTGCGGGTACTGGTGTTCCCCTTCGGTCGGCGGCATACCGGCCCCAGCGATGAACTGGACGCTGAAGTGGCTGCACTGATCGGCCGGCACAAAGGTGACCCCGCTCTGGAAGAACTGCTCGCAGGGTGCTTCCGCCCTCAGGCGGATGGCGATCCGGTAGCAGCGCTGCAACAGGCTTGCGATCTACTGGACGACACCGAGCCGCTGCAAAAGGCTGTTCACCAAGCGCTCAAGGAAGGCAAGTTGCACCCTGCGCCCGGCCAGTCCTTGATCGATGCGGCAGTGCAATCAGGTGTGCTGCAGACCGCCGAGGCCGAGCGGCTGCGAGCGGCGGAGGCTGCACGCCGTGTCGTGATCGATGTGGATGCGTTCGACAAAGAGCAGCTCTTACCCACTGAAGGCAAGATTCGCTGAAGTAAATCTCTGACTCGATTGCCGACCGCCCTGCCGGTCGGTGATCGACGCCAATCTCCCACCCTGCCCCCGCGAATAAAACCTGCGTATACTCCGCCCCCCCGTTTCAATACCGAGGACAGCCCCATGGCCAATTCCCACCTGGAGTATCACCTGCAACTGCTTCGACATCTGCGCACCATCCTGGTGGCCCTGGGCGAAGCCGAGCAGGTACCGGAAGAAAGCCATCTGCTGTTCCTGGAACGCTTCGACGAACTGTTGAGCCTACTGCCGCAGGATCCGCTGGAAAGCCAATACCTGGGCCAGGACATCATCTGCCAAGTCATCACCCGCTACCCGCAGATCGCACACCTGGTGCCGCGTGATCTGCTCTGGTTCTTCGCTGGCGACTGCCTTCACTACATGCCGGATGACGAACTGGATCTTTATCAGACCCTGGAAGAGCGGCGTTATGAGGCCGAGCAGCATGGCGGGCCGTTTGACTGGAATTTGGAGAAGCAACTGTTGAGCGCCCCTGATCAAGGCGAGCGCCATTAGCTTCGTGCCCAATAGCTAAGTGCTTGATGTACAAAACGCCACTTCGTTGAAGTGGCGTTTTTCTTGGGCCAGACCGGATGTCTGATAGGGCAATCTCACCCCCTGTGTATCGGCCCCTAATGCCCTTATCTTGCTCGACTAGTTAAGTGAGCACGCACTAGGAGCATGGATAGATGATTAATCGCTCGGCAAAGGGATCGCCGTTGAAACAGATGCACTGGGTCGCGCTGGCAGTGTCAATATTGGGTTTGGGCGCGAGCGCGCTGTACATTCGAAGCGCGCTTGCCGAGGAGGAACTAGAGCGAGCGATCGTCGAGCCGAGCATGGTCCAGAGCGCGATCGACCTGGAACAACGCATTTCCAGCCAGAGCCGCCTCGACGCGCCAGAAGGCACATCACCGGTGGTCATCATACCGGGCAATAACAAAGTCATCATCACCGCCCCACATGCCACGGAATCCTTTCGAGAAGGCCGCTATCGCATGTCCGACGGCGCAGGCACTGCAGCGTTAGCTACAATGCTGAACAGCTTGACCTGTGCGACGGTGATCTATACACAGTACCGCACCCGCTCCGACGCCAATTATTACGACGACAATGCGTTCAAGGATGCGCTCGCCAAACTCATTCACACCTCTAAGCCAATGCTCGTGCTGGACATTCACGGCAGCCACGACTCTCGGCCTTACGAGGTCGATTTCGGCACTCTGGAAGGAAAATCTTTATTCGGCGACTCGACGCGTCTGCACCAGTTGATCGCAAGCCTGCATAAAGAAGGCATCCTCAACTTGTCCAGCAACTACTTCGCGGCCCAGAAAAACCGCACTATCACGCGCTTCTCTCATGCCAAGGGTGTACCCGCGATTCAGCTGGAGATCAACAGCAGTTGGCTGCGGCCAGCCGAGGGTGGATTGATGGCGCATCGCTTCGCCCAAGTCTTGCAAGGGCTGGCCCGATACATCCGCATCATCACCAACAACGCCTCGGGAAAATGCGAACAGGCGTAACACTGAGGCCGTGATCGAATAGACGGGCCTGCAAAGAATGGCCTTTGCATCAGAAACAAAAAAAGACGCCGAAGCGTCTTTTTTTGTGATCCAACAACATTTGAAAACGTTGAAGATCAAGATATGGAGCGGGAAACGAGACTCGAACTCGCGACCCCGACCTTGGCAAGGTCGTGCTCTACCAACTGAGCTATTCCCGCAATGTAAACCAACCACTTGAGGCTTGAAGTGACCTGATCCCTTCAACACCGCTGTACCGTCATGAACGCCACAGAATTAACTGGAGCGGGAAACGAGACTCGAACTCGCGACCCCGACCTTGGCAAGGTCGTGCTCTACCAACTGAGCTATTCCCGCAAATGGCGTCCCCTAGGGGACTCGAACCCCTGTTACCGCCGTGAAAGGGCGGTGTCCTAGGCCACTAGACGAAGGGGACATACCCAACGCTTTTCAGCGCACCAGGTGTAAAGCCTTACGGCTGACCCTGGATTTCTTTTCCAACCCTGCCAGACGGCAGCGTCGTGAAACTGGAGCGGGAAACGAGACTCGAACTCGCGACCCCGACCTTGGCAAGGTCGTGCTCTACCAACTGAGCTATTCCCGCAATGGCGTCCCCTAGGGGACTCGAACCCCTGTTACCGCCGTGAAAGGGCGGTGTCCTAGGCCACTAGACGAAGGGGACACGCTAGATCTTTTCACTGCCTGCGGCGCTTGGCGAAGAGCTTTACGCTGCAAGTGGCGCGCATTCTAGGGATGCACTCGGAAGCCGTCAACCCCTTTGTGGAAATTTATTTAAATCAATGACTTCCGTAATTCCCTAGTGTGCCCGCACAGGTGCCCGGGGATTGACGTTGCTTTTCTGGCGGCGGCCCGGCAAGCTCGCTGCAAAGTGCCAGCACTGTAGTTTTATGCGCCCGTGCCGACAACGCTATGGGCGCTTGAATGCGCTGCCCGCCAGGCTGCACTGTTCGCGCCCCCGCGGACTCACTACACTCAATGATGCAAAACTTCTTCATGAGGCGTTAACGGTGACACCACTTCTGATCACCCTGCTCATCGTGGCGGGTATCGCGTTGCTGATCGTGATCGGCTACCTCAACAATGTCGTGGAAAACGCCAAGCTCGAACGCACGCGCTTGAAAATCGAGCTCACCGATCGTTTGCGCCGGTGCGGTGAGATCACCGAGACCTTTCCCGGCCAGTTGATGACCCCGGCGCTCAAGCTGCTGCTCACGCGCCTGGAGTTGAACATCAATCAGCGGCAGTTGGCGCTGGACAAGCAAAATAGCGATATAAAGGCGCGAATCGGCGAACTGGAAGCCTTGATCGCCTTGGGCGACAAGCTGCCGGTGAACAATCCGCCTAGCCCGATCCAGACCGAGGTCAAGGCCAAGGACGTGCGGTTTCTGCTTGAATCGCTGCACAACCAGATCGTCCGGGCGACCCAGGAGAACTTCCTGCAGTCCAATGAAGGCAAGTACTGGGTCAAGGAAATCCGCCACATCCTCGTGCTGCTGCACATCGAGTTCTTCAATAACCTGGGACAACAGGCTTTGCAGCAGGGCCAACCCGGGCAAGCCCGACTGGCGTTCGAGCGCGGCGTACAGTATCTGCGCAAGCAACCTGAGCCCAAGCAGTACGAAGAACAGTTGATCTACCTGGAGAAGCTACTGGCGCGGGCCAATGCCCAGGTACTCGACCAGATGGAGCCGACCGAGGACGAACAGAACGCCTTGACCGAAGGCCTCAAGACCGATGAAGACGAAACCTGGAAAAAGCGCGTGATCTACGATTGATCCGCGAATTCACCTGAAGAAGGGCCGCGCTGCGGCCCTTCTGTCTTTCAGCAGTCGCTCAAGCTGAGGAAGATCGAGGCCAAGTGCTCAAGCCCGCGCTGGTCAGCCTCGCTGAAGCGCGCCAAGGTCGGGCTGTCCAGATCCAGCACGCCGATCAACCTGCCCTCTTTCACCAGCGGTATCACCAGCTCGCTATTGGACGCGCTATCGCACGCGATGTGGCCGGGGAATGCATGCACGTCCTCGACCCGCTGGGTCTGCCGGGTCGCTGCCGCAGCGCCGCACACGCCCTTGCCGAAAGGAATGCGCACGCAGGCCACCTGCCCTTGGAACGGGCCGAGCACCAGTTGCTCGTCGCGATTGAGGTAGAAGCCCGCCCAGTTAAGGTCTGCCACTTGGTGATAGATAAACGCCGAGAACTGCGCGGCATTGGCGATGAAATCGCGCTCGTCGGCGAACAGCGCCTGGACTTGCGCCGCCAGAAGTTCGTAGCCATCCAGGCCTTTGCCACTGGCATTGAGGTCGATCATTGATTCTGCTCCAGCAATTGCAGTCCGACCCAATAGCGGGCGAACTGGTAGGCACAACGGCCATTACGGTTGCCACGGCCGGTCGCCCAGCGCGTGGCGAGGATGTCGAGCGCTTCGTTGCGCTGCCATGTCAGCCCGGCGGTCGTGGCAAGCTGACCGATCCAGTGCTCGACCACATCGAGGAAGTGTTCCTGGGTGAATGGATAGAACGACAACCACAGGCCGAAGCGGTCGGACAGTGCAATCTTGTCCTCCACCGCTTCGTTGGGATGAAGTTCCCCATCGACCATTTTCCAGTTCTCGTTATCGCTCTGCTTCTCCGGCACTAAATGTCGACGGTTAGACGTGGCATACAGCAGCACGTTGTCCGGCGCCTGTTCGAGGGAGCCGTCCAGTACGCTCTTGAGCACCCGGTAATCACCCTCGCCCGCCTCGAACGACAGGTCGTCACAAAACAGGATGAAACGCTGGTCTAGACCCTGCAACTGTTCGACCACCCGCGGCAGGTCGGCCAGATGATCGCGTTCGATCTCGATCAGGCGCAGCCCCTGACCGGCGTGCTCGGCCAGTAACGCCCGCACCAGCGACGATTTACCGGTGCCACGCGAACCCCACAGTAGCGCGTGGTTGGCAGGCATGCCCTGAATGAACTGGTGCGTGTTGCGACCCAATTGCTCGCGCTGCTGATCGACGCCGATCAGATCGCTCAGGCGCATATCCAGGCTCACCTGCAACGGCATCAAATAGCCGCTGCGGCCATCATGCTGCCAACGGGCGGCCAGCGTTTCGCTCCAGTCTATAGTCGGCCGCTGGGCCGGAAGCAGCGGCTCAAGGCGCGCCAGCACCGATTCGGCGCGCTCCAGAAATGCGGTCAAGCGGGCGTCCATGATGGCTCCTACGATTTTCAGTGAGGCATGCCCGACGACGGCACACCAGGGAATCAACTGAAATGAACAGACAGACCCGCCAGCAGCCGAGGTTGATCGGCTATGCTTGCGCAGCGCAAAGGGCGTAGAGCCGGCTCGGGAAGCATGGATATCAAGTTCACCAATCGCCTGTCATACAAGCAAGCCCGGTTGACAGTCCTGGTCGGCTTCATCCTGGGGACATTGCTCAGTCTCATCCAGATCGGCATCGATTATGCCAGCGAAGACGCGTCCATCAACCGCGAAGTGCAGGCGCTGCTGCAAATAAGCCACGACCCGGCATCACGCATCGCCTACAACATCGACGCCGAACTGGCTCAGGAACTGACTCGGGGTCTGCTGCAGTCGCCCGCCATCGTGCGTGCTCGGCTGATCGACAACAACGATACCGTGCTGGCCGATGTCAGCCGTCTGCGCCAGGAAAACAGCTACCGGCCGCTAAGCGACTTTCTGTTCGGCGAGCAGCGCCAATTCAAAGACCCGCTGTATCTGGCGCACATGCCCAAGGACTACCTGGGCACGTTGTACCTGGACGTCGACACTTACGCCTTCGGCAGTCGTTTCCTCGAGCGCGCCGGCATCACCTTGCTCAATGGTTTTGCCCGCAGCCTGGTGCTGACGGTGATCCTGCTGGGGCTGTTCTACGTCATGCTGACCAAGCCGCTGGTCACGGTCATCAGCGCGCTGAGCAGCCGCGATCCGCGCCAACCCGGACAGGCGCGCCTGGACTACCCCAAAGGCCACGAGCACGATGAGATCGGCGTACTGGTCAAGGTCGCCAACCAACAATTCATCAGCATGGCCACCGAGATTCAGCAGCGACGCAACGCCGAAAATCGCCTGACTCAATACCTGAACGAACTGGAAGACATCGTCTCGGCCCGTACCGACGAACTCAAAGCCAGCAACAGCCGCTTGAGTCAGTCCAATCAGGAACTGGAGGATGCCCGTCGCCGCGCCCTGGACATGGCCCAGGCACGCGCGGCCTTTCTGGCCAACATGAGCCACGAGATCCGCACACCCCTCAACGGCATGCTCGGCATGCTTTCCCTGGCGATGGACAGCGGCCTGAGCGGCGAGCAACGTCAGCAACTGTCGATCGCCCACGATTCGGGCAAGGTGCTGGTGGAACTGCTCAACGATATTCTCGACCTGTCCAAGTTCGATGCCGGGCAACTGGAGTTGGAACGCATTCCATTCGACCTCGGCACCTTGCTCGAGGACACCGCCAGCCTGCTGTCGCAGAATGCCGCGGCCAACGTCGAGCTGACCTGCCTGATCGCCTCGGATTTTCCGGCGAGTGTGCTGGGCGACCCAACCCGCGTGCGGCAGATCGTCAGCAATCTATTGGCCAATGCGCTGAAGTTCACGCGCTTCGGGCGGGTCGATGTGCGCCTCTCGAGCATCGTCGGCGGCATTCGTCTGGAGGTGTCGGACACCGGCATCGGCATCCCCGAAGATGCTCAGGCGCGCATTTTTCAACCCTTTACCCAGGCCGGTGCAGGTATCACCCGCCAATACGGCGGTACCGGTCTGGGTCTGACCCTGACCCGCAACTTGTGCAAGGCCATGCACGGGCACCTGACCATTGAGTCGCAGACCGGATTCGGCAGCCGCTTCAGCGCCGACCTGCCCTTGCCCGCCCACCTGGAGGCGGTCCCCCCGCCTGCGCTGCATGGACGGATCGTGGCCCTGACCAATGCCGCCAGCGGTCTGGCCGAACTGCTCGATCGCCTGCTACCGAACTGGGGCTTGGACTACGGGCGCTGCGAGCACACCGAGGAGCTCGACAATGCTGCCCTGGACCTGTTGATCTGCGACGATGCCGAGCAACTACCTGACCTGCGCAAGCGAACACACGCACCGATCCTGCTGATCACCGCGTATGGCAATTTCCTGGCCGCCGAGCAGGCCCTGCGCCTGGCGCCCTTGCATCAACTCGCACGCCCGCTGGCACGCAATACGCTCTATCAACTGCTGCGCCGAACGCTACAAGGGGAAAACGGTAACCCACTGCCGGCAGGTACAGCGCTATTGGCCGAGCGGCGGGCGCACATCCTGCTGGTCGAAGACAATCCGGTGAACCAGCTGGTGGCCATCGGCATGCTGGGAAAACTCGGCTGCCAAGTGCAAGTGGCCGCCCACGGCGCAGAAGCGCTGCAAATGCTCGAACACGACCGCTTCGACCTGGTGCTGATGGACTGCAACATGCCAGTGATGGACGGTTACGAAGCCAGTAGACGCATTCGTCAGGACGGTCGCTGGAGCCAATTGCCGATCGTGGCCCTGACCGCCAACGCCATGCCTGAGGAGCGCGAGCGCTGTCGCGCAGCGGGCATGGACGACTACCTGGCCAAGCCGTTCCGCCGCGAAGAACTGCTGGCACTCATCGACCATTGGGTACCGTTCAACGGCTGAGCAGCCGCTCGATGTCGGCCTCCAGTGCCTGGGGCTTGGTGGTGGGTGCGTAGCGGGTGACGTTGCCGGTAGAGGGATCGAACAGAAACTTGGTGAAGTTCCACTTGATCTTCTGGGTGCCGAGTACGCCGGGGGCACGGCGCTTGAGCTCGGCGAACAGCGGATGGGTACCGGGTCCGTTGACCTCGATCTTGCGAAACAACGGGAAGCTCACACCGAAATTCAACTCGCAGAACTGCGCGATCTCGTGCGCATCCCCCGGCTCCTGCTTGCCGAACTGGTTGCAAGGAAAGCCCAGCACCACCAGGCCGCGACCGGCGTGGGCCTGCCACAGTTTCTCCAACCCTTTGTACTGCGGGGTAAAGCCGCACTGACTGGCGGTGTTGACCACCAGCAGCGCTTTACCGGCAAAGTCGCCCAAGGTTTTCTGCTCACCGCCGAGGGTGAGGCAGGGAATGTCCAGCAGCGCATCGGTCATGGGGGCTCTCCGTTCAGTCTCGCGGTTGGAAATCCAGGCACACCGAGTTGATGCAGTAACGCAGCCCGGTCGGCGGCGGACCGTCCGGGAACACATGGCCCAGGTGCGCATCGCACTGAGCGCAGGTCACCTCGGTGCGAATCATGCCGTGGGAGGTGTCGCGAATCTCGATCATCGCGCTGTCTTCGATCGGGGCGTAGAAACTCGGCCAGCCGCAGCCGGAGTCGAACTTGGTCTGCGAATCGAACAGCGGCAGACCGCAGCAAATGCACGAGTAGGTGCCCGCGCGCTTTTCGCTGTTGTACTTGCCGGTGAAGGGCCGCTCGGTGCCTTTGAGGCGGCACACCTGGTATTGCGCGGGGTCGAGCATTTCGCGCCATTCTTCCAGGGTTTTGTCGATCTTTTGCATGGCTGGACCTCGGCAGGCTGAATTTCACCCTGCGCCGTCTTTTCCCTGGCGCGGGTGGCACGTATATTAGTCGGCTTGTGTGCAGACGGTCAGTCTGGCACCCGCGCCGCGTCCTTTTCAAATCTTTAGACGCCCGCGCCCCGCGACTTATCCATTCGGGATCACATCATGCAGTTCAGCAAATCGAACAAGCTCGCCAATGTCTGCTACGACATTCGCGGCCCGGTGCTCAAGCACGCCAAACGCCTGGAAGAGGAAGGCCAACGCATCCTCAAGCTGAACATCGGCAACCCGGCACCTTTTGGTTTCGAGGCGCCGGACGAAATTCTCCAGGATGTGATCCGCAACCTGCCGACGGCCCAGGGCTATAGCGACTCCAAAGGTCTGTTCAGCGCCCGTAAAGCGGTCATGCAGTATTGCCAGCAAAAGCAGATCGACGGTGTCGGCATCGAGGATATCTACCTGGGCAATGGCGTCTCGGAACTGATCGTGATGTCGATGCAGGCGTTGCTCAACAACCATGATGAAGTGCTGATCCCCGCGCCTGACTACCCGCTGTGGACGGCGGCCGTCAGCCTGGCTGGCGGCAAGCCAGTGCATTACCTGTGCGACGAGCAGGCCGACTGGTTCCCCGACCTGGACGACATCAAGGCCAAGATCACCCCCAATACCAAGGCGCTGGTAATCATCAACCCCAACAACCCGACGGGTGCGGTGTACTCGAAGGAATTGCTGCTGGGTATGTTGGAACTGGCTCGCCAGCACAACCTGGTGGTGTTCTCCGACGAAATCTACGACAAGATTCTCTATGACGAGGCCGTGCACATCAGTACCGCTTCGCTCGCGCCCGACCTGCTGTGCCTGACCTTCAACGGCCTGTCCAAGTCGTACCGCGTCGCCGGCTTCCGCTCCGGTTGGCTGATCATTTCCGGACCCAAGCACAACGCACGCAGCTACATCGAAGGCATCGACATGCTGGCCAACATGCGCCTGTGCGCCAACGTGCCGGCCCAGCACGCGATCCAGACCGCCCTGGGCGGGTACCAGAGCATCAATGACCTGGTACTGCCGCCGGGCCGCTTGCTCGAACAGCGCAACCGTACCTACGAACTGCTCAACGACATCCCCGGCGTGAGCTGCGTCAAGCCCATGGGCGCGCTGTATGCCTTCCCGAAAATCGACCCGAAGGTCTGCCCGATCCATAACGACGAGAAGTTCGTACTTGATCTGCTGCTGTCGGAAAAACTGCTGATCGTGCAGGGCACTGCGTTCAACTGGCCATGGCCGGACCACTTCCGCGTCGTCACCCTGCCACGGGTGGATGATCTCGAACAGGCCATCGGCCGTATCGGCAACTTCCTGCGCACCTATTCGCAGTAAGCTTTCTGACGCCTGCGGCACCTTGATCCAAGGTGCCCGCAGGAATAGGCGCCCTCCCCCACGGATGAATTCTTACATCCTGCAACGGTCTATCCACCGGCGCGCCTTTGCGCCTCTGGCATACTGCCGGGTACACAGTTTGAAATAGTCGGCCGGTTGAATCGCCCAGGCCGCCCCCTTATATACCCCGCAGTAGAGCGACATTTTCATCCGTCAGGAGAACGTAACAACCATGATGCGCATTCTGTTGTTTGTGGCCACCAACCTTGCGGTGGTGCTGGTTGCAAGCATTACCCTCAGCCTGTTCGGCTTCAACGGGTTCATGGCCGCCAACGGCGTCGACCTCGACCTGAGCCGTCTGCTGGTCTTCTGCGCCGTGTTCGGTTTCGCCGGCTCGCTGGTCTCGCTGTTCATCTCCAAGTGGATGGCGAAGATGACCACGGGTACGCAGATCATTACCCAGCCGCGCACCCATCACGAACAGTGGCTGCTGCAGACGGTCGAGGAGCTGTCCCGCGAGGCGGGCATCAAGATGCCCGAGGTGGGCGTGTTCCCCGCCTACGAGGCCAACGCCTTCGCCACTGGCTGGAACCGCAACGATGCCTTGGTCGCGGTATCCCAAGGTCTGCTCGAGCGTTTCTCGCGTGACGAGGTGCGTGCGGTGCTGGCCCACGAGATTGGTCACGTGGCCAATGGCGACATGGTCACCCTGGCGCTGGTGCAAGGCGTGGTGAACACCTTCGTGATGTTCTTTGCGCGAATCATCGGCAACTTCGTCGACAAAGTGGTGTTCAAGAACGAGGAAGGCCAAGGCATTGCCTACTACGTCGCCACCATCGTCGCCGAACTGATCCTGGGCATCCTGGCCAGCATCATCGTCATGTGGTTCTCGCGCCGTCGCGAATACCGCGCGGACGAAGCCGGTGCGCAACTGGCAGGCACAGGGGCGATGATCGCGGCACTGCAACGCCTGCGCTCGGAGCAGGGCATGCCGGTGCATATGCCCGATACGCTAAAGGCCTTCGGCATCAACGGCGGCCTGAAGCAAGGCCTGGCGGGCTTGCTGATGAGCCACCCGCCGCTGGAAGACCGTATCGACGCGCTGCGTCGCCGCGGCTGAGTCAATCGGCAGTGCAAAAAAGGGCGACTTCGGTCGCCCTTTTCATGTTTCATTTTTCAATGAAGTGCACGCTCAGCGCCGCACAGCGTAGACCCTCTCCAGCAGGCTAGTGACACCCGCCGCCTGAAATTTGGGGCTGCTGGCGATGACCTGAGGCGCCTGCAACTCCGTCACCTGCCATCCGCCGAGCCCTTGCCTCACCTGCGCTTGTGGCACTGAAAACGGCGGCCCCTCTATGAGCGATTGATTGTACTCCAGCGTCACCAACAGGCCTTCGCAGCGATCTGGCAAACAGCGGGACAGGTGGTCCAGATAGCGCTCACGCATGCTCAGGGGGAACGCGATCAGCGCGGCTCGGTCGTACACCGCCGTGCAGTCTGCCAGGTCCGACGCACGCAGTGCGAAGAAGTCCCCACACCACAACTCGAAGTCTGCACTGCGCCATACTTCGAACGCTCCCTGTCGCTCGACTTCGGCGGCCAGCCCCTGCTCGGCGAAGAAGTCTTCGACTGCACGCCGCGACAGCTCCACGCCGAGCACCCGATAGCCCTGCCCCGCCAACCAGACCATATCCAGACTTTTGCCGCACAAAGGTACGAATACCCGACTGCCTGGCGCCAACGTCGGCCAATGGTCCTGCAGATAGGTATTCACCTGAGGCTGATGAAAACCGATCTGGTTATCCGCCCACCGCTTGTGCCAAAACGCCGGCTCCATGATTTCTCCAGTTTTTTCGATTGATTTACCGCAAATCTTATATTGGATATCGATCTTTGCCTGATCGAAGATGGCAGCATCTTAACGCCCCAGGACACCGCCATGTTGCCCAGCCTGTTCATTTCCCACGGCTCCCCCATGCTTGCCCTTGAGCCGGGTGCCAGCGGTCCGGCGCTTGCCGGATTGGCTGCCGGCCTGCCGCGGCCGAAAGCGATCGTGGTGGTATCGGCGCACTGGGAAAGCCGTGAGCTGATGCTTACCAGCGCCGCTCGTCCCGAAACCTGGCACGACTTTCGCGGTTTTCCAGCGGCGCTGTACGCGGTGCAGTACCCGGCGCCCGGCGCGCCGGACCTGGCCAGGCAGATCGTCGACCAGCTCGGTCAGGCCGGCTTGATTGCGCACCTCGACGCCCACCGGCCGTTCGACCATGGCGCCTGGGTACCGCTGTCCTTGATGTACCCAGAAGCCGACATTCCGCTGCTCCAGCTTTCGCTGCCCAGCCATCGCCCTCCCGCGTTGCATGTGCAGATTGGCCGGGCGTTGGCCGGCTTGCGCGACCAGGGCGTTCTGCTGGTGGGGTCGGGCAGTATCACCCACAACCTGGGCGAACTGGATTGGCAGGCTGGCCCGGAGGTCATCGAACCCTGGGCGCGCAGTTTCCGCGATTGGATCGTCCAGCGACTGGTCGACGGCGACACCGCGGCTCTGCAGGACTATCGCCAGCAGGCCCCCTTTGCGGTGCGCAACCACCCCAGCGACGAGCACTTGTTGCCGCTGTTCTTCGCCATGGGCGCAGGCCAGCATTTTGGCATCGTGCATCAGGGATTCACGCTGGGTGCGCTGGGCATGGACATCTATCGGTTCGACTGAGACCACCTTGCGCTTGATCGCACGGACAAAAAAATCCCCAGCCTGAGCTGGGGATTTTTCATGACCGCGGGACTCAGTCCTCGCGATAGCGACGCAGCTTGAGCTGCTTGCCGGCTACGCGGGTGTCCTTGAGCTTGGTCAGCAGACGCTCCAGACCCTCCTCAGGCAGCTCGACCAGACTGAAGCTGTCGCGCACCTGGATGCGGCCGATGGCGTCGCGGGCCAGACCGCCTTCGTTGAGGATCGCACCCAACAGGTTCTTGGCGGCGATGCCGTCACGTGCACCCAGGGCAGTCCGGCAACGCACGCGGCCTTCAGCCAGTGGCATCGGTGCACGACGCTCGCGGTCGCCGCGCTCAGCGCGCTCGCCACGGTCACTGCGCTCGCCGCTACGCTCGCGCGGCGTGTGGGTCGGCACCAGCGGCTGCTCGCGCTCGACGGCGGCCAGGTCCAGCGACTGACCGTTGGTCGCCTTGCGCAGCAGGGCGGCGGACAGCGCACGGGCCGAGCAGCCCAAGTCGGCAGTCAAGCGATCGAACAGCTCGCCGTGGGTCGCTTCGGCCTCGGCCACCAATGGTGCCAGGCTGGCGGTCAGTTTCTTGATGCGCGCATCCAGCACGGCTTGCGGGCCAGGCAGACGGGCTTCGGCGACCTTCTGCCCAGTGACGCGCTCGATCACCTGCAGCATGCGACGCTCACGCGGGGTCACCAACAGCAGGGCACGACCTTCACGACCGGCACGGCCAGTACGACCGATACGGTGCACGTAGGATTCAGGATCGTACGGCATGTCCACGTTGAACACGTGGGTGATGCGCGGGACGTCCAGACCACGGGCAGCGACGTCGGTCGCGACGACGATGTCCAGACGACCGTCCTTGAGCGAGTCGATGACGCGCTCGCGCTGGTTCTGGGCGATGTCGCCGTTCAGCGCAGCGGCCTTGTAACCCTTGGCTTCCAGCGCAGCAGCCAGATCCAGGGTGGCCTGCTTGGTACGCACGAAGGCGATCAGCGCGTCGAATTCCTCGACTTCCAGCAGACGCAGTACGGCCGGGATCTTCTGGTCGGCATGGACCATCAGGTGTGCCTGGTCGATGGCGGTGACAGTCTGGGTCTTGCTCTGGATCTTGACGTGCTTGGGCTCGCGCAGATGACGCTCGGCGATCGAGCGGATCGACGACGGCAGGGTCGCGGAGAACAGCACGGTCTGACGGGTCGCTGGGATCGCGTCGAAGATCACTTCGAGGTCGTCCATGAAGCCCAGCTTGAGCATCTCGTCGGCTTCGTCGAGTACCAGGTACTGAACGGTGGAAAGCACTTTCTCGTCACGGCGCAGGTGATCGCAGAGACGGCCTGGGGTGGCGACCACGATCTGGGCGCCATTGCGGATGGCGCGCAACTGTGGGCCCATCGGGGCACCACCGTACACGGCCACGACATTCACGCCCGGCATCTGCTTGGCGTAGGTTTCGAAAGCGGTAGCTACTTGCAGCGCCAACTCACGGGTTGGCGCCAGGATCAGGGCTTGCGGTTCGCGCTTGCTCACGTCGATCTTGTTGAGGATCGGCAGGGCGAAGGCAGCGGTCTTGCCGGTGCCAGTCTGCGCCTGGCCGATCATGTCGTGACCGGCGAGGATGATCGGGATCGACTGTTGCTGGATGGCCGATGGCTCTTCATAGCCTGTGGCCAATACGGCAGCAACGATGTTCGGATGAAGATCGAGAGCGGCGAATCCGCCGGTTTCCTGGGTCATGGGTCTGCCTCTATGTGCATCCGCAAAGACCCATGCTCCAAAGCTGCACATGCCTTGAAAGACCCGAAGGTCACCCAGGCAGCTTTGGCGGCGGGGATTTGCGAAAACGATTGAAAAAGAATTACGTGGGAAGGTCCGCCTAGCGGACGTGCAGCCGAAGCTGGACTCGGAGGATTTGCACCGCCTGGTTTTGAGGTCCGCTAAAAGACCGGCGCGTACTATATACGAATTCGTTTAGCACCGTGAGAAAAATTTCTACGGGAACCCGCAGTGGGTACGACACGGGCGTCGCCGACTGAAACGTTTCCGTTTCGCTCAACTGGCGGGCCTGATCGCCTTGATCAGATACTCCAGCGAATAGCCCAGACGCGTCGCCAACGCTGCCGCGCGGTCACCCACCGCGTCCTGATCCAGGCTCTGCTCGAGGTCCGCAGGTACCAGCAGGATCACGTTGCCCTCCTTGACCGGCAGTTCCCAGTAATGGCGGTGATACAAGCCGCGCAACAGCGCCGCCCCCAATGGCCGACCGTCATCGGCGGCCCATTGGTTGATCACCAGCCAGCCCCCCGGATTGAGCTGCTGCTGGCATTTTTCCAGAAAGCCCCACGCCAGGTGGCCAACGCCCGGCCCGTAGTCGGTATACAGGTCGACGAAGATCAGGTCGGCCTTTTCCGCCGTAGGCAGCAGTTCAAGTGCATCGCCGATGCGCACGTACAGGCGCGGATCGTCGTCCAGGCCCAGGTACTCCATGGCCAGACGCGGCACATCCGCGCGCAGTTCGATGGCTTCGACGTCTTCCAGCGGCAGGAATTTCAGACAGGCCTGGGTCAGGGTGCCGGCGCCCAGCCCGAGAAACAGCGCGCTTTCCGGGTGTGGGTGGCACAGCGCGCCGACCAGCATCGCCCGGGTGTAGTCGTACTCCAGCCAACTCGGATCGGCGGTGAAGGTGCAGCTTTGCTCGATGGCGTCACCGAACTCGAGGAAACGGTAGTCTTCGACCTCGTAAACGCTGATGACCCCGTAGGCATCCTCAACCCGGGCCAGCCGCCGCTCTTCCCGATCCATCGCCATCGCCGCCACCTGCCCGCGCAAAACCGGCATTGTCCGCCAATGCCTGCAGTGCAACAAGCCGGCGGGCAACTGTTAACATGGCCAGCATGCCCGTACCGACCTGACCGAGCCGATGATGAACCGACCCTGGACCCCCGACAGCTGGCGCGCCTTGCCGATCCAGCAGCAGCCGATCTACCCCGATGCCGCACACCTGCACAAGGTCGAGCAGACCCTGGCCAGCTATCCGCCGCTGGTGTTCGCCGGCGAAGCCCGCGAACTGCGTCGCCAGTTCGCCGAGGTCACCCAGGGCCGCGCGTTTCTGCTGCAAGGCGGCGACTGCGCCGAGAGCTTCGCCGAATTCTCCGCCGCGAAGATCCGCGACACCTTCAAGGTGCTGCTGCAGATGGCGATCGTCATGACTTTCGCCGCCGGCTGTCCGGTGGTGAAGGTCGGGCGCATGGCCGGGCAGTTCGCCAAACCGCGCTCGGCCAACGACGAAACCCTGGGCCAGGTCACCCTGCCCGCCTATCGCGGCGACATCGTCAACGGCATCGGCTTCGACTCGGCCAGTCGCATTCCCGACCCCGAGCGCCTGCTGCAGGCCTACCATCAGTCCACAGCCAGCCTCAACCTGCTGCGCGCCTTCGCCCAGGGCGGCTTCGCCGACCTGCACCAAGTGCACAAGTGGAACCTGGACTTCATCGCCAACTCGGCGCTGGCCGAGAAGTATCATCAACTCGCCGACCGCATCGACGAGACCCTGGCCTTCATGCGCGCCTGCGGCTTGGACAGCGCGCCGCAACTGCGCGAAACCAGCTTCTTCACCGCCCATGAGGCGCTGCTGCTCAATTACGAAGAAGCGTTCGTGCGCCGTGACAGCCTGACCGGCGACGCCTACGACTGCTCGGCGCACATGCTGTGGATCGGCGACCGCACCCGCCAGCTCGACGGCGCTCACGTCGAGTTCCTGCGCGGGGTGCACAACCCGATCGGGGTCAAAGTCGGCCCCAGCATGAACCCTGAAGAACTGATCCGCCTGATCGACGTGCTCAACCCGGACAACGACCCCGGTCGTTTGAACCTGATCGTGCGCATGGGCGCGAACAAGGTCGGCGACCACCTGCCACCGCTCATTCGTCATGTCGAGCGCGAGGGGCGCCAGGTGCTGTGGAGCTCCGACCCGATGCACGGCAATACCATCAAGGCCAGCAGCGGCTACAAGACGCGCGACTTCGCGCAGATCCTCGACGAGGTGCGGCAGTTCTTCCAGGTGCACCAGGCCGAGGGCAGCCACGCCGGCGGCATTCATATCGAGATGACGGGGCAGAACGTCACCGAGTGCATCGGCGGCGCGCGCCCGATCACCGAAGACGGCTTGTCGGACCGCTACCACACCCACTGCGACCCGCGGCTCAATGCCGACCAGTCGCTGGAGCTGGCGTTCCTGATCGCCGAAACCCTCAAGCAGGTGCGTCGCTGAACACAGCCCAAACCGGTTCGATCCGGGCGCCAGCCGCGATCGACGTCGAGGGCGGTCTTTACCGAGCCTTTACCCTGACCTGACCGCGCTTGACCTTGCGCACCCTAGACTGGGCTCATCCGGTAACCACCGGCCTGAAAAAGGAGAAACACCCATGCGCAAGACCCTGACCGCACTGATGTTCGCTGCCGCCCTGCCGACCGTCGCCATGGCCATGCCTGAACCCGGCCCGCACGGCGAAGGCCCTCATCACCGTGGCCCTGCGGCTTTCGCCCAGCTCGACCTGACCCCGGAGCAGCGCCAGCAGATCGGCCGGCTGATGGGCGAGCAGATGAAACAGCGCCGCGAGATCACCGAGCGCTACCTGGACAAGCTGCCGGCCCCTGAACAGAAGGCCATGAAGGACGAGATCAAGGCCGGTCACGACAAGACCCAGACCCAGATCCGCGCCCTGCTCAAGCCCGACCAGCAGAAGCAATTCGACGAACTGCAAAGCAAACGCGCGGCCGACAAGGCCGAGTGGGAGCAGTTCCAGGCCTGGAAAGCTGAAAAAGCCGCCAAGGCCCAGTAAGCTGCACGTTCGACGCCCGGCCCGCACTCCAGCGGGCCGGGCCTTTTCATGCCTGGGAGGTACTCGTCTTGCGCTCACTGTTCTGGCGCATCCTGGCCAGCTTCTGGCTGGCCATCGCCCTGGTCGCCGGCCTGTCGATCCTGCTTGGCCACATGCTCAATCAGGATGCCTGGATCCTCAGTCGTCACCCGGGCCTCAACACCCTCGCCAGCCGCTGGGTCCAGCACTACGAGCAGGAAGGCCTGCAAGCCTCGCAACGTTTCCTGGAACGGCGTAAACAGCGCTACAAGATCGACGTCCAGGTGCTCGACGACAGTGGCGATGCCGTGGTGCCCGGTACCTTCCCGCGGCGCGCCGAAGACTTCGAGCGCCGTCAGCACAATGACGAGCGCCTGCCCTGGCGTCGCCTCACCGAGGAGTACACCAGCCCCACCACCGGCCAGACCTACCTGCTGATCTACCGCATTCCTCATCCGGAACTGATGGCTTGGCACCGCGAGAGCCTGATCTGGCCGCTGAGCGCCCTGGGCATCGCGCTGGTGGTGCTGACGTTGTTCAGTTTGCTGGTCACCCTGTCCATCACCCGTCCGCTGAGCCGTCTGCGCGGCGCGGTGCACGACCTGGGGCAAACCACTTATCAGCAGAACAGCCTGGCGCAGTTGTCGGTCAGACGCGACGAGTTCGGCGTACTGGCCAACGACTTCAACAAGATGGGCGCGCGCCTGCAAAGCCTGATTTCCAGCCAGCGCCAATTGCTGCGCGACGTGTCCCATGAGCTGCGCTCGCCGCTGGCACGCCTGCGCATCGCCCTGGCCCTGGCCGAACGGGCCGAGCCCGAGCAGCGCCAGACGCTCTGGCCACGACTGACCCGCGAGTGCGATCGCCTGGAAGACCTGATCAGCGAGATTCTGGTGCTGGCCCGGGTCGATGCCGAGCAGGCGCACCCAGAGCCGGTGGACGTCAACGCACTGCTGGGCAGTGTGCGCCGGGACGCTCAGCTCAGCGAAGCGGAGCAGGAGGTGCGCCTGGAAGCAGAACCCGGCTTGACCCTGCAGGGCTGGCCGACCTTGCTCGAACGGGCGCTGGACAACCTGGTACGCAATGCCCTGCGGTTCAACCCGGCGGGCCAGCCCATCGAAATCCATGCCCGCCGCGAGCACGAGCAGGTGCTGCTGAGCGTGCGCGACCATGGCCCTGGGGTAGCTCCGGAACACTTGCTGCACCTGGGCGAGCCGTTCTTCCGCGCGCCGGGGCAGCAGGCGGCGGGGCATGGGCTGGGCTTGGCAATCGCCCGCCGCGCCGCCGAGCGCCATGGCGGAACGCTGGTGCTGGAGAACCACCCACAAGGCGGGTTCGAGGCCCGGCTGGCGCTGCCGGTCACTCAGGCGCCCGTTTAAGGGCGCACGCCATCAGGCCTTGGTCACTCGCCCCAGGCGGTGACGAAGTCGGCGGTGTCCAGTACCGGCGGTGTGCGCGGCTCGCTAGTCGGGGTGCCCAGGTACAGATAGCCGATCAGCTCTTCATTGTCGGCCAGCCCCAGCCCCTTGTGCACATGGCTGTCGAAGGCCATGTCGCCGGTGCGCCACACCGCACCGATGCCTTGGGCATGGGCGGCGATCAGGATGCCGTGGGCCGCGCAACCGGCCGCCAGGCGCTGTTCGGACGCCGGCACCTTGGGATGCGCCTGCAAACGTGCGATCACCACCACCAGCAACGGCGCACGCAGCGGCATGGCCCGGGCCTTGTCCAGCGCAGCCTGGCTGGCATCGCCTTGGGCCTGAATCGCCTCGGCGAACAGCTCGCCCAACGCTTCGCGCGCCGCCCCCTCGATGGTCAGGAATCGCCACGGTCGCAGCTGCCCGTGATCCGGTGCACGCAGCGCCGCCTGAAACAACCCTTCACGCTGGGCCGCATTGGGCGCGGGATCGGTCAGGCGCGGCACGGAAACACGGTTGAGCAAAGCGTCGAGAGCCTCCACGGGCTACCCTCCTGGCAAATTGAAAGTGCCGCCATTCTCAGGTGCTCAGCCGCAAGCTTCAAGCTGCAAGCGGTCAGCCAACGCCGGCTCGCTTCAACTTGCCGCTTGCAGCTTGAGGCTCGCCGCTTAAAATGTCGCCCTTTCCCGTTTCGAGTCAGATCACATGGCGTTGCCGACCTTAAGGATCATCGCGTTCATCATCGGCATCTTCCTGATTACCCTGGCCGTGAGCATGGTCGTGCCCATGGCCACGCTGATGATCTTCGAACGCACGGCCGATCTGCCCTCGTTCCTGTGGTCGAGCCTGATCACCTTCATCGCCGGCCTGGCCATGGTGCTGCAGGGGCGACCGGAACACGTGCACCTGCGCCCGCGCGACATGTACCTGCTGACCGTCAGCAGTTGGGTCGTGGTCTGCGTGTTCGCCGCCCTGCCCCTGCTGCTGACCCAGCACATCAGCTACACCGACGCCTTCTTCGAAAGCATGTCAGGCATCACCGCCACCGGCTCGACAGTGCTCAGTGGCCTGGACAGCGTGTCGCCGGGCATTCTCATCTGGCGCTCGATGCTGCACTGGCTCGGCGGCATCGGCTTCATCGGTATGGCGGTCGCGATCCTGCCGCTGCTGCGCATCGGCGGCATGCGCCTGTTCCAGACCGAATCGTCGGACCGTTCGGAAAAGGTCATGCCGCGTTCGCACATGGTGGCCAAGTACATCGTCGCGGTGTACGTGGGCATCACCGTGCTCGGCAGCCTGGCGTTCTGGTGGGCCGGCATGAGCCTGTTCGATGCCATCAACCATGCCATGTCGGCGATCTCGACCGGCGGTTTCTCCACCTCCGATCTGTCCCTGGCGAAATGGGACATGCCGGCCGTGCACTGGGTGGCGGTGGTGGTGATGATCCTCGGCAGCGTGCCGTTCACGCTGTACGTGGCGACCCTGCGCGGCAACCATCGCGCGCTGTGGCGCGACCAACAGGTCCAGGGCCTGCTCGGTCTGCTGGTGGCCACCTGGATAGTGCTCGGCACCTGGTACTGGGCCACCACCGACCTGCACTGGCTGGACGCCTTCCGCCACGTGGCGCTGAACGTCACCTCGGTGGTCACCACCACCGGCTTCGCCCTGGGCGACTACAGCCTGTGGGGCAACTTCTCGCTGATGCTGTTCTTTTACCTAGGCTTCATCGGCGGCTGCTCCGGCTCGACCGCCGGCGGTATCAAGATCTTCCGCTTCCAGGTGGCCTACATCCTGCTCAAGGCCAGCCTCAACCAACTGATCCACCCGCGCGCGGTGATCAAGCAGAAGTACAACGGTCACCGCCTCGACGAAGAAATCGTGCGCTCGATCCTGACCTTCTCGTTCTTCTTCGCCGTGACCATCTGCGTCATCGCCTTGCTGCTGTCGCTGCTGGGCGTGGACTGGATGACCGCGCTGACCGGTGCCGCCAGCACCGTCTCCGGCGTGGGCCCGGGATTGGGCGAGGTGATCGGCCCGGCCGGCAACTTCGCCAGCCTGCCGGATGCGGCAAAGTGGATCCTGGCCGGCGGCATGCTGCTCGGTCGCCTGGAGATCATCACCGTGCTGGTGTTGTGCATGCCGGCGTTCTGGCGCCATTGAGCGACGCCTCCAGGCGCGCCCGGTACTCGCTGGGCGTGGCGTCGAACCAGCGACGGAAGGCCCGGTAGAAATTGCTCGGGTCGGCAAAACCCAGCAGGTAGGCGGTTTCCAGCAAGGTCATGCCAGGCTGCGCCAGGTACTGCTCGGCCAATTCCCGACGGGTGTCGTCGAGCAGCGTCTGGAAGCTGGTGCCCTCCTCCTGCAACCGGCGCTGCAGGGTGCGCTGCGACAGGTGCAGGGCCTGGGCCACGGTATCGCGCTTGGGTTCGCCCTGCGGCAGGATGCGGCACAGGGTCTGGCGCACCCGATGGGTCACTCGGCTTTCGGAAAAGCGTGCCAGGTACTCGCCCGCGAAGCGGTCGTGCAGTATGGCCATCGCCTCGTTGGCGGTGGGCAGCGGCGCCTCCATGTCCGCGCGTTCCAAGACCAGCGCATCGTGCCGCGCGCCGAACTCCAGAGGCGCACGGAAGGCCTGTCGGTAGGGTTCGATGTCTTTGGGCTGCGTGCCCTGGATCAGCACCCGCCGCGGCTGCACCGGGCGGCCGCTGAGCCAGGCGCACAACGACAGCGCACAGGCCAGCGACGCCTCGGCGCTGTGGCGGGTCGGCGGCAGGTGATCGCCATGCACGGTGAGGGTCAGCGAGTAGCCTTCAGGGCCGAGGGTGAAGCTCAGGTCGGAGCTCTCGGCGATGATGCGCTGATAGCGCACCAGGCGCTCGAAGCCTTCTGCCAGGGTACGACTGGACATCAGCGCATAACCCACCACATGGAACGACGCCGGGCGCACCACCCGCGCCATGTTCAGGCCGATGGCCTGGTTCCCGGACAGCTCGACCGCCAGCAACCACAGGCGGGTCATGTCATCCTGTGGAAAGCGTGCATCCGGGTCGTCCAGCGCCGCGAAGTCCAGGCCCAACTGCTTGAACATGGCCCGGCAATCGAGTCCTTCGAGCTCGAGCGCTTTGACGATCCCTGAGGCCCAGCTGGCCGACGTGGTTCTTTCGCTCATGACAGGCTTCTTGTGCTGACCGCTCCTGCGGTGATTCGAAAGGATACTCAAATGGCGCCAATTGTCACTGGTGGGCGCTCCCAGTGACTCTAGACTCGAAACAGGCTCCACGCCGTATACCCCGAACAAAAACGCAGCGGCGAGAACCCCGCCATGAACAGCACGACGCAGTTTCGCAGTTTCGCCGAGTTCTATCCCTACTACCTCGGCGAGCATGCCAACCCCACCTGCCGACGCCTGCACTTCGTCGGCACCAGCCTGGTCATCGCACTGTTGGCGTATGCCATCGGCAGCGGTCAGTGGCTATTGCTGCTGGCCATGCCGGTGGCCGGCTATGGCTTCGCCTGGGCCGGGCACTTCTTTTTCGAGAAGAACCGGCCGGCCACTTTCACCTATCCCCTCTATAGCCTGACCGGCGACTTCGCCATGTTCCGCGACATCCTGCGCGGCAAGATCAGCCTCTGAGCACGGGTCTCAGACCAGCTCGCGCAGCGCCGCCAGGCGCTCGCTTTCCTGGGCTTGCGCCTCGGCCAACCGATACAACTCGATATGACCGTCCCAGTGCTCGATGAGCGCGGTGCACGACTCGACCCAGTCGCCGCAGTTGAGGTATTGCACATCGCCCACCTGACGAATCTCGGCGTGATGGATATGCCCACAGACCACGCCTTGAAAGCCGCGCCGGGTGCACTCGTGGGCAATCGCATCCTCGAAATCGCTGATGAAGTTCACCGCGCCCTTGACCTTGTGCTTGAGGTACGCCGACAGCGACCAGTAGCCATAGCCGTAACGGGCGCGCCAGTGGTTGAGCCAGCGGTTGAGCACCAGGGTGAATTCATAGGCGCGGTCGCCGAGAAAGGCCAGCCAGCGGTGGTAGCGGGTGATCACGTCGAATTGATCGCCATGCACCACCAGCAGGCGACGGCCGTCAGCCGTGAGGTGTTCGGCCTCGTCCACCAGTTGGATGTTGCCCAGGATCAGCCGTGAGTAACGGCGCAGGAATTCGTCGTGGTTGCCGGTGACGTAGATCACCTCGGTACCGCGTTTGCTCATGGTCAGCAAGCGGCGGATCACATTGGTGTGAGCCTGCGGCCAGTAGACGCCGCTGCGCAGCTTCCAGCCGTCGATGATGTCGCCGACCAGATAGATGCGATCGGCCTGATACCCCTTGAGGAACTGCGACAGGTGCTCGGCCTGGCAGTCACGAGTACCCAGGTGCACGTCGGAGATCCACAGGGTTCGCACGCGTTGCTTGCGTGACGGGCGGAGCAGTTCGGCGTGTGTCATCGGGCGGCCTCCGGCGTTGTTTGCAGGAGACTGGCAGGTGCGGATGACAGGTTGGTGGCAGTTGTGTGACGAGTCACCGCTGCCCACCGACACCCCCTCAGCGGTCGTTGTGGCCCAGGTCGCGCTGCGGGTCGATGCCATCGCGCACCCGCTGCTTGAGCACCTTGGCTTCGGGGAAGCCGCCGTCGGCCTTGCGCTCCCAGAGCTGTCGCTCGTTGCAGGTGATGCGGAACACACCGCCGCTGCCCGGCTGCAGCGTGACCCGGCCCAGGTCGTCAGCGAAGGTGCTGAGCAATTCCTGCGCCAACCAGGCGGCGCGCAGCAGCCACTGACACTGGGTGCAATACTCGATGACGATTTCGGGCTTGGCATCGGCCATGGTCAAACGTCTCCTGCTGAAATGGGCCGCTTATACTAGCGGTCTTTGCCCACGGTTTTGAGACTCACGATGCGCCGTCTGCTGTTATGCCTGTTGCTGACCCTCACCCCGCTTGTCCTGCACGCGGCCGACGCGCCCCGGCCCAAGGTCGGCCTGGTGCTGTCCGGCGGCGCCGCCCGAGGCCTGGCCCACATCGGCGTGCTCAAGGCCCTCGAAGAACAGGGCGTGCGCATCGACGCCATCGCTGGCACCAGCATGGGGGCGGTGGTCGGCGGGCTGTACGCCTCGGGCTACAGCATCGAGGAACTCGAACACCTGGCGCTGACCCTCGACTGGCAGCAGGCGCTGTCCGATGCGCCACCGCGCAAGGACGTGCCGTTCAGGCGCAAGCAGGACGACCGCGACTTCCTGGTCAAGCAGAAGCTCAGCTTTCGCGACGACGGCAGCCTGGGTCTGCCGCTGGGGGTAATCCAGGGCCAGAACCTGTCGCTGCTGCTGGAAAGCAAGCTGGCCCATACCGCCGACATCCGCGATTTCGACAAACTGCCCATCCCGTTCCGCGCCGTCGCCACCGACATCGCCAGTGGCGAAAAGGTGGTGTTCCGCCGTGGCCACCTGCCGCAGGTGGTGCGGGCCAGCATGTCGATTCCAGCGGTGTTCGCGCCGGTGGAGCTGGACGGCCGCCTGCTGGTCGACGGCGGCATGGTCGACAACATTCCGCTGGATGTCGTGCGGGAAATGGGCGTCGACCTGGCCATCGTGGTGGACATCGGCACCCCGCTGCGCTCGCGCAAGCAACTGGCCACTGTGGTGGACGTGCTCAATCAGTCGATCACCCTGATGACCCGGCGCAACTCCGAAGAACAGCTGGCCAGCCTGGGCCGCGAAGACATTCTTGTGCAACCACCGCTGAGCGCCTTCGGCGTCACCGATTTCGGCCGCGCCCAGGACATGATCGACGCGGGCTACCGAGCCACCCGCGCCCTCGACGCGCGCCTGGCCGGGCTGCGCCAGGCCGGTGACGCCGAACTGGCCGTGGCCCGCTCACCGCGCCAGCGCACGCCGGTGATCACGGCGATCAAGGTCGAGAACGACTCGAAGGTCAGCGACGAGGTGATCCGCTACTACATCCGCCAGCCCATCGGCGAGCCGCTGGCGCTGGATCGCCTGCAAACCGACATGGGCACCCTGTACGGGCTGGACTACTTCGACCGCGTGCAGTACCGCGTGGTACACAAGGGCGACGACAATACCCTGGTGATCAATGCCCGTGGCCGGCGTGGCGGCACCGACTACCTGCGTCTGGGCCTGAACCTCTCGGACGACATGCGCGGCGACAGCGCCTTCAACCTCGGTGCCAGCTACCGCGTCAATGGCATCAACCGGCTGGGCGCCGAATGGCTCACGCGCGCGCAGATCGGCGACCAGCAGGAGCTGTACAGCGAGTTCTACCAACCGCTGGACGTGGGCTCGCGCTACTTCGTCGCCCCCTATCTGTCCCTGGGTTCGCAGAACATCGAAGCCACCCTGGACAACGATCCGGTCGCCGAGTACCGCCTGGAACGCTACGGGTTCGGCCTCAACCTGGGCCGACAGATCGGCACCTACGGCGAAGTGCGACTCGGCGTCGGCAAGGCCTGGGGCGAGGCTGAGGTGCGCATTGGCGATCAGAGCCTGCCCAAAGTCAGCTTCAACGAGGGCTTCTACGAACTGAAGTACTCCTTCGACACCTTCGACAACGTCTACTTCCCCCACAGCGGCGAAGACATCGGCCTGAGCCTGCGCAAGTTCGACCGCTCGCTGGACTCGGACAGCGACTACCGCCAATGGCAGTTCCACCTGGATAAAGCCTTGAGTTACGGCGCCAATACCTGGGTGTTGGGTGGCCGCTACGGACGCACCCTGGACGATACCGAGGTGGTGACTTCCAGCTTCGTGCTCGGGGGAGCCAGGCAACTGTCGGGGTTCCGCCAGGATTCGCTGTCAGGCCAGAACATCAGCCTGATGCGCATGGTGTATTACCGCCGGCTGACGCCTCGGGCCTATGTGCCATTGGATCTGCCCTTGTACCTGGGCGGGTCGCTGGAGCGTGGCCGCGCGTGGAACAACGACAACGACTTCGACAGCGGCTACATCAACGCGGCCAGCGTGTTCCTGGGACTGGAGACGCCACTGGGGCCTTTGAACATCAGCTACGGAATCAACACCGAGCATCAGAAGGCGGTGTACTTGAATTTGGGCAGCAGCTTCTGAGTGTCGACGGGCCCGGCCAAAGAAATGGAAAAAGCGGATGGGGCCGCCATCCGCTTTTGCGTGCGCGCGCGGGTGCGCCGTTGAACCTCAAGGCTTCTCCAGGTTGCCGAGAATTTTCGCATGCACCCGCATGCACACGTCCAGGTCTGCCTCGTCGACGCCGGTGAACAGCTCCGCGCGCAAGGCGTTGGCGATGGTCTCGATCTGGTCGATCAGCGGCTTGGCCGGCGGACACAGCAGGATTTTCTTGGCGCGGCGGTCTTCCATGACGGCCTGGCGACGGACCAGCCCCTGGTTTTCCAGGCTGTCGAGCAGTCGCGCCAGGGTCGGACCTTCGACGCCGACGCTCTGCGCCAGCTCGCGCTGGGTGGGTGCTTCGCTGAACCGGGCCAGGTGCAGCAACACCAGCCAGCGCGCCTGGGACAGATTGAGCCCGGCCAAACGACGGTCCAGTTCGGCACGCCAGCCTCGGGACATCTGTGCCAGCTGCATGCCGAAGCGGTGTTGATTGTCGGTGAGGGGCATAGGCAACTCGTGGATGGAAACTAATAGTTAGTCAGCTAATCATGCCCCACAGGATCAGGCAAGGCTCAGCCTGTGGGAATGCGCCGAAAATCGACGCAGAGCATGACGCCGGTCAGCTCAGAGCTCGAACTCGGCCGCCAGTGCTGCGCGTACGCAGTACAGCACGCCTTCCGGCACCCGCTGCGCGAACTGTGGCAACAAGGCCGACACCGGTGGCAGCTCGCCTTCGCCGTCGAGGAAGGCGTCCTGAATTTCCATCATCAGCTCCTCGGGCAGGTCCAGCGCCTGCTCAAGGCTCAGTTCCTGACGACCGATGGCCTCGGCCAGCAGGCTGTACACATTCTTCTCGCTGCACGCCAGTTGCCCGGCGATCTGCGCCGGCGTCATCCCCGCACGGGCCAGACTGACCAACTCGTGGCGCAGGTCGAGCACCACCTTGGGCGCCTCCTCGGTGCCACCGGCGCCGTTGAGCACCTCGAGGAAGGCCTGGCCATAGCGCTCCAGCTTGCGTGCACCGACGCCGCTGACCTGGGCCATGTCGCTGAGGCTGGTGGGCTGGCTGCGCAACATCTCCAGCAAGGTGGAGTCGGGGAAGATGACGTACGGTGGCACGCTGTGCTCCTCGGCCAACTTGCGCCGCAGGGTGCGCAGCGCCTCCCACAGCTCGCGCTCCTCGACACGCACCAATTGGCTGGCCGGGCTGCCGCCACCGCTCGAGGACTTGGCGACTGTTTGCGGCTTGAGGTCGCGGCGCAGTTGCAGGTTGACCTCGCCGCGCAGCAGCGGCCGGCACGTGTCGGAAAGCCGCAGGCCGCCGTAGCCTTCCAGATCGATGTCCACCAACCCGCGCGCCACCAACTGGCGGAACAGCGAGCGCCATTCGTGTTCGCCCAAGGCCTTGCCGACGCCGAACACCGAGAGCTTCTCGTGACCGAAACTGCGCACCTTCTCGTTGTCCTTGCCCAGCAACACATCGACCAGATGCCCGACACCATAGCGCTGTCCGGTGCGGAACACCGCCGACAGGGCCTGGCGCGCGGGCTCGGTGGCATCCCAGGTCTGCACCTGGTCGACGCAGTTGTCGCAATGGCCACAAGGCTGCTCCAGCACTTCGTCGAAGTACGCCAGCAGCGCCTGACGACGGCAGCGGGTTTCCTCGCACAGCGCCAGCATGGCATCGAGCTTGTGCTGCTCGACACGCTTGTGGCGCTCGTCGCCTTCGGAGTTCTGCAGCATCTGCTTGAGCATCACCATGTCCTGCAGCCCATAGGCCATCCAGGCATCGGAGGGCAGGCCGTCACGGCCGGCACGTCCGGTTTCCTGGTAATAGGCCTCGAGCGACTTGGGCAGGTCGAGGTGGGCGACGAAGCGCACGTTGGGCTTGTCGATGCCCATGCCGAAGGCGATGGTCGCGACCATGATCAGCCCTTCCTCGTTGAGGAACCGGTGCTGGTTGGCCGACCGGGTCTCGGCGGGCAGGCCGGCATGGTACGGCAGCGCCGGGAAGCCTTGCTCGCAGAGGAAGGCCGCCGTCTCGTCGACCTTCTTGCGCGACAGGCAATAGACGATACCGGCGTTACCCCGACGCTCGGCGAGGAAGGCCATCAATTGCTTGCGTGGCGATTCCTTGGGCACGATGCGGTAGAAGATGTTGGGCCGGTCGAAACTCGACAGGAACCGCTCGGCGCCCTGCAGGTGCAGGCGCTGGACGATTTCCTCGCGGGTCCGCATGTCGGCGGTGGCGGTCAGGGCGATACGCGGCACATGGGGGAACAACTCGGCGAGCTGACCCAGTTGCAGGTACTCGGGACGGAAGTCGTGCCCCCACTGCGACACGCAGTGCGCTTCATCGATCGCGAACAGGGCGATGTCCAGGTCGCGCAGGAAGTCCAGCATGCGCGGCTGCACCAGGCGCTCAGGCGCCAGGTAAAGCATCTTCACTTCGCCGCGGCGCAGGCGCGCGGCCAGGTCGCGCTGCTGCTCGGCACTCAAGGTGGAGTTCAGCGCCGCCGCCGCCACGCCGAGTTCGTCGAGGGTGGCGACCTGGTCGTCCATCAGCGCGATCAGCGGCGACACCACCACGGTCAGGCCGTTGCGCAACAGGCCGGGCACCTGGAAGCACAGCGATTTGCCGCCGCCGGTGGGCATCAGCACCAGCGCATCGCCACCGTTGGCCACGCATTCGATGATCGCCGCCTGGCGACCCCGGAAGCTGTCGTAGCCGAAGATGTCCTTGAGGACGCGCTGAGCCTGTTCGAGCATTTGCCACTCCACGATCGTCGTACCATCCCGCAGACAGGCTGGACGATAAATCCGCTGCGCACACGCCGGATGCGTAAGCGTTTTTTGCCGAATGACGCCAAGGCGCCACCTGGCTCGAAAACGGCGAAGTATACCCCACTGCCCTGACCTGCGGCAGGCTGGGATGACAGACGTTCCCTTTGCCCCGCCATCGCTGCAAGGTGCTAGAATTCAGCATCGTTTATTCCCCAAGGTAGCCCCGTAATGTCCTTCGCCGAGCAACTGACCCGCCTGCAAGCCTTCCTCGACGCCGACGAGCTGCACGAAGAGGCGCTGGACTACGTCGCCGCACACGGCTACCTGACCGCGCTGTCGATCTGCTCGGAGGAGGTGCCCGAACGTGAATGGATCGACGCGCTGTTCGCCGAGGAACCGCATTACGCCAGCGAAGCCCAGCACGTCGAAATCGAGGCCACCCTGGTCGCCCTCAAAGGCCACATCGCCCGCCAACTGGCCAGCGACGAGGAATTCGACCTGCCCTGCGAGCTCGACCTGACCGACGAGCCGGACGATTCCGAACTGCGCGGCTGGTGCATCGGGTTCATGGAAGGCGTGTTCCTGCGCGAAGAAGCCTGGTTCGAGAATGCCGAAGAGGAAGTCAGCGAAATGCTGCTGCCGATCATGGTCGGCTCGGGCCTGTTCGACGAACAGCCGGAGTTCGCCGACATCGCCAGCAACGCCAACTTGCAGGACGACATGATCGTGCAGATTCCCGAGGCCCTCAGCGCCTTGTTCCTGCTGCTGCACGCCCCGGAAGAGAAGCCGGCACTGCTCAAGCCACGCCACCACTGATCGGCGGTGGTGCGCTATCTGCTGCTGGCCATTGGCTGGCTCAGTGTCGCGCTGGGGGTGATCGGCATCTTCTTGCCGGTCTTGCCGACCACCCCGTTCCTGCTGCTGGCAGCCGCCTGTTTCGCCCGCAGCTCCCCGCGCTTTCACGCGTGGTTGGTCGAGCATCCCCGGCTCGGCCCCTGGATCCGCGACTACCTCGATGGACAGGGCATTCCACTCAAGGGCAAGGTGTACGCCATCGGCCTGATGTGGGCCAGCATCGGCCTGTCGTGCTACTTGGTGCCCCTGTTCTGGGCACGGGCCTTCATGCTCACCAGCGCCGTGCTGGTCAGTCTCTACATCCTCAAGCAGAAGACCCTGCACCGGCCCTGAACAGGCCGGCGCAGCCGCCTGGCAATCAGACCGTATCCACCTTCAACGAATGATCGTTGAGCATGCCGTTGATCAGCGCCGCCGTGTCGTAGCCGGCAGCGATCAAGCCGCCAGCGCCCGGGGTCACCCCGTAGTGCTGCGCCAGGTCGACACCCGCCAGGTCGATGGTCTGGGTCGGCGCCGCACCCGCCACGCTGCTCACTTCCAGGGTCGATACCACCCCGGCACCACTGCCGCTGATCTTGAAATGCAGGTAGTCGTCCAGTGACGCCGCCGTGGCGTTCTCGCCCTGCAGCAGTTGCGACAGGTCGAGCGTGTCGCTGCCTGGGGTGAAGTCGGTGACGCGGTCGTGCCCGCTGTCGCCCTGCTGCCAGACGAAGGTGTCGTTGCCGCTGCCCCCCGTCAGGGTATCGTTGCCCGGCCCGCCGATCAGGGTATCGTTACCCGCGCCGCCGACCAGCAGATCGTCGCCCTTGCCGCCATTGAGCACATTGTCGCCGTCGTTGCCGAACAGCCGATCGTCATGGTCAGAACCGATCAGGTTCTCGATGCTGACCAGGGTATCGAGCCCAGCACCCACGGTATTCTGTTGCCCGACATGGGCCAGATCCACGGTCACGCCCGTGCCAGCGCTGGCATAGCTGGCGGTGTCATTGCCCGCGCCGCCGTCGAGCAGGTCGTCGCCTGGCCCGCCGATCAGCAGGTCGTTGCCCTCCCCACCGTACAACCGGTCGTTGCCCTCTCCCCCCACCAGCACATCGTGCCCGGCGCCACCGATCAAGGTGTCGTCGCCGTTACCCGCCAACAGCACATCGTCGCCCGCACTCCCCACCAAGGTGGCCCCCGCCTGATAGGTGATGTCCACAGCGCCAGTGGCGACGCCGCCATGGTTGTCGCTGAGGGTATAACTGTCGTGCCGGACTTCGTTCTCGGCCTGGCTGTAATCGATCACCAGGCTCAATTTGTAACTCTCGGCCGCCTTGCTGTTGCCTTGCGCATTCTCAGTGTTGATCACATGCAGGCTGTACACCCCGTCATGGCTGGCGGTGAAGCGGCCACCATCGTCGATAGCCTGATAATTGCCCGTGGTGTCCTTCCACTGCATCTGCAGATTGCCGGCCGGACGGTCGTGGTCCAAGGTCAGGCTCTCACCCTTGCGCAAGCTGACCGTCAGCGTGTCTTCGTCGTTGGCATTGCTGGTGCTGATGGCGCCCAGGTAGCCCGCGACCACCAGCGCGGCGGTCATGCTGCCCGACACCGCCGTGAAGTCGCTGCGCAGCAGTTCCTTGAATTGGTTGGCCGTGGTGTTGGCCGTACCGTCGAAGCGCAGGGTCTGCACCTGACCGGCGGCGGCGAAGCCGGCCCCCTTGTCGGCGAAGCCGGTGGTGAAGGTGGTCGGCGCGGCACTCAGGCGATCATGGTCAGCATCACTGTCGTTGGCCAACAGGGCCTGCATCGGCACGCTGATGCTGGCCCCCGTGATGTTGGTGATGATGTGGTCGGCCCCGGCGACCGGCGCGCTGTTGCTGTTGAGCTGCACCACCAGGCTGGCGCTGCTGGTATCGCCGTCGTTGTCGCTGACGGTGAAACCGAAGCGCTCCACGTGGCGACTGCCATCGTCCTTGGGCGGCGCGTAGGTGAACTCGCCGGTGTCCATGTCCACCAGCAGCGTACCGCCGAGTGCGGTCTTGACTGCCAAGGTATTGCCCTGCGTGTCGAAGCTGGCCTTGTCCGGTCCGCCCGACACGCTGTAGCCACCCTGCCCGCCATTGGCTTTGGGGTCGAAGGTGTAGGTGGTGCCATCGACCAGCAATGCCTTGATGAAACCGCCGTCGGCACCGAAGTGCCCGCCACTCAACAGGCTGCCGGTGATCGGCGCGCCCTGCACGGTGCCGGTGAGTACCGCACTGAGCTGACTGAGGTCGGTGACCACCACCGAGCCGGTGTCGACATGGCTGCTGCCGTCGTAGGCCAAGGGATCGAGATTGGCCTGATTGACCCCGGTGCCCATACCGATTGCGTAGGACTTGATGCCTTGGTCGTCAAGGAACCGCTCCCAAGCGGCCTCGCGTACCGACGTCATAGCGTGCCCATTGGTCGGTACACCATCGGAGAAGAAATAGCTGACGTTCTGCGCCCCGGCGATCTTTCCGCTGCTGAGGAAGGCTTCTTGGGCCTTGGTCACCGCCGAGTCGTAGTAGGTGGAACCGTCGGCGGTCAGCCCTGCGACCACGCTCTTGGCCTCGGCGATCGACACCCAGACCGGCGTCTTGACCCAGGCGCCGGTAGCAAAGGTCACCACCTGCACCTTGATGTCGCCCATCTCGTCGTAGCGCTCGAGCAACGCGTTGATCGACTGCTTGGCCAGGTCCAGTCGGCTCAGCCCTTGAACACCGGAGGCGAAGTTCATGCTGCCGGACACGTCGATCACCAGCAGGATGTTGGAGTCCAACTGGCCTGGCGTGATGCTGCGCTCGGCGCACACAGCTTTGGGTACGTCATCGACGATGGAAATGGCGATGGTGCTGGTCACGCTGTTGCCCAGCGAATCGGTGGCTTTGTAGGTGAATTGCTCGATGACCCGGTTGGCACCGTCATCGGCACCACTCGGCGTCTTCGGCGCCGAGGTGAGGGTATAGGTGTAGGTGCCGTCCGCATTGACCTGAATCTGGCCGAACTGACCGACCGTACTACCGACCAGGCTATAGGTCACGGCACCCACGCCACCGCCGACCGAGCCCGCCAGGTTGCCAGTGGCCGTTTCGCCGGTGGACTGCGGATCGCTGCCGATGACCGTACCCGCGGCCAGATCGTGGCCGTCCTTGACCAGATCCAGCGCCTTTTCGTACACCGTCACATCGCTGTTCTCACAGGCCAGCAAGCGGCTGTCCTGCACGTTGATGGTCAGAGTCGTGCTGCTTTCATCGCCATCGGCATCACGGATGGTGTAGACGAACACGTCGGTGGCACCGGCCTTGGATACGCTGTTCGGGTTGGCGTGATAGGTGGCGTTGCCTTGGGCGTCGAGGGTCAGGTAACCGTACTGGCCAGCCACCTGCACACCGAGCTGGCCAATCGCCGATGTCGAGGTATCCGACCCGGCGCGCACGCCCACGACATACTGGCCGTCGGCCCGCACGTCGGCGCCGACGATGTCATTGTCCAGCACATTGCCGCTGACCGCGCCGCCTTCGGTCACGCTGGCGACGTCGCAGTGCGCCTTCGGCACGTCATCGACGATGCTGATGACCACGGTGCCCGTGGTCGAGTTACCCAGCGAATCCTTCACCTGATAGGTGAACGACTCCGTCAGCGTATTCGCCCCGTCATTGAGGTTATCCGGCGACTTCGGCGCCGAGGTGAGCGTGTAGGTGTAGGAACCATCGGCGTTGAGCTGGATCTGGCCGTATTGGCCGACAGCGTTGCCCACCAGCGCGAAGGTCATTGCACCGATGCCGCCGCTGACCAACCCGGCCAGTGAGCCAGAGGCGGTTTCCGCGGTGGAATGCGGATCGCTGCCGGTGACCGTGCCCGGCGCCAGGTCATTGCCGTCCTTGACCAGATCGAGGGCCTTTTCGTACACCGTCACGCCACCGCCTGGCGCAACCACCAGCGAGCAGTCGTGGATATCGATGGTGATGGTGGTGGTGCTTTCGTCGCCGTCGGCATCGCGGATGGTGTAGACGAACACGTCGGTGGCACCGGCCGGCGTCACGCTGTCCGGCCTGGCGTGATAGGTGGCGTTGCCCTGGGCATCGAGGGTCAGGTAACCGTACTGGCCGACCACCTGCACGCCGAGCTGGCCAATGGCCGAGGTGGAAGTGTCGGCGCCCGCGCGCACGCCCACGACATACTGGCCGTCGGCCCGTACATCGGCACCGATCACATCGTTGACCAGCACATTGCCGCTGACGCTGCCGCCCTCGTAGACGTTGACGAAATCGCTGTCCGCCTTCGGCACGTCATCGACGATGCTGATGACCACGGTGCCCGTGGTCGAGTTACCCAGCGAATCCTTCACCTGATAGGTGAACGACTCCGTCAGCGTATTCGCCCCGTCATTGAGGTTATCCGGCGACTTCGGCGCCGAGGTGAGCGTGTAGGTGTAGGAACCATCGGCGTTGAGCTGGATCTGGCCGTATTGGCCGACAGCGTTGCCCACCAGCGCGAAGGTCATTGCACCGATGCCGCCGCTGACCAACCCGGCCAGTGAGCCAGAGGCGGTTTCCGCGGTGGAATGCGGATCGCTGCCGGTGACCGTGCCCGGCGCCAGGTCATTGCCGTCCTTGACCAGATCGAGGGCCTTTTCGTACACCGTCACGCCACCGCCTGGCGCAACCACCAGCGAACAGTCGTGGATATCGATGGTGATGGTGGTGGTGCTTTCGTCACCGTCGGCATCACGGATGGTGTAGACGAACACGTCGGTGGCACCGGCCGGCGTCACGCTGTCTGGCCTGGCGTGATAGGTGGCGTTGCCCTGGGCGTCGAGGGTCAGGTAACCGTACTGGCCGACCACCTGCACGCCAAGCTGGCCAATGGCTGAGGTGGAGGTGTCGGCGCCCGCGCGCACGCCCACGACATACTGGCCGTCGGCCCGTACATCGGCACCGATCACATCGTTGACCAGCACATTGCCGCTGACGCTGCCACCCTCGTAGACATTGACGAAGTCGCTGTCCGCCTTCGGCACGTCATCGACGATGCTGATGACCACGGTGCCCGTGGTCGAGTTACCCAGCGAATCCTTCACCTGATAGGTGAACGACTCCGTCAGCGTATTCGCCCCGTCATTGAGGTTGTCCGGCGACTTCGGCGCCGAAGTGAGCGTGTAGGTGTAGGAACCATCGGCGTTGAGCTGGATCTGGCCGTATTGGCCGACAGCGTTGCCCACCAGCGCGAAGGTCAAGGCCCCTACGCCGCCACTCACCGTTCCGGCCAACGTTCCGGACGCGGTTTCCGCGTTCGACTGCGGGTCGCTGCCCACCACGGTGCCCGGGGCGAGGTCGTTGCCGTCCTTGATCAGATCGAGCGCCTTCTCGTACACCGTCACCCCATCGTTGGGACCGACGATCAGTGCACAGTCGCGGACATCGATGGTCAGGGTGGTAGTGCTCTCGTCGCCGTCTCCGTCGCGCAGGGTGTAGACGAAGACATCGACCGCACCGGAGGGCGGTGCGACATTGGGATTGGCGTGGTAGACCGCATTACCGGCGGCATCGAGGGTCAGGGTGCCATACAGGCCCACCACGGCAGTTCCCAGGTTGCCGCTGGCCGACGTCGAGGTGTCGGCGCCCGCGCGCACGCCCACCACATACTGGCCGTCGGCCCGAACATCGGCGCCGATCACATCGTTGACCAACACGTTGGCGCTGACGGTGCCGCCCTCGTAGACCGTGGCGACGTCGCTAGACGCCTGGGGCACGTCGTCGACAATGTTGACGTCCAGGCTGGCCGTGGCGCGGCTGCCGTCCGTGTCCTGGGCAATCACACTGAAATGCTCGCTCAGGCTGTTCGCCCCCTGGCCGTCAGGGTGGCCTTCGTTACCGCGCAAGGTGTAGCTGTAGCTCACCACGCCGGTGGCCGGATCGTAGCCGAGCAGGGTCAAGGTGTTGCCCAGGGCCGTGACGATCGACTGCGGGAAGCCCGCGACCACGCCACCACTGACCACGGCGATGCCACCGACGCTCAGGCTCTGCAGGCCGTCTGCCGCGCTGACCGTGAAGCTGCCCTGCTGGGTCAACGCCGCCGGATCGGGGGAGGTGCCCGTGCTCAGGTTCTTCTCGTAGACCGTCAGCTCACCGCCGTCCACGTCCAGGCCACGGAGGATCACCGGATCGTCCAGATTGGTGACGTTCAGGGTCAGGGTCGCGTTGCTGGTATCGCCGTCGGCGTCGCGCAGGGTGTAGGTGAAGGTCTCGGTGCCGCGCCCGCCTCCGTGGAGGTTCTTGAAGTCCGCAGCGTCGGGGTTGAGGGTGTAGGTGTAGGAACCGTCGGCCGCCAATTGCAGGGTGCCATAGGTGCCGGCATAGGTGCCGGCGACCACCGGGCCGCTGGCAATGCGGTCGGCGCCCTGGATGTCGTTGTCCAGCACGTTGCCGGTCAACTGCACCGACTGCTCGTTGGCGCTGAGCGGATTGCTGTCGTTGACCGCCGTGGGCACGTCGTCGCGGATGATCACATCCAGCGAGCCGCTGGCGGTATCGCCGTCGGTGTCGCTGGCCAGCACCGCGAAGTGCTCGCCCAGCAGGTTGGCGCCGTCGCCTGCGGGTTGCTGCTCGGCGCCAGTGAGGGTGTAGCTGTAGCTGACCAGGCCGTTGCCCGCGTCATAGCCGGTAATGGTCAGTTGGTTGCCAAGGCCGGTGGTGATCGACTGGCCAACACCGGTCACCACGCCGGCGATGACCACGTTGATGCCGCCGACGCTGAGGTTGAACAGCCCGTCGAGCGCGACCACGGTGAAACTGCCGGTTTGCGTCAGGGCCTGGGGATTGGGCGCCGAGCCTTGTGGCAGATTGGCTTCGTTCAAGCTCAGCTCTGCGGGACTCAGGTCGAGACCGCCCAGGGTGACAGGGTGGTCTGGGGGCGTAACCGGCGGAGTGACAGGCGGATTCACCGGAGGCGTCACCGGCGGTGTAACAGGTGGAGTGACCGGTGGAGTCACAGGCGGCGTGACAGGCGGCGTGACAGGTGGCGGATTGGTCGCGGGGCCCGCGCCTGGGGGATTACCGCTCGGGTCGAGTCCGCCGAGGTCACGATTGGCCAACTCGGGCGTGCCATTGAAACCGGCGGTGGGGAAACCGACCGTAGGGTCGACTCGCCCGGCGACCTCGGTCAGCAGCACGAAGCTGTGCCCACCGCCCAACGCACCCGGTGCGCCATTGGCACCGGGACCGGCGGCAGGCGCCTCGCCTTCCTGGGTCGGGTCACCGCCCGCGGCGATGGCCTGCTGCAAGCGCTCGACGTCGCTGAGCTGGGCCTGGGTGGGCGTCGGATCGGGCGCCTGGACGTGGGGCGCATGATTGGCCAGCAGGTCCGGCGTGAGCGTCAGGCTGCTGCCTCGCCCGAGGGTCAGCTCGGCACCGTTGGCTAAACGAACTGCCACGGCACCACCCAGGCCCGTGTCCAGTTGCTCCCCAGCGAACAGCCGATCGCCCTCCACCAGCAAGCGCCGGGCACCATCACTGGCGACCGCGAACACCTGACCGATCACCTTGCTCACCACCCCGATTGAACCCGCCATGAACATACGCCTCCGATGCTGGTGCTCGTTACAGGCGATTCCGGAAACCGCGCGACGCGATCAGGTTCAACCACTTCACCTGTCAGATCCGTGAGAAATCCCGCTCACTTTGGACCTAATACGCAGGGACTAATACCAAGTAGCCATCAATTAATCGCCAATATTTTGTCGCCAAAATACGCCTAAATTTTGCTTTCCGGCGCCCGCACTGCAAACAAGCGTGGAACTTTCAGTAAAGCCCGGAAATCAGGTACTTCAGCCAATTAACCGAGCGACTGTGTAGAACAATGTCCCGGTTTTCTTAGAGCTCATAAGTTTTTTTTCGCATATCACTTATGAAGAAATCTTCTTAGCTTTGCCACGAAATGTTCTTAGCTCTGTTGTTACAAACCTGAAACGGTTTTAACATGCATTTCCGTCATTTTTTTGGCGAGTGCAGCACCTTATTCGATCAGGGAGAAGTACCCGATGCGCGTTCCAACCCCCATCACCAGTGCCATCTTGTTGGCCATGGTCTGTGCCAACGCACAGGCGATGTCGATCACCGAGGCCGTCCAGAGTGCCGTGGACTACCACCCTCAGATCAGTTCCAACCGCAACAGCAAGCTCTCGGCCGATGAGGATGTGAAGTTCGCGCGCGGCGGCTACTTCCCCACCGTCGACCTGGTCGCCGGCTACGGGCGCCAGCGCTCGGACAACCAGAACACCCGTGGGGTGAACCCTGATGGCACGCGCAACCACGACAAGGCGACCCTGAACTACACACAGTCCGAACTGCGCCTGCGGCAGATGATCTTCGACGGTTTCAACACCTCCAACGAAGTCGGTCGCACGCAATCGGTGGCCACCTCGCGCGCCTACTACACCCAGGCCGTGGCCCAGGACGTGGCGCTGCGCGCCATCGAGGTGTATCTGGAGGTGCTCAAGCGCCGCGAACTGGTGACCCTGGCTCGTAACAACCTGCAAGCGCACCTGCGCGTGAACGATCAGATCGGCCTGCGCAGCGAACGCGGCGTAGGCAGCACCGCCGACCTCGACCAGTCCCGCGCCCGACGCGCGCTGGCGGAAAACAACCTGGACACCGCCGAAGTGGACCTGGCCGACGCCGAGGCCAACTTCTACAGCGTCGTCGGCCGTCAGCCGGACGAGCTGGAAGCACCGAGCAGCATCAAGATCCAGATGCCCAACACCCTGGACGAAGCCCGCCAGGGCATGCGCGAGAACAACCCGTACCTGAAATCGGCACAAGCCGACGTGAATGCCGCCGAGAAGCAGTACGAAGTGGCCAAGTCGCCCTTCTACCCGCGCCTGGATGCGGTGCTGGCCACCGGCGCCAACAACAACACCGGCGGTGAGCGCGGTCACAGCAACAACGACTGGCAAGCCGGCGTCGAGCTCAGCTACAACCTGTTCCGTGGCGGCAGCGACAAGGCGCGCCTGGAGTCTGATTCGTACAAGATTAACCAGGCCATGGACATCCGCAACAACGCCCTGCGCGAGCTCACCGAGAACCTGAGCCTGGCGTGGAACGCCATGAACAATGCGCGCAAGCAGACCCCGAGCGCTCGCGAATACGCCGAGACCACCACGCGGGTGCGCGCGGCGTACCAGGACCAGTTCGGTCTGGGCCAACGCACCCTGCTCGACGTGCTCGACAGCGAAAACGAGCTGTACAACGCCAACCGCCGCTACACCGAAGTGCGCTACACCGAGGAGTACTCGATGTACCGCGTGCTGGCGACCATGGGCGAGCTGCTGACCAAGCAGCGCATCACCCTGCCGCCGGAAGCCATCGCCACCACCGAAGTCCGTACTCAGGCGCAATTGCCCGAAATGCGTTAAGCCCTGCGACGCGGTCGGGCGTGCGCCTCGACCGCTTCCCGTCCCGCGCGACAGGAGTAGGCCATCGTGACGTCACTGCACCGCACACCGCCGCCCGAGGCGGCGGACGACCCCCTGCTCGATGGCCTGCTGATCCTGTGCAAGGTGCACGGCTGCGCGGCCAGCCGTGCCAGCCTGTGTGCCGGCCTGCCGCTGCCCGAGCAGCGCCTGGACCTGGCCCTGCTGCCGCGTGCCGCCGCACGCGCCGGGCTGCAGGCGCGGGTGCTGCGCCGTGAACTGGGCGCGATCAGTGCGCTGAACCTGCCCGTGCTGCTGCTGTTGAGCGATGGCCGCAGCGCCGTGCTGCAACGTTGGGGCGATGACGGCCAGGCGCTGATCCTGCCCTGCGAGGCCGAAGGCGGCGAGCAGTGGGTGCAGCGTCACGCGCTGGAACAGGTCTACAGCGGGCACGCCCTGTTCGCCCGCCCTCGGCATACCCTCGAAGCGCTGCGCGCGCCCCTGCTGCCCCGGGTCGAAGCCTGGTTTCGCGACACCCTCAAGCATTCGCGCGGGCTGTACGGCGACGCCTTGCTGGCCAGCCTACTGATCAACCTGCTCGGACTGCTGGTACCGCTGTTCGTGATGCAGACTTACGACCGCGTGGTGCCCAACCAGGCGCTGTCGACCTTGTGGGTGCTGGTGATCGGCCTGTTCATCGGCACCGCCTTTGAGCTGGTGCTGCGCATGGTGCGCGCGCACTTGCTGGACCAGGCCGGCAAGAAGACCGACCTGATCCTCTCGGCCACGCTGTTCGAACGCATCACCGGCATGGCCATGAAAGCGCGCCCCGCCAGCATCGGCGGCTTCGCCCAGAGCATCCACGACTTCCAGGGCCTGCGCGAATTCCTCACCGCCGTCACTCTCACCAGCCTCATCGACCTGCCTTTCGTGCTGCTGATGCTGCTGGTGATCGGCCTGCTCGGCGGCTGGCTGGTGCTGATCCCGCTGCTGGCCTTTCCCGTGGCCATGGGCGCCGCCCTGCTGATCCAGGCCCGCTTGCGCGACACGGTGGACAAGAGCTTGAGCCTGGGCGCGGTACGCCAGGCCTTGCTGATCGAAACCCTCGGCGGCCTGGAAACCCTCAAGGTCTGTGGCGCCGAGAGCGAGCGCCAGTACCAGTGGGAGCACACCAACGGCGCCATCGCCCGGCTCGACGCCCACGCCCGCAACCTGGCGTCGCTGGCCACCAACGGCACGCTGTTCATCCAGCAGTTCTGCGGCATGGCGACCATCGTCGCCGGGGTCTACGCGATCATCGCCGGCGCCCTGAGCGTCGGCGCCCTGGTCGCCTGCTACATGCTCGGCAGCCGGGTGCTGGCGCCACTGGGGCAGATCGCCGGGCTGATCACCCGCTACCAGCAGGCGCAACTGACCATGCGCAGCACCGACGCGCTGATGGCCCTGCCCCAGGAGCGCCAGCCCGACCAGCAGGTGCTGGAACACACCGCGTTGCAGGGCGGCATCGACGTCAGTCATGTGAGCTTTCGCTATCCCGGCCAGACCACGGCGGCCCTGAACGACGTCAACCTGAGCATCACCCCCGGCGAACGGATCGGCATCATCGGCCGCAGCGGCTCGGGCAAGAGCACCTTGGGTCGCCTGCTGATGGGCCTGTATCACGCCGACGAAGGCCAGGTGCTCCTGGACAACCTGGACCTGCGTCAGTTGGATGTCGCCGACCTGCGCCGCCAACTCGGCTACGTGGCCCACGACCTGCCATTGCTGGCCGGCAGCCTGCGCGACAACCTCACACTCGGCGCCCGCCACGTCAGCACCGCGCGCCTGCTCGAGGTGGCCGCGTTGACCGGCGTCGACGCGCTGGCCCGCCAGCACCCGCAGGGCTTCGACCGGCCCGTGGGCGAACGCGGGCAACTGCTCTCCGGCGGCCAGCGCCAGGCCGTGCTGCTGGCCCGCGCGCTGCTGCTGGAGCCGCCGATCCTGATGCTCGACGAGCCGACCAGCCACTTGGACAACAGCAGCGAGGATCAACTGCGCCAGCGTCTACTGGACTGGGTGCCGGGCAAGACGCTGCTGCTGGTGACCCACCGCAGCTCGATGCTCGCGCTGGTGCAGCGGTTGGTGGTGCTGGACAACGGCAAGGTGGTGGCCGATGGGCCGAAGGATGCCGTGATCGAGGCCCTGCGCAAGGGCCGTATTGGCGCGGCGCTGTGATGAGCGTCCGCTTGGCGTGAGGTGAACCATGTCCCTGACCGACACTGCACGCACTGCCCCCGCAGACGCCGAGCGCGACTACATGCCGGAGCTGGCCGGCGCCACGCTGCAGGACTCGCCGCGCCTGTCGCGCCTGACCGTGTGGCTGGCCGGCGCGTTGCTGCTGGTGGCGCTGATCTGGGCGCACTTCGCCGTGCTCGACGAGGTTACCGTTGGCGACGGCAAAGCCATTCCCTCCTCCAAGGTGCAGGTGATCCAGAACCTGGAGGGCGGCATCGTCACCGAGATTTTCGTGCGCGAAGGGCAGATGGTCGATAAAGGCGCGACCCTGCTGCGCCTGGACGACACCCGCTTCAAGTCGAACAAGGGCGAAAGCGAGGCCGACCGCTATGCCCTGACTGCGCAGGTCGAGCGTCTGTCGGCTGAGGCCGAAGGACGCCCCTTCGTGCTCTCCGACCCGGTACGCGCCAAGGCGCCCCAGGTGGCCGAGGACGAGATCGCCCTGTACCAATCGCGCCAGCGCCGCCTGGCCAGCGAGAAGCAGACGCTCAACGAGCAGTTGCGACAGAAGACCCAGGAGCTCGCCGCGTTCCGCTCCAAGGTGGACCAGTACCGCTCGGCGGTCGGGCTGCTGCAGCAGGAACTGGACATGTCTTCGCCACTGGTGAGCAAAGGTGCCATTTCACCGGTGGAGATCCTGCGTCTCAAGCAACGCAGCGTCGAGGCGCGCGGGCAGCTCAACGCCACCAACCTGGCCATCCCCCGCGCCGAAGCGGCCATCGCCGAAATCCGCAGCAAGATCCAGGAATCGGATGCCGGCTTTCGCTCCGACGCCGCCAAGGAGCTCAACGACAAGCGCACCGAGCTGTCGAAACTGACCGCCACCAGCATCGCCATCGACGACCGGGTCAACCGCACCACGGTGGTCTCGCCGGTGCGGGGCATCGTCAAAGTGCTCAAGGTCAACACCATCGGTGGCGTGGTCCAGCCCGGCAGCGACCTGATCGAGATCGTGCCGATCGAGGACAACCTGCTGATCGAGGCCAAGGTGCGCCCGCAGGACGTGGCCTTCCTGCATCCGGGGCAGACGGCGATGGTCAAGTTCAGCGCCTACGACTACACGATCTACGGTGGCCTCAAGGCGCGCCTGGAACTGATCGGCGCCGACACCGTCAGCGACGACAAGGGCAATGCGTTCTACCTGATCCAGGTGCGCACCGAGAACAATCACCTGGGCACGACCGACAAACCGCTGCTGATCATCCCCGGCATGACCGCGACGGTGGACATCATCACCGGACACAAAAGCGTACTGGACTACCTGCTCAAGCCGGTGCTGAAGGCGCGCACCGAGGCCCTGCGTGAACGCTAGGCCCGGCCCTGGCCGTGATTGCGCTCGAAGGTCTCGGCGCCCATGGCCTGGATCTGCCCTTCGATCAGCGCCTCGAACGGGCGCAGCAGCGCATCGAACCGGACCGGCGCCTCCAGGACGTCGAGCGCCTGCACCACCGCCTCGATCGTCGACAGCGCCCCCGGCTGCGGCGCCTTGCGCAGGCGATAACGCGAAGGCGGCACCTGGCCCAGGGTCAGGCGTGGCAGCGCGTCGAGCAGTGGGTTGAGGTACAGCAGCTTACGCGCCTTGCGCCAGGTACCGTCGGGCACGATCAGCAGCAGCGGCAACGCGTCGTGCTCGGCGTAGGGCTGCACGATCTCTGCCTGCTCGCCGGGAAACAGCAGCGCCGGGCGATAGCCTGGCGTGGCCAGCAACGCGGGCAACTCGTCGAACACCTCGCCGCTCAGCAACTCGGCATTGCGCAGGCCCAAGGCGGCCAGTCGCGCGGTGTTCAGCGCATGGGTGGCCTCGCTGGCGTGCTGCAGCAGGACCACGCGGGTACGGCTGGGCAGCGATGGGATCAGCGCGCAGAGGCAGTGGGCAAGCGGACGCTGGCAGCGTGTGCAGCGGGGTCTGGACATGGGCTCTCCTCAAGGCGCGCAGTGTGCCACACCGGCCTGCGGTGTGGCTGCTGATCGCCGTGATGACGCCCTCTTCGCGCTTACCGGCTGAAGCGCTCCGCCAAGCTGTGCAGGTACTCGGCCATGCGCTCCAGGTCCTGGCTTATCTCGGCGCCCTGCTTGGCCTGCCCGGCGCTCTCGTCGCACAACTGGGCGATGCGCACGATCTGCTGGTTGATGTCCTCGGCCACATGGCTCTGCTGCTCGGAGGCCGTCGCCATCTGCTGGCTCATGCCGGTGATGCGGCTGACGGCCTGGACGATGCCGGTCAGCGCCGTCTGCACCGCCTCGACGCTGTGCATGCTGTCGCGGGAAATCTGCTCGCCGCGCCCGGCGCTGGTCACCGCACGCTCGGCGCCAGCACGCAGCGTATCGATGATCTGGTGGATTTCCTCGGTGGACGTGCGGGTGCGCTGCGCCAGCGAACGCACCTCATCGGCCACCACCGCGAAACCGCGTCCCTGCTCGCCCGCACGCGCGGCTTCGATGGCGGCGTTGAGCGCCAGCAGGTTGGTCTGTTCGGCGATGGCGGTGATCACGTCCACCACGCTGCCGATGCTCTGCGTCTGCTCGGCCAGGGCGTCGACCGCCTGGCTGATGTCACCGACCGCCTCGCTCATGCTGCCCATGGCGCGCAGGCTCTGGCGCGCCAGTTCGCTGCCCTGCTGCGCCAACTGGTCGGCATCGCCGGCAGCATGGGCGGTGCTCTGCACATTCTGGGTGACCTCCTGGATGGTCGCGGCCATCTCGGCGATGGCGGTGGCCGACTGGTCGGTTTCGCTGCGCTGACGGTCGAGCATCCGCGCCTGGGCGTCGGACAGCTCAGCCGACTGCGCAGCCCGCGACTTGACCCCGACGCCCGCGTCCACCAGGCGAGTCAGGGCCGTCTGCAGCCGCGCCTCTTCGCTGATGATGGCCAGGTCGAGCTGCCCGCGCAGACCCGGGTTGTCACTGTAGGTCAGCGCCACCAGCGGGCTGGTGAAGGCCTTGGGGTGATCGGCGAGGGTGCGGCGGATGGCCCGGTTCTGGCGGTGCTCGATCAGCCAGCCGGCGCCGAGCAGGCTGGCCAGCAGCACGCCGAGGGCGCCCGGCAGCGGCAGCCACAGCATGCCCGCGGCGGCGATCGCTGCCGCGACCAGCAGGGGTCCACCGGTGCCGAGCCATTGGGTCAGGTGCGCCACCTTCGGCACCGCTGAACGTCCGGCATTGAGCCGTGCATAGAGCGCCTCGGCGCGGCGAATCTGTTCGCGGCTGGGCACCGAGCGCACCGACTCGTAGCCGCTGAGCCGACCGTTCTCGTAGACCGCCGTGACATAGGCGCTGACCCAGTAGTAGTCACCGTTCTTGGCCCGGTTCTTCACCACCCCCATCCAGGCTTTGCCTTGCTTGATGGTGTCCCACATGTGACCGAATACCGCCGGTGGCATGTCGGGATGGCGCACCAGATTGTGCGGCTGGCCCACCAGTTCCTCGTAGGTGAAACCGCTGATGGCCACGAAGGCCTCGTTGCAATAGGTGATCCGACTGTCCAGGTCGGTGGTGGAGATCAGCCGCTGCTCACTGGGGAAAGTTCTTTCTTGCTCGGTCACGGGCAAATTCGTGCGCATCGCGGGCGGTCCTTGCTGGTTCGGGTGTAGGGATTGAACAAAACGTTTACAGGTTTAGCAGAGCGCGTCAGTGCCGGATAACGCCATTCGACGAACAGCCACCGACGCGACGACGCGGTGATAGGAAAAGGCCGATCAGGCCCAGGGTGGCGCCGGTCATCAACCGACGTTCAACTGCGACTTGAGCAAGTCACGAAAAGTCTGGATCAGCGGTTCGCGACTGCGGCCCCGGCGAATGATCAGGGAAAACGGCGCCTGGTAGCCGAAGGTCGCGGGCGACAGCACACGCAGGTCGCCTTTGTCGGCCCAGGCCTGGGCGTAATGCTCGGGCAGGTAGCCGATGTAGGCGCCGGAGAGGATCAGGATCAACTGCGCCTCCATGCTCTCCACCGTGGCCGCGCTGTGCTTGAAGCCATGCCGGGCCAGTTCCGCCTGGCTCCAGTAGCCGCGCCCGACCATGCGCTGCTGGGTGATGACCTGGGCGGGGATGCGTCGCTCGGCGTACAGCGGATGACGGTTGCTGCAGTACAGCCAGTGCTGCTCGCGGTACAGCGGTTGGTACAGCAACCCGCTCATGCGCGAAGAAAAGGCGCCGATGGCCAGGTCCAGGCGGTTGTCCTGCACCCCCAGTTGCAGCTCGTAGGGGCTGGACACCGACAGGTGCAGGTGCACCGCCGGGTGCTCCTGGCTATAGGCACCGATCGCCTCGGCCAGCGGCAGGGCGCGGTCGCCCACGGTGGAGTCGATCACGCCGAGGTTGAGGGTGCCGCGCAGTTCGCCCTTGAGCGCGGCGGCGTACTGCTCGAAGCCGTCCAGCTCGCCAAGCAGGCGCAAGGTCTCCTGATGGAACAGCTCGCCCTTGCTGGTCAGGCTGAAACCGCCACGGCCGCGGTGGCACAGCACCAGGCCGAGGCTGCTTTCCAACTGGCTCATGTAGGTGCTGATGGCCGACGTGGACAGGTTGAGGTCGCGCTGGGCATTGGCGAAGCCCTGGTGACGCACCACGCTGGCAAAGATGCGCAGCAGCTTCAGGTCGGGCAGCGTTGAGGCCATGACACACCGGTCCACTCGGAAAATTCCGACAGAGTCTACCGCGCCTGGAGAGTGATAGTTTAGAAATTCCTGAAGTAAGTATTTGTCGGTAGCGATTCTTCCGCGCCACTACCTCTCGCACACTCGGCCGAAATGTCCCTGGTCGCCGGCCCCGTGCCTGGCTCGAGCGCGCCGCGACACAGGTTCGAACAAACACAACAATCGACCGACTGATGAGGCCCACCGTGGACAAGATTCTCCACCAACCACTGGGCGGCAACGAAATGCCGCGTTTCGGCGGCATCGCCACCATGCTGCGTCTTCCCCACCTGCAGAGCGCCGAAGGCCTGGACGCGGCCTTCATCGGCGTACCGTTGGACATCGGCACCTCGCTGCGCGCCGGCACCCGCTTCGGCCCTCGGCAGATCCGCGCCGAATCGGTGATGATCCGCCCCTACAACATGGCCACCGGCGCCGCCCCGTTCGACTCACTGTCGGTGGCCGACATCGGCGACGTGGCGATCAACACCTTCAACCTGCTCGACGCCGTGCGCATCATCGAAGAAGCCTACGACCAGATCCTCGAACACAACATCATCCCGCTGACCCTGGGCGGCGATCACACCATCACCCTGCCGATCCTGCGCGCCCTGCACAAGAAACACGGCAAGATCGGCCTGGTGCACATCGACGCCCACGCTGACGTCAACGATCATATGTTCGGCGAGAAGATCGCCCACGGCACCACCTTCCGCCGCGCCGTCGAAGAAGGCCTGCTGGACTGCGAGCGCGTGGTGCAGATCGGCCTGCGCGCCCAGGGCTATACCGCCGACGACTTCAACTGGAGCCGCCGCCAGGGCTTTCGCGTGGTGCAGGCCGAGGAGTGCTGGCACCAATCCCTGGCACCGCTCATGGCCGAAGTGCGCGAAAAGGTCGGCGGTGGCCCGGTGTACCTGTCGTTCGATATCGACGGCATCGATCCGGCCTGGGCGCCCGGCACCGGCACCCCGGAGATCGGTGGCCTGACCACCATCCAGGCCATGGAGATCATCCGTGGCTGCCAGGGCCTGGATTTGATCGGCTGCGACCTGGTGGAGGTCTCGCCGCCCTACGACACCACCGGCAACACCTCGCTGCTGGGAGCGAACCTGCTGTTCGAAATGCTCTGCGTGCTGCCGGGCGTGGTGCACCGCTAGGCCCGAATCCATGCGACACCCCGGGCAGGAGCCGTGGGACAGGGCCATAGAGGCCCGCCAACACTCGATGAGGAGCACCGGGCGCGGTCAGCGTGCCCGGATCGATCTCGCATAATAAAGATAATCGGAGACACCCATGGCCTTGGACATCATCGTTGTACTGATCTACGCCGTCGGCATGCTGGGATTGGGCTGGTACGGCATGCGGCGGGCGAAAACCCACGAAGACTACCTGGTGGCCGGACGCAACCTGGGGCCCACGCTGTACATGGGCACCATGGCCACCACCGTGCTGGGCGGCGCCTCGACCGTCGGCACCGTGCGCCTGGGCTACGTGCACGGCATTTCCGGCTTCTGGCTGTGCGCAGCCCTGGGCCTGGGCATCGTCGCCCTCAACCTGTTCCTGGCCAAACCGCTGCTGCGCCTGCGCATCTTCACCGTGACCCAGGTGCTGGAGCGCCGCTACAACCCCATGGCGCGCCAGGCCAGCGCGGTGATCATGCTGGTCTATGCATTGATGATCGCGGTGGTCTCGACGCTGGCCATGGGTACCGTGCTGCAGGTGCTGCTCGATGTGCCGTTCTGGATGGCGCTGCTGTTCGGCGGTGGCGTGGTGGTGGTGTACTCGACCATCGGCGGCATGTGGTCGCTGACCCTCACCGACATCGTCCAGTTCGTCATCAAGACCGTGGGCCTGATGTTCATCCTGCTGCCGGTGTGCGTGTTCAAGGTCGGCGGCTGGGACAGCTTGGTGGCCAAGCTGCCAGCGGCGAGTTTCCAGCTCACCACCATCGGCTGGGACACCATCGTCACCTACTTCCTGATCTACTTCTTCGGCATCCTCATCGGCCAGGACATCTGGCAGCGAGTGTTCACCGCACGTGACGCCAAGGTGTGCCAGCGCGCCGGCACCGCGGCCGGTGTGTACTGCGTGATCTACGGCCTGGCCTGCGCGCTGATCGGGATGGCCGCCCATGTGTTGCTGCCGGACCTGGCCAACCCCAACAACGCCTTCGCCGAAATGATCAAGACCACCCTGCCCGACGGCATCCGTGGCCTGCTGATGGCCGCGGCCCTGGCGGCGATGATGTCCACCGCCAGCGCCTGCCTGCTGGCCGCCTCGACCACCCTCACCGAGGACCTGCTGCCACGGCTGCGCGGCGGCAAGCAGTCGAGCCTGAACGTCAACCGGCTGTTCACCCTGCTGACCGGCCTGGCGATGCTGGCCATCGCCCTGGTGGTGGACGATGTGATCGCCGCACTGACCCTGGCCTACAACCTGCTGGTCGGCGGCATGCTGATCCCACTGATCGGGGCGATCTTCTGGAAACGCGCGACCACCGCCGGCGCCATCGCCAGCATGTCGCTGGGCTTCGCTACGGCACTGTTGTTCATGGTCAAGGATGGCCTGGAAGCCAACTCGCCGATCTACTACAGCCTGGCGGTCGGTCTGGTGAGCTTCATCGTGGTCAGCCTGCTGTCGCGCAAGCCGATGGCAGCGGTCAACCTGGCCTGATCCACGACTGGCGTTTTCGCCCGCAACGCAAAAGGCCGCCGCCTCCTGCTCAAGGAGGCGGCGGCCTTTTTCCTGTCGCGGTCAGCGCCGACGGGGCTGGCGCTTGCGCTGTTCTGCGTCGCTGGGAACCGGCACCGGCTGCAGCGGTGGCGGAATCAGACCCAAGGCGACGCCGAGGTCATGGAGCCAGTTGGTCATTGGTTTATTCATCATTGCCCCCTTTACGGGTCAGCCTCACGGCGAAGCGGTTCTGCGGTGCGTCAAACAGATCATAGTCGGATGTTCTGATTGTCGCCTGCGTCTAATCCTACACATAGGGCCGATTCTGCCGCAGATCAAGCGCGAAAGGCGCCAGCCGACGGTCGGTTAACTGTTTCACCTTGTTGCGATGGCGATACCTACACCGCTCCGGGGGTGATTTGCGGCTTGGCCGACACCTTGTCGAAGGTGGCGGCGTCCAAGGCATCGCTCTCCTGATCAAGGCGCAGGCGCGGGCTGTCGGCGCCCGGAATGGCACTGTCGATCAGGCTGAGCAGGCGCGAACCGCGTTCGGTCAGCACGAAATTCTCGCCATTACCGCCCTCCTCTTCAGGGCGCGGGGCGATGAAGCCACGGTCGAGCAGCAGCTTTTCGTATTCGCAAGCGCGGGTCTTGAGCCGGTCCACATCGCCCACTGGCTCACCGGCACTGGCCAGCGCTGCCGCGTGCTGTTCGGCGTAGGGGCGCGGAGTGAAATGTTCACCTGCGCCGTTCTGCACTTCGTGCAGCAGGCGTTCGATCAGATCCCAGTCGTAGGTGCTCGTGCTCATGGCGGTGGCCTCGTTCAATGGGCGAAGGGCTGTACAGAGGGTGGGACCGGCGGCGTGTCGCTGGCGTTCAAAACGTCTGCTGGTCAATGACCTTGTGCGTTCAGGCGGGGCACCGCTCGGTCGATAGCGGTAGGAGGCAAAGCGCTTGTCAGTCCGATGCCTTGAGCACTGATGCCTTGAGCACGAGGAGTGCAAAGGCGACAATTCCTACGCCAAAAAAGGAAAAGACAAAAAGGAACTCGAGTTTGAACAAGAAACAGCGTGACGAAATAAGCAAATTCCTGAGCTATGTACTGCGCCATGCACCTCACGCCATCGGCCTGACGTTGGACCGCGATGGCTGGGCCGAAGTGGATACCCTGCTGCAGAACGCCGCCCAACACGGGCGCAACTTCGACCTCGCTGCGCTGCGCGAGGTGGTCGATACCAACGACAAGAAGCGCTTCACCCTTTCGCAGGACGCCTGCTACATCCGCGCCGCCCAAGGCCACAGCACCGATCAGGTGGATGTCCAGCATGTCGAGAAAACGCCTCCGGCCCTGCTCTATCACGGCACCGCGAGCCGCTTCATGGCCTCCATCGAACGCCAGGGGCTGCTAGCGGGCACACGTCACCATGTGCACCTCAGCGAAGATCCGCAGACTGCCCTGGGCGTGGGCAAACGCTACGGGGAGCCCGTGTTGCTGGAGATCGATACGGCGAAGATGCGCGACGCTGGCGCGAGGTTCTATCAAGCGGACAATGGTGTGTGGCTGGTGGATCACGTACCGGTGGGCTTCTGGAGTCGGTCACAGCGGGCGTGCTGACTGGCTGCCGTGCCATCACCCCCCAAGCTTGAAACACCTCAGCACAGCGCGATCTTCGCCACCTTCGGCGCAGGTCGCAAAGACGCAGCACTGCTCAGGGCAGCCCCTCCATATCTCGAATCCCCGAGGCACACGTCCCCAGGCGATGGCCCTTTCACGAAGAATGGACAAGGCGTACGACTCGACCGTCAGATGAAGAAGTCGAGCCGGAAGTAGACCGGACGCTCTTTGTCGGGCACGGCGTCCGGGCGCTCCAGGCTCTGGGCGAAAGTGACGCTGGCAGCCAGGTGCCGGCCCCGGGCGAACAACTCCAGCGAGTGGCTACTGGCGCGGCCGTGACGGTCGCCGTTGTAGCGGTCGTTGCGGATCACGCCCAGGTCATAGCCCAGGCCCATCCCGTACTCGGCGATCGCCGGCTGCAACACCGGCCAGGTCACCGGTCGGGTCCAGCGCAGGTCGTTGCGCCAGTAGGCGCCGCTGTCCCCGGACAGCGATTGATCCTTCAAGCCACGCACCGACGACAGCCCGCCGAGGCTGATGCGCTGCGGGCTGAACAGCACGTCCTCGCTGCGCTGGGCGGTGGCCAGGCTGGAGAAGGACAGGTTCTCGCCAAGCACCTGGAAGCCTTGCACGTAGCTCAGCGTGGCGGTGTACTTGCGGTAGCGCGCCACTGGCTCGCCGGGCTGGGGATGGCCGTTACTCTGGGCGTCGAAGGCGCCGATGCCCGACTGAGTGCCAAGGTCAAGGTTGACGAAGGCGGTGCCGATACGCCGGCCGTGGTTGATGCCGAACTGCGCTTCGCTGAGGCGGTTGCTGCTGGCTTGCAGGCGGCTGTCTTCGATGTAGTTGTTGGTGCGCAGGTGCGCCAGGCCGACGTTCACCGAGGTCTTGCTGGTGGCATCGCGGTGCAGCACACGGTCGGCGCGCAGTTGGTGGTTCTGGCTGTCTCCGGTCTGCTTGAACGTGAAGCCGTTGGCCTGGGCTTCGGAGCGGTAATCGGACTCGCTGTAGCTGTAGCTGAAGTTCCACCACCCCCAGGGCAGGTTGTACGCCAGCGTACCGTTCTTCGACCCTTGCGTGTGGTCGCTGACCACATCGTGACCGCCGCGCAGGCTCAGTTGGTCGGCCAGGCCCAGGGGGCTGTCCCATTCGAAACCCAGGTTGACCTGCTGCTCGCCGGTGCTGCGCTGGCCTTCGTTGTTGCGCGACAGTGAGGCGCGCCAGGGCTTGTCGGGCTGGCCTTTGACCTGCACCACACTGGCGCCGACGGCGTCACCGGGCAGCAGCTCCATTTGCGCACGGGTCGAAGGCAGGCGATTGAGCTGGTCGACCATCTGCTCGATCTCGCGCAGGTTGAGCACCTCGCCTTCACGGCCGGGGAAGGCCATGGCGATCTCACGCGGCGACAGACCGCTGGCCGGGTCAGCCCGCAGACCTTGCACACGCCCTTCGACCACCAGCACCTGCAGGTGACCGCTGGACAGGTCCTGCTGCGGCAGATAAGCGCGGCTGGTGACCAAGCCACGGTCCAGGTACAGGTCGGTGATGGCCTTGAGCAGGACATTGAGTTGACTGACGCCCAGGCACTGGCCGATGAAGGGCTTGGTCAGACGCTCGCGGTCGGCGGCGCTGAGGCTGTCGGCCCCCTTGATTTCGAGGGTGCGGATGGTGAAGCAGCGGGTGTCTTCGGGCAGCGGCTGGGTGCTGGGCGCCGGCGTGTTACCAGGCAGGTCGCGCAGCTCATCGAGGCGCCGCTGCTGTTCTTGCAGCAGGCGGTCCTGACGATCGCGAATGAGGTCTTGCTCCAGCGGCGTGGCGGCCAGGGCGTCGGCGCCGGAGAAACCAACAGTCAGCAGCAGGAGCGCGTGAGCGGCACGCGTGCGAAACCATGTCGCCATGTTCCAGTCCCTGGACGGTAAAAAACGGGGGGCGAAGCATAACCTCATGGCTTTTTGACGTCAATTTGCCATCAGCTGTACTACCAAGCCCTCTGGGTCATTGACCTGAACCTTTGCCGCCGGGCGCTACTCCACCCTGTGACTGCACAAGGAGGAAACGACGATGAACGTTCTGTGCCGCATGACCCTGTTCGCCAGCCTGTCCTGCGCCCTGCCCGCCTGGGCGTGCACGCCCGACGAGGCGACGCAAAAACGAGAGGAACTGGCAGGGCTGGTGACGCAACTGACCGAGCAGAACCCGCAGAAGGCCAAGGAAATCAACGAAGAACTCCAAGGCATGGAGTTGGGCACGGCGAGCAAAGACCTGCCGGACAAATGCCAGCTGATCGACAAGCGGATTCAGGAGTTGAAGGAAGCGGAGCGCAAGGCAGGATAATCACGGGCCATGCCTGTGCAGGAGCGACCTCGCGCCGCTCCTGCACCGTTGTGCAATTACTCGGCCTTCGGCGCGCGCTTTTTCAGCGGCGCCAGGCCATCAGCGCTGGTCAGCGGGGCATTCGGACGCGGCTTGGCGCTCGGCTTGCGTTTGGCCACTGCCTTCTTGTCACCGGCCTTCTTGTCGGTCTTTTTCTTCTTCACGCCCGCCGCCTTGCCCGACGCCTTGACCTTCTTCGGCCCGCTGTAGGTGCCCTTGACCTCCTTGATCACCCGGCGCTCGAACTGCTGCTTGAGGTAGCGCTCGATGCTCGACATCAGGTTCCAGTCGTTGTGGGTGATCAGCGAGATCGCCAGACCTTCGCCACCGGCACGCCCGGTGCGGCCGACGCGGTGCACGTACTCGTCGCCGCTGCGCGGCATGTCGAAGTTGATCACCAGGTCCAGGCCATCGATGTCCAGGCCGCGCGCGGCCACATCGGTGGCCACCAGCACCTTGGAGCTGCCCTGCTTGAAGCGCTCGATGGCCAGCTTGCGGTCCTTCTGGTCCTTCTCGCCATGCAGCACGAAGGCCTTGACGTCCTTGGCCACCAGGTGACCGTAGATGCGGTCGGCCAGGGCCCGGGTGTTGGTGAAGATGATCGCCTTGTCGAAGGTCTCGTTGGCCAGCAACCACTGCACGATCTGCTCTTTGTGCTGGTCGTGGTCGGCGGTGATGATCTGCTGGCGGGTGCCTTCGGCCAGTTGGGAGACGCTGTTGAGCATCAGGTGCTCAGGATCCTTCAGCACTTTGCCAATGATGTCGCGCAGCGCCGCGCCGCCAGTGGTGGCGGAAAACAGCAGGGTCTGCTCGCGCTGCTCGCACTCTTTGCACAGGCGCTCCATGTCGTCGGCGAAGCCCATGTCGAGCATGCGGTCGGCTTCGTCGAGGATCAGCACCTGCACGTGCGACAGGTCGAGGTTGCCGGCGTTGAGGTGCTCGAGCAGGCGGCCCGGCGTGCCGATCAGCACGTCCGGCACCTTGCGCAGCATCGCCGCTTGTTCCTTGAAGTCTTCACCGCCAGTGATCAGGCCAGACTTGATGTAGGTGAACTGCGAGAACAGTTGCACCTGCTTGAGGGTCTGCTGGGCCAGCTCGCGGGTCGGCAGCAGGATCAACGCACGGATTTCCACGCGCGGGCCGCTGAGGTCGACCAGACGGTTGAGCAGCGGCAGCACGAAGGCGGCGGTCTTGCCGCTGCCAGTCTGCGCCGTCACGCGCAGGTCGCGCCCTTGCAGGGCCAGGGGGATGGCCGCCGCCTGCACCGGGGTCGGCTCGACAAATTTCAGCTCGGCCACGGCTTTGAGCAGGCGTTCGTGCAGGGCGAATTGGGAAAACACGGGTGTACCTCAGGTAGATGCGGACAATTCGGCTGCATAGGTTAACGTTTTCCGCTGCCGACGCCGAATTTCTTTTGGCACCCTGCCCCGCTTCCGCGCTCTAATGGCGCCTCGTCAGGCAATTGCAGACCGTTTTTCGCTATGGATATCCAACGACTCTGGGTCGACGCCCTGGACCTCTGGGGCACCCTCGACCAGCACCCTTTATTGCACGCAGCCCTGGGCCTGGGCGTGCTGCTGCTGATCTCGCTGGTGCTGGGACGCATCGCGCGCTTTCTGGTGCTGCACGCCAGCCGTCTGCTGGCGCGGCAACCGGCGCTGCGCTGGGTCGAAGACCTGCGCCATAACAAGGTGCTGCAGCGCCTGGCACAAACCACCCCGTCGCTGGTGATGCAATTCGGTCTGCGTCTGGTGCCGGAACTGTCCGACACGGCGCAGCATTTCCTCGGCAACCTGGCCCTGGCCTTCACCCTGCTGTTCCTGAGCATGGCCCTGTCGTGCCTGCTCGACGCACTGCTGGACATCTACGCCCGCACCGAGCACGCCCGCACCCGCTCGATCAAGGGCTACGTGCAGTTGGCGAAGATGGTGCTGTGGGTGTTCAGCGCCATCGTCATCGTCGCCACCCTCATCGACCGCTCGCCGCTGCTGCTGCTCTCGGGCCTGGGTGCGATGTCGGCGGTGCTGCTGTTGGTGTACAAGGACACCCTGCTGTCGTTCGTAGCCAGCGTGCAGCTCACCAGCAACGACATGCTGCACGTCGGCGACTGGATCGAGATGCCCCAGGTGGGCGCCGACGGCGATGTGATCGACATCACCCTGCACACGGTGAAGGTGCAGAACTTCGACAAGACCATCGTCTCCATCCCCACCTGGCGCCTGATGAGCGAGTCGTTCCGCAACTACCGCGGCATGCAGCAGTCGGGCGGGCGCCGCATCAAGCGCAGCCTGTTCATCGACGCCACCGGCGTGCGCTTTCTCACCGTGCAGGAAGAACAGCGCCTGTCCGGCGTGCGCCTGCTGGGCGACTACCTCGCCACCAAGCGCAAGGAATTGCACGACTGGAACGAGGCCCAGGGCCTGGTCGAAGAGCTGGCCGCCAACCGCCGCAAGCTCACCAACATCGGCACCTTCCGCGCCTTTGCCCTCGCCTATCTGAAGAATCACCCCGACGTGCACCCGAACATGACCTGCATGGTGCGCCAGATGCAGACCAGCGCCGAAGGTGTACCCCTGGAGGTGTACTGCTTTACCCGCACCACCGCCTGGGCCGACTACGAACGGATTCAGGGGGATATCTTCGATTACCTGCTGGCGGTGTTGCCGGAGTTTGGGTTGAGCGTGTATCAGCAGCCGAGCGGGAGTGATATGCGCTCAGGGCTGGCGGCGCGGGTCGAGCGGATGAGCGAGGCCTGAAAGCACTGACCCTATTGGCGCTGAGGTCGCGTGTTCGATCAAATAGCGCGACACATAACGTGCCGCGCTGGAATCGATCAAATTTTGCGAGGAACAACCTTCAACACGATAAGTGCACCGACGAGACAAACAGGGGCAATACTGAGCATACCCAAATACTTGTTGTCGGACAGTTCGTTGATAAAGCCAATAGCAGAAGGTGCCACGATCCCACTCAGTTGCCCCAGGGAATTGATCGCCGCGATTGCAGCCGCAATAGCAAGGCCATTGAATTTAGTCTGAGGAATAGCCCAGAACACAGGAATCGCAACAAACGAACCCGCCGTTGCCAAGATCAGCGCACTCATGAATAACACGGGGTATTCGGGATAGGTACACGCCAGGAAATAACCGACACTTGCAACGGTCAAGGAAACCCATAGAGGCGTACGACGGTTACCCTTACGATCAGAATATCGTGTCACAACCAGCATTCCAACAAAGGCGAATGCATAGGGGATCCCGGTCAGCAAACCGATCGTCGTCAAGTCTTCAACGCCAGAACGGCGGATGAGATCTGGCATCCAGAAATTGATACCGTATGCTGAAACCTTGACAACGAAATAAATCAAGCCAAGTGCAAGAACCTCCCAGCTCATGAGCACTTTCAGAATAGAGCCGTGCGCTGGCTTGGCCGCTGCTTTAGCATCGCCGAGTTGCTCAATAAGATAGGCTTTTTCCTCTGCAGCAAGCCAACGGGCTGAGCTGATATCTCGATCCAGCTTCCAGACGGTGACGAGGCCGAGCAATACACAAGGGAGACCCGACATCAAGAAGAGCCAATGCCAGCCAGCAAGACCCATGACGCCATTCATATGCGAAAGAATGAAACCGGCGACAGGCGCACCGAGCGCACCTGAAATCGGTCCGGAAAGGAAGAACAGCCCGTTAATGGAAGCCATCTTTCTACGCGGGAACCAGCACGCCAAGTAGAAAAGAATCGCTGGGCCGAATCCAGCCTCCATGACGCCAATCAGGAACCTGAGGAAATAAAGTACATACTCACTCGAGGCAAACATCAGCGCCGCTGTCGCCAAACCCCACGAGATCATGATGCGGCAAATCCAGCTCGGGGCCCCATATTTTTTCAAGCCTATCGTGCTAGGCACTTCGAATAACACATAGCCGACGAAGAAGATGCTTGCTGCAATACCATACGCCGCATCGCTGAGACCTAAGTCCGCCTGCATTTGAGCTTTTGCAAAACTGATATTGATACGATCAAAATAGGAGAAAAAATAACAAACCACCGTTAAAGGCAAGATCCGCCAGGCCACGCGGCGATAGAGCTTCAACTCATCGAGACGTTCCTGACCAGGTGCTGCAATTGCGCTTGAGATGCCCATCGAAGACTCCACTTTTTATTGTTTGAACTTGATATCGCTTATGAAGCCAACGCATGACACGTACGCTGCCCATGCAATAAATCGAACTGCGCTTCACCGCAATTTTTTCTAAAAAGAGATGATTATTTACCAAGAGAGTGACTGCTCGAGTCTATGAACCGACCCATCCGCTGTAAATTTAAAAAAACAACATAGGTTATGAGAAAAATCCGTATCCGTCATCCGACCGATACGGCCGCGAACTGACATGCAACCCATCCGTGTCGCACACGGTACCCGAGCGCCTTCTATCAAAGCGCGTCGCTTTATGGCCACTGTGAATGCGCTGTTCATGGCTCGCTGACAACCCTCACCCGATGACAATCCCCCGGCCCAAGCACCTCTCCGCTCACCGAGCGCACCGCCATCCTCATCACCGGCTCGCCCGATGCGTTATCCAGCAACACCGACCGTGTCTCATGCGGCTCGAACGCGAACCGCTCGCCCCACTGCCGCAGGGCGACCACAATCGGAAAGATCTCGCGTCCTTTCTCCGTCAGCACGTACTCCTTGTAGGCACTGCCGTCCGAAGCCGGACGGATGTCGAAAACCCCCACTTCCACCAATGCCTTGAGCCGCGATGCCAGGATGTTCTTGGCAACGCCCAGGCTTTTCTGGAATTCGCTGAACCGACGCACATCGTCGAACGCATCACGAACGATCATCAGCGACCAGCGATCTCCAATCGCCTCGAGCGACCGGGCGACAGGGCATTCCCGAGGATCGGGCGAAGATATCTCAGCCATTTCTCACCTTCTGAAATAGGGGACTTTTCAAATCACGCGACTTCGTCCCACAAAAATCTGGTTGCAATTTGAAACAGGAATAAACCATGATTTCAAATGGTTTCAATTTGCAACCAGACTACCCGGATGGAAGGCGTTATGACAGCCGAATTCAAGCTCCCAAAGGATCGACCATCGCAACCTCACCCATCGCGGCGGCCATCACCCGCCGACCAGTGTCATGACAAGCACCTCCCTGGCCTGCACCCTTCCCTCACGCTGCTGCTATCGGTGACCTGCGGTTTGGCCGTCGCCAACGTCTACTTCGCCCAACCCCTGCTCGCCTCGATGGCTCGAAGCCTGCACGTCGCACCGGGGCTGATCGGTAGCGTGGTCACGATGACGCAAGTCGGCTATGCGCTGGGGCTGCTGCTGCTCGTTCCTTTGGGCGATCGGGTCGATCGCAAGCGGCTCGTACTCACCCAGACAGCACTCTGCGCCCTCGCGCTCGCGGCGGTCGGCGCGTCGCAGACCTGGCTGATGCTGCTGGGCGCCATGGTGGTCGTCGGTCTGATGGCGGTGGTCGCTCAAGTGCTGATGGCCTATACCGCCGTGCTGGCGACGCCGTCAGAACGCGGACAGGCGGTCGGCACCGTCACCAGCGGCATCGTGCTGGGGATTCTCCTGGCGCGCTTTACCTCAGGGCTGATCGCTGACCTGGCCGACTGGCGCGCGGTTTACGGCCTCTCCTCGGGGTTGATGCTGATACTCACCCTGGTGCTAGCCAAGTGCTTGCCCGACGCCCCGCCGCAGCGACGCGGGAGCACCTATGGTGCGCTGCTCCGCTCCGTGTTCACGCTGCTACTGACCGAACCGGTATTGCAGATTCGGGGATTGCTGGCGCTGCTCGTCTTCGCCGCGTTCTCTGTTCTGTGGACGGCGATGGTGCTACCGCTGAGCGCCCCGCCGCTGTCTTTATCCCACACGTCCATCGGCCTGTTCGGCTTGGCAGGTGTTGCTGGCGCATTGGCCGCCAGGCGGGCCGGCATCTGGGCAGACCGGGGCCTGGGCCAACGGATCAGCGCTATCGCCCTGGTCTTGCTGACGCTTTCATGGCTGCCCATCGGCTTCGCCCAACATTCGCTGATCGCCCTGGTGTGCGGTGTGGTGGTGCTCGACTTCGCCGTCCAGGCCGTCCACGTCACCAACCAGAGCCTGATTTTCGCCGCACGACCGGATGCCCAGAGCCGCATGGTCGGCGCCTACATGCTGTTCTACGCCATCGGCAGCGCACTCGGCGCGGCCGCCGCGACCCAGGTCTACGTGCACTGGGGATGGCCTGCCGTATGCCTGCTGGGCGCCACGATCAGCGCTGCCGCGTTGATCCTGTGGTGCTTGACCGTCCGCAGCTCAACCGCCCGCCCAGGAAGCTCGCAATGAAATTCCGACACCTGCTGCTCGCCATCTCCATCACCGCCATCTGGGGCCTGAATTTCTCGGTGATCAAGCTGGGACTTGCCAGCGTCGATCCCTTCATCCTGGCCGGCCTTCGCTTCACCCTCTGCGCGCTTCCCGCCATCCTGTTCATCCCCAAGCCCGATGTGCCCTGGCGCTACCTGGTGGGGTATGGACTCGCGTTCGGCGTTGGCTTGTGGGGGATGGTCAATCTAAGCATCCAGTCGGGACTGTCGGCGGGCATCGCGTCGCTGGTACTGCAGTTCAGCGCGTTTTTCACCCTTGTGCTGGGCGCCAAGGTGTTCAACGAACAGGTGTCGCGCTACCAGGTGGCCGGAATGATCATCGCCCTGTGCGGGTTGCTCAGCATCGCCTCCATCGTCGACGGCAGCGTGACGATGACGGGCCTGGCGCTAGTGCTGCTGGGCGCATTGGCGTGGAGCGTGGCAAATGTCATCAACAAGAAAGCGCAGACCACCCAAGTGTTTGCGTTTCTGGTGTGGTCCAGCGCGTTCTCTCCCCTTGCGCTGTTCGCGCTCGACTATGCCGTGAACGGCACCCGCGGGTATCGCGCCCTACTCACCCACCTGGACTCGAGCGCCGTGCTATCCATTCTGTTTCAGGTCTACCCCAATACCCTGTTCGGCTACTGGGTGTGGAATTCGCTGATGAAGCGCTACCCAGTCTCGACCATCGCACCGTTATCACTGCTGGTACCGGTGTTCGGTATGGTGGGTTCGGTGATGGTCTTTGATGAGGCGCTTTCATTCAGCAAGATCGTTGCGGTGGTGCTGATCGTGTCGGGGCTGGCGGTTGGGCTTTATGGGAAGCGGATCGTGGATGGGCTGAGGTAGAAGGCTGTTGCGGCACGCCAAATAACGCTCGAGCGCCACACACAGGATAGGCGTGGCGCTCGATAAAGCGGCCGCGTGCCTAGTTCGCGGGCAGGAGAATCACGAAGTTCTTTTTCATGTCTTCCAGCACGGTCCACTTACCCTTGGCGCCCGGCTCGATGATGAACGTGTCGCCAGCAGCCAGTGTGACGGGGGCGCCACCCTCGAGTTCGATGACGCAGCGTCCACTCAGGACATGGCAGAACTCCCAGACTTTATAGTCGATGCGCCACGCACCGGTGCTGGCTTCCCACTCCCCGGAAATGCGACCTTGCTGTTCGTCGTGATAGTACTTGGACGTCAGTGTATGAGGATCGCCTTCCACGACTTCTTCAAAAAAAGGAAGGTCGCGCACCGGCTGGATATCGAGTTCGCGGAACACGGTCAGGGTCTTGTTCATGGTTTGTTCTCGATCAGGTTGTGGTTGGGGCGATACATCAAATAGGCCTCACCGGTTACGCCCAGCATCGGGTGCGGCACGATCTGGCAGGTTTTAACGATCTGAAAACCGTGGCGCTCGTAGAAGCGGCGTGCGCCGTGGTTTTCTGCATAGTCGATCAGGCACAGCCCCTTCAGGCCAGTGTCCTCGGCACGCTGTTGGGCGTGGCGAAGAAACTCAACGCCCAACCCCTGGCTGCGCCAGGCTTCATCCAAGGCCAGGCTGGATATGTACAACGTGTCGGGTATTTCCATGTCGGCATAGGGCGCCAGAACCGGGTCTGTTTCGACAGGCCTGTCAGGGACTTCATGCAGGGCATAGCTATGCATCATGCCGATGACGCGCCCTTCGGAAGTAGCCATCAAGCAGTTTTTATAGGAGAAGTCGCCTTGCTCCCTGGCATAGCGCGACGCACCCACACTCAGCAGTGTTTCTCCAGGTGCGGCGAGCTTGCTCCAGATGTAGTCGGCCATGCCCTCCGATGTCAGTTGAAAGAAACGCGCGATATCGGGTGCGTCCGAGGCTTGAGCGGGTCTGAATTCGATGGGCATGTGCAGTGCTCGCAGGGATCGGATGGGAGTTTTCGGGAGTTACGCCTGTGATGGGGTGGCAGGATAGGTGGGCTCAACGGCTTGCATCATGCTCGGGGCGAACACTGTCGGTATGGCGTGCGACGTTGATCGATGATCGAAGGTACGTGATCGGCTGATGGCTCAGGTTTTGGGAGGTGCGGAAGGTGGTGAGGATAAAAGCCTGCGGACGGAACTTCGATGGCGGCATAGCCGGAATAAGACTGACGCCTCCGTATGAAGATGAGTATTAAGAGCGGCGGGTACCGACCCCAAGCGGTCATTCAGCGTCTGAAAGACAATGCCTATCTACGTATACCTTAGCGAGGGAGAAACTCTTGGACCTTCATGAACAGTTGGCCGAGGTCATGGACGCGACGACCTTCTTGGCTTTCGTCCACGCCCTAGCGGCTGATAAGCGCGCAAACAACGATTGGGAGAATATCAGCGTTGAAGCCTTCCTGGATGCCGCAATATCTTGGGCAGAAGACAGTGAATTTGGTATTCGCCAAGGGCTTCCACCTTCCAACCTGTGGGCGCAGTTCGCGACATTTCTTTACTGCGGAAAAATTTACGAGTAACTGAAGAGCAATTAGGCTTCTGTTGTGGGTTTGCGAGTGGCCTGGCGCCAGAACGCCTTGAAAGCTCTCAGGTAGGCTTCAAAGCTTTGATTAAAGGAGCCAGTATGCGTATCACCCAAGATTTACGTGCAAACGAAATCCTCAGGCTTGAGCATCTCTTGGAGGGTTTTAACTATTCGGTCTGGATCAACACCTATGGGCCCTTTGACCTGGATAGAACGCTTGAAGAGCAACTCGCTTTTTCCACCGGTAACGAAGTGATCATCGGCGGGCAGTCCTGCGTGACCGCAAGCGGGGCTCGCATTGAGGTTACCGAGCAACTGCTGCACGCGGGGGATGGCGGTTACGGCCCACTGGATCTGGATGCAAAACGGTCCGAAATCCTGAGTCTTCTCGAGGACCTATTCACGCATTTGCGCCTAGACCAGGCCAGCACCCTAACTTCATTTTGGCTAACCAAGGGCCATCCGGCATACCCAGTGTTCTGGGACTTCGCTTTCGATATTCAGCAGGGTGGTAAAAGATGGATTTTGATGGGCAGTAGCAGCGATTAGGCTGGGATGGCTAAGCTTTCTGAAGACTTGGCCAAGCCTGCAGCTATGACCGCTTTGGGTCCAGGCTGTGTGAAAACACCTGCGATTGTCTAACCTTCTGATCGTCGAGATCGTGGCGGGGACGATCATGAAGCGGTTCATTGAAGGTGAGGTCCGGACGCAAGTCACGCTGCTGCCGGAGTGCCTGGATGATTACATCACCGAAGAAAACCCAGTTCGGGTGGTCGACGTTTTCGCCGATGAACTCGACCTGGGAGCACTCGGCTTCGAGGGTGTCGATCCGGCTGCAACGGGGCGTCCGGCCTACCATCCAGCAGTCCTGCTGAAAATCTACATCTATGGCTACCTCAACCGGATTCAGTCCAGCCGCCGGCTTGAGCGCGAGACAGAGCGCAATGTCGAGCTGATGTGGCTAACGGGCCGGTTGGCTCCTGACTTCAAAACGATTGCCGACTTTCGCCGAGACAACGGTAAAGCCATTCGCAGCGTGTGCCGGCAATTCGTAGTGCTGTGCCGCAACCTCAATCTTTTCTCTCAGTCGATCATTGCCATCGACGGCAGCAAATTCAAAGCCGTAAATAACCGCGACCGCAACTTCACCCAGGGCAAGATCAAGGCGCGCATACAGCAGATCGAGCAGAGCATTGACCGCTATCTTGCGGCGATGGATTCGGCGGATCGAGCAGCGCCCGAGGTCGCCGAGACCAAGGTTGAACGGCTGAGCGAAAAAATAGAGAAGCTGAAACAGCAAATGACGAAGCTCAAGGACATTGAAGCGCAGCTTCACGCCAGCCCAGATCAGCAAATCTCTCTTACCGATCCTGATGCACGCTCAATGGCCACGAGTGGCCGAGGTAGTGGCACGGTTGGCTATAACGTACAAACAGCAGTCGATGACAAACACCATCTGATCATTGCCCATGAAGTCACCAATGTTGGCAATGACCGAACGCAACTGAGCAATATGGCGAATCAGGCGCGCGAAGAGATCGGCGCTGAGTCGCTGACAGTCGTCGCCGACCGAGGCTGTTACAAAGGTCCGGAGATCCTTGCTTGCGAACAGGCCGGGATCACCACTTTTGTACCGAAGCCGCTGACATCAAGCAGCAAAGCGGAAGGCCGATTCGGCAAGCAGGACTTCATCTACATTGCTGCATCGGATGAATACCGATGCCCTGCGGATCAGCTACTGACTCGCCGGCATTCTTCGGTGGAAGACGGCATGTTGCTGCACTGCTACTGGTTCTCGGGCTGCCAAAGTTGCGCCATGCAGAAGCAGTGTACGACGGGTAAGGAACGCCGGTTAAAGCGCTGGGAGCATGAAACGGTAGTCGAAGCGGTGCAGAACCGATTAGAGCATGATCCCGGCAAAATGAAGGTTCGCCGGCAGACGGTGGAGCATCCTTTCGGAACGCTCAAATACTGGATAGGAAGCACCCACTTCCTGACCAAAACCCTACCGAGGGTAAGCACCGAGATGAGCCTTCACGTGCTGGCTTACAACCTCAAACGAATGATGAGCATCTTTGGCATCGCTGGACTGATTGAAGTGATCAGGACATGAGTCCAAGCGTTTCTTTACGTCCGTATACGGCTATCTGGGCCGCTGCCGAGACCCAGATAGTACAAGCCGCACCTGATACCCGACTGAAGTAAATCTGCACCTACATCTGCTGAATTAACAGGCTGCCCCAGCTTCTTTAGCTACTCGACGTACTTACTTGCGTTTTCACACAGCCTGGAGGTGAACTCATCCCTTGATCCTTAGGCTACACAGCGGTGCCCAATCTATGAGTGCTGATCTACGACTACTCCTTCAGAACGGCCCGCAGTAGATCCGCGTGCACTGCTGTGCACCCAAATTCTCGGCGACCAGCCAGGCCTGCAGGTCGCTAAGGCCGATAGGCAGCATTTGCCAAAATAGGCATGCGCCATGGTACGAGACTTTAAGTAGAGTCAGACTCACGGTTGGCGCCTCTTGCCGTCAGTCAGCAGGCTCTTCCGCGCCAGCTAGGCGCGTCCGGGCCTCGCTGAGCACCGAAGAGTCCAGATGTCCCTGATCCACCAGCGCCTGTAAGGCACTCAGGCATATCGCTTGGCGGTCTACTTCGAACACCCTGCGTAACGTGTGCCGAGTATCGGAGCGGCCAAAGCCATCAGTACCTAGCACCCTGAACGGTGCCTGCACATAAGGTGCGATCAGCTGCGGCCAGGCTCTCACGTAATCGGTGGCGACGATCACCGGCACGGCGCCTGGCAAACAACGTTGCACATGAGTTGGCCGCCTCCCCTCTCCCGTTAGGCGTGCCTGCTCTGCTGATCGGGCGTCACGCTCCAGCTCGCTGAAGCTGGTGACACTCCATACCTGCACCTTGATGCCCCAACTCGCATTGAGTTCCTCCGCCGCTTCCAGCACTTCATTTAGGATGGCACCGCTGCCCAGTAAGCGCACCTCGGGAGCGCCGGCTGAGGCATCGTGGTTTTCGAGCAGGTACATACCTTTGAGCACATCGGATTCGGCACCGGCGGGCAATGGTCGCTGCTGGTAGTTTTCGTTGGTCACCGTTAGGTAGTAGAAAACGTCTTCTTGCGCTTGCAGCATACGCTGCAGGCCGTTCTCTACAATAACCGCCAGCTCCCCGGCAAATGCAGGGTCGTAGGTTACGCAATTGGGTACGGTGGATGCGACTAGGAGGCTGGAACCATCCTGGTGTTGCAGGCCTTCACCGGCAAGGGTGGTTCGCCCCGAGGTGGCGCCGATCAGGAAGCCGCGGCTGCGCTGGTCAGCGGCCGCCCAGATGAGATCGGCGACACGTTGAAAACCGAACATGGAGTAGAAGATGTACACCGGCAGCATGGCCAGGCCGTGGTTGCTGTAGGCCGTGCCAGCGGCGATCCACGCGGCCATGGCGCCCGCTTCGGTAATGCCTTCCTCGAGAATCTGGCCGTCCTGCGCTTCCCTGTAGGACACGATTGAGTCCTGATCCTCTGGCGCGTACAGCTGGCCTGCGGGTGCGTAGATGCCATGTTTGTGGAACAGGTTGGCCATACCGAAGGTGCGTGCCTCGTCAGCGACGATGGGCACGATACGTTCGCCCAGCGGCGCCGAACGCAGCAGCGCACCGAGCATGCGTACGAACGCCAGGGTGGTGGACATCGGCTTGCTCTCAACCTGCCGGGCAAACGCGGCAAAGCTGTCGGCAAGAGGCGGCGTCAACTTTGGCGCCTGGCTACTGCGGCTGGGCAGGTAGCCCCCCAGAGCCTGGCGCCGCGCCTGCAGGTAACGCATCGGCGCGCTATCGGCAGGCGGTTTGAACAGCCGTGCGCTGCGGGCATCGTCATCGCTCAACGGCAGCGCGAAGCGGTCTCGAAATGCCAACAAGGCTTCGTCATCAAGCTGCTTCTGCTGATGGGAGGTCATCTTGCCCTGACCCCAACGTCCCATGCCGTGGCCTTTTTCGGTCTTAGCCAGGATGACCGTCGGGCGCCCCTGGCAGGCCACGGCAGCGCTGTAGGCGGCGTGGATCTTCAGCGGATCGTGACCACCTCGGCGCATGCGTTCGAGCTGTCGATCATCCAGATGGGCAACCAACTGCAACAGCTGTGGATGCTGGCCGAAGAAGCGTTTGCGCAGCGCAGCGCCGTCCAGCGTCGATAGCGACTGGTATTCTCCATCGACGGCCAACTCCAAGCATTGCTGCAGCAACCCTTGTGGGTCCTGGTCCAGGAGTGCGTCCCACTCGCTGCCCCAGATCACTTTAAGCACATTCCAGCCGGCGGCACGAAACACGCCTTCCAGCTCCTGGATTACCTTGCCATTACCGCGCACCGGGCCATCGAGCCGTTGCAGGTTGCAGTTGATCACGAAAGTGAGGTTGCCCAGCCCTTCGCGCGCGGCCAGCCCCAGTGCAGCCAGCGACTCAGGCTCGTCCATCTCGCCGTCGCCGAAGAATCCCCAGACCCGACGCTCGGACGCTTCAGCAAGGCCGCGATGCTGCAGGTATCGCATGAAGCGCGCCTGGTGAATGGCAGTGATCGGTCCCAGGCCCATGGAACCGGTGGGAAATTGCCAGAAGTCGGGCATCGACCAGGGGTGCGGATAGGAACACAGGCCATCGCCCCCGACCTCACGTCGATAGTTGGCAAGTTGGCGCTCACTCAGACGCCCTTCAAGGAAAGCCCGTGCATAAACTCCCGGCGCCGAATGTGCCTGGAAGAACACCAGGTCGGCGCTACCGGACGGCCCGGCGCGGAAGAAGTGATTGAACCCCACCTCGAACAGATCCGCCGCTGAGGTATAGCTGGCGATGTGGCCACCCAGAGAGCCTTCTTGGCGATTTGCCTGCACCACCATCGCCAGTGCGTTCCACCGCACCAGGGCAGCCAGCTCGCTCTCCAGTTGCAGGTCACCGGTGAATGGGGCTTGCTGGCTGTGGTGCACGCTGTTTCGATAGGCAGTGCGCATCGCAGCGGCAGGCTCGATACCATGCCGCAAGCCCTGCCCGATTAGGCGATACAACAGGTAGCGTGCACGTGCCACCCCCACATGGCGGACCACGCCATCGAACGCATCGAGCCATTCCGTGGTTTCTTCAGGGTCGACGTCGGCGGGCAACAGCGGCGCAGCTTCCGTGCGCAGGCACGTGAGACCGGCATCCATGGTCATCTTGTAAATCTCCTCAAGGCAGGTAATCGCAAGGCTTGGCCAGCGCCCTCAGGCCAGCAGGCCACCGTCTACCGCCAGCACCTGGCCTGTCAGGTAGGCCGCGTCATCGGACAGCAGGAACGCCACCACCCTAGCTACCTCCTTGCCATTGCCGAAGCGGCGCATCGGAATGCGTTCGAGCATCTGGGCCACTCTGCGCTCGTTCAGCTTGCGGGTCATGTCGGTGTCGATGAAACCCGGCGCCACGGCATTGCAGCGTACGCCGCGCGAAGCGAATTCGACCGCCATCGAGCGGGTCATGCCAATCAGCCCTGCCTTGCTCGCACCATAGTTGGCCTGGCCCGGTACACCAATCAGCCCCGAAACCGAAGCGATATTCACGATTGCGCCATGGCCTTGTTCGACGAACAGCGGCAGCACCGCCTGGCAGGCATGAAACGCGCTGTGCAGGTTGCCGTCGATCACCGCGTGCCATTGCTCGGCGGTCATGGCCAATGCACTGCGGTCCTGGGTGATGCCGGCGTTGTTGACCAGACCGTCGAGCCTGCCGAAGTGCTCGACACAGCGCTTCACCGCCTGCTCGATAGCGCTTGCGTCGCGGCCATCGGCGCACACCGGCAACACCTGCCCAGGCTTGGACGAGGAGGCCAGTTGCTCGGCCTGTGAATGGCTGCTGAGGTAGGTGAAACAGACATTGCGGCCACGTGCCGCGAGGTCCATGACCATGGCGGCACCCAAGCCGCGTGAGCCACCGGTGACCAGGATGGTTTGCGGGGCGGAAGGAGTGAGGTCGTTCATTCGCGTACCTTCGTTAGCGGTTCAGTCGAAAGCAAAGATTTTGCCGGGGTTGAGAATGTTGTGCGGGTCCAAGGTGCGCTTGATCGCACGCATCATCGCGACGCTCCCCTCACCCGCCTCGTCGAGCAGGTAGCCCTGCTTGTGCAGGCCGATGCCATGTTCCCCGGTGCAAGTACCTCCCAGGCGGATTGCCCTCGCCACCAGTCGATCGTTCAGCGACTCGGCCTGGGCCCATTGCCGGCTGTCTTCAGGGTCCACCAAGTAACCGAAGTGGAAGTTACCATCGCCCACGTGGCCAACCAGGAAGTACGGCAGGCCCGTGGCATTGACTTCGGCTGTGGATTCAAGCAGGCATTCGGCCAGGCGGCTGATAGGCACGCAGGTATCGGTGCTGATCGCCCGGCACCCGGGATGCGATTGAATCGCGGCGAAGTAGGCATGATGACGGGCCGTCCACAGGCGACGACGGTCTTCGGCCTGGGTCGCCCACTGGAATGCCTGCCCGCCCCACTCCTTGGCGATGGCCTGCACCGCCTCGGCCTGCTCCTGCACGCCACTGGCGCTGCCGTGAAACTCCATCAGCAGCATGGGGGCCTCGGGCAGTGCCAGCTTGCTGTGAACATTGACCATGCGCACGGTATTTGCATCGACCAGTTCGATGCGGGCCACTGGAATCGCACATTGAATGACCTGAATCGCTGTGTTCACCGCCTGGTCGAGGCTGCCGAACGAACACACCGCTGCGCTGATCGACTCTGGCACTGGGTGAAGGCGCAAGGTCGCTTCGCTGATGATGCCCAGCGTGCCTTCGCTGCCAACCATCAGGTGGGTGAGGTCGTAGCCAGCGCTGCTCTTCCTGGCCCGGGTACCAGTGCGAATCACCTCGCCATGCGCGGTGACCACCTCCAGCGCGAGAACGTTCTCCTTCATGGTGCCGTAGCGCACCGCATTGGTTCCGCTGGCACCGGTGGCGCACATGCCGCCCAGCGACGCATCGGCGCCCGGATCGATGGGAAAGAACAGACCGCTGCCCTTGAGTGCCTCATCGAGCTGGCTGCGGGTGACCCCGGGTTGCACGGTCACAGTCATGTCTTCGGGGTGAATGGCTAGGATCCGGTCCATCTGGCTGAGGTCGAGGCTGATGCCTCCTTGCACCGCCAGCAGATGGCCCTCGACCGACGAACCCGCGCCATAGGGAATCAGCGGAACCTCATGCGCGCCGACAAGCCGCACAGTATCGACGATATCGGCAGTGCTGCGGGCAAACACCACGCCCTGTGGCAGAGGCGCATCAACATAGGCCGACTCGTCCCTTCCATGTTGCTCCCTGACCGCTCGTGCGGTGGAAAAGCGCTCGACGAAACGCTCCGCAAGCGCAGCCATCAACCCCGGTGTGGCTTCTCGCACGGCTGTATTGGCACAGACCTTGGCAGACAAGCTCATCTCAACTCCTTGTATACGTTCAGCCGTGCGGCGCACGGCACACCTGACGCTGGGCACCGAGGCCGACCACTTCGGCCTCGACCACATCGCCCTCGCGCAGGAAGGGCTGGTCGGGCCGCCCCAGGGCCATGCCGCCGGGGCTGCCGGTCAGGATCACATCGCCAGGGTGCAGAGTCATGAACTGGCTCAGGTAATGCACCAGCCGATCGACGTCGAAAATCATGTCCTCGGTGCTGTCATGCTGCATGATCACACCATTGACCTTGCACACCAATTCGAGGCGCTGCGGCGCAGGCACCTCATCGGCCGTGACCAGATACGGGCCTAACGGCGCGAAGCCATCGAAGGACTTGCCCTTGATCCATTGCCCGCCCCGTTCAAGCAGCCAGCTGCGCTCGGACAGGTCGTTGCCGGTGCAGTAACCGAGAATGCAGGCTCGTGCCTGCTCCGGGCTTGCCAGATACTGCGTACGACAACCGATGACGACACCCAGCTCGACCTCCCAGTCGGTCTTGCTGCCCTCGCGTGGCAACTGCAGCACATCGCAAGGCCCGGCCAGAGCATGCACCGACTTGCTCGACACGATCGGTTCGTCCGGCACCTGCATGCCGGCCTCGCGTGCATGCCGGTGATAGTTCAGGCCGATCGAGAGGATCTGCCCCGGGCGCAACGCCGGGCCGATACGTTCGCGCTGCACGTCCACCTCCGGCAGGCTCCGCCACAGGCGCGAGAAGCGCTCGGCCAGCTCACGCTGAGCCGTGATCTCCAGCGCAGGCCCTGCCCAGTCGTCGACCCAACTGCCCATGTCTCGTACCGAACCATCGCCAGCCAGCGCGCACGGGCGCTCCTGGCCAGCGGCCCCGACCCTCAGCAGGCGCATGTCATGACACCGCTCATGCGACCGCCTTGCGCGGGTCGAGGAAGCGTTCGAAGAATGCGCTTTCCTCATCGCTCATGGTCCGTGGGTAGCGCCCTTCGTAATTGAATGGGGCCATGGTGGTGCTGGCCTGGGCGCACAGGGTGTCGCCATCGCGCACCTCGTACTCGATAGTGACTGCCGCGGCACGGATGTCAGACACCCACATATGGATGTCCACCGGTTCATGTCGGTGGACCAGGGGGCGCTTGTACTCAATGGCATGGCGCACCACCACCGAACCGCCGCTGAAGAACGCGTCGCCCTGCTCGGCGCCCAGGCGCCAGATGAAATCCACCCGAGCCTCTTCAAGCAGGCGCAGGAACGAAACATTGTTGACAACGCCATAGACGTCCATGTCGGACCAGCGCACTGGGCATCGATAAGTGTGCACATTGGCGGGCAGCGGCGCCATGCGGGCGCGGCGAGTATCAGTCGACATTGGCGTTGACCTCCTTGCAGAATGCCTGGATGTAATCGTCCTGCGCGATGGGGGCGCGCAGTAGTTCGGGCGACAAGGCGAAGCCATCGATCAGCGTCGCCACATGCGGACGGACCACCGCACACTGGCGATCGATCACACCCTCCAGCGACAGCGCCTGGCCGGCATCGATCCGATCGTGGGCCAGGAACCAGGCAGCGTCGCGCTGCAGCAGGTTAAGCCCGTAGAGGCTGGCGAGCGCTGCCAGCGCTGCCTTGGTCTGGTCCTGACAGGCATGCAAGGACGCGCCCCACAGCTGCTCCAGGGCGATCCGCTCGCCACGCAGGCGGGCAAGCGCCAGCCCGGGGTTCATGGCATCGTTCCAGGCCTCGAAGTAACCGCGCTCGTCGCCCGCCATGTCCTCGCGGATGGTCTGCCAGAGCTGATGCTCACGGTAGGCCAGTGCCGCGATCAACCACTCTGGTTCGGCCAGATTGCTCACCCGGCCTGGCCGTGCCGGCTCGTCACCCTGCCAATCCTGAGCCAGGAGCTGGCCGGCGACGGTCCCCAGCAGCACCAGGTTGTCGCCTTCGGCCGTCACCAGCCCTTGCAGCAGCGAGCCGTAGTCAGCGATGCGGTTGGTGCTGAAGATGCCTTGCGCGCCACAACGCTCGCGGCACTCGGCGATCACGGCGCTGGCGTCCCAGGTCGCCAGGGCCTTGGTGATATTGATCAGGCTGACCACTTCGGCCGAGGGCTCATCCTCGCAGGCCAGGAAGCGCGCCTTGGCTTCGTTGAGCAGCAAGGTCATCGCGTAGGCGCTGGCCAGGGCCGAGAACATCGGGCGCTGGTAGCTGCGGTATTCGATGACCGGCATGCCGTTGGTCCCCGGCGCGTTGGTCAGGCGCTGCTGGCCATAGCGCAATGCAATGTAGAGGCTGGCCCGGCTGGCGCCAAGGCCGGCACTGGCCACGCAAAGGCGACCGGGGATGATTCGCGACATGGCGCGCAGGAAGCGGGCCCGGGCATTGCCGGAGCCGAGCACGAAGCGGCCATCATCGGCGAAGTGGCCCATGTCCCCGTGCAAAAGGCTGCTGCGGGGCACCCGGACGTTGTCGAACCAGGTCAGGCCATTGTCCAGCCCCTGCACGGGCTTCTCCGGGCACAGCGCGGCGCGGATACCCGGGCACAGCCCTGCTTCAGTCGACAACCTGATTAGGAAGGGGAAGACGCCCAGGTCCTTGCCATCGATCTTGAGCCTGGCCATGACCGTGGCGACCTTGGGGATGTCGCCAAAGCCACTGTAGGACATGTACTTCTGCGCGTGCGCACCCGGTGTGTTGAGCGTGAAGGTCTGGCTCTGCGGGTCGTAGACAGCTTCTGTTTCCAGCGCCGCGACATTGTTGCCGTAGCCCAGCTCGGTGGCCATGTAGGGGCCAAACGAGGTGAGCACGTCGAGCGCCTCGGTAAGCTCGGCGATGTCCTGGCGCCCGTGCGCATGGTCGTACACCGTGCCTAGGCACAGATTGTAATGGACCATCAGCAAGGAGAAGCTGGCGACATCCAGCAGGCTCGGCCATTCCGCCAGGGCGAACAGGCGACGCGGGTTGGCCAGGATCTGCAGTGGGCGCTCCAGCGCCGCATGCACATGCCGACTGCGGGCATAGGCCAGGCGCCCGGCCTGCTCGAGATTCAAGCCTTGGCGTGGGTCGAAGACAGGGTCGAACAGCGCATCACGGATGCTCTGATGGTGGCTTTCAAAGGTACCAGCGAACAGCAGGTCGCGAAGCTCGTCGCGCGCCTGCGCAGTGCTTGGGTGGGTCATGGCTAGTCCTTGCAATGAACGGGCGTCTTCAGGGGGCGAAGACCAGTGAGACGTTCTGTCCGCCGAATCCGAATGAATTGGAAAGCGCCACTTTGATCGGCTGCCTGCGTGGCGCGGCACGTACCAGGTCGACGGTGATCTGCGGGTCAGGGTCTCGCAGGTTGGCCGTAGGTGGCAGTTGCCCGTGCTCCAGTGCCAGCAGCGTGTAGGCTGCCTCGATGGCACCGGCTGCACCCAGCAGGTGGCCGGTGACTCCTTTGGTTGAGCTGACCGGCATGCGGCTGCCGAACACTTCGGCGATGGCCCTCGATTCGACCACATCATTACCTGGCGTTGAGGTCCCATGAGCGTTGACGTAGTCGACCTCTGCGGATTCGATACCCGCATCGCGCAAAGCCCCCTGCATCGCCAGGCGCGCGCCCAACCCCTGCGGGTGCGGCGTGGTGACGTGATGGGCGTCAGCCGATGCGCCATAGCCCAGCAGGCGCCCTCGGCTTCTTGCTCCACGGGCACGGGCATGTGCCGCAGACTCAAGCACGAAGACACCGGCGCCTTCACCGATGACGAAGCCGTTGCGCTGCGCATCGAACGGGCGCGATGCCGTCGCCGCATCAGGGTTGGCGGACAGCGCACGCATGCGGGCAAACGCCGACACGTACAGCGGCGTGATCGGCGCCTCGGCACCACCGGCGACGACGACGTCGCACACTCCGCGGTCGATCAGGTCCTTGGCCATGCCCAGAGCCGACGCGCCGGAAGCACAGGCAGAGCACGGCGCCAGGCATGGGCCACGGGCGCCCAGCTCTATGGCTACCTGCCCGGCGGCCATGTTCAGCAGGCCCATGGGCAGGGTCAGCGACGAGATTTCGTCGGCGCCTTCACTCAACAGCAGCGCATGCTGCTGTTCGAGCGTGGCCGTGCCGCCGGCTCCCGAGCCGATGATCACCGCCACCCGGCTTTCATCGCGCCACTGTCTCGCTTCAAGGCCGGCATCGGCCAGCGCCTGACGCGCCGCGAGTAACGCGAACTGGGCATAGCGGTCCCACTGCCAGGGGTTTTTCAGCCCCAGCAGTGCCGTGTCGAAGCTTGGCACCCGACAGGCAATCTGCACCGGTAAACCCTCAAGGGCTTTGTCCGTAGCCGCCGTTGTATGGCCGGCGAGGATCCGCTGCCAGTTTTCCTCGACCCCGATACCCGCCGGGGTCACCAGACCAATCCCAGTGACCACCACCGAATCAGCGCTCATCACGCTTTACCGTTGACCAGCGCCAGGACGTCACCCACCGTGGCGACGTCCGACAGCTGGGCATCGCTGATCTGCACACCCAGCTTCTTGCGCAGCAACTGCGCAAGGTCGACCTGAGACAGTGAGTCGAAGCCCAGGTCCTCTAGGGAGGCTTCGGGCAGGATACGGCTTTCCTCGATGTTGAAACGTGCGGAGATAGCCTGGGCGATTGCTTCATTGCTAACGGTCATCACATAACTCCTGTTGTTTGGTAAAGCGGGGTTGGAAAAAGCGAGATCAGTCCTGCCACTCGCTGTCGCGGGTATTGAGCTGCGGCCAGCGCAGCACCGTAGAGCCCCACGACAGGCCCGCGCCGAAGGCGCTCACCAGTACGCGCTGGCCGGCCTGCAAGTCGCCGCGAAGTGCAAGGTCGTTGAGCAGCAAGGGAATCGAGGCGGTCAGGGTGTTGCCCAGGCGCTCGATGTTGACGGCGACCTTTTCAGGCTCCAGGCCCAATTCGAAGGCCACGGTCTGCAAGATGCGCACATTGGCCTGGTGGCCGACGAACCAGTCAACCTGCTCCATCGACCACTGCGCCCGGTCGAGCACGGCCTGAGCCGAGGCGGCCATACGCGCAACGGCTTGCTCATAAACGGCGCGACCTTCCATGTGTAGGAAAAACTCATCCGCTGCCACGTTGCCATGACCCAGCCCACCACTGGCCCCGCGCTGCCTCGAGCCACCGGCGGGTATCGCCAGCAAGTCGGAACGGCCGCCATCGCTGCCCAGGTCGAAACAACCGAGCGAGCCAGCCTCCTCGGCCTCACCGCGGCGCAGCACCACGGCGCCGGCACCGTCTCCGAAAATCGGCCGCGTACTGCGGTCATGCGGATTGACGAAGGTGGTGAAGGCTTCGGCGCCGATGAGCAGGACCGTGTCGGCGATACCGGCAGCGATCAGCCCTGCCGCCGTCGCCAGCCCATAGACGAAACCGCTGCAAGCGGACGTCATGTCGTAGGCGGCGATATCGCCGAGCTCCAGCCTGGCGGCTACTTCCGGCGCCACGGCTGGGCAGATTCGCTCCGGGGAGGTGGTCGCGACCACCAGGGCGTCAATGCGACGACCACCCGCCGAAGCGATGGCTCGTGCACCCGCCTTGATGGCCAGTTCACGCACGCCAATGCCTGCACTGACCATGCGCCGCTCACGAATGCCGGTACGCGATTCGATCCACTCGGGGGTGGTATCCAGCCCCTTGGAGATCTCCTGATTGTCAATTGCCTGGGGCGGTAGGCAACCTCCCAGTCCACACAGGATCACAGCCACGATCAACTCCCTTGTTTAGATGATGAATTGCTCAGGCCGGCGCCATGCCGCGCCATTGTCCAGCCGAAATTCATCCCCGCCGCGGCCAGCAGTATGGCGGCGGCGCCAGCCATCTGCAGGATCCCCAGGGGGTGACCGAAGGCAATCCAGTCGACCAGGATTGCGACGATCGGATAGATGTAGGACAGCGCCCCCACCAACCCCGTGGGAATCTTCTGGATAGCGCTGTAAAGCAGCGTCGACATGACGCCGGTATGGACAACCCCGATGATCACCAGGTATGTCCATGTGTCGACCGCAATGTCCACCGTGCTCACATCCACGAAAGGCGCAAGCAACACGACGCCGACCACCATCTGGATCAGCACGATCAGGTGCGCGGGCAGTGCCTTGAGGCGCTTTGTGATCGCCGCCGCAACGGCATAGAAGAACGCCGAGGCTAGTGCCAGGCATATACCCACTAGGTAATCTGAACCCACCGCCTGACCGCCGTGCTTGGCCACGACGATCAGCACCAGGCCGGCAAAGGCCAGCAGCAGCCATCCCACCTTTGCCGCGTTTAGCCGCTCGGCGAAGAACACCACACCCAGGCCGACCAGCATGAATGGCTGGACGTGATAAATCACCGTCGCGATTGCAACCGATGAATAACTGTAGGCACTGAACAACAGCACCCAGTTGAGCATCAGCGCCGCGCCCCCCAGGCACACTAGGGCGAACTGCCTCAGATCCAGCCGCGAGCGCCGAAAGATACCCAGCGTCAGGCACGCGACCAGCATTGCCAGGGCGCCGAACAGGCAGCGCCAGAACACTACCGCCTGCGGCGTTTGCCCGGACATAACGACAAACCAGCCCACCGTGCCGGAGATCATCATGGCCAATATCATCTCTACTGCCCCGCGGGCATGTGGCTTCATCTGTACGGCTTCCTTGCAGCGGGTGATGGCGTAAGCTGCGCCATCTTTATGCTGGCCCAAAGGCCAAAAAAGTGATCGATATAATGAACTTTCTGCCGACATACTGAACAACACATGCCCGGCCGTCAATCCGTTTAAGGATGATTTAAAGAACAAATGAATGACATAACGAACGAATCAGTCGGTAATTCACTAAGCCGTATCGACCTGCTGGCATTGGCAATCAAGCGCGAGCGTCAGCTGGCAGGCCTCTCGGTGACGGAGCTGGCCAAGCGGGCCAGTGTCGCGAAGTCGACGCTTTCGCAGTTGGAATCCGGCATTGGTAACCCCAGCATTGAGACCTTGTGGTCGTTGGCCATGGCCATGGGTTTGCAGGTGACGCGTTTTTTCGAACAGCCCCAGCAGCATCTTCGGGTAATCCGCGCCAACGAAGGGATGACCGCCTATGCCGAAGCGTCCAACTACGCGGCCACCTTGCTCGCCGACTGCCCTGCTGGCGTACAGCGCGATATCTACCGCCTGAAGGTCCAGCCCGGGGAAGCGCGCCTGTCGCAACCGCACCCGCCGGGCACGGTGGAACACGTGGTGTTGTGCAGCGGCAGCGCCAATGTCGGCCCTGCCAACGAGCCCGTGCTGCTGCATGCCGGTGACTACATCAGCTATTCGGCCAACCTGCCGCATGTGTTCGAGGCGTTCGAGGCGGACACCACGGCTGTCATGGTGATCGAACACCCCTGAGCGGACGCGGGCGCGCAGTGCAGTCCCGCTCCCGCCTATCCGGTCTATCGATGATCAACGCAGTTGCGCTATTGGCTGTCAAAGAAAAATGCGCTTATACGCTTGTATCGACGGCAGCAAATTCAAAGCCGTAAATAACCGCGACCGCAACTTCACCCAGGGCAAGATCAAGGCGCGCATACAGCAGATCGAGCAGAGCATTGACCGCTATCTTGCGGCGATGGATTCGGCGGATCGAGCAGCGCCCGAGGTCGCCGAGGCCAAGGTTGAACGGCTGAGCGAAAAAATAGAGAAGCTGAAACAGCAAATGACGAAGCTCAAGGACATTGAAGCGCAGCTTCACGCCAGCCCAGATCAGCAAATCTCTCTTACCGATCCTGATGCACGCTCAATGGCCACGAGTGGCCGAGGTAGTGGCACGGTTGGCTATAACGTACAAACAGCAGTCGATGACAAACACCATCTGATCATTGCCCATGAAGTCACCAATGTTGGCAATGACCGAACGCAACTGAGCAATATGGCGAATCAGGCGCGCGAAGAGATCGGCGCTGAGTCGCTGACAGTCGTCGCCGACCGAGGCTGTTACAAAGGTCCGGAGATCCTTGCTTGCGAACAGGCCGGGATCACCACTTTTGTACCGAAGCCGCTGACATCAAGCAGCAAAGCGGAAGGCCGATTCGGCAAGCAGGACTTCATCTACATTGCTGCATCGGATGAATACCGATGCCCTGCGGATCAGCTACTGACTCGCCGGCATTCTTCGGTGGAAGACGGCATGTTGCTGCACTGCTACTGGTTCTCGGGCTGCCAAAGTTGCGCCATGCAGAAGCAGTGTACGACGGGTAAGGAACGCCGGTTAAAGCGCTGGGAGCATGAAACGGTAGTCGAAGCGGTGCAGAACCGATTAGAGCATGATCCCGGCAAAATGAAGGTTCGCCGGCAGACGGTGGAGCATCCTTTCGGAACGCTCAAATACTGGATGGGAAGCACCCACTTCCTGACCAAAACCCTACCGAGGGTAAGCACCGAGATGAGCCTTCACGTGCTGGCTTACAACCTCAAACGAATGATGAGCATCTTTGGCATCGCTGGACTGATTGAAGTGATCAGGACATGAGTCCAAGCGTTTCTTTACGTCCGTATACGGCTATCTGGGCCGCTGCCGAGACCCAGATAGTACAAGCCGCACCTGATACCCGACTGAAGTAAATCTGCACCTACATCTGCTGAATTAACAGGCTGCCCCAGCTTCTTTAGCTACTCGACGTACTTACTTGCGTTTTCACACAGCCTGGGTCGAAAGCAGCCGGACGCGAATAAACGCTTCCGCTCCTCAGAGAGTGAGGGTGCCTCTCATGGCACAGATTACGACCGGGATAGCAGTCAATGTCGGGTCAAACACATCTTGCATTCCCACAGGAACCGTCCCACTATCGATAACAATTCCCATTAGCAAAGTATCGCCCGCACGTGACGCCCTCTTCGCCCAGACTGCAATCTCCCGCAGCCAAATCCCCGCAGATACTTCGAACATCTACCACCAGAACCACCAAATGCATCACGCCGTCTGCAGCATTCGGGGACAAATAAAAAGTTAAGGCTAGTAGCGATCGACCAGAAGGTCGCAAAGTCGTCTACGTCGCTCTGGCTTTTCGGCCCGCCCAGGTCCTGGTCGTCCATCACCGCGCCGATGGCGATGCGCTCGATGCGCGAGAAGCGCTGCATCAGCGACAGCGCACCAGCACGCCTGCGATGTTCGTGGCCTCTATCAGGCCGGCGGCGCGGGCGCAGCCGCCCACATGCACGGCCAACTTCGACGCCAGCTCGGTGAACTGAGTGGCGATGCTGATGTACGGGATACGGTGGCGCATCGCGTACTTCGCCGGATGTGTCGACAGATCGGTGTGTCAGCACGGCAATCTTGCTGATCTGCTGATCGGGCGGCAGGCTCAGGTCACCCTATATGGCAACAGCACCCCAGCGCGTCTCAATAGTCGTTGAGGCTCAGGCCAGCAACCGGTCGATCAACGCCTGCTCGTAATCGTTGAGAGGCTGATCCTCGTAGAGCTTGTCGGAGGCCGCGATCAGCGCCTGGCCCTCGACCTCACGCCCACTGTCGCCATAAACATGCCCAAGATTCTCCAGCGACTGCAGGTTGCCGTGCACAGAGAAGGAGATCAGGTACCAGCGCTCGGCCTCCTCGAGCTCGCCCAGGCGGTGATAGGCCACAGCCAGGTTGTGCTGGGCGTAGACGTGGTCGGATTGTAGGGCCTGCAACAACGCCTGCTTGGCCTGCTGATAGTCTTCGAGCTGCAAGTAAAGAAGGCCAAGATTGTTGTAGCCATCGACATTGCCCAACTCGGCCGCGCGCCGGTAGGCCTGCTCAGCCTGCGGATAGCGCTCGGCATGCAGATGGACGTCGCCAAGCAGGTTCAGCGCCTCCGGATGATCGTGGCGCACGGCGTTGTTGAGGTGCTCGACGGCGGCATCGTGATCGCCATCCTGGTGGGCCATGCTGCCAAGGTAGAAGTGGCTGCGGGGACAATCGTACTCGGCGGCTTGCTGGAAGTATTGGCGGGCGGTGTCGTGATCACCTTCCTGGAAGGCCATGCTGCCGAGGTTGTAGTGGCTGCCCGGATAATTGTGCTCGGCAGCCCTCTGGAAGTGTCGGCGGGCGACGTCGTGATCACCGTCCTGGTAGGCCATGATGCCGAGGTTGTAGTGGCTGCCGGGATAATCACGATCGGCGGCCATCTGGAAGTGTCGATGGGCATCGGCGCGATCGTCACGTGCCAGGCTCACCGCGCCAACGCCATTCATCCAGCGTGCGTCGGCGGGACGCGCCTTGGCAAGGATCTGGAAGCACTCCTGCGCGGTGTCCAGATCCTGCTCGCGAAACGCCGCCCAGGCCTGCTCATGGAGCGCAGTCGCTTGCTCGTCACTGAGCGTTTTTTTACTCATGAACCACATGGTATTTCCTGCCTTGCGAGGGCCGACCATTCTAAAGGCGTGTATGGAAGCCAACAAGGCAATGGCTCTGCTGGGCAGGTTCGAGCCTTACTAGCCACACCCAGGTAGCAGCGGCATGACGCACTGGCGCGTGCCCTGAGCATCAGCGGTGTGGCTGCGCAGCGGACGCAGCAGCATCGCGGGTGGATGAAAAGAGCGCCAGCCACGCCACCCGCGACACCACCACCCGATACCCATCCCCATCGGCAAAGGTCGCCCCGTTCTCCCGCCAATACGGATTGAACGGCGCCACGCGCTCGAACCCACTCCCGCTCAATCGCAGGCAAAACGCTTCGAACGCCTCCAGCCCGTCGACGTAGATCACCAGCAGATCTTCCACCGTGTGCCGGGGCTCGACCTTCTGCCGCCGGCAATGGGTGAACTCCAGGTGCCAATGCCGCGCGGGATCGCCCAGCATCACGCCATCGAACCCGGCGTGATCCTCGAAACCGCCCAGCACTTCGAGCCCCAGCCCGTCGCGGTACATCGCGACCGCGCGCTGCAGATCGGACACCGGGCGGGCGATGCGTAGATGACTGATGGATACCGACATGACTGCCTCCTGATCGCTACGGCGCGAAGCACTCCGACTCGGAGCGCAGCGAACGCCAGTTGATTTTCACATCCTCTCCCACCGCCTCGGCCGTCACCAGGCGCAACCCTGCCGGTGCCGTCAGCGAGCTGGCGAAATCGCCCACCAGCAATGGCCGCGCCGCACTGCCGAGCAGCTTCGGCGCCACGTACAGCACCAGGTCGTCCACCAGGCCTTCCTGGATCAACGCACCGGCCAGCGTGGCGCCCGCCTCCACCAGCACGCTGTGCACGCCGCGGTCGTTCAGGGCGGTGAGGCAATCGAGCAGGTCCAGCCGACCACCTTGGCTGGCGACCTGGATACCTTCAGCGCCCCGGGGCGCCTGGCCACCGGTCACACCATGAAGAATAAACGTGGGCACGGCGCCATCGACCAGCTGGGCCGTATGCGGCGTGCGCAGGGCACTGTCCAGCACCACGCGCCACGGCGGCACGAAGGCTTGCGGGTCATCGAGCCGTACCGTGAGGGCGGGGTCGTCCGCCAGCACCGTGCCGATGCCGGTCAGGATCGCGCAGTGCTCACGCCGCAGCCGATGCACATCGGCGCGGGCGGCCGCGCCGGTGATCCATTGCGATTGGCCATCGGCCAGGGCGGTTCGGCCATCCAGGCTCATGCCCAGCTTGAGCGTCACCCATGGCCTGCCGCGCCGTGCACTGCTGATGAAGCCTTTGTTCAGGGCCTGCGCTTGGCTGCGTAGCACACCGACGTGCACGTCGATGCCCGCCTCGCGCAGGCCGGCGATGCCTCGGCCCGCGACCTTGTGGAACGGGTCTTCGCACGCCACCACCACCCGCGCCACGCCTGCGCCGATGAGCGCCTGGTAGCACGGCGGGGTGCGGCCATGATGGGCGCAGGGTTCCAGGGTCACGTAGGCCGTCGCGCCCTGTGCCTTGGCGCCGGCATGGCGCAGGGCATGGACTTCGGCATGCGCCTGGCCGGCGCGCACGTGCCAGCCCTCGCCCACCACCCCGTCGTCCTTGACGATGACGCAGCCGACCATGGGGTTGGGACGGGTGGTGAAGCTGCCGCGCCGCGCCAGGTCCAGCGCCTGCTGCATGTAACGGTGATCCGCGTGTTCGGTCATGAAGCCCCCAGACGGAAAAACCCGCGCCGCCGTGCAGGCCGGCGCGGGTGCGCATCAAGCGCTGACGGAGATGGGGTACAACTGCCCATCGTAGGAACTGGCCAGGAACAGGCCGTCCTGCGGGGAGTAGGTGATGCAGGAAATGCCGCTGGTGGTGGGCTTGACCCGGTGCGTCCAGCGTCGCTGCTGAAGGTCGAACAGCGCCACGGTGCCGCCATAGCTGCCGGTGGCGATCACCTGCTGGTCAGCCGAAGCGGCGATGCACTTGACCGAGTGCACATGCGGCGTCTCGTACACCTGCGAGGCGTCACCGGACCAGATACGCAGCTTGAGGTCGCGACCGATGCTGGCGAAGCCGCCTTGCACCGTGGCGCAGCCATTGGAAATGCGCTCGTGCGCCTGTTCCACATGCCGGGCCAGGGAGAAGTCGTCTACCCGGTGGAAGGCGGCAGCGGCCGTGGCGCATACGCTGAACAGGTATTCCTCGTCGGCGGAAATGCCTTTGATGGCGTTGTCATGCATCGACACTTCGCAGACGAACTCGGCCTGCCCCTGGACATCGCGTTTGAAGATCAGCGCCTCGCCGGTGTAGGTGCCCACCGCCGCGTGGGCCACGCCGTGCCGGGTGAACGCCGTGGCGCAATTGAGCGGCGAGCGATGCTGGTGGATCAACCGGCCAGTCACTGCGTCGTAGACCTGCCCCATTTGCCCGCCGGTGAGCATTTCCTCGCCGAAGGGCAGCAGGAAGTTGCACAGGCTGCCGATCAGGGTGCTGGGCTGGCCATCGATCAGCAGCTTGCCGGCATCGCCGATGGCATAGGTGTGGCCGTTGTGAATGGAGACCGCGTTGAGGCTGATGGCGTGGTCGATGCCCTCCAGGTCCCAGGTGTCGGTCGTGTGATCCCAGACCGCATAGGTGGAGCCGAAGGTGACGAAGGCGATGCGCTCATCGCCCAGGAACGCGCAACTGCGCGGCCAGATGATGCTCGGCAGGGAACTGTGCGCCAGGCGCGTCAGGGTGCCAGCCTCGTAGCGCCACAGCACCACCGAGCGGTCGTAGCTCAGGCTGATCAGCCAACCCTTGCGCTGGTCCCACACCACCCGTTTCACCCCAGCGGCATGGGCCTGCAGGCGGGTGGTGCCGCTGGCGTCGATGACAGTCAGGCGGCCTTCGTCGTCGCCGGCAAAGATGGTGCCGTCGCTGGCCAGGGCGATGGTGTCGGTTTCCACGCCACCCAGGTCGATGCGCTCCACTTGCTCGCCGGTCTGCACGTTCCAGCGGCGAATGGTGCCGTCGTCGCTGCTGGATACCAGTTGCTGGCCGTCGGCACTCCAACTGATGGAAATCACGTCGGCGCTGTGGCCTTCGAGGGTGCGCAGGCAGGCACCGGTTTCAGCCTCGAACAGGCGAATGGTGTGATCCCGCGAGCAGGTGGCGATGCGGTCGCCGGCCGGGTTGAAGGCGGCCATCTCGACGTCGTCGCGGTGACCGACCAGCGCCGCCTTCAGGCGCATCGACGGCACTTCCCAGACGCGCGCGGTGTAGTCGCTGCTGGCGGTGACCAGGCGCGTACCGCTGGCGTTGAAGGCGCATTGATTGGCCAGGTGATCGTGAAACACCCGGTGCAAGGCTTGTTTACGCGGCGCATCCCAGAGGATGACCTGATTGTCGTAACCGGCAGTGGCAACGTATTGCTCGGCAAAACTGGCGATGCCGCTGATGGGGGCAAAATGTTTCATCGCAACTTTTCCTTAAGCTGAACGATCCAGACCCAAATTGATGTCGTGGTTCTTCTTGGCGATTTTCGCGGCCAGGTAATGGCGGTTGTGCTCGGTCAGGAACACGCCGGTGGAAATCACCTCGTCCACCTGGATGCCGTGCTTTCTGAGGGTGGAGACCTTGTCAGGGTTGTTGGTCATCAGCCGGCAACGGGTGATGCCCAGGCCGCGCAGCATGCCGGCGGCGATGGCGAAGTCGCGGCCATCCTCGGGCAGGTCGAGGCGGCGATTGGCCTCGAAGGTGTCCAGTCCGGTGTCCTGCAGGCGGTACGCATCGAGCTTGGCGTACAAGCCGATGCCGCGTCCTTCCTGGCGCAGGTACAGCAGCACGCCGCCTTCGTCGGCCATGCGCTCGAGCGCTTCGTTCAATTGCGCGCCGCAGTCGCAGCGGTGCGAACCGAAAATATCGCCGGTCAGGCACTCTGAGTGAATCCGCACCAGCGGCGCTTGCTGGGTGACGTCACCGACCACGATGGCGATGTGTTCTTCGCTGGGCGAAAACCCTTCGAAGGACACGAAACTACCGACCTTGCCCCCCTGGAGGATGGGGATGTCCACGGTATTTTTAACTTTATAGATTGGCATACGAGCAACCCTCTTCTGATCACACTGCATGACGGGTCCTTGTCACTACACGCTTTCAGCGAGACGAAAACCCATGACGTAGATATCCCTTGGAAACTTTCCATGGCGCCGGGTGGTGCGGGCCAGATCGCGAAACCGCGAGTAGCTGCCGCCGCGGGCGACTCGATGGGTGCCGACGGCCGTCACCAGGTCGTCTTCGATGGCCGCACCGCCGGGATAGGCGTGGTAGTCATCGGCGACGAACTCTTCGACGTTGCCTGCCATGTCCAGGCAGCCAAATGGCGAAGCGCCATTGGCGAACAGACCCACCGGGGTGGTGGTGAACACGCCGAGTTCAGCGGTGTTGGCGTGATCGGGCAGGAAGTCTTCGCCCCAGGGGTACTGAAGGCCCTGCGGCCCTGCTGCGGCGTACTCCCATTGCGCTTCGCTGGGCAGATGGAACGCGCGCCCGGTCTTGGCCGACAGCCACTCGATGTAGCACTGCGCGTCTTCGACGCTGATGCCGGACACCGGATGGTTGGCGCGTTCGAGCGGGTAGCGCCCGAGGAACCAGTCGGTCGGGATACGCGGCGCTTGGGAATCGAGCAGAAACGCTTTGTATTCCAAGTTGGTGACCGGGTAACGACCGATCTTGTAGGCGGGCAAGTCGACCGCGTGCCGAGGGGTTTCCTTGGCGATCCAGTCCGGGTCCAGGTTCAGGTCGGCCAACGACTGCATCACCGCCGGCAACCGTTCGCAGGCCAGGCCGATCTGCGCCGTGGCTTCAGGCACCAGCACCATGTTCGGGGCCAGCGGATTGAGGCGCGGATCGCCCACACTGGCGAGGATCTGTCCGGCCGTGTAGCGATAGGCGAGCGCGCAGTCCTGGCTTTCCAGCGAATCGACCCAGTGCGCCACCCCACCGGCAACCAGTGCGCCGAAACTGTCCGCCGACAGGTTCAGCGTGCGGTTGGGGGTGAAGGACGCTGGCAGGCCAAGCAATTCGCGATCCGACAACTGTGGGTTGGCTCGACGCAACGTCTCGGGAGAATGAAAACTCATGAGTCCCATGGAGCTACTCCGTTTCTTGTTATAGGCGCGCGTTACAGCGTGCACACCAGCCCGGTCTGCAAACAGTTGTCTTTGAACACGTCCCAGAAGCCGGGCGTGTACTTTTGCTCGTCCGCCTTGAGCAACAGCGGCTTCTGCCACCGCAAGGAACTGAACCCGGCGTTCTTCGCCGCGCGTTCATAGTCGGCACGTCCCCAGCGATAAAAGGTGAATGGACTCGGCGGCTGGGTAACGAACTCGGCCTGGTGGCGATAACCGGGTCCCCAGGGTTCTTCGGTGCGGACATTCACGCCGTAGGACGTGAAGTTGCCCAGGCCCAGTTCGAAGTCGGGCTCCACGGTATAAGCCACTAAAGTGCCACCGGTCGAAAGATTGGCGGCGACGCACTTGAACATGTTCTCCAAGTCGTCGAGGGACGAGGCGTAGTTGAACAGCCACGCCGCCACCACCATGTCGAAGTTGCCGAGTTTTTCCATCTTCGAGGCATCGCGAACATGGAATTCGAGGTCGTCGCCAGTGCGCGCGGACTCTTCCCTGGCGAGGTCGATCATCTTTTGCGAGATGTCCACCCCGACCACCTTGCGCGCCCCGCGCTGGCGCAGTTGACGGCCGAAATAGCCGAAGCCGCAGGCCACGTCGAGGATCGACTTGCCGTGCACGTCCCCGACCATATGAAGAATCGTGCGAACTTCCACCTCGCGCTGGGCGGCGGTATCGGTAAAGCTCTCGAACAGCCCGCCAATCACATTGTATTCGGCGCTTTCCAATGTCATTTCACTCTCCTTAGTGGTTGGAAAACAGTGTTCTATGCACCCTGTTAGTTCCAGCACCTGTGCAAGACAATAAAAACCATAAGTGCCGCGAATAGGGTTATCCGCAGGCGGCACGAATGCCAATTCTTTGTTCGCATCCAGACTATTCGCGCGACGAATAACGCACTTGGAAAGTTCCTGTTCCTTCAGGATTACGAATAAAAAAAGGCGCACTTCGAACGAAGGCACCATGCGCATTGACGTGGGCAAAAAGCTGACTGTAGAGCGAGCCTGTCGGATTGGGTTAGTTGTAAAGATAAAAACCGCTGACGCTGAATTGATTCACGCCGTATTCATTGCTCATTCGCCACGCGCATGATCATCTGGCGCAACCACGTATGCGCCGTGTCGGATTCGCGGCGCGGGTGCCAGATCATCTTGAAGTCGAACTGGGGAATGTCGAACGGGGGTTCGAACAGGCGCAGCCGACCGTCGCGCTCGACACTGTCCAGGCTTCGCCGCGCCACGGTCAGAATCAGGTCGGTGCCGGCGATCAGGTCGCTGGCCACGCTCCAGTGCGGCAACGCCACGCTGATCTGGCGTTGCACGCCCAACTTGCTCAGGGCGCGGTCGACCTCGTTGTCGTTGCCGGCGCGCATGGCCACCAGCACATGGGGCCGTTTCAGCCAACCGTCGAGGTCGGCGATGCCCTTCTCGGGGATGCTGGAGGAGTCCGCCACGCAGACGAAGCTTTCGGAAAACAAGGTGTGCTGGCGCAATTCGTCCGACTGTTTGCCAGGGAATACCCCCAGCGCCAGATCCACTTCGCTCTCTCGCACATCGGCCAGCATCGACTCCCGACTGGCCTGACTGACCAGCAATTCCACGCCCGGCGCCATGGCCCTGAACGCCCGGGTCAGCCCCGGCAACAGCACACGCGAACCGTAATCGGACATGGCCAGGCGGAACACGCGCTTGGCTTTGGTCGGGTCGAATTGCGGCGGCTCGAACAGGGTGCCGATCTGTCCCAGCGCGTCGTTCAGCGGATGCAGCAGTTCGGTCGCCCTGGCCGTCAACTCCAGGTGACCGCCGCGGCGGATCAGCAACGGGTCATCGAACAGTCGGCGCAAGTGCGCTAAGGCATGGCTCACGGCAGGTTGGCTTTTATGCAAACGGGAGGCAGCGCGGGTGATGTGCTTTTCGACCAACAGTGCCTGCAAGGTCACCAGAAGATTGAGGTCGATACTTCGAAGATTATTCATCCGTTGAATACCATCCGTTGGTTATACGAATTTCCATTCCCTCTATTCATATTTCAAAATCAAGTCCAAAACAACCACTGATGAAGCGATAGCCAATGACCACTCCTCTTTCGATGTCTACCGCGATGCTTGTCGGCGCAGCCATAGCCGCAGGCGCAGTCGTGCCGTTCCAGGCCGCAGCCAATGCGGCGTTGGGACGCGCCGTCGGTCATCCCTTATGGGCCACGGTGGTGTCGCTGATCATCAGTTTGATAGCCATTGCGCCGGTACTGCTGGCGCTGCGTGCACCCGCACCTCAACTCGGTGCCGCCACCAGCCTGCCGTTGTGGGCCTGGGTGGGGGGGATTGCCGGGGTGATCTACATCACCGCCGCGTTGTTGTTATCGCCGCGCATGGGCACGACCAGTTTCATGGCCTGCGTCATTGGCGGCCAATTGCTCACCTCGCTCATCATCGACCATTTCGGCTTGATGGGGATGCCGACCAAACAGGTCACGCTGTACCGAATACTGGGTGTGGCAATGATTTTCATCGGGGTGTTGTTGATTCAATTGTCCAGCGAAAGTGTGATCAAGGAATGATCTGCCCATGCGCAAGAAACTTGCTCTATTCGTCAGCCTAGTGCTGGTCATCGTTATCGCGGTGTACGCCATGCCAAACACCACGACGGCGCAGCAGGCCAGCGGCGAAGCGCCGGCGCCCACCAACGTGCAAACCGCCCAGGCAAAGACCCAGTCGCTACCTCGTTATTTCGACAGCATCGGCAGCCTGGAAGCGGGCGAACAAGTGCTGGTCAGCGCGGAAGTGGGCGGCAAAGTCGAGGCGCTGAGTTTCGATTCCGGCCAGAGGGTTCAGAAAGGCCAGCGGCTGGTGACCCTCAACAGCGCGCCGGAGCGGGCCGAAGCCGATCATCAGCGGGCACTGGCGGCCAGGGCGCAAAAGCGTCTGCAACGCATCCGCCAACTGATCCCGGCAGGTGCAGTGGCCAAGGAAGACCTGGACAACGCCCAGGCGGACCTGGACGCGGCCAAGGCCATGCTGGCCAAAGTCGAGGCGGTGATCGCGCAGAAGACCATCACCGCGCCCTTCGCCGGCCAGCTCGGCATTCGCAAAGTGCATGTGGGCCAGTACGTGAACCCGGGAGACACCCTCGCCAGCCTGATCGACCTCAGCGAACTGAGGGTGAATTTCTCCCTCGATGAACACGCCAGCGCCCAGGTCCATCAGGGCCAGGCGGTGCTGCTGAGTTTCAGCGCCTTGCCCGATCAGACCTACTCCGCGCGCATCACCACCCTCGATCCGTTGCTCGACAGCACACGCATGACCCGCGTGCAGGCGATCCTGACCGAGGCGCCCCCCGCGCTCAGGCCCGGCATGTCGGCAGATGTGCGCGTGGTGCGCGCCTCTGCCGCGCCCGCCCTGGTGGTGCCGACCACCGCCATCGTCAGCAGCGCCTACGGCGACGTGGTGTACCGCATTACCCGCCACGAGCAGCGCGCCCAGGTGCATCGGGTCGCCGTGAAGACCGGTGCCCGCAGCGAGGGTTGGCGGGTGATCGCCGAAGGCCTCGAGCCCGGTGACGAAGTGGTGGAGGTCGGGCAGAACCGCCTGAGCGACGGGCAGGACGTCCAACCCGTGCCCAGCCCTGCCCCGGTTCAAGCAGCCCGGCAAGGAGCGGCCCATGCACTTCACTGATCTGTTTCTGCGCCGGCCGATCCTCGCCCTGGTGGTCAATGCCTTCCTGGTCCTCGCCGGCCTGCTGGCCCTCAACAACCTGCCGGTGCGCCAGTACCCGTTGCTCGACAGCGCCACGGTGACGGTGACCACCGAATACCCCGGCGCCTCCGCCGAGCTGATGCAAGGTTTCGTCACCCAGCCGATCGCCCAGGCCAGCGCCACCATCGAGGGCGCCGACTACATCAGTTCCTCCACCAAGCAGGGCCTGAGCACGGTGCAGGTGCGGCTCAAGCTCGGCGCGGACACCACCAAAGCGCTGTCCGACGTGATCGCCAAGGTCAGCCAAGTCAAGTACAAGCTGCCGGAAAAAGCCTATGACCCGGTCATCGAACAGTCGGCCGGCGACTCCACGGCGGTCGCCTACGTGGGCTTCTCCACCACCACCCTGTCGCTGGCGCAGTTGACCGACTACCTGTCCCGGGAAGTGATTCCCAGCCTGTCCGGCATCGACGGCGTGGCCAAGATCCAGACCTTCGGCGGCCAGCAGTTGGCGATGCGCCTGTGGCTGGATCCGTCGCGCCTGGCCGCGCGCAACATCACCGCCGCAGAAGTGGCCCAGGCCCTGCGTGCGGAAAACGTGCAGACCGCCCCCGGCAACCTCAAGGATGACCTGACGGTCACCAACATCCAGGTCGACACCGACCTCAAGAGCATCGCGCAATTCCAGGACATGACCCTGCGCAGCGCCGGCAACGAACTGATCAAGGTCAAGGACATCGGCACCGTCGAGTTGGCCGCCGCCAGTCGCGAAACCAGCGCGCTGATGGACGGCAAACCGGCCGTGCACCTGGGCCTGTTCGCCGCGCCCGCCGGCAACCCGCTGACCATCGTCGAGCAGATCAACAACCTGCTGCCGGCGATCAAGAAAACCCTGCCGCCCGGCGTCGAGGCGGACATCGCCTTCGAGACCGCGCTGTTCATCAAGGCCTCGATCGACGAGGTCACCCGCACCCTGGTGGAAGCCTCGCTGATCGTCGCGGTGGTGATCTTCCTGTGCCTGGGCTCGCTGCGCACGGTGATCATCCCGCTGGTCACCATTCCGCTGTCGCTGCTGGGCGCGGCGGCGCTGATGTTCGCCTTCGGCTTCAGCCTCAACCTGCTGACATTGCTGGCCATGGTCCTGGCCATCGGCCTGGTGGTAGACGACGCCATCGTGGTGGTGGAGAACGTGCACCGGCACATCGACGACGGAGCCTCGCCCTGGCAGGCGGCGCTGCTCGGCGCCCGGGAAATCGCCGTGCCGGTGATCACCATGACCCTGACCCTGGCGGCGGTGTATTCGCCCATCGCCTTCATCGGTGGGCTGACCGGCGCGCTGTTCAAAGAGTTCGCGCTGAGCCTGGCGGGCGCGGTGATCATCTCCGGCGTGGTGGCGTTGACCCTGTCACCGGTGCTGGCCGCGACGCTGATGAAAGCCCATTCGCCCAGCCGCACCGCCACCTTTTCCGACGCCCTGTTCAGCAAAGCGCAGCAGTACTACGCGCGGGTGCTGGTCCAGGTGCAGCGCCTGCGCTGGGCCGTGGTGCTGGGCAGTGTGCTGATTCTGCTGGCGTTGCCGCTGCTGTACCTGCACGCGCAGCACGAACTGGCGCCGTCCGAAGACCAGGCCTCGATCCTCACGGTGATCAAGGCGCCGCAGTACGCCAACCTGGCGTACAGCGAGCGCTACGCCGCCGAACTGGACGACGCATTCAAGGACATCCCCGAGGTGATCAGCCGCTGGATCATCAACGGCACCGACGGTCCGGCCAACGGCTTCGCCGGTGTCAACCTGAGCCGGTGGGATGAGCGCTCACGCACGGCGGCCACGATCCAGGGCGATCTGCAAGCGCGTGTCGGCGACATCCAGGGCACCAGCCTCTTCGCCTTTCAACTGCCCCCCCTGCCCGGCTCCACCGGCGGCCTGCCGGTGCAGATGATCCTGCGCGCCAGCGCCGATTTCGAGGATGTGTACAGCGCCATGGATAGCCTCAAGCGCAAGGCCCGGGACAGTGGCCTGTTCGCCACCCTGGACAGCGACATCGAGTTCGACAGCCCAAACGTCGATCTGCATGTCGACCGCGACCGGGCCAATGCCCTGGGCATCTCCATGCAGGCCATCGGCGATTCACTGGAAACCTTCCTGGCCGAGGGCTACACCACCCGCTTCGCGTTGCAGGGCCGCTCCTACGACGTGATTGCCCAGAGCACCCAGGGCGCCCGCTCGACGATCGAGGCGCTGGGCCAACAGTACGTGCGCAGCCGCAGTGGCGAGCTGGTGCCGCTGTCGGCCGTGGTGCGCGCCGAGACCACCACCAAACCGAACACCCTCAAGCAGTTCAACCAGCAGAATGCGATCACCCTGCAAGCCGTCCCGGCGGCCGGCGTGAGCCTGGGCGACTGCATCGCCTTCCTGCAACGCGAAGCGGCGAGCCTGCCGGACGGCTACAGCGTCGACTGGTCCGGTGAAAGCCGCCAGTACGTGCAGGAAGGCAGTTCGCTGGCGCTGGCCTTCGTCATGGCGATCATCGTGATCTACCTGCTGCTGGCCGCGCAGTTCGAGAGCATGCTCGACCCGCTGATCATCCTGGTGACCGTGCCGCTGTCCTTGCTCGGCGCGCTGATCCCGCTGGCGATGGGCTTCGCCACGGTCAACATCTACACGCAGATCGGGCTGGTGACCTTGATCGGACTGATCAGCAAACACGGCATCCTGATGATCGAATTCGCCAACGAACTGCAGGTGCGCGAGCGTCTGGACCGCATCAGCGCCATCGAAACCGCGGCGCAGATCCGCCTGCGGCCGATCATCATGACCACCGCCGCCATGGTCTTCGGTTCGCTGCCGCTGCTGCTGGCCAGCGGTGCCGGTGCCAACAGCCGGCATTCGCTGGGCATGGTGATGGTCTGGGGCATGCTCATCGGCACGCTGTTCACCTTGTTCGTGCTGCCGGCGCTCTATGCCTTGGTGCCAGCGCGTCGGGTGAAGGCTCAGCCCGCGCTCGCCGCGCCTAGGCTCTGTCTGAAAAGCCCTGATACTTGGTGATCCTGCGTTGAAAACAGCCTGGATCGCCAGCCCGGTCGGAATGCTCATTTACAACCAGTAAAGTCGAGCGCGACTCCGACCGTTCCTCGGCTGTTTTCGCCTTGTCTCCCCGGCGTTTCAGAACTTTTCAGTCAGAGCCTAGCCCTTGCCCGCCAGCGACGGGGCACGGCGCTCGCCCAGGCGACTGAGCCACACCGACGCCAGGATCACCGCGCCGCCGATGAACAAGCGCCCCAGCGGTTCGTGCTGGTTCCAGATCAGCAGGTTCAGCAACAGCCCCACCGGCACGTGCAGATTGTTCATCACCGCCAGAGTACCGCCGGAGACCAGGCAGGCGCCCTTGTTCCACCAGTACAGCCCCAGCGCCGTGGGGCACAGGCCGAGGAACAGCAACACCAGCCATTGCACGTCGGTGCTCGGCAGGCGCTGGGTATTGCCGAACGCCAGGAACGCCGGCAGCACCACCATCAGCGCGCCGAGGTAGAAATAGCCGAAGCGCCGGTAGTGCGGCAGATCGCTCGGGTGCCGGGCGATCAGGTGACGGTACAGCACCTGGCCAGCGGCATAGGTGAAGTTGGCCAGTTGCAGCAGCAGGAAGCCGCCGAAGAACTCGCCGCTGATGCGGTCGAAGCGGATCACCGCCGCACCGGCCACGGCCACCAGCGCCGCGAGCAGTGCCCAGGCGTTGAAGCGACGGTTCAAGGCGTCTTCGATCAGGGTCACGTGCAGCGGCGTGAGGATGGTGAACAGCAGCACCTCCGGCACGCTCAGCACGCGGAAACTCAGGTACAGGCAGACGTAGGTGATGCCGTATTGCAGTGCGCCGATCAGCAGCATCGAACGCAGAAAACGCGGCTCGACCTGGCGCCAGCGGGTCAGTGGCAGGAACACAAGACCCGCCAGCAGCACGCGCGCCAGCACGGCGAAGTAGCTGTCGACATGCCCGGCCAGGTACTCGCCGATCAGGCTGAAGGAAAACGCCTGGATCAGCGCGACGATAATCAGGTAGCCCATGGTTGCCTCTCGTGAATCAAGGCGGCGACCTTAGCCGTTAGTGTCCGTGCGGGCAACCGTCGCGCAGGGCCGCAGCGCATAGGAATCTAGCGCTTGCGCATAGGCGCCCATATGCAAATGATTCTCGATAGCGAGCTACAATGCCGTCCGTCGCGCGCCCGTTCGGGGTGCGTCTTGCAGGCACGGGGAGCAGAGATGACGAGGGGATGGCTGGGGGGCGTGTTCGGCGGGCTGGTGGCCGCAGGCGGAGCGATGCCGACGAGCGCGCTCGAACGGGTGATGCTGGAAGACACCGTGGTGGTCAGCGACAAACTGGAGCAGTCGCGCGAGCGCCTGCCGGCCAGCCTCTCGGTGATCGACGCGACGACGCTGCAGAGCACGCCGGTGCAGTCGCTCGAACAACTGGTGCGGCGCACACCCGGCTTCACCTTCCAGCCGTTCGGCCAGTCCGGCACCCAGTTGCCGGTGGTGCGCGGCCTCACCTCGAACGCCACGGCCTTTTCCAACTCGCTGCTGATGCTGGTGGACGGCGTACCGGTGTTGCGCGGGCAAGGCTTCGACAACGACCTGGTCGGCGTCGAGCGCGTGGAGATCCTGCGCGGACCGCAGTCGGCGCTGTACGGACGCAACGCCGAAGCCGGGGTGCTCAGCGTATTCACCCGCCAGCCGGACGCCGCCGACTACGCGCGGCTGGACACCACCCTGGGCAGCCGCGACAAGCGCACCGTCAGCGCCGACCTGAGCACGGCGCTGATCGAGGGCACGCTGTACGGCGGCCTGGCTGGCCAGTGGACGCGCCAGGACGGCTACCTGGACGACGATTTCGCCGGCGGCAAGGCCGACGACCGCGAGCGCCAGAGCGGGCGTCTGACCCTGCGCTGGACGCCGGATGAATTCACCGACGCGACCCTGCGCTACAGCGCCCTGAAATACCGTGACGAGGCCTCGCAGTGGGGCAGCCGCCAGGGTCGCGACCGGGCGGTGAATGCCGGGCTGGCGGGACGCAACCACTCCAGCGGCGACACCTGGTCGCTGGACCTGCGCCGCGCCCTGTCCGACACGGTCGAGCTGCGTTCGATCACCGCGCGCAGCGTGTTCGACGACCGTCTGCGCCAGGACACCGACTTCCAGCCCCGCGACCTCATGCACCTGGCCCGCGACTACCACTTCGAGACCCTCAGCCAGGAACTGCGCCTGAGCGGCGAGCAGGGCCAAAGCCGCTGGTTGCTGGGGCTGTATGCCGACCGCGAGGATCACAGCCTGGACTACGAGCAGAAACTGCCAATGGCGCTGACCCGCACCCAGGCCGACCTGGGCGGCAACACCGCCGCCGTCTTCGGACAGTGGCTGCAGCCGCTGTCCGAGGCGTGGTCGCTGACCTTGGGTGGGCGCTACGAATACGCCCGCGCCTGGATCGATCCAGCCAGTAACCGCAACCAGTCGGACAGCTGGCAACACTTCACGCCCAAGGTCGCGCTGCAATACGCCCTGAGCGAGGACGCCCAGGTGTACCTGAGCTACACCCAGGGCATGCGCGCCGGCGGCTTCAACGCCTTCGCCAGCAACGCCGGCAACCCCGCCTACGACCCGGAGCGGGTGAACAGCTATGAAATCGGCGTCAAAGGCCTGAGCGTCGATCAGCGCCTGCGCTACTCGGCAGCGCTGTACCACATGCAGGTGCGCGACATGCAGGTGCAGCAGTTGGTGCAACAGGGGCTGGTGTACATCACCAACGCGGCGTCGGCCACCTCCACCGGGCTGGACCTGGACCTGGAATACCTGCTTGGCGAGCGCTGGACGCTGACCGCCGCGCTGGGCCTGAACCGCACGCGCTTCGAGCGTTTCAGCGAGGGGCTCAACGACTACAAGGACCATCGCAACCCCTTCGCCCCGGACCTCACCGGCCACCTGGGCCTGCGCTACGACGCCGATGACGGCTGGTACGTGCAAGGTGGCCTGAGCGCCGTGGGCAAGATCTACCTGGATGCAGCCAATCGCTACCAGCGGCCCGGTTACGGGCTGGTAGACGTGAGCGGTGGGTATCGGTTTGGCCAGTACACAGTCAGCGCCTATGTCGACAACCTGATGGACAAGCGCTATGACGCGCAGGGCCTGCTCAACGGCGCGGTGACCGTCTACAGCCCGCCGCGCGAAGTGGGCGTGAGGCTCAGCTTCGAGTTGTAGAGCCCCGGACTCCCCCCGCACCGCGCCCACAAAAGCCTGAGCTGCGCCCCAAAAGTGGACCGGTGTCCAACATTTGGGGCGCAGCTCAAATCTCGGTGGGAGCGGCCTTGTGTCGCGATTGGACCGCACAGCGCTCCCGGCCAGGGCGGCGGCAAAGCTGAATAGCTCGGGCCGCTGCCCGCCGATCCCTCAGCGCTTCTTGCCGAAAATCGACTTTGGCGAGCGCCCGAAATAGCGCGTGAACGCTACGGTGAAATTGTTCGGGTACTTGTACCCCACCTGCCACGCCGCCTGCGCCACCTGCTGCCCGGCTTCCAGCAGGGTCATGGCCTTGCGCATGCGCAGCTCCAGCAGCATACGCGCCGGGGTGGTATCGAACAGGTAGCGGAAGCCTTCCTTGAGCTTGTGCTCGTTCATGCCAACCGCCGTGGCCAGGTAATCCACGGTCAGCGGCTTGTCCAGTTGCTCGCACAGCAGGTTGCGTGCGCGCTCGATGCGCTGGATGTCACAGGTGCTCATCGCCGACGTGCTGCTCTGCTGCGGTGCCAGTAGGTTGAACTGCTCGGCCAGCAGGCTGAGGGTGTGGATGTGCAGGTCCAGGCGATGGGCCGGGTCCAGCCCGCCCGGTTGCAGGTAGCGCACCAGTGCGGCGGCATGGGCCTGGGCGGCCTGGGAGCTGCGGCGAAAATCCAGGCGATGCAGGCGACCGCTGCCCAGCACCTCGGTCGCCCGCGCCTCGCCGACGTACTTGCACAACGTGGCATGGTCGATCACCACGCGCAGCTGCGAAGCGGTCTCGTTGGCCTGGTAGCGCCGCTCGCCCGGCGTGGCCCGAAAGGCGGTGATGGTGGTGTGCCCGGCTTCGAAGGCCAGGGTGCTGCCGTCCTGGCCGATGAAGCCGGATTTTCCCTGCAAGCCCACGGTGACCACCATCACATGGCCGTCGTGCGGACCACAGGTCTCTTCTACCAGCGTGCGCGTGGGGTGGTAGTGCAGTCGGCCCAGGGACAGCCCCTGCTCCAGTTGCAGCAGGTCGGTGTGGCACTGCCCGTAGGTCTCGTCCAGTTGCAGGCGCAGACGCCCATCGCTGCTCACCGAACGGTGGCGGGGTTGATCCAGGCCCAGGCGGGAAACGGCATTGGTCGTGTTCATCAAGACATCCCTGAGGGTCGGCGGCCATCGCGCCGCATAGAAACGGCTCCGGCTCGCATACTTTACGTGAATGATTCTCATTTAATATATACCACCCTTTTCGCCGATTCGGCCATGCCCCGTTTCGTTTCAGACCCGTGACCTGCCCAAAGGCGCGGGTCAGCCCACGACAGGACGTTAACGTGACCCGACACGCCCCCCGCCCGCACCCGGCGCCCCTGGACCTCACCACCGCCCATCCGCTGCAGCCCAGTTGGGACCTGCAACTGGGTGGCCTGGGCGCCGATGCCCTGCACCTGGCCCTGGAGCACGGCCTGTTCGACCACCTGCAACAGTTCAAGCCCGCCACCCAGTTGGCACAGCACCTGGACTGGCACGCTGACAGCACCGGCTATTTCCTCGAACTGCTGTGGAGCCAAGGCCTGCTTGAGCGCGATACCCAGCACCCAGCGCACTACCGCAACCGCCCGCTGGCCGACCGTCACCTGCGCAGCGACGGCGCCAGCTACTGCGGCGATGCGCTGATGTTCCGTCATCGCGTGCTGCGCGAGACCGGCGCGCAACTCGACGACTACCTGCGCAATGGCCTGCCCCGGCGCACGCCGACCAGCGTCCAGCTCGACCAGGCCTGGGCCAATGCCGCCCGCCTGCAGATCGCCCAGGAGCAGCGCGCGGTCACCTGCGACAGCGCCTGCGCGTTGCTGGCCAGCCTGCCGGAATACCCGCGCCTGCGCCGCTTGCTCGACCTCGGCGGCGGCCCCGGCCTGGTGGCCATCGCCCTGGCCCGGCAGTTGCCGGCGCTCAGCGGCACCGTGTTCGAGTACCCGCAAACGGCCGCGGTGGCCGCACACAACATCGACGCAGCGGGCCTCAGCGCTCGCCTGCATGCGCAGGGCGGCGACCTCGACAGCGACGACATCGGCTGCGGCTACGACCTGATCTGGTGTTCCTCGGTGCTGCACTTCGTCCGCGACCTGCCGGCCACCTTACAGCGCCTGCACGCCGCCCTGGTCCCCGGCGGGCTGCTGGTGTGCTGCCAGGCCGAAGTGCCCCAGGCCCGCGCGGCCGCCGCGCAGGTGCTGCCGTACTACCTGCACATGCGCCTGCAGGGCCGCCACGTGCTGGCCGAAGGCGAACTGGCGGGCCAGCTCCGGGACAACGGTTGGTGCGGCGTGGAGCAGATCGACGGGGTCCGCTACCCGGTCACGCCGGTCACCGCCGTGATCGCCCGCAAGGCCAAGGAGTGATGCCATGACCCGCGCCCGCCTCACTGCGCTGCAACTGCTGTTCGGCTGGCTCAACCTAGCCCTGGCGGTGCCGAGCATCTACCTGATGTTCGGCCTGCCACTGGTGATGCGCCAATACGGCTGGAGCGGCACCGAGATCGGGCTGTTCCAACTGGCCGGGCTGCCGGCGGTGTTCAAGTTCCTGCTGGCGGTGCCGGTACAGCGCGTGCGCCTGAGCCGTGCCCCCCTGCAACGCTGGCTGCTGGTGCTGAGCGTGGCGCTGATCGGGCTGTACGCGCTGATCGCCCGCGACAACCTCATCGACCAGCGCCTGGCACTGTTCGCCATGACGTTCGCCATCAGCCTCATCGCCACCTGGATGGACATCCCGCTCAATGCCCTGGCCGTGCACTGGCTGCCGCGCCGCGAGCAGGTGCGCGCCGGCAGCATTCGCGCTGCCGCGCTGTTCGTCGGTGCCATCGTCGGCGGCGGCGCGATGCTGCTGGTGCAGGCGCGCCTGGGCTGGCAGGCGCCTTTCGCGATCATGGGCACGGCGCTGGGGCTCGGCGTGCTGGTGCTGCTATGGGTCGGACGACGCTTGCCCAGCGCGCCCGCGCAGCCCTCCGCGGCGCCCGGGGTGATGGCCGACTGGGCGAGTTTCTTCAGCCAACCGGCCGCGCGCCAGTGGACCTGGCTGCTGCTCAGCGCATTTCCGTTCATCGGCGCGGCCTGGCTGTACCTCAAGCCACTGCTGCTCGACCAAGGCCTGGCCCTGGAACAGGTAGCCTGGGTGGTCGGCATCGCCGGTGGCGCCCTCGGTGCGCTGGCCAGCCTGCTCGGCGGTCGGCTGATCGGCGTGCTGGGCACCGCGCGGGCCATCGTCCTGTACCTGTCGAGCGCCCTGCTCGCCCTGCTGGTGCTGGGCCTGGCGGTATGGCTGCGGCTGGGTACGGCGTGGCTGATCGCCGGCGCACTGCTGCTGGCCGTGGGCATGGGCGCCGTGTCGGCCTTGATGTTCGGCCTGACCCTGTTCTTCAGCCGCCAGCAGCGCAGCGCCAGCGACTACGGCCTGCAATCGAGCCTGTTCGTCATCACCCGCCTGGCAGCGCCGGTGCTCGCCGGCCTGCTGCTCGACCGCCTGGGCTACGGCGGCCTGCTCGCCAGCCTGTGCGGCGGATTGCTGCTGGCCCTGCTGCTGGCTTGGCGGGTGCGCCACAGCATCGCCCGCAGCACCGACGCCTTGCTGCACACCCCCGATGACGCCGCCCCCGGTGTCACCGCCATCGCTCTGGAGGGCAAACCATGAAGCCACACCGCTACGGCATCTGCCTGATCAGCCGCGACCCCGCGCTGCGGGCCGATGTCAGCGCCGTGCTCGACCGGCTCAACCACTGGTTGGGCCATGAGACCCCGTTGGCCAGCCAGCATTGGCCGGACGCGCACCTGGACAGCCTGTACCGCCAGGTGGCGGGCCAGGCCGAGGCGTACCTGCGCCAGCAAGCCGGCGAAGGCGCCCTGGCGCTGGAACTGCTGGCCTTCGACGACCTCGCCCAGGCCCACGCCGCGCTGCCCTCGGCCTGCCCATGCGATCACGTGCTGCTCGACACCCGCCATCTGTCCCAGCAACCCGCACATGACCCACTGCACGCGCTGCTCGACGCTCAACCCCAGGCCCGGCGCTCGCCCAGCAGCGCCGTGCTGTTGTGCGACCCGCAGCACCTGCAGCACTGGCTCGAACGGCTGGGCGGCAACCGCCTGCTGCGCGTGCCCCACCCCGACCCGGCGCTGCGCCGCGCCGACCTGCTGCGCCTGTTCGTCGACCACCTGGAACACGCCTACTGCAACCGCCTGCTGGCCCGCACCACACTGCAGACCAGCGAGCCGGTGGCGCTGGCCCGCGACATCCAGCAGCGCATGACCCAACGCTGGGGCCAGGCCTGGGACTGCCATTTCTTCACCGGCTCCATGGTCGCCGGCTTTCTAGACTCGCTCGGCGAGCTGCTGCGGCCCACCGCCTGCGGTTTCCACAGCGCCTGCAACGAGCACGCCCTGGCGGTCAGCGCCCTGGCCGGCTGGCAGTTGTACCAGCGCGCCTATGTGATCGTGATGACCTCGGGGATGCTCGACGAGATGCGCGGCACCCTGGCCAATCTCAAGCGCGCCGGTGCGCCGGGCCTGGTGATCTGCGCCGACTCGCCCGAATCGGTGTGGTTCGCCTTCCAGGGCAGCCTGGACGCGGACAACGACGGCCACCAGGTGATCGCCGCCCGTGGCCTGTGGCAGCGCTTCATACGCCGTCCCGACGAAGCCCCGGCCTGTGTCGAACAGGCCTTCGAGGCCCTGGCGCAGCGCCCGGCACCGACCTTTCTGTTCGCCACTCAAGCGGTGCTGGAGTCGCGCGCGGCGGTGGAGCAGCCCGCGCCACCCGCGCCCATCGAGCCCGCCGCCCATGGCCTGAGCGCGCAGCAGCAGGCCAGCCTCGAACAACTGCTGGAGGTGCTCAACCACGCCCCTTCGCGCGTGCTCTGGCAATGTGGCCGGCTCGACGCCCGCGAGCGCCAGCGCGTGGTCGAGCTGGCCCGGCGCAGCGGCATCGCCCTGGCCGACAGCCTCGTCGCCCCCGGCAGCGTGTGCGCCTACCAGGACCAGGAACCGGTGGCCAACTACCTCGGTCCGCTGTCGATGTACGGCTTCAGCCGCCGTGTGCATGCCTTTCTGGAACAGCCCGAGGACACGCCGGACAAGCCCTGGCTGGTGTTCGTCAAAAGCAAGATCGACCAGTCGGCCACGCCCTACTCCGAAGGCCGTCTGCAACGCCTGTTCCACATCGTGCAGATCAACCGCCAAGCCGAGCACATCGCACCGTTCTGCGAGTTGCCGGTCACCCTCGGCCTGGACACCGTGCTCGACTACCTCGAACCGCGCCTGGCCGTCCCGCCGACGCTGCTCAAGGCGCGCCGCGAACGCTTGCAGCGCCTGCAACGCACCCGCGAAGTGCTGCCCAGCGATCAGATCGAAACCCTGCCGATGACGCCCAACTTCTTCTTTCACCGCCTCGGCCAACTGCTCGGCGAGATGATCGAGCGCGACGGCTACCGCTATACCGGCGTCTTCGACGTCGGCCGCTGCAGCCTCTCGGCGCTGCGCAACCTGCCGCGTACCGACGCCGGTTTTTCCGGCTGGTACGGCCGGGCACTGATGGGCGATGCGCTGGTGTCGCTGCCGTACATCGCCCGCAACGACGGCCGGCATGTGCTGGCCTTCATCGGCGACGGCGCCCGCGCGCTGGTGCCGGACATCGAGCAGCGCCTGGCCATGAGCCTGGCCAGCGCCGCCGATGGCGCCCAGCGCAACGTCACGGTGATGTACCTGGCCAACGGTGTGCTGTCGATGATCCAGACCTACCTGGACAAGCGCTACGCCTGCCACGGCGCCAGCCAGGTCAACGTGCCCCTGGCCGACGGACCGCTGTGGCAGGAGCGCGCCTTCGGCCCGATCAGCATCTGCCGCGCACGCCTGCTGCACTTCTGCCCCGACACCCTGCGCCAGGCGCTGAGCGCGCCGGGACGCCTCAACTTCTTCGACGTCTGGCTCGGCCACAACTCCGAGGGCGATGGCTTGAGCCTGGTCTCGGAAACGGCCTGGAGCCGCCTGAACATGGAAAACTGCTGATGAAATTCGGATTCATTGCCCACCCCACCTCCACCGGCCTGCTGCATCAGGTCAAGCTGGTCGACCTGCTCGACCGCACCTTGGAAGAACAGGCCTGGGGCTACCAGCGCGAACGCTGGCAGCGCCGCAACCTGGTGCCGTTCATCGACTTCGGCCGCATCGTCAGCGCCTGTGGCGCCGAGTGCTCGGGGATGCTGCAGTTCATGCCGCTGACCGCCGAGCAGATGCTGCGCCAGCCACGGGCCATTGCCGAGCGTGTACTCCAGGGCGTGGCCGCGCTCAAGGCCGAAGGCGCCGAGCTGGTGGGCCTGGGCGGCTTCACCGCGATCGTCGGCAACCGTGGCGTGGCCACCCTGGAGCAGGCTGACGTGGCCGTGACCACCGGCAACTCGCTGACCGCCTTCGCCGCCTATGCCAACCTGATGGACAGCCTCAGGTTGCTGGGCATCGCCGCCCAGGACGCCGAAGTGGCCGTGCTCGGCTATCCCGGCTCCATCGCCCTGGCGGTGGCGCGCTTGCTGGTCGAACAGGGCTGCCGCTTGCGCCTGGTGCACCGGGGCAATGCCCAGCAAGCCCAGGCGCACCTGGAATACCTGCCCAGCCAGTACCACGCCCAGGTCAGCCTGCACGACAACCTCGAAGACTGTTACGCCCAGGTGCGCTTCTACGTCGCCGCCACCTCCAGCGGCGGCCTGATCGACCCGCGTCGCTTGCTGCCGGGCTCGGTGGTGCTGGACGCCGCATTGCCCAAGGACGTGATGGCGGTGGACCACCAGCGCCGCGACATCCTGCTGGTGGACGCCGGCCTGGTCTCGGCCAGCCCCGCCGTGCACCTGGGCCTGCGCAGCCTGGGCCTGGAGCCCAAGCGCAGCCTCAATGGCTGCCTGGCCGAAACCATGATCCTGGCCCTGGAAGGCCGCGCCGAACCGTTCTCCCTGGGCCGCGAGCTGCCGGTGGACAAGGTGCTGGAGATCGGCCGCATCGCCGAGCGCCACGGTTTCAGCCCCTCGCCGATGACCTGCGAAGGCGAGGTGCTCGGCAGCGAGGCGTTCGACCGCCTGCACCGCCACCACCACCCGCGTCGCACCTTGCAAGCCCGCGATGCGCACGAGGAACCGCTGGCCCTGCGCCGCGAAGTGCTGAACAGCTTCGCCGATCACATCAACCCGGTGCTGCGCGAGTTCTACCAGTTCAACCATATCGAGCGGGTGTTCAGCCATGGCGAGGGCTGCTGGCTCACCGACCTGGACGGGCGACGTTTCCTGGATTTCGTCGCCGGCTACGGCTGCCTCAACACCGGGCATAACCACCCGGCCATCAGCCAGGCCCTGCAAGGCTACCTGCAGGCGCAGTTCCCCACCTTCATCCAGTACCTGTCCGCGCCGCTGCATGCCAGCCTGTTGGCCAAGCGCCTCGCGGCCCTGGCGCCGGGCGAGCTGAATCGGGTGTTCTTCAGCAACTCCGGCACCGAAGCGGTGGAGGCCGCGCTCAAGCTGGCGCTGGCGGCCAGCGACAAACGCTGCGTGCTGTACTGCGACAACGGCTACCACGGCAAGACCCTCGGCGCGCTGTCGGTGACCGGCCGGGCCAAGCACCGTACGCCGTTCGAGCCGCTGCTGCCGCGCTGTGAAAGCCTGCCGTTCGGCGACCTCCAGGCGCTGCGCACACGCCTGGAACGCGGCGATGTGGCCGCCTTCATCGTCGAGCCAATCCAGGGCGAAGGCGGCGTGATCCTGCCCCCGCCGGGCTACCTGGCCGGGGTCCGCGCGCTGTGCGACGAATTCGACTGCCTGTGGATCCTCGACGAGATCCAGACCGGCCTGGGCCGTACCGGCAAGCTGTTCGCCTGCCAGTGGGACGACACCGCGCCGGACATCCTGGTGCTGTCCAAGTCGCTGTCCGGCGGGCTGGTGCCGATTGGCGCCACGCTGTCGCGCGAGGCGGTGTGGCAGCGGGCCTACGGCGACATCGACCGCTTCGCCCTGCACACCTCGACCTTCGGCGGCGGCAACTTCGCCGCCGCCGCCGCCCTGGCCGCGCTGGACGTGCTGGAGCAGGACGACCTGACCGCCAATGCCGCCGAGATCGGCGCGCACCTGCAGGCCGGCTTGCAGCACTTAGTCGAGCGCTATCCGTTCCTGGTGGCGGTGCGTGGCCGCGGGCTGATGCTGGCCATCGAGTTCCAGCAGGATCTGCAGGGCGGCGTGCAGGCGTTGGTCAAGGAACTGGCCGGGCGCATCCCCGGCCAGGCCATGGCCACCTACCGCATGCTCTCCGGCGCTGCCCGCGCGCATCTCGAAGCGGCCGCCGAGGCGGTGGAGCAGAGCCTGGAGGACATGTTCGTGCTGCGCTTCATGACCAAGCTGTCCCAGGAGCACGGCGTGCTCACCTTCGTCACCGCCAACAACAACCGGGTGATGCGCATCCAGCCCCCGCTGGTGCTCAGCCGCGAGGAGGCCGACCACTTCCTCGCCGCGTTCGCCGCCGTGTGCGAGGACTTGGCGACGTTCCAGTCGTAAGGCCTTGGGTGAGGCATTCGGGGCTGCGCAGCAGCCCCCAACACGACCCAGCAGCACCGCCCACCGAACCCCATAGTTTTCCCGCGCTTTGCCATACGAATCGGCCCCACCAACGGATTGAATCGACGGTCGCCGCAATTGAAAATGGTTCCAGTTCGTATCTACTGAATGGAAGAAAGCGATATGACCCTACCGCCTCTGGTCGAGCCCGCTGCCGAGCTCAGCCGCGAAGAAGTGAACCGCTACAGCCGCCACCTGCTGATTCCCGACATCGGCGTCATCGGCCAGCGTCGTCTGAAGAACGCCAAGGTGCTGGTCATCGGTGCCGGCGGCCTGGGCTCGCCGACCCTGCTCTACCTCGCCGCGGCCGGCATCGGCACATTGGGCGTGATCGACTTCGACCGGGTCGATGTGTCCAACCTGCAACGCCAGGTGATCCACACCGTCGACAACCTGGGCGAGCTCAAGGTGGAAAGCGCACGCCAGGCCATCGCCCGCCTCAACCCACTGGTGAAGGTGCGCACCCACACCGAGCGCCTGGAAGCGGACATGGCCGTGGAGCTGTTCAGCGGCTACGACCTGATCCTCGACGGCACCGACAACTTCGCCACCCGCTACCTGGTCAACGACGCCTGCATCCTGGCCGACAAGCCCTACGTCTGGGGCTCGATCTTCCGCTTCGAAGGCCAGGCCTCGGTGTTCTGGGAAAACGCACCCGACGGTCGCGGCCTCAACTACCGCGACCTGTACCCCGAGCCGCCACCGCCGGAACTGGCCCCCTCGTGCGCCGAAGGCGGCGTGCTCGGCGTGCTCTGCGCGGCCATCGCCTCGATCATGGCCACCGAGGCGATCAAGCTGCTGACCGGCATCGGCGAGCCGCTGCTGGGCCGCCTGATGGTCTACGACGCGCTGCAGATGAGCTATCGCCAACTGCCCCTGCGGCGCCTGCCGCAACGCCAGGCGGTCACCGCCCTGGGCGACTACCAGGCGCTGTGCGGCCTGAACCGGCCGGCGGCCAGCGACGCGCCGCGGGTGCCGGCGATCAGCGCGGTGCAGCTCAAGTCGCTGCAGGACGCCGGGCGCGCGCCGGTGATCATCGATGTCCGCGAGCCGACCGAATGGGACATCGTGCGCATCGACGGCGCCGTGCTCATGCCCAAGTCCGAGCAGGTGGCGGCGCAGATCGTCGAGCGCTACGGCCACGACACCGACCTGGTGATCACCTGCAAGTCAGGCATGCGCTCGCGCGCGGTGGCCGGCGACCTGCAACGCCTGGGCCACGGCAAGGTGCGCGACCTGGAAGGCGGCGTGCTGGCCTGGGTGCGTGACGTCGAGCCGGCCCTGCCGAGCTATTGAGGACAGCCACATGGTTCTGCGCATCAGCGCCCAGGCGCTGGCCGAGGTTCAGCGCCTGGCCCGCGCCGCGCATCCGATCGAAGCCTGCGGCCTGATCGCCGCCGCCAGTGGCCAGGCCTTGGCCCGGCGCGTGGTCCCGCTGCGCAACCAGGCGGCCAGCCCGACCTGGTTCAGCTTCGATCCGCGCGAGCAACTGCAGGTCTGGCGCGAGCTGGACCAGCGCGACGAGGACTGCCGGGTGATCTACCACTCGCACACCGCCAGCGAAGCCTGGCCCAGCCGCGAGGACATCGCCCATGCCAGCGACGGCCAGGTGCATTACCTGATCGTCTCGACCTGGGCCGAGGCCCGGCATGCGGCGCGCAGCTTTCGCATCATCGACGGGCGGGTGTTCGAGGAACCGCTGTCCGTCCAGCCATGAACCGGTCGCCACGGCGGCCCCACACGCAAAGAAGGAGATTCGCATGTCGGTTTCAGTGATGGTTCCCACCCTGCTGCGCCCGCTCACCGAAGGGCAGAAACAGGTTCAGGCCGAGGGCGACACGGTGCGCCACATCATCGAGCACCTGGACAGCCGCTTCCCCGGCCTCAAGGCGCGGCTGGTCAACGATGACCAGGTGCACCGCTTCGTCAACATCTACGTCAACGATGACGACATCCGCTTCGCCGACGGGCTGGCCACGGCGACCCGTCCGGGCGATCAGCTGACCGTACTGCCGGCCGTCGCTGGCGGCTGAAGCGCCCTCCAGCCCTTCGCGGGTACGCCCGCGAAGCCTGCTCGCCCGTCCCCTGTCCGCGAGATCCGCCCATGCCCCGTATCCTCGATGACGCCAGCCTGCGCTGGCGCAGCGGCCCCTCCCTGCCTGCCTGGCAGGGCCTGAGCCGCGCCCTGCAGCAGCACGGCGAGTGCCTTGGCCTGCGTTCGCTCGACGGCCTGGCCGAAGGGCCGGCACTGCAGCTGCTGCACCCCGATCTGCAACCGCTGCACACGCACTTGGCGATGCCCACTGCACTGCCCTTGGAGCTGACCAGCGAGTTCACCCTGCAGGCCGCCTGCGGCCTGATGTCGGTGCATGGTCGCGCCAGTGGCCGAGCGCAGGCACTGGGGGTGAACTACCTGGCCAGCCTGAACGCAGCGCTGGCCTGGCAGGCCACGCTGGCCGCCGCCGTCGGCCAACTGCGCGGCGGCCGTTTCCATAGCGTCACCCTGGACCCTGCGCGCGGTGCGCTGTTGAGCATCGGCCAGTACCTGGCGGGCGCCACCGCGCCGGAGGACGCCGAGCGATTGCTGCCCGGCCAGGACGATGCCTTCGCCCGGCCGCCGTTCGTGTCGCTGGAGGGCGCGGCCTTCGAACTGGAAACCCTCGACAGCCAACCGTGGCGGCACTTCTGGCGCGCGCTCGGTATCAGCGACAGCCTTGCAGGCAAAGCCTGGCAGCACTTTCTGCTGCGCTATGCCAGGGCCGTGGCAGCGATGCCCGCCGAATGCTTGGACGCACTGGCCGCCCTGCCGTTGGCGCGGATCCAGGCCCAGGCGCAGGCCAGCGGTGTGGCGCTGGTGCCCCTGCGCAGCCCGGCGCAGCGCCAGGCCGACGCCGACTACCGTGCCAGCCTGTCCAGCCCCTGGCGCCTGACGCCCGGGCCGCAAGCGCTGGCACGGTCCACCACCGTGCCCGGCGCGCTGCCGTTACAGGGCATTCGCGTGCTGGAGTCGTGCCGGCGCATCCAAGGCCCGCTGGCCGGCCACCTGCTGGCGCTGCTCGGCGCCGAGGTCATTCGCCTGGAGCCGCCGGGCGGGGATCCGCTACGCAATATGCCGCCGTGCGCCGACGGCTGCTCGGTGCGCTTCGATGCGCTCAATCACTTGAAGTCGGTGCGCGAGGTGGACATCAAGTCCGCCGCCGGCCGCGCCGAAATCGACGCGCTGTGCGCCGAGGCCGACGTGTTCCTGCACAACTGGGCGCCGGGCAAGGCCGCCGAGCTGGGCCTGGACGCCGCCGACCTGCACGCGCGGCACCCGTCGCTGGTGCATGCCTATGCCGGCGGCTGGGGCGACGCCGCCGTGCAGGCGCCGGGCACCGACTTCACCGTACAGGCCTGGTCTGGCGTGGCCGAGCGCATCGCCCGCGCCAGTGGCACGCGCGGCGGCACCTTGTTCACCGCACTCGATGTGCTGGGCGGGGTGATCAGCGCCCAAGGCGTCTGCGCCGCCCTGCTCGACCGCTGCCTGCACGCACGCGGCAGCCAGGTGCAGAGCACCCTGCTCGGCGCCGCCGACCTGCTGCTGGCCAGCGACAGCGCCAACCCGCCGAGCCTGCTGCAAGGCGTGTTCGAGACCGGCCACGGCCTGCTGGCGGTGGACTGCCAGACCCGCGCCCAGCGACACGCCCTCGACCAGTTGCTCGGCGCCCCCTGCGAGGCCCAGGACCTGCCACGACGCCTGGCCAGCGCCGATGCCGAACACTGGCAACGACGCTGCCAACAGGCCGGGATTCCCGCCAGCCGCGTGCATCAAGACCTGGCCGCGTTGGCCAACGACCCACGCCTGGCCGACTGCTTCGGCCAGCGCACCTACCGATCCGTTCAATCACCGTGGAGTTTCACATGAACACCGCCGGCATCATTGACCTGGTACCCCAGAACGCCCGTCGTCGTTGGCGCGAAGACGGCAGCTACCCGAACCGCGATGTGTTCGACCTGTTCCGCGAGCGCGCCGGCGAGACGCCGGACAAACCCGCGGTGCTGTCGCCGGAGGGCCACGTCAGCTACGCCGAACTGCTCGGCGCGGCCCTGCGCCTGGCCGGCAGTCTGCGCCAGTCGGGAATCGTCGCGGGCGATGTGGTGGCCTATCAGTTGAGCAACAGTTGGCGCTGCTGCGCCATCGACCTGGCGGTGGCCGCGCTGGGCGCCATCGTCGCGCCCTTCCCGCCGGGGCGCGGCAAGCTGGACATCCAGGCCTTGGTGCGCCGCTGCGATGCGCGGGCGGTGATCGTGCCGGCGCAGTACGCCGACATCGACCTGTGCGAGGTGATCGAGTCGCTGCGCCCGACCCTGTTGTCGCTGCGCTTTCTGATCGTCGACGGCGCGCCACGCGCGGGCTGGTCGACCCTCGACGCGCTGTTCGAGCACACGCCCATCGACAGCACCAGCCTGCCTCGGGTGTGCCCGGATTCGCCGGTGCGCCTGCTGGTGTCCTCGGGCACCGAGTCGGAGCCGAAACTGGTGGCCTACTCGCACAACGCGCTGATCGGCGGACGCGGCCGCTTCCTGCAACGCATCAGCGACGACGGCGCCGAGTTCCGGGGCCTGTACCTGGTGCCGCTGGGCTCTTCGTTCGGCTCCACGGCGACCTTCGGCGTGCTCAGCTGGTTGGGCGGCTCGCTGGTGGTGCTGCCGCGCTTCGAGGTGAGCGAGGCGATCAAGGCCATCGAACGCCTGCGCCCGAGCTTCATCCTCGGCGTGCCGACCATGCTCCAGCGCATCGCCGCCGACCCGGCCCTGGCCGAGATCGACAGGTCCAGCCTGCGCGGGCTGATCTGCGGCGGTTCGGTGATCGACGAGGCCACCGTGCTGCGCTGCACCGAGGCCTTCGGCTGCGGCTTCATCAGCCTCTACGGCTCGGCCGACGGGGTGAACTGCCACAACACCCTGGACGACCCGCTGGAGGTGGTGCTGGGCAGCGTCGGCAAACCCAATCCGGCGGTGTGCGAGATCCGCATCGTCGATGACCTGGGCCGCGAGGTGCCGCCTGGCAGCGTCGGCGAAATCACCGCGCGCGGGCCACTGAGCCCCATGCAGTACGTCAACGCGCCGGAACTGGACGAGCGCTACCGCGACGCCGAGGGCTGGGTACGCACCGGAGATTTGGGCTTCATCGATCCGGCGGGCTACCTGAAACTGGCCGGGCGCAAGAAAGACATCATCATTCGCGGCGGCGCCAACATCAGCCCGGTGCAGATCGAAGGGCTGGCCATGGCGCACCCGGACGTGGTCAGCGTCGCCTGCGTGCCGGTGCCCGACCCGGACCTGGGCCAGCGCGTGTGCCTGTGCGTGACCCTGCGCGAAGGCGCGCAGCGCTTCGCCTTGCAGGACATCACCGGGTTCCTGCGCGAACAGGGCCTGGAGGTGAACAAGCTGCCGGAGTACCTGCGCTTCTACCGCCACCTGCCGCTGACGCCGGCCGGCAAGGTCGACAAACGCGCCCTGGCCGCCGACGCTGCCGGCCTGGCCGAGCCCGTGCGGCAGGTGGGCTGAGCCATGACCTGCGAGAATGTCTCCCACCTGGCGCAGCGGGTGCGCCACTTCGTCGAGCAGCAGGTGCTGCCGCGCGAGGCCGAGCTGGGCCGCTGCGATGCGGCGGCGGCGCGGTTGACGGCCCAGTTGCAGGCTCAGGCCAAGGCCGAGGGCGTGTTCGGCAATTTCTATCCCGTGGCCGACGGCGGCCGGGTCGCCAGCCTGGTGGACTACCTGACCGTGGCCGCCGAGGAAGGACGCAGCGAATTCGCCCCGGCGCTGCTGGGCTGCGACGCCACGCTGGACTGCCACATGCTCGCCCGCCACGCCAACCCGAGCCTGCGCGAGCGCTTCTACCTGCCGCTGGTGCGCGGCGAACAAGTGCCCTGCTATGCGATGTCCGAGCCAGACAGCATCGGCTCGATCCCGGCCACGCTCAACAGCCGGGCGCACTGGCAAGGCGACCACTGGCAACTGACGGCGCGCAAGTGGTTCATCTGCCGCGCCGAGCGCGCCGACTTCGCCACTGTGATCGCCCGCACCGACGACGGTCCGTTGCCGTCGGCGCTGTCGATGCTGGTGGTGCCCTGCGACAGTCCAGGGTTTCGCTTCGTCCGGCCGCTGGCACTGCTCGGTCGCCAGCAGGGTCAGGGCGAGGTGCACCTGGAAGCGGTGCGGGTGCAGCCCGACCAGGTGCTGGGCGCACCGGGCCAGGGCCTGGCGCTGATGCAGCAGCGCCTGGGGTTGGGCCGCCTGCTGCGCGCGGCGCACTGGCTGGGCCTGGCCCAGCGCTGCTTCGACGCGCTGTGCGCACGGGTACACTCGCCGCGCGGCGCCCAGGCACGGCTGGCCGACAAGCAACTGGTGCGCGCCCGGGTGTACCGCAGCTTTCGTGAAATCGCCAGCGCACGCGGCCTGCTGCAGGATGCGGCGGCCAAGTTCGACCGTGGCCAGGCCAACGCCATCGAGGTCAACCTGGCCAAGCTGGCGGCCAGCGAAGCGCTGTCGCTGGCGGTGGACTCGGCGATCCAGGTGACGGGCGCCGAGGGCCTGAGCGAGCTGTCGCCGCTGTCGGGCATCTATCGCGGCGCGCGCACCACGCACATCCTCGACGGCACCGACGATGCACTGATCAGCACCCTGGGCCGCGATCTGCTGGAGGCCACGCAACCCGGTGTGGCCTTCGATGCCTTGGCGCCCTCCGTGCACCTGCACGGCAAGGGGGCGCCATGAACCGGCACGTGCCGCTGGCGGCCCTGCTCACCTGCGCCATGGGCCTGCCGATGATGGTGTTCTATGCCCTCGGCGTGCTCGGCCCGCAACTGATCGCCGACCTGGGCATCGACCGCCAGCAACTGGGCTGGCTGACCACCAGCGCCTTCGGCCTGGCCGCGCTGCTGTCGCCTTGGGCCGGGGCGCTGGTGCAGCGCATCGGCTCGCGCAACGGGCTGCGCGCGCTGTTCGTGCTGGTGGCGTTGTCGTTCAGCCTGGTGCTGGTGCTGCCGGGCTTCGTCGGCCTGGTGGTGGCGCTGCTGTTCTGCGGCGCGGCGCAGGCCTTGGCCAACCCGGCCACCAACCAGGCCATCGCCCAGACCGCCGATGCGCCACGGGCCAGCCTGGTCGGTATCAAGCAGGCCGGGGTGCAGGCGTCGGCGCTGCTGGCAGGCATTGCCTTGCCGGCGCTCAGCGAAGCGCTGGGCTGGCGCCTGGCGCTGGCCTGCTGGGCACCGCTGGCGCTGCTGCTGGCGCTGGGGGTGGCCCGGCAGATCGCCGCACCGGCCACACCGGCCAAGACCGCGCTGCGCGTGCAGCGGCCCAACGGCTGGCTGCTGCGGCTGATGGCGATCCAGGGCTGCGCGGGGCTGTGCCTGTCAGCGTTCATCACCTTCTTTGGCGTGTATGCGAGCAGTCTTGGCGTCGCCCCGGCCACTATCGGGCTGATGATCAGCGGCTTCGGCATCACCGGCATCCTCTCGCGCCTGCTGTTGACCCCGTTGGGCGCGGCGCTGCGCGATGAAACCGCGCTGCTCGGCGGGTTGTTCCTGTTCGCCCTGGTCACCGTGCTGCTGTTGCAGCAGGCGGCGCCGGGTCGGCTCTGGCCGCTGTGGGGCGCCGTGCTGGGCATGGGGCTGAGTCTGGTGGCAAGCAATGCGGTGGCGATGAGCATGCTGCTGCGCGAGCCGCGCTTCGGTGGCGTGGCCGGCAGCGCCGGGCTGCTGTCGCTGGGCTTCTTCGGCGGCATCGCACTCGGACCGCCGCTGTTCGCCGCGCTGCTGCGCCAGCCCGGTGGTTTCACGGCAGGCTGGACACTGCTGATGGCAGCGCTGTGCGTGGGCGCCGGACTGTGCCGCAGCCTGTACCGGGCGCGGCGCACGCAGGAGGGCTGCAGCGATGCCGGAACAGCGTAAGCGTCAGGCGATCATCGAGGCTTTGCTGGCGCCGCTGGGGCGGGTCTCGCAGCAGTGCGACGGGCAGTTCCCGCTGTATCGCCTGGCCCCGGACACGCCGTGGAAGCTGTCGCGGCGTGGCTCCTGGCTGGGCGGTTTCTGGGCTGCCCTGTGGTGGCGCCGCGCCGGGCTCAGCGGGCAGGCCACTGACCTGGCCGAAGCCCAGGCCTGGAGCGAACGTTTGCACGGGCAACTGGCCGAACCCAGCCTCAACCGCAGCTTCGTGTTCTGGTACGGCGCCGGCCTGGCCGCCCGCTACCCGGAAGGCGCACAGGCGCGGCAATTGGCCGAGCGCGCCGCCGCTGCCCTGGCCGCCGACTTCGATCCTGGCTTGGGCGGTTGGTGGCTGGGCACCGGCCTGGGCGCAGGCGAGCCAGGGGCGGCCACCCTCGACGTCGATGCCCTGGCCCCGACCCTGGCGCTGCTGCACAGCAGCCCCGTGGCGAGCCACGCAGACCTGGCGCGCCGGCATCTACAACGCTGCCTGCACAGCCTGGCCGAGCCGTCAGGCGCCTGGGCCGCCCAGGCCGTGCGCCACGCCGACGGGCACTGGCAGCGCAGCGCGCCCGGACACTGGGCGCGCGGTCAGGCCTGGGCAATGCTGGGCCTGGCCGAGGCCGTGGGTCGGTACGGCGGCGAATACGCCGAGGCCGCCGCGCGGGCGTGCGAATACTGGACCCAGCGCTGGGGCGCCCAGGCCGCCGCCGGGCGCCTGCGCGCCAACGAGGCGGACCCCTGCGCCATCGCCATCGCCTCGCTGGCGCTGCTGCGCCTGTGGCAATGCCTGCCAGGGCGCAATGCCTGGTGCGAACTGGCCTGTCGGCAGATCGGCGGGTTGCTGTCGCCCGAGGTCAAGCGCGGCCGCTTCGTGGGCCACAGTTACCGCATCGGCCCACAGCAGACCCACTTGGTGGAGACGCCCTGCGCGACGTTCTTCCTGATCGAGGCACTGCGGGCCCAGGGCCAGGTGCTGGCGGGCGACGGCGGCGTGGCCGGTTGGTAGGTGCGCGCGGCGATTCAGTAAGCGCTATAAAAAAAGCCCGGCCATGTGCATGGCCGGGCTGACACACCCAAAGGAGCAACAGGTGTCAGGGGTTGGGAATGGATTCGCCCCAGCGTCTCAGGCAACCGCCGCCAGTTTCGCCTTGGCCTGGTTCAGGCCCTGCTCGTGGAAATCGCCGCTCATGTTCAGGCCTTCGGCATGGATGAAGGTCACGTCGTGGATGCCGATGAACGCCATCACCTGGCGCAGGTAGGGTTCCTGGTGGTCGCTGCTGGCGCCGGCATGAATGCCGCCGCGAGCGGTCAGCACGATGGCGCGCTTGCCGCTGAGCAGGCCTTGCGGCCCGGTGGGGGTGTACTTGAAGGTGATGCCAGCGCGCAGCACATGGTCGAGCCAGGCCTTCAACGTGCTGGGGATGGTGAAGTTGTACATGGGCGCGGCCAGCACCAGCACGTCGGCAGCCAGCAACTCGTCGGTCAGTTCGTTGGAGCGCAGCAGCGCCTGCACCTCGGCGGCGCTGCGTTGCGCCTCGGGCTTCATCCAGCCGCCGAGCAGGTCGGCATCCAGGTGCGGCACCGGGTTCAGCGCCAGGTCGCGCAGGGCCAGGGTGTCAGCCGGGTGCGCGGCCTGCCACTGCTGGGTGAATTCGCGGGTCAACTGGCGAGACACGGAATCCTGCTGGCGGGCGCTGCTTTCGATGATCAGTACGCGGGACATGGCTGCCTCCATCGGCAAATACGGTTGCGATTCGATGGAGGTGAGACTAATGCTTGACCTATCGATAAAAAAGCGTAAAAAATCGCTGCAATCTATCGACTAATCCGTTCATTCCGCCTGGCAGTTGACGTCGATGCGCAGCTTGATGATCTGCCGATTGAATTTCGCCGTCACGTCCACGCTTCGCCCGGCGGGCACGTTGATCCGGCGCACACGGGGCGCTTCGGGGCCGTTCCTGAAGGTCACCTTGCAGGCGGCAGGCACCTGGCCATAGTTGTTCAGGGCGATGCTGCCGATGTCAGGGGCGGTGTCGTAGGCGGTGTAGTCGAGCTTCACGCCGTCCACCTGCTTCTGCACCTCGATCGGATAGGCCAACGCCGTGATCGGCAGCAACGACATCAGTATCGCCAGGCATTTTTTCATCGTGCGCGCTCCTTGAGAGTGCGCAGCTTAGGACAACAGGAGCCGAACATGAAAGCGCCGCGCGTGACCCTGGATCAGTGGCGAACCCTGCAGGCGGTGGTCGACCACGGCGGCTTCGCCCAGGCCGCCGAGGCCCTGCACCGCTCGCAGTCGTCGGTGAGCTACACCGTGGCGCGCATGCAGGAGCAACTTGGCGTGCCGCTGCTGCGCATCGACGGGCGCAAGGCAGTGCTCACCGAGGCCGGCGACGTGCTGTTGCGCCGCTCGCGGCAACTGGTCAAGCAGGCCAGCCAACTCGAGGACCTGGCCCACCACATGGAGCAGGGCTGGGAGGCCGAAGTGCGCCTGGTGGTCGATGCCGCCTACCCCAGCGCCCGCCTGGTGCGTGCCCTGAGCGCCTTCATGCCGCAGAGCCGCGGCTGCCGTGTACGGCTGCGCGAAGAAGTGCTGTCGGGCGTCGAGGAGGTGCTGCACGACGGCATCGCGGACCTGGCCATCAGCAGCTTCAACATTCCCGGCTACCTGGGCGCCGAGTTGAGCACGGTGGAGTTCATCGCCGTCGCCCACCCCGAGCACAGCCTGCACCGGCTCAACCGCCAACTCACCTTCCAGGACCTGGAAAGCCAGTTGCAGGTGGTGATCCGCGATTCCGGGCGCAGCCAGCCGCGCGACGTCGGCTGGCTGGGCGCCGAGCAGCGCTGGACGGTGGGCAGCCTGGGCACGGCGGCGACCTTCGTCGGCAGCGGACTGGGTTTCGCCTGGCTGCCGCGGCACATGATCGAGCGCGAACTCGAGGAAGGTCTGCTCAAGCCGTTGCCGCTGGATCAGGGTGGCAGTCGTCATCCGCTGTTCTACCTTTACGCGAGCAAGGAAAAGGCCCTGGGCCCGGCTACGCAGATCCTCATCGAGTTGCTGCGCAACTTCGACACCGCGCCGCTGGACGTGCCCTTCGCCGCCCCCGCACAAGCCTGAGAGGACCTCGGCCATGGCCCGTTTCGAACACGCTGGATGCCGTCTGCACTACGAGGTGCACGGCCAGGGCGAACCGCTGGTGCTGCTGCACGGGCTCGGTTCGAGCAGCCAGGATTGGGAGCGGCAAGTACCGGTGCTGAGCCGGCACTACCAGGTGATCCTGATGGACCTGCGCGGCCACGGGCAGTCGGCCAAACCCCGCAGCGGCTACCGCATCGCCACCTTCAGCGACGACCTGCTGGCGCTGCTCCAGCACCTGGGCTGTGGCCCGGTACATGTCGTCGGCCTCTCCATGGGCGGCATGGTCGGCTTCCAGTTCGCCGTCGATCACCCGCAATGGCTGCGCAGCCTGTGCATCGTCAACAGCGCGCCCGAGGTCAAGCGGCGCAGCCTGGAACACTGGCTGTGGTGGGCCAAGCGCTGGAGCCTGGCGCGCCTGCTCAGTGTCGAAACGGTCGGCCAGGGCCTGGCCGCGCGCCTGTTTCCCAAGCCTGAACAGGCCGCGCTGCGCCGCAGCATGGCCCAGCGCTGGGCGCGCAACGACAAGCGCGCCTACCTCAAGAGTTTCGACGCCATCGTCGGCTGGGGCGTGCAGGAACGCATCGGCGCCATCGAGTGTCCGACCCTGGTGATCGCCGCCGACCACGACTACACCCCGGTGCAGCACAAGCAACGCTACGTCGCCCTGATGCCCCATGCGACGCTGGCGGTCATCGAGGATTCGCGGCACGCTACGCCGCTGGATCAACCCGAGGTCTTCAACCAGACCCTGCTGCGCTTTCTCGCAGCCCATTTTCCCCCTCAAGGAACATCGCGCCCATGCTGAAGAAACTCCTGCTCACTGCCTGCTCGGTCGCCTTCGCCACCAGCGTCATGGCGTCCGACAAAACCCCTCACGTGCTCCTGGACACCAGCCTCGGCCAGGTCACCATCGAATTGAACGCGGAAAAAGCGCCCGTCAGTACCAAGAACTTCCTGAGCTACGTGGACAGCGGTTTCTACAACAACACGATCTTCCACCGCGTGATTCCGGGCTTCATGGTCCAAGGCGGCGGCTTCACCGAACAGATGGTGCAGAAGGACACCCAGGATCCGATCAGGAACGAAGCCAGTAACGGCCTGCAGAACACCCGCGGCACCCTGTCGATGGCGCGCACCTCGAACCCGAACTCGGCCACCAGCCAATTCTTCATCAACGTCGCCGACAATGACTTCCTCAACCCAGGCCGCGATGCGGGCTATGCCGTATTCGGCAAGGTCACCCAAGGCATGGAAGTGGTCGACCAGATCGTCAACTCGCCGACCACCGTGAAGAAAGGCATGCGCGACGTGCCTGCCAATCCGGTCTTCATCAAGTCGGCCAAACGTATCGATTGATCGCAGGTCTCACGGGAGGTGACGCCCTCTGTGCGCGAGACCGACAGGAGTACCCATGCTGTACCGCCGTTTCGAGCAACTGATCGACATCTTCCGTGAGGCGCCCAGCGAGGCGCCGCCAAGCACGGTCTGGCCGTTCTACCTGTACTACCTGCGCCAGGTATGGCCGAGCTTCCTCGCCCTGCTGGTGGTCGGCCTCATCGCCTCGCTGATCGAGGTGGCACTGTTCAGCTACCTGAGCCGCATCATCGACCTGGCCCAGGGCACCCCCAACGTCCACTTCTTCAGCGACCACAGCGGCGAGCTGATCTGGATGCTGGTGGTGGTGCTGGTGCTGCGGCCGGTGTTCTTCGGCCTGCACGACCTGCTGGTGCACCAGACCATCAACCCGGGGATGACCAGCCTGATCCGCTGGCAGAACCACAGCTACGTGCTCAAGCAGAGCCTGAACTTCTTCCAGAGCGACTTCGCCGGGCGCATCGCCCAGCGCATCATGCAGACCGGCAACTCGCTGCGCGATTCAGCAGTGCAGGCGGTGGATGCGCTGTGGCACGTGCTGATCTACGCGGTCAGTTCGCTGGTGCTGTTCGCCGAGGCCGACTGGCGGCTGATGATTCCGCTGCTGGCGTGGATCTTCGGCTACATCGCCGCACTGTGGTACTACGTGCCGCGGGTCAAAGAGCGCTCGGTGGTGTCCTCCGACGCGCGCTCCAAGCTGATGGGGCGCATCGTCGATGGCTACACCAACATCGCCACCCTCAAGCTGTTCGCCCACACCGACCACGAACAGCAGTACGCCCGCGAGGCGATCTCCGAGCAGACCGAGAAGACCCAACTGGCGTCGCGGGTGATCACCAGCATGGACGTGGTGATCACCACGCTGAACGGCCTGCTGGTGGTGGCCACCACCGGCCTGGCGCTGTGGCTGTGGAGCCAGTCGCTGATCAGCGTCGGCGCCATCGCCCTGGCCACCGGCCTGGTGATCCGCATCGTCAACATGTCCGGCTGGATCATGTGGGTGGTCAACGGCATCTTCGAGAACATCGGCATGGTTCAGGACGGTCTGCAGACCATCGCCCAGCCGGTGACCGTCACCGACGCGCCGAACGCCCCGGCGCTGAAGGTCGAGCGCGGCGCCGTACGTTTCGACAACGTGGACTTCCATTACGGCAAGGGCAGCAAGGTGCTCGAAGGGCTGACCCTGGACATTCGTCCGGGCGAGAAGATCGGTCTGATCGGGCCGTCCGGGGCGGGCAAATCCACCTTGGTGAACCTGCTGCTGCGCCTGTACGACGTGCAGGGCGGACGCATTCTGATCGACGGCCAGGACATCGCCCAGGTCAACCAGGCCAGCCTGCGGGCGCAGATCGGCATGATCACCCAGGACACCTCGCTGCTGCACCGCTCGATCCGCGAGAACCTGCTGTACGGGCGACCGGAGGCGAGCGAGGAAGAGGTCTGGGAGGCGGTGCGCGGCGCCCGTGCCGACGCGTTCATCCCGCAATTGTCCGATGCCCAGGGCCGTACCGGCTTCGATGCCCATGTGGGCGAGCGCGGGGTCAAGCTGTCCGGCGGCCAGCGTCAGCGCATCGCCATTGCGCGGGTGCTGCTGAAGAACGCGCCGATCCTGATCATGGACGAAGCCACCTCGGCGCTGGACTCGGAGGTGGAGGCGGCGATCCAGGAAAGCCTGGAGACGCTGATGCAGGGCAAGACGGTCATCGCCATCGCCCACCGCCTGTCGACCATCGCGCGCATGGACCGGCTGGTGGTGCTGGAGCAGGGGGGCATCGTCGAAAGCGGCAGCCATGCCGAGTTGCTGGCGCAGCGGGGTCTGTATGCGCGGCTGTGGCATCACCAGACAGGCGGGTTCGTCGGCGTGGATTGAGGGGTTCTAACCGGCCCTATCGCGGGACAAGCCCGCTCCCACAGGTGTGGGAGCGGGCTTGCCCCGCGATAGGGCCGGCACAAACCCCACTCAACCTCGCCGATACGGCAGCATCTCGCGCGCCTGCTCGGCGTACGCCCTGACCCCGTCGCGCTCCTGCTGCAAAAATTCGTCCACCGCTCGGCGCAGACCGGGGTGACGCAGGTAATGCCAGGAGCGTGTCAGTACCGGCTCGAAGCCTCGGATCAGCTTGTGTTCGCCCTGGGCGCCGGCGTCGAAACGTTGCAGACCGTGTGCGATGGCGTAGTCCATGCCTTGGTAGAAACAGGTTTCGAAGTGCAGCCGGTCGAACTCATCCAGGCAGCCCCAGTAGCGACCATACAGGCTGTCGCCGCCCACCAGGCTCAAGGCCATGGCTACGTCGCGCCCGTTCTGCCGGGCGATCACCACCCGCAGCGCCTCGGGCATGCGCTCGGCCAGCAGGCTGAAGAATTCACGGGTCAGGTAGGGTGCGCGGCGGCGCACCGCGTAGGTGTTGGCGTAGCAGCGATAGACGAAGTCCCAGCGCACCGGGTCCAGTTCATCGCCACGCAGCCAATGGAAGTCGATGCCCTGCCCGGCCACCTGCTCGCGCTCCTTGCGTATCTGCTTGCGCTTGCGCGAGGCCAGGGTGTCGAGGAAGTCCTGGAAATCGCGGTAGCCCCGGTTGCGCCAATGGAACTGGCAACCCAGGCGCTCCATCCACCCAGGCTGCCCCATCATCTGCTGGTCCAGGGCGCTGTCGGTGAAATTGATATGCGCCCCGGACAGTTCGCCCTTGACCAGGTACTCGGGCAAGGCCTGCAACAGCAGTGAAGCATCGGCCGGCTCGGCACTGAGCAAGCGCGGCCCACTCACCGGGCTGAACGGCACCGCGCCGAGCAGCTTGGGGTAATAGGCGATGCCGGCGCGCTCGCAGGCCTCTGCCCAGCCGTGGTCGAACACGTACTCGCCGAACGAATGCCATTTGCGGTACGCCGGCAGCACGGCGCGCACTTGGCCGTCGCGCTCCAGCACCAGATGCTCGGCGGCCCAGCCGGTCTGCGGGCTGACGCTGCCGCTGTCTTCGAGGGCGCTGAGAAACGCATGGCGCAGAAAGGGCTGGCCGGCAGGCACCAGCGCGTCCCACTGCGGCGCCGCAAGGTCGCGCAGGTGGGCAAGACTGTAGAGGCTGGTCACGACGTCGACTCCCTGGACACAAGCGGCCAGTATCGCCAAAGGCGTCGATTCGCTCAAATTATGACGATTTCGCTTATAGCCAAAGGTTAGCTGACTTAACCGCAGCGCCATCAAAAAGACATTATTCTGTCATCCGCCCCCGCAATACTTGCGCCTGTTTTCGGAAAGCCAAGAACCTGTCTAGCCAGGCACTTTCCGTCGACATGCCAACTCGGGGCGAGGCGTACACGGGCCTCCCCACACCTTTTCAACAGGGAGAACCTTATGCGTCTTGTTTCTACACTTACCGGAGTTAGCCTCACCGGCATGATGCTGGCACTGAGCGCCCCGGCCAGTGCTGCAGTCGACGCCAAGCTGCTCGAAATGCTCCGCGCCAATGGCTCGATCAACCAGGCGCAGTACAGCGAACTGCAGGCCGACCTGGCAAAAGAAACCAAGGAAAAGGTCGACCAGAAAGCCCAGGCCGATCGCCTGAGCTCCTTCGAACAGAAAGTCGCCTGGGCTGCCAAGACCCAGATCAAGGGCGATGTGCGCCTGCGCTACGAAGACGTCAACGTCGACAACCCACGCAGCGGCAGTGGCAACCAGGACCGCGAACGCGTTCGCGCCCGTGTTGGCTTCTACAGCGAGATCAACCCGCAGGTCGACGCTGGCGTGCGTATCGCCACCGGCAGCAGCGCCGACGGCCGCTCCACCAACCAGAGCCTGGACAACTACTTCGAGAAGAAATCCCTGTGGGTCGACCTGGCCTACCTCGACTGGCACCCCACCGCCATCCCCAACCTGCACCTGATCGGCGGCAAGATGCAGCAGCCGTGGGTGAGCATGGGCGACATCATCTGGGACAGCGACCTGAACCCCGAAGGCGTGGCCGTCACCTACAAGACCAACCTGGGCGGCACCGAACTGTTCGGCAGCGCCGGTCACTACATGCTCAAGGACAACGTCGACGGCGACGGCGTGCAGTTCAAGCACGACGCTCAGCTGTACCACGGTCAGTTGGGTGCTCGCTTCGCGCCAGCCGATACCCTCAAGCTCACCGTCGGCGGCAGTGTCTACGGCTATGACAACGACAAGGAATCGGCGGCCCTGCGCCAGTTCGGCAACACCACCAACGAGTTCAACCTGGTCGAAGGTTTCGGTCAGATCGACTTCACCGGCTTCGCCATCCCGTTGGCCGCCTACGGTCAGTTCGTCAAGAACACCGAAAGCACCGACGGCGAAGACAAAGGTTGGTTGGCCGGTCTGAAGACCAAGGTCGGTGCCTGGAGCATGGACTACAACTACCGCGACGTGCAGCGTAACGCCGTGGTCAGCGCCTTCACCGATTCGGACTTCGGTAACGGCTTCACCGGTGCTCGCGGTCACAAGTTCAAGGTCGGCTACGAGATCGACAAGAACTTCGCCGTCGGCGCAGCCTATCTGATGGCCAAGACCGACCGTTCGCAACTGCCGAACACCGATGCAGACGTCGATACCCTGCAGGTCGACCTGGAAGCCAAGTTCTAACCGAACGCTCCCCTGCGTAGCTCAGCGGGAAGTGCCGAACCCCATCCGGCGCTTTCCGCTTTTTTTCGTCTGCTGCGAGGGTGATCGAGCAGTACGGCGTCGGCAGGATCGATAAAGGTAGCCATGATCGTTCGTCCTTGAGGACGGTGAGAAACAGTGGGTGAGGATTCATGCACGTCGGGCCAGCCACAGCGTCCAGCGATCGCGCTCGACCAGAGCGCCAGCAGGCACTCGAGCACGGATGTAGGTGATCAGCTCCTGTAATTGGTCATCGCTCAGGGCGTGCAGGATGGAGCGCCCCGTGCGTGCGGCGAGCTCTTGGGCATACGCGTCGAACGCGTCGTAGCGTCGCCGCGTTTCCCATAGGCTCTGGACACGCTCCAGGCGCAGGCCTGCGTTGCGCAACGCGCAGGCGACCGTGTTTGGATCAGGACGTCGTTGCGCTTCCAGAGCGCGCAGGTGAGGAAATTTCTCGAAGAAGTAGCCGCGCAGATGCTCGGCAGATGCCGGCTGTGCCACATCCTCCGCGGTGCGATCCTGCACCAGCAGGATGCCGTCATCGCGCATCAGACGGCGCGCTTCGGCGAAGCAGCCCGCGTAGTCATCCAGGTGATGAATCAAGGCACGCTCGAACACCAGGTCGAACGCACCTGCGGGCAAACCGGTACTGGAGGCCTCGCCCTGCTCGAAGGTGAGGCCGCTGATGTGCGACGTGCGCTCACGTGCACACTCAAGCATCTGCTGCGAAAAATCCACGCCAGTGACCTGCGCGGCGCCCAGTTTTTTCCAAGCGGTGGAATAGATCCCACCGCCGCATCCGATGTCCACGACGTGCATGCCCATCGGATCAAGCAGGGCAGTCATGGCGACAGACCAGCTGTCCGACGCCTCGCGCGTCGCATAGGTGTGCCTGTTGGAAGCATCGTGAAAATCAATGGTCATTGGCCTACTCCTTTGTTGCTTCGTAGCGTAGGCCCACTAATTAGGTATGTAAAATATATAAAAAGTCCTTTATAAATACGTTTAAAATATTATTGGATCGTTCAATGGAACTCAGGCATTTGCGCTATTTCATCGCCGTAGCGCAAGAGCAGCACATGACGCGTGCCGCTCAGCGGCTTGGCATTCAGCAACCACCTCTGAGCCAGCAGATCCAAGACCTGGAGCGTGAGCTGTCGGTCCAATTGTTCGAGCGCAGCCCGCGCCGCATTCGCTTGAACACTGCTGGCCAAGTCTTTCTGGAAGATGCGCGCAAGCTGCTGGAGCAGGTCGAGACGGCGGTCGAGCGGGTGCGCCAGACGGCCCGCGGCGAGTTGGGCAGCATTCGCCTGGGCTACACCAGTTCCGCCGCCATTCATGACCGAGTGCCGCAAGTGATCCGCGTGTTCAGAGAGCGCTATCCGCTGATCGACCTGCATGTCCAGGAGAACACCACCCGCGACTTGCTCGATGCGTTGCAGGCAAGGCAGCTCGACGCCGCGTTCGTGCGCTCCACCACCGAACGCTACCCTGACCTGCAGGCCATCGATCTAGGCGGTGAACCCATGGTCGCGGCGTTGCCGCAAGGGCATCGGCTGGCGCTGGGCACTGCGCCCCTGGCGTTGAGCGAATTGGCCCACGAGCCGTTCGTGGCCTACCGTCGTGCCGATGGTCCCGGTATTCAGGACGTACTGATGGCGGCATGCCGCAGAGCAGGCTTCGTGCCGCGCGCGGTGGAAACCGTGCCACGGATGCTGTCTGCTTTAACGATGGTGGCAGCCGGTCGGGGGGTGTCATTGGTGCCGGCGTCGCTACGCGTCGTGCTGAGCGACAGCGTGCACTACCGAACGCTGGAGGCTGCGGACAGCTTCAGCGTTCCACTGACGCTGGCACACGGGCCTGTGCAGCCGGGTTCCCCGTTGAGTCGCTTGGTAGGCATACTGCGGGCGCCATAAGGGTAAGGCGCCACCCAGCGATCTGTATCCGCACCCTCTGGGACAAGGGCCTTGAAGCAGGCGGCCCGGCCAAGGCCGCCGCCGCGATCAACGCTTGCGCAGAATCACGCTGCCGATCGAATAGCCCGCGCCGAATGAGCTCAGCACCGCCACCGAACCCGGCGCCAGGTCATCCTGATACAGGTGGAAGGCGATTACCGAACCGGCCGAACTGGTGTTGGCATAGCGGTCGAGGATCACCGGCGCTTCCTGCTCGCTCACTTCGCGCCCCAGCAGCTTCTTGACGATCAGGTGGTTCATGCTGAGGTTGGCCTGGTGCAGCCAGAAGCGCTTGACGTCGGCAGGCTGCAGTTGATTGTCGGCCAGGTGCTTGCCGATCAGCTCGGCGACCATCGGGCAGACTTCCTTGAACACCTTGCGGCCTTCCTGCACGAACAGTTTGTCCGTGCTGCCCTCGCCCTCTTCAGCCGCGCGGTTGAGGAAACCGAAGTTGTTGCGGATGTTGTTGGAGAAGGTGGTCAGCAGCTTGGTGCTGACGACGTCGAACTGGTGCGCCGAGGTGGCCTGGTCGGCCCGCTCGAGCAGCACCGCCGTGGCCGCGTCGCCGAAGATGAAGTGGCTGTCGCGATCGCGGAAATTCAAATGCCCGGTGCAGATCTCCGGATTGACCACCAGGATCGCCCGGGCCTGGCCGAGTTGAATGGCGTTGGCGGCGTTCTGGATGCCGAAGGTGGCCGAGGAACAGGCCACGTTCATGTCGAAGCCGAAGCCCTGGATGCCCAGCGCCTGCTGCACTTCGATGGCGATGGCCGGGTAGGCGCGCTGCAGGTTGGAGCAGGCGACGATCACCCCGTCGACATCGGCGGCGCTGCGCCCGGCACGTTCCAGCGCCTGGCGGGCGGCAGCCACGGCCATTTCGCAGAGAATCGACGGCTCGTCGTTGGCGCGCTCCGGCAGGCGTGGCTTCATGCGCTGCGGGTCGAGGATGCCGGCCTTGTCCATGACGAAGCGGCTCTTGATGCCCGAGGCTTTCTCGATGAACGCCGCGTCGGACAGCGGCGCGGCCTCCAGTTCGCCACGCTCGATGGCTTCGGCGTTGTCATAGTTGAACTGTTGCGACCAGGTGTTGAAAGACTCCACCAGTTCTTCGTTGGAAATGCTCTGGGCCGGGGTAAACAGGCCGGTGCCGCTGATCACGACGTTGTGCACGGTCGTTCCTCTGGTCTGTGGCACGTCAGTGCCAATTTGTAGTCGGATGGACAGCTTGCAGCAGGATCGCGACCGAACCCGCCGCCCGCAGGCGCGGGTTCAACCGCGACGAGGCCCGCATCGCCGGACCAAAATTGCGCCAAGTGTGCCACAAATCGGCGCAGTTTAACCCTCCACCAGCGCCCATTGCTTGCTCAGACGTTTGTCTGAAATCGCCACCTTGGTCCCCAGTTGCTGGGCGAACAGCGACACCCGGTACTCCTCCAGCAGCCAGCGGTAGAGCGTGAGCTCCGGATCGCGCTTGCCCTCCTGGGCGTGCTTGTCGGCACGGGCTTTGTACTGGGTCCACAGGGTGCCCAGCTCGCCGCTCCACACCCGGTCCTTCTGCACCTGCGCGCCCAGCTTCTCCAGCCGCAGTTCGACGGCCTTGAGGTAGCGCGGCAGCTCCTTGAACCACTGCGTCGGGGTTTCGCGCACGAAGCCTGGGTAGACCAGGTTGGTTAACTGCTGCTTGATGTCGTTCAAGGCCACGGCCTGGCTCAGGTCGATCTTGCCCTTGAAGCGCTTCTGCAGCCCGTGCCAGAGCTTGAGCACCTCCAGCGTCTGGCGCGCCAGGCGCTCGGCATGCTCGGTCCAGTCACCGCGCTTGCGCTCGGCCAGCGAAGCGAGCGCGGCGCCGTCTCGCGGCAACGTGGTTTCGCCTTCCAGCACGCAGCTGTCGAGGCTGGCCAGCAGGATATCTTCGACCAGCGCGTCGATGCGGCCCAGCTCGCGGTACAGCAGCCCCAGTTCGGTCAGCCCCGGCAGCTTGCCGCGCAGGAACTTGGCGGGCTCGGCCAGCTGCTGCAGCAACAGGCGCTGCAGGGCACGGCGGTGCTGGAATTGGGCTTCGGCCTGGGTTGAGAAGCGCCCCTCGCGCACACGCCCGGCGTCTTCAACCAAGGCCGGGTACACGGTCAGCGACAGGCCGGCGATCTTCTGCTGGGCGGTCTGCGCCACTTCGCAGAAGGCCTTGGCCTGCACCGGCTGCTCGGTCTTTTCAGTGCGTGGCAGGGCCAGCGCCGCCTGGCTGGCGGCGGCGAAGCGGGCGGTGAGTTCGGCCAGGTCGCGGCCCTCGCCGAGAAACTTGCCCTGGCCATCGACCACTTCGACATTCATGCGCAGGTGCCCTTCGACCTGCCCGGCCGCTTCGGCCCAGGCTTCGTCGGACACGCGGGCGCCGGTCATGCGCAACAGCTCGTGACCCAGCGCCTGGGGCAGCGCACCCTGGCCGAAGCTCAGGCGCGCCAGCGCGGCCTTGACGAAGTCCGGCACCGGCACGAAGTTCTTGCGCAGCGCCTTGGGCAGGTTACGCACCAACGCCACGCACTTGGCCTCCAGCAGCCCCGGCACCAGCCACTCCAGGCGCTCGCCCGGCAAGGTCGGCAGCAACGGCGCCGGCACCCGCACGGTGACCCCGTCGCGCGGGTGATTGGGTTCGAAGTGGTAACTCAGCGGCAGGCGCAGATCGCCCACCTGCAGGTGATCCGGGTACTGCGCGGCGGTGACTTCGCTGGCTTCGCGGGCCAGCACGTCTTCCTCGCGCATGATCAGCAGGTCGGCGTCCTTCTGGCTGTTCATCCGGTACCAACTGTCGAAGGTCGCGCTCTGGTGGATCTCCTGCGGCAGGCGCGCCTCGTAGAAGGCGTAGAGGGTTTCCTCGTCGGCCAGGATGTCGCGTCGGCGCGCCTTGGCTTCCAGTTCGTCGAGTTGTTCGAGCAGGCGCTTGTTGGCCGCCAGGCACTTGGCCCTGGACTGGATTTCGCCGCCCACCAACCCTTCGCGGATGAACAGCTCGCGTGAGGTCGCCGGATCGATCGGCCCGAAATGCACCGGGCGACGGCCGACGATGATCAGACCGTACAGGGTGATCTGCTCGTAAGCCACCACCTGGCCACGCTTCTTCTCCCAGTGCGGCTCGAAGTGGTTCTTCTTGATCAGGTGGCCGGCCAGCGGTTCGATCCAGTCCGGCTCGATCTTGGCCACCATGCGCGCGTACAGCTTGGTGGTCTCGACCAATTCCGCCGCCATCAGCCATTGCGGGCGCTTGCGGCCGATGCCGGAGGACGGATGGACCCAGAAGCGGCGCTGGCGCGCGCCCTGGTAGTCGCCCTCTTCGGCCTTGTGGCCGATCTGGCTGAGCAGGCCGCTGAGGATCGCCTTGTGCAGGCGCGGGTAGTCGCACGGCTCCTTGTTCACCGTCAGCTGCAAGTCGCGGCAGATCAGCGACAACTGCCGGTGGGCATCGCGCCACTCGCGCAGGCGCAGGTAGTTCAGGAACTGCTTGCGGCACCAGTTGCGCAGCGGATTGGCGGTGAGGGCCTGGCGCTGCTCCTCGAAGCCGCGCCACAGGTTGACCAGCGCGGCGAAGTCCGAATCGACGTCCTTCCACTGGGCATGGGCCTGGTCGGCGGCCTGCTGGCGCTCCGGCGGACGTTCGCGCGGGTCTTGCACCGACAGCGCGCTGGCGACGATCAGCACTTCCTGCAAGCTGCCCTGGCGGGCGCCTTCGAGCAGCATGCGGCCCAGGCGTGGGTCGATCGGCAGGCGCGCCAGCTGGCGACCCAGCGGGGTCAACTGGTTCTCGCGGTTGACCGCCGACAGCTCCTGCAACAGGTTGAAACCGTCGCTGATGGCCTTGCCATCCGGCGGTTCGATGAACGGGAAGGCGTCGATGGCACCCAGGCGCAGGTGCAACATCTGCAGGATCACCGCCGCCAGGTTGGTGCGCAGGATCTCGGGATCGGTGAACGCCGGGCGGCCGTTGAAATCCTCTTCGCTGTACAGGCGGATGCAGATCCCCGGCTCGACCCGTCCGCAGCGCCCTTTACGCTGGTTGGCGCTGGCTTGCGACACGGCCTCGATGGGCAGGCGCTGGACTTTGGCGCGGTAGCTGTAGCGGCTGATACGGGCGGTGCCGCTGTCGATCACGTAGCGGATGCCGGGCACCGTCAGCGAGGTTTCGGCAACGTTGGTGGCCAGCACCACGCGTCGGCCGCTGTGGGACTGGAAGATCTTCTGCTGTTCGGCCGGGGTGAGCCGCGCGTACAGCGGCAGGATCTCGGTATGGCGCAACTGCGCCTTGCGCAGGATCTCGGCGGCGTCGCGAATCTCGCGCTCGCCGGGCAGGAACACCAGCACATCGCCCGGGCCCTTGCCCTGGCTGCGCTCGTGCGCGGCAATTTCGTCCAGCGTGGCGAGGATCGCCTGATCGACGCTGAGGTCGTCCTCGACCACGTTGCCTTCCTCGTCCTGCTCGCTGGTCAGCGGGCGATACCAGGTGTCCACCGGGTAGGTGCGCCCGGACACCTCGATGATCGGCGCGCCGTCGAAGTGCTGGGAGAAGCGCTCCAGGTCGATGGTCGCCGAGGTGATGATCAGCTTGAGGTCGGGACGGCGCGGCAGCAGGGTCTTGAGGTAGCCGAGCAGGAAGTCGATGTTCAGGCTGCGTTCGTGGGCTTCGTCGACGATGATCGTGTCGTAGCGCTCGAGGAAGCGGTCATGCTGGGTTTCGGCCAGCAGGATACCGTCGGTCATCAGCTTGACCAGGGTGTTGGCATCGCTCTGGTCTTCGAAGCGCACCTGGTAGCCGACCAGCGCCCCCAAGGGCGTGCCCAGTTCCTCCGCCACCCGCGTGGCGACGCTGCGCGCGGCAATTCGCCGTGGCTGGGTGTGGGCGATCAGGCCATGGCTGCCGCGGCCCAGCTCCAGGCAGATCTTCGGCAACTGGGTGGTCTTGCCCGAGCCGGTCTCGCCGGCGATGACCAGCACCTGGTGTTCGGCCAGGGCTTTCTTGATCTCGTCGCGCTTGGCGGCAATAGGCAGGTTGTCGTCGTAGCGGATGCTCGGCACGCTCTGCTGGCGCGCGGTGACCTGGGCGCAGGAGGCCTGGACCTTCTGCGCCCACTGCGCCAGCTTGGCCTCATCGGGGCGCTTGCGCAGCTCGTGCAATTGCCGCCGCAGGCGGTGGCGGTCGGCGAGCATGGCGTGGTCGAGGGTGTGCAGCAGTGTGTCGATGGCGTGGTCAGTCATGGGGCTTCTGGGTGATGCAGGTGACCCTGCTTACTCATGATCGGCATTCGGAAGGTGGGCGATTGTCGCAGATTTGCCCGGGCTTTGCTGGTTGGGGTGGCTGAGCCGGGGGCTGTTGCAGCGTTGCGGGCTTGGACGTCAGGGGCGACGACGCTCGAACACCGCCGACCGCTCGAACAGCAGTCGCGTGCCGATCAGGGTGAAGAAAATGGTCCAGTCCAGACCGTCCAGCCACAGGATTTCGCGCTCGCCCAACTGCGTGCAACTGGTGATGCTGGCCACCATGAACAGCAGACACACCGCATCGCGCAGGCGCATCGATCGGCACAGCCAGTCCAGCACGCAGCCGGCGACCAGGATGAAGGCCAGGGTGGAAAGGGTGGACATGGCAGCTCCTGCATTGACGATGTCGGCGTCGCGGCGTGCACGGGGAGTGAAACCTTCACCTGATCATGCGACGCGGCCTACCCGACAAATCCGAACAGGGCAGCGCAAAGACTTCCCTATTGGCAGGACAGATTTCAAATGTTTAGCGATAACAGGAGTGAACGTCGCCACTCACCGCTTTAATCACCCTTCCAGCGCATGTGAGTATCCAACCCATGACCGCCGAGCCGATCACCCCGCCCCCGCCTTCACGGCCTTCGCTAGCGAAGGCCAGGGCGCGTGCCGGTGAGAATCCGCTGGTGCACGTCATCCTGGCCTTCTGGGCGCTGTGGCACTGCCGCCATGCACGCCCGCCGGACACCTCGCTCGCCTTTTCCTGACGCCCACCGCAGCCCTGTGGCTGCCTGACTCCGTCCGACGCACCGCGCCTGTTTTGCGGTGGTCCCGTGCGCACCCTCACCCAGGGCGCGCGAGCGAGCGCTTACATGCATTTTGCCGATCCCAATCACGCCCGCCAGTTTCTGGCGAGCAACCCCGATATCGAGTTGTTCGAGCTGTTCATCCTCGACGCCAACGGTGTACCACGCGGCAAGCTGCTGCACCGCGACGAGCTGTTGGCGGTGTATGAACAGGGCCGACCGTTGCCCAGCACCATCCTCGGCCTGACTATCCAGGGTGACGACGTGGAAAACTCCGGCCTGGTGTGGGACGTCGGCGACATCGACTGCCGCGCTTACCCACTTGAAGGCAGCCTGGTGCGTCTGCCCTGGCGCAGGGTGCCCACTGCCGCCGTGCAGGTCAGCATGCATCCCAGCGAAGGCCTGCCGGCCAGTGTCGCCGACCCCCGGCATGTGCTGCTGCACACCCTCCAGGCCCTGAAAGCCGACGGCTACCACCCGGTGATGGCCTGCGAGCTGGAGTTCTACCTGCTCGATCAGCAGCGCGATGCCCAGGGCCAACCGCAGCCGGCGCTGGACCGCGACGGTGGACGACCGCGTGCCACCCAAGTGTATGGCTTGCGCGAACTGGAGCAGATCGAGCCCTTCCTCGCCGACCTCTACGCCGCCTGCAAGGCCCAGGGGATACCGGCGCGCACGGCGATTTCCGAGTATGCCCCCGGGCAAGTGGAAATCACCCTGGAGCATGGCGATGCACTGACGGCGATGGACCAGGCCGTGCGCTACAAGCGCCTGGTCAAAGGCGTGGCTCACGCCTATGGCATGCAGGCGTGCTTCATGGCCAAACCCTTCGCCCACCTCGCCGGCACCGGCATGCACATGCACCTTAGCCTGGCCGATGCGGCCGGTCGCAACCTGTTCGCCAGCGACGATGCGGCCGGTACGCCGCTGCTGCGCCAGGCGGTGGCCGGGATGCTGCGTCACCTGCGCGAATCGTTGCTGCTGTTCTGCCCCACCGCCAACGCCTACCGGCGCTTTCAGGCCAACAGCTATGCACCGCTGGCGCCGACCTGGGGCGTCGACAACCGCACCGTGAGCCTGCGCGTGCCGGGCGGGCCGGCGGCCAGTCGGCATATCGAGCATCGCGTCTGTGGCGCCGATGCCAATCCCTACCTGGCCGCCGCTGCGATGCTCGCCGCCAGCCACGCCGGTATCCGCCAGCAGCTCGATCCGGGCGCACCGGTGCAGGGCAACGGCTACGCCCAGGCCCAGGAACACCTGCCCACCGACTGGCTGACTGCCCTTGAAGCCCTGGAGGGCTCGCAGTGGGCACGCGACGCCTTGGGCGACGCTTTTCTCGGCGTGTACCTGAAGGTCAAGCGCGCCGAATACCGCCAGTTCATGGCCGAAGTGGGCGAACAGGACTGGCGCTGGTATTTGCACCAGGCCTGATCCCCCGAACGACAAGGAATTTCTCATGCATGCAGCAGTGAACGGCGCCCAGGCGCAACGTGCCCTCTCCTACTACAGCGCCACGCTCAACGACCCCGTCGAGTACCCCCGCCTCGAGGGCACGGTCGAGGTCGATGTGGCGATCATCGGCGGCGGTTTCACCGGCGTCGCTACAGCGGTGGAGCTGGCCGAGCGCGGCCTGAAAGTGGCCATCGTCGACACCCACCGCATTGGCTGGGGCGCCAGCGGGCGCAATGGGGGTCAGGTCACCGGCAGCCTGTCGGGCGACGAGGCAATGCGTACACAGATGCGCCGGCGCCTCGGCGCCGAAGTGGACGACTTCATCTGGCAACTGCGCTGGCGCGGGCATCAGATCATCGAGCAGCGCGTGGCACGCTACGGCATCCAGTGCGACCTCAAGCACGGCCACCTGCACGCGGCCATGAAGCCCTCGCACCTGGATGAACTGCGCGCCTTCGAAGCCGAGGCCCAGCGCCGCGGCATGGGCGATCAGGTGCAGTTGCTCGACCGTCGCGGCGTCTCCCAGCACCTGCAGAGCCCGCTGTACCTGGGCGCGCTGAAGAACAGCCGTAACCTGCACCTGCACCCGCTCAACCTGTGCCTGGGCGAGGCCCGTGCCGCCGGCCAACTGGGCGCGTTGATCTTCGAGCAGTCCGAGGTGCTGGAGATCGTCCACGGTGCGCGTCCGGCGGTGATCACGGCCCACGGGCGCATCGACGCGCGCCAGGTGCTGCTGGCCGGCGACGTCTATCACAAGCTCGAGCAGCGCCAGCTCAAAGGCAAGATCTTTCCGGCTATGGGCGGGATCGTCACCACCGCTGCGCTGGGCGAGCTGGCAGAGCAGATCAATCCCCACGACCTGGCGGTGTACGACTGCCGCTTCGTCCTCGACTACTACCGCCTGACGGCTGACAAGCGCCTGCTGTTCGGCGGCGGCGCCCACTATTCCGGACGCGATTCACGGGACATCGAGGCCGAGCTGCGGCCATGCATCGAGCGCACCTTTCCCGCGCTCAAAGGCGTGCCGATCGAGTTCAAGTGGAGTTGCGCGATGGGGATCGTGGTCAACCGCATTCCGCAGTTGGGCAAGCTGTCGGACAACGTCTGGTATTGCCAGGGGTATTCAGGGCACGGCATCGCCACCAGCCACATCATGGGCGAAATCATGGCCGAAGCCTTGACCGGCACCCTGGAGCGCTTCGACACCTTCGCCCAATGCCGGCACATCAAGGTGCCGATGGGCGACCTGCTGGGCAACCCGTTGTTGTCGGTCGGGATGTGGTACTACCAGATGCTGGAAAAACTGCGCTGATCTCCGAGCCCCGCCCCTGCTGTAGGCGCGGGCTTGCGCCGCGTCTACAGCAGGGGTTGCCAGGGCTCAGGCAGTCTTTTTCAGGCCCAGCTTCTTCAGCTCTTCATCGCGCAGTTCGCGGCGCAGGATCTTGCCGACGTTGGTGGTCGGCAACGCATCGCGGAACTCGATGGCCTTGGGCACCTTGTAGCCGGTGACGTTGGCACGCATGTGGGTCATCACCTGCTCCTTGGTGAGGGTCACGCCAGGCTTGGCGACGATGAACATCTTGATCACCTCGCCCGACTTCTCGTCCGGTACACCGATGGCTGCGCACTGCAACACGCCGGGCAGCGTGACCAGCACGTCTTCCAGCTCGTTGGGGTACACGTTGAAGCCCGAGACCAGGATCATGTCCTTCTTGCGGTCGACGATGCGCATGTAACCATCCGGCTGGATCACCGCGATGTCACCGGTCTTCAGCCAGCCGTCGCTGTCGAGGATCTCGGCGGTGGCGTCTTCGCGCTGCCAGTAGCCCTTCATCACCTGCGGCCCCTTGATGCACAACTCGCCGATCTCGCCCAACGGCAATTCCTGGCCGTTGTCGTCGATGACCTTGCACAGGGTGGACGGCACTGGAATGCCAATGGTGCCCACCTGGTTGGCTTCCGACGGGTTGACCGCCGCCACCGGGCTGGTCTCGGTCATGCCGTAGCCTTCGCAGATGGCGCAGCCGGTGACCGCCTTCCAGCGCTCGGCCACGCTCAATTGCAGGGCCATGCCGCCGGACAGGGTGACCTTCAGTGCAGAGAAATCCAGGCTGCGGAAGGTGTCGTTGTTGCACAGCGCGACGAACAAAGTGTTGAGCCCGACGAAGCCGCTGAACTTCCATTTGCTCAGTTCCTTGACCATGGCGGGCAGGTCACGCGGGTTGCTGATCAGCACGTTGTGGTTGCCGATCAGCATCATCGCCATGCAATGGAAGGTGAAGGCGTAGATGTGGTAAAGCGGCAGCGGCGTGATGATGATTTCCGAGCCTTCCTGCAGGTTCGAGCCCATCAGGGCGCGGCACTGCAGCATGTTGGCGACCAAGTTGCGGTGGGTCAGCATCGCCCCCTTGGCCACGCCCGTGGTGCCGCCGGTGTATTGCAGCACGGCCACGTCGTTGGCCTCGGGGCTGGCTTCGGTCACCGGCTGGCCCTTGCCCTTGGCCAAGGCCTCGTTGAAGCGCACCGCCTGCGGCAGGTGGTAGGCCGGCACCATCTTCTTGACGTACTTGATGACGCTGTTGATCAGCACGCGCTTGAGTGGCGGCAGCAAGTCGGCCACCTCGGTGACGATCACGTGCTTGACCTGGGTCTTGGGCAGCACCTTCTCGACCAGGTGGGCCATGTTCGCCAGGCACACCACCGCCTTGGCCCCGGAGTCGGTGAACTGGTGTTCCAATTCGCGGGCGGTGTACAGCGGGTTGGTGTTGACCACGACCAGACCGGCGCGCATGGCGCCGAATACCGCGACGGGGTATTGCAGGACGTTGGGCAGTTGCACGGCGATACGATCGCCGGGCTTGAGATCGGTGTGCTGCTGCAGCCATGCGGCGAAGGCGCCGGACAGGGTGTACAGCTCACCGTAGGTGAGGGTCTTGCCGAGGTTGCTGAACGCCGGCTTGTCGGCAAAGCGCTGGCAGGATTGCTTCAATACGGCCTGAATGTTGGGAAATTCGTCAGGATTGATTTCCGCCGTAATTCCGGCTGGGTACTTATCCTTCCAAAAATGTTCGATCATGGAAGCCCACTCCTTTAGCAACAGCGAATGCTCTACGCGTCGATGCGCTTATTATTGATATGGGATGAGGGCTCAGTGCAAACCGCATCATCCGAAGCGCGCCGAGAGTAGCAGCTTTGCCGGGGGCCGCCTAGGGCCGTGGCGGCCCGCACAGTCACAAAAGTGACCTTAACTTAGATTGTGGTCACATTTTGAATTTCGCCCTCCTGCGGCGAACAAGCACTGAACCTCTCCGACTGCGCAATGGCAGCAGCGACCCACCCCCGCTGCTGCCATTGGCACCTCAGGCGATGTCGCGCAATTCGCGGCGCAGGATCTTGCCCACCGGGGTCATGGGCAGCGAGTCGCGTAGCACGATGTGCTTGGGGACTTTGTAGCCGGTGAGGTTGGCCTTGCAGAAGGTTTTCAGTTCCTCGACGCTGACCCCGCCCGCCCGCGGCACCACGAACAACTTCACCGCCTCGCCGGAGCGCTCGTCCGGCACGCCGATCACCGCACAACTGGCCACCTGCGGGTGGCCCATGAGCACATCTTCGATTTCATTGGGGTACACGTTGAAGCCCGAGACGATGATCATGTCCTTCTTGCGGTCGACGATACGGGTGAAGCCTTCGGCATCGATCACCGCGATGTCACCGGTCTTGAACCAACCCTCGGCATCCAGCGCCTCGGCCGTGGCCTCCGGTTGTTGCCAGTAGCCCTTCATCACCTGCGGCCCCTGGATGCACAGCTCGCCGCGCTCGCCCAGCGGCAGCTCCTGACCCTGGTCATCGATGACCTTGAACGCCGTGCCCACCACCGGAATACCCACCGTACCCAATCGCGCCAACGTGCCGTAGGGATTGGTGCTGGCCACCGGCGAGGTTTCGGTGAGGCCGTACCCTTCGACGATGCGACAGCCCGTGAGCGTTTCCCAGCGCTCGGCCGTGGCCTTGACCAGTGCCGTGCCCCCCGAATTGGTGACCTTCAGCGACGAGAAGTCCAGCGACGCGAAGCCTGGGTGGTCCATCAGCGCGACGAACAACGTGTTGAGCCCCAGCAACGCCGAGAAACGCCACTTGCCCAACTCTTTGATGAAACCAGGGATGTCGCGGGGATTGGTGATCAGCACGTTGTGGTTGCCGGTGGCGGTCATGCACATGCAGTTCGCGGTGAAGGCATAGATGTGATAAAGCGGCAGCGGCGCGATCATCACCTCCTGCCCTTCCTTGATCAGCGGCTGGCCGTCGGGGCCATGCTGGGAAAAGCAGGCCAGCACCTGCTGCATGTTGGCCACTAGGTTGCGGTGGGTCAGCATCGCGCCTTTGGCCAGGCCTGTGGTGCCGCCGGTGTACTGCAGCACGGCGACGTCATCGAGCGTGCGTGGTACCGGGGTGCGGCGAAGGTCACGGCCCTGGCGCAGCACCTGCTTGAACGACAGCGCCTGGGGCAGACGATAGGTCGGCACCATCTTCTTCAATTTGTCGACGACGGTGTTGATCAGCCAGCCCTTGGCGGCAGGCAGCAGGTCGCCCATCTTCGCCTCGATCAGGTACTCGATGCCGGTGTCCGGCAGCACGTTCTGCACGCGCTGGCCAAACATGTTCAAGTACACCAGCGCGCGGGCGCCGGAGTCCTTGAACTGGTGACGCATCTCGCGTTCGGTGTACAGCGGGTTGGTATTGACCACGATGAGCCCGGCGCGCATGGCGCCGAACACGGCGATCGGGTACTGCAGCACATTGGGCATCTGCACGGCGATGCGCTCGCCGGGCGCCAGGTCGGTATGGTGCTGCAACCAGGCGGCGAAGGCGGCCGAGTGGCGATCCAGGTCGGCATAGGTCAGGGTGACGCCCAGGTTGCTGAACGCCGGGCGCTCGGCGAAGCGCTTACAGGCGCGCTCGAAAACCTCGACGACCGACGCATAGTCGCCCATGTCGAGGGTGGAGGGCACGCCCACCGGGCGTTTGTCGTTCCAGAAGTCGGCTTGCATTTATTGTTGTTCCTCAGCCTGAACCGTCCATGCCCTGATTGCCCTTGGCAAACAGGCGTTCAGCCGACGTTAGCAGGTAAGCCTGAGGGGACAAACACAGGAAGGGCTGCCATTAACATCGTGAATCTTATTTGTGCCCTCCCTGCAATTCTGGTCATTGTGCATACACTGATCTGAGGCCCGTGCGCAAAGGATCGGTCATGTCTCCCAACGCCTTCTGGCTACCCACCGGCGAGCGGTGCAGCCTGTATGTCCACCAGTGGTTGCCGCTCACCCCGGTCAAGGCCGTCGTGCTGCTGGTCCACGGCATGGCCGAGCATGGCGGACGCTATGGACGACTGGGCCAGGCGCTGAACGAGGCCGGTTTCGCCCTGTTCGCACCCGACCTGCGCGGTCACGGCCGCACCGCCGCACCGGCCGATCGGGGCCTGTTCGCCGAGCGCAATGGCTGGAGCACGGTGCTCGATGACCTGGGCTTGCTCAGCCAGTACATCGGCCAGCAGTTTCCCGGCACGCCGCTGTTTCTGTTCGGCCACAGCATGGGCAGCTACCTCGCCCAGGCCTATTTGCTGCACCACAGCGCCAGCCTGCAAGGCACCGTGCTCAGCGGCTCGAACAGCCGGCCGGCGGCGCTGTACCGTGCGGCGCGGCTGATCGCCCGCCTGGAAACCTGGCGCCAGGGGCCGCGCGGGCGCAGCGGCGTGATCGACTGGCTGTCGTTCGGCGCCTTCAACAAGGCATTCAGGCCCAACCGCACCGCCTTCGACTGGCTCAGCCGCGATGCGCAGGAGGTGGACGCCTACCTCAACGACCCGCTGTGCGGCTTTCGCTGCTGCAATCAGCTATGGCTCGACCTGCTGCAAGGCCTGGTGCAGATCAGCCAGCCCCGCCACCTGGCGCAGATCGACCCGGACCTGCCGCTGCTGGTGATCGGCGGCGAATGTGATCCGGTCAGTGCCGGCGGACGTCTCACCCATCTGGCCGACGCGCTGCGCGCCACCGGTAACCGCCATGTACAATTGCGCGTCTACCCCGATGCCCGGCACGAAGTGCTCAATGAAACCCATCGCGACGAGGTCACCCGCGACATCATCGCCTGGCTGGAACAGGCCCTGGCCCTGAACCGTCCAGCCCGTAGCGAATGAACACCCGCCTCGTCCCTCTCAAGGAAGCCCTGATGACCCAGGTCAGCAACACGCCCTACGAAGCCCTCGAAGTCGGCCAGACGGCCAGTTACGAAAAAGCGGTGGAAGAACGCGACATCCAGCTGTTCGCTGCGATGTCCGGCGATCACAACCCGGTGCACCTGGATGCCGAGTTCGCCGCCAAGAGCATGTTCCGCGAGCGTATCGCCCACGGCATGTTCAGCGGCGCACTGATCAGTGCTGCGGTGGCCTGCACCCTGCCAGGGCCGGGCACCATCTACCTGGGTCAGCAAATGAGCTTCCAGAAGCCGGTGAAGATCGGCGACACCCTGACCGTGCGCCTGGAAATTCTCGAGAAGCTGCCCAAGTTCAAAGTGCGCATCGCCACCAACGTCTACAACCAGAACGACGAACTGGTGGTCTCCGGCGAGGCCGAGATTCTCGCCCCGCGCAAGCAGCAGACCGTCGAACTGGTGTCGCCGCCGAACTTCGTCGCCAGCTGAGGGCTCAGCCTGCCAGGACCTGCGCGTAGCGCGCACGGTCCACGTTCGCGCCGCTCAATACCACTGCCACACGCCTGCCGACCTGACGTTCGCGCTCCTGCAGCAGCGCCGCCAACGCCGCAGCACCGGCACCTTCGGCGGTGTTGTGGGTGGTTTCGTGGTACAGACGCATGGCCTGGGCGATCTCATCGTCGCTCACCCGCACGATCCGCGCCGCGTGCTCTCGCACCAGGGCGAAGGCCTCGGGGTTGGGCACGCGGCAGGCCATGCCGTCGGCGAAGGTGTTCGCGCTGGCGGTGGTGACGATACGCCCCGATTCGAAGCTGCGCGCATAGGCATCCGCCGCGCTGGAGACCACGCCGACGATCTCGGTGCGCAGCCCCAGCAGGTTCCGCGCCTGGATCAACCCACAGATGCCCGAGCCCATGCCGATCGGCACGTAGACGGTGTCAAGACCGGTCACCGCCTCGAACAGCTCCAAGGCGTAAGTCGCCACGCCGCGTACCAGTTGCGCATGGAACGACGGCACCATCAGGTAGCCACGGGCCTGGGCCAGTTGTGCCGCGTGCTCGCGGGCCACGTCGAAATCGACGCCATGCTCGATCAGTTCCGCCCCCAGCGCGCGCATGGCCGCGTTCTTTTCCAGCGAATTGCCTTCAGGCACCACGATCACCAGCGGCAGGCCCGCTTGCCGCGCCGCCAGCGCCATGCTTTGCCCGTGATTGCCGCGGGTCGCGGTCACCAGGCCAGCGGGCACCTCGCCGCTGTCGAGCAGTGAACGCACGTAGACCAGTCCGCCGCGCACCTTGAAGGCGCCGGTAGGGGCATGGTTTTCGTGCTTGACCCATACCTGGCATCCAGTCCGCTCGGCCAGCAGCGGCCAGGCCAACTGAGGCGTCGGCGGCACATGCTGATGAACGAAATCGGCGGCTTCGCGCAGGGCGGTGAGATCGAACATGGCGGTCATCCTTCTCGGTTGCAGTTGCCTCGATCCTGAGTGCCCGGCATTGTATGGGTCAAACCTTATATTGCATGGGCCGCAATTTCGTGTGGACACCTCACCTGGTCGATGATGACCAACCCCGCTACCTGGCGCTGGTCGAGGCCATCGCCATGGCCATCGAGCGCGGTGAACTGACAGTCGGCGAACGCCTTCCCCCGCAGCGGCGCCTGGCGTGGAAGCTGGGGCTCAATCCGAGCACCACGCAGCAAGCCTATCGCGAAGCGGCCGCCCGCCACCTGGTGGCCGGCGAAGTCGGGCGCGGCACCTATGTGCTGGCGGGGAGCAAGGAAGCGACGCTGTTTCGCCTCAAGCAGCATGACCGCCATCCGACCCTGATCGACCTGTCGACCAACGTGCCGGTGGCCGACCTGGCCCCACAGGATCTGCAACAGAGTCTGCAATCGTTGCTGCAGGCAGGCGACTTCAACCTGCTGGATCACTACCTGGACCATGATCGACTGCTGCTGGGCCGCCTGCAGGGCGCCCATTGGCTCAGCCTGCGCGGCATCACCGTGGATGCCGACGACCTGCTGCTGTGCGGCGGCGCGCAACAGGCACTGACCTGCGTGTTGCAGTCGCTGTGCCAGCCCGGCGAGCCGGTGATGGTCGAAGCGCTGAGCGCGCCCGGCATCAAGGCCGCCTGTCGACAGCTGCGCCTTCCCGTGCAGGGCGTTGCACTGGACGGTCAAGGCTTGCGCCCCGAGGCCCTGGAGCGGGTGGCGAGGGCCAGCGGCGCGCGGGTACTGGTGACCACGCCGACGCTGCACAACCCCACCGGAGCGTGCATGGACGAAGCCCGTCGCCAGGCCATCGCCGACGTGGTCCGACGCAATGAGCTGTGGGTGATCGAGGACGATGTCTACGGTGCGTTCAGCGAACGGCCACCGTTGTATCCACTGCTCGATGGCCGTGGCGTGCTGGTCAGCAGCCTGTCGAAAACCGTGGCCGCCGGGCTGCGGGTGGGCTGGATCGCGGCGTCGCCGGACCTGCTCGAGCGCATCGACCCTCACACCCGCGCCACCCACTGGTCGGTATCACCGCTGAATCTGCAGATCGCCTGCCAGTGGATCGGCGAGGGGACGGCAGCACGCCGGTTGGCCCAGCAGCGCGAGGAAGTCGAGCAACGCTGGCGTCTGGCCCGACGGTGGTTGGGCGAGGCCTTGCTCACCCGCGAGGCGCCGTCCCCGCATATCTGGGTGCGCACACCCGCCTGCGCCGAAACCTTGGCGGCGGCGTGTCGGCAACGGGGCGTGGAAGTGGTGCCAGCCAGCGTGTTCGCGGTGGGCGGCGAGGCAGTGAAAGCCGTGCGCATCAGCCTGTCGGCGGCCGTCAGCCGCGCGCAGCTCACACAGGGGCTGGAGATCGTGCGCGCAGTGCTGGACGACGGCAGTGACTGACGCACCTAGCCCTGCTGGCAACCCTCGCCCATGGCGCGGTATTGAAGGGTGTGCACCTGCCCCTGGTGATCTTCGTAGATCATGGTCGCGGGTACCACCTCGCAGACATTGGGCAGGGTCGACAGATGGATGACCCGCTTGATATCGAGGTTGGTCGAGTAGTCGTATTGCACCGGGGGTTGGGCCTGGGCCGTCTTGACCTCATCCGCCAGGGCGAACGAAGACATCCCGACCAATGCGAGGATCAATAATGGTTTCATGATTCAAGACCTTGAAGACAATCGGCTAGATCGACTTCTTGTGCCGTCACTGGCGTGGAGAAGTTGTCACCGAAGCGGTGACACGAAGCACGAATCCCGCTTCGGACAATGCGAAAGGGATAGCTGGAATTTTACGCCCGCCACGCAATACGTGAACCCGGCAGTCGGAGTTTCACCCTTGCTCCAAATGCAACAATCTGCGACAAAGCTGCCCATGACTCCGCCTGACTATCAACGGCTATGCCACTCACAGCGCCGCTTGCTCGATCATTTCTATCGCCAGCAGGGCTCGCGCATGCGCGCCAGTGGTGACGGTGAGTCATGGGTAGCACGGGCTGACGGCCTGATCGGCGCGCTGAGCCTGACGCCGGTTGCCGGGGGTCAGTGGTTGACGGGATTGTTCGTCGCCGAACCGTGGCGCAGGAAAGGCATCGCGGCGGGGTTGATCGAGGCGTCACTGGCAGCACGTCCAGGCCCGACCTGGCTATTCTGCCACCCCGACCTGCAGACCTTCTATGCTCGGCTGGGTTTCGACTCAACCCATGCCCTGCCCGCTGAACTGGCTTCTCGGTTGGCCCGCTACCAGCGCAGCAAGTCACTGGTGGCGCTGGTGCGGGCGGGGTTCACGCCAGGCTGAATCGCGCTTCAGGCATCAGGCTGGCGCGGGTGCGACTCGGCCGATACCGGCTGCTCGTGGCCAAGCACGGTGATGGTTTCCTTGGGTTTCTCGCCGTCGAAGTCCTTCTCCCCAGGATCCTTGCCCTCGGCCGACATGTGCTCGATCACCGCATTCATCTCGGCGCCCAGCAGCAGCACCGCAGAGGAAATGTAGAAATACAGCAGCAGGACGATGATTGCCCCGATGCTGCCGTACATGGCGTTGTAGTCGGCGAAGGTTTTCACGTAATAGGCAAAGCCCAGTGAAGCCAGGATCCACACAACCACCGCCAGCACCGACCCCGGCGTGATGAAGCGGAATTTCTGTTTCACATCCGGCATGACGTAATACATCAACGCCACCGCGACCATCATCAGCAGGATGATGACCGGCCAACGGAGCACCGTCCAAACGGTGACGATCACCTCTTGCAGGCCGACCTGGGCGGCGATCCACTCCATCACCTGCGGGCCAAGTACCATCAGTGCCGCCGCCATCAGCAGCATGCCGGCGATACCGATGGTGTAGAAGATCGACAGGGGAATGCGCTTCCACACCGGACGGCCCTCGGGCACGTCATAAGCGGCATTCATTGCGCTCATCATCAGGCGCACGCCGGCAGAGGCGGTCCACAGGGCGATGACGATACCCACCGACACCAGCCCACCCTTGGACTGCTGCAATTGGTCGATCACCGGATTGACCTGTTCCAGCGCCTGGGGCGGTAACACCAGTTCGGTTTGCAGGCGCAGCCAGGAGAAGAAGTCGGGAAGGTGCAGGAAACCGATCAGGGCGATCAGGAACAGGATGAAGGGGAACAGCGAAAACAGCATCTGGTAGGCCAGTGCCGAGGCGTAGGTGGACATCTCGTCGTCAAGGAACTCCTGGACGGTGCGCACCATCACGCGGTGCAGAGGCAGCCCCTGCAAGGCGGGAAAAATCATAGCGTCTCCTTTCGCCGCTCGATCGTCGTGGTTGTCACAAGGCGGTCAAGTCTAATAGACCACGCGGCTGGTGTACTGCTCCCTGCCTGTTTCAGGAAAAAACCTACTCAGGTTGCGACAACCCACAGTAAAAGGCCGCCGCGTGAAAGAGCGTAGTCGCTCATCCACTGGGCGGCCTTGAGCGTTACAGGCAGTTACTTGTCGAGCTTGTCCTTGACCTTGCCGACTTTCTGCTGAGCTTCACCCTTCAGTTCCTGGGCTTTACCTTCGGCCTTCAGCTTGTCGCTGTCGGTGACCTTGCCAACACCTTGCTTGACGTTGCCGATGGCTTCGTTCGCCAGGCCCTTCGCTTTGTCTTTAGTGCCGCTCATGGTGAATCTCCTGATAGAGACACGTGAACCGTGCCGACAAAAGGTTGACCGCTGGGCTTGTCGGGGAGTTTCAAACTTTTTCACCTCGCCGAACCCGGCGGCAAACAGCGGGCGAATACCGCACCGAATCGACCTTCGCTCACTGCAAGAGCCTGACCCGCGCCTCTAGAATCGGCCGCTCATAACAACAACAGTTTGCGGACCAACCTGCCCATGCGTCTGATCACCTTGCTCGCAGCCGCCCTGCCGCTGCTGCCCCTGCCTGCCCTGGCGGCAGACCCGACCACCCCTGAAATCCTGCGCGTCGATCGTTACAGCGACGATGGCCAGCCCGGCACCCTGCGCTGGGCGCTGGAAACCAGCAATGCAGCCCCTGGCCGTTATCGCATCGACATCGTGCCCGCGGGCGAGCCGCCTTATGTCATCCGCCCCAACCGGGCGCTGCCGGAGATCAAGGGGCCGCTGCGCATCACCGGGCTGTCCTGGGCGCGTGACGGTCAATACATCGCCATTGACGGCTCCGGCTACATCCGCGACCAGGGCGTGCGGACCTGCCCCGGCGCCCTGCCCGGCCAGTTCGGCACCAACGTGCGCAGCACCAGCTACCCCGGCCTAGTGCTGCGCGACACCCAGGGCGTGCACGTGAGCGGTTTGGAGGTGCGCAATTTCTGCATCGGCATCCTGGTCAACCGCGCCAGCGGCAACGTGATAGAGGACAACCGCATCGTCGCCAACAAGGGCGGTGCCGGCATCATGCTCACCGGCGACGACGGCGCCGGTAATCCGACCGCCACCACCACGATCAACAACAAGGTGTTGCGCAATCAACTGATCGACAACGGCGACGGTCTGGAACTGACCCGTGGCGCGGCCTTCAACCTGGTGGCCGACAACCTGTTCCGCTCCACCGACGCCAATCCCGAGCCGTCCCAAGGCATCGAAATCCTGCTGGGCAACGACAACACCGTGGTGCGCAACCGCTTCGAGCACTACTCCGACGGTCTGCAGATCAACTGGGGCAAGCGTAACTACCTGGGCGCCAACACCTTCACCGGCAACTCCATCGGCGTCAGCGTCACGGGCGAAGACAACGTGCTCGACGGCAACCTGATCCACGGCAACCGCATCGGTGTGGCCCTGCGTCCAGAGCCACAAGTGACTGCCACGCGCCTGACCGCCAACCGCATCTGGGGCAACGGCCTGGACATCCGTCGCTGCCAGGCGGGCGGCTCGTGCGTGCCGAACCAGCGTACCGGGGCCATCGTCTTCGGCGTGCCGGCCCAGGCGCATGCGCTGTACGTCGGCTCGCGCGGCGTCGGAGCGGAATTGGCGAAACAGGACCAGGCGATCATCTGCGACGCCAACGGCCAGCCCCAGCCGTGCCAGCCGCTGCCCAACCATAATCAACCCGCGCCACGACTGTTGGCGTTGGACGGCGCGTTGCTCAGAGGAGAGGTGCAGGGACCGGCCTCGAGCCGGCTGCGTGTCGAAGTGTTCGGCAACTCCACGGCCGATGGCCAGGAGGCCGAACACTATCTGGGCGAGGTGCTGGCCAACAGCGATGCTCAAGGCCACGCACGCTTCGAGATGATGTTGAGCGACATCGACGCACTGCACAGTTTCACCGCCACGGTGACGACCGCCGATGGCGCGACCTCGGAGTTGAGCCCGTCATTACGGCGATGAGCCGGGCCACGGCAGCGACGGCCGGTGCGCCGTGGCTGCCGTGAACCCTGCAGACCTTGCCGCGCCCCGCGCCGCCTTGCACAATGTCAGGCCTTTCAGGCGTCAACCCGCAGGAACCTGCATGAAACTCGACAAACCCACCGCCATTGCCCGGCGCAACGAAGCGCTGGCCCGGCCGGTGCTCGACCGCGACAACACCCTGTTCGCCATCCTCGACAAGAAACGCAACCTGTGGTGGTTCGAGGTGCCGGTGGGCTTGCTGCGCAAAGGCCAGCCCGATTGGGTCAACCTGCTGCTGCACACCCCCGATACCGACACGCTGCAACACTTGAAGGTGCCGGTGAACTTCCTGCGCGCGCATCAGGAGCAGATGGAAATCCGCAACCCCGGCAAGCGCCGCTCGACCATCAGCCTGGCACTCAGCGCCGACCGCGACTCGCTGCTGCGCGACACCCGCCCGGGCGGTGAGCAGTTGGACTTCAGCCCCTTCGTGCAGGGCTGATCAGGCGCGCTCGATGCGATCGTCATGGATGACGATCAGACCCTGCCTGAACAAGCCACCGATCGCTTTCTTGAAGTTGCCCTTGCTGACGTTGAACAGCTTGGCGATGACGTCCGGCGCGCTCTTGTCGCACACCGGCAACACCCCACCGGCCTCCTCCAGGCGCTTGAGGATCTGCGCCTGCAGGTCGTCGGCCAGCGCCGCGCCCACCGGTTGCAGGCTCAGGGCGATCTTGCCGTCGTGGCGCACTTCCTTGATGAAGCCCTGTTCGTGCATCCCCGAACGCAGGAACTTGAACACCTCGTTCTTGTGGATCAGGCCCCAGTGGCGACTGTTGATGATGGCCTTGAAGCCCATCGGCGTCTCGCCAGCCACCAGCAGTTCCACCGGCTGACCCGGCGAATAGTCGGCCGGGGTGCGATCGAGGTAGCGGTCCAGGCGCGCGGTGGCGGTGATGCGCCGGGTGCGCTTGTCGAGGTAGGCGTGGACCACGCAGTAGTCGCCGATCTTCAGCGGCTGCACTTCTTCGGAGTAGGGCATCAGCAGGTCCTTGGACAGCCCCCAGTCGAGGAAGATACCGGCGCCGTTGATGTCCTTGACCTTGAGACTGGCGAATCCACCGACCTGGATCTTGGGCTTTTCGGTGGTGGCGATCAGCTGATCTTCGCTGTCCAGGTAGATGAACACGTTGAGCCAGTCGTCCAGCTCCAGCTCAGCGTCTTTGGGGAAGTAGCGCCTGGGCAGGAGGATCTCGCCGTCGGCGCCGCCGTCCAGGTAGAGACCGAACTCCACGTGTTTCACGATTTGCAAACTGTTGTAACGCCCAAGCAGAGCCATTTCCGATGTTCCTCCAGACAAGGCGGCTATTCTACACCCGATGCGCCCGGGCTGCCGATCCGCTGGAACCGCCGAGCGTGCCGCCGCGTCTACTCCCTGGTCCGTCACTGCAAGGATTCGCGCATGCCTGCCCAGCTCATCCGCACCCTGGTGCTCATCGTCGGCCTGGCCCTGACGCTGGGGGCCTGCACGCGTATCGACCTCGCCTACCGCAACCTCGACCGCCTGGTGCCCTGGTCGCTGGGCGACTACCTGGACATGAACCGCCAGCAGAAGGCGCTGCTCGACGAACGGCTCAAGGATCACCTGGCCTGGCACTGCAAAACGCAGTTGCCGGGCTATCTCGACTGGCTCGACAAGGTCCGGCAGATGGTCGCCGACCAGGCGGTCACCGACCAGGCCTTGCAACAGCGCACCGCCGAGGCGCGCCTGGCCATCGGGCGGGTGGCCGAGGCGATCACCCCGTCGGCCGCCGAGCTATTGCGCGACATGAGCGATGCCCAGGTGGCCGAGATGCGCAAGGCGTTCAGCGACGACATCGCCGAGCGCCAGAAAGAGTACGTCGATACCCCGCTGCCCAGGCAGATAGAAGAGCGCGCCACGCGTATGCACAAGCGCCTCAAGCCCTGGCTGGGCGAGCTCAGCGCCGTCCAGCGTCAGCGGGTGATGAGTTGGTCCCAGGCGCTGGGCGATCAGAACCGTGAGTGGATCGCCAACCGCCAGGCCTGGCAGCAGCAGTTGCTGCTGGCCATGGACCAGCGCCAAACCCCGGCTTTCGAGCCGCGCCTGGCGCAGTTGCTACAGGACAAGCAGAGCCTGTGGTCGCCGGCCTACCGCGCTGCCTTCGACAACACCGAGCGCCAGGCCCGCAGCCTGTTGGTCGACTTGCTGCAGCAGAGCAGCGCGGCGCAGCGCCAGTTGCTGATCGAGCGGCTGGGCAAGGTGCGCCAGGACTTCAGCCAGTTGAAGTGCCTCAAGGGCTGACCGGTTCACATCGCAAGAAACGACAGGAAAGCCCCTCCCCGCTCACGTACACTCGCGCCCCTGTCCCGTCCACCGGAGATGTCCGTGAGCCCCATCGCCCTCGCCCGCCTGCTGACCCTCGCCGCCGTCTGGGGCGCGAGCTTCCTGTTCATGCGCATCATCGCGCCAGAGCTGGGCGCACTGCCTACCGCCTTTTTCCGCGTGTCCATCGCCTGCCTCGGGCTGATCGCCATCCTCGCCGCCGGGCGCGTGCGCTGGGACTTTCAGGGCAAGCTCGGCGCCTGTCTGGTGCTGGGCATGATCAACTCGGGCATTCCGGCGACCTTCTATTCGGTGGCCGCGCAAGTGCTGCCCGCCGGCTACTCGGCGATCTTCAACGCCACCACGCCGCTGATGGGCGTGCTGATCGGCGCGCTGTTCTTCCATGAGGCCATGACCCTGCCCAAGCTGTGCGGGATTTTCCTGGGGCTGTTCGGCGTGGCCATCCTCAGCGGTGCCGGCCCGGTCGCGCTGGACCTGGCGCTGCTGCAAGGCGCGCTGGCGTGCCTGGCGGCAACCACCTGTTATGGCTTCGCCGGCTTTCTCGCACGGCGCTGGATCAGCGGGCTGGACAGTCGGCTATCGGCCCTGGGCAGCATGCTCGGTGCCACCTTGCTGCTGGCCCCGCTGTTCGCCTGGAGCGCCTTGACCCAGCCGCCGCCCAGTTGGGGCGGCTGGTCGGTGTGGGGCTCGTTGCTGGGACTGGGGCTGGTGTGCACGGCGTTCGCCTACATCCTGTACTTCCGCCTGCTGGACGAGATCGGGCCGGTCAAGGCCACCACGGTGACCTTTCTGATTCCGGTATTCGGCGTACTCTGGGGGGCGTGGCTGTTGGGCGAGCCGCTGTCGCTGGCGCACCTGTATGGCGGGGTGATGATCGGCGCGGCCTTGTGGCTGGTGCTGCGACCGGCGCGCCGCTGAGGGAAGGCCCCGGCGTCGTCGACGACGCCGGGGCAGGCAGATCAGAACAACCAGCGATACAACAGGTAGGCCACCAATACGGCCAGCACCGGTCGCAGCACACGGTAGGCCTTGGGGTTGGCCCGCTTGAACTGTTTCACATGGGTACTGATGCGGTTGCTGAAGCGCTTGCTCCAGGCGTAGGCCTGGTTGATGCCACCCACGCGCTCGTCGTCGGTGTTCTGCGGCGCGGTGGCGCGGCCGAGGAACGCGCTGACCTTACGGTTGATGCGGGTCATCAGCGGGCTGTTCAGCGGACGCTCGACGTCGCAGAACAGGATCACCCGGGTCACGTCGGTTTCGTTCTTCACCCAGTGCACGTAGGTTTCGTCGAACATCACGTCCTCGCCGTCACGCCAGGCGTAGACCTGGCCGTCGACGTAGATGCGGCAGTCGTCGGAGTTCGGCGTGGACAGCCCCAGGTGATAGCGCAGGGAGCCGGCGAACGGATCGCGGTGCGGATTGAGGTGGCTACCGCCCGGCAGCAGGGCGAACATCGCACCCTTGACGTTGGGAATGCTGTTGACCAGTTCCACGGTGCGTGGGCACAGCGCCTCGGCCGAAGGCAGGGCCTTGTCATACCACTTCAGGTAGAAACGCTTCCAGCCCTTCTTGAAGAACGAACCGAAGCCGGCATCATTGTCCTTTTCCGCAGCGCGGATGTAACCCTCGTCGAACAGGCGCATGGCCTCTTCGCGAATTTCCTGCCAGTTGTTCTTCAGTACATCCAGCTCGGGAAAGCGCTGACGGTCCAGGTACGGCTTGGACGGCACCCCGGAGAACAGGTACATCAGGCTGTTATAGGGCGCGAACAGCGCCGAATGGTTGACGAACTGGCGCAGCACCGGCAAGCGCGCCTTGCCCCGCAGGTGCACGAACAGCACACTGCCGAAGAACACCAGCAGGACACCCGCCTTGGCGAGGAAGGAAAAGGTCATGCAACACTCCTTTGGGGGAATCAGGCCGTCCCCGAATAGCCGGACATGATAAACCCATCCCAGACAGCTGCAACCTGATCCCGATCAAGCCTTTTTTCGAGCGGTAAGTGGCAAGCTTCAAGCGGCAAGCTGATCGGTGGCGTTCCACGGTGCAGCTTGTAGCTTGTAGCTTGTAGCTTGTAGCTTGTAGCTTGTAGCTTGCAGCTTGTAGCTTGTAGCTTGTAGCTTGCAGCTTGTAGCTTGTTAGCGCTTGGCGCTGAGCGCCTGCGCTCAGGGCTGGAGTTCCTGGTCGGTGAACAGGTCGCTGAAGAGCATGCTCGACAGGTAGCGCTCGCCGGAGTCCGGGAGAATCACCACCAGCGTCTTGCCTTGCATTTCCGGCTTTTCTGCCAGGCGGACGGCAGCGGCCATGGCGGCGCCGCAGGAGATGCCGCAGAGGATGCCCTCTTCCTGCATCAGACGGATGGCCATGGCCTTGGCTTCTTCGTCGGTGACCAACTCCACCTGGTCGACGATCGACAGGTCCAGGTTCTTCGGGATGAAACCGGCACCGATGCCCTGGATCTTGTGCGGGCTTGGCTTGAGCTCCTCACCGGCCAGGGCCTGGGTGATCAGCGGCGAGGCCGCCGGCTCCACCGCCACCGACAGGATCGATTTGCCCTGGGTGTGCTTGAGGTAGCGTGATACGCCGGTAATGGTGCCGCCGGTGCCCACGCCCGCCACCAGCACATCGACCGCGCCGTCGGTGTCGTTCCAGATTTCCGGGCCGGTGGTCTTCTCGTGGATGGCCGGGTTGGCTGGGTTCTCGAACTGGCCTGGCAGGAAGTAACGCGCAGGGTCGGAGGCGACGATCTCGTCGGCCTTCTCGATCGCGCCCTTCATGCCCTTGGCCGGATCGGTCAGCACCAGCTCGGCGCCCAGCGCCTTGAGCACCTTGCGCCGCTCCAGGCTCATGGACGCCGGCATGGTCAGGATCAGCTTGTAGCCACGTGCAGCCGCGACGAAGGCCAGGCCGATGCCGGTGTTGCCCGAGGTCGGTTCGACCAAGGTCATGCCCGGCTTGAGCTTGCCGCTGCCTTCGGCGTCCCAGACCATATTGGCGCCGATGCGGCACTTGACCGAATAGCCTGGGTTGCGTCCTTCGATCTTCGCCAGGATGGTCACCCCACGCGGGGCGATGCGATTGATCTGCACCAGCGGCGTGTTGCCGATGGAATGGGCGTTGTCGGCGTAGATACGGCTCATGGCTGCAGTCCTTGAATCGTGGGAAACAGGCGGAAAACCTCAAGGGTAAGCCTGCCCCCGGCACGGCGTAAAGCCCGGTCGAACCAAGCCGGGCAACGGGCGGTCAACCGCACAACCTGACCTGGAGACCCTGGGATGAAAGCTCGCTATCGCTGGCCGCTGCTCGGCCTGGCTGGCCTGGTCGTGCTGTTGGTGGCCCTGCACCTGGCCCTGCCCTACCTGGTGCGCGACTACCTCAACGACAAGCTGGCCGACATGGGCGACTACCGCGGCCAGGTCAGCGACGTGGACTTGGCCTGGTGGCGCGGGGCCTACCAGATCAACGGGCTGAAGATCGTCAAGACCAGCGGCAAGGTGCCGGTGCCGCTGCTCGATGCACCGCTGATCGACCTGTCGGTGAGCTGGCATGCACTGTGGTACGACCAGGCGGTAGTGGCCGAAGTGGCCTTCGTGCACCCGGAACTGAACTTCGTCGACGGCGGAAGCAAGCAGAACTCCCAGACCGGCCAGGGCACCGACTGGCGCGCCCAATTGGAAAAGCTGTTGCCGATCACCCTGAACGAGGTGCGCATCGACGACGGCACCCTGACCTTCCGAAACTTCAATTCCAAGCCCCCGGTCAATCTCAAGGCCACTCGACTGCAGGCCAGCATCCGCAACCTGACCAACGTGCGCGACGAGGCTGGCCGGCGCGATGCCAGCTTCCAGGCCACAGCCTTGATCGCCGGCGACGCCAAGGTGGAAAGCCGCGCCACCTTCGATCCGTTCAGCGACTTCGACGACTTCGAGTTCCGCCTGCGTGCGACAGGTATCGAACTGCGCCGCCTCAACGACTTCGCCAGCGCCTACGGCAAATTCGATTTCAACGCCGGTAATGGCGATGTGGTGATCGAGGCCCAGGCCGAAAACGGCCGGCTCAAGGGCTACATCAAGCCGCTGTTGCGCAACGTGGACGTGTTCGACTGGCAGCAGGACGTCGAGAACAAGAACAAGGGCGTGTTCCGCTCGATCTGGGAAGCGCTGGTCGGGGCCAGCGAAACCGTGCTCAAGAACCAGCCGAAGAATCAATTCGCCACCCGCGTCGAGCTCAGCGGCAGCGTTCACCAGCAGGACATCAGCGCCTTCGAGGCATTCCTGCAGATCCTGCGCAATGGCTTCGTCCAGGCCTTCAATGCCCGCTACGAACAGCCCGCGCCGACCTCGAATTGAGCATTGCCTGACGGGGCATTCAGCCAGTGAATATCGGGTCTGCATTTTCGCTCGCCGAGGTGCGGGTTATAGTCGCGGGCACATTACCGACACGCGTCGTCAGCGGTGCAGCCTTCGCGGATGAACCCGCTCCCCCAAGGCCACCCCTGACACCTCATAAAGGAACGGTTTCATGAAATTCGAAGGCACCCGCAACTACGTCGCCACCGACGACCTGAAGCTGGCGGTCAATGCGGCCATCACCCTCGAACGCCCGCTGCTGGTCAAGGGCGAGCCCGGCACCGGCAAGACCCTGCTCGCCGAACAACTGGCCGAGGCCCTGGGCGCGCGCCTGATCACCTGGCACATCAAGTCCACCACCAAGGCCCAGCAGGGCCTGTACGAGTACGATGCCGTCAGCCGTTTGCGCGACTCGCAGTTGGGCGTGGACAAGGTTCACGACGTGCGCAACTACCTGAAGAAAGGCAAGCTCTGGGAAGCCTTCGAGGCCCAGGAGCGGGTCATCCTGCTGATCGACGAAATCGACAAGGCCGACATCGAATTCCCCAACGACCTGTTGCAGGAACTCGATCGCATGGAGTTCTACGTCTACGAGACCGACGAAACCATCAAGGCCGCCCAGCGCCCGATCATCATCATCACCTCAAACAACGAGAAGGAACTGCCCGACGCGTTTCTGCGCCGCTGCTTCTTCCACTACATCGCCTTCCCCGACCGCGACACCCTGCAGCGCATCGTCGATGTGCATTACCCGAACATCAAGGCCTCACTGGTCAGCGAAGCGCTGGATGTGTTCTTCGACGTGCGCAAGGTGCCGGGCCTGAAGAAAAAGCCTTCCACGTCCGAGCTGGTCGACTGGCTCAAGCTGCTGATGGCCGACGACATCGGCGAAGCGGTGCTGCGCGAGCGCGATCCGACCAAAGCCATTCCACCGCTGGCCGGCGCGCTGGTGAAGAACGAGCAGGACGTGCAACTGCTCGAACGCCTGGCCTTCATGAGCCGTCGCGGCAACCGCTGAGGGCCTGGCCATGCTGCTCAACCTGTTCAACGAACTGCGCGCAGCCAAGGTGCCGGTGTCGCTGCGCGAACTGCTCGACCTGCTCGACGCCCTGCAGCAGCGGGTGGTCTTCGCCGACATGGACGCGTTCTACTACTTGGCCAGGACCATTCTGGTCAAGGACGAACGGCATTTCGACAAATTCGACCGCGCCTTTTCCGCCTATTTCAACGGTCTGGACCGCCTCGACCGTCACCTCGAGGCGCTGATCCCCGAAGACTGGCTGCGCAAGGAGTTCGAGCGTTCGCTCAGCGCCGAAGAGCGTGCGCAGATCCAGTCCCTGGGCGGGCTGGACAAGCTGATCGAAGCCTTCAAGCAGCGCCTGCAAGAGCAAAAGGAACGTCACGCCGGCGGCAACAAATGGATCGGCACCGGCGGCACCAGCCCGTTCGGCTCGGGCGGTTTCAACCCCGAGGGCATTCGCGTGGGCGATGCCGGGCAGCGCCAGGGCAAGGCGGTCAAGGTGTGGGATCAGCGTGAGTACAAGAACCTCGACGACCAGGTCGAACTGGGCACACGCACCATCAAGATGGCCCTGCGCCGCTTGCGCAAGTTCGCCCGTGAAGGCGCCGCCGAGGAACTCGACATCGACGGCACCATCGACCATACCGCCCGCGATGCCGGGCTGCTGAACATCCAGATGCGCCCGCAGCGACGCAACACCGTCAAGCTGCTGTTGCTGTTCGACATCGGCGGCTCGATGGACGCCCACGTCAAGGTCTGCGAGGAGCTGTTCTCGGCCTGCAAGACCGAGTTCAAGCACCTGGAGTACTACTACTTCCACAACTTCGTCTACGAGACGGTGTGGAAGAACAACCTGCGCCGCAACGCCGAACGCTTCGCCACGTTCGACCTGCTGCACAAGTACGGCGACGACTACAAGGTGGTGTTCGTCGGCGACGCCGCCATGGCGCCGTATGAAATTACCCAGCCGGGCGGCAGTGTCGAGCACTGGAACGAAGAAGCGGGTTATGTGTGGATGCAGCGCTTCAGGGAGAAATTCCGCAAGATCGTGTGGATCAACCCGTATCCCCGGCAGACCTGGGACTACACCGCGTCCACGCACCTGGTACGTGAACTGATGGAAGACCGCATGTACCCGCTGACCTTGCAGGGCCTGGAAGAAGCGATGCGCTACCTGTCGAAGTAGCGCGACCATTCATCCGCGATGGGCCTTACCGCCAACGTTGCAGATACGCCTGCTGCTCGCGCCATGCAGTGTCCTGCACCACCGCCCTGAAGCGCACCACCGCCCCCGGCATGCATTGCGCCAACTGCGCCAGCGCCAGGGGCGTGAGTGCCCCGAGTCGCGGATAGCCGCCGATGGTCTGGCGGTCGTTGAGCAGCACGATCGGCTGGCCATCCGGCGGCACCTGCACGGCGCCCAGGGGAATGCCTTCGGAAATCATCGGCGGTCCTTGGTACACCAAGGGCGGCCCCAGCAGACGGCTGCCCATGCGGTCCGCTCGGCTGTCCAGGGTCCAGTCGCGGTTGAATGCCTCGAACAGGCTGAGGCCGCTGAACGCGCCGATCTGCGCGCCCATCACCAGGTCCAATTGCGGCTTGGCCGAAGCGGTCGGGCGCAGGGCGGCAGGCACCTCACGCACCGCTGGTATGCCCTCGCCGAAGCGCAACGTCTGCCCTCTGGCCAATGGCCCGCCGCAGCCGTCCAGGCCGCCGAGTTGCTCACGTGCCACGGTGGCGCAACTGCCCAGCACCGCCGCCCCGTGAAAACCGCCGGGCGCAGCCACGTAGGCGCGCACGCCCTGACGGGGCTGCCTGAGGGTCAGGCGCTGGCCTTTACCCAAGGCCAGGCTGCGCCAAGGGGCAACTGGCTGGTCATCGACGCGCGCGTCCAGGTCGGCGCCGGCCAGGGCCACCACGCAGTCCTGCTCGGCCAGCACCGTGAAACCGCCCAGCGCCACCTCCAGCACCGGGGCGTCCAGGGCATTGCCCAGCAGCCAGTTGGCCCAGTACATCGCCACCCAGTCCAGCGCGCCACCCTGGGTCACGCCCAAATGCCGCACACCCAGGCGCCCGCCATCCTGCAACTGGCACAGGGCGGTGCTGGCCTCGATCGTCAACTGCTTCATGCGTAGGCCTCCTGCGGGTGATCGTCGCCGCCCAGGGCGATGAACTCGGCGTGCGATACGGCCACGAAACGCACCCGGTCACCCGGCTGCAACAGGCTGTAGCCGTCACGTTCACGGTCGAACAGGCGCACCGGAGTGCGCCCGAGCAGGTTCCAGCCGCCCGGCGACACCGCCGGATAGGCCGCCGTCTGCCGCTCCGCGATCCCCACGCTGCCAGCGGCCACGCGCTTGCGTGGCGTACTCAGGCGCGGCGTGGCCAAGCGCTCGTCCACCAGGCCCATGAAGCCGAAGCCCGGCGCGAAGCCCAGGGCGAACACCGGGTATTCGCGCTCGCTGTGCAGTTGCACGACCTCCTGCTCGCTCAGGCCACTGCGTGCGGCCAGCAAGGGCAGCTCGGGACCGACGCTGGGGTGGTACCACACCGGGATCTCATGGCGGCGTCCGCTGCTGCCTGCGTCGGGCGCAAGTCCCGCCAGCGCCTGGTCGATGCGCGCCCGCGCCAAGGCCGGGGCCAGGTCGGACTGCAGCATCAGCGTGGTATAGGACGGCACCAGGTCGATCAGGTGCGCGCCGAACGCCGCGCGCAGGCGCTGGCTGGCGGCGAGGATCCACGGCATGTTGGCCTCGTCGATGGCGTCGAACAGCCGCACCATCAGGCTGTCGATGGCCACCACTTCGATACGCGGGTTCATCGCGGCGCCCTCATGCCTGCAACGCATCCAAGGCCTCGCGGATCTGCCGGACGGCCGCCACCGAGCTTTCGTTGTCACCATGCACGCACAGGGTGGCGGCGTTGAGCCGCAGCGCGCTGCCGTCGTCGGCCACCAGCGCCTCACCGCGCGCCAGGCGGACAGCCTGCTCCACGACCAGGGCCGGATCGTGATGCACAGCGCCGGGCAGGCGTCGCGACACCAAGTGACCGCTGGCGGTGTAGGCGCGGTCGGCGAAGGCCTCGAACCACAGCGGCACGCCAACCTCCTCGCCCAAGGCCTGCGCGGCGCTGTCGTCGGCGGTGGCCATCAGCATCAGCGGCAGACCAGCCTCGTACGCCGCCACCGCTTCGAGCACGGTACGCAACTGACGCGGGTCGGCCATCATGTCGTTGTACAGCGCGCCATGGGGCTTGACGTAGGCCACGCGCCCGCCGAGCACCTTGCAGATACCGTCCAGCGCGCCGATCTGGTAATGCAGCAGGTCACGGATTTCCTCGCTGCTGCAGGCCATGGAGCGGCGACCGAAGCCGTTGAGGTCGGGGTACGCTGGGTGTGCGCCGATGCTGACGCCATGCTCCAGCGCCAGGGCGACGGTGCGGCGCATGGTGCCGGGATCGCCGGCATGGTAGCCGCAGGCGATGTTGGCGCAGTCGACGAAGGGCATCACCTCGGCGTCCAGGCCGGTGCGCCAGTTGCCGAAACTTTCGCCCATGTCGCAGTTGAGCAGCAGGCGTTGGCGGTGTGTCGAGGGGTTCATCAGGGCCTCGTCTTGTTGGTATGGTTCGGGGCGAGCCGCGCTGCGGCGTGTGCGTCATTGTCCGAACGCCGCGCAACCGGCGTCCAATGAGAAAAACCTGCGGTCTGGAACAAGAAAAACCGATCGCCCAGCCTTGCGAGCCCTCCATGAACCTGCGCTTTCTCGAAACTTTCGTCTGGGTCGCCCGGCTCAAGAGCTTTCGCCTGACGGCCGAGAAGCTGTTCACCACCCAGGCCTCGGTGTCCAGCCGCATCGCCGCGCTGGAGGCCGACCTGGGCGTGAAGCTGCTGCTGCGCGACTCGCGCGGGGTGAGCCTGACGCCCGAAGGCAGCCGCGTGCTGGAATACGCCGAACGCATGCTCGACACCGCCCAGGCGATGAAGCAGTCCTTGGGCGCCGAGCGCACGCGGGTAGGCCGGGTACGCCTGGGCATCATGGACACGGTGATCCACACCTGGATGAGCGCGCTGGTGGCCGAGCTGACCGCGCGCTATCCGCAGGTGGAGATCGAACTGGTCGCCGACACCGCGCTGAACCTGCGCGAGCACCTGCACAAGGGCTTCGTCGATGTGATCCTGCAGACCGACCTGCTGCGTGAAGAACGCATTCGCAGCCTGGACCTGGCGCGCTACCCCATGGGCTGGATCGTCGCCAGCGGCTCGGCCCTGCACCGCGAGTACGCCGACCTGGCCGAGCTGGCACGCGAGCGAATCCTCACCTTTTCACGCAACTCGCGTCCGCATCAGGACGTCGCCAGCCTGCTGCAGGCGGCGGGCGCGCACAGGTTGCGGCTCAATTGCGTGAATTCGGTGTCGGCGATCACCCGACTGCTGCGTGACGGCTTCGGCGTCGCTGCACTGCCCCCGGCGCTGGTGGCCAGCGAGCTGGCACGGGGCGAATTGGCCTTGCTCGACGGCCTATTGGCGCCGCCGAGCCTGGAACTGGTGGCGTCTTGGCAGACGGGCGTGGACCTGGTGGAGGAAGTGGTGGGCGTGTGCCGGCAGGTGCTGGCGCGCTACGCGCAGGAGGCGGGCGAGCGCAGGATCGTGCTGGTGCAGGGAAGTAGAGCCTAGCGCCAGCTCTCCTTCACCGCGCCCCGCCGACCACCGAGGATCACCCAGCCGATGCCCAGCAACAGGCTCTCGACCAGCAGCGCCAGCAGGAACCCGCAACCGATGCCCCAGCCGATCGCCTCGGGCACCAGCAGGATCTGGTAGCTGTAGCCCTTGAGCGTTTCCTCGCGAAGCTGCGGATCGGCCTGCGCCACGACATGCCAGGTACGGCTGACCCAGTTGCCCTGCAACGCCTGCCACTCGCTCTCCAGCAACTGGTTACGGGTCATCAGGCTTTCGATGCTGTTGGCATCGCTGTTGAACACCGGGTCGTCGCTGCTGCGGTAGTGCCGCAGCAACGCTTGCAGATCGCCGTTGAAGAAGCGCTCGGCGGTTTCCTGGAAGCCCGCCAGGGCCTCGCGCGACTCGAGCATGTGCGCTTCGACGCGCTGACTGTAGTCCTTGACCAGCCCCGGCACCTGGATGCCGGCCAGCAGGCCGACGGTGAACAGCAGCAACCGCAGGTAACTTCTGAACATGCTCGCTCCTCAGCCGTTGGCGACGCACTCGCCATGGCGCCACAGGGCCCACTGGCCGGGGGTGTAGCGCTGCCAGGTTTCGTTTTCGGTGAGCGCCTCGGTGGCGATCACCGTGACCACGTCGTTGGGGGTGGTTTGCGACTGGAAGTCGACGATCAGGTCGACATCCTTCAGGCGCGCGGCGCCAAACGGGGCGCGCCGGGTGATGTGTACCAGCTTGGTGGAGCAGTAGCAGAACAGCCAGTCGCCGTCGCTGAGCAGGCAGTTGAACACGCCCTTGTCACGGTAACCGGCGCACGCCTCGACCAGCACCGGCAGCAGCGCCTCGGCTTCGACCGGCTCGGGGAAGGCCTCGCGCACGCGGTTGAGCAAGTCGCAGAAGGCTGCTTCGCTGTCGGTGTCGCCCACGGGGCGGTAAAAGGTCTTCTCGCCGACGAAGCCTGCCAGTTGACCGTTGTGCGCGAAGCACCAGTTACGCCCCCACAACTCGCGAACGAACGGGTGGGTGTTGGACAGGCAGACCTTGCCGACGTTGGCCTGGCGGATGTGGCCGATGACCACCTCGCTCTTGATCGGGTAGCGCTGCACCAGGTTGGCCACTTCCGATTCGCTGCTGGCGGTCGGGTCCTGGAACAGGCGCAGGCCACGCCCCTCGTAGAAGGCGATGCCCCAGCCGTCGCGGTGCGGGCCGGTGCGCCCGCCGCGCTGCATCAGGCCGGTGAAGCTGAAAACGATATCGGTCGGGACGTTGGCGCTCATGCCCAGCAATTCACACATCGACCAGCGCTCCGTGTCAGATCCGGGGTTCGACGCGACCGCCGCCATTGGCGGGACGGCGCGGTGCCGGGGCGGGCGGCTCGCTGCGGTAGCGGTCGCGCAGGTCGACCTGCGGGGCATCGTCGACCATCGCCTCGTCTTCGGCGGCGCGTCGGCTGGCAGCGGCCTCGGCCCGCGCCTTGCGCTCGCGAGCACGCTTTTCCAGCGGCCAGCGCACCAGCACGAACAGCAGGTACAGGGCGAAGGCGATCATGCCGTACATGGCCAGGTCCGACGCCGCGCGCCAGGCGTTGTTGCCCACCTTGAACGCCAGGTCCAAGGCGGTGATGGCAATGGCCGGGGCGAAGCTGTCCTTGACCGGATCGACGATGGTGGGGCTGAACAGCAGCACGGCCACCAAGACCCGCAGCGGCTCGCGCAGCCAGCGCCACATCCAGCCGGTGAGCTTGAAGGCCACCAGCAGGCAGCCCACGGCGGCGACGGCGTAGAGGCCCCAGGCCAGTGTGTAGTCTTGTTCGATCATGGTGTCCGTGCAAGGCAGGCGAAGAGGCGCCTATGATAAACACTTTTAGGGGCACAGGTGCCCTTTCCATCTCGGGACATTTCATGCCTATCAGACCCCAGCCCCCCATTGCCCGCCAAGCCCCCGGCCACGATCCCTACGCCTGGTTGCAGGAACGCGACAGCGCCGAGGTACTGGACTACCTGGAGCAGGAAAACGCCTACCAGCAGGCGTGCCTGGCCGACCAGGCCGAACTGCGCGAGCAGCTATTCGAGCAGATCAAGGGCCGCATCCTGGAAACCGACCTGTCGCTGCCCTCGCCCTGGGGCCCTTTCCTCTACTACACCCGCACCACCGCCGGCGACGAGTACCCACGTCACTACCGCTGCCCGCGTCCGGCCGACGACAGCCTGCAGGTCGACGAAAGCGCCGAGCAGTTGCTGCTCGACCCCAATGCCCTGGCCGAGGGCGGCTTCCTGGCCCTGGGCGCGTTCAACGTCAGCCCCGACCATCGCCTGCTGGCCTACAGCCTGGACACCCGTGGCGATGAAATCTACACGCTGTACGTCAAGGATCTGGACACCGGCGCCCTCACCGCCCTGCCCTTCGACGACTGCGACGGCAGCCTGACCTGGGCCAACGACAGCCGCACCCTGTTCTTCGCCGAGCTGGACGAGACCCACCGGCCCTGGCGCCTGCTGCGCCACACCTTGGGCGAGGCCGACGCGACGCAGGTCTTCGAAGAGTCGGACGGTCGCTTTTTCCTGCACTGCTACCGCAGCAGCTCGGAGCGTCAGTTGGTGCTGCTGCTCAACAGCAAGACCACCAGCGAGGCCTGGGTGCTCGATGCCCAGACGCCCAAGGCGCCCTTCACCTGCCTGGCGCCACGGGTCGAAGGCCACGAATACTTCCCCGACCACGGCCAACTCGACGGCCAATGGCGCTGGTTCATCCGCAGCAACCAGGATGGCATCAACTTCGCCCTGTTCCATGCGCCCGCCGACAGGGTTCCCACCCACGCCCAGTGGCAGGTGCTGGTGCCGCACCGCAACGAGATCATGCTCGAAGGCCTTAGCCTGAATGCCAGCGCGCTGACGCTGAGCCTGCGCGAAGGCGGTCTGCCGATCATCGAGGTGCATCCCCAGGGTCTGCCGGCCTACCGCGTCGAACTGCCGGACGCGGCCTACAGCTTGTACGTGCAGGACAGCCTGGAGTTCGCCAGCGCGTCTATCCGCCTGCGCTACGAGGCCCTCAACCGCCCCGCCCAGGCGCGCCAGTTGACCCTGGCCAACGGCGCGCAGCAGGTGCTCAAGCAAACGCCAGTGCTGGGCCCATTCGATGCCGACGACTACGTCAGCCAGCGCCTGTGGGCCACCGCGGCGGACGGCACGCAGGTGCCGATCAGCCTGGTGCGCCGACGCCAGGACCTGGGCCGCAGCGTGCCACTGTACCTGTATGGCTACGGCGCCTACGGCGAAAGCCTGGACCCCTGGTTCTCCCACGCTCGCCTGAGCCTGCTCGAGCGCGGCGTGGCCTTCGCCATCGCCCACGTGCGCGGCGGCGGTGAGCTGGGCGAAGCCTGGTATCGCGCCGGCAAGCAGGCGCACAAGCAGAACAGTTTCGACGACTTCATCGCCTGCGCCGAACACTTGATCGCCCAAGGCGTGACCCGCTCCGAGCAGTTGGCGATCAGCGGCGGCAGCGCCGGCGGCCTGCTGATCGGCGCCGTGCTCAACCAGCGTCCCGAGCTGTTCCGTTGCGCCATTGCCGAAGTGCCCTTCGTCGATGTGCTCAACACCATGCTCGACCCCGAGCTGCCGTTGACCGTCACCGAGTACGACGAGTGGGGCAACCCCGAAGAGCCCGAGGTGTACGCGCGCATCCAGGCCTATGCGCCCTACGAGAACGTCAAGGCCCAGGCCTACCCGGCGATGCTGGTGGTGGCTGGCTACAACGACAGCCGCGTGCAGTACTGGGAGGCGGCCAAGTGGGTGGCCCGGCTGCGCACCCGCAAGACCGACGACAACCTGCTGCTGCTCAAGACCGAAATGGGCGCCGGCCACGGCGGCATGAGCGGGCGCTACCAGGGCTTGCGCGACGTGGCCCTGGAGTACGCCTTCGTGCTCGATGAACTGGGCGTTACGCGCTAACGTCAGTCGCTTTTGACCGGCGGCGCGGGCGACAGGCCCGGCAGGGGCTGATCCTTCGGCGGCCCTGGCTTGGGCATGGGCGGCAACAGCGGCCCGCCGGCCTCGCTGCCGCCGGCCTTAGGCGGCACGCTCGGGGTGATCTGTGGATAGGGCGTGGGCGTGGGCGTACCTGGCGCACCGGGCACCGGGGCCAAACCGCCCGAAGGCTGGCCGGCAAGCGCGGCGCACGGCGCGGCGAGCAGCCACACACTGGCAAGCAGTACAGGCAACATCGATCACCTCCCGTCCGGAACCTGCCTACAGGCTACGCCCAATCGCGCGCGTTTGCCTGTGCGCTGCACCGCAGTCGCGCTAGACTCAGCGCAACCACCGTCATAGCCCTGATAACGATAAAGGTAACACCATGAGCTCGGCCTCCACCTCCGCCGCCACCGCCCGTCTCGACCGCATCCTCGCCGACGCCAAGCGCGACAAGGAAATGGGCTACCGCGACAAGGCGCTGAAGATGTACCCGCACGTCTGCGGACGCTGCGCCCGTGAATTCGCCGGCAAGCGCCTGTCGGAACTCACCGTGCACCACCGCGACCACAACCACGACAACAATCCCCAGGACGGCTCGAACTGGGAACTGCTGTGCCTGTATTGCCACGACAACGAACACTCGCGCTACACCGACCAGCAATACTTCGGCGAAGGGTCGCTGAGCACGCCCAAGACCAACGTGGCCACGCACAACCCCTTCGCCGGCCTCGCCGCGCTGATGAACAAGGACTGACCGTCCAATCGCGCCCACACGACGTCGGCGAGCCCGTATAATCGCGCTCTTTTTTTGCGAAGGGCCCCGACTCGTGGCGAACAAACGGTACAGCTGCATCGGCCTGTTCAACCCCAAATCCGCGGAAAACGTCGGCTCGGTGATGCGCGCCGCAGGCTGCTACGGGGTCAACTCGGTGTTCTACACCGGCAAGCGCTACGAGCGCGCCCGCGACTTCGTCACCGACACCAAGCGCGTGCACTACGACATCCCGCTGATCGGCATCGACGATCTGCAGCGCATCATCCCGCTGGGCTGCACGCCGGTGGCGGTGGAGTTGGTCGAGGGCGCCCGGCCGCTGCCGGAATACACCCACCCCGACCGCGCGATCTACATCTTCGGCCCCGAAGACGGCAGCCTGGACGACAGCGTGCGCGCCTGGTGCGAAGAGACCATCTACATCCCCACCCACGGCTGCATGAACCTGGCCGCGACGGTCAACGTGGTGCTCTACGACCGCCTGGCCAAGGGCCTGAACACCCGCTCAGGGCCGAAGTTCAAGTAATGGTGCGCAGCGGCCAGCGCCGCCGTGCACCGGACCGCGCGCCTTGGCACCTCCTCACGACGCGTTGATCCAGATGGTCTTGAGCTCGGTGTACTGATCGTGCGCCCAGATCGACTTGTCGCGCCCACCAAACCCGGACTCCTTGTAGCCGCCGAACGGCGTCGAGGCATCGCCTTCGCCGAAGCAATTCACCGTCACCACACCGGCGCGGATTTCCCGCGACAGGCGCAACGCGTTGCGCAGACTGCCGGTATAGGCGGATGCGGCCAGTCCATAGACCGTGTCGTTGGCGATCTCGATCGCCTCGTCGAGGGTCTTGAAACTGGTCACGCTCAGCACCGGGCCGAAGATTTCTTCGACGAACAATCGGTTGTCGCGGCCCACGTTGTCGACGATGGTCGGCTGCACGAACACCCCAGCCTGGGTTTGCCCGCCCTGAACCACAGCAAGCTGCTGTTCAGCCGCATACGCCAGGTACGACTTGACCTTCTCGAAGTGCGCCTTGCTGACCATCGCCCCCAAACGATTCTGCGGATCGAGCGGATCACCCAGCTTCCAGTCCTGCAGATGCTTGCCGATCAGCCCCAGCAGCGCGTCCTTGACGTCCTCGTGAACGATCAGCCGCGAAGACGCCGAACAGTTCTCACCCATGTTCCAGAAAGCTCCGGCGGTCACGAACTGGGCCACCTCGTCGAGGTTCTCGCAATCGTTCATGACCACCGCAGGGTTCTTGCCGCCCAGCTCCAGGACGACGCGCTTGAGGTTGGATTCCGAGGCGTACTTGAGGAACAGCCGGCCGGTGTCGGTCGAACCGGTGAAACTGACCATCGAAATGTCCATGTGCCGGCCGATGGCCTCGCCCACTTCGCGGCCGCCGCCCGGCACCAGGTTGAACACCCCCGCCGGAATGCCCGCCTCATGGGCCAGTTGCGCCACACGCAGGGCGCTGAGCGTGGTTTCCTTGGCCGGTTTGACCACGATCGAGCAGCCCGCAGCCAACGACGGAGCAATCTTCCAGGCCAGCATCAGTAGCGGAAAGTTCCAGGGCAGCACCAGGCCGACCACGCCGATGGCTTCGCGCACCACCAGCGTCACCGCGTCGTGGCCGGTGGGCGCGGTCGCGTCGTAGATCTTGTCGATCAGTTCCGCGTGCCAGCGCAGGGTATGAATGGTTTCCGGGACATCGACGGTCTGGCATTCGCTCACCGGTTTGCCGCTGTCCAGGCTTTCCAGCACTGCCAGCTCATGGGCATTGTCCTCCAGCAGTTGGGCGAACCTGAGCAGCAGGCGCTTGCGCTCGCCGGGCTGCAGCTTGGACCAGGAGCCGGCCTCGAACACGCGCTTGGCAGCCGCCACGGCCACGTCGACGTCGTGCCTGTCGCAGGCGGCAACTTCGGCCAGTGGCTGGCCGGTGGCCGGATTGGTGGTGACGAAGGTTCTGCCGCCGATCGCATCGCGGAACTCCCCGTCGATGAACGCCTGCGTGCGCAGTTGCAATCTGGCAGCGATGGCCGCGTATTCGGCCTTGCTCAACAATGGGGCCATGGTCCTGTTCTCCTCAATTGATCTTGGCGATGGTGGCCTTGAGTTCGCTGACCACCTGGGCGAGCGCTTGCTGCTCGGCCACGTCGAGGTCTTGCAAAGGCTTGCGCACTCCTGCGCTCTTCAGGCCATTGAGCGCCACGCCATGCTTGATCGACTGCACGAACTTGCCGCCCTCGAGGACGTCCATCAGCGGCATCAGGGCGGCCATGATCCGGCGGCCCTTGTCGAAGTTCTTCTCGACCACGCAGGCCTCGTACAGCGCCACATGTTCACGCGGGATGAAGTTGGAGCCGGCGCAGACCCAGCTCTTCGCGCCCCAGGCGAAGAACTCCAGGGCCTGATCGTCCCAACCGCAGGACAACTGGATGTGCGGCCGGCGCGTCGCCAGGCGGTGCAACTGGCCCATGTCACCGGAGCTTTCCTTGATGGCGACGATGTTTCCGACTTCAGCCACGGCGTCGAAGAACGCATCGCCCATGCCCACGCCCATGCGGCCTGGGTAGTTGTAGAGCATGATCGGCAAACCGGCGGCGGCGTCCACCGCCTTCACGTGCAACGCGATTTCCTGCTGGGTGGGCAGTGCATAGGGTGGGGTTCCGACCAGCAGTGCGTCGGCCTGGATCTGCCTGGCGTGTTCGGCGAAGGCCACCGCATCTTCGGTGCGAATGCCACCGGTCCCGACGATCAGCGGCAAGCGCCCTTGGAGCACGTCCTTGGCCTTGGCAGCCAGGTCGATCCGCTCCTGGGCAGTGTGCGCGTAGTACTCCCCGGTCGAGCCGCCGATGATGACGCCATGGATTTTCGCCTCGACCAGGTATTCGAGGACTTCGGCGAATGCAGCCATGTCGATCGAGCCATCGGCAGCCAGCGGGGTGATAGCAGGGGTGTAGATACCTTCGAAGTGCATGACGGGTTCTCCTGTGAATGCAAAGGGTGTCGGCCGCACCGAGACACCGGCGCGGCCGGAGGGATCAGCTCAGCGAGGCTGCTTGCTGCAGATTCAGCGAACGGGTTTCAGGCGCCAGCGCCCAGGACACGACCAGGCCGAGCAAGGTGACCGCCGCAGCGGCGTACATGGTGAAGGCGATGCCGTAGCGATCGAGCACGATCGGCACCAGCCAGGTACCGATAGCCGCACCGACCCGTGACAGCGACGTCCCCACGCCGACGGCGTTGGCGCGGATCTCGGTGGGGAACAGTTCGTTGGGGTACACCAGTTGCAGGACCTGGGCTCCACCGATGAACAGCGCATAGGCACCGAACAAGGCGAGGATCAGCCACTCGGCGCCGGCGTGGAAAACGCCCAGTCCCAGCAATGCCAGGCCCGACCAGAAGAAGCTGTGGATCAGCATGCTGCGCCGGCCCATGCCATTGATCAGGCGCGTGGCGATGATGCACCCGACCACGAACAGCAAGGTGATCGCCACCGAGCCGAACGAGGCCCAGTCTCCTTTCAGGTTGAGCGCGCCGAGCACCTTGGGCGCGAAGGCGTACACGGCGAACACCGGGATCACCGAGCAGGACCAGAACACGGCGACGAACATCATGCGTTTGCCGTAGCCCGAGTGCAGCAGGCTGCGAAACGACAGCGTCTGCTGCTCGGGCTCCTCGGGCAGGTTGCGCAGGCTGAAATCGTTGCCGTATACGCTGCGAATCACGGCGTCGGCTTGCTCCGCTCGCCCTTTGCTGAGCAACCAGCGTGGCGACTCGGGCGTGCCGATGCGCACCACGAACAGCAGCGCGCCGATCAACGCCGGGCTGGCCAGCACCAGACGCCAGGCATCGTCGCCCCCTTGGCGCAAGAGGAAATCGCCGAGCATGTAGGCGAAGGCGGCACCGGCGAACCACAGGATGGTCAACGTGGCCAGGCGCGGACCGCGGTTGCGCTTGGGCAGAAACTCGACCAGCAGCGAAGTCGCTACCGGGTACTCGATACCGACCGCGACGCCCACCACGAAGCGCAGCAGGAACAGCGCCATTGCCGACTCCACCCAGAACTGGCTGAGCGAAGCGAGAATGAACAGGGTCGGACCGACGAAGAACACCCGCTTGCGACCGAAACGGTCGGTCAGCCAGCCGCCCAGGAAACCACCGAAGAAAATGCCGATCAGCGCCGACGCGGCAATCATGCCCTGCCAGAAGCTGTCCAACGACAGTCCGGCGGTCATCTGCACCATGGCGACACCGATGATGCTCAGCACGTAACCATCGACGAAAGAGCCACCGCCGGAACGCACGGTGAGCCACTGATGAAAGCGATTAAGCGGTACGTCTTCGATTGATACAGTATTCGTTGTCATTATTTTTCCCCTGCTTATATCGAACGCAGGCCGTTTTCAGGACGCACGAACCCGCGACACTGAACTTGGCGTCAGCGACGGGAGCCCGAAGTTGTTCTTCGAACCGAAACAGCACGCAATGGAAAGTGCAGGCCGGACTTACCGAGTCCAGCGAATATCAAGTGATGTCGAACGCTTCAATGCCCTTCAGCTTTCTTGCCCGGCGCGGTATTGCCCCCACTTCAGATTGAAATTGAGCCCCAGCGACACCAGCGGCGCCGGGGGGTTGGCACTGGGTCCAGGCGTGTCGAGGACGAACTGGATCAATTCATTGCGTTGGCCTGCCAACCAGTCGCCGAGCAACTTTCCGGTCGCCGTGCCACGGGTCACGCCCAAGCCATTGCAGCCCAACGCACCGTAGACATTGGGCGCCAACTTGCCGAAATGCCCCATGTGATTGCGCGACATCGCCAATGCGCCACCCCAGGTGTATTCGAACGGCAGCGCCGGCAACATCGGAAATCGCCGGGCAAAGGATTGGCGATGCCGCTGGGCGACCCGGGCGAGGTATCTGGCGTTGGCCCGACCGTCCGGGTTGAAGCTGAAACTGTTGCGGATCAGCAACCGGTTATCCGGCGTGCGGCGCACCGTGGTGCCGAAAGGATCGGCCGGAATCAGCCCCCAGTAGGGCTTGCCGCCCAGGCTCGCCTGCTCTTGCGCCGTCATCGGCCGAGTCAGGCTGGCGTAGGTGAAGACCGGCAGCATGCGGCCTTTGAGAAATCCGAAGTTCATACCAAAGGCGTTGGTGGTGAGCACCAACTGATCGGCCGTGATCGACCCTCGCGCATGGGAGAGCACCGTCTTGGCGCCGTACTGCACGTCGGTGATCGGCGTATGCTCGTAAAGTGTCACGTTGGCCGGCAAGTTATCGGCCAGCCCCTTGACCAGCGCCGAGGGCTGGATCAAGGACGTGCCGGGGGTGAACAGCGCCTGGCGGTAAAAATCGGTCCCGATGTGCTCCGGCAGTTCGCCGGCCTCGAGCATCTGATAAGGCTGATCGAGCCGGTCCAGGCCGCGGCGGTAAGCCTCGAGCACGGCAATGCCGCGTGGCTCGACAGCGGCCTGGTACTTGCCGCAATGCGTCATCTGGCACTCGATGGCGTAGCGCTCGACCAGTTCCTTGAGAAACGACTGGCCGCTGAGGTTGAGCTTGAGCGTCTTGCGGGCGATGGCGATATCACCGATGTAGTCTTCAGCGCCGATGTCATGGGGCAAGTCGATGGCGAAGCCCGCGTTGCGCCCGGATGCGCCATAGCCGACCTCCTGGGCTTCGATCAGCACCACCTGATCGTCAGGAAAATGCACAGCCAACTGACGCGCGGCGGCAAGCCCGGTAAAACCGGCGCCGACCACGACCCACCGCGCCTGACTATGGCCGCTGTGGGCAGGCGCGACGCGGCGGCCTTGGCTGAGGTGATACCAGCCACAGGTGCTGTCGTCGGCGGGCAACGAGGTGATCTTTGTCATGTAGGAACCCGATATTGTTGTTAGCGTCTGTTCCTCATCACGCTCGCCCCTGCCAGCGTCCTGCCGGCGTCCAGGGTGACGGTGAGTGCTGCAGCTACAAGGCCAATGCCACTTCCATTCCCTGGGGTGCCGCGTATTCGGCCATGCGGCGCCGGGACAGCTCGAAGTGCTCGCGCACCAGCTCCCCAGCCGTCTGTGGATCGCGACCCTCGATCGCTTCGATCATCTGATCGTGCTGCACGCAGGCCAGCTCCAGGTCGCGCTGCATGTCATCGGTGGTCGGGTGACGGTAGAAAATCTTGCCCAGGCGGGTGTGGTCGATCAGCAGCCGTCGCAGGCTGGGCATCAGGTAGTCGTTGTGCGCCATCTTGCCGATCTGCAGGTGGAAAGCGTCGTTGTACAGCACGCGGTTCTCCACATCCTGTTGCTCGATCGCCGCACGAAACAGCGCCTGTATTCCCTTGAGCTCGTCGATTTCTTCGGCACGGGCATGGGTCGCCGCCAGTTGCGTGGTGGCGATGTAGATCAGCGGCGCAGCCAGGAAAAAGCTGTGCAGAGAGTCATGGTTCATCGCCGCAACGCGCGGGGCGCGATTGGCTTCCAGTTCGATGTAGCCCTCGGCAGCGATCTGACGCAGCAGTTCACGCACTGGCGGTCGCGACAAACCGAATTCTTCGCACAGTGCCAGCTCGTCTACTCCGGCACCGGGCGCCAGCTCCATGCTCAGAATGCGTCGGCGCAGGGCATCGGCCAGCACCGCCTTGCGATCAGGCCCGACTGTGGGGGCGTGGTGGTCATCGTGACTGACGTTCATGGCGGCTTTTCGAGGGCTCATAGGTCTATGTCTACAATTTGTATAACGAATATAGGGACGCTTTAGACAATGTGTCTACAGCGAATCAGGCGAGGGGTCGGCCTCAGACAAAGGCGTCGCTATTTGACCATAAATGGGTGTCGGCGCGAGGTAAACCGGCGTCTTGGCCAGACCTCGACGCAATGTATACACAAAGAATACAATCAGTCGCGCGCGCTTTTTCCTCCTCTTTCACTTTGCGAGGCGCCTCACGTTGATTGCCAAGAGAACGTTCGGTTCGGCCCTGCATGGCCCCAATTCCCGCTTCATTCCTGCCGACCTGGAGACTGGCGGCCCTGGCCTGAACGTAGGCTTCCTGCTGCTGGAGCACTTTTCCCTGTTGGCCTTCACCCAGGCGCTGGACGCACTGGTCACCGCCAACCTGATCCAGCCCGGCGCCTTCAGCCACAGCACCTGCAGCCTGGATAGCGCAGCACTGACCAGTGACCTGGCCATCCTGATCGGCCCTAGCGCAAGCCTGAGCGAATGCGTGGCCCAGCCCTTGGACCTGCTGGTGATCTGTGGCGGGCTACGGACCCCGTTGACGTTGCCCGAGGATCTGGCGACCAGCTTGCAGGAACTGGCCCGCCGAAAGGTGGCTCTGGCCGGCCTGTGGAACGGTGCCTGGTTCCTCGGCCGGGCTGGGCTGCTCGACGGCTATCGATGTGCGGTACACCCAGAACATCGCGCGGCGCTCGCCGAACTTGCGCGCCATGGACAAGTGAGCAGCGAGGCCTACTGCATTGATCGCGACCGGCTCAGCGCGGCCAGTCCGGCGGGTGCGTTGAGCATGATGCTGGAGTGGATCGGCCAGCGCCGGGGCCCTGCCCTGGCCGAAGGCATCACAGCCATTCTTGCCTTCGAGTCCTCGCGCTACCGACGCACGACTCCGGCTGCGCAAGCCAACATCAGCGAGCCGCTGCGCGAAGCGATCACCCTGATGAGCGCCAATCTCGAGGAGCCGCTCAGCCAGGACCAGCTCGCGGCATACGTCGGACGCTCCAAACGTCAGATTGGTCGGCTGTTTCAGCGTCAACTCAACACCACACCGGTGCGCTACTACCTGGAGCTGCGGATCACCGAAAGCAGGCGCCTGCTGCAACATTCGGATCTGCCGATCATGGAAGTCGCCGTCGCCTGCGGCTTCGTCTCGGCCAGCCACTTCAGCAAGTGCTATCGATCGTTCTTTGGCTATGGGCCTTCTCGGGAAAAACGCCAGGGCTGCGTCAAGGGCGGCCGACGCCCTGCGAGCCACGCTCACTGAGTCCGCAGCCCATCACGCGCACGGGCCGCTGAGCGATTGTACTGAACGCCAGTCGTGCCCCTGGGTCAGCTGATGAACCCACCCCATCAGGAGATTCCCCCATGTTCGATATCCACTCACCCGCTGCCGAGCACGATCACAACGTCACAGGCTGGGAACGCGTCAGCTCGCTGGCCGGTGGTGCACTGATGGTCAGCAAAGGCATGCGCCGTGGTGGCCTGATCGGCCTGCTGCAGGTGACGGTTGGCGGCCTCGCGCTGGCCCGTGGGCTCAAAGGCCAGTGCCAGGCCAAGGCGTGGCTGCAGAAACAGCGCGCGGACTACCGTCGCCTGAACGCCGAAATCGATCGCGGCGCCGCCGAGCTCAGGGCACTCAAGGACAGCGCCGAATCGGCCACGCGCACAGTGACCGTGACCGGCAAGGATCCACTCAGCGAAGTCTGAGGACGGCCTCTCAGCGCAGCAGTTTGCTCTGCAGGACGTCGGACTGGCGCCCCAACACACGCTCGCTGATCTGCACGAATTCCTCCGTGCTCACGCTGGGCAGACGCATCAGGGCACGGGTGACGTCGTCCAGCGAGCGCTGGTCGTGGGTGTGCAGACGAATCTCGCGATCCAGCGCCTGTAGCAGCAACACGCCGCGGGCCACCTGTGCCGCGTCAGCCTGATCGCCGCGCAGCGAGCCTACCTGGGCGCTGTCGTTCTGCAAGCGTGCTTGCACGACGCGGTAGCGGTCGTCGCTGAGTCCGCCAGCGCGGCGCAGCAGTTCGGTGGCGTAGTAGTCGGTGAGGCTCTCGCCCAGCCAGTCGCTGCGCTCGCGGTCCTTGATCTGCGCGAACACCTGCACCAGTTCGCGCAGCATCGCACTGCTACCGTTCTCGCCAATCAATGCACGGCCGCTGTGCAGGTACAGCGAGTTGTGAGAGGCCCGAGCGCCGCGCATCACGTCGTCACGCGCGCCGACCACCAGCAGCTTGGCCGGCGTTCGCGGGAAGACCGCCTGCACCTGCGGCCACACGAACGTGAGCAATGTCAGGGTGTCCATGCGTCGCATGCCCTGCCCTTGCGGCGCGGCCACCGTCACTTCGGTATCGCCCAGGCGGGCGCGTCGACTGCCCAGGTTGCCCGCCAGCATCCAGCCAGTGGGCCGGTCGAACAGCCGCGAGACGTCATCGATACGGAACCTGCGCTTGCCGATGCGCGGCCAGGCCGTCTCCACGCTTTGCCAGCCCGACGGCAGCTCGAAACTCAGGCGCGCCACCAGCTCGGTGCCGTCCTGCTGATCCAGGCGTGCAGCCGGCACCAGTTGCTCACCGCGCCACAACGCCCAGTGTGGCGTGATCCGCGATTCGTGGGCGCTGTTCGCCGGTTTGACGTCCAACTGCACCCGGTAGCTGAGACGGGTCTTGCCGGGACCGGGTTGCCAGACGCCACGACCGTCGTGCGTTTGCCACTGGCCGTCGGCCTGGAAATCGCTGTAGACGCCCTGACGCCCGAGATCGAAGTCCAGGCTGCGCACGGCGCTGCCATCGGCCAGGGTCACACGCACCTCAGCCTGGCCGCTTTTGGGCAACAGGCGCACCTGATAATCCAGATCGACCTTCTTCGCCCAGGCCGGCACGCTGACCAGCAGACCTAGCAGCAACAACCACGGGCGCATATTCAGGTTCCTCGTTCGGCAACAGGACAGACGCCGGGGCTCAACCGGCGCGGAAAATCAGATGGTCTTCCCAATCGTCTTCGTCGACATCGTTCTCGCTGAACATGCGTCCGGATTGGGAAATGCGCTGCTCATGGACTTGCTCGCGATCGCCGCATACCAGGTGATGCCAGGCCGGCAGGTCCTTGCCCTCACTGACCAGACGATAGCCACAGGTGGTCGGCAGCCACTTGAACTGGTCGGCCTTGCCCGGCGTGAGCTGGATGCAATCGGGCACCTGGGCGAAGCGCCCGGGGTAGTCGCTGCACTGGCAGGATTTCAGGTCCAGCAGTTTGCAGGCGATACGCGTGTAGTAAATGCTGTTGTCGTCCTCGTCTTCAAGCTTCTGCAGACAGCACAGCCCGCAGCCGTCGCAGAGCGACTCCCACTCGTGCGCATCGAGCTGGTCGAGGGTCTTGCGCCGCCAGAACGGCGCGGTGTCGGCGATCATCAGACAGGTTCCTGCAGTCACGTAAAAAGGCCGCGGCGCGCGGCGGCGCCAGTCTAGAGCCTGTCCCGGCGCAATGCCAGACCGCCGGTCAGCGCCCAGACCCTGCGCTGGCCTGGGGAAACGGGTTAATAGCCTCGGGCGAAATCCACTTCGCCGCGCACGGGCTGCCCCGCCGTGTAGGCCCGCAGGTTGTCGATGAACAGTCGCACCATGGCCTCGGGCGAGGTCGGTGCCGAGCTGTGCCCGGTCAGCAGCAAGCCCCAGGCGGTCCAGAACGGATGGCGCTGCGGCAGCGGTTCCTGACGGCACACGTCGATCACCGCACCGGCCAGATGACCGTTCTTGAGCGCCTCGACCAGGTCGGCATCGACCACCGCCACGCCGCGTCCGGCATTGATGAACAGCGCCGTGGGCTTGAAGCGCTGGAACAGCGCGGCATCGTACAGGTCGTGGGTGGCCGGGGTGTCGGGCAGCAGGTTGAGCACGTAGTCGACTTCTGCCACCCGCCGCGGCAGCGCCTCCAGCCCGGCCACTTCGACGAACGGCGCCTGCTCGCGCGGTGTACTGGCGATGCCGTACAGGGTCACGCCGAACGGCAGCAGGAACTCGGCGACGCGCTGGCCGATGTCGCCAGTGCCGACGATCAGCACCTTGCGCCCTTGCAGGCTGTTTCCCGGGCGAGCGTCCCAGCGCCGCTCCACCTGGCTGACCAGGCGCGCCAGCACGTCACGCTCGTGAATCAGCATGTAGGTGAGCATGTATTCGGCCATGACCTGACCGAAAATGCCCACGGCGCGGCTCAGCCGATAGTCGCGCGGCAGGCCCTCGGCCAGCAGCGGGGTGATACCGGCCCAAGTGGACTGCAGCCAGGCCGGGACGTGCCCCTGGCGCAGCAGGCTGGCGACCAGGTGCGGCTCGCCCAGCCATACCGGGCACTGCGGCGCCTGACGCGCCAGCTCGGCGGAATCGCCACTGGTCAGGACCTCCAGGTCCGGTGCCAGCTCGCCCAGCAGGCGAGCGTAAAGGGCATGATCCTGTTCAGCGATCAAAACGCGCATTTCTAGAAAACCTTGACGTACGACGCAGGCAGTCCGTCAGCGACCGCCTGAATGGGGGTGATCGAACCCGGCTCAAGCCGGATCGTTACGGCGCAGCAATTCTTCGGGCAGGTGCTCGATGTAATCGTCCTGGGGCGGTGGCATCTGCAAGTGATAGCCCTGGCTTTCGAGGTTTTCCAGCACCTTGGCGATGTCCTCGCGGGCCAGGGTTCGCTCGGGGGACAGCACCAGGTCGAAGGCATGCACCGGGGCGCCGAAGAACGGCAGCAGCGCCTCGGGCACGCGCGCCAGGCCATCGGCCTTGAGCACGTAGAGGTACATTTCCTGCTTGCGCGGACTCTTGTAGATCGAACAGATACGTTTCATGGCGTCTCTCCGGCACCTGCCAGATCAGCCAGCAGGGCCTGGCCCATGCGTTCGCGGCGCCAGCCGCGCAGCGATTCGGGCAGTTGGTAGGGGCCGTTGGGATAGCCGCTCTTGAGCAGGGCTTCCAGGGATTTCTTGCGCAGCATCAGTTCCGGCGCGATGCCCAGGCGTTCACCTTCAGCCTGGCCGATGGCGCGCAGGCGCTTGATCAGGCCGGCGGCCTCGATCGGCAGAGGCTCGGCCAGCACCGCCGGCCATTGCTCGGGCGGTTGGCTGGCAGCGTCCTTGATCAGCTTGAGCAGCGTTTCGCCGTCCTGGCGGATGGTGCGCGGATGCATGTCCTCGATCTTGGCCAGGGCCGAGAGGTTGTCCGGCTGACCTTTGGCCATGGGCCAAAGTGCGTGCTCCTTGAGGATGCGATTGCGCGGCACGTCGCGGCTGCGGGCTTCGCGCTCGCGCCAGGCACACAGCTCGCGCAGCACGGCGAGCTGCTGCGGACCCAGCTTCCAGGCCAGCTTGACCTCGCGGTAGAGCGTCTGCGGATCGACCTCGCGGCGCATCTGCGCCACCAGCTCGGCACCGTCTTCCAGCACCCACGCGTACTTGTCGTCGGACAACCGCGGGCGCAGGGCTTCGAACAGCTCGGCCAGGTGCACGGCATCTTCGGCGGCGTAGCTCACCTGGGTGTCGGACAACGGTCGCTGCAGCCAGTCGGAGCGGGTCTCGCCCTTGGGCAGCTCGATACCGAGCACGTCCTGGACCAGGCGCGAATAGCCCATGGAAAAGCCGATGTTCAGATAGCCGCCCGCCAACTGGGTGTCGAACAGCGGCTGCGGCAGTTTGCCGGTCAGGCGCAACAGCACCTCGAGGTCTTCGCTGCAGGCGTGCAGCACCTTGACCACCGTGCTGTCTTCGAGCAACTCGCCCAGCGGCTGCCAGTCGCGGATCGCCAGCGGATCGATGAGGAAGGCCCGTTGACCGTCGCCGACCTGAACCAGGCCGGCCTTGGGATAGAAGGTGTCGACCCGCATGAACTCGGTGTCGACGGCCACGAAAGGCAGTTCGCGCCAGGCCCGGCAGCGTTCGGCCAGGGTCTGGTCATCACGGATCCAGTGTATTTCGATGGCCACGAGGCTCTCCCACAAACATTGGCGCGCAGTATATACGGCGCGGGCACTGCTGGTGAAACCCGGGCCATCCGTGGTGGCGATCAGCGGTCGCGAGCGCGACCCTCAGTTTTTCGCCGTCAACCAGGGCCGACAGCCGGCGAACAGGTCCAGCGACTGCTGGTAGACCTGGGTGTGCACCTGCAACAGGCCGAGCATCGAGTGGAACAGGTTGTCCTGGCTCAGGGGCGTATCACGCAGCTTGGCCAGGCAGTCGGTGTCCACCGCGAAGTCCTGCCGGTAGCTGTCGGAGAACCAGGCCAGCAGCGGGATGTGCTTCTGCTGGTCCGGCGCCAGCATGTACGGCGTGCCGTGCAGGAACACGTTGTATTCACCCAGCGATTCGCCGTGGTCGGAGAGATAGATCATGGCCGTGTCGACCTTGTCCTGGTGTTTGCGCAGGGTATCGATCAGCGAGGCCAGCACCGCGTCAGTGTAGGTCAGGGTGTTGTCGTAGCTGTTGACGATCGCCTCGCGGCTGCACTGGTTCAGGGCGTTGCTGCGGCACACCGGCGTGAAGTGCTCGAAGCCCTCGGGGTAGCGCTTGTAGTAGTCCGGGCCGTGGCTGCCCATCTGGTGCAGGACCAGCACGGTGTCCTGGTCGAGGTTATCGAGCAAGGTATCGAGATTCTGCAGCAGGATCTGGTCATGGCACTCGCCGCCAGCGCACAGCACCGGGTCCTTCGCCGTGGTCAGGTTGACGTAGTCGAAGCGCGAACAGGTGCCTTTGCAACCTGACTGGTTGTCACGCCATTTCACCTGCAGGCCGGCGCGGCCGAGAATGTCCAGCAGCCCCTCGCGACGGCTGGCCAGGCTGGGGTCGTAGTCCTTGCGGGTCATGCCGGAGAACATGCACGGCACCGACACCGCGGTCTCGGTGCCGCACGAGTGCACATCGGTGAAGCCCAGCAGGCCAGGCTCCTTGGCCAGGCGCGGGGTGGTGTCGCGGGCATAGCCCAGTACCCCGAAGTTCTCGGCGCGAGCACTTTCACCGACCACCAGCACGGTCAGCGACTTGCGCGCATGCTGCTGCCAGGCGGCGTCCCGGCGGGCATCCTCACCGTATTTCTGGAAAGGCCGTGCAGCGCTGCCGAGTTTCTCGCTGGCGTAGGTCAAAGAGGCGCCGACGATGTTGCTCGGGGTGAGCATGAGGCGGATCTCGTGGTGGTTGCGAAACAGCGACGACAGGCCCTGATAATTGATCAGCGCCACCGAAGCCAGCGCGGTCACGCAGGCCCCGCTGACCACCAGTTTGCCCAGCAGCTCACGGTGCCAGGGGCGATAGGCGACCGGCGTCTTCCAGAGCAACAAGGAAGGCAGTACACCGAGCCCGAGCATATACAAGGCAAACTTCAGCGAGAGTAAGTCGCGTACTTCTTCGATGTTGGTTTCCACAACATTGCGGAACATGCCGACATCAATAAGAACGCCATATTGATTCATGAAATAGGCGACCGCCGCGCCGGCCATGAACAGCACGATCAATACCGGCTTCAATACATATTTGAAGGCCAGCAAGGTCAGCAGCAAATTGAAGGCGAACACCATCAGCAAGGCAAACGCCAGACTCAACCAAAGCCCCACCAAACCGGGGGGTACGATGCTCTCCAGGTGTTTCCAGAGAAACAGATTGAGGCCAATCAGCAGGTACAGGCTGGCCAGCAGCGTGACCCATTCGGTCCGCAGGGATCTGATTTTTATCATGGCGTTCGCCGTTAAAGTTGAGAAACGACCAGGCGCGACCGATCGGGCACCTTGGCTGGATGGCCGCACTCTAGGGAAGTTACCATCAATTTTTCGTGAAAACTTCAGGATTATTAAGTTATGAAGTGTATTTCATGATTAACAAAGTTTCACATCTTCACGCTTGGCAACGGCATAAAAGATGAATTGCACCTCTGGCCCCTGCGGCGGTCCATTTACACAGCTATCCTGAAGCAGCAGGATCTTTCCGCAATCCCTGAAATCGAGGTGAAAAGATGCCCGTACCGCACGATCTGCTAGCCGACCTGCACACCAGCGCAGACGCCTTCCAGGCCCTGGTCGACAACAACCACGACCTGCACCGGCTGCACAAGGAATACAACGCCAAGGACAAGGAGGTGGTGGCCGCCGAGGGCAACGGCACCAACGACGAGGCGGTCAACCGCCTGCGTCGCGAGCGCCTGCTGATCAAGGACAAGATCGAACGGATCGTCCATCCGCCCAAGGCCTGACCCCTCGCTGAATGACCCTCTGATCGCGGCATCCCCCGCCGCGATCAGTCCTCTCCTGTCACGCCACGGCCGCCGCCTGCAAGCCCGCCTCCAGATCCTCGATCAGGTCGCGGCAGTCCTCGATGCCGATCGACAAGCGCACCAGGTTCTCGCTGATCCCCATCGTCGCCTTCTGCTGCGGGCTGAGCGAGTTGTGCGACATGCTCCAGGAGTGGTTGATCATGCTCTCCACACCGCCCAGCGAATCGGCCAGCACGAAGATCGACAATGCCTCCACCAGTCGGTTGACCGCCGCCCGGTCGCCCTTGACCCGCAGCGCCACCACGGCGCCGCCGCTGCGCATCTGGCGCTGACACAGGGCGTGCTGGGGATGGCTTTCCAACCCTGGGTAGAACACCTGCTCGACCTGCGGGTGACGCTCCAGGTGCTGCGCCACGCGCAAGGCATTGGCGCACTGGCGCTCCATGCGCACGTCGAGGGTTTTCAGGCCGCGCAGCGCCAGGTAGCAGTCGAACGGGCCCTGGATCGCGCCCACGGCCATGCTGATCTTGCGCAGGCGCGTCAGCAACTCGGGGTTGCCAGCCACCACCACACCGCCGGTCAGGTCAGAATGGCCACCGATGTACTTGCTGGCCGAGTGCATCACCAGGTCCACGCCAAGGGTGATCGGCCGCTGGTTCCAGGGCGAGCAGAACGTGTTGTCGATACAGGTGAGGATGCCGCGCGCCTGGGCCAGTTCGCTCAATGCAGCAATGTCCACCACGTGCAGCAGCGGGTTGGTGGGTGACTCCAGCCAGATCATCTGCGTGTTCGGACGGATCGCGGCCGCCACCGCGTCGAGGTCGTTGAGGTCGACATAGGTGGTGGTCAGGCCACTGGTGTGGGCACGGTAGTCCTCCATCAGGCGGAAGGTACCGCCGTAGACCCCATTCATCACCACCACATGGGCATCCTTGGGCAACAGTTCAAGCACGGTGGCAGTGGCGCTCACGCCCGAGGCGCAGGCCACCGCACCCACGCCTTCTTCGAGCGCCGCAACGCAGGTCTCGTAGGCATGCCGGGTGGGGTTGGCGACGCGGCTGTAGGCGTACTCGGGATGGTCGTCCAGACCTCGCTTGATGAACGAACTGGAGGTGACGATGGCCGGGAAGATGGCGTTGTCGGCGACGCTGGACTGCTCGCCGGCATGGATGGTTCGGGTGGCGAAACTGCGCGGTTTTTCAGCCATGATCGGGTCCGTCTGCACTGGGGGCGGGGAAAAGTGCCACTATGGCATATCCGGCCCTGACTCGCCGCAGCGACAGGCCCGTGGCCAGCCGTTCCCCGAGTGCGCTAGGCTGCGCACTTCTTGTTCCGCACACACCGGCACGCACGCAATGGCAATGGACAGTTTCGACCAGCACATTCTCACCCTGCTCCAACGCGACGCCTCGCTGTCGCTCAAGGACCTGGCCGAAGCCGTCAACCTCACCACCACGCCGTGCTGGAAGCGGGTCAAGCGCCTGGAAGACGAAGGGTATATCCGCGGCCGCGTGGCCTTGCTCGATCCACAGCGGTTGAACCTGGGCCTGAGCGTGTTCGTCCAACTCAAGACCCAGCGCCATGACAGCGCCTGGCTGGAGGACTTCGCCCGTACCGTCACCGCGTTCGAGGAGGTGATGGAGTTCTACCGCATGTCCGGCGACTGGGACTACATGCTGCGCGTGGTGGTCAGCGACATCGCTGCCTACGACCGCTTCTACAAGCGGCTGATCACCTGTACCGAAGGGTTGTCGAACATCACCTCCAGCTTCGCCATGGAGCAGATCAAGTACACCACCGCGTTTCCGGTGTCACGCTGACTGCCGGGCCTGGAGCGTGATAGAGCCCACCTATCGTCCAGTCGGCCAAAGCGATTTGACGTGCCTGCCCACAGGTTATAGCGTGGACCCCATGCGCGGCGACAACGCCGCCCCCTCCTTTCGAGCGCAAACGTGGAACAGAACCCGCCGGCCCTGATCGACGATTTCAACCGAAAAATCGACTACCTGCGGATGTCGGTCACCGACCGTTGCGACTTCCGTTGCGTCTACTGCATGGCCGAAGACATGCAGTTCCTGCCGCGCCAGCAAATCCTCAGCCTCGAAGAGCTGTACCAGGTGGCCGAGCGCTTCGTCGCCATGGGCACGCGCAAGATCCGCCTGACCGGCGGTGAACCCTTGGTGCGCCAGGGCATCGTCGAGCTGTGCGGGCGCATCGCCGCCCTGCCCGGCCTGCGCGAACTGTGCCTGACCAGCAATGGCTCGCAGCTCGGGCGCCTGGCCCAACCGCTGTTCGATGCCGGCGTGACGCGCTTGAACATCAGCCTGGACAGCCTCGACGCCCAGCGCTTCAAGGCCCTGACCCGCACCGGCGACCTTGCCCAGGTGATCGCGGGCATCGACGCTGCGCGCCGTGCCGGTTTTCGCCGCACCAAGCTCAATTGCGTGGTGCTCAAGGGCCGCAACGACCACGAACTGGTCGACCTGGTGCGTTTCGCCATTGATCGCGAACTGGATATCACCTTCATCGAGGAGATGCCCCTGGGGGTGATCGACGAGCACGAGCGCGGCGAGTCGTTCTATTCCAGCGACGCGGTGCGCGAACGCCTGGCCGAGCATTTCAGCCTGATCGAGTCGGCCGAGTCCTCCCAAGGCCCGGCCCGCTACTGGCGCCTGACCGAGGCCCCGCAGACGCGGGTCGGCTTCATCTCGCCGCACAGCCACAACTTCTGCGCCACCTGCAACCGAGTGCGCCTGACCGTCGAAGGCCGGCTGCTATTGTGCCTGGGCAACGAGCACTCGCTGGACCTCAAGCAGGTATTGCGCAGCCACCCTGGCGACAGCGCCCGTCTGGACCAGGCGATCCGCGATGCCTTGCACCTCAAGCCCTACCGCCATCATTTCGAGGTGGGTGGCGAGGTGCAGATCCTGCGTTTCATGAACATGACCGGCGGCTGATCGGCCGTCTCTGGAACTGCCTTGATCGTCCACGCTCACACCGACCTGCTGCGCATGTTGTTCACCTTGCGCGGTTCCGTGGTCAAGCGCATTGCCGTGCGCTGCCTGATGGTGACCCTGCTGGCCGCACTGATCGTGTTGGTCGAACGGCACTACCCGGCGTTCTTCTACCCGGTCAGCGCTACGCCCTTCACACTGCTCGGGCTGTCGCTGTCGATCTTCATGAGTTTTCGCACCGCCTGCTACGACCGCTGGTGGGAGGGCCGCAAGGCCTGGGGCCGGATGATCATCGAGGTGCGCTCGTTCGTGCGCGAAAGCGCAGTGATCGACGATTCAACCCAGCGTGCGCGGTTGCTGCGCAGCCTGTGCGCCTTCGCCCATGGCTTGAATGCGCGCCTGCGCAACGAGGACGACCTGCACGCCGCGACGCCATGGCTGCCCAAGGACGCGGACATCTCGGCGCACAACGTTTGCGATGGCATTCTGCGCGATCTTGGCGAGCGCTGCTCGCGTCTGGCCAGCGAAGGACGGATCAGCGAGTTTCGCTACATGACGCTGGAGCAACGCCTGGTCGGGCTGTCGGAGGTGCAGGCCACGTGCGAGCGCATCAAAGGCACGCCGCTGCCCTTCCCCTACACCCTGCTGCTGCACCGCACCATCTATATCTTCTGCCTGCTGCTGCCGTTCGCCCTGGCCGAGCCACTGGGCTGGCTGGCACCCTTGTTCACCACGATCGTCAGCTACACGTTCCTGGGCCTGGACGCTATCGGCAATGAGCTGGAAGACCCCTTCGGCCGTGACGAAAACGACTTGCCCACCGACTCGCTGGTGCGCCTGCTCGAACGTGACGTGCTGTCGGCGCTCGGCGAGCCGTTGCCGCCGCTGCTCGAACCGGTGGAGCATGTGCTGAGCTGAGTCGAACAGCGCCCAGGCGCTTCGCTACCGATTTGTCTCTGCTGGCCTTTTGCGTCACCCTGGCGCTGGCGGCACGCGCGTCCCTTCTTCACGACGCCCCGTCCGATCCCCTTTCTTGCCAGGCCGGACCATGGACATCAAGCAGCTCAAGTTCCTCATCGCCCTCGACCAGACTCGGCATTTCGGCCAGGCCGCCGAGCTGTGCCACATTTCCCAGCCGACCCTGTCAATGCGCCTGCGCAACCTGGAAGAAGAACTGGACCTGGTGCTGGTCGAGCGCGGCCAGCGTTTCGAAGGCTTCACCGAAGCCGGCGAGCGCATCCTGGCCTGGGCCAAGACCCTGCTCGCCGCCCACGACGGTCTGCAGGCCGAAGCCGCCAGTTGCCGCGGCCAAGTAGTCGGCAACCTGCGCCTGGGCAGCGTGCCGCTGGCCAGCTTCAATCCAATGGCGCTGCTACTGCCGCTGCGCGAGAAATACCCCGAACTGCACCTGCAATTGAGCTCGCTGAGCTCGCAGCAGGTGGTCGATGGCCTGAGTCGCAATCAGCTGGACCTGGGTATTTGCTACCTGGATCAGGTCGACCTCACCTTCTTCGAAGTGATCGAACTGGGCACCACCACCATGGGCCTGCTGCACGACACCCGGCATTTCCAGTTCCCAGACGCGCAATTGCAGTGGCAAGCGCTGGCAGGGGTTCCGCTCGGCCTGCTGAGCAAAGGCATGCATTACCGCCAGTCCCTGGACTTGAGTTTCCGCAGTCGCGGCCTGGCGCCCCAGGCAGTGCTGGAAAGCGACTCCACCTTCCAACTGATCCAGGCAGTGAACGCCGGCATCTGCTGCGCGGTGATGCCGCTGGACTGCGGCCTTGAAGCGCTGAACGAGCACCTGCGCATCGTCCCGGTGGCCGACGCCAGCATCCACAGCCCCGTCGGCCTGCTGCTGCGCCGCAGCGAGCCGCGCCCGGCGATTGCCGAACAGTGCTTCGAACACGCGCGGGCGTTGTTTGGGACGACTGTGAAGATCAGTACTTGATCAACGCGAGCATGGCAACGTTACGCGGCCGCATGACGCCCGAGTAGCCTCGGTCCGCAGCCATGCCGGGCAGTTGGTAGACCACGGTTGCATCCACGCCCCCCAATGCCACACCGGCGTAGTCGCTTGTCGAGTAAGCATCGACGCCCATTGCGACACGTGATGCAGAAGCGGTGTTTTGGGTCGCCGAGGCGCTCCAGATGCCATTGGGTTTGCTTTCGGTCGTGTCATAGGCATAAAGGCTGCCCTTCTGCCGGGATCCCAGGACGCGATCCTGGTCCACGCCTCTGCCACCGTCGAGGCCGCGAATGAATTCACCGCGCAGGTCAGGCAAGGTAAAGGTTGTAGAACCATCACCCTGGCCGTAGGTAGTACCAATCGCGGCGAACAGGGCACTGAATGCAGTGCGCGAGACATTCGCGCCGTCGGCCTTGAGCCAACCTTCCGTCGCAACGCTGGCAGCGGTGTATTTGATATCACCAGGTGCTGCGCCTGCATAGCCAGACAACTGACCCAGCGTTACAGCATGTTGGCTACGTGTGGCATTAGCGACCTGCTGGGCGCCGCCTTCGCATTCGAGCAGGATCCAGCACAGCGCGCCGTTATTGAGCGACCCACCCTGATGGGAAACCAGTGTGACATTACCACCCGCCACGATTTCGTCACCCTGCAGTGGCCGACCGGCCAAGCCGTAAATGGGCGCTTCGGCTAGCCCATCCGGTGCATAAGAAGCGTCGGCCACATTGGTAGCCGATGCGCGGAAACGCTGAACCACGCCATTGGTGGTGGGAAGAGAAGAAAAAGGGAGGGCATTTTGTGCGGAGTAGACCGTAGTCATCGTAAAGTTCCTTGAGTGAATTGGACGTTGTGCCGCCACAAAGCGGCGCACACACTCAATATATGCACAAAAGCATAACCATTCAATGCATAAACGCAATTATAATTAATGCATGCATATCCTCTATCAACGACTGCCTTCCGACCCAGCCCCACCCCTTCAGGCACAAAAAAGCCACGAGCCCGCCTGTGGCGATCCTCGTGGCTTTTCGGGTGAAGGCCCGTCTGCTGACAGGCCTTCGCCAGACGGCTTACAGCGCCATGTCGTTGGCAGCCTTGCTTTCGACCGGTGCGCTCGACGCAGCACCCGTGCTGGTGCCGACGCTCTGGTCGATCACTGGCGGCTTGTCCAGTTGCAGCACTTCGGCGGTGTAGTTCCACTCTTTCTGCACGGCGGCAGGCGAGTCGTTCAGCTTGGTGCCGTAGCTCGGTACGATTTCGTGCAGACGCGCCTGCCACTCAGGCGTGGCGACCTTGTCCTTGAACACGTTTTCCAGCACACCCATCATGATCGGTGCGGCGGTCGATGCGCCCGGCGAGGCGCCCAGCAGTGCGGCCAGGGTACGGTCGTCGGACGTCACCACTTCGGTGCCCAGCTTCAGCACGCCACCCTTCTCCGGGTCCTTCTTGATGATCTGCACGCGCTGACCGGCTTGCCACAGGCGCCAGTCTTCCTTCTTGGCGTGCGGGAAGTAGGTGCGCAGGGCTTCCATGCGCTCGTCGTCGGAGAGCATCAGCTGGCCGGCGAGGTACTCCACCAGCGGGTACTCGTCGATGCCGACGCGGGTCATCGGCCACACGTTATGCACGGTGGTGCTGCTCAGCAGGTCCATGTACGAACCGTTCTTGAGGAACTTCGGCGAGAAGGTGGCGAATGGCCCGAACAGGATCACGCGCTTGCCGTCCAGCACGCGGGTATCGAGGTGCGGAACCGACATGGGCGGTGCACCAGTGGAGGCAACGCCGTAGGCCTTGGCCATGTGCTGCATGGCCACCGTCGGGTTTTCCGTGACCAGGAACGAGCCGCCCACCGGGAAGCCGCCGTAGTTTTCGGCCTGCGGAATGCCCGATTTCTGCAGCAGCTTCAGCGCGCCGCCACCGGCACCGATGAACAGGAACTTGGCGTCGGTGGCTGCAGTGTCACCGGTCTTCAGGTTCTTGTACTCGACGTGCCAGGAGCCGTCCTTGTTACGGGTAATGTCGCGCACTTCGCTGGACAGCTTCAGCTTGAAGTTGTCGCGGGTCTGCAGGTGGCTAACGTACTGACGGGTCACTTCACCCCAGTTGACGTCGGTGCCGATCGGCGTCCAGGTGACCGCCAGTTTCTGGTTCGGGTCACGGCCTTCCATCATCAGCGGAACCCACTTGGCGATTTGCGCGTGGTCCTCGGAGTACTGCATCGGGCGGAACAGCGGGCTGGCCTGCAGCGCTTCGTAGCGCTTCTTCAGGTAACTGATGTTGTCGTCGCCCCAGACGAAGCTCATGTGCGGGGTGCTGTTGATGAACGAGTGCGGGTTCTTCAGCACGCCCTGACGCACTTGCCAGGCGAGGAACTGACGGGTCACCTGGAAGGCTTCGTTGATTTCAACGGCCTTGGCGATGCTGACGTTGCCGTCTTTATCGATCGGGGTGTAGTTCATCTCGGCCAGGCCGGAGTGGCCGGTACCGGCGTTGTTCCAGCCGTTGGAGCTTTCTTCGGCGACGCCATCGAGGCGCTCGACCATCTCCATCGACCAGCTCGGCTCCAGCTCGTTGAGCCAGACGCCCAGGGTTGCGCTCATGATGCCGCCGCCGATCAGCAGCACATCGACTTTCTTGGTGTCTTCGGCGTGCGCCTGCATGAAGGACGCCGCGACAGCCAGACTCAGCAAGGTCTTGCCAGCTTTCTTGAACATTGATCACTTCCAGTCAGTAGAACGGAGGGCCTGTGGCTGGCCCGGGTGTTTCTTGTTCTTCAGCGCAGGCTTTTTGTGATCATTATTCGGCAGCCAGAGAACCCTTAGAGCGCGACAGCCTTTGGTCTGATTGACGCGGGTGGGCTGAAACGGTTGCGGATTGTAACTGAAATGCCAGCACAAACAAATTGCCGATGCGCCCGTCAAGGTGGCGCTTTGTCCCAGGGGCGAGGGACGCCCGGCACGCAGGCCGGGCGCGCAGGCGGCTAGAGTTGCGGGTCGATGTCCGCGCCATACATGTCCGACTCTTTATAAAGGTCGTGGGCATGGCGCAGCAACACCATGATCACCGCCGCCACCGGTAGCGCCAACAGCACGCCGGTGAAGCCGAACAGCTCGCCGCCGGCGAGGATGGCGAAGATCACCGCCACAGGATGCAGGCCGATGCGATCGCCCACCAGCAGCGGCGTCAGCACCATGCCTTCCAAAGCTTGGCCGACCATGAACACCGCGACGATACCCAGCATCGGGTACAGGTCGCCGCCGAACTGGAACAGCCCGGCGATCAGCGCCGCGCCAATCCCCACGATGAAGCCCATGTACGGCACGATGGCCGCCAGCCCTGCCAGCAGTCCGATCAACAGCCCCAGCTCCAGCCCCAGCAACGACAGGCCTGCGGCGTAGATCACGCCCAGGGCCAGCATCACCAGCAATTGACCCCGAACGAAGGCGCCCAGCACTTCATGGCATTCGCCCGCCAGCCCGACCACCTGCTCTTCGCGCTGGCGCGGCAACAGGCTGCGCAACTTGGCCATCATCAGGTCCCAGTCGCGCAGCAGGTAGAAGCCCACCACCGGGATCAGCACCAGGTTGGCCAGCCAGGCGATCAGCGCCAGGCTCGAGGCGGTGGCCTGGGACAGCACGACGCCGACGATATCGGTGGTCTGCCCCATGTGCTCGCCGATGGCGGCCTTGATCTTGTCGAACTTCCAGAACCCGTCAGCCAGGCCCAAACGACTCTGCACCCAGGGCAGCGCCACATGCTGCAGCCAGTCGAGCATCTGTGGGGTCAGCTCATAAAGGCGCACCAACTGTTTGGCCAGCATCGGTACGAGCACCAGCAACAATGCCAGGAAGATGAGGGTGAACAGGCCGAACACCACCACCACGCCCCAGGTGCGCGACAGCCCCAGTCGTTCGAGGCGGTCGACCAGCGGGTCGGCCAGGTACGCCAGCAGGATGCCGATGAGGAATGGCGAGAGGATGTTGTGCAGCAGGAACAACAACAGGGCGATCAACAAGGCCACGCCCAGCCAGGCCCAACGGCGCATATCGGTCATCGTCGACACTCCTTACCAGCGAAAACGTAGGCCATCGAACGCAGCCGGCGCAACCGGCTGCGCTGCGCCTGGCTGACCGGACGCGGTTTGCGGCGCAGGCGTCGGCGCGACAGGCGCGATCTGCTCGGCAGGCACCTCTTGAAGGTGCGCCAGACCCAATTGGGCACGCAACTGCTCGCGATTGCCGCTGACGGCGTAGGTGAGTGTGTCGCCCTCGGCTGCCTGCAGTCGCGGACCGTAAGGCTCGAGCACCCGTCCCAGTTCGGCGTAACGCTGCAGGTTCATGCCCTGTACCTGCACCTGCAGTTCGCTACTCGTCCCGGGCCGCACGACATAGCGCGGCGCCAAGCGGGTGCTGATCGCCAGCATCACGGCGTCGGCCAACGCCGCCTGATCGGCGCCCTCGGCGCTGCCCTGCTCGCGCTGGTCGCCCAACCACAACTGCCACTTGCCCTGCCACTTGCCGTCGGTTTCCTGGGCGTGCACAGCCAGCAAGGCATCGGCGTTGTAGCGCTCGGAGACCTCGCGCAGCGGCGCCGGATCCTTGCCTTCGAGCTGCTTGGCATTGGCCACCAGTTGCTCCTGCAGGTCGGCCAACGGCAGGCGCAAGGGCAGGCCACGATGCTGGGCGGCCTGGCGCAGCGGTTCGGCACTAGTCTGGCCATCGCCCACCAGACTGCTGCCCTCGACGGTGTCGTTCAACCACCACCCGAGGATCGACGGCCGATTGCTGCCCCACAGCGCCAGACCGCCCTGGCGCAAGGCGCGCTCGGTGCTGCCGGGATCGAATTCGACCACCACCGCCTCGGGCGGGCCGGCCTCGTTGCCGACCTGATTGATGATCTGCCGCGGATCCTTGCGCAGTGCGGCCACGGCTGGATTCTGAATCGCCTTCGGGTCGCCGGTCAGGCGCAGCACCAGGGTATCCAGCGCCTTGCTGGTGGCCTGGGTACGGGCCTCGCTGCCCTGGCCCTCGACAGGCTCACGAACCTGATACAGGCCCGAAACGGTCTCGGCCTGCGCCGTCACGGCGATCAGGCCTGCACAGGCCACTGCCAGGTAATGAAAAAAACGCATGAAGAATTCCTGTCCAGGTGACGTTCCTCGCAGAAGCTACAAGCTGCGAGCGGTCAGCGGCAAGCAAAAGCGCACGGCGATACCGCCTGTCTTTTCTTATAGCTCGCCGCCTGGCGGTTGCCACCGGCCGTTCAATGGAGGATGGCCGCTGCCGGGCAACCCTGATAAAATCGCGCGCCTTCGCAGACCAGTCACGTACAGGCAGCCGCCGCCCTCGAAGCCGGCCTTGGCCGCGCTGGTCGTTTTCCTGAATCCCTCCCTCTAAAGGCCTGGATCAATGAGCAAGCAACCCTCCCTGAGCTACAAGGACGCCGGTGTAGACATCGACGCCGGCGAAGCACTGGTCGAACGCATCAAGGGCGTGGCCAAGCGCACCGCACGCCCTGAAGTCATGGGTGGCCTGGGCGGCTTCGGCGCCCTCTGCGAGATCCCGGCCGGCTACAAGCAGCCCGTGCTGGTGTCCGGCACCGACGGCGTCGGCACCAAGCTGCGCCTGGCGCTGAACCTGAACAAACACGACAGCATCGGTCAGGACCTGGTCGCTATGTGCGTCAACGACCTGGTAGTGTGCGGCGCCGAGCCGCTGTTCTTCCTCGACTACTACGCCACTGGCAAGCTCAACGTCGACGTCGCGGCCACCGTGGTCACCGGCATCGGTGCCGGCTGCGAACTGGCCGGCTGCTCGCTGGTCGGTGGCGAGACCGCCGAAATGCCCGGCATGTACGAAGGCGAAGACTACGACCTGGCCGGTTTCTGCGTCGGCGTGGTGGAAAAATCGGAAATCATCGACGGCTCGAAAGTGGTCACCGGCGACGCCCTGATCGCCCTGCCCTCCTCCGGCCCGCACTCCAATGGCTACTCGCTGATCCGCAAGATCCTCGAAGTGTCCAACACCGACATCGACAACACCCAACTCGACGGCAAGCCGCTGGCCGACCTGCTGATGGCGCCGACGCGCATATACGTCAAGCCGCTGCTGGAACTGATCAAGAAGACCGGCGCGGTCAAGGCCATGGCCCACATCACCGGCGGCGGCCTGCTCGACAACATCCCGCGCGTGCTGCCAAAAGGCGCCCAGGCCGTGGTCGATGTGGCCAGCTGGCAGCGTCCGGCAGTCTTCGATTTCCTTCAGGAAAAAGGCAATGTCGACGAGCATGAAATGCACCGCGTGCTGAACTGCGGCGTAGGTATGGTCATCTGCGTGGCCCAGGACCAGGTCGATGGCGCCCTGGCCGTACTGCGCCAGGCCGGCGAGCAGCCTTGGGTGATCGGTCGCATCGACGTGGCCGCCGAAGGCGCCGCGCAGGTCGAGCTGCACAACCTCAAGGCACACTGATGCCGAGCAAGTCCTGCAATGTGGTCGTCCTGCTGTCGGGGTCCGGCAGCAACCTGCAAGCGCTGATCGACAGCAACCGCGCCGAGGGCAGCCCGGCGCGAATCGGCGCGGTGATCGCCAACCGCGCCGACGCCTATGGGCTGGAACGTGCCCGCGCCGCCGGGATCGACACCGCCGTGCTCGAACACGGCGGCTTCGCCGGGCGTGAAGCGTACGATACGGCGCTGATGCACCTGGTCGACAGCTATGCTCCCGACCTTGTGGTACTCGCCGGTTTCATGCGCATCCTCAGTGGCGGCTTCGTGCGCCACTACCACGGCCGACTGCTCAACATCCACCCCTCGCTGCTGCCCAAGTACAAGGGGCTGCATACCCATCAGCGGGCGCTGGAGGCCGGCGACACGGAACACGGTTGCAGTGTTCATTTCGTCACCGAGGAACTCGACGGCGGGCCCTTGGTCGTACAGGCTGTGGTAGCGGTCGCGCCAGGCGACGATGCGCAGAGCCTGGCACAACGGGTCCACCGACAGGAACATCAGATTTATCCGCTGGCAGTGCGCTGGTTCGCTGAAGGACGCTTGCGCCTGGGCGATCACGGTGCATTACTGGATGGCCAGCCGCTGGCGGCCAGCGGCCACTTGATTCGACCCTAGGAGAATGTATGCGTCGCGCCCTGTTTTTGGCTCTCGCCGTGCTTGCCCTGCCGCTCCAGGCAGCTGACCTGAAGCCCTTCTCGGCCAGCTACACTGCCGACTGGAAACAACTGCCCATGAGCGGTACCGCCGAGCGCAGCCTGGTCAAGAATGCCAACGGCACCTGGGACCTCAATTTCAAAGCCTCCATGATGATCGCCAGCCTCACCGAGCAGAGCACGGTGCGCATGGAAAACGACACCCTGCTGCCGCAGAAGTATCACTTCGAACGCGGCGGCCTGGGCAAGGCCAAGAAAGTCGACCTGGATTTCGACTGGAGCAGCAAGAAAGTCACCGGTAGCGACCGTGGTGATGCCATCAGCCTGCCGCTCAACCGTGGCGTGCTGGACAAGTCGTCCTACCAGTTGGCGCTGCAACATGACGTGGCGGCTGGCAAGAAGAGCATGACCTACCAAGTGGTCGACGGTGACGAGATCGACACCTACGACTTCCGCGTGCTGGGCACCGAGAAGGTCGCCACCAAGACCGGTCAGGTCGATGCCGTGAAAGTGGAGCGTGTCCGCGATCCAAGCCAAAGCAAACGTATCACCGAGCTGTGGTTCGCCAAGGATTGGGACTACCTGCTGGTGCAACTGCGCCAGGTGGAGACCGATGGCAAGGAATACGTGATCGTGCTGCAGGACGGCACGGTCGACGGCAAGTCGGTAAAAGGCAGCTGATCGCCTCTGTGCTGTTTCCCAAGCCCCGCCCTGTGCGGGGCTTTGTTTTGTTCCCCGCACATTGATGAACATTGTTTCATCGTCGTTTTATTTACTTAGCCTGCTAACAAACTCTATAAAGAGGGTGTGCGACACAGTGTCGCAGACCAACGAAAGTGGAGTTTACCGATGACTGTCCAAGTAACCGAACGCGACGAATCGAAAATGTCCCACGAAGGCCTGGCCGCTGGCGTGCGGATCTGGGATGTGCACCAGCAGGGCCAACTGGTCGGCATGTTCCATGACGAGCACCAAGCCCATCAGTACCGCCAGGAGCTCGAGACCCTCGAGAACCAGCGCCGCACGCAGTAAGTGCCCATTCACGAAAAACCCCGCCTCGGCGGGGTTTTCGTCATTTACCACATGAGATCGTCAGGGATCTTGTAGGCCGCGTACGGATCGTCCTCGTCAGCTTCCTCGACATGGGTGTTGAGCAGCAGGATGCGCTGTGGCGCACGCTCCTGGACCTTCACCGCGGCTTCGCGAGGAATCACTTCATAGCCGCCGCCATGGGCAACGATCGCCAACGAGCCATTGCTCAGCTTGCTGCGCATCAGGGCATTGACGGCGATGCGCTTGACCTTCTTGTCGTCGACGAAGTTGAAGTAGTCCTCGGTATTGAGCTTCGGCAGCCGGGTGGCCTCGATCAGTTGCTTGACCTGGGCGGCACGCGCCTTCTGCTCGGCCTTCTCCTGCAACTGACGGTTCAGTTCCTGGTCTTTCCTGGCCTTCTCGGCCATGGCTTCCTTGGCCTGGCGCTGCTGGCTGTCATCGACCTCCAACTGGCCTTTGTGCTGCAGGCGTTTCTGTTTCTTCTCGGCCTTGTTGGTCTGGGAGACCTGCTTCTGGTTGACCAGACCGGCCTTGAGCAATTGATCGCGAAGGGAAAGGCTCATGGGTGTTCACTCACTTATGCATCGGCTCAGCCGCAGCTGGGCAGGTTCTTTTCCTGACGCTTGGCTTCGCCCCAGAGGGCGTCCAGCTCGTCAAGGCTACAGGCTTCGATCGGGCGGCTGGCGTCGCGCAGTGCCTGCTCGATGAAGCGAAAACGTCGTTCGAATTTACGGTTGGCGCCACGCAGGGCGTTTTCTGGGTCCAACTTGAGGTGGCGAGCCAGGTTCACGGCAGCGAACAGCAGGTCGCCGACTTCATCTTCCAGCGCCAGGGCATCGCCCTCGGCCATCGCTTGCAGCACCTCGTCGAGCTCTTCTCGGACCTTGTCCAGCACCGGCAGCGCTTCGGGCCAGTCGAAACCGACGGTGGCGGCGCGCTTCTGCAGTTTGGCCGCACGCGATAGCGCCGGCAAGGCGGCCGGCACATCGTCGAGCAACGACAACTGCTCAGGCGTGCTCTTCTCGGCGCGCTCCTCGGCCTTGATCTGCTCCCAGCGCGCCTTGACCTGCGCTTCGCTCAGGCGCGGGGCATCGACGGGTGCGTACAAGTCGCCCGTTGGGAACACGTGGGGATGACGACGGATCAGCTTGCGGGTGATCGAATCGACCACGTCAGCAAAATCGAACCGCCCGTCCTCGCGCGCCAATTGGCTGTAGTAGACCACCTGGAACAGCAGGTCGCCGAGCTCGCCCTGCAACTGGACCAGATCGCCCTGCTCGATGGCATCGGCCACCTCGTAGGCTTCCTCGAGGGTGTGCTTGATGATGCTGGCGTAGTCCTGCTCCACGTCCCACGGGCAACCGAACTGCGGGTCGCGCAGACGGGCCATGAGGTGCAGCAGGTCGTCCAGGGCGTAAGTCATGGGGGCAAGTCCTTCGGTGGCGGTTTCATCGCGGCTGACCCCGCGCCCACTGGGGCGGGGTCAGCCTGACAAGGGGGTACGGTCTCAGGGCGTGCGATTACGCCGCGTCTCGATGATATTCGGCAGTTGCGAGATGCGCCCGAGCAGGCGCCCCAATGCATCCAGGCCGGGAATCTCGATGGTCAGCGACATGAGCGCGGTGTTGTCTTCCTTGTTCGACCGGGTGTTGACCGCCAGCACGTTGATCTTCTCGTTGAGCAGCACCTGCGACACATCGCGCAGCAGCCCCGGCCGGTCGTAGGCGCGGATGACGATATCGACCGGATAGGTCTGCACCGGAATCGGCCCCCAGCTCACCTGAATGATGCGCTCGGGTTCCTTGCCAGCCAATTGCAGCACCGAGGCGCAATCCTGGCGGTGGATACTCACCCCGCGCCCCTGGGTGATGTAACCGACGATGGCATCGCCCGGCAGCGGCTGGCAGCAGCCCGCCATCTGCGTGAGCAGGTTGCCGACCCCCTGGATCTGGATGTCGCTGCGCTTGCCGGCACGGGTGCCGCGCGCCGCGCGCGGAATCAACTCGACCTGCTCGATGCGCTCCGGCTCGATCAACTGCTGGGCGGCGTTGACCAGATGAGCCAGGCGCAGATCACCAGCCCCCAGGGCCGCGAACAGGTCTTCGGCAGTCTTGACGTTGGCCTTTTCCGCCAGGCGTTCGAAGTCGACCTGCGGCAGCCCCAAGCGGCTGAGCTCGCGCTCGAGCAGGGTCTTGCCGGCCGCGACGTTCTGGTCGCGCGCCTGCAACTTGAACCAGTGGACGATCTTGGCCCGCGCCCGCGAGGTGGTGACGTAGCCCAGGTTGGAGTTCAGCCAGTCACGGCTCGGGCTGCCGTGCTTGCTGGTGATGATCTCCACCTGCTCGCCGGTCTGCAGGCTGTAGTTCAGCGGCACGATGCGCCCGTTGATCTTGGCGCCTCGGCAGTTATGGCCGATCTCGGTGTGCACGCGGTAGGCGAAATCCAGCGGCGTGGCGCCCTTGGGCAGGTCGATGGCGTGGCCATCGGGGGTGAACACGTAGACCCGGTCCGGCTCGATGTCGACCCGCAGTTGCTCGGCCAGGCCGCCAATGTCGCCGAGTTCCTCGTGCCACTCCAGCACCTGGCGCAACCAGGAAATTTTCTCTTCGTAATGGTTGGAGCTGGACTTGACGTCGGTGCCCTTGTACTTCCAGTGCGCACAGACGCCCAGTTCGGCTTCTTCGTGCATGCCGTGGGTGCGGATCTGCACTTCGAGCACCTTGCCCTCGGGGCCGATCACCGCCGTGTGCAACGAGCGGTAGCCGTTTTCCTTGGGATTGGCGACGTAGTCGTCGAATTCCTTGGGAATGTGCCGCCACAAGGTGTGGACGATACCCAGCGCGGTGTAGCAGTCGCGGATTTCCGGGACCAGCACGCGCACCGCACGCACGTCGTAGATCTGGCTGAATTCCAGGCCTTTGCGCTGCATTTTGCGCCAGATCGAATAGATATGTTTGGCCCGGCCGCTGATGTCGGCCTTGACGCCGGTGGCCAGCAGTTCGTTCTGCAACTGGTTCATCACATCGGAGATGAACCGCTCGCGGTCCAGCCTTCGCTCGTGCAGCAGCTTGGCGATCTGCTTGTACTGGTCGGGCTCCAGGTAGCGGAACGAAAGGTCTTCGAGTTCCCACTTGATGTGGCCGATACCCAGGCGGTGGGCCAGCGGTGCATAGATGTCGAACACCTCGCGGGCCACGCGCAGACGCTTTTCGTCATCGGCAGACTTCACCGCACGGATGGCGCAGGTGCGCTCGGCCAGCTTGATCAGCGCCACACGCACGTCATCGACCATCGCCACCAGCATCTTGCGCAGGTTTTCCACCTGGGCCTGGGAGCCGAGCACCAGCGACTGGCGCGGACTGAGGCTGGCACTGATGGCCGCCATGCGCAGCACCCCGTCGACCAGCTTGGACACCACGGGCCCGAAACGTTGACCGACCTCGGCCAAGGTCACCTTGCCCTCGCGCACCGAGCGATAGATCACGGCGGCGACCAGCGAATCCTGGTCGAGCTTGAGGTCGGCGAGGATCTCGGCGATTTCCAGGCCCGCCTGGAAACTCGAGGTGCCGTCGGCCCAGGAGTGCTTGGCGGGGTTGCCCTTCTTCTCGACGTCCTGGGCGAAATCGCAGGCCTCTTTGAGGGCCGTGCGATCCAGCGCCGAATCGACGCTCACCACATGATCGAGCCATGCATCGAGGTTGATACTGCCGTCGGTGTTGACCGGCTGGTGCACTCTCACCTGTACCATGTTTCGTTTACCTTTCCATACAGCGCGCCCAACGGACGCACTGGCAATCAACCGTACCGCTTCCATTCCGTGGAAGCGCTACCAAGGGGCCAGCCGTTACTGGCCCGCTTCGAATAACGCCATGGCCTCGACATGGGCCGTCTGAGGAAACATGTCGAGAATCCCGGCCCTTTTTAACCGGTACCCCTGGCCGACCAGCACCTGCGCATCTCGCGCCAGCGTCGCGGGGTTGCACGATACATACACCAATCGCCGGGCCTTGAGCCGGGCGATGCCTTGCACCACCTCGTGGGCACCGTCGCGAGGTGGGTCCAAGAGTACCGCAGAAAAGCCCTCGGCGGCCCACTCGGCAGCAGCCAGCGACTGCGATAAATCGGCCTGAAAAAACTGCACGTTATGCACATCGTTGGCCTGCGCGTTGGCGGCGGCGCGGTCAACCATGGTTTGCACGCCCTCCACCGCGACCACTTCGCGCGCCTGACGTGCCAGCGGCAGGGCAAAGTTGCCCAGGCCGCAGAACAGGTCCAGCACCCGCTCGTCCTGCTGCACGTTCAACCAGGCCAGCGCCTGCTCGATCATCTGCGTGTTGACCTGCGCATTGACCTGGACGAAGTCGCCCGGCCGCCAGGCCAGTTCCAGCCCCCAGGGTGCCAGGCTGAAACCCAGCCTGGAGGCGGGATCGCAGGGCGCAGGCTCGCCCTCGCCCTGCAGCCAGAGCTGCGCCCCGGCTTCTTGGCAGAACGCCTGCAACCGCGCCACATCCTGCTCGGGCAACGCGGACACATGACGCACCAGCACCGACTCGGCGCTGCCGCTGAACAGCTCGACATGCCCCAGGGCCTGCGGCGTGCTCAGGCTGCGCAGCACGGTCGGCAAATGGCGCAGGATCGCCTGCAAGGGCTGTACCAGCACCGGGCAATCGTCGATGGCGATGATGTCCTGGCTGGCCTCGGCACGAAAACCGACCTGCAGCTCGCGGGCCTTGGCGTCCCAGCGCACGGCAAGGCGTGCGCGGCGGCGGTAGCCAAACTCCGGCCCGGCCAATGGCGCGGCCCACGCCTCTGGCTGGACACCCGCCAGCCGTTGCAACTGCTCGGCCAACTGACGCTGCTTGAGCGCCAACTGCGCGGCATGCGGCAGGTGCTGCACGGTGCAGCCACCGCAACGGGCGTAGTGTCGGCACGGCGCTTCGCGACGTTCAGGGCTGCCTTGCAGCACCCGCTCCAGGCGCGCTTCGACGATCTTGCCGCGGGCACTGAGCACCCGCGCCTCGACCGCCTCGCCCGCCAAGGCGCCGCTGACGAACCAGGTGCGCCCCTCGACGAAGGCGATGCCACGACCGTCTCCGGCCAGGCGCTCGATGTCCAGGCGCTGTTTCTTGCCCACGGGCACCTGCGCGCGGCGATCGCCGCCGGCAGGTTGGAAGCGCAGGTTGCTGCTGGTGCTTTTCTTTCTGGACATCAGGTCGCGTCGAACAGGCCGGTGGACAGGTAGCGGTCGCCGCGGTCGCAGATGATCGCGACCATCACGGCATTTTCCACTTCTCGGGACAGACGCAGCATCGCCGCCACCGCACCGCCAGAGGACACGCCACAGAAAATGCCCTCTTCGCGGGCGAGCCGGCGCATGGTCGCTTCGGCTTCTTCCTGGGACATGTCGACCACTCGATCCACCCGCGTGGCGTCGAAGATCTTCGGCAGGTACTGCTCAGGCCAGCGGCGAATACCGGGGATGGCCGAACCTTCCATCGGTTGCAGACCGACGATCTGCACCGCCGGGTTCTGCTCCTTGAGGTACTGCGAACAGCCCATGATGGTGCCGGTGGTGCCCATGGAACTGATGAAATGGGTCACGCCGCCCTGGGTCTGCTGCCAGATCTCCGGGCCGGTGCTGGTGTAGTGCGCGATGGGATTGTCGCCATTGGCGAACTGATCGAGCACCAGGCCGCGGCCTTCGGCCTGCAGTTTGTCGGCCAGATCGCGCGCGCCTTCCATGCCCTCCTCCTTGGACACCAGGATCAGCTCGGCGCCGTAGGCGGTCATGGCGGCCTTGCGCTCGGCGGTGGAGTTGTCCGGCATGATCAGGATCATCTTGTAACCCTTGATCGCTGCGGCCATGGCCAGGGCGATACCGGTGTTGCCGGAGGTGGCCTCGATCAGCGTATCGCCGGGCTTGATCTGGTTGCGCCGTTCGGCTCGGGCGATCATCGACAGCGCCGGGCGATCCTTGACCGAACCGGCAGGATTGTTGCCTTCGAGCTTGAGCAGCAAGGTGTTGCTGGTGTGCCCGGCCATGCGCTGCAGGCGCACCAGCGGGGTGTTGCCGACGCAGTCGGCGATGGTTGGGTACTGCAGGGTCATGGGCGTGTTTCGCAATCAGGACGGCAGGGGCGACTATCATACCGGCAAAGCCGGTTTGGCCATATCACGCAATCGTTGAGGTCTATAGCATTCAGCTATATCGCTCCAGCGCGTTCTTGCGTGATCCCGCTCAACACCGAGGTGCACAAACCCAGTGCATTGGGGCCGAACGCGGAGTAACGTTCAGCCTGCTCGCCGTCCTGCGTGGACGGCCCGCCCGCACATGACAGGAGACCAGTGTGCTCGATCGTTTGGGAATCAGAAGCCGCGTCCTGCTGCTGGCCCTCCTGCCCGCCGGGCTGATGGCGCTGGTGCTGGGCAGTTATTTCACCTGGCTGCAGCAGAACGAACTGCGCAGCCAACTGCTGCAACGCGGCAAGATGATCGCCGAGCAACTGGCCCCGCTGGCCGCGCCAGCCCTGGCGCAGAACACGCCGGCGCAGTTGGAGCGGATCGCCGCCGAGGCGCTGGAACAAGCCGATGTGCGCGCGGTGGCGTTCCTCGCCCCGAACCGCTCACGCCTGGCCCACGCAGGCCCGAGCATGCTCAACCCACCACCCAGCGGCGGCACCGGCACGCAACTGCTGCAACGCAGCGGCAACGACGCCACGCGCTATCTGATGCCGGTGTTCGGCCATCACCGCGACCTGGCCACCGCGGCGGTGCCGGACGAGCGCGAACGCCTGCTGGGCTGGGTCGAGATCGAACTGTCCCACGACGGCACCCTGCTGCGCGGCTACCGCAACCTGTTCACCAGCCTGCTGCTGATCCTTGCCTGCCTGAGCCTCAACGCCCTGCTGGCGCTGCGCATGAGCCGGGCGATCAACGGCCCGATCGGGCGCATCAAGCATGCCGTCACCCAGCTCAAGGAAGGCCACCTCGAAGAACGCCTGCCACCGATGGGCAGCGTCGAGCTGGACGAGTTGGCTGCCGGCATCAACCGCATGGCCGAGACCCTGCACAATGCCCACGAGGAGTTGCAGCACAGCATCGACCAGGCCACCGAGGACGTGCGCCAGAACCTGGAAACCATCGAGATCCAGAACATCGAGTTGGACATGGCGCGCAAGGAAGCGTTGGAGGCCAGCCGCATCAAGTCCGAATTCCTCGCCAACATGAGCCACGAAATCCGCACCCCGCTCAACGGTATCCTCGGCTTCACCCACCTGCTGCAAAAGAGCGAGCTCACGCCGCGCCAGCTCGACTACCTGGGCACCATCGAGAAATCGGCCGACAACCTGCTGGGCATCATCAACGAAATTCTCGACTTCTCCAAGATCGAAGCCGGCAAGCTGGTGCTCGACAGCATTCCGTTCAACCTGCGCGACCTGATCCAGGACACCCTGACCATCCTGGCGCCCGCCGCCCACGCCAAGCAGTTGGAACTGGTCAGCCTGGTCTACCGCGACACGCCGTTGTCGCTGATCGGCGACCCATTGCGGCTCAAGCAGATCCTCACCAACCTGGTGAGCAATGCCATCAAGTTCACCCGCGAAGGCACCATCGTCGTGCGCGCCATGGTCGAGGACGAACACGAGGACACCGCACAGTTGCGCATCAGCGTGCAGGACACCGGCATCGGTCTGTCACCGCAGGACGTGCGCGCGCTGTTCCAGGCCTTCAGCCAGGCCGACAACTCGCTGTCTCGCCAGCCCGGCGGTACCGGCTTGGGACTGGTGATCTCCAAGCGCCTGATCGAGCAGATGGGCGGCGAAATCGGCGTCGACAGCACACCCGGCGAAGGCTCGCAGTTCTGGATCAACCTCAACTTGCCCAAGGCCCATGACGATACCGACGCCTTGCCGCTGCAGGCCCTGATCGGTCGCCGCGCCGCGATCGTCGATGGGCATGAACTGGCGCGCCAGGCATTGCAGCATCAGTTGGAGGATTGCGGCCTGAGTGTCAGTCTGTTCGGCTCGTTCGACCAACTGCTGCAAGGGGTACAGGCGGCCAGTCAGGCCGGGCAACCGTTCGAACTGGCGGTGCTTGGCGCCCACCTCGGCATCCTCGCGCCGGAACGCCTCGGCCAGTACCACCAGCAGCTCGAGCGCCTGGGCTGCCAATGCGTGGTGCTGTGCCCGACCACCGAGCAGGCGCAGTACCACCCGTTCCTGCCCAATGGCCACGGCCAACTGCTGTCCAAGCCCACCTGCACCCGCAAGCTGCGGCGCCTGCTGCTGGAGCTGATGCAACCGAGTCGCCCCAACGTCGATGTGCGCCAGGGCATCGGCACGCGCCTGCCGCGCATCCTGTGCGTCGACGACAACCCGGCCAACCTGCTGCTGGTGCAAACCCTGCTCGAGGACATGGGCGCCCAAGTGGTCGCGGTGGACAGCGGCTTCGCGGCGGTGGAGGCAGTCCAGGCTGCGCCCTTCGACCTGGTGCTGATGGACGTGCAGATGCCGGGCATGGACGGCTGCGCCTGCACCGAACAGATCCGCGACTGGGAAACGCGCCAGAACGATCCGCCGTTGCCCATCGTCGCCCTCACCGCGCACGCCATGGCCAATGAAAAGCGCGCCTTGTTGCACAGCGGCATGGATGATTATCTGACCAAGCCGATCAGCGAGCGCCAACTGGCCCAGGTGGTGATGAAATGGACCGGGCTGAACCTCGGCACGCCGCCGCCAGAGCGCGCCAGCGAACGCCTGCCCGACAGCAGCGAACTGCTGGTGCTGGATCACGAGGAAGGCCTGCGCCTGGCAGCCGGCAAAGCGGACCTGGCCGCCGACATGCTGGCCATGCTGCTGGCGTCGCTGGAGGGCGACCGTCAGGCCATCGCCAGCGCGCGCGAGCTGGGTGACCGCGCGGCGATGATCGAGCGCGTGCATCGCCTCAACGGGGCTTCGCGCTATTGCGGGGTGCCGCAACTGCGTGCGGCCTGCCAGCGCGCCGAGACCTTGCTCAAGCAGGACAGCCCACAGACCACCCAGGCGCTAGACGAGTTAGACCTGGCCATCGAGCGTCTGGCGCAACAGGCGCACTTGAGCGCCTGACAACCGATTGCCGAAGGAGTATCGCGCATGCGCATCCTGTTATTCAGCAGCCAGCACTACGACCAGGAAAGCTTCAGCCAGGCCGCCCTCGACAGCGGCCTGGAACTGCACTTTCAACCCGCTCGCCTGACCCTGGACACGGCACCGCTGGCGCAAGGTTTCGCCGTGGTCTGCGCCTTCATCAATGACGAGCTGGATGCCGAGGTACTGGAATGCCTGGCCAGCGGCGGCACCCGCCTGATCGCCCTGCGCTCGGCCGGCTACAACCATGTGGACCTGGCCGCAGCGGCGCGCCTGGGACTGACCGTGGTGCGGGTACCAGCCTACTCGCCGCACGCCGTGGCCGAGCACGCGGTCGCGCTGATCCTGGCGCTCAACCGTCGCCTGCACCGCGCCTACAACCGCACCCGCGACGGCGACTTCACCCTGCACGGGCTGACCGGCTTCGACCTGCATGGCAAGACCGTAGGCGTGGTCGGCACCGGACAGATCGGCGCGACCTTCGCCCGCATCATGGCCGGCTTCGGCTGTCGCTTGCTGGCCTACGACCCGCAGCCCAATCCCGAGTTGCTGGCACTGGGGGCCCGCTACCTGGAGCTGCCCGAGCTGCTCAGCGAGTCGCGCATCATCAGCCTGCACTGCCCGCTGACCGACGCCACCCGTCACCTGATCAACGCCCGCAGCCTGGCCAGCCTGCAGCCAGGCGCCATGCTGATCAACACCGGACGCGGCGCGCTGGTCGACACACCGGCGCTGATCGACGCGCTCAAGAACGGTCAACTCGGCTACTTGGGCCTGGATGTCTACGAGGAAGAAGCGCAGCTGTTCTTCGAGGACCGCTCCGACCAGCCGCTGCAGGACGACGTACTGGCCCGCCTGCTGACCTTCCCCAACGTCATCGTCACTGCCCACCAGGCCTTCCTCACCCAGGAAGCCTTGGCGGCGATCGCTGCCACCACGCTGGACAACGTGCTCCACTGGGCGGCAGGCGATGCGCGCAACACCGTCACGGGTTAGGATACGCGGCATTTCTGGAGGACCCATGGTCGAGCACGATTTCCGCTACACCCTTTTCAACCCGCAACACACCCTGATCGAATGCCGCGCCCTGGTGCCAGGTCGCTACCAGGTGACCGGCAACGGCGGCTCGATGCACAAGGGCGACGCCCTGCTGGTCACCCTCAAGGGCAGCAAGGACCTGTCCATGCGCCTGACCGTCGAAAGCGTGCGCCACCTGATCAACCCGCGCGGCCAGTGGGTTGCCGTGGCCAGCGGCCCGGTGTTCAACGAGCTGGAAATCCTCACCTGGCAGGTCAAGTGCGACCAGTGCGAAGCCGTGCTCGACTTCGAGTTCGCCGTCGACGCCAAACTGGGCAAGAAGGCCCGCCAACCGGCCGCCAGCGCCCGCATCGCCGAACTGGGCTGGCGCAGCGAAGGCGAGCGTCACCTGTGCCGTCAGTGCCAGGCAGGCGCCCAATGAAGCATCTGTTGACCTGCGCGGCGCTGCTCGGTGGTCTGCTCGGCTGCGCCGCCGAGCCTTCGAAGCTGCAGCACGAGCGTAGCTATGTCCTGGAATGGATCGGCGAACGCCCGCTGATCGACAACAGTCACCTGACCCTGACCCTGGCCGACGATGGTCGCGCCTATGGCACCGCCGGCTGCAACCACTGGTTCGCCAGCTACACGCAGAACGGCGAGCGGCTCAGCTTCGGCCAGGTCGGCAAGACCCGCAAGCTGTGCGCCCCGGCACTGATGGAGCAGGAAGAACGCTATCTGAAAGCGCTGCAGAGCGTGCAGCGCTGGGATGTCTCGAGCATCGAGCAGATCCGCCTGTGGCCTGCCGAAGGCAAGCCCCTGCGCTTCTGGGCTGACGAAGACTGAAGTCATTCAGGGCTGCCAAGCACGCCATCGCCGGTCGACCCGCGATGGACTGCGCAGCAGCCCTGATAACCGTCAGGCTCCCTTCAATGCCTTGATCTTGGCCTGGAGCCCTTCGAGCGTCTGCTCGCCGAGCAACTGCTCGCGCACCTTGCCCTTGTCATCGATGATGTAGGTCACCGGCAGCGCCTCGCTGCGCGGCAACTCGTAGTGCTCGGCAGGATCCTGCGCCAGCACGGTGAATTCGATGCCGAGCGCCTGGGCCGCCTGCTTGAGATCGTCGCCCTGCAGGCCATCGAAGTTCACCCCCACTACCTTGATGCCCTGCGCCTGCCACTGCTGGGCCGCGCTGTTCAGTTCCGGGATTTCCGTGCGGCACGGACCGCACCACTCGGCCCAGTAGTTGAGCACCAGCCAGTGCCCGTCGAGCTGCTCGGCCTTTACCGTGTTGCCGTGCTGGTCCACGCCGTAGTCTGCACCGCAGCCGCCGAGCAACAGGCTCGCGGTGATCGCCAGTGCAGCCGCCAAACGCCTTGCCATGGGTCAATCCTTCTCGAAGTTTTAAAGCATGAAATGTCGGACGCAGCGGGTAGAATAGCCGCCACACCCAGCTGGATGCGACCCGTCATGCCCGAACTGACCCTCTACCATAACCCACGCTGCTCGAAATCCCGTGGTGCCCTGGAACTGCTGGAAGCCCGCGGCCTGGCACCGACCATCGTGCGCTACCTGGAAACCCCGCCCGATGCGGCCACCCTGCACGCGCTGCTCGGCAAGCTCGGCATCGGCGCGCGCCAGTTGCTGCGCAGCGGCGAAGACGAATTCAAGACCCTGGGCCTGGCCAACCCCGCCCTCAGCGATGCACAACTGATCGAGGCCATGGTCCAGCATCCGAAACTGATCGAACGCCCGATCCTCGTCGCCGACGACAAGGCCGTGATCGGCCGTCCCCCGGAAAACGTCCTGGAGCTCTTGCCATGAGCGAACCCTACATCCTGGTGCTGTACTACAGCCGTCACGGCTCCACCAGCGAGATGGCCCGGCATATCGCCCGCGGCGTCGAAATGGCCGGGCTGGAAGCGCGGCTGCGCACCGTACCGGCCATTTCCACCGAGTGCGAAGCCGTGGCGCCGGACATCCCCGCCAGCGGCGCGCTCTACGCCAACCTGGACGACCTGCGCCAGTGCGCGGGCCTGGCCTTGGGCAGCCCGACCCGCTTCGGCAACATGGCAGCGCCGCTGAAGTACTTCCTCGACGGCACCAGCAGCCTATGGCTGGGTGGCGAACTGGTGGGCAAGCCTGCGGCCGTGTTCACCTCCACCGCCAGCCTGCACGGCGGCCAGGAGACCACCCTGCTGTCGATGCTGCTGCCGCTGATGCACCACGGTATGCTGGTCACCGGCCTGCCCTACAGCGAGTCCGCCTTGCTGGAAACCCGTGGCGGCGGCACGCCCTATGGCGCCAGTCACCATGCCGGCGCCGATGGCAAGCGCGAGCTGGACGAGCACGAAATCGCCCTGTGCCGCGCCCTGGGCCAACGCTTGGCGAGCACGGCCAAGGCGCTGAGTCACGCACGTGGCTAAAAAACCCAAGGTACTGCCGACACTCGACTGGCTGGCTCCACGCCTGCGCCTGACCCGCGCACTGGCGCTGGCCTGCTTCTGTGGCCTGATCGCCCTGCTGGTGGTGAACGATGTGTGGTTCGCCGACCTGCACGGCGCCCGCGTCGCGGTGATCCTGGCCATCGAGCTGGTGCCGCTGCTGCTGTTGCTGCCCGGCATGCTGATCGGCAGCGCCCGGGCACATGCCTGGACCTGCTTCGTGGTGAACCTCTATTTCATCAAGGGTGTGCTGGCGGCCTTCGACCCGGCCAGGGCGCTGTTCGGCTGGATCGAAGTGCTGGTGAGCCTGGCGCTGTTCGTCAGCGCCTTGCTGTTCGTGCGCTGGAAGTTCCAGTTCGAACGGCGTATGGCGGGCGAAGGTCGGTAGGCGCCCGCCTCGCCGTCTCAGTGATTGACAGTATGGGCCAGCATCACCGACAACTGACACAGCGGCCGCCCGCTTTCTTCGTGCCAGCGATTGAACACCTCCTGCACCAACGCCAGGTCGCGCTGGCTGGTCGGCGCCTTGTCGATCACCTTCTGGGCGATCAGCGCGGCGGCCATGTCTTCGGTGGGCACGAAGGTATCCTTGCCGACCATGCGCAGAAAGCGCGGCGCCGACAGCCCACCGAGCTGGTTGCCATGCTTGGCCAGGTACTTCCACAGGCCGACAATGTCACTCTCGGGCCAGTCGGCGATGAACGCGCCGAAGCTGCCCTTTTCCTTGGCCACGTCGAGGATCATCTGCGCGTTGCGCGGCACACTCTTGAGCTTGCCCAAGTGGCGGATGATGCGGGTGTCCTGCATCAACCGCTCCAGGTGCTCGGCGCTCATCAGCACCACCTTTTCCGGGTCGAAGCCGAAGAACACCTGCTCGAACGCGGGCCACTTGGCATCCACCAGACTGTGCTTGAGCCCGGCTCGGAAGACCCGCAGCGCCAGGGTCGAGAGGTAGCGATCATCCGGCAGGGCGCGCAACTGGGCGGCCGAGCGCGGTTGCGGCAGGAAGGCTTCGAGCGCCTTGGCCGAGCCGAAGCGATTCAGGCAGTACGTGTGCAGCCACTGATAGTCGCGCATCGGATCAGACGTTCAGCACATCGAGAAAGCGCGGCGTGGCGCTTTCGTCGATCTTCAGGCCCGTGAAGTCGAACAGGTTGCGGTCGGCCAGTTGCGACGGCGCGACGTTCTGCAGCGCGCGGAAGATGCTGTCGGTGCGTCCTGGGTGCTTGCGCTCCCACTCCACCAGCATGTCTTTGACCACCTGGCGCTGCAGGTTTTCCTGAGAGCCGCACAGGTTGCACGGGATGATCGGGAATTCCTTCATGTCCGAGTAAGCCTGGATGTCCTTCTCGCTGCAGTAGGCCAGCGGACGGATCACCACGTTGCGACCGTCGTCGGCGCGCAGCTTCGGCGGCATGCCCTTGAGCGCGCCGTTGAAGAACATGTTGAGGAAGAAGGTCTCGACGATGTCGTCGCGGTGATGACCGAGCGCCATCTTGGTCGCGCCGATTTCATCGGCAAAGGTGTACAGGGTGCCCCGGCGCAGGCGCGAGCACAGCGAGCAGGTGGTCTTGCCCTCGGGGATCAGTTCCTTGACCACCGAATAGGTGTCTTTCTCGACGATGTGATACTCGACGCCCAAGGTCTTCAGGTAGGCAGGCAGCACATGCTCGGGAAAGCCCGGCTGCTTCTGGTCCATGTTCACCGCGACGATCTGGAAGCTGATCGGCGCCACCTTCTGCAGGTGCAGCAGAACGTCGAGCATGGTGTAGCTGTCCTTGCCCCCGGACAGGCAGACCATGACCTTGTCGCCATCCTCGATCATGTTGTAGTCGGTGATGGCTTCGCCAGCGAGACGACGCAGGCGTTTTTGCAGTTTGTTCTGGTTGACCGAGAGGGTGCCCATAGCGCTTGAATCCGCGAGGTGTGACAAAAGCCGAGCATTTTACCTGCAAACCGAGCCCAGGCGTAGGGCCTTCTGATCAGCAGCGCCATGCCGAGGCTGACCGGCGGCTCGTCGGCCGCCGATGGCTTGCGGCATAATGGCGAGCCAGGAGAATTACCCCGCCATGCCCGAGCTGCTCACGCAACGCGTCGAAACCTGTTACCAGCTAGCCGAAACCTTTTTCAAACGCACCTTCCCGCGCCCGCAGGTCAGCTTCAAGCTGCGCGGGCAGAAGGCCGGCGTCGCCCATCTGCATGAAAACCTGCTGCGCTTCAACCTGCAGTTGTACCGCGAGAACCACGACGACTTCCTGCGCCAGACCGTGGCCCATGAAGTGGCGCACCTGATCGCTCACCAGCTGTTCGGCGACCGCATCCAGGCCCACGGCGAGGAATGGCAGTTGATCATGCGCGGGGTCTACGAGCTGCCGCCCGAGCGCTGCCACCGCTACGAAGTGCAGCGTCGCGTGGCCACGCGCTACATCTATCGCTGCCCCTGCCCGGACAGCGACTTCGCCTTCACCGCCCAGCGCCACACACTGGTACGCCAGGGGCGCCGCTACCTGTGTCGGCGCTGTCGGCAAGTGCTGGTCTTCAGCGGACAGACCCGAGTCGAGTAAGCACCAGCCGCGCTGGCCATGAAAAAGGCGACCCGAGGGTCGCCTTCCTTTATCGCACTACCACCACGATCAACGCACGGCCGGGCCTTCGGCTACGCCCAGATCGTCGGTCGGACGAGTCTCGACCAGCGGCGAGCCACCGGAGGCCAGCTCGGACTGCAGCTTGTCGGTATCCAGCTCCTTGACCCACTTGGCGACCACGACGGTGGCAACGGCGTTACCGACCAGGTTGGTCAGCGCACGGGCTTCGGACATGAAGCGGTCGATCCCGAGGATCAGCGCCAAGCCAGCAACCGGCAGGTGACCGACCGCCGACAGGGTGGCGGCCAGGACGATGAAGCCCGAACCGGTCACACCCGCAGCCCCTTTGGAGGCGACCAGCAGCACCAGCAGCAGGGTGATCTGGTGAGTGATGTCCATGGTGGTGTCGGTGGCCTGGGCGATGAACACCGCAGCCATGGTCAGGTAGATCGAGGTGCCGTCCAGGTTGAACGAGTAGCCGGTCGGGATCACCAGGCCAACGACGGATTTCTTCGCGCCCAGGCGCTCCATCTTGGTCAGCATGCGTGGCAGGGCCGACTCCGACGAAGACGTACCCAGCACGATCAGCAGCTCTTCGCGGATGTAGCGGATCAGCTTGAGGACGCTGAAGCCGTGGGCGCGGCAGATGGCGCCCAGCACCACCAGCACGAACAACAGGCAGGTGATATAGAAGCAGGCCATCAGGTAGCCCAGTTGCACCAGCGAACCGACACCGTACTGGCCGATGGTGAAGGCCATGGCACCGAAGGCACCGACCGGCGCCAGCTTCATGATCATGTTGATGATGTTGAACATCACATGGGCGAAGCGATCGATCATCTCCAGCAGCGGTTTGCCGTAGCTGCCCAGGCGGTGCAGGGCGAAGCCGAACAGCACCGAGAACATCAGCACTTGCAGAATGTCGCCGTTGGCGAAGGCACCGACCACGGTGGCCGGGATCACGTTGAGCAGGAAGCCGACGGTGGTCTGCTGCGCACCGGCCGAGGCGTAGGCCGCGACGCTGCTGGCGTTCAGGGTGCTGACGTCGACGTGCATGCCGGCGCCAGGCTGGACCACGTTGACCACGATCAGGCCGATGATCAGGGCGATGGTGGAAACGATCTCGAAGTACAGGAGTGCGTAGCCGCCGGTCTTGCCAACCGACTTCATGCTCTGCATGCCGGCGATGCCGCTGACCACGGTACAGAAGATGATCGGAGCGATGACCATCTTGATCAGTTTGACGAAGCCGTCACCCAGCGGTTTGAGGGCGACGCCGGTTTCCGGATAGAAATGGCCGAGCAGAATACCGATGGTGATGGCAACGATCACCTGGAAATACAGGGATTTGTACAGCGGCTGACGTTTCGTCATGGCGTGATCTTCCTCAAGTGTGCCGATTCACCCTTCCCAGGGCGAGGCACCTAAAGCGCGAACCCTCCTGCACCTGGAGGGATTTGTCATTGTGTTAGAGCTGCCTGGGCAGGTCTCTGACAAACCTTTAGCAAGGCTGATGCCAAAATGCCCGATCCGGGTGCAACACGAGTGTTTACGGGAAGTTTCTGCCCAAGGACAGGGCAACAAGACGTGTAGGATATGGCGGAATTCCGCCCTGTGGCGAAATTCGTACACCCTGAGTGGCGGAAATCCGCCCAAGGCCAGCGAAACCTGGGCGGATCATTCCTGGTTGAAGGTGATCCTGAACGCGGCGCCGCCGAGCGGCGAATCCTCGAGCGTCAGGCGCCCGTCGAAGCTGTCGATGATATCTTTGACCACCGCCAGGCCGATGCCCTGACCTGGATGCTGGCGATCCAGGCGCTCACCGCGCTGCAGAATCCGCTCACGTTGATCGGCCGGGACACCGGGGCCGTCGTCTTCGATGCACAGCACCTGCTGGCCCGGCAACGTCTCGAAGCTCACCCGCACCTGCTCAAGGCACAGGCGATAGGCGTTCTCCAGCAAGTTGCCGAGCAGTTCGAGCAAGGCGCCCTCCTCGATCGGCACGCGCGCCTGCGGCGCAACGTTCAGTGTCACCGCCACGCGCTTGTCGCGATACACCTTGTCCAAGGTGCTGCACAAGCTGTCGAGCACCGGCGCCAGGCGCACCTGGTGTCGCACCAGGCCACTCTTGCGCAGGCTGGCGCGCTGCAATTGGTAGTCGATCTGCTGACTCATGCGCTCGATCTGGCTCTGCAGCACGCGCGCCTGTTCACGCTCGCCACCGCCGCGCCCCATGCTCTCGCCCATGCCTTGCAACACCGCCAGCGGCGTCTTCAAGCTGTGCGCCAGGTCGTCCAGCGAATCGCGGTAGCGCTGGCGTTGTTCGCGCTCGCTGTGCAGCAGCCGGTTGAGCGAGCCAGTCAGGCGCAGCAGTTCGCGCGGATGCTCGCGACTCAGGCCCTCGCGGGCGCCGCTCTCCACCTCGTCCAGTTCGTGGCTGAGCCTGCGCAGTGAACGCAGCCCCCAGGTCAGGCCGGCCCACAGCAACACCATCAGCGCCAGCAAGGCCGCGCCAAAGCCCAAGTAGAGCTTCTCGCGCAGGCCGTCGAGGGTGTGCTGGTACTCGCGCACCGGTTGCAGGGCGACGATGCTGAATGCTGCGCTGCGACCACCGAGCAGCTTGACTTCCACGTCATAGACGAAGAATTCGTCGCCATTGTCCTGGCGGATTCGGGCGAACTCGTTGCCATGGCCGTCATAGCGGGGCTGGTAGTTGATGTGCCGGTCGGTGGTGGCACGCGAACGCCACACCAGACGCCCTTCTCGGTCGAAGATGTAGCCGAGCAGGCCGACGCTGGGCAGGTTGTAGCGCTCGTCAGGCAGCAGATCGGGCATCTGCAAATGGCCGTGCTCGACGCGCGCGGCAGAAATCAGCGTGGTGATGTCCGAGGCCAGGCGCTGCTCGATCGACTCCTGCAAGGCCAGGCTGAAGGCCTTCTGCAAGGCCGGCAGCAGCGCCAGCATGAACAGCAGCGCCAGCACGGCGGCGGCCAGCATCAGGCGCACGCGCAGCGAACGAATCATCGGCAGCGCTCGGTGAACAGGTAGCCCAGGCCGCGAACGGTGTCGATCGGTTTGAAGCCGTTGTCGCCCTCGAGCTTGCGGCGCAGCCGACCGACCAGCACCTCGATGACGTTCGGATCACGCTCCTCGTCGTCCGGGTAAAGCTGTTCCATCAGTCGATCCTTGGCCACCACCTGCTGGTGATGACGCATGAGGTATTCGAGGATGCGGTACTCGTAGGCGGTCAGTGCCAGCGGCTGCTCGTCGAGGGTGGCCTGCTTGCGATTGAGGTCCAGCACCAAAGGCCCGGCGGAGATGGTCGACTGGGTGAACCCGCTGGAGCGGCGCAGCAGCGCGTTCAGGCGGGCTTCCAGTTCCTCGAACTGGAAAGGCTTGACCACGTAGTCGTCGGCCCCCGCGGCCAGGCCCTCGACCTTGTCTTGCCAGTTGCCGCGGGCGGTGAGAATCAGGATGGGAAAAGTCTTGTCCTGGCTGCGCAGTTGGCGGATCAGGTCCAGGCCGCTCATGCCCGGCAGCCCAAGGTCGATGACGGCGAGATCGTGGTTGTACTGGCCGGCCTGGTACAGCGCCTCCTCGGCATCGCCGACTGCCTGGACCACATGTCCGGTCTCGCCCAGTCGTGTGTACAGGTGGTGACGCAGCAGCGCTTCATCCTCGACCACCAGCAACTTCATGTCGTTCTCCTTGGTTTCTCTCGCCCCGCCTGAACTAAAGGCGGGCTGGCACAGCATAACAGCGAACCGGCAGGGGGACCCCCAGCCGGTTTCGTCGAGCCTGTCGCGTCAGAACTTGTAGGTGGCGGCCAGGTAGGTCTGGGCGCTGCTGGTCAGGCGCAGTGCACCTTCCTTGTTGCCGGCGTGGGGCGTGAGTTCGGTGGAGGCGTTGGTGCGCAGGTAGCGGTAGCCCAGTTCCACCGAGGTGTTGTCGGTGACCTGCTGGATCACACCGGCCTGCAGCCCGGCGGCGTAGCCGTAGTTGGTGTCGCGGCTGTAGCCGGATGAGGTCTGGGTCATTTTGGTCATGCCCAGGCTGGCACCGCCGAACAGCTTGGCGGTATCGGTGACCGGCAGGAACAGGTCGTAGCTGCCAAGCAGGTTTTCCTGGCGCAGCTTGATGCCGCTATGGCTGTTGGAGACGTTGTCGTAGGTCAGGTAGTAACGGCCTTGGTCATTCATCTGCCCGACCCGCAGGCCCCAGGTGCCGTCCTTGTTGATGATGCCGTCGGTGTTGAGGTGATCGGTGTTGCGTTGCAGCAGACCGGACTTGCGAATCTTGTCGCTGGTCTGGCCGTAAGTCACGCTGGCGAACGTGTCGTCGGCCTGGGAGGTAGCGGTGAAGCCGGAGGCGCAGACAGCCATGGCGACCATCAGGGTATTGAGTGCTTTCATGCTTTGTTTCTCCAGTGAGGTGCGCTGTGTGGGTGTGAGGGCTAGAGTAAGCAGGGCAGCCTGAACCGCCCCTGAACCCCGACTGAACCTCGGCTGAACGAACCGAACGTGAACAGCACCCGCACCTGGAGATCCCCCATGCGTTTCCTGCTTGCCCTGGCCCTGATGTGCAGCGCCGCCCTCGCCCAGGCGGCGGTACAGACCCGCGAGATTCGCTACCAGGACGCCGACGGCACGCCGCTGATCGGCTACTACGCCTATGACGACGCCCTCGATGGCAAGCGCCCCGGCATCGTCGTGGTGCACGAGTGGTGGGGGCTGAACGATTACGCCAAGCGTCGCGCCCGCGACCTTGCCGCGTTGGGCTACAACGCGCTGGCCATCGACATGTATGGCGACGGCAAGCACACCGAGCACCCACAGGACGCCCAGGCCTTCATGGCCGCCGCGCTGAAGGACCCGGCTGCGGCCGCGCGGCGCTTCGACGCGGGCCTGGCGCTGCTCAAGCTGCAACCCAACACCAACAAGCATGAGCTGGGTGCAGTGGGTTACTGCTTCGGCGGCAAGGTGGTGCTCGATGCCGCTCGCCGGGGCGAGAAGCTCGATGGCGTGGTGAGCTTCCATGGCGCGCTGGTCACCCAGACACCCGCCCAGCCAGGCGTGGTCAGGGCCAAGATTCTGGTCGAGCATGGCGAAGCCGACAGCATGGTCACACCGCAGCAGGTGGAGGCTTTCAAGCAGGAAATGGCCGCTGCCGGTGCCGACATGACGTTCGTCGGCATTCCCGGTGCCAAGCACGGCTTCACCAACCCCGACGCCGACCGCCTGAGCCATGGCGAGCATGGCGGGCCGGACATCGGCTATGACAAGGCTGCTGATGAAAGCTCCTGGCGGGATATGCAGGCGTTCTTCAAACAGGCCTTCAAGTAGGCGGTCAGCCCGGCGTGCGGGGCGGGCCCGGCAGATGGCACAATAGCGCCCATGAACAGACTGCCTATCTGCTGCGCCCCGCTCCAGCACCACTGGCCCCTGCCCCAGCCCGTGCCCGACGCGGTGCTGGTCAGTTGCGCCTTCGATCCCCAGCGCCTGGCCGCCGACGACTTCCAGCGCGCCGGCATCGAGCAGAGCACCAGCCTGCAACGCTCGGTGGCCAAGCGCCAGGCCGAGTACCTGGCCGGGCGCGTCTGTGCGCGTGCGGCTCTTCAGCACCTCGACGGTCGCGATCACGTGCCCGGCACCCATGAGGACCGCTCGCCCATCTGGCCTGGGGACATCCGTGGTTCCATCACCCACGGCCAGGGCTGGGCCGCCGCCGTAGTCGCGCCCGCCACGGCCTGCCAGGGCATCGGCATCGATCAGGAAAGCCTGCTCGACGACGCGCGCGCCGAGCGCCTGGCCGCTGAAATCCTCACCCCCAGCGAATTGCAGCGCCTGGATCCGGCGCAGATCGGCCTAAGCGTGACGCTGACCTTTTCGCTCAAGGAAAGCTTGTTCAAAGCGCTCTATCCGCTGACGCTCAAGCGCTTTTACTTCGAGCACGCCGAGCTGCTCGAATGGAGCGCCGACGGCCACGCGCGCTTGCGCCTGCTCACCGATCTGTCGGCCGAATGGCGCAGCGGCCGCGAGCTGGCGGGTCAGTACTGTGTGCAGGACGGCCATCTGCTCAGTCTGGTCAGCGCCTGACCCTCAGTGGCGCGGCTGCCGGGCGGGCCAGCTCAAGCTGAAGCAGGCGCCGCCCAGGCCTTCGCTGCGCCCAACCAGTGCCCGCCCACCATGCCAATAGATGATCCGCCGCACGATCGACAGTCCCAGACCGTGACCGCCCGAGGCGCGGGTGCGGCTGTCGTCCAGGCGCGTGAACGGCGTGAAGATGCGGTCCCAGAACCCCTCCGGAATGCCCGGCCCGTCGTCTTCCACGTCGATGCGGCAGCGCTGCGCGTCGAGCTGGTAACTCAAGCGCACCTGCGACTCGGCGTGGCGCAACGCATTGCCTACCAGATTCTGCAACGCGCGGTGCAGATAACGCGGCTCGGCTTCGACCCACCGTGGCGCGCCGTCACGGTCTGGATCCTCAGCTTGCGTCACCCGGATATCCGCGCGCAACGGGGCCAGCTCGGCCACGATCCTGTCCAGCAATTGCCGTACATCGACGCGCTCGAAATGAAGGGCCGGGGCGCCTTGTTCCAGGCGGGCATAGGTGAGCATCTCGTCGACCAGCCGGTCCAAGTCCTGGATGTCGCTGTCCATCCCCGCCAGGTGCTTGGCCCGCGCCTGTTCGGTGTCGGCCTCCTCGATCATCTCCAAGCCGAAACGCAGGCGTGCCACCGGCGTGCGCAATTCGTGTGACACCGCACGCACCAGCTCGCGCTGCATGCTCAGCGAGCGCTGCAAGTGCTCGGCCATGCGGTTGAACGCTGCGGCCAGGCGTCCGACCGAGTCGGCATCGCCGGCCGGCACCCGCGTCTGCAGGCTGCCCTGGGCGATGTGTGAGGCCGCCAGTTCGAGCCCCGAGACGCGGCGCTCGAGCTGACGCACCAGCAGGTAGACCACCAAACCGATCAAGCACAAACCCACTGCCGCGATCAACACCAGCAATGCCGCTGGATAGGGTTTGAACGGGTAGAGTGGTCCAATCTCCAGCACCCAGGGCGAGCCGGACAGTCCAGAGAACACGCGGATGGCGTCCCCGTCGCGGCTCAACGCCATCACCGTGTCGCCCTCCTCCACCCGCCGTCGCTGATCGTCGTCCAGATCCGCGCGCTCGATGCGCTGCAAGCCGATGTCGAAACCAAACCCTTTGCTCTGACGGATCTGCGCCAGGCGCTGTGGCTGCTCGGTCACCGGGTAGCGCACCAGCTCGTCGGCCAGCAGGTACAACGTCGCGCGGGCGAGTTGCTCGCTGATCTGCTTGACCTGTGCCACCAGCACCTGGTCCTCCTGGGCCAACTGGCGCAGTACCTTGGCCGCGTGCGGCCCGGTCTTTTCGACCACCACCAGACCACGCGCCAGACGGCTGCGTTGGCCGGCATCCAGGGGTTGCGCGGACAGCGCCAGCAGATCCAGTGGCACGCCGAGCAGCCGCTCCCAGATCACCAGCGATCGCTTGCGCTCGACCTCGCTCTGCAGCGCCAGGTTGTCCGCCATCAGACTGAAGGTGCCTTGCGCCAGATCCTCTCGGTACTGCGCGGCACGCACGTGGTTGACCAGCTGTAGGCTCAGGACCCCGAGCACGGCGACCAATACCAGCACCGCCAGCATGCCGCCATAAATGCGCAGGAAGATCGAATTCATGGCCCGACATCGCCGACGAACAGATAACCCTTGCTGCGCAGCGTCTTGATCAGGCGCGGGTGTACAGGATCGTCGCCGATCTTCGGGCGAATCTTGGAGATGCGGATATCGATGGAGCGGTCCTGGCCGTCATAACCGACGCCGCGCAGCGACGTGCAGATCTGCTCGCGCGACAGCACCCGACCGGCATGGCTGGCCAGCAACCAGAGCAGGTCGAACTCCGCGCCGGTCAGCTCGATGGCCTGCTCGCCCAGCCAGGCCTCGCGCGCACGGTTGTCGATGCGCAGTGCACCGAAGCACAGGCTGTGGGCCTTGCCCAGAGGCGCGTCGCTACGTCGCAGCAGCGCATTGATGCGCGCCAGCAGCAGACGCGGGCGCACCGGCTTGCACACGTAATCGTCGGCGCCCAGGTCCAGGCCCTGGACCTGATCGAGTTCGTCACTGCGCGCTGTCAGCATGAGGATGGGATTGGCGAACTGACCACGGACCTTTCGGCAAATGCTCAAACCGTCTTCGCCAGGCAGCATCAGGTCGAGCACCACGAGATCGGGCTGGCTGTCGAGGATACGCCGCACGGCCCGCGCGCCATCATGCTCGACCGCCACCTCGAAACCATTACCCTGCAAGTACTCGGCAGTGAGGTCGGCCAGACGCTGATCGTCCTCGACGATGAGGATGCGCTGGAGGGGCTGTTCCATCGCCTTCTCCCTTCTTGTTGTGGTGGTCGGGGGCATCCTGACCTATAGGACAGAGGGTAATGTTGCCCTCGGATACTACGTCCAGCCGTAGTGACTGCCAACCACTCGGCAGCTTCTTGCACAGGTCCGGATAGCGCAAAAAAACGTCCGGACCTGTAGCGACTAGGCCTACAGCGGCGGTCGGCTATTCACTCACAAAGTACCCACAAGATATCCACAGCCCGCTGCCTTGCAATACCCCCCATACCGCATTATCTTGTATCCCCAGCGCGGCGAACCACTACATGTTGTGGCTTCGACCTTGAGCACAACCATAAGTCAACGCAGAAACTCAAGCGATTTTTCTGCCGGAACTTACGCTGATTTCAGCAGCCAAACCGCTCCTGCACAGGCGCGACCGAGGCAAGCCCCCGTGGCCTTGTTCGGGTATGGGTGTTGCAGGCATGGCCTGACACCCAACAGCAACAGTTCCTGGGCTCGCCCAGGATCTTTGACTTCGGCCAGGGAGCGGCAAGCGATTGCCCTTATTCCTGAGTCTGTCCCGAAGTCGGTAAGCCCGAGTGGCCGACGCACCTTCGCGTGCCGTCCGCCCACGGGCCGAGCTAACTGACTGGATGGAACGGTGGGCGCCCACAAGGCGCCCGAACACTATAGAAACTGTGGAGACACCCACCCATGCACACCGACACAACTCGCGAGAACCCGCAGGCCAAGGCGCCGCAGGCCACCGATTCGAATCAGGATCTGGCTGCGACCGCTCCGGGCCAACTGCGCGTGATCAAGCGTAACGGCACTGTCGTGGCCTACACCGACGACAAGATCACCGTTGCCATCACCAAGGCGTTCCTCGCAGTTGAAGGCGGCACCGCCGCCGCTTCGTCGCGTATCCACGACACCGTCGCGCGCCTGACCGAACAGGTCACCGCCACGTTCAAGCGTCGCATGCCGTCGGGTGGCACCATCCACATCGAAGAAATCCAGGATCAGGTCGAACTGGCCCTGATGCGCGCCGGCGAGCAGAAAGTCGCCCGCGACTACGTGATCTACCGTGACCAGCGCGCCAAAGAGCGTGCCACTCGCGCCAACACCGATTCGGTGGTCGAGCCGCACCCGAGCATCCGCATCACCCTGGCCGACGGCAGCCTGGCGCCGCTGGACATGGCGCGCCTGAACACCATCATCAGCGAAGCCTGCGAAGGCCTGGCCGAAGTCGATGGCGAACTGATCCAGCGCGACACCCTGAAGAACCTCTACGACGGCGTGGCCCTCAAGGACGTCAACACCGCCCTGGTGATGACCGCCCGTACCCTGGTCGAACGCGAGCCGAACTACTCGTTCGTCACCGCCCGCCTGCTGATGGACACCCTGCGCGCCGAAGGCCTGGGCTTCCTCGGCGTGGCCGACAGCGCCACCCACCACGAGATGGCCGAGCTGTATGCCAAGGCCCTGCCAGCCTACGTCGCGAAAGGCGTCGAGTTCGAGCTGCTCGACCCGGCTCTCAAGGGCTACGACCTGGAGCGCCTGGGCAAGGCCATCAACCACGAGCGTGACCAGCAGTTCACCTACCTGGGCCTGCAGACCCTTTACGACCGTTACTTCATCCACAAGGATGGCGTGCGCTTCGAACTGCCGCAGGTGTTCTTCATGCGCGTGGCCATGGGCCTGGCGCTGCAGGAAAAAGACCGCGAAGCCCGTGCCATCGAGTTCTACAACCTGTTGTCGTCGTTCGACTACATGGCCTCGACCCCGACCCTGTTCAACGCCGGTACCCTGCGTCCGCAGCTGTCGAGCTGCTACCTGACCACCGTTCCGGACGACCTGTCGGGCATCTACAAGGCCATCCACGACAACGCCATGCTGTCCAAATTCGCCGGTGGCCTGGGCAACGACTGGACCCCGGTGCGTGCTTTGGGTTCGTACATCAAGGGCACCAACGGCAAGTCGCAGGGCGTCGTGCCCTTCCTCAAGGTGGTCAACGACACCGCCGTGGCCGTCAACCAGGGTGGCAAGCGCAAGGGCGCGGTCTGCGCCTACCTGGAAACCTGGCACCTGGATATCGAGGAATTCCTCGAGCTGCGCAAGAACACCGGTGACGACCGTCGTCGTACCCACGACATGAACACCGCCAACTGGATTCCAGACCTGTTCATGAAGCGTGTCTTCGACGACGGCAAATGGACCCTGTTCTCGCCTTCGGAAGTGCCGGACCTGCACGACCTGACTGGTAAGGCCTTCGAAGAACGCTACGAGTACTACGAAGCCCTGACCGAGTACAACAAGATCAAGGTGTTCAAGACCGTCCAGGCCAAAGACCTGTGGCGCAAGATGCTGTCGATGCTGTTCGAGACCGGCCACCCTTGGCTGACCTTCAAGGACCCGTGTAACCTGCGCTCGCCGCAGCAGCACGTGGGCGTGGTGCACAGCTCGAACCTGTGCACCGAGATCACCCTGAACACCAACGCCGACGAAATCGCCGTGTGCAACCTGGGGTCTATCAACCTGCCAAACCACATCGCCGACGGCAAGCTGGACACCGCGAAACTGGCGCGTACCGTCAAGACCGCCGTGCGCATGCTCGACAACGTGATCGACATCAACTACTACTCGGTGCCCCAGGCGCAGAACTCGAACTTCAAGCACCGTCCGGTCGGCCTGGGCATCATGGGCTTCCAGGACGCGCTGTACCTGCAGCACATCCCGTACGGCTCGGACGCGGCCGTCGAGTTCGCCGACAAGTCCATGGAGGCGGTCAGCTACTACGCCATCCAGGCCTCGTGTGACCTGGCCGACGAGCGCGGCGCCTACCAGACCTTCGACGGTTCCCTGTGGTCCCAAGGGATCCTGCCGCTGGACTCGCAGCAGATCCTGATCGAGGCCCGTGGCGCCAAGTACATCGACGTCAACCTGGAAGAGTCGCTGGACTGGGCTCCGGTGCGCGATCGGGTCAAGAAAGGCATCCGCAACTCGAACATCATGGCCATCGCACCGACCGCGACCATCGCCAACATCACCGGCGTATCGCAGTCGATCGAACCGACCTACCAGAACCTGTACGTCAAGTCGAACCTGTCGGGCGAGTTCACCGTGATCAACCCGTACCTGGTCCGCGACCTGAAAGCCCGCGACCTGTGGGACTCGGTGATGATCAACGACCTGAAGTACTACGACGGTTCGGTGCAGCAGATCGAGCGTATCCCGCAGGAGCTCAAAGACCTGTACGCCACGGCCTTCGAAGTCGACACCAAGTGGATCGTCGATGCCGCCTCGCGTCGCCAGAAGTGGATCGACCAGGCTCAGTCGCTGAACCTGTACATCGCCGGCGCCTCGGGCAAGAAGCTGGACGTGACCTACCGCATGGCTTGGTACCGTGGTCTGAAGACCACCTACTACCTCCGTGCCCTGGCCGCCACCAGCACCGAAAAATCGACCATCAACACCGGCAAGCTCAACGCCGTTTCCAGCGGCGGCGACAGCGCCCCGGTCCAGGCCGCAGGCCCTGCGCCAGTGCCGAAGGCCTGCGCCATCGACGAGCCGGATTGCGAAGCCTGCCAGTAAGGCTTGGCTGAGGCTTCCCCCGGGAAGCCTCTTTTTCCGTGTCACCACACGGAACCCTGTGGCAGCGGGTTTACCCGCGACGCGGCCGGCATTGCCGTCGCCTGCCCCACAGCCAAACACAATAAGCCTGGGCGCCATTGCCTGGGCCAGCCTCTCAAAGGGCAATCAGATTTGCGTGCACGGTAGTACCCCCTTCGGGACCAAAGCAGCGCAACCAAGATCCACCGGCCATACTCCAGAGATGGCCCTCAAGCAGGAGCACTTAGCATGCTGAGCTGGGACGAATTCGACAAAGAAGATGACGGCGAAGTCGCCGCCAAAGGCAACACCCCCGCACAGGCCCACGCCGCCGCCACCCTGGACAAGCTGGACAGCGCCGGTGGTGCCGCCGCCCTGGAAGCCCGTGCCGCCACCGCTGCCGATTCCGAAGCCGTGAAGCGCGCCAAGGCCGCCCTCGACGCCCTCGACATCGCCGAGGGCCTGGCTGAGCTGGAAGGCTCGTCGGCCCGCGTCGCCGTTGACGAGAAGCGCATGATCAACTGCCGCGCCGACCTCAACCAACTCGTGCCTTTCAAGTACGATTGGGCCTGGCAGAAGTACCTCGATGGCTGCGCCAACCACTGGATGCCGCAAGAGGTCAACATGACCGCCGACATCGCACTGTGGAAGAGCATGGACGGCCTGACCGAAGACGAGCGCCGCATCGTCATGCGCAACCTCGGCTTCTTCTCCACCGCCGACTCGCTGGTCGCCAACAACCTGGCCCTGGCCGTCTACCGCCTGATCACCAACCCCGAATGCCGCCAGTACATCCTGCGCCAGGCCTTCGAAGAGGCGATCCACACCCATGCCTACCAGTACTGCATCGAGTCGCTGGGCATGGATGAAGGCGAGATCTTCAACATGTACCACGAGATCCCGTCGGTGGCGAAAAAAGCCGCCTGGGGCCTGAAGTACACCCGCGCCATTTCCGATCCGGAATTCAACACCGGCACCGTCGAAACCGACAAGGAACTGCTGCGCAACCTGATCGCCTATTACTGCGTCCTGGAAGGCATCTTCTTCTACTGCGGCTTCACCCAGATCCTGTCCATGGGTCGCCGCAACAAGATGACTGGCGTCGCCGAGCAGTTCCAGTACATCCTGCGCGACGAGTCGATGCACCTGAACTTCGGTATCGACGTGATCAACCAGATCAAGATCGAGAACCCGCACCTGTGGGATGCGGCGATGAAGGAAGAAGCGACCCAGATGATCCTGCAAGGGACTCAGCTGGAGATCGAATATGCCCGCGACACCATGCCACGCGGCGTGCTGGGCATGAACGCGGCAATGATGGAGGACTACCTCAAGTTCATTGCCAACCGTCGTCTGACTCAAATCGGTCTTAAAGAAGAGTACCCAGGGACCACCAACCCGTTCCCATGGATGAGCGAGATCATGGACTTGAAGAAGGAGAAGAACTTCTTCGAGACGCGCGTGATCGAGTATCAGACCGGCGGGGCGTTGAGCTGGGATTGATGAAGAAGCCACCGAAAGGTGGCTTTTTTGTACCTTTGATTGGTATCGAAGGGCCTAATACATCCTCAAGGCTGTGGGGCATCTGCCTCGACCCGCTCCACTACCACTTCCTGCTGCGTCAGCAGATCCGTCAGAATGATATCGCGCTCATTCAAATCGGGCGTAATCATCACCGAACGAATGAGGCGAATCGTTTCCCCGCCACGAGCTTGAGTATTCTCGAACGTCACGACGATCGATTTGTTGCGCCAGTGGGCGATATCGAAACCGCCTGCTGCCAGAAATACCTCGATATTGCGCTCGTCGTTGAATGCCTTGGCCGGTAGTACCAGCGGCCGGTCGTTGAGGAATACTTGATAATACTGATGGGTGCTCGCAGGAAAGTTGTGCTGGACCACATGTTCGATTCGCCAGTGGTAAACGGTGTTCTCGTATACCACGTGACGCTCTGTCTGGTGGCCGCTGCAGGCGGCGAGCAGCGGCATGGCCAGCAGACCGAGTCTATTTCGGAGAGTACGCAGAATCATCGTGGAGGTTCGCTGTAGTTCATCATTACCGGGGCTATAGCCTACGCATCCTGTAGGCCAGCGCGCAATGCGGCGAAGACGCTGGCGCTTGCTTCGTCGGCCTGCACCAATGTGACTTTGTTCGTCCACAGCGAGTCGACGACACCCTCGGAAAGGATCTCCAGAACGTAGTTGCCGTGGTAACCGAAGGCGCTCAGCTTCTCCAGCAGCGGACAAACGGTAGGTGGCGCCCCAGCGCGCGGCTATCATGCAGCGAGCGCGGACGACGCCAGTCGGCCAGTTGCACCCGAAACAGCCCTTAGGCACTGATGCTCTCAAGCAGCCCGACATCTTGCCAGCTGTTGTACAAGTCCAGACACCTGCGTCCTCTTGCAAGGTCAATGGTGCGGTGGTGATCTGGCTAATGGCCAGGTTGCGCAGAGTACCTCCAGGATGGTGTGGATGAGCGAGGTGATGACCCCACCTTTCACAGGTAGCCAAATAGGCTCACTGGTTCAGATAACCCTCAATGTTCGATCAGATGCCGGTGGCTGCGCAGGTAAGTCACTAGACGATCAATGAGGCTCCGCACCTCGGCCGAGCCAGATGTGCTCTCCCGCTGTGATACAGGATTGGACCAGAGTGACTCTTCGAATACCGTCAGCACGCCATACCGTTAGGCTGATCCTGCGCACAATTAACTGGCGCGAGCATGTCTGCGGGAAACAATTGCTCGTTTGGCCTGAAGAAATGGTTACATTGGCCTACGCTGCTTTATTCAATGCATGGGCCGATGATGGTAACGATAAAGCGCTCGGATGGCCTCAAGCAACTGCGGCACGCAGGCTTGACGATCCGCGGCGCTCATTGTATCGAGCAGTTCGACGTTGTCTTCAAGACCGTGCAGGGAAATCGCCTTTAGCAAGGCGTCCTGTTCGCGGGGCAGGGTCGGCCATTGAGTGACTTGAGTGCCACGCATGTAACCGAAGCACCATTCCTCCAGCACGATGACCGTGCCCTCCTCGGTCTCGCTCTCTTCCAACAGCGGTTGGAATCGATCAAGGTCATCGGCCAACTCCTCGGCGACCTGACTGGCGTAGCGCAACATCAGCGCGGTATAGGCTTCTTCATGGGCGGGCTTCTTGAATTTTGGCACCTTGCCGCCTGCGACGGCCGGAAGCCAATGTTCAGGCGTGACCTTGACTGGCGAACTGGCCAAGGCGGTAAAGAAGCCGTTGAGTTCAGCAAGGTTGATCACTGAGTATTCATTACCGTAGCTGATCAACAGATCTTCAAGACGATTGAGTTCTTTTTCACTCAGAGTGGGCAGCATGGGACAGTCCTGGATAAGGGAAGATGCACCCTAGCACAGGCACGGCGAAGGAAGGATTTTGCTGGAAGGGGCATGCTGGCTAGTGGTGGCCAAGCCAGCCGACATTCGAGGTCGATGGTCAGTTGGAAGAAGCCGCCTGCACTAGCCAGAGGTAGTACAGGCGGGGGCGTCGCTGAGTCAAACAGCTAGTGCGCGCTCACGCAGCTCGCTATTCAAGATCCGGTCGTTCTCGCTGTAATCGACCGGGCAATCGATGACGTGCACGCCTGGCGTCTTGATGCAGTGCTCCAGCAGCGGCAGCAGCCCTTCGGCGCTTTCCACGCGGTGACCATTGGCGCCGTAGGCTTCGGCGTATTTGACGAAGTCGGGGTTACCGTAGTCCAGGCCGAAATCGGTGAAGCCCATGTTGGCCTGCTTCCAGCGGATCATGCCGTAGCCGTCGTCGCGCAGGATCACCACAGTGATGTGCATGCCCAGACGCACAGCCGTTTCCAGCTCCTGACTGTTCATCATGAAGCCGCCATCGCCGCACACCGAGATCACCGGGCGGTCCGGGTACACCAGGTGCGATGCCATGGCCGACGGCAAGCCGGCGCCCATCGTCGCCAAGGCGTTGTCCAGTAGCACGGTGTTGGGTTTGTGCGCTTTGTAGTTGCGGGCGAACCAGATCTTGTAGATGCCGTTGTCGAGGGCGACGATGCCTTCGGACGGCAGCACGCGACGGATGTCGGCCACCAGACGCTGTGGGTAGACCGGGAAGCGGTCGTCGTCGGCGCCTTCGACGATCTGCGCTTCGTTGGCTTCACGGATGGCCATCAGGCGGGTGAAGTCCCAATGCGAGGTGTCGCCCAACGCTTCGCTAATCTGCCACACGGCGTTGGCGATATCGCCAATCACTTCGACCTGCGGGAAGTACACCGCATCCACTTCCGCCGAACGGAAGCTGATGTGGATGACTTCGGTACCGCCGCGGACCATGAAGAACGGCGGCTTCTCGATCACGTCGTGGCCGATGTTGATGATCAGGTCGGCCGCTTCGACAGCGCGGTGCACGAAATCACCAGACGACAGCGCAGCGTTGCCCAGGAAACGCGGGTGACGCTCGTCGACCACACCTTTGCCCATCTGCGTAGTGATGAACGGGATGCCGGTCTTATCGATGAGCTGCTTGAGCACCTTGGCAGTCATCTTGCGGTTGGCACCGGCGCCGATCACCAGGATCGGATTGCGTGCGTTCTGCAGTTTCTGCACGGCGGCGTCGATGGCCACGTGCTCGGCCAGCGGACGGCGGTGAAGGCTGCGCGGGATCGGCAAGGCATCGGTCTGCTCGGCGGCGATGTCTTCAGGCAACTCCAGGTGCACCGCGCCGGGTTTCTCTTCTTCGGCCAGGCGGAAGGCTTCGCGCATACGCGCCGGAATGTTGTCGGCCGAAGCGAACTGGTGGGTGTACTTGGTGATGGGGTCCATCATGCCGCACACGTCGATGATCTGGAATCGACCCTGCTTGGACTTCTTGATCGGCTTCTGGCCGGTGATCATCATCATCGGCATGCCGCCCAGATAGGCGTAGGCGCTGGCGGTGACCAAGTTGGTCGCGCCGGGACCCAGGGTCGACAGGCTGACGCCGGTCTTGCCGGTCAGGCGTCCATAGGTTGCAGCCATGAAGCCTGCGGATTGTTCGTGGCGGGTCAGTACCAGCTTGATCTTCGACTTGCGCAGGGATTCGAGCAGGTCGAGGTTCTCCTCGCCGGGGATGCCGAACACATACTCGACACCTTCGTTTTCCAGGCATTGCACAACGACATCGGCGGCCTTGGCCATCTTGCTTCTAACCTCAAGTAATAGGACGGTGAAAGTCCAGAAATGCGCAGCGCGCTACGCTGGCATCGCTCGGTCCAGGTGCCAGGATTGCCCCGAACCTAAGTCTTGACGCAGGGTAGGTACGGGGAAGTCACGTATTGTGACAGCAACATTGTCGCACCGATGAGGAGACTTGGGTGGCGGCCGGAGGGCAAAGAGACAGCTAACTGATGGTGGCGCTTTTTTAGCGCACCAAAGACAAAACCCCTACCTGCTCACGCAGATAGGGGTTTTGCGAAATGAATCTTGACGATGACCTACTCTCACATGGGGAAACCCCACACTACCATCGGCGATGCATCGTTTCACTGCTGAGTTCGGGATGGGATCAGGTGGTTCCAATGCTCTATGGTCGTCAAGAAATTCGGTTGCCAGTGCGTCCTTACGGACACCCCAGCCTATTCGGATATGTGATTCTGTGGTTCGTCGCGAACTTTCGGTTCTCTCGTCTTCACCACCACAATTCGGCGCTCACGCTCAAATTGCTTGGGTGTTATATGGTCAAGCCTCACGGGCAATTAGTATGGGTTAGCTCAACGCCTCACAGCGCTTACACACCCCACCTATCAACGTCGTAGTCTTCGACGGCCCTTCAGGGGATTCTAGATCCCAGTGAGATCTCATCTTGAGGCAAGTTTCCCGCTTAGATGCTTTCAGCGGTTATCTCTTCCGAACATAGCTACCCGGCAATGCCACTGGCGTGACAACCGGAACACCAGAGGTTCGTCCACTCCGGTCCTCTCGTACTAGGAGCAGCCCCTCTCAAATCTCAAACGTCCACGGCAGATAGGGACCGAACTGTCTCACGACGTTCTAAACCCAGCTCGCGTACCACTTTAAATGGCGAACAGCCATACCCTTGGGACCGGCTTCAGCCCCAGGATGTGATGAGCCGACATCGAGGTGCCAAACACCGCCGTCGATATGAACTCTTGGGCGGTATCAGCCTGTTATCCCCGGAGTACCTTTTATCCGTTGAGCGATGGCCCTTCCATACAGAACCACCGGATCACTAAGACCTACTTTCGTACCTGCTCGACGTGTCTGTCTCGCAGTCAAGCGCGCTTTTGCCTTTATACTCTACGACCGATTTCCGACCGGTCTGAGCGCACCTTCGTACTCCTCCGTTACTCTTTGGGAGGAGACCGCCCCAGTCAAACTACCCACCATACACTGTCCTCGATCCGGATCACGGACCTGAGTTAGAACCTCAAGGTTGCCAGGGTGGTATTTCAAGGATGGCTCCATGAGAACTGGCGTCCCCACTTCAAAGCCTCCCACCTATCCTACACAAGCAAGCTCAAAGTCCAGTGCAAAGCTATAGTAAAGGTTCACGGGGTCTTTCCGTCTAGCCGCGGATACACTGCATCTTCACAGCGATTTCAATTTCACTGAGTCTCGGGTGGAGACAGCGCCGCCATCGTTACGCCATTCGTGCAGGTCGGAACTTACCCGACAAGGAATTTCGCTACCTTAGGACCGTTATAGTTACGGCCGCCGTTTACCGGGGCTTCGATCAAGAGCTTCGCTTGCGCTAACCCCATCAATTAACCTTCCGGCACCGGGCAGGCGTCACACCCTATACGTCCACTTTCGTGTTTGCAGAGTGCTGTGTTTTTAATAAACAGTCGCAGCGGCCTGGTATCTTCGACCGGCATGGGCTTACGGAGCAAGTCCTTCACCCTCGCCGGCGCACCTTCTCCCGAAGTTACGGTGCCATTTTGCCTAGTTCCTTCACCCGAGTTCTCTCAAGCGCCTTGGTATTCTCTACCTAACCACCTGTGTCGGTTTGGGGTACGGTTCCCAGTTATCTGAAGCTTAGGAGCTTTTCTTGGAAGCATGGCATCAACCACTTCGTCGCCTAAAGGCAACTCGTCATCAGCTCTCGGCCTTGAAATCCCGGATTTGCCTAAGATTTCAGCCTACCACCTTAAACCTGGACAACCAACGCCAGGCTGGCCTAGCCTTCTCCGTCCCTCCATCGCAATAACTGCAAGTACAGGAATATTAACCTGTTTTCCATCGACTACGCTTTTCAGCCTCGCCTTAGGGACCGACTAACCCTGCGTCGATTAACGTTGCGCAGGAAACCTTGGTCTTTCGGCGTGCGAGTTTTTCACTCGCATTGTCGTTACTCATGTCAGCATTCGCACTTCTGATACCTCCAGCAAGCTTCTCAACTCACCTTCACAGGCTTACAGAACGCTCCTCTACCGCATCACCAAAGGTGATACCCGTAGCTTCGGTGCATGGTTTGAGCCCCGTTACATCTTCCGCGCAGGCCGACTCGACTAGTGAGCTATTACGCTTTCTTTAAAGGATGGCTGCTTCTAAGCCAACCTCCTAGCTGTCTAAGCCTTCCCACATCGTTTCCCACTTAACCATGACTTTGGGACCTTAGCTGACGGTCTGGGTTGTTTCCCTTTTCACGACGGACGTTAGCACCCGCCGTGTGTCTCCCATGCTCGGCACTTGCTGGTATTCGGAGTTTGCATCGGTTTGGTAAGTCGGGATGACCCCCTAGCCGAAACAGTGCTCTACCCCCAGCAGTGATACATGAGGCGCTACCTAAATAGCTTTCGAGGAGAACCAGCTATCTCCGAGCTTGATTAGCCTTTCACTCCGATCCACAGGTCATCCGCTAACTTTTCAACGGTAGTCGGTTCGGTCCTCCAGTCAGTGTTACCTAACCTTCAACCTGCCCATGGATAGATCGCCCGGTTTCGGGTCTATACCCAGCGACTAAGCGCCCTATTAAGACTCGCTTTCGCTACGCCTCCCCTATTCGGTTAAGCTCGCCACTGAATATAAGTCGCTGACCCATTATACAAAAGGTACGCAGTCACCTAACAAAGTAGGCTCCCACTGCTTGTACGCATACGGTTTCAGGTTCTATTTCACTCCCCTCTCCGGGGTTCTTTTCGCCTTTCCCTCACGGTACTGGTTCACTATCGGTCAGTCAGTAGTATTTAGCCTTGGAGGATGGTCCCCCCATGTTCAGACAAAGTTTCTCGTGCTCCGTCCTACTCGATTTCATTGAAAAGAGACTTTCGTGTACGGGGCTATCACCCACTATGGCCGCACTTTCCAGAGCGTTCCACTAATCTCAAATCAACTTAAGGGCTGGTCCCCGTTCGCTCGCCACTACTAAGGGAATCTCGGTTGATTTCTATTCCTCAGGGTACTTAGATGTTTCAGTTCCCCTGGTTCGCCTCTTGCACCTATGGATTCAGTACAAGATACCTAGGTTATCCTAGGTGGGTTCCCCCATTCAGAGATCTCTGGATCACAGTCTGTTTGCCGACTCCCCAAAGCTTATCGCAGGCTACCACGTCTTTCATCGCCTCTGACTGCCAAGGCATCCACCGTATGCGCTTCTTCACTTGACCATATAACCCCAAGCAATCTGGTTATACTGTGAAGACGACATTCGCCGAAAATTCGCACGTCGCTCTTTCGAGCAGAACTCACAAATTTTACCTCAGCCTGATTTCCAGCAGTGAAACTGGTCATCAGTCTGTATCTATCACATATCCGAATTTTTAAAGAACGATCTGGCAAAAGCCAGAAATCAACATTCCAACGCGGCGTCAACGCGACGCGCGAATGCTCATTTCTGAGTTCTAACAGTGCTGTACAAAGGTGGTGGAGCCAAGCGGGATCGAACCGCTGACCTCCTGCGTGCAAGGCAGGCGCTCTCCCAGCTGAGCTATGGCCCCGTGTATCTGCTACATCTCGTAGGCCGCACCAAGTAATTGGTAGGTCTGGGCAGATTTGAACTGCCGACCTCACCCTTATCAGGGGTGCGCTCTAACCAACTGAGCTACAGACCTATAACAGGGTCGCGTTACAGCATCGTCTTTTCACAATGAATCAAGCAATTCGTGTGGGAGCTCATCAGCAGGCTGATGTCTTCGATTAAGGAGGTGATCCAGCCGCAGGTTCCCCTACGGCTACCTTGTTACGACTTCACCCCAGTCATGAATCACACCGTGGTAACCGTCCCCCCGAAGGTTAGACTAGCTACTTCTGGTGCAACCCACTCCCATGGTGTGACGGGCGGTGTGTACAAGGCCCGGGAACGTATTCACCGCGACATTCTGATTCGCGATTACTAGCGATTCCGACTTCACGCAGTCGAGTTGCAGACTGCGATCCGGACTACGATCGGTTTTGTGAGATTAGCTCCACCTCGCGGCTTGGCAACCCTCTGTACCGACCATTGTAGCACGTGTGTAGCCCAGGCCGTAAGGGCCATGATGACTTGACGTCATCCCCACCTTCCTCCGGTTTGTCACCGGCAGTCTCCTTAGAGTGCCCACCATAACGTGCTGGTAACTAAGGACAAGGGTTGCGCTCGTTACGGGACTTAACCCAACATCTCACGACACGAGCTGACGACAGCCATGCAGCACCTGTGTCAGAGTTCCCGAAGGCACCAATCCATCTCTGGAAAGTTCTCTGCATGTCAAGGCCTGGTAAGGTTCTTCGCGTTGCTTCGAATTAAACCACATGCTCCACCGCTTGTGCGGGCCCCGTCAATTCATTTGAGTTTTAACCTTGCGGCCGTACTCCCCAGGCGGTCAACTTAATGCGTTAGCTGCGCCACTAAAATCTCAAGGATTCCAACGGCTAGTTGACATCGTTTACGGCGTGGACTACCAGGGTATCTAATCCTGTTTGCTCCCCACGCTTTCGCACCTCAGTGTCAGTATCAGTCCAGGTGGTCGCCTTCGCCACTGGTGTTCCTTCCTATATCTACGCATTTCACCGCTACACAGGAAATTCCACCACCCTCTACCGTACTCTAGCTTGCCAGTTTTGGATGCAGTTCCCAGGTTGAGCCCGGGGCTTTCACATCCAACTTAACAAACCACCTACGCGCGCTTTACGCCCAGTAATTCCGATTAACGCTTGCACCCTCTGTATTACCGCGGCTGCTGGCACAGAGTTAGCCGGTGCTTATTCTGTCGGTAACGTCAAAATTGCAGAGTATTAATCTACAACCCTTCCTCCCAACTTAAAGTGCTTTACAATCCGAAGACCTTCTTCACACACGCGGCATGGCTGGATCAGGCTTTCGCCCATTGTCCAATATTCCCCACTGCTGCCTCCCGTAGGAGTCTGGACCGTGTCTCAGTTCCAGTGTGACTGATCATCCTCTCAGACCAGTTACGGATCGTCGCCTTGGTGAGCCATTACCTCACCAACTAGCTAATCCGACCTAGGCTCATCTGATAGCGCAAGGCCCGAAGGTCCCCTGCTTTCTCCCGTAGGACGTATGCGGTATTAGCGTTCCTTTCGAAACGTTGTCCCCCACTACCAGGCAGATTCCTAGGCATTACTCACCCGTCCGCCGCTGAATCGAGAAGCAAGCTCCTCTCATCCGCTCGACTTGCATGTGTTAGGCCTGCCGCCAGCGTTCAATCTGAGCCATGATCAAACTCTTCAGTTCAATACTGCTTGGGTTTTTAAGAAACCCTAAACTTGGCTCAGCAATCTCAAATGACTATGTGATTTCTCGCATGGCCACTTGTGATGCTGATAATCTAGGCGACGATCAGTCCATACTCACAAGCACCCACACGAATTGCTTGATTCGATTTGTTAAAGAGCGTTTGGCTAAGAGCGTTTCGTCTCAACCGAGGCCGCGCATTCTACAGCAGCCTTACTTCGTGTCAAGCGTTTATTTTGAAGTTTTTTTGAAACGCTTTCATTCGAAAGCTTTCAACCTCAACAACTAACCGCCTGTCTCGCTGCGTGCATCGCTGCGAGGAGGCGAATAATACGCGCTTTGAAATCAGAGTCAACACCTTGATCCAAAAAAGTTTTATCGGCCTCCATGAGGTCTACAGCAACTAATTGCGGCGCGGTCGATCTGTAGAGAAACATCCTTGGAGCAGGCGCATCATGAGCGAGGCGGAAAACGAGAAGACCCCTGGATTGTCGGCAGACGAAGAACAGGAGGTCAGCCACAACCAGCCCCCCAGGCCTGCGGTATTGCACGAAATCATTCGCTTCCAGGGCGATCATGAATTGGAGCGTACCTTGGCGGCGCTCTGGTGGTCGGCCCTGGCGGCGGGCTTGACCATGGGCTTGTCGCTAATGGCGATGGGATTGCTCTATTCACGCTTGCCGGACAATGAAAGCAGCCAGGTGATTGCCAGTCTCGGTTACAGCGCGGGCTTTCTGGCCGTAATCCTGGCACGCCAGCAACTGTTCACTGAAAACACACTCACCGCAGTGCTGCCGGTGATGACCGCCCCTACCCTGGGCAACTTCGGCCGTTTGTTCCGCCTGTGGTCGGTGGTGCTGCTCGGCAACCTGGCTGGCACCTTGCTGGTGGCCTGGGTGATGCTCGAGCTGCCGATCTTCGACACCAAGACGGACATGGCCTTCCTGGAAGTCGGGCGCAAGGTCATGCACAACGACCTGGGTCAGATGTTCGCCAAGGGCATCGTCTCAGGCTGGATGATCGCCACCATGGTGTGGATGATTCCCTCGATGGAACACGCCAAGATCTGGATCATCCTGATGATCACCTATCTGATGGCCCTGGGGGACTTCACCCACATCGTCGTCGGCTCCGTGGAAGTGTCCTACTTGGTATGGGCCGGCGAAGAAAGCTGGCGCACGTTCTGGCTGGACTTCGCACTGCCGACACTGGCCGGCAACATCATCGGTGGCAGTTTCATCTTTGCTCTGATCAGCCACGCGCAGGTGCGTAGCGACAGTGGCAAGGCCCCCTCGAAGTTGCTGAAGGACGAAGAACAGGAAGAGGCCAAGCAACGTAACCACGACTGACGTTTAACGGGCAGGCGCAGTCCGTTGCCACCACGCCTGCCCGCGGTGCGGGGTGTCGAGGCAGACCCGCTCGCCCATCTGCGGTGTACTCAGGTCGACCCCGGCAGCGGCTGCCAGCGCGACGATACGCTCGAAAGGCTCCTGCCAACTGTGCATGGCGAGGTCGAAGGTGCCATTGTGGATCGGCAGCATCCAGCGTCCACGCACATCCAGATGAGCCTGCAGGCTCTGTTCAGGCTGCATATGCACATTCGGCCACGCCACGTTATAGGCGCCGGTTTCCATCAATGTCAGGTCGAATGGACCATAGCGCTCGCCGATAGCGCGAAAACCTTCGAAATAACCTGTGTCTCCACTGAAGAACACGCGGCGCTCGCCATCGATCATGACCCACGAAGCCCACAGGGTGCTGTTGCTGTCGAACAGGCCGCGACCCGAAAAATGCTGAGCAGGCGTAGCGATGAAACGCACGCCGTCTACCTCAGCCTCTTGCCACCAGCCTAACTCACACACCTTGTTGTGCGGCACGCCCCATTTAATGAGACGCTGACCGACACCCAACGGCGCCAGAAACCGTCCGGTGCGCGGCGCCAGCCGGCGCACAGCAGACTCGTCCAAGTGATCGAAATGGTCATGGGAAAGAATCACGGCTGCCAGCGGCGGCACTTGCTCCAGTGGCAGCGGCGCGGGATGAAAGCGCAGCGGCCCCGCCCATTGCACTGGTGAAGCACGCTCAGCGAAGACCGGATCGGTGATGAAGTAGCGTCCGCGCAGCTTGAGCAATACGGTGGAGTGACCAAGCCGCCACAGGCTGCGGTCGGGGGCATCCAGCACCTGTTGGCGAGTCATCGGTAGCAGGTCGGGCATGACCGCCGGACGCGTGTGCGCCGGCTTGCGTCGCAGCAGATACTTCAAGCCGATGCGCAACTTCTTGCCCACGCCGTCCTTGGGCAACTCGGCACCATTATGGAAACGCCCCTCGCTGAAGCGTGCCGGCGGACCTGGCGGACCTGGCGGAGGATCGATCACGCTCATGAAAACAGACCCTCTAAAAAGAAACACAAGGGAGTCATCCTAACTCACGGTGATCCGCGTAACCGTGAATTGGCTTGTAAGGTCATTTTTCATGAATGAATGATTGTCCGACAATCTTCATGCAACTTGTGCGATAAACGCCGCCTGTATAAAAGAACGACAGACATGATAGACAACAGAAGTGGCAAAGGACTCTCCTTCGTCAGGCGCATCTACGTGCCACGCATCATCGGCATGGGTATTGGCCTGTTCAGTGTCATGGCGGCGATGGCACCGCTGCATCCAGCGCCTTGGGTATGGCTGCTGATGCTGTTCAACGGCCTGGTGTGGCCACACCTGGCGTATCAGTGGGCCATACACTCGCCAGCACCGTATCGCGCCGAGCAGCGCAACCTGCTGTTCGACTCGCTGGGTGGAGGCTTCTGGGCGGCAGCCTTTCACTTCAATCCGCTGCCCACCGTGACCATTCTATCGATGATGACCATGAACAACGTGTCGGCCGGAGGCAAGCGGCTACTGCTGCGAGGTGTACTTGCGCAAGTGGTCGGCATGCTGCTCGCCTTGGCACTGTTCGGCCCGGGCCTGCAATTGCAGGCGACCTCGCTGCAGGTCTACGCCTGCCTGCCGATGTTGACCTTGTACCCGGTCGCGCTGGGTTGGGTCTGCTACCGCCTGGCGATCAAGCTGGCCGAGCACAAGGGACGGCTCAGCGCACTGAGCCGCACCGACAGTCTTACTGGACTGCTCAACCATGGGTCATGGAAAGACCTGCTGCTGCTCAGGTTCCAGATGTGCCAGCAGCAACGGACGCCTGCGGTCATCGCACTGATCGACATCGATCATTTCAAGGCCATCAACGACACATTCGGTCATGTGGTGGGCGACTGCGTGCTGCGCCAACTGAGCCTGGAGATTCGTCACCTGCTGCGCGCCGACGACCTGGCTGGACGGTACGGCGGCGACGAGTTCTGTCTGATCCTGCCCGATACCGACCAGCATCAGGCCGGCCTGGCCATGGAGCGTCTGCGCCAGCAAGTCAGTGCCTATCGCAACCCGCAGCTACCGGAACTGCGTATCAGCCTGAGCATCGGCCTCTCGGTCTATCACGAAAGCTTGAAAACGCCGGAGCAGTGGCTGGAGGACGCCGACAAGGCGCTTTATGCAGCCAAGCATCAAGGCCGCAATCAGGTGAACTTCGCCCACCGCGAGGTGGTGCCGCTCAGGCTGGCCTGACGCGCCCCTTACTGCGCCAGGCTGCGCTCAGCGACGATTTCCGGTAGGTCGGTGCGACGCAGGTAAACACGCAATGGCTCGCCGATGTTCAATCGATCGTCCACATGCTGCGCCAACAGCAGCGCCAGACGCTCTCGACACAGTGCCATGCGCTGACCCGATGCCGGTTGCCAGACGAATTCGGCGCACGGGACGATACTGTCGTCGGCGACGTCCATCCCAAAGGCATCTTCGCTGAAACGCACGATATACGCCCCTCGCTTGCGGTGAAAGCCGACAAAACCCTTGAGTTGATCAGCAGCGCTGCAAATATCTTGTGAAGTGATGGCCATGACGTTACCTCGCAAAGAAATTGGAAGGAACGCACGCAGGCAGACGGTTGCCTCTGACGGGCAACGCGCAGGTGGCTTCCTGCGCAGCCTACCGCAACCCGCGCTACCCGTGCCAAGGTTTTACATCGCGCCCCCAAAGGCGCGCTAGACTGATGATCGCCAGCTTGCAAGACCACTCCCGAGGACATCAGCAAAGCACTATGACCGACGTGACTTCCGACCTTGCCACTATTGCGCGGATCAATGCTGTGCCCGCGATTCTTCAGGTGATCTGCGAGACCAGTGGACTGCGATTCGCGGCTGTGGCACGGGTAACGGACGACAGCTGGACGGCCTGCGCCGTCCTCGATAACCTGGGCTTCGGCCTCAAGGTCGGGGGTGAGTTGGACGTCGTCAGCACCCTCTGCCATGAAATCCATAACACCCGGCAGACCATCGTCATCGACAAGGCCAGCGAAGACTCCGTTTACTGCAACCATCCGACCCGACGCAAATACCGTTTTGAAAGCTACATTTCGGTACCGGTCATTCGGGCCGATGGCAGCTTCTTCGGCACCATCTGTGCACTCGACCCCAAGCCGGCACGTCTGAAGGGCACGGCCATAGAACCGATGATGGCGTCTTTCGCACGCCTGTTGTCGATACAGATCGAAAGCGAGGAAAGCGTTCAGCGCACCGAACTTGCCTTGCGTGAGGAGCGCGCCATGGCCGAGGTGCGCGAGCAGTTCATTGCCGTGCTCGGGCATGACCTGCGCAATCCGCTGTTTGCCATCACCGCAGGCGCCGAACTGCTCGCCCAGCGCCTGAACGATGAGAAAAGCCGGGCCATTGCCCGGCACATTCTGACCTGCGGCCGACGGGCCGCGCACTTGGTGCGCGATGTGCTGGACTTCGCCCGCGGACGCCTCGGCGCTGGCATCCCCTTGAATCTGCAATCTTGCCCAGACCTTGCTCAAGCCCTGAGTCATGTAGCGTCTGAACTGCAGCGAGTGCATCCGCAGCGCCGGATCCTCCTGGATATCGGACCGATCGAAGGCCTGCGCTGCGACCGCGAACGGGTGACCCAGCTACTCTCCAACCTGATCGCCAATGCCCTGGAGCATGGCGACCCCGACGGGCCGGTGTGGGTCTGCGCCAGCCTTCAGCCCGATGCCTTCGTGCTGAGCGTGCGCAATACCGGAGAGCCCATCGCGCCGCAGGCCATGGGACAACTGTTCCAGCCCTTCACCCGTCAGGTCAGTACGGCCCCTCAGCAAGGACTCGGTCTAGGCCTATACATCGCCAACCAGATCGCCCTGGCCCACGGGGGTTCCATGGAAGTGTCGTCCAGTGCCGAGCACGGCACGCTATTCAGCTTCCGCCTGCCACTGACACCCACGCAAGCCAACGCCTCCTAAAGCACAGACGCCGGCACGCTGCTTAGGCGGTTCAGCGCTGGATCTCGTCCTCACGCACCTGCACGCTTGCGGTCATGCCTGCGCTGAGGGTCACACCTGCCGGCAACTCGTCCAGAACGATGCGTACCGGGATACGCTGGGCCAATCTCACCCAGTTGAACGTAGGTTCCACCTCCGGCAGCAGTTGGCCGTCAGGCGTCGAGTTGCGGTCCGTGATGCCTCGACTGATGCTCTGCACATGGCCGCGCATGGCCTCCCCTGCTCCCATCAGCCAGACCTTCACCGGATCACCGACCTTGATCCTCGGCAGTTTGGTTTCTTCGAAATACGCCTGTATGTAGAACGTCGAGTCGTCGACCAAGGCCATCACCGATTGACCGGCATTGACGTAGTTGCCTTGGGCCAGGCGCAAATTGGTGATATGGCCGCTGCGCGGTGCGCGGACTTCGCTGCGGGCCAGATTGATTCTCGCCACCTGCAGTTGTGCCTGAGCTTCGTGCAACTCGCCGCGGGCGATGGCGGCATTGATCTGGGCATTCTCGCGCAGCTCGGCGCTGATCGCTTCTGGCCCCAGCGCCACGCGCCGCGCTGCCTCACGCTCGCGCAGGCGCAATTGCTGGGCACGGGTGTCGGTGACCGCGCTGGCCTGGTCGAACGCGGCCTGGAAACGTTCGCGGTCGATGGACATCAGCAGCTCACCGGCCTCGACCGGCTGGTTGTCCCTTACCTTCAACTCCCGCACCCAACCGGATACATCCGGGGCAATCACCACGACGTCGGCTCTGACCCGCGCATCGCGGGTCCAGGGTGTGAGCATGTAGTACTGCCAGAGCCGATAACCGGCGAACACCGCGATGGCCACCACGCACAGGGTGACCAAGGTACGTACCGCTGCACGCATGGATTGACTCCTTACAAAGGTCCTAACAGATGTACCAGCAACGACAGCACGCAGACGAACAGTGCCGCATCGAACAATGCTTCATGCCAGATCCAACGCCCCAGCGAGGTGACCTGAACCAGCAGGCGCAGTGCGCCGGTAAGCGCCAGCGCCAGCAACACGTAGATCAGAAACGGACTGAGCAGCACGCCACCCAACGCCCATTCACGCAAGCCCATGAATCTCCTCCTGCCAGCGGCACCACTGGTGCCAGCTCTTCTGCAATTGCGCCACTGCCCCGATAGCCAGGCGCAAGGGATCACTCGACGGTTGGCCACGCAAGGCTTCGATGAAGACTTCGCTAGGCGCATCCAGGCGCTGCCCACGACCCGGTGCCGGACCACTGGCCAGCACCGCCTCCAACTGCTGCAGATACTGGCGCTCGGCGCCGGCCAAGGGTGCCTGGGCCACCGCCAGGCACATGCGCAGGTGCACCAGCTCATCGCCGATATCCAGCCCCAGCAGGCCATCGTCCCAGCGCTTGCGCTCGACCTCCGGCAGCTCACTGGCATGACGCGCCAGTTGCATCAGACGATCGGCCATGCGTCCGCCGAACCAACTGTCGGCGCCGCGCAGGTCACGGTGGGTCAAGCGCACCAGATCGCTCTGGGTAGCAGAACGCAACCGCCGCCCCAACCACCTCGGATGACGCAGCACCACCAGACGAAAGGCCAGCACCGCCGCCGACACACCGACCAGCATGGCCAGGGCACTGTTGAGCAACGTCGCCACGTCGTAGTGCATGACGTTGGCAGGCCCGACCAGCACGATGAAATGCAGGCAGAACGCGGTGGCCGTGGGTCCGGTGCGCGGATGTGCCATACCCAGCGCAGCGAAGAACAGCGGCACGCCCATGGCCAGGGCCAGCAGGGCAAAACTGCTCCATTGCGGCAACAGGATCTGCCCGACGAAAAATGCCGTGGGAATCGCCAGCAGAATGCCGCGCAGGAAACTCAGGCCAATCTGGGCACCGTTCTCACGACTGGCGAACAAGCTGCAGACCACACAGGTCAGCACCAGACCACCCGGCGCCGAAGGCCAGGCCGTTGCCAGCCAGAAGCTGCTCATCACCAGAAAGGCCAGCGCACTGCGTGAGCCAAAAAGCAGCGCCAGGGTCAGGTCACGGTGAACGGCGAGCCCCTGGGAGACATCCTTGGGCGTGCGCCCTTGTTCCATATCCAGCAAGGCTTGGGTGGCAGCCATGGCGAAGTCCAGCAGCAGGGCCAGGCGCGCCAGGCAGAAGTGTTCCGCCGAGCTGATCGCCTCGTCCTGGGCCGCATCCCAAATGCGCTGGCGCAACAGCAGCAGACTGGCCAACTCCGGACTCGCCAGCTGCCTGCGCACTTCCTCTAGCCAGGGCGCCAATCGTGCAGCCTGCGGCGAATCGAGCTGGCGCCACTGACGGCGGACCGAACGCGAGAGGCGAAGCAACACCATCAGTTTCTGGCTCAAGCCACGGATCGCCCTGGCGCGCTGCCGTCCTCGTGCGCCTTCGAACCATGCATGCTCGCGCTGCGCATCGATGGCCACCACCCGACCAAGGATGTCCAGCAAGCCTTTGCGTGCTTCATCCTCGCCGCCCAACATCGCGCTGGCGGTCTGCAATCCACTGCGCCACGCCTGCCGTGCCTGGTCGCCCAACTGCTGTTCGACACGCAGCGGCCAGACCAGCGCACTGCTGAGTGTGGCGCAGACGATGCCCAGGCAGATCTCGGTGCAGCGCGCCACGGCCTGGTCGAACACCTGGAGGGGATGATCGATCGCTGGGAGGGCAATGATCGCCACGGTGTATCCGGCCAGCACGAAGGCATACGCCCAGGCGCTGCGCAGTTGGGTCGAGGCGGCGGTGCACAACGCCAGCCACAGGGCCAAGGCCAACAGGAATAGCCATGGCGTCTGAGCGAACAGCCCTATGAACACCACTGACATGAAGGTACCGACCAGCGTGCCAGCCAGTCGCGCCAGACCCTTCTGCACCACCATGCCCGACAGCGGCTGGGCGACGATGAATGCCGTCATCAACGCCCACGCGGGTTGCTCGAGCCCCCAGCGCAGCGCCAGCCACAGCGCCAGCCCTCCTCCCAGGAGGGTCTTGACGGCAAACTTCAGCGCCAGGCCGGTGGGCGCGAACAGGGCCTGAAAGGTGATGGGCACGAAGCGGACCTTGCACAGACTGTTGAGTGAACGATAGACAACAGCGGCAAGGATAAAGTGTAACCAAACAATTAGCTAGCTAAGCATCTAAGCAATGAATAAAAAAATGGGCGACCGAAGTCGCCCTAAATGCCTTGCGTGCTCGTAGATCGGGAAGGATCAGCGCTACTTGCGCTTGTTCGCATCCTTCCAGATGAAAATCCCTAGACCGGCAAAGAACACCACCATCAATCCGACCGTCACCACACCGGCGATCACCACGTTGTCGAAAAACATGTCGGCCTCCCTGCCCGTTACCGTTGTCCGATGTGGCCAAGGTAACCAAAGCGACGGCAGGGAAAATTGATCGGGGTCAATGCTGCCCGGGACCGGGCACAGGAGGGGGTGCAGGGTTGACCTGCATCAGTTTTCAGCGCTTCTTGGGCTTGCCTTTGCTCTTCTTCTTTTTGGCCGGAGCCAGGGGCATGGCCTGCTCGAAGGCCTGGCGCATGTCGTCGAGGCGCTTGTCCTTGATGTCGTGAATGCGTTTGGCGCGCTCGGCGCCGAAGTCGATGAGGTTGTCTTGGCTCATGGGCAGGCTCGGATGACAGCGGATGTGTCCATGATGGGGGCTGGAAGCAGCGGGTTTCAAGACAGACGCTGCACGCAGGTGTCGTCAGATCTCGATATCCACCAGCAGGCCCTGCCGGGGGCGCTCACCCAGCGGCGCGACCGGCACGGTATTGTCGGCGTTGAGTTCATCGCCTGGCATGGCGCTGTAGAGATCGGTCTGGTCGTCCTGGCGGCGCTGCTCACGACGCTGCTGCTGACGGCGCTGTTCTTCGCGCAGCAGGTAGGCCTGCTCCTCGGGATCGCGCTGATGCCGCAGGTCGATGGTGCCATCACTGGAGGCAGGCTGAGCCGGCACCACCGGAGGAATGTCCGGCGTCGGCTTGACCGGGTCGTGTTGCGAGGTCACGGGGGCAGCACTGAGCGGTACGATAGGCAGCAGCATGGGTCGGTTCTCCTGTAGCCCCTTTATCGGCCAACTGGCAATCGCCTTGAGCGCAGCTACACAGGTTTGTGCGGCCTGTCACAGGTCGCGTGTGGAGTGTAGACCGCGCTTACTCGCTTTCGTCATCGGAATCATCGTCGACCGGGCCGCTAGCGTCGCTCCAGGGACGTTTATAGACCTGCTGCCAGACCGCATCCAGGTGCTCACGCAGCACGGGCGGCGCATCCTTGAGCGAGGCACTGTCTTCGCGCTCGCCGCCGATCGGCTCTTCGCCTGCGGGGCTGATCAGCGACTGACCGTGGATACCGTAGACCGCCTGGCCCTGATGCATCTCGATGGTGATGTCGTGCGGGTCGATGCCACCGCCGCAGAACGCGTGGCTGGCCACGGTGACTTCGGCGACACCGTTATTGTCCAGGTCCGTGACATCGCTGACATCGGTGTAGAAGTCGACGTCCAGGTCGAGCCCCGGACAGGTGGTCTGCTGATCGATCTGCCAACGCGGCTTGAACGCCTCACGGTCGTTGTCACGGCCATACAGCGTGGCCTTGAGCACCACCTTGTCCACTTCTTGCTCGCTGCCCGGCTCGACGGCCTGGCCGTCGAGCCGACTCAGTACCAGCAGCCCCTCGCCCTCACGGTCGCGGAAATGAACGCTCTTGAGCGGCGACTGCACGTCCAGCGCCTGGAGCTGGTCGACCGGCAACGGGGCCAGGATTTCGAAACTCTTCTTCTGCTCGCAGGCAGCGACCAGGGCCAGGCTGCCCAGGGCCAGGGAAAGATTCAACCAGCGGTGGGTGACAGGCATGTTGGCGCACGGCCCTCGTCGGCAAGACAGGATTCGTCGATGAAGTGGCTGAACGCTTTGGTCCGCCCGGGCGATCCGTTAAGATGGGCCGTTTTTTTCATCGCGGGAGTTCGGCAGTATGGCGCAGCAGTATCAACCGGGGCAACGCTGGATCAGCGACAGCGAAGCGGAGCTCGGCCTGGGAACCATCCTGGCGCAGGATGGCCGCCTGCTGACCGTGCTTTATCCGGCCACGGGCGATACCCGTCAGTACGCCCTGCGCAACGCACCGTTGACCCGCGTGCGCTTCTCGCCAGGTGACCAGATCACCCATTTCGACGGCTGGAAGCTCACCGTGCAAGAGGTCGATGATGTCGATGGCCTGCTGGTTTATCACGGTCTGGACGGGCAGAACCAGCCTCGTACCTTGCCGGAAACGCAACTGTCGAACTTCATTCAGTTCCGTCTGGCCAGCGACCGCTTGTTCGCCGGCCAGATCGACCCGCTGTCGTGGTTCTCGCTGCGTTACAACACCCTGCAGCACAACAGCAAGCAGTTGCTCTCCCCGCTCTGGGGCCTGGGCGGCTGCCGCGCCCAGCCGATCGCCCACCAATTGCATATCGCCCGCGAAGTGGCCGACCGTATCGCACCGCGTGTGTTGCTGGCCGACGAAGTCGGCCTGGGCAAGACCATCGAAGCCGGCCTGGTGATCCATCGCCAACTGCTGTCCGGCCGAGCCAGCCGCGTGCTGATCCTGGTGCCGGAGAACCTGCAGCACCAGTGGCTGGTGGAAATGCGCCGACGCTTCAACTTGCAGGTGGCGCTGTTCGACGCCGAGCGTTTCATCGAAAGCGATGCCAGCAACCCGTTCGAAGACGCCCAGCTTGCGCTGGTGGCACTGGAGTGGCTGGTCGACGACGAGAAGGCTCAGGATGCGCTGTTCGCGGCGGGCTGGGACCTGATGGTGGTCGACGAAGCCCACCACCTGGTGTGGCATGAGGAGCAGGCCAGCGCCGAGTATGCGCTGGTCGAGCAACTGGCCGAAGTCATTCCCGGCGTTTTGCTGCTCACCGCCACTCCCGAGCAACTGGGTCAGGACAGTCACTTCGCGCGTCTGCGCCTGCTCGATCCCAACCGCTTCCACGACTTGGCCGCGTTCCGCGCCGAGAGCGAACATTATCGTCCGGTGGCCGAGGCGGTTCAGGAACTGCTCGACGAAGGCCGCCTGTCGCCCAAGGCCCATGCCACCATCCACAATTTCCTCGGTGCCGAAGGCGAAGCTCTGCTGGCAGCCGTGGCCGATGGCGACACCCAGGCCAGCGCGCGGCTGATCCGCGAACTGCTCGACCGTCACGGCACCGGTCGCGTGTTGTTCCGCAACACCCGCGCGGCGATCCAAGGCTTCCCCGAGCGTCAACTGCACCCCTACCCGCTGGCCAATCCCGCACAGTACAGCGAGCTGCCGGCCGGCGAGCGCGCCGAGCTGTACCCGGAAGTGGCGTTCCAGGCCCAGGGCGAGGGGGGTGAGGACGAGCGCTGGTGGCGTTTCGATCCGCGAGTCGACTGGTTGATCGACACCCTGAAAATGCTCAAGCGCACCAAGGTGCTGGTGATCTGCGCCCATGCCGAAACCGCCATGGACCTGGAAGACGCCCTGCGCGTGCGCTCCGGTATTCCGGCCACGGTGTTCCACGAAGGCATGAGCATTCTCGAGCGCGACCGCGCAGCGGCCTATTTCGCCGACGAGGAATTCGGTGCCCAAGTGTTGATCTGCTCGGAAATCGGCAGTGAGGGCCGCAACTTCCAGTTCGCTCACCACCTGGTGATGTTCGACCTGCCAGCCCACCCGGACCTGCTCGAACAACGCATCGGTCGCCTGGACCGGATCGGTCAACTGCACACCATTCAATTGCACATTCCGTACCTACAGGACAGTCCTCAGGAACGCCTGTTCCAGTGGTACCAGGAAGGCCTGAACGCCTTCCTCAATACCTGTCCGACCGGCAACGCCTTGCAGCACCAGTTCGGCCCGCGCCTGTTGACGTTACTGGCCGCCAATGACAGCAGCGCCTGGAACGCCTTGGTCGCTGAGGCCCGCGCCGAGCGCGAGCGCCTGGAAGCCGAGCTGCACACGGGGCGCGACCGCCTGCTGGAGCTCAACTCCGGTGGCGCCGGCGAAGGCGAGGCACTGGTCGAAGCCATTCTCGAGCAGGACGACCAGTTCGCCCTGCCCATCTACATGGAAACCTTGTTCGACGCTTTCGGCATCGACAGCGAGGACCATTCCGAGAACGCGCTGGTGCTCAAGCCCAGCGAAAAGATGCTCGATGCCAGCTTCCCACTGGGCGACGACGAAGGGGTGACCATCACCTACGACCGCGGCCAGGCACTGTCGCGCGAGGACATGCAGTTCCTCACCTGGGAGCACCCCATGGTGCAGGGCGGCATGGACCTGGTGCTGTCCGGCTCGATGGGCAATACCGCGGTAGCGCTGATCAAGAACAAGGCGCTCAAGCCCGGTACCGTGCTGCTCGAACTGCTGTACGTCAGCGAGGTGGTGGCGCCGCGCAGCCTGCAGTTGGGCCGCTACTTGCCTTCGGCGGCGCTGCGCTGTCTGCTCGATGCCAACGGCAATGACCTGGCGGCGCGGGTGGCCTTCGAAACACTCAACGACCAGCTCGAAAGCGTGCCCAGGGCCAGCGCCAACAAGTTCATCCAGGCCCAGCGCGAGGTGCTGGCCAAGCGCATTGCCGCTGGCGAAGCCAAGGTACTGCCGGTGCACGACGAGCGCGTCGCCGAAGCGCAACGCCGCCTGAGTGCCGAGGCCGACGAGGAACTGGCACGCCTGACCGCGCTCAAGGCGGTCAACCCGAGCGTGCGTGACAGCGAGATCGATGCGCTGCGCCTGCAGCGCGAGCAGGGTCTGGCAATGCTCGACAAGGCCGCTCTGCGCCTGGAAGCGATTCGCGTGCTGGTCGCCGGCTGACATCCGTACCGCGCTCCCCTCGGCCAAGCTGGCGAGGGGACGCCTCGCCGCCCGTCCATCGTGGAATGAAGATGTTCAGGACCTTTGCCAAACTGTTGGTCATTGCAACGCTGCTGGCCATTGGCTGCCTGGTAGCGGGGTACTACGGCCTGTTCCAGGAAGAACGGGTATTGCGCAACTACCAACTGGCTGTGGAAATGGGCGGCAAGCGTTATTCGCCTCTGTGGCTGAGCGCAGGGCGTACAGCTATCAGCGAAAAAACAGGACACTTTTTCTGCCAAGCCGAAGACCTGAAGTATCTGATCGCTCTCGCCAAGGGTGAAGTGACGTTCAACGACAACCGCGACAACCCCTACCTCGACGGCACGGTCGACTACTCCTCGAGCAAGGCTTACGTACTCACCTCCAGGCACTACCTCAACGTGGTAGACAGCGTCACGCGCTACGACATTATCGGTCACGACGCTGAAGTGGCTCATCGCTACGTTCCAGATACCGATGACCCTTACGCACGAGTGCTGATCAATGTGGGCATGACGCGCAGTTCCGCCGGTCGTGGCAGTTCCGTGGTCAAGGATGAGTACCTCGACGCCACGCGCCTGCTGCACGACGTGTACGGCGTGAGCGTGCGGTTCGACAAGGATGATGAGGCCAGGTTGGTCACCTTGCATTTCGACCGTTCCTCCACCATCGACCGATAGCCTGGGATCGTCTCCCACCTGTTGCTCGGGCTGACATATAGCCATCGGCTATATGGCAAATGCCCAAATAATTGAAATCAAATCGCCATCAATCAGGAACGCGGTCAGCGCCTTTCCTATACTCACGGCTCGATGGTCTTCTCCATGAGCGTAGAAGGCCCCCGCGTACTCGACGAAGAGACAGGCAATGGAGTGGCTGGGACTTCAATTATTCGCCGAGCTGCCGGCGCACGGACAGGTCGTCCTCGACTGTCACCACAACCCTTTCCTTGTAGTGCTCGCCTATGTGGTCGCCGGCGCAGCCTGTTTCGCCACCCTGGACATGGCTGATCGACAGATCCACAGCGAGGAGCCACGCGCGCGTCGCCAATGGAAAGGCCTGGGCGCCTGCTGTCTGGCCAGCGGCATATGGGCCATGCACTTCATCAGCCTGCTGGCCTACCAGCCACCGCTGGAAGTGCATTACGACATGACGTTGACAGCGCTTTCCTTGTTCATAGCCTTGATCGCCGCCTGGTTGGCAATGAACCAGCTGGATCGGTTGCACATGCAACCGCGCCATTACCTCCAGGCGGCACTGGCCATTGGTTTGGGTATCGGCGTCATGCATTACGTCGGCATGGCGGCCCTGCAGAGCAGCGCCCGACAGTACTATCAGACCCCGCTGGTGGTGGCCTCGCTGGGTATTGCCGTGGTCACCAGCCTGGTGGCGGTGTGGGTCACTCGCTACCTGGGCAGCGGCAGTGGTACGCGGCACCTGGCGATGAAGTATGGGGCAGCCCTGATCATGGCGGCAGGCATCGTCTTCACCCACTACACGGGAATGGCCGCACTGTCGCTGGTGATTGCCGAGGGCGCCCCTGCACAACTGCCCTCAGCCGACAACAGCTTGCAACTGGGCCTGAGCATCGGTTTCATCACCCTGCTGATCAGCGCCAGCAGCATCAGCGCAGCACTGGCCGACAAGAAGCTGCAGAGCAAGGAGCACGACCTGCGCAGGGTGAATGTGCTGCTCAGTCAACTCGACCAGGCCCGGGTTTCGCTGCAGCAGGCCGCTCACTACGACGCCTTGACCAATCTGGTCAATCGCAGGGGCTTCAACCAGGTCTTTGCCGAGCGCCTGGCCGAGCACGCGGTCACAGAAAGCCTGCTGGCAGTGATGTTTCTCGACATCGATCACTTCAAGCGCATCAACGACAGCCTCGGCCACGCCGCCGGCGACGAGTTGCTCAAGGTGATCGCCGCCCATATCCGGGCAGCGACCCGCAGTCAGGACTTGGTGGCGCGCTTTGGCGGCGACGAGTTCTGCATCGTCACCAGCCTGCACAACCGTGACGAGGCGCGCAAACTCGGCCAGCGGATCATGCAGCGCATGAAGGAGCCCATCGACCTGGGTGGGCGGCGCATGGTCATGACTACCAGCATCGGCATCAGCATTTTCCCGGATGATGGCCGCAGTGCTGAGGAACTGCTGAAAAATGCCGATCTGGCGCTTTATCAATCCAAGGATGGCGGGCGCAACAACCTGAACTTCTTCAACAGCAGCTTGAAGACCCGGGCCACCCTCGAACTGCAGTTGGAGGAAGAACTGCGCGTGGCATTGCTCGAGGAACGCGGGCTGTGCGTGTACTACCAGCCGATCTTCGATCTGCACGACGCTCGCGTGGCCAAGCTCGAAGCACTGGTGCGCTGGCACCATCCGCAACAGGGCCTGATCGGCCCTGACCGTTTCATCGCCATCGCCGAGGCCAACGGACTGATCGCCGAGCTCGACCAGTGGGTGCTGCAGCGCGCCTGCCAGGACCTGGCCGACCTCACCCGTCGTGGCTATGGACATCTGAAGGTCACGGTCAATTGCTCGGCAGTCACCCTTGGCCGCGAGGAACTGGCCAGCGATGTCGAGATGGCCTTGTTGCAGGCCGGACTGGCTGCCCGCCAATTGGAACTGGAGGTCACGGAAAATGCGCTGATGGGCGACATTCACCGTACCATCAATCTGCTCAAGCGCATCCGTGGCCAGGGCGTGGGACTGTCGATCGACGATTTCGGCACCGGCTATTCGTCGCTCGCCTACCTCAAGCGCCTACCGCTGGATGTGTTGAAGATCGATCGTTCGTTCATCCAGGACGTACCGGGTAGCCAGCAGGACCGCGAGATCGTCCAGGCGATTCTGATCATGGCGCACACCCTGCACTTGCAGGTGGTGACCGAGGGCGTGGAGACCGATGAGCAACTGGCCTTCCTGGCGACCCAGGGCTGCGACTTCGCTCAGGGCTTCCTGCTCAGTCGCCCCGTGGCACTGAGCGAGTTACCGGCCGTGCTGGAGCGGCTAGATCGCATGGACAGCACGGTCATAGGCGAGTGCGAAACAGCTCGACCAGGGTTGCAGGGTCGTCCTGCAGATGCCCCTGGCCGCCGTGCAGGCGCATCAATTGCGCGGCGAGGCCGGTGATCGGTGTCGCCGAGCCTTGTTCGCGGGACAGCTTCACTGCCGTATCGAGATCCTTGAGCAAGGTGCGTACATGCCATTTGACCGGCGAATACTGGCTCTGCGCCATTTGTGGCGCGAGTATCTGCAAGGGTCGCGAATCGGCAAAACCGCCGGCCAAGGCTTGGGCGATGAGGCTGGCATCGACCCCGGAGCGTTCAGCCAGCGCCACCGCCTCGGCGATCACCAGGGCATTGCAGGCGACGATCATCTGATTACAGGCCTTGGTCACCTGGCCGGCCCCCACGCCGCCCATGTGCGTGACGCGTTGCCCGAGGGTGAGCAGCACTGCGCGCACGCGCGCCAAGTCGGCCGCCTCGCCACCGACCATGATCGCCAAGGTTCCGGCTTGTGCACCCGCAGTGCCGCCGGACACTGGAGCGTCAAGCCAGGCCATGCCACAACGCGCCGCCAGTGCGGCGGCCATTTCACGGGTGGCGCCGGGCTCCAGGCTGGACAAATCGACCAGCAACTGACCTGGCTTTGCACCGCAGGCCACCCCCTGCTCTGCGAACACCACTTCGCGCACAACCGCCGTGTCGGCCAGGCACAGCATCACCACATCGCTGTCGCGGCACAGCGCTGCCGGACTTTCGGCCAGTCGTGCTCCTGCAGCGACCAACTCCGCGCACTTGTGCGCGCTGCGATTCCATACCGTCAGCGAATAGCCTGCGGCGAGTAGCCGGTGGCACATCGGCAGTCCCATCAAGCCGATTCCGGCAAATCCGAGGGTTGGCATGGCTGTGCTCATGGACGACTCCAGACATATTCGATATAGACACAAGGCCGGGCCGGCATTACGCATGGCGTAAACTGTTACCGCAACGGCGCCGTCGAACCTCTTTTGTTACCTACAGCTACTGTAACGCAACCCGCGCAAGCACCATGAAGGTGCCGATTTACATCCAGCCGCACCAGAATAGATCAGTCGTTTTTCGCTGACTTCACTTGGATGAGGATGAACGGTGAGACCACCACGGCCCAGATCTGCGGATTACGCGTCTGCATGTCTAGCGCCTGCTCTGCATCGACCGCCGCGACAGCGCCCTGCTCACGCCACGCAGCAACGAGATCACTGCGGTTTTCTGCCATGGCTTGGGCCACGGCGATCAAGTCCAAGGTGGGGTCGACCCAAATCAGGTCACCCTTGGCCCAAAAACGCTCCAAGGCGCTCCATTCGATAATCGCCGTCTCGCCGAGCAATTTGGCATAGAGGGTGCTTGTGTGATCAGTCATGGGGATTCCTGCCAATGGCATGGCCAACTAAAAAGCCCGCATTTTTGCAGAAAAACCCACGTTTCAAATAAGTAATTTGCTCGACAGGTATTCGTCTCCACCAGAAAACCCGTAAATACAGGCATTTTGATGGCGCTTATCTGTATTTTCATGTCGAGCATGCGACAACCCGCAGAACAGGGACTTTTCGCCCGCTTTTCAAGCGCTCGGAGAGCGCTCTACACTGTACCGGTACAGTTCCGGGACATGTTCCGGGGGAAGGTGGGCTCGCGACATGGCACGAGCGTGCCGCGAATCTCGCCCGGTCTGTAGCCCTGGCCGCCAGGACTCTAAGAATTACAACAGAATGAGTGGAGCACTATGATCAAGATTTCCAAGCTGTTCGCCGCAATGGTTCTGGCCGGGGTAGCCAGCCATTCGATGGCCGCCGACACCATCAAGATCGGTATCGCCGGTCCCAAGACGGGCGCTGTGACCCAGTACGGCGACATGCAGTTCATCGGCGCCAACCAGGCTATCAAGGACATCAACGCCAAGGGTGGCGTCGATGGCAAGATGCTCGAGGCCAAGGAATACGACGACGCGTGCGACCCTAAACAGGCCGTGGCCGTCGCCAACAAAGTGGTCAACGACGGCGTCAAGTTCGTCATCGGCCACCTGTGCTCCAGCTCCACTCAGCCCGCGTCGGACATCTACGAAGACGAAGGCGTGATCATGATCACCCCTGCTGCCACGTCTCCGGAGATCACCGCCCGCGGTTACAAGCTGATCTTCCGTACCATCGGTCTGGACAGCGCCCAGGGTCCAGCGGCCGGCAACTACATCGCCGATCACGTCAAGCCCAAGGTCGTTGCAGTGCTGCACGACAAGCAACAGTACGGTGAGGGCATCGCCACCGCGGTCAAACAGACCCTCGAGAAGAAAGGCGTCAAGGTCGCCGTCTTCGAAGGCCTCAACGCGGGCGACAAAGACTTCTCCTCGATCATTCAGAAGCTCAAGCAGAACAACGTCGACTTCGTCTACTACGGTGGCTACCACCCAGAACTGGGTCTGATCCTGCGCCAAGCTCAGGAAAAAGGCCTGAAAGCCAAGTTCATGGGTCCGGAAGGCGTCGGCAACGACTCCATCTCGCAGATCGCCCAAGGCGCTGCCGAAGGCCTGCTGGTGACCCTGCCGAAGTCGTTCGACGCCGATCCAGAGAACAAGGCCATCGTCGACGCCATCAAGGCCGACGGCAAGGACCCGAGCGGTCCGTTCGTGTTCCCGGCCTACTCGGCCGTCGAGCTGATCGCCGAAGGCATCAAGGCTGCCAAGTCCGAAGACACCACCAAGGTGGCTGATGCGCTCCACGCTGGCTCCTTCAAGACCCCAACCGGCACCCTGTCCTTCGATGCCAAGGGCGACCTGAAAGACTTCAAGTTCGTGGTCTACGAATGGCACTTCGGCAAGCCGAAGACCGAAGTCTCCCCTCAGTAATACGCGTGACTAAATAGCTGACCGTAGAAGCCCACTGTGCGAGCAGTGGGCTTTGTTTTACGAGGTTCATGGGCCCGACTCCCGCGATCCGGGGGCGGACTCACCTGAAAATCTTAAAACCGTCACCCGCGGTTTCCTGGCCGTTACCCCGGCCAGCGAAATGCACATCAGGTTTTTAGGAGCGCTGTAATGCCTGAGATCTACCATTTCTTCCAACAACTGGTTAATGGATTGACCATCGGCAGCACCTATGCCTTGATCGCCATCGGTTACACGATGGTGTACGGCATCATCGGGATGATCAACTTCGCCCACGGCGAGGTGTACATGATCGGATCCTACGTGGCCTTCATCGCCCTTGCCGGGCTAGCCATGATGGGCATTCACTCGCTGCCGATCCTGATGACCGTGGCCTTCGTCGCCACCATCTGCGTCACCAGCGCCTATGGCTACAGCATCGAGCGGGTGGCGTACCGTCCGCTGCGCAACAGCAATCGCCTGATCCCGCTGATTTCCGCGATCGGCATGTCGATTTTCCTGCAGAACACCGTGCTCCTGTCGCAGGACTCCAAGGACAAATCCATCCCCAACCTGATTCCGGGAGCCTTCTCCTTCGGTCCGGGCGGCGCGGAAGAAGTGCTGGTGTCCTACATGCAGATCCTGGTGTTCGTGGTCACCTTGGTGGCGATGACCTGCCTGACGCTGTTCATCTCCCGCTCCCGCCTGGGCCGCGCCTGTCGCGCCTGTGCCGAGGACATCAAGATGGCCAACCTGCTGGGCATCAACACCAACAACATCATCGCCCTGACCTTCGTCATCGGCGCCGCACTGGCGGCTGTCGCAGCCGTGCTGCTGAGCATGCAGTACGGGGTGATCAACCCCAACGCCGGCTTCCTCGTGGGGCTGAAGGCATTCACCGCAGCAGTACTGGGCGGCATCGGCAGCATCCCGGGGGCCATGCTCGGCGGGCTGGTGCTGGGTGTGGCCGAAGCGTTCGGCGCAGACATCTTCGGCGACCAATACAAGGACGTCGTGGCGTTCGGCTTGTTGGTTCTTGTCCTGTTGTTCCGGCCGACCGGCATCCTGGGCCGTCCGGAGGTTGAAAAAGTATGAACAAAAATCTCAAACAGGCGCTGTTCAGCGCCTTGCTGGTCTGGGCCGTGGCCTTCCCGGTGCTGGGTCTGAAGCTGAGCATCGACGGCATCAACCTGGTCGTGCACAGCCAGGGCGAATTCACCCTCGCCGTGATCGCCGCGTGCTCGCTGCTGATGTTCCTGCGCGTGCTGTTCGACCGGCAGTGGAGCGCGGTCATGGGTAGCCGCACCGAACGCAAACTGATTCCGCCTTCGGTGAGCAACTTCCTGACCCTGCCCAAGACCCAGCGCTGGGTCATCCTCGGCCTGATCGCAGTTGCACTGGTATGGCCGTTCTTCGGCTCACGCGGGGCGGTCGATATCGCCACGTTGATCCTCATCTACGTTCTGCTGGGCTTAGGGCTGAACATCGTGGTGGGCCTGGCCGGTCTGCTCGACCTGGGTTACGTCGGTTTCTATGCCGTCGGCGCCTATAGCTACGCCATGCTCTCGCATTACTTGGGCTGGAGCTTCTGGGTGTGCCTGCCGATCGCCGGCCTGATGGCCGCGACCTTTGGCTTCCTGCTCGGTTTCCCGGTACTGCGCCTGCGCGGCGACTACCTGGCGATCGTCACGCTGGGCTTCGGCGAGATCATTCGCCTGTTCCTGCGCAACCTCACCGACTGGACCGGCGGGCCCAACGGCATCAGCGGCATCGAGAAGCCGACCTTCTTCGGCCTGACCTTCGAGCGCCGCGCCGCCGAGGGGATGCAGACCTTCCACGAGTTCTTCGGTCTGGAATACAACTCGATCAACAAGGTCATCTTCCTCTACCTGGTAGCGCTGGTATTGGCATTGCTCGCATTGTTCGTGATCAACCGCCTGCTGCGCATGCCCATCGGACGAGCATGGGAAGCGCTGCGCGAAGACGAGATCGCCTGCCGTGCGCTGGGCCTGAACCCGACCATCATCAAGCTCTCCGCCTTCACTCTCGGCGCGAGCTTCGCCGGCTTCGCCGGCAGTTTCTTCGCCGCGCGCCAGGGACTGGTGACACCGGAGTCATTCACCTTCATCGAGTCAGCGATCATCCTCGCCATCGTCGTGCTCGGCGGCATGGGTTCTCAGTTGGGCGTAATTCTCGCGGCCATCGTGATGATCCTGTTGCCTGAGTTGATGCGCGAGTTCAGCGAGTATCGGATGCTGATGTTCGGTGCGCTGATGGTGTTGATGATGATCTGGCGTCCGCAGGGCCTGCTGCCCATGCAACGTCCTCATATGGAGCTGCGTCGATGAGCCGCGAAATTCTGCAAGTCAGCGGCCTGAGCATGCGCTTCGGCGGCTTATTGGCGGTCAATGGCGTGGGCCTGACCGTCAAGGAAAAACAGGTGGTGGCCTTGATCGGTCCGAATGGTGCCGGCAAGACCACCGTGTTCAACTGCCTGACCGGCTTCTACAAGCCCAGCGGCGGCACTATCCTGCTCGATGGCCAGCCCATTCAGGGCTTGGCCGGACATCAGATTGCCCGCAAAGGCGTGGTGCGCACTTTCCAGAACGTTCGCCTGTTCAAGGAAATGACCGCGCTGGAAAACCTGCTGATCGCCCAGCACCGCCACCTGAATACCAACTTCTTCGCCGGGCTGTTCAAGACGCCAGGTTTCCGCCGCAGCGAGAAGGAAGCCATGGAGCGCGCCCAGTACTGGCTGGACAAGGTCAACCTGACCGAGTTCGCCAACCGCACCGCTGGCACGCTGGCCTATGGTCAGCAACGCCGCCTGGAAATCGCCCGCTGCATGATGACCCGGCCGCGCATCATCATGCTCGATGAGCCGGCCGCTGGCCTGAACCCCAAGGAAACCGAAGACCTCAAGGCCTTGATCGGGTATCTGCGCGAGTCCCATGACGTGACCGTACTGCTGATCGAGCACGACATGAAACTGGTGATGAGCATTTCCGACCATATCGTGGTGATCAACCAGGGTACTCCCTTGGCCGATGGCACACCGGAGCAGATCCGGGCCAACCCTGATGTGATCAAGGCCTACCTGGGGGAAGCGTAAATGCTGAAGTTCGAGAACGTTTCCACCTTCTACGGCAAGATCCAGGCGCTGCACAGCGTCAATGTGGAGATCAATCAGGGTGAGATCGTCACCCTGATCGGTGCCAACGGCGCGGGCAAGTCGACGTTGCTGATGACCCTGTGCGGCTCGCCGCAGGCGCATAGCGGCAGTATCCGCTACCTGGGCGAAGAACTGGTGGGCCAGCCCTCCTCGCACATCATGCGCAAGAGCATCGCGGTCGTACCCGAGGGCCGCCGCGTGTTCGCCCGTCTGACGGTCGAGGAAAACCTGGCCATGGGCGGTTTCTTCACCGACAAGGGCGACTATCAAGCCCAGATGGACAAGGTCCTGGCCCTGTTCCCGCGCCTGAAGGAGCGCTTCAACCAGCGTGGTGGCACCATGTCCGGCGGCGAGCAGCAGATGCTCGCCATCGGTCGGGCATTGATGAGCAAGCCCAAGCTGCTGCTGCTCGATGAGCCGTCGCTGGGCCTGGCGCCGATCATCATTCAGCAGATCTTCGACATCATCGAGCAACTGCGCCGCGATGGCGTAACGGTGTTCCTGGTGGAGCAGAATGCCAATCAGGCCCTGAAGATCGCCGACCGCGCCTATGTGCTGGAAAACGGCAAGGTCGTGATGCAAGGCACAGGCGAAGCCTTGTTGACCGATCCGAAAGTGCGCGACGCCTACCTCGGCGGCTGATGCTCGCGCGACAGGAGTGGCGCTTCGTCGCTCCTGCCCCCCTCTTGTGGACCGGACCTACGCTGGGTAACGTGAGCTCCCTCGACCCACGCGACCCCGGAGTCCACCCGATGCGCTTCACCTCCCCTCTTCTGCTCGCTGCCATGCTGCCGCTGTTCGCCGGCTGCCAGATGTTCGCCGAGCAACCGAGCGATCCCAACGTCGGCAGCACACGCTTGCAGGGCGAATTGAGCGCGGCCGACGGTCAACTGCTGTTCAAACCCTGCAGCGAAGCGCGCCACTTCGTGGTCAAGGACGCGGCCGGCACCGGCATTCTTCAGGAGGCGGCCAACCTGGCCGGCGGGCCAAAAGCCACATTGTTCGCCGATGTTCGCGGGCGTCTGGCCGGCAGTCGCGCTGCCAACAGCGATGGGCAGTTGGAGGTGACTCGGCTGTACCGCGTAGAAGCGTCGGCCAACGCCTGCGAAGACCCGAACTTCAAGCAATTGACGCTACGCGCCGGCGGGCATGAGCCCGACTGGGACATCAAGGCCAGCGGCAAGGGTATGGTGATCAACCGTGCAGGCAAGGATCCGCTACCATTGCCGTTCCTCGAAGAGCAGATGCCCGGTGGTGGCTTGAGTCTGTCCAGCGAAGCCGACGGTCAGCGTGTCGAACTGTGGGTGGCGCCGCAACGCTGCGTCGAGCGGGGTACGGGCGCCATGCGTCACCTGCGCGCCGAACTGCGCATCGACGGCCAGACCCTGCAAGGCTGCGCCTACTACGGTGGTGCGCGGGACAAGTGATCGCCGGACACTTTTATCCTGCCAGTCGAGGCGGCGAACAGCTTATACTTGGCGGTTTGTTTAAAGCCGCCGGCCGCCCATGGCCGCGATACTGGACGTGCCATGCTACGAATCACCGAACTGAAGCTGCCCTTGGACCATCCCGACGAGGCCCTGCGCGAGGCCATCGTCCAGCGCCTGGGCATCCGTGACGATCAACTGCTGAGCTTCAACCTGTTCAAGCGCAGCTACGATGCGCGCAAGAAGAACAGCGAGCTGCTGTTCATCTATACCATCGACCTGGAAACCAGCAACGAAGACGAAGTGCTGCGCCGCTTCGTCGACGATCGCAATGTCGGTGTGGCGCCGGATGTCACGTACAAATTCGTCGGCCATGCGCCTGCCGAACTGGCCGAGCGTCCGCTGGTAGTCGGCTTCGGCCCCTGCGGTATCTTCGCCGGCCTGCTGCTGGCGCAGATGGGCTTCAGGCCGATCGTGCTGGAGCGCGGCAAGGAAGTGCGCCAACGCACCAAGGACACCTGGGGCCTGTGGCGCAAAAGCGTGCTCAACCCCGAGTCCAACGTGCAGTTCGGCGAAGGCGGCGCCGGTACGTTCTCCGATGGCAAGCTGTACAGCCAGATCAAGGATCCCCAGCATCACGGCCGCAAGGTGCTCGACGAGTTCGTCAAGGCCGGCGCGCCGGAGGAAATCCTCTACATCAACAAGCCGCACATCGGTACGTTCCGTCTGACCAGCATGGTCGAAAAGATGCGAGAGGAAATCATTGCCCTGGGCGGTGAGATCCGTTTCCAGGAAAAAGTCACTGACCTGCTGACCGAGGGCGAGCAACTCACGGGGGTCGTGCTGGAAAGCGGCGAGCAACTGCACTCGCGACATGTGGTGCTGGCGTTGGGGCATAGCGCCCGCGACACCTTCCGCATGCTGCACGCCAGGGGCGTGTTCATGGAAGCCAAGCCGTTCTCGGTGGGCTTTCGCATCGAGCATCCGCAATCGCTGATCGACAAAGCGCGCCTGGGCAAGTATGCCGGACACCCGAAACTGGGCGCGGCGGACTACAAACTGGTCTACCACGCCAGCAACGGCCGGTCGGTGTACAGCTTCTGCATGTGCCCGGGAGGCACGGTAGTGGCCGCCACCAGCGAGCCAGGCCGGGTGGTCACCAATGGCATGAGCCAGTATTCGCGCAACGAGCGTAATGCCAACTCGGGCATCGTCGTGGGTATTGATCCGGAGCGGGACTACCCAGGGGGTCCACTGGCCGGTATCGAGTTGCAGGAGCGTCTGGAGGCACACGCGTACGTGCTGGGCGGCAGCAACTACCAGGCGCCTGCGCAGCTGGTGGGCGACTTCGTCGCCGGGCGTGCGTCCACCGCCTTGGGTAGCGTGGAGCCTTCCTATAAGCCGGGCGTCAGCCTCGGCGACCTGGCGCCCAGCCTACCTGCGTTCGCCATCGAAGCGATCCGCGAGGCACTGCCAGCGTTCGACCGGCAGATCAAAGGCTACAACCTGCACGACGCGGTACTCACGGGCATCGAAACGCGCACATCCTCGCCACTGCGCATTACCCGCGGGCAGGACTACCAGAGCCTGAACCTCAAAGGGCTGTTCCCTGCCGGTGAGGGCGCAGGCTATGCCGGCGGTATTCTTTCGGCCGGTGTGGACGGCATTCGCATTGCCGAAGCGGTGGCCAGAAGCATGCTGGGTATCGACGCCTGATCGCGCTGTCCTGGGGGCAACGTCGCCCCCGGGGCTGTAGCCAATTTTCGGAACTTTCGACGCCACGCAGAGACTTTTCGCTCAGCACTCAGCCTTTAAGACCTCTAGCCTTCCCCTACCCGAACGGCAACACGTTATAACAAAAAAGAATATAGTTTTTATTCTAAAGCATAACGCTGCACGCTAGGGTGTATCCCCTGTTCGCCCAAGTCGTGGAGCCGTTCATCCGTGCGCAGTCTTATCAATCGCTTCCTTCAGCTGGAATCCGCCAGCGGCCTGCTGCTGATCACTGCAGCGGTCATTGCCCTGATCGTCAACAACTCTTCACTCTCGCCGTGGTACGTCAGTTTTCTCGACGTGCCGGTGGCCGTGCAGATCAGCGACCTGCTTATCGCCAAGCCCCTGCTGCTGTGGATCAACGATGGCCTCATGGCACTGTTCTTCCTGCTGATCGGCCTGGAGGTCAAGCGAGAAGTCTTCCAGGGCCAGCTGTCCAAGCCATCGCAAATCATTCTTCCAGCGACCGCAGCCGTCGGCGGCATGCTGGTGCCCGCCTTGATCTACTGGTTCATCAACCGCGACAACCCTGCCACGTTGGCGGGTTGGGCAATCCCCACGGCGACCGATATCGCCTTCGCCCTCGGCGTGCTGGCACTGCTCGGCAAGCGCGTACCTGTGTCGCTGAAACTGTTCCTGATGACGCTGGCAATCATCGATGACCTGGGCGCGATCATCATCATCGCCCTGTTCTATTCCGGCGCCCTTTCGAGTCTGGCGCTGAGCCTGGCAGGCGCGTGTCTGCTAGTACTGCTGGGGATGAATCGGCTGGGGGTCAAACGCTTGGCACCCTACCTGATCGTCGGCCTGGTGCTGTGGGTCTGCGTGCTGAAAAGCGGCATCCATGCCACGCTTGCGGGCGTCATGTTGGCGATGTTCATCCCGCTGCGGGGCCGCGACGACAAAACCGCCTCGCCGCTGATCACGCTGGAACATGCACTACACCCTTGGGTGGCCTATGCGATCCTTCCCTTGTTCGCCTTCGCCAACGCCGGGGTTTCGCTGGTCGGTGTAACGGCTCAGAGCTTCATCCACTCCGTGCCGCTGGGCGTAGCCATCGGCCTGGTGCTGGGCAAAACGGTCGGTGTGTTCGGCCTTACTTGGGTCGCCATAAAGCTGCGCCTGGCTTCGCTGCCAGCAGGCGCCAATTGGGGCCAGGTTTTCGGTGTAGCCATCTTGTGCGGGATCGGATTCACAATGAGCCTGTTCGTCGGATCCCTGGCCTTCCCTTCAGGGGTGAGCGAATATGCGGGCGAGGATCGAATGGGCATTCTGACCGGCTCGTTCTTCGCGGCGTTGATCGGCTACGCCGTCACGGCGGCAGCCAGTCGCCAGCGCGATCCTGCAACGGCCACGCCCTGATCGCCAAGCGCAAAAAAACCCGACCGGCCGTGCCGAGTCGGGTTTTTCATACTTAGCAATCAGTGGGTAACGCGACTGGTGCCATCGACCGTCATGATGCGCACGCGCTCGCCAACGCGGAAGATCTCGTTCTGCTGCACTTGCTGCACATAGGCTCGCATGCTGCCGTCGTCTTCACGCACGGTGATTTCGACACCTTGAGTGCGGGTCAAGCCCTCTTCGGCGGCAGAACCCGCCAGGCCACCGGCCACTGCACCAATCACCGCAGCGACGATGCTGCCACGACCGCCGCCGACTGCGCTGCCTGCAACACCACCGACGATGGCACCTGCGCCACCACCGATCGGCGTCTTGCTGCCTTCGATCTTCACCGGACGCAGGGATTCGATGGTGCCCATGCGCACGGTTTGCACACGGCGGGCCTCGTCACGGGAATAGCTGTCGCCGGTCAGGCTCGACTGGCAACCGCCGAGCAGCAGCGCCATGGTGGTGAAGCTGGCCATCAGCAGAACGGATTTACGCATGGGAAATCTCCATAAGTCAGGTGTCCATTAGACTCCGCGCATTGATGGGTGTCACGACACCCAGGCTATTAAATTGTTTTCATTCAGTTCAGGTACAGGCGATAGCCCATCGCCGCGCTTGAATACTGAGACCAATGATAGCCATGGATTACTTCATCGTCGCGGTGACCACCGCCGCCGGCCTGTACTTTCACGGCTGGCTATACCTGCGTATGCGGCGCTGGATGGACCGTGACCTGGCGCTGTCACTGGCGGGCCAGGACGCCGCAAAAGTTGCCTATGTGCTGCAACGATTGGCACAGGCGCGAGAACAGAAGATCGCTCGAGGGCAACTGGCGGACTGGTTGAAGCGTGAGGCCGATGCCTACGCGAAGGAAGCTGCGTGAAGACGAGGGCCTGAACGGCCCTCACCGATCAAGGCGCCAGACGCTCTCGCTGCCACACACCGTCGATCCAGCGGTAGTTCAAACGATCGTGCAAACGGCTCGAACGGCCTTGCCAGAATTCGATGCGCTCAGGCAGCAAACGATAGCCGCCCCAGTGTTCCGGACAGTGCGGCTGAGTGTCGGAGAACCGCGCTTCGGTAGCCTTGACCAAGCCTTCGAGCTCGGCACGGTCAGCGATCACCCGGCTTTGCGGCGACGCCCAGGCACCCAGGCGACTACCCAGAGGACGCACTTGGTAGTAATCGTCCGACTCCTTCGCCGAGACCTTTTCCACTCGCCCCTCGATGCGCACTTGACGCTCCAGCGCAGGCCAGAAAAAGGTCATGGCCGCAAAAGGATTGACCAGCAGTTGCTGGCCCTTGGCGCTCTCGTAGTTGGTGAAAAAAGTGAACCCGCGCTCATCGAGCCCTTTGAGCAGCAACACCCGGCAATGCGGGCGCCCCTGACCATCGACCGTGGCCAGCGTCATGGCGTTGGCCTCCACTGGCGGCTGCTCGGTCTTCACCGCATCGCCGAACCAGTGGTGGAACAAGGCGAAGGGCTCGGCCGGGGCCTGCTCTTCGGCCAGGCCATCACGGGTGTAGTCGCGCCGCATATCGGCCAGGGATTGGGTCATTGCTGCGTTTCCTTGACGATCAGTTGGTCTTCGCAGGGCTATTGGCGGCGACTTTCTTGTCCGTAGTAGTGGTCGCCTTTTTCGCGGCGGGTTTTGCAGCCGCCTTCTTAGCGGCGGGCTTGGCAGCAGCCTTGCTCGCAGTCTTCTTCGCAGCAGGCTTGGCGGCGGCCTTGGTCGCAGGTTTGGCGGCTGGCTTGGCCGCAGCGGCCTTGACTGGCGCTTTGGCGTCTTGCGCCGCAACCATTGCCGCCGGAGCAGCCATAGGCGCTGGGGCTGCCTGCTGATACTTGGCGAGCAGCGCCAGCATGGTGTTCTGCGGGGTCAGCAGCATCTCGACACGGCGGTTCAGCGCCCGGCCCTCGACACTGTCATTGGCTGCACGCGGCATGACCGCACCCATGCCCTTGAGGTTGAGGCGATCACGCTGCAGGCCGCTCAAACGGAAAATAGCCGATACCGAGGCCGCGCGCTCCAGGCTGAGTTTCTGGTTGGCGACGGCAACACCGCTGGTGTCGGCGTGGCCGAGCACCAGCACTGCGGTCTTGGGATCGCCTTCGACAATCTTGGCCACACGGGTGATAGGGCCGAGCGTGACGGGGAGCAGCATATTGGGTCGATCTGGGTTGTACGAACCGTCGACCGGCAGGATCACGACCAGTACATCTTCACGACGCTCCACCTCCAGCTTGCTGTCCTTGGCGGCTTCGCGCAGCTTGGGTTCGTACGCATCCAGCCAGGCCTGGGTGGCCTTCTGGTCGATCTTCGGTACGACTGGCGCTTCAGCCTGCTTCTCGCTCGAGCCAAACGGCCACCACCAGTGACTGCCGCCCTCGGACTTGGCGTCAGCTTTCGCAACCTTCTCGGTGACCGCCGCTTTCACTTCCTGGTCAGCGACCTTGTCCGAACCAAACGGCCACCAGCTCAGGGCCGCGCTCTTGGAGCCATCCGGGGTTTGGCTGGCGCAGCCGGTCATGGCCAGGCACAGGGCGAGTGCTAAGGTTTTGTGTGAAGACATCGGCGATACACCATGAATTAGAAGAAGATTTTGCCCACCCGTGGTGGCGTTGGCATTGAGGATAGTCAAAGGAATCGGGCATTACCCGCATTACCCGATCAAAGGCAATTGGACAGTACCCGCACCAGTTTCTGCGCCCGCGGATCCATCAGCACGTAAGGCCCGAGGGTGTTGGTGACAAAGCCGAACGCCACGTCGTACTCCGGGTCGGCAAAACCGACCGAACCACCTGCGCCGGGATGACCGAACGCCCGTGCGCCCAGCCCGAACGTGGCGTTGGCGACCTGGGGCTGGTCGAGCATGCAGCCCAGGCCGAAGCGGGTCTGGGTCAGCAGCGTCCGGTCCTGGCCAAGGCTGTGCTCGCGGGTCAACTCGTCGAGCAGCTCCGACTCCAGCAGACTGCCATCGAGCAGACCGGCGTAGAAACCAGCCAGGCTGCGCGCATTGCCGTGGCCATTGGCAGCCGGTTGCTGCATGCGGCGCCACTCGGGCTTGTTGGTGCTGGTGAGAATCGCCGGGGGATTGGTGAAAGCGCGGGTGGACAGCGCCTGCGGCTCACGCATCGTCACCTGCAGCAAGCGCTGGGCAGCGGCGTCCCCGGGGTTGCCCTTGCCGCGAGCGATATGCGCGACACGGTGGAATTCGGCATCGTCCAAGCCCACATGGAAATCCAGACCCAGAGGACGCGCTGTGCGGGCCACGATCGAATCGCCCGGGCCGCGACCGTCGGCGCGCCGGATCAGTTCGCCGATCAGCCAGCCGTAGGTGATGGCGGCATAGCCATGCTCAGTGCCCGGTGTCCACCAAGGCGCCTCGGCCGCCAGGGTATCGACCATGAACGACCAGTCGTAGAGCGCCTCGGCCGGCAGCAGATGACGGATGGCTGGCAGGCCGGCACGGTGACTGAGCAGATGGCGCAGCGTGATGCCTTCCTTGCCAGCCTGGGCAAACTCGGGCCAGTAACGGGCCACAGGGGCATCCAGTGCCAGCTTGCCCTCGCCGACCAACTGCAGCGCGGTTACTGCGGTGAAGGTCTTGGTACAGGAAAACAGGTTAGCAAGGGTGTCACTGTGCCAAGCCTGCTGCCCGTCCTTGTCGGCTGTGCCCGCCCACAGGTCGATGACGGTCTCTCCGCCCACCTGAATGCACAGCGCCGCACCACGCTCCTGGGAATCCTCGAACAAGGCGGCAAAGGCGTCGCGCACTGCCTCGAACTTCAGCTCAAAGTGACCCTGAATGTGCACCCGCCCGCTCTCCGTACCACTTGCCAGTCAAAGGCGGGCATTGTTTCAGTAGTTGGCGGTTTTGCCTACTGAATGTGGCCGGAAGGTTGTCGGAAAAAGCCCAAGTTCCCCAACGACGCTCAGCGCGTCTTGGACTCCAGCATTCGACGCACCTCCTCGAGGGTTTCCCGATTGCTCTTGCGCACCGCTTCGACGAAGCCCGGATAGGCGACATCGGTGATGGCCACCAGCCCGAGATGGCCGTTCTCACCATCGAGCAGCCGACCACTGGCGGGCTGATCCAGGTACTGGAACCAATGCGCCCCGACGATCATTGGCTGGGCCAGCGCGGCCTTGAGGAAATTGCTGTAGGCCGGACCTCGATCCTCTTCCCGCGCCACTTCCAGCGGCCCAGGCCAGAACGGACCACGGTCGCGCGAGCCGAACTGGAACTCCGAGACCAGTACCGGCTTGTCCAACTCGGCCAGACGCGCGAAGTCATAGCCGTCCTGGGGCTTGAGGGTATAGAAGTTGAAACTGATGACATCGCAGAATTCGGCGCATGCCTCGACCGCTTCCGGTGTGCTGATCGCATAGCGCCCACCCAGCAGCAGGTGATTGGGCGCATGCCACTTCAGGGCATCGGAGATGGTCTTGAAGTAGGTCTGGGCGAACACCTGCTGGAAGTACTGATAGTCACGCTCGATCTCCGGATGCTCGGCATTGGGCAACGGCGCCTCGAAGCCTGGGTCTTCCATCAGTTCCCAGGCCTTGAGCTCGATGCCCCAGGCTTTCGACAGACCCTCCTGGTTGCGGTACTTGTCGCGCAACTGCTTGAGGAACGCGCGCTTGGCGGGCACATCGGTGGTCAGCCGAAGCGTACCGAAGGCCAAGCCATAACGCGCCTTGGGATCGTCGCCAGGCGCGGCCCAGGCCAGCTCGTTGTCGGCGAAATAGCCGATCAGCCAAGGATCGTCGCGGTGGTCGCGGGTCGCGATGGCCACCGCCCGCTCGGTGGCCATGGCAAAGCGCGGGTCGAACGGATCGGGCATGCGGCCCCACCAGTCCATGCCCGTACTAATGCTGGCGTAGTCACCGACAATCGACAGTGGCAGGGTGTAAGGCACCCTCTGCGCCTCACCCAACGCTGGATCGCTCCAGTTACCCAAGGTATTGAAACCCCAGGCCAGCAACCGGTCGAGGCTATGGGTTTGCCAGCGCGTCGCATCGAGAGTCGCAGTCGCACAGTCGGCGGGCCCTTGACTCTCGGCGACCGGCGTGCAGGGCTTGGCGTAGGTGCGCTGCAGGTTGGCCGCGTAGAAGTCGAACCAGCGGCCTTGCTTGAAGCCGCGCCCCTGGGAAGACGCGTTGCCATCGTCATTGTTGCCTTCACCATAGAATGCCGAGAGTGCCTCGCCCTGCGCCGGCAGGCCCTTGAACATCGTTTCCCGTCCAGCGACGTAGGTGCGCCCACCGTCCGCAGACACGGCATTGACGCCCAGGGAATAGAACGCATGGCCTTGCGGCGTGACCAGATACCAGCGCCCATCGCGCTTTTCGGTTCTGAAGAAGCCTTGGGCCTCGAAGGCCGGACCGGCGATCACGCCGCCATAAAGGTCGAGCGACTGTTGCTCGCGCTCGCCCAGCCAACGTTTGAGTTGCTGCTGTTCGCGGACATCGGCTGCCTTGAGTTGCTCGTCGCTGGCGATCTTTTCTGGCCAGCGACTGCGAGTGGACTGACCATAGGCATCGATCAACTCGCTGTAGGCCGCACGCACTGCGCGGTCGTCGCTCTCCAGGCCGAGCTTTTCCACCAGCAGGTTCTGCGCGACCTTGGGCTGGGGAATGCTCAAGCTGACCGACGCCACCTGTTTGAGGTCCAGCTCGCCGCTGCTACTGGTCAACAGCAGACGTTGGCCGTCGTAACTCCAGGGCATCGGCGGACCGGCGCGCATGCCCTGGCTGAGCGGCGAACTGGCCTTGAGCGGCACCATCACCGTTTGCGCCGGGCCTGCCGGCAGATCGATACGGCTGACCAGGCTGCGGCCGTCACCGCCCGTGACCGTCACATCCACGGTCAGCGCCCAGTCCTGGGCACTCTGCAGGCGCAGCGTCAGGAACTGCCCAGCCGACCAGTCCCACACGCCAGTCTGGGGACTCAGGCGCAGGGTAGGATGCGCCACCGGGTTGAACACCACGCGTCGAAGCACCTCGCCCTCGGCCGTCTGTTCCGCATTGTATTGCGGCATGCCGGTATCTTCGGTGGTGACCGTCACCATCGAGGTCGGACGCACGAAGCTGAACAGCGTCTGCTGCTCAGCCAGCACGCCAGTGCTGCACAACAGGGTAAGGACAACGGGCAGGGTGCGGCGGATCATGTGGACGGGGCTCTCCTTCAAGGCCCTCATGGGCCCGTATCGAGTCATGGACAACAGGCCGGAGCATCGTGCTCCAGCCGTTTACTGAATCTCCCGCCGGAAGGGCGGTAGTGCATTGAGGATAGCCTTGCCGTAGCGCTGGGTGACCAAACGCCGGTCGAGCAAGGTGATGACGCCGCGGTCCTGCTCGGTACGCAGCAGGCGACCGCACGCCTGGATCAGGCGCAGCGAGGCATCGGGCACGGCAATTTCCATGAACGGATTGCCGCCACGGGCCTCGATCCATTCGGCGAGCGCGGCTTCAACCGGGTCGTCGGGCACCGCAAATGGGATCTTGGCGATGACCACGTGCTCGCAGTAGGCACCTGGCAGGTCGACCCCTTCGGCAAAGCTGGCGAGGCCGAACAGGACACTGTGCTGGCCGTCGTCGACCCGCGCCTTGTGCTTGTTCAGGGTTTCCTGCTTGGACAGGTTGCCCTGGATCAGCACCAGCTTGCGCCAGTCGCGGTCCAGGCCGTCGAACACATCCTGCATCTGCTTGCGCGACGAGAACAGCACCAGCGCACCGCGCGCGTCTTCGACGATCGCCGGCAGTTCGCGGATGATGGCTGCGGTATGCCCGGCGGCATCGCGCGGGTCGGCGCCCAGGTCCGGTACGCGCAGCAGACCGGCATCGCCGTGCACGAAGGGACTGGGCACCACGCAGGTGACGGCATCGCGGGGCAGCCCCGAGCGCATGCGGAACCGGTCGAACTTGCCGAGCGCCGTCAACGTCGCCGAGGTGACCAAGGCACCGTAGGCGACATGCCAGAGATTGCGCCGCAGCATCTCGGCGGCCAGGATCGGGCTGGCATTGACTTCGATGTCGAACAGCGCGCCGCTTTCGGCGAGGGTCAACCAGCGCGCCATGGGCGGACTGTCCTGCGGATCTTCGGCAGTGAACGCCGTCCACAGCTCCCAATTACCCTGGGCGCGGGTCACCAGGCTGCCGAACAGCGGGTACCACTCTTCGGCCTGGTGACTGGCGATGCCGATGTTGACCTCGCCATCCATGCCTTCCTTGAGCAGGTCGGCCAAGCGGGTGAACAGGTCATTGAGCCGGGTGAAGCCTTTCTTCAGCTCGATGCCCACCTCGCGGATCTGCTCGGGCACCACGCCACCCTCGAAGCGATAGCGCGGTCGGTCACGGCCCTCCATGTCTTCGCCCACGCGGAAGTCGGCTACCTGTTCGCACAGGGTGAACATGAACTGCTGCTGGGTGCGGATTTCCCGCGCCAACTCCGGCACCTGCTCGATCAGCCGGCCAAGGTCGCCTGGCAGCGGGTGCTGGGCCAACAGCTTGGCCAGGTTCTTGGCGGTCTGCTCCAGCCAGTCGGCGGTGGAGCGCAGACGCGAATAGTGGGCGAAATGGCCGATAGCCTTGTCCGGCAGGTGGTGGCCTTCGTCGAACACGTACATCGTGTCGCGTGGGTCGGGCAGCACTGCACCGCCACCGAGCGCCAGGTCGGCAAGAACCATGTCATGGTTGGTGACGATGACGTCGACCTTACCCATGCCTTCGCGGGCTTTATAGAAGACACACTGCTGAAAATTCGGGCAATGCCGGCCAGTGCACTGGCTGTGGTCGGTGGTCAGGCGCGCCCAGTCCTGGTCCTCGAGGGTTTCGGGCCAACTGTCGCGGTCGCCATCCCAGCGGTTGCCGGCAAGCTTCTCGATCATGCTGTTGAACAGCTTCTGGCTGCGCTCATCCACCTCGATGTGGAAACCTTCCTCTTCGAACAACTGAGCGGTGGCCGACTGCGCGTGGCCTTCCTGCAGCAGCACGTCGAGTTTGGACAGGCACAGGTAGCGGCCCCGCCCTTTGGCCAGCGCGAAGCTGAAATTCAGGCCGCTGTTGCGCATCAGGTCGGGAAGGTCCTTGAAGACGATCTGCTCCTGCAAGGCGACGGTGGCGGTGGCAATCACCAGACGCTTGCCCGCAGCCTTGGCAGCGGGGATCGCGGCGAGGCTGTAGGCGACCGTCTTGCCGGTACCGGTGCCGGCCTCGACCGCCACCACGGCGGGTTCACCAGATCGACGACCTTCCTCGTCACAAGCGATATCGCCGAGCACCTTGGCCACTTCGGCGATCATCAGGCGCTGGCCGTAGCGAGGCTTGAGGCTTTTGGCTTCGAGAAAACGCGAGTAGGCGCCCTGGATGGTGGCTTTTAGTTCATTGCTGATCATGGTCTGGGCGCGCCCGACGGGCTGGATATATTTTCAGTGTTTTGCATGGGGCGGCTATCATACCCCGTCATTGCCCTCGATGCCCCATGGAGATCCGGATGCTTGCCTTTGCCCTGCCCTACACACTGCACGTTCTGGCCGCGTTGGTCTGGGTCGGCGGCATGTTCTTCGCCTGGCTGATACTGCGCCCGGCGGCAGTCGTAGCGCTGGAAGGGCCAGCGCGCCTGCGGCTGTGGCTGGAAGTTTTCCGACGTTTCTTCGGATGGGTCTGGCTGGCCGTGGCGGTGCTGGCGATCAGTGGTATCGGCATGTTGCACCTGCGCTTCGGCGGCTTCGATGCCGCGCCACGCCACGTTCAGGTGATGATCGGCGGCGGCATCGCGATGTTCGCGTTGTTCATGCGCGTGCAGGCGCTGCTGCTCCCGGAGTTGCGCACCGCCGTGCAAGCCGAGGACTGGGCCTCGGGTGCTGCGGTGCTGGGCAGGATCCGACGGATGGTCGGCATCAACCTGCTGCTGGGCGTCGCCGTGGTGGCCGTCGCCAGTTCGCGCCTTCCCCTCTGACAGATCGAGCAGGGCTGCAGTGCAGCCCTGAGCACCGAACTAACGGATCGTTTGCAGAATCAACTCCCCCGCTGCCCCGGCCAGCCCGGGCTGTCCTGGCAAGCCCGCTCGCCCCGCGCTGCCCGCTGCGGTGCGATACACCAGACAGCCTTTGCTGGCCCCGCCCTGCCCCGCTTTGCCCGCCGCGCCGGGTTGACCCGGAGCGCCGCCTTCGACACGGACCTGAATGCGCTCCACCGGGAAATCACCGGGGACGGCCAGACGCACCCGTCCGCCCGCAGCGCCATCGTGGCCGTCACCGCCATTGTCGCCATTCGCGCCGCGGCTGGCAGTGCCCCAGGTGCAGCCTCCGGCGCTGCCAGTACCGCCGTCGAGACCGGCAAAGCCAGGCGCTCCGGCCCCACCCCTGGCATCGATCATCAGTTGCTCGGCCTCCAGTGTCTGCAAGCGCAGGTCCAGGTCACGCCCTGGGCGTGCAGGGCGCTGATAGGTTCCGGCAGCGCCGGGCGCGCTGATCTCGCTACCAGGACCGAGCACCGCGGTACCGGCCTCGATGCTCAACGCGCTCGGCGCCGGCGCGATGGCGATACGTGCCTCGCGGCCCATGACCAAGTGGTCGATCTTCAGCGCGGTCAGCGTGGCCGGCAGCAGCAGCGTCGCCGAGTCGGCCACCTCGACACGCTCCAGGTGCACGCTGGACGACTTGTTCGGCAACCGCAGCATGGAATGGGCACCCACCTGAAGGCTTTCGGCCTGCGCCAGCGGAGCGGCCAACGCGGCCAACAACATCAACTTACGCATGGCGCGGAGCCTCCAGCGGACGGGGAATGGACATGACGTGAAAGATGCCGGTCAACAGGATTTGCAGGCGATCGAACCAGCGGTGACTGCGCCCGCGAAGACTGGCATTGAACATCAGCACCTCAAGCAGGTGCAGGGCCAGCAAGAACGCACCGGCTGCATTGATCAACAGATTCAATGGCAATGGCTGCGGCAGGGTCAGATTGACCAGCACCACCCACCAGAACACCACCGTCAGGGCCTTGCCCAGACCCAAGATGAATTTCATACCTCGCCCCCGACTGTCTTGTTGTTGGCTTGCGGCCCGTTCGAGCGGACGCTGCGGCCAACAGTAACGCCGTGCCGGGCCGTGCGCCAGGGGCCGGCGACACGGCTTCGCAGCACAAGCCCACGCCCCGACCGGCGACGTGGACGCGGCCCATCAACGCTGGATCTTGATCTCGGTGCGACGGTTCAGGGCGCGGCCCTCGGCCGTGGCGTTGTCGGCCACTGGCTGACGCTCGCCCGCGCCGACCACCGACACGAAGCGGTCACGCGGTATACCGCTGCCGATCAGGTAGTCGGTCACCGAATGGGCACGACGCTCGGAAAGTTTCTGATTGTAGCCATCGGCGCCGACACTGTCGGTGTACCCGGTGACGCTCAGGCGGGCGCTGGGCGCCTCTTGCTTCAAGCGGGTGGCTACGCTGTTCAGGCGCTCTTTGTCGGTGGCGGTGAGCCGCGCCGAGTCGAACTCGAAGTGCACGTCGCGGATGACGATGACCTCTTCCCTCTCGACCACCACCACCTCCTCGACCACCCGCTCCTCGACCACCGGCTGCAGTGGACAACCGTTGGCGTCGACCTGGACCCCACGCGGCGTACCGGGGCACTTGTCGCGGCTGTCCGGCACGCCATCGCCGTCTTCGTCACCGTCGCCATGGGACCAGCAGTAACCGGCTGCCAGGCCACCGCCGAGCAAGGCGCCCCAGCCAGCCCAGCTCGAACTTTCGATGGCGCCCAGGGCCGCGCCCCCTACACCACCGACCGCTGCGCATTTCGGCCAGTCGGTTTTCTGCAGGCCTGCACACCCGGTCAACACACCGGTGATCAGAACCAGGGGTATCGCAGTGCGTACTATGCTCATTTTTGTCGTCTCTCCTGAGGGAATCGGTGCACGACCGATGCTCAGGGAGTAAAGACCGCCCGTGCCCGCTCTGCCAGCAATGGGCCATGACTGCACCACAACCCGCTTTGCCCGCAAAGCCAGGCCCGCTAGTCTAGAGCGACCTGAACGAGGATTGGCAATGACCGACGGTTTTTCCCAGCGCACTCCGCAACAGGCCCTGGCGGCCCTGCTCGAGCGCTTCGCACCCGCCCGCCTGCTGCTGGTGGGCTCGCGTTTCCCGGCCCTGGACGCCTTTGCCGCCGCACACCCGGCGACCCAGGTGCAGGTAGCCGCGCCGGGGCCGCTGCCCGCCGACTTGGCCGCGCAGCGTTTCGACCTGGCCGTGCTGGTGGACTGCCTGGAGCACCTGCCCAAGCGCAGCGGCCTGGAACTGTTGGGCGGCATCCGCAATCTCAACGCCAGCAAGGTGGCCGTGTTGGCCGACCTGGCCGCCTGCGGCTGGCACGACACCGACTTCTTCGCCCTGGCGATGTCGGCGAGCGAAAAGTTTCGCCGCCAGGAGCAGGTGCTGAGCCTGTTCACCTATGATCTGCATGACTACAAGCAGGTGCCGGACTGGCTCAATGCCAAGTTCTGGGCCAATCCGCAAAACTTCGGCAAGTACTGGTGGTGACTTCATGAGCGTTACGGTCTGTCCCTGCGGCAGCGGCAATCTTCTCGACGCCTGCTGTGGGCGCTTCCATGCAGGCACGCCGGCAGCCGATGCCCAGGCCTTGATGCGCTCGCGCTACAGCGCCTATGTACTGGGCCTGGTGGACTACCTGGTGGCAACCACGCTGCCCGCCCAGCAAGCCGATCTGGACCGCGCCGCCATGGCCACCTGGAGCGCCCAGAGCACCTGGCTGGGCCTGGACGTCGAAAGCAGCGAAGTGCTCGGCGGACAGCCTGAGCATGCATTCGTCACCTTCACCGCGCGCTGGCACGATCAACAAGGCGACCACCAGCACCGCGAACGCTCGGCCTTCGTGCAGCATGGCGGGCACTGGTATTTCATCGACCCCACCGTGGCACTGCGCGCCGGGCGCAACGATCCCTGCCCCTGCGCCAGCGGGCAGAAGTTCAAGAAATGCTGCGCCAGCTACGTCGGCCACTGACCATGAACTTCATCGGGCGGCTCTGCCTGCTAACTGTCACCTTCCTCTGGCTGGGCGGTTGCGCGGGCTGGGACGCCAGCGAGCGGGCCCGGCCCGAGGTTCATTTACTGCGCGTGGAAACGGTCAAGGCGCGCCTGCACCAGCAGCAATTCGTCCTGCATGTGCGTGTCGACAACCCGACCGACAGTCGTCTGTTCATCCGCACCATTGCCTATACGGTACGCCTGGGCGACCTGCTGCTGGTGCAGGACGAGGCCAGCCTGTGGCGCAGCGTCGGCGCCCACTCGCGGCGGACCTTCAAGATCGATGTGCGCACCAACCTCTGGCAGCACCTCAAACCGCTGGCCAAGCTGCTCAGAAGTGGCAAACCCTTGAACTACAGTTTGCAGGCCGAGCTTGCCACCGGGCTGATCGTGCACAGGGACCTGCACTTGTCGCGCAGTGGTGAGATAATCCGCGGCGATCTCAAACCGGAGTAACCCGCAATGACCCAACAACCCCATGTCCATGGCCCCGACTGCGACCACGGTCACGACCACCACCACGACCACGGCCATGTGCACGGCCCGCACTGCAACCACGGCCATCAGGAGCCGGTGCGCAATGCGCTGAAAGACGTCGGCCGCAACGACCCGTGCCCCTGCGGCAGCGAAAAGAAATTCAAGAAGTGCCACGGCGCTTGAATTAGCCGCGAGCGGCAAGCTTGGAGTGCGGGCATGCCGAGGCGCCGCCCCTCGAAGTCGCTCGCGATGCGTGGGCTCACGCGCCTTTACTTGCACCTTGCCGCTTGCAACTTACCGCTTGAAACTTACCCGCTTGAAACTAGCCGACTTCCCCTCTTCAGGAGCCTTTGCAATGGCTGCCCCCGTGTTTCCTCCTTTGCGTTTCCGGTTCGGCCCTGGCGCCGTGCTGCTCGGCCTGCTCGGGCTTGCCGGCTGTCAGGTGGGCGGCCATCAGGACAGTGTGCCGCCGAGCACCGGCGTGCAGCCGCTCAAAGGACTGGCGCAGAACGTCTCGGTACGGCGTAACGCCATGGGCGCGCCGCTGATCGAGAGCAGCAGCTTTCACGATGCACTGTTCAGTCTGGGCTATGTGCATGCTGGCGACCGCATCGAACAGATGATCGCCATGCGCTTGCTGGCCCAGGGGCGCCTGTCCGAAATCGCCGGGGCCGAGGCGCTCGATATCGACCGGCTGATGCGCGCGGCCAATCTCAAGCAAAGCGCCGCCCAGCAATATGCCGATGCCTCACCGCGGCTCAAGCGCTTCTTCGAAGTCTACGCCCGAGGCGTCAACGCCTACCTGTTCCGCTACCGCGACAAACTGCCCAGCGACCTGGCCAGCAGCGGCTATCGCCCTGAGTACTGGAAAGCCGAGGACTCGGCGCTGATTTTCAGTCTGTATGCCTTCAGCCAGTCGGTGAACCTGCAGGAAGAGCTGTCCGCGCTCACCCTGGCGCAGAAAGTCGGCAGCGACAAACTCGCCTGGCTGCTGCCCAGCGCCCCTGACGAGGCCTTGGCCAATGGCGAGGCCGACAAGCTCAAGGGCATCGATCTGACGCGCATCCCCGGCCTGGGCGACGTCACTGCGGCCAGCCAGAAGCTCACCGAGCTGGGCCTGCTGGGCAGCGCCGGCTCGTCCAACCTCGCGCTGGGTCCGCTGCGCAGCCGCAGCGGCAAGAGCCTGCTGGCCAGCGACAGCCGCGCCGCCTGGGCCTTGAGCCCGGTGCAGATCCACACCAGCAAGTACCAGGTCGCCGGTCTGTCGCTGCCCGGTTTGCCCATCGTGCTGGCCGGCTACAACGGCAAGTTGGCGTGGAGCGCCAGCGCGGTCATGGCCGATAACCAGGACCTGTTCCTCGAACAACTGCGCCGCCAGGGCAACCAGCTCACCTACTTGGCCGACGGCAAGTGGCAGGCTGCGCGTGGGCGCAACGAGACCTTCTTCGTGCGCGGTCAGCGACCCGTGCGCGAAGTGCTGTACGACACCCGCCACGGCACCCTGCTCGGCCAGCCCGGCAACGGCTACGGCCTTGCCCTGCACTTGCCGCAGCTCAAGGACGACCGTAGCCTGGACGCGCTGTTCGACCTGACCCGCGCCAGCACGCTGGAACGCGCCTTCGACAGCACCCGCGAAATCGGCGCCGCGGCCTTGAACTTCGTCTTCGCCGAACCCGAGCATATCGGTTGGCAGGTCAGCGGGCGCTACCCGAACCGTCATGAAGGCCAGGGCCTGCTGCCCTCCCCTGGCTGGGACGGGCGTTATGACTGGGACGGTTTCGCCGACGCCATGCTTCACCCCTACGACCAGGATCCGCCCAGTGGCTGGATCGGCCACGCCAACCAGCGCAGCCTGCCCAAAGGCTATGGCATGCAGCTGTCGAGTACCTGGTATTACCCCGAACGCGCCGAGCGTCTGGGCCAACTGGCGGGCAACGGTCGCCACGACAGCCGCAGCCTGATGGCCCTGCAGAACGACCAGGTGACGCTGCTCGCCGACAAGCTCAAGCGCATGTTCGACGCGCCCGGCATGGCCCAGCCGCTCAAGCAGGCCATCGACGCGTTGCCTGCCGCACAGCGCGACAAGGCCCGCGAAACCCTGGCCAGGCTGAAAGCCTTCGACGGTCGCCTCAGTCCGGTCTCGGCCGACGCCGCGCTCTATGAACTGTTCCTGCAGACCGTCGTGCGCCAGACCTTCCTCGACGACCTCGGCCCTGAGTCCAGTGCCGCCTGGCAAGCCTTCGTGAGCAATGCCGAGCTGTCTTATTCGGCCCAGGCCGATCACCTGCTCGGCCGTGAAGACAGCCCGTTCTGGGACGACCGCAGCACGCCGCAGAAGGAAGACAAACCGACCATTCTCGCCCGTAGCCTCGCGGCGGCCATGGACGAAGGCATCGCCAGATTCGGCGCCGACCGCAAGGCCTGGCAATGGGGCAAGCTGCACCAATACCACTGGCCTGCGCCGAACGTACATGGCCTGGGCGACGCCCTGAACCAGGCACCGATGGCGGCCGGTGGCGACTTCAGCACCCTGGCCCTGACGCCCTACGCCTGGGGCCGTGACTTCGAGACCAGGTTGCCGGCCTCGGCGCGGATGATCGTCGACTTCGGCCAGGCCGAACCGCTGCAAGTGCTGACCAGCAGCGGTCAGTCCGGCAACGCTGCCAGCGCCCACTACGCCGACGGCCTGGACGCCTGGTTCAAGGGCCGTTTCACTACCCTGCCGCTGCAGCCGCAGAACTTCGCCCGCGCCTACGGCAGCCAGCGCCTGACCCTCACCCCGGGCAAGTAGCCCTATTGCCGAGCGGCCCGCCAGGGTCGCTCGGCGTGCTTCGATCCAGCCGAACTTCCACGCCGACGTCGCGCTCCTAAGCAATAACCCCAGCCAGCGCGAATGCCCATGGATCTCGTGATCGCCCGTCCCGAAGGCCTGTATTGTCCACCCGGAGATTTCTACATCGATCCATGGCGGCCAGTGGAGCGCGCGGTGATCACCCACGGCCACGGCGACCATGCCCGCACCGGCAACGGACACTACCTGTGTGCAGCCCCCGGCGCCGGCATTCTGCGCAGCCGACTGGGCCAGGACATCGACCTGCAGACCCTGCCGTACGGCGAGCGTCTGGTGCACCACGGCGTGACCTTGAGCTTCCATCCTGCCGGGCATGTCCTCGGCTCGGCGCAGGTACGGCTGGAGTACGAGGGCGAGGTGTGGGTGGCGTCGGGCGACTACAAGGTCGAGCCCGACGGCACCTGCGCGCCGTTCGAGCCGGTGCGTTGTCACACCTTCATCACCGAATCCACCTTCGGTCTGCCGATCTATCGCTGGCCCTCCCAGGCCGAGGTGTTCGCCGACATCAACGCCTGGTGGCGCAGCAACCGCGACCAGGGCAAGGCCAGCGTGCTGTTCTGCTATGCCTTCGGCAAGGCCCAGCGCATCCTCCATGGGCTGGACGCCAGCCTCGGGCCGATTCTGGTGCATGGCGCCGTGGAGCCGCTGAACCGGGTCTACCGCGAAGCCGGTATCGCGCTTCCGGAAACCCGCTATGCCGGTGATATCCCGCGCAATGATCCGCTGATGCGCCAGGCCTTGGTGCTGGCACCACCATCGGCCGGCGGCAGCAGTTGGATGCGGCGTTTCGGCGACTACAGCGACGCCTTCGCCAGCGGCTGGATGTTGTTGCGCGGAACCCGTCGGCGGCGTGGCGTGGACCGCGGCTTCGTGCTCTCCGACCATGCCGACTGGCCCGGCCTGCTATGGGCCATCGGCCAAACCGGTGCCGAGCGGGTGATGGTCACCCACGGCTCGGTCGGCGTGCTGGTGCGCTACCTGTGCGAACAGGGCCTGGACGCCCGCGCCTTCGTCACCGAATACGGCGATGAGGATGACGCCCCCGCTGCGGAGCCTGCACCATGAAGGATTTCGCCGAGCTCTACCTGCGTCTGGACGCAACCACTTCGAGCAATGCCAAGCTACAGGCCCTGCGCGACTACTTCGCCGAGGCTCCGGCCGCCGACGCGGCCTGGGCGGTCTATTTCCTGGCCGGCGGTCGCCCACGGCAACTGGTGCCCACCCGCTTGCTCCGCGAGTTGGCCACGGCCATGGCGGGCTTGCCGGACTGGTTGTTCGAGGAGAGCTACCAGTCGGTCGGCGACCTGGCCGAAACCATTTCACTGCTGCTGCCACAGCACGATCACGACAGCGATGAAGGACTGGCGCAGTGGGTCGAGCAGCACCTGCTGCCCCTGCGTGGGCAACCCGCCGAGGTGATTGGCGAACGGTTACCGCAACTGTGGCTGCGTCTGGACCGTCCCAGCCTCATGCTGTGCCTGAAGTTGATCACCGGCAGTTTCCGAGTCGGGGTGTCGAAACTGCTGGTCACTCGCGCACTGGCCCAATTGTGCGACCTGGACCCCAAGCGTGTGGCGCAACGGTTGGTCGGCTACACCGACCTCAGCCATCGACCGACGCCCGACAGCTACCTGAAACTGATTGCCCCGGAATCGGACGACGAACACGCCCAACGCGGCGGACAGCCCTACCCATTCTTCCTGGCCCATGCCCTGCAAGCGCCGGTGGAAGACTTCGCCACGTTGATCGGCCCGGTCGAAGACTGGCAAGTGGAATGGAAGTGGGACGGTATCCGTGCCCAGGTGGTCAAGCGCGAGGGCCAATTGTGGATCTGGTCGCGCGGCGAAGAATTGGTCACGGAGCGTTTTCCCGAACTGCACAGCCTGGCCGAAACCCTGCCGGACGGCGTGGTACTCGATGGCGAAATCCTGGTGTGGAAGCCTGGCACCACGCAAGACGCGCCCGCGGTGCAGCCTTTTGCCTTGTTGCAGCAGCGCCTGGGTCGCAAGATCCTCGGCAAGAAGCTGCTCGCCGATGCGCCGGTGGTGCTGCAGGCCTACGACCTGCTCGAGTATCAGGGAGAAGACTGGCGCAGCCGCCCGCAGCACGAGCGGCGCAGTGGGCTGGAACGTCTGCTGAACGAACACCCGCTGGCGCCGGTACTGCTGTCCCCTCTGCTGCAGGCAGACGACTGGGCGGGCCTGGCCGAACAGCGCGAGCAATCGCGCAGCCTTGGCGTCGAAGGGTTGATGCTCAAGCGGCGCGATGCACTGTATGGCGTCGGTCGCACCAAGGATCTGGGCGTGTGGTGGAAGTGGAAGATCGACCCCTTCAGCGTCGATGCAGTGCTGATCTATGCCCAGCGCGGCCATGGCCGCCGCGCCAGCCTTTACAGCGACTACACCTTCGCCGTCTGGGATGCCCCTGCCGGTGCTCCACAACGCACCCTGGTGCCCTTCGCCAAGGCCTATTCGGGGCTCAGCGACGAAGAAATGCGCAAGGTCGATGCGATCATCCGCAAGACCACCGTGGAGACTTTCGGCCCGGTGCGCAGCGTCAAGCCGACCCTGGTGTTCGAGCTCGGTTTCGAGGGCATCGCCCTGTCCAAACGTCACAAGAGCGGGATCGCCGTGCGCTTTCCACGGATGCTCCGCTGGCGCCTGGACAAGCCCGTGGAAGAGGCCGACGACTTGGCCACCTTGCAGAGTCTGCTCGGTCCGACCTGACGCGTTTGCCGGTGTGCGGTGCTCACGTGCATAGGCACGCAGGCTCAGTTTGTGCTTCTATTTCCAGTCGCCACGATCAACGCCCGCGCAGCCCAGGACTCCCATGCATCACTTGACCCACGACTTGCTCTCTCCGGTTCCCGGTGTCACCCGTCAGTTGCACAGCTTCCACTTCGGCCCGCGAGGCCAAGGCAAAGTCTATATCCAGGCCTCGCTACACGCCGATGAGTTGCCCGGCATGCTGGTCGCCTGGCACCTGAAGCAGCGTCTGCGGGACTTGCACCAGCAGGGCCTGCTACAGCGCGAGGTGGTGCTGGTGCCCGTGGCCAACCCGGTGGGTCTGGAGCAGGTGCTGCTGGATGCGCCGCTGGGACGTTTCGAATTGCACAGTGGCGAGAACTTCAACCGCAAATTCGTCGATCTGTCGGACAGCATCGGCGATCAGATCGAACCACGGCTGAGCGGCGATCCTGAACATAACCTCGCCTTGATCCGCAAATACCTGCGTCGCGGGCTGGAGGCCCACCCGGCGGTGACGCCGCTGCAGGCCCAGCGCCTGACCTTGCAGCGCCTGGCCTGCGACGCTGAGCTGGTGCTCGACCTGCACTGCGACTTCGAGGCCGTCGAACACCTCTACACCACTCCCGAAGCCTGGCCGCAGGTCGAGCCGCTGGCGCGCTATCTCGGCGCCCAGGCCAGCCTGCTGGCCACCGACTCGGGCGGGCAGTCGTTCGACGAATGCTTCAGCCTGGTCTGGTGGCAACTTCAGCAGCGTTTCGCCAAGCGCTTCCCGATTCCCCTGGGCTGCGTGGCGGTCACCGTCGAGCTGCGCGGCCAGGCCGACGTCAACCATGAACTGGCCCGCCAGGATTGCCAGGCGATCCTCGATTTCCTCGTGCACCGGGGCGTGATCGCGGGCCAGGCGAGCCCCCTGCCCCCGCTTCGGTATCCTGCCACGCCGCTGGCAGCGGTCGAGCCGCTGGCGGCGCCACGTGGTGGCCTGTTGGTGTTCCACGCCAAGCCAGGACAGTACCTGGAGCCGGGACAGCAGGTCGCTGAGATCATCGACCCGCTCAACGACCAGGTGACCCCAGTGAGCACTGCACACGGCGGCCTGCTCTATGCACGCAGCGTGCGCCGCATGGCGACGACCGGTATGGTCATCGCCCATGTCGCGGGCGAGCAGGTGTGCCGTAGCGGCTATCTACTGGCCAACTGACGCGAATCAAACCAAAGCGCACACTGGCGGGTCTGTAGAAGCACAGCCTTCGACGAGACCGGCCACTGATGCCCACCTCACCCGACCTCGCCAACGCCTGGTTCAGCAGCCGACGCTGGAAGCCCTTCGCCTTCCAGCGCACCGTGTGGGCAGCGATTGAGCGCGGCGAATCGGGCCTGCTGCATGCCAGTACCGGCAGCGGCAAGACCTACGCCGTCTGGTTGGGTGCCCTGCGAGCCTTCGCCCGTCCTGTGAGTGGACGTCATCCGGCGCCGCTGCAGGTGTTATGGATCACGCCCATGCGTGCGCTGGCCAGTGATACCGCCCGCGCCTTGCAGGCACCGGTCGATGAGTTGGCGCTGCCTTGGAGCATCGGCGTGCGCAGCGGTGACACGTCCAGCGCCGAGCGCGCACGGCAGACTCGACGCCTGCCCAGTGCGCTGGTGACCACCCCGGAAAGCCTGACCTTGCTGCTCACCCGTGAACACGCCGAGCGCGACTTTGCCGAACTGCGCATGATCGTGGTGGATGAGTGGCATGAACTGCTGGGCAACAAGCGTGGCGTGCAGTTGCAACTGGCCCTGGCTCGCCTGCGGCGCTGGCAGCCACAGTTGGTGGTCTGGGGCCTGTCGGCCACTTTGGGCAACCTGCCGCACGCGCTGGAGGTGCTGCTGCCTGGCGGCGGACGTCTGGTGCAAGGGCGCCAGGACAAACGCATCCAGGTCGATACCTTGCTGCCGGACGAAATCGAGCGATTCCCTTGGGCTGGGCACATGGGGTTGAAGATGCTGACCAAGGTCAGCGCCGAGCTCGAGGCCAGCGCCAGCAGCCTGGTGTTCACCAATACCCGCGCCCAGGCCGAATTGTGGTACCAGGCGCTGCTCGATGCCCGCCCCGACTGGGCAGGCCTGATCGCGCTGCACCACGCGTCGCTGGCCCGGCACACCCGCGACTGGGTGGAGCGCAGCCTCAAGCAGGGGACGCTGAAAGCGGTGATCTGCACCTCGAGCCTGGACTTGGGGGTGGATTTCCTGCCAGTCGAACGGGTGCTGCAGATCGGTTCGGCCAAAGGCATCGCGCGCCTGCTGCAGCGTGCCGGGCGGTCGGGACACGCGCCAGGCAGGACGTCCCGCATCACCTTGGTACCGACCCACAGCCTGGAACTGGTGGAGGCCGCCGCGGCTCGACAGGCCTTGGCGGCCGGGCACATCGAGGCGCGTCGCTCGCCGCGGCTGAGTATGGACGTGCTGGTCCAGCACGTGGTCAGCATGGCGCTGGGCAGCGGGTTCCGGCCTGAGCAGTTACTCGAAGAGGTGCGCAGCACCTGGGCCTTTCAGGACTTGCAGGACGCCCAGTGGCAGTGGGCACTGGCCTTCGTGCGCCATGGCGGCAGCTCGCTGACGGCCTACCCGGATTACCAACGCGTCGAAGCTCACCCCGATGGCCTCTGGCGCGTGGCCAGCGAGCGTCTGGCACGCCGCCATCGCTTAGGCATCGGCACCATCGTCAGCGATGCCAGCCTGCAACTGAAATACTGGAGCAAAGGCGGAGGCGGCAAGTCGCTGGGCAGCGTCGAAGAATCGTTCATCGCCCGTCTCAAGCCTGGCGATACCCTGCTGTTCGGCGGGCGCATCCTGGAGCTGGTACGGGTGGAAAACATGACCGCCTACGTGCGTCGCAGCACGGCGCGCAAAGCGGCGGTGGCACGCTGGAATGGGGGGCGCATGCCGCTGTCCAGCGAGCTGGCCGATGCCCTGGTCGAGCGCCTGGATGCCGCGGCCCATGGCCATTACGAGGGCCCGGAAATGCGCGCGGTGCGTCCCCTGCTGGCGCTTCAGGCCAGTTGGTCGGCGCTGCCCACGCAACGCACCTTGCTCGCCGAGACGCTGCATACGCGCCAGGGCTGGCACTTGTTCGTCTATCCCTTCGCCGGGCGCATGGCCAACCTGGGACTGGCCAATCTGCTCGCTTGGCGGGTCAGCCGGCAGCAGCCGCTGTCGGTCTCGATCGCCGTCAACGACTATGGCTTCGAATTGCTGGCCGCCAGCGCGGTGGACTGGGCAGCGTATCTGCCCGCCGCGCTGACGGTCGATGATCTGCTCGAGGATGTGCTTGCCAGCTTGAATGCGGGGGAGATGGCGCTGCGGCGTTTTCGAGAAATCGCCCAGATCGCCGGCCTGGTCTTTGGCGGCTACCCGGCAGCGCAGAAAAGTACCCGTCAGATCCAAGCGTCCAGCGGTCTGTTCTACGAAGTGTTCCGCAAGCATGATGCGGATAACCTGCTGCTGGGCCAGGCGCGTGATGAGGTGCTGATGGAAGAACTGGAAATCGAGCGGCTGAGTCACCAATTGCAGAAACTGGCAGGCCTGAGCCTGGACCTGCATGCATTGCAACGGCCCAGCCCACTGGCTTTCGCACTGCTGATCGAAGGGATGCGCGAGACCCTGAGCACCGAAAAGCTCGCCGATCGTATCGCGCGGATGGTGGCCGACCTGGAGAAGGCGGCGAGCCGACCGTGAATCACCCACACCCTGTCGAGGAGGCCTCGCTGGACGTGCAACATCTGGTCATTGAGCACTGCGGCGAAACCCTCTGGCTATTACCGGACAAGGCGCTTTACTGGCCGGCGCAACGGGCGCTGCTGGTGGCCGATGTGCACATCGGCAAGGCGGCCAGCTACCGTGCCCTCCACCAGCCAGTGCCCCGAGGCACCACCAGCGCGACGCTGGAGCGCCTGGACCGGCTACTGGAACATTACGATTGCCAACAATTGATCGTACTGGGCGACTTTCTCCATGCGCGCAGCGCCCGGGCACCGGCCACGCTCGCCAGGCTGGCGCTGTGGCGCGACAGGCATCCGCAATTGAAGATGATTCTGGTGCGGGGTAACCATGATCGCCATGCAGGCGACCCGCCGCACACGCTGGGGATCGAGGTGGTGGAGGAACCTTGGGTGATGGGCGGTATTGCGTTGGCACACGAGCCCAAAGCCCACGCCACGCTGCCAGTGATCGCCGGACACGTTCACCCGGCCTGCGTGCTCAAAGGTCGCGGTAGGCAACGGCTGAGGCTGCCGTGTTTCGTCTTTGACAACACTGTCAGCCTGCTACCAGCCTTCGGCGAGTTCACCGGAGGCTGGACTGTGGACCCTTCTCCAGGCACCCGCCTGTTCGTGGCGGGTGGGGATCGTGTATGGGCACTACCCAGGTGATCAGGCCATCGGGGTAGGCGGTGGCTGGTCCGGTATGGTGGGTTCGCCGGGCTCCGTGGGCGCTGGGTCGGGATCGGGCTGGTGTGGTACACCGCCGGCATGCAAGTGCACCGGAGGGTGTGCAAGGAGGCTCCACGCCAGCATGCCGATCTGGTTCGGCTGCAGGCCAGCCAGTTTGGCACTGATTGCAGGGTCGAGTTTCATGGGCTGCTCCAGACAAGGCCGGCGCGCGTTATGCACGCCGGGGAGTTACCTCGTAGGAGTGTCAAAAGGGAAACTAATTCCCCCGGTTCGTCGGTTCACGTGCGCGGCAGGGTCACGCCACGTTGGCCCTGGTACTTGCCGCCACGGTCGCGGTACGACACTTCGCAGGCCTCATCGGACTGCAGGAACAGCATTTGCGCCACGCCTTCGTTGGCGTAGATCTTCGCCGGCAGGGTCGTGGTGTTGGAGAACTCGAGGGTCACGTGACCTTCCCACTCAGGCTCCAGCGGCGTGACGTTGACGATGATCCCGCAGCGGGCGTAAGTGCTCTTGCCCAGGCAGATGGTCAGCACGTCACGGGGAATGCGGAAATACTCGACGGTGCGCGCCAGGGCGAAGGAGTTCGGCGGAATGATGCAGACATCGCTCTTGATGTCGACGAAGCTGCCTTCGTCGAAATTCTTCGGATCGACGGTCGCCGAGTTGATGTTGGTGAAGACCTTGAACTCGTCGGCGCAGCGCACATCGTAGCCGTAGCTGGACACCCCGAAGGAAATCACCCGGCTGTCCTGTTCGCCGCGCACCTGGCGTTCGACGAAGGGTTCGATCATGCCGTGTTCCTGCGCCATGCGGCGAATCCACTTGTCCGATTTGATGCTCATGGCGGGTTGTCCTGAAAGGTCGAGATTGAAAACGAGATGTGCATCTTACCGGTCCTGGCCGACACGATAAAGTTTCCTGCCCTATCCCGCGCCCGGCACGGGCTCGCGCTTCGCCGAGACGAATTTCATCAAAGCCGCTGTTGGCCATTGGCAGGTTGCGGAAAGTGGGGTAAGGTGACGCCACTGTGCTGCACGTGACACCGAGAATCTGTTAGATGCACGATCCTGATCGGCCCATCGCTGAATTTTCCGCTCTCTTTGCACTCAGTCCCGGCCAGGGCGTTTCCTGAGCCGAAATCTACTTTGTCCAAGGAGACAGACACATGTCCAACCGCCAATCCGGTACCGTCAAGTGGTTCAACGATGAGAAGGGCTACGGCTTCATCACTCCTCAGTCGGGTGACGACCTGTTCGTACACTTCAAAGCCATCCAGGCTGACGGCTTCAAAACCCTGAAAGAAGGCCAGGCTGTTACCTTCGTCGCTACCCGCGGCCAGAAAGGTATGCAGGCTGAAGAAGTTCAAATCGCCTAAGTCGATTTAGCTTCCTCGCTTTCAAAAGAACCCGCCTTATGGCGGGTTTTTTTATGGCTGCGAATGGGTCAGCGCTGGATGCATCGCGGGCAAGCCCGCAATGCAATCCTAAATGCCGGATCAGTCCTCGCTGATGGTAATGCTCGGCATCGCCGGTGCTGCGGCCTCTTGCAGCACGATGCGCGCACCGACCTGACGCGCCAGTTCCTGATAGATCATGGCGATCTGGCTATCCGGCTCGGCGATAGCTGTAGGCTTGCCACTGTCAGCCTGCTCACGGATGACCATGGACAGCGGCAGCGACGCCAGCAACTCGACCCCGTACTGGCTCGCCAGCTTCTCTCCACCGCCCTCGCCGAACAGGTGCTCGGCATGGCCGCAATTCGAGCAAATGTGCACCGCCATGTTCTCCACCACACCCAGCACCGGGATGTTGACCTTGCGGAACATCTCGACGCCCTTCTTGGCATCGAGCAACGCCAAGTCCTGAGGCGTGGTCACTACCACGGAACCGACCACCGGCACTTTCTGCGCCAGGGTCAACTGGATGTCGCCAGTGCCCGGCGGCATGTCGATCACCAGATAGTCGAGATCGTCCCAGGCGGTCTGGGTCACTAGTTGCTGCAAGGCGCCGGAGACCATCGGTCCGCGCCAGACCATCGGCGTGTTGTCGTCAGTGAGGAACGCCATGGACATCACCTCGACACCATGGGCCTTGATCGGCACGAACCACTTCTGATCACGGATCTGCGGGCGCGTACCCTCCGGGATGCCGAACATCACGCCCTGGCTCGGCCCATAGATATCGGCATCGAGGATGCCCACTCGCGCCCCCTCGCGCGCCAAGGCCAGGGCGAGGTTGGCGGCAGTGGTCGACTTGCCCACGCCACCCTTGCCCGAGGCCACCGCGATGACGTTCTTCACATTGGCCAGCGCCGGCACCTGGGCTTGAGCCTTGTGCGCAACGATTTGCGTGTCGATGCGCACCTGCGCCGACGTCACGCCGTCGAGGTTCTCGATGGCCGTCTGCAGCACCTGAGCCCAGCCATTGGTGAACAGGCCGGCGGCGTAACCCAATTGCAAGCGCACACTGACCTGACCGTCTTGAACGTCGATGGCGCGCACGCAGCCGGCGCTGACCGGATCCTGGTTCAGGTACGGGTCGGTGTACTGGCGAAGCACGCCTTCGATGGCGGCGGGTGTGACGGCACTCATGGAGACTCCCGTGGCATTTTTCGGAAAAGTGGAACAGGCGCCTATGCTAACCCGCAAGCGCGCACAGATGCGTCTGCGGGGTGAAATATCTGCGCCAGCCCTTTATAGTGGCCGATCATCCTCATTTTTACCCGTCGCCAGATAAGTAGCCGAGCCACCATGTCCGAGCCACGTCAGATTCTCGTCACCAGCGCCCTGCCCTATGCCAATGGATCGATTCACCTTGGCCACATGCTGGAATACATCCAGACGGACATGTGGGTACGCTTCCAGAAGCTGCGCGGCAATCAGTGCATCTATGTCTGCGCCGACGATGCCCACGGCTCGGCGATCATGCTGCGCGCGGAGAAGGAAGGCATCACCCCCGAGCAGTTGATCGCCAACGTGCAGGCCGAGCACAGCAGCGACTTCGCAGACTTCCTGGTCGACTTCGACAACTTCCACTCCACCCACAGCGAAGAAAACCGTGAGCTGTCGAGCCTGATCTACACCCGCCTGCGCGAAGCCGGGCACATCGCCAATCGGTCGGTGACCCAGTACTTCGATCCGGAAAAGGGTATGTTCCTGGCCGATCGTTTCATCAAGGGCACCTGCCCGAAGTGCGCCGCCGAGGACCAGTACGGTGACAACTGCGAAAAATGCGGTGCCACCTACGCGCCAACCGAACTGAAGAACCCCAAGTCGGCCATCTCCGGCGCCACCCCAGTACTGCGTGACTCCCAGCATTTCTTCTTCAAGCTGCCAGATTTCCAGGCCATGCTGCAGCAGTGGACCCGCAGCGGCACCCTGCAGGAAGCCGTGGCCAACAAGCTGGCCGAGTGGTTGGACGCCGGCCTGCAGGAGTGGGACATCTCCCGTGACGCCCCCTACTTCGGCTTCGAGATTCCGGGTGAGCCCGGCAAGTACTTCTATGTCTGGCTGGACGCCCCGATCGGCTACATGGCCAGTTTCAAGAACCTGTGCGCTCGCCGTCCGGAGCTGGACTTCGACGCGTTCTGGAACGAAGGCTCGCAAGCCGAGCTGTACCACTTCATCGGCAAGGACATCGTCAACTTCCACGCGCTGTTCTGGCCCGCGATGCTCGAAGGCGCTGGCTTGCGCAAGCCGACCGCAGTGAACGTGCACGGCTACCTCACCGTCAACGGCGCGAAGATGTCCAAATCCCGCGGCACCTTCATCAAGGCCCGCACCTACCTGGATCACCTGCAGCCCGAATACCTGCGTTACTACTACGCGGCCAAGCTCGGACGCGGTGTAGACGACCTCGACCTGAACCTCGACGACTTCGTGCAGAAGGTCAACTCGGACCTGGTCGGCAAAGTGGTGAACATCGCCAGCCGCTGCGCAGGCTTCATCCATAAGGGCAACCAGGGCGTGATGGTCGCTGGCGACGCGGCACCGGAGCTCACCGAGGCGTTCCTCGCCGCCGCCCCGTCGATCGCCGACGCCTATGAAGCCCGCGACTTCGGCCGCGCCATGCGCGAGATCATGGCCCTGGCCGATCGTGCCAATGCGTGGATCGCCGATAAAGCTCCTTGGTCCCTGGCCAAGCAGGAAGGCAAGCAGGACGAGGTCCAGGCCATCTGTGCCCAGGGCATCAACCTGTTCAGGCAACTGGTGATCTTCCTCAAACCCGTGCTGCCGCTGCTGGCCGCCGATGCCGAGGCCTTCCTGAACGTCGCACCGCTGACGTGGAACGACCACCTGTCGCGCCTGGAAAGCCATACCCTGAACCCGTTCAAGGCGTTGATGAGCCGCATCGAGCCAGCCAAGGTCGAGGCCATGATCGCCGCCAGCAAGGAAGACTTGCTGAGCGCCGACGCTCAGGCACCGGCGGGCAATGGCGAATTGGGCAAAGATCCGCTGTCGGCTGAGATCGAGTTCGACACCTTCGCTGCCGTCGATCTGCGTGTCGCGTTGATCGTCAAAGCCGAGGCGGTGGCCGGAGCCGACAAGCTGCTGCAACTGACCCTGGACATTGGCGATGAACGGCGCAACGTGTTCTCCGGCATCAAGTCGGCCTATCCTGACCCTTCCAAGCTCGAAGGCCGATTGACGATGATGGTCGCCAACCTCAAGCCGCGCAAAATGCGCTTCGGCGTCTCCGAAGGCATGGTCATGGCGGCTGGCCCCGGCGGCGAGGAAATCTACCTGCTCAGCCCCGACAGCGGTGCCAAGCCAGGCCAACGCATCAAGTGAACCGGGCCCCGGCCTGGGGCGTCTTCCGACGCCCCAGGCTGCAGCGCTGACTCTCCCCTTTCCGTCGCCGAGGAATGCGTGGCCTCATGAATGCCGCCAAACGCCTGGAGATCTTTCGCAGGCTGCACGAAGACAACCCCGATCCAAAAACCGAACTGGCCTACACCACCCCCTTCGAACTGCTGATCGCGGTGATTCTGTCCGCGCAAGCGACCGATGTGGGTGTGAACAAGGCTACCGCCCGGCTGTATCCGGTGGCCAATACCCCTGAGGCCATTTTCGCTCTGGGCGTGGCGGGGTTGAGCGAGTACATCAAGACCATCGGCCTGTACAACAGCAAGGCCAAGAACGTCATCGAAACGTGCCGCCTGCTCATCGAGCAGCACGGTAGCGAGGTGCCGCAGACGCGCGAAGCGCTGGAGGCCCTGCCCGGTGTGGGCCGCAAGACAGCCAACGTGGTCCTCAATACGGCCTTTCGGCAACTGGCGATGGCAGTGGATACCCACATTTTCAGGGTCAGCAACCGCACAGGGGTTGCGCCAGGCAAGACCGTCCTGGAGGTGGAGAAGAAGTTGCTGAAGTTCGTGCCGAAGGATTACCTGCTCGACGCCCACCACTGGCTGATCCTCCACGGCCGTTACGTCTGCCAGGCACGCAAGCCTCGCTGCGGCAGTTGCCGGATCGAGGACTTGTGCGAGTATCGGCACAAGACCTCGGACGATTGACGCTTTAGCAAAAAATCATGATGTCCGATTGAAAAAATCTTTTTTACCGGTTCTGCGATTCTCGCTATAAGGACGGCCAATGGCCCCTTGGCTTGGAGCGATGCATGAGCACCGATAAAGACGAATTGATCGACGAGGACTTCGTCGCGGAAGACGACGCAGAACCGCAGGTGGAACCTGCCAAAACCAACCTGAGCAAACGCCGCACTATCGACAACTTGCTCGAAGAACGGCGCTTGCAGCGGCAATTGGCCGACTTCGATTACGACCTGTAGCCCGTGGCACGCAGGCCTCCTGCCCTAGAGGCCTCAAGTGCTTCAGGCCAGGCCATGGCGCTGCGCGAGTTCGATCAGGTCCACCAGCGATCGCGCATTGAGCTTGAGCAGTAGCCGGGTCTTGTAGGTGCTCACCGTCTTGTTGCTGAGAAACATGCTATCGGCAATTTCCTTGTTGGTTCGTCCTCTGGCCAACTGCTGCAGCACCATCATTTCGCGCCCTGACAAGCGCTCGACCATCTCGCTCTCGCTGCCGCCACTGACGCCGCTGCGAGTCTTGTGCAGCGCCTGATTGGGGAAGTAGCTATACCCCGAGAGCACGGCCTTGATCGCACTGAGCAGTTCGGTCAGTTCCTGCTGCTTGCACACGTAACCGGCCGCGCCGGCCTGCATGCAGCGCATGGAAAAGTGCCCTGGGGCCTGTGAGGTCAGCACCAGCACCTTGCTCCCAGGACTCGCCGCCGTCATGCGCGAGATCACCTCCAAACCGTCGAGCTTGGGTATGCCAATGTCGAGTACGACGATATCGGGCAGATAGTCCCGGGTCATCTGCAGCGCATCTACACCGTTATCGGTCTCCGCCACTACTTCATATCCATGACGCTCCATCAACATACGTACGGCCAAGCGAATGACCGGATGATCATCCACGATAAGTACTTTATTCATGGGATATCCATTGATCCGTTCTAAGTTCTGACGCGCCACGATAACCGAGCCATCGCTGTTGTGGCGCGGTGATTCATCAGTAGGACGCAGTCAAAGATGAAACTTACACTGCTAATAGAAACGTCCTACATTTGGGCGACAGATCCGTTCGATATCCATCACCTGAATGGGCAATCAAGTGAAAGTCCAGTGGCCGCAAAAATGCAAAGTGTGGATAGCACGACCAACGAGTGAGATCTTTCAATCTTTTGGGAGCGAATAGTTATACCGGGCCCATGACAACCGGTAATTTTTTCCTTGAGGGGAAACAGCAAGCGTTTTTCTCGGCGAGGCGACAGGGTACAGATGGACAAAGCCCGAAGGAGGCCCTCGCCATGAACAGCACCGAACAGATGAGTCCCTTGACGATCATTGCCATTTTCTCCGGCATCATCGAGGCGTCGGCGCTTGCTTCGTTGCCGTTCCTGAGCGAGAGCAGTCAATCGATCTACACCTGGTTTCTGGTGGGCTTCCCGTTTTTCCTCACCGTGCTGTTCTTTTTGACGCTGAACTTCAACCACGAGTCGCTCTACACCCCGGACAAGCGCGCTGTGGACGATGAGGAGCCGCTCTACGCCGATACCCAGGCGCCCATGACCATCGCCCTGTCAGGGCCCGGTGCACACAAGAACATCGAGACTCACGTGCTCAATGCACTCAATCGCCCCCCCGGCAGGGAGTGCCGGTGGATCTTCTACAACCTGGAGTGCCGATCACGCATCTTGCTGTCGATTCGAGCGTTGGAGAAAGGCGACAAAATCGACTTGTAGGCGGGCCGGAGCACTACCTGCAGATACAAAAAACCCGGTCGTTGCGACCGGGCTTTAGTCACTGCAACAACAATCAGAGCAGCGAGCGACCCTTGTTCGCAGCAATACGCATGCGCAGGGCGTTGAGCTTGATGAAGCCTGCCGCGTCGGCCTGATTGTAGGCGCCGCCATCTTCCTCGAAGGTAGCGATGTTGGCATCGAACAGCGAGTCGTCCGACTTGCGACCGACGACGGTGACGTTGCCCTTGTACAGCTTCAGGCGCACGACACCGTTCACGTTGACCTGGGAAGCGTCGATCATCTGCTGCAGCATCACCCGCTCCGGGCTCCACCAGTAACCGGTGTAGATCAGGCTGGCGTACTTGGGCATCAACTCATCCTTGAGGTGAGCGACTTCGCGGTCCAGCGTGATCGACTCGATGGCACGGTGCGCCTTGAGCATGATGGTACCGCCAGGCGTCTCGTAGCAGCCGCGCGACTTCATGCCCACGTAGCGGTTTTCGACGATGTCCAGGCGACCGATGCCGTTGGCGCCGCCAATGCGGTTCAGATCGGCCAGCACAGTGGCCGGCGTCTTCTCGACGCCGTCAATGGCCACGATGTCACCGTTGCGGTAGGTCAGCTCGAGATAAGTCGCCTGGTCCGGGGCATTCTCCGGGGAGACGCTCCAGCGCCACATGTCTTCTTCGTGCTCGGTCCAGGTATCTTCCAGAACGCCGCCTTCGTAGGAAATGTGCAACAGGTTGGCGTCCATCGAGTACGGCGATTTCTTCTTGCCATGACGCTCGATCGGAATACCGTGTTTCTCGGCGTAGTCCATCAGCTTTTCACGGGACAGCAAGTCCCATTCACGCCACGGGGCGATGACCTTGACGCCCGGCTTGAGCGCATAGGCGCCCAGTTCGAAGCGCACCTGGTCGTTGCCTTTGCCGGTGGCGCCGTGGGAGATCGCGTCGGCACCGGTTTCGTTGGCGATTTCGATCAGACGCTTGGCGATCAACGGACGGGCGATGGAGGTACCCAGCAGGTACTCGCCTTCGTAGACGGTATTGGCACGGAACATCGGGAAGACGAAATCGCGGACGAACTCTTCGCGCAGGTCGTCGATGTAGATTTCCTTGACGCCCATGGCCTGCGCCTTGGCACGGGCCGGTTCGACCTCTTCGCCCTGGCCCAGGTCAGCGGTGAAGGTCACCACTTCGCAGTTGTAGGTGTCTTGCAGCCACTTGAGAATCACCGAAGTATCAAGGCCGCCGGAATACGCCAGTACGACCTTCTTTACGTCCGCCATGCCATCACTCCACGGGGTTGTACGGAAAACCCGCGATTCTACCGATCTCGTTGAGGAATTTACAGTGGCGCGACAGCTTCTGATGCCAAAGCGACAGGAAGTGTCGCGGGCGCGACCTTCCGTCGAAATCAGATTTTCTTGGCCGAGGCCGCCGCAGCGGTGGCCGCTGGCGCAGCGGTCGCGGCAGGTGCCGCAGCGGGCTGGGCGGGCGTGGCAGGCGCGGCGTCGTGGGGCTTCTCAACCGGTTTCTCGACCGGCGTGACACGGTCGAGCTGAATGTTCACACGCCGATTGCGCGCGCGATTGGCGGGGGTGTTGTTCTTGACCAGCGGATAACGCTCACCGTGGAAACGTACGACGATCTGCGCCTCCGGCACGCCGCGGGCTTGCAGATACTCGGCCACGGCCATGGCACGACGCCGCGACGCATCGCGGTTGGCCAGGCGATTGCCGCTGTTGTCGGAGTGGCCGTCGAGCTCGATATGGTTGACCGTCGGATCGGCCTTCATGTAGTCGAGGATCACGTCCAGACGCGCCCGTGCCGAGCTGTCCAGCTCGAAACCGGTGCCGGGGAACGGTATCTGGGTCTGACGAATCTGATCGTAATTCATCGGCAACAGCTTGGCGGCGCAGACCTGATAGTCGCTGTAGGCCTTGGCGAAGCTGACCGGCAACACATGCACTTCCATGGGCCGGCCGCCCTCGCCGGTATAGTTGCGCACCACGGTACTGCGGCCGTCGAGCAACCCGTTGATCAACCGGCTGGCCTGTCCCTGGGAGGTGCTGAACAGCACGCCGGAGCGGCTTAGACGCACGGCCCCCAGGTTGACGTCGCCACGTCCGGGTTGCCATGGCGCGGCAGCCGCCAACAGGGTGGCCGAGCCCGCGCCCAGCGCGTTGCTGTCAGAACGCAGCTGGAACACCGGCTGCTCTCCGGCACGGCGCACGAACTGGCCGCTGCCGAAGCCCTCGATGGGCTGAATCAGCCGACACTCGAACTGATCGCCTTCGACCTTCCACGCAATGTTCTCCATGCGGGTCTGGAAGGTCATTGCACCGGCCGGCAGGCTGGCGCACAGGCTGAGCAGGAGTAGGTAACGCTGGCGCACAGGCGGCTCCACAAATTCTGACGTCTTACCTGCAGGCTATCGGACGCCTGCTGGAAAACTTGATAGCCGTGCCGCTCTCAGGGTTTTCCGGTAGCATTGGCGGCTGAGTTCGAACCGCCTGGAAACCCCAATGTCCGATCGCCTGACCCTCCTGCGTCCCGACGACTGGCACATCCATCTGCGCGATGGAGCTGTGCTGCGACATACCGTCGGCGACGTGGCGCGTACCTTCGCCCGCGCCATCATCATGCCCAATCTGGTTCCGCCGGTACGTACCGCCCATGAAGCCGAAGCCTACCGCGAGCGCATCCTCGCGGCGCGTCCTGCCGGCAGCCGTTTCGAGCCCCTGATGGTGCTGTACCTCACCGACCGCACCCGCCCCGAAGACATCCATGCGGCCAAGGCCAGCGGCATCGTGTTCGCTGCCAAGCTCTATCCGGCCGGCGCCACGACCAACTCCGACTCGGGCGTCACCAGCATCGACAATATCTTCCCGGCGATCGAAGCGCTGGCCGAAACCGGGCTGCCGCTGTTGGTGCATGGTGAAGTGACGCGCGCGGACATCGACGTGTTCGACCGCGAAAAACGCTTCATCGATGAGCATATGCGTCGCCTGGTCGAGCGCTTCCCGACGCTCAAGGTGGTGTTCGAGCACATCACCACCGCCGATGCCGCGCATTTCGTCAGCGAGGCCCCGGCCAACGTCGCGGCGACCATCACCGCGCAGCACCTGCTGTACAACCGCAACCACATGCTGGTCGGCGGCATTCGTCCACATTTCTATTGCCTGCCGATCCTCAAGCGCAATACGCACCAAGTGGCCCTGCTGGATGCGGCCACCAGCGGTAATCCGAAGTTCTTCCTCGGTACCGACTCGGCGCCGCATGCCCAGCATGCCAAGGAAGCGGCCTGCGGTTGCGCCGGTTGCTACACCGCCTACGCGGCCATCGAGCTGTACGCCGAAGCCTTCGAGCAACGCAACGCCTTGGACAAGCTGGAGGGCTTCGCCAGCCTGCACGGTCCAGCGTTCTATGGCCTGCCGGCGAACACCGACCGCATCACGCTCATCCGTGAAGACTGGACCGCACCGACCAGCCTGCCGTTCGGCGATACCCAGGTGGTGCCGCTGCGTGCGGGTGAAACCCTGCGCTGGCGCCTGCTGGAGGACACCGTATGAGCGAAGACCTCTACGAAGACGATCAAGACTTGCCGTCCGGTGGCGGTTCGCGCCATCCCATGGCCGAGCGTTTTCGCGGCTACCTGCCGGTGGTGGTGGATGTCGAGACCGGCGGTTTCAACAGCGCCACCGACGCGCTGCTGGAAATTGCCGCCGTCACCATCGGCATGGACGAAAAGGGCTTCCTGTTCCCGGAACACACCTACTTCTTCCGTGTCGAGCCTTTCGAAGGCGCCAACATCGAGCCTGCTGCGCTGGAGTTCACCGGCATCAAGCTGGATCACCCGCTGCGCATGGCCGTGAGCGAGGAAAGCGCACTCACCGACATCTTCCGTGGTGTGCGCAAAGCGCTGAAGGCCAATGGCTGCAAGCGGGCGATCCTGGTCGGCCACAACAGCAGCTTCGACCTGGGCTTCCTCAACGCTGCGGTGGCGCGCAACGACCTCAAGCGCAACCCCTTCCACCCCTTCTCCAGCTTCGACACCGCCACGCTGGCCGGCTTGGCCTACGGTCAGACGGTACTGGCCAGAGCGTGCCAGAGCGCAGACATCGACTTCGACGGCCGCGAGGCGCACTCGGCGCGCTACGACACGGAGAAAACCGCTGAGCTGTTCTGCGGCATCGTCAACCGTTGGAAGGACATGGGCGGCTGGCGCGGCTGAGCAAGCGGCAAGCGTGGACACCGCAGTGCTGGCTTTCTTTGCCGCTTGTCGCTAAAAACTCGACGCAAAAAAAAACCGGCCAGGAGGCCGGTTTTTTTTGCATCACACCGTATTACAGCTTGCCGGCGTTCTCGCTCAGGTAGGCCGCTACGCCTTCCGGCGAAGCGTTCATGCCTTTGTCGCCTTTCTTCCAGTTGGCCGGGCAGACTTCGCCGTGCTCTTCGTGGAATTGCAGGGCGTCGACCAAGCGCAGCAGCTCGTCCATGTTACGGCCCAGCGGCAGGTCGTTGATGATCTGCGAACGGACCACGCCGTTCTTGTCGATCAGGAACGCACCACGGAAGGCCACGCCGCCTTCGGACTCGACGTCGTAGGCCTTGCAGATTTCGTGAGTGATGTCGGCAGCCAGGGTGTACTTGACCTGGCCGATGCCGCCGTTGTTGACCGGGGTGTTACGCCAGGCGTTGTGAGTGAAGTGCGAGTCGATCGACACGCCGATCACTTCTACGCCGCGGGCTTCGAAATCGGGAATGCGGTGGTCCAGGGCAATCAGCTCGGACGGGCAGACGAAGGTGAAGTCCAGCGGGTAGAAGAACACCAGGCCATACTTGCCTTTGATCGCCGAAGCCAGGTTGAAGCTGTCGACGATCTCGCCGTTGCCCAGCACGGCTGGAACGGTGAAGTCCGGGGCTTGTTTACCAACGAGTACGCTCATTCGTCATCTCCTGATGGGGGTGAAAACCGTTGCCCAGGCGAGTCGACTCGCCCGGCATCCTGCAAAGACCGACCATCATACACGGGATATCATGACAGGCCGAATCGGACCGCCGGTCGCGCGAAGATGAATCATTCTTCAAGTGCTTTGACAAGCATTCTCATTACCATTAGTCTCCAACGCATCGACTCACCCAGCGATGGTCAGACCCTATGTACGTATGTCTCTGCGTCGGCGTCACCGATGGACAGATCCGCGATGCGATCTACGAAGGATGCTGCAGCTACAAGGAAGTCCGTACCGCCACCAACGTGGCCAGCCAATGTGGTAAATGCGCCTGCCTGGCCAAGCAGGTGGTTCGTGAGACCCTCACCGAACTTCAGCTCGCCCAGCAGCCTGCACTGCCCTACCCCGTCGAATTCACCGCCGCTTAAAACACCCCCCTTTCAAAGAACCGGACCTCGTGTCCGGTTTTTTTATGCCTGTAATTCAATAAGTTAGCCCACCAACGCGGTTCACAAACATTCTTATTCCTATTAATTTTCACTTATTATTCAACAACTTAGGTTTGACATAGAAAGTTGTCGGGCTCAGACTTCGCCTATTGGCTCACTTCTCAGGGCAGGAACCCGGACATGAAAGGCGACGTAAGCGTCATCCAGCATCTCAACAAGATCCTCGGAAACGAGCTGGTCGCGATCAACCAGTACTTCCTGCACGCGCGTATGTATGAAGACTGGGGCCTGAACGCGCTCGGCAAGCACGAGTACAAAGAGTCCATCGACGAGATGAAGCACGCTGATAAATTGATCAAGCGTATTCTCTTCCTCGAAGGCATTCCCAACGTTCAGGACCTGGGCAAACTGCTCATCGGCGAGCACACCCGTGAAATGCTCGAGTGCGATCTGAAGATCGAAAACAAAGGCCTGATCGATCTGAAAGCCGCCATCGCCCACTGCGAAACCGCTGGTGACTTTGGCTCGCGCGACCTGCTCGAAGACATCCTCGAAGCCGAGGAAGAGCACATCGACTGGCTGGAAACCCAGTTGGGCCTGATCGACAAGATCGGCATCGAGAACTACCTGCAGTCGCAGATGGGCGAAGAGTAAGTTTCGCCTCTACCGCCCATGAAAAAGCCCCGCCTAGGCGGGGCTTTTTCATGGGCGTGCCAAAGATACCATCAGGCCTCGGAGGCCTTGGCCTTGGCGGCCGCGTCCTTGATCAGGGTCTGCAGTTCACCCTTTTCGAACATTTCCAGCACGATGTCGCTGCCGCCGACCAGTTCGCCGCCCACCCACAGTTGCGGGAAGGTCGGCCAGTTGGCGTATTTGGGCAGGTTGGCGCGGATTTCCGGATTCTGCAGGATGTCGACGTAGGCGAACTTCTCGCCGCACCCCATCACCGCCTGCGAAGCACGGGCCGAGAAGCCGCACTGCGGGGCATTCGGCGAGCCTTTCATGTAAAGCAGAATGGTGTTGTTGGCAATCTGCTCTTTGATTGTTTCGATGATATCCATGGAGCACCTCGGCTGAACTTTCCGACACGGTCGTCGGCACGGTCGGGCATTGTATCGGAAAGCCGAGTGCCGTGCTCGGCCATGGCCCTCGGCTCACGATCGAATCAAGCCGCCTCGACCTGCACCGGTACGCCATTGAGCGCGGCGTTGCCCGACAGTGCATCGCGCAGGGTTTCGTCGGTCAGGTCATTGGCACTCACCCCCGGCTGCGCCTGGGCGATCTGCAATTGGACGCCCTGGCGTGCGTGCCCCCACCCATGGGGCAGGCTGACCACGCCCGGCATCACCTCGTCACTGGCCAACACCTGCACTTCCAGGCTGCCGGTGCGCGAACGCACGCGTACCCACTGGCCATCTTCGAGCTGCCGCTGCTGCAGATCCTGCGGATGCATGAGCAGTTGATGGCGCGGCTTGCCTTTGATCAGGCGGTGATAGTTGTGCATCCAGGAATTATTGCTGCGGACATGACGCCGGCCGATGAGCAACAGTTGGTCGGGCGCCATGGGCACCTGGCGTGCCAGACGTTGCAAGTCGTCGAGCAGCACCTGCGGCGCGGCCTGCACCGCCTGCGCGGGAGTGCGCAGACGCGTGGCGAGGTTCGCCTGCAACGGCCCCAGGTCCAGGCCATGGGGATGTGCGTCCAGCGTCTGTAACGACAGGTTCCAGGGCGAGGCTTCGCCACGGGGTCCTGTGCGCAAGGCCAGGTCGATCATCTGCGCCGGCGGCAAGGTCGGCTTGAGTTCCAGGGCCGCCCGCTCGGCGAAGGCGCGTGCCAGACCGACGAAGATCTCCCAGTCGTGCAGTGCGCCCTGCGGCTTGGCCAGGATCGCCCGGTTGAAACGGGTGACATTGCGCACCGCCAGCAGGTTGAAGGTGCTGTCGTAATGGTCGTTTTCCAGCGCCGAGGTGGACGGCAGGATCAGGTCGGCGTGGCGCGTGGTCTCGTTGATGTACAGGTCGATGCTGAGCATGAATTCCAGCCCCGCCAGGGCGCCGTCCAATTGGCGGCCATTGGGGGTGGACAGCACCGGATTGCCGGCCACCGTGACCAAGGCTTTGATTTGGCCTTCGCCAGGCGTCAGCATTTCTTCGGCCAGCGCCGCCACCGGCAGCTCGCCGCCGTACTCCGGCAAGCCGGAAACGCGGCTGCGCCATTGGTCGAAGTGCCCGCCCGAGGTACTGGCGACCAGGTCCACCGCCGGGTCGGTGCACAGCGCGCCGCCCACCCGGTCGAGGTTGCCGGTGACCAGGTTGATCAGTTGCACCAGCCAATGGCACAGGGTGCCGAAGGTCTGGGTCGAGACCCCCATGCGCCCGTAGCACACCGCGCGCTGCGCCGCCGCGAAATCGCGGGCCAACTGGCGGATCTGTTCGGCCTCTACGCCGCACAGCGCACTCATGGCCTGGGCCGTGAACGGCGCAATGGCTTCGCGCACCTGTTGCAGCCCTTGCACCGGCAGGTGCGAGCCGCGCGCGAGGTCTTCACTGAACAGGGTGTTGAGCAGCCCGCAGAGCAACGCCGCGTCACCACCGGGGCGGATGAACAGGTGCTGATCGGCCATCGCCGCCGTTTCGCTGCGACGGGGGTCGATCACCACCAGACGACCACCGCGGGCACGCAGCGCTTTCAGGCGTTTTTCCACATCCGGCACGGTCATGATGCTGCCGTTGGAGGCCAGCGGGTTGCCGCCGAGGATCAGCATGAAGTCGGTGTGGTCGATGTCCGGTATCGGCAGCAGCAGGCCATGGCCGTACATCAGGTGGCTGGTCAGGTGCTGGGGCAACTGGTCGACCGAAGTGGCGGAAAAACGGTTGCGGGTCTTGAGCAGGCCGAGAAAGTAGTTGCTGTGGGTCATCAGCCCATAGTTGTGCACGCTGGGATTGCCCTGGTACACCGCCACGGCGTTGCGCCCATGATGCTGCTGGATCTGCCACAGCCGCTCGGCGGCCAGGGCGAAGGCTTCGTCCCAGCCGATCGGCTGCCAGTGATCGCCGACCCGCCGATGGGGCTGACGCAGGCGATCCGGGTCGTCCTGGATGTCCTGCAGGGCCACGGCCTTGGGGCAGATGTGGCCACGGCTGAACGGGTCTTCGCGGTCGCCCTTGATGGAATCGATCGAAGCCAGCCCATCCGGTCCGTGGCTGACTTCGATGGCCAGGCCACAGATGGCTTCGCACAGATGACACGCACGGTAATGCAGGGTCTTGGTCATGGCCGCCTCTGCCTTGTTGTTCTGGAGAGCCCAGACTATGCCCGCGCGCCTCCCGCCGCCACGGCGCTAAGCGCTGTGAATCGAGCGTCATCAGGCGCACGATTCGCGACACGGGGTTTGCAAACGCCCCGATGGCCCGTGTACAACCCTGTAGAAAATAAAAAACAGTCGCTTCACAAGGGTTTACGACACGCCTTGATACAGGCGACCTGTTTCACCTCTTGGTTTCAGGCGACATTTAATTATAGTATTGCGCCTTTCCCCATTCCGTCCGCCCCGCGCGGCTTACGCCGCAGGTCACCGCCGTTGTCAAAAAAAACCTACGGCCGGCCTGCAAAACGTTGCAGATAAGGTAGTCATCTCATGAGCACCAGGCACTTTCTCTCCCTGCTGGATTTCACCGCTGACGAACTGCTCGGCGTGATCCGTCGAGGCATCGAGCTGAAGGGCCTGCGCAAGCGCGGCGTGCTCCATGAGCCTCTGAAGAACCGCGTACTGGGGATGATCTTCGAGAAGTCCTCGACCCGTACGCGGGTGTCGTTCGAAGCCGGCATGATCCAGCTCGGCGGCCAGGCGATATTCCTGTCCCCGCGCGACACCCAACTGGGCCGTGGCGAACCGATTGGCGACAGCGCCATCGTGCTCTCGAGCATGGTCGATGTGGTGATGATCCGTACCCACGCCCACAGCACCCTCACCGAGTTCGCCGCCCATTCGAAAGTCCCGTTGATCAACGGCTTGTCCGATGAATCGCACCCCTGCCAACTGCTCGCCGACATGCAGACCTTCGTCGAGCACCGCGGCTCGATCCAGGGCAAGACCGTGGCCTGGATCGGTGATGGCTTCAACATGTGCAACTCGTACATCGAAGCCGCCCGCCAGTTCGACTTCCAACTGCGCATCGCCTGCCCCGAAGGCTACGAACCCGATCCGCGCTTCCTGGCGTTGGGCGGCGATCGCGTGCAGATCATCCGCGACCCGCAGCAAGCGGTGCGCGGCGCGCATCTGGTGACCACCGATGTCTGGACTTCCATGGGCCAGGAAGAGGAAACTGCCAGGCGCCTGGCGCACTTCGCGCCTTACCAGGTCACCCGCGAACTGCTCGACCTGGCGGCACCCGATGCCCTGTTCATGCACTGCCTGCCCGCCCACCGTGGCGAGGAAATCAGCCAGGACCTGCTCGACGACCCCCGGTCGGTCGCCTGGGACCAGGCCGAGAACCGCCTGCATGCACAGAAGGCCCTTCTTGAATTCCTTGTAGAACCGGCTTACCACACCGCATGAGTCAACCCCTGCTGCTCAACCTGCGCAACCTCGCCTGTGGCTACGGCGAGCAGCGCATCGTCCAGAACCTCAACCTGCACCTGAACGCCGGCGACATCGGTTGCCTGCTCGGCTCCTCCGGTTGCGGCAAGACCACCACCCTGCGCGCCATCGCCGGCTTCGAGCCGGTGCATGACGGCGAGATCCAGTTGGCCGGCGAGGTCATCTCGCGCGCCGGCTTCACCCTCGCACCGGAAAAGCGCCGCATCGGCATGGTGTTCCAGGATTACGCGCTGTTCCCGCACCTCACGGTGGCGCAGAACATCGCCTTCGGCATCGCCAAGCACCCACGCCAGGCCCAGGTGGTCGAAGACATGCTCGAACTGGTCAAGCTCGGCGGCCTGGGCGGGCGTTACCCGCACGAGCTGTCCGGCGGCCAGCAGCAACGCGTCGCGCTGGCCCGCGCGCTGGCGCCGGAGCCGCAACTGCTGCTGCTCGACGAGCCCTTTTCCAACCTCGACGTCGAGCTGCGCAAGCGCCTGAGCCACGAGGTGCGCGACATTCTCAAGAGCCGCGGCACCAGTGCGATTCTGGTCACCCATGACCAGGAAGAAGCCTTCGCCGTCAGCGACCATGTCGGTGTGTTCAAGGAAGGTCGCCTGGAGCAATGGGACACGCCCTACAACCTGTACCACGAACCGCAGACGCCGTTCGTCGCCAGCTTCATCGGCCAGGGTTACTTCATCCGTGGGCAAATGAGCAGCCCCGAGGCCGTCACCACGGAGCTGGGCGAGCTGCGCGGCAACCGTGCCTATGCGATGCCCGCGGGCAGCGCAGTGGACGTGCTGTTGCGACCCGACGACATCGTGCATGCCCCGGACAGCGCATTGCGCGCGCGCATCCACGGCAAGAGCTTCCTCGGCGCCTCAACCCTCTATCGCCTGCAACTGCCGACCGGTAGCCAACTGGAGGCGATCTTCCCCAGTCATGTCGATCATCAGATCGGTCAGGACGTGGGCATTGCCGTAGCGGCCGATCATCTGGTGCTGTTCGCCGTGCCCGGCAGCGTAGCCGCGCACCTCACCACGCAGGACAACGGCGTGCGCCGCCACAGTCCAGCCCATTGATCACTGCGGCCGGGCTGTGACGCTCGTCTCAGCCCCGGCCGATGCTGGCGAACACACCCTTGGTATGCTCGGCCAGCACCGCAGCGGCCAGTTCCACCTCCAGGCCGCGCCGTCCGGCACTGACATGAATACTGTCGAACTGCTGCGCTGATGCATCGATGAAGGTGCGCAAGCGCTTCTTCTGCCCCAGCGGACTGATGCCGCCTACCAAATAGCCGGTGGCACGCTGCGCGGCGGCAGGGTCGGCCATCTCGCACTTTTTCACCCCGGCGGCATGGGCCAACGCCTTCAGATCGAGCGTGCCGACCACCGGCACCACCGCAACCAGCAATTCTCCCTTCTCGCTGCACGCCAGCAGTGTCTTGAACACCTGCTGCGGATCCAGCCCGAGTTTCTCGGCAGCCTCCAGGCCATAGGACGCGGACTTTGGGTCGTGTTCGTAGCTGAGCACGCGATGTTCGGCGCGCGCGTTCTTCAACAGGTCGAGGGCGGGGGTCATGCACAGCTCCAGTCAGGATCGGCTCGGCGGCTACTGTAGGCCAATTGCCCGGGGCCAGCCAGTGGCCTTCTGCCGCCTGCACCAGCAGTGCGCAAACGACTGCGCGGTCGTGAGTCGAAATGTGGCTGATCGTTCACTTTCGACCTTTGACATCAGCGTTTCTTGTCTATATTTTTTCGTTTTTGAAGAAAACACGCACAGAAAAAGTGCACATTCGTACACTCGCTGATGATTCATGGGGATGGATTACCGGCGAGAACCGCTGAGCGCTCAGCGTCTCACAACAACAAGAACCGAGGTTCATCCATGACCACAGCTCTACGACAACCGACGCTTGGCGGCCAATGCATGGCCGAATTCCTGGGTACGGCACTGCTGATCTTTTTCGGCACCGGCTGCGTCGCTGCGCTCAAGGTCGCCGGCGCCAGCTTCGGCCTGTGGGAAATCAGCATCATCTGGGGGGTTGGCGTCAGCATGGCGATCTACCTCAGTGCCGGGGTATCGGGCGCTCACCTGAATCCGGCGGTCAGCATCGCGCTGACGCTGTTCGCCGGTTTCGAGAAGCGCAAACTGCCGTTCTACGTGATCGCTCAGGTAGCCGGTGCGTTCTGTGGCGCTGCGTTGGTGTATTGCCTGTACAGCACGCTGTTCTTCGATTTCGAACAGGCCCACGGCATGCTGCGCGGCAGTCCGGCGAGCCTGGAGCTGGCCTCGGTGTTCTCCACTTACCCGCATCCCTCGCTGTCCACCGCCCAGGCGGCGTTGGTGGAAGTGATCATCACCGCCATCCTCATGGCCGTGATCATGGCCCTGACCGATGACAACAACGGCCTGCCGCGCGGCGCCACCGCGCCGTTGCTGATCGGCCTGCTGATCGCGGTGATCGGCAGCGCCATGGGCCCACTGACCGGCTTCGCCATGAATCCGGCCCGAGATTTCGGTCCCAAACTGATGACCTTCTTTGCCGGCTGGGGCGATATTGCCTTCACCGGCGCACGCGACATCCCGTACTTCCTGGTCCCGTTGCTGGCACCGATTCTCGGTGCTTGCCTGGGGGCCGCAGGCTACCGCGTACTCATCGCCCGCAGCCTGCCGACGGCCGAAGCCGCCCAACCGCAGACAGCGGCCGTCAACCAGGGCGATACTCAGGCCTCCTGAGATCGGCACTGAGCCACCTGGCCCCTTGAAGCCCTGACCCTACCCATTTCGTGCAAGGCAACGACCATGACAGACACCCAGGATAAGCACTACATCATCGCCCTGGACCAGGGCACCACCAGTTCGCGGGCGATCATCTTCGACCGCGACGCCAACGTGGTCGGTACCTCCCAGCGCGAGTTCGTCCAGCACTACCCGCAGGCCGGCTGGGTCGAGCATGACCCCATGGAAATCTTCGCCACCCAGAGCGCAACCATGGTCGAAGCCCTGGCACAGGCCGGCCTGAGCCACGCCCAGGTGGCCGCGATCGGCATCACCAACCAGCGCGAAACCACCGTGGTGTGGGACAAGGAAACCGGGCGCCCGGTGTACAACGCCATCGTCTGGCAGTGCCGACGCAGCACCGAGATCTGCGCCCAGCTCAAGCGTGACGGTCACGAACAGTACATTCGCGAAACCACGGGACTGGTCACCGACCCCTACTTCTCCGGCACCAAGCTGAAGTGGATCCTGGACAACGTCGAGGGCGTGCGCGAGCGCGCCGAGCGCGGCGAACTGCTGTTCGGCACCGTCGACAGCTGGCTGATCTGGAAATTCTCCGGCGGCAAGGTGCATGTCACCGACTACACCAATGCCTCGCGCACGCTGATGTTCAACATCCATAGCCTGCAGTGGGACGACAAACTGCTGGAGATCCTCGGCATTCCGCGGCAGATGCTGCCCGAGGTGCGCCCCTCGTCCGAAGTCTACGGCCACACCAAGAGCGGCATCGCCATCGCCGGCATCGCGGGCGATCAGCAGTCGGCGCTGTTCGGCCAGATGTGTGTGGAACCTGGCCAGGCCAAGAACACCTATGGCACCGGCTGCTTCCTGCTGATGAACACCGGCGACAAGGCCGTGACCTCGTCCCACGGCTTGCTCACCACCATCGCCTGCGGACCGCGCGGCGAGGTGGCTTACGCCCTGGAGGGCGCCGTGTTCAACGGCGGTTCCACCGTGCAGTGGCTGCGCGACGAACTGAAGATCGTCAACGACGCACTGGACACCGAGTACTTCGCCAGCAAGGTCAAGGACAGTAACGGCGTCTACCTGGTCCCAGCCTTCACCGGCCTGGGCGCACCCTACTGGGATCCCTACGCACGCGGCGCGCTGTTCGGCCTGACCCGTGGGGTGAAAGTCGATCACATCATCCGCGCGGCGCTGGAGTCGATCGCCTACCAGACCCGCGACGTGCTCGACGCCATGCAGCAGGACTGCGGCCAGCGCCTGTCCGAACTGCGCGTGGACGGCGGTGCGGTAGCCAACAACTTCCTCATGCAGTTCCAGGCCGACATTCTCGGTACCTGTGTCGAGCGGCCGAAGATGCGCGAGACCACCGCCCTGGGCGCTGCCTACCTGGCGGGCCTGGCCTGCGGGTTCTGGGGCAGCCTGGACGAGTTGCGCGACAAGGCGATCATCGAGCGTGAGTTCAGCCCACAACTGGACGACGCGCACAAAGAAAAGCTGTATGCCGGCTGGAAGAAAGCCGTCGAGCGCACCCGTGACTGGGAAGATCACACCGACTGAAGCCTGCTGCACCCTGTAGGCGCGGTGCTTCGCCGCGCCTACAGGGCCAGGACGCAGCGGTGGGATACGCCACTGGCCGACATCCCCGTCCTACGGCATCATTGCAGCATTTGTCCGGCAGCCCCAAAGGACCGCCCATGAATCTGCCCCCCCGCCAACAACAAATTCTCGAACTGGTGCGCGAACGCGGCTACGTCAGTATCGAGGAAATGGCCCAACTGTTCGTCGTCACCCCCCAGACCATCCGCCGCGACATCAACCAATTGGCCGAAGCCAACCTGCTGCGTCGCTATCACGGTGGCGCCGCCTACGACTCGAGCGTCGAGAACACCGCCTATGCCATGCGCGCCGACCAGATGCGCGACGAAAAGCAGCGCATCGCCGAAGCCGTGGCCCGGCAGATTCCCGATCACGCCTCGCTGTTCATCAACATCGGCACCACCACCGAATCCATCGCCCGCGCCCTGCTCAACCACAACCACCTCAAGGTGATCACCAACAACCTGCACGTGGCCTCGATCCTCGCCGCCAAGGACGACTTCGAGGTACTGGTGGCCGGCGGCACCGTGCGCCGTGACGGCGGCGTGGTCGGCCAGGCCAGCGTCGACTTCATCAGCCAGTTCAAGGTGGATTTCGCCGTGGTCGGTATCAGCGGGATCGACGAAGACGGCAGCCTGCTGGACTTCGACTATCAGGAAGTGCGCGTCTCCCAGGCGATCATCGCCAACGCTCGACAAGTGCTGCTCGCGGCCGACTCCAGTAAGTTCGGGCGCAACGCCATGGTGCGACTGGGTTCGATCAACCTGATCGACTGCCTGGTCACCGACCAGACGCCGACCCCGGCGCTTTCGCAGTTGCTGAACCAGAACAAAGTTCGCCTCGAGGTCGTCTGAGCCTTCCTGGACGGCGCCCGCCGGGGACGACCCGGCGCGGCCGTCATCTCATGTTCACAAATGTTCATTTAGTCCGTAAGCGATCAGTATTTTCTATTGATCGCGACTGGAAAGGGCCGTTTTGTTGCGCTAGTATTTTCGCAAACGAACATCGATGTTCACATTCGCTGTGAGCCGTGCCCAGGAGGCCTTGCCCGTGTCCCAGTCCCCACAGACCCCATCGACCCCCGCAGAGTGCTATGACCTTGCCGTGATCGGCGGCGGCATCAATGGCGTCGGCATCGCGGCGGACGCTGCCGGGCGTGGCCTGAAGGTGTTTCTCTGCGAGCGGGACGACCTGGCTCAGCACACCTCCTCGGCCAGCAGCAAGCTCATTCACGGTGGCCTGCGCTACCTGGAACACTACGAATTCCGTCTGGTCCGCGAAGCCTTGGCCGAGCGCGAAGTGTTGCTGGCCAAGGCGCCGCATATCGTCAAGCCCATGCGCTTCGTCCTGCCACACCGCCCGCACCTGCGCCCGGCCTGGATGATTCGCGCCGGCCTGTTCCTCTACGATCACCTCGGCAAGCGCAAACGCCTGGGCGCCTCGCGCAGCCTGCGCTTCGGTCCGGGCTACCCGCTCAAGCCCGAGATCAGCCGCGGTTTCGAATATGCCGACTGCTGGGTCGACGATGCCCGCCTGGTGGTGCTCAACGCCATGGCCGCCCGTGAGCAAGGAGCGACTATCCAGACCCGCACCCGCTGCCTGCGCGCCGAGCGCGTCGATGGCGTGTGGCAGGTGGAGTTGCAGCATGCCGACGGTCGTCTGCAGAGCATTCGGGCCCGCGCGCTGGTCAATGCCGCCGGCCCTTGGGTGGCCAGCTTCATCAAGGACGATCTGAAACTGGACGCGCCCTACGGCATTCGCCTGATCCAAGGTAGCCACCTGATCGTGCCGCGCTTGTACGAAGGTGAGCAGGCCTACATCCTGCAAAACGAAGATCAGCGTATCGTCTTCTGCATCCCCTATCTGGACCGTTTCACCCTGATCGGCACCACCGACCGCGAATACAGCGGCGATCCGGCGCAAGTTGCGATCACCGAGGCCGAGACCGATTACCTGCTGAACGTGGTCAATGCCCATTTCAACCATCAGCTATCGCGTGTCGACATCCAGCACACCTACTCCGGCGTGCGCCCGCTGTGCAACGACGAGTCCGACAACCCCTCGGCAGTCACCCGTGACTACACCTTGGCACTGTCACGCCACGCCGATCAGGCGCCTCTGCTGTCGGTGTTCGGCGGCAAGCTGACCACCTACCGCAAACTGGCCGAGTCGGCGATGGCCGAACTCAAGCCGTTCTTTCCCCAGATGCGCGGCAGTTGGACCGCCACCTCGGCGCTGCCCGGCGGTGAGGACATGACCAGCGTGCAAGCGTTGGTGCAAGCCCTGTTGGCGGCCCACGGCTGGCTGGCACAGGACATCGCCAAGCGCTGGGCGGTCACCTATGGCAACCGTGTCTGGCGTTTGCTGCAGGATGTGCAGGGGCCGGACGATCTTGGCCAGGCCATCGGCGGCGGCCTGTTCGCCCGCGAGGTGGATTATCTGTGCGAGCAAGAGTGGGCGGTGTCCGCTGACGACATCCTCTGGCGTCGAACCAAGCTGGGTTTGTTCACCACCCCCGCCGAGCAACAGGCTTTGGCCGACTATCTACAACACAGACTTCATCGGGCAGCCGCCTGAATTCCGCGGGCCGGGACTCATGACCGGCCCCGGCTCGGGCGACATCACTGCAGACGTCGCAGGGCCTGCTCTGCCATCGTGCGCAACAATCTGCTCTCGGCTATCTCGTACTCGTACTTGAGCCCCCTGCTGCGCAGTTCATATGTCCACTCGTCGATCGCGTGACGCTCGACCTGCGCCTCCAACGCTTCCATCCGACCATGGAACTGGTCTGCCAGCGCGTCGAAGCGCTGCGGGTGCAGGACGCGCATCTGCTCGCCCCAGAAAGGTCGTTGAGCAATCGATTCAGCCAGGACCCTGGGCGTTTCTGCAGCCAGCACCTCCTGCTGCGCCGCCGAAAGGTGGCTGGTGGTGACGTTTGCGAAGCTTTCGTAATACATTTCGTCAGCATTGATCGGTAATGCCAGCGGCCTGAGCAACCTCTGCCGGTAATACAAGCGCACCTCGATCTCGTCCACCACCGCCATGGGTTCCTCGCGCATGCGCACGATATGCCGCGAGGCAATGCGATCGACTTCGTCGAGGCGGAACAGCCCCCGGCCAAGCGCGACCAGATTCGCTTCTGATTCAGTTGCGTTGCCCGCAGCCAGGACACCTTGGGCCATGACGGCGATCTCCATCTGCTCGAGCACCAATGTCAAGCGATCCTCACAGGTGCCAGGCCCTGCCGCCTCCAGAAACAACCGTTGACGCAGTGCCGTGTGCTGTTCGCACGCTTGCAGGATCTGCCATACGCGTTTGCGGTAGTACTGGGGGTAGGACTCGGCCTCTTCACTCTCGAGCAGGTCGGCGAGAAACCGAAACAGGTCTACCGATTCCGCTTCCCCCTGTAACGCCGCCCAGATCGCACGGCGCCTGTCGCGCAGTTGCGCACTGACATCGCCAACCCACGCATCGCGCAACGCGATGTCCACGGGAGCATGCCGGAACGACGGGCTGCCGCGAACCCCGGACGCAATCCCCGCCGCCTGGTCGGCCAAAGCCTCGCTGGCCTCGTTCAGAGGATTGTCATGTAGCGCCGTTCGCTCTAGCTGGTCGCGCAACTGACGCAAATCCTCGCGCAACTGGCGAATCTGGTTGTCACGCACGTCCACCCTACCGCGCCAACTGACCTGCTCGGGCAGCGCATTGAGACCGGCATCGCGCAGGCGCACTTCGCGCAGACGTCGCAACTGCGTGAGTGCCGGAGCACGCCCCAGCGGATTGTGGCTCAGGTCAAGCACCTCCAGCTCGTGCAGCATTGACAAGGTGCGTTCGCCAGCAGCCGTCAGGCTGATGCGGTTGTTGGCCAGACGTAGCTCGCGAAGTCGGGGCATCTGCTCGATGGCCTGTGGAATGGCCTGCAGCCGATTGGCGCTCAGATCCAGCTCGATCAACCTCTCGAAGCGCCCGAGAAATCCGTTGTCGATGTCTTCGAGCGCCATGTTGCGCAGGCGCAGACGGCGTATGTGCGCAAAGCTCACGTCTGAGGGCAAGCGAGGCAGGCTGCCGACCGACTCGCCATCGATGAGCAGTACGAAGTCCTCCGCCTGATCGGTGACTTTGCGTCGCCAGCTACGGCGAATCGACGTGGCCACGCGGCGACGCCTGAGCGCATCGAGCGGATTCGACCAGTTTCTCTGCCAACTCGCCAGCGCCTGGCGCAGCCGGCCCAACTGGTCTTGCAACTGCGCATAATGCTCCCAAAGGCCCACCCGCTGCTGACCCAAGGACTCCAGATAGGCATCCAGTTGCAGGGCATCGAGCGTTGGATAAATCTGATGAATACCGCGTCGTATCGCCTGTCGATCTCCCCCGGCACGCCCGCTGAGCGGGTAGCCCAGCCGACCGTCGGCGAATCGACGGGGTGGCGCGAAGCCAGCCCGGTCACCCTTCATGCCCAGTATCGATGCAGCGCGTTCACGATCGATAGCGTGAGTGACCTTGGCCAATAGCGCCGCTTCGCTGGACGCACTTTGGCCCAGAACGCTGCGCTGCTGCGTAGTCAGCCGGCTCAATAATGCACCGATCACGTGATTCGAAGGGGCGTCGGTGCCCTGCACTCGATAGCCATCGGCTGCGCGGACGACCGTCAGCAGCTCCGACGCCTGCAGAGAGCCATGACTGGCCAACAACGGGCCTTGCGCGGTCGTGTCGCGCACTTCGACACGCACAGAGTCCGGCCAGGGCGCATGCTGATCCAGCAGCCCCAGCGCCAGTTGCTCACTGTCCGCAGAGCTCGCCCATGGCCAGCGCAACCCCGCACAGGCGCGATCCAGTCGGCGCTGGCGCAAGGCCCAGCGCGCGTGCTCGGCGAGCGAGAGAGGCACGCGTCCGGCGCTGGTCAGCCGTTCGATATCCGCGGTGCCCGACCGCTCCAGCAGTTCCTGGATGCAGCGCAGCGTGAGTCCTGGAAAACTGTCCTTGAGCAGACGTTCATGGGTCGAGCTCGGACGTTGGCGCAAGAACTGTTGTTCCTCCAGTGCAGCCATCCCGGCATCCGGCTGAGCTTGGTGCAGACGAAGCAGGTCTACCAGATCGGCCAGCCGGGCCGGCGCCGGCGCGCTCTCCAGATGCAGGCGACGCAATTGATCCTGACTCATACCTGTGATCTGTAGTACATCCTCGGCCACTGTATCGGGAATGTCGCCGAAGCCGTCGCCAAATCGGCTCAGCAACTCACGAGCGCCTTGCCAATGCTGTGGCCGCTCAAGCTCGTGTCGCCAGCCGGACGCGCCATTGCTCGACACGCGCGGAGGGTATGCCTCGGGGCGTGATGGATGAACGATACGTGCCGAATCTCCACCCTCTTCGAACGCAAGCCCGAAGCGGCTTTGCCCCACCGCGATCGCTTGAGCAGCCTCCGGCCGGTAGTAGCCGGCCAGTTGCGGATCCATTAACCGCACCTGGCCATCATCCAGGCGTACCGGTGCCAGGGCGTCGACGAAGTCCAGGCGCGGCAGCCGCTGTGCCACAGCAGCGCCGCCTACCGACACCACAGCGCCAATCACCACTTGCTCGGCAATACTCAATGCATGGTCGATGGCCCCTTTGCGGTCACCGATCTGCCAGTCCTCGTACCCCTCATAAATGTCATTGGCGATCTGCGCCACGCCAACCACCAGTAGCGCCTGACCCAGCAGCGGAACGAAGAACCCTGCCATGCCTACCAAGTCCATGCCCAACGATAAGTAGCTTTGCAGACGTTGCTGCCGGTCTTCCTCGTCCTCGTCACCCGTGGGTACCGCCAGCAATCGCGCGTCGTCGAAGAGGGTATCGATCTGCTGCTGGCGTAAGTGGGAAAACAGCGGTTCTGCCAGCGGCAGGGCGCGACCATCCAGATGATCGGCCTGCGATGCGTCGAGCTTGGCCAGCCGTGCTCTCAGCACGCTGAGGAACTGTGGGCGATCACGCAGGCTGACCAAATGCTGGAAGAAGCGCTGATAACCGACCTGTCGAAGACGTTCGGCCTGGGCGCGGTAGAAGGCGTCCCAGGACCGATGGCAGCTCATCGGACGCTCAGGATCGTTTGCAATCCAGATCAACACCGCGCTGAGCTCGGTTTTTCCGACATCCCGAACCTCGATGCCCACCACGCCTCGCAGGCACTTGCCGAGCAGGTAGGGCTGGCACGTCGTGAGCATCACTGGCAATGTCGGCACGACGGGGGGGCGCGCGAACAGCGGGAGGAGTTGCAGGTAGCGGGTCTCGTCCAGCTCGTCTTTCAACCTGGCCGTACGCACGGCCAACTCCAGGCTGGCACGCCAGCTCTCCTCGAAGACACGATTCACGACCCTGCGCCCCTCTCCGGGGGGCTGCCCAGGAACATCGGCCGGGCGCAGGCATTGCTCTAGTCGCGCCTGGTAGGCTTTGCCGATGTCCACCTGACGACACAGCCCAGCGAAAGCCTCCAGCCCCAACGGCAGAGGCTTGCCCTGGGGGTCCAGCAATTGCCCAGTGCGCATGAAATGTGGACGGGTCTCCGCCACATGAAAATTGTGCAACGCCGCGCCGAGCAAGCTTTGCTGCGACACCACCGGATATACCGGCCCCGGCAGAGCGGTACCGACCGAAGGCGCCTTGACCTGCCGGGTGATGCGTACGCAGGAACGACGCAGGTCGGTCTGAGGCACGCCCCTGGCCTTGAGCGCTTGGCCCAGCCGCTGTTCGGCGAAGTCGTCGAGCGTTGGGATGCTGTCGAGCAGTGCCGCCAGACGCTCGGCAGACGCCCGGTGGGTGAACAAGGCACGGCGGTAGAGTGTGAACTGATCGAGACCTGCCTGGGTTAACCAAGGCGGCAAACGAGAGGCGATGAAGGTATCGACGGATTCAGGATGCAGAACAGGGGTCATGGTTGCGTCTCGCTGGTGGTGTCCATCAGCACACCCGCTTCTGGGCAGACCCTGGTGGTAATCAGCTAATACCCACTTGGCCACCAACCTTCTCGTTCGGCATTCCGAACGAGCAAGCACACCCTATTCGGAAAACCGCACACGGACTGTTCATCTGGCGATCCAGAAAAGACTTAAGCCAAGTAAATTCAGACGTTATGATCGATATCTGAGTTTGGCACGAGTCATGCTCTACACTTAAAAGCCGAACACCCTCCCCCACGGTGTGTTCGTTGAACGAAGAGTCCGCCAACGGCTCCATAAGAAAAACAAACGTCGAGGAAAATTTGATGCGTATCGTTCGTCAATTGCTGGGCGCTGCAATCGCCGCCGCCGTCATCGCTTCGCCGGTCATGGCTGAAGAGCTGACCGGCACGCTCAAGAAGATCAAGGATTCCGGCACCATCAGCCTGGGTCATCGCGACTCTTCCATTCCCTTCTCGTACCTGACGGGCGGCACCGTTCCTCAGGGTTACTCCCATGATGTCCAACTGGCCGTGGTCGAGGCGCTGAAAAAGCAGCTGGGCACCGATATCAAGGTCGATTACAAGCTCGTCACTTCCCAGAACCGCATCCCGCTGGTGCAGAACGGCACCGTTGACCTGGAGTGCGGCTCCACCACCAACAACGTCGAACGCCAGCAACAAGTTGGCTTTACCGTGGGCATCTTCGAAGTCGGCACTCGCTTGCTGACCAAGGTCAAGGACGGTCAGCCGGCGTACAAAGACTTCCCGGACCTGGCGGGCAAGAACGTCGTCACCACCGCGGGCACCACCTCTGAGCGTCTGCTCAAAGCGATGAACGCCGAGAAAAACATGAAGATGAACGTGATCTCCGCCAAGGACCACGGTGAAGCCTTCAACATGCTCGAAAGCGGTCGTGCAGTCGCCTTCATGATGGACGACGCCCTGCTGGCCGGCGAGATGGCCAAGGCCAAGAAACCGACCGACTGGGTCATTACTGGCACCCCGCAATCCTACGAAATCTATGGTTGCATGGTGCGTAAGGACGATCCCCAGTTCAAAAAAGCAGTCGACGACGCCATCATTGCCTACTACAAGTCGGGCGCTGTCGAGAAGAGCTACAACAAATGGTTCGAGCAGCCGATTCCGCCGAAGGGTCTGAACCTGCAATTCCCAATGAGCGACGAACTGAAAAAGCTGATTGCCGAGCCTACCGACAAGGCTGCGGACGAAAAGAAGTCCTGACCTCCAGTAGCTAGTGGCCTGGTGCTCCAACGCACCGCAATCGATCCGACAGGCCACTCATTAGTGTCTAACCTTTACTTCCAAGGGCGCCTGCGCCCTTGGAAGTTCAAAGGTGCCCGTGAAACAACCGTCTGAGGGGAAATCCCGATGAATTACAACTGGGACTGGGGCGTTTTCTTCAAGTCCACCGGCGTGGGCGACGAAATCTACCTGGACTGGTACATCACCGGTCTGGGCTGGACCATTGCCATCGCCGTTTCAGCCTGGATCATCGCCTTGCTGCTGGGATCGCTGCTGGGCGTGATGCGTACCGTGCCGAATCGCCTCGTATCGGGCATCGCCACCGCTTATGTGGAACTGTTCCGCAACGTACCGCTGCTGGTGCAGTTGTTCATCTGGTACTTCCTGGTACCGGACCTGCTGCCCGAAGGCCTGCAGGAATGGTTCAAGCAGGATCTCAACCCGACCACCTCGGCACTGATCAGCGTAGTCATCTGCCTGGGCCTGTTCACCGCCGCGCGCGTGTGCGAGCAGGTACGCACCGGCATCCAGGCCCTGCCCCGCGGACAGGAATCGGCCGGGCGGGCGATGGGCTTCAGCCTGACGCAGATCTACATGAACGTGCTGCTGCCGCAAGCCTATCGGATCATCATCCCGCCGCTCACTTCCGAATTCCTCAACGTGTTCAAGAATTCGTCGGTAGCGTCGCTGATCGGTCTGATGGAGTTGCTGGCACAGACCAAGCAAACCGCCGAGTTCTCCGCCAACCTGTTCGAGGCCTTTACCCTGGCCACGCTGATCTACTTCACCTTGAACATGAGCTTGATGCTGCTCATGCGCTTGATCGAGAGGAAAGTCGCCGTGCCGGGCCTGATTTCCGTGGGAGGTAAATGATGGACCTGGATTTCAGTGAAATCATCCCCGCACTGCCAGCCCTGTGGGATGGCATGCTGATCACCCTGCAACTGATGGTCATGGGCGTGGTCGGCGGTATCGTGCTGGGCACCTTGCTGGCGCTGATGCGCCTGTCCTCGAGCAAGCTGATGGCCAACCTGGCAGGGGCCTATGTCAACTACTTCCGCTCGATCCCACTGCTGCTGGTAATCACCTGGTTCTACCTGGCCGTGCCCTTCGTGTTGCGCTGGATCACCGGTGAAGACACCCCGATCGGCGCCTTCACCTCCTGCGTCGTGGCCTTCATGATGTTCGAGGCTGCCTACTTCTGCGAAATCGTGCGCGCCGGTGTGCAGTCGATCTCCAAAGGCCAGATGGGCGCCGCCCAAGCCCTGGGGATGTCCTACGGACAGTGCATGCGCCTGATCATCCTGCCCCAGGCATTTCGCAAGATGACTCCGTTGCTGCTGCAGCAGAGCATCATCCTGTTCCAGGACACCTCGCTGGTATACACCGTGGGTCTGATCGACTTCCTCAACTCGGCACGCGCCAACGGCGACATCATCGGGCGCTCCCACGAGTTCCTGATCTTTGCCGGTGTCGTGTACTTCATCATCAGTTTCTCCGCCTCCTGGTTGGTCAAGCGCCTGCAAAAAAGGATCACCGTATGATTTCCATCAAGAACGTCAACAAGTGGTACGGGGACTTCCAGGTACTGACCGACTGCACCACCGAAGTCAAGAAAGGCGAAGTGGTGGTGGTCTGCGGCCCGTCCGGCTCGGGCAAGTCCACCCTGATCAAGTGCGTCAACGCGCTGGAGCCCTTCCAGAAGGGCGACATCGTGGTCGACGGCACCTCGATCGCCGACCCGAAGACCAACCTGCCGAAGCTGCGCTCGCGGGTCGGCATGGTGTTCCAGCACTTCGAGCTGTTCCCGCACCTGTCGATCACCGAGAACCTGACCATCGCTCAGCGCAAAGTGCTTGGGCGCAGCGAAGCCGAAGCCACCAAGAAAGGCTTGGCCCTGCTCGACCGCGTGGGCCTGGGCGCCCACGCCAAGAAGCACCCCGGTCAGCTTTCCGGCGGTCAGCAACAGCGCGTGGCGATTGCCCGGGCGCTGTCGATGGACCCGATCGTCATGCTGTTCGACGAACCGACCTCGGCGCTGGACCCGGAAATGGTCAACGAGGTGCTGGACGTGATGGTCGAGTTGGCCCATGAGGGCATGACCATGATGTGCGTCACCCATGAAATGGGCTTCGCACGCAAGGTCGCCAACCGGGTCATTTTCATGGACAAGGGCCACATCATCGAGGACTGCCAGAAGGAAGACTTCTTCGGTAAACCCGAAGCGCGTCATGAACGCACCCAGCACTTCCTCAGCAAGATCCTGCAGCACTGATGCGCCAGGCGTGCGCCGTCCGCCAAGGCGGCGCACGCTGGTGGTGACAAGGCCACTGTGATGAAATGCGATCCCTCGCTTCTTCGCCCTGCACAGCCTGCCGTGAAATCCCGCCTGATCCGCCAACTGTTTCTACCGCCTCTGATCATCCTGCTGATGGTCGGCCTGGGGTCGGTCGGCTACATGATCAGCGAGAGCAACGGCATCCGCACCCTCAGCGAGAACGGCGAACGCCAGCTCGAGCTGCATGCGCGCACGGTCGAGAGCGAAATCAGCAAGTACACCTACCTGCCCAGCCTGCTGGAACTCGAAGACAGCGTTTCGCAATTGCTCGCCGACCCCGACGGCGGTCCACGCCAGGCGGTCAACGAATACCTCGAAGGCCTGAACCGGCGCAGCCGCAGCCGGGCCATCTATGTGCTGGACACCAACGGCCGGGTCCAGGCCACCAGCAACTGGCGAGACCCCGACTCGTTCCTGGGTGAGGACCTGGCCTTCCGCGCCTATTTCCAGGATGCCGTGCGCGGCCAACCAGGGCGCTTCTACGGCATCGGCAGTACCACTGGCGAGGCCGGCTATTACCTGGCCCACGGCCTGGAGGAGCACGGTCGGATCATCGGCGTGGCAGTGATCAAGGTGCGCCTGGACACGCTGGAGGAGCGCTGGCAGCGCGCGCGCCTGGAAGCCTTCGTCAGCGACGAGAACGGCATCATCATTCTCTCCAGCGATCCGGCGCGCCGGCTCAAATCGGTCCGCCCGCTGACCCCTCAGGTCAAGGAGGACCTGGCGCGCAGCCTGCAGTACTACTGGTGGCCGCTCAACGAGCTGCACCCTCTGGCGCGAGAAGCCCTGGGCGATGGCGTGGAGAAGCTCACCTTCCCGGCCAGCCGCGACAGCGGCCAGGACGCCAGCCACGAAGTCACCTACCTGGCACAGACCCGACGTCTGGCCGATACACCCTGGCACTTCACCCTGCTCACCCCGTTGCAGGACTTGCACCGCGAGTCGATGATCCAAGGCATCCTGGTAGGCGTCGCCTTCGCCCTGCTGGCGATCCTCGGCATCGCCTGGAACGAGCGGCGCAAGGTGATCGCCACCCGCCTGGCGGCCCGCGAAGCGCTGGAAGAAGCCAACAGCCAGTTGGAACGGCGGATCGCCGAGCGTACCGCCGATCTGCGCGCCAGCAACGAGCGGCTCAAAGGTCAGATCCGCGAACGCCGTCATGCCGAACAAACCTTGCGTCACGCCCAGGACGAGCTGGTCCAGGCCGGCAAGCTGGCCGCCATTGGACAGATGTCCACCAGCATCGCCCACGAGCTCAACCAGCCACTGGCGGCGCTGCGCACGCTCTCGGGTAATACCGTGCGCTTCCTCGAACGCGGCGCCCTGGACACCGCCAGCACCAATCTACGCACCATGAACGACCTGATCGACCGCATGGGCCGGATCACCGCGAGTCTGCGTTCCTTCGCCCGTCGCGGCGAAGACAGCGGCCTGGCGTCGCTCGATAGCGCGGTGGAGGCCACCTTGCAGGTGCTGGCCAACCGTATCGGTGCCTGCGGCCTGCAATTGCACCGCGATTTCGACGACCAGGCACTGGCCATCGACCAGACCCGGCTGGAACAGATCCTGGTCAACCTGATCGGCAACGCGCTGGACGCCATGACCGCCCAAGCCCACCCGCAACTTTGGCTGGAGGGCGAACTGGCCGGCGACCGCTACCGCCTGCGGGTACGCGACAATGGCCACGGCATCGACCATGAAGCGCGCAAACACCTGTTCGAACCCTTCTTCACCACCAAACCGGGCGAGCACGGCCTGGGCCTGGGCCTGACGCTGTCGGCCAGCCTGGCCGCTGCGGCCAAAGGCGCCCTGAGCGTCGAACACCCTGCCGGCGGCGGCACCGCGTTCGTCCTCAGCCTGCCGCTGGCAACGCCCGCCACCGACTCGGCCGATACACCATGAACGAAGAGTCCCCATGACCCCAGCTCCCCTGACCGTCCTGATCGTCGAAGACGACCCCCACGTGCTGCTCGGCTGCCAGCAAGCGCTGGCGCTGGAGGACATCGCCTGCGAAGGCGTGGGCAGCGCCGAACAGGCGCTGGAACGTATCGGCGACGATTTCGCCGGTATCGTCGTCAGCGACATTCGTCTACCCGGCATCGATGGCCTGGAACTGCTCAACCGCCTCAAGGCCCGCGACCGCAGCCTGCCGGTGGTGCTGATCACCGGCCACGGCGATATCGACATGGCGGTCGGTGCGATGCGCAACGGTGCCTACGACTTCATGGAAAAGCCGTTCTCGCCGGAGCGGCTGGTGGACGTGGTGCGCCGCGCGCTGGAGCAGCGCGGGCTGTCACGCGAAGTGGTGGCCTTGCGTAAGCAGTTGGCTGGCCAGGGCTCGCTGGAAGCGCGCATTATCGGCCGCTCGCCGGCCATGCAGGCGCTGCGCGAGCTGATCGCCAACGTCGCCGATACCTCGGCCAACGTACTGATCGAAGGCGAGACCGGTACCGGCAAGGAATTGGTCGCGCGTTGCCTGCACGATTTCAGCCGCCGTCAGGGCGCGCCGTTCGTGGCCCTGAACTGCGGCGGCCTGCCGGAGAACCTGTTCGAGAGCGAAATTTTCGGCCACGAAGCCAACGCCTTCACCGGCGCCGGCAAGCGGCGCATCGGCAAGATCGAGCACGCCAATGGCGGCACGCTGTTTCTCGACGAGGTCGAGAGCATGCCCGTCAACCTGCAGATCAAGCTACTGCGCGTGCTACAGGAGCGCACGCTCGAACGGCTGGGCTCGAACCAGAGCATTCCGGTGGACTGCCGGATAATTGCCGCCACCAAGTCTGACCTCGACGCGCTGGGCTCCACGGGGCAGTTCCGCAGCGACCTGTACTACCGCCTCAACGTGGTTACGCTCGAGCTGCCGCCACTGCGCGAACGCCGCGAAGACGTCCTCCAGTTGTTCGAACATTTCCTCCAGCAGTCAGCGCTGCGCTTTGATCGTGAAGCGCCGCAATTGGACAGCCAGACCCTGTCGCGGCTAATGGCCCACGACTGGCCAGGCAACGTACGCGAGCTGCGCAACGTCGCCGAGCGTTACGCGCTGGGACTGCCAGCGTTCAAGAAACCCGGCGTCGGCGGCAGCCAGGGCCTGGGCTTTGCCGAGGCAGTCGAAGCCTTCGAGCGCAATTTGCTCAGCGATGCCTTGCAGCGCACCGGGGGTAACCTCAGCCAGGCCAGCCAGGAGCTGGGCATGGCCAAGACCACGTTGTTCGACAAGGTGAAGAAATACGGCCTGGGCTGAGCGCCTCTCACCGACGGCGCGGCCCCAGGCCTAGACGCCAGCCTGCTCAAAGCCCGGCGATGTGCGCCGTTTCCTGGCGATGCGACTTCAGATACGGCAGTACCGCCGCCAGCAGCGGCGCCTTGAACGGCTCCTGGAATCGGTGCGCCAAGCCCGGAATCAAGCGCAGTTGACTGCCCTGGATGTGCGCGGCCAGGTGCACGCCGTGCATCACCGGCAGCAAGGGATCGGCCGTGCCATGCACCACCAGTGTCGGCACCCGCAGGCGATTGAGCAGTTGTACCCGGCTCGGCTCGGCCAGAATCGCCATGATCTGGCGCTTGACCCCCTCCGGATTGAACGCCCGGTCGTAAGCCTGCGCGGCCTGCTGCAACAACACCGCGCGGTCATCGTGCACCGCTGGGCTGCCCAGTGCCGCCAACAAGTCGGCCTGCTGCTCCAGCGCGACCTCGCGGCTCGGTGCGCTGCGCCGGGCGAGCAATTGCACCAACGCCGCACTCGGCGCCGGTAGGCCCTGGGCGCCGGAGCTGGACATGATCAAGGTCAGGCTACGCACCCGTTGCGGCGCCATGGCCGCCAGATGCTGGGCGATCATGCCGCCCATGCTCACGCCCAGCACATGGAACTGCTCGATGCCCAGCGCATCCATCAGCCCGAGGCCGTCACCGGCCATGTCAGTCAGGCTATAAGGGGCAGCCACTGGCAGCCCCAGCTTGTAGCGCAGCAATTCGACGGTGAGGTTGGCCGAGGCCGGCGGCTGGTTCCAGCGCGACAGACCGACATCGCGGTTGTCGTAGCGAATCACCCGAAAGCCCTGGCGGCACAACGCCTCGACCACGTCGTCCGGCCAGTGGATCAGTTGCCCGCCCAGGCCCATCACCAGCAGCAGTGCCGGATCGCCCGGCGTACCGACGCTCTGGTAGACCAGGCTCAATCCCCCCAGCTCGGCGCGCTGCACCGGCACCTGGGCATCGCAACGCCCTGCAGCGAAACCGGCCGGCCCCCCGCACAGCAACAGAACAATAATCAGAAAGTACCGCATGGACAGAAACACCAGAATGCAAATCCCCAGTAGAGCGCGAGTCTGATGAAATCCGTTAAAGCGCGCTGCCACAGTTGCGTGACAGTTTGATTAAGGTCGCTGAACGGTCATTAATCCCGCGGTCGACACACCGCGCAACATGAGGGAAACTCAACCTCATCTGACTTTCCTCAAAATTTGCTCACGGAGCTGCACGTGCTGGAAATCCGTCACCTGAAAACTCTTCACGCCTTGCGCGAGGCCGACAGCCTTGTGGAGGCTGCCGAGCGCCTGCACCTGACCCAGTCGGCGCTGTCGCATCAGTTCAAAGAACTGGAAGAACGCCTTGGCATGCAACTGTTCGTGCGCAAGACCAAACCGATCCGCTTCACCAGCGCCGGCCTGCGCCTGCTGCAACTGGCCGACGCCACGCTGCCGCTGCTGCGCGGTGCCGAACGCGACATCGCGCGCCTGGCCGGCGGCACCGCCGGTCGCCTGCACATGGCCATCGAGTGCCACAGTTGCTTCCAGTGGCTCATGCCGACCATCGATCAATTCCGCGACGCCTGGCCGGAGGTGGAGCTGGACCTGGCTTCGGGTTTCGCTTTCGCTCCGCTGCCGGCGCTGGCCCGTGGCGACCTCGACCTGGTGGTGACTTCCGACCCGCTGGACCTGGCCGGCATCACCTACGTGCCGCTGTTCACCTACGAGGCCATGCTCGCGGTGGCCAATCAGCACGCGCTGGCGACCAAGCCCTACATCGTGCCGGAGGACTTGGTCGACCAGACGCTCATCACCTACCCGGTGGAACGCGACCGGCTGGACATCTTCACCCGCTTCCTGGAGCCAGCGGACATCGAACCGGCCGCCGTGCGCACTTCGGAACTGACCGTGATGATGATGCAACTGGTGGCCAGCGGCCGTGGCGTGTGCGGCATGCCCCACTGGGCCTTGCACGAGTACAGCTCGCGCGGCTACGTGAAGGGCAAGCGCCTGGGCGACAAGGGCCTGTTCGCCACGCTCTATGCTGCCGTGCGCACCGACATGCTTGATGCGCCGTACATGCGCGACTTTCTGCTGACGGCCAAGGACACCTCGTTCGCCACCCTCGATGGGGTCAGCGCGGTGCGTTGAGGGCATCGCGCCACAGCGGCAGAATCAGGTCGCGGGTCAAGGGCGCGAGGGTCAGGGCGCTGGCCTGGTCGGCGGCCAGCCACTGCACTTCCTCGATTTCCGCCGCAGGCGTCACCGCCTCGGCGCAGTGAACGCGAAACAGCTCGGCCTGGACCTCGAAGCCCGGCTCATTGGCCGCTGGCGCGCTGAAACGGCCCAGGTGCACCGCCTGCTCGGGATCGATGTGCAGGCCCAGTTCTTCGTGCAGTTCGCGCGCCAAGGCCTGCACCGCCGTTTCGCCCGCGTCGATCTTGCCACCGGGTTGCATGAAGGCCTGGGTGCCGCGTTTGCGCACCAGCAAGGTCCGGCCGGCCGGATCGATGAGCAGGGCAGCGGCGATATGGATGATCTGGGACATGGGCAGGGCTTCCTCGACGACGGGGCGGGGAGGATACCCGAAAAGGCCCCGTGCGCTTCAAGCCAGACGAATGGCCCCTTGCCAAGCGGGCATTCAGTCGCCATAAACGGGGCATGAACCTGCCCGCCTTGCACCACCCGGCGCTCGACCTGTTCCACCCTGCGGTGGCCCAATGGTTCGGGCAACGCTTCGCCACGGTCACCGCTGCCCAGGCCCGCGCCTGGCCGTTGATCCACGCCGGGCAGTCGATGCTGCTGGCCGCCCCCACCGGCTCGGGCAAGACCCTCAGCGCCTTTCTCGCCGTGCTCGACGAACTGTTCCGCCAAGGCCTGGCGCTCGGCGGCGAGTTGCCCGCGCACACCCAAGTCGTCTACCTCTCACCGCTCAAGGCGCTGTCCAACGATATCCGCCTGAATCTGCAGGCGCCGCTGGAAGGCATTGCCCAGACGCTCGCCGACCTGGGGTTGCACGCGCCGCAGATCACCACCGCCGTGCGCACCGGCGACACCCCTCAGAAAGACCGCGCCGCCATGCGCCGACGCGCGCCGCACATTCTGGTGACCACGCCCGAGTCGCTCTACGTACTGCTAGGCTCGGCGTCCGGGCGCGCCGGGCTGACCCAGGTGCACACGGTGATCGTCGACGAGATCCATGCCCTGGCCGGCAACAAGCGCGGCTGCCACCTGGCGCTGAGCCTGGAGCGTCTGCAAGCCCTGAGCGGACGAGCGCTGCGGCGAATAGGATTGTCGGCCACGCAACGTCCCATCGAGCGGGTAGCGCAGTTCCTGGTCGGGCACGAACGACCCTGCGCCATCGTCGACGTCGGCCATGCCCGCGCACGCGACCTGGCCATCGAGGTGCCGCCGGTGCCGCTGGGTGCGGTAATGGCCAACGATGTCTGGGACCTGGTCTACGACCGCCTCGCCACCTTGGCCCGCGAGCACCGCACCACCCTGGTGTTCGTCAACACACGACGGCTGGCCGAGCGCCTGACCCGCCACCTGAGCGAGCGCCTCGGCCAGGACCAGGTGGCCGCCCACCACGGCAGCCTGGCCAAGGAGCACCGGCTGGCGGCAGAACAGCGATTGAAAGCCGGCGAGTTGCGGCTGTTGGTAGCCACCGCCTCGCTGGAGCTGGGTATCGATATCGGCGAGGTCGACCTGGTGTGTCAGATCGCCTCGCCCGGCTCCATCGCTGCTTTCCTGCAACGCGTGGGCCGCTCGGGGCATCAGGTCGATGGCATTCCCAAAGGCCGATTGTTCGCGACCTCCCGCGACGACCTGATCGAATGTGCGGCCCTGCTCGACTGCGTACAGCGTGGCGAGCTCGATGCTTTGCACCTGCCAGAAGCCCCGCTGGATGTCCTGGCCCAGCAGATCGTCGCCGAAGTCAGCAACCAGCCGTGGCCCGAGCAGGCGCTGCTGGACTGCCTGCGCGCCGCCACGCCGTACGCCGCGCTCAGCGATGAACGCTACCAGGCGGTGCTGCGCATGCTTGCCGAGGGCTACAACGGCCGCCAGGGTGTGCGCAGCGCGTACCTGCACCGCGACGCCGTCAGCGGCACCTTGCGCGGTCGGCGTGGCAGCCAGCTGGTCGCCTTGACCAGCGGCGGCACCATTGCGCAGACCGCCGACTACGCCGTGCTGCTCGAGCCCCAGGCGCTGAACATCGGCAGCGTCAACGAGGATTTCGCGGTGGAGAGCCTCGCCGGCGACATCTTCCAGTTGGGCAACGCCTCCTACCGCATTCTGCGAATCGAGCCAGGCCGCGTGCGGGTCGAAGACGCCCAGGGGCTGGCGCCGAACATCCCGTTCTGGATGGGCGAAGCGCCGGGACGCAGCGACGAGCTGTCGGCGGCGGTGGCGCGTCTGCAACAGGGCCTGGATGCGCAGTTGCAACGCCAGACCGACGACCCCGACGCCGCCCTGAACTGGCTCATGACGCACTACGCATTGGGCGAGGACAGCGCCCGTCAGTTGCTCGACTACCTGGGGCGGACCTGGCACGTGCTCGGCGCCCTGCCCTCGCAGCAGACGCTGGTGATGGAGCGCTTCTTCGACGAATCCGGCGGCACCCAACTGATCATTCACGCCCCCTTCGGCAGCCGCATCAATCGCGCCTGGGGCCTGGCCCTGCGCAAGCGCTTCTGCCGCACCTTCAACTTCGAGCTGCAAGCGGCGGCCAGCGAAGATGCCATCGTGCTGTCGTTGTCCACCAGCCATAGCTTCGAACTGGACGAGGTGTGGCGCTACCTCTCCAGCCGCAGCGCCGAGTCGATCCTGATCCAGGCGCTGCTCGACGCGCCGCTGTTCGGTGTGCGCTGGCGCTGGAACGCCGCTACGGCGATGGCGCTGCCGCGCTACGTCGGCGGGCGCAAAGTGGCCCCGCAGATCCAGCGGATGAAGAGTGAAGACCTGGTGGCGTCGGTCTTTCCCGACCAGATCGCCTGCCTGGAAAACCTGGTCGGCGAACGCCAGGTGCCGGACCATCCTCTGGTGCAGCAGACGCTGGACGACTGCCTGCACGACGCCATGGACAGCGAGGGCTGGCTGGCCTTGCTGCGGCGCATGGAGCGCGGCGAAGTGCGCTTGCTCGCCCGTGATCTGCCAGCCCCGTCGCCCCTGGCCTCGGCCATCCTCAACGCGCGGCCCTATGCCTTTCTCGACGACGCGCCGCTGGAAGAACGGCGCACCCAGGCGGTGCTCAATCGACGCTGGAGCGACGTGCACAGCGCCGATGACTTGGGCGCCCTGGATGCCGAGGCGATTCACGCCGTCGCAATCGAGGCCTGGCCGCAGCCGCGTGACGCCGATGAACTGCACGAAGCGCTGATGAGCCTGGGCGTGGTCACCGCCGACGAGGTGCAGGCCAACCCAGGCTGGGACGCCCTGCTCGCGGACTTGACCCACGGGGGGCGTGCCTGTCGCCTGGAGACGGCCGACCTAGGCCTGTGGCTGCCCCGTGAGCGACTCAAGGCGCTGACGACCCTTTACCCCGGCGCCGTCCTGACACCTGCGGTGCAGGCGCTGCCGGGCTTCGACCAGCCTGTCGCTGCCGACGACGCCCTGTGCGAGTTGCTGCGCGCCCGCCTCAGTGGCTTCGGCCCACAGACGCTGGCGCAGATCGCCGAGCCCTTGGGGCTGCGCGAAACCCAAGTGGAACAGGGCCTGGCACGACTGGAAGGCGAAGGCTATCTGCTGCGCGGACACTTCAGCCCTGCGCAACCGGCCTTGCAGTGGTGCGAACGGCATCTGCTGGCGCGGATTCATCGTTATACGGTCAAGCGTCTGCGTCGGGAGATCGAGCCGGTCAGCCTGCAGGACTTCATGCGTTTTCTGTTCGACTGGCAGCACCTGAGCGCCGACGAACGCTTGCGCGGTCCCCAGGCCGTGACCGTGGTACTGGCGCAACTCGAAGGCTTCCCTTGCGCGGCCGGGGCCTGGGAAGCGGACGTGCTGCCCACCCGTATCGGCGACTACAGCCCGCATTGGCTGGATGACGCCTGCCGCAGCGGTCAGTGGGCCTGGACCCGGCTCACCGGTAGCGTGTCGAGCAGCACGCTGTCGAGCACGCCGCTGGTGTTGCTGCCACGCGAACGCCTGGGCCTGTGGCGCAGCCTGACCTGCGGCGCCGATCCCGATACGCTGGGGCCACGGGCGCAGCGCGTGCACCAGGCCTTAAAGGCGCACGGCGCCTTGTTCTTCGACGAACTCGTCGCTGAGGCGCGCCTGTTGCCCAGCGAATTGGAGACGGCGCTGCAGGAACTGGTCGGCTCAGGACTGGCCGCAGCCGACGGCTTCAGCGGCTTGCGCAGCCTGATCACGCCCGTGAGCAGGCGCACCGCGCGGCATGGCCGGCGCAGTCCTATGGCCTTTGCCAGCCCCATGCTCCAGGCCGGGCGCTGGTCATTGCTGCGCCGTGGCAGCCTCGAACAGGACAACGACGAGCGCCTTGAGTACATCGCCCGCGTGTTGCTGCGCCGCTATGGCGTGATCTGCTGGCGCCTGCTGGAGCGTGAAAGCGAACAGCTGCCGCCCTGGCGCGATCTGCTGCGCTGCTATCACCGACTGGAAGCGCGCGGGGAAATCCGTGGCGGTCGCTTCATCGCCGGGCTCGCTGGCGAACAATTCGCCCTGCCCGAAGCCGTGGCCTCGTTGCGCCAGGTACGCCGGCGCGAGGCGAAGGGTGAGGGGGTGATGGTCAGCGGCAGCGACCCGTTGAATCTGCTCGGCACGTTACTGCCGGGCACCAAGCTGCCAGCGCTGAGCGCCAATCGCCTGCTCTACCGCGATGGCGTGCCGGTGGCGGTGCGAGCAGGCGGTACGTTCCGCTGCCTGGTCGAGGCCACCGGCGAGGAGCAAAACGCATGGCGCCAGCACTTGCTGCGCGGCGCCCCGATACGCAATCCCTGACCGGCTCGACGCGACGGCGGGTGCGCGCTTATTTCGCCTGCCCGGCAAACCCGGCAAAGCGCTTGTTGAACCCGGCCACACGCCCCTCCACCGTGGTCTTGCGCTGCTGGCCGGTGTACACCGGGTGCGATGCGCTGGACACATCCAGCGCCACGTAGGGGTAGGTCTGGCCATCGGTGTGCCGATGCGTGCGGTCGGTCTCGACCGTCGAGCCAATCAGGAAGAATGCGTCCGCTGCCGTGTCGTGGAACAGCACGGGGCGGTAATCGGGATGGATGCCTGCTTTCATGAAAGTACCCTCGGATCAAAAGAGATACTTTATAACATAATATTTTGAGAATGATTTTTGATACCGAAGATTTCATTTGCTCGCGCTATCCCAGACTGGCCAATGCTTGCCGCGGCGGGCTAAGGTCGAGGTTCGACCGAAGCATTCGCAAGGGAATTTCGCATGAGTCTGTCACTTCTGAGCCGTTACGCTGTGTTCGCCGGGTGCGTGCTGTTCACCCTGGCCAGCCTGCCCTTCCTGCACCACGAATGGTTGTGGCCCTTCACCCTGACCACCGCCGTGCTCAGCCTGCTTGGCTTGTTCGACCTGCTGCAGACGCGCCACGCGGTGCGCCGCAATTACCCGATCCTTGGCAACATCCGTTACCTGGTCGAGGGCATCCGCCCCGAGATCCGCCAGTACCTGCTGGAATCGGACAGCGACGCGCTGCCCTTCTCCCGCGCCCAGCGTTCGCTGGTCTACGCCCGGGCCAAGAACGAGGCCTCGGACAAACCCTTCGGCACGCTCATCGATGTCTACGAGTCCGGCTTCGAGTTCATCGGCCACTCGATGCGTCCGGCACCGTTGGCCGATCCGGCGAGCTTTCGCATCGACATCGGCGGGCCGCAGTGCAGCCAGCCCTACTCGGCGTCGATCTTCAACATCTCGGCGATGAGCTTCGGCTCACTGAGCGCCAACGCGATCCGCGCCCTCAACCAAGGCGCACACCTGGGCAACTTCGCCCATGACACCGGCGAGGGCAGCATCAGCCCCTACCACCGCGAACACGGCGGCGACCTGGTCTGGGAACTGGGCAGCGGCTACTTCGGCTGCCGCAGCGCCGACGGGCAGTTCGATCCGGCGCGCTTCGCCGAACAGGCGGCCAACCCACAGGTGCGCATGATCGAAATCAAGATGAGCCAGGGCGCCAAGCCCGGTCACGGCGGCATCCTGCCCAAGCACAAGGTCACCCAGGAAATTGCCGACACGCGCGGCATCGCCATGGGCGAGGACTGCATCTCGCCCTCGCGCCACAGCGCCTTTTCCACGCCCATCGAGATGATGCAGTTCATCGCCACGCTGCGCGAGCTGTCGGGCGGCAAGCCGGTCGGGTTCAAGTTCTGCCTGGGCCATCCGTGGGAATTCATGGGCATCGCCAAGGCCATGCTGGAGACCGGCATCCTGCCCGACTTCATCGTCGTCGACGGCAAGGAAGGTGGCACCGGTGCAGCGCCGGTGGAATTCACCGATCACATCGGCGTGCCGTTGCGCGAGGGGCTGCTGTTCGTGCACAACACCCTGGTGGGCCTGAACCTGCGCGACAAGATCAAGCTCGGTGCCAGCGGCAAGATCGTCAGCGCCTTCGATATCGCCAGCGTGCTGGCCATTGGCGCCGACTGGGCCAACTCGGCACGCGGCTTCATGTTCGCCATCGGCTGCATCCAGTCGCAGAGCTGCCACACCAACAAATGCCCCACTGGCGTCGCCACCCAGGACACCCTGCGCCAACGCGCGCTGGTGGTGCCGGACAAAGCCCAGCGTGTGCTCAATTTCCACCACAATACCCTGCGCGCGCTGGCCGAAATGCTGGCCGCCGCCGGCCTCGAGCATCCGGCGCAACTGGAGGCCAAGCATTTGGTACGGCGCATCAGCGCAACCGAGATCAAGCTGTTCTCGCAGATGCACGTGTTCCTCAAGCCAGGCGAGCTGCTGACCGGCGAAGTGGACGGCCAGTTCTACTCGCGGATGTGGCAGCTCGCCCGTGCCGACAGCTTCGAGCCGCACAGCGAAATCGCCGCCTGAGGCACACCCGTCCCACGCCCCATGACAAATTTTTCACCAAACCCGGTCAGCGTCTAAGCTTCAGACAAGCAAGACGAAACTACCTGGCCGGACTGGAACACTATGGGCGTACTGTGGCACTCGGAACAGAGCAGCACCCAAGCGACCGAACCACCTCTGGCCGATGCCCCACAGCCGAAGACGCCTCGTCAACGCCGCCTGTGGTGGCGCCTGATCGTTCTGATCGTGCTGGTGGCCTTGGTGGCAGCGGGCTTGGCCGTGCGTGAAGAGGTGCAGACTTCGCAACTACAATCGCGCGAGTTCAGCGCGCTGGCCAGTACCCTCACCTATTCGCTCGAGCGCGGCCCGAGCGACGCCATCGTCTATCCAGGCGACGGCCCGTTCGACAAGCGCCTGGGCTACAGTGCCCTGGGCCAGTTCCTGCCAAGGTTGCTCAAGCGCGACTACCTGATCAGCGAACAGGTGCGCTTCTCCCCGGCACTGATGCGCTATGTCGATCACGGCCTGTTCGTCCCCTACGTGGAAAAGGACCAGGCCGGATTGTCGATCACCGACTGCCGTGGCGATGCCCTCTACCAGTACCGTTATCCCCAGTACCTGTACGATCGCTTCGCGGACATACCGCCGGTGATCGTCAACAGCCTGCTGTTCATCGAGAACCGTGACCTGCTCGACCCCAGCAACCCGCGCAGCAACCCGGCGGTGGACTGGCCGCGTTTCGCCAAGGCCGCCTACAGCCAGGTGGCCAAGCACCTGGCCCTGCCGGGGCAGTCGGCCGGTGGCAGCACCTTGGCTACGCAGTTGGAAAAGTACCGCCATTCACCGGACGGTCTGACGGTCAGCGGGGCGGAAAAAATTCGCCAGATGATTTCTGCCAGCGTGCGCGCCTATCAGGGCGGTACGGACACCACCGTGGCGCGCCAGCGCATCGTGCGCGACTACCTCAACAGCGTGCCGCTGTCGGCAGTGCCTGGGCACGGCGAGGTGCATGGTCTGGCCGAAGGACTGCGGGTCTGGTACGGCGCCGATTTCGCCGAGGTGAACCAGGCGCTGGCCGCCAGCGCCACGGACGCGCAGAGCCTGGCTGCACGCGGCCTGGCCTTGCGCGAGGTGCTGTCGCTGATGATCGCCCAGCGCCGGCCCTCCCATTACCTGTCCAAGGGTCGAGAAGAACTGGCCGAACTGACCGATGCGCACATCCGTGTGCTCGCCGCCAACGCCATCGTCGACCGCCCGCTGGCCGAGGCCGCGCTGGCGAGCAAGGCGGTCTACCGCGACTGGGTGGCGCAGCCGACCATCGTGCCAATCGTCACCAACAAAGGCATCAGTCTGGCCCGTAACCGCCTGGCAGCCATGCTCGATCGGCCGCTGTACGACCTCGACCGCCTCGACCTGTCGGCCACCAGCACCCTGCAGGCCGAGTTGCAGACCCAGGTCAGCCAGTACCTGAAGAACCTCGCCGACCCCGCGTTCGCGGCGCAGATGGGTCTGATCGGCGAGCGCCTGCTGACCAGTCGCACCACCGACCAGGTCAGCTACAGCTTCACCCTGTTCGAGCGCACCGCCGATGGCTCGCGGGTCAGGGTGCAGACCGACAGCACCAACCAGCCGTTCGACATCAACGAGGGCAGCAAGCTGGAACTGGGTTCAACCGCCAAGTTGCGGGTACTGACCACCTATCTGGAAATCATCGCTGAGCTGCACGACCAGTACGCCGGCAAGTCAGTGGCCGATCTGCGCAAAGTGCCGGTGGCCGATCTGGACCGCATCAGCCAGTGGTCGCTGCAGTGGTTGATGCAGAACAGCAAGGATCAGAACCTCGACGCCATGCTCGATGCGGCGCTGGAGCGCACCTATTCGGCCAACACCGGCGAAGCCTTCTTCACTGGCGGCGGTCTGCACCGCTTCAACAACTTTCGCCGCGAGGACAACGGTCGCAACCCCAGCCTCAAGGACGCCTTGCGCGAGTCGATCAACCTGCCCTTCATCCGCCTGATGCGCGACCTGGTGCGTTACGTCACCTACCAGCAGCCCTACAACCGCGAGCCGCTGCTCAAGGATGATGCCGATCCACGTCGCCAGGAATACCTGGCACGTTTCGCCGACCGGGAAGGCACCAACTACCTGATGCGTTTCTGGCGCAAGTACCAGCGCAAGACCTCTCAGCAGCGCCTGGACACCTTCCTCGATGGCATGCGCGTGACTCCGCAGCGCCTGGCCGCGGTGCATCGCTACCTGTTCCCCGACGCCAGCCAGGACACCTTCAACGCCTTCGTGCGCGCCCATGCCACCAAGGACAAGGCCGCCATGGCCCGGCTCAACGACGGACGCCTGGCCGAGATGTACGCGGCCTACGGTCCCGGCAAATTCGACCTGCCCGACCAGGGTTTCATTGCCAAGGTGCACCCACTGGACCTGTGGCTGCTGGGCTATCTGCTGCGCAACCCAGGTGCGAGCACCGCCGACATGGTCAAGGCCAGCCGCTTCGAGCGCCAGGAGGTGTACAGCTGGCTGTTCAAGAGTCGCCATCAGGGCGCACGCGACAGCCGCATCCGCACCATGGTCGAGATCGAGGCATTCCTCGACATCCATCAACGCTGGAAACGCGTCGGCTACCCGTTCGATCACCTGGTGCCGTCGCTGGCCACGGCCATCGGCAGCTCGGGCGACCGGCCTGCCGCGCTCTCGGAGTTGGTGGGGATCATCCAGAACGATGGCGTGCGCCTGCCGACCCTGCGTATCGACACCCTGCATTTCGCCGCCGACACCCCCTACGAAACCCAGCTCGTCAGCGATCCGGACCGGGGCCGGCGCATTCTCAAGGTGGAGGTAGCGCGCGCCCTCAAAGGCGCCATGTCGCAAGTGGTCGATGCCGGTACCGCGCGGCGCATCTCCGGCAGCTTCAAGCTGCAAGACGGCACCTCGTTGGTGATGGGCGGCAAGACCGGCACCGGCGACAACCGTCTGCAAAGCTACGGCGCGGGCGGGCGACTGATCGCCTCGCGCTCGCTCAACCGCACCGCCACGTTCGTGTTCTTCCTCGGCGATAACCACTTCGGTACGCTCACGGCCTTCGTTCCCGGACCCAGCGCCGAAGCCTTCACGTTCACCTCGGCCCTGCCGGTACAGGTGCTCAAGGGCATGGCACCGATCCTCATGCCTTATCTGGAGCCGGGAAACCCCAATGAATGCAAGACGCCTCGGTTGGCCCTGCGCTGAACGGCCTTACGCATCGAAAAACCAGATGATAATCATCCGCATTTAAGGCTTGAGCCTGGATATCGGTGGCGTAAGCTGTCGCGACGTCTCTCCATCCAGGGTCGTTCTCAACGGGCGTGAACCCCACGATCCTTTTCAGCCCCACTGAGCTGGGGGGGCGCCGAGAGCGACCGGAACGCCGAGGTCCCCATGAGCGATACAATCCACCGCGTCAACCACGAAATCCGCCAACGCCACCTGCACGTGCTGCGGGTCACCGACCTGACCCCACGCATGCGCCGCATCACCCTCGGTGGTCCGGAACTGACCGGTTTCACCAGCCTGGGCAGTGACGACCACGTCAAGGTGCTGTTCGGCTGTACCCCCGAGCAACAGCAGGCGATCGACACCCGCAGCCTGGGCCGCGACGGCAGCGTGCGGCCGACCATGCGCGAGTACACCCCGCGGCGCATCGACCTCCAGGCCCTGGAGTTGGACATCGATTTCGTCCTGCACGGCGACGGCCCCGCCTCCACCTGGGCCGCCCAAGCTGCACCCGGCCAGACCCTCGACATCGCTGGGCCGCGCGCGTCGATGGTAGTGCCGGACATCTTCGACAGCTATCTGCTGATCGGCGACGAGACCGCCATTCCCGCCATCGCCAGGCGCCTGGAAACCCTGCCGGCCGGGCGTCAGGTGCTGGCGGTGATAGAAATCGAGAATGAACAGGAACGCCAGGCGCTGCCGAGCCAGGCCCAGGTGGAGGTGATTTGGCTGCGGCGCCAGGCAGAAAACGTGGCTGATTTCGTCGAGCATCTGGCACTGCCGCAAGGCCGGCTGTATGCCTGGGTGGCACTGGAGAAAACGCTGACCCGTCAGGTCAAGGCGCTGCTGCTGGACAAAGGGGTTGCAGAAGACGCGTTGAAAGCGGCTGCCTACTGGCGAGCGGATGGCGCCGCGGATGATGAATGAGGCGGCTGATCAGGCGTGTCGCCGTGCCCACAGGCGGTCCACGCCCAGTACCGCCAGGCCGATCGCCCAAAACCCTGCCAGCACGCCCGACGCGTTGAGCATCGCCTGGGCGTAACCGAGGCTGGCGACGTCGACGAAGGGATAGGGATAGACCCCGATCTCATGCCCGCGCCACAGGATGAACAGGAAATACAGCAGCGGGTAAAGCGTCCACGCGCCCAAGTGCCAGAGCCGCAAGTGCCCCTTGGGCACCGCCAGGCACCAGTACAGCGCGAACACCATTGGCATCACATCGTGCAGCAACTCGTCGGCCAGGCGCTGCCAGCCTTGCGGGTGCCAGAGGTTACGCAATAGCAGGCTGTAGGCCAACGCCACCAGCACGATACTCACCAGCACACCGGCACTGACGGCCGGGCGCAGGAACCAACGCCGCGCCGGCGACTCGCGGCCAAAGGCGGCATAGCTCAACACTGTCGCCACCAAGGTGTTGCTCAGCACGGTAAAGAAACCGAACAGGTTGATCAGGCCGCCGATCAAGCTGGCCTGCTCCTGCCAGCGCGACCACAGCACCAGATACAACTGCACCGCCAACCCTGTCCAACCCAGCCAGGCCGCCACGCTCAGCCAAGGATGCGGCCACCTCAACTGCGGCGCTGCAGCTTGACGTACAACTGCTCGACCTTTTCCCGCGCCCACGGCGTCTTGCGCAGAAACGTCAGGCTCGACTTGATGCTCGGATCGCTCTTGAAGCAGCGGATATCCACACGCTCGGCCAGGCCCTGCCATTGGTAATGGGCCACCAGTTCGGTGAGGATCTGCTCCAGTGTCTTGCCGTGCAACGCAGTGTGTTGGGCCGTGCTCATGCAGCGCTCCTGTCCAAAGATGCGCACCTTACACCAGTGTAGGCGGCCGGTGGCGGTCGATTCGGCGCCCAACGCCCGCGCGCCGGCACTTTCATACACGCCTTGACGAAGGCGTGCACAAATTCCTGGCCAGAGACAATACGGTCGTGATGAAATGGCAATGTTATATTGTATCAATTCATATCCTCTGCCAAGGAACGTCACTTCACCATGCTGTCCAAACCTCTGCACCTATCCCCTCTCGCCATCGCCCTGTGGCTGGCTTCATCGCCTGGCCAGGCGGTGGAACTCGCTCCCCAGGTGATCACCGCCAACCCGCTGGGCAACAGCCAGCTCGCCGCCCCCAGCACCGTGCTCGAAGGCGACACCCTGCTACAGCAACAGCAAGGCAGCCTGGGCGAAACCCTGAACAAGCAGCCTGGCGTCGCCTCCACCTGGTTCGGTCCGGGCGCCAGCCGTCCGGTGATCCGCGGTCTTGACGGCGACCGCATTCGCATCCTGCGCAATGGCGTCGGCGCGCTGGACGCTTCGTCGCTGTCCTACGACCATGCCGTGCCGCTGGACCCGGTGAACGTCGAGCGCATCGAGATCGTCCGCGGCCCCGCGGCGCTGTTGTATGGCGGCAACGCCATCGGTGGGGTAATCAATACATTCGACAACCGCATTCCCGACTCGCCCATCGACGGCATCCACGGCGCAGGCGAACTGCGCTATGGCGGCGCCGACACCACGCGCAGCAGCGCCGGCAAACTGGAAGCGGGCGATGGCACCTTCGCCTTGCACCTGGACGCCAATAGCCGCCAGTTCAACGACCTGCGCATTCCCGGCTACGCGCGCAGCAGCAAGGTGCGCGATGCCGACGACCCCGGTTCGAAACACCGTCTGGAGAACAGTGACGGTCGTCAGGACGGCGGCGCCATCGGCGGTTCCTACCAGTGGGATCACGGCTATGCCGGCCTGTCCTACAGCCGCTATGACGGCAATTACGGCTCGGTGGCCGAGCCCGGCGTGCGTCTGGACATGGAGCAGGACCACTACGCCTTCGCCTCCGAACTGCGCGACCTGCAAGGGCCGTTCAGCTCGATCAAGGTCGACGCGGGATACACCGAGTACCAGCACCGCGAGATCGAGGACGGCGAAGTCGGCACCACCTTCAAGAACAAAGGCTACGAGGCCCGCATCGAAGCGCGTCATCAGCCTCTGGGGCCGGTCGAAGGCGTGATCGGTGCCCAAGTCAGCCGTAACGAATTCTCGGCCCTGGGTGAAGAGGCGTTCGTACCGCAGACCGATACCGACAGTTTGGCTGTGTTCATGCTCGAACAGTGGCAGGCCACCGAACGCCTGAACCTGAGCCTGGGCGCACGCCTGGAACACACCCGCGTGGATCCGGACGGCAAGGGCAACGAGCGTTTCGTCGATGCCGACAGCAGCAACAGTTTCAATGCGGCGAGCTTGTCCTCCGGCGCGGTCTACCAGCTCGATCCGGTCTGGGCGCTGGCCGCCAGCCTGGGCTACACCGAACGCGCCCCGACTTTCTACGAGCTGTACGCCAACGGTGCCCATGTGGCGACCGGCACCTATGAAGTCGGCGACCCCAACCTGAACAAGGAAAAGGCCATTTCCGGCGATCTGGCCCTGCGCTTCGACAATGGCACCCATAAAGGCAGCGTCGGAGTGTTCTACAGTCACTTCCGCAACTACATCGGCCTGATCGGCAGCGGTATCCAGCGCGAAGGCGAGGACGACGAGACCATTCCCGAATACCTCTACTCGGGTGTTCGCGCACGCTTCTACGGCGTCGAAGCCCAGGACCACTGGAAGCTGCTGGAGAACCGCTACGGCAGCTTCGCCCTGGAACTGTCCGGCGACTATACCCGCGCCAAGAACCTCGACACGGGCGAGCCGCTGCCACGCATCGCGCCGCTGCGGGTCAACAGCGGGCTGCTGTGGGAGTTGGACCGCTGGCAAGCGCGCGTGGATGTGCAGCATGCCGCCGCGCAGCACCGCAAGCCGGCCAATGAAACCAGCACCGACGGCTACACCACCCTCGGCGCCAGCGTGGGTTACCACTTCGATATCGGTCAAAGCCAATGGCTGGCCTTCGTGCGCGGTGAAAACCTGACCAACCAGACCGTGCGCTACGCCAGCTCGATCCTGCGTGACATCGCCCCAGCACCTGGGCGCAGCGTCGAAGTGGGCCTGACCACACGTTTCTGAGACCCGGGCACTCGGCACGCCAATCCCTGTTCCTGCCCCGTGGCGGGAACAGGTCCCCTTTCAGTCGACTGTTACCCGGATCACAACAATCCCCTGCGACATTTTGTCTTTTTTTCCGCTCGCTTCCTCTATATCCTCCCCGCCGCACGCTGAAACGCTTCATCCATCATTCCTTGCAGCCATCAACATCAAAGAGAGCAACTCTTTGATGCGCTTGCGTTTTTTCGATAATCAATAAGACAGCGCTATCTCATGCTCCAACTGCCGAACTACCGACTCCCCGGCACCGCCCTGGCGGTCCTGCTGACCAGCTTTGCCACGCCTGCCAGCGCCCAGGCGCCGTTCTCCGCCGACTCGCCATGGATGCTCGGCGACTGGGGCGGCGCGCGCCAGCGACTGCAGCAACAAGGCTACGACTTCACCCTCGGCTACACCGGCGAGATGGGCAGCAACCTGCACGGCGGCTTCGACCAAGACCGCACCGCGCGCTACAGCGACCAATTCACCCTGGGCACCCACTTCGATCTGCAGAAACTGCTCGGTTGGCAAGCCAGCGAGTTCCAGCTCACCGTCACCGAGCGCAGTGGCCGCAACATCAGCAACGACCGTATCAACGACCCGCGCGTCGGCGGCTTCACCTCCGCCCAGGAAGTCTGGGGTCGTGGCCAGACCTGGCGGCTGACGCAGATGTGGTTCAAGCAGAAGTACTTCGACGGTGCGCTGGACATCAAGGTCGGCCGCTTCGGCGAAGGCGAGGACTTCAACAGCTTCCCCTGCGACTTCCAGAACCTGGCCTTCTGCGGCTCGCAGGTGGGCAACTGGGTCGGTGGCATCTGGTACAACTGGCCGGTCAGTCAATGGGCCCTGCGTGTCAGATACAACCTACACGAGGACCTCTACGCCCAAGTCGGCGTGTTCGAGCAGAACCCCTCCAACCTGGACACCGGCAACGGCTTCAAGCTCAGCGGCAGCGGTACCCAAGGCGCGCTGATGCCGATAGAACTGGTGTGGAGCCCGCAGGTCAATGGCTTGAAAGGGGAATATCGCGCCGGCTACTACTACAGTAATGCCAAGGCACAGGATGTTTACCGAGACCGCAACGGCCAGCCCGCTGCCCTCAGTGGCCAGGCCTACCGCAGCAGCGCCAGCAAGCATGGCCTGTGGCTCGGTGCCCAACAGCAGGTGACCTCGCTCGCCTCCGACGCCTCGCGCGGCCTGAGCCTGTTCGCCAACGCCACGATGCACGACAAGAAGACCAATGTCATCGACAACTATGTTCAGGCGGGAGTGGTGTACAAGGGGCCGTTCGACGTCCGTGCCAAGGACGACATCGGCTTCGCCCTGGCGCGCGTGCACGTCAACCCCGCCTACCGCAAGAACGCCCGCCTGGCCAACCAGGTCAACGCCGTGGACGACTATGACAATCCCGGCTTCCTGCCTGTCCAGGACACCGAATACAGCGCCGAACTCTACTACGGCATCCATCTGGCCGACTGGCTCACCGTGCGCCCGAACCTGCAGTACATCCGCCATCCGGGCGGGGTGTCGCGGGTCGACGATGCCATGGTCGGCGGCGTGAAGATCCAAAGCAGTTTCTGAACCTCACCTTGAATGAACGGAGAAGCTACGATGAGCACTGACGGTGCTACCTCTGGAACCCGCTGGCTACCGCGCCTGATCGGCGTATTGCTGCTGTTGATGGGCCTCGCCCTGATCGCCGGTGGCGTCAAGCTCAGCCAGTTGGGCGGATCGCTGTATTACCTGATCGGCGGTATCGGCTTCGCCCTCTCGGGCGTGTTGCTGATCGCCCTGCGTCGCATCGGCCTGGGCCTGTACGGCGCCGTGCTGCTGGCCAGTACGGCCTGGGCACTGTGGGAAGTGGGCCTGGATTGGTGGCAACTGGTGCCGCGTCTGGCGCTGTGGTTCGCCTTGGGCGTTATTCTGCTGCTGCCATGGGCACGTCGTCCCCTGCGCGGCCCGGCGTCGACAGTCAACGGCGCCTTGCTCAGCGTGGCGGTGGTCGCCGCCGGCGCCAGCGCCCTGGCCAGCCAATTCACCCATCCCGGGGAAATTGCCGGGGAACTGGGGCGCGACAGCAGCGAAATGGCCAGTGCCGCGCCGTCGATGCCCGATGGCGACTGGCAGGCCTACGGTCGCACCGAGTTCGGCGACCGCTACTCGCCGCTGCGTCAGATCACTGCGCAGAACGTCAATCGCCTGGAGGAAGCCTGGCGCATCCGCACCGGCGATCTGCCCAGCGACAACGACCCGGTCGAGCTGACCAACGAAAACACCCCGCTCAAGGTCAACGGCATGCTCTATGCCTGCACTGCGCACAGCAAGGTGTTGGCCCTGGACCCGGACACCGGTGCCGAAATCTGGCGCTTCGATCCGCAGATCAAGAGCTCGGTGGGCACCTTCAAGGGCTTCGCCCATATGACCTGCCGCGGCGTGTCGTATTACGACGAAAACCGCTACGTCAGCCGTGACGGCAGCCCCGTGCCGGCCATTTCCGCCGCCGGCCAGGCCGTGGCGCAAGCCTGCCCGCGCCGCCTGTACCTGCCCACCGCCGACGCCCGTCTGATCGCCATCAACGCTGACAACGGCAAAGTCTGCGAAGGCTTCGCCAACCAGGGCGCCATCGACCTGACCCAAGGCATCGGTCCGTTCACCGCCGGCGGCTACTATTCCACCTCGCCGGTGGCCGTGACCCGCGACCTGGTGATCATCGGCGGTCATGTCACCGACAACGAGTCGACCAACGAGCCGTCCGGGGTGATTCGCGCCTACGACGTGCACGACGGTCACCTGGTGTGGAACTGGGACAGCAACAACCCCGACGACACCCAACCGCTGGCGCCTGGAAAGACCTACAGCCGCAATTCGGCCAACATGTGGTCGCTGGCCAGCGTCGACGAAGAGCTGGGCATGGTCTACCTGCCGCTGGGCAACCAGATGCCTGACCAGTACGGTGCCGACCGCACGCCAGGCGCCGAGAAGTACAGCGCGGGTATCGTCGCCCTCGACCTGGCCACCGGCAAGGCCCGCTGGAACTACCAGTTCACTCACCACGACCTGTGGGACATGGATGTCGGCAGCCAGCCGACCCTGGTCCACCTGAAGACCGACGACGGCGTCAAGCCGGCCGTGATCGTGCCGACAAAACAGGGCAGCCTGTACGTGCTCGACCGCCGCAACGGTACGCCGATCGTGCCGATCCGCGAGATTCCGGTGCCACAGGGTGCCGTCAAAGGCGACTTCACTGCGCCGACCCAGGCCCGTTCCGACCTCAACCTGCTCGGCCCTGAACTGACCGAGCAGGCCATGTGGGGCGCCACGCCGTTCGACCAGATGCTGTGCCGCATCCAGTTCCGCGAGCTGCGCTACGAGGGTCAGTACACCCCGCCGTCCGAGCAGGGCACGCTGGTGTATCCGGGCAACGTGGGAGTGTTCAACTGGGGCGGCGTGTCGGTCGATCCGGTGCGCCAACTGCTGTTCACCTCGCCGAACTACATGGCGTTCGTGTCGAAGATGATCCCGCGCGACCAGGTCGCCGCCGACAGCAAGCGTGAAAGCGAAACCAGCGGTATCCAGCCGAACACGGGTGCGCCTTACGCGGTGACCATGCATCCGTTCATGTCGCCGCTGGGCGTACCGTGCCAGGCTCCGGCCTGGGGCTATGTGGCCGCCATCGACCTGTTCACCCACAAGGTGGTGTGGAAGCACAAGAACGGCACCACCCGTGACAGCACCCCGGTGCCGATCGGCCTGCCAGTGGGCGTGCCGAGCATGGGCGGTTCGATCGTCACTGCTGGGGGCGTAGGCTTCCTCAGCGGCACGCTGGACCAGTACCTGCGCGCCTATGACGTGAACGACGGCAAGCAGCTGTGGAGCGCCCGCCTGCCGGCCGGCGGCCAGGCGACACCGATGACCTACACCGGCAAGGACGGCGAGCAGTATGTGCTGATCGTCGCCGGCGGCCACGGCTCGCTGGGCACGCGGATGGGCGACTACATCATCGCTTACAAGCTCGCGCGCTAGCGCGCGGGCTTGTAAGCGAGCGGCAAGCTGGATAGCAAAAGCGGGGCCTGCGCGGTCCCGCTTTTTCTTGCCGCTTGAAGCTTGCAGCTTGAAGCTCGCAGCGAGCTGCGAGCGGCTCGGTGCGCGCCAAGCGCGCACCGCTTGAAACCCAGAGCCATTCGCCCCATCTAAGCACCATAGCCATTCACGCAGGTGCCCCATGAGCGACCAGCAGGATTTTCCTGATCACCCCGACGAGCACGACGAAGTCGAGCATATCGACGCCAAGTCCAGTACCAGCCATGCCCTCGCCCTGCCCGGCCAGCAACTGCCGGACAAAGTCTATGTGATCCCCATTCACAATCGCCCGTTCTTCCCCGCGCAGGTGCTGCCGGTGATCGTCAACGAAGAGCCCTGGGCGGAAACCCTCGACCTCGTCGCCAAGACCGATCATCACACCCTCGCGCTGTTCTTCATGGACACCCCAGCCGAAGACCACCGGCACTTCGACACCAAGGCGCTGCCCGAGTACGGCACCCTGGTGAAGGTCCACCATGCCAGTCGCGAGGGCGGCAAACTGCAGTTCGTCGCTCAAGGACTGACCCGTGTGCGCATTCGCACCTGGCTCAAGCATCACCGCCCGCCCTATCTCGTGGAAGTCGAGTACCCGCGTCAGCCCACCGAGCCCAACGACGAAGTCAAGGCCTACGGCATGGCGCTGATCAACGCCATCAAAGAACTGCTGCCGCTCAATCCGCTGTACAGCGAAGAGCTGAAGAACTACCTCAACCGCTTCAGCCCCAACGACCCTTCGCCGTTGACCGACTTCGCCGCGGCCCTCACCTCGGCCACCGGCAATCAGTTGCAGGAAGTGCTCGATTGCGTGCCCATGCTCAAACGCATGGAAAAAGTCCTGCCGATGCTGCGCAAGGAAGTGGAGGTCGCGCGCCTGCAGAACGAAATCTCCGCCGAGGTGAACCGGCAGATCGGCGAGCACCAGCGCGAGTTCTTCCTCAAGGAGCAGCTCAAGGTCATCCAGCAGGAACTGGGGCTGACCAAGGACGACCGCAGTGCCGACCTCGAACAGTTCGAGCAGCGCCTGGAAGGCAAGACCCTGCCCGATCAGGCGAAAAAACGCATCGACGAGGAAATGGGCAAGCTGGCCATTCTCGAGACGGGCTCGCCTGAGTATGCCGTCACCCGCAATTACCTGGACTGGGCCACCGCGTTGCCGTGGGGCCTCTATGGCCAGGACAAGCTCGACCTCAAGCACGCGCGCAAAGTGCTCGACCAACACCACGCCGGTCTCGACGACATCAAGGAGCGCATCCTCGAGTTCCTCGCTGTCGGCGCCTGGAAAGGTGAAATCAGCGGTTCCATCGTGCTGCTGGTCGGCCCACCTGGCGTGGGCAAGACCAGCATTGGCAAGTCCATTGCCGAATCCCTGGGCCGGCCGTTCTACCGCTTCAGCGTCGGCGGCATGCGCGACGAGGCCGAGATCAAGGGCCACCGCCGCACCTACATCGGCGCCCAGCCCGGCAAACTGGTGCAGGCGCTGAAGGACGTCGAAGTGATGAACCCGGTCATCATGCTCGACGAGATCGACAAGATGGGCCAGAGCTTCCAGGGCGACCCCGCCTCGGCGCTGCTGGAAACCCTCGATCCAGAGCAGAACGTCGACTTCCTCGACCATTACCTGGACCTGCGCCTGGACCTGTCCAAGGTGCTGTTCGTCTGCACCGCCAACACCCTCGACTCGATCCCCGGCCCGCTGCTCGACCGCATGGAAGTGATCCGCCTGTCCGGTTACATCACCGAAGAGAAGGTGGCCATCGCCAAGCGCCACCTGTGGCCCAAGCAACTGAACAAAGCGGGCGTGGCCAAGACCAGCCTGAGCATCTCCGACAGCGCACTGCGCCTGGTGATCGAGGGCTATGCCCGCGAGGCCGGCGTGCGTCAGTTGGAAAAACAGCTAGGCAAACTGGTGCGCAAGTCCGTGGTCAAGTTGCTGGACAATCCCGACGCCAAACTCAAGATCGGTCCCAAGGAACTGGAACCGGCACTGGGCATGCCGGTGTTCCGCAGCGAACAGGTGCTGTCGGGCAAAGGCGTGATCACAGGCCTGGCCTGGACCAGCATGGGCGGGGCCACACTGCCGATCGAGGCGACGCGCGTGCACACCCTCAATCGCGGCTTCAAGCTCACCGGCAAGCTGGGAGATGTGATGAAAGAGTCCGCCGAAATCGCCTATAGCTATGTCAGCTCTAACCTCAAGCAATACGGTGGCGATTCGGGCTTCTTCAATGAGGCCTTCATTCACCTGCACGTACCCGAGGGGGCTACGCCGAAAGATGGGCCGAGCGCAGGCGTGACCATGGCCAGTGCACTGCTGTCGCTGGCCCGCGATCAGGCGCCGAAAAAGGGCGTGGCCATGACCGGCGAGCTGACCCTCACCGGCCAGGTGCTGCCCATCGGCGGCGTGCGCGAGAAGGTGATCGCTGCACGGCGGCAGAAAATCCACGAGTTGATCCTGCCCGAGGCCAACCGGGGCGACTTCGAGGAACTGCCGGCGTACCTGCGCGAGGGTCTGACGGTGCATTTCGCCAAGCGCTTCGCCGACGTGGCGAAAGTGCTGTTCTGATCGGCCGGGGGCCGCGCGCCGGCCCCACAGGCTCACCCGCTTCGGTTATCCTCAGGCCATCGTCGCCTGAGGAGACACCATGACCCTCCCCCGCCTATTGCTTCCCATGAGCCTTGCATTGCTGACCGCCTGCGCCCAGCAGTCCCGGCAGACCGTCGAACTGGACGCCGAGAGCGAATGCCCCAAGCGTCTGGCGCCAGGCCAGAACCTGACCCTCACCCTGACCAGCAATCCGACTACCGGATACCGCTGGCAGGTCAAGGATCCCGCTTCGAGCGTGCTGCGCAGCCTCGGTCCAGAGGTGTACAGCAGCCCTGAAGAAAGCGGTCTGGTCGGTGTTGCCGGGACATCCACCTGGCGTTTCCAGGCCAGCGCGCCGGGAGATGGCAACCTGGTATTGGTCTATCAACAACCGTGGGCGCCTGAAGTGCAGCCGGTGCAGACGTTCGAGTGCGCGATCAGGGTCAGATGACCCGCATCAAACCGCCTCAATGCGTCTGCGCACGGTCAGCAGGTAGTCGCGCGCGGCTTGCAAGGCAACTAACAGAGGCCCCGCTTCTACCTTGCTGTTCAGGACGGAATCCACGGCACTCCACCCATCCACGAACAGTGATCCCTGCACCAACCACTGCTGGCGGAGCTCGAGCAGTTCGCCGGCCCTGCCGTATTGGGTGATCACTTCGTCATTCTGCGCCAGCTGCGCTTTGAGACCAGCCAGGTTCTGCTGCTCCTGCTTGAGCTTGTCCGCCATCTGTGCTCTGACCGCAAGTACTTTGGCGTATTCACGGCCCTGCTCCAGTAGGTCCAGATGCGTGTTCAGCTTGCCGACGGCAGCCTTGATCAGATCCGGCGATATACCAGGCGTCTGCATTTGACCCAGAATGACATCGATGTCCTTGTCGTCGGGAATCAGGTTCCTCAGCGCTTGACGGACCGTCGGCGTATTGAGCGTGGCAAGGCTATCGTCTATCTCCGCCAACTTGGCTTCGCGCGTATTGGCCGTGCTCTGGACCTGCTTGAACGTCTTGTCGTTCTCCTGCAGGTCTTGTATCGCCGTTCGTTGCAGTTCAGTGAGCTCAGGTACCGAGTACGTGCGCACAGCCTCTACGCTGGCCAGCACCTGCCGGATAGTCGTCTGCACGTCGGCGCGCAGGGTCACGAGTTCGTTCTCATCGAGCTCGGCGGTAGCGACACTGCCAAGCGGGTCCAAGTCGAGATTGAGATCGATCAGGCCCTGCGTGACATTCCCACAAAAACGCGCATTGGCCTTTTTGATGGTTTCGGCGATGTCCTGCAAGCGTTCGCGTACAGCGGGAAGGAGCAATTCGATCCCATGGTGGGAAATCTGAAACGCCTGCCGCTCGATGTTGAGCATCGCTTTGGCATCGGGCAACGGTGTTTCGACGTTCGCACTCTTCATATTATTCATCCTTAAAGGGCGTCGCCCAGTACTTCGTTGAAGATCGCCGAAAGCTGCTTGCAGATATTCAAAATATTGGTCCAAGGCGAGAGGACGCGTTCAAACTGCACAATGAACTTTTTCAGTTCCACGTTACTGGAAACGGCGGTGGCTTTTTTAATCGAAGCGGACATGTAGGACTCCAACAGCACCCAGACGCCTTCCAAGTTCTTGGCGGCTGCACGAACTTCCACCAACCTGAAGTTAATGTCCGTGACCATCCTCTTCAAGGCCACGAAATTTTCGATTTCGGCCAACAGTTCACGTTGCTGCGTGGCCAACATATCGCGCTCTTCGATCAATGCATTCTTATCCTTGCGCACCACTTCCGCTTGCGCCCCGTAAATACCTCCGGTCACGATCAAACCGATCGGACCGAACGCAATCCCGAAAAACGCCGTGCCGACCAATTTGTCATATTGAGCCACCTTTTTTTCAATCTCAGTGTCGAGCGCGATCAACTGCTCGCCGATCGTAGCAATCTTCTTGTCGACACTTTCTTTCTTCAAACATGCCAAGAGACCAGAGCCCCTGGGATGCAAGACCTTGTCGATCTGCTCACCGAAATGATCGACCAGCGCCTTGACGTGGCGAATGGTGGCGAGCATTTCCGTAATTTCACCTTGGATGGTCGGCAAGTAGAGATCGATCGCCGACTTCAGTGATGTGATGTCCGCTGTCGAGAGCGCGGCCCTCGGAATCTTGTCGGCCGGAATCGCTGGCAACAGCGTGTCCATTGCCTGCGTGTTCTTCAGTTCGGCAATAAACTTCACACCTTCAGTGATAAAGTTTTCGGAAAAGACCTGTTAGTCGCCACCCATTGTTTTACAGGCATCCTCTACGCCGTCCCACGCATCCACATGCTGATGCAGATTCTCATGGAAGGACCAGAAGTCATCTGCACTGATTGCCAAGGCAGTAAAGTTTACGTTCGCCACCATCTCTTGCCGCTCTCTGGGCAGCAGTCGCACCGCCCTCTGGTAGCGTTTGATGGTGCGCAGGTTGTCTTGACTGAATAGAAAAGCCGGCTCTTTCTTTTTGAAATCGAAAATTTGCTGAGGGATGAACTCAACCCGTTCATCCACTGTGAGCTCATCGAAAGGCAGACTCGCTTTTGAAGCAGAACTCTCCGCCCGCTGCTCAGTTACATCAGTCGCCATGATTATTCCCCTCTACTCACACTCTTCTGCAATTGAGAGCGCGTTACTGAGGAACCAATTTAACCGTCTACGGCCGCTCACAAAGTCAGGACGGTGCTCAGCCTGTGGGAGGAAAACACACAGCTCTCTGCCAGATCATTGATCATTGGACAAACTGACAAATGCCCCGAGACTGCTCTGCCACGCAGACGGCGTTCCCTGATTTTCGCTAGAATGTGCCTCCTTCAATCCACTGCACGAGCCCGCTGTGAGCCACCCCTCAGACCGCCTATTCGCCCAGCCTCTGGAACAGGTACCCGACTTCGTCTTCAACGAAGACGTCGTGCGCGTGTTCCCGGACATGATCAAGCGCTCGGTGCCCGGCTATCCGACCATCGTCGAGAACATCGGTGTGCTGGGTGCGCGCTTTGCCCAACCGCATAGCGTCTTGTATGACCTGGGCGCTTCGCTGGGCGCCGTGACTCAATCGCTGCGTCGCCATGTGCGCGCTGACGGCTGCCGGGTAATGGCGGTGGACAACTCGGCAGCGATGGTCGAACGCTGCCGCCAGTACCTCACCGCCCAGGACTCCATGTTCCAGGAACTGCTGCCGGTGCAGGTACTGGAGGCCGACATACTGGCGCTGTCGCTGGAGCCGGCGTCGTTCGTCGCAATGAACTTCACCCTGCAATTCATCGCCCCAGACGAACGCCTCGACTTGCTGGCCCGCATACGCCAGGCGCTGCTCCCCGGTGGCGCACTGGTGCTCTCGGAAAAGCTGCGCTTCGACGACGCGCAGAGCCACGCGCTGCTCAACGACCTGCATCTGGACTTCAAACGTGCCAATGGCTACAGCGAACTGGAAATTGCCCAGAAACGCAGCGCTATCGAGCACGTCATGAAGCCTGACACTCTGGAGACACACGAGCAGCGCCTGCGCGCCGCCGGTTTCTCCAAAGTGGTGCCCTGGTTCCAATGCCTAAACTTCGCCTCGCTGATAGCCCTGCCATGATCGATCTGTCTCCCCTCGTCCGCCGTCTGGCGGGCACCCCACTGGCTCGCTGGTCCCAAGGCCTGCAAGCGCAATTGGATGCCAAGCTGGAAAAAGGCCACGGCGATCTGGAACGCTGGCGTGGCGCACTGGACGCGCTGCCCGCCTTGACGCCGAGCACCCTCGACCTGGTCGACGGCCTGCGCCTGGACAGCGACTGCGATGCCGCCAGCCGTGCGCAGATGCATCAGGCGCTGATGGGGCTGTCGCCCTGGCGCAAGGGGCCGTTCGAGCTGTTCGGCGTGCATGTGGACACCGAATGGCGCTCGGACTGGAAGTGGTCGCGGGTCAGCCCGCACCTGAACCTCACCGGCAAACGCGTGCTGGATGTCGGCTGTGGCAACGGCTACTACCAGTGGCGCATGCTCGGCGCTGGCGCCGACCTGGTGGTCGGGGTAGACCCGAACTGGCTGTTCTTCTGCCAGTTCCAGGCTGTCAGTAAATACCTCCCGCATCTTCCGGCCTGGCACCTGCCGTTCGCCCTGGAAGAGCTGCCGGCCAATCTGGAAGGGTTCGACACCGTGTTCTCGATGGGCGTGTTCTACCACCGTCGCTCGCCAATCGAGCACCTGCTGGCGCTGAAGGACTGCCTGGTCAAAGGCGGCGAACTGGTGCTGGAAACGCTGGTGATCGAAGGTGACGCGCAACAAATGCTGGTGCCCGAAGACCGTTACGCGCAGATGCGCAACGTCTGGTTCCTGCCGTCGGTGCCGGCCCTGGAGCGCCTGCTGCGCCGGGCAGGTTTCAGCGACGTGCGCTGCGTGGATGTCAGCGTCACCAGCGTCGAGGAACAGCGCAGCACCGATTGGATGCGCTACCAGTCGCTCAGCGATTTCCTCGACCCTGCCGACCACAGCAAGACCATCGAAGGCCTGCCAGCGCCGCGCCGGGCCACATTGCTGGCGCGTAAATAGAGAGCCGCAAGTGCCCCACGGGGCACTGTATTCAGTTGCGGCGCGGCGCGGCAGCGAGCATCAGCGCTTTCATCTCGGCAACGGCGGCCGGGAAACCGACGAACAGTGCGTGCGCCACCAGCGCATGGCCGATGTTCAGCTCATTGATGCCTTCAATGGCCGCCACGGCTTCGACGTTGTGGTAATGCAGGCCATGGCCGGCATTGACGATCAGACCCTGAGCCAAACCGAAAGCGACGCCCTGAACGATACGTTCGAGCTCTTCGGCCACCTCCTTAGGGGTCTGGGCATCGGCGTAGCGCCCGGTGTGCAGTTCGATGGCCGGCGCACCGACCCGGCGCGACGCCTCGATCTGACGCTCATCGGCATCGATGAACAAGGACACTTCGGCGCCGGTGCGCGACAAGCGCTCCACAGCGGCCTTGATCCGCTGCTCTTGGCCGGCCACGTCCAGCCCGCCCTCGGTGGTCAGTTCCTGGCGCGTTTCAGGCACCAGGCAGATGTGCGCCGGGCGAATCTTCTCGGCAAAGGCCATCATCTCTTCAGTGACGCCCATTTCGAAGTTCATGCGTGTCTGCAAGACATCCTTGAGCAGCAGCACGTCGCGCTCCTGGATATGCCGACGGTCTTCGCGCAGGTGCACGGTGATACCGTCGGCCCCCGCCTGCTCGGCGTCCAGCGCTGCCTTGACCGGGTCCGGATAGCGAGTGCCGCGGGCCTGGCGCAAGGTCGCCACATGGTCGATATTGACGCCGAGAAGGATGCGGTTGCTCTGAGTCACGAAAGGCTCTCCTGAAGATTGAGCCCCACAGCATACGTCGTGCTCAGCGCTTGCGAAACAGTTCGCGGCTGACCAGTGGCTTGGCCCCCAGGTGGACCGCCAATGCCTGGCGCATCAGGCGCTTGGCGGCCAGCAAGGCGCCCGGCGCTTCCCACTCGGCCTCGGACAGCGCCAGCAGCTCTGCGCCATTGAACAGTCCGGGCTGGAACAGCTCGACACGCTCAAGCCCGGCATCCACCTGCAGGCGATACAGTCCTTCGGCAACGACTGGGGCTTGGTCGACATCTTCGGTCAGGGAGAACGCATAGCCCAACTCATCGAGCAGGCGCCACTCGAACGCACGCAGCAGCGGCTCGAGGGGGCGACCCGCCGCCAGCGCTTGCAGGGTAAGACCGTAGTGTTCGAACAAGGCGGGATAAGGGGCTTCGGCAGGAAGCAGGCGCATCAGCAACTCATTGAGGTACAAGCCGCTGAACAACGCGTCGCCGTTGAGCCAACCGGCGAGGCCGACGGTGTCCATGCGCCCCACATTCTTCAGCTCGCCGCGCCCGCGCAGTTCCAGTTCCAGCGGCACGAACGGCCGCATGGAACTACCGCCCTTGCCCCGCGCCCGGCGCAAGACGGCACGCACACGGCCCTGGGGCGTGAAAAAATCCACCAGCGCACTGGTTTCCTTGTAGGCGCGGCTGTGCAGGACGTAGGCGAGTTGTGGTGTGGGTTGGTCCATGGCGATCTCACGCAGCGAAGATACCGGGAGGCGCGGGTGACCCCATGGAAACGGCAGAGACAGCGCCGCTTTCCCAGGTCAATCGCAGCGCCTGCCTACGCGCTCATAGAAAGCCGCGCCGTCGCGAGCCGTTCAGAGGTCGCCGTAACCCAGCGAGCGCAGCGCCCGCTCGTCATCGGACCAGCCGCCCTTGACCTTGACCCACAGGTTGAGCATGACCTTGGCGTCGAAGAGCACTTCCATGTCCTTGCGCGCATCGGAGCCGATGCGTTTGATGCGCTCGCCCTTGTCGCCAATGATGATCTTCTTCTGGCCGTCACGCTCGACCAGGATCAGGGCGTGAATGTGCAGCACATGCCCCTGCTGCTTGAACTCTTCGATTTCCACGGTGATCTGGTACGGCAGCTCGGCACCGAGCTGACGCATGATCTTTTCACGGACCAGTTCGGCGGCGAGGAAACGGCTGCTGCGGTCGGTGATCTGGTCTTCCGGGAAGAAATGCTCGTTCTCGGGCAGGTGCTTGGCGATCAGTGCCTCGAGAGACTCCAGGTTATGCCCCTGCTGCGCCGAGATCGGTACGATTTCGGCCTTCGGCAGTTGCGCCTGAAGCCATTGCAGGTGCGGGATCAACTCGGCTTTCTCGTCCATGCGGTCGGTCTTGTTGACCGCCAGAATAAGCGGGCCTTCCACGTACTGGACACGCTCGAGCACCAGTTGGTCCTCATCGGTCCAACGGGTACGGTCGACCACGAAGATCACCACATCGACGTCTTTCAAGGCCGCCGATGCGTTACGGTTCATGTAGCGGTTCAGGGCCTTGTCGTTGGCCTTGTGCATGCCAGGGGTGTCGACGTAGATCGCCTGCACATCGCCCTCGGTCTTGATGCCGAGCATGTTGTGGCGCGTGGTCTGCGGCTTGCGCGACGTAATCGCCAGCTTCTGCCCGAGAATATGGTTGAGCAGCGTGGACTTGCCCACGTTGGGACGGCCGACGATGGCCACATAGCCGCAGCGGGTCGGGGTGTTCTCAGTCATTGCCATTCTCCACGCCCAGGGCGATCAGTGCGGCGGCGGCAGCGACTTGCTCGGCGATACGCCGGCTAACGCCCTGTCCACGGCTCTTGTTGTTCAGCAGCACCACTTCGCATTCGACGAAGAACGTACGGCAGTGCGGTTCGCCCTGGATGTCCACCACTTCGTAGCGCGGCAACTCGCAGGCACGCGATTGCAGGAACTCCTGCAGGCGGGTCTTGGGATCTTTGTTGGTATCGACCAGGGTCAGGCCGTCGAACTCGCCCGCCAGCCAGGCGAGGATGCGCTCGCGGGCGGTCTGCATGTCGGCGTCCAGGTAGATGGCGCCGATCAGGGCTTCGAGGGCATCGGCCAGGATCGACTCACGCCGGAAGCCGCCGCTCTTGAGCTCGCCCGAACCCAGGCGCAGGTACTCGCCCAAGTCGAAGCCGCGTGCCAGACGGGCCAGTGTTTCACCCTTGACCAGGCGAGCGCGCAGGCGCGAAAGCTGGCCTTCTCGAGCTTGGGGGAAACGCTCGAACAGCGCTTCGCCAGCCACGAAGTTGAGAATGGCATCGCCAAGAAACTCCAGGCGCTCGTTGTTGCGCCCGGCATAGCTGCGATGCGTCAGCGCCAAGAGCATCTGCTCCCGGTCCCTGAAGGTGTAGCCGAGCTTGCGCTCGAGGCGCTCGAGGGAAGCGCTCATGCGGCCACCCCATCGTTGTTAAACGCGTTCAAATCAACATCCTGAAAGACTGTTTGGCCGTGTCGCACCACAACGTGGCGCTGGATTGATTCATCCCTGAGAACACAGCCTATGTCAGAAATGCATTCGGCGCCGTCCGTGGACGGCGCCGAGGGGTATCAATGGATCAGACCCACCCGCGACAGGTTCGGCAAGTGGCTGAGCTTGGGCTCTGGCCAGCTCATCCACACCGCAAAGGCCTTGCCGACGATGTTGCGGTCCGGGACCATGCCATGCAGCTCGCGAGGGATGTTCGGGTCGTCCCAGAAGCGGCTGTCATTGGAGTTGTCGCGGTTATCGCCCATCATGAAGTAGTGCCCGGCCGGTACGGTCCATTGCTGGTCCGGCGGCATGCGGTAGCGGCTCATTTCCTTGCGGATCAGATGCTCGGTTTCGCCGAGTTTTTCCTTGTACAGCTCGGCGCTACCCAGCGAGCCAGCTTCGCTGCCGACCAGTTGCTCGGCGACCAACTGGTCGTTGACGTACAGGCGCTTGTCGTTGGTGTAGCGGATCCGGTCGCCCGGAAGGCCGACCACACGCTTGATGTAGTTGACGTTCGGATCGCTCGGATAGCGGAACACCATGACGTCCCCGCGCTGCGGATCACCCACCTCGATGACCTTCTTGTCGATCACGGGTAGACGGATACCGTAGGAGAACTTGTTCACCAGGATGAAGTCGCCCACTTCCAGGGTCGGTTTCATCGACCCCGAAGGAATCTGGAAGGGCTCGACCAGAAACGAGCGCAACACCAGCACGATGAACAGCACCGGGAAGAAGGACTTGCCGTATTCGACCAGCAACGGCTCCTTGTTCAGGCGCTCGACGACGGCCACTTCGGGCTGGCTGACGCTGCCCTGGTAGTTGGCGATCGCCGCTCGCCGGCGCGGCGCCAGGAACAGCAGATCGATCAGACCCAACAGACCGCAGACGGCTACGGCGATGACGAGCAACAGCGGGAAATTTAGCGACATAGGACCTAGCTATCCAACCTGAGCACAGCAAGGAAGGCTTCCTGTGGAATCTCCACGTTGCCCACCTGCTTCATGCGTTTCTTACCGGCCTTCTGCTTCTCCAGCAGTTTTTTCTTACGGCTCACATCGCCGCCGTAACACTTGGCCAGTACGTTCTTTCTGAGCGCCTTGACAGTAGTCCGCGCAATGATCTGACCGCCGATGGCTGCCTGGATCGCCACATCGAACATCTGCCGAGGAATCAGTTCCTTCATCTTCTCGGTCAACGCACGGCCTTTATAGGCCGCGTTGTCGCGGTGCACGATCAATGCCAGGGCATCGACCTTGTCGCCGTTGATCAGCACGTCCAGCTTGACCAGGTTGGCCGACTGGTAGCGATCAAAATGATAGTCCAGCGAGGCGTAACCACGGCTGGTGGATTTGAGGCGGTCGAAGAAGTCCAGCACCACCTCGTTCATCGGCATGTCGTAGCGCACCTGCACCTGGCTGCCGAGGAACTGCATGTCGCGCTGCACGCCACGCTTCTCGATGCACAGGGTGATCACGTTGCCCAGGTGTTCCTGGGGAACGAGGATGGTTGCGGTGACGATCGGTTCGCGGAAGTCGGTGACCGCCGAGACGTCCGGAAGCTTGGAGGGGTTGTCGACGACAATGGTTTCACCCGTCTTCAACTCCAGCTCGTAGATCACGCTTGGCGCGGTGGTGATCAGGTCCAGGTCGTACTCGCGCTCGAGGCGCTCCTGGATGATCTCCATGTGCAGCATGCCGAGGAAGCCGCAACGGAAGCCGAAGCCCAGGGCGTCGGAGCTTTCCGGCATGTACTGCAGCGACGAGTCGTTGAGCGTCAGCTTCTGCAGGGCATCGCGGAAGTCCTCGAAGTCGTCGGAACTGACCGGGAACAGACCCGCGTAGACCTGCGGCTGAATCTTCTTGAAGCCTGGCAGCACCTGGACTTCAGGCGTCGAGGAGAGGGTCAGGGTGTCACCCACCGGGGCCCCGTGAATGTCCTTGATGCTGGCAATGATGAAGCCCACCTCGCCAGCCTTCAGGTCAGCGGTGGCTGTGTGTTTCGGGGTGAAGACACCGACGCTGTCGACCAGGTGCACCTTGCCGGTGGACTTGACCAGGATCTTGTCGCCCTTCTTGACGCGACCCTGGCGCACACGCACCAGCGAGACGACACCCAGGTAGTTGTCGAACCAGGAATCGATGATCAGCGCCTGCAACGGCGCCTCGATGTCGCCCACCGGCGCCGGGATGGTCTGCACCAGGCGCTCGAGCACCTCGTCCACGCCCATGCCGCTCTTGGCGCTGCACGCCACGGCATCGGTGGCGTCGATGCCGATGATCTTCTCGATCTCGTCCTTGACGCGGTCCGGATCCGCCTGGGGCAGGTCCATCTTGTTGAGTACCGGCATCACTTCCAGGCCCTGCTCGATGGCGGTGTAGCAGTTGGCGACCGACTGTGCCTCGACGCCCTGACCCGCATCGACCACCAGCAGCGCGCCTTCGCACGCCGCCAGCGAACGCGACACTTCATAGGTGAAGTCGACGTGACCGGGGGTGTCGATGAAGTTCAACTGGTAGGTTTTGCCGTCCTGCGCCTTGTAGTGCAGGGTAACGCTGTGGGCTTTGATGGTGATACCGCGTTCACGCTCAAGGTCCATGGAGTCGAGGACCTGTGCTTCCATTTCGCGCGAGGTCAGGCCGCCGCACATCTGGATGAAACGGTCGGCCAGCGTCGACTTGCCATGGTCGATGTGGGCGATGATGGAGAAATTGCGGATATGACTCAAATCACTCACAGATCAACACTCGATAAGGCTGCGAGCCGGACGCCCGCCGAAAAATAGCCGGGCATTGTAACGCAAGCCGACGGGATATGGGAGGTTCCTGTATCGCCGCTGACCCGCTCGGTGCATTGGGGTTTTCAGGTCAAACCAGGTCCACTCGTGAAAAAGGGCAGCCGCAGCTGCCCTTCTCTCAGACTGAATCGATCACTCGGCCAGTTTGAAGGTGATGAAGCTGGCACGGCCTTGACGCAGCACGCGCATCGACACCGAGCGATTCTTCGGCAGTTCCTTGGCAATTTCAGTGAACTGCTTGGCCGAGCCGATCGCCTGGTTGTTCAGGTGACTGATGACATCGCCTGGGCGCAGGCCGATCAGCGCCGCCGGACCGTCTTGCACTTCCTTGATGACCACCCCGCCCTTGAGTTCGAGCGACTTCTTCTGCTCATCGCTCAGGTCGGCCACCGATACACCGAGACGGTTGCTGTTGCGCTCGGCGCCCGCCTGGCCACCCGTGCCGATGTCGGCATCGTCCTCGGGCAACGCACCGATGGTCACGTCCAGGGTCTGGCGCTTGCCCCCACGAATGATCTCCAGCTTGGCTTTCTGACCGTCCTTCAGACCTCCGACCAGATGCGGCAGGTCGGCGGACATGACGATCGGCTGGCCGTTCATGCTCAGGATGACGTCACCCACCTGCAGACCGCCCTTGGCTGCCGGACCGTTATCAAGCACCTGCACCACCAACGCACCGGCGGGCTTGTCCAACCCGAAGGACTCAGCCAGGTCCTTGTTGACCTCCTGAATGACCACACCCAGCCAGCCCCGGCTGACCTTGCCGTCTTTCTTCAACTGGTTGGACACGTCCAGCGCTACGTCGATCGGGATGGCGAACGACAGGCCCATGAAACCACCGGAACGGGTAAAGATCTGCGAGTTGATACCCACCACCTCGCCCTTCATGTTGAACAGGGGACCGCCGGAGTTGCCTGGGTTGATCGCCACATCGGTCTGGATGAACGGCACGTAGCTGTCGTTGGGCAGGGTACGCCCCTTGGCGCTGACGATACCTTTGGTCACCGAATGATCGAAGCCGAACGGCGAGCCGATGGCCAGCACCCACTCACCGACCTTGAGCTTTTCCGAGTCGCCCAGCTTCACGGTCGGCAGATTCTTGCCATCGACCTTGAGCAGCGCCACGTCGGTACGCGGATCGGTGCCCACCAGCTTGGCCTGCAGCTCACTGCGATCGGAGAGACGCACGATGATCTCGTCGGCATCGGCGACCACATGGTTGTTGGTCAGCACATACCCATCCGGGGAAATGATGAAGCCCGAGCCCAACGACTGCGCTTCGCGCTGACGATCACCGCGCGGCGAGCGCGGCTGCTGGGGCATGTTGCGCTCGAAGAACTCGCGGAACATCGGCGGCAGACCTTCCAGATCCGGCATCTGACCGGCAGCCACACGACGATCGGGCAGCTTTTGCTTGGTACTGATGTTGACCACCGCTGGCGAGGCTTGCTCGACCAATGTGGTGAAGTCCGGCAGGGCCTCCTCCGCCTGGGCGGTGAGCACCTGGCCGAGCATCAGCACGGCGGCGAACATCGATAGGTAGGATTTCATGCGTGGTATTGACATACGGCTCCCGTCACAACGAGCGTAATTAGCAGAACGGCCTCTGCAGATACAGGAAAGGCCAGACCCCGGAGAGTCTGACCTATAGAAAATTTACCGGTCGATTGCAAATGACAATGCCTTAATTTGATGTCAGACGCACGCTGGACTAGCCGTATGAAACGTCCTCGCCAATCATTGCCGTGCCTGGATGTCCTGTGGCCGCATCGACAATGCCACACGCTCGGCAGTACCGAGGGGAATTTCACCCACCACCGTTACCATGACCTTGCCCGAAGGCGTGTTGAGGTGTCGCGAAACGGCTGCCGTTGGGCCGAGCTGCACACGCGTGTCGGTGCCCTTGTCGTCGATAGGTTCGAGAAACACCGAGAAGCGGGTGAGCCCGTCATCGTACATGAGGCTGCTGATCGAACGCTTGTCGGCAGAGTCGGTGCGCACTGCGCTGTTGATCAGCTCGAAGCCCGGTGGCAGCCAGTCGGAGCGCCAGCCAGCGACCGACTCGGACTTGGCTCCCGGCTCCGGCGCCACCGGCTTGCAGTCGGCACTGGGTTGCAGGTCGCGGTCACTGGGCAGGTTTGCGGTGTCCAGGCGAGTCATCTGGAATCGTTCCAGCAATTGACCCTTGTCGTTGAGCATCAACGAGCGCAGGGGCAAGCCGGTTTCACGGTCCAGATGCAATTCGAAGGCATAACGATGTTGATCGCGAGGCGTCAAGGTGACGATCACGGCATCGCGACCTGCCACGCGGGACGTGCCCGCCATGCTCAGGTCGTACCAGCTCATCAGCTTGAGCGGATCGAGGACACGCGCAGCCGCGTCGGGTGGTGCCCCGACACCGTCGGCGAGTGCACCGCTGACGCACTGCACCTTGCCGTCGACGCGCACAATCTCCTGGGAAGCGCCATCGAGCTGCAGTAGCCGCTCGCTGACCTTGCCCGACTGGACGCGATGCCAGATATCGTGGGAAGAAAAACTGCCGTTACGCTCGTAGACGAAGGCGCCCTGGTAGCTCTGCTTCTGCTCGGCCTGTGCCAGCTTGGACAGCCATTCACCCGCCTCTGGCGAGGAATTGGCCGCCAACACCGGCACCGACATGCATCCGCCGAACAGCAGCGCCAGGAGAGGTAGCGCGCGCATGATCCTCCTTACTTGGCAGGTTCCAGGCTAGCGGCGCGAGCGTAAGGAAGAGCGTTTTCAGCGCCCTTCAGCGCAGACTCCTGAGCGTGCTGGCGCAGGTAACCTGGCAGACGCTGATCCCAACCGGCTTGATTCTGCAACACGCCGTTGGCCATCGGGCCGGTCGGCTGGTCGCTGCTCTCGGTGTAGCCCGCCAGTACGGCCGGACCTTGCACCTGTGGCACGCTGACACCCTGCTGTACAGGCTGTTGCGAGGCAAGCTGGGCACCGGTGATCTCGTCCTGGTTGTAGAGGCGCACACCGGCCAGCACGGCAACGGTCACCGAGGCAGCCACGGCCAGACGACCGACACTGCGCCATGCTCCACGCTTGGCCTGTACCGGCGCAGCTTCATCAGCCAGCGCGGCCGACACGGCCGAAGCGATGTCGAGGTTGGGCAGCAGCAGCTCCTTGTGCATGGCTGCGCGAGCCACTTGGTAACGCGACCAGGTGGCACGGGTTTCGGCATCGTCGGCGGCGTTCAGCACGCGACGTAATTCCAGTTGGTCCGCTTCGTTATCCATTACCGCGGACAGCGATTCCTGCAAAGCTTCACGACTCATGGCGGTTCCTCTCTTGGCTGTCGCCGCTGTCTCAGGTTTCCTGCAACAGGGGCTGCAGGGCTTTGTCAATGGCCTCCCGAGCGCGGAAAATTCGAGAGCGCACGGTACCCACCGGACATTGCATGACACTGGCAATGTCTTCATAACTCAGGCCATCGAACTCACGCAGGGTCAATGCCGTACGCAAGTCTTCCGGTAGTTGCTGGATGGTGCGATGGACAGTGCCCTCGATTTCATCCCGCAACAACGAGCGCTCTGGTGACTCGAGATCCTTGAGGCCATGATCGCCGTCGTAGAACTCCGCATCCTCGGAGCTGACATCACTGTCTGGCGGCCGTCTTCCACGGGACACCAGGTAGTTCTTCGCCGTGTTGATGGCGATGCGGTACAGCCACGTGTAAAACGCACTGTCACCGCGGAAATTGCCTAGCGCTCTGTAGGCCTTGATGAAGGCTTCCTGCGCCACGTCTTGCGCTTCATGGGTGTCGTGAACAAAACGCACGATCAACCCGAGAATCTTGTGCTGATACTTCAGCACCAACAGATCGAACGCTCGCCTGTCACCACGCTGCACGCGCTCGACAAGCTGCTGATCCTCTTCCTGGGTTAGCATGAACACTCCTCAGTGAACTCAAAGGAGCGTTGCGAAAGCCATCGTTCAGGCTTGCAACCATAGACTCGGCCTTTGCGCAAAAGTTCTCCCCTCCAAGCAAGTTTCCTGCGGCCTCTGGTCGGCTCGCACGAAAAAGGCACAGCGCGGTCGCAGCCGGCTGCGTCGATAATCGGTGTTTCAGATACACAGGTGCCAGCCTGGATAGCGCCGCCGTCCTGCATCGCTTTGGCATTGGTGAAAGACGGGCAGCCTGCTTAAGATTTCCCGTGGTGCCGGAAAGTTCCCACAGCCAGGCTGCACATGCAGTCCCGCCATTGGAAATCTGGCGCTGGAGACTGCTATAAAGACAGCCCGACCGGATTCACGATAGTTTCACAATGCCATACGCGCATGACTATTGTGCCGCCCCCCATCCCCAGTTACTAGTGTCCCGACATGAGCCAACAATTCCAACATGATGTCCTGGTGATCGGCAGCGGCGCCGCCGGTCTCAGCCTGGCACTGAACCTCCCGGCTCATCTGCGCATCGCCGTGCTGAGCAAGGGCGAGCTGGCCAACGGCTCGACCTACTGGGCACAAGGCGGGGTCGCCGCCGTGCTCGATGACAGCGATACCGTGCAGTCTCACGTTGAAGACACCCTCGACGCCGGCGGCGGCCTGTGCCACGAAGCCGCGGTGCGCTTCACTGTGGAGCACAGCCGCGAGGCCATCGAGTGGCTCATCGAGCAGGGCGTGCCCTTCACCCGTGACGAGCAGCACGGCGTGGATGATGGCGGTTTCGAGTTCCATCTCACCCGCGAAGGCGGACACAGCCACCGCCGCATCATCCATGCCGCCGACGCCACCGGGGCGGCGATCTTCACGACGCTGCTGGCGCAGGCGCGGCAACGTCCGAACATCGAATTGCTTGAGCAACGCGTGGCCGTCGACCTGATCACCGAGCGGCGCCTGGGCCTGAGCGGCGACCGTTGCCTGGGTGCCTATGTGCTGAACCGCCACAGTGGCGAAGTGGACACCTTCGGCGCACGCTTCACCGTGCTGGCCACCGGCGGCGCCGCCAAGGTCTACCTCTACACCAGCAACCCCGATGGCGCCTGCGGCGATGGCATCGCCATGGCCTGGCGCGCCGGTTGCCGGGTGGCCAACCTGGAGTTCAACCAGTTTCATCCCACCTGCCTCTATCACCCCCAAGCCAAGAGTTTCCTCATTACCGAGGCTCTGCGCGGTGAGGGCGCGCTGTTGCGCCTGCCCAACGGGGAGCGCTTCATGCCGCGCTTCGATCGCCGCGAAGAACTGGCGCCACGGGACATCGTCGCGCGCGCCATCGACCATGAAATGAAACGCCTGGGCGTGGATTGCGTGTATCTGGACATCACCCACAAACCTGCCGACTTCATCAAGAGTCACTTCCCCACCGTCTACGAGCGCTGCCTGACCTTCGGCATCGACATCACCCGCCAGCCCATACCCGTGGTACCCGCAGCCCACTACACCTGTGGCGGCGTGGTGGTCGACGAGCGCGGTCGCACCGACGTCCCGGGCCTGTATGCCATCGGCGAAACCAGCTTCACCGGGCTGCACGGCGCCAACCGCATGGCCAGCAACTCGCTGCTCGAATGTTTCGTCTATGGCCGCGCAGCGGCTGCGCACATCCAGGCTCACCTGGAGCAGGTGCCGTCCCCCACCGCCCTGCCCTGCTGGGATGCCAGCCAGGTCACCGACTCGGACGAGGACGTGATCATCGCGCACAACTGGGACGAGCTGCGACGCTTCATGTGGGACTACGTGGGGATCGTGCGTACCAGCAAGCGCCTGCAACGCGCTGAACACCGCGTGCGGCTGCTGCTCGATGAGATCGATGAGTTCTACAGCAATTACAAGGTCAGCCGTGACCTGATCGAGTTGCGCAACCTGGCGCAGGTGGCCGAACTGATGATCCGCTGCGCCATGCAGCGCAAGGAAAGTCGCGGCCTGCATTACACACTCGACTACCCCGCACTGCTGGAAACCGCCAAGGACACCGTGCTCAGCCCGCGCTAAGCCGAGCCCAGCGCCGCCGACTGAATTTCAGGCGCACCCGCAGCCGGCGATGCTCGTCGCCGGGCAGCGCATCGAAAGGAATGCATTGGCTTTCGCTCAGGCGGCGGCCCTGACGAACGAAGCGCAGGACGATCACCGCAGGCAGCGCCAGGCTGTCGCGGCGCAACTCGACCCGCTGCCAGCCATGGGCACGGCTGAACAACTGCCAGCCGCTCGCGTCGCGACGCAGGCCGCTCATGGCATCGGGATGGGTCAACAGGATACGCCGAGGGATCGTCCAGTAGGCGTGAGCCATGCAGAGGGAGTGCAGGCTGATGGACAACCACCAGGGCAGTGCACTCCACCACAAGGTGAGGAACACGAGCCCCTGGGCTGCAAGATAGGCCGTCAGCAGCAGGCGCGAGCCTTGCCAACGGCACTCGAACCGCTCACTTGGGCTGGACACGGTCCAGAATGATGCGAACCATGCGCTGCAGCTCCGCATCTTCCGACTCGGTGCGCTCCATGAACCAACCGAACATGTCCTGGTCTTCGCAGGTCAACAGGCGGCGATACAGTTCGCGATCCGCTTCGCTCAGGCTCGGGTAGACCTCTTGAGTGAAGGGAACGAGCAGTACATCCAGCTCCAGCATGCCACGCCGGCTATGCCAGAAAAGCCGATTGAGTTCAGTTTGTTCGACCATGGGGCCCTCCTCGAATGGTCGCGCAGTATAGCGCGCCGCAACCGCAGCAGCACGGGGCATTGGTCTGCTCACCTACCTATTTTGTTACTGCCGTTCTATGATGGCCGCCAGTCTTTCTAGCGACCGCGATGACCCATGGCCGACTCCGCTTTTTTCTGCCCCCTGTCCCACGAGGGCATTCTCGCCGTACGCGGCTCCGACGCCGGTAAGTTCCTGCAAGGCCAACTGACCTGCAATCTCGACTATCTCAGCCTTGAGCATGCCAGCCTGGGTGCTCGGTGCATGGTCAAAGGCCGCATGCAATCGAGTTTCCGCATCCTGCCCGAAGGCGACGGTTTCCTGCTGGCCATGACCCGCGAACTGCTCGAGCCGCAATTGGCAGACCTGAAGAAATACGCGGTGTTCTCCAAGGCCAAGCTGACCGACGAAAGCGACGCCTGGGCCCGCTTCGGGCTGCAGCACGCGGGCGCTGCGCTGCAGGCTCTGGGGCTGGAGGAGCCTCAGGGCGCCGGCACCACCCTGCGCAACGAGGGATTGATGGTCATTGCCGTCTCGCCAGGACGCGCAGAACTCTGGGTGCCCGCCGAGCGCGCCGCCCAGGTGAGCGCGACGCTCGCCGAGGTCGTGCCCGAAGCGCCGCTGGCGGCCTGGCTGCTCGGCCAGATCCGTGCGGGCATCGGCCAGGTGATGGAGCAAACCCGTGAGCTGTTCATCCCGCAGATGATCAACTTGCAAGCCGTCGATGGCGTGAGCTTCAAAAAAGGCTGCTACACCGGCCAGGAAATCGTCGCGCGCATGCAGTACCTGGGCAAGCTCAAACGCCGCCAGTATCGGCTAGCCCTGGACGAGGAACAGGCCCCTGTTCCTGGCAGCGAAATCTTCTCCCCTACCCATGGTTCATCCGTCGGCGAAGTGGTGATCGCCGCACCTGCCGAACATGGCGTGGAACTGCTGGCGGTGCTTACTGCCGAAGCAGTGGCGGACGACAACCTGCACCTGGGCAGTCTCGAAGGCCCGCGCCTGAGGGTGCTGGGCCTGCCTTACGAACTGGACCGCGACCGGGAAATTCAGCGCTGACCAGCCGGCCCCGCCGCCGTGCGGGGCAGCCCCACCACTGCGGTAGAGATGTTCATGAACAAGCTGGCCAAGATGGTTCAAGCGCAATTACTGGCGGCCATCGAGAACGACGACCTGGTGCTGCCCACACTGCCTGAAGTGGCCCTGAGCATCCGTGAAGCGGCTGAAGACAGCGAGATCAGCGTGGCCGCCCTGAGCCGCGTGATCGGACGCGACGCTGCGCTATCGGCGCGCCTGATCAAGGTAGTCAACAGCCCGCTGCTACGGGCGCTGGTCGAGGTCACCGACCTGCATACCGCAATCACCCGCCTGGGCGTCAACTACAGCTGCAACCTGGCCATCGGCCTGGTGATCGAGCAGATCTTCCACGCGCGCGCGCCTGCCGTGGAGCAAACCCTGCGCACTATCTGGGAGACCAGCCTGGAAGTGGCCGGGGTGAGTTACGAGATCTGCCGCCGTCACACCCATCTCAAGCCGGATCAGGCCGCACTCGGCGGCCTGGTGCACCAGATCGGCGCCCTGCCCGTGCTGATCTATGCCCAAGAGCACAACGAACTGCTGTCCGACCCGGTGTGCCTGCGGTTCGTCATCGAGCAGATCCAGCCCGTGCTGGGCGACAAGATTCTCAGCGCCTGGGACTTTCCCGAGCAACTGGTGCGCCTGCCCAGCCAGGTCCAGGACCTGGCGCGTCAGAGCGACAAGATCGACTACATCGGTATCGTGCAGATCGCCCGCGCCCTGTGCCTGCGCGAGCAGGACCAGGCACCGCAAGCGCTGGCCGCCTACCGTCACCTGCGCTTGCCTGAAGGCAAGGACCTGGACCTGAGCGAGCTGCTCGACGCCCGTGACATGCTGCGCTAAGCGCCCAGCCGCCCTTTTCAGTCGGCGATGAAGCTCACCCGCACTTTAAGACCGCCGTTGCCGCCATCATGCAGGCTGATCTGCGCCAGGTGCGCCCGGCAAATCTCGCCGACAATGGCCAGCCCCAACCCACTGCCCTGCGCGCTGCGCCGATAGAAGCGCTCGAACACCCGCTCGCGGTCATCCTCAGGGATACCCGGACCATCGTCCTCCACCTCCAGCACCGCAGGCGCCAGTACCCGCAAGATCACATTGCCGCCGGAGGGTGTGTGGGCCAGGGCATTGTCCACCAGATTGCTCAGCAGTTCGTTGAGCAAGGTCGGTTCACCCTTGAGCCACACCGGCGCTTCGGCTTCCAACGCCAGAGCGACCCCGTGTGCATGGGCCAGCGGCGCCATGGCCATGCCCAGTTCGCGCGCCAACTGACTGAGATCCAGGCGCTGAGCGCCCCCCTCGGCAATGGCCCGAGCACCGTTTTCCACCCGCGCCAGCGACAGCAACTGATTGGCCAGGTGGGTCAGGCGATCGGTGCCCTGCGCCGCCGCCTCCAGCGTCTGGTGCCACTGCTGCGGCTCTCGCGAGCGCAACCCCAATTCGACACGCGCCTTGAGCGCCGCCAAGGGCGTGCGTAACTCGTGGGCAGCGTCGGCGATGAATTGCGCCTGGCGCTGGAACTGACCGCGCAAGCGCTCGGTGAAATGATTCAAGGCGCCCACCAGCGGCATCAGCTCATGCTGCACCTGCACCACCGGCAGGGCACGCAAATCGTCGGGCTGACGCTCCTCCACCGCCGTGCGCAACCGCTCCAACGGGCGCAAGGCGGCACTGACCGCGAACCACACCAGCACCAGCGCACCCAGCGCCAGCATGCCCAGACGCAGCAGGGTATCGGCCATCAGGCTGCGCGCCATGCTGACCCGCGCCTCCTCGGTCTCGGCCACGCGAATCTCGGCCATACCGTTCATGTTCGGCTCGCTGACGGCCTTGAGCAGGCTGACCACGCGCACGTCCTGGCCCAGATAAGTGGCGTTGTAGAAGCGGGCCAGCGCCGGGTAATCGTCGGTGCGCGGCGTACCCGGCGGCGGCGGCGGCAGCTTTTCATAGCCGGAGATCAGCTTCTGGTCGATGTCCAGGACCTGATAGTAAATGCGTCCGGCACTGTCGTAGGCGAAGGTGTCCAGTGCCACGTAGGGTACGTCGGCGCTGAGCGTGCCGTCGCGCTGCGAAAGCCCGGCAGCGATGGTCCGCGCCGACGCCAGCAAGGTACGGTCATAGGCCGTGTCGGCCGCTTCGCGGCCATTCCAGTAGGCGCTCAGACCACTGGCCAGCATCAACACCACCAGCAGCAGCGCAAGGTTGCCCAGCAAGCGCCCACGCAAGCTGCCGGCGTCACGCATCGCGGTGCTCGAGCAGGTAGCCCAGCCCACGGAACGTCACGATGGCTACCGAATGGCCGTCGAGTTTCTTGCGCAATCGGTGGATATAGATCTCGATGGCGTCGGGACTGGCCTCCTCGTCCAGACCGAACACTTGGGCGGCCAGTTGCTCCTTGCTCATCACCCGTCCGGGACGAGCGATCAACGCTTCGAGCACGCTCTGCTCGCGAGAGGTCAGGGTCAGCGCGTCGTCACCCAGGGTAAAGCGTCGAGTGTCGAGGTCGTAGACCAGCGGCCCACAACGCTGCTGACGCTCGCCGCCGAGCACGCTGCGCCGCAGCAAGGCCTTGACCCGTGCTTCGAGCTCGGTCAGTTCGAACGGCTTGGCCAGGTAATCGTCGGCCCCCAGGTTCAAGCCATGGACCCGATCCTTGACATCGCTGCGTGCGGTCAGCATCAACACCGGCAGGGTCTTGCCACGGGCGCGCAGGCGCGCCAGCACCTCGAAGCCGTCCAGGCGCGGCAGGCCGACATCGAGTACGGCCACGGCGTAATCCTCGCTGGCCAGGGCCAGGTCAGCCGCCACGCCGTCATGCAGCACGTCCACGGTCAGGCCGTGACTCTTGAGCGCCTGGGCCACGCTGTCGGCCAGCGGCAGGTGATCTTCGACCAGCAGCACACGCATCGGTTTATTCCTGCTCGGATTGGACAGTGGCCCGGAGTGTACCGCTGTCGCCGAGCCTGTGAAGCCCCTGGGTCACAAACCTTTCACGCTGAAAGGTTGGCGAAAGGTTCGTTACCTAGCATCGCCCCAAGGTCGCTCCACGCGCCCAATAAAGCACCAGCAAGGTGCAACGAATAAGAACAATAAACGGAGTCAGACAACGATGCCGTCCCTGCATCCCAACCGGTTCCTGTCCGGTCGCACCCCGAGGCTCGCCCCGCGCGCCCGCTCGAACACAGCCCTCAGCATTCCTCTGCAAGCACCGCGACCTGACCGTTGGCGATGAAGTGCGCCTGCCGATCAGCACACGCCTGACCCTGTGACACCCCATAACAACAACGTTCACGGAGACCTATCATGACCCCTTCACTGCGCCGACTCGTCCTGGCCACCGGTTGCCTGCTGCTGGCGGGCAACGCCCTGGCCGCCGAACCCAAACGCCCGGAATGCATCGCCCCGGCCTCGCCCGGTGGCGGCTTCGACCTGACCTGCAAACTGGCGCAGAGCGCTCTGGTGCAGGAGAAGATCCTCAGCAAGCCCATGCGCGTGACCTACATGCCCGGCGGCGTCGGCGCAGTGGCTTACAACGCCGTGGTCGCCCAGCGCCCGGCGGATGCCGGCACCCTGGTGGCCTGGTCCAGTGGCTCGTTGTTGAACCTGGCCCAGGGCAAGTTCGGCCGCTTCGACGAGAACGCCGTGAAATGGCTGGCTGCCGTCGGCACCAGCTACGGCGCCATCGCGGTCAAGAGCGATTCGCCCTACAAGACCCTGGACGATCTGGTCAAAGCACTGAAGAAGGACCCAGGCAGCGTGGTGATCGGCTCTGGTGGCACGGTCGGTAGCCAGGACTGGATGCAGACCGCGCTGATCGCCAAGGCTGCCGGCATCAACCCGCGCGACCTGCGTTACGTGGCCCTGGAAGGCGGCGGCGAGATCGCCACCGCCCTGCTCGGCGGCCATATCCAGGTCGGTTCCACCGATATTTCCGACTCCATGCCGCACATCCAGAGCGGCAACATGCGCATCCTCGCGGTGTTCTCGGAAAACCGCCTGGACGAGCCGGAGATGAAGGACATTCCGACCGCCCGTGAACAGGGCTACGACATCGTCTGGCCGGTGGTGCGCGGCTTCTACCTCGGGCCGAAGGTGACCGATGAAGAATACGACTGGTGGAAAGCGTCGTTCGACAAGCTGCTGGCCTCGGAAGACTTCGCCAAGCTGCGTGACCAGCGCGAACTGTTCCCCTTCGCCATGACCGGCGAAGAGCTGGACGCCTACGTCAAGAAGCAAGTGGCCGACTACAAGACACTGGCCAAGGAATTCGGCCTGATCCAGTAAGCCACCACGACCTTTCAGCGCTTCCTGTGGCCGCGGCGATCCTTCGCTGCGGCCACAGGCTCCGCGTTCACTGAGGACTCAGCAATGATCCTGCAACGCCTCTTCGCCCTGGCCATGCTCGCGGTCTGCGCGGCCCTGGCCGTGATGGCCTGGCCCTACCAGGCCGCTTTCTCCTACGAACCTGTCGGCCCACGGGCCTACCCGCTGCTGATGCTCGGTCTGATGGGGCTTGGCCTGTTGTACCTGGCCATCCGCCCCACGCCCATCGTGCGCAAGGACGATGAACCGGCCCTGGATCGCGAAACCCTGACCAAGATCGTCGCCTGCATCGGCCTGCTGATCCTGTTCGCCGCAACCTTCGAATCGCTCGGCTTCATCCTCAGCGCCGTGCTCGTCGGCGTGCCCATGGCGCGCCTGTACGGTGGCAGTTGGCTGCACAGCGCCGTGGTGGTGGTCGCCATGAGCCTGCTGCTGTACTGGCTGTTCGACCGGATGATGGACGTGCCCCTGCCCCTGGGTCTGCTGAGCGTACTGGAGAACTGACACATGGATACTTTGAGCTACCTGGGCCAGGGCTTCGGCGTCGCGCTGAGCCCGTACAATCTGGTCACGGCCTTGTGCGGCACGCTGATCGGTACCGTGGTCGGCCTGCTGCCGGGCCTGGGCCCGATCAACGGCGTGGCCCTGCTGATCCCCATCGCCTTCGCCCTCGGTCTGCCGCCGGAATCGGCTCTGATCCTGCTGGCGGCGGTATACCTGGGCTGCGAATACGGTGGACGGATCAGCTCGATCCTGCTGAACATCCCCGGCGAAGCCTCTACCGTGATGACCACCCTCGACGGCTATCCCATGGCACGCCAAGGCCTGGCCGGCGTGGCCTTGTCGCTGTCGGCCTGGAGTTCGTTCATCGGCGCCCTAATCGCCACCTGCGGCATGGTGCTGTTCGCACCGCTGCTGGCGAAATGGGCGATCGCCTTCGGACCGGCGGAGTACTTCGTGCTGATGGTGTTCGCCATCGTCTGCCTGGGCGGGATGGCCGGTGACAAGCCGTTGAAGACCTTCATCGCCGCGTTGATCGGCCTGTTCCTCTCAGCGGTCGGCATCGATGCCAACAGTGGTGTGTACCGCTTCACCGGCGACAGCGTGCACCTGGCCGATGGCATCCAGTTCGTGGTGCTGGTGCTGGGCCTGTTCTCCATCAGCGAAATTCTTCTGCTGCTGGAAAAGACCCACCATGGCCACGAAGCGGTCAAGGCCACCGGACGCATGCTGTTCAACATGAAGGAAGCGGCCTCGGTGTTCGTGGTGAACATTCGCTGTGGTCTGCTCGGTTTCATCATGGGCGTGTTGCCCGGCGCGGGCGCGACCCTGGCCAGTGCCGTGGCCTACATGACCGAGAAACGCATCGCTGGCACCAGCGGCAACTTCGGCAAAGGCGACGCCCGTGGCCTGGCCGCACCCGAAACCGCCATCGGCGCCTCGTGCTGCGGCGCGCTGGTGCCCATGCTGACCCTCGGCGTGCCAGGCTCGGGCACTACTGCCGTGATGATCGGAGCGCTGACCCTGTACAACATCACGCCAGGTCCGATGCTGTTCGAGCAGCAGCCGGACATCGTCTGGGGCCTGATTGCCTCGCTGTTCATCGCCAACATCATGCTGGTGATCCTGAACATCCCGATGATCCGCATCTTCACCCGTATCCTCGCCGTGCCGAACTGGGCGCTGGTGCCGGTGATCGCGATCATCACCGCGATTGGCGTGTACGCCGTGCATGCCACCACCTTCGACCTGTTCCTGATGGTCGGCATCGGCATCATGGGCTACATCCTGCGCAAGCTCGATTTCCCACTGTCGCCGATCCTGTTGGGCTTCATCCTCGGCGGCTTGATGGAGCAGAACCTGCGCCGGGCGCTGTCGATCTCCAACGGTGAACTGGGCATTCTCTGGTCGAGCCCGATCAGCCTGGGCGTGTGGGCATTGACCCTGTGCATGATGAGCCTGCCGCTGTTGCGTATCTGGCGCCGCCGCAGCCTGCAACGCCGAGCCATGGCCGATGCCTGATCGGTCGTTGCCGCTGTTCTGGGCAACCGGGCTGGTCGGCCTGACGGGCGGTTTCATCGCCAGCCAGGTCGGCTGGCCTTTGCCGTGGATGGTCGGCTCGCTACTGGCGATCATCGCCGTGCGCTGCCTGACACCCTGGCAACTGTCGGAAATTCCCAACGGCCGCAAATGCGGACAATGGGTCATTGGTATCGGCATCGGCCTGCACTTCACCCCTGAGGTGATCGAGCAGGTCGCTGGCCATTTCGGCCTGATCTTTTTCGGCGCCCTGCTGACTACCCTGTCCAGCGTGTTCGGCGTCTGGCTGCTGCGCCGCGCCGGCGAAGACCGCGCCACGGCATTCTTCGCCAGCATGCCCGGCGGCTCGGGCGAGATGGTCAACCTCGGTGCGCGCAATGGCGCGCTGCTCAGCCAGGTGGCCGCCGCCCAGAGCCTGCGGGTGCTGGCCGTGGTGCTGTGCGTGCCGGCACTGTTCAAGCTGCTGCTGGGTAACGGTGTGGCGCTCGATCACGCCGGCAGCGTCAGTTGGGGCTGGTTGGCGCTGATCGCGCCGCTGAGCATCGGCGTGGCGTTGCTCTGGCAGCGTCTGCGCCAGCCCAACCCCTGGTTGTTCGGCCCGTTGCTGGTAGCCGCCAGCATCAGCCTGGCGGGCGATCTGCGCATCGGTCTGCCCAATGGGGCCAGTCAGATCGGCCAGTGGCTGATCGGCAGCGGCCTGGCCTGCCATTTCAACCGGGCCTTCTTCCGTCGCGCCCCGGCCTTCCTTGTCCGCACCCTGATGGCCACGGCCTTGTGCATGCTGATCGCCGGTGGCGCGGCCTGGGTGCTGAGCCTGTTCAGCCACTTGGACCTGCGTTCGCTGACCTTGGGCATGATGCCTGGCGGCATCGCCGAGATGAGCCTGACCGCAGAGACCTTGCAGTTGTCGGTGCCGTTGGTGACTGCACTGCAGGTGATGCGTTTGCTGTTCGTCCTGTTCCTGGCGGAGCCGATGTTCCGTTACTGGGTGCGCACACGCGGGTGAGCCCCGCGCGCCTTACAACGGCGGCAAGGCCCAGTCGATGGGTGTCAGCCCGCGCTGCTCGAGGAAGCTGTTGGCGCGGCTGAAATGCCCGCAGCCGAAGAAGCCGCGGTACGCCGACAGCGGCGAAGGGTGCACCGACTTGAGCACCAGGTGACGGGTGCCGTCGATCAGCTTCTGCTTGCTCTGCGCGTGCGAGCCCCAGAGCAGGAACACCACGCTTTCGCACTGCTCGCTGACCACCTCGATGATGCGGTCGGTAAAGTGCTCCCAGCCCTTCTTGGCGTGCGAGGCAGCGTTGGCGCGCTCGACGGTCATGGTGGTGTTGAGCAGCAGCACGCCCTGTTCGGCCCAGCTCTGCAGGTAGCCATGCGTGGGGATCGGCAGATTCAGGTCGCGTTGCAGTTCCTTGTAGATGTTCACCAGCGACGGCGGCGTCGGCACCCCGGGCTGCACCGAGAAGCACAGGCCATGGGCCTGGCCGGGGCCGTGATAAGGGTCCTGGCCGAGGATCACCACCTTGACCTGCTCCAGCGGCGTGCTGTTGAGGGCATTGAAGATCAGCGGACCGGGCGGATAGATCTGCTTGCCGGCAGCGTATTCGCCGCGCAGAAATTCGCGCAACTGATGCATGTAGGGCTTGTCGAACTCGGCGCGCAGCGCGGCCTTCCAGCTGGGTTCGAGCTTGATGCGATCGTCGTCGGTCATGGTGCCATCCTGAATCGGTGAGGCGCGACACTAGGAAAGCCGTGCCGGCTTGTCAATCGCTCCGACCGATGACCAGCAGGATCGGCCAGGCCAGCCATACTTGAGCGACGATTCGCGCGAGGTGGTTCATGTCGATTCACTGCGAGCTACTCACCGGCGCCGATGGCGCCCGTCTCGGCATCGCCACACTGGATGCCGCCAAGACCCTCAACGCCCTCACCCTGCCCATGATCGAGGCGCTCGACACGCGCCTGCGCGAGTGGGCGAACGATCCGGGGGTGGTCTGCGTGCTGCTGCGCGGCAACGGTGCCAAGGCCTTCTGTGCCGGCGGCGACGTCCGCGCCCTGGCCCAGGCCTGCCGCGAGTCGCCCGGCGGCGTACCGCCGCTGGCCGCGACCTTCTTTGAACGCGAGTACCGTCTCGATCATCTGCTGCACACCTACCCCAAGCCGCTGCTGTGCTGGGGGCACGGCCATGTGCTAGGGGGCGGCATGGGCCTGTTGCAGGGTGCCAACTTGCGCATCGTCACGCCCAGTACGCGCCTGGCGATGCCGGAGGTGAGCATTGGCCTGTACCCGGATGTCGGGGCCAGTGGGTTCCTCAGTCGACTGCCGGGCAAGCTGGGACTGTTTCTGGGCCTGACCGGCTCGCCGATCAACGCCCGCGACGCCCTCGACCTGGGCCTGGCCGACCGCTTTCTCGGCGAAGGGCAGCAGGACGCGCTGATCGACGAGTTGCTGCAACTGAACTGGCAGGAACAGACCGAACTGCAGCTGTGCAGCCTGCTGCGGGCCGAGCAGCACCGGGCTCGCGCCGAGCTGCCCGAGCCGCAATGGTTGCCGCGTCGGGCGCAGATCGACGCCTTGCTCGATGTCTGCGATCCGGTGGCGGCCTGGCGTGCAGTGTGCGGCTTGCAAGGCCACGCCGATCCGCTGCTGGCTGCCGCGGGCGAACGCGTGCAGCAGGGCTGCCCGTTGACTGGCCATCTGCTCTGGGAGCAACTGCGGCGCGCCCGCACCTTGTCGCTGGCCCAGGTGTTCCAGATGGAGTACGCCATGAGCCTGAACTGCTGTCGGCACCCGGAATTCAGCGAAGGCGTGCGCGCACGCTTGATCGACAAGGACCAGCAGCCGCGCTGGCATTGGCCGGACGTCGGCCAGGTGCCGGGGGCGGTCGTCCAGGCGCACTTCAGCCCCGTGTGGGAGGGCGCACATCCGCTGGCCGACCTGGAGCAACCGTCCGGCCTGCGAGCCAGTCCCTGAAGCATGACGCCACTGCGAGGCACGGCCTGTAGCCGCTATACTGCGCGCCTGCCTGCCCCCAGACACGATTTCGCGGACCCGCTCATGCACGACCCTCAACGCTGCCCCGCCTGTGGCGCCGCCAACCAGTGCGCACTGGCCGACCCCCGCAGCGCTACCCAGGCCTGCTGGTGCTACAGCGTCAGCATCGATCCTGCGCTGCTCCAAGCCCTGCCCGCCGAGCTGCGCAACCGATCCTGCCTGTGCCCGCGCTGCGCTGCGGTGGATGAGCAACTCAAGGCCGCGGCCACGCGGCAACACGACTGAGCGCCGCCATGCGCGTGGACCGGTTTCTGGCCAACTTTCCCCAGTACAATCGCCAACAGGTGCGTATCCTGCTGGCGCAACGCAGCGTGCGCGTGGACGGTCTGACGGTCACCGATCCGCGCCATGAAGTGCGCGAATTCAGCCAGGTCGAAGTGGCCGAGCAGGTCTTGCAGGCGGGACGCGCAGCGCGTTACCTGATGCTCAACAAGCCCGCCGGGTGCGTCAGCGCCACACGCGATCCGCAACACCCCACCGTGCTGGAGTTACTGCCCCCGCAACTGCGTGACGACCTGCACATCGCCGGGCGTCTGGACTACAACACCACCGGCCTGATGCTGTTGACCAACGACGGCCAGTGGTCGCGACGCCTGACCCAACCGCAGACCAAGCTGCCCAAGGTCTACCACGTGCAGACCGAAGACGAGATCGGTGCGCACTACATCGAGACCTTCCGCGCCGGCCTGTATTTCGCGTTCGAAGACCTCACCACCCTGCCCGCTCAGCTCGAGATCCTCGGTCCGCGCAGCGCACGACTGGCGATCGTCGAAGGGCGCTATCACCAGGTCAAGCGCATGTTCGGGCACTTCGACAACAAGGTGATCGCCCTGCACCGAGAGCGCATGGGCCCGATCACGCTGGACCCGGACCTGGCGCCCGGTGCTTTCAGACTGCTGACCGCCGATGAGATCGCGGCGGTGTGAGCGCACTGCATCGATCCCCTTCAAGCGGCATCACGCTCAGTCGCCTTTCTTGACCCTGAACCACGCGGCATACAACGCCGGCAGGAACAGCAGCGTCAGCGCCGTGGCGACGATCAGCCCGCCCATGATCGCCACGGCCATCGGCCCGTAGAACACGCTGCGCGACAGCGGGATCATCGCCAGCACCGCTGCCAGCGCCGTCAGCACGATGGGCCGGAAACGACGTACGGTGGCCTCGATGATCGCCTGCCAGCGGTCCAGGCCGGCGGCGATGTCCTGCTCGATCTGGTCCACCAGGATCACCGAGTTGCGCATGATCATGCCGGCCAGCGCGATGGTGCCGAGCATCGCCACGAAACCGAACGGCTGGCGGAACACCAGCAGGAACAGGGTCACGCCGATCAGCCCCAAGGGCGCGGTGAGGAACACCATCAGCGTACGCGAGAAACTGCGCAGCTGGACCATCAGCAGGGTCAGCACCACCACGATGAACAACGGCATGCCGGCATTCACCGAACGCTGGCCGCGCTCGGCGTCCTCGACCGTGCCGCCGACCTCCAGCAGGTAGCCGTCCGGGAGGTGCTCACGTACTGACTGCAAGGTCGGCAGAATCTGCCGGACCAGGCTGTCGGGCTGCTCCTTACCATAGATATCACCGCGCACGGTGACCGTCGGCAGGCGATTGCGGTGCCAGATCACGCCCTCTTCGAAGCCATATTCCAAGGTGGCGATCTGTGACAGCGCCACGCTGCGGCCGTTGTCGGTAGGCACCGCGAGGCTGGACAGGCTGCCCAGGTCGCGACGCGTCTCGGCGGTGCCGCGCACCAAGATCTCGATCAGTTCGTTGTCTTCGCGGTACTGGCTCACCGTGCTGCCGCTCAAGGCGCTCTGCAGGAAGCTGGACAACTGCGCGGTGCTCACGCCCAGGGCGCGGGCGCGGTCCTGGTCGATCGCCAGGAACACCGCTTTGCTCGGCTCCTCCCAGTCCAGGTGCACGTTGACCAGGTGCGGGTTGTCGCGCACCTTGGCCGCCACTTCGCGGGCCAGGGCGCGCACCTGGTCGATGTGCTCGCCGGTCACCCGGAACTGCACCGGGTAGCCCACCGGCGGGCCGTTCTCCAGCCGCGTGACGCGCCAGCGCAACTGCGGGAACTCGTCGTCGAGCGTGGCGATGGCCCAGCGGCGCAGCACCTCGCGGTCCTCGAGCGACTTGGCCAGCACCACGAACTGGGCAAAGCTGGTGGCCGGCAATTGCTGGTCCAGCGGCAGGTAGTAGCGCGGCGAGCCGGTACCGACGTAGGCCACGTAGTTGTCGATGCCCGGCTGCTGCTTGAGCAGTGCCTCCAGGCGCTCGACCTGTTCGGTGGTGTTGGCCAGCGAAGCGCCTTCGGCCAGCTTCAGGTCGATCATCAGTTCCGGGCGCGCGGAGGCCGGGAAGAACTGCTGCGGCACGAAGCGGAACAACAGCAGGCTGCCGACGAACGCCGCCAGGGTCAGCAGGATCACCGTCTTGCGCCGGCGTACGCACCACTGCACCACCGCCCGTACGCGCCGATAGAACGGTGTGGCGTAGGGGTCGGGACCGTGCTGAGCGCCCCGTGCGGCATGCCGCTTGGCCAGGTCCGGCAGCAGCCGGTCACCCAGGTAGGGCACGAACAGCACGGCGACGATCCATGAAGTCAGCAGTGCGATGGTCACGACCTGAAAGATCGAGCGGGTGTACTCGCCAGTGCTCGAGGCTGCAGTGGCGATGGGCAAGAACCCCGCTGCGGTGATCAGGGTGCCGGTGAGCATCGGGAAGGCTGTGCTGGACCACGCGTAGCTGGCCGCCTTGAGCCGGTCGAAGCCCTGCTCCATCTTGATCGCCATCATCTCCACCGCGATGATCGCGTCATCCACCAGCAGTCCCAAGGCCAGCACCAGCGCGCCCAGGGATATCTTGTGCAAGCCGATGCCGAGGTAGTGCATGGTGGCGAAGGTCATCGCCAGCACCAGCGGAATGGCCAGTGCCACCACCAGGCCGGTGCGCAGGCCCAGGGAGAAGAAGCTGACCAGCAGGACGATGACCAATGCCTCGACCAGCACTTGGACGAATTTGCCCACCCCGGCCTTGACCGCTGCGGGCTGGTCCGAGACCTTGCGCAACTCCATGCCCAGCGGCAGGTTCTGCGCCAGCCGGGTGAACTCGGCCTGCAACGCCTTGCCCAGCACCAAAATGTCGCCGCCGTCCTTCATCGACACCGCCAGGCCGATGGCATTCTCGCCCATGAAGCGCATGCGCGGTGCGGGCGGGTCATTGAACCCCCGGTGCACGTCGGCCACGTCGCCGATGCGCAGCGTGCGCTCGCCCACCCGCAGGGGGAACTGGCGGATCTGCTCGACACTGTCGAAGCGCCCGCTGACCCGCAGTTGCAGGCGCTCGCTGGGCGTTTCGAAGAAGCCTGCGGTGCTCACCGCGTTCTGCTCCTGAAGTGCCTGTTGCACGGCAGCCAGCGACAGGCCCAGAGTGGCCAGCTTGGTGTTGGACAGCTCGATCCAGATCTTTTCGTCCTGCAAGCCGAGCAATTCGACCTTGCCCACGTCCTTGACCCGCTGCAACTGGATCTGGATGCGATCGGCATAGTCCTTGAGCACGGCGTAGTCGAAGCCCTCGCCACTGAGCGCATAGATGTTGCCGAAGGTGGTACCGAACTCGTCGTTGAAGAACGGTCCCTGAACCTCGGGCGGCAAGGTGTGGCGGATGTCCGCGATCTTCTTGCGGACCTGATACCACAGCGCCGGGATGTCGGCCGAATGCAGCGAGTCACGGGCCATGAAGGTGACCTGGGATTCACCGGGGCGCGAGGACGAGATGATTTTGTCGTACTCGCCGGTCTCCATCAGCTTCTTCTCGATGCGCTCGGTGACCTGTCGGGCCACTTCTTCGGCGGTAGCGCCCGGCCAGAGGGTGCGAATGACCATGGCCTTGAAGGTGAAGGGCGGATCCTCGCTCTGTCCCAGCTTGGTGTAGGACACAGCACCGATGGCTGCGAGCAGAATCATCAGGAACAGGACGATCTGGCGATTGCGCAACGCCCAGGCGGAGAGATTGAACCCCATCGCGACTTACTCCTTGGCCGCCAGGTCTACCCCTCGGTTGCTGCGATCCACCGGCCTCACCTCCTGGCCCTCGCGCAACACATGACCGCCGGCGGCAACCACCCAGTCACCCGCGTCGAGCCCGGCCAGCACCGGCAAGCTCTCGGCGCCATAAGGCCCGATGCGCACCGACGCGCGTTGCACCCGATGGTCGCGACCGACTCGCCAGACATAAGCCTGTCCCTGCTCAGCAGTGACGGCCGAGAGCGGCACCGACAGCGGCGAGCGTTCGGCGCCGGCGATGTACACCTTGGCGCTCTGCCCCAACTGCGCGGGGATCGAGGTGGAGGCGAACGCCACCCGCGCGGCGAATGTACGCGAGCGTGGATCGGCCGCTGGCGACAGCTCGCGAATGCGGCCAACGAAGCGTTGGCCGGGCTGCGACCACAGCTCGACGCTGACCGGCTGGCCGACGGCGAAACGGGCGAACTGCTGCTCCGGCAAGCCGATGGCCACTTCCCGCTCGCCATCGGCAGCCAGGGTGAAGACCGTCTGCCCCGGCGCCACCACCTGGCCGACCTCGACCAGACGCTGGGCGATCACCCCGTCCTGCGGCGCACGCAGCACTGCGTAGGCGGCCTGGTTACCGGCCACCTCGACCTCGGCCTTGGCCTGCTTCAGGCGAGCGAGCCCGGCCCGGTAGAGGTTCTCGGCGTTGTCGTACTGGGAGCGGCTGACCATCTGCCGGTCGATCAGGCGCTGATAGCGATCGCGCTCGGCACGGACCAGCGCCAGGTTGGCCTCGGCCGCTGCCAACTGGGCACGGCTCGCATCCAGTTGCAGGCGCACGTCTTGCGGGTCCAACTCAGCCAGTGGCTGGTCGGCCTTGACCCGCTGCCCCTCCTCCACCAGGCGCTTGCTCACCTTGCCGGCAATACGAAACGCCAGCGCCGGTTCGAAGCGGGCGCGCACTTCTCCTGGGTAGCTGTCGGCAGCGGCAACGGCAGGCTGGGGCTGAATCACCAGCGCCGGACGCGGGGCGACGGGCGTCGCGACCTCCGCGCCACAGGCAGTGAGCAGCAGGACACAAGCGAGCGACAACAGAGGCGAGGCGTGACGCAACATGATGACGGACCTTCCTGGCAGGGGACGCTTCTAATAATTGAACTGCCGGGTATATTAAGTCAGGGAACCGAACCGGGGAAGCCGTTGCCCTAGAGAAAAATCGTATTGACCGCATGACCCGGTAAGATGAGCGCCACCTCGGACAAACAAGGACTGCAATGCCCATCGACGCACCCACAGGCCCTGGCCGGCCCAAGGATCTCGCCAAGCGCGACGCCATCCTCGAAGCCGCCAAGTCGCTGTTCCTCAGCCTTGGCTACGCCAACACCAGCATGGATGCGGTCGCTGCGGCGGCGGGTGTTTCAAAACTCACGGTCTACAGCCACTTCAACGACAAACAGACGCTGTTCGGCACGGCGGTCATGGCGACCTGCCAGACGCAACTGCCTGACCTGATCTTCGAGATGCCTGAGGGCGCCTCCCTCGAAGACGTCCTGCTGAGCATAGCCCGTGGTTTCCAGGCACTGATCAGTAATGACGAATCGGTCAAGCTGACACGGCTGATCATGGCCTTGGGTAACCAAGACCCTCGACTGGGGCAGTTTTTCTACGAGGCAGGGCCCAGGCGGGTACTGGCTGGCATGGAAGGGTTGCTGCGGGAGGTCGATGCACGGTCGATGCTGGCCATCGACCGCCCCGACAGGGCGGCGGAGCACTTCTTCTGCCTGGTCAAGGGGGCGCCGGACTACCGCTTGCTGCTCGGTTGCGCGCCGCCCTTGGCCGGCGAAGAGGCTGAGGTGCATCTGCGCGAGGTGGTGGCGCTGTTCATGCGTGCGTACCGGCGCGAGCCCTGAACGGTTCGCGCCCTGCTTCACGGTCGAATCAAGCCTGGGGCTTGAGCGCCTTCTTGGGATAGATGTCATAGCGGCTGGACTTGCCTTCCAGGCTGTGACTCGGCTTGGGTCCGTCGATGATCGGCGCCTTGCGCGGACGCTTGACCACTACGCGATGGCTCGCCAGTGCAAGGGCCGCTTCGAGCAACGCCGGAGCGTCCAGGTCGTCGCCGACCAAGGGACGGAACACGCGCATTTCCTTCTTCACCAAGGCGCTCTTGTCGCGATGAGGGAACATCGGGTCGAGGTAGATCACCTGCGGCGCCTCGCCCTGCCATCCGCCCATGTGCGCGATGGCGTTACCCGTCAGCAGGTGCATGCGTTCGATGATCGACGCCACTTCAGCGTCCGAACGCCCTCGTGCCAGACCATCTTCGAGCAATGCTGCGATCAGCGGCTGGCGCTCGATCAGGGTCATCTGGCAGCCCAGGCTGGCCAGCACGAAGGCATCCTTGCCCAAACCGGCCGTGGCATCCAGCACCCGCGGCCGCACACCCTGAGCGATGCCCACCGCCTTGGCGATCATTTGCCCGCTGCCACCGCCGAACAGCCGGCGGTGGGCTGCCTGACCTTCGACGAAGTCCACGCGCACCGCGCCCGGTGCCTGCGGCCCTAATTGCTGCAACTGCAGCCCCTCGGCACCGACCTGCAGGGCGAACGCCGCCGCGTCATCCACCAACGGCAGGCCCAGGCGCTGCGACCACGCCTGCGCCTGACTGTGAAACGGCGCCGACATTGCCTCGACCCTGATACCTGCGCCCTGCCCTTGCTCTGCCATGCCACCTGCACTCGAAAAAATTAATGAAACCCCGGCCACGGCCGATAGAAGCTCTATCCGCTATTCTGCCAGAGCACAACGCGCGCGACTTGCCATGTCAGAAACTCTTCCCATCGGTTTGACCTACTTGTCGCCTGTCGGCAACTACGGTCGGCAGAATTCCCAAGCCCTGGGCGGCGTCAGCCACCTGTGGCAGGACTTCTTCGCCCGCGCCATGGCCGAGCGCTCCGAGGAAGAGCAGGACAGCTTCAGCCAGGCGCTGACCCGCCAGTACGATCACGATAGCGGCGAACCCCTGGGCGGTGCCAAGGCCCTGGCCTTGATCGAAATCCAGCGTGCGCTGCCCGTGCAGGACCACGAAGTGCGTCCGCCCGAGCCGCTATTCCTGCCCAAGGCGGAGCTGGAGGCCAACCTGCTGCCGCCTGCGCCGGAGCCGTTCAGCGCCAGCGAACTGATCGAGCAGCAGCGCCAGCTCGACCTCGACGGCAGTTGGCTGCGGCCACGGGTGATGAGCCAGGGCCATCCCCTTCCCGTCCCAGGCCCTGCGCCCTCACCGCGCCCGCTGCACCTGCCGATCGCCGAGCTGGAGCCGCAGTTGCTCGAGCCCGCAGCAGAACCCTTCGACGCGTCCACCCTGGCCCAGCAGCAGAACGCGCTGGAATTCGATACCCACTGGGCGCGACCGGTGGTGCTGAACAACGTGCGCGCCTACGCCTGAATCAGCGACAGACCTGCCAGCGTCCCATGTCCACATGGAAGTGATTGGCGTGGGCGGCGTTGTAGTCCGGCCCTAGTACGCCACTGAACCTGGCGCACGCCGCATCGCGCACCTCGCGCAGAAACTGCGCCTTGGCTCCGCCCGCTTGCCAGTCGCGCGCCAGCACGATGCGCTGGCCATCTCTCAGACGAAAGCCGCTGATGTCCAGGGCGTTTGCCGTGGCGTGCTGACTGAGCCTGCCTTGTGCCCGGTGGTACACATTGCGGCAAGCGAAACTACCCAGGTGGTCCACCTGCGTGACCGGCTGCCCGAACACCCGCTGCGCGGCCGGCTGCAGACCGTGGATCTCGAACAGCGCATAGGCCACTGCCAGCGGGCAACTGGCGATGAAACTGCTGCTCAAGCGTGCCTCACCGCTTTCCACACGCCAGACATTGCGCAAAGGACAACCGGCTGAGGCCGGGCTGTCGGCCTGTGCCCGATAACGCAGCGCAGAGGTTTCCAGCGCTTGACGGCAAAGCGCCGGGTCATCGCGCAGACGCGAGAGTTTCCAGGCGGTCAGCAGGTTCGGCGGCTGCCGCACATCCAGCGGCGCCCAGGGATTCCACGGCGCCGGTGGCCGCCAGCCCAGATACCAAGCCTGCGCGCCGACCAGCAACAGGGCGCCGAGCAGCAGCGCGATCAGACGCACGCGAGTCAGCGGCGCAGCAAGTCGTTGAGCGCGTCGAACGGCATCGCCTGTTCGGCGTAGCTGAACGTGCCCTGATCACGAATCTCCAGCGCTGCCCGCTGGAAGGCGCCCAGCGCCGCACGCGCCAGCGACGAACCGACGCTGATGCGACGCACGCCCAGGTCCTGCAACTGATTGACGCCCAGCGGTACTCCCGCCAGCCCCATGAGTACGTTCACTGGCGTCGGCGCGACTGCCTGCACCACCGCACGAATTTCCTCGACGCTGCGCAGTCCCGGTGCGTACACCACATCGGCCCCGGCCTCGGCGTACGCCTGCAGACGGCCAATGGTGTCATCGAGGTCCATGCGCCCGTGTAGCAGGTTCTCGGCGCGGGCACATAGCGTGAAAGCAAACGGCAAGCTGCGCGCGGCCTGAACCGCCGCGCGCACTCGTTCCAACGACAGAGCGAACTCGTAGATCGGCGCCTCGGCCCGGCCGCTGGCGTCTTCGATCGAAGCGCCCACCAGGCCCACTTCAGCGGCGCGCAGAATGGCGTTGGCGCAGTCCTGCGGCGCGTCGCCGAAGCCGTTCTCCAGGTCGGCGGAGACGGGCAGCGCGGTGGCGTCGACGATACCCCTGGCGTTGTCGAGCACTTCGTCCAGGCCTAGGGCACCTTCGGCATCCGGCCGTCCCAGGCTGAAGGCCAGCCCCGCACTGGTGGTGGCCAGGGCCTCGAAGCCGAGCGCCGCCAGCATTCGTGCCGAGCCCGCATCCCAGGGATTGGCGATGACGAAAGCGCCATCGCGCGCGTGGAGCGCCTTGAAGGCTTCGGCTCGCAGGGTTTGCACATCCATGATCACGTCTCCGGGAGGGTCAAAGGGGGTGTCAGAGCAGTCCCAGTTGTTCGACCTCAGGCGCACGAGGCAATTCCGGTAACGCGGCCAGGCCCGGCAGGCGCGTCATCAAACGCTGGTGAAAACGCTGCGCCAGGGCGGCGGCCAGGCGGTTGTCGGCAGTGTGCAGGAACATGTACGGGCAGCGCCCTTGCTCGATCCATTCGGCGATCTTGTCCACCCAAGGCGTGAGGAATGGATCGTTGGCGTCCAGTTCGGGATGGCCAATGAAGCGCACCTGCGGATGCTGACTGAACGCTGCTGGCCGAGGCGGCACCTTGGGTTTCTTCGACTGCGCGTGCAGCACCTCGGGCGAGCGCGACGTGCAACTGAACAATGCCCGCGAATCCAGACAGATACGCTCCACTCCGCGCGCGTGCAACAGCCGATTGAGCAGCCGTTCTTCGTCGCCTCGGGCGAAAAACGCATCGTTGCGCACCTCCACCGCTACGGGCACGCCGATGTCGTCGAGGAACTGGCTCAGTTCGGCCAGACGTCCCGGGCCGAAGGATGCCGGCAGTTGCAGCCAGTAAGGCGATACCCGTTCGCCCAGCGGCGCCAGCAGGCGAGTGAAGTCGGCGGCCGAGTCCAGTTGCTGACGCAGATCGTCGCAGTGGCTGACCTCGCGGGGAAACTTGGCGGTGAAGCGGAAGCCTGCAGGCATCGACTGCGCCCAGCGCTCGACCGTGGCGGGTGCAGGGCGGGCATAGAAGGTGGTGTTACCCTCGACAGCGTTGAATACCTGGCAGTACAGCCCGAGAAACTGTGGGGATCGCGAATCGACGGGGTAGAGGTACTCGCGCCAGGCGTTTTCGCTCCAGGACGGGCATCCGAGGTGGTAAGGCAGTGGCGATGGGCTCATCGCTCAAATGTACAGGTCGAGCCCCAGCACTTCCATCTCCCAGTCGCTGAAGCCAGCGGTGCTCAGGTAGCTGGCCAAGGCGGTCGCGGTGCGACGATCACGCGCCCGAGGGAAGATCATGTCCTGTTGACGGGCCGGCAGGCCGGCGCTGCGGCGCTGGGCGCGGGCGACCTGCACCGCTTCATCGTCGTCCTCGACGAGCTGCGCGTCTTCGATCGACTCGTCGCGCACCGGTCCCTTGCGCGGGGGGCGCTTGACCGGGTACGGCTGTGAGGAGAATCCGTCGATGCGCATGAGGGCATACTCAGAAACAGTAATGGCAATCTAGCAGCATCCGGTATCCATCACCAACGCGGCCGTGATAACTGGACCACAGTTTTTGCCAAATGTTTATCTCGAACCGCAATAGCCGACGAATTGCACTCAGCGCGCCTTTGGTGTGGCCACGTTGTCACGCAGATACACCGGCTGCGCCTGGTCGGCGGCCACCGCTTCGCCGCGCGCCCAGGCATGCGCGGCGAGGCTGAGGATGTCCTGGGCATGGGGCAAGGCCCGGGCGTCGTGGCTGGCCACCTGAACCGCCAGTCGCTCGCCGTAGCCCCAGCCGGTGCCGGCGCCAAACCACTGACCGCCCTGAGGCAACACCACCTGTTCAGGGGCAATCACGCGCTCCGGTGCCAGCAGACGCATTTCGTCCCCCTGGGCCTGATAGCAGCCCCAGTACACCTCGTCCATACGCGCATCGATGGCCGCCGCCACCTGCTGCACGCCGTGCTGACGCAACGCGCCCTGGGCCAGCGCCGCCAGGTTGGACACCGGCAGCACCGGACGCTGCAGGGCGAATGCCAGGCCTTGGACCACGCCAATGGCGATGCGCACGCCGGTGAAAGCGCCCGGCCCGCGACCGAAGGCGATGGCGTCCACTGCGTTCAGGGCCACCCCGGCGTCAGCCAGTAATTGCTTGATCATCGGCAGCAGCTTCTGCGCATGCTGGCGCGGAATCACCTCGTAGTGGCTGGTCACCTGGCCGTCATGCAGCAGGGCGACGGAACAGGCTTCGGTGGCGGTATCCAGGGCCAGCAGGGTGGTCATCGAGCGTGTATCCAAAGGCGAAAGGGAAAAGGCCGGCAGTATAAACGCCTACGGCCCGCAAGCGGGCCGTGGTGCACTGCAAGGGACGATCAGCTCAGGGCTTGCAGTACCTTGGCGGTGATCGACTCGACCGAGCCGACACCTGCGATATGGGCGTACTTGGGCTTGCCGTCATTCGCGGCGGACAGCTTCTGATAGAAGTCCACCAGCGGTTTGGTCTGGGTGTGATAGACCGACAGGCGATGACGCACGGTCTCTTCCTTGTCGTCGTCGCGCTGGATCAGCTCCTCGCCCGTGACGTCGTCCTTGCCCTCGACCTTCGGCGGGTTGTACTGAATGTGGTAGGTGCGACCCGAGGCCAGGTGAACGCGGCGACCGGCCATGCGCCCGACGATCTCTTCGTCGTCCACGGCGATTTCCACCACGGCATCGATGTCCACGCCTGCCGCGACCATGGCTTCAGCCTGCGGGATGGTCCGCGGGAAGCCATCGAACAGGCAGCCATTTTTGCAATCTGGCTGAGCGATGCGCTCCTTGACCAGACCGATGATGAGTTCGTCGGAGACCAGTTGACCGGCATCCATGACTTTCTTCAACTCCAGGCCCAGCGGGGTACCGGCCTTGACCGCGGCACGCAGCATGTCGCCCGTGGAGATTTGCGGAATACCGAACTTTTCGGTGATGAACTTTGCCTGAGTACCTTTACCGGCCCCGGGAGCTCCCAGCAGAATTACGCGCATCTTGTGCTCCTCATATTTTTTTATAGCAAAACAGTGGATTCGGCGGTTCAGGGCCAAGTCCGGAAAATCGGATAGACCGGAAGATCGGTCAAAAGGCTGCTCAAGATACACAGCGCCCGTCAGCCAGACAAGCGTGCGAAAGTGGCACGGACCGGCGTGCCACGCCCCTTTTCAGTGCGGGTTGCGCCCCTCGCAACCGCACCCCGCACCGCCTTGCAAGACACCGTCGCTTGCGCGCATTCGACGGTGCCTCGGCACCTCAGCCGGTGTTGCGCAAACCCGCCGCAATGCCGGCCACGGTGACCAGCAGGGCCTGCTCCAATGGGCTATCCAGAGCGGCTTCGCGCACCCGCGAGCGGGCCAGCAGTTCCGCCTGCAGGCGATGCAGGGGGTCCAGGTAGGTGTTGCGCAAGCTGATGAATTCCAGGGTCTCGGGACTGTGGGCCAGTAGCACCGGCTGGCCGGTCAGGCTCAGCACCACCTGGCACGACTGCGACAATAGGTCGCGCAGATGCGACCCCAACGCCAGCAGTTGCGGTTGCACCAGACGTTCGTCGTAGGCTTTGGCGATTTCCGCATCGGCCTTGGCCAAGACCATCTCCAGCATGTCGATACGCGTACGGAAGAACGGCCACTGCGCACGCATCTGCGTCAGCAGGTCACCCTGCCCCCGGGCCAGTGCGTTGCTCAATGCGCTTTCCCAGCCCAGCCAGGCCGGCAGCATCAGCCGTGTCTGGGTCCAGCCGAAGATCCACGGGATCGCCCGCAGACTCTCGATGCCCCCGGCGCGGCGCTTGGCAGGCCGGCTACCCAACGGCAGACGTCCCAGTTCCTGCTCGGGCGTGGACTGCCGGAAATACTCGACGAAATCCGGGTTCTCGCGCACCACCGCGCGGTAGGCCTGCACGCCGTCGGCGGCCATCTGGTCCATCACCTCGCGCCAGGCGGGCTCCGGCGGCGGAGGCGGCAGCAAGGTCGCCTCCAGCACCGCCGCCAGATACAGGTTGAGGTTCTGTTCGGCGATGCCCGGCAGGCCGAACTTGAAGCGGATCATTTCGCCCTGCTCGGTGGTCCGGAAGCGTCCGGCCACCGAGCCCGGGGGCTGCGACAGGATCGCCGCGTGGGCAGGACCACCGCCACGCCCGACGGTGCCGCCGCGGCCATGGAACAGCAGCAATTCGACCTCATGTTCACGACAGATCCGTACCAGGTTTTCCTGTGCGCGGTACTGCGCCCAGGCCGCCGCCGTGGTGCCGGCGTCCTTGGCCGAGTCGGAATAGCCGATCATCACTTCCTGCGGACCGTGCAGCGTGTCGCGATAACCGGGCAAACCGAGCAGGCGCTCCATCACCGGGCCGGCGTTGTCCAGATCGGCCAGGGTCTCGAACAGCGGCACCACGCGCATGGGCCGGGTCAGTCCGGCTTCCTTCAACAGCAATTGCACTGCCAACACATCGGAGGCCGCACCGGCCATGGAAATCACGTAGGAGCCCAGCGAGGCAGCGGGCGCCGCCGCGATCTCGCGACAGGTCGCCAGCACCTCGGCGGTGTCCGCCTCGGGCTGGAAATAGTCAGGCAGCAGGGGTCGACGATTGGCCAGTTCGGCTTGCAGGAAGGCGATGCGCTGCTCTTCGTCCCAGTCGGCGTAGCGTCCCAGCCCCAGGTAGTCGGTGATTTCCGACAGTGCATCGCGGTGTCGGGCTGCGTCCTGGCGCACGTCCAGGCGCACCAGGAACAGGCCAAAGGTCACCGCCCGGCGCAGACAGTCAAGCAGCGGGCCGTCGGCGATCACGCCCATGCCGCAGTCATGCAGCGACTGATGGCATCGCTCGAGGGGCTCGATCAGTTCGCGGTTGTTGCCCAGCACCTGTGCCGAAGCAGGCTGTGGCCCGGCCAAGGAGGCATGGGCCCAGGCGCGGGTGGCGCGCAGGCGATCGCGCAGTTGCTTGAGCACCGCGCGATAGGGCTCGGCGCTGTCACCGACCACTTCACGCAGCGCGGCGCTGGCCTGCTGCATGGACAAATCCGCCGCCAGCGCATCGATGTCGCGCAGGAACAGGTCAGCCGCCATCCAGCGCGCCAACAGCAGTACCTCACGGGTTACAGGCGCGGTGACGTTGGGGTTGCCGTCGCGGTCACCGCCCATCCATGAGGCGAAGCGGATCGGCGCGGCGCTCAGCGGCAGCCGCTGGCCGGTGGCGTCGAACAAGGCCTGGTCGACCTTGCGCAGGTGGTTGGGAATGGCCTGCCACAGCGAGTGCTCGATCACTGCAAAGCCCCACTTGGCTTCATCGACCGGGGTGGGCCGGGTACGACGGATCTCCTCGGTATGCCAGGCCTCGGCGATGAGGCGGCGCAACCGCTCACGAATCCGCTGGCGCTCGGCGGGCGTGAGGTCGCGGTGGTCCTGGGCGGCGAGTTGGGCGGCAATCGCATCGTACTTCTGGATCAAGGTGCGCCGCGCCACTTCGGTGGGGTGCGCCGTCAGCACCAACTGGATGTCCAGTTCGGCCAACTGCCGGGCCAGGCTCTGATCGTCATGCCCGGCCTGGCGCAGCCGTGCCAGCAGTTCCGGCAAGGCGCGGTCTTCGAACGGCGCCTGCTGCTCGGCACCGCGCCGATGGATCAGCTGGTACTGCTCGGCGATGTTGGCCAGGTTGAGGAACTGGTTGAACGCACGGGCCACCGGCAACAGGTCGTCATCGGCCAGATCGGCAAGGGTGGAACTCAATTGCTCGCCCGCACCGCGGCGATCGGCCTTGGCACTGTGGCGAATGTCCTCGATCTTCTGCAAAAAACCTTCGCCATGCTGCTGGCGAATGGTTTCCCCGAGCAGCTCACCCAGCAGGTGGACATCTTCACGCAAGCGCACATCGATATCGGTCATTGGCTCTCCTTAGATCGCGCGGTCAACCCGCGCCAGCATCCCGGTCGATCCGCCAAGAGTGCCCACGACAGCCCGTCAAGACAAGCGACGCCACGCCAATGCAACTATTGCAACCTGCCGCGGTTCTCAACACAGACCGCGCCGTGGCAGGAGCGATGAGCCTCTAAGAGAGGCTGATATGGGCTGACCGATCAGTCAGAAAAAGATGCATTGCCTAGCTAAGTTTTTTCTGAACTATTCTTGAATCGCTCAAGTCGGAGCCAATAGCCATCACGCAAAAACCCTGCGCCCATGGTGTTTGGTGCACCGGCACAAGCCTATGTGATGTCAGGGAGCGATGGACTGTCACGGACATCGTTATCAGGAGTGTTCCAATGGAGTTGACCACCATGAAGACCCGCACCGCAAACTTCCCGTCCAACTCACTGCGCGGGCTGAAACTGGCCGCGCTGGCCCTGGGCAGCAGCCTGGTCCTGGCCGGCTGTGCTGGCAATCCGCCGACCGAACAGTACGCCGTGACCCAGTCCGCCGTGAACTCTGCGGTCAGCGCTGGCGGCACCGAGTACGCCGCAGTCGAGATGAAATCTGCGCAGGACAAGTTCAAGCAGGCTGAAATCGCCATGCATGACAAGAAGTACGACGAAGCCAAGCGCCTGGCCGAACAGGCCGAGTGGGACGCCCGCGTCGCCGAGCGCAAGGCCCAGGCAGCCAAGGCCCAGAAGGCCGTTCAGGATGCCCGCCAAGGCGTCAATGACGTGCGTGAGGAAGGCCTGCGCAGCGCCCAGTAAGGCCTGCCTGACCGCCCACCTGCCTTCGTTATCGATCAAAGGATGAACACTATGCGCAACTATGTAATGATCCCCGCCCTTCTGGCCCTGAGCGTTGGCCTGGCTGCGTGCTCGCACGACCCGAACGCCAACCTGGAATCGGCTCGCACCAACTTCTCGTCGCTGCAGAGCGATCCGCAGGCGAGCAAAGTCGCGGCGCTGGAAACCAAGGACGCCCAGGACTGGCTGAACAAGGCCGACAAGGCCTACATGGACCGCGAAGACGAGAAGAAGGTCGACCAACTGGCCTATCTGACCAACCAGCGTGTCGAAGTGGCCAAGCAGACCATCGCCCTGCGTACCGCCGAAGCTGACCTGAAGAACGCCGCCGCCCAGCGCGCCCAGGCCAAGCTGGACGCCCGCGACGCGCAGATCAAAGCTCTGCAGGACAAGCTCAACGCCAAGCAGACCGACCGCGGCACCCTGGTGACCTTCGGCGACGTGCTGTTCGACTTCAACAAGGCTGAGCTCAAGAGCAGCGCCCTGCCGAACATCACTACCCTGGCCACTTTCCTCCAGGAAAACCCGGAGCGTAAGGTGATCGTCGAAGGCTACACCGACAGCGTCGGTTCGCAGAGCTACAACCAGAGCCTGTCCGAGCGTCGCGCCAACAGCGTGCGCATGGCGCTGGTACGTGCCGGCATCGACCCAGCGCGCATCGTCGCCCAGGGTTACGGCAAGGAGTATCCGGTTGCGGACAACTCCAGCAATTCTGGCCGTGCCCAGAACCGTCGCGTGGAAGTCACCATCTCCAACGACAACCAACCGGTAGCGCCGCGTTCGACCATCCGTTGATAGCGTCTGCTCGGTAATATGAAAAAACCCGCCTCGATGGCGGGTTTTTTCATGCCTGCAGGTTTTATTGCACCTGTTGCGGCGTGTCCTGACCCATGCAGCGGATCGCCCGCTTGCGGTTGTCCACCAGCACGCCCGTCAGGCCCTTCTGCTGGGTATCGAACAGCACCAGCACGCCGTCGACGCACTGCGCCAATTGCGGCGAGGGCTCCAGCGATACCTTGTAGTCTTCGCCCGGGATGGTCTTGAGCATGGTGTAGTCCTGCAGCAGCAGCGCGTCTTCAGGCTTGGCGAAGTGCAGGTAACCGTAGTACCACAAGGCCCCCACGGTGACGATGATGGTGCCTACGCCGGTCAGGATCAGGGGGATGGCGTTGCGTTCTTCACTCATTGCGGGTGGTTCTCGTCAGGGTAGTTCGGCACTTCCGCCAATCGGCGCAGGCCGTTGAAATGGCTGGGATCGTCGAGAAAACGCAGCATCACCTGACGCCAGGTCGGGTCGGCGAAAGTCTGCACATGATCGCCCCGGGTCAGTTGCAACACGCGCGGCGGCGGTGCGTGCTGGTACAGGCGGATGCCGTTGGCCATCGGCACCAGGTTGTCGTCGATGCTGTGGAAGAACAGCTTCGGTGGGCTGTCCAGACGCTCGATGGAACGGATCGCGCTGTCGCCGTCGGGTACCAGCCAGGACAGCGGCACCTGCAGCGGCCAGGTCATCCACGAGGTGCTCAAGGCAAAGCGCCCGACATCGCGGTAGCTGGCCGGTACGCCGTCGAACACAAGGGCGCTGAAGCGCTGGCGTTGCTGGGGGTGTTCGGCCAGATAATGGATGGCCATGGCCCCTCCCAGGCTCTGGCCCAGCAACACCAGCGGCTTGCCTTGCACCTCGGGCGCCTGCCCCAGCCAATCCAAAGCGGCTTCGATGTCCTGGTACACCGCCGGCAGCGTAGGCTTGCCGGCAGAGAGGCCATAGCCCCGGTAGTCGAGCATCAGCACCTGGTAGCCCTGCTCGGGCAGCCAGTAGCTACCGCCCAGGTGCCAGGCCAGGTTGCCGCCATTGCCATGCAGGTGCAGCACCGTACCCTTCACCGCGACGCCGGCTTTGGCCGGTAACCACCAGCCATGCAAGCGCGTGCCATCGCGCGCCGTCAGCGTCACGTCGCGGTACGGCAACTGCGCACGCTCTGGCGTGAACGGCTGACCGGGCTCGGGGTAGAACAGCAGACTGCTGCAACCGGCCAGGCACACCAGCCCGAGCCCCAGCAACAGCGTACGGCAGCGCTCAGAGAATGTTGGCGTAGTCGGCTTCAATGCGATCGAGGCTCAGGTGGTTGAGGAAGTTGGAGAAACACATCCAGGCCGACAGCGCGTTGAGGTCGCGGAACTGCTCGGGAAGGTACTTCGGTGGCGCCACCAGGCCCTCTTCGACCAATTGACGCAACGTGCGCATGTCTTCCAGCGTGGTCTTGCCGCAGAACAGCAGCGGGATCTGCTCCAGCTTGCCCTTCCTCACGGCCAACTGAATGTAGTTGTAGACCATGATGAAGCCCTTGAGATAGGACAAGTCTTTGGTGAATGGCAGGCCATTGGGCACGGAACCACGGAACACGCGACTGGCATTGCCGTAGCTGTCGGCCATTTCGAAGCCCTGGTCGCGGAAAAAGGCGTAGACCTGCATGAAGTCGGCGCCCTGCTCCACCATGTGGATGGCGCGGGTACGGTTGGTCAGTTTGCGCAAGCGGCTAGGGTAGGAGGCGAAGGCGATCACCTCCATGAGAATGGCCAGGCCCTCCTGGGTCACGGTGGACGATGGCGGGCCTTTGGAGAGGAAGGTGCAGATGGGCTGGTTGAGGCCATTGAGGGTGGTGCCGACATGCACCAGCCCTTCATGCACCTCCAGCGCCCGCACGTCCCGGCTGTTGAACAGGGCGTCGCTGCGCACCTTGATGTAGTCGGCACCCGCCGCGGCATCGGCGACGATACCGTCGGACTCGAACACGCGAATGGTTTCTTCCGCCTCGCCGAACACCTTGTTCAGGCGACGCTGGAGAATTTCCACCGCTTCCTTGGCCGTGAGGTTCTTCGGCTCGTCCTTGAGATCGCCGCGCCCGTCGATGTTGTTCAGGTAATCCGAAAGCATCAGCCCCAGGTCGGCCAGGGTCGGGTCACCCGCGTGGAAGGCATCGGACGCGGCGCCGTACAGCTCCTGGGAGATCAGGCCGAAGTCCTCGGTGCCGCGCGCTTCGAGCATGCGCACCACCATGCGGTACTCCTTGCACATGCGTCGCATGATCTGCCCGACTGGGTTGAACTGGCCGAGCTGGCGGGTGATGTCGCGCTCGATGCTCTGGAATTCGGCTTTCACCGCGCTGGAGTCGAACGACAGCGGCCGGCTTTGATAGTAGGCGCGATCCACCGCCGGCGGTTCCTTGCCCTTGGTCTTGTAGAAGCCCTGACGAATGCCGTCGTCCCACTTCACCGCATCCAGCACCCTTATCGGGGTCTGGGCGGCGACGATACGGTCGGACAGCGCGCGGATGGTCTGTTGATAATCGTCCACCGGGAACTCCTTTCTGAAAAACGCTGGCCGTGCCGGGCTATAGCTTTGAGGCCAATAGCGAACGCTTCAGCCGCATAGCGTCCGGCAGGTTTATTTGCTGGCCCGCTGGAACCGCGCCGCTTCCACGAACAGGTCGGAGTTGGCCGGGTCGTCCAGGTACGCCAGAACGCGCTCGGCCGAACTGTCGATCGACACACCCGCGCCGTTGTCTTGCGGCACCTCGGTGCGGCGACCACTGAGTTCCTGCTTGTCCACGGCCTGCTGCATCTGTTCCACGTCCAGGTTGTAGACCACCAACTGTTTGCCATCGATCAGCTCGAAGCCGCCGATCACATAGTGGCCACCCAAGGACTTGGGCACCGCCGCCGACAGATACCAGCGGTTGCCATGGCGCGACACGGTGAAGTCGTAGGACTGTGGCGCCTTGCCCTGGGTGCGGGCCACCGCCTTGTAGGTGTCGCCAACCGTGCGGCTGATGGTCAACTGCAGCGGCTGGCCCCAGGCATCCTTGCTGCTCCAGTGACCCACCAGGCCCTTGGGCGCCGCCTGGTGCGCCGCCAGCGGTTCGTCGAACGTCACCAGGCATCCGCCCAGCAGCAGGAACGACAGGGTCAGCAACAGCACACGCCAGGCTTTCATCGGGTTCTCCTTGAAGAAATCGGCTACGCCTTACACCGCAGCCAGCACCAAGTGCAGATAGCGGGTCAGGATAGCGAGCATCTGCTCGTCGGCCTGGGCATCGGGCGCATCGAGCAGGCCCTGATATTCCATCTGCTCGATGATGGCCGTCAACACCAGGGCGTCCTGTTGCGGCTGACGCGAGCCGACCACCTCGAGCATCTGCCGCGCACCATGCAGCAGGATCTGCTCATGGGCACGCACCAGTTCGGCCAGACGCGGACACAGCAGCGCCTCCTGGCGGAACGCCTGTTCGGCCAGCAGGAAGTCGCGGCGGTTGAGCAATTGACGGCTGACATAGTCAGCGGTCATGCGCGCCACTTCGTCGGCCAGACGCGCCCGTGACAAGGCGCTGCAATCGCCCTGGGCGAGCAGATGACGCAACACCCCTTCGGTGTTGGCCCACAGCTTGGCCATGTAGGCGGCGCTGCGCTCGACGTACTGGGCGAAGCTGTCGGTGAGCAGGTCCTCGATGTCCTTGAAGTAATAGGTGGTGGCCGACAGGGGCACACCGGCCTCGGCGGCCACAGCGCGATGCCGCACGCCGCGCACACCATCACGCACGACGATGCGCATGGCGGCGTCGAGGATCTGCTGGCGGCGCTGCTCGCTGCCCTGGCGACTGGCCTTGCGGCCTTGATACTGGACGCTCTCGGCGACGGCATTGGCCACGCCGGCAGCCCCTTGCTGGGCAGTTGCGGGTGTCACGGGAAGTACCTCACGAAATGCAAGAAAAAGCCGCCTCGGGAGGCGGCTTGGTCAGTGGGCTCAGGCCTGCGGGCGCATGTGCGGGAAGAGGATCACATCGCGAATCGATGGCGAGTTGGTCAGCAGCATCACCAGGCGGTCGATACCGATCCCCTCACCGGCGGTCGGCGGCATGCCGTACTCCAGGGCGCGCACGAAGTCGGCGTCGTAGTGCATGGCTTCGTCGTCACCTGCATCCTTCTCGGCCACCTGGGCCAGGAAGCGCTCGGCCTGGTCCTCGGCGTCGTTGAGCTCGGAATAGGCGTTGGCGATTTCACGGCCGCCGATGAACAGCTCGAAACGGTCGGTGACGGCCGGGTTGTCATCGTTGCGGCGAGCCAGCGGCGAGACCTCGAACGGGTACTCGGTGATGAAGTGCGGCTGTTCCAGCTTGTGCTCGACCAGCTCTTCGAAAATCATCACCTGCAGCTTGCCCAGGCCCTCGTGGCCGAGCACCTTGGCGCCAGCCTTCTTGGCGATGTCACGGGCCTTGTCGACATCCTGCAGGTCGGCCGCGGTCAGCTCCGGGTTGTACTTGAGGATCGAGTCGAACACGCTCAGGCGAGCGAATGGCTCACCGAAGTGGAACACCTTGTCGCCATAGGGCACGTCGGTGCTGCCCAGGACCAACTGTGCCAGCTCGCGGAACAGCTCTTCGGTCAGGTCCATGTTGTCGCGGTAATCGGCATAGGCCTGGTAGAACTCGAGCATGGTGAACTCGGGGTTGTGCCGGGTCGAGACGCCTTCGTTGCGGAAGTTGCGGTTGATCTCGAAGACTTTCTCGAAGCCGCCGACCACCAGACGCTTGAGGTACAGCTCAGGCGCGATACGCAGGAACATGGCCATGTCCAGCGCATTGTGGTGAGTTTCGAAAGGCTTGGCGGCGGCGCCACCGGGAATGGTCTGCAGCATCGGCGTTTCGACTTCGAGGAAGTCGCGCTCGGCGAGGAACTTGCGGATGTGCGAGATCACCTGGGAGCGCACACGGAAGGTGTGGCGCGTGTCCTCGTTGACCATCAGGTCGACGTAGCGCTGACGATAGCGCTGCTCGGTGTCGGTCAGGCCATGGTGCTTGTCCGGCAGCGGACGCAGCGACTTGGTCAGCAGGCGCACGTCGGTCATCTCGACGTACAGGTCGCCCTTGCCGGAACGCGCCAGGGTCCCTTCAGCGCTGATGATGTCGCCCAGGTCCCAGGTCTTGACCGCTGCAAGGGTCTGCTCGGGCAGGGTCTTGCGGTTGACGTAGACCTGGATGCGCCCGGTCATGTCCTGGATGACCATGAACGCGCCACGGTTGAGCATGATGCGGCCGGCGACCTTGACCGGAATCGCGGCTGCTTCCAGTTCTTCCTTGGTCTTGTCCACGTACTGCTTCTGCAGGTCGTTGCAGTAGCTGTCGCGACGGAAGTCATTGGGGAAGGCATTGCCCTTGGCCCGCTCGGCGGCAAGTTTGTCCTTGCGCAGGGCGATCAGGGTGTTTTCTTCCTGTTGCAGGTCTTGCGATTCGGTCTTCAGGTCGCTCATGTCGTCATTGGTTCCATCAGGTGTTCGTTGCCCCTGTCGGGCAGGCCACGCGATACCGGACCCAGGCCAGGTATCGCGGCGGTGGTGTGCGGTTTACAGGCCCTGCTTGAGGCTCGCTTCGAGGTACTGGTCGAGGTCGCCGTCGAGGACTTTCTGGCAATCGCTGCGCTCGACGCCGGTGCGCAGGTCTTTGATCCGCGAGTCGTCAAGCACGTAGGAGCGGATCTGGTGACCCCAGCCGATGTCCGACTTGCTGTCCTCCAGCGCCTGGGAAGCGGCGTTGCGCTTCTGCATTTCCAGCTCGTACAACTTGGCCCGCAGCATTTTCATGGCGGTGTCCTTGTTGGCGTGCTGGGAGCGTTCGTTCTGGCACGCCACCACGGTATTGGTCGGCACGTGGGTGATACGCACCGCCGAGTCGGTGGTGTTGACGTGCTGACCGCCCGCACCGGAGGAGCGGTAGGTGTCGACGCGCAGGTCGGACGGATTGATCTCGATCTCGACCTTGTCGTCGATTTCCGGCGAAACGAACACCGCCGAGAAAGAGGTGTGGCGACGGGCGCCGGAGTCGAACGGGCTCTTGCGTACCAGACGGTGCACACCGATCTCGGTGCGCAACCAGCCGAAGGCATATTCGCCCTTGATGTGCACGGTGGCGCCCTTGATGCCGGCGACCTCGCCTTCGGACAGCTCGATGATGGTGGCATCGAAACCGCGCTTGTCGGCCCAGCGCAGGTACATGCGCAGCAGGATGTTGGCCCAGTCCTGCGCCTCGGTGCCGCCAGAACCTGCCTGGATGTCGAGGTAGGCGTTGTTCATGTCCATCTCGCCGCTGAACATGCGGCGGAACTCCAGTTGGGCGAGGGATTCCTCGAGCCCTTCGAGTTCGCCGATCACATCGCTGACGGCTGCGTCGTCACCCTCTTCCACGGCCATGTCGAGCAAGTCCTTGCAATCGGCCAGGCCGCCGGACAGCTTGTCCAGGGTCTCGACGACCTGCGCCAGCATGGCCCGCTCGCGGCCCAGGCTCTGGGCATACTCAGGCTTGTTCCAGACGGCCGGGTCTTCCAGCTCGCGGTTGACTTCGATCAGACGATCACTTTTGTGATCGTAGTCAAAGATACCCCCGAATTGACTGGGAACGCTCGGTAAGGTCCTTGATGGTATTGAGGATCGGTTGGATTTCCATGGGCGGGCAGCTCTCGCGCGAATTCGGTGAAAAGCCCGCGAGTATATCGCAGTCCGTAGCGGTACGGCAGTGCGGGAGCGGCCATGTGTCGCGAAAGGGCGACACGTCGACCTGGGCAATCAGGCCACCGCCCCCGCTCCCGCAGACGCTGCTTTCAGGCGATACCCACCTGATTGCGACCGCTATTCTTGGCCTGGTACAGGCCTTTGTCCGCCGCCGAGATCAGTTGCCGGCAATGGCTGCCGATCGCCGGGGTCTGGGTGGCCAGGCCGATGCTCACGGTCAGGCTCGAGTCCGCCTGCGGTGCGCTGTGGGGAATCTTCAGCGCCAGGACGGTCTGGCGCAGCTTTTCCGCGATCAGGCGCGCGCCACCCGGTGAGGTATTGGGCAGCACCAGGGCGAACTCCTCGCCGCCGTAGCGCGCCGGCAGGTCACTGGGCCGCGAACAGGAACCGCGAATGGCCTCGGCCACCTGGCGCAAGGCCTCGTCGCCGGCCAGATGGCCAAAGCTGTCGTTGTAGGCCTTGAAGTAGTCCACGTCGATCATCAGCAACGACAATTGCTGCTGCTCGCGCATGGCCCGGCGCCACTCGAGCTCCAGGTACTCGTCGAAGTGGCGGCGGTTCGACAGCCCGGTCAGGCCATCGGAGTTCATCAGCCGCTGCAGCATCAGATTGGTGTCGAGCAACTGCTGCTGGCTCACCCGCAAGGCCCGGTAGGCCTCGTCGCGCTGCAACAGGGTCAGGTAGGAGCGCGAGTGATAGCGGATGCGCGCCACCAACTCGATGGTGTCCGGCAGCTTGACCAGGTAATCGTTGGCTCCGGCGGCGAAGGCGGCGCTCTTGACCAGCGGATCCTCCTTGGTCGAGAGGACGATGATCGGGATATCCTGGGTGGCGGGGTTGTTGCGGTATTCGCGCACCAGGGTCAGACCGTCCAGGCCCGGCATGATCAAGTCCTGCAGGATCACCGTGGGCTTGATGCGCATCGCCTGGGCCACCGCCTGATGCGGGTCGGCGCAGAAGTGGAAGTCGATGTTCTCTTCATGGGACAGCCCGCGACGCACCGCCTCACCGATCATCGCCTGGTCATCGACCAGCAGGACCATCGCGGCACCTTCGTTGATCGTCGTGAAACCTTCGATCGGTAGATCATTCATCTGTATTCACCAGATCACCACCGACCACTCGGCGTGACTCAACACATGTCGTCATTTCGGAAAGATTTCCACTAGTCGCCCGGCAATCCGTTCCAGCGGCCGAATCTCGACGGCCGCCTGGATCGCCGCGGCCGCTTTGGGCATGCCATATACCGCACTGCTCTGCTGGTCCTGGGCAATGGTCAGAAAGCCCTGTTCACGCATCAGCTTCAAACCCTGGGCGCCGTCACGGCCCATGCCGGTGAGCAGTACGCCCACCGCCTCGCTGCGCCAGAAGCGCGCCACACTCTCGAAGAACACGTCGATCGAGGGTCGATAGATTTCGTTGACCGGCTCGGCGGTGTACGCCAATTGGCCGTTCTGCAACAGCCGAATATGGTGGTTGGTGCCGGCCAGCAGCACCTGGCCCGGCTGCGGCGGCTCGCCCTCGCGCGCCAGGCGCACCGGCAGCCCGGACACCCCGCTGAGCCACTCGGCCATCCCGGCGGCGAACACCTGATCGACATGCTGGACCAGCACGATGGCGGCGGGAAAATCCCGCGGCAACGCCTTGAGCAGCACTTCCAGAGCCGCCGGACCACCGGCTGAGGAGCCGATGGCCACCAACGCACAGCGAGACGCCGGCGTACGCGCCGGTGCATCCAGCGAACGTGCCGCACTGGAGCGTTGCTGACCGATCAGCCAGCCGATATTGAGGATCTTGCGCAGCAACGGCGCGGCAGCCTCACGGGCATCGCCCGCGCCCAGCGCCGGCGTATCGACCACATCGAGCGCGCCGTGGCCCATGGCCTCGAACACGCGGTGCACGTTCTGCTTGCGATCCACCGTGACGATGACGATCGCGCAGGGCGTTTCGGCCATGATGCGTCGCGTCGCCTCGACGCCGTCCATCACCGGCATGATCAGGTCCATGAGAATCAGGTCGGGCGTGAGCTCGGCGCACTTACGCACGGCCTCCTCACCGTTACCCGCGACCCACACCACTTCATGGGCAGGCTCGAAAGCCAGCGCACGGCGCAAGGCTTCCACGGCCATGGGCATGTCATTGACGATGGCGATTTTCATCCTTGTGCCCCTCCGATCAGCTCCACCACGGCGTCCAGCAACGCATCGTCATGGAAGCTGGCCTTGGCCAGATAATAGTCGGCACCGGCGTCCAGACCACGTCGTCGGTCTTCTTCCCGGTCTTTGTATGACACCACCATCACCGGTAATGACTGCAATCGATTGTCGCGGCGAACCAAAGTCACCAGTTCGATGCCATCCATGCGCGGCATGTCGATGTCGGTGATCAACAGGTCGAAGTCCTCGCCCCGAAGCGCATTCCAGCCATCCATGCCATCGACCGCCACGGCCACCTCGTAGCCGCGCGTGCTGAGTAGCTTGCGCTGCAATTCGCGCACGGTGAGCGAATCGTCGACCACCAGCACGCGCTTGCGCGGTACGCCTCGACCAGCGCCCGCGCTGCGCTCGATGCGCTCCAGGCGACCGGTGCTGAGCAGCTTGTCCACCGAGCGCAGCAAGTCTTCGACATCGATGATCAGCACCACCGAGCCGTCGTCGAGCAACGCCCCGGAAGAAATGTCCTGCACCTTGCCCAGGCGCGGATCCAGCGGCATCACCACCAGCACCCGCTCGCCGATCAGGCGCTCGACCGCCACCCCATAGAGCTGCTCGCGCTCACGGATGACCACTACGCGCAGACTGTCCGCATCACCCTGCGCGGGCGGACGATTGAGCAACTGGCTGGCGGCGACCAGGCCGATATGGCGGTCTTCGTGCCAAAAGTGCTGGCGCCCCTCGATCTGCACGATGGACTGCGCGGGGACGTCGAGGGTGCGCTCGATGTGCGCCAGCGGGAAGGCGTAGGCTTCGCTCCCGACCTCTACCACCAGGCTGCGCACCACCGACAGGGTCAGCGGTACTTCCATGTGGAAGCAGCAGCCATGGCCTTGCGACTGGGTCAACTCGATCGAGCCGCGTAATTCGCGAACCATGTGCTGCACCGCATCCAGGCCCACCCCGCGTCCTGACACCTCGGTGACCTGCTCGCGCAGGCTGAAACCCGGCAGAAACAGGAAGGTGAGCAGTTCTGCTTCACTCATCTGTGCGACGGTTTCGGCCGGCGACAACGCGCGCTCGACGATGCTGCGGCGCAGGCGCTCCAGGTCGATACCGGCGCCATCGTCGGTCAGCTCGAGGATCAACAAGCCGGCCTGATGGGACGCGCGCAAGCGCAAGGTGCCATCGGCCGGTTTGCCCGCCAGCAAGCGCTGCTCCGGCGACTCGATGCCGTGGTCGACGGCGTTGCGCAGCAAATGGGTGAGCGGTGCATCCAGGCGCTCCAGCACATCACGGTCGACCTGCGTCTTGTCGCCCTCGATCAGCAACTGCACCTGCTTGCCGAGCGACCGGCCGAGGTCGCGGACCATGCGGCTCTGCCCGGTGAGTACATCGGCGAACGGCCGCATGCGGCACGCCAGCGCCGTGTCATACAGCAATTGAGCGCGTTGACTGGCCTGCCAGCCGAACTCGTCGAGGTCGGCGGCCTGCTGCTGGAGGATCTGCTGGGTTTCGGCCAGCAGGCGTTGGGTCTGGGCCAGGGCCTCGAGCACCTCGACGTTCTGAGCGCTGCCCTCGAGCTGGCCCCTGAGCCCGTCCAGCGCACGCATGCCCTGGCCATGCATGCGCTTGAGGCGCTGCAGGGTGGCCAGGTAAGGCTTCAGACGTTGGGTTTCCACCAGGGATTTGCTCGACAGGTCAAGCAAGCTGTTCAAGCGATCGGCGGTGACCCGCAATACCCGCTCGCCGCCCTCACCGCCTCGCCTGCTGGTCTTGGTAACCGTCGCCGCTTCAGATTCGGGTTCGCGCTCGACCGTGGCCACCGGCAACGCCGGCGGGTACGCTGGGGTCGGGGCGGGCGCAGGCTCGGCCGGCAGGCTCGGGCGCGGCACGATGGGCGCGGTGGGATCGAGCAGCGCCGCCATCTGCACCAGGAACGCCGGCACCGCTGCCTCGCCTTGCAGATCGCCCGGGGTGGCGATTCGCATGAGCAGATCGGTGCCCTGCAACAGGGCGTCGATGTGCTCCGGGCGCAGCAGCAGTCGCTGTTCCTGAGCCGCCACCAGGCAGTCTTCCATGACATGGGCCACGCTGACGCCCGCATCGATCCCGACGATTCGCGCGGCGCCCTTGAGCGAGTGCGCGGCACGCATGCAGGCCTCGAGCTGATCGGCCTGGGCCGGATTGCGCTCCAATGCCAGCAGGCCGGCACTGAGCACCTGGGTCTGGGCCTCGGCCTCCAGGCTGAACAGTTCGAGCAGCGAAGCGTCGCGCATTTGCTCCGGGGTCATGACAGGCTCCGCTTCACGGCAGACAGAAGTTGGCGCTCATCCAGCACGCGCACGCTGCGGGCACGCCACTGCAGTACCGCCAGGGTGAAGGTCGCGGCGTCGCGCTCGTCCTGCGCCTGCGCGAGGTCCAGACGATGGATGCCGTCGACCTCGTCCACCGGCAACACCACCGGCCCGCCCTCGGCGGCAAGGATCAGCATGCGCGGCATGATTCGGCCCGGGCGCTCAGCGCCTGAGACTGCGGCCACGCCCAGCAGGTCGGCGAAGGACAGGCACGGCACCAGCGCACCGCGCACGTTGGCCACCCCCTGCAGGACCCGCGAGCGTTGGTGCGGTAGCGAATGCACCGGCAGCAACGGTTCGATCTCCGCCAGGCAGGCTGTGGCCAGCGCCAGCCACTCCTCGCCCAGCCGGAACAGCAGCATGGAGCGTCCCGCAGCCCTCGGCTCGACGCTGACGGCCTCGACCTGCTCGTCCTGTTGCAGCGCGTAGCGGTCCAGCAGTCGGGTGGCCGCAGCGGCGTGCACTTCGCAGTTGCGACAGTGGATATGCCGTTCAAGCAACGGGCATTGCTTGTCGCCGTGAACACCGATGCGGTTCCAGCAGTCATCGATATCGTCGTCGGCCCGGGCGATCAGTGGCAGGCCCTGTTGCTCGCTCATCGTTCAGACTCCCGGTCCGCCTTCGCCGCACGCGCCTGCAGGCGCCGTGCGCCGGCACTGTCGCCCTGGGAGGCCAACAACGCGGCCAGGTGCATCAGTGCCTCGGCATGCTGCGGCTCCAGATACAGTGCCTTGCGGTAATGCTTGAGCGCCTCGCCGGCGTCGCCCTGGGTATCGCTGAGCAAGCCCAGCCAGTAATACACCTGGGCCTTGGGCGCGAACTGGCGCAAGTAACGCTCGCAACTGGCGCGGGCCTGATCGCTGGCACCGCTGTTGGCCAAGCGCGCAATGCTCGCCAGCAGTTCGGGCTCACCCTCGCTCGCCGCCGGTTCTGGCAGCGGCCTGATCGGCGCTGGCGGAGTGCGGGTAGCCTGCAGCGCATTCGGCGCCCAGGCAGTCGCTCGCGGTGGCGGTGCGGGCGTCGCCGCCACACGCACGACAGGTGCGGGACTGGGCGGCGCAGTGACGCTAGCGGGATCCTGGCGCACATAGGCGAACGACTGCGCGATACCGACCGGGCGCATGCCCAGGCGTGCCAGCAGACTGCCCTCGGCCGGACCAATGAACAATACGCCGTCGTCGTGCAGCAACAGCTTCAATACCTCGAACACGCGCTGCTGAGTCGGGATGTCGAAATAGATCAGCAGGTTGCGGCAGAACACGATGTCATACAGTCCACTGCGCGCGCGTAACGCCGGGTCGAGCACGTTGGCCGCTTCCAGGCTGACCTGCCGGCGGACTCGCTCGGACAACTGGTAGCTGTCGTTGACGCCTTCGAAGTGCCGGTCACGGAAGGCCAGATCGCTGCCGCGGAACGAATTGCGTCCATACACCGCGAGTTCGGCGCGCGCGATGGAGCTGGGGCTGATGTCCATGGCATCGACGCGGAAAGCACAGGGCGCAAAGCCCGCGTCGAGCAACGCCATGGAAATCGAATAGGGCTCTTCGCCGGTCGAGCACGGTAGGCTGAGCAGGCGCAAGGGCCGGGCACCGGCCAGTTCGGCCAGGCGCTTACGGGCCAAGGTGGCCAGCGCGGTGAACGACTCGGGGTACCGGAAGAACCAGGTCTCCGGCACGATCACCGCCTCGATCAGCGCCTGTTGCTCGACGGTCGATTGCTGCAGGCACAGCCAATAGTGGTCGAGGTCGCCGGCCGCCGACGCCGCACAGCGTTGGCGCAAGGCGCGCTCCACCATCGAGGCGCCCACCGACTCCACGTCCAGCCCGATGCGCTCCTGGAGGAAGCGGAAAAAGCGCTGCTCGCTCATTCAGCCTCCGCTTCAGAGACTTCGGGGAACAGCAGCCGGCGCACATCCTCGTCGAGCAAATCATCGACCTGAATGCGCTGCAGCAGGCCATGTTCGTCCTGTCGTACCGGGCCGAGGTAGCGTGCTTCGCGGTTATCCACGCCATACGGCAGGAACTCATCGGGTTGGCAGCGCAGGGTGTGGGTGGCCTGTTCCAGCACCAGGCCCAGGCGAAGCGGCGCGCGCAGGGGATCGCCTTGATAGTGCACCAACACCAGACGCGTACTGGTGCGGCGCGGCGCAGGTGCGCCGAAGCTCAGCGCCGACAGGTCGATGACCGGCACCAGCGTACCGCGATGACCAAGAATTCCGGCCACCCAATGCGGTGCCTGGGCGATGGGCTTGAGCGGGCGCAGCGGCAGCACCTCGATCACCTCGCGCACGTCCAGGGCGAAGCGCTGCTGGCCAATGCTGAACTGCAGGTACAACACGCCCTTGTTCGCGGTCTGGCGCTGCTCGTGCGATTGCGGCTCGGCCATCGTCGTCAGACTTTGAAGCGCGAGACGCCGCCGCGCAGTCCGGTTGCCACCTGACTCAATTCGTCGATGGCGAAGCTGGCCTGACGCAGCGACTCGACCGTTTGCGTGCTGGCATCGCTCAACTGAGCCAGCGCCTGGTTGATCTGCTCGGCACCGGTGGCTTGCGCCTGCATGCCTTCGTTGACCATCAGCACGCGCGGCGCCAGGGCCTGCACCTGATGGATGATCTGGGTGAGCTGCTCGCCCACCTGCTGCACCTCGAACATGCCGCGGCGCACTTCTTCGGAGAACTTGTCCATGCCCATGACCCCAGCCGACACCGCAGACTGGATCTCGCGCACCATCTGCTCGATGTCGTAGGTGGCCACCGCGGTCTGATCGGCCAGGCGACGCACCTCAGTGGCCACCACGGCGAAGCCACGGCCATACTCACCGGCCTTCTCGGCTTCGATGGCGGCGTTGAGCGACAGCAGGTTGGTCTGGTCGGCCACCTTGACGATGGTCACCACCACCTGATTGATGTTGCCGGCCTTCTCGTTGAGGATGCCCAGCTTGGCGTTGACCAGGTCGGCCGCGCCCATCACCTGGTGCATGGTTTCCTCCATCCGCGCCAGGCCTTGCTGACCGGAGCCGGCCAGGCTGGAGGCCTGATCGGCGGCGCTGGTGACCTCGGTCATGGTGCGCACCAGGTCGCGAGAGGTCGCGGCGATCTCGCGCGAGGTCGCGCCGATTTCAGTGGTGGTGGCTGCGGTTTCGGTGGCGGTGGCCTGTTGCTGCTTGGAGGTGGCAGCAATCTCGGTGACCGAAGTCGTGACCTGGACCGACGAGCGCTGGGCCTGGGCGACCAGGTTGGCCAATGCCTCGGCCATGTCGTTGAAGCCGGTCTCGATGGCGCCGAACTCATCCTTGCGCGCCATGCTCAGGCGCACGCTGAGGTCGCCAGAGCTGAGTTTGTCCAGGGCCTGCACGATGCTGCGCATGGGCGCGCTGATGACCCGCATCAGCAGCAGGCCGCAGATGCCGGCGGCGAGAATCGCCAGGATCAGCGACACCACCATGCTCACCTTGGCCGTGGCCACCGCATCGACGATGTCCCGCGTGGCGGCATTGGCTGCTTCGGTGTTGCGGTCGATGACCGTGTTCAGGTGCTTGCGGCCAGCGGTCCAGGCCGGGGTGAGCACCTCGATGATCAGGCGCTCGGCTTCGGCATAGTTCTCTGCTCGATAGGCACCCAGTACCTGATCGATGGCCTTCTCGTACGCTTGTTCAAGCCCTACGAAGGTATCGAAGGAGGCTTGATCCTGGGCATCCTGGATGGTGCCCTGGTAGTTGGCCATCTGTTCTTTGAGCCGGTCGTGGAAGCCCTTGAACAACTCGGCGTCGGCCGAGCTCAGCTCGCGGTGCTCGGACAGGCCGACCAACTGCTGGGTCGCGACGTAGCTGTCGACCCAGGCGCTGCGGATCATCGAGCTGTAGTAGATGCCGGGAATGCTGTCGGACCCCACCGCTTCCTCGCTGGACTCGATGGTCACCAAACGCGAGTAGGCGGCCACGATCATCAACAGCATGATGGCGATGATCACGGCAAAGCTTGCCAGGATCCGTTGGCGCAAGGTCCAGTTCTTCACAATCAGCCCTCAGGAAAGCTTCACGAGCGGGAAAATCGTCGAAGTATAGCCCAGGCGCCTGACGCTTTATCGGGAGAATTGAAGGCTTACCGGGCTTCCGTGCCCGATGGGTAGCTAAAAGCCATCTCAGGATGTCGATACCTGCCTGACCTGCAGTTCAAGTTCCTCGCGCAGTGCCGGTTCCAGGCGCAGTTGGCGAGCCAGTTCGTCGAGGTAAGCACGTTCCATGAAGTGCTCCTGATCGACCATCATCACGCTGGCCAGGTACATCTCGGCGGCCATCTCCGACGTTTGCGCCGCACGCGCCACCTCTGCCGGATCGAGCGGCTTGTTCAGTTCGCCCTGCAACCAGCGCTGCAGCTCTGGGTCGCTGTCCAGGCGCGTGAACTCGCCTTCGATCAGCTCACGCTCACGCGCATCGATATGGCCATCGGCCTTGGCGGCGGCCACCAGGGCCTTGAGTACGGCCTGGCTGTGTTGCTCGGCCTGGGCTGGCGGCAGTCGGTCGAGCGTCTGCGGCTCGCCAGCGTCGCCCTGGCCCTGACGCGCCTGCCAGTTGCCGTAGGCCTTGTAGGCCAGCACGCCCAGTGCGGCGAGGCCACCGTAGGTCAGCACCTTGCCACCGACCTTGCGCACCTTCTTGTTGCCCATCAGCAGGCCCATGGCGCCGGCCGCCAAGGCGCCGCCACCGGCGCCGGAAACCAGGCCTCCCAGGCCGCCGGCCTTGCCGCCGAGCAGATCGCCGAGCCCCGGCACCTTGCCGGTACCGGGCTTGCCCGACGAATTCTGCAGCAGCGATTGGCCGGATTTGAGCAATTGATCGAGCAGACCACGGGTATTCATCTGGCGAACCCTCAAGGACAGGAAAGCGCCAGATTACGACCGCAGTCTGAATCCAGGCTTAATCGCGCAAATCCGACTCGTGAATGGGGTTGGCGCGATGAGTGGCGCGCTGGTACTGGGCAGGCCAAGTAGCCTTGTTGCCGCCCAAGTCATCGTCGGCATGCAGCGGCCAGTAAGGGTCGCGCAGCAGCTCGCGGGCCAGGAAGATCAGGTCGGCCTGACCGGTGCGCAGGATGTGCTCGGCCTGGGCCGGTTCGGTGATCATGCCGACGGTGCCGGTGGCGATTTCCGACTCCTTGCGCACCCGTTCGGCGAAGCGCGTCTGATAACCGGGCCCGGTGGGAATCTCAGCGTTGACCGAGGTACCGCCAGAGGACACATCGATCAGGTCCACGCCCAGCGCCCGCAGCCGGCGCGCCAGCTCCACCGTCTCGTCAGGGTTCCAGCCATCCTCGACCCAATCGGTGGCCGACACCCGTACGAACAGCGGCAGTTCCTTGGGCCAGACCTCGCGCACCGCTTCGGTCACCTGCAAGGTCAGACGGATGCGGTTGTCGAAGGAACTGCCATAGTCGTCACAGCGCTGATTGCTCAATGGCGAGAGGAATTGATGCAGCAGGTAGCCGTGGGCGGCGTGCAGTTCCACCACTTTGAAGCCCGCGGCCAGGGCGCGCCGCGCGGCCTCCACGAATGCCTCGACGACCTCCTGGATATCATCGTGGCTCAGTTCGCGCGGCGCGGTGTGCTGGGGGTCGAAGGCGATCTTCGACGGCCCCACCGGCTGCCATCCACCCTCCTGCGGCGCGACGCTGCCATGCTTGCCGAGCCAGGGCCGATGGGTACTGGCCTTGCGCCCGGCGTGGGCCAACTGGATACCTGGAACCGCGCCCTGGGCGGTGATGAAACGGGTGATGCGTTGCAACGGAGCGATCTGTTCGTCGTTCCACAACCCAAGGTCTTCTGCGGTGATGCGCCCGTCGGCGGTCACCGCGACGGCCTCCGTGATCACCAGGCCAGCGCCGCCGACAGCGCGACTGCCCAGGTGGACCAGATGCCAGTCGTTAGCCAGGCCATCGACGCTCGAGTACTGGCACATCGGTGAAACGGCGATGCGATTGGGCAACGTCAGCTGACGCAGGGTGTAGGGCTCAAGCAGCATGCTCATGGGAGGGCCTCCGAAGGTCTGCAATGACGGTCCGACCCAGGCGCTGTGGTGCGATCCTGGACCATTACCGGCGTTCCTTGAGACTAGACCAGATTACCCTGGGGATCGGTTCCCGAAAATTCAGGCCATGGCACCTGCACGGTCATCGGTCGCGGCCTGGCGCCGCCATCCCGAGCGAATGCGCCGAGCCCTCAGCGCGGCTCCATATGCGCAATCATCAACTGCACACTTTCGTTGCCGCGAAACTCGTTCACATCCAGTTTGTAGGCCAGCTCCACCCAGCGCACCGTCGGGTTGGGCCATACCTCGCGATCGACGCTGAAAGCGATGCCATCAAGACGCAGCGAACCGCACTCGCTCTTGAGCACCACTTTCAGATGGCGCTCGCCGACCACCCGTTGCTCCACCAACTCAAACACGCCGTGGAACAACGGCTCGGGAAAATGCTGCCCCCAGGGGCCGGCATTACGCAGGGCGCGGGCAAGGTCGAGGTGGAACTCCTCGACCGCCAGGCTGCCGTCGGACAGCAACCGACCGGTCAGATCGTCCTCATCCAATTGGCGTCGCACCTCCTGGTCGAACGCCTCGGCGAACACCGGGAAATGCTCAGCCGGCAGCGACAAGCCTGCCGCCATGGCATGTCCGCCGAACTTGCTGATCAACTGGGGGTGCCGCGCCGCCACCGCATCCAGGGCATCGCGAATGTGAAACCCCGGTACCGAGCGCGCCGAGCCCTTGAGCATGCCTTCGCCGGCGTCGGCGAAGGCGATGGTCGGACGGTGATAGCGCTCCTTCAAGCGCGAGGCGAGGATGCCGATCACGCCCTGGTGCCATTCGGCATCGAACAGGCACAGCCCATAGGGCATGGCGTCGAGCGGCAGGTCCTTGAGCTGGGCCAACGCTTCGCGCTGCATGCCTTGTTCGATGGACTTGCGGTCCTGGTTGAGCCCATCCAGTTGCGCTGCCATGTCCAACGCCGTGGCGGGGTCTTCGCAGAGCAGGCATTCGATGCCCAGGCTCATGTCGTCCAGACGCCCTGCTGCATTGAGCCGAGGCCCGAGAATGAAGCCCAGGTCGGTTGAGGTGATGCGCCGATGATCGCGCCGCGCGACTTCAAGGATGGCCTTCAGGCCAGGTCTCGCGCGGCCCGCACGGATGCGCTCGAGTCCCTGATGAACCAGGATGCGGTTGTTGGCATCCAGCGGCACCACATCGGCGACGCTGCCCAGGGCCACCAGATCGAGTAACTCCCCTATGTTCGGTTGCGCCTGGGTCTCGTAGCGGCCCAGGCTGCGCAAGCGCGCGCGCAGCGCCATGAGCACGTAGAAGATCACCCCCACCCCGGCCAGCGATTTGCTGGGGAAGGTGCAACCGGGCTGGTTCGGGTTGACGATGGCATCAGCCTGCGGCAACTGCTCGCCCGGCAAGTGGTGGTCGGTGACCAGCACCTTGAGCCCGGCCGCCTTCGCCGCAGCGACGCCTTCGACGCTGGAGATCCCGTTGTCCACCGTCACCAGCAGGTGCGGCTCGCGCTGCAGCGCCACCTCGACGATTTCCGGCGTCAGGCCGTAACCGTACTCGAAGCGATTAGGCACCAGGTAATCGACCTGGGCTGCACCGAGCAGACGCAGGCCGAGCACGCCGACGGTGCTGGCTGTAGCGCCATCAGCGTCGAAGTCGCCGACGATGAGGATGCGCTGGCGCCGGTCCAGGGCCTCCACCAGCAGGTCCACGGCAGCGTCGATGCCCTTGAGCTGCTGATAGGGCAGCAAGCGCGCCAGGCTCTTGTCCAGTTCCAGCTCACTCTGCACGCCACGGGCGGCGTACAGACGGGTCAGCAGGGGCGGCAGTTGGCCGAGAAACGGCAGGGTTGCAGGCAGGGGGCGGGGCTCGATGCGCATGGGGCTCTTCAGTCAGGTCGAATCAGGTCAGCCGCGCTCGCCGAGCAGCCACTGCAGTTGGACTTCGTGCTGACCCCGGTCGTCGGTCACGAAGAGCGTGCCTTCACTGATCATCACGTCCCACTTGATGGTGCGCGGCATGTCGGTGGCCAGCACGTCCAGCACCTCTTGCGGCACCGCCGCGATGCTCAGGTTCTTCAGGCCCTTGACCGCCGGCACCACCTTGCCCTCCCACACCCGCAGGCTGCCGTAGGCCAGCAGGCTGGTGCGCTCGGTGCGACGCGAGCACCAGGTCAGGCGATCGGCATCGGGCTGGCCCACCTCGATCCAATGCAGGATCCGATCATCCAGGCTCTTTTCCCACACTGCCGCCTCATCGACGTCCGACAGACCGCGCCCGAAGGCCAACTGTTCGTTGTACCAGAGCGCGTAGGCCAGCAAGCGAACAGCCATGCGCTCCTCGGTCTCGGACGGATGACGGGCGATGGTCCGGCGTACGTTTTCGTACACGCCACGGTCGAGGTCGGTGAGATTGAGTTCGAACTTGTAGGTGGTGGACGGCTGGGCCATGGGGCAGAGGCTTCTTCGAAGAAAGTCGGAGAGTTTACCCGATCCGCGTGCGCAGAGGGGCTCGTGTCGTCCGTCAGTGCGCACAGGCACGCAACCGCTGTCGCGAGCCATTACCTGCATCGAGCCAGCTGTGATAAAACCAAGCCCTCTTTTCAGCCGTCACGGATCCACCATGTCCAGTCCTGCCAAACCCCTCGCCGGCCTCAAGGTGATCGAGCTCGGTACCCTGATCGCCGGACCCTTCGCCTCGCGCATCTGCGCCGAGTTCGGTGCCGAGGTGATCAAGGTCGAATCGCCGGACGGTGGCGATCCGCTGCGCAAGTGGCGCAAGCTCTACGAGGGCACGTCGTTGTGGTGGTTCGTGCAGGCGCGCAACAAACAGTCGCTCACCCTGAATCTCAAAGACCCGGAGGGTCGCGAGGTGCTCAAGCGGCTGCTGGCCGAGGCCGACATCCTGATCGAGAACTTCCGCCCCGGCGTGCTGGAAAAGCTGGGCCTGGGCTGGGACGTGCTGCACGCCCTCAACCCGCGGCTGGTGATGGTCCGCCTTTCCGGCTTCGGCCAGAGCGGGCCGATGAAGGACCAGCCCGGCTTCGGTGCGGTCGGCGAATCCATGGGCGGCCTGCGCTACATCACCGGCTTCGACGACCGGCCACCGGTGCGTACGGGCATCTCAATCGGCGACTCGATCGCCGCCTTATGGGGCGTGATCGGTGCGCTGATGGCCTTGCGTCATCGGGAGGTCAACGGTGGCCAGGGACAAGTGGTGGACGTGGCCTTGTACGAAGCGATCTTCGCCATGATGGAAAGCATGGTGCCGGAATTCGACGTATTCGGTTTCATCCGCGAACGCACCGGCAACATCATGCCGGGCATCACCCCGTCGTGTATCCACACCAGTGCCGACGGCCGCCATGTGCAGATCGGCGCCAATGGCGATGCGATCTTCAAGCGCTTCATGCAGGCCATCGGCCGTAACGACCTTGCCGACGACCCCACTCTTTCCAGCAATGACGGTCGCGACCTGCGCCGCGACGAGTTGTATGGCGTGATCGACCGTTGGGTCAACGGTTTGCCGCTGGATCAGGTGATGCAGGTGCTGAACGACGCCGGTGTGCCCGCCAGTCGCATCTATTCAGCCGAAGACATGTTCCACGACCCGCAGTTTCTCGCTCGGGAAATGTTCGTCCAGGCTCGGCTGCCAGACGGCAAGCCGTTCAAGATGCCGGGCATCGTTCCCAAGCTTTCGGACACGCCCGGCTCTACCGAATGGGTGGGGCCGGCCCTTGGCGAGCACACCGCCACGTTGCTGACCCGCCTGGGCTACAGCGAGGCCGACATTGCCCGACTGCGCGAACAGGGGGCCATCTGATTCAACTTCAAAGGGCCGCGCAGCGCCTGCTGCTGTGCATCCTGCCGCTACTGGCGCTGCAACCTGCGAAGGCGGGTGAGCGCCTGACCTGGCTGGTACGTGACCTACCGCCGTTCACCATTTACGAAGGCACGGAAAAAGGTCAGGGTGTGATCGACAGCCTGCTACCCCAGTTGATCGAGCAGTTGCCGGAGTACCAACACAGCATCGTGCGCGTCAACCGCCCGCGTGGCATCCAGATGCTGCAGGACCCTACCCTCACCTGCGATCCGACGCTGCTGTGGACGCCGGAGCGGGCCAGCTTCGCGAAATTTTCCCAGCCTTTGCTACCGATCGTGAGCAGTGGCGTGATCGTGCGTAGACAGGACCTGGCAGCACTGAACCTGTCCGCAGGCCAGACCTCCGTGGACCTCACGCAATTGCTCGGCACGCCGGGTCTGAAACTGGGCGTCGTCGCCGGCCGCAGTTACGGGCAAGAAACCGATGCGATCCTCAGCCAGTTGCCTGACTCGGCGTTGAGTCGGCACTACGGCAACGATGCCACCGCCAATCTATTGCAGATGCAGCAGTTAGGGCGGTTGCACGTGGTATTGGGTTACTGGCCTGAAGCACGCTATCTGCTTCAACAGCAAGGCAACGCGTTGGACGCGTATGCGTTTCTCTCGATCAAGGGCGCCAAACGCTATCAACTGATCCACGTCGGTTGCTCCAACACCCCGGCAGGTCGAGAGGCCATCGCCAAGATCGACCGGCTTCTGCCCCATCTGCGCTCAACGGAGTTGCTTGAGCGCTATGCCCGATGGCTGGATCCCGAACTGCGCGAACACTACCTGAAACAGGCGCGCCGGCTGTTGCAAGCAGAGCAGCCACCGGACGCCGCCCACAGCGCTGATCGCTAAAAAGAAACCCCGCAGGCTGTCGCACAGCCAACGGGGTCAAGCAAAGGCCTTGCGGGCCTTGCGCCCTGGGTCGATACCACCGGAGCAAAGCAGTATCACCACAGGGTCAAGAAATGTGACGGGGCGCTTACGCGAAGGTTCCCTGAGTTTGCACGGGCTGACGCAGCGCCGCGATCACGCACGGTTGCAAGCGGCCTTCGACGATCTGCAGGTCGCGGTGCAGACCGTCCACCAGATCCACCAGCAGCCGCTGATCCTGCAACTGCAACAGGCTGACAGAGCGCCGCAGCACGGATGTGCCGCGCGTATCGACGACGCTCAACTGGCGGTCGCCGCTGGCGTCCACGGCATCGAGCTGGACCTGATAGGGTGACAGGGCATCATTGAGCAGGGTGCAGATTCTTTCCATCCGGCGTACTCGCTTTGTCGGTAACCTAACGAAACTGACCGCCAAGCGAAGCGGAAAGTTCGCTTGACGGTCGCCGCGTCATCGAGCATGGAGGCTGGAGGTGACAGTTTCGATATCCCGCGTCTGCAGCCCACCGATCGCCGGACGCAGGCGCAACAGCGCAGCGTGCAAGGCCGGCATCGAGAGCGGCCAGGAAAGGTTGGCGACCACCCACAACCCTCTGCGCCACGCTTCCACGGACAGGTTCGGTGCCCCCGCCGGTGGCGCGCCGATGAACAGCACCGCACGCACTTGCCCTTGACGCACGATGCTTTTCAATAGCGCCTGAACGGCCAGGGTGGGCATACCATGATCGATGAGCACCGCATCCGGCGCTTGGGCCAGACTCGCCTTGGCGTTGTGCAGGTCGTTGACCACCCGCACCTTGAACACGCCCAGCGCGTTGCAGGCTTGGTGGAGGGTGATCTGGTGAGAGGGACGGGACTGGACGACGAGAAGATCGAGGCGCTGCATGAGCCGCTCCTGAGGGCTGCTGGCCCTGGTGGACAGGGCGCCCACTCTAGAAAGGCGATACAGAAACTCCTATAGGAAGAAACTGATAGTGCAGGATGAATCTTCGCAGAAACCCTCCACTCGAACGAAAACGGGGCAAGCCGGATGACCGACTTGCCCCGCTTGGCCTCGCGACCAGAACGCCTTACAGCGGCTTGCCGCGATTACCGTGCTGGCTGACGAACGCCTGGACCGCTTTCAGATCGTTGGCCAGCACCGTGCAACGCTCCTCACGGCTGAACAGGTCGCTCAGGTGCACCGGCAACTCCAGCGCCTTGCCGACGCCCGCCTGCTCGACCGCCTCGGGGAACTTCACCGGGTGTGCAGTGCCCAGCACCACCATCGGCGTATCCAGGCTACGGCGGCACTCGCGAGCAGCCTTGACACCGATTGCAGTGTGCGGATCGAGCACCTCGCCAGTGGCCTTGAACACCTCGGCAATGGTGTCGCACGTCTGCTCGTCGCTCACCGCCAGTGAGTCGAACAGCTTGCGCGCCTCGGTCCAGCGGTCCTGCTCGACGCTGAAACCGCCGCCTTGCTTGAAGTTGGCCATCAACTCGGCAATCGCCGCGCCATTGCGACCGTGCAGGTCGAACAGCAGGCGCTCGAAGTTCGACGAGACCATGATGTCCATCGACGGCGACAGGGTCGGGTGCAGAGCGTCCTTGACGTACTGATTGCCGCTCATGAAGCGGTGCAGGATGTCATTGCGGTTGGTCGCCACGACTAACTGGCTGATCGGTAGACCCATGTTGCGCGCCAGGTAACCGGCGAAGATGTCGCCGAAGTTGCCGGTCGGCACCGAGAATGCCACGGAACGGGCCGGACCACCCAGTTGCAGCGCCGCATGGAAGTAGTAGACGATCTGAGCCATGATCCGCGCCCAGTTGATCGAATTGACCGCCACCAGCCGGGTGCCTTTGAGGAAGGACTGGTCGGCGAAACTCGCCTTGACCATCTCCTGGCAGTCGTCGAAGTTGCCCTCGATGGCGATGTTGTGGATGTTGTCGCCCAGGATGGTGGTCATCTGGCGGCGCTGGACTTCCGACACACGCTGGTGCGGGTGCAGGATGAAGATATCGACGTTGTCGCAGCGGCGGCAGCCTTCGATGGCAGCCGAGCCGGTGTCGCCGCTGGTGGCGCCGACGATCACCACACGCTCGCCACGCTTGAGCAAGACGTGGTCGAGCAGACGACCCAGCAGTTGCAGGGCGAAATCCTTGAACGCCAGGGTCGGGCCGTGGAACAGCTCCATCACCCACTCATTGCCATTGAGCTGGCGCAGCGGCGCCACCGCAGCGTGGGCGAAGACGCCGTAGGTTTCCTCGAGAATCTTCTTGAAATCGGCATCGGCGATGCTGCCCGCCACGAAGGGACGCATGACGCGGAACGCCAGCTCGTGATACGGCAGGCCGGCCCAGGAAGCGATCTCTTCCTGGGTGAAGCGCGGCAGGTTTTCCGGTACGTACAGGCCGCCGTCGCTGGCAAGGCCCGCCAGCAGAACGTCTTCGAAATTCAACGCCGGAGCCTGGCCCCGAGTACTGATATAGCGCATGGGTGCAAACCTTTCATTTGAGCTGCAAGCTGTAAGCGCCAAGCCACGAGAAAAGCCGATTGGCGTTGCTCTCGCGCTGTGCTTCTCACCTTGCCGCGAATGGACTCTATTGAAAGCCTCAACACCGCGCCGCTTTTACTGGCAGCTCGCAGCTTGAGGCTTGCCGCTTAATTGAGCTGTTCGACGCGGATGCGTACCACGCTGCCGACCACGTCCTGCAGCGCTTCCAAGGCGACGATGGCGTCGTCGATGCGCTGTTCGATGACCCGGTGAGTGAGCAGGATCATCGGCACCAGGCCATCCTGCTCCTCGGCTTCCTTCTGCATGATCGACTCTATGTTGATGCCACGCTCGGAAAGGATGCTCGCCACCTGGGCCAACACGCCCGGGTGATCCTTGGCCTGGATGCGCAGGTAGTAGGCGCTTTCGCAGGCCTCGATCGGCAGGATCGGATGCGCCGACAGCGAGTCGGGCTGGAACGCCAGGTGCGGGACGCGGTTCTCCGGGTCGGCGGTCATGGCGCGCACCACATCGACCAGGTCGGCGACCACCGAAGAGGCGGTCGGCTCCATGCCGGCACCGGCGCCGTAGTACAAGGTCGAGCCGGCGGCATCGCCGTTGACCATCACCGCGTTCATCACGCCGTTGACGTTGGCGATCAGGCGGTCGCTGGGAATCAGGGTCGGGTGGACGCGCAGCTCGATGCCATCGGCGGTACGGCGCGCCACGCCCAGGTGCTTGATGCGATAGCCCAGGGCCTCGGCGTAGTTGACGTCGGCGGTGGTCAGACGGGTGATGCCTTCGGTATAGGCCTTGTCGAACTGCAGCGGAATGCCAAAGGCGATGGACGCCAGGATGGTCAGCTTGTGCGCAGCATCGATGCCCTCGACATCGAAGGTCGGATCGGCCTCGGCATAGCCCAGCGCCTGGGCCTCGGCCAGCACATCAGGGAAGGCACGGCCCTTCTCGCGCATTTCGGTGAGGATGAAGTTGCCGGTGCCGTTGATGATGCCGGCCAGCCAATTGATACGGTTGGCCGACAGCCCCTCGCGAATGGCCTTGATCACCGGAATGCCACCAGCGACTGCGGCTTCGAAGGCGACGATCACGCCCTTTTCGCGGGCTTTGGCAAAGATCTCGTTGCCGTGGACGGCAATCAGCGCCTTGTTGGCCGTGACCACGTGCTTGCCGTTTTCGATGGCCTTGAGCACCAGATCGCGGGCAATGGTATAGCCACCGATCAGCTCGATGACGATGTCGATCTCGGGGTTGGTCGCAACGTCGAACACATCAGCGGTAATGGGGGTACCGGTAATCTGGCAGTTCGGGTTCTGCGAGCGCATGGCGATCTGGGCCACTTCAATACCGCGCCCGGCACGGCGGGCAATCTCCTCGGCGTTGCGCTGAAGCACATTGAAGGTACCGCCACCGACGGTCCCCAACCCACAGATGCCTACTTTGACCGGTTTCACTGTGAACTCCCCATAGAACGACCGGCACTATGCCGACCGTGAAACATGCCGTCACCCCATGACGACGGCGTACTGAATGAATTACTTGGCCGCTTGCGCCTGGCCGGCAAACGCCAGCTTGGCCACTTGCGGTGCCGGCTGGTAGCCCGGAATCACCTGACCGCTTTCGAGCACGATCGCTGGCGTACCGTTGACGCCGATCGACTGGCCGAGGTGGAACTGTTTGCTGACCGGGTTGGCGCATTTGGCCGCCTTGATTTCCTTGCCATCGACCATCTTGTCCATCGCCGCGACGCGATCGCTGGAGCACCACACGGCCTGCAACTGCTCGTCACCCGGCGAGCCCAGGCCTTGGCGCGGGAAGGCCACGTACCGCACCTCGATACCGCGCTTGTTCAGCTCCGGTACTTCAGCATGCAGCTTGTGGCAGTACGGGCACGTGGTATCGGTGAACACGGTGATGTGCGAGCGGGTTTCGCCCTTGGCCGGGTAAACGACCATTTCAGCCTTGGGAATGCCGTTGATCAGCTTGGCGATGCCTTGGCGCTCGGTCTTCTCGGTGAGATTGACCGGCTTGCCGTCCTGCAGTTGATACAGGTAACCCTGCATGACGTACTGGCCGTCACCACTGGCATAGAGCACACGACCGCCTTGCAGCTTGACTTCGTACAGACCACCGACCGGGCTGTTGGAGACGCTCTCGATCGGCACTTCCAGTTCAAGGGTCTTGAGCGTGTTGCGAATGGCCTGCTCGGCGCCTGCGTTGGCATTGGCACCGGCACTGGCCTCGGTGGCCGCGGCGGCGGCAAAGGTACTGGCCAACGCCAGAGCGGCGGCGGCAAAAATCTGGGTCACGCGCATGGGGTACTCCTGAAGACGGACGGGGACCGGAGGACGTCGCCTGCGGGAAAAGCGCGGCGACTAGAGCGGTCCCTGATGCAAACCGCCCAAGACTACCACATCAGGCGGGGACGAAATCAGTGTCTGGAAAGCCGCCGAGCGGAACATGAGGATCATTCATCCACGCGGATGGTGCTGGGCGTGCAACTGCTGCAAGCGCGCCTTGGCCACATGGGTGTAGATCTGCGTGGTGGACAGGTCGCTGTGGCCCAGCAGCATTTGCACCACGCGCAGGTCGGCGCCGTGGTTGAGTAAATGCGTGGCGAAGGCATGGCGCAAGGTGTGCGGCGACAGCGGCTTGTCGATCCCGGCCACGCGCGCATGGTGCTTGATACGGTGCCAGAAGGTCTGCCGGGTCATTTCCTCCCCGCGCAGGCTGGGGAACAGCACGTCGCTGGGACGACCGTTGAGCAGATCGGCGCGGCCACCGCGCAGGTAGCGCTCGATCCACAGCACCGCTTCCTCACCCATCGGCACCAAGCGCTCCTTGCTGCCCTTGCCCATCACCCGCAAGACGCCTTGCCTGAGGTTGACCTGGTCCAAGGTCAGGCTGACCAACTCAGTCACCCGCAGGCCGCAGGCATACAGCACCTCGAGCATGGCGCGGTCACGCTGGCCGATGGCCTCACCCAGATCAGGCGCCTTGAGCAGGGCCTCGACGTCCGCTTCCGACAGCGACTTGGGCAACGGGCGGCCCAGTTGCGGCATGTCCACCTGCAAGGTGGGATCGAGGGCAATCAGCTTCTCGCGCAGCAGATAGCGATAGAAACCCCGCACTCCGGACAGAAAGCGGGCGGTGGAGCGTGGCTTGTAACCCTGGTCCAGACGCCAGGCAAGGTGATCGAGGATGGCGGCGCGGCCCGCCTCGGGCAAGGCCAGGCCCTGCTCCTGCAGCCAACCGTTGAACAGGGCCAGATCGCTGCGATAGGAAACACGGGTATTGTCCGACAGCCCCTTTTCCAGCCAGAGGGCGTCGAGGAATTGGTCGATCAGCGGGTGGTCCAGAGCAGGCATTTAACGGGTCTGTGGCGAAAAAGTGCGCCTAGTCTTCCACACGGGACAACGCTTGTCTGCAATGGCCTGGCGACGCATCTTTTCACGGACGCAGAACGCAAAAAAGCAGCCCGAAGGCTGCTCTTTCTCTCGCAAGGTGGCCGAGGCCACCGGTCAAACTGCACTCAGGACAGTTTTTCCTTGATGCGAGCGGCTTTGCCGGACAGGTCGCGCAGGTAGTACAGCTTGGCTTTACGCACGTCACCACGACGTTTCACGGCCAGGCTGTCGATCTGCGGGCTGTAGGTCTGGAAGGTACGCTCGACGCCAACGCCGCTGGAGATCTTGCGCACGGTGAAGGCGCTGTTCAGACCGCGGTTACGCTTGGCGATGACGACGCCTTCGAACGCCTGCAGACGGGAACGCTCACCTTCCTTCACTTTGACCTGGACGACAATGGTGTCGCCGGGTGCGAAGGCTGGGATTTCCTTGCTCATCTGCTCGGCTTCGAGCTGCTGGATGATCTTGTTGGTCATGCTGTGCTCCTAAGATGGATACGCGATCCACCATCGATACGTTTAACTATCGTCCCGCTCGCGGAGGTATTCCTCGAGCAGCTTCTTCTCTTCTCCAGAAAGCGAGCGACTTTCCAGAAGATCGGCGCGTCGTTCGAAGGTCCTACCAAGGGACTGCTTCATTCTCCAACGCCGGATGTGTGCATGGTTGCCACTGAGCAACACGTCGGGTACACGCTGATCCGCATACACCTCAGGTCGGGTGTAGTGCGGGCAATCGAGCAGACCGTCGGTGAAGGAGTCTTCCTCCGCCGAGTCCACATGCCCTAAAGCTCCGGGCAGCAGCCGTGTAACCGCATCGATCAACACCATGGCCGGCAGCTCGCCACCGGAAAGCACATAGTCGCCAATCGACCACTCCTCATCGACATGAGCCTCGATAAAGCGCTCGTCGATGCCTTCGTAACGGCCCGCGATCAGGATCAACGATTCCTGTTCGGCCAGACCTTTGACCGCCTGCTGAGTCAGCTTGCGGCCTTGTGGCGAGAGGTAGATCACCTTCGCCGCTGCTCCGGTCGCTTGCCTGGCACTGGCCAGGGCGTCTTCCAGAGGCTTGATTTTCATCACCATGCCCGGACCACCGCCAAAAGGCCGATCATCCACCGTATGGTGACGATCCGTGGTGTAGTCCCGCGGATTCCAGCAGGTCACCTGAAGCAACCCCTGTTTCACCGCGCGGCTGGTAATGCCGTACTCCGTGATGGCCGAGAACATCTCCGGGAACAACGTGACGACTTCTACGCGAAGGTTACCCATCGTCTAGAAATCCGCGTCCCATTCGACTCGCATCACGCCTGTTTCCAGGTCGATGGCCAGCACGCATTGCGCCGTGTAGGGCAACAAACGCTCGCGATCGTCCAGGCTGCCAGCGCAAGGCTTGACCACCATGACATCGTTCGCACCGGTCTCCAACAGGTGATCGACCTTGCCGAACAGCTGTTCGTCCTGGTTGATGACCTTCAGGCCTACCAACTGGTACCAGTAGTACTCGTCAGCAGCCAGGTTGGGCAAAAGGCTCCGCGGTATGCAGATTTCGTAACCGCTCAGAAGACGGGCTTCATCGCGATCCTCGAGACCTTTCAACTTCACGACCAGGCCCTTCTGGGAGCCACGACCGCTGACCAGCTCGACCTGTTTTACCTTGCCTTCGTGCCTGAGCGTCCAGCGCGGATAATCCAACAGGTTTTCAATCGGATCGGTAAAGGAATACACCTTCACCTCGCCGCGAACGCCGTGAGCCGAAAAAATCTTGCCGACGACGATGAGATCGTCAGGCTTTTCTGGCGTCGCGTTCATACTGCTCAGGCGGCGGCCTTGGCAGCGTCCTTCAGCAGCTGAGCAACACGCTCAGACGGCTGCGCGCCCTGGCTCAGCCAGTAGGTGACGCGTTCCTGGTTGACCGACAGCTTGACTTCGGCGCCCGATGCGATCGGGTTGAAGAAGCCTACGCGCTCAACGAAACGGCCGTCACGGGCGTTACGCGAGTTGGTCACGGTCAGGTGGTAGAAGGGGCGCTTTTTCGAGCCGCCACGGGCCAGACGAATGGTTACCATGTGAACATCGTTCCTATAGTCGGTACTGCAGTCGGTGCTGCAAATCTGAATGCCAAATAGGCACACGGGTGCCCAAAAGGCCGCATATTCTCGGGGAATACACGGACATTTGCAAATGGCTTTTTCGCAAAAGCCTTGCAATGCCGGCCAGACCTGCCGGTTAAGCCGCGCTGAGGCGGCCGGTTTTCCCGCCGAAGCGGGGTCGGATCGGCTGCCGCGCGAGGCGAGCAGCCGATCGGATTCCTTACAGTTTCGGCATGCCGCCACCGGGCAGCATCCCGCCCAGGCCGCGCATCATCTTGGCCATGCCGCCTTTGGCGGAGAATTTCTTCATCATCTTCTGCATCTGCTTGTGCTGCTTGATCAGCCGACCGATGTCCTGCACCTGGGTGCCGGAACCCATGGCGATGCGGCGCTTGCGCGACCCGCTGATCAGGTCGGGATCGCGGCGCTCGGCCGGGGTCATGGAGTTGATGATCGCCTCCATCTGCTTGAACTGCTTCTCGGCCGCGCCCTGGGCATTGCCCATCTGCGACAGATTGACCCCGCCGATGCTCGGCAGCTTGTCCATCAAGCCGCCCAGGCCGCCCATGTTCTTCATCTGCTGCAGCTGGTCGCGGAAGTCTTCGAGGTCGAAGCCCTTGCCCTTCTTCAGCTTCTTGGCGAGTTTGTCGGCCTTGGCCTTGTCGATGTTCTGCTCGGCCTGCTCGATCAGGCTAAGCACATCGCCCATACCGAGGATGCGCGAAGCGATGCGGTCGGGGTGGAACGGCTCGAGCGCTTCGCTCTTCTCGCCCATGCCGATGAACTTGATCGGCTTGCCGGTAATGGCACGCACCGACAGCGCGGCACCGCCGCGGGCGTCACCGTCGACCTTGGTCAGCACCACGCCGGTCAGCGGTAGCGCTTCGCCGAACGCCTTGGCGGTGTTGGCGGCGTCCTGGCCGGTCATGGCGTCGACCACGAACAGGGTTTCCACCGGCTTGACCGCGGCATGCAGGGCCTTGATCTCATCCATCATGTCGGCGTCGATGTGCAGACGACCGGCGGTGTCGAGAATGACCACGTCGATGAACTTGATCTTGGCTTCGCGAATCGCCGCCTCGGCGATATCCACCGGCTTCTGGCTGATATCGGACGGGAAGAAGGTCACGCCGATGTCGTTGGCCAGGGTTTCGAGCTGCTTGATCGCCGCGGGACGGTAGACGTCGGCGGACACCACCATCACGCTCTTCTTCTTGCGCTCCTTGAGAAAGCGCGCCAGCTTGCCGGCAGTAGTGGTCTTGCCCGCACCTTGCAGACCGGCCATCAGCACCACGGCCGGCGGGGCTGCATTGAGCGCCAGGTCTTCGTTGGCCGCGCCCATCAGGCTTTCGAGCTCGGCCTGGACGATCTTCACGAAAGCCTGGCCCGGGGTGAGGCTGCGCGACACTTCGGTGCCGACTGCACGCTCCTTGATGCTGTTGACGAAGTCCTTGACCACCGGCAGGGCGACATCGGCCTCGAGCAGGGCCATGCGCACTTCGCGCAGGGTGTCCTTGATGTTCTCTTCGGTCAGCTTGGCCTTGCCGGTGACATGGCGCAGCGTCTGTGACAGACGGTCGGTCAGGTTTTCGAACATGGTGATCCTTTCAGGCCCAGTGAAGCCGAGGTTGTTCAGGCGCCCCGGCAAACATCGCACGCCGAGAGCACAGCAAGCCGGGCAGTATAACGGAGAGCGACGAAGGCGCGAAGCGGCAAGCGGCAAGCGGCAAGCGGCAAGCGGCAAGCGGCAAGCGGCAAGCGGCAAGCGAGTTTGGTGCGATCCGCTCCTGCTTGCCACTCCAAGCTCGAAGCCCGCGGCTTCTTGAAGCTTGCAGCTTGCGGCTTGACGGTGCGAAACTCCCCTCCTTTAAGGGCTCGCCTCCCAGGACCTATGCTCTCCTCACCCAGCCTCATCCCCAACCTGATCGCAGCCATTCTCTACATCGCAGCGACCGTCCATCAGGGCACGCGCCTGGCACAGGGCAACAAAGCGGACAAACGGCTGCTCGGCTTGCTGGGCGTGGTCGCCGTGCTTGCCCAAGGCAGCGCCTTGTTCTTCCAGTTGCTCACCCCGCTGGGGCTGAGCCTCGACTTCTTCAGTGCGGCCAGCCTGATCGCCACGGCGGTCATCGCACTCACCTTGCTGGCTTGCCTGAGCATTCCGGTGGAGAACCTGCTGGTCCTGCTGTTCCCGCTCGGCGCCATCACTGCGTTGCTGTCGCAGTTCGCGCCGGCCGGTACGGTGCCACTGGTCAACGAAGAGCCCGGCATCCTCGCGCACATCCTGTTGTCGATCCTCGCCTACGGCCTGTTCACCATCGCCGTGGTGCAGTCGCTGCTGTTGCTGTTGCAGGATCACCAGCTCAAGCACAAGCACCCCTCCGGACTGATCCGTAACTTCCCGCCGCTGCAGACCATGGAAAGCCTGCTGTTTGGCTTCCTCTGGGCCGGGTGGATCTTGCTGTCGCTGTCGCTGATTTCCGGCTGGCTGTTCCTGGACAACCTGTTCGCCCAGCACCTGGTGCACAAGACCTCGTTGTCGTGCCTGGCGTGGATCGTGTTCAGCGTGCTGCTGTGGGGACGCACCCGCCTGGGCTGGCGCGGACACAAGGCAATCCGCTGGACGCTGGCCGGTTTCTGCCTGCTGATGCTGGCCTATTTCGGCAGCAAGCTGGTTCGCGAATTCATTCTGCACATCTGACGAGCGGTCATGAACACTCTGCCGTATGCCCCTCTGCTCGGCACCCTGACACTGGCGCTGCTGTGGTCGGCGCTGTTCAGCGCCGTCGACGCCGCCCGCCAGCACCTGCTTGGCCAGCCCCGCCACAACGACATGCCAGCCCCTGCCCTGCCCGCCCAGGCCTTGGTGCTATGCGCCAGCCTGGGCCGATTGCTGGTCCTGGGCCTGGCCTGCCTGATCGGCCAGCGCCATAGCGGCGAGCAAGGGTTTTGGCTGGGCGGACTCGGCGCCACGCTGGCGCTGCTGGTGCTGGCCGAGTACCTGCCGCGCCGCCTGGCCCGGCGTAACCCCCAAGCCTTCGTCAGCCTCGGCGCCAGCCTGCTGAAACTGCCACTGACGCTGCTGCAGCCACTGGCCTGCCTGCTCGACGGGATGGCCAAGCTCATTTTGCGCCCGTTCCGCGTACAGCCTGCCGCCGTCGCCCTGCACCCACAGGACGAGGAGCGTTTCGACGAACACGAGCCCCACGAAGCACCCCGCCAGGGCCTGGCCGAGGGCTTGCAAGCGTTGGACAAGATCACTGTCAACGACATCCTGGTGCCACGCAACGAAGTCGATGGCATCAACCTCGACGACCCGCTCGAACAGATCGTCCGGCAATTGATTGTCAGCCGCCACACGCGGCTGCCGGTCTATCACAACGACATCAATCAGGTCGAAGCCATCCTCAACACCAAGCTCATCAGTCACTTGCTGGCCAGCGCCGAGCTGACCCTGGAGAGCCTGAAGAGCGCCTGCTACGACCCCTATTTCGTCCCCGAAAGCACGCCTCTGCATCTGCAATTGCTGAATTTCCACAAGCAGCAACGGCGCATGGGTGTGGTGGTGGACGAATATGGCGAGGTGCTGGGCCTGGTGACGCTCGAAGACATCCTCGAAGAAATCGTCGGCGAGTTCGAGGAAGAGCAGGGCCTGGACAATCCGCACATTCACCCGCAGGTCGATGGCCGCTTCGTCATCGATGGCACCGCTTCGTTGCGCGAGCTCAACCGCAGTCTCGGCTGGCACCTGCCCTGCGACGGCGGCCCGAAAACCCTCAACGGCCTGGTCACCGAAGCCCTGGAAAGCATTCCCCCCAGCGCGGTCTGCCTGAAGATCGGTCGCTATCGCCTGGAGATCCTCGAAATCGAGGACAACTGTGCCAGCAAGGTGCTGGTCTGGGCCGTCACTCGCTAGCTATACTCGGCCCACGCTTACCCAGCCCTGCCGTCCCGCCCGCTATCCGCATCGGCGGCTCACGGCCAGTCCGCTGCTGACGAGCCTGCGGTCCTGCCATCTACCCCGAACAGCATCCGCACCCTGCCATCCCTGGGTCTTCGTCAGCCTGGCGAACCACAATAATACGCGGTGGCCTGCGCGTGCAGCCCCGCGAACGACTGCTCAGGGACTTTCGCATGACAACCAGCAGCACCTACGCCGAGCCTGCCTCGGCGACTCCGGTCAATTCACCTGCCCGCGTGGCGACCGCCAGCTTCATCGGCACCGCCATCGAGTTCTACGATTTCTACGTCTATGCGACTGCCGCGGCACTGGTCATCGGCCCGGTATTCTTCCCCTCAGGCTCAGGCACCGCGCAGATGCTGGCGGCCTTTCTCACCTTCGGCATCGCCTTTCTCGCCCGCCCGCTGGGCTCGGCCCTGTTCGGCCACTTCGGCGATCGTATCGGGCGCAAGTCGACGCTGGTGGCCTCGCTGCTGCTGATGGGCGTATCGACCACCCTGATCGGCGTGCTGCCTGGCTACGACAGCATCGGCGTGTGGGCACCGATCATCCTCTGTGTACTGCGCTTCGGCCAGGGCCTGGGGCTGGGCGGGGAATGGGGCGGGGCGGCGCTGCTGGCCACCGAGAATGCGCCTGAAGGCAAGCGCGCCTGGTTCGGCATGTTTCCCCAGCTCGGGCCGTCGATCGGTTTCCTGGCCGCCAATGGCCTGTTCCTGACACTGGCCTTGCTGCTCAGCGACGAGCAATTCCGTGAATGGGGCTGGCGCATTCCCTTCCTGCTCAGCGCGGCGCTGGTGCTGGTCGGTCTCTATGTGCGACTCAAGCTCGAGGAAAGCCCGGTGTTCGCCAAGGCCGTGGCGCGTCACGAGCGGGTGAAGATGCCGGTGGTCGACCTGTTCACCCACCACTGGCGCCCCACCCTGCTCGGCGCGGCGGCGATGGTGGTGTGCTACGCACTGTTCTACATCTCCACGGTGTTCTCGCTCAGCTATGGCGTCTCGACGCTGGGCTACAGCCGCGAGACCTTCCTCGGCCTGCTGTGCTTCGCCGTGGTGTTCATGGCCCTGGCCACGCCGCTGTCGGCCTGGCTCAGCGACCGCTACGGGCGCAAGCCAGTGCTGGTGGTCGGCGGACTGCTGGCGATCGCGTCGGGTTTCACCATGGAGCCGCTGCTGACCTCTGGCTCCACGACCGGCGTGGCGCTGTTCCTGGCCCTCGAGCTGTTCCTGATGGGCGTGACCTTCGCACCGATGGGGGCCTTGCTGCCAGAGCTGTTCCCCACCCACGTGCGCTACACCGGCGCCTCGGCGGCCTACAACCTGGGCGGCATCGTCGGCGCCTCGGCCGCGCCATTCTTCGCCCAGAAGCTGGTGAGCCTGGGTGGATTGAGTTGGGTAGGCGGGTATGTGTCGGCAGCCGCGCTCATCAGCGTGATCGCGGTACTGTGCCTGAAGGAGACCCGGCAGACGCAGCTTTAAGCCTGGGCCTGCGGCCAGTTGCAAGCGGCAAGCTACAAGCTACAAGCTACAAGCTACAAGCTGCAAGAGGATCCGCACACGCCGCGGATCGCTCTTTCTTGCCGCTTGTAGCTTGCGGCTTGTAGCTTGCCGCTCGTGGTTTAAAAGTCGACGTGGACTGCCTGGGCGGCGCGGGTGGCCTTGGCGCGGGCGGCTTCGATCGACTCGTCGCGTGCCAGACACACGCCCATGCGTCGAGTGCCGTTGATTTCCGGCTTGCCGAACAGACGAATGGCGGTGTCGGGCTCGCTCAGCGCGGCGCCGAGGTTGGCGAACGCGGTCTGCTGCGACTGACCTTCCGGCAGGATCACCGCCGAGGCCGACGGGCCGAACTGGCGGACCACCGGAATTGGCAGGCCCAGGATAGCGCGAGCATGCAGGGCGAACTGCGACAAATCCTGGGAAATCAGAGTGACCAGGCCGGTGTCGTGAGGGCGCGGCGACACTTCGCTGAACCACACCTGATCGCCCTTGACGAACAGCTCGACCCCGAACAGACCACGACCGCCCAGCGCATCGGTGACCGCCTGCGCTACGCGCTGCGACTCGGCCAAGGCCTTCGGGCTCATGGCCTGGGGCTGCCAGGACTCCTGATAGTCGCCCTTCTCCTGACGGTGGCCGACTGGCGCGAGGAACGTGGTCCCGCCGACGTGTCGGACAGTCAGCAGGGTAATTTCATACTCGAAATCGATGAAGCCCTCGACGATTACCCGGCCCTTGCCGGCACGGCCGCCCTCTTGGGCGTAATCCCAAGCTTTCTGCAGGTCGGCATCGCTACGCAGCAAGCTCTGGCCTTTGCCCGACGAGCTCATGACCGGCTTGACCACGCACGGATAGCCCACATCGGCCACGCCCGTGGCGAAGTCTTCATAGGTGTCGGCGAAGTGATACGGCGAGGTCGGCAACTCCAGCTCTTCGGCGGCCAGGCGGCGGATGCCTTCGCGGTTCATGGTCAACTGGGTGGCGCGGGCCGTCGGCACCACGTTGAAGCCTTCGTTTTCCAGCTCCACCAGCGTGGCCGTGGCGATGGCTTCGATCTCCGGCACGATGTAATGCGGTTTTTCCGCTTCGATCACAGCGCGCAGGGCGACGCCATCGAGCATGTTGATCACGTGGCTACGGTGGGCCACCTGCATGGCCGGCGCATTGGCGTAACGGTCCACGGCAATCACTTCGACGCCCAGGCGCTGCAGCTCGATCACCACTTCCTTGCCCAGCTCGCCGCAGCCACACAGCAGTACGCGGGTCGCGGTGGGCGACAATGGGGTTCCGATACGGGTCATTTCAGGTCCTCGTAGGCGTCCGGGGCGCGCCGGCAGGGGCTGCCCGCTGAAAAAGGACCGGTATTCTACATCAATCGCGTGCGCTTCAACCGGCTGCCAGCAAGCGGCGAGCACGCCAGGCCATGATCAGCCAGACTGCGGTCACCCCGGCGAACTTTGAGGCCATGGCCGTGCCGATCACCGCTGGGGTAAGCGCACCGATCATGCCGAAGAAGATGAAGGTGTCCACCGGAATGCTCAGGGCCGAGCTCAGCCACAGGCGATCGCGCAGGGGCCTGCGGGTGATGCTGAACACCAGCCAGTCGATCAGCTCGGACACGAAGAACGCCGTGGCACTGGCCAGGGCGATGGCCGGTTCGGAGGTGGCGTAGGACAGCACCAGCGCGGCCAGCATGGCGATCAGGGCGCCATGGCCGAAGCGGGTCTGGACCATGTCGCGCAGGATGAACACCAGCCCGCCCCAGGCGGACCAGATCACGTCCAGGTGCGGCGCACTGGAGAAGGCGTAGTTGATCAGCACCACGCTGCTGATATAGGCGATGAGATAGAACATGATTGGAGATTCTGTGGGCAAGCCGGACAGATTAGCGGGGAGTGAATCGCCGGTAAACCCGCTGCTGCGCAACCCCGCCCGAAGACACGCTCAACCGATGACCAGGCCCGCCGCCAGCGCCCGCTCGTGACAACGCACCAGCACTGCCCGGCGCTGGTCGTTGTCCAGGCGTGTCCATTGGCTGATTTCCTCCACGGTACGCTGGCAACCCGTGCAAATGTCCTGCTCGTCCAGGGCGCAGACGTTGACGCAGGGTGAGCCGACCGGCCGCTCGTCAGTCTTCATCGAGCACCAACTCGCGCCCATAACGCTCGGCGTTGTGCACGTAATGCGCAGCGCTGGCCTCGAGCATGCGCTTCTGCTGCTCGGTGAGCTCGCGCACCACCTTGCCCGGCGAGCCCATCACCAGCGAGCCGTCGGGAATTTCCTTGCCCTCGGGGATGAGTGCGTTGGCGCCGATGATGCAGTATCGACCGATACGCGCGCCATTGAGAATCACCGCGTTGATGCCGATCAGACTGTAGTCGCCGACGCTGCAGCCATGCAGCATGGCGTTATGGCCGATGGTCACGCCCTTGCCCAGGGTCAGCGGCGAGCCCAGGTCGGTGTGCATCACCGTGCCGTCCTGGACGTTGCTGTCCTCGCCGATGTCGATCAACTCGTTGTCGCCACGCAGCACGGCGCCGAACCAGACACTGGCCCGCGCCTGCAGGCGCACCTTGCCGATCAACGTGGCGGTGGGCGCGGCCCAACTGCTGGGATGGGCTTCGACGCGCAGGTCGCCCAGGCGGTATTTCATATGTGCTTCCTCACGGTTGGCTGCGGTTGGCGGGTGGACCCCGCTCAGTGCTCGATGAAACGCTCGGGCGGCCGGTGCAAGCTGATGCCCGCGTCGAACAGCAGGTTGACCAGCTCGACGATCATGATCGCCGACAAGCCCCAGATCTTGTAGTCGCCATAGCGGTAGCTGGGCACGTACCAACTGCGGCCCTGGTAGTCGATACGGTGGGTGTGATCGCGAGGGTCCTGGCGAAAGAACGACAGCGGCACCGTGAACACCGCAGCGATCTCGGCATCGTTGGCGCGGTATTCGACGTAATCCGGAATCACGCCGACGAACGGCGTTACCTTCAAGCCATGCAGGGAAACCAGCGGGCTCAGCGGACCGAGCACTTCCACCAAGCCGGGCGGCAGGCCGATTTCTTCTTCGGCCTCACGCAAGGCGGTGAAGACCAGGTCAGGGTCCTCGGGATCGCGCCTTCCACCCGGAAAGGCCACTTCGCCGCCATGGGTCGACAGGCCCTGGGCGCGCAAGGTCAGGACCAGCTCGGGCTCTTCGCTGCGGGTGATGGGCAACAGCACCGCCGCCTCCGGAAAACGGCGGTCCGCCTCCAGGGGCACGGGGATATGGTTGCTCATACGGCGAAGAAGCTCGTCCAGCATCGCGCACTCTCGATTCCAAAGCCTACCCGGCATGATGCACCAAAAGCCCGGGAGCACCCAAGCCCTGGCCGCTTGCGGCAACCCACCAGGCCGCGCCAAGATAGCCACCCACACAGGACGATCAGCATGAAATTCTGCAGTGCGTGCGGCAACCCGGTCATTCAACAGATTCCCGAGGGCGACAGCCGGCTGCGCTATGTTTGCCCGGCCTGTCACACCATTCATTACCAGAACCCCAACATCGTCGCCGGGGTGCTGCCGACCTGGGGCACGCAGGTGCTGCTGTGCCGCCGCGCCATCGAACCGCGTCGCGGCTTCTGGACCTTGCCGGCCGGCTTCATGGAAAACGGCGAGACGCTCGATCAGGCCGCCCGTCGCGAAACCGTCGAGGAAGCTTGCGCGCGGGTCGGCCCGGCTACCCTCTATCAGTTGTTCGACTTGCCGCACATCAACCAGGTGCATGTGTTCTTCCGCGCCGAACTGGCCGACCTGGATTTCGCCGTCGGCGTCGAGAGCCTTGAGGTGCGACTGTTCGAGGAACACGAAATCCCCTGGGACGCGCTGGCTTTTCGCACCGTGAGCAGGACACTAGAATGCTACTATCGCGACCGCATCAGGCAGCATTTCCCCTTGGGGCATGAATCGCTGCCGCCGATGCTGGTGTCGTCGTCCAACTAGCTCTTTCAGGATACGTGTGATGCGTTGCTTGCTTGCCCTCTTCTGCCTGTGCGTGGCCTCGGTATCGCAGGCTGCGTTCACCGAAACCATCATCCGCAAGCCTGCGTCCGCGAACACGCCGCCGGTTGCGCAGCCACACGTCTTGCCGCCGCGCAGTGCGAGCCAGCCGTTGATCGACAAGGTGCTGGTGCTCAAGTCTGAACGTCGCCTGCAACTGATCAGCCGCGGCGAGCCGCTCAAGACCTACCGCATCTCCCTGGGCAAGCAGCCCAAGGGCGCAAAGGAGCGCGAGGGCGACAAGCGCACCCCCGAAGGTTTCTACTGGCTCGACTGGCGCAAGGCCAGCGACCGTTACAACCTGGCGATGCACATTTCCTACCCGAACATCAGCGATGCCGCCAAGGCACGCCGTGACGGGGTGAACGCCGGCAGCATGATCATGATCCACGGCACGCCGATCAACGAAGAGTACCCGGAGTGGTACTTCCATACCCTGGACTGGACCGAGGGCTGCATCGCCATGCGCAACGCCGACATGCGCGAAGTGTGGAGCATGGTCAAGGACGGCACCATGATCGAGATCCGTCCCTGACGGCCACCTGCGTCAGCCCTTGGCCCGCCGGGCCTTGAAGAATTCGCTGAGGATCGCCCCGCACGCCTCGGCCAGCACCCCGCCCTCGAACAGCACCCGGTGGTTGAGAAAACCCTGGGTGAAGAACTGGCCCTGGCTCTGCACCACGCCAGCCTTGGGTTCGAGCGCGCCGAACACCACCCGCTCGATGCGCGAATGGACGATCAGCCCAGCGCACATGCTGCACGGCTCGAGGGTCACGTACAGGGTGCTGCCCGGCAGCCGGTAGTTGTTCGCCGCCTGCGCCGCCGCGCGGATGGCGATCATCTCGGCATGGGCACTGGGATCGCTGTCGATGATCGGGCGATTGAAGCCCTGACCCAGCACCTCGCCATGCTGCACCAGCACCGCTCCCACCGGCACCTCGCCCAGCGCCGCGCCCTGGGCCGCGAGCGTCAGCGCCAGGCGCATGAATTCCTCGTCGCGGCTGCGATCGATAATCCGCGGGCGCATCACACCACCGCGATCGCGGCCATCAGGCCGGTTTCCATGTGGTCGATCACATGGCAATGGAACATCCAGGTGCCGGGGTTATCCGCCACCAAGGCCACCTGGGCACGTTCGTTGCGGCCCAGCAGGTAGGTGTCGGTGAACCAGGGCTCGGTGATCTTGTGCCGATTGGAGGCGATCACCTTGAAGCTCATGCCGTGCAGATGGATCGGGTGCTGGTACTGGGTCATGTTCTTCAGCTCGAAGATGTAGCTCTTGCCCTTTTTCAGCGTGGCGATGGGACGGTCGGCGCAGGTCTTGTCGGTGATGTCCCAGGCCTGCCCGTTGATCTGCCACAGGCTCGGTGGCCTGCCGTTGTCGGTGTCCACCGAGACCTTGCCTGCCCACTCGAAGTTGAAGTTGAGCTTCTCGGCCTTTTCCAGATCCGGCTCGGCGATGGGATTGGGCGGCAGGGCCTTGGGCCAGTTGCCGGGGGCCTCACTGCTGGCCACCGAACGCAGCGTACCGAGACGCACGAAACCATCACGCAACGAGATCTCCTCGCCCGCTTCGGGAATGCGAATGGCCAGGCAGATGCGCATGCCGGGGCCGAGCCAGTACTCGTCCTCCAGCGGTCTCGGCGTGACCGGGTTGCCATCGAGGGCGTAGACCTTGGCCTCGCAATTACCCTTGAGGTTGATGCGGTAGGTCCAGGTGTTGTCCAGGTTGAGCAGCCGCACGCGCACTACTTGGCCGGCCGGTAGCTCGGTGACCGACTCGGCCTGGCCGTTGATGGTGATCAGCCGCCCGGCCGTGCCATTGCGCGCCGCCTCGCGCGGTACGCTGAAGGGCATGAAGGCGCCCTGCTCGTCCACGTGCCAGGTCTTCAAGCTTAGCGTGCGCTCGTGAAGAAAGCCGGTGGGCTCGCGCTCCTCGACGATCAACGGCCCCACCAGGCCGCGGCCCAGCTCTTCGGAACTGCTGACATGCGGGTGATACCAGTAGCTGCCAGCATCCGGCACGCGGAATTTGTAGTCGAAGAACTCACCCGGCTTGACCGGCAGTTGCGACACGTAGGGCACGCCATCCATTTCCAGCGGCAGACGAATGCCGTGCCAATGGATGGTGGTTTCCACCGGCAGGTGATTGATGAAGCGCACCCGCAGCCAGGTTCCCTGGCGCACCCGCAGTTCGGTGCCCGGCGCCGAAGGCCCGAACGCCCAGGCTTCAGTCTTGAAGCCCGGGACCAGTTCGACGTCCAGTGGGGCGGCGATCAGCTCGTAGTCGTGCCCGGCATTTTCATCTTCGACCTTGCCCAGCCAGTAACGCGCCGCACCTCCGGCGCCCAGGCCAACCACCACGAGACCGGTCAGGCCTTTGAGCATTTGTCGACGGGTAAAGGACATCGGTGCAGGTACCTCGTAGGCGCAATCAAATGGCCATTATCGGCCAGTGACGGAAGGGCGAATACGATACACCTGCAACTGAGAAAGATTAAGTGCTCGATTGTCGCGCGGTAGCAGGGTCGAACGCGGCTGGCGCCCCATCTCAGTCGGACTTGGCCTGCTCCTGAACGATGGCGATGGTGAGGAACTCGGCCGGCCTCATCACCGCGACCTGGACGCTGATACGCAGGTAGCCGTCAAGCAAGTCTTCCGGGGTCATGGTCGACCCCAGCCCGACGCTCACGTGGAACGCCTCATCAGGGGTCGCTCCCCGCAGGCCACCCGCCTTCCAGATACCGGTGAGGAAGCTGGTGATCATGGCCTTCACGGCGCCCCAAGTGTCGGCGGTGTTGGGCTGGAACACATAGGGCTGCGCGGCCAGCTTGATCGACTGCTCAAGGAAGATCATGGTCCGGCGCACCGGGATATAGCGCCAGTCCTGGCTGTTGCCGTCGAGGGTGCGTGCCCCCCAGATCAAAATGCCCGCGCCTTGGAAAGAGCGGATGGCGTTGACCGACTTGCCCGAATCGGCATCGATGTTGAGACCTTCCTGCTGGGCGTCGGACAGCTGAATCGGCAAGCTGACGGCACCGACGATGCCCCTGTTGGCCGGGGCACTCCACACCCCTCCTGAGTTGTCGCTTGCCGCGTAGACCCCCGCCATCGCGCCGCTGGGGGGCAGCACGTTGACGCATTCGAGCACTTTTTCGATGATTGTTCGGTAGCTCTGACTGGCGTTGAGCAGCCCGGCCTGCAACTGGCTGTTGCTCATCGCCTGGGCCGGCGGTGTCAGGATCATTTCCAGCAGTGCCGCGACCGCTACATTCGGTGCTGCCGGCGGATTGATCAACGCCGCCAGTTGCGCGGTATCGCCCCCGAACAGCTGGGTGAAATCCATCTCGGCCGGCTGCATCACGTGGGTGCCGATGAACGGGTAATAGCAGGCGCCATAGCTCAGCCCATTTTGACCGACGTTGCCACGGAAGGTCTGAATGTCCTGGGTGTAGTGGACCGGATCAGGTTTGTCTGCGCCAATGATGTCGAACACGCAGAGCGCAGTACCCATCTGCTCGGCCTGCTCCAGCATCCCCCGCATCAGTGTGCCGTTGTCGGCCACCGTCAGCAGGGTGGCCTCTGGACAGATGTACAAGGTCGGCTCCGCCTCCTTGAGCAGCACACTCAAGCCTCGTTGCAGATCGGCCAATTGTACGTTGGGGTTGACGACAGGTGCCGATGCATCGCTGGCCGGCCTGTGGCTGGGTGCACCATAGGCGCCGACCGCAACGACGTAGGCATCGCCGCCGCCGTTCTGATAGAACAGGCGAATGCTGTTGTAGAGGTAATAGACGGTGCTGGGGTCGGGCACTATCGAATAGTACGTGCCGCCGATCAGCACGAACTGACCCGAGTCAGGTTGCGCGTTCTGCGCTACCAGGTAGTACGCAGGACTGTATTGGCGCGCCGGCTCCGCCGGCGGCGGCGGATTGTCCAGCAGGAAATAGGCCTGGAACTCGGCGAACGAGGTGATCTTCACGGCCTTGTTGTAATAGGACGCGCCTCGATAATCGGCGCGCGGCGTATAGCCGATGAACGCGGGCACAGCGGTCGCGATGGGCGCGACTGAGTTGGGAAACGCATTGAGCTCGGTGATGTACACGCCGGGCGTCTTGGGAGTGGAGATCATGGCGTGTCCTCGTCATGTAGGAGTGGGAGGCGAATCGACCGCCATGCAGGGAGCCAATGCGCCCCGCTGAACCAGAAATACGGGTAGGAGTGACGCTAGCACGATAGCGGCTTTTAGCCACTAACCGTTCGAATCGCTGCCAACCCTATCGAGGCATTTCAGCCAATCTTCACATTCGCTGTCGCGCGATGGCCCGCCCTCGTCTCGTCGCTGCTGGGCTATGGCATCGCTGAAATCGCTCGAACGATTTCCGATTAAACATTAGAGAAAGTCCAGACCTGAGAGACACCTGTCGCATTTCTGAAATATCTGGCCGCACGCTGAATGGATAGTGGTGAATTGCCATCTTCATTCGTGTAAATTCACGCGCGCTTGATTCAGCACTCCACTGAAAAGCTGGCAGGGATGCCAACAGTAGACGCCAATGCGGATCGTTCCCTGCCAGTCTCTGCCTTGTAAGGATACTGCTTTGACTATTTCCCCTCTGCGCCGCTCACTGTTGGCGCTCTCCGTGGCAGCTGTCGTTGCCCCACTCCAAGCTGAACCCCTGAACAATCTGAATCACGATCTGAGTACTGGGGGCTACCTTAGTACCGGTGAAGTTTTCAATAATGCCACCTTCACCGGCACCTCCCAGAACGCAGGGGTTAGGTTTAATGACGTCACCCTGGCAGGTAACGTAATAAACCGAGGCACAATCAACCGAGCAGATAGCTCAAAAGGATTCGCAGCAGGAATCTCGATCGACGGCTTGTACGCCAACATCGCTGGCGATGTGATCAACCAGGGTGACATCACGGTGAGCGGTGATCTCGGCGGCGGTCTGCAAATGTATCGGACCAAGATCGCAGGCGAGGTGAATAACTCCGGCAACATCACCGTCACGGGTGAAGAGGCCGAAGGCATGTGGATCAGCTCGACTCAAGCGCGCATCAACAACACCGGCACCATAACGGCACGTGGCACCGACGCTGAGGGCATCGTGCTCGATAAAGCTCAATTCACCGGTAACGCGCCGGGCTCTCCTTATCAGTCCGACGTCAACAACAGTGGGACTATTTCAGCCGACGGTGTAGGTATCCACGTCATCGATGCCAGCACACCGGGGAACCTGCTCAGCATCACCCAGACCAGCGGCCTGATCGAAGGCGGCGTCGCAGCGATTCTGGCCGACGAGGATGCACCTAATACCTACTTTTACTGGCGCGGCGGCCAAGTGAAGGGAGACCTGCAGGGCCTGGGCGGTGTCCTGGTCAAAGGCGATGCGCAGTTCGATGGCTCGACCATTCGCAGCGGCTTCGTCGATATTGACGGAGGCCGCCTAACGCTGCTGCGCCCACAGACCACGATCGTCGGCGACCTCGACTTGGACAGCGACACCGCACGCCTGCGCCTGTTGCTGGACAACGACACACAGCCCAACACGCCGATCCTGAAAGTCACCGGCAATACCTACTTCTCCAAAGGTAGCCAGGTCGAACTGCAAGCGCGCTCCGACGATTTCCGCACATCTGCCCAAGGCACACGCTACACGCTGATCAATTCCGGCACCTGGGAAGAACAACAGAACCTCTCCGTGGTGTCTTCGTCGGCCCTGCTCGAAGTCAAGAACTTCGGTATCGAAGGCCAGGACGTCAAAGCATTGGTGACCACCCGCAGCGATGAGGAGGTCGCACAGAACGTGGTGGAGGCCAGCGGTTCGGACAACGCGGTCAACGCCGTGAATCCGCTGAAGAACACGATCATGGGCCAGATCGCCGAAAGCGACCCGGTCTTCCAGCGTTTCGCCAGCGCCGCCAGCAACGCCGAACTCGCCCAACTGGCCGAAACCCTGACGCCGGACGTCAGCCGTGGCGTGATCAATGCCGCCACCGACAGCCTGAATCTGGTGGCCAATGCCATTCACGCGCGCGCCGGCAAAGCGCGTAGCGGCCTGTCTTCCGGTGAAGTACTACCTGAGCAAGGCGTCTGGCTGCAAACGCTGTCCAGCGATGCCAACCAGGACAACCGCCACGGCGTCCAAGGCTACGACGCCAAGACCAAAGGCATCGCCCTGGGTGCCGATGGCAAGCTCAATGCCGACACCACCCTGGGCCTGGCCTACAGCTACCTGACCAGCGACGTCAAATCCGACCTGGGCCACAAAACCGATGTCAGCGGCCATGCCCTGACCTTGTACGGCAACTGGACGCGCGGCAACGTCTTCGTCGATACCTCGCTGATGTATGGCTGGAACGACAACGCATCCAAACGCTACATTGCCGGCACCCGCGCCAAAGCCGATTACGACAGCGAGATCTTCGGCGTCAATGCATTGGCCGGCTACCGCTTCCAACTCGACAAGCAATGGCTTGTGGAACCGCAGGTCGGGGCACGCTATGCCAATGTGTCGATCGATTCGTACCGGGAAAAAGGCAGCTCGGCCGCCCTCAAAGTCGGCAGCCAGCGCTATGAAATCGGCGAAATGGGCCTGGGCGCTCGCCTGGCGGCAGCCTTCGACATGGGCGTGGGCAGCCTGGAGCCGGAGGCCAAATTGATGGCTTGGCACGACTTCATCGGCGACAAGGCCAGCACCACCTCGACCTTCGTGCTCGGCGGCAACGCGTTCACCACCACCGGTGCCACGCCGGCACGCGACAGCTACGAGCTGGGACTCGGCGCGACCTATCGCGTGGGCGCATGGAACGTAGGTGGAAGTTACAACTACCTGGCCCGCAGTGGTTTCGATGCAAACAGTTTCATGGCCAATGTGCGTTATGACTTCTGATTGAACGTCTTTGCCTGAAACAACAAATCCCGTATTTACGGTAATGCTGTTCGCCTAAAGAATGCTGGGGCCGCTTCGCGGCCCTTTCGCGGCACAAGGCCGCTCCCACCACGTTCGCGTGAACCCCGAAACATGGGGCTCAGCTCACTTCTAAGACAGGGCATAAAAAGCGAATGACGCTAGCCCACTAGCATGGCGCTACGGGTGCTTGCATTGTTCTTTTCTTGAATGCAATGACCCAGAGCATGATGAAAGCGGCTGGAGGTATCACAGCGGTCAAACACCACCATCCGCTGTAGCCAGACTTCTTGAGAATTACAAAGATTGAAAAGATCGGCATCACAAGGTGGAGCAGGACCAACGTGACGTTTTGAGGAACGGCCAGGAAGTACCTGTTGGGTAATTCATTCCTGGCAGGCCATGCCCTGAGGGCAAGAATCGGGAAGCCAATCCATGCGCCCAACGGTATACCGAATGGGACAATCATGAACATCAACGACCAATACGGAGAGAGCCCCGCCTTTTTAAGTAAAAAGGCATAGGGAATACCAAGCAAAACAAACACCAGCACAGCATCCTGCACATAAAACATGTTAGACATCCTTATACATCATCATGAGTACATCCCAGGCTGCGAGCACTGGCCGGACAAGCGTAGTGTAAATCACCTAAGGCTATCCGTGTTTTGGGTTAGGCAGTTTAGCCATTCGCGGAAACTGCATTCGTGGTATTCAATACAGTCGGTGATTCTATAACGCGTCAAAAACACTGCACAGCGTTACTTATTCCCAACTTCCAAAAACCCAAAGCCCGCAGGGACGCGGGCTTTGGGTGTCGCTTCTACTACTTGATACCGGTCTAAACCGAACGCGGGATCATTCCCACTCAATCGTCGCCGGCGGCTTGCTCGACACGTCGTAAGTCACCCGCGAGATGCCTTCGATCTCGTTGATGATGCGCCCGCTGACGGTCTCCAGCAGCTCGTAAGGCAGGTGCGCCCAGCGTGCGGTCATGAAGTCCACGGTCTCCACGGCGCGCAGGGCAACGACCCAGGCGTAGCGGCGGCCGTCGCCGACGACGCCTACCGACTTCACCGGCTGGAATACGACGAAGGCCTGGCTGGTCTTGTGATACCAGTCAGCCTTGCGCAGTTCTTCGATGAAGATGTGGTCGGCGCGGCGCAGGATGTCGGCGTAGTCCTTCTTCACTTCGCCGAGGATACGCACACCCAGGCCCGGGCCTGGGAACGGGTGGCGGTAGACCATGTCGTACGGCAGGCCCAACTCCAGGCCGATCTTGCGCACTTCATCCTTGAACAGCTCGCGCAGCGGCTCGACCAGCTTGAGGTTCATTTCCTCCGGCAGGCCGCCGACGTTGTGGTGCGACTTGATCACGTGGGCCTTGCCGCTCTTGGCGCCGGCCGACTCGATCACGTCGGGGTAGATGGTGCCTTGGGCGAGGAACTGGATGTTGGGCAGCTTGCTGGCCTCGGCATCGAACACGTCGATGAAGGTGCGGCCGATGATCTTGCGCTTCTTCTCCGGGTCGGCTTCGCCGGCCAGGTTATCGAGGAACTGCTTCTCGGCGTCGGCGCGGATCACCTTGACGCCCATGTTCTCCTTGAACATGGCCATCACCTGGTCGCCCTCGTGCAGGCGCAGAAGGCCGTTGTCGACGAACACGCAGGTCAGTTGATCGCCGATGGCGCGGTGCAGCAGCGCCGCGACCACCGAGCTGTCGACACCGCCGGACAGGCCCAGCAGGACGTTGGCCGAACCCACTTGCTCGCGCACTTGAGCGATGGCGTCTTCGACGATGTTGGAGGGGGTCCACAGGGCTTCGCAGCCGCAGATGTCCTGGACGAAACGCGACAGGATGCGACCGCCCTGCTTGGTGTGGGTCACTTCCGGGTGGAACTGCACGCCGTAGTAGCCGCGCGCGTCGTCGAACATGCCAGCAATCGGGCAGCTCGGGGTGCTGGCCAGCACGTGGAAGTCGGCCGGCATCTGGGTGACCTTGTCGCCGTGGCTCATCCACACGTCCAGCCCCAGCACGCCGTCGGCATCGACATGGTCTTCGATGCCGTCGAGCAGGCGGCTCTTGCCGACTACATCGACTCGGGCATAGCCGAACTCACGCAGCTCGGAGCCGGCAACCTTGCCGCCCATCTGCTCGGCCATGGTCTGCATGCCGTAGCAGATGCCCAGCACCGGCACCTTCAGGTCGAACACGGCCTGCGGCGCGCGTGGGCTGTTGGCTTCGTGAACCGACTCGGGACCACCGGCGAGGATGATGCCGCGTGGGTTGAATTCGCGAATCGCCTCATCGTCCATGTCGAACGGGTGCAGTTCGCAATACACGCCGATCTCGCGTACACGGCGGGCGATCAACTGGGTGTACTGGGAACCGAAATCGAGGATCAGGATGCGGTGAGCGTGAATGTCGAGGGCCATGGGGGAATCTCTGATTCAGCTGCGAGCTTGAAGCTGCAAGCTGCAAGTTGATCGGGGGAAAAACACGATGGCTGCATCGACGCAGCCATCGTTTGTCACATGTGGCGAAGCCGCGCGGCGCGGCTTCAGGGGTCAGCCGACCCGGTAGTTCGGCGCTTCCTTGGTGATCTGCACGTCGTGCACGTGGGACTCGGCCATGCCAGCGCCGGTGATGCGCACGAACTCAGGCTTGGTGCGCATCTCTTCGATGGTCGCGCTGCCGGTGTAGCCCATGGACGAACGCAGGCCGCCCATCAGTTGGTGGATGATCGCGGCCAGGGCGCCCTTGTATGGTACGCGGCCTTCGATACCTTCCGGCACCAGCTTTTCGGCGCCGGCCGAGGAGTCCTGGAAGTAGCGGTCGGACGAGCCTTGCGCCTGCGCCATGGCACCCAGTGAGCCCATGCCGCGGTAGGCCTTGTAGGAACGGCCCTGGAACAGCTCGACTTCGCCTGGAGCCTCTTCGGTACCGGCGAACATCGAACCCATCATGACGCAGGAAGCACCGGCAACGATGGCCTTGGACAGGTCACCGGAGAAGCGGATACCGCCGTCGGCGATCAGCGGCACGCCTGTGCCTTCCAGCGCAGCGGCAACGTTGGCGATGGCGCTGATCTGCGGCACGCCGACACCGGCGACGATACGGGTAGTGCAGATCGAGCCTGGGCCGATACCGACCTTGACCGCATCGGCGCCCGCTTCGGCCAGGGCCTTGGCGGCGGCGCCAGTGGCGATGTTGCCGCCGATCACCTGCACCTGCGGGTAGGTTTGCTTGACCCAGCGAACGCGTTCGATCACCCCCTTGGAGTGGCCGTGGGCGGTGTCGACCACCACCACGTCGACGCCAGCGGCCACCAGCGCAGCAACACGCTCGCCGGTGTCCTTGCCGGTGCCGACCGCCGCGCCGACGCGCAGGCGACCCTGGTCGTCCTTGCTGGCCAGCGGGTAGGCCTTGGCTTTTTCGATGTCCTTGACGGTCATCATGCCCTTGAGGGCGAACTTGTCGTCGACGATCAGGACTTTTTCCAGACGATGCTTGTGCAGCAGCTCGCGGACTTCGTTCTTGTCGGCGCCTTCACGCACGGTGACCAGACGCTCTTTGGGCGTCATCACGTCGCGTACCTTGGCGTCCAGACGCGATTCGAAGCGCACGTCGCGGGAGGTGACGATACCCACCAGATCACCGTTTTCCAGCACCGGAACGCCGGAGATGTTGTTCAGACGGGTGAGGTCGAACAGGTCGCGCACGGTGGCGTCGGCCTCGATGGTGATCGGATCCTTGACCACGCCAGCCTCGAACTTCTTGACCTTGCGCACTTCGCCGGCCTGCTGCTCGATGGTCATGTTCTTGTGGATGATGCCGATGCCGCCTTCCTGGGCCATGGCGATGGCCAGGCGCGCTTCGGTGACGGTGTCCATGGCAGCGGACACCAGCGGGATGTTCAGCTCGATGCCGCGGGTCAATCGGGTCTTGAGGCTGACTTCATTGGGCAGTACCTCGGAATAACCGGGTACAAGGAGAATGTCGTCGAAGGTCAGGGCTTCTTGGCTGATACGCAGCATCGCGGGGGCTCCCGGGCGGGAAAAATGGAAGCGCGCCATTATACTCATGCAGGGCCCGGGGCTCAATGGGCAGCAGGCCTCACCGCTCAGCCCACCCTGACCACCGCCACCGGTTGATCCAGCCAGTCGGCGAAGTTGTCGAGAAAAGCCTGGGTGAACCCGGCCTCGCCCCAGTTGTTGAAGATGAAGCCCAGATTGGAGAACGCGCACGGCTGCAGATACAGGAAGCCGTTGATGTCGTCCTCGAAGCCGCACAGCGGGCAGGTGAAGTTGTCACTCACCGCTGGCATCCACTCCTCCAGGCTTTCGAACAGCGGTTCGCCCACTTCGCGGCGACACTCAGGGCAGCCGGCTTCCTCCAGAAAGCCGTCAGTCGGGGTATAGATGCAGCGCTTGAGCATCACTTCCAGACCATTGACCGGCTCGCCAAACGGCAGACGCTCCGGGTGCAGGGCCACCTTGCGTGCCCCCTCGGCCAATGCATGGCCCATGCGGTTGCCGGTGCGCCCGCAGGTGCTCAGGTGTTCCTCGACGATTTTCTCGCGCACCAGCCAGCGCACGATGGCCCGGGCGCGGGCCTCGTGCGCGGGTACGGTGGACAGTTTGGGGACAATGATGCTGTGGATGTTCATGAAGGGTCAGGCCTGAAACTGTAGCGATCGCGCAAGTCTACGCCCTGCTCAGCCCGTGAGGTAGCGACCGATCAGCGCCAGCCCACTGGCCAGCACCAACCAGGTGACCAGACGCACGAAGGCCTCGCGGGACAGGCGCAGGCTCAGGCGCCGCCCCAGCCACAAGCCGCTCGCCATCACCGGCAGCAAGCACACCGCCAGCCACAGCAAGCGACTGTCGGCATACACCCCGGCCACCAGGAACAGCGCCAGCCGCACCAGGGTGCTGCAACTGATCAATGCGCTCTGCGTCGCCCGCACGTGCTCCTTGGCCGTCAGCCGCGCACTGAGGTAGATCGCATAGAGAAAGCCGCCACTGCCGAACAGTGCCCCGAACAGCCCGCCCACCGTCCCCATGGGCACCGCCCAGGCGGCGGCCAGACGATGCGGGCGAGCCTTCACGCAGAGGCTGTAGAGCGCGTAAGCGGTGACGAACAGCCCCATGAGCAAGAGCAGCAGGTCCGATTTCAGGTGCAGCAGGAACGCCACGCCCAAGGTGCAGCCCAGCGCCATGCACGGCAGCAGGCGCAGCAGTTCGCTGCGCACCACATCACGTCGCGACGGCAGCAGGTTGCCGAAAGCGGCGACGAAATCGAGCAACACCAGCAGCGGAATGATCCGCGACAACGGCATGAAATGGATCAACACCGGCCCGGCAATCAACGCGGTGCCGAAGCCGGCAATGCCAAAGACGACGTAAGCGGCAGCAATGCCTAATAGGATCGGCAGCCACTCCAACCCTGTAAAAGGAAGCGCAATGAACATGTGCAGGTTTCCTGGAAAGACAGCACAAGGTTAGCCACCCTTAAGCTATGCCGACTAATATGCCTTGACCCCCATACCCATCTCGAAAAGGCATATCAAGGATGACCTCCCTCCGCCAACTGCGCTACTTCGTGGAAATCGCCGACAGCGGCAGCTTCACGGCGGCTGCCGAGCGGCTGTACGTCGCCCAATCGGCCTTGAGCCGCCAGATCAAGGAACTGGAGCAGCATCTCGGTACACAGCTGTTCGAGCGCACCGCACGCCAGCCTCGATTGACTCCGGCCGGCGAAGCGTTTCTCGGTCGGGCTCGGCAACTCCTGGCAGACCTGGACAGCGCACAGCGCCTGGCGCTGGAGGTCGGACAAGGTCTGCGCGGCAGCCTGCAGTTGAGTCATTCCAGCACCGTTCCCCTCACGGGCGAACTGCTGACGCGCCTGAGCAGCTATCTGCGAAACCATCCAGAGGTCAACCTGGAAATCGCCCAGCAGTCATCGGAGGCGCAACTGCTGGACATCGCCGAAGGACGCCTGGACATCGGCCTGCTGCGCCTGCCCGTGCTGCGCCAGCACGAAGGCGTCGAACTGCACGAGCTGTTCAGCGAACCGCTGTTGCTGGCCGTCGCGGCCGAGCATCCGCTGGCTGGCGTGTCTGAAGCCGCGCTGGAGCGCTTGAAGGACGAACGCTTCGTGTCCGTTCCCCACCGGCATCGAGGCGGACTGAGTTACTTGTCGGCTTCGCTGTGCCTGGACGCAGGATTCTTTCCCAAGGCCGCCCAGGTGGTGTCACGCAAGACCACCCAGCTTCAATTGATCGAGGCCGGTTTGGGCGTGGCGCTGTTGCCGGCCTGCATGCGCGACATTGCCCCGGTTTCGCTGAAGTTCATCACACTGAAACCACGCTGTGACAGCACGGTGGCCTTGGCCTGTCGCGCTGACGCGAGCGTGCTGGTGAGGCAGTTCGTGGCGGCGATGACGGCGTGAGGTCGGCTGATGGGGGGCACCACCCCTGCGTACCCCTCGCTGCCACCCAAGGAGCGGACACAGACAATCGCAAGCGTTGTCCTTTATGATGCCCGCCATGATCAGAGACCCTTTCGAACGACTCGGCCTGGACCGCGAGGTCCTCACCGTCACCCAGCTCAACGGCCGCGCCCGCGTGCTGCTCGAGGACGTGTTCCGCAGTGTCTGGGTGGAAGGCGAGATATCCAACCTCGCCCGCCCAGCCTCCGGCCACCTCTACTTCACCCTGAAAGACAGTGGTGCCCAGGTGCGCTGCGCGCTGTTCCGGCAGAACGCTGCGCGGGTTCGCCAGGCCCTGCGTGACGGTCTGGCGGTGAAGGTACGCGGCAAGGTGTCGCTGTTCGAGGGCCGTGGCGACTACCAGTTGATCGTCGACAGCGTCGAGCCGGCGGGCGATGGCGCCCTGCGCCTGGCCTTCGAAGCCCTGAAGGAAAAACTGGGCGAACAGGGCCTGTTCGCCGCCGAGCGCAAACAGCCGCTGCCGGCGCATCCGCGGCGCATCGGCATCGTCACCTCCCCCACCGGCGCGGTGATCCGCGACATCATCAGCGTCTTCGCTCGCCGCGCACCGCAGGTGGAACTCAACCTGATCCCCACGGCGGTGCAGGGGCGCGAAGCCGTCGGGCAGATCGTGCGCGCGCTGCAGCGGGCCGACAGCCTTGGCTTCGACGCGCTGATTCTGGCCCGTGGCGGTGGCTCGCTGGAAGACTTGTGGTGCTTCAACGAAGAACCGGTGGCGCGCGCCATCGCGGCCTGCGTCACGCCGATCGTCAGCGCGGTGGGGCATGAGACCGATGTGTCGATCAGCGACTTCGTCGCCGATGTGCGGGCCCCCACGCCCTCGGCGGCCGCCGAATTGCTGGCGCCCGACAGCAGCGGTCTGCTGCAACGCCTGGACAGCCTGCAACGCCGTCTGCTGTTGCGCATGAATGCCCGCTTGAGCCACGACCGTCTGCGCCTCGACGGCCTGGCCCGACGCCTGCGCCATCCACGCGAGCGACTGCGCCAGCAGGCCCAGCGCCTGGACGACCTGGACATGCGCCTGCGCCGCGCCTTCATGCTCGACCTGAACCAGCGCCAGCAGCGCCTGGGCCGTCTCGACACGCGCCTGGCCGCGCAGCATCCCGGGCGCACCCTGGCCCTGCTGGGACAGCGCCTGGACAGCCTGGGCGAACGTTTGCCCAGGGCCATGCAGGCAGTGCTTCGTGACCGTCGCCAGCGCTTCCAGGCGCAATTGCAAACGTTGCAGATCGTCAGCCCCCTGGCCACCCTGGCGCGCGGCTACAGCATCCTGCTCGACGACCGTGGCCAAGCGATCCGCAGCGCCGCCCAGACTCACAACGGCCAACGCCTGACCGCACGCCTGGATCAGGGCGAGTTGCAGGTGCGGGTCGAAGACAACCATCAGACCCCGGTCACCCTCTCGCTTCTGGACTGACACATGCCCCGTCTGCTCGCCCCCCTGCTCGCCCTTTGCGCCCTGCTGCTGACCGCTACGGCCCAAGCCAGCTACATCACCCGCACCTTGAACAAACCCGTGCCTGGCGGCGTTGCGGTGGTCGATCTGGGCCCTGCCGCCAGCGCCCCGAGCGCTCGCTTCGAGGGCAAGCCGGTGCTGGTGGTCAAAGAGCAAGACCGCTGGCTGGCCATCGTCGGCCTCCCTCTCACCCAGAAGCCCGGTCCTGCCAGCCTCACCCAGGGCACGCGCACCTTGCCCTTCAGCGTCGGCAGCAAGAAGTACCCAGAGCAACGCATCACCCTGAAGAACACGCGCCAGGTCAATCCTGAGCCGGACGACCTCAAGCGCATCGACCGCGAATTGGCCGAACAGATCAAGGCGTACCGCAGCTTCAGCCCAGGCGTGCCCAGCAACCTGATCCTCGACAAGCCAGTCAATGGTCCCCTGTCGAGCAAGTTTGGTGTGCGCCGCTTCTTCAACGGCGAGGAGCGCAATCCCCACGCGGGTCTGGACTTCGCCGTGCCCGCCGGCACGCCGATCAAGACCCCAGCCAACGGCAAGGTCATTCTGGTGGGCGATTATTTCTTCAATGGCCGCACGGTGTTCGTCGACCATGGCCAGGGCTTCATCAGCATGTTCTGTCACATGTCCAAGGTGGACGTGCAGCCAGGGCAGGTATTGCGCCGTGGCGACGTCGTCGGGCGAGTGGGCTCTACTGGACGGGCGACCGGGCCGCACATGCATTGGAACGTCAGCCTGAACGATGCGCGGGTGGACCCGGCGATTTTCATCGGTGCGTTTCAGCCTTGAGGGCAGTGGCGGCCGTTCGCAGGTGAATCCGCGAACGGCCGTCCGCTCAAAAAAACCGAGTTGCGCCATCCAAAAATACTGCGCAACAATTCAAAACCCTTTATTAAAATCTAGCTATTGAATCTCGCCAAAAGGGTTTATTTAAGCATTCCTCTCAATTTTCTCCCGCCGCTTGCCAACCCCCATGCCACTGGTTAGGGTTGAGGGCATGAAAATCGCCAACACCCTCATTCTGCTCCGCCAACACCGCAGCCTTTGCCTGGTCAGTGCACGACTACCTGGCTGAACCGCATCGCCCCGCCGCGTCATCTCGTCACCGCTTGGCAGGCCCGATCAGGCCGCACATTTAAAGGATTGCTCCAATGACCATGCTCAAAGACCCTTCCAAGAAATACCGCGCCTTCCCCACCATCGACCTGCCCGACCGCACCTGGCCTTCGCAAACCCTCACCCAGGCGCCAATCTGGTGCAGCTCCGACCTGCGTGACGGCAACCAGTCGCTGATCGAACCGATGGATGCGGAAAAGAAGCTGCGCTTCTGGAAGACCTTGGTGCAGGTCGGTGTGAAAGAAATCGAAGCGGCCTTCCCCTCGGCCTCGCAGACCGATTTCGACTTCGTGCGCACCCTCATCGAAGATGGCCACATCCCCGACGACACCACCATCCAGGTGCTCACCCAGGCCCGCGAAGACCTGATCGCACGTACCTTCGAGTCCCTGCGCGGGGCCAAGAAAGCCATCGTCCACCTGTATAACGCCACCTGCCCGTCATTCCGCCGCATCGTCTTCAACCAGGACAAGCAAGGCGTGAAGGACATCGCGGTGAACGCCGCCAAGCTGTTCGTCAAGTACGCCGCCCAGCAGCCAGACACCCAATGGACCTTCCAGTACTCCCCGGAAACCTTCAGCGCCACTGAAATGGCGTTCGCCAAGGAAGTGTGCGACGCGGTGATCGAGGTGTGGAATCCGACGCCGGAACACAAGATCATCCTCAACCTGCCAGCCACCGTCGAAGTGGCCACGCCGAACGTCTACGCCGACCAGATCGAATGGTTCTGCCGCCACGTCAACCGTCGCGACAGCGTCATCATCAGCCTGCACACCCATAACGACCGTGGCACCGGCATCGCCGCCACCGAGCTGGGCTTGATGGCCGGCGCCGACCGCGCCGAAGGCTGCCTGTTCGGCAACGGCGAGCGCACCGGCAACGTCGACTTGGTCACCCTGGCGCTGAACCTGTACACCCAAGGCATCGACCCGCAACTGGACTTCTCCGACATCGACGGCGTGCGCAAGGTCGTCGAAGAGTGCAACCAACTGCCCGTGCACCCACGTCATCCGTATGTGGGCGACCTCGTGCACACCGCCTTCTCCGGCTCTCACCAGGACGCCATCCGCAAGGGCTTCACCCAGCAGAAGGACGGTGAGTTGTGGGAAGTGCCGTACCTGCCGATCGACCCGGCCGACATCGGCCGCAGCTACGAGGCGGTGATCCGCGTCAACAGCCAGTCCGGCAAAGGCGGCATCACCTACCTGCTGGAGCAGGAATACGGCATCAGCCTGCCGCGTCGCATGCAGATCGAATTCAGCCAAGTGGTGCAAGGCGAGACCGATCGCCTGGGCCTGGAAATGACCGCTCAGCAGATCTACAGCCTGCTGCACAAAGAGTACCTGCAAGCCAACGCACCCTACGCGCTGGTCAGCCATCGCCTGCAGGAAGAGAACGGCAGCAGCGCCGTGGAAGTGGAAGTGGCCGGTGAAGGCGAAACTACCCTGCACTGGCGCGGCAAGGGCAACGGCGCCCTGGAAGCCTTGGTCGCCGGCCTGCCGGTCGCGGTCGAGATCATGGACTACAACGAGCACGCCATCGGTGCCGGCACCAACGCCAAGGCCGCAGCCTACATCGAACTGCGCGTGGCCGGCGGTCGTCCGGTACATGGCGTGGGTATCGACGAGAACATCACCACGGCCAGCTTCAAGGCCCTGTTCAGCGCCCTGAACCGCTCGCTGAGCCAGCAGTCTGCCAAAGCGGCCTGATTGCCCGCGCACTACCCTGAGAGCCCGCCTCGCAAGACGCGGGCTTTTTGTTGTGCGCAGGACAGTCGCTCGTGCGCAGCAGACCGCCTCCCCCAGCAGAAACTGGCGTCACAGGTCTGAGCACGACAACGGCTGGTCTCGCAATTCAAGGTCGCCTGATCGTCGAATCACAGGCAAAAAAAGGGGCGCCGACCAAGCGCCCCACAAGCCGTACAGCACACAACGAAATTCGTATCAGCCCAGCAACGCCATGGCCTCGGCGCTGCACGCCTCGATCCGCGCCCAGTCGCCGCTCTTGACCCAACTGCTGTCGAGCATCCAGGTGCCGCCAACGCACATCACGTTCGGCAAGGCCATGTAGCTGCGGGCATTGGCCGGATTGACGCCGCCGGTAGGGCAAAAACGGATGTCGCCGAACGGGCCGCCATAGGCCTTGATCGCGGCGACGCCACCGACTACTTCTGCCGGGAAGAGTTTGAAGCGGCGATAGCCCAGCGCGTAACCGGCCATGATTTCCGATGGCGTGCTGATGCCTGGCAGCAGCGGGATGTCGCTGCGAACACCGGCCTCGAGCACCTCAGCCGTGATGCCCGGCGTCACCACGAATTGCGCGCCCGCGGCTTCGACGGCGGCGAACATCGCCGGGTCGAGCACGGTGCCAGCGCCGATGCACAACTCGGGGCGCTGTTCGCGCAGCACGCGGATGGCCTTCAAGCCGTGCTCGGAGCGCAAGGTCACCTCCAAGGTGCGAATGCCACCGGCGGCCAGCGCGTCGGCCAACGGCAGGATGTCCTGCTCGCGGGCGATGGTGATCACCGGCAGGATGCGCGCCTGGGCGCAGATCTGGTCGATGCGGGCGGCTTTTTCGGCCATCGAGCGCAGCGGTTGGGGGCGTTCAAGGGTGGTCATGACAGTGGATCCTTGGCTCATGGGCACCAGTAGATGTCCAGGGGGTCGTGAAGAAAGGCGCGAATCGGCATCTGCGCGGCATCATTGGCGGCCAATGCAGCGCGCAGGGCGGCGAGCTTACCCGGGCCTTGCACCGACAAGGCAGTGAAGGCGGCGCTGGACAGCAGCGCGCGGGTCATCGACAGGCGCTGGTGCGGCACGCTTGGCGCCAGCATCGGCAGGCAGCGACGGCTGGCGCCAGGGTCCAGGCCCTCAGCCAGGTGCGGACTGTCCGGGAACAGCGAAGCGGTATGGCCATCATCGCCCATGCCCAGGATCAGCACGTCGATGGGCGGCAACTCGGTCAGTGCCTGGTCCGCCGCTTCTGCTGCGGCCTCAAGGTTGTCGCCGCGCTGGTAAAGACCGAGGAAACGAGCCTTGGCCGCCGCGCCCTTGAACAGGTGGCGGGCCAGCAGCCCGGCATTGCTGTCGGCATGCTCGACCGGCACCCAGCGCTCGTCGGCCAGCGATACCGTGACCTTCGACCAATCCAGCGACGCGCTGGAAAGCTGCTCCAGGAATGCCACGGGGCTGCGCCCCCCGGACACCACCAGGCACGCCTGGCCCTTGGCGGCCACGGCCGAAGACAGCCGCTCGGCCACATCGGCGGCCAACGCCGCAGCCAGCCGCTTGCTGTCGGCCAGTTCATGGACCTTCACGTTGCTCGGCAGTCGCAGTTCAGATATCGCCATACCAGGCTCTCCCATCGCGAGTGATCAGTGCAATCGAGCTCATCGGGCCCCAGGACCCTGCCGCATAAGGCTTGGGCGCATCGCCAGCGTTCTTCCAGCCGGCGATCAACTGGTCGCACCAGGTCCAGGCGTACTCGATCTCGTCCTTGCGCACGAACAGGTTCTGGTTGCCGCGCATCACTTCGAGCAACAAACGCTCGTAGGCATCCGGAATCCGCGCGCTGCGCCAGGTGTCGGAAAAATTCAGTTGAAGTGGGCCACTGCGCAGGTGCATGCCCTTGTCCAGCCCCTGCTCCTTGGTCATCACCCGCAGCGAGATGCCTTCGTCCGGTTGCAGGCGGATGATCAGCTTGTTGCCAATCTGCAGACGCTGCTCCGGAGCGAAGATGTAGTGCGGGGTTTCCTTGAAGTGGATGACGATCTGCGACAGTTTCTGCGGCATGCGCTTGCCGGTACGCAGATAGAACGGCACGCCGGACCAGCGCCAGTTGCGGATATCGGCACGCAGGGCGACGAAGGTTTCGGTGTCGCTCTGGGCATTGGCATTGTCTTCTTCCAGGTAACCAGGCACCGGCTTGCCGTCGCTGTAGCCGGCAATGTACTGACCGCGCACCACCCGGGTGCTGAGCCCGTCACCGGTGATGGGTGCCAGCGCCTTGAGCACCTTGACCTTCTCGTCGCGGATGCTGTCGGCCGACAGGTCGCTGGGCGGGTCCATGGCGATCAGGCACAGCAGCTGCAACAGGTGATTCTGGATCATGTCGCGCAACTGGCCAGCCTTGTCGAAGTAGCCCCAGCGACCTTCGATACCGACTTTCTCGGCCACGGTGATCTCCACGTGGGAGATAGAGTTCTGGTTCCACTGGGTTTCGAACAGACTGTTGGCAAAACGCAGGGCGATCAGGTTCTGGACCGTTTCCTTGCCCAGGTAATGGTCGATGCGATAGACCCGGCTCTCGGGGAAGAAGCGCGCCACGGCGTCGTTGACCCGACGCGAGGACTCCAGGTCATGACCGATGGGTTTTTCCAGCACCACGCGGGTGCGCTCGGCCAAACCGACCTTGTCGAGGTTTTCGCAGATGGCGCCATACACCGCTGCCGCCGTGGCGAAATAGGCGATCAGCGGCAGGCCCTCGCCGGCCTGCTCGGCCAGCGCGGTATAGCCCTCGGCCTGGACGAAATCCAGGTGCAGGTAACTCAGGCGCGCGATGAAGCGCTGCAAGGTCTGAGGGTCGATATCGGCATCCGGCACGAAGCGCCGCAACTGGGCTTCGATGGTCGCCAGGTGATCGTCGGCGCTGCCCGGCTCACGGGCCAAGGCCAACAGGCGCGTGTCGGCGTGCAGCAGGCCGGCGCGATCGAGCTGATAGAGGGCAGGAAACAGCTTGCGCAACGCCAGGTCGCCGAGGGCGCCGAATAGGGCGAAAGTGCAAGGTTCTACGCTAATGGCCGCCATGATGTTGGTTCTTTTATTAAAGTGGACGTAGGAATACCGTTTTCAGGCGTACTTTTCAAGAAGGATGTAGTAAAAACAACAACATTACCCCTAAGTGGTACAGACGTGTGGTATGACACACCCACCCTCAGTACGATAGACAACCCTGCAACATGCCGGCAGTTCCCGCAGCCGGCCGCGTTTCCGACCCAAGGACAACCCATGGACCGTGTGCGAAACCTCCTGGAGCAGATCCAGGGACGCCTCGACGAGCTGAACAAGGCCGAACGCAAAGTCGCCGAGGTCATCCTCCTCAACCCGCAGCAGGCCACGCGCTTCAGCATCGCCGCCCTGGCCCAGGTGGCCAAGGTCAGCGAACCGACCGTCAACCGCTTCTGCCGCTCCTTCGGCGTCAGCGGCTATCCCGAACTCAAGCTGCAACTGGCACAGAGCCTGGCCAGCGGCGCGGCTTACGTGAGCCGCGCGGTGGAAGCCGACGACGACCCGGCCGCCTACACCCAGAAGATCTTCGCCAGCGCCATCGCCTCGCTCGACAGCGCGTGCCAGCAGATCGATCCGCAGCAGGTCAGCCGCGCCGTGGACATGATGATCCAGGCGCGCCAGATCCACTTCTTCGGCCTCGGCGCCTCGGCCCCGGTGGCCATGGACGCGCAGCACAAATTCTTCCGCTTCAACCTGGCCGTGTCGGCCCACCCCGATGTGCTGATGCAGCGCATGCTGGCATCGGTCGCGCACACCGGTGACCTGTTCGTGATCATCTCCTACACCGGACGCACCCGCGAACTGGTGGAAGTAGCCCGCCAGGCTCGGGAAAACGGCGCCTCGGTGCTGGGCATCACCGCCGCCGGTTCGCCGCTGGCCAGCGCCTGCAGCCTGAGCCTGCACTTGCCGCTGCCGGAGGACACCGACATCTACATGCCCATGACTTCACGCATCATCCAGCTGACCGTACTCGACGTCCTGGCCACCGGCATGACCCTGCGCCGGGGCTCGGACTTCCAGCCGCACCTGCGCAAGATCAAGGAAAGCCTCAACGCCAGCCGCTACCCCGCCGAGGACAACGAGCTCAACTGAGCCGATGGGCCTGCAGCGTCAACTGTGCGCGCTGCCCGGGCGCCAGCCTCAGCCCCTCGGCGCTGCCGCTGGCGGCCTCGACGCAGACGAAACCCTGGCTCTCGCGACCGCTAACCCCCATCAGCGGCCGATTGCCGGGATGCCAGACCACGGTGTCGTCGCTGTCGCTGGTGTCGATGTACAGTTCGCGCTCCCAGGCCGGGTCGTGTAACTGCACCTTCGGCGTGCCCGGATACACCTTCTGGCAGCCCCCGTTGAGGGTCAGCGCGCCTTCTTCGCGGCAGGCCTGGCGGTTGAGCCGGTCATAGCCGTCGATGTCCTCGAGACCCGACAAGGCGACCTGCGACACGTCGCTGATGCGCCAGAACGCCAGCAGGGCATGGCTCAACTGGCACGGCTCGCTGTCCTGGTGCTCGGTGCTCAAGCGCAGTTCCATGCTCGCACCCAGCCGCGCATGCAGGTCCACCTGCCAATCGCACAGGTCCAGGCGCCAGGTGAGACTCACCCCCTGCTCGTCCTCGCAACTGTCCAGCAGCTTCCAGTCCAGCAGCCGGCCCCAGCCGTGGGCCGGCCACAAGTCCTCACTGGGATGACGGCCATACCACGGCCAGCACACCGGTACCCCGCCCCGAATCGCACCCACCTGCGGCCACTGCTCGGCGCACCACAACCAAGGCTTCTCACCGGTCGGCTGGAAGTGCAACAACTGCGCACCCTGGCGACTGAACACCGCCTGGCAGCGAGGATGATCGATGATCAGGACATCGCGCTGCTGGTGACGCTCCCACTCGAAAACCGGTCTCGGCCGTTGCGAGGTGAAGAAGCGCTGGAGCGGATGTTCGGACATTTCAGAGACACTCTTGTTGTTGAGACAGCGCTATCTCAGCCCTGGAAAAAACATCCACTGCCAGGCAGTGGATGTCGGGGTGAGAGGCGATGGCGTAAATTTACAACAATCGGTCTCAGAATGACGACTGAATCTTCAGGCCGGCGACCAGTGCGTTGTCGACTTCGTCCACGCCGCCCGGACGCTTGATGTACTGCAGGTTCGGGCGCACGGTCAGCCAGTTGGTGACGTGGAAGCCGTAGTACAACTCGGCGTTGTACTCGGTGCGCTGCAGCGGCAGGAAGGCCGGGTTGTCATAGTCGTCGATGCCGTTGAAGGCATTGATCTGCTCGGCGCGCTTCTTCACATCGTCGTTGACATGGATGCGGGCGATGCCGAAGCCGATGTCATCCTTGGGCCGTGCATCGAAGGCGCCTTTGTAGACCATGCCCACTTGCTGGTAGTTGTCGACCACGTTGGTGGCCTTGTCGTGCACGGTGAAGTTGGCGAACAGGTTCAGGCCGCGGCTGGCGTCGCCGTTGTGCGCAGTGACCTGTTGCTGGGCCACCACCCACCAGCCATGCTTGCTGGAATGCGACTTGAAGTCGGTACCCGAGATGCCCTGCGGGTTGCCATTGATGTCCTTGTACACGTCGGTGGCGTCGGCGGTGCTGTAGTAGTAGCCCAGGCGGTACTCGCCCGGCAGGCCGTTGACCTTCGGCGACCAGACCATCTCCACCGGCAGGATCGCGCCCTTGGTGCCACTGCCGCTGAGCTTGAAGCCGTTGCCGGTCTCCAGGTTCGAAGGGTTCTGCTCGAAGGCGCCGACCTGAACGAAGAACTCTGGGGTGATGTTGTACTTCACGCGCAGCGCCCACTGGCTCACCGGCCAGTTGTACCAGATGCCGCCCACCCAGTTGCCCACCTGCGAGCCGCAGAACGCCAGGTTCTGGAAGTCGCAGGGGAAACTGTTGAAGTCTTCGCCCGGACCGTAGCGGCCGAATTTGACGTCCAGCGCGCCGTCGAAGTACTTCTGCTTGACCCACATCTGGGTCAGGCGCCAGGTCTGGCCACGGCCCCAGACTTCCTGCACCGAGCTGAACTGCCCGGCGCGTGGATCGCTGATGCGGTCGTTGGACAGGTTGCGCCCGCTGCGCTCGGTGATCGCCAGCTTGAACTCGGCGTCGTGCCAGCCCAGGATCTTCTGCAGGTCCAGGTGCGCGCCGAGGGCGAACTGGTCGCTGTAGCGCGCGGTCTTGTCGTGGTTGTAGCCACCGCGCAGATTGCCGGCCACCTCGCCGACATAGTCCACGCTGAAGTCATAGCCTTTTTCCAGCAACTCGGTGCGCGTGCCGCCCCAGTCGCCGGTCATCCATTTCGAGTCGCTGGAGAACGCCTCGGCGGCGTGCGCGCCGGTGCTGCCGAACAGGGCAAGCAGGGTCAGCGATCCCAGGGCCTTGATACGTTTGCGATGTTCCATCCGTTGGTTCCTCTTTTCTTGTTATCGATGGGGGGTGTACTTCAGCGGCCTTTGAAACGCGCGACGTTGTCCTTGATCGTCGCGTGGGTCGCCGGCAGATCCAGGCGCTCGCCGGTGGCTGCGTCGAACAGCAGGACCCGCGCCGGGTCGAACTGCAGGTTGAGGCTGTCACCGACACGGCAGGCGACATCCGGCGCCAGTCGGCAGCAGACCTTGGTCTGGTTGAGGGTGACGAACACCAGCAGGTCCGGGCCGGTGGGCTCCAGTACCTGCACCTCGGCGCGCACGGCCGGCAGGCCATTGCCCTCGGTGGCGCCCAAGGCGATCTGTTCAGGCCGTACGCCGAGAATCACCTCGCGTCCTTCCAGCCCATCGCCGTGCACGCCCAACGGCAGTTCGCAGCGGGCCTGGCCGCTGTCGAGTTGGGCGAACAAGCGACCGTCCTGGCGGCTCAGGTGCACCGGAATGAAGTTCATCGGCGGCGAACCGATGAAACTGGCGACGAACAGGTTCGCCGGATCGTTGTAGATCTGCTGCGGGGTGCCGAACTGCTGGATGATGCCGTCCTTCATCACCGCCACCTTGTCGCCCAGGGTCATGGCCTCGATCTGGTCGTGGGTCACATACACCGTGGTGGTCTTCAGGCGCTGATGCATCAGTTTCATTTCGGTGCGCATCTCGACCCGCAGCTTGGCGTCGAGGTTGGACAGCGGCTCGTCGAACAGGTAGATCTTCGGTCGCCGCGCCAGCGCCCGACCCATGGCCACGCGTTGCTGCTGACCACCGGACAACTGGCTCGGCTTGCGCGTGAGCAGGTGCTCGATCTGCAGCAGCTTGGCCACCCGCGCCACCTCTTCGTCGATGGCGGCCTGGGGCATCTTGCGAATCTTCAGGCCGAACTCGATGTTCTCGCGCACGCTCATGGTCGGGTACAGCGCATAGGACTGAAACACCATGGCGATGTCCCGGTCCTTGGGGCTCATGCCACTGACGTCCTCGCCATCGATCAGGATCGCACCGCCGGTGATCTGCTCGAGCCCGGCGATGCAGTTCATCAGCGTCGACTTGCCGCAGCCGGAAGGGCCGACCAGGATCAGGAACTCTCCGTCGCCGATGGCCAACTGGATGTCCTTGAGGGTATCCGGCAGGCCGCTGCCGTAGGTCTTGTTTACATTGCGAAGTTCGAGCGTTGCCATGACTTACCCCTTGACTGCGCCGGCGGTCAGGCCGCGCACGAAATACTTGCCCGCCACCACGTAGACCAACAGCGTCGGCAGCGCGGCGATCATCGCGGCGGCCATGTCGACGTTGTATTCCTTGGCGCCGGTGCTGGTGTTGACCAGGTTGTTCAAGGCCACGGTGATCGGCTGCGAGTCGCCGCTGGAGAACACCACGCCGAACAGGAAATCGTTCCAGATCTGAGTGAACTGCCAGATCAGGCAGACCATGATGATCGGCGTCGACATCGGCAGGATGATGCGCCGGAAGATGGTGAAGAACCCGGCACCATCCAGGCGCGCCGCCTTGACCAGCGCCTCGGGAATGCTCACGTAGTAGTTGCGGAAGAACAGTGTGGTGAAGGCCAGGCCGTAGACCACATGCACCAGCACCAGACCTGACGTGGTGCTGGCCAGGCCCAGCTTGCCGAGGGTGAACGAGGCTGGCAGCAGCACGGTCTGGAACGGCAGGAAGCAGCCGAACAGCAGCAGACCGAAGAACAGCTGCGAGCCGCGAAAGCGCCACATCGACAGCACGTAGCCGTTCAGCGCGCCGATGGTGGTGGAAATCAGCACGGCCGGCACGGTGATCAGGATCGAGTTGAGGAAATAGCCGTTGACCGTGGCCCAGGCCTTGCTCCAGCCGATGGCCGTGAACATCTGCGGCCAGCTCAACAGGTTGCCGGTGCTGATGTCTTCCGGGGTCTTGAAGCTGGTCAACAGCATGACCACCAGCGGCACCAGGTACAGCAGCACGGCCACCAGCAGCACCGCGTGGATGGCCACGCGCCCCAGGCTCAGGCCGGGTTTGGCGACGACGTCAGTCATGGCGTTTGCTCCGCAGCTCGGAATACAGGTAAGGCACGAGGATCGCAAGGATCGCCCCGAGCATCAGGATCGCGCTGGCCGAGCCCATGCCCATCTGCCCACGGCTGAAGGTGAACGAGTACATGAACATCGCCGGCAGGTCGGAGGAGTAGCCCGGACCGCCAGCGGTCATGGCCGCCACCAGGTCGAAACTCTTGATGGCGATGTGCGAGAGGATCATCAGCGAGCTGAAGAACACCGGGCGCAGACTCGGCAGCACCACGGACCAATAGATGCGCGGCAGGCTCGCGCCATCGATCTGCGCGGCGCGGATGATCGAGGGGTCGACGCCGCGCAGGCCGGCGAGAAACATCGCCATGATGAAGCCCGACGCTTGCCACACGGCAGCGATCACCAGGCAGTACACCACCCGGTCAGGGTCGATCAGCCAGTCGAAGCGGAAACCGTCCCAGCCCCAGTCGCGCAGCAGCTTGTCCAGGCCCATGCCCGGGTTGAGCAGCCATTTCCAGGCGGTGCCGGTGACGATCATCGACAGCGCCATGGGATACAGGTAGATGGTGCGGATCATGCCCTCGCGGCGGATGCGCTGGTCGAGAAATACCGCCAGCAGCACACCGATCACCAGGGTGACGCCGATGAACAGGCCACCGAACACCAGCAGGTTCTTGCTCGCCACCCACCAGCGGTCGTTGTCGAACAGCCGCATGTACTGGGCCAGGCCCGCCCATTTGTAGGTGGGCAGGAAGGTCGAGGTGGTGAACGAGAGAACGAAGGTCCACAGGATGTAGCCGTAGAAACCCACCAGCACGATGAACATGCTCGGCGCCAGCACCAGCTTGGGTAGCCAGCGCTGCAACGCGTCCAGGGGTGAGGCCCGCAGGCGGGCGGTGGTCGTGGTCATGGAAGGGATACCCCGATGGAAGAAAGCACACACGCTGCAGGCGCGGCGATTGGCCGCCCCTGCACAGCCTCAGCTATTGGGCAGACTTGATCGCTGCCGCCAGCTTCTTCGCCGCGTCGGCCGGCTCGGCTTTCGGGTCGTTCATGTAGTTGGTGATGACATCGAAGAAGGCGCCCTGCACGGCGAGCGTGGTCGCCATGTTGTGCGCCATGCTCGGCTGCAGGCCACCGGACTTGGCATCGGCCAGGAAGTCCTTGGCAGCGGTCTGCGCGCAGCTGTCGAAGCCGAACGTGTCCATGTGCTCGAGCATGTCGTTACGCACGGGGATCGAGCCCTTGTTGATGCTGAAGGTCTTCTGGAAGTCCTCGCCCAGCACCTTGCGCGCGATGTCTTTCTGGCCCTCGGCGGTGCCTTTGTCTTTCTGCTTGAACACCGCCAGCGAGTCGATATTGTACAGGAAACCCTTGCCGGTACCGGGGAATGGCACGCACTGGTAGTCCTTGCCCGCGACCTTCTTGGCCAGGGTCCACTCGCTTTTGGCCCAATCGCCCATCATCTGCATGCCGGCCTTGCCGTTGATGACCTTGGCCGCTTCCAGGTTCCAGTCTTGGCCCTTGCCGTCCGGGTCCATGTAGCTGGCGACTTTCTTGAGTTCGGTGAGCGCCTTGATCATCTCAGGGCCAGTGAGGGTCTTCTCGTCGAGGTCGACCATCGCCTTCTTGTAGCCGTCCGCGCCCATCACGGCGAACACGACGGTCTCGAACACGGTGCTGTCCTGCCACGGCTGGCCACCGTGGGCCAGGGGAATGAAGCCTGCGGCCTTGAGCTTGTCGGCGGCGGCGTAGAACTCTTCGAGGGTCTTGGGCGGCTGTTCGATGCCGGCCTTCTTGAACACTTCGGGGTTGATCCACAGCCAGTTGATGCGGTGGATGTTGACCGGAACGGCCACGTAGTCACCGTCGTACTTGACGGTGTCGGCGACCTTTTTGTCGAGCAGGCTATCCCACTTTTCTTCCTTGGCCACATCCTTGAGCACGTCGGTGTCGAGCAGGCCCGTAGACGCCCATTCCTGGATGTCGGGACCTTTGATCTGGGCGACGCCGGGCGGATTGCCGGCCACGGCGCGGCTCTTGAGCACGGTCATGGCCGTGGCGCCACCGCCACCGGCGACCGCGCCGTCCTTCCAGGTGAAACCGTCCTGCTCGACCTGGGCCTTGAGGACATCGACGGCGGCCTTTTCACCGCCCGACGTCCACCAGTGAACCACCTCCACACTCCCTTTGGAGTCGGCGGCCTGGGCACTGAGCGGCAGAAGCGAGGCGAGGGAAATAGCGGCGGCGAGACAGAGCTTGGAATTCATTGGAGTACCTTTCTTCTTGTTATGCAGTGCAAGACTGGCGCTTGCGTTGCATCGATTCTAGAGAGCGAGGCCGCCCCGTCAGGTAACGAAGCGATGCCTGAATGTCATCGTTTGGTGACATTCGCCTGGGCCAGGGCTGTAGTCAGGCTTGGCGCCAGGGCCAGGCGCGGCAGCAGCACGGCCTGATAGGCATGGTACAGGTCCGGTTTTCCGCCCCAGATGCTTGCGCCAGGGCGGTTCTGCGGATCCAGCTCATGGTGCCAGCTACCGTGGACCAGATCGATGAAATGCATCGCGATGAAATCCCAGAAGCGGCGATACCACTGCTCATAGTCGGTTTGTCCGGTACGGCGCAGCAGCGCGGCGGCGGTGGCGCAGGCTTCGGCGTGCACCCAGTGCAGACGCGCGCGCACCACCGGGCGATTGTGCCAGTCGAGGGTGTAGACCAGCCCTGGCGCACCATCGACGTTCCAGGCGTGGCGGCAGGCCCCGGCGAACAGTGACCGGGCAGCCTCGCACAGCCAGCCCGGCACTTGCAGCCCGGCCCGCTGGCGCGATGCCTCCAGGTGCAGCAGCAGGCGTGCCCATTCGAAGGCATGGCCCGGTGTGCTGCCGAAGGGACGGAAGCCGTCGGCGGGGTTTTCGCGGTTGTAGTCCGGCAGCGGCTGCCAGTGGGCATCGAAGTGCTCGACCACCACGAAGTCGTGGGCCGCGGCGTGATGCTGGATCAGCCGCTCGGCGATGCGCAGGGCGCGATCCAGCCAGCGGGTCTGGCCGGTGACATCGGCCAGGGCGAGAAACGCTTCGGTGGCGTGCATGTTGCTGTTGGCGCCCCGATACGCCTCGGCCTGCGACCAGTCCTCGGCGAAGGATTCGCACAGTGCGCCCTCCTCCTCGCGCCAGAAGTGCGCCTCGATCACCGCGATGGCATCGTCCAGCAAGGGCCGGGCACCGGCAGCACCGGCCACCACCGCCGAACTGGCGGCCAAGGCGACGAAGGCGTGCAGGTAGGCGGTCTTGCTGCGCTCGCCTTGCTCACGCGCATCGATGTACCAGCCGTCGTGGCGCGTATCGCGCAGCGGGCCATCGAGCAACTCGGCCACGCCGTGGGCGACCAGCGGCAGGCAGCCGGGAATGCCCTGCACGTGGGCCATGGCGAAGCAGTGGATCATGCGGGTGGTGTTCAGGGTATCGGCCATCGCTGCGCCGGGCAGCGCACCGCGGGCATCGAGGCCGGCGAAGCCACCGGGCAGGCGCGAGGCCTTGGCGAAGCTGACCAGACGCTGGCCTTCGCCCAGCAGCCAAGCCTGGTGGGCCGGCGAATCGAGCCAGCGGCCGGTGGTAAAATCGAGGCTGTCCATCAGCGGCGTGGTCCTTGCCAAGGACAGGCCGGGTGCCTGTCGTCAGCGGATTCTAGCCAGCCCTCTGCGCGATCATGTCACGAAGGCCAGCGCGAATGTCACCAAGTCGTGACATCCGCGCCTCGCCCCTCTGAGCTCACTCCATCAGCCGCGGCAGGCACAGCGTCACCCGCAGCCCGCCTTCGCGCAGGTTCAGCAGGCTCACCTCGCCGCCGTGGCTGTGGGCGATGTTGCGGGCGATGCCCAGGCCCAGGCCATAGCCCTGCTGCTGCGCCGCCAGGCGAAAGTGCGGCTCGAATACCTGTTCCAGGCGCTGCTCCGGCACGCCCGGGCCCTGGTCGTCGACCTGCAACACGAAAGCCTCCGGGCCGTCGATGATCCGCAGGTGCGCGCGCTCGCCGTACTTGATGGCGTTATCGATGAGGTTGCCGATGCAGCGGCGCAGCGCCAGTGGCTTGCCCTGATAGGGCGCCAGCACTTTTCCCTCGACGGTGATGCGTCCGTCGCGCAGGTAGGGTTCGGCAAGAATCTCCAGCACCTGGTTGAGGTCGACCGGCTCGATGTTCTCGTGAATGTCGGTGTCCTTGACGCACTGCAGCGCCCCCTTGACCAGCAGCTCCAGCTCGTCGAGGTCACGGCTGAACTTGGCCTGCAACGCCTCGTCCTCGAGCAGCTCGACACGCAGGCGCAGGCGGGTAATTGGCGTACGCAGGTCGTGGGAGATGGCGCTGAACAACTGCGAGCGTTCGGTCAGGTAACGGCTGATGCGCTCGCGCATGGCGTTGAACGCCCGCCCCACTTCCACCACTTCGCTGCCTCCCGCCTCGGCCACCGGCGGCACGTCGGCGCCCAGCGACATCTCCCGGGCCGTGCGTGCCAGGCGCTTGAGCGGCAGGCTCTGCCAGTGCACCAGCAAGCCGATGAACAGCAGCAGCAAGGCGGTGGTCAGGACGATGAAACCGATCTGCTGACGCGGCAGGCCCTGGGGTTCGAGCCCCGTGTAGGGCTCGGGCAGCAACGAAGCGATGTACAGCCACTCGCCCTCGTCGAGGCGAATCTGGGTCACCAGCACCGGTGGATTCAGCGGTTCCAGGGTCAAGGCGTAGTGCGCCCAGGAGCGCGGCAGCTCATCGAGCTTCAGACCGCTGTTGAAGATGCGCAGGTCATCGGGGCTGACGAATTCGACGGAGATTTCCATGCCCTGGCCCAGGCGCTCATGCAGCACCTCACTCACCACTTCGATCACCGCCTGCTTGCGCGAGGTGACGGGCAGCACCGACATGTCCAGCGGTTTGTCGTTGAGCGAAACGAAGAAACGCGTGCCGCCCATGCTGCGCAGTTGATCGAGCACCATCGGCCGGTAGGCCACCGGCAAGGAGCGGAAATAGCTGACGCTGGCGCTCATGGAATGGGCCAGGCTGCTGGCGCTGGCGCGCAGCCCCTGTACCTGACTGGCGCGCAGTTGGGCCAGCCAGATCAGGCTCGAGAGGCCTTGGGCGATCAGCACCACCAGCAAGGTGAGCAGCAGCATGCGCCCCAGCAACGAGCGCGGCAGCAGGCGCCAGCGGCGCTCGACGCCCTGTTCAGCCGGCACAGCAGACATTCGCCGCGAGCAGGTAGCCACTGCCGCGTACGGTGCGGATCAGCCGTGGCGGTTTGTCGGTGTCGCGCAGCCGTTGGCGCAGGCGACTCACCGCCATGTCGACGATGCGGTCCAACGGCATCGGTTCACGGCCACGGGTGGCATTGCCGATGGTGTCGCGGTCGAGGATCTGCTGGGGATGATCGAGAAACAGCTTGAGCAGGGCGAAGTCGGCACCGGAGAGAATCACCTCCTCGCCGTCGCGGTGGAACAGCCGGTGGCTGACCGTGTCCAGGCGCCAGTCGTCGAAGGCCAGCACTGCGCTGGCGGGGCTCGCCGTGGTGAAGTCGCAGCGGCGCAGCAGGGCTTTGATCCGCGCTTGCAGCTCGCGCGGGCTGAACGGCTTGCCCAGGTAGTCGTCGGCGCCGAGCTCCAGGCCGATGATGCGGTCGGCCTCATCGGAACTGGCGGTCAGCATGATGATCGGCACCCGCGACTGGCGTGGATGCTGACGCACCCAGCGGCACAGGCTGAAGCCGTCTTCGTCGGGCAGCATTACGTCGAGGATCAGCAGGTCGTAGTTCCCGGCCTCCAGGGCGCGGCGAAAACCCTGTCCGTCGGGTTCGGCCTGCACCTGCAAGCCGCAGCGGCTGAGGTAGGTTTGCAACAGCTCGCGAATATCCTGGTCGTCGTCGACCATGAGGATGGTCTTACCGGCAGTGCTCACAATGGAATCCCTTTGGTGGGGGCAGGTCTTGGTGCCTGCTGGAGGCATTGTATAAGCGCTGAGGCGGGCGCGGGGCAAGTCCGTGCGGTGTTGCGCCGCCAAGGACCGCCCCGCGCGATGGGGTTCACGGCATCAGTGGGCGAGCACCTGCTGCAACGCGACGCCGGCGCCGAGAAGCCCCGAGAACTCGGCTGTCACCAGCCACACCGGTACGCCGGGGAAGTAGCCGCTCATGCAGCCTTTGTCGGCGAAACTGGTGGCGAAGCCGCTGCGCAGGAACAGCTCGACGAAGCGCGGGATCACGCCGCCGACGATGTACACGCCGCCCCGCGCGCCCAGGGTCAGCACATTGTTGCCCGCCACCCGGCCGAGGAAGCGCGAAAACTGCTCGATCACCGCCAGCGCACGCGGCTCGCCGCCGAGCGCCGCCTCGGTGATCTGCGCCGGGGTCTTGTGCTGCGCCGCGGCGCCGTCCAGCGCGCAGATCGCCTGGTACAGGCGCACCAGTCCGCCACCGCTGAGCACGGTTTCGGCACTGACGTGACCGATCTGACCCTGGATGTGCTGGTGGATCGCAGCCTCACGGGCGTTGCCCACCGGCAGGTCGACGTGGCCGCCCTCGCCTGGCAACGCCATCCAATGCTTGTTCAGGTTGAGCAAGGTGCCCACCCCCAGGCCAGTGCCCGGTCCGATGATGAGCGCCGGACGCGCCTGATCGGCCTGGCCCGGACACACCTCGACGAACTCGCCCGGCTTGAGCCGGGTCATGCCCAGGGCCATGGCGGAAAAGTCGTTGAGCAGCAGCAGGCGCTGGACCTGCAGGGTGTTGCAGAACGCCGTGCGGTTCAGCCGCCAATGGTTGTTGGTGAAGCGAAAGTCGTCGCCGTCCACCGGCCCGGCCACCGACAGGCAGACATCCGACACGCCGCCACGGGCGATGCCCTGCTCGTGCAGATAGGCCTCGATGGCCTGCTCGGGGCTGGAATAATCCGCCGTGGCCAACACCTGCACGGCGTGCAGGTCGTTGTCGCGCCACAGGGCAAAGCGTGCGTTGGTTCCACCAATGTCGCCGACCAGCAAGGCCTTCATTTGAATCGCTCCAAAGCCGAGGTAAAGGCGCTGGCGCCCTGCTCTGCCGGGCTGAATGCCATGCGCATGAAGCCGAACAGCTCGCGGCCGCAGCCCAGGTCATTGCCCTGGGGTGCTTCAGGCTGATCGCGCCCGGCCAGTTCTTCGGCCGACACCATCAGTTGCAGCGTACCTTCGACACCGTCGACGCGCACGATATCACCGTCGCGCACCTTTGCCAGCGGGCCGCCATCAAAGGCTTCCGGGCACACGTGGATCGCTGCCGGGATCTTGCCCGAGGCGCCGGACATGCGCCCGTCGGTGACCAGCGCGACCTTGTAGCCACGGTCCTGCAGCACCCCGAGGAACGGCGTGAGCTTGTGCAGCTCGGGCATGCCGTTGCAGCGCGGGCCCTGGAAGCGCACCACGGCGACGAAATCACGCTCCAGTTCGCCGGCCTTGAAGGCATCGGCCAGCGACTGCTGATCGTGGAAAATGCGCGCGGGGGCTTCGACCACCTGGTGCTCCGGGGCAACGGCGGAGACTTTCATCACGCCACGACCAAGGTTGCCCTCCATGACCCGCAGCCCGCCCTCGGCCGAGAACGGCCGTGCCACCGGGCGCAGGATGCTTTCGTCCAGACTCTGCAACGGACCCTCGCGCCAGACCAGCTTGCCGTCCTCCAGGAACGGCTCCTGGGTGTAGCGACGCAGACCATGTCCGGCCACGGTATTGACGTCCTCGTGCAGCAGCCCGGCATCGAGCAGCTCGCGGATCAGCAAGCTCATGCCGCCGGCCGCCTGGAAGTGGTTGATGTCGGCCTTGCCGTTGGGGTACACGTGCGACAGGGTCGGCACCACCTCGGACAGGTCGGCCATGTCCTGCCAGGTGAGCTGGATACCCGCGGCCTGGGCGATGGCTGGAATGTGCAGCGTATGGTTGGTCGACCCCCCGGTGGCATGCAGCGCGACGATGGAATTGACCAGCGCCTTCTCGTCGACGATTTCGCCCAAGGGCATGAAGTTGCCGCTGGCCTTGGTCATGCGCGTGACCTGCTGCGCCGCCTCGGCGGTGAGGGCATCGCGCAGCGGCGTGTAGGGGTTCACGAACGAGGCGCCCGGCAGGTGCAGGCCCATCACCTCCATGACCAGTTGGTTGGTGTTGGCGGTGCCGTAGAAGGTGCAAGTGCCGGGACTGTGGTAGGACTTCATCTCCGATTCCAGCAGTTCTTCGCGGCTTGCCTTGCCTTCGGCGTAGCGCTGGCGCACGTCGGCCTTTTCCTTGTTGGAGATGCCCGAGGGCATCGGCCCGCCTGGCACGAAGACGGTCGGCAGATGACCGAAGCGCAGCGCGCCCATCATCAGCCCAGGCACGATCTTGTCGCAGATGCCGAGCATCAGCGCGGCATCGAACATGTTGTGGGAAAGGGCGATGGCCGTGGACATGGCGATCACTTCGCGGCTGGCGATCGCCAGCTCCATGCCTGGCTCGCCCTGGGTAACGCCGTCGCACATGGCCGGCACGCCACCGGCGAACTGACCGACCGAGCCGATCTCGCGCAGGGCCTGTTTGATCTGTTCGGGAAAGTGCTGGTAGGGCTGGTGCGCCGAGAGCATGTCGTTGTAGGCCGAGACGATGGCGACGTTGGCCGCGTTCATCATCTTCAGACTCTGCTTGTCCTGGCTGCCGCAGCCGGCCACGCCGTGGGCGAAGTTGGCGCATTGCAGGCTGGCGCGCATCGGTCCTTCGCTGGCCGCGCCGCGAATGAGCTGAAGGTAGCGTTCACGGGTGGCACGGCTGCGTTCGGTCAGCCGGGCGGTGACCTCGAGGATGCGCGGATGCATGTACTGAACTCCAGGCTAGGGTAAGGGCGATCTGAACCGATCTCGGCGCTGGCGGCCATTGCCACCTAGGCTCAAGGCAGGGGCGAAAGGCTCGCCGGGACGCCCGGCTCGATCACTCGTTGTAGATTTACAAAAATATTGCCACTAAAAATGCTTGTTTTCTATCATGGAGTGAATAATCTTGTAATTCCTATAACAAAACCGTTTCAGTGAGGCTGTCGCGTCTTTGTGCCACAAGCTTCACCCGAACTGCCAGAGGTAATGCCATGACCCTTCGCATCGCGATCAACGGATTCGGCCGCATCGGACGCAACGTCCTTCGCGCACTCTATACCCAAGGCTACCGTCAGGACCTGCAGGTCGTCGCCATCAACGACTTGGGCGACAGCGCCATGAACGCCCACCTGCTCAAGTACGACAGCGTTCACGGCACCTTCGACGTCAGTGTCGAGGCCGACCACGAAAGCATCACGGTCAACGGCGACCGCATCAGCGTGAGCGCCATCCGCAACCCTGCCGAACTGCCCTGGAAAGCCGAAGCCATCGACGTCGTGTTCGAATGCACGGGGCTGTTCACCGAACGCGAAAAAGCCGCTGCGCACCTGAGCGCCGGCGCCGGCAAGGTCATCATCTCGGCACCGGCCAAGGGCGTGGATGCCACCGTGGTGTATGGCGTCAACCACGACGTGCTGCGCGCCTCGCACCAGATCATCTCCAACGCGTCGTGCACCACCAACTGCCTGGCGCCGATCGCCCAGGTGCTGCAGCGCGAGTTCGGCATCGAACAGGGCTTGATGACCACTATCCACGCCTACACCAACGATCAGGTACTCACCGACGTCTACCACAGCGATCCGTACCGCGCGCGCTCGGCCACCCAATCGATGATTCCGAGCAAGACCGGCGCCGCCGAGGCCGTGGGCCTGGTGCTGCCGGAGCTGGCTGGCAAGCTCACCGGCATGGCCGTGCGGGTGCCAGTGATCAACGTGTCGCTGGTGGACCTGACCGTCAACCTCAAGCGCGAGGTCTCGGCCGACGACGTCAACGCGCTGTTCCTGGAGGCCAGTCGCCATTCGCGGGTGCTGGGTTACAACAACCTGCCGCTGGTGTCGTGCGACTTCAACCACAACCCGCTGTCGTCGATCTTCGACGCCAACCACACTCGCGCCAACGGGCGCATGCTCAAGGTGCTGGCCTGGTACGACAACGAATGGGGCTTCTCCAACCGCATGCTCGACAACTGCCTGGCACTGTTCAACGCGCGCTGAGCCGCATCACGGGCTGGCGGTCAGGCTGTTCGACGCGTCCAGAGGCGGCTCGCGGTCGAGCAGCTTGCTGCGCCATGTCGAGAATCGGCTGCGGTGGCTGCTTGGTCATGTCGTAACTGACCTCGGGCTTGTAGGGGCTGCGCTGTTGCAGCACATCGTCCAGCGCCCGCAGGTGCTGCGCCACGCACACTTGCTTGAGGTTGCGACCGTCACGGCTGATGGCGGGCGCCGCCGAGCAATGACAGACCGCCGAACACAGTACGGTCTTGTCGTTCTGATCGAGCTGAGGCGCTTGCAGGCGAACAGGATTGACGCGCTCGCCCACCGCCGTACCGCCCTGGTCGAGACGGGGCCTGTCGCTCATGCCTCGTCGTCTCGCAGCAGAGCGATGTAGAGCGTCTCGGGGCGGCTGTGAACGCGCGGAACCGTACGACCTTCTGCATCCGTGGTGCCGACCAGGTTCCACCCATCGTCCGACCACAGCCTGACCTTGCGCCCGGCAATGGGCTTACCCCTCATCTGATCTATCAGCTGGAAGTGCCCCCGCCGATATTGACGTTCCCGGATCCGCCAATCACCACGCCACCATGGCCACCCTCACTGTCCTGTAACGCAGCCGGTTTGCCATTGATGAACACGGAGGTGGAAAAGCCAGTGCTCAGGGTGTCGCCACAAGCGCATTCATCGCCTTCGCGAGCGGCCGGACGACCGTTGATCAAGACGTTGGGGGAACCGGAAAGAAGCGTGCTGTCGCCATGCACCGGGCACTTGATCGCGTCGCCCTTGCGGGCGGCAGGCTTGCCAGTCATGACAGCCCTCCTCGCTCAGCGCTCGATCCAAAACGCTTGATGAGTGCCGCAAATTCGGCTAAGCGAATAAGCGAAATGCTCCGAGCCGCCTGATGGGCCATGGTGTCTCCTGATCGTCATTGCCTGAGGTGGGAGCCACAAACCTAGGCACCTCCTTCCGGCAAGACAACGCTTGATCGAGAAACCAGAAAATCCCTACTTATAGAAACAATTAGAAACCCAATAGCTGATTATCACCGCAGATTTATCGCGTTGAAATTGCCCTTTGCTCTGAAGGGGATGGCGCCATGACATTTCCCAGCTTGACCTTTAGCGCGAATGATACGCATCATCAAAAATCCCATTCGGTCAGGTTTCCCCGTGAGTCAGTCCCGCTTCACTGCCCTGTTTCTCAACCAGCGCCTGAGCCTGTTGCGCACGCTCCAGCGCATGGTCGGCAACCCGAGCACGGCTGAAGACCTGGTGCAGGAAACCTACCTGCGGGTCACTCGCGCATTGGGCGAGCGCCCCGTGGAACACCTCGAACCTTTCGTCTTCCAGACCGCGCGCAACCTGGCGCTCGACCACCTGCGCGCACGTCGCGTCCAGGCGCGCACGCTGGTGGACGACGTCTGCGAGCAGGTCCTGCACAATGTCGCCGCGCCGCTGAGCAGCCGCGAAGATGCCCTGCACGCCGAACAACTGCTGGAGCGTCTGAGCCTGAGCCTCGGCCAGCTCAGCGAGCGGCAACAACGCATCTTCATCCTCAGCCGCTTGCAGGGCGCCAGCTACCAGGAAATCGCCGAGCAATTGCAGGTCTCGGCCAGCACGGTGCAGAAGGAACTGAAACTGATCATGGCGATCTGCGTGAGCGTGGCCGAGCGCCTCGCCTGAGCGCTTGCCAGCCCTGGCGCCAGCACCGATCATCTGCAGCAGCCATCGCCCAAGGACATGCCGTGACCGACTCCGCCTCTCGCCCATCGCTCGCCGCGCCAGACGCCCGCGCCCGTGCCCTGGACGAGGCCCAGGACTGGCTGATCCGTCTGCAATGCCCTAGCGCCGAAGACACCGAACACTTCCAGGCCTGGCTGAGCGCCAACGACCATAACGCCCACGCCTACGTGGAGGCCGAAGCGCTATGGAACGGCGCGCAGGTGCGCCGACTCGCCGGCGATCTGCACCAGCGCCGTCGCGCGTCCCTGCGCGGTCGCCTACGTCGCCACTGGAAACCGCTGGCCACGGCTGCGTTGCTGTTGGTGGGGCTGTTCACCTTCGGCAATCTGCCGGTGCGCCTGCAAGCCGACCACCTGACCCAAGTCGGCGAACGCCAGCGCTTGCAACTGGACGGTGGCGCCCACGTGCTGCTGAACACCGATTCGGCATTCGCCAGTCACGCGCGCGACGGCCAGCAAGTCGCACGCCTGCTGCAAGGCGAGGCCTACTTCGAAGTGCCTGGCGGCGACCAGCCGGCGCTGGAGGTCCAGGCTGGCCCGCTGCGTGCGCAGGCACGCGATACCCACTTCGCCGTGCGCTACCTCGACGGCCAGGCGCAGGTGCGGGTACAGCGCGGTGATGTCGACCTGCAGGCCGCCAGCGACCAGCGCATTCGTCTGCGTGCCGGCGACAGCATCGCGGTCGGCCCCGAAGGTTTCGGCCAGCGCCAGCGGGTCGATCCGCAGAAGGACCTGGCCTGGGTCGAGGGTCGTCTGGTCTTCGAGAATTGCCCCATGAGCCAGGTGCTCGACGAATTGCGCCGCTACTATCCCGGCTGGATCATCAATCGCAACCCGCGCCTGGAAACCGTAGCGGTGACTGGCAACTACCGCCTGGACCAGCCACTGGAGGCGCTACGGGCCCTGGCGCACATCACTTCGGCGCAAGTGCATGAGTACCCGAACGTGGTGATTCTCAACTGATCGCCGCACTCCCGCGCAGTCCATCCCACTATTTTTTACGCAATCGCGATCCTGGCACGTCTCGTTATAGCCAATGCAACTGATTCTTGTTCAAAAACGAGAACTGCACTCACTCATAACGGTTCGCGCGACAGGGAGCGCTTTCGATGTCCTCAGGTCCAACCCGCCTTCATTCCTCCCCCCAACGCCGGGGGCAATTGTCCCTATTGACCTTGGCCTTGATCGCCAGTGGCGTCGGCTGCCTGCCTGCGCTGGCCGCCGAGCCCGCCCAGGTCAGCAGCCCGCGTAGCGGCGAATATCGCTTCGCCATCGCCCAGCAGCCACTGGTCTCAGCCATCAATGCCTTCAGCCAGACCACCGGCTGGCAGGTCGGCTTTTCCGCCGAACTGGCCCAGGATGTGGCCTCCCCCGGCGCCCAAGGCGCGCTGTCGCCTGAGGCCGCGTTGCGCCAGTTGCTCGCCAATACCGGTCTGGACTTTCGCATCCTCGGCCCCGGCAACGTGGTGCTCGAACGTCAGCGCGCCGGCACGGTGATCGCCTTGCAGCAGATGACCGTCAGCGCCACCCGTAGCGCCCAGGATGCCAGCCAGGTGCCCAGCAGCGTCAGCGTACACACCCGCGAACAACTGGACCGGCAGAACGTCGGCGACATCAAGCAACTGGTGCGCTACGAGCCCGGCGTATCAGTGGGCGGCACCGGCCAACGCAGCGGCCTGAACGGCTTCAACATCCGCGGCATCGACGGCGAGCGCATCCTCACCCAGATCGATGGTGTGTCGATCCCCGACAGCTTCTTCTACGGCCCCTACGCCCAGACCCAGCGCAACTACGTCGACCCTGAAATCGTCAAGCGCGTGGAAATCCTGCGTGGCCCGGCCTCGGTGCTCTACGGCAGCAATGCCATCGGCGGCGCGGTGAGCTACTACACCCTGGACGCGGACGACATCATCAAGCCCGGCAAAGACATCGGCGCGCGCCTGAAGACGGGCTACAGCTCGGCCGACGAGAGCTGGCTGACCTCCGCCACCGTCGCCGGCCGCCAGGGCGACGTCGACGGCTTGCTGCACCTGAGTCAGCGCAACGGCCACGAGACCGAGTCCTACGGCAGCCACGGCGGTACGGGCCTGGCCCGGACCGAGGCCAACCCCGAAGACGTGCGCACCACCAACGTGCTGGCCAAGCTGGGTTGGAACTACGCCGACGACGCGCGCCTGGGCCTGACCTACGAGCACTACAAGGACGACCGCGATCAGAACATCCGCAGCGCCGTGGGTGGGCCGTTCATCCCAGGCTTCGGCGCCATGAACAGCTACCGCCTGCGCCAAGGCAACGATACCGTCACCCGCGAACGCGTGGGCATCAACCATGAATTCGGCCTCGACAGCCTGCTGGCAGATCACGTCAAGTGGAGCCTGAACTACCAGATCGCCAAGACCGACCAGCGCACCGACGAGCTGTATTTCGCGTCCGGGCGCCAAGTGGCGCGCGATCGCCAGACCACCTACAAGGATCGCCAGTGGGTGCTCGACGCGCAATTGGACAAGGCCTTCAGCCTCGGTGAGACCGAGCACCTGCTGACCTACGGCACCACCTTCAAGCATGAGAAAGTCACCGGCTCACGCAGCGGCAGCGGCGTCTGCCTGAATGTCGGCGGCACCTGCCGCGCCATCGGCCAGGTCAGCACGAACGACGGTCAGGCACGGGTCAGTGACTTCCCCGACCCCACCGTCGACACCTACAGCCTGTTCGCCCAGGATGAGATCCGCTGGAACGACTGGACCTTCCTGCCCGGCGCCCGCTACGACTACACCCGCCTGTCGCCGAAAATGACCGACGAATTCCTGCGCGGCATCCAGGGCAACGGCGCAGCGGCCGCCGGTATCGACGACAGCGACAAAAAGTGGCATCGGGTCTCGCCCAAGCTCGGCATCACCTATGCCTTCGACGATCACTACACCTGGTACGGCCAGTACGCCGAGGGCTTCCGCACACCGACCGCCAAGGCCATGTATGGCCGCTTCGACAACCCGACACTGGGCTATCGGGTCGAGCCCAACCCGAACCTGGAACCGGAAAAGAGCAAGAGCTACGAGACGGGCCTGCGCGGCCAGTTCGAGGCCGGCCAGTTCGATGTCGCGGTGTTCTACAACAAGTACCGCGACTTCATCAACGAAGACGCTGTGCAGTCGGCCAACCTCGGCTCGACCTTCCAGGCCAACAACATTCGTCACGCCACCATCAAGGGTGCCGAACTCAAGGGCCGTCTGAACCTGGACAGCTTCGGCGCCAGCCAGGGCCTCTATACCCAGGGTTCGCTGGCCTATGCCCATGGCCGCAATGACGACAACGGCCAGCCGCTGAACAGCGTCAACCCGCTCACCGCCGTACTGGGCCTGGGCTACGAGCAGCCGCAGTACGGTGGCCTGCTGAGCTGGACGCTGGTCAAGCGCAAGACCCGGGTCGACGACAGCACCTTCTTCGCCCCGGACGGTACCAGCTCGCAGTTCCGCACCCCAGGATACGGCGTGCTCGACTTGACCGGCTTCTACAAGGTCACCGACGACGTGACCGTCAACGCAGGCCTGTACAACCTCACCGACAAGAAATACTGGCAGTGGGATGACGTGCGCGGCTACGACGGCCTGGGCGAAGCGGCCGTGACCCAGCCGGCCAACCTCGACCGCCTGACGATGCCCGGTCGCAACTTCGCCATCAATGTGGTGTGGGATATCTGATTCGGGGCTGTTTACCGTGAGCCCTGCGCGCGCAGTGGCTCACCCGCTCCTTCGACCCTCAATGCGAATACGTCCTGACCGCAGGTGAGGTTTTTTTACTGCCCTGCGTCTTCTCTTTCGTCTTTTACCTAGACTGCCCCATTTCCCAAGGATGCCTCCATGACCCAAGCCCCTTCCGAGCGCCCTGCCCTGCGCTCGCAGCGCCTGAACCAGGTGACCCACGCCCCGCACACCGAGCTCGATGCCTTGGTCAAGTCGCATGCGCCGTTCGACAGCCGCGACAGCTTCGCCCGCTTCGTCGTCGCCCAGTACCTGTTCCAGTCCGAACTGCAGGCGCTGTACAACGACCCGGCGCTGATCTCGCTCTTCCCGGACCTCGCCGCCCGCTGCCGGGCCGAACAGGCACGGCTGGATCTGGCAGACCTGAACACCGCTGTACCGTCAGCCGTTCCCGGCGCCGTGACCGCGCCGACGCTGGGCCAGGCGCTGGGCTGGATCTTCGTCTCCGAAGGCTCCAAACTGGGCGCCGCGTTCCTGATCAAGCGCGCGCAGGCGTTGGGCCTGTCCGACAGCTTCGGTGCCCGCCATCTGGGCGAGCCCGAAGGTGGCCGGGCCGAGGGCTGGAAACAGTTCATCCGCACGCTGGACGGCTTGCAGTTGTCGCCAGAACAGGACGTCGCCGCCGAGCGCGCCGCCGTGGCAGCCTTCGAGCGCTTTACCGAGCTGCTCAGGCACGCCTATGCCACCGATGCCGCGCTGGCTTGAAATGCCTTTGCCGGCCACCCTCCCGGTGGCCGTATCGCCTTGCAGTGAGACCATGACGACCCGACTTGCCCGCTCCCGAGTGTCACGCCTGCTGTATGCGCTTCTGGCCTATGTCAGCCTCGGGATAGGCCTGGTCGCCATCGTGATACCCGGCCTGCCCACCACCGAGTTCATCCTCCTCGCCGCCTGGGCCGCGACCCGCAGCTCGCCCCGCTTGGCAGCGTGGCTGGACAACCATCGGCTGTTCGGACCGATCCTGTGGAACTGGCGCAATGGCAAGGTCATCCAGCGCCGCGCCAAGATCAGCGCCACCCTGAGCATGCTGTTGTGCGCCAGCCTGATGCTGATCGTGCTCGAGCACCGCTGGCCGGTGTTCCTGGCCATCGCCGGCATGACCCTGGGCAACCTGTGGATCTGGTCGCGTCCAGAGCATCCCACTGCGCCACTTCCCGCCGAACTGCAACGCTGACATTGCATCGACGCGCCGGATGTACTGCAATGACCCCCAGCACGGAGGATCCTGCATGCATCAGATGCTCGACACCATCGCCCAAGCACTCGACCTGGACAGCAGCGCCCTGCGTTGGCACGGCATCGGCGCGCTGCCCTCGACCTTCGCCGTCACCGACTTGGCCGCCGCCAGTGTGGCAGCCGCTGGTCTGGCCCTGGCCAGGCTGCTGCAACAACAGACCGACCAATGCCCGTTGGTCAGCGTCGATCGGCGCCTGGCTTCGTTCTGGTTCGCCACCAGCCTGCGTCCCCACGGCTGGCAGACACCGCCGTTGTGGGACGCCATCGCGGGCGACTACCCCACCCGTGACGGCTGGATTCGCCTGCACACCAACGCCGTCCATCACCGTCAGGCGGCACTGGCTGTGCTAGGTACCCCCGCCGAACGCCAGGCCGTCGCCGCCGAGGTCGCGCGCTGGGATGCCGAAGCGCTGGAAAGCGCCGTGGTCCAGGCCGGCGGCTGCGCGGCGCAGATGCGCAGTTGGGCGCAGTGGTGCGCGCATCCCCAGGGCCTGGCCGTCAACCAGGAGCCGCTGGTGCTGCGCGAAGGCTTCGAAGCCGGCCCGACCCTGACCTGGCAGGGCACACCGACGCGTCCGTTGGCAGGGCTCAAGGTACTCGACCTGACCCGCATCATCGCCGGCCCCACGGCCAGCCGCCTGCTGGCCGGCTTCGGCGCCCAGGTCCTGCGTATCGACCCGCCAGCCTGGGAAGAGCCCTCGCTGGTCGCTGAGGTCACCCTCGGCAAGCGCTGCGCGCGTCTGGACTTGCACGCCCCCGCAGACCGCGAGACGTTCGCTGCCCTGCTTGCCGACGCCGACGTCCTGCTGCACGGCTATCGCGCCGATGCTCTGGAGCGTCTGGGCTTCGGCGCGCGGTATCGGCGCCAGCTCAACCCCGGCCTGATCGACGTCAGCCTCAATGCCTACGGCTGGAGCGGGCCGTGGCAGGATCGCCGGGGTTTCGACAGCCTGGTGCAGATGAGCAGCGGTATCGCCCGTGAAGGCATGCGCTGGCAGCAGGCGGAAAAACCCATACCGCTGCCAGTGCAGGCGCTCGACCACGCCACCGGTTACCTGATGGCCGCCGAAGCTATTCGGGGCCTGCAACAGCGCCTGCACAGCGGCGCCGGTTGCCGCGCGCGCCTGTCGTTGGCACGCACCGCCGCCTTGCTGGTCGAGCACGGTACGGTCGGCGATGACCTGCCGCTGGCCGAAGAAAGTGCCGACGATCTCGATCCCCACTTGGAGCACACGCCCTGGGGCGTGGCGCAGCGGCTCAAGGGCCCGTTAAGAGTGGGCTGCGCGCAGTTGGAGTGGGCACTGGGCGCCAGCGAGCTGGGTTCGGCCCGCCCGGCCTGGTGACCGTCACAGGGCGGGACGCTAAAGACTCAGCAGCCCCACGGAAAGCGCCCAGGCCGCCACCCCGGCGCCCAGCAGCACCACGGCGAAGATCAGCATCTCCCATCGGCTGAACAGCGCCCGGCCCTGCTCTCGGCGAGCCCGTGCGAACAGGATTGCCCCAGGGGCATACAGCAGCGCCGAGAGCAGCAGGTACTTGGCGCCACCGGCGTACAGCAACCACAGCGCATACACCAAGGCCAGCAGACTAATCATCAGGTCCTTGCGCCGCGCGGCCGACTGCCCGGCATAACCCTCGCCGCACCAGGCCAACTTCACGGCATAGGCGGCCGACCAGAAGTACGGCATCAGGATCATCGACGAGGCGAGGTAGATCAGGCTGGTGTAGGTGCCGGCAGAAAACAGCGTGATCAACAGGAAACCCTGGATCATGCCATTGGTCAGCCACAGCGCATTGGCCGGCACCTGGTTGGCGTTCTCCTTGGCGAGAAAACGCGGCATCGTGCCGTCACGGGCCGTGGCGAACAGGATCTCGGCACAGAGCAACGCCCACGACAGCAAGGCGCCGAGCAGCGACACCGCCAGGCCGACGCTGATCAGTAGGGCGCCCCAGGGCCCTACCAGGTGTTCCAGTACCGAAGCCAACGATGGGTTCGGCAATCCTGCCAACTGGCCACGACTCATCACGCCCAGCGACAGCACATTGACCAGCACCAACAGCGCCAACACGCCGAGAAAACCAATCAACGTCGCCCTGCCGACATCCGAGCGACGCCGCGCGCGCCCGGAATAGACGCTGGCGCCCTCGATGCCGATGAACACGAACACCGTCACCAGCATCATGCTGCGCACCTGCTCCAGCACGCTGCCCAACTGCGGCGTATCCAGGCCCCAGACATCGCGGGTGAAGACATCGGCGCGAAAAGCGCAAGCGGCGATGACGATGAAGATCAGCAGCGGCAAGACCTTCGCCACGGTCGTGACCAGGTTGATGAACGCCGCCTCCTTGATGCCGCGCAGCACCAAGAGGTGCACGCTCCAGAGCAACAGTGAGGCACAGCCAATGGCCAGGGGCGTATTGCCCTCGCCGAACAACGGAACGTAGAACCCCAGCGTGCTGAACAGCAGGACGAAATAGCCGACATTGCCCATCCAGGCACTGATCCAGTACCCCCAAGCCGAGCAGAAGCCCAGGTAGTCGCCGAACCCGGCCTTGGCGTAGGCATACACGCCCGAGTCGAGCGTCGGCTTGCGATTGGCCAGGGTCTGGAACACGAACGCCAGCGCCAGCATGCCCACGGCGGTGATCGACCAACCGATCAGCACCGCGCCCACTTCGGCACGGGCAGCCATGTTCTGCGGCAGCGAGAAGATCCCCCCGCCGATCATCGACCCCACGACCAAGGCGACGAGCGCGCCCAAGCCTAGTTTGTGTCCTTGCTCGCCCATCAAGGAGCACCCTCACCGGGCGCACGGCAGTTGAACGATCGAATTGAAGCGTGAGATTTCATGACAGTCATATCAACTAAAACCATTAAATCTAAATGACTCATAACGGATCTGTCTATCGGTGAGCGCTTATACAGGGGCCGAGTGCCAAACGTTTCACATCCTGAGCACTTATCGCCTTTGAAGACGAGGAAAATTGGCGAAGCCCTAGGAAACGACTAGGTTGAAAGTTCGTTCGGCAAACGCTGTGTTTTTCTGGCGACCGACCTCAAAGCCTTGTGGCACATGGCCTTCATGCAGAGGAATGGATCGCTTTCGTCTTCAATTTCGAACTAGCGAACGGGAAGTTTCTGACGACGAATCCTCAACGACTGATCCAAATCAGCGAATGTCGAATGCGTCGGATTTATTCTTTCAGCAACTTCCTCCTGACGTGGAGTCGTTAAATGTCTGATGCTCCCGGAAAACTCAAACTTGGTGCATTAGTTGCCCTCGTGGTGGGTTCGATGATCGGCGGCGGTATCTTCTCGCTGCCGCAGAACATGGCCGCCAGCGCCGGGGTCGGCGCGGTACTGATCGGCTGGGCAATCACCGCCGTGGGCATGCTCAGCCTCGCCTTCGTGTTCCAGACCCTGGCCAACCGCAAGCCCGACCTGGACGGCGGCGTCTACGCCTACGCCAAGGCCGGGTTCGGCAACTACATGGGCTTCTCTTCGGCCTGGGGCTACTGGATCAGCGCCTGGCTGGGCAATGTCGGCTATTTCGTCCTGCTGTTCAGCACCCTGGGCTATTTCTTCCCGATCTTCGGCCAGGGCAACACGCCAGCGGCCATCGTCGGCGCCTCGCTGTTGTTGTGGGGCGTGCACTTTCTGGTGCTGCGCGGCATCAAGGAGGCGGCGTTCATCAACCTGGTCACCACGGTGGCCAAGGTGGTGCCGTTGCTGCTGTTCGCCTTGATCTGTCTGTTCGCCTTCAAGCTCGACGTGTTCACCGCCGACATCTGGGGACAGGGCTCCCCCGACTTGGGCGGGGTGATGAGCCAGGTGCGCAACATGATGCTGGTGACGGTATGGGTGTTCATCGGCATCGAAGGCGCGAGCATCTTTTCCTCACGGGCGCAAAAACGCGCCGACGTGGGCAAGGCCACGGTCATCGGCTTCGTCACCGTGTTGCTGTTCCTGGTGCTGGTGAACGTGCTGTCGATGGGCGTGATGACCCAGCCGGAACTGGCCAGGTTGCAAAACCCATCGATGGCCGCCGTGCTCGAACACGTCGTCGGTCACTGGGGGGCGCTGTTGATCAGCGTCGGCCTGATCATTTCGCTGCTGGGAGCGCTGCTGTCGTGGGTGCTGCTGTGCGCGGAAATCATGTTCGCGGCCGCCAAGGACCACACCATGCCGGCGTTCCTGCGCCGTGAGAACGCCAACCATGTGCCGGCCAATGCCCTGTGGCTGACCAACGCCATGGTGCAGATCTTCCTGGTCATCACCCTGTTTTCCAACAGCACCTACCTGTCGCTGATCTACCTCGCCACCTCGATGATCCTGGTGCCCTACCTGTGGTCGGCGGCCTATGCGGTGCTGCTGGCGGTGCGCGGGGAAACCTACGCGCAGGCCCTGGCCGAACGACGCAAGGACCTGGCCATCGGCACCATCGCCCTGCTCTACGCCATCTGGCTGCTGTACGCCGGCGGCGTGAAGTACCTGCTGCTGTCGGCATTGCTCTACGCACCGGGCGCGATCCTGTTCGCCAAGGCCCGGCACGAAGTGGGCCAACCCATTTTCAGCCGCCTGGAAAAACTGATCTTCGCCGCCGTGGTCCTGGGCGCCCTGCTGGCAGCCTACGGCCTGTACGACGGCTTTCTGACCCTGTGAATCACCTCTTGCTGGAGGAACACCTCATGTCCGCGGACAAAGCGAAATACGGCGTCCATTCAGAAGCCGGCAAACTGCGCAAAGTGATGGTCTGTGCACCGGGGCTGGCGCACAAGCGTCTGACCCCAAGCAACTGCGACGAACTGCTGTTCGACGATGTGATCTGGGTCGACCAGGCCAAGCGCGACCATTTCGACTTCGTCACCAAGATGCGCGAGCGCGGCGTCGAGGTGCTGGAGATGCACAACCTGCTGACCGACATCGTGCAGGACAAGGCGGCGCTGGCCTGGATCCTCGACCGCAAGATTTCGCCGGACACCGTCGGCGTCGGCCTCACCAACGAAGTGCGCAGTTGGCTGGAAGGCCTGGAGCCGCGCCACCTGGCCGAATTTCTGATCGGCGGCGTGGCCGGCCAGGACCTGCCGCAGAGCGAAGGCGCGGCAGTGGTGAAGATGTACAACGACTACCTGGGCCATTCCAGCTTCATCCTGCCGCCGCTGCCCAACACTCAGTTCACCCGCGACACCACCTGCTGGATCTACGGCGGCGTCACGCTCAACCCCATGTACTGGCCGGCGCGCCGCCAGGAGACCCTGCTGGCCACGGCCATCTACCGCTTCCACCCACAGTTCACCCAGGCCGACTTCCAGGTCTGGTACGGCGACCCTGACAAGGAGCATGGCCAGTCCACCCTCGAAGGCGGCGACGTGATGCCGATCGGCAACGGCGTCGTGCTGATCGGCATGGGCGAGCGCACTTCGCGCCAGGCCATCGGCCAGTTGGCGCAGAGCTTGTTCGCCAAGGGCGCGGTGGAAAAAGTCATTGTCGCCGGCCTGCCCAAGTCGCGCGCAGCGATGCACCTGGACACGGTGTTCAGCTTCTGCGACCGCGACCTGGTCACGGTCTTCCCGGAGGTGGTCAGCGAAATCGTGCCGTTCATCATTCGCCCCGACGAGAGCAAGCCCTACGGCATGGACGTACGCCGGGAACATAAATCGTTCATCGACGTGGTCGGCGAACACCTGGGGGTGAAGCTGCGAGTCGTGGAAACCGGTGGCAACAGCTTCGCCGCCGAGCGCGAGCAGTGGGACGACGGCAACAACGTGGTGGCCCTGGAGCCCGGCGTGGTCATCGGCTACGACCGCAACACCTACACCAACACCTTGCTGCGCAAGGCCGGCGTGGAAGTGATCACCATCAGCGCCGGCGAACTGGGCCGGGGTCGCGGCGGCGGCCACTGCATGACCTGCCCGATCGTGCGCGATCCGATCGACTACTGAGAGCCGTCATTCCCAGCTACACGAGCCTACCGAACCCAAGGAGACACCGTCATGGCGTTCAACATGCGTAACCGCAACCTGCTCAGCCTCGAACACCACAGCACCCGCGAACTCAAGTACCTGCTGGACCTGTCGCGCGACCTCAAGCGTGCCAAGTACACCGGCACCGAGCAGCAGCACCTGAAGGGCCGCAACATCGCGCTGATCTTCGAGAAGACCTCCACCCGCACCCGCTGCGCCTTCGAGGTCGCCGCCTATGACCAAGGCGCCAACGTCACCTACATCGATCCCAATTCCTCGCAGATCGGCCACAAGGAAAGCATGAAGGACACCGCCCGCGTGCTCGGGCGCATGTACCACGCCATCGAGTACCGCGGCTTCAAGCAGGAGATCGTCGAGGAGCTGGCCACATTCGCCGGCGTGCCGGTGTTCAACGGCCTGACCGACGAATACCACCCCACGCAGATGATCGCCGACGTGCTGACCATGCGCGAGCACAGCGACAAGCCGCTGCACGACATCAGCTATGCCTACCTGGGCGATGCGCGCAACAACATGGGCAACTCGCTGTTGCTGATCGGCGCCAAGCTCGGCATGGATGTGCGCATCGCCGCGCCCAAGGACCTCTGGCCCCACGACGATCTGGTGCAACGCTGCAAGCAGTACGCCGAAGAAAGCGGCGCACGCCTCACCCTGACCGAAGATCCGCGCGCGGCCGTCAAGGGCGTGGACTTCATCCACACCGACGTGTGGGTGTCGATGGGCGAGCCGATCGAAGCCTGGGGCGAGCGCATCACGCTGCTCAAGCCTTATCAGGTCAACGCTGCGCTGATGCAGGCCAGCGGCAACCCGCGGACCAAATTCATGCACTGCCTGCCCGCCTTCCACAACTGCGAGACCAAGGTCGGCAAGCAGATCGCCGCGCAGTACCCGGAGTTGACCAACGGCATCGAGGTGACCGACGACGTGTTCGAGTCCCCGGCCTGCATCGCCTTCGAACAGGCCGAGAACCGCATGCACACGATCAAAGCGATCCTGGTCTCGACCCTCGCCGATCTTTGAGCGTCAAGCGGCGAGCCTCAGCCCGACCGCGCGTCTACTGGCCGCTCGACGCTGACGGCTCGCAGTAGCTCACCAAAGGAGATTCCCCATGCGTATCGTGGTTGCACTGGGCGGCAACGCCCTGCTCCGCCGCGGCGAACCGATGACCGCCGACAATCAGCGCGCCAACATTCGTACCGCTGCCGAGCGTATCGCCCGCATCCATCCGGGCAACGAGCTGGTCATCGCCCACGGCAACGGCCCGCAGGTTGGCCTGCTGTCGCTCCAGGGCCAGGCCTACAAGCCTGACGAGGCCTATCCGCTGGACGTGCTGGGCGCTGAGACCGAAGGCATGATCGGCTACATGATCGAGCAGGAATTGGGCAACCTGCTCGACTTCGAGGTGCCCTTCGCCACCCTGCTCACCCAGGTCGAAGTCGATGCCGACGACCCGGCCTTCAAGGACCCGACCAAGTTCATCGGACCGGTCTACGAACGGCAGGAAGCCGAGCGCCTGGCGCAGGAAAAGGGCTGGGTGGTCAAGGCCGATGGCGACAAGTACCGCCGCGTGGTCGCCAGCCCCAAACCCAAGCGTATCTTCGAGATCCGCCCGATCAAATGGCTGCTGGAAAAGCGCACGCTGGTGATCTGTGCCGGGGGTGGCGGCATTCCAACGATGTACGATGCCCATGGACGACTCAAGGGCATCGAGGCGGTGATCGACAAGGACCTGTGTTCCGCGCTGCTGGCCGAGCAGCTCGACGCCGACCTGTTGATCATCGCCACCGACGTCGATGCCGCTTATGTGGACTTCGGCAAGCCGACGCAAACCGCCATCGCCCAGGCGCACCCGGACGCGCTGGACACGCTCGGTTTCGCCGCCGGCTCCATGGGCCCCAAGGTCCAAGCCGCCTGCGAGTTCGCCCGCAATACCGGCAAGGTCGCAGTCATCAGCTCGCTGGAGAACATCGAGGACATCGTCAAAGGCACCGCCGGTACACGCATATCGACCGGCCTGCCCGGGATCAGCTACCGTTGAACGCAGTTGGCCGGTGCGCCCCACCGGCCGTTTTCGATTTACAGGAGGACGCCCCATGGCCCAGTTCCATCCTGGTCACGTGCACATCGAGCGCGTCGCGCTCAACAGCCACGACCACAGCTACGACCTCGCCATCGAGTACGAGGCCACCCAGGACCCCAAGGAAGGGCACGGCATCCAGTTCCACATGCATGGCAGCATCGAAGGCAAACCGGTGGACGAACGCTTCTTCCTGGCCAAGGACCAGGTCCTGCCGAGCTTTCTCATGCAACTCACGCGCAGAGCGCAGGCACACCTTCCGGCACCGAAGAAGTTCGAGAGCCTGAACTCGCCGCACAAACTCTACGACCACATGTTTGAAGACATCCGCCAGACGCTGGCGGTGAAGTCCGGCGATCCGATCAAGCCTGAACATTTGCAGTGACCTCGGCGCCGACCATGCACCGTTCGTGTGGGCGCGCCAGGCATCTCGAGGCATACTGCTGCCTCTCGTCTCAAGACCGCTCGCCCCCATGCGCATCCACGTCAGCTTCATCGACCGCGTCGGCATCACCCAGGAAGTCCTGGCCCTGCTCGGTGCCCGTCACCTCAACCTCGATGCGGTGGAGATGGTTCCGCCCAATGTCTACATCGACGCACCGACCCTGAGCCCTGCCGTGCTCGAAGAACTGCACGATGCGCTGTTCGAGGTGCACGGCGTGCAGGCGGTGGAGGTGGTCGACATTCTGCCCGGCCAGCGCCGTCACCTGCAGCTCGACGCCCTGCTGGCGGCCATGAGTGATCCGGTGCTGGCCGTCGACAGCGCCGGCAAGGTGCTGCTGGCCAACCCGGCACTGATCGCCCTGTGCGGGCGCGAATCGGCGGGCCGCTCGGTGGGCGAGCTGTTCGGCGACGACAACCTGCTCCAGGCCCTGCTGGACAACAACTTCCACCTGCCCATGCGCGAAATGCAGCTCAATGGCCAGAGCCTGCTGCTCGACGCCACACCGATCACCCAGGCCGGTGGCCTGCTCACGCTGTATCCGCCGAACCGCATGGGTGAGCGCCTGTCGGCGCTGCGGCACGACCGCGCCGAAGGCTTCGATGCACTGCTCGGTGAGTCGCCGGTCATCCGCACCCTCAAAGCCCGCGGCCTGCGCGTGGCGACCTTGGATGCGCCGCTGCTGGTGCATGGCGAAACCGGCACCGGCAAGGAACTGGTGGCCCGCGCCTGCCATGCGTTGAGCAGCCGCCAGGCCGCGCCATTCCTGGCACTCAACTGCGCCGCGCTGCCCGAGAGTCTGGCCGAGAGCGAGCTGTTCGGCTATGCCCCCGGCGCCTTCACCGGCGCCCAGCGCGGCGGCAAGCCCGGTCTGATGGAGCTGGCCAACAAAGGCACGGTGTTCCTCGACGAGATCGGCGAAATGTCGCCGTACCTGCAAGCCAAGCTGCTGCGTTTTCTCAGTGACGGCAGCTTCCGCCGGGTTGGCGGCGACCGTGAGGTCAAGGTCGACGTGCGCATCATCAGCGCCACCCACCGCGACCTGGAGCGCATGGTCGCTGAAGGAAGCTTCCGCGAAGACCTGTTCTATCGGCTGAACGTGCTCAACCTGCAAGTGCCGCCCCTGCGCGACCGCGGGCAGGACATCCTGATGCTGGCCCACTACTTCATGCAGCAGGCTTGCACCCAGATCCAGCGCCCGCCCTGCCGCCTGGCGCCCGCCACCCACCAGGCGCTGCTGGCCAACCCCTGGCCGGGCAACGTGCGCCAGTTGCAGAACGTGATTTTCCGCGCTGCCGCCATTTGCGAAAGCCACCTGGTGGACATTGGCGATCTGGACATTGCGGGCACGTCGGTCGCGCGCGGGCAGGATGGCGAAGTGGCTAGCCTGGAACAGGCCGTCGGCGATTTCGAGCGCAGTTTGCTGCAACGGCTCTATGCCAGCTACCCCTCGACGCGCCAACTCGCCGCGCGGCTGCATACCTCGCATACCGCCATTGCGCAGCGCTTGCGTAAGTACGGCATCTCTGGAAAGTCCTGAAGCCGACCACAGCCGTACTGATTTCAATACACCGTAATGAAATCAGTACAAACCCTATTGCGCTTGTCTTTGCAAAGGTTTGATTGGTCGATCTTTTGTTCCCACTTTTGCGCCGTAGCGTTTTCATTCCATCTCCACGCTCCCCCGCACCCACAAAAAGCTCCCAACCCATTGAATTGAGGGGCTTCCATTCGAGTGGCCGCATTATTGCTAGGTGAAATCCCATCTCAAGAGCGCGGAACCACCGCGCCCATCGACCCCTGCGTTACGAGGATTTCCCATGAGCGAGTTGCGTTTCACCGAAGATCACGAATGGCTGCGCGTCGAAGCGGACGGCAGCGTCACCGTCGGCATTACCGCTTACGCCCAGAACGCCTTGGGCGATGTGGTCTTCGTGCAACTGCCGGAGCTGCAGCACTACGACAAAGGTGCCGAAGCCGCCACCGTCGAATCGGTCAAAGCCGCCAGCGGTGTGTACATGCCGCTCACTGGCGCAGTGGTCGCCGTCAACGAAGACCTCAATGACAGCCCGGAACAGGTCAACGAAGACCCACTGGGCCAAGGCTGGTTCTTCCGCTTCGTCCCCGCCGACATGGCTGAAGTGGCCGCCCTGCTCGACCAGGATGCCTACGACCGCCTGCTCAACGCCAACGCCGACGCCTGAGGATCACCACCATGACCAGCAACCTCGGCACCGCCAACGAATTCATCGCCCGCCACATCGGCCCGAATAGCGCCGACGAACAGGGCATGCTGCACACCCTGGGCTTCGATTCGCTCGAAGCCATGACCGCTGCGGTCATTCCCGAGAGCATCAAGGGCACCAGCGTACTCGGTCATGCCGATGGGCAAAGCGAAGCCGACGCGCTCGCCGCCCTCAAGACCATCGCTGCACGCAATGAGCTGTTCAAAAGCTTCATCGGCCAGGGCTACTACAACACCCACACGCCGGCGCCGATCCTGCGCAATTTGCTGGAAAACCCGGCCTGGTACACCGCCTACACCCCCTATCAGCCGGAAATTTCCCAGGGTCGCCTGGAGGCGCTGCTGAACTTCCAGACGCTGATCAGCGACCTGACCGGTTTGCCGATCGCCAACGCCTCGCTGCTCGATGAAGCCACCGCTGCGGCCGAGGCCATGACCTTCTGCAAGCGGCTGTCGAAGAACAAGGCCAGCAATGCCTTCTTCGCCTCCGTGCATTGCCATCCGCAGACCCTCGATGTACTGCGCACCCGCGCAGAGCCGCTGGGCATCGACGTGGTGGTGGGCGATGAGTTCGCGCTGCAGGACACCAGCGCCTACTTCGGTGCGCTGCTGCAGTACCCGGCCAGCCATGGTGCAGTGTTCGACTACCGCGAAGTGGTCCAAAGCCTGCACGACGGCAACGCGTTGGTGGCGGTAGCCGCCGACCTGCTGGCCCTGACCCTGCTCACCCCGCCGGGCGAGTTCGGTGCCGACGTGGCCATCGGCAGCGCCCAGCGCTTCGGCGTGCCGCTGGGCTTTGGCGGTCCACATGCGGCGTACTTCGCCACTCGCGACGCGTTCAAGCGCGACATGCCGGGCCGCCTGGTCGGCGTGTCGATCGACCGCTTCGGCAAAACCGCCCTGCGCCTGGCCATGCAGACCCGCGAGCAGCACATCCGTCGCGAGAAGGCCACCAGCAACATCTGCACCGCCCAGGTGCTGTTGGCCAACATCGCCAGCATGTACGCCGTCTATCATGGCCCCGCCGGCCTCAAGCGCATCGCCGAACGCACGCATACGCTGACTGCCGTGCTCGCTGCCGGCCTCGACAGTCTCGGCGTCTCGGTGCTCAACAGCACCTGCTTCGACACCCTGACCCTGAACACCGGCGCCACCACCGCCGCGCTTCACGAAAAAGCCCGGGCACAGCGCTTCAACCTGCGCCAGATCGACGCCACGCACGTGGGCCTGTCGCTGGACGAAACCAGCACCCAAGCCGATGTCGAAGCGCTGTGGGGGCTGTTCGCCGAAGGCGGTCGCCTGCCCGACTTCAACGCCCTGGTCGCAGGCCCCATTTCGCGCCTGCCGCAGGCCCTCCTGCGCCGCTCGGGCTACCTCGAACACCCGGTATTCAACCGCTACCACAGCGAAACCGAGTTGATGCGCTACCTGCGCCGCCTGGCCGACAAGGACCTGGCCCTGGACCGCAGCATGATCCCGCTGGGCTCGTGCACCATGAAACTCAACGCGGCCAGCGAAATGATGCCGGTGACCTGGGCCGAATTCGGCAACCTGCACCCGTTCGCCCCAGCCAGCCAAAGCCAGGGTTACCAGCAACTGACCGACGAATTGCAGGCCATGCTCTGCGCTGCCACCGGCTACGACGCGGTGTCGCTACAGCCCAATGCCGGCTCGCAAGGCGAGTATGCCGGCCTGCTGGCGATCCGCGCCTATCACCGAAGCCGCGGCGACAGCCACCGCGACATCTGCCTGATCCCCTCCTCGGCCCACGGCACCAACCCGGCCACGGCCCACATGGCCGGCATGCGCGTGGTGGTGACTGCCTGCGACGCGCGCGGCAACGTCGATGTCGACGATCTGCGGGCCAAGGCCAGCCAGCACCGCGAGCACCTCGCCGCGCTGATGATCACCTACCCATCGACCCACGGCGTGTTCGAAGAAGCCATCGGTGAGATCTGCGCGCTGATCCACGACAACGGTGGCCAGGTGTACATCGATGGCGCCAACATGAATGCCATGGTCGGGCTGTGCGCCCCAGGCAAGTTCGGCGGCGATGTCTCGCACCTGAACCTGCACAAGACCTTCTGCATCCCCCACGGCGGTGGCGGACCGGGCGTCGGGCCGATCGGCGTCAAATCCCATCTGGCTCCGTTCCTGCCCGGTCATGCGGCGCTGGAGAACACCACTGGGGCGGTCTGCGCTGCACCGTTCGGCAGCGCCAGCATCCTGCCCATCACCTGGATGTACATCCGCATGATGGGCGGGGCGGGGCTCAAGCGCGCTTCGCAGATGGCCATTCTCAATGCCAACTACATCGCCCGCCGCCTGGAAGAGCACTATCCGGTGCTGTACAGCGGCAGCAATGGCCTGGTGGCCCACGAATGCATCCTCGACCTGCGCCCGCTCAAGGACGCCAGCGGCATCAGCGTCGATGATGTGGCCAAGCGCCTGATCGACTTCGGTTTCCATGCCCCGACCATGTCCTTCCCGGTGGCCGGCACGCTGATGATCGAGCCGACCGAGAGCGAGTCGCGCCAGGAACTGGACCGCTTCTGCGAGGCGATGATCCAGATTCGCGAAGAGATTCGCGCGGTAGAGAACGGCAGCCTGGACAGGGACGACAACCCGCTGAAGAACGCCCCGCACACCGCAGCCGAGCTGGTCGGGGACTGGGCACACGGGTATAGCCGCGAGCAAGCGGTGTATCCAGTGGCCAGCCTGATGGACAACAAGTACTGGCCGCCGGTGGGTCGCGTCGACAACGTGTACGGCGACCGCAACCTGGTCTGCGCCTGCCCGTCGATCGAAAGCTATCAGGACGTCTGAGGCCGCCAACGTCGCCGCCTCAGCAAGGCCTGCGCGCGAATGCCACTTGCCGCTCGCGCGCAGGGCTGGACCACATTCCAAGGAGTCATCGATGACCGCCACACTGCTCAAGACCCCGCTGCACGCCCTTCACCTGGAGCTGGGCGCACGCATGGTGCCGTTCGCCGGCTACGACATGCCCGTGCAGTACCCGCTGGGCGTACTCAAGGAACACCTGCACACCCGCAGCCAGGCGGGATTGTTCGACGTCTCGCACATGGGCCAGATCCTGCTGCACGGGCCTGGAGCGGCGACCGCCCTGGAAAGCTTGGTGCCGGTGGACATCGTCGACCTGCCGGTCGGCACCCAGCGCTATGCGCTGTTCACCGACGAACAGGGCGGCATCCTCGATGACCTGATGGTCGCCAATCTCGGCGACGACACGCTCTTTCTGGTGGTCAACGCCGCCTGCAAGGAGCAGGACCTGGCCCATCTGCGCGAGCATCTGGGCGCCCGTTGCGAGGTGCAACCGCTGTTCGAGACGCGCGCCCTGCTGGCACTGCAAGGCCCGGCAGCGGCCTCGGTGCTGCAGCGCCTGGCACCTGAAGTGGCGCAGATGACCTTCATGCAGGTGCGGCGCGTGACGCTGCTCGAGGCGGATTGCCTGATCAGTCGCTCTGGCTACACCGGCGAAGACGGCTACGAGATCTCGGTACCCACGGAGCACGCCGAAGCCCTGGCGCGGCGCCTGCTGGCCGAACCCGAAGTGCAGCCGATCGGCCTCGGCGCCCGCGACTCGCTGCGCCTGGAAGCCGGGCTGTGCCTGTATGGACACGACATGGACCCTGACACCAGCGCAGTGCAAGCCAGCTTGTGGTGGGCCGTGTCCAAGGCCCGTCGCGCCGACGGCGCGCGTGCGGGCGGTTTCCCAGGCGCTGAGCGGGTGTTCGAGCAGCAGCGTGAGGGCGTGGCCCGCAAGCGCGTCGGCCTGCTGCCACAGGAGCGCACGCCGGTTCGAGAAGGTGCCGACATCGTCGATGGCACCGGCAAGACGGTCGGAAGGGTGTCCAGTGGCGGCTTCGGACCGACATTGAATGCGCCTGTGGCGATGGGGTATGTCGATAGCGAACACAGTGCATTGGAAACGCCGCTGTTCGCCGTGGTGCGGGGCAAACAAGTTGCCTTGAGGGTCAGCAAAATGCCTTTCGTTGTGCCGCGTTACTACCGAGGTTGAAGGTAATTCATTAAGCGCTCGCTTATTCGATTGCGAACCCATTTAATAACTTTCGAACATGGCGCCAGCCCAGGCGCCATGCTGTTTGCGACCATTGTGTCGGTAATCGGCAAAAGCCTGATCTGGAGGCGATTCGGGGCTTGTTTTTGTCGCGAGAGTTGGCGTAGAGTCGGCTCACTGTGTTTGCATGGGTCGCAACAGTTCGTGACCTGGGCCAGTAGCCGAATTTTGCTACAACCCGTCTGACGTCTCTTACTTTCCTGCAACCCAGCCCAGTACTCTTTCGTCCTTCCAAAACGAAAGAAACTGAAATCACTATCTAAAGATTCATAGGAAGCAAGAAAATGGCTGAGCGTCAGAACGGTACCGTCAAGTGGTTCAATGACGAGAAAGGTTACGGCTTCATTACCCCCGAAAGCGGTGCGGATCTGTTCGTTCACTTCCGCGCGATCGAAGGCAATGGCTTCAAGAGCCTGAAAGAAGGCCAGAAGGTCACCTTCGAAGCCGTGCAAGGCCAGAAAGGCATGCAAGCTGACAAGGTTCAGGTTGCAGAGTAAGCCGATCCGGCTTCGAAAAAGCCCCTGCCAAGTGCAGGGGCTTTTTTTTAACCGTAGAATGGCGGCTTCGTCTTTCGGAGCCACCGTGCATGACCAAGCCCTTGCTCACTCCCCAGGGTGAATTCCCGCCTGTCGGCCTTGGCCGACGCCTGGCAGCGATGTTCTACGACTTCCTGCTCTGCACGGCCCTGCTGATCGTGACGGCGGGCGTCTACAAGCTGATCCAGATGTCGATCATCGGCGAGGCTCGCATGCGAGCGCTCACCGAGGCGGGCGCGCTGGATGGCGACCCGCTGCTGTCCACGGTACTGCTGTTCGCACTGTTCGGCTTCTTCGCCAAGTTCTGGACCCACGGCGGCCAGACGCTGGGCATGCAGGTCTGGGGAGTGCGCGTACAGAATGCCGACGGCAGCGCCATCACATTGTGGCAGGCTCTACTGCGCTTCGTGGTCTCGATCGCGTCCTGGCTGTGCCTGGGCCTGGGCTTTATCTGGTCGCTGATCGACAAGCACAAACGCAGTTGGCATGACATCTACTCCGAAACCCGGCTGGTACGCGTACCAAAATCGAAGAAATGACTGCGGCCAGCCTAGGCTCTGCGCAGCGGCCAGCAAATAGTCGACCCTAGGGTCGTAATGCTGTTCACTTAAAGAATGCTGGGTCCGCTTCGCGGCCCTTTCGCGGCACAAGGCCGCTCCCACAAAGTCCGCGCAAACCCTGAAACATGGGGCTGTACGGACCCTGTGGGAGCGGCCTTGCGTCGCGATGGGCTGCGCAGCAGCCCTAATTCCAGCAATACAGATATTAAGTGAACAGCATTAGACCCTAGGGTCGGCTTTTTCATTTACGCCAAGGCTAGGCTCATCCCGCCCTTCGTAGCAGCCATACCCCTGCAAGGGCGCAGACCCCTGCCGGTATCACCACCGCCAGCAACGGCGGGAAGCCGAACACCTGGCTCGAGGGGCCGAGCAAATCCTGGGCGATGCGGAACACGAAGCCCACCAGCACCCCGGTGAACACGCGCTGACCCAAGGTCACCGAGCGCAGCGGACCGAAAATGAAGGAGATCGCCATCAGCACCAATGCGGCGGTCACCACCGGCTGCAGAATCTTGCTCCAGAACGCCAGCCAGTAGCGGGCATTGTTCAGACCCTGATCGGCCAGGTAATGGATGTACTCCCACAGCCCAGTCATCGACAGCGATTCGGGCGGCAGCACCACGGTATTGAGCAGTTCCGGCGTCACCGAAACATCCCAGAGTTCTTCCGGCACCTGCACCACTTCGGTGTGATCGCCCTTGAAGAACGTGGTGTTGACGTCATGCAGCACCCAGCGCTCGTCCTTGTACAGGGCACGACGGGCGAAGCTGGAACTGAGAATCTTGCGCTCGTCGTCGAAACGGTAGCGAGTCACGCCCAGCAGCAGGCCGTTGGGCTGCACCGAGTTGATGTGCACGAACTCGTCGCCCTGGCGGTGCCACATGCCTCGCTTGGAGCTCTGCGCCTCGCCACCGCCCTGGGCCAACGAACGCTCGGCCTGGGCCTTGTTCTCGGTGACCGGGGCAACGTATTCGCCGATCAGCAGGCCGACCAGCATCAGCACCAGCATCGGCTTCATCACCGCCCAGACGATGCGGCCGATGGACACGCCAGCGGCACGCATGATGGTCAATTCGCTGCTGCTAGCCAGGCTGCCGAGGCCAATCAGGCAACCGATCAGTGCGGCCATCGGCAGCATGTCGTAGAGGCGGCGCGGCGCGGTGAGCAGCACATAGCTGCTGGCATCGAGCAGGCTGTAGGTGTCGCTCAGGTCACCCATCTCGTCGATGAAGGCGAACAGCGAGGCCAGGCCGAGGATGATCCCCAGCACGGCGAGAATGGCCAGCAGTACGCTCTTGCCAATGTAGCGGTCGAGTTTAACCACGGCTCACCCCCGCACGGCGCGAGGCCATCTTCAAGCGCAGCGGCTCCCAGTACATCAGCGCAAGACCGATGAGCAGGAACAGCGTGTGTACCCACCAGAAGCCAAGGGAAATCGGCAGCTTGCCTTTCTCCAGGGCACCGCGAACGGAAATCAGCATCGTCAGGTAGGCCATGTACAGAAGAATCGCCGGCAGCAGCTTGAGGAAGCGACCCTGGCGTGGATTGACCCTGGCCAGCGGCACCGCCAGCAGCGTCACGATGAAGACCAGCAGCGGCAGCGACAGCCGCCACTGCAGCTCGGCGCGCTCGCGCAGACCGTCGTGCCCGATCAGGTCGGAGGTCGGGATGGCTTCGCGCTCGGTGACCTCCTGGCTGACTTCCGGCTTGGGCAATTGCACACCGTAGGTCTCGTACTTGATCGCACGATAACCGGCCTCGCCTGGGTTGCCATCGTAGCGATAGCCGTTTTCCAGGATCAGGTAGCGGTTGCCGTCGGCCTGGACTTCCTGATGGCCCTTTTCGGCGACCAGTACCGAAGGCGCACGGTCCTTGGTCTTGTCTTGATTGAAGCGCTTCTCGGAGATGAACACGCCACCGAGATTGACCCGATCGTCGGACATCGTTTCGGCATAGGTGACACGGGTGCCGTCACGCAGGCTCTGGAAGCGACCGGGCACCAGGGTATCGAACTCGGTCAAGGCATCTTGCTGGGCCACGATCTTCTGCACCTGGGCGACGCCCAACGGCGCCAGGCTCAGACTCAGCCACGCCACCAACAGCGCGACCAGCGCAGCCGGCGCCATGGTCAGCGCCAACAGGCGCTGCTGGCTCATGCCGGTGGCCGAAAGCACGGTCATCTCGCTTTCCAGGTAGAGCCGGCCATAGGCCAGCAGGATGCCGAGGAACAACCCAAGCGGCAGGATCAGCTGCAGAAAGCCCGGCAGGCGGAAGCCCATGATCAGGAACAGCACACCCGGATCGAGTGCACCCTGGGCCGCCTGGGCCAGGTACTTGATGAAGCGCCCGCTCATGATGATCACCAACAGCACGGCGCTGACGGCGCTCAAGGTGACCAGGACCTCGCGGGACAGATAACGAAAGACGATCAAACCAGACACTCCTGGGTTGTCAGGGGCGGATTGCCAGGACACTGACTGAAAGGACAGTCAGGACCCGCGCCGGTTCGCCAGCAGCGAACCTCCATTCAAAAGTGCGCGCATTATCCTGTGATTGGGGGCGCCTGTCACTTGGCGGCGCATCACAGCGAATGTCCTGACTGGCGAAAGCCGGATGCCCCCCTGCAAAAGCGGGCTCCGGGGTTGTCAGCGAGGCGCCGGCAGGCTCAAACTGGCAGCTTTTCCACTGGCCCGCGACAGCGCCGCCAGGCCGGGCGCGTCGCTTGCGCGGCCGTCGCCACTCTACAGATCATTCGGGGACCCTCACATGCAACTGGTTGTAAAGACCGTAGCCGCAGCATCCGTGAAAACCGCCACTCTGGTCGTTCCGGTCGGTGAAGGCCGTCAGCTTGGCGCCGTCGCCAAGGCCATCGACCTGGCGACAGAAGGCGCCCTGGCAGCCATCCTCAAGCGCGGCGATCTGGTCGGCAAGCCGGGTCAGACCCTGTTGCTGCACAACCTGCCGGGTCTCAAGGCCGAGCGCGTACTGCTGGTCGGCTGCGGCAAGGAAGAGGCTTTGGGCGACCGCACCTGGCGCAAGCTGGTCGCCAGCGTCGCCGGGGCTCTGCGCAACCTGGCCGGCACCGACGCCGTGCTGGCCTTGGACGACATCGCCGTGACCAATCGTGACGGTCACTACGGCAAATACCGCCTGCTGGCAGAAACCCTGCTCGACGGCACCTACGTGTTCGACCGTTTCAAGAGCCAGAAAGCCGAGCCGCGCGCCCTGAAGAAGGTCACCCTGCTGGCCGACAAGGCCGGCCTGTCCGAGGTCGAGCGCGCGGTCAAGCACGCCACCGCCATCGCCAGCGGCATGGCGCTGACCCGCGACCTGGGCAACCTGCCACCGAACATCTGTCACCCCAGCTTCCTCGCCGAGCAGGCCAAGGATCTGGGCAAGGCGCACAAGGGCCTGAAGGTCGAAGTGCTCGACGAGAAGAAGATCAAGGACCTGGGCATGGGCGCGTTCTACGCCGTCGGCCAGGGCAGCGATCAGCCGCCACGACTGATCGTCATGCAGTACCAGGGCGGCAAGAAGGCCGACAAGCCGTTCGTGCTGGTCGGCAAGGGCATCACCTTCGACACCGGCGGCATCAGCCTCAAGCCGGGCGCCGGCATGGATGAAATGAAATACGACATGGGTGGTGCGGCCAGCGTGTTCGGCACTCTGCGCGCGGTGCTCGAACTGCAACTGCCGATCAACCTGGTGTGCCTGCTGGCCTGCGCCGAGAACATGCCCAGTGGCGGCGCGACTCGACCTGGCGACATCGTCACCACCATGAGCGGGCAGACCGTGGAAATCCTCAACACCGATGCCGAAGGCCGTCTGGTGCTGTGCGATACCCTGACCTACGCCGAGCGCTTCAAGCCGCAGGCCGTGATCGATATCGCCACCCTCACCGGTGCCTGCATCGTCGCCCTGGGCAGCCACACCTCCGGCCTGATGGGTAACAACGACGATCTGGTCGGCCAACTGCTCGACGCCGGCAAGCGCGCCGACGACCGCGCCTGGCAACTGCCGCTGTTCGAGGAATACCAGGAGCAACTGGACAGCCCGTTCGCCGACATCGCCAACATCGGCGGCCCGAAGGCGGGCAGCATCACCGCCGGCTGCTTCCTGTCGCGCTTCGCCAAGAACTACAGCTGGGCGCACCTGGACATCGCCGGCACCGCCTGGACCAGCGGCGGCAAGGACAAAGGCGCCACCGGGCGTCCGGTGCCCCTGCTGACCCAGTACTTGCTGGATCGCGCGGGCGTTTGATGGCAGCGAGGCGATGGCGTTGCCGTCGCCTCGTCGCTGACGACCTGACCGACCATGAGCAAAGTCGACTTCTACATTCTGCCCACCGACTCGCTGTCGGCGCGCCTGGACTTCGCCTGCAAGCTGTGCGAGAAGGCTTGGCGCCTGGGCCATCGGGTCTACCTGCATTGCCAGGACGAGGCGCAGCGCGTGGATCTGGACGAACGCCTGTGGCGCTTCAAGGGCGAGGCGTTCGTCCCCCACGACCTGGCCGAGCAGCACCCTGAAGCCCAGGTGGCCTTGGGCATCGACGCCAGTGCGGGCGAACATCGCGACCTGTTGATCAACCTCGGCGCCAGTGTGCCGGCCTTCGTCGGCCAGTTCGAGCGGGTGGCGGAAATCGTCGTCGAGGACGCAGCCATCCGCCAGTCGGCCCGAGACCGATTCCGTTTCTACCGTGAACAGGGCTATGCTCTGCAAGATCACCGCTTACAGCGACTTTGACGACGATGGACAAACCCACTTCCCAGAACCCATCCGCCCACCTGCTCGACGACCTCGAGTCGATTCGCCAACTGTTGGGCGACGCCGACCTGCAGCCGCCACTGCTCACCGAAACCGTCGAGCAGATGCCCCTGCAGTTGGACGCATCTTCGCCAGTCGCTGCGCCAAGCGCCGAACCGGCACCGGCGCCAGCCGAAGACTCGCAGACCCGCCGCCAGGACACCCTGTTGCACCTGGACGCCGAGTTGCGCGCCGCCGCGCAATCGATCATGCAAGACGTGATCAACGACTACACCCCGCACATCGAAGCCGAAATCAAGCGTCGCCTCGAGGCGCGCATGGAACGCCTGATCAAGCGTTCGGAGTAAGCCGCCGCGCGCTGCGCGTTGCGCTCATCGTGGTCCAGCTTCGATGGGCCTGACGCGCGCCCTCCTTGCAGCTTGTCGCTTGCAGCTCGCAGCTTGGTTATACTTCCCGGCTTTCCCGAATTAATGCCTAAGGGTCCCGCCGCGCATGGATAAGACCTACCAGCCGCACGCCATCGAAACTTCCTGGTACAACACCTGGGAGTCGGAAAACTATTTCGCTCCGCAAGGTGCAGGCGAGTCCTACACCATCATGATCCCGCCGCCGAACGTCACCGGCAGCCTGCACATGGGCCACGGCTTCAACAACGCGATCATGGACGCCCTGATTCGCTTCCGCCGCATGCAGGGCCGCGACACCCTGTGGCAGCCGGGCACCGACCATGCCGGCATCGCGACGCAGATGCTCGTCGAACGCCAACTCGAAGCCAAAGGCCAGAATCGTCACGACTTGGGCCGCGAGCAGTTCCTGGAAAAAGTCTGGGAGTGGAAAGACCAGTCCGGCGGCAACATCAGCCGTCAGATTCGTCGCCTGGGTTCGTCGGTCGATTGGAGCCGTGAGCGCTTCACCATGGACGACGGCCTGTCCGAAGCAGTGAAAGAAGCGTTCGTGCGCCTGCATGAAGACGGTCTGATCTACCGCGGCAAGCGCCTGGTCAACTGGGACACGAAGCTGCACACCGCCATTTCCGACCTCGAAGTGGAAAGCCACGACGAAAAGGGCCATCTGTGGAACCTGCGCTACCCGCTGGCCGATGGCGCCACCACGGCCGAAGGCAAGGACCACCTGGTGGTGGCCACCACCCGTCCGGAAACCTTGCTGGGCGACGTCGCCGTTGCGGTCAACCCGAACGATGAGCGCTACCAGGCCCTGATCGGCCAATTCGTCGAGCTGCCGCTGGTCGGTCGCCGCATCCCGATCATCGCTGACGATTACTGCGACCCTGAATTCGGCACCGGCTGCGTGAAGATCACCCCAGCCCACGATTTCAACGACTACGAAGTCGGCAAGCGCCACGACCTGCCGCTGCTGAACATCTTCGACAAGAACGCCAGCGTGCTCGCCGCCGTGCAGGCCTTCAACCTCGATGGCAGCGTCAACGAGGGCGTCGATACGTCCCTGCCGGCCCAGTACGCCGGGCTCGACCGTTTCGTCGCGCGCAAGCAGATGGTGGCTGATCTGGATGCCCAGGGCCTGCTGGTGAGTGTCGACGACCACGCCTTGAAGGTGCCCAAGGGCGACCGCTCCGGCACCATCATCGAACCTTGGCTGACCGACCAGTGGTACGTCTCCACCAAGCCCCTGGCCGAGCCTGCCATCGCTGCCGTGGAGGATGGCCGGATCCAGTTCGTGCCCAAGCAGTACGAGAACATGTACTTCTCCTGGATGCGCGACATCCAGGACTGGTGCATCAGCCGTCAGCTGTGGTGGGGCCACCGCATCCCAGCCTGGTATGACGAGGCTGGCCAGGTATATGTCGGGCGCAACGAACAGGAAGTGCGCAGCAAGCACAACCTGGGGGCCGACGTGACCCTGCGCCAGGACGACGATGTCCTGGACACCTGGTTCAGCTCGGGGCTGTGGACCTTCTCCACCCTGGGCTGGCCGGAACAGACCGAGTTCCTGAAGAAATTCCACTCCACCGACGTGCTGGTCACAGGCTTCGACATCATCTTCTTCTGGGTCGCCCGGATGATCATGCTGACCATGCACCTGATCAAGAACGAAGACGGCACCCCCCAGGTGCCGTTCAAGACCGTGTACGTGCACGGCTTGGTGCGTGACGGTCAGGGACAGAAAATGTCCAAGTCCAAGGGCAACGTGCTCGACCCGCTGGATATCGTCGACGGCATCACCCTCGAGGCGCTGCTGGAGAAACGCACCAGCGGCATGATGCAGCCCAAGCTGGCCGAGAAGATCGCCAAGCAGACCAAGGCTGAATTCCCCGAGGGCATCGCCAGCTACGGCACCGACGCCCTGCGCTTCACCTTCTGCTCGCTGGCCTCCACCGGTCGCGACATCAAGTTCGACATGGGCCGTGTCGAAGGCTATCGCAACTTCTGCAACAAGATCTGGAACGCCGCCCGCTACGTGCTGGACAAGGGCGAAGATTGCGGCCAGAACGGCGAAGCCTGTGAGCTGTCGCTGGCCGATCGCTGGATCATCTCGCAGTTGCAACGCACCGAAGCCGAGGTGACCCGCCAGCTCGAGCAGTTCCGTTTCGACCTGGCCAGCCAGGCGCTCTACGAGTTCGTCTGGAACCAGTACTGCGACTGGTACCTGGAGCTGTCCAAGCCGGTGCTGTGGGACGAGAACGCGCCAATCGAGCGTGCTCGCGGCACGCGTCGCACGCTGGTGCGCGTGCTGGAAGTGGTGCTGCGCCTGGCCCATCCGTTCATGCCCTTCATCACCGAAGAAATCTGGCAGCGCATCGCGCCGCTGGCCGGTGTTCAGGGCAAGACCATCATGCTGCAGTCGTGGCCTGTGGCCAACGAAAGCCGCATCGATACGGCCGCAGAGGGCGATATCGAGTGGCTCAAAGAATTGATGGTGGGCCTGCGCAACATTCGCGCCGAAATGAACATTGGCCCAGGCAAGCCGCTGCCGCTGTTCCTGAAGAACGCCAACGCCGACGACCAGCGTCGCCTGCAGGACAACGAAGCCCTGCTCAAGAAGCTGGCCAAGGTCGAGTCCTTCACCGTGCTCACCGAGCAGGACGAAGCGCCGCTGTCGGCCACTGCCCTGGTAGGCGATCTGCAGGTGCTGGTGCCCATGGCTGGCCTGATCGACAAGGATGCCGAGCTGGCCCGCCTGAACAAGGAAATCCAGCGCCTGCAGGGCGAAGTCCAGCGGGTCGGCGGCAAGCTGTCCAACGCCGCCTTCGTCGACAAGGCACCGCCGGCGGTGATCGAGAAGGAGCGCGCCAAGCTGGCTGAGTCCGAACAGGCACTGGCCAACTTCACCGAGCAACACGCGCGGATCGCTGCGCTGTAATCAACACACCGTTGGGGCCGCTTGGCGGCCCTGTCGCGGCACGAGGCCGCTCCTGCACGCCACTAGGCGCTTGCCGGAGCGGCCTCGCCGCGACAGGGCCGCGAAAGGTTCGCAACACCGGATGCGACCATGATCGACAAACCTACCCTGCACCCACGCAACCGCCATCAGGGCCGCTACGACTTTCCCCGGCTGATCGAGGCACACCCCGATCTGGCCCGCTTCACCCTCACCAATCCCCATGGCAAACCCAGCATCGACTTCGCCAATCCCGAAGCCGTGCGCGTGTTCAACCGCGCGTTACTCAAGGCCCAATACGGCATCCAGCACTGGGACATTCCCGCCGATTACCTCTGCCCGCCCATCCCAGGCCGCGCCGATTACATTCATGTGCTGGCCGATCTGCTCGCCGAAGACAGTCGCGGACAGATTCCACGCGGCCCGAAAGTGCGCGCACTGGACATCGGCGTCGGCGCCAACTGCATCTACCCACTGATCGGGCACAGTGACTACCGCTGGTCATTCCTGGGCTCGGACATCGATCAGGTGGCACTGGCCTCGGCCAAGACCATCGTCCAGGCCAATGGCCTGAGCAAGGCCGTCACGCTGCGCCTGCAACCTGAGCGCACCCGTATCCTCAGCGGCCTGCTGCAGGCCAGCGAACGCTTCGACCTGACCCTGTGCAATCCGCCCTTCCACGCCTCGCGCGAAGAAGCCACGCGCGGCAGCCAGCGCAAATGGAAGAACCTCGGCAAGCAGGACCCCAAGCGCCGGTTGCCGGTGCTCAACTTCGGTGGGCAGAACAATGAGCTGTGGTGCGAAGGGGGCGAGATTCGCTTCGTCAGCCAGTTGATCAGCGAAAGCGTGCAGTACGCCAGCCAAGTGCTGTGGTTCACCAGTCTGGTGTCCAAAGTCGGCAACCTGCCCGGGATCGAAGCAGCACTGAAGCAAGCGGGCGTCAGTGACCAACGCGTGGTCGCGATGGGCCAAGGGCAGAAGCAAAGCCGCATGGTCGCCTGGAGCTTCCACGACGACAGCGCCCGGGCTGCCTGGTCCAGCGGTCGAGACAAAACGCGGGCATGAAAAAACCGCGCCCGGACAAGCCGGGCGCGGTTTCAACGAAGCATCGACAATTACTTGTTGACGGCGTCGGTCAGCACTTTTGCAGGTACGAACTTGACGACTTTCTTGGCCGCGATTTCGATGGCAGCGCCAGTCGAAGGGTTACGGCCGGTACGGGCAGGACGCTCGGAGACTTTCAGCTTGCCGATGCCCGGCAGAGTGATTTCAGCGCCGTTTTCCAGTTGGTCGGCAACGATCTGGCCCAGTTGCTCCAGGGCGTTGCGCGCGGTGGTCTTCGGCGCATCGATGGCTTCGGCGATGTCGGCAATCAGTTGGTCTTTGGTCAATGCCATGGTGGTGTTCCTTCCCTATCAAATCAGAGGTATGCAGCGTGCTTCATCGTTATCGGGCCTGCACGGAAGTCCCGGCTAGCCTCGCCAATCGCGAATGTAGATGCGCAAATCGACGTTTGGTTCGACACGAGGCAAGCGAGCTGCCAGCAATGCGCCACCCCAAGGGGCGCAAGACGGCGCAAAACTAACACAGGCCTGCGGAAATATCCGCTGCCGACACTGTTTTTATTCAGGTTTTTCGGGGGTTTTGCCGAAAAAACCGACTTTTGATCAAAAAACATACAACACCGTGTATCTGCCACGATCTGACCACTGCATCGCCCCCGCCCTGCGGTAAACTGCGAGACTTTGCAGCGCGGCGTTCCACCGCCCCTTTTTTCAGAGAATTCCATGCCAATCCGTCATTGCATCGTTCACCTGATCGACAAGAAGCCCGATGGCAGCCCCGCCGTGCTCCATGCACGAGACACCGAACTGGCTGCATCGGATGCCATCGAAAATCTTCTGGCTGACCTCAACGACAGCTACAACGCCAAACAGGGCAAAGCCTGGGGCTTCTTCCATGGCGAGTCCGGCGCCTATCCGCTCAGCGGCTGGCTCAAGCAGTACCAGGAGCAGGAAAAAGACTTCGCCACCTTCAGCCGTGTGGCGGTCGAGCACCTGCAGAAGCTGATGGAGGAGTCCAACCTGTCCACGGGTGGTCATGTGCTGTTCGCCCATTACCAGCAAGGCATGACCGAGTACCTGGTCATCGCCTTGCTGCACCATAGCGAAGGCGTGGCAGTGAACGCCGAACTGGACGTCACGCCATCGCGTCACCTGGACCTGGGGCAACTGCATCTGGCGGCGCGCATAAATCTGTCCGAATGGAACAACAACACGCACTCACGCCAGTACATTTCCTTCATCAAGGGCAAGAACGGCAAGAAGGTTTCGGACTACTTCCGTGATTTCATCGGCTGCCAGGAAGGCGTCGACGGCCCTGGCGAAACCCGTACCTTGCTCAAGGCCTTCAGCGACTTCGTCGAGAGCGAGGATCTGCCTGAAGAAGCGGCGCGGGAAAAGACCCAGACCCTGGTCGACTACGCCACCAGTCAAAGCAAGCAGGGCGAGCCGATCACCCTGGAAGAACTGTCGAGCCTGATCGACGAGGACCGCCCCAAGGCGTTCTTCGACCATATCCGCAACAAGGATTACGGGCTATCGCCGGAAATCCCAGCGGATAAGCGCACCCTCAACCAGTTCCGTCGCTTCACCGGCCGGGCCGAGGGCTTGTCGATCAGCTTCGAAGCGCACCTGCTGGGCTCGAAGATCGAGTATGACGAAGCGGCCGGCACCCTGGTGATCAAGGGCCTGCCCACGCAGTTGGTCGATCAGCTCAAACGTCGCAAGGACTGAGTTCGGTTGCGACCTGCTCACTGACATAGGAGGCCACCAGGGCCTCCTTGGCGCACTTGCGCAGCTTCTTCACCAGCCGCTCCTGTTGCAGCGCCTGGCGCCTGTCGGGCCACTGCTCCACATACACGAGCGCCTGCGCAGGGCTGGTCTTGAAATAGCGCGCGCCCTGCCCGCTGCGGTGCTTGAGAAAGCGCCGCTGGGGATCGTCGCTGATACCGCAGTACAGCGAGCCATTGGCCGCCCGGACCAGATAGACGAACCAAGGCTTGCCTGGCGCCTCGGCTATCGACTCACCTTCCACGACGCTACGCCTCAGCGCGCCTGGAACGCGCGCAGGCCATTCAACGCCTGCTGACGCACATTGTTGCGCAGCATCGGACTCCAGCCCAACAGCAGGCCTGGCGTACCCAGTGCCTGACGCGACCAGCGCCACACATCGAAGCTGTCGTCATGCTGGCAGATCAAGCCGTCGCGAATCACGAAGCAGGCCTGGATATCGTTGACCACCGTACGGCCGGTCTGGCCAAACACATAGGTGGCGACCCAATGCGCGCTACCGCCGCGCGTGTCGGCGCGCACATGGTCGAAGGTCAGGGAGAAATCCTTGGCGCGGCTGATCAACATTCGCCACATATCGCCTGCATCCTTGCCCCTCAGGGTACCGAAGGCCGGATCGCTGAAGACGATGTCGTCGCTGTAGCAGGCCACCATGGCCTCGGCGTCCAGGCGCTGGAAGGCCTGGTAGAAACGGGTGATCAAGGCGCTGTTGGCGTCGCTCATGGGGCAGATCCGAGAAAGGGATTGAAGGCTGCACGATAATCCGCGCAACCTGCGGGCGCCATGCCCATCATTGCGGTGAACAAGCCAATGAGCGGGCGTTCAGCGCTGCACACGCTCGCTGACCACCTGCACGTGCAGGGCCCGCCCGGCACCCAGCCCGAAGACGATGGCGCCCAGGCCCAGCACGCCGAAGATCCAGCCCACCGCAGCCCAGCCGCCGGTCAGGTCGTGCACCAGGCCAACGGCGAACGGCCCCATCGATGCCAGGGTATAGCCCACGCCTTGAGCCATGCTCGACAGGTTGGCGGCGACGTGGGCGTCCTTCGAACGCAATACGATCAGGGTCAAGGCCAAGGCAAAGGTGCCGCCCTGCCCCAGCCCTAACAAGACGGCCCAGCCCCAGAGTCCGGAAACCGGGGCGTACAGACAGCCGAACAACCCGCACAGGGTAATCAGCATGACCAGCACGATCGCCAGCCGCTGATCCTTGCCTCGGGTCGCCAGCCACGGGGCGCTGAGCGAGCTGATCAGTTGCACCAGCACCGATCCGGACAGCACCAGCCCAGCTTCGGTCGGGCTCAGGCCACGGCCGATGAGGATGGAGGGCAACCAGCCGAACACGATGTAGGCCAGCGACGACTGCAGGCCCATGTACAAGGTCACCTGCCAGGCCAGCGGATCGCGCCAGAGGCCCCGTACCCGATAGGCGACCTTATGGGCGCCGTGCCCCTGGCGAGCCTGCGGCATCCACACCAGCATCGCCAGCAGCGCAGGCACGGCCCAGAAGCCCAGGCCCAGCGCCCAACGGTCGTCGAAGACATGACTGAGCGGCACGGTACTGCCCGCCGCCATGGCCGCGCCCAGGCACAAGGCCATGGTGTAGACCCCAGTCAGCGTGCCGGCATGGGCGGGGAAATCCCGTTTGACGATGCCTGGCAGCAACACGCCGATGATGCCGATACTGGCACCGGCGATGAGGCTGCCGATGAAGACTCCAGCGACACCCAACGCACTGCGCACCACGATACCCAGGGCCAGCATCAGCAGAATGCCGAGAATTACCCGTTCGCTTCCCAGGCGCCGCGCCAGCACGGGTGCCAACGGCGCGAAAAGCCCCAGGCACAAGACTGGCAGGGTAGTCAGCAGACCTGCCGCCGAAGCGCTCAAGCCCAGGCCATCGGACACCTGCCCCAGCACCGGCGCCATGCTCGACAGCGCCGGGCGCAGGTTCAGAGCGACCAGCACCAGGCCCAGCAACAGCAGCCAGGGGCGCTGCAGCGTCACCGGCTGCTGCTGGACCTGCTCGTCATCGGCCTCGGCATCGATCAGCCACTCGTCGGCTTCGTGCTGTTCGGGCTCGGCCCCGTTAACCCGCTTCAAGCGGGCAACGCGTCGAGCAGCGCCTGGTTCATCTCCGGCGTGCCGATGGTGATGCGCAGGAACTGGTCGATGCGGGTCTGCTTGAAGTGACGCACGATCACCCCGTGTTCACGTAGACGCGCCGCCAGTTGTGCAGCGTCCTGTTGCCGATGGCGAGCGAAGATGAAGTTGGCCGCCGAGGGCAGCACCTCGAAGCCGCGCGCGGTCAGTTGCTCGACCAGTGCCTCGCGGCTGTCGATGACCTTTTGGCACGTCTGTGCGAAATAGGCCTCGTCCTCGAACGCTGCAGCCGCGCCGGCAATGGCCATGCGGTCCAGCGGGTAGGAGTTGAAGCTGTTCTTGATCCGCTCCAAGGCTTCGATCAGATCGGGATGCCCGACGGCCAGACCGACCCGCAGCCCAGCCAGCGAACGCGACTTGGACAAGGTCTGGGTCACCAGCAGGTTGTCGTAGCGCGCGACCAGGCTGATCGCCGTCTCGCCGCCGAAGTCGATATAGGCTTCGTCCACCACCACCACCGAGTCACGATTGGCCTGCAGCAGTTGCTCGATGGCCTGCAATGGCAGCAGACAACCCGTGGGCGCGTTGGGATTGGGGAAGATGATGCCGGCATTGGGGCGCTGATAGTCCTCGATGCGGATCTGGAACGCCTCGTCCAGCGCCACGGCTTGGTACGCAATGCCGTACAGACCGCAGTACACCGGATAGAAGCTGTAGCTGATGTCCGGGAACAGCAGCGGCCCCGGGTGCTGGAACAGTCCGTGGAAGATGTGTGCCAGCACCTCGTCCGAGCCATTGCCGACGAACACCTGCTGCGCGCTGACGCCATAGTACTCAGCGACTGCCTGCTTGAGCCGATCACCGTTGGGGTCCGGGTACAGGCGCAGGTCATCGTTCAACTGCTCGCGCATGGCCTGCAAGGCCTTGGGTGATGGGCCGTAGGGGTTTTCGTTGGTGTTGAGCTTCACCAACCGAGCGAGCTTGGGTTGCTCGCCTGGGACATAGGGCACCAGATCCTTGACGAAGGGGCTCCAGAATCGACTCATGTTCAGTTCCCCTTGTTGTCGAGAATACGGAATTCGGCGCTGCGCGCGTGGGCGGTCAACGACTCGCCACGGGCCAGTACGGATGCGGTATGCCCCAACTGCGAGGCACCCTGCTCGGAGCAGAAAATGATCGAGGAGCGCTTCTGGAAGTCGTAGACGCCCAGCGGTGAGGAGAATCGCGCCGTGCCGGAGGTAGGCAACACGTGATTGGGGCCAGCGCAGTAGTCGCCCAGCGCTTCGCTGGTGTGACGTCCCATGAAGATCGCTCCGGCATGGCGGATCTGCCCCAGCCAGGCCTGCGGGTCGGCCACCGACAGCTCCAGGTGTTCGGGCGCGATGCGATTGGCCACCTCGATGGCCTGCTGCATGTCGCGCACCTGGATCAGCGCACCACGACCATTGATCGATTTCTCGATGATGTCGGCGCGCTCCATGGTCGGCAGCAGCTTTTCGATACTGGCGGCGACGCGGTCGAGGAAATCGGCATCCGGGCTGACCAGGATCGCCTGGGCATCTTCGTCGTGCTCGGCCTGGGAGAACAGGTCCATGGCGATCCAGTCCGGATCGGTGTGACCATCGCAGACCACGAGGATCTCCGAGGGGCCGGCGATCATGTCGATGCCGACCTGACCGAACACATGGCGCTTGGCAGTGGCCACGTAGATGTTGCCCGGGCCGACGATCTTGTCCACCTGCGGGACGCTTTCGGTGCCGTAGGCCAACGCTGCGACTGCCTGTGCACCGCCAACGGTGAACACCCGATCGACCCCGGCGATGCAGGCCGCGGCCAGCACCAGTTCGTTCAGCTCGCCCCGTGGCGTCGGCACCACCATGACCACTTCGCCAACCCCGGCAACCTTGGCGGGAATGGCGTTCATCAGTACCGACGAAGGGTAGGACGCCTTGCCGCCCGGCACGTACAGCCCGGCGCGGTCCAGCGGAGTGACTTTCTGGCCCAGCACCGTGCCATCGGCCTCGGTGTACTGCCAGGAGTCCTGTTTCTGCCGCTCGTGGTAGCTGCGTACCCGATTGGCAGCGGTTTCCAACGCCTCGCGCTGCGCTGGAGTGATGCGCGTGAGCGCCAGTTCCAGGCGCTCGCGGTCGAGGATCAGGTCATCGATGCTGCTGGCCTGAACGCCATCGAAGCGCTGGGTGAACTCCACCAGCGCGGCGTCGCCTCGCTCACGCACGGCCTTGATGATGTCGAGCACCCGCTGATTGACCGCGTCGTCGGACACGCTCTCCCAGCTCAGCAGATGATCCAGATGGCGTGCGAAATCCGGATCGGCAGCGTTGAGACGGGCGATTGCAGTGGACAGCGTCATGACGAGGGCCTCGTTTTAGTGGCGAATGCTCAGGCGCCCTAGGCTACCAGTCGATCCGCGCGGGCACCCGAGAAAAGTGGCAATGACGCGGATCGACGGGCGCGACAGCGAAGGTCGCGCGCAGAGGTCAACCGCGGTGTCGCGACTCGACAGCCTTGCGCAAGGTGTCGATGAGGGTCTGGATGCGGGCGTGCTGCATCTTCATGGAGGCCTTGTTCACCACCAGTCGCGAGCTGATCGTGGCGATCAGTTCCTGGGGTTCGAGACCGTTGGCGCGCAAGGTGTTGCCGGTGTCCACCACGTCGATGATCTTGTCGGCGAGGTTGATCAGCGGTGCCAGTTCCATGGAGCCGTACAGCTTGATGATGTCGACCTGACGGCCCTGCTCGGCGTAGTAACGCTTGGCGACATTGACGAACTTGGTGGCTACGCGCAGACGCCCCTTGGGCTCCGGCGCACCCACCACACCGGCGGTCATCAGCTTGCATTGGGCGATCTGCAGGTCCAGCGGCTCGTAGAGCCCCTGGCCGCCGTATTCCATCAGCACGTCCTTGCCAGCCACGCCCAGGTCGGCAGCGCCGTGCTCGACATAGGTCGGCACATCGGTGGCGCGCACGATCAGCAGGCGCACGTCGTCCTGCGTGGTTGGGATGATCAGCTTGCGGCTCTTGTCCGGATTCTCGGTCGGCACGATACCGGCCTCGGCCAGCAACGGCAGGGTATCGTCGAGAATACGGCCCTTGGAAAGCGCGATGGTCAACATTGCAACGTCGGTCCTTAAGCAGCTACGGCCGGCCGGGTCCTGGACCCGACCGCGTTCGATTCGGCTGGCACGTCCTTGTGCCGATCACAGGCAGAGGCCGGATTAACCCGGTACGCGACGGATCTTCGCGCCCAGCATCTGCAGTTTTTCTTCGATGCACTCGTAGCCACGGTCGATGTGGTAGATGCGATCGATCAAGGTATCGCCTTCAGCCACCAGCGCAGACAGCACCAGGCTGGCCGAAGCGCGCAGGTCGGTGGCCATGACCGGAGCACCCTTGAGCGCAGTGACGCCGGTGACGATGGCGGTGTTGCCTTCGACCTGAATCTGCGCGCCCATGCGGTGCATCTCGTACACGTGCATGAAGCGGTTCTCGAAAATGGTCTCGATCACGGCACCGGTGCCTTCGGCGATGGCGTTCAGGGAAATGAACTGCGCCTGCATGTCGGTGGGGAACGCCGGGTACGGGGCGGTGCGCAGGTTGACGGCCTTGGGCCGCTTGCCGTGCATGTTCAGCTCGATCCAGTCTTCGCCGGTGGTGATCTCGGCGCCGGCTTCCTTGAGTTTCTCCAGGACCGCTTCGAGGATGGTCGGATCGGTGTCCTTGACCTTGACCCGACCACCGGTGACGGCGGCGGCGACCAGGTAGGTGCCGGTCTCGATACGGTCGGGCATCACCCGGTACGTGGCCGAGTGCAGGCGCTCGACGCCATCGATGGTGATGGTGTCGGTGCCCGCGCCCTGGATCTTGGCGCCCATGGCGATCAGGAAGTTGGCCAGGTCGACCACCTCAGGCTCGCGTGCAGCGTTCTGCAGCACGCTGCGACCCTTGGCCAGCGCAGCGGCCATCATGATGTTCTCGGTACCGGTCACACTGACGGTATCGAAGAAGAAGTGCGCACCGCGCAGGCCGCCTTCAGGCGCCTTGGCCTTGATGTAGCCGCCTTCGACCTCGATCTTCGCGCCCATGGCTTCCAGGCCACGGATGTGCAGGTCGACCGGACGCGAACCAATGGCGCAACCGCCTGGCAGGGCCACTTCAGCCTCACCGAAGCGAGCGACCATCGGGCCGAGCACCAGGATCGAGGCGCGCATGGTCTTGACCAGCTCATACGGCGCGACCAGGGTCTTGATGGTGCGCGGGTCGATTTCCACGGCCAGCTTTTCGTCGATCACAGGCTCGATGCCCATGCGCCCGAACAGCTCGATCATGGTGGTGATGTCGTGCAGGTGCGGCAGGTTGCCGACGGTAACCGGGCCATCGGCCAGCAGTGTCGCCGAAAGAATCGGCAGTGCCGCGTTCTTGGCCCCGGAAATGCGGATTTCGCCGTCGAGACGTGCGCCACCCGTGATAATCAGTTTGTCCATTTCAATCTCGCCGCCAACTGTTGGCTCAGGTGCGCTCAGCCCAGGCTGCGCTGCTGAAAAATTTCATGGTTACCGCATGGATGCTGCCGTCGGCGATCCACGGATTCAGGTGAGCATAGATCGCCTGCTGGCGCTTGACCGGGCTCTGGCCGGCCAGCTCGTCGCTGATCACGTTCAACTGGAAGTTGCAGCCTTCGCCCTCAACTTCGACCCGGGTTCCCGGCAGTTTTTCTTCAAGGAAGCTCTTAACTTCTACGGCCTGCATGCTCAACCTCAATCGGCGCCCAGTGCGCGCGGGTCGGCCATCATACAAAAAAGCCCCTCGCCTGCGAAGCCCAATAGCTGGACGCGCTGACCGAGGGGCGTTTTCGGCGAGGCGGGCTATCAGCCCGCCAATACCTCGTCGAGACCATAGACCTCGGCGATTTCCCGCATATCAGCGGGCATGTTCCGGACTTCGCATGCCTTGCCGAGGCCTTGCCCATCACGGATGAACGCCAACAGCAAAGACAGCCCCACGCTACTGGATTTGCTCACCGCCGCGCAATCGAGCACCAGCCGCGGCTCACGGCTGGCGGCGATCAGCGCCTTGCCCTGTTTGCGCAAGACGGGCCCGCTGCGATAGTCCAGCACGCCGGCCAGGCTCAGCACGCCCGGCTCGGCCATGCTTACCCCGGACTCGCTCATTTGACCGCCTTCTCGGGCGAGTTGTCGGCAGTTTCCTTGGCCTTGGCCACTTCGCCAGCCCAGCCGTCGATGGTCTTGTCCAAGTCGTTGCGGTTGCGATTCATGGCATCGGCGAACTGGTCACGGAACAGTTTGCCGATATTGATACCGTTGACGATGACGTTACGCACCTTCCACTCGCCACCCAGGTTTTCCAAGGTGTAGGACACCGGATAGATAGCCCCGTTGTTGCCGGAAACCTTCATGCCGACCGTTGCGCGATTATCTTTAACGGCACTGCCCGGATCGACGGTAATGCCCTGATTGTCGTAATCGAGCAGCGCATTGCCGTAGAACTGGAACAGGCTGCGACGGAAGTTATCCTGGAAGCGCTGCATTTGCTCAGGCGATGCCCTGCGCGAGTACTTGACCGTCATGATGCTTCTGGAGATGCCGTCGGCATCGACCACAGGGCCAAGGATGCGGTTGAGCGCCTCATAAAACGCCGTGGGGTTGGATCGGTACTGTGCCTTGTTGGCCTTTAGGTCGGACAGCAGCTCATTCGTGGTGCTTTGCACCACATCGCGCGGGGACTGCCCGGGAGCCGCCAGGGCCATCAAAGGGAGAGTCGCCAGCAACACCAGCAGACCACGTCGCAGGATCGAAATCATGGAAATTCCTCAATTAGCTGGTTGGGCTTCTTTGGGTTCCTTGCCAACGGAGTTGAGCAGGAACTTGCCAATCAGATCTTCAAGCACCAGGGCCGACTGGGTGTCGTGAATCGTGCTGCCCTCTTTGAGCACAGCTTCCTCGCCGCCCACGCTGATACCGATGTATTTCTCGCCGAGCAACCCAGCGGTCAGGATCGACGCCGTGGAATCGGTCGGCAGGTTATTGACCGACTTGTCCAACTGCAGCGTGACCCGACCGGTGAAGGAGTCGCGATCCAGATCGATGGCGGTGACCTTGCCAATGGTCACACCGGCCATGGTCACCTTCGCTCTGACAGTCAAACCGGCGATATTGTCGAAGTAGGCATAAACTTTATAGGTGTCGGTGCTCGGGCTGGCCGACAGCCCGCTGACGCGCAGGGCCAGCAGCAACAGCGCCAGGATCCCGGCCAGGAGGAACAGGCCGACACCGATTTCCAGGGTGCGGTTTTGCATCAGAAATCTCCAAACATCAAGGCGGTCAGAATAAAGTCCAGACCCAGGACGGCCAGCGAGGCATAGACCACGGTCCTGGTGGTGGCACGGCTGATCCCTTCTGAGGTGGGTTCGCAGTCATACCCTTGGAATACGGCAATCCAGGTGACGACGAAGGCGAACACCAGGCTCTTGATCAGCCCGTTGATCACGTCGTCGCTGAACGACACGCTGTTCTGCATGTTGGCCCAGAACGAGCCTTCGTAGACGCCCAGCCAGTCGACGGCCACCCAGGAGCCACCCCAGATACCGACCACACTGAAAATCAGGGCCAGCAGCGGCAACGAGATGAAGCCGGCCCACAGACGCGGCGCCACGATGTACTTGAGCGGATCGACGCCGATCATCTCCAGGCTGGAGAGCTGCTCGGTCGACTTCATGTTGCCGATTTCGGCAGTGAGCGCGGAGCCTGCACGGCCGGCGAACAGCAACGCGGTGACGACCGGACCCAGTTCACGCAGCAGCGTAAGCGCGACCATCTGGCCCACGGCCTGTTCCGAGCCGTACTTGGTGAGAATGCTGTAGCCCTGCAGAGCCAGCACCATGCCGATGAACATGCCGGAAACGACGATGATCGCCAACGACAGCACACCGACCGAGTACAACTGCCGGGTGAGCAGTTGAAAGCCGCCGCCGATACCGCCACGCCCGGCCAGAGCATGGAAGAGGAACAGGCAGGAACGCCCAAGCACGGCCAGCACGTCGATAGCCGCGCGACCGAACAGGCGAATGCGTTCGAGTAAGGATTTTCTGCGCATCAACGCGCTCCCAGCAGATCGGCGCGGTAGTCTGGCGCGGGAAAATGAAAGGGTACCGGCCCGTCCGGATCGCCCTTCATGAATTGACGAATGCGCGGGTTGTCCGAGCCCATCAGTTCGTCGGGCGTGCCCTGCCCCAGCACCTGACCGTCACCCACGACATAGAGATAGTCGGCGATGCTCGCCGTCTCGGCCAAGTCGTGGGACACCACGATACTGGTGATACCCAAGGCATCGTTGAGCAGGCGGATCAGTCGTACCAGGACGCCCATGGCGATGGGGTCCTGACCGACGAAAGGTTCGTCGTACATCAGTATCTGCGGATCGAGCGCAATGGCACGGGCCAGCGCGACACGGCGCTTCATGCCGCCGGAAAGCTCGTCGGGCATCAGGTCGATGGCGCCGCGCAGGCCCACGGCCTGCAGCTTCATCAGCACGATGTCGCGGATCATCTCGTCGGGCAGTTCGGTGTGTACCCGCAGGGGGAATGCCACGTTCTCGAAGACGTCCAGATCGGTGAACAACGCACCGCTCTGGAACAATACGCCCATCTGCTTGCGGGCATCGAACAGATCGCTGCGCGACAGCGCAGGCAGGTTCTGACCGGCGACCCAGACCTCGCCGCTGGAAGGACGCAACTGCGCGCCCATCAGGCGCAGCAGCGTGGTCTTGCCGCACCCGGAAGGCCCCATGATGCCGGTGACCTTGCCATGGGGGATACGGATGTCGACGTTGTTGAAAATGCTGCGCGAACCGCGTTTGAAGGTCACACCCTTCAACTCGACCGCGTAGGCGCTATCCGAACTCATCTAGACTCCTTGCTAGGTGGCCTCGTCAACATGGACGCCGCTCCTCATGAGGAAGACACGTGCGTCCCGGCGGGCCAAACAGCGGCGAACTATAGCACTGCGTACAAGGCTCCCCAAGGTACTTTCCCAGGGTCGTTCAGGCGCCATACAGCAACCGGCGCGTGTCTCTACGACAACTCGAAGGTGAGGGTTTCTCACATTGTCGCTATAATCGGCGCCTTTTCATCAGGCATTGCTTTTTCGACATGAGCCAATCCAGCGAGCTGATCCATTCCGCCCAGCGTACCCTGAGCCTGGAACTCGAGGCCGTACAAGGCCTGCGAGCGCGTATCGACGACAATTTCGTCAAGGCTTGCGAGCTGATTCTGGGCAGCAAGGGGCGCGTCGTGGTGGTCGGCATGGGCAAGTCCGGCCATATCGGCAACAAGATCGCCGCCACGCTGGCCAGTACCGGGACACCCTCGTTCTTCGTGCACCCGGCCGAGGCCAGCCACGGCGACATGGGCATGATCACCCGCGACGACATCATCTTGGCCCTGTCCAATTCCGGCAGTACTGCCGAAATCGTGACCTTGCTGCCGTTGATCAAGCGTCTGGGCATCTGCCTGATCAGCCTGACTGGCAAGATAGACTCGCCGCTGGCCCAGGCCGCCGAAGTGAATCTGGACGCCAGCGTCGCCCAGGAAGCCTGCCCGTTGAACCTGGCTCCGACGTCGTCAACCACCGCGGCCCTGGTGCTGGGCGACGCGCTGGCCATTGCCTTGCTCGAGGCCCGCGGCTTCACCGCCGAGGATTTCGCCTTCTCCCATCCGGGGGGGGCACTGGGACGTCGCTTGCTGCTCAAGGTCGAGCACGTCATGCATGCCGGTGACGAATTGCCGCAGGTACAACGGGGCACCCTGCTCAAGGACGCGCTGCTGGAAATGTCGCGCAAGGGCCTGGGCATGACGGTGGTCATGGAGCCCGACGGCCGGCTGGCCGGCGTCTTCACCGACGGTGACCTGCGCCGCAGCCTGGATCGCAACATCGACGTGCATCGCACGCTGATCGACGAAGTGATGACTGTCCATGGCAAGACCGCCCGCGCCGAAATGCTCGCCGCCGAGGCCCTCAAGATCATGGAAGACCACAAGATCAGCGCGCTGGTGGTGGTCGACGAGCAGGATCGCCCGACCGGCGCGCTGAACATGCACGACCTGCTGCGTGCCGGAGTGATGTGAAATGAACCAAGACCTGATGCAACGGGCCAAAGCCGTCAAACTGGCCGTTTTCGATGTCGATGGCGTGCTGACCGACGGCCGCCTGTATTTCCTGGAAGACGGTAGCGAGTTCAAGACCTTCAACACCCTGGATGGCCACGGCATCAAGATGCTCATGGCTTCTGGCGTCACCACCGCTATCATCAGTGGACGCAAAACTCCGGTGGTCGAGCGTCGCGCCCGCAATCTCGGCATACCGCACCTGTTCCAGGGGCGCGAGGACAAACTGGTGGTGCTCGATGGCCTGCTCGCCGAACTGGGCCTGCGCCACGACCAAGTGGCGTACCTGGGCGACGACCTTCCCGACCTGCCGGTGATTCGCCGGGTTGGCCTGGGGATCGCCGTGGCCAACGCCGCAGCCTTCGTGCGCGATCATGCCCACGGCGTCACCCAGGCCCGCGGCGGCGAAGGCGCCGCCCGCGAGTTCTGTGAACTGATCATGCAGGCCCAGGGCACCCTGGACGCTGCCAACGCACATTACCTGTAGGCCACGCCATGTTCAGCAAGAAAATTCGCAATGCCCTGCTGTTGACGGCCATCGCCGCCGTCCTGGTCGCAGTCGGCTACTGGAACATCAGTCCGGAGAGCTTCCTCGACGAGCCTGCGGCCCAGGTCGACGAGAGCGCCATCGACTACTATGCGATCAATGCACACAGCGTCCAGTTCTTGCCTGATGGCAAGCTGCAGTACGAAATGACCGCCGACAAGGTCGAACACCTCAAAGCCAGCGAAATCACGCTGGTGACCACGCCAGACATGCATATTTTCCGCGGCACCGCTTACCCCTGGCATGTCCAGAGCGTGCGCGCCGAGGTCAATCCGGACGGCAGCGAAGTTGAACTGATCGACAACGTACGTATTGCCCGCACCGACGAGAAGCAGCGTGACACCCTGATTACCAGCAGCCGCATGACGGTGTTCCCGCAGAAGCAATATGCGCAGACCGATCAAGCCGTTAGAATCGACGGCGCCGGTGGCACGACCACGGGCGTAGGAATGAAAGCGTACTTGGAAGACGGCAGGATGGACCTGCTGTCCAACGTAAGAGGACAGTATGAGGCTCGTTAAAACCCTCCCCCTTTTGCTCAGCCTGAGCGCAGCACTGGGAAGCGCGAGCGCCTTGGCCCTGCCGAACGACCGTGATCAGCCGATCCGCATCCAGGCTGACAACGCGCACCTGGACGACAAGCAGGGCGTGGCCACCTACACCGGCGATGTCATCATCACCCAGGGCTCGATGGTGATCAAAGGCAACACCGTGACCATGACCCGTGCGCCCTCCGGCGATATCGACGTGGTGACTTCGGTGGGTAACCTGGCCTACTTCGAGCAACAGCAATCGGCCGCCAAGCCCGACAAGATGAAAGGCTGGGCAGTGACCATCCAGTACCAGGCGCAGAAGGACATGGTCATCCTCACCGACCGCGCCAAGGTCGAGAACGAAGGCAACACCACCGAAGGCGAGAAAATCGTCTACAACACCAAGACCCAGGTGGCAACCGCCGGTCGTGGTGGCAAGGTGACCCAACCTCGTCAGCGCATCGACATGGTCATCCAACCGAAGAAAAAGGCCGAATAACAGATGGCAACCCTCAAAGCTCAGCACCTGGCCAAGAGCTACAAGGGCCGCCAGGTCGTACGCGATGTCAGCCTGTCCATCGACAGTGGCCAGATCGTCGGCCTGCTCGGCCCCAACGGCGCCGGCAAGACCACCTGCTTCTACATGATCGTGGGCCTGGTGCAGGCCGACCAGGGCCGCGTGCTCATCGACAGCCTTGATGTCAGCCACCAGCCCATGCATGGTCGTGCGCAGGCAGGCATCGGCTACCTGCCGCAGGAAGCCTCGATCTTCCGCAAGCTGTCGGTGGCCGACAACATCATGGCCATCCTCGAGACCCGCAAGGACATCGACCGCGACGGTCGTCGCAAGGAGCTGGAAAGCCTGCTGCAGGAATTCCACATCAGCCACATTCGCGACAACCTGGGCATGAGCCTGTCCGGCGGCGAACGACGCCGGGTCGAGATTGCCCGCGCCCTGGCCACTTCGCCGAAGTTCATCCTGCTGGACGAACCCTTTGCCGGCGTCGACCCGATTTCAGTGGGTGACATCAAGCAGATCATCCACCACCTCAAGGCCAAAGGCATTGGCGTCCTGATCACCGATCACAACGTGCGTGAAACGCTCGACATCTGCGAGACCGCCTACATCGTCAACGACGGTCAACTGATCGCTGAGGGCGACGCCGAGACCATCCTGGCCAACCAGTTGGTCAAGGAAGTTTACCTGGGTCATGAGTTCCGCCTCTGACAGCCAGGCAACGGCCTGGAGCGCTGTTAAAACCTGTTGAAACGGGCTTAAGTGTTACAGCGCTCTAGGCAAACGCTACAATTTCAGGCATATAACTTGCTTAAGATTTGGCGCTCCGGCGCCCTGTAGTGGATGGCGCATGCGCGCCGGCGAACAAGGTATTAAGCCCCAGCCATGAAACCATCGCTCGTCCTAAAAATGGGCCAGCAACTGACGATGACCCCTCAGTTGCAACAGGCCATTCGTCTGCTCCAGCTTTCCACCCTGGACCTCCAGCAGGAAATCCAGGAAGCGCTGGAATCCAATCCGATGCTCGAACGCCAGGAAGAAGGCGACGACTTCGACAACAGCGACCCGATGGCCGAAAACGGCGAGAGCAAACCGGTCGCCGAAGCCCAGGACAGCAGCTTTCAGGAAAGCAGTGGCAATGCCGAGTCCACCGACGAAGGCGAGTGGAGTGAACGCATCCCCAACGAACTGCCAGTAGACACGGCCTGGGAAGATATCTACCAGACCAGCGCCAGCAGCCTGCCGAGCAACGATGACGACGAATGGGACTTCACGACCCGCACGTCCGTAGGCGAGAGCTTGCAAAGCCACCTGCTGTGGCAACTCAACCTGGCCCCGATGTCGGATACCGACCGACTGATCGCCGTCACCCTGATCGACAGCATCAACGCCCAGGGCTATCTCGAAGACAGCCTCGAGGAGATCTGCGCCGGTTTCGATCCTGAGCTCGACATCGAGCTGGATGAAGTCGAAGCGGTTCTGCACCGCATCCAGCAGTTCGAACCTGCCGGCATCGGTGCCCGCACACTCGGCGAATGCTTGCTGCTGCAACTGCGCCAACTGCCCGCCGGCACGCCGTGGATGGCCGAAGCGCAGCGCTTGGTCAGCGACTACATCGACCTGCTCGGCAGCCGCGACTACAGCCAACTGATGCGCCGCATGAAGCTCAAGGAAGACGAGTTGCGCCAGGTCATCGAGCTGGTACAGAGCCTCAATCCACGTCCAGGCTCGCAGATCGAGTCCAGCGAGCCGGAGTATGTCGTTCCCGACGTCATCGTACGCAAGGACAGCGATCGCTGGCTGGTCGAGCTGAATCAGGAAGCGGTGCCGCGGTTGCGGGTGAACCCGCAGTACGCCGGCTTCGTGCGCCGCGCGGATACCAGTGCCGACAACACCTTCATGCGCAACCAGTTACAAGAGGCTCGGTGGTTCATCAAGAGCCTGCAGAGTCGCAACGAGACGCTGATGAAGGTGGCCACGCAGATCGTCGAGCACCAGCGCGGTTTCCTCGACTATGGCGACGAGGCCATGAAGCCGCTGGTACTGCACGATATCGCCGAAGCGGTCGGTATGCATGAGTCGACCATTTCGCGGGTCACTACGCAGAAGTACATGCATACGCCGCGCGGCATCTATGAGTTGAAATACTTTTTCTCCAGCCACGTCAGCACTGCCGAAGGCGGCGAATGCTCGTCCACGGCAATCCGCGCGATCATCAAGAAACTGGTTGCTGCGGAAAATCAGAAAAAGCCATTGAGTGACAGCAAGATCGCTGGTTTACTGGAGGCACAAGGCATCCAGGTAGCCCGTCGCACGGTCGCCAAGTACCGCGAGTCGCTCGGCATTGCACCTTCCAGCGAACGCAAGCGACTGATGTAAAGCCCGGATGTGCCACGGCGTTTCAGTGGCAGGTGCAACACCTGCCTCTTACATGCACGGCAACAAAAGGAGAAGCTGTATGCAAGTCAACATCAGTGGACACCATGTAGAAGTCACCGAGCCCCTGCGCGACTATGTACTCGATAAACTTGCCCGGGTGGAGGGTCACTTCGACAAGATCACCAACGTGCAGGTCATCCTGAAAGTCGAGAAGCTGCAGCAGAAGGTCGAAGCCACCCTGCAGATCCCGGGCGGTGAAGTGGTTGCCAACGCAGAACACGAAGACATGTATGCAGCCATCGACGCCCTGGCCGACAAGCTCGACCGCCAATTGAAAAAACACAAGGAAAAACAGCAAAGCCTGCTGCAAGGTGCAGCCGCACGCTGATACCCCTCATCCATGACCCGACTTGAATCCATCCTGACCCCCGGCCGTTCCTTGGTGAACGTGCCGGGCGGCAGTAAGAAGAGCGCCCTGGAAAAGGTCGCCAACCTGATTGCCCAGCAAGTACCCGAGCTGAAGATGCAGGACGTCTTCGAGAAGCTTCTTGCCCGCGAGAAGCTGGGTTCCACTGGGTTCGGCAACGGCATTGCCATTCCCCACTGCCGCCTGAAAGGTTGCAGCGCTCCCGTAAGCGCATTGCTGCATTTGGATGCGCCCATCGACTATGACGCGATCGACGGAGCGCCGGTCGACCTGCTCTTCGTGCTACTGGTACCAGAAGCCGCCACTGACGCGCATCTCGAATTGCTGCGCCAGATCGCCAGCATGCTCGACCGCAAAGATGTTCGTGACCGTCTGCGTGCCGCCGACAGCAACGAAGCGCTTTATCAGGTCGTCTTGAACGTCCAGAACGAGCTCTGAACATGCGCCTGATCATCGTCAGCGGCCGATCCGGCTCCGGCAAGAGCACCGCGCTCGATGTGTTGGAAGACAACGGTTACTACTGCATCGACAACCTGCCCGCCGGGTTGCTGCCACAACTGGCCGAAAGCGCACTGATCAACACCGAGCTGTCGCAGCCCAAAGTCGCCGTCTCAATCGACGCGCGAAACCTGCCCAGCCATCTGTCCCGTTTCCCCGAGTTACTCGAGGATGCCCGCGCGCGACATATCCAGTGCGACGTGGTCTACCTCGATGCCGACGAAGATACGCTGCTCAAGCGCTTCTCGGAGACCCGCCGGCGCCACCCCCTGACCAACGCCAATCGTTCACTCGCCGAAGCGATTCGCGTCGAGACCGAACTGCTCGGGCCGATCGCCGACCTCGCCGACCTCAAGATCGACACTACCAGTCTGAACCTTTATCAACTGCGTGATTCGATCAAGCTGCGCCTACTCAACCAGCCCGAACCCGGCACTGCATTCCTCGTCGAATCCTTCGGTTTCAAACGTGGCATGCCAGTGGACGCGGACCTGGTGTTCGACGTACGCTGCCTGCCCAATCCGTACTGGAAGCCCGAATTGCGTGAGCATTCTGGGCTCGAGCAGCCGGTCATCGATTACCTGGCGGCCCAGCCAGATGTCGAGGAGATGTACCAAGACATCTCCAGCTACCTGCTCAAATGGCTACCGCGTTTTGCGGCCAGCAACCGCGCCTACGTGACCATCGCCATCGGCTGCACCGGCGGACATCATCGTTCGGTGTATATCACCGAGCGGCTGGGGCAATTGCTACAGCGCACCCTGAAAAACGTCCAGGTTCGCCATCGCGACCTCTAATACAGGATCCACCCGACAATGCCGGCCCGCGAAATCACCATCATCAACAAGCTGGGCCTGCATGCCCGCGCGGCAGCCAAGTTCGTCGGCGTGGCCGGGAAGTTTCCCTGTCAGGTACGTGTCGGGCGCGCCCCAGACAAGTTGGTGGACGGAAAAAGCATCATGGCAGTGATGATGCTGGCAGCCGGCAAGGGCACCCCGGTGCACCTGCACACCGAGGGAGAGCAGGACGAAGAAGCCCTGCAAGCCTTGGTGGCGCTGATCAACAACTATTTCGACGAGGGCGAATGAACCCAAGCCTGGCGCAAACCAGGCTCAGGACATCGCCGTATCCATCACCATCATCAGGCAGAAGCCGATACACAGGCCCAGGCTGGCCAATCGGTGATGACCATTGCTGCGCGACTCCGGAATGATTTCCTGAGTCACTACCAGTAACATCGCCCCTGCCGCACAGGCCAGCCCAAGCGGCAGCAGCAACTGTGCGACATTGACCAGCCAGGCGCAGATCAGCGCCGCCACCGGCTCCACCAGCCCTGACGCCGCACCGATCAAGAATGCCTTGAGCCGGTGCATGCCAGCCCCCGCCAAGACCAGCGCAATGACCAGTCCCTCCGGCACATCCTGCAAAGCGATGCCCATCGCCAGGCTGTCGGCATCGGGCATGCCTCCTCCAGCGGAGACACCTATCGCCATGCCTTCAGGAATGTTGTGGGCGACGATGGCGGCCACGAACAACCAGACCCGCGCCGCGATCACTGGCTCAGGCCCCTGCCCTGCCAGGGACTCGGGCGAAACCCGAGCGATACGCAGGTCGATCAGGAACAGGCACAGGGCCCCGGCAAGCAAGCCGGCACTGACCAGCGCCCCGGCGCCCCAGGGATCGAAACCGATGGCCCGCGCGGCTTCCAGGCCAGGCATGATCAGCGAAAACGCGGTTGCAGCCAGCATCACCCCGGCACCGAAACCCAGCAACGTATCAGCGATGGCCACCGGCATCTTGCGGATCACCAGGACCGGCACCGCGCCCAATGCCGTGCCCAAGGCGCACAAGGCACCGCCCTGTAGCGCACGCAACATCCGTGGCTCCAGTTCCAACCAGGCGATGCCTCGTGCCACCAGCAGCGCAGTGCCGGCCAAGAGCAGCAAGGTCCCAAGCGCCATGCGGAACAGGCGCACACTCCCGACAGACATCACGTCAGTGCGCATCGCGGATCGACTCACTTGAGGGCTTCGAGATAACGACGTTCCACGTCCGCCCAGTCGATGACGTTATAGAAGGCGCCAATGTACTCCGGTCGGCGGTTCTGGTACTTCAGGTAATAGGCATGCTCCCACACATCCAGCCCCAGGATCGGCGTATTGCCGTGCATCAGCGGGCTGTCCTGATTGCCGCTGCTTTCCACCACCAGACGCTTGTCCGGCGTGACGCTGAGCCAGGCCCAGCCGCTGCCGAAGCGCGTCAACGCGGCCTTGGTGAACGCCTCCTTGAAGGTATCGAAACCACCCAGTTCGCGCTCGATAGCCTGCGCCACCTGCCCTGATGGCTGACCGCCGCCCTGCGGCGACATCACGGTCCAGAACAGGCTGTGGTTGGCATGCCCCCCGCCCTGGTTGATCACCGCCCCTTGCAGCTTTTCGGGCAGTTGCTTGACCGCCCCAACCAGACGCTCCACCGGCCATTCGGCCCACTCTGTGCCTTCAAGGGCGGCATTGAGATTGTTGATGTAGGTCTGATGGTGCTTGCTGTGGTGGATCTCCATGGTCTGGGCGTCGATGTGCGGCTCCAGGGCATCGTAGGCGTAGGGCAAGGCAGGCAAGGTGTGGGGCATATCAGTGGATTCCGTAGGCAGATGGACGGGAGAAGGTGTCTGGTCGAGCCGTCAGCTCGCTCGCTTCGGCAGCTTGGCGGTGGAGCAGGCGCTCGGTGCGGGGGTATTGGCCGTATTCGCCGATGAAATTCAGCAGCTCGGTGTAAGTGCGCCCACTGTGCCGCAGCGCGGCCTCTCGCAACGCTGCGGGCAGGCGCTGCTCCTGACTGGCCTGGAGCAAGCGCTGATGCGCCGCACACAGGTAGTCGGCGCTTTCATGGGGTTGATTCAGACGTACGTGCAGGTCGGCCAGGTTGTGATGAGCGATGACGAATGCCGCCACCGCCTGATCGACGTCATGCCAGCGCTCGAACAGCACCTGCGCCAGGGCCAGCGCTTGCAGGTAGTGCTCTCGGGCGTCTATCAGCTCGCCCTGTGCGAACAGCCGATTGGCGATGTCCGTGGTGCGTTTCCAGTGTTGCATGACGTGTCTCCTGATGAAGAACGCGAGTCAGATACCGCCCGCAGTGAGCTTCTCCGGATCCAGCAAGGCCTCCAGTTGATCGCGTGACAGATCGGTGTGCTCCAGAGCCACATCGACGATCGGTCGTCCCTGCTTGTAGGCAGTCTTGGCGATGTCGGCCGCCTTCAGATAGCCGATGATCGGGTTCAAGGCGGTGACCAGGATCGGGTTGCGCGACAGGGCCTCCTTGAGCTTGGGCTCGTTGACCTTGAAGCTGGCGATGGCTTTGTCCGCCAGCAATCGACTGACGTTGGCCATCAGTTCGATGCTCTCGAGCAAGTTGCGGGCGATCACCGGCAGCATCACGTTGAGCTCGAAGTTGCCCGACTGACCCGCGATGGCGATGGTGGCGTCATTGCCTATCACCTGCGCGGCGACCATGGCGGTGGCCTCGGGAATCACCGGATTGACCTTACCGGGCATGATCGAGGAGCCCGGTTGCAGGCCTTCCAGTTCGATCTCGCCAAGCCCGGCCAGAGGGCCAGAGTTCATCCAGCGCAGATCGTTGGCGATCTTCATCAGCGCCACGGCGGTGGTCTTGAGCTGCCCGGACAGCGCAACGGCCGTGTCCTGAGAGCCGATCAGCGCGAAGAGGTTTTCGCCTGGCGTGAACGGGATGCCGGACAACGCGCTCAATTCACGGGCAAAACCGGCTGCGAACTGTGGATGGGCGTTGATTCCGGTGCCGACGGCGGTGCCGCCCTGAGCCAACGCTTGCAGCGCGGGCAGGCTGGCGTGCAGGTGCGCCTGTGCGCCCTTGATCTGCGCGGCCCAGCCGTCGAGCACCTGACTCATGCGCACCGGCATGGCGTCCATCAGGTGAGTGCGGCCAGTCTTGACGAAGCGATGCACCTCCAGCGATTTTTTCTCGAGCACTTGCACCAGATGCGTCAACGCCGGCAGCAGTTGCTCATGCAGGGCCAAGGCCGCACTGACATGGATCGTGGTGGGGATGATGTCATTGCTGCTCTGCCCGCAGTTGACATGGTCGTTTGCATTGACCTGATCGCCCAGCACGCGACTGGCGAGCGTAGCGATCACCTCGTTGGCATTCATGTTGGAACTGGTGCCGGACCCGGTCTGGAAAACGTCGACCGGGAAGTGCTGGATGAAGTCTTCACCCAACAGTTGCTCCACCGCACGGACGATCGCCTCGCCCTGCTGCGCGCTCAATTGGCCCAGTTCGATGTTGGCCTTCGCAGCCGCCGCCTTGGCCAGCAGCAAGGCACGGATGAACTGCAGCGGCATGCGCTGGCCGCTGACCGGAAAGTTATCGACCGCACGCTGGGTCTGCGCGCCATACAGGGCCTGGGTCGGGACCTGCAACTCGCCCATGCTGTCACGCTCGATACGGGTATCACTCATCATCGAATCCTTGCATCAGTTCATCGGGAGAAATCGAAGGCAGCAGCACACAATTGGCCAACTGCAGGGCATAGGGCTGCCAACGCTGGTTGCCGTCGCGGCGATCGAGATTGCGCAGGTCGAGCAACGGACGCCACGCCTGGTCCAGGCAGTGGCAGCGCCAGTGCCACGGCAGCATGCGGTCGCAAGCGGTATCGAGCAGAAGGCGCAGGGAAGTCAGGGCCACGGTCCAGGCCGAGGTCTCGGTGCAGCACACCAGGTAGCGTCCCTCGGCGAGGTAGTGTTCGACCAAACGCGGCTCGTCGGGATCGAGCGCGCAACGAATACGCCGGCTCAGCCAGCGCCAGTTTTCCAGGTAGGGCAGTTCGTGGAGAACGGTTTTCATGAACATCATCGCCGGAGTTGCCGTGTAATGATATTCATTATTAATTGATAAATAGAATCACTTCAAGCTCGAAAGCGGACATAAAAAACCCGGCGCTTCGTCCGGGTTTTGTACATCATCGCTTCACTTCAGACAGTCAACTGCCCGCGACGGTCATACGCTCGATCAGCACGGAACCCGTGTGAATGTTGCTTCTGGTCTCAAGATCGCCACCGATGGCAACAATTTGCCGGAACATGTCCTTCATGTTTCCGGCGATGGTCACCTCCTGCACAGGGAACTGAATTTCGCCGTTCTCCACCCAGTAACCCGCCGCGCCGCGGGAATAGTCACCGGTGACCATGTTCAGCCCGTGCCCCATCAGTTCGGTCACCAGCAGACCACGGCCCATGCGTCGGATCAACGCAGCCTGGTCTTCCGAACCATGGGTCACGAACAGGTTGTGCACGCCCCCGGCATTGGCGGTGCTCGGCAGTTTCAGCTTGCGACCGGAGTAGGTGCCGAGGATGTACGACACCAGCTCACCTTTATCGACGAACGGTTTGGCATAGGTCGCCAGCCCGTCGCCATCGAACGCGGCGCTGCCCAGCGCCCGTGGAATATGCGGGCGCTCGTCCAGCGTCAGCCAGGTGGGGAACAATTGCTGACCGAGCGTGCCCTCGAGGAAGGACGACTTCCGATACAAACTGCCGCCGGAGATAGCCGAAAGAAAGCTGCCGAACAGTCCACCGGCCAGCTCTGCGGCGAACAGCACGGGCACTTCGCAGGTAGGCACCGGACGCGCGCCCAGTCGGCTGGCGGCCCGCTGTGCCGCACGCCGACCAATGTTTCGTGGATCGTCGAGCAGTGGGCCTTGGCGGCTGACGTCGTACCAGTAATCACGCTGCATCTGCCCATCGCCCTCGGCGATCATCACGCAACTCAGGCTGTGCCGGGTCGAGGCGTAGCCACCCACGAAGCCATGGCTATTGCCGTACACGCGCACACCCTGGTGGGTATTGAGGGTGGTGCCATCGGCGTTGAGGATACGCGGGTCGGCATCGAAGGCCGCCGCCTCGCACTCCAGGGCCAGCTCGATGGCCCGTTCCGGCTCGATATTCCAATCGTGGTAGAGGTCCAGATCAGGTAGCTCACGTGCCATCAAGGCCGCATCGGCAAGGCCCGAGCACTCGTCTTCGGACGTGTGCTTGGCGATCGCCAGGGCAGCGGCCACGGTCTCGCGGATGGCCTCGGCGCCGCTGGCCGAGGTGCTCGCCGAGCCCTTGCGCTGACCGACATAGAGGGTAATGCCGAAGCCCTGGTCGCGGTTGAATTCGACCGTTTCCACTTCGCGCTGGCGCACACTGGTCGACAGACCCTGCTCCAGCGAAACCGCCACCTCGCAGGCGCTGGCGCCCTGGCGTCGTGCTTCGGCGACGATCGCTTCGACCTGCTCCTGCAACGCCGGCAGGTCCTTGGGGCCTATGCTCTGGACTGCACTCATGGTGTTCTCCACTCAAATTCTGCGTTCGGCGAGGGTCGTTGTGCGACCGGGCCGGACAAAGCGGCCCCCGACTGGTTATCATGGCGGCGATTTCCTGCGGACTGCCACCATGGTTGATTCATACGACGACGCCTTCGACGGCGAAAAAAGCAAGACCCAGATCAAGCGCGAGCTGCATGCACTGGTCGAACTCGGCGAGCGCCTCACCACGCTCAAGCCCGACACCCTCGCGCGCCTGCCGCTCACCGACGAGCTGCGCAAGGCCCTGGAGGAAGCCTCCCGGCACACTGCCCACGGCGCTCGCAAACGCCACATGTCGTTCGTCGGCAAGCTGATGCGCGTGCAGGATGTGGACGCCATCCAGGCGCTGCTGGAACAGATCGACAGCTCCACACGCCAGTACAACGAACGCTTCCATGGCCTGGAACGCTGGCGCGACCGGCTGATCGACGGCAACGACGAAGACCTTGAGCGTTTCGTCAGCGAATTCCCCGAAACCGATCGCCAGCACCTGCGCTCGCTGATTCGCCATGCTCAGCACGAAAAAGCACGGAACAAGCCGCCCGCCGCAGCGCGCAAGGTATTCAAGTACATTCGCGACCTCGACGAACTGCAACGCGGCCTGCGCTGAGCGCACGCGCAGGAGCGGGCTGGCCCGGCGAACGCGGACGAAACCGCTGCCGGCCGGCAGCGCATCGCCCAGGTCGCGACACGGCGCCGCGCCTGCACCGCGCCCAGAATACGTCAAGCCCCGGTCCCACCTACGGTAATCGCATCGAGCTTGAGGGTCGGCTGGCCTACGCCCACCGGCACCGACTGCCCGTCCTTGCCGCAGGTGCCCACGCCACTGTCCAGTGCCAGGTCGTTGCCGACCATCGACACCCGGCTCATCGCCTCCGGACCATTGCCGATCAGCGTCGCGCCCTTGACCGGTGCGGTGATCTTGCCGTCTTCGATCAGGTAGGCCTCGCTGGTGGAAAACACGAACTTGCCACTGGTGATGTCCACCTGTCCGCCACCCAGGTTGGCGCAGTAGATGCCCTTCTTGACCGAGGCGATGATCTCCTGCGGATCGCTCTGGCCAGCGCGCATGTAGGTATTGGTCATGCGCGGCATGGGCAGGTGCGCATAGGATTCGCGTCGGCCGTTGCCGGTCACCGCCATGCCCATGAGGCGAGCGTTGAGCTTGTCCTGCATGTAGCCTTTGAGGATGCCGTTCTCGATCAGCGTGGTGCACTCGGTGGGCGTGCCTTCGTCGTCGACGCTCAGCGAGCCGCGACGATCCTTGAGCGTGCCATCGTCGACGATGGTGCACAACTTCGACGCCACGGCTTCGCCGATGCGACCGCTGTAGGCCGAACTGCCCTTGCGGTTGAAGTCGCCCTCAAGACCGTGCCCAACCGCCTCGTGCAGCAGCACACCTGACCAGCCTGGACCGAGCACCACCGGCAGTGAGCCAGCCGGCGCCGGTCGGGCATCGAGATTGACCAGCGCCTGACGCAACGCCTCGCGCGCATAGTCCATCACGCGCGCCTCGGTGAAGTAGCGGTAGTCGGTGCGCCCGCCCCCGCCGTGACCACCGCGCTCGCGGCGACCGTTGTGCTCGACGATGACGCTGACGTTGAAGCGCACCAAGGGCCGCACATCCGCCGCCAGACTGCCATCGGCCGCCGCCACCAAAATACGCTCCCAGACGCCCGCCATGCTGACGCTGACCTGCTGGATACGCGGATCGAGGGCACGGGTGGCGGCATCGACGCGCTTGAGCAACTCGACTTTGTCGGCGCGGCTCAGCACGTCAAGTGGGTTGTCCGGCGCATACAACGCGGCCACGTCCTGGCTGCGGAACGCCTGAACCTTGCCGTTCTGGCCGGCGCGCGAGATCGACCGGGCGGCACGGGCGGCCGAGGTCAGCGCTTCAAGGTTGATCGCATTGCTATAGGCGAAGCCTGTCTTCTCGCCGGACAGCGCACGCACACCCACGCCTTGGTCGAGGTTGAAACTGCCTTCCTTGACGATGCCGTCTTCCAGCGCCCAGGTTTCCGAGATCTGTCCCTGGAAATACAGGTCGGCCGCGTCGATGCCGGGCCCGGCCAACTCACCCAACACAGCTTGCAGGCTGTCGAGGGTCAGTCCGCCCGGTGCCAGGAGCTGATCGCTGACGGTCGATAACATCTGGCTCATAGTCACTCCACGGTGAACGCAGGCCGCAAGGCGTCCTGCGTGAAAAAGCGCCGGTGCGAAGTCACCGGCATGCGCGCCCGAATGGACGCTTGTTCGTCGATATCGCGCGCAGCGAGCAGCACACCTTCGCCGCGCGCCTGTTCGGCCACGATCCGCCCCCAGGGGTCGACGATCGCCGCTTGACCATGGGTCTGGCGCCCTCCGGGATGAGTCCCGCCCTGGGCGGCTGCCAGCACGTAGCACTGGGTTTCGATGGCCCTCGCACGGATCAGCACTTCCCAGTGCGCCGCACCGGTCACGGCGGTGAACGCCGCAGGTGCGCTGATCAGCTCCGCTCCTGCCTCGCGCAGGGCGCTGTAGAGCTCGGGAAAGCGCAGGTCGTAACACACCGACAGGCCCAGTTTGCCGACCGGGGTATCGGCCACCACCACGCGCGCACCCGGCGCATAGTCGTCTGACTCCCGGTAGCGTCCGCGATTGTCAGCCACATCCACATCGAACAGATGCAGCTTGTCGTAGCGGGCAACGATTTCACCCTGCTCGTCGACCAGCAACGAACAGGCGTGGGCCTTGGCCTCGGGCGAACCGACCGGTGGCAGCGGCAACGTGCCCGCCACTACCCATAACTTGAGGTCGCGGGCGGCACGTTTCAACCAGGGCAGTATCGGCCCCTGGCCCAGGGCCTCGGCACGGCCGATGGCGGCGGCATCGTGCCGACCCATGGCCGCGAAGTTTTCCGGCAACACAGCCAAGCGAGCGCCGTCGGCGGCAGCCTGCTCCAGCAGCGAGTGCGCCCGCTGCAGGTTGGCCAGGACATCATCCTGACTGACCATCTGGATCACCGCTGACTTCATGACCGCTCCCGAAGCTATTTGTCGAAGGGTTTCACAAATGTGATCTTAGGCTCTTTGACCGGACCTTGAACCCGATAATGCACGCTGGCGAAGCGCGCAACGCGGTCGCCGATCAGACGATCGACCAGGAACAATGCCCCACCCACCGCCGGAGCACCGACGATCAACGCAGCCAGTGGCAGGTTGTTGGTAACCGGCAGGGTCACCTGCAGATTGGCGTCGATGCGGTCACGGACCAGATCGAGCGTACCGTCGAGTTCGAAATTGCTCGAAGGCCCGGTCACCGCGATCGGCTTGCGGGTCACATAGACGCCTTCGCTGGCCACCAGCAAGCCCTTGACCCGATCATAGGCCAGGCCCTGACCGAACAGGTCGGTGAAGTCCAGGCGCAGACGGCGACCGATCGAGTTGAAATTCAACAGGCCGAATACGCGAAGGGCTTGGGCACCGCCCTCGACCTCGACGAACTGCCCGGTGCGCAGTGCAGCATCGAGGCTTCCCGAGAAGCGCTTGAGACTGACCCAGGCTGGCGAGCCTGGCCAGCGACCGTCGACGTCCATGCGAAAGCTGCGGCTGGTGACGGTCGGCGCAAAGCCCCAGGCCTTGAGCACATCACCGAGATTCGCGCCCTGCACGCGGCCTTTGTACCAGCTGGCGCTGCTGTCGGGCGTGCCCTCCCAGCCAGCGCTGCCATCGACACGCAGGCCCTTCAGATCGAGGTTGATGTCATTCACCGAAACGCCGCGTGCCGTTGGGCGTAGCTTGACCGCCGCGCTGCCGAACAGATCGTCGCCGCGGTAGAGCTTGTCGATGCTCAGGTCGAGCATGGGCGCCTTGCGTGGATCGAAGGAGGCCAGCGGGTCCGGCGCATCGTCGGCCGCTTCCTGCTGCGGATCGGCCGGGGGCAGACGCAGGGTCTGCAGTGTGACCACCATCGGCGCTGCCTTGGCGTCAGGCAAGCGGGCGTTGCCCATCACTTCGCGGCTGTCCAGCCGCAGGTCCCAGGCGCTGGCCACCCGCGCCAGGCGCACCACGGCCTGATTGAGTTCGGTGCCGAAAGCGCTCAGCCGGCCGATGCTCAAGTCGACGCTCTGCAAGGTCTGGCGCGCGCTGCCGCCAGGGTCCTGCCCTGCATATTTGCCCATCTGCTGCTGCCAGGGCTCCAGGTCCAGCGTCTCCAGCCGGCCCCGCACTCGCAGGCCTTGAGCACCGGGTACGTTGGCCGAGCCACCGCCGAGCACCAACTCGCCGCGGCCCTGATCGGGCTTGTCCAAGGTGGCGGCATAGGCCAACTGCGCCAGGTCGGCATACCGCGCATCGAAGCGTCGCTCGGCGCCTTGCAGAGTCATGCCAAAGCTGCTCTCACGCACGGTGGTCATGGCCTTGCCGAACGGCGGCGGCAAGTCGATGATCAGCCCCTTGAGCGACGAGTTGATGTCCAGACGGTTGTCACGACTGCCAAGACTGAGTTGCAGTTGGTAGGGCAGATCGCCCGAAGCCGGCACTGGCTGCTTGAACTGCAGCCACTCGGTCAACGCCTTGAGTGCCACCTGACCGCTGGCCTGGATACGGGTCTGGATCTGGCCGCCCTGCCCTTCGGCGAAAATCTGCGCCGAAACCGGTTTACCGAAGGCCTGCAGGCTGATGTCTTTACCGCTCAAACCCTTGTCCAGATCGAAGTTGAAGTCGCCCTTGAGGCGGCTCAACTCAAGCGCAGGCGGCTCCACTTTCAGTCGCGCATCATGGGTGGCGAAATCGACGTTCACCTTGGGCTGCATGCCGTGCTCCAAGGGAATGTCCAGCTTGACCTTGCCCCGCAGCGGCCCCTCGCCCTCCCAGCCGGCGAAGATCTCGCCAGTGCCGATGGGCGCCTGCTTGAGGATCTTCAGACCGTCGCCCAGGCTGCCGTCGAACTTGCCGTCCAGATACAGGTGGCTGTGCTGGTCTCCCTCGACGTGAGGAATATCGACGCGCACGTCGCTGACTTTGGTATCGAGCAACAGGCCCTGGTTGGCCTGGATATGCACGCCGCTGTCCTGAATGCGCACCTTGCCGTCCACCTGCCGCACCTGCGGCCAGCCGGGCTGGAAATCGAGGGTGGCGTCGTGGACGTCGAAGAACAGGCTGATGCTGCGCGAATGGTCCGGCGCATCGTGGTTCAACGAACCCTGGTACTGGAAATAACCCTCATCGACCGCGCCCTTGACGATGGCGCTGCGCAACCACTGGTCCAGCGCCGGGCTGAGCACCTGCGGCAGGTACTTGGCCGTGTAGCGCCCGTCGCCGTCGGTCAGACCGACGCGCAGGTCCATGTAGTCGGCCTGTTGCTCGTGGAAACGGAAGCGAATGAGGAAGTCGGCGGCGATCTTGCCTTCATCGCCGAGCACTTTGATGTAGGGCGCGATCAGGGTGAACCCATCGTCGTCCAGCGCCCAGGTCAGGCGAGCATTGGCTTTCTGGTAGTGCCAGGGCTTGGCGAAGATCGGGTAGAGGTGAAGCATGAAGGCATCGCTGTCCAGGCGCAGCTCGCCCTGGCCTAGGTCGCCGCTGATGCTGCCGCTGACATTGCCGGCCGCCGGAGCGCCGTGGTAGGCGTCGAAGCCGACGTTGTCGAGGTTGGCGGCGAACGCCAGGCGTTGGTCGCCTTCGGCCTGGGGGCGGATGTCGAGTCGCACGTTGCGCAGGGCACCGGTAACCTTCAGCGCATCGACTACGGTCATCAGTTTGTCGGGCAGTGGCGCCAGTGCGTCGATCAACGGGGTGATCGGCGTCAGGTCGAGGCGGTCGGCCTGAACGTGCCAAGTGTCGCCTGAGTCATCCGTAGCGGGTGCTTGCTGCGCCTGCAGGTGGCTTTCCCAGCGAGTGTCGCCGATGTTCGCCGCCAGGGAATCGACCACCGCCTCGTACCCTTCACGCCCTTGGCGAACCCAGGCCGACAGGGCCAGATTGTCCAGGGTGATCATCTTGCGGTCCGCGTAGGCACCTCGCACTGTCGGTGCGTTGAGCCGAACGACGCCGCGCTGCAAGCGCCCTTCGCGCCAGTCGACCCAGAACTCGCCCCCTGCACGCAGGGTCTTGGCCCGCCATTGGCCCAGCACACTGGGCGGCAGCCAGCGCGCCCAGTCGCTCTGCGGCAGGCTCAGATAGGCTTGGTAGTCGCCTTCGCGCCAGGCCTCGGGTTTGGCGCGACTGCGCAGGTTGAGCGCCAGAGGCTGGCCGTCCGGTAGGGTTGCCTGCAGTTCCAGGGACTGCCGCGCGGGACTGGCCTGCAGACCGAGGCTGACATAGGTCAGGGTGAGAGGGTCGCGTCCAAACGGCTGGAGGGTAACCTGACTGTCGAACACATCGACCCGTCCCAATTGACGCAGGCGCTGCAGCACCTGGGCGGCATCGAATGGCTCGTCATCCTTTTTCGGCAGCCCTTCCAAGCGCCACTCGCCCTGTGGATTCTCGCGCAGGATCACTTGCAGGCCGCCAAGCTGAATGTGCGCCAGACGCACTTCGTGGGCCTTGAGGCTGGCCCACAAGTCGGGTACCAGCTTGACCTCGTCCAGGCGCAGCGCCGACGCCCCCTCACCCAATTGCAGATCGCTGACCCGCAGCACCGGTGCCAGGCCGCTCCAGCGTCCCTCCAGGACGCCGATATGCACGGGCATGCCCAGCGCCTGCTCGGCCTTGTCCTGCAGCTCGTTACGGTATTCGGCCACCAGCGGCGCCAATTGTCGGCCGAGACTCACATACAGCGCGAGTAACACGACCAGCAGTGCGCAGAGGCCAAGGCCCCACCGGGTCATCGCGCCCAAGACGCGGTTCAAACGTCCCATGGCCAAGGCCCTCCGAGTCGTCCATCAACTATGGCCGCACCCGCAGATTTCGCCACAGCACGGAGGTATTCAGCGCGAGTCAGAGCAGCACCACATCATATTGTTCCTGGGAATACATGGACTCGACCTGGAAGCGAATGGTTCGCCCGATGAACGCTTCCAGTTCGGCGACGTTACCCGACTCCTCATCCAGCAGCCGATCGACCACCTTCTGATTGGCCAGCACCCGATAGCCCTCGGCCTGGTAGGCGCGGGCCTCGCGCAGAATCTCGCGAAAGATCTCGTAGCAAATGGTTTCCGGGGTTTTCAGCTTGCCGCGCCCCTGGCACGCCTGGCAGGGCTCGCAGAGCACCTGCTCGAGGCTCTCGCGGGTGCGCTTGCGGGTCATCTGCACCAGGCCCAGCTCGGTGATGCCGATGATGTTGGTCTTGGCGTGATCGCGCTCGAGTTGCTTCTCCAGCGTGCGCAGCACCTGGCGGCGGTGTTCCTCATCTTCCATGTCGATGAAGTCGATGATGATGATGCCGCCGATATTGCGCAGGCGCAGTTGTCGGGCAATGGCCGTGGCCGCTTCCAGATTGGTCTTGAAGATCGTCTCTTCGAGGTTGCGATGGCCGACGAAGGCGCCTGTGTTGACGTCGATGGTGGTCATGGCCTCGGCCGGGTCGACCACCAGATAACCACCGGACTTCAGCGGCACCTTGCGCTCCAGCGCGCGCTGGATCTCGTCTTCGACACCGTAGAGGTCGAAAATCGGCCGCTCGCCCGGATAGTGCTCGAGGCGGTCGGCGATCTCGGGCATCAGCTCGCCGACGAACTGTGTGGTTTTCTGGAAGGTTTCCCGAGAATCGATACGGATCTTCTCGATCTTCGGGTGGACCAGGTCTCGCAAGGTGCGCAGTGCCAGGCCCAGGTCTTCGTAGATGACGGTGGGCGCGCCGCAGGTCTGGATCTGGCTGGCGATCTGCTCCCAGAGGCGGCGCAGATAACGGATGTCCTGCAGGATATCCTCGGCCCGCGCGCCTTCCGCGGCGGTGCGCAGGATGAAACCGCCGGCGTCCTTGAGGTTTTCCTGGGTCATGGAGTCGCTGACCACCTGTTTGAGGCGGTCACGCTCGGCTTCGTCTTCGATCTTCAGCGAGATGCCGACATGGCTGCTGCGCGGCATGTACACCAGGTAACGCGAGGGAATCGACAACTGGGTGGTCAGGCGCGCGCCCTTGGTGCCGATCGGATCCTTGGTCACCTGCACCACCAGGGCCTGGCCCTCGTGCACCAAGGCGGTGATGGTCTCGACCGCCGAGCCTTCGCGTTGGGAGATTTCCGAAGCATGGATGAAGGCTGCGCGCTCCAGACCGATGTCGACGAAAGCCGCCTGCATACCCGGCAACACCCGCACCACCTTGCCCTTGTAGATATTGCCGACGATACCGCGGCGCTGGGTGCGCTCGACATGCACTTCCTGCAATACGCCGTTTTCCACCACTGCCACGCGTGATTCCATCGGGGTGATGTTGATCAGGATCTCTTCGCTCATGGCAGCTCTCGTCAAAGGTCTTCGGTAATCATGGATGGCGGGCGCACGTCTGGCCAGCGTTAAGCGATTTCCTCGTGCTGCCAGCAAGGGATGGCGAACTGCTCGAGCAGCTCGGCGGTTTCGCTCAGGGGCAGGCCGACCACAGCCGAGTAGCTGCCGGCGATGGCGCTGACGAATACCGCGCCAAGGCCTTGGATGGCATAACCACCGGCCTTGTCCACAGGCTCGCCGCTGGCCCAGTAGCGCCAGGCTTCGTCGAAGGAGATGGCGCGAAAACGCACTTGGGTGGCCACGCACAGGCTCAGCGAGCGTTGGCCATCGGTGAGCGCCACGGACGTGAGCACCTGGTGCTCACGTCCGGACAGATCGCCGAGCATGGCCAGCGCATGCTCGCGATCGTCCGGCTTGCCGAGGATCACGCCGTCGAGCACCACGGCGGTGTCGGCACCGAGCACCACGCCGGGCGCCGTCAGCGTGGCGAAACCGGCTGCGGCCTTGGCCCGTGCCAGACGCTCGACATAGGCCTGTGGCGCTTCGGCGGGCAACGGCGTTTCATCGATGGGTGCGTGGACCCGCGTGAACGGCACGCCGATCTGGGCCAGCAGCTCGCGCCGACGCGGCGAGCCGGAGGCCAGGTACAGTTGGGTCATGTGGACATCTCCCTGTCAGTGGCGACGCGTCAGTGGATGTGCAGGCGTCGGCGCAGGCCACGCAGGGCGAAGCTGATCCAGGGCCAGAGCAAGGCACTGATCACCGCCGACCAGACCAGCGCCAGGGTCGGCAGGCGGTTACCGGTCAGGGCGCTGAGCCACAGCTGGATCAACTGGGCGATGCCGAACACCACCAGGATCACCAGGCTTTGCTGCCACATGGGGAACATGCGCAGGCGCTGCTGCAAGGACAGCACCAGGAACGTGATCAATGTGAGAATCAGCGCGTTCTGCCCCAACAGGGTGCCGTACAGCACGTCTTCGGCCAGCCCCAGGACGAACGCGGTGGTCATGCCGACCTTGCTCGGCACCGCCAGTGTCCAGAACGCCAGCAGCAAAGCGAGCCACATGGGACGGAATACTTCCATGAATTGCGGCATCGGCGTCACGCTGAGCAACAAGCCGATGACGAAGGTCAACCAGATCGCCCAGCCATTTCTGCTACGGGTACTGACCATCATTCACTCCGCGGCTGGGCCGGCGCTGCTGGCGTGGCGGCCGGATGAGAGGTGGACGAGCCGTGCGCCGGCGCCGAGGAACCAGACGCGGCTGGAGCATGGCCCTGCGCGTCGCCGGTCGAGGCCGGCGCTTGGCCCGTCGCCGCGCCCGGATGAGCGTCCTTGGCACCCTGGCGATCGGCCTCCTCCTGCGCGATGGCCGCATCGGTGGCGCGTTGCTCAGGCGTGCGTCGGTCGCTGAACACCAGCAGCATATAGCGACTGCGGTTGAGCGCGGCGGTGGGGATGGCACGAACGATGGCGAAGGGCTGCCCGGAGTCGTGGATCACTTCGTTGACCGTGGCCACCGGATAACCGGCCGGGAAACGTTGCCCCATGCCGGAGCTCACCAGCAGATCGCCTTCCTTGATGTCGGCGGTGTCAGCCACGTGGCGCAGTTCCAGACGCTCCGGATTGCCCGTGCCGCTGGCGATGGCGCGCAGGCCATTGCGATTGACCTGGACAGGGATGCTGTGGGTGGTATCGGTGAGCAGCAGCACCCGCGAGGTGTAAGGCATCAGCTCGACCACCTGGCCCATCAGGCCGCGCGCATCGAGCACCGGCTGACCGAGGAACACGCCGTCGCGCTCGCCCTTGTTGATCAGGATGCGATGGGTAAACGGATTGGGGTCGACGCCGATCAACTCCGCCACCTCGACCTTCTCGTTGACCAGCGCGGAAGAATTGAGCAGTTCGCGCAGGCGCACGTTCTGCTCGGTCAGCGCGGCCAATTTCTGCAAACGCCCCTGCAACAGCAGCGCTTCGGTCTTGAGTTTCTCGTTCTCGGCGATCAGTTCGGTGCGGCTGCCGAACTGCCCGGCCACGCCTTGCCACAGACGCTGCGGCAAATCGGTGACCCAATAGGACTCCATCAGCACCAGCCCCATCTGGCTGCGCACCGGTTTGAGCACGTCGAAGCGCGAGTCGACCACCATCAGCGCGACCGACATCACCACCAGCACGAGCAGACGAACGCCCAGCGAAGGGCCCTTGGAGAAAAGCGGTTTAATGGGCCGTTCCTCGTGGACGACGATTCAGGCGGTCATTGCACAGGGTCAATGCAACCACCTGCCTGCGGGTTGACGGAAACGACGCCCAACGGACGCCAGCCCAGCGCATACAGGTAGCACTGTGTGTGCCACCTGTAAACCGGGGGATTTCAGCGAACAGCGAACGGCACGCGACTCACTCGCTGGAGAGCAGGTCCATGGCGTGCTTGTCCATCATCTCCAGCGCACGACCACCGCCGCGCGCGACGCAGGTCAGCGGGTCTTCGGCGACGATCACCGGCAGACCGGTTTCCTGGGCCAGCAGCTTGTCGAGGTCGCGCAGCAGGGCACCACCACCGGTCAGCACCAGACCGCGCTCGGCGATGTCCGAGGCCAGTTCCGGCGGCGACTGTTCCAAGGCGCTCTTGACCGCCTGGACGATGGTCGCCAGGGACTCCTGCAGCGCTTCGAGCACTTCGTTGGAATTCAGGGTGAAGGCACGCGGCACGCCTTCGGCCAGGTTACGGCCGCGCACATCGACTTCGCGAATTTCGCCACCTGGGTAGGCGGTGCCGATTTCCTGCTTGATGCGCTCGGCGGTGGATTCGCCGATCAGGCTGCCGTAGTTGCGACGTACGTAGGTGACGATGGCTTCGTCGAAGCGGTCGCCGCCGACGCGAACGGACTCGGCGTAGACCACACCGTTGAGCGAGATCAACGCGATCTCGGTGGTACCACCGCCGATATCCACGACCATCGAACCGCGCGCTTCCTCGACCGGCAAGCCGGCACCGATGGCGGCGGCCATGGGTTCTTCGATCAGGAACACTTCGCGGGCACCGGCGCCCAGCGCCGATTCACGGATGGCGCGGCGTTCGACCTGGGTCGATTTGCACGGGACGCAGATCAGCACACGAGGGCTGGGCTGCAGGAAGCTGTTTTCGTGAACCTTGTTGATGAAGTACTGCAGCATCTTCTCGCAGACGCTGAAGTCGGCGATCACGCCGTCCTTCATCGGACGAATGGCGGCAATGTTGCCAGGTGTACGGCCGAGCATGCGCTTGGCTTCGGTGCCGACGGCCACGACGCTTTTCTGGTTGCCGTGGGTACGGATGGCAACGACCGAGGGCTCATTCAGGACAATACCGCGCTCACGCACGTAAATAAGGGTGTTGGCAGTACCCAGGTCGATGGACAGATCGCTGGAAAACATGCCACGCAGTTTCTTGAACATGGGAAAGTGACCCTGGGGAAAGCGTGGGTAAAAAAGTGCGGCAAACTCTAACAATGGCAGGGATTTTGGGCAAGGAGCCAATATGGTAAATTGGCAGTTTTCCGAGCACGCCAGCCGATGATCGCGGCCGTATGACCGCCAGAATCCCGGCATGTTCCTCAATACGGAAGCATTCTGTTTCTGTTTTTCCTGGAGATCCCCATGGCGCTTGAACGCTGTGACGTGGAAAAGATCGCCCATCTGGCCCGCCTGGGTCTCAATGAAGGCGAACTGCCACGCATTACCGATGCCCTGAACAGTATTCTCGGGCTGGTCGACCAGATGCAAGCCGTCGACACCACCGGCATCGAGCCGCTGGCTCACCCGCTCGAAGCCACCCAGCGCCTGCGTCCCGACCAGGTGACCGAAAGCAACCAGCGTGATCGCTACCAAGCGGTGGCACCCTCGACCGAGAACGGTCTGTACCTGGTTCCGAAAGTCATCGAGTAAGGGATAGAACCTGCCATGCATCAACTCACTCTGGCCGAGATCGCCCGCGCCCTCGCCGACAAGTCGTTTTCCTCCGAAGAGCTGACCCGCACGCTGCTGGCGCGCATCCAGCAGCTCGACCCCCAGCTCAACAGCTTCATCAGCATCACCGAAGAACAAGCCCTGCAACAGGCCCGCGCCGCCGACCAACGGCGCGCCCAGGGCGAGACCGGTGCGCTGCTGGGCGCGCCCATCGCCCACAAGGACCTGTTCTGCACCCAGGGCGTGCGCACCAGCTGTGGCTCGAAGATGCTCGACAGCTTCACCGCGCCCTATGACGCCACCGTGGTCGCACGCCTGGCCCAGGCCGGCATGGTCAGCCTCGGCAAGACCAACATGGACGAATTCGCCATGGGCTCGGCCAACGAGTCCAGCCACTACGGCGCGGTGAAAAACCCGTGGAATCTCGAACACGTGCCTGGCGGTTCTTCCGGTGGTTCGGCCGCCGCGGTGGCCGCACGCCTGCTGCCCGCTGCCACCGGCACCGACACCGGCGGTTCGATCCGCCAACCGGCGGCCCTGACCAGTCTCACCGGTCTCAAGCCTACCTATGGCCGGGTTTCGCGCTGGGGCATGATCGCCTACGCCTCGAGCCTCGACCAGGGCGGCCCGATGGCCCGCACCGCCGAAGACTGCGCGCTGTTGCTGCAAGCCATGGCCGGCTTCGACCCGAACGACTCCACCAGCGTCGACGAGCCGGTACCCGACTACAGCGCCAACCTGAACGCCCCGCTCGAGGGCCTGCGCATCGGCCTGCCGAAGGAGTACTTCGGTGCCGGTCTCGACCCGCGCATCGGCGAATTGGTGCACAACAGCGTCAAGGCGCTGGAAAAGCTCGGCGCGGTGGTCAAGGAAATCAGCCTGCCGAACATGCAGCATGCCATCCCGGCCTACTACGTGATCGCCCCGGCCGAAGCCTCCTCCAACCTGTCGCGCTTCGACGGCGTACGCTTCGGCCATCGCTGCGAAAACCCCAAAGACCTCACCGACCTGTACAAGCGCTCGCGCGGCGAGGGTTTCGGCCCTGAAGTGCAGCGCCGGATCATGGTCGGCACCTACGCCCTGTCGGCTGGCTATTACGATGCCTACTACGTCAAGGCCCAGCAAATCCGCCGCCTGATCAAGAACGACTTCATGACGGCCTTCGAGCAGGTCGACGTGATCCTCGGCCCGACCACGCCGAACCTGGCCTGGAAACTCGGGGCCAAGAGCAGCGATCCGGTCGCCGCTTACCTCGAGGACGTCTACACCATCACCGCCAACCTGGCGGGCCTGCCGGGCCTGTCGATGCCGGCCGGCTTCGTCGATGGCCTGCCGGTAGGCGTGCAACTGCTGGCCCCGTATTTCCAGGAAGGCCGCCTGCTCAACGTCGCGCACCGCTACCAGCAAGTCACCGACTGGCACACCCGCGCCCCCAACGGCTTCTGAGGAATTCACACATGCAATGGGAAGTTGTGATCGGGCTGGAGATTCATACCCAGCTCGCCACCCAGTCGAAGATTTTCTCCGGCAGCGCCACCACCTTCGGCTCCGAGCCGAACACCCAGGCCAGCCTGGTCGACCTCGGCATGCCGGGTGTGCTGCCGGTGCTGAACCAGGAGGCAGTGCGCATGGCGTGCATGTTCGGCCTGGCCATCGATGCCCAGATCGGACCGCGCAACGTGTTCGCGCGCAAGAACTACTTCTACCCCGACCTGCCCAAGGGCTACCAGATCAGCCAGATGGAGCTGCCGATCGTCGGCAAGGGCCATCTGGACATCGCCCTGGAAGACGGCACGCTCAAGCGCATTGGCGTCACCCGCGCTCACCTTGAAGAGGATGCGGGCAAGAGCCTGCACGAAGACTTCAACGGCGCCACCGGCATCGACCTCAACCGCGCCGGCACGCCGCTGCTGGAGATCGTCTCCGAGCCGGACATGCGCAGCGCCAAGGAGGCGGTGGCCTACGTCAAGGCCATCCATGCGCTGGTGCGCTACCTGGGCATCTGCGACGGCAACATGGCCGAAGGTTCGCTGCGCTGCGACTGCAACGTGTCGATTCGCCCGAAAGGCCAGGCCGAGTTCGGCACTCGCTGCGAGATCAAGAACGTCAACTCCTTCCGCTTCATCGAACGGGCGATCAACAGCGAGATCCAGCGCCAGATCGACCTGATCGAGGACGGCGGCAAGGTAGTCCAGGAAACCCGCCTGTACGACCCGAACAAGGACGAGACGCGCTCCATGCGCAGCAAGGAGGAAGCCAACGACTACCGTTACTTCCCCGATCCGGACCTGCTGCCAGTGGTCATCGAGCCGAGCTTCCTCGACACCGTTCGCGCCTCGCTGCCGGAGCTGCCGACGCAAAAGGTCGAGCGCTTCCAGAACCAGTACGGCCTGTCGCCGTACGACGCCAACGTGCTGGCCAGCAGCCGCGAACAGGCCGACTACTTCGAGCAGGTGGCCAAGATCGGCGGTGACGCCAAGCTGGCGGCCAACTGGGTGATGGTCGAGCTGGGCAGCCTGCTGAACAAGCTGGGGGTCGAGATCGACCAGTCGCCGGTCAGCGCCGAACAGCTCGGCGGCATGCTGCTGCGCATTCGCGACAACACCATCAGCGGCAAGATCGCCAAGACCGTGTTCGAGGCCATGGCTGCAGGTGAAGGCGATGCCGACGGCATCATCGAAAGCAAAGGCCTGAAACAGGTCACCGACACCGGTGCCATCGACAAGATGCTCGAAGACGTGCTGGCCGCCAACGCCGAACAGGTCGAGCAGTACCGCGCCGCCGATGAGGCCAAGCGCGGCAAGATGTTCGGCTTCTTCGTCGGCCAGGCCATGAAGGCCTCCAAGGGCAAGGCCAACCCGGGGCAGGTGAACCAACTGCTCAAGGCCAAGCTCGAAGGGTGACCTTCGCAGGAGCGGCTTCGCGCCGCTCCTGCAGGTTCTGCGCCTGACCTGCCAGTACCGGAGCACCCGATCTACCCATGCGTTCGTTCATCCGTTTTCTGCCCCTCGCTGTGCTCGCCGTCCTCGGCGGCTGCGCCAACCACGCCATCGATCCGCGCGGCTATGACGAAACCGGCACGGCCTCGTACTACGGTGCACGCCACCACGGCAACCGCACCGCCAGCGGCGAACCCTTCAACCAGCATGGCCTGACCGCCGCCCATCGCTCCCTGGCGTTCGGCAGCCGGGTGCTGGTGACCAATCTGTCCAACCAACGCAGCGTTGTGGTGCGTATCAATGATCGCGGCCCGCACACCCGCGGCCGGCTCATCGACCTATCCCGGGCTGCCGCTGAAAAAATCGGCATGCTGCGTAGCGGAACGGCGCGCGTGCGGGTACAAGGATTGAGCGACTGACCTGACGGGAGCTGTACCATTTTCGACCTAGCCACCCTTCCCACCTTCAGCCTCCTGCAATTGGGCCTGGGCCTCGTGCTGCTGGTGCTCGGCGCCGAGCTGCTGGTACGCGCCGCCTTGCGCCTGGCGGTGCGCCTGCACGTCAGGCCACTGATCATCGGCCTGAGCCTGGTCGCCTTCGGCAGCACCGCGCCACAACTGACCGTCAGCCTGCAAGCCGCCTACCAGGGCGCGCCTGACGTGGCAATCGGCAGCGTGATCGGCAGCAACATCTTCAATGTCCTGGTGATCCTCGGTCTGGCCGCACTGATCATCCCGCTGCGCGTTTCGCGGCAACTGGTGCGCCTGGACATTCCGCTGATGATCGCCGCCAGTGCGCTGGTCTACCTGCTGGCCGCCAACGCAGAGCTGGGCCGTTTCGAAGGCCTGTTGCTGCTGTTGGGATTGCTCGGCTACCTGGGCATGCTGTGGCATCAGTCACGCCACTACGCGCGCACCTATCCGGCCCCGGACACAGCCCATCGCAGCGCCGCACGCTTCTGGAGCTTGGCGCTGTTGCAGGTGATCGGTGGGCTGGTATTGCTGAGCCTGGGCGGGCATCTGTTGTTGCAGGCGGCAGTCGAGGTCGCCACCGACCTGGGACTGTCGGAGCGCGTCATCGGCTTGACCGTGGTCGCGGTCTGCACCTCATTGCCGGAACTGGCGGCGGCGTTGATCGCCGCCTTGCGCGGGGAGCGCGAGATCGCGGTGGGCACCGTGATCGGCAGCAATCTGTTCAACCTGCTGGGCGTGTTGGGCCTGACGGCGCTGATCACGCCCGAGCCGCTGTCGATCTCGCCCAATGCCCTGGACTTCGACTTGCCAGTCATGCTCGGCGTCGCGGCGCTGAGCCTGCCGGTGTTCTATTCCGGTTATCGCATCACCCGCGCCGAGGGCCTGGTGTTCCTGGCGCTGTACCTGGCCTACGGCCTGCACGTGGTGGCCTTCACCACTGGCCTGCCGCTGGCCGAACGTCTGGAACGACTGATGCTGCTGTATGTGCTGCCGGTGCTCGGTGCCGTGCTGCTCTACACCACCGTTCGCGCCTGGCGCCGACAGCACTGAGCAGCCCGCTCGGCAGGATCAGGCGCCGGTCTGACGGCGCTTCTTCAAGCGAAACGCTACCCAAAGCGCGGCGATCCACAAGGGAATCAGCAGCACCGAAATGCGCACCGGCGGCGTCAGGTACATCACCACCAGGATCAACACGATGAAGGCCAGGCACAGGTAGTTGGTCAACGGGTGTCCCAGGCTGCGATAGAACGGCACGATGCCCGCCGCCTGCTTGGCCTTGCGGAACTTCAGGTGGGTGATGCTGATGCTTGCCCAGTTGATCACCAGCGCCGACACCGCCAGGGCCATCAGCAAGCCGAACGCTTCGCCCGGCATCACGTAGTTGATGACCACGCACAGGCCAGTGGCCAGCGCCGAAACGCCCAGCGCCACCAGCGGCACGCCGCGTCGATTGACGGTGAGCAGTTGACGCGGCGCGTCGCCTTGGCTGGCCAGGCCGAACAGCATGCGGCTGTTGGCGTAGACGCAGCTGTTGTACACCGACAGCGCCGCGGTGAGCACCACGACGTTGAGCACGGTCGCCACCACATCGCTGTCCAGCGCGTGGAAGATCATCACGAACGGGCTACCGCCCTGCACCACCTTCTGCCACGGGTACAGCGCCAGCAGCACGGCCAGGGCACCGATGTAGAAGATCAGGATGCGGTAGACCACCTGATTGGTCGCCTTGGGAATGCTGCGCCGCGGGTCGTCCGCTTCGGCAGCGGTGATGCCGACCAGCTCCAGGCCGCCGAAGGAAAACATGATCACCGCCAGCGCCATCACCAATCCGGTGATGCCGTTGGGGAAAAATCCGCCGTACTGCCACAGGTTGGCCACGCTGGCATCCGGGCCGCCATGCCCGGTACTCAGCAACCAGGCACCGAAGCCGATCATGCTGACGATGGCCACGACCTTGACCAGCGCGAACCAGAACTCCATCTCGCCATAGACCTTCACCTGGGTCAGGTTGATGGCGTTGATCACCACGAAGAAGATCGCCGCCGTGGCCCAGGTCGGAAACGTGGGCCACCAGTACTGCACGTAGATGCCCACCGCCGTCAGTTCGGCCATGCCGACCAGCACGTAGACCACCCAGTAGTTCCATCCGGAGACGAAACCTGCGAACTCGCTCCAGTAGCGATGGGCGAAGTGGCTGAAGCTACCGGCCACCGGCTCCTCGACCACCATTTCGCCGAGCTGGCGCATGATCAGGAAGGCCATCAGCCCGGCGATCGCATAACCCAGCAGCACCGAAGGGCCAGCCAACTGGATGGTCTGGGCGATACCCAGGAACAGGCCGGTACCGATGGCACCGCCCAACGCGATCAGCTGGATATGGCGGTTCTTCAGCCCGCGTTGCAACCCCTCGGGCGTGCTCTGGTCTTGCATGAAGTGTCCTTTGATGGCGAAGTTCTTGTGATTGAGGCTAGGGTGCCGACGGCTAGATCCATCCGCCCCACTGCAGGATGAAGATGCCGATATTGGTGGTGATCGCCGCCATCAACGTGGTGATGACGATGATCGAGGCGGCCAGTTCATGGTTGCCGCCGGCCGCACGGGCCATGACGTAGCTGGCCGCAGCGGTCGGGCTGCCAATGTAGAGGAACAGGATGCCCAACTCAGCCCCGCGGAATCCGCAGAGCCAGGCACCGAGCGTACCGAACAGCGGCAGCCAGACCATCTTCACCAGGCTGGCATCCACCGCCAGCTTGCCGCTGTCGCGCAGCGCCGCCAGCGACAAGGTGCCGCCGATGCAGATCAGCGCCAGTGGCAGGGTCATCTGCGCCAGGTAGTCGCCGGAGGTGAGCAGCCAGTTCGGCAGCGGCACCTGAGCGTAGGCCATGGGCGTGGCCAGCAGCACGCTGAGGATCAACGGGTTGCTGAAGATGCTCTTGCACAGGCTCCACGGATCGGACTTGAGGCTCGGGCTGTACACCGCCAGCACCACGGTCGACAGCGAGTTGTACATCAGGATCACCAGCCCGGCCAGCACCGCGCCGAGGGAGATACCGTAGTCGCCATACAGGCTGGCGGCCAGCGCCAGGCCGATCACCCCGTTGTTACCGCGAAAGGCGCCCTGGGTATAGATGCCACGATCCGCAGGCGGGCTGCGCCAGATCGCCAGTCCCCAGGACAGGCCGAAGCCGAGCAAGGTGGCGACGATGAAGTAGAGGATGACGCCGGGCTTGACCGCCGAAGACAGGTCGGCGTGATAGATGCCCAGGAACAACAGCGCCGGCATGCAGGCATTGAACACCAGCGATGAGGCGACTTTGATGAAGTTGTCGTCGATCAGGTGGATGCGTCTGAGCAGCACGCCCAGGAACAGCATGGCGAAGACCGGTGCCGTGATGTTCAGCGTCTGAATGAGAAGGGCGAGCATTGCCACGATCCTGGAAGGGGTTTGCCGTTTAGGGCGCTGATGATACGCCAACGGCCGGTATTTGCGGGGATCGCGGGGCTGTAGGAAAGAAACTTCTGTCAGATTGGCAGATCTGACCTGCGCAGAATGGGCCCGGTTGGCGCAGTCCTGGCGGGCTGCACCCATCGGGCCAGAAGGCAGCCTCAGCGGCGCACAGGGCGCTTCTGCAACTTGCGCTGCAAGGTGCGTCGGTGCATGCCCAGCGCCCGCGCCGTCGCCGAGATGTTGCCCTCGTGCTCGGCCAGCACGCGCTGGATGTGCTCCCACTGCAGGCGATCAACCGACATCGGGTTTTCCGGCACCAAGGTGTCCAGGTCGGCATGCTCGGACAGCAGCGCCGCCAACACGTCGTCGGCGTCGGCCGGCTTGCACAGGTAATTGCAGGCACCGCGCTTGATCGCCTCTACCGCCGTGGCGATGCTGGAATAACCGGTCAGGATCAGCACGCGCATTTCCGGGTCCAGCTCCAGCAACTTGGGCAGCAGCACCAGGCCCGAATCGCCGTCCATTTTCAGGTCCAGCGTGGCGTAGTCGGGCAGGTCCTGCAGGGCCAGTTCCAACCCGGCCTCGGCACTGGACGCGGTGCTCACGCGAAAGCCGCGGCGGCTCATGGCGCGCGCCATGACGCGGGTGAAAGTGGCGTCGTCATCCACCAGCAGCAGGTGCGGCAGCTCTTCGCTTTCGATCTGGTTCTCGTCGCTCATCGTTCATCTCCTCGCGTGCCATGGGGCAGGCGCAGCTCGGTCAGGGTGCCGCCCTCTTCATGACTGTAGAGTTTCACCGAGCCCCCCGCGCGGGTCACGCTGGCCTTGCTCAGGAACAGGCCCAGGCCGAAGCCTTTGCCCTTGGTGGTAAAGAAGGGTTTGCCAATCGCCTCGGCAATGGCCACCGGCACGCCGGGGCCATGGTCGCGAATGCTGATCAGGATGTCCTGGGCGTCCCAGTCCAGGCGCACTTCCAGATCGTCCGGGCAGGCATCGGCGGCGTTGTTCAACAGGTTGAGCAGCGCCTGGGTCAAGTCCGGAGGCGGCGTCAGCGAAGGCACCTGACCGTCGCGCAGGCGCTGGAAGCGGTAGCTGGCCTCAGGACGCATCAGGTGCCAGCGGTTGAGCGCCTCGTCGAGCCAGGCCGTCACCTCCTGCTCGGGCACGTTCATGCGCCGATTGGCTTCGGCGGCGCGCACCAATTGCTGCAGGGTCTGCTTGCACAGCTTGACCTGGTCCTGGAGCACCGCGAGGTCTTCCTGCAACTGCGCATCGCTGTGGTCCTGGCGCATCTCGTTGATCAGCACGCTCATGGTCGCCAGCGGCGTACCCAATTCATGGGCAGCGCCGGCCGCCTGGGTGGCCACGGCCAGCAACTGCTCGTCGCGCAGGCTGTCTTCGCGGCGCTCGGCACGCAATTGCTCCTGTCGACGCAACTCCTCGGCCATGCGCGCGGCAAAGAAGGTGATCACCGCAGCCGCCAGGGCAATGCTCAGCCACATGCCGTAGACCTGCATGGTGTCGCGCGCCAGCGGCAGCGTTTCCAGTGGATAGAACTGCACCAGCAGCAGGCTGTAGGCGACCAGCGCGATGCCCGACAGCAGCAGCGAATAGATCCACGGCAGGGTCACCGCCGCGATCGCCAACGGCACCAGGTAATAGGACACGAAGGGGTTGGTCGAGCCACCGGAGTAGTACAGCAGGGCACTGTGGATGAGCAGGTCGCAGGCCAATTGCAGGGCATACTCGAGCTCGGTCACCGGTAAGGTCAGGCGCAGGCGCAGGGCGGTGAAGGCACACAGCAGGGACGACAAGGCCAGGGTGGCGGCCAGTGAAAACCACGGCAGCGGCAGCAGCTCGGTCCAGTAGGCGACGCCCACGGAACCTGCCTGGGCAGCCAGAACCAGAATACGGATGATGGTCAGGCGCCAGAGGTTCTGACGCGTGGCGGACATCGGATGTGCGGGGGCGAGCATGAGCTCTCCTGATGAGTGCTCCAGGACAATCGGCTGGAGTATACCGAAGCCAGGCACTGGCCTGCAGCCATGCGGCAAACCGCCACAGGTTTCGCGCGTGCCATACTCTGTCACAAAGTCGTGATGGCATCGTTGAACCCACTGCCCGCTTTTTCAGTCTGAACGGCCATGCGGGACGCGACTGTTCCCCGCGCCTTCCATCCAAGGAGTGATACATGCAGATTTCCCGTTGCAGCGCCGCGTTCGCCCTGTCCTGTGGCCTGTTCGCCAGCCTGCCGGCCTTCGCCGCCGACGAGCCGCGTTACAACCAGGTCTCGCTGCGCGCCGAAGTCAGCAAGGAAGTGGCCCGCGACCTAATGGTCGTCACCCTCTACAGCGAAGCGCAGGACAACGATCCGGGCAAGCTCGCCAAGCAGATCACCGAAACCATGAACAAGGCCGTGCAGCAGGCGCGCGACGTCAAAGAGGTGAAGATCAGCCAGGGCAGCCGCAACAGCTACCCGATCTACGACAACAAAGGTCAGAAGATCACCGGCTGGCGCGAACGCGCCGAGTTGCGCCTGGAAAGCGCGGACTTCCCGGCCCTGTCCAAGCTCACCGGCGATCTGCTGCAAACCCTGAAAATGGGTGGCATGGACTTCTCCATCGCCCCGGCCACGCGTAAGGCCAGCGAAGACGAACTGCTCAAGGAGGCGGTCAACGCCTTCAAGGCCCGCGCCCAGTTGGCCACCGAAGCGCTCGGCGGCAGCGGCTACAAGGTGGTCAACCTCAACCTCAACAGCAGTGGCTACCCGCGCCCCTACCTGCGCAGCGCGCCGATGGCAATGAAGGCCATGGCCGCCGACGAGGCCGCCCCTTCGCCTGACGTCGAGGCGGGCACCAGCGAAGTCAGCATGAATGCCGATGGCCTGATCGAAGTGCAAATGCCCTGACCTGGGCGTGCACTCAACGCAACCTCGGGGCCGCATTGCGGCCCCGATCGTTTGACGCCCACAGCCAACATCAACCTGCTCTTACCCCGCCCCATCACTACCCATCCGAATGCCCCTACGCACGTAGAGCGCGCATCCTACATCCCCATTCCCGCCGAAACATGTCGCAAAATGCCGGTTTTTTTGTTGCGCAAACGTTCAACCACGGCAAAAGTTACAACAATGCGACATCCATGTACGCCCGTGCCACCTTTCCGGGACCGGCCATCCTGTTGAGTGTTGCAATGGGTATAGCCCCTGCATAAGTATCCGCAGGTCGGCTCACGAGGCCGCCTCAACTCAAAAAATGACAACAATGAGGCCACCATGCTCAAACACGCAGTCATTCCGTTTCTGGTAGGCGCAGGCCTGCTGGCTGGTGCAGCGCCCACCGCGCTCGCCGCATCCAACCTGGTGTTCTGCTCCGAGGGCAGTCCCGCCGGTTTCGACCCCGGCCAGTACACCACCGGAACCGACTTCGACGCCTCGGCCGAACCGCTGTTCAACCGCCTGACCCAGTTCGAGCGTGGCGGCACCGCCGTCATTCCAGGCCTGGCTACCACTTGGGACGTTTCCGAAGACGGCAAGACCTACACCTTCCACCTGCGCGAAGGGGTCAAGTTCCACACCACCGACTACTTCAAGCCCAGCCGTGAATTCAACGCCGACGACGTGCTGTTCACCTTCAACCGCATGCTCGACAAGGACATGCCGTTCCGCAAGGCGTACCCCACCGAGTTCCCGTACTTCACCGACATGGGCATGGACAAGAACATCGCCAAGCTGGAGAAGCTCGACGACCATACCGTGCGCTTCACCCTGAACACAGTGGACGCCGCCTTCATCCAGAACCTGGCCATGAGCTTCGCCTCGATCCAGTCCGCCGAGTACGCCGAGCAGTTGCTCAAGCAAGGCAAAGCGCCCGACATCAACCAAAAGCCGATCGGCACCGGGCCGTTCGTGTTCAGCAAGTACCAGAAAGACGCGCAGATCCGCTACAAGGGCAACAAGGACTACTGGAAGCCCGAGGACGTGAAGGTCGACAACCTGATCTTCGCCATCACCACCGACGCCTCGGTGCGCATGCAGAAGCTCAAGAAGAACGAGTGCCAGGTCACCCTGTTCCCGCGCCCAGCCGACATCCAGCCGCTCAAGGCCGACAAGAACCTGAAGATGCCTGAGCAGGCCGGCTTCAACCTCGGTTACATCGCCTACAACGTGATGGACAAGATCAAGGGCAGCAACGAGCCCAATCCCATGGCCCAGCTCAAGGTTCGCCAGGCCCTGGACATGGCGGTGAACAAGGCGCAGATCATCGAGTCGGTGTATCAGGGCGCCGGGCAGCTGGCGGTCAATGCCATGCCGCCGACGCAATGGTCCTACGACACCACCATCAAGGACGCCCCCTACGACCCGGAAAAGGCTCGGCAACTGCTCAAGGAAGCCGGCGTCAAGGAAGGCACCGAAATCACGCTCTGGGCCATGCCGGTGCAACGCCCCTACAACCCCAATGCCAAGCTGATGGCCGAGATGCTGCAATCGGACTGGGCCAAGATCGGCATCAAGGCCAAGATCGTCACCTACGAGTGGGGCGAGTACATCAAGCGCTCCAAGGGCGGCGAAAACGGCGCCATGCTGATCGGCTGGAGCGGCGACAACGGTGACCCGGACAACTGGCTCGGCACCCTGTTCGGCTGCGACGCCCTGGAAGGCAACAACTTCTCCAAGTGGTGCTACAAGCCCTACGACGACCTCATCAAGCAAGCCAAGGCCACCTCCGACCAGGCCAAGCGCACCGAGCTGTACAAGCAGGCGCAGCACATCCTCAAGGAACAGGTGCCCTACACGCCCATCGCCCACTCCACCGTCTATCAACCCATGAGCATCAAGGTGCAGGACTTCAAGATCAGTCCATTCGCCCTGAACGCCTTCTATGGGGTGAGCGTGGAGAAGTGAGGCAGCGCCAGCCCTCTGTGCGCAGAGGGCTGGCGTATTCCAGGCAGTGCGACGGCCACGCCCGGCCATCTGCCTGAAGCCACACCGCACCGTCAGCGATACCACACCCGTGATTCGTTTTCCTGCCACTGCTACGGCCAGGAACGGAATTCTGTTGCCGCACGTCCGGCGCACGGCAACGCACTGATGAGGATGTACCGATGAGCAAAAGGATTGCCCTACGCCGTACCACACTGCTGGGCGCCGCCCTGGGCCTGGGCTTGATGAACCAGGTCAGCGCCGCCGCCAACAACCTGGTGTTCTGCTCCGAAGGCAGTCCGGCGGGCTTCGACACCGCGCAGTTCACCTCGGCCACCGACAACGATGCCGCCGAGCCGATCTACAACCGCCTGGTGGAGTTCGAGCGCGGAGGCACCGCCGTGCAGCCGGGCCTGGCCACCGACTGGCAGGTGTCCGACGACGGCCTGACCTACACCTTCCACCTGCGCCCCGGGGTCAAGTTCCACAGCAACAAGGCGTTCACACCAACCCGCGACCTCAACGCCGAGGACGTGCTGTTCACCTTCCAGCGCATGCTCGATCGCGATCATCCGTTCCGTAAGGCCTACCCCACCGAGTTCCCCTACTTCGTCAGCATGGGCCTGGACAAGAACATCGCCAAAGTCGAGAAGCGTGACCCGATGACCGTGGTGTTCACCCTGAACACGGTCGATGCTGCGTTCATCCAGAACATCGCCATGGCCTTCGCCTCGATCCTGTCCGCCGAATACGCCGACCGCCTGCTGGCCAGCGGCAAGGCCAGCGACATCAACCAGCAACCCATCGGCACCGGCCCGTTCGTGTTCCAGCGCTACCAGAAGGATGCGCAGATTCGCTACAAGGGCAACAAGGACTACTGGGCGCCGGACCGGGTCAAGCTGGACATCCTGGTGTTCTCGATCAACATCGACCCTTCCGTGCGCATCCAGAAACTGCGCCGCGGCGAATGCCAGATCACCCTGCACCCCCGCCCGGCCGACCTGCCGGCGCTCAAGCAGGACGCCAAGCTGAAAGTGCTCTCGCAACCGGGCTTCAACCTCGGCTACATCGCCTACAACATCAAGCACCCGCCCTTCGACCGACTGGAAGTCCGCCAGGCACTGGACATGGCGGTGAACAAGGCGGCGATCATCGATGCGGTGTACCAGGACGCTGGCCAAGCGGCCGTCAACGCCATGCCGCCCACCCAGTGGTCCTACGACAGCAGCATCAAGGACGCCCCCTTCGATCCGGCCAAGGCCAAGCAACTGCTGGAGCAGGCCGGGGTCAAGCCGGGGACCGAGATCACCCTGTGGGCCATGCCGGTACAACGTCCCTACAACCCCAACGCCAAGCTCATGGCGCAGATGCTCCAGGCCGACTGGGGCGCGCTCGGTTTCAAGGTCCGCATCGTCAGCTACGAATGGGGCGAGTACCTCAAGCGCATGAAGAATGGCGAGCACGACATCGCCCTGATCGGCTGGACCGGCGACAACGGCGATCCGGACAACTGGCTCGGCACCCTGTTCAGTTGCGACGCCATCGGCAGCAACAACTACTCGCAGTGGTGCGACCAGCCCTACGACGCGCTGGTCAAGAAAGCCAAGCAGGTCACCGACCGCGCCCAGCGCACCGAGCTGTACCAGCAGGCCCAGCGCCGCCTCAAGGCCCAGGTGCCGATCACGCCCGTGGCGCACTCCACGGTCAACCAGCCGCTGAGCCTGCGCGTCAAGGACTTCAAGGTCAGCCCCTTCGGCCGCAACGTTTTTTCCGACGTCGGCATCGATTGACGCCATCACGGATCCGGGCGTGCCACGCACGTCCGCGAACCCGTGCAGCCCGAATTTGCCCGGCGACCCCAGGCAGATACCCGCAACACCGTGACAACACTGGCCCCTGAGGCCGGCTGATAACTAGAAAAGAGAAAGGGAGCTTTCATGTCGATACGAACCAGCACCACTGCACTGGCCTTGTCCGTCGGCGCCTTCTGCGCCTTCGCCCAGGCCGAACCCGCCAGCCAGGACTACATGCCCATCACGCTCAAGTCCGCCAGCGACCAGGCGCAGGCCACCGGCTTCTTCGAAGGCCAGAGCCTGAGCGGCAGCACGCGCAACTGGTACGCCCGCGAACACGCCGCGCGCGGCCCGCTGTGGCGCTACTACAAGAGCGACGGCACCCGCCACGACACCCACAGCCGCGAGAACTGGGTGCAGGGCACCATCCTCAACTACAGCTCCGGCTTCACCCAGGGCACCATCGGCTTCGCCACCGAAGTGGCGGCCTACAACGCCGTCGCCCTGCTGCGCGACCGCGAATCCATCGCCGGGCCGAACAACCGCACCCTGACCCACAGCGACGGCGATCCGGTCGACCAGTGGAGCAAGGCGGGCCTGGCCAACGTCAAGGCGCGCATCTCCAACACCACCCTGACCGTCGGCCGCCAGTCGCTGGACACGCCGATGATCGCCTACATCGGCAACCGCGCCCTGCCCTCCAGCTTCCAGGGCGTGGCCCTGCACAGCGCCGAGTTCGACAACCTGACCTTCGACCTGGGCACCTTCGACCGCGTCTCGCCGCGTACCGAACAGAGCCTGAGCAAGTTCCGCAGCGAATACGGCGCCCTGGGCGTGGAAACCGACCGCGCCAGCACCGCGGGCCTGAGCTACCAGCCGTTCAAGAGCCTGACCACCAGCCTGTACGCCACGCGCGTGGACGACTTCTGGAACCAGTACTACTTCGGCGCCAGCCACGTGCTGGGCGACAGTTCGGTGCTGAGCCTGAACACCGGCCTGAACTACTACAAGACGGTGGACACCGGCAGCAAGAAGATGGGCGAGATCGACAACGACACCTACAGCCTGTCGCTCGGCCTCACCCACCAGGCCCATACCCTCACCGCGTCCTGGCAGCAGGTCAACGGCAACGAGTACTTCGACTACCTGCACGAAACCAATGGCATCTACCTGGCCAACTCGCTGCTGTCGGACTTCAACGGCCCGAACGAGAAATCGCTGCAGATCGCCTATGTGCTGAACATGGCGCAATACGGCGTGCCGGGCTTGAAATTCAACCTGTACAACGCGCGCGGCTGGGGCATCGACGGCACCCACTACCGGGGCACCGCCTATGACGTGCGCGGCATGGACGGCGAAACCCACTACGAGTGGGGCTTCGGTACCAGCTACGCGGTGCAGAGCGGCCCGCTGAAGGACACCAGCATCCGCGCCACCTACACCGCGCACCGGGCGAGCCAGGCCCAGGCCGACGGCAGCCTGGACGAGTTCCGCGTGGTGACCACCATTCCATTCAACATTCTCTGATCCGCACCCCATGCCCCGGACCCGCGGGGCCATGGGGTCTACGCTGAAGACATACGCAGGGAGGTTCCATGCATTCGCTACCGCTACGCGCTGCCCTGGCAGCGATCATTCTCGGCGCCGCCGGTCAGCTCGCGGCCAAGCCGCTGGTGGTGTGCACCGAGGCGAGCCCGGAAGGGTTCGACATCGTCCAGTACACCACGGCGGTCACCGCCGACGCCTCGGCCGAGACGGTGTTCAATCGCCTGGTCGATTTCAAGCCCGGCACCACCGACATCGAGCCGGCCCTGGCCGAACGCTGGGAGATCAGCGACGACGGCCTGACCTACACCTTCCACCTGCGCCAGGGCGTGAAGTTCCACAGCACTGACTACTTCACCCCTACCCGTGAATTCAACGCCGACGACGTGCTCTGGAGCCTGAACCGCCAGCTCGATCCCGCGCACCCGTGGCACGACAAGACCAGCGTCGGCTACCCCTATTTCGAGAGCATGGCCTTCAAGGACCTGCTCAAGTCGGTGACCAAGACCGACGACCACACCGTGGTCATCACCCTCACCCGTCCCGAAGCGCCATTCCTGCGCGACATGGCCATGGCCTTCACCTCGATCTACTCGGCCGAGTACGGCGACCAATTGCTCAAGGCCGGCAAGACCGGCGAGCTCAACAGCAAGCCGATCGGCACCGGCCCATTCGTCTTCCAGCGCTACAACAAGGACGCCCAGGTCCGCTACAAGGCCAACCCGGACTACTTCCGCGGCAAGCCGCCGAGCGAAACCCTGGTGTTCGCCATCGCCACCGACAACAACGTGCGCCTGCAAAAACTGCGCGCCAACGAGTGTCAGATCGCCCTGTACCCCAAACCTGACGACGTACCCGGCATCAAGACCGATGCCAGGCTGAAAGTGGCCGAGATCGAAGCCCTGGTGACCGGCTACATCGCCCTCAATACCGAGCACAAGTACCTGAGCGACGTACGCGTGCGCCAGGCGATCAACATCGCCTTCGACCGCCAGACCCATGTCGATCAACTGTTCGGCAAAGGCAATGCGCTGGTGGCGGTCAATCCTTACCCGCCGACCCTGATCGGCTACAACACCGACAACCGCAATCCGCCCCGCGACCTGGACAAGGCCCGCGCCTTGCTCAAGGAAGCCGGCGTGCCCGAGGGCACCACCTTCACCCTGTTCACCCGCAACGGCGGCGGGCCGACCAACCCCAATCCGCGCCTGTCGGCGGAAATGCTCCAGGCGGACCTGGCCAACATCGGCCTGAAGCTCGACATCCGCGTGATGGAGTGGGCCGAGATGCTGCGCCGCGCGAAAAAAGGCGAAGCGGACCTGGTGTCCGCCGGCTGGGCCGGCGACAACGGCGACCCGGACAACTTCCTCGGCCCCATGCTCAGTTGCGAGGCGGCCAAGAGCGGAGAGAACTATGCGCGCTGGTGCAACCCTAAGTTCCAGGAGCTGATCACCCAAGCCCGTCTGATCATCGACAATGAGCAGCGTGCAGCGCTCTATCGCCAGGCCCTGGCGGTGTACGATGCCGACCTGCCGTGGATCGCCATGGCCCACCCGAAGATGTTCACGGCCCTGCGCCAGAACGTGGAGGGCTATGTCATCAGTCCCCTGACCAATAACAACTTCGCCACCACCCAGGTGAAGTAGAAGAAACGACCGCCGCCGACCTGCTCGCGCAGCCGGCGGCCGCCTTGACCGGCCCGACGAGGTACCTTCGACGATGTTGAGTTTTATTGCCCGGCGCCTGGGTCTGCTGATTCCGACCTTTTTCGGTATCACCTTGCTGACCTTCGCGCTCATACGCCTGATCCCCGGCGACCCGGTGGAAGTGATGATGGGCGAGCGCAGGGTCGACCCCGAGATGCACGCCCAGGCCATGGAGCGCCTGGGCCTGAACAAGCCGCTGCCTGCCCAGTACCTGGACTACATCGGCAAGCTCGCCCAGGGTGACCTGGGTGAGTCGCTGCGCACCCGCGAGAGCGTGTGGAACGAGTTCACCACGCTGTTCCCCGCCACGCTCGAACTGGCCTTGTGCGCCCTGCTGTTCGCCGGCGTGTTCGGCCTGCTCGCCGGGGTGATCGCCGCGCTCAAGCGCGGCTCGCTGTTCGACCATGGGGTGATGGGCATTTCCCTGGCCGGCTACTCCATGCCGATCTTCTGGTGGGGCCTGATCCTGATCATGTTCTTCTCCGTGAGCCTGGGCTGGACCCCGGTATCCGGGCGCATCGACCTGCTCTACGACATCGAGCCGAAGACCGGCTTCATGCTCATCGACACCCTGCTCAGCGACGAAGAAGGTGCGTTCAAGGACGCGCTGATGCACCTGATCCTGCCGTCCATCGTGCTCGGCACCATCCCGCTGGCGGTGATCGCGCGCATGACCCGCTCTTCGATGCTCGAAGTGCTGCGCGAGGACTACATCCGCACCGCCCGCGCCAAGGGCCTGTCGCCATCCCGCGTGGTGTTCATCCACGGCCTGCGCAACGCGCTGATCCCGGTGCTGACCGTGTTCGGCCTGCAGGTCGGCACCTTGCTGGCTGGAGCGGTGCTCACCGAGACTATCTTCTCCTGGCCGGGCATCGGCAAATGGCTGATCGAAGCCATCGGCGCCCGCGACTACCCCGTGGTGCAGAACGGTATCCTGCTCATCGCCTGCCTGGTGATCCTGGTCAACTTCGTGGTGGACATCCTCTACGGCCTGGCCAACCCCCGTATCCGTCATCAGCGCTGAGGACCTCGTCATGTCTCATCCGATTTCCGACGCTGCGACGCCGGCTACCGCCGCCGACCACAGCGCACTCTACCCCTCCCCCTACAAGGAGTTCTGGCAAGCCTTCTCGCGCAACAAAGGCGCAGTGGCAGGCCTGGCCTTCATGTGCCTGATCGTGTTCTGCGCGCTGTTCGCCCCCTGGGTCGCGCCGCACAATCCCAGCGAGCAGTACCGCGACTTCCTGCTGACGCCGCCGGTGTGGCTCGAAGGCGGCACCTGGCAGTTCGTGCTGGGCACCGACGAGCTGGGACGCGACCTGCTCTCGCGACTGATCCAGGGCGCCAGGCTGTCGCTGCTGATCGGCCTGTCGTCAGTGGTGATGTCGTTGATTCCAGGCATCCTGCTGGGCCTGTTCGCCGGCTTCTTCCCGCGTCTTCTTGGCCCTTCGATCATGCGCCTGATGGACGTGATGCTGGCGCTGCCATCGCTGCTGCTGGCCGTGGCGATCGTCGCCATCCTCGGCCCTGGCCTGATCAACACCGTGATCGCCATCGCCGTGGTCTCGCTGCCGTCCTACGTGCGCCTGACCCGCGCCGCCGTGATGGGCGAGCTGAACCGCGACTACGTCACCGCCGCGCGCCTGGCCGGCGCCAGCCTGCCGCGCCTGATGTTCGTCACCGTGCTGCCCAACTGCATGGCGCCGCTGATCGTGCAGGCGACCCTGAGCTTCTCCTCGGCGATCCTCGACGCGGCGGCCCTGGGCTTCCTCGGTCTGGGCGTACAACCGCCAACGCCGGAATGGGGAACCATGCTGGCGTCGGCGCGCGACTATATCGAGCGCGCCTGGTGGGTGGTGAGCCTGCCCGGCCTGACGATCCTGCTCAGCGTCTTGGCAATCAACCTGATGGGCGACGGCCTGCGCGATGCGCTGGACCCGAAACTCAAGAACGCCGCCTGAGGAGAACGCCATGTCACTGTTGCAGATCAACAACCTCAACGTGCGCTTCGGCGACGCCGATGCCGTCCCCGTGGTCGACGGCCTGGACCTTGTGGTGGATGCCGGCGAGATTCTCGCCATCGTCGGCGAGTCCGGCTCGGGCAAGTCGGTGACCATGATGGCCCTGATGGGGCTGATCGAAGCGCCCGGCCGCATCACCGCCGACGCGCTCACCTTCGACGGCACCGACATGCTCAGGCTCAGCGCCCGACAGCGGCGCAAGGTGGTGGGCAAGGACATCGCCATGGTCTTCCAGGACCCGATGACCGCACTGAACCCCAGCTACACCGTGGGCTACCAGATCGAAGAAGTGCTGCGCCAGCACCTGGGCCTGAAAGGCAAAGCGGCCCGCCAGCGCGCCCTGGAGCTGTTGCAGAAGGTCGAGATTCCGGCGCCCGAAAGCCGCCTGGACGCTTACCCGCACCAACTCTCCGGCGGCATGAGCCAGCGCGTGGCGATCGCCATGGCGATTGCCGGCGAGCCCAAGCTGCTGATCGCCGACGAACCGACCACCGCGCTGGATGTGACCATCCAGGCGCAGATCATGGAACTGCTGGTCAACCTGCAGCGCGAGCGCAACATGGCGCTGATTCTGATCACCCACGACCTGGCGGTGGTCGCCGAGACCGCCAAGCGCGTCTGCGTGATGTACGCCGGCCAAGCGGTGGAGGTGGGTCAGGTGCCGGAACTGTTCGACCTGCCCGCCCACCCCTACAGCGAAGCGCTGCTGGCGGCGATTCCCGAGCACAGTCTGGGCGCCGAGCGCCTGGCGACGCTGCCGGGCATCGTGCCCGGTCGCTACGACCGGCCGCAGGGCTGCCTGCTGTCGCCGCGCTGCCCTTACGTGCGTGACAATTGCCGGGCCCAGCGTCCGGCCCTCGATCCCCAGGCCCACAGCCTGGCACGTTGCTTCTATCCGCTGAACCAGGAGGTGGCGTGATGAGCGTCGTGCTGTCTGCCCGTGAACTGACCCGTCATTACGAAGTGTCCCGTGGCCTGTTCAAAGGCCATGCCCTGGTGCGTGCGCTCAATGGCGTATCGTTCGAACTGGAGGCTGGCAAGACGCTGGCCGTGGTCGGCGAGTCCGGGTGCGGCAAGTCCACCCTGGCGCGCGCCCTGACCCTGATCGAAGAGCCGTCCTCCGGCTCGCTGCAGATCGCCGGCACCGAAGTCGCCGGCGCCAACAAGGCCCAGCGCCGGCAATTGCGCCGGGACGTGCAAATGGTCTTCCAGAGCCCCTATGCCTCGCTCAACCCTCGGCAGAAGATCGGCGACCAGTTGGCCGAGCCGCTGTTGATCAACACCTCGCTCAGCCGCGCCGAGCGCCGCGAGCGGGTGCAGCAGATGATGCAGCAGGTGGGGCTGCGCCCCGAGCATTATCAACGCTACCCGCACATGTTCTCTGGCGGCCAGCGCCAGCGCATCGCCCTGGCCCGGGCGATGATGCTGCAACCCAAGGTGTTGGTGGCGGACGAGCCCACGTCGGCGCTGGACGTGTCGATCCAGGCGCAGGTGCTGAACCTGTTCATGGACCTGCAGCAGGAGTTCAACACCGCCTATGTGTTCATTTCGCACAACCTGGCGGTGGTGCGGCACGTGGCCGATCAGGTGCTGGTGATGTACCTGGGGCGACCGGCGGAGATGGGGCCGAAGGCCGATATCTACGACAAACCCCTGCATCCCTATACCCAGGCACTGCTGTCGGCGACGCCGGCGATTCATCCCGATCCGCTCAAACCGAAGATTCGCATCGCCGGCGAGTTGCCCAATCCGCTGAATCCGCCGGATGGCTGCGCGTTTCACAAACGCTGTCCGTATGCGACGGAGCGGTGTGCCAAGGAGATACCGGCGTTCCGGCAGGTGGGAAGTCGGCAAGTGGCGTGTCATTACGCGGAGCAGTTCTTGTAAGGAAGGCTATCGCTGGGGGCGTCAGCGCCCCATGACGACACAAGGCCGCCCTCATCGGTCATGCGCACTACTTCAACTGTGCGCAAACCGGTGAGGGCGGCCTTGTGTCGTCATGGGGCTGGGCAGCAGCCCCAGAAGTGGGATCAGTGCATGAAGATCGCGATCAGGATGATCACTGGAATTGGGACGCCGAGCATCCAGAGCAGAATCGAGCGCATGATGAGTTCTCCAGTAGTGAATGCGAATTAGCGCACGACGGTGGTCGAGGCATGAACGTGATGGTCTTCTTCGATCCAGCGTGCGCGGTCACGCAGACGACCGCCGAACAACGCGGCGAAGCTGGCGAAGAAGGCGCCGCACAGCAGGGAGATGAAGGTCCAGATGGCGGTCCAGGCGGCTACTTTGGCCGCAGTGTCGGCAGCTTGCTGAGCGGCCTGCTTGGCCTGGGCGGCATCCTGACGCGCTTCCTCATAGACCTGCTCGACGCGCGATTGCGCTTCGGCCTGGGTCAGACGAGTGCGCTGGGCAACCATCTGCGCCAGGTAGGTACGATCTTCGGCGGACATGCCATTGTCGGCAGCCAGGCCGCGCAGCAGAATGCGGCTGGCGACGCCGTTGGCAGCATCTTCGCTCACACCCACCGGGCCTTCGCTGCGGAACAACCGATCGACGTAGTAGCCCATCGGGTCGGCGGCGCCGGACGGCTTGCTCTTGTCATCGCTCATCGACACGCTGGCCACGGCGCCCGAAGCAGCGGCGGCACCGGCCGACGCGCCCGCACTGGCCAGACCGCCTGCCGAGGACACCACCAGCACGGCAGTGACCAGGGTCGCGATAGCCCAGGACAGGAAGCCATGCGCCGTGTCGCGGAAATACACTTCGTCACCGTGCAAGTTGGCCCACTTCACGCGTAGACGGCCGGCCATGTAGCCACCCAGGCCAGAGGCCAGGATCTGCGTGATCAGCAGCCAGATGATGGTGGAAATGCCCAATGCCTTTGCGCTGGCCCCCTCGTTCGCCCACGGCGAGGAGGCCGCGAAGCCCAGGCCTGCGCCCAGAATGATGAGGATCAGTGACAAGGCAGCCGCAGCAGCGGCACCGGCGAAGATGGCGGCCCAGGAAACGCCCGAGCGATTCGGGGCCTCGGAGACAGCGGTTGGCAGATCGGCAGTGGTTATCATGATTCGGCGCCTTATGAAGGTGAGCAAAACTTCCGTTGGTTTGCACGAGGGTCGGTGCACTGCCCGTGCCAGATGTGTCAAAAAATAACCTCGCCATAAATCAATGACTTGCAGAATCGACGAATCTTAGGATCGTGCGAAACGCCCGAAGTCCGATAAAACAGGTGGGCGTTATGCAGTGCCATGCGCTCAACCTCGGCCACCGGGCTTGCCCGTCGAACAGCGACGATGCACTATCGCGCCATGACCGCGCCCATGCTGATAGACGGCCCCGAACAGACTCCGCTGACTGCGCAGATCGTCTTGCGCTACCACCTGTGCTGGAAGCATCGCGACCTGGACGGGGTGATGGCGCTCTACCACCCGCAGGTGCGTTACCACGACTTCTTCCAGAACCGCGTGCTCGGCTACGCCGAACTGCGCGAGTACGTGGCCGCCTGCCTGCCCCACCAGCAGGGCGAAGACATCGTCCACAGCGATCGCATTCGCGTCGATGGCTGCACGGCGTTCATCCAATACCAGGTAACGGTCCAGGGCGGTGAGGGGCTGGTGGCCTTTCAGTCCAGCGAGGCGATCACCGTGCGCGACGGGCTGATCTGGCAGGTCAACGAATATGCCACGCTGGTGCGCCAGGACGGGCGCGTGGGCAACGGTGGGCGGACGCGTCCGGCCACTAGCCGGCTCGGTTTGTCGCCGCGTCAGTTGAGCACCATGGCGCAGGATCTGGAGCACTACTTCCAGCAGCGCCGGCCGTATCTGGATCCGCAGCTCAACCTGCAACAGGTCGCACAGCACAGTGGCTACAGCCGCAACCAGATCTCCTACCTGTTCAATCAGGTGCTGGGACAGAGCTTCTATCGCTACGTCAATCAGGCGCGGCTCCAGCACCTGCTGGCTCAGCTCAGCGATACCGACATCCAGACGCCGGTCGACGAACTGGCGTTCAGTGCCGGCTTCAACTCGCTCTCGGCCTTCTACAAATGCTTTCGCGAACAGACCGGCCTGTCTCCCAAGGCGTACGTGAAGCAGATTTCTCTGCGTGCACGCACGTAAGACAGCGGAGCGGACCTGCCACTAGCATCGAGCACAACCCAACCTTTTTTTCCGGGAGCCGTACTCGATGCAAGCCTGGCGCACGATCAGCCTGTGGATGGACCAGCTCGACGAGCCTCTGGACGCGCGACCGTCCCTCGCCCAAGACATCGATGTCGACGTGTGCATCATCGGCGCCGGCTACACCGGGCTGTGGACAGCCTATTACCTCAAGCGCCAGGCCCCGCACCTGCGCATCGCCATCCTTGAAGCGAACACGGCCGGTTTCGGTGCATCCGGTCGTAACGGCGGTTGGCTGATGGGCAACCTGCTGGGTGAGGATCGTCTGCTCGCCACACTGTCCCCGCTACAGCGCCGCGACAGCATCGACCTGCTGCACGACATTCCCGACGAAGTGCAGCGTGTGTTACAGCGCGAAGGCATCGACTGCGATTACCGCAAGGGTGGAGTCATTTACTGCGCGGCCCGTTACCCGGAGCAGGAGCGTAGCCTGCGTGCCTACCTGGACGACCTGTACCGCCAAGGCATGAACGAGGACGACTACCGCTGGCTCACGCCCGAGGCACTGGCCGGACAACTGCGGGTCAGCAATGCCTATGGCGCAATCTTCAGCCCGCATGTGGCGACCATTCAGCCGGCCAAGCTGGTGCGGGGCCTGGCACGGGTGGTGGAGGGTCTGGGCGTGGCGATCTACGAAAACACCCCGGCCCTCGATTGGCAGAGTGGCGAGGTGCGCAGCGCCCAGGCCAAGGTGCGCTGCCAGTGGGTGGTGCCTGCGGTGGAAGGCTACGCAGCCAGCTTGCCACCGCTGGGGCGGCATCAACTGCCCGTGCAGAGTCTGCTGGTGGCCACTGAGCCGCTGCCCGACTCCGCCTGGGAGCAGATCGGCCTCAGCCAGGGCCAGGCCTTCAGCGAAGGCAGCCGTCAGGTCACCTACGGCCAGCGCACCCTCGACAACCGCCTGGTATTCGGCGCCCGCGGCGGCTACCGCTTCGGCGGTCGCCTGCGCGAAGACTTCAATCTCACCGACGCCGAAATCGAGTTGCGCCGCTACCTGTTCGGCGAACTCTTCCCGCACCTGAAGCACGTGCGCATCACCCATTCCTGGGGCGGCAACCTGGGCATGGCGCGGCGTTTCCGCCCGCATATGCTGTGTGACCGTCAACGCGGCCTGGCGCTATCGGGCGGCTATGGCGGCGAAGGCGTCGGCGCCACCAACCTCGGCGGACGCACGCTGGCGGCCTTGATCCTCGGCCAGCAGAACGTACTGACCGCCCAGCCCTGGGTGCACGACAACCGGCCGCTGTCGAGCCTGGCCAGTTGGCCGCCCGAGCCCTGCCGCTGGCTGGGCTACAACGCCATCATTCGCAGTTTCGTCCATGAAGACCGCGTTCTCGCCGACCCGGCCAGCCCGGCCTGGCGACGCAACCTGGCCAGTGGCCTGGCCGACTTCATGGAAGGTTTCATGCACTGAGTTTCACCCACTCCCACACGAGAATCCGCCGTCATGAGCATCACCCAGTTCAAAGACACAGAACGCGCCATCCTGGAGACTTCCAACCCGGTCGCCGTGCCCCTTGGCGAACCCGTTGCCGTGACCTCGGTGACCTGCGTCGAGCGCAGCGACGGCGTCGAAACCGGCATCTGGGAGTGCACCCCAGGCCGCTGGCGCCGGCAGATCGTGCAACAGGAGTTCTGCCACTTCATCAAGGGTCGCTGCACCTTCACGCCAGACGGTGGCGAGCCGCTGCTCATCGAAGCCGGAGACGCCCTGATGCTACCGGCCAACAGCACCGGTACCTGGGACATTCAGGAAACCGTGCGCAAGACCTATGTGTTGATTTTCTGATCCGCTGATCGCCTGCCGCTCCTCGACAACAACAAACTCAGCAAGGTAAACCGGACATGCGCACACTTCTCATCGCTCCCCTGATGCTGGCGGCCGGCGTGGCCTGCGCCGCCGACTCGGTGAAGATCTACAACTGGTCGAGCTACGTCGCGCCCGACACGCTGAAGAATTTCCAGAAGGCCACCGGCATCGCCCCCACCTACGACGTCTACGACAGCAACGAGACCCTCGATGGCAAGCTGATGACCGGCAACTCCGGTTACGACGTGGTGTTTCCCTCCAACCACTTCATGGCGCGGCAGATCCAGGGCAAGGCGCTGAAGAAGCTCGACAAAAGCCAGTTGCCGAACTGGCAGAACCTCGACCCGCGCCTGCTCAAGGTGCTCGAGGTGAACGATCCGGGTAACCAATATGGTTTCCCCTACCTGTGGGGCAGCACCGGCATCGGTTACAACATCGACAAGGTCAAGGCCGCGCTGGGCGCCGACGCGCCGGTGGATTCCTGGGACCTGATCTTCAAGCCCGAGTACCTGAGCAAGCTCAAGAGCTGCGGCGTGGCGGTGCTGGACAATGGTCCGGAGCTGCTGCCCATCGCCCTGAACTACCTGGGCCTGCCGCACCACAGCCAGAAACCCGAGGATTACGAGAAAGCCAAGGCGCTGCTGATGAAGGCTCGTCCGTACATCAGTTACTTCCATTCGTCCAAGTACACAGGCGACCTGGCCAATGGCGATGTGTGCGTGGTGGTGGGTTTCTCGGGCGATGTATTGCAGGCCAAGAACCGCGCCGAGGAAGCGAAGAATGGGGTCAAGGTGGGCTACTCGATCCCGAAGGAAGGTGCGCCGCTGTGGTTCGACATGGTCGCCATGCCCGCCGACGCCCCGGACGAGAAGGCCGGCTACGCCTACATGAACTATCTGCTCGAGCCTGAGGTGATGGCCAACATCAGTAACTACGTGCAGTACGCCAACGGCAATGCCAAGGCCGACGCCTTGGTCGATCCGGCGCTCAAGCACAACACCATGATCTATCCCAGCGACGATGTGATGAACAAACTGTTCGCCCTAGAAGCGATGCCCGCCAAGATCGATCGCCTGCGCACCCGCATCTGGACCAGCGTCAAAGCGGGCAACTAGCGGCTTGCCGCTAGTTGCAAGCGGCAAGCGGCAAGCGGCAAGCGGCAAGCGGCAAGCGGCAAGCTACAAGCTGCAAGCTGCAAGCTACAAGCTACAAGCTGCAAGCTACAAGCTGCAAGCTGCAAGCTACAAGCTGCAAGCTACAAGCTGCAAGCTGCAAGCTGCAAGCAAGAGCCCTACGCGATCTGCTTTTCTCTTGCCGCTTGGAGCTTGCAGCTTGCAGCTTTTTGTTTGCCGCTTGTTGCTCTGAGTCGCCGGGGCCTAAGGCCCCGGCGACTCAGTGGTGCTCACGCGTAGCGCGGAACTGGATGTCTGGCCAGCGCTCTTCCATCAGCGCCAGGTTGACGCGGGTGGGCGCCAGGTAGGTCAGGTGGCCGCCACCGTCGATGGCCAGGTTTTCCACGGCCTTGTTCTGGAATTCCTCGAGCTTCTTCTTGTCGTCACAGGCGATCCAGCGGGCCGACCACACGGTGATCGGCTCGTAGGCGCACTCCACCTTGTATTCCTCCTTCAGGCGGCTGGCGACCACATCGAACTGCAGCACACCCACGGCGCCCAGAATGATGTCGTTGCTGCGCTCGGGGAAGAACACCTGGGTCGCACCCTCTTCGGCCAACTGCTGCAGGCCCTGACGCAGTTGCTTGGACTTCAGCGGATCTTTCAGGCGCACACGACGGAACAGTTCCGGCGCGAAGTGCGGAATGCCGGTGAAACCGAGCACCTCGCCCTCACTGAAGGTGTCGCCGATCTGGATGGTGCCGTGGTTGTGCAGGCCGATGATGTCGCCGGCGTACGCTTCTTCCAGTTGCTCGCGCTCGGAGGAGAAGAAGGTCAGTGCATCGCCGATGCGCAAATCCTTGCCCAGGCGCACATGACGCATCTTCATGCCCTTCTCGTACTTGCCCGAGCAGATGCGCATGAACGCGATACGGTCGCGGTGCTTGGGGTCCATGTTCGCCTGGATCTTGAACACGAAGCCGGTGAACTTCTCCTCCACCGGCTCCACGGTGCGCTCGTGGGCGACCCGTGCCAGTGGACGTGGCGCCCAGTCGACCACGGCGTCGAGCACGTGATCGACGCCAAAGTTGCCCAGCGCGGTGCCGAAGAACACCGGGGTGAGTTGGCCGTTGATGAACTCGTCCTGGTTGAATTCGTGGCAGGCGCCCTGCACCAGCTCCAGTTGCTCCACGAACGAATCGTACTGATCGCCCAGGTGGGCGCGGGCTTCGTCCGAGTCCAGCTTCTCGATGATCTTGGCCTCGGTGCGCTCATGACCGTGCCCGGGAGTGTAGACCACGATGTAGTCGCCGGTCAGGTGATACACGCCTTTGAAATCGCGGTAGCAGCCAATCGGCCAGGTGATGGGCGCCGCCTTGATCTTCAGCACGGCCTCGATCTCGTCGAGCAGCTCGATCGGATCGCGGATGTCGCGGTCGAGTTTGTTGATGAAGCTGACGATGGGCGTGTCGCGCAGGCGGCAGACGTCCATCAGGGCGATGGTCCGCGGCTCGACGCCCTTACCGCCGTCGAGCACCATCAGCGCCGAGTCCACCGCCGTCAGGGTGCGGTAGGTGTCTTCGGAGAAGTCTTCGTGGCCGGGGGTGTCGAGCAGGTTGACCATGTGCTCGCGGTACGGGAACTGCATCACCGAGGTGGTGATGGAGATGCCGCGCTGCTTCTCCATTTCCATCCAGTCGGAGGTGGCGTGGCGGTCGGACTTGCGCGACTTCACGGTACCGGCGACGGAAATGGCCTTGCCCATCAGCAACAGCTTCTCGGTGATGGTGGTCTTACCGGCGTCGGGGTGGGAAATGATTGCGAAAGTGCGGCGCTTCGCGACTTCGGCGGCCTGATGGGTCATGGGAAATCGCCTGAATGGGGATCGAAAAAGGGGCGATATCATACCTGAAGTCGCACGCCAGACCAAAGTGCGCACGATGTGCGCGCCCTCAAGCGAATGGATAATTGATGACGAGGGAAAGATTGCCGTTCCAAATGTCGCGATAGCAGGTAAATCAACGCCTTTCAGCAGGAAATCCACTGTTCTCCTGAAGGAAAAATCGACTAGACCAGTGATTAACACTGGCCAAACGCCTCTACCCATGGGAACCTTTGTCCCCCCGGAGACGTCCACTCCCCTGCAACCCGCTTCGGTTCCAGGGCTGGTTACACCAGCATCCACGAGCCTGACGGGGCTCGACTCATGGCGTGAACGCCCTGCTTGGCAGGCGCCGCGCTGCTACTCGCGAACACACCACCGCCACCTGCACGGGTCGGCCAAGAAGAAGTGTGCTCGCCGACGACAAAAAGGAGTCCACCTGTGGCGAAACGCTACGGAACAGGGCTGTTGGGATGGGCCACCGTGCTCGTCATCCTGGCCCTGCTGATCCACTGGATCGGCCTCGACACGATCGCGCGCTATCGCGACGATCTGACGTTCTACCTACAAGCGCACCTGGTGTTGGTGCTGGCTTCGATGGCGGCGGCACTGGCCGTGGGCATCCCCGCCGGCATTGCCTTGAGTCGACCGCACCGGGTCGACAAAGCCGAGCGCTTCATGCAGTTCTTCAATATTGGCAACACCATCCCTCCCCTGGCCGTACTGGCCATCGCCCTCAGCGTTCTGGGCATCGGCGCAGGCCCTGCGATCTTCGCCCTGTTCCTCGCCTCCCTCCTGCCGATCGTGCGCAACACCTACGAAGGCCTCAAGAACGTCCCCGCCTCGCTCAAGGAAGCCGCCACCGGCATCGGCATGACTCCACGCCAGCAACTGTGGCAGGTCGAGTTGCCCAACGCCGTGCCGATCATCGTCGGCGGCGTGCGCGTGGCCCTGGCGCTCAATGTCGGCACCGCGCCACTGGCCTTCCTGATCGGCGCCAACAGCCTGGGCAGCCTGATTTTCCCCGGCATCGCCCTGAACAATCAGCCACAGCTACTGCTCGGCGCGGCCTGCACGGCCTTGCTGGCACTGCTGCTCGACGCGCTGGTGAGTGCCTCCAGCAAACGCTGGCTGGAACGCGGCCTGGCCCATTAAGAAGAGGCAATCCATGAAGAAAGCTATCGCCTTGCTCCTGGGCGCGGGCCTGCTGTTGGCAGGTGTTGCCCAGGCGGCGGAAAAACCCCTGATCCGCATCGGTGCGCGGGTCTTCACCGAGCAGACCGTGCTCGCCGAAATCACTGCCCAGTACCTGCGTGCCAACGGCTTCGACGTGCGCGTCACTGGCGGCCTGGGCAGCAGCCTGGCGCGCCAGGCCCAGGAAACCGGCCAACTGGACCTGATGTGGGAATACACCGGCGTGTCGCTGGTCTCCTACAACCACATTCAGGAACGCATGCCCAGCGCCGAGGCCACCTACGCCAAGGTCAAGGAACTGGACGCGAAGAAAGGCCTGGTCTGGCTCAAACCGTCCAAGTTCAGCAACACCTATGCCCTGGCCTTGCCCAGCGCGGTGGCCAAGGCCTATCCGCAGGTGCGCACCATCAGTCAGTTGAATCAGGTGCTGCAGGATGAACAGGCGCGCAAGCACCTGGTCGCCCTCGACACCGAGTTCGCCAATCGCCCGGATGGCCTGGACGGCCTCCAGCAGCGCTACGGCATGCAACTGGGCCGCGCCAACATCCGCCAGATGGACGCCGGGCTGGTGTACACCGCTCTGCGCAACGACCAGGTGTTCGCCGGCCTGGTCTACACCACCGACGGTCGCCTCAACGCCTTCGAGCTGACGCTGCTGGAGGACGACAAGCACTACTTCCCGGACTACACCGCCGGCCCCGTGGTCCGCAAGGCCGTGCTCGACGCCCATCCGCAACTGGCCGACCTGCTCGCGCCGCTGGCCGATGCCCTGGACGACGAAACCATGCGCCAGCTCAATGCCAAGGTCGATGTCCAGCACCAGAGCCCGTCCTCGGTCGCGGCCACCTTTCTGCGTGATCATGAACTGCACGAGGTGACCCCATGAGCCTGCTCGACACCTTCGCCCACCTCGACTGGGCATTGGTCCTGCAACTGACCTGGCAGCACATCATGCTGGTGGGCATCGCCGTGGGCCTGGCCATCGTCATCGGCGTGCCGCTGGGCGTCTTGATGACCCGCTTTCCGGTCCTGGCCGGGCCGCTGCAAGCCAGCGCCACGGTGCTGCTGACCATCCCCTCCATCGCCCTGTTCGGCCTGCTGCTGCCGTTCTACTCCAAATTCGGTCAGGGCCTGGGGCCGCTGCCGGCGATCACCGCCGTGTTCCTCTATTCGCTGCTGCCGATCCTGCGCAACACCTACCTGGCCCTGACCAACGTGGAACCCGGCATCCGCGAGGCCGCGCGCGGCATCGGCATGACCTTCGGCCAGCGCCTGCGCATGGTCGAATTGCCCATCGCCGTGCCGGTGATTCTCGCCGGCGTGCGTACCGCCGTGGTGATGAACATCGGCGTGATGACCATCGCCGCCACCATCGGTGCGGGTGGCCTGGGCGTACTCATCCTGACCTCCATCAGCCGCAGCGACATGTCGATGCTGCTGGTCGGCGCCGTGCTGGTCAGCCTGCTGGCGATCGTCGCCGACCTGCTTCTGCAAACCCTGCAACGTGCCCTGACTCCAGAAGGACTGCGCCCATGATCGAATTGAAGAACCTCAGCAAGACCTTCGACGTCAACGGCAAGGACGTCAAAGCCGTGGACTCGGTCAGCCTGACCGTCAACGAAGGCGAGATCTGCGTCTTCCTCGGCCCCTCGGGCTGCGGCAAGAGCACCACGCTGAAGATGATCAATCGCCTGATCACCCCGACCTCCGGCCAGGTCTTCATCAACGGGGAGGACACCAGCGGCCTCGACGAGGTCACCCTGCGCCGCCACATCGGTTATGTGATCCAGCAGATCGGCCTGTTCCCCAACATGACCATCGAGGAAAACATCACCGTGGTGCCGCGTCTGCTCGGCTGGGACAAGCAACGTTGCCACGACCGGGCGCGCGAGCTGATGAGCATGATCAAGCTCGAACCCAAGCAGTACCTGCAGCGCTACCCACGCGAGCTGTCCGGCGGGCAGCAGCAGCGGATCGGCGTGATCCGCGCCCTGGCGGCCGATGCGCCGGTGCTGTTGATGGACGAGCCGTTCGGTGCGGTCGACCCGATCAACCGCGAGATGATCCAGAACGAATTCTTCGAGATGCAGCGGGCGCTGAACAAGACCGTGATCATGGTCAGCCACGACATCGACGAAGCCATCAAGCTGGCCGACAAGATCGCCATCTTCCGCGCCGGCAAGCTGCTGCAACTGGACCATCCGGACACCCTGCTGGCGCATCCGGTGGACGACTTCGTCAGCAGCTTCGTCGGCCAGGACAGCACACTCAAGCGTCTGTTGCTGGTGCGCGCCGAGGATGCCGCGGACAACGCACCGTCGGTCAGCCCCGAGACGCCGGTGGCCGAAGCGCTGGAGTTGCTCGACGAGCACGACCGCCGCTATGTGGTGGTGACCGACGCGACGAACAAGGCCCTGGGCTATGTGCGCCGCCGCGACATGCACCGCCAGCAGGGCACGTGCGCCGACTTCCTGCGTCAGTTCAACGCCACCGCCGCCCATGACGAGCACCTGCGCATCCTGCTGTCGCGCATGTACGAGTTCAACCGCGCCTGGCTGCCGGTGCTCGATGCCGAGCAGGTGTTCCTCGGCGAGGTCACCCAGGAGTCGATCGCGGCCTACCTGAGCTCGGGTCGCTCACGCGGAGCCAAGACCAGCATCGTCTCGCCGGCCGAGGTTGCCGCCTCCTGAGCGGCGGCCCAGTCGATTTTCACCTCGGTAACAAAAAATTTATGGTCCCGGACGGGTACGGCCGTACCTGTTCCGGGTGGCCATAAATATGAACACTCGGGCCCGCCTGTCAGCGGACCGAGTGCCCTGTCTACCTCCGCCATGCCTGTAAGCAGGGCATCACCTGCAAAGGTGCCGACCCACTCCATTCCACAATTTTTTACGCCTGGATCGTCCACGGGAACATCAACCGGCCACAAGGGTCGTTAATTCCACCGGTTGCGCGTCGAACGGTGACGAACAGGCGCGGATCGCGGGTTGATTCCACCTTTCTCACGCCCTACAGTGCGCGCCGAACGTCCATGCTGGAAACGATCCATCCGGCTCAAGTACTGAGTAGGCGAACCAAAGTGGGGATACGGAGGACGTTCAGTTTGCAGCCACTTATTCTTTCAGTTTGCCCATGGAGTCCCTGAGTATGTCGATCCAGGTCGAAGACTATTTCGCACGCGACACCTTCCAGAAAATGAAGGCGTTCGCCGACAAGCAGGAAACCCCGTTCGTACTCATCGATACGCAGATGATCAGCCAGGCCTATGACGACCTGCGCGCGGGCTTCGAATTCGCCAAGGTCTACTACGCAGTCAAGGCCAACCCGGCCGTCGAGATCATCGACCTGCTCAAGGACAAGGGTTCGAACTTCGACATCGCCTCGATCTACGAACTGGACAAGGTGATGGAGCGCGGCGTCAGCGCCGATCGCATCAGCTACGGCAACACCATCAAGAAGTCCAAGGACATCCGCTATTTCTTTGAAAAGGGTGTGCGCCTCTACGCCACCGACTCCGAAGCGGACCTGCGCAACATCGCCAAGGCCGCGCCCGGCTCGAAGGTGTACGTGCGTATTCTCACCGAAGGCTCGACCACCGCCGACTGGCCGCTGTCGCGCAAGTTCGGCTGCCAGACCGACATGGCCATGGACCTGCTGATCCTGGCCCGCGACCTGGGCCTGGTGCCCTACGGCATCTCCTTCCACGTCGGCTCCCAGCAGCGCGACATCAGCGTGTGGGATGCGGCCATCGCCAAGGTCAAGGTGATCTTCGAGCGCCTGAAAGAAGAAGACGGCATCGAACTGAAGCTGATCAACATGGGCGGCGGCTTCCCGGCCAACTACATCACCCGCACCAACAGCCTGGAAACCTACGCCGAGGAAATCATCCGCTTCCTCAAGGAAGACTTCGGTGACGACCTGCCGGAAATCATCCTCGAGCCGGGCCGCTCGCTGATCGCCAACGCCGGCATCCTGGTCAGCGAAGTGGTGCTGGTGGCGCGCAAGTCGCGTACCGCCGTGGAGCGCTGGATCTACACCGACGTGGGCAAGTTCTCCGGCTTGATCGAAACCATGGACGAAGCCATCAAGTTCCCGATCTGGACCGAGAAGAAAGGCGAGACCGAGGAAGTGGTGATCGCCGGCCCGACCTGCGACAGCGCCGACATCATGTACGAGAACTACAAGTACGGCCTGCCGCTGAACCTGGCCATCGGCGACCGCCTGTACTGGCTGTCCACAGGCGCCTACACCACCAGCTACAGCGCAGTGGAATTCAACGGTTTCCCACCGCTGAAGGCGTACTACCTGTAATCAGGTCCGGGGCCGCCTGGCGGCCCCGATCTCACCCCTCGCAGCGCTCGATCGCCTCGGCGTAGCGCGCCGCAAAGCTGGTCAGTGTCGGCCCAGCGTCCTGCAAGGTCGCCAGCGCACTGCGCAGGAAGTCCACGGGCCCCTGCTGTCGCGCCTGCTCGAACCACTGCGCCGCCTCGCCCATCTGCCCGCGTGACGCCAACACCAGCGCCAGACTGAACATGCCGCGAAAATCTCCCGCTTCGGCCGCCCGCCGATACCAGCGCGCCGCCCGCAACGGACTCGCCGTGGTCGCGATGCCCTGTTCCAGATAACGCCCGTACAGGTTCATCGACTTGGCATGGCCCATCTGCGCGGCCTTCTCATAGCAGGTCAGTGCCAGCCCCTGATCGGCGGGCAAGCCACGTCCGGTCGCCAACAGATTGCCCAAGTTGTACAGGCCCCAGCCTGAACCCGCATCGGCGGCCTGGGCATAGTGGATCGCGGCCTGGCTCAGCGCCACCTCGCCGCCCCAGCCATGCTCCAGGCAGCGGCCCAGCAGATTGTGCGCCTTGGCATTGCCGGCCTGGGCTGCCACCGCCAGCCAATGGCGGGCCAGACGCTCGTCCTGCTCGATGCCGCGCCCGTCCAGCAGGATCTGCCCCAGCAGCGCCTGCGCCTCGACCACGCCCTGCCCGGCAGCGGCGAGAATCGCCTTGGCGGCTTGGCCAGGTTGATGGTCGAGCATCGACGCCAACTGATCGGCATCGAAGCGTTCCGAGGTGGAGGCAGACATGGGACGGTGACCTGTGAAATCGCAAAAGGCCCCCATCATAGGGAGTCGGTTTCAGTGCGGGCAAGAATGGCGGGACGAGCGCACGGTTGGATCACGCGCAGAAGACAGGTGTGCCGACTCGCAAATGCTAACCAGTCTCAATTGTTACTCTCCCTCGCTTGCATTAGAATCCCAGCGCCGCGCTGGCAGCCCTGACCTAAACACCTCCGCCACTAAGCGCCACCCTCTGGAATTCAAGGTAATCGAAGTGCTGAAGAAGTCGCTGTTCCAATTGCACTGGTTCTTCGGCATCAGTGCCGGCCTGGTCCTGGCGCTGATGGGCATCACCGGGGCGATCTGGTCGTTCCAGGAAGAACTGCTGCGCTTTTTCAACCCTGAGGTGTTGAAGGTCGAGGTGCGTCGCGAAGGCGTTCTACCACTGCCGGAACTGGTGCGCCGCGCCGAGGCCGCCCAGCACGACAAGGTGGCCATGCTCTGGGTCGACACCCGCAGCGACGAGGCCGCCCGGCTGTTCTTCACGCCGCCCCCAGGCGAGCGCCGCGGCGAACTGCGCTATGCCGATCCCTACACCGGCGAACTGCTCGGCGCCGTGGCCGGTCAGGACTTCTTCAACCTCATGCTGCAACTGCACCGTTTCCTGGCCATGGGCGACAGCGGCCGACAGATCACCGGCGCCTGCACCCTGCTGCTGATCTTCTTCTGCCTGTCCGGCCTGTACCTGCGCTGGCCACGGCGGGCACGGGACTGGCGGGTGTGGCTGACCTTCGACTGGGCCCGCAAAGGTCGGGCGTTCAACTGGGATCTGCACGCCGTCGCCGGCACCTGGTGCCTGCTGTTCTATCTGCTGTTCGCCCTGACCGGCCTGTTCTGGTCCTACGAGTGGTACCGCGAGGGGCTGAACAGGCTGTTGGCCGACCCGCCTGCTGCCGGGCAGTCGACACTGTCGCGCAGCGAGCGCCGCGCACGGGCCGTGGCACCGCCCGACAAGGACGCAGCGCCTTTGGTGGTGGATTATCCGGCCCTGTGGTCTACCCTTCAGGCCGCGGCCGGACCGGGTCTGGTCTCCTACAACCTGCGCCTGCCCGCCACCGGTGGCCAACCCGCCAACGTCTTCTACATGCTGGACGACGCCGCACACCCGCGCGCCTACAACACGCTGACGCTGGATCCGGCCACCGGCGAGGTGAGCAGCCACGAGCGCTACACCGACAAGTCGTTCAAGGCACAACTGCTGCAGAGCGTCTATGCCCTGCATGTGGGTGAATACTTCGGCCTGACCGGACGCATCCTGCTCACCCTCGCCAGCCTGAGCATGCCGCTGTTCTTCGTCACCGGCTGGCTGCTGTATCTGGATCGACGCCGCAAACAGCGTCAGGTGCGTGCCGCTCGGGGCTCGGTGGACCACGCCAGCGACGGCGAAGGCGGTTGGCTGATCGCCTTCGCCAGCCAGAGCGGCCTGGCCGAACAACTGGCCTGGCAAAGCGCCGGACAATTGCAGGCCGCGGGCGTGGCGGTTCAGGTGCGCAGCCTCGCCCAGCTCGACCAGGCGCAACTGAGCCAGTCCTTGCGCGTGCTGTTCGTGGTCAGCACCTTCGGCGAAGGCCAGGCACCGGACAGCGCCCGTGGCTTTGAGCGCAACGTGCTGGGTCAGGCCCTGGACCTGAGCCACCTCAGCTACGCCGTGCTGGCGCTGGGTGATCGTCAGTACCCGCATTTCTGTGGTTTCGCCCGACGCCTGCACGCCTGGTTGGGTGAGCGCGGGGCGACTTCAGCATTCAGCCCGGTGGAAGTCGATAACGCCGACGCCGGTGCGTTGCAGCACTGGCAGCAGGCGCTGAGCGCGCTGACCGGTGCCGCGGCCGTCACCCCCTGGCAGGCGCCGGACTATGGCAACTGGCGCCTGATCCGACGACAGTTGCTCAATCCCGGCAGCCAGGGTGCACCGGTGTTCCTGCTGGGCCTGAGCCCCGAACAACCGAGCACGTGGGAGGCCGGCGATCTGGTGGAGATACTGCCTCGTCATGGCCAGGTACGGATCGACGCGTTCTTGGCGGGGCTGGGCCTGGAGGCCGCGCAGCCGGTGCACCTCGACGGACTGTCGCAGCCACTGGGACAAGCGCTGGCCAGTCGTCAGTTGCCGGGCAGCCGCGAACACCTGGTCGGGCTGCATGCCCAGGCGCTGGTCGATGCACTGATCCCGCTCGGCACACGCGAGTACTCCATCGCCTCCATCGCCAGCGACGGCGTGCTGGACTTGATCGTGCGCCAGGAACGGCATCCCGACGGCAGCCTGGGGCTGGGCTCCGGCTGGCTGACCGAGTTCCTGCCACTGGACGGCCCTGTGCGTCTGCGGGTACGCCGCAACAGCAGCTTCCACTTGCCTGCGGGGCCGGCACCGCTGGTGCTGATCGGCAACGGTACTGGCCTGGCGGGCCTGCGCAGCTTGCTCAAGGCGCGCATCGCCGCCGGGGAGCGGCACAACTGGCTGTTTTTCGGCGAGCGTAATCGAGCCTGCGACCTGCTCTGCGGCGAGCAGTTGCACGCTTGGCTGGACAGCGGCGACCTGGCTCGGCTGGACCTGGCCTTTTCACGGGATCAGGCGGAAAAGATCTACGTGCAGGATGTACTGCTGCAGCAGGCCGAGACGCTGCGCCGTTGGGTCGATGACGGTGCGAGCCTGTACGTGTGCGGCAGCCTTCAGGGCATGGCGACGGGCGTGGATGCGGCGCTCAGGGGGATTTTCGGTGAGGATGGGGTGGAGCACCTGATCGAAGAGGGCCGCTACCGGCGGGACGTGTATTGACCTCCCATCGGTGGCGGCCAGACCCTCTGGCCGCAGGGCTCAGTGGATATCGAAGGTGTCGGCATCCAGGTTCGCCGGGAACCGCGCACGGTAGGCGGCCAGGTCCACGGCATTGAGCGCCACATGGAAGACACCGTCGGCTTCGGCTGCGCCCAGCAGGCTCTCGCCCTGGAAATCCAGCACCTGACTGTCCCCCGAGTAGGCAAAGCCCTTGCCGTCGGTGCCCACCCGATTCACCGCCGCCACATAGCACAGGTTCTCGATCGCCCGCGCGGGCAGCAGACGGTTCCAGTGCTGGCGACGCGCTGCCGGCCAGTTGGCGGTGTACAACAGCAGGTCGGTGTCGTGCGGGTCGCGGCTCCACACCGGGAAGCGCAGGTCGTAGCAAATCAGCGGACGCACGCGCCAACCGTTGAGCTCGAACTGCACCTGCCGCTCGCCCGGCGTGTAGTGCTGGTGCTCGCCAGCCATGCGGAACAGGTGACGCTTGTCGTAGTGCAGCACCTCGCCATCGGGGCGCGCCCACAGCAGGCGGTTGCGGTGGCTGCCGTCAGCGGCACGAATGATCACGCTGCCGGTGATCACCGCGTCGAGCTTCTTCGCCTGGGCCTTGAGCCATTTACAGGTGGGCCCCTGCTCCGGCTCGGCGAGGCGCTCGGAATCCATGGTGAAACCGGTGGTGAACATCTCCGGCAGAATCACCAGGTCCGCTCCTCGGGCTTGCTCCAGCAGCACCTCGAAATGTGCGTGGTTGCCTTCGCGGTCATGCCAGGCCAGGTGAGTCTGCACCAGGGCCAGGTTCAGGTTGGGCAGTTGGCTCAGATCGCGCATAGCTTTTCCGCTGCCTGACGCAGCGTCTCCTCACGTTTGGCGAAGCACAGGCGCACCAGGCGCTGCGCGGGGATGGGTTGCTGGTAGAACACCGACACCGGAATGCTCGCCACGCCGTGCTCGCGGGTCAGCCACAGCGCCATCTGCACGTCATCGAGGTCGGGACGGATCGCCGAGTAGTCCACCAGTTGGAAATAGGTGCCCGCCGCGCGGGTGAACCTGAAGAGCGAGGTGTGCAACAGGTCGCAGAACAGATCGCGTTTGGCCTGGTAGAAACCCGGCAGTTCTTCCACATGGGCCGGGTGTTCGGCCATGAAGTCGGCCAGCGCCCACTGCAGGGGGGTCACGCCACAGAAGTTGACGTACTGGTGCACCTTGCGCAGCTCCGCGCTCAGTGCCGGCGGCGCGATCACGTAGCCGGTTTTCCACCCCGTGACGTGATAGGTCTTGCCGAACGAGCTGACCACGAAGGCCCGCGCGTACAACGCCTCGTGGGCCAGCACGCTGGCATGCTGCACCCCGTCGTAGACCAGGTGCTCGTAGACTTCGTCGCTGAGCAGGTACAGATCGCGCCCGGCGATCAGCGCCGCCAATTGGTCGAGGTCTTCGCGGGTAATCAGCGCGCCGCTGGGGTTGTGCGGGGAGTTGAGCACCACCAGGCGCGTGCGGGGTGTCAATGCATCGCTGAACGCTTGCCAGTCGATACGAAAATCGCCATCGCTCAGTTGCAGATGCACGCAGCGACCGCCAGCCAGTGCCACAGCGGGTGCGTAGCTGTCGTAGCAGGGATCGAAGACGATTACCTCGTCACCGGGCTGAATCACTGCCTGGATGGCGCAGAAGATAGCCTCGGTGGCACCGGGGGTAATGGTGATTTCCTGCTCGGCGTCCACCTGAACGCCATACAGACGGGCAATCTTCGCCGCGACCTGTTCGCGCAGTACAGGCAGGCCGGTCATGGGTGCGTATTGGTTGTGGCCGGCGCTCACATGCCGCGAGACCGCTTCGAGCAGCGCGGGCGGTGCGTCGAAATCGGGAAAACCCTGGGAAAGGTTGAGCGCGCCGGTCTGGGCGGCGAGCTGGGACATGCGGGTAAAGATGGTCGTGCCGACGTTCGGCAGTTTGCTGCGGATCATGGAGCCCTCTTTCCTGCGGACTGAGGGGGGATAAGCTACAAGCTCTGAGCGGCAAGCGACAAGTGCGAAGGAGCGGCGGTTCGCCGCTCCTACTTGCGGTCAGCGCTTGTCTTTGCGCTTCTTCTCGGCCTTCTTGTGGTGCGACATCAGGCGGCGCTTCTTGTTGACCTGACGGTCGGTGAGGGTGTTCTTGTTGCCCTCGTAGGGGTTTTCGCCGCCTTTGTACTCGATACGGATCGGCGTGCCGACCAGCTTGAGGACACGGCGGTAGGTGTTTTCCAGGTAACGCGAGTAGGAACGCGGAATCTTGTCGGTCTGGTTGCCATGGATCACGATCAGCGGCGGGTTGGCGCCACCGAGGTGGGCATAGCGCAGCTTGATGCGGCGACCGTTGACCAGCGGCGGCTGGTGCTCGCTGACGGCGTCCTCGAGAATCTGCGTCAGGCGGCTGGTCGGCCAGCGGGTGACGGCCGACTTGAACGCGGCTTGCACCGACTTGTACAGGTTGCCAACGCCCGTGCCGTGCAGCGCGGAGATGAAGTGGATATCGGCGAAATCGACGAAGAACAACCGGCGCTCCAGCTCGGTCTTCACGTAGTCACGCTCGCCCGACTCCATGCCATCCCACTTGTTCAGGGCGATGACGATGGCCCGGCCGGCTTCGAGGGCGAAGCCCAGCAGGTTGAGGTCGTGGTCGACCACACCTTCACGGGCGTCCATGACGAACACCACCACGTTGGCGTCCTTGATCGCCTGCAGCGTCTTGACCACCGAGAACTTCTCGACTTCCTCGTGGATCTTGCCACGCTTGCGCACGCCCGCGGTGTCGATGAAGGTGTACTTCTCGCCATCGCGCTCGAACGGAATGTAGATGCTGTCGCGCGTGGTGCCCGGCTGGTCGTACACCACCACACGCTCTTCACCGAGCATGCGGTTGACCAGCGTGGACTTGCCGACGTTGGGACGACCGATGATGGCGATCTTGATGCCATCCTTCTCGCTCGGCCCCGGAATGCGCACCGCTTCCTCGCCCTCGGCGACCTCAGCGTCCAGCGCTTCTTCGACCTGGTCGCGCGGGATGTGGCCCAACACAGCTTCCATCAGGCCATTGATGCCGCGCCCTTGGGAGCCGGCCACCGGGATGGCGTTGCCCATGCCCAGCGGCGAGAACTCGGCGCGGGCGACGTCGGCGTCGATGTTGTCGATCTTGTTGGCGACCAGGATCGCTTCCTTGTTCCGCTTGCGCAGATGCTCGGCGATCATCTGGTCGGCGGCGGTCATGCCGGCACGGGCATCGACCAGGAACAGGACATAGTCGGCTTCTTCGATGGCCATCAGCGATTGCGCGGCCATTTTCTCGTCCATGCCCACTTCGTCGCCGGTGATACCGCCGGTGTCGATGAGAATGTAGGAGCGACCCTGCCAGCTGGCGTCGCCGTACTGGCGGTCACGGGTCAGGCCCGAGAGGTCGCCGACGATGGCATCGCGGGTCTTGGTCAGGCGGTTGAACAGGGTGGATTTGCCGACGTTCGGCCGTCCCACCAGGGCGATTACGGGAACCATGCGGCTCTCCACTCTGAATTCTTGAAAATGCAAAGGCCGCTGCAAGGCAGCGGCCGGAGTTCGGGCGGCGCGTCCTGCGCCGCAGCCTGAAACCGAGGTCGGTTTCAAGCATAGCTTCAGCGGATGGTCAGTGCCTCGAGCTTGCCGCTGTTGCCATAGACGTAGATGGTGTTGCCCACCACCAGCGGACGGGCACGCAGGCCGTCGCTGTCGATGCGCTCACGGCCGACGAAGCGACCGTCGACCTGGCTGAGCAGGTGCAGGTAACCCTCGAAGTCGCCCACCGCCACATAGCTGGAGAACACCTCTGGCGCGGACAGTTGGCGACGGGCCAGGGAGTCGTTGCTCCACAGGGCCGACGACGAGCGCTCGTCGATGCTCTCGACGGTGCCGGACGCCTCGCTGACGTACACGTTGCCCAGGCCCTGGGCGACGCCCACGTAGCTGGAGGCATCGCGCTGCCACAGGACACGACCGCTTTCCAGGTCCAGGCCAGCGACGCGGCCCTGGTAGCTGCTGACGTAGAGCACACCGCCGGACAGTTGCAGGCCGCCGTCGATGTCCACCACGCGTTCCAGTTCCGAACGGCCTTGCGGGATGGCGACGCGCGCCTCCCACACCGGTACGCCGTTCTGGGTATCGACTGCGACCACCTTGCCGGTGGACAGACCTGCCACGGCCATGCGATTGGTCACGATCGGCGCGCCGGTGCCACGCAACGTCAGCACCGCAGGCGAGCTTTCATAGATCCAGCGACGGTCGCCGGTGTTGAAGTCCAGGCCGACCAGACGATCGTCCTGGGTCTGCACCACCACCACGTCACCGTTGGTGGCCGGCGGAGCCAGCACCTCGCTGGTCACGCGCGAGCGCCAGCGCTCTTCGCCGGTGCTGGCATCCAGAGCGATGACTTCACCTTTGAGGGTGCCCATCATCACCAGGCCGTAGCCCACGCCGACAGCACCGGACACCGGCACTTCCAGGTCCTTGTCCCAGATCACGTCACCGTTGAGGCGGTTCAGTGCGTAGACCTTGCCATTGACGTCGGCCGCGTAGATGCGGTCGTTCTCGATGGCCGGCACCAGGAGGTTGTACTTTTCCCCCTGACCGTCACCGATCGAACGGCTCCACTGCTTGGTCAGCACCACCTCTTCGGTGAACTTGGTCAGTTCGGCCGGGGGCAGTTCCTTCTTGCTGTTGCTGCTGCAACCCGCGGCCAGGACGGCCAGGGCGAGCACTGCTGCTTGTTTCCAACCGGTCACTTCACGCGTCCCCTTTGGCCAGGTCATCGAGCTTCAGTTGCAAACCACCGATCGCGGCGTCGTCAGACAGCGCGGCCTTGGCTTTTTCGTAGGCACCATGGGCATCGTCGGTACGGCCCAATTGCACCAGCAGATCGCCTTTGAGCTCCTCGCGACTGGCCTGGTAGGCCTTCTCGGCGTTGCCGTCGAGCAACTTGAGTGCCTCTTCGGCTTTGTTCTGCGCCGCGAGCACGCGCGCCAGACGCTGACGGGCGAGCTCGCCCAGGGTCGCGTCGGCGGGTTTATCCACCACGCCCTTGAGTTCTGCGGCAGCGTCGTCGAGCTTGCCGCTCTCCACGGCCACTTTCGCCACGAACAGGCTGCCGTACTGGGCGTAAGCGGTGCCGCCGTACTCGCTCTTGAGCTTGCCGGACAACTCGGCCACCTTGGTCGCATCCGGCTTGCCGTCAGCCGACAAGGCCGTTTCGATCAACGCCTGATAGACCATCGAAGCGCCCTGCGACTGGTTGTTCTGGTACTTGTGCCAGGCCTGCCAGCCCATCACCACCGCCGCGGCGAGCAAAGCACCGGTCAGCAGCGGCTTGCCGTTGCGGTTCCACCAGTCCTTGGCTGCGACCAGGCCTTCATCATCGGTACTCGACACCCCAATACTCCTTTTCAGCAATTCGGCTGTATGACCGCTTCACGCCTGCGCGAGAGCAGCTTGCAGGTGCTCGGCCAGAGCATCCCAGGCAATGTTCTGTTGTTCGCCCTGGCCACGCAGGGGTTTGAAACCTACCACTTGTTGCGCCAATTCGTCGTCCCCCAGGATCAGGGCGAACAGCGCCCCGCTGCGGTCGGCCTTCTTGAACTGGTTCTTGAAATTGCCACCGCCGGCGTTGACGGCAAGGCGCAGCGCCGGCAAGCGGTCGCGCAGTTGCTCGCTGAGCGCCAGCCCCGCCAGCTCGGCCTGCTCGCCGAAGGCGCACAGGTAGACGTCCAGCGTGCGCGCAATCGACTCGGGCACCTGACCCAGGGTTTCGATCAGCAGCAGCAGGCGTTCGATGCCCATGGCGAAACCCACGCCAGCGGTAGGCTTGCCGCCCATCTGCTCGACCAGGCCATCGTAACGGCCACCCGCGCAGACCGTGCCCTGGGCGCCGAGCTTGTCGGTGACCCACTCGAAGACGGTCTTGCTGTAGTAATCCAGGCCACGCACCAGCTTGGTGTTGATCACGAATGGGATACCGGCGGCGTCCAGGCGCGCCTTCACGCCTTCGAAATGCACGCGCGACTCTTCGTCCAGGTAATCCTCCAGCTTCGGCGCACCGACCAGCGCGGCCTGGGTGCCCTCGTGCTTGCTGTCGAGGATACGCAGCGGATTGCTCTTGAGGCGGCGCTGGCTGTCTTCGTCCAGCTGGTCGAGGCGCTCGGAGAGGAACTCGACCAGTGCCTCGCGATAGCGCCCGCGCGCTTCGCTGGTGCCCAGGCTGTTGAGTTCGAGGGTGACGGCATCCTGAATGCCCAGGCGCGCCCACAGGCGCCAGGTCAGCATGATCAGCTCGGCATCGATGTCGGGACCGGCCAGGTTGAACACCTCGACGCCGATCTGGTGGAACTGGCGATAGCGCCCCAGTTGCGGGCGCTCGTGGCGGAACATGGGCCCGACATACCAGAGTTTCTGAACTTGGCCGTTGCCGATGATGCCGTGCTCGAGCACTGCACGCACGCACGCGGCGGTGCCTTCGGGACGCAAGGTCAGCGAGTCCTTGTTGTCCTGGAAGGTATACATTTCCTTTTCGACGATATCGGTGACTTCACCGATCGAACGCTTGAACAGTTCGGTGAACTCGACGATCGGCGTGCGGATCTGGCTGTAGCCGTAGGTGTCCAGCAAGCTGGCCACGGCGCCTTCGAAGTAGCGCCACAGCGGCGATTGCTCGGGCAGGATGTCGTTCATGCCACGAATGGCTTGCAGCGATTTGCTCACGAAAAGTCCTTACGAATCTGTATATCAGCCGCGGGCGATCAGCGCCGCGTCGGCCTCGACCTTTTCGGCCGCTTTCTGGCGGATGAGCTTTTCCAGCTCATCGACCAGGTTGTCGTTGGTCAGCTTCTGTGCCGGCTTGCCATCGATGTACACCAGGTTGGGCGTGCCACCGGTCAGGCCGACATGGGATTCCTTGGCTTCGCCCGGTCCGTTGACCACACAGCCGATCACCGCGACGTCCAGCGGCACCAGCAGGTCTTCCAGGCGCCCTTCCAACTCGTTCATGGTCTTGACCACATCGAAATTCTGCCGCGAGCAGCTCGGGCAGGCGATGAAGTTAATGCCACGCGAGCGCAGGTGCAGCGACTTCAGAATGTCGTAGCCGACCTTCACTTCCTCGACCGGATCGGCCGCCAGCGAAATGCGGATGGTATCGCCGATGCCTTCGGCGAGCAGCATACCGAGGCCGACGGCGGATTTCACCGTTCCGGAACGCAGTCCTCCCGCTTCGGTGATGCCCAGGTGCAGGGGCTGCACGATCTGCTTGGCCAGCAGGCGATAGGCTTCGACGGCCATGAACACGTCGGAGGCCTTCACGCTGACCTTGAAGTCATGGAAATCCAGGCGGTCGAGGTGCTCGACATGGCGCAGCGCCGACTCGACCAGCGCGGCTGGGGTCGGCTCGCCGTACTTCTTCTGCAGGTCTTTTTCCAGGGAGCCGGCGTTGACGCCGATGCGGATCGGAATACCACGATCGCGAGCAGCATCGACCACCGCGCGCACTCGGTCTTCACGGCCGATGTTGCCCGGGTTGATGCGCAGGCAGTCGACGCCGAGCTCGGCGACGCGCAGCGCGATCTTGTAGTCGAAGTGGATATCGGCGACCAGCGGGACGCTGACCTGCTGCTTGATCTTGCCGAAGGCTTCGGCGGCGTCCATGTCGGGCACCGACACGCGGACGATATCGACACCGGCATCTACCAAACGCTGGATCTGCGCCACGGTGGCGGCCACATCGTTGGTGTCGGTGTTGGTCATGCTCTGTACCGCGATGGGAGCATCGCCGCCCACCGGCACATTGCCGACCCAGATTTTGCGGGATTCGCGACGTTTGATCGGGGATTCACCGTGCATGACTTACTGTCCCAACTTCAGGCGAGCGGTCTCGCCACTGGTGAACGGGGCGACATCGACGGGCTGGCCGTTGTAGCTGACCTGGGCGCCACGGGCAAAGCCCAGGCGCACGGCGAACGGCGGCTTGCCTGCCAGTTCGAGGCTATCGCCCTTGCGCTTGATGGCGCTAAATAGCACCTTGCCATTTCCGTCGGTGACCTGGGTCCAGCAGTCGGCGACGAACTGGATGGCAACCTTGCCCTCCCCTGCGATCGGCGCGGCAGGCTCGCTGGCAGCGGGCGCAGCAGGGGTGGTCGAAGGCGCGGTGGTGGTCGTGGCAGCCGGCGCATGCGGCTGGGCTGGGTTCTGCGCAACCGGCGCAGTGGGCGCGACCGCGGACGCGGACTGTTCAGGTGCCTGGGCGGCGGTTTCGTCTTCGCCCTGCGCTGCCGTGTCCTGCCCCAGCGGCAGCGGCGCGCTTTCGGGCTGCTGGCCAGCGCTCACGGCCTGGTCTTCGGGCTCATCGAGGGTGTGGATCTGGGTGGTGCCGTCGGCGCTTTCGACCTCGACATGCTCCAGGGCGATCTTGCTCAGGTCCTTGCCATGCTGGCCGCTCTGGTCCTGCCACCAGAAGAAGCCACCGCCGACTACCACCACCAGCAGCAGCAGGCTGACGCCGCGCAGAATGTTGTGCGACAAGCGTACCGGCTCCTCGATACGACCCAGCGAATGCACTTCGCTGCCTTTGGCATGGGTGCCGGTCACACGATCAAAGGCCTCGACCAACGGGGCCTGATCCATGTCCATGAGTTTGGCGTAGGCGCGAATGTAGCCGCGGGCGAAGGTATGCCCGGGAAGCTTGTCGAAGGCACCGGTTTCCAGGTAATTCAGCGAGGTGACGGTCAGGTTCAGCCTACGGGCGACCTCGGCTTGCGACCAGTTCCGGTGCTCGCGCGCCTGGCGCAGGACGTCACCGGGATGCTGCTCAAGCGCTGCTGCTGATTCGGGGTGCGCGGCGTTCATCGTTGCTCCGACAGGTATTGCTGATATTCCGGCGTACCGGGATAAAGTCGTTGTAGTGTGCGGCCCAGTTCGTCAGCGGTACCGTGCTCTTCGACGATTCGCGCCAGACGACTGCCCAACAGCAGGCTGCGGGCATCATGCTGGCCCTGCTGGCTGAAACGTTCGTAGTAATCCCAGGCCGGCACATAATGCCTGTTTTCGTAGGACAACTCAGCCATTTCCAGTAGCGCCCGCGGTTGTCGCTGATCCAGGCGCAGGGCTTTTTCCAGAAAGGCCTGTGCTTGCTCGGCGCGGCCTTGCCTGAGCGCGGTCAGGCCCAGGTTCTCGTACACGCGCGAGCGCTCAGGATACAGGGTATCGGCGGCGGCTTGGCGAAACATCTGCTCGGCCTGGCGAAAATGCCCTTGAGCATAGAGGAAACTGCCGTAGTTGTTGCGAATGCGCGCATCGTTCGAGCGCTGCGCCAGGGCGTGACGAAAATGCTCATCCGCCAGTTCCGGCTCGCCTTGAGCCTGGAACACCAGGGCCAAGGCCGCATGGGCATCGGCGTCACGCGGGTCCAACTCGAGCGCGCGCGCCAACGGCACCTTGGCCTGCTCGCTCATGCCCTGCTGCAGATAGCCCAGGCCCAACTGCACGTAGGCACGCCCCGCCTCTGCCCGACCCTGCTCGCTGGACAGCGGATGGCCGCTGCCGCCGGACACGCAGCCAGCCAGCAACAGCAGTGACAGGATCGACAGCGCGGCGCGCAGGGTCATGGGCGGCGGTGTCCGTCAGAGGCGCACGGCGCTGTCTGCCGACTCGCTACCGTCGGCGTTGAGCTGGCGCACGGCAATGTAGCGCTCGCTGCGGCGGGTGCGGTCCATGACCTGACCGACCAACTGGCCGCAGGCCGCGTCGATGTCTTCACCACGGGTGGTCCGGGTGGTGACGTTGAAGCCACCGTGGTGCAGCAGGTCCTGGAAGCGACGGATCGCATTGTTGCTGGGCCGCTCGTAGCCGGAGTGCGGGAACGGGTTGAACGGGATCAGGTTGATCTTGCACGGCACGTCGCGCAGCAGCTCGATCATCTGCGCGGCGTGTTCGGGCTGGTCGTTGACATCCTTGAGCAGGGTGTACTCGACCGTCAGCACGCGTTTGCCGCCGAGCGTGGCCATGTAGCCCAGGCAAGACTCGAGCAGTACCTTGAGCGGGTACTTCTTGTTGATCGGCACCAGCTTGTTGCGCAGTTCGTCGTTCGGCGCGTGCAGCGACAGCGCCAGCGATACGTCGATGTGCTTGGCCAGTTCATCGATCATCGGCACCACGCCCGAGGTGGACAGGGTGACGCGACGCTTGGAGATGCCATAGCCCAGATCGTCCATCATGATCTTCATGGCGGCGATGACATTGTCGAAATTGAGTAGCGGCTCGCCCATGCCCATCATCACCACGTTGGTGATGGCGCGGTCGATCTTGGCCGGGACGGTGCCGAAGGATTTGTTCGCAAGCCATACCTGGCCGATGACTTCGGCGGCGGTCAGGTTGCTGTTGAAGCCTTGCTTGCCGGTGGAGCAGAAACTGCAGTCTAGGGCGCAGCCAGCTTGCGACGAGACGCAGAGCGTGCCGCGGTCGTCGGTGGGAATGTAGACGGTCTCGACGCAGCTGCCGGAGGCAACGCGCACGACCCATTTGCGGGTCCCGTCGGCGGAAATGTCTTCACTGACCACTTCCGGAGGTCGAATCTCGGCAATGGCCTCGAGCTTTTCGCGCAAGGCCTTGCCGACGTTGGTCATGTCCGCGAAATCGGACACGCCAAAATGGTGAATCCATTTCATCACCTGACCGGCACGGAAGCGCTTCTCCCCGATCGAGTCGAAGAACTGTTCCATTTCCGGCAGGGTCAGCCCCAACAGGTTGATTTTGCCAGTAGATGTCGTCATGGATTCACCCTCACTCGAAAGCGTTCGCTTAGCGAGTGGTTACCTCGGTAGCTGCGAAGAAGTAGGCGATTTCGCGAGCGGCAGCGGCTTCGGAGTCCGAACCGTGAACGGCGTTGGCGTCGATCGACTCGGCGAAGTCGGCACGGATGGTGCCGGCAGCGGCTTCTTTAGGGTTGGTAGCGCCCATCAGCTCACGGTTCAGAGCGATGGCGTTTTCGCCTTCCAGCACCTGGACAACGACCGGGCCGGAAGTCATGAAGGCAACCAGTTCGCCGAAGAAGCCACGCGCGCTGTGCTCGGCGTAGAAGCCTTCGGCTTCGGCCTTGGACAGTTGCTTGATTTTCGAGGCGACGACTTTCAGGCCGGCTTTTTCGAAACGAGTGGTGATCTCACCGATGACGTTTTTGGCGACGGCGTCAGGCTTGATGATGGAGAAAGTACGTTGAACAGCCATGGAAAACTCCAGAATATTGAGTGTTGCGAAAAATTAAACCCGCGAATTATACGCGGGTTCGAGGGCATTGCCTAACCTGCGGATGTCACTCAGTCGGCTTCTTCGATCCAGGCCGCCTGGATGGCCTCCAGGACCTTTTCGCCGCCGCGCGCCGGATCGTCACTGAAGTCGGGCAATTCCATCACCCAACTCCGCAGATTGACGAAATTCACGTAACGAGGATCGACTTCCGGCTTGCTTTCTGCAAGCTGAATGGCGATTTCAAGTACATCAACCCATTTCAGACTCATTCCGTCATCCTCAATGTGGCGCTTCGGCAGCGTGGTTGAGCGAATACTTGGGGATTTCGATGGTCAGGTCCTGGTCGGCGACCACCACCTGACAGCCGAGACGCGACTGCGCCTCCAGACCCCAGGCCTTGTCCAGCATGTCCTCTTCCAACTCGTCGGCTTCCTCGAGGGATTCGAGGCCCTTGCGCACGATGCAATGGCACGTGGTGCAAGCCTTCACGCCGCCACAGGCACTTTCCATTTCGATATGGTGCTCATGGGCCAGCTCCAGGATGTTGGTGCCGGACGCGACCTCGACGGTCAGCCCCTCGGGGCAGAATTTCTCATGCGGCAGGAATGTCACCAGCGGCATCGATTACTCCTCGATCTCATTCAGGTTGCGCCCGGCCAGTGCGGCTTTGACCGTCGAATCAAGGCGACGGGCGGCAAAAGCATCGGTCACCTGCGACAGACGCTTGGTCTGCTGCTCGATGGCCGGGCCATCGGTGCCGTTGAGCAAATCACGCAATTCTTGCATCTGGAACTCGATGGCCTCGCGCTCCTCGCCACTGAGCAGGCGCTCGCCGTCCGCCTCGAGGGCACCCTGTACCGCTTCGAGCAGGCGTTCGCCATCGACCTGATGCTCGCGCAGCTGGCGCGCCTGCTTGTCGGTACCAGCGTGTTCGAAGGAGTCCTTGAGCATGCGGGCGATCTCGCCGTCGGTCAGGCCGTACGAAGGCTTCACCTGAATACTCGACTCCACACCCGAGCCCAGTTCGCGCGCGGCGACGCTCAACAGCCCATCCGCATCCACCTGGAACGTGACGCGGATCTTCGCCGCGCCGGCGACCATGGCCGGAATGCCACGCAACTCGAAGCGCGCCAGCGACCGGCAGTCGCTGATCAGCTCGCGCTCGCCCTGCAGGACGTGGATCATCATGGCCGACTGGCCGTCTTTGTAGGTGGTGAACTCCTGGGCGCGCGCCACCGGAATGGTGGTATTGCGCGGGATCACCTTCTCCATCAACCCGCCCATGGTCTCCAGGCCGAGCGACAGAGGGATCACGTCCAGCAACAACAATTCACCGCCTTCGCGTCGATTGCCGGCCAAGGTATCGGCTTGAATCGCCGCGCCGATGGCCACCACTTGATCGGGGTCGATCGAGGTCAGCGGCGCACGACCGAACAACGTGCCGACCGCGTCGCGCACACGCGGCACACGGGTCGATCCACCCACCATGACCACCGCCCCCACCTCTTCCAGCTCGACGCCGCTGTCGCGCACGGCGCGGCGGCAGGCCTTGAGGCTACGGGCGATCAACGGCTCGATCATGCCTTCGAAATCGGCACGGCTGAGCTCACCGCTCCAGGCGCCGTGGCTGACGCGAACGCTATCGGCATCGGTCAAGGCTTCTTTGGCGGCGCACGCCGCCTGCAACAACTGGCGCTGAGTGGCAGGGTCGAGGTCAGCGGACAGGCCCGCCTGCTCAATGATCCAGCCCGCGATGGCGTGATCGAAGTCATCCCCGCCCAGGGCCGTGTCGCCGCCGGTGGCCAGCACTTCGAACACGCCGGCCGTGAGGCGCAGAATGGAAATGTCGAAGGTGCCGCCGCCCAGGTCGAAGATCGCCACCACGCCTTCGGCGTTCTGGTCCAGACCATAGGCCACCGCCGCTGCGGTCGGCTCGTTGAGCAGGCGCAGCACGTTCAGCCCGGCCAGACGCGCAGCATCCTTGGTGGCCTGACGCTGAGCGTCGTCGAAATAGGCCGGCACGGTGATCACCGCGCCCACCAGTTCGCCACCCAAGGATTCCTCGGCGCGCTGACGCAGCACCTTGAGAATGTCGGCCGACACCTGCACCGGGCTCTTGGGCCCCTGAACAGTGTCGATGAACGGCATGTGCGACTCGCCACCGACGAACCGGTATGGCAGCTGTTCACCCAACTGTTTGACGTCGGACAGGCCTCGTCCCATCAGGCGCTTGACCGACAGGACACTGTTGAACGGGTCGCTGGAGGCCGCATCGCGGGCAGCCTGGCCGACTTCGCAGCGGTCCTCCAGGTAGCGCACCGCGGACGGCAGGATGAGGTTGCCCTGGGCATCGGGCAGCGGCTCGCTGCGGCCGCTGCGTACCGCGGCGACGAGAGAGTTGGTGGTCCCCAGGTCGATGCCCACCGCCAGGCGGCGCTGGTGCGGCTGGGGGCTCTGACCGGGTTCGGCGATCTGCAGTAGGGCCATGCTTATCTTGATACCTTGGGCGCCGTCACGGCGGCGCCGGGGTTAATCGTCGAGGCGCTCTTCGAGTTGGCGCACTTCCTGGGCGAGCTTGTCGAGGAACTGCATGCGGCGCATCAGGCGCTCGGCCCTGTCGCGCTCGGCAGCTTGATCCCAGCAAGCGGCGAATTCCTCGTCGAGAGTGCTCTGGGCACCCTTCAGGCGCTGCTTGAACACGGCAACGCCGTCGAGGTCGGCTTCGTCCTGCAGTTCCTCGAGTTCTTCGCGCCACTGCATCTGCTGCAACAGGAAGTCGGGGTCGTGGACCGTGACTTCCTGAGGCACCTCATGGCCGCTGATGGCCAGCAGGTAACGCGCGCGACGCGGCGCACTGCGCAGCGTCTGGTAGGCGTCGTTGAGGGCTGCGGAGTTTTCCAGGGCCAAGCGCTGCTCACGCTCGGAGGCGTCGGCGAAGCGGTCGGGATGGACCTCGCGGGCCAGCTCGCGATAACGCGTGGCCAGCTTGTCGAGGTCCAGGCGGAAGCTCGGTTGCAGGTCGAACAGAGCGAAATGGCAAGGGCTACCCACGTCAGGCCTCAGACATTGAAGCTTTCGCCGCAGCCACATTCACCGCGCACGTTGGGGTTGTTGAACTTGAAGCCTTCGTTCAACCCTTCCTTGACGAAGTCCAATTCGGTGCCATCGAGGTACACCAGGCTCTTCGGGTCGATGATGACCTTCACGCCGTGGTTCTCGAACACCTGGTCTTCGCTCGCCAGCTCATCGACGAACTCCAGCACGTAGGCCAGGCCCGAGCAGCCGGTGGTACGCACGCCCAGGCGAATGCCTTCACCTTTGCCGCGCCCGTCAAGGGAGCGGCGAATGTGGTTGGCGGCGGCTTCTGTCATGCTGATAGCCATCGGAACTCCTTCGCGTGGGCGACTTAGATCAAGCCTTTCTTCTGCTTGTAATCGCGTACGGCTGCCTTGATGGCATCCTCAGCGAGCACCGAGCAGTGGATCTTGACCGGCGGCAATGCCAGTTCTTCGGCCAGCTGGGTGTTCTTGATGGTCTCGGCTTCGTCCAGGGTCTTACCCTTCATCCACTCGGTGGCCAGGGAGCTGGAGGCGATGGCCGAGCCGCAGCCGTAGGTCTTGAACTTGGCGTCTTCGATCACGCCTTGTTCGTTGACCTTGATCTGCAGGCGCATCACGTCGCCGCAGGCCGGAGCACCGACCATGCCGGTGCCGACGTCTGGGTCTTCCGCGTTCATCTTGCCGACGTTGCGCGGGTTCTCGTAGTGGTCGATGACCTTTTCACTGTATGCCATGGTGCAATTCCTTCCTCGTCAGGGAGCCGCTCTTGCTGGCGACTGCTTAGTGGGCGGCCCACTCGATCTTGGAGATGTCGACGCCGTCCTTGTACATATCCCACAGCGGCGACAGTTCACGCAGTTTGTTCACGGCCTTGCAGACTTCCTGCGCGGCGTAGTCGACCTCTTCCTCGGTGGTGAAACGACCGAAGGAGAAGCGGATCGAGCTGTGCGCCAGCTCGTCGTTGCGGCCCAGAGCGCGCAGCACGTAGGACGGTTCGAGCGACGCGGAGGTGCACGCCGAGCCGGACGATACCGCGATGTCCTTGAGCGACATCAGCAGCGACTCGCCTTCCACGTAGTTGAAGCTCAGGTTCAGGTTGTGCGGTACGCGCTGGGTCTGGCTGCCGTTGACGTACAGTTCTTCGAGGTCCGAGACCTGCTTGAAGAAGCGGTCGCTCAGGGCCTTGATGCGCACGTTTTCGGCGGCCATTTCCTGCTTGGCGATGGCAAATGCCTCGCCCATGCCGACGATCTGGTGAGTCGGCAGGGTGCCCGAACGCATGCCACGCTCGTGACCGCCGCCGTGAATGATGGCTTCCAAACGTACGCGCGGCTTGCGGCTGACGTACAGCGCGCCGATGCCTTTAGGCCCGTAGGCCTTGTGCGCGGAGAACGACATCAGGTCGACCTTGAGCTTCTGCAGGTCGATCTCGACCTTGCCGGCCGACTGCGCGGCATCGACGTGGAACAACACACCGCGAGCACGGGTGAGTTCACCGATGGCAGCGATGTCGTTGATCGAGCCGACTTCGTTGTTCACGTGCATCAGCGAGACCAGGATGGTGTCGTCACGCAGCACCGCCTCGACCATCGCCGGGGTGATGATGCCGTCTTCACCGGGTTCGAGGTAGGTGACTTCGAAACCTTCGCGCTCGAGCTGGCGAGCGGTGTCCAGAACCGCCTTGTGCTCGATCTTGGAGGTGATGATGTGCTTGCCCTTGGTCTGATAGAAGTGCGCGACGCCTTTGATGGCCAGGTTGTCGGACTCGGTGGCACCGCTGGTCCAGACGATCTCGCGCGGGTCGGCATTGATCAGTTCAGCGACCTGGCGACGGCCGTTCTCGACGGCTTCCTCGGCACGCCAGCCGAACACGTGGGAACGCGAGGCCGGGTTACCGAAGTTTCCGTCGACCAGCAGGCAGTCGGCCATTTTCTGCGCGACACGGGGATCGACCGGTGTGGTCGCGGAGTAATCGAGGTAGATCGGCAACTTCATTGAATATCTCCTATCAGGCGTTGGCGTCGCTCGTCGCATCAGTCGACGGCGGACGTCTCAATCTTGTCCAGCTGGGCAACGCGACCGGCGACACGGCGCAGGTCCTGGCGCTGGGCGACTTCCTGCACCTCACGGCGCATGACGAGGTCGGCCAGACTGATGCCGCTGAGGAATTCATGGATCTGCTGGCTGAGGTCGCACCACAGATGGTGGGTCAGGCAGGTGTCACCGGAGTGGCAGTCGCCGAGGCCTTGGCAGCGGGTCGCATCGACCGACTCGTTGACCGCGTCGATCACCTGAACCACCTGGATGGTTTCCATGGTTCTGGACAACTGGTAGCCACCACCGGGACCGCGCACGCTGGAAACCAGACTGCTGCGGCGCAGCTTGGCGAACAGCTGTTCCAGATAAGAAAGGGAAATGCCCTGACGCTCGGAAATGTCGGCCAGGGATACCGGTCCATGCTGCGCGTGCAACGCCAGGTCGAGCATGGCGGTGACGGCGTATCGGCCTTTGGTAGTCAATCGCATGGCTATGGGTACCACGGGAGTTACAGGATGTGTGCGAGTATGCGATTCCCGAGCATTTAAGTCAACTATAAGACCTAGTGCTTTAGTCGGGTTTGAATGCGGGAGGCGGCGCGATGATAGCAGACACGGGCCGGCAGCACACGCCCTTGGCCAATGCGCCGACCTGTGTTGACGGAATCAGTGCGCCGCCGCGTCGCTCTTGATCGCCGGCTTGACCTCGGCAAAGTCCTCCTCGGGCAGAGCCGGCAGCGCCTTGGCGCTGTAGTCGCTGCCCAACTGAGTGAGCGCGCCGCACATGCCTTCAAGGCGCTCGTCGACCGCCTGCAGGTGATCGAGCATCTGGTCGATGGCGCGGGCCACCGGATCGGGCATGTCGGCGCTGACGCCGTAGGCATCGAAGCCGATCTTCTCGGCCATGGCCTTGCGCCGCGCACCCGCCTCATCGTCCTGCTGCCTCACGATGATGCGCCCGGGAATGCCCACGGCGGTCGCCCCCGCCGGCACCGCCTTGGTGACCACGGCATTGGAGCCGATCTTGGCTCCAGCGCCAACAGTGAATGGGCCGAGCACCTTGGCGCCGGCCCCGACCACCACCCCGTTTTCCAGCGTGGGGTGGCGCTTGCCTTTATTCCAACTGGTGCCGCCGAGCGTCACCCCTTGGTACAAGGTGACGTCGTCGCCGATTTCGGCGGTCTCGCCGATGACGATACCCATGCCGTGATCGATGAAGAAGCGTCGGCCAATGGTTGCACCTGGGTGGATCTCGATCCCGGTGAGCCAGCGCCCGAAGTTCGACACCAGCCGCGCCAGCCACTTGAAGTCGCGACGCCACAGGGCGTTGCCCAGGCGATGCAACCAGATGGCATGCATACCGGGATAGCAGGTCAGCACCTCGAAGGCGTTGCGCGCGGCCGGGTCGCGGTGGAATACGCTTTGGATGTCTTCACGCAGACGGTCGAACATGGGGTCTAGTCCTTGCGCTTGTGCGCGTCACCCCGGACGACCTTCTGGGTCTCGGTGAGGATGCCACGCAAGATGCTCATTTCCGAACGATTGACCGAGCTGCGCCCATACAACCGGCGCAGACGCGGCATCAGGTGCTTGGGCTTCGCCGGGTCGAGGAAGCCGATGTCCACCAGGGTCTTTTCCAGGTGCTCGTAGAACCGCTCCATCTCGTCCATGGTGGCCAGGTCGTCGCTGGGCGGCGAGCCAACCTCCAACGCCTCGACCGCCGAAGGCGCTTGCTGAGCGGCCAGCCAGGCCATGCGCACTTCGTAGGAAAGCACCTGGACGGCCGCCGCCAGGTTCAGCGAGCTGAAATCGGGGTTCGAGGCGATGTGCACATGGAAGTGACATCGCTGCAGCTCTTCGTTAGTGAGCCCGGCATGCTCGCGCCCGAACACCAGAGCGATCTCCTCGCCGCCGACGGCATGCGCCACTGCCTTGGCACCGCACTCGCGGGGATCGATCAGCGGCCAAGGAATGCTGCGCTCACGGGCGCTGGTGCCCATGACCAAGGTACAGCCGGTCAGGGCTTCTTCGAGGCTGTCGACCACCTGCGTGCTCGCCAGCACATCGTCGGCCCCGGAGGCCCGCGCCGCGGCCTCATCGGACGGAAACACCTTCGGCTGCACCAGTACCAGCCGCGACAGGCCCATGTTCTTCATGGCACGCGCAGCGCCGCCGATGTTGCCGGGGTGGCTGGTATTGACCAGAACGACACGAATATTCTGCAGCACGGTGACACGCTCACGAAGGCACACGACAAGGCCCGCGATGTTACCTAAGCGAGGGGCGTAACGCCACGAAAGTGCATGTCACCCTTCTGCCGGAACAGTTTTCTGATAGACTAGGCGGCTTTCTTCTTTAACATCTCCAGGTGAAACGCCCATGCAGCCTATGCTGAATATCGCCCTGCGCGCCGCTCGCAGCGCCAGTGAACTGATTTTCCGCTCCATCGAACGCCTGGATAGCATCAAGGTCGACGAGAAAGAGGCCAAGGATTACGTCTCCGAGGTCGATCGCGCCGCCGAGCAGACCATCGTCAACGCCCTGCGCAAGGCTTATCCGAACCACTCGATCCAAGGCGAAGAAACCGGCCTGCATGCCGGCACCGGCGAGGAAGGCAAGGACTACCTGTGGATCATCGATCCGCTGGACGGCACCACCAACTTCCTGCGTGGCGTTCCCCACTTCTCGGTCAGCATCGCCTGCCGCTATCGCGGTCGCCTCGAGCACGCGGTCATCGTCGATCCTGTGCGCCAGGAAGAATTCACCGCCAGCCGCGGTCGCGGCGCCCAGCTCAATGGCCGACGCCTGCGCGTCAGCTCGCGCACCAGCCTGGAAGGCGCCCTGCTCGGCACTGGCTTCCCGTTCCGTGACAACCAGATGGCCGACCTGGACAACTACCTGGGCATGTTCCGCGCCCTCACCGGCCAGACCGCCGGCATCCGCCGCGCCGGTTCCGCTGCGCTGGACCTGGCCTACGTAGCGGCCGGTCGTTTCGACGCCTTCTGGGAGTCGGGCCTGTCGGAATGGGACATGGCAGCCGGCGTGCTGCTGATCCAGGAAGCGGGCGGCCTGGTCAGCGACTTCAATGGCGGCCACGACTTCCTCGAGAAAGGCCACATCGTTGCCGGCAACATTAAATGCTTCAAGGCGGTGCTGACGGCGATCCAGCCGCACCTGCCGGAAAACCTGAAGCGCTGAGGCGATCTCGGCGGCACAAAAAAAGCACCTCTCGAGGTGCTTTTTTTTATTCAACTGCGCCTGAAAAGAACGCGATCCGTCGTCACTGCCCAGGCTGCGCCTGACTCAACACCAGCTTGCCATTCTTGTCCAGCGGAATGGTCGAACCCGGCTCGTGATCCATCTTCACCACACCTGCCTGATCACCGATGGTGTACTTGACCGTATAGCCCACCACCTTGTCGCTGAGGTCATTGACCGTGTTGCAGCGGGTCTGCGTGGTGGTGTAGGTGTCACGCTGCTGCATGCCTTCCTGCACCTTGTTGCCGGCATAGCCGCCGCCCACTGCACCGGCCACGGTGGCCAGCTTCTTGCCGTTGCCGCCGCCGATCTGGTTACCCAGCAGGCCGCCCGCCAACGCACCCACCACCGTACCGGCGATCTGGTGCTGGTCCTGCACCGGACGCTGCCGGGTCACGGTCACGTCCTTGCACACTTCGCGCGGCGTCTTCACCTGTTGCTTGATCGGCTGCACATCGGTGACCTGGGCGTATTCAGGCCCTTTGTTCACCAAGCTGTAGGTCGCCACAGCACCTCCGGCAGTGACACCGACAGCACCCAGAACCGCACCCACCAGCATTGATTTGTTCACGTGGACTCTCCTGATCGTACTCACGGGGCTACGCCCGCCTTCTCCCTGCCTTGGAGCAAAAAAAAAGGCGCGAGTTCAACACTCGCGCCTCTTGTTACGCCAAACGGCGTAGGAAATTACTTACGGTCGGTCGTCCGCACCCTCGGCCTTAACCGGCGGGATCAGGTCTTCGCTGTTCAGATTCAGCCAGATCAGCACCACGTTGGCGATGTAGATCGACGAGTAGGTACCGGCCATGACGCCGATGAACAGCGCCAGGGAGAAGCCGAACAGGTTGTCGCCGCCGAAGAACAGCAAGGCGGCGATGGCCAGCAGGGTCGACACCGAGGTGGCGATGGTGCGCAGCAGGGTCTGGGTGGTCGAGACGTTGATGTTCTCGATCAACGAAGCCTTGCGCATCACCCGGAAGTTCTCGCGCACCCGGTCGAACACGACGATGGTGTCGTTGAGCGAGTAGCCGATGATCGCCAGCACCGCTGCCAGCACCGTCAGGTCGAAGGTGATCTGGAAGAACGACAGGATGCCCAGGGTCACCACCACGTCGTGGATCAGCGAAACGATGGCGCCCACGGCGAACTTCCATTGGAAGCGGAACGCCAGGTAGATGAGGATACCGCCCAGGGCCAGAAGCATGCCGAGGCCACCCTGGTCGCGTAGCTCTTCACCCACCTGCGGGCCGACGAACTCGACGCGCTTGACGGTCGCCGGGTTGTCGCCGCCAAGTTTCTGCAGGGCGCTGGCCACGCGATTACCCAGTTGTGGGTCGTCGCCAGGCATACGCACCAGCAGGTCGGTGGTGGCGCCGAAACTCTGCACCACGGCCTCATGGAAACCGGACTCGACCAGCTCGGCACGTACTGCCTTGAGGTCAGCCGGGCGTTCGTAGGTCAGCTCGATCAGCGTGCCGCCGGTGAAGTCCAGGCCGAAGTTCAGGCCCTTCTGCCACCAGCTGAACAGCGCCAGCACGGTGAGGAGCATGGTGATGGCGAACGCGACATTGCGCACGCCCATGAAGTTGATGGTTTTCATCGCAGCTCCCTCAAACCCACAGCTTCTTGATGTCACGCCCGCCGCAGGTCAGGTTGACCATTGCGCGGGTCACCATGACGGCGGTGAACATCGAGGTGAAAATCCCGAGGGACATGGTGACCGCGAAGCCCTTGACCGGGCCGGTACCCATGGCGAACAGGATGCCGCCGACCAGCAGGCTGGTCAGGTTGGCGTCGATGATCGCGGTATAGGCGCGGTTGAAACCTTCATGAATGGCGCGCTGCACCGACATGCCGGCTTTGAGCTCCTCGCGGATACGCGAGAAGATCAGCACGTTGGCGTCCACCGCCATACCCATGGTCAACACGATACCGGCGATACCCGGCAGCGTCAGGGTGGCCCCCAGCAGCGACATCAGCGCCAGCAGCAGCACCATGTTGCCCGCCAGGGCGACGGTGGCGATCACGCCGAAACCGCGGTAGATGGCGATGATGAACAGCGAGACGAACAGCATGCCCCACAGCGACGCATCGACACCCTTGGTGATGTTGTCGGCACCCAGGCTCGGGCCGATGGTCCGCTCTTCGGCGAAGTACATCGGTGCGGCCAGGCCACCGGCACGCAGCAGCAGCGCCAGCTCGGACGACTCGCCCTGACCGTTCAGGCCGGTGATGCGGAACTGGCTACCCAGCGGCGACTGGATGGTCGCCAGGCTGATGATCTTCTTCTCTTCCTTGAAGGTCTGGATCGGTACGTCTTTCTCGACGCCATCGACCACCTGCTTCTCGTAGCGGGTCATCGGACGCTGCTCGATGAAGATCACCGCCATGCTGCGACCGACGTTGCTGCGCGTGGCGCGGCTCATCAGCTCGCCACCGTGACCGTCGAGGCGGATGTTGACCTGTGGACGACCGTGCTCGTCGAAGCTGGCCTGGGCGTCGGTGACCTGGTCGCCGGTGATGATCAGGCCGCGCTCGACCGCCGCCGAACGATTGCCGTCGCGGAACTCGAACACCTCGGTAGTGGCTTTCGAAGCGCCGGGCTCGGCACCGAAGCGGAACTCCAGGTTGGCGGTCTTGCCGAGGATACGCTTGGCTTCGGCAGTGTCCTGCACGCCCGGCAGTTCGACCACGATGCGGTTGCCGCCCTGACGCTGGACCAGCGGCTCGGCCACACCCAGCTCGTTGACCCGGTTGCGCACGGTGGTGAGGTTCTGCTTGACCGAGTACTCGCGGATTTCCGCGACCTTGGCCGGCGTCAGCGCCAGGCGCAGGACCGACAGCTCGTTGCGCTCGGTGGTGGTGATGTCGAAATCACTGAAATTCTTGCGGACCAGGGCACGGGCCTGTTCGCGGGTGGCGTCGTCGGAGAAGCCGAGCAGAATGGCACCGTCCTGCTGAGGCAGGCTGCGGTAGCGCACGCGCTCCTTGCGCAGCAGGGTCTTGACCTCGCCGTCGTAGACCTTCATCCGGGCGCTCATGGCCTTGTCCATGTCCACTTCGAGCAGGAAGTGCACACCACCGGAGAGGTCCAGGCCCAGCTTCATCGGGCTGGCGCCCAGGTTGCGCAGCCATTGCGGGGTGGTCTGGGCCAGGTTCAGCGCAACGACGTAGTCGTCACCCAATGCCTTGCGCACCACGTCCTTGGCCGGCAGTTGATCTTCCTGGTTGGTCAGGCGCACCAGCGCACTGCCCTTCTCGCCCAGGCTGCCGCCCTTGACCGCGATACCGGCATCGGTCAGCGCCTTGGTGGCGCGGTCGAGGTCGGCCTGGCTCACGTGCAGGGCCGAGCTTGCGCCGCTGATCTGCACCGCCGGATCGTCCGGGTAGAGGTTGGGAGCGGAATAAATAAAGCCGACCGCCAGTACCACCAGGATCAGCAGGTATTTCCACAGAGGGTATTTGTTCAGCATCACGCCGCCCGTTCAAGACGCGGGGCGCGTTGCGCGCCCCGACTGGAAAAAATGAAACCGGTAACTCAGATAGCCTTGAGCGTACCTTTCGGCAGGGTCGCGGCGATGGCGCCCTTCTGGAACTTCAGCTCGACGGTGTCGGACACTTCCAGCACCACGAAATCATCCGATACTTTGACGATCTTGCCGGCGATACCGCCGTTGGTGACCACTTCGTCGCCTTTCTGCAGGGCACCGAGCAGGTTCTTCTGCTCCTTGGCGCGCTTGGCCTGAGGACGCCAGATCATCAGGTAGAAGATGACCAGGAAGCCGACCAGGAAGATCCACTCGAAGCCGGTACCGGCGGGGCCGGCGGCCGGGGCTGCAGCGTCCGCGTAAGCGGCGGGAATCAGAAAGCTCATGTAGCACTCCAGTTGCTTAATTTAGTGTTGTGTACGAACAGTCAATCCAAAGGCGGTACGGGAAGTCCGCGCTTGGCATAGAAGGCGTCGACAAAGGCGGCCAATTTACCCTGTTGAATAGCCTCGCGTAAACCGGCCATCAAGCGCTGGTAATGGCGCAAGTTGTGGATGGTATTGAGCATACTGCTCAGCATTTCGCCGCACTTGTCCAGGTGATGCAGATAGGCGCGCGAGAAGTTGCTGCAGGTGTAGCAGTCACAGGTCGGATCCAGCGGCGAATCATCGTGGCGATGGAACGCATTGCGGATCTTGATCACCCCTGTATCGACGAACAGATGACCGTTGCGCGCGTTGCGCGTGGGCATCACGCAGTCGAACATGTCGACGCCGCGGCGCACACCCTCAACCAGATCTTCCGGTTTGCCTACCCCCATAAGGTAACGAGGTTTGTCAGCAGGCATCTGCGCCGGCAGGTAGTCCAGCACCTTGATCATCTCGTGCTTGGGCTCACCCACCGACAGGCCACCAATGGCCAAGCCGTCGAAGTCGATGTTGACCAGCGCTTCCAGCGAACGCATGCGCAGGTCCTGGTACATACCACCCTGGACGATGCCGAACAGCGCGGCGGTATTGTCGCCGTGGGCGTTTTTCGAACGCTGGGCCCAGCGCAGCGACAACTCCATGGAGGTGCGCGCCACGTCATGCTCGGCCGGGTACGGCGTGCACTCGTCGAAGATCATCACGATGTCCGAGCCCAGGTCGCGCTGCACCTGCATCGACTCTTCCGGCCCCATGAACACCTTGGAACCGTCCACCGGCGAGGCGAAGGTCACGCCCTCTTCCTTGATCTTGCGCATCGCACCCAGGCTGAACACCTGGAAGCCGCCGGAGTCGGTGAGAATCGGGCCTTTCCACTGCATGAAATCGTGCAGGCCGTTGTGCTTCTTGATCACCTCGGTGCCCGGACGCAGCCACAGGTGGAAGGTGTTGCCCAGGATGATCTCGGCACCGATGGCCTCGATGTCACGCGGCAGCATGCCCTTGACCGTGCCGTAGGTGCCCACCGGCATGAACGCCGGGGTTTCCACGGTGCCACGGGGGAAGGTCAGCCGACCACGACGGGCCTTGCCGTCGGTGGCCAGCAGTTCGAAGGACATACGACAGGTGCGACTCATGCTTGATCCTCGGGGCCGCGCGGCGCCGGATTGCGGGTGATGAACATGGCATCACCGTAACTGAAGAAGCGATACCCCTGCTCGACCGCCGCCGCGTAGGCCGCCATGGTCTCGGGATATCCCGCGAAGGCCGAGACCAGCATCAGCAGCGTGGACTCGGGCAAATGGAAGTTGGTCACCAGCGCATCGACCACATGGAACGGCCGACCAGGGTAGATGAAAATGTCGGTATCGCCGCTGAAGGCCTTCAGCACGCCATCGCGCGCCGCGCTTTCCAGCGACCGCACGCTGGTGGTCCCCACCGCGATCACCCGCCCGCCCCTGGCGCGGCAGGCGTCGATGGCATCGACCACGTCCTGACTCACCTCCAGCCATTCTTTATGCATGTGGTGGTCTTCGATCTTGTCGACCCGCACCGGCTGGAAGGTGCCGGCGCCCACATGCAAGGTGACGAAGGCGCGCGCCACGCCCTTGGCGGAGATCTGCGCCAGCAACGCCTCGTCGAAGTGCAACCCGGCAGTGGGCGCCGCCACCGCCCCGGCGCGCTCGGCGTAGACGGTCTGGTAACGCTCGCGGTCGGCGCCCTCGTCGGGACGGTCGATGTAGGGCGGCAGCGGCATGTGCCCGACGCGGTCGAGCAGCGGCAGCACCTCTTCGCTGAAGCGCAATTCGAACAGCGTCTCGTGGCGCGCCACCATCTCGGCCTCGCCGCCGCCGTCGATCAGCACCGTGGCCCCGACCTTCAGCGCCTTGCTGGCGCGCACGTGGGCCAGCACCCGGTGGCTGTCGAGCACGCGCTCAATCAGCATTTCGAGCTTGCCGCCGGAGGCTTTCTGGCCAAACAGCCGCGCCGGAATGACCCGGGTGTTATTGAACACCATCAGGTCGCCCGGGCGCAGGTACTCGAGCAAGTCGGTGAAACGCCGGTGCGCCAGCTCGCCGCTCGGCCCGTCGAGGACCAGCAGACGACTGCCATGGCGCTCGGCCAGGGGATGACGGGCGATGAGGGAATCGGGGAGTTCGAAGGAAAAATCGGCGACGCGCATGATCGTGTTCGGTTTGGCAGGGCCGGGAAGTTTAGCCCAATGCATGAAAATTGACCATGAAAGCCGATTGACCGAGTCGAAGACCCTCACTATACTGCGGCGCCACAAGCCCTGATGGCGGAATTGGTAGACGCGGCGGATTCAAAATCCGTTTTCGAAAGGAGTGGGAGTTCGAGTCTCCCTCGGGGCACCATCATTTTCCTTGTAAATCAAGGATTTAGAGAAGGGGTAGAAAGAAATTTCTACCCCTTTTTCTATCCAAAAAATCTACCTTTTTTCTTTCGTTTTTCTCATTTTTCCTGGCCAAATCTCCAATCACCTCCGCTGAAGCGGGTGGGTTGACCCGCTCGTGTCCTTCCGGCCAACGATGCGTAGCAGCACATGCTAGGATTCACGGCGAGGTACCTCCTATCCTGTATAGACATGTATAGTCTAATCGCAAGCCAGCCGACTGATGTCCTATTGCCATCCGAACGCATTTCAGGCATAAAGCTCAAAGCACCCCTCCACGCTTTAACTATGCAGTGCGACCACTGCAATCATCGTTAATGTTAGGACATATGCTACTGTGAGTGACGTTGAGACTAATGATTCGGAATGTTACGAGTCTCGCGAGGCGTAAGGTAAATGGCGGGGGGTGCTACTTACTACTCCGGTAGCAGTCAGGCCGGAGAATGCCTTGAAGCTACTCAATCCCCCTTCACGCTCTATTTTAAAGCTCAGTTCCCTTGATTCGCTATGCGAGCTGCTGGAAGTGCAGAAAGGGCATCTCCTTTATATCTGCTACAAACGAGCAGATGATCTAAAGTATCAATCGTTTGAGATGCCCAAAAAACGGGGTGGTTTCAGGAAAATCGACGTACCTCAAAAAGGCTTGCGGGTAATTCAACAAAGCCTCGCCAAGCTTCTGGAAGAGAATGTTGAATTTAAGCCATGCGTTCAGGGCTTCATAAAGAAGCGGGGCATCCTGGAAAACGCGAACCTTCACAGGAAATCCAACTGGGTTTTAAACGTCGATATTAAAGACTTTTTTGGATCAATAAATTTCGGGCGTGTCCGAGCCGTCTTCATCGCTAAGCCATTTGAAATGCACCCCGATGTAGCAACCGTCATAGCTCAAATTTGCTGCTTCAACAATTACCTGCCTCAAGGTGCTGCCACCTCCCCTATTATCTCCAACATTGTGGCGAGCACTCTGGACAACCGAATAATCAAACATATTCGAAGTCATCGCTTGATTTACTCTCGGTATGCGGACGACATCAGTATCTCTGCCAAACGAGTTTTCCCGCGTGAGATTGCCCATATCAGCGAAGGCAAGACAATTATTGGAGAGGACCTTTCCAATATTTTCTCACGAGCACGTTTTGAAATAAACGAAAAGAAAAGCAGGCTCCAATCAAAATACAGCCGCCAAGAAGTAACAGGGCTGATTACAAATAAAAAAGTCAATGTCCCGGCGGAGTATAAGCATAAGTTAAGGACTGCAATTCACCACTGGATAGACAACCCAGTCGAAGCTGAAAGAAAATACTACATCGATATCCTAGGGTTGAAAGTCGAGGATGCTGGACTGACTGGTGACGGCAGCAAGTTAAAGCGTAATATTTACGGTAGATTATCATTCCTTGCCATGGTGAAAGGAAGTGATGACCCAACGTACGTAAAGCTTATCCTTAAAATGGCTAAGCATGATCCAAGCCCACCAAAATTTATCAAGCCTCTTAAGGAGCAATACCAGATGTATGACGTATTCCTATGTCACGCTTCCGAAGACAAAGCGGAAATTGTCGAACCTTTGTACAACGAGCTTAACAAGCTCAATATTCATGCTTTTTATGATGCAAAAGAAATCGGCTGGGGTGATTCCCTGATCGGGACAATCAATAAAGCACTTTTGAAATCGCGTTACGTCATCGCAGTGATGACTGATAAATCGGTAGGTAAAGCTTGGCCACAGCAAGAGATCAACTCGGTTCTTAATGGTGACATCTCGGGTGGAACCAAACGGCTCCTACCGCTGATCCATGGCGACAAAGAGACCATCCTGGGCAACAATTTTTTGATGAACGACAAGCTCTATGTAGAGTGGAATAATAATCCCGCTGAAATTGCACAGAAGGTACAAGCGTTGCTGGCTCAAAAAGCCGAGTAAATGAATTGATCAAGGCGGTTATCCAAGCGGGGACTTGTACCCGTTTGGATAACTGGCAACACTCGCCAGCCGGCTAACTTGGGGCGTGCAGTGGCTCGCCAATCTGGGGGTATGCTTCGCATGAAAGCAAAGGCCAGAAAAAGGGCCTAATTCTCAACTGGCTTTAAATCTTCTAGCAAGAAGAAAACGGAAAATTGACACAAAAAAAGCCTCTTTCGAGACTCCTTATATTTTTAGCATATCGACTACGTCTCGATAGTAACTCTTACTGTCGTTAAATGTCGCCATAAACTCGACATTACCGACACGATAAACGGGGTTAAAAAGTGATGGTCTTGTGGCCTTCTTTTCCTGACTTTCACACTCTTGATAATCAAACTGCTTTGATGTTGTTATCAATGTCAAATAACCCATATTGACTTTAATTGTCTTAATTACCTTTCTGTTTTTCACAAGACTGATAGACACTCTATACTCTGTTCGAACTTCATGAAATTTGAAGAAGTCGTCAGGCTGTAACATCTCGTCAAAAGCCATCATCACAAATTTATCAGCAACCACGTTGTTGATTGGCTGGTCTGCTTTTGCGATATGCTGAGTTAACTTATGACACTTTGAAACAGACGACACAGGCTTAAATTTGGGCCAGCCGCTTTTCATAGTCGAACTGGGACCGCTCAACGCCACCCGTAGACAGGCGTGACGATCCTGCGCAGCCTGCCAAACTGATAAAGAACAACGCGGAGGACATTATGAGTAATGCGCGCAGTGTTTTTCTCATCATCGAAGCCTCACCCGCTGAAACCGTCTACGGATTGCTCGCTGCTTGCCGCCATTTCTGCCTGGTCGGCCCTGATGATTACAGCCCGCTGCCTTTCGTAGGCATCCAGAGATAGCCCGTGACGCTGCAGCGCTTCCAGCCGCAACTGGCGCACTTCCTGCGCAGTATAGGGACGTAGTTCGGGATGGGTGGCACAGCCTGCAAGAAGACTGAGGCCAACAGCAGTGATGACAACCAGAAGAGGACGGACAATGGCGTTCATGGTGCAGCATCCTGTGCCTGACATTCGAGGGTTTCGAATCGATGGGTCAAGCTTATGAGGCGCCGCACAAGGTGAAAAATCGTCCCGCTTGATAGTTGCTATCACTGATTCGAACTGTGCGAGGCGGCCTGGGATCGATTTCTGAGCTGCCTACACGGCAGTGAACACGCCCGCAGACGGGAGCGCAACAGCCCCGGATTTCTGAGCTGCCTACACGGCAGTGAACCTTGCCAAGCTTGATGATGAAGGACGGCCCTCTTTCTGAGCTGCCTACATGGCAGTGAACGGCAAATCTCGGCAATACCGTCCAGGTGCCAAATTTCTGAACTGCCTACACGGCAGTGAACTCATGGCGATAACTCTCCATGCCCGCGCATGTCTTTCTGAGCTGCCTACACGGCAGTGAACTCGAGCTGCTGCCGGTCAACGCCAAGCACCTGTTTCTGAGCAGCCTACACGGCAGTGAACGCTTCCTTCACCGTTCGGGCTCGCACGTACATTTTCTGAGCTGCCTACACGGCAGTGAACGGCGTCCTTGATGTTTCGGACGTGGCCCTTGCTTTCTGAGCTGCCTACACGGCAGTGAAGAACGTGCCGTCCCACGCTCCGGTGTAGGTTCTTTTCTGAGCTGCCTACACGGCAGTGAACGCGCCCCGCCAGAACCCTTGGCCGTCGCCATTTTTCTGAGCTGCCTACACGGCAGTGAACAACAACGGTTCGGCGACCTGTTCCTGGCGATGTTTCTGAGCTGCCTACACGGCAGTGAACGTCCGCCTCCGGGTGATCGCCGGCATGTTGAATTTCTGAGCTGCCTACACGGCAGTGAACCTCGGTCGATAACAGCGACTCACCTTGGTACATTTTCTGAGCTGCCTACACGGCAGTGAACATCGCGCCGATCGACTCAGAGCCGAACAGGTTTTTCTGAGCTGCCTACACGGCAGTGAACATTCCGTTGCCTTTGTCGCGGCACTGTCCTCATTTCTGAGCTGCCTACACGGCAGTGAACCTGTGCGGGCGATGTTCGTCAGCCTCTATAATTTTCTGAGCTGCCTACACGGCAGTGAACACCGACTTGACCGCATCCCCGACTGTCTTTGCTTTCTGAGCTGCCTACACGGCAGTGAACTTCGCAAAAATCGCCTTTGGCAACCGCTTCAAGTTTCTGAGCTGCCTACACGGCAGTGAACGACTCGATGCTGCAGTTCATCAGCTTCGGCGTTTTCTGAGCTGCCTACACGGCAGTGAACACGCTGGCGGGCACAACTGGGACCATCTTGACTTTCTGAGCTGCCTACACGGCAGTGAACGTGAAGGCCAGCGAAATTCGGTTCGCCGAGTCATTTCTGAGCTGCCTACACGGCAGTGAACTCGACGCATTGGGAGCGCCACCGGCTCGCCCTTTTCTGAGCTGCCTACACGGCAGTGAACAGCTCATCGTTGTGACGATCTTGGGCCGGGATTTTCTGAGCTGCCTACACGACAGTGAACTCGGCGGCGCTGCTGAACCCGGGCACCGAGAATTTCTGAGCTGCCTACACGGCAGTGAACCCTCAATTCGGGCGACGATCAGTGCCGATGTCTTTCTGAGCTGCCTACACGGCAGTGAACATGACTACGTGGGCCGCTTCCTGGGCGAGTTTTTTCTGAGCTGCCTACACGGCAGTGAACCAATCCAGCGCCCTGGAGCGCCTGCGGGTGTATTTCTGAGCTGCCTACACGGCAGTGAACGTCAAAGCTCTATCCACCAGCGCAGAGCCGGATTTCTGAGCTGCCTACATGGCAGTGAACCAGCCCCAGCGCCTCACCATCGACGACCTTCATTTCTGAGCTGCCTACACGGCAGTGAACATCTATCTGCCCTCCAGGGCGGTTGATTACTTTTTCTGAGCTGCCTACACGGCAGTGAACAATGCCGCCCTGCAGGGCCAGCGTGCGAAGCTTTTCTGAGCTGCCTACACGGCAGTGAACGAGTGGGTTCACGCACGAATTGAGCGCGATTTTTTCTGAGCTGCCTACACGGCAGTGAACGCGTGGTGGATGCACAAGACCCGAATCGCCACTTTCTGAGCTGCCTACACGGCAGTGAACGGGCGCGGGAATCGAACGCGTCTTCGCGCGCTTTTCTGAGCTGCCTACACGGCAGTGAACGGCGGCGCACCGCGCAAACAGGCATTCACTCTTTTCTGAGCTGCCTACACGGCAGTGAACAAGACCCCACATACCCCAACTCATTACCACCAAAGAAAAATATCTGAAACCTTCTCAAAAACCCTTTTTAAACCGACCGCCGTAACCCATTGATTTATAAGCAACTAATCAACACCCGAAGAAAAAGGGTCTAACCATCCCCCTCACGAACCGCCCGTCTCTCCCCCCTCCCCCAAAAACCATTCGAATCCCATCCCTCCCATAAGGTATAAATCCCGATCCTCACCCCACGAGCAAATGGCCACCATGGAAGGCATACCCTCGTCAGACCTGAAGACCATCCTTCACTCCAAGCGCGCGAACATCTACTACCTCCAGCACTGCCGCGTGCTGGTCAAAGGTGGTCGGGTCGAATATGTCACCGACGCTGGCAAGCAATCGCTCTACTGGAACATCCCCATCGCCAACACCACCACGGTGCTGCTCGGAACCGGCACGTCAGTCACCCAAGCCGCCATGCGCGAACTGGCTCAGGCTGGGGTGCTGGTTGGATTTTGCGGAAGCGGTGCCACGCCGCTGTTCAGTGCCAATGAAGTGGATATCGACATCGCCTGGTTTTCACCGCAAAGCGAGTACCGGCCCACCGAATACCTGCAACGCTGGGTCTCGTTCTGGTTCGATGGGGACAAACGTCTCGAAGCCGCCAAAGCGTTTCAGCGGCTGCGCCTCGACTACCTCGAGAAACAATGGCTGGGCAGTCGAGCCTTCGACAAAGCGGGGTTCACCCTCGACCCCAGTACCCTGCAGCAGCATCTGGCAGACTCCCGCTCACGCATCGACCGAGCGCACAACCACGATGATTTACTGACCGAAGAGGCGAGGCTGACCAAGCGCCTGTTCAAGCTCGCGGCCACCGCCACCGGCTATGGCGATTTCACCCGCGCCAAGCGGGGTAGCGGCACCGACCCTGCCAACCGTTTCCTCGATCATGGCAACTACCTGGCCTACGGCCTGGGCGCCACCGCCACCTGGGTGTTGGGCTTGCCCCATGGCCTTGCCGTGCTGCACGGTAAAACACGACGTGGTGGACTCGTGTTCGATGTCGCGGACCTGGTCAAGGACGGCTTGATCCTGCCCCAGGCCTTTCTCTCAGCGATGCGTGGAGATGATGAGCAGGCGTTCCGTCAGGCCTGCATCGAAAGTCTCACCCGCCAGGAAGCCCTCGACTTCATGATCGACAGCCTGAAATCCATCGCCCAAGCGCTGGGAGCGCCTGCGGCGTGAACATCCTCCTGATTTCACAATGCGACAAACGGGCACTGACAGAGACGCGGCGCATCCTCGATCAGTTTGCCGAGCGGCGTGGCGACAAGACCTGGCAGACTTCGATCACTCAGTCAGGCCTGGATACTTTGCGACGCCTGCTGCGAAAGACCGCCCGGCGCAACAGCGCCATCGCCTGTCATTGGATACGCGGCCTGGACCACAGCGAACTGCTGTGGATCGTCGGCGATGCCAGTCGCTTCAATGCGCAGGGCAGCGTTCCCACCCACAGCACTCGCCGCAACGTCCTGCGCCAGCAGGACGAGAACGATTGGCACACCGCCGAAGACATCCAACTGCTGGCACGCATGGCCGCATTGCTGCACGACCTGGGCAAAGCCTGCGCAGCGTTTCAGAAACGACTGGCAAAGCCCTCGAAAACACGCAACCTCTACCGTCATGAGTGGATTTCCCTACGGCTCTTTCAAGCCTTCGTCGGAGACGACGATGACGCGGCGTGGCTAGAGCGCCTGGCGCACCCAAGCGCTGATGATGACGCGCGCTGGCTGGCAGTAGACCGATTGACGCGTGATGATCTGGCCCCACAGGCAGCGTTACCGTTTCGATCCCTGCCGCCCCTGGCGGCAGCGATTGGCTGGCTAGTGGTCAGCCATCATCGACTGCCGGTAGTACCCAATTTCCAGGACGAGAGAACGGGCGGGGACAGACGTTTTGGCAGCCCGACCCCCGACTTGACCCGCAATGCGCTGCAGCACCTGCTGGAGAGCATCAGCCATCGCTGGAACGAAGTGCCTCCAGAGCAAAGCGAGGATGATCCAAGCAGCTATTGGCGCTTCGATCACGGCCTGCCTGTTACAGAGAAAAAGTGGCGCGCCAGGGCTGCGAAACTGGCGACACGGTTACTCGCGCTGCGAAACAAACCGGGTAAGGGCGACTGGCTGGGCAACCCCTATGTCATGCACCTGGCGCGCTTGAGCCTGATGTTGGCTGACCATCATTATTCTGGCTTGAGCCCCACCGATACCCGACGCGTTCGGGGCGACGGCACCACCGCGCTGTACGCCAACACCGACGACAAAGGCGATCCGAAGCAGCCTTTGGACGAACACCTGATTGGCGTCGAGCACATGTCGGCAAGCATCGTCCATGCCCTGCCCCGTTTCGAACGCCATCTGCCCCGGCTCGCGCAACACAAAGGATTGCGCAAACGCAGTGGCGACCCGCGCTTTCGTTGGCAGGACACAGCGGCCGACATCGCCGGCAGCCTGCGCGCAGCCGGCGCAGAGCACGGCGCCTTCATCGTCAACATGGCGTCGACCGGTTGCGGCAAGACCTTGGCCAACGCGCGCATCATGAATGCGCTCGCCGATCCGCAACAGGGCTTGCGCGGCACCTTCGCCCTCGGGCTGCGCACACTCACGCGGCAGACGGGCGAAAGCTATCGCAACGACCTGCACCTGGGCGAACACGAATTGGCCATCCGCGTTGGGGGTTCGGATTCGGGATTGCTGCAGGCGTATTTCGAAGCGCAGCACGAAGCCCGGGGATCGGCATCGATCCAAAGCTTGATCGACGAGGACAGCCACGTCTTCTACGAAGGCCAAACCGAAGAGCATGGTCTTTTGGGCAAAGCGATGAGCGAACAGCCGATTCGCGCCATGCTCGCAGCACCCTTGCTGGTCTGCACCATCGACCACCTGATGCCCGCCACAGAAGCGCAACGAGCCGGACGACAGATTGCGCCGATGTTGAGAATGATGAGCGGCGATCTGGTGCTGGACGAACTCGATGACTTCGATCTCGGCGACTTGCCGGCCCTGACGCGGCTCGTGCATTGGGCGGGCCTGTTGGGCACCCGCGTACTGTTGTCCTCGGCCACCCTGCCCCCGGCGCTGGTCATGGGCATGTTTCACGCGTACCGAGCAGGCCGTCAGCACTATCGGCGCAATCGCGGCGAACCTGTGCACGATCAGGTCGAGGCACTGCAGATCCCTTGTCTGTGGGTCGATGAATTCACCACAACGGCAGAACATTGCAAGAGCGCAGAAGCATTCGAGGCCGCTCACGCATGCTTCGTTGAACAACGGGTCGCTGTCTTGGATCGCAACAGCGCGACACCTCTGAGGATCGTCGAACTCTGGCCATGGAAGATGGACCGCCCTCTCTCGAAAGCGCAAGTACGGGACGACTTCGCCGAGCAGTTGAGGCACGCCATGCACTGCGCCCATGAGCGCCATGCTCAGACCTGCACACGCAGCGGCAAACGGGTCAGCTTCGGCCTGGTGCGCATGGCCAACATCGAGCCCCTGTTCGATGTTGCATTGGCGCTGTTCAAACAAGGCGCTATGACAGGGCAGCGTATTCACTTGTGCGTGTACCACTCGCGCTTCCCGATGATCCAACGCTCCGCCATCGAGTCCCGACTCGACCGTTGCCTTAACCGCAAGCAGCCAGAGGCGGTGTATGACCTGCCAGAGATCCGGCAGGCGCTGGATGCTTATCCCGAGCAGGATCACCTGTTCGTCGTGTTGGGCTCTCCTGTCACGGAGGTGGGACGCGATCACGATTACGACTGGGCGATTGTCGAGCCGTCTTCGGTGCGTTCGCTGATCCAATTGGCGGGTCGTATCCAGCGTCACCGTCAGCAGCCATGCCAAACGCCGAACCTCCTGGTGTTCAGCACCAACCTCAAGCATTTCGAAAACAAGCTGGACAAAGACACGCGCAATGAAGCGGCCTTTGTATTTCCTGGGTTCGAGCAGAACACGCGGGATCACCGCCATCCTTTGCGCCTCGACAGTCACAACCTCGAACGCCTGCTGCTCGAAGAAGACCTCATTCCCTTCAACGCCCGTCCACGGATCAAACCACGCCCAGCGAGCGCGCTGAACGCCAAAGCTAATCTGGTGGACCTGGAACATTGCCGCCTGATGAACCTGATGCTGCCCAGCAGCGACAAACCGCAGTTGGACGCCGCGTGCGCTTGGCAGTATCCCCAGGCTGCACTGACGTGGGCGCTGCCGCAGCATCAACCTTTTCGTCACCAGACTCAGCCGACGATCGACCTGCTGTTTCTCATGGAAGACGAAGATGCCCCACCGCGCCTGCATTGCCTGCACCAGCCCAATAAACGCCAACCGCCTGAGTATCTGCCGAGCGAAATGAAACTGGAGCGAGTGGAGCTGGAGACGGTGATGGGGCCTGGGATTTGTCCTTGGGGCGTCGTTGACCTCAAGGAGCAATTGCAAGCGCTCGCCGTGGCACAAGATATCGACATCATGGAGTGCGCCCGGCGCTTTACCCCGGTAAACGTGCCCAACAGTGACATCGGCTGGAGATACCACCCGGTTTTAGGATTCGCGAAGAAAAGGAGGGGCAGTGATCAATAACGTTGTGCTCTTCGGGCAGTAGCTTATGTTTCTGGCCCGTGATTTTCGGGCCGATAAATACCCACCCTACACGTTGAATCAGAGTTACTTATGGAAGATAGACTCACTCGATCACAGCGGTTTCAAATAGCCATTGAGCGTTTTATAACAGAGCGACGTGACACCAAGCTCAATGGCAAGGACGACCCCGTCACCGCCGCCAAATACGACTACTCAACCTGGCTCGCTGACGCCGCCCGTCGAGTATCCCAGATCCAGGCCGTGACTCATGTGCTCAAGGCCACCCACCCTGACGCTCGCGGCAGCAGCCTGTACATCGACCCCACATCACTCCCGGGCCGAGATGAAATAGGCAGCCACTCGCTGGGTGCCGACTTCGCCATCGATATCGTCGGCAATGCAGCGGCGTTGGACGTCTACAAGTTCTTGAAGCTGCAGGTGGATAACCGCTCGCTACTCGACTGGCTGCAAGACGACGACGCGGACTTGCTCGCAGCACTGTCTCCACAGCCTGAACGCGCTTCAACCTGGGCAACCGCGTTCAAAGGCCTGATACGTCAGGACGAAACGGTTACCTCACACGAGCGAGCCAAGCAGCTGTATTGGTGCGTGGACGGTGATCCGGCACGCACCGAAGCCTTTCATCTATTGGAGCCGCTATTTTCCAGCAGCTTGGTCCACGCCGTTCACCTTGAGGTCAATGACGCGAGATTCGGTGAAGCCAATAAAGAAGCTCGACTCGCTTGGCGCGGCGGCCGCGCGCACCCTAACGGCTACCGTGAGTACCGTGGCCTGCTGGTACGCAAACTGGGAGGGACCAAGCCGCAAAACATCAGCCAACTCAACAGTGAGCGCGGTGGCGTGAACTACCTTCTGTCCTCCCTCCCACCCGCTTGGCAACGCCAACCCAGCAAGCCGCTGCTCCTACTCGATTCATCCTTCAAGCGGTTCCAGCGATTCGACGGCGTGCAACGCCAGCTCAACGCGCTTTATCAGTATTTCGAGCAAGCGCCGGACCCCACCTTCGCCACCCGCAAGAGGCGCGAGCGCATCGAGCGTGCTTTAGGTCTAGCCCTGACCGCGTTCGGCGTGAGCATCCGCACCCAGTTCCCCGCCGGCTGGACCCGCGACCCGGACTGCCAACTCCCACTGTGCGAACAACTCTGGCTTGACCCTGGCCGCGCCGAGATGGCCATTCGAGAAGGATACGAAGACATGGACGGGGCATTTCAACAGGCCGCTGAGCGCCAACAGTGGCCTGAAGAAGTCGCCAAGCACTTCGCGCTGTGGCTCAACGCGATGCTGTCGCGCAAAGGCTTCGCCGTCAGCGATGCAGAGCACATGCAGTGGGCGCGTAAAGCGCTGGCGCATACCTTGGGCTTCGCTGTCAGCACGCGGGAGGTGAGCCATGGCTGAGTGCCCACAATTCGACGCCGTACTGGTTCTGCCCCATCTGCGCATTCAGAACGCAAACGCGCTTTCCAGTCCCTTGACCCACGGTTTCCCCTCCATGACCGCCTTCATTGGGCTGATGTGGGCGCTGGAGCGCAAAGCCAGAGCAGGCGGAGTCCAATTGCAGTTCCGCGCAGTAGGTGCAGTCGTTCATGAGCACGAGGAACAAGCCACCTCGGATCGCTACGTCAAGACCCTGCACCTGACCCGCAACCCAAACGACCGCAGCGGCAATCCCTCGCCAATCGTCGAAGAAGGCCGCATCCATCTCGGGCTAACCCTGTTGCTGGGCGTCAGCGGCCAGGCGCTCGACGATCCCAGCCGGCGCCCACAGTTGGCCGTACAGCTTCTTGAAATGCTGCAGCCCCTGCGTGTGGCTGGCGGCAGCCTGATACCTGCAGAGCAGCAAGGCCCGCGTCACCGCCCTTATTTCATGCCGATCGCCACAGACGCAGACGCTCGAATGGATACCTTCGCCGCCACCGTGCCGAACTGGTTGCCCGGCTTCGCGCTGGTCGAGCGTACGGATCTGCTGCAGCAACGGTATGAAGACCTGCGCCGTTTTGCCTCTAACAGTACGCAACTCGATGCGTGGTTATCGCTGTCGAGAATCAACTGGTCCCCCGATCAACCCGACAGTCTAGGCAAAGCAGAGTGGCGCAGTGATCGCCAAGGGCTGGGCTGGGTAGTGCCTATCCCTGTGGGTTATGGCGCGCTGACGCCGCTCTTGCCCGCAGGTTCGGTCGCCAACAGCCGCGACTATGAGACGCCAGTGCGCTTGGTGGAAAGCCTCTACAGCATTGGCGAATGGATCAGCCCTCATCGCTTGGAAAGCGTGGAGCAGTTGCTCTGGTATCCAAGCACCGATGCGCATGACGGCGTTTACCGCTGCCACAACGATTACCAACCTGATACCGAACCCAACTTCGACTAAACCGCTGCCCGCTCATTACATAAGGATTTGCAAATGACTACCGAGACTCTTAAGACTGCATCGGTTCTGGCCTTCGAGCGAAAACTCGACCCTTCGGACGCGCTGTTCCACGCCGGTGACTGGCGTAATCGCGATGAGTGGACACCCATTCAGGTACGTGAAAAATCGGTGCGTGGCACCATTTCCAACCGCATGAAAACCAAAGACCCGGACCCGGCCAAACTGGACGCGGAAGTTCAGAAGCCGAATCTGCAGACCATCGATGTTGCGACACTGCCGCATGACGCCGATACGCTCAAAGTCACCTTCACCCTGCGCGTCCTGGGCCAGGTGGGCCAGCCGTCGGCCTGCAACGGCGCTGACTATCGAAAGAAGCTGCAGGCGACGGTGCACAGTTATGTCCAGCAGAACAGCTTCAACGAACTGGCTTATCGCTATGCCTGCAACCTGGCCAATGCCCGCTTTCTCTGGCGCAATCGCGTGGGTGCCGAACAAATCGAGGTCCGTGTCGAGCAACTGGTCGAAGGTCAGGCCCAGCAAACCTGGAACTTCGATGCCCTGAGCATTTCTTTGCGCCACTTCGACAGCGAAGGGGAAAACGCGGCGGCATTGCAAGATCTGGCGCGGCTTATCAATAGCGGGCTGCTGGGCGAGCAGCCTGTTCTTTTGCGCATCACTGCCTATGCGCGAGTTGGCGCCGGCCAGGAAGTCTTCCCCTCGCAAGAACTGATCATGGATCGTGGTCGGGGCGACAAGAGCAAGACGCTGTATACCGTCAGCGGTATTGCAGGGCTGCACTCGCAAAAGGTGGGCAATGCGCTGCGCAGCATCGACACCTGGTACGAAGAGGCCGATGTCAACGGCCCTATCGCCGTCGAGCCCTATGGATCAGTCACCACTCAAGGCAAAGCCTATCGCCAGCCTCGGAACAAGAGCAAAGACGATTTCTACTCGCTGCTCGATGCCTGGGTGCTCAAAGACAAGGTGCCCCCACTGGAGCAACAGCACTTCGTCATCGCTACATTGATTCGCGGCGGTGTCTTCGGCGAGGCGGGTTGAGTCATGGATCACTATCTTGAACTGGCGTTGCTGCCAGATCCGGAGTTCAGCCAACCCCTGCTCATGAACGCGCTGCTGGCCAAGTTTCACCGGGCCCTGCATGACTTGAGGCGCGATGACATCGGCATCAGCTTCCCCGATGTCAGCCAGCGCCCGCTCACGCTGGGCGCCCGCCTGCGCGTGCATGGCAGCGAGCAGGCGCTCGGCAGCCTGCAGCGCACCGACTGGCTGAGTGGCATGCGCGATCATGTTCGGTGTACCGGTCCCGATGCAGTTCCCAGCGCCGTGCAGTACCGCTGTGTCAGCCGCGTGCAGGTCGACAGTAATCCGGAGCGACTGCGTCGCCGGCTGATCAAGCGGCACGGCATCAGCGAAGAAGAGGCCCGCCAGCGGATTCCGGAGAGCCGTGGCAAGACGTGCAACCTTCCGTATGCGCAGCTACGTAGCAAGACGTCGGGGGAGATGTTCCGCTTGTTTGTTCAGCATGGGCCTTTGCTGGATTGCGCGCGGGAGGGGACGTTTGGCGGGTACGGGTTGAGTAGCCAGGCGACGGTGCCTTGGTTCTGACCCTTTTTTTCGCGTGGGCGATAGAGGGTTTGAAAATCAAGGGGTTACGGAGGATCGATAAAATTGGGGTGATTGGTTTCAGAGGGTGATTTGTTTAGTTGATTCAGGGTGTTAGATGCAAATTGCTCTAGTTCACTGCCGTGTAGGCAGCTCAGAAAAGCTGCAGGCCGGCAGCGAGCGCCAGCTCTCACGTTCACTGCCGTGTAGGCAGCTCAGAAAGATGGGGCGTTTCGCGTACCCGACCACCACCTGTTCACTGCCGTGTAGGCAGCTCAGAAAGCGTTGGACTCCAGCAGGTGATCGAACAGGCTGTTCACTGCCGTGTAGGCAGCTCAGAAAAATATCGGACTGCACCTGGTGCACCGGCGCGTGTTCACTGCCGTGTAGGCAGTTCAGAAATGGAGCACGATGCCGACATTGCAAAAGTGCAGGTTCACTGCCGTGTAGGCAGCTCAGAAAAAGCCCACACCGAGGCTGAAATAACCGAGCTGGTTCACTGCCGTGTAGGCAGCTCAGAAAATGTTCATGACACCGGATGAGGTAGCCGACATGTTCACTGCCGTGTAGGCAGCTCAGAAAAGGACGATCGGCCCGGGTAGCAACGCTGAACTGTTCACTGCCGTGTAGGCAGCTCAGAAAGTCACTTCGCCCCGGTAGATTGAGAACACGAGGTTCACTGCCGTGTAGGCAGCTCAGAAATACGTCGGTCAGACCACCCAGCCCTTCACGCTGTTCACTGCCGTGTAGGCAGCTCAGAAACGAGGAAGTCGACAGGGTCCGCGAGTGGGAACGTTCACTGCCGTGTAGGCAGCTCAGAAATATCCGCCAGAGCAGAGCCGAGCGCGCCGGTTGTTCACTGCCGTGTAGGCAGCTCAGAAATTGTAGCGCAGGCGTACTGCCGATTCCGCGTTGTTCACTGCCGTGTAGGCAGCTCAGAAAATCAATGCGGCACCGCCGGCCGTCGTAGTAGACGTTCACTGCCGTTTAGGCAGCTCAGAAACAGAAGAGTGGTGTCTCTCCGGGCCAGGGCCTGTTCACTGCCTTGTAGGCAGCCCAGAAATTATCCAGCCTCAAGTCCACCGCCGTTCTAAAGTTCCCTGCCATGAGCCAGTTCAGAAACGACGGTAGCAGCCGATAGGCTTGAGGCACCTGTTCACTGCTGACCCGACAACTCAGAAAGCCGTCAAACGCGGGGCCAAAGACGTACAAGCCTTCACTGCCGCATACGCAGCTCAGAAAGACTCATAATCAGCAAGCCGTAGCTTCAACTCATCAACTGCCGAATAGGCAGCGTAACAATTGATCCATCAGCCACATGAGTCGCCCGCCCGTACCCGGTAACCCACCGTGAAACAGGCTGGGCGCATCCTTGCCTCACAGCTCCGACACCGTCGCCCCCTGCCCAAACACCCCTGCCACCGCCTCAACCACCACCTTCACCCGCGCCGTGTGCGCCAGATCCTGATGCAACACCAGCCACGCTTCATAAGGCGTGGCACGCCGGCGCTGCGGCCATAGCCGCGTCAACTGAGGATCGCGCGCCGCCAGATAGTCAGGTAGTTCACCCAAGGCCAACCCTGCCCGCACGAATGTGGCCAACATCAAGCTGGAGTCCAGCTCGGCCACCACCCGCCCCTGCTTGATGGGCACGCCCACCAGCGTCCCGTCCTGGCGCTCGGTCACCCCGGCCTGGTACAGGGCAATGTCGTGTCCGGCGAACTGGCCCTGTGGCTCTGGCGTGCCATGGCGTTCGAGATAGCCGCGAGTGGCATATAGCCCCACGTCCCAACTGGCCATCCGCCGCACGATCAGATCCGGCTGCTCAGGACGCACGGTGCGCACGGCGATGTCGGCCTCCCTGCGCGCCAGGTCCAGCAGTCGGGTGGTGGTGGTCAGGATCACGCGAATGTCGGGATGGCTCGCGCGCAAGCGCTCGATCGCCGGGACCAGGAAATCGACGGCCAGCGCATCGGTGGTGGTGACCCTCACCTCGCCCTCGGCGCGTGCATCGGCGCCCTCGCTCCGACGCTCGAACGACACGGCCATGCGCTCCATGTCCTGCGCTTTGAGCAACACATCCCGGCCGGTCACGGTCAGCGTCAGGCCGCTGTTGCTGCGCAGGAACAACCGACTGCCGAGTGTGCGCTCCAGCCCGGCCAGGCGTCGGCTCACGGTGGTCTGGTCGATACCCAACTGCTGCGCCGCGCCGGTCAGGGTGCTCGCACGATGGACAGCAAGAAAAATTCGTATGTCATCCCAGTTCATGATCACCTTCTACGCACCTGCAAAAATGCAGCCGATGACTGCATTGGCGTGCATTTTCACATGAACCCAGCCTGTCTAGCATGTGCCGCTTTCCTTCAACTCACTACGACAGCCGGCCTGTCATCCGGGAGCCTCATGCCTCGTTCCTCATTCATCCTCGTCGTCGCGATGCTCAGCGCCTTCGGCCTGATCGCCTCGGACGTCTACTTGCCCGCCATGCCCAGCATGACCCACGCCTTTGGCATCGCCGACTGGCAGATGCCGCAGACCGTGTCGTTCTATCTGCTGGCGCTGGCGGTATCGCAATTGGTGTACGGCCCACTCTCGGACCGCTATGGCCGCAAACCGGTATTGATGGGCGCCGGCCTGCTGTACCTAGTGGGCTCGCTGGGCTGTGCGGCGGCGAGCAGCTACTCGGCATTTCTGGCATGGCGCATGATCGAGGCGATGGGCGCCGCTGCCGGGCTGGTCATTGGCCGCGCGCTGATCGCCGATACCTGTGACAAGCGAACCTCGGCCAAGGTCTATGCGATCGTCTACCCACTGGTGTCACTCTCCCCCGCGCTGGCGCCGGTGATTGGCGGACACCTGGCCGCCCAGTTCGGCTGGCGCGCAGATTTTCTTTTCGTCGCGGGATTCGGGGCTGTTGCACTGCTCTTGGCCTTGATACGACTTCCTGAAACGCTGCCGGCAGCGGCGCGTGTACGGACCAACCCCTTCAACGGTTTCAGCCAAGTACTACGCGACCGTGGCTTTCGCCGCTACACCCTGGTGGTCTGCGCGATCTACTGCGCGTGGTTCGTCTACCTCACGCAGTCACCCTTCCTGCTGACACGCGCAGGGCTGAGCGAAGAACAGATCGGCTGGATGTACCTGCCGCTGACAGCGGGCATCATCGGCGCGAACTGGCTGACGAAACGCGGGTTGGAATACTGGCCCTATGACCGGCTGGTGGCCGCCGGGGTGATCTGCTTCGTGCTTGGCGGGGTGGTCTTCCTGGGGGTTGCAGCGATGGACTGGCGAAATGCGGCCGGGGTAGTGCTGCCGATGTGCCTGGTGAGCCTGGCCAATGGCTCATCATTGTCACTGTCCGTGTCGGGAGCCATCGCCGCAGAGCACGGCCATGCCGCCACCGCCTCTGGGCTGGTGGGTTTCTGTCAGATTGGCAGTGCCGCGCTGATGGCCATGGCGATCAGCGCAGTGTTCGGGACCAGCCTGGCTGTGCTGGCGGGGGCCGTTGCGATGTTCAGCCTGATCGCGCTTGGCGCGTGCCTAGGTAGCTGCTTGCATCATGGGCGCGACTGAGTGGTTCGCCACTCCTTACTCAACACCGCATACTGATAAGTATTCTCGTACACCGGCACCCCGTGATCGTCCTTCATGAACGACACGAACTCCATGAACAGTCCCTCCCGGCGCATGCCGAGCTTTTCGCAGAGTCGCTGGGACGGCAGGTTGGTGTCCTCAACGTAGGCATATAATCGTCGCAGGCCCCGTTCGTTGAACAAATAGTCCACCAGCGCTACCGCCGCCTCGTGCGCATAGCCCTGCCCGGCGAAGCGGGGATTGAAATTCCAGCCGATGGAAAACGTGTCCGGCTGGTCCTTTTCCGGGTGAGCGAAGACATCGCCGACCAACGCGCCGTCGTGCTTGAGACACACGGCAAAGTACTCGTTGTCGATACCGCGCTGCTTCGCTTCTTGCGCGGCGGCAGCCATGTCGGACAGCGCCAGTGAGAAAAAGCAACTGGCGGTCGGTCGATGCAGGTAGTCGAACAGCGCGGCGGCATCACCCTCGCAGAAGCTACGCACGATCAGTCGGTCGGTTTCATACAAGGTTGCGGGGGTATTCACAGAAAACTCCTTAACGGCGGCTCAACGCCAGCCGGGCAGCGAACAGGATGAACAGCACGCCGGTGGTGCGATCCATCCATGAGACCACCGAGCCCTTGCGCAGCACACCGGACAACGAGCGGGTGGCGCCGATCAATGCCGCGGCCCAGAGCAGGCCGAGCACCACATGAATGGCTACCAGACCAAAGGTCCAGGTGATCAGCGGTGCCCCTTGGGGGATGAACTGCGGCAAGAACGACACATAGAAGATGCCGATCTTCGGATTGAGCAGATTGCCGAGCATGCCCCTGAGGAACCAGTTCCGCGTGGGCCGTGCGTCCTGCTCGGCCGGGGCCAACGACTGCCGGGGGCGCAGCAGCATGTTCAGGCCCAACCATGCCAGATAGGCCGCGCCGCAGTACTTGAGTATGTCGTAGGCCAGTTCCGACACGGCGATCAAGGCGCCGAGACCGAAGGCCACCGCCGCGCCCCAGATGAAGCAGCCGGCGTTGATACCCAGCGCGGCGCGCAGCCCCTGCACGCGGCCTTCGACGGCCGAGGTTCTGAGGATCAGGGCCGTGTCCAGGCCTGGGGTGATGGTCAACACTGTGGCGGCGAGGGTAAAGGCAAGCAGGTTATCGGCGAGGGTCATGGCGAGTCGGCCTTGTGGACAATTGGCCTAGCGTAGCCTTTGGGAAGGGTTTTCCGTAGTCCGGGCGCGGGTAAATTTCAGTATTTTCTTCATCGCCCGTGGGCCATCTTTTGTCTGACGGAACGTCGCGCTCGTCGGCGATCACAGGCCGCTGCCAGGCGGCGTCTGAAATGGCTGGCTCAAGCCGCCGCCGGCGCGTCGGCTACCCCATTGCTCTGGCTACGCAGCAACAGCAACAAGCTCCAGACCTTCACCACCTCGGCGACGAGGCTGAGGAAGAACACCAGCCATCCCGCCGTCTCGATCAGCGGATCGGGCCAAAACAGCGCAACCGGGATCGAGGGCACCAGAATCACCCGAAACGGCGCCTGCGCCAGCCCGAGATAAGCCGCCATGCGCGCGCCTTTCAGAAAGAGACAACCGCTGATGAACACCGTCAGATAGACCGCCAAGCTGGCGAAGCCAATGGCGTAGGCGAGTTCCGCATGTTCTGACGCCAACGCCAGAATGCTGTGCAGGTCGGTCCAGAACGGGATGTCACCGCGACGCAGGCTGTCGACCACATAGACCAGGACGATGAGCATATCCATCGCCCCCCAGCCCAGCTGAGTGAACCGCTGAAATCGCTTGTCGGTCAGGCTCAAAGGTGCATCTCCTTTCGTGTCCATGAACGCTGTCCGCGAAAGCGCGAACCGCCGTGCCGCTGCATTTAACGGCGACTCAGCAGTCAACGCATGAGGATGCGGGAGAGATAACCTGTGGGATGTATCTGTGTGTGTTGTCGGTATGCCTATGGTCACAAAAGGAAAGAGGATCCATCGCCCAGGTCCTATCAAGCGGCCGACGGTTGGCTGCGCGCCACCACGACCCGGTTGCGCCCGGCGCTCTTGGCTTGGTACAGCGCCATGTCCGCTTCATGCAGCCAGCCATCGGCACTGAGCTGGTGCGCGCCGTAGGCGGCGATGCCGATGCTCAGGCTCAGCCGCTGCTCCGGCAGGTCAGGATGCCTATAGCACTCCACCGCCTGGCGCAATCGTTCGAGGATTTCCTCGGCCTGGGCCAGGCCAGCGCCGGGCAACATCACACAGAATTCGTCTCCGCCATAACGGGCCACCAGGTCGGTCTTGCGCAGGTGCGTGGGTAGCAGCGCGCTCAGGGTGCGCAGGATGTCGTCGCCCATCAGGTGGCCATGAACGTCGTTGATCTGCTTGAAGTGATCGATGTCGATCAACGCCAGCACACTGGCCTGGTCGGCGCGGCGGCAGCGCTGAAACTCGCGCGTCAGCAGGTCTTTCCAGGCGCCGTGGTTGATCAGTCCGGTCAGGCTGTCGGTCTGGCTCAGGCGCGCCAGGGCGCGCTTGTGCTGGCCCAGTTGAACCGTGACCTGGTAACAGATCAGGCCGATGGCCATGGGGTAGATCAGCAGGATCGGCAGGCAGGCCAGCATCTGCGCCTGGGTGGTGGGCGGAAACAGCGGCGGCGCGTACAGCCACAGACCCAGCGCGATACCCAGCACCTGGGCAATGACGGTCTTGACCAGCATGTGCCAGCCACCGGCGGCGATCTTGTCCATGGCAATCATCGACAGGATGATCACGCTTGGCAGCGGGTTGAGCCCCATCGCCCCGGCCCAGCAGCCGCCGGCGAAGCCGTCGAACACCAGGTTGCGCTGCTCGGCGACGAAAGGCTGCCGGGAGCGTCGAGCGATCTGGTAGGCCAGATGTGGCCAAACGAAGCCATGCAGCCCGAGCAGCGTCCAGACCCACCACGCCGGTTGCAGGGGCCACAGGCCAATGAGCACGCAGAAGAAACCCAGACCGGTGCCGATCGCACGTGGCGGGTACATGCGCTTGGCAAAAGAAAGGCCCTTGCCCGTTCGCTGGTTCATCGGGAATCACCGAAAAAAACTGTCCTGGGTTGCACCGGACAGGCAACCAGGCCGGCGACAGGCCCTGGGGTTCGGCGTTTTGGCATTGTGCCACTACTGAAAAGGGGAGTTCAAACGGGTGGGGTCGAATCCTACGCATTTCATCAGCCTTCGGAAAACTGAACCGTTTAACGTTCCCATCCCTCTGCGCGAACCTTACCTCGCCCCCGGCGTCCGATCCTTCATCCGCTCCATGAAGAGATCCCTGCGTGAAAAACTACCTCGTGCGCAAATACCGCCTGGTGTTCAAGACCTTCAACTACATTGGCTGGTCGCTGCTGTGGCTGCTGCTCTGGGACATCCTGGTGACCCTGGACTTCATGCTGTTCCTCGACAGCAAGTTCAGCCTGCCGCTGATCCCGCTGACCCTGCTCGGCTCGGCACTGGTGGTGCTGGTGAGTTTTCGCAACAGCAGCGCCTACAACCGCTGGTGGGAAGCGCGAACGCTGTGGGGGGCGATGGTCAACAGTTCGCGCAGCTTCGCGCGGCAGGTGCTGACGCTGGTGGACGACACCGACGACGGGCTCAATCCGGTGAAAGCCACGCTGCTGCGCCGTCACGTGGCCTATGTGAACTGCCTGGCCGCGCACCTCAAGGGCGAGCCGTGCCCGGCCGAACTGATGGCGTTCATCCCGCAGCACGAATTCGAGCGACGCAATGGCTCGAACAATTTCGCCAACGACATCCTCGCAGGCTCCGCCGCCTTGCTCTCTCGTGAGTACAAGGCTGGGCGGCTGGACAGCATTCGCCTGGCACGGCTGGAGTCGACCCTGGTGGACCTGTCCAATGCCCAAGGTGGCATGGAGCGGATCGCCAATACCCCGCTGCCCTACCCCTACGTGTACTTCCCACGGCTGTTCATCACGCTGTTCTGCGTGATCGTGCCGATCGGCCTGGTGGAGTCGCTGGAGTGGTTCACGCCGCTGGCCTCGACCGTGGTCGGCTTCATGCTGCTGGCGATCGAACGCATCGGCACCGACCTGCAGAGCCCGTTCCGCCGCAGCGAGCACCAGATCACCATGGACACCATCTGCGAGACCATCGAGCGCAACCTGGAGTCGATGCAGCGCGAAGCACAGTGCGGCGAGTGGGCGCCGTGACGAGCGTCTACGGCTCGCGCCAGTTCGCGGCTGAAGACCCGCAGGATCAGGCGCGTACGTAGCGCTGGCGCAGTACGTCGCTCAAGGCATCCACCAGCAACACCAGCACCAGCATGCCGATGATCACGGTGCTGGCCTGCGCCTCCTGGAACAGGCTGAGGGTGGTGTAGAGCATCTGCCCCAGCCCGCCCGCGCCGACGAAACCGAGCACGCTGGCCATGCGGATGTTGTTTTCCCAGCGGTACAGGCTGTAGGCGAGCCACTGCGGCCACAGGTTGGGCAAGGTGCCGAAGCAGAACGCCGCCACCTGCCCACCGCCCTGCAGGCGGATGGCCTGCGCAGGCTCGGGCGGTGCGTTTTCCAGCGCCTCGGCGAACAATCGGCCCAGCACCCCGGCTGTGTGCAACGCCAGGGCCAGGGTGCCGGCGTTCGGACCAAGCCCGGCCGCCAGCACCGTCAAGGCCGCCCAGACCAGTTCCGGAATTGCCCGCAGCGCATTGAGCAGCAGCCGCGCTGCGCCTTGCAGCGGCCAGCCGAAACGCCCCGCCGCCGGCAACGCGAGCAGCAATCCCAAGAGCATCGCCAGCAACGTACCCAGGCCGGACATGGCCAGGGTTTCCAGTGCTCCATGGCCCACCGCGCGCAAGTGCTCGGTCGAGAGGTCAGGGCTGAGGAAGCGCGCCGCATAGTCAGCCATCTGCGCCGAGCCGCCGTTGCCCAGCACCGAGGCCAGGTCCAGTTGCAGGTAGGCGAACGACGCCACCACGGCGGCCAGCAGTGCCAGCAGCACCAGCCAATTGATCACCCGCTTCACGCCAGCCTCCCGCGCAGCAGGCGGCTCAGGCCATCAGCCAGGGTCACCAGCAGCAGGAACGCCAGCAGCATGCTCGCCACCTCGGCGCCGGCGAACATGCGCATCGACAGGTCGATCTGCTGACCGAGCCCGCCAGCGCCGACGAAGCCCATCACCACCGACGCGCGCACCGCACACTCCCAACGGTAGACGCTGTAGGACACCACCTCGGCCGCCGCCAGCGGCAGGATGCCGTAGGCGAAGGCCGCCAATCGTCCGCTGCCACCCTGCATCAGGGCATGCGCCGGACGCTGGTCGACCGACTCGAAGATCTCGGCATAGACCTTGCCGAGCATGCCGCTGTAGGTGATGGCGATGGCCAGCACCCCCGCCGTCGGTCCCAACCCGACCGCCCTGACGAACAGCAGCGCCCAGACGATTTCCGGCACGCTGCGCAGGAACACCAACAGCCCGCGCACCGGCAAGCGCGCCAATTGCGACCATGGCCCCGGCCGGCCACCGCGCGATGCGGCACGCAACGACAGCGCGCGACTGGCGAGCAGGCTGGCGGGCACGGCCAACAGCAACGCCAGGGCCATCCCGGCCGTGGCCACGGCCAGCGTCTGCACCGTCGCCTCCAGCAGCAAGGCGAGGAAATCACGATCATGGGCCGGTGGCCAGAACGCGCCGAGAAAGCTGGCCATCTGCTGCCGGTTCTCGGCCTGCAGCAGCACCCCGGGGTTCAGCTCGCTCAGTTGCACGCCCGGCCACAGCACCGCCAGGCACACCACGGCCAGCAGCAGACGCGGCCAGGCCGCCGGATCGCGGGCATCGGCCTTCAGCATCGTGGCATCTGCACCGTCAGGGTCGGCGCTACGGTCACTGGCGCCGTCAGGTGCTCGTTGGCATAGAGCTCGTCGAGCATGCTCTGCGCGACCGCCGCTGCCGCACAATCGAACGCCACCTGGCCGTCACGAATGCCGATGATGCGCGGGAAATGCGCCAGCGCCAGGTCCACCGCGTGCAGGCTGGCGACCAGGGTCACGCCCCGCTCGCGTGCATGGCGGTTGAGCAGGCCCAAACTATGCTCGGCCAGTACCGGGTCCATCGCCGAGACCGGCTCGTCGGCCAGCAGCACCTCAGCCTGTTGGTACAAGGCGCGGGCGATGCCGACGCGCTGCAACTGACCACCGGACAATTGCCCGCACTGGACGAACACCTTGTCGGCCAGCCCCAGTTCGCCTAGCACCTGGCGCGCGCCGGATACATCGGTGGGGTGCAGCAGGTTGAGCAACCCGCGCAGGGTGCCCCACTGCCCCAAACGCCCGGCCAGCACGGCGGTGACCACCCGTTGGCGCGGCGGCAAGGGCGGCGCCTGGTGCACCAGCGCAACCCGCGCGCGCAAACGCTGGCGAGCGCGGGCCGACAGTGCCCAGGGCTGTTCGCCGAGCAGGTGCAGGCACCCGCTGCTCAGCTGCACGGCGGTGGCCATCAGGTGCAGCAAGCTGGACTTGCCCGCGCCGGACGGGCCGATCACCGCCACCCGCTCGCCGGCGTCGATACGCAGGTTGACGTGGTCCAGGGCGCGAACCTGGCCGTGGCGCAGCCCCGCGCCCTGCAGTTCGATACTCACTTGAGCAAGCCGGCCTCACGGGCAGCCTGCTCGGTGCCGACGTAGTTCTCCGGCTGGGTTTCGATGAAGCGGCTGGCCGCCTGCAGATCGAGGATCGCTTTCTGCTCGGGCTTGGCGGGATCCAGGGCGAGGAAGGCTTGCTTGATCTTCTCCTTGAGCGCCGGGTCCATGTTGCCGCGCACCGTCCAGTTGTAGTCGTAGTAGGTCGGGGTGGTCGCGAACACGCGCACCTTGGTGGTATCGACCTTGCCGGCATCGACCAGCTTCTGCCAGACGCTGGCGTTGAGCACGCCGGCATCGACCTTGCCGGCCTGCACCCAGGCGACGGTGGCGTCGTGGGCACCGGAATAGGCGACCCGGCTGAAGTAGCTTTCCGGCTTGATGTTGTCCTGCTTGAGCATGAAGTAGCGCGGCATCAGGCTGCCGGACGTCGAAGAGATCGAGCCGAAGGCGAAGGTCTTGCCCTTCAGATCGGCCAGGCTCTTGACCTCGGGGTTGGCGGTGATGAACTTGCTGGTGAACTGGGCATCCTGCTCGCGCTGTACCAGCGGCGTAGCGGTGGGATCTTTCAGGTGCACCTGAACGAAGGTGAAGCCGCCCAGCCAGGCCAGGTCGAGGCGGTCGCTGGCCAGCGACTCGACCACCGCCGGATAGTCGGCCACCGGCACGAACTGCACTTTCATGCCCAGTTGCTGCTCGAGGTACTCGCCCAGCGGCTTGAACTTGCGCAGCAACTCGGTCGGCGCTTCATCGGGAATGGCGCTGACGCGCAAGGTCTCAGCAGCCTGAACCACCACGGCACAGCAAGACAGGACGAAGCCGGCGGCCAGCGCCAGGGGACGTTTCAGCACGGGAGGGGTCTCCTTTGGAGACAGCTGCGAGCGGTGAGCTGCAAGCTGCAAGTGAACGCGGATCGCGGTTGGGTGTAGCTGGGCATTCTAGCCGCAAGCACGCACGGCTGCTTCCTCTTGCCGCTCGAAGCTTGAAGCTCGAAGCTGCTCTATTGCTACACTCGCGCATTCATTCGATTGCGAGGTGCCCATGAGCGAGCCGATTCGCCTGACCCAGTACAGCCACGGCGCAGGTTGTGGCTGCAAGATCTCTCCCAAGGTGCTCGACGTCATTCTGGCCGACAGCGGCAGCCAGGCGCTGGATCCCAAGCTGTGGGTCGGCAACGCTTCGCGTGACGACGCCGCCGTGTATGCGCTGGACGATGAGCGTGGCGTGGTCTCGACCACCGACTTCTTCATGCCCATCGTCGACGACCCCTACGATTTCGGCCGCATCGCGGCCACCAACGCCATCAGCGACATCTACGCCATGGGCGGCGATCCGCTGATGGCGATCGCCATTCTCGGCTGGCCGATCAACGTGCTGGCGCCTGAGGTCGCCCGCGAAGTGATCCGGGGTGGTCGCGCGGTGTGCGCCGAGGCCGGCATTCCGCTGGCCGGCGGGCATTCGATCGACGCGCCCGAGCCGATCTTCGGCCTGGCGGTGACCGGCGTGGTCGGCAAGCGCCAGCTCAAGCGCAACGACACCGCCACCGCAGGCTGCACGCTGTACCTCACCAAGCCGCTGGGCATCGGCATCCTCACCACCGCCGAGAAAAAGGCCAAGCTGCGTGTCCAGGACCAAGGCCTGGCGCGCGACTGGATGTGTACCTTGAACACCCCCGGCAGCCGCTTCGGCAAGCTCGACGGGGTCAAAGCCATGACCGACGTCACCGGCTTCGGCCTGCTCGGCCACCTGGTCGAAGTGGCCGAAGGCAGCGGCCTCACCGCGCGCCTGCAATTCGACGCCGTGCCGCGCCTGCCGGGTGTCGAGCACTACCTGGCCGAGGGCTGCATTCCCGGCGGCACGCTGCGCAACCACGAGAGCTACGGTCACAAGATCGCCGCCTTGACCGATGAACAGAAACACCTGCTGTGCGACCCGCAGACCAGCGGCGGCCTGCTGGTGGCCGTCAGCCCCGAGGGGCAGGCGCAGTTCCTCGCGGTGGCCGCAGAACTCGGCCTGGACCTGGCGCCGATCGGCACCCTGGTCGAGCGACAGACCTACGCAGTCGAGGTGATCTGATGCGCCCCGACTGCACCGACTTCCACCCGCTGTTCCTCGATGACGTGCCGATGATGGACATGCGTGCGCCCATCGAGTTTGCCAAAGGCGCCTTCCCCGGCGTGGTCAACCTGCCGCTGATGAACGACGCGGAGCGGCACAAGGTCGGCACCTGCTTCAAGCAGCAGGGCCAGGGCGCGGCCATCGCCCTGGGCCATCAACTGGTCAATGGCGCAGTCAAGCAGGCGCGCCTGGAGGCCTGGGCGGCCTTTGCCAGTGCCAACCCGCAGGGCTACCTGTACTGCTTTCGCGGCGGCCTGCGCTCGCAGATCGTCCAAGGCTGGCTGAGAGAGGCCGGTATCGACTACCCGCGCATCAGCGGCGGCTACAAGGCCCTGCGCAACTATCTGCTGGACACCACGGCACAGGCGGTGGCGCAGTGCGACTTCGTGCTCATGGGCGGGCTCACCGGCACAGGCAAGACCGACGTCCTGCTGCAACTGGATAACGCGCTGGACCTGGAAGGCCACGCCAACCATCGCGGCTCCAGCTTCGGCAAACGCGCCACCGCGCAGCCGGCGCAGATCGACTTCGAAAACCAGTTGGCGATCGACGTGCTGAAGAAACGGGCGCGTGGCGTGCAGCAATTCGTGCTCGAAGACGAGGGGCGCATCGTCGGCAGTTGCGCGGTGCCGCTGCCGCTCTACCAGGGCATGCAGCGCTATCCGCTGGTGTGGCTGGAGGATAGCTTCGTCCAGCGTGTCGAGCGGATCCTGCGCGATTACGTGATCGACCTGTGCGCCGAGTTCGTCGCCTTGCACGGCGAGGATGAAGGTCGCCAGTTGTTCGCTGAACGTCTGCGCCACAGCCTGGGCAACATTCGCAAGCGCCTGGGCGGCGAACGTCTCCAGCGCCTGCAGGCGCTGCTGGACCAGGCCTTGGACGAACAGTTGCGCAGCGGTGAAGTGGACCTGCACCGGGGCTGGATCGAAGGCTTGCTGAACGAGTATTACGACCCGATGTACGCCTATCAGCGCGAGGCCAAGGCGCACCGCATCGAGTTCGCGGGCGATGGCGTGGAGGTGCGCGAATATCTCAAGGCACGGGCGCAGCGCGAGCGGCCACCGGCACGCTGACAGCGCCTCGGCGCCGTGACCGTAGACGTCCCGGCGCCACGCCTCGAAGCACTACTGCTCCGGCTTGAGCAGCCGCTCCATCTCCGCCGCGCGCTCCTGGGTCATGTCCATCACGCAGATGCCTTGCTCGACGCTGGCCATGCTGCCGCCGCTCAGTTGCGCGTGGAAGCCGCAGTTCTTGTCGCGAAAGGCGATCCAGTCGCGCTGCACTTCACGCAGGCGCTTGACCTGGGCGATCTCCAGCTTGCGGATCAACTGCTTGTAGGCGGTGTTCAGGCGTTGATCCTGCACGCTGGTTTCCTCGGTGACGCAGACATTCATCGCCAAGGTGCTGGCGGCCTTGTCCATGCACTGGACATAGCTCGGGGAATTGTCGTCGGCCTGGGCCGATGTGGCGAAGGCCAGCACGGCGTACAGCGTGGCAAAAGCATAGCGAGTCATCGAAGCGGATCCGTTGCGTGGAGAGGATGCTGAGCCTAGCAGTGTCAGAGACTTTGCGCAGGCTCCGGCGGCATAAGCACCTGATCCACCTCGAAGCGCAGCGACGGCAGTTGTGTGGCGACATACAGCGTGAGCGCCAGGGCCGCAATCACCACCACGTCCACCCAGTTCCAGCCCGGCACCTCATCGGCGCGGCGGGCCTTGAAGCACCACCAGAGCTGGCCGGCGCAGAACACCAGCATCGACCCCAGCCACAGGTAGAACCCGAGGCCGAAACCGGTGATGTCGTGGAAAGCGTAGCTGCGGTTGTCCGGCAGACGCTCGATGGTCAAGCTGCCGATTGCCAGGTACAGCGCCGCAGCGCCGACCAGCAACGCCAAACGCCGAAAGCGCCGATGGGCGAGTACCGCCAGCGCCAGCAATGGGTTGGCGAACCAGGCGTACACACCGAAGGCCACGCCCCAGGGGCCGTAGAGCAGCATCTGCAAGGCCGGCATCTGGCGCCCGACGTCCATCAGCGCGCCATCGAAGAACAGACTGGAGAGGTACAGCAGCAGGCTGAGACTGAGGTAATAAGCGGGCAACCGGACACTCCACGGGCTTGAAAGCGAACGCCGACCTTACCGCACCCACGCCTCAGGCGACAGGCGGTTCCAGCAGCAGGCCGTAGAGGCCCGAGTCGGACAGCTCTCCGGCCACGCACCAGCGCGCACGCAGGGTGCCCTCCAGCACGAAGCCCTGGCGCTCCAAGGTGCGCGCCGAGCCCTGGTTGCGCGGGTCGATCTCCGCTTCCAGACGGCGCATGTGCAGGGTGTGGGCCAGGTAGTCGATGAAGCAGGTCAGCGCCTCGTCCATGTAGCCCCGGCCCTGCACGGCGCGGGCCAGGCAGTAGCCGATCTCGCCCCGGCGCGAGTCGTGATCGATGTTGAACATCTGCACCATACCGATCAGTTCGCCGTTGTCGCGCCGGTACATGCCCAGCTTGAGCAGCGTGCCCGCCGCATAGGCTTCGCGGTCGGCGGCCAGGGCGCTTTCGGCCTCGGCCAGTTCGGTCCAGGGCGCGTGATACCAGTAACGCATCACCTCGGGGTCGGCCATGATCGTCAACCAGCGCGCCGCATCGGCGTGGCGCATGGGCCGCAACTGCAAGCGCGGGCTGTCCAGGCACAGGTCACTGGGGAAACTGCGGAGGTGGATCACGCCGAACTCCTGTCCAAAGCTGGGAAGATGACAGTCTAGCGTCAGTGGCGTGATGAAAGTAAGTCGATGTAACCGTGGGCGCGGCCTCCTGTTGACCTGTTCCTGGAGTCTTGCACGACCGCTCCCACACACCACCACTGCCTAGCTCTGCCAGGCGCAACGACACCCCGTTCAGAAGCCCATGCTGAAACTCACCACCACACCGTGGTCGCGGCCCTGATTGGACAATTGCCCCGAATACCCCACGCCCAACTTGCCGCTCTCGCCCACAGCCACGTCAAGGCCAGCCTCCACCACCGCCGCGTTGCGCGCGATCGCCACGCCTTCACTGCCGAAACTCGCACCCCCGCCGATGAAGCGCGACTTGGCCTCGGGCTGGGTATCACCGAAGGCATGTCGCCAACCGACCGAAAGCCGTGGGGTGATCTCACTGCCATTGTCCAACGTGATGCGCTTGCCGACGCGCACACCCACCGTGGAGAAGGTCACGTCCTGATCGACCTTGGCTTTCAAACGCCCCGCCCCGCCCTTCTCCCGCGCACTGTCGCTGTCGTGGTTGACATAGGCCAGTCCGGCGAATGGCTCCACCGCGATACCGCCCACGTCCAGGGCGTAGCCCACCTCGCCGAACACCTGCGCGGTGCGCGCCTTGTACTTCGCCTTCAGGCGATCGTCGTAAGCGCCCGCCTGCACATCGCGCTTGGTGTCGATGTCATGCCAGGTGTAGCTGGCCCCCAGACGCGCAGCGAAGGCGTCCATCTGGTAACCCAGGTAGGTCGCCAGGTGGTAGCTGTCGACGCTGGCGTCCGAACGGCGGCGCTGTGCATCGATGCTGCTACGGGTGTAGCCCGCCGCGATGCCCACTTTCCACTGATCGTCCAGGGCACGATCGACACCGAGCATGAAACCGGACAGGTCGCGATCGACGCTGGCATGGTTGGCGCTGCCGTCGTAGTCGCCCCAGGCGCCGATGGCGCGAATCCAGCCGACCGGCTGACCCTGGCAACCTTCGCTGGTCAATTGCTGATTGGCGGTCGGGGCCAGGGTGCGACGTGGATCGTCGGCACGGCTGCAATCGGCCTGGCGCAGGCGGTCGTTGAGCGCCTCGCGCACGTGGCGGGTGTCCTCGATCAACACCGTGGCGGTGCTGGCGTGGATCTCGCCGGACAGGCTGTCGAACGCCGCCTGTGCCGAAGGCCGGTCCAGCGGCAGGATTTCATCGCGCAGCACGTTCGGCACCCCAGCGCTCTCTAGCGCAGTGGCCACGCCGCGCTGGTTGCCGGACACCGCAACCTCGGCGAGCGAGGTGTCGTTGCGGCTCACCGACAGGGTCACTTGGTTAGTGCCGTAGTCCAGCGAACTGGTGAGGAACGCCGAGTTCATCAGGTTGTTGCTGGCGAACACGCCATTGATACCGCCGTCGGCAGACAGCAGCGTGTAGCGACCATTGCCACCGGACAAATTGGCCACGGTGAGGCTGCCACCCAAGTTGGCGGTGCCGCCCACGTTGAGGTAGTTCACCGGTGCAGTCCCCAGGTCGATGACCAGGTTGCCATCGCTGGCATTGGTAAAGTCGCCGCTGACATTCAGGTTGCCCGCCGGCCCCGGCAGCACCGTGCCGTGGTTGACCAGGCTGCCTAGCGTGCCATTGCCGGTCAGGCCGGCACCGTTGGCCACGTTCACACGCGCGGCCAGTAGACTGCGCGGGTTGGCGGCATCGCCCACTTGCAGCGTGCCCTGATCGACGTTGAACAGCCCGCTGAAGGGATGATTGCCCAGCAGCAACAGACGACCGAAGCCACGCTTGATGGTGGTGCCGGTGCCGCGCAACACGCCGTTGAAGGTGCCGTCGTTGGCTTGCGCGAACACCAGGTTGGCGTTGTTGGTCAGCGTGTCCTGCAGGCTGCTGGTGTTGCCTACCAGCGTGCCGCCACTGACCAGGGTGCCGCCGGTGTAGCGGTTGGCGCCACTGAGCACCAAGGTGCCGGCATCGAGCTTCTCGATACCGCCGCTGCCCACCAGCGGCACACTGATCTCGGCGCTGGCACCGGCATCGACACGCACTGGCGCCAGGCTGCCGTCGGCGCCATTGACCGGCGTCAGGCTGCCCTCGGCACCCGGCACCAATTGGTAGCCATCGCTGAGGAATTGCAGGCCGCTGAACGACGGGTTGCCGACCACGGTGACGGTGCCGGGCTGGCCACCGAACACGGCGTAGGCATCGCTCCAGGTTTCACCCGTGGTGCCGTTGGCATTGGTCCAGTTGGTGTTCGGCCCCCAGGTGCCACTGCCGCCGCCGATGCTGCCGTCGGGGTTGGTCTGGTTACCGTTCCAGAACTGCACCGGATCGCCCGCATGCTGCACCACCAGGTTGATCTGCCGGGCGATGGCGGTCTGCAACGCCAGATCGCCCAAGGCCACGCTGCCCGGCACGGCGCCGAGGGCCAGGCCGTTGTCGGTCAGCGCCCCGCCGTAGCTGAACAGTCGATAGACGCCGGTTGAGAATCCACCGACATCGGTGACATTCAAGGTGCCGTCGAGCACCAGGTTGCCCTCGACCTTGACCACCGTGCTGGCCGCATCCGGAGCGCCCAAGGCGAAGTCCAGGGTGCTACCGGACGCCAGTTCGAGCCCGCCCAGGGTCAGCGGCGTGCTGCTCTGTCCGGCCACCAGGCTGGCGCCGTCGGCGAGCAGCACCTGCCCGGCGTAGACGCCACTGCCGCCCAGCCGCGCGCCGCGGGCGACCTGCACCCTGGCGCTGTCCAGGCGACCGTCGACACGCAGGCTGCCGGCATTCACCGAAGTGGTACCGGTCAGGCCATTGTTGCCAGTGAGCAGCAGCTCGCCGCTGCCGTTCTTGCTCAGGGTGCCGCTGCCAGTGAGATTGCCGGTGTAGCGACCGTCGGCTGCCTGCTCGAAGGTCAACGCCGCATTGTTGAGGATCGCGCCTTGCAGGCTGTTGCTGTTGCCGATCAGGCTGCCGCCGTTGATCTGGGTGCCGCCGCTGTACACGTTGCTACCGGTGAGGGTGAGTGGCGCAGCGCCGTTCTTGATCAGGCCGCCCTCGCCGCTGACGCTACCCGCCAAGGTCAGCGCCGCGCTGCCGCCGAGGGTCAAGGCGCCTTCGAGCAGCACGGCATTGGCCAGGCTGACCGCCGTGTTGCTGTCCAGCAGGGTGCCCGCTGCGGCGGTAAGCAGGCCACTGCCCAGGGCGCCGTCGTTGCCCACCACCAAAGCGCCGCGATTGAGCGCGGTGCCGCCGCTGTAGCCATTGGCCGTATTGAGCACCAGCGTGCCGCCATCCTGCTTGGCCAGAAGACCGGTGCCGTTGATCGGCACGCCGACCGTGGCGGTGGCGCCGCTGTCGACGCGCACGTTGGTGGTGCCGCTGGTCAGCAGTTCACCCGTGCCCGCGCTTTGCAGCGAATAGCCGTCGGTCATGAACTGCAGGCCGGTGATCGCCTGGCTGCCATCGAGGGTGACGGTGCCCGCCGGGCCTTGGAACACGGCGAAAGTGCTGTTCCAGGCGTTGTTGACCGCGCCGTTGGCATCGGTCCAGTTGCGGCTGACGGCGTCCCAGGTACCGTTGCCGCCGTCGATCTGGCCATTGCCGGTGGTGTCGCTGCCATCCCAGAACAGCACGTTGCTGGCCCCTCCCACCACCAGGTTGACCTGGTTGGGCACGGTCGCTTGCAGCGCTACTTCGACATCGGGCAGCGGCGTGCTGCCGACGCTGATGCCGTTGTCGGTGAAGGCGCCGCCGTACAGGAACAGGCGGTGCACGCCGGCGCCGAAGCCGCCGATGTCGACCACATTCAGCGTGCCATGCAGGGTGAGGTCGTTGGCCACCTGGACCAGCGGCTGACCGTCAGGGTCCGGTGCCCCGAGCTGCGCCGTCACCACCGCATCAGGCTCCAGGCTCAGGCTGCCCACTTGCAAGGTCGAGCCGGTCACGGTGGACAGCGTCGCCCCATTGCTCACCGACACCGCGCCACCGAGGTTGCCGCTGCCCGACAGGGTCGCGCCACTGGCCACGGTCACGTTGCCGCTGTCCAGCGAGCCGTCCACTTGCAGTTCGCCGGCTTGCACATGGGTATCGCCCACATGGGTGTTGACGCGGGTGAGTGCCAGGCGACGCACGCTCAGTTTGTTCAGGGTGCCGGTGCCGCTGATCTGGCCATCGAATACACCGCCCTGCACGTTCAGGCTGTTGCCCTGGGCGATCTGGATCGCCCCGGTGCCGCCGATGTCGCCCAGGGTAGTGCTGCCGTCGAGGTTGAGCCGAGCGCCGCTGCTGACATTGAGCGCGCTCTGGGTGCCGAGGGCAGTGGTGCCCAGGGTGCTGAGGCTGCCGGAGAGGATGTTGAGGATACCGCTGAAGGTGTTGTTGCCCGACAGGGTCAGGTCGGCGGCGCCGTTCTTGTTCAGCACACCGTTGCCGCTGAGCACGCCGGCCAGTTGCAGATCGTTGCTGCCTTCGACGTCGAGCGTACCGCTGACATTGACCGGATTGGCCAGTCTGACCGCTTGGCTGCTGTCCAGGCTGGCCGCACCGGTGACGTCCAGTGAACCGGTACCGAGGGCGGCATCGTTACCCACCACCAGGGTGCCGCTGCGCAGTTCGGTGCCGCCGCTGAAGCGGTTGGCGCCCAGCAGGCTGAAGCGCGCGAAGCCGGCCTTGAACAGACGCCCCGCGCCGCTGACCGGACCGCCCAGGGCCAGCTCGTTGTCGCCGAGCACGGTGAGGTCGCCGGCCAGGTTGACGGCGTTGGCCAGCGTGACCGCCTGGCTGCTGTCCAGGCTCGTGCCGTCAGCCGCGCTCAGCACGCCGCTGCCCAGCGCAGTGTCTGCGCCCACCACCAAGGTGCCGCCTTGCAGCGAGGTGCCACCGGCATAGCCGTTGTCGCCGGAGAGCGCCAGCGCCGCATCGCCCGCCTTGACCAGGCTGCCGGGCCCGGCGACGGTGCCGCTCAGGGTCAAGTCATTGCTACCGGCCACGGTGAGTGGCCCGGTCAGGTTGATTGCGTTGCCGATGTTCACCGCTTGATTGGCATCCAGCGTGGTACCGGCGACGGTATCCAGCGCACCGCTGCCCAACGCCGAGTCGCTGCCCAGCACCAGCGTACCGCCACCGAGCTGGGTGCCGCCGCTGTAGCGGTTGCTGCCACCGAGCACCAGGGTGCCGCTGTCGAGTTTGGTCAGCCTGCCGCTGCCCACCAGCGGCAGGTCGAGCGTCGCCGTCACGCCGCGATCCACCCGCACCGGCGTGTCACCGCGTTCGCCGTCGATCAGCTCCAACTGACCGGCGCTGCCGTCGATCACGCGGTAACCGTCGGCGGCGAACTGCAGGCCGGTGACGCGCTGGTTGCCTTCGACACTGACATCGCCCGGCGTGCCCTGGAACACCGCGAAGGTGTCGCCCCAAATGCTGTTGACGGTGCCGTCGAAGTCGGTCCAGTTGGTCGTGCTCGCGTTCCACACCCCGGCCCCGCCTTCGATCTGGCCGCTGGCTTGGGTCTGGCTGCCGTTCCAGAACAGGATGTTCAAGCCGCTGCCGCTGACCAGCAGGTTGACCTGATTGACCAGCGCGGTCTGTAGCGCCAGGTTACCCAGCGCCACGCCCAGCGGCAGGTTGCCGAAGGCCAGGCCGTTGTCGGTGAGCACGCCGCCATAGTCGAACAGCCGGTACACACCGTTGCCGAAGCCGCCGATGTCGCTGATGTTCAGCGTACCGCCCAAGGTCAGGTCACCGCCCACGGCGAACAGCGCCGCGCTGTTGATGCTCGGCGTGGCCAGCCCGACATCGACGTTGGCCGCGTTGTCCAGCACCAGTGAGCCAAGGCCCAGGGTGCTGCCGCTGTTGCCGATCAAGCGCCCGCTCGCACCGATGCCGACCGGCGCCGCAACCGTGCCGCTGCCGCTCAAGCTGGCGCCGCTGGCAACGTTAAGCCCGGCGCTGGATAGCGTGCCATCGACCTGCAAGGTGCCGCCATTGACCTGGGTGTTGCCGCCCAAGGCGCTGACGCCACTCAGGATCAGCCGCCCATTACCGACCTTGGCCAGGCTGCCGAGCCCGTTCAGCGCCCCGGCGAACGCTGTGTCGAGATCATTGCTGCCAAGGCTCAGGGTGGCGCCGCTGCCGAGGTTGGCCTGACCGCTGCCACTCAGCGCGCCGAGGCTGGCGTCGCCGTTGAGGTTCAACTGCCCACCCGCAGCGAGGTCCAGAGTGCCGACATTGGCCAACACGCCGTTGCCCTGTGTGGTGAGCGAACCGGCCTGCACGACGACGTTGCCGGTGAACGTCTTGCCGCCCACCAGGGTCACGTCGTCGGCGCCGGTCTTGATCAGGTTGCCGGTGCCGCTCAGGTCGCCCGTGAGGACCAGCGCGTTGTCGGCATCGAGCGTGAGCGTGGCGCCATTGCTCAGGGCGACAAGACGGCCCAGGGTCAGCGGCGCTGCAGTGCCGAGCGTGGCATCACCGGTCACGGCCAGAGGCCCGCTGCCCAGCGCACCACCATTGCCGAGGGTCAGGCGCCCGGCTTCGAGCTGAGTGCCGCCTTGGTAGCCATTGCTGGCGGAGAGGGTCAGGTTGCCGTCGCCTTGCTTGACCAGGGCGCCGGCGCCGTTTACCACGCCATTCAAGGTCAGGTCGTTGCTGCCCACGACGCTCAGGTCGGCATCCAGTGCCACATCGTTGGCCAATGTGGTGGCGGCGCTGCCACTGCTCAAGGTCGAAGCGCCGGCGACGGTGAGACCGCCCAGGCCCAAGGCAGTGTCGTCGCCGACCACCAACTGGCCGGCGCCCAGCGTGGTGCCCCCCAGGTAAGTATTGGCGCCGTTGAGGATCAGGGTGCTGGCACCCGACTTGTTCAGGCCGCCGGGGCCGTCGATCACACCGTTCAAGGTGAAGTCGGCAGAGCCTGGCAGGGTGAGTACGCCACCCACTGTCAGGTTGTTGGCCAGACGAGTGTCGGTGTTGGCATCGAGCGCGGTGCCGTCGGCCGCGATCAGCGACCCGCTGCCCAGGGCACTGTCGTTGCCGACGATCAGCGTGCCGCCGTTGAGTTGGGTGGCACCCCCGAAGGTGTTGGCGCCTGCGAGGGTCAGGCTGGCACCGCCATTCTTGACCAGCGCACCGCCACCTGCGATCACGCCGTCGAGCACCAGATCCTGCGCGCCACCGAGGGTCAGGTTACCGCTGGTCAGGTTGATCGCATTGCTCACCGTCAGCGCCTGGGTGATGTCCAGCAAGGCATCGTCGATCACGCTCAACGCACCGCTGCCCAAGGCATTGGCGGTGCCCAGCAACAGGCTGCCGGCTTGCAGCAGCGTGCCGCCGGTGAAGCGGTTATCGCCCGCGAGTTGCAGTTGACCGCTGCCCTGCTTGGTGAGGGTGCCGTCACCGCTGATCGCGCCCGACAGGGCCAGGTCCTGGCCGACGTCGAGGGTCAGGTTGGCGCCATCGGCCAGGCCGATGGCATTGGCGATTTGCAGCGCGGTGGTGCCGGACAGCGTGCCGTCGCCGATGACCGACAACGCACCGTTGCCCAACGCCGCATCGTCGCCCAGCGTCAGGCTGCCCGCGCCGAGGACCACGCCACCGTCGAAGGCGTTGGCGCCCGCGAGGGTGAGGTTGCCCGGTCCGGTCTTGCTCAGGCCGCCGAGGCCAGTGATCGGCCCGGAGAAACTGAGGTCGTTGCTGCCGAGGATCGCCAGCGTGCCCGCAAGATTGACAGCGTTGCCGAGGTTGACTGCCACGCGGCTGTCGAGCTGAGTGCCGTCGGCGGCGTTCAGTGCACCCAGGCCGAGCGCCGTGTCGCTCTCCAGCAGCAGGGTGCCGCCGGCCAGGATGGTATCGCCTTGATAGGTATTGCCGCCGCCCAGGGTCAAGGTGCCGCTTCCAGTCTTGGTCAGGCCACCTGCGCCGCCGACGCTGCCGTTGAGCGCCAGGTCCTGCGCGCTGGCCAAGGTCAGATCGCCCAGCAGTTCGAGGGTGTTGGACAGGTTCACTTGAGCAGTCGCCGACAGGGTGGTGCCCGCCGCTGCCGTGAGCGTCCCGCTGCCCAGCGCGGCATCACTGCCAACCTGCAGCGTGCCCGCGTCCAGACGCGTGCCGCCCTGATAGCTGTTGCTCCCGGAAAGGACGAGCGAGCCGCTGCCATTCTTGATCAGCCCAGCGCTGCCACTGAGCGTGCCATCCAGACGCAGGTCGCCCGTGCCGGGCAGGGTCAGGTTGGCGTTGAGGGTCACTGCGTTGGCCAGTGCGATCTGGCCAGGCGCCAGGAGGCTGGACGCACCGCCGACGGTCAGGCTACCGCTGCCCAGCGCCAGATCGCTGCCCACGACGAGGCTACCGGCATTCAAGGTGGTGCCGCCGCTGTAGCGGTTGGCGTTGCCGAGGGTCAGCGTGCCAGCGCCATTCTTGACCAGGCTGCCGGCGCCCTGGATCACGCCGACCAGGCCAAGGTCGGCGCTGCCGTCCAAGGTCAGCGCGCCGCCGAGGGCGAAGTCGTTGCCAAGGGTGACCGCCGTGCGGCTGTCCAGCGCCGTGCCGCCTGCGGTCGTGACCGCGCCGCCACCGAGCGCGCGGTCGTTGCCGAGCACGATCCGGCCGCCTTGCAGCAAGGTGCCACCGGTGTAGCTGTTGACCCCGCCGAGCACCAGCGTGCCGCGGTCGAGCTTGGCCAGTCGGCCGCTGCCCGAAAGATCGACTTCCAGCGTGGCGTTCACGCCGGGATCGACCCGCACGGCGAACGCGCCGTTGGCCGCGTTGACCAGCTCCAGCCCGCCGCTGCCGATCAGGCGATAGCCATCGGTGACGAACTGCATGCCGCTGGCCGTTTGGGAGCCGACCAGGGTGACGTCGCCCGCTGCGCCCTGGAACACCGCGAACTCGCCGCCCCAGGCGCTGTTGAGCGTACCGGCGAGGTTGGTCCAGTTGCCGGTGCTGGCGTCCCAGGTGCCGCTGCCGCCGTCGATGGAACCGTTGGCCAGTGTCTCGAGACCGTCCCAGAACTGCACGCCACCAGCCGCGCCGCCGACCAACAGGTTGACTTGCGCGCCGACCGACGTCTGCACTTGCAGGTCGCTCGGCATCACGCTGCCGGGCAAGGTGCCCAAGGCCAGGCCGTTGTCGAGCAGTGCGCCGGTGTAGTCGAACAGGCGGTAGATACCGGTGCCGAACCCGCCAAGGTCGGTGACGTTGAGGGTGCCGTCTAGGGTGAGGTTGCCGTTGACGCTGACCAGTGCGTTGCTGCCGCTGACCGGCGCGCCGAGGCCGAAATCGAGGATCGAACCGCTGTGCAGGGTCAGCGCGCCGGTGCTCAGGGTGCTGCCGCTGTTGGCCAGCAGGTGCGCGCCATCGGCAATATCCACCGCGCCCGGCAGGCTGCCGCCACCACCGAGGCTGGCGCCCGCATTGACCTGCACGGAGACGCTGGCCAGCGAGCCGGTGACCACAAGCAGCCCGGCGTTGACCGTGGTGGCGCCGGTCAGCCCGTTACTGCCGGTGAGTTGCAGGGTGCCGGGGCCTTGCTTGATCAGCCCGCCGCTGCCGCTCAAGGCGCCGCTGAAGAGGCTGTCCAGGCCATTGCCACCGACGCTCAGGTCGCTGCCCGCACCGAGGTTGACTGCTCCCGCTCCGTTGAGCCCACCCACGGCCGTGCTGGCGCCGAGCGCGAGATTGGCGCCGGCACCGACGTTCACCGCCGAGGCGTTGCCCAGTGCCGTCGCCGTTGCGCTGGTGAGGGTGCCGCCGAGCAGATCGACCACGCCAGTGAAGCTGTTGTTGCCGCTGAGGGTGAGGTTGGCTGGACCATTCTTGACCAGACCGCCGCTGCCGCTGATGGCGCCTGCCAGGCCGAGGTCGTTGCTGCCGCCCAAGGTCAGGTCGGCATTGAGCGTAATGGCGTTGCCCAGTGTGAGCGACGTGCTGTTGTCCAGGCGCGTCGCACCGGCAACGTTGAGGGCACCGCTGCCCAAGGCGGCGCCGTTGCCCACCACCAGAGCACCGGCATTGAGCGTGATGCCGCCAGCGTAGCTGTTCGCGCCGTTCAAGGTGAGCGTGGTCGCGCCGTTCTTGATCAACTGCCCTGCCCCGCTGATGACGCCGGAGAGGTCCAGGGCATTGCTGCCAGCGAGGGTGAGATCGGCATTCAGCGCGATGTCGTTGCCCAGGTTGAAGGCCGAACCGGTATCCAGCGTGGCCGTGCCGCCCACGTTCAATGCGCCGCTGCCCATGGCACTGGCGTTGTCCAAAAGCAAGGTTCCGGCATTGAGCAGCGTGCCGCCGATGAAGGTGTTCGGTGCGCCGAGCGCGAGGGTGCCGACACCGTTCTTGATCAGGCGACCGGTACCGTCGATCACACCGTCCAGACGCAGGTCGTTGCTGCCGAGCAGGGCCAGGTCGGCGTCGAGGGTGACCGCGTTGGCGACCGACAGCGCCACCGTGTTATCCAGGCTTCCAGCCCCGGTGACGGTCAAATTGCCGAGCCCCAGCGCGTCGCCATTGCCCAGCACCAAGCCACCCGCGGCGAGGGTGGTGCCGCCCAGGTAAACGTTGGGACCGGACAGGGTCAAGGTCGCAGCGCCCTGCTTGAGCAGGCTGCCGGCGCCACTGACCAGGCCGCCAAAGCCGAGGTCGGCGCTGCCATCGACGGTCAGGGCTCCGCCGAGGTTGACGGCGTTGCCGAGGTTGACCGCCGTGCGGGTATCCAGGCGAGTGCCCGCGGCGGTATTGAGCACACCGCTGCCCAAGGCGGCATCGTTGCCGAGCACGAGGCGGCCGGCATTGAGGTTGGTGGCGCCGATCTGGGTGTTGGCACCGTTGAGGGTCAGGGTGCTGGCGCCATTTTGGGTCAAGCCGCCCGCGCCGCTCAGGAGGCCGTTCAGGACAAGGTCGTTGCGGCCGGTCAGGTTCAGGTTGCCGCCCAGGTTCAGCGAATTGCTGAGGTTCAGCCCGGCCACCGTGCTGTCCAAGGTGGTGCCGGCCGCGGCGTTGAGGGCGCCGCTGCCCAGGGCGGCGGCACTGCCGAGCACCAGGGTGCCGGTGTTGAGCGTGGTGGCGCCAGTGTGGGCATTGACGCCACTGAGGGTAAGGGCGCCGGCGCCGTTCTTGACCAGACCGCCGGCCCCGCTCAGGGTGCCGGCCAAGGTCAGGTCGTTGCTGCCGGTCAAGGCCAGGTTAGCGTCGAGGTTGACGTTGTTGCTCACGCTCAGCGCGGTGCTGTTGGCCAGGGTGGCGGCGCCGCCGACGGTGAGCGCGCCGCTGCCCAGGGCGGCGGCACTGGCCAGGGTCAGGGTGCCGGTGTTGAGCGTCAGACCGCCGCTGAAGGTGTTGCTGCCGCCGAGGGTGAGGTTGGCGGCGCCATTCTTGATCAACGCCCCGGTGCCGGCGATCGTCCCGCCCAGGCGCAGGTCGTTGCTGCCCGCCACGTTCAAAGTGTTGCTGCCCAGATCGACAGCGTTGGCCACACTGAGCGCTGCGCTGGCATCGAGACCGGCGTTGCCGCCAAGGGTCAATGCGCCCGTGCCCAGGGCGGTACTGCTGCCCAAGGTCAGCACACCGGCGTTGAGCGTGGTGCCACCGCTGAAGCTGTTGTTGCCGTTGAGCGTCAGGCCGGCCGCGCCATTCTTGACCAGCGCCCCGCTGCCGCCGATGGCGCCACCGAGGGTCACAGCGTTGCTGCCGACGAGCGCGAGCGTGTTGCTCCCAAGGTTGATCGCATTGCTCAGGTTCAGTGCAGCGCTGGTGTCGAGCTGCGTGCTGGCGCCGAGGTTCAGCGCGCCGCTGCCCAGCGCAGTGCCGTTGCCCAGAATCAACGCGCCGCCATTGACGGTGGTGCCGCCGCTGAAGCTGTTGTTGCCGTTGAGGGTCAGGTTGGCCGCACCGTTTTTCACCAAGGCGCCCGTGCCGCTGATCACGCCGCCCAAGGTGGTGGCGCTGGAACCGGCGAGCGCGAGTGTGCTGGCGCCGAGGTTGATGGCGTTGGCCAGGCTCACCGCCGCACCGGCGTCGAGCACCAGGCTCGCCCCCAGGTTCAGGGCGCCGCTGCCCAAGGCACTGCCGTTGCCCAGGGTCAACGCGCCGCCATTGACGGTGGTGCCGCCGCTGAAGCTGTTGTTGCCGTTGAGGGTCAGGTTGGCCGCACCGTTCTTGACCAGCCCACCGGTTCCAGCGATAGCGCCAGTGAGGGTCATGGCGTTGCTGCCAGTCAGGGTCAGGGTGTTGCCGGCCAGGTTGATCGCGGTGCCGAGGCTGATGGCGGTGCTGGCATCCAACGCCGCGTTACCGGTCAGGCCCAACGCACCACTGCCCAAGGCACCTGCGTTGCCCAACACCAGCGTGCCTGCGCCGAGGGTGGTGCCACCGGTGTAGGTGTTGCTGGCGTTGAGGGTCAGGCTGGCGCTGCCGCTTTTGACCAGCGCTCCCGTTCCGCTTACCGTGCCACCCAAGGTGACGGCGTTGGCGCCGGTCACGTTGAGTGCGGCGCCGTTGAGTTGCACGGCATTGGCCAGCACCAGCGGCGCGCTGCCCTGCAATCGGGACGCGCCGGTCACGTTCAGCGCACCGCCGCCCAGGCTCGCCGCGCTGCCCAGTTCGAGGCCTCCAGCGGCCAGGTTGATGCCGCCGCTGAAGGTGTTGTTGCCGCTCAGCGTCAGCAGGCTGGCACCGCTCTTGATCAGCGCACCGCTACCTGACAGGACGCCGTTGAGACCCAGGGGGTTGCTGCCGGAAACCGTCAGGCCATTGCTGCCCAGGATCAGCGCGTTGCTCAGGTTCACGCCAGCGCCGCCGCTTTGCAGCGCGCCACCATTGGCGCTGATCGCGCCGGAACCGAAGGCCGCGGAGTCGTCGACGCTGACCAGCCCGCCGTTGAGCGTGGTCGAACTGCTGCCGGTCAGCAGCGGCCCACCGAGGGTCCAGGTACCGCTGTCGACGATCAGGCGGTTGAAGTTGACGTAGGTGCCCGCCGCGATCGTGCCACTACCCGCCGTGCCGCTGCCACCGCCCACGGCGTTCTGCAACGCCAGGGTGTTGTTGCCGCCGGCGCCGCCATCGACCGTGCCGGTGGCAGCGAACGACAGGTTGGGATTGCTGACTACCAGCAATTGCAGGCCGGCGCCGCCGCCTTTGTTGACGCTGGAGCCGGTGATGGCGTTGAAACGGTTGGTCGAGCCGGCACCCATCGACAGGCTGCCGTTGAGGGTGCCGACGTTGGTGAAGGTGTTGCCGCTGCTGGAAGCCTGGAACGCCGCGCGACCGGTGATGGTGCCGGTGTTGGTCATGTTCACCGTGCCGCCGCCGCTGACGGCGACCACGGGCGTGTCTTCGCTGAGCACGCTGACGCTGAGTGCCGAAGAGCCGATGATCCCCGCGTTGCTGATCACGGTGCTCCCGCCTGCACCGTTGGTGACCTCCAGCGCCGCGCCGTTGAGATTGGCCAGGTTGACGTCGAGAACGCCCCCGGTGCCTCTGAGCACGCCGGTGGCCAGGTTGTTGATCACCAGGGTGCTGGGGTTGGCATTGCCGATGCGCGTGCTGGTGCTCAGCAGGCTGACTGCGCCCAGTAGCGAAGGGTCAATCGTGCCGGCGTTGTTCAGCGTGATGTTGCTGCCGGACAGATTCAACGCCGTGCCGAGCAGGTTCAGCAGCACGCCGAGGCTGGCGCCTTGCTGGACGTTGACCGTGAGATTGTTCGCGCTGCTGGCATAGCCCGGGGCCAGTGGACTGGGCGCGCCGGTACAGGTGACCACGCCCCCACTCAGGCTACAAGCGGCCAGTGCCGGCTGGCTGGTCAGACCGAACAGCAGTCCGCCGACGGCGAGGCTCACGGCCAATGACAGGTGCGAGAGACGAGCGGGCGAAACGACGATGAGACTTCTGTCCACGGAGAGCTCCTTCGTGGATCAGCTGATTCAGTCCTTGAATGCGTGCACAGCGCTGTTGCCGGTTGATTTCACACGCGCGACGAAACACCTGACCCTGGCGACAAATTTCCTTGTTGGGGAATGTGTAGTCGCAGAACAGGCAGTCAGGCGCGGCGCAGGGGCGGTCAAATCGGGTTAATACTTTGTCTAGGCAGCCCGGATTACGCGGGCTGCAGCGATTTCAAAAGTGGATCCAAGCGACGAACGGTGGTGTTCCGAGAGCGGATCAGGCCACCTCGGCCCCCTCGTCCGGCCAGTGCGGCTCGTTGGCGCCGGGCGGCGTCAGCGGTGGCAGACCGTAGGCGGCACGGGCCGCGTCGCAGCTCGGATTGTGCGTGCCATGCTCCCAGGACGCCTCGAATTCGCGGCACGGGCTGGAGCGTTGTTCGTAGAGCGTGCAGCCCACTGTGTTGCCGATTTCCCCCTGCAGACCGATGCAGCGGCAGGGTTTGGCATCGGTGCCGATCATCGCCACGCGGGTGGGGTTGATTTGCACCACCAGATCGTCGGGCACCGACCCGCCCGAGGATTGGCATTCACCCCAGAAGAAGGACACACGAAAGTAGCCGCAGCAAGCGCCGCAGGTCAGGCAAGGATTCTGTTCGGACATGATGGCCAGAAAGGGAGGTTATGGGGAGCGAGCGGACGCCCGCGCCGCCATTTGTAATCCAACCCCACGCCCCTGAACAGAGGCCCACGCAAAAAAAACCAGCCGCTGGTCGCGCCAGGCGCTAAGCGCCAGCTACAAGCTACAAGCTACAAGCTACAAGCTACAAGCTACAAGCTACAAGCTAGATCGCGGTGGCACTGACAACGCAGTTCTATCTTGCAGCTTGCCGCTTGCCGCTTGCCGCTGGCGGCTGCGGCTTGCCGCGTGCCGCTTACTTCCCGGCGCGGAACATGTGGCGGATGCCGCGGATGGCCTGGCGGATGCGGTCCTGGTTTTCGATCAGGGCAAAACGTACATGATCGTCGCCATACTCCCCGAAACCGATACCCGGGGACACGCAGACCTTGGCCTCGGCCAGCAGCTTCTTGGCGAATTCCAGCGAGCCCAGGTGTGCGTAGGCTTCCGGGATCTTGGCCCAGACGTACATCGAAGCCTTGGGGTTTTCCACCATCCAGCCCAGCTCATGCAGGCCCTTGACCAGCAGGTTGCGACGCTGGCGGTACTGCTCGGCGATGTCCCGCACGCATTGCTGATCGCCTTCCAGGGCAGCGATCGCCGCCACTTGCAGCGGCGTGAAGGTGCCGTAGTCGTGGTAACTCTTGATGCGCGCCAGGGCATTGACCAGCTCGGGATTACCCACCATGAAGCCGATCCGCCAGCCGGCCATGTTGTAGCTCTTGGACAGGGTGAAGAACTCCACCGCGATGTCCTTGGCCCCGGGGACCTGCATGATCGACGGCGCCTTCCAGCCGTCGTAGACGATGTCGGCATAGGCCAGGTCGTGAACCACCAGCACGTCGTACTGCTTGGCCAGGGCCACCACACGCTCGAAGAAGTCCAGCTCCACGCACTGCGCGGTGGGATTGGACGGGAAGCCCAGGATCATCATCTTCGGCTTGGGGATCGATTCGCGAATCGCCCGCTCCAGCTCATTGAAGAAGTCCACGCCCGGCACCAGCGGCACCGAACGCACCTGGGCGCCGGCAATCACGGCACCGTAGATGTGGATCGGGTAGCTGGGGTTGGGTACCAGCACCGTGTCGCCCTGGTCGAGGGTGGCGAGCATCAGGTGCGCCAGGCCTTCTTTCGAGCCGATGGTGACGATGGCTTCGCTGTCCGGATCGATCTCGACCTCGTAGCGTTCGCGGTACCAGTTGGAAATGGCCCGGCGCAGGCGCGGAATGCCGCGTGAGGTGGAGTAACCGTGAGTGTCTTCGCGCTGGGCGACCTGTACCAGCTTCTGCACGATGTGCGGCGGGGTGGCGCCGTCGGGGTTGCCCATGCTCAGGTCGATGATGTCCTCGCCACGGCGACGGGCAACCATCTTGAGTTCGGCAGTGATGTTGAAGACGTAGGGGGGTAGACGATCGATGCGCGCAAAGCGGCGCGGCGAACCGGAGTTGGCCATGATTTCCTCGAAGACGTAAGCGCCCGGAACCGTCCGAGCGACGTTGGCCACTGCGGTGGCCGAGGCAGACGATAAGCGCAGCGGTAATGTTTTGTAAAGTGAGGGCTGCCGAGGGCAACCCTCCCGCCCGATGATTCAGTGCAGCGACTGGTAGCTGTCGCAGGTCAGCTGCCGCAGGCCCAACCCTTCCTTGGTCTGCATGCCCTCGTTGGCCACCTTGCTGAACTCGGTCGGGTTCAGGCCATGATGAACGATGCGCTCCTGCTGGCTACCTTCGGTGATTGCCGTGTAGGACTGTTGACGCAGCGCCAGGTACTGGCTGTCGGCAGCGGCCATGGCCTGGTGGCAGGTCTCCAGCGCCTGGTCATCGAGCCCCTGGCATTTGTCCAACGCGGTGCCCCAGCGCTTGAGGCAGGTTTCGGCGAAATGCCGGACGATCATGCCCGGCTCGGGCAGCACCTTGCCTGTACTGGCGCCGTCGGCGGAGGCATTGCCCACCAGAGTGGCATGCCGGCCGGGGAGCGGGAAGATGCTCATGCGCGTGCCGAACGCGGTCACCGGCACCACGCAGGCGAAGCCCTTGGAGCGTTCGTCACGGGCGTAGAAACCGACATACTCCTTCACGTTCGCGCCCAACTGCACGCGATCAGCCTGGATGTTCCCCACACCCGGGACAGGATCAATGGCGAAGATGTTGACCGGTACGTCGCGCAGTTGCGGATCTGCAACCATGGCATTGGCCAGCATATGGCAACTGATCCCGCCACGGCTCCAGCCCACCAGATTGACCACGCTGGGAATCAATGGCTTGCGCATCTGCTTGATCAACTGTTCCTGCAACGCCTGCGGGGTCACGGCACGCTCGCCGTAATCGTAGGTGCGCCAGAACCACGAACCTGCGGCAGAGGCGTCGGGAATCGGAATGCCGGCCTGCTTGAGATGCTCGTATTGCTGCTCGGTCAGTTTGGTCCGTGCCCAGTTGCTCTTGCCCTTGATGACCTGCAACGCATGTTGCACATTTTCGTTCCAGCCTGTGCCGAACAGGGTGCCCGTCACCTTGAGGTGGTCGCCGTCATCGACGAACAAGGCATCGTCCTGCAGATTGCCGCTGCCCGGCCCATCGACCACGATCCAGTCGACGAACTCTCTGCCGCCGGTATGGCTGGCCAGGGTGGCAATCAGTTCGCCGTTCCAGAAATTGGGATTGCTGTCATCGAATCGGTGGGAGCCGGTGCCGCAGAAGTACACGGTGAACGCACTCATCTCGGTGCCTCCAGAAGGTTGGGGCATCGAAACTATGCGGTATGACCGAAGGCCAGCAGCCGGAAACCCTGCCGGGTTTCGGCCGCACCATGAAAAAACCCGGCGCTAGGCCGGGTTTTCAGTGAAGCGTGAAGCGGTTTCAGCGAGCGTAGGTCATCAGCACATCGGTCGCGGTCTGGCTGTCCACCGACATCATCAGGCTCAAGGCCATGACGGTGAGGATGGAGAAGCCGAACACTTTGCGCGCCCACTTGCTGTCGTCCTCGGCCTTGTAACCACCCCAGGCCATGTACAGCCAGTACAGGCCCATGGCAGCGGCGACGGCCAGGTAAGCCAGGCCAGCATAGCCACCGAGGGTGAGCATGACGGTGGCGAGCACGAAGGCCAGCACGTACAGCACGATCTGCTTCTTCGCTGCCAGGATACCGCGGGCCACCGGCAGGACCGGAATGTTGGCCGCGCTGTAGTCCTTGAAGCGGAAGATGGCGATGGCGAAGCTGTGCGGCATCTGCCACAGGCTGAACATCACCAGCAGCGTGACCGCTGCCAGGTCGAAGCTGTTGCTCACGGCGCAATAGCCGATTACCGGAGGCATGGCACCGGACAGGCTGCCAACCAAGGTGCCGTGCACCGATTTACGCTTGAGCCACAGGCTGTAGAAGCCCACGTAGACCACGAAGCCGATCAGCGCGCAGTACGCCGACAGCGGGTTGGCCTGGACGTACAGCAGGCTGAAACCCGCCACCCCGAGCAGGGTGGCGTAGATCAGCGCGAGGGGCAGCGACATGCCGCCCTGGACCATGACGCGGTTCTTGGTACGTTCCATCTTCTGGTCGATGTCACGGTCGATGCAGTTGTTGAACACGCAACCGGATGCGACCACCAGCGAAGTACCGACCACCACGGCCAGGAACAGGGCGAAGTCCACATGGCCCTTCGCGGCAAGGAAGAAACCGCCCGCCACGGAAAGCACGTTACCGAAAATGATCCCCGGTTTGGTGATTTGGATAAAGTGCTTCACGGACATGCAGTCTTACCTCACTTGGCCAGCATTTCGAAGTGGATGCTGAACATGATCCACAGCGACAAGCCGACCAGCAGTGCGATCACCAGGGTGGTGAACAGGAACGTCGACACGTTGGAGCTCTGCTCTTTCGAGCGATCCATGTGCAGGAAGTACACCAGGTGGACGACCACCTGGATAACGGCCATGGCGACGATGACCAGCACGGTCAGGTTCTTCGGCAGCATCGGCGACATCGCCAGCGCGAACGGAATCGCGGTGAGGATGATCGAGAGGACGAAGCCGATCATGTACGACTTCACGCTGCCGTGGTTGCCTTCGTGATGAGTGTCGTGTGCGTTAGCCATTACAGAACCCCCAGCAGGTAGACGACGGTGAATACGCAGATCCAGACCACGTCCAGGAAGTGCCAGAACAGGCTCAGGCAGCTCATGCGGGTCTTGGCGGTCGGCGTGATGCCCTTGGTCTGGATCTGGTACATCAGGATCGCCATCCAGATCAGGCCCGAGGTCACGTGCAGACCGTGGGTGCCGACCAGGGCGAAGAAGCCCGAGAGGAAACCACTGCGCTGCGGGCCGTAGCCCTCCATGATCAGGTGATGGAACTCATAGATTTCCATCGCGATGAAGCCTGCACCGAACAGGAAGGTCACTGCCAACCAGCCCAGTACACCTGCCTTGTTGCCGGCGAACATCTTCAGCATGGCGAAGCCGAAAGTGATCGAGGACAGCAGCAGGAACGCCGTTTCGACCAGCACGAAGTCGAGCTGGAAGATGTCATGACCCGACGGGCCGCCGGCAAAACTGCCGGACAGCACCGCGTAGGTGGCGAAGAGCGACGCAAACAGGATGCAGTCGGTCATCAGGTACAGCCAGAAACCGAAGACGGTCATCTGGCCCGAGTCGTGGTGGTGATCGTCGTGCCCATGGTCATGGCCATGGGCGTCACCGTGAATTACTTGACTGGACATTGATTACACCCGTTCAAACGTTTTCGACACGTGCGCCACCGGTAGGCACACCGGCAAGCTGCAGGGCCCGTTGGCGTTCACCTTCGATGCGCGCCACTTCTTCGGCAGGCACCATGTAGCCCTGGTCGTCACGCGCAGCGTGGCGAACGAAGACCGCGATGGTCGCTACCAGGCTCAGGCCTACCAGCCACCAGATGTGCCAGATGAAGGCGAAGCCGAACACGGTCAGGAACATACCCATGAACAGACCGGTAGAGGTGTTGCTCGGCATGTGGATCGCTTCGTACTTGGCTGGCGCCTTGTAGGCGACACCGGCGTCCTTGGCTTCTTGCCAGGCATCCAGACCGACTTTCTCGGGCATGTGGGCGAAGTTGTAGAACGGTGGTGGCGACGAAGTCGACCATTCCAGGGTACGGCCGCCCCATGGGTCGCCGGTCACGTCCATGTTCTGCTTGCGATCGCGGATCGACACGTAGAGCTGGATCAGCTGGCAGGCGATACCGAACAGGATCAGCACGGCACCGACCACGGCGACGTACAGGTAGGGTTCCCACAGCGGGTTGTCGGAGTGGTTCAGACGACGGGTCATGCCCATGAAGCCCAGGGCGTACAGCGGCATGAAGGCGACGTAGAAGCCCGAGATCCAGAACCAGAAGGCCGCCTTGCCCCACTTCTCGTTGAGGGTGAAGCCGAAGGCTTTCGGGAACCAGAAGGCGAAGCCGGCGATGTAGCCGAACACCGCACCACCGATGATCACGTTGTGGAAGTGGGCGATCACGAACAGGCTGTTGTGCAGCACGAAGTCAGCACCCGGAACGGCCAGCAGAACGCCGGTCATGCCACCGATGGAGAAGGTGACCATGAAGCCCAGGGTCCAGAGAATCGGCGGGGTGAAGCGCAGACGGCCCTGGTAGATGGTGAACAGCCAGTTGAACAGCTTCACACCGGTCGGGATGGAGATCAGCATCGTCGCCAGGCCGAAGAAGGTGTTGACGCTGGCGCCGGCACCCATGGTGAAGAAGTGGTGCAGCCAGACCGCGAAGCCCAGGATGGCGATCGCACCCGATGCGTAGATCATCGCGTGGTGGCCGAACAGGCGCTTGCTGGCGAAGGTCGAGGTCACTTCCGAGAACACGCCGAAGGCCGGCAGGATCAGGATGTACACCTCGGGGTGACCCCAGGCCCAGAACAGGTTGACGTACATCATCGGGTTCCCACCAAGCTCGTTGGTGAAGATGTGGAAGTCCAGATAACGGTCAACGGTCAGCAGGGCCAGTGCAGCGGTCAGGATCGGGAAGGAAGCGACGATCAGCACGTTGGCCCAGGTGCAGGTCCAGGTGAAAATCGGCATATCCATCAGCTTCATGCCAGGTGCACGCATCTTCAGGACGGTGACCAGGAAGTTCACGCCCGTCAATGTCGTGCCTAGACCTGATAGCTGTAGCGCCCAGATATAGTAATCGACCCCCACGCCAGGGCTGTACTGGATACCCGCAAGCGGCGGATAGGCCACCCAGCCGGTCTTGGCGAATTCGCCGACGCCCAGCGAGATGTTCACCAGCAGCACGCCTGCCAGCAGCAGGTAGAAGCTCAGGGAGTTCAGGAACGGGAAGGCAACGTCACGTGCACCGATCTGCAGAGGCAGGGCCAGGTTCATCAGGCCGGTGAAGAACGGCATCGCCATGAAGATGATCATGATCACACCGTGGGCGGTGAAGATCTGGTCATAGTGTTCAGGCGGCAGGTAGCCTTCGGAGCCGCCGGTGGCGACGGCCAGCTGGGTACGCATCATGATGGCGTCGGCAAAGCCGCGCAGCAGCATGACCATCGCGACGATGATGTACATCACCCCGATCTTCTTGTGGTCGACCGTGGTCAGCCACTCGGTCCACAGGTAGGACCACTTGCGGAAATAGGTGATGGCACCAACGACGGCGATACCACCGAGCGCGATCATGGCAAGCGTCACCATGACTATCGGCTCGTGATAGGGTATCGCCTCCAGGCTTAATTTACCGAACATCTCTTACTCCTCTGCACCGGCAGCTGGTTGCATACTCGATTCCACACCCTTGGTAGTGGCCAGGTCTTTGCTGCCTGCTTCTTCATGGCTCGGACGACCGCGGTTCATGCCTTCGTACTTGTCGACGATGAGCTGGAACGTGTCAGGCGAAGCCTCGCTGTACAGCGCGACTGGGTTGTTTTCGCTTGGTTTGGCCAAGGCGTCGTATTCGGCCTTGTCCAGCTTCTTCGGCGACGCCTTCACTTGCGCGACCCAGGCATCGAAGTCGGCTTGCGAGGTGGCGGTTGCCTTGAATTTCATACCGGTGAAGCCCGCACCGCTGTAGTTCGCCGAGATACCGTCGAACTCGCCATTTTCGTTGGCGATCAGGTGCAGCTTGGTGGTCATGCCGGCCATCGCGTAGATCTGGCCGCCCAGGCCAGGGATGAAGAACGAGTTCATCACGGCGTCGGAGGTCACGCGGAAGTTGACCGGGGTGTTGGCCGGGAAGACGATCTTGTTGACCGTGGCGATGCCTTGCTCCGGATAGATGAACAGCCACTTCCAGTCCAGGGCCACCACGTCGATCTGCACCGGTTTCACATCGGAATCCAGTGGACGGTAGGGGTCCAGTTTATGGGTGGACTTGTAGGTGACGTAGCCCAGCACGATGATGATCAGGATCGGGATGATCCACACCGCCGCCTCGATCTTGGTCGAGTGCGACCAGTCAGGCGTGTAGGTGGCCGCCGTGTTGGAAGCACGGTACTTCCAGGCGAAGACCAGGGTCATGATGATGACCGGGATCACCACCAGCAGCATCAGGCCGATCGCGATCAGGATCAGGTTCTTTTGCTCAATGCCGACCTGGCCCTTGGGGTCGAGCAGGGTCCAGTTGCACCCACTGAGTAAAAGCATGCCTAAAAAGGGCAATATGCCAAACAGTCTGGGGTAACGCTTTTTACTCATCTCACGACCTCTAGATCAGCTTGCTTCAATGCAATGTGTTTTGTTCGCCAACACTTCGTCCTGCCCAGCGTTAGCATTTTTAAGCCCGAACTCCCTCCGGCCTGTGATCCGACTGCAGGATCTGGGCGTTGGAAGTATGGTCGAGCTTGGGGTTTTTCGTAGGCTAAAGGCCTGTACTTCAGACCAAGTCCATTTGGTGCGGAAAACGCGGAGGGGTGTCCGCCCGGATCGCCGTTGGGCGAAACTTGTCGAAGTCAGCAAAAGGAGCGCTGGGGCTTCCTTCAATCCTGCGACTTGCAAGCAGTGCCGAACGGAAATTGGGGGCGATTGTAGATAGGTAGCCCCCCCTTTACTATGACTTATTGAGCAACAGTCCTTTACCGAATCGGTAACAATCAGCGCTCAAAAATCAACTTCGCGACAGTTTGTCGCACCCTCGGCTGTAGACCCGAAACCCGCATGCTGCAAGGGCTGGAACTTGATCTACATCAGCCGAGGACAGGTTTTCGATACCGATTAAGCTGCGCAATGGGCCTGCGTCATACAAGGACTTTTGTCTAAGCCCGACGGCGATTTCGGTAGATCCCCAGTGGCACCAGGAGGGCAGTGAGGACGAAGGCCACCAGCGCCCATTGCGCCAGCGACAGCCCCAGGATCGGCGGGTAGGGCGTGGTGCAGAAACCATCGACCTGGAACGCCAGCGGCCAGACCTGCGCCAGTGGCAGGTCGTCGACGATCGGTTGCAGCACATCGATGCCACAGCTGACGGCGGGGTTGGCGAGTATATACACATGGTTGCCGGCCGCAACGATTCCGCCAATGGCGCTGAGCACCACCAACGCTTCGAAGAAGGTCAGGCTGCGCCGCCCCGGCATGGCGGCTGCGATGAACGCGAACAGGGCGATCAACAGCAAGGCGTAGCGCTGCAGGATGCACAGCGGGCACGGTGCTTCGCCCAGCACCACCTGCATATAAAGAGCGCCGCCGATCAACGACAGGCAGATCAGCCCCAGCAGTACCAGAAAGCGCCGTTCCCGATTCAGGCGCAGGTTGTGTTCGTTCATGACCGGTTCCTTCGTTGGAGAGTTGCAGGCCTGCTGCCCTATGGCCCATGCCCAAAGCCCGCCAGTCTACACGGCGCGGGCACCCGGCGATGGATGAAAAGGTGACAGTGCGGTGCGGCCCGGGCTTTCCATGGGAAGCTCAGACCGACAGTCTGCAGGTCGGTTCACCCATCCGATGACAAAGACGTGGGTGAGCGAAAGTGAAGGATACGGCGATTAACGGTGGGTTAAAAACACTGCACTACTGATAGAGAAACCGGGCCGAGCGTGGCCCGGCCCGGTCTCTGACCCGCTACTCCAAGGCCGCAGCCGGTCCGAAGAACTCGAAGTGGCTCTGCGTTGGCGGCACGCCCAAATGGTTCAAGGAACGCCGGATCGCCGCCATGAAGCCCTTGGGTCCGAGGAAGTAGACGTCCATGTCGCGCTCACGGGGCAACCACTCGGCCAGCAAGTCCTCACTCAGCAGACCCACGGCATCGACGGACCGACTGCCGTCGTGCTCGTCGTAGCAGTAGAAGCGCTGCAGTTGCGGGTGGCGCTCGGCCAATTCATCGACCCATTGGCGAAATGCATGCACCGCGCCATTGCGCGCGCAGTGGATGAAGCGTATCGGACGCTGGGTCTGCAGCGCTGCTTCGAGCATGGCCAGAGTCGGGGTGATCCCTACCCCACCGCTGATCAGCACCAAGGGCTTGTCGCTGGCCTGCAAAGTGAAATCGCCCGCAGGCGGAAACAGTGTGACGGTAGTGTCGACTTGCAGATGATCGTGCAGGTAATTGGAGACCACACCCCCGTCCTCGCGTTTGACGCTGATGCGGTACTGCCGGCCATCGCTGAGCGACGACAGCGAATAGTTGCGGCGCTGCTCGCGGCCCTCGATGAACAACTGCACACCGATGTACTGCCCAGGCTCAGCCTTGAGCACCGCCGCGCCATCGACCGGCTCGAAGTAGAACGAGACGATTTCCGCGCTCTCTTGCTCGCGGCGCACCAGACGGAACGCCCGCCCGCCCCGCCAGCCGCCCTCGGCTTGCTCCTTGGCCTGGTACAACTGCTCTTCGGCGCCGATGAGAATCTCGGCCAATTGCCCGTAAGCCGCCGCCCAGGCTTCGATCACCGCCGGCGTGGCGATCTCGCTGCCCAGCACCTCTTCGATGGCACGCAGCAGGCAGCGGCCGACGATGGGGTAGTGCTCGGGCAGAATCTGCAGGGCCACGTGCTTGTTGATGATCTGTCCTACTAGACCGCCCAGGGCGTCGAGCCGGTCGATGTGCTTGGCGTACATCAGCACGCCGTTGGCCAGCGCGCGCGGTTGGTCGCCGCTGGCCTGGTGCGCCTGGTTGAACAGCGGACGCACTTCGGGATACTCGCTGAGCATCATCTTGTAGAAGTGGGTGGTCAGTGCCTCGCCCCCGCTTTCGAGCAGGGGGACGGTGGCCTTGATGATTGCACGGTGTTCGGCATTGAGCATTGCTGCGACTCCTGAGCCTTGGGCTTCGAATGATTACACCGGTCGTTTCACCAATCGTGCCAACTGGCAGGCCCTGCGAAATCAAGCCCTGGAGCGGATTCATGTCATATTGACCAGTGTCCGCGTATAGTCAGGATGACCAACAGGAGTCCAAATGACTGCAAAACCCCTGCTCACCGCCCTCCTCCCTTTGGTCAGCGATCTGTCGCGCGACCTGCCCGACCAAGAGCGCTATCGGCGCCTGCTACAAGCCCTGCGCACGCTGCTGCCCTGCGATGCCGCCGCGCTGCTGCGTCTGGAGGGCGACTGGCTGGTGCCACTGGCGATCAACGGGCTGGCCACCGATACCCTCGGCCGGCGCTTCAAGGTCAGTGACCATCCGCGTTTCCAGGTGCTGCTCAGCCGCCCGCAACCAACCCGCTTCGCCAGCGACTCCCCATTGCCCGATCCGTACGACGGCCTGGTCGAAGCCACCGATGTCGATCTACACGTGCACGACTGCATGGGCTGTCCTTTGATGATCGAAGAGCGCCCGTGGGGACTGCTGACCCTCGATGCGCTGACCCCCGGGCAGTTCCAGAGCCTGGAACTCGACGCGCTGGAAGCCTTCGCCAGCCTTGCCGCAGCCACCGTCACCGTGGCCGAACGCATCGACCAGTTGGCGCTGCGCGTGCAGGACGAGCAACGTCGGGCCGACCTTTTCCGCCAGGCCACTGACCGCAGCCAGGAGTTGATCGGCCAGAGTCCGGCGCACAAGCGCCTGCTCGAGGAGTTGCGTCTGGTCGCCGGCAGCGATCTCACCGTCTTGATCACGGGCGAAACCGGGGTGGGCAAGGAGTTGGTCGCCCAAGCCCTGCACCAGGCCAGCCACCGCGCCGACAAACCGATGATCAGCCTCAACTGCGCCGCCCTGCCCGACACCCTGGTGGAAAGCGAGCTGTTCGGGCACGTGCGTGGTGCGTTCACCGGTGCCCACGGCGAACGGCGCGGCAAGTTCGAGCTGGCCGACGGCGGCACGCTGTTTCTCGATGAAGTGGGTGAATTGCCGTTGGCCGTACAGGCCAAACTGCTGCGCGTGTTGCAGAGTGGGCAACTGCAGCGCTTGGGTTCGGACCGGGAACACCGGGTGGATGTGCGGCTGATCGCCGCCACCAACCGCGACCTGGCCGCCAGCGTGCGCGCGGGTCAATTCCGTGCCGATCTTTATCATCGTTTGAGCGTCTATCCGCTGCCGGTGCCTGCGCTGCGCGAGCGGGGTCGCGACGTGTTGTTGCTCGCGGGTTTTTTTCTCGAGCAGAATCGATCGCGCCTGGGGCTCGACAGCCTGCGCTTGACCAAGGCGGCCGAATCGGCGTTGCTGGCCTACGACTGGCCGGGGAACGTGCGTGAGCTCGAGCACCTCATCGGTCGTTGCGCACTCAAAGCGCTGGGGCGTGGCAGGCCCGCCTCGCGACTGCTGGCGCTGGACGCCATCGATCTGGAACTGACCCCAATCACCCGGCACGAACCCGAAGCGGATAGGCCGTCGCTGCACTACCCGGCAGTGCACGAGGGGGGTTTGCGGGAGGCACTGGATGGGTATCAACGCCACGTGATCGAGCAATGCCTGCAACGTCACGGCCACAACTGGGCAGCCGCAGCGCGGGAGCTGGGAATCGACCGCGCCAACCTCGGGCGGTTGGCGCGTCGATTGGGGATTCATGGACAGCAACAAGCGCCAGGCGCCCGGCCTTGAGCAAGGCCCGACCTGAAATCAGGTCGGGCAATCGCCAACGCTTGGTGTCAGCCGGCACTCTCGCTCAAACTGACGGGAATACCGACCAATGTCGACAACTCCCCGCCGTTGACGCGATAACCGAAGTACGCACGTTTGTTGTTGACCTTCAACAAATCGATCCGCCTGAACGACACGACGAGTACATTCGATGGATCGTCGACCGTATAGGTCGGACTTACAAAGTCTCCTGAACTTCGACTTTCGCCTACCCACAACTCGACCACATCGCCCTGTTCGCTGCCGAAGAACGGATCAACTTCCGCTGACAGCTCATCATTCTCCAGCGTTTGATCATTGATTTCATGACGCTGATCGTCGGTAAAAGCAATCGGCGGCAGGGATAATTTCTTTGCGTCTGCTTTCATGTTCAAATCCTCAAGAAAAGTTTCTGCTGCATTGATAGGTGCATGCGCGATCAAGTCGATGGCACGTCACAAACACCGCCGCCCCGGTTCAATGCAAAATACACATAGCCTCGATCTTGAGGAGAACTCGCGCCCGCATCATTGGACAGCGAATATTCAGCGAACCCCCCATTACGGCATATGTAATATGTTTTGCTATAAGGCAGCAGCACATCTACATAGCCCCGATCAATATCCGCTTGGACCAAGGCCTGCTCACCCGTGATTCGAGAATCCTCGATGGGATCGACTTGGCCCGTTGGTGGAGTATATTGACCCAGCGGCACCCGCACGCCATAGAAGTCGTAGCTCACGCGTGGGTTTCTGGACAGTTCGATGTTCTTCACACCACTCAGAGGGATACGGAAACGGGTACCCGCCATGCCAACCGCTCTGATGATGATGTTGCGTGCGTTCGCATCCGGGAAAGTAGCGGGTGCAAGAGGGTCTTCACCACCTGGAACTTGCGATCCAGCCGACACCTTCACCAACTGGGTCGGTGACGAAACGTGGACAGGGATGGGAGCAGGATTGGCACCCAGCAGACGGGTAACCGTGAAGTACACATCGTATTCACCTGTGCCCGTCGCCTTGATCACCGGATCGAAGGGGATGGGGTAGCGGATGTCCGCAGAGCCGTTGGCCGCGTTGACGTGAATCGGCTGCAAGCCCGGATCACCCTGGCCATGCCAATACAGTTGGATGATATCGCCCTCCACCCAGATTGGGTTGCCATCCTTGCCCAGCCTGGGGATCAACGCCTCGGCATCCTTGCCGAAATCGCGCGCTTCAATGGTGTTGTCGGGGCTGGTACCGCATTTGACGACCGGCGGTTGAATATTGCCGTGCACTGGATTTTCGGGGTCTGGATCAGGATCAGGACCGCCGGGGGTTCTGAGGTTGACCTGGACTTGGGTGATAGGGGCATTGACAGGGGCACGGTTACCGCGTTGCAACGTGTAGGTGACGTCCACTGGCCCGTTACCTTGCGCCAGCGCACTGGCGAAGGGGACAGGAAGGGTGACCAGTATCGGCGCATTGCCGACGTCTTGAGCGGTCAGCCTGTAGGGAGGCATCGTCTGCCCCCCCCAGGTCACAACAATCTCGTCGCCCACGGATGCACCAGGATAGGCGGGAATCTGGACATCCACCTCGGGATAGGCATCGTTGTAGGTGATCAGTCCATCATCGGCTTCAGGGATCAGTGGAGCCTGGAGCGCTGGCAATTGGATGAACACGTCAATGGCCACCGGCGACGAAGGCGCGCTGACATTGCCTGCCCAGTCGGTCACCCGGTAAGCGAAGAAGCGACGCCCATCACCCATCGACTCCAGCTCAGCGCGCGTGATGAAGCCGGCAGTAGAAAGCGACGGGTTGGTGACATCGAAGGACTGAGGTAACCAGGTGCCCGAGCCGATGTCCTCGCGCGAGCCGATCCAAAACTCGATCTTGTCTTCGGCCTCACCCTGATAATACGGATTGATCAGCACTGGCAGCGCGTCATTGATCAGATCGGCATCGGTAATGCCGTCCAACTGTTCGTCCGTGAAAGCGATCGGTGGCGGTCTGACACCGGCAGGCGCAAGTTGGTCGAAACGCGTGCGCAACGGGTACCCCGCGGCTTCACCGTCTTCGGAGTCAGGATCGTAAATACCATAATCGAGGGCGATGACTACATCGGTGCCCTTGGCGGGAAACTCATCCATGCGAAACAACATTGTGAATTCTGTAAGAGCAGGGTCGTCCAGTTCGGCCTGGGTGATGACCTTCTCATCGCCGAAAAACACGCCGTCCCGGATGAGTTTAATCGTGTCGAAGGGGCGCAAGTCGGGGCTCTTGGGAACTTTAATTTCGAGATCACGCTGCAGTTCAGCGACCGGCACGATGGTGCGTGTGGGATCTCGAGCAGGAATACGCATCTGCGGCAACTGAAGAATGGAATTTTGCACCAGGCCTGCACTGTTTCTTTGTTGACTAGCGTTCATTGAACAGTCCTCGGGATCGTGGAAGTGGAAGACGAACCTGACCAGAAACTTTCAAGCTCCTTTTATTCACGCTTACCCTCGGCAGCCACGGCTCGACGAGAGCGTCGTTGTCTTGATGCCCATCCGCAGCATCAAGTTAGAGCAGCCCCGTCGCGCCTGTAACCTAGCATTTTTATCAGGTGCGCTATTTCAATGCCGCTCTATAGTCAGGCGTGCAACAAAATCCGTGTTGGAAGAACTCTATGAAATCAACAGGAGTCGCGCTGATGTCCGGATGCCGTTTTACATTCATTCTAATGAAGCGTTCACCCACACTCGTGGCGCTGTGCGCGCTTACCCCTTTCGCATTGGCGGCCAATCTGGGTCCCGGAGACAGCGCTACCGTCAACCCAGGCACCGCTCCTGAGACCTGGACGCTCGAGTCGGCCAGCCTCAGCGTGCTCGCAGGCGCAGAAACGTTGGGGATCAACGCCAGAGCCGGGTCCACAGTGTCGTTGGACGGTGCGTCGGTCAACTCAGGCGCCCAGCCAGGCGTATCCATGATCGGCTCGAACGCCACGATCCGTAACTCGACCATATCCTCGACTTCCGCGACCGGTCTGCAGGCTGTTCGCGCCTTGCAGGCAGGCGCAGCAGGCTCCCTCGTCGAGGTGTCGAACAGCACGATTTCAGGGATCGGACGCGGCGTCACCGTGTCCTCGGGCAGCACGGTGACGCTCACCGACTCGACCATCACCGGCCTGGGTGCACAAGGCACGTCGATTGCCGGTAGTGGCCTTGGGGTATCGATCACTGGCGGCGAAGCGATCCTGCGCGGCAGTAATGCCACGGGCAGCCGCTGGGGGGCGGGTCTGTTCGCGCTCAACAGCGATGAAGCCGCACCACGTCTGGTCCTGGACAACGCCGGCCTGACCTCCCAGGAGGGCAGCGCTATCGTGGTCGGCAACTTGCGCGGCGAGGCCATGCAGGCCGACATCGTCATCGCCAACGGATCACAACTCAACGCTGCGAATCAGACCTTGATCGAAGTCGGCTTGCCGTCCGATCCGGCCGGAGCCATCGCCCAGGCACGGGTCCTGATCGATGCCAGCAGCCTCACCGGCAACATCAGCGCAGCGACTGGTGCCGTGGCCGACGTGACCCTGGCAAACGCGGCAGCCCTGACGGGAGACCTCAACAACCTCAACAGCCTGGCCCTGGACGCCAGTACGGTTGTGGGCAATCTCAATCAACCTCTGGGGTCCAGCGCAACGGCCTCACTGGCCAACGGTTCGCGATTCACCGGCAACTTCAACAATGTCGGCACGCTCACGGCAGACGCCAGCGCCATTGAGGGCAATGTACTGTCCGCCGCTGGCAGCAGCACCCGCGTGGCGCTGGGCAATGCCTCGTCCCTGGACGGCAATGTAACCAACGCCGCCAGCCTGTCCCTGGACAACAGCCGCATGACCGGCGACATGACCCAGGACGTGCCGGGCAGCGGCGCGCTGAACCTGGCCAACGGTGCCGAATTCAACGGCACTGCACGCAATGTCGGCAGCACCACCCTGACCACGGGCTCACGCCTGACCGGCGATGTGGTCGATGGCGGCACGCTGTCGCTCGATGCCAGCAGCCTGCAAGGCAATGTGCTCTCGGCTGCTGGCAGCGGCACCCGCGTGGCGCTGGGCAACGGCTCGACCCTGGACGGCAATGTAACCAACGCCGCCAGCCTGTCCCTGGACAACAGCCGCATGACCGGCGACATGACCCAGGACGTGCCGGGCAGCGGCGCGCTGAACCTGGCCAACGGTGCCGAATTCAATGGCACTGCACGCAATGTCGGCAGCACCACCCTGACCACGGGCTCACGCCTGACCGGCGATGTGGTCGATGGCGGCACGCTGTCGCTCGATGCCAGCAGCCTGCAAGGCAATGTGCTCTCGGCTGCTGGCAGCGGCACCCGCGTGGCGCTGGGCAACGGCTCGACCCTGGACGGCAACATGAACAACGCCGCCAGCCTGGCCCTGGACAACAGCCGCATGACCGGCGACGTGACCCAGGATGCGCCGGGCAGCGGTACGCTGAACCTGGCCAACAGTGCCGAATTCAACGGCACTGCGCGCAATGTCGGCACCACTACCCTGACCACTGGCTCACGCCTGACCGGCGATGTGGTCGATGGCGGCACGCTGTCGCTCGATGCCAGCAGCCTGCAAGGCAATGTGCTCTCGGGCACCGGCAGCACCACAGCGATCCGCCTGAACAACGCCTCGACCCTGGACGGTAACGTGAACAACGTCGCCAGCCTGTCCCTGGACAACAGCCGCATGACCGGCGACATGACCCAGGACGCACCAGGTAGCGGCGCGCTGAGCCTGAGCAACGGTTCACTGTTCACTGGAACCGTGCGCAACGTCGGCGCCACCGCCATCGCCAGCAACGCTCGCCTGAACATGATCAACGACTCGAGCGTCGGCGCCCTCAGCCTCGACGGCGGTACGGTCGACCTGCGGGCCGGTCAGGCCGGGTTCCGCACCTTGACCGCGACCAGCCTCCAAGGTGCGGGCACGTTCGTGCTGGGCACCGATCTGGCCGCCCATCAGAGCGATCTGGTGAACATCGAAGGCCAGGCGCAGGGCCAGCATGGCCTTCTCATCCAGAACACCGGCGCAGAACCGCTGTCGGGGGATCAGCCACAGCGGGTCGTGCACACCGAAGGCGGCCCCGCGCAGTTCAGCCTGATCAGCGAAACCGGCACGGTGGATGTGGGCGCTTACTCCTACTTGCTGCAACAACGCGATACGGACTGGTACCTGGCCCAGGCCGAGACCCCGATCATCTCGCCCAGCGCGACCACCGCCATCGCCGTGTTCAGCGCCGCGCCCAGCGTGTGGTACGGCGAGTTGACCACGCTGCGCAGCCGCATGGGCGAACTGCGTGACGGCGGCGCCGGCCAGGGCGGGGTCTGGGCGCGCACCTACGCCAATCGCTATCGGGTTTCGACCGCTGACCAAGTCGACTACCAACAGACCCAACAAGGTATCTCCTTCGGTATCGACACCGCATTACCCGCCGAAAGCGGACAGTGGCTGGTCGGGGTCATGGGCGGCTACAGCGACTCGGAGCTGAACATGCGCCTGGGCAGCAATGGCCGCGTCGACAGTTTCTACCTGGGCCTGTACAGCACTTGGTTGACCGACAGCGGCTATTACCTCGATGCCGTGATCAAGGCCAACCGCTTCGACAACAAAGCCGATGTGCGCATGAGCGACGGGAACAAGGCCGAAGGTGATTATTCCAACTATGGCGTGGGCGGCCAGGTCGAGGCCGGCCGACACATCAAGCTCGATGACGGCTGGTTCATAGAGCCTTATGCCCAGGTCGCTGCTTTGTGGGTGGAGGGCGAGAACTATCGACTCGACAACGATCTGCGAGCCAGCAGCAACAAGGCAGACTCCCTGCTCGGCAAGGTCGGCACACACATTGGTCGGACCATCCCCCTGCAATCCGGCGGTTTCGTGCAGCCCTACGTGAAAGTCGCTGCCGCCCGCGAATTCGCGCGCAACAATGAAGTCAAGGTGAACGACAACACTTTCCATGACGACCTCTCCGGTGCCCGCGCCGAATTCGGCGGGGGCGTGGTCGCCAAGATCAGCGGCACGTTGCAGGCCCATGTCGATGTCGACTACAGCACTGGCAAGCATATCGAACAGCCCTGGGGCGTGAACGTCGGGGTACGCTTTAGCTGGTAATTTGAAAGCCAATGCAGCAGCAGGTGTAGGTTTTTTCCTGCTGCTCTTGCGAATCCTCCTACATCATCAGGAAGGCTGTCAGGATTGAATCTCGCCGTCATTTTTTTACGGTCGAATCCAATCATGAAACCTACCTTACTCGCCCAGCACCTGGTGGCGCTGGGCTTTATCGCTGTGCCGATAGCGGTCGACGCCGCGACGATCGTCGTGCCCGAGGGACGCACGCTCGCCGTGGACCCGTCATCGCCGCTCAACGACTACAACCTCAAAGCCGGCGCAACGCTCAATGTCAGGCCCGGAGCGGCCACCCAGCACATACTGGCCAACGGCGCCAAGGTGAACATCAACAACGCCGAGGTCAGCGCCCAGGGCAAGAACGGCATCGCGCTCTACAACAGTCACGCGGTCATCGATAGCAGCCGGATCGTAGCCACGCTCGACCCGGCCCGGCCTGATGAACAGGCTTTCGGCATTCGTCTGTCCGGCTTCCAGGAAGCATCCAGCGCCTTCATCTCCAACAGTTTCGTCTCCGGGATCGCCCGGGGCATCAACGCCGCCAACAGCGCACTGGTGGACCTGACCAACACCGAGGTTCATGGCGTGGCGGGTACGCCGGGCGTCGATCGGCTGCCGGGTGGTGTCGGTGTGGTCGTAGCTGGCGCCAGTGTCCGGATTCGTGAGAACAGCCGGATAATCGGCGACAACAACGGTGTCGTGACCTTCGGCGGCGCGCGAGGCCCTGGGGATCACAACGCTCACCTGCTGATCGACAACTCCACCGTCGAGGGGCGCGAGGGCAGCGCCATCAGGGTTTACACCCCTCCGCTTGTGGACACGCAGGTCAACATTCATGTCGCCAATGGATCGCGCCTGGTGGGCGGCAACGGCATCATTCTGGAAGTCCAGGACGATGCCAAGGTCGACTTCTCGGTGAGCGACAGCCGCCTGACTGGCGACATCGTGGCCAGCGAAGACGCCACGGTCGACTTGACCCTGGCGGACAACGCCAGCCTGACCGGCACCATCAGCAACGCCAGCTCGCTGAACATCGACGGCTCTTCGCTGTGGACCCTCACCGGCGACTCGAATCTGGACCGCCTGAATCTCGATCAGGGCACGGTGAGCCTGCGCGGTGAACCGGCCAACGCAGGCTTCACCCGCTTGCAACTGGGCGAACTGTCCGGCAGTGGCACCTTCATGCTCGGCGCCGACCTGACCACCGGACAGGGCGACTTCGTCGACGTCAGCGGCAAGGCCAGCGGCGATCACCGCCTGTTGGTGGAGAACACCGGTACCGATCCCAATGCGGCGGTATCCGCTCATCACGTGGTGCACACCGGCGAAGGCAGCAGTTCACGCTTCGACCTGGTCGGCGGGCAGGTCGACTTCGGCACCTATGCCTACGACCTCGAGCAGCGCGGCGACGACTGGTTCCTCGTGCGCAAAAGCAACACCACGACCCCCGGCACCCGCTCGGTGACGGGCCTGTTTAGCGCGGCGCCAACCGTCTGGTACGGCGAGTCCTCCACCCTGCGTACCCGCATGGGCGAGTTGCGCAACGGTCAGGACCAGGGCGGCGGCTGGCTGCGCAGCTACGGCAACAAGCACAAAGTCAGCGCCGGCGCCGGTGCCGCCTACGATCAGACCCAGCAAGGCATCGCCTTCGGTGCCGACATGCCGATCGCCAGCAGCGATGGCCAGTGGCTGATCGGCCTGATGGGCGGCTACAGCCGCTCGAACCTGGACCTGTCCGGCGGGACCTCGGGCAAGGTCGACAGCTTCCACGTGGGTGCCTACAGCACCTGGCTGGCCGATGACGGCCTGTACATCGATGCGTTGATCAAGGCCAACCGCTTCCAGAACAGCTCTGACGTGCGCATGAGCGATGGCCGCAAAGCCAAGGGCGACTACAGCAACAACGGGGTCGGTGCCACGGTTGAGGTGGGCAAGCACTTCAAGCTCAAGGACGGCTGGTTCGTCGAACCGTACACCCAACTCTCGACGCTGTGGATCGATGGCGCCGACTACACCCTGGACAACGGCATGCGCGCCAATGCCAACAGCGCCAGTTCAGTACTGGGCAAGGTCGGCAGTCATGTCGGGCGCAACTTCCCGCTCAAAGACGGTGGCTTCGTACAGCCTTACGTGAAGGTCGCCGCTGCCCATGAATTCGCCCGCGACAACCAGGTGCGGGTCAACGGCAACAAGTTTGCCAATGACCTCTCCGGCAGCCGCATCGAACTGGGCACCGGGATCTCGGCACAAGTGTCAGACACGCTGCAGGTTCAGGCCGGCTTCGACTACATGAAGGGCAAGCACATCGAGCAGCCCTGGGGCGTGAGTGTCGGCGTGCGCTACAACTGGTGACGCGCCAGTCCGAGGAGTGCGGGTTCACCCGCGCTCCCGATCCTCGGGCGCGGGCAACGCCACTTCGATACTGATTCATCGCGGGCCACCGCCTGGTCTTCAAGGCCGTGGCCCGCATTTCTTTTTCGCCCCCTCAAGCCTGGCCGCGCCAGGCCGATAAGCTGGGTATCCTCCCGTTTCGATACTCCCGAAGGTTGCCCATGGCCACGCCCAATGCCCGCGCGGACGCATTGTCCCTGCTGCTGTTCACCCTGCGAAGCGGCAAGCTGATGGCGATCAATCTGCTCAAAGTGAGCGAAATCATCCCCTGCCCGTCGCTGACCAAGCTTCCCGAATCCCACCCCCACGTCAAAGGCGTGGCCACCCTGCGCGGGCAGTCGCTGTCGGTGATCGACCTGTCCCGGGCGATCGGCGAGCAACCGCTGGCCGACCCGGACGGCGGCTGCCTGATCGTCACCGACATCAGCCGCTCGCGCCAGGGGCTGCACGTCCAGGCGGTAAGCCGCATCGTGCATTGCCTGAGCACCGACATCAAACCGCCACCTTATGGTTCCGGCAACCGTTCCTACATCACCGGCGTCACCCGCGTGGACAACGCGCTGGTGCAGGTGCTGGATATCGAAAAGGTCATCCACGGCATCGCGCCACCGCCGCCCGAAGCCCCTTCCGGCCAGCTCGCCGAGGAAGATGCCAGCCTGCTCGCGGCGGCCAACATCCTGGTGGTGGACGACAGCCAGGTGGCCCTGCAACAGTCCGTGCACACCCTGCGCCACCTCGGGCTGGAATGCCACACCGCACGCAGCGCCAAGGACGCGATCAACGTGCTGCTGGAACAGCAGGGCACCGGGCAGGAAATCAACATCGTGGTGTCCGACATCGAGATGTCGGAAATGGATGGCTACGCCTTCACCCGGACGCTACGCGAGACACCCGACTTCCAGCACCTCTATGTCCTGCTGCACACCTCGCTGGACAGCGCGATGAGCGCCGAAAAGGCCAAGCTCGCCGGTGCCAACGCAATCCTCACCAAGTTTTCCTCGCCCGAGCTGACCGACTGCCTGGTGGTGGCGGCGCGCGCGGTGCATGCGGAAAAACGCTGATACAGTTGGCGGCCTAGTGCCTTCACTTGATGAAGGGTAGGACTCGGGCATACTTCCTACCCTTCCGAGTCTATTTGTCGGTATCGCCATGACACTTCTTCGTACTGCCCTGATCGCGCTGGCCATGACCGCCGGCGCGGCCCATGCCTCCAGTTCCGACGCCTGGAACCAGTACCGCCAGCAGATGGTCAAGAGTTGCCTGGCCGCCAGCCAGTTCAAGGATGCCCATGCCCTGGGCAAGCCTGCCGAGTTCGACGACCGTACCGCCTACAGCGCACTGCTGATCGAAGGCGTCTACAAACCCAAGCACATGAAAAACCGGGCCGGCACCGAACTGTGCCTGTACGATCGCGCCCAGCACCAGGCCTACGTCACCGAATGGAAGCCGGGCGCGAAGTGAGCGAGGGCCTGCGCTTCGCCTGCACCGGCTGTGGCAAGTGCTGCAGCGGTCACCATGTGCCGCTGACGCTTGCCGAATCGCACCAGTGGGCCCGTGACGGTGGCCAGGTGGTGGTGCTGATCGAAGGGTTCCTCGCCGATGGCCCCGGCATGCCGCCCGAACAGCGCGACCACGTGCTACGCCGCTCGCTGGCCGTGCCCTGCGGCAATGCCCAACTGCACGTTTCGGTCACCTTCGCCGCCTTCAACCCCGGCCGCTGCCGTCATCTTGATGCCGACAACCTGTGCGGCATCTATGCAACTCGGCCGCTGGTGTGCCGTATCTACCCGGCGGAAATCAATCCGCACCTGCCGCTGCGCCCAGACGCCAAGGACTGCCCGCCCGAAGCCTGGCAGCAAGGCCCGCAACTGATCGTTGGCAATCGCCCTGCCGATCCACACCTCGCCGCCCTGATCGACGCATCGCGCCAGGCCGACCGCGACGACATCGCCGCCAAGGTCGCGGTCTGCCAGAGGCTGGGCATGACCACCAGCGCGCTCAAAGGCAATGGTTTCACCGCCTGGCTGCCTGACATGCAGGCCTTCCTGACGGCGCTGGAAAGCAGGCAGCAGGCACCCGCCGCCGCGTGGTCGGTGCACTTGGAAGACTCCGACCTGACGCAAGATCTGCAACAGCACGGGCTGCTGACCACCGCCCAAGCGCCGGTGTACTACGCCTTCATCGGGTTCTGACGCATCCACCCTGAAGGATCTTCAGCGGCTGCGGCGCCAGAACTCGTCGGCCAGCCGCCGCAGCTCCTAGGCCAGCGCGGCCACATCCGCGGCGCTACCGTGGCTGCGTTGCCCCACCGACACGGTGGCTTCGCTGGCTTGGCGGATGCTGACGATGTTGCGGTTGATGGCCTCGCTCACCTGGCTCTGCTGCTCCACCGCGGCCGCGATCTGCAGGCTCATCTCGTTGATCTGGTTGACCCGCACGCTGATGCCGTCCAGCGCATCGCTGGCCAGACGCGCCTGCTCGACGCTGTGCCCGGCATGCGCACTACTCTGGCGCATCACCTGCACTGCCGCGCGAGTACCTCCCTGTACGGCGCCGATCATGCGCTGAATCTCATGGGTTGACTGAGCGGTGCGCTGGGCCAGCCCCCGCACCTCATCGGCCACCACTGCGAAACCGCGGCCCTGATCACCGGCGCGGGCGGCCTCGATGGCGGCATTGAGCGCGAGCAGGTTGGTCTGTTCGGCGATGCCGCGAATCACATCGAGCACACTGGAGATCTCGCCGCTGTCGCTCTCCAGGCGCTGGATCACCTCGCTCGCCTCCACCAGCGAGCCGGCCAGGTCCTGGATCGCGCAGCGATTGCGCTCGACCATGCGATGCCCGCACTGGGTCTCGTCCTCGGCCTGATCGGCCGCCAGCGCTGCCATCTGCGCACTGCTGGCCACCTGGGCGACGCTGGCGCTCATCTGGTGGATGGCGGTCGCGACCTGATCCGCCTGGCTCTGCTGTTCAAGACTGTTGGCGTGGCTGGCCTCGGTGGCCTCGACCAACGAACCAGAGTGCCCAGCCAGGCGCGTCGACGTATCGCCAATGCGCCCAACCACCGCGCCCAGTTGCGCCTTGAGCATGCACAGGGCGAAGTCGATTTGACCGATGTCGTCACGCCGACCGGTGTACAACTGCTGGCTCAAGGGGTTGTTGGCCAGCGCTCGCGCTTGGCTGCGCAGGCGCTCGAAAGGGCGCAGCAGTGCCCAGGTCGCCAGGCTGGCCAACGCGACGGCCGCAGTCCATTGAAACAGCGCCTCGTACCAACGCAGTGACGTCCAGCCCTGGCCAACACCCATCACCAGCGCCAGCACCATCGCCATGCTCAGCGACAGCCGCGCTTGCAGCCCCGGTACCGGCAAGCGCTCCCACCAGCGCTGCCGCCCGTTGCGCAGACGCGCATAGCACTGCTCGGCGGCGGCGATCTGTTCGTCGGTGGGGCGTGTGCGTACCGACTGGTACTCGACCGTGCTTCCCGCGCTGCTGATCGGCGTGACGAAGGCACTGACCCAGTAATGGTCGCCATTACGGCAGCGGTTCTTCACCAAGCCCATCCACGAACGTCCGGACTTCAGCGCTCGCCACATCTGTTCGAACGCGCGCGCCGGCATGTCAGGATGGCGCACCACATGGTGAGGTTGGCCAAGCAGTTCGTCGCGGGAAAAACCACTGATGCGTACGAAGTCGTCATTGGCGTAGGTAATGACGCTGTCCAGGTCGGTGGTCGAAAGAATGTTGGCATCGGCCGGATAATCCACGGCTCGACCGGTTATGGGCACATTGCACTTCATCGCAGGCTCTCAGCATCGTGGGGACAATCGGCAGGGTGCTCGACTCTAGGGGCAACCGCTGCGGGAACATTGATCCACGGCAACCAACTGGCAAGTGGCCACCCACGGCATTGGCGCCTACGCACGGGGAAATGAAGGCAGGCGCTCAACCCAGGCGTTTTCAGCGCTTTTGGCGAACATTTAGCGACTTATAGTTACGTTTAATACAAGAGTGATTCTCTTGTTGAGCGCTGTTTCATCGGCCTGCACAGGACTAACTTAGCGCTGTCCCAATTCACACTTGCCACGCAAGAAGGTAGTTTCAAATGTCCAACAGTATGGGTATTGCCAGCGTCTTCGTCCTGTCGTCCCTGTTGTTGTCGCCCCTGGCCATGGCTGAAGAATCGCCGGCCTTCGTCGCCCGTAACGCCGAGATCGCAGCGAGCCTGCAGCAGTCACAGGACGCCTACGCCGCGCAGCAGCATGACGCCGGAAAAGATGCGCAACAGACCGCTTCGAAGACGCTCGAAGGGGATCAGGCCGATAGCTGATCGGTCACTCAATAGGCGCTTGTGCCTTGATGGCTAGGTATTTAACAGTGCCCATGCCAGTGTGTTAGCCTCCATTAGCCGCTGCGCATCAGCGGCTTTTTTTTGCGCTTGAACATGACGTTGGCGCAGTACGTCCGATGTGTGGACGCTTTCAATTCGAACCTTGAAATGGCGCTCCACCGTTCAACCAAAGGAGCATTGACTGGTGTCCTTCGCTGTCCGTCTCACGCCGCTATTCGTTGCGCTTTCTGCAATGATGTCTTCCACAACCCATGCCGAAGAGAAGGCTGAGGGTTTCGTCGAGGGTTCATCGCTGAACCTGCACTTTCGCAATGCCTATTTCTACCGCAACCAACTCGCGCATGACGTACGCGACAACCGCGAGTGGGGACAGGGGGCGGTCGCGCGCTTCGAGTCCGGCTATACGCCCGGCGCACTCGGTGTGGGCATCGATGCCTACGGCATGCTAGGCCTGAAGCTCGACGGCGGCGGCGGACACGCCGGCACCAGCCTGCTGCCCACTCACCAGAAAAACGAAGATGCCCTGGGCGCAGCGCCCACTAGCTTCTCCAGCGCGGGTGCCGCCGTGAAACTCAAGGGCTTCGACACCGAACTCAAAGCAGGCGACCTGTTTCTCACCAACCCGGTAATCGCCGGCGGCGAGACCCGCATGCTGCCGCAGACCTTCCGGGGCGTAGCCCTGCGCAATACCCATTTCGACGGGTTGCTGCTCGAAGGCGGTCAGGTCAGCTTCACCAAGCCCTACAACCAGAGCGGCCACCGGCGTATCGATACTTACTACAGCCAGCGTACGGACGATCAGCGCAGCAAGCATTTGTCCTGGGCCGGCGCGGCCTGGAGCGGCTTACCGAACATTACCGCCAACCTCTACGCCGCCGAGCTCAAGGACATCTGGAACCAGTACTACGCGGACTTCGACTACACCTATGTGGTCAACGACAGCCTCAGCCTGAACCCAGGCGTGCATGTCTATCACACTCAGGACACCGGCCAGGCCAAACTGGGCAAGATCGACAACAACACCTACAGCCTGCATTTCACCGTGGCGGCCGGCCACCACAGCGTCACCACCGCCTACCAGCGGGTCAACGGCAACACACCGTTCGACTACATCAACCTGGGCGACAGCATTTACCTGGACAACTCGCGCATGTACTCGGACTTCAACGGACCGGGCGAGCGGTCGTGGAAGCTGCAATATGGCTATGACTTTTCCGGGCTCGGCATAGCCGGACTGAGCACGTCCCTGTCGTACTCGCGGGGCAAACTTGACCTGACCCGAGCCGATCCAGACAGCGCCGGCTACGGTCAGTGGTACAGCGCCGAGGGCAAGGATGCGCGCCACTGGGAGCGCGACCTGGACGTGAAATACGTCTTCCAGGAAGGGCAGTTCAAGGACCTCTCGCTGCTGCTGCGCTATGCCAGCCACCGGGGCAGTCGAGGCTACTCGGCGGTGGACAACGACAACGACGAGATCCGTCTGATCGTCGATTACCCGCTCGCGGTGTTCTGAGCGGCAACCGTCCACTCTCCGAACGGGCAGCCTTCTGCCCGTTCGCCCAGCACCGCTCGCCTGGCGCGCATGAGGCGCGCATTTGCGACAGACTGTCTTGTCCGACAATAGCCACTTGCCTACACTGTCGCCGCCGCTTGATAGCCCGACCCTCACGGCAAGAGGGGCTTATGCAGTCGCGAGCCTGATGTCGCACACTCGAATCCCGCGCCCCACCCTCTCCAGGCCTCACCCCGAACTGATCCTCAATCTGGGCAGTTGCCTCGCCGTGCTCGCGATAGTCGGCATCGTCAGTTACCTGCTGGGCCGTGAACGGGACAACGTCGAGCAATCGTCAATCCGCGCGTCGAGCAACATCGTCCAGTTGATCGAGAGCGATATCCTTAATAACGCGGAGCTTTACGACCAGTCGCTCAAGGAGCTCATCTGGGCGGTGGGGCGCAAGGACCTGGCGCAAGTGCCGAGTACCATGCGGCATCGGCTGCTGTTCAACCCGGCGCTGGTCGATCAGAGCCGTGGCGATGTGCTGTGGCTGGACGGGCAAGGCAATGTGGTCGGAGACTCTACCAGCCTGGTCCCGCGCAAAGCCAATTTCGCTGATACCGGCGTGTTCAAGGCGCATCGCGACCACCCCAACCTCGGGCTGCTCATCGGGCCGCCGTTCAAGGCCAGGCTGGGCGATCTGGATTGGTGCATCAGTTTCAGCCGACGCATTTCAGGCGCCAATGGCGAGTTCGCGGGCCTGGCGACCGGCGCTCTGCGCCTGTCGTACTTCAGCGAACTGTTCCAGCGCCTGGACATCGGCGAGCACAGCAGCATCAACCTGCTCAACACCAGCGGTCACTTGCTTGCACGAGAGCCCCTGGGGCCTGGACAACCGGCCATCGGCGGCGACTTCAGCCAGCAACCGAATTTCCAGCGCATCCTGCAAGAGCACAGCGGCAGCTTCAGCGCCCATTCGGAATTGTTCGACGAACAGCGCATGTACACCTTCGCCCGTGTAGGCGATCTGCCCTTGATCGTACTGGTGGCGCACTCCTCCAGCGAAGTCTTCCAGGCCTGGCGACGTACGGCGATCATCGTCGGCTTGGCCACCGGCGTGCTGTGCCTGGGCATTCTCTGGCTCACGCTGCTGCTAGGACGCGAATTGCGCCGCCGTCATCATGCCGAGCAAGGCCTTGCCACTCTGGCCGCCACCGATAGCCTGACCGGCCTGGCCAACCGCAGGCGGCTGGATCAGGTGCTGCGTCAGGAATGGGCTCGTGCCCAGCGCAACCGCACGCCGTTGGCGGTGCTGATGGTCGATGTGGATCATTTCAAGGCGTTCAACCAGCGCCATGGTCACGCCGGTGGCGACCATGCCCTGCGTGAAGTGGCGCGCACTATCGAATTGAGCATCCGCCGTCCGGCCGACCTGGCAGCGCGGTATGGCGGTGAGGAGTTTCAGGTGGTGTTGCCGGAGACCGAGTTGGCCGGCGCGCGGCTATTGGCAGAGCGTATCCGCCTGAGCGTCGAAGCATTGCCGCCGTTCGGAGGGGATGAGCGACCGATCACCGTGAGTATCGGCATCGGGCTGCATGAAGCCGGCACCCAGCACGACCTGACCAGGGTGCTGGGTGCCGCCGATGAAGCGCTCTACCGGGCCAAAGCCAACGGCCGTAACCGCGTAGAGGGACCCGCTATTTAAGACTTGGCGCGGGCAGCGTTGCGCAGAGTCTTGACTTGGTCGTGGTTACGCTGCACGCCTTGCAACTGGCCGTCGACCAAAGTCAACGCATTGTGTGCGTTGGCATTGTTGAGCTTGACCAGCTTTTCACGGGCTTCTTTGTAAGCCTTGAGCGCATGGTCTTCGCCCTCTTCGACGGTGTTCAGCACGGCTTCTTCGTCTTTGCCGGTGAACATCGATTTCAGGTTCAGCCAGCCACGGTGAAGGTCGCCGCTGAAGCTGGTGGAGGTTTCCGGATCGCCGCCCAGATGGCGCACTTCAGCTTGCAGTTCACGTGCGGCTTGGGCGCAGTCGATTGCACGTTGCTCGAAGAATGCCTTCAGTTGAGGATTCTTGACATCATCGGCCGATTCCTTGAAACCCTTCTCGCCGTCTTTGCTGTACTCGATCAGGTTGTTCAGTACGTCGATCACGTCTTTGTTCGGGTTGCTCATGGCGTAACTCCTTGGCAGGTGATAGTCCCCCAAGAAGAGAGCAGCCTTCGTGCCAAGTCGAACGATAAAAATAAATCCTTTAATTTCAATAAGTTGAAGTTAAAGGCTCATTTCACGACTGCAGCGTTCTGCATGATCGCCGCTTAGGGGCTCGTGCAGATTGCAGGGTGGACCGAATGCTGTATGGTCGGCTTTCAACGCAAAGGACCGTAAGAAAGATGAAACCCGAGCTCTTGCAACTGCTGGTCACTCGCTCCATGCCCTTCGGCAAGTATCAAGGCCGACTCATCGCCGACCTGCCGGGTGACTACCTGGCCTGGTTCGCCCGCAAAGGCTTCCCGCCCGGAGAACTGGGCGGGCTGCTGGCCTTGATGCACGAGATCGACCACAACGGCCTGGGCGATCTGTTGACGCCGTTGCGTGCCAAACGGCGCGGCTGATTGTCGGTCAGTTGACCGACGCAGGCGCCACCACCAACTCCGCTTGTTCACGCTTCTTGAGCAGCGCATAGACCACGGCCGTCACCACACTGCCGGCCACGATCGCCAGCAGGTACAGCAGGGCATGGTTAATGGCGTTGGGAATCAGCAGCACGAACAACCCGCCGTGCGGCGCCATGAGCTTGCAGCCGAAGTACATCGACAGCGCACCGGTCAGCGCGCCGCCGGCGATGCTCGCCGGGATCACCCGCAACGGGTCTTTGGCCGCGAACGGGATCGCCCCTTCGGAAATGAAGCACAACCCCAGAACCAACGCCGCCTTGCCCGCCTCGCGCTCGCTCTGGGCGAACTTGCGACGCGCCAGGAAGGTCGCCAGGCCCAGGCCGATCGGCGGCACCATGCCCGCCGCCATGGTCGCGGCCATTGGCGCGTAGCTGGACGAGGCCAGCAGCCCGACCGAGAAGGCATAGGCCGCTTTGTTGATCGGCCCGCCCAAGTCCACGCACATCATGCCGCCCAGCAGCAGGCCGAGCAGGATGGCGTTGGTGGTGCCCATGCTGTCGAGAAAGCGCGTCAGCCCTTCGAGCATTGCCGCCACCGGATGACCGACCACGTAGATCATCACCAGGCCTGTGAACAGGCTGGCCAGCAACGGAATGATCAGAATCGGTTTGAGCGCTTCCAGGCTGCTGGGCAGGCGCGCCCAGCGACTGATCGCCTTGGCGCTGTAACCGGCCAGGAAGCCGGCGACGATACCGCCGATGAAGCCCGCGCCCAAGGTGCTGGCCAGCAGCCCACCGATCATGCCCGGCGCCAGGCCCGGACGGTCGGCGATGGACCAGGCAATGTAGCCGGCCAGCATCGGCACCATCAGCTTGAACGCCGCTTCGCCGCCGATCTGCATCAGCGCGGCAGGCAAGGTGCCTGCCTCTTTGTAGGCTTCGATGCCGAAGACGAACGACAAGGCGATCAACAGACCACCGGCCACCACCATCGGCAGCATGAACGACACGCCCGTCAGCAAGTGCTTGTACACCCCAGCCTTCTCGCCCTTGGCCGGCGCCTGGGCGCTGGCGGCGTCAGCCGTTTCGACACGCCCCTCGGCCAACGCCTTGTCCAGCGTGGCGCGTGCCTGCTTCAAGGCGATACCGGTGCCGCAGCGATAGATGCGCTTGCCGGCAAAGCGCGCGGTGGGCACTTCGATGTCGGCGGCCAACAGCACCACGTCGGCTTGGACGATGGCCTCGGCCGACAGCGGATTGCGTGCACCGACCGAGCCCTGGGTCTCGACATTGAAGTCGTAGCCCAGGTCGCGCGCCGCTTGCTGCAGCGCTTCGGCGGCCATGAAGGTGTGCGCCACGCCAGTCGGGCAGGCGGTGACGGCGACAATACGCGGCGCGGCATGGACGTGCGCAGGCTCGGCAGCGACGCTGTGCTCCAGCACCTGGGCCTTGGCCGCCGCGTCGTCGAGGAAGTTTTCCCGGTCGGCCAAGGCCTGGGCCGGCGTGCTCTGGAACAGGCGCTTGCCGACGAAGCGGCTGAGGTCCACGGTCCCGGTGCTGACCACCAGCACCCAGTCAGCCTCGGCGATCTGCGCCGCACTCAGGCGTCGCTCGGGATGGTCGGCATCCCACACCTCGACGCTGGTGCTCCAGCCTCGACGCTGCGCTGCCGCCGCCAGCAGGCGCGCACTCAATACACTCGACACCTGGCCATTCGGGCAGGCGGTGACGATCGCGATGTTCATCGGCGAGCCTCTTGTTGTTGTTCGGTCAGTTGCACGGCGGCCTCCAACTGCGCGAGTTGCTCGCGATCAGTGATCCCGAAGCCAACCTGGGTCACCGCCTGGGCGGCGATGGCGGTGGCACGGCACAGGGTCTGGCCGGCGCCTTCGCCCAGTAGCAGCCCGTGCACCATACCGGCGACCAGCGAGTCGCCCGCGCCCACGGTACTGGCGACGCTGACCTTGGGCGGCTGGGCATGCAGGGTGCGCTCGGCGCTGAACCAGTTCACGCCCTGGGCACCCTGGGACACCACCACGTGGCCGACGCCGCTGTCGAGCAGACGCTGGGCCGCCGTCTGCTGAGCGGTGAAGTCTTCGACGCCGCTGCCCGTCAGTTCAGCCAGCTCGTCGGTGTTGGGTTTGATCAGCCAGGGCGCTGCCTGAAGACCAGCACGCAGTGCCTCGCCGCTGGTGTCCAGCACCACCTTCAGCCCTTGCGACTTCAGTTGCTCCAGCAGGTGAGTGAACCACTGCGGGCTGATACCCCGCGGCAGACTGCCCGCCACCACCACCAGCGCATGTTCGCCCGCCAGCGCAGCCAGTCGTTCGAGCAGCTCGGCCTGGGCAGCGGCATCCACCTGCGGTCCTTGCCCATTGACGTCGGTGACTTGCCCGTGCGCTTCGACCAACTTGAGGTTGGTGCGGGTTTCACCGTCCACGCGTACGAACGCGTCGACAAAACCGCGCTGGGCAATCAGCGCCTCGAAAGGCTGTGGATTGTCGCGCCCGAGAAAGCCGGCGACGGTGATCTGGTGGCCGAGATCAGCCAGCACCTGGGCCACGTTCAGGCCCTTGCCAGCGGCGTGGCAACGCTGCTCCACGGCGCGATTGACCGCACCGATACGCAGGCGCTCGACGCTGACGGTGAGGTCCAGCGCCGGGTTGAGGGTCAGGGTGAGAATCTTGGCCATTCAATAACGCTCCACCAGCGCCCGTACTGCCTCGGCGCTGTCTTGTTGCAAGGCCTCGCGCGCCAGGGCGCAGGCCGTCGAGTAATCGGCCTGGCGGACCAGGGCCTTGACTTCGGCGATGCTGCGCGGCGAAACGCTGAGTTCATCGACCGCCAGCCCCAGCAGCACCGACACCGCTTGCGGGTCGGCGGCCAGCTCGCCGCACACGCCCACCCACTTGCCTTCGGCATGGGCGGCGCGCACGGTCATGTCGATCAGTTGCAGCACGGCCGGGTGCAGGCCATCGGCCTGGGCCGACAGGCTCGAATGGCCACGGTCGATGGCCAGGGTGTACTGGGTCAGGTCGTTGGTGCCGATGCTGAAGAAGTCCACTTCGCGGGCCAGTTGCGGGGCCAGCAGCGCCGCCGAGGGCACTTCGATCATGATGCCCACCTGCAGGTCGGCCACTGGGATGTCCTGGCGCAGGCGCTCGACCATGGCCTTGGCCGCTCGCCATTCGTGCATCTGCCCGACCATCGGGAACATGATGCGCAGCGGTCGGTCGTCGGCGGCCTGCAGCAGTGCGCGCAACTGGTCTTCCATGACCTGCGGACGCTGCAGGGTCAAGCGCACCCCGCGCACGCCCAAAAACGGATTGTCCTCGGCGGCGATGGGCCAGTACGGCAGCGGCTTGTCGCCCCCCACATCGAGGGTGCGCACCACCAGGGGACGCCCTTGCAGGCCATCGAGCACACGGCGGTACTCGGCTTCCTGGGTGGCCACGTCCGGTACTTGCGGATGGGCCATGAAGATCAGTTCGGTGCGCAGCAGACCGACGCCTTCGGCGCCCTGTTCGACCACTTTGTCGATGCTGCTGCTGTCGCCGATGTTGGCGAACACTTCGAGGGCATGGCCGTCACGGGTCACTGCCGGCGCGTGACGCTGACTCCAGGCCGCCTGCAAGCGTTGTTCGCGCTGGTCGCGCTCGGCCAGCGCACGCTGCAACTCGTCGGCCGGCGGCGCCACGCTGACCTTGCCGCGCTGGCCATCGAGGAGCAACGCCGTGCCGGGCTCGAGCAACAGGATCGCTGCGCCCGCACCGACCACGGCGGGAATGCCCAAGGCGCGGGCGACAATGGCGCTGTGGGCGGTGGCGCCGCCATGGGCGGTGACGATACCGGCGACCCGCTGCGGGTCCAGGCGCGCCACGTCGGACGGCCCGACTTCGGCCATGACCAGCACGTAGGGCTGCTGCGGCTCAGCCTGCTCGGTCACGCCGCACAACTGGGCCAGCACCCGCCGGCCGACATCGCGCAGGTCGGCAGCGCGCTCGGCCAGCAACGCATCGCGCAGCGCTTCCTGCTGGCTGGCGGCAGCCTCGATCACCGTCATCCAGGCCGCTGCGGCGCTTTCGCCCTGGGTCAGGCGCTGATCCACTTCGTCGGTCAGGGCCGGATCGGCGAGCATTTCCTGGTGGGTGACGAAAATCTCCGCGATGGCCTTGTCGCTGCGCTGTACCAGCGCCTGCAACTCATCGTTAACCGCAGCCAAGGCAGCGCGCAGACGCGCGCGCTCCTGGGCGCAGGATTCGCCGCGCAGTGGGTAGTCGATCTCGCGTTCGACGCGCACGTGGGCCGGGCCACTGGCGATACCCGGCGCCGCACCGACACCCTGCACTTGAGTGCCCGGCAGCGGCGCCTGGAGGGTTTCGGGTACGGGCTGCGGGGCAAGCTCAGGCGTGCTCGGCAGCGGCTCGACGTCCTCGCCCAGGCCTTGCTCGATGGCCGCCAGCAGCACCGGCAGCGCGTCGGCGGCGATGCTCGGCTCGGCGATCAGCTCCAGTTCCTGTCCCCGGCGGGCGCCCAGGGACAACAGGCGGCTCAGGCTCTTGACCGAAACGCCAGCCTGGCCGCTGTCGGTCACACGGATACGGATCTCGCCGTCGAACCCTTTGGCCAACTGCGCCAGTACCTTGGCGGGGCGCGCATGCAAACCGTGAGGGTTGGCCAGCATCACCCGGACACTGGGCCAATCGGCTGGCACCTCGCCGCCCAGCAGCTGAAGCACATCGCGGCTGCTGGTGGCCTGGTAGAGGGTCTGACCCCGACCTTCGATGAGCACCTGGCACAGGCGCTCAAGCAACGCCTGGTGTGCAGCGCCCAGGCTGGCCAGGCAGAACAGGCCATTGAGCGGCTGGTCGCGGTGGCGCAAGGGCTGCTGCGGGGTCACGAAGGCCAGCCCTGGTTGCAGCACCTCGCGCTCGCTGTGCAACCACCACAAGCCCTCGCCCAGCGGCAGCGGCTCGGCCTGTTGCAGCAGCGCGGCAAAGCCACTGTCCACACACCCTGCGCGTTGCAGCAGGCGAGCGCCGCGCCAGGCCAGTTCGTCAAAGTCGTCGGCGGGCAGGTTCAGGCTGATCAGTTGGGCGTCCAGTTCCAGTTCGCGCGGTGCGCCCTGCAACAGCTTGAGCAGCGCGTCGGCGGAACTGGCGCGTCGCAGCGCCTCGGCCAGGTCGGTTTCACCCAGGGCACGGGTGAGCAGTTGCAGCAGGCGCAAGTGCTCGTCCGAGCGCGCGGCGATGCCGATGGCAAGGTAGACGATCTGACCGTCGCCCCAGTCGACGCCGTCGGGAAACTGCAAGAGACGTACACCGGTGGCGAACACCAGGTCGCGGGTCTGCGGCGTGCCATGGGGAATGGCGATGCCCTGACCGAGAAAGGTGGAACCTTGCGCCTCGCGGGCCTGCAACCCGTCGAGGTATCCCTCGGCGACCAGACCATCGGCGACCAACCGGTCCGCGAGCAGGCGCAGCGCCGACGCTTTGTCGACGGCCACCTGGCCCATGGCTATCTGCTCATTGGCGAGCTCGAGCATGACCCTCTCCTTTTGCAGTACCCGCAGTCGGGAACTGAGGTTATTGTTGTGGGATTCAACGTATTTTTCATCCTGGGGCTTTCAGAGCAGACCCCAATTGATGGATGCTGAAACGTTTAATCTGACGAGGCCGCCACGTTACTCGATAATCTGCGTGGGAAAAAGCCCCAGTTTGTCGGAACAATTGCGACAATGGTCGCCTGCACTTGGACACAATTGCGGGTAAGACTACCTCACCACGCGTCTCCGACTGCCTCGGTAATAACAAGGAAAATGCGGTGAAACTCAGCGATATCGCACGTCTGGCCGGTGTCTCCGTGACCACTGCCAGCTATGTCATCAACGGCAAGGCCGAACAGCAGCGCATCAGCAGCGCCACCGTCGAGCGGGTGCGCGCCGTCGTCGCAGCCCATGACTTCACACCCAATCCCCAGGCTGCCGGCCTGCGCAGCCGTCACACGCGGACCCTCGGCTTCATCTTGCCGGACCTGGAAAACCCCAGCTATGCGCGCATCGCCAAGCAACTGGAGCAAGGCGCGCGTGCCCGTGGCTATCAGTTGCTGATTGCCAGCAGCGACGACCAGCCCGAAAGCGAACGCCAGTTGCAGCAGTTGTTCCGCGCCCGCCGCTGCGACGCGCTGTTCGTCGCCAGTTGCCTGCCGGCCGAGGACGACAGCTACCGCGAGATGCAGGCCAAGGGCCTGCCGGTGATCGCCATCGACCGCTGCCTGGACCCCGAGCATTTCTGCTCGGTGATCAGCGACGACCACAATGCCAGCCGCCAGCTCACCGACAGCTTGCTGCTCACCGCGCCGCGCAGCATCGCGCTGATCGGCGCACGCCCGGAACTGTCGGTGAGTCAGGCCCGTGCGGCAGGCTTCGACGACGCCTTGCAGGGCTTCGTTGGCGAGGTGCGACGCCAAGAGGGCGAGGCGTTCAGCCGCGCCTGCGGTCAGCGACTGATGCAGGCGCTGCTGGACGAATTGGGTGGCCTGCCCGACGCCTTGATCACCACCTCGTACGTGCTGCTGCAGGGCGTGTTCGATGCCCTGCAGGCACGCGGCAGCGAAGCCCGGCAATTGCAGTTGGGCACCTTTGGCGACAACCAGTTGCTGGACTTCCTGCCGCTGCCGGTCAACGCCATGGCGCAGCAGCACGGGCAGATCGCCGCCACTGCCCTGGAACTGGCGCTGGCCGCCATCGAGCAGAAGCGCTATGCGCCAGGGGTGCACGCGGTGGCGCGGACCTTCAAGCAGCGCATTGCGGTCTGAGCATGCGCCTGATCGACACCCACACCCACCTGGACTTTCCCGACTTCGACGCCGACCGCGAGCGCCTGCTGGCCACCGCGACGGCGCGCGGCGTCGAGCGCATGGTGGTACTGGGGGTTGATCAGCAAAACTGGCAACGGGTGTGGAACCTGGCTTGCCATGACACGCGCCTGCCCGCGGCGCTGGGCCTGCATCCGGTGTACCTCGACCAGCATCGCCCGGAACACCTGACGCAACTGCGCCAATGGCTGGAGCGCCTGCACGGCGATCCGCGCCTGTGCGCCGTCGGCGAATTCGGGCTGGACTATTACCTTCCAGCGCTGGACAAGGCGCGCCAGCAGTCGCTGTTCGAAGCGCAGTTGCAGATGGCCTGCGATTTCGACCTGCCCGCCTTGCTGCACGTGCGCCGCAGCCACGCCCAGGTGATCGCTACCCTCAAACGCTACAGACCGTCACGCGCGGGCATCGTCCATGCCTTCGCCGGCAGCGCCGAGGAGGCGCGTGAGTACATCAAGCTCGGCTTCAAGCTGGGCCTCGGCGGCGCCGCCACCTGGCCCCAGGCGCTGCGCTTGCGCAAGACACTGCCGCGTCTGCCGCTGGAGAGTCTGGTCCTGGAAACGGACGCGCCGGACATGGCACCGGTCATGCACCCAGGCGTGCGCAACAGCCCCGAGCACCTGCCGGACATCGCCCGCGCCCTGGCCGACATCATGGGCGTCGAGGCGCAGGTGCTGGCCGACGCTACCCGCCGCAACACCTGCGAGCTGTTCGGCTGGCCGCACGACGACTGACCGGCGTCGCCCCGGTGCTCACAGCAGCACCGTCCACAAGGCGAACCCGGCATACCACAACACCGCACTGCGCAGCAGCAGTTCCCACAGACTGTCCAGACGCGCCAGTGCGCTCTGCGCCTCTTCCTGCTCAGGAATATCGTCGGCCACCCTGCCTACGCGAGCGATCAGTTGCCCGGCACTGAGGTGCCAGTTGAGCAACTCGTGCAGCATCACCCGGGTCACCGCTACGAAGTTGCCGACCAGCGCGAAACTCAGCGCCAGCACCCGTACCGGTAGCCAGTCCATGAGGTGGCGCAATTGCACCGCACGCGCCTTGAGCGCGGGCTGATGAGCGTGGGCGGCGCTCAGGGCGAGCAACCGGTAGCCGAGCGCCGCGGCCGGCCCCAGCAGGACATACCAGAAGATCACCGCGAAAAAGCTCTGGTAGGCCTGCCACAGCAGGTTGCCCTGCACCCGGACCAGAAGGTCGCGCGGGTCGTCCGCGGCCAAGCCCAGGTCGCGCTCGGCCACATGCAGGGCGGCCTGTTCGTCGCCGCGACGCCAGGCATCGCGAAACGGTCCGAGGGCCGCCTTGGTATCGCCGCGGCCGAGGCTGTAGAGCAGGACCAGCAGGTGCACCGGCAGCGCCAGCAAGCCATAGGCCACTGGCTGCAGCACATACAGCAGCAATGCCAGCAGCAGCACGGGCGCCAGCACCAGCAGCACCAGACTCCAGTCGGCCGACACGCGTCCTCGGCGCTCCAGACGCGCCAGCTCGGCGAGGAAAAAGCCGTCTCGCTGCAGACGATGGCGCCAGGCCGAGAACTGCTCGACCCAGAGGATCAGGACCAATACCAGAAAACTCATACCGCATCCTCGTTCAGCGCGGCGCGGTAACGCCGCCAGTCGAAAGCCGGGCCGGGGTCGGTCTTGCGCCCCGGCGCAATGTCGCTGTGACCCTGGATGCGCTCCAGATCGATCGCCGGCCATTGCTGGCGGATCTGGCGCGAGAGCTGGACCAGAGCGTCGTACTGGGCATCGGTGTAGGCCAGCGCATCGGTGCCCTCCAGCTCGATGCCGATGGAAAAGTCGTTGCAGCCTTCACGGCCGTCGAAACGTGACACCCCGGCATGCCAGGCGCGGTCGAGCAGCGACACGAACTGGGTCACGGCGCCGTCGCGTTCGACGAACAGGTGTGCCGATACGGTCAGGTGCGCGATGCTGTCGAAATAAGGATGCTCGGCGGGATCGAGGCGATTCTGGAAGAACTGTTGGACTTTGCCGGTGCCGAAACAGGCTGGCGGCAAGCTGATGTTGTGAATCACCAGCAGGGAGATCGCCTCGCCGAGGGGACGGGCGTTGAAATTGGGCGAGGGGCAGTGAGTGACACCGCTGAACCAGCCGCTGGCGCGGTCCAATTGCATGAGGCAGATCCTGAAAGACGCCGGGAACAAGGCATCAGTATGCCCCGGCCAGATGACGCGTGCATGTGAATGATAGCCCCGGCTCAACGCACTTCGGCTGAACGCAGCTCTTCCAGCACGGCCTCCAAGGCGCGCTCGAACAGCAAGCCGTCATCCAGCACCCTCGCCTCGCCTCGGCGCAGCGCCAGGGCCAGGCCAGCACTGCTCCATTCGCGCACTTTCATGCCGGTGCGATTGGCGAAGACCAGCCGATCGCTCCCTTCGACGCGTGCCACCAACTTGCAGCGCAGCGGCTCGTCTTCATCATGCAACTCGACCCAAGTGCCCAGGCGCAGGCGCCTGACCTGCTGCAACTGCAGGCTGTGCGCCGCCAACGGCGATACGCAACTGCCGGCCGGCTCCTCGGCGATGGCCAGGATGATCGGCTCACGTATCCGGACCTCGTCGATCTCGCCCTGCCATTGACCGGGCTCGGCGCAAGCGCGCAGGTGCAGACGCTCCAACTCCATGAAGAAGGCCCGTTGTACGGCCGAGTCCAGCGCCACCCCGGCCAGGCCATCACGCAAGGCCTTGAGCAGCCCGGGCAACTGCTCGATCAAACGTTGGCGCGCCGGGGGCTGGGGCCGCACGGTGATGCTCTCGAGCAAGGCGTCCAGTGTCGCCAGGCCGTGCTCCCAGGCTTGCGAGCCTTCGCCATGCTTGAGCCAGGCGAGCAACAACACCTGACTCCAGCACTCCATCAGCATGGTCTGCACCACGCGTGGCACCAGGCGCCCGCGCAAGCGGCGGTCGAGTTCCAACTGGACCTGTCGACGCGCCTGCAACGCACGCGCCCGCCCCTGTTCGGCATCACGGGTGCGCTGTTCCAGCAACTCACTGCGCCGACGCTCTTCTGCGCTGAACTGCAGGAACTCCTCGAGCACATCGTTAACGACCTGCAGGTCGTCGTCGAAATCGCTGAGCAGGCGCTGGATGACACGTTCCATCCGCGCATGCAGCGCCTCGCCGGCGCCCTCCCAGTCGATGGCCATGGCGGCGATTTCGTTGAGCAGCCGACGCGCGGGATGACTGGTGCGGCTGAACAGACTTTTGTCCAGCAAGGCCACCTTGAGCAGGGGAAGGTGCAGACGGACCAGCAGCGCCCGCAGGGCTTCGGGCAGGTTGTCGTCGCGACGGACATGATCGAACAACAGTCCGATGAGGTTGATCAAGTCTTCATCGTCCGTGGCCAGGCGCCGCCGGGTGCCACTGCGTACGCCAATGCGCAGCAGCAGTTGCTCCAGTTGCTGGCCGAGATCGAAATCGTCGGCCTCGACCGGTTCCGGCAGGTAGTGCTGCAAGTGCGTGATCAGGCGCAACAGGTCCGCAGTACCGATCGCCTGTGCCGCCGCCACGCTCTGTACGCGTGGGGCGAGGCGACCGCGGCGGGGCGCCAGCAGGTCCTGCAGCGACGCGAAGAAGGCCTGTCCGGCGCGGTCGGCATCCAGGTCAGGCCCGCCAATCAAAGAGGTCGGACCGCAGCGTCCGACCAGCGCCCGATCCTCGACGCGCCGACGCGGCCCCGGCGCCAGATGCCCAAGCACGCCGGCGGCGGCCAGCAATTGGTTGGCTTGCGCGTACAGCACATCGACATCGCGCAGCACGTAACGCTCGAACAATTGCAGCAGGATCAGTTTGACCCGCTGGCCCACGCCCAGCTCGCGGCCCGCATCGAGAAAATAGCGGCACAGACAGGCAGGCCCGAGGGGATTGCCGTGCACCTGCACGGGCCGGTCGAGCAGCGCGGTGAAACGCTGGCTCAGTTGTTCCAGGGCGAACCCATCGCGCGCCAGCACGCGCTCGACCATCGCCCCCATTGCCAAGGTGCGCTCGCGCGAAGGTTTGCCGATGGCCAGGTCGAAGTTTCCCAGCGGGTCGATCTGACCGAGTTGCAGGAAGGTGTCGTGAAGGGTGTCGAGAAAGGCGCGCTCGATACTTTTACGCTTGAGCCGAAGATCGCGCATGGCTTCGAAATACAGGTGCTGCGGATCGCCAACGCCAGCCTTGTCGGCCATCTCGAAGAGGGTGTCGTCGGCGTTGTCGAACAACGCCTGGAGCCCCTGGCGCAAGTGCAACGCGGCTTTGTCACGCACTTGCAGGAGGACCATGGGAAGGCCAGGCAAGGGCGCTGGCCGCCTGCTGTCGAGGGTCACCCCGAAGGGGCCCACCCTGCCTTCATCGCGCATCCCGAACTCCTTGCTGGGTATTGATCGACAGTCGAATTCGATTCGTCAAAGCGATGACGTCAAATACAAGGCGTCATTATTGATGAAAAAGATGACAGCTGCCAACACGCCCTGCCGAGTACGCGACCCGGTGCACAGTTATCGACATCGGCTTGCACGGCTGTAAAGCGTGGTCCCCTGCCCTATAATCGGCGCCACTTTGCTTGTGGAGCCGACCATGCCGAACCTACGTCTCGCCGACCTCACCGCCGAAATCGAAGCCAACGTGCGCCGCGCACTGCTCGAAGACGTCGGCAGCGGCGACATCACCGCCCAGCTCATCCCTGCCGAGCGGTTGGCCAAGGCCACCGTCATCACCCGCGAGCGCTGCGTGATCGCCGGTACCGCCTGGGTCGACGCGGTGTTCCGCCAGCTCGATCCGCGCGTAGCCGTGCACTGGCGCGTGATCGACGGTGAGCAGGCTGAAGCTGACCAGGCGCTGTTTCACCTCGAAGGGCCGGCGCGCTCGCTGCTCACTGGCGAGCGTTCGGCGTTGAATTTCCTGCAAATGCTCTCAGGCGTGGCGACCCGCGCACGCTTTCTGACCAATCTGGTCGAAGGCACCCAGGTGCGGCTGCTCGATACCCGCAAGACCCTGCCCGGCCTACGCCTGGCACAGAAATACGCCGTGACCTGCGGCGGTTGCGACAACCACCGCATCGGCCTGTTCGACGCCTTCCTGATCAAGGAGAACCACATTGCAGCCTGTGGCGGCGTGGCCGAAGCCGTTGCAGCCGCACGGCGCATTGCGCCCGGCAAGCCGGTGGAAATCGAGGTGGAAAGCCTGGACGAACTGCATCAGGCGCTGGCGGCGGGCGCAGATATCGTGATGCTCGACGAGCTGAGCCTGGACGAGATGCGTGAAGCCGTTCGCCTGAACGCAGGCAAAGCCAAGCTGGAGGCCAGCGGCGGGGTCAACGAAAGTACACTGCGGGTGATCGCTGAAACCGGCGTGGACTACATCTCCATCGGCGCGATGACCAAGGATGTGAAGGCGGTGGATCTGTCGATGCGATTGAGCCTGTAACTGCGGCCCGTTCAGGTGGATCGCCGGGCTGCTGTCGTGGCCCAGCGATCGCAAACGCGGCGCGTTGCGCGCCGCGCCTTCTATCAGAACGACGCGTTGGCCAGGCCGTCCAGATAACGCTCCACATCCAGCGCGGCCATGCAGCCGGCACCCGCCGACGTGATGGCCTGACGGTACACATGGTCAGCCACGTCGCCCGCCGCGAACACACCGGCGACATTGGTGGCAGTGGCATTGCCTTCGCGACCGCCGCTGACCACCAGGTAACCATCCTTGAGCGTCAGTTGCCCTTCGAACAGCGACGTGTTCGGGGTATGACCGATGGCGATGAACACGCCATCGACCTTGATCTCGTCGCTGCTGCCATCGTTGTTCTTCAGGCGCGCGCCGGTCACGCCCATGTTGTCGCCGAGCACTTCGTCCAGGGTGGCGTTGAGCTTGAGTTCGATCTTGCCCTCGGCCACACGAGCGTGCAGCTTGTCGATCAGGATCTTCTCGGCGCGGAAGGTATCGCGGCGGTGCACCAGGGTTACTTTGCTGGCGATGTTGGCCAGGTACAGTGCCTCTTCCACCGCGGTGTTGCCGCCACCGACCACGGCGACCGGCTTGTTGCGATAGAAGAAACCGTCGCAGGTCGCGCAGGCCGACACGCCCTTGCCCATGAAGGTTTCTTCCGACGGCAGGCCCAGATAGCGCGCGCTGGCGCCGGTGGCGACGATCAGCGCGTCGCACGTGTAGGTGCCGCTGTCACCGCGCAGGGTGAACGGCTTGTTGGCCAGGTCGACGGCATTGATGTGATCGAAAACGATCTCGGTCTCGAAGCGTTCCGCGTGCTCCTGCATGCGCTGCATCAGCGCAGGGCCGGTCAGGCCATGGGGGTCGCCCGGCCAGTTGTCCACTTCGGTGGTGGTGGTCAGCTGGCCGCCGGCCTGCATGCCGGTGATCAGCAGCGGCTTGAGGTTGGCACGGGCCGCGTACACCGCAGCGCTGTAACCGGCAGGACCGGAACCGAGGATGATGACGCGGGAATGACGAACTTCGGACATGGCGTGCTCCTGTCGAGCCGGCCTGAACAGGCCGACACCGCTGTGCCGGCAAAGCCGGCTGGAAATGAAAAAGGACCTGCGCAGCACTTGGGGAAGGCTACTACGCGCAGGTCCGAAAACCTGGGGGGCCACCTCCCACAGAGGGCTCGCGGCGTTTCGTGGCGTAAATAAAGTGAACGCACTGTAGCGAGGTGGCAAAGAGTAAGGAAATATCCTTCGACAATCCACCTCATAGGCAGGCTCTATCCGCACGCGCCGTCGTTGCCGGTACTGTCGCTCGGCTTTGTTACAGAGGGTGTCGCGTCTTTCGCCGACGCCGCAAACTCGGTAAGGTCAGCGCGTTTTCCCTTCCGTGGAGCCTTTCGATGCAAGCCCCCGTCCTGTCCGGCCCGCAGTACCTGCGCGAAGGCCTGAAGCTGGTCCTGAGCCCCAGCCTGCGCCTGTTCGTGCTGCTGCCGTTGGCGATCAACATCCTGCTGTTCGGCGGCCTGATCTACTTCGCCGGCCATCAGTTCAGCCTGTGGGTCGACACACTGATGCCGACCCTGCCCAGTTGGCTGAGCTTTCTCACCTACATTCTCTGGCCACTGTTCGTCGTGCTGGTGGTCCTGATGGTGTTCTTCACCTTCACCCTGCTGGCCAACATCATCGCTGCACCGTTCAACGGCTTCCTGGCCGAGAAGGTGGAAGTGGTGGTACGTGGCGAAGACCACTTCCCGGCGTTCAGTTGGGGCGAGCTGATGGCCATGGTGCCGCGCACGCTTGGCCGCGAGATGCGCAAGCTCGGCTACTTCCTGCCACGGGCCATCGGACTGTTCATCCTGTCGCTGATTCCGGTGGTAAACGTGGTCGCCGCGCCGCTGTGGCTGGTATTCGGTGTGTGGATGATGGCCATCCAGTACATCGACTACCCGGCGGACAACAACAAGATGAGCTGGCAGGACATGCTCGCCTGGCTGCGCCAGAAGCGCTGGCAGAGCCTGGGTTTTGGCGGCATCACCTACCTGGCGCTGTTGATTCCCGGGGTGAACGTGCTGATGATGCCGGCGGCGGTGGCGGGGGCGACGGTGTTCTGGGTGCGCGAGCGCGATCGCCCACGCTGATCCGTCGCCCGCTCACCAGGGGTAGTGCGGTCAGTGGCTCAACTGATTGGAAAACTGCCCCACCGCGCTGACCACTTGCCGCGCCCCATCCTGAATCTCCACGATCACCTGGCCGGTCTCATCGGCCAGTGTCAGGCCTTGCTCGGCCTGACGCTTGCTGGTGTCGATGATGTCCACCGCCGCCTGGGCCAACTGCTCGTTCTGCTGCACCACGCGGGCGATTTCCTCGGTGGCGCTGCTGGTACGCGAGGCCAGTTGGCGGACCTCGTCGGCGACCACGGCAAAGCCCCTGCCCTGCTCGCCAGCCCGCGCTGCTTCGATTGCCGCGTTGAGCGCCAACAGGTTGGTCTGCCCGGCGATGTCGCTGATGGTCTTGATGATCGAACCGATCACTTTCGACTGCTTGTCCAGCGCCTGAATGCCTTCGGCCGCCTCCTGCATGGAGCGCTCCAGGCCACGCATCACCTCGACGGTCTGTGTCACCACCTCGGTCGCCTTGCGCGCGGCGGCATCGGTGTCCTGGGAGGTGCCGTAGGCCATGTCGGCGGCCCGCGCCACGGCCATCTCCTGATTCACCTGATCGGTGATCACGGTGGCGAACTTGACCACCTTGTACAGCACATCATGGGCATCGATGATCGGGTTGTAAGACGCCTCCAGCCAGACCACCCGCCCGTGGGCGTCGATGCGCTTGAAGCGCTCGACCACGAATTCACCGCGGCGCAGCTTGTCCCAGAATTGTTGGTAGGCCGCCGAATTGGCTTCCTCGGGTTCGCAGAACAGGCGGTGATGCTTGCCGCGGATCTGCTCGAGGCTGTAGCCCATCGCGTGCAGGAAACGGTCGTTGGCAGTGAGCACGATGCCGTCGAGATTGAACTCGATCACTGCCGTGGAGCGCATCAATGCCTTGATCAGGCTTTCGTGCTCACGCGACGTCTGGATGGTACGCGTCAGGTCGCTCGAATGCAGGCTGAAGCACTGGATGCGCCCGTCGGTGCCCTTGACCGGTTGCAGGATCGAGCGCAGCCAGGCCTCCTCACCGTTGCCTCGCAGCAGACGGAAAGCGCCGTTCAGGTGCTCGCCACGGGTGATGGCCGTCTTCATGCGCTGATAGAAATCCAGCGACTTCACATGCTCGGGAACGATGTCCTCGATGTTGCGGCCGATCAGGCGATCGCGGGTGTAGAGCATCTCCTTCTCGAAATTACCGTTGGCCGACTCGATGCGCCCTTTGGGGTCGAGTTGCAGCACGAGCATTTCGCTGTCGAGGCTGTTCTTGATCTGCTCGATGGATTGCAGTTCCTCGCGCAGTTGCTGGATTTCTTGCTTCAGTTTGCTATTGAACATCACCGCTCTCCCCGAGCGTACCCACCCGTCAATGGCATCTTCATCGGCTGAAACCAGACAGTCTTGAACCGCCCAAAAATAAATAATGATGGACGCAAAAGTGCCGAAAAACAGGCGTCATAAGGCCATCATTTTTGTGTCACATGGCGGCAATCAAGCAGGCGGAAAATTTTTCACATGAATACACCGCCGCTACGCGTCACCCTGGTCAGCGAGACCTTTCCACCCGAGATAAACGGCGTGGCCAACACCCTGGGCCGGCTCAGCGATGGCCTGCGTCTGCGCGGGCATCTGGTCGAGGTGGTGCGTCCGCGCCAGGCCGGCGAAATGGCCACCAACGCCGACGATAGCCTGCTGCTGTGCCGTGGCTGGCCGCTGCCGGGCTACCCGGGACTGCAATGGGGCGAAGTGTCGATGCACAAATTGTGGCGGCGCTGGCGGCGGCAGCGTCCGGACGTGCTGTACATCGCCACCGAAGGCCCACTGGGCCTTAGCGCCCTGCGTGCGGCCCGACGCCTGGGCATCGCCGTGGTCAGCGGCTTCCACACCAATTTCCCGCAGTATTCCGGGCAATACGGCCTGGGCCTGCTGGCCCGCCTGCTCACGCATTACTTGCGCTGGTTCCATCGGCGCACGGCCACCACTCTGGTGCCCAGCGCCAGCCAGCGCCTGGAGCTGGAACGGCGCGGCTTCGAGCGTCTGTCCTTGATGGCTCGGGGCGTCGATGGACAATTGTTCAATCCGGCAAAGCGCGATCAAGCGCTGCGCGATCACTGGGGGTTAGCGGCGGACGATATCGCGGTGCTGCATGTCGGGCGGCTGGCGGCGGAAAAGAACCTGGCCCTGCTGCAACCCTGCCTGCGCGCCCTGCAACAGGCCCATCCACAGCGACGCCTGCGCCTGATCGTGGTGGGCGACGGGCCGCAACGTGCGCAGTTGCAACAGCAGATGCCCGAGGCGATCTTCTGCGGCGCGCAACGCGGCGAAGTGCTGGCTCAGCATTACGCCAGTGGCGACCTGTTCCTGTTTCCCAGCCTGACTGAAACCTTCGGTAACGTGGTGCTCGAAGCGCTGGCCTCGGGCCTGGCGGTGGTCGCCTACGACGAAGCCGCCGCGGCCCAGCATATTCGACATGGTCATAGCGGCGCCCTGGCCATGCCAGGCGATCAACCGGCGTTCATCGACGCCGCCTGCTGGTTGCTCGAGGACGACGAAACCCTGCGACGCGTGCGCCTCAATGCGCGCCAGCACGCTAGCCGCCAAGGGTGGCAGACGATCGTCGAGCAATTCGAAGGTCATCTGTATGCCGCCTGCGCGGCGAGCACCACCCACGATGCCCAGGCAATCAAGCCGCTGGCAATAAAGCCGGGCTCGACTGCCTCGAACAACTGAGCGTCAACCTGGTCGGCGCGCGATCAGCCCAGCGCCTTCTCGATCGCCTGTAGCACGCTCGGCTCGTCCGGCGCGATGCGCGGGGCGAAACGCGCCAGCACACGGCCGTCCTTGCCGACCAGAAACTTCTCGAAATTCCAGGTGATGTCACCCGGAAACTCGGCGCCCTCGCCCGCCAGTAGCCGGTACAGCGGGTGACGCTCGGGCCCATTGACCTCAAGCTTGGCACTGAGCGGGAAACTAACCCCGTAATTCAGGCTGCAGAACGCCTGGATCTCCTGCGCCGACCCTGGCTCCTGCCCGGCAAACTGGTTGCAGGGCAAGCCGAGCACAGCAAAGCCTCGATCCTTGAACTGCTGGTACAGCTTCTCCAGTGTCGCGTACTGGGGCGTCAGGCCGCACTTGGAGGCGACGTTCACCACCAGCACGACCTGCCCCTTGAACGGCGCCAGAGGCAAGTCCTCGCCGTCGAGCGACTTCAGCGTCAGGCCGTGAAATGCACTCATGTTGATTCCCCTCTCAGGTGACCGATGGTCGCTGGGGCGAATGGCGCCCACTAAAAAGGCGCTCGGCCAAGCCGTTCACCCCCCCTTGATGGGCGGGTCGGCTTGCCCGAGCGCCTGACGACTCTCAGAGCTTAGCTGAGAAATCAGTGCTGATGGCCACCCTCGCCGTGCACGTGGCCATGGGCGAGTTCTTCCTCGCTGGCATCACGCACATTGACCACCTTGACCTTGAAGTTCAGGCGCTGGCCGGCCAGCGGGTGGTTGCCATCGACGGTGACGTCGTCGCCGTCGAGGTCACGGATGGTGACGATCTGCATCTGGCCGTCCGGCGCCGAAGCGTGAAACTGCATGCCGACTTCCAGTTGGTCGACGCCTTCGAACATGCTGCGGTTCAGGGTGCTGACCAGCTCGGCCATGTACTCGCCGTAGGCCTCTTCCGGCTCGATGGCAACGGTGAGTTCATCACCAGCCTGCTTGCCTTCCAGCGCCTTTTCCAGGCCCGGAATGATGTTGGCGGCACCGTGCAGGTAGACCAGCGGCGCGCCACCGGCGGAGCTGTCGATGGTCTCCCCGGCGTCGTTGGTCAGGGTATAGTCGATGGAGACTGCCTTGTTGGCGGCGATCAGCATGGGGCAAGACCTTTTGCAAAAGAATGTAGAGCGCACAAGTGTAACGAAGGGTTCGCCCGAATGCGAACGCGCAGCCGAGGGGGAACGCCCCATCAGTCGGATCGTCAGCTTCCAGCAAGACGAGAACGGCCATTGGGTGGTGGCACTTTCCTGCGGCCATACCCAGCACCTGCGCCATCAGCCGCCCTGGCAGAACCGAGCCTGGGTGCTCGACCCAGAGCAGCGCGCCGCCCGTGTCGGCCAGGTCTTCACCTGCGGCTGGTGCGCGAGAGGGGCTGATGGCGCTACCCTTGACCGTTGATTCCTTGCACTGCTCATTCGAGACGCCACGCATGCAGACATTTTTCATCGCGCCGACCGACTTCGGGGTCGGCCTGACCTCCATCAGCCTGGGCCTGGTGCGCACGCTCGAGCGCGGCGGGCTCAAGGTCGGGTTCTTCAAGCCGATCGCCCAGCCCCACCCCGGGGACACCGGCCCGGAACGCTCCACCGAACTGGTTGCCCGCACCCACGGCATCAAGCCACCGACGCCGCTGAGCTTGGCCCAGGTCGAGCGTATGCTCGGCGACGGCCAGCTCGACGAACTGCTCGAGCAGATCATCCGCCTGTACCAGCAGGCTTGCGTCGGCAACGACGTGGTGGTGGTCGAAGGCATGGTGCCGACTCGCCACGCCAGCTACGCGGCGCGGGTCAACCTGCACTTGGCCAAGAGCCTGGACGCTGAGGTGATCCTGGTATCGGCTCCGGAAAACGAAGTGCTCAGCGAGCTCTCGGGGCGGGTCGAATTGCAGGCGCAGATGTACGGCGGCCCGCGCGACCCGAAAGTGCTCGGGGTCATTCTCAACAAGGTGCGTACCGACGAGAGCATGACCGACTTCGCCACTCGCCTGCGCGAGCATTCGCCGCTGCTGCGCGGCGACGACTTCCGCCTGCTCGGCTGCATTCCCTATCAACCCGAGTTGAACGCGCCACGTACCCGTGACGTGGCCGAGCTGCTGGGTGCCCAGGTGCTCAATGCAGGCGACTATGAACAGCGGCGCATGAACAAGATCATCCTCTGCGCGCGCACGGTGGCCAACACCGTGCCGCTGCTGACGTCCGGCACCTTGGTGGTGACCCCGGGCGATCGCGACGACATCATCCTCGCGGTGAGCCTGGCGGCGATCAATGGCGTGCCGCTGGCCGGGCTGCTGCTGACCAGCGACAGCAAACCGGACGCGCGCATTCTCGGCCTGTGCCGCGGTGCGCTGCAGGCCGGCCTGCCGATTCTGTCGGTGAGCACCGGCTCCTACGACACCGCCAACCTGCTGAACTCGCTGAACCGGGAAATCCCGGTGGACGATCGCGACCGCGCCGAGTTCATCACCGACTTCGTCGCCAGTCGCCTGGACGCCGCCTGGCTGCACCAGCGCTGCGGCACGCCCCGTGAACTGCGGCTGTCGCCGGCGGTATTCCGCTATCAGTTGATCCAGCGCGCACAGCAGGCCAACAAGCGCATCGTCCTGCCCGAAGGCGCCGAACCGTTGCTGGTGCAGGCTGCAGCCATCTGCCAGGCCCGTGGCATCGCCCGCTGCGTCCTGCTGGCCAAGCCCGAAGACGTCGAGGCCGTAGCCCGCGCCCAGGGCATCAGCCTGCCGGCAGACCTGGAAATACTCGATCCCGAGCTGATTCGCGCGCGCTACGTGCAGCCGATGGTCGACCTGCGCAAAAGCAAGAACCTCAATGCGCCGATGGCCGAGCAACAACTGGAAGATCCGGTGGTGATCGGCACCATGATGCTCGCGCTCGGCGAGGTCGATGGCCTGGTGTCGGGCCTGGTGCACTCCACGGCCAACACCATTCGCCCGGCCCTGCAACTGATCAAGACCGCGCCCGGCGCCAGCCTGGTGTCCTCGGTGTTCTTCATGCTGTTTCCCGAGCAGGTGCTGGTGTACGGCGACTGCGTGATGAACCCGCACCCCAATGCCAGCGAGCTGGCCGAGATCGCCCGGCAGAGCGCCGAATCGGCGCAGGCCTTCGGCATCGCTCCACGGGTGGCGATGATCAGCTATTCGAGCGATTCGGCGAGCGATGAAGAAGTGGAGAAAGTGCGGGAGGCCACGCGCCTGGCCCAGGATACCGAACAGGGGCTGCTGATCGACGGCCCTCTGCAATACGACGCAGCGGCCAACCCGCAGGTCGCCCGCCAGCTCGCGCCCAACAGCGCGGTGGCCGGGCGCGCGACGGTGTTCGTGTTCCCCGACCTGAACACCGGCAACACCACCCACAAAGCCGTGCAGCGCAGCACGGACGGGGTCAGCCTGGGGCCCATGCTGCAGGGGTTGCGCAAGCCGGTGAACGATTTGCCGCGCGGCGCACAGGTGGATGACATCGTACACACCATCGCCCTGACCGCCATCCAGGCCAGTCAGGTGCGGTGATCAGACATCGGGGCCGCAGTGCGGCCCCTTCCTGGGATCAGGGATACTGCTGGACGGTGCCCTGCTGGCCGGCGCCCTGTTGGTCATACTGCTGACCCGGAATCGGCTTGAGGTTGACCTCGACGCGACGGTTCTGCGCACGGCCATTGGCGTCGGCGTTGCTGGCAATCGGCTGGTCCGGGCCCATGCCACGCACGCTCACGCGCGAAGCATCCACGCCTTGGGACGTCAGGTAGGTGCTGACCGCTTGGGCACGACGCTGGGACAGGTCCATGTTGTGCTGGCGGCTGCCGGTGCTGTCGGTGAAGCCGACCACTTCGATGGTGTTCTGGTTGAACTGCTTGAACGAGTTGGCGAGGTTGTTCAGCGGGGTGTAGAAGCTAGGGGCGATGTTCGCGGAGTCGGTGGCGAAGGTGATGTTACCCGGCATGATCAGCTTGATCTGATCGCCCTGACGCTGCACCTCGACACCCGTATTGGCCATCTGCGCGCGCAGCTCGGCTTCCTGCTTGTCGGCATAGTAGCCATAGCCGGCGGCGGCGGCGCCCACGGCGGCAGCACCGATCAGCGCGCCCTTGCCACGGTGGTTGTGGTCGATGGCGGCACCGGCCAGCGCACCGGCCAAGGCGCCCAGACCACCATACTTGGCGGTCTTGCTCATCCCGGAACCGTCACCCTGGGCCTGCCCCTGGTTGTCGTAGGGGTTCTGCCCGGCACAGCCGGTCATCAGGGCGGCGGTAGTAGCGACGATAATCAGACGGCGCATGTTGAACATGGACAAGCTCCTGGTGAAATTCGGAAAGTGCGGCGGATCGCAGGCAGGTCTCTGCCGGGATTGGATCACAGCGAAGCGCAAAGATTCCATGAAATGCCGTTCATGGAGCGGGCGCGACCGGATCTTCGGAACACGCCTACCTTCACTCAGGAAAGCGCACTCACCGCAACAGACCACTCAGGGCAAGTACAAGCGGAACAGCCCACCACCCAATGCACCGCCATTGGCCAACTCGATCCGCCCACGCACGCCGTCACGCTCATGCAGCGCGGCGATCCTGGCGGCGAAGTACAGGCCCAGTCCGGTACTGCCGCTGCGCCCATCGATACCTTGGATGTAATCGTGCTGACGTTCGAGCATGTAGGGCGGATACCCGGCGCCGTCGTCGTTGACGCTGATCACCAGTTGTTCGCCCTGCTGCTCGACGCCGATCAGCAAGGCATGCCCGGCATGGCGAATGGCGTTGGTCAGCACATTGCCCACCACCGAGGCGACCAGTTCGCGGTCGAAGAAACCCAGCGGGCTTTCGCTGTCGATGCGCCAGGTGGCCAGCAGGTCGCGATGGCGAATGACCTCCTGCTGCTGCGCCAACTGTGCTTCGACGAAGTCCTCGAGCTCGTGATAGTCGGGACAGATCGGCAATTGGTTGATGCCCAATTTGTACAGCCCCAGCATCTGCACCAGCATGCCGTTCAGATGGCGGAACTCATGCTCGATCACCCCTTGTTCGCTCCCGCTGCGCGCCTCTTCGGGCAGGCGCGCCAGCCACTGGTCATGGGCCTGGATCAGCGCCGACAGCGAGTTCTTCATGTCATGGACGGTGGAGGCGATCACCGTCGAGAAGTCCAGCCCCTGTTCATCCTGGCTCATGCCCCGAACACCCGTACATGCAGTTTGCGGTAGCGATCGAAGCGGTTGTCGCTGGCCGGAATGCCGGCCACGCTGTTCAGGCAGTTGCGGCATTCCTGCATGATCGCCTCCGGCGGGCTTTCACCGCCCACGCGCAGCAGCGCCTGGGCGGTGTTGAGCGCGATACTGATGTTTTTCGGCTGCAGCGAGAGTGCCTTGCGGAACATCTCCAGGGCCTCGTTCAATTGACCGCCCTGGTAGCTGCGCACCCCTTGGCGGTTGAGATCGACGGCTTCGGTCACAGCGCCGAGCACGGTGGGATCGTCAGTGACCTTGGCCACGCTCTGCATCACCTTCGGATCGTCACCATAGGTTTCCACGCAGCCTTTGAGAATGGAGGTGCCGGCCGATGCCTGGCCCAGCGCATTGAGCTGGCTGGCCACGGTCAGCGCAGCATCGACCGAGAAGAATTGGTCCATCTTCTCCAGCCGCTGCATGGCCTGCTCGGTCAGCTTGGCGGCGGTCTGCGCATCGCCCGCCTGCTGCAGACTGGCGGCCTTCATCAGGCGCGCCCGCACCTGCAAGCCCTGGTCCTCGGTATTCTCTTTGGCCACTTCGCTGAGCACGCTGTTGATTTCCACGCGGGTGCGCGCATCCAGGCCATTACCGACGTTCTTGTTCATCAGCGCCTGGGCCAGGCCGAGGTTGCTCTCGGCATCCTTGTAGCGCGAGCTCTGCCCCTGACTGACCGCATGTCGGTAAGCCTTGGAGGCGCCTTCGAAGTCCTCGTTGTCCAGCGCCAGCTTGCCCAGCGCCGCCTGACGCCGAACAGCCAAGGGCGACAGGCGCACGGCTTCTTCAAGCATGGTCTGGGCACGCTTGGTCTCGCCCTTGGCCACCAGCACCTCGGCCATGCCGTCGTACAAGGCAGGCATGATCGGGAAGGCCTTCAGGGCCTGCTCGTACACGCCCTGGGCCTGGTCCTGCTGACCGCGCTTGTGCAGCAGACTGCCCAGGGCGGCATAGGCCCAGGGCTGTGGGCGGCTGGCCAGGATACTGGTGAGGAACTTCTCCAATTCTTCGAAGCGGTTGAGCTCGCGCAGCGCGTCTGCCCGATAGCGCAGGCACAGCGGGGCGAAGCGCGGATCCTGCTTGCACAACTGCGCACAGGCGGCCAGCACTTCGGCCGGCCGTCCCCGGTCCAGGGCCTGGAGGATCGGCTTGAGCAGCGTCTTGCGCTGCGTCAGTTTCTCCAGGCGCTGGGCCAGCCCCACACGGTTGAACGGTTTGGTCAGGTAAGCATCGGGCTCGTGCTCCAGCGCACTGAGCACAATGGACTGACTGCTCTCGGCGGTGACCATGATGAACACGCACTCATGGCTGATGAGCTTGTCCAGCAGCAGGTCTTCGAGCACTTGCTGGCCATTTTTCTTGCCATCGCCCAGGTGGAAGTCCTGGAGGACGAAGTCGTAGCGCTTCTGCGCGCACATGCGCAGGGCCTGCTCGCCACTGTCGGCGGTGTCCACCTCGCGCACGCCAAGTTCGCGCAGCATCGAGCGCGTGGAGGTACGAAAGTCGGTGTAGTCGTCGACGATCAGAAAGCTTTTTTGCCCGTACTGCAGCATCGACACGACCTGTATTGGGGAATGGGAAATTGACTGCGGCGCTTTGCTGTATCGGCCGTGCGTCGGAAAAGATGAGGCGAGGATGACGGCAGCAGGATAGCGATTAGCCATCATCCTAACGGGCCGCGCGCACCTAGGCCAGCAAGCCCAGCGATTTGGCCCTGGCCACCGCCTGGGTACGCCGCTCCACGCCCAACTTGCTGTTGATGTGACTGGCGTGGGTTTTGACCGTGTGCAAGGAAATGAACAGGCGCTCGCTGATCTGCTGGTTGGAACAGCCCTGGGCGATCAGTTCCAGAACCGCCAATTCGCGACCGCTGAGGGTCTCGCTGGCGACCGCACCCAGAACAGGCGCCTGCGGCAGGCGCGCCAACAGTCCTCGCTGAACGGGGCATGCCGGCAGTTTATCGAGCAGCTCGCGCAGCCAGGCCGGGTGCTCGTCGAGCAGCGCCTGAAAGGGATAGAGCGCACCGCCGCGGGCCGCCAGCAAGGCGTGACCGGCCACCTCGGACGCCTCCTGCCCACGCCCTTGCCCCAATAACACGCTGATCAACTGGCACCCGGCACTGAGCACCAGCATCAAGCCGCCGGTGTCCTGACCTTGTCTCATCAGCGCCCGCAGGCGTTGCTCCGCCACATCGGTACGCCCAAGGGTGGCGTCGAGCAACGCCTGTTGCAGTGCGATGTGCAGCGCCAGCAAGGGGTGAAATTCCGGCGCTGCCGCCGCCTGTTCACCGCCGTAGGTCTGCCCCAGGCGTTGCAGCCAGGACTCGGCCAGGTCGGTGCGGCCCTGGGCCTGCCACAGCTCGCATTTGATCAGGGTGATCATCGCCAGGTAGAAGATCGGTGGGACGTCCCAGATATGCATCAGCCGCTCGGCCTCAGCCAGTTCGGCAAAGGCCTCGGTGAATCGACCCTCCCGCCCCTCAAGCGAAGCGATCATGCAATGGCCGATCAACACGCTGATATCGCGACAGGCGCGCGCCTCGGCGATCCCCGCGCGCAAGCGCACACGGCCCTGCTCAGGCTGCAGCCGCGATGCCTGCAGATAGCCCTCGTAGAGCACCAGTCGAGCACGCACCGCATACAGACGCTGACTCGACAACCCCTGCAGTCGCTTCAAGCCGCTCTGCACCTCGTCCAACGCCCGCAGCACCTGGCCGCGGGCATGCAGCACACGGGCGCGGTCGTAGTGCGCCAGCGCCTCGAACAAGGGATTGCCGACGCGCTGGGCCAGCTCCAACGCCTCACGGTTCCAGCCCCGCGCCCGCCAGAAGTCGCCATCGGCAATGGCCAGGTTGGACAACGTCGACAGGCACACCAGGCGCTGCCCATAGCGTTTGCACGGCAGGCTGTGCAGCGCTTCTTCACAGTACGCCAGCGTGCGCTGACGATCTCCGCGACCACGCGCGATGACACCGCTGAGCGCCAGCCACTGGGCGAGCATGGACCGTTGCGCAGTGGCTGACGGCGCCGGCAGAAAACGACTGAGATGGGCTGCCAGCTCCTCGGCGGCATCGAGCTGGCAAGCCAGACCCAGCGCCCAGCTGTACAGCACGATCAGCCGCGGCGTGCTGATCAGCAGGCTGTCGGGCAGGTCCATCTTCCAGCGCAGCAACATGCCGACGTTCTGCTCGGCCAGCAGTTGCTCCTCGGAAAGGCTCTGCACCAGCTCGGCGGCGGCCTCCAGCGACCCCGCACGCAGCGCCTGCTCCACGGCTTCGTCGAGCAGCCCCTGGCGCTCGAACCAGCGACAGGCGCGCAGGTGCGAGGCGCTCGAAGGGTCGCTGACCTGCCGGCTGCGCAGCAGGTCGGAGAACAGGTGATGGTAGCGAAACCAGCGTCCGTGCTCATCCAATGGCACCAGAAACACCTGGTGGGCCTGGAGGTAGCTGAGGATCTGGGCGCTGTCCTGGCGCTCGCGCAGGGCATCGCACAGGTCGCTGCAAAAGCGCTCCTGACACGCGGTGTCGTAGAGAAAGGCCTGAACCTGCGCAGGCAGAATCTCGATCACCTCCTCTAGCAGGTAGTCGCGAATCAGGCCTTGGGCGCCATGCAAGGCCTGGGGCAGCGCCTGTTCCTCGCCTGCCTCGCTGGCCGCCAGTTGCCAGAAGCGCAGGCCGGCGACCCAGCCATCGCTGCGCTGGATCAGGTTGTCCAAGGCTTGCCCGCGCAGACCGGTGGGCTGCCTCCCAATCACCGCCAGGGCTTCGTCAGGGGTCAGGCGCAAGTCCTGTTCGTTGAGTTCGACCAACTGCCGCGACAGGCGCAGCCGGGCCAGATGCCAATCCGGCCGCTGACGGCTGGTGACCAGCAGCGTCAAGCCCGACGGCAGATGATTGAGCAGAAATTGCAGGCAGCGGTCGAGCACCGGCCCTTGTGCCAGGTGATAGTCATCCAGCACCAGCAGCAACGGCGTCTCGGCATCGAGGTGCAAGGCCAGTTCGTCAAGCAGGCCGTCCAGCCACGCTTCATAGGCAAACGGCTGATGGCGCTGGCGCATGCGCAGCAGACCCATGGCCTGACCGCCGACCGCCGGACAGCACTGCTGCAGGCCTTCGAGCAGGCGCTCGAGAAACCGGCCAGGCTCGGCATCGCGCGCACTCAGACCCAGCCATAGACTGCGCCAGCGCTGCGGCAGGCGCTCGCAGAATTCGATCGCCAACGAGCTCTTGCCAAAACCGGCAGGCGCATTCACCAGCAGCAGACGCCCCTGCAACCCGGCCTGCAACCGCTGGCACAGACGGCCACGCAGCACATGCCCCTCCGGTAGCGGTGGGCGAAAGAAACGCCCATCCCGCAGACCCTGGGCCTCGCTGGCGACTCCATGCATGCGGGACAGATCTGTCATGGCCGACTCGTTCGAATAGGAAGGTAACGGCGCGGATGTGCTGCGAGACTAGCGACAATTCCCCCGCGTTTGAAGCAGATGAACGCGCTTGCTGGGAAAAAGACTACGACAAAAAGCAACAAGACTCACAGGCATCAGTGAGATCTATGGCGAGTCATAGAACAGCGGGTGCATGACTCAACGCAGTCAGCGAGCAGCCAACCAGACCAACGAAGCGAAACGCCCGCCTTGAGGGGTACGGCGATAGGAGAAGAAGCGGGGGTCGTTAACCGTGCAGAAACCACCGCCATATACGGCAGTGACGCCGCAGGCGGCCAAGCGAATGCGCGCCAGCGCGTAGATATCGGCCATCAGTTTGTCTGGGCGCTGGCCTGGCACGAAGGCACTGGCCGCGTGCGGATGGAGGTCGGTAAACGCATCGCGCACCTCCAGACCGACTTCGAAGGCGTGTGGACCGATTGCCGGCCCGAGCCACACCAGCACCTCCTCAGGCGCCAACCCCAGGCGCTCGAGGGTGGCCTCCAGCACGCCGCCAGCCAAGCCACGCCAGCCGGCGTGGGCGGCGGCGACACGGGTACCGGCACGGTCGCAGAACAGCACCGGCAGACAGTCGGCAGTCATCACGCAGCAGGCGATGCCCGGCTGATCGGTCCAACTGGCATCGGCCTGCGCCACGTGAGCGGGGTCGGCGTCGGCCACGTGCGTACCGTGCACTTGCTGGAGCCAGGCGGGTTGGGTATCCAGCGTGTCGCGCAGACGCCGACGGTTTTCGGCAACCGCTGCCGGATCGTCACCGACGTGATCGCCCAGATTGAAGGTGGCATAGGGCGGCAGGCTGACGCCGCCATCGCGGGTAGTGACGCAAGCGCGAACCGAGGCCGGGGCCGGCCAGTCGGGATTGATCAGCGAGTGCGTCAGCTCACTCATCCAATGAAGCTCTCGCGGTCCTGGTCCAGCAGCGACAGCAGCCACATGAAGTCATCCGGCAGTGGCGACTTCCACTCCATGCGCTCACCCGTGGCCGGATGGTCCAGCGCCAGGAAGCGCGCATGCAGGGCCTGGCGAGGGAAATGCTTGACCGCCTCGACCATCGCCACACTGGCCGCCGGCGGAATGCGGAAGCGACCGCCGTAAGTCTGGTCGCCCACCAACGGGAAACCGACATGGGCCATGTGCACGCGGATCTGGTGGGTACGCCCGGTTTCCAGCTTGACCCGCACATGGGTGTGCGAGCGGAAGCGCTTGAGCACGCGATAGTGGCTGACCGCCGGTTTGCCACCGTCGGTGACCGCCATGCGCTGGCGCATGCCGCCATGACGACCGATGGGGGCGTCGATCTTGCCACCGGCGGTGACCACGCCGACCACGATGCATTCGTAGATGCGGCTCACCGAGCGCTTCTGCAACTGATCGACCAGGTTGGTCTGCGCCTGCAGGGTCTTGGCCACCACCATCAGGCCGGTGGTGTCCTTGTCCAGACGATGAACGATGCCGGCGCGCGGCACGTTGACGATGTCCGGCACGTGGTGCAGCAAGGCGTTGAGCAAGGTGCCACTGGCATGCCCGGCGGCCGGATGAACCACCAGCCCGGCCGGTTTGTTGATCACCAGGATCTGATCGTCTTCATAGACGATGTCCAGCGCAATGTCCTCGGCCTCCCACTCGCCCTGGGCTTCCTGTTCAGCCTCGAGCGCCAGGACCGAGCCACTGTGGACGGTGTCGCGCGGGCGCAGTACCGCACCATCGACGGTCAAGCGACCTTCCTTGATCCACGAAGTCAGGCGCGAACGCGAGTACTCGTCGAACAATTGGGCGGCGACTTGGTCGAGGCGTTGCCCCCCCAGTTCGGACGGGACCTCTGCACTTAATTGAATGATCTCGGACATGCTCGAATCGATGGGCTTACAGCCTTTGGTTTCGGCTGCGTGCTTGTGGTTAAATACGGCTTCTTTTGCCCCGGGGTTCGCCGGGGGCGCTCATCATAACAGGACGGCACCGCCCAAGACAGCGGCCGTCAAAGGACGCAAGCCGCCATGCAAGTGAAACACCTGCTGCTGATCGCCATCCTCGGGCTCACCGCTGCCTGTTCCTCGAACAAGGAAGTCATTGACGAGAACCTCAGCGAAGCCGAGTTGTACCAGCAGGCGCAGGCCGACCTGGACAACCACAGCTTCACCAGCGCCGTGAACAAGCTCAAGGCCCTGGAATCGCGCTACCCGTTCGGCCGTTACGCCGACCAGGCCCAGCTCGAACTGATCTACGCCAACTACAAGAACACCGAGCCGGAAGCCGCCAAGTCGGCCGCCGAGCGCTTCATTCGCCTGCACCCCCAGCACCCGAACGTCGACTACGCCTACTACCTCAAGGGCCTGACCTCGTTCGACCAGGATCGTGGCCTGCTGGCGCGCTTCCTGCCGCTGGACATGACCAAGCGTGACCCGGGCGCGGCCCGCGACTCCTACAACGAGTTCGCCCAGCTCACCAGCCGTTTCCCCAACAGCCGCTACGCCCCGGACGCCAAGCAGCGCATGATCTACCTGCGCAACCTGCTGGCCTCCTACGAGATCCATGTCGCCGACTACTACCTGAGCCGCGAGGCCTACGTCGCTGCCGCCAACCGTGGCCGCTACGTGGTGGAAAACTTCCAGGAAACCCCTTCCGTGGGCGATGGTCTGGCCGTGATGACCGAGGCCTACCAGAAGATGCACCTGGACGAGTTGGCTGCCACCAGCCTGGAAACCCTCAAGCTCAACTACCCGAATCACCCGAGCCTGGTCGATGGCCAGTTCGTGCCGCAGCAAAAAGACGATGACGACCGCTCCTGGCTGTCCAAGGCCACCCTGGGCCTGATCGAGACCGACACCCCGCTGCCGCCGGGCGAAACCCGCGCCAACCAGGATGTGGTGCGTCAGTTCAAGGACGCCCGTTCGGAAATGCCAGCCGAACTGCTGCCCAAGGACGAGAACGGCGACCCGATCCTGCCAGCAGGTCCGAAGGATGCCGACGAAGATCGCTCCTGGTTCAGCTATCTGACCTTCGGTCTGTTCGACTGACCGCTCGCGTAACGACAGAAAGGGAGACCCGCAGGTCTCCCTTTTTTCATGGCCGCAGCCTAGACTGTGGCCTCTTCAATTCACGACAAGCTGGACACCATGGTTCGTCTACTCTTCTGGATCGCCCTGATCGCCGCCGCGTTCTGGCTGTGGCGCAAATTCAAGATCAGCCAGCAATCGCGCCCAGAGCAACGCCTCGAAGATCCCCTGACCATGGTGCGCTGCGCCCACTGCGGCGTGCACCTGCCCAACGACCGGGCGCTGCGCCTGGGCAATGACTGGTACTGCAGCCAGGCGCATCTGGAGCAGGGGCCTGGTCGGCAAGGCTGACCTCGATCGTCATCGACCCCATTGCGCTGACGAAACATTCAATCGACCCGTCCTGCTGGCGCATAGGGAGCAGGATCAATGAGCGGCCTGGCGCCGCTCATCAGGTCGACCAACAGCTTGCACGAGGCCGGAGCAAGCACCAGTCCATTGCGATAATGGCCACAGTTCAGCCATAGCCCTGCATGCCCCGGCACCGGTCCTATATAGGGAACGCCTTCTGGCGACCCAGGCCGCAGTCCCGCCCAATGCGCCACCACTGGCGCCTGCGCCAACTGCGGCAACAACTCGATCGCCGATGCCCGCAGGCTGTTCAGCGCCACCTCGGTCGGGGTCTTGTCGTAGCCTTCGTGCTCCAGGGTGCTACCCACCAGAATGTGCCCATCCCGACGCGGAATCGCATACCGCCCTTTGGCCAGCACCATACTCGGCAGAAAATCGGCGGCGCACTTGAACAGGATCATCTGCCCTTTAACCGGCTCCACTGGCAGCGCCAGACCCAGCGTGCGCAACAAGTCGCCGCTCCAGGCGCCAGCGCAGAGCACGATCTCGTCGGCACTGAGCACACCCTCCTGCGTGACCACACCGCTGATGCGCTCGTGCGTGCGCACAAAGCCGGTGATCTGGCAGTGTTCGCGCAAGCTCACATTCGGCAGCGCCAGCAATGCTGCTTTCAGCGACTTCACCAAGCGGGGATTACGCACATTGGCCACCCCAGGCATATACAGGGCTCGCTCGTAGCCAGGACCCAGCGCCGACACCGCCGCATAAGCGGCCGAAATGACCACTTCACTCAGCGGCCGCTGCTCACGCGCGGCCCAGGCCAAGGCCTGATCCTGGTCCTCCAGGTCGAGCCAGTACAATCCAGTGGTGTGAACCTGCGGGTCGATACCCGTACGGGCGAACAGATGGTCGCCCAACTGTGGATAGAAATCCTGCGACCAGTGCGCCAGCGCAGTCACTGCCGGGCTGTAGCGCCACGGGTACAACGGCGAGACGATGCCCCCTCCTGCCCAGGACGACTCTCGCCCCACGGCCCCCTGATCGCACACCACCACCTGCTCGGCGTTCGCCGCCAAGTTGTAGGCCGTCAGCAGGCCGATCACGCCACCACCGACAATTACTACGCGCTTGCTCATCTGTCGTTCCACTGCCTGAAGGGAAATGCCTCACCAGCACGCTGTCGCGTCCTGAGCACCGGGGTTGTCGCGCACGCCTGCCTGATCGAGAAGATAATCACCGCAACGATCATCGGCCATCAGTCCACCGGGTAGACGTACAGCCAGCAAACGATAGCGATCCGCCTCTCGCCAGGCGTGCAGGCGATAGAACCGGCTGCCTTCTGGCAGCGTCGTGTGCAACGGGTCGTTTTCGGCATACTGGCCAGTGCGCGCATGATGATACTCCAGGCGCTGCGCAGCATCGTGCAATAGACCGACCACCTCACTGCGAGCTGCGCGCCGCAAGGAGTCGCTGTAGCTGGGATAGGCGACGCCCGCCAGGATGCCGAGCACCGCCAGCACAAGCAACAGCTCCATTAGGCTAAGGCCGCGCTGCATCGCTGCTCTCCCTGAAACGCTGGCGCCAGACGATACGCTGTGGCGGGTGGGCCTCGACGCTGTCCTGCGCATAGATCGCCTCGATCACTTGACGCGCACGCGCCTCGCGACTCACGGCGGTGACACGGTACAGCGTCACAGGCGTACCCTGCGGCACGTGTACCGCTCGGGTCGTGACGCCAAGACGCTGCACGAGAAAGAAGCCGTGCTCGCTGGCTTGCCAATCCCCTTGATCAGCGATCAGATTGTGAGGATCGGCAGGCGGCACACAGGCGCTGCACGCTTGCAGCGGTGTGTGTGCAAGCGCTTGGGCACCGGCCAGCAGACTCGCCTCCGCCTGCTCCAGCGCGCGGGCGGACGCCAGCACATTGCCGGCCAACGTGGACTGCAGCAAGGCTTCTCGCAGTGCCGAGGTTGCGAACAGTCCAAGCAACAGGCTCGACATCAGCGCCAGCAGCAGCACCATGCCTCGCTGACGACTCATGACGGGGGCAACCGATTGCGCAGGGCCACACTCAGGGCATAGGTGCGCTCCACCTGCCCCTCCAGGTCGTCCAGGATCAGCTGTAAATCGAGCCGTGTGCCCTGCTCGGCCTCAACGCGCGTCACCCGGAAATCACGCACGTTGTCGATCAGCGACGCATTGAATCCGCCGCTGGCAAGCATCAGGCTGCCGCCCTGGAGCCTATAGGTATGGTGGCGCAAGCCAATCGACAGCGGTGCACCAGGGAGCGAGTGACGCTTTCCATGCACTTGCGCCCATTCCAGACAGTCGGTGTGCAAGGTCCAGTCCGGTGAGCTCGCCGTACCGGACAGCTCGGCCGTGACGAGACTGAGCCTGGCCAGGCGGCCATCGCTGAGGTGCTCGATGTGCAAGGGGTGGGCGAACGCCTGCCGCGCGCTGGCATCGTGGAACTCGACGGCCTCCGGGGACAGACAGCCAAAGCTTGCAGTCATGCGAATGTCCAGAGCCAGCCGTTGCAGCACCAGCATGGCATCCTCCTGCAGGCGCGCCAGAGCGCCTTGCACACGCCACAACTGCTGGCCCGAGAACAGCACCTGGCCCGCTGCGGCCAGTACCATCAAACCCAACGCCAGTGCCAGCAGAGCCTCCATGAGCCCGAAGCCGCGCTGCCGGGCGCTCATGGCAAGACCCAACCCTGCAACTGGATGGTCTGAGGCTGGGCACCGCGCGCATCCTGCCAGCAGGTTTCCAGACGCAGCCACTGACCCGCTACCACCGCCTGCCCCCGACCGGAACTCCCCAACAGCGCCTCCAGGCGCGCTCGCCAGTCATGCAACGCGGCGGGCTGAAGCTGCCCGGCACTACGCGTCTGCTCGATGAGGCTCTGCCCCAATTGCACCACCTGGGCATCACGCCGTGCGCCCTCGGCCGCGTGCAGCGCGCGCATCTGCAGCGACGCCGAGGTGAACAGCCCCACCCCCAGTACCAGTACCGCCACCACCACCTCCAGCAAGGCCATGCCCTGCTCCCTGAGCTTCATCATTCGCCTCCTGCGAAATTTCCCGCCTGACGTGATCGGTTCGGCCGACTGGACCTCCTGGCCCCAGACCTCGAAGCTACAGAGAAGCACTTCCAGGGAGGAATGCACGATGCGGCAACAGGGAGTAACACTGATGCAACTGCTGGGCGTCCTGGCCCTGCTCGGTGTTCTGACACAACTCGGCGCGCCGGCCTACGCCGACTGGCGCGAAAGCGTCTACCAAGCTGCCGTCGCACGGGAGTTGGCACAGAGCCTGCGCAGCGCCCGCAGCCAGGCACTGCTGCACAGCCAGGCCATGGTTGTGCGACCTATCGAGCAAGAGTGGGGACGGGGGTGGCGCGCAGTGCTGGAAGCCAGCGGGCAGGTGGTGCGTGAACACCGATTGCGGCGTCAGTCGAACATCGCCGCCAACCTGGCCGAAGTGAGGTTCGATGCCCTGGGGATACCGAGGCGCGACAACGGCGCTTTCGTCGGGGGAACGTTGCAGATCTGCACAGAGGCTCGAGGCCTCAGCCAGCACCGTGTGGTACTGGCGCCCAGCGGGCGTGTCAGTGTGCGCAGCGAGGCAATGCAGACACCCCGCTGCGCAGAGCCCTGATCAGATCAGAGTACGCACGCGCAGCTCTTTGGGCATGGAGAAGGTGATGTTCTCCTCGCGCCCATCGAGTTCCTCGGCGCCACTCGCGCCCCAGGCCCTGAGCTGATCGATCACGCCACGCACCAGCACTTCGGGCGCCGATGCACCAGCGGTGATGCCGATTCGCTGAACACCGTCGAACCAGCTGCGCTGCAGGTCCTCGGCGCCGTCGATCAGATAAGCTGGCGTGCTCATGCGCTCGGCCAGCTCACGCAGGCGATTGGAGTTGGAACTGTTCGGGCTGCCGACCACCAGCACCACATCGCACTCGTCGGCCAGTTGCTTGACGGCATCCTGGCGATTCTGGGTGGCATAGCAGATATCGTCCTTGCGCGGCCCGCCAATGTTCGGAAAGCGTGCTCGCAAGGCGTCGATGACGCGACTGGTGTCATCCATCGACAAGGTGGTCTGGGTGACGAACGCCAGATGCTCCGGGTCGCGCACCTGCAAGGTGGCAACATCCTTCTCGTCCTCGACCAGGTAGATCGCACCGCCATTGCTGGCATCGTACTGACCCATGGTGCCTTCGACTTCCGGGTGCCCGGCATGGCCGATGAGAATGCACTCACGGCCATCACGGCTGTACTTGGCCACCTCGATGTGCACCTTGGTCACCAACGGACAAGTGGCATCGAATACCTTCAGTCCGCGCCCCGCCGCTTCTTGACGCACAGCCTGGGACACGCCATGGGCGCTGAAGATGACGATGACATCGTCTGGCACCTGGTCCAGTTCTTCGACGAACACCGCACCACGGTTACGCAGGTCTTCCACCACGAACTTGTTGTGCACCACTTCATGACGCACATAGATCGGCGGACCGAAGACTTCCAGCGCACGGTTGACGATCTCGATCGCCCGGTCAACGCCCGCGCAAAAGCCGCGCGGGTTGGCGAGTTTGATTTGCATGCTCGGCTCCAGACTCACAGGGCCTTCACGTCGAGGATCTTGACCTCGAAGCTCAAGGTCTTGCCAGCCAGCGGATGGTTGAAATCGATGGTCACCTGGTTATCGTCGAAGGCCTTGACCACGCCCGGAAGCTCGGTATTGGCAGCATCGTTGAAAATCACCAGCAGACCGTCGGACAGTTCCATACCTTCGAATTGCGTACGCGGCATCACCTGGACATTCTGTGGGTTCGGCTGACCAAAGGCGTTTTCCGGGGCAATGCTCAAGGTGCGCTCGTCGCCGGCCTTGAAGCCGAACAGCGCATTCTCGAAGCCCGGCAACAGGTTGCCATCACCTACCTTGAACGTGGCCGGCGCCTTGTCGAAGGTACTGTCGACTGTGTCGCCGTTTTCCAGATGCAACGCGAAGTGCAGGGTGACTTCGGTGTTCTGGCCGATACGGGTGTCAGTCATGCACGGCCTCCTCGGACTTCTTGCTCTTGAACATGTCCAGCGCCAACATCACCGCACCCACCGTAATTGCGCTGTCGGCCAGGTTGAAGGCGGGGAAATAGTGCGTATTGCGCCAGTGGACCAGGATGAAGTCGACCACATGGCCAAGCACTACCCGGTCCCACAGGTTGCCGATGGCGCCGCCCAGCACCAAGGCCAGCGCGACAGCCAGCCAGGTCTCGTTGCGCCCCAGGCGCTTGAGCCAGACCACCAGCACGGCGCTGACCACGACCGCGATCAGCGCGAACAGCCAGCGCTGCCAGCCCGAGCTGTCGGCCAGGAAACTGAAGGCCGCGCCTGTGTTGTAGGCCAGCGTCCAGCTGAAGTAGTCGGGAATCACCACGATCTGCTGGTACATGGTCAGGGCGTTGTCGAAGTACAGCTTGGTGGCCTGGTCGAGGACCAGGACCAGCAAGCTCAGCCATAGCCAGGCCAGCCGGCCGAAGCGCCCTGCGGCAGGATTAGGCATAGTGGCGCACCTCGCCCTTGCCGCTGATGTTGTCGACGCAACGCCCGCAGATCTCCGGGTGCTCCGGATGGCTGCCGACGTCGGCGCGGAAGTGCCAGCAACGACCGCACTTGGCGTGACCGGACTTGACCACCTTGAGCTTCAGGCCCTCCACTTCGGTTGCCACCGCTTCGGCCGGGGCCTGGGCGAATGGGGCCAAACTGGCGGCCGACGTGATGAGCACGAAGCGCAGTTCGTCGCCCAGTTTGGCCAGGTCGGCGCTCAGGCCCTCTTCAGCGAACAGACTCACTTCGGCCTGCAGGTTGCCGCCGATGACCTTGGCTGTGCGCTGGTTCTCCAGCTCTTTGTTGACCGCCGCCTTGACCGCCATGATGCGGTCCCAGTACGCGCGATCCAGCTCACTGTCCTGCGGCAGCTCGGTCAGGCCCTGATACCACTCGTTGAGCATCACCGACTCATTGCGCTCACCGGGCAGGTACTGCCAGATCTCATCGGCGGTGAAGGACAGGATCGGCGCAATCCAGCGCACCAAGGCCTCGCTGATGTGGTACAGCGCGGTCTGGCAGGAGCGGCGGGCGACGCTGTTGGCGCCAGTGGTGTACTGACGGTCCTTGATGATGTCGAGGTAGAAGCCGCCCAACTCCTGCACGCAGAAGTTGTGCACCTTGGAATAGACGTTCCAGAAGCGATACTCGCCGTAGTGCTCCTGCAGCTCGCGTTGCAGCAGCAACGTGCGGTCGACCGCCCAGCGGTCGAGCGCCAGCATGTCTTCGGCCGGCAGCAGATCGCGGGCCGGGTCGAAACCGGACAGGTTGGAAAGCAGGAAGCGTGCAGTGTTGCGGATGCGCCGGTAGGCATCGGCGCTGCGCTGCAGGATCTGCTCGGAAACGGCCATCTCGCCGGAGTAGTCGGTCGCGGCCACCCAAAGACGCAGGATATCGGCGCCCAGGGAGTTGTTGACCTTTTCAGGCTCAATGGTGTTGCCCAGCGACTTGGACATCTTGCGGCCGTTCTCGTCGACGGTGAAGCCGTGGGTCAGCAGCTCGCGGTAGGGGGCATGACCATCGATGGCGCAGCCGGTGAGCAACGAGGAATGGAACCAGCCGCGGTGCTGGTCGGAGCCTTCCAGATACAGGTCGGCGCGAGGCCCCGTGGCATGACCGATGTCATGCGAGCCGCGCAGCACGTGCCAATGAGTGGTGCCAGAGTCGAACCAGACGTCCAGGGTGTCGGCGATCTTCTCGTACTGCGCGGCCTCATCACCCAGCAGTTCGGCAGCGTCGAGGTTGAACCAGGCTTCGATACCCTGCTGCTCGACGCGCTTGGCTACCGCCTCCATCAATTCGACGGTGCGCGGGTGCAGTTCACCAGTCTGTTTGTCGAGGAAGAACGGGATTGGCACGCCCCAGTTGCGTTGACGCGAGATGCACCAGTCCGGACGGGTGGCGATCATCGCATGCAGGCGCGCCTGGCCCCACGCCGGGACGAACTGGGTGTCCTCGATGGCCTTGAGCGCGCGCTCACGCAGGTTCTCACCGCTGGCAGGCTGCTTGTCCATGCCGACGAACCATTGCGCCGTGGCGCGATAGATCAGCGGGGACTTGTGGCGCCAGCAATGCATGTAGCTGTGGGTGATGGTTTCTGTGTGCAGCAGCGCGTCGACTTCCTGCAGCTTCTCGACGATGGCCGGATTGGCCTTCCAGATGAACTGGCCACCGAAGAATTCCAGTGAAGGCGCGTACACGCCGTTGCTTTGCACAGGCGTGAGAATTTCATCGTTTTGCATGCCGTAGCGCTTGCAGGTGATGAAGTCGTCCTCACCATAGGACGGCGCAGTATGGACGATACCAGTGCCTGCGCTGAGCTCGACGTAGTCGGCCAGATAGATCGGCGAGTTACGGTCGTAGAAGGGATGACGGAAGTTGATCAGTTCCAGGGCCGCACCCGGCGTGCGCGCGATGATCTGACCCTCACGGCCGTAACGATCGAGACAGGCTGCCACCAGCTCCTCAGCCAGCACGAGCAGGCGGTCGCCCACATCCACCAAGGCGTAGCTGAAATCGGCATGGACACTCAACGCCTGGTTGGCAGGAATCGTCCAGGCAGTAGTGGTCCAGATCACGATGGAAGCAGGCTTGGGCAGCGTGTCCATGCCGAACGCTGCCGCCAGCTTGCCGGTGTCGGAAGGGCTGATGGGGAACGCGACGTCCAGCGTCTGGGATTTTTTGTCCGCATACTCGACCTCGGCCTCAGCCAATGCCGAGCCGCAATCGAAGCACCAGTTCACTGGCTTGAGGCCCTTGAACACGAACCCTTGCTTGACCATCTCGGCCAGCGCGCGGATTTCACCGGCTTCGTTGGCGAAGTCCATGGTCTTGTAGGGATTGTCCCAGTCACCCAGCACACCCAGGCGAATGAACTCGGCCTTCTGCCCTTCGATCTGCTCGGCGGCGTAGGCGCGGCACAATTCGCGGGTCTGGTCGGGGCTCAGGTGCTTGCCGTGGGTAACCTCGATCTTGTGCTCGATCGGCAGGCCGTGGCAGTCCCAGCCTGGCACATACGGCGCGTCGAAGCCGGACAGGGTCTTCGAACGCACGATCATGTCCTTCAGGATCTTGTTCAGTGCATGACCGATGTGGATCTTGCCGTTGGCATAGGGCGGGCCGTCGTGCAGGACGAACTTCGGACGGTCCTTGCCAATCTCGCGCAACTTCCGGTACAGGCCAATGCTGTCCCAGCGCTGCAGGATCTGCGGTTCGCGCTGAGGCAGGCCGGCCTTCATGGGGAAGGCGGTGTCCGGGAGGTTAAGCGTGGCTTTGTAGTCGGTCATTTCAGGCTCTTGGTTAGCGGTTGAGCGTGCCAGTGGGCACGTGCGGCGGCGATGTCCGCGTCGATCGCCGACTTCAGCGCCTCCAGGGAGGCGAATCGCTGCTCCTCGCGCAGCTTGTGGTGGAATTCCACCGTCAGGCGCCGGCCATACAGATCGCCGGCGTAATCCAGCAGATGAATCTCCAGGTGGGGACGGCCGTCACCGGCGACGGTGGGCCGAACCCCGATATTGGCGATGCCTGGCCAAACCTTGCCGTCGATCTCGGCGCTGGTCAGGTACACGCCGGACAACGGTATGCGGCGACGCTTGAGCTGGACGTTGGCGGTCGGCGTGCCCAGCTGGCGAGCCAGTTTCTGGCCGTGCAGGACGCGTCCGCTGATGGTGTAGGGACGGCCCAGCAGGTGCGCAGCCAAGGCGAAGTCAGCATTGGCCAAGGCCGTGCGCACTTGCGTGCTGCTGACCCGCAGACCGTCCTGAACCACGGTTTGCGCGGCCTCGACGGTAAATCCATGGCGCTTGCCAGCCTCGACCAGAAAGGCGAAGTCGCCGGCGCGATCGCAGCCGAAGCGGAAATCGTCGCCCACTTCGAGATGACGCACACCGAGGCCGTCGACCAGGATCGTCTCGACGAACTGCTCGGCACTCAGCTCGCTCAAGCGCTGGTTGAACGCCATGCACAGCACTCGGTCGATGCCCTCGGCGGCCAGCAACTCGACCTTGTCGCGCAAACGCGCCAGGCGGGCCGGCGCGGTATCCGGCGCGAAGTACTCGCGCGGCTGGGGCTCGAAGATCACCACGCACGTCGGCAGCCCGAGCGCTTGTCCGCGCTCGCGCAGGCGCGCCAGGATGGCCTGGTGGCCCCGGTGCACTCCGTCGAAGTTGCCAATGGTGGCGACACAGCCCCGGTACTCGGGGCGCAGGTTGTGAAGACCTCGAACCAGCTGCATAACGCGCTTCTTGCTCATAAAGTGGTCGATTATAACCACACCAGGGCGCTGGTGACAGGCAGCAACGCCTTGGCGGGCCATGGAGTTGGAAAAATCGACGCCAGGGCGACGGAGGGCCTCAGTGCAGCGCCTTGCGGGCAAAATGCCGTGGCCGGAAGCCGCACAGTAGCAGGCAGCCGAAGTAAGTCACCACGCCAGCGACGATCAACGCCCCCAGGCGCAGGAAGCGCGCGGGCATGTTGCCCTGCTCCCAGGCCGGCATAACGTGCATGCCCAGCAACAGTACCGCCGACATCAGCGTCACCGCCAGCACCAGTTTGGCGAGGAACAGCATCCAGCCAGGCTGTGGCTGGAACAACTGATGGCTGCGCAGCTTCCAGAACAGCAGTCCGGCATTCAGGCACGCGCCCAGACTGATGGCCAGGGCCAGGCCCGCATGCTGCAGCGGGCCGACCAGCGCCAGGTTGAACAACTGGGTGCAGACCAGCGTGAAGATCGCGATCCTGACCGGGGTACGAATGTTCTGCTGGGCATAGAAGCCTGGAGCCAGCACCTTGACCAGAATGATCGCCAGCAGTCCCACGGAGTAGGCGATCAGTGCTCTCTGGGTCATCGCGGCATCGGTCGCGGTGAACTTGCCATACTGGAACAGCGCTACCGTCAGGGGTTCGGCGAGGATCGCCAGGGCCAAGGTGCAGGGCAATACCAGCAGGAAGCACAGGCGCAGGCCCCAGTCGAGAATTCGCGAGTACTCTTCACGATCCCGATTGGCGTAGGTCTTGGCCAGCGTAGGCAACAGAATGGTTCCCAGCGCCACGCCCAGCACCCCCGAGGGTAACTCCATGAGACGGTCGGCGTAGTACATCCAGGACACCGACCCGGCGACCAGGAACGAGGCGAAGATGGTGTTGATGATCAACGAGATCTGGCTCACCGACACCCCGAGGATTGCCGGCAGCATCTGCTTGAGCACGCGCCATACACCTGTATCGCGCAAATTCAGGCGCGGGAGTACGAGCATGCCGATTTTCTTCAACGCGGGCAGTTGGTAGAGCAACTGCGCAAGGCCGCCGGCCAGCACACCCCAGGCCAACGCCATGATCGGCGGGTCGAAATAAGGCGTGAGAAACACGGCGAAGCCGATCATCGCCACGTTCAACAGCGTGGGCGTGAACGCCGGTACCGTGAAGCGGTTCCAGGTGTTGAGAATCGCCCCTACCAAGGACGACAGCGAGATCAGCAATATATAAGGAAAGGTCACTCGCAGCAGCGCAGTGGTGAGCGCGTATTTCTCGGTACTGTCGACGAAACCTGGCGCGGTGACCCACACCACCCAGGGCGCAGCCAGTATCCCCAGTGCCGTGACCAACGCCAGCACCAATGTCAGCAGGCCGCTGACGTAAGCGATGAAAGTTCGCGTCGCCTCCTCGCCTTGTTGGGATTTGTACTCGGCCAGAATAGGCACGAATGCTTGGGAAAACGCGCCTTCGGCAAAAATACGTCGCAGCAGATTGGGCAGTTTGAAGGCGATGAAGAAGGCGTCGGTGGCCACGCCAGCGCCGAAAATGCGCGCCAGTATGGTGTCGCGCACAAAGCCGAGCACCCGGGAAATCATGGTGATCGAACTGACGGCAGCCAGGGATTTGAGCAGGTTCATCGAAAAGTTTTACGCCTGAGACTTGAGAGCGCTGCCAGATGGCGCTGGAGTATGCGATAATCCCGCTTCTCTGCAGGGGTGCAATAAACTTCCGAGTTTACAGGTCGTTGCGCAGAAAGGAATCTCTCCTTCCGCGCTCGCATGCCACTCGGCAGATCCTTGCAACTGGCCTTGACATCCGTCCGAGTCATCGGCATGATTCGCGGCCTTATTTGTTTGCTATTTACCCAAAAGTCTTTCGAGGAGCTCGACGGTGGCCAACACACCTTCCGCCAAGAAACGTGCAAAACAGGCTGAGAAGCGTCGCAGCCACAACGCCAGCCTGCGTTCCATGGTCCGTACCTACATCAAGAACGTAGTCAAGGCCATCGACGCTAAAGACGCCGAAAAAGCGCAAGCTGCCTACACTCTGGCTGTGCCTGTCATCGACCGTATGGCCGACAAAGGCATCATCCACAAGAACAAGGCTGCTCGCCACAAAGGCCGTCTGAATGGCCACATCAAGGCGCTGAAAGAAGCTGCAGCTGCCTAAGCGACGCGCTTGAACAAAAAAACCGACCTTAGGGTCGGTTTTTTGTTGCCTGAAATTTGAGCATGCCTTGTAGTCAACGTGCGTTCACAAGAACGGGCTGCGCTTGGCAGCCCGGCAGTTGTTCTATTTGCCCAGCGGAATCTTGGGCGCCCACACTAACCAGGCGTCGTCTGGCTTGTCGAACAGCGGGAAAGTCTGCTGCGCACGTGCAGGATTGCCCATCTGCTCCCCGTCTGGCGTCGCGAAGGCGATACCACCGTCAATGAGAGTTTCCAACGATTCGGTACGCACTGTGGCGCCCTTGAACAGGCCCCAGTCGAAACCAAAGCCGCTGCTGTTCCAGAAACGACTACCGCCGCGCACCAAAGCCGCATAACGAGGCTCGATGAGTATGTGGATCAACACACGATCGGCACTCTGGCCCAGCTCATAGCCGGTGACCTTGCCTACTTGCACCTCTCGATAAGTGACCGGTACGCCAGGCTTGATGGAGCCGCGCCTCGGTGCGCTAAGTGTCAGCGGCAGGCCAAGTTCAGGACCTTTCACTTCAGGGGCCTCGCTCAAGGCGATGAAATCGCGCTGCGGCCCTCGATTGTTCGAGGCAGGCTGCACCTCCAGGTACTGCCCACTGACCAAGGTATCCAGGTTCTCGGTGCGAACCAGCCCGAGCGCCGGCTTCACCACCCAGAATTGAGTCCCTACACGAGCGATACGGTCTGCCGACTCGGTAATCCGCGCACGCAGCAGCACAGCCTGCAGGTCGGCAGTGAGGTCGACGCTTTCGAGGCTGCCAACTTCAAGACCACGGAAGCGGATCGGCGTACCGGGCTTCAGACCATCGGCGCGATCCACGCGAATGGTAATCAGGCTGCCAGCTCGATTGGCGGCCTCCTCGTTCTCCAGCAGGCGGAAGCGCGGGATATGGCGTTTCAAAGGCACGTTTGGCTGCGGCGTATCGAATGCGATACCCCCAGCCATCAGCGTTTGCAGCGACTCACTCTTGATCTTGATACCCGATAGACCGCCGGTGAGCGTGATGCCGCTGGCATTCCAGAAACGTGTAGAACCATTGACCAGATTGGCGTACTCCTTCTCGATATGAACGCCAATCAGAATACGCTTGCTGTTGCGAGCGAACTGATAGCTCTGCACGCTGCCGACCCGGACCTGACGGTAGGTCACCGGACTGCCCACTTCCAGCGAACCTAGCGTATCGGCGAACAGCACCAAGTGCAGGCCGGGTGCCTTGAGATCGAGTGGCGGCGCCTTGGGGCGGGCTTCAAACTCGCGCTGCGGACGCGCCCCTTTCTCGCCCGGCCGAATGGCGATGTAGTTACCTTTGACCAGCGCCTCGATACCGGTGATACCGGCCAGGGAAATGGACGGTTTGACCACCCAGAACTGCGTACCCTCGACCAGGTAGTCCTCGGCCAACGGATCGAGCGTCAGTTCTGCCATTGCACCGGTGAGGTCGTCGTCGATCTTCAGGGTCTTCATCGAGCCGACCTGAATCCCCTTGTACATCACAGGCGTACGGCCAGCCTGCAAACCGTCATAGTCGGTCAGGTGCACCTTGACCCGGATACCGGCTTGAGCAGCATCGAAATCTTCGTACAGCCGAAACGGGAGATTCGGGTCGGTGGGCGGGCTGTCCTTGCGATGCTCAGGCGTGGCGAAGGCGATACCGCCGGCGATGATGCTCGACAGCGACTCACTGCGCACCTTCACGCCGGACAGGTTGGCGTCGATGCTGATACCGCTGGCATTCCAGAAGCGCGTGTGTTTGCGCACCAGGTTCGCGTATTCAGGTTCGATGAACAGCTTGATCTCGACCGTATCGTGATCATCGGACAGTTTGTAGCTCTTCACCTTGCCGACTTGGATCTGTTTATAGAACACCGGACTGTCACGGTTCAGCGACCCCAGACGGTCAGCCTTGAGGGTCAGGTGCAAGCCTGGCTCCTTATCGGACAGCGGCGGCGCCTCGGCCAAGGCCTTGAACCGCTTGGTAGGCTCACCCTGTCCCGGATCGACTGCAATGTAGTTGCCGGAGACCAGCGTTTCGAGTCCCGATATGCCAGCAAGGCTCACGCTCGGTTTGACCAGCCAAAAGCGCGTGCCTGTGGTCAGGTGTACTTCGGCTGCCTTATTCATCTCGATGGTCGCGATCACGCCTTTATTGCTGCCTTCGGCATCCAGCACCAATGACTTGACCTTACCGACCGACATCCCTTTGAAGATGACCTCAGTCTTGTTGGCGACGATCCCCTCACCCGTTTCGAAGCGCACCTGGATCTCCACACCCGCCTCACGATAAGCCTGCCAGGCAAGCCAACCGCCGATAAGTAGCGCAATCAAAGGAAGGATCCAGATGGCCGACCAATTGGAAGCTGGGCGGGTTTTTGCCGTTGGCAGATCACTCATGGTCGTCATCCGACTCCGTGTTGTCCCAGATCAGTCGGGGATCGAAGGTTAAGGCAGCAAGCATCGTCAAAATCACTACGGCAGCGAAAGCAACGGCGCCGAGATTGGGTTCGACACTGGCAATACGGCCGAATTTCACCACGGCCACCAAGATGGCGATGACGAAGATATCCAGCATCGACCAGCGACCGATGAACTCAATGAACCGGTACATCAGAATCCGCTGCCGTGCGGAAAGAGGCTGGTGACGCTGAACCGAGTACAGCAACAGCCCTATACCGATCAGCTTGAAGGTAGGCACCAGAATACTGGCGGTGAAGACCACGGCGGCAATCGGCAACATGCCATGCTTCATCAATGTAATGACCCCGGACATGATGGTGTCCGGACTGCCCTGGCCCAGTGTGCTGACGGTCATGATCGGCAGCAGATTGGCCGGAATGTAGAGAATCATCGCCGTGATGAGCAAAGCCCAGGTGTAGACGATGCTATTAGGCCGCCGGGCATGCACCACAGCGCCACAACGGCTACAGGCCTGCGAGTCGTGGCCATGGCGCTGACGGTTTAACGCATGACATTCGTTGCACACCAGAATACCGGCATCAATCGCCCGCATGGGTGTCCTCCCCCGAAAGCGCGACCCAGATCTGATGTGGGGACATCACCACCTCGAGCCATACTTGGACCAGTAACAGGCTGATAAAGCAAAACAGCCCCAGGCCCAGCGTCAATTGCGCAAGATCGACCAGTTTGACGATCGCCACCAGTACACCCATGAAATAGACCTCAAGCATGCCCCACTCACGCAGGTGGTGATAAATGCGATAGACCAGCAGGCCATGACTGCGACCGACATTCAGCCGAATACTCAACAGTACCAGCAACTGACACAGCAGCTTGAGCAGCGGAATAGCCATGCTGCAGAGGAACACCACCACGGCGACTCCTCGCATATCGGAATGATACAGACCTAGCACGCCGCTCCAGACGGTGTCATCGGAGGTCTGGCCGAACAGGTGAAGCTGCATGATAGGTAGGAAGTTGGCCGGAACGTAGAGCAACAGGGCGGTCAGGACCAATGCCAGACTTCGATTGACCACATTGTGTCGATGCGCGTAGAGCTCATAGCCGCAACGCGGGCATAGGGCTTTCTCATCGTTTTTCAAAACGGGCCTGCGTAATAGCAGGTCGCACTCATGACAAGCCACGAGGTCATCCAGCGGCAGATCGGCCAGCGCTTCAGGGTCGGCGACGTTAGGCATAGGGAGGTCTGGTAGGAAAGTCGGCTCTATTCTAGTGTTCCGACCAAAAATGTGGGAGATGGTGCGTTACAGGCGCAGTTACCATTGATTGCAGAGGAAAGGCGCGTCTGAGCTCGTCGTGAGATCCGTCCTCGATCCTATCCTGTCAGAAATTATCACCCACTAGAAAAGACAAAACCCCTACCTGCTCACGCAGATAGGGGTTTTGCGAAATGAATCTTGACGATGACCTACTCTCACATGGGGAAACCCCACACTACCATCGGCGATGCATCGTTTCACTGCTGAGTTCGGGATGGGATCAGGTGGTTCCAATGCTCTATGGTCGTCAAGAAATTCGGTTGCCAGTGCGTCCTTACGGACACCCCAGCCTATTCGGATATGTGATTCTGTGGTTCGTCGCGAACTTTCGGTTCTCTCGTCTTCACCACCACAATTCGGCGCTCACGCTCAAATTGCTTGGGTGTTATATGGTCAAGCCTCACGGGCAATTAGTATGGGTTAGCTCAACGCCTCACAGCGCTTACACACCCCACCTATCAACGTCGTAGTCTTCGACGGCCCTTCAGGGGATTCTAGATCCCAGTGAGATCTCATCTTGAGGCAAGTTTCCCGCTTAGATGCTTTCAGCGGTTATCTCTTCCGAACATAGCTACCCGGCAATGCCACTGGCGTGACAACCGGAACACCAGAGGTTCGTCCACTCCGGTCCTCTCGTACTAGGAGCAGCCCCTCTCAAATCTCAAACGTCCACGGCAGATAGGGACCGAACTGTCTCACGACGTTCTAAACCCAGCTCGCGTACCACTTTAAATGGCGAACAGCCATACCCTTGGGACCGGCTTCAGCCCCAGGATGTGATGAGCCGACATCGAGGTGCCAAACACCGCCGTCGATATGAACTCTTGGGCGGTATCAGCCTGTTATCCCCGGAGTACCTTTTATCCGTTGAGCGATGGCCCTTCCATACAGAACCACCGGATCACTAAGACCTACTTTCGTACCTGCTCGACGTGTCTGTCTCGCAGTCAAGCGCGCTTTTGCCTTTATACTCTACGACCGATTTCCGACCGGTCTGAGCGCACCTTCGTACTCCTCCGTTACTCTTTGGGAGGAGACCGCCCCAGTCAAACTACCCACCATACACTGTCCTCGATCCGGATCACGGACCTGAGTTAGAACCTCAAGGTTGCCAGGGTGGTATTTCAAGGATGGCTCCATGAGAACTGGCGTCCCCACTTCAAAGCCTCCCACCTATCCTACACAAGCAAGCTCAAAGTCCAGTGCAAAGCTATAGTAAAGGTTCACGGGGTCTTTCCGTCTAGCCGCGGATACACTGCATCTTCACAGCGATTTCAATTTCACTGAGTCTCGGGTGGAGACAGCGCCGCCATCGTTACGCCATTCGTGCAGGTCGGAACTTACCCGACAAGGAATTTCGCTACCTTAGGACCGTTATAGTTACGGCCGCCGTTTACCGGGGCTTCGATCAAGAGCTTCGCTTGCGCTAACCCCATCAATTAACCTTCCGGCACCGGGCAGGCGTCACACCCTATACGTCCACTTTCGTGTTTGCAGAGTGCTGTGTTTTTAATAAACAGTCGCAGCGGCCTGGTATCTTCGACCGGCATGGGCTTATGGAGCAAGTCCTTCACCCTCGCCGGCGCACCTTCTCCCGAAGTTACGGTGCCATTTTGCCTAGTTCCTTCACCCGAGTTCTCTCAAGCGCCTTGGTATTCTCTACCTAACCACCTGTGTCGGTTTGGGGTACGGTTCCCAGTTATCTGAAGCTTAGGAGCTTTTCTTGGAAGCATGGCATCAACCACTTCGTCGCCTAAAGGCAACTCGTCATCAGCTCTCGGCCTTGAAATCCCGGATTTGCCTAAGATTTCAGCCTACCACCTTAAACCTGGACAACCAACGCCAGGCTGGCCTAGCCTTCTCCGTCCCTCCATCGCAATAACTGCAAGTACAGGAATATTAACCTGTTTTCCATCGACTACGCTTTTCAGCCTCGCCTTAGGGACCGACTAACCCTGCGTCGATTAACGTTGCGCAGGAAACCTTGGTCTTTCGGCGTGCGAGTTTTTCACTCGCATTGTCGTTACTCATGTCAGCATTCGCACTTCTGATACCTCCAGCAAGCTTCTCAACTCACCTTCACAGGCTTACAGAACGCTCCTCTACCGCATCACCAAAGGTGATACCCGTAGCTTCGGTGCATGGTTTGAGCCCCGTTACATCTTCCGCGCAGGCCGACTCGACTAGTGAGCTATTACGCTTTCTTTAAAGGATGGCTGCTTCTAAGCCAACCTCCTAGCTGTCTAAGCCTTCCCACATCGTTTCCCACTTAACCATGACTTTGGGACCTTAGCTGACGGTCTGGGTTGTTTCCCTTTTCACGACGGACGTTAGCACCCGCCGTGTGTCTCCCATGCTCGGCACTTGCTGGTATTCGGAGTTTGCATCGGTTTGGTAAGTCGGGATGACCCCCTAGCCGAAACAGTGCTCTACCCCCAGCAGTGATACATGAGGCGCTACCTAAATAGCTTTCGAGGAGAACCAGCTATCTCCGAGCTTGATTAGCCTTTCACTCCGATCCACAGGTCATCCGCTAACTTTTCAACGGTAGTCGGTTCGGTCCTCCAGTCAGTGTTACCTAACCTTCAACCTGCCCATGGATAGATCGCCCGGTTTCGGGTCTATACCCAGCGACTAAGCGCCCTATTAAGACTCGCTTTCGCTACGCCTCCCCTATTCGGTTAAGCTCGCCACTGAATATAAGTCGCTGACCCATTATACAAAAGGTACGCAGTCACCTAACAAAGTAGGCTCCCACTGCTTGTACGCATACGGTTTCAGGTTCTATTTCACTCCCCTCTCCGGGGTTCTTTTCGCCTTTCCCTCACGGTACTGGTTCACTATCGGTCAGTCAGTAGTATTTAGCCTTGGAGGATGGTCCCCCCATGTTCAGACAAAGTTTCTCGTGCTCCGTCCTACTCGATTTCATTGAAAAGAGACTTTCGTGTACGGGGCTATCACCCACTATGGCCGCACTTTCCAGAGCGTTCCACTAATCTCAAATCAACTTAAGGGCTGGTCCCCGTTCGCTCGCCACTACTAAGGGAATCTCGGTTGATTTCTATTCCTCAGGGTACTTAGATGTTTCAGTTCCCCTGGTTCGCCTCTTGCACCTATGGATTCAGTACAAGATACCTAGGTTATCCTAGGTGGGTTCCCCCATTCAGAGATCTCTGGATCACAGTCTGTTTGCCGACTCCCCAAAGCTTATCGCAGGCTACCACGTCTTTCATCGCCTCTGACTGCCAAGGCATCCACCGTATGCGCTTCTTCACTTGACCATATAACCCCAAGCAATCTGGTTATACTGTGAAGACGACATTCGCCGAAAATTCGCACGTCGCTCTTTCGAGCAGAACTCACAAATTTTACCTCAGCCTGATTTCCAGCAGTGAAACTGGTCATCAGTCTGTATCTATCACATATCCGAATTTTTAAAGAACGATCTGGCAAAAGCCAGAAATCAACATTCCAACGCGGCGTCAACGCGACGCGCGAATGCTCATTTCTGAGTTCTAACAGTGCTGTACAAAGGTGGTGGAGCCAAGCGGGATCGAACCGCTGACCTCCTGCGTGCAAGGCAGGCGCTCTCCCAGCTGAGCTATGGCCCCGTGTATCTGCTACATCTCGTAGGCCGCACCAAGTAATTGGTAGGTCTGGGCAGATTTGAACTGCCGACCTCACCCTTATCAGGGGTGCGCTCTAACCAACTGAGCTACAGACCTATAACAGGGTCGCGTTACAGCATCGTCTTTTCACAATGAATCAAGCAATTCGTGTGGGAGCTCATCAGCAGGCTGATGTCTTCGATTAAGGAGGTGATCCAGCCGCAGGTTCCCCTACGGCTACCTTGTTACGACTTCACCCCAGTCATGAATCACACCGTGGTAACCGTCCCCCCGAAGGTTAGACTAGCTACTTCTGGTGCAACCCACTCCCATGGTGTGACGGGCGGTGTGTACAAGGCCCGGGAACGTATTCACCGCGACATTCTGATTCGCGATTACTAGCGATTCCGACTTCACGCAGTCGAGTTGCAGACTGCGATCCGGACTACGATCGGTTTTGTGAGATTAGCTCCACCTCGCGGCTTGGCAACCCTCTGTACCGACCATTGTAGCACGTGTGTAGCCCAGGCCGTAAGGGCCATGATGACTTGACGTCATCCCCACCTTCCTCCGGTTTGTCACCGGCAGTCTCCTTAGAGTGCCCACCATAACGTGCTGGTAACTAAGGACAAGGGTTGCGCTCGTTACGGGACTTAACCCAACATCTCACGACACGAGCTGACGACAGCCATGCAGCACCTGTGTCAGAGTTCCCGAAGGCACCAATCCATCTCTGGAAAGTTCTCTGCATGTCAAGGCCTGGTAAGGTTCTTCGCGTTGCTTCGAATTAAACCACATGCTCCACCGCTTGTGCGGGCCCCCGTCAATTCATTTGAGTTTTAACCTTGCGGCCGTACTCCCCAGGCGGTCAACTTAATGCGTTAGCTGCGCCACTAAAATCTCAAGGATTCCAACGGCTAGTTGACATCGTTTACGGCGTGGACTACCAGGGTATCTAATCCTGTTTGCTCCCCACGCTTTCGCACCTCAGTGTCAGTATCAGTCCAGGTGGTCGCCTTCGCCACTGGTGTTCCTTCCTATATCTACGCATTTCACCGCTACACAGGAAATTCCACCACCCTCTACCGTACTCTAGCTTGCCAGTTTTGGATGCAGTTCCCAGGTTGAGCCCGGGGCTTTCACATCCAACTTAACAAACCACCTACGCGCGCTTTACGCCCAGTAATTCCGATTAACGCTTGCACCCTCTGTATTACCGCGGCTGCTGGCACAGAGTTAGCCGGTGCTTATTCTGTCGGTAACGTCAAAATTGCAGAGTATTAATCTACAACCCTTCCTCCCAACTTAAAGTGCTTTACAATCCGAAGACCTTCTTCACACACGCGGCATGGCTGGATCAGGCTTTCGCCCATTGTCCAATATTCCCCACTGCTGCCTCCCGTAGGAGTCTGGACCGTGTCTCAGTTCCAGTGTGACTGATCATCCTCTCAGACCAGTTACGGATCGTCGCCTTGGTGAGCCATTACCTCACCAACTAGCTAATCCGACCTAGGCTCATCTGATAGCGCAAGGCCCGAAGGTCCCCTGCTTTCTCCCGTAGGACGTATGCGGTATTAGCGTTCCTTTCGAAACGTTGTCCCCCACTACCAGGCAGATTCCTAGGCATTACTCACCCGTCCGCCGCTGAATCAAGAAGCAAGCTCCTCTCATCCGCTCGACTTGCATGTGTTAGGCCTGCCGCCAGCGTTCAATCTGAGCCATGATCAAACTCTTCAGTTCAATACTGCTTGGGTTTTTAAGAAACCCTAAACTTGGCTCAGCAATCTCAAATGACTATGTGATTTCTCGCATGGCCACTTGTGATGCTGATAATCTAGGCGACGATCAGTCCATACTCACAAGCACCCACACGAATTGCTTGATTCGATTTGTTAAAGAGCGTTTGGCCAAGAGCGTTTCGCCTCAACCGAGGCCGCGCATTCTACAGCAGCCTTACTTCGTGTCAAGCGTTTATTTTGAAGTTCTTTCCGAGAAACTCGTTTAGCTTCAAACACTTGACTCGCTGCGATCGCTCGTAGCGGGAGGCGAATCATACAGCACCAATCGATGCTGTCAACTGCCCTTTTCACCGATTTCAACCCGAGGATCGAAGCCCTTCGCACCGCATCGAACTCGCTTAACTCGTTGATTCTCAAGGAGTTTCGCGTTCCGTTTGCTGCGGAAGTGGGGCGCATTATAAGGGGATCTGAACAGCGGTCAAGGCTTAATTTAAAATAATTTCAAATAGTTGAAACAAGTTGGCCGCTAAGGCGATTGAGACCCCTACCCCGCGTCGTCGCCTCATGCGTACTTACCGTGCATTTATCCGCCTGCGACCTACCCGCCCCAAACCCCGAGCCACTACCGGAACTCGCAGCACCAACAAAAGCACCCCAAGGGCCGCATAGAACGCCCATTCCTCCAGGTCCGAGCGGACAATCCACAGGTAATGCAGCAACCCAAGGGCCAACACGCCATACACCAGACGGTGCAACTTCTTCCACCGCGCCCCCAGTCGCCGCTGACTGTAGCGATTCGAGGTGACAGCCAACACCAGCAACCCAAGCAAGCCCAACGCCCCCACAATGATATAAGGCCGCTTACGCAACTCGATCGCCAACTGCCCCCAATCCAGCCCCAGAATGAAGAACAGGTAGGCCAGGACGTGAAGCACGATGTAAGCAAACGCCCACAGCCCCAACTGGCGTCGAACCACGATCCAGCCAGGCCATCCCGTCAGCTTCTGAAAAGGCGTCATGCACAAGCTGATCAGTAGGAAAATCAGCGCGCCAAGCCCCAGACGGTCCATCATTACCTTCCCCGGATCAGGCCCCAACAGACTCATGGCCGCTTCATACAGCCACCAAAGCGGGAACGAGCAACCGATGAGAAAAATCGCCAGGCGAAACCAGGGATAGCGCATCAATAGTTTTTCCTCAGATCGAGGCCGCTATAGAGTGATGCGACTTCTTCTTCATAACCATTGAACATCTGGGTGGCACGCACGTTAGGGCTGAAAAGACCACTGGGCAGACGCCGCTCACGCGCCTGGCTCCAACGCGGATGATCGACCTGCGGATTGACGTTGGCATAGAAGCCGTACTCACTGGGCGCCAAGCCCTGCCAAGTCGTGTGGGGCTGATCACTCACCAAGCTCATCCGCACGATCGACTTGATGCTCTTGAAGCCATACTTCCACGGCACCACCAAGCGCAGCGGAGCCCCATTCTGGTTAGCCAGCTCGCGCCCGTACATGCCCACCGCCAATATCGCCAGCGGATTCATCGCCTCATCCAGACGCAGCCCTTCCACGTAAGGCCAGTCGATCAAGGCGAAGCCGGAACGTTGCCCTGGCATGCTCCGGGGATCCTGCAGCGTTTCGAAGCGGACGTAGCGAGCCTTGGCAGTGGGCTCGACCTGCTTGAGCACATCGGCCAACGGAAACCCCAGCCAAGGGATCACCATCGACCAGGCCTCGACGCAACGCAGCCGATAGATACGTTCCTCCAACTTCAGCGGCTTGACGAAGTCTTCCAGCGCATAGCGCCCCGGCTTACCGACCTCACCATCGACGACCAGGCTCCAGGGCTCGGTTTTCAGACTGCCTGCATTGGCAGCAGGATCCCCTTTGTCAGGCCCGAACTCATAGAAATTGTTGTAGTGGGTAGCGTCCTTGAAAGGCGTGATGGCTTCGTCCTTGACCGTCACTGCCTGCCAGCGTGCATGCTCAAGCTTGTCCTTAAGCCATGCGGGCGCGGCGCCATCATCGACATCGGCATAACGCGAGACCTGTGCAGCCTGGCCGAGCCGCGGCAAGGCCGACAACGCCAAACCGGCCATCGAGCCCCCTAACAGGGAGCGGCGTGAGACGTAGAGGCTTTCAGGGGTGACCTCCGATTCGTGGCAATCGGACGATCTAGGCAGCTTGATGAGCATGACGGCTCCAAAGCACTGGTGAGGGATGTACCAGTAAGACTCTGGAGCCGGGAGGTTATTCCAGCATTAACTATTTTTCAGTTCTTGCGCCGACGGGTGCGCAGCAAGTACTGCACGGGGCCGGAGATCGCATAACCGAGGAAGATCAGCAGCAGGATGCGTGGCGGATCACTGAATACCACGGCGAACACCAATACCACGGCCAGGATGGCAACGAACGGCACACGGCCTTTCAGGTCGAGTTCCTTGAAGCTGTTGTACTTGATGTTGCTGACCATCAGCATGCCGGCGGCCGCAACCAGCAGCGCGACCAGGAAGGATAATTTCGAACCCTGGATGCCGTAATCGCTGAAGGCCCAGACAGTACCGGCCACTACACCTGCCGCTGCCGGACTGGCCAGGCCGATGAAGTAGCGCTTGTCGGCCGTGCCAACCTGAGTATTGAAACGGGCCAGACGCAGTGCGGCACCCGCCACATAGATGAAGGCAACCATCCAGCCGACCTTGCCCATGTCACCCAGTGCCCAGCCGAAGGCCAGCAAGGCGGGCGCCACACCAAAGGCGACCATATCGGACAGCGAGTCATACTCGGCGCCGAAGGCGCTCTGGGTGTTGGTCATGCGTGCCACGCGGCCATCGAGGCTGTCGAGCACCATGGCAACGAAGATGGCGATGGCCGCGAAAGCGAAATACTTGCTCGCCTCGCGCGGATCGCCCGCGCTCAAAGCGCTTTGCGCGCTGATGGAGTTGATGATCGAGTAGAAACCGGCGAACAGGTTGGCGGTGGTGAACAGGTTGGGCAACAGGTAGATACCGCGGTGCCGGACCTTGCGCCCTTCGGCATCGTGACCTTCTTCGACATGCTCATCGACAGGTAGCAGGCTTTCGGCGTCGGAGGGCTTGTTCGGCTCTTCGGGACGTTCGGTCATGAAAAGTACCTTGCAACGGGGTGGAATAGATTCGACATGGGCCGGCGAAACAGGTTCTGACAGCCGACCTCTGGTCGCTTTATACCAGATGCGGGCGGCCTAAACGAAAAAACGCGGCCGAAGCCGCGTTTTTCATCTATTCGAGCAAGACTCAGTTCTTGGTCTTGTCGACGATCTTGTTGGCCGCGATCCAAGGCATCATCGAACGCAGTTGCTCGCCGATCACTTCGATACCGTGGGCTGCGTTGTTGCGACGCTTGGCGGTCATCGACGGATAGTTGGTAGCACCTTCGCTGATGAACATCTTCGCGTACTCGCCGTCCTGGATGCGCTTGAGGGCATTGCGCATGGCCTTGCGGGATTCTTCGTTGATGACTTCAGGGCCGGTGACGTACTCACCGTACTCGGCGTTGTTGGAGATCGAGTAGTTCATGTTGGCGATGCCGCCTTCGTACATGAGGTCGACGATCAGCTTCAGCTCGTGCAAGCACTCGAAGTAGGCCATTTCCGGCGCATAACCGGCTTCGACCAACGTCTCGAAACCGGCCTTGACCAGCTCAACGGTGCCGCCGCACAGAACGGCCTGCTCGCCGAACAGGTCGGTTTCGGTCTCGTCCTTGAAGGTGGTTTCGATGATGCCGGTACGGCCGCCACCGACACCAGCGGCGTAGGACAGCGCGACGTTCTTGGCGTTGCCAGAGGCGTCCTGGTAAACAGCGATCAGGTCTGGAATACCGCCGCCTTTGACGAACTCGGAGCGAACGGTGTGACCCGGCGCCTTCGGCGCGATCATGATCACGTCGAGGTCGGCACGCGGAACGACCTGGTTGTAGTGGATGGCGAAGCCGTGGGAGAAGGCCAGGGTAGCGCCTTTCTTGATGTTCGGCTCGATCTCGGTTTTGTACAGGGTGCCCTGGAATTCGTCCGGGGTCAGGATCATGACCAGGTCGGCAGCGGCGACGGCCGAGGCCACGTCGGCCACTTTCAGGCCGTGGGCTTCTGCCTTGGCGACGGTGGCCGAACCTTTACGCAGACCGACGGTGACGTCTACACCGGAGTCCTTCAGGTTGCACGCCTGGGCGTGACCTTGGGAGCCGTAACCGATGATGGCGACTTTCTTGCCCTGGATGATGGAGAGGTCGCAGTCTTTGTCGTAGAACACTTTCATGGAAATACCCCTGGTTATATCTCGGCCCCGCAGGGCCATCGCTAATTGGATGAAGTTAGATGCTGAGGACTTTGTCGCCACGGGCAATGCCGGTGACGCCACTGCGCACGGTTTCGAGAATCGATGCGGTGCCGATCGCCTGAATGAAGCTGTCCAGCTTGTCGCTGGTTCCGCTCAGTTGCACGGTATACACGCTGGCGGTGACGTCCACGATCTGGCCACGGAAAATGTCCGTGGTGCGCTTGATCTCGGCACGCTGAGCGCCAGTGGCCTTGACCTTGACCAACATCAGTTCGCGCTCGATGTGGGCGCTCTCCGAGAGGTCGACCAGCTTGACCACTTCCACCAGCTTGTTCAGGTTCTTGGTGATCTGCTCGATCACTTCGTCGTGGCCCACGGTGGTCAAGGTGAGGCGCGACAACGTCGGGTCCTCGGTCGGTGCCACGGTCAGGCTTTCGATGTTGTAGTTGCGCTGGGAGAACAGACCAACCACGCGCGACAAGGCACCGGGTTCGTTTTCCAGCAGCAGGGAAATGATGTGCCGCATATCAGGTACGCTCCGTCTTGCTCAGCCACATGTCACGCATCGAGCCATCCTTGATCTGCATGGGATAGACGTGCTCGGACCGGTCCACCGCGATGTCGATGAACACCAGGCGGTCCTTCATCGCGAAGGCCTCTTCCAGCTTCGGCTTGAGATCTTCCAGGCGGGTGATGCGAATACCCACATGGCCATAAGCCTCGGCCAGCTTGATGAAGTCAGGCAGCGACTCGACGTAGGAGTGGGAGTGACGGCCGTTGTAGGCCATGTCCTGCCACTGGCGAACCATGCCCAACACCCCGTTGTTCAGGTTGACGATCTTCACCGGCAGGCCGTACTGCATGCAGGTGGACAGTTCCTGAATGTTCATCTGGATGCTGCCTTCACCCGTAACGCAGGCCACGTCCTGATCCGGGAAGTTGAGCTTGATGCCCATGGCAGCCGGGAAACCGAAGCCCATGGTGCCCAGGCCCCCGGAGTTGATCCAGCGGTTGGGTTTGTTGAAACGGTAGTACTGCGCTGCGAACATCTGGTGCTGGCCCACGTCGGACGTGACGAAGGCATCGCCTTGAGTCACTTCGCACAGCGTCTCGATCACCTGCTGGGGCTTGATCACGCTGCCGTCACCCTTGTCGTAAGGGAACAGACCGCGATCACCGCGCCATTCGTCGATCTGCTTCCACCAGGCATCCAGCGCGACCTTCTCAGGCTTCTCGCCGATTTCCTTGAGGATCGTCAGCATCTCGCTGAGCACGCTGTCGACTGGGCCGACGATCGGCACATCGGCCTTGATCATCTTGGAAATCGACGCCGGGTCGATGTCGATGTGGATGATCTTGGCATTCGGACAGAACTTGGCCGGTCCATTGACCACACGGTCGTCGAAGCGCGCGCCGACCGCAAGGATGACATCGGCATTGTGCATCGCCTGGTTGGCGGTGTAGCTGCCGTGCATGCCGAGCATGCCGAGGAACTGGCGATCAGTGCCCGGGAAGCCGCCCAATCCCATCAGGGTATTGGTCACCGGCAGGTTCAGTGACTTGGCGATGTCGGTCAGCGCCGCAGAACCGCCACCCAGAATCACGCCGCCACCGGAATAGATGATGGGGCGCTTGGCGGCCACGAGCATCTCGGCCGCCTTGCGGATCTGCCCGGAGTGACCACGTACGGCTGGGCTGTAGGAGCGCAGCTTGACCTTTTTCGGGTAGACGTATTCGAATTTCTCGGCCGGATTGGTCATGTCCTTCGGAATGTCGACCACGACGGGGCCCGGACGGCCGGATTGAGCCAGATAGAAGGCTTTCTTCAGCGTCTCGGCGATCTCGGTCGGGTGCTTGATCATGAAGCTGTGCTTCACGATCGGCCGCGAGATCCCGATCATGTCGGTTTCCTGGAAGGCATCGGTGCCGACCATGGTGCTCGGCACCTGGCCCGACAGGATGACCATCGGAATCGAGTCCATATAGGCGGTGGCGATGCCGGTAATGGCATTGGTCGCCCCGGGACCGGAGGTCACCAGCACCACACCCGCCTTGCCGGTGGCACGGGCGTAGCCGTCGGCCATGTGGGTGGCCGCCTGCTCATGACGGACCAGGATGTGTTCGACTTCCGGTTCCTTGAACAGGGCATCGTAAACATGCAGGAGAGCACCGCCAGGGTACCCGTAGATGTGCTTAACGCCTTCGTCACGCAAGAAGCGGACGACCATCTCAGCGCCAGATAAAAGCTCCACGTTGTTCACCTCTAAAACGCCAGAATACCGCCCCATCCGGGCGGGTCTTAATAGGTTTACTGCCAAGCAGAGCATGAGCGAACGTCAGCACTGACTGAGCAAGTATTGGGAGCGCCCCAGAGTGTTGCGGGGTTTTCCCACCCAGCGCGAGGTAACGCGTTGCGGGGTGTAGCGAGTCGGCGCGGGTGTGCGCCTCATGATCTGCCTAGCGGGTCTGCTTCTGGCAGTCCCCCTACAGCGGAAACTGGATTCTTCTGATTCAGCGCGTGCAAGTCAAGAAAAATTATTGCCAGTTTTCCCAAGAGTTCAATTTCATCCACCACTAAAAAGCAGTGATGCAGCAGGAAAATAAAGATTTCCATAAAAAAGGGCCACAATCTGCGGCCCCGGAAGCAAAAACAGAGAAAATCAGGCAGATGGCGTGATCAATTCGTCGAATGCGGCCAGCAGCCGCCGAAGCTCACGACTTTCTTCAGGGCGATGAGCAAACACGGTTTCGGCCATGACCAGAATCCCCGACGCGTTGGGCAGGGGATGCCCATGCTCGAGAATCAACTTCATGCGTGGCAGGAAAATCCATTGCAGCCATTGCTCGAACCTTAGGCTGTCGACTGCGAAGGGGACGCTGCTGGCAAGTGCCTCAGGACTGGGCGGATGCTCATCCCACCAACCCTGGATCTGCAGCTCCCGCTCAATCAGCAGCAGATGATCGGCGATGTCGAGGATACGCTGCTCCATCACGACGCGGTCCGCGCCTTCTGACGGGCCGACGCCGCGCCAGCACTGTCACCTTGCTTGTCACGGGCCTGGGCAATGACGTTCCACAACTCGGCTTGCAGATCAGGGCGGCCGTTGGCATAGGTCAACGCCCGGCGAGCCAGTTGCTCGGCCTGCGCGGCATCACCCTGGGACAGTCGCACCTGGGCCAGGCGGAACAGCACCTGGGGCTCACGCGGGGCGATACGTTGGGCACGTTCGAGGCTCGACGCGGCGCCATTGAAATCGCCGCCGCCCTGCTGCTGCTGGGCAGTGGTGAGCAAGGCGAGTACCGGCCCATCGAGCTGCTCGTCCGCCGACAGCCCACCGGCACTGCTGCGCGGGATGCCGGTCGGCGCATTGCTGGCCGCTGGCGCATTGTTCATGGCGGCGATATCGAACGGCTCATCACCGGCCGGGTTAGGGCTGGTGGTGATCGGACCAGTACTCAAGGGCGCAGCACCGGTCTGTGCCGGGTAGGTCTGGATCGGCGTCGAACCCGCGCCTTGCGGGATCATCACGGTGACGCCCGAGTCTTCAGGCAGCGACTGAGCCTGGGATGTGCCGCCGCTCGGTGCCCGCACCGGCGCACCACGATTGGCGGTCACGCGCTCGCTGTTCGAGACCCGGGTGCTCGAATCCACCACGGGTATGGCGCCACGCGGGACGCTGGCGCAACCGTGCAACACGGCCAGCGCGGTCAAGGCAGGAAACCACCACTTGTTCACGTCATACCCTCTTCAATACAGCCACTCAATTCATCCAGCCCTTGACCCAGTCCATGACCGACTCGGCAGGATTCTGCTCGCCGCCACAGGCCGTACCGGGCGCTGGTTCGCTGCCGCGAATATACGGCATCTGCACCGCTCCCGGACAGCTGGCATCCGAGCCCTGGCCGCTGTGCGGGTCGATCCAGGCCAGGACCACGTTGTCCGGCTGCGGCATGTCCAACGGCAGCGGATCGGCCTTGCGCATGAAGCTGGTCCACACCTGCAGCGCACCGGTAGCACCCGTGAAGGGCGTCTTGCCGTTGTCGTCGCGGCCAAGCCAGACCACCGCCAGCAGATCCTGGCTGAAGCCGGAGAACCAACTGTCGCGCGAATCGTTGCTGGTGCCGGTCTTGCCTGCCAAGGTCAGGTTGTTCGGCAGCACGTTGTACACCGAGCGTCCGGTGCCCTCGCGCATCACCCGCTGCATGGCGTTCTGCACCAGGTAAATGGCGCCGGGGTCGAAGGTCTGCTGGATCTGGAACGGGTAGCGCTTGAGCGGCTCGCCCTCGGCGGTCAGCACACTGCGAATACCGCGCATCGGCGTATTGAAGCCGCCATTGGCAATGGTCTGGTACATGGTCGCAACCTGCATCGGCGACATGCCACCGGCCCCCAGCAGCATCGAGGGGAATGCAGGCCAGTCCACCTGCACACCGAGGCGGCCGATGGTCTTGAGTACGTTGGGCACCCCCACCTCCAGGCCGAGTTTGGCCGTGGACAGGTTGAGGGAGTTGGCCAAGCCCTGATAGAGGTAGATGGTGCCGTGCGGGCGACGGTCGTAGTTCTGCGGACGCCAGACCTGACCATCGGCGCCCTTGACCGAGAACGGTTCGTCCTGCACCCAACTGGTCAAGGTGTACTTGTTCGGTTGTTCGAGTGCGGTCAGGTAAACCGCGGGCTTGACCAGGGAACCGATCGGGCGCACGGCATCGATGGCCCGATTGAAGCCAGCGAAGCCCGACTGCCGACTGCCGATCAGCGCCTGCACTTCGCCGGTTTCCGGATTGGTCACCACCATCGCCGACTCGACCTCATCAGCACCTTTGCGGCCGGCCAGACGCTTGAAGGTGTCGGTCATGGCCGTTTCAGCCTTCATCTGCAGGATCGGATCGAAACTGGTGAAAATCCGCAGTCCTTCCTCGGTCAAGTCTTCGTCGCGATAGTCCTGACGCAGTTGACGCTTGACCAGGTCGAGGAACGCCGGGAAGGAGCTGTCTGCAAGGCTGCCGCGCTTGGTGACACCCAACGGCATCTTCTTCGCGGCATCGACGACCTCCTGACTGGCCACACCTTGCTGGGCCAGCAGGTCGAGCACCAGGTTGCGACGCTGCAATGCGCGCTCCGGATATCGCCGAGGGTTGTAATAGGACGGCCCCTTGACCATGCCCACCAGCAGCGCGATCTGGTGCAGCTTCAGTTCGGACAGCGGCTGGCTGAAGAAGAACTGGCTGGCAAGCCCGAATCCGTGTACCGCACGCTGACCATCCTGACCGACGAACACTTCGTTCAAATAGGCTTCGAGTATCTCGCGCTTGTCGTAGTGCAGTTCCAGCAGCAAGGCCATCATCGCTTCGGTCAGCTTGCGGCTAAGGCTGCGCTCGTTGGTCAGGAAGAAGTTCTTCACCAACTGCTGAGTCAAGGTGCTGCCGCCCTGGCGCATGGCGCCGGACGAAGTGTTGACCCACATGGCCCGGGCAATCGACTTGGGCGACACACCGTGGTGACTGTAGAAATCGCGGTCTTCGGTCGCGATCAGGGTTTCCAGCAAGTACGGCGGCACCTGATCGATATTGATCAGAATGCGGTCTTCGAGATTTTTCGGGTAGATGCCGCCAATCATCAGCGGCTCCAGCCGTACCACATCGAGCTTGGCACCGTTGGCGCCCGCCAGCCCGGCCACATAATCGCCGGAGAAGCGCACGCGCACGAACTGCGCAGGCTCCATGCCTTCGTAGAACTGGAAGCCACGGGTGTTGAGGTCCACCGTGCCACCATTGACCGACGCTTCACCGGGACCGTTGACGGCGGTCTCACGGCGATAGCCCAGGGCATCGAGTTCGGTGAGGAAGTCGTCCTTGCTCAGCTTCTGGCCTGTGAAGAGCTCCAGCGGCCGAGCATAGACCTTGGCCGGGATGGTCCAGCGCTTGCCGGAGAACTTCTCCTGGACGACAGCGTCGAGATACACCGCAAAGCCGGCGATCACCACCAGGCCGACCAGGCTGAGCTTCAGCGCCCAGCCCAGCCAGACGCGGGAGCGGCTGGGCGGACGTTTTTTCGGAGTTCGGGGATTTCGAGTTCGAGTCATGGCGGCGGATTATACGCACTTTGCGAAGGCAGGGGTCGGCCTGCGGCGGTAGGCAGGGGCGGCTGCATTGACCATAATGTGAGCTTCGAATTCCCTGACCCCCGGAAGGATCTCCGTGAGCCAAGCCCTGATCAGCGCGCTGCAGAACCCCGCCCTCTACCCTCACGCCGTCGAGGGTTTCGAGCTCATCGAGACGCACATCTCCTGGGTGCTGCTCACGGGCGAATATGCCTACAAGATCAAGAAACCGATGAACTTCGGGTTTCTGGATTTCACCACGCTGGAGCAACGCCAGCATTTCTGTAACGAAGAGTTGCGCCTGAATCAGCGCCTGACCGACGGCCTCTACCTGGAAGTGCTGCCGATCACGGGCAGCGCCGACGCGCCACAGATCGGCGGCACGGGCAAGGCGATCGAATACGCCCTGAAAATGCGCCAGTTCCCCCAAGGCCAGATGCTCGGCACGCTGCAGGCCAACGGTGAACTGAACGCCGGACATATCGACCAGATGGCCCGGCAGATCGCCGAATTCCATCTGCAGGCGCCGCAGGTGCCGGTCGAGCACCCCCTGGGCACCCCCGAATCAGTGATGGCGCCGGTCGAGCAGAATTTCGAGCAGATCCGCCCTTTCCTCACCGACAAGGCCGACCTGCAGCAGCTCGATGCCCTGCAAGCCTGGGCGCGCAGCAGCTTCGACCGGCTGCACGGCCTGCTGCAAGCGCGCAAACGCGACGGCTTCATTCGTGAATGCCACGGTGACATCCACTTGGGCAATGCCACCGTGATCGACGGCAAGGTGGTGATCTTCGACTGCATCGAGTTCAACGAGCCGTTTCGCCTCACCGACGTCTACGCCGACGTCGGATTCCTGGCCATGGACCTGGAAGACCGTGGCCTCAAGTGCCTGGCTCGCCGCTTCATCAGTCAGTACCTGGAGCTGACCGGCGATTACCAGGGCCTGGAGTTGCTGAACTTCTACAAGGCCTACCGGGCCCTGGTGCGGGCCAAGGTCGCTTTGTTCAGCATGGCGCCTGACGCCGACGGCATGCAACGCGCCACCACCCTGCGCACCTACCGCAAGTACGCCGATCTGGCTGAAAGCTACAGCGCCATTCCTTCGCGCCTGTTGGCCATTACCCATGGCGTCTCGGCGGTGGGCAAGAGCCACGTGGCCATGCGCTTGGTGGAATCGCTGGGAGCGATTCGCGTACGCTCGGATGTGGAGCGCAAGCGTCTATTCGGTGAACAGCCCGTACACAGTACCGGCGAGCTGCAAGCCGGGATCTACGACCAGGAAGCAAGTACAGCGACCTACCAGCGCCTGAACGCTCTGGCAGACACCATCCTGCGCGCCGGTTTCCCCGTCGTGCTAGACGCCACTTACCTCAAGCGCGAGCAGCGCAAGGCCGTAGCGAATGTGGCCAGTAGCACAGGCGTGCCTTTCCTGATCCTCGACTGCCAAGCCCCCGAGGCGGTCATCATCAGTTGGCTTGAGCAGCGTCAGACGGAAAATGTCGATCCATCCGACGCCACGCTGGAGGTCGTCAAGGCTCAACAAGCCAGTCGCGAGCCACTGGACGACGAGGAAGCGGTCCACGGCAAGCGTGTCGATACCCATGAAAGCGCCAGCATGGACCAGTTGATCGAGCAGATCCGCCAGCGCCTGCCGGGTTTGTGACAAGCGCGGGGTGATCGAAGTGGCACGTGGGCAGTCCGTCGTCATCCGATGGCGAAAGGCCGCGCCTGTGCCAAGCCCCGCTACACTCCAGTCTGACCGTTCGCGATTTATCCACAGAACCGATCGGCCAGCGCAAGGAGGCTCGATGAATGATGAGTTGCAGCATCTGAAGAATTTGGGCAAGACCTCTGCGCAGTGGTTGCATGCCTCCGGCATCCACAGCGTATCCGACCTGCGCCGCCTGGGTGCGGTCGGCGCGTACCAGGCAGTCAAGACCCGAGGGTTCCGTGCCTCGAAGGTATTGCTGTACGCCATAGAAGCCGCACTGCTGGACATGCATTGGAATGACCTGCCGGCCGAGCGCAAACAAGCGCTGAACCAGCAGTTGGATGCCAAGACAGTCCCGCAAAAAAAATCGTGATGAGTGAAAAAAGAGGTTGACCACGAAATGAGAATCGTTATGATTATCACAACTGGTCGCGAGACTGGTTGGGTAAACTGAAAGCCCCTGGTTCGGACTCTCAGATTATCTCCTCATCAGGCTAATCACGGTTATTGACCCGGCAATTTGCCGGGTCTTTTTTTGCCTGGACAACGCTCGTTGATCGAACACACCCGTGCCAATAACGTCAGCGGGCGATGATCAGCGGATGCCCCAGTTCTGGATGCGCCTGCACCAGGACATCGATGCCAAACACCGACTTCAGCGCCTGGGGTGTGAGCACCTCGGTCGGCGCTCCGTAAGCATGGGTCCTGCCCTGCTCAAGTAACAGGATATGGTCGCAGTAGCGCGCTGCCAGATTCAGATCGTGCAGAATCAGCAAAACGGACGCTCCGCAATCCGCGAATCGCCGCACCGTTTGCAGGGTCGTATGCTGATGCAACGGATCCAGCGCCGAGGTGGGTTCGTCGAGCAGTAGAATCGCGCCTTCGTTACCGGGCCACAACTGGGCCAGTACCCGCGCCAGGTGCACGCGCTGGCGCTCGCCACCAGACAGTGCCAAGTAGTTGCGCGCGCTCAGGTGCAAGACATCGGCGGCACGCAGCGCCGCGTCGATGATCTGCCGGTCAGACTGTTGCCCGCTGTCGTGAGGTAAGCGCCCCATGCCCACCACCTCTTCGACGCTGAAAGCGAATCCGAGACTGGACGCTTGCGGCAACACCGCCAGGCGCCGAGCGCGCTCTGGGCCCGACCACTGCGCGAGGTCCCTCCCATGCAGCCTGACCTGACCCTGACTGGGCGCTAGCTCACCGCTCAAGCTCCCCAGCAGGCTGCTTTTGCCTGCACCATTGGGTCCCAGTACGCCCAACACCTTCCCGGCGCGCAACTGCAGGCTGATATCACGCAGGACTTCGGCACCGCCTCGGCTGAGCGACAAGCCCTCGACTTCGAGCATCAGCGGTTCCTCCTGACCAATAGGAACAGAAAGAAGGGTGCACCGATGAATGCCGTGACGATACCGATGGGCAACTCGGCAGGCGCCAGCGCCAGCCGCGCCACCAAGTCGGCGAACAGCAGCAGCGCGCCGCCAGCCAGCAACGAGGCCGGCAGCAGTACACGGTGGTCCGGCCCTGCAAGCAGTCGCACCAAGTGCGGCACAACCAGTCCGACAAACCCGATCAACCCCGCCGCAGCCACCGCCGCACCCACGCCCAGGGCCGTGCAGAACACCAGTTCACGCTTGAGTGCCTCGACCTCGATACCCAGATGACGGGCCTCCGACTCGCCCAGCAACAAGGCATTGAGCGCCCGCGCCCGACGCGGCAGCCACAGACTCACGCCCAGCGCCACGAGCAGCAGCGGCCACAGACGCTGATAGCTGGCGCCGTTGAGACTGCCCAGGTTCCAGAAGGTCAAGGTCCGCAAAGTGGCGTCATCCGCCAGATAAGTGAACAGCCCGACTGCCGAACCACCCAGCGCGGTCATGGCGATACCGGCCAACAGCATGGTGGCGACGTCCGTCTGCCCGTCACGTCGGCCCAGGCGATAGACCAACGCAGTGACGCCGAGCCCACCTATGAACGCACAGAACGAGAGCAAGTAGGGCGCCAGGAGGTCGGGTAAGCCACCCACCCAGCTTCCACCGACAATGGCGACGGCGGCACCGAACGCCGCGCCACTGGCGACACCGACCAAGCCGGGGTCGGCCAGCGGATTGCGAAACAGCCCCTGCATGGCCACACCGGACAGTGCCAGCACGGCGCCAACCGCCAGTCCCAACAACGTGCGCGGCAGGCGAATCTGACCGAGAATCAGCTCGGCCTGCTCTAGCCCCGCGCCTTGGAGCGGCAACCCCAGCAATCGTGCGCCTGCGCGCAGGACATCGATCAACGGCAGGCTGACCGGCCCCAGCGCCAGCGACAACCACACCGCCAGCACGCACAGGAGGGTAAGACCAATGAACAGCGCGCGCGGGCGGACGCGTTGCCTCATGGGGAGAGGCTGGCCTTGTCTGCCGGATAGAAGGCCGCTGCCAGCTCATGCAGTGTGGCTGGGAGGCGTGGCCCTAAACCACCGACCAGCAAGGTGGGATCCAGCGACAGCAGGCGCTTGTCGCGTGCCGCACGCGACGCAACAAGCCCCGGATTCTCCTTGAGCAAAGCAGCGAGCGCCTGGTCACCCGCCAGCGCACGGTCAGAGAACACCACCACATCCGGGTCCAGCCCAGCCAGCGCTTCGACGGAAAAATTCTTGTAGCCCTGATGATCGGCCAGGTTGCGCGCACCCGCTTGACGCAATAGCCAATCGCCTGCCGTGCCCTGCCCCGCGATCAGCGGCTTGGCGCCGGCATGCCCGACCAGCAGCAGCACGCCTGGCGCGCGCTGGTGAGCCTGGGCCTGTTCGATCTTGGTGCTCAGTGCCTCGAGCTCACGATGGTAGCGGGTCGTCAGCTCGCGGGCTTGTTGCTGGGCTCCGAGCAACTCACCCAGGTGCGCAAGATTCTGGTCCACTGCTGCCAGATCGGCTGCGCTGGAAAACAATTCGACACGCACGCCCGCCGCACGGACCTGCGCCAACACCGGCGGCGGCCCCATTTCTTCAGTCCCCACCAGCACATCGGGACGCAGGCTCAGAATGCCTTCGGCCGACAGCTGGCGTTGATAGCCAATGCTCGGCAAGGCCTTGAGCGACGGCGGATGCTGGCTAGTGGTGTCGACGCCGACCAGACGCGACTCACCTCCCAGGGCACTGATCCATTCGCTCAGCGCACCGCCCGCGCTGACCCAGCGCTGGGCGGGAGCTTCAGCCAACGCCTGGGTCGAAAGCGTAAAGCCGGCCAAGAGGATGAATAGAGCAGCCGTACGACGCATCATCGGGTTACCTCGCAGAAGACAGCCGAGCACCTTGAGGCCCTCGGCAGAACTGCGCACCATAGGAAGGCTGACGCAGTGAACAGGGTCAATTTGATAATTATTCGCATTGATGCGTCAAGCGACTACCGCTTTCGAGAGTGACGCCTACCATGCATTTCCTCTGCCCCACCGAATCACTAGCCGAAGGCAGCAGCCGCGCCTTCAGCGTAGCCGGTCAATCGCTGTTCGGCGTGCGCCGTCAGGGTCGGGTCTACCTCTACCGAAACCGCTGTCCACACCGCGGCATCGCGCTGAATTGGGATGAGCAGGCCTTTCTCGACGACAGCGCCAGCCTGATCCACTGTGCCCATCATGGGGCACTGTTCCTGATCGAATCCGGCGAGTGCATCGCCGGGCCTTGCGAAGGCGAAGCCCTGCACGCACTGGACTGTCATGAGGACAGCAGCGGCATCTGGCTCAAGGGTTGAGCAGCACCGGCAAGCGACGTTCGAGCACGATCTGCTCGGCATCCAGGCGCGCGCCATAAGCCAATACTTCGACGCCGTCAGCCACCGCAGCTCGCAACGCCTTGGCGTAGGCCGCATCGATTTCCTCGGCCGGGCGTACCGCCTCTATCCCTGTGAGATTGACGCAATACAGTTGCACCGCGCGAATGCCCTGGCGCGCCAATGCCGCCAACTCGCGCAAGTGCTTGGCGCCGCGCTGGGTCACGGCATCCGGAAAGGCAGCCACCGTGCTGTCGGGATAGCCCAGGGTGACGCTCTTGACTTCGACGTAGGCCGGGCCCTCGGCGAATTCGAGCCGAAAATCGATGCGACTGCCCTCCTCGCCATACGCCACTTCGCGCCGCAGCGCGGTGAAGCCGGCCAGTTCGGCGATGACGCCAGCGCGCAGGGCCTCGTCGACCAAGGCGTTGGCCCGACCGGTGTTGACGCAGGCCAGGCGCCCCTGCGGCGTCTCGCTGATCTCCCAGGTGCCGGGCAGCTTGCGCTTCGGGTCGTTGGAGCGGCTGAACCATACCTGTCCACCCTCACGCATGCAGTTGAGCATGGAGCCGGTGTTCGGGCAGTGAATGGTCAAGTGCTCGCCACTGTCCAGTTCGATATCGGCAAGGAAACGCTTGTAGCGGCGCAGCAGGCGCGCCCGTTCGAGTGGAGGATCGAAGCGCATCAGCCTTGCCAGCTCCGCAGACCGCGCTCGATGCGTTGCACCGCCTGCTCAAGACGCGGCAGGCTCTGGGTGTAGGCAAAGCGCACATGGTGGCCGGCTTGGTGGCGACCGAAATCCAGGCCGGGCGTGAAGGCCAGATGCTCTGTTTCGAGGAAATGCCGGCAGAACGCGAAGGCATCGCCGCCAAAGGCGCTGATGTCGGCATATAGATAGAAAGCGCCTTGCGGCTCTACGGCGATTCCGAAGCCCAGCCCGCGCAGGGCAGGTAGCAGATAATCACGGCGGCGGGCAAACGCCGCACGGCGCTCTTCGAGAATCGCCAGGGTGTCGGGCTGGAAACAGGCGAGCGCCGCATGCTGGGCCATGCTCGGGGCGCTGATGTAGAGGTTCTGGGCCAGTTTTTCCAAATCGGCCACCGCCGAGGGCGGCGCGACCAGCCAGCCGAGGCGCCAACCGGTCATGCCGAAATACTTGGAAAAACTATTCAGCACGAAGGCTTCGTTATCGACCTCCAGCACGCTGGGCGCTTGCATGCCGTAGGTCAGGCCATGATAGATCTCGTCCACCACCAGATGCCCATGGCGCTCGCGCGTGGCCTGAGACAGGCTGGCCAAGTCGTTGCGACCCAGCACCGTGCCGGTCGGATTGGCAGGTGAGGCCACCAAGGCACCGACGGTGTCGTGGTTCCAGTGGCGCTGCACCAGGTCGGCGTTGAGCTGGTAATTCACTTCCGGCCCCACCGGTACCAGTTGCGCGCCGCCCTCCACCAAACGCAGGAAATGGCGATTGCACGGATATCCAGGGTCGGCCAACAGCCAATGCTTGCCTGGGTCCACCAGCAGACTGCTGGCCAGCAGCAGTGCACCGGAGCCTCCGGGGGTGATCAGGACACGCTCGGGATCGACCGACACGCCGTAGCGTTGGCCATAGAAACCGGCGATCGCCTCACGCAACGCCGGCAGACCGCGGGCGGCGGTGTAGCGGGTGTGGCCGGCGGCCAGCGCGGCCTGACCGGCCTCGACGATCGGCGCGGCGGTGGTGAAGTCCGGCTCGCCGATCTCAAGATGAATCACATCATGACCTGCCGCTTGCAGCTCATTGGCCCGTGCCAGCAGGGCCATGACATGGAAGGGTTCGATGGCGCGACTGCGCGCACTGTAGGAATGGGCCATGACCTTCTCTCGTTTGGGACTAGACTGATGATTCTACTGTCGACCGACACAGAACGGACGCGGCGGGCCGCTGTCAATACCTCGGATCGGGCGGGCTAGCGCAACCCCCGACCTATCTGGTAAGTTCGGCGGCTCGCAGTCGCAGGGCCGGCGGTCGCCGGAAATGGAGCATCCTGCGCATTGGATCAGATGAGTGAGAGGCGGTCTATTCATGTCCACCGTAGAAAAGCAAAAAACCGGTCAGACCATGTACGGTGTCGAGCCCTATGTCGAAACCAAGGGTGAGGAATACATGGGCGCTCCCATGCGCGCGCACTTCACCAAGCTGCTCAGCGCCTGGAAAGGCGAGCTGATGATCAGTGTGGACCGCACTGTGGACCACATGAAGGACGAAGCGGCGAATTTCCCGGACCCGGCCGACCGTGCGAGCCAGGAAGAAGAATTCGCGCTTGAACTGCGCAACCGCGATCGCGAACGCAAGTTGATCAAGAAGATCGACAAGACCCTGCAGAAAATCCAGGACGAAGAATACGGCTGGTGCGACACCTGCGGTATCGAGATCGGCCTGCGCCGGCTGGAAGCTCGCCCAACGGCCGACCTGTGCTTCGACTGCAAGGAAATTGCCGAGAAGAAGGAAAAATCGGCCGGCAAGGGCTGATCCTGACTTCATCCGAATGGGGCGCATCTAGCGCCCCATTTCATTTATATGCCTGACATGCCCATGAAAGACTCCCGCTATATAGGCCGCTTCGCCCCCACTCCCAGCGGTTTCCTGCACTTCGGCTCACTGGTCGCCGCCCTGGCCTCCTGGCTCGACGCACGCGCCGCAGGCGGCCGATGGTTGCTACGCATGGAAGACACCGATCCGCCCCGCGAGATGCCTGGCGCGCGCGACGCCATTCTGCAGACGCTGGAGCGCTACGGCCTGCACTGGGACGGCGAGGTGGTCTTCCAGAGTCAGCGCCACGACGCCTACGCCGCCGTGGTCGATCGGCTGTTCAGCATGGGCCTGGCCTACGCCTGTACCTGCTCGCGCAAGCAGCTCGAGGGGCATGGCGGCCTCTATCCCGGCTTTTGTCGCAACGCGGGCCATGCTCGCGAAAACGCGGCCATCCGCATCCGGGTCCCTGAACTGATCTACCGCTTCGACGACCGCGTGCAAGGTCGCTTCGAGCAGCATTTGGGCCGCGAGGTGGGCGATTTCGTCATCCAGCGTCGCGACGGACTGTACGCCTATCAACTGGCGGTGGTCCTGGACGATGCCTGGCAGGGAGTTACCGACATCGTGCGTGGCGCCGACCTGCTCGACAACACACCGCGCCAGCTGTACCTCCAGGAATTGCTCGGCTTCTCGCAGCCGCGCTACCTGCACATCCCGTTGATCACCCAACCTGACGGCCACAAACTGGGCAAGACCTACCGCTCGCCGCCGCTGCCGGCCGAACAGGCGACACCGCTGCTGCTACGAGCACTTCGAGCGCTGGGTCAGCAGGCACCGGCAACGCTGTCGAGCGCGCCCCCCAGTGAGGTGCTGGCCCAGGCGATCGCGCAATGGCGCCCCGACGCAATCCCGGCGCGGCCCTCGTTACCCGAGGCCGAACTGAGCTGAGGCCACGGCGCCCCCGCCGGCCACCGCTCCTTTCTGCGTGATAAAAAGCCCAGCCAATTCAAATCCTTGGCGAACGAGTGCGAATCCCGCTAGCATCGCCCCGGACGTTTGCGCCAATAATAAGAAGCTCACTTGCGCAGCACCTTGCCATCGAGGCCCGCATGTATATCTATCGCTTGGTCCTGCTTCTGGTCGTGGGGATCTACCTGTTCTCCCCGGCCATCATGGACTGGTGGATCGAACCGACCGGAGCCTGGTATCGCCCTTACCTGCTCTGGCTGATCCTGATCGTCGTCACCTTCATCCTGCAGAGCCAACGAGATGCCGATGAGCTTTAGCCTGACCCAGATGATCCTGATCAGCGCCGCCTACCTGCTGGTGCTGTTCGGCGTGGCCTGGATCAGCGAGCGCGGGCTGATCCCGCGCTCGGTCATCCGCCATCCCCTGACCTACACGTTGTCCTTGGGCGTCTACGCCAGCGCCTGGGCCTTCTACGGCTCGGTAGGTCTGGCCTACCAATACGGCTATGGTTTCCTTGCCTGCTACCTGGGCGTGTCCGGCGCCTTTCTGTTGGCCCCCGTTCTGCTCTATCCGATCCTCAAGATCACCCGCACCTACCAGCTCTCTTCGCTGGCCGACCTGCTGGCCTTTCGCTTTCGCAGCACCTGGGCCGGCGCCCTGACCACGGTGATCATGCTGATCGGCGTGCTGCCGCTACTGGCCCTGCAAATACAGGCGGTGGCCGACTCCATCAGCATCCTCACCGGCGAGCCGGTCAAGGCACGGGTCGCCTTCGCCTTCTGTGTGCTGATCGTGCTGTTCACCATCTTCTTCGGCTCGCGGCACATCGCCACCCGCGAAAAACACGAAGGCCTGGTGTTCGCCATCGCCTTCGAGTCGGTGATCAAGCTGCTGGCACTGGGCGGCATCGGCCTGTATGCGCTGTACGGCGTGTTCGGAGGTCCGCACGAGTTGGAAGTCTGGCTGCTGCAGAACCAGACCGCACTGGCAGCCTTGCACACCCCGCTGCAGGAAGGCCCATGGCGCACCTTGCTGCTGGTATTCTTCGCCTCGGCCATCGTCATGCCGCACATGTACCACATGGCCTTCACCGAGAACCTCAGTCCCCGCGCCCTGGTCAGTGCCAGTTGGGGCCTGCCGCTGTTCCTGCTGCTGATGAGCCTGGCGGTGCCGCTGGTGCTGTGGGCCGGTCTGCGCCTGGGCGCGAGCACCAATCCAGAGTACTTCACACTGGGCCTGGGCATCGCCGCCAATAACGAAGCGCTGGCCTTGCTGGCCTATGTCGGCGGGCTTTCCGCCGCCAGCGGCCTGATCATCGTCACCACCCTGGCGCTGTCGGGCATGGCGCTCAATCACCTGGTGCTGCCGCTGTACCAGCCACCGGCCGAGGGCAATATCTACCGCTGGCTGAAGTGGACCCGTCGCGCCCTGATCGTGGCGATCATCACCGCGGGCTTTGTCTTCTACCTGACCCAGAATACCCACCAGAGCCTGGCCAACCTAGGCATCGTCGCCTTCGTCGCCACCCTGCAGTTCCTGCCCGGCGTGCTCTCGGTGCTGTACTGGCCGACCGCCAACCGCCGCGGCTTCATCGCGGGCCTGCTGGCTGGCACCCTGGTCTGGCTGGTGACCATGCTGCTGCCACTGCTGGGCAACGTGCAAGGCTTCTACATTCCCCTGCTGGACATGATCTACGTACTGGACGACACCAGTTGGCACATGGCAGCCATCGCTTCGCTGGCCGCCAACGTCCTGCTGTTTACCTTGATATCGCTGTTCACCAATGCCAGCAGCGAGGAAGTCAGCGCCGCCGAGGCCTGTGCCGTCGACAACGTGCGCCGCCCACAGCGTCGCGAACTGCACGCTGCCTCACCCCAGGAGTTCGCCACCCAACTGGCCAAGCCGCTGGGGGCCAAGGCCGCACAGAAAGAGGTCGAGCAGGCCCTGCGCGACCTCTACCTGCCGTTCGACGAGCGCCGTCCCTACGCCCTGCGTCGACTACGTGATCGCATCGAAGCCAACCTTTCGGGACTCATGGGTCCCAGCGTGGCCCAAGACATGGTCGAGACCTTCTTGCCCTACAAGTCCGGGAACGAGAACTACGTCACCGAAGACATCCACTTCATCGAAAGCCGGCTGGAAGACTACCACTCGCGCTTGACCGGCCTTGCCGCCGAGCTCGACGCCCTGCGCCGCTATCACCGCCAGACGCTTCAGGAACTGCCCATGGGCGTCTGCTCGCTGGCCAAGGATCAAGAGATCCTGATGTGGAACAAGGCCATGGAGGAACTGACCGGGATCGCCGCCAAGCATGTGGTGGGGTCGCGCCTGATCACCATCGCCGAACCCTGGCGCGGTTTGCTCGAAGGCTTCATCAACCTGCCTGACGAGCACCTGCACAAACAACGCCTGGCGCTCGACGGCCAGCCGCGCTGGCTCAACCTGCACAAGGCGGCGATCGACGAACCGCTGGCTCCGGGCAACAGCGGCCTGGTGCTGCTGGTCGAAGACCTCACCGAAAACCAGGCGCTGGAGGAGAAGCTGGTGCACTCCGAACGTCTGGCCAGCATCGGTCGCCTGGCGGCGGGCGTGGCTCACGAGATCGGCAACCCGATCACCGGCATCGCCTGCCTGGCGCAGAACCTGCGCGAGGAACGCGAAGACGACGGTGAGATCATCGAGCTGTCCAGCCAGATCCTTGAGCAGACCAAACGCGTGTCACGCATTGTCCAGTCACTGATGAGCTTCGCCCACGCCGGTGGCAGCCATCAGAACAACGAAGAACCGGTGGCCCTGGCCGAGGTGGCGCAGGATGCGATCGGGCTGCTGGCCCTGAACCGGCGCAATTTCGAGGTGCAGTTCTTCAACCTGTGTGACCCCGACCATTGGGCCGAAGGCGATCCGCAGCGCCTGGCCCAGGTATTGATCAACCTGCTGTCCAACGCCCGCGATGCCTCGCCACCGGGCAGTGCGGTGCGTGTGCGTAGCGAAGCGAGCGAACACACCGTCGACCTGATCGTCGAAGACGAAGGCAGCGGCATTCCGAAAAACATCATGGATCGCCTGTTCGAGCCGTTCTTCACCACCAAGGATCCAGGCGAAGGAACCGGACTGGGGCTTGCGCTGGTCTATTCCATCGTGGAAGAGCATTATGGGCAAATCACCATCGACAGCCCGGCCGATCCTGATCGGCAATGTGGCACACGGATCCGCGTGACCCTGCCCCGGCATGTCGTAGCGACGTCCCCTGACATTCGAGACCGTCGAGAGAATTGAATCAATGCCGCACATTCTGATCGTCGAAGACGAAACCATCATTCGCTCGGCCCTGCGCCGACTGCTGGAACGCAACCAGTATCAGGTCAGCGAAGCCGGCTCGGTACAGGAAGCCCAGGAGCGCTTCAGCATTGCCTCCTTCGATTTGATCGTCAGCGACCTGCGCCTGCCCGGCGCTCCCGGGACCGAACTGATCAAGCTCGGAGAAGGCAAGCCGGTGTTGATCATGACCAGCTATGCCAGCCTGCGCTCGGCAGTCGATTCGATGAAGATGGGCGCGGTGGACTACATCGCCAAACCGTTCGACCACGATGAAATGCTGCAAGCCGTCGCCCGCATTCTGCGCGACCGCCAAAGTGCTTTCGCCAGCGCCACCACTGCCGCCGAACCAAGCCGCCCCGGCAAGGGTGGGGCAGCCGAAAAGCCCATGAATGCCCCGGCCAATGGCGAGATCGGCATCATCGGCGCCTGTGCGCCCATGCAGGACCTGTTCAGTAAAATCCGCAAAGTCGCGCCCACCGACTCCAATGTGCTGATCCAGGGCGAGTCCGGCACCGGCAAGGAGCTGGTGGCCCGCGCGCTGCACAACCTCTCGCGCCGCGCCAAGGCGCCGATGATTTCCGTCAACTGCGCGGCGATTCCGGAGACCCTGATCGAATCCGAGCTGTTCGGCCACGAAAAAGGCGCCTTCACCGGTGCCAGCGCCGGCCGCGCCGGCCTGGTGGAGGCGGCAGACGGTGGCACTCTGTTCCTCGACGAAATCGGCGAGTTGCCGCTAGAGGCCCAGGCTCGCCTGTTGCGTGTGCTTCAGGAAGGCGAGATCCGCCGGGTCGGATCGGTGCAGTCGCAAAAGGTCGATGTGCGCCTGATCGCCGCCACCCACCGTGACCTGAAGAACCTTGCCAAAGCAGGACAGTTCCGCGAAGACCTCTACTACCGCCTGCATGTCATCGCCCTCAAGTTGCCGGCCCTGCGCGAGCGCGGCAGCGATGTCAACCAGATCGCCGATGCCTTCCTCGCTCGCCAGAGCGCACGCATCGGCCGCGACGACCTGCATTTCGCGGCCGATGCCGAGCAGGCCATTCGTCATTACCATTGGCCCGGGAACGTGCGTGAACTGGAAAACGCGGTCGAGCGGGCAGTCATCCTCAGCGAAAGTCCGGAAATATCGGCCGATCTGTTGGGCATCGATATCGAATTGGCCGACCTGGACGACGACATGCTCGAAGGTCTTCACCCAGCAGGTGGCGTCAGCACCAGCAACGCCAGCCACGAACCTACCGAGGACCTGTCGCTGGAAGACTATTTCCAGCATTTCGTACTCGAGCATCAGGACCACATGACCGAAACCGAACTGGCACGAAAACTCGGCGTCAGTCGCAAATGCTTGTGGGAACGGCGCCAGCGCCTGGGCATCCCGCGACGCAAGAGTAACGTAGCCAGCGAAAACTGATCATTCGCGACGCGGGACACGCCCAACGTGTAGCACCGGACATGTCCCGCCGAGCCCCCGCCTTCAGCGTGCCATCCAGTAGCGCCCCTCCGACGTGAAAAATCTGTTACCTCGTCCGCCCCTGGCGTAACAAACCGAGGCATACGGTAACGAAATCTCATCATTTCGCCGACAAGCTTCACGCCTAAAATCGCCCAAACCCCCGATTTCATTGGCCCTCACAAAGTTGGCACGGCACCTGCTATATCTTTCGTACAAGAACAATAACAAGCACGGCAATTCAAAATAAGAACAAGACGAAACGACTCACGCATAACAAGAACAAGACGGCGGAGGCGCAGCTAACTGATTCTTTTGGAGAGGCGTTGTGTTTGGGCTTGCCCCACAACCAGGCTGAGAACAACAACACTGCACTAAAGCAGCGCCTGAACTGGTTGGATCGAATGATCAGCATGACTCAGCGACCAAAGCAATCCGTTTGCTCTTCACCCCAAACATGGGGCGTCCACAGCGTAAATATCGGTGGACAGGGCACTCAACAAAAACAAGAAGCCCGATAAAAAAACAATAAGAGCACGCAACGACTTGAAGGGGAGCTTAGGCTCCCCTTGTCGTTTCTACCCCCATCAGAATCCCTTCGCGGCACTGCCTACACCATCCCGACAGTAAATGCTAGAATCCCCCGCCATCATGCGGCCATTCTCCTAGTCTTGGCCGAACATTCCTTCATACAGTGCATCCCATGCTGAAGAAGCTGTTCCAGTCGTTCCGTCCTCCCCTCCGTGGTCAGCACAGGCGCACCACGCCTGAGGTGATCAATCAGAGCCAGCACTCGCTCCAGCGCAGCCAGTTCAGCCGCCACGCCGTGAGCATCGTCGAGCGCCTGCAGAGCGCTGGGTACCAGGCCTATCTGGTCGGCGGCTGCGTGCGTGACCTGCTGCTGGGCATCGCCCCCAAAGACTTCGATGTCGCCACCAGCGCCACACCCGAGCAGGTCCGCGCCGAGTTTCGCAATGCGCGGATCATCGGTCGCCGGTTCAAGCTGGTGCATATCCATTTCGGCCGCGAAATCATCGAGGTTGCCACCTTCCGTGCCCACCACAGCGAGGAAGACCAAGGCGACACCCACCGTTCGTCGCACAACTCCAGCGGACGCATTCTGCGCGACAACGTCTACGGCACGCTCGAAGACGATGCCCAGCGCCGCGACTTCACCATCAACGCGCTGTACTACGATCCGGTCAGCGAGCGCATCCTGGACTACGCCAATGGCGTGCACGACATCCGTAACCGTTTGCTGCGTCTGATCGGCGATCCCACCCATCGCTATCAGGAAGATCCCGTCCGTATGCTGCGGGCGGTGCGTTTCGCCGCCAAGCTGGATTTCGGCATCGAAAAACATACCGTTCAGCCCATCCGCGACCTGGCCAAGCTGTTGCGCGAGATCCCGCCAGCACGCCTTTTCGAGGAAGTATTGAAGCTGTTCCTGTCCGGCCACGGGGCGATTGCCTTCGAGATGCTGGTCGATTTGCAGTTGTTCGAGCCGCTGTTCCCAGCCAGCGCCCAAGCGCTGGACGAACGCCCAAGCTACACCCACACCTTGATCAGCCAGGCGTTGAGTAACACCGACCTGCGCGTCAAGCAAGGCAAGCCGGTCACCCCAGCCTTCCTGTTCGCTGCTCTGCTCTGGCCTGCCCTCCCGGCGCGCTCGCTGTTCCTGCAGAGTCAGGGAGTGCCGCCGATCCCGGCGATGAACGAAGCCGCCCACGACCTGATCGCCGAGCAGTGCCAGCGCATCGCGATTCCCAAGCGCTTCACCCTGCCGATCCGCGAGATCTGGGACATGCAGGAGCGCCTGCCACGGCGCAGTGGTAAACGCGCCGACATGCTGCTGGACAACCCACGATTCCGGGCCGGTTACGATTTCCTGCTACTGCGCGAAAGCGCCGGCGAGGAAACCGACGACCTTGGCCAGTGGTGGACCGACTACCAGGATGCCCACGACAGCGAACGCCGCGACATGATTCGCGAACTGGGCAGCCGCGATGACGGCGCCTCGACCACGCGCAAGCGCAAGCGCAGTGGCAGCAAGCGCAAGTCCGGCGGCGAAGGCAGCTTCGACTGAGCATGACCGTTCGCGCCTACATCGGCCTGGGCAGCAACCTGGACGCCCCCGACGAGCAATTGCGCAGTGCGCTCCAGGCTGTGGACCGCATCCCCGCGACACGCCTGGTCGCCGCCTCGGGCCTGTATGGCAGTGAATCCTTGCTGCCCGGCCAGCCCCGCTACACCAATGCCGTCGCGGCACTCGACACCCGCCTGGCGCCGCTAGCGCTGCTCGACGCTTTGCAAGGTATAGAGAACGACCAAGGCCGAGTGCGCAAGGAGCGCTGGGGACCGCGCACGCTCGACCTGGACATACTCCTGTTCGGCGACGACGTCATCGATATCCCCCGGCTAAAAGTGCCTCATTACCATATGCACGCCCGCCCGTTCGTGCTCTACCCGCTGGCCGAACTGGTACCCGCCGACTTCACCCTGGCCGACGGTCGTCGCCTCGCGCAACTGCTTCAGGCCTGCCCCTTCGTGGGGCTGGAGCGCCTGTAATCCGGGCACTTCTGCCACCGGTAACGGCAGTAACACTCCGGGCGTAACAATGCGGTAACAGGGTCATTGACTTCCCCCACCTCGCTCACGACTATAGGCGTCCCGCGGCGCCCGTCAGCCGCTCTCTACCCATTTAGGCCCGGACAGCCCTGTGACCCGAACATCACGCACGATGATGTGCCGCTCCGGAAGATGAATACACGCGTTGTACGCAGTCGTTTTTCACAGCGCCTGAACGAGGATCTCGCTACATGCCTGAAGTCACCCTCACCACCCTGCATGGCCTGAAGGCCAAGGGTGAGAAAATCACCATGCTGACCTGTTACGACGCCACTTTCGCCAAGGCCGCAAGCCAGGCCGGCGTCGAAGTACTGCTGGTCGGCGACTCGCTGGGCATGGTCCTGCAAGGCCATGACAGCACACTGCCAGTCACCACCGCCGAGATGGCCTACCACACCGCCTGTGTCAAACGCGGCAACCAGGGTGCGCTGATCCTCGCTGATCTGCCGTTCATGGCCCACGCCACCCTCGAACAATCGTTCAGCAACTGCGCCACGCTGATGCGTGCGGGGGCGCACATGATCAAGGTCGAGGGCGCCGCCTGGCTGGGCGACACTATCCGCCTGCTGGCCGACCGTGGCGTTCCGGTCTGTGCGCACATGGGCCTGACACCGCAGACAGTCAATGTACTGGGCGGCTACAAGGTCCAAGGCCGCGAAGAGGCCCAGGCGCAGCAGATGCGCGCCGATGCCCTCGCCCTGCAACAGGCAGGCGCGGCCATGCTATTGCTCGAATGCGTACCCAGCGCGCTGGCTACGGACATCGCCCAGGCTGTGAGCATTCCAGTGATCGGCATCGGTGCCGGCAGCGGGACCGATGGCCAGGTGCTGGTCCTGCACGACATGCTCGGCCTGTCCCTCAGCGGTCGCGTGCCGAAGTTCGTGAAGAACTTCATGGCGGGTCAGCCCAGCATCGACAGCGCCCTGGCGGCCTACGTCAAGGCGGTCAAGGACATCTCCTTCCCGGCACCTGAACATGGGTTCAGCGCATGAATACTGTCAAGACCGTCCGTGAATTACGCGCTGCGGTAGCGCGCGCGCGCGGCGAAGGCAAGCGTATCGCCTTCGTCCCGACCATGGGCAACCTGCACAGCGGCCATGCCGCTCTGGTCGTCAAGGCGGCCCAGCGCGCCGACTTCGTGGTTGCCAGCATCTTTGTCAACCCGCTGCAGTTCGGCGCCGGCGAGGATCTGGACAAGTACCCGCGCACCCTGGTCGCCGATCAGGCAACGCTGCTGCAGGCAGGCTGCAACCTGCTGTTCGCGCCAGCGGTCGAGGAGATGTATCCCGATGGCATGGGCGTGCAGACCCGAGTCAGCGTGCCGCATCTGTCAGAGGGACTGTGCGGCGCCAGCCGCCCGGGCCACTTCGAAGGTGTAGCGACCGTGGTGAGCAAGCTGTTCAACATGGTTCAGCCGGATCTAGCCGTGTTCGGTGAGAAGGACTACCAGCAACTGGCAGTCATTCGCGCCATGGTGCGCGACCTGAACATGCCGATCCAGATCATCGGCGAGCCGACCGTGCGTGCCGAGGACGGCTTGGCGCTGTCCTCGCGCAACGGCTACTTGAGTCCGGACCAGCGCGCTACGGCGCCGGTGCTGTATCAGGTCCTGCGGGCGCTGGCCGAAGGACTGGGTCGCGGTCGGCGAGATTTCTCGACGCTGCTCGCCGAAGGTCAGGCGCACCTGATCAATGCGGGACTGCGCCCGGACTATCTGGAAATCCGCCATGCGCTGACGCTCAAGCCAGCCGTGATCGACGACCGAGACCTGGTCATTCTCGCGGCGGCTTATCTAGGCACTACGCGGTTGATCGACAACCTCTACCTGCACCTTGAAGAGCCTGCTGCATAAGACCTTGCAGGCTCTGCGCAGACAAACGCGCAGAGCCTGCTCGCAGCACCTTGCCGCATTTCTCGCAAAAATTTCATCCCCCGCAGCACCGCTCCCATTCCCGCCATCGGACCAATGCCTATAATGGCCTTTTCTTGCAACTGGCAATGACTGCCAGTGTCCAAGCCAGACCATGCCCGAAGGAAACCACCCGCAATGGCGTATTACCGCACTCCCCACGACGTGACGGCCCTGCCCGCCTGGCAAGCGCTCAAACAGCACCGCGACGCCATGCAGGGGTTCAGCATGCGAGAAGCCTTCGCCGCCGACCCCAAGCGCTTCGAGCAGTTCTCGCTCAGCAGCTGCGGCCTGTTCCTGGACTATTCGAAGAACCTGATTACCGAACAGACCCGCGACCTGCTGGTCGACCTGGCGCGGGAAGTGGGCCTTGAAGAGGCAATCAAGGCCATGTTCAGCGGTGAGATCATCAACGGCTCCGAAGGCCGTCCTGTGCTGCACACCGCCCTGCGCCGCCCGGTCGGCGACAAGCTCAATGTCGGCGGCGTCAACGTGATGCCGGAAGTGCACAAGGTGCTCAACCAGATCACCGAACTGGTAGGACGCATCCATGACGGGCTGTGGCGTGGCTACAGCGAGAAGCCGATCACCGATGTGGTGAACATCGGTATCGGCGGCTCCTTCCTGGGCCCGGAGTTGGTCTCCGAGGCGCTGCTGCCATACGCCCAGCGCGGCGTACGCTGCCATTACCTGGCCAATATCGACGGCAGCGAATTCCATGAGCTGTCAGCCAAGCTGCGCGCCGAGACCACCTTGTTCATCGTTTCGTCGAAATCGTTCAACACCCTCGAAACGCTGAAGAATGCCCAGGCTGCTCGCACCTGGTACCTGGCCCAGGGCGGCTCGGAAGCCGAGCTCTACCGTCACTTCATTGCTGTCTCCAGCAACAAGACTGCGGCCGTGGCGTTTGGTATCCGTGAAGAGAACATCTTCCCGATGTGGGACTGGGTCGGCGGGCGCTATTCGCTGTGGTCGGCCATCGGTTTGCCGATTGCCCTGGCCATCGGCACCGCCAACTTCAAGGAACTGCTGTCCGGGGCCTATACCATGGACCAGCATTTCCAGACTGCGCCGTTCGAGAAGAACATGCCAGTGCTGCTCGCCCTGCTGGGCGTGTGGTACGGCAATTTCTGGAACGCCAGTAGCCACGCCATCCTGCCCTACGATCACTACCTGCGTAACATCACCAAGCACCTGCAACAGCTGGACATGGAGTCCAACGGCAAAAGCGTGCTGACCGATGGCTCGCCGGTGAAGACCGAGACCGGCCCGGTGATCTGGGGCGGCGTCGGCTGCAATGGTCAGCACGCCTACCACCAGTTGCTCCACCAAGGCACCCAGATGATCCCGGCCGACTTCATCGTGCCGGTGGTCAGCTTCAACCCAGTGGCCGACCACCACCAGTGGCTCTACGCCAACTGCCTGTCGCAAAGCCAGGCCCTGATGCTCGGCAAAACGCGCGAGGAAGCAGAAACCGAGTTGCGCGCCAAGGGGCTCAACGAGGCGGACGTGGAAACGCTTGCGCCGCACAAGGTCATCCCGGGCAACCGTCCGAGCAATACGTTGGTGGTCGAGCGCATCAGCCCGCGGCGCCTGGGCGCGCTGGTGGCGATGTACGAACACAAGGTCTTCGTGCAGAGCGTGATCTGGGGCATCAACGCCTTCGACCAGTGGGGCGTCGAACTGGGCAAGGAGCTAGGCAAAGGCGTGTACCAGCGTCTGGTGGGCAGCCTTGAGGAAAGCGCAGAGGACGGCTCGACCCAAGGTCTGATCAACTACTTCCGCGGACGTCACCGCGGTTGATCCACACGCCCGTGGAAGCACTGCGTCGCCGTATCGAAACTCAGCTGATGAGCATGACCGGGCTTGCGCTCGGTCAACTCGACCTGGAGTCGCCCAAGGGCGATCCGGGCCTGTTTGGTCCACACAGCGTGAGCTGGCGGGTCCATGGCGACTTCCCCAGCATGCTGATCGGCGGCATCAGTGCGCTGATGCTGCAACTGCTCCACCCCCTGGCGCTGGCCGGGGTGTGGGACCATTCCAACTTTCGTGAAGATTTGCTCGGACGCCTACGTCGGACCAGCCAATTCATCTCCGGCACGACCTTCGGCTCGACCCAGGATGCGCAATGGCTGATCGAAAAGGTCCGCAAGATTCACCTTCAGGTCGTCGGCATCGCGCCCGATGGACGCCCCTACGCAGCCAGCGACCCAAACCTGCTCACCTGGGTGCACGTCGCCGAGGTGAGCAGCTTCCTCGCCGCACATCTGCGCTACCGCAACCCGCAGATGTCCACTGGCGACCAGGACGCCTACTACGCGGAAATCGCCCTCGTCGCCGAGCGACTAGGTGCGCGCGATGTGCCGCGCTCCTGCAGGCAAGTGCAAGACTATCTGCAAGGCATGCGCCCGCAATTGTGCTGTGATGACCGTAGCCTGGAAGTCGTGCAAATCCTGCTCGCTGCGCCGGCGCCCAGCCGAGTGGCGCAGCCCGTTGGCACACTCATGCTGCAGGCGGGCATCGACCTGCTGCCCTTATGGGCCAACGATCTCCTCGGGCAACGTCAGAGTTCGCTCAAGCGCCAGTTAGTACGTCTCGGGGTGAAGCAGATCGCGCCGATACTGCGCTGGGCGATGCGCAATGGCTCGGCTCAGCGTGCCCGCAGGCGAATGGACCTGATCTAGGGTTTGTCCGATGTTTCGGAACCGATCAGCCGTGCCATACTCCAAGGCACCTCCGTTCGCGACAGACGACGCCGCACATGCCCAAAGGATTGATCCGCGCCATCGGCGCCCTGCTAGCCATCGTGGCCCTCTACAGCCTCATGGGTTTCTTCATCCTCCCCGGCGTCGCTCTGCGCATCGCCAACCAGCAGTTGGCCCACTACGCCACCGTGCCGGCACACCTGCAGCGCATCGAGTTCAATCCTTTCACCCTCGAATTGACCCTGTGGGGCCTGCAGGTGGGCGAGCCAGGGAAGGAGCAGGTCGGGTTCGAGCGCCTCTATGCCAATCTTTCACTCGACAGTCTGTGGACCGGAGCCCTGCATCTGGACGCCATCGAGCTGGACAAGCCGCGCACCGAACTGCTGTTCGCCAAGGATGGCAGCCTCAACCTCTCACACCTGTTCAAGCTGCCGCCAAGCGAGCCCAAGGCGGACGAAACGCCGAGCGACCCCTTCCCACTGCGCATCGCCCGCATCAAGCTCAACGAAGGCTACCTGCACTTCCAGGATCTGCGCCCGAGCGAGCCCATCGAGTTTCTCTACGACTCGATGAACCTGGAGCTTAAGAACCTCAGCACCCTGCCCGACGACAGCGCGGATATGACACTGGTAGCCAACGGCCCCAATGGCGGTCGGATCGACTGGAGTGGCAACCTCAGCCTGTCCCCGATCGCCTCCGAAGGCACCCTGAAAATCACCGACGGCAAAATGAAGCTGTTCTGGCCTTATGTGCGCGACGCCGTGCCGCTGGTGCTCGAGGAAGGCAAGCTCAGCCTCGACACGCATTACAAGCTCAACCTGTCCAAACAGACCGAACTGTTGCTGGACAACGCCTCGCTGCGCATCGCACCGTTCGCCATTAAGGCGCCGGATGGCCGTAAACTGGCCCGTCTGGCGAAGCTGGAAATCAGCGACACCTCGGTCGATCTCGCCAAGCAACGGGTCAGCGTTGGCAAGGTCCGCAGCGAAAAGCTCGAAACCTGGGCCGCACTTGAGCGCGATGGTCAGCTCGACTGGCAGAAATTGTTCGCCAGCCAGCCGGCCAAGGTCACACCCAAGCAAAAGGCCGAGCCAGCTACCGCCGAGCCCGTTGCCCCCGAACAGGCCGCAACGGCGCCAAGCAAGCCCTGGCAGGTACTGCTCAAGGACGTGCAGGCACGCGATTACTTGATCCATCTGGCAGATCGCAGCCAACAGGACCCCGTAGAGCTCGATGTCGGCCCGCTGAATCTCGACCTCAAAGGCTTCGACAGCCTGAACAAGTCGCCTTTCACCTTGAAACTGGACACCGGTGTCGGCCGTCAGGGCAAGCTGCAGGCCGCGGGTCAAGTCAACCTCGCGCCAGTCACGGCCAAGCTGAACGTCAGTACCCGCGACATCGACCTGCGCGTGGCCCAGGCCTACATCAGTCCCTTCATTCGCCTGGAACTGCGCAGCGGCATGCTCGCCAGCGATCTCGACGTCGACCTCAAGGGTACCCAGCCACTGGCCTTCAGCCTCACAGGCAAGGCGCAGGTCAATCAGTTGCACACCCTCGACACCATCAAGGGCCGAGACTTCGTCAAGTGGCAGCAGGTCAACGTCGATGGCTTGTCCTACGTGCATGGCAATGCATTGTCGATCGACAAAGTCACCCTGCAGCAACCCTACGCGCGCTTCATCATCAACGAAGACCGCACCACCAGCATCGACGACCTGCTGATCCCGCAAACCAGCGCAAGCTCGTCGAGCGGCGAGCGCAAACCGGCTACCGCCAGCGCTGATAAACCGCTGGGCATCCGCATTGGCCAGATCGACATCAACGACGGTTCGGCCAACTTCGCCGACCTGACCTTGACACCCAATTTCGCCACGGCCGTTCAGCAGCTCAACGGCCAGATCGGCACCATCGACAATCACCAGTCGCAGCCAGCCAAAGTCGATATCCAAGGCAAGGTCGACCGCTATGCGCCAGTCACCATCAAAGGCGCGTTGAATCCGTTCGATCCGATGGCCAGTCTGGACATCGCCACGCGCTTCCGGCGCGTCGAGCTCACCACGCTGACGCCGTATTCGGGCAAATTCGCCGGCTACCGTATCCGCAAAGGGCGCCTGGACCTCGACCTGCACTACGTGATCACCAAGGGCCAACTCAAGGCCGAGAACAAGGTGGTGGTCGAACAGTTGCAACTGGGCGAGCGCGTCGACAGCCCTGATGCCGTGGACCTGCCGATTCGCCTGGCGGTGGCATTGCTCAAGGACACCCAGGGCCGCATCTCGATCGAGCTGCCCGTCTCCGGCGACCTGAACAACCCTCAGTTCAGTGTCATGCCGATCGTCTGGCAAACGATGCGCAATCTGGTGCTTCGCGCAGCGCAGGCGCCGTTCAAGTTCATCGGTGGACTGATCGCTGGCGGCGGCTCGCAAGACTTGGGCACGGTAGCCTTCGCGCCTGGCTCCAGTGATCTGAGCACTGCTGCCAAGGGCGATCTGGACAAGCTGGCCGCTGCATTGAAGCAGAGGCCCGAGCTACGCCTGGAAATCGAGGGTACCAGCGCGCAGACCAGCGATGGCCCGTTGATTGCCCAGCAACGCCTGGAGCGCGAATACCAGAGCACTTGGTACAAAATCCTCCAGCGCCGCGGCGACAAGGTTCCAGCCAACGCCTCGATGCTGGTGGTCGACGACAGCGACAAACCGGCAATGCTCGAGGGCATCTATCGCACTCGCCTCAAACAGCAACCGCCTGCCGAGTGGGAGAAGCTGAGTCGCGACGAGCGCACGACCAAGCTGCGCGAGGCGGTTATCAGGTCTTGGGCAGAAAGCGCCGCACTGCTGCGCAGCCTGGCCCGGGAACGCGCTAGCAGCATCAAAGACTACTTGGTGGATCACGGTAAGCTTGAAGATGATCGGGTGTATTTCATCGATACCACACTCGGCAAAGCCGAAGCTGACGGACGTGTGATCACACCGATGCATCTGGATGCGGAGTGAGTCCTGAACAGAGTCCCAAGCTTTGTGCTCACTCAGCAAAAAGCCCCGGCCAATGGCCGGGGCTTTCGTTCTACTGGCCCGTTCCATCGGGCCTAGCACAGAGACTTACTGAGTCTTCAGCGCTTCAGCGGTAACGCTCTTAACGCCTTTGATTTTCTTGGCGATCATCACAGCGGTATCTTTCTGAGCCGAAGTCAGGGTCACGCCATCCTTCGAGGACAGAGCGACTACACCGTGAGTGGTTTCAACTTTGATATCGGAGCCCGGAATGCCTTTCTCGGTCAGCAGATCAGCCTTCACCTTGGTGGTGATCCAGGTGTCAGAGGTTTCTTGCTTGGCATCAGCTACCGGCTGATTGGAAGCCAGCATTACTGGAGCCTGAGTAGCTTCTGCGGCGAATACACCGTTAGCCATGGACAGAGTCAGAGCAGTAGCAGTAGCGGCAGCAATGGCAAACTTCTTCATGTGGTTCACTCCTGTTTATCGAAAGATCTGCGCCGTGATTCCTGGCAGCAGGTGCAAAGGTAGTTGCAGGGGCTGTGCCACATTGCAAAAACCCATTAAAACCTTACAGATCAATAGCTTACAAACAATCAACCCTTGCCTGACTCGTGCAATTTGCAAGTACCGCAAAAAAACTGCATGCAAGATGCAAGTACTGCCGTGCTTTATACAGGCGTAAAAAAAGGACCTCCGTAGAGGTCCTCTTTCAGTCAGTGCCAATCAGGCTCAGACACCCGATGCCTTGGCGGCAGCGACGTCCTTGATCGACAGCTTGATCCGGCCACGGTTGTCCACGTCCAGTACCAGCACCTCGACTTCCTGACCTTCCTTGAGCACGTCGGTGACCTTCTCCACACGCGCATCGCTGAGCATGGAGATGTGCACCAGACCGTCTTTGCCCGGCAGGATGTTGACGAAGGCGCCGAAGTCGACGATACGCTCGACCTTGCCAACGTAGATCTTGCCGATCTCGGCCTCGGCAGTAATGCCCAGAACACGTTGCTTGGCCGCTTCGGCCGCTTCCTTGGTCTCGCCGAAGATCTTGATCGAACCGTCGTCTTCGATGTCGATCGACGCTTTGGTCTCTTCGCAGATGGCGCGAATGGTGGCGCCGCCCTTGCCGATGACATCACGGATCTTGTCGGTGTCGATCTTCATCGCAATCATGGTCGGCGCGTTGGCCGACAGCTCGGTACGCGATTGAGCGATGATCTGGTTCATCTGGCCGAGGATGTTCAGGCGCGCTTCCAGGGCCTGGCCCAAGGCGATCTCCATGATCTCTTCGGTGATCCCGTTGATCTTGATGTCCATCTGCAACGCGGTGACACCTTTGGCGGTACCCGCGACCTTGAAGTCCATATCGCCCAGGTGGTCTTCATCGCCGAGGATGTCGGTCAGGACCGCGAACTTGTCGCCTTCCTTGACCAGGCCCATGGCGATACCGGCCACTGGCGCTTTCATCGGTACACCGGCGTCCATCAGTGCCAGCGATGCACCGCACACCGACGCCATGGAGCTGGAGCCGTTGGATTCGGTGATTTCCGACACCACGCGGATGGTGTACGGGAACTCGCTGTCGCTCGGCAGCATGGCCTGCACGCCACGACGGGCCAGACGGCCGTGGCCGATTTCACGACGACCAGCGCCGCCCATGCGACCGCACTCGCCGACCGAGAACGGCGGGAAGTTGTAGTGCAGCATGAAGGCGTCTTTCTTCTCGCCTTCGAGGGTATCGAGCAGCTGTGCGTCGCGCGCAGTACCCAGGGTCGCAACGACCAGTGCCTGGGTTTCACCACGAGTGAACAGCGCCGAACCGTGAGTCTTGGGCAGCACACCGACTTCGATATTCAGCGGACGCACAGTGCGGGTGTCACGACCGTCGATGCGCGGCTTGCCGTTGACGATGTTCTCGCGGACGGTGCGGTATTCCAGCTCGCCGAAGATTTCCTTGATCGCACCGGCAGTCGGGCCGGTTTCGTCGTTGGACAGACGGACAATGGCCTCATCACGCAGTTGGCCCAGGCGGTTGTAGCGATCGGCTTTCTGAGTGATGGTGTAGGCCTGCGAAATGGCCTCGCCGAACTCGCCACGCACGCGGTCGAGCAACTCGGTGTTGGCAACGACCGGCTGCCAGTCCCACGTCGGCTTGCCCGCTTCGGCGGCCAGTTCCTTGACCGCTTTGATCACGGTCTGGAACTCGTCGTGGGCGAACAGCACAGCGCCCAACATCTGGTCTTCGGTCAGTTCTTTGGCTTCGGACTCAACCATCAGCACCGCAGTTTCTGTACCGGCCACGACCATGTCCAGGCTCGAAGCCTGCAATTGCTCGTAGGTCGGGTTCAGCAGGTAACCGGTGCTCTCGTGGAAGGCTACGCGCGCAGCGCCGATCGGACCTTCGAACGGAATGCCGGAGATGGCCAGGGCAGCCGAGGTACCGATCATCGCCGCAACGTCCGGATCGGTCTTCTTGCTGGTGGAAACCACGGTGCAGACTACCTGCACTTCGTTCATGAACCCTTCGGGGAACAGTGGACGGATCGGACGGTCGATCAGACGCGAGGTCAGGGTTTCCTTCTCGGAAGGACGGCCTTCGCGCTTGAAGAAACCGCCTGGGATCTTACCGGCAGCGTAGGTCTTTTCCTGATAATGCACGGACAGCGGGAAGAAGCCCTTGCCTGGATCGGCCTGCTTGGCACCGACCACGGTCACCAGCACGGTGACATCGTTGTCGACGGTGACCAGCACGGCGCCGGTGGCCTGACGGGCGATGCGGCCCGTTTCGAGAGTGACGGTCGACTGACCGAACTGGAACGTCTTGATTACCGGGTTCACGGTTTCCTACCTTTTCAGTGGCTCTTGGGGGAACTTGGAAAACGGGGTCTTGCGAATGCTTGGGCGGCGGGGAGTGTCGTCTCCTTCGACCGTCCAGATACAACACGAGGCTGGGAGCCTGAGCGTCGGGCGGATAAATCCGCACGACGGCATCAGGCTGCCAACCTCGAAGATACGCCTGGCGTGTCCAGGGTTCGCGCTGCCAGGCAACGCTTCCCAAACTTGCGACACGCCACGCACACCACTGGCCGGGCCGCTATTAGCGACGCAGGCCCAGGCGACCGATCAGGGCGCTGTAACGGGTGGTGTCTTTGCCCTTCAGGTAATCCAGCAGCTTGCGACGCTGGTTGACCATACGGATCAGACCACGACGGGAGTGGTGGTCTTTTTCGTTGGCCTTGAAGTGGCCTTGCAGCTTGTTGATGTTGGCGGTCAGCAGAGCAACCTGCACTTCCGGGCTACCGGTATCGCCGGCGGCTTGCTGGTAATCGGCAACGATTTGAGCTTTTTCTTCGACGCTGAGGGCCATGTGGCTTCTCCTGATAAACGGATCCCGCAAGCGGGGTCCAATAGGCCAGGGCGTTAAATCCCTGTATGGATAAAAGAAGGTGTGACCGTGCCTACTGACAGCCACCCTCGTTCCCGCCCGACCTGACCGAAGTCCGTCCTGGCGGTATCGGTCATTCCGACCGAATCAGTCGACGCGGCGCAATACGCCCGTCTTCGCTCACTTCACCGATACCGATGAAGCGACCATTGTGATCTTGTACGCGCACCATGCCGAACTGCGGCGCATCCGGTGCACGTACTGCCTGGCCGTGCAGCCAATAGAACGCGCTGTGCTCGGACAACAGCACCAGCGGCCAGTCCTGCAACCCGCTGTCCGAGGGCAGAAGGAAGCGATCGAGCGCTTCGTTGCCACCCTCGGCATGGGCCTGCTCGAGTTCTTCGAGCGTCACGGTCTGTGCCAGCAGGAACGGCCCGGCTTGGGTTCGCCGCAGTTCTGCGACATACGCCCCACAGCCCAACACCTCACCCATATCCTCCACCAGCGTGCGGATATAAGTGCCTTTGCTGCAACCGACCGACAAGCGCGCCCGCGTGCCTTCACACTCGAGCAGTTCCAAGCGGCCAATAGTAACAGAACGCGCCTCGCGCTCCACTACCTCTCCGGCGCGGGCAAGCTTGTACAACGGCTGACCGTCACGCTTGAGCGCCGAATACATCGGCGGAATCTGGCGGATCTCGCCGCGAAATCGCGGTATCACAGCCTCGATGTCCGTGCGACCAACGGTCACCTCGCGTGTCTGCAGGACCTCGCCCTCAGCGTCGCCGGTGCTGGTAGTCTGCCCCATCTGCATGACCGTCTCGTAACCCTTGTCGGAGTCGAGCAGGTACTGGGAAAACTTCGTTGCCTCGCCGAAGCACAGCGGCAGCACGCCGGTGGCCAGCGGATCGAGGCTACCGGTATGGCCGGCCTTTTCTGCGTTGAGCAACCAGCGCACTTTCTGCAGGGCCGCATTGGAGGTAAAGCCAAGTGGCTTGTCGAGCAGGATGATGCCGCTGACGTTGCGGCGGATGCGTTTGACCTGGGCCACCGTTTACTCCTTGGTGTCCGGCTCGTCGACATCCTGGTGCAGACGGTCTTCGGCCACCGCACGCTCGATGAGTGCAGAAAGGTGAACACCTCGGCTGACACTTTCGTCGAAATGGAAATGCAGTTGCGGCACGCTGCGCAGTTGCATGGCTCGCCCCAGATGCAGCCGCAGGAAGCTGGCGGCACTGTTCAGGGCCTTGAGCGTCTGAGCCACGGCATCGCTGCCATCCTGGCCCATGACGGTGATGTAGACCTTGGCGTGACCGAGGTCACGGCTGACGTCGACGGCGGTGATGGTCACCAGGCCGACACGCGGATCCTTGACTTCACGGCGGATCAGATCGGCCAGCTCGCGCTGCATCTGATCACCGATACGTTGGGTACGGCTGTATTCTTTTGCCATTCTTGCTACCTGTATCTTGAAGCGGCAAACGCCCGGTCAGACGGTATGCCTGACCGGGCGCTGCCTGCAGAGGCCGGCCCTGCCGCAGAGCGGCGGGGCTTGGGCCAGACCCGCACCTTACAGGGTGCGAGCAACCTGGACTTTCTCGAAGACTTCGATCTTGTCGCCGACCTTGACGTCGTTGTAGCTCTTCACGCCGATACCGCACTCCATGCCATTACGCACTTCGGAGGCATCGTCCTTGAAGCGACGCAGGGACTCCAGTTCGCCTTCGAAGATCACCACGTCCTCGCGCAGAACGCGGATCGGGCGATTGCGGTACACGGTACCTTCGATGACCATACAGCCAGCGATGGCGCCGAACTTCGGCGAACGGAACACGTCACGGACCTCGGCAACGCCCAGGATGTTCTCGCGAACATCGCTGCCCAGCATGCCGGTCAGGGCTTTCTTGACGTCTTCGATGATGTCGTAGATCACGTTGTAGTAACGCATATCCAGACCTTCCTGCTCGACGATCTTGCGAGCGCCAGCATCGGCACGCACGTTGAAGCCGAACAGTACTGCATTCGAAGCCAGCGCCAGGTTGGCATCGCTCTCGGTGATACCACCGACGCCGCCACCGATGACACGAACCTGAACCTCGTCGTTGCCCAGTCCGCCCAGCGAGCCCTGGAGGGCTTCCAGCGAGCCGCGTACGTCGGTCTTGAGCACGATGTTGAGGGTCTTCTTCTCTTCCTGACCCATGGTCTCGAAGATATTTTCCAGCTTGCCGGCGTGAGCACGGGCCAGCTTGACCTCACGGTACTTGCCTTGACGGAACAGGGCGACTTCGCGCGCCTTCTTCTCGTCAGCCACCACCGACAGTTCGTCACCGGCTTCCGGCGTACCGTCCAGACCGAGAATTTCGACCGGGATCGATGGGCCGGCTTGCTTCACAGGCTTGCCGTTCTCGTCGAGCATGGCACGCACGCGGCCATAGTTGGAACCGACCAGGACCATGTCGCCCTGACGCAGCGTACCGTCCTGAACCAGGATGGTGGCCACCGGACCGCGACCCTTGTCCAGACGCGACTCGACGACGACGCCACGACCAGGTGCGGTCGGGGTGGCAGTCAGCTCGAGAATCTCGGCCTGCAGCAGGACGGCTTCGAGCAGTTCGTCGACACCGGTACCCATCTTCGCCGAAACCTTGACGAATGGCGTGTCACCACCCCAGTCCTCGGAGGTCACGCCTTCGACGGCCAGCTCGTTACGAATGCGGTCGAGGTCGGCACCCGGCTTGTCGATCTTGTTCACCGCGACAACCAGCGGAACACCGGCGGCCTTGGCGTGCTGAACGGCTTCGCGGGTCTGCGGCATCACGCCGTCGTCCGCTGCCACCACCAGGATGACGATGTCGGTAGCCTTGGCACCGCGGGCACGCATCTGGGTGAACGCAGCGTGACCTGGGGTATCGAGGAAGGTGACCATACCGCGGTCGGTTTCCACGTGGTAGGCACCGATGTGCTGGGTGATACCACCCGCCTCGCCCGCCGCGACCTTGGCGCGACGAATGTAGTCGAGCAGCGAAGTCTTACCGTGGTCGACGTGACCCATGACGGTCACGACCGGCGCACGGGACTCGACTTCACCTTCGAACTTCAGCGATTCGGCCAGGGAGTCTTCCAGGGCAGTGTCGCTGACCAGCGTGACCTTGTGGCCCAGCTCTTCGGCGACCAGCTGCGCGGTTTCACGGTCGAGCACCTGGTTGATGGTGACCGGAGTGCCCAGCTTGAACATGAACTTGACCACTTCAGCGGCTTTCACCGACATCTGCTGTGCCAACTCGGAGACGGTGATGGTCTCGCCGATGCTGACGTCGCGGATGACCGGACCGGTCGGGCTCTGGAAGCCATGCTGGTTGCGCTTCTTCAGCTTGCCCTTGCCGCCACGGCCACGGCGTGCGCCATCGCTCTCTTCGTCCGTGGTGCGCGGCGCAGCACGTGGAGTCGGGGCTTTTTCCTTCTCCTTGACCTTGACCTTGATGGACACGCGAGGGGCCTCGCCACGACGCTCACCCGCACCGCTACGACGATCGTCGTCACGGCCACGGCTTTCGTTGCGGCGGTTTTCGTCTTTCTTGCGCTCGGCGGCGCGGGCAGCCGCGTCATCGGCCACCGGGGCGTCCGCGACCACTGGCTGAGCAGCGGCAGGTGCCGGCTCGGTGCGCGCAGCAGGTGCAGCAGCCGGTGCCTCGGAGGTCTGGCGACGCGCCTGTTCCTCGTTACGCTGACGCGTCTCGGCCTCGACCTTCTCGCGTGCAGCATTCTCGGCGGCGCGGCGCTCATCGGCCTCGCGCTTCTGCTCGGCCTGGATTTCTTCCGGGCTGCGCTGCACGAATACTTTCTTCTTGCGTACTTCTACGCTAATGCTCTTGCTACCGGCGACACGCAGGGTGCTGGTGGTTTTGCGCTGCAAGGTAATCTTGCGCGGCTCTTCCGCCTTGCTCTTGTGGCTGCTTTTCAAATGAGTCAGCAGAGTCTGCTTCTCATTGTCGGTCACTACCTGACCGGCGTCGGTGTGCGGCAGACCTGCCTCACGCATCTGCTGCAGCAGGCGCTCTACCGGTGCCTCGACCTCTTGGGCCAGTTCTTTCACCGTGACTTGCGTCATGCACTTCTCTCCTCAGGCCGCGCCTAATTACTCGAACCAGTGGGCTCGGGCGGCCATGATCAACTTGCCGGCACGCTCTTCGTCGATGCCGTCGATGTCGAGCAGGTCGTCGATCGACTGCTCGGCCAGGTCTTCGCGGTTAACCACGCCGCGCACCGCCAGTTCCGCCGCCAGATCCTTGTCCATACCCTCGAGGGAGAGCAGGTCTTCGGCCGGATGGGCGTCTGCCAGTTTTTCTTCGGTAGCGATGGCCTTGGTCAACAAACGGTCCTTGGCACGAGCACGCAGCTCGTTGACGATATCCTCGTCGAAGCCATCGATGTTGAGCATTTCTTCCAACGGTACGTAAGCAATTTCTTCGAGGCTGGTAAAGCCTTCGTCGACCAGCACCTGTGCCAGCTCTTCGTCGACCTCCAGTTCCTCGATGAAGTTACGCAGGATGTCACCCGTTTCAGCTTGCTGCTTGGCCTGGATGTCCTTCTCGGTCATTACGTTCAGGGTCCAGGCCGTCAACTGACTGGCGAGGCGAACGTTCTGACCGCCACGACCGATGGCCTGGGCCAGGTTGTCCTCGGCGACGGCGATGTCCATGGCATGGGCATCTTCATCGACGATGATCGCAGCAACCTCGGCTGGCGACATGGCGTTGATGACGAATTGCGCCGGGTTCTCGTCCCACAGGACGATGTCCACGCGCTCGCCACCCAATTCACCGGAAACAGCCTGCACACGCGAACCGCGCATACCGATGCAGGCACCTTGCGGATCGATGCGCTTGTCCTTGGAGCGCACGGCAATCTTGGCACGCGAACCCGGATCACGGGACGCCGCCATCACCTCGATCAACCCCTCGGCAATTTCCGGCACCTCGATGCGGAACAATTCGATCAGCATCTGCGGCGCAGTACGCGACAGGATCAACTGCGGACCGCGGTTTTCGGTACGAATTTCCTTGAGCAGCGCACGCAAGCGCACGCCGACACGGAAGGTTTCCCGCGCGATGATGTCTTCACGCGCCAGCAGCGCCTCGGCATTGTTGCCCAGATCGACGATGACGTTGTCGCGGGTAACTTTCTTGACGGTGCCGGAAATGATCTCACCGACTCGCTCACGATAAGCGTCTACCACCTGAGCACGCTCGGCCTCGCGGACCTTCTGCACGATCACCTGCTTGGCGGTCTGGGCGGCGATGCGACCGAACTCGATCGACTCGATCTTTTCCTCGATCACGTCGCCGATCTTGGCTTCGGGATGCGTGTCCTTGATCTTGTCCAGCCAAGTCTCGATCGCCGGATCGTCTAGATCGTTCTCGTCGACCACGGTCCAACGGCGGAAGGTCTCGTAACTACCGGTGTGGCGGTTGATTTCCACACGCAGATCGACTTCGTCTTCAAAACGTTTCTTGGTTGCAGTGGCCAGAGCCACTTCCAGCGCTTCGAAAATGACGCCGGGCGGTACACCCTTTTCGTTGGATACCGATTCAACAACCAGCAGTACTTCTTTGCTCATCGTACGCCTCGCCTTGCGCAAGCCATTAGGCCCGGAATGTCCACCGGCCCCGGCACGTCTCAGTCAAAACTGGGAATAATATTGGCCTTGTCGATCGAGTCGATCGGCAGCAGGAATTCATTGGTATCCACCTGGACCACCACGTCCTGATCCTCGACACCGCGGAGAAGGCCCTGGAAGTTGCGACGCCCTTCGAAAGGCGTGCGCAGCTTGATCTTCACTTGTTCGCCGGCATGCAAAGCAAACTGTTCCAATGTGAACAGCGGGCGATCCATGCCTGGAGAGGAAACCTCAAGGGTGTATTCACTGCTGATCGGGTCTTCCACGTCGAGGATGGCACTGGCCTGACGGCTGACCGCTTCGCAGTCGTCCACCAGAATTCCGCCGTCCTTATCGATATAGATGCGCAGTACCGAATGCTTGCCTTGGGAAACGTATTCGATCCCCCAGCACTGATAGCCCAGACCCTCGACAACCGGGGCCAACAAGGCCTGCAACTGTTCTAGCTTGCTCGACACCTGAACCCCCTCGTGCATGCTGTGCAAATAAAAAATGGGCAAAGCGCCCATCCCTGAAAGCGCCGTTGAACAACGACGCGAAGAACTGTTCAGCTAGCAAAAAGCCCCTGAAAAGGGGCTCCGCTGAAACTGGTTGCGGGGGCTGGATTTGAACCAACGACCTTCGGGTTATGAGCCCGACGAGCTACCAAGCTGCTCCACCCCGCGACAAAGCTGGGGCGGAAGTATAAGACCGAACCCTATGCTGGGTCAATCCGACCTCCACCTGCAAGAAAGCCCGCTCAAAGCGGGCTCTCATGCTTCAATTGGTACCGAGAAGGGGACTCGAACCCCTACACCCTATGGGCACAACCACCTCAAGGTTGCGTGTCTACCAATTCCACCACCTCGGCAATATTACAACTTGAAACCCGTTACTTCTGCTCTTCTGCTGGAGGAGGGACGTCACCTTTTGGGGCGGCTTCACTCTTCTGCTGCTGGAGCACCGGTACATCATCATTTACTGCCGGCTTTTGCTCTTTGACTTCCAGCACCGCTGGATCTGGCAAACCGGCTTGAGTCAGCTGGTGTGCCTGCTGCTTGGCGAAGTATCCTAACCCAAGTGCAGTCAAAAAGAAAGTGGCGGCAAGTATAGCAGTAAACTTACTCAGAAAGGTAGCAGAACCTTGGCTTCCGAACACAGTATTTGAAGCGCCTGCGCCGAAAGATGCACCTGCTTCCGCACCTTTACCCTGTTGCATCAGTACCAGCGCCACCAGCGCCAGCGCAGCCAACAGATGAAAAACAACTACGACTGTTTCCAGCATATGTTCAGTTTCCTGCGGCGCGACAAATTGCACCGAATTCGTCTGCGTTCAGGGATGCTCCACCAATGAGCCCCCCATCAATATCCGGCATGCCGAACAGTTCGGCCGCATTGGCCGCCTTCACGCTACCGCCGTAGAGAAGCTGCATATTCGCTGCAACTTCGGCATCCAGCGACGCCAACTGAGCACGGATGGCGGCGTGCACATCCTGAGCCTGCTGCGGCGAAGCCGTCAAACCCGTGCCGATGGCCCATACAGGCTCATAGGCGATGACCGCATTGGCAAATACCGCGACACCCAAGGCATCGATGATACTACCTAGTTGCCGCCCTACAACTTCTAGTGTCTTGCCAGCCTCGCGCTCCGCGAGAGTTTCCCCTACACAAAGCACAGGTTTTAATCCACCTGCTTGAGCGGCTGCAAACTTGTGAATCAGGACTTCGTTCGTTTCGCCAATGATCTGACGACGCTCAGAGTGCCCGATCAACACCAACTTGCAACCCACTTCAGCCAACTGACTCGGCGCAACTTCACCGGTCAACGCACCCTGTTCGGGCTGTACTGCAGAATTCTGTGCTCCGACGATGATTTCCGTCTCGCTCAATTCATCGACGACCTGACCGATGAACAACGCCGGTGGAAACACCGCCACTTCGATACCGCTCGGAAGAACCAGATTCTTCAGGTTCAAGCTCAGCTCAGCGACGCTGGCGCGGGTACCGTGCATCTTCCAGTTACCAGCTACCATGGGGCGACGCATGCTCTACCTCGTCGGTCAAAGTGGGCGCAGATCTTACCCAACCAGAATCGCGCTGGCAAGCGTCTTTCAGGCACAAACTTCAGCGACGACCTTGGCCAAGGCCTCGGCGTGGCCACGCACCTGGTTTTCATCATCGCCCTCGACCATCACCCGCACCAGCGGCTCAGTCCCGGACTTGCGCAACAGGACGCGACCACGACCGGCCATCGCCTCGGTCACTTTGGCACTGGCCTCTTGCACCGCTGAGTTTTCCAGCGGATCGGCACCTCCTGCGCCATAGCGGACATTGATCAGCACTTGCGGACATTTGCGGATGGCCTGGCGTGCCTGGGCCAGGTTTTCACCACGACGCCTGAGTGCCATCAACACCTGCAGCGCGGCGATGATCGCATCGCCCGTGGTGGTATGGTTGCAGCACACCACGTGCCCCGAGTTCTCGCCGCCCAGTTGCCACTCACGCTCGATCAGTTCGGCCATGACGTATCGGTCGCCGACCTTGGCACGGGCAAACGGAATATCCAGGTCCTTGAGCGCCAACTCCAGGCCGAGGTTGCTCATCAGCGTCCCTACCACACCGCCTTGCAACTTGCCGCGCTCATGCAGATCGCGGGCAATGATGAACAACAACTCGTCGCCGTCGACGATGGCGCCGGTGTGATCGACCATCAGCACCCGATCCCCATCACCGTCGAAGGCGATACCCAAGTCCGCATGCCCCACCAGCACCGCAGCCTGCAGGGACTCGATGTGCGTGGAACCGCAGTTTTCATTGATGTTCAAGCCATCTGGCTGCGCGCTGAGCACCGTGACATCGGCACCCAACTCGCGGAACACGCTGGGCGCCACTTTGTAAGTAGCGCCATGGGCGCAGTCGACGACCAACTTGAGCCCTGCGAAATCAGTGCTGCTGGGGACGCTGCTCTTGCAGAACTCGATATAGCGTCCAGCTGCATCGTTGATCCGCGACACCTTGCCCAACTTGCTCGACTCCACCACGTTCATTGGCTGGTCAAGCAACTCCTCGATCATGAGCTCCACTTCGTCTGGCAATTTCGTGCCGGAACCGGAGAAGAACTTGATGCCGTTGTCGTCATGCGGGTTATGCGAGGCGCTGATGACGATGCCCGCCTCGGCATGGAAGGTGCGCGTCAGATAGGCGATGGCGGGGGTCGGCATCGGGCCAAGCAGCATGACGTCAGCACCGGCCGCCGACAAACCGGCCTCCAGTGCGGACTCGAACATGTAGCCGGAGATCCGGGTGTCCTTGCCCACCAGAACACGGCAGTGGCCGTGCTTGCGGAAAGCCATGCCTGCTGCCCAACCGAGCTTCAGCATGAAGTCGGGAGTGATGGGGTACTCGCCGACGCGGCCACGAATACCATCGGTACCAAAGTATTTCCTGCTCATAGTGTCTCCAAACGTTCTTATTCGGCGTTCTGCACCGCAGCGATCATGCGCACCACATCGACGGTCTCGGCCACGTCATGAACACGCAGAATGCTTGTGCCCATGGTCATGGCCAACGCCGCCAGCGCCAGGCTGCCGTAGAGACGCTCACCGACCGGACGGTCCAGCGCCAGGCCTATCATGCTTTTGCGCGAGACGCCCACCAGCAAGGGGCGACCCAGGCAATACAATGCTTCCAGATGCTTGAACAGGCTCAGGTTGTGCGCCAGGTTCTTGGCAAAACCAAAGCCTGGGTCGAGGATGACGCGCTCAGGAGCAATGCCCGCCGCCGCGCAGGCAGCGATGCGCTGCTCCAGATAACGCGCCACCTCGGCGGTGACATCGTCGTAGCGCGGATTGTCCTGCATGTTACCCGGCTCGCCGCGCATGTGCATCAAGCACACGGGAAGGCCGGTACTGGCGGCCGCCTCCAGGGCACCCTCGCGCTCCAGAGCACGAACGTCGTTGATCAGCCCTGCGCCGAGTCGAGCCACTTCGCGCATCACTGTGGGCGTCGAAGTGTCGACCGAGATGATCACATCCAGACGCGCGCTGATCGCTTCGACGATGGGTGCGACTCGACCCAGCTCTTCGTCAGGCGATACCGCGCGAGCTCCAGGCCGAGTGGACTCACCGCCCACATCGATGAGCGACGCGCCGGCCTCAACCATCGCCTCGGCATGCCGAAGCGCCTCGTCGTGGCGGCTGAACCGGCCGCCATCAGAGAAGGAGTCCGGCGTGACATTGAGGATACCCATGACATGGGTGCGGGATAAATCAAGAACCCGGTTGCCGCAAGGCAACCGGGTTGGGTACTGCTGCAAGGTCATAGAAACCCTTAATGTTGGGCCGCTGGACCACCGATCGGCGACTCGGGACGATCGCCCTGGGACGCTGGCGTGCCAGAGGTGCCGGCATCGTTGTCCCAATCACGCGGTTCGCGCGGAGCACGCCCGGACATGATGTCGTCGATTTGGTCGGCATCGATGGTTTCGTACTTCATCAATGCCTCGGCCATCGCGTCGAGCTTGTCGCGGTTTTCGGTAAGGATCTGCTTGGCGGTGGCATAGCAGTGATCGATGATGCTACGTACTTCAGAATCGATCAGCTTGGCGGTTTCACCCGACACACTCGCCTGCTGGCTGCCGGCACTGCGACCGAGGAAAACTTCGCCCTCCTCTTCGGCATACATCAGCGGGCCGAGTTTCTCGGACAACCCCCACTTGGTGACCATGTTCCGAGCGATCTGGCTGGCGCGCATGATGTCGTTCGACGCACCGGTGGTGACACCATCGAAGCCCAGCGTCATCTCCTCGGCGATACGTCCACCGTAAAGCGAGCAGATCTGGCTGATCAGCGCACGCTTGGAGAGGCTGTAGCGGTCCTCTTCGGGGAGGAACATGGTCACACCCAAAGCACGACCACGCGGGATGATCGAAACCTTGTAGACCGGATCATGCTCGGGAACGATACGACCGACGATGGCATGGCCGGCTTCATGGTAGGCAGTATTCTGCTTTTCCTTTTCCGACATGACCATGGTCTTGCGTTCAGCGCCCATCATGATCTTGTCTTTGGCCAGCTCGAACTCTTTCATCTCGACCAGACGCTTGCCTGCGCGGGCGGCGAACAACGACGCCTCGTTGACCAGATTGGCCAAGTCGGCACCAGAGAAGCCGGGGGTGCCACGGGCGATGACGGCAGCGTTGACGTTCTCGCCGATTGGCACTTTGCGCATGTGCACCTTGAGGATCTGCTCGCGACCGCGGATGTCCGGCAGACCGACCACCACCTGACGGTCGAACCGACCCGGGCGCAGCAGCGCGGGATCGAGCACGTCGGGGCGGTTGGTGGCGGCAATGACGATGATGCCATCGTTCATCTCGAAGCCGTCCATTTCCACCAGCAACTGGTTCAGCGTCTGTTCACGCTCGTCATGACCGCCGCCCATGCCTGCGCCACGGTGGCGACCAACGGCATCGATTTCGTCAATGAAGATGATGCAAGGCGCATGCTTTTTGGCCTGCTCGAACATGTCACGAACCCGGCTAGCGCCCACACCGACGAACATTTCGACGAAGTCGGAACCGGAAATGGTGAAGAACGGTACCTTGGCTTCACCGGCGATGGCTTTGGCCAGCAAGGTCTTACCGGTACCGGGTGGGCCGACCATCAATACACCGCGAGGAATTCGACCACCCAGGCGCTGGAACTTGCCTGGGTCACGGAGGAACTCGACCAGTTCGCCGACTTCCTCTTTAGCCTCGTCGCAACCGGCGACGTCAGCCAGCGTAGTCTTGACCTGGTCTTCGGAAAGCAGGCGCGCCTTGCTCTTGCCGAAGCTCATAGGCCCGCCCTTGCCGCCAGCACCGCCTTGCATCTGGCGCATGAAGAACATGAACACGGCAATGATGACCAGGATGGGGAAGCTCGCCACCAGCAACTGAGTCCAGATGCTCTGTTGCTCGGGTTGCTTGCCTTCGACCACGACGTGGTTGTCGACCAGATCGCCGATCAAACCGTTGTCGGCGATGGCCGGACGCACGGTCTTGAAGTTGTCGCCATCAGTACGCTTACCAGTGATGACGGCACCGTCGACGGTGACGCGCTCGACCTTGCCGTCCTTGACTTGCTGAATGAAGTCGGAGTAGTTGAGGGTCTGCGGCTCGTTAGGGCTGGAGAAGTTGTTCATCACCGTCACAAGGACGGCGGCGATGATCAACCACAGGATCAAATTCTTTGCCATGTCGTTCAATTAGCTACCCTCTGAGGTCGGCGCACGACGCAGCCGTGCCTCGCATGATAATCACCGCCCTAACTTACTACATTACCTGCGCATCCGCAGGCACCGTCTGTAACCCTTTGTGAAACCTAGACTACACGAAGTTCGGACGTTGCTGATTTCATGGCCGATTGGAATTAACTATCGGCCATTGTGGCAATTCCTGCTCATTCGCCTTTGTACCCCCTGGCCAGCAGATACTGTTCACGGGAGCGATCCCGAGACGACGAAGGCTTGCGCATCTGCACCTTGTCGAACTTGCTGCGCACTTCCTTGAGGTACACGTCGAAACCCTCTCCCTGGAAAATCTTGATCAGGAAGTCGCCACCCGGCTTGAGCACGCGAGCGGCCAGGTCCAGTGCCAGCTCGCAGAGGAACATAGCGCGCGGCATGTCCACGGCAGGCGTACCACTCATATTGGGGGCCATATCGGAAATCACAAGGTCGACGTGCGAATCGCCGACGGCCTGCAGGATCTGCTCGAGCACCGAATCCTGGGTGAAGTCGCCTTGGATGAAGGTGACATCGGGAATCGAATCCATTTCCAGAATATCGGAGGCGATCAACCGCCCTTGCCCGCCGATCAGACGACTGGTCACCTGTGACCAGCCACCCGGCGCGGCGCCCAGGTCGATCACGCTCATTCCGGGACGAATGAGTCGATCCTTTTCCTGTATCTCCAACAGTTTGTAGCTTGCGCGCGAACGGTAGCCATCCTTCTGCGCCTGCTTCACGAATGGATCGTTGAAATGCTCTCTCAGCCAGTTATGGCTGCTTTTAGAACGCTGCGCCACGGGGCACCTCGATGATTAGCGTCGTGATTGACTGGGCGGAGCCACGGGCCCTCGGGTAAAATGGCCACCAATTTTACAGAATCAGACGAAAAGGGTCAGATTATGCCGCTCAATAACGAGCAGAAGAAACAGTACAAGTCCATTGGCCATGACCTGAAGCCGGTCCTGATCGTTGCCGGCAATGGGCTCAATGAAGGTGTGATCGCCGAGCTGGAGCGTGCGCTCGTCGATCATGAGCTGATCAAGATCGAGATTCGCTCGGAAGATCGCGAGGAGCGCGCCGCTGCCATCGCCGAACTGTGCAAGGCTGGCCGTGCCGAGCTGGTGCAGACCATCGGCAAGAAGGCGCTGATCTATCGCAAGAACCCGCAGCCGAACAAGCAACTGTCCAACATCCACCGCTACAAGTGACGGTGACGCCCGTCAGTGGCGCGCCTTGCGCGCCCTGACAGGAACCGGCTGGGCCACCAGCACGATGCCGGAAAAACCCAGCACCAGGAAACAGAACATCTGCCAGCGCTCACCAACAGATATGCCGTAGCGCAGCGTGTAGTACCCCACACAGGCGCCCAGGCCAAGCAGTAGCATTTGGCCGCGGAACTGCCGCCACCACGCCGATAGACCCTCGACCCGCGCCAGCACGGCCAGCTGAGTCAACAGCCCAAGCAGCGCCACGCCAATCAACCAGCGGTCGATCTGCCCGGCGATGTCCTGCACCAGCAAAGGCGCCAGGCCACTGACCTTGAGCGCCGGTACCAGCCCCACATGGAAAACCCACAGGCCGCCGACCCAGAACACCTGGGCCAGTTGCCAGAGGATCCCCTCCAGGGACGGCGCGCGCTGGCGCCGGTCAGATGTGCTTGACTTCGACAATCTCGTACTCGACGGTTCCGCTCGGGGTCTTGACCACGACGGTATCACCCTCTTCCTTGCCAATGATGGCGCGGGCGATGGGTGCGCTGCTCGACAGCTTGCCTTGCCTAACGTCAGCTTCGTCCTCGCCGACGATCTGGTAGGTCACCTCGTCATCGTTCTCGGTGTTGGCCAACACGACGGTGGTACCGAAGATGACCTTGCCGGTGTGAGCGATGGTGGTGACATCGATCACCACCGAGTTCTGCAACCGACCTTCGATATCGCGGATACGTGCTTCGACCATGCCCTGTTCCTCGCGGGCGGCATGGTACTCGGCATTCTCCTTGAGATCGCCCAGCTCACGCGCTTCACCGATCGCCTGGCTCAGGCGCGGGCGCTCGGTCTTGCTGAGGAAAAGCAGCTCTTCTTCCAGGGCGCGGGCGCCCTGGACGGTCATCGGATATTTGGTAATGCTCATGCTTTGAGTCCTGCATGCAGATCCTGCAGGCGACGAACGGTCTTCTCAGGACCGAATTTCAGCGCCTCGCAGATGGCTTCACCCGCCGCGATCGTAGTGGTGCAGTAGATCTTGTGCTGCAGCGCATTACGGCGAATCGAGTAGGAATCGGCGATCGACTGGCGGCCTTCGGTGGTATTGATGATCAGCGACACTTCGTCGTTCTTGATCATGTCGACCACATGCGGGCGACCCTCGGTCACCTTGTTGACACGACGCACTTTCAGACCGGCAGCCTCGATTACCTTGGCAGTCCCGGCAGTAGCGACCACCTCGAAGCCCAGGGTGATCAAATCACGGGCAACGGCAGCCACTTGCGGCTTGTCGTCGTCGCGCACACTGATGAATGCGGTGCCGCCGCTTGGCAACACTTCGCTAGCCCCCATCTGGGCTTTGGCGAAGGCCTCACCGAAGCTGTCGCCCACACCCATCACCTCACCGGTGGATTTCATCTCAGGGCCGAGGATCGGGTCAACCCCTGGGAACTTGGCGAACGGGAAGACGGCTTCCTTGACGCTGTAGAAGTTCGGGATGATTTCCTCGGTGAAGCCCAGCTCCTTGAGCGACTTACCGGCCATCACGCGTGCAGCGATCATCGCCAGCGAAGTGCCGATGCACTTGGATACGAACGGTACGGTACGCGAGGCACGCGGGTTGACCTCGATCACGTAGATCTTGTCGCCCTGCAGCGCCAACTGCACGTTCATCAATCCGACCACGCCCAACTCCAGCGCCATTTTGCGCACTTGCTCGCGGACTTCGTCCTGCACGCCCTTGCTCAGCGAGTAGGGCGGCAGCGAGCATGCCGAGTCGCCGGAGTGGACGCCGGCCTGCTCGATATGCTGCATGATCGCGCCGATGACCACGTCGGTACCGTCGCAGACAGCGTCCACGTCCATCTCGATGGCACAGTTGAGGAAGTGGTCGAGCAGCACCGGGCTGTCGTTGGACACTTGCACCGCTTCGCGCAGGTAGCGCTTGAGCTCGTCCAGCTCGTAGACGATCTCCATCGCACGGCCGCCCAGCACATAGGACGGACGCACCACCAGCGGGTAGCCAATATCACCGGCGGCACGGATGGCTTCCTCTTCGCTGCGCACGGTCGCATTCGGCGGCTGCAGCAGGTTCAGGCGCTGGACCATCTGCTGGAAGCGCTCACGGTCTTCGGCACGGTCGATGGCGTCCGGGCTGGTGCCGATGATCGGTACGCCTGCCTCTTCAAGGGCGCGGGCCAGTTTCAGCGGAGTCTGACCACCGTAATGGACGATGACGCCTTTAGGCTTCTCGACGCGGCAGACTTCCAGCACGTCTTCCAGGGTCAGCGGTTCGAAGTACAGACGATCCGAGGTGTCGTAGTCGGTGGAGACGGTTTCAGGGTTGCAGTTGACCATGATGGTCTCGTACCCGTCTTCACGCAGCGCCAAAGCGGCGTGCACGCAGCAGTAGTCGAACTCGATACCTTGGCCGATACGGTTCGGGCCACCCCCGAGGATCATGATCTTGTCGCGGGTCGACGGATTGGCCTCGCACTCTTCTTCGTACGTGGAGTACAGGTAGGCGGTGTCGGTGGCGAATTCGGCGGCGCACGTGTCGACGCGCTTGTAAACCGGCAGCACGTCGAGCTTATGGCGGTGACGACGCAGATTCTTGTCGGTCACGCCCAGCAGCTTGGCCAGGCGCTGGTCGGAGAAGCCCTTGCGCTTGAGGCGCAGCATCAGGGCCTTGTCGATGTCGGCCAGGCCGAGGGTCTTGACCTTCTCCTCTTCCTTGATCAGGTCTTCGAGCTGCACCAGGAACCAGTGGTCGATGCCGGTGAGGGCGAAGATTTCGTCGCGGCTCATGCCGGCGCGCAGGGCATCGGCCACATACCAGATACGCTCGGCACCGGGCACGGTCAGCTCACGCTTGAGAATGCTCGACGCTTCGGAACTGGCCAGATCCACTTTCGGGTCCAGACCGCAGGCACCAACTTCCAGGCCGCGCAGGGCTTTCTGCAGGGATTCCTGGAAGGTGCGACCGATGGCCATGACTTCACCCACGGACTTCATCTGGGTGGTCAGGCGCGCGTCGGCCTTGGGGAACTTCTCGAAGGCGAAGCGGGGCAGCTTGGTGACGACATAGTCGATCGAAGGCTCGAAGGACGCCGGGGTGCGACCGCCGGTGATATCGTTCTGCAGCTCATCGAGGGTGTAGCCGACTGCCAACTTGGCCGCGATCTTGGCGATCGGGAAGCCGGTGGCCTTGGAGGCCAGGGCCGAGGAACGAGAAACCCGTGGGTTCATCTCGATCACGACCATACGGCCGGTGTTCGGGCAGATGCCGAACTGCACGTTGGAACCGCCGGTTTCGACGCCGATCTCACGCAGCACCGCCAGCGAGGCGTTGCGCATGATCTGGTATTCCTTGTCGGTAAGCGTCTGCGCCGGCGCGACGGTGATCGAGTCGCCGGTGTGTACGCCCATCGGATCGAAGTTTTCGATGGAGCAGACGATGATGCAGTTGTCCTTCTTGTCGCGGACCACCTCCATCTCGTATTCCTTCCAGCCGATCAGCGACTCGTCGATCAGCAGTTCCTTGGTCGGCGACAGGTCCAGACCACGGGCGCAGATTTCCTCGAACTCTTCACGGTTGTAGGCGATGCCGCCACCGGTGCCACCCATGGTGAAGGACGGACGGATGATGCACGGGAAGCCCAGCTTTTCCAGGACCGCATTGGCCTCTTCCATGCTATGGGCGATGCCCGAACGCGGGCATTCCAGACCGATGTCCTTCATTGCCTTGTCGAAGCGCGAACGGTCCTCGGCCTTGTCGATGGTGTCGGCGTTGGCGCCGATCATCTCTACGCCGAACTTCTCCAGAACGCCATGGCGCTCCAGATCCAGGGCGCAGTTCAGCGCGGTCTGACCGCCCATGGTCGGAAGCACCGCGTCTGGACGTTCTTTCTCGATGATCTTGGCCACCGACTGCCACTTTATCGGCTCGATGTAGGTGGCGTCGGCCATGGCCGGGTCGGTCATGATGGTGGCCGGGTTGGAATTCACCAGGATGACGCGGAAACCTTCCTCGCGCAGGGCTTTGCAAGCCTGGGCGCCGGAATAGTCGAATTCACAGGCCTGGCCGATCACGATCGGGCCAGCGCCGAGAATCAGGATGCTTTTGATGTCTGTACGTTTTGGCATGGTTGTCACTCAAATCCGCGGGTCAGTCGGCAAGCCGTCTTGAACAATCTGGGTCAGGCGCTTCCGGACACGGCACAGGCCGGTCCGGGGCCTCGATGCAGGATGCTCAGCGGCGCTTGGCCATGGCATCGATGAAACGATCGAACAGTGGCGCGACGTCGGTCGGGCCGGGGCTCGCTTCAGGGTGGCCCTGGAAGCTGAACGCGCTCTTGTCGGTGCGTTCGATGCCCTGCAAGGTACCGTCGAACAGCGACTTGTGGATGGCGCGCACATTGCCTGGCAAGGTGGCTTCATCGACGGCGAAACCGTGGTTCTGACTGGTGATCATCACCACGCCGGTGTCCAGGTCCTGGACCGGGTGGTTGGCGCCGTGGTGACCGTGGCCCATCTTCACGGTCTTGGCACCGGAGGCCAAGGCCAGCAGTTGGTGACCGAGGCAGATACCGAAGACCGGGATGTCGGTTTCGAGAATGGCCTTGATCGCCTCGATGGCGTAGTCGCACGGCTCGGGATCGCCCGGGCCGTTGGACAGGAATACGCCGTCGGGGTTGAGCGCGAGCACTTCGCTGGCCGGGGTTTGCGCTGGCACGACGGTCAGGCGGCAACCACGGGCGACCAGCATGCGCAGGATGTTCAACTTGACGCCATAGTCGTAGGCGACCACGTGGTAAGGCAGCTCGGACGCTTCGCGGGTCGGGTGGCTGTCAGTTTTCAGCTCCCAAACGCTGGAGCGCCACTCATAACGCTCCTTGGTGCTGACTTCCTTGGCCAGGTCCATGCCCTTGAGGCCCGGGAAACCACGAGCGGCGGCGATGGCGGCTTCTTCGCTGATGTCGTCGCCGGCCAGGATGCAACCGTTCTGAGCGCCCTTCTCACGCAGGATGCGGGTCAGGCGACGGGTATCGATACCGGCGATGGCCACCACGTTGTTGGCCTTGAGGTACTCGGGCAGCGACTGGGTGTTGCGCCAGTTGCTGGCCAGCAGCGGCAGGTCGCGGATCACCAGACCTGCCGACCAGACGCGGTCGGACTCGGCGTCTTCGGCGGTGGTGCCGGTGTTGCCGATGTGCGGGTAGGTCAGAGTGACGATCTGCTGGGCGTAGGAAGGGTCTGTAAGGATTTCCTGGTAGCCGGTCATAGCGGTGTTGAACACCACCTCACCAACGGTTTGACCGTCGGCCCCAATGGCCTCACCGCGAAAAATGCTGCCATCAGCAAGGGCGAGTATGGCTGGCTTTGTCAAGAAGACCTCCCGTAAATGACGCATGAAGGGGCGATCGCAGGTTGCAAAAAAGCGGAGTGCCGTATGGATACGTCACCCCGCTTTTATGTGCTGAATTCAATTCTCTGCGCGCTTTTAGTGGATACACTAAAGCTGTAGTTTACAGAAAAGTGAGCTCTCGGTCTACCGCAGATGTGCCGTTTAGACACACGTATGCGACAGGCCTACGCGTTCAATGCAGTTCCAGCACATCCTGCATGTCGTACAGCCCTGGCTCGCGCCCTTGCAGCCACAGCGCCGCACGTACAGCGCCTTTGGCAAAGGTCATGCGGCTAGACGCTTTGTGGGTGATCTCCAGGCGTTCACCGTCAGCCGCGAACAGCACCGTGTGGTCACCGACGACATCGCCCGCCCGCACGGTCGCAAAGCCAATGGTCTTGCGGTCACGGGCACCAGTCTGCCCCTCGCGACCATACACCGCCACCTCCTGCAGATCGCGACCCAACGCCTGAGCGACCACCTCGCCCATGCGCAGCGCGGTACCCGAGGGCGCATCGACCTTGTGCCGATGGTGCGCCTCGATGATCTCGATATCGACATCATCGCCCAACACACGCGCCGCCATGTCGAGCAACTTCAGGCTCAAGTTGACGCCGACGCTGAAGTTGGCGGCGAAGACGATCGGAATGTCTTTCCCGGCTTCGGCCAGCAGACGCTTCTCGTCGACACTGAAGCCGGTGGTACCGATCACCATCGCCTTGCCATGCTTTCGGCAGAACGCCAGGTTCTTCAGCGTCACCGAGGGATGCGTGAAGTCGATCAATACATCGAAGTCGTCGGCGACCTTGGCCAGGTCATCGGACAGCAGCACACCGATCCGACCGAGGGCCGCCAGCTCACCCGCGTCCGCCCCGACCAGAGAGCTGTCGGGGCGATCGATCGCCGCCGTCAGCCCGGCTCCGGAGGTTTGCTGCACCGCTTCGACGAGGGTCTTGCCCATTCGCCCTGCTGCGCCCATTACCGCAATACGTCGCATAGCCTGTTCCTTGTCAGAGATCGCCGAAGAAGCGCTTCACACCCTCGAACCAGCCACTGGCCTTGGGCGAGTGGGAGCTGTCACCCTCGAGCGAATCGCGCAGCTCTTCAAGCAGCTCACGCTGGCGACGACTGAGATTGACTGGCGTTTCCACCGCGACCCGGCACAGCAGATCGCCCGCACCACCACCGCGCACGGGTGCCACACCCTTGCCGCGCAGACGGAATTGCTTGCCCGTCTGAGTACCCTCCGGGATTCGCAACTTCACACGCCCATCGAGAGTCGGCACTTCGAGCTCGCCACCCAGTGCGGCATCGGTGTAGCTGATCGGCACTTCGCAGTACAGGTGCTTGCCATCACGCTGGAAGATCGCATGCTCGCGCACGCTGATGACGACGTAGAGATCGCCGGTCGGACCGCCATGGGCGCCCGCCTCGCCTTCGCCGGACAGGCGAATGCGATCGCCGGTGTCGACGCCGGCCGGCACTTTCACCGACAGGGTCTTGTACTCTTCGACACGGCCTTCGCCATGGCACGCCGAGCACGGGTCGGTGATGATCTTGCCCTGACCGTGACAGCGCGGGCAGGTCTGCTGAACAGAGAAGAAGCCCTGCTGCATACGGACTTGACCGATACCGCCGCAAGTTGGGCAGGTAGACGGGGTCGAGCCCTTCTTCGCACCCGTGCCGTCGCAAGGCTGACAGTTGACCAGGGTCGGCACACGAATGCTGACCGTCGTGCCACGCACCGCCTCTTCCAGGTTCAACTCCAGGGTGTAGCGCAGATCGCTGCCGCGCTGGGCACCACCGCGACCACCGCCACGGCCACCGCCGAAGAAGTCACTGAAGACGTCGCCGAAGATATCGGAGAAGTTGGCGCCGCCAAAACCGGCACCGCCGCCGCCCATGGTTGGATCGACGCCGGCATGGCCGTACTGATCGTAGGCTGCGCGCTTGCTGGCGTCGGACAATACTTCGTAGGCCTCGTTGGCCTCCTTGAACTTGTCTTCCGACTCTTTATCGCCCGGGTTGCGGTCCGGATGGTATTTCATCGCCAGGCGGCGATAGGCCTTCTTGAGATCGCTTTCGCTGGCGCCACGCTCGACACCCAGGACCTCATAAAAATCACGCTTTGCCATAGGTCATTCGCACTCTTGAGGGCTTTCGGCATCTGTGCACCGTGCCGTCAGCACCTGCCGCAACACGCCTGATGCGCCCTGACAGATGCTGGAAATATTTCCCGTGTTCCAGACACGCCAACGCGGGAGCAAGCCCCCGCGCGGCGACATCCTACCAGCTCAGCGACCAATGCCGCTGAACCGGCCGACAACATGCAGAAATTACTGCTTGTTGTGATCTTTCACTTCTTCGAACTCGGCGTCGACCACGTCGTCGTGCTTGGCTTCAGGTTCCGCCTGCTGGGCGCCGCCCTGAGGCTGTTCGCCTTGCTGCTCGGCATACATCTTCTGAGCGACTGGCGCGGACACCTTGGACAGCTCCTCGACCTTGGCGTCGATGGCCGCCTTGTCGTCACCCTTCACCGCAGCTTCGAGCGCGACCACGGCCGCTTCGATCGCCGCCTTCTCGTCGGCAGTGACCTTGTCGCCTGCGTCGGCCACCATCTTGCGGGTCGAGTGAACCAGTGCGTCGCCCTGGTTACGGGCAGCGGCCAGCTCTTCGAACTTGCGGTCTTCCTCGGCGTTGGCCTCGGCATCACGCACCATGCGCTCGATTTCCTCGTCCGACAGACCGGAGTTGGCCTTGATCACGATCGACTGCGACTTACCAGTAGCCTTGTCCTTCGCGCTGACGTGCAGGATGCCGTTGGCGTCGATGTCGAAGGTCACTTCGATCTGTGGCATGCCACGCGGCGCTGGCGGAATGTCGGCCAGGTCGAACTTGCCCAGCGACTTGTTCTGCGTGGCTTGCTTGCGCTCGCCCTGCAGCACATGGATGGTCACCGCAGCCTGGTTGTCGTCGGCGGTCGAGAACACCTGCGACTTCTTGGTCGGGATGGTGGTGTTCTTCTCGATCAGCGGCGTCATCACGCCGCCCATGGTTTCGATACCCAGGGTCAGCGGGCTGACGTCCAGCAGCAGCACGTCCTTGACGTCACCGGCCAGAACCGCGCCCTGAATGGCGGCGCCCATGGCGACAGCTTCGTCCGGGTTGACGTCCTTGCGCGCTTCCTTGCCGAAGAAGTCGGCAACGGCTTTCTGCACCATCGGCATACGGGTCTGGCCACCGACCAGGATCACGTCGTCGATCTTGCTGGCGTCGATACCGGCATCTTTCAGCGCGATGCGGCAAGGCTCGATGGTGCGCTTGACCAGGTCTTCGACCAGCGATTCCAGCTTGGCGCGGGAGATCTTCACGTTCAAGTGCTTCGGACCGGTTGCATCGGCAGTGATGTACGGCAGGTTGACGTCGGTGGACTGGGCCGAGGACAGCTCGATCTTGGCTTTCTCAGCGGCTTCCTTCAGACGCTGCAGCGCCAGCGGATCGTTCTTCAAGTCCATGCCGGACTCTTTCTTGAACTCATCGACGAGGTAGTCGATCAAGCGCATGTCGAAGTCTTCGCCACCGAGGAAGGTGTCACCGTTGGTGGCCAGTACTTCGAACTGGTGCTCGCCATCGACTTCGGCGATTTCGATGACCGACACGTCGAACGTACCACCACCCAGGTCATAGACGATCACGGTGTGGTCGCCCTTGGCCTTGTCCATGCCGTAGGCCAGTGCAGCGGCGGTCGGCTCGTTGATGATGCGCTTGACGTCCAGGCCGGCGATGCGACCGGCGTCCTTGGTGGCCTGACGCTGGCTGTCGTTGAAGTAGGCCGGAACGGTGATGACCGCTTCGGTGACCGGCTCGCCGAGGTAGTCTTCGGCGGTCTTCTTCATCTTTTTCAGGACTTCGGCGCTGATCTGCGGCGGAGCCATTTCCTTGCCAGCAGCCTCGACCCACGCGTCACCGTTGCCGGCCTTGACGATCTTGTAAGGCACCAGCTTGATGTCTTTCTGCACGACGTCTTCTTCGAAACGACGACCGATCAGACGCTTCACGGCGAACAGGGTATTGTGCGGGTTGGTGACGGCCTGACGCTTGGCCGACTGACCGACCAGGATTTCGCCATCGTTGGCGTAGGCCACGATCGAAGGGGTAGTACGCGCACCTTCGACGTTCTCGATGACCTTGACGTTACCGTTTTCCAGAATGGAGACGCACGAGTTGGTGGTCCCCAGGTCGATACCGATGATCTTGCCCATGTTAACTCTCCCGAAACTTGAATGAGGTAGCAGCGACTGCTATTGGCCAACTGCGGAAATACTTGAAGGCTTGACACCTAGATGGGGATGCCCCGACGGATTTCAAGCCTTTTCATCGATCGACGGTTGAGGCGCTGCTGGCGCCTTGCTGACCACCACCATGGCGGGGCGCAGCAGGCGACCGTTGAGCAGATAGCCTTTCTGGAACACCTTGAGCACGCTGTTCGGCTCGACCTCGGCGCTTTCCTGCATGGCCATGGCCTGGTGGTGCTCGGCATTGAACGGTTCGCCGTGCGGATCGACTGGCTCGAGGTTGTAGCGCTTGAGGGTGTCCTGGAACATCTTCAGGGTCAGCTCGATCCCTTCGCGCATCGGCTTGATGGCTTCGTCCTCGGCGCTGGACAGCTCGAGGCCGCGCTCCAGGCTGTCGATCACCGGCAGCAGGTCGCCGGCGAATTTCTCCAGGGCGAACTTGTGGGCCTTCTCGACATCCTGCTCGGCACGCCGACGAATGTTCTGCAGGTCTGCGGCAACGCGCAGCGATTGATCCTTGGCGGCGGCCAGCTGCTCCTCGAGCACCTGAACGCGGGCACCGAGGTCCTCGGAACCGACTTCTTCGGCATTAAGGTTTTGTTCATCCAGCTGTTCGTCAGCCATCGGGGCTCTCCTCCGCATTTTCCGGTGTACAGGCCATGCCTGCCGTGTGTGGCGTGTATATGGGGTCGGAAAAATCAGCTTCAAGGGCTGGGTGATAATCCCTGTCGCCGAACGGCGCTTGGCAGGCTGGAAAAAACTACTGTATAAATAACCAGACATGACCCTCGGGAGCGGCCCTCATGCTGGTGCATCTGTCCATACACAACTACGCCATCGTCGAACACCTGGATCTCGAGCTTGCCCGCGGCATGTCGGTCATCACCGGCGAGACCGGCGCCGGCAAGTCGATCATGCTCGATGCGCTGGGCCTGGCCCTGGGCGACCGCGCCGACAGCGGCGTGGTCCGCCCGGGCGCCGACAAGGCCGACCTCCTCGCCACCTTCGATCTGGCGGACATTCCCGAAGCGCGGACCTGGCTCACCGAGCGCGACCTCGACCACGACGGGCCGTGCATCCTGCGCCGAGTCATCACTGCCGAGGGCCGCAGCCGCGGCTATATCAATGGCACACCCTGCCCGCTCGGCGACCTCAAGGCGCTCGGCGAGCTGCTCATCGATATCCACAGCCAGCACGAGCACCAGTCGCTGCTCAAGACCGACACCCATCGGCGGCTGGTCGACGAGTACGCTGGCGCCGTCGACCTGGCGCGCCAAGTGCAATTGGCCGCCCAGCGCTGGCGCCAGACCCGACTGGAACTGGAGCGCCTGTCCAACTCCAGCGATGAGCAACGTGCGCGACACCAATTGCTGAGTTACCAGCTCGAAGAGCTGGAAAACCTGGGCTTGGGCGAAAACGAACTCGAACAACTGGAGCAGGAGCACAAGAACCTGACCAATGCCGAAGCGCTGTTCGGCATCTGCCGCCAGGTGATCGACCAGTGCAGCGAAAGCGACTCCGGCAATGTGCTCAGCGCCCTGACCAGCAGCCTCAATCGCCTTTCCGCCGTCAGCGATGCGCCCAAGGCGCTGGGCGAAGCGGTGAACCTGATCGCCAGCGCACAGATCCAGGTCGAGGAAGCGGTCGGCGAACTCAATCGCTTCCTCGACCACTTCGACGCCGACCCGATGCGCCTGCAAGCCCTGGAGGAACGCCTCGACACGCTCTACACCCTGGCACGCAAGCACCGTGTTCATCCGTCCGAGCTGCCACAGTTGCAGCAGCGCTTGATGGACGAACTCGAAGGTCTCAACGCCAGCGACGAATCCGTCGAACGCCTGGGCGACGAGCTGGCGGCCTATGCCCAGCACTATAAAGAGAAGGCCAGCGAGCTCAGCGGATTGCGCCGACAGGCTGCGGCGCAGTTGGCCTTGGCGGTGGAACAGGAAATCCAGCGCCTGGGCATGCCTGGCGGACGCTTCTGCATCGAATTGACGCCACTGGAAGGCAACGAGCTGTCACCGCATGGACTGGAGCAGGTCGAACTGCTGGTCAGCGCCAACCCTGGCCAACCACTCAAGGCCTTGGCCAAGGTGGCGTCGGGGGGCGAACTGTCGCGCATCAGCCTGGCGATCCAAGTCATCACCGCGCAGACCTCGCGCATTCCGACGCTGGTGTTCGACGAGGTGGACGTGGGTATTGGCGGACCGACCGCCGAGATCGTCGGCCAGTTGTTGCGCCGGCTGGGCGAGCGTGGCCAGGTACTGACCGTGACCCACCTGCCCCAGGTGGCTGCTCAAGGTCATCACCATCTGTTCGTGCACAAGGTGCGCAACAGCGAGACCACTCACACGGCAGTGGCCAACCTGGGCAAACGCGAGCGCGTCGAGGAAGTGGCGCGCATGCTCGGCGGCATCGACCTGACCAAGGAGTCGCTGGCCCACGCCCGCAAGATGGTGGTCAGCGGCAAAGCCTGACGCCTCACGCCTCACGCCTCCACAAGACACTCAGAAAACACAAAGGCGACCCAAGGGTCGCCTTTGTCGTCAGTCACGATCAGAAATCGTTACTTCTTCTTGCGCACATAAAGGACCAGGTTGTGGTCCACCAACTCGTAACCGTGCTCGGCCACGATCTCCCTTTGGCGACGCTCGATTTCAGCATCCATGAATTCGATCACTTCACTGGTTTCCACATTGACCATATGGTCGTGGTGACCTCCGTCGGCCAGCTCGAACACCGCGTGGCCGCCATCGAAGTTATGGCGAACCACCAGACCCGCTGCTTCGAATTGGGTCAGTACACGGTAGACGGTCGCCAGACCGACGTCCTCACCTGCTTCCATCAGCGCCTTGTAGACGTCTTCGGCACTCATGTGACGCTGCTCGGCAGAATCGAGCATTTGAAGGATCTTTACTCGAGGCAGTGTCACCTTGAGACCGGCTTTGCGCAATTCGCTATTTTCAACCATGGTCAGCTTTCTCGCCGATGCTGCTTCGCAGCTTCTCTTAATACGGGTATGATCGGGGTTTACGTTGTCCAGCCAAGATAGTGGAAGTCGCCCACCGATGCAAAACAACACCAAGCTCTTGCTAACCAGCCTCACCCTCGTGGGACTGCTCGCACTCGCCGGTTGCTCGTTTCCCGGGGTTTACAAAATCGACATCCAGCAGGGCAATGTCGTCACGCAGGACATGATAGACCAATTGCGTCCGGGAATGACCCGACGGCAGGTAAGGTTTATCATGGGCAACCCGCTCCTGCAGGACCCCTTCAATACCAATCGCTGGGATTACCTCTATAGCATTCAGCCAGGCGGCGGTAAGCGTCAGCAGGAACGCATGAGCGTGTTCTTCAATGAAGGCGACCAACTCGTGAGCCTGTCCGGCGACTTCATGCCAGGCGTCAGCCGCGACCAGGAAATCCTGGGTGGAAGCGGCGATACCACGGTCAGCCCGGCCAAGCAGCCGTCCGGCCAGCCTGAGACGCCTGCCAAGCCCGGTTCGGCCGAAGAGTCGATCCAGCGCGAAATCGATACCATCGAAACCACGCCGGTGCCGACACCCGCGCCGCTCGAGACCTCGCCCCAGTAAAGGCAGCGCTCATGAAAAAGCCCGGACATGTCCGGGCTTTTTGTTGGCCGTTGCAGCGATGAGCATCCATGACCGCTCAGCCATGCAACTCCTTGGCGCGCTGGCAGAAGGCATCGACCAGGGTATTGGCCGCCTGATTGAACAATGGCCCAAGTGTGGCGCGAACCAACGGCCCGGCATAATCGAACGACAAGTCCAGACTGATCTTGCACGCCTTCTCACCCAGCGCCTTGAAGACCCATACCCCGTGCAACTGCGTGAACGGCCCTTCCTCCAGCGTCATCTCGATGGACTGCCCAGGCACCAGCACATTGCGCGTGACGAATTGCTGACTCATGCCGCCTTTGGCCACCTCGAGCCTGGCACGCATGTGCGTGTCGCTCGACTCGATCACCGTCGAATCCGAGCACCAGGGGAGAAACTCAGGGTAACTGGCCACGTCGTTGACCAGGTCATAGAGCGCCTGGGCAGGGTATGGCAGCAGGGCGGAGCGTTGAATATGGGTAGTCATCCAGGCATCACTTCCAAGCTGGGCGGCAGCACCTCGCGGCGCTTCGGGACGTTTCCGTTCAAGGGAACTATTCCGGCATTGTCCGGGATTCATCCTGTCGGCTCAAGCACACCGAACCCCATAGCCAGAGGCCATGGCGACTGCCTATAATGCCGCCCCTATGGCTAAGCAAAAGAAACATCCGACCGGGACCATCGCGCAGAACAAGAAAGCGCGACACGATTACTTCATCGAACACAAGTTCGAGGCCGGACTGGTCCTGTCCGGTTGGGAAGTAAAAAGCCTGCGGGCCGGCAAAGCGCACCTGACCGACAGCTACGTGCTGCTCAAGGATGGCGAAGCCTGGCTGTTCGGCAGCCACATTGCCCCGCTGACCGCCGCCAGCACCCACGTCGTTGCCGACCCCATCCGTACGCGCAAGCTGCTGCTGAACAAGCGCGAGCTTGAGCGCGTGGAAGCGGCCGTGGCGCAAAAGGGTTACACCTGCGTGGCCTTGGCGCTGTACTGGAGCAAGCACCTGATCAAGTGCGAGATCGCACTCGGCAAGGGCAAGAAGGAGTTCGACAAGCGCGACACCCTGCGCGAACGTGACTCCAATCGCGAGCTGCAGCGCGCGGTGCGCAACAAGGGCAAGGAAGAATAACGCCCCGTATCGGGCGACCCCGCTACCACGTCATCCGTGGCAGTGGGCTCGCCAGCACAACTCACCGCCCGCTGCGTCGCTGCGCCCGTGCCACACGCTGGGCTTCCTGACGTGCCTCCTCAAGCACTTCCTGCACATAGATGATGTGTCGACTCGACACCTCCCGCGCCTCTTGCGCGCGCCCCTCGACGATCGCCTGGTACAGCTCGCGATGCTGCGCGATCAGCATGTCGCGCGTTTCCGGCCGCTGCTGGTACATGCCGCCGATATTGGTCACCACATTGCGCTTGAGCAAATCGAACAGCCCACGGATGGTGTGCAGCAGCACCGCGTTATGGCTGGCCTCGGCGATCGCCAGGTGAAAGCGCGCATCGGCCGCCCCCTCTTCTGCGCGACTGACCTCATCGGCGCGGGCGTAGCAGTCCTGAAGCGTATCGAACGCAGCCTTGAGCCGCGCCCGATCAGGTTCGGTGGCACGCTGGGCAGCGTAGTAGGCGCATGACGCTTCCAAGGTGTGACGAAACTCCAGCAGGTCGCGCTGGGCCTCGGGATTGTCTTCGAGCAACAGCAGCAGCGGATCGCTGAAGGTCGAGCCCAGCGACTCGGCGACATAGTTGCCGCCGCCCTGACGGCTTATCAGCAATCCCTTGGCCACCAGCTTCTGGATCGCCTCGCGAAGCGACGGTCGCGAGACGCCGAACTGCTCGGCCAACGCGCGCTCAGCGGGCAGGCGCTGCCCAGCGCTCAGGGTGCCCTCGAGAATCATCGCTTCCAACCGGTCGACGATATCGTCGGACAAGCGCCGCTGGCGCACCTGATCAAACACCATCACCTGCCTCTCCACTGACCCCGCTATCGATCGCGGGGCGCCCATTGTGCGCCTCTGCCGAGCGTTCAGCCACACCACCGGCCGTGCCCAATGGATGCTCCGCTCATCGGCCTGCGACCAAAGTTCTGCTTGGGACAAATTGACACACCCCTGATCGGGCTTTTAACCTAGCCACCAGCCATTGAAAATTGGTCTTACCAATTATCCAATGCCAGCGCTGACCAACAACAATTAGGGGTTACCCCATATGCAAACCTGGCAACAACTCTACGCCCCACTCGGGAGTCTCGGCCTGTCCGCACTGGCGGCAGTCATCCCCATCGTATTCTTCTTCCTGGCCTTGGCCGTGTTCCGACTCAAGGGGCATGTGGCGGGCAGCATCACCCTTGGCTTATCGATCCTGGTGGCGATCTTCGCCTTCCACATGCCCGCCGACATGGCCCTCGCCGCGGCCGGCTACGGCTTCCTCTACGGCCTGTGGCCCATCGCCTGGATCATCGTCGCAGCCGTGTTCTTGTACAAACTGACGGTCAAGAGCGGCCAGTTCGAAGTGATCCGCAGCTCGGTGCTGTCGATCACCGACGACCAGCGCCTGCAAGTGCTGCTGATCGGCTTCTGCTTCGGCGCATTCCTCGAAGGTGCCGCAGGCTTCGGTGCCCCGGTGGCCATCACTGCCGCACTGCTGGTGGGCCTGGGCTTCAATCCGCTGTACGCCGCTGGCCTGTGCCTGATCGCCAATACCGCGCCAGTGGCCTTCGGTGCGCTGGGCATCCCGATCATCGTCGCCGGCCAGGTGACTGGCATCGACGCCTTCCACATTGGCGCCATGACCGGCCGCCAACTGCCGCTGCTGTCGCTGTTCGTGCCGTTCTGGCTGGTGTTCATGATGGACGGCCTGCGCGGCGTGAAAGAAACCTGGCCAGCGGCATTGGTCGCCGGCCTGAGCTTTGCCGTCACCCAATACTTCACCTCCAACTTCATCGGCCCGGAACTGCCTGACATCACCTCGGCCCTGGCCAGCCTGATCGCCCTGACCCTGTTCCTGAAGGTCTGGCAGCCCAAGCGCGCGCTCACCCAGACCCAGGGCAGCACAGGCGCGGCGGTGGTCGCAGGCGTCGGCGGCCAGCCATCGCCCTATAGCTTCGGCGAGATCTTCAAAGCCTGGTCGCCTTTCCTGATCCTGACCGTGCTGGTGACCATCTGGACCCTCAAGCCCTTCAAGGCCGCTTTCGCGCCGGGCGGAGCGATGTACAACTTCGTGTTCAATTTTGCCATCCCGCACCTGGATCAACTGGTGATCAAGACCGCGCCGATCGTCACCGCTCCCCTGGCCATGCCGGCGGTGTTCAAGTTCGACCCGATCTCGGCCACCGGCACGGCGATCTTTCTCTCGGCACTGATCGCCATGGCCGTGCTGAAGATCAACGTCAAAACTGGTCTGACCACTTTCAAGGAAACCGTCTGGGAACTGCGCTGGCCGATTCTGTCGATCGGTATGGTGCTGGCCTTTGCCTTTGTCACCAACTATTCGGGCATGTCCTCGACCATGGCCCTGGTACTGGCCGGCACCGGGGCGGCATTCCCGTTCTTCTCGCCGTTCCTCGGCTGGCTGGGCGTGTTCCTGACCGGCTCCGACACCTCCTCCAACGCCCTGTTCAGCTCCTTGCAAGCCACTACGGCGCACCAGATCGGCGTCAGCGACACCCTGCTGGTCGCCGCCAATACCAGCGGCGGCGTGACCGGCAAGATGATCTCGCCGCAGTCGATCGCCGTGGCTTGCGCCGCCACCGGGCTGGTGGGCAAAGAGTCGGATCTGTTCCGCTTCACCTTAAAGCACAGCCTGTTCTTCGCCACGATCGTCGGCCTGATCACCTTGATTCAGGCCTATTGGCTGACCGGCATGCTGGTTACTCACTAAAGTGAAAGGGGCCGGGCGCCCAGGCGTCCGGCATCTCCTTCAACCCACGCTGCGAGATTCCATGATCATTTCCGCCTCCACCGACTACCGCGCCGCAGCCCAGCGCAAGCTGCCCCCCTTCCTGTTCCACTACGCCGACGGTGGCGCCTACGCCGAGCACACCCTGCGCCACAACGTCTCGGACCTGGCCAGCATCGCCCTGCGCCAACGCGTACTGAAGAACATGTCCGAGCTGAGCCTCAGGACCGAGCTGTTCGGCGAGACCTTGAGCATGCCGGTGGCCCTGGCGCCGGTCGGTCTCACCGGCATGTACGCCCGCCGGGGCGAGGTACAGGCGGCGCGCGCGGCGGCCGAGCACGGCATCCCGTTCACGATGTCCACCGTGTCGGTCTGCCCGATCGAGGAAGTGGCGCCGGCCATCGACCGACCGATGTGGTTCCAGCTCTACGTGCTCAAGGACCGTGGCTTCATGCGCAATGCGCTGGAGCGGGCCAAGGCCGCTGGCGTGCGCACCCTGGTGTTCACCGTCGACATGCCCACCCCGGGCGCCCGCTACCGCGATGCCCACTCCGGCATGAGCGGCAGGAACGGCCCGCTCCGCCGCATGTTGCAGGCCATGACCCATCCGCAATGGGCCTGGGATGTGGGCGTCATGGGCCGTCCGCACGACTTGGGCAACATCTCCGCCTACCGCGGCAACCCGACGGGCCTGGCCGACTACATCGGCTGGCTGGCCGCCAACTTCGACCCGTCGATCTCCTGGAAGGACCTGGAGTGGATCCGCGAATTCTGGGACGGCCCGATGATCATCAAAGGCATCCTCGACGCCGACGATGCCCGCGATGCCGTGCGTTTCGGTGCCGACGGCATCGTCGTTTCCAACCACGGCGGTCGCCAACTCGACGGCGTGCTCTCCAGCGCCCGCGCCCTGCCGGCGATTGCCGACGCGGTAAAAGGCGATCTGACGATCCTCGCCGACTCTGGCATTCGCAGCGGCCTGGACGTGGTGCGCATGATCGCCCTGGGCGCCGACACCGTGCTGATCGGTCGCGCGTTCCTCTGGGCCTTGGCCGTGCATGGCCAGGCCGGAGTGAAGAACCTGCTGGAATTGTTCGAGAAGGAAATGCGCGTGGCCATGGTGTTGACCGGCACCAAGACGATCGGCGAGATCACCCGCGACTCGCTGGTCCGCGAACTGGGCGCCTGAGCCCTGCGTAACCAAGCCTGATAGCCCGGGGCACGCCGCGCACCAGACGCGCCGGCCCCGTGAGGAGATTGCATGAGTCTGCCCGCTGCGTTCCTGCGCGATGCCGAGCGCCTGATCCCCGCCGAACGCCGGTTCGACGACCCGACCTCGACCCTGGCCTTCGGTACCGACGCCAGCTTCTACCGCTTGATTCCCAAGCTGGTGGTGCGCGTGGAATCCGAGGACGAGGTGATCGGCCTGCTGCGCCTGGCCCAGCGCGAGCGCGTGCCGGTCACCTTCCGCGCCGCCGGCACCAGTTTGTCCGGCCAGGCCCTGAGCGATTCGGTGCTGATCGTGCTGGGCGAGCGCTGGAATGGCCGCGAGATCCGCAATCAGGGCGAACAGATTCGTCTGCAACCGGGCGTGATCGGCGCCCAGGCCAATACCTGGTTGGCACCCTATGGGCGCAAGATCGGCCCGGACCCGGCGTCGATCAACGCCTGCAAGATCGGCGGTATCGTCGCCAACAACGCCAGCGGCATGTGCTGCGGCACCGCGCAGAACACCTATCACACCCTGGCCGGCCTGCGCCTGGTGCTGGCCGACGGCACCTGCCTGGACAGCGAGGACCCGGCCAGTGTGGCCGCCTTCGAACGCAGCCACACCGACCTGCTGGACGCGTTGGCGCGCCTGGGCCGCGAGACCCGCGCCAACCTGCCCCTGGCCGAGCGCATCCGGCACAAGTACCGACTGAAGAACACCACCGGCCTGTCGCTCAATGCACTGGTGGACTACGACGCGCCGCTGGACATCCTGCAGCACCTGCTGGTCGGCTCCGAAGGCACGTTGGGTTTCATCAGCGCCGTCACCTACCACACCGTGCCCGACCACCCGCACAAGGCCAGTGCGCTGCTGGTGTTTCCCAGCGTCGAGAGCTGCTGTCGGGCGGTCACCGTGCTCAAGCAGCAGCCGGTGTCCGCCGTGGAACTGCTCGACCGCCGCAGCCTGCGCTCGGTTCAGCAAATGCCAGGCATGCCGGACTGGGTCCGGGGATTGTCGGACCACGCCTGTGCCCTGCTGATCGAGTCGCGCGCGGCCAGCCAAAGCCTGTTGCACGAACAACTGAACCAAGTGATGGCCTCCATCGCCGATTTCGCCTTGGAACAGCAGGTCGATTTCAGCGAAGACCCTGCCGTCTACAACCTGTTGTGGAAGATCCGCAAGGACACCTTCCCGGCGGTCGGTGCCGTGCGCCAGACCGGCACCACGGTGATCATCGAGGACGTGACCTTCCCGGTGGAACTGCTCGCCGAAGGCGTCAACCGACTGCTGCAGTTGTTCGACAAGCACCACTACGACGAGGCGATCATTTTCGGCCACGCCCTGGAAGGCAACCTGCATTTCGTCTTCACCCAGGGCTTCAACAGCGCCGAGGAGGTGGCGCGCTATCAGGCGTTCATGGACGATGTGGCGCAGTTGGTGGCCGTGGAATTCGGTGGTTCGCTCAAGGCCGAACATGGCACCGGACGCAACATGGCACCCTTCGTCGAACTGGAGTGGGGCCAGGACGCCTACCAATTGATGTGGCAGCTCAAACGGCTGCTCGATCCCAATGGCATCCTCAACCCGGACGTGGTGCTCAGCGACGACCCGGACATTCACCTGAAACACCTCAAGCCGCTACCGGCGGCCGACGAGATCGTCGACAAGTGCATCGAGTGCGGTTTCTGCGAGCCGGTGTGTCCGTCACGCGGACTAACCCTGAGCCCGCGCCAGCGCATCGTCATGTGGCGCGACATCCAGGCCAAGCGCCGCGCCGGCATCGACACCCGCGAGCTGCTGCAGACCTACCAGTACCAGGGCCTCGACACCTGCGCCGCCACCGGGCTGTGCGCCCAGCGTTGCCCGGTGGGCATCAATACCGGCGAGCTGGTGAAGAAGCTGCGCGGCCAGGCGGCGAGCCACCTGCAACGGGCCGATTGGCTCGCCGAACATTTCCACACCGTGCTGCGCGGTGCGCGCCTGACCCTGGCCGTGGCCAACGGTGCACGCAAGCTGCTGGGCGCGCCGCGCCTGGAGAGTTTGAGCAGCGGCTTGCGCAGGGCCAGCCGGGGTCGCCTGCCGCAGTGGACAGCGGCCATGCCGCAACCGCTCGCGCCGATCAACGTGATCCCGGTCAGCCAGGACGCACGCCCCCGGGTCGTCTACCTGGCCGCTTGCGTGTCGCGGGTGATGGGCCCGGCATACACCGACGGCGAGCAGCGCTCGTTGCTGGACAAGACCCGTGCACTGCTGGAAAAAGCCGGTTATCAGGTGATCTTCCCCGAGCACGCCGACAGCCTGTGCTGCGGGCAGCCGTTCGCCTCCAAGGGCTATGCCGAACAGGCCGAGCACAAGCGCCAGGAACTGATCGCTGCGCTGCTGCAGGCCAGTCGCGGCGGGCTCGACCCGATCTACTGCGACACCAGCCCCTGTACCCTTCGCCTGGTGCAGGATCTGGGCAACTGCCGCCTCGACCTGTACGACCCCGTGCGCTTCATCCGTACCCACCTGCTCGACAAGCTGGAGTTCACCCCACAGGATGAACCGGTAGCCGTGCATGTCACCTGCAGCACCCAGCACCTGGGCGAGAGCCAGGCGCTCATCGACCTGGCGCGTCGCTGCAGCAAACAGGTCGTGATACCCGAGGGCATTCACTGCTGTGGTTTCGCCGGCGACAAAGGCTTCACCACACCGCAGCTCAATGCCCATGCACTGCGCACGCTCAAGGGTGCGGTGCAGCAGTGCAGCGAAGGGATCTCCACCAGTCGGACCTGTGAGATCGGGTTATCGACCCACAGTGGTATCGACTATCACGGGCTGGTGTATCTGGTGGACCGGGTGACGCGGGCGCGCAGCCTCTGAGCCTGAACGCGGCGCCGCTTTCTTATGGGGGCGGTCGCCACAGAGCGGCCTGCTCGCAACCATTTGTTACAACTAGATGCTACTCTGCAGCCCTCCCCCTTGGCCGCCGTTGACCTCCGATGTCAGAGTCCGCACCGCTGCTGCTGCGTCACCACCGTCCTTTCATCGCCTTCTGGCTCGCCCGGGTGTTCACCGCCAGCGGCTTCCAGATGCTCACCGTGGCCATCGGCTGGCACCTCTATCAGCTCACCGGCAATGTGCTGGACCTGGGCCTGGTCGGCCTGGTGGAGTTCGCCCCGCGCGTGCTGTTCATGCTGCACACCGGGCATGTTGCCGATCGCTACGACCGGCGCAAGGTGGCGGCGCTGTGCCAAAGCCTGCAGGGGTTGATCGCCCTCGCCCTGGCGCTGGGCAGTGCCACCGACAACGTCAGCCGCGAACTGATCTTCCTGCTGGCGTTCCTGCTCGGCGCCACCCGCGCCTTCGAGATGCCCGCTACCCAGGCCCTGCTGCCGAACGTGGTGCCCGCAGGGCTGTTCCCGCGTGCCGTCGCCGCTTCGGCCTCCGCCACCCAGGCAGCGACCATCGTCGCCCCGGCGCTCGGCGGGCTGCTCTACGCCTTGGGCAGCGTCTGGGTGTATGGCCCGACCGTTGCGCTGTACGCCATCGCCTGCGCACTCACGCTCAGCCTCCAGGCCCGCCAGCAGACGCCGCAGCGCGGCCGAGCCAGCGTGCAGTCCCTGCTGGCCGGCATCCACTTCATCCGCAGCCGCCCCGACATCCTCGGCGCCATCTCGCTGGACCTGTTCGCCGTGTTGCTGGGCGGCGCCACGGCATTGCTGCCGGTGTTCGCCCGCGACATTCTGCTCACCGGCCCGTGGGGCCTGGGCCTGCTGCGCTCGGCGCCGGCGGTGGGGGCGTTGTTGATGTCGTTGTGGCTGGCGCGCTTCCCGGTCGAGCGCAAAGTCGGTCGAACCATGTTCACCGCCGTGGGCGTGTTCGGCGTGGCGACCATCGCCTTCGGCCTGTCGACCTCGTTCTGGTTCTCCCTGGCGGTGCTGGTGGTGCTCGGCGCGGCGGACATGATCAGCATGGTCATCCGCAGTGCCTTCGTGCAGTTGGAAACGCCGGACGACATGCGCGGCCGGGTCAGTGCAGTGAACGGGCTGTTCATCGGTGCCTCGAATCAGCTCGGAGAATTCGAATCGGGCGTCACTGCGCACTGGTTTGGCACAGTGCCGGCCGTGGTGCTCGGTGGCGTGGGCACGCTGCTGGTCACCGGGGTGTGGATAAAGCTGTTCCCGACCCTGGCGCACCGCGACCGGATGCACAATCCCGAGTAGCCCTGGCCAAGCCGCTTCGCACCACGCAGCGGCCACCCGCGACAGCCATAGGCCCCCGCCCACCATGCTGGTATGATGCGCGGCTTTTTTGCACCCCGCACAAATCCACGGCACCCGGTACGGTCTGTGCTTTGCTGTTGAGGTCCAACACATTCACGGCGCTGCGGCGTCATGGGAGCAGGCATGCTGGAAAGGCTGTTTCAACTCAAGGCACACAATACCAACGTGCGCACCGAGATCCTTGCGGGCGTCACCACCTTCCTGGCCATGGCCTACATCCTGTTCGTCAACCCGAGCATCCTGGGCGAGACCGGCATGGACAAGGGCGCGATCTTCGTCGCCACCTGCCTGGCCGCCGCCATCGGCTCGGTGACCATGGGCCTGATCGCCAACTACCCGATCGCCCTGGCGCCAGGCATGGGCCTGAACGCTTTCTTCACCTACACGGTGGTCCTGCACATGGGCCACACCTGGCAGGTGGCACTGGGCGCGGTGTTCCTCTCGGCGGTGCTGTTCTTCCTGCTGTCGATCTTCCGCATTCGCGAATGGATCGTGAACAGCATCCCGCTGCCACTGCGGTCGGCCATCGCGGCGGGCATCGGTCTGTTTCTGGCGCTGATCGCCTTGCACAACGCTGGCATCGTCGTCGATAACCCGGCGACCTTGGTGGGCCTGGGCGACTTGCGCAATCCCGCCCCCATCCTTGCCACCCTCGGTTTCTTCCTGATCGTCGCCCTGGAGGCATTGAAGGTCCGCGGGGCGGTGCTGATCGGCATTCTCGCCGTGACCGTAGTGTCGATCCTGATCGGCGCCAGCCCGTTCGCCGGCATCGTCTCGCTGCCGCCCTCACTCGCACCGACCTTCCTGCAACTGGACATCAAGGGCGCGCTGGACGTTGGCCTGATCAGCGTGATCTTCGCGTTCCTGTTCGTCGACCTGTTCGACAACTCCGGCACCCTCATCGGCGTGGCCAAGCGCGCCGGGTTGATGGGCAAGGACGGCCACATGCCGAAGATGGGCCGGGCACTGATCGCCGACAGCACCGCCGCCATGGCCGGTTCCCTGCTGGGCACCTCGACCACCACCAGCTACATCGAGTCGGCGGCCGGCGTCAGTGCCGGTGGGCGGACCGGCCTGACCGCCATCGTGGTCGCCGTGCTGTTCCTGCTGGCGCTGTTCTTCGCACCGCTGGCCGGCAGCGTGCCGGCCTTCGCCACCGCACCGGCATTGCTGTTCGTTGCCGTGCTGATGGCTTCGGGCCTGGCCGAAATCAACTGGGACGACGTCACTGAAGCGGCACCGGTGGTGGTCACGGCCCTGGCCATGCCACTGACCTACTCGATCGCCAACGGCATCGCCTTCGGCTTCATCGCCTGGACCGCCATCAAGCTGATTTCCGGTCGTCGCCACGACCTGAACCCGGCGTTGGTGATCCTGTCCATCCTGTTCGTCATCAAGCTGGGCTGGTTCAACGCATGAGTGCTGCCTTCGACCCTTCGCAATACGCCACGCAACTGCAAGCCAAGGTCGAGCGCCTGAACGAGTTGCTGGCACCGTTCGATGCGCCGGCGCCGTCGGTGTTCGAGTCGCCGCGCGAGCACTATCGCCTGCGCGCCGAGTTCCGCCTGTGGCGCGAGGATGGCCAGCGCCACTACGCCATGTTCGCGCCGGGCGAGAAGCACAAGGCGATCCTCATCGACGACTTCCCCATCGCCAGCCAGCGCATCAATGTGCTGATGCCGCAGTTAAAAGCTGCCTGGCAGGGCAACGAAGACCTGAGCAACCGCCTGTTCCAAGTGGAGTTCCTCACCACCCTGGCGGGCGACGCGATGGTCACGCTGTGCTATCACCGCCCGCTGGACGCCGCCTGGGAAGCCGCCGCGCAACAGTTGGCCGCCGACCTTGAAGTCAGCGTGATCGGCCGCTCCAAGGGCAAGCGCGTGGTGATCGGCCGCGACTATGCGCTGGAGCAACTCGACATCGGCGGGCGAACCTTCAGTTATCGCCAACCCGAAGGCGCCTTCACCCAGCCCAACGGCGCGGTGAACCAGAAGATGCTGGCCTGGGCCTGCGAAGCCATGGGCCGACGCGACGACGACCTGCTGGAACTGTACTGCGGCAACGGCAACTTCACCCTGCCGCTGGCCACCCGCGCACGCCAGGTGCTGGCCACCGAAATCAGCAAGACCTCGGTCAATGCCGCCCTGCACAACCTCGACGAGAACGGCATAGACAACGTGCGCCTGGTGCGCCTGTCGGCCGAGGAACTGACCCAGGCCCTGAACGAAGTCCGCCCGTTCCGGCGTCTGGAAGGCATCGACCTGAAAAGCTATGCCTTCGGCACCGTCTTCGTCGATCCGCCGCGCGCCGGTATGGACCCGGACACCTGCGAGCTGACCCGACGCTTCGAGCGTATCCTGTACATTTCCTGCAACCCCGAGACCCTGGCGCAGAACATCGCCCAGTTGCAGGACACTCACCGTATCGAACGTTGCGCGCTGTTCGACCAGTTCCCCTACACCCATCACATGGAAAGCGGGGTGCTGCTGGTCCGGCGCTGACACTCCGCCAGCACGGCTACGAGGGGCTCGTCCCTTCCTGGCGGTGCTGGCGCTGGGCTGGACACCTGGCACCTGACATTTTTGCCAGCAGCGCGCGTGCGCCGTCTCCTCTACCGTATTGCCTGCACGCCTACCCTTGGGGCGAGGGGCTGTCAGCACCTCATGCCGCGCGCTTCAACGCGCTGACGTGAGGTGCACCTGTGGTTCGTCCGATGTCTGCGGTTGCTGGCTGCATGTCCATTCCATCGGTCGAGGAAGCACATCATGCGCACGTTCACCTTCCCCCTGGCAATCGCCATCGTCGCCACACTGGCCGGCTGCGCCCGCGAGCCCGGCCCGCCACTGATATCGGTCCCCGACAGCGCCAAGCTCACCTGGCAAGAGGTGCCAGGCACCCAGGGGGCGGTCACCTATGCCAATGTCGAAGGCGACATTTTCGGCCGCGGCGATTACCTGGCCTATGTCCGCTTTCGCAAAGGCACCGACAACGGTCTTCACCTGCACAGTCAGACCCTGCCCACGGTGGTCCTCAGCGGGACGTTCTACGCCGTGATCGACGGTAAGCGAACCGAGTATCCGGCCGGGGCGTTCTATCGGCTGCCCGCGCGCCTGGTCCACGAAAGCGGCTGCACAGCGGCCGCCGACTGCCTGCTGTTCCAGTACCAGAGCGACGCGTTCGACCTGATTGGCGCCAAGCCCTGAAGCGAGGCGCGAAGCAAGACCGGCGCCAATACCGGGCGCGCGCGTAGCCGTCTGCCTATGGCACGAAGCGTCGCTCGGATGCAGGATGAGCGCTCACCCCAGCCGGCGCGACAACCGCGCCGGCCTGGTTCTCACCGTTACCCGGTCACTACCGCGAGGAAAACGCTGGCCCATGGACCAGTTGAGCGCCATGCACACCTTCCGCCGGGTCGTCGACCTCGGCAGTTTCAGCGCCGCCGCCAGCCAGGCCGGCGTCTCCCACACCGTGCTGTCGCGCCAGGTAAAGAACCTGGAACGCGCCCTCGGCACGCAACTGCTCACGCGCACCACGCGCCGGCTGCATCCGACCGAAGCAGGCCTGCTGTTCTACCGTCACTGCGTACTGATCCTCGACCAGGTGCAGGCCATGACGCTGGAGCTGTCCGAGCACCAACTGCAACCCACCGGCACCTTGCGCCTGAGCGTGGGCTCGGCGTTCGGCGATCTGGAGCTGGGCCGCTGGTTGCCTGACTTCGTCGAGCAGTACCCGCACCTGCACGTGGAGCTGAACTGCACCGATCGCTTCGTCGATCTGCTGGAAGAGGAAGTCGATGTCTGCCTGCGCGTCACCGATCACCTGCCCGACTCTAGCCTGGTCGCCCGGCTGCTGACCCCCAGCCCAGTACTGCTGGTGGCTGCACCGGGCTACCTCGAACGGCAGGGCTCTCCCAGCACGCCAGAAGCCTTGAGCACCCATCCGCTGCTCGGTTACAGCCGCCTGCAGCAACCCCAGCGCCTGACGCTCAGCGCTGCCGATGGCAGCCACCGCGACGTGCTGATGCCCAGGCGCCTGAGCGCCAATTCACCGATGGCCCTACGTGCGGCAGCCATCGGCGGACTGGGTATCGCCAGCTTCGACCGTTTCATCGTCGACGACGCGTTGCGCGACGGGCGACTGGTGCCAGTACTGCGCGACTGGCATCTGCCGGGGCGAAACCTGTATGCGGTGTATCCGCACAGTCGTTATCTGGCGCCGAAGGTCCGCGCCCTGATCGATTACGCGCAGCAGTACTACGCGACAACGCGCTGGGGTTGCGATTAGTGCAGAAACTGCACAGGCGCTGACACGTTTTGCCCGTATCTGGACATCGACACCCTGACTAACCTTCGCCTCCTCACTGAACGGGCGAAGGAGCCTCTGTATGAATACCCTGACTAAACTCTTGGCAGGTCTGACCGTGGGCGCTATGGCACTCACCGCCCACGCCGGCGATGACACCTTGATTTCGGTGCCGAACAGCGCTGCGCTGAAATGGCAGGACGTACCGAACACCCAAGGCGCCGTCAGCTACGCCAACGTCGAGGGCGACCTCTTCGGCAAAGGGCCTTATTCGGCCTACGTGAAGTTCAAGAAAGGTGTGGACAACGGCCTGCACCAGCACACTCAGGTGCTGCCGACAGTGGTACTGGCCGGCACTTTCTACGCGGTGATCGACGGCAAGCGCGTCGAGTACCCGGCAGGTGCTTACTACAAACTGCCGGCCGACCTGGTTCACGAAAGTGGCTGCACCGCCGAGGCTGACTGCCTGCTGTTCCAGTACCAGGCCGATGCCTTCGACCTGAAGCCGGTCAAAGGCTGATCGAGCCGTCGGGGCGGCATTAGGCTGCTGCCCCATCCCGTCAGAAGTCGAAGAACACCGTCTCCCCTTCCCCCTGAATACGCATGTCGAACCGGTAGGCTGTCTTGCCGTCCACTTCGCAGCGCTTGGCGATCAGGGTTTCCCGGCGCTGCGGCTGCTCGATCAGGTTGAGCACCGGGCACTGCGCGTTGGCCTCGGCTTCGTCATCGAAGTACAGCCGCGTGTGCAAGTGGATGTTGATGCCCCGGGCGAACAGGCTGATGTTGATGTGCGGCGCCATGGGCACCCCGGCAGCGTTGTTCACAACCCCCGGCTTCACCGTGTGCAGCGTCCACTCGCCCGCATCGAAGGTGGTGGCGGTACGACCGAAACTGTTGAAGGCATTTTCCAGGTTGAACTGATCCTGATATTGGCCGTTGGCATCGGCCTGCCACACCTCGAGGAAGGAGTCGCGCACCAGGTGACCATTGCCGTCGTAGACGTGGCCGAGCAGCAGAATATGCTCGCCAGGCGCCTCGGGGCGGGCGAGTCGGCTCCAGATTTCCTGATCACGGGTGGGGTTGCCCGCCGCTTCCAGGGCCAGGCCGATGTGCACATAGGGGCCGGCGGTCTGCGAAGGGGTTTCCGGCAGCAGTTCGATAGGCATGACGGCGCTCCTCAGCGGTTCTCGAAGTGGGTCTGGCGCTGGCCACGCAGCACGATGTCGAAGCGGTAGGCCAGGCAATCCATCGGATTGGCCTGGCTCATGTCCAGGCGCGCGATCAGGCTCTGCACCGCTTGTGGATTGGCGATCGACTTGACGATCGGGCACATCGGGATCAACGGGTCGCCTTCGAAGTACAACTGGGTGATCAGCTTGGTGGCGATCGCCGGGCCACTGATGGAAAAGTGAATGTGCGCCGGACGCCAGTCGTTCGGCCCGTTACGCCAAGGGTACGGACCCGGCTTGATGGTGCGGAAGCTGTAGTAGCCATCGCGGTCGGTCAGGCACCGACCGACGCCGCCGAAGTTCGGATCCAGCGGCGCCAGGTAGCGGTCATTCTTGTGTCGGTAGCGGCCACCGGCGTTGGCCTGCCACATTTCCACCAGGGTGTTGGCCACCGGCTTGCCGTACTGGTCGACTACACGGCCGGCAACGATGATCCGCTCGCCGATGGGCAAGCCGCCGTTGTTGAAGTTCAACAGCAGGTCATGGTCATGCTCGCCGAACCGCAGGTGGGAAAAGTCCGGGCCTGTGGTTTCGCTGATCGACTGGGGAATGCTCACCAGCGCCTGGCGTGGCGAGCGGGCAATGGAGGTCTTGTAGTCTGGGGTCAAGGCCTTGGGGTGCCAGTTGCGATCACGGATCGCGAAGCGGCGGTTATCCTGGGCAGGCATGCCGGTGTCCTCTCTTGGAATTGTGCGGGCCGCCTGTGCGTGGCAGGCGGACGCACAGTGTCCGGTAGGCGGCGCGCCCGGCCTATTGAAAACTTGCTGGGCAGACATAACCATACGGTTATGCAACTTTCCGGTAGCTGACCGGCTCTCAAGCGCAGGACTATCCTGCATGCACTGCCCCTTACAGCGGAGACACTCTATGGACTGGCGAAAAGGCCGACGCAGCGACAACGTGGTCGACGCACGCGGCTCAGGCGGGGGCGGCGGTATGCGCTTCGGGGGCGGTAAAGGCCTGGGCCTTGGCGCGGTGCTGTTGATCGTCGGCATAGGCTGGCTGACCGGCCAGGACCCGTTGCAGTTGCTCGGCCAGCTCTCCGGCCAGATGCAGCAGCAACAGCAGGCTGCACCAGGCACCACGGCCAGCAAAGCGCCGCCGGCCAATGACGAACAGGCGCAGTTCGTCGCCTCGATCCTCGGTGACACCGAAGACACCTGGAAGGCCCTGTTCGCCCAGGCCGGCAAGCAGTACCGCGATCCCAAACTGGTGCTGTTCAGCGGTCAGGTCAATTCGGCGTGCGGCTTCGCGTCTTCGGCGGTCGGACCGTTCTACTGCCCAGCCGACCAGCGCGTGTACCTGGACATGTCGTTCTTCCGCGAAATGGAGACCCGCTTCGCCGCCGCTGGCGACTTCGCCCAGGCCTACGTGATCGCCCACGAGATCGGCCACCATGTGCAGACCTTGCTCGGCGTCTCGGCCAAGGTCGATGCCGCCCGTCGCAGCGGCCAACGCATGGAGGGCGACAACGGTCTGCTGGTACGCCAGGAGCTGCAGGCCGACTGCCTGGCCGGTGTCTGGGCCTATCAGGCTCAGAAGCGCCTGAACTGGCTGGAACCCGGTGACGTGGAAGAAGCCCTGAACGCCGCCAATGCCATCGGCGACGACCGCCTGCAGCAGCAGGGCCAAGGCCGCGTGGTCCCGGACTCCTTCACCCACGGCACCTCGGCGCAACGCGTGCGCTGGTTCAAGACCGGCTTCGGCAGCGGCGACCTGAACCGCTGCGACACCTTCAATACCCGTAATCTGTAACGCCCTTCGGGGCGTTTCTTCGCTTCTCCAGATCGCAATACGACCAATGGGGCATTTTTCCGCTGAAAAACGTTTCAGCGACAGCGCTTGCTGCCGATAACCCCTGGATCCAAAGCTGGCCCTCTAAAACAACAACGCCCAGCGACGTGAATTCTTGCAACACACATTTTCTGGAGAGCGTGCATGAACAGATGGTTTGCCGATAAGAGCGTGAATCTCAAACTCGGACTGGGCTTCGGCCTGGTCCTGTTGTTGACCGGCCTGCTGGCCCTGGCCAGTTGGAGCAGCCTGGGCAGCATGATCAACCGCAGCAACTGGATGAGCGACATCACCCGGCTCAACATCGACCTCACCAACCTGCGCGTGGCGCGCCTGCAGTACATGATCGCCAATGGCGACGACGCCGCTGCCGCCACCACCCTGGCCAAGCTCGACACCTTCACCGCCCAGCAGCAGCGCCTGGAAAATACCTTCAAGAGCCCTGAAAACGTCAAGCTGCTGCGCGAGCTGGGCAAGACCATCGCCGACTATCGCGTCTCGCTCGACAAGATGCGCGCTGGCTACAAGGTCACCGTCGCGGCCCGGCAGACTCTCGACCAGAACGCGGCCAGTGCCGTGCAGGCGATCGAGGCCCTGAGCCAGACCGTGCTCAATCGCGACGAAAGCGACGCCAGCCGTTTGCAGCAGTACCTGGCGATCAGCAAGGCGCGTCAGCAACTCACGCAGTTGCGACTGACCATGCGCGATTACATCGCGGCCTCCAGCGCAGCGACCGAGCAAGCGATGCTGACTCAACTCGAGCAGACCCTCGGCGAAATCGACGGCCTCAAGCGCCAACTGACAGGCGATACCGCTGGCATCCAGCCGTTCGAGACCGCCGTGCGCGGTTATGGCGAAGCCGTTCGCCAACTGCGCGATGCCACCGCGCAGATCGCCGTGGCCCGCCAGGAAATGACCGTGCAGGGCGCCGACATCGTCAAGGTCAGCGATGAGCTGTACAAGATCCAGCTCGAGCGCCGCGACATCGAAAGCGGCGATGCCCGTACCCTGCAGATCGGCGCCACCTTGCTGGCCCTGCTGTTCGGCGTGCTGGCTGCCGTGATCATCACCCGTCAGATCACCCGTCCTCTGCGCGAAACCCTCGAGGTGGTGGAGCGTATTGCCGGCGGCGACTTGACGCAGAACCTGCAGGTCACCCGCCGCGACGAGCTCGGCGTACTGCAACAAGGCATCGCGCGCATGGGCACGACCTTGCGCGAGCTGATCGGCGGCATTCGCGATGGCGTGACCCAGATCGCCAGCGCGGCCGAAGAACTGTCGGCCGTGACCGAACAGACCAGCGCCGGCGCCAACAGCCAGAAGGTCGAAACCGACCAGGTGGCCACTGCCATGCACGAAATGGCGGCCACGGTGCAGGAGGTGGCGCGCAACGCCGAGCAGGCCTCGCATGCCGCGACCCAGGCCGATGACCAGGCCCGTGCTGGCGACAAGGTGGTGGGCGAAGCGATCAGCCAGATCGAACGCCTGGCCAGCGAAGTGCACCGCTCCACTGACGCGATGAACCTGCTGCAACAGGAAAGCCAGAAGATCGGCAGCGTCATGGACGTGATCAAGTCGGTGGCCGAGCAGACCAACCTGCTGGCCCTCAATGCCGCCATCGAAGCGGCCCGAGCCGGCGAAGCCGGACGCGGTTTCGCGGTAGTCGCCGATGAGGTACGCGGCCTGGCCCAGCGCACGCAGAAGTCCACCGAGGAAATCGAAGAACTGATCGCCAGCTTGCAGAACGGCACCCAGCAGGTGGCCAACGCCATGCTCGGCAGCCAGACCTTGACCGACAGCAGCGTGGACCTGGCGCGCAAAGCCGGCGATTCACTGGCGAGCATCACCAGCACGGTGTCGGGCATCCAGTCGATGAACCAGCAGATCGCCGCAGCGGCCGAACAGCAAAGTGCAGTGGCTGAGGAGATCAGCCGGAGCATCCTCAACGTGCGCGACGTGTCGGAACAAACCGCCGCCGCCAGCGACGAGACCGCGGCGTCCACCGTGGAACTGGCGCGCTTGGGCGGGCAGTTGCAGACGCTGGTCAGCCATTTCCGCGTCTGAGGCTGTACAGGACTGACGCCGCCCCTTGAGGGGCGGCGCTCAGCCGATCACTTGACGACCATGCCCACCCCACGCCCACGCGGGTCGGACGCAGTCTCCAACGTCTGCCCGGTCACGCGGATCGCCTGCACGTCGCCCATCTCCCAGCCCTGGTCCTCCAGGACATAGCCCATCTTCTTCAGTTCGTCGGCCACCGGGCCGGTGAGCGGTGCATAGCTGTCGAAGTAGATCGTGTCCTTGGGCAGCAACTGGTGGTGCACACGCTGCGCGGCGACGGCTTTTTCCAATGGCATGCCGTAGTCGTACAGGTTGTTCATCACCTGGAAGATCGAGGTGAAGATCCGTGAACCACCCGGCGTCCCCAGCACCACGGTGACCTTGCCGTCACGCGTGATCAGGCTCGGGCTCATCGATGAAAGCATGCGCTTGCCCGGTGCGATGGCGTTGGCGTCACCGCCGACCACGCCGAACACATTGGCCGCCCCAGGCTTGGCGCTGAAGTCGTCCATTTCGTCGTTGAGCAGGAAGCCCGCGCCCTTGACCACCACGCCACTGCCATAGTCGAGGTTGAGGGTATAGGTGTTGCTCACCGCATTGCCCTGGCGGTCGACGATGGAGAAGTGCGTGGTCTGGTGCGGCTCGAGGCCCGGCTTGACCTGGTCGGTGGCGGAGATGGCCGTCGGATTGACCTGCGCGGCGCGCTTGGCCAGGTAGTCCTTGGCCATCAGTTGCTTGACCGGCACCTGGGTGAAGGCCGGATCGCCCAGGTAATCGGCGCGGTCGGCGAATACCCGCTTCTCGATCTCGGACAGCAGGTGAATGTACTTCGCCGAGTTGTGCGCCACACCTTTGAAGTCCGCCGTACGGTCCTCCTTGATGCCCAGCAGTTGGCCTAGCGCGACACCACCGGAGCTCGGTGGCGGCGCCGTGTAGACCACGTTGCCGCGCCACTCGATGGCGATCGGATCGCGCCACAGCGCCTTGTAGTCCTTCAGATCGTCCTTGGTGATCAGGCCCTTGTCGGCCTGCATCTGCGCCACCAGCAGGTCGGCGGTCTTGCCCTGATAGAACTCGCTCACGCCCTTGTCGGCGATGCGCTCGAGGGTCTGGGCCAGTTCCGGCTGCTTGAACAGCTCGCCCACTTTCATGCTGCCGAAGTAGTCGTTGAAGTTGGTCGCGGTCTTGAACAGGCCTTGGGCGTCATCGCGGTACTGGTACTGCTTCTGGGCGATCTTGAATCCATTCTGCGCATAGCCGATGGCCGGCGTGAGCAGCTCGCTCCACGGCAGCTTGCCAAACTTCTGGTGCGCCTCCCACAGGCCCATGACCGTGCCTGGCACACCAGCGGCGCGAGCACCGACCAGACTAAGGTTTTCGATCACCTCGCCTTTGTCGTTCAGGTACATGGTCTTGGTCGCGGCCTTCGGCGCCACTTCGCGGTAGTCGAGGAAATACGGCTTGCCGTCGACGAACAGGGTCATGAAACCGCCGCCACCGATGTTCCCGGCTTCCGGGTAGGTGACCGCCAGGGTGAACGCGGTGGCGACGGCAGCGTCCACCGCATTGCCGCCCTTCTTGAGAATATCGGCCGCGACCTGGGCGCCGTACTGATCGGGTGCGGCGACCGCGCCGCCTTCGAGGGTCACGGCATAGGCCGAGGAACAGCTCAGGATCGCGGCCCCGAGGGCCAGGGACTGGAACATGACGATACGCATGACGCTTCCTTAGTCGTTCTTGTCGAACCTCCATTTAAGGCGCAGGCATCGCGTTCAAGCAAACGGCAGGCACTGAGGTGGACGTCTTTGGGCAACCGTGTCGCGATCAGACAACTCAGCAGGCGTACGTCGACAGCTTGGCCTGGATGAAATCCAGGAAGCATTGGATACGCAGCGCCAGTTGCGTGTTGCGGTAGTAGACCGCATGAATCGGCTGGCGATAGCCACTGTTGGCCTCGGCCAGCAGCACCTGCAGACGGCCCGTGCGGATGTCGTCATGGGTCATGAAGTGCGACAGGCAGACGATCCCCTCACCCGCCAACGCCAACTGACGCAGGGTTTCGCCGCTGGAGGCCAGCAGCGCCGGACGGATCGCCCAGCGGTCGCCCTGGGCGTGACGCAGGGGCCAGTGGTTGAGACTTTCCGGCGCGCTGAATCCGAGCAGCCCATGCTGGCTCAGGTCCTCGACCGCGCGTGGCGTGCCATGGCGCTCCAGGTACTGCGGGCTGGCCAGGATCAGCAGCGGGCTGCACCCCAGCGAACGGGCGTGCAGGCTGGAGTCGGCCAGCTCGCCGATGCGGATGGCGACATCGGTGCTGTGCTCGAGCAGGTCGATGATCAGGTCGTCGCTGTTGAGTTCGAGCTCGATGCCGGGGTACTGGCGGCGGAACTCGCCGATCCACGGCAAGATCGCGTGGAGCATGAACGGTGCAGCGGCATTGATGCGCAGGCGGCCGGTCGGTGTCTGACGGTTGATCGACAGGCGCTCCTCCAGATCGTCCATCTGCGCGAGAATCTGCCGCGCGCGTTCGAGGAAGAAGCGGCCTTCCTCGGTGAGGTCCATGCGCCGGGTGGTGCGGTTGACCAAGGTGGTGCCCAGCTTGGCCTCCAGACGCGACAAGGTCCGACTCATGGCCGAGGGCGTCTGGCCCATCTGCTCGGCAGCAGCGGAGATCGATCCGCAATCGATGACGGCCACGAATGCCTGAAGTTCTTCGGATCGAGTTTTCACGCGTGCGCCTTGGCGGGAGGAAGGAGTGATTGATAGCGGTTGATCGCTCACCGTGCAAGCACGCGCCCAGGCCATCGCTGCCCGGCAGCGGACGAAAACAGCGCAGCCATCACTCGGCCTTGTCGAACAGCGCGCCCAAGTGCGCCTCGTATGCCGCCACCGCCGCTGGCACATCCGGACGTTTCATCACGTCGGTGGCCACGAAGCTGGGCAGGCCCGTCATGCCGAGGAACTGGTTGGCCTTATGGAACGCGAAATACACCGCGTCCACACCTTTGCCTTCGAAGAAATCGGTCGGGTCGTCGAAGGCCTGCTGCGGCGCGTTCCAGGTGGCCGAGATCATGTAGCGCTTGCCCATGAGCAATCCGCCGCTGCCGTACTTCTGCGAAGCGTCGGAGCGGGTACGGCCATCGTTGGCGTACAGACGACCATGGCCTGCGGTGAACACCTCATCGATGTATTGCTTCACCGTCCAGGGCGCGCCCATCCACCAACCCGGCATCTGGTAGATCACCACGTCGGCCCAGAGGAATTTGCGCACCTCTGCCTCGATATCGTAGCCGCCGTCGATGAAGGTCTGCTGCACGTCGAAGCCCGCGTGGTCCAGGTAGGCCATGGCGGCTTCGTGCAAGGTGGTGTTCAGGCGACCGTCGGAATGGGCGAAGTGCTTGCCGCCATTGAGCAAGAGGATATTTTTCATGGGAGGATCTCGTCGCAACGTTTGGGAAGGCGGCAGGTTAGGCCGTCACGCAAGCCGTAAAAAGTCGGTCAGCGGCAAAAGGCTTTTGCCTGAAAGTCACGAATCCCGCATCGATTACTGCCCTAAAATCGCACTTCATCTTTCCTGAGGATCCCACCCATGAACGAACCGGTCGCCTTCATTCTCAAAGCCAAGACCCGCCCGGAACAGGCAGCGGCCTTCGAGGCGTTGTTCCGCGCCTATGTCGAGCCCAGTCGCCAGGAACCGGGCTGCATCGAATACCACATGCTGCGAGACAAGGAAGATCCCAGCCTCTTCGTGTTCTACGAAGTGTGGGCCGACCAGGCCGCGTTCGACGCCCACTGCGCGTTGGCGCACATGACGAGCTTCTTCGAACGACGCATGGATTTCCTGGAGCGCGACTTCGATATCCAGCACGTCGACGTGCTCAGCCCTGACTTAGCGCGGCGCTGATCAGCGCCAGGCTCGGGAATACAGATTCCAGACACTGCCTGGTTCACAGGACCGGCACATAGCGCTTGCCGCCCCGCGAACTCTTTCCCCACAATCGGCTCCTACCTGCACCCGGATAGGGAGTCCCCCGTGCCATCCATCTACCAGCTCAAACCTCGCTTCCAGGCCCTGCTGCGCCCTACGGTGCAGCGTCTGCATGATCGCGGGGTGACCGCCAACCAAGTGACCGTCTTCGCGGCACTGGTGTCGGTGCTGCTCGGGCTGTTGCTGGCCGCCCAGCCCGACGTCACCGGGTTGTTCATTCTGCTGCCGGTGTGGATGCTGCTGCGCATGGCGCTCAATGCCGTAGACGGCATGCTGGCCCGGGAATTCGGCCAGCAGTCGACCCTCGGCGGCTACCTCAACGAACTCTGCGACGTGATCGCCGACGCCGCGCTGTACCTGCCCTTCGCGCTGCTGACCGGCGTCTGGCCGGTGCTCGTGGTGCTGGTGGTGATCCTGGCCATCGTCAGTGAATACGCCGGCGTGATGGGTCCTCTGGTCGGGGCTTCGCGGCGCTACGACGGGCCGATGGGCAAGAGCGACCGCGCCTTCGCGTTCGGCGTGCTGGGCACCGGCGTCGCCTTCGGCCTGCTGCCGGCGAGCTGGATCAACGGCCTGCTGCTGGTCATCCTCGCGCTGTCGCTCTATACCCTCTACAACCGGGTGCGCCACGGGCTGGCCGAAACCCGCTGATTCCACTGCCGCAGGACAAGGACTTTCGCCATGCGCCAAGCGCAATCGCTGCACTTCCCGACCCACGATGGCGTCGAACTGCACTACCGGCACTGGCCGGCCACCCGCAACGCGTACCAGCCACGCCGGGCGCTGGTGATGTTCCACCGCGGCCACGAGCACGGTGCGCGCCTGGCGCACCTGGCCGACGAACTGAACCTGCCGGGCTACGACCTCTTCGCCTGGGACGCCCGCGGCCATGGTCTGTCACCCGGCGCGCGAGGCGACAGCCCGAGCTTCGCCACCAGCGTGCGCGACGTGCAGACTTTCATCGAGCATATCCAGTCCCGGCATGGCATCGCCGAGGCCGACATGGTGGTACTGGCGCAAAGCGTCGGCGCGGTGCTGGTCGCCACCTGGGCCCACGACTACGCCCCCAAGGTGCGCTGCCTGGTGCTCGCCTCGCCGGCGTTCAAGGTCAAACTCTACGTGCCCTTCGCTCGCCCCGGCCTGAAGCTGCTCAAGGCCGTGCGTGGCAATTTCTTCGTCAACAGCTACGTCAAACCGCAACTGCTGACCCACGATCCCGACCGGGTCGCCTCCTATGCCGCCGACCCACTGATCAGCCGACCGATTTCGGTGACCGTGCTGCTGGGCCTCTACGAAGCCGCCGAACGTGTGGTGGCCGATGCCCAGGCGATCCAGGTGCCGACTCAACTGTTGGTGTCCGGTGCGGACTTCGTGGTCGAGCGCGCGCCGCAGGAGCGCTTCTTCGAGCGCCTCGGCAGCGCGCGCAAGGAGCTGCACGTGTTGCCCGGTTTCTTCCATGACACCCTCGGCGAGCGTGATCGCGCCCACGCCCTGGCGCGCATCGAGCGCTTCATCGCCCATTGCTTCGACGCGCCGCTGGCGCCGCCCTCGCTGCTCGACGCCGACAAGACCGGCGCCAGTTGCGCCGAAGCCGAGGCACTGGCTGCCCCACTGCCACGCCACTCGCCGCGCGCGCTGTACTGGCGCAGCTACCGCGCTGGGCTGCGCCTGGTCAAAGGCTTGTCCGATGGCGTCAAGTTGGGTTTCGACACCGGCTTCGACTCGGGCAGCACGCTGGACTACGTGTACCGCGACCAGGCCAGCGGCAAGGGTCGGCTGGGTCGCCTGATCGACCGCAACTACCTCGACGCCATCGGCTGGCGCGGCATCCGCCAGCGCAAGCTGCACGTCGAGGAACTGCTGCGCCTGGCCATCGAGCGGCTGAGCGAACAAGGCCGCGCGGTGCACATCGTCGATATCGCCGCCGGTCACGGCCGCTACATCCTCGACGCCTTGCAGACACACCGGCCGGACTCGATCCTGCTGCGCGACTACAGCGAGCTGAACGTGCAACAGGGCACTGCCCTGATCCAGGAAAAAGGCCTCGGCGAGATTGCGCGCTTCGTCCAAGGCGACGCCTTCGACCGCCAGAGCCTGGCCAGCCTCGACCCGCGCCCAACGCTGGCCGTGGTCTCGGGCCTCTACGAACTGTTCGCCAGCAATCAGTGGGTGGGCAACTCCCTGGCCGGTCTGGCCGACGCCGTGGAAGACGGCGGTTACCTGGTCTACACCGGCCAACCCTGGCACCCGCAACTGGAGATGATCGCCCGCGCCCTGACCAGCCACCGGGGTGGCGACGCCTGGGTGATGCGCCGGCGTAGCCAGGCGGAGATGGACCAACTGGTGGAGGCGGCAGGCTTTCGCAAGATCACCCAGCGCATCGACCCCTGGGGCATCTTCAGCGTCAGCCTGGCCCAGCGGGTACGTTGATGGCCCGCGAGGCCGGTTTGATCCGGCGCGGGGTGCTGTGGCTGTTGCTGCTGGGGCCGCTGTTCTTCCTCAGCTATGGCCTGGCCAACAGCTACACGGCCACGCGCGACGACGTCGGCAGCCTGGTGTTCGACTGGGAACGGCATATGCCGCTGTGGCCCTGGACCATCATTCCCTATTGGTCGATCGACCTGCTGTACGGGCTGTCCTTCCTGCTGCCGCGCAATCGCCGGGAAATGGATCGGCATGCCCTGGCGCTGCTGACGGCGCAACTGCTCAGCGTCAGTTGTTTCCTGCTGTGGCCGCTGCGCTTCACCTTCGAGCGACCGGAGCTGGCCGGCCTGTTCGGCTGGCTGTTCGACGTGCTGATGGGCTTCGACAAACCGTTCAACCAGGCGCCGTCGCTGCATATCGCGCTGCTGGTGATCATCTGGACGATGTTCGCCCGCCACACCCGGCGCCCACTACTGCGTGGGCTGGTGCACGGCTGGATGGCGCTGATCGGAGTGTCGGTGCTGACCACCTGGCAGCATCATTTCATCGACCTGCCCAGCGGCGCGCTGGTCGGCCTGTTGTGCGTCTGGTGGTGGCCCCATCGAGGGCCGCTGCCCCTGCACGCGGCGAGGCTTGCGCGCGAGCCGAAACGCTGGCGACTGGGCCTGCGCTACGGCCTCGGCGCCGGGCTGTGTGCCTGGCTGGGCGTGTCGCTGGGCGGGCTGTGGCTAGGCCTGCTGTGGCCGGCGCTGGCGTTGCTGATGGTGGCGCTGAACTACGTGCTGTTCGGTGCTGGTGGCTTCCAGAAGGGTGCCAACGGACGCCTGTCGACAGCGGCAACCTGGCTGCTGGCACCGTACCTGATCGGCGCCTGGATCAACTCGCGCCTGTGGACCTGGCGACATCCTCTCGCCGATGAAGTGTGTGACGGAGTCTACCTGGGGCGGATACCTGGTCGGGGCCAGGCGACTTCATTTGCCGGCGTGCTGGACCTGAGCGCCGAGTTGCCCTACCGCTGCGATTTACCCGCAATGCAGCAGGAACAGCCGGCCTACCTCAACCTGCCCATCCTTGACCTCATTGCCCCCAGCCCCGCGCTGCTGGATCAAGCCGCCGAGGCCATCGAACACCTGCGCCAGCACGGCAGCGTCCTGGTCTGCTGCGCCTTGGGCTACTCACGCAGCGCCAGTGCCGTGGCTGCCTGGCTGATCCACACCGGCCGCTGCGCCGATATCGAGGCGGCCCAAGCCCTGATCCGTAAGGCGCGCCCCGGCGTGGTGCTGCACCCAGGCCATCGTCAATCCCTGCGGCACAAGGAGGTGCGTTGATGGACCTGCACCTGGTTGCCGCCCTGCTTGGCCGCGGCCGACAACTGGAGCGCCTGTCCGATGGCCTCACGTTGTTGGCCATCGGCTACGGCCTCACGCCCCTGCTCGGCCTGCACCTGCCTGCGCTGGCCAGTGCCCTGTGCGCACTGCTGCTGATCCTCGGCCTTGCCCACAAATACTGGGCGCTGCGCGTGGCCCTGGACGCCGAGCTGTTCACTCGCCTGGCCAGCAGCCCCCAGCTCGACGAAGACACCGGCGCGCTGGACCGGGCGCTGTTCGACCTCAAACTCAAGGCCAGTGCCGACGACCGGCGCCACTGGCCAGCCCGCAGCCAAGGCGCCCTGGCGCTGCTGCGGCGCCAGGCGCTGTGCCTGGCACTGCAACTGCTGCTGGCCTTGACGACCCTGCTGACGCTGCCTTTCACAGGATGAACCGCACCATGCTTCCAGCCATCACCGCTTTCGCCATCACCTGCGCCGCGCGCCTGATCACCGGGGCGCGCGCCCTCTGGCTCGGCTGCACACCGCAGCCGATACAACGCCTGTATTTCGCCAACCACAGCAGCCACGGCGACTTCGTCCTGCTCTGGGCCTCGTTGCCCGAGCCGCTACGGCGGCGCACGCGGCCGGTGGCCGGCGCCGATTACTGGTGCCAGCCGGGCCTGCGCGACTTCATCATCCGCAAGGTGTTCAACGGTGTGCTCATCGACCGCCAGCGCAGCGATGCCCAGACTAATCCCCTGCAACCGGTGCTCGACGCCCTGGCCCAGGGCGACTCGCTGATCTTCTTCCCGGAAGGCACGCGCAATCTGGGTGACGAGCCGCTGCTGCCGTTCAAGAGCGGGTTGTTCCACCTGGCCTCGGCCCAGCCGCAGATCGAAGTGGTGCCGGTGTGGATCGCCAACCTCAACCGCGTGATGCCCAAAGGCCGCGCCCTGCCGCTGCCGTTGCTGTGCACCCTGAGCTTCGGCGAGCCGTTGCATGTACAGCCTGATGAAGACAAGCAGGCCTTTCTCGAGCGGGCCCGGCAGGCCCTGCTGAACCTGGCCCCGAAGGAAGCCTGAAATGGAAGACAACACCCTGTCCCTGTTCATCGGCATCGGCGCCCTGCTGCTGCTCGCCAGCCTGATCGGTCGCCTGCTGAAATGGCGCGCCGGCCCCGGCCCGCATGCGGTGATCGACAACCTCAACGCCCGCATCAACGCCTGGTGGGTGATGGTGCTGGTGATCGGCCTGGCCTTCGTGTTCGGCAAGTACGGCGTGATCGTGCTGTTCTACTGCGTGTCGTTCTACGCCCTGCGCGAATTCATGACCCTCACTCCGACCCGGCGCAGCGATTACCCGGCGCTGGCGGCAGCCTTCTATGTGGCCTTGCCGGTGCAATACCTGCTGATCGGGATGGACTGGTACGGGCTGTTCAGCATCTTCATTCCGGTCTACCTGTTCCTGCTGCTGCCGATCCTGGCCAGCTTCGGCGGCGACACCACGCGCTTCCTGGAACGCGCCTCGAAAGTACAGTGGGGGCTGATGATCGCGGTGTACTGCGTGTCGTCGGTACCCGCGCTGATGACGCTGGACATTCCGGGCTACGAGGGCCGCAACCTGTTGCTGATCGCCTGGCTGATCCTGGTGGTGCAGATCAGCGACGTACTGCAGTACGTGTGCGGCAAGCTGTTCGGCAAGCGCAAGGTGGCGCCCAACCTGTCGCCCTCCAAGACCGTCGAAGGCCTGGCCGGCGGCGTGGCCCTGGCCACCTTGGTGGGGGCGCTGCTGTGCTGGATCACGCCGTTCAACTTCTGGCAGGCGGCGCTGATGGCGTTGACGGTCAACGCCATGGGTTTCTTCGGCGGCCTGGTGATGTCGGCGATCAAGCGCGACCGTGGGGTGAAGGACTGGGGCCACATGATCGAAGGCCACGGCGGCATGCTCGACCGCATGGACTCGGTGTGCTTCGCCGCCCCGGTGTTCTTCCACTTCGTTCGCTACTGGTGGGCCTGACTGGAGCGAGTCGAACAGCGCATCCAGACACATGAAGGTCGAGCCCAGGCAACCGCAGCCACCGTTCAGCCCCTATGGTGACGGGTCATTCAGCCCGTCATCAGGAGCTCTGCCATGTCCGACTTCATCACTGTCCTGCGCGAAACCTGCCCGACGCCTGTCGTCAACGCGACCAAGTGGAAACGCATCGGCGGCGATCCGCACACCGTCAACCTCAACGCCTACCTGTCGGCCGACGGCAGCAAGATCATGGGCACCTGGATCTGCACGCCCGGCAAGTTCGAGGTGAACTACGACAAGTGGGAGTTCTGCCACTTCCTCGAAGGCTATTGCATCATCACCCCGGAGGGCGAAGAGCCCAAGCACCTGAAGGGCGGTGACGTGTTCGTCATCGAGCCCGGCATGAAGGGCACCTGGGAAGTGGTGGAGACCGTGCGCAAGTACTTCGTGTTCGCCTGACGCCTGAAGGGCCGCCTAGCGGCCCATCGCGACGCAAGGCCGCGTGCACAAAGGCTGTGTGAGCCCGCTGAGCGGAGCATCACGTAGCCTTTTTGCGTTCAGCTCAGCCGTCCTTCTTCCGATAGCCCTCGACGATCGCCGAGAAGTCCTTGCCGCCCTCGCCGCGCAAGCTCATGGCTTGGTACAACTGCTGCGCGACTGCACCGAGAATCACCGGCTGGTGCGCCTGGCGCGCGGCCTCGGTGGCCAGGCCCAGGTCCTTGAGCATCAGTTCGGCACCAAAGCCACCGGTGTAGCCGCGTGCAGCCGGCGCGGTGTCGATCACACCGGGCCAAGGGTTGTAGGTATCGGAGCTCCAGCAACGGCCGGTGGAGCTGTTGATGATCCCGGCCAGCACCTGGGTGTCGATGCCCAGCGCATTGCCCAGGGCCATGGCTTCGGACACGCCGATCATGGAGATGCCCAGCAGCAGGTTGTTGCAGATCTTGGCGATCTGCCCAGTGCCCACTGCACCGCAGTGCACGATGTTGCGGCCCATCTGTTCGAGCACCGGCTTGAGCGTGGCGAACAGCTCGGGGCTGGCGCCGACCATGAAGGTCAAGGTCCCCGCCGCGGCACCACCGGTGCCGCCCGACACCGGCGCGTCGCCCATGTCGATGCCCTTGGCCGCCGCGGCCTTGGACACGTCGCGGGCGGTCTGCGGATCGATGGTGCTGCAGTCCAACGTCGGTGTGCCGGGCTTGATGCCGGCGAGCACACCGTCGTCCTCGCTCAGGTACACCGAGCGCACGTGGGCAGCGGCCGGCAGCATGGTGATCACCAACTCGCTGCTGGCAGCGGCGTCCTTCGGCGAGGTGCTGACTTGCCCGCCCAGTTCGGCAAGCTCGGCCAGCACGGTTTTGTTGAGGTCGAACAGGTTCAGTGTGTGCCCGGCCTTGATCAGGTTGCGGGCCATGGGGGCGCCCATGTTGCCCAGACCGATGAATGCGATACGCATGACCAACTCCTTAGCGCAGGCTGATGGTGGTGTTAACGCCGTCGTTGACGCTGTCGTCGTCGAACCAGCGGGCCGTGACCGTCTTGGTCTGGGTATAGAACTGCACCACCTGTTTGCCATAGGGGCCCAGATCGCCCAGCTTGGAGCCGCGCGAACCGGTGAAGCTGAAGAACGGCACCGGCACCGGGATCGGGATGTTGATGCCGACCTGGCCGACGTCGATCTCGCTCTGGAACTTGCGTGCCGCCGCACCGCTCTGGGTGAACAAGCCGGTGCCGTTGCCGAACGGGTTGGCGTTGACCAGGGCGATGGCCTCATCGAGGGTGTCGACTTCAAGCGTGACCAACACCGGGCCGAAAATTTCCTGGGTGTAGATCTGCATGTCGGTGGTCACACCGGAGAACAGGGTCGGGCCGACGAAGTTGCCGTGCTCGAAGCCCGGCACCTGCACGTCACGGCCGTCCAGCTCGAGCGTGGCGCCTTCCTTCACGCCGCTGTCGATCAGCCCCAGCACGCGCTCCTTGGCGCGCTTGGACACCACCGGACCGACGTCGGTCCCGGGCTCGCTGCCAGCGTTGACCTTGAGCCTGCTCGCCGCCGCCTTGATGTCCGGCAGCCACTCGCGGGCCTTGCCCACCAGCACCGCCACCGAGGTGGCCATGCAGCGCTGGCCGGCTGCACCGAAGGCCGCGCCGACCAGCGCGTTGATGGTTTGGGTGCGGTTGGCGTCGGGCAGCACCACGGCGTGGTTCTTGGCGCCCATCATCGACTGCACGCGCTTGCCGTGCTGACTGGCAAGGTTGTACACGTGGGTGCCGACCTCGGTCGAGCCGACGAAGGAAACCGCCTTGATGTCCTGGTGGGTGCACAGCGCATCGACCACCTGCTTGCCACCGTGCACCACGTTCAGCACGCCCGCCGGCACCCCGGCTTCCAGCGCCAGCTCGACCAGCATCAGCGTCGACAGCGGATCTTGCTCGGACGGCTTGAGCACGAAGGTGTTGCCACAGACGATGGCCATGGGGAACATCCACAGCGGAATCATCGCCGGGAAGTTGAACGGGGTGATACCGGCGCACACGCCGATCGGCTGGCGCAAGGTGTAGGTGTCGACGCCACCGGCCACGTTCTCGGCGAACTCGCCCATCTGCAGGGTGCCGATGGACGCGGCGTGCTCCACCACTTCCAGACCGCGGAAGATGTCGCCCTCGGCATCGGCCAGGGTCTTGCCTTGCTCGGCGCTCAGGGTCGCGGCGATGCGCTTGCTGTGCTCGCGGATCAGCGCCTGCAGCTTGAGCATGATGCGCATGCGCGCACCGATCGGCGTGTCACGCCAGGTCTTGAAGGCACGCTGGGCGGCAGCGATGGCGGCGTCGACTTCGGCGGCGGTGGCGAACGGCACGCGCGCCAGTACCTGCTGGGTGGCCGGATTGACCACGTCGCGCCATTGCTGAGTGGTCGACTCCACCCATTGCCCGTCGATCAACAACTTGGCCTGCTGCACCTGGGTCGTGGGGGTGTGGGGTGCGTTCATCTGCGCTCTCCTTGGAATTATTGTCGGAACGAAGACGCCTACGCCGCAGCGAACGGGGTGGCGTGCAGGGAGTGAGTTCGAGTATAGATGTGCAAACATCCAACAAGAATGCACAAAAAAACCGGATCAACATGCAAAAAGACCTGACCTCCCTCAGCGCGCTGAACTGGGACGACCTCAAGTTCTTCCTCGAAGTGGCGCGCACGCGCAAGGCCAGCAGCGCCGCCAAACGCCTGTCGGTGGACTACACCACGGTGTCGCGACGCGTCAGCTCGCTGGAAGGTGCCATGGGCACGCTGTTGTTCGAGAAGTCGCGCACCAACGGCTTCGTACTCACCGCCGAAGGTCAGCGCCTGCTGGGCTACGCCGAGTCGATCGAAAGCACCTTGCACATGGCCTGCGAACAGGTGTCCGGCTCCGGCGTGGCGTTGTCGGGGCATGTGCGCATGGGCTGCACCGAGGGCTTCGGCAGCTTCTTCGTCACCCCGCAACTGAGCCGCTTCGTCGACACCTGGCCAGCGATCTCGGTGGATATCCTGCCGCTGCCCCACTTCATCAGCCTGTCCAAGCGCGAGGCGGACATCGTCATCGCCCTGGAGCGCCCGGAGCACGGGCCGTATGTCTGCTGCAAGCTGTGCGACTACCGCCTGCGGCTGTATGCCACCCGGGAATACCTGGACAACCACGCGCCGATTGGCGAGGTGGCCGACCTGGCGCAGCACCCTTTCATCAGCTACGTCGACGACCTGGCCTTCAGTTCCGAGTTGCTGTACCTGGCGAACCTGATCCCCAACGCCCATGCCCACCTGCGCAGCACCAGCGTGATCGCCCAGTACACCGCCGCACTGCAAGGGCGTGGCCTGGCAATCCTGCCGTGCTTCCTGGCAGCGCAGGACGCGCGGCTGGTGACGGTGCTGGAAGATGAGGTCGAGGTGACACGGCAGTTCTGGATGTACTGCCGGGAGGATCTGCGCAAGTTGAAGCGCATCACCCTGCTGTGGGACTACATCCGCGAGGTGACTGAGGCAAATGCGCCGTTGCTGATGGGCCAGACGCGCGAGATGGTGTTCGCGCAGGACTGAGGGCGACGGGCGTTAGCCGCACACTCGTCTTTCAATTGGCGCCCACCACGATCGACACCCGCCGGTTCTCGGTACGGCCGGCGCTGGTGCGGTTGTCGGCCACCGGCTGGCGGCTGCCCAACCCGCGCGTCTGGATATCGCCTGGCGGCATACCGATCCCCACCAGCGCCTGCGCCACGCTCTGCGCACGGCGCTCGGACAACTGCTGGTTGTACGCCGCCTTGCCCGAGGCATCGGCATGACCATCGACGCGCACCCGCTGGATGCCCACCGACAGCAACGCGCGGCCAACGCGTTCGACGATTGCCTGGCTTTGCCCGTTGAGCCGGTCCAGATCGCTGCCGAACAGCACCTTGCCAGACAGATCGAACGCCCAGCCCTCTTCGCTGGGGGTAAAGCCCTCGCGCTGCAGCACAGCGATTTGCTCGGGACTCAGGCCGACGGGCGGCGCCGTCTTGCACGCACTCAACGCGGTCAGTGCCAGCAACAAAGCCAGCCAGGCGAGCGGCTGGCGGTAAAAAGGGTGTGTCACGGTTCAGCTCCTGTCATCGGGGTCCGTGGCCCAGTCACCACGCGCCGCTTGCCGGTGGCCGCGACGGCTGCGCTTGGCCTGGTACATCGCCGCATCGGCGGCATTGAGCAGACTGGCCGGGTCCTGGCCATCGTCCGGGTAGAAGGCGATACCGACACTCAACGCACTGGGCACGCGGCGGCCATCGTCGAGCTGGATCGGCAAGCGCATGCTGGCGACGATCTTGTCGGCGATGCGCTCGGCGTCTTCACGCGAGTGCAGCGGGGTCAGCAGCACGGCGAATTCATCGCCGCCCAGGCGCGCCACCAGGTCGTGCTCGCGCAATTGTGCGCGTACGCGACTGGCGACGTTGATCAGCACCTCGTCGCCCACCGCATGGCCGAGGCTGTCGTTGATCTGCTTGAAGTGATCGCTGTCGAGAAACAGCACCGCCATGTGGTCTTGAAGGCGGGCGGCGTTGCGCAGGCTGCGGTTGAGACGTCCTTCGAAGAACGCGCGGTTGGGCAGGCCGGTCAGGCTATCGTGGCTGGCCTGGTGAGCCAGGGTCGCGTTTTCGCTTTGCAGGTGGCTTTGCCAGACTTCCAGTTCGTCGAGCAGGGCATTGAAGTCGGTACCCAGTTCGTTGAGCTCGGCGATACGTGCCTCGGGGACGCGTCGGTCGAAACTGCGCTCGCGGCGGGCGGCGTGGGCGACGCTGGCCAGGCTGCGCAGCGGTCGGACGATATCGCCGAACAGACGGCGCGACAGGTGCAGGGCGACCAGCGTGCTGAGCAGGATGCAGCAGAGAATGCCGAACACCCCGCTGAGCAGGAAGCGCAGCAGGCTGCCGCCCTGCCCGGTCAGCTCGATATGCCCGACCGTGCGCTGCTGGTGGACGATGGGCCGATAGATGGGCTCGTCCAGCAAGGCCTTCGCCACCTGGCGCTCCAGCGGTGCAAGCAGCCCGGTGTCGTCGCGCTGCCAGTGCGCGAGCAGATCGCCGTCGAGGGCGAAGACCTTGGCGTCGGCGACCTCCTCGCTGCCTGCGATCACTGCCAGGGCCTCACTGGCGGCGGGGCTGTCGTCGAACACCACCGCGGCTTCCACGGTGTAGCTGATCGAGCGGGCGATCAGTTCCAGGTTGTGATTGGCATGCACACGCAGGGCGGCAACGCCGAGCAAGGTTCCCGAGATACCGGCCAGGCCGACCGCCAGCAGGGCGATGGCCAGATGGCCGCGGCCGAGTGCGGCGCGCAAGGTCGGCCGGCGTCTGCGCGTGAGGCGAGAGGTCATGGCTGCGCAGCCCGACGCCGCGACAATTGCAGCACGCTGGGATGAATACGCAAGCCGCTGCGCGCCACCGAGTCGAGGTTGACCGCGAAACTCACCTGCTCGTCCTCGACGCGCAGGCAGAACAGACTGCCGACCGTACACGGGTCGTCCGCCTCGCTGATGCTCAGCACCGGATGGCCGACCAGCGCGTTGAACAGCCGATCACGCTCACCCGTGTCGAGTCGACCGATATACACCGCATCGCAGGTCTCGGCGGTGCGGGGGTCGTCGGCCAGCAGACGACGCACCTGCAAGGGTTGCGATGCAGTCTGCAGCTCGCCCTTGATCAGGTCATCGGCGTACTCGGTGGGACCGATCAGGCACAGGCGCAAGGGCGCGGGCTCCACCGGCCACCGGGCGTAGCTGAAGATTCCCAGGACCACTTGGGTCACTGCCTTGGCGCGCTGTTGCACCTGCACCGCAGTGGCCGGCGCATACGCCCGCGCAGGCTCGGCGAACGACGACAGGGCGACGATCAACAGCGACAACGCACAGTTCGCCACCCGCCACCGAGGCGAGACAACCACTGACATCTAGGAAACTTCTCAAGTTAAATTCAGATGTGTCGCACGATAGCACAAGGCCGCGATGCCAAGGTATTGACGAATGTCAGATATTTTCCAGCGCAAGGCCAGAAATCCGTCGCACCTTGCGCTTGACGGCCTCCTCGAACACGCCGGCTCGCGGCTCGATCAAGCTGAAGCAGGCTTTGGCACGGGTGATACCGGTATAGATCAGCTCTTTGGTGAGTACTGGGTTCAGCGCATCGGGCAGCACCAGGGCGGTGTGACTGAATTCCGAACCCTGGGACTTGTGCACCGTCATGGCGAAGACGGTTTCCACCTCGTTGAGCCGGCTGGGCAGCACGAAGCGTACGCCGCCTGAACCGTCGTTGCGCGCGAATGCTACGCGCAGCGAGGTTTCACCCGTCTCGTCCGGCAGCCGCAGGGCAATGCCGATATCGCCATTCATCAAGCCCAGGCCGTAATCGTTGCGGGTGACCAGCACGGGTCGCCCCTCGTACCACGGCAGGCGTGTATCGATCAGGCCGGCGCCGTGCAGCACCCGCGCCACCCGTTCGTTCAGACCCTCCACACCCCAGGCACCGCGGCGCACGGCACACAGCAACTGGAAACCCTCGAAGCTGCCCAGCACCCGCGCCGCCCAGTGCTCCCAATCGCTCGCGTCAGCCGGTGTACCCGGTGCCGGCCGATGGCGGCCGAGGGTACGCAGGTAACTGCGGTAACCCTGGGGCCCCTCTTCGCCACGCCCCAGCCCCTCCAGCAACAGACGGTCGAAGGCCCGGTCGTGCTCGCCGCGCAGCGCCAGGCCGAACACATCGTCCGGCGGCAGGCTGAGCAGCGCGCGCGCCTGCTCGGCCTGCTGCAGGTTGACCCACCGTGCCAGCCGACCAATACCGCTGCCTTCACCGAAGCGCCGGGAGTGACGCAGCATCACCACCTGCTGCGCCAGGGCATGCTGCTGCGCATCGCCAGGCAGCAGCCCGCTGTCATGCAACGACTGGCCACCGACCTGCTCCAGCCAGGCCTGGGTCGCCGCCGTGTAGCGCCCCTCCTCGGCATAGCGACACAGATCGCCCAGCACCGCGCCGGCTTCCACCGACGCCAACTGGTCCTTGTCGCCGAGCAGCACCAGGCGCGCGCGGCTTGGCAAGGCGTCGAGCAGGTTGGCCATCATTTCCAGGTCGATCATCGACGCTTCATCCACCACCAGGACATCCAGCGGCAGCGGGTTACCGGCGTGGTGGCGGAAATGCCGCGAGCCGGGGCGACTGCCGAGCAGGCGGTGCACCGTGCTCACCTCGGTGGGAATCTGCGCACGCAGCGTAGCGTCCACCTGCAAGCGCTCGACTTGCTGACCGATGGACTCGGTCAGGCGCGCTGCCGCCTTGCCGGTGGGCGCCGCCAGGCGGATGCGCAAAGGCCTGCCCTGCTCCACTGCCGGGCCTTGGAGCAGGGCCAGCAAGCGCACCACGGTGGTGGTCTTGCCGGTCCCAGGGCCGCCGGTAACGATGCTGAAGGCGGCGCGGGTGGCCAGGGCGCAGGCGAGCTTCTGCCAGTCCACCTGGCCAGCCGGAGCACCGCCTTCGAACAACTGCGCCAGACGCGCCGGCAGGTCGTGGGGAATCGCTTCGTGGGTCGCGATGCGCTGCTGCAGCGAGTGGTCGACACGCCGCTCATAGCGCCAGTAGCGGCGTAGATACAGGCGCTGAGCACTGAGCACCAGCGGCCGCGCCTCATGCCCGGCGCTATCGCCATCGGCCACCAGTCCACTCGCTGCGATACGCTGCCGCCAGAGGGCGGGTTCGAGGGCGGCGAGCAGTTGTGAGGGCAGCAGCAACGGTCCGGCCAGGGCGTCGCCCTCCGGCGGCAGCGACAGCGCGAAGTCAGGCTCGGCCAGCGTCTGCTCCAGGTCCAGGCACACATGCCCATGCCCCAACTGATGACTGGCCAACGCCGCCGCCAGCAGCACCAACGGATCGCCGCCCGGCTCACGCTCCGCGAGAAAGCTGACGAACGCGCGATCCAGCGCACGCAACCAGCCGCGTTCGACCCACCGGTCCAACAGCGCCAGCAGATCGTGGCTGTCGGCAAGCGGCGCCAAGGCCGCCAGGTGCTCGGCCTGCAACGGGGTGGGCAACAGGTCGTCGAGGGTGCGGCTCATGGTGTGGCTCCGGCAAACAGGTCCTGCTGTTCGGGCTGGAGATCGCCGCGAAACAGCGCATCGAGCTGTTCGATCAGCTCACGGGGTGGCCGCACCGCGTACAGGCCGCGACCGGCACTGCCGGTGCCGCGCAGGAAAATGAACAGCGCGCCGCCGACATGGCGGTCGTAGTCATAGTCGGGCAGGCGCGCGCGCAGTTGGCGGTGCAGGGCCAGCAGGTACAGCACGTACTGCAGGTCGTAGCGATGATCGAGAATCGCCTGCTCCATGGCCAGGGCGTTGTAGGCATTGCCGTCCGGGCCGAGCCAATTGGATTTGTAGTCGGCCACGTAGTAGCGACCGTCCAGTTCGAAGGCCAGGTCGATGAAGCCTTTGAACATGCCATTGAGCTGACTGGCCAGTGCCGCCGGGCGCGCGGCGCCGCTGTGGGTGTGGCGCACGACGAGTTGGTCGAGACGGCGCACGTCGACCCGGTGGCTGGCAAACCAGAACTCCATCTCGATCTGGTACTGCTGCAGGTGCGCCAAGCGCAGCAGCGTACCCTCGGAAGCTAGCGGTAAGTCCTGAATGAGCAGGTGCTGCAACCATTGGCTGAGCGTGGGAATCCAGCCACTCCAGTCGCGACGATTGCAGCGCTGGCCCACGGTACGCTCGATCAACGCGGGCTGGCTGGCGATCTCGGCGAACCCCTCGCGGCCGGCCCATTCCAACAAGCCGTGGAGGAAGGTGCCGGGGTTCGGTCCGCGTGGGAAACGGTGGATATCACCGTTTTCCGGCGGCACCTCGCGCAGCAGTTGCGGATCGATGCTTTCGTCGTCGAGCAGTTGCTGGGCCTGGGAACTGTCGGCCAACACGTTCTGGTCACCCACGCGCAACGCACTGTAGGACGCAATCCACCACTGCTCCGTCGCCGCCCGTCGTGGCTTGAGTGCAGCTCGCCATTGCGTACCGTGACGCGGGGCCTGGTAGACCTGGTCATCGACCTCGGGCAGCGCTGGGCAGGCAATCGCAGCGCTTTGCGCGCACAGCGTCTGCAACCAGTCGGCCAACTGAGCGGAGTCGGACAGCGGCTGTCCGCCACCGAGCAGGTAGCCCAGGGCCGAGCGGTGCAACTGCGAGCTTTTCTGGTTGCCGCGCTTGAGGTCGGCCACCCCAAGCCAGCAGGCATGCTGGGCGCGGGTCAGGGCGACATAGAGCAGGCGCAGGTCTTCGGCCAGGCGTTCGTCATCGGCCAGGGCGATCTGTTCGGCTGTGGGGCTGAGGGTCAGCAATGGCTGACCGTCACGGTCGTGCCAGGCCAAGGGCAGGCGCTGACCGTCCACGGCCTTGCTGGTGCAGATGAACGGCAGGTAGACCAGCGGGTACTCCAGGCCTTTGGACTTGTGGATGGTCACCACCTTGACCAGTTGCTCGTCGCTTTCCAGGCGCAGGATCTGCTCCTCGCCCGCCTGCGCGGCATTGGCCAGTTGCTCGCTCAAATGACGAATCAGCGCCTGCTCGCCGTCCAGCTCGCCGGCCGCCTGCTGCAGCAGTTCGGCCAGGTGCAGCAGGTTGGTCAGCACACGCTCGCCATCGCTGCGGCCGATCAGGCTGCGCGGCAACTGGAAGTCGTGCAGCAGGCGACGCAGCATGGGCAGCACACCCTGGCGCTGCCAGGTTTCGCGATACAGGCGAAAGCGCATGACCCAGGCCTCCCAAACCCGCTCGTCTTGATTCAGACGCTCGAGCTCCATTAACGGCAGGTCCAGCGTCAGGCTGGCCAAGGCAGCCTTGAGCAGACGTTCGGCGTCGGGCTCGGCGCACGCCTTGAGCCAGGCCAGCAGGTCGTGAGCCTCTTGCGCGGCGAACACCGAATCCTTGTCGGACAGATAGACGCTGCGCACGCCGCGCGCAGTCAGCGCGCTGCGGATCATCTGCGCTTCGCGGCCATCGCGCACCAGAATGGCGATGTCCGACGGACGGCAGCCACGTAACGCACCCTGTTCATCAGCGAAGCCACTCACCCCGAGCTGGCCGCCCATGAGCAACGCCACGATATGGCTGGCGCAGCGCGCCGCCAATTGCTGACGGTACTGGCTGCTGGACAGCGGTTCGTCGCTGGGCAGGTGCCAGCACTGCAACGCGGCGCACGCTTGACCGTCGATCAGCAGGCGTTCGCTGCGGCCCTTGGCGCGCACTTCGACGAAGGGCAGCGGGTTGTCATCGGCCTCGCGGAACAGGAAGGCACCGCGCCCCTGCGCACGCCGCTCGGCCAACAGGAAGGTGCTGTTGACCGCCTGGACCATGGCCTGGCTGGAGCGGTAGTTGGTGTCCAGGCTGTGCAGGCGTCCGGCAGTGGCTCGCCGGGCGTCCAGGTAGGTGAAGATATCGGCGCCGCGGAAAGCGTAGATCGCCTGCTTGGGGTCGCCGATCATGAACAGGCCGGTTTCGCGACGATTCTCGGCAATGCGATAGATGCGCTCGAAGATGCCGTACTGCACCGGGTCGGTGTCCTGGAACTCATCGATCAGCGCCACCGGGAACTGCTCGCGAATCAGCCCGGCCAAACGTTCGCCGGCCTCGCCACGCAAGGCCTGTTCCAGGCGCAGGAGCATGTCGTCGAAGCCCATTTCCGCGCGTCGGCGTTTTTCCACCTCGAAGCGCGCCGCGACCCAGCCGGCGGCATGCCCAAGCACTGCCGCATCGGGGCCGGGTAACGCCTGCAATTGAGCGCGCAGCTCGGTCATGGCTTGCAGTGCCGGGTGCTCGGGCGGTTGGCCGGACTTCCAGGCTTCGGCCATCCCGTCCGGGGTCAAGCGGGTGAAGCCCGTACCCAGGTCGAGCTCCATGAGCTGATCATCGCCGGCCCAGGTGCGCAGCTTGTCGAACCAGGGCTCGAAGAAGCGCGCCTGTAGCTTGCGCCCGTCAGCCTGCTTGGCGGCCACCGCTGCGCGACAGATCTCCTGCAACTCATCGGCCCATCGCGCCCAGGGCGCCTTGAGCGCCTGCAGTTGCTGCTGGCGTTGCGCCAGGGCGGCGTCGATCAGCGCTTGCGGCTCAGGGCCTTCGACGTCAGCGGGAAAGCGCCCGAACAGCGGGCGGATACGCGGCAGCAATGCATCCGGGCTGAGCCAATGGCTGCGCACCCAGGCCAGCGCCTCGCCGTGCATGCCATAGCAGAAGCGCCGCCAGTAATCGCGCATGACTTGGCCGAGCAGTTCACTGTGATCGATCTCCAGGCTCTGGGTGAACAGGCTGCCGCTGTCGAAGGCATGCTCGCGCAGCATGCGCTGACACCAGCCATGGATGGTCGAGACCGCCGCTTCGTCCATCCACTGCACCGCCACTTCCAGGCGACTGGCGCACCGCGGCCAGTGGTCGTGTGGATAGTCGTCGCGCAGTTGATACAGCAAGGGGTCGGCGCCGTCCAACTCTCCACGGAAAAAGCGCGCCGCCTCGGCCAGGCGTGTGCGAATGCGCTCGCGCAGCTCCTTGGTGGCGGCATCGGTGAAGGTCACCACAAGGATCTGCGGAGGCAGCAATTCGCGGCCAAAGCCGTGTTCGCCGCCGTGGCCCAGAATCAGGCGCAGGTAGAGTGCGGAGATGGTGAAGGTCTTGCCGGTGCCGGCACTGGCTTCGATCAGTTGGCTGCCGTGCAGGGGAAAGCTCAGGGCCAGAGGCCGGGCCTGGGTCATGCGGCGGTCTCCGGCGAGTCCTGGGTTTTCCAGGCGGCAGTGAACAGAGGTCGATACAGGGCTTCGCACCAGCCTTCGAAGGTTTCGTCGGCCGTGAGTGCGGCGAAGTCGCGGAACTGACGGATCAGCGCAAGGCTTTCGCTGCGCTCGCCGAAACTGTTCTGGCCATCGCCTTCGTAGGCCTTCGCCGCAGCGGCCTGGGCTTTGTCCGGGTCTGACTGAGCGAGCCAGGCGAAAGCGGTTTTCGGCGCCACCGGCAGGGGCGCATTCATGCCCGCTTGACGCGCGACCAGCAGGTCGGCGAGCAGATCGCTGGCCTGGGCGGTGGGCAGAGGCGCGAGCAGCAGGGTCTGGTCGCTGGCCACCAGCGCGGTGTGCAGTGGATAACCCACGGCGCAGGCGGCAAGGTGCATGACCCACGCCGGGATCAAGCGATGCCACTTAAGGCTGTTGCGCCCGGCGCCGAGGCTGTTCGGGACGGTGGTAATGCTCAGCAAGTCCTCGCCATCGCCTTGATAGACACGGCCCAACCAACCTTCCAGGCGCAGGGCGCCACGCTCGAAACGAATCGGCAGCGCACCTTCGACCACGCGGGGCCAGCGCTGCAATAGTTGGCGGTGCCGTGTCAGCAAATCAGGCAGTGGCTGGATCAGTTCAACCTGCAGCGACTCGCCAAAGCCCGCCAACGGCAGCAGCCCACAGGCTTGCAAGCGCCGCGCTTGGCTATGCAAGGCCTGCTCCGGGTCGTCAGTCGCGGTCAGTGCGGCATCGAGCAGGCGCTCGCTCAGGCTGTAGCGCTGCAGGGCATCCAGCACGAAGGGCTCTTCGTCGGGAGTGGGCGCTTGCAGGGCTTCGAAAAACACTTTGAGCCGCTGACTGAAGAAATGCCTCACCGGATGACGGAGAAAGTCCTGCAACTGGGTCAGGGTCAGCGGCTCTTCGCTCTCGTACGCTGGCAGTACCAGGGTGTCCGGGATCGCTGTTTGATCAGGCTGGTGCAACACCTGCCACTCGTGGGCATAGCTGAACAGCGGGCTGTCCTTCTGGAAGTAGCGCTGACTGAACGGCTGCAACGGATGTTCCTGGGTGAGCGCGTGCAGCAATTGTTGACCAGAATCGTCGCGTTCGCCCTGCTCGGCACCGGCCAACTGCCAGCCGGCGGCGAGGTGATCGCGCAATTGACCGATCAATACCGACGCCGGGCGCTCGCTGTTGTCGCGGATACTGCGCCCGACCCAACTGACATACAGCTGATCGCGGGCCGAGAGCAGCGCTTCGAGCAGCAAGTAGCGGTCGTCCTCGCGTCGTGAGCGATCGCCGGGTCGGTAGTCGCTGGCCATCAGATCGAAATCCAACGGCGGCTGGGCGCGCGGGTAATCGCCGTCGTTCATGCCCAGCAGGCAGACGATGCGGAAGGGAATGGCGCGCATGGGCATCAGTGTGCAGAAATTCACCGAGCCAGCCAGGAAGCGTTGCGACAACTTGCCTTGATCGAGACCCGACAACCAGGCCTCGCGCACGACCGTCAGGGGCAGTTGTTCGTCCAAGCCGACCGTTTCGCAGGTTTCCAGCCAGGTGTCGCGCAGGTCCTGCAACTCGACCAGCAGCAGTTCGTCATGTTCTTCCTCGGCCAGGAAGAACACCTGCAGCAGGGCATGCAGGCGCGCGCCCCACTGCTGAACGCTGGCAGGTTCGGCGAGGTGCTGGCAGGCCACTTCCAACGCATCCAGCAAGGCGACCAGCGGACCGATCAGGGCGGCATCGAGGCCGCCGATCTCATCGAACGGCTCGATGCCGTCACAGCCTTCACCGACACCTACCGCATAGCCCAGCAGCATACGCCGCAAGCCGAATCGCCAACTGTTCTGTTCCAGCCCCTCCGGCAGGCCGAGGCTGGCTCGCTGCTCGCCGCTCAGGCCCCAACGGATGCCTGCGCCTTCGATCCAGCGGTGCAAGGTCGGCAGGTCGCTTTGCTTGATGCCGAAGCGTGCGCGCAGCGCGGGCACGTCAAGCAGGTCGAGGATCTCGCTGACGGCAAAGCGGCTGTCGGGCAGCTTGAGCAGGTGCTCCAGGGCGATGAGCAGCGGATCGCGGCCACGCTGGCCCTGGTCGGTGAGGGTGAAGGGGATGTAGCGCGGGTCATGGCGGTCGAGTTGACCGAACACGGCGCGGATATGCGGGGCATAGTCGTCGATGGCCGGTAGCATGACGATGACATCGCGTGGGCGCAGCGTCGGGTCGTTGCTGAACCGAGCGAGCAGTTGATCGTGCAGGATCTCGACCTCGCGCTGCGGACTGTGCGCCACGTGAAAACGAATCGAGCGGTCGCTCGCGGCATTGACGGCCGGCCAGGTTTCGCGGGTTTCCGAAAGCGGGCGCAACTCGAGGATGTCGTCCTGCAACTGATTGAGCAACGTCAGCGGTTGCGCCTCGCTGAACAAGTCGATACGGCCGTCGCTGAAGACACCACGGTAGCTGCCAGGGTCATCGTAGCTGTCGAGCAGGTTGATGTAGTCACGGCCTTGCTTGCCCCAGGCGGCCAACAGGGGATGGGCGTGCTGATGAAGCGCCTCATCGTCCAGTTGCAGCGGCATGCTGTGTTTACGCTGCAGACGCTTGTACTGATGCCGGAGCAGGTCCTTGTCGGCGACGATGTCGCCCCAGTGGTGGCGGCAGGGGTTGTGTACGCACAGCAGCACTTGGCTGAAGCGGGCCAGACCGGCCAGTGCTTCGAGGGTTTGGGCGGGCAGCGATGAGATACCGAACACCATCACCCGCGCAGGCAATCCCGGGGGCGCGTGCTCCAAGGCATCGACTCGCTCGATGAAGCGCTGATGCACACCGGCGCGGCTTTGCGCCATGCCCTCTGCTCCGACATCGTCCAGCAGCGCCCGCCACAATTCGGCCTGCCAGCGATTGCCGTCCGCCAAAGGCTTGCGCTCGCCACGGGCGGTGTTGAGTACGTGGTGGCCTGAGGCCCAGTCTTTGAGCCAATCGGCGCGATAGACCTGGTATTGGTCGAACAGGTCGGCCAGACGTTCAGCCAACTGGTAGCGTTTGCGCAGGTCCGTGTCGTCAGTGAGGAAGCGTTTGAGCGGCTCGAAATGGGGGCGCTCGATCAGGGCCGGCAGCAGGCGCATCAGGCGCCAGGTCAATGGGGCTTTGTCGAGCAGCGAAACTTCTGGAATCTGATCACGGCCCAGCACGCGACGGTAGAGTTGCCACATGAAACTGCCGGGCAACTGCACATCGATCGCGGCCGCGATACCGCAGCCGCCCTGGTCATCGTCTTCAGGGTCTTCGGCCAATGCGAGCTTGAGCCATTGGGCGATGCCGTTGCTCTGCACCAGGGCGATTTCGTTTTCCAGCGGAGCCAACGGGTAATTACGCATGACGCTCACCACCAGGCTGCGCAGCTCGTCGAGGCGGTTGCCCTGAACGATCATGAAACCGGGTTGCAGTGAGGTGGTGGTGGCCATTGCGGGTTCTCTGGAAAACGGATTCGCTGACGGAACCATACTGGGTGGCGAGAGTGGCAGCAATGCGCCTCTTGGAATGGCCTTGTTTTGAGGGTCGTGAAAAGACAAAACCCCTACCTGCTCACGCAGATAGGGGTTTTGCGAAATGAATCTTGACGATGACCTACTCTCACATGGGGAAACCCCACACTACCATCGGCGATGCATCGTTTCACTGCTGAGTTCGGGATGGGATCAGGTGGTTCCAATGCTCTATGGTCGTCAAGAAATTCGGTTGCCAGTGCGTCCTTACGGACACCCCAGCCTATTCGGATATGTGATTCTGTGGTTCGTCGCGAACTTTCGGTTCTCTCGTCTTCACCACCACAATTCGGCGCTCACGCTCAAATTGCTTGGGTGTTATATGGTCAAGCCTCACGGGCAATTAGTATGGGTTAGCTCAACGCCTCACAGCGCTTACACACCCCACCTATCAACGTCGTAGTCTTCGACGGCCCTTCAGGGGATTCTAGATCCCAGTGAGATCTCATCTTGAGGCAAGTTTCCCGCTTAGATGCTTTCAGCGGTTATCTCTTCCGAACATAGCTACCCGGCAATGCCACTGGCGTGACAACCGGAACACCAGAGGTTCGTCCACTCCGGTCCTCTCGTACTAGGAGCAGCCCCTCTCAAATCTCAAACGTCCACGGCAGATAGGGACCGAACTGTCTCACGACGTTCTAAACCCAGCTCGCGTACCACTTTAAATGGCGAACAGCCATACCCTTGGGACCGGCTTCAGCCCCAGGATGTGATGAGCCGACATCGAGGTGCCAAACACCGCCGTCGATATGAACTCTTGGGCGGTATCAGCCTGTTATCCCCGGAGTACCTTTTATCCGTTGAGCGATGGCCCTTCCATACAGAACCACCGGATCACTAAGACCTACTTTCGTACCTGCTCGACGTGTCTGTCTCGCAGTCAAGCGCGCTTTTGCCTTTATACTCTACGACCGATTTCCGACCGGTCTGAGCGCACCTTCGTACTCCTCCGTTACTCTTTGGGAGGAGACCGCCCCAGTCAAACTACCCACCATACACTGTCCTCGATCCGGATCACGGACCTGAGTTAGAACCTCAAGGTTGCCAGGGTGGTATTTCAAGGATGGCTCCATGAGAACTGGCGTCCCCACTTCAAAGCCTCCCACCTATCCTACACAAGCAAGCTCAAAGTCCAGTGCAAAGCTATAGTAAAGGTTCACGGGGTCTTTCCGTCTAGCCGCGGATACACTGCATCTTCACAGCGATTTCAATTTCACTGAGTCTCGGGTGGAGACAGCGCCGCCATCGTTACGCCATTCGTGCAGGTCGGAACTTACCCGACAAGGAATTTCGCTACCTTAGGACCGTTATAGTTACGGCCGCCGTTTACCGGGGCTTCGATCAAGAGCTTCGCTTGCGCTAACCCCATCAATTAACCTTCCGGCACCGGGCAGGCGTCACACCCTATACGTCCACTTTCGTGTTTGCAGAGTGCTGTGTTTTTAATAAACAGTCGCAGCGGCCTGGTATCTTCGACCGGCATGGGCTTATGGAGCAAGTCCTTCACCCTCGCCGGCGCACCTTCTCCCGAAGTTACGGTGCCATTTTGCCTAGTTCCTTCACCCGAGTTCTCTCAAGCGCCTTGGTATTCTCTACCTAACCACCTGTGTCGGTTTGGGGTACGGTTCCCAGTTATCTGAAGCTTAGGAGCTTTTCTTGGAAGCATGGCATCAACCACTTCGTCGCCTAAAGGCAACTCGTCATCAGCTCTCGGCCTTGAAATCCCGGATTTGCCTAAGATTTCAGCCTACCACCTTAAACCTGGACAACCAACGCCAGGCTGGCCTAGCCTTCTCCGTCCCTCCATCGCAATAACTGCAAGTACAGGAATATTAACCTGTTTTCCATCGACTACGCTTTTCAGCCTCGCCTTAGGGACCGACTAACCCTGCGTCGATTAACGTTGCGCAGGAAACCTTGGTCTTTCGGCGTGCGAGTTTTTCACTCGCATTGTCGTTACTCATGTCAGCATTCGCACTTCTGATACCTCCAGCAAGCTTCTCAACTCACCTTCACAGGCTTACAGAACGCTCCTCTACCGCATCACCAAAGGTGATACCCGTAGCTTCGGTGCATGGTTTGAGCCCCGTTACATCTTCCGCGCAGGCCGACTCGACTAGTGAGCTATTACGCTTTCTTTAAAGGATGGCTGCTTCTAAGCCAACCTCCTAGCTGTCTAAGCCTTCCCACATCGTTTCCCACTTAACCATGACTTTGGGACCTTAGCTGACGGTCTGGGTTGTTTCCCTTTTCACGACGGACGTTAGCACCCGCCGTGTGTCTCCCATGCTCGGCACTTGCTGGTATTCGGAGTTTGCATCGGTTTGGTAAGTCGGGATGACCCCCTAGCCGAAACAGTGCTCTACCCCCAGCAGTGATACATGAGGCGCTACCTAAATAGCTTTCGAGGAGAACCAGCTATCTCCGAGCTTGATTAGCCTTTCACTCCGATCCACAGGTCATCCGCTAACTTTTCAACGGTAGTCGGTTCGGTCCTCCAGTCAGTGTTACCTAACCTTCAACCTGCCCATGGATAGATCGCCCGGTTTCGGGTCTATACCCAGCGACTAAGCGCCCTATTAAGACTCGCTTTCGCTACGCCTCCCCTATTCGGTTAAGCTCGCCACTGAATATAAGTCGCTGACCCATTATACAAAAGGTACGCAGTCACCTAACAAAGTAGGCTCCCACTGCTTGTACGCATACGGTTTCAGGTTCTATTTCACTCCCCTCTCCGGGTTCTTTTCGCCTTTCCCTCACGGTACTGGTTCACTATCGGTCAGTCAGTAGTATTTAGCCTTGGAGGATGGTCCCCCCATGTTCAGACAAAGTTTCTCGTGCTCCGTCCTACTCGATTTCATTGAAAAGAGACTTTCGTGTACGGGGCTATCACCCACTATGGCCGCACTTTCCAGAGCGTTCCACTAATCTCAAATCAACTTAAGGGCTGGTCCCCGTTCGCTCGCCACTACTAAGGGAATCTCGGTTGATTTCTATTCCTCAGGGTACTTAGATGTTTCAGTTCCCCTGGTTCGCCTCTTGCACCTATGGATTCAGTACAAGATACCTAGGTTATCCTAGGTGGGTTCCCCCATTCAGAGATCTCTGGATCACAGTCTGTTTGCCGACTCCCCAAAGCTTATCGCAGGCTACCACGTCTTTCATCGCCTCTGACTGCCAAGGCATCCACCGTATGCGCTTCTTCACTTGACCATATAACCCCAAGCAATCTGGTTATACTGTGAAGACGACATTCGCCGAAAATTCGCACGTCGCTCTTTCGAGCAGAACTCACAAATTTTACCTCAGCCTGATTTCCAGCAGTGAAACTGGTCATCAGTCTGTATCTATCACATATCCGAATTTTTAAAGAACGATCTGGCAAAAGCCAGAAATCAACATTCCAACGCGGCGTCAACACGACGCGCGAATGCTCATTTCTGAGTTCTAACAGTGCTGTACAAAGGTGGTGGAGCCAAGCGGGATCGAACCGCTGACCTCCTGCGTGCAAGGCAGGCGCTCTCCCAGCTGAGCTATGGCCCCGTGTATCTGCTACATCTCGTAGGCCGCACCAAGTAATTGGTAGGTCTGGGCAGATTTGAACTGCCGACCTCACCCTTATCAGGGGTGCGCTCTAACCAACTGAGCTACAGACCTATAACAGGGTCGCGTTACAGCATCGTCTTTTCACAATGAATCAAGCAATTCGTGTGGGAGCTCATCAGCAGGCTGATGTCTTCGATTAAGGAGGTGATCCAGCCGCAGGTTCCCCTACGGCTACCTTGTTACGACTTCACCCCAGTCATGAATCACACCGTGGTAACCGTCCCCCGAAGGTTAGACTAGCTACTTCTGGTGCAACCCACTCCCATGGTGTGACGGGCGGTGTGTACAAGGCCCGGGAACGTATTCACCGCGACATTCTGATTCGCGATTACTAGCGATTCCGACTTCACGCAGTCGAGTTGCAGACTGCGATCCGGACTACGATCGGTTTTGTGAGATTAGCTCCACCTCGCGGCTTGGCAACCCTCTGTACCGACCATTGTAGCACGTGTGTAGCCCAGGCCGTAAGGGCCATGATGACTTGACGTCATCCCCACCTTCCTCCGGTTTGTCACCGGCAGTCTCCTTAGAGTGCCCACCATAACGTGCTGGTAACTAAGGACAAGGGTTGCGCTCGTTACGGGACTTAACCCAACATCTCACGACACGAGCTGACGACAGCCATGCAGCACCTGTGTCAGAGTTCCCGAAGGCACCAATCCATCTCTGGAAAGTTCTCTGCATGTCAAGGCCTGGTAAGGTTCTTCGCGTTGCTTCGAATTAAACCACATGCTCCACCGCTTGTGCGGGCCCCCCGTCAATTCATTTGAGTTTTAACCTTGCGGCCGTACTCCCCAGGCGGTCAACTTAATGCGTTAGCTGCGCCACTAAAATCTCAAGGATTCCAACGGCTAGTTGACATCGTTTACGGCGTGGACTACCAGGGTATCTAATCCTGTTTGCTCCCCACGCTTTCGCACCTCAGTGTCAGTATCAGTCCAGGTGGTCGCCTTCGCCACTGGTGTTCCTTCCTATATCTACGCATTTCACCGCTACACAGGAAATTCCACCACCCTCTACCGTACTCTAGCTTGCCAGTTTTGGATGCAGTTCCCAGGTTGAGCCCGGGCTTTCACATCCAACTTAACAAACCACCTACGCGCGCTTTACGCCCAGTAATTCCGATTAACGCTTGCACCCTCTGTATTACCGCGGCTGCTGGCACAGAGTTAGCCGGTGCTTATTCTGTCGGTAACGTCAAA